>NZ_CP121650.1:1555000-6355000 GCF_029714405.1 Bradyrhizobium sp. CB82 | reverse complement strand
AATGATTTATTTATTGACAAGTCCGTTTGCTTTCTCTTAGGATCATCCAACCCGCGGTCGAACCGCGCAGGCAACAAACGCTCCAGGAGAGGGAATACATGCGTCAGTCACTCGGGCTATTCGCGGCAGTCGCGCTTACTTTGGGCGCCACTAGCGCTTTCGCGGCCGACAAGCCGATCGTCGGGCTCATCACCAAGACCAATACCAATCCGTTCTTCGTGAAGATGAAGGCCGGCGCCGAGGAGGCGGCCAAGGCCAATGATGTCGAGCTGCGATCCTTCGCCGGAAAGGTCGACGGTGACAATGAGAGCCAGGTCGCAGCCATTGAGAACCTGATCGCCGCCGGCGCCAAAGGCATCCTGATCACACCGAACGACTCCCGCGCCATCGTTCCCGCCGTCGAGAAGGCACGGGCCGCGGGCATCTTGGTCATTGCCCTCGACACCCCGCTCGATCCGGCGAATGCGGCGGATGCGACGTTTGCCACCGACAACTTCCTGGCGGGCCAATTTATCGGCCAGTGGGCCGCCAAAACGCTGGGCGCCAAGGCGGCATCGGCGAAGATCGCGCTACTGGACCTGAACGTGAACCAGATCTCGGTCGACGTCGCCCGCGATCAGGGTTTTCTGAAAGGCTTTGGCATTGATCTCGGCAACCCCGCCAAAATCGGCGACGAGAAGGATGCGCGCATCGTTGGCCATGATGTGACCCTCGGCAGCGAGGAGGGCGGCCGCAAGGCGATGGAGAATCTGCTGCAGAAGGATCCCGGCATCTCGCTCGTCTATACCATCAACGAGCCTTCGGCCGCGGGAGCCTACGAGGCCCTGCGCTCGGTTGGCCGCGAAAAGGACGTGCTGATCGTTTCGGTCGATGGCGGTTGCCCCGGGGTGCGCAACGTGAAGGACGGCGTCATCGGTGCCACCTCCATGCAGTTCCCCTTGCTGATGGCGGCGAAAGGCGTCGAGGCGGTGAAGGCGTTCGCTTCTGGCGGCGGCAAGCCGAAGGCCTCGCCGGGCCTGGATTTCTTCAACACCGGTGTCGAACTCGTCACCGACAAGCCGGCCGGCGAGATGCCGTCGATCGACAGCGCCGCCGCCTTGAAGAAGTGCTGGGGCTGATCGCCCCTGACTAGTAGCCACTGGCAAGGACTGGCGTCCGCGATCCGGGCGCCAGATAACGCCGGAGAAGCTCGTCCGAGAGTGGATGGGCAGGTCTCCGCATGCAACGAGGAAAACGGCCATGACCGATATCGGCAGTAGTCGCCCCGCTGCCCAGGCCTTCGAGCTCGTGCCCGGCAAGGGCGAGAGCCGCGTGGCCGAATTCGAAGTCCGCGCAAGATCGCCGCTTCAGAAGCTTCAGCACTTCCTGCACGCCAATCCGACGGCGGTGCCGGCGATTGTGCTCCTGCTCAGCGTTGCGGCGTTCGGCATCACCGTCGGCCCGCGCTTTCTCTCGATGTTCAACCTGTCGCTGATCATCCAGCAGGTCACGATCATCGGGGTGATCGGGGCGGCGCAGACCTTGATCGTGATCACCGCCGGCATCGATCTGTCGGTTGGGGCGATCATGGTGCTGTGCTCCGTCATCATGGGCAAGCTTGCGGTCACCATGGGGCTGCCCGCTCCAATCGCGCTCGTCGTCGGCGTCGCCACGGGGGCCGGCTGCGGCTTGCTCAATGGTGCGCTCGTGACCCGGCTCAAGCTGCCGCCCTTCATCGTCACGCTCGGGACATGGTCGATCTTTTTCGCGCTCAATCTCTGGTATTCGGCGTCCGAGACCATCCGTTCGCAGGAGGTCGCGAAAATCGCCCCGCTGCTGCAGGCATTGGGAACGCCGGTGAACGTCCTTGGCGCCCGTTTCACCTACGGCTCCTTCTTCATGCTCGGACTTGTGGCGTTGATCTGGTTCGTGCTGAATCGTACGGCCTTCGGTCGCCATCTCTATGCGGTGGGCGATGATCCCGATGCGGCGCGGCTTGCCGGCATCCGAACCGACCGCATCCTCTTCAGCGTCTATGTGATCGCCGGCGTGATTTGCGCGCTCGGTGCGTGGGCGCTGATCGGGCGCATCGGCTCGATCAGCCCGCAGGCCGGCCAGACGGCCAATCTGGACAGCATCACGGCGGTCGTCGTCGGTGGTGCCAGCCTATTCGGCGGGCGTGGTTCGATTATCGGCACGTTGATCGGCGCCCTCATCGTCGGCGTATTTCGCAACGGGCTCGCATTGTCCGATGTCGACGTGCTCTGGCAGGAATTCGCCGTCGGCTGGCTGATCATCATCGCAGTGGCGCTCGATCAATGGATTCGCAAGGTGTCAGCATGAGTGCAGGACCGAACATTCCCGGGGCAACACCGCTCCTCCAGGCACGCGGCTTGAACAAGCGCTATGGCCGTGTGACGGCGCTCGATCACGCCGACTTCGATCTCTATCCGGGCGAGATCCTGGCCGTGATCGGAGACAATGGCGCCGGAAAGTCGTCGCTGATCCGGGCGCTCTCGGGCGCACTCGTTCCGGACGCCGGCGAGATCAGGCTGGCCGGCACGCCAGTCGCGTTCCGCTCGCCGCTCGACGCGCAGGCGGCCGGCATCGAGACGGTCTATCAAACGCTTGCACTGTCGCCGAGCCTTTCGATCGCCGACAACATGTTTCTTGGCCGCGAGCTACGCAGGGCGGGCCCGCTCGGCACGATCTGCCGCATGCTCGATCGCAAGGCCATGCAGCGCGTCGCGCGTGCGAAGCTCACCGAGCTGGGTCTCATGACCGTGCAGAGCATCAACCAGCGCGTCGAGACCTTATCGGGCGGTCAACGCCAGGGCGTGGCGGTGGCAAGGGCCGCGGCCTTCGGCTCGCGCGTCGTCATCATGGACGAACCGACCGCGGCGCTCGGGGTCAAGGAATCGCGTCGCGTGCTGGAACTGATCCTCGACGTGCGCCGGCGAGGCGTATCGGTGGTCTTGATCAGCCACAACATGCCGCACGTGTTCGAGATCGCCGATCGCATCCATATCCATCGGCTCGGTCGGCGGCTCACGGTGATCGATCCCAAGGCTTATACGATGTCGGATGCGGTCGCCTTCATGACCGGCGCGCGGGCACCGACAGACGTCGCAGCGTGACGGGACTGGAAGACTTTGTTTTCCTCGCCGCGCGTGCGGACTTTGATTCCGTCATTCGGAGGTTCGATGGCTCCCGCCCCGCCGGCGGCCATCGGCTAATTTGAAGCCAACGCCGTCTTGGCAACTTCGGCCATCCAGTGGGATGCGACCGGCAGGATTGCGTCGTTGAAATCGTAGCGCGGGCCGTGAAGCTCGGCGCCGTCGCGAAGCTCGCCGTTGCCGATCCAGACGAAGGCGCCGGGCCGATGCTGGAGGTAGAAGGCGAAATCCTCGCCGGCCATGCTGGGGGCGAGGTCGCTGCGCAGCGGCGCCTGCACCTTCTCCGCGGCAATGCGCGCCAGGCCCGCCTCCGCCGGCGTGTTGACGACCGTGCCCACGCCCATGACGATCTCGGGCGTGACCTTGACGCCAAAGCTCGTCGCAATGCCGGCGCAGGTCCGCTCGATACCTTCGACGATGGTGTCCTTCACCGCGCTGCGGTGGTGACGCAGCGTGCCGCGGATCACGACGCGCCCCGCGATCTGGTTCGACGCCGTGCCGCCTTCGATCGCGCAGAGCGAGAGCACGGCGGTGTCGAGCGGATCGACATTGCGCGAAACGATCGATTGCAGCGCCACGATCAGGTGGCCGGCGGCCACGAGCGGATCGCGCGTCAGATGCGGCATGCCGGCGTGACCGGCGTGTCCCTCGATCGTGAGCGTGACGCGCCCACCGGAGGCCATGACGACGCCGTCGTGGACCGCGATGGTGCCGGCGTCCAGCCCCGGCCAGTTGTGGAAGCCGAAAATCCGCGTCATCGGAAAGCGCTCGAACAGGCCGTCGGCGACCATCGCACGCGAGCCGCCAAAACCTTCCTCGGCGGGCTGGAAGATGAAATCGACCGTGCCGCTCCAGCTCGCATCGAGCGCCAGCAGCGCCGCCGCGCCGAGCAGCGAGGCGGTGTGGCCGTCATGTCCGCAGGCATGCATCACGCCTTGATGGCGCGAGGCGTAGGCAAGCCCGGTCTCCTCGGTGATCGGCAGCGCGTCCATGTCGGCGCGCAGGCCGACGCGGCCTTGCGCGGATCCGCGCGTCAGCGTTGCGACGATGCCGTGGCCGCCGATGTCGGCCTCGAAGGGAATGCCGAGCTCCGCAAGCCTCGATTGCACGAAGGCCGACGTCGCCTTCTCCTGCAAGGACAACTCGGGATTGGCATGCAAATGCTGGCGCCACGCGGTGAGTTTCTGGTGAAGTTCAGGTGTCAAGGCTTTGGTCTTTCGGATGGTGCCGGCGCTCGCCACCATAACCGAATCCCCGGCCCGCGGATCCGGCGCGCCGGAATGCCTCGCGTGCAACAAAACGCTTTCCGCCGGGGGGAAAGCTGTGCCAGCCCCTTCCAGTCGAAGCCGATGGGCCGCGGATATCAGATCATCGTCGGCGGGATAGATCGGGCGCCGCGCGGGTCGATATTTGGATTCGAGGCGACGTAATCGATCTCCCCACGCGAAATGCCGATGTCCATCAGCTCCCTGTCGGCTAGATCGGACAGGACGCCGCGCAGCCGCGTGCGTTTGCGTCGCTCCTGAAACGCCTCCCAATATCGTTCGAGCAGGCTGACGACACGCCGTGCAGAAGCGAGCCGCCTGTACGCTGTTGCACTATAGGTCGTGCTCATGGCGCAATCTCCGGATTGCCAACGCGGCCGGTACGCGCGTCATCGCCGCCTCGCGAGCGGCAGTCTTCAAGATCGGCTGTGGCTGCAGCATGGTTGGCTTCGCTATCGATCGGGAGCGCGCAGCCAACGCTCTGTCTGACGGGGGCAGGCGCAGCTGCTGCAACGGTTGCTTCGAAGGCAACCGCGATAGCCCCGATCCAGAACAGCTTCCTGCTGGAAATCTCCTGCGCAGAAAAATTTCGCAAGCCGACTTCCGTCAACGACCTTAGCTCGCTGCCCCCAGTGCCCACTGTGAGCGAATTCACATGCAGGCGCGAATTTCGACGCGTGCGACAATTTGCCTCCCGATAAAGTTGTGCTCAGTGTTCGTTCAACCGCATGTCAGAGGAGCGCCATGGCCGTCCCAGCCGCGGCACTGAAGGCGACGACGACGAGTGGAGGAGCGCGCCAGACGGTCAGCAGGACGAAGCCGACCAGCGCGATGCCGAAAGTCGCGAGGCGAATGCACGGTCGTCGTCCATACCGGATTGTAGAGCGCCGCGCCCAGCTCAGGTTGCTCACGGTCGTTCGATCCGGTTACGGGTCCACGTTTATCGGATTCCGATAAACGATATCGGTTCTTCAGCCGGCCAGTCTCAATCCTTCATGGCCTCGCCGGTGAATTCGAGGACGCGCGACTTCGCGAGCGCAAGCCCCCTCTTTGAATTTCATGCCGTCTTCATCGAATTTCGTAATTGGAACGAGGCTATCCCCCGACCGTTGACACGCCGTCTCGCCGGACGCCCGGAGTCTGGCGGTGCCAACATTAGCAATGAGGAGACTGGCCATGGCAAGTGCGGCAGATCGCGATCCCAGGCATCATACGCAGAAGATGCAGAAGCAGCTCCAGGATATCCGGAACCATCTGCGCGAGGACATCCAGAAAGTCGACGAACCGCAGTTGAAGGCGATGTTCGAGACGTCCGCCGAGGTTCTCGGCGGCCTCGAGAAGGCTTTCAAGGACTATGAACAGAAGAACGAAAAGGCCTGGCGCTGACCGCGCCCGACGGCTGCCAGAAGCGCTACGAAGCGGGGATCCGGAAGTTCTCGTCAAACGAGGATTTCGACGCCGCCCTGATCACGCAGTCGGCCGGGATCATCCGTGATTTCATCAACGACTATCATGAGAAGTCGGAGGAGGAGCACGTTTTCCCGCGCTTCAGGAAGGCCGGGAAGATGACCGATCTGGTGGACCCCCTCTGCGCCAGCACGAAGCGGGCCGAAAGGTGACGGAAACGATCCTGAGGCTCGCGCCGTCGGCCGCAGCAATGATGGCGATCGAAAGCAGCTCGTCGGTTCGATGCAGTCCTTCATCGCGATCTATCGGCCGCACGCGGCCCGCGAGGATACCGATCTCTTCCCGAAGCTGAAGGAGGTGGTCTCCTCGAATGAATACGATGCGATGGCCGAGGATTTCGAGAAGCAGGAGCACCAGCTGTTCGGGCAGGACGGCTTCGAGAAGATGGCGGCCCGCGTCGCCCAGCTCGAGCAGCAGATGGTCATCCGCTGGTATCCATCGGTCTTTTCCGTCTCCGTGTCACGCCCATCTCACGCACGACAAACGGGCCGATCGCTCCGCTTGTTCGAAGCGATCGGCCAAGTCTAGGGAGGAAACGCCCGTCGGCGCACGGCAAAGCGAACCAACGCCCGCCGCTCACCTAACGTAGTCTGCTCGATGGACACAACCTATGATCTAGATCACATAAGGAAGGCCGCTTGACTTGACGGGAGGCGCCCGATCGAACCGCGCCGGGCCACCGCAAGTCCACGGCTGATGCAGTGCAAGAGAGGCCTACGTGGCGCATACGCGCATTGGAATCATCTCGGACACCCACGGCCTGTTGCGGCCGGAGGCCGTGCAGTGCCTGGCCGGAGTCTCACACATCATCCACGGCGGTGATATCGGTCGGCCGGAAGTTTTGGACGGACTTCGCCGCATTGCGCCCGTCACCGCCATCCGGGGAAACATCGATGTCAGTGATTGGGCGAACAGCTACCCCGAAACGGTGACCGTACGGCTTGGCGGCCGATCGTTTTATGTCTTGCATGACCTCAAGACGCTACGGATCACTCCGGCCGCTTGCGGAATCGACGTCGTGATTTCCGGACATTCCCATCAACCCGGCTTCAACACGAAAGACCGGGTCCTCTACCTGAACCCCGGAAGTGCCGGCCCGCGCCGCTTCAGGCTGCCCGTGACGGTTGCGACGCTGGACATTTCGGCGCGAGAGCTTTGTCCAGTCATCCACGAGCTGAGGATGTAGCCTGTAGGAGGGTAGAGCGAGATGCAGCCCATCAATTCATTCGTGACAATGACGGATTCGCGAAGGGCTCAACTCATCTCATGAGCTAATTGCTCCTCGCGTCTTCGTCGTTGACGAGACCACGAATAAGCGCAACCAGAGGTTTCTCATCCCCGCCGAAGCTGTCGATCATGGCTTGCATCACCCGGTCAGGGTCCAGCCGCTCCATGGCCAGCGGATGACCGGCAGTCTCGGCGAGCAGAGTGAGGAAGGTAAGCTGTGCACGACCGTTGCCTTCGCGGAACGGATGGATCGCATTGAGGTCAGCGAGGAAATGTGCGGCCTTTTCCGCGAAGTTGTCAGGCGTCGTGTTCTTGAGGTGTTTCTGACCGGCGAGAGTGCTGAAGAGTCTCGACATCTCACGATCGATGCTCTCCGGATAACAGAACATGCTACCACCTTTCGAAATCCGGACCGTGCGGACCTTCCCGGCCCAATCGTAGACGTCCTGAAACAGGTGTTTGTGGATAGCCCGGTAGTGCGGATAGGTGAGCTTGCCAGCCGGCAGGGGCTCCTCTGCGCGCTGCGCGGTAATTTCCGCCTCGAAAGCGTCGAGTTCCTCTTGCGTCTTGAGCTTCAGCTTGTTCTTGAGGACCATTGTGCCCGGATAACAATACGGGTCTTCAACGGCGTCGTACATCGAGGCTCCTAGCCCTTCTTGTACGCTTTGATGATTTCGCGGCGCCGCTCCGCGGCAGACAAGCCTTGGCGGTCGAACCGGGCTACCCGCTTCAGCATGGCGGCCGAGGGCTGGATGCCCTCAACTGCGCTGATCTTTGCAAAGCGCTCTCGGCCAATAACGACCTTGGTGACGCGTTTTTTTGTCGAGGATTTTTTTCGGGCGGGCATAGAAGAATATTACCACAAGAGGCTGTTGCTTTGCACTTGCGAATGTTGCCGATACGTAGCGAGCTTCGCGCCGTTGAGCAAAACGTTGCCAAGCACCTGTCAGTGAGATTGCGGACCGGAATTACGGTGACCGCTCTCTGCCAATTCTGAGTGATTGCCGTGAATTTCTCTGGTGACGCTCACTGTCGGCCTAAGAGCGCAGCCTATTATTTGGTTAAGATGAATCAGCCATCGGTCAGCGTTGTGCTGTTCCTAGGTAGCGAAAGCTCGGGCGAAACGAGCCTCGAAAAGCCAATGTGCTCGAACGCTTTACCGATATCAGGAGCAAGGGATGGTGTCCCGCTGTGTCAGCGATGACGTCTAAGCCATTGATATTCCTGGCGCGCTGCGTCCCCGCGAATCAGCTCTCAGTTCTTAAATGGAGAGCTGTATGTCTGACCACCAATTGAAATTCAAAGGGCCTGGTTTTGAGTTCGACGCCCGGGGGTGGATGGGGGTGGTCGCTGCGGTTGTGATTGTCTTGCTCGTGCTGCTGGTGCCGAGGTTGCACTATTGAGAAACCCCCGACACTGCTTCCAACCGAGGTATCTCACGGCCGACTAGCCTCTTCCATAGGGCGAGGCATCACCGACTATCACTTCAACTCACGCAGCAGCTTCCGCGCTTCATCCAGCATTACCCGGACCTGCCTTCGTTCGGCGACCGCCTCCTTGGTGAAGAGGCCAAGCTTCCGAGCGTTCCGGTTTTTCTTGGGCGCGCCGGATCCCTCCGCGCCGCCGTGCATGCGGCAGCGGCTCTTGCCGCGCACGGCCGGCGCGCGGCAAGCATTGCCGCGGCGGGTTTTGGCGCCGCAGCGCGGGCTCTCGTGCATCGGTGTCCTGTCGCAGCGTTGATCGCTCATGCCCGGGCGGCGCGCGTTGCGCGCACGGGTGCGTGCTCGCGTTCGCCGAGCTCCTGCGTCGGGACCGTCCGCGCATCGGTTGTTGCGGCCGGCGGGCGTTGGTCCGAAACCATCACGCTCGCGTGCTGCGTGATGTTGCCGACGATGGCCTTGCCGCCGTCCTGCACCGACAGGTTTTGCACGGTGATGGCGGGCTCGTCCTTGGTCCGGTAGCGATTGAGCGCCTCCATCTGGGCCGGGAAGGTGCGCGCCAGCCGGCCGAGGGCGCGCGTGGCGCTGTCCTGCTGCGCGATGTCGATGGCGCTTGCGAGCTGAAAGGCGCAGCGCATCGTCATCACATGGACCGACACCATCTGCGCCACCAGCATGGCCTCGATGGCGTCCCTGGGCTGGATGCTCTGCACCATCGAGAGCATGAAGGCGAGGCAGGTCGCATCGGGCCTGGTGCCCTTCACGCTTGCCCTCACCAATTGGCGGAGGATGCCGTGCATGGCGTCGCGATCGGTGACGCCGAGTGCCTCGGCCATCAGCCGCTCGCCGGTTGCGGGATCCGGATGGTCGATCGCAAAGCCGCGGCGCGACAGCTTGATCCGTGGGATTGAGGCGGGTCGCCGTCGATCGGGCGCGGCGATCGTCGTGGTCGTGCTGCGGTCTGGGGCTGTGGTCATGTCGATGGACTCCTTCGCGCGGGCGCGCGGCTTTGCACGCGCGGGCGCGACGCCCGCTGCGGCGGTGAGATGCAACTTCATCTGTCGATTGGGATTTTTCGCGCGCAACCGCGCGACGCTCGCCTGTTCTCGGGCGGGTCTTGGGTCTGCTATTGCGGATTGTGCGATGATCTACTTTTGCCACTGATTTGCCCGACGTGTCAAGTCATTTCGTAAAAACAGCAATGGTGATCCGGCGACCCTCGCCGCCTTTGCATGGGGTTGTTTTTCAAATTTTGATGGGGCGGTCGGCCGAGCCGCCCGGTGCTCGCTGAGAACTGCGTCGCGTCGGGAGCGACGTGGGCTTTGGCTGAGAGCGTGACCGCAGGGTCGGTTGACCTCTTTTGCAGGCGGCAGAGGGGGCGCACCTGCTTCGTGGCCGGGCACGCGATCGCGAATTCGGGCCTCGTCGATCTCGTGTTCCCAGTGGTTACCTCGCCGGTGACCGACACGAGAGACCGGTCTGTGCAGCGGGCGCGACTGCAGCGATCTATCCGGAGCGCCCGCCCGCTAGCTGCGCCAGCCGATCCAGCAGCGGACGCTGTCCCGGATTGATCTTCGCCCGCGCCTCATCGAGCGCGAACCATTCGGCGCGATCGATCTCGGGGAAGCTTTGCCGCTTGCCGCTGCGCGGCGGCCATTCGATCTCGAATGTGTTGCTGCGAATGTTGCGGAGGTCGACGTCGAACTCGGCGGCGAAGGCGACGACGATCTTGCCGCCGCGTTGCTTGATCTGACCGAGCTTGGTCAGCGGCCTCGTCAGCTGTACTCCTAGTTCCTCGGCGAACTCCCGTCGTGCAGCTGCCTCGGCCTCCTGCCCGTCAACGTATTCGCCCTTTGGAATGGACCACGCTCCGAGATCCTTGTTGCGCCAGAATGGCCCGCCGGGATGCACGAGCAGGACCTCGATGCCCGGCGGCCGCATCCGATAGGCGATGATACCGGCGCTCTTCAACGGCATTGCTGTCCCGTGGCCTCGTGTTGCACCCCATTCGTCGGGAATGAATTTCAACACAGGCTGGTCGCCAACGAAAGGCGACCGTTGGAAGCCATCGGTCGAACGGCTCGCTGGTTTCGTGTATCAGCTCGAGGATCGCTCGCGCGATGCGACGCGAACGGCACGAGCCTTGGCGTTCCTGGCCGCGCGCGCGGCGATCATGTTGCGTGCCTTGCCGAGCCGCGTGGCACCCGCCGGCGCCGCGCTTTTCCTGAGCAGCAAAGCGAGGCGCTTGCGCACGCGGTGCGTGGCGAGCTTTGCCGTGGCCTCCGCGGCTTGCGCCTTCTGAATCAGCGCGGTGACACTCGCCGCAGGGGAGGCCGAGACGAACGCGACCTCCCTGGTCTTGGATAGCCCTCCGACGCCTTCGCACGGTGCTTCGCTGGGCAGATCAATACGGATCGCAAGCATGTCGGCGTCCTCGATCCAGTCTTCCGCCTTGGTGCCGGTGATGATCTGGACGTAATCGCGTGTCTCGCGCGGCAGTGCACTCTGCTTCGCCAGCCATTTCTGTATGCGGCCGCTGCCGGCATTGTAGGCGGCTGCTGCGAGGCCAAGATTGCCGAAATCATCGCGCAGCTTGCGCAGCAGTTTTGCGGACGCGGGCAACGCCTTGAACGGATCGAAGGGATCGTCGAGCCCGACTTCGGCTGCGGTTTCCGGCATGAATTGCGCGACGCCTCGCGCGCCGGCGTGGCTGACCTCGTTCGAGCGGAAGCGGCTCTCCTGCCAGATCAGGCGTGCAAAGAACGGCACCGGGATTTCGCTGTTCTCGGCGGCCTCGCGGAGCGCGTGGCAGAATGCATCGTGCGGCGACTTCTCCGCCTTGTATTCGGTGGTGGTATCCGCTGACGTGTCCGACGGAGGAGAATTCTCTTGCGCGCGTGCTACGTTCGACTGTTCGTTGGCCTCAGCTCTTTCGAACAGCGCTGCGAAGGCGGAGGAGATCTGTTCCGATGGACTGGTGGCGAGGAGAAGATTGTTGGCGCTCGATGCCGGATTCGCCGGTCCGTCGAGGTCGAGCATCAGGACGAGGAACGCGGCGAGCGCCGCGAGAACGAATCGCATTGCTTGTGTGAGCCTCAATTGTGGGTGAGTTGGCTGCAAATGCGCTGCCGATAGGGACTTTTTAACGAGTCGATTGCGGCGAAGCTGCGATCTTTGCTGTTCCGTGCAGGAACACCGTATTTTCCTCGCTCTGGAACTTCATCGCTTCCCGCGACTTTACGGAGAGCTTTGGGCTGAGGATGCAGCATGTTGCGAAGTCTTGCCGCTGTGGTGCTCTCGTTCCTTGCGATGACGCCCGTCATGGCAGCAGGTCTCGATGCCGCCGGCATCAATGACGCAGCCATGCCCGCGAAACCGACGGGCTCCGACAAGCCGAGCAGTTCAATCGTCAAGCTTCAGATCCTGCTCGACCGCGCGCACTTCTCCCCGGGCGAGATCGACGGTAAGCTCGGGGAGAACGCGCAGAAGGCCCTGTTCGTATTTGCCGAAGCAAATGGGCTAAATCTCGGGAAGGCAATCACACCGGATCTCTGGGATAAGCTCGCCGCGACGAGCGATGGCCCGGCCATCATCGATTACGAGATCACGGAAGCGGACGTGAAGGGGCCTTTCCTCAAGAAGCTGCCTGCGAAGATGGAGGACATGAAGAGCCTGGACGCGCTTAGCTACACGAGTCCGCGCGAGGCGCTCGCTGAGAAATTCCACATGAGCGAGGCGTTACTCAGTGCGATCAACCCCGGGAAGACTTTCGACAAGGCCGGGGAAAGTATCGCCGTTGCTAACGTCATTGGGCAACAAAATCCGATGCCGGTCGCGCGGGTCGAAATCGACAAGACGCGGCAAACGCTGAAGGCGTTCGATGCAAGCGGAAAGCTGCTCGCGTTCTATCCTGCGACTGTCGGCAGCCCGGAGAAGCCGACGCCGAGCGGTACGCTGAAAGTGACGGAAATCAATCAAAATCCGACCTATCGCTACAATCCGGACTACAAGTTCAAGGGCGTGAAATCGAAAAGGCCTTTCACGATCAAGCCTGGTCCGAACAACCCCGTCGGCTCGACCTGGATCAACCTGTCCGCCGAAGGCTATGGCATTCACGGCACCCCTGATCCTGGCAGGGTGAGCAAGTCGGCCTCGCACGGTTGCGTCCGGCTGACCAACTGGGATGCGCAGGCGCTCAGCGCGAACATCAAGCGCGGAACGCCGGTGGTGTTTCTGGACCGGCCGGGAGAAGCGGCTGCACAAAGTCCGCCGCTGGCGAAGAACTCGCGGATGTAGCATGGCCGATCGTCGTCCTCGGATGGACGCGCAGCTAGTCCTTGGGAAAGTCCTTGCGCATCGCGATCTCGGCGGCGTCGCCCGGCGACAGCACGGTCTGGTCGAACGCGGGCTGCGGCCTCGTCATGATGTCGTAGAGCGAAATGCCTTTGATGGGTTTTGCCATCAGCTCGCGAACGCATTCGGCGAGCGTGCCGTTGTAGACGAGATAGGGCGGGCCGCGGTCCTTGAGGCGTTCGCCCTTCAGCGACGGCCACTTCTTAAGTTCGGCCGGCGCGTCATAGACGATTGGCGAGCCTTCTCTAAACATGAATGCGATCCCAGGAAAATGTGGTGTACCTGGGATCGTATGGCGCCGGCGGTAAATAGCCGTTAAAGAATTAGCTCAAATCAGCCGGCAACGAAGGCGAGCAGGGTGCCGTTGGCTGCGGCCGGCGCCACGCAGATCGCAGCGCCGCTGCGCGAGGCGGCTGCACCGAGCGCCTTCTCGGTCGCCGCGAGATCGCCGCTCACCAGCACGAGCGCCGCCCCGCCGCGCTCGGCAAGACCTTCGAGCGAGACGCCGGGATAGCGCCTGCCGAGCTGGTCGAGCCTCAGGAACACGAAGTCGGCGCGGTTGCCGCCGGAGGGCACCGTCACGGCGCCGTCGGCTTCCGCTTTTGCCTCGCGGTCGATCAGGCGCGACAGATGCGCGGCGTCCTTCGTCGGCTCCGGGGTTGCGATCAGTACCTGCTTCAGCCGCTTCGCTCTGTTGGCATGCGTCATCAGCTCGGGAATCCACACCGTCTCGCGCGTCTTGTGCTGGCAGGCGAAGATGCGCACGCCGCCCGGCGCTTCCGCAACCGGCCACTGGAAGACGCGGAATTTTGCCGCCGACACCGAGCCGTTTGGCAGCGTCACCGGTCGCTCGAAATCAACCGGGCCGACCGGCGTCAGTCCGCGCGCGCGGATCTCCTCGGCGCCCGCCGTGGAATCGACCGCGGTGAAGGCGATGCGCTCGATGCCCTCACCGTGCTTTTCGAGAAAGGCGCGCGCCGGAGCATTATGTTCCGTCGGCGCGAGCACGCCGAGCAATTCCATATAGTCGGGGTCGAACATGATGGTGTAGTTGCCCGATCCCATATGCGCGCTGTGGGTGCCGCGTGGCGAGATGGTGAAGCCGAGCCGCTTGTAGTTTTCCGCGGCCTTGTCGAGATCCTTCACCATGACCACGGCGTGGTCGATTCCGATGACGTTTTTGAGGGCCACTTGATTTCCCCGGCATGAATGGGTGGATTAGGCTGGCGAGCACGACAACGTACCCGCAAGCGGCTGTCAACTGCGACTGCCGCAGATGCGGTATCTCGTGACGCTTGGGACAATTTGGAAAGATTGATGATGAGTGGTTCAACCGTCACCTGGCCGAATTCACTGTGGGCCGCGGTCACGCCGCAGGGGCTCGAATTGCCGGAGCTCGTCGGAGCTGCGAAGGCGGATGTGGTCGTGGTCGGCGGCGGCTTCACGGGCCTGTCGACGGCGTTGCACTTGCGCGAAGCCGGCGTCGATGTCGCAATCGTAGAGGCGGCCGAGCCGGGCTGGGGCGCCTCTGGCCGCAACAACGGCCAGGTGATCCCGACCTTGTCTCGCCCGGACCCCGAGGACATCATCGCCCGACACGGCGCGGTCGGCGAGCGCTTCGTCCACCTGTTGCGCGGCAGCGCATCGACGCTTTTCGAGGTGGCGCGGCGTTATGGCATCGAGGCGGAACAGGAGCAGGCGGGCTGGGTGCAGCCGGTGCATTCGCCGGGCCGCATCAAGATCGCGGAGCGGCGGGTGCGGCAATGGTCGAAATTCGGTGCGCCCGTCGAACTGCTCTCGCGCGAGCAGGTGAGGGACATGCTGGGCTCCGACGCCTGGTATGGCGGCTTCTGGAACAGAACCGGCGGCCACATCAATCCGCTCGCGCTGGCGCGCGGCCTGGCGCGCACCGTGCTCGGCCAGGGCGCGCGCATCTACGCGCGCTCCCCGGCTGTGAGCTTTGAGCGGCGCAACAACAGATGGGTGGTGAAGACGCTGAAGGCCGAGATCTCCGGCCGCGCGCTGGTGATGGCGACCAATGCCTATAGCGGCGAGTTCTCCAAGCAGCTCGTGCCCGACATCGCGCATGAGGTGATGCCGGTGCTGTCCTGGCAGATGGCGACGCTGCCGCTGTCGGACAATGTCAGGAAGACGATTATTCCCGCGCGGCAGGCAATGTCGGATACCCATGGCGAGCTGTATTTCGCCCGTTACGACGCGCGCAACCGGCTCGTCACCGGCGGTGCCGTGATCGGGCCCGGCAACAAGGCGGAGCGGCTAAAGACGCGCGTCACCGAGCGCTTGCGGCGGCTCTGGCCACAGATCGGTGACGTCAGCTTCGACTATGTCTGGAGCGGCTATGTCGGCATGACCTCGGATTTCCTGCCGCGGATCCACAAGCTCGGGCCGAATGCCTACGGCTGGACCGGCTGCAACGGCCGCGCGGTGGCGCTGACGATCCCGCTCGGCGATCAGCTTGCGAAAGCGGTGCGCGGCGTGCCGGACAGCGAGCTCGCGCTGCCGTTCACCAATCCGGTGCCGATTCCGGCGCACAGCCTGATGCGCAAGCTCGCACCGCTCATGCTGCTGGTCTACCGGCGCCGCGACGCGCGCGAGATGTAGACCATGAGATGAGATCCGGCCGGCAGCCTCGGTGTGCACCTCCCCAGCGGGGCGAGGTCGGATTGCGCCTGGCGATGCGAAGCATCGACCAGTGCCATCCGGGTGAAGGGCCGCAGCGCTCACCGCAGTCAAATCGCGAGTCCGCCCGGCTATACGGCCGTCTCATGCTCCCGTGCGAACGCGCCGCCCGGGACCGAGGCGAGCAGCGCCTGGGTGTAGGGATGTTGCGGCCGGCCGAACACGCCGGCCACCAGCCCGTGCTCGACGATCTCGCCCTCCTTCATGACCGCGACGAGGTCGCAGACCTGCGCTGCAACGCGCAGATCGTGGGTAATGAAGACGATCGAGAGCCCGAGCCGTTCGCGCAATTCGCCGAGCAGCTTTAGGACCTGCGCCTGCACCGACACGTCGAGCGCAGACACCGGCTCGTCCGCGATCAGGACATCCGGCTTCAGCGCGAGCGCGCGCGCAAGACCGATGCGCTGGCGCTGGCCGCCGGAGAATTCGTGCGGAAAGCGGTCGCCGGCGGATGGATCCAGCCCGACCAGCGCGAACAGTTCCCTGGCTTCGGTCATCGCGGTCGCGCGCGGCGTGCCGTGGACGATGGGGCCCTGCGCGACCAACTCGGCCGCCTTGCGCCGGGGGTTGAGCGAGGCAAAGGGGTCCTGGAACACCATCTGAATGTGACGGGTCTCGCGGCGGATCTCGTCGCGCTCCAGCTTTGCCCAATCCTTGCCGTCGAGCAGGATCGCGCCGTTGTCGGGATCGATCAGCCGTACGATGCAGCGCGCCAGCGTCGATTTGCCTGAGCCTGACTCGCCGACGATGCCGAGCGTTGCGCCCTTGGGCAGCATCAACGAAGCGTCCTTCACCGCCGCGGTGACGCGCACACCACGGCCGAGAAAGCCGCCGGTGCGATAGGTCTTGGCGACGTTGCTGATGGTGAGGATATTGTCTGATGACAGCGGCCGCGGCGGCGGCGCCGTCAGCGGCGGGACGGCGGCGATGAGCTGCTTCGTGTAGGCGTGCGTCGGGCGGTTCAGCACGTCATCGGCCGTGCCTTGCTCCACGATCTTCCCGTGCTGCATGACCACGACGCGGTCGGCGATCTCGGCGACGACGCCGAAATCATGGGTGATGAACAGCACCGCCGTCTTCTTGCGTTGTTGCAGGTCGCGGATCAGCTTCAGGATCTGTGCCTGTGTGGTGACGTCAAGCGCGGTGGTCGGCTCGTCCGCGATCAGGAGCTTTGGGTCGAGCGCCAGCGCCATGGCGATCATCGCACGCTGGCGCTGGCCGCCGGAAAGCTCGTGCGGATAGGCCTTGGCCGCAGCCTTCGGATTGGGAATGCGGACGTCCTCGAGCAGCGACAGCACCCGCGCGCCGATCTCCGCCTTGGAGAGATCGGTGTGGATCCGGAACATCTCCGCGATCTGGTCGCCGACGGTCCGCAGCGGATTGAGCGCCGTCATCGGTTCCTGGAAGATCATGGCGATAGCGGCGCCACGCACTTCGCGCATCACGGCCGGGTCGCTCGTGCAGAGATCGCGGCCGTCGAACATCATCCGGCCGTTCTCGATCCTGACCTCGCCCGGCAACAGCCGCATGATGGCATTGGCCATCATCGACTTGCCGGAGCCGGATTCGCCGACGACGCAGAGGATCTCGTTCGAGGCGATCGACAGCGAAATATCGTTCAGCGCATGCGTGCGATCGGCGCCCTTGGGCAGGCGGACGCCGAGGCCTTCCAGAGAGAGGATCGGCTGCTTGCTCATCGGCTCTTCAGCCTCGGATTGAGCGCGTCGTTCAGGCCCTGGCCGACCAGCGAGACCGCAAGCACGGTGACGAGGATGGCGATGCCGGGAATGGCCGAGACGTACCACTGCACGCGCAGCACGTCGCGCCCGAGGCCAATGAGGTTGCCCCAGGATGCCACGTTGGGATCGGAGAGCCGCAGGAAGGCGAGCGCACTCTCCAGCAGGATCGAGAGCGCCATCACCACGCTGGCATAGACGATCACGGGCGGCAGGGCGTTGGGCAGGATCTCGCCCAGGATGAGCTGAAGGTCTCTCATGCCGAGCGTGCGTCCGGCCTGGACGAATTCGCGGTTGCGCAGCGACAGGAACTCGGCGCGGGTCAGCCGCGCCGGCGCCGGCCAGGAGACGATGCCGATCGCGATCGTCACCGTCGTCAGCGTCGAGCCGAACACGGCGACGAGCACGAGCAGCAGCACGAAATTCGGCAGCGTCTGGAAGGCCTCCGTGATCCGCATCAGGATGTTGTCGACCCAGCCGCCATAGTAGCCGGCAAACGCCCCCATCAGTGTGCCGATCGCAACGGCGATCACGGTGGCGACGCCCCCGATCAGCAGCGAGATCCGCGCGCCGTAGAAAATCTGCGCCGCGATATCGCGCCCCGAATTGTCCGTGCCGAGCGGGAAGCGCGCATTGGTGAACGGCCACACCAGCGGCCGGCCGGCGAGCGCCAGCGGATCGCGCGGATAGAGCGCGCCGGCGGAGATCGCCATCGCGATCACGGCGAGCAGGAGAACGAGGCCGATCACGGCCGCGGGGCTGCGAAAATAACGCTTTACGGCGTCCATGTCAGCCCTCCGCCGAAATGCGCGGATCGAGCCGCGCGTAGAGGAGGTCAACGACGAAGTTGACGACGATGACCAAGAGCGCCGAGACGAAGACGATGCCGAGCAGCGTGTTGAGATCGCGCTGGATCACGGATTCATAGGCGAGCCGCCCAAGGCCCGGCAGCGAGAACACGCTTTCCACGACCACCGAGCCGCCGAGCATGGTGCCGGCTTGCAGGCCGATCAGCGTCACCATCGGCAGCAGCGCGTTGCGCAGCACGTGCCCCATGACGACGCGGGTCTCGTCGAGGCCTTTGGCCCGCGCGGTGCGGACATAGTCGAGGTTCAAGACCTCGAGCATCGAGGCGCGCATGATGCGCAGGTAGATCGCGAGGAAGATCAGCCCGAGGGTCAGCGTCGGCAGAATGAGGTGGCGCGCGATATCCATGACGCGGAAGATGCCGGTCCGCACCTCGCCGATATCCTCGAAACCGCCGGCCGGCAGCCATTGCAGATAGATCGAGAATACGACGATGGCCATCAGGCCGAACCAGAACGAGGGCGTCGCGTAGAAGACCAGGCCGAGGGTCGAGATCAGCGTATCCGGCCACTTGTTGACGGCGTGCGAGGCAATCACGCCGGATACGAGGCCAAAGAAGAACGCGAAGGACAGCGAGGCCGTCATCAAGAGGATGGTCGGCGGCAGCCGTTCCATGATCACGGTTGCGACCGGCTTGCCGTAGATCGACGAGAAGCCGAGATCGAGCCGCACCAGATGCCAGAGATAGTTGGCAAGCTGCGCCGGGATCGACAGGTCGAGCCCGTAGAACTTGCGCAGCTCGCGCGCGGTCGCAGCGTCGCCGCCGCCCATCTGGGCCATCAGCGCGTCAACGGTGTCTCCCGGCGCGAGCTGTAGCAGCAGGAAGACGCCGATCAGGATCAGGAACAGGGTCGGGATCGAGGCGGCGAGCCGCCGCCCCGCAAGGCCTATGATGCGCATGGCATCATCTTGACGAAAAACGGATCACGCGGAAAGCCAAAGATCGTGCCAGCTCGACGAGCCCCAGCGCGGGGTGTTGGAGTGGTTGCGGGCCTTGGCCGTGATCACGGTGACGAAGATCTGCTCGATCGGCATCCACACCGGCAGCTCCGTGTTCACCTCCTTGACGAACTCGGCATAGAGCGCCTTGCGCTTGGCGGGATCGAGCTCGGTCAGGGCATCGTCGATGGTCTGGTCGACCTGTTTGTCCTCCCAGCCCCACTGGTTGGTCCACGGCGCGCCCTTGGGCTGGCCGGAGCGGTACCACACCGTGGTCGAGACGGCGGGGTCGTTACGATATTGATGCCAGCCGGTGGCGAGATCGAAGGCATGCTCGTCATAGACCTGCTTGAGGAAGCCGCCGCCGTCATTGCGCACGATGTCGACGGTGATGCCGACATCCTTCAGCGACTGCTGGATGAAGGTCGACCAAAGCGAGATGTCCTCGCCCCAGGGTGCGGGCAGGAGTTTCAGCGAGAAGCGCGCGCCGCCGGCACCGGCCTTATAACCGGCCTCATCAAGAAGCGAGGCCGCCTTGGCCTTGTCGAACGGATACTGTGGCGTGCCTGTGCCGGGATAGAAGTCCGTCGACGTCGACGGAATCGGACCGGTGCCGAGCTTGGCAAAATCGCCCAGGAAGTTGTCGATGAAGAAAGGCACGTCGATCGCATGCGCGATCGCGCGGCGCACACGGATATCGGACAATTCCTTGCGGCGGAAGTTGAACTCGATGGTGTTGGTGCGCGCGTTGCCTTCGTTGCCCTTGGTGGTGACGACGAAGCGCTTGTCCTTCCCCAATCGCGCCATGTCGGAAATCGTCAGGCTTGAGAACGGCGAGTGTTGCAGTTCACCGGCCTCGAGCTGGGCTGCAGCAGCTGAACGATCGGTGATCACCTTCCAGACGATGCGGTCGAGATAGGGCGCATTGGGCCGCCAATAGTCGGGGTTGCGGTCGGCGATGATGTATTGGCCGCGCTCATATTTGACGAACTTGAACGGGCCCGTGCCGACCGGCGCGAGATTGGTCGGGTTCTGCCTGATGTCGCCGCTCTCATAGAGATGCTTGGCGGAGATATAGCCGAGATCGGGCAGCGCGCGGAGCAAGAGGTTCAGTGGCATCGGCCGCTCGTAGCGGAATACGGCCGTCTGTGGATCCGGCGTATCGACGGCGGTGAGGAAGAGCTGCAGCGTCGAGCCGTAGTTCAAAATCTTCTTCCACATGTTCATCGCGGTGAACGCGACGTCTTCGGATGTGAACGGCTTGCCATCATGCCAAGTGATGCCCTTGCGCAGCTTGAACGTGATGGTCTTGCCATCGGGCGAGGATTCCCAGCTCTCGGCGAGCACGCCGACCGGCTTGCCGTCGGCATCGAGATCGATGAGGCTCTCCTGGATCTTGCCGCTGATGATGTAGACTCCGGTGGACGCCTGGATGCTCGGATTGAGCTGGCGCTGCTCGGCATTGTAATGGACGTTGAACACGCCGCCCTTCTTCGGGGCCTCCTGCGCAAACGCCCGCATCGGGCTGATGACGTTGGCGGCGATTGCCGCCGAGGTCAGGAGCGCCGTACGGCGGTTGATTTCGAGGCGGGTCAAATCCATCCGACGTCTCCAAACTGACTTACAGGCCGACCAGTGGCCGCATGGTTTCCTATCTACGCCGGACGGGCGCTCAAGTCATTTTGAAATGGTCTGCAATTGCGGAATATCCTTCCGCAAAACGTCGCATGGACGCGTCGCTTCGATTGGCGTCAGCGATCGGTCTGCGTGATATAGGCGGCCAGCACCGCGCGTTCCTCGCCGGTCATCCCGGTGATGTTGCCCGGCGGCATCGCGCTCGACCATGCAGCGACGCGTCCGATCAACCTGATGTTGCGCTGGATGTGTTCGGGTGCGTCGAGCAGGATGCCCTTTGGCGCAGTGACGATGTCGGCCCACACGGGCTCTGCGGCATGGCACATGCTGCAACGGGACATCACGATCTCCTCGACATTGGCGAGCGTCGGCTGCGCGGCAAGCGCGCCGGTCTTCAACTCGCGCGGGCCGGCGGCGGAGAGGAAGCCGATTGCGATCACGCCGAATGCGGCGACGCCCCACACCCACCATGGCGATTTCCGCCCCGCATGACGCTCGTTGAAGAAGTGCCGGATCACCGGCCCCAGCGCCAGCACGATCGCAACGATGATCCAGTTGAAGCGCGTCGCGTAGAGCAGGGGATAGTGGTTGCTGATCATCAGCACGACGACGGGCAGCGTCAGATAGTTGTTGTGGACCGAGCGCTCCTTGCTGGTCTTGCCGAGCTTGGGATCGGGCGATACCCCCGCGATCAGGCTAGCCACGATCTTCTTCTGGTTCGGGATGATCACCGCGAAGACGTTGGCGACCATGATGGTGCCGATGATCGCGCCGATCTGGTTGAACGCGCCCCGGCCGCTCAGCACATGCGTGAAGGCATAGGTCAGCGCGACCAGGAACAGATAGCCGCCGATCGCAAAGCCGAGTTCGCGCCGGGCAAGGCCGGTGCGGCAGGCGATCTCGTACAGCAGCCATGCCAGAGCAAGGCTGCAGAAGCTGAACAGGCCCGCCTGGATCGGGGTGAGGTCGAGGATCGACCTGTCGACCAGGAACAGGTCGGCGTCGAGATAATAGACCACCACCATCAGCGCGAAGCCGGAGAGCCAGGTGGTGTAGGCCTCCCACTTGAACCAGGTGAGCTCCTCCGGCATCTGGTTTGGTGCCACCAGATATTTCATGATGCGGTAGAAGCCGCCGCCGTGCACCTGCCAGGCTTCGCCCTGCACGCCGTCAGGCAGTTCGCGATTCGGCTTCAGGCTGAGATCGAGATGGATGAAATAGAAGGAGCTGCCGATCCATGCGATCGCCGCCACGACATGCAGCCAGCGCAGGAGCAGGCTCGCCCATTCCGAGATGATGGATCCCCACATGCTTACCCCGTCCGTCGCGACGTCGATGCCGCAGCTTTGATGACCGCAACCGGCAGCCACGCCTCTACAATGTGTCGCACCGATCGACGGGATTTTCCAGCAGGACGGCACTTCGCATTGCACATCCTGCGGGCATGAGCTGATGTGCGATTCGGCACTCAAAGGCCGCGGAGGAACACGTGACGAAGCATCTTGGACGCCCGGCCAAGCCCGCATTGACGTCCGTACTGTTCGTGGCCGTCATCGGCACGACCGCGTCGGCAGAACCCGTGCTGCAAGGCAAGGACGCCTTCGGAAGCTGGCAAGCGGACAAGCCGGGGACGGTGAGGCTGATCCGGCCACAGGATTTGCCGCGGCCCGGCGCCTCGCCGTCGGTTGCCAACGCTTCGCATGTCGTCGCACGGCCATCCGGCGCGATGCCGCGGGTGCCGGAGGGATTCAAGGTCGAACTGCTCGCCGAAGGCCTTTCAGGTCCACGCATCCTGCGCGTCGCGCCGAACGGCGACATCTTCGTTGCGGAAACGCGGGCAGGTCGCATCCGCGTGCTGCGCGCAGACGGCGCGACGATCGTGGCGAATGATATCTTTGCCAGCGGGTTGAACCGACCGTTCGGCATCGCCTTCTTCCCGAACGGTGACAATCCGCAATGGGTCTATGTCGCCAACACGGACAACGTCGTCCGCTTCGCCTATCGCAGCGGTGACCTCAAGGCATCGGGCAAGCCAGAGACGGTTGTCGCGAACCTTGCGCATGGCACCGGCCATTCCACCCGCGATATCGTCTTCAGCCCGGACAACAAGCGCATGTTCGTCTCGGTCGGTTCGGCCGGCAATGACGGCGAGGGCATGGGCAATCCGCCCGGCGGCATCGAGGCGTGGTCACGCGCGCAGCCGCTCGGCGCACCCTGGGGCTATGAGGCGGGGCGTGCAGCCGTGCTCGCCTTCGATGCGGACGGCAAGAACAGAAAGCTCTACGCCACCGGCATCCGCAACTGCGTCGGCCTTGCCATCGAGCCGCAGAGCGCCACGCCCTGGTGCTCGACCAACGAGCGCGACGGCCTTGGCGACGATCTTGTGCCGGACTACGTCACGAGCGTGCGGGAAGGAGCGTTCTATGGCTGGCCGTGGTTCTATATCGGCGCCAACGAAGACCCGCGCCACGCCGGCGCGCGGCCGGACCTGAAGGACAAAATCACGATTCCCGACGTGCTGCTCCAGTCGCACTCCGCGTCGCTCGGCATGACGTTCTACCAGGGCAGCAATTTCCCGGCCGACTATCAAGGCGACGCCTTCGCCGCCGAGCACGGCTCCTGGAACAGATCCAAGCGCACGGGCTACAAGGTTATCCGCATCAGGATGAAGGACGGCAGGCCGACCGGCGAGTACGAAGATTTCGTCACCGGCTTCGTCGTCAACGACAGCGAGGTGTGGGGCCGTCCCGTCGGCGTCGTGGTGGCGAAGGACGGCGCGCTGCTGATTTCGGAAGACGGCAACGGCACCATCTGGCGCGTGACGCATTGACCTTCGCGCAACGCGGACGCCGCACCCTCTCCCCTCACAAGGCAGGGCTATCGCATATGGCCATGTCTCGTACCCGGCCTCATGGTTCGAGACGCGCCGCAAGCGGCGCATCCTCACCATGAGGGTCTAGGGTTTTCGCCACGAAACAAGACCTCATCCTGAGGAGCCTGCCGAAGGCGGGCGTCTCGAAGGATGGGCCGCAACGAAATCACCCACCAGGTTCTGGCTCAAATGCTATAGCCCTGCCTCACAAGGGGGAGAAGGAAAGGGCATCGTGCTCGCTTCAGCTCACCCCCTGATCACGCTCGCCCCGCCGTCCACCGGCAGTGTCACACCCGTGATGAAGTTCGCTTCGTCCGAGGCGAGGAATAGCGCCGCGTTCGCGACGTCCCATGCGGTGCCCATCTTCCGGCGCAGCGGCACCTTGCTGTCGCGCTCGGCTTCGACCTCGGCGCGGGTCTTGTGCCATTCGCGGGCGCGGGTGTCGACCGCCATCGGCGTGTTCATCAGGCCGGGCAGGATGACGTTGGCGCGGATGCCATATTCGGCGTTCTCATAGGCGAGCTGCTCGGTGAAGGCGATCATCGCCGACTTGGTCGCCTTGTAGGCGACGTAGGGATAGGTCGTGATTGCGGCCATCGAGGAGATGTTGATGATCGCGCCGCTTCTCTGCGCCCGCATGATCGGGATCACCTCCTTTGCCGCCAGGATGCAGCTTTTCAGATTGATAGCCACCACGCGGTCGAACGCCTCTTCGGTCAGCTTCAGGAGCTCGGCATCGCCGCCGCCGAGACTGACGCCGACATTGTTGTGCAGGATGTCGATGCGTCCCCAGCGCGTCTGCGCGTCCGCCACCATCGCCTTGATGTCGGCAATCCTGGTCACGTCGGCCTTGAAGGCGTTAGCGGTGCCTTGTTTCGCCGCGATCATCGCGACGGTCTCCTGTGCCGATTCGAGATTGTGATCGACGCAGACGACCCTGGCACCCTCGCGCGCAAAGGTCAGTGCGGTGGCGCGGCCATTGCCCATGCCTTCGCCGGGGCTTTGCCCGGCACCCACCACGATGGCGACCTTGTCTTTCAAGCGCATACGCTTTCTCCTTGCGTTTTCATCACGATAGCAATGGTGACTCCGGGAGAGAAGAGTGTTCGTCGGCCATACTATGGCGCCGAAGGAGCATTCCTCTACAAGACTTGCATGGCTTGATCGCCCTCAGAAGATTGTGCGGGCACGGCGATGACTTTGCCGTCCTGCGGGAACCGACGTCGCACGATTTTCGTTTGTTGGCGGAACTTGTCCGCGTTAGGCTCTCCCGGGGCTCCCCAACCGCCAGTGGCTTGCCGATGAATCTGCTCGATCCGCAAGGGCCTGTTGCTGTCGCCAACAGTACGATTCTCGTCGATTCCGTTTTCATCATGTTGACGATCGTGGTGCCGACGATCGTCGCCATCCTCGGCTTCGCCTGGTGGTTTCGCGCCTCCAATCCGCGGGCGCAGTACCAGCCCGACTTCGTCTATTCCGGCCGCGTCGAAATGGTGGTGTGGGCGATCCCGGCGCTCACCGTCATCCTGCTCGGCGGCGTCGCCTGGATCGGCTCGCACCAGCTCGATCCGAGGACGCCGGTGCCGGGCACCGGCAGCCCGGTGCGCATCCAGGCAGTGTCGCTCGACTGGAAATGGCTCTTCATCTATCCCGACCAGCGCATTGCGACCGTCAATTCGTTGACGGTGCCGGCGGGCGCCGAACTGAATTTCCAGCTGACGTCGTCGAGCGTGATGAACGTGTTCTTCATCCCGCAGCTCGGCAGCATGATCTACACCATGAACGGCATGGTAACGCGGCTCAATCTGCGCGCTGACAATGAAGGCAAGCTCCAGGGCCTTTCAGCGCATTTCTCCGGCGACGGCTTTCCCGAGATGATGTTCGACGTCAACGTGATCTCGTCGCTCGCCTTCCCGGACTGGGTAGCGAGCACGGCGAAGACCGACCAGGTGCTGAACGAGGACAGCTACAAGAAGCTGATGCAGCAATCCGTCGAGCGGGGCAGGCCGACCTATCGGCTCGAGGATCCCCGCCTGTTCGACATGATCGCGACCCAGCACATTCCGCCGGGGCCGGGCCCGCAGCTGACCTCGGACGCCGGGCGGGAGCACAGTGGAGAGCACGATGCTCGGTAAGCTTGATTGGTCCGCGATCCCGTTCGACCAGCCGATCCCGCTCGTCGCCGGCGGCGTGGTGCTGGTCGGGATATTTGCGGTGCTGGCCTGGGTGGTAGTGAAGGGGCATCTGCCCTATCTCTGGCACGAATGGATCACCAGCGTCGATCACAAGCGGATCGGCGTCATGTACATGCTGCTCGCCTCGGTCATGCTGCTGCGCGGCGGCAGCGACGCCATCATGATGCGGATCCAGCAGGCGGTCTCCTACCAGTCGCAAGGCTATCTTCCACCGGAGCACTACAACCAGATCTTCTCGGCCCATGGCACCATCATGATCTTCTTCGTGGCGATGCCGTTCGTGATCGGGATGATGAACCTGGTCGTGCCATTGCAACTCGGCGTGCGCGACGTCGCCTTTCCGACGCTGAACTCGGTGGGCTTCTGGCTGACGGCGACCGGCGCGCTGCTGGTCAACCTCTCGCTCGTCATCGGCGAGTTCGCGCGCACCGGCTGGCTCGCCTTTCCGCCGCTGTCGGAGCTCACCTACTCGCCCGGCGTCGGTGTCGACTATTACGCCTGGTCGCTCCAGATCTCGGGCGTGGGGACGCTGGTGGCCGGCATCAATCTCGTCACCACGGTGTTGAAGCTGCGCACCAGGGGCATGAGCTACCTGCACATGCCGATGTTCTGCTGGACGACGCTCGCCTCGAACCTCCTGATCGTCGCGGCGTTCCCGATCCTCACCGCAACGCTCGCGATGCTGCTGCTCGACCGCTATCTCGGCTTCCATTTCTTCACCAACGAGGCCGGCGGCAATATGATGATGTTCATGAACCTGATCTGGGCGTGGGGCCATCCCGAGGTCTACATCCTCGTGCTACCGGCCTTCGGCATCTTCTCGGAGGTGGTGTCGACGTTCTCCGGAAAACCGCTGTTCGGCTATCGCTCCATGGTGCTCGCCACCATGGCGATCTGCGTCATCTCCTTCATGGTGTGGCTGCACCACTTCTTCACGATGGGCGCAGGCCCCGACGTGAACGCCATCTTCGGCATTGCCAGCATGATCATCGCGGTGCCGACGGGGGTGAAGATCTACAACTGGCTGTTCACGATGTATGGCGGCCGCATCCGCTTTGCGACGCCGATGCTGTGGTCGGTCGGCTTCATGGTGACCTTCATCATCGGCGGCCTGACCGGCGTCCTCGTCGCGGTGCCGCCGGCCGACTTCATGCTGCACAACAGCATGTTCCTCGTTGCGCATTTCCACAACGTCATCATCGGCGGCGTGCTGTTCGGCGTGTTCGCCGGCTTCGAATACTGGTTCCCGAAAGCGTTCGGCTTCCGTCTCGACGAGCGCTGGGGCAAGGCGGCGTTCTGGTTCACCTTCACCGGCTTCTACATCACCTTCATGCCGCTCTATATCGCGGGCATGCTCGGCATGACGCGGCGCTTGCAGCATTACGACGTCGCGGCCTGGCGTCCCTGGATGTTCTGGGCGGCGATCGGCATGGCCGTGCTGACGATCGGCGTCATCTGTCAGGTCATGCAGCTCGTCGTCAGCATCCGCAACCGCGAGCAGCTGCGCGACCGTACCGGCGATCCCTGGGACGGCCGGTCGCTCGAATGGGCGACCTCCTCGCCACCGCCGGTGTTCAACTTCGCCTTCTATCCCGACGTGCGCGGCGAGGACGCCTATTGGGCGCAGAAGCTCCATGCCAAGCAGCAGCAATTCGAGCACGAGGAAGTTGAATACCAGGATATCGAGATGCCCCGGAATTCGCCGACCGGATTCGTCTGCGCCTTCTTCGCGTCCTTCATGGGCTTTGCGCTGATCTGGCACATCTGGTGGATGGTGATTTTGGGCGGCCTCGGGGCGTTTGCGACCTTCGTCGTGTTCGCCTGGCGCGACCATGACGAATACATCATTCCGGCGGTCGAGGTTGCAGCGATCGATCGCTCAAATCTTGAAGAGCGGCGCAATCTCGTCAGCATGGCGGGGGCTGTCTGATGGCCTTGACCGCGACCTATGGCCACGCGCAGGCCGATCCCCACCATCTCGGCCGCGCCGTCGAGCATCTTGGACCGGCGCCGAAACGGATCGTGACCGCCTACGGGTTCTGGGTCTTCCTGCTCTCCGACATCGTGATGTTCTCCTGCTTCTTCGCGGCCTATGCCGTGCTGGTCGGCCAGACCGCCGACGGTCCGAAGGGTTCGGAGATCTTCGAGCAGCGAAACGTGGCGATCGAGACGGTCTGCCTGCTGCTGTCGAGCTTCACGTGCGGCATGGCAAGCATTGCGGCCGACGTGCGCAACCGGTTCTGGTTCTACCTCGGCATGGCGGTGACCTGCGTACTCGGGCTGGCATTCCTGACCATCGAATTCCGCGAATTTGCCGACCTGGTTTCCCGTGGCTATGGACCCTCGCGCAGCGCGTTCCTGACGGCGTTCTTCTCGCTCGTCGGCTGCCACGGCCTGCACGTCACCGCAGGCGTGCTGTGGCTTCTCACCATGATAGCCCAGGTCTTCGCCAAGGGCTTTCGTGCCGACATCCTGCGCCGCATGATGTGCTTTGCGCTGTTCTGGCACGCGCTCGACATCATCTGGGTCGCGGTCTTTTCCGTCGTCTATCTGCTTGGAGGCGCGCCATGAGCGATCTGTCACAGCATGGCGTCCATGAGCACGACCTCGCCCCCGGCGAGGAAGAGCAGCACAGCGTCGGCACCCGGATCATCGGCTATGTCGTCGGCCTGGTCCTTGCCCTCCTGCTCACGGCGACGTCGTTCTTCATCGCCGGCACCAACCTGGTCTGGCAGCCCTCGATCCCCATCGCCATCATCGTGCTCGCGATAGCCCAGATGGGCGTGCATCTCGTGTTCTTCCTGCACATCACCACCGGCCCCGACAACACCAACAACGTGCTGGCGCTGGCCTTCGGGCTCCTGATCGTCTTCCTGGTGGTCGGCGGCTCGGTCTGGATCATGTCGCACCTGAACGAGAACATGCCGGCGATGGACCAGATCATGCGGATGCAGTGAGGCAGGGCTGCCTAGATGCGATCCGGCCTTGCCCGGAGGCGGGGAGAGGCGAAGAAGGAGTCGCTCTCTCAGATCACTTCGGCCGGCGGCAGTTATACGCCTTGCGGAAGCCTGCGGCCAACGCGTCGTCCTCGGAGCAGAACCAGCGATCCGGCTTCGTCGTCGCCGGATAGCTCGGGCAGCCCCGCAATTGATAGATGCCGATGTTGCCGGTGACGCGCGCGCGCACGGCGAGCTTGCCCTTGATGCTGCAATTCGGCGGCATGGCCGGCTCGTCCGGAAACAGCACGCTGCGGATCTCCTTGTCGCGGTCGGGGCGGCAGGCGGCGCCGAGCAGCGTGCCGTCCTTCTTGCCGGTGCGGAATTCCTGCGGTGCAACAAAGCAGCCCTTCCAGATACCGGCCGAATTCGTCTTGGCCTCGGCGGCGGCGGGCCTGACATTCGCCTTGATCGGCTCGCGCGCGACGGCAAAGCCGAGGCGGACGAGCTGCTCGTTCAGGCTCGCCTTGTCGCCATCGGCCGTGCAGATGGCGCGGTGCCGCTTGCCGAAGCTCTTCTCCGGCCCGACATCGTCGCAGCGCACGTTGCGGCCGTTGATCAGCTTTGCGAGCTGATCGCGCGCCTCCAGCCCGCAGGTCCAGGGATCGGCGTGGTCGTCGATGCAGACCTGGTCCAGCTCCGGCGCGTCGACGCCGTCCAGCCGGTAGGTCGCGTCGCCGAGCTGGATGGAGTTGCCATCCCGCGCCGTTGCGCTGGCCGTCACGGCGAAGCCAGGCTCGGCATCGGCGACGCAGACGAGGATAGCGAGAAGCAAGGCAAGCGCGGCAGCGCCGGCGGTGGCAATGGAATTTTGGAAGGACATACGTTCTCGCTATCGATTTGCTCTTTCGTGAGGGTTCTCTAGCATCTCGACATTGCAACACCAATGGTCTGCGCCCAGCGAAGCCTGACATTCGTCTCTCGCGGCTTTACTCGCCGGCAGCTCTGACCCTATCGTTTGACGCTGCATGCAAGCTGAATCGCCCGGGAGCGGCGAGGGCGGGAGGATGACCTTGGCATGAACGATCCAGTGGACGTCCTGATCATCGGCGCCGGCGCCTCTGGAGCTGCGGTCGCCTGGTCGCTCGCCGAGACCAAGATGCACATCCTCTGTCTCGAGCAGGGCGATTGGATGAAGCCGGCGGACTATCCGAGCACCGGGAGGGACTGGGAAGCCAGGTTCTACGGCGAATGGTCGACCAGTCCGAACATCCGCGGCCGGCCCGAGGACTATCCGATCAACGACGACAACTCGCCGATCAAGGTCGTCAATTTCAACGCGGTCGGCGGCTCGACGGTGATGTACACCGCGCATTGGCCGCGGCTTCATCCGTCGGATTTCCGCGTCAAGACGCTCGACGGCGTCGCCGATGACTGGCCGATCGATTACGATACGCTGGCGCCGTTCTTCGAGGAGAACGACCGGATCATGGGGACCTCGGGTCTTTCGGGCGATCCGCTGTCGCCGCTGACCCATCCGCCGATGCCACCGCAGCCGCTCGGGCTCTCCGGTCCCCTCGTCGCCAAGGCCATGAACACGCTCGGCTGGCACTGGTGGCCGTCGGACACCACGGTTGCGACGATGGACTACGAGGGCAGGGCGCGCTGCATCAATCTCGGCCATTGCACGCCGGCCTGCGCGCAAGGCGCCAAAGCTTCCACCGACATCACCTATTGGCCACTCGCGATCCGCGCCGGCGTCGAGCTGCGCACCCGCTGCCGGGTGCGCGAGATCATGACCGACGAGAACGGCATGGCCTCGGGCGTCGTTTATTACGACAAGGACGGCGTCGAGCAGTTGCAGCCCGCACATGTCGTGATCATCGCCTGCAACGGCGTCGGCACGCCGCGGCTGCTGTTGAACTCTGCGTCGGGGCGCTTCCCGAACGGCCTTGCCAATTCGTCCGGCCTGGTCGGCAAGAACCTGATGTTCCACCCCTATGCGCAGATCTACGGCTATGTCGCCGAGCCGACTGACTCAAACCGCGCACCGCCGACCTGCCTTTGGAGCAAGGAATTCTACGACACCGACCTGTCGCGCGGCTTCGTCCGCGGCTATGGCATCCAGTTCGTGCGCGGCGCGGGCCCGGTGTTCGAGGCCGTCGTGAGCGAGCAGAAGGGCATTTTGCCGTGGGGGGCGGATCACCACCGCGTCTTCCGCAAGCTCAACGGTCATCGGCTGGGCGTCTCCGCGATCTGCGAGGATCTCCCGGAGGAGCACAATCGCGTCACGCTCGATCCGGTCCTGAAGGACAGCCACGGCATTCCCGCGCCGAGGATCGACTACACGATCAGCGAGAACAGCCGGAAGATGATGGAGCATGCGCTGGCCCGCGGCCGCGAGATCCTCGAGACCGCTGGCGCGACCGACATCTGCGTCAACAGCCCGATCCCCTGGGGTGGCTGGCACCTGCTCGGTACCGCGCGGATGGGCGCCGATCCTGAGCGTTCCGTCGTCAACGAATGGGGCCGCTCGCACGACGTCAAGAACCTCTTCATCGTCGACGGCAGCGTCTTCGTCACCTCGGGCGGCGTGAACCCGACCTCGACCATCCAGGCCATCGCGCTCTACGTCGCCGACCAGATGAAGCAGCGCCTCGCCAATTTGTTCGATTGATGATGATCAGACCAGGCCACGAATTCGCTGTACCTCTCCCGCTTGCGGGGGAGGTCGACGCGCTCGAAAAGCGCGGCGGGTGGGAGCTCCCTCCACGCGGGGGCTATCGATTGCGGAAGCACCCTCACCCCAACCCTCTCCCGCAAGCGGGAGAGGGAGCGCACCGCCATTGCGGTTACACTTTAGATTAGAGGAAGCCATGCCTGATCAGATCACCCTCACGCCGCGGCAGCGCCATGACCTGCGCACCGTTGCGGCGATGATCATCCCGGCGAGCGCCGAGTATCGGGTGCCGGGTGCCGATGACGACATTATCCAGGCCGACATCCTCACGACGCTCGGCCGCGATGCCAAGCTCGTTGCCGCGGCGCTCGATCATCTCGCCCGGCTCGCCGGCATGCCGCTTGCGGAGCTCGATCCGGCTGCGCGCGACCGTGTCATCCAGAGATTCCGCAGCGAGGGCGGCGCGCCGGCCGCGACCCTCGTCCGCGTCGTGCTGCAATGCTACTACCGCGACGACCGCGTGCTGCTCTCGCTCGGGCTCGAGCCGCGCGCGCCTTTCCCCAAAGGGCACGTGCTGGAAGACGGCGATTGGTCGCTGCTCGACCCGGTCAAGGCCCGAGCTCGCACGATGCGTCAGGTCAGTTAAGCAGTTCGTGAAGAGCGGCCGGCTTGCATTATATGTCCGAGGTAACCATCTGACGCGCGAAGGATATTTGCCATGTTAGATTTTACCTCAGATCTCAGCGATGCCGGCTTATCATCGCAACCGATTCAATCCACTCCCGTCGACGATCAGCAGCTGTTAGACGCCTATTCGAACGCCGTGATCGGCGTGACGGACCGCGTCGGGCCGGCCGTGGTCCGCGTCGAGACCGGACCAAAGGTGCCGAACGGCCGCGAGCGCGGCGGGCTCGGCTCCGGCATCGTGATCTCGCCGGATGGCCTGGTGCTGACCAACAGCCACGTGGTCGGCTCATCCAGGGAGATCCGCCTACGTGACATCGAGGGGAATGTCGGCGACGCGCGTGTCCTTGGCGTCGATCCCGACACGGATCTGGCGCTGCTCCGCGCCAACGGTGTCCGCGACCTCCGCTACGCCTCGCTCGGCAATTCGAAAAGTCTGCGGCGCGGCCAACTCGTGATCGCGATCGGCAATCCCTTAGGATTCGAGTCCACCGTGACAGCCGGCGTGGTCTCGGCGCTCGGACGCTCGATCCGCTCCGTTAGCGGGCGGACCATCGAGGACGTGATCCAGACCGACGCGGCGCTCAATCCCGGCAATTCCGGCGGGCCGCTGGTGTCGTCGAATTCCGAGGTGATCGGCATCAACACCGCCATCATCAGCGGTGCGCAGGGCATCTGTTTCGCAGTTGCGAGCAACACCGCGCAATTCGTGCTGTCGGAGATTATCCGCCACGGCTATGTCCGCCGCGCCTATATCGGCGTCGCTGGCCAGACCGCGCCGATCCCGCGGCGCCAGGCGGTGCTCGCGGGCGTCGAGAACAAGATGGGTGCGTTGCTCGCCCAGATCGAGCCGGACGGGCCGGCGGCGAAGGCCGGGCTGCTCCCCGGCGATGTCGTGATCAGGCTCGACGCCGTCGAGATCAACGGCGTCGACGACCTGATCCGCGTGCTCGACCGCGACCGCATCGGCCGGCGGCTCGCCATGGACGTGCTGCGGCTCGGGCGCCTGCGGGCGATCGACATCGATCCCGTCGAGCGCAAGCCGGCCCGCTAGCCTGGGGCCAACCGGGCGAGTATGACTGCGTCATGCTTTGCCCGGGGCATTCCGCCGCATGATGCCGGCGCATGAGACCTACGACGTCATCGTGATTGGCGCCGGCGCCGGCGGCATGACGGCGGCAGCCGTCGCTGCCGCCGAAGGTCTGCGTGTGCTGGTGATCGAGAAGACCGCGTTCGTCGGCGGCACCACGGCCTGGTCCGGCGGCATGGTCTGGATTCCAGCCAATGCCCAGATGAGAGAGGCGGGGCTCTCGGACAGCGTCACGCATGCCGTGCAATATCTTGCGAGCACAGTGCCCGAACCCGGCAATGCTGGCTTGCGCGCTGCGTTCCTCGCTCGCGGGCCGGAGGCGATTGCCTATCTCGAGGCCAACACTGAAGTTCGCCTCCAGCCGGTGAAAGCCTATCCCGACCACTATCCGGAGCGGCTGGGCGCGACCGCCGGCGGGCGCGTGCTGGAGCCGGTGGCGTTCGATGGCACAAGATTGGGTGCCAGTTTCGCCCGGCTGCGGCCGCCGTTGCCCGAGTTCATGCTGTTCGGCGGCATGATGGTCAACAGGCTCGACATCCCGCATCTGCGCAAGCTCGGAAAGTCGTTCCGCTCGACGCTGTGGTCGCTGCGGCTGATCTCACAATATGCGCTCGAACGGCTGCGCTCTCCGCGCGGCACCACGTTGCATCTTGGCAACGCGCTCGCGGCGCGGCTCTACGCCTCGCTCAGGGCGAGGCAGGTCGAGATGCTCTTCAGCGCAGATGTCCAAGACCTCGTCGTTGCGGGTGGCCGTGTCAACGGCGTGACCATCCGCCATGGCTCGCGCGACCGCACGATCTCGGCGCGCCGCGGCGTGGTGCTTGCAACCGGCGGCTTCTCGCATGATGCGCCCTTGCGCAAGCGCTTCTTTCCCACTGCCGCGGGATATATCTCGGCGACCACTCCCGCCGCCACCGGCGACGGGCTTCGGCTTGCGACCGCAGGCGGTGCCACGCTGAACTTGGAGGCCACGAGCCCGGCCTATTGGGTGCCGGCCTCGCTATTCCGCCGCGCGGACGGCAGCCGCGGCGTGTTCCCGCACATGGTGACGGACCGCGCCAAGCCGGGCGTGATCGCCGTCAACGCGGCCGGCCGGCGTTTCGTCAACGAGGCGCAGTCGTACCACGAGTTCGTGCTCGCGATGTTGCGCGACGGCAATGGCGAGCCCGACCGGCCCTTCTACCTGATCTGCGACCGCAACTTCCTGTGGACCTACGGCCTCGGCCGCATCAAGCCCTTCACCTGGAGTTACCGCCGCTACGTCAGGAGCGGCGAGCTGATCGAAGCCGAAAGCATCGCGCGTCTCGCTGAGCGGATGAGCATCGCGCCGTCCTCACTCGCCGCGACCATCGCCGACTACAACGCCCACGCGCCCGAGGGCCGTGATCCCGAATTCGGCCGCGGCAGCACCATCTATCAGCGCCATCTCGGCGATATCAACCGCAAGCCCAACCCCTGCGTGGCGCCGATCGAGCGCGCGCCGTTCTTCGCAATGCGCATCTATCCCGCCGATCTCGGCACCGCCATCGGCATGAAGGTCGACGCCCATGCCCGCGTGCTGCGCGAGGACGGCGCGCCGATCGCGGGCCTCTATGCCTGCGGCAACGATATGGGCTCGATCATGAACGGCAACCATCCCGGGCCCGGCATCACGCTGGGGCCGGCGCTGACGTTCGGGTATATTGCCGGGCGGCATCTGGCTGAGGGTGCGACGGTCAGCACGAGCGCCGCCGCGGCGTCGGCCTGACCATCTGCTCCGCCGTCACATGCACCGGCGAAGTCGATATCGCTGGCCGGATCCGTATTACTCCCGCTAGAGCATGATCCGGAAAAGTGTGAAACGGTTTTCCCTCGCGACAAATGCGGAATGCGTTTACGTGGAGATCATGCTCGAACAATAACCTAAAGCGCGACGACGATTCATCTCAATCTCATCGCGCTTTAGTCAGGGCTGCAAGGGAGGCCACTATGACGGCACAAGCGTTCGACACCGAGATCACTGAGACCGACAGCGCCCTGATCGGGCCATGGCGCCAGCCACGCCAGATGCTCCAGGCGCAGGTCTATGATGCGCATGCCTCGATCCACGACGATGCGACCGCGCAAAAGCTCGGCTTCAAGGGCGGCACCATCGAAGGCCCGACGCATTTCAGCCAGTTTGCGCCGCTGGGTGCGCGGCTGTGGGGACGGGCCTGGTTCGAAACGGGATGCCTCTCCGCGCATTATCGCAACGCCTGCTTCGAGGGCGAGGAGGTGCAGGGGAGCTTGTCGAAGCCTCTGGCCGGCACGAGCCACTGTCAGATCCAGATGGTCAAGCGCGACGGCACCGAAGTGTTGCGTGGCTCGGCCTCAGTGGGTGATCCGCAGGTTGCGACCGCGCTCGAGACGCGTCTCATCGAGCTCAAGCCGCTCGTCGATCCCGTCATCCTGCGCGACGTGAAGGTGGCGCAGAGCAGCAAGCGTCAGGCCGTGCGCATGGGCCTCGACCAGAACATGGGCGACCTCTATCCGTTCTCGCTGCGGCAGAAGCTCGCCGTCATCACTGAGAATTCGCCGTACTATTCGAGCCCAGAGAACCCTTGGGGCAGGGCGATCATCCCGATGGAGATGCTCAGCGTGCTCTTCCAGTACCGTGCCAAGGACGATCCGCTTCCGACTCGGGGACCGGCCGTCGGCTTGTTCGCCGACCAGGAGATACGCCTGATCAAGGGTCCGCTCTTCGTCGACGAGGAGTACGAAGTCGAGCGCGAGGTGGTCGCGCTCTCCGGCAGCCGCCGCACCGAAAGCGCCTGGGTGAAGACACGCGTGTTCGACAAGGCGGGCACGGTGGTCGCGACCATGCTGCTCAACATGGCGACGATCAAGGACTCGTACGCGCCGTATGAGGCGGAGTATCGCAAGCTGTATGGGAGCGCACGGTAGGGGCCTCCGCTTATCATTCCGGGGCGACGCGAAGCGTCGAGCCCGGAATCCATTTCGCCGTTGCGCTGCGGCCCGATGGATTCCGGGCTCGCGACTTCGTCACGCCCGGGAATGACGTGCGGAGAGAGCTTCATTCTGCGCTCATCCTTTGAGCAGATGCCCGTCGCGAAGCCGTCGCACAGGGAATGAGCAGACGAGGGTTCCCAGCATAACGCGCTGAAAGCGCAACGAAATCCGACGCACGCCTCGGACCACCGCTATTGTACACAATGGCACGACGCTTGCAGAACTCTCCTGACAGGAGTTCTCGCGAGGGGCGTGCATGTTGAACTCAGCGAAGCCGACACTTGGCGTCATCGATGCCGAGCCCGAGCCGATCAAGCTCGACTGGTCGACCACTGCGCTTCTCATCATCGACATGCAGCGCGACTTCATGGAGCCCGGCGGCTTCGGCGAGACGCTTGGCAACGACGTCTCCCAGCTGGCACGCGCGGTCGAGCCGATCGGCGCCGTATTGGCCGCGGCGCGCGATACCGGCATGCTGGTCATCCATACGCGCGAAGGCCATCTGCCCGATCTGTCCGACGCGCCGCCTGCGAAGGTCGAGCGCGGTGCGCCATCCCTGCGCATCGGCGATCCCGGGCCGATGGGGCGCATCCTGATCCGCGGCGAGGCCGGCCACGACATCATCTCCGAGCTCTATCCGCTCGATAGTGAGGTCGTGATCGATAAGCCCGGCAAGGGCGCGTTCTACGCCACCGAGCTCAGCGACGTCCTGGAGAAATACGGCATCGAGAATCTCCTGGTGTGTGGCGTCACGACGGAAGTCTGCGTCAACACCACCGTGCGCGAAGCCAACGACCGCGGCTATCGCTGCGTCGTCATCTCGGACGGCTGCGCGTCCTACTTCCCCGAGTTTCACGAGATGGGCCTGAAGATGATCAAGGCCCAGGGCGGAATCTTCGGCTGGGTCGCAAGCTCGGCCGCAGTGCTGGAGGCGTTGAAGAGTTCGACCATTTAGGGGATCACCATGAGCATCATGACGGGGACGGCCGGCAAATCTGAGATCGCCAAGTCCGAGTTCAAGCCGGCACTGTGGACATCGGGCGACTGGAACGCGTTTTTCGGCTTCGGCACCAACATCCTCGTCAACATGCTGGTGCTCACGGGCCTCTTGCGCTTCGTGCTGAAGATGCCGGACAGTCTCGTGTTCGGCCGCATCCTGCCCGCGCTCGGGCTGATGATGTGCCTGTCGACCTTCTATTATGCCTTCCTTGCGTACCGGCTGGCGCTGAAGACCGGTCGCAGCGATGTCTGCGCGCTGCCTTCGGGCGTCAGCGTGCCGCACATGTTCATCGTCACCTTCGTGATCATGCTGCCGATCACGATCAAAACCGGTGATCCTCTGAAGGGCTGGTCGGCCGGCCTGGTCTGGGTGTTCTTCCAGAGTTTCATCCTCATGATCGGCGGCTTCGTCGCGCCGTTCATCCGCAGGATCACGCCGCGCGCGGCGCTGCTCGGCACGCTCGCGGGCGTCTCCATCACTTTCATCTCGATGCGGCCGGCGCTCGAAATGTACATGACGCCGCAGATCGGCCTGGTCTGCTTCGCGATCATCCTGGTGAGCTGGTTCGGCGGCGTGAAATATCCGAAGGGTATCCCGGCAGGCCTCGTCGCGATCGCGGTCGGCATGGTCATCGCCTGGGGCTCGAACCTGTTCGGTCTTGGCCTCGGCGGATTGAGCCTGAAGGGCGTCGGCGATGCCTTCGCCAATTTCGGCTTCTCATTGCCTCTGCCCGCCGTGGGCTACGTGTTCTCAGGCTTCGAATTCCTCGGCGTCATCCTCGTCACTGCGATCCCCTTCGGCATCTATGACCTCGTCGAGGCCATGGACAATGTCGAGAGCGCGGAAGCCGCCGGCGACGAATATCCGACTACGCGCGTGCTCACCGCCGACGGCGTCGTCAGCCTGATCGGCTGCCTGATGGGCAATCCCTTTATCAACGCCGTCTATATCGGTCATCCCGGCTGGAAGGCGATGGGCGGCCGCATCGGCTATTCGGCTGCGACCGGTGTCATGGTGGTTGTGCTGTCCTGGTTCGGCATCATCTCGGTGCTGCTGGCGCTGGTGCCTGTGGTCGCGATCTCGCCGATCCTGCTCTATATCGGCATGCTGATCGGCGCGCAGGCGTTCCAGACCACGCCAGTCAAACATGCGCCGGCGATCGTGCTGGCGCTGACGCCGCATCTTGCGGCCTGGGCCAAGCTCCAGATCGATACCATGCTGGGCTCGACCATGATGGCGGCGCAGAGCGTGGGCGGGTTGGCCGCCGACAAGGCCAACGCGGTCAAGGCTGCCGCGATCGCCGCACTGCCGCAGCAGGGCGTGTTCTATCACGGCCTCGAAGTGATGGGCGGCGGCTCGATCCTCGCCGGCCTGATCCTGGGCGCGATCGGTGTCTTCATCATCGAGCGCGACTTTGAGAGAGCCTCGGCCTTCGCGCTGGTCGGTGCGCTCCTCACCTATTTCGGCTTCATGCATGGCGAAGCTGTTGGCGTCGGCGGCGGCTTCGGCGTCACGCCGGCAGGGGCGCTCTCCTATGCGGTGATGGCCGCCGGCCTGTTCGCGCTCGGCCGCCTCGGCACCAGCGAGCACTATGCTGCGCACCCGGAGATGCACGCCGCGCCGGCGGAGTAGGCGTCCACCTTAATCCTGACGGAACGGCCGGGGGATGTCCCGGCCGTTTCCTTTTGGCCAGGGCCAGCTGACTCGGTGATTATGTTAAGGCGCCATCTCGGCTGTCTTGCGATGCTCCTGCGCCATTTTCTCGGCAACTTTCGTTGCCGCCGCTGTGATACAAGCGCACCGGTTTGCAGCGACTAAAGCGAATGTCGACGCGCGGGCACCTCTAGGCGCCGCAGCTACCCGCCCTTGACGGCCCCCGCAGTGAGCCCGGCGACGATCTGCCGCTGGGCGAGCACCGTCAGCAGCAGCACGGGGAAGGTGACGATCAGCGCGGCGGCCGCGAGCGGACCCCAGCTCAACTGATCGAACGAGATCATGTTGTAGACGGCGACGGGCAGGGTGCGCGTCTCGCGTCCGGCCAGCACGATGCCGAAGACGAAATTGTTCCAGGAGAAGATCACCGCCAGGATGAAGGCGACCGCGATGCCGGGCCGGGCGATTGGAAGAGCGACGTGGCTGAACACCTGCCAGCGCGTCGCGCCGTCGATCAGCGCGGCCTCTTCCAATTCCATCGGCGTAGTCTCGAAATAGCCAATCATGATCCAGATCACGATCGGGACCGTCACCACGAGGTGGATGATGACCTGCGGCACCAGCGTGCCGAGCAGTCCAAGCCACTGGAACAGCAGGAACAACGGGATCAGGTAGGACAGGCCGGGCGTGATGCGGGCGATCAGGATCACGATCGCGGATTTGTGCGCGGCCATCCGTGCGATCCCGTAGCCGGCGGGAACGCCGACGATCAGCGCCAGCGCGGTTGCGCTGCCGGTCACGATCAGGCTGTTGAAGAAATAGGTCAGGAAGCGGTTGGAGGCGAGCACGTCGGCATAGTTCTTCCAGGCGATATGCTCGGGGATGAACACTGGCGGGTAGGCGGCGTTGTCGACCTCGAATTTGAGCGACAGCGAGGCCATCCAGAGGAAGAACAGGATCGCCGGCGACACGATGACGAACACCGAAAGCCAGAGGCCGATTTGGCCGAGGATCTGACGCGGGGTCATGCGCCCCTCGCGATTTCGGTCCACAGCATGCGCTGGCGCATGTAAAGCATCAGGGCAGCGAGCGCGACGATGAGAAGGAAGAACACCACAGCGATCGCGGAACCGTAGCCGAGGTCGTAGTAGGTGAAGGCGACGCTGTAGAGATAGATGTTGATCGTCTCCGACGCCGAGCCCGGTCCGCCCTGCGTGATCGCGAAGATGATGTCGAAACTTTTCACCGCGTCGATCATCCGGATCATGCCGGCGATGAACAGGAACGGCATGATCAGCGGTAGCGTGATGAAGCGGAACACCTGCCAGAGATTGGCGCCGTCGATCTGCGCGCTTTCGTAAGGTTCGGTCGGGATCGCTGCGAGGCCGCCGAGCACGATCAGCATGACGAGGGGCGTCCACTGCCAGGTCTCGACCAGCACCAGCGAGGGAATGACGGTTGCGGGATGAAACACCCAGAGCTGCGCCGGCAGGCCGACCAGCGACAACAGATAATTCAGCACGCCGAGCTGCGGATGGAACATCATGGTCCAGACCAGCGCGATCGCCACGGGTGTTGCCATCATCGGCATGATGAAGACGCCGCGCAGGAAGCCGCGACCGGGGAATTTCTGGTGAAACACCACGGCTGCGAGCGTGCCGAGGATCAGCGGCAGCACCACCGACAGCACGGTGTAGACTATGGTGTGGCCCACCGACTCGAGGAAGCGCGGATCGCTCGTCAGCCGCAGATAATTGGAAGGCCCGACGAACGTGGTCGGCGAGCCGACTTTCCATTCGTTCAGGCTCATCCAGATCGTGAACAGCCACGGGAAGATGATGATCGCGAGCACGACGACCAGCGCCGGCACAACGAACGGCCAGTAGGACGGTGGCCGCAATTCCTTCTCCGGCGCGGCATCAGATTCTGCCGCGGCCGGAGTTGCTTGTGTCAACGCACTCACGCTTTTTCGCTACGCTCCAGGATCGGCCGGTACTGTTCGTGGGCTTTCTTCAGCTCGGTCGCGGGATCGGCGCCGGAAAGGGTTGCGGTGAGCGCGGCGCCGACGAGATCGCGGAATTCGGCGACCGGGATCACGACGGGCAGGCCGAGCTTGCTGATCTTGGCGGAATCGATCACCGATTGCAGCCACTCCGGCGGCATCTTGACGCCCTTCTGGACCTCGGGATCGTTCAGGATCGAGTTGCGGAACGGCACGCCGCCGCCGGCCTGCAACAGCCGCGCGCCTTGCGTCTTGGACACTGCCCACTGGCAGAGCAGATAGGCCGCTTCCTTGTTCTTGCTCGCGGCGGCAATGCCGAGGCCGTCGCCATAGGTGGCCGAATATTGTCCCTTCGGCCCGGCAGGCACGACGGTGTAGCCGACCTTGCCGACCACGCGCGAGGCGGCCGGATCCTCCAGCGGCGGCGCCCAGCCGACGCCGTCGATCCACATCGCCGAACGTCCTTGCGTGAACGAGGCCATCGACTCCATCCAGTTGAAGCCGGCGACGCCGGGCGGGGCAACCTTGGTCAGCAGCGTCTGGTAGAGCTTCGTCGCTGCGATGGCCTCGGGACCGTCAGTCAGGATGTTGCCCTTGGCATCGAGGAATTCACCGCCATAGTCGAGGAAGAAGTTGGTCCACAACGTCATGTTGGCGTTGCGCAGGCCGCGCCCGACAAAGCCATAAGTGCCTTCCTTGGCATCGGTGAGTTTCTCGGCGGCGACGACCATCTCGTCCAGCGTCTTGGGCACCGCGACGCCCTTCTTCTGGAACAGCTCCTTGTTGTAGTAGAGGATGAAATAGTCGACCGACCAGGGCAGCGACAGCATCTGGCCCTTGTCGTTCTTGCCGTATTGCAGGCCGGCGGCCGAAAAATCGCTCTCGATGAGATCGGGCGCGGTCAGCGTCGGATCCTTCATGAAGGGCGTGATATCGGCGAGCCAACCGGCTTTCTCGAACTGCCGCTTCTGCACGTGATAGCTGAGATGCACGACGTCGAAGCTCGGCCGCCCCGAGGTGAGTTCGATGACGCACTTCTGGCGCTGCTGCTGCTCGGGAATCTGCTCGGATTCGACCTGGATGCCGGTGAGGTCGGTGAACTCCTTGATGTTCTTTTGCAGGTTGTCGCCGCGCGGACCCTTGGCGAGGATCACCTCCAGCTTGGTCCCGGCATATTTCTTCCAATTGACCTCGGCGTGCGCCGGAAATCCGGTCAGGCTGAGCGCGCCAGCCGCGGCGGTCCCCTGCAAAAGCGTGCGGCGCGAGATACGATGGTCAGCCACTTTAACCTCCCTGTGACTCGTTTCTTGGGAGGGGATACTAGCGTCCGCGCCGCGCCTGCCTAGTCCTAATATTCCTCTGCGGATCAAGGCCGCACGGCGGGGCTTTCCATGGGCATGCGGCGCGCCCGCGCCATCAGATAGAGCTCGAGCGCGACCAGCTCGGGCGCGCCGTAGTCATAGGCCTGGGCTCGCACCCCGCTCATGCAGCTCCGCAGCCGGCGCTCCAGCGATCCCAGCGTCTGCCATTCCAGGCGATAGAGCGGATAGCCGGTCGGTTGTCCCTGCGTCACCGGGGCGCCCGCCAGATGCTTGTCGTAGTTGTCGTCATGGCAATTAGTGCATGCGAGGTTGAACTGCCCCTGCCGCCGCATGAAGAGCGCGCGGCCCTGCTCGACGAACGGTTTGAGCTGCGGATCGTCGGCGGCCGTGATCGCGGCCCCGCGCGACTGGCGCGCGACGAAGGCTTCGAGCGCGAGCAGGTCGCGGCTTTCGTAAGGCAGCGCTGTTGCCTGCTGATGGTTGGCGCGGCACAGATTGATGCGCTGGTCGAGCGTGACCGGGCGGGCCTGCGTCTTGTCGAAGGCGGGATAGCGCGCGGCGACGCCCTTCATGGTCTCGCGGGTCGCCGGCCGCCGCGCGGCGAAATCCGGTCTCCATGATGTGCGAGGTCAGCGTCCGGATCTCGATGACATCGCCGCGCTTCGCTCGTGCTGGAACGTTGATCAGGGCGGAAGCCATCAGTTCACCTCCTCGGTGCAGGCGGCGAGCGTCACGACGACATCGGCTGCGACTTGCCAGAAGGAATCGTTTGATAGCCGCGCGATCGCGACAACCTTCTGGCTGTCCGCGAGCCGGATGCGGGTCGAGACCTGCGCACGCCCGGCCCATGGGCCGAGATGAAAATTGCCGATATTCGGCTGCGGATTCTTTTCATTGAAGACGTGGATGCTCTTGACGTAATCAGTTACCGTCATCGGGCCGCGACGCTGACGATCATCGGCACGGTGTTGCCGTTCTCGACCAGCGGCGGAATGTCGAGCCTGACCTTGCCGGTGCGCAGTTGTGCTTCGCCGACGACATTGCGGATCGCCATGCCGAGCATCGCGGGCGTCGCCTCGAGCGGGCGGATCGCGGCGATGGGGATCGTCCCGGCGGCGACCGTGAAGCCCAAAAATTGTCGGCGTGTGCTTGGCATTCCCTGTCCTAAAGCATGATCCGGAAAAGTGTGAAGCGGTTTTCCGGGAAGTCCTTGGCGTCCAGGATCAGAACCTTCGAGCGCGGCTTCTTCGCTTTCAGATAATGCGCGATCAGGCTGGCGCGCTCGTAAGGCGCCGGCGGGCAGCGCGACGGATTGGCGGGTACCGCGATTGCGACCACGCCGCCATCATCCATGGCCTCCAACTGTCTGCGCAGGAGCAGCGTCTGCTCACCGGCCTTCCAGGCATGCGGCATCTTTTGGCTTGCGGCTTGGTCATAGCCGGGCAGGCCGTCGAAATGGAAATCGACGCCCGGCGAGAGCACGAGACGGTCATAGGGAAAGGATGAGCCATCGACCAGCGTGACGCGCCGCGCTTGCAGATCGATCGCGGTTGCGGCCTGCGCGATGACCCTCACGCCATCGGAGGCGATCTTCTCATAGCCGAACTGCTGCGCCTCGATCTCGCGCAGGCCCGCGATCACCTCGTTGCTGAACGGGCAGGCGGTGAAGGTCCTGTTGGGCTCGACCAGCGTGACCTCAGGATTCGCTGCGCTGCGGTTCAGCGCTCGTGCGCAGGCGGTCCCGCCAAAGCCGCCGCCGACCACGACGACGCGCGTAGCGCCCTGCGCGCGCACCAGCGCGGGCAGGGCCAGCGATGCGGCCGCGATGCACCGATGAGGCCCCAAGGCATGCAATCTGTCCGGCTAACGGAACCGTTTCAAATCAACAGTCCGAGGTTGGGCCTGCGAAACAATCCTGCGCCATCGGGAAGAATGTCCCGCGCGCGGTGTTGCGTCGCGCCTTACCGGTGCGCCTTTTCCTGGCCGGATTCCACCGTGACATCGTCCTCCGGATGTCTCTTCTCGTAGTGGAGGAAGAGATCGAGCAGAGCGAGGAGTGCGATGACGATGCCTATTCCGATGCTGATGTGCATGGCGCGGGTATGCGGGAAGCCCAGTAGCCAGGGCGAGGCAATGAGCCAGACCCCCATGAGGACGTTCACCCATTCCTCCCAGTCGCGGTAGGCGATGATCGCGGCGAGGGAGGCAATACCGATGACGGCGCCGGTGATCCAGAGATCGACCTTCCCCGGCTCGTTCGTCAGCCTGAACAGCCAGGGTGAAACGAACAACACGGCGGCGAGAAAAAGATTGTAGAGATCGGGTACGGTTTCGCGCTCTTGCAATTTGCTCATGACGAAATCTCCTCCGCGCGAGGGCATACCGAAGCAAGGTTTCGGCGACCGTCGGGTTCCCTTGGAACAGGCGTAATCCGGGTAGACTTTGGTCGTGGGGCCTGTTCGCAGGTGGCGTCCCTGAGCGCCGGCGGCGTGGCTTGAAGCGTCGTCCAGCGAATGAAGCGACGCAGCAGGCGACAGTTTGTCCGCTTGGAGGGGGTACAAGACGGACGTGCTTTGGTACACTCGGCACGAAGCCTGAGGGGGGTTCCATGAACGTGCCGCGCCGTTGCAATGTGCTCATGCTCTATCCGCTGTTCACGGCGGAGTCGTTCTGGAGCTTCGGCGAATCCTGCAAATTGATGGGCGTGCGGCGCCCCGCAGCGCCCCTGGGGCTGATCACCGTCGCGGCGATGTTGCCCCAAAGCTGGGCTATACGTCTGATCGACTGCAACACCACGCCGCTTGGTGATGACGATCTCGATTGGGCGGATGTGGTCTTCACCGGCGGGATGTTGCCGCAACAGACCGATACGCTGCGGCTGATCGAGCTTTGCCGTGCGAAGGGCAAGCCCGTCGTCGTCGGCGGTCCCGATCCGACATCGAGCCCCCATCTCTACGCGCGAGCCGACTTTCAGGTGCTGGGCGAAGCCGAAGGTGTCATCGACGAGTTCGTCGCCGCCTGGGAGAGTGGCGTGCGATCGGGCGTATTCACTGCGCCGAAATTCCAGGCCGACGTGACCAGGACGCCGGTGCCGCGTTTCGACCTGCTGAAATTCGAGGACTATCTCTATATCGGCGTGCAGTATTCCCGCGGCTGCCCCTTCACCTGCGAGTTCTGCGACATCATCGAGCTCTACGGCCGCGTCCCGCGCACCAAGACGGCGTCGCAGATGTTCACCGAACTCGAGGCGCTGTACCAGATGGGCTACCGCGGCCATCTCGATTTCGTCGACGACAATTTCATCGGCAACAAGAAGTCGCTGAAGCAGTTTCTTCCCGAACTCGCCGAATGGCAGCGCGCGCACGACTATCCCTTCGAATTCTCGACCGAAGCCTCGGTCAATCTCGCCGATGATCAGGAGCTCCTGAACATGATGGCGGCTGCGAACTTCTTCGGCATCTTCGTCGGCATCGAGAGTCCCGACCCGGCGACGCTGGTCGCGATGCGGAAGAAGCAGAACACGCGGCGCAACATTGCCGAGAGCATTCACAAGATCTACGGTGCCGGAATGCTCGTCACCGCCGGCTTCATCGTCGGCTTCGACAGCGAGAAAGTCTCGATGGCCGATGCCATGATCGAATTCATCGAGGAGGCCGCCATTCCCGTCTGCATGGTCGGCCTGCTTTTTGCCCTGCCGAACACGCAGCTGACGCGGCGTCTCGCCCGCGAAGGCCGGTTGCGCCCGAACCACGATTCGGCTGCGTCGACCATGAGCGGCGGCGATCAGTGCACCGCCGGGATCAATTTCGATCCGGTTCGCCCGTTACAGGACATCCTGATGGATTACAGGCAAGTTCTGGAGCGGATCTATGATCCCGCCGCTTATGCGAGCCGTGTCGACCGGTTGATGACGATGCTCGACCGTTCCCGGCAACGTCAGGAGCTCCCCGAGGGCGACATCCGTAACAGGGTGCGTGCGCTGGAAACCGTGCATCGCGTGACGTCAGCCATTCCTGAGGCGCACGGCCCGCTCTGGAAGACCTTCTTGAGTTGCGCCAAGCGCGACACGTCCTCGGCGCGCATTGCGGTCGCGATGATTGCGGCCTATGCGCATCTCGGACCGTTCTCGCGCCGGGTCATCGAAGCCATCGATGCGCGCCTCGCTGCTTTGAACGAGCAGATGCCGCCGATGGTGGCGGCACCTGCGTCACAGCCTATCTCACCGCCAGCCTGAGAAAGCTCATCACGCTGCCGAGCGCGGCGAAACCGGCGCCGAGGGCCAGTGCGGCGGTGGCGCCGTCATGTCCCGCAAGCGCAAAGCAGAGCGCGGCGAGCGCTGCGCCGGTCGTCTGGCCGGTCAGGCGCGCGGTGGCGACGATGCCGCTCGCGCTGCCGCTTCTGTGCGGCGGCGCGCTTGACATCACCGCCTTCATGTTCGGCGCCTGGAAGAAGCCGAATCCCATGCCGCAGATCACCATGCGCCAGATGACGTTGAGGATGGACGGATTGGCCGGAAGCGTTGCCAGGAGCGCCATGCCGATACCGAGCAGCACGAGCCCGATGCCGCCCAAAAGTCCGACTGCATGGCGGTCGGACAGGCGGCCGGCGATCGGCGCCATGATGGCGACGACCAGCGGCCACGGCGTCATGAAGAAGCCGGTCTCGACCTGGGAGCGACCGAGCACGTCCTCGAAATAGAACGGCAGCGAGACGAAGGCGAGGCCCTGCACGGCGAAGGAGCAGACCGCGGTCGCCGCCGACAGCGCGAACATGGGACGACTGAACAGGTCGATCGGCAACATCGGCGCGGGATGGTCGGCGTGCCTGCGCGTCAGGATGAGGCCGATCGCGAGCGCTGCGATCAGTTCGACCGCGACGAGGCGAGGGGAGAGGTTATGCGCCGCGCTGCCGATGCCCGTGATGAACAGGCCGAGGCAGATCGCCGCCAGCACGGCGCCTGCGAAATCAAAGCCGTGATCGGCGCGCGGTGTCTTCGGCAGCATCGCAAATCCAATGCCCATGGCAACGAGGCCAAAGGGAATGTTCACAGCGAACAGCCAGGGCCACGGCCCGAGCGCGAGGATCGCGGACGCAATCGACGGCCCGAAGGTAAAGGCGGTCGCGACCACGAGCGCATTGTGGCCGAAGCCGCGACCCTGCATCCGCCCGGGATAGACGAAGCGCACGAGCGCCGTGTTCACGCTCATGATGCCGCTCGCACCCAGGCCCTGCAGCGTGCGCGCCACGAGCAGGCTCGGCAGCGACCACGCCACTGCGCAGAGCAGCGAGGCGATCGTGAACAGGAGCAACCCGCCAAGATAGATGCGCTGATGCCCGACGATCTCGCCGAGGGCTCCGAGCGGCAACAGCGTGGCGACCAGCGCGATCTGGTAGACGTTGACCACCCAGACCACCTGTTCGGGGCTGACATGCAGATCGGCCGCGATGGCGGGCAGCGCGACATTGGCGATCGCGGTATCGAGCGAGGCCATCGCAAGCGCGGTGAAGATCGCGGCGATCGCCCAGCGCCGGCGCATCGTCGGCAGGCCGTCGGCGATGGGGCGATCGGGCTCCTTCGCGAGCGCAGGTAACGTGATTGTCATTGCCTGCGCTTTGCTCCGGCGTGAGGTGTCGATGTTGCTCCCGGGATGTACTACGGCCGCGCCGCGTGCCACAGGCCTATGCCTGCATACGGGTATGCGCGAGGATGGGGAGGCGATTGCGCGGCATGGCGTATGATCGAGATAAGCTGCCTTGAGGGGATTGACCGATGCAAATTGTGGTTCTGTCGGGTGACGGCATCGGGCCGGAGATCTCGGCCGCGACTTCGGCCGTGCTGCGCGTGGCGTCCGAACGCTTCCAGCTCAACCTGCGGCTGGAGGAGCATGCCGTCGGCCACGCCAGCCTGAAGCAATTCGGTACGACGGTGCGGCCCGAGCTCCTCGACAAGATGCGAGCGGCGGATGGGCTGATCCTCGGCCCGACCGCGACCTTCGACTTCAAGGACGAGGCGCGCGGCGAAATCAATCCGTCGCGTTACTTCCGCAAGAACCTCGATCTGTTCGCCAACATTCGCCCCGCGAGCACTTATGCCGGCAGGCCCGGCCGTCTCGGCGATTTCGATCTCGTCGTGGTGCGCGAGAATACCGAAGGCTTCTATGCCGACCGCAACATGGAACAGGGCAATGGTGAACTGCTGGTCACGCCGGATGTCGTTATCTCGCTTCGTCGGATCACGCGGTTGTGCTGCGAGCGCATCGCGCACGCGGCCTGCCGGCTGGCAATGAGGCGCCGCAGGCATCTCACCGTGGTGCACAAGGCCAACGTTCTCAAGATCGGCGACGGCATGTTCCTGGACATCTGCCGCGAGGCGGCGAAGGGCTATCCGGGCCTTGAGGTCGACGACGTCCTCATCGACGCCATGATGGCGCATGTCGTGCGCAACCCCGAGCGCTTCGACGTTATCGTCGCCACCAACATGTTCGGCGATATCCTGTCGGATCTCACCGCGGAATTGTCCGGTAGTCTTGGCCTCGGCGGCTCGCTCAATGTCGGCGACCGCCACGCCATGGCGCAGGCCGCGCACGGCTCGGCGCCTGACATCGCCGGGCAGGACGTCGCCAATCCGGTGTCGCTGATCCTGTCGGCCGCGCTGCTGCTGGCCTGGCACGAGGAGAAGATCGGCGCGGCGCGTTATGAGGAGGCTGCGCGCGCGATCGAGGAGGCGGTGGCGACCGCGATCGCCCAGGGACGCGCGACGCGCGACATCGGCGGCACTCTGGGCACAGCGGCGATGGGCGCCGCGGTGGCGCAGCTGTTGCACAGCAAGATATAGGATTGATCGCGGGTCGAGATTGCGTTCGTCGCGTTCTGGTTTCGGGGCCTGGCGATCGAAGAAATTCGGTCGGGCCACATGCGTCCCGTTTGAATTCGAACGGACCGGACATTGGCTTCCGCGGCCCCACGCCGCAGGACAAACATTTCCGCAGTGAGCGGGCACCGAAGCGACAAGGCCGCTATTGAGTTGGATCAAACGTTTCCAGGCTCGTTGGCGGGATATTCAGTAATGCGCCCTGCTCGGACACCGACCAAATACGCAAACGTCGCCGCGCCGGCAGGTGCGCTCTCGTCGATCAGAACTGATACCGCCGCAACCCGCCATCGACCGGGATCACCGTGCCCGTGATGTAGCGCGCCACCGGCGAGGCCAGGAACACGGCCAGGGCCGCAAGGTCCTCCGGCTCGCCCCAATAGCCGACCGGGATCTCCTCTTCCGCAAAGCGCTCGCGGTAATCGGGCGCATAGTTGCGGCGGATCTGCTCGCTCATGATGCGGCCGGGCGGGATGCAGTTGATGGTGATGCCATGCTTGCCGATCTCGCGCGACAGGCCCTTGGCCCAGGCGTGCACGGCGGCCTTGGCGGCGAAGGCGGCGTTGAGGCCTTCCGGCTCGGACTTGCCGGTGATGTTGATGATGCGGCCCCAGTTGCGCTCCATCATCTGCGGCAACAGCGCATGCGCGATGCGTCGGTAACTGGTGAAGTTCAGCGCGATCGCCTCGTCCCATTTGCTTTCGGGCGCATCGACCGGCAGCGGACGGCTGCCGCCGGCATTGTTGACGAGGATGTCGACATGGCCGAGCTCCTTGAGTGCAAAGGCGGCCAGCCGCTCGGCGGCGTCCTCCGCCATGACGTCCTGCTCGAATGCCGTGATCAGCCCCGCGCCTGACTCCTGCACGAGCTGGTCGAGCAGGTCCTTGCGCCGCGCTACCGCCACCACGCGTGCGCCTTCGGCGGCAAGGCCCTTGGCGATGGCGCGGCCGATGCCGATGCTTGCTCCCGTGACGACTGCGGTTTTCGACTTGAGCCCGAGGTCCATGGTCACACGCTCTCTTGTTTGCTCTTGTTGTGTTGCGGTTCGTTTCCAACGCGTCCCGGGAGCGATTTGCCCGACCGGGACGAGCAGTGGTAACGAAGAGCCAAGGCGAAGGAAACACGAAAAACAGGTTCGCGAAGATGGTGTGGGATCCGCAGCAATATTTGAAGTTCTCCGGTCACCGCCTGAGGCCCGCGGTCGATCTCTTGTTGCGGATTCCGGAATTTGCGGTCGCGAGCATTGCCGATCTCGGTGCCGGAGCCGGCAACGTCACAAAGCTGATCAGGGAGCGCTGGCCGGGTGCTGCCGTCACCGCTGTCGAGGGTTCGGCTGAGATGGTTGCCGCGGGCCGCAAGGCCGCGCCGGAGGTGGAATGGTCACATGAGGATCTCGGCCATTGGCACCCGACGAAGCGATATGACCTGATCTATTCCAATGCCGCACTGCACTGGCTGCCCAATCATGCGGCACTCTTCCCCTCGCTGATGGAGAAGGTCACCCCCGGCGGCATGCTTGCAGTGCAGATGCCGCGTAATTTTACCGCGCCCTCGCATGTCCTGATCGGCGAGACCGCGTTCAACGGTCCTTGGCGGGCCAAGGTCGAGCATCTCGTCACCCCACCGCCGGTCGAGGGGCCGGCATTCTATCACGATCTGCTTGCGCCCCTGTCGCAGAACATCGACATCTGGGAGACCGAATACCTCCAGGTCCTGGAAGGCGAGAATCCCGTCAAGGAGTGGACCAAGGGCACCTGGCTGACGCGCTATCTCGACATCCTGCAGGGCGAGGAGAAGGCCGCCTTCGAGGCCGCCTATGGCGAGCGCGTCGCAAAGGCCTATCCGAAGAATGCGGCGGGGAAGACGCTGTTTCCGTTCCGGCGGCTGTTCATGGTCGCCCAGCGCAAGGGTTAACTTCGTTCGCCGATGCGACATAAGCGCCCGGCCGCCGGGGCTGGAGCGGGCGCAAACTTGCGTATACAAGAGCCGTCAAGGCGATTTGGCTGCGGCAAATTGGGCTTAGGTCTAGTTGTTCGCCTGGTGGTTTGCTGCCACTACTGACCGGAAAACAAAAAAAGAACCGGCTTTAGAGGTTGTTGGGAGGTACTTAATGCGCAAACTGCTGCTTGCGGCCGCTGCGGCCGTGCTCGTCTCGACGTTCGTGTTGGCGCCTGCCGCCGTGCAGGCCCAGAGCCCGATCGTCATCAAGTTCAGCCACGTCGTCGCCAACGATACACCCAAGGGCAAGGGCGCGCTCAAGTTCAAGGAGCTCGCCGAGAAATACACCGACGGCAAGGTCAAGATCGAGGTCTATCCGAACTCCTCTCTCTACAAGGACAAGGAGGAGATCGAGGCGCTCCAGCTCGGGTCGGTGCAGATGCTCGCGCCCTCGACCGCGAAATTCGCGCCGCTCGGGGTGAAGGAATTCGAGGCGCTTGATCTGCCCTGGCTGTTCAAGGACGACGAGACCTACGCCAATGCGATGAAGGGAACGGTCGGCAAGTGGCTGTTCCAGAAACTGGAGGCAAAAGGCATCACGGGTCTGGCCTATTGGGACAACGGCTTCCACATGGTCTCGTCCAACCGTCCGCTGATCAAGCCCGCCGACTTCCAGGGACTGAAGTTCCGCATCTCGGGCTCGAAGGTCGCCGACCAGTATTTCCGCCTCGTCGGCTCGATCCCGCAGATCATGGCGTTCTCCGAAGTCTATCAGGCCCTGCAGACCGGCGTCGTCGACGGCTGCGAGAACACGGCCTCGAACTACCTGACGCAGAAGTTCTACGAGGTGCAGAAGGACATCACCGTGTCTTATCACGCGCATCTGCAATACGCCGTGATCGTCAACTCGAAATTCTGGGCGGGGCTGCCGCCGGACATCCGTGGCCAGCTCGAGAAGGCGATGTCGGAGGCGACCGACTACACCAACTCGATCGCGCGCCAGGAGAACGAGGACGCGCTCGCCGAGATCAAGAAATCGGGCAAGACCACGCTGCACTACCTCTCCGATGCCGACCGCAAGGCGTGGCAGGAGGCGATGCAGCCGACGTATAGATGGGCCAAGGGCCGGGTCGGGCAGGAGGTGCTCGATCTCGTCGCCAAGGAACTCGACGTCAAGATGAACTGACACGGCCTGGCGTAGAGCAACAACAAGAACGGTCGGGAGTGAACGCACTCCCGGCCGTTTCAGTCTGATAAGGGGGACTTGATTTGCTTCGCGTGCTAAATCGTGCGCTCGATCACCTCGAGGAATGGCTGATCGCGACGCTCATTGCGGCGGCAACGGGCCTGATCTTCATCGCGGTGCTGCATCGCTACGGCACCGGGGAGTCGATCGCGCTCTCCAGATGGGCCGCCGCGCACGGGCTAACCTGGCTCGCCGCGATAGCGCAGGGCCTGTTCACCTTCTTGTCCGAGCTCGACCTGTCCTGGGCGCAGGAGCTCTGTATCTACATGTTCATCTGGATGGCGAAGTTCGGCGCAGCCTATGGCGTGCGCACCGGCATCCATGTCGGCGTCGACCTGCTCGTCAACCGCCTGCCCGAACATTCGCGCAAGCATGTGATCCTGTTCGCGCTGCTCTGCGGCGCGATCTTCACCGGCATGATCGCGGCCTTCGGCGCCTCCTTCGTCGGCGAGATGTTCCACACCGGACAGCAGTCGAACGATTTGGAAGCACCGATGTGGATCGTGTATCTGGCTATCCCGCTCGGCTCCGGCCTGATGTGCTTCCGCTTCCTCCAGGTCGCCTGGTTCTATTTCTGGACCGGCGAGCTGCCGCATCACGACGAGACCCATGTCGAGGGCATTCAGGCCGGCGCTTCGCCTGCGCTGCATCCGCAGCCGGCGGGTGCTGTGACAAAAGCGGCTTCGCGAAAGGTTTCGCCGCTCGGCGTGATCCTGATTTTGGCACCGATCCTGATCTTCGCGCTGTGCCTTGCCGAAAAGTCCGGCGTCATCGTGCTGCCGCAGTGGATGCGCGCTGCCACGGTGTTTGCGCTGCTGATCGCGCTGATGCTGACGGGCATTCCGGTCTCGATCGCGCTCGGCCTCACCGTGATGACGTTCCTGTTCACGCTGACGGCGGTACCGATCGAAGCGGTCTCGATGAAGCTCTTCACGGGCATCGAGAGCTTCGAGATCATGGCGATCCCGTTCTTCATCCTGGCGGGCAATTTCCTCACCCATGGCGGCGTGGCGCGGCGCATGATCAATTTCGCGACCTCGCTGATCGGTCACTGGCACGGTGGCCTCGGGCTTGCCGGCATCGTCGCCTGCGCGATGTTCGCGCTGGTGTGCGGCTCGAGCGTCGCCACGGTGGCCGCGATCGGTGCGATCGTGCTGCCCGAAATGGTCCGCCACGGCTATCCCATGCGCTTCGGTGCCGGCATCATCACGGTCGCCGGCTCGCTCGGCATCCTGATGCTGCCTTCGATCCCGAAGATCGTCTATGCGGTCTCGACCAATACCTCGATCGGCGCGCTGTTCGTCGCGGGCCTTTTGCCCGGCATGCTGTTGACCACGATGCTGTGCATCGTGACCTGGTGGCTCGCGAAGAAGCGCGACTATCCGCGCCTGCCAAAGGCGAGCTGGGGCGAGACGGTGCGCACGTTCCGGGAGAGCATCTGGGGATTGATGCTGGTCGTCATCATCATCGGCGGTATCTATAGCGGCCTGTTCACCGCGACAGAGGCGGCCGCGATGGCAGCGGTCTATTCCTTCTTCATCTCGGTCTTCGTCTACAAGGCGATCGGGATGAAGGACGTGCCGCGCGTGCTGCTGCGCGCCGCAAATACCAGCGCGATGCTGCTCTACATCGTCACCAACGCGGTGCTGTTCTCCTTCGTGCTCTCCAACGAGAACCTGCCGGCGACGCTCGCCGACTGGATCGCGGCGCAGAATCTCGGCTGGGTCGGATTCCTCCTAGTCGTCAACGTGCTGTTGCTGCTCGCCGGCAATTTCATGGAGCCAAACTCGATCATCCTGATCATGGCTCCGATCCTTGCTCCGGCCGCCAAGAAACTCGGCATCGATCTCGTGCATTTCGGCATCGTCATCGACGTCAACATGGAGGTCGGCCTCTGCCACCCGCCTGTCGGGTTAAACCTCTACGTCGCCTCGATGATCGCGCGAATGCGTATCACCGAGCTCGCTGGGGCCGTCATGCCGTGGCTGCTCACGATGCTCGCCTTCCTCGTCGTCGTGACCTACTGGCCTGGCCTGACGCTCTGGCTGCCGAGAGTTCTCGGCATGCATTAGCCAATTGCCGGCGTTGGCAAATCTTCATGGCGGGCAACCAGCAATCCCGAGTTTCGAAAGGCGTGGCTGCCGGGACGGGAACTCGCCGATCCCGAGCCAACCACCATTACCCCCGGTCGAGAACTCCGATACGCCCTGCGCGAGAGCGTCCCACCCTTTCTCGAGAGCACGGTGACATTCAGGATCATCCCGACTCATTCTCAATCTTGAGAATTCCGCGCTCACCTATACCGAGGGCGTGCAGGCGGAGGAGGCCGACGCCAGTTTCACGCTCGCCCGCGCTACGCTCGACGAGGTGATCGCGAAGCTCACGACCTTCCCGGAGGCGGTTGCCGCCGGCAAGATCAAGCTATCGGGCAACGCACTGCGCCTCGCCGAGCTGATGACCCTGATGGACGAATTCCCGCGCATGTTCGAGATCGTCGAGCCAAAGCGCGCGGTGGTGACATAGCCGCGTGCCACATTGTCGGTGTCATCGCCCGAGTTGATCGGGCGATTCAGTATTCCGGAGACGACGCGAGGAAACGAGAGATCGCGGCGTACTGGATTCCCCGCTTTCGCGGGGAATGACAGCGGAGAATGTGGAGGCGTACCGCTACTCCGCGCTGCTCACCAGCTTGATCTTCGGCGCGGTCGCTTCCATCAGGCCGCGGTAGGCGGCGAGATAGTCGAGCGCCATGCGCCTTGCGGTGAAGCGAGTCTCGAACTGCTTGCGGATTGCCGCGCGGCTCAGCTGCGGCAGGCGTCCGACGGCCGCGACCGCGCTGGTCTCGTCCTCGACGACGAAGCCGGTCAGGCCCTCATCGATGATCTCGGGCACCGAGCCGCGATTGCAGGCGACCACCGGTGTGCCGCAGGCCATGGCTTCGATCATCACCAGGCCGAACGGCTCGGGCCAATCGATCGGGAGCAGAAGGCCGAGCGCGCCGCTCAAGAACTCCGATTTCTCGTTGTCGCTGATCTCGCCGATATACTCGACCAGCGGATTGTTCTCGATCAGCGGCCGGATCAGCTCGTCATAATAATCCTGGTCGGCGCGATCGACCTTGGCCGCGATCTTCAGTGGAATGCCGCAGCGGGTCGCGACGTTGATGGCGCGATCGACACCTTTCTCCGGCGCGATGCGGCCGAGCACCGCAAGATAATCCTGCTTTGCGGGCACCGGGGTCAGCAGATTCTCCGGCAGGCCGTGATGAATGGTGCGCACCCAGTTCGCCTGCGGTACGGGCCGACGCTGCGCATTCGAGATCGAGATGACGGGGATGCTGGAGAACGTATTGAACACCGGTTGGTGTTCGGGCAGGTCGAGCCGGCCGTGCAGCGTCGTCAGGAATGGCGTCGGCTGGCGATAGAACAGCGACCACGGATAGTAATCGAGGTGGAAGTGGAGGAAGTCGAATTCCTCGTCGTCGCATTTCTGCCGCACCCGCTCCAGCATCACCATGTGCAGTGCGTTGGGGTCGCGCACCGCGCCGTCGAGGCGCAACGCCTTCGGCCACATTGCGTCGAGCTTGCCCGAGGTATGCGAGTCGCCGCTGGCGAACAGTGTCACGTCGTGGCCAAGCGCCACCAGTTCCTCCGTCAACCAATGCACCACCCGTTCAGTGCCGCCATAAAGCTTGGGTGGAACAGCCTCCGTCAACGGAGCTACCTGCGCGATGCGCATCTCACCATCTCCTTGTCGCGATCATGAAAGTTGAACCCCAGCTCACTTCGGCACCGGCATGCCAGCGAAGGGAACGTTTCCGCATCTGCGAAGTTCCCTCGCGGAAAGGTTACTTATTCGACACGTCGGCAATACGGCGTGAGATGTCCGCAATCTGGTCTTGATGATGTCACGGCGGCTTCTCAGATCGCCTGCATCGTCGTGTCGTGATCGCACTGCAAGGGAACCGGATCGAGCCGGTTGATGTTCACTCAACCAGGGCCGTGCGGGGCACGACTGACAGTTCTTATGACGGGGTGGCAACCATATGGATCATCTGTCCGGCTACGCGAGGCGGCCGTTTGCCTTTGTTTTACGCTATCTTCGCCGGCGGCTCGCGTCGCATCTGGTGATCCTGTCGGCCGTGATCGCCGCGGTTGCCTGCTCGGTGGGCACGCAGTATGGCGTCAAGTCGCTCGTCGACAGCCTCTCCGCCGGCGCATCGCATAGCGGTAGTGTATGGCTGGCATTCGTTTTCCTCATGTCGCTGATTGCCGCCGATAACTTCCTCTGGCGCATCGCGAGTTGGACAGCGAGCTTCACCTTTGTCGGCGTGACCGGCGATCTGCGCCGCGACATCTTCCGCCATCTCACGGGTCATGCGCCGAGCTATTTCTCCGATCGCATGCCGGGTATGCTCAGCAGTCGCATCACCGCAACCTCGAACGCCGTGTTCACGGTCGAGAACATGTTCGTCTGGAACGTACTTCCGCCATGCGCTGCCACAGTTGCGGCCATCCTGCTGATTGGAACCGTGAGTCCTTATATGGCAGCCGGATTGATCGTGATCGCCGGCGGCATGGTAATCGCGATGTTCCATCTCGCCGCGGCCGGCAAGCCGTTGCATGACGACTTCGCCGACAAGGCCGCCGTCGTCGACGGCGAGATGATCGACGTCATCAGCAACATGCCACTGGTGCGGGCGTTCTGCGGCATCGCCCACGAACATCAGCGCTTCGATGCAACCGTGAACCGGGAACTCACCGCGCGGGGCCGCAGCCTGCGCTACCTGGAAAAGCTGCGCCTGACCCACGCCGCGGTCACTGTCGTTCTGACCCTTGCACTACTCGCCTGGGCGATCACGCTTTGGCAAAAGGGCGAAGCCACAACCGGCGAGGTCGTGCTCGTCTGTACGCTCGGACTCTCTATTCTCAACGCGACGCGCGATCTTGCGGTCGCTCTGGTCGACGTCACCCAGCATGTCGCGCGGCTCACGGAGGCGATCGCGACGCTGTTGGTGCCGCATGAATTGCGCGACCACCCCGAGGCCGAACCGCTGGTCAAGCGCGGCGCCGCGATTGCCTTCAACAACGTGACGTTTGGCTATCCCGGAGCGTCGAAGATATTCGAACGCTTCAGCCTGCGGCTGCAACCCGGCCAGCGTGTCGGCCTGGTCGGGCAATCCGGCGGCGGCAAGTCGACGCTGTTCACGCTGTTGCAGCGGTTCTATGACGTCGATGACGGCAACGTCACCGTCGACGGCCAGGATATCGCGCGTGTGACGCAGCAGAGCCTGCGCGAGGCGATCTCCGTGGTGCCGCAGGACATTTCATTGTTTCATCGCTCGGTCCGTGAGAACATCCGCTACGGCCGGCCCAACGCGACCGACGACGAGGTCTTGCGTGCGGCGATCGCGGCGCGCTGCGATTTCGTCGAGAGCATGCCCGAGGGGCTGGATACGATGGTCGGCGACCGCGGAGTCAAGCTCTCCGGCGGCCAGCGCCAGCGCATCGCGATTGCGCGCGCCTTCCTGAAGGACGCGCCGATCCTTCTGCTCGACGAGGCCACCGCGGCGCTCGACAGCGAGGCGGAAGAGGCGATCCGCGAGGCGCTGTCGCGTTTGATGCGAGGCCGCACGGTGATCGCGATCGCGCACCGGCTGGCAACCTTGCGCAACTTCGACCGCGTGGTGGTGTTGAAGGCCGGCAAGATCATCGAGGACGGCTCGCCCGATCGCCTGATGCAGAACCACGGGCCTTACCGCGAGCTGGTCACGCAGGAGATGAATCGGCTCTCGAAGTTCGCCGCGTAAGTCGTCAGTCGCGTTCAGGTCGATTGCGTTTTGGATAACGGCGCAGGGGAATAGCGCATGTCAGCCGAAGTCGTCACCCAGTTCGTCGCGGCATCGCGAACCGTGGAAGTGGTGGAGGAGCAGCCGTTCTACATTCCCATGACGGGACCTGCGGCGAGGCCGCGGCGCTCGCTCAAGCACGACGATACCTTCATCGTTCTCGACAGCCATGGCGATATCGGCGCCTCCGCCGGTGGTCCGGACGGTCTGTTCAACTGCGACACGCGCTATCTCGCGCGGCTCGAGCTCGTGCTCGACGATCTTCAGCCGTTGCTGCTCGGCTCGAACTTGCGCGACGACAACTCGGCCCTGACCATCGACCTCACCAATCCCGATATCTACCGCAATGGCCGCATCGTCCTCCAGAAGGATCTGCTGCACATCGTGCGCACGGTGTTCCTGTGGCGCGGCACGGCCTATCAGCGTATTGGCCTCCAAAACCATGGCGACCGGCCGGCGAGCTTCGAGCTGACGCTGCTGTTCGACAGCGATTTCGCCGATTTGTTCGAGGTGCGTGGCGAGAAGCGGCCGCGGCGAGGGACCGGCGCGAGCAAATTGCTCAGCCCGACCGATGTCCTGTTCGAATATCGCGGGCTAGATGATGCGCAGCGCACGACCGGACTGCACTTCGATCCAAGGCCAACCCGGCTTTCGGTCAATGCCGCCACCTGGCAGCTCGAGCTCGAGCCGCATCACACGAAGTCGTTGTTTGTGGCGGTGTCCTGCAACCGGCCGCAGACGCTCAAGCCCGTGCGCTTTTTTCCGGCCATGCTGGCGCACCGCCGCGAGATGCGCGCCTGTACGGCGGGGACGACCAGCATCGAGACCTCCAACAACATCTTCAACGAGGTGCTGTGCCAGGCGATGGCCGACCTCAACATGCTGATGACGGATACGCCGCAGGGCCGCTATCCCTATGCAGGCATTCCCTGGTACTCGACGACGTTCGGCCGCGACGGCCTGATCACTGCCTTGCAGATGCTGTGGATCGATCCGCGGGTCGCCAGAGGCGTGCTGCGGCGGCTCGCGCACTTCCAGGCCAAATCCACCGATCCGCTCGCCGACGCCGAGCCCGGCAAGATCCTGCATGAGATGCGCGGTGGCGAGATGGCGGCGCTGCGCGAGGTCCCGTTCGCTCAATACTACGGCAGCGTCGATTCCACCGCGCTGTTCGTGCTGCTCGCCGGCCGCTATTTCGAGCGTACGGGTGATGTTGAGACGCTGCTGGAATTGTGGCCCGCGATCGAGGCCGCGCTGGCCTGGATCGACGGACCTGGCGATCCCGACCGTGATGGCTTTGTCGAATATCAACGCGCGTCCGAGCAGGGCCTCGCCAACCAGGGCTGGAAGGATTCCTATGATGCGATCTTCCATGCCGACGGCACGCTCGCGGAAGGCTATATCGCGCTTGCCGAAGTGCAGGGCTACGTCTTTGCCGCCAAGCAGCTCGCCGCGCGCTGCGCCCTGCGGCTGGGCAAGCCGGACAAGGTGAGGAAGCTCGAGGCTGAGGCAAAGGCGCTCGCCGCCCGTTTCGAGGAGGCGTTCTGGTGCGAGGAACTCGGCACCTACGCGATCGCGCTCGACGGCGCCAAGCGACCCTGCAAGGTGCGGACGTCGAATGCCGGCCAGCTCCTGTTCAGCGGCATGATCAGAGAGGACCGCGCCCGCAAGGTCGCCGCCGACCTGATGCGGCCGCATTTCTTCTCCGGCTGGGGCATCCGCACCGTGGCGCTCGGCGAAAAGCGCTACAATCCGATGTCCTATCATGACGGTTCGGTCTGGCCGCACGACAATGCGCTGATTACGCTCGGGCTCGCGCGCTACGGCCTGAAGCATTCGGTGGCGCATGTCTTCAAGGGCCTGTTCGAGGCCGCGACCTACATGGACCTCCGGCGTCTGCCGGAATTGTTCTGCGGCTTCCGCCGCGAGAAGCGACGCGGCCCGACTCTCTACCCGGTCGCCTGTGCACCGCAGGCCTGGGCGAGCGCGACACCGTTCACGCTGCTGGAAGCCGCGCTCGGCATCGAGTTTGACGTCGCGCGTTGCGAGATCCGCCTGCGCAATCCGCATCTGCCGGCGTTCCTGAACGAGGTTGTGCTGCGCGAGTTGCAACTGGGCGCCTCCAGTGTCGATTTGCGGATCCGGCGCCATGGCCATGATGTCGCGCTCGAGGTGCTGCGCACGCGCGGCCAGATCCAGGTATCGATCGTGCTGGCGCACTAGCGCAATCAGTCGGAGGAGGTAGCATGCGCGCCATGACGCGGTTGATGCTCGTCGCAGTGATCGTGGGGAGCATCGCGCCTGCGGGCTCGTACGCGGCGGAGGAGCCTCCTGCGGCGCAAGCCGAGCCGAACGCGTCGCCGTCGCCGGCCCCGACCGTGCCCGTGGTGCCGAAGGACGCGGCGCCGCCGCCCTCGGTCACCATCATCGGTGCCAGCGACGCGCACGGCGTGCTCGGGCGGGACGTGCGCAGCGCCGCCGATGAGGACATGGGACGCATCGTCGATGTCATCGTCGATCGCGCCGGCAAAGTGCGGGCGGCGGTGATCGATTTCGGCGGTTTCCTCGGCGTCGGTAGCCGCAAGATCGTGGTCGACTGGAACGCGCTGCATTTCGGCAAGATCGCCAACAAGAAGGACAGCATCAGCCTGGAGCTGACCAAGGCGCAGGTCGCGGCTGCGCCGGAATACAAGGAGGACACACCGATCGTCGTGCTGGGTGCCTCCGGCACCCTGCAACCGCTGCAGTTCATTCCGTAAGGAAGGGGAGGGCAGACTGCCGGTGCGCTTGTCCAGGAAGCCGAGCCATCCGAGCGACGTTGAACGTGGCCGACCCGAGAGCCGCAACGCTGTTTCTGCGCTTCCGCAACCGGCGCCGTCAAAGCAGAGTCTGCGGGCGCTGGATTGGTTCATCTTCTTCCTGGCCGACGTGCAGACCGGCTTCGGCCCGTTCATCGCGGTGTATCTGACGACGCAGAAATGGACGCAGGTCGAGATCGGCCTCGTGCTGTCGATCGGCGGCATCGTCGGCCTGATCGGTCAGATGCCGGGTGGCGCGATCATCGACGCCGCGAAATCCGAGCGGCTGGTCGCGGCGCTTGCGATCGCGACCATCGGCTGCTGCGCGCTGGCTTATGCGGCGATGCCGATCTTTCCGGTCGTGGTGACGGCAGCGACCCTGCATGCGGCGGCGAGCTGCGTGCTGGGGCCTGCGATCGCCGCGATCAGCCTCGGCCTCGTCGGGCCGTTCGCGATCGGCGAACGGCTCGGCCGCAACGCGCGCTTCGCCTCGCTTGGTAACGGGGTCGCGGCCGCGGTGATGGGCACCGCCGGCTATCTCCTGTCGAGCCGCTCGGTGTTCCTCGTCACCTTCCTGCTTGCGATCCCGACCCTGATCGCCTTGTCGCGGATCCGTGAGGAGGAGGTCGACGTGGCGCGCGCGCACGGCGAAATGCCGCGCGAAGCCGCCGAAGGCGCGGACACGAATGTGTGGCATCTCCTGAGGCAGCGGCCGCTGTTGATCTTCGCCTGCAGCGTGATGCTGTTGCAGCTCGCGAACGCGGCGATGCTGCCCTTGATGGCCAGCGTGGTGACGACGCGGTCGAGCCAGTGGGCGACCGTCCTGATCGCGGGCTGCATCATCGTGCCGCAGGCGATCGTGGCACTGATGTCGCCGTCGGTCGGGCGCAAGGCGCAGGCCTGGGGCCGACGGCCGCTGCTGCTGATCGGATTCGGCGCGCTTGCGATTCGCGGGCTGTTGTTCGCGACCGTCCGTGATCCCTATGTGCTGGTGCTGGTGCAGGTGTTCGACGGTATCACGGCCGCTGTGTTCGCGGTGATGATCCCGCTGATCGTCGCCGACGTCGCCTTCGGCAGCGGCCATTTCAATCTTGCGCAGGGAGTCGTGGGAACCGCCACCGGCATCGGTGCGTCGCTGAGCACCGTGCTCGGCGGCTTCATCAGCGACAGGTTCGGCAGCAGCACCGCCTTCGTCGGCCTCGCCTGCGTCGCAGCAGCCGGGCTCCTCCTGATTCTCCTGGTGATGCCGGAGACGCGGCGCAGCGCGCGTTGAGAGTAAGAAAATGGTCGGCCGAAACGGGTTCGGCCGGCCAGTCGGGAAGATGGCAGGGAGGAAGAAATCAGGCGTCGAGATTGTGCAGACGCTGGCGGTTGCGCAGCACGATCTGACGGGCACCGGAGAAGCCCAGGATGCCCTGGGAATGAAGCTGCGACAGCGCGCGCGACACCGTCTCGAGCGTCAGGCCGAGATAGTCGCCGATGTCGCGGCGGCACATCGGCAGCGCCATCATGCCGGCGACAGCGAGGCGGCGGTCCATTTCGAGCAGGAAGGTCGCAACCCGCTCCATCGCGGTCTTGCGGCCGAGCAGCAGCATGTGGTCCTCGGCGTGGCGCAGCTCGCCCGCGGTCATCGCCCAGAGCTTGCGCGCGACCTGCACATCGATGCCGGCAGCCTTCTCGAGGCTGGAGCGCTTCACGAGGCGCACGGTGGTGTCGATGATGGCTTCGGCGGCGAGGCGATGGCTGGCGACGGATTCGAGGCCGAACACGTCGCCGGGGAGATGGAAGGTGCCGATCTGACGGCGGCCGTCGGAGAGGAGCTTGTAGCTGCGCACCGCGCCGGAGACGACCTGGTAGACATATTCAGCGGGCTCCTCCTCGCCGTAGATCTCCTCGTCCTTGCGATAGGAGAATTCGGTAGCGACAAGACCGACATGGCCGGTGATGGCGCCGAACTGGTCGGAGACGGGATAGGCGGCGGGGGCGATCTTGTTGCCGCGAACCTGGGTGTTGAGCGACTGGGTGAGCATCTGTGCCATCTCCGTTGTGATGGCGGATGGTTACCGCGCGTCGAGCGGCGTGAAAATTTCGAGCGATATCTTAAGGATGTCTACCTACGTAGAATCCCGTAGGTCGAGCCTTGAGGTCAACCCCTGGGCTTGCCCTCGATGGCGCCGCGGATGCACTTGATGAGATTTTCGTCGAGAAGCGGCTTCAGGATCACGTCCTTGATCCCGACCGCGGCGGCCCGGGTCGAAATATTCTCGTCCGGATAACCCGTGATCAGGATCACGGGCGTGTCGCCCTTCGACGTGCGCAGGCGCCTCGCAAGCTCGACGCCGTTGATGTCGGGCATCTTGTAGTCGATCACGTAGCAGTCCGCGCCCGCAGAGCGGGGAGCATTGAGCAATGCCGTGGCATTCCTGAAGGTCCGCACGGCAAAGCCGTCGGTTTCCAGCAGGAATCGCAGTGATCCCAGGACGGCGTCGTCGTCGTCGACCACGTAGACGATGGGCTTGAGTGAGGACGACATCGGATCCGGCCCACAATGCAAGCTGATCTCGGTCATGGCAGCTTTGCTAGCACGTGACGAGGGGAGGGCCTTGACCTGCCTCAAGTCGGACTTGCCTCAATCCTTGAGCATGCCGGCGCGCATCGCCAGCCGCACCAGCTCCGACAGGCTGCCCGCCTGCATCTTGGTCATGACGTTGGCCCGATACACTTCGATGGTGCGCGGGCTGATGTCGTACTCGCGGGCAATCAGCTTGTTGGAGAGGCCCGCGATCAGCCCCTCCATGACCTGACGCTCACGCGGGCTGAGCGAGGCCACACGCGCGGCGACGTCCTGCGCGATCGCCTCGCTCTTGGCGGCAGGCTCGGCCTGGCGGATCGCCGCTTCGATCATGGCGGTCAGGCGATCGTCCTCGAATGGCTTTTCGAGGAAATCGACCGCGCCGAGCTTCATGGCTTCGACCGCCAGCGGAACGTCGCCATGACCGGTCATGATGAGGATCGGGAATGGACTTTGAGCATCCTTCATGCGCTTCAAGAGCTCGATCCCGTCAAGCCCCGGCATGCGCACGTCGGAGACCACGCAGCCGAACGAGAGGCCCTGCAGCGCGTCGAGAAAGCTTTGCGCCGTCTCGAACAATCGGACGCTGAAGCCGGACGAATCCAGAAGGAAGTTCAGCGAATCCCGCATCGCCTGGTCGTCGTCGATGACATAGACATGTGCCTTTGTGGTCATTGATCAGTTCTCGTCGGCTGCCGGCAAGGTAAAGCGAAACGTTGCGCCGCCCGATGCGTTGCTCTCGGCCCACATGCGGCCGCCGTGCGCCTCGATGATCGAGCGGCTGATGGAAAGTCCCACGCCCATACCGGTCTCCTTCGTCGTGAAGAAGGTCTGGAACAGGTTTGGTATCACGTCGTCGTGGAAGCCGGATCCGGTATCGCAGACCTCGACTTCGATCATGCCGTCGGCCACCTCGGCGTTGGTGACGACGAGCTCGCGCTGCGGCGATTGCGCCATGGCTTCCAGCGCGTTTCGGAACAGGTTGACCAGTACCTGCTGGATCTGGACACGATCGGCCAGCACGAGGTCGGCGTCCGGATTGAGCTTGAAGCGGAGCTGGACGTTCTGCTCGCGTGCGCCGGCAAGGCCGAGCGCGCCTGCCTCCTCGATCAGCTTGGAGAGGCTCTCGACCCGCTTCTCGGATTCGCCGCGCGAGACGAAGTCGCGCAGGCGGCGGATGATCTGGCCGGCGCGCAGCGCCTGCTCGGCCGCGCGGTCCATCGCGCTCTCGATCTTGGTGATGTTCGGATCGCTGCTGCCCGCCAGCAGCCGGCGCGAACCCTTCATATAGTTGCTGATGGCCGCCAGCGGCTGGTTGAGCTCGTGCGCGAGCGCCGATGCCATCTCGCCCATCGCGCTCAGGCGCGAGACATGGACGAGCTCGGACTGCAACTCCTGCAGCCGGGCCTGGGTTTGCTGGTGCTCGGTCAGGTCGCGCACGAAGCCGGTGAAATAGGGTTCGCCGCCAGACTGCATCTCGCCGATCGACAGGTGCATCGGAAAGGTCGTGCCGTCGCGCCGCTTGCCGGTAACGATGCGGCCGATGCCGATGATGTGCGGGTCGCGCGTGGTGCGATAGCGGGCGATATAGCTGTCGTGGCGGGAGCGGTCGGGCTCGGGCATCAGGATGTCGACGTTCTGGCCGATCGCCTCATGCTCCAAATAGCCGAACAGGCGCTCGGCGGCCGCGCTGAACAGCTGGATGATGCCGTGGCCGTCGATGACGATCATGGCATCGGGAATCGTCTGCAGAATCGAGCGGAGGTGGCTCTCGCGCGTGCGCAATGCCTCCTCGACCTGCTTCTCCTCGTCGATGTCGAGGAAGATCCCGCTGAGATGGCGCGCGGCCCCGGCGTCGTCCCGGATCAGGCCGGCGCGGGCTCGGATCCATTGCCCTTTGCTGGAGACGCCGGAAATCCGGAAAGACACGTCGAACCCGCCGCCGCGTTCTGAAACGCGCTTGATCGCGGCTTCGACCCGCTCGCGGTCCTTCGGCTCCAGGTGCGACAGGAAGAACTCGTAGGTGATCTCCAGGTCGCGGGCGACGCCGAACAGCGCCCTGGCCGCATCCGACCATTCCAATTCCTGCGTCTTGAGATCAAGGTCCCAGGTGCCGACGCCAAATCCTTCGATCCGGACCCGGAAATGTTCGCCCCGACCGTCATCTGCCGGATGAGTTACGCGGGTCGGGCTCAATTTGCTTCCATCCTTGCGTCGTGGGGGTGCGGTTCCGCGGACGATAATTTCGCGCATGGCCGCCCGGGAGGCAAGTTCGGCAATCGGATAATCCGCTCGGGGCGGCTGGCCGAGCCGGCCCGAACTGCCTGGCGGCTTGATCTATCTCATCCCGCTCCGGCGGCGGTGCGCCTAGCATCTTCGCGATCCGCAAGTTCGGGAGACATGGAATGACATACGCGACCGTCATGGTCAGCCTGGCGCTTGGTCAGCCCAATGAGGCAAGGCTCCAGGTCGCGGGCGAGCTCGCGGAGCGCTTCGAGGCGGCGATCGTCGGAGTTGCTGCGGCGCAGTTCGCGCCGCCGCTCTATTTCACCGACGGTGCCGAGGCCCAGCGTCTGATCGACCAGGGCGAGGCCTCGGTTCGGCAGTGCCTTGCGGAGCTCGAGGGACAATTCCGCGCCGCGACCAGAAATCGCGGCGGGCACGTCGAGTGGCGCGGCGCGGTCGATTTCCCGGCGCGTTACGCGCTGCAACAGGCGCGCTGCGCCGACATCATCGTCAGTGGCGGGCAAAGCCCGGCCTTCTCGGACGCCTTCTCGCTCGTCACCCCCAAGGATCTGGTGATGCAGACCGGCCGTCCGCTGCTGGTTGTGCCCGACGGCATCGACTGGCTCGATCTGCGCAGTGTGCTGGTGGCCTGGAAGGATGCGCCGGAGGCGCGGCGCGCGGCCGCCGATTCGTTGCCGATGCTGCGCAAGGCGAGGGAGATCACGCTCGTCGCGATCCCCGAGCCGGACGACGATCGCCCGGCGGTGCTGGCCTCCGTCACCGACGTCGTCGCCTGGCTCGCCCGCCATGGCGTCACGGCAACCGCCCAGGTGTCGGAAGCGGGCCGGAACGAAAGCGCGGCTGACCATTTGGATAAGGTGGCTGGCGATGTCGGAGCCGGCTTGATCGTGGCCGGCGCCTACGGCCATTCGCGGTTCCGCGAATTGGTCCTCGGCGGCGTCACGCAGTTTCTGCTCACTCAGTCAGCCCGCTGCGTGCTGCTGTCGCACTGACATCGGCTGACTGAAGGACAATGAGGGACGCGCCGTGTACAGATTCCTTGAACAGACCACCGACGGCTACATGACGCGCAACGTCAAGACCGTGGTGCGCGACCTCAACATGCTCGAGCTCAGCGAGATGTTCGAGCGCGACGACTTCAACGGCTATCCAGTCGAGGAGGACGGGCAGGTCGTCGGCATCGTCACCAAGTTCGACATTTTGAAGTGCTTCGCCTTCACGCCGAGCCAGATGGTGCCTCGCTATCTCGACCTGATGAATCGCAGGGTCGGCGATGTCATGACGCCGGAATTCATCTACGTCCACCCCGACACGCGATTGACCCGTGTGCTCCAGCTCATGGTCGAGCACCGGATCCGGAGCATCATCGTGCTCGATGGCACGCAGAAGCTCGTCGGCATCATCGCGCGGGAGGACGTCATCACCGCGCTCAAGGCCAACGCGCGCGACTGACCACCGGCTGGCGCATTTTTGCGACATTCGGGCTCCGTGATTTGCCGGAGGTACTGCCGGTCATGCGCGCGTAAGTAGCTGATATCGTTTCCCGAAGTCCCGTCGATCGCGACCGCCGGAAATCCGGTTATCTTGATTTCAATCAATTCCGCGCGAGCGTGAATGTGGTTTCTGGCTCCGTGTTCTTTCAGAGAGAATCCGCATGAGCCAGCCCTCCATTTCCAAATCCATGACCGTCGGTGAAAGCGGCCTGGCGGTAGTCTTCGCAGTCACCGCCTTTCTCTGCGTGATCGCGGCGGCCAAGGCGCTCGATGCGCCCTTCGCATTCCATGCGGCACTCAGCGCCGCGGCCAGCATCGCTGCGGTCTTCGTCATCCTCAACCGCTACTTCGAGCGCCCTGCGGCGCTACCGCCCGCGGAAATCAACGGCCGGCCCAACTACAACATGGGCCCGATCAAGTTCTCCGCCTTCATGGCGATGTTCTGGGGCATCGCCGGCTTCCTGGTCGGCCTGATCATCGCCTCGCAGCTCGCCTGGCCCGCGCTCAACTTCGATCTGCCCTGGACGAGCTTTGGCCGCCTGCGTCCGTTGCACACCTCGGCGGTGATCTTCGCCTTCGGCGGCAACGTGCTGATCGCCTCTTCGTTCTACGTCGTTCAGAAGTCGTGTCGCGTTCGGCTTGCCGGCGAACTCGCGCCCTGGTTCGTCGTGGTCGGCTACAATTTCTTCATTCTGGTCGCGGGCACCGGCTATCTGCTCGGCGTTACCCAGTCCAAGGAATATGCCGAGCCGGAATGGTATGCGGACCTCTGGCTGACGATCGTGTGGGTGGTCTATCTGCTGGTCTTCCTCGTGACGGTGATCAAGCGCAAGGAACCGCACATCTTCGTCGCGAACTGGTTCTATCTCGCCTTCATCGTCACGATCGCCGTTCTGCATCTCGGCAACAATCCCGCGCTGCCGGTGTCGGTGTTCGGCTCCAAATCCTACGTCGCCTGGGCCGGCGTCCAGGACGCGATGTTCCAGTGGTGGTACGGCCACAACGCGGTCGGCTTCTTCCTGACCGCCGGCTTCCTCGCCATCATGTACTACTTCATCCCCAAGCGCGCGGACCGACCGATCTATTCCTACCGGCTCTCGATCATCCATTTCTGGTCGCTGATCTTCCTCTACATCTGGGCCGGCCCGCACCATCTTCATTACACCGCGCTGCCTGACTGGACACAGACGCTCGGCATGACCTTCTCGGTGATGCTGTGGATGCCCTCGTGGGGCGGCATGATCAACGGCCTGATGACGTTGTCTGGCGCCTGGGACAAGCTGCGCACCGACCCCGTGCTGCGCATGCTGGTGGTCTCCGTCGCCTTCTACGGCATGTCGACCTTCGAGGGTCCGATGATGTCGATCAAGGTCGTCAATTCGCTCAGCCACTACACCGACTGGACCATCGGCCACGTGCATTCCGGTGCGCTCGGCTGGGTCGGCTTCGTCTCCTTCGGCGCGCTGTATTGCCTCGTGCCGTGGGTCTGGAATCGTAAGGGCCTCTACAGCCTCAAGCTCGTCAACTGGCACTTCTGGATCGCCACCCTCGGCATCGTCCTCTACATCTCGGCGATGTGGGTGTCCGGCATCCTTCAGGGCCTGATGTGGCGCGCCTACACCTCGCTCGGCTTCCTCGAATATTCGTTCATCGAAACCGTGGAAGCGATGCATCCCTTCTACATCATCCGTGCCGCCGGCGGCGCTCTGTTCCTGATCGGTGCGCTGATCATGGCCTACAATCTCTGGATGACGGTGCGCGTCGGCGAGGCAGAAGTCACGTCGCCCATGGCTCTTCAGCCGGCGGAATGAGGAGTTCGACAATGTCTTTCTGGACTCGCCACCAAATCTTCGAGAAGAACTCGATCATCCTGGTCGTCGGCATCCTGCTGGTGATCTCGATCGGCGGTCTCGTCGAGATCGCGCCGCTCTTCTACCTCAAGAGCACGATCGAGGTCGTCGACGGCGTGCGGCCCTATACGCCGCTCGAGCTCGCCGGCCGCAACATCTACGTCCGCGAGGGCTGCTATCTCTGCCACTCGCAGATGATCCGACCCTTGCGCGACGAGGTCGAGCGCTACGGTCACTTCTCGCTCGCCGCCGAGAGCATGTACGACCACCCGTTCCAGTGGGGCTCCAAGCGCACCGGTCCCGATCTTGCCCGCGTCGGCGCCAAATATTCCGACGACTGGCACGTGACCCATTTGACCGACCCGCGGGCCATCGTGCCGCAATCGGTGATGCCGGGCTATCCGTTCCTGGCCGAGAATGAGGTCGATCCCGCCACGATTGCCGATCACATGCGCACGCTCAAGGCCGTCGGCGTGCCCTACAGCGACGACCAGATCGCCAACGCGGCCGATGACCTGAAGGCGCAAGCCGATCCGGACAATGCAGGCAGCGATGCCTTCACCAAGCGCTACGCCAAGGCGGTTGTGCGCAACTTCGACGGCAAGCCGGGCACCCCGACCGAGATGGACGCGCTGGTCGCCTATTTGCAGATGCTCGGCACGCTCGTCGACTTCAAGCTCTACAACGAGAAAGCCAATCTCCGCTGAGAAGGCATGAACGATGAAAGCAATTCTGACAGTCCATAACCTTGCGTCCGATCTCGTGACGACGATCTGGACGCCGGCCTTCGTCGCGATCTTCCTCGCGATCGTCGCCTACGCATTCTGGCCGCGCAACAAGGCCGCTTTCGACGAAGCGGCGCGACTGCCGTTGCGCGAGGAGTAAGGGATCATGACCGACCACGGTGAAATCGACCACGTCTCCGGGAAGTCCACGACCGGACATGAGTGGGACGGCATCAAGGAGCTCAACACGCCGCTGCCGCGCTGGTGGTTGATAACCTTCTATCTCACCATCATCTGGGCGATCGGCTACTGGATCGTCTATCCGGCGTGGCCGCTGATCTCGACCAATACCACCGGCCTGTTCGGCTATTCGACGCGCGCAAGCCTCGCGGTGGAGCTTGCCAATCTCGAGGCCGTCCGGGGTGAGAAGATGGCGGCGCTGGCCAAGGCCTCGCTCGCCGAGATCGAAAAGGATCCGGCGCTGCTCGCCCTGGCGCGGGCCAAGGGCAGGACCGTGTTTGGCGACAATTGCGCGCCGTGCCACGGCAGCGGCGCCGCCGGCGCAAAGGGCTTCCCGAACCTCAATGACGACGACTGGCTGTGGGGCGGCACGCTCGACCAGATCATGCAGACTATCCAGTATGGCGCGCGGTCCGGTCACGCCAAGACCCATGAGGGCCAGATGCTCGCCTTCGGCAAGGATGGCGTGCTCAAGCCCGACGAGATCGTCACGGTCGCCAACTACGTCCGCTCGCTCTCGGGCCTGCCGACCCGGCAGGGCTATGACGCGGCCAAGGGTGAAAAGATCTTCACTGAGAATTGCGTCGCCTGCCATGGCGACGGCGGCAAGGGCAATGCCGAGCTCGGCGCGCCGAACCTGACCGACAAGATCTGGCTCTATGGCTCGGACGAGGCGACGTTGATCGAGACCATCAGCCAGGGCCGCTCGGGTGTCATGCCGGCGTGGGACGGACGGCTCGATCCCGCCACCCTCAAGGCGATGGCGGTCTACGTCCACTCGCTTGGCGGCGGCAAGTAAGCGGAAGGCCGCTCTTGCAATCGAAGGGGACGGGGAAACCGCCCCCTTTGAGCTGGATCAACTGCACGGTCGGAGTTCGATCTAGGTTCGATCGTACCCGCAAACGGACCCGCGATGAACAAGGCTGTGAACCCGAACGAGCTCCAACCGGAAGGCGATTACGGACCGCTCTATGCGTCCCGCAAGAAGGTATACCCCCAGAGCGTCTCAGGCAGCTTCCGCCGGATCAAATGGGGGCTGATGGCATTCTGCCTCGGCGTCTATTACCTGCTGCCCTTCGTGCGCTGGAATCGCGGCCTTGGCGCTCCTAACCAGGCGGTGCTGATCGATCTCCCCAACAGCCGCTTCTATTTCTTCTTCATCGAGCTGTGGCCGCAGGAGGTCTACTATTTCACCGGCCTTCTCATCGTCGCCGCGGTTGCGCTGTTCCTGATGAATTCCATCGGCGGCCGCATCTGGTGCGGCTATCTCTGTCCGCAGACCGTCTGGACCGACCTGTTCTACGCCGTCGAGCGCCTGATCGAGGGCGATCGGCGCGAGCGCATGAAGAAGGATGCCTCGGCCGATCCGATGAAGCTCGAGCGCATCTCGGAGATCGTGCTCAAGCATTCGATCTGGCTCCTGATCGCCTGGTGGACCGGAGGCGCCTGGGTGCTCTACTTCAACGATGCGCCGACGCTGGTGAAGGAACTCGTCACCTTCCAGGGGCCGATGATCGCCTATATCTGGATCGGCATCCTCACCGCGACGACCTATCTGCTCGCCGGCTACATGCGCGAGCAGGTCTGCACCTATATGTGCCCGTGGCCGCGCATCCAGGCCGCGCTCACCGACGAGTGGGCGCTCAACGTCACCTACCGCTATGACCGCGGCGAGAAGCGCACGTCGGTCAAGAAGGCCGCCGAGCTGCGTGCGCTCGGCGAGCAGGTCGGCGACTGCGTCGACTGCTACCAGTGCGTCGCAGTCTGCCCGACCGGCATCGACATCCGCAACGGACCGCAGCTCGAATGCATCCAGTGCGGCCTGTGCATCGACGCCTGCGACACCGTGATGAAGAAGATTGGCCGGCCAACCCGTCTGATCGCCTATGACAACGACATCAACATCCAGCGCCGCCAGGAGGGCAAGCCGCCGATCTATCGCATCGTGCGGCCCCGCACCGTGATCTACAGCGCCATGATCGTGGCCGTCGGCGGCATCATGCTCTACGCGCTCCTGACCCGCAGCCTGCTCGACGTGAACGTGCTGCATGATCGCAACCCGATCGCCGTCAAGCTCAGCGACGGTTCGATCCGCAACGCCTACACCGTGCGGCTGCTCAACAAGCGCGGCTTTGACCGCGTCATCGCGATCGATGTCGACGGGCCCGTGAATGCGACGGTCCATGTCGTCGGCGTCGATTCCGTGACGCCGGACCGGCCGATGATCGTGATCGGTCGCGACCAGACCGCGGAATTGCGGCTGCTCGTGACGGCGCCGGCCGAGCAAAATCCGGAGAAATCGATCCCGGTCCATTTCCACGTCACCGATATCGGGCTCGGCGAGGTCGCAACCGCCACCGACAATTTCGTCGCGCCCTAAAGAGCATCGTTTGGAGTTTGCCATGGCATCCGCCGTATCGAAGCCACTGACCGGCACCACGGTCTTCGTCATCCTGGTCGCGTTTTTCGGCGTCGTGATCGGCGTCAACGTCACCATGATGAAGCTTGCGATCGCGACGCTTCCGGGCACCGACGTCGACAGTCCCTATGCCGCCGGTCTCACCTACGAGAAGGAGATCGCTGCGGCGCGGGGTCAGGCGGCACGGAAATGGCAGGTCGACGCGAAGATCAAGCGCAGCGCCGATGGCGGCGCGACGGTACGGGTCGAGGCTCGCGATGCCGCCGGCCGGCCGGTGACTGGCCTCACATTCTCAGGGCGGCTGGAGCGGCCGACCGACAAGCGTGCCGATCTTTCCGTCGAACTCGCCGAGATCGGCATCGGCGTCTATGGCGGCAGCGCGGCGGCGGTCGTACCGGGCCAGTGGGATCTCGTGCTCGAGGGCGATGCGCGCGGCGAGCGCATGTTCACGTCGCGCAATCGCGTGATCCTGAACTGAAGGAATTCGTCATGCACGTCTCGCGCGATTTCTCCCATTATGTTCGTGCTGCGGGTGAGGGCTTCCAGCACATCGATCTCGCCGTCGAGGGCGTGCACTGCGCCGGCTGCATGGCAAAGATCGAGCGCGGTCTCTCCGCCATTCCCGACGTGACGCTGGCGCGGGTGAATCTCACGGACCGCCGCGTCGCGCTGGAGTGGAAGGAGGGTACGCTCGATCCCGCGCGCTTCATCGATCGGCTCGAAGAGCTCGGCTACAAGGCCTATCCTTACGAGACCGCGAGCGCGGAGGCGACCGAGGTCGCGGAATCGCGCTTCCTGCTCCGATGTCTCGGCGTTGCGGCCTTCGCCACCATGAACGTGATGATGCTGTCGATCCCGGTCTGGTCCGGCAATGTCAGCGACATGCTGCCCGAGCAGCGCGATTTCTTCCACTGGCTGTCGGCGCTGATCGCGCTGCCGGCCGCGGCCTATGCCGGCCAGCCGTTCTTCCGCTCGGCCTGGCGCGCGCTCGCGGCGAAGACCACCAACATGGACGTCCCGATCTCGATCGGGGTGATCCTCGCGCTCGGAATGTCCGTGGTCGAGACCATCCACCACGCCGAGCACGCCTATTTCGACGCCGCAATCATGTTGCTGACCTTTCTCCTGGTCGGCCGCTTCCTCGACCAGAACATGCGCCGTCGAACGCGTGCGGTCGTCGGCAATCTGGCGGCGCTGAAGGCCGAGACGGCGGCGAAGTTCATAGGGCCCGATGAGATCTCGCAGGTGCCGGTCGCTGCGATCAACCCGGGCGACATCGTGCTGCTGCGGCCCGGGGAACGCTGCGCGGTTGACGGCACCGTGATCGAGGGCCGTTCGGAGATCGACCAGAGCCTGATCACGGGTGAGACGCTTTATGTCACGGCCGACAGGGGCACGCCGGTCTACGCCGGCGCGATGAACATCTCCGGCACGTTGCGGGTGCGGGTCTCGGCCGCGTCGGAAGCGACGCTGCTCGCGGAGATCACGCGCCTGCTCGACAACGCGCTCGAGGCGCGCTCGCGCTATCGGCGGCTCGCCGACCGCGCCTCGCGCCTTTATGCGCCGGTGGTGCATGCCACCGCGCTCCTCACCATCCTCGGCTGGGTGCTGGCCGGCGCAAGCTGGCACGATGCGATCGTCACTGGCGTCGCCGTGCTGATCATCACCTGTCCCTGCGCGCTCGGGCTTGCGATTCCGACGGTGCAGACGGTAGCCTCGGGCGCAATGTTCAGATCCGGCGTGCTGCTCAATGCCGGCGATGCGATCGAGCGGCTGGCGGAAGCCGATCACATCATCTTCGACAAGACCGGCACGCTGACGCTGCCCGATCTCGATGTGGTCAATGCGGCAGCGATCCCTGCCGACGTCCTGGCGCTCGCCGGGCAGCTCGCGCTGTCGAGCCATCATCCGGTGGCCGCCGCGGTGGCGCGGTCCGCCCGTGCCAAATCGCCGATCGTCGGCGCGGTCGAGGAGGCCGGGCAGGGCGTGCGCGCAAACAGCGACGGCGTCGAGATTCGCCTTGGCCGGCCGTCCTTCTGCGGCGCCGAGGGGCTCGTGCAGAGCGGCATCGCTCTCGATCCGGAAGCCTCCATCGTGGCCTTCAGCAGGGGAGCGGACAAGTACGTCTTCGCGGTGCGGCAGGCTCTGCGTCCCGATGCGGTCACGGTGATCGCGGCGCTGCAGGCGCGCAATGTCGGCCTCGAGATCCTCTCCGGCGACCGCGAGCCCGCGGTCAGGTCGGCGGCTGATGCGCTCGGCATTCCCGAGTGGCGCGCCGGTGTGACGCCGGCCGACAAGATCGCACGGATCGAAGAGCTGAAGCGGCGCGGCACGCGCGTCCTGATGGTCGGCGACGGCATGAACGATGCGCCCGCGCTTGCGGCGGCCCACGCCTCGATGTCGCCGATTTCGGCAGCGCATCTCAGCCAGGCGACCGCCGACCTCGTCTTCCTCGGCAAGCCGCTGGCGCCGGTCGTCACCGCCGTCGATCATGCACGCAAGGCGTTGCACCTGATGCGGCAGAATCTCTGGCTCGCGATCGGCTACAACATCCTGGCAGTGCCGATCGCCATCAGCGGCGTCGTCACGCCGTTGATCGCGGCGGCCGCGATGAGCGGATCGTCGATCCTGGTCATGCTGAACGCGCTGCGCGCGCGCAGCGCCTCGCGGGGGATCACATCATGGAAGTCCTGATCATCCTCGTCCCTCTGGCGCTGGGGCTCGGGCTTATAGGGCTCGCCGCTTTCCTCTGGTCGCTCAAGAGCGGCCAGTATGACGACCTCGACGGCGCGGCCTGGCGCGCGATCGCCGATGACGATCCGCCGCAGGAGACGCAGCCTGACCTGGCGCAGGTGAAGCGCTAGACATCGTTTTTGAGCGCGAGCTGTCCGACGAAGCCGGTCACGGCCGCCTGGGCGAAGAAGGTGCCGACTCCCGTCAGCACCATCCCGGCCAATACGTTGGCCAGGTGCGTGGTCAACATCAGAGGCAGGCCGAGCGCGGCAATGCCGAGCGCCGTCCAGATGGTCGGCCGTGTTCCGATGCGCGCGACGGCGCGGTCGGCGATCAGGGTGGTGATGACCGAGGGCAGGAAGACCAGGTAGACGAAGCCGAGGTCCATCATGCCGAGCGACAGCGGCGGCCGCACCAGCACGAAGTTGACGAAAGTGAATGTGCCGATGAAGGCGAACAGGATGCAGAATCCGATTCCATAGGCCGCGCGCAGCCGCCGGTTGCGCCAATGCGAGATCATGGCCGCAAGCGGGGAATCTGTCAGCGTCATGGCTGGCATCGGCGGGACGCGCTGGATGGTGAAATAGACCAGCGCCGCGCCTGTAAGGTTCAGCGCAGCGAAGAAATAAAAATTCCAGGCCAGGCCAAAGCCATCGGCGACCGCCGCAGAAACCAGCCGGCCAATCAGGTTGCTTGCGACATTACCGGTAATGTAGGCGGCGAACGCGCCTCCAGCGTCCATCGCGCTACACTGTTCGCCGAGATAGGCGAGCGTGAGCGTGAAAGCGGAGGCCATGCAAAGGCCCTGGATGATGCGCAGGCCTGTGAAGATCGCGAGGTTGGGCGCCCACGCGAGCAAGCTGGTGGGGATGGCGAGCAAGGTCAGGCTCAACAGGATGCCACGCCGTCGATCGATGCGCGGGCTGAGGAAGCCGACAACGAGGCTGGCGGTTGCCATGCCGAAAGTGCTGGCATTCACCGCAAAGCCCATGGCCGCCGGCGTCACGCCGTAGTGTCGCGTCAGTGAGGGGAGGATCGCCTGGGTGGCGAACAGGTCGACCACTGTGAGGAAGGCGGTCAAACCGATGATGATGGAGCGCAGCACAGCGCCGGGCGAATGCCGGCTCATCTCCATTGCAAGCGGCTTCATGCGTGCGGACAGATCGGTCATGACACGATGTCTCCTGAACTGGGGCGGGTCGTCATTCCGGGGTCGGCCCTACGAGCCGCCCCCGGAACGACGGGGTGCTCGTCACATGTTGTGGTCTTTCGGGTCCCTGCGGACATCGCCGACATAGAGGATGACGGTCTCCTTGCCGAGGTTCTTCCACCAGTGCGAGGTGCCGTAGACCTCGGGGCGGAGATCGCCGGCCTTATGCACGATCGGGTCGACGCAGTTGGAGGCGTATTCGACGATCTCGCCCTGCTGGACGAAAATCAGGGCCGGGCGGTCGTCATGGCTGTGCCAGGGTACGATGCCGCCGGGCTCGATGGTCAGCTTGCGGAAGCGCAACTCGCGGCCTTCGATATGGGCGGGCTGCTTTTCGAGGTCGATCGAGCCGAGCGTGACGTCAGTGACACCGACCGGCTTGGTGTCGACCATCTGGCGCGCACGCGGCTTGATCTTGTCGGCCGGACATTCGCCGGCGAACACCGGCTGGGCCGAGATCACGAGTGCGCCCGCGAGCGCAAGGCCCAGCCAGACGGTGCGCGACGAGGTGAGATGCGTGAACATGGAGAGTCTCCTCTGTTGGCCGTGGCCTGGTTGTTGGCCGGCTGGCATCACCTTCCTCGAAGCCACATGTCTGATGAAATGCCGTCTCGCTCTGGACGCGATAGCTCCACGCTATCGATAGGCGGCGGCTATCGAAGCGATTGGGGATCGGCATTTCCGCTCGAGCGCGGTCCGGCGTTCGATGTGAGCCGGTCCAGCGCCTCTTGCAGGTGGCCCCGCGACGAACCTAGTATCCGACTTCAAACGCCGGAGCGGAACATGACGTCCCTTTCAGCAGCCGATGCCGAGCGGCTCGGGCTCGCCTTCCAGCGCTGCCGCGACATGGAGGGCACGCTGAACGAGCAACTGCGGGCTTATGCCAACGCAGGCCGCGAGATCTTTCCGGCCTATGGCGCGGCGGTTGATCGCCTGGTGGCGCGGCTCGCCGAAAACGGTGGCGGAGAAAACGCACCGCGGCCGGGTGAGGCGATGCCGCCCTTCATGCTGCCTGACGAGAACGGCAAGCTGATCACGCTGCCTTCGCTGCTGGAACGCGGCCCGGCCGCCGTGATGTTCTTCCGCGGCCATTGGTGCCCGTACTGCCGGCTGAACGTGCATGCGGTGACCGAGGCGCATGATCGCATCACGGCGATGGGCGCCCAGGTCGTCGCGATCATGCCGGAGACGCAGGAATTTTCGGAGACGTTCAAGGCCGAGTCGGGTGCTTTGTTCCCGGTGCTCACCGATCTCGACAACGGCTATGCGCTGTCGCTCAATCTGGCGATCTGGCTCGGCACCGAGATCCAGGGGCTTCTCTCCTACCAGGACATGGCCAGATTCCATGGCAACGGCGGCTGGATCCTGCCGATCCCCGCGGTCTTCGTCGTCGGTCGCGATGGCATCGTCAAGGCGCGCTTCGTCGATCCCGACTTCCGCAGGCGCATGGAGATCGACGATCTGCTCGTGGCGCTGGAGCGTGCGAGTAGGGAGCGCTGAATTTCAAGACTTCCACTGCGAGCGCCGTATGTTCTTACCCTCTCCCCTTGTGGGAGAGGGTGGATCGCCGCGTAGCGGCGAAATGGGTGCGGGGGCACTCTCCGCGTATGACACTTTCGATGCGAACTCGCGGAAGCAACCCCTCATCCGGCGCTTCGCGCCGCCTTCTCCCACAAGGGGAAGAGGAGCGAAACGGCTGCTACCCCGCGATCTCCCGCCAGTCGGCGCCGCGCAGCATGCGCATCACCGCGGAGGCGACTGCCGTGCGCTGACGGCCGGCGACACCGTAGAGATTGACGGTGCGGCGGGCATCGAGCCCGGCGACAGTCGCCCGCTTCAGGCCATCAGGCACCGGCGAGGTGTGGGGCATCATGGCGACGCCGATATCGGCCTCGACCAGCTCGATCAGGTCGCGCTCGCTCGAAATCTCGTGGCTGTGATCGACGTCGACGCCGTGTTCGCGCAGGCTCGCCGCGATGCGCGTTGAGTGCTCGCAATAGCTCCGGCTGAGCAGCTGCTCGGAGCGCAAATCGTCGAATTCGATCGTGCTGCGCTCGGCGAGCGGGTGACCTTTGCCGATCACGAGCTCGAAATTCTCAGTGAACAGCGGCCAGACGTCGAGCCGCTCCCAGGCTTCGTCAATCTCGGCGGCGATGCCGAGCTCGGCCTCTCCTTTTTTCAGGAATTCGCCGACCTCGCGGCTCGAGCCGCGCAGGAAGCGGAATTCGAGCCGGTTGAACTGCCGCTTGATCTGGTTGAGATGCGGGATGAGCAGCGCGAGATCGACCGAATGCGTCAGCGCGATGCGCAACGCGCCGATCTCGCCGCTCTTGAAGGATGAGGCGAGCGAGCGCGCGCCGGCCGCGGCCTCGTAGCACTGCTTGAGCAGCGGATGCATGCGCTGGCCGAGCTCGGTCAATTGCGCCGCCGGTCGTTCGCGCCGGAACAGATCGCCGCCGAGCTCGGCTTCGAGCTGCTTGATGGCGCGGGTCAGCGAGGGCTGCGTCACGTTGCACTCCTCGGCCGCGCGCGTGAAGTTCAACGTTTGGGCCACCGCGAGGAAATAGCGGACTTGGTGCATCTCCATGGATCGCTCCCGGCAAGATCGAGGCCAAGTCTAGCCGATCGGGGCCGGGAATGACATCCCGGGCGCGATAGCGCCCGGGCATGGTTTCGGAAGCCAGCGGGCATTTCCGTTCTTGCCGGCGATCCCTCAGGGTTTGACCGCGGCTCGACCGCGCATCGATGGCCGGGGCGTAACGATGTACCGCGAGGTGCGAAGACTAGACCGGCGCAAGGTCTCAAGGGAGAGAGACATGAACGGCATGCGAGACAACACGCAGAGCAAGAAGGCCTTACCCGGCCAGATCGTGCTGGTATTGCAAGGCGGCGGCGGCGCTGCACGAGGCTGGAATCGAGCCGGACTGGATCATCGGCACCTCGATCGGGGCGATCAACGCCAGCCTGATTGCCGGCAACGCGCCGCAGGACCGGCTGTCGCGGCTGGAGGAATTCTGGAGGCGGATGGAGCAGAATCCGGTCTGGAACCTGCGCACGGCTTTTCCCGGCTTCAACGAGAAGCTGGCTTATTGGTCGACGGTCACCAACGGCATTCCCGGTTTCTTCCGGCCCAATCCTCTGGCGCATGCCGGCGATTCCTTCCCGCTCGGCGCGGATCATGCCGGCTTCTACTCGACCGCGCCGCTGGAAAGGACGCTCACCGAGCTCGTCGACTTCAACCTGGTCAACCGCTGCACGCCGCGCCTTACGGTCGGTGCCGCGCACGTCCGCACCAGCCAGATGCACTATTTCGATAGCCGCGACGGCGATCTGACGGTGAAACACGTCATCGCCTCGGGCGCATTGCCGCCGGCCTTTCCGGCCGTGCGTATCGACGGCGAGCTCTACTGGGACGGCGGCATCCTGTCGAACACGCCGACCGAGGCCGTGTTCGATGACAATCCGCGCAAGAATTCGCTGATCTTCGCAGTGCATCTGTGGAATCCGGTCGGCGCGGAGCCGACCACGATGGCGGAGGTGCTGAACCGTCACAAGGACGTGCAATATTCCAGCCGGATCGCAAGCCACATTGCGCGGCAGCAACAGGCGCACCGCCTGCGCCACGTCATCAACCAGCTCGCCGCGCGGCTGCCCGAAAGCGCGCGCAACGATCCTGCGGTGCGAGAGCTGACGAGCTATGGCTGTCCCACGCGGATGCATGTGGTGCGGCTGCTTGCGCCGCAGCTCGACCGCGAGACCCACACCATCGACTTCAGCCCATCCGGCATCATGCGGCGCTGGAAGGCAGGCTATCTCCATACGCGATCGGTGCTGGCGCGCGCGCCATGGATCGGCGAGTTCGACCCGCTCTCGGGCGTGGTGCTGCACGAGCACATGGAGGAGATGCCGATTGCGGCGGAGTAACCCATCATTGCAACCGACGTTGTGACGTGGCGACTTCGCGGTACCGCAGGGTTGGTCTATCTTGCGGTAGCCGCGCTGTCGAAAGGTTTGCAATTGGTCTCCGCGAAGGATCTGGAAACGACACTTGATCTCGTCAGGGCTGAAGCCGATGGACGTGTCGAAGGCATATTCGGTCCGGAGTCTCTGACCTGGAGGATCGATCGGGAAGCCGTCATCTTTCTGGGCGCCGGCCGCGCCTTACTGCTCCAGCTCGCCCACCCCTGGGTCGCCGCCGCCATCGCCGAACACTCTCGAACCTTTGCTGATCCGATCGGTCGATTCCATCGCACTTTCGACATCGTATTTGCCATGGTGTTCGGCTCGCTCGACAGGGCGCTCGCTTCGGCCCGACAACTCCACCGGCGTCATACGATGATTGTCGGCCGCATGCCCGAACCCGTCGGTCCCTTCGCGGCAGGCTCGCTCTATTGCGCCAACGACGTTGCGGCGCTGCGCTGGGTCCATGCGACGCTGGTCGATACCGCTCTCATCGTGCATGATCTGGTTCTGCCGCCGTTCTCGGTCGAAGAACGCGAGCAGTACTGGGCCGAGAGCCGGCTGTTTGGCGCCTTGTTCGGGCTGACGCCGGCCGACCTTCCGGCGGACTGGGCCTCCTTTGCTGCCTACACCGAGGCGATGGCTCAGTCGGACACGCTCTCCGTCAGCCCGGCGGCGCGCGAGGTCGCCACGCAGATCATGAGCGGGGGACGTCCGTGGTTGCGGCCGCCGCGATGGTATCGGGCGCTGACGGCGAGGCTGTTGCCGGAGCGATTGCGCGTAGGCTTTGATCTCGCTCTTGAGAAACAGGACCAAACGGCTGCGGACAACGCGCTGAGATGGATACGACGCGTCTATCCCCGCTTGCCCCATCGCCTGCGCTATGTCGGTCCGTATCAGGAGGCCCAGGCGCGATTGCGCGGCCAGCCGCAACCCGACTGGATGACGCGATGTCTCAATCGGGCCTGGATCGGCCGGCCGCACATGGACGAGCGCTCGAGATGAATCCCTATGCCGACGCGATCTTCCGATAAAGCGCGCTGTAACAGGCCGCGGAGATATTCCAGCTGAACGACCGCGACATGGCGGTGCGGCGCATGGAGTCGAGACGCTCCTGGGCCATGAATGTCGCAAAGGCCCGACGAACCCCGCCGAGGAAGGATTTGTGGGACGGCTGTGAGAACAGGAAGCCGGTCTCGCCGTCGGTGATGGTCTCCGCAAGGCCTCCGGTCTGGTGGCCGATCGGCAGCGAGCCGAAACGCTGGGCATACATCTGACTGAGCCCGCAGGGCTCGAAGCGTGAGGGCATCAGCGTGAAATCGCTGCCGGCAAAGATGCGCCGCGCCTGTGCATCGTTGAAGCCTATGGCGACGCCGATCGCGTCGGGCCGCCTGCGATGGGCGTCGATCAGCGCCCGCTCGAGCGCCGGCTCGCCGGAGCCGGTGACGACGATCTGCCCGCCGGCATCGATGATCTCGTCTGCGGCCGACAGCACGAGATCGATGCCCTTTTGGTGCACGAGACGCGCGACGATGCCGAACATCGGCCCGCGTGACACCGCGAGCCCGAACTGCTTGCGGACGTAGTCCGCATTCGCCCGCTTGCCGGCCCAGTCGCCGGCGCCGAATTGCTGTGCAAGCTGCGCGCAAGAGCGGGGGTCCCAACTCTCGTCGATGCCGTTCAAAATGCCGGTGAGTTCGGCTGCCTCGGAGCGGATGCGCAACAGGCCCTCGAGGCCGCAGCCGAATTCGGTCGTGGTGATTTCGCGTGCGTACGTCCCGCTCACGGTCGTCAGGTGCGAGGCGTAAACGAGGCCCGCCTTCAGGAAGGACAGCTTGTCGTAGAACTCAATGCCGTCGATATGGAAGGCGCTCTCGGGCGCGCCGATCCGCCGCATCGCGTCCTTCGTGAAGAGGCCCTGATAGGCGAGGTTATGGATGGTCAGTATCGATGGCAGCTTTGAGCCGCGCCAGGCGAGGTAGGCCGGCACGAGCGCGGCCTGCCAGTCATTGGCATGGATCAGGTCTGCTGCCCAATTCTTGTCCAGTTTGCCCGTTGCAAGCTCAGCGGCTGCCGACGCAAAACGCGCAAAGCGGACGTCGTTGTCTGGCCAGTCGCGCCCGGTTTCGTCGCCATAGGGGTTGCCGGGGCGGTCGTAGAGCTGCGAGCAGAGCAGCACATAGACCGGCAGACCGTCGCGCGTCGCGGCCCGGCCGAGCGTGCATGCAGGCATCTCCGCGAACGCCGGACAGCGGCCAACGATCTGAATATGCGTGAGTTGTTCGATGATATCGCGATAGCCGGGCAGCATGATCCGGATATCGGCGAAGGGGCGGAGCGCTCTCGGGAGGGCCGCAGAAACGGCACCAAGTCCGCCGACGCGGACAAAATCGTCCATCTCTGTCGTGACGAACAAGACCCTCAAGAACAGCTGCCCTCTTCCGAGCCCGATTGCTGCTATGCAAGATCGGGTCCAGTTGCTCTCGGAATTCCAAGCCCGCCCTGGAAAGCTGCCCTTCGGGTAAAGACTTTCCAGGCGGCCGCCATCTAGGGTCGGCGCATCAACAAGCAAGAACGCGCATGGTTCCAGGGAAGGGCAAGGATAAGGATTAAGGTCAAGGATGAAGGGCTTGATGCGGCTGATCGGCCGGCCGGACAGGGTTTCGGATGCGCGCTTCCGCGCCTATGGCGTGCGACGCGACAACTGGGCTGACATGATGGATGGTGTCGAAGCCTGGTCGCGGCAGATCGCGACGGAGCAATGTCTCGCCGCGCTCGGTGCCGAGGGCATGCCGGCCTCGGCCTATCGCGCCGTCGCCGAGGCGTTGCGCGACCCGCAGCTTGCGCATCGTCAGGCGCTGCCTGACGTGGAGGACGAGAGCGGCTTATACGCCGCTGGCCTCTGCCATCAGGCGAAGCCGGAACTGGCGGACGCCGAAGTGCCCGGACATCTCTACGCCTGCTTCCATCCGATCCAGATGGCCGAGGGGCTCGACGCATGATGCAGGTCGCCGCGAAGTCTGACGAGCCGCTGTTGAAGGTCGACAACCTCGTGGTCGGCCGCCTGCCGCATGAATTCTCCGGCGGCCAGTCGCCACGGGCGAGCCGCCATCGCCGATCGCGCCGCCGTCCGGTTGCCGCTTTCGCACCTGCTGTCCGCGCGCGGATCAGCGATGCGCGGCGGAGATGTCTGAGCTGCGCGAGGTCGCGCCCGGCCAGCTCGCGGCTTGCCATCATCCGCTGACGTAGCTTACGACAGCGTCGTTTGTTTTGCACCGCAGGACGTGGCAAGGTTGCGCTTGAGAACAAGCGCGGAAAAACGAGAATTGAGCGGGAGAGACGCCATGAAGAGCTTCAAGGTCGCCGATTTCAAAGCGCCGCTGAAGGAATTCGACGAGCCGACGCCGCAGCCCTCGGGCACGCAGGTGCTGATCAGGGTGAAGGCGGCCGGCGTCTGTCATAGCGACCTGCACATCTGGGAAGGCGGCTATGATCTCGGTCACGGCCGCAAGCCGCTCTCGCTGAGGGATCGCGGCATCGCGCTACCCCTGACGATGGGCCATGAGACGGTCGGTGAGGTTCTTGCGTTCGGCCCGGACGTGAAACCATCCGATCAGGGCGACCTCAAGAAGGGCGACATCACCCTCGTATATCCCTGGATCGGCTGCGGCAAATGCGCGACGTGTCTTTCCGGTGACGAGAACATGTGCCTGACGCCGCGCTCGCTCGGCGTCTATTGCGACGGCGGCTATTCCGATCACATGCTGGTGCCGCATCCGCGCTATTTGCTCAATCTCAGAGGACTCGATCCCGCCACCTCGGCGCCCTACGCCTGCTCCGGCGTGACCACCTACAGCGCGCTGAAAAAAGTCGAGCAGCATTTCGACACGCCGATCGTGATGTTCGGCGCCGGCGGCCTCGGCCTGATGGCGCTGTCGCTGCTCAAGGCGATGGGCGGCAAAGGCGCGATCATGGTCGATATCGATGCGAAGAAGCGCGAGGCGGCCGAGAAGGCCGGCGCGCTAGCGACCGTCGATCCCAAGGCGGCGGATGCGCTGGAGCAACTCGCCAGGAAGGCAGGCGGCCCGATCCGCGCGGTGATCGATCTCGTCGGCAACGCCGCGACCACCCAGCTCGGCTTTGACTGCCTGACCAAGGGCGGCAAGCTCGTCATCGTCGGCCTGTTCGGTGGCGGCGCCACCTGGGCGCTGCCGCTGATCCCGATCAAGGCGGTGACGATCCAGGGCAGCTATGTCGGCAATTTGCGCGAGACGCAGGAGTTGCTCGACCTTGTTCGGTCCAAGAAAGTGCCGCCGATTCCGGTGACGACATTGCCGCTCCACAAGGCCAACGACGCGCTCGTGCAATTGCAGCAGGGTGCAGTGGTTGGACGCACGGTGCTGACGCCGTAGCCCCGCCATTTCCACCGTTATTGCGAGGAAGCAAAGCAATCCAGAAACGCATCCGCGGTTCCAGCCTGGGTTGCTTCGCGTCGCTTGCAATGACAGTGTGGCCCCGTTCTTCGCACAGGAATCCCCATGTCCGCAAATAACGCCCTCCACATTGCCGTGCTCGCCGGTGATGGCATCGGTCCCGAAGTCATGGAACCGGCGCTGGAGGTGCTGGGCAAGGTCGGCGAGAAGTCGGGGCTCAGCTTCCATTTCACCGAGGCGCCGGCTGGCGCCGATAATTATCTCGCCACCGGCAAGTCGATGCCGGACTCGACGGTTCGGCTGTGCGAGGAGGCCGATGCGATCCTGCTCGGGGCCTGCGGCCTGCCTTCGGTGCGCTATCCCGACAACACGGAGATCGCGCCGCAGATCGAGCTTCGCTTCATCTTCGATCTCTATGCCGGCGTGCGCCCGGCGCGACTCATCCCGGGCGTGCCGAGCCCGATCGTCGGCGCTGACCAGCGCGGCATCGATCTCGTCGTGATCCGCGAATCCACCGAAGGCCTGTTCGCCTCGATGGGCAAGGGCGTCGTCACGCATGAGGATGCGCGCGAGACGATGGTGATCACGCGCAAGACGTCCGAGCGCCTGTTCGAGTTCTCGTTTCGTCTTGCCGAGCGGCGCAGGGCGAGGGGCAGGCCGGGCGCGCTGACCTGCGTCGACAAGGCGAACGTGTTCAAGGCCTTTGCCTTCTTCCGCGGGATTTTCGACGAAGCCGCCAAGCGTCATCCGGACGTCAAGGCCGAGCGCCTCTATGTCGACGCCTGCTCGGCGATGCTGGTCAAGCGGCCCTGGGATTTCGACGTGATGGTGATGGAGAACATGTTCGGCGACATCGTCTCCGATATCACCGCCAGCCTGATCGGCGGCCTCGGCATGGCGCCGTCGGCCGACATCGGCGATAAGTACGCTGTGTTCCAGCCCTGCCACGGCACCGCGCCCGACATCATGGGGCAGGGCAAGGCCAATCCGACCGGCATGATCCTGTCGGCGGCGATGATGCTCGATTGGCTCGCCGACAAGCACGGGGTGGAGAACGCCGCCGAAGCGGGTGAGCAAATCGAGCGCGCGGTGGATCAGGTCTATGCCAGCGGCATCAAGCCGATGGAGTTTGGCGGCAGCAACGGCACCGCCGACATCGCCAAAGCGGTGCTTGCGGCGCTTTGATCAATCTGATCGTGCATGGCTGCCGCTCAAGCTCGACGTCAAGGCCGATCGCCTCGGAATTTGCAGCTCACCCCGGGGGAGGTCTCAAACCTGCCAGAAGCAGATGTTCGCGCTTCGGCAGGTTGGTACATTGGCGTCGACCTTGGTGATGCCGGGCGACTTGGCCGGGTGACTTGACCGGGTGACTTGGCCGGGCGACTTGGCATCAACCGCGCGCTGTGTCATTTTGCATGAAATGGCGAGGGAGGGTTGTCTCTTGTCCTGGCACGTTGGAGCTCTAGGCTCGGCTGCAATGCTCGTGGTTGGCGCTACGTCAGCCGCCCTGGCCGGCGACTCGGAAAAGTGTCAAGAAATCGGCCGTCGGTTTCAAACCGCGCAATCTCAGATCACTGCAATGGAGGTATCGTTGCTTCTATTCTCAGCAGCGGACGAGAATTGTGCCGAGCTGGCGACCGCGCTGCTGGACCATGGCGCGTCAGTGGATGCGCGCGACCGGTTTGGAGCCCGCCCGCTCAGCCACGCCGCGCGATCTGGGCATCTGGAGATGGTCGATCTTTTGCTTGCGCGTGGCGCTCCAATTGATGCGCGCAATCTCGCCGGCGCAACGGCGCTCTACTTCGCGGCCGAGCGCGGCCATGTCGCGGTCGCCCGGCGACTTGTTGAACGGGGCGCCGACGTCAAGCTCACCGGACGCAGCGGCGTTTCACCGGTCGCGGCCGCCGCCTATGCGGGCAGTGACGCAATCGTCGAAACGCTACTCGCGAATGGGGCCGACGAAGGCGTGCCCGACGACACCGGGAAACCGCCAATCGTCTACGCGGCGGCCCGCGCCCGGCTCGACATTGTGAAGCGTTTGCTTTCGCGAAACATCGATATCAATGCCCGCTATCCGAATGGTCTGACGCTGTTGATGTGGGCTGCGGGTCCGGATGAAAAAGTTCCGGAGACGGAGGCTGTCGAGGTTGTGAGATATCTGCTGGAGTCAGGCGCGCACGTCGACGATCGCGATGCCCGCGGCCGGACGGCTCTCATGATCGCCGCCGAAGGTGGGCGTGCTGAGATCGCCGGCCTCCTGCTCGCGCGAGGCGCTGATCCCTCGCTCATGGACAACGCGGGCAAACGCGCCGCGGATCTCACCTCACTATCGTTGCTGCGTGATCGACTGGCTGGGCCGTAGCTCGGGCACGTTGTGGTCTGGCGCATGATCCGGAAAAGTGTACGGCGGTTTTCCCTCACGACAAACGCGGAACGCGTTTGCGCGGAGATCGCGCGCAAACAAAGAGCTAAAGGAGCGATGACATTAAGTACGATCAGTCGCAAAGTACGATCAGTCGCATGGGGACACCTCTCCCCAGCGGGGAGAGGTCGGAATGCGAAGCAATCCGGGTGAGGGGCCGCAGCAACCTTACTGCGTCATAAACGCTCTCACTCCTCATCCTGAGGAGCTTGCGAAGCAAGCGTCTCGAAGGATGTGGGCCACAGGCCGGGCCTCATGGTTCGAGACGCGCTTCGCGCTCCTCACCATGAGGTTTAGTGACACAGTAAGGTTAAAGCGCGATGACGATTCAACTTTTAAGACCGTCGCGCTTTAGAGACCGGCGAGATATTGCGCGAGCGCCGTAAGATCGTCGACAGGCGTGGCGAGCATCAGATCGGTCATGCCAGGATTGTTGCCGCGCGCACGGGTGCGGAAATCCGCGATTGTCTTGGCGAGGTATTCCCTGCTCTGTCCGGCCAGGCGCGGTGTGGTGCCACTGCCTTGAAACCGATCGAGATGACAGCCGGTGCAGCCTACCGAGTGCTCGGCGCTGAGCGCCTGCTGGGCCACCTGCTTCGGCGCGCGGGGCTGGCCCAGATCAGGCCACGGCTTTTGCGCGAAATACTGCGCGATCGCCAGCATGTCCTGCTTATCGAGAGACGACACGATCGGCTGCTTGATCTCGCTCTTGCGGTCCCCGCGTTTGAAGTCGCGCAGCTGGATGTAGATGTAGCCGGCTTGCTGTCCCCAGATGATGGGAATCGACTTGTCGCTCGGCTTGCCGTCCTGGCCGTGGCAGCCGGCGCAGACCTCGACCTTTTCCGCGATGCTTTGTGCGAAGGTGGGGGCTGCCATCAACAATGCCCCGAGGATCATCCCGCCCGAAATCACCCAGCTCAAATTGCCGACCATGGAGTTCATTCCGGCGAGATTAACAGAAGCGGGGCCGCAACCGGCCCCGCTTGAGTGATCGCACGTGATGCAAGTTCGCTCATTCGAGCGTGAAGGCGATGATGTTGTTGCCGCGCCTGAAGTTCACCTGGGTGTTACCCCCGGCGCCGACCACGATATATTGCTTGCCGCCCACCGAATAGCTGGACGGCGGTGCATTGACGCCCGCACCGGCGCGGAAGCTCCACAATTCCTTGCCGTTGGACGAGTTGTAGGCCGCGAACTTACCGTTGCCTTCGCCAGCAAAGACCAGACCGCCCGCGGTGGCGAGAATGCCGCCGATCATCGGCTCTGGCGTGTTCACCTTCCATCTGATCTTGCCGGTGTTGTAGTTGACGGCGGTGATGTTTCCCGACTGTCTCTCACCCGGAATGGCGGTGAACGCGCCACCAAGCCAGAGCTTGCCGTTTGGATAGGGCGAGTTCTCGACCCGGTAGTGCATGGGTTGATGCAGATTGATGGCGTAGGCCAGCTCCTGTCCGGGGTCCGTGGCAATCGGCGACCATTCGACGCCGCCATTTGCCCCTGGAAGCATGCGCGCGCCTTCCTTGGTCGGCAAGGTCCACATGTTCTCCTGCGGCACCATCGCCTCGGAGAACCGGATCATGCTGCAGTCTTTCCGGTCGTGAACATAGATGTGACCGGTCTTGCCGGCATGGATCACGCCCGGAATGGTCCTGCCGTTCTTGTCCTTCACATCCACCAGAACCGGCGGGCTCGCGGCATCGAGATCCCAGACGTCGTGGGCAATGTACTGAAAGTAGCAGGCCAATTTTCCGGTATCCAGGTCAAGCGATACCAGCGAGTCGGTGTAGAGGTTGTCGCCGGGGCGCGGCGTGCCGTCGAGGTCGGGAGATGGATTGCCGACCACGAAGTAGATCCGGTTGGTGGCGAGATCGACAGCGGGATTTTGCCAGACGCCGCCGCCCAGCTTCTGGTAGGGGTCACCGATCTTGGCGAGCTGGTCCTTTTCGGCCTGGATGTCCCGATGCATGTCCCGCCCCGTGGCGTCCTTGGTTGCCCAGACGCCGACGGTATTTTCCGGGATGGTATCGAAATTCCAGACCTGCTTGCCGGTCTTCGCATCATAGGCCCTGACAAAGCCGCGGATGCCGTACTCGCCGCCGTTGGTGCCGATCAAGACCTTGTCCTTGATGACCGTCGGAGCCATCGTCTCGCTGTAGCCGAGCTCGGGATCGGCGATATCGGTGCTCCAGACGACATCGCCAGTCCTTGCATTCAATGCCACCAGCTTGGAGTCCAGCGTGGCGAGATAAACCTTGTCACCGAGGACCTGGACACCGCGATTATTGGGACCGCAGCAGTAGGTCGTTACGGGCCCCATCTTGTGATTATAGTGCCAGAGCTGTTCGCCCGTCTTGGCGTCGATCGCATAGACATGGCTGAACGATGTTGTCACGTACATCACGCCATCGATCACAATGGGCGACGTTTCCAGGGATTCCTTGACCTCCGTCTGGAAGATCCAGGCGACGCGCAGGTTTTTCACATTGTCGCGGTTGATCTGCTTTGCAGGGTGAAAGCGCGTCTGAGCGTAATTGACGTTGGTCAGCAGAAAGTTCGTTGCATTCTTGTCTGCTGCATTGAGCTGCTCTTGAGTGACTGGAGAAATCTTCGCCTCGCGCGGAGGCGACCACTGATCCTGCTCCTTGACTTCTTGCGCATGGCCTGATGCTGCGAGCGTGCAGCCCAGGCCAAACAACGTGGCATATGTAATAGAATGTCTGTTCATGGCTTCAGCCCCTTATTATTCGAATTATCAGAGCCGGCACTCATGCACACCGGTTCCTGAATTCTGATCTTGCGAAACCTATTTGACAAGGAGAAAGCCATAGGGAGCGCGTTGCGGGCGTTTAAGCCTTCGCCGTTCGCGGCCGCCAAATCAGCGTGCGTTGCAGTACCGATTTGCCAAGTGGGTGCGGCAGCGGCGCATGCTTTCAGAGCACGCAGGGCGATAAACCGGCAATCGCCCTTAGGTCATAGTCACTGGCATATATTCAGCGGACGACAGAAGGCGACGTTGAAGCCGATACGTCTGTATGTCGATCTTGGGCCTGAGAGCGGCAATGCCCTGATCGGAAGAATTACGCTGGGCCGTCAGAGCGTTTTTTGTGAGTGCAGAACGTTTCACGAAAAAGGGGCCCCTTGGGCCCCTTCGTCGATCACCAGCGGCGCCAGTGACGATGGCCCCAGCCCCACCCGGGTCCGTAGAATCGCCGCGGACCATAAAAGCCGTAGGCGCCATAGTAGTTCGGGCGCCACCAGCAACGGCCCCAGGGGTTACAGACCCAGCGCACCTGATCGACATTGGCAGCCGGGCCGCTGGCGATACGATCGGCCTGCGGAATGCCATTCGGCATTGCCGCCAGAGCCTGCCCTGACGCGAGCGCCACACCGCCCATAGCCGCCAGGCCAAGCACAGCAAATCTGAGTTTCATCACAATCTCCCTCGTTGGTGTCGAGAGAACCGTCGCGAGATCAGTTGGTTGCAATGTGCAAACGGGCCCGAGAGGAATTTAATCTTCCTGAATATCGGTTCACGTCATTTGATGGTGCGAGCGGTTCCAGATCAGCGCGCTCAACGTCGTGCGCGATGCAGCGGAGCGATCCAGGTCGTTCCGAGGAGGCAGTCTGGATCGCTTCGTCGCGGTGCCCCTCGCACCACCGAGGCAGAAGCCCTGGATGCAGGCGATAATCGGCTTGAGGTAGTCGGCGAGCATCGCCCGCTGCGCGGCGCTGCGCTTCGCGTAGTCTTCGGAGGCCGCCGCGTTGTGGCGCTGCTTCTCGAACTGGCTGATGTCCGCACCCGACACGAAAGCCTTGCCGCCGGCGCCACGCAGGATCACCACGCGCACCGCGTCATCGTCGCGCAGGTTCGTCAGCGCCTGGCCAAATCCCTCCCACATCTCGAGCGACATCGCGTTGTGCTTGTCGGGATTGTTGAAGGCGATCACGCCAACGCCGTCGGTGGTCGTCCTGAGGATGTTGCCGTCGGCGAATGAAGTATCCGGCTGGAGAACGTCTGGCATCGCGCACCCGCTTGTGTTGGCGGATGGCAATTTGCGGCAGGCTGTGCGGCGAGGTCAACCATGGCAGGGGGGCCAGATCTCAGACCGGACCACGGCTGTTCTTCTTGGATTGCGCCGTCAGGACGTGCCATAGGCAGGGTCAAAAGCTGGCGTCCATCTAGCCAATGAAATCGCGGCGGGCTCTCCGAGCCCGCTCAGGTCTGGCGGGACGTGTTTAGCGTGACGTCTTGAACAGAGTCGGATTTGCCTCGACGTACTCGGCCCAGAGCTCTTCCATCATCCTCTTCACGGTCTCTGGATCGTATCGGTCGCCGGTTCGAGGCTCGCCTTTCAGCTGGCCCGCTCGAATGCTCCCGGAGAGAGGGTTGTCGATGTCAGGAATAAAGGAAGCGCCGGTCGGCTTGTGCGTAATGCCTTCAGGCGTGACATTGAACTGATCTCGGCTAACCAAAATATTGCCCACTCTCGCCGCCACCCGCTCGGGCGGCCCCTCATGCTCCCGTTGACGTTTTCTCCGCAAGGTAACGCTCAACGCCCGCCGCGCATCGCCGTTCCCGTCGCGCTTCGTCGGCGTCGCTGCGACTGGTCGCGTCAGAACGCTTCGAGCAAAGCACAGCCTTCGCGGCATTTCGGGAACATCTGCCAAGTGCCTGTGTTAACGCGCCGCCCTGGAAGGGCCAACGCTCTCGCGGGGTCTCATGCCGATCGTCAGATGTTTCCTGTTCACAGCAAGCCTGTTGCTGGTGCTTCTGTTCGCAGCGGTTTGGTATTGGCCTCCTCAAGGCGATCACGCTGTCGCCACGGACATTGACCGATCTGTCATCCGCATTCGCTCGGCGCGAAGCGTTCCTGAGAAGATCGTCTCGACACGAACAGGCCGACTGTCGTGTCCTCTTCGACTCCCATTCATGACCGGGGACGTGAAGCCGAGCCAAGGGATGCATTCGCGATGGTAGCTCCCTCGTTGCCACCCCGGCCAACCGGCGCAGACATCGTCAGCGGGCGTGGGCCGTCGCGAGCGGCACGGGAAACGCTCAACCAGAACGACGCAAAGATTGCCGGCGAGGCGGCTGGCCCTGGAGCGTCGCGAATGGTTTGGCGGCTGGTGACCGCTGCACGCGCACCCGTTCAGTGGGTGACTTGAGTGCCAACAGTGGACGCAACTTTCAATTTGCAGGTCGCTACCACCGGCGCAGTTTGGCGCGGGCCGTGAGACAACGCCTCGCGACGATCGACTCGGGCGCGGATCGGAGAAGCCGGCAAAAAAAACCGGCCGCTGGGGGGAGGAGCGGCCGGGGGTTTCGCTTTCCACCGGTGTTGCGGGGGGCCAAACCGGTTCGTGAAACAATCCGGCAGGCGCGCCTTCGTTCCTTGGCTGTGTCCTGCGAGAAGCAGTCTCTGCAGCGTGGCGATAGGCTAAGCGCGGTGAGATCAGGTAGTCATATGGGGACACCTCTCCCTCCCGGAGAGGTGAATCACTCGGCATCGCACCGATTCAACCAAAACTCATCGCGCTTTAGGTTGTTGTTTGCACATGATCTCGGCGCAAACGCGTTCCGGGTTTGTCGCGAGGGAAAACTGTTCCGATCCATGCTTTAGCGTCGTGAGAAGATCGTTCCGCGCTCGGCGGCTTCCGCAAGCTTGGTCCAATCGTCAGCCAGTCTCAGCCAGGCATCTCGTTCGGTCTCGCTCATGGCCCGATCGGCCAGCCGCTGGCATTCCTCCGCTTCCTTACGGAACTGTGCTGCATCGGTCGCGGTCATACCGATTCAATGCACAAACCGTCATGAGGTGCCATTGCTGCTTACGCAGCGGCGACTCGCCGTGCGCCGTTGCTTCCAACCGGTGGCAGCTCCAGCCGCCTCAACAAGAAAGCCCGCGAGCGGGGGCGGTGCGGGCTTGATGATTCTTGCGATGATGCATGTTTACAGGTGATTTGCCCGACGCGTCAAGTCATTTTCGTAAAATCCGCAATGGCCCGCGGCGACCGTCCCGCGCCTTTGCATGGGGTTGTTTTTCAGATTTTGATGGGGAGCGCCAGCTGGGACGCCCCCCGAGGGCCGCTCCGTGCCTACTGCGCCAGATGCGCGGTCAGCGGATGGTTGGCGGCATTGCTGAAGAACGCGGCCTCTTCGGCCGTGGCCTCCAGCAATTGTTCGTCCTGATTGTAGACGTCGTTGCGGAACTGGATGGTCTGGTCCTTGGTCATCCATGCCGTGAGATAGATCCAGGCCACCGGCACCTTCCTGGCCATAGCGACTTCGAGATGCTGTCCGGTGGCAATTTCAGCGTCGATCGCGGCGCGGTTCCACCTTGGCTGGTCCTTCAACAGCCAGGCTGCGAGATCGCGAACATTGTCCACGCGCGAGCAGCCGTGAGAATCGAAGCGGTAGTCGTCGCTGAACAGATTGCGCTGGTTGGTGTCGTGCATGTAGACCGAATAGGAGTTCGGCATGTCGATCTTGACCGCGCCGAGTGCGTTAAACGTGCCGTTCTGCTGGCGCAGGGTGAAGTTCGGCGTGTGCGTGCCCGACCAGTCGACCGAATGCGGATCGATCGGATTGTCGTGGCCGTCCAGCACCTCCATGTGCATGCGCGACAGATAGGTCGGATCCTTGCGCATATGCGCGGAGATTTCGGTCTTGGCGATCGAGGAGGGCACGGTCCAGGTCGGGTTGAGGATGACGCCGGTGATCTCGGCCGTCAGCGTCGGCGAAGGCTTCTCGGTCTTGCCGACGATCACGCGATAGCGCCGTACCACCACGTCGTTCTCGATCGCTTCGGCAAAGGCCGCGGGGATGTTGACCACGACATAGCGTTGCCCGAAGCCGAAGTTCATGTTCTGGAGCCGCTCCAGCGACGCCTCGAGCTGTCGGATACGCTTTTGTACGGGAACGTTCATGGCCGCGATCGTGCGCGGCGTCACCGTGCCGGTCGGCGCCAGGCCATGGCGTGCCTGGAAGCGCTTCACGGCCTCCGCCAGCGTCTCGTCGAAGGCGCCGCTTGTCTGGTCGGCGGCGAGATCGCCGGAGACGATCAGGCGCTTGCGTAGCAACTCGTCACTGGGCCCCTGCGCGCCGAGCGTGAATTTCGCATCCGCAGGGATCATCGGCCAGCCGCCGCGCACGGCGAGGTCGGAATAGCTCAGCGCAGCGTCCTTGATCCGCTGGACCGAGCCCTCGTCGAGGATCGGCTCGTGCGACAGCGCAAGTGCGGCGGCTGAGCGTGACTCGGGGGTCGAGGCGGACGTTGCGGCGGCCTTCGGCACCGCAATGTGGGCCGGATTGGCCGTCGCGGGCGTCGTGCCGGCCGGCGCTGTGGCGCCGGGCTTGGCGGGACCAGCCTGGCCGGTGGTTTCGGTTTGCGCAAGGGCCGAGGCGCTCGCGAACAGGCCAACCGCAACAATGATGGCTTGGCGCTTCAACATATTCCTGATCTTCCCCTTGGAAAGCCGAGGCCCGGACGGGCGCTCGCATGACGTTCTTCTTGCAGCAGTGCCGCGGGCGCGGCGTTCGGCGAGGCGGTGGCATCCTAGGGCATGGGGGTTGAGGTCCGATTAAACGCAGGCGTCCCGGCCCATCCGCCCTCGATTTGGTCGTTCGACGGCTCGGATCGGTTCGTGAAAAACGCGTCGGAGAGGAACGAAAAGCAGCAAGCGGGCCCGTTCAGAGGAGGCCCAAAAAAGCAACTGCCGCGCATCAGGCGCGCTCGAAGTCCCGTTCAATCCAGCCGCGCCCCCGCGACGCGGCGGATTGAACATCAAATCGATGGACGGCCGACTGCCCAGCCGTCGATCGCTCAGCTTTCGTTCGCCGCGATCGATTCCATCAGCGAGACGAGCTGACGCTGCACCGTCTGGTCCTTGATCTTGCTATAGGCGCGCAGCAGCCGGAGGCTGAAGGCGCTGTCGAGGAACAGAAGGCTCTCGACTTCGCGCGCCTTGTTGTCGCCGTCGTAGAAGAAGGTCACGGGCACGTCGAGCGCCGAAGCGATCTGCTGCAGACGGGCCGCGCCGACGCGATTGACGCCCTTTTCGTACTTCTGGACCTGCTGGAAGCTGACACCCAGCTTCTCGCCAAGCTCAGCCTGCGAGATTTTCATCTCGACGCGCCGCAACCTGATCCGTTTGCCAAGCTCAATGTCCGGTTTGCCGGCACTGCGCTGCTTCATTCTCTTCGCCGCTGTTTTCATACTTTTTTTCACCGTTCCTCGGTTGAAAATCCCCCGAAGAGTTGGGTCAGGGGTTCGCCCATGTACACTTCCTTGAATTCGCGCGGATGCACGAATTCATCCTTGAACCACGGGAAGCGCGCCGGATTGAAGGCCTCGATCAGCCAGTCAATCATGTGCCGCACCCTTGGAATCCGGCCGCTACCGGGATGGTAGGACAACCAGATATCCAACGGTCGCTTCAACGCGACCTCCAGTGGAATCAACTTCCCGCCAAGCGCGATGGCATAGCTCGGGAATACGCCGATTCCGGCGCCGTTCGCGACAGCCCAGTAGTTGGCGCTTGAGACGTTGGTCTTCATGACCAGAAGGTCACGCTCCGCAACGCCCGGGAAGAAGCTCTCGAATGTCTCCTTGGCGGCGATCTGATCGGCGAATTGCAGCACCAGGCGGTGCTTGATCAATTCGTGGGCCGTGCGTGGTGCGCCATGTTTCTGAATGTATCTTTCGGCCGCCCAGAACATCAGATGCATGCGGCCAAGCCGCACCAGCTTGATGTCCAGCGCTGAGGGGCGCGACAGATGGATGGCGACGTCGGCCTCGTGACGGGAGACGTCGGCCGAGCGCATCGCGCAGTGCAGGTCGACAAGGATATTTGGATAGCTCTGCTGGAATTCGACCAGCCGCGGCGCGAGCCAGAAGGTGCCGAGTCCCTCGGTGATGGCGACCCGCACCTCGCCGGACGTGCCCGCGAGCGTATCGCTGGCGCGCAGCACGTCGAAGGTCGCGGCCTCCATACGCTCGACGGCCGAGACCACCAGCGCACCTTCATCGGTCAAATGGGTGTCGTGGACGTCGCGGGTGAACAGGGTGGCGCCGATCTGGCGCTCGAAATCGTCGATTCGTCGCCGGACGGCATTAATGGAGAGCGAAAGGCGCTCGGCGGCCGAGCGGAAGCTGCCGCAACGCACGACCTCAAGGAATATCCTGGCCGCATCCCAATCCGAGAGGCCGCCGAGGAGTGCTTTCTGGCGTTCTTCCAGAGGAACGCCCCTTTCCGCCAAGAGGTGCATACAAGTCCTTTCGGCTGGCTAAACTGGCAGAATCTTGGACAAACCACAACCACGGCGGGTTGCGGGGGTGGCGAGTTTTTTTACGTCATCCTCACCTATGGTTTTGTGGTATCGCAGTGTGCCAAGGGTTGGGAATCGGGCAGACGATCGTCCGGAAGAGGGGTATCGCGTGCGTTTCGTTGCGAGCCTTGAGAGGACTGGGTGGATATCGGGTTCTCCGAAGCTGGAGAGCATCGACCCCAAGTCGAGGCACTTGGCGAGGCTTGGCGTTGCCTCCCATTCCTCGCTCAAACGACGCCATATTTCTGATGGGACGCTGTATTTCGCTCCGGACGCGGCGAAATCGTGTTCGAAGCCCCGAATTCGTCATGCTATCCTCGCCGGCGACGATGGGCCGCGGGGATCGTTGCCATTCATTCTCACAGGTTGAACTAACGGAAAGTACGCCGGTGCCGCATTCAGATGAACAATTGCAGTCGGTGCTCGAAACGCTTGAGGAGTGCCGTCGGGTTCTCGGTCAGAACCAGGTCCGCGAGACGGTCGAATTGCTGTCAATCGCCATCCTCGATTTGCGGATGAAACTCAAAGGCATCGACAATGGCGAATTGCGGGCGTTGTGCGACGAAATGCTGCGGGGCGCTGCCAGCGACACCGCCTTCCGTTCCAAGCAGACGCAGGACCAGCCCCGGCGTCCGCTGCTCCGCGTGGTGAAATAACCACGCCGCCATCTCTCGCAGCCGCGAGATTTGTGCGCGTCCCGATGCCGCATCTGTGATCAGAGGCGGCATCGGGAGGAGCCTTGGATTTCCGCGCCTCTGTTGCGCATTGCCCTGCATCGGTTACACCAAAGGCCGGTAGGCCCAAATTCCGTCGCGCCCCCTTGCGCACGGTGCGGGCCTTGAGATGGCCCCGACTGCATCATGCAAAATGTTTCGATTACGGCGGCGCTGCTTGCCGGCCTCGTCAGCTTCCTCTCGCCCTGCGTCCTGCCCCTGGTTCCGCCTTATCTGATCTATCTGACGGGCGCCACGATCGAGCACGTCGAGAGCGACGAGCAGCCGTCCGCCTCCAGGCGCGCGGTCATGATGTCGGCTCTGCTGTTCGTGCTTGGCTTCTCGACCATCTTCATCGCGCTGGGCGCCAGCGCCTCCCTGATCGGCAGCGTGATCCGTGCCTGGTCGACCGAGCTCTCGATCCTCGCCGGTGTCGTCATCATCGTGATGGGCCTGCACTTCCTTGGGCTGACACGCATCAGCCTTTTGATGCGGGAAGGGCGGCTGCCGATCCCCAAGCCGGTCGGCTTGTGGGGGGCCTATATCATGGGGCTCGCCTTCGCCTTCGGCTGGACGCCGTGCATCGGGCCGATCCTCGCGGCAATCCTTTCGATCGCCGCGGCGGAGGCGACGGTGACCAAGGGCGCCGGCCTGCTCGCGGTCTATTCCGCGGGGCTCGGCATTCCTTTCCTGATTGCAGCGCTCCTGATCGAGCAGTTCTCGGCGCTGTTCGCGCGCATGAAGGGCCATCTCGTCAATGTGGAGCGCGCGATGGGCGTGCTCATGGTGATCACCGGCATCTTCTTTCTCACCGGCGCGATCAGCAACATGAGCATCTGGCTGCTCGAGACTTTTCCGGTGCTCCAGAGCATCGGTTAGGACAGGTCGGGAGGGTCTTTCGCTACCGCGTTTCGTCCAGCGCGCAGCTGATCGTGCAGACGCCGCCGCGCGGCAGGAAGTCAACCGTGGCTTCGCCGCCGAGCTGATCGCGCGCGCTGCGCTCGATCAGGCGCGAGCCGAAGCCGCGTTGTACCGGAGCGGTCACCGGCGGGCCGCCCCGCTCGGTCCAGATCAGTCGCAGCCGCGGCTTGGGCGTATCGGCCGTGACCTCCCAGTCCGGCGTCACCGTCCCGGTTTCGTTGGACAGCGCGCCGTACTTGGCGGCGTTGGTCGCGATCTCGTGCACGATCATCGAAAGCACAAGGGCGAGGCGAGGCGACAGCGGCACCGCCGGTCCGTTCATCCGGATGCGATCCGGATTGTTCAGCAGGAACGGGTCCAGTGCGCGGGCAATGACGTCCTTCAACTCTGAGCCCTGCCACTTCTTCTGGCTCAGGAGATTGTGCGCTTCCGCAAGCGCGCCGAGACGTCCCTCGAACTTGACGCGCTCGTTGCGGCTCGCGCTGCGGAACGACTGCACCGCGATCGCCTGCATCAAGGCGAGGGTATTCTTGACGCGGTGGTTGAGCTCTTCGACCAAAAGATTGTGCAGCATCTCGCCGCGCGCGATGGTGGCGGCCATGCGCAAGGCGAAGGCAAGCCCGGTCAGGAGCAGCACGCCGCCGGAGAGCGAGCCGTACGGGCAGGGTCAACTTTGGCAAACGCGGACGTCCCGGTTTCGGCGCGACGGCGTCGAGCTACGGGTCAGCATACGGTCTGCGGCGCGCCAGCGCCAAGGCATTTTCCAAATGATCGCTTCTTCGAGCGCGATCGATTTTGCACCGCATTCGATGCAGGCAAGCTCGTCACCTCATCCTCCGGCGAACGGGCCGCCTTTCGGCGGCCCGTTCATCTCAGACGATCACTCGACTTCCTGCACCACAGTGCGCGTGCCCGGATCCACTAGCATCACGCGATCGCCAGAATAAACGTAACGGTACTTCGTGAGCGAGGGGCCCCAGTCCGTAGGAACCGCTTCGAGCTCCACATCACTCGGGACCGTCGCGCCCACGATGATCTTCTCCTTTGTCCTCACTGGCTGCACATGGTGCTCGGTGACGTAGGTTTTGATCTTGGTTCGGTATTCCGGCTCGATCTGAACCGTCGCGTGACCGGTTCCGGTCGTGGTGGTGACCGTCGATTGCGCGATGGCGCCAGTCGAGATCAGCGCGGCGGCTGCGGAAAGCAGCAACAGCTTCTTCATGATATCCTCCTCGTTGAAGCGATCGCGGCAACAACCCTGCAAAGCGCACCGCGTTCCAAACGACGAGGAACAACCTGACGCTTCCTCCCGTTGTCGAATTGCCGAAGCAACGACTTCGGCGATTGGAGGAGAGGGACCATGAAACTGAAAACCGCGACCGCGGCGCTGATGATCGCTGCCTTCGTCGTTCCAGCCTTTGCCGCCGACGAATTCTACGTCGTGCAGGACGTCAAGACCAAGAAATGCACCATCGTCGACAAGAAGCCGACGGAATCCTCGATGACCGTCGTCGGCCCGGCCGGCACCGTCTACAAGTCGCGCACCGAGGCCGAGGCAGGCATGAAGACCGTCAAGGTCTGCACATCCAACTGACGGAGGTGACGATGCCAATCATTCCAGTGTTCATTCTGTGGGCCGTGCCGACGATTCTCGTCATCGGCGGCGGCATCTATCTGATTGGTCATATGCACTGAGGCCGACACGTCGGGCCACGGCGGCAATTCGCCGGGGCCCGTCTCATGTGATCGCGCGAAACCTACAGATTGCTCTCGGTGATCGCGGCGTAGATCATGCTGCGGAGCTCGCGCCGGATCGGATAGGCGCTCGAGGGCACCACCTGCGTCATGAAGATCGTGATCAATTCTTCGGCCGGGTCGATCCAGAACGAGGTCGTTGCGGCGCCGCCCCAGCTATACTCGCCGGGGCTGCCCGCTATCAGCGTCTCTGCCGGGCGCATGGTAACGGCAAAGCCGAGGCCGAAGCCGATGCCGTTATAGGTCGCTTCGGAGAACAGCGAGCGCGAGACCTCCGGCAAGAAGCGGCCGCCCGGGATGTGGTTGGTTGCCATCAGGGCCAGCGTCTTCGGCCCGATCAGGCGGACGCCGCCGAGCTCACCGCCACCCAGCAGCGCGCGGCAGAAGGTGAGATAGTCGGCCACCGTCGAGCACAGGCCGCCGCCGCCCGAAATGAAGGAGGGCGGGGTGAGGAACGAGCTCGTCGCCGGATCGTCTTGCAGGGTCAGGCCCTGACGGCGCTGCCCGGCGTGGAAGGTCATGCCGCCTTGCGGGTCGGCTGAATAGCAGGCCGCGAAGCGGTGCGCCTTGGAGGCCGGCACGTGGAAATCGGTGTCGGTCATACCGAGCGGATCGAGAATGCGTGCTTTGAGGAATTGCTCGAAGGGCATGCCTGAGATCTTGCCGATGAGATATCCGATCACGTCGGTGGAGACCGAGTAGTTCCAGGCATCGCCCGGCGAGAATTCCAGCGGGATCTTGGCCAGTCCCTCGATCATGCTCTGGAGTGTGCCGGCCTTCTCCACCTCGCCGATCTTCTGCTCGCGATAGGCCGCGTCGACATTGGATCGCTGCTGGAAGGCGTAGGTCAGCCCGGACGTGTGGCGCAGAAGGTCGACGATCTGCATTGGCCGGGATGGCGGCCGCGTCAGGAAGGCGGGATTCGTGCCGGCGACGAACACGCCAAGGTCCTTCCACTCTGGAATGTATTTGGCGACGGGCTCGTCGATCGCGACGAGACCTTCCTCGACCAGCATCATGAAGGCGACGCTGGTGAGCGGCTTGGTCATGGAATAGATGCGGTAGATGGTATCGTCCTTGACCGGCACCTCGCGCTCGACATCCGCAAGGCCCAGCATCGAGCGGTGGGCGACCTTGCCGCGGCGATAGACCAGGAGCTGCGTTCCAGGAAAGCGGCCGGCATCGATATACCGGTTCTTCAGATGCGCATCGACGCGGTCGAGCGCGGCCTTGGACATGCCGACGGATTCGGGCGAGGCGGGGCTGGGGGCGAGCATCAGTTCCTCCGGACTGGTTTTATGGACAGGTGATAGCCGAAATGAGGACCCCATTCCAAGCCGGTCGCGCTTAACGCTGCCTACCCGACTGGTGTAGGCTCCGTCGCGGAGCGCCGTCAGGCCAAACAACGAGAAAATCGGACAGCGGGAAAGAGAAATGACCCAATTCAGCGAGAGCGAGCTCACCGAGGCCGTCGTCAAGAGCTTCGACAACACCCCAAGCCCGCGCGCGAAATTCCTGCTCCAGGAATTGGTGAAGTCGCTGCACGATTACGTGAGTAAGACCGGTCTCACCTTCGAGGAATGGGACTATGCGATCGATTTCCTGACCCGGACCGGACAAAAGTGCACCAATACCCGCCAGGAGTTCATCCTGCTCTCCGACGTGCTCGGCGTCTCCATGCTGGTCGACGCCGTGAACCATCGCGACCGCGGCGGCGCCACCGAGACCACGGTGCTCGGCCCCTTCTATGTCGGCGAGCACAAGGTGGCCGCGCATGGCACCGACATCTCGCCGCATAATCTCACCGGCGAGAAGATGTTCGTGCAGAGCCGCGTCACGGACCTCAACGGCAAGCCGCTCGCCAACGTTCCCGTCGACGTGTGGCACGCCGACGATGACGGCTTCTACGATTCCCAGAAGCCGAACTACGACGAGATTGGCGCCTCGGCGCGGGCGCGCTTCATCACCGATGACGACGGCCGCTTCTTCTTCCGCACCATTCTGCCATGCAGCTATCCGATCCCGACCGACGGCCCGGTCGGCGAGATGATCATGCAGACCAGCCGCCACCCGATGCGCCCTGCGCACGTGCATTTCCTTGTCAACGCCAAGGGCTATGAGCCCCTGATCACCCACGTCTTCATCGGCGGCGACAAATATCTCGATTCCGACGTGGTGTTCGGGGTCAAGGACGAATTGATCGCCAAGGTCGAGAAACGCACCGATCCGGCGATGCCCGACGGCGGCAAGGCGGCCGCGCCCTGGCACCTGATGACCTATGAATTCCACCTCAAGCCCGGCAACGGTTTGGCTCCCAAGCCGCTCGGGGTGAAGGTCGCGGAACACGCTTGAGAAGGTCCTCCCTAGCCCTGCCTAGTTTATATGCGACGCACAAGAACCGGGCAGGTCGCAAGTTCCGCGTGCGGAGAAGAGGCCTGCGACAATCTGTCAATCCCCATCAAGATATTGATATAACTTAAATATTGATCCCGCCGGGCCTGGCACAAAGCTTGAATAGTTTGTGTCGACGCCATCGACGCCGTCCCACGAGATTTCTCATCCGAATTTGCCGACGCCACCGGACGGGGGTCCCTCCCGTCATGCGTTCGCATGCGCCAAAGGCGGCGTCGCCGGACGGGCTCGTGTGCACTGACGCACCACTTCTGCAACGACGCAAAGGACGACACGACCTATGACCAAGCGCATTCGCCGCCCCTCAGAGAGCGGCCTCAGCCGCCGTCAATTGTTGAAGGCGACCGGCAGCACCGCTGCACTTCTCGCCGCCGCCAAGCTGAATTTCCCCGCCGGAGCGTTCGCGCAAGAAGCAGGCCCCGAGGTCAAGGGCGCCAAGCTGGGCTTCATCGCGCTGACCGACGCGACCCCGCTGTTCGTTGCCAAGGAGAAGGGCATCTTCGCCAAGTACGGCATGCCCGACGTCGAGGTGCAGAAGCAGGCTTCGTGGGGCACGACGCGCGACAACCTCGTGCTCGGCTCCGAAGGCAATGGTATCGACGGCGCGCACATTCTCACGCCGATGCCGTATCTGATTTCCGCCGGTAAGGTGACGCAGAACAACCAGCCGACGCCAATGTACATCCTGGCGCGGCTCAACCTGAACGGCCAGTGCATCTCGGTCGCCAAGGAATATGCCGACGTCAAAGTTGGCATCGACACTGCGCCGTTCAAGGTCGCGCTGGATAGGAAGAAAGCCTCCGGCAAGGCCGTGAAGGCCGCGATGACCTTCCCCGGCGGCACGCATGATCTCTGGATCCGCTATTGGCTCGCCGCCGGCGGCATCGATCCCGACAAGGACATCGAAACCATCGTCGTGCCGCCGCCGCAGATGGTCGCCAACATGAAGGTTGGCACCATGGATTGCTTCTGCGTCTGCGAGCCCTGGAATCTCCAGCTCATCCACCAGGAGATCGGCTACACCGCGATCACCACCGGCGAGCTCTGGGACAAGCATCCGGAAAAGTCGTTCGGCATGCGCGCGGCCTTCGTTGACAAGTACCCGAAGGCGGCGAAAGCGCTGTTGATGGCGGTGATGGAAGCCCAGCAATGGGCTGAGAAGGTCGAGAACCGCGAGGAGGCGGCGACGATCTGCGCCAAGCGCCAGTGGATCAATTGCCCGGTCGAAGACATCGCCGACCGCATGAAGGGCAAGTTCGACTACGGCACCGGCCGTGTCGTCGAGAACTCGCCGCAACAGATGCGCTTCTGGAAAGATAATGCCTCCTATCCGTTCCAGAGCCACGATCTCTGGTTCCTCACCGAGGACATCCGCTGGGGCAAGTACGAGCCTGGGTTCGACAGCAAGGCGCTGATCGCCAAGGTCAACCGCGAGGATCTCTGGAAGGATGCGGCCAAGACACTCGGTGTTGCGGCCTCGGATATCCCGACGTCCACCTCGCGCGGCAAGGAGACCTTCTTCGACGGCAAGGTGTTCGACCCCGAAAATCCGGCTGCCTATCTGAAGTCGCTCGCGATCAAGCGCGTCGAAGTCTGATTGGTCCCGCGGCCGCCCATGGGCGGCCGCATCGCCATTGCAGCCGGAGAACAGTTTCGATGAACATGTCCGTGAAGAAGATCAATGCTGAAGGTGTTGCGCCTTCCGTCGCCGCCGCCGCGCCGGTCGTCGCGATGACACCGAAGCGCCCGCCGCGCGCCGAGGCTTATGCCAGGATGGCGAAGGAGACTGCGGTCCGCGTCATCCCCCCGCTTGTCGTGCTCGCGCTGCTGACGCTGGTCTGGGAGCTCATCTGCCGCCGCGCCGGCTCGACGCTGCCGCCGCCATCAAAAGTGTTCAAGGATACCAAGGAGCTGATCCTCGATCCGTTCTTCGATCATGGCGGCATCGACAAGGGCCTGTTCTGGCATCTCTCCGCCAGCCTCCAGCGCGTCGCCTATGGCTACGCGATCGCGGCCATCGTCGGCATCGCGCTCGGCACGCTGGTCGGGCAATCGATCTGGGCAATGCGCGGACTCGATCCGCTGTTCCAGGTCCTGCGCACCATCCCGCCGCTCGCCTGGCTGCCGCTCTCGCTCGCTGCCTTCCGCGACGGCCAGCCCTCGGCGATCTTCGTCATCTTCATTACCTCGGTGTGGCCGATCATCATCAACACCGCGGTCGGCATCCGCAACATCCCGCAGGACTACCGCAACGTCGCGGCCGTCGTGCAGCTCAATCCGCTGGAGTTCTTCGGCAAGATCATGATCCCGGCGGCCGCGCCCTACATCTTCACCGGCCTGCGCATCGGCATCGGTCTCTCCTGGCTCGCGATCGTCGCGGCCGAAATGCTGATCGGCGGCGTCGGCATCGGCTTCTTCATCTGGGACGCCTGGAACTCCTCGCATATCAGCGAGATCATCCTGGCACTGTTCTATGTCGGCATCATCGGCTTCGTGCTCGATCGCCTGATCGCGGGCCTCGGCAAGTTCGTCACCCACGGCACCGCGCAGAACTGAAGGAGAGGGCACATGACCGCCTATCTGAAGCTCGATCACATCGACAAGATCTTTACCCGCGGTGCCGCCACGACCGAGGTGCTGAAGGATATCGAGCTCGCCATCGAGAAGGGCGAGTACGTCTCTATCATCGGCCACTCCGGCTGCGGCAAGTCGACTCTGCTCAACATCATCGCAGGTCTGACCGGCGCCTCGACCGGCGGCGTGCTGCTGGAGAACCGCGAGGTCAACTCGCCCGGCCCCGATCGTGCCGTGGTGTTCCAGAACCACAGCCTGTTGCCCTGGCTGACCGTGTTCGAGAACGTCAAGCTTGGTGTCGACAAGGTCTTTACCAGGACCAAGACGCGGGCCGAGCGCGAGGCCTGGGTAATGCACAATCTCAGCCTCGTGCAGATGGCCCATGCCAAGGACAAGCGTCCGTCGGAAATCTCCGGCGGCATGAAGCAGCGGGTCGGCATTGCCCGCGCGCTCGCGATGGAGCCGAAGGTTCTCCTGCTCGACGAGCCCTTCGGCGCGCTCGACGCGCTGACCCGCGCGCATTTACAGGACTCGGTGATGGCGCTGCATCAGAAGCTCGGCAACACCATTCTGATGATCACCCACGACGTCGACGAGGCCGTGCTGTTGTCCGACCGCATCGTGATGATGACCAATGGGCCGAGCGCGCGCATTGGCGAAGTGCTCGACGTACCGCTCGCGCGTCCCCGCAAACGGCTCGAGCTCGCGTCGAATGCCACTTACTTGAAGTGTCGCCAGCGCGTACTCGAATTCCTCTACGAGCGTCACCGCTTCGTCGAAGCCGCGTAAACGAATGGTTAAGGCCACAAACTGTCCGCGCCTAAATAATCGACATCTCGCTCAATCCTTGTGCGTCGCACAAGGATTGAGCGAATCGCAAAATTTGCGTGCGAAAAAGTCCTGCAAGAATTTCGGGCGACGCGAATAACTCGCTGAAATCCCTCTATTTCCAGGACACGCGCACTTGGCATGGAATTTGATATGTCATTTTGCGACGCCAACGACGACGTCCCTCAACATCATCAATCAGCATCGTGAACTCGCCACTGGGGAACGAGCCCCGGAGCGCGCCTCCGTGCGTGGAGGCTGAGCCTGCAACGACGCAGCGGTGAGACCAAAAGGGATTATCAATGACGAAGAATCCGACTGGAAATCCGGCCTGGATTTCAGACTGGCGCCCCGAAGACGAGGCGTTCTGGAATGCGACTGGCAAGACTATCGCGCGACGCAACCTGATCTGGTCGATCGTGGCAGAGCATATCGGCTTCTCGGTCTGGCTGATCTGGAGCATCGTCACCACCAAGCTGCCGCAGGCAGGCTTCCACTACACGACTGACCAGCTCTTCCAGCTCGTCGCCGTGCCGGGCCTGATCGGCGCCCTGATGCGCTTCCCCTACACCTTCGCGGTCACGACCTTTGGCGGCCGCAACTGGACCATCTTCAGCGCGGCGATCCTGTTCATTCCGACGCTGTCGCTTGCCTATTTCGTGAGCCAGCCCGACACGCCGTTCTGGCTGATGTTGCTCGTTGCGTCGACCGCAGGCCTCGGCGGCGGCAATTTCGCCTCCAGCATGACCAACATCTCCTTCTTCTTCCCTGACCGGATGAAGGGATCGGCGCTCGGTCTGAACGCCGCCGGCGGCAACATCGGCGTCTCCAGCGTGCAGCTCCTGACGCCGATCCTGATGACGCTCGGCGTCATCAATCTGTTCCAGGCGACGCCCGTCGACGGCACCTTTCTGCAGAACGCCGGCTTGATGTGGGTGCTGCCGATCGCGATCGCCGTGTTCGGGGCCGTGTTCTTCATGAACAACCTGACCTCGGCCAAGTCGTCGGTGAAGAACCAGCTCGCGATCGTCAAGCGCAAGCACACCTGGATCATGGCCTATCTCTATATCGGGACCTTCGGCTCGTTCATCGGCTACTCGGCGGCATTTCCGCTGCTGATCAAGACCCAGTTTCCCGCGATGACGATCTCGATCGCCTTCCTGGGTCCGCTGGTCGGCTCGCTGTCGCGGCCGTTCGGCGGCTGGCTGGCCGACAAGGTCGGCGGCTCCATCATCACGTTCTGGAATTTCATCGCGATGGCGGCGGCGACGATCGGCGTGCTCTATTTCGTCGGTCAGAAGGACTTCATCGGCTTCCTCTCGATGTTCCTGATCCTGTTCGTCACGACAGGCATCGGCAACGGTTCGACCTACCGGATGATCCCCTCGATCTTCCGCGAGGAGAATCTGTTCAAGGTGCGCGGCAAGGGCGACGCGGCGCGCGCGCTCGCGCTGAAGACGGCGAGCATCGAGAGTGGTGCGGCAGTCGGCTTCATCGGAGCGGTCGGCGCGGTCGGCGGCTATCTGATCCCGAGCGGTTTCGGCAAGTCGATCGCGATGACCGGCGGACCGCAGCTCGCGCTCGCGGTCTATCTCGTGTTCTACGCCTCCTGTCTCGGGCTGACCTGGTGGTTCTACCTGCGTCGCGGCCCGCAGGCCGAAGGCGCGCCGAGCCTCGCCGAAGCGCGCGTGTGACGCGTTGGTACGAATCTCGCTTCTCCCCGTACACGGGGAGAAGTTTTGCCGGAGAGTTTGCCCCATGAACCTTATCCGCAATGGCGCGGACAAAGTGCAGACTTCAAACCAGCAAGGAGACCAACATGACGCCCGAACAGATCAACCTCGTCCAGCAGAGCTTCGCCAAGGTCGCGCCGATTTCGGAAGCGGCTGCGGTGCTGTTCTACGACCGCCTGTTCGAGGTCGCGCCATCCGTGAAGGCGATGTTTCCTGCTGACATGACCGAGCAGCGCAAGAAGCTGATGGCGACGCTTGCCGTCGTCGTGAACGGTCTGACCAATCTCGACTCGATCCTGCCGGCCGCCTCTGCGCTCGCGCAACGTCACGTCGCCTACGGTGCCAAGCCCGAACACTATCCGGTTGTGGGCTCAACGCTGTTGTGGACGCTGGAGAAGGGCCTGGGCGATGCCTGGACGCCCGACGTCGCGGCGGCGTGGACCGCGGCTTACGGCGTGCTGTCGAACTTCATGATTTCCAAGGCCTATGGCGCGCGGCCGCAGGCCGCAGAATAGGAGACCAAAGTTGAGTGAACCGCTCGTCATCGTCGGTAACGGTATGGCGGCCGCGCGTCTGGTCGATGAACTCGCCAAGACCGCGCTCGGCCGTTACGCAGTCGCTGTGATCGGCGAAGAACCGCGGCTCGCTTACAACCGCGTGCTGCTCTCGTCCGTGCTCGCGGGCGAGACCGGCTCGCACGAGATCGAGCTCAGGCCCGCCGACTGGTGGCGTCAGCGTGGCGTCACCGTACGCTATGGCTATCGCGTCACCGAGATCGATATTGGCCGGCGCGAGCTGAAGATTGCGGGCGAGGAGAGCATGGAATATTCCAAGCTCGTCCTCGCCACTGGCTCGACGCCGCTGCGGCTGAACGTGCAGGGCGCGGATCTCACGGGCGTTCACACGTTTCGCGACAGCCGCGACGTCGACCTGCTCCTGACGCTCGCGGCAGCCAAGAAGCGCGTCGTCGTGGTCGGCGGCGGCTTGCTGGGACTTGAGGCTGCCTACGGTCTTGCGAAAGCGGGCGCGCCGGTGACGCTGCTGCACCTCATGGACCGCCTGATGGAGCGCCAGCTCGATCTGCCGGCGGCCGAGCTGCTCAAGACGCTGGTCGAGCGCAAGGGCATCCACGTCCTTCTGAACGCGAGCACCAAGTGCATTCATGGCGAGGACCACGTCGAGGCCGTCGAGCTTGCCGACGGCAGCCGTATCGAGGCCGATGCCGTGATCTTTGCTGCTGGCATCCGGCCGAACGTCACGATCGCGAAGGAGGCGGGGCTTGCGGTCAACCGCGGCATCGTCGTGAACGATTGCCTCCAGACCAGCGAGTCCGGCATCTTCGCGCTCGGTGAATGCGCCGAGCATCGCGGCACCTGCTACGGGCTGGTCGAGCCGGCCTATGAGCAGGCGCGTGTGCTGGCGCGGCATCTTGCCGGGAAGAGTGCCGCCTATCAGGGCAGCGTGGTTTCGACCAATCTGAAGGTGTCCGGCGTCAGCGTGTTCTCGGCTGGCGATTTCGTCGGCGGCGAGGGCAGCGAGAGCCTCGTGCTCTCCGATCGCAGGCGCGGCACCTACAAGAAGCTGGTGATCGCCGACGGCAGGCTCACCGGCGCCGTGCTGATCGGCGATACCGTGGACGCGCTCTGGTATCTCGAACTGATCCGCAATCGCGAGAAGGTCGCCGCGATCCGCACCGACATGATGTTCGGCCGCGCACTCGCGCTTCCCCCGAAAGCCGCTTGATGGATGCTGCCTGGAATGACCGCAATCGATCCGACGCTTCGCACCACCCGCACGACCTGCCCCTATTGTGGCGTCGGCTGCGGCGTGCTGGCGACGCCCGACGGCAAGGGTGGGGCTGCGATCGCCGGCGATCCCGAGCATCCCGCCAATTTCGGCCGGCTCTGCTCCAAGGGTTCGGCGCTCGGCGAGACCGTCGGGCTCGAGGGCCGGGTGCTCTATCCGATGATCCGCTGCAAGGGCACGCTCGAACGCGTCGCCTGGAGCGACGCGCTCGACCATGTCGCCCATCGCATGCAGCATATCGTTGCGCGCGACGGCGCGGATGCGGTCGCCTTGTATCTCTCCGGCCAGCTGCTGACCGAGGACTATTACGTCGCCAACAAGCTGATGAAGGGTTTTGTCGGCACGGCGAATGTCGACACCAATTCGCGGCTCTGCATGTCGTCATCGGTCGCGGGCCATCGCCGCGCGTTCGGCGCCGACACCGTGCCCGGTTGCTATGAGGATCTCGACCAGGCCGATCTGCTCGTGCTGGTCGGCTCCAATGCCGCCTGGTGCCATCCGATCCTGTTCCAGCGCATGCGCAGGAACAAGGAGGAGCGTGGTGCGCGGATCGTCGTGATCGATCCGCGCCGCACCGACACTGCGAGCGATATCGATCTGTTCCTGGGCGTCAAGCCCGGAACCGACACCGCGCTGTTCTCAGGCCTGTTCGTTCATCTCGCCGACAACGGCGCTCTCGACAAAGACTACATCGAGAACAATACGTCGGGCTTCGACGATGCGCTGGCGCGCGCACGCAGCATCGCCGGCAGCGCCACGGCTACGGCACTCGCGACCGGCCTGTCGGAGCAGGACGTCGCGGCGTTCTTCGCGATGTTCCGCGAGACGGAGCGCGTCGTCACGCTATACTCGCAAGGCGTCAACCAGTCGGCGCAGGGCACCGACAAGGTCAACGCCATCCTCAACTGCCATCTCGCCACGGGCCGGATCGGCAAGCCCGGGGCCTCGCCGTTCTCGCTCACGGGACAGCCCAATGCGATGGGCGGGCGCGAAGTCGGCGGGCTCGCCAATCAGCTCGCTGCGCACATGATGTTCACGCCGCCCGAGATCGATCGCGTGCGCCGGTTCTGGAAGGCGCCGCGCATCGCCACCCATGAGGGGCTCAAGGCGGTGCAGCTGTTCGACGCGATCAACCGCGGCGAGGTCAAGGCGTTGTGGGTCATGGGCACCAATCCTGCGGTGTCGCTGCCGGATGCCGATCTCGTGCGTGAGGCGCTGAAGAAGCTCGAGCTGTTCGTGGTCTCGGAGAACGTACTCTCCAACGACACGGTCGAGGCGGGGCCCCATGTGCTGTTGCCCGCGCTCGCCTGGGGCGAGAAGTCGGGCACGGTGACCAATTCCGAGCGCCGCATCTCGCGGCAGCGATCGTTCCTGCCGGCGCCGGGCGAGGCGCGGCCGGACTGGTGGATTCTGAGCCAGGTCGCAAGGCGCCTCGGCTTCGGCGAGGGCTTCAACTACAAATCGGCTGCCGAGATCTTCCGCGAGCATGCTGCGCTTTCCGCGTTCGAGAATGATGGCAGCCGTGACTTCGACATCGGCGCGCTGCAATCGGTGTCCGACGAAGCCTATGACGCGCTGGTGCCGCTGCAATGGCCGGCGCGCGAGGGCCAGCCGTCCGGAGAGCGTTTCTTTGCGAACGGCGGCTTCTTCACCAATGACGGCAAGGGCCGTTTCGTTGCGCCAGAAGTGCCGGCGCTGCGCAGCGAGACCAATGCGGCGCGACCCCTGCGGCTGAACACCGGACGCATCCGCGACCAGTGGCACACCATGACCCGCACCGGCCTCAGCCAGCGGCTCGGGGCGCATCTGCCGGAGCCGTTCGTCGAGATTCATCCGGATGACGCCGGCAAATACGGCGTCGCTGACGACAGCTTTGCCCGCGTCACCACCGATTATGGCCGGTGCATTTTGAAGGTCGTGGTCAGCGAGCGCCAGCAGCGCGGCACGCTGTTCGCGCCGATCCACTGGAGCGCGATGAACACCTCGCACGGCCGCATCGGCGCGCTGGTGCAGTCGTTCAACGATCCGTTTTCGGGGCAGCCGGAAACCAAGGCGACGCCGGCCGCGATCGCGCCATATGAATACGTCTTCCGCGGCTTTGCGCTGTCGCGCAAGCAGCTGATGCTGCCGCCGCATCTGTGGTGGGCGCGTGTTGCGATCGGCGGCGGCTATGGCTATCTCTTCGCCGACAACGCGGACCTGTCGCGCTGGCCGGCGTGGTTGCACGGCGTTGCTGGCGAGGATGTCGCCGAGTACCGTGATTTCGGCGGCGGCGTCTATCGCGCCGCGTCCTTCGTCGGCGATCGCATCGAGGCCTGCCTGTTCATCGGCCCTGCCCATGATGCCGGTGACTGGGAGGTAGTGAAGAGCCTTTTCGCGGCAAACACCGTCAGCGACGAGCAGCGCCGTCTCCTGCTCTCCGGCAAGTCGACCGAGGGCGTCGCCTCGACCGGTCCCGTGGTCTGCGCCTGTTTCGGCGTCGGGCGCGCCACCATCTGCGACACCATTGCTGCCGGCGCGCGCAGCGCGGCCGAGATCGGCGCAAAACTCAAAGCCGGCACCAATTGCGGCTCCTGCATTCCCGAGCTGAAGCGGCTGATTGCGGAGACGGGTGGCGCCGCGAAGGAGGCAAAGTTCGCGGGTGCTGCGAGCTGAGCCAAATACTCCGGCGTCATCGCCCGGCTTGGCCGGGCGATCCAGTCCTCCGAGACGCCTGAGATCAATTGATAGGCTGCGTGGTACTGGATGCCCGCTTTCGCGGGGCATGACAGCAGTGGTGTTGCAACGACCTTCCAGCATCTGACGCCTTGATCTAGGTCATCGCCGCACGATACTCCCTCTGCCATCCTTGCCGCCCGCGCAACCCTGCCGGCGTTTTTTCGTGTCCGCATCCGACGTTCCCATTCGACCCTTCCTGATCGGCTTTCCTGCCGCGGGGCTCGTGCTCGGCTTCGTGCTGCGCGCATCCGGCTTTTCGGCGTGGGCGGACCTGGTCTGGGCGATCGCGACGCTGCCGGTGCTGCTTGCACTTCTGGTCGAGATCGTGCTGCGACTGAAACGCGGCGATCTCGGGCTCGACATCGTGGCAGCGCTCTCGATGACGTCGGCGCTGGTGGTCGGCGAGGAGCTGGCGGCCGCCGTGGTCGCGCTGATGTATGCCGGCGGGCAATACCTGGAGGACCTTGCTGAAGGCCATGCGCGTCGCGAGATGACGGCGCTGCTCGCCCGTGCCCCGCGCAAGGCGATGCGTCATCGCGACCATCGGCTTGAGGAGATCGACGTCGAGCTGGTCGCAACGGGCGACCGTCTTCTGATCCGCCAGGGCGAGATCGTGCCGGCCGATGGCACGCTCGCAAGCCCGCTTGCCGTGCTTGACCAGTCTGCGCTGACGGGGGAATCTCTGCCGGTACAGTGCAAGGCCGGCGAAGCCGTGATGAGCGGAGCGACCAATGCCGGCGAAGCCTTCGACATCGTCGCCACACGCCCGGCGGCGCAAAGCACCTATGCGGGTATCGTCCGACTGGTCGAGGCCGCGCAGCGCGCCAGGGCGCCGATGGCGCGGCTCGCCGATCGCTATGCGATCGTGTTCCTGATCGCCACGCTCGCGATCGCGGGCGCGGCCTGGGCCTGGACGCGGGATCCGATCCGCATGGTGGCGGTGCTGGTGGTGGCGACGCCATGCCCGCTGATCCTCGCTGTGCCGGTCGCCATCGTGGCCGGCCTGTCGCGCGCGGCGCATCACGGCATCCTGATCAAAGGCGGCAAGGCGCTCGAGACGATGGCGCGCATCGGCTCGCTCGTGGTCGACAAGACCGGCACGCTCACCGACGGCAGGGCGAGGGTGGTTGCCGTCCACGCCGCGGAAGGATTCGGCGAGGACGACGTACTGCGCATCGCCGCATCGCTCGATCAGGCCTCCAAGCACGTCATCGCGCAGGCTCTGGTCGCCGAGGCGCGGCGCCGCAAGCTCGCCCTGTTGATTCCGGCCGATGTCGCGGAGACGCCCGGTGAAGGCGTCAAGGGACGCGTGCAGGGGCGCTTCGTCGCCGTCGGTGGCCGCCGCTATGTGCGGTCGCAATTGCCGGATCCGAACCAGGGCGCAACCGAGCCCGCGCAGACCGCGCCGGGCGCGGTCGCCGTATGGCTCGCGCTTGACGGACGGCTTGCCGGCCGGATCGTGCTCGCCGACGAGCTGCGCGCCGGCATCGAGGGACTGCTCGCCAAGTTGCGGCGCCTCGGTGTCGAGCGCATTGTGCTCGCCACCGGCGACCGCCGCGATGTGGCCGAGGCCATCGCGGCCGGCCTCGGCCTCGATGCGGTTCGTGCCGAGCTGACCCCGGACCAGAAGGTCATGGTGGTGCTTTCGGAACGCAAAGCCGGTCCGGTGATGATGGTGGGCGACGGCGTCAACGACGCCCCGGCGCTTGCGGCTGCCGACATCGGCGTCGCCATGGGCGCGACGGGTGCCGCCGCGTCGGCGGAAGCAGCCGACGCCGTGTTGCTGGTCGACACGCTCGACCGCATTTTGCCCGCGATCGAGATCGCGCGCCGCGCACGCTTCATCGCGCTTCAAAGCGTGATTGCCGGCATCGGCCTGTCGACGCTTGGCATGATCGCCGCTGCGTTCGGCTACCTGACGCCGGTCGAGGGCGCGATCTTGCAGGAGGTGATTGACGTCGCCGTGATCCTGAACGCGCTGCGGGTGCTGCGCGACCGGTGAAGGTTGTTGTAAAAGTCGCTGTGACGTACCGGTTCAGTCGCATATGCTGGCGTTATTGTCTGGTCGAACAAAACGAACAACCATGACGTACCTGGAAAGCGCCGCCCCGCCTGATCGAGACAAAGCTGTGCTCCGATCCGGGTGATGGGCAGCCTCCGCGAGCTTCTCTGCCATCGAATTGCTGAAGCAGCCCCTTTCACCCCAACCCTCTCACCGTAAGGACGGGGAGAGGGAAATAGACATCGGAGATGATCGTGAACACAAAGCCCTTCGGCCGCACCGGCGCCAATGTCCCCGCCATCGGACAGGGCACCTGGTATCTCGACCACGGCGACCGCAAGCGCGCGATTGCGGCGCTTCAGCGCGGGCTTGATCTTGGGATGACGCACATCGACACCGCCGAGATGTACGGCGATGCGGAGCTCGTCATTGCGGATGCGATTGCCGGCCGCCGCGACGAGGTGTTCCTGGTCTCGAAAGTGCTGCCGAGCAATGCTTCGCGCCGCGGCACCGTCACCGCCTGTGAGCGCTCGCTCAAACGGCTAAAAACGAACCGGCTCGACTGCTATTTGCTGCACTGGCGCGGTTCCTATCCGCTGGAGGACACCGTTGCCGCGTTCGAGGAGCTGGTGAAGGCCGGCAAGATCAAATCCTGGGGCGTGTCCAACTTCGACGCCGACGATCTCGACGACATCCTCGGCGTCGCCGGCGACGGCAAAATCGCCTGCAATCAGGTGCTGTATCATCTCAAGGAGCGCGCGATCGAGCATGCGGTGATCCCGTGGTGTGAGCGGCACGGTGTCGCGGTGGTGGCCTATTCGCCGTTCGGCCATGACGATTTTCCGGCAAGCTCGAGCAAGGGCGGCGCGGTGCTCGCGCGCATCGCAGAGGCGCACCGCGCGACGCCGCGTCAGGTGGCGCTCGGCTTCCTCACCCGTGCAACTACGGTGTTCGCGATCCCGAAGGCGTCGTCCGCCGAACATGCTGGCGAGAATGCGGCAAGTGGTGATCTCGTATTGACCAGAGACGACATCGCCGCGCTGGACGCGGCGTTTCCACGCGGAAGCAAGCCGCGCAGCCTGCCGATGCTGTAGCGCAAAAAAGCGAACTTTATTAATGGAGCGTTCACATGCGTGCCCATCAGCGCATATCGGCTTCCTGTTTTCGGGCGTTGTGAACGCGGCGCAATTGTCGTTTCTATAGGGCTCATAAGATTCGCATTTTCCCGAGTTCCAGCCGTGACACCGCCGCCCGCCGCAGCCGCAAGGCTCGACAGTATTTCCGTGCCCATGCCCGAGAAGAAGCAGGCCGCACGCCGCGCACTCGCGCGCGTCGACCATCCTTTCAAAGGCATTGCGCTGGTCCTGCTGTCGACCGTGTTCCTCGGCTGCTCCGACGTCACAGCGAAATATCTTTCGACGAGCCTGCCTTCGATCGAGATTACCTGGATCCGCTTCCTGACTTTCGCACTGATGTTCACGCCGGTGATGCTGCCGGCCTCGCCGCTCTATGCGATGCGTACCGAGCGGCTCGGCCTTCAGTTGATGCGCGGCGCCGCGCTGCTCGGCTCCTCGCTGTTCTTCATCACCGGCTTGCGCTTTCTCCCCATCGCTGAGGCATCCGCCACGGGCTTCGTCTCGCCGCTGTTCGTCACGGCGCTGTCGATCATCTTCCTGAGCGAGAAGGTCGGCCTGCGCCGCTGGCTCGCAACCGCGCTGGGCCTCGTCGGCGTCATGATCATCCTGCGGCCGGGCTCGAACGCGTTTCACGTCGCCGCGTTCTTCCCGATCGTCTCGGCGTTCTGCTGGGCGGCCGCGCTGATCCTGACTCGCATGATAAGCGGGCGGGAAGCCGTCGTCACCACGATGGCCTATTCCGCGCTGACAGGTCTTGCGATCCTCACTGCGATGGTGCCGTTCGTCTGGGTCACGCCGAGCTGGACTGCCATTGGGCTCGGTATCTTCATCGGCATCGCCTCTACGGTCGGCCAGTGGATCATCGTGCTCGCCTATCGCTATGGTGATGCTTCGGTGTTGGCTCCGTTCTCCTACACGCAATTGCTGTGGGTCAGCATTCTGGGCTTCTTCATCTTCGGCGAACTGCCGGATGTCTGGACCATCACGGGCGCCGCGTTCATCGTCGCGAGCGGACTCTATATCGCCCATCGCGAGCGCGTCCGCCGCGCCCAGCTTTTGGTGCTCGAAGAGCGTTCACCGAACGCCTGACGCAATATCTCAGGGCTGCCACGAGTTCTGCTGCGAGATCGTCGATTACGGTCCGGGCACCGAACGCAAGCTGAAGCGAGGTGCGCGCGTGTGCTCGCTGCCGGCGTTGCTGACGCCGGCGGGCATCCAGGGCATCGGCTATTCCAACGACAACATCGGCGGCTATGCCGAGGCGATGCTGTTCAGCGAACCCCTCCTGCTCGAAGTGCCGAACGGCCTCGCCGCGGAGCACGCCGCGCTCACCGAGCCGCTCGCGGTCGGCGTCCATGCGGTCGCCAAGGCAAACGTGCGCGGCGGCGAGGTGCCGCTGGTCATCGGTTGCGGACCTGTGGGATTAGCGGTCATCGCGGCGCTGAGGATCAAGGGCCTGCGCCCGATCGTCGCTGCGGATTATTCGCCGGCGCGGCGCGCGCTTGCGGCAAAGCTCGGCGCCGACATTGTCATCGATTCCCGCGCGTCGCAGCCCTATGCGGCCTGGGCCGAGCACGCGCAGAACCGACCTCGCCAATCCCGAGGCGCACACCAAGATCATCGTGCAGCCGTGGAGGTAGGAAAGCCGTCATTGCGAGGAGCGAAACGACGAAGTAATCCAGACCGTATCCGTGGAAATACCTCTGGATTGCTTCGCCTCGCTCGCAATGACGGGAGGGAGTTGCCTTATACCGGCAGCGCGATCGAATATTTCACCTGGCTCAGTGCAAAGCTCGACTCGATCGAGGCGATGCCGTCGAGCCGGGTCAGCTTGTTCTTCAGGAATGCTTCATAGGATGAGAGATCGGCGGCGACCACGCGCAAGAGATAGTCGCGATTGCCGGTCATCAGATAGCACTCCAAAACCTCATCCCATTTAGAGATCGCTCGCGCAAAGCGGTTGAGGTCCTCCTCCTTCTGCCGTGCCAGCTTGATCGAGATGAAGACGCTGACATGCAGCCCCAGCGCCTTCTGGTCGACGGTCGCGATGTAGCGCGTGATGACGCCGCGCTCTTCGAGAAGCTTCACCCGGCGGTGGCAGGGCGAGACCGACAGCCCGACCTTGTCGGCGAGCTCCTGCATGGTCAGCCGGCTGTCCGTCTGGAGCAGGGCAAGGATCTTTCGGTCGATGGCGTCGAGCTCGGGCATTGGGATGAAACCTGCATGGGGTGACTATTCTTTGGTAAAATATCCCAATATTGGCGGGTATGGCGCGAAAAATTGAGAATTTTGCCGGCTCCCGCAGGCGTATCATGGGGCATCATTTTCCGGAGCATTGCCATGCCCGTTGATTCCGCTCGCCTCGACACATTGTCCGCGCTCGCCCGCAAGGTGCTGTGGCTGTCGTCCTGGACCATCCATCACGCCAACCACGTCCGCCCCAACGCGGACGGCCTGAAGGTCGGCGGCCATCAGGCCTCTTCCGCCTCGCTCGCGACCATCATGTCGGCGCTGTATTTCCACGTGCTGAAACCTGAGGATCGCGTCGCGGTGAAGCCGCATGCGAGCCCGGTGTTCCACGCCATCCAGTATCTGTTCGGTCGGCAAACCCGCGAGAAGCTGGAGAATTTTCGCGGCTTCAAGGGCGCGCAGTCCTATCCCTCGCGCACCAAGGATATCGACGACGTCGACTTCTCGACCGGCTCGGTCGGCCTCGGCGTTGCGCAGACGCTGTTCTCCTCGCTGGTGCAGGATTACGTCAAGGCGCATGGCTGGATGAAGGATCGCCGCGAGGGGCGGATGATCGCGCTGGTCGGCGACGCCGAGATGGACGAGGGCAACATTTTCGAGGCATTGGCCGAGGGATGGAAGCACGGCCTGCGCAACACCTGGTGGGTGGTCGACTACAACAGGCAGTCGCTCGATGCCGTCGTGCGCGAAGGGCTCTGGGAAAAGTTCGAGACCATGTTCCGCAATTTCGGCTGGGACGTGGTGATCGTGAAATACGGCCGCCTGATGCGCGAGGCTTTCTCCGAGCCCGGTGGCGAGGCGCTGAAAGCGTGGATCGACAACTGCCCGAACGCGCTCTACGCGGCGCTGTGCTTTCAGGGCGGGGCGGCCTTCCGCAAGCATCTGCACGACGAGATCGGCGACCAGGGGCCGATCACCAAGCTGATCGACCGCCGCAGCGACGATGATCTGCTGGCGCTGATGTCGAACCTCGGCGGTCACGACATGGCGAGCATGCTGGAGGCGTTCGAAAAGATCGATCACGATCGGCCCGTTTGCTTCATCGCCTACACCATCAAGGGTGTCGGCCTGCCGTTCCAGGGCCACAAGGACAATCACGCCGGCCTGATGACGGTCGCGCAGATAGAGAAGTTTCGCAGCATTCAGAACATCCGCCCTGGACATGAGTGGGACAAGTTCGAGGGCATGGCGCAGGACGCTGCCGGGCTCGAAGCCTTCCTCGCGCACGTTCCCTTCAACCAGGACGGCCGCCGGCTGACCGCGCCTGTTGTCGAGGTGCCCGCTCAGCTCACCTTCAAGCCGTCGAAGCAAATGTCGACCCAGCAGGGTTTCGGGCTGGTGCTGAACGAGATCGCGCGCAGCGACAGCGAGCTTGCGAAGCGCATCGTCACGACGTCGCCCGACGTCACCGTTTCGACCAATCTCGGTCCCTGGGTCAATCGCCGCGGCCTGTTTGCGCGCGCCGAGAAGGCCGATTTATTCCGCAGTGAGAAAATTCCATCGACCTTCAACTGGGATGCATCGCCCAAGGGGCAGCATCTCGAGCTCGGCATTGCCGAGATGAACCTGTTCATCATGATGTCGGCCCTGGGCCTTTCGCATCAGATCAACGGCGAGCGGTTGTTGCCGGTCGGTACGCTCTATGATCCCTTCATCGAGCGCGGCCTCGATGCGCTGAATTATGCCTGCTATCAGGATGCTCGCTTCATGGTGGCTGCGACGCCCTCGGGCATCACGCTCGCCCCCGAAGGCGGCGCGCATCAGTCGATCGCAACGCCTTTGATCGGCATGGCGCAGGACGGGCTCTCATCCTTCGAGCCGGCCTTTGTCGACGAACTCGCCGTGATCATGGGCTGGGGGTTCGACCACATGCAGCGCGAGGCGGGCGAGGGCGGCTCGGTCTACTTGCGTCTGTCGACGCGCAGCATCGAGCAGGCGCAGCGGATTATGACTCCCGAGCTCGCGCAGGGCATCACCGACGGCGCCTATTGGTTGCGCAAGCCGGGACCCAATGCCGAAGTCGTGATCGCCTATACCGGCGCGGTGGCGCCGGAGGCGATCGAGGCGACCGGCTTCATCGGCGAGAGCCGCCGCGACGTCGGCCTGCTTGCGATCACCTCGGCCGACCGCCTGCATGCTGGCTGGACCGCCGCGCGGAAATTGCGGCGTGATCGCCGCGGCGTGCAGCATTTGAGCCATATCGAAAAGCTTTTGGCGCCGGTGCCGCGCGATTGCGGTCTCGTGACCGTGATCGACGGCCATCCGGCCACGCTTGGCTGGCTCGGCAGCGTCCGCGGCCATCGCGTCGAGGCGCTGGGCGTCGAGCAGTTCGGCCAGACCGGCACCATCGCGGATCTCTACCGCCACCATGGACTCGATGCCAACGCCATCATCGATGCGGCCGAAAGCCTCACCACCGGCGCACCGGTGCTGCATCGGAAGATGGCGGTATAGCAGCCCGCCGTCATTCCGGGGCGATGCGAAGCATCGAACCCGGAATCTCGAGATTCCGGGTTCGCGCTAACGCACGCCCCGGAATGACCACAGCGAGAGACCTTGCCACGGCTTCGTCCCGCGATCATATTCCCGCGCGTCCGCCGCATCGCAGGTCAAGCATGGGGGCGGGTTCAACTCCCCCGGCTTTCGTGCAAGGATGCCTGCCGAAACGCCCGCTCCATTTGCGAAAAGAAGAGGTCTACAATGGTCAATCGCATGCAATTCTACATCGACGGCGCTTGGGTCGATCCCGCCGTCAAGAAGTCCACGCCGGTCGTCAATCCGGCGACGGAAGAGGCGATGTATGAGGTTGCGCTCGGCTCCAAGGCCGACGTGGACAAGGCTGTGGCTGCCGCGAAGCGCGCCTTTGCCACCTATTCCCAGACCAGCCGCGAGGAGCGCGTCGCGCTGCTCTCCAAGGTCATCGAGATCTACAAGGGCCGCCTCAAGGAGATTGGCGCGGCCGTTTCCGACGAGATGGGCGCGCCGCTGCCGATGGCGGAGAAGCTTCAGGCCGGCGCTGGCCTCGGCCACCTCATGACCACGCTCGAGGTGCTCAAGAACTATCATTTCGAGGAACCGGTTGGCACCGCCATGGTGCTGTGTGAGCCGGTTGGCGTGGTCGGCATGATCACGCCGTGGAACTGGCCGCTCAATCAGATCGCCTGCAAGGTGGCGCCCGCGCTCGCCGCCGGCTGCACCATGATCCTGAAGCCGTCGGAGTTCACGCCGACCTCGGCGCTGATCTTCGCGGAAATCCTCCATGAAGCCGGTGTGCCGAAGGGCGTGTTCAACCTCGTCAACGGTCTCGGCCCCGAGGTTGGTGCCGCCATGAGCGAGCATCCGGACATCGACATGATCTCGTTCACCGGTTCGACCCGCGCCGGCATCGATGTCGCCAAGCGCGCGGCTCCCACCGTGAAGCGCGTCAGCCAGGAGCTCGGCGGCAAGTCGCCGAATGTCATCCTCGAAGGTGCCGACCTCACGAAGGCGGTGACCGGCGGCGTGATGCATATGTTCAACAACTCGGGCCAGTCCTGCAATGCGCCCTCGCGCATGATCGTGCCGCTGTCCAAGATGAAGGAAGTTGCCGCGATCGCGAAGGCGGTTGCCGACAAGACCAAGGCGGGCGATCCGCGCGGCGAAGGCACCACCATCGGCCCGGTCGTCAACCGCGGCCAGTGGGACAAGATCCAGGCGCTGATCAAGAAGGGCATCGACGAGGGCGCTACCCTCGTCGCCGGCGGCCCGGGCCTCCCCGAGGGCGTCAACAAGGGGTTCTACGTCCGCCCGACCATCTTCGCCGACGTCACCAACGAGATGACGATCGCGAAGGAGGAGATCTTTGGACCGGTGCTGACCATCATCGGCGCCAAGGACGAGGCCGACGCCGTGCGCATCGCCAACGATACGCCCTATGGTCTCGCGGGCTACGTCTCGGCTGACACGGTCGAGAACGCCAAGAAGGTCGCGCGCCAGATCCGCGCCGGCAACGTCAACCTCCAGGGCGTGCCCAATGACCGCAGCGCGCCGTTCGGCGGCTACAAGCAGTCCGGCAACGGCCGCGAGTGGGGCAAGTACGGTCTCGAGGATTTCCTCGAGGTGAAGGCCGTCGCCGGGTTCAACGCGGCCTAAGCACGTCACGAACAATTGCAGCGCCGGAGCGGGAAACCGCTCCGGCGTTGTCGTTTTCAGTGAGGAGCTCGTAGGGTGGGCACGCTTCGCTTTGCTCACCCTACGCGCCCGGGCCTATCCGCCCAGTGCGCCCTGCGTGTTCACATAGAGCGCGTAGATCGACTGGCTCGCGGCCATGAACAGCCGGTTGCGCTTCAGCCCGCCAAAGCAGAGGTTGGCGCAGCGTTCGGGCAGGGCGATGCGGCCGATCATGACGCCGTCGGGCGCGAACACCACGACGCCGTCGAGCTCGGGGTCGCCCATGCCCCAGCCGCACCAGAGATTGCCGTCGATGTCGCACCGCATGCCGTCCGGCGTGCCGGGCCCCGCATCGATGAAGACGCGCTTGTTGGAGATCGTGGTGCCATCGGGCGCTACGTCATAGGCGAGGATCTTGCGGTTCGGTTGCCCGCGCGATTCCACCACGTAGAGGATCTTCTCGTCCGGCGAGAAGCATAGCCCGTTCGGCCCGAGCACGCCCTCGGCGACAATGGTCGCCTTTCCGGTCGCCGGATCGAGCCGGTACACGTTCGGATCGATCTCCGATTCCGCCTTGTAGCCCTCGTAATTGCCGAGCAGCCCGAACACGGGGTCGGTGAACCAGATCGAACCGTCGGACTTCACGACGACGTCGTTCGGCGAGTTCAGTCGCTTGCCGCCGAACGAATCCATCAGCACCGTGATCGCGCCGTCATATTCGGTGCGCACCACGCGGCGGCCGCCATGTTCGCAGGTGATCAACCGACCCTGGCGATCCCTTGTGTTGCCGTTGGCGAAGTTGGAGGGCTTTCGGAAAACGGAAACCGCTCCGGTCTCCTCCTCCCATTTGATGATGCGCTGGTTGGGGATGTCACTGCAGAGGAGATATCGCCCGTCACCGAACCACACCGGGCCCTCGGCCCAGCGCAGGCCGGTCGTGAGGCGTTCCACAGCCGAGAGCTTCAGCCAGTATTTCTCAAACCTTGGGTCTAGTGCACTGATCGCCGGATCGGGGTAATAGGTCGTCGGCCACCAACGTGGGGAATGGGACGATGCATCGGACATGTGCGGTTCTCGTTGTTGCGTTCCCTCTGGTCAGGTCTGCTATCATTGGAGCCTTACGACCGCAAACCGGTCGCCACCTGCGAGGGAAGAAATGCCGCGTATTTTAATGACGGGAGCTTCGGGCGGAATCGGCAGTGCGATGCGTAAATTGCTGCTGCCGATCTATCCGGATCTCCTGCTCTCCGACATCAAGCCGCCCGCCGATCTTGGCGCCAACGAAAAATTCAAGGCGGCGGACCTGTCCGATCTCGCGCAGTGCGAGGCGATCTGCGAGGGCGTCGACGGCATCCTGCATTTCGGCGGCTATTCGGTCGAGGGCTCCTGGGACGACATTTTGCAGGCCAACATCATCGGTGGCTACAATCTGTTCGAGGCGGCCCGTAAGAGGGGCGTCAAACGTGTGGTCTTCGCCTCGTCCAACCACGCGGTCGGTTTCTATCCGCGCCACCACAGGATCGGCACCGACGTCACCCCGCGCCCTGACAGCCGCTACGGCGTCAGCAAGGTGTTTGGCGAAGCGGTCGGCGCGCTCTATGCCGACAAGCACGGGCTGAAGGTCACCTGCATCCGCATCGGTAATTTCGGCGAGAAACCACTCGACCAGCGCCGGCTCGCGATCTGGCTGAAGCCCGAGGATCTCTTGCAGCTTTGCCGCATTGGCCTGGAGCACCCCGACATCCATTTCGAGATCTTCTACGGCGCATCGCTCAACGAGCGCACCTGGTGGGACAACAGTCGCGCCTACACGTTCGGCTATCGCCCCACGGGCCGCGCCGAGGACTTCTGGCAACACGCGATGGCCGAGCAGGCCAAGCTGAAGGCCGATCCGGTCGGCGACTACTACCAGGGCGGCACGTTCTGCAGCATCGAGTTCGATGCCGACCCGAGCCGCATCATCGACTGGAGCAAGCGCTAACGGGCGGGCTCTTCGTCGGCGATCCGCTTCAGATAATCCGACTTGCTGAACTGCATGTGATCGACACAGAGCTGGGCCAAGGCCCAGCTATCGCGGCCCTTCAATAGCTCGATCATCAGCTCGTGCTGGCGCCGTGATTGCGCGAGCCCCTCGCGGTCGGCGAGATTCTTGGCGCGCATCGGCAGCGTCAGGTTCATGTAGTCCTGGAGCGAGCGCACGAGATAGGGATTGCCGCAAGCCGAGAACAGCGCGACGTGGAAGGCGTCATTCGCTTCGTGGATGCCGCGCAGGTCCTGCACATCGGCCTTCGCGCAGTATTGCCGCTGCAGCTCGGTCAGTCCTTCGACCAGGCTTTGCGGCGCGGGCAGGGGGATCATCAGCGCGGCTTGCCGAGTCAGCATCTCCCGCACTTCGTAGATCTGCCGGACCTCCTCGGCCGAATAGTAGCGAACGGTGGCGCCGACGTTCTTCTCGCGCCAGACGATGCCGCGCCGCTCGGCTTCCACGAGAGCCTGCCGAACGAAATGCCGCGAGGTACCGTAGCGCGACATCAGCGCGTCCTCGGTCAGGCGCGCCGCCGGCGCAAACCGGCCGAAGATGATGTCCTCCTCGAGCCGCGCGACAACGTCGTCAGGATCGTCGCGCCGAACTGCTGCCGGGCTCGCGCTCAAAGTCTCCGTCATCCCCTTGGCCTCCCGGGCCAGGCTCGTGGTTCGGTCGCTCCTGTGGAGCAGGGAGGGAATGGATTGTCAATAATTTGCCGCATGCGGCGGTGTCTTGATCGTAAGAAGGTCAAATGGCGGCCTCCGTTATTGACAATCGGGGGGCAGCCTGTACGACAGTGGCGAGGCGAATGGAGTGGCATCATGACGAGTGGCTTGCGCAAAGGGCTGACGAGCTATGGCGATGCCGGCTTCTCGCTGTTCCTGCGCAAGGCCTTCATCAAGGCCATGGGCTATTCCGACGACGCGCTCGAGCGCCCGATCGTCGGCATCACCAACACTTACAGTGATTACAATCCCTGTCATGGCAACGTGCCGCAGATTATAGAGGCGGCCAAGCGCGGCGTGATGCTGTCGGGCGCGATGCCGTTCGTGTTCCCGACCATCTCGATCGCGGAGAGCTTTGCGCATCCGACCTCGATGTACCTGCGCAATCTGATGGCGATGGACACCGAGGAGATGATCCGCGCCCAGCCGATGGATGCGGTGATGGTGATCGGAGGCTGCGACAAGACGCTGCCCGCGCAGGTGATGGCCGCGATCAGCGCCGACCTGCCGACCGTCGTCATTCCCGTGGGACCGATGGTGGTCGGCCATCACAAGGGTGAGGTGCTGGGCGCCTGCACCGACTGCCGGCGGCTGTGGGCAAAGTACCGCGCCGGCGACATCGACGATGCCGAGATCGAGGCGGTCAACGGCCGGCTTGCGCCGTCGGTCGGCACCTGCATGGTAATGGGCACGGCCTCGACCATGGCCTGCATGATCGAGGCGCTCGGCCTTTCGCTGCCGATGAGCGCGACGATCCCGGCGCCGCATGCCGAGCGCTTCCGCCTGGCGGAGGCGAGCGGCAAGGTGGCCGCCGAGATGGCCAAGACCAAGGGTCCTAAGCCGAGCGAATTGCTGACGCCGGCCTCCTTCAGGAATGCCCAGGTCGTGCTCCAGGCGATCGGCGGCTCGACCAACGGCCTGATCCATCTGACTGCGATGGCGCATCGCTCGCCGCACCGACTCGATCTCGATGCCTTCGACAAGCTCGGCCGCGAGGTCCCGGTGCTGGTCGACCTCAAACCGTCCGGCGAGCACTACATGGAGCATTTCCATCACGCCGGCGGCGTGCCGAAGCTGCTGGCGCAGCTCGGCGATCTCATCGACCTCGACACCAAGACGGTTTCGGGGCAGACGCTCCGCGACGTCGTTGCCAATGCGGAAGACGTGCCTGGACAGGACGCGATCCGTCCGCGCGACAATCCAATCAAGCCCGAGGGCGGGCTTGCCGTCCTGCACGGCAATCTGGCGCCGCGCGGTGCGGTCATCAAGCAATCGGCCGCGAGCCCGAAACTGCTCCAGCACACTGGGCGCGCGGTGGTGTTCGAATCCGTCGAGGACATGACCTTGCGGGTCGACGATCCCGATCTCGAAGTCAGTGCGGATGACGTGCTGGTGCTGCGCAATGCGGGTCCGAAGGGCGCGCCCGGCATGCCGGAGGCGGGTTACTTGCCGATCCCGAAGAAGCTCGCGCGGGGCGGCACCAAGGACATGGTGCGCATCTCGGACGCGCGCATGAGCGGCACTGCGTTCGGCACCATCGTTCTCCACATCACGCCGGAATCCGCGGTCGGCGGTCCGTTAGCGCTGGTGGAGAACGGCGACATGATCTCGCTGGACGTTGCCAAGCGCAGCATCGAGCTTCTGGTTGATGATGCGGAGCTGGCGCGGCGGCGCTCGGCCTTGAAGCTCCCCGCGACGTCGGACGAAGCCAGGCGTGGCTATGCCTGGCTGTTCAACGAGACCATCTTGCAGGCCGACGAGGGCTGCGACTTCGATTTCATGCAGAGGACAGGACCAAAGACCGAGAAGGGGTGAGCGACCACCCGCAAAAACGTTCAGCCGCAACAGCGGCGAACCATAAAACAGGGGGAGACGATGATTGCACGATCCATGCTTGGGCTGGCGGCAACGGCCGCGATCCTGTTCGCAACCAGCGCATCGGCGCAGGAGGTGAAGCACTATCGCTTCGCCTACGACCAGCCGAAGACCACCGGCTATGGAATCCTCGGTGACATCTTCAGCGAGAAGCTGAAGGCGCTGAGCAAGGGGACGATGCTGATCGACCAGTATCCCGGCGCTCAGCTCGGACAGGAACCGCAAGTCCTGCAGCTCGTCAAGGCGGGGGATCTCGAGTTCTGCATCTCGTCATCCGCAAACGCCGCGACGCTCTCGCCGCAGGCCGGCGTGATGTCAATGCATTACTTGTTCCGCTCGGAAGACCATCTCATCAAGGCGATGGCGGATTCCGCCGTGGCCAGCGCCGTCAAGTCAATGATTTCGGATACGGTTCAGGGCGCCCACGTCATCGCGCTCGCGACTCTTGGTTTGCGCAACATGTATTCCAAGCGGGAGATCAAGAAGGTCGACGACATGAAGGGCCTGAAGGTGCGGGTACAGGCGACGCCGACCGAGGACACCATGTTTCCGGCCTATGGCGCGCAGATCGTGCATATGCCGTTCGGTAGCGTCTACACCTCCCTGCAAACCGGCGTAGTCGATGTCGCCGAGAACGGCGTCAACGTCTATCTCGCCAACAAGCACTACGAGGTGGCGCCGGTTCTGTCGATGACCGAGCATGAGGCCAACAACAGTTTGGTCTGGGTCAGTGATAAGCTTTGGAACGGCCTCACCCCCGAGCAGCAGGGGTGGGTCCAGACCGCAGCCGACGAGGTCAACAAAACTCAGCCGGCTAAGGCGATCGAGCTTGAGCATCAATCGCAAGTCAAACTGAAATCGATCGGCGTTAAGGTCGTGACCGACGTTGACAAGTCCGGCTTCATCGCGATTTCTGATCCTTATCTCGACAAGCTCGCCAAGGATCTCGGCCCGCACGCCGAGAAGATCAAGAACCTGATCCGGTCGATCAACTGAACCCTCATGGTGAGGAGCCGCGAAGCGGTGTCTCGAACCAGGCCCGTCTCTAGCCTCATCCTTCGAGAGGCGGCGAAGACGCCGCTCCTCAGGATGAGGAGCAAGCATCACCCCTCGGTTCAGGAACTCCAATGGCCATCGCCGACAAGCTCGTCCTGACGCGGCAGCGTCACCTGAAGTGGCGCTCGCTCGACTGGCTCGAGCTTGCGCTGATGATGCTTTGCGGCGTGCTGTGCTTCGGCTTCTCGCTGTCGGTGACCGCCGACATCGTCACCCGTACCGTCGGTCATCCCTGGCTGTGGCTTCAGGAGGTCACCTCGACGCTGTTCATCTACGCGATCTTCATCGGCACGGCGGCCGCGACGCGGCGCAACGACCACCTCTATCTCACCGCGATCTCCGAGGCGATGCACGGCCCGCCGCGGCTGATCGTCGAGGTCGTCATCCGCATCGTCGTGCTCGGCGTCGCCGCCTGCCTGATCTGGTACGGCTATCTCAACTATCTCCGCGGCTTCGGCAGCTTTCGCCTGCCGTCGGGTACGCCGATCGCATCGCTCTATGCCGTCATTCCGGTGTCGGGCGTCCTGATCGGGCTGTTCACCATCGAGCAGCTCGTCAACGGTCTGCGCAACGGGTTTGATCATCCCGAACCGCCGAACGAGAGCGTCGCGCCGCCGGATGCTCATGCGCAGGCGAGGGTGCAGCCGTGAGCGCACCCGTCGTGCTCGCGTTGATGTCGTTCTGCTTCCTGTTCTTCGGCTATCTCGGCGTGCCCGTGCCGTTCTCGCTGATGGCCGGCGTCTTCATCGGCGCGATCCTGTCCGACGTCTCGCTTGCGGCCATCATCCAGAAGATCTTCGACGGTGTGGATTCCGAGGCTCTGCTGGCGATCCCGTTCTTCCTGCTGGTCGGCGAGCTCATGAGTTCGGCGAACGTGGTGGTGCGGATCGCGAACCTGTCGGTATCGCTGGTCGGGCATATCAGGGGCGGGCTGTCCCAGGTCGTCGTCGTCTTCAGCATGTTCTTCTCGGAAATGTCGGGCTCGACCACGGCCGACGTTGCCGTGATGAGCCGCGCTCTTGGTGGCCCGATGAAGCGCGAAGGCTACGAGCCCGCGTTCATCGCCGCGATCATTGCGTCGGCCTCGACGATTGCGGCGCTGGTGCCGCCGAGCATCACCGCCGTGGTGTATGGCGCCGTCGGCAACGTGTCGATCGCCGGCCTGTTCATGGCGGGCGTCGTGCCGGGCCTGATGATCGGCTTCGGCCTGATGATCTACTGTTACTTCTTCGGCCCCTCGGGTCTGCGCAAGCCGCGCGCGCCGCTGCGGCAGGTGGTGTTTGCCGCAGGCGATGCGGCACTGCCGCTGATGATCCCGGTGATCCTGCTCGGCGGCATTTTGACGGGCTGGTTCACGCCGACGGAAGCCGGCGTCGTCGCCGTGGCCTGGATTATCCTGGTCGTGATTCCCGCGCTGAACCGCGGCCACTTCAGGAAGATTCCGTACGACTTCTGCCTTGCCGGGCTGATCTTCTCGCTGCCGCTGATCACGATCGGCGCCGCCAACGCCTTCGGCTGGATGCTCGCTTATTTGCGCGGCGCGAACTACATCGCGGATTGGATCACCTCCATCGCCGGCAACGATCCGCATCTGATCATGCTCCTGATGGTGCTGCTCTTCACCGTGGTCGGAGACTTCATCGAGCCGGTGCCGACCATCATCATCTTCATGCCGCTGGTCAACGCGCTGACGGAAGCAGGCGACATCAATGGTGTGCATATGGGCGTGGTGCTGATCGCAACGCTCGCGTTCGGCCTGATCACGCCGCCTTATGGCCTCGTGCTGCTGATGGCCTCGAAATTCGTCGGCATCAGCTTTGCCAAGGCGCTGCGTGCGGCATTGCCGATCTACGTCGTGTTCTTCGCCACCATCGCTTTTGCGATCTATTTCCCGAGCGTGGTGCTGTGGCTGCCGCGGCACGTGCTTCCCGAATCGGTCGGCTGCTTCAAGTCGCCGGCGGGCACGGGCTACATCTGCCCTCAATGAGGGCTTGCGGCTACTTGCCCTTGCTGGTGAATTTTTTCACGGCGACGCGAAAATCCTCCGTGTGCATGGCCATGATGATCTTGTGCTCCTCGGCATCGAGCTGCTGCCTCACCGGCGTCGTCGTGGCCTGATAGACCAGCGATTTCGTTCCTGCGATTGCGGCAGGTGGGTTTTGTGCGAGGCGTTCCGCGAGCTGCCGTGTGGCAGCCTTCAATTCGGTCGCTGGAACGACCTTGGCGACGAGACCCCATTCATGGGCCTGCTGCGCGGTAAAGCCTTCTTCCGCGAGGAAGATCTGCAGCGCGCGCCTTGTGCCGACGGTTCCGACGATCCCGACCGTGCTGCCGCCGTCCGGCGACACGCCGATCTTGGCATAGGCGGGCGTGAAGCGGGCGTCTTCTGCGGCGATGCAGAGGTCGGTGACGAAAGCGAGCCCCATGCCGGCGCCGGCGGCCGAGCCGTGCACGCTCGAAAGCGAGAGTTTTGGCATGCGCCTGAGTGTCTCGATGAAAGCATGATAGTGCTTCAAAAGCTCGCGTATGACCGGCGTCACTGTGTTGGCTTCGGCCGCGGCACCGATGGTCTGCAGATCGCCGCCGGCGCAAAAGGCGCGGCCTTCGCCTTCGATGACGACGACCCGGATCGCGTCGGAGGCCTCTATCTCAGCGGCGAACTGCTCGAGCCTTCGAGCGATCGCGAGATTGATCGAGTTGAACGCGGCGGGGCGGTTGAGCGTGATGGTGGCGACGGGGCCGTCGAGGCGCAGCAGGGCGGCGTCGTCGGAATGGGAGGCGGCGGATGCGGACATGGCAAAATCCCCGGCAAGAGGTCTTTGCCGCAACTAAATCGCAGAAGGCGAGGGGAGACAATCCCTAGCGCCGGATGCTGTCGGTCGCTCTTGCGTTACCGGGAACGATAGGGTCAAATGGCGGTGCCATCGTTTTGGGGACGGACACGAGCGCCGGCTCGCCAACCGACAAGGCCAGCAAGCCAAGATCAGTGAGAGAGAGGAGACGACATGGGTAACGCTCGTGTCCAGAAAGTTGGGCTGTTCCGATGACGGACGGTTCGGTGATCATCGTCGGCGCGGGCCATGGCGGCTACCAGGTCGCCGCCTCCCTGCGTCAATCCGGTTTTGCTGGTCGTGTCTGCCTGATCAATGACGAAGCGCACCTGCCGTATCAGCGGCCGCCTTTGTCCAAGGCCTATATCAAGGGCTCGGCTGGCCCTGAAAGCCTGATGTTCCGGCCGGAGAAATTCTATGTCGACCAGAAGATCGAGCTGATCGCGGGCCGCGCGACCTCGATTGACCGTGCCGCGCGAAAGGTTCATCTCGCCTCCGGCGACACGCTCGACTACGGCCATCTCGTGCTGGCGACGGGCGCGCGCAACCGGCTGCTCGATCTGCCCAACGCCAATCTGCCCGACGTAAAATACCTGCGCATCCTCGATGAGAGCGAGGCGCTGCGAAAGACCATCCCGTCGAGGACACGGGTCGTGGTGATCGGCGCGGGTTTCATCGGCCTTGAATTCGCATCCACCGCCCGCTTCAAAGGCTTGGAGGTTGACGTGCTCGAACTCGCGCCGCGCGTGATGGCGCGGGCGGTGACGGTGGAGGTCTCGGAGTATTTTCAAGCGCGCCATCGCGAGGCAGGCATCCGCATTCATCTCGGCGTGCAGGCGACCAGCATCGAGGCCGAGGGCGGCAAGGTCACCGGCGTCAGCCTCAGCGATGGCCATCATCTGCCGGCGGATCTCGTCGTGGTCGGCGTCGGCGTGCTGCCCAATATCGAGCTTGCGGCAGAGGCGGGGCTTGCGGTCGCCTCCGGCATCATCGTCGACGAGTATCTCCTGACGGCCGATCCCAACATTTCGGCGGTCGGCGATTGCGCGCTGTTCGCGAGCCCGCGCTTCGGCGGCTCGTTGCGGCTGGAGTCGGTGCAGAACGCAACCGATCATGCCCGCTGCGTGGCCACGCGGCTGACCGGCGACAAGAAGGTCTATGACGGCCAGCCCTGGTTCTGGAGCGATCAGGGCGACGACAAGCTCCAGATCGCCGGGCTCACGACGGGCTACGACCACGTCGTGCTGCGCGGCGATCCCGCCAAGAAGGCGTTCTCCGCCTTCTGCTACAAGGGTGACAAGCTGCTCGGTATCGAGTCGATCAACCGCGCCGGCGACCACATGTTCGGCCGCCGCCTGCTCGGGATGGACCGCTCGCTCGCACCCGAGAAGGCCGCGGACGCGACTTTCGATCTGAAGAGTGCGCTGGCTTGATCAGCCACTGTTGAGGACAGCGGAAACTTCTTCGGCCGTCGGCATCGAGGGGCCGGCGCCCATCCGCTGCACGGAGATCGAGGCGGCGGCGTTGGCAAAGGCGAGCGCATCGTGCAAGGCGGCGCCGTCGGCGAGCTGCGCGGCCAGCGCGCCGACGAAGCAATCGCCGGCGCCGGTGGTGTCGACTGCCTGCACCATGCGGCCCGGCACGATCAGCTCCTCGCGGCCGGCGAGCGCGACAACGCCGCGCTTTCCGAGCGTGACGCAGATGGTCTGGTCCGGGTTCACCTGAAGCCGCCGCGCCACGTCGATGATCCGCGCGAGCTCGTCGTCATCGGACAGCTCGGTTCCCGCGAGCAGGCCGAGCTCGGTCTCATTCAAGACGAGGACGTCGACCAGCTCGAGCAGGTCGCGGCCGAATTTCTGTGCCGGGGCCGGGTTGAGCAGCGTTCTCGCCTGCGCGGCGCGTGCTCGTCGGAAGAAGGCCGCGATCGTGGGCAGCGGAATCTCGAACTGGCTGACGGCGACATCGCCCTTCACCAGCGGCACGATTCCGACATCCTCGGCGCTCACCAGTGCATTGCTGCCGGGAATGACGACGATGGTATTGTCGGCCTCGGCGACCGTGATGATGGCGGTGCCGGTGTGGGCCTCCGCCGTCTCCTGGACATAGCCGAGATCGATGCCCTGACCTTCGAGGAACGCCTTCAGCTCCGTGCCGAAGGAGTCCTTGCCGAGCCGGCCGATCAGCGTAGTCCGCGCGCCGAGCCGTGAAGCCGCGACCGCCTGGTTGGCGCCCTTGCCGCCCGGGAAGTACAGCACCTGCTTGCCGGCGACGGTCTCGCCGACCCTGGGATGGCGATCGGCGGTCGCCACCACATCCATGTTGATGCTGCCGGCGACGAAAACGCGCCCCATGTGAGACCCCCTGGAGCATGATCCGGAAGAGTGTGCAGCGGTTTTCCGAAAAGATCAGGCTCGAATGAAACTCCTAGACCCTGACCTCGAATTCCTGCCTGACTTTGGCGATGTCGACAAGGGTTGGCAAGCCGGCCTCGTTGCCGAGGCGCTGGATCTTGTGGGTCGAGGCAGCGCGGGCAAAGTCGAAATGCTCGCGCCAGCTTTTGCCGGGGTGGGCGAGGTGGGAATAGATGTAGGCGCCGTGGAACACGTCGCCGGCGCCGTTGGTGTCGAGCACGCGCTCGCGCGGGATCGGCATCGCCGGCATGATATCGACCGCCCCGGTCTCGTTGTACCAGAGCAGGCCCTTCTCGCCCATGGTGACGCCGCCGATCTTGCAGCCGCGGCTCTTGAGATAGTCGAGCATCTTGTCCGGCGTCAGATCCATTTGTTCGCACAGCCGCTCCGCGACGATCGCAACGTCGATGAACTCCAGGAGCTCATGCGTGTTGGTGCGCAAGCCGCCGCCGTCGAGCGATGTCAAGATGCCGGCCTCGCGGCAGACCTTTGCATAGTGGATCGCGGCGTCCGGCTGGTGGCCGTCGATATGCAGCGCGCGGCAGCTGCCGAGATTGAGAATCGGGAAGGGATGGATGTGGTGATCGTCGCGGCAGCGGACGATGGCGCGCTTGCCGTCCTTCGGCATGATGAAGGACAGCGAGGACTGGTTGACCTTCCTGCCGTGCAGCGAGATCGCGTATTTGGCGCACATGTCCTGGAACATGCGGCCAAGCCAGTCGTTCGCGACGGTCGCGATCAGGTCGGGCACGATTCCCAGCTTGGCGCAGCAGAAGGCTGCCGTCACGGCATTGCCGCCAAAGGAGACCGCGTAGGCGTCCGCCACGTGCTTCTCGTCGCCGGTCGGCATGTGGTCGGTGATGAACGTGACGTCGATATAGGTTTGTCCGATAAAGAGAGCCTGCATTGGTTGTCCGTGATGCGCTGGGTGGTCCCGGCCGGCGGCATTACATTAGCACCGCTTCCGCCGATGGAACGCCGAAATTATTCGCAAAGGCGCCGCCCTAAGCGCTTGAGGTGAGCATAGGGCCGGAATACGACCATCGCTGGGCAATGCCAAGCCCGGACAAATGCCGTATTTCGACCCGTTGTTCCCTGTCGGTCAAATAGGGGGGAGTATGATCACCGGCCTCGATCACGTGGTCGCCCTGGTCAGCAATATCGCCGCCGCCAGAGCCGCCTATCAGACCCTGTTGGCACGGGCACCGGCCTGGCAGAACTCCGGCGAGGGCGCCGATCGCGTGCTGTTCACCCTCGACAATATGACGCTGGAGTTGATGGCGCCGAGTGGCTTCAGCGTCACCGCCGACCGGATGCGTGCGCTGCTGGATGACCATGAGGGCGTGCTCGCAAGCCTGTGCTTCCGCGTCGCAGACATCGGCAAGATGCACCGGCGGCTCGATCGGGTGGCGCTGAAGCCGGAACCGGTCGCGGAGATCGAGAGCCGCGACGAGGAGAGTGGCGCGGTGCTGCACTGGAAGCGCACCCGCACGGCCACCGAGCTCACGCGCGGCGTGCGCATGTTCTTTCTCGAGCTCGCCGGGCAGCGCCCGATCTCGGCAGTGACCGACGTCGGCCCGATCGAAGGACTCGACCACGTCGTGGTCGCGACCGAGGATTCCGAGCGTGCCGCGGCGCTCTATGGCGCCCGGCTCGGGCTCGACATGGCGCTCGACCGCTCGCATCACGACTGGGGCCAGCTGATGTTCTTCCGCTGCGGCGATCTCATCGTCGAGGTGGTGCGCCGGCCGGTCGCAGACGGCGATCTCAGCCATGACCGGCTCTTTGGCCTGAGCTGGCGCGTCGCCGACATCGAAGCGACCCGCGCCCGTCTGATCGCCGCGGGCGTCGGCGTCAGCGAGGTACGCAACGGCCGAAAGCCGGGCACGCGGGTGATGACGGTGCGCAGCCGTACCTGCGGCATCCAGACGATCCTCCTCGAACGCACGCCGAAGCCGGCCGACTGAGGCTGATCTCTCCAATCGTCATTGCGAGCGCAGCGAAGCAATCCAGAATCGCTCCGCGGGGGCGGTCTGGATTGCTTCGTCGCTTCGCTCCTCGCAATGACGGCGCGCGCGTGATACATGCAATCGGGACAAGCATTGGCGGGCAACCGGTTTGGCGAAGGCAAAGCGAATCCCCAAATGGCAGCGCGACCCGGAAGGGATGCGACTTCGCATCCTCGAAGCGGCGAAGCAGGAGTTTTCGGCCCATGGCCTTGCCGGTGCCCGCGTCGACCGCATCGCGGCCAAGGCCGGCGCCAACAAGCGCATGCTCTACTACCACGTCGGCAAGAAGGACGATCTTTATCTCGCGGTGCTGGAGGGCGCCTATGAGAAGATCCGCAACGAGGAGCTGGGGCTCGATCTCGAGCATCTCGATCCGCCCGAGGCCATCAAGCGGCTGATCGAATTCACCTGGAACTACTTTCTGCGAAACCCCGAATTCCTGTCGCTGCTCCAGACCGAGAACCTTGCGCGCGCAAAACATCTGAAGCGCTCGACCAAGGTCAAGTCGATGCACTCGCCCTTCGTCGAGATGATCGGTGCCGTGGTACGCCGCGGCCTCGAGAGCGGTGACTTCCAGGTCGCGGTCGATCCGGTGCAGCTCTACATCTCGATCGCGGCACTCACCTTCTTCTACCTCTCCAACAGCGCTACGCTGAGCGTGATTTTCGGCCGTGACCTGCTTGCGAAAGACGCCAAGGAGGAGCGGCTCGCGCATATGGTCGGTCTCGTGCTGGCGGCGCTGACCGGGCGCTCGGCGGAGTTGTTCGACATGGTCAAGGCGCCGAAGCCGCGCGTCCCGCAGCATCAGCCGGTCTAGCCGTTAGGTCTCTGGTGAGTAGGGCGGGCTAGGCGTAATCCACCTCTTCTCCCGCGGTGGCTTGAGTGGTGGGTTACGCCTTCGGCTAACCTTACTGCGTCATAAACGCTCTAACTCCTCATCCTGAGGAGCTTGCGAAGCAAGCGTCTCGAAGGATGTGGGCCACAGGCGGGAGCCTCATGGTTCGAGACGCGCTTCGCGCTCCTCGCCATGAGGGTTAGTGGCACAGTAAGGCTAACCCAGCCTACGAGCCGGCTCCCCCGCCGCACAACAAAATAGCGAAAACAACCCCATGCAAAGGATCCGATGACGGTTGGCGTGATGCCTTGCGCATTTTCCGAAATTTTGACGCGTCGGGCAAATCACCGGCATACTGCCATCATCGCCAATGTCGGTTAGTCGGGCAGGGTGCCGGGTCTGGCGGAAGCCAAACGTCACAAGGAAAGCGCTGGACAGTATTTATCCAACAGGTTAATTTCTTCCCAGAACCAGGGAAGACCGTGAGAAGGGCGGCGACGAAACGGCAAGGGAGCGAGCATCATGACGACCCAACGCCTCGGCCTCATCATGAACGGCGTCACCGGCCGCATGGGGCTCAACCAGCATCTGATCCGCTCGATCGTCGCGATCCGCGACCAGGGCGGCGTCAAGCTGAAGAACGGCGCTCGCGTGATGCCCGATCCGATCCTGGTCGGCCGCAGCGCCGACAAGGTCGAGCAGTTGGCCAAACAGTTCAACGTCGCGCGCTGGACCACCGATCTCGATGCGGCGCTCGCCGACAAGCACGACAGCGTGTTCTTCGACGCGGCGACCACGCAGGCCCGGCCGAACCTGCTGACCCGCGCCATCAACGCCGGCAAGCACGTCTATTGCGAGAAGCCGATTGCGACCAATTTCGAGGAAGCTGTGGAAGTGGTGCGGCTCGCCAACGCGAAGGGCGTCAAGCACGGCACGGTGCAGGACAAGCTGTTCCTGCCGGGATTGAAGAAGCTCGCGTTCCTGCGCGATTCCGGATTCTTCGGCCGCATCCTCTCGGTGCGCGGCGAGTTCGGCTATTGGGTGTTCGAAGGCGGCTGGCAGGAGGCGCAGCGGCCCTCCTGGAACTATCGCAATGAGGATGGTGGCGGTATCATTCTGGACATGGTTTGCCACTGGCGTTACGTGCTCGACAATCTCTTTGGCGACGTCGAGAGCGTGGTCTGCATCGGCAACACCGACATCGGCGAGCGCTATGACGAGCAGGGACAGAAGTACAAGGCGACGGCCGACGATTCCGCCTACGCCACCTTCCAGCTCAAGGGCGGTATCATCGCCCATATCAACATGTCGTGGGTGACGCGCGTCTATCGCGACGATCTCGTCACCTTCCAGGTCGACGGCACGCTGGGCTCTGCGGTGGCGGGCCTGTCCGACTGCATGATCCAGGCGCGGCAGGCGACGCCCCGGCCGGTGTGGAATCCCGACGAAAAGCGGCTGCACGATTTCTACGGCGACTGGCAGAAGCTGCCGGACAATGTCTCCTACGACAACGGCTTCAAGGAGCAGTGGGAGATGTACATCCGGCACGTCTGCGAGGATGCGCCGTACAAATTCACGCTGCTCGAAGGCGCCAAGGGCGTCCAACTCGCCGAATGTGCGCTGAAGAGCTGGAAGGAACGGCGCTGGATCGACGTCGCGCCGATCAAACTCTGAGGAGGGAGCCATGAACCAGCCAGTCCCGCCGATGTCGTCCTTGTCGGTCAAGCTGCCCAGGACGGATCGCTCGATCGAGACCTATCGGCTCGCTGCCTCGCGCAGCTTCCCTGCAAAGCTCGAGGGCACGCTGAACCGCGTTGCGTTCTCGGCCGCACACATGGTGGCCGATCCGCTCGCCGATAACGACCCCTGGCTCTCGGCTGCCATCGACTGGGACAAGACCATTGCGTTCCGCGAGCACATCTGGGACCTCGGCCTTGGTGTTGCCGAAGCCATGGACACCGCGCAGCGCGGCATGGGGCTGGACTGGCCGACCTCGCTGGAATTGATCACGCGTTCGGTCGCAGCCGCAAAGCCTCGCAATGCGCTGGTGTTCTCGGGGGCGGGCACCGACCACCTTGCGGTCGAGGATGCCGCGAGACTCGACGACGTGATCCGCGCCTATGAGGAGCAGATTGCGGCGATCGAGAAGGTCGGCGGCCGCATCATCCTGATGGCGTCGCGGGCGCTGGCAAGACTAGCCCGCAATGCCGACGACTACGCCAGGGTCTATGACCGCGTGCTGTCGCAAGTCCGTGAGCCCGTGATCATTCACTGGCTCGGCGACATGTTCGATCCGGCGCTGACGGGCTATTGGGGCACCACGGATCTGGACAAGGCGATGGACACCGCCGTCGCGATCATCAACGGCAATGCGGCCAAGGTCGATGGTGTCAAAGTCTCGCTGCTGGACAAGCAGCGCGAGATCGACATGCGCCGCCGCCTCGACAAGCGCATCAAGATGTATACCGGCGATGACTTCAACTATGCGGAGCTGATCGCCGGCGACGCGCAGGGTTTTTCGCATGCGCTGCTCGGCATCTTCGATGCCATCGCGCCGGCGGCCTCCTATGCGCTGTCGCGGCTGGCGGCAGGCGATGAGGCCGGCTTCCACGATGTGCTGGGACCGACCGTCCCACTGTCGCGTCACATCTTCAAGGCGCCGACGCGCTTCTACAAGACGGGTGTGGTGTTCATGGCCTACCTGAACGGTCACCAGGATCATTTCACCATGGTCGGCGGCCAGGAAAGCGCGCGCTCGACGCTCCATCTCGCCGAACTGTTCCGGCTCGCCGATCAGGCCGGTCTGCTCGCCAATCCCGAGCTTGCGACACAGCGGATGAAGACCGTGATGGCCTCGCGCGGAATCGAGGCCTGATGCGCGACTTCTCTTCCGATCATCGCTGGCTGTCGCTGAACACGGCGACGGTCCGCAAGCAGGGCGATCTCGTCGCCATCATCGACGCCTGCGCGCGGCACGGCATCCGCGCCGTCGATCCCTGGCGCGATCAGGTCGCCGCTGTCGGGCTCGATCGCGCCGTACGTGCGGTACGCGATGCCGGGCTGGAACTCTCAGGCTATTGCCGCGGCGGCATGTTCACGTCTGACGCCGCGCGTCGTGCCGAGGTTCGCGACGACAATCGCCGCTGCGTGGACGAAGCCAAGGCACTCTGCGCCTCCTGCGTCGTGCTGGTCGTCGGCGGCCTGCCGCAATATTCGCGGCCGGGCAGCGGCACTTCAAAAGATATCGTCGCAGCGCGTGCGCAAATCGAGGATGCTGTCGCTGAAATGCTCGATTATGCCAAGCAAGCAAAGCTGCCGCTTGCGATCGAGCCCTTGCATCCGGCCTATGCCGCGGATCGCGCCTGCGTGAACACGACGAAACAGGCGCTCGACATCTGCGATCGTCTCGATCCGGGCCGCACCGGCATGCTAGGCGTCGCGCTCGACGTCTATCACATCTGGTGGGATCCAGAGCTGATCGCCCAGATCGCGCGCGCGGGCCGGGACCGCCTGCTGGCGTTCCACGTCTGCGACTGGCTGGTGCCAACGAGGGATATCCTCAACGACCGCGGCATGATGGGCGACGGCGTCATCGACATCAAACGGTTGCGCGCCGCAGTCGAGGCCCAGGGATATGCCGGCTATTCCGAGATCGAGATCTTCTCCAACGATTGGTGGGAGAGACCGATCGACGAGGTGCTGCGCACCTGCATCGCGCGGCACCGAAGCGTGGTTTAGGATCATGACTCTAGCAACGCCAAAGACGCGGCGCCTGCGTGGCTGCCCCTTGGGATGAGGTCATCGGCCCGATGCCAGACCCTCATGGCGAGGCGGGGCGCACGGCGCGCCGTCTCGAACCACAAGGCCCGTTCGACCAGTTCCGTGGCCGTTTCGTCGGAGATGCCGTCGCTGGAGGACTCAAACCGGAATGGTGCGCCCTCTAGAACAAAATCGCGAACTCTCACATCATGAAACAGCACGGTGACCATCAAAGCGCGCGGATGAACGATGGCCTACGCGACGATCACACGATTGCGACCTTCATGTTTTGCGCGATAGAGCCGCTGATCGGCGACGCTCAGGAATCCGTCAAGCGTGTCTCCATCGCGCCCGAACTCCGATACCCCAACACTGATGGTGACGCCGACCGGCCGTTGGGCTCCGACGTCGAATGCAGTGCCTTCGATGGCCGATCGAAGGCGCTCCGCTACAGCACAAGCCGTGTCGAGCGTCGCCCCCGGCAGCAACACCATGAATTCTTCACCGCCCACGCGCGCGACAGAGTCGTAAGGGCGGATCGCCTCCAGACACTTTCGCACGAATATGCGAAGCACCTCATCGCCGACACTGTGACCACGCGAGTCATTGATATCCTTGAAATGGTCGAGGTCGAGCGACAGCAGGGATAGTGGAGCACCGCTTCGCTTGGCTCGCGCGATCTCGGCGCCGATATGTTCGATGAAGTGGCGCCGATTTCCGGCACCGGTCAGCGGGTCGGTGGCAGCAAGGCGTTCCAGCCTTTGATTGCTCAGTTGCACTTGCTGTAGCGCCCTTTGAGTGTCTGCCATCGACGCGGCCAGGCGGGCCGCCATTTCTTCCTGGCTATAGATGGTCGAGAATGATTGCGTCGTTCGGAAAGCCTGGACAACGCCATAGCTGAGCAGGAAGAAGCCGCCAGCAAAGATCGCGTGGGCGAGCCACCACATATGATTCCACGGCCCCGCCAGAATGAATGCGAGCGACGATAGCGCAAACCACGCGACCGAAATGCCGAAAACAAGCATGAGCGGCGAATGAATCCGTCGCATGAGCATGACCGCGACGTTCAGCGTACTGAACACCAGTGCGCCGCCCTCCATGGACAAGCGTACCGCCGGGTGTCCGGCAAAGGGGGAGTAGGCGATCACGGCGACGGCTATGTCCATCATCAGGAACAGGCCAATCCACATCAGCCAAGCGCGCGCATCCGAACGCTTCTCGACCTTGTCTGACGGCTGGTTGTAGCTGAGCAGCCCAACGAGGAGCAGAATCGACATCGCGAGACGCGACGCCGGTCCATAGAGCAGAAACAGCCATATGTTGCGGTGTGCCATCCCGGTGAAGGCGCCGTGCGGCGCATAGATCAGCACGAAGCCGAGAAAACCCAGCGTCAACCAACGCAACAGAGGTTCGCCTGAAGACCGGTAGCAACGCCATGTCACATAGGTGACGAACAGCCCTTCGAGGGTGGCAACGGCGATCGCGAATTCGTGGAACAGGTGATTTTCGAATTTTAGCGTGGGATCCTGCTGGAAATACAGGTAAGCGATGAACAGGGCAGGCATCAGGGCGAAGGCGACGAGGAGAAGGCTCATATACGCCTGTGTGACCAGCCGGAGCGCGTTGGGCGGTTCGGATACCGCAAGATCGGTGCTCATATGCATAGACCGTCTCCCATGGTGATACCTGCAGTCGTTTCATGGACTGTCGGTGGCTCGCCGGCCGCAAGACGCGGTTAAAACCGGGACGATTTTCGGGAGTCGCGCAGCCGGTCGAGAAAGATTCATGGCATCGATCGTAACACGCCAGGCCCGTCAATTCCAGAGCATGCAACCTCCCCGGGAGGATCTGCAGCGATCGCCCGGGGGCACGGCCTCGTGGTTGAGGCGTGCCGATGGAGGCGTCAGATCACGTCAACCTGCCGATCGACATGGCCGGTAGAAGCCGCTTGGGACAGTTGCGATGCTCTGCCGTCCGTTGGCTTCCACTCGCGCGCCCCAGAGCCCTCAAAGTCTTGAAGCGGCACCTTGAGGGCGCGAGTCGTGGCCTTGGCCGCGTTAACGATGTGCGAACCGGCCGGGTCGATCGCAAACCACTTTTGCCGGAACGACGATGCGATCCGACGGCGCGTTTACCGTAGCAGCTTTGCGAAGCGTTACTCGAGTTCCGACGATCGGCGCACCGCACAACATCTGGTGTTCAGTTGACACCTATGCTACCTGTAAGAACATCACTGGAACAACCGGCGTCAGCGAAGGTTCGACTGTGATGAAGTCAACTCCACGATCGCGCGTACTGCACGGCGATTGGTTCGATTGGCGTAGTTCTGCCACAAGGGATTTCATTGCTCTCTTCGGGGGCGTCGTTCTCGCTTCGATCTTGGCGCATGTCTATGGGCTTGGCCCTCGTCTGTTTCAGCTGGGACTGGGCTATGCGGATTCGGCACCCGACGACATCGTTTTCCTCATATTCGTCGCGTTCTTCCTGAGCGTTGCGCTGACAATCTTTAGTGTTCGCCGCTATCGGGAGCTCGTCTGCGAAACCAAAGCACGAACCATTGCAGAAGGAGAAGCGCGCGATCTGGCGCGACACGATCCGTTGACCGGCCTGCCTAACCGTCGCCTGTTTGATGAAAAACTTGATGCGTGCCTTGGCCTCGCCAGCGACACGCACCAGGTCGCCGTTCTGATGCTTGGCCTTGATGGCTTCAAGAGGATCAAGGACACGCATGGCCACGCAGCGGGGGACAAGGCACTATGCGAATTTGCCAACAGGGTCGCCGACATCTTGCGCAAGGACGGTGTCCTGGCGAGGATTGGAGGCGACGAATTCGGGATTGTCCTGCCAGACATCAGCTCCCTCGACGTTCCCACCAATCTGGCGCGCCGTATTGTGGCGTCCGCCGCCGACACTTTCGCGATCGAGACGGGGGCAGCCGAGCTTGGTGTGGGAATTGGCATCGCCATCGCTCCGATCAATGGCGTCAATCTCCACGAATTGGTCAGGCGCGCAGATCGGGCACTTTATCGCGCACAAGGCGATGGCAGGTCGTGTGTTCGCTTTTTCGAACCAGAGATGGACATGCATGTCGAGCGGCGCATCCAGATCGAGCGAGAGCTTCGCAGCGCCATCACGGCCGATATTATCGAGCCGCACTACCAGCCGCTGGTTTCGCTCAAAGGTAATTGCATCATCGGGTTCGAGGCCCTTGCGCGTTGGGAAAACAGGACGTTGGGGCGTATTCCACCCGACGTGTTCATTCCGATCGCAGAGGAAACGGGCCTCATCAACGCGCTTGGAGATCAGCTTTTTCGCCGCGCCTGTCTCGATGCCAATGCGTGGCCGGAGGCGTTTATGCTTGCCTTCAATATCTCGCCCATTCAATTGCGTGATCCCGCGCTTGGACAGCGCATTTTATCGATCCTTGGGCAAACCGGGCTCAGTCCGCGCCGCCTGGAGATTGAAATCACCGAGAGCGCGTTCGTTGAAAAGACCGGGGTTGCGAAGGCCGTGATTGATGAACTCCGTCGAGCCGGCGTCCGCATCGCGCTCGACGATTTCGGAACGGGTTATGCGACGCTTAGCCAGCTGCTTTCGTTTCGCCTCGACAAGATCAAGATAGACCGCAGCTTCGTGTCGCATCTCGACGACAGCACCGACAGCCGGGTGATCGTTCGTGCTATCCTTGGCCTTGCAAAAGGATTTGGCTTGACGACCACGGCCGAGGGCGTCGAAGACGCAGGCCAACTGGCCTATCTGCTGGCCAATGGCTGCACAGAAGGACAAGGCTACCTGTTCAGTGATGCCGTCCCGGCCGCCGGTATCCCCGCGCTGCTTGATCGCGAATCCGGCCGCACGGCGGTTGCTGAAGATGGCCAAAGAAGTCTCCATGCGTGAGCCGATATGCGCTTGGATGCCTTGCGCGCATGGGGCGTGGCTCCTGAGGTTCCATTCGCTGGAACAGATCGGTAGCGACAGGACCAGTGCGGAGTCCCGCTAGCAACTCCTCGGGCAGCCAGAACTTCGGCTATGCCACGTCTGTCACTGGCTTGCCGTCCGGGACATCGTGTTGAAGCGTGCCTTCTGCTCGCTGCTGAGCGTCGCATAGAATTCGTCCAACACGGGCTGCACCCAACTGGCCGCCTCCAGCATGGCTTCGAGACGCCTCTGCATGGCTTCCAGCCGTCCGACGGGTGTCAACGCCACATCATTGGGGCAGGCAGCTTGCAGTGCTTGAACCGCCTGTTTGGTCGCGTCGCTGAGGCGGTCGAGCGCTTCCTTTTGTTTGCCAGCCGGCTGTACGACGGCATCGATGCGTTCGATCGGCAACTGCGTCAGGCTTGATTTGGGATCGCCGCAGCCCCCGGGCTGAGCATTCGCTTCCTGTTGCTGAGGCTGCTGTTGCGAAGGCTCGCCGATATTGGGACCAAGCGCGTTGAAACGCGCCTGCTGCTCGTCGCTGAGCGAACCATAGAATTTTTCGAGCGCCGGCCGAACGATCTTCACCGCCTCGAGGGTGGCGCTGACGCGGTTCGTCATGGCGCGCAAGCGGCCGGGTGGCGTCAGCGGATAGGAATCGTTGCAGGATTGCTTGAATGCATCGGCAGCCTGTGCCGCCGCGGCCTTCAAGTCGTCGAGCAGGCTGCGCTGTTCGGGCGTCGGCCGGACCGCCTGCGTGATCGACGCGATCGGCCAGGCGGTTACACCCTTGTCCGGAGCGTCACACAATTGCCGTAGCGCCTGCGGGCTTGCGCTGGAGCCCCGCCGCGCGCGGTAGCCGCCACCGGTTTGCGGATAGTCATACGGGTTGGTGCTGGCATAGGCGGAATAGGCACCATCCCCGCCCCAGAACACGGTGTCGACGAAGTCGTCGTAGGCATAGGCCCAGTAGCCGGGCTCGTACGCGTATGACCAGAACGTGTAGTCAAAAATGTCCGAATAGGCATACGGCCAGAACACCGGCCCCAGCCACGCCAGAAAGACCGCAGGATGGCGGTGCTGCCATGCCTGCCGGGGAGCCCAGCCGCTCTGCCGTGTGACCAGCGCCGCTTGGCTTTGCGGATTGGCCTGCTCGCGGAATCGCTCCGCAAATCCCCCGCGCTGGGCCGCCTGCACGGCGGCAGCAGTGGCGGCTCGCCCAACTGTGGTGGGCTCAGGCCCCAGCCGCTGCAGGCGCGCCTGATCACCTTGCTGCAAACGCTGTTCGCGTTGCAGCAGTCGGTTCTGTGTCTGCAGCATCCGCTCCTGGGCGCGTTGCGCCCGCTGGCCTTCCGGTTTCTGTGACTGCAATTGCTGTACGCGCTGTTGCAGCCGATCGATGCGGGTCTGACGTTCCGCGCTCTGGCGCGACAGCGCTTCGCGCTGCCGTTGCTGCACCATCTGCTGACGCTGCTGGATCTGCTGCTGATGCTGTTGCGCGCGCTGCTCCATCTGCTCCTGTCGCGACGGCCGCGCGCTCACGGCCGGTGGCGCTGGGCGTGAGGGGGCTGCGATATGCGGCGTCGGCCGCGGTGCCATGGCCGGACGTTGTGGCGCTGCCGGCGCCCTATGGAATTCAGGCCGCGGGGCGGCCACGTGCGGGGCCGCGTGCGGCGGCGCAGCGATATGCGGGGTCGGACGCGGCGGTGGTGAGGCAATGTGAGGCGCCGGGTGTGGTGCCATCGCGGGTCGCTGCGGCATCGCCGGTGGATGGAACGCCGGTGCGGCGGGGCGCGCCATGGCAGGCGGCGCCGCCGGGCGAGCCATCGCAGGTGGTGCAGGTGGTGCGGCTGGGCGTGCGGCCGGTGCCGGCGGCCCACCACCCCGTCCATGGTGGTCCTGGGCGGACGCACTCAGGCTCGCCGCGATCATCGAGACACCAACCAAGAATGCCGAAAGGCAAGAGCCACGCGGAAGCATGATCGCAACTCCACGCTCGTCCCAGTCGCCCGCAACTGTTCAACGCGCAGGTGACGAAATCGTTCGTTTGTTGACTGCCGCCGGCCTTGCGGTGTTCCGACGCAGGCCAGTCTCAAGAGAAATCCTGCGTGAGGGCGGTGGCGAACCGCTCCAGCGCCCAGTCGACCTGATCACCGGTGATCACCAGTGGCGGAGCGATGCGGATCGTGTGCTCATGGGTATCCTTGGCGAGGATGCCATTGGCCTGTAGCGCCTCACAGTAGCGGCGCGCGCGGCCAGCCTCGGGATGCAGTTCGACCGCCAGCATCAAGCCGCGCCCGCGCACCTCGCGGATCGTGTTGGCGCGGATGTCTTTCAGGCCTTCGAGAAAGCGCGCGCCCTGCTTGGCCGCGTTTTCGATCATTCCTTCCTCGATCAGCACGCGCATTGCCGCGCGCGCGACCGCGCAGGCGAGCGGGTTGCCGCCGAAGGTCGAGCCGTGCTGCCCGGGCCTGAACGTGCCGAGCACCTCGTTGTTCGAAAGCACCGCCGACACCGGATAGAAGCCGCCGGACAAGGCTTTGCCGAGCAGCGTCACGTCCGCCTCGATACCTTCGTGCTGTTCGGCGAGCAGCTTGCCGGTGCGGCCGAGCCCGGTCTGAATCTCGTCGAGCACCAGCATCACGTTGCTGGCGGTGCAGAGCTCGCGCACCTTCGTGAAATAACCGGCAGGAGGAATGATGACGCCGGCTTCGCCCTGGATCGGCTCGACCAGGAAGGCAACGGTGTTTTGCGTGATCGCTGCCTCCAGCGCCGCGGCGTCGCCGAACGGGATGATCTTGAAGCCCGGTGCGAACGGCCCAAAGTGCTTGCGCGTCTCAATGTCCGTGGAGAAACCGACGACACCCAGCGTGCGTCCGTGGAAATTGTCGGTGCAGACGATGATCTCGGCTTGGCCGTCCGGCACGCCTTTGACCTCGTAGCCCCATTTGCGCACCGACTTGATCGCACTTTCGACTGCCTCGGCGCCGCTGTTCATCGGCAGCACCTTGTGGGAGCCGGTCAGCGCCGCGATCTCCTCGTAGAATGGGGCGAGCTGGTCGTTGTGGAAGGCGCGGGAGGTCAGCGTCAGCCGGTGCGCCTGTTCCACCATCGCCGCCAGGATTTTGGGGTGACAGTGGCCCTGGCTCACCGCCGAATAGGCGGAGAGGCAATCGAGATAACGGTTGCCTTCGGTATCCCAAACCCAAACGCCTTCGCCGCGCGACAGGACGACCCCGATCGGCTCGTAGTTATAGGTGCCGAGGCGCGCTTCCGTTGCCAGGAAATCAGTGACCGACAGGTTCATCTTCGTCACTCCAGCTCGTCTGCCTCGCGCAGTCTAACCGATATTGCGCGAGTCGTTCAAAAATCCGCGGGCGGCCGCCTTACTCCGTATCGCGGTGCTCGAGCTCCAGCGTCACCAGCCTCGCGAGCAAGGTGGCCGGATAGAGCTGTCCGAATATGGCTTCGAGATTGCAAAGGCTGCGAACGATTGGATGCACGGGCGAGACGTCGCCGTAGCCGGTCGTCGTCATGGTCGCGAAGCTGAAATAGATCACCTGGCTTGCCAGCGCCGGACTATCCTCCACTTTCATGCCGGAAAATGCTTCCGGCACGAGCGACCCGACGAAGGTGAAAAGGGCTGCGAAGATCACGGCAACCGTGAGGTAGAGCAGAACGGCGCCGACGACGCGATGATAGTTGATGCGTCCGGGCGCGAAGGTCGCGCGCGCCACCGCCCAGGCCATCGTGACGCCGACGATGAACCACGCGCCGGCGAAGAGGTTGAGGTCTAGCAGCGAGGGCGAGTGGAACCGCAGGACGGCGCCGGTGACGATCATGACGAGTGCGAGCAGCATCGCGCCGACCGCGATCGGACTCCCGGAAATGATGAAGATCCCGCAAACGAGCAGCAGGGCGAGCACGAGCTCGGACACCTGAAAGGCGAAGATCCCGAGTGCCTGGAGCGGTGCAACGACGAACATCATCACGACTAGAAGTCCCGTCAGTGCCGTCAAGAGGGGATCGCCCCAGCGCTTACGCAAGCTCTCGATACTCATGTGAGTCCTCGCCACGTATCAGCCGATCGCGCATGGCACGCTCAAAAATCCGCGGAAGCGGACGCGTCCGCCGCGCAGCGGTTGGCCGCTCAAGGCATAGTTCGGGAAGCGCGCCAGGAAGCGCGAAATCGCGATCGCGCCTTCCAGCCGCGCCAGCGCCATGCCGGCGCATTGATGCGCGCCGGTGGCGAAGGCGAGATGCCGGTTCGGCGTGCGCGCGATGTCGAAGACTTCAGGATCAGGAAATTGCGCGGGATCGCGGTTCGCAGCGCCGATGCACAGCGTGATCGACGTGCCGGCTGACAGCATCACGCCGCCGAGTTCCACCGGTTCGGTGGTCATGCGGTTGCCGAGCTGGTTCGAGCTCTCATAGCGCAGCATCTCCTCGACTGCCGTCTTGATCAGGTCGGGGTTCTGGATCAGCCGCTGCTTCTGGTCCGGATGACGATCGAGGGCCACGAGGCCATTGCCGATCAGGTTGGTGGTGGTCTCATGGCCGGCATTGAGCAGGAAGATGCAATTGTGCAGCAGCTCGGTCTCGGTCAGCCGTTCGCCATTGTCTTCGCCGTCACCTTCTCCCTGGATCAGGCGCGTCAGCACGTCGCGCTCGGGATTGCCGGGCTTCTGGCGGCGCCGCGCGACGAGCGTCTCGAGATAGGCAAGGAAATCCTTCACCGCCTGATTGCCGCGCGCAAAAGCGTCTGGCGAGACGACGGGTTCGAGTGCGCCCAGAATCGCCAGCGACCAGTCGCGCAGCCGCTCGCGCTCGTCATGGGGCACATCGAGCAGGTTGCCGATCACCTCGATGGGAATGGAGGCGGCGAAGTCGCCGATCAGCTCGCAGTCGCCTTTGGCCGCGATGGCGTCCAGCAGCCGGTCGACCAGCGCGACCAGGTCGCCCTCCATGCTCGCGATCGCGCGCGGCGACAGCGCGCCCATGATCAGGCGCCGCACGCGGGTATGGGCGGGCGGATCGTTGAAGACGAGGCTCGTGGTGTGGTGCTCGTAGAGCAGCGAGGCGCCGTATTTCGGCGCAAACTCCTTCTTCTTGTCAGAACTGAACGATCTCGTGTTCTTGTAGGTGGTGACGAGATCGTCATAGCGCGTCAGGAACACCGTGCCGTTCGGCAGGCGCTTGACCGGCTCGTTCTCCCGCAGTGCACGATAGGTCGGGTAGGGGTTGTCGTAGAATTCGGGCGTCAACCGCTCCAGATCGAAGCTCGCCGCCAGCTCTCTCGCGTGTGCGTTCATCCCGCCATACTCACCGGTTAAAGCCGATATGCCGTTATTGTTCTTCGAACGACGCATGCGTCCGTCTAGACTTCTTCCGACTTGCTAGCCGACTGGACACCAAAATGCACGCACGCACTGATGCCGATGCTCCGCCGTCATGGCCTGACGAGATCTTCGCGGTCCTGGAGCGTTTCGAGGTCCGCCAGGTGGCTTATGTGCCGGATGCCGGACACTCCCAACTCATCAGGCGCGTGCTCGCATCCTCCGCCATGCGCGGCATTCCGCTGACGACCGAAGAGGAGGGCGTGGCGCTGCTCGCCGGCGCCTGGGCCGGCGGACAGCGCGGCGTGCTGCTGATGCAGTCGAGCGGTGTCGGCAACTGCATCAACATGCTGTCGCTGATCCCGATCCTGCGTTTCCCGTTCCTCACGCTGGTGACGATGCGCGGCGAATGGGGCGAGTTCAATCCCTGGCAGGTGCCGATGGGATCGACCACACAGGGCGTGTTCGAACTCGCCGGCGTTAAGGCGCTGCGCGCATCGCATGCCGCCGAAGTGCCGGCCGTGTTAGAGGCCGCCGCAGCCCAGGCTTACAACGCGTTGACGCCGACCGCCGTTCTCCTGTCGCAGCGCCTGATCGGCGCCAAGGTTTTCACGAAATGAGCAAGACCAATCTGCTCGATCGTCGTCAGGTCGTCGCCGCGCTGCTTGCGAACCGCAAGGATGTGGTCGCGATCGGTGGCTTAGGGGCCTCGACCAACGACATCACCGCCGCCGGTGACCATGCGCGCAACTTCTATCTTTGGGGCGGCATGGGCGGCGCCGCGATGATCGGCCTTGGTCTGGCGCTGGCCCAGCCCAAGCTGCCGGTGCTGGTGATCACCGGCGACGGCGAGATGCTGATGGGGATGGGCAGCCTTGCCACCATCGGACTGCAGAAGCCCACCAACCTCTCGATCGTGGTGCTGGACAACGAGCGCTATGGCGAGACCGGCGGCCAGACCAGCCACACCTCGGCCGCCGCCGATCTCGTCGGCGTTGCCAAGGCCTGCGGCATCCACGACAGCCGGGCGATCTCCAGCATGGCGGAGGTCGAGAGTTTCGCCGCGTCCGTCCATGACGTCTCGGCCGGTCCCCGTTTTGCCAATGTGAAGATCGACAGCGCCGAGTTGGCCCGGATCCTGCCTACGCGCGACGGCACCTACATCGTCAACCGGCTGCGCGGCGACCTCGGCTTCCCGCCGATCTAGCTAGGTCCAGCACCTTGAGGGGCGATATCCGCTGAATCGGCAGTGCATTTTGGTTGCATCGCAGCATACTACTTGACTTTTGCGTGGGTGAGTGCTTACTCACTAGCATGAGCTCATTGCGTATGACGAGCGACCTGAGGAGGCAACTCATCCTCGGTGCCGCCAAACGTTGTTTTGCCCGTCACGGGTATAGCGGCACCACGACCAAGAGCGTGGCGGCCGCCGCGGCCATTTCCGAAGCGCTGCTGTTCAAGCATTTCCCGTCCAAGGCGGCGCTCTACGCCGAAATCCTCAGCGACGAGTGCGAGGCCGATCCGGCGCTGATGGAGCTTCTGGAGCGGGAGCCGTCGACCGCAACCCTGGTCGAACTGATCCGCGGCATGGTCCAGCACTTCGTGCAGATCGCTGAAGGACCGGATCAGGAGGAGGCGCAGCGCCTGCGACTGATGGTCACGAGCCATCTGGATGATGGCGAATTCGCCCGCCTGCTATATGCCAAGATCGAGAATCTGATCGGAGCGGTCTTCGTCGCCTCGCTGGAGCGCGCGGTCGCAGCCGGCGATGCGAGGCCCTGCGCAACGGATCCGCTCAACCTGTTCTGGTTCGCGCATCACGCGGCGATGACGGCTGCGCTGACCAGGCTGCCGGCTACGCCCTGCCTCGCTTACGGCAAAGCGAACGATCTGGAGCGGCAGCTCTGTGAGTTTCTCCTGAGAGGTATCGGACTTAACGACGCCGCAATTGCTTCGCATCTGGGCCACGGTTTGGCGCCGGGTGCCGGCGAGGCGACGATTGCAGAAAGTGCATGACATGAACATCGTGGCTGAACACAAAATATCGGGCGAACCAATCGACAAGGCGCCCAAGCGCCCGGTCAGGCCGGTGCGCTGGTTCATCATTGTCGGTTTGCTGCTCGGCGCACTCGTCGGCGGGCTGGTCTGGTTCAATTCTTTCCGTGGCCAGATGATCAAGCAGTTCTTCGCCAACAACAAGCCGCCGCCGGTGAGCGTCAGCGCCGCCGAGGCGAAGTCCGAGGTGGTGCCGAACCTGCTCACCGCGGTCGGCGAGCTCGCCGCCGTGCATCAGGTCAACGTCACCGCCGACGTCAACGGCCGTGTCACCGAGATCAAGTTCGAGCCGGGCGCGCATGTCGAGGAAGGCACGCCGCTGGTGCAGCTGTTCGACGCGCCGGAGCAGGGCGACCTTGCCAACTTCAAGGCGCAGGCGACGGTTGCGCAGCTATCGCTCGACCGCGCCAAGCAGCTCGCCTCGCGCCAGTTCGGTCCGCAGGCGACCGTGGATTCGGCGCAGGCCGCCTACGACCAGGCGCAGGCGGGCATCGCCAAGACCGAGGCGCTGATCTCGCAGAAGCTGGTGCGGGCTCCGTTCTCCGGCGATCTCGGCGTGCGCAAGGTCGAGGTCGGTCAGTATCTCACCGCAGGTACGGCCATCGTCTCGCTGACGGACCTTTCTGTATTGTGGGCCAACTTCACGGTGACGGAGAAGGACTCTGGCAATCTCAAGGTCGGCCAGGTCGTGCGGCTAAAGGTCGACGCCTATCCGGGCCGCATCTTCGAGGGCAAGATCACGACCATCGAGCCACAGATTGCTTCCGACACGCGCAACATCCGCGTCCAGGCGACGATTGCGAACCCGGACAAGATCCTGAAACCCGGCATGTTCGTGACCACCACGGTGGTGCTGCCAGACAAGCCGCCCGTGATCACCGTTCCCGAAACGTCGGTCGACTACACGCTCTACGGCGACTCCGTGTTCGTGATCACGGAAAAGCACGGCGAGGACGGCAAGACAAGCCTCTCCGCGGTGCGCACCTTCGTGCAGACCGGCAATCGCGTCGAAGGACGGGTCGAGATCCTCAAGGGTCTGAAACCGGGCGACAAGGTCGTCGCCGTCGGTCAGCTCAAGCTGCAATCGGGGGCGTCGGTCGCGATCTCGACGGATCCGACGCCGGCCGTTCCCGCGCAACCGCCGCGTTACTGACGACGCGTTCGCGTGATCCGGCCTGCCGGCCGGGTCACGCCACTCAAGCAAAACGAATTCGAGATCGCCGCGATGGCCTTTACCGATATCTTCATCAAGCGCCCGGTCCTGTCGGTCGTCGTCAGCCTGCTGATCCTCCTGATCGGCCTGCGTGCTGCGATGGTGCTGCCGATCCGGCAATATCCGAAACTGTCGAACACGGTCGTCAACGTCACGACCTCCTATCCCGGCGCGTCCGCCGACCTGATCCAGGGCTTCATTACCACGCCGATCGAACAGGCGGTCGCCTCCGCGGAGGGCGTCGACTACATCACGTCGTCGTCCGTGCAGGGTACCTCGACGATCCAGGTCTACATCAAGCTGAACTTCGACCCGAACCAGGCGCTCACCGAGGTGCTCGCCAAGGTGAACTCGGTCAAATACCTGATCCCGAAGGAGTCCAACGACCCGGTCGTCACCAAGACCACCGGCCAGACCACGGCCGTGATGTATATCGGCTTCTCCTCCGAGGAACTCTCGGGCTCGGCAATCTCGGACTATCTGACGCGCGTGGTGCAGCCGGTGCTGTCGACCGTCGATGGCGTGGCGTCCGCCGACATCCTGGGCGGCCAGACCTTTGCGATGCGGTTGTGGCTTGATCCCGTGAAGATGGCCGGCCGCAACGTATCGCCGGGCGATGTCGCGGCTGCGATCACCGCCAACAACTTCCAGTCCGCGGCGGGCCAGACCAAGGGCTACCTCATCGTCTCGAACATATCGACGAACACGGGCCTGACCGACGTCAACCAGTTCAAGAAGTTAATCGTCAAGGCCAAGGACGGTGGCTTCGTCCGGATGGAGGACATCGCAACCGTCGAGCTTGCGGCCCAGAGCACGGATGCAAGCGTCGCCTTCAACGGCGAGCACGCGATCTTCATCGGCGTGAACGCAACACCGCAGGGCAACCCGCTGACCCTCGTGAAGGGCGTGCGCGCGCTGTTCCCCGAGCTCGAGCGTAATCTCCCGCCCTCGATGAAGATGAAGGTCGCCTACGACTCGACCAAGTTCATCCAATCCTCGATCGACGAGGTCGAGAAGACGCTGGGCGAAGCGGTGATCATCGTCATCGTCGTGATCTTCCTGTTCCTGGCGTCGTTCCGCTCGGTCATCATCCCCGTCGTCACCATTCCGCTCTCGATGATCGGCGTGTGTACGCTGATGCTGGCCCTGGGCTTCAGCTTCAACCTCCTGACGCTGCTCGCGATGGTGCTCGCGATCGGTCTCGTGGTCGACGATGCCATCGTGGTGGTGGAGAACATCCACCGCCATCTGGAGGAGGGCAAGTCACCGGTGCAGTCTGCGCTGCAAGGCGCGCGCGAGATCGTCGGTCCCGTCATCTCCATGACCATCACGCTCGCCGCCGTGTACGCCCCGATCGGCTTCCTCGGCGGCCTGACCGGCTCGCTGTTCCGCGAGTTCGCCTTCACGCTCGCGGGTTCGGTGATCGTGTCGGGCGTGATCGCGCTGACGCTGTCGCCGATGATGTGCTCGGTGCTTCTGAAGAACACTGAAGAGGGCCGGTTCGCCAAGCTGGTGAACAAGGTGTTCGGCGCCGTGACGCGCTGGTACGGCCGCCGGCTCGACCGCTCGCTCGACTACAAGGCGGTGACCGGCCTCTTCGCGGTGACGATCCTTGGTCTCGTCGGCTTCCTCTACATGCATACCTCGAAGGAGCTCGCACCCGAGGAAGATCAGGGTATCGTGTTCTCGGTGATCAAGGCGCCGAAATACGCCAACATCGACTATCTCGATTTCTATGGCGACAAGCTCGACAAGAAGTTTCAAAGCTTCCCCGAGACCGACCTGCGCTTCGCGCTGAACGGCATCAACGGTCCGCAGAACGGCATCGCCGGCATGCTGCTGAAGCCCTGGGATGAGCGCAAGCGCTCGTCGATCCAGCTCAAGCCGCTGGTGCAAGCCGAGCTTTCCAAGATCGAGGGCGTCCAGGCTTTCGCCTTCAACCTGCCGCCGCTGCCGGGTGGGCCGGGCGGCCTGCCGGTGCAGATGGTCATCAACTCGACGGCCGGATTCCAGGCCGTCTATGAGCAGATGGAGAAGCTGAAGGACGCCGCGCGCAAGAGCGGCATGTTCATCGTCTCCGACAGCGACCTCGCCTACAACCAGCCGACGGTGAAGGTCAAAGTCGATCGCACCAAGGCCCAGGACCTCGGCATCAACATGCAGAATGTCGGCGGCGCGCTCGCGGTGCTGCTCGGCGGCAATTACATCAACCGCTTCAACCTGGAGGGCCGTTCCTACCAGGTGATCCCGCAGGTCCCGCGCGAGAAGCGGCTCTCGCCGGAGTCGCTCGATGGCTTCTACGTCACGACCAACACCGGCCAGCAGCTGCCGCTATCGACGGTGGTGTCGATCGAGACCTCGACCGATCCGAATGCGCTGACCCACTACAATCAGCTCAACTCGGCGACCTTCTCGGCCGTGCCGATGCCCGGCGTGACCGTCGGCGCTGCGGTCGACTTCCTCGAAGCCGAGGCCAAGAAGCTTCCGCAAGGCTTCAGCCACGACTACCTCGCCGACTCCAGGCAGTATGTGCAGGAAGGCAACCAGCTCGCGGTCACCTTCGGCTTCGCGCTGATCATCATCTTCCTGGTGCTGGCGGCGCAGTTCGAGAGCCTCCGCGATCCGCTGGTCATCATGATCTCGGTGCCGATGGCGATCGTCGGCGCCCTGATCCCGCTGTTCTTCGGCGCGGCGACGATGAACATCTACACCCAGGTCGGCCTGCTGACGCTCGTGGGCCTGATCACCAAGCACGGCATTCTGATGGTGGAGTTCGCCAACGAGCTCCAGATCAACGAACGGCTCGATCGCCGTTCGGCCATCGAAATGTCGGCCCGCATCCGTCTGCGGCCGATCCTGATGACGACGGCTGCGATGGTCACCGGCCTGATCCCGCTGCTGACGGCGACCGGGGCAGGTGCGGCGAGCCGCTTCTCGATCGGCCTCGTGGTCGTGGCCGGCATGTCGATCGGCACGCTGTTCACGCTGTTCGTGCTGCCGGCGGTCTACGTGGTGCTCGCGACCGACCACCGCGCCAAGACCGAATCCGAGCGGAACGAGCAGATCAAGGCGCTGGATATCGGCTCCAGCGCGCTGCGGCCGACCTGAGGCCGTTCGATCGAAGATGCAAAGCGGCAATGGCATCGCCATTGCCGCTTTTTTCTTGTCCTGTGCTAGACTTGCGCGGCGCGCTGTTGCGCCAGAGCAGGGAAGGCAAAATGAAGCGGCGCGAATTCCTCGGGGGGCTCGGCTGCGCTTCGCTGTTGTGGCCTGGCTCGGCGGCGGCTCAGGGCGGCCGGACCTACCATCTCGGCACACTGACCCCGATCGCGCCGATTGCGGAGACCAGTCCGCGCGGCAAGATCCTGATCGGGACGCTTGGCGGGCGTGGGTTTCGCCTCGGTCAGAATCTGACCCTTGAGCCTCGCGGCGCGGCCGGCGATGTCGCAAAGCTCCCCTCGCTGGTCGCCGAACTGAAGTCCAGGGGCGTCGATGCCATCGTGATCATAGGCTATCCGACGGCCATGGCCGCCAAGGCGGTGGGCGTTCCGACAGTTGCGGCCAGCGGCATCGGCGATCCCGTCGAGACCCGGCTCATCGAGAGCCTTGCCCATCCAGGCGGCAACATCACTGGCATTTCGGACGTCGCGGCGACGCTCAGTGCCAAGCGGCTGGCGCTCCTGAAGGAGATGTCGCCGAAACTGACCAAGGTCGCCATGCTCTGGAACAAGGACGATCTCGGCATGACCATGCGCTATCAGGCGTCAGCGAAGGCCGCCCAGGCGCTGGGACTGACGGTGCAGGCGCTTGGCGTCCGCGAACCTGACGATTTCGACGAGGCTTTCTCCGTGATGAACGGCGATTTGCCGGACGGCATCTTGATGGTGGCGGACGCGCTCACCATTCTCAACCGCAAGCGGGTGTTCGAGTTCGCCATCGTCCGGAAGCTGCCGGCGATCTACGAAAATGATGACCTCGTGCGCGACGGCGGTCTGATGTCCTACGGACCGGACCTGTCCGAATCCTTCGAGCGGGCTGCCGCGCTGGTCGCTCGCATTTTCAACGGCGCGAACCCCGGTGATCTGCCGTTCGAGCAGCCGACCCGCTATCCCCTCGTGCTCAACCTCAAGACGGCGAAGGCGACCGGACTCGAGATTCCACCGACCTTGCTGGCGCTCGCCGACGAAGTGATCGAGTAGCCTTGTGCACTGCGGCAAGAGACAAGCCCCGGCCTTCTTGCTAGGTTTGCGGGATGAGTATTTCCCTCCATCCCGATACGCCGCAGGGCCGGTCGCTGCCCGGTAGCGCAATGGCGAGCGATGCCGCTTCCGGGAAGGGCCCGCGATCCGGGGTCCGGACCCGGCTGTTCACCAAATATGTCGGGCTGTTCGTGGCTGTGGTGGCCGTTGCGCTGCTTGCCAACGGTCTCTTCGAGGTGTTCTTCTATTATCGTGAGCACAAGGCCGCGCTGATCCGCGTTCAGCGCGAGCAGGCCGAGGCGGCGGCCGCCAAGATCAGCCAGTTCGTCAAGGAGATCGAGAGCCAGCTTGGCTGGACCACGCAACTGCCGTGGTCTGCCGGCTCGATCGAGCAGCGCCGCTTCGATGCGCTGCGGCTGCTGCGCCAGGTTCCGGCCATCACCGAACTCGCCCAGGTCGATTCGACCGGCAAGGAGCGCTTGCGCGTCTCGCGTCTCGCCATGGATGTCGTCGACAGCGGAATCGATCTGTCGAACGACGCGAAATTCACCGAGGCTGTCGCGCACAAGGTCTACTACGGGCCGGTGTATTTCCGCCGGGAGTCCGAGCCCTATATGACGTTGGCATTGGCCGGCACACGCAAGGACGCCGGCGTCAGCATCGCGGAAGTGAACCTGAAGCTGATCTGGGACGTCGTCTCGCAGATCAAGGTCGGCGAGCACGGCCACGCTTTTGTAGTGGGCTCGCAAGGACGTCTGATCGCCCATCCCGACATCAGCCTCGTTCTGCGCAACACCGACATGTCAGGCCTCGAGCAGGTGCGCGCCGCCCAAGGCGGTGGCGGCACCATGCCTGATGCGTTGCAGGAGGCGACGAATATCCAGGGACAGAAGGTGCTGACCGCGTCGGCGCCGATCGCGCCGCTGGGCTGGACCATGTTCGTGGAGCTTCCGGTCGAGGAGGCCTATGCCTCGCTCTATGCCTCCCTGCAGCGTCTCGCCATCGTGCTGCTCGCAGCATCCATCTTCGCGGTGCTCGCAGGGATTTTCCTGGCGCGGCGCATGGTCGGCCCGATCCAGGCACTGCGCACCGGCGCCGAGCGCATCGGCGGCGGCGACTTCTCGCAGCGCATCTCGATCAGGACGGGCGACGAGCTGGAAGGGCTCGCCAACCAGTTCAACGACATGGGCGCGCGCTTGCAGGAGTCTTACGCGGATTTGGAGAAGAAGGTCGAACAGCGCACGGCGGAACTGAGCGAATCTCTTCAGCAGCAGACGGCAACCTCGGAGGTTCTGGAGACTATCAGTTCGTCCGCCGGCGAACTGCAACCGGTCTTCAACAAGATGTTGGAGAATGCAACGCGGGTCTGCGGTGCAAGCTTTGGCGTCATGGATCTCTGGGACGGAGAGCGATACAATCTGGTATCAGATTACAATCTGCCCCCGGAATTTGCAGCCAGGCGGCAGCCCACGATTGCTCCACATCCCGAGAGCGGCCTTGCCGAGGTTGCCAGGACGCATCAGGTTGCCCAGGTCCTCGACGTTCGCGAAGGCGCTGCCTATCGTGCCGGATCCGAGATGGCGGTCTTGCTTGCTGATGTCGGGGGCGCGCGCACGACACTCATGGTGCCGCTATTGCGGGAGAATGAGCTGGTCGGTGTGATAACGATCTTTCGCCGGGAGGTTCGCGCGTTCACCGATAAGCAGATCGCATTGGTGGAGAATTTCGCCAATCAGGCGGTCATTGCGATTGAGAACGCTCGACTGCTCAAGCAGCTTCGTGAGCGCACCAGCGAGCTCTCCCAATCCCTCGACGAGCTGCGCACCGCGCAGGACCGCCTGATCCAGACCGAGAAGCTGGCTTCGCTCGGCCAGCTCACCGCCGGCATCGCGCACGAGATCAAGAACCCGCTGAACTTCGTCAACAATTTCTCTTCGGTGTCGACGGAGCTGATCGACGAGCTCAACGAGGTGCTGCAAGGAGCCGGCCTCGACGACAAGGCCAAGGAGGAGGTCGCCGAGCTCACCCATATGCTCAGGGGTAATCTTGAAAAGGTGGTGCAGCACGGCAAGCGCGCCGATTCCATCGTCAAGAACATGCTCTTGCATTCGCGCGAAGGGTCGGGCGAGCGTCGCCCGGCCGACATCAATGCGCTCGTCGAGGAGAGCCTCAACCTTGCCTATCACGGCGCGCGTGCCGAAAAGCCGGGCTTCAACATCACGCTCAAGAGCGACCTCGATCCGGCCGCCGGCATGCTCGACATCTATCCGCAGGAGATCACCCGCGTCTTCCTCAACCTGATCTCGAACGGATTCTATGCCGCGACCAAGCGCAAGGAGAGCGAGGGCGGTGCGTTCGAGCCGACGCTGAGGGCGTCAACCAGCAATCTCGGCAACAGGGTCGAAATCAGGATCCGCGACAACGGCACCGGCATCCCGCCCGAGGTGAAGGAAAAGATGTTCAATCCCTTCTTCACCACCAAGCCGGCCGGCGAGGGAACCGGGCTTGGCCTATCCATGAGTCACGACATCGTGGTGAAACAGCATGGCGGCATGATCGACGTAAATTCTGAGCCGGGTGCATTCACCGAATTCATCATCACGCTGCCGCGCACGCTGGCAGCACAAGGCAATACCGGAGGCAGGACTTGAACGTCTATATCCTTGTCGTCGACGACGAGCCCGACGTTGAGGCGCTGTTTCGCCAGCAGTTCCGGCGCGACCTGCGCGCGGGCCGTTTCCAGATGGAGTTCGCGCCCTCCGCACCGGTGGCGATCGAGCGCGCAGTCGCCGTGCGCGATCCCTCGCTGATCCTGATCCTCTCCGACATCAACATGCCCGGCATGAGCGGGCTCGACATGCTGCCCAAGGTGCGCGCGGAACGGCCCGATGTGCCCGTGATCATGATCACGGCCTACGGCGATGCGGAAACACGGCGCAAGGCAATCGAGCGCGGCGCGGTCGGGCTTCTAACCAAGCCGATCGATTTTGCGCTGCTGCGGCAAGAGATCGACACCAGGCTCGAGCAAGCGGCATGACATCCACGATTCTCTTTGTCGATGATGAGCCCGATCTGGAGGCGCTGGTCCTCCAGAAGTTTCGCAGGCAGATCCGCGAGGGACTCGTCAGCTTCATGTTTGCCCATGATGGCGTCGAGGCGCTGCAATCGATCGAGCTGCATCCGCATGTCGATCTGGTGGTGTCCGACATCAACATGCCGCGGATGGACGGGCTGTCGCTGCTCCAGAAGCTCCAGGAGGCCGAGGACAAGAAGTCGACCATCATCGTGTCGGCCTATGGCGACATGAGCAACATCCGCACCGCGATGAACCGCGGCGCCTTCGACTTCCTGACCAAGCCGATCGATTTCGTGGATCTGGAGACCACGATCCAGAAGACCATCCGCCACGTCGAGACGCTGCGCGAGGCGCGGCGCCGCCAGCTGGAGGCCGAGCGCGCCCACGCCTCGCTGTCGCGCTATTTCTCGCCCGAGATCGCCAAGCGTCTGGCTGCGGTGAGCGGCGAGAGCGACGGCATGGAGGTGAAGTGGCGCGACGTCGCGACCATCTTCACCGATATCACCGGCTTCACGACGCTAGTCGAGAGTGCGGCGCCGGAAACGCTGGGCGCGCTTCTCAACGCGTATGTCGGCGGGATGACCGACATCGTGTTCCAACACGAAGGCACCGTCGCGAAGATCATCGGCGACGCCATCCAGGTGCTGTTCAACGCCCCCGGGGATCAAGCGGACTTTGCGACGCGTGCGGTCGCCTGCGCCCACGATCTCGATATATGGGCCGAAGGCTTTCGCCAGCGCTGCAAGGACAAGGGCGTCAATTTCGGCACGACACGCATCGGTGTCCATGCCGGGCCCGCGCTGGTCGGTAATTTCGGCGGCAGCCGCTTCTTCGATTACACGGCCTATGGCGACACCATCAATACGGCGGCGCGGCTGGAAGCAGCCAATAAGCACTTGGGCACGCGCATCTGCGTCAGCGCCACCATCGCCAAGGCGGCTGCGAATTTTCGAGGCCGACCAGTGGGCGATCTCATGCTGCGCGGCCGCAGCGAGCCGCTGCGCGCCTTCGAGCCGCTCCCGCCGGCAAGATTCGAAACGCCTCTGACGGCGCAATATTCCGAAGCCTTCGCCAAACTGGAAGCCGGCGACGTCGCGGCCATGCCGGCTTTCGCCGCTCTGGTCGGCATGCACGCCGACGATGCGCTAGCCGGATTCCACCTCAAGCGCCTGCTCAACGGCGCCAAGGGCGTGCGCATGCAACTGGAATAGGGGTCGAAATGACCAGCGAATTCGCAGCCGGCAATTATCGCTTCATCCCGTCCGTGTTCCAGTATTCGGCTGGCGCCGCCGCCGATCCCGGCTACGAGATCGAGCGCGTTCGCTTCGATCGTCTGGCGCCGCTGGCGGAGGGATTTGCGTCGGCCGCAAAATTCATCCGGGAGGCGGGACGGCCACTCACTGCGTTCTGCGCCTGCGAGCTGCGCTCGCCGGCCGCGTTCACGGAAGAGGGCTTCCGTAACTTCAATCTGCACTACGTCAAGACACTGTCCGAGTGGGGCATCTTCGACGGCACCACCAATCCGGTGGCGCGCAGCAATGTCTGTCCCGAGATCGATCCGCCCGCCGAGCCCTCATTCCATGCGTTCTCCTTCACGCGCCCGACGCGGTCGAGCACGCCGACCTTCGTGATCGCAGGCGGCGCCGAGGCGCGGGAGGGAAGCGGCAGTTATATCGAGCGCACCGTGCGCTACCGCGACCTCAGCCCGGAGGGCATCACGGAAAAGGTCCGCTTCACCACCTCGCAGATGGAGAGTCGCCTTGCGGCATTCGGCTTTGGCTGGAAGGAGACGACGGCGGTGCAGGCCTATTCGATCCGCGATTTCCACCACGCGCTGGCCGACGAGCTGGTGCGTCGCGGCGCGTTGCGCTCCGGCCTGACCTGGCACTTCGCGCGCCCGCCGGTGGTCGATCTCGAATTCGAGATGGATTGCCGGCGCGTGGTGCGGGAAGTCATGCTCTAGCTAGCGCTGGCGCGGATCGAGCGCGTCGCGCAGGCCGTCGCCGAGCAGGTTCAGGGACAGCACGACCAGGAAAATTGCAAGGCCCGGCCAGATCGCCATCCACGGCGCCTGTGTCAGAAAGCGCTGGGCGGCGTTGAGCATGCTGCCCCAGGACGGCGCCGGCGGCTGCTGGCCGAGGCCGAGGAAGGACAGCGCGGCTTCCGCGATGATCGCCGCGGCGATCGACAGCGTCGCCTGGACCAGGAGCGCCGGCAGGATGTTCGGCAGGATATGCGCGAATGCGATGCGCCAGGACGGGTTGCCGAGCGCGCGCGCGGCTTCGACATAGTCTTCGGCCTTGACGCTGAGCACCTGCCCGCGGGTCAGGCGAATGAACACCGGCGTCGCCGAGATGCCGATCGCGATCATGGCGTTGCCGAGGCTCGGGCCCAGGAACGCCGCGAGCGCGATCGCGAGGATCAGGAACGGGCACGCGAGCATCGCATCGGTGATCCGGCTGATCAGCGCGTCGGTGAAGCCGCCCCGGTAGCCGGCGAGCAGGCCGAGCGGCACGCCGATGCCAAGCGCGATTGCGACCGAGATGGCGCCGGCGAGCAGCGAGGCGCGCGCGCCGTAGACGACCCGGCTCAATATGTCGCGGCCGAGCTCATCGGTGCCAAACCAGTGCAGCGCGCTGGGCGGCTTGCGCACCAGGCTCCAGCTCGTGGCGACGGGATCGAAGGGAACGATCAGCGGCGCCAGCAGAGCCAGCAGGATGAACGCCGTCATCACGAGGAGTCCCGCGACCGCCGCCTTGCGCTTGAACAGGCGCCGCCGGGCGCGGCGTGCGGGACTGTCGAGCTCGCGCGTATCAGTGGTGGGATTGGCCGAGAGCACGGCGTCGGTCATGGCCTAGCCCCTCAGCCGCGGGTCGACGAGGATGTAGGCGATGTCGGCGATCAGGTTGAGCGTGATGTAGATCGTTGCGGTGACCAGCACGACGCCCTGGACGACCGCGTAGTCGCGGTTGAACACGGCATCCACGATCAGCTTGCCGAAGCCGGGAATGGAAAAGATCTGCTCGGTCAGCACCGCGCCCGAGAGCAGCGTGCCGAGCTCGAGCGCGCCGAGCGTGATCACCGGCGTCAGCGCGTTGCGCATGGCGTGCTTGAGGATGACCGAGCGCTCCAGGAGGCCCTTGGCGCGCGCGGTGCGGACATAGTCGCTCTCCAGCACCTGAAGCATGGCGCTCCGCGTATGCCGCATCAGGATCGCGGCGATGGCATTGCCGAGCACGAAGGCGGGCATGATGGTCGCGGCAAGGCTCGCGCGCCAATCCTCCGTCAGCGGCACGTAGCCGGAGGCCGGCAACCAGCCGAGCTCGATCGAGAACAGGAAGATCAGCATGATGCCGAGCCAGAAGTTCGGTGTCGAGATGCCCCATAGCGCAAACAGGTTGGCGCCGTAGTCCCAGGCACTGCCTTTCTTGACTGCCGAGATGATGCCGGCGGGAATGCCGATCAGGAACGCGATCAGGATCGCCATCGATGCGAGTTGAAGCGTCACGGGAAGCTTCTGTGCGATCAGTTGGCGCACCGGCATCTTGTTGCGCAAGGACTCGCCGAGATCGCCGGTCAGAACCCCTTTCACCCAATAGGCGTATTGGACGGGAATCGGTTGATCGAGCCGGTATTGCCGGCGGATCTGCGCGATCACGGCAGGATCGCGCTCTTCGCCGGCCATCACCAGTGCCGGATCGCCCGGCAGGAGTTGCTGGAGCGAGAAGATCAGCACCGACACGAAGAATAGCGTCGGCACGATCTGCGCGAGACGGCGGGCGAGGAAGTTCAGCATGCACACTCCCGTGTCCCGGGCGCAGCGCAACATGCAATGTTGCGCTGTTGAACCGGGACCCATGGATCGCGGTTCGCAGCTGTGGATCCCCGATCAGCATTGCGCCGCTGGCGCGCTGCAATGCGTCCGGGACAGGAGAACTTGCTCACTACCGTCACTTCAGCTTGAGGCCGACGACGCGTACGAGACCGTCCGGCATCTGCTTGTAGCCTTCAAGCTTGGTCGTATGGGCGATGATGATGCGGCGGTGGTAGAGATAGAGGATCGGCTCGTCCTCCTGAACCAGCTTGGCCAAGGTTTCATAGATCGCTTTGCGCTTGTCGGGATCGGTGACGAGCCGCGCATCCTCGAGCGCCTTGTCGGCTTGCGCGTTGCTCCACGCGCTGTAGTTCTGCGGGGCGTCGCTATGCAGGAAGATGTAGGCGTTGCCGTCGGGATCGACGCGGCCGCTCCAGGCAAGCATGTAGGCCTGATAGTCGCCGGCTTCGGCCTGCTTGAGCCCCGTCGCGAACTCTGTGACGCGGATCTTCATGTCGAAGCCGGCTTCTGCAGCCATCGATTGGATCACCTGTGCCGGAGTCTCGGTTTCTGCGCCCTTCGGCACCAAAATCGACTCTGACCGGAGGCGTCACGCCGGCTTCCTTCAGCAGGGCCTTGGCCTTCTCCACATTGCGGGCAGGGACGGGAAACGCCTTTTGATAATAGGGGTGATCCGGCATGACCCACTGGTTGCCCGGCTGGAATTCGCCGTTGAACACGACCTGGTTAATGGCGTCGCGGTCGATCGCAAGATCGAGCGCCTGGCGCACCTTGGCGGATTGGCTGAGCGGTCCCTTGGCCTGGTCCTTGCCGATGTTGAGCGTGATGCCCTGATAGCCGAGCTCGATTGCTGTCGCGACCTTCAGCCGCGAGTCGGCCCGCACATCCTTCAGATCTGTCGCGAGCACGCGCTCGATCAGGTCGAGCCCGCCGGATTTCAGATTGGCAAGCCGCACGGTCGCATCGACGATCGGCTGGAACACGACGCGGTCGATGAAGATGTTGTCCTTGTTCCAATAGTCGGTGAATTTCTCGAACACGATGCGATCCTGTTGCACGCGCTCGACGAATTTGTAGGGACCGGCGCAGACCGGATGCAGGCCGAACTTGTCACCTTCGGCTTTGGCCGCTTTCGGCGACACCATCATGCCGGCGCGATCCGTGAGCTGTGCGAGCAGCGGCGAGAACGGCGCCTTCAACACCAGCCTGATGGTGAGGGGATCGATCACCTCGACATGGTCCACCGAGGCGAGCTCGGGCTTGCGGAACGAACCCGGGAAGGTGAGATGTCGCTCGAGGGAGAACTTTGCCGCCTCCGCGTCGAACGGCTCGCCATCGTGGAATTTCACGCCAGGCCGAAGCTTGATCACGAGTGCCTTCCCGTCGTCCGCGGTCTCGCTGGACAGCGCGAGCTGCGGCACGATGTTGAGCTTCTCGTCGATGTCGAACAGCTTGTCGCAGAATGCGGAGAACACGATGCGGCCGACATAGGTGCGCGCCATGGTCGGATCGAGGATATCAGGGTCCTCGGCGAGGCCAATGCGCAGCGTGGTCTGGGCCTGTGCGACGCCGAGTGACACCAGTAACATGGCGGCGGTGGCCGCGAGGCGGAACATCTTCATTGCATCATCCCCAAGGCTTCTCTGACATGGCTGGCGGCTAGCTCGGTGTTGCCGGTGCATCCTGTATACCAACCCCGGAGGGGCCAGCGCCTTCCGTCTTTCGGCTGAAGGCGGCAACCAATTTCGCAAGCGCCGGCGACAAAGCGTGCGGGGCGGGCAGGATGGCGTCGGCGGGGGGCAGCTCCGCGACGCGGTGACATGCCGTGGCATGGCCGCTGCTATCAGCCAAAAGTAGCGGTGCCTCGCTGCGGCAGCGGTCGATCACGAACGGGCAGCGGGTGTGGAAGTGGCAGCCTGCGGGCGGATTGAGCGCGCTCGGCATCTCGCCCTGAAGCACAATGGCGCTGCGCTTGGCGTGCGGCTGCGGCAGGGGAATTGCGGATAGCAGCGCGCGGCTATAGGGGTGGCGCGGTGCGGCGAAGAGCGCATCGGCTTCGGCCGTCTCGACGATGCGGCCGAGATTCATCACGGCGACATGGTCGGCGATATGCTTCACCACCGCAAGGTCGTGAGACACGAAGATGTAGGCGAGGCCGAGCCGGTCCTGCAATTCGCGCAGCAGGTTCAGGATCTGCGAGCGGATCGACACGTCGAGCGCCGAGACCGGCTCGTCGCAGATGATCAGCCTGGGCTCGACCGCGAGCGCGCGGGCAATCGCGATGCGCTGGCGCTGGCCGCCGGAGAATTCGTGCGGATAGCGGCGCGCCAGCCAAGGCTCCAGGCCGACCAGCCGCAACAATTCCGCGACGCGCTCGCGTCGGCGCGATGGCGGGACGAGGTCATGCAGCGCCAGCGGCTCTGTCAGGATCTGGCCGACCGTCATGCGCGGGTTGAGCGAGCCGTAAGGATCCTGAAAGATGATCTGCGCCTTTCGACGGAAGGCGCGCAGAGCAGTGGCGTCGAGCGCGAGCAGATCGCGACCTTCGAAACGAACGCTGCCGGCATCCGGCTCGATCAACCGCAGCACCAGCCGGCTGACGGTCGATTTGCCGCAGCCGGATTCGCCGACCAGCGCCAGCGTCTTGCCGGCTTCGAGTGCAAAGCTCACGCCATCGACTGCCTTGACGAGGACCTTGGGCCGGCCGAGCAGCGAGCGCTCGGCGACGAAGTGCTTGACCAGATTTTCGACCTCGAGCAGCGCCATCACGACACCAGTTGCTCGAGCGGCGCGCGGATGCAGCGCGAGAGGTGGCCCGAGCTGACTTCCGCGAGTGGCGGCGGTGCTTTCGTGCAGGCGTCCAGCACGAACGGGCATCTTGCCGCGAAGCGGCAGCCGGCCGGCGGCTGCGCCATGTTCGGCACCATGCCTTCGATGGTCGCAAGCTGCTCGGTGCGATGGTCGAGGCGCGGGATCGAGCCGAGCAGGCCGACGGTGTAGGGATGCTGCGGCGAAGCAAACAATTCGTCCACCGGCGCGCGCTCGACGATCTCGCCGGCGTACATCACCGCCACCTCGTCGCAGACCTCGGCGACGACGCCGAGGTCATGGGTGATCAGGATGATGGCGGCGCCGCTCGCCGCCTTCAATTCGCGCATTAGCTCCAAAATCTGCGCCTGCAAGGTGACGTCGAGCGCCGTGGTCGGCTCGTCGGCGATCAAAAGGCGGGGGTCGCAGGCCAGCGCCATCGCGATCATCACGCGCTGGCGCATGCCGCCGGACAGCTTGTGCGGATATTCGTCGATGCGACGCTTGGGCGAGGGGATATGGACGCGGCGGAGCAGCTCGATCGCCCGCTCGCGCGCGCGCTTCTTTGAGCCGCCACGGTGGCGCAGGATCGTCTCGATGATCTGGTCGCCGATGGTGAAGCTCGGATTGAGCGAGGTCATCGGCTCCTGAAAGATCATCGCGAGCCGGTTGCCGCGCAGGTCGCGCAGGGTTTGGTCGGAGGTTTGCAGGAGATCAACACCATCGAAGCGGATGTTGCCGGTGACCTCGCTGGTCTGCTTCGGCAACAGTCCCATGATCGCAAGCGACGTCACGCTCTTGCCGCAGCCGGATTCGCCAACGAGGCCGAGCGTCGCGCCGTTGGCGACACTGAGATCGACGCAGTCCACCGCGTGCGTGATGCGGCCGTCGTCGCCGCGGAAGCGGACGCGCAGGCCCTCGATCTCGATGAGGGGCGCCGCGCTCATTGCTCTGTCGTGCGGGCCGCCGCAATGCGGGCATCGATCACGGCGCGATCGGTGATCCCGGCCGGGTTCTGGCGCGTCGGCAGCGAGTCGCGGAAATGCACCCAGAGCTCGTTGCTGACCTGCTCGAGCCGTGCCAGCTCGGCAAGCGGATCGGGATGATCGTCGACGCGCAGGTCGAGCGCGGACCATTCCTCCTCGCCATGGATGAGCAGTGCAGCAGACTGCTTGCCGCGCTTGTCGCCGCCGGCGGCTTCGCCGGCGCGCATCGCCGCCAGCAGGCGGCGCGCGAAGGGCAGGCTGTCATTGGCGATGTAGGTCTTTGCCGTCTCGCTGAGGACGTCGGGACCGGCAAGCATGTTGCCGGCAATGGAGAAGCCGCTTCCCGCCGTGTGTCCGCACCAGTCGACGCAGTCGCGGCCGGTATGTGCCGCGACCTCACCGCTGGCGTCCATGACGTGGACCTGGCGGCTTTCGCGGCCATCATCGGTCGCGAGCAGCGCTGCGAGCACGTCATGCGCATTCAGGCCTTCGCGCAACAGCTTGACGCCGTCGATGCCATAATAAGGATTGACGAAAGCTTGCGTTGCGATGGCGCCAAGGCCAGCGGCGATGAAGGGTACGCGCGCGCCGACGGCGAAGAAACGCGTCGCGACCGCTATGCCGAACTGGCCGTTGGCAGGATCTCGCGCGATGATCGACCAGGTCATGTCGTGCTCGCAGTCCTTCAGAGTTCTGCCTTCAGCGTCCTGCCGCGTAACCCTGCATGCCCCGTGGATTCGCGGCGGCGCGCCGGCGTACCCCGACGCGCGCTGCGGCGGTGAGACGGCCTTCGGACCAGTCGGGACCGACCTCCACGATATGCCCGCGCTCGCGCAAATTCTCGATCGTAGCCTTGGGTACCCGGTTCTCGACCACGAGGACGCCGGGACGCGCGGTGCGCGGCCAGAACGAGATCGGGAAATGCTCGGAATGCCAGGCCGGAGCGTCGATCGCCTCCTGGAGGTTGAGGTTGCAATGGACATGTCGCAGGAAGAACTGCGTGACCCACTGATCCTGCTGGTCACCGCCCGGGGATCCCCAGGCGAGATAAGGCTCGCCGTCGCGCAGCGCCATGGTCGGCGACAGCGTCGTGCGCGGCCGCTTGCCCGGCGCAAGCGAGGCGGGGTGGCCTTCCTCCAGCCAGAACATCTGCGCGCGGCTGCCCAGGCAAAAGCCGAGCTCCGGAATCACCGGTGAGGATTGCAGCCAGCCGCCGGACGGCGTTGAGGACACCATGTTACCGGCCTTGTCGATGATGTCGAAATGCACGGTGTCGCCGCGCACCTCGCCAAAGCGGCCGACCGTCGGCTCGCCGGCGCCAAGCGCACCGACAGCCTCGCGTTGACCTTCGGCGCGGCGCAGCTTGACGACCCCGCCAAAGCCTTCGACCGAACCGGGCCGGAACTCGAGCGAGGCCTTGTCGGTGACGAGCTTGCGGCGTTCGTCGTTGTAGGCATCCGACAGCAGCGTCGCGATCGGGATTTCGTTGAACTTGGGATCGCCGTAGAACTTTTCGCGATCCGCGAAAGCGAGCTTGGCGCATTCGATCTGGAGATGGATGAATTCGGGGCCCGTCGGATCGAGCCCGTCGAGGGCAAAGCCTTTCAGCAGCGCGAGCTGTTGCAAGGTGACCGGACCCTGGCTCCAGACGCCCGCCTTGCAGACGGTGTAGCGGCCGTAGTCATAGGTCAGCGGCGCTTCGATGGTCGGCTGCCAGCGCGCCATGTCGTCGGCCGAGAGCACGCCGCGATGCGGCGCGCCGCTGACGTCCATCACCTCCTGCGTCCGGCAGAACTTGTCGATGGCCTCAGCGACAAAGCCTCGCGACCAGGCCTTTCGCGCGCGCTCGATCTCGGCGTCGCGGTCACTGCCGCCGTATTCGGCTTCGCTCAGGATGCGTGAATAGGTGGCGGCGAGGCTCTTGTTGGTGAAGAGCGTGCCGGGTTTTGGAACTTCGCCGTTCGGCAGGTAGACGGCAGCCGACGTCGGCCAGTGCTTGCGGAACAGCTGCTCGACGGTCTTGATCGTCGCGCAAGCGCGCTCGACCAGCGGATAGCCGTCGCGCGCGTAGGAGATCGCAGGTTCGAGCACGTCGCGCACACGCATCGTGCCGTAGTCGCGGAGCAAGAGCATCCAGGATTCGAAGGTGCCGGGAACGCATGCCGCGAGGAGGCCTGTGCCGGGCACCATGTCGAGCCCTTCGCTCTTGTAATGGGCAATGGTGGCGCGCGCCGGCGCCGGGCCCTGGCCGCAGATCACCTCGGTCTGTCCGCGTTTGACGTCATGCAGGATGATGGGAACGTCGCCGCCGGGACCGTTGAGATGTGGCTCGACCACCTGAAGCGTGAAGGCGGTCGCGACGCCGGCGTCAAACGCATTGCCGCCTTTTTCGAGGATGGCCATGCCGACGGCGGTCGCGATCCAGTGCGTGGCGGCGACGACCCCGAACGTGCCTTCGATCTCGGGCCTCGTCGTGAAGGGATCCGGATTGATGTTGCTGGCCATGGGAGATCACTTTTCTTGTTTACGGCGGGCGCAATTGATCACAGGCAAGACCCGCTGCCAATTGCGCGGCGGCATGGCAGCGCGCGTCACGCCGGTTCTGGCGCCGTGTTGACGGCGTGGCAGGCGACGCCGTCGATCAGTTGCGGCGTCTCCTTTCGGCAAAGATCGAAGGCGAGGGGGCAGCGCGGATTGAATGCGCAGCCCGGCGGCGGGTCGATCGGGTTCGGGATCTCGCCTTTGACCGGAATCCGTTGGCGTCCGGACATCGCGAGATCCGGCACCGCGCCGAGCAGCATCTTGGTGTAGGGCATGCGCGGGCGCGCAAACAACTCACGGCCTTCGGCGATCTCGACGATGCGGCCGAGATACATCACGCCGACGCGGCTCGCCATGTGGCGGACGACCGCGAGGTTGTGGCTGATGAACATGTAGGTGAGGCCGAACTTGTCCTGGAGGTCGCGCATCAGATTGAGGATCTGCGCCTGCACGGACACGTCGAGCGCCGAGGTCGGCTCGTCGCAGACGATGAATTCGGCATCGGACGCCAGCGCGCGCGCGATCGCGATGCGCTGGCGCTGACCGCCGGAGAATTCGTGCGGGTACTTCAGCCGGTCGTCGGGATGCAGCCCCACCAGGCTCAACAATTCGCCGACGCGGGCCTGGATGTCGCGCTCGCCCTGGATCAGGTCGAAGGCGCGGATCGGCTCGGCGATGATGGCGTCGACCCGGAAGCGCGGATTGAGGGACGCATAGGGGTCCTGGAAGATCATCTGGATACGGCGGCGCAGGCGGCGGCGTGCCGGCGCCTGCTTCGGATCGGTCATCGACACGCCGTCGATCAGGACCTGGCCCGAGCTCGGCGGCAACAGGCCGACGATCATCCGTGCGACCGTGGTCTTGCCCGAGCCGGATTCTCCGACCAGCGCAAATGTCTCGCCCTTGTTGATGTCGAAGGTGACGCTGTCGACGGCCTTGAGATATTCGAGTTGGCCGCCCTCGAGCACCCGGTTCAGCCACGGCTTCGAGACGTCGAAGACGCGGCGCAGCTTTTTGGCCTGGACGAAGGGCGCACTCATGCTGCGCTCTCCGCGGGGACGGTGTCGTAGAGATGGCAGGCGACCGATTGCGCGCCTCGCACCAGCGGCTCGGGCCGCTCGACCCTGCAGCGGTCGAACGCAAAGGCGCAGCGCGGATTGAAGGAGCAGCCGCGCGGGATCGCCGACAGGCGCGGCATGGAGCCGGGGATCTGCACCAGACGCTTGTCCTCGCCGGCGAGTGTCGGGATCGCGCCCATCAGGCCCTTGGCGTAGGGGTGCAGCGGATTCTTCACGACGTCCTGCACCGGCCCGATCTCGGCGACGCGACCGGCATACATCACCGCGACGCGGTCGGAGGTCTCCGCGATCACGCCCATGTCGTGGGTCACCAGCATCACGGCGGTGCCATGGTCGCGACCGAGCCGCTTGATCAGCGAGATGATCTGCGCCTGTACGGAGACGTCGAGCGCGGTGGTCGGCTCGTCCGCGATGATCAGCTCGGGCTCGGCGCAGATCGCGAGCGCAATCACCACGCGCTGGCGCATGCCGCCGGAGAACTCGTGGGGATAGCCGTCGATGCGCTTCTCCGGCGCGGGGATGCCGACCTCGGCGAGGAGATCGATGGCGCGGCTGCGCGCAGCCTGCTCGGACAGGTTGAGATGCGTGCGGATCGTCTCCACGATCTGGTCGCCGATCTTGTAAAGCGGGTTGAGCGAGGTCAGGGGATCCTGGAAGATCATGCCGATCCGCTTGCCTCGGACGCGGCGCATCTCCTCCGGCGGCAGGTGATCGATCCGCGTGCCGGCGAGATGGATCTCGCCGCCGGCAATGCGGCCGGGCGGATCGATCAGGCCGATCACGGCGAGCCCGGTGACAGACTTACCCGCGCCGGACTCGCCAACCACGCCCAGCACCTCGCCCTTGGCGATATCGAAGGAGACGCCGTCGATCGCGCGTAGCGTGCCGCGACGGGAGGCGAACTCCACCTGAAGGTTACGCACGGAGAGAACTGTGTCGGTCATGGACGAGGTGGACTCACCTGAGTTTTGGGTTCAGCGCGTCGCGCAGCCAGTCGCCGAGCAGGTTGATGGAGAGGATCAGCACCGCGAGCGCAAGGCCTGGGAAGGCGACGATCCACCATTCGCCGGCGAACAGATAGTTGTTGCCGATGCGGATCAGCGTGCCGAGCGAGGGCATGGTCTCGGGCATGCCGGAGCCGAGGAACGACAGCGTCGCCTCGGTGATGATCGCGAGTGCCAGGTTGATCGTGGCAATGACAAGGATCGGCCCCATCGTGTTCGGCAATACATGGCGCAGCATGATTACGGGCGCGGGCAGACCGATGAGCTGTGCGGCGGCGACATAGTCCTTGTTCTTCTCGACCATCACCGAGCCGCGCACCGTGCGGGCATATTGCACCCAGAAGCTCAGGCCGATGGCGAGCACCAGCACGCCGAGCATGCTCATCTCGTCGAGCTTGTTGCCGAGCAGCGATTTGGCGATGCCGTTGATCAGAAGCGCGATGAGGATCGCGGGGAAGGAGAGCTGGACGTCGGCGACGCGCATGATGAGGCCGTCGACGGCGCCGCCGAAATAGCCGGCCGTCAGGCCAAGCAGGATGCCGAGCGCGCCGGAGAATACGACGCCGAGGACGCCGACGAGGAGAGATATCCGCAAGCCGTAGAGGATCGCGGACAGTACGTCGCGGCCCTGCTCGTCGGTGCCGAGCAGGAATGGGCTCTGACCGTCGGCAGTCCAGAGTGGCGAAATGCGCGAATTCATCAATTGAAGCTGCGCCGGATCAAAGGGATTCTGCACGGCGAGCACGGAGGCGAAGATCGCCAGCAGGAAGAACAGCAGCGTGATCGCAGCCGCGATCATGGTGATCTTGGAGCGGCGGAAGGAATAGAACAGGTCGCTCTCGATGGCGCGCTTGAACCAGCCGGATTGGGCGGCGCTGCGCGCGAGGGACTCTTCAGCTTTGTGCTGGACGACGGCCTCGCTCATCTCAATGTGCCCGGCTGACCGTCGAGCGCAGACGCGGATCGACGATGGTGTAGAGGATATCAACCACGAGATTGATGGTGACGAAGATCAGGGACACCATCATCAAATAGGCTGCCATGATCGGGATATCGACATTCTGCACGGCCTGGACGAACAACAATCCCATTCCCGGCCATTGGAATACGGTCTCGGTGATGATTGCGAAAGCAATTACCGAGCCAAACTGCAGACCGGCCACCGTGATCACGGGAATCAACGTATTCCGCAGTGCGTGGCCGAAATGGATTGCGCGTGTGGTCAGCCCGCGGGCGCGGGCGAAGCGGATATAGTCGGTGCGCAGCACCTCCAGCATCTCGGCGCGCACCAGGCGCATGATCAGCGTCATCTGGAACAGGCCGAGCGTGATCGACGGCATGATCAGCGCCTTCAATCCGGAGAGTGTGAGCAGCCCGGTCGTCCACCAGCCGATATGCACGACGTCGCCGCGCCCGAACGAGGGCAGCCAGCCGAGCGTCACCGAGAACAGATAGATCAGCAGGATGCCGATCAGGAAGGTCGGCAGCGAGATCCCGATCAGCGAGATCGCCTGGAATGCGTGCGCGAGCAAGGTGTCGCGGCGGAGCGCCGAATAGACGCCCATCAGGATGCCGCCGACCATCGCGAAGATGGTTGCGCAGATCGCGAGTTCCAGCGTTGCGGGCATCCGTTCCATCAACAGCGCCGAGACCGGCTGGCGGAACTGGTAGGAGATGCCGAATTTGAACTGCGCCGCATCGGCAACATAGTGGCCGAACTGCACGATGAAGGGATCGTCCAGACCAAGCGAGTGGCGGATCGCGGCGCGTTCAGCAACGGATGTATCCTGCGACACCATCTGGTTCACGGGGTCACCGGCGAAGCGGAACATCGCAAACGAAATGATGCCGACGGCGATCATGACGCCGATTGCCTGGATTGCCCGGCGAAGAGTGAAAGCGAGCATCGGTTCCTTTCAGGTCTCTTCAGAGGCGCGCATCATTGCGTAACCCTAAACGGCAAGTCCCGGAAGCCGAGGCTTCCGGGACTTCACAACGCATCAACACTTATTCTTCCTGTTTGTTGGCCCAGTAGAGCAGCACCTGGTTGTCCGCGCGCTGAACCAGTTTCACTTTCTTCGATACACCCCAAGCCAGCGCCTGCTGGTGGAGCGGGATGTAGGCGTAGTCCTTGATCGAGATCTCGTAAGCCTGCTTGATCAACTGGTTGCGCTTGGCGATGTCGGTCTCGACCAGGATCTTGTCCGTGAGTTCGTCAAGCTGCTTGTTGCAATAGCCGCCGAGATTGGATTCGCCGCGGTTCGGGTCCTTGGGATCATCGCGGCAACCCATGATGTCGTGCAGCACGTTGTGCGAATCCATCGTGCCCGGCGTCCAGCCCAGCATGTAGAACGAGGTCTTGTAGCCGCCTGGCTTGAGCACCTTGGCGAAATACTGCGCTTTGGGCTGCGCCAGCAGGTTCACCTTGACACCGATGCGGGCGAGCATACCGACCACGGCCTGGCAGATCGCCGCGTCATTGACGTAGCGGTCGTTCGGGCAATCCATCGTCACCTCGAAGCCATCAGGATAGCCGGCTTCAGTCAGCAGCTTCTTTGCGCCGTCCGGATCGGCTTTGGGCCGTGTGAACTCCTTCGACAGCGGAAAGAGCTCCGGTGCGATCATCAGGGCGGAGGGAGTGGAGAGCCCACGCATGACGCGATTCTTGATCAGCTCGACGTCGATCGCCTTGTAGAAGGCCTCGCGGACGCGGATGTCCTTGAATGGGTTCTTGCCCTTGACGTTCGAGAACAGGAGCTCGTCGCGGGACTGGTCCATGCCAATGAATATCGTGCGCAATTCCGGGCCGGAAAGCACCGCCGCATTGGGACTTGCATTGATACGCTGGATATCCTGGATCGGAACCGGCTCGATGACGTCGACCTCGCCCGATAGCAGCGCAGCGACCCGCGTTGCGTCCGAGGCGATCGGCGTGAACACGATTTCCTTGAGATTATGTTGCGGCTTCTGCCAGTAGTTCGGGTTGACCTTGAAGACGGTCTTCACGCCCGGCTGATGGCTTTCGATCATGAAGGGACCGGTGCCATTGGTGTGCAACGAGGCGTAGCTTGGGGTCGTGGCAGCTACCGGCGTCGGCGCTACCACGTTGTTCGCCTCCGCCCACTTTTTGTCCATGATGTACCAAGTATCCCAACCCGAGAGCAGGATGGGATTGGGAGACTTCAGAACGAAATCGACGGTATAGTCGTCGACCTTCACGACCTTGACGTCCGCAGGGACGCGGGTCAAAAGGTTCGAGCCGGGTGCTCGGACGCGGTCAGCCGAGAAAACCACGTCATCGGCGGTGAAGGGATCGCCATTGTGGAATTTGACGCCCTTGCGCAGGTGGAATCGCCAGCGGGTGGGCTCCGGCGTTTCCCAGCTTTCGGCGAGCGCCGGGATGATCTTCAGGTCCTTGTCGAGCTCGATCAGCCCCTCATAGACGTGGCCGAGATGCGCGTGGGTGGTGCTCTCATTGAGCGTATAGGGGTCGAGCGACTTGAGCTCGCCCTGGTTGGCGTAGCGCAGCGTCTGGCTCGAGGCGGGCGACACCGCCAACGCCAGCGCGGAGGCGAGCGTCATCGCTAAAAGACCCTGACGTACCGACATTCTTGACCCTCTCCACTGTGCCCGCACCGTGATTTTTGCTTGTTCGGCCGGCTGATGAAACCATGTTGCCCAGAGTTTTTGCACCGTGCAAGCGCATTCCAGCAAGGAACGCGCCAACTTGCGCCGCTGTGCAGCAATGCTGACCGATAGTCCGACAGATCGCCCGACGGCGACATTCGACTTTTGATTGACCATATTGACCGAATGCCGGAGGGGATGCGCGGCGCCTCGCATCTGGTCGCTTGCGTCGCACCACAACTCGCGGTGATACTGTGGCAAGTTGCTCCAATCCGATCAGGAGGAGACATGAAAGTTAACGTCGAAATTGACTGCACTCCCCTCGAAGCCCGCCAGTTCTTCGGATTGCCGGATGTGGGACCGATGCAGACTGCCGTCATGGACAAGTTGCAGCAGCAAGTGCTGAGCAACATCGAAAAGGTCTCACCGGAATCCCTGATCCAGAGCTGGTTCACCTTCGATCCCAAGCTCGCAGAGCGGTTTCAGGACATGTTCGTCACCATGGCCGGCCTCGGTGGGACGCGCAGCAGCGACAAGAAGAAATAATGCCGCCCGAGCAGAGCGGAGCACAGGCCTCGAGCCGGCTTCGTCCGCCGGGCCTCGGACTGCTGCTCGCGGAAGCGCGCGGCCTGTTCGAGTTCAACGCCAGCCTGTTCCTGTCGCCGCTTCTGATGCGGGCCCCCAAGGGCGACGGTCATCCGGTACTGGCGCTGCCCGGCTTTCTCGCCAGCGACCTGTCGATGGCGCCGATGCGCCGCTATCTGCACGAACTCGGCTATGACGCCCAGGCCTGGCGAATGGGCCGCAATCTCGGCGGGCTGGCGCGCGTTCGGGACGCGTTGCGTGTCCGTCTGGCGGAAATTCATGCGGCGACCGGGCGCAAGGTGAGCCTCGTCGGATGGAGCCTCGGCGGCGTCTATGCCCGCGACCTGGCTCTACAGGCGCCCGACATGGTCCGCTATGTCGTCACGCTCGGCAGCCCCTTTGCCAACGACGTGCGGGCGACCAATGCGACGCGGCTCTATGAGACGCTGTCGGGCGAGCGGGTCGAGGACTTTGCCGAGCTGCGCGAGGCCATCGCCGGCGACCTGCCGGTCCCTTCCACCTCGATCTTTTCGCGCAGCGACGGCATCGTGCACTGGCGCACCTGTCAGTGCCGCCCTTGCGAGCGCGCCGAGAACATTGAGGTTTATTTCGCGAGCCATATCGGGCTCGGGGTCAACCCCGCAGCGCTCTGGGCCGTGGCCGATCGGCTGGCGCAGCCGGAAGGGGAGTTCTGGCCATTCGACCGGGCGGGCCCGTTTGCCATTGCATATGCTCCGCCGCACCCTACAGTAGCGGCCTGACAAGAAGCGCCGGTAAGGCGCCTGTCTGAAATGAGTGGAGGGAACTATGGGTGACGGTAAGAAGCTGTCGTCGCTGGACGCGTCGTTTCTCTATCTGGAAACGCCGGAAATGCCGATGCATGTCGGCAGCATGGCGATCTTTCGCCTGCCTGACGACTACAAGGGCGACTTCTTCGAAGACTTCAAGGCGATGATCGCCTCGCGGCTGCACATCGCGCCGATCCTGAAGGCGCGCCTGGAAAAGGCGCCGCTCGACATCGACCATCCCTCCTGGGTCGAGGACGACCAGTTCGACATCGACCGTCACATCTTCCGCGCCAGCCTGCCGGCGCCACGCGACCGTGCGACGCTGGAGCGCATCGTCGGCTGGATGCATGCCAAGCTGTTGAACCGCGCCCGTCCGCTCTGGGAGTTCTATGTGTTCGAGGGCATGAAGGACAACGAGGTCGGCCTCTACTCCAAGATGCACCATGCCGCGATCGACGGCGGCGCCGGCGCCGCGCTGACCAACATGATCTACGACATCTCGCCGATCCCGCGGAAAGTCGATCCGCCGGTGGGCGGCGCGAGGCCCGGCCAGGAGCCGCGCGACATCGCCGCCAATCTGCTCGATTCCTACCAGCAGCTCTTCACCCAGCCGCTCGAAGCGTCACAGGCCGCCAAGAATCTGCAACTTCCACGCACGGGCAAGAGCGATATCGGCTCGATCCTGTTCGACAATGCGATGTACCAGATCGAAAGCGCGGTGCGCTTTGCCGGCAACATCCCGACCGTGCTCAAGAGCGTGTCCGACGTGCTCGGCAAGATCTCCGATCCCAACTCGCGCGAGAGCCTTGCCAGCATGGTCTCGCCGCCGACCATGCTCAACAAGTCGATCTCCTCCGAGCGCAGCTTTGCCGGCGTCTCGATCCCGCTGTCGCGCGCCAAAGCGCTCGCCAAGCAGGCCGGCGGCAAGCTCAATGACGTCGTGCTCGCGCTCGCCTCCGGTGTGGTGCGGCGTTATCTCCTGCAATACGGCACGCTGCCCGCGAAATCGCTGACCGCGGCGGTGCCGATCTCGCTCCGCGAAGAGGGCAACACCGAGGCCAACAACCAGGTGTTCGGCATGATCTGCTCGATCGCCACCAATGTCGACGATCCCAAGGGACGGCTGGAGGCGATCATTGCGCAGTCGACCAAGGCCAAGGAGATGTCGCATCCGCTGCGCGCGCTGATGCCGCAGGTCTCCAACATCTCGATGCTGGGCGCGCCGATGATGGTGCAGATTCTGGCGCTGCTCTACAGCCGCTCCAACCTGTCGGACGTGCTGCCGCCGGCCGCCAACATCACCGTCTCCAACGTGCCGGGGCCGCGGCAGACGCTCTATGCCGCAGGCGCCGAGCTTCTGCACATCTACCCGGTGTCGATCTCGACCCACGGGCAGGCGCTCAACATCACCGTGCAGAGCTATCGCGACCAGCTCGATTTCGGCTTCATCGTCGGCGCCAACATCATCCCACACGTGCAGGTGATGTGCGACATGCTGCCGGAGGAGTTCGCCGCGCTGGAAGCGGCCTATGCGCCGCCTGCGGCCGACGTCAAAGGCGCTGCCGAGTAGGAATTTTGCAATGATTGAAATGCCGCCGCTCAAGTTCGTGCAGACGAACGGAATTCGGATGGGCTATTACGAGGCGGGCCCGAACAGCGACAAGCCACCGATGGTGCTGTGCCACGGCTGGCCGGAGCTCGCCTTCTCCTGGCGTCACCAGATCAAGGCACTGAGTGAGGCCGGCATCCGCGTGATCGCGCCCGATCAGCGCGGCTATGGCGCAACCGATCGGCCCGAACCGGTCGAGGCTTACGACATGGAACATCTGACCGGCGATCTCGTCGGTCTGCTCGACCATCTCGGGATCGACAAGGCGATCTTCGTTGGCCACGATTGGGGCGGCTTCGTCGTCTGGCAGATGCCGCTCCGCCACCCTTCGCGCGTCGCCGGCGTCGTCGGCGTGAACACGCCGCATTGGGACCGCGCGCCGGAGGACCCGATCGAGCTGTTTCGCAAGCGGTTCGGCGATCAGATGTACATCGTGCAGTTCCAGGACCCGGCGCACGAGCCGGATCGGATTTTTGGCAGCCGCGTCGAAGAGACCTTCGACGCCTTCATGCGCAAGCCGGTCGCGCGCCCGCCGGGTGCGCCGGAGGAACAGCCGATTGCCGGCATTGGAGCCTCCCCCCGCATCAACCTCGCGTTCCCGCAGATGATCGCGAACTACGACGCCAGGCATGACCCGCGGACGCCCATCCTGTCAGCGGAGGAGAAGAAGGTGTTCGTCGACACCTTTGCGAAAACCGGTTTCACCGGCGGCATCAACTGGTACCGCAACTTCACCCGCAACTGGCAGAACTCCAAGGGGCTGGACCATCACGTGCGCGTGCCGTCGCTGATGATCATGGCCGAGAACGACGCGGTGCTGCCGCCCTCGGCCGCCGATGGCATGGAGAAGCTGGTGCCGGATCTCGAGAAACATCTGGTGAGGGACAGCGGCCATTGGACGCAGCAGGAAAAGCCGGAAGAGGTCAGCGCCAAGCTGATCGAATGGCGTAGAAGGCGGTTCGGCTAAGCCGTCATTGCGAGCGAAGCGAAGCAAAGCAATCCAGGAATATATCCGCCATGGCAGTCTGGATTGCTTCGTCGCTTCGCTCCTCGCAATGACTGTATTTGTTGAGCCGGGCAGGGGAAACCTACATAAATGTCATCCAAGAACCGTCTGGAGCCAATCCCGCATCCGCCGACCAGGCCCGTGGTCGGCAACATGCTGTCGCTGGATTCGGCCGCACCCGTGCAGCACCTGACGCGTCTCGCCAAGGAGCTCGGCCCGATCTTCTGGCTCGACATGATGGGTTCGCCGATCGTCATCGTCTCCGGCCATGAACTCGTCGACGAGCTTTCCGACGAGAAGCGCTTCGACAAGGTGGTGCGTGGTGCGCTGCGCCGGGTGCGCGCCGTCGGCGGCGACGGCCTCTTCACGGCCGATACCAACGAGCCGAACTGGAGCAAGGCCCACAACATCCTGCTCCAACCCTTCGGCAACCGCGCCATGCAGTCCTATCATCCGAGCATGGTCGATATCGCCGAGCAGCTGGTCAAGAAATGGGAGCGGCTCAACGCCGATGACGAAATCGACGTGGTCCACGACATGACCGCGCTGACGCTGGATACGATCGGTCTCTGCGGCTTCGACTACCGCTTCAATTCCTTCTACCGGCGCGACTACCATCCCTTCGTCGAGTCGCTGGTGCGCTCGCTCGAAACCATCATGATGACCCGCGGCCTGCCGTTCGAGCGGCTCTGGATGCAGAAGCGGCGGAAGACGCTTCATGAGGACGTCGCCTTCATGAACAAGATGGTCGACGAGATCATCGCCGAGCGGCGCAAAGCCGCGGAAGGCTCAGACGGCAAGAAGGACATGCTCGCAGCCATGATGACCGGCGTCGACCGCACGACCGGCGAGCAGCTCGACGACGTCAACATCCGCTACCAGATCAATACGTTCCTGATCGCGGGGCACGAAACCACCAGCGGTCTGTTGTCCTACACGATCTTTGCGCTGCTCAAGCACCCGGATATCCTCAAGAAGGCCTATGACGAGGTCGACCGCGTCTTCGGTCCTGACGTCAACGCCAAGCCGACCTATCAACAGGTGACGCAGCTCACCTACATCACGCAGGTTTTGAAGGAGGCGCTGCGGCTTTGGCCGCCGGCGCCCGCCTATGGCATCTCGCCGCTGAAGGACGAGACGATCGGCGGCGGCAAGTACAAGCTGAAGAAGGGCACCTTCACCACGATCCTGGTGACGGCGCTGCATCGCGATCCCAGCGTCTGGGGACCCAACCCCGATGCCTTCGATCCAGAGAACTTCAGCCGCGAGGCGGAGGCCAAGCGCCCCGTCAATGCCTGGAAGCCGTTCGGCAACGGCCAGCGCGCCTGCATCGGCCGCGGCTTTGCCATGCACGAGGCTGCGCTTGCGCTCGGCATGATCCTCCAGCGCTTCAGGCTGATCGACCATCAGCGCTACCAGATGCAGCTGAAGGAAACGCTGACCATCAAGCCGGAAGGATTCAAGATCAAGGTCCGTCCGCGCGCCGATCGCGAACGCGGCGCCTATTCCGGCCCTGCCGCGGCGACTGCGAGCGCGGGAGCGGCCGCACCGCGCGCCACCACGCGCCCCGGGCACAACACGCCGCTGCTGGTGCTCTATGGCTCCAATCTCGGCACGGCCGAGGAACTGGCAGCGCGCGTTGCCGATCTCGCGCAGGTCAATGGCTTCGCCAGCAAGCTTGCGCCGCTGGACGACCATGCCGGCAAGCTGCCGGACAAGGGCGGCGTGCTGATCTTCTGCGCCTCCTACAACGGTGCGCCGCCGGACAATGCCACGGAGTTCGTCAAATGGCTGCATGGCGACATGCCGAAGGACGCGCTCTCGAAAGTGCGCTACGCTGTGTTCGGTTGCGGCAACAGCGACTGGGCCGCCACCTATCAATCCGTGCCGCGCTTCATCGACGAGCAGCTGGCTGCCCATGGTGCGCGCAGCCTCTATGCGCGCGGCGAGGGCGATGCGCGGAGCGATCTCGACGGCCAGTTCGAAAAATGGTTCGTCGCTGCCGCGCCCGCGGCCGTGAAGGAGTGGGGGCTGACGGCAAATTTCAGCCGCAACGCCGATGACGAGCCGCTGTACAAGGTCGAGCCCGTCGCGCCCGGTGCAGTCAACGCGATCGCTGCGCTCGGAGGCACGGCGGCGATGAAGGTGCTGGTCAATGACGAACTCCAGAGCAAGGGCGGTCCCAATCCGTCCGAGCGCTCGACGCGCCATATCGAGGTGCAGTTGCCGCAAGGCATGAGCTACCGCGTCGGCGACCATCTCAGCGTGGTGCCGCGCAACGATCCTGCGCTGGTCGATGCAGTTGCGCGCCGCTTCGGTTTCCTGCCGGCCGACCAGATCAAACTCGCCGTGGCTGAAGGCCGCCGCGCGCAATTGCCCGTCGGCGAGGGTCTGTCGGTCGGTCAGCTCCTCACCGATTTCGTCGAGCTCCAGCAGGTCGCGACGCGCAAGCAGATCCAGATCATGTCGGAGAACACGCGCTGTCCGGTGACCAAACCGAAGCTGCTCGCCTTCGTCTGCGACGACGCGGAGGCCGGCGAGCGCTACCGCGCCGAGATCCTGGCCAAGCGCAAATCGGTATTCGATCTCTTGATCGAATATCCGGCCTGCGAGCTGCCGTTCCATGTCTATCTCGAAATGCTCTCGCTGCTTGCGCCGCGCTACTACTCTATCTCGTCCTCGCCCTCGGTCGATCCTACGCGCTGCAGCGTTACCGTCGGCGTGGTCGGCGGCCCGGCCGCTTCAAGTCGCGGCATCTACAAGGGCGTCTGTTCGAACTATCTCAGCGATCGCCGCGCCGGCGACACGATCTACGCCACGGTGCGCGAAACCAAGGCCGGATTCCGCCTGCCGGACGATTCGTCGGTGCCGATCATCATGATCGGCCCGGGTACGGGTCTTGCGCCGTTCCGCGGCTTCCTCCAGGAGCGCGCCGCGCGCAAGGCCAAGGGCGCCGGCCTTGAGCGGGCTATGCTGTTCTTCGGCTGCCGCCATCCGGACCAGGACTATCTCTATCGGGACGAATTGCAGGCGTTGGAGGCGAGCGGCATCACCGAGCTCTTCACCGCGTTCTCGCGCGCGGACGGTCCGAAGACCTACGTACAGCACCTTCTCGCCGCGCAGAAAGATAAGGTCTGGGCCCTGATCGAGCAGGGCGCGATCATCTATGTCTGCGGCGATGGCGGCAAGATGGAGCCCGACGTGAAGGCGGCGCTGGTGGCGATCTATCGCGAGAAGAGCGGCAGCGATGCCGCTGGCGGCGCGCGCTGGATCGAGGAGCTCGGCGCGAAGAACCGCTACGTGCTCGACGTCTGGGCGGGCGGGTAACCCGAGCCGCGCTTCGAAACAAATCGTGCTAAAGCTTTCGCATGATTCCCTGGGAAAAGATCGATACCGCACGGATCCCCGGCTCCGATGGCGAGCTTCGCCTGATGCGCCGCGGCAAAGAGTTCTCCATCATGCTCGGCACCAACGAGCTGATGAACAGCCGCCTGTCGGGCTCGGAGGCCGCACTCGCGACGCTTGCGGCCAAACAGATCGAGAAGGTCGCCAAGCCCGTCGTCCTCATCGGCGGATTGGGCATGGGCTTTACGTTACGTGCGGCGCTCGCCGTGCTCGGAAGCAAGGCGCAGATCTTGGTGTCGGAGCTCGTGCCTACGGTGGTCGCCTGGGCGCGAGGCCCGATGGCTCAAGTCTTTGGCGAGAGCCTCGATGATCCTCGTGTGAGTATCCGGGAGACAGATGTCTCCGAAATCATTCGAGCGCACCAATCGGCCTTTGATGCCATTCTCCTTGACGTCGATAACGGTCCGGAAGGGCTGACCCGCAAGAGCAATGACGCGCTCTACAATGCAACCGGGTTGAAACTGGCGCGGATGGCGTTACGGCCGGGAGGCGCGCTCGCCGTTTGGTCCTCGGGGAACAATCCGGCTTTCACCAAGCGCCTTCGGGCCGCAGGCTTCGACGTCAACGAAGTCAACGTCCGCGCGACCGGAAAGGGCGGTGGTGCGCGCCACGTGATCTGGATCGCGAGGAAGAGCTAGAGCATGATCCGGAAAAGTGTGAAGCGGTTTTCCCTCGCGACAAACGCGGAACGCGTTCACGCGGAGATCATGCTCAAACAATAACCTAGACTAAAGCGCGATGATGATTCATCTTAATCTCATCGCGCTTTAGGCTGCCTTCGCTGCCGCCCCGTGCGCGTGCTTGTCGACGGCGTCGATGATTTGCGGCCAGAAGCGCATCGGGAGCGCGTGGCCCATGCCGTCGATCATCAGAAGTCTTGCGTTGGGGATCGACGCCGCGGTGTCCTTGCCGCCCTCGGGGCGCACCAGCGGATCCACGGTGCCGTGGATGACCAGCGTCGGCGTCTTCACGCTGTGCAAGCGCTCCTTGCGGCTGCCGGAGGCGAGCACGGCGCGCAGCTGTCGCCCGACGCCTGCCGGATTGAGCCCGCGCGCGAAAACACGTTCGGCGCGGCCGGGATCGAGCGCCTCTTCCTCCGGAAAATGCCCGGCGCGCAGCACCTTCCAGGTCTGGCCGTAGCGAACGATGAATTCCTCCTTGCTGCGCGGCGGCGGCGCCATCAGCATGGCAGCCGCCTCGCGGGTCGGCGGCGGCACGCGCGGATTGCCCGTCGTCGACATGATCGAGGTGAGCGAGCGCACGCGGTGCGGAAACGACAGCGTGATTTCCTGCGCGATCATGCCGCCCATCGATGCGCCGACGAGATGCGCCGACTTGATTCCGAGCGCGTCCATCAGGCCGACCGTATCCCTGGCCATGTCGATCAGCTTGTATGTGGCGGCCACCGGAATCTTCAGGAAGCGCAGCTTCAAGAGCTCGAACGGCGTCAGCCGCTTGCCGCCGGTCAGATGGCTGGACTTGCCGATGTCGCGATTGTCGAAGCGGATCACGCGAAAGCCGCGGGCGGCGAGCTGTTCGCAGAACGCGTCGTCCCAGTGGATCATCTGGGCGCCCAGTCCCATGATTAGCAGCAAGGGCTCGGCATTGTCGTTGCCGAAAATCTCGTAGCAGATGTCGATGCCGTTGGCGCGGACGGTCTGCGGCGGCTGATGGGCGGAGGCATTCACGGGCGTGTTCCCTTGCTGACGACCAACATTGTATTGCACGGTTTGCCGTCGCAAAGAAGCCGCGTGCACGACACCAGGCCGCTGCTCGTGGGTTGACCCGCCCGTCACAACGGTGTGGTATGGCCGGAAAAGAAGGGCAACGCAGCCCTCGAATTGGAGGATGCCGATGACCGACAAGATCAACGATCCGGTCGCCTTGTGGCAGAAGATGATTGGCGAGATGGAGAAAGGCTTCAACTCGTTCGCCACCAAAGCGATGGAGACACCCGAATTCTCGCAGGCCATGAATCGGGCCGGCGGCGTTGCTGCGGGTGCTCAGAAACAGTTCGGCGACCTCATGGAGAAGTATCTTCTCTCGATGAATCTGCCGAGCCGGGAGCAGATGACCGGCATTGCCGAACGGTTGCAATCCATCGAAGGCCAGCTCGGCGAGATCAAGTCCATGCTCAGCCAGATGTCGGCCGCTTCCAGCGGATCGCAGATTGGGGCAGCGCCGCGACCGCCGCGGACCAAACGTCCCCCTTCCGAAGGCGGAGAGCCGAAATGAATGCGCCGACGGGACTTGATTTCGCATCGATCCCGGAGCGCATTCAGTCCGAGGTGCAGCGCGCCATCATGCGAAGCATCAAGGGCGTCGAATATTTTTCGACCTCAGGGCCCACGCTCGGGTCGACGCCGAAGGACGTGCTGCATTCGCGCGGCACGATGAGCCTCTATCACTACCGCCCGATGTCGGACGAGATCTACCGTGTGCCGGTGCTGATCGTGATGGCCACCACCAACCGCGGCTACATCCTCGATCTCGTGCCGGGCCAGAGCTTCATCGAGTTTCTCCTCAAGCGCGGCTACGACGTCTACATGCTCGACTGGACCGCGCCGCGGCCGGAGGAGAAGAGCCTTCGCATGGAGGACTATGTCCTCGATTTCGTTCCGGATTGCGTCCGCCGCGTGCAACAGGATTCCGGCGAGCAGGACGTTTCCGTGATCGGCTATTGCTTTGGCGGCGTGCTGTCGCTGCTCTACGGCTCGATCTTCGGGGATGGGCCGATGAAAAATCTGATCTGCTTCACCACGCCGATCGATTTTCGCGAGATGAAGCTGTTCTCGAATTTCTCAGATCGCCGCTATTTCGACGTCGACCGTCTCGTCGACAGCGTCGGCAACGTGCCGCCGGAGATGATCCTCTCCTCCTTCGAGATGCTGCGCCCGGCCTCGCGCACGGTGAGCCAGATCCAGCTCTGGGAGAACATCTGGAACGACGAGTTCGTGAAATCCTACCGGATGTTCGACCGCTGGGCGACCGATACGCTGCCGCTCGCCGGCGAATATTTCCGCGCCATCACCAAGGACCTGATGTGGGACAACAAGCTCTTCAACGACACCATGTCGGTGGGGGGACGCGCGGCAAAGCTCGAAAACATCAAGGTGCCGATCCTGCATGCGGTCGCCGAACACGATCACATCGTGCCCTATGACGCCGCAAAGCATCTGATCACGAAGATCGGGTCCGAGGACAAGGAAGAGGTGATGTTGAAGGGCGGCCACGTCTCTCTCGTCGCCGGTGCCAACGCGATCAAGCGGCTATGGCCGAAACTGGATTCCTGGCTGGGGAAGAGATCGACATGAGTGAAGCGCGTTCCTATCCGCGTCACGTCACTACCGATGCAGGGGACATCGAGATCCGCCTGATGTCCCCGGCGGACGAGGCTGCCGTGCTCGCCTTCGGCAAGGCGCTGCCGACGCATGACCTGTTATTCCTGCCACGCAACATCAGCGAGCCGAAGGTGCTCTCGGCCTGGGTCAAGGAGATCGAACGCGGCGCGATCGCGAGCCTGCTTGCGGTGAAGGACGGTAAGGTCGTCGGCTGCGGAACGCTGGTGCGCGACCCGCATTCCTGGTCGCCCCATGTCGGCGAGATCCGCATGGTGGTGTCACTGGACGTACGCGGCAAGGGGGTGGGGCGGGCGCTGTCACAGGAGACCTTTGCATTCGCGCTCGGTGCCGGCCTCGAAAAACTCTCGGTTCAGATGACGGTCGACCAGCGGGCAGCGATCGCCCTGTTCGAGAGCCTCGGCTTCAAGGCTGAGGCTCTCTTGCGCGACCATGTCCGGGATGTCGACGGCAAGACCCACGACATTGTGGTGCTCGGGCACAACATCGCGCAGACCCAGGCCCAGATGGAGGCCTACGGGCTACCAGGTGCCGTCCAACAGTAGAATGCGCCGTCCAGCCGTAAAAGGGCACCGTTCAACACGGAATCAGCACGAGGCAGCGCTGTTCAACCTTGGTCTGGCGATGGCCGGGGAGGTATCTGGTGCCTCCCACGGCGTTCACGATTTCGTGATATCGCATCGCAATATGGATATTGCACCGCACAATTAACAGTGCCATATAAGTCGTGCCCCGGGCCAATCCGGACGGGGTGAGCCCATAGCTCAGACAATTGAGGATGGAGAGACCCCCATGACGACCGAAATCAATACCGCTTTCGAGGGCTTCAAGGACGCGTTCAAGAACATCCAGAACCTGGAAGTTCCCGAGGCTGCACGCGAATTCGTCAAGAAGACCGCCAACACCGCCAAGGACCGCGCTGCCGAAGTGTTCGCTGGCTCCGAGCGGGTGACCGCCGCCATCGAGAACGCGGTGACCGATTCCGTCTCCGAGGCCGGCAAGATCAGCCGCAACATCCAGCAGGCGATCTACGAGGATGCCGAGGCGTTCTTCTCGGGCATCGACAAGCTCGCATCGGCCAAGTCGATCAGCGAAGCCGTCGAGATCCAGTCCGGCCTGCTCCGTGCCCGCAGCGAAGTGTTCGTCTCGCGCGCCAAGGCGACCACCGACTACCTCGGCAAGCTCGCCGCCAACGGCGCGAAGTCCGCTCAGGACAATTTCGCGAAGGTCTACAAGACCGCCTGATCGTTGCGTTGAGTTGAGAAACTGGAGTTGTTAAGGCCCGCTTCGGCGGGCCTTGTTCTTGTCTGAAGCCCGTATACCGCTGACCCCTCATGGTGAGGAGGCGCGCAGCGCCGTCTCGAACCATGAAGGCCGAGCTGTCGCAGCGGGGCCTTCATCCTTCGAGACGCCGCTGACGCGGCTCCTCAGAGGCTGTGAATCTTTTTGACTGCTCGCAAGCGGTATAGCCGAAAGCTGGTGCTGTGTGATTCTCTTGCGGTGATGGATTCGCAGGAGGGATGATGGCCGCTGATGAATTGTTTGGGGATCTGCCGGAGCAGGCAAAGCCGCAAGCCGGTGCGGCGCCGCTCGCAGCGCCGCGACTTCGTGAGCCCCAACGCGATCAAATCGAGTTGCGAGCAGTGGATATCGAGAGCCTGATCGGGGAAGACCATCCGGTGCGCCTGATCTGGTCCTATGTCGAGGAACTCGACCTGAGTGAGCTGGAGAACCGGATCAAAGCGCGGGGCGATCGGCCCGGTCACCCCGCGACATCGCCGCGGCTTTTGCTGGCGCTGTGGCTCTATGCCACCAGCGAGGGCGTCGGCAGCGCGCGCGCGTTGGAGCGGCTTTGCGAGAGCCATGACGCCTATCGTTGGCTGTGTGGCGGGGTGTCGGTGAACCATCACACGCTGGCGGACTTCCGGGTCGGTTGCGCCGACCTGCTCGACCGGCTGCTTTGCGAGCATTTGGCGGTGCTGGCGAAGGTCGGCCTCGTCAATCTGGAAACGCTGGCGCAGGACGGTGTTCGGGTCCGGGCCAGCGCCGGGGCCGCTTCGTTCCGGCGGGAGGCGACGCTCGATCGGCACCTGGCCTTGGCTGAGGCGGTGGTGGAAGACCTCAAACGCGAGGTTGACGCTCGTTCGGATGCTAGCAATCAGCGCATGAAGGCCGCCAAGGAGCGCGCCGCGCGTGAGCGCAGAGCGCGCGTCAAAGCGGCGCAGACGGCGCTCGCCGAAATCAAGCAGCAGCGCAAGGAGCGCGAAGAAAAGCGCGGCAACGGCAAGAAGCCGAAAGAGCCGCGGGCCTCCACGACGGACGCCGACGCACGGGTCATGAAGATGGCCGACGGCGGCTTCCGCCCCGCCTACAACGTGCAGGTGACGAGTGCCGCCGGCCAGCCGATCGTCGTTGACATCAAGGTCTGCAACACCGGGTCCGACCGCGGCCTGATGCGGCCCATGCTGGAGCGGCAGCGCGCGCGTCCTGGCGGGTTGCCCAAGGACCATCTCGTCGATGGCGGCTTTGGCAGTGCCGAGGACATCGAGTGGGCGCACGCCGAGGGCATCGATATCTTTTGCCCGCCCACTCAATCCAAGCACGGCACCGATCCCCATCTACCGCGACGCGGCGACGGCCCGGGGGTGTTGGCCTGGCGTGCGCGCATGGCGAGCGAAGAGGGCAAGGCCCGATACAAGCCCCGCATACATGCCCGCTGGCGCAACTGGGACCTGCGCCAATTGACCGTGCGCGGCTTCGAAAAGGTCCGCGCCGTCGTGCTCTGGTACGCCCTCGCCAACAACATCCTGCAAGGCAACCGCCTCGCTAGCGCATAGAGGAGCGTTCATCGACATCCCCCAACCTCGCCACAGCCGCCCAGCCCACGCGTTGCCACGACGAGGAACTGCCACATCCTTCGATGACCACGCAAAACGAGAAAGATTGGCAAGCTCTCAGGATGAGGTACGAATGCCGCCATGACCGCGCAGAGCACCTTCTCCTTCGACAGCCCCGGCGACGCCGAACGCGCCGCCGAGCTGCGCCGCGTGAAGGCACTGGCGACGCTTGTGCTTGCCTCGACGCTTCTGCTGTTCGTGGTCGCCAAATGGCTGCTCAACGTCCATCCCGTGTTCGGCTTCATCGCGGCCTTCGCGGAAGCCGCGACCATCGGCGGCCTTGCCGATTGGTACGCCGTGGTCGCGCTGTTCAAGCGGCCTCTGGGCTTGCCGATTCCGCACACCGCGATCATAAAAAGCAATCAGGCCCGCATCGCCGATAAGCTCGGCGAATTCATCCAGGTGCATTTCCTCGAGGCCGGTCCCGTCGAGGCCAAGCTGAAGGAAATCGACTTCGGCTCCTTCATCGCCGACTGGCTGCGGGAGCGCAAGCGCAGCGACGATCTCGCGCGCTTTGCCTTGCGTCTCCTGCCGGAGGCTTTCTCCGCCACGGAAAGCTCGGGCCTGATGACCTTCATCATCCGCCGCATGTCTTCGCAACTGCAAGCCATCGATCTCGCGCCGCTCGCGGCCGGCACGCTGCGCGGCTTCGTGGCGGAGGGGCGGCACCAAGCGCTGTTCGACGATCTCCTGCGCGTCATGCACGACACGCTGACGGGGAAGGAGACCATGGCGATGATCCGCGAGAGGGTGCGCGCGGAGCTGCCAACCTTGCTTCGGCTCTATCGCGCCGACAAATTCCTGGTGAACAAGATCGTGGCGTCCGCGAGCGCCTTCTTCGAGGAGGTGCGCAGCGATCCCAAGCATCCGTTCCGCGGCGAGTTCGATCGCATGGTGCTGACCTTCGTCGACCGGCTGGGCACCGACCAGACCTATATCGATCGCATCGACAGCCTGAAACGCGATCTGCTCGCGCGTCCCGAGCTAGCCGATCTCGCGCGCACCGTGTGGGCCAATACGCGCGCCTTCATCGAGCGCAGCGCCTCCGGCGAGACGCAGGTGCTCCAGCATCATCTCGCGGGCATGTTCGTCGCGGCCGGCGAGGCGCTCGCGGGCGACGCGGAGCTGCGCGGCGAGATCAACAAGGGCCTGGTCATGGTGCTGCGCAGCTTCATCGCCGACCAGAAGAGCGGCGTCTCGACCTTCATCTCCGACCAGGTCAAGTCGTGGAATATGACGCAGTTGATTTCGCTGATCGAAATCAACATCGGCCGCGACCTGCAATACATCCGCTTCAACGGCTCGCTGATTGGCGGGCTCGCGGGCCTTGCACTCTACTCCGTTGAATTCCTGCTTCGATTGCTGTGACTTTTGCGTCACGGCGGTTAGCATTAACGCGCGGGCCTATTGTCGCCCCCGTTTTCACCGGCTTGAATGTCCGGAACCGGACACCTAGCTGATTCATGTTGCGCTGCGGAACGACCAAGAAGCCGGCGTCTTGGAATTCACGCCATTACCGGCATCGCGGCCGGTGCCTTCAGAGGAAACATTGATGACCGCTAACGCCCAGACGCTGCGCCCGCCGTCCCGCACCCTGATGTTTCTGGAGGGGCGGGCGATCCACGAGCTCGGCGCCTTTCTCGGCGCGCTGCCGCTCCTCAGCCTCGCGCCGCGCGGCGACGGCCATCCGGTGCTGGTGCTGCCCGGCCTCGTCGCAACCGACGTTTCCACGCGGCCGCTGCGCTCGTTCCTCACGGGCAAGGGCTATGCCGTCAGTGGCTGGCGCCAGGGCCGCAACTATGGCCTGCGGCCGGGTGTGCAGCATGCGATGGTCGATCTCGTCCAGGAGCTCAGCGATACCCATGGTCGCAAGATCAGCCTGGTCGGCTGGAGCCTTGGCGGTCTCTATGCGCGCCAGCTCGCCAAGATGATGCCGGAGCGCGTGCGTCAGGTGATCACGCTCGGCAGCCCCTTTGCCGGCGATCCGCGCTCGACCAATGCCTGGCGCGTCTATGAATGGGCGAGCGGCCGCAAGGCCGACGAGGTCGATCCGCGCTTCGGCGGCGTGCTCGCAGATCCACCGCCGGTGCCGACCACCGCCATCTTCAGTCGTACCGACGGCGTCTGCGCCTGGCAGGGCTGCATGGAGAAGAGGACTGCGCAGACCGAGAGCATCGAGGTCGAGAGCAGCCATTGCGGCATGGGCCACCATCCGGCGGCGGTTTACGCGGTGGCCGACAGGCTCGCGCAGAAGGAAGGCCAGTGGCAGCCATTCGACCGCAGCGGCTGGCGCAGCCTGGCGTATCCCGATCCGCATCGCTAAGCGGGTCTGCATGGTTCGAGACGCGCGGCTTTGCCGCGCTCCTCACCATGAGGGTTGAGACCTGAATCCCCGCGAAAGCCGTTCGACCTCATCCTGAGGAGGCGCGAAGCGCCGTCTCGAAGATCGAGCCCAGCTTTGGCATTAGCGCAAATCGCGCTATGCCTGACGCATGGCGCATCCGCTTTCCCGCATCATCGACCAGCTCAAGCGCGAGCCGTCGCGCACCGGCTCCATCGTCATCACCGTGTTCGGCGATGCCATCGTGCCGCGCGGCGGCTCGGTGTGGCTTGGCACGTTGCTCGAATTCCTCGAAGGTCTCGACATCGACAGCGGCGTCGTTCGCACTGCGATGTCGCGGCTTGCCGCCGACGGCTGGCTCACGCGCGAAAAGGTCGGACGCAACAGCTTCTATCGCCTTGCCGAAAAAGGTCGCCAGACCTTCGAGGCCGCGACGCGCCACATCTATGATCCGCCGCCATCGGACTGGACCGGCCGGTTCGAGCTGCTGCTGATCGGCAATGGCGAGGACCGCGACGCCTCGCGTGAGGCGCTGCGCAATGCCGGCTTCGGCAGTCCGCTGCCGGGCGTCTGGGTTGCGCCATCGGGCGTGCCGGTGCCTGACGAGGCTGCAGGCGCGATCCGCCTCGAGGTCTCAGCCGAGGATGACAGCGGCCGCCGCCTGCTCAGTGCGAGCTGGCCGCTCGATCGTACGGCCGATGCCTATCTCAAATTCATGAAGATGTTCGAGCCGCTGCGCGCTGCGATTGCGCGCGGCACGGTTCTCTCCGACGCCGACGCCTTCACCGCGCGCATCCTCTTGATCCACTACTATCGCCGCGTGGTGCTGCGCGATCCGCTGCTGCCGGGCGAATTGCTGCCGGCGGACTGGCCGGGCAGGGCCGCCCGCGGGCTCTGCGGCGAGCTCTATCGCGCGTTGCTCGCCTCGTCCGAACAATGGCTCGATGACCACGGAACCAACGAAAAAGGGCCACTGCCCGCGGCGCGAAAGCTCCTCGCCCAGAGGTTCGGTACCTGAGTTATGTTACAGAAATATCTTGCATGAACTAATTTGTGTTATATATTGCCTCCCAATTAATCGGGAGGATGCGCATGTATACCCAGGCGCTGAACACGGCCGAGGCGGACGACCGCGGCCTCGAGGATGCCGCCAAGGCCGCACAATTCCAGGCGCGCATCGATGCCGAGGAACGCATCGAGCCGAACGACTGGATGCCGGCGGCCTACCGCAAGACGCTCACCCGCCAGATCTCCCAGCACGCCCATTCCGAAATTGTCGGCATGCTGCCCGAAGGGAACTGGATCACCCGCGCGCCGACGCTGCGCCGCAAGGCGGCGCTGCTCGCGAAGGTGCAGGACGAATGCGGCCACGGGCTCTATCTCTATGCGGCCGCCGAGACGCTCGGCTCATCGCGTGAGGAGCTGGTCGATGCGATGCTTGCCGGCAAAGCCAAATACTCCTCGATCTTCAACTATCCGACGCTGACCTGGGCCGACATCGGCACCATCGGCTGGCTGGTCGACGGTGCCGCGATCATGAACCAGATCCCGCTGTGCCGCTGCTCCTATGGTCCTTACGCGCGCGCGATGATCCGCGTCTGCAAGGAGGAATCCTTCCATCAGCGCCAGGGCTACGAGATCATGCTGACGCTGTGCCGCGGCTCGGACGAGCAGAAGGCGATGGCGCAGGACGCGTTGAACCGCTGGTGGTGGCCGGTGCTGATGATGTTCGGCCCGCCGGACGCCGCGAGCCAGCACAGCGACACCTCGACGAAATGGAAGATCAAGCGCTTCTCCAATGACGAGCTGCGCCAGAAATTCGTCGATGCCACCGTGCCGCAGGCGCAGTATCTCGGCCTGACCATTCCCGATCCCGGCATGACGCAGGATGCCGACGGCCACTGGCGCTACAGCGAGATCGACTGGACCGAGTTCAAGCAGGTGCTCGCCGGCAACGGCCCCTGCAACCGCGACCGCATCGCCGCGCGCCGCAAGGCGCATGACGAGGGTGCATGGGTGCGCGAGGCAGCGGCCGCTTATGCAGCGAAGCGCCGGCACCGCCAGACCGCGCAAGCTGCCGAATAGGGAGGTCACGATGATCACGCCGAACACGCCGCTGTGGGAAGTCTTCATTCGCAGCCGCAACGGGCTTGCGCACAAGCACGTCGGCTCGCTGCATGCGAGCGATGCCACCATGGCGCTGCAGGCCGCGCGCGACATCTACACCCGTCGCGGCGAAGGCCTGTCGATCTGGGTCGTGCCCTCGACCGCGATCACCGCGAGCGATCCCGCCGAGAAGGGCATGATGTTCGAGCCGGCGGAATCAAAAATCTACCGTCATCCGACGTTTTATGAGGTGCCGGAAGAAGTAGGGCACATGTAGCGCTCTCTACCTCACGGTGACGAGCCGCGAAGCGGCGTCTCGAACCATGAAGGCCCGTGAACTCTTGGCCCATCCTTCGAGACGGCGCTTCGCGCCTAGGATGAGGTCCGAACAAGTGGATTACGAAAGATGCCCGTCGCCAACATCCAGGTTTCCGAGACGCCGCTGGTGCTCTACACCCTGCGCCGCGCCGATGATGCGCTGATCCTCGGGCATCGGCTGTCGGAATGGTGCGGCCACGCGCCGATGCTGGAAGAGGACATGGCGCTTTCCAACATCGCGCTCGACCTCATCGGCCAGGCCCGCGAGCTCTACTCCTATGCGGCCAAAGTTGAAGGCACGGGCAATGATGAGGACAAGTTCGCTTACCTGCGCGACGTGCGCCAGTATCACAACCTGCTGCTGGTCGAGCAGCCGAACGGCGATTTCGCCCAGACCCTGGTGCGGCAGGTCTTTTATTCCGCCTTCGCCGATCTCTACTGGCGGGCGACGATGACTTCGCGCGATGCGACGCTCGCCGCCATTGCCGCCAAGTCCGAGAAGGAGAGCGCCTATCATCTCCGCCATGCCTCGGAATGGATCATCCGGCTTGGCGACGGCACGCACGAGAGCCATGCGCGTGCGCAGGCCGCGATCGATCATCTCTGGGCGTTCACCGGCGAGATGTTTGCCGTCGACGACGGCGAGCGCGGATTGATCGATGCCGGCATCGCGATCGATCCGGCGACGTTGCACGATCGCTGGCTGAAGACGCTCTCCAACGTCGTGAGCGAGGCGACGCTCACGCTGCCGCAAAATAATTGGATGCAGCAGGGCGGCCGCACGGGCCGGCACAGCGAGCATCTCGGCCATCTCCTCAGCGAGCTGCAATCGATGCAGCGCACTTTCCCGGGGCTGACATGGTGACGGTCCTCGATAGCGACACCGAGCTTCGCCAGCGCGCATGGGACGCCGCGGCAAGCGTGGTCGATCCGGAGATTCCGGTGCTGACCATCGCCGATCTCGGCGTGCTGCGTGACGTTACGCTTCTAGGCGATCACGTCGAGGTCGCGATCACCCCGACCTATTCGGGCTGCCCCGCGATGAACATGATCGCGCTCGAGATCGAGCTGGCGCTGCAACGCGCCGGATTCCATCGTCCAAAGGTGCGCACCGTGTTGTCGCCGGCCTGGACCACGGACTGGATGAGCGAGGAGGGCCGCCGCAAGCTGCGTGACTACGGCATCGCGCCGCCGCAAGCTGCGAGCTCGCGCCGCGCGCTGTTCGGCGAGCAGGCGGTGGCATGCCCGCAATGCGGCTCGGACAATACCGAGCTGTTGTCCGAATTCGGCTCGACCTCCTGCAAGGCGCTCTGGCGCTGCAAGTCCTGCCGCGAACCGTTCGACTACTTCAAGTGCCATTGATCATGTCCGCAGCCGCACCACGTTTTCATCGTCTCGCCGTTGGCGACCTCCGTCGCGAGTCTTCGGACGCCGTATCGATGACTTTCGTCATTCCGGGCGAGCTCGCCAGCGACTATGCCTTCACGCCCGGCCAGTACCTCACGCTTCGCACCATGCTCGACGGTGAGGAGGTGCGCCGCTCCTATTCGATCTGTTCGGGTCCTGATGACGGCGAGATCCGCATCGCCGTGAAGAAGGTCGACGGCGGCGCGTTTTCGAGCTGGGCAGCGGAAGAATTGAAGTGCGGCGACGAGCTCGACGTGATGACGCCGACCGGCCGCTTCGGTGCGATCCCGCTAGCCGACACCGCGCGCGTTCATGTCGGCTTTGCCGCGGGCTCCGGCATCACACCGATCCTGTCGATCGTGAAGGGGGTGCTGGCGCGGGAGCCCAACAGCCGCTTCTTCCTGTTCTACGGCAACCGCGCGACCGACAACATCATGTTCCTGGAAGCGCTCGAGGAACTCAAGGACCGATTCATCGACCGCCTGTCAATCTTTCACGTCATCTCCGGCGAGGAGCAGGATATCCCGATCCTGCATGGCCGGCTCGACGGCGAGAAGGTGAGGGTGCTGCTGCGCTCGCTGGTGCCGGCCGCAAGCGTCGATCACGTTTTCGTCTGCGGTCCTCTCGGCATGAGCGAGGAGGTCGAGGCGACCTGCCGCGAGCTCGGCATTGCAGATGATCGCATCCACGTCGAGCGTTTCGTGTCCGAGTTTGGCGGCAAGCCGCGGCCGAAGAAGGCTGTCGCAGCCGACGCGCCGCCCAAGGCCATCGCGTCGCTGATCATCGACGGCAAGCGCCGCGACGTTCCGGTCGCCGAGGACGAAGCCATCCTCGATGCCGCGCTGCGCGCCGGCGTCGATCTGCCCTTCGCCTGCAAGGGCGGCATGTGTTCGACCTGCCGCGCCAAGCTGGTCGACGGCGAGGCGCCGATGGATATCAATTATTCGCTGGAGCCTTGGGAGCTGAAGGCCGGTTTCGTCCTGACCTGCCAGGCCAAGCCCTCGTCGGACCGGGTCGTGGTCGACTACGACCATGTCTGAGCAGGCGCATCAGAACCCGATGATGCAAATGCGTCGCATGATTTGACAGTTTTGAGCGATCGGCAGAACATCGCGCAAAAGAGAACAGCTGGGAGACGCGAGTGAACGTCAAAGCAGCCCTGTCGCCGGAAGACGTCGCCCGCGCCTGCGCCGATGCGATGTGGGCGGAGGACGACGCGTCGAAAGGCCTCGGCATGGAAATCGTCGAGATCGGTCCGGGCTTTGCGACGCTGGCGATGACGGTGCGACCGGACATGGTCAATGGCCAGCGCATTGCCCATGGCGGCTTCATCTTCACGCTCGCCGATTCCGCTTTCGCCTTTGCCTGCAACTCGCACAATGAGCGCGTGGTCGCGGCGCAAGGGCATATCACTTTCATCAAGCCGGGCAAGCTCGGCGAACGTCTCGTCGCAACGGCGCGGGAGATCACCCGCAGCGGCCGCTCTGGCATCTACGACGTACGCGTCACCGCCGGCGACACCGTCATCGCCGAGTTTCGTGGGCATTCGCGTGTCATTCCCGGCACGTGGCTGCCGACGCAGGATCAGTGAACACAAGAACAAACAAATGATGCGGGGAAACGAGGATGGCTCGGACCAGGTTGAAGGCGGGTGGCAACGGCTATAGTGCCGAGATGGATGCGCATGAGCGCGCCTCGCGCGACGAGATCATGACGTTGCAGACGCTGCGCCTGGGCTGGTCACTGAAGCACGCCTACGACAATGTCGCGCACTATCGCAAAGCCTTCGACAAGGCCGGCGTGCATCCGTCCGACTTTCGCGAATTGTCCGATCTCGCAAAGTTTCCGTTCACCGTGAAGACGGATCTGCGCGACAACTATCCCTTCAACATGTTCGCGGTCCCGCGCGAAAAGCTGGTACGTGTGCATGCCTCCTCCGGCACCACGGGCAAGCCGATCGTCGTGGGATACACGCAACGCGACATCGAGACGTGGTCGGAGGTGATGGCGCGCTCGATCCGGGCCGCCGGAGGCCGCACCGGCATGATCATCCACAACGCCTATGGTTACGGCCTCTTCACCGGCGGCCTCGGCGTGCATTACGGCGCGGAAAAGCTTGGCTGCACCGTGGTGCCGATCTCCGGCGGCATGACCGAGCGGCAGGTGCAACTCATCAACGATTTCCGGCCCGACATCATCACGGTGACGCCGAGCTACATGCTGGCGATCCTCGACGAGTTCAAGCGCCAGAAGCTCGATCCGCGCCAGTGCTCGCTCAAGGTCGGCATTTTTGGCGCCGAGCCCTGGACCAACGCGATGCGCGGCGAGATCGAAGAGGCCTTCGACATGGATGCGACCGACATCTACGGCCTGTCCGAAGTGATCGGCCCGGGCGTCGCGCAGGAGTGCATCGAGACCAAGGACGGCCTGCACATCTGGGAAGATCATTTCTATCCCGAGGTGATCGATCCGGAGACCGGCGCGGTGCTCCCGGATGGCGAGAAGGGTGAGCTTGTGTTCACCTCGCTCACCAAGGAAGCCTTCCCGGTGATCCGCTATCGCACGCGCGATCTCACGCGGCTCTTGCCCGGCACGGCGCGTCCGGCCATGCGGCGGATGGAGAAGGTGACGGGGCGTTCGGACGACATGATCATCCTGCGTGGCGTCAACCTGTTCCCGACCCAGATCGAGGAGGTGCTGCTCGCAGCGGAGTGGTGCGGCGGCCACTTCATCCTGGAGCTGACCCGCGAGGGCCGGATGGACGAACTGACCATCATTGCCGAGGCGCGCCCCGAGAGCTGGGACGGCCGCGGGCTCGTCGACCACGCCGAGCGGATTTCGACCCACATCAAGAACACCATCGGCATCACCGCCAAGGTAAAGGCGGTCGCGCCGGCCACGCTGGAGCGATCGCTGGGCAAGGCCAAGCGCCTCTATGACAAGCGACCGAAGGATTAGCTCTCACCCCTCATGGTGAGGAGGCGCGTTAGCGCCGTCTCGAACCATGAAGGCCCGGCTGCTGCAGGCGGCCTTCATCCTTCGAGACGCCGCTTGCGCGGCTCCTCAGGATGAGGGGAGACATGTTGACTTGGGTCTCCGCAAAGGCGACAAGGCCCGCGAGGAATCGTGGGTCTTTCGATGTCAGCAGCCGAGAGCAAAACCGTCGAAGCGCGCTGCGTGCGCCTCAATGCCAAGGCCGAAAACGCTGCGGCGCTGGCGCCTCGCGTCGAGCATTGCGCGCTCGCCCGTGGCGCCAACGACGTCCTGATCGAAGCGAAGGCCGCCGCCGTCAATCCGTCCGACGTGAAGGCCGCGACCGGCTTGATGCCCTATTCCGTGTTCCCGCGCACGCCGGGCCGTGATTATGCCGGCGTGATCATCGACGGACCGGCCGGGATGGTCGGCCGCGAGGTGTTCGGATCCTCCGGCGATCTCGGCATCCGCCGCGACGGCACCCATGCCACGCATCTCGTGATCGAGGCCGACGCCGTGGTCGAGAAGCCCAAGGCGCTGTCCTGGGAGGAGGCCGCCGGCATCGGCGTGCCCTTCGTCACCGCAATGGAAGGTTTTCGTCGCGCCGGCCTGCCGAAGCAGGGTGAGACTGTGCTGGTGATGGGCGTGAACGGCAAGGTTGGCCAGGCCGCGGTACAGATCGCGACCTGGCAGGGCGCGCGCGTGATCGGCGTGGTGCGCAAGGCGGAAGCCTATGAAGGCCACGCCAACGCGCCCGTCGAGGTGATCGACGCCTCTGCCATCGACATTGCGGTACGCGTGCGCGAAGTGACCGGTGGCAAAGGAGCGGACATCGTCTTCAACACGGTCGGCGATCCCTATTTCCAGGCCGCGCACAAGTCGCTGGCCTTGCGCGGCCGCCAGATCCTGATCGCGGCGGTCGACCGTATCGTGCAGTTCAACATTCTGGAATTTTACCGTGGTCAGCATACTTACGTCGGCATCGACACGCTCGGCCTGTCGTCGACCGCGACCGGCGCCGTGCTGCGCGATCTCGGTCCCGGCTTTGCCAGCGGGCATTTGAAACCGTTCCCGATCAAGGACACCGCGATCCATCCGCTCGAGCGTGCCAAGGAGGCATATGTCGCCGTTGCGGGTTCCTCGCGCGATCGCGTGATCCTGAAGCCGTAATGATGGAGTCGTCGGCCCAGTTTGTCATCCTCGCAGGCCTCGCCATTGGCCTCGTCTACGGCGCGGTCGGCCTGCTCAGCGGCTTCTGCCTGATGAGCAGCATGCGTGGCTTCCTCGCGGACGGCGACGGCCGGCTGGTTCGCACCTACGCGCTGGCGATGGCGGTCGCGATCGCCGCGAGCCAGTTCCTCGCCGGAAGCGGCACGGTCGATCTCGGCAAGTCGATCTATCTGCAACAAGCTTTCTCGGCGCCGGTGCTGTTCCTTGGCGGGCTCCTGTTCGGCTATGGCATGGTGCTGTCGAATGGCTGCGGCTCGCGGGCGCTGGTGCTGCTTGGCCGCGGCAATCTGCGCTCCTTCGTCGTCGTGATCGTCCTCGCCATTGCCGCACAGATGACGCTGAAAGGACTGATCGCGCCGGCCCGCATCGCGCTGGTGCAGGCCTCGCAGACTGCCGTGAGCGCGAATTCGTTGCCCGCTCTGCTCTCGGCATTCGGCCTTGGCGATGCTGCCTCACGCACGCTCGCCGCTGTGGTGATCGCGACCGGGTTGTCGCTGTTTGCGTTTGCGCACGCGGCGTTCCGCCGCTCGCCGGGCCAGATTGCGGCAGGCGCCATGGTCGGTCTCCTGGTCACGGCCGGCTGGTATGTTACCGGCTTCCTTGGCGCTGATGATTTCAACCCGGTGCCGGTGACCTCGCTGACCTTCATCGCGCCGATCGCAGACGCGCTGCAATACGCCATGCTCTCGACCGGCCTGACGCTCAATTTCGGCATCGCCACGGTCGCCGGCGTGTTCGCCGGCAGCCTCGTCACGGCTCTTGCGACGGGTCGCTTCCAGCTCGAAGGCTATTCGTCGCCGCGCCACATGCTGCGCTCGGCGGGTGGCGCGGCGCTGATGGGCATCGGCGGCGTGATGGCCTTCGGCTGCTCGATCGGGCAGGGGCTCACCGGCCTCTCGACGCTGGCGCTGGCCTCGTTCGTTGCCGTTGCCGGCATTCTGCTCGGCACGATCGCAGCCCTGCGCGGCGCGTTGCGGGTGCAGCCGCTCAAGCCGGCGGCGGAAGCAGGTTCTCCGTCTGCTTAGGCTACTCCGCTATCGTCACGATCCTGATCTCCGAGGTCAGCGTGCGATGCACCGGGCACTTGTCGGCGATCTCCATCAGCTTCTTGCGCTGCTCGGCGTCGAGGGCGCCGTCCATCGCGATCGCGCGGTCGATCTGGTCGAGCATGCCGTTGCGCGTCTCGCATTCCTCGCAATCCTTCGCGTAAATCTTGGAATGCTTCAGCGTCACGGTGACGCGATCGAGCGGCAGCGATTTGCGGTCGGCATAGAGCCGCATGGTCATGGACGTGCAGGCGCCGAGGGCCGTAAGCAGGAAATCATAGGGGCCGGGGCCGGCATCCTCGCCACCGGCTGCGACCGGCTCGTCGGCCACCAGACGGTGCGGTCCGACGGAGATCATCTGGTTGAACTTGCTCTTGCGGGTCTCCTGCACCACGACCTGACGCGGCGCCTCAGGGAGATCGGCCACTTTCGCCGGTCTTGCCGCTTCGACATAGCGGCTCGCCCAGGCCGCGATGACGTCGGCGGCATAGACGGCATCGCTCGCCTTGCTGAGCAGATGATCGGCGTGGTCGAGCGAGACGAAGCTCTTGGGATGTTTCGCAGCGACGAAGATCTTCGTCGCATTATCGATGCTGACGGTATCGTCGACCGGCGAATGCATCACCAGCAGCGCCTTGTGCAGGCCAGTGACGTCCTTCATCAGCTCGTGCTCGATGATGTCGTCGAGGAATTCGCGCCTGATGCGGAAGGGGCGTCCCGCCAGCGACACCTCGACCTCGCCCTGCGTGCGGATGTCGTCGAGTTGCTCCCTGAACAGTCCGGTGACGTGCGCAGGGTCCGACGGCGCCGCGATCGTCACCACCGCCTTGGCCTCCGGAATCTTTCCGGCCGCCGCCAGGATTGCGGCGCCGCCCAGGCTGTGGCCGACCAGGATCGCCGGCGCATTGCGCGTTGCGCGCAGATGGTCGGCCGCGTGCACGAGATCGGCGACGTTAGAGGAAAATGTCGAATTGGCGAAATCGCCTTCGCTGGAGCCAAGCCCGGTGAAATCGAAGCGCAGCACGGCGATGCCTTTGGCCGCGAGCGCGACCGCGATGCGGCGCGCGGCCAGCACGTCCTTGCCGCAGGTGAAGCAATGCGCAAACAGCGCGTACGCCGCCGGCTCACCGTCCGGCAACTCGAGCGCGGCCGCCAGCAGATGGCCGCCTTGGCCCGTGAATTGGAAGCGTTCCATCGGCATGGGCGTCCTCTTGCTGTTGATGTCCACCTCTCCCTGTGGGAGAGGTGTCAATCGCCGGAATAGCGCTCTTCGGCCCAGGGATCGCCGCGGTTATGATAGCCGCGGACTTCCCAATAACCGGGAGCATCCTCGGTCAGAAATTCGATCGCCTGGAGCCATTTGGCGCTCTTCCAGAAATAGAGATGCGGCACAACCAACCGCACCGGACCGCCATGCTCTTCCGTCAGCGGCCGGCCCGACCAGCCATGGGCGAGCAGGGCGTCTTCGGTGGCGAAATCCTCCAGCGACAGATTGGTGGTGTAGCCGTCATAGGAATGCAGCACGACGAAGCGCGCATCGTCGCGCGGCTGGCAGGCCGCCAGCAGCTCGCGCGTCGCAAGCCCCTCCCACTTGTTGTCGTAACGTGACCAGGTCGTCACGCAATGGATGTCGGAGGTGAATTGTGCCTGCTTCTGCGCCGTGAATTCCGTAAACGTCCAGAACACCGGGTTCTCGACCGCACCGTAGACGTCGAGCCGCCAGCGCTCACGCGAGATCGACGGCGTCAGCCCGAGGTCGAGCACCGGCCAGTCGCGGGTCAGATGCTGCCCGGGCGGCAGGCGCTGGTCTTCCGGGCGCGTGATCCTGCCGGTGAGGAAGCGGCCCTCGCGCGCCCATTTCTCCTTGGTCCGCGTCAGCTTGCTTTCGGGCGGCGGCTCGTTCTCGTCAGCCATGATGTACTCGTGACATGTCTACTCGTGACGATGCATCGCGGAGGCATGCTTGGTGTCGCGCATCGTAGCATAGATGATCAGCGAGAGGCAGATGATGCCGCTGAGATAGTAGTAGAACCAGTCCTCGTGCCCGATGGACTTGAAATAGAGCGCGATCGCCGGTGCCGTGCCGCCGAACAAGGACACCGTGATCGCATAGGGCAGTCCCACGCCGAGGGCGCGAACATTGGTCGGAAACAGCTCGGCCTTCACCACCGCGTTGATCGAGGTGTAGCCGGCGACGAACAGCCAGGCGCAGCAGATCAGCACGAACGCCATGAAGGACGATTTCGTCTCCTTCAGCGCCACCAGCAATGGAACGGTCGCGAGCGTGCCGGCGAGGCCGAAGAAGATCAGCAGCGGCTTGCGTCCGATCTTGTCGGAGATCGCACCATAGATCGGTTGCAGGATGGTCGCGAAGATCAGCGTGCCGAAGATCACGAAGGTGGTCTGGTCCTCGGTCAGCCCGACCGAGAGTTTGACGAAGGTCTGCATGTAGGTGGTGAAGGTGTAGAATGCGGCCGTGCCGCCGGCGGTCAGTCCCACCACCAGCAACAGCTCGCGCGGATATTTCAGGAGATTGGCGATCGAGCCGGTCGGCTTCACCACCTTCTTGGCTTCCTCGAACGCCTCGGTCTCATGCAGGCCGCGCCGCATCACCGCGGCGAAGATCGCCAGCATCGCACCGATCGCAAACGGAATGCGCCAGCCCCAGGCCTTCAGCTCCTCGGGCGTGAGGAACACCTTTTGCAACAGCAGCAGCACGATGATCGCGGTAAGCTGCCCGCCGATCAGGGTGACGTACTGAAAGCTCGAGTAGAAGCCGCGATGCCGGGGATCGGCGACCTCGCTCAAGTAAGTGGCGCTGGCGCCGTATTCGCCGCCAAGACTCAAGCCCTCGATCACGCGCGCGACCGCCAGGATGGCCGGGGCCGCAAGACCGATCGAGGCATAGGTCGGCGTCACCGCGATGATGAGCGAGCCGAAGCACATGAAGACGACGGAGAGCGTCAGCGAAATCCGACGCCCGAAATGATCGGCGAGATAGCCGAAGAACCAGCCGCCCAGGGGGCGCATCAGGAAGGTCGCCGCGAACACGACGGCGACATTCAGTTGCTGGACGACGGGATCGTTGCCAGGGAAGAACGCCGGTGCGAAATACAGCGCGAACGCCGTATAGGCGTAGAAATCATACCATTCGACGAGATTGCCGATCGAGCCGATGAAGATCGCCTTGATCCGGCGTTCGGCGTCGGCAATGTCGAAGTGCTCGGAGGCCGGCTTGATTGCTTGGTCTGTCATCACCGGCCTCCCAGGTTGTCTGGAGGCTACATGGCCTTTCCAAGCAGAAATGGCAACTGGCGGGGACCGCGCACGGTCCCTTGCGACCAGGTCACGGTGCCCGCCGGATCGAGCCGGAAGTCCGGGATTCGCTTCAACCACTCTTCAATTGCAACCTGCATCTCCATCCGCGCCAGGTTGGAACCGACGCAGCGGTGGATGCCGAGGCCGAAGGCGGCATGGCGGTTCTCCCGGCGGTCGAGCACGACCTTGTCGGCATCGGGGAACATTCTGGGGTCGCGGTTGGCAGCGGGAAAGGAGAGCAGCACCATGTTGCCCGGCTTGACGGGACAGCCGGAGATGGTCGTCTCCTTCACCACCTCGCGCGCCATCGTCACCGGCGAATAGGCACGCAAGAGTTCCTCGACCGCGATCGGCATCAACTCGGGCTCGGCGATCAGGCGCTCGCGGTCCGCGGGCGTCTTCGCGAGGTGCCAAAGCGAGGAGCCGATCGCGCTCCAGGTAGTGTCGATGCCGGCGATCAGAAGCAGCCGCAGCGAGCCGTAGATGTGGGAGTCCTCGAGCGGCTGCCCGTTCTTGTCACGGGCGTTGAGGAGATAGGAGATCAGGTCGTCGCCCGGCTTCCTTTTGCGCGCTTCGACATGGCCGGCGAAATAGTCGGTCATCTCCTCGGCCGCCTGCTTCAGCATCATCTCGTTCGTGATACTCAGCTCGAGGATCATGTGGATCCATTTGATGAAGAGGTCGCCGTCGCTCTCGGGAATGCCGAGCATGTGCGCGATCGCGCGCACCGGGATGTGCTTGGTGTAGCGCGCAGCTGCGTCAACCTTGCCCTCAGTGATGAATTCGTCGATCAACTCGTTGCAGATGGCGCGGACGCGCGGCTCGAGCCTCTTCATCGCATCTGGCGTGAACGGCGGCAGCAGCAATTGCTTGGCCGGCTTGTGGTCGGGCGGATCGGAGGTGATCGGCGGCGCCGCATTCTTGGCGACTTCGGGCCGCTCATCGCGAACGATGATGCGGCGCGAGGAGAAGCTCTCGGTGTCGTTGGCGATCTGCCGCACCGCCTCATAGGTCGTCGGCAGATAGCAGCCGAGAAAGCGCTCGGTGTGCACGACCGGGCTTGCAGCACGCATTTGGTCCCAGATCGGGAAGGGATCTTCCGTCCAGCGCGGATCGGTGTGGTCGAAGTCGTGGAGCCAATCGGTGACAGGCGGATGGGCGGCGGGCTGGCTGACGTCGGACATCTCTGGATCCTCGGGGCTTGTGTTTACGGAGGTACGCAGGAACGCGCCACTATTCCTCGGTCACTTCGATCGCGATTTCCGGACAGTTGGATTTGGCAAGCCAGGCCTTGTCTTCCAGGCCGGCCGGCACCGTGCCGTCGCCGACCTCGTGCGCATTGCCGTATTCGTCGAGTTCGAACAGTTCCGGCGCTAAGGCCTTGCAGCGGGCGTGGCCCTGGCACTTGTCGGGATCGACGTGAACCCTCAGTCGTTCTGCCATTTAAGCTCCCTCGGTCATGCGCATGCGGGCCCTCGAAGGGGCCGGGCGCGTTCCTCAATTGATTATTCTCCGCAGCGGTACCTGCGAATTAAGTTATAGTATATTACATTGCGGACGGGCTTCCCCTGTCAAGCGCAAACTTATAGGTTTCCGCTCAACATGCCGACACAACTCGCCCGCAAGCCGCAAAACACCTATCACCATGGCGACCTTCGCGATGCCCTGATCAAGGCCGCCTTGCGTGAGGCGGAGCAGGGCGGCGCGGAGGCCATCAGCATCAAGGCCCTGGCGAGGGAACTCGGCGTTTCCCAGCCTGCGCCGTATCGGCATTTCGCGGACCGCGAGGCACTGCTCGCCGCGGTGACGGCGGAAGCCTTCCGCCAATTCACGACTGTGCTGCGAGAGGTGATGGCAAAGCCGTCGAAGCAGTCGAAACTCTCGAGGCTCGCCCAGGCCACGCTGGATTTCGGCCTGCGCCGCAACGGCATCTACCGGCTGATGTTCGCCTCGCGCACCGTCTCCTGCGCGGCCGCGGGAAGCGAGCTGCACGCGGCGACGAACGAGACCTTCGCACTCGTGATCGAGGCGCTGGAAGCGCCGGCCGTCGGCTATTTGCGCGAGCGGCACGCCCTCAAGATCTGGGCTGCGATGCACGGCGTGGTGATGTTGGCCCAGCAGGGCATGTTCACCGGCAAACCGGCACACACAACGCGCGAGGAGCTGGTCGAGGACTTTGTGGCCGAGACCAAGCTTGCGCTGGAGGTCGCAATCAAGGATGCGCGCCGCGGCGGCAAAGCGGACTAGCGCGTTACCTCCAACAGCTTCATCAGTTTCAGCACGGCGCTGTCAGGCGTCGTCACCACCGGTTTGCCGGTGGCCTCCGCGACCAGTGGCGCGGTGGCAGCGATGCTGAATTGCGCGAGCGCGATCACGTCGCAGTCGCGCAGGTCTCTTGCGGCTTCCGCGATCAGGTGATCGTGCGTGGTGCGGTCACCGCGATCGAGCGCGGCGAGCGCGCCTTCGGCGAGCTTCGGCACGATCTCAACCGGGGCAGGAAACTCCGGTGGCATCGATTGGAGCGTCGGTGGGAAGGTCGAGAGCAGGCCGATACGCCGGCCCATCGTCACTGCCTGCTCGATCATCGCCTCATTCGGTTTCAGGACCGGCATCGGCGCATGCCCGCGCGCAACCGCCTCAATACAGGGTCCGAAGGCCGAGCAGGTGAACAGGATCGCGTCAGCTCCAGTGGCGGCGGCATAATCCCCGAGCGCGAGGAAGCGGCCGGTCATGGCGTCGCTGAGCGCGCCGTCGCGCGCCAGATCCGCCGACAGGCTGTCGTCGAGCAGGTTCATCAGCCGCGCTTCCGGCCACAGGCGCGCGAACGCCGTCTCGATCGGGGCGATGGAATGCTTGAGCGCGTGGATCAGTGTGATGCGCATGTGGTTCGTTGCTGCTTCCTCTCCCTCTCCCCGTTCTTACGGGGAGAGGGTTGGGGTGAGGGGCTGTATCCGCACGATAGGTGAGAAATGGACTCGCGGAGAGTCCCCTCACCCGAAATTTCAAGCTGCGCTTGAATTTCGACCTCTCCCCGCAAGCGGGGCGAGGTGAAGAGGGCAGAATTCTTTACTTGAACGGAATGGCGTACATCAAGCCGCCCTTGCTCCAGAGGCCGTTGAGGCCGCGCTCGAGCTTCAGCGGGCCGCCTTTGCCGACGTTCCGCTCGTAAATCTCGCCGTAATTGCCGGTCGTCTTGATCGCCGTGACCAGCCACTTGTTGTCGAGCCCAAGCCGTGAGCCGAGGTCGCCGGAGGTGCCGAGGAGCCGCTGCACCGCAGGCGTCTGCGACTTCGCCATCTCCTCGACATTGGCCTGCGTCACGCCGAGCTCTTCCGCCTCGATCAGCCCGTAATGCAACCAGGTGATGATGTCGCTCCAGACTTCGTCGCCGTTGCGAGTGAAGGGGCCGAGCGGCTCCTTGCTGATGGTCTGCGGGAGCACGACGTAATCCGCCGGGTTCGGTGCGGCCGTGGTCACCGCGCCGGCCAGCGCCGAAGCGTCCTGGGTCATCGCATCGCAGCGGCCGCCGAAAAAGGTCTGGTACATGGTGTCGACGCGGTCGAACACCAGCGGCTTCCAGTCGATGCCGTTGGCGCGGCCGTAATCGCCGAGCGTCACCTCATGCGTGGTGCCCTGCGCGACGCAGACGGTGGCGCCCTTGAGATCCTTCAGCTCCTTCACGCCGAGGTCCTTCTTCACGACAAAGCCCTGACCGTCGTAGAAGTTGATCGGTCCCTGCCGCAAGCCGAGCGTGACTCCGCGCAAATAGGTCTGCGTCGAGTTGCGGTAGAGCACGTCGATCTCACCCGATTGCAGCGCGGTGAAACGGTTTTGGGCGGTCAGCGCGACAAAGCGCACCTTGTTGGGATCCCCTAACACGCCAGCGGCGAGCGCGCGGCAGTAGTCGACGTCGAGGCCCTTGTAATTGCCCTGCGAATCCGGTGCGGAAAAGCCGGCAAAGCCAGCGCTGACGCCGCACACCAGCGTGCCGCGGTTCTTCACCGTGTCCAGCGTCGCAGCCGTCGCCGCGCTGCTCGAAGCCGCAAGCAGGCCTGCCGCGATAATCACGTTCCTCATCATGCTACTCTCCCCTCAGTGATTGACACTACGCAACACGTTGTCGACGGCGGTGCCGAGCTTGTCGACAATGAGGTCGATCTCGTCCGTCGAGGCGATATAGGGCGGAGCCAGCAATACGTGGTCGCCGCGGACGCCATCCACGGTGCCGCCGCCGGGGTAGCAGCCGAGCCCCTCCGCGAAGGCGGCCGCCTTGATCTTCTGATGCAGCTTGAGCGCCGGGTCGAAGGAGGTGCGCGTCGCGCGATCGGCAACGAGCTCGATCGCCCAGAACAGGCCGCGGCCCCTGATGTCGCCGACATGGCGGTGATTGCCGAAGCGCTCGGTCAGCCGTTGCTCGAGCTGACGCCCGCGCTCCCTGACCTGATCGAGCAGTCCGTCTTCGCGGATCACCTCCTGCACGGCGAGGGCCGCGGCGCAGGCGAGGGGATGCGCCAGATACGTGTGGCCGTGCTGGAACGCCCCGCTTCCGGTGCGGATGGTGTCGATGATCTTGCCGCTTGCGAGCATCGCGCCGATCGGCTGGTAGCCGCCGCCAAGGCCCTTGGCGATCGCCTGGATGTCGGGCGCGATGCCTTCTTGCTGCCAGGCGTGCATGGTGCCGGTGCGGCCCATGCCGCACATGACCTCGTCGAGGATGAGCAGCGCGCCATGGCGGTCGCAGATTTCGCGCACCGCCTTGAAGTAGCCGTCGGGCGCAGTGACGGCACCGGCAGTAGCGCCGACGACCGGCTCGGCAAGAAATGCTGCGACGGTGTCGGGACCGAGCCGCTGGAACTCGGCTTCGAGCTCGGCGGCCAGCCGTGCCACGAACGCTGCATCGAGCTCGTTGTCGCGCTTCTCGTGATAGGCAAAGGCAGGCGTCACATGGCTGAAAGCGCCGGATAGGAGCGGCGCATAGGGCTCGCGGCGCCAGGCGTTGCCGCCGGCAGCGAGCGCGCCGAGCGTATTGCCGTGATAGCTCTGCCGCCGCGCGATGAAGTGGCGCCGCTGCGGCTCGCCGCGCTCGATGAAGTATTGCCGCGCGAGCTTGATGCTGGCTTCGATCGCCTCCGATCCGCCGCTGACGAAATAGGCGTAGGCGAGACCGCCGGGCTCATGGCCGACCAGCGTCTCGGCAAGCCGCTCCGCCACTTCGGAGGAGAAGAACGCGGTATGGGCATAGGCCAGCGTCGAGGCCTGCTGCGCCAGCGCCGCGATGACACGCGGATGCTGATGGCCGAGGCAGGAGACCGCGGCGCCTCCGGAGGCGTCCAGCACGCGCCGTCCGTCTTCGGCGAAGAGATAAACGCCTTCGCCACCGATCGCCTTCGGCGGCGTCTCGCGCAAGGAACGGTGCAGCACGTGGCTCGTGCGGGTGCTCATGGGTCAACCTTTCTCTGAGACGTAGATGGAGGTCGCGGCAAGCCGGGCCTCGGTGTCCTGCAGGCGCTTCTTGGCAGCCGCGCCGCCGAGCGAGAACGTCACCGCGGCAAGCGACTGCGCGATCGCGATCGCGCCGGTGAGGCTCGGGAAGAACCCGGGCGAGGGCGCTGCCTCAAACAGCAGCACATGATCGGCGCCTTCGGCCATCGGTGCGGTAACGCTGTCCGCGATCGAGATCAGCGTCGCGCCGGCGCGATAGGCGGCTTGCGCCACCCGGACGCTTGCGCCCGTGTAGGGGGTGAAGCCGATCACTACGACGGCTTCGCCCGCGCGGAAGGCGCCGAGGTCGAGATCGTCAGGGCCGGAGCCGCCGACGATCTGCACCTCGCTCGCGCGGAACAGCCGCAGCTCATAGTTCAAGAGCTCCGCGACACTGCGGCAGCTTCGAAAGCCCGCAATCCAGATGCGCTTTGCACCGTGCAAGGCCTGTGCGGCAAGGGCCACTGAGGAGGCCGAAATCAACGGCAGGCCCAAAGCTTCCGCTTCGAGCTTGTCGGTAATCAATGCAATGTCGGCATGGGGACCGTGGCGGTGGCCTTTGGCGCGACCGGAGAAGGGCGAGGTCTGTGCCGGGCGTCGCGCTTCGGTCAGCGCCGCGCGCAACGCGTCCCAGCCGGAATAGCCGATGGCCTTGGCAAGCCGTGTGAACGCGGCGGGGTCGGCGCCGGCCTCGGCCGCGAGATCGCGCATGGAGCGGGTGGTGGCGTCGTAGTCATTGGCCGCGACAAAACGCCCGACCTCCTGCAGTCGCATCGGGAGCGATGGCAATGCGCTGCAGAGTTCGTTCAACGGCGAGGATTTCGCGGGCTCGGCCATGAAACATTTGTTGCATATATCTTGGTTTGGTGCAACAGTTGATGCGCGCTCACGAAGCGCATGGCCGGAAATCGCTGCTTTCAAAACGTTTTGAGGATTTTTGTGCTGTGACGACCGATAGCCCCAGACCGCCGCCGCGCCGGACGTTCTCGCTCGCGCTGGGAGGCCCGCAGCTCAAGGGGCTGCTGTGGCAGATCCTCGTCGTCGGCATTGCCCTCGCCATCATCGCGTTCCTCTGGTCCAATACCGTTCAGAACCTCTCGGCGCGCCGTATCTCAACCGGCTTTGCGTTCCTGGGCCGCGAGGCCGGCATGCCGATCGCCGACAGCCTGCTCGCCTACAGTCCGAAGGACACGTACTTCTGGGCCTTCGTCGTCGGCGTCGCCAACACCTTGCGCGTCGCCGTCATCGGCATCGTGCTCGCGACCCTGCTGGGAACGCTGATCGGCATCTCGCGGCTGTCGGCCAACTGGCTGCTGTCGCGGCTCGCCGCCGTCTATGTCGAGGTGCTGCGCGACATCCCGCTCCTGTTGCAGCTGCTGTTCTGGTACGTGCTGATGCAGGCGCTGCCGGCCGCCCGCGCCGCATGGCGGCCGATCGAAGGCATCTTCCTGTCCAATCGCGGACTGATCCTGCCGTCGATGCCGATCGGCGAGGGGCAGCTTTGGGTGCTCGGCACGGCGGCGATCGGCGCACTCGCGTTTTACGTTTTACGACGGGCCCAGATTGCGCAGCAGATGCGCGACGGCAGGCCGAGACCGGCCTGGCCTTTTGCGCTCGGCCTCATCGTCGTGCTGCCGGCGCTGGTGTCGTGGTGGCTCGGTGTGCGCTGGACCGTCGCCTGGCCCGAGCTGCGTGGCTTCAACTTCGTCGGCGGCTTGACGCTGGCGCCCGAATATTTCGCGCTGCTGATCGCGCTCGTCACCTACACTTCGGCTTTCATCGCCGAAATTGTGCGCAGCGGCATTCAATCGGTGCCGCGGGGACAGTGGGACGCCGCCAACGCGCTCGGCCTGCGCCGCAGCTTCATGCTGCGGCAGATCATCCTGCCGCAGGCGCTGCGCGTCATCGTGCCGCCGATGACGAGCCAGTATCTCAACCTCACCAAGAACTCCTCGCTTGCGGTCGCGATCGGCTACCAGGACGTGGTCTCGATCGCCAATACCACGCTGAACCAGACCGGGCAGGCGATCGAGGCGATCGCGCTGATCATGGCGGTGTTCCTGACCATCAGCCTGTCGATCAGCTTCTTCATGAACTGGTACAATGCGCGGATTGCGCTGGTGGAGCGCTGAAGATGACCGCGATCACCGACAGTCCCAACACCGCGCGTGCCCGCCGCCCACAATCCGGCAACCGCGTGCTGCGCTGGCTGCGCACCAACCTGTTCTCGTCTATCCCGAATGGGATCATCACGCTCGTGCTCTTTGCGGTGCTCGCCAAGGGTATGATCAGCTTCGTGCAATGGGGCATTGCGAACGCGGTCTGGCTGACGCCTCCGAACGACTCCAGTGCCTGCCGCGCGGCGCGCGGGCTAGGTGCCTGCTGGGCGGTCATCCCCGAAAAATACCGCTTCATCCTGTTCGGCACCTACCCCTTCGACGAGCAGTGGCGGCCGGCGGTCGCGGTTCTGCTGTTCATCGCGCTGTTCTACGTCTCGACCCGCCGCGCGTGGTGGCGGCGCGAGCTCATCTATTTCTGGATTGCCGCGCTGGCGCTGATCAGCGTGCTGATGTGGGGCGGCGTGTTCGGGCTGTCTTTCGTCTCTCAGGATCGCTGGGGCGGATTGCCGGTGACTCTGATCCTGGCGACGTTTGGCCTGGCCTTCGGCTTCCCGCTCGGCATTCTCGTCGCGCTCGGACGGCGCTCGAAATTGCCTGCGATCCGCTCGATCTGCGTGCTCTATGTCGAACTGATCCGCGGCGTGCCGCTGGTAAGCCTGTTGTTCATGGCGAGCGTGATGTTTCCGCTGTTCATGCCGGGCGGCTTCAACATCGACAAGCTGTTGCGCGCGCAGATCGCGATCATCCTGTTCGCCGGCGCCTACCTCGCCGAGGTGGTCCGCGGCGGTCTCCAGGCCGTGCCGCGCGGGCAATACGAGGCCGCCGACGCGCTCGGACTATCCTACTGGCGCAAGCAGCGGCTGATTGTCCTGCCGCAGGCCATCCGCCACGTCATCCCGCCGCTGGTCAACACCTTCATCGCCTTCTTCAAGGACACCAGCCTCGTCCTGATTATCGGAATTTTCGATCTGCTGACGACGGCGAAGACCGCGATCATCGATCCCGCCTGGCAGCAATTTTCGGTCGAAGTCTACCTCTTTATCGCCGCGATCTACTTCGCGTTCTGCTTCGCGATGTCGCGCTACAGCCGAAGCCTGGAGGCGGGGACGGCGAGATGATTCTCCTTCTCCCGTTGTGGGAAAGGGATGAATTCGCCGAAGGCATTGAGAAGAGAGGTTCTTCCCGCCTTCGGCCTTCCGGGCGATACTGTAAACCGATACTGTATTTTCCCGGAGACCCTATCCCCATAAAAAAAGCCCCGATCTCGTGGCCATGGCGCCCTTACCTTGGCGGCTGCAAGCCCGGTGATCTTAGCCACTCGCTCATATGAGAGCCGGTTTCGGCTTGCCGAGCCTTGCGCAACAATTGCTCGCGCTCCGGTCCCTGCGGCAGAGCCTCGGCCTCTTGTCGCAGCCTGATCGCTTCCTGACCGAGACGTTCTTCTAGAGACAGGACTTTGCGTAAAACGCGCCTAAACATGGCGAAGCTCCCTGATCCAAGTGAGGCGGGAGTGCAACCGGCGTTCTCATCACCGGTAAATGCCACAGGCCGGGCGGTGACAATGGCAGTATGCACCTTCAGATCGGGAACAACAGAGCACAAGTGAACACACGGCTGGATGAAATTAGGGCAGGAACATTGGGGCGATTGCTGGGTTTTCCTAATGCCCTTTCCCAAGGGCAGTACTGCCGGCCCCAGCTCACTGCCCCCCAAGAGCTGGGGCCTTTTTGTGCGCACGGCCAACTGAGAGCTTGCCAATCTTTCTCGTTTTGCGTGGTCATCGAAGGATGTGGCAGTTCCTCGTCGTGGCAACGCGTGGGCTGGGCGGCTGTGGCGAGGTTGGGGGATGTCGATGAACGCTCCTCTATGCGCTAGCGAGGCGGTTGCCTTGCAGGATGTTGTTGGCGAGGGCGTACCAGAGCACGACGGCGCGGACCTTTTCGAAGCCGCGCACGGTCAATTGGCGCAGGTCCCAGTTGCGCCAGCGGGCATGTATGCGGGGCTTGTATCGGGCCTTGCCCTCTTCGCTCGCCATGCGCGCACGCCAGGCCAACACCCCCGGGCCGTCGCCGCGTCGCGGTAGATGGGGATCGGTGCCGTGCTTGGATTGAGTGGGCGGGCAAAAGATATCGATGCCCTCGGCGTGCGCCCACTCGATGTCCTCGGCACTGCCAAAGCCGCCATCGACGAGATGGTCCTTGGGCAACCCGCCAGGACGCGCGCGCTGCCGCTCCAGCATGGGCCGCATCAGGCCGCGGTCGGACCCGGTGTTGCAGACCTTGATGTCAACGACGATCGGCTGGCCGGCGGCACTCGTCACCTGCACGTTGTAGGCGGGGCGGAAGCCGCCGTCGGCCATCTTCATGACCCGTGCGTCGGCGTCCGTCGTGGAGGCCCGCGGCTCTTTCGGCTTCTTGCCGTTGCCGCGCTTTTCTTCGCGCTCCTTGCGCTGCTGCTTGATTTCGGCGAGCGCCGTCTGCGCCGCTTTGACGCGCGCTCTGCGCTCACGCGCGGCGCGCTCCTTGGCGGCCTTCATGCGCTGATTGCTAGCATCCGAACGAGCGTCAACCTCGCGTTTGAGGTCTTCCACCACCGCCTCAGCCAAGGCCAGGTGCCGATCGAGCGTCGCCTCCCGCCGGAACGAAGCGGCCCCGGCGCTGGCCCGGACCCGAACACCGTCCTGCGCCAGCGTTTCCAGATTGACGAGGCCGACCTTCGCCAGCACCGCCAAATGCTCGCAAAGCAGCCGGTCGAGCAGGTCGGCGCAACCGACCCGGAAGTCCGCCAGCGTGTGATGGTTCACCGACACCCCGCCACACAGCCAACGATAGGCGTCATGGCTCTCGCAAAGCCGCTCCAACGCGCGCGCGCTGCCGACGCCCTCGCTGGTGGCATAGAGCCACAGCGCCAGCAAAAGCCGCGGCGATGTCGCGGGGTGACCGGGCCGATCGCCCCGCGCTTTGATCCGGTTCTCCAGCTCACTCAGGTCGAGTTCCTCGACATAGGACCAGATCAGGCGCACCGGATGGTCTTCCCCGATCAGGCTCTCGATATCCACTGCTCGCAACTCGATTTGATCGCGTTGGGGCTCACGAAGTCGCGGCGCTGCGAGCGGCGCCGCACCGGCTTGCGGCTTTGCCTGCTCCGGCAGATCCCCAAACAATTCATCAGCGGCCATCATCCCTCCTGCGAATCCATCACCGCAAGAGAATCACACAGCACCAGCTTTCGGCTATACCGCTTGCGACCAGTCAAAAAGATTCACAGCCTCTGAGGCGCCCTTGATGCATGCCCACGAAAAGCGCCGTGACAAATATTCAGCGCCGAAGCCGCCATGCCGATGTCCCTAGTTTGAACGCGAGTCCGTTTACGAACGCGGGGGGCGGGTTGAAAATGGGAATTAGGACAGCGCCACTCACGGTAGTTTTCCGGAGTCCTTTCGGTTTGCCTCTACGCTGACCTTCGCCGGGGCTGGCATTTCGCATCCCGAACAAGAATTTCAACCGGCAAAGGGGCCGCTTTTTCCGGCCCCGTTCGAGTCCGGCGTTCGCGGACGGGTGAAGCCGCCAACTGAGGCAGCCTTACTTCTTGGACAGCTTGTCGGCAATCCGGCGCTGGTGTAGCTGCTCGTCTAGCTCCCTTGCCTTTTCCAACGTTGCGTACAGCTCGTGTATGAGCCGTTCGCTCTCTGCGATTGCCTTATCCGCCCGTTCGAGAAGCTGATCCAGCATAAAAAGCCCTTACCGGGAGCCCTCGGTGGGACCTAGCGCCTCAATCGCGCTGCGCGGTCCAGTAGCCTGAACAGCGCGCGTTTCCTGAATGGCCACTCCACGTCCCGCGGCCAGAATTGCTCGAGAGCCTGCCTGAGCCCGAGGCGAACTTGTCCTGAACTGTCACCGACGCCCGAACTGCGCCGGAACGCGCCACGTAGCCTCTGAACCTGACTAAATTCGGATGTGTAACTATTCCGTCGGTGATGTTGACGGTGAAATTATAGGTCGGATCGCAAGGGCCTCTTTGCGTCACGAAAATGAGGTCCCAGGAGCCGTCGAATGCGGAGCGGGCTTGCGCGACGGAAAGGAAGGCGACCAGGCAGCCCACGGCCGCCCCACAGGTGAAAAGCTTCTTCATTGTTTACTCCAAGCTGTCCCCCGCACATGTCGAGCGGAGCTGGCGAGTTCAATGCGGCTCGCCGGGGGCTGGAGGAGTGATGTCGGCTGCAGGTCACAAGCGCCGGTCGAGGACACCACGAATGAGGTCTGGTCTCCGCACCGGCAGACTTGAGCGGGCTGCCGAAGGTCGTCGCCTTTGGGCCACATGCCACTGGGCCGCCAACTGAGGCGGCCCTTAGTAAGCTCCCAATTCCTTCGGCCTCTTGGCGCTTTTGTGAGTGCCAGGAGTCGATCTTCTAGTCACAACGGCGGATCCTGCGGACCGAACCGTCGTCGCGTTCGATCGTGACGGTGCGGCATCCACCGCGATATCCGCGATCATATCCGTAGGCGCGATAAGCGGGTCGATCGTAGTCTCGGTAATAATGCCGCTCCGGGCCCACTCTTACGCCGCCGAGGGGAGTATCGACGGCAACTTGAGCTGACGCGGGTGCAGTGGACATCGGCGTCGCAATAGCGAAAGCGGCAACCGCCAGTACACCAGCCAGTAACAGAGTTCTCATGCGAGTTCCTCCCGAGTTGTTGTATTGCTTGCAACATTCCAAGGTAGGGCAAGGTTCCTGCAAGAAAGCAGCCAAACTGTGGGGCATGGGTCGCGCCGCGGCCGCTAAGACTTGGCGCCAGGGTTGGGCACCAGATTGGGCAGCGCCGCATACATGGCGTCGATGCTATCGAGGTCGACGGTCGCTAACCGTGGCCGGTCGCCGTATCGATCGCGCTCACCTTGACTTCCTCATGCCAGCCCTTCGCTTCCAGCTTGCGCGCGATGAACCGCCACGGGACGCACGGAGTTTGCGGCGCAGCTTGTGCTACCCCTTCACCTTGGGATCAATCGGCGTCGTTCCGCGCACGCCCAGAATATCCTCCAGCACCTTTGCGCCGGCGAGCACTCGTGCGTCGCCGCGCGGGGCAGATACCACCTGCACGCCGACCGGCAGACCGGATGCGGTGAAGCCGCAGGGCAGCGACAGCGACGGGCAGCAGGCCAGCGTGATGGCGTAGACGATGCCGAGCCATTCGACGTAATTGTCGAACTGCTTGCCGGCGCATTCCGCGACATAGCGGTTCTCGACCGGGAAGGGAGGCACGATCGTCGTCGGCGTGAGCAGGAGATCGTAGGTTTTGAAGAACTCGACCGCACGCGCGGTCATCGCGAGGCGCTGCGACTCGGCGCGCGCGATCTGGTCGACCGTGAGCCGAAGCCCTTCCTCGATGTTCCAGACCACTTCGGGCTTCAGGAGGTCGCGCTTCTCGCGCAGGAGCTTGGCCTTGCTCATCGCGAAGTCGAGCGCGCGCAGCGCGTGGAAGCATTCGTGCGCCTCGCGCCAGTCCGGGTGCGCCTCTTCCACGATCACGCCGGCGTCCGCAAAGCGCTCCGCCGCCTTCCGTGTGATCGCCTTGACCTCAGGATCGACGGGCGTGATGCCGAGATCGGGCGAATAGGCGATGCGCTTCGGCTTTTTGCCCGAGCGGGCCGCGGAGAGGAACGAGGTCGCGGGCGCGGGCAGCGACAAGGGATCAGCCGCATGGTCGCCGCTCATGGCATCGAGCAGCAGCGCGAGGTCCTCGACGTTGCGCGCCATCGGCCCCTGTTGCCCGAGGTTGCGGTCAACCCCGGCCGTGGGTGTGTGGGCGACACGGCCGATGCTCGGCCGCATGCCGACGATGCCGCAGAAACTCGCCGGGCTGCGCAGGCTACCGCCCATGTCGGAGCCATGCGCGAGCCATGCCATGCCGGTCGCGAGCGCCACCGCCGCCCCGCCCGAGGAGCCTGCCGCCGACTTCGACGTGTCCCAGGGATTGAGCGTTGCGCCGAATACCTCGTTGAACGTGTTGGCGCCGGCGCCGAATTCCGGCGTGTTCGACTTGGCGTAGACGATCGCGCCATTGCCTTCGAGATGTTCGACCAGAAGGTCCGATCGCGCCGGGATATTGTCCTTGAAGATCGGCGAGCCCTGTGTGTTCAACACGCCGGCAACGTCGGTCAGATCCTTGATCGGCACCGGTAACCCTGCGAGCAGCCCGCGCTCGGCAACCGGCCTCTGCATCAGCGCCTTGGCGCTTTTCCGTGCGCGATCGATGCACAACGTGGGGAGCGCGTTGACCTTGCCGTCGACCTCCGCGATGCGCTTCTCCAGGACGTTGAGGAGATCGAGCGGCGTGACGTCGCCGGCGCGCAATTTATCGACGACGGCGCAGGCGGTTTGGCGGACCAGGTCTTGAGCTGACAATTATTTGGCTCCTTTGTTCGGTCATGGTTTCGTCATTGCGAGGAGCGAAGCGACGAAGCAATCCAGGCTGTCGCCGCGGCGAGATTCCTGGATTGCTTCGCTTCGCTCGCAATGTCGGTGTCTGCGGCTTCTAGCGACGTCAACTAACTCCAACCCGCACTGATACCGCCATCCACCGTATAGATGACCCCCGACGTATAACCGGAGCGGTCCGAGGCCAGAAACGCCATCAGGTCGCCGATCTCGCGCGGATGCGCGGGTCGGCCGAGCGGCAGGCCCTTCTGGAATTCCTTGTAGCGGTTCTCGTCGCCGTACTGGTGCTTCGCGCGGGTCTTGAGCAGCGTGACGTGGCGATCGGTGCCAACCGGGCCGGGATTGATGCCGACCACGCGGATGTTGTCGGCGAGGCTCTTGCCCCCGAGCGCGCGGGTGAAGGCCATCAGCGCCGCATTACCGGCGCTGCCGCAGATGTAGTTGGCGTCGAATTTCTCGCCGGCCGCGCCGATGTCATTGACGATCACGCCGCCGCCCTTCGCCTTCATCTGCGCATAGATCATGCGGGTGAGGTTGACGTAGCCAAACACTTTCAGCTCCCAGGCGTGCCGCCAGGTCGCCTCGTCGATCCTGTCGATGGAGCCGCCGGGAATGTCGCCGGCATTGTTGACGAGGATGTCGATATCGGCGGCTTCCTTCGCGAGCCGCGCGACGTCCCCGGCTTGGCGCAAGTCCACGACGCTCGTTGCTGCGTCGATCTGATGCGCCGAGCGCAAGCGATCGGCGAGCGCCTGGAGCTGGTCGCCGCTGCGCGCAGCAAGCAGGAGGTGGCAGCCTTCCTCCGCGAACGCTTCGGCAGCGGCTGCGCCGATGCCTTTGGACGCGCCGGTAATCAGGACGCGCTTGCCACGTAAATGCAGGTCCATGGGGATTCTCGCTGCCGTCGGGGAACAGGATGAAATCGGTAGGTTGTCGCCCGCGCCATGGTCAACATTGCAGTGCAGCGTTGCACTGCCGGCGAGTTTGGTCCATTGCACGTCTATCGATCCGGCCCCATGGTCGGCCCGACCAGATCAAGTCAGGACAATTTCGATGAGCAAGAAACAATACCGGATCGCGGTGATCCCCGGCGACGGCATCGGCAAGGAAGTGATGCCGGAGGGGCTGCGCGTCTTGGAGGCAGCCGCGAAGAAACACGGCGTCTCAGTGCAGTTCGACCATTTCGACTTCTCGTCCTACGACTATTACGAGAAGCACGGCCAGATGATGCCTGACGACTGGAAGGAGAAGATCGGCAAGCACGACGCGATCTATTTTGGCGCGGTTGGCTGGCCGGCGAAGATTCCGGATCACGTCTCGCTGTGGGGCTCGCTGATCAAGTTTCGCCGCGAGTTCGACCAGTATGTCAATCTGCGTCCGGTGCGCCTGATGCCCGGCGTGCCGTCGCCGCTCGCAAACCGCAAGCCCGGCGATATCGATTTCTGGGTGGTGCGCGAGAACACCGAAGGCGAATATTCCTCCGTCGGCGGCCGCATGTTCCCGGACACCGACCGCGAATTCGTCACCCAGCAGACCGTGATGACCCGCGTCGGCGTCGACCGCATCCTGAAATTCGCCTTCGAGCTCGCGCAGTCGCGGCCGAAGAAGCACCTGACCTCGGCAACGAAGTCCAACGGCATCTCCATCACCATGCCCTATTGGGATGAGCGCGTGGAGGCGATGGCCAAGCAGTTTCCGGGTGTGAAGTGGGACAAGTACCACATCGACATCTTGACGGCGAATTTCGTGCTGCATCCGGACTGGTTCGACGTCGTGGTCGGCTCAAACCTGTTCGGCGACATCCTCTCCGATCTCGGCCCCGCCTGCACCGGCACCATCGGCATCGCGCCGTCGGGCAACATCAACCCCGAGCGGAGTTTCCCCTCGGTGTTCGAGCCGGTGCACGGCTCCGCGCCCGATATCGCGGGACAGGGCATCGCCAACCCGATCGGCATGATCTGGTCCGGCGCGATGATGTTCGAGCATCTCGGCGAGAAGGAAGCAGGCCGATCGATCGTCGATGCGATCGAGCGCACGCTGGCCGAACGCACGCTGCGCACCAAGGACCTCGGCGGCAACGCCGACACGACGGCGTGCGGCAAGGCAGTTGCGGAGATGGTGGACTGACGCTGCCTGCGTAGGGTGGTTTGGCCGAAGGCGTAACCCACCACTTCTGCGGCCATAAAATCGGTGGGTTACGCTTCGCTAATCTAATTAGTCTTACCGTGTTACAAGTATTCTGTCTCTTATCCTGAGGAGCCCGCTGAAAGCGGGCGTCTCGAAGGATGGCAGCGGGCGAGAGCCGGGCCTTCATGGTTCCCCCGGCGATGCGAAGCATCGTCCGGAGATGCGCTTCGCGCTCCTCACCATGAGGGTCTTGTGATACAGTAGAACTAACCCACCTTACGACATGGGTCTTTTTCGCGTGCGTTGAACTCGGTTCATGACGCAACGCCGGCGAGCGCCAGCACGGCGTGCATCAGCACGTTGGCGCCGGCGGTGCAGTCTGCCTGCGTCGCGTCCTCCAGCTCGTTGTGGCTGATGCCGTCCTTGCAGGGCACGAACACCATCGCCGCTGGCATCACGGTGTTGAGGTTGCAGGCATCGTGGCCGGCTCCGGAGGTGATGCGGCGGCTGGAATAGCCGAGCGTGTTGGCGGCGTTCTCGACGGCCGCAATGAGCTTCGGATCGAAATGCGTCGGCGCCTTGCGCCAGACGAGATCGAGCTTCACCTCCACCTTGCGCCGCGCGGCGATCTCGGCAATCGCCGCACGCAGGTCGCGATCGAGCGCGTCCATGATCGCGGCGTCCGCGCTGCGGCAATCGATGGTGAAGGCGATTTCGCCCGGGATGACGTTGCGCGAGGGATTCGCGATCACGGCCTCGCCGATGGTGCCGACCGCTTTCGGCCCGTGCTTTCTCGCGATGGCCTCCATCGCCAGAACGATCTCCGAGAGCGTCGCCAGTGCATCGCGGCGCAGCGGCATCGGCGTCGAGCCGGCATGGCTTTCAAAGCCGGTGATATGGCCGTCGTACCACAACACGCCCTGGCCGGAGTCGACCACGCCGATGGTCTTGGCTTCCGCTTCCAGGATCGGTCCCTGCTCGATATGCAGCTCGACGAAGCAGCCGAGCTTCTGGAAGCCGACCGGCTGGTCGCCGCGGTAGCCGATCGTATCCAGTGCCTGGCCGACCGTGATGCCCTCGGTGTCCTTGCGCGACAGGATATCGTCGGTGCTGAAATCGCCGACATAGGCGGCGGAGGCCATCATTGCGGGTGCAAAGCGCGAGCCTTCCTCGTTGGTCCAGTTGACGACGCAGATCGGTGCCTCGGTCTCGATGCCGGCGTCGTTCAGCGTGCGGATCACCTCGAGCGCGCCGAGCGTTCCCAAAATGCCGTCATATTTGCCGCCGGTCGGCTGGGTATCGAGATGCGAGCCGATGCCGACGGGCGGCTTCGACATGTCGCGGCCCTTCCGCAATCCGAACATCGAGCCGAGCGCGTCGATGTGCACCTCGAGGCCGGCATGCTCGCACGCCTTGCGGAACCAGTCGCGCACCTGCTTGTCCTCGGCGCTCAGCGTCAGCCGCCGCACGCCGCCCTTCTGTGTCGCGCCGAACTGCGCGGTTTCGTGGATGGAGCCCCAGAGGCGGGCGGAATCGATTTGCAGGTTGGTGGCGGCTCGGCTCATGCTTCTATATCCATTCTCATCCGGCCTACGTTCAATGACGCGGTGTTATCTCCGCGTCAACCGCAAGGCTCTTCTGCGCGATCTGCCGCGCGAGATCGGCGACGCGCTCGACGGCGACGACGTCGGGCGAGGCGAGCCAGCTTGCCGTGAAGGTCAGCGGCGTGATGTTCAGATCGGTATCGAGCAGTTGCAACCGCCCGTCGGCGAGCTCGTTCTCGACGATCGCGGCGGGGATCACCGCGATGCCGAGCCCCTCGACCGCCATGTGGATGACGGTCGCGAGCGAAGCGGAGGCATGCAGGCGGATCGGCGGCAGCTCGGGCCGGTCGAAGACCTCGCGCACGGCCTCGTACGGTCTGGTCTTGCGCGGGAAGGTGATGATCGGAAAGCGCGCGAGATCCTGCCGGGTGACGGGGCCATGGCCGAGCCCGAGCGAAGGGCTTGCGAGAAAGCCGATCGCATAATCGGCGAGTACGCGGTTGTGCACGCCGGGGGCCGACAACGGCCCGACCACGAAGGCAAGCTCGATCTCCTGCGCGAGCAGGCGCGCGGTCAGATTCGGCGTGATGTCGACCTCAATCTCCAGCGACAGGTTCGGGTAGATCTCGTTGACGCTCTTGACGAGCCGCGGCAGCCAAGTGTGCACGATGGTCTCGGCGACGCCGAGACGCATCACGCCGCGCATCGCGGACGCGTTGCCGATCTCGGCCATCATCGCCGCACGCAGGCCGATCAGTTTCTCGGCATACACCATCATCTGCCGGCCGCTCGGCGTCGGCGATGCGATGCGATGATCGCGGTTGAGGAGCTTGACGCCCATTTCGCGCTCGAGCTGGGCAATGCGTTGGGAGATCGCCGGCTGGGTGGTATTGAGCCGCGCCGCAGCCCCCCGGAAGCTGCCGAGCTTCACAACCCAAAGGAACGTTTCGATCGACCTGAAGTCCAGCATTGGAACGAATTTCCTGATCGATAAAACAAATTTATCGATATCGATTAAAAAGGAAGATTAGACTTTATAGCACGGCTGGTGTTGGCTGTCCTTGTCGGGATTATAGGCAGATCGATCAAATGACTATTTTGGTGGCAGCGCAGCAAACCGAAACTACCGACACCCTTCCGAGTCGTCTGGCCCGGCTCGCCTATCGCGGCGGAGAGGTCGGCTCGACGGCCGGCGTCGCCCCCGGCTTCGTGCAGGGCAATCTGGCGATCCTGCCCGAGGAATACGCCAGCGCCTTCCACCGCTTCTGCCAGCTCAATCCAAAGCCGTGCCCGATCATCGGTATGTCCGACGTCGGCAGTCCGTACATCCCCTCGCTCGGCGCCGATCTCGACATCCGCAGCGACGTGCCGCGCTATCGTGTCTGGCGCGACGGTGAGGTCGTGGAAGAGCCGACCGATATCACCAAGCACTGGCGCGACGATCTCGTGACCTTCGTGCTCGGCTGTTCGTTCTCGTTCGAAGAGGCGCTGCTCGACGAGGGGATGCCGATCCGCCACATCGAGCACAATGTGCGCGTGCCGATGTACCGCACCAACATCGCGTGCGGCGCCTCGGGGCCGTTCGCAGGTCCCATGGTGGTGTCGATGCGCCCGTTCAAGCCGGCGGACGCGATCCGCGCGGTGCAGATCACCTCGCGCTATCCCGCCGTGCACGGCGCGCCAGTGCATCTTGGCCATCCGCACCTGATCGGCATCAAGGACATCGCCAAGCCCGACTACGGCGATCCGGTGCCGGTCGCCGAAGACGAAATTCCGGTGTTCTGGGCCTGCGGCGTCACGCCGCAATCCGTCATCAACGCCGCGAAGCTGCCGTTCGCGATCACGCATTCGCCGGGGCTGATGCTGGTGACGGATCTGAAGAACAAAAACATGGCCGTGATTTAGCGGGCAGCGTTTGCTGCTTCTTCAGGCTTTACGCACTCCGTCAATCGCTTCATTCGATACGTGCAAAATTCAAGTAACAGGGGAATTTGCCAATGACGATCACTCGCCGCGACGTTCTGCTCGGAGCCACTGCCACCGCCGCATTGTTGCCGCTAGCGGCGCGCGCGCAGACCTCGGAGGTCGTGATCGGCGTCATCTATCCGTTCTCCGGCGCCAGCGCGCAGCAGGGCGTCGACGCGCAGAAGGCCTATGAGACGGCGCTCGAAGTCGTCAACAAGGACACCGATTTCGATCTGCCGCTGGCGAAAGGCGAGGGCCTGCCGGGCCTTGGCGGCGCGAAGATCAAGCTGGTCTTCGCCGACCACCAGGCCGATCCGCAGAAGGGCCGCGCAGAGGCCGAGCGCCTGATCACGCAGGAGAAGGTCTCGGCCATCATCGGCACCTATCAGAGCTCGGTTGCCGTCACCGTCAGCCAGATCTGCGAACGCTACCAGATCCCGTTCGTCTCCGCCGACAACTCCTCGCCCAGCCTGCATCGCCGCGGCCTCAAATATTATTTCCGTGCCTCGCCGCATGACGAGATGTACTCGGCCGCGATGTTCGATTTCTTCGATGCCATGAAGAAGAAGGGCACCAGGATCGAGACGCTGTCGCTGTTCCACGAGGACACCATCTTCGGCACCGATTCCGGCAACGCCCAGGCCAAGATCGCCGGCGAGCGCGGCTACAAGATCGTCGCCGACATCAAGTATCGGAACAACTCGCCCTCGCTTTCGGCCGAGGTGCAGCAGCTCAAGAGCGCGAACGCCGACGTGCTGATGCCCTCGAGCTACACCACCGACGGCATCCTGCTGGTCAAGACCATGGCCGAGCTCGGCTACAAGCCGAACGCCATCGTGGCGCAGGACGCCGGCTTCTCCGAGAAGGCGCTCTATGATGCCGTCGGCGACAAGCTCGCAGGCGTGATCTCGCGCGGCACCTTCTCGCTCGACCTTGCGCAGAAGCGCCCGATGGTCGGCAAGATCAACGACATGTTCAAGGCGAAGTCGGGCAAGGACCTCAACGACCTCACCTCGCGCCAGTTCATGGGGCTGATCGTGCTGGCGGATGCCATCAACCGCGCCAAGTCGACCGATGGCGAGAAGATCCGCGACGCGCTCGCGGCGACCGAGATCCCGGGCGAGCAGACCATCATGCCGTGGAAGCGCATCAAGTTCGACGAGATGGGTCAGAACAACGACGCCGACCCGGTGCTGCTGCAATATGTCGGTGGCAAGTTCGTCACCATCTTCCCGCCGCAAGCCGCGATCGCGGAAGCGTCCTGGCCGATGAAGTAAGCGGCGCAGGCCAAGGTGGGGGACCAAGCACTGTGACAGCCGAAGCTATCATCCAGAGTCTGGCGAGCGGCCTGTTGATGGGGCTGCTCTATGGACTGATCGCCGTGGGGCTCGCCCTGATTTTCGGCCTGATGGACGTCGTGAACTTCGCCCATGGCGAGTTCCTGATGGTTGCGATGTACGCGACGTTCTTTTTGTTCGCGTTCTTCGCCATCGACCCCTTGCTCTCGGCGCCGCTGGTCGCCGCGGCGCTGTTCGTGTTCGGCGCGGTAGTCTACCTGTTGATCGTCCGCTTCGCGATGCGCGCCAAAGCCAATGCCGGCATGGTGCAGATCTTCTCGACCTTCGGCCTGGCGATCGTGATGCGCGGGCTGGCGCAATTCTTCTTCACGCCCGACTATCGCAGCGTTCCGCAGTCCTGGCTCGGCGGCAAGACCATCTCGGTTGCCGGCATCTTCCTCCCCGAGCCGCAGCTCATCGGTGCGCTGGTCTCGATCGCCGCCTTCGCGGGGCTCTATTTCTTCATCAATCGCACCGATTTCGGCCGCGCGCTGGAAGCCACCCGCGAGGATCCCGGGGCGGTCGCGCTCGTCGGCATCGACAAGAATCGCGTGTTCGCGCTCGGCTGGGGCCTCGGCGCCGCGCTGGTCGGCTTGTCCGGCGCGATCATGGCGATCTTCTTCTACATCTATCCCGACGTCGGTGCATCCTTTGCGCTGATCGCCTATGTCACCGTGGCGCTCGGTGGCTTCGGCAGCGTGTTCGGCGCTTTCGCCGGCGGCATCATTGTCGGTCTGGTCGAGGCGACGACCGCGCTGGTGCTGCCGCCATCGCTGAAGTCTGTCGGCATCTACGCCGTCTACCTCCTCGTCGTCTTCATCCGGCCGCGCGGCCTGTTCGGGTCGATGTGATGGACAAGCATTTTGCCGCGCGGCGCCGCCGCGACCTCTTCATCGCCGCAGTGCTGGCCGTGCTCGCCGCGGCCACGCCGCTGGTCGTGAAGGACGTCTACGTCCAGAACATCCTGATCCTGACGCTGATGTACGCGGCCCTGTCACAGAGCTGGAACATTCTGTCCGGTTATTGCGGGCAGATTTCGCTCGGCCATGCGCTCTATTTCGGCTTGGGCGCCTACACCACCGAATTGCTGTTCACGAAGTTCGGCGTGCTGCCCTGGTTCGGCATGCTCGCGGGCGGCATGCTCGCGGCCGCCATCGCGATGGCGCTCGGCTATCCCTTCTTCCGCCTGCGCGGCCATTACTTCGTGATCGCGACCATCGTCATCGCCGAGATCGGGCTGCTCTTGTTCCAGAACTGGGAATGGGCGGGTGCAGCGCTCGGCATCACCATCCCCGTCCGCGGCGACAGCTGGCTGAAGTTCCAGTTCATGCGCAGCAAGCTGCCGTACTTCTACTTCGCGCTGGCGCTCTGCTGTCTCGCCTGGTTCGTCACCTGGTGGCTGGAAGACTCCAAATGGGGCTTTTGGTGGCGCGCGGTGAAGGACAATCCAGAAGCCGCTGAAAGCCTCGGCGTCGTGGTGTTCAATTCCAAGATGGGCGCGGCCGCCGTCTCCGCCTTCCTCGTCGCCATCGGCGGCAGCTTCTATGCGCAGTACCTTGCCTATATCGATCCCGAAAGCGTGATGGGCTTCCAGTTCTCGCTGCTGATGGCGTTGCCCGCGGTGCTCGGCGGCATCGGTACCCTCTGGGGGCCCGTGCTTGGCGCCGCCATCCTGATCCCGATGACCGAGCTGACACGCTCCTTCATCGGCGGTTCGGGGCGCGGCGTCGACCTCATCGTCTACGGCACGCTGATCGTCCTGATCTCGCTGGCCTTGCCCCAGGGCCTCGTAAGCCTGTTCTCACGGACCAAGTCGAAGGGAGCCGCACGATGACCGCGCTCCTAGAGACCCGCGGCGTCTGGCAGCGCTTCGGCGGCCTCGTCGCCAACTCCGACGTCTCGATCTCGGTCGGGCGCGGCGAGATCGTCGGGCTGATCGGCCCCAACGGCGCCGGCAAGTCGACACTGTTCAATCTCATCGCCGGCGTCCTGCCGCCGACGCAAGGCTCGATCTGGTTCGACGGCGTGGATGTCACGCGCATGCCGGCGGCGGAACGATGCGTGCGCGGCGTCGGGCGCACCTTCCAGGTCGTCAAGAGCTTTGAGACCATGACGGTCATCGACAACGTCATCGTCGGTGCGCTGGTGCGCACCACCGTGATGCGCGAGGCCCGCCGCAAGGCTTATGAGGTGCTGGAGTTCACCGGCCTTGCCGCCCGCGCCGACGTGCCCGCAAGCGATCTCGTTCCGGCCGAGAAGCGCCGCCTCGAAGTCGCCCGCGCGCTAGCCACCCAGCCGAAGCTGCTGCTGCTTGACGAAGTCCTCACCGGTCTCACGCCGACGGAAGCGCAGACCGGCGTCGCGCTTGTCCGCAAGGTGCGCGATGCCGGCATCACCGTGCTGATGGTCGAGCACGTCATGGAGATCGTGATGCCCTTGGTCGACCGCGCCATCGTGCTCGATCTCGGCAAGGTGCTGGTCGAGGGCAAGCCCGCCGACGTCGTCCGCGATCCCAAGGTGATCAGCGCGTATCTGGGAGATCGTCATGCTCAAGGTGCATGAAATCACGACTGCCTATCAGGGGCTGGTTGCGATCTCCTCCGTCTCGATCGATGTGGAGAAAGGCGAGATCGTCTGCGTCGCCGGCGCCAACGGCGCGGGCAAGTCGACGCTGCTAAAATCCATCGCCGGCGCCGAGCGCCCGCGCTCCGGCACGGTGACGTTCGACGGCAAACGGCTTGACGGTATGGCGCAGCATCACATCACAGCAGCCGGCATCGCCTATGTGCCGGAAAACCGCCGCCTGTTCCCGCGCCTGTCGGTGCGCGACAATCTGCGTCTCGGCAGCTATCTTTACCGCGGCGAAGCCAACCGCGAAGGGCCGCTCGACCTCGTCTTCAATCTGTTCCCGCGGCTGTCCGAACGCCTCGAGCAGCGCGCCGAGACGCTCTCCGGCGGCGAGCAGCAGATGCTCGCGATCGGTCGCGCGCTGATGACGCGCCCGCGGCTGTTGATGCTGGACGAGCCCTCGCAGGGCATCATGCCAAAACTGGTCGACGAGATTTTTCAGGCCGTCAAACGCATCCGCGATGCCGGCATGACCGTGTTGATCGTCGAGCAGCGCATGGCCGAATGCCTGGAGATCGCCGACCGCGCCTACATCCTGCAAACCGGCCGCGTTCAGATGCAGGGCCCCTCCGCCGAGATCAAGGGCAATCCGGACGTGAGGAAGGCATATCTGGGGCTGTAGCTGAGATCGGGCTGCCGCGGCCCGGATGAGCGCAGCGATATCCGGGACAGCCGTCCCCATATGTCGCTTCGCTCATGCGGGCTACCGATGTTGCCACATACTCCGTCATTGCTGTCGATGTTCAATAATTCGCTGATTGGATCGCGGTGGTCTTGGTAGCCGCAAAGGCTTTGGGAGTTTGTCCTGCCAAGGCCTGATGGGGTCTGTGGTTGTTGTAGTAGACGAGGTATTCGAACAGTTCGTTGGCGATGTGGTCGAGATTATCGAAGGTCGCGCCTTCGATGACGTCATCATCCAGCGTGCGCCAGAAGCGTTCGACTTTGCCATTGGTCTGCGGCCGGTATGGCTTGGTGTAGCGGTGTTTGATGCCGAGCTCGAGCAGCATGGCCTCGAACGGATGCTCGTCCGGCTTGGTGCGGGCGGCGAACTCGGCGCCGTTGTCGGACAGGATTTCCTGGAAGACGAGCCCGTAAGTGACGTTGAGGGTGTTGATCATCTTCAGGGTCTTGAACATGACCGGCAGCGCCTTCTTGGACGTCAGGACCTCGGCCCAGGCCAGGCGCGAGCAGCTGTCGATCAGGCTGATGATGGAGGCCGTGACCGGGGGTGGCGCGAGGAACATGTCGCGCGGCAATTGATGCAGGTCGACGTGGCCCAGCTCCCCGAGCTTGTCCTTGATAATACGGCGTTTCTCCTCACGCATCGCCGGCGTGCGCCGGTTCAGCTGATAGCGCCTCAGCACCCGGTAGATCGTGATCGGTGAAGGTACCGTGTCGCGCGTCTCGCGCAAGACGGCATGGATCTCATAACGGTTCATCCCCCGCTTGCGATGGGTGACGATCTCCGCCTCGATTCCTTCCGGCTCGCGCCGTTCCCGCCACTTGGGGCCGCGCCGCCGCGGCAGCAGGTCCGCTTCCTCGCCGCTCTGCAGATAGCGATTGTAATACTTGCGGAACGTCTGTGAGCAGGTCCCGTGGTGCCGGTAAAAGTCGCCGACCCGCTTGAACAGCGCCGATCGGCCAGCCTTCACCGCCTCATACTCCGGGATCAGAAAACGCCACTTCTGTAGATAGTTGCGCTCAATCGTCCGGTCGTAGCTGTTGTCGCGCATCGGATCGTCCTCCTGTGGAGCGATCCAATCAGCGAATTAGTGAACATGCACAATTGCGAGCGAAGCGAAGCAATCCAGAATCCCACCGCGGAAAGACTCTGGATTGCTTCGCTTCGCTCGCAATGACGATCTCTCCAACATCGTCCTGGACAAGCGAAACCTAATGCGCGTCCCCGTGCTCAGGCAGCGTCAGCCCGAACACCTTCACCAGATCCTTGACCTGCTCCGGCGACAAATGCCGCGGGTTCAGCCCACGCAGCAGCAGATAGAGCTTCGCCGTCTCCTCCAACTCCTCCGTCGCAAATACGGCGGCTTCGAGCGTGTCGCCGGCGACGACCGGGCCGTGATTGGCGAGCAGCACCGACGAATATCTTCCCGCCAGCCCCTTGATCGCATCCGCCACCGCGGGATCGCCGGGGCGGAAATAGGGCACGAGCGCGGTGGCGCCGCATTTCATGAGATAATAGGCCGTCATCGGCGGCAGCGCGGCGCGCGGGTCGATCTCGGGCAGCATCGAGAGCGCGACCGAATGGGTGGAATGCAGGTGCACGATCGCGCTTGCCGCGCCACGCGTCTCGTAAAGCGCGGTGTGCAGCGGAACCTCCTTGGTCGGAGCATCGCCCGAGACCAGCCGGCCCGATCCATCGAGCCGCGATAGCCGAACTGGGTCGAGGAAGCCGAGCGAGGCGTTGGTCGGCGTCACCAGCCAGCCGCCGTCGTCGAGCTTGACGCTGATGTTGCCGGAGGAGCCCGGCGTCAACCCGCGCTCGAATAGCGAGCGGCCGAAGCGGCAGATATCCTCACGAAGTTTCGTCTCGTTGCTCATGGCCGTCATGCCCGTTTGTCTCACGCTTTGGCAGCGCGGCCAAGCCGTGATATGCGGTTCAACAGGCCGCCGAGACCGGCCATTGAGGAACGCTCCAAGGGATCAATCGCATGTCGTCAGCCTCGCAGAAACCGCGTATCGCCGTCATCGGGCTCGGCTCGATGGGCTTTGGCATGGCCACATCGCTGAAGCGCGCCGGATTTACCGTCACCGGTTGCGACGTCTCGGCCGACGCGGTCTCGCGCTTCGTGAAGGACGGCGGCGCCGGCGCGAAAACGCCGGCGGAGGCGGCGGGGGAGGCGGACGTCGTCGTCAGCGTCGTCGTCAACGCCGCGCAGACCGAGGCGATCCTGTTCGGCAAGGATGGCGCGGCCGAAACCATGCCGAAGGAAAGCGTCTTCATCTCCTCCGCCACCATGGACCCCGACATCGCCCGGCGCCTCGCAAGGCAGCTCGAGGCGACCGGCCGGCATTACCTGGATGCGCCGATCTCCGGCGGCGCGCAGCGCGCCGCGCAAGGCGAATTGACGATCCTCGCCTCCGGTAGCCCGGCGGCCTTTGCCAAGGCGCGCCCCGCGCTCGATGCCATGGCGGCAAAGCTCTACGAGCTCGGCGATGCCGCGGGCCAGGGCGCCGCCTTCAAGATGATCAACCAGCTCCTGGCCGGCGTGCACATCGCCGCCGCATCCGAGGCGATCGCCTTTGCCGCCAAGCAGGGCCTCGACATCCGGAAAGTGTACGAGGTGATCACGGCCTCGGCCGGCAATTCCTGGATGTTCGAGAACCGCATGCCGCATGTGCTCGACGGCGACTACACCCCACGCAGCGCGGTGGAGATTTTCGTAAAAGACCTCGGCATCATCCAGGACATGGCGCGGTCGGCAAAATTCCCGGTGCCGGTCTCGGCAGCCGCGCTCCAGATGTTCCTCATGACCGCAGCGGCCGGCATGGGCCGCGACGACGATGCGTCGGTGGCGCGGATGTATGCGCAGGTCACCGGCGTGAAGCTGCCAGGCGAAAAATAACAAGAGGATTTAGATGCCCCGCTTTGCCGCCAATCTCTCGATGATGTTCACCGAGGTGCCGTTCCTCGACCGCTTCGATGCTGCGGCGAAGGCCGGCTTCACCGCCGTCGAATTCCTGTTTCCCTATGAGCACCCGGCCGAGGTTGTCGGCGAGCGCCTCAAGCGCAACGGGCTCACGCAGGCGCTGTTCAACCTGCCGCCCGGCAACTGGGACGCTGGCGAGAAGGGCTTTGCAGCGCTCCCCGCCCGCTTTGGCGATCTCAAGCAGAGCCTGGAGACGGCGCTGCCCTATGCCAAGGCGACCGGCGTCAGGCGCCTGCACCTGATGGCCGGCATGGCCAACCGCGGCGATCGACTTGCGATCGAGGCCTTCTACAAGTCGGTGGCGTGGGCCGCGGAGTTCTTCGCACCGCACGGCATCGACATCGTGATCGAGCCGATCAACCCGCGCAACGTTCCCGGCTATTTCCTCAACGACTTCGGCTTCGCACGCGACGTGGTCGAGGAACTGCGGATCCCGAACCTCAAGCTCCAGTTCGACATTTATCACTGCCAGATCATCCATGGCGACGTCACCATGCGCCTGCGTGAGATGATGCCGATCATCGGCCATGTCCAGATCGCCAGCATCCCCTCGCGCAACGAGCCCGATAGCGAGGAGCTGAACTATCCCTTCCTGTTCGCCGAGCTCGATCGTCTCGGCTATGCCGGCTTCGTCGGCTGTGAATACAATCCGCGCGGCAAGACTACCGACGGTCTCGCCTGGTTCAAGCCCTACGCCGGAGCAAAATCGTGACGATTGCAGCGAAAATTTCTCTTGGCTGCATTGCCGACGACTATACCGGCGCCTCCGATCTCGCCAATACGCTGACGCGCGCGGGCCTGCGCACCGTGCAGACCATCGGCGTGCCGTCTGACGACCTGGCGCTGCCCGAGGTCGATGCAGTCGTGGTGTCGCTGAAGAGCCGCTCGATCGAGGCGGGGCTTGCGGTGACGCGCTCGCGCGCGGCGGAGAAATGGCTGCGCGGCCGCGGCGCGGGTCACGTGCTGTTCAAGATCTGCTCGACCTTCGATTCCACCGACGCCGGCAATATCGGCCCGGTGATGGACGCGCTGCGCGACGATTGCGGCGAGGCGATCGTTCTGGTGACGCCGGCGTTCCCCGAGACCGGCCGCACCGTCTACCAAGGCAATCTGTTCGTCGGCCCTGTTCCGCTCAACGAGAGCCCGCTGAAGGACCATCCGCTCAACCCGATGCACGATTCCAACCTGGTGCGGGTGCTGGCGCGGCAGAGCAGGACCAGGGTCGGTCTCGTCAATCTCGCAAACGTGACGCGCGGCGCGGACGCCGTACGCGCGCAACTCGCCGAGCTGTCGGCCAAGGGCATGGGCGCGGCGATCATCGACGCCGTGTTCGACCGTGACCTCGAGACCATCGGCCTCGTCGCCGTGGAGCATCGGCTATCGGTCGGAGCCTCCGGCATCGGCCTTGGCCTGGCGCGCGCGCTGGTCTCCTCGGGGAAGGTGAAGGCCAATGCGGCGAGCGCGGAGGCGAACGCGCCGGTCGGCGGACCGGCGGCATGTCTCGCCGGAAGCTGCTCGCAGGCGACGCTTCAGCAGATCGCGAATGCCGAACGTCTCATGCCGGTGTTGCATCTCGATCCCGGGCAAATTGTCGCAGGCGCGCGCGAAGCGCAGCGCGCGCTCGCCTGGGCGCGCCCCCGCCTCGCGGACGGTCCGGTGCTGGTCGCCTCGAGCGGCACGCCCGAGGCGGTCGCCGCAGTGCAGGCGCGTCACGGTCGGGATGCCGCCGGTCACGCCATCGAGCAGGCCATGGCCGATATCGCCGAAGGGCTGGTGCAGTCGGGCGTTCGGCGTCTTGTGGTTGCCGGTGGCGAGACGTCCGGGGCCGTCGTCGATCGCCTGAAGATTCCCGGCTTCCTTGTCGGCGCTGAGATCGCTGCAGGAGTCCCGGTGTTGCACGCGGTGGGCGCCAGGGAAGGCAGCATGTTGCTTGCCCTTAAGTCGGGCAATTTCGGCGGGCCGGAGTTTTTCTCCGACGCGCTCGGGCTCATGCGCTGAGCGCAGGGCTTTCTTAGTCCTCTGTTGATTTCTTTCGGGTTCCGTACTCGTACGGAGTCGTAGTTAACGTCTGCTCAGGTCGTTTGGTGTTTGATATCGGCTGCACTCCTTTTGGTTGCAGCTATTTCCCGACGCCAAGCCGTGGCCCAAAAGCCGCGGTCCAAGACAAGAGACCAGCAATGCTCACGAATATTTCCATCCGCACCAAGATCATCAGCGTCGTGGCGTTTCTGCTGGTCGCGATGACCGGCATGGGCCTGCTCGCCGTATTGAAAATGCGGTCCATGAACGCCAATACCACGGACATCACGACGAACTGGATGCCCAGCGTGCGGGTGCTCGGCGATCTCCGGGCCATCGTCATCTCCTATCGCAACGTGGTCCGCGAGCACATGCTCGCCGAGACCTTGGAGGAGAAGCTGGCGGCCGAAAAGATGGCAGCGATCGTGATCGACATGTTGGCCAAGTCCCGCAAGGATTACGAGCCGATGATCACCTCGCCTGAGGAGCGGGCGCTGTACAACGAGTGGTCCAAGCTGTGGGACGATTACAAGAAGGGCACGGAAGAGGTGTTTGCGCTGTCGCGCCTGGAGGCCGGCAAGGTCCCACATGAGGCGCACGAGCTCAATACCAAGAAGGTCAACAAGATTGGTTTGCAATCTGACGAGGTCCTCAAGAAGGACATCGACCTCAACAATAAGGGCGGCGACCAGGCCGCCCGGGACGCCGCCGACAGCTATTCCTTCGCCTTCATGCTGGTGTCCGTCATTCTCGGCGCCGCTCTCGTCATCGGCATCGGCGTCAGCTTCTACATGATCCGCGACGTCTCCAGCGGCCTCAACTCCATCGTCGAGCCGATGCAGGCGCTCGGCAAGGGCGATCTGACCGCCGAGGTGCCGCATCAGGGCGAGAAGACCGAGATTGGCGCCATGGCCGACGTGCTTCAGGTCTTCAAGGAGGCGCTGATCGCCAAGAAGGCGGCCGACGAAGCCGCCGCCCTTGATGCTGAAGCCAAGATCGAGCGGGGCCGCCGCGTCGACACCATCACCCGCGAATTCGAATCGATGATCGGCGAGATCGTGCAGACGGTTTCGTCAGCCTCGGCCCAGCTCGAAGCCTCGGCTTCGACGTTGACCGCTACCGCCGATCGCTCCCAACAGATGGCGACCAAGGTCGCGGCGGCGTCGGAAGAGGCCTCGACCAACGTGCAGTCGGTGGCCTCGGCGACCGAGGAGATGGCCTCGTCGGTCGGCGAGATCAGCCGTCAGGTGCAGGAATCGGCGCGGATGGCGGGCGACGCCGTCGGCCAGGCCCGCACCACCAGCGAACGCGTCAGCGAGCTGTCCAAGGCGGCCTCGCGCATCGGCGACGTCGTCGAGCTGATCAACACCATCGCCGGCCAGACCAACCTGCTGGCGCTGAACGCGACCATCGAGGCGGCGCGCGCCGGCGAGGCCGGCCGCGGCTTCGCGGTAGTCGCATCGGAAGTAAAGGCGCTCGCCGAGCAGACCGCCAAGGCGACCGGCGAGATCGGCCAGCAGATCACCGGCATCCAGGCCGCCACCAACGACTCCGTCGGCGCCATCAAGGACATCTCCTCGACCATCGAGCGCCTGTCGGAAATCTCCTCGGCCATCGCAGCGGCGGTGGAAGAGCAGGGCGCTGCGACCCAGGAGATTGCCCGCAACGTGCAGCAGGCGGCGCAGGGCACCCAGCAGGTCTCCTCCAACATCGCCGACGTACAGCGCGGCGCGACCGAAACCGGCACGGCCTCCTCGCAGGTGCTGTCGGCGGCGCAGATGCTGTCGAACGATTCGAGCCGGCTGAAGACCGAGGTCAGCAAGTTCCTGACCAACGTTCGCGCGGCGTGACTCTCTCCAACCGGGTATCGCACGAAACGAGAGCCGCGCCATCAGCGCCGCTCTTTGTGTCTTGGGCGCCGTCCGACCGACTGAACGGTCTTGAGGCATTCCGTGCAGTATTGGTCCGCGGACCAAGGATGTCCGCACCAGCACCGTATCAAGGTCTCGTGAAACCGTCCCCTGCGCCGCGCCTTTCTTCCGTATGCCCGTAAAAATGCGGCGTATCCCCCTGCGATATCTCAGTAGGATTGCGGAGTTTCGTTAACGTGTTCCATCATTGGCGATGGTACCAAAATAGGGACGGAAATTGATCGCGCCGCCCGACGATCTGTGATCCGGTGAGCAATTTTTAATCGGAGAATACTGGGGAAATCGATGTCTTGGATCAATAATGTTCGTGTCTCTGTCAAAGTTTCCGCCGTATTCGCCGCAATCTGTCTCGTCGTCGCCATTGGTACCGGGGCGATCTACCATTCGCTGAGTGTGATGAACTCGACGGCGAGGATGACGATCCACACCTATGAGGTACTGGAGCAGCTCTCCGCGCTCGTCAGCTCCATGGTCAATTCGGAAACTGGCGTACGCGGCTACCTTGTGTCGGCGGATACCGGCTTTCTCGCGCCTTACGAGTCGGGCCAGAAGCAGTTTCAGGCGGCAGCGGCTAAAGTCGGTAGCCTGACCTCCGACAACGCGGCTCAGCAGAAGCGCCTCGAACGCGTCACGGCGTTCGCCAGCGACTGGATGACCAATATCGCTCAGCGCGAAATCGCACTGATGAAGGATCCCGCAACTCAGGCGAAGGCGCGCGAGCTTGAAGCATCCGGCGCCGGCAAGAAGGCCATGGACGGCCTCCGTGCCGTGGTGCAGGAGATGGACGCAGAAGAGCGGTCGCTGCTGACTGTACGGGCCTTGGCCTCCGACGCGGCGTCCGCAAACGCGACGCTCGCCATGCTGATCGGCGGCATCGTCACGCTATTGCTCTCGTTGGTCGGTGCTTTTGGTGTCGCAGTCGTGGTCACCCGCCCGATCCAGCGCATCACCTCCGAGATGGGCATCCTCGCTAAGGGCGATACGTCGGTGGCAATATCGGCCACCGAACGCAAGGACGAGATCGGCCAGATGGCCGGGGCAGTCCAGGTGTTCAAGACCAATGCAATCGAGGTCGAGCGACTGAAGGCGGAGCAGCTCGAAGTCGAAAGCCGCAACGCCGAGCAGCGCAAAGCCGATATGACGCGGCTTGCCAACGAATTCGAAGGCGCGGTCGGCGAGATCATCCAGGCCGTGTCGTCGGCCTCGACCCAGCTGGAAGCCTCGGCCTCGACGCTGACGTCGACCGCCGACCGCTCCCAGAAGCTTGCGACCACTGTTGCCGGAGCTTCGGAGGAAGCCTCGACCAACGTGCAGTCGGTGGCCTCGGCTACCGAGGAGATGGCTTCATCGGTCGGCGAGATCAGCCGTCAGGTGCAGGAATCGGCGCGGATGGCGGGCGACGCCGTCGGCCAGGCCCGCACCACCAGCGAACGCGTCAGCGAGCTGTCCAAGGCGGCCTCGCGCATCGGCGACGTCGTCGAGCTGATCAACACCATCGCCGGCCAGACCAACCTGCTGGCGCTGAACGCGACCATCGAGGCGGCGCGCGCCGGCGAGGCCGGCCGCGGCTTCGCGGTAGTCGCATCGGAAGTAAAGGCGCTCGCCGAGCAGACCGCCAAGGCGACCGGCGAGATCGGCCAGCAGATCACCGGCATCCAGGCCGCCACCAACGACTCCGTCGGCGCCATCAAGGACATCTCCTCGACCATCGAGCGCCTGTCGGAAATCTCCTCGGCCATCGCAGCGGCGGTGGAAGAGCAGGGCGCTGCGACCCAGGAGATCGCCCGCAACGTGCAGCAGGCGGCGCAGGGCACCCAGCAGGTCTCCTCCAACATCGCCGACGTACAGCGCGGCGCAACCGAAACCGGCACGGCCTCCTCGCAGGTGCTGTCGGCGGCGCAGATGCTGTCGAACGATTCGAGCCGGCTGAAGACCGAGGTCAGCAAGTTCCTGACCAACGTTCGCGCGGCGTGAACGCGGACCGCCGCTGACTGCAGATCTTGTAGGGTGTGCAAAGCGACTTGTCCGTCGTAGCTCGAAGAGCGAAGGCGGAAGCGTGCCCACCATCGTGACAGCGATTGCGCAGGGAGTGGTGGGCAGGCGCGAGCGCGCCTTCGCCCACCCCAACGAGCGCGATGATCGTGGATCAACGCATCCGCCACTCCGGCACGTTGTCACCGGCCATCGTGATTTGGCCGAGCGAGCCGACAGGCGTGCGATTCATGTCGAGCAGGTGCGCCAGCGTCGTGCCGTCGCCTGCCGGAATGCGGGCCAGCGTGCGCCGGTCGTCTTCCGTGCGCAGCATGACGACGCCGTGCTCGATGTCGCCATTGCGGCCGAAGATCACCGTAAAGCTCTCGACCTTGCCCTTGCCGCTCGCCTCGGTGACGAATTCAGGCACCGCGCGCTTGTTGTGATCGGCCTCACTCTGGACGCTCGTGTCCTGGGACAGCGCCGCGCGCGGCGGTGTCTTCGAGAGCACGAGCCCGTGATGCTTGGTGACAAAGCCGCCCTGGCCGTAGAGCAGGCCGAGCTTCGCGCCATCGCGCAACTTGCGCACCATCGCGCAGGCTGCATGCGTCATGTAGGTGTTGAGCGGCGCGCCGAAGAAGGTGAGGCCGCCGGTCACGGTCGGCTGCACGTCGGGCCCCAGGCCCAGCGTTCGCCGGGCCATCTTGGGCACGCAAGGAAAGCAGCTATAGAGCTCGATCGCGTCGAACTGCTGGCCGTCGCCGCCGGCGAGATTCATCGCGGCCTTCAACACCGCATTCTGAGGATGGCTCTCATAGAACTGGTCGCGCAGGAGATAATCGCGCGGCTCCTCGGCCGAGGCGCCGCCGAGCGGATAGACCAGTCGGTCTTCGGCAATACCGGCCGCGCGCGCCGTCGCAAGGCTGGTGAGCAGCAGCGCGCCGCCCATGTTGACCATGGGGTTGGCGACCATCAGTTTGGTGTAGGGCCAGGCGATCAGGCGGTTGTCCGCCGTCGGTGTCGTGATCTCGTCAGGCGCAAGACGCCGCTTCAGCCAGGCGTTGGGATTTTGCGCGGCGGCCTGCGAATAACGCGACCACAGCGTGCCAGATTCCGCCATTGCCTCGCGCGGGCTCTGGCCCCAATGTGCCGAGGACGCGGCCTCGTAGAAGGGATAGACCGTGACGGGGCGGAACACGCCGAGCTTCACGGCAAGCGGCTTCTGGAACGCTGCGCCGCGCTTCGGCTCGTCGACGTCATGCGCAAACGGCGTCCACGGCAGCTTGGCGCCGGTACGCTCCGCCTTGGTCGCGGTCGACTGCGCCTCCGCTCCGCAGACGGCGGCGACGCTGCATTCGCCGCGCGCGATGCGTTGCGCCGCCTCATGCAGATAGCGGATCGGGCTCTCGCCGCCGACCGGGCCGTAATAGCAGTGCGCGGGCTGAACGCCGAGCCGCTGCGCCAGCAGCTTTTCGGGATCGCGATAGCGCCAGCTCAGGAAGTTGACAACGTCGAGCGATTGCACCTCGCCGAGCAGCCTTGCGCCGGCATCCTCTTCGGCGCGCCGCAGCGCCTGTTCGAGAAGATCGAGCGGCTCGAGGCCCTCTGTGATCTCTCTGGGCCGGTCGACGATCTCGCCGACGCCGACGATGACGGGAATGCGGTCTGGGGGTAGATGCATTGTTCTTCGTTTCGCTTTCTCAACAGTTCACCACCTCATCCCGAGGTGCCCTGCGAAGCGGGCGTCTCGAAAGATGGGCCGCGGGCGAGATCGGAGCCTTCATGGTTCGAGACGCCGCTGACGCGCCTCCTCACCATGAGGATCTACCACGGTCACTCCGCCACCAGCGCATTCATGTGCTCGACGGCTTCGGCGAACCCTTCCTTGAACTCCTGCACCACCGTCCCTGCCGACTTCACGCTGTCGATGAGACCAACGCCCTGGCCGACGAAGTAGCTGACGAGGTCGCGCGCCCGCGCATTGCCGGCGGCGGCCGCGCGGTCGATCGAGTTGAAGGCGTCGCGGCTGACGATGCTTTGCAGGGGCATCGGCAGCGCGCCGGGGCTGTCCGGTGCGCGGTCCCAGGCATCGGTCCACACCGAGCGGAGCTGCCGCGCGGGCTTGCCGGTGCGGCCCTTCGAGCGCACCGCGTCGCGCGAGGACGCGGCGATCATCTTCTCGCGAAAAATCTCGGTGGTCTCCGACTCGATCGTGGCGAGCCACACCGAGCCGGTCCACGCCCCGGCCGCGCCCATCGCCATGCAGGCGGCCATCTGCCGCCCGGTCATGATGCCGCCGGCCGCCAGCACCGGCACATCGCGGATCGGTTTGATCGCCTTGATCACCTCCGGCACCAGCACCATGGTCGAGACCTCGCCGCAATGTCCGCCGGCCTCGGTGCCCTGTGCGACCAGAATGTCGACGCCGGCCGCGACATGACGCAGTGCGTGCTCCTTGGCGCCGACCAGTGCGGCCACCGGCACGCCGTGCGCCTTGCCCATCTCGATCATCGGTTTCGGCGGCACGCCCAGCGCATTGGCGATCAGGCGGATCGGATGACGGAAGGAGACCTCCAGCAGCTCCAGCGCGGTCTTGGCGTCGAAGGGCTGCGGCTGGTTGTCGGCGACGGAGGTGCTGGTCAGCTCGATGTCACACTTCTTCAGGAGGTTGCGCGTGTAGTCGCGATGCGCCTGCGGCACCCGCGCTTCCAGGCTCTTCCAGGTGACGTCCTTCTCGCCAGCGGTCGAGATGTTTTCGGGGATCAGCACGTCGACGCCATAGGGCTTGCCGTCGACGTGATCGTCGATCCATTTCAGCTCGCGCTCGAGGGTATCAGGCGTGTGCACGGTTGCCCCTAAGACGCCGAAGCCGCCGGCGCGGCTCACGGCGGCAACGACGTCGCGGCAATGGCTGAAGGCAAACAGGGGGAACTCTATGCCCAGCATGTCGCAGATCGGCGATTTCATCTGTCTCTCCCGCGCGCCGGCTTCGTGTTGCTCTTGCTATGGAGAAACGCTAGCCCAGCCTCGCCGCCATGCAAAGCCGGTTCGCCATGGGCTTCTTGCGTACAGGCGCCATGGGGACGGGAAGGCCCGGCCATGACGAAACGGCGAGGGCGCTCATCGGACAATGCATCCTTGCGCCCTTGCCAATCTCGCCTTTGTCGCTAGCTAACAGCCCACGCGCCTTCCGCGCTGGAGCCCTTTGCATGACCGACGCACCCGCCTACGAGCCGCCCAAAGTCTGGACCTGGAATAAAGCCAATGGCGGGCAGTTTGCCAGCATCAACCGGCCGATCTCGGGCCCCACGCACGACAAGGAGCTGCCGGTCGGCCGGCATCCGCTCCAGCTCTATTCGCTGGCGACCCCGAACGGCGTGAAGGTCACCGTGATGCTGGAGGAGCTCCTGGCGCTCGGCCACAAGGGCGCCGAATACGACGCCTGGCTGATCAATATCGGCAAGGGAGAGCAGTTCGGCAGCGGCTTCGTCGCCATCAATCCGAACTCGAAGATCCCCGCGCTGCTGGACCGCTCGGGCCCGGAGCCGATCCGCGTGTTCGAGTCCGGATCGATCCTCCTCTACCTCGCCGAAAAGTTCGGGGCCTTCCTGCCCAAGGACATCAAGACGCGCACCGAGGCCATGTCCTGGCTGTTCTGGCAGATGGGGAGCGCGCCCTATCTCGGCGGCGGTTTCGGCCATTTCTACGCCTATGCTCCGACCAAGATCGAATACGCCATCGACCGCTTCGCGATGGAAACCAAGCGCCAGCTCGACGTGCTCGACCGCCGCCTTGCGGAGAGCGAGTACCTCGCCGGCGGTCAGTACACGATCGCCGATATCGCTGTGTGGCCCTGGTATGGCGCGCTCGCCAAGGGATTGGTCTATGGCGCGGGCGAATTCCTGTCCGTGCAGGACTACAAGAACGTGCAGCGCTGGACCGATCAGATCGCCAAGCGCCCGGCCGTCAAGCGCGGCCGCATGGTCAACCGTGTCTCCGGCGATCCCGCAAGCCAATTGCACGAACGTCACGACGCATCGGATTTCGAGACGAAGACGCAGGACAAGGTCGCGGCTGTGGCTGCGTCGTAACGGTCTGTCGGCAGGCGCTTCTCACCTCGCCCCGCTTGCGGGGAGAGGTCGGATCGCAGATACGATCCGGGTGAGGGGGAGTCTCCGCGAATCCAGCTCTCACCGTGATCGTGGAAGCGGCCCCTCACCCCAACCCACTCCCCGTCAGAACGGGGAGAGGAAGCAGGGAGAGCTCACGGCATGCTCAGCTCATGCCGTCCCACCACCATCCAGTGCACCTCGTCCGGGCCGTCGGCAAAGCGCAGGTGGCGGACGTCCTGATACATCTCGGCGAGCGGCGTCCATTGCGAGATGCCGGTGGCGCCATGCATCTGGATCGCCTGGTCGATGATGGTGCAGGCGCGCTCCGGCACCATGGCCTTGACCATGGAAACCCAGACGCGCGCCTCCTTGTTGCCGAGCACGTCCATGGCCTTCGCCGCTTTCAGCACCATCAGCCGCATTGCCTCGATCTCGCAGCGCGCCTGCGCGATGATCTGCAAATTGCCGCCGAGATGGGCGATCTTCTTGCCGAAGGCTTCGCGGGTCAGGCCACGCTGCACCATCATGTCGAGCGCCTTCTCGGCCTTGCCGATCGTACGCATGCAGTGGTGGATGCGCCCGGGTCCGAGGCGGAGCTGCGAAATCTCGAAACCGCGGCCTTCACCGAGCAGGATGTTGTCTCTGGGCACGCGGACATTGTTGAAGCGCATGTGCATGTGGCCGCGCGGCGCGTGGTCCTGCCCGAACACGTGCATCGGGCCCAGGATCTCGACGCCTGGCGTGTCCTTCGGCACCAGGATCTGCGACTGCTGCTTGCTCGGTGGTGCATCGGGATTGGTCTTGACCATCACGATCATGATCTTGCAGCGGGGATCGCCAAGGCCGGAGATGTAATACTTCTCGCCATTGATCACCCACTCGTCGCCGACGAGCTTTGCGGTGGTGGAGATGTTCTTTGCATCGGATGAAGCGACATTCGGCTCGGTCATCGCGTAGGCCGAGCGGATCTCGCCGTTCAAGAGCGGCTTCAGCCATTTCTCCTTCTGCGCCTTGGTGCCGACGCGCTCCAGCACCTCCATGTTGCCGGTGTCGGGGGCCGAGCAGTTCATGGTCTCAGAGGCGAGCGGGCTCTTGCCGAGTTCGACGGCGATATAGGCGTAGTCGAGGTTCTTCAGCCCTTGGCCGGTGTCGTCATCCGGCAGGAAGAAGTTCCACAGGCCTTCCTCCTTGGCCTTGTTCTTGGCCTTCTCCAGCACCTCGAGTTGACCCGGCGTAAAGCTCCAGCGGTCGTCCTTGTCCTCGCCGTGCTTGATGAAGTCCACCGTCATCGGCTCGACGGTCTCGCGGATGAACTTCTTCACGTGGTCATAGAGGGGCCTGACCTGGTCCGACATGCGCAGGTCGTTGAGCTCGTCGCCGGGATTGAGCGTGTAGTTGGTGGTGCGGGGCACATAGGCGTGTTTCATTCTTGTTCCTCCCGATAGAGTGGGCCGCGATTGCCGCGACCATAGACGCGGAGAGCCGAAAGCGCGAGCGTGCTTTTTTGGGAGATGCGCCTTACCACGCCGCGGAATTTTATCGGTGCAGATCAAACGATGTTTAAAACGCTTGAGGCACGCGGCGCGCTACACTCGCGGTGTCATCGCCCGCCAAGGCGGGCGATCCATTATTCCAGAGACAGCGACGAATACGGAGAAGCCGCGGCGTACTGGATCCCCCGCTTTCGCGGGGATGACAGCGTCGTCTGTGGCGGGCTCACACCATCCGGTGCATCGCGCAGATCTTGTTGCCGTCGGGATCGCGCAGGTACGCAAGGTAGGCCTTGCCCGCCGAGCCCTCGCGAATGCCGGGAGGATTCTCGCAAGTCTTTCCGCCGGCCGCGACGCCGGCCGCATGCCATTTGTCGACCTGCTCGGGCGAATTGCAGGCGAAACCGATGGTGCCGCCGTTGGCCGCCGTCGCAGGCTCGCCGTTGATCGGCTTGGTCACGGAGAACACGCCGGTCCTGGTGATGTAGAAAATGCGATGGCCGTCGACGCGTGCAGGCCGAACCTCGAGGGTCGCCAGCAGCTTGTCGTAGAACGCCTTGGCCTTGTCCAGATCGTTGGTGCCGATCATCCCGTGCGAGAACATGGTTTGCTTCCTCCCCCGGTTTGAAATCGTAGAGTGGGCAAAGCGAAGCGTGCCCACCAGTTCGAGACGAGGTGGGCAGGGCGAAAGAGCGCCTTTGTCCACCCTGCAAAAGCCCTCAGAACGCGGTGTACCCGCCGTCGATCACGAACGTGTCCGCGGTGTGATAGGACGATGCCTTGCTCATCAGATACACCGCGATGCCGCCGAAATCGGATGGTTCGCCAAAACGCCGCTGCGGAATCCGCGGCATGACGTTGGCGACGAATTTATCGTTGGCCATGAGGCCCGACGTCATGTCGCTCTTGATCCAGCCCGGCAGGATCGCGTTCGCCGTGACGCCGTAGCGCGCGAGCTCGACGCCGAGCGCGCGCACCAGCGCGTTGATCGCGGCCTTGGTCGCAGCATAGTGCTCGTTGCGCGCGGTGCCGAAGATCGAGGCGAGGCTCGAGGTCGCAACCAGCCGGCCGAAGGGATCGCCGGCGTTGGCGCGCTCAGTCATGTGTCTGGCGGCGGCCTGGAAGGCGTGGAATACGCCGTCGAGGTTGGTCGAAAACATCGTGCGCCATTCCTCCTCGGTTCGCTCGACGAAGGAGCGCCTGCCGCCGCCGCCGATGCCGGCATTGGCGAAGCAGCCATCGACCCGGCCGAACGTGTCGAGCGTCGCCTCCATCGCCGCATTCACCGACGCAGGATCGGTGACGTCGCAGACGCGGGCATCGACCTTGCCGGGAAAGCCGGCCATGCTGGCGGCGGCAGCCTTGTTCTTCTCGGCATTGCGGCCCCAGATCGAGACGTTGCAGCCTTGCGCGGCGAGCGCCTGCGCGATGCCGAGCCCGATACCGCCATTGCCGCCGGTGATCACGGCGGCGCGGCCGGTGAGATCGAAAATGGTCATGGGTGTTTCCCCGCTGTTGTTGGCATGACGCGCATCAGCCTGTGCGCACAAGATTGTCCGCTATGTCCCGATCACCATGGACAAGCCGCCGGCAAAAATCAAATATGCGCCCCGACGAAAGGCAATTCCGGTCTGCGGAACATCGCAGGGCCGCAACGCGGGTGAGGAAAGCATGCAGTTCAAACACGTCACGCTCGATTTCGACGGGCCGGTCGCCATTCTCAAGCTCGATCACCAGGAGGTCATGAACGCCGTCTCGGTGGACATGCTGGGCGGGCTCGCTGAGGCGCTCGACGAGATCGAGGAGCGGAAGGGCGATGTCCGCTGCGTGGTGCTGACCGGCGCGGGGCGCGCGTTCTGCACCGGCGCGAACTTGCAGGGCCGCAACGATCAGTCGAAGAAGATCAAGGCCGGCCTGACACTGGAGACCGGCTTTCACCCGTTCCTGCGGCGGATCCGCAATCTGCACTGCCCGATCGTCACTGCGGTCAACGGGCCGGCTGCCGGCGCCGGCATGAGCTTTGCGCTGCTCGGCGACATGATCCTGTGCGCGCGCTCGGCGTACTTCCTGCAAGCCTTCCGCCGCATCGGCCTCGTGCCCGATTGCGGCTCGACCTGGCTGTTGCCGCGCCTCGTCGGCAAGGCGCGCTCCATCGAGCTGTCGCTGATGGGTGAGCGGCTGCCGGCCGAAAAGGCTCTGGAATGGGGCCTCGTCAACCGCGTCTATGACGACGGTGCGCTGATGGAGGAGGCGATGAAACTCGCGCATGAGCTCGCCAACGGACCGACGGTCGCACTGTCGCTGATCCGCAAGCTCTATTGGGACAGTCCGGAAAACTCCTTCGAGGAGCAGCTTAACCTCGAATTCCAATGCCAGCTGCGTGCGGGTGACACCGAGGATTTTCGCGAGGGCGTCGGCGCCTTCCTCGAGAAGCGGCCGGCCAAATTCAAAGGCAAATGATCGAGGCGGAGCTTTCGCGCAGCGTCGCGCGCTGGTGCCCGGGCGCAACCGGCGCAACCGGCGCGACAAAGCTGTCCGGGGGCGCCAGCCAGGAAACCTGGCGCTTCGACATCGCGCATCCGGACGGCACCATCGGCGCGGTCCTGCGCCGCGCGCCCAAGGGCTATGGCGCCGCGCCCTCGCGCGCCGCGGGCCTTACCGCTGAAGCCAGCCTCATGCAGCTCGCGTTCGAGGCCGGCCTGCCGTCGCCGCGCGTGCTGCATGTCTTGGAGCCCGAGGACGATCTCGGCACCGGCTTCGTCGTGCAGCGTGTCGAGGGCGAAACCATCGCGCGCAAGATTCTGCGCGATGACGAGTTCGCCTCAGCGCGGCCCATGCTCGCGCGGCAGCTCGGGGGCGTGCTCGCCGGCTTGCACAGGCTGCCGCTTGCGAAGCTGCCCGAACTGCGGCGCATGACGGCGGCAAAGGAGATCGACGAGTTCGAGCGCGACTATCGCAGCCTCGACTGGCCCAAGCCCGTGTTCGCGCTGGCACTGCGCTGGCTACGCGACCACGATCCCGGTCCCTCGGCCGAGGTCACGCTGGTGCACGGCGATTTCCGCAACGGCAATCTCATCATCGGCGCTGACGGATTGCGCGCGGTGCTGGACTGGGAACTTGCCCATCTCGGCGATCCCATGGAGGATCTGGGCTGGCTCTGCGTCAACTCATGGCGATTTGGCGAGATCGACAAGCCCGTCGGCGGTTTTGGCTCGCGCGAGGAGTTGTTCGCGGGCTACGAGGCCGCGGGTCGCAAGGTCGATCCGGCGCGGGTGAAATTCTGGGAAGTGATGGGCACTCTGCGCTGGGGCATCATGTGCTGCGGCATGATGCAGCGGTTTCGCACCGGGCCCGATCACTCGATGGAGCGCGCCATGATTGGCCGCCGCGCCTCCGAAACCGAAATCGATCTGTTGCGCCTCTTGGCGCCGCGAGGGAGCTGACCATGCAGGACGAGCCGAGCCCGATCGAACTGACCAAAGCGGTTGCCGATTTCCTGCGCAGTGACATCACGCCGCTGATCTCCGGCCACCAGGCCTTCAAGCTGCGCGTCGCCATCAACGCCCTCGACCTCGTGACGCGGCAGTTGACGCTGGAGGAGGGGAGCGATGCGAGGGAGGTGGAACGGCTGCGCGCGCTGCTCGGCGTGGACGGCTCGCTGACCGAGCTCAACCGCGCGCTCGCGATGCGCATCGCGAAAGGCGAGGTGGATCTCGCAACGCCCGGTCTAGCCGAACATCTCTGGCAGACCACGATGGACAAGCTCGCCGTGGATCAGCCGAACTACGCCTCATACAAGCGGGAGCTGTCGAGGGAGGGGTAACCGCGGCAACTCCCTCAACCGTCATTCCGGGGCGTCGCGTTAGCGACGAGCCCTGAAATCCATACATCCGGAGTCGCTGTGGCCCGATGGATTCCGGGCTCGCGCCGATCGACGCGCCCCGGAATGACAAAAGGGAGAGAGCCCTACCTCCCCAACCACTTCGGCGGCCGTTTCTCGGCAAACGCCTTCGGCCCCTCGATGTAGTCCTGCGAAGCCACCATCGCCTTCACCGCCGGGTACTCCCGCTGCTCCTCGATCGCCTGTTCCAGCGACACGGCGAGCCCCTTCTGGATGGTCTGCTTCGACGCGCGGATCGACATCGGCGAGTTCTTGGCGATCATCTCCGCCCAGCGCAGCGCGGCGTTGAGCGCCTCGCCCTGCGGCACCACCTCGTTGACGAAGCCGAGCTCGAGACCTTCCTTGGCGCTGACGTGACGCGCGGTGAGGATCATGCCCATGGCGCGCTTCAGACCGATCTGCCGCGGCAAGCGGTGCAGGCCGCCGGCAAGCGCCGCGAGGCCGACGCGCGGCTCGGGCAGGGCGAAGGTCGCATTCTCGGAGGCGATGATCAGGTCGCAGGCGAGCGCGATCTCGAATCCGCCGCCCATCGCGACGCCGTTGACCGCGGCGATGATCGGCTTGTCGCAGTCGAAGCGCGAGGTGAGCCCGGCGAAGCCGCCCTTGTCCCAGCCACGCTTGCCGCCGGCTGCCTGCCACTTGAGATCGTTGCCGGCGCAAAACGCCTTGTCGCCGGCGCCGGTGACGACTGCGACCCATTGTTCGGGATCGGCGGAGAAATCGTCGAACACCTTGTTGAGCTCGAAATGCGCATCGATATGCAGCGCGTTGTAGACCTCGGGCCGCGACAGCGTGACGATCGTGACTGGTCCCTTGCGCTCCACTTTGGAAAATTTCAGCTCCATGGTCGCTCCCGCATTTTCTGTTGGAAGGAATTGATCCCCATACTAACGCGCGTCCGGATTTGAGCACCACCCAATTGCGCAAGCACGCGTTGCGTAACCGTCGCCTCTCGGCTTGCTTGACTTGCACGCGCTGTTCTCACCTTATTCGAAGCAAGCAGAAACGCGCCTAGCGCCTCAACGCAAAACAGCAAGACTGGCCCGGGAGGGACTGCCGTGGATTTCTCATTGCCTGCCGATCTCATCGCTTATCTCGGAGAGCTCGACCATTTCATCGAACGCGAGATCAAGCCGCTGGAGGAGGCCGACGACAACGTCCGCTTCTTCGACCACCGCCGCGAATGGGCGCGCACCGATTTCGAGAACGGCGGCCTGCCGCGACACGAATGGGAGGCGCTGCTGCGCAAGGCGAAGGATCTTGCGGACGCCGCCGGCCATCTGCGCTTCGCTGTGTCCAGGAAATATGGCGGCAAGGATGGTTCCAACCTCTGGATGGCTGTCATTCGCGAGCATTTTGCCGCGAAAGGCCTTGGCCTGCACAACGATCTGCAGAACGAGCACTCCATCGTCGGCAATTTCCCCGTCGTGACCATGCTGGACCGCTATGGCCGCGACGACCAGAAGGCGATGATCGATGGCTCGATCAAGGGCAAGTACCGCGTCACGTTTGGTTTGACCGAGCCGCATCACGGGTCGGACGCCACCCACATGGAGACGCGCGCGGTGGCCGGGACCCGCGACAACGTCAAGGGCTGGATCATCAATGGCGAGAAGATGTGGACGACCGGCATGCACGTCGCCACCCATTGCGCGCTGTTTGCGCGTACCTCAGGCAACGACGGCGATGCGCGCGGCATCACCTGCTTCCTGGTACCGGCGAACAGCCATGGCGTCAGGATCGAGGAATACATGTGGACCTTCAACATGCCGACGGATCATCCGCGTGTCAGTTTTACCGACGTGTTCGTGCCGGAGGAGGCGCTGTTCGGCGAGGTCGGCCGGGGCCTGTCGCTCGCGCAATGTTTCGTGCACCAGAACCGCATCCGTCAGGCCGCCAGCTCGCTAGGAGCCGCCGTCTACTGCATCAACGAGAGCGTGGAATATGCGCGCGAGCGAAAGCCGTTCGGCAAGGCGCTCGCCGAGAACCAGGCGATCCAGTTCCCGCTGGTCGAGCTTGCGACCCAAGCCGAGATGCTTCGCCTGTTGATCCGCAAGACCGCCTGGGAGATGGACAAGCTCACCGAGGAGCAGATCGAGCGAACGCTGTCGGACCGCGTCTCGATGTGCAACTACTGGGCCAACCGCCTCTGCTGCGAGGCCGCTGACCGTGCCATGCAGGTCCATGGCGGCATGGGCTATTCACGCCACAAGCCCTTCGAGCACATCTACCGCCACCACCGCCGCTACCGCATCACCGAGGGCAGCGAGGAAATCCAGATGCGGAAGGTGGCGGGATTCTTGTTCGGGTATATGGGGCCAGGGAAGCATTAGTATCGTCATTGCGAGCGAAGCGAAGCAATCCAGAGATCTTGCCGCGGCGGTAATCTGGATTGCTTCGTCGCTTCGCTCCTCGCAATGACGAACGGGCTAATTCACCCGCCGATCCTTCACCGGCGCCTTGCAGTCCTCCACGATGAACACAACTTCCGGCCCCGCGAGCCGCCAGTTTACTGTCCTCACGTTGGTGAAGCTGATGACGCGCCCCGGCTCAGCAGCGCATCACGCCGCAAAGCGCGGCGCGCTGCGCTGCATCCGGGGCACGAGGTGATCATCACCCCCTCGCAGCCCGGTCCTTCTCGTTCTGCGCCTTGATGGATTCGCGGGCGGTGTTCCAGTCGTCGTCGGTCCAGTCGCGGAGTTGATAGAAATTGCCGCCCATCGCGAGCGCCTGCGCGCCGTCCATGGCGATGGTCTCGCCGTTGATCCAGTCGCAGCCGCCGGAGATCAGGAACACCGCGAGGTTCTGTAGCTCCTCCATGGTGCCGACGCGGCCCATCGGGTTCATCGCCTTGGTGCGCGCGCCGGCCTCATCGCCCGGCTTGATGCGCTTGCTCATGCCCTCGGTCGGGATCTCGCCAGGCGCGATGGTGTTGAGGCGGATGCCGTGACGGCCCCATTCGGTCGCAAGCGACATCGTCATGGCGTGGATTGCGGACTTGCTCATCGCCGACGGCACGACGTAAGGCGAGCCGTTGCGCACCCAGGTCACGGTGATCGAGACGACATTGCCCGGCTGCTTCGCGGCGATCCAGCGCTTGCCGACGGCATGGGTCACGTAGAACGTACCATGCATGACGATGTTGGCGACTGCGTCGAAGCCGCGCGGCGAGAGCTCTTCCGTGCGCGAAATGAAATTGCCGGCGGCATTGTTGATGAGATCGGTCAGCGCGCCCTCGCGAAAGATGTTCTCGATCATTTCCTCGACCGCGAGCGCGTTGCGGATGTCGACGCCATGGCTGGCGACCCGGCCGCCGTAGAGATCCATCAATTCGGTCGCGGTCTCGTCGCAGACGATCTTGCGCCGGCCGCAGATATGCACCTCGGCGCCGAGCTGGAGAAAGCGCGCCGCCATCGACTTGCCGAGACCGGTGCCGCCGCCGGTCACAAGGATGCGCCGGCCGGCCAGAAGATTTTCCTTGAACATGACGTTTCCCCTCGATGGATTATGCGTTAATTGGTCGATTGACTAAATCCGGCCGCCGTCGTCCTGTAAAGCTGCGACCGATCAAGAACAGGGGAGAATTCGTCCATGGAAGAGCGCGTCTCGATCTCGGTTTCGGAAGGCGTCGCCGACGTCCGCCTGGTGCGGGCGGACAAGATGAATGCGCTCGATCAAGCGATGTTCGGGGCGTTGGTGGACGCAACCGAGCGGCTTTCCAAAGAGAAAGGCGTGCGCGTCGTCGTGCTGTCGGGCGAGGGGCGGGCGTTCTGCGCCGGCCTCGACATGGGACGCTTTGCCGCCATGAAGGAGAAGGGCGGGAACGGAATTCCGGGTGGCGAAAATCGCGATCTCACCCTGCGCACGCACGGCAAGGCGAATTTTGCGCAGCAGGCGGTATGGGGCTGGCGTCAACTCCCCGTGCCCGTCATCGCCGCCGTGCACGGCGTCGCGTTCGGCGGCGGCTTCCAGCTCGCGCTCGGCGCGGACATGCGCTTCGTTGCGCCCGACACGCGGATGTCGATCATGGAGATCAAATGGGGCCTCGTCCCCGACATGGCGGGCACGCCGATCCTTGCGTCGCTGGTGCGCGACGACATCCTGCGCGAGCTCACCTACACAGGCCGCATCTTCTCGGCGCAGGAGGCGATGTCCTACGGCCTCGCCACGCGCATTTGCGATGACCCGCGCACCGCGGCGCTCGAAGTCGCGCGGGAGATCGCCGGCAAGAGCCCGGATGCGATCCGTGCCGCCAAGCGCATGCTGAACAACCTCTCCGTCGATCCGGCTGGCGCGCTGCTTGCCGAATCCGTCGAGCAGCAGAAGCTGATCGGCAGCGCGAACCAGACCGAAGCCGTTCGTGCCAATATGGAAAAGCGCGCACCGAAGTTTGCTGATTGGCACTGACCTCATCCCGAGGAGCCGCGTGAGCGGCGTCTCGAGGGATGGGCCGCGGCCTCTCATGGTTCGAGACGGCCGCCTGGCGCCTCCTCACCATGAGGGGCAACTCCAACAACAAAGAAAAACAACAATGAGCGAAACGTCCCAACACTTCCTCGGCCTCGTTTCCGGCGAACGCCGGCGCAGTCATGCGGAGGTCGCCGACCGCGCCGGTCGCATCGCAAGCGGCCTTGCCAAGCTCGGCGTCAAACAGGGCGATTGCGTCTGCATGCTCATGCGCAACGATATCGCCTTCCTGGAGGCCGCCTATGCCGCGATGCGGCTGGGGGCCTATGGCGTTCCGATCAACTGGCACTTCAAGCCGGACGAGATCAACTACATCCTGAAAGACTCCGGCACGCGGGTTTTGATCGCGCATGCCGACATGCTGCACGGCCTGCGCGATGCGATCCCTGAAGGCGTCATCGTGCTCAGCGTGCCGACGCCGCCGGAGATCGTGAAGACCTACAAGGTCGATCCCGATCATCTGGCAACGCCGGACTTCGCTATCGATTTCGATCCCTGGCTCGCGCAATTCCAGCCGTATGACGGCCCGGTCGTGCCGCAGCCGATGAACATGATCTACACTTCGGGCACAACGGGCCATCCCAAGGGCGTGCGCCGCAGCGCGCCAACGCCGGAACAGCTTGCTGCCGGCGACCGGATGCGTGCGATGATCTATGGTTTGAAACCCGGCGCCCGCGCGCTGTTGCCGGGACCGCTCTATCACTCCGCGCCGAATTCGTTCGGCATCCGCGCAGGGAAGCTCGGCGGCGCGCTGGTGCTGATGCCGCGCTTCGAGCCGGAAGAGTTTCTCGCGCTGATAGAGCATTATCGCATCGACACCATCTTCATGGTGCCGACCATGTTCATCCGTCTCCTGAAGTTGCCGGAGGCGCGACGCAAGAAATACGATGTCTCCTCGCTGCGCCACGTCATCCACGCCGCCGCGCCGTGTCCGCCCGACGTCAAGCGCGCCATGATCGAATGGTGGGGACCCGTGATCTACGAATTCTACGGCTCGACCGAATCCGGCGCCGTGACCTTCGCCACGTCGGAGGACGCGTTGAAAAAGCCGGGCACGGTTGGCAAGATCTCGCCCGGCGCCGAGCTGCGCTTCCTCGGAGAGGACGGCCGTGTGCTCGGCACGGGCGAGGTCGGCGAGATCTATTCGCGCATGCGCGACACCGCGGATTTCACCTATCACAACAAGCCGGAGAAGCGCACCGAGATCGACCGCGACGGTTTCATCACCTCGGGCGACGTCGGCTATATCGACGCAGACGGCTACGTCTTCATCTGCGACCGCAAGCGCGACATGGTGATCTCGGGCGGCGTCAACATCTATCCGGCCGAGATCGAGGCCGTGCTGCACGCCGTTCCCGGCGTGCACGATTGCGCGGTGTTCGGCATCCCCGATGCCGAGTTCGGCGAGGCGCTGATGGCGGTGGTCGAACCGCAGGCCGGCGTCACGCTCGATGCCGCCGACATCCGTGCCCGGCTCAAGGCCCAGCTCGCCGACTACAAGGTGCCAAAGCACGTCGACATCCGCACGAAGCTGCCGCGCGAAGATTCCGGCAAGATCTTCAAGCGCCGCCTGCGCGATCCGTATTGGGAAGAGGCGGGGCGAAAGATCTAGCGTTTCGTCTTCGCGCTCGGTGCCAGCCCTGGGGGCCAGATACTCAAAGAAGTTCGTCTTCACGAGCTCGTTGTTGATCTTCGGGAAGTCGATCACTGGAGCAGCTGGCGGCGACGGCTGATTTAGAAGTCAGTGTGGACCGGACATCGGCGTCGCGCAGCAGCGAAATGACGCGAACTCCAGAGATGGCCGGAGATGATATCGGGGCTGTCTTCGCAGAGACAATTTTCGAGCTTATACAAGCGGGATGATTGACAGCGGACAGTGCCATGGCACCAGTTTCCATCCTGCTTAACTTGCTCTGGATTCTCATCGGCGGCGCCTGGATGGCGTTCGGCTGGCTGGTGGCGTCCGTCATCATGGCCATCACCATCGTCGGCCTGCCCTGGGCGCGGGCGGCGTTCAACATCGCCGTCTACACCCTCCTGCCGTTCGGCTCGAAGGCGGTGCGGCGCGACGAGGTGACCGGGGAAAGCGATATCGGCACCGGCCCGCTCGGGGTGATCGGCAATATCGTCTGGTTCCTGCTCGCCGGCTGGTGGCTGGCGCTCGGCCACGTCGTTACCGCCGTGATCCTCGCGATCACCATCATCGGAATTCCGTTCGCCTGGGCCCATCTGAAGCTCGCCGGCATTGCGCTCTGGCCGATCGGCAAAGTGATCGTGCCGGCTTAATACAAAAGGCGTGAGCCAAGCGAAGCGCAGGCGGGGGGCGGACGCATACGACATCGGGTATCGCTCCGCTCATCCGGGCCACAATATCTACTTTGCATGGGGTTGATTTTCGAAAAAAGGAAAACCGCTTGTGGCGTCGGGCAAACCGTCGTTACGACTTTGCCGGATGCCCGTCAGTGTGCGCCGCCTCCAAGTTTATCTTGCACTGCGGCAAAAAACTTGCACACTCGCTGGGCCGGGCAGCCAAGGGACTTCGAAGGGAATTGAGCCATGTCCCTCCAGACCGTACCATCTGATGCAGCGATCGACCGTGCCAGCCGTGCCGAGGAGGCCCAGGCGCTGGAGGCGGATGTACGGCTGCGGGATGACATCCGCCTGCTCGGTCGCATCCTGGGTGACACGGTACGCGACCAGGAGGGTGCCGACGTCTTCGACCTGGTCGAGCGCATCCGCCAGACCTCGATCCGGTTCCACCGCGACGAGGACCGGCTGGCCCGCCGCGAGCTCGAGCAGATCCTCGACAGCATGTCGATCCCCGACACTTTGCGTATCGTCCGCGCATTCAGTTATTTCTCCCACCTCGCCAACATCGCCGAGGACCACAACAACATCCGCCAGATGCGAGCGCGCAGCGCCACCAAGGGCGCGGAAGCTGGTGTGCTTGCGGAAACGCTGGCGCGCGCGAAGGAGGCGGGCCTGACTGCCGAAGAGCTTCGGCGCTTCTTCAAGGGCGCCCTCGTCAGCCCGGTGCTGACGGCGCACCCGACCGAGGTCCGCCGCAAGAGCACCATGGACCGCGAGATGGAGGTTGCAGCGCTTCTGGATCGTCGCGAGCGCGTCGCCATGACGGCCGAGGAGGCTGCGGCCAGCGACGAGCAGTTGCGGCGCGAGGTCCTGACGCTGTGGCAGACCAATCTGTTGCGCCGGACCAAGCTCACCGTGCTCGATGAGGTCGCCAACGGCCTGTCGTTCTACGACTACACCTTCCTTCGCGAGGTCCCCCGCCTCGTCAACGTGCTGGAAGACCGGCTGGAGGAGGCCGGTGAGCGGGCCGCAAGCGAGCTCGCCTCATTCCTGCGCATGGGAAGCTGGATCGGCGGAGACCGCGACGGCAATCCCTTCGTCACCGCCGACGTGATGCGCGGCACGCTGCGGTTGCAATCGAGCCGGGTGATGCAGTTCTATTTGAACGAGCTGCACGTGCTCGGGTCGGAATTGTCGATCGCCGCGCATCTCGCCGATGTGTCCGAGGAACTGCGCGCGCTCGCCGAGCGCTCGCCCGATACCTCGCCGCACCGGAGTGGCGAGCCCTATCGCCTCGCGGTCTCCGGCATCTATGCGCGTCTGACAGCCACGGCCGAGAAGCTTCAGGTCGAGATCACGCGCAGGCCGGTCGGCAAGGGCGCGCCGTACGAGAGCGTCAGGGAATTGCAGGCCGATCTCGATGTCCTGCACCGCTCGCTGATCTCGAACAACGCCCGCGTCATCGCCCGCGGACGGCTGCGGCTGCTGCGGCGTGCGGTGGATTGCTTCGGCTTTCATCTGGCGCGGCTCGACATCCGTCAGAACTCGGCGGTGCACGAGCGCACCATCGCCGAGCTGATGGACGCGGCGAACCCCGGCATGTCCTATCTCGCGCTCGGTGAGGAAGCGCGCATTGCACTGCTCACCAACGAATTGCGCAGCACACGCTCGCTGGTCTCGCAATTCGTCAAATACAGTGACGAGACGATGGGCGAGCTCAACGTATTCCATGCCGCTGCCGAGGCGCATGCGAAGTTCGGCCCGGACGCCATTCCCCAATGCATCATCTCGATGTGCAAGGGCATGTCCGACATGCTCGAGGTGGCCGTGCTCCTCAAGGAGGTCGGCCTCGTCAATCCGTCGGGCCGCAGCGCCATCAACGTCGTGCCGCTGTTCGAGACCATCGAGGACTTGCAGGCCTCGTCCGGCATCATGGACCGCATGCTCTCGCTGCACGATTACCGGCGCCTCGTCGACAGTCGCGGCAGCGTGCAGGAGGTGATGCTCGGCTATTCCGACAGCAACAAGGATGGCGGCTTCGTCACCTCGGGTTGGGAGCTCTACAAAGCGGAGATCAATCTCGTCGAGGTGTTCGAGCGCCACGGCGTGCGGCTGCGCCTGTTCCACGGCCGCGGCGGTTCGGTCGGGCGCGGTGGCGGACCGAGCTATGACGCGATCATCGCGCAGCCGGGAGGCGCGGTGAACGGCCAGATCCGCATCACCGAGCAGGGCGAGATCATCTCGTCGAAATATTCCAACGCCGAAGTCGGCCGCAACAATCTGGAGATCCTTGCCGCCGCGACGCTGGAAGCGAGCTTGCTGCATCCACGCCAGAGCGCGCCGCGCCGCGAATATCTGACCGCGATGGATGAATTGTCGAGCCTCGCGTTCAAGGCCTATCGCGGCCTCGTCTACGAGACCGATGGGTTCGTCGACTATTTCTGGTCGTCGACCGTGATCAACGAGATCGCAACGCTCAACATCGGCAGCCGTCCGGCCTCGCGCAAGAAGACCCGCGCGATCGAGGATCTACGCGCGATCCCGTGGGTATTCTCCTGGGCGCAGTGCCGCCTGATGCTGCCCGGCTGGTACGGTTTTGGCAGCGCGGTCGAGACGTGGATCGCGGAGCATCCCGACAAGGGCATGCCGTTCCTGAAAGAGCTCTACCGGGAATGGCCGTTCTTCCGCATGCTACTCTCGAACATGGACATGGTGCTTGCCAAGAGTTCGATCGCGATCGCCTCGCGCTATGCGGAGCTAGTTTCGGACGAAGCCTTGCGCGAAAAGATTTTTGGCCGCATTCGGCGCGAATGGCACTCCTGCATCGAGACGCTGTTCGACATCATGGGTCAAGACCGACTCTTGCAGGGTAATCCGCTGCTCGAGCGCTCAGTACGCCACCGCTTTCCCTATCTCGATCCGCTCAACCACGTGCAGGTGGAGCTCTTGAAGGAGCATCGCGCGCAGAATCCGGACGAGCAGGTGCTGCGCGGCATTCAGCTCACCATCAACGGCATCTCGGCGGGCTTACGGAATACGGGGTAAGGCGGGGGACAGCGAATGGCGAGTAGTGAATAGAATCTTATTCCACATTCGCCACTCGCCATTCGCGCCAACTACACCGGATCCCAGGTGAAGATATCGGCCGAGCGATCGAGCTTGTAGAACGATCCCTTCAGCGCCGGCATCGCGTGCTCGGCGATCGACTCCGGCGTCCAGCCGTCGCTGCTTTGTACCGAACGGAGCGGACGATTCTGGCTGAACAGGAAGATCTCGTTCATGCGCACGCCGAAGATCTGTCCAGTAACGTCCTTGGCGGCATCGGAGAGCAGATAGGCGCAGACCGGCGCGATCCTCTCCGGTCCCATCTGCTTGATCTTCTCGACGCGGGCCTTCTCGGCATCGGTCTCGGTCGGGATAGTGCCGATCATGCGGGTCCAGGCGAAGGGCGAGACGCAGTTGGAGCGGACGTTGAAGCGGTTCATGTCGAGCGCAATCGATTTCGACAGGCCGACGATGCCGAGCTTGGCGGCGGCGTAGTTGGCCTGGCCAAAATTGCCGATCAGGCCGGAGGTCGAGGTGAAATGGACGAAGGAGCCGCTCTCCTGCTCGCGAAAAATCCGCGCCGCGGCGTGAGAGACGTAGAACGAGCCCATCAGGTGCACCTTGATGACGGCCTCGAAGGCTTCCACGCTCATCTTATGGAAGATCATGTCGCGCAATATGCCGGCATTGTTGACGACGCCGTCGAGCCGGCCGAAATGATCAGTCGCGGACTTGACGATCTTGCTGGCGGGGATGGCTTCCGCCACAGACTCGAAGTTGGCGATCGCAGTGCCGCCGCGCTTCTTGATCTCCTCGACCACCTCCTCGGCGGGAGCAGCGTTCGAACCGGCGCCGTCGGCGGCCCCACCGGGATCGTTGACGACGACCTTGGCGCCTTCGGCCGCGCACAGCAGCGCGATCTCCCGCCCGATGCCGCGCCCTGCGCCGGTGACGACGATGACCTTGTCTTGCAGTGATTTCGTCATGTGGATGTCTCCTGTCATTTCTTACCTCGCCCCGCTTGCGGGGAGAGGTCGGATCGCATCGCAGATGCGATCCGGGTGAGGGGGACTCTCAGCGAGTCCTTGTGTGTGGAAGCAGCCCCTCACCCCAACCCTTCCCCCGTAAGAACGGGGAGAGGGAGAGGCGGGCAGCTCGCTTATCTCTCGTTCGTAAACACGATCGTGCCCGACGCCGCGAACATTCCGCCGACGCCGTGGCACACCGAAATCTTCGCGTTGGGCACCTGCGCCGGCGCTGTGCCGCGCATCTGGCGTACGCTCTCCTGAAGCGCGTACATGCCGTACATGCCCGAATGCATGTAGGAGAGCCCGCCGCCATTGGTATTCAGTGGCAGCTTGCCGCCCGGCCGCGTGTTGCCGTCGGCAATGAAACTGCCGGTCTCCTCATAGGGCATGAAGCCGAGATCGCCCAGGCCGAACAGCGGCAGATGCGCGAACGCGTCATAGATCATGAGATGGTCGACATCCTCGTGCGCGATGCCGGCCTCCTTGAAGGCAAGAGAGCCTGCGACCTTGAAGGCGCGCGAGGAGTTGAAAGTTTCCATCTGGCTGACCATCGGCGTTTCCACGCTCTCGCCGGTGCCCATGATGTAGATCGGCTTGCGCGGAAAATCCCCGGCGCGGTCGGCCGAGGTCAGGATCAGCGCGCCGCCGCCATCGGTGACGAGGCAGCATTGCAGCAGCCGGAACGGATAGGCGATCATGCGCGAGTTGAGGACGTCGGCGACCGTGATCGGCTCTTTCATCATCGCTCGCGGGTTCTTCGCCGCCCATTCCCGCTGCACCACCGCCACCGCAGCAAGCTGCTCATGGGTAATGCCGTAGGTCTTCATGAAGCGCAGAACGGGAATCGGGAACATGCTGGGCGGTCCGTACACGCCGTAAGGTGATTCGAACTGACCATTGAGGCTGTCCGGCGCGGTAAAGCGCGGCTGCTTGCCGATCATCGACTTTCCGCTCTCGGCATGGGTGATCAGGACGGTCTTGCACAGGCCGGCCTCGATCGCCGCTGCGGCGTGACGGACATGCAGCATGAACGAGCATCCGCCGACCGAGGTACCGTCGACCCAGGTCGGCTTGATGCCGAGATAATGGCAGACCTGCTGAGGTGTCTCGACCGCGGTGGCAAAGCCGTCGATGTCGGACAGCTTGAGGCCGGCGTCCGCAATGGCATTGAGCGCCGCATCCGCATGAAGCTGGAGCTGCGACATGTCGGGGATGACGCCGAGCTCGGTGGTCTCGGCCGCGCCCACGACGGCGACCTGGTTCCTGCGCATGGCCTATCCCTTCGCCGGACGGAACACGGGGAGGGTGATGGCGTCGTCGAGCGTCTGGAAGGCGACCTCGAGCTTCATGTCGAGCTCGAGCGCTTCCGGCGTCTGCGGGCAGTCGATGATGTTGCTCATCATCCGAGGTCCCTCCGCAAGCTCGACCACCGCGATCGCGTAAGGCGGCGTGAAGCCCGGCGCGGCGGGACGGTGGTTGATCACGTAGCTGTAGAGAAAACCCTTGCCGCTCGCCTTGAAGACAGAGACCTTGCGGGAGGCGCAGGAGGGGCAGAAAGGGCGCGGCGGGAAATAGACATGAGCGCATGCGTCGCAGCGTTGCAGACGCAGCTCGCCCACTTTCGTGCCGTCCCAGAAATGCTGCGTCTCAGGCGTCGGTTTTGGTCGCGCGCGCTGCGGTTCGGCCATTGCGGCTGATCCTCCCAAGTAAGTCCTCCCAAGGCGCAGGCTTCACGCACGCCTGTTTCGATCTTGATGCGACAATTGACTATTGGCCGTCAACGGTCCAGCGATGTGCGCGCATGGTAAGTATACCGTCGCGCGCGCAATGCTTGTGTCGAACTGAGCCAGCGCGATAGATTGCGCGTGCCAATATTCCGCGAGACAGACATGCCCAACCTTCCGACACTGGCGAAGCTTGCCGAAGACCTCGAGAGCGGCCGCACAACCTCCCGCAAGCTGGTTGAGGAGTGCCTTTCCAGGATCGCCGATCCGGCCGGCGAGGGCCGACGCGCCTTCATTGATGTCGACAAACAGGCCGCGCTGACTGCGGCAGATGCGATGGATGGCTTGCGCGAGGTCAACGCAGCACCGTCGCGCTACGCCGGCATTCCGATCTCGATCAAGGACCTCTTCGACGTCAAAGGGCAGGTAACGCGCGCCGGGTCCCGCGCGCTCGACGATTCCGATCCGGCAGAGCACGACGCGGAGGCGGTGGCGCGGCTGCGTCGCGCCGGCTTCATTATGATGGGGCGCACCAACATGACCGAGTTCGCCTATTCCGGCATCGGCATCAATCCGCATTTCGGCACGCCGAAGGGCGCCTGGAACCGGGCTGAGGGCCACGTGCCCGGCGGCTCGTCCTCGGGCGCGGCGGTGTCCGTGCTGGACGGCATGGCGCATGCTGCACTCGGTACCGATACCGGCGGCTCCTGCCGGATCCCTGCGGCCTACAACGGCATCGTCGGCTACAAGCCGACGCAGCGTCGCGTGCCGCTCGATGGCTCAGTGCCGCTGTCATTCTCGCTCGACAGCATCGGACCGCTGGCGCGAACGGTCAGTTGCTGTGCCATACTCGACGCCGTGTTGGCGAACGAGCCGATAGTTCCGCTGAAGCCGCGCCCGGTGAAGGGCATGCGGCTGGCGGTGCCGACCACCATTGCGCTCGACGACCTCGATGCAGCAGTGGCGCAGACCTTCGAGCGCGCGCTGGAAGCGCTCGCCAGTCACGGCGCCACCATTGAGCGCGTCGAGATGTCGGAATTCCACGACATCGGCCCGATGAATGCCAAGGGCGGTTTCGCGGCCGCCGAAAGCTTCGCCTGGCACCGCTATCTCATCACGGCCAAGGGCGATGTCTATGATCCCCGCGTTGCGGTGCGGATCATGCGCGGCGAGGCGCAGAGCGCGGCCGACTACATCGATCTCCTCAACGAGCGCCGCTCGCTGATCGTGCGGGTCAATGCGCGGATCGCGCCCTATGACGCGCTGGTGCTGCCGACCACCGCCAACACGCCGCCGAAGATCGCCGATCTTGCCGATGACAAGGCGTTCACCACGGCGAATCTGCGTGCCTTGCGCAACTGCACCCTGATCAACATGATCGACGGTTGCGCCATCTCACTGCCCGCCCATCGCGAGGGGGAAGTTCCCGTCGGCGTCATGCTGGCGGGCGCCGGCGGATCGGATCGTCGTATTTTCGAGCTTGCTGCCGGTATGGAGGCCGTGATCCGTGTTTGACCTAACCTTCACCGTCGATGCCCAGGATACGACAACGCCGCTGACGCTTGCGATCAACCACGCCGTCATTGCCGGCTGGACCGGCCGCGATCCCGTCGCGCGCGACAAGCACATTGCCGAGCTCGAGGCCGTCGGCATCGCGCGACCGGCATCGACGCCGATCTACTACCGCGTTTCGGCGCGGCGGCTCACGATGGAAGACAGCATCGAATGTTCGGGCGGCGAGTCCTCCGGCGAGGTCGAATTCGTGCTGATCGGCTGGCAGGGCCGCATCTTCGTCGGCTGCGGCTCCGACCACACCGACCGCAAGGTCGAGGCCTACAACGTGACCGTCTCCAAGCAGATGTGCGACAAGGTCGTGGCCCCCGTGTTGTGGGAACTCGAGGAGGTCGCCGACCACTGGGACCGGATGATCCTGCGCTCCCACGCCTGGATCAACGGCGAGCGGGTGCTCTACCAGGAGGGCACGCTGGATGCGATGCTGCCGGTCGACGACCTGATCACGCGCGGCTTCGACGGCAAGAGGCTGCCCGACGGCTGCGTGATGTTCGGCGGCACCTTTGCGGCCAAGGGCGGCATCCGCCCCGCCGATCGCTTCGAGTTCGAGCTCGAAGACCCCGTGCTGAAGCGCACGATCCGGCACGCCTATGACGTGATCACGCTGCCGGTGCTGGGCTAGGTTCCTCTCCGGAAATCGGGTGGCTGCTGCCGCGGGAATTTGCGACCGTCATTCCGGGGCGCGACGAAGTCGCGAGAACCCATAACCATGATCGGGGGAGTATGGATTCCGGGGCCTGCGTCTTCGGCGCATCCCAGAATGACGGAACTGATAGGGTGATCGCAATGGCAATCGCGAAACGCGTTCCTGCCGCCCATGGGGCGTCCGACATCGCCGCTCGCGTCGATGCATTCGACTGGGCGCACATCGAAGGTGAACTCGACGCCCAAGGTTGTGCCGTCCTGAAGAGCCTGCTCACATCAGACGAATGCCGCGCCGTCGCCGCGATCTATCCCGACGACGCGCATTTCCGCAGCCGTATCGTCATGGGCCGCCACGGCTTTGGCCGCGGCGAGTACAAGTATTTCGCCTATCCGCTCCCGGACCTGATCGCGCGGTTGCGGCCGGCGCTGTATGCGCATCTGCACGGCGTCGCCAATCGCTGGAACGAGACGATGAGAATCGACATCCGCTATCCCGCCGCGCATTCGGCGTTCCTCGAGCGCTGCCACGAGGCGGGCCAGAGCCGGCCGACGCCGCTGCTGCTGCAATATGAAGCCGGCGACTACAACTGCCTGCACCAGGACCTCTATGGCGAGCACGTGTTCCCGATCCAGGTCGCGATCCTGCTTTCCGAGCCCGGGCGCGATTTTACCGGCGGCGAGTTCGTGCTGACCGAGCAGCGTCCGCGCATGCAGTCGCGCGCCGAAGTCGTGCCGCTCGCGCAGGGCGATGCGGTCGCCTTTGCGGTGCATCATCGCCCGGTGCAGGGGACGCGCGGCACCTATCGCGTTAATCTGCGCCACGGCGTCAGCCGGATCCGGACCGGCCAGCGCCATACGCTGGGTGTGATCTTTCATGATGCAAAGTGAGCGCGGCCGTTGACGGCGGATTTGTTCGACAGCCTCGCCGAGGCGCAGCCGTCGCGCGAAGACATCGCGGACGGGGCCGTGCTGCTGCGCGGATTTGCAGGGCCGATCGAGCGCCAGCTGATCGCCGCCGTCCGCGCGATCACGGCGCAGTCGTCGTTTCGACAGATGACGACGCCCGGCGGCTACCAGATGTCGGTGGCGATGACGAATTGCGGCGAGCGCGGTTGGATCACCGATCACACCGGCTATCGCTATGACCCGATCGATCCGCTGTCCGGGAAGCCTTGGCCGGCGATGTCGCCGATATTCCGAGACCTGGCGAGACGGGCGGCCGAGGAGGGCGGTTTTTCCGGCTTCGCGCCCGATGCCTGTCTCGTCAATCGCTACGAACCCGGTACGCGGTTGTCGCTGCATCAGGACAAGGACGAACTGGATCTCTCAGCGCCGATCGTCTCGGTCTCGCTCGGGCTTCCTGCGACCTTCCTGTTCGGCGGCATGACGCGCAGCGACAAGCCTCGCCGCTTCCGTCTGGTGCATGGCGACGTCGTGGTCTGGGGCGGACCGTCCCGGCTCGCCTATCACGGCGTCGCGCCGCTCGCCGACGGCGAGCACGCGCTGCTCGGCCGCCAACGGATCAACCTGACCTTCCGCAAGACGCGCTGATCTATCCCCTCATCCTGTAAGGAGCGCGTTTGCGCGCGTCTCGAAGGATGAAGGCCGAGACGCGAGAGACGGGCCTTCATGGTTCGAGACGGCGCTGACGCGCCTCCTCACCATGAGGAACTACGGCTTCGGCGGATGAATGAACGCCCACGGGCTCACCTCGGAATCCCGCGGCACTTCGATCGACAGCAGATACGGCCCGCCATGGGCTAGCGCCTTCTCGAGTGCGGCCTTGAAATGATCCGGTGAGGTCACGCGCGCGGCGGCGACGCCAAAGGACTCCGCGAGCTTGACGAAATCCGGATTGACGAGGTCGGACGCCACCACGCGGCCGTCAAAGCGCTCGCGCTGGTCGCGCCGCACGTTGCCATAGGCATTGTTGTTGAACACCAGCGTCACGACGGCGATGTTGAACTGCACGGCGGTGGCAAGCTCCTGCACGCCGAACATGAAGCCGCCGTCGCCGGTTATCGCAACGACCGCCCTGTCGGGATTGGCGACCTTGGCGCCCAGCGCAGTGGGAAAGCCGGAGCCGAGCGTGCCCTGATAACCCGAGGTAATGAAGGTGCGCGGCTCGTAGATCGGAAAGCCGTACCAGGAGGCGAAACCGACCTGCGACAATTCATCGGTGACGATGGCGTTCGCCGGCAGCATCTGGCGCAGAATGTTGAGATACGCCATCTGCGGTTGGATGCGCTGGATCTTCGCGTGCGCGGAGGCGGTCGCCTCGCGGATCGCGGCGCGGCGGCCGCTGGTCTTGCTGTAGCCCGCCTTGCGCACGGCGGCGGCGAGATCGGCGGTCGCGGCCTTGGCATCGGCAACCACCGCCGTGTCTGCGGAAAAGCGCCGCATCTCGACCGGATCGATATCGATCCGGATGCACTTCAATCCGTCCGGACGATACGGCCAGCGCGACATGGTCGGCAATTCGAGCCGCGTGCCGATGCCGATCATGAGGTCAGTGTTCGGCCACAGCTTGTAGGCGGCTGCCATGGTGAGTCCAAGCTCGTGCGCATTGGAGACGATGCCGCGGCCGCTGCGGAAAGCCACCACCGCCGCATCGATCATCTCGGCGAGCTCGAGGATCTCCTCGCGCGCATCGATCGCGCCGCTGCCGACGAAGATCATAGGTGTCTTCGCGGCCTTGATCAGTGCTGCGGCCTGCTTCACGGCGTCGGGATCGGGCTGCGGTGCTGGCAAGGGCGCGAGCACCTGCGCAGCGGCCGTTTCCGCGCGCTGCGTGAAGATGTCCCAGGGCATCTCGACCGAGGCGGGGCCGCGACGTCCCGACAGCATCTCCTGGAACGCACGCGCGACCACCGTCGGCGCGTTGGCCGGCGCTTCGATCCTGTCCGCCCATTTCACATAGCTGCGCAGGGTCGCGAGCTGATCCGGCATCTCATGCAGGTGCCCGCGGCCTTTGCCGAGAAACGCCGTCGGCACCTGGCCGGTGACGCAGAGCACCGGTTCATTGCAGCCGAAAGCGGTGAGAAGCGCAGCGCTCGCATTGAGCACGCCGGGGCCGGGCACCACGCTGAACACGCCGGGCCTGCCGCTCGATCGCGCATAGCCGAACGCCATGTAGCCGCAGGCCTGCTCATGCCGCGCGCCGATCACCTTGAGCTGAGCCTGGTGGAAGGCGTCGAACAGGCCATAGACCTGCGCGCCCGGCAGGCCGAACACGGTGTCGACGCCATGGGCAACAAGGCCGCTTACGATCGCTTCGCCGCCGGTGAGCGTAGTCATGGTTGTCTTCCAATTCAGATGTCAGGCTTCGTCGACGACGCCGTTGCGCAACAGGCCGATGCCCTCGGCCTCGACGTCGACGACGTCACCGGGCTCGAGATAGCGCGGCGGATCAAAGCGCGCGCCGGCGCCGGTCGGCGTGCCCGTGACGATGATGTCGCCGGGGACAAGCGTCGCAAACGTCGAGATGTAGTTGATGAGATAGCGGAACGGGAAGATCAGCCGGCTGGAGCGGTCGTCCTGCCTGAACTCGCCGTTGACGCGCGTGGTCAGGCGAATGTCGGCGATCTGCGATTCCTCGGTGTAGGGCACCAGCCACGGACCGAGGCTGCCGCTGGAATCGAAATTCTTTCCCTGCGTGACGTTGAACTTGGCGTGTCGCAGCCAGTCGCGCACCGAGCCTTCGTTACAGAGCGTGAGCGCCGCGACGTGATCGAGCGCGGTGCTTTCCGGAATGTGCCGGCCGGCCTTGCCGATCACCAGAACGATCTCGCCTTCATAGTCGAGTTGCGCGGAGGCGCGCGGGCGCACCAGCGGTGTCTCGTGGCCGACGAAGGAGCGGGGCGAGCGCATGAACATGCTCGGATATTTCGGCAAGTCCTGGCCGTCCTTGTACTCGGCATTGCGGTCGGGATAGTTGACGCCGATGCAAATGATCTTTTCCGGCGCAGGCACCGGGGGCAGCCAGGTGATGTCGGCGATCGCATGATCCGGCGTACGGTCGGCAGCTTCTTCTGCAAAGCTTGCCAGCTTGCCCGCCGCGATCACCTCGCGCAGCGTCGGATAGTCCTTGGCGTGGCGCGCGGAGAGATCGACGAGGCCGCCGTCGACGACGGCGCCGTATCTGGTTGCACCCTTGACGGAATAGGTGGCGAGGCGAGGGCGTGCCATCACTCAGTCCGCCACCAGCACGTCGGCCACGAATTTCGGCTCGCGCACCGCCTGTCCCGCGAACGGCGAGCCCTGCTCGAACCACGAGCGCGGGGCCGGCGCGCCCCACAGCGTCTGCCTGCGCGGATCGCGCAGCGACCAGCGCAGTGGCTCGTGATCGTGGTCGCCGGTGAAATAATCGCTGGTGTAGAGCTCGAGGCGATGGCCGTCGGGATCGCGGACATAGAGGAAGAATGCGTTCGAGATGCCGTGGCGCCCGGGACCGCGCTCGATGTTCTTCACGAATCCCGCCGAGGCCATCACGTCGCAGAGATGGATGATGTTCATCGCCGTCGGCGTCCAGTAGGCGAAGTGGTGCAGGCGAGGGCCTTTGCCGTTGGTGATCGCGAAGTCATGTACATTGCCCTTGCGATGCATCCAGGCGGCGGCGATGCGGCCGTTCGGCCCATCCTCTTCGGCATATTCGGTGAGGCGGAAGCCGAGCCTTGCGTAGAAATCGACCGTGTCCTGCACTTCGGCGGCGAAGACGTTGAAATGATCGAGCCGCTGCGGGTGGCATCCCCGGTAGAGATCATAGCGCCGGAGCAGATGCGGCCGCTTCTCCATCGATGCGTAGAGCTCGATCTGGAAGCCGAAAGGATCGGTGAATTGCAGCGTGCGGCCCTGGAAGCGCTGCTCGACGAACGCGTGCTCGAGACCGTTCTCGGTGAGGAAGGCGGCCGCGTTGTCGAGATCCTTCTCGTCGCCGACCTTGAAGCCGAGGCGGTTGCAGGCCGGCATGGCGGCCTTGCGTAGCACCAGCGAATGATGTTGACGCTCCTCTGCGCCGCGAAGGTACACGACGTTGTCGTCGGCATCTTCTACATGCAGCCCGACCGTGGTCTCGTAAAATTCGCGGCTGAGCTTCAGATCGGTCACGTCGAGCACGGCGTGGCTCGAACGGATGATGTTGAAGGGCGGCTCGAAGATGTGTTGCGGTACGGGCATTTGCGTTTCCCCTCTCCAGTCCATCATTCCGAGGCGGACCGTCGGGACCGAACCCGGAATCTCGAGGTTCCGGGTTCGATGCTTCGCATCGCCCCGGAACGACCGTGATTCTAAATTCCCAGTTTCTGAATCTTGTGCGTGCCCCGCGCGAGCGAGACGTGCTTGGTTTCCATGTAGAAGTCGAACGAATAGTCGCCGCCGTCGCGGCCGATGCCTGAGGCCTTCATGCCGCCGAACGGCGTCGGCAAATGGCGGATGTTTTCCGAGTTCAGCCAGATCATCCCGGCTTCGAGCGCGTCCGCGACGCGCAAGCCGCGGCCCATGTCGTTGGTCCAGACATAGCCGGTCAGGCCATAGCGGATGTCATTGGCGATCTCGACGGCTTCGGTCTCGTCGCGGAAGGGCAGCACGGTCAGAAACGGGCCGAACACCTCCTCCTGCGCCACGCGCATCTTGCTGTGCGCGCCGGTCACCAGCGTCGGCTGCACGTAATGCCCGCCGCCGGGGCCGTCATGGGCCCTGCCGCCGGCGGCAATGACCGCACCCTCCTGCCGTGCGACGTCGAAATAGGAGCAGACCTTGGCGAGGTGCCGCTCGTGGATCAGCGGCCCGATCTCGGTCGCGGGATCGAGAGGGTGGCCGACCCTCAGCGCCTTCACGCGCGCGGTGAGCTTCTCGACGAAATTCTCCGCGATGCTCGCCTGGACCAAAAGGCGGCTGGACGAGGTGCACCGTTCGCCGTTGAGCGAGTAGATCATGAACACGACGGCATCGAGCGCGCGGTCGAGATCGGCGTCGTCGAACACGATCACCGGGTTCTTGCCGCCGAGCTCGAAATGCACGCGCTTCAGAGTCGGCGCGCCCTGCTTCATGATTGCCGAGCCGGTTGCGCTCTCGCCGACGAAGCCGATCGCCTTGATCGCCGGATGCTCGGTCAGCGCTTTGCCGGCCTCTTCGCCAAAGCCATGCACGGTGTTGAGCACGCCGTCAGGGATTCCGGCCTGCTTGGCCAGCCTGGCGAGGAGATCGGCGGTGACCGGCGACCATTCGGCCGGCTTGTGCACGACGGTGCAGCCGGCGGCCAGGGCAGGAGCGATTTTCCAGGTCGAGAGCATGAACGGCGTATTCCAGGGCGTGATCACGCCGACGGGGCCGATCGGTACGCGGGTGGAGACGTTCCAATGCTCCTCGCTCGGTGTGTTCAGGCCGTCGCGGGCCTCCGCGCATTTGTCGGCGAAGAAGCGGAAATTCTCGGCGGCGCGGATCGCGGCCTTCGCCATGAAGCGATAGGCCTGACCCGTATCGATGCATTCGAGCACGGCGATGTCGTCGGCATTGTCCTCGATCGCGTCGGCGACCCGATGCAGCAGTTTGCGCCGCATCGCGGGCTCCATGTCGCGCCAGGGCTTGAAGGCGAGGGCGGCCGCGGTCGCGGCGCGGTCGATATCCTCGGCATTGCCGCGGGCGACGCTCGCGAGTGTCGCGTCATCGACCGGCGATTTCGTCTCGAAAATCTCGCCCGAGATCGAGGCGACGGCCTTGCCGTCGATCATGTGCCCGATGCCGTCGGCGCGCAGCTTTTTCAGCAGCGGTGCGGCGCGGTCGCGGTTGGCCTGGAACACATCGCCTTTCGGTATGGGCTTATCCATGGGCGGCCTCCACTTTCAGAGCATCGTGGATGTTGTTGCGCTTCCAACTCGTCTCCTTGTCGTTGATCTGCATGTCGAACGACAGGGCGAACTTCGAGCTCGCGAAGACAGGATCGAGATATCTGGAGAGCGTCTGGAAGACGTGTTCGCCGGCTTTCTTGCGTGTGGCGAGATCGCGACCTTCGCCGATGCGCAGCACCATGTCGAGAAAAGCAAGACCTTTGCTTCCATCGGCGATCGCGTAATGCTCGCATTTGATCGCGCGGACGCGGACTCCACCGACCGGGAAGATGCCGGTCTCCACCGCCGCCTTGCGCACGAGCTCGCACAGCGCGCCCATATCGACGCGGCCGTCGAGATTGGCCGAATATTCGATCGTGAAATGCGGCATGGCGGTTTCACTCCCTGTGCTTCTCGTTTGTCAGGCGAAGTAGCAGCTCACCGAGCCGTAAGCGCCATAATCGGCTTGAATTGTGTCGCCCTTACGGGCCTCGATCGGACGGATGAAAGAGCCGGCGAGCACGACCTGGCCGGGCTCCAGCGCAAGGCCGAGCTGCGCGATCTTGTTGGCGAGCCAGGCCACGGCGGTGGCAGGATGATTGAGCACGCCGGCGGCAAGCCCGGTCTCCTCGAGCTGGCCGTTCTTGAAGCACAGCGCGCCGATCCAGCGAAGGTCGGCTTCCAGCGGCCGGATCGGTCGGCCGCCGAGCACGATGCCGGCATTGGCTGCATTGTCGGCGATGGTGTCGAAGATTTTTCGCGTTGCCTTGGTCTTGGGGTCGACGCGCTCGATCCGCGTGTCCAGAATTTCCAGCGCGGGCACCACGAAGTCGGTAGCGTTGAGCACGTCGAACATCGTGCAGGCGGGACCTGAAAGCCGCCTGCTCATGATAAAGGCAAGCTCGGCTTCCACACGGGTGCCGATGAAGCGGTCCGTCGGCACCATTCCGCCATCGGCAAAGAACATGTCGTCGAGCAGCACGCCGGAATCCGGCTCGTCGATGTTGAGCGCGCTCTGCATCGCCTTCGAGGTCAGGCCGATCTTGTGACCTTTGACGATGCGGCCCTCGGCGAGCTTGATGTCGACCCAGGCCTTCTGAATCGCGTAAGCATCGGCGATGGTGATCGCGGGATAGTCCTGCGAGAGCTGCCTGATTTGCGCACGCGTCTGCTCCGCCTGGTGCAGACGTTTCGCGCATCTCAAGATATCGTCTTTGGAAAGCGCCATCCGTGATCTTACAAATCGTAATGCCGAGATATTTAACATGTTAAGTGAACTCGTCAAACCCAATTCGGGCTTGCTGCAATGCAAACATCTCGAGGTTTGAGGGCGGGCGCCATGGCGAAGAAGAAACCGGCCGATCCTGCGAACGCAAGCGCGCCTGCCGTGCGACAGGTGCCGATGCGCGAGTTTTCGCGCTCGTTGCCGATGGCGCTGCTGAGGGCGCGCGAGGCAGTGATGCGGCAGTTCCGGCCCTCGCTGCGCCAGCATGGTCTCACCGAGCAGCAATGGCGCATCCTGCGCGCGCTCGCGGCAATCGACACGGTCGAGGTCACGGAACTCGCGCGTACGGCGTTTCTTCTCGGGCCGAGCCTGTCGCGCATCCTTCGCGATCTCGAAGCCCGCCATCTGATCGAGCGGAAGACGGCAAAAGAAGATCAGCGCCGCAGCATGGTGTCGATCTCGGAGAAAGGCGTGAAGTTGATGGCGGTCGTGGCGCCGACGTCGGAAGCGATTTATGCGGAGATCACGCGACGCTTTGGCGCACGCAAGCTCACCGAGCTTCAGGAGATGCTGGGCGAGCTCGAGCAGAGCCTTTCAGAACTTGGAAGTGCGGACGAGGCAATAGCCGAGGAGTGAAACCAGATATGCGCGCGAAAGCGGCAAGAAGCATGGACATGGCCGCTTTTTTTCGCTCAAAGTGCCGCCCAAGCCGATCCGCCCAAAATCGGCGCCGTCACTGATGTCGCATCTTCCGCGGCTTCATTCGGCAGGGAACAAGGAAGAGGCGAACAGACCCGTTATGGTCATCATTCAGGTTCAGAAGCTGATCGACTTCGTCACGGACGTGTTTTCGCATGCGGAGTCGTCACCGGAGGAAGCCAGACGTATCGCGACCTATCTGACGACAGCCAATCTCACCGGCCATGACAGCCACGGCGTGATCCGTGTGCCCGTGTATATCCGCTGGAAGAAGATCGGCTCGGTGGTGCCGAACCAGAGCGCCGAGGTTGTGCTCGACACGCCTTCGCTCGCAGTGGTCGATGGCAAGTTCGGCTATGGCCAGACGGTCGCACCGCAGGCGGTGAAGATCGGCATCGAGAAGTGCAAGAAGGCGGGCCTCGCAGCAGTCGCGCTGCGCAATGCCGGCCATATCGGCCGCGTCGGCGACTGGGCCGAGATGGCCGCGGCTGAAGGGCTGGTCTCTGTTTATTTCGTCAACGCTGCAGGATCGCTGTTGGTCGCGCCGTTCGGCGGCGTCGAGAAGCGGCTCTCGACCGCGCCCTATTGCGTCGGCATCCCGCGCGAGGGCCAGGATCCGATCGTGTTGGACTTTGCGACGTCGATCGTCGCCGAGGGCAAGGTGCTGGTCGCAAGCCGCGGCGGCAAGAAGCTGCCCAAGGGCGCGCTGGTGGATTCCGACGGAACGCTGAGCGAGGACCCGGTCGTTCTCTATGGGCCCTACACGCCTGACGGTCTGCGCGACCACACCCAGGGAACGGGCGCGATTCGCGCTTTTGGCGAGCACAAGGGCTCGGGCCTTGCGTTCATTTGCGAGCTGCTCGGCGGCGCGCTCACGGGAACCGGCGCCACCTCCGGCGGCCGCCGCTTCGCCAATGGCATGCTCGCGTTCTTTGTCGATCCCAAGGTGGTCGATACCTCAGATGTTTTCGACGCCGAAGTGTCGCGCTATGTCGACTTCATCCGGGCCACCAAGCCGATGGCCGGCGTCGAACATGTCCTGATCCCCGGCGACCCCGAGCGGAAGACCCGGGCCGAGCGCACAAGGAACGGCGTGCCCTTGCCGGATGAAACCTGGGCGGCGATAGTGAATACAGCCCGCGACGTCGGTGTCAGCGAGACCAGCATTCAGAGGGCGACGAGCTAGGCTTGGACGCAATTCGTCATTGCGAGGAGCTCGCGGCAAAAATGCGTAGCAATTTTGCGCTGAAGCGACGAAGCAATCCGGAGAACCACCGGGGAAGATTCTGGATTGCTTCGCTTCCGCCTTCGCTCTTCGAGCTTCGGCGGACAGGGCGCTCGCAATGACGGCGATGACAACAATAGGGAAGGAAGGCAACGTGGTGAATAAAGTCAAAGAGATCTGGAAGTCGGGCAAGGCCGTCGTCAATGCGTGGCTCGCGATTCCTTCCGGCTTCTCGGCCGAGGTGATCGCGCAATGCGGCTTCGACAGCGTCACTGTCGACATGCAGCATGGCGTGCAGGACTATCTGTCGATGGTGCAGTGTTTCCAGTCGATGGGCAAGCATCCCGTGACGCCGATGGTGCGCGTGCCCTGGAACGAACCTGGCATCATCGGCAAGGTGCTCGATGGCGGCGCCTATGGCGTGATCTGCCCGATGGTCAACACGCCGCAGGAAGCCAGGAACCTCGTCTCCTATTCGAAATATCCGCCGAAGGGCGTGCGCTCGAACGGGCCGATCCGCGCCGGCATGTACGGCACTGCGGGCACCTATCAGAAGACGGCCAATGACGAGATCGTGCTGTTGCCGATGATGGAGACAAGGACGGCGGTCGAGAACATGGAAGCAATCCTCGACGTCGAGGGCCTCGACGGCGTCTATATCGGCCCGTCCGACCTCGGATTCTCCTACGGCCTCGAGCCGAAGCTCGACCGCACCGAGCCTGAGATCCTCGCGATCTACGAGAAGATCATTAGGGAATGTGGCAAGCGCGGCCTCAACGTGGGCATCCATTGCAGCGGCGCGGAAGGTGCCGCGCGCGCCATCAACATGGGGTTCAAGCTGGTGACGCTGTCGAACGAGGTTGGTCTGATGTCGACCTACGCTAAGATGCAGGTGAACCAGACCCGGAAGGATTCCGGCGGCAAAGCCTAACCGCGGGTGAATGGCGAACAGGGAGTAGCGAATAGCGTTACTTCCTTTTTCCATTGGCCACACACTATTCTCGCTTCCGAAGGAGACACCCTATGACCCCAGCCCCTGTCATCCGCCTGCATCCTGATGATGGCGTGGTGATCGCGCGTGCGAGCCTGCCGCCTGGAACATTGGTGGCTGACGGCGTAACGACCGTCGACCGCATCCCGTCGGGGCACAAGGTCGCGATCAAGCCGATTGCGGTCGGCGAGCCGGTCAAGCGCTACGGCCAGATCATCGGCTTTGCCACCGCGCCGATCACGCCCGGCCAGCACGTGCACACGCAGAATTGCGGCATGGGCGATTTTTCCAAGGACTATGCCTATTGCGCCGACGTCAAGCCGACGCCGAATTTCGATTTACCCGCGACCTTCGAGGGCATCCGCCGTCCCGACGGCCGCGTCGCCACGCGCAACTATATCGGCATCCTCACCTCGGTGAATTGCAGCGCGCATGTCGCAGGCCTCGTCGCCGACGTCTTCAAGAAGAATCCCTTCACCGGTGAAAATCCGCTGTCCGAATTCCCCAACGTCGATGGTGTCGTCGCGCTGACGCACAAGACCGGCTGCGGCATGACGCAGAACGAGCCGTTGACGCTGCTCCGCCGTACGCTCGGCGGTTACGCGCGGCACGTCAATTTCTCCCACGTGATCGTGCTGGGCCTTGGCTGCGAGGTGAACCAGATCGGCGGGCTGATGGAGGAGCAGAAGCTCGCAGGTCGCCTGCGGGCGATGGACATCCAGGAGGTCGGGGGCACCCGCAAGACGGTCGAGGCCGGCGTTGCCTTCGTGCGCGAGGCGCTCGCTGACGCCAACAACGTGAAACGCGAAGCTGTACCGGCGAGCGAGCTGACCGTGGCGCTGCAATGTGGCGGCTCGGACGGCTATTCCGGCGTGTCGGCCAATCCCGCGCTCGGCGCGGCCAGCGATCTCATCGTGCGTCACGGTGGCACCGTGATCCTGTCGGAGACCCCGGAGACCTACGGTGCCGAACATCTGCTCACGCGCCGCGCGGTCAGCCGCGAAGTCGGCGAAAAGCTCGTCGATCTCATGCGCTGGTGGGAAGAGTATACCGAGCGCGAAGGCGCCGAGATGAATGCCAATCCGAGCCCCGGCAACAAGGCCGGCGGCCTCACCACGATCCTCGAAAAATCGCTCGGTGCGATGGCCAAGGCCGGCACCACCAATCTCGTCGACGTGCTTCGCTATGCCGAGCCGGTGACGAAGAAAGGCTTTGTATTCATGGACACGCCCGGCTACGACCCGGTTGCTGCGACCGGCCAGGTCGCCGGCGGCGCCAATCTCGTCTGCTTCACGACGGGCCGCGGCAGTGTGTTCGGCTGCAAGCCCGCGCCGTCGATCAAGCTTGCGACCAATACGCCCATGTACAAGCGCATGGAAGAGGACATGGACGTCAATTGCGGCACCATCCTCGAAGGCTCCGAGACGGTCGAGCAGTGCGGCCAGCGCATCTTCGATCTGATCCTGAAGACGGCCTCGGGCCAGCCGACCAAGAGCGAGAGCTTCGACTTCGGCGGCGCAGAGTTTGCGCCCTGGGTGATCGGCGCCACGATGTGAGACGGGTGAATGGCGAGTAGAGAGTGGCGTCACTGCCTTCGCCAAGTCACCTCTCGCCTGTGCCGTAGGCACGCGCTGCCCGTTGTTAGTGCTTGATCGCGATGACGTCAGGTGTTCTGCTCAAAAAAGCTGCTGGAGCACCGCATCCGTGTCGATCTACGTCGCACTACACCACGTCACGCACTACAAATACGACCGTCCGATCGATCTCGGCCCGCAGACCGTCCGCTTGCGGCCGGCGCCGCATACGCGGACGCCGGTCCTGAGCTATTCGCTCAAGGTCACCCCGCCCAATCATTTCGTGAACTGGCAGCAGGATCCGCAAGGCAACTGGCTGGCGCGCTACGTTTTTCCGGAGAAGACGACGGAGCTGAAGATCGAGGTCGATTTCACGGCGCAGATGACGGTGGTCAACCCGTTCGACTTCTTCGTCGAGCCCTATGCCGACAGCTTTCCCTTTCAATACCCCAGAGATCTGAGGACCGAGCTCGCGCCCTATCTCGAGACCATCACGCCGGGGCCGCTGTTTGCCGAATATCTTGCGTCGATCCCGCGTGACGCGAGCAACACCGTCAACTTCCTGGTCGAGCTCAATCGCAAGCTCCAGGAGCGGGTGCGCTACATCATCCGCATGGAGCCGGGCGTGCAGACCCCGGAGGAGACGCTCACATCCTGCGCCGGCTCCTGCCGCGACTCCGCCTGGCTCCTGATCCAGACGCTGCGCCATCTCGGCCTCGCGGCGCGCTTCGTCTCCGGCTACCTCATCCAGATCCGTCCCGACATCGATCCGATCGAGGGGCCGCCCGAGGTCGAGAAGGATTTTACCGACCTGCACGCCTGGGCAGAGGTTTATCTGCCCGGTGCCGGCTGGATCGGCTTCGACGCAACGTCCGGCATGCTGGCGGGCGAGGGGCACATCCCCGTGGCCGCGACGCCGCACTATCGCTCGGCGGCACCGATCTCCGGCAGCGCCGGCTTTGCCGAGGTCGAGTTCGCCTTCGACATGAGCGTCAGGCGCATCCGCGAAGCGCCGCGCATCACAAAGCCCTTCTCCGACGAAGCCTGGGCGCGGCTCAATGAGCTCGGCGAGCAGGTCGACGGCGACCTCGCCGCGCAAGACGTACGGCTCACCATGGGCGGCGAGCCGACCTTCGTCTCCGTCGACGATCTCGAAGCCCCGGAGTGGAACACCGAGGCCGTCGGTCCCACCAAGCGTGCGCTTGCCGATGACCTGATCCGGCGCCTGCGCGCGCGCTTTGCGCCAGGTGGCCTGCTGCACTACGGCCAGGGCAAATGGTATCCGGGCGAGAGCCTGCCCCGCTGGGCCTTTGGTCTGTATTGGCGCAAGGACGGCGTCCCGATCTGGAAAAATGCCGACCTGATCGCGAAGATCGAGACTCCCCGCCGCGCCGAGGTCAAGGACGCCGAGGCCTTCATGGAGGGTACGGCTGCGCGGCTCGGGCTCGACCCCGGCTACATCATGCCGGCTTACGAGGATCCCGCCTACTGGCTGCAGAAGGAGGCCGATCTTCCCGCCAATGTCGATCCCTCAGACTCCAAGCTGTCCGATCCGGAAGCGCGTGCGCGCATGGCGCGGGTGTTCGACCAGGGCCTCGGCACGCCGCGCGGCTTCGTGCTGCCGGTGCAGCGCTGGAATGCGCCGCCGCGCTGGCGCAGCGAACGTTGGGGTCTGCGGCGCAGCCATTTGTTCCTGACGCCCGGCGACTCGCCCTTGGGGCTGCGGCTGCCGATGGGCTCGCTCGGCTACGTCCCGCCCAATCAATATCCTTACATCATCGAGCAGGACCCTATGGAGGTGCGCAAGCAGCTGCCGGTATTCAGCCGCATGCCGCGGCCGCCATCGCCGCCGCGCGTTGCACCTGAATATCTCAACACCACAATCCCTGTACGCACCGCGATGGCGGTCGAAATCCGTGATGGCGTGCTCTGCGCCTTCATGCCGCCGGTCGAGCGGATCGAGGATTATCTCGAGCTGATCGCCGCGCTCGAAGCCACAGCCGAGGAGATGCAGCTGCCGGTCCATGTCGAAGGCTATCCGCCGCCGTTCGATCCGCGCATCGACGTCATCAAGGTGACGCCCGATCCCGGCGTGATCGAGATCAACATCCAGCCGGCGAAAAGCTGGCGCGAGGCGGTCGATATCACGTCCGGTCTTTATGAGGACGCCGCCAAGGTGCGGCTTGGCGCCAACCGCTTCCTGGTCGATGGTCGTCACACCGGCACCGGCGGCGGCAATCACGTCGTGGTCGGCGGCTCGAGCCCGCAGGACTCGCCGTTCCTGCGCCGGCCCGATCTGCTGAAGAGCCTGGTCCTGTACTGGCAGCGCCATCCCTCGCTATCCTACTTCTTCTCCGGCTTGTTCATCGGCCCGACCAGCCAGGCGCCGCGCATCGACGAGGCGCGCCATGACAGCATTTACGAGCTCGAGATTGCGCTCTCGCACGTGCCGCCGCCGGGCTACCAGACGCCGCTGTGGCTGGTGGACCGTCTGTTCCGGCATCTGCTCGTCGATATCACCGGTAACACCCATCGCGCCGAGATCTGCATCGACAAGCTCTATTCGCCGGAAGGTCCGACGGGGCGGCTCGGCCTGGTCGAATTCCGCGCGCTCGAGATGCCGCCCGATCCGCGCATGTCGCTGGCGCAGCAACTCCTGGTCCGCGCGCTGATCGCCAAGCTCTGGCGCGAGCCGCAAGCCGGCAAGTTCGTGCGCTGGGGTACCGCGCTGCATGATCGCTTCATGCTGCCTCACTTCATCTGGGAAGACTTCGTTGACGTGCTTTCTGAGTTGAAGCAATCGGGCTATCCCTTTGAGCCGGAATGGTATCTGGCCCAGCTCGAATTCCGTTTCCCCGCCTTTGGCCGCGTCCATCATGGCGGCGTGACGCTGGAATTGCGCCAGGCGCTGGAGCCCTGGCATGTGCTCGGCGAAGAAGGCTCAGCCGGCGGCACCGTTCGCTATGTTGATAGCTCGGTCGAGCGACTTCAGGTGAAAGCTGAGGGCTTCATCGAGGGCCGGCACGTCGTGACCTGCAACGGCCGCCGCCTGCCGATGACCCCGACCGGTCGTTCCGCCGAGGCCGTCGCCGGCGTCCGCTTCAAGGCCTGGCAGCCGGCCTCCGGCCTGCACCCGACCATCCCGGTCCACGCGCCCCTGACATTCGACCTCATCGACACCTGGAACGGCCGCTCGCTCGGCGGCTGCGTCTATCACGTCGCCCATCCCGGGGGGCGCAACTACGACACCAAGCCGGTCAACACCTACGAGGCCGAGGCGCGGCGGCTGGCGCGCTTCCAGGACCACGGCCATACGCCGGGCCCCAGCCAGCCGCCCCCAGAGGAGCGCACAATTGAGTTTCCGCTGACCCTCGACTTACGCACGCCGCTCCTGCATTGAGTATGCGGGTATGGCAAGGAGAGGCGCATGGGCGAGGGCGCAACCGAGGGGACTGGTCAGGTGGGCAGCGGACGCCCCGGCCAGCGCCGTCTCGCACAATGGGTCCGCGACTATAACCGGCTGCCCGGCATTCCAGACGAATTCCTCGGCCCGGACGGCGCCCCGCGCGCGGTCTGGAGCCGGTTCTTCGATGCCTTCGGGGCGCTGGCGACCGACGAGATCGAACGCCGCTTCGCCATGGCCGACCGCCATTTGCGCGAGGCTGGCGTCACCTATCGCGCCCCTGGCGACAGCGCCGACCGGCCCTGGTCGCTCAGCCATCTGCCGCTCCTGATCGACGAGGCCGACTGGCAGCAGCTCTCCGCCGGCATCAAGCAGCGCGCCCAGCTTTTCGAGCTTGTGCTGCGGGACATCTATGGTGAGGGCCGGCTGGTTGCCGAAGGGGCGCTGCCGGCCGCGGCGATTGCCGGCAGTCCCGAATACCTGCGCCCGGTCTGCGGCGTGCCCCCACCCGGCGGGCGTTACCTGTCGATCTATGCCGCCGATGTCGGCCGTGGGCCCGACGGCCGCTGGTGGGTGCTCGGTGACCGCACGCAGGCGCCGTCCGGCGCGGGCTATGCGCTGGAGAATCGGCTGGTGCTCTCGCGCGCCTTTTCCGATCTCTACAAGTCGATGAACGTGCCGCGCGTGGCGCCGTTCTTCGAGGCGTTTCGGGACTCACTTCGCGCCAGCGCCGATCGTGACGAGCCGCGCATCGGCGTGCTGACGCCCGGCAGCTTCAGCGAGACCTATTTCGAGCACGCCACGCTGGCGCGTTATCTCGGCTTCCTGCTGGTCGAGGGTGACGATCTGGCGGTCAGCGACAACCGCGTTCACATCCGTACCGTCGCAGGTCTCAAGCGGCTCGACGTGCTCCTGCGCCGGGTCGATTCGAATTCGCTCGATCCGCTCGAGCTCGACGCGGCCTCGCGGTTAGGTGTGCCCGGGCTGATCGACGTGCTGCGCAAGGACGGTGTCGTCGTCGCCAACATGCCGGGCTCCGGTGTCCTTGAAGCGAGGGCGCTGCTCGGCTTCCTGCCCGCGCTGAGTCGCCGCCTGCTCGGCGAAGAGCTGAAGATGCCGCATATCGCGACCTGGTGGTGCGGCCAGCGCGCGGCGCGCGACGAGGTCTTGGCGCGGCTCGACGAGATCGCGATCGAAGGTGCCTATCGGCGCGGTGTTCCCGGATTCGAGAGCAACGGCCCGGTGCTCGCAGGCGAGCTCGACGCAAGCGGCCGCCAGCGCCTCACCGACGCCATCGCTGCGCGCGGCATGGACTATGTCGGCCAGGAGGTGGTTCGGCTCTCCACAATGCCGGTCTGGGAGCAGGGGCAGCTCACCCCGCGCCCCTTCGTGCTGCGCGTGTTCGCGGCCGCTACGGCCGACGGCTGGACCATTATGCCCGGCGGCTTCTGCCGGATCGCCGAGCAGCCCGATGCCCGGGCGGTGTCGATGGGCGACGGCGCGCGAGCGGCCGACGTCTGGGTCGTCTCCGAGCAGCAGGTCTCGGCGGCGACACTGTTGCCCGCGACCGACAAGGTACGGATCCGCCGTATCGCCGGCGTACTGCCGAGCCGTGCCGCCGACAATCTGTTCTGGCTTGGCCGCTATCTCGAACGCGCCGAGGCCACGCTGCGGCTGGTGCGCGCCCTTGGCTCGCCGAGCGGGCCCAACAAGGGCACCTCGGCCACGATGCAGTCGGCCGAGCGCATCCAGCGCCTGCTGGTGGCTTGGGGCGCGATCTCGCAGACTTCGCGCGCCGCGCCTGGACGCATCGTGGCCGAAGCGCTGCAGAGCGCAGAACGCTTCGGCTCGGCGCTGTCGCTGGTGCGCGCGGCGCAGCGCACGGCGACCTCCTTGCGCGAGCGGCTGTCGCCCGATGCCTGGCAGGTCATCACCGAGATGGCCGAGCGGCTCGCCTACGAGGTCGAGGATGACGACAGCGTGCTCAGCGCCGCCGAGCTGACTTTGCAGGAGCTTGCAAGTTTCGCGGGCCTTGCGCAGGAGAACATGAACCGTGCCGCTGGCTGGCGCTTCCTCGATATTGGTCGCCGGGCCGAGCGCGCCATCAACACCACGCGCTTCGCGCGGCAGTTCGCCTATGACGAGGCCAGTGACGAAGACCTCGATATCCTGTTGACGCTGGTCGATTGCCAGATCACGTACCGCTCGCGCTATCTGCTGGCGCCACTGCTCGCACCCGTGCGCGACCTCGCGATGCTCGATACCTACAATCCTCGCTCGGTTGCCTTCCAGGTCGCGACGCTAAACGAGCACATCGCGGCGCTGCCAAGCCTGAGGGAGTACGGTTTGATCGAGAAGCCGCAGCGGCTCGCGGTCGCTGTGCAGGCAATGCTCGCCACGGCGGAGGCCGAGAAGCTCGAGGTCAAGACGCTGTTCTCGCTGGAGCAGGATCTGCTCAACCTTGCCGAGGCGATCGGGCTGCACTACTTCCCGCATGGCCCCAACGCCAGCCGGCCGGAAAAGCTGACGGGGCTGGCGTGATCTACGACATCCGTCACGTCACGACCTATTCCTACGAGAGTCCGGTCAGCTTCGCCCGCTGCACGCTGCGGCTCGAGCCGAAGAGCGGCGAAGGGCAGGAGCTGATCTCGCACAACGTCGAAATCAGGCCGCGGCCTGCGGACCGCCATGCCCGGCGCGATTTCTTCGGCACGCTGACCGAGAGCGTCGTGATCGAGGCGGCCCATCGAAATTTGCGCATTGATTCCCGTTCTCGCGTATCGGTGTCGCGAAATCCGCCGCCGCGCGATGCCTTCAGTCCGCCCTGGGAAACCATCCGCGACATCGCTTTCGAGGCGACGAGCCTCGGGCCGTCGTCGCCGGTCGGCTACGTCTTTGCGAGCCCGCTGGTGCCGGTGCTGCGTCCCGTCAGCGCCTTTGCGGCGATGAGCTTTGCGCCTGGCGCGGGCATCCTCGCCGGCGCCGTCGATCTGATGCATCGCATTCGCACCGAGTTTCGCTACGATCCCAAGGCGACTGTGATCTCGACGCCGCTCAACGAGGTCTTCGACAAGCGCCACGGCGTCTGCCAGGACTTTGCCCATGTGATGATCGCAGGGCTGCGCGGGCTCGGGCTGCCCGCCGCCTATGTCAGCGGTTACTTGCGCACCATCCCGCCGCCCGGCCAGCCGCGCCTGCAAGGCGCCGATGCCACACACGCATGGGTCTCGCTGTGGTGCGGGCTTGAACTCGGCTGGGTCGGGCTCGATCCGACCAACGATCTCCTGGTCGCCAACGATCATATCGTGCTCGCGGTTGGCCGAGACTTCTCCGACGTCTCGCCGGTCGACGGCATCATCGTCGGGTCGCCAAAGCAGAAGCTCGGCGTCGCCGTGGACGTACTGCTGGTGGAGTAGGGCGCCTCGGCAGACGTTCAGCTAAGGACGGGAAGACCGTCGCGCAACGTAAATCTTTTCTCCGCAATGTCATCGGAGATTTGGTCAGCGACGGCCAGATGGGCTATGCTGCCCCGGGGGCGAGGAGATCGAGGCGTCAGGAGTTGGCGTGGGGACACCACCGAGGACGGGGCTGCATCCATGATGACGTTACCGAGGCTGGCGGCAGATTCCTTGGAGAAAATATTGGGCTCGTTCATGCGTCGCCGGTTCGACGAGTCCTCTGCAAGAATCATCGAGGGTGCGACCCGCACGGCGATGGAATGCATCGGCAACAGCGATGCCCTCTATCACAATATCGAGCACACGATGCTCGTGACACTGGCGGGTCATGCCATCCTCAGTGGCCGATATCTCCATACCCATTCGTTGGCGGAGGATTTCGTCCACGTCCTGATCGCCTGCCTCGCCCATGACATCGGCTATGTGCGCGGCCTCTTCGAGGAAGATGACCAAGACGGTTTCCTGATCGACGACACCGGCACCAAGATCGCGCTGCCGCGGGGCGCATCCGATGCCAGCCTGATGATGTATCACGTCGACCGATCGAAGCTATATGTGATGCGGCGGCTGCAACATATTCCGGGGCTCGATCCCGAACGTATCGCCCGCGCCATCGAGGGCACGCGGTTTCCGGCTCGGGACCGCCAGGACTACGACACCGACGCCTCGATCCTGCGCGCTGCCGATTTCATCGGCCAGCTCGGCGATCCTAATTACCTGCGCAAGGCCAATGCGCTCTACTACGAGTTCGAGGAGGTCGGCATCAACCGCCAGCTCGGCTATGACTCGCCCGCTGACATCGTGCACCGCTATCCGCAATTCTATTGGGACAGCGTCGCCCCGCATATCCAGACTGAGATCGGCTATCTCAACAAGACCGACCTCGGACGGCAATGGATCGCCAACCTCTACAGCAACGTGTTTCGTGCCGAGCGCGACATCTCGCTGTCGGGGCCGCAGAAGTAGCGGGGTCTGTAGCCGGCAAGGAGCGGGGCGCTCGCCGCCGCGAATCCCGGATTGCGCGGAGCCTGCCAATCGGGGCGGCGCTTTGCGCCGACCCGTTGGCTCCTTCCGGGCACCGCAGATGGATGAAAGGGTTATCTTACGAATGCAACCGAAAACAGTAACTGCCGGCGCCCTCGACATCGCCTATCTCGAATTCGGCGCGCCGGACGGCTGGCTATGCATCATGGGCCATGGTTTTCCCTACGACGTCCACGCCTATGCGGAGGCCGCGCCGCTGATCGCGAAATCCGGCGCCCGGGTGCTGGTGCCGTGGCTGCGCGGCTATGGCGGGACGCGTTTTCTGTCCGATAAGACGTTGCGTTCGGGCGAGCAGGCGGCGCTCGGCGCTGACCTCCTGGCCTTCATGGATGCTTTGAAGATCGAACGTGCGCTGGTCGGCGGTTATGACTGGGGTGGGCGCGCGGCCTGCGTGGTCTCGGCGCTCTATCCGGAGCGGGTCGTTGGGCTGGTCTCCGGCAATTCCTATAACATCCAGAACATCGCGCGGTCGATGGAGCCGGCTTCGCCGCCGGAGGAGGCCGCGTTCTGGTATCAATATCTCTTCCACAACGAGCGTGGCCGCCGCGCGCTCGAGCGCAACCGGCGCGGCTTTGCCCGCCACCTCTGGTCGATGTGGTCGCCGACCTGGGCGTTTGATGACGCAACGTTCGACAGAAGCGCTGCCGCGTTCGACAATCCGGACTTCGTTGACGTCGTAATCCACTCCTACCGCCATCGCTATGCGCTGGTCGAAGGCGATCCCGCCTATGCGGCAATCGAGGCAAAGCTTGCGGCGCAGCCGCCGATTCGTGTGCCGACGATCGCGATCGACGGAGATCAAGACGGCGTCATTCATGACACCGCCCATCACGCAAGCAAGTTCGAGGGTTTTTTCGAACGGCGCGTATTCAACGGGGCAGGTCACAATCTGCCGCAGGAGCGGCCCGCCGAATGGGCGCAAGCCGTGCTCGACCTTCGCAAGGCCGCAAACAGCTAGGCTTGGTTCCGAACCGTCCTGAATCTTCCTCCTTCCGGGAACCTTTTTCCGCTGCAGCCGTCCAAGCTTGGTACCGCAATGCATTGTTGCGGCTGGTCAGGGGAGGAGTTTCACATGGAACGACAGGCGCGACGGCTGGAACGCGTTGCACACGCGCAAGCGCCGACGGGCATGCCAAGCCAGGCGGAGGTCGAGGACGCCGTGCGTACCATGATCCGCTGGGCAGGCGATGATCCCGCACGCGACGGGCTGCGCGAGACGCCGGACCGGGTGGCACGCGCGTTCCGGGAATTTTTCTCCGGCTACACGCAGGACCCGACCGAAATCCTGCAAAAGACTTTTGAGGAGATCGAGGGTTATGACGAGATGATCGTGCTGCGTGGCGTTCGCTTCGAGAGCCATTGCGAGCACCACATGGCGCCGATCGTCGGGCGTGCCTGGGTGGCCTACATCCCGGAGGGACGCGTCGTCGGCATTTCCAAGCTCGCGCGGGTGGTCGACATCTATGCCAAGCGCCTCCAGATCCAGGAAAAGATGACGGCGCAGATCGCCAACTCGATCAATGACGTGCTCAAGCCACAAGGCGTCGGCGTGATCATCAAGGCGACGCATCACTGCATGACCACGCGCGGCGCCCACAAGCCGGGCACCGATCTCGTGACCAGCCGGATGCTCGGCGTGTTTCGTGACAACGCGTTGACGCGACAGGAGCTGCTTGGCCTCGCCAACTCCGACGATTGAAACCCAAAGCCATGGGAGACGGCGCATGAGCGATGAGAAGAAGCCGAGCGGACCCGATCTGAGCAAGGGCGTGAACCTCGCTGATTTCAAGGACGGCAAGCTGCTCGGCCATGTCGGTGACGAGGACGTTCTTCTGGTGCAACTCGGCGCCGAGGTCGCGGCGATCGAGCCGGCTTGCACGCACTATCATGGTCCGCTCGCCGAAGGGCTCGTAGTCGACGACACCATCCGATGTCCCTGGCATCACGCCTGCTTCTCGCTGCGCACCGGCGAGGCGGTCGCAGCGCCCGCGCTGAATCCGCTGGCGGTTTGGGAGGTCGAACGCGAGAAGAACAAGATCGTCGTGCGCCGCAAGCGCGAGGCGCCACCACAGGCCGCGCCACACCGCTCGGCGCCGACGCCGGACCGGTTCGTCATCGTTGGTGGCGGCGCGGCGGGATTTGCGGCGGCTGAAATGCTCCGCCGCGAAGGATTTGCCGGCAGCATCACCATGCTCAGCAACGACAGTGCCTTGCCCGTCGACCGGCCAAACCTGTCCAAGGACTATCTGGCAGGCAATGCGCCGGAAGATTGGCTGCCGCTGCGGCCGGAGGACTATTACCCAGACGCAGGCATCGATCTCAGGCTCGACACCTCCGTCGCCGCGCTCGATGCGAAACAGCGCCAGGTGACGTTGGGCAACGGCGACAAGGTGCCCTTCGACCGCCTGCTGCTGGCGACCGGCGCGGAGCCCGTGAAGTTGAAAATTCCAGGTAGCGAGCAGGCGCATGTCCATACCCTGCGATCGGTCGCCGACAGCCGTGCCATCATCACGGCGGCCGGCCGCGCCAAACGCGCGTTGGTGATCGGGGCGAGCTTCATTGGCCTCGAGGTCGCCGCCTCCTTGCGTGCGCGCAAGCTCGAGGTTCATGTGGTCGCACCAGAGGAGCGGCCGATGGAGCGCATCCTCGGAGCCGAGATGGGCGATTTCGTCCGCGCGCTTCATGAAGAGAACGGCGTTCGTTTCCACCTCAAGGACACCGTGGAGAAGCTCGACGGCCACCGCGCGCACCTGAAAAGTGGTGGCGTGATCGAGGCGGACCTCGTGGTGGTCGGCATCGGCGTCAAGCCACGCCTCGAACTGGCCGAGCGGGCTGGGCTTGCGATCGATCGCGGCGTGATGGTCGATGCTTACCTCGAAACCAGCGCGCCCGGCATCTTTGCGGCCGGCGACATCGCGCGCTGGCCGGATCCGCATTCGCAAGCCAACATCCGTGTCGAACACTGGGTGGTTGCCGAGCGGCAGGGGCAGGCCGCGGCGCGCAACATGCTGGGCCGGCGCGAACGCTACGACGCCGTTCCGTTCTTCTGGAGCCAGCACTATGACGTCCCGATCAACTATGTCGGCCACGCCGAAGGCTGGGATGACATCACGATCGACGGCAGCATCCCGGGCAAGGACTGTCTGCTCCGGTACCGGAAAGGCGGCCGCGTGCTGGCGGTCGCTTCAATTTATCGCGATCTCGACAGCCTGGAGGCCGAGCTCGACATGGAGCGGTCGCGCGCGTGAGGTGGGCTTTGCGGTCTTGACCTGAATCAATGGCGGCGCTGACGATGGCTGGTCTTCTGGCTGTCGCCCCCGCTGGGCCCGTGCTATCCTGACGTGTGCCGTGGGGGTTCGCATGTAGGAGTGGCCGTCATGACAACTGCTTCGGATATGTCTCACAGTCTAGGCTTGGGCTCCGGAATCGCGGCGTTGCGCCCGAAATGGGGCTGGATCGTCGCGCTCGGCGTCGTCTACCTCATTGCCGGCTTCATTGCACTCGGCAGCGTGGTGATGGCGACGGTGGCGAGCGTGCTCGTGGTCGGCGCGATGATGATCGTGGCCGGCGTGACCGAAGTCATTGGCGCGTTCCAAATGAAGAGCTGGGGCAAGTTCCTGATCTGGGCGCTGCTCGGCGTGCTCTACGTCATCGCGGGCTTTCTGACCTTCGAGAACCCGCTGTTTGCCGCGGTGCTGTTGACCCTGTTCCTCGGTGCCTCGCTGATCGCGTCCGGCGTCGTCAGGCTGTTTCTCGCCTTCAGCATGAAGCGGGAGAGCCCCTGGATCTGGGTCGCGCTCTCGGCCGTCATCACGCTGTTGCTCGGCCTGCTGATCCTGGCGCGCTGGCCGGTCAACAGCGTCTACATCCTCGGCCTGTTCCTCGGCATCGACCTGATCTTTGCCGGCACGGGCTGGCTGAGCCTCGGCTTCAGCCTGCGGCGCAGCACTTAAGGCGAGGGCTGATTTTAGTCGCGGTTTGACCGCGCCATGGTCCCGCGCGGTCGAATGGGAGTGCTTCATGCGTTGGGTCTATCTCGCCATCATCATCCTGTTCGCGGTTGCGATCGTGGTGTTCGCCGCGCAGAATTTCGAGACCGTGACGATCTCGTTCGTCAGGGTGAACCTCAGCCTGCCGCTCGCTCTGCTCGCAGTCGTCGTCTATCTGCTGGGGGCTGCGACGGGCGGAAGTCTGTTCGCGCTTTTGCGGCGGTCCTACAAGGGCTCCTGGCGCGGCGCCGAATGACGTGCGCCAGCCGCAGGCGGTGCGGGCGAAGGGGCTAGCTCGCCTTGGCGGTGTGGCGCTCAGCGGGTCCCGAGCGCAAATTCTGGAAGAACTTTTCCACCTCGCGCGACAGCGTTTCGGCCGTCGCGGTCAGGCTGCTCGCCGCAGTCAGCACGGAGGTTGCTGCCGTGTCCGTCTCGCCGATGGCGTCGCGGAGCGAGGTGATGTTGGCGACCAGCGTCTCGTTGCCTTGTGCAGCGGACTGCGCGTTGGCGGAGATTTCGCGGGTGGCGGAGTCCTGCTGGCCGATGGCACCTGCGATGGCCGAGGTGACGTCGTTGATCTCGCGCACCGCGCCGCCGATCTCGCGCACGGCCTCGACCGCGGTGCGGGTCGAGGACTGGATCATGCCGACGTTCTCACTGATCTCGGCGGTGGCCTTCGCCGTCTGCCCGGCAAGCGCCTTGACCTCATGGGCGACGACGGCAAAGCCGCGGCCGGCATCGCCGGCGCGCGCCGCCTCGATGGTGGCGTTGAGCGCCAGCAAATTGGTCTGTTCGGCGATCGCCTGGATCAGATTGAGCACGCCGTCGATGCGCTGCGTGGCGGCAGCCAGGCTCTCGATCTCGGAGATCGATTTCTCGGTGCGCTGGCCGGTCTGCTCGACGGCGCTCGCCGATTGCCGCACCTGACGGCCGATCTCCTCGACGGATGCCGACAGCTCTTCCGCCGCTCCCGCCACCGCCGTGACGTTCTGCGAGGCCTGCTCGGTGGCGCTCGCCGCCGTGCCGGCGCGCGCGTTGGCATCCGCGGTGACGCGGGTGATGGTCTGCGCCGTCTCGCGCATCGCCGACGCACTGTCGGCAAGGCCCCGCATGACCGCGCCGATCGCTTCGCGGAAGGCCTCGACCGAGGTCTCGATATGGCGGGTGCGCTCGTCGCGTGCGGCGGAGTCGTGCGAGACCTGCGAGGCCAGTTTGCGGTTGCGGTCCATCGCTTCCTGGAAGATCCGGATCGCGCGTGCCAGCGCGCCGATCTCGTCGGCGCGCTCGGTATGCGGCACCACGACGTTCTCTTCGCCGTCGGCGACCTGCTTGATGGTCGCGGTGATCGTCGAGAGCGGACGGGCGATCGAGCGCGCGATGATGACGATGCCGATCACGACGAGCGCCAGCGCGACGCCGCCGAGGCACGTCAGCACGAAGGAAAGTGTGCGATTGGTCTCGGTCTCCTCCGTAATCTGCTTGGCGCGCTCGGCATAGACCTTCGACAGCGCCTCGAGATCCTTGTTCAGCGCCGAACGGACGCTGCGGTTGGCGTCGTTGTCGCCCCATTCGCGGCCCGCGGCAGGACTGACCTCGTTGGCGCGCCGCACCAGCTCCTTTCGGAACTCGACGAACTGCTCGATGCGCTTCTTGAAGGTCGCGAACTGCTCGGAATCGTCGGCCTTGACGATGGTCTCCCAGCGCCTGACCACCTCGAGGATCTGCGCGTTGAACTTGAGAAGGCCCTCGCCGAATTTCTTCACCACCGCCGGGTCGGTCGACATGTAGACGCCGCGGGATTCCATCACCACGGCGTAGACCAGCGAGTTGACGCGCTCGACGTTCAGCGCCGCCGCATTCGCGGTCTCGATCGCGATCGTGAGCTCGGCGCTGCGGCGGCTGTTGTAGTCCGACAGCACCGCGATCCCTGCAGTGAGCAGCGCGAACAGCGCAAAGATCGAATAGAGCCTGATGGCAAGCGTGAAGCGGCCTGCCGGGCCGGCGGCATTCCCAGTTCGGTCAGTTGTCATGGCTTTCCAGGGGTCCGATTGGCCTTTTACGTGCGGCCGGTGAGCGCGGACGGTAAAATTGATACAAAACTATGCAGAATGAAGGTGGATGCATCGTTAACACGCCAGGGTAGCACCTCAGACCCTTGGTCGTGGAAAATATAAGGAATATCAGTCTCTTGGTGGGGCTTTCGGTTTTCGCCAAGGCGCCTTCCGGGATTGGCATGCCATGCTGCGAAGATGAGCGTGCGCCAGCGCCGCGAGACACGTACACCTCGGAGCTGGATTGGTTCTGCCTCGGCCATTGGCCGACTGACGCAGGAGGGACGTTTGGTCTACCGCCATACCATCGATGCGACGGGCTATGTTTTCGCCGATCTGCGCGACCTCCTGGCCAAGGCAACCCCGCCGCGCTCGGGCGACCGGCTGGCCGGAATCGCGGCCGGCAGCGCCGAAGAGATGATCGCGGCGCGGATGGCGCTCGCCGACGTTCCGCTCAGCCAATTCCTCCAGGAGGCAGTGATCCCCTATGAGGCCGACGAGGTCACGCGCCTCGTCATCGATACGCACGATGCAAAGGCCTTCGCGCCGGTGGCCGCGCTGACCGTCGGCGGCTTCCGCGACTGGCTGTTGTCGGACGCCGCGACGACGGAAGGTTTGCGAAAGCTGTCCCGCGGCATCACGCCGGAGATGGCGGCGGCGGTGTCGAAGCTGATGCGCAACCAGGATCTGATCCTGGGGGCGCGCAAATGTGAGGTGATCACGTCGTTCCGCAACACCATCGGGTGCAAGGGGCGGATGAGCACGCGGCTCCAGCCCAACCATCCCCTCGACGACGCCAAGGGCATCACCGCCTCGATCCTCGACGGCATCCTGCTCGGCGCGGGCGATGCCTGCATCGGCATCAACCCGGCGAGCGACGACCCCGCGACCATCGGCCGGTTGCTGCGGTTGCTGGACGAGATCATCGCGCGGCTCAACATCCCGACCCAGGGCTGTGTGCTCACCCATGTGACCACGACGCTATCGCTGATCGGGCAGGGCGTGCCGGTCGACCTCGTGTTCCAGTCGGTCGCCGGGACTGAGGCTGCCAACCGCAGCTTCGGCATCGATCTCGCTTTGCTACTGGAAGCGAACGAGGCCGGGTTGTCGCTGGGGCGCGGCACGGTCGGGCAGAACGTGATGTATTTCGAGACCGGCCAGGGCTCGGCACTCTCGGCCAACGCCCACCACGGCGTCGACCAACAGACCTGCGAGGCGCGCGCCTATGCGGTCGCCCGCGCCTATCAACCCCTGCTGGTCAACAGCGTGGTCGGCTTCATCGGCCCGGAATATCTCTATGACGGCAAGGAGATCATCCGCGCCGGGCTCGAGGATCATTTCTGCGGCAAGCTGCTCGGCCTGCCGCTCGGGGTCGACATCTGCTACACCAACCATGCCGAGGCGGACCAGGACGACATGGACAATCTCCTGACGCTGCTCGCTGCTGCCGGCGTCACCTTCATCATGGGGGTGCCGGGCGCCGACGACGTCATGCTGAATTATCAGTCGACCTCCTTCCACGATGCGCTCTATATCCGCGACGTCTTCGGCCTGCACCGTGCGCCGGAGTTCGACGACTGGCTGGCGAAGAGCGGGATCGTAGGTGCTGATTTCCGACTTGCTCGCGATGCGGGGCTGCTACCCGATTTTGCCTCACGCCTGATTGCCTGAAGCCGGGGGGAATTTCGCGGGATCCCCGGACAATCAGCGTGAACCGAGGAAACCATTGCTGCGTCTCATGAATTAGGCCCATGCCACAATATTGAGGAATTTCGGGCCCAGCGTTAGGTTATGTGTCTCTGTGTCTATTCTGCTGTTTGTAGAAGGTCGTTGGGGGAAGTTCGATGCGCGCTGAAAGCAACGGAACGGTCCGGCACATTCTCTGCGTCTTTCCGCGCTACACATCATCTTTCGGCACATTCGAACACGCCTATCCCCTGACCGATGGCGTCAAGGCCTTCATGCCGCCGCAGGGGCTACTCCTGATCAGCGCCTATCTGCCGAAGGAATGGCAGGTCAAATTCGTCGACGAGAACCTGCGTCCGACGACGAAGGAAGAGTTCGAATGGGCGGAAGCGGTTTTCGTCAGCGGCATGCACATCCAGCGCCAGCAGATGAACGACATCTGCCGCCGCGCCCATGAGTACGATCTGCCGGTCGCGCTCGGCGGCCCCTCGGTCAGCGCCTGTCCGGACTACTATCCGTCCTTCGACTATCTCCACGTCGGCGAGCTCGGCGACGCTACCAATGAGCTGATCGCCATCCTGTCGCGCGACACCGCGCGCCCGGCGCAGCAGGTGGTGCTGACCACCAGCGACCGCGTACCGATGACGGAGTTTCCGATCCCCGCCTACGAGCTTGCGGAGGTGAAGAAATATTTTCTCGGCAGCATCCAGTATTCCAGCGGCTGTCCCTATCAGTGTGAGTTCTGCGACATCCCCGGCCTCTACGGGCGCAACCCGCGCATCAAGTCCCCGGGGCAGATCATCGCCGAGCTCGACCGCCTGCGTGAATGCGGCATGACCGACACCGTGTATTTCGTCGACGACAATTTCATCGGCAACCGCAAGGCGGCTATGGACCTGTTGCCGCACCTGATCGAGTGGCAGAAGAAGACCGGCTATGTGATGCGGCTCGCCTGCGAGGCGACACTCAACATCGCCAAACGCCCCGAGATTCTCGAGAAGATGCGCGAGGCCATGTTCATCACCATCTTCTGCGGCATCGAGACGCCCGATCCAGATGCGCTGCACGCGATGCACAAGGACCACAACATGATGGTCCCGATCATGGAGGGCGTGCGCACCATCAATTCCTACGGCATGGAAGTCGTCTCCGGCATCATCATGGGGCTCGACACCGACAAGCCGAGCACCGCCGACGCGCTCATCAAGTTTGTCGAGGAATCCCGGATTCCGCTGCTTACGATCAACCTGTTGCAGGCGCTGCCGAAGACGCCACTGTGGGACAGGCTGGAGCGCGAGGGCCGATTGATCAACGACGAGGGGCGCGATTCCAACGTCAACTTCCTCTTGCCCTATGACGAGGTCGTTGCGTCCTGGAAGCGCTGCATGGAGCTCGCCTACGAGCCCGAGAAGGTCTACGCGCGCTACCAGTATCAATGCGACTACACCTACGACAATCGCATCAAGGTGCCGCTCGCGCCGGAGATGAAGACCTGGCCCAACATCAAGCGTGGCCTGATCATGCTACGCAACATCTTCTGGAAGGTCGGCGTGCTCGGCGACTACAAAGGCGTGTTCTGGAAGTTCGCGCTGGGCCGGATCAGGCGCGGCGATCTCGAAGGCCTGATCGGCTGCACGATAATCGCGCATCATCTCATCACTTTCGCGCGCGCGGCATCGAGCGGCCAGCAGAACGCGTCGAATTACTCGCTGCGGCTGCGCGAGGCGTCCGTTCCCGCCGAATGATGCGACATGTCTAGCCCATCCGTCCCGAGCCGCCCGACCCTGGACCTGCGGATGCTGACACCCGCGCGCGTCGCTCTCGGACGCAGCGGGGCGAGCTTGCCGACCAAACCGCTGCTCGACTTCACGCTCGATCATGCGCGCGCCCGCGACGCCGTCCATGCCGCCTTCGATGCCGAGCGGATGATCGCCGAGGTCGGCGAATTCGGCGTTCCCATCCTTGCGGCGAGGAGCCGCGCCGCCGATCGTGGCGACTATCTGCGGCGGCCGGACCTCGGACGTCAGCTCGAGCCGGCTTGCGCCGATCATCTCGCGGCGCGCGCTGCAGACCCCGGCCGGCTTGCGATCGTGATCGGCGACGGATTGTCTCCGACGGCGGTGCATGCGCATGCAGTCGGGCTGCTGCGCGCGCTGCTGTCGCGCCTCGCTGAACCTGCGCCTGTCGCAATTGGCCAGATCATTGTCGCCTCAGGCGCCCGCGTCGCGCTGGGCGACGAGATCGGTACCATTCTGGGGGCGCGCATGGTCGTGATGCTGATCGGCGAGCGGCCGGGACTGTCGGCCCCCGACAGCCTCGGGGCCTACCTGACCTTTGCGCCCAGGCCCGGCCGTACCGATGCCGAGCGCAACTGCGTCTCCAACATCCATCGGGCCGGTCTCAGCTACAGCGAGGCGGCCAACAAGATAGCCTGGCTGGTCCGTGCGGGCCTGTTGCGTGGGGTCACCGGCGTGGCACTGAAGGACGAGAGCGGCGATCCCCCGGCGCGAATCGGCACAGCGCTGCCGGAATGAGCAATCAAGGGCCGAAATCGCCGCATCTTGATCGATTTTTGTTCCCTCGCACGCGCTTGCGAGGGGGCGTGCCGACCTGCTAAACCCTCGGCGGCGATTTCCCGCGCATTTTCAAAGGGCAAGCCTCCCATCTGTATCGCGTTTTCAAGCCGATATGCGGGGCGCATAAGCTCACCAACCGAGCCGATTTAGGAACTGGACAAGGCATGCTCGAAAAGCACAGCGAGAGTGAGGTTCGTGTCGACAAGGTCGAGCAGGGACCCTCGTCCTCCATCGCTTTTGGACTCGAACGCATCGGATTGGTCGCCGTCCGCGCGCCGGTCCTGTCCTGCCTGATCCTGATCGCGCTGATCGTCGGCGCCGTCTTCGGCATCGAGCGGATCAAGATCGACGATTCGCTGTCGCAGCTGTTCCGCTCCAACACGCGGGAATTCCGCCAGTACGAGGAAGTCACCAAGAAGTTCCCGGCCGAGGAGTTCGACGTCCTCGTCGTCGTCGAGGGCAAGACCCTACTGGCGCGCGACAATCTGATGAAGCTGCGTGACTTCATCACCGACATGCAGCTCGTCGAAGGCACGCGTGGCCTCGTCTCGCTGTTCTCCGCCCGCCAGGCGCCGGCGCCGGGCAAGCTGCCGGCCGCGCTATTCCCGGCCGAGCTGCCAGAGGGCGCCGCCTATGACAAATTCATCGAAACCGTCAAAAGCAACGAGATCATCCGCGGCAAGCTGTTGTCCGAGGACGGCACGCTCGCGCTGATCGTGCTCTCGCTCGACCCGGAGGTGGTCGCCTCCAGCAAGCTCAGCAAGGTCGTTGGCGACATCAGGGCGCTGATGAAGGAGGATCTCGGCGACAGCGGGCTGAGCGTGCAGCTCTCCGGCGTGCCGGTGATGCAGCTCGAGATCCGCAATGCGGTCGAGCGCGACGGCCTGACCTACAACATCCTCGGCATTCTCGCCGGCTGCGTCATCGCCATCGTCTTCTTCCGAAAAATCTCCTTCATGGTGGTGGCGGCGTTCCCGCCGATGATCGCGATCCTGTTGGCGCTCGGCGCGCTCGGCTGGGCCAATTTCAATCTCAACATGTTCCTGAACGTGATGACGCCGCTCATCATGGTCATCAGCTTCTCGGACTCGATGCAGCTCACCTTCGCCGCGCGCGACCGGCTGATCGCAGGCCAGGACAAGTTCACGGCGTTCAAGAACGCGGTGCTGGTGGTTGGGCCTGCCTGCGTGCTGACGCACGGCACCGCCGGCATTTCCTTCATCGCGCTGCAATTCTCCAACTCCGACCTGATCCGCAAGTTCGGTGAGGCGGGCCTCGCCGCCACCATCATCGCGCTCGTCGCGGTGCTGTCGCTGGTGCCGGTGTTCGGCGTGCTGTTCGTGCGCAACGAGAGGATCTTTGCCGTGAAGTTCCAGAGCGCGGATGCCGGCGTCCAGGCGCTGCGCAATTTCTGCTACTGGATCGCGGTGCGCATGGTGGGCCGGCCCGGCCTGTTCAGTCTGATCGCAGTGCTGTTCGTGGGCGGTCTCGGCGTCATTTACGCCAATCTGGAGCCGCGCTATCGTCTTGCGGACCAGGTGCCCGACAAGCGTCAGGCGGTCGCCGCGAGCAACCGGCTCGACGCCAAGCTCACCGGCGCCAATCCGGTCAACGTGCTGATCACGTTCCCCAAGGGGGAGACGCTCTACTCGCCGGAGACCTTGCAGACGATCGCCGACGTGCACGCGACCGTGGAGAAGGCCGCCGGTGTCGGCAATGTCTGGTCGCTCGAAACGCTGCGCCGCTGGCTCGCTGAAAAGGCGGGCAGCACGGATGTCGCAACGCTGAAGGAATATGTGAACGTCATTCCCGAGCATCTGGTGCGACGGTTCATCGACGCCGAGCAGGACGCGGTCGTGGTCGCAGGCCGCGTGCCGGACAAGGATTCCAGCCAGCTCCTGCCCATCGTCGAAAAGCTCGACAACGAGCTCGACGCCGTCCGCAAGAAGCATCCCGGCTACGAGGTTGCGGTGACCGGCCTTGCCGCCATTGCAGCGCGCAACTCGGCCGGCATGATCGAGAAGCTGAACCGCGGGCTCACCGTCGAATTCGCGCTGGTTGCGATCTTCATCGGCCTGGCCTTCCGTTCCTGGGTGGTGATGTTCGCCTGCATCCTGCCGGGTATCTTCCCGGTGGTGATGTCCGGAACGGTGCTATGGGCGATGGGCGAGGGGCTGCAGTTCGCCAGCGTCGTGGCCCTCACCGTCTCGTTCGGCTTGGGTCTTTCCGCGACCATCCATTTCCTCAACCGCCTCAGGCTGGAGAGCAAGCCGGGTGTCGGTTCGGCGCTCGCGGTGGAGCGTGCGACCGTGCTGGTCGGCCCCGCGCTGATCCTGACCACGGTGGTGCTGGCCTGCGGCCTCGTCGTCACCGTGTTCTCTGATCTGCCGTCGCTGCGGCTATTCGGTTGGCTCAGCGCCTTCTCGATGGTGGCGGCGCTGGTTGCCGACCTCTTCATCCTGCGCCCGACGGCGATGTGGCTGATCAACCTGCACGAGAAGCTGCAGGGGGCTGACAAGCGCGCGATCTGAGCGAGGGCGGCTCACGCTGCCTCTTGCTCACGCCTCCTGTATGGATTGAACTTAAAAGTCGTCCTCGCGATACCGCGTTCTGCGAATGGGGTCCATGTTATGGAAAACCCCCGGCTCGCGAGAGCCAGGGGCCATGTTGTTCGGTCAAATCGGCGGGCGAGGCGCTTCAGCTCTTTACCATGGTGATGTTGACGCCGCGGATCTCGCCCTTGGAGCTGATCTGCACCGTCTGCTTGTTGCCGTTGGTGCGCAGCGTCAGGTTGGCGGCAAAACCGTTGGCCTCGACGAACACGTCGATCTGGCCGCCTCCGGCTGTGCCCTGCAGATTGCCGAAAATGTTGCGGCTCGCCTCGCTCCAGTTGCCGGAGATGCGGTCACCCTGGCTCGTCACGTCGCTGGTGAGGTCGAACTTGTAGCTGTCGCTGGCGCAGTGCAGCGCCTGCTTCAGGCCGAGACCGCTGGCCGCGACCTTGTAGTCCGCCTTGCAGCGGATGCGTTCGGTGGACCCGTCGGACAACGCGACCGTGCCAGTGCCGGCCCACGCGCCGTCGAAGCCGGCAAAGGGTCCGGACGACTGAGCGTGGCTCGCCGAAACCGAGAAGAACAGCGCAGCGCCAACGCCAGCCGCCTTGATCGCCAGTCCAGACCGCCCAAAGAATTTCATGTTCGAATATCCCGTTCTCTGAATGACGTTCGCCCTTAACAGAACGTCTCGCCGCATCGAAGGTTTAGTGTCCCCATCAGCAAGCAGGTTCAAACCATAACCTTGCGAGGTGTCAGAACGGCGAACCGTTGCGGCCCATTTTTCGTCGTTCCGCGCATGGTTTCAGCTGTGCCTTCTCGATCACCCCTGCAAGGGTTTGCGATGCAGGTCTGCAACAGGTCCATTGTAAAACACCGCCTGCCTAAATAATCCCGTAATATCAGTTTCTTACATCTGTCAAAGAAGGCGAGATCTGGTGGATTTGGTGCCAATTTGGCCGCATTTACCAGTGCTTGTGCTGTCTCCACTGCTGCGCGCTCCGCAGCAACGCCATCAGAACAATCCGTTCCGGCCGTCCGCCCTGTGGTGTCCGGGAACGGAGAGATTCTGCCGTCAGAATGAAGGACTACAATGCGTAAATCTCTCCTCGCTCTCACCCTGCTGTCGGCATCCCTTTCGACCGCGGCGTTCGCCCAGCAGCCCCAGCAGCAGGGGCGCGGCACGGCCGAAGAGCAGAAGGCCTGCACGCGTGACGTGCAGAAATTCTGCCGTCCGGTCATCGATCAAGGTGATTTCACGGTTCTCGCCTGCCTGAAGGAGAACCGGGCCAAGATCTCGCAGGCCTGCGATCAGGTCCTGAAGACCCACAATCAGTAAGCTCTCGCGGGGCCCGTGGAGCGTTCACGGGCCCCGCTTTTGCGGCGGCCTCGATTCGTGAGGGCAGGGGACCCGCGAGACAGGTTGGTTTTGCGGGCATATTCCCCTATATGGGGCCGCGCGCCCGGCTCTGCCGGGCGCCCAAAAAAGCCTTCCTGTTCAGACGATTGTTAACCAGTCCTCGATGACCTCTGCGAGCGAATTGCGATCCGGCAAGGGTGACCGCGACGAGAATTTTCCCGTCGCGTCGTGGATCATTCATCCGCGTCACCGCGCGCTGATCCTCGCTTTCTACAATTTCGTCCGCACGGCCGACGACATCGCCGACCATGCGACGTTGCCGCCTGAGGACAAGCTCGCCTATCTCGACCTGCTCGAGGCCGAGCTCAACGGCAAGGGTGACACGCAGGCCGAGGCCGTCATTCTCCGCCGTGCGTTGGCCGAACGCGGTATGCCGCCACGCCACGCGCTCGACGTGCTGATCGCGTTCCGCATGGATGTGACGAAGCTGCGCTACGAGACGTGGGACGAGGTCATCCACTACTGTCGCTATTCGGCGATGCCGGTCGGCCGCTTCATGCTCGACGTGCACGGCGAGAACACCTCGATCTGGGTCGCGTCGGATGCGCTCTGCGCCGCCTTGCAGATCAACAATCATCTCCAGGATTGCGGCAAGGATTTTCGCGCGCTCAACCGCGTCTACCTGCCGCGCGATGCGCTGGCCGCAAGTGGCGCCTCGGTCGAGCAGCTCGGCGGTGATCGTTCGCCGCCGCAGATGCTGGCCTGTCTCCAGGCGCTCGCCGCGCGCAACGAAGAGCTCCTGAACGAAAGCAAGTCGCTCTCCGCCGAGGTGCGGGACTTCCGCCTCGGCGTCGATATCTCGGTGATCCAGGCCTATGCCGATCGCATCGTGCGCCTCTTGAAGGTGCGCGATCCCCTGCGTGAGCGCGTTCATCTGAACAAGCTCGAGCTCCTCACCTTCAGCCTCGCCGGCATCGCCGGTGAAATCGGCCGTCGCGCCTTCCACCGCAGGCCAATCTCCAGTCCGGGGCCGGCCCATGACGCTTGAGGCGACCTCGCCCGGCGCCAATTATGGCTCGACCGCATCCGGAAGCTCGTTCTACGCCGCGATGCGCATCCTGCCGCGCGACCAGCGCGAGGCGATGTTCCAGATCTACAGCTTCTGCCGCCAGGTCGACGACATCGCCGATTCCAACGGCCCGCGCGACGAACGCCTCGCCGCGCTTCAGGAATGGCGCAACGACATCGACGCACTCTATCAGGGCCATCCGCCGGCGCGGCTTGCCGACTATGTCGCTTCCGTCAAAACCTTCGGGCTGAAGCGGGAGGATTTCCTCGCCATCGTCGACGGCATGGAGATGGATGTGCCGCAGGACATCCGCGCGCCCGACATGGCGACCCTCGATCTTTACTGCGACCGCGTCGCGAGTGCCGTTGGGCGCCTGTCGGTGCGGGTGTTCGGCATGCCGGAAGAGGACGGCATCCTGCTCGCCCATCATCTCGGCCGAGCGCTCCAGCTCACCAACATTTTGCGCGACATCGACGAGGACGCCGGCCTCGGCCGGCTCTATCTGCCGCGCGAAGCGTTGCTGCATTCCGGCATCACTTCCAACGATCCGAGCCGCGTGATCGCCGAGCGCGCGCTGCCAAAGGTCTGCCTGCCGATCGCTCAGCGCGCGAAGGCGCATTTCGAGAAGTCGGACGAGATCATGGCGCGCAACAAGCGCCGCGCGGTGCGTGCGCCGCGGATCATGTCGAAATATTATCACGCCATTCTGGACCTCCTGCTCGCACGCGGCTTCGCCGCGCCCCGCACGCCGGTGCGTGTGTCCAAGGTCACACGTATCGCCATCCTTCTCCGCTACGCTTTTTTCTGATGCAAAAGACAGCTCACATCATCGGTGCCGGAATTTCCGGCCTCTCTGCCGCCGTGCGGCTCGCCAATGCCGGCTTCAAGGTTGCCGTGCACGAGGCGACGCAGCAGGCCGGCGGCCGTTGCCGCTCCTATTTCGACGGCGCGACCAATCTCGTCATCGACAACGGCAACCATCTCCTGTTGTCGGGCAACCGCCACGCGCTCGCTTACGCGCGCTCGATCGGCACCGAGGCGGGGTTGGTGGGCCCGGCGCGCGCGCAGTTTCCCTTCGTTGATCTGAAGACCGGACAGCGCTGGCAGCTCGATCTCGGCGACAGCCGCCTGCCGGGCTGGGTTTTCGATGAGAGCCGTCGTGTCCCGGACACGGGACTGACCGACTATCTCAAGCTCGCGCCGCTGATCTGGGCGTCGGAGGAGACGCTGGTCGGAAAGTCGATCCCCTGCGAGGGCGTCCTGTATCAGCGCCTGGTGCAGCCGCTGTTGCTCGCAGCCCTCAACGTCGACCCGCCCGAGGGCTCTGCCGGCCTTGCCGGCGCGATCGTGCGCGAGACGCTGCTCGCCGGCGGGCAGGCCTGCCGCCCGCTGATCGCGCGCGACGGCCTCAGCGCCGTGCTGATCGAGCCCGCGGTGAAGTTCTTGGCCGAGCGTGGCCACTCCGTGCAACTCGGCCACGAGTTGCGCTCGTACGCGACCACGGATGGCAAGGTCAGCGCGCTCAATTTCGGCGGCGAGGATGTCATCGCGATCGGGCCCGATGATGTGATCGTGATGGCTGTGCCGCCGCGTGCCGCCGCTTCGCTGCTGCCCGGCCTGAAAACGCCAACGCAATTCCGCGCCATCGTGAACGCGCATTTCCGCTTTGAGCCGCCGCCGGGCTCGGCGCCGATCCTCGGCGTGATCGGCGGTGTCGTGGAGTGGCTGTTCGCTTTCCCGAACCGGTTGTCTGTCACCATCAGCAATGGTGACCGGCTGGTCGAGATGCCGCGCGAAGAACTCGCGCAGACGATCTGGAACGAGGTCTGCGAGGCGGGCGGCGTCGCCGGCGAGCTGCCGCCCTGGCAGATCGTGCGCGAGCGCCGTGCCACCTTTGCCGCCACGCCCGAGCAGAATGCCCTGCGTCCCGGGCCGGTCACTGCGCTGAAAAACCTGTTTCTCGCCGGCGACTGGACTGCTACGGGGTTGCCGGCAACCATCGAGGGATCGGTCCGGTCCGGCGATCGGGCCGCCGATTTGGTCCTGGCCGCACGGCGGACCTGACGGGCTTCGGTCGCGGTCAATTATCCAGGCAACTATCGGAGAAATCGAGCGAGATGCATTCCGTGAACAAGAGCGCGACCGACCGCGAAGTCTTGGAATCGAGCATTGCGTCGGCCACGCAAGGGGTGCTTGGCTTCCAGCAATCCGATGGCCATTGGGTGTTCGAGCTCGAGGCCGACTGCACTATTCCGGCCGAATATATCCTGTTGCGGCACCATCTTGCCGAGCCCGTCGATGCCGTGCTCGAGGCCAAGATCGGCAACTATCTGCGCCGCGTGCAAGGCGCCCATGGCGGCTGGCCGCTGGTGCATGACGGCGAGTTCGACATGAGCGCGAGCGTGAAGGCTTACTTCGCGCTCAAGATGATCGGCGATTCCATCGACGCGCCGCACATGGTGCGGGCGCGCGAGGCGATCCGGTCGCGCGGCGGCGCGATTCACAGCAACGTCTTCACCCGCTTCACGCTGGCGATGTTTGGCGTCGTGACCTGGCGCGCGGTGCCGGTGCTGCCGGTCGAGATCGTGCTGTTGCCGTTCTGGTCACCGTTCCACCTCAACAAGATCTCCTATTGGGCACGCACCACCATGGTGCCGCTGATGGTGCTCGCCGCGCTCAAGCCACGCGCGCGGAATCCAAAAGGCGTCGGCATCGACGAGCTGTTCCTTGGGGATCCGCGGTCGATCGGCATGACCGCGAAAGCGCCGCACCAGAGCACGGCCTGGTTCATGCTGTTCCGCGCGCTCGACAAGATCCTGCGCGTCGTCGAGCCGCTGTTTCCGAAGAGGCTGCGCCAGCGCGCGATCGACGCTGCGCTCGCCTTCACCGAAGAGCGGCTGAACGGCGAGGACGGCATGGGCGCGATCTACCCGCCGATGGCCAACGTCGTCATGATGTACGACGCGCTCGGCAAGGACGAGAATTTCCCGCCGCGCGCGGTCACGCGCCGGGGCATCGACAAGCTGCTCGTGATCCGTGACGACGAGGCCTATTGCCAACCCTGCGTCTCGCCGATCTGGGATACGACGCTGACCGCGCACGCGCTGCTCGAGGCTGGAGGCGCGCAAGCCGTGCCCGCTGCCAAGCAGGGCCTCGACTGGCTGATCCCGAGGCAGGAGCTAGAGGTGAAGGGCGACTGGGCGGTGAAGCGGCCCGAGACGCGCCCCGGCGGCTGGGCCTTTCAGTACAACAACGCCCACTATCCCGACCTCGACGACACCGCTGTCGTGGTAATGTCGATGGACCGCATGCGCCGCGAGCACGGCACGGCCGGTTATGACGCCGCGATCGACCGCGGCCGGGAATGGATCGAGGGCATGCAGAGCGACGACGGCGGCTGGGCTGCCTTCGACGTGAACAACCTCGAATATTATTTGAACAACATCCCGTTCTCCGACCACGGTGCGCTGCTCGATCCGCCCACCGAGGACGTCACCGCGCGCTGCCTCTCGATGCTGGCACAGCTCGGGGAGACCCAGAAGACCAGCAAGCACGTGGCTGACGGGGTCGCCTATCTCCGGCGGACCCAGCACCCCGAAGGGTCCTGGTACGGTCGCTGGGGCATGAATTTCATCTACGGAACCTGGTCTGTGCTATGCGCGCTGAATGCGGCCGGCGTCGGTCACACCGACCCGATGATTCGCAAAGCCGCCGACTGGCTGGTCTCGATCCAGAACCGGGACGGCGGCTGGGGCGAGGACGCCGTCAGCTACCGGCTCGACTACAAGGGCTGGGAGGCCGCGCCGTCGACCGCCTCGCAGACGGCATGGGCCTTGCTTGCACTGATGGCGGCCGGCGAGGTCGATCATCCGGCCGTCGCCCGCGGGGTGGAGTACCTGATTGCAACACAGAACCAAAAAGGGCTGTGGGACGAGCAGCGCTATACCGCCACAGGCTTCCCGCGCGTGTTTTATCTACGCTATCATGGTTACCCGAAGTTCTTTCCGCTGTGGGCGCTAGCGCGGTATCGGAACTTGCGGAACACCAATAGCAGGGTGGTAGGGGTCGGAATGTGACGTTGGGGACGGGGGACGGGGGAACCGTGGGTCAAGCCATAGACCTGCGGCCGATACTTATTGTGACCGGTCTAGTCCAGGAGGCCCGCATCGCGGCCGGCCCCGGGATGGCCGTTATCTGCTCTTCGAGCAGCCCGACGCAGCTGCGGGCGCTTTTGACGGTCGTCGACCCCGAGAGCATCCGGGGCGTGATCTCATTCGGCGTGGCCGGCGGGCTCGATCCCACGCTCCGCTCGGGTGACGTCGTGGTCGCGACCGAGGTGCTGGCGGGCGACGCCCGCTGGGGCGCCGGCCTGTCGCTCAGCGACGACCTCATCGACAAGCTGACCTCCGGACGCCGCCGCGTCGTGCGCCGCAGCCTCGCGGGTGCCGAGGAAGTGGTCACGGGCCGCTCCTGCAAGGCGGCGCTCCACTTGGAGACCGGTGCGGCCGCCGTCGATATGGAGAGCCATATCGCGGCCGCCTATGCCGCCGAAGCGGGCTTGCCGTTCGCCGCGGTCCGGGTGATCAGCGATCCCGCCCATCGCGCTTTGCCAGCACTGGCGCGCGAGGCGATCAAGCCCAATGGCCAGATCGACGTGGCGACGATCCTGCGCGGCGTCGTCCGTAACCCCGGCACGCTGCGCGCCTTGGTCTCGACCGGCATCGACTTCAACCGCGCGCTGCGCTCCCTTCGCGTCAGCCGCGATTTCCTGATCGGCGACGAGGGCATAGTCCCCGAGACGGTCTGAGCGGTCCTCTGAACGAGAAAACGAAAAAGGCCCGATCGCCGTACGATCGGGCCTTTTTACTGTCGTCGATGTTCTCGCAGCTTACGCGGCGGTTGATGCCTTCTGCTCGGCGGCGAGCGCCTCATCGCGGCGGATCTCGGAGAGCTTCTTCTGGACCTGCTCGGAGAAGATGTACTGCGCCGGCCGCTGCTTGGACAGGTCGATTTCCGGCGCCATCGGGCCCGAGGTCCTGACGCCGCGCATCGCAACCCAGGCCGCCTTGATCGGGTTCGTCAGTGCCGCCGTGGCCGCCGTCGGCTCGTAGCCGCAATGCGCCATGCAGTCGGCACACTTCTCATACTTGCCCGTGCCGTAGGAATCCCAGTCGGTGGTCTCCATCAGCTCCTTGAAGGTCTTGGCATAGCCTTCGCCGAGCAGATAGCAGGGCTTCTGCCAGCCGAAGATGTTGCGCGCGGGCATGCCCCAGGGCGTGCACTCGTATTCCTGGTTGCCGGCGAGGAAGTCCAGGAACAGGCCGGAATGCATGAAGTTCCACTTCTTGCCCTTGCCCATCGCGAAGACGTCCCGGAACAACTTCTTGGTCTTGGTGCGGTTGAGGAAGTGCTCCTGGTCCGGCGCACGCTCATAGGCGTAGCCCGGCGACATCGAAACGCCGACGCCGAGCTCGGTGGTGAAGTCCAGGAATTTTGCGATTTCCTCGGCCGGATGGCCGTCGAAGATGGTGGCGTTGACGTTGACCGTGAAGCCGCGCGCCTTCGCCGCCTTGATCGCGGACACCGCACGGTCGAAGACGCCCTTCTGCGACACCGCCTTGTCGTGGTGATCCTTCAGCCCGTCGAGATGCACCGAGAAGAACAGGTAGGGGGAGGGCTCGAACAGGTCGAGCTTCTTCTCGAGCAGAAGCGCGTTGGTGCAGAGCGATACGAACTTCTTGCGCGCCACGAGGCCGCGCACGATCTCGCCGATCTCCTTGTGGATCAGCGGCTCGCCGCCAGGGATCGCCACCATCGGCGCGCCGCATTCGTCGGCTGCGTCCCAGCACTCCTGCGCCGTCATGCGGCGGTTGAGGATCGCGTCAGGATAGTCGATCTTGCCGCAGCCGACGCAGGCGAGGTTGCAGCGAAACAACGGCTCAAGCATCAACACGAGCGGGTAGCGTTTGCGGCCAAGCAATTTCTGCTTGAGCAAATAGCCGCCGATACGCATTTCCTTGAAGAAGGGTATTGCCATCACACGTTTCTTTCTGGGCTTTGAAATTCAGGAAGATCAGCTTGCGGCGAGTTCCGCCGGAAGCCGGAATTCGATGTTTTCCTCGCGTCCCGGCAGCAACGAGACCGAGACCGGTCCGATCCGTCGCAGGGCTTCGATTACGTCATCCACGAGAACCTCAGGTGCCGAGGCGCCGGCTGTAATGCCGACGGTCTTGGCGTCTTTCAACCATTCCGGATTGAGCTCGCTACCATCGGCGACCAGATAACTCGCAACGCCGGCCTCAGTGCCGATTTCGCGGAGCCGGTTCGAGTTGGAACTGTTGGCAGCACCCACCACCAAGATCACGTCGACCAGCTTGCTCAAGTCCCTTACCGCAGATTGGCGGTTCTGTGTCGCATAGCAGATATCCCGGATGTCAGGGCCTTGAATATCTGTAAATCGGGCCTGGAGGGCCGCGATAATGTCCTTGGTGTCGTCCACCGACAGCGTGGTCTGGGTGATATAGGCCACTGGCCTATCGGCCGGCAGGGGCAAAGCCTTGACCTCTTCGACGCTCTGGACCAGCAGCACCGGGCCGGGAACCTGGCCCATGGTTCCCTCGACCTCGGGATGGCCGGCATGGCCGATCAGGATCAGGATACGGCCCTTGGAGACGTAGCGCTTCCCCTGATTGTGAACTTTCGTGACCAAGGGGCAGGTTGCATTCAGCACGGGAAGGTCTCGGACGGCAGCCTCTTCCTCGACGCTGCGCGCCACGCCATGGGCGCTGAAAACGGTCATCGCCTTCGGCGGAACCTCGGACAGCTCCTCGACGAAGATTGCGCCTTTCTTCTTCAGGCTCTCGACGACGTGTTTGTTGTGCACGATCTCGTGGCGCACATAGACGGGCGGGCCGTACTTCTCCAGCGCCCGCTCCACGATCTCGATCGCACGCACCACGCCGGCACAAAAGCCGCGCGGCTGCGCTAGATAAACTTCCATAGGACGTCCATCACGCAAGTTGCACCAAATCCGTTCTGTTTATCCCCGGCGGGACCTTGATACTTGCCAATAGTGCAATAACCGCACCATCGGTTAGGCGCCGGCGGTAGCTGCCCGCCGGTCGGTTAGGCCCCAAGCGCGTGGAAGCACACTGCCTTGTGTCAAAAAATCGGCCGCGAGAAAAGGCGCATCGCACCTCGGGTTCCGTTGACGGTATTATAGTACGAAAAGATTAAGCGGCCGACCTCACTCGTTCGTCACTTTACCGCCTCAAGTGGCCAGCTATACCGGCCGCGCCGCGGTCACGCCGGTGTCCCTCCCGCCATTTGCTCGAACCTGTGGACGGGTAAAACCGCCCAAAACAGCGATAGGTTTCGCAAGGGAACTCCGATAAACAGCGGGCGTTTCCGGCAAGCTGTTTGAAAGCCAGAAAGAAAAGATGTGCTGCAAAGTATAGTCGTTGCGATCGTCCGAGCCTGCACCCGATTTGCCACCCTGGTCGTTGTCGCCGGGCTCCTGCTGGCGGTTGGGGCGGGCTACTACGCGGCGCGCCATTTCTCCATCAACACCGATATCAACTCGCTGATTGCGCAAAATCTCGACTGGCGGCAGCGCGACCAGGCTTTTGACCGCGCTTTCGACCGTGACGCCACCATTCTGGCCGTCGTTGAGGCTGCGACGCCGGAGATGACGACGGCTGCGGCCGATGCCCTCTACGCCAAGCTGAGGGACGACAAGACCAATTTCGTGTCGATGCAGCAGCTCGGCACCGGCGAATTCTTCGAGAAGAACGGGCTGCTGTTCCTGCCGACCGAAGAGGTCGGCAAGATCACCGGCCAGTTCGAATCCGCAGCTCCCCTGATCGAGATCATGGCGGGCGATCCCTCGATCCGTGGCCTGACCGGCGCGCTGGAGACGGGGCTTGCCGGCGTCAAGCGGGGCCAGGTGAAACTCGACGACACCGAGCGTCCCTTTAGCCTGATCGCGCGCACGGTCGAGACTGTCCTGGCCAAGGGCAACGCGATCTTCTCCTGGCGCGAGCTCGTCAGCGACAAGCCGCTGACCGACTCGGACAAGCGCGCCTTCATCGAGTTCAAGCCGGTCCTCGACTACAACGCGCTCGAGCCCGGGAAGGGCGCGACCGACGCGATCCGGAAAGCCGCGGCCGATCTGGATTTCCCGACCAAATACCAGGCGCGGGTTCGCCTGACCGGCCCGGTCCCTATTGCCAACGAGGAATACGCCACGGTGCAGGAAGGCGCCGTCGTCAACGGCATCGGCACAGTCATTGTGGTTCTTTTCATCCTCTGGCTTGCGCTGCATTCGGCCAAGATTATCTTCGCCGTCTTCGTGAACCTCTTCATCGGGCTCGCGCTCACGACGGCCGGGGGCCTGATGATGGTCGGCTCGCTCAACCTGCTGTCGATCGCCTTCGCCGTGCTGTTCGTCGGTCTCGGCGTCGATTTCGGCATCCAGTACAGCGTGCGCTACCGCTCGGAGCGCTACAAGCACAATGATCTCGCCGGCGCCCTGGTACTGGCGGCGAAGCGCTCGGCGATTCCGCTGTCGCTGGCGGCGATGGCGACCGCGGCGGGCTTCCTCTGCTTCATGCCGACTGATTACAAGGGCATTTCCGAGCTCGGCCAGATCGCCGGCGTCGGCATGCTGGTGGCGTTCCTCTCCTCGATCACCGTGCTGCCTGCGCTCTTGAAGCTGCTCAACCCGCCCGGCGAGAAGGAACCGGTGGGGTACGCCTTCCTGGCGCCGCTCGATCACTTCCTGGAGAAGCACCGCGTGGTGATCGTGGGCGGCACGCTGTTGCTCGCCCTCGGCGGTCTGCCGCTGCTCTACTACATGAAGTTCGACTTCAACCCGATGAATCTACGCAACCCCAGGGCCGAGTCGATCGCGACCTTCCTTGACCTGCGCAAGGATCCGAACACCGGCGCCAACGCCATCAACGTGCTGACCAATTCGGAAGAGCAGGCGAGACAGATCGAGGCGAAGCTCGAGAAGCTTCCGGAGGTGCTGCGGGTGATGTCGCTCGACAGTTTCGTGCCATCGGATCAGGGGCCGAAGCTGAAGCTGATCGCGCAGGGTGCCAAGGTGATCAACCCGGCGCTCAACCCGGACCAGGTCGACGCTGCACCCTCGGACCAGGAAAATGTGGATTCGCTGAAATCCTCCGTCGAGGCCTTGCGCAGGACCGCAGGCAACGAGAAGGGACCCGGCGCGGTCGCCTCGCGGCGGCTTGCGGACGCGCTCGAGAAACTCGCCAACGCGGACGAGGCGACTCGCAACAAGGCGCAGGACGTCTTCATTACGCCGATGAAGATCGTGTTCGATCAGCTCAGGAACGCGATGCAGGCCGAGCCGGTCACGCTGAAGTCGCTGCCGCCTGATCTGGTCAATGCATGGAAGAGCAAGGATGGCGTGATCCGCGTCGAAGCGCTGCCGCGCGGCGACCCCAACGACAACGACACATTGCGCAAGTTCGCCGCGGCCGTGCTCGCAGCGGAGCCGACCGCGATCGGCGGTCCGGTGTCCATCCTGAAATCGGGCGATACCGTCGTTCGCGCGTTCATCCTGGCCGGCGTCTATGCGCTGGTCGTCATCAGCCTGCTGTTGTGGATCACCTTGCGGCGCTTCACTGACGTGCTGATGACGCTGGTGCCGCTCCTGGTTGCGGGCGCGGTGACGCTCGAGATCTGCGTGTTGATCGGATTGCCGCTCAACTTCGCCAATATCGTCGCCTTCCCGTTGCTGCTCGGCGTCGGCGTCGCCTTCAAGATCTACTATGTCGTGGCCTGGCGCTCCGGCAGGACAAATCTGCTGCAGACCAGCCTGACGCGGGCGATCTTTTTCAGCGCGCTGACGACGGCCACCGCGTTCGGCAGCCTGTGGCTGTCGAGCCATCCCGGCACGTCCAGCATGGGCAAGCTGCTCGCGCTCTCGTTGGTGACGACACTCGCCGCGGTGCTGTTGTTTCAGCCGGCTCTAATGGGCAAACCCCGCAATCTCAGGGAGTAGGCAGATGTCGCCGACGGGATCGGCGGCACCCTTCTGACCGGGTTTTGCGCTCGCGCCGGTGCTCTTGGGAGCGGCAGGAGCTGCCGTCGCGGCCATCCGGGGCGCCGCGCCGGTGGTCTTCGGCGTGCCCTTCGCCATGCTGTTGGCGGGGCTCGACGGTATCGGCGGCCCGACCCGGGTCCAGGTCTCGCCGCCGCAGAGGAAGCCGAGCACGCAGCCCTTGATCTCGAGTTGATCGCCGCCGGCAGGCGTGATGGTCGAGGCGTAAAGCTGGCCGTCCTTGGCGTTGTAGACTTGGCCCTCCCACTGGTCGGCGTCGGCCTTCTTCTTCATGTCGATCAGGATCGCCATGCCCAAGGTCGGCCTGTTCTTTTTTGACACATCCGGGTTGTTCTGGTCGCGGCCGCCGGGGGTCTTCTCCCAGGATACCGCGCCCCACATGCTGCCATTACATTGCGCCACGCGGATGTTGGCGACGCCGTCGGCGACCCGCCAGTCGCCGGTGGGGTCGGCGGCCAGCGCCGGCGTCAGGCAGGTGTAACCGCAAGCCAGTATTATTCCGGAGTAAAGGGCCAAACGCATGATAGTTCCTTGGCAGTGCAACATGACCTAAAGCTGTGCTTGCGAAGATGGCCCGAAAAAGGGCAAAAGGCCGCAACGACCGTTTTCTGTTGACGACACAGCCATCAACCGAAGTATGTAGCGGATGCACACTCCAAATCCAGACATGGCTCAGCTCTTTGCTGACCGCGAGGCGCAACGCAGTTCCCTGCATACGCGTCATCTGAACGAGCAGTTCGTTCGGGTGCTCAAGACCATCGGTTACGACGTCGGCTTCCAGAAGGGGCAGGGGCAGTACCTCTATGACCGCGATGGCGCGCGCTATCTCGACCTCTTGTCCGGCTTTGGTGTGTTCGCGATCGGCCGCAACCATCCGGTGATGCGTGAGGCGCTGAAAAGCGTGCTCGACGCCGATCTGCCCAATCTCGTTCAGTTCGACGTCTCGACGCTCGCCGGCGTGCTCGCCGAGCGGCTGCTCAAATACGTGCCCTATCTCGACAAGGCGTTTTTCGCCAATTCGGGCGCGGAGAGTGTCGAAGCGGCGATCAAGTTCGCACGCGGTGCCACCGGGCGCCCAGGCATCGTCTATTGCTCCCACGCCTATCACGGCTTGACCTACGGCGCGCTGTCGCTGACAGGGGACTCGAACTTCCGCAGCGGCTTCGAGCCGCTGCTGCCGGGCTGCACCTCGATCCCGTTCAACGATCTAGCGGCGCTGGAAAAGGCGCTGTCGTCGCGCGAGGTCGCGGGCTTCATCGTCGAGCCGATCCAGGGCAAGGGCGTCAACATGCCCACCGACGAGTTCCTGCCGGGCGCGGCTGCGCTCTGCAAGAAATACGGCACGCTGTTCATCGCCGACGAGATCCAGACCGGCATGGGCCGCACCGGCCGCTTCCTTGCGGTCGAGCACTGGAACGTCGAGCCCGACATGGTGCTGCTGTCGAAGTCGCTCTCGGGCGGCCACGTGCCGGTCGGCGCGGTGCTGACGCGGAAAAGCATCTTCGACAAGATCTTCAACCAGATGGACCGTGCGGTGGTGCACGGCTCGACCTTCTCCAAGAACGACCTCGCGATGGCCGCCGGCATCGCCACGTTGGACGTGATGGAATCCGAGAAGCTGATCGAGGCTGCCGCCAAGCGCGGCGCCGAGCTCCGCCTTGCGCTGACGCGCATGGTGCCCGGCTACGAGCTGATGAAGGAAGTGCGCGGCAAGGGCCTGATGATCGGCGTCGAGTTCGGCCCGCCGAAATCGCTGCGGCTCCGTGCCTCCTGGAACGTGCTGGAGACCGCCAACAAGGGGCTGTTCTGCCAGCTCATCACCGTGCCGCTGTTCAAGGACCACAAGATCCTGACGCAGGTCGCCGGCCACGGCAGCCACACCATCAAGCTGCTGCCGCCGCTCACCATCACCGAAGAAGACTGCAATTGGATCGAGAAGGCGTTCGACGACGTCATCGCCGGCAGCCACAAGGTCCCCGGCGCGATCTGGTCGCTCGGCAAGACGCTGGTGGACAATGCGGTGAGAAGGTCGGCGTAGGCAGCGTCCGTGCCATCGATCTAGTCAGCGTGGTTGCGCGTGCGCTTGTGAACGCCTTTGCTTCACTCTTTGACAGGTCAGGCCGCCTTCGGCTTGTTCACAGTCTCAATCCGATCCAGGACCTTGCCTAGTTCGCGCTTGGCGATCTGAATGTCGTAGTCGTTCTGCAAATTGAGCCAAAGCTGGGCTGTCGTGCCGAGCGCCTTGGCGAGCCGAAGTGCAGTATCGGCAGTGATCCCGGTTTGCTCGCTCGCAATACGCTCAATTCTTGTACGGGGCAGGCCACAGGCCTTTGCAAGCGCGCCCGCAGACGTGTTCAGCGGGACCAGAAATTCTTCCCGCAGAACCTCACCAGGATGCATCGGCTTGAGTTTCTTAGCCATCGTCACGTCCTCCTAGTGATAGTCCACGATCTCGACTTCGGCGGGACCTTCCGCCGTCCAAACAAAGCAGATCCGGAACTGGTCGTTGATCCTGATCGAGTGCTGTCCTCGGCGATTGCCCGCCAGAGCTTCCAGTCGATTCCCCGGAGGCGACCGCAGGTCACTGAGATTGTCGGCTGCATGAAGATAGCGCAGCTTCCGGCGTGCGACCTTCACCAAATCAGCAGGGAAGCCCTTCGGAGCTTCGCCATTGAATACGGCTTCCGTCGCTCTGTCTCGGAACGTCCTGATCACGATCAGGGTGTATCAATCTTTGATACAGTCATCAAGTTCTATGCATCAATTCATGATACAATATTTGTATCAGCGACAGAACTACCCCTCCACATTCGCCTTCATCGACGTCTCGAATTTGTCGACGAACTCGGCGAGCTCGTCGGCGCCGAGATCGCTCACGGCCCAGAAGTTCAGGCCGCGGTCGCCCCAGCGGCGGCAGTTGAAGCCCTGCATGGTCTGGGTCTTCGGCGGGCGGTGCTCGGCGCTCGCGGTCTGCGACACGAACAAATTGATGATGTGCTGCCGGCGCCGGTAGACCACCGCGCCGATCGCGCGGGCGTCGATATAGTCGAGCCGGCCGCCGACCAGCGTGAAGCCCTGCGCGGTCAGGTCGATCACGGGCGGGGCGACATCGAGCTTGCCGTTGAACCACGGCTTGACCGTGTGCTGGTCGGTGGAGACGACGTCGGTCAAATGACCGGCCTGAAGCGAGCGCAGATGCGCCGAGACGACTTCGGACAGGATGCGCTGCTGGTCATCCTGGCGCAGCACGATGGCGACGAGGCCGGTGGCGGCAAGCACGGAGACCGCCGAGCCCATCGCAAAGCCGCGCAGCACCGCGCGGCGGCTCTGCTGGCGCGGCTGCGGCAGCGAGGCCTCGATGCGTGCGCGCAATGCAGCCGGCGCGGTGTAGCGCAAGCTGACGTCGGCGAGCGCCGCCTTCATCTCGCGCTGCGCGACGAGCTCGGCCGCGCAAGCCGGGCAGGTCGCAACGTGCGCCTCGACCTCGCGGACGTGGCCGGCATCGAGCTCGCCATCGATCAGTGCGTGAAGCAGAGGCTTTGCCTCGTCGCAGGTCATTTCGGTTACTCCTCTTCCGCCATCCAGGCTGCGCGCAGCATGGCGCGGGCCCTGGCAAGGCGGGACATCACGGTGCCGATCGGCGCGCCGACCGCATCAGAGATTTCGCGATAGGACAGGTTGTTGATCTCGCGCAGCACGAAAGTTTCCTTGAAGGGCTCGGCCAAAGCCTCGATGAGCTTTCGGATCGCAGTCGCGTCGCGCTTGCGCAACACTTCGGTTTCGGGGTTTGCTTCGGTCTCGCGCCACATCGGCGGCTGCTCGGCCGCCTCCGGCATTTCCTCGATCGCGGCTGGCGAATGGGCGCGGCGCGCATATTCGGCGTTGCAGACGTTGCGAAGGATCGCGAACAGCCACGGCTTCATCGCCGGGCCGCGATAGCTGTCGAAATGCTTCAAGGCGCGCAGGTAGCACTCCTGCACGGCGTCCTCGGCATCCGCGGCGTCACGCAGCAGATAGCGGGCGAGCGTATAGACGTCGTCCAGATATGGCAGCGCCGCCTCGCGGAAGCGCCGGGCCTTGTCGGGATCGTGGCCGATGGAGGACATCGCCGCTCGCTTTGCCTTGTCGTCGGTGCCGACTTTCGACGCGCGCGCCCGGCCAGTGTCAACCAACTGGCCGGGCAGGATGGTGATGCCTTGGTTTGAGCCGTTACTCAACCTTGATCAACCCCGTCATGTGCGGGTGCAGCGAACAAAAATACTTGTAGTCGCCGGCCGCTGTGAAGGTGAAGGAGAATTTGTCGTCGGTGTCGAGCGTCTTGGACCTGAACTTGCCGGCCGAGACGATCGTGTGGGGGATGTCGTCGCGGTTGGTCCAGGTGACGGTCGTGCCGACCTTTACCGTCATCTCGGCAGGCGCGAAGACGAAATTGTCGATATGCACCTCCATGTCGTCGGCGCGGGCGTTCGTTGCGGGCAACAGGATGGCAGCGGCCACGGCGACACCGAAGTCGCGGCGATTGAGAGTCTTCATGATCGGCTTCCGTTCAACCTTGGAGCGGTGTGTCGATGATCGCAAGCGGCTGGTTGCCTTGCCTGAAATTGATGCTGGCGACCCCGAGCATCGAGCGGAGCTTTGCGTCCTCGACTTTCATTGGCCCGGGCGAGGGCGCAGCTCCGGGCGCAGGCTGCGGGAAGGCGGTCGAGCGCGCGGTGTGGAAGGTGACGTTGCCCTCGACTTTCTGCATCACCTGGTGGATGTGGCCATTCAATACGGTGACCGAGCCGAAGCCCTTGACGTATTCGAGCGCGCGGGCGCCGTCCTCGGTACCCCACCCCCATTGTGGATAGACAGTCCAGAGCGGGATGTGGGCGAACAGCACGATCGGCGTGGATTTTGATTTGCCGCGCAGATCGTCCTCCAGCCAAGCGAGCTGCTCGGCGCCGAGATTGCCGAGCCCGCCGGCCTTGAGGTCGACGACGTTGACGAGGCCGACGAAGTGCACGCCGCCGGCATCGAACGAGTACCAGCCCTGGCCCTTGGTGCCGCGGCCGTAGCGATCACGATAGAACTTCACTTCCTCATCGAGGAAATCATGCTCACCCGGCACGTAGTGCACGTCCAGCTTGGTCTGCGAGATGATGCGCTCGGCATTGTCGAATTCGGCCGCCTTGGACAGATGGGTGATGTCGCCGGTGTGGATCATGAAGGACGGCTTTGCCGGCATCGCGTTGATCTTGTTGACCGCCTCCTCCAGCGTGCCGAGCGCGTTGGGATTGGCCGGCTTGTCGAACCCGACATGGCTGTCGCTGATCTGGAGGAAGGTCATGCCGGGCGCTTCGGCGGCCTGCACGGAATCCACGATGCCAAGCGAGCGCGGCACGCCGCCCGTGATGGTCCAGAGTACCCCGGTGCCGGCCCAGGTCATGCATTCGAGTACCTTGCGGCGGTTGACGCCGTCGTCCCCGTGGTCGTGTCCGCTCATCGCGCCTCTCCTTGCGCCCGGAATTGGGCTTCGGGGCAGGTGATTGGGGGAGGAGCGGGTTTATTCCCGGAAGTTCGTCGATGACGTTTTTGTGAGAGGGCGGGGATCGCGGACGCGTAAAGCGATGCGGAATGCGGGCGACGCTTCTGGCACGAATTCCGGATTGCGCTGCGCTCCATCACGGCTACGTGCTGCTTCGCATTCACCAAATTCCTGGCCGCGCCTTTCTCCGCGATCAATGCGATCGACGTGTTGGTCTTCCAGAAATCGATCATTCTGACTTGTGCGTCACAAACTGACCCGTTCGTCATGGAGACATTGAGCTTTGTTGCGGGAAAAATAGGAACAGCCGGAGATCAGCTGCATTCAAGCGTTTGCCGAGGCGTAGCTAGCGTTTGGTGCTCTCGGCATTCGCAAATCGCAGAGGAGTCGACGATGAGGAAACTTGCGATCTTTGCCGCAGGCGTGTCACTGCTTGCAGGGGCCTGCCCAAGCTATGCAGCCGACCATCTGTTCACCGCCGTGGCGGCGGGCGGACTGTCGGCGGCGAGCCAGCCGTTTATGAATGGATTGAACAACCCGGGGCGGAATGGCGACGACGTCCCGGGTCAAGGCAGCGTGTTCCAAGGCAGCGACAGTACTGTCCCGGCGACGGATACGACGACCGGGGTGAAGTTTTCGCCTCTGAAATCACCGCCGCCCGTGGCGAGCGGGAAGACTGTGCCCACGGGCAGCCCTCGGGTGACCGTGCCCTGATCCAGCCGACTGCGATCGCTTTGGATCGCGCCATAGCGGCGCGTTATTATCAGCTCTTCTGGTCTGATCGCGCCGCCTGCGGCATCGCTAACAAGGGGGCAACCTTCAGCGTGGAGCACCGCCAGAGCTAGTGCGGCGAGAATATCATTCGCACGGATAACCAACTAAGTGTGCCACGAAGCCTCCTGCTGCGCGCAGCACTGGGAGGCGCCGCAATTGCTGTTGCCTATCCGTTGTGGGCGCCGGATAGCCCGCTCTCTGCGGTCGGGGATGATCTTGATAATTTGCGCTACGTCAGCATTACGCGCGATAACGTCGTTCAGAACGTCACAGCTGCCGGAACGCTCGAAGCCGTTGACACCGTCGAGGTCAGCTCACAGCTGTCAGGTCAGGTCGCCAAGCTGATGGCTGACCACAATTCCCGCGTTCGGGCCGGCGAACCGCTGGCGGCGCTTGACAGCGCGACCTTCGAGGTCGTGCTTAGGGAAGCGGAGGCCGCGCTCGCGGTGGCACAGGCACAATGCGAGGAAGCCGAGGCAGCCGTCCAGGGCGCACAAGCACACTACGATGACGCGTTGCGGGACCTTCAGATCAAGACGTCGCTCAGCAAGAACGGCAGTGTTTCCCAACGCGATGCGGAGCGAGCACAGATGGCGGCTCGGTCGCTCGCCGCGGAAGTGTCCGCGGCCAAGGCGCGCGAGCAGATACGGACGGCCGGAGTCTCGGCTGCGCGCGCTTCCCTCGAACGTGCTCGACTTGACCTCGAACGAAGCACCATCAAGTCACCGATCGATGGGATCGTCATTCGGCGCAGCGTCGAGCTTGGCCAGACCGTGGCCGCGAGCCTGCAGGCGCCAACGCTCTTCACCATCGCGCGTGATCTGTCGGACATGCGCGTCAATGCATTCGTGAGCGAGGCCGATATCGGAGCTGTGCGAGTTGGGCAGCGGGTCTTTTTCGGCGTCGATTCCTATCCAGGCCGCGCGTTCGATGGTCGCGTGCTCGAGATTCGGAAGGCCGCTCGGATGGTGCAAAACGTGGTGACCTATACCGTGATGATTTCGGCGCGCAATCCGGACGACTTGCTGCTTCCGGGAATGACCGCCGACGTTCGTATCGTCGTCCAGGAGCATCAGGACGCGATGGTGGTTCCCAATGCTGCGCTGAGTTTTCGTCCGACCCGTGACGGCGGAAGCAATCCTGCCCCGGGTCAGGGGGTGATCTGGGTCCGCACGAAACCGGACCTTTTGGCGCCCGCCACCGTGTCGCTGGGCGCGACCGGCGATTCGCTGACTGAGATCAGGTCGCCGGACCTGAAAATAGGCGTACAGGTCGCTGTCGGTCATCGGGGTAAACGTTAGGGGAGCCGCTCGGCGGGATAGCGTATGCACTCGCTCGTCAGCCTCGATCACATCCACAAGCAGCACCGGCTCGGTGGCCAAACCGTTCAGGCATTGTCCGATGTAAGCCTCAAGATCGATCGCGGAGAGTTCGTGGCGGTCACGGGACCATCTGGATCGGGCAAATCGACATTGCTTTCGATCCTCGGCTGCCTCGATCAGCCCTCGAGCGGGGGGTATCTTCTCGACGAGGAAAATGTATTCGTGCAGTCGAAGAACCGTCTTAGCGAGTTACGAAACAGGCGTATCGGCTTCATCTTTCAAAACTTCAACTTGCTGCCGCGACTGACTGCGCTCGAGAATGTCGGCTTGCCGCTGTTCTATCGACGCGAGCCGCTGCGCAATCCGACCGCGCTGGCACGTGCTGCGCTCGATCGGGTGGGTCTTGGCAGCCGAGTGCATCATATGCCTGCCCAGCTCTCGGGCGGCGAGCAGCAGCGTGTCGCAATCGCGCGTGCGATCGTCAACGGTCCAGATCTTCTCCTGGCCGACGAACCGACCGGGGCACTGGACACGAGTACGCGCGATGCCATTCTCGCGCTAATTGGCGAACTGCAGCGCACCGGCCTCACAGTCGTGCTGGTGACTCACGATCCGGAGGTCGCGGCGTATGCGCGGCGTACGATCAGGCTGCGGGATGGCGCAATGGTCGGCGACTCCGGCGTGACGGCACCTCATGAACTTTGACCGGCGTGAGGCTTGAATGCGATCGATCAGTTACCTTGATCTGGCGTTTCGGTCGGTACGTGTGCACATCCTGCGCTCCATTCTCGCAGTGACGGGCATCGTCATCGGCATTGCTGCCGTCCTGATCGTGGTCGCGGTGGCGGAAGCGGCGCGAGCCGAGATTTCAAGGCAGATCAACTCGCTTGGATCAAATCTGTTGCTCGTGCAGCCTGGCGCGCAAGTCGCGCAGGGCGTTCACCAGCAGATGGGCACCGTCCTCTCGCTCAGGACAAGCGATGCGGTCGCCGTCGCTCGCGAGGTGCCCGATGTTGTGATTGCGGCACCGTTCGTCGGCGAGCAGAAGACGGCGATATCGGGAGACTTGAACTGGTCTACACTCGTTGCCGGCGTGACGCCCGAATATTTTGAAGCGCGCGGGTGGAGGCTTGCGGAAGGCCAGCTGTTCAATGACGGCCATATCGCATCGGCAGCAAAAATAGCGGTCATTGGTCGTACTGTCGCACGTGAGCTGTTCCGGGACGGTGACCCGCTTGGCCGTTTCGTCCGGATTGAGCGCACCTCTTACCTCGTGATTGGAACGCTTGCCGAGAAGGGACAGGACTTCACGGGTCGAGACCAGGATGACGTCATGTTCATTCCACTCTCGTCGGCGAGAATCTTCGCTATCGGACGCAGTCAGGCGAATCCCGATGCGGTGCACTCAATTCTGGTAAAGGCTGATTCTGTTCAGTCGATGCCTGCGGCAGAAACTGCGATCGCTCGGGTGCTGCGACAACGTCACAAGATCATGGGGCGCAAGATCGATGATTTCCGGATTCAAAATCTCATTCAGGTCGCCCAGACTCGCGACCGAGCCTACCGCCAGTTCACGTTGCTGGTGTCCACGCTTGCGGGCATCTCACTGCTTGTCGGCGGCATCGGGGTGATGAACATCATGCTGGTATCGGTGACCGAACGGATCAACGAAATAGGCATTCGACTGGCATTCGGCGCCCGACCCCAAGATATCCGTCTCCAGTTTCTACTGGAAGCGGTGCTGCTTTGCACGATCGGCGGCCTGTTGGGACTCATAGTCGGCTACGCATGCGCGTGCATTGTTCCCTCCGCGCTCGGCTGGCCCACCGAGTTCAACGAACGGATGGCGCTGATCGCGATCTTCTGCTCCAGCCTCGTCGGTCTCCTTTTCGGCCTTCTGCCCGCCGAGCGGGCTGCGCGGTTGGATCCGGCCGTGGTGCTGAGGCTGGGCTAGTGGCGCTCGTCGCGACCAACTACTCCAGCTGGCAGTGTCCGGTCCTATCGCGCATCCTCCAAAATCATCGTCGCGCCCTTCTCGGCGATCATCGCGGTCGGGGTGTTGGTATTGCCTGAGGTGATCGTCGGCATGACCGAGGCGTCGATGATGCGTAAGCCGCCGAGGCCAAAGAAGCGCAGGCGTTCGTCGACGACTGCCGTCGGATCGTTGGCCGTGCCCATCTTCGCTGTGCCGACGGGATGGAAGATGGTGGTGCCGATGTCGCCGGCGGCTCTGGCGAGCGAGGCATCGTCATCGCCGACGGAGGGCCCGGGCAGATATTCGCTCGGGCGATATTTTGCCAGCGCCTTCTGCTGCATCAGGCGACGCGTGGCGCGGATGGCGTCGGCGGCGACCTGGCGGTCGTCATCGGTCGAAAGGTAATTGGGCGCGATGATCGGCTTCTCGTCCGGCGTCGCCGCGCGCAGCCGCACCGTGCCGCGCGAGGTCGGCTGGAGATTGCAGGCGCTGACCGTGATCGCCGGGAAGCGATGCAGCGGATCCCCGAACTTGTCGAGCGAGAGTGGCTGCACGTGGAACTGGATGTTGGCGCGCGAGCGCGTCGCATCGGAACGGGTGAAGATGCCGAGTTGCGACGGCGCCATGGTCAACGGACCGCGCCGACGGAAAGCATAGTCCAGCCCCATCAGGCCCCGGCGGAACAGATTGTAGTAGGTTTCGTTCAGCGTGCGGACGCCCTCGACCTTGTAGATCGCGCGCTGTTGCAGATGGTCCTGCAAATTGCGTCCCACCCCGGGCCGGTCCATCACGATGTCGATGCCGAGCGGCGACAGCCATTCGGCGGGTCCGATGCCGGTGCGGTGCAGGATCTGGATCGAGCCGATCGCACCGGCCGACAGGATCACCTCGCGCCTGGCGCGCGCCTCGATGGTCTCGCCGTTCTGGATGAAGCGCACGCCGACGGCGCGGCCCTGCTCGATGATGAGACGGTCGACCAGCACGTGTTTCTCGAGCCGCAGATTGGTCCGCTTCAGCGCGGGCTTGAGGAAGCCGCGCGCCGAGGACCAGCGCCGGCCGCGCTTCTGGTTGACGTGGAAGTAGCTCGTGCCCTCGTTGTCGCCGGTGTTGAAATCCGGGATGCGCTTGATGCCCATCTCCTCTGCGGCATCGCCGACTGCGTCGAGAATTTTCCAGGACAGCCGCGGCGCCTCGATGCGCCAGCCGCCGCCGACGCCGTGATGCTCGCTCGGCCCAAGGAAATGATCTTCCAGCCGCTTGAACATTGGCCGCACGTCATCGTAGCTCCAGCCGGTGAGCCCGAGCCGGCGCCAGTGGTCGTAGTCGGCCGCCTGTCCCCGCATCGAGATCATGGCGTTGATCGCCGAGCAGCCGCCGATCACCTTGCCACGGGGATAGGCGAGCGCGCGGCCGTTCAGCCCGGGCTCGGCCTCGGTCTTGAACATCCAGTCCGAGCGCGGGTTGCCGATGGCGAAGAGATAGCCGACGGGGATGTGGAACCAGATCCAGTTGTCGTCGCCGCCAGCCTCCAGAACGAGGACGCGGTTGTTCGGATCAGCCGAGAGCCGGTTGGCGACGATGCAGCCCGCCGTGCCGGCTCCGACGACAATGTAGTCAAACTCACCTTCGAGCCGCCTTGGCATTCTGCTTCCACCCGGATGATCGTCACGCCGGGGATCTGACTTTGGCTAGTCCCAGGCATCCACGCGCTTGCAATCCTAATAGTCGGACGTGGACGGCCACGACAAGCCCAGGCATGACGGCGGGCAAGGCCATGTCCGAAGCAGTTAGGTGGACCGCCGCTTGCATGGTAGACAATCCTGTATTCCCAACTGAAAGCTTGAGATCCTCCATGCCCATCGTGAACCGTGTCGCCGACCTTCAACCAGACATCCAGGCCTGGCGGCGGGACATCCATCAGCACCCGGAGCTGCTGTACGACGTCCACCGCACCGCAGCATTCGTTGCGGACCGTCTGCGCGAGTTCGGCTGCGATGAGGTCGTGACCGGCCTCGGCCAGACCGGCGTGGTCGGGCTGATCAAGGGCAGGAAGCCGGCGGGCGAGGGCATCAAGACCATTGGGCTGCGCGCCGACATGGACGCGCTACCGATCGAGGAGCAGACCAACCTGCCTTACGCCTCGAAGAATCCGGGCAAGATGCATGCCTGCGGCCATGACGGCCACACCGCGATGCTGCTCGGCGCTGCCCGGTATCTGGCCGAGACCCGCAATTTCGCCGGCGACGCGGTCGTGATCTTTCAGCCGGCCGAGGAGGGCGGCGCCGGTGGTGCGGCGATGGTCAAGGACGGGCTGATGGAGCGTTTTGCCATCGACCATGTCTACGGCATGCACAACGGCCCCGGCATTCCAATCGGCTCGTTCGCGATCCGGCAGGGGCCGATCATGGCGGCGACCGACGAGGTCGACATCAGGATCGAGGGCCTCGGCGGCCACGCGGCGCGTCCGCACAAATGCATCGATTCCGTGCTGGTCGGCGCGCAGGTGATCACGGCACTGCAGTCGATCGTCGCTCGCAGCATCGATCCCCTGGAGTCGGCCGTGATCTCGATCTGCGAATTCCACGCCGGCAACGCGCGCAACGTCATTCCGCAGACGGCGGAGCTGAAGGGCACGATCCGCACGCTGACGCCGGAGGTGCGCGCGCTGGTCGAGAAGCGCGTGCGCGAGGTGGTGGCGGGCGTGGCGCAGATTACGGGCGCCAAGATCGACCTGCATTACAAGCGCAATTATCCTGTGGTGAACAATCACGCCGCGCAGACCGAGATCGCGCGGACGGTGGCCAAACAGGTCGCAGGCGATGCCAATGTGCACGAGATGCCGCCGCTGATGGGCGGCGAGGATTTTGCCTACATGCTGGAAGCGCGCCCCGGCGCCTTCATCTTCTGCGGCAACGGTGACAGCGCGGGTCTGCATCATCCCGCATATAATTTCAACGATGAGGCGATCGTCTACGGCACGTCCTACTGGATCAAGCTGGTGGAAAACTCTTTGGCAGCTTCGTGGGCACGCAAGCCAGGCCAAAATGAAAAAGGGCCCGCGTGATGCGCGAGCCCTTTGTCGTCGAGTGTCGCTCGCTCAGAATACGCGCGAGAACACGTAGTACAGCACGCCCGAGATGATCATTGCGGCCGGCAGCGTCAGCACCCAGGCCATGGCGATGTTGCGGATCGTGGCCCATTGCAGGCCGGAGCCGTTGGCGGCCATGGTGCCGGCAATACCGGACGACAGCACATGCGTGGTCGAGACCGGCAGGCCGTAGACGTCGGCGGCGGCGATGGTGGCGGCCGCGGTGATCTCGGCGCAGGCACCTTGCGCATAGGTGAGGTGGGTCTTGCCGATCTTCTCGCCAACCGTAACCACGATGCGCTTCCAGCCGACCATGGTGCCCAGCCCAAGCGCAATGGCGACCGCGATCTTCACCCAGCCCGGGATGAACTTCGTGGCGTTGTCGAGCGAACCCTTGTAGGCGTTGAGAACGGCGACGTCGTTGGCGCTGAGCTCGGCCTCCTTGTCCTTCATCAGGAAGCGGATTGCTTCCGAGACGAGGTACATGTCGTTGCGGGTGTTGCCGACGACTTCCGCCGGCACCTTCGCGAGCGACCCGTAGGTGGTGACCTGCTTTGCGATGTCGAGCACGAGCACGGCGAGCGACGGAAACGTGCCGCCGTTGACCTCGTGTTGAGCGATGTAGTTGGTCACCGCGGGGCGCGGGTTGCCGATGACGTTGTAGCCGGCGGCCTTGGCCTCGATCACCCTGCTCGCGGCCTCCGAGTTCGCGGTGAACTGCTCGATCTGGCTCGCCGGCAGCGTGCGGTTGAGCGCATAGGCCGTCGGCACGGTGCCGATCAGGATCAGCATGATCAGGCCCATGCCCTTCTGGCCGTCATTGGAGCCATGAAAGAAGCTCACCAGCGTGCAGGTGAGGATCAGGATGCCGCGGATCCACCACGGCGGTGGCTGATCGCCCTTCGGCTCGCCGAACAGCGCGGGCGTGGCGCGCAGCAGCACGGTACGCAGAACCAGGAGCAGCGCCGCGGCGAGCGCGAAGCCGAACAGCGGCGACAACAAGAGTGCTTTGCCGATGTTGGTGGCCTGCGACCAGTCGACGCCCGAGGTGCCGCTGCGGCCATGCAGAACCGCGTTCATGATGCCGACGCCCATGATCGAGCCGATCAGCGTGTGCGAGCTCGACGCCGGCAGGCCGAAATACCAGGTGCCGACGTTCCAGATGATCGCCGCGATCAACAGCGCGAACACCATGGCGAAGCCGGCGCTGGAGCCGACCTGGAGGATCAATTCCACCGGCAGCAGCGAGACGATGCCGAACGCGACCGCGCCGCTCGAGAGCAGCACGCCGAACAGGTTGAACATGCCGGACCACACCACGGCAATGTGGGCTGGCAGCGAGCGCGTGTAGATGACGGTTGCGACCGCATTGGCGGTATCGTGGAAGCCGTTCACGAACTCGAAGGCGAGCGCAATCAAGAGCGCGACGAACAGCAGGAGGAAGGGTGCGAAAGTCTTGACCTGCGTGCCGGTCGCGTCGACGTCGACCCAGATGCTGTAGGCGACGAAGAGCAGCGCGGCGGCGATGATCCCCATGTAAATGATGCCGGTCAGCGGATGAAAACCGCGGTCGAGGTCGGGGCCTCTCCGCAAGGCCGGCTCGATGGAGCCGGGTAAAGCAAGGTCACTCATTGAAAATACTCCTGTCCCTGTGCCCCGATTTTGCGCGTGGCATGTGACAGGCAGTTGAAATGACGGCGTTTCTCTACTCGTATCTGCTGCGGCGCGACGCGAGCTAAGTCACGCTGCCCGTGCCGATTTTTCCCGGAATCCGGCGGCAATCTTCAGGTCATCGACGAAACGCTGGTATTCCAGCTCCTTGGCCTTGGGGTCCGGCAGCCGCAAGAGATAGGACGGGTGCACCGTCACCAGCGCTTTGCGGCCGTCCGGCAGAGCGATCAGCCGGCCGCGGTTCTTGCCGATCGGGGTGATCTTGCCGAACACGCTTTGCGCGGCGGTCGCGCCCATCGCAACGACGAGGCTGGGCTGGAGGGCCGCCAGTTCCCGTTCATACCATTGCCGGCACGCGCGGATCTCCGGCGTGGTCGGCTTCTGGTGCAGGCGGATTTTTCCGCGCGGCACAAACTTGAAATGCTTCACCGCGTTGGTGACGTAGACCTTCCTGCGATCGACGCCGGCCTCTTGCAGGGCGCGATCGAGCATCTGCCCGGCCGGTCCCACAAAGGGGTGGCCAGCGAGGTCTTCCTTGTCGCCGGGCTGTTCGCCGACCAGCATGATGGTGGCGGACTTCGGGCCTTCGCCGAACACAGTCTGCGTCGCATCCTTGTAGAGAGGGCAGGCGCGGCAATGGGCGGCCTCCTTGCGCAGCGTCTCGAGATCATCGGCGGCGGGTTTGCGTGTCATGGGTGCCTCCGGACGCGGGGTAGTCTGTCCGCCGGTCCAGCGTTCGGCGTCAGTGAGCAGAGGTTCAAGTATCGAGGCTTCGGGGAAGTTCCTCCCGCGCTGTTTGGGCGCTTCCGGTGTGATCGACCGGTCCGCCTGGAAGTGGCGGCGCCAGGTTTCCTCCAATCGGTTTGGTGCTGGCATCTCCGTCTGGCTGATCCCCGCCGTGAACGAGATGACGTGGCCGTTCCAATGGGCGCAGATGTCGGGCGTGAGAATCGACCAGGGCATGTCGGCATAGCGACGCGCGAAGAAAGGTGCCGCGAATTCGACGATGTGATGCTCCGGCACGAACCAGGCGGCGTAATGCGCCTTCTGCTCGCGTCCGATCTCGCGGAAACGGACGACATCGCGCATGCGCTGCACGTCGCGGTGCACGCTGTTTGCCATCGCGGTGGCCAGTGCCACATCGGGATCGGTCATCTCTGCCAATAGGTCGTGATCGGCCTTCAGTCGCCACAGCAGGCGATAGAGCAGTGCAAAGCGTTGGACGTCACGATTGAGGAGCGCGACGCGCGCAAGCTCGATGAAATTAGCCGGCACGTTGAAGGTGCTTTCGATCTCGATCGGCGGCAGGCTCGGCGCTTCTGACAGGCCGGGCGGGATTTGTTCTGTGGTTTGGCCCTGCACGTCCCATATCACATCGACGGGGGCGATGTGATGCAGTGCCAGCGCGCGTGCGGCTTTGCGCCAGCCGTCGAAATCAGTCTCGCTATCGAGGGTGATGAGGTACATGGCACTTGAATCCTATTGATTCCGCTCATGAATCCGGCGGCGCGCCAATTCGGTTGACTCCGGCGGCGCTGTTGGCTTTATATTAGAACATATCATGAACAAATGAGCCAGCCGATCGTTTGTCTTTCTGACGATCCTGGCGACCCTCAGTGAAGGAGCGGCGAGCATGAGCGGCGCACGCGGAAGCGCGCTTGCGGTCTTGCGTGGCCAGATCGAGCGCATCGAGACGTCGGAGGCCGCGCATCATCGCGATCGCGTGGCGCTCGGCCATCCGGAAGTGGATCAGGCTTTGCAGGGCGGCCTTGCACGCGCCGCGATCCACGAGGTGTTTTGCGAGGGACGCCATGGCACGGCCGCGACAGGCTTTATCACGGGACTCGCCGGCCGCGTGACCGCGCGCCGGCCGCTGTTGTGGGTGCGGCAGGATTTTTCGGACGTCGAGGCGGGCGCGCTGTCGATGAACGGGCTTGCCGAGCTCGGCCTCGATCCGCGCCATGTGGTGATGGTACGCGCTGCCGATGTCGAGAGTGCGCTGCGGACGTCAGCTGATGCGCTTGCCTGCGATGCGCTGGGTGCCGTCGTGCTCGAGCTCTGGGGTGAGACGAAACAGTTCGATCTCGTGGCGAGCCGCAAGCTGACGCTTGCAGCCCAGGCTTCCGGCGTGACCGGGCTGCTGTTGCGGATGGCGGCAAACCCTCTGCCGTCGACCGCGGAAACCAGATGGATGTTGCGGGCGGCGCATTCGCCGCCTGGACCTACTTCAAAGCCTGCGGCGCTTTGGAGCGCCTGGGGCGCGCCTTGCTTCGATGCCGAGCTCGTTCGCAATCGCCATGGCCCGGTCGGCCGGTGGATCATGGAGTGGAAATGTGATGAGTGCCTGTTCAGCGAACCGTCGCCGTATCCTCAGCCTGTGGCTGCCGCGCCTGCCCATCGATCGCATCCGGCGGGTTTTCTCAGCGATCGGCGGAGAGCTAGCTAAAGACGAGCCGAGCATCGTCGTCGCAAAGGAGAATAATGCGCTTGTTATTTACGCTCTCGATGAGGCGGCCGGACGCTTCGGCCTGCATATCGGCCAGCCGTTGGCGAACGCCCGCGCCATTTGCCCAGAGTTGAAAGTATTCGACGCCGATGTCGCGGCAGATGCCAAGACGCTCGAGGATATCGCCGACTGGTGCGACCGCTTCACGCCGCTGGTGGCGCTCGATCCGCCGCATGGCCTGTTCCTCGACATCACCGGCTGCGCGCATTTGTTCGGCGGCGAGGCCAACCTGTTGCAGGCGCTCGTCCGTACGCTGGCGCGGCAGGGTTTTGCGGTCAGCGCGGCGATCGCCTCGACCTCAATCTGCGCGCGCACGCTGACGCGGCAGGCCTCCGGCACCATCGTTGCCGATGGCGCTGAGGCGGAAGCGATCAACCGCTTCCCGGTCTCCGCGCTCGGCGCCGATGACGCCATCACCACGGGCCTGCGCCGCGCCGGCTTGAAAACCATCGGCGCTGTCGCTTTGCGCAGCTCCCATGAGATCACGGCGCGCTTCGGTGCGCGCTTCTCGACGCTGCTTGCGCATGCGCTGGGGCAGGGCGATGCGCCAATCAGCCCGCGAAAACCGCTGCCTGACTACATCGTGGAAAAACGCTTCGCCGAGCCGATCGCGACCGACACCATGATCGCGATGACGCTGTCGCGGCTTGCGGATACGCTTGTTACCTCGATGGAGAAGCAAGGCAAGGGTGCGCGGCGGCTGGAGGCGTCCTTCTTCCGCACCGACGGCGTGGTGCGCGCGATCATGGTCGAAACGGGACGTCCGGTGACGCGAAGCGCAGTCATCGACCGGCTCTTTCGCGAGCGGCTGGATGCGCTCGCCGATCCCCTCGATCCCGGCTTCGGCTTCGACATGGTGCGGCTGTCGGCGAGCAGGACCGAGACCGTGGTGCAGGAGCAGCGCGATCTCGATGCGCACGTCCACGACAATGACGAACTCACCGCGCTGATCGACCGCATCGCCGCGAGGATCGGCGGCAAGCGCGTCGTCGTGCACCTGCCGCAGGATACGCATATCCCGGAGTGCGCCGTGCTGGCCGTGCCCGCGCAGCATCATCTTGCCGCTGCTGCGCAGGCTGAATGGCCATCGCGCGTTGAGAGCGAGCCGCCGCTGCGTCCGTTGCGGCTGTTCGACAGACCGGAGCCGATCAAGGTGCCGTTCGCGACCGTGCCCGACGGCGCGCCGCATCAATTCACCTGGCGCCGCGCGCTGCATGCGGTGGTGCGGGTGGAAGGGCCCGAGCGCATCGCGATGGAATGGTGGCGGCAGGACGGCAAGCAGCTCACGCGCGATTACTTTCGCGTCGAGGATGCCGAAGGCCTGCGGTTCTGGATCTTTCGCGATGGTCTCTACGACAGCGAGCTCGTGGACGAGGAGGGCAGGTCCGTTCCCGCCAACTGGTATGTGCACGGTCTCTTCGCATGAACACGCCAGCCTATGCCGAGATCGGCATCACCACCAATTTCTCCTTCCTTCGCGGCGGCTCGGATCCGCGCGCCTATGTGCATCAGGCCAGCATTTTGGGCATTCCCGTGATCGGGATTGCCGATCACAACACGCTTGCCGGCGTCGTGCGTGCTTATAAAGAGCTCGACAATGCCGAGGTGCTGCACAAGCCGAAGCTCCTGATCGGCGCGCGCATCGTTTTCATCGACGGCACGCCCGACATCCTGGTCTATCCACGCGACCGCGCCGCTTACGGCCGGCTCTGCCAGCTTCTCACCAGGGGCAAGCGCGGCGATGACATCACGCGGATCGAGAAGGGCGAGTGCCATCTCAGCTTCGCCGATCTCCTGGAATTTACCGAAGGCCAGCTCCTGGTCCTGACGCTGCCGCATCGCTTTGATACAGCGAAGGCGCTGGACGTGCTTGCCGGGCTGAAGGCGAGCTCTGCCTATGGCGTGTGGCTGGCGGCGAGCCTGCTCTACCGCGGCGACGGTCGGCGCCGTCTCGCGCGGCTCGATGATCTCGCAGCGAAGGCGAAAGTGCCGCTGCTCGCGACCAACGAAGTGCTCTATCACCATCCCGCGCGTCGCCCCTTGCAGGACGTGCTGACCTGTATCCGGGAAAAGACCACGATCGAGGTGGTCGGGAAGAAGCTGGAGGCCAACGCCGAGCGGTTTCTGAAAACGCCCAGAGAAATGGCGCGGCTGTTCCGCGATTTCCCCGCGGCGCTCGCAGAGACCATGCGCTTTGCCGACAGCATCGACTTCTCGCTCGACCAGCTCAAATATCAATATCCGAACGAGCCGGTGCCGCCGGGCAAGACCGCGCAAGGGCATCTGGAGGACCTGACCTGGGCCGGCGTGCAGACTTATTTCGGCGGCAAGATCGACGACAAGCTCCGCGCCACCCTGCACAAGGAGCTCGCGCTGATCGCCGAGCTGAAATACGCGCATTATTTTCTCACCGTGCACGACATCGTCCACTATGCGCGCAGCCAGAACATTCTGTGCCAGGGCCGGGGCTCGGCGGCGAATTCGGCCGTGTGCTACGTGCTCGGCATCACCTCGGTCGATCCGACCAAGGTCGATCTGTTGTTCGAGCGCTTCATCTCCAAGGAGCGGCTGGAGCCGCCCGACATCGACGTCGATTTCGAACATTCGCGGCGCGAGGAGGTGATGCAATATGTCTATCGCCGCTATGGCCGCCATCGCGCCGCGATCATCGCGACCGTCATCCACTACCGCCCACGCAGCGCCATCCGCGATGTCGGCAAGGCACTCGGCCTGACGGAAGACGTCACCGCGGCGCTCGCCGATACGGTGTGGGGGAGTTGGGGCAAGGGCCTCAACGACATGCAGGTGAAGCAGGCCGGGCTTGATCCCAACAATCCCATGATCAGCCTCGCGGTCGAGCTTGCGACCGAGTTGATCGAATTCCCACGCCACCTCTCGCAGCATGTCGGCGGCTATGTGCTGACCCAGGACCGGCTCGACACCTATGTGCCGATCGGCAATGCCGCGATGGACGACCGCACCTTCATCGAATGGGACAAGGATGACGTCGACGCGCTCAACATGATGAAGGTCGACGTGCTGGCGCTGGGCATGCTGACCTGCATCCGCAAATGCTTTGACCTGATCGACAAACACAAAGATGAGCGGTGGGTTCTGGCGAGCGTCCCGCAGGACGATCCCAAGGTTTACGAGATGCTGTGTCTCGGGGAATCGCTCGGTGTGTTCCAGGTCGAGAGCCGCGCCCAGATGAACATGCTGCCGCGCCTGAAGCCGCGGACCTTCTACGATCTCGTCATCGAGGTCGCGATCGTGCGTCCAGGACCGATCCAGGGCGACATGGTGCATCCTTACCTGCGGCGGCGGAACGGTCAGGAAAAAGTGAGCTATCCATCGCCGTCACCTGAGCACGGGGATAAGGATGAGCTCTACAAGGTGCTGCACAAGACGATGGGCGTACCTCTATTTCAGGAACAGGCGATGCGGATCGCGATCGAGGCGGCAAAATTCACCTCTGAGGAGGCCAATGGTCTGCGCCGCTCGATGGCGACCTTCCGCAATGTCGGCACCATCGGCAAGTACGAGGACAAGCTGATCGGCAACATGGTCGCGCGCGGCTACGCCCCCGACTTCGCCAGGAGCTGTTTCGACCAGATCAAGGGGTTTGGCAGTTACGGCTTTCCGGAGAGCCATGCGGCGAGCTTCGCGCAGCTCGTCTACATCTCGTCCTGGCTGAAATATTATCATCCCGACGCGTTCTGCTGCGGGCTTCTCAACTCCCAGCCGATGGGCTTTTATGCGCCGGCGCAAATCGTCGGCGATGCCCGCAAGAACGACGTCGAGGTGCGCGACATCGACGTGTCCTACAGCTTCGCGCAGAACACGCTTGAGAGCACCGACGGCAAATACTGCGCCGTGCGCTTGGGCTTCCGCCAGATCGACGGGTTTCATTGGCTCGATGAGGATGAGGAGAGGCTGAGACGTTCTCAGCTGTCATTCCGGGGCGCGCCGAAAGGCGCGAGCCCGGAATCCATCGAGCCGCATAGGCCTGGAGGAGTGGATTCCGGGTTCGTCGCTGACGCGACGCCCCGGAATGACAACGCAAAAACAACCGACTGGGCCGACCGCATCGTCGCTGCGCGCAACCGCCGGCCCTTCACCTCGCTCGAAGACTTCGCCCGCGATACCGGTCTGCCCAAGCGCGCGCTGATCCTGCTGGCGGATGCCGACGCGTTCCGCTCGATCGGGCTCGACCGCCGCGAGGCGCTGTGGCAGGTGCGGCGCCTGCCCGACGACGTGCCGCTGCCGCTGTTCGAGGCGGCGACCGCGCGCGAGCAACCGGACGAGCACGCGAGGCCGCTGCCCGTGATGCCGCGCCCCGAGCAGGTCGTCGCGGACTACCAGACCATCCGCCTGTCGCTGAAGGGCCATCCGATGGAGTTCTTGCGCGAGATGTTCACGCGCGAGCGCGTCATCGCCTGCAAGGATGTCCGTCATGAGAACGAGCGGCGCCGCGTCCGCTGCGCCGGCGTGGTGCTGGTACGGCAGCGGCCGGGCAGCGCCAGCGGCGTCGTGTTCATGACGCTGGAGGACGAAACCGGCATCGCCAATGTCGTGGTGTGGCCCAAGATCATGGAGCGGTACCGGAAGGAGGTCATGGGCGCGCGCCTCATCCTGGTCGAGGGCTATATCCAAAGCAGCCCCGAAAAGGTGACGCATCTCATCGCCCTGCGAATGGTCGACCGCTCGCACGACCTGGTCGGGCTTGCGAACGACGCGCTGAGCCGCAAGCACCCGATGCCGGCCGGCGCCGCCCTGATCGAGCCCCTCAACGACGACCGCCGCGACCACCTCGACACCCCGGCGCAAAAAATCCGCCACCCCCGCGACGTCCGCATCCTGCCGCCGTCAAGGGATTTTCATTGAGGTGCGCCGGCTATCTCCAATGTCGTCCTGGCTTTCGCCAGGATGTCGACTGTGTGACGCCAACCTCTAGAAATTCACGCGGTTCGAGATTCCGCCGTCCACGACGAGATTGGAGCCTGTCGTGAAAGAGGACACCGGGCTTGCCAGAAATACCGCGGCGTTCGCGATTTCCTGCGGCGTGGCCATGCGCCCCGTCGGATTGCGGGCGAGCGCATCCTCGTAGCGCTTGGGCATGTTCTGCTCGACCATGTTCCAGACGCCGCCCTTGAAATAGACGGTGCCGGGCGACACCACGTTGACGCGGATTTTCTTCTTCGCGTATTGCCGCGCCAGTCCCTTGGCCATGTGGATCAGCGCCGCCTTGATCGGGCCGTAGGAGCCGGCCGCATCCGCCTGAGCCGCCGACACCGACGAGATGATGACGAAGGCCGCATCGCCCGTTGTCTCGCCGCTTGTCTCGAGGAACGGCCGCGCGGCTTCGAACGCATGCACGGCGCCGATCACATCGGGCCGGAAATTCTGCTCCCACGAGGCGACGTCGTTGCCTTGTGCCATGGCGCCGGCGTTGGAGAACAGCATGTCGATGCCGCCGAACTCCTTGGCGACGCCGTCGATCCAGGATTTCAGGGCCGCGCCATCGGTCACGTCGACCGCGCTACCTGTCGCGCGGACGCCGCTCGCTCTCAGTTCGGCCACGGTGGCCGCAACCTGCTCGGCGTTGCGTGCGCACACCGCGACGTTGGCGCCTTCGCCGGCCAGCGTCGCCGCAATCGCCTGCCCGATGCCGCGCGTGCCGCCCAGCACGACGGCGCTTTTCCCCTTGAGACCGAGATCCATTGTTGGCTCCTTTTTGTTGGTCGCGTGGAATGTAGTAGCTTCACCTTGAACGTTATAGGGTGCAAAGGCGCGTCAGCGCCGTACCCACCGTTCTTCAACTTGCATGAAAGTGGTGGGCACGCTTCGCTTTGCCCATCCCACGATTTCGCAACTACTCCGGCGCCGCACCCACCGGCGGGCCGCCGGGCGGGCGGTGCAGGAAGGTGAGCGACACGTAGGCGCCGACCCAGGAGCCGATTGCGGCGAAGGCGACGTAAGTGGCGTTCTCGGTATAGCTGATCACGGCGTAGGAGGAGAGCAGGTACCAGATCGCGCTCCAGGTCGCCGCCGGCACGCGCTTGCGCGCCACGACCGCGGAGGTGAACATGACGTAGACCGCGTCGGTGGCGGCGGTCGCGAGCAACACGGCACCCGCGGTGAGGGGATCGATGGCAGCCATTGCAGTCCTTTCCGTGCTAGAGAGCATGATCCGGAAAAGTGTGAAGCGGTTTTCCGAAAAGATCATGCTCAAACAATAACTCATGGCGCGATGATGATTCATCCCAATCTCATCGCGCCATGATGAAAAGCTTCAAGTCAAGCTAACGGGAGCAGGTGGCCATGCAAAGTCCGCCCCATATCCTCCGGGACATCTGGGCCTCCGCGGGCGGCGATGTCGCCGCGCTCGAGCGCGTGCGGCTGAGCGGCGAGGAGCCGCAAATCCCGTCCTCATTCCGCGTCGCGGCTGCGGCGCAGTCCTGCATCGCTGCGGCGGGGCTCGCGGCCGCCGAGATCTGGAGGCTGCGCTCGGGCGTAGCGCAGGATGTCACCGTGGACATGCGCCATGCCGTCGTCGAATGTCGCTCCGAACGTTATTTGCGCGTCGATGACAAGCCGCCGCCGCCGGCCTGGGACGCGATTGCAGGAATCTACAAGACCGGCGACGGCCGCTTCGTCCGCTGCCACACCAACTTCCCCCACCATCGCGACGCCGTCTGCAAGGTGCTCGGTTGCGAGGCTGAGCGCGAAAAGGTGCAGGCCGCGTTGATGCAATGGAAGGGCGAGGACTTCGAGACCGCGGCCTATGCTGCCGGTGGCGTCGTCGCGCTGATGCGTTCCCATGACGAATGGTCCGCACTGCCGCAGGCGCGTGCGCTGTCCGAGCTGCCGCTCGTCTCGATCGAGAAGATCGGCGAGGCGCCGCCAAAGCCATGGTCGAAAGGCGATCGTCCGCTCTCAGGCCTGCGCGTGCTCGATCTCTCGCGCGTCATCGCAGGGCCCGTTGCGGGCCGCACGCTCGCCGTCCACGGCGCCGATGTGCTGCTGGTGTCCGGCCCCAAGCTGCCCGCGATTCCCTGGCTCACCATCGACACCGGGCGCGGCAAGCTCACGACCTTCATCGAGCTGAAGAGCGATGCGGGTCGTAAGCAGCTCCGTGCGCTGCTCGCGGAAGCCGACATTTTCTCGCAAGGCTATCGCCCGCGCTCGCTCGCCGCGCTCGGCTTTGCGCCGGAAGATACCGCGCGCATCAATCCCGGCATCGTGCACGTCACGCTGTCGGCCTATGGACATGCCGGCCCCTGGGCGGAGCGACGCGGCTTCGACTCGCTGGTGCAGACCGCGACCGGCTTCAACCACGCGGAAGGGCAGGCCGCGGGCATCGACGGACCGAAGGAGTTGCCCGCGCAGATGCTCGACCACGCCACAGGCTATCTGATGGCCTTCGGCGCGATGATGGCGAAGGCGCGTCAGGCCCGCGAAGGCGGGAGCTGGCACGTGCGCGTGTCGCTGGCGCCAACCGGGCGCTGGTTGTGGAATCTCGGCCGGCTTGAGAATGGGCTGAAAACCCCGGATCTTCCGGGGTCGGCCGTACATCCTGCGTTCATCCAGGCCATGCCATCCGGTTTCGGAACATTGAAAGCGGTCAGCCATTCGGCGATGCTGTCGAAAACCCCCGCCGCGTGGCAACGTCCGGCAATGCCACTCGGTAGCCACCCGCCGGAATGGCCGAGCCGCGGCTGACACGAAGCTGACATAGAACTGACGTGGCAAAATTTTAACGCACCCGAAAGGCGACGCGCGTTTTTTAGGTTGTCTGAAATCTCAATTCGGCACTATTAGCGCGACCGATGAGGCAGTCATTTTGCCGGAATCATCGCGAGAATGACCGGGCCCTATGGTAGTTGAAAATACCAAGCGATTGCAGGTATTTACGAAGCAACGGATGGTCGCGTCCGTAGTTTTACTGATGCTCGCGGGCGGCGGCGCCTATGCCTACATCTATGCGGGGGGCAAGGAAAAGAACCACTCCGAAGTCTCCAGCCAGTCCCGCAAGAACGCGCAGAACTTCACGCCGACGCCGTCCGAATGGGCGACGTTGTCGATCGAGCCGGTGAAGCAGAAGGCCTTCCGCGCTGAATATGTCACCGAGGGCAAGGTCGCGGTCGATGAGGACCGCTCGACCCCGGTGTTCTCACCCTATGCCGGTCGGGTGACCAAGCTGCTGGTGAAGCCCGGCGAGAGCGTCAAGCAGGGGCAACCGCTGTTCTTGATCGAGGCCGCCGATACCGTCCAGGCCCAGAACGATTTCATTACGGCGATGACCTCGCAGAACAAGGCGAAGTCGTCGCTGGAGCTCGCCGACATCCAGTTCAAGCGCGCCAAGGATCTTTATGAAGGCCACGCCGTTCCGCTGAAGGATTATCAGCAGGCGGAGGCGACCCAGGTCCAGGCGCAGAACGATATGCGTTCCTCGGTGACGGCGCTTGAGGCGGCACGCAACAAGCTGCGCATCCTCGGCTTCACCGACGAGGCGATCAAGGCATTCGGGGACAAGGGCAGCATCAATCCGGAGATCACGATCTATGCGCCGATCTCGGGCACGGTCGTGCAGCGCAAGATCGGCCCCGGTCAGTATGTCAGCGCGGGCGCCAGCGATCCGGTGTTCGTGATCGGCGATCTCTCGACGGTGTGGCTCACGGCCTTCGTGCGCGAAAGCGATGCTGCTTCCGTCTGCGTCGGACAGGACATCACGGTCAACGTGATGGCGCTGCCGGGCCGTCCCTTCACGGCCAAGATCAACTACGTCGCGGCCGCGATCGATCCCAACACCCGCCGTCTCCTGGTCCGTGCGACCATCGACAACAAGGAAGGCCTGCTCAAGCCGGAGATGTTCGCAAACGTGACGATCTATTCGGCCGGCGATCGTGCAGCACCCGCGGTGCCGAAGCAGGCCTTGATCTATGAAGGCGACCAGGTCCGCATCTGGGTCGCGCGCGAGGACAAGTCGGTCGAGCTGCGCCAGATCAAGATCGGGCTCGTCAACGGCGATCTCGTCGAAGTCACAAGCAATCTGAAACCGGGCGAACAGATTGTAACCAAGGGCAGCCTGTTCATCGATCGTGCGGCCTCTGGCAGCTAGTCTGCGGCCGGCGCAAAGAAAAACCAATCTGAATGGATCGCCTCGTCGCCCTTGCCGTCAATCGCCGCTACCTGATGGTCGGCATGTTCGTCGCCGTGCTGATCGGCGGCCTGATCGCGTTCAACCAGCTCAACATCGAGGCCTATCCCGATCCGACTCCGCCGATGGTCGACATCGTGACGCAGAGCCCGGGACTGTCGGCGGAGGAGATCGAGCGCTACATCACGATTCCGATCGAGACGCAGGTGGCGGGGCTGAAGAACCTCACGACCATCCGCACCATCTCGCTCTACGGCCTCTCCGACGTCAAGCTCCAGTTCTCCTTCGCCTATACCTATGAAGAAGCGCTCCAGCAGGTCTTGAACCGCCTGGCGCAGCTCGCATCTCTGCCCGGCAATGTGCAGCCGCAGATCTCACCCCTGAGCCCAATCGGCGAAATCTTCCGTTACCGCCTGGTCGGCCCGCCGAACTACAGCGTGCTCGATCTGAAGACGATCCAGGACTGGATCCTCCAGCGCCGCTTCCGCTCCGTACCCGGCGTGATCGACGTCACGGGGTGGGGCGGCAAGACCAAGACCTACGAGATGCAGGTCGACTTCAACAAGCTGATGGCCAACGGCCTGACGCTGCCGCAAATGCTCCAGGCGGTGAGCAATTCCAACGTCAATGTCGGCGGCAACACCGTCAATATCGGCTCGCAATCCGCCGTGGTGCGCGGCGTCGGTCTGATCCGCTCGATCGACGATCTCGCCAACACCATGGTGGCACAGACCGGCGGCAATCCGGTGCTGGTAAAAGACGTTGCGACCGTGACCGTCGGCGAGAAGCCACGGCTCGGCATCGCCGGCCTCGACGATGACGACGACATCGTGCAGGGTATCGTGCTGATGCGCCGCGGCGAGCAGAGCACGCCGACCATCAAGCGCGTCGAGCAGCTCGTCGCCCAGATCAACGGCTCGACTATCTTGCCGCCTGGCGTGCGCATCGAGCGCATCTACGACCGCAAGGACCTGATCGACCTCACCACCCACACCGTGCTGCACAATATGGTGGTCGGCATTTTGCTGATCGTGCTGTTGCAGTGGATATTCCTGGGCGATCTGCGGAGCGCGCTGATCGTCGGTGCCACGATTCCGTTCGCGCTGTTCTTTGCCGTGATCATCCTGGTGCTGCGCGGGGAGTCCGCCAACCTGTTGTCGGTCGGCGCCATCGATTTCGGCCTGATCGTGGACGCCACCGTCATCATGGTGGAGGCGATCTTCCGCCGGCTGACGCAGACCACGCCGCTGTCCGAGCTTGAGCATGCCTCGCCCGAGACGCTGTTTGGCATGAAGAGCCATGCCATCCTGTCGGCCGCGGCCGACGTGTCGCGCTCGATCTTCTTTGCCGCCGCCATCATCATCGCAGCCTTCATCCCGCTGTTCACGCTGTCCGGTGTCGAGGGCAACATTTTCGGTCCGATGGCGCGCACTTACGCCTATGCCCTTGCAGGCGGCCTGCTTGCAACCTTTACGGTGACGCCGGCGCTGTCCGCGATCATCCTGCCTGCGCATGTCGAGGAAACCGAGACGCGGATCATGCTGATCCTGCACCGGCTCTATACGCCGCTGCTGCATTGGGCGGTCAGCAACCGCAACATCGTGATGGGCGGCGCCATCGGCCTCGTCGTCATGACGCTCGCACTCGGCAGGTTGCTGGGCCTCGAATTCCTGCCCAAGCTCGAGGAAGGCAACCTCTGGATCCGCGCCACGCTGCCGCCGACCATCTCGCTCCAGGAGGGCAACACCTACGTCAACGAGATGCGCAAGGTGATCCGCGCCCGGCCCGAGGTCGAATCCGTAGTATCGCAGCATGGCCGTCCCGATGACGGCACCGATGCGGCCGGCTTCTTCAACGCCGAGTTCTTCGCGCCACTGAAACCCGCGAGCGAGTGGCCCGGAACCCACGACAAGGAAGAGCTGACCGCCCAGCTTCTGAAACAACTCGACGACCGCTTCCCCGGCGTGGAGTTCAACTTCTCGCAATATCTCCAGGACAACGTCTCGGAGGCGGTTTCCGGCGTGAAGGGCGAGAACTCGATCAAGCTGTTCGGTAGTGACCTGAAGGCGCTGACCGACACTGCCAACAAGATCAAGTCGGTGCTGGCGACCGTGCAGGGCGTCACGGATCTCGCGGTGTTCACCTCGCTCGGACAGCCGACCATCCAGATCGACATCGACCGCGCCAAGGCCGCGCGCTATGGGCTCGCGCCCGGCGACATCAACGCCACCATCAAGGTGGCGATCGGCGGTGACACAGCCGGCGACCTCTATGAGCCCGGAAGCGATCGCCACTTCCCGATCATCGTTCGCCTGGCGCCGGAATACCGCAAGAGCGCGGAAGCGATCCAGAACCTGCGGATCGGCGCGCCCGGGCCGAACGGCACCGTCACGCAGATCCCCTTGAGCGAGGTCGCCTCGATCAACCTCGTTTCGGGGGCGGCCTATATCTATCGCGAGCAGCAAGAGCGCTATTTGCCGGTCAAATTCTCGGTGCGCGAGCGCGACCTCGGCAGCGCGATCCGCGAGGCGCAGCAGAAGATCGCCGAGCAGGTGCAATTGCCGCCGGGCTCGCACATGGAATGGGTCGGCGAGTATGGCAATCTCCAGGACGCAATCCGGCGGCTGTCGATCGTGGTGCCGATCTCGCTGGCGCTGATCGGCATCCTGCTCTGGTTAAACTTCGGCTCGATGACCGACACGCTCCTTGCAATGAGCGTGATCCCGATGGCGATCTTCGGCGGCGTGCTCGGACTCGTCATCACCGGCATTCCGTTCAGCGTCTCGGCGGCGATCGGCTTCATCGCGCTGTTCGGCATCGCCGTGATGGACGGCATCATCATCATCTCACAGTTCAACCAGCTCATCGAGGAAGGCCTGGACCGCATGACCGCGGTGGTGCGTACCGGCGAGTTGCAGCTCCGTCCGGTGCTGATGACCTGCGTGGTCGCCGGCGTCGGGCTGTTGCCGGCCGCGCTGTCCGAAGGCATCGGCTCGCAGGTGCAGAAGCCGCTCGCGGTCGTCGTCGTCACCGGCATGATGCTGGCGCCGGTCGTCATTCTGGTGACGCTGCCGGTCCTGATCTCCTTCTTCTCAAGCCGGGCGCGCTGATCCCGTGCCGCGGCTGCAAAAACGCAGAGCAGGTGCGCGTCAGAACCCGTAAAGCCGCGCCGGATTGTCGACCAGAATCTTCTTGCGGATGTCTGCATCCGGCGCCCATACTGGGAGTTGGTTGAGCAGGTGGCCGTCGTCGATCTGATAGAGCGGAGCGATGTCGGTGGCCTTCCGTCCCTCTACATGGCTTGAATCCGGATGCGGCCAGTCGGTGCCCCAGACGATACGGTCGGGGTTCGCCGCGATCAGCGCGCGGGCGAACGGCACCACGTCCTGATAGTCCGGCGCGAGCTTTGACGAGCGATAGGCGCCTGAGATCTTCACATAGGCTTTGCCGGATTTGACGAGCTCGAGCAGGTCAGAAAATCCGGGCTGCTCCAGCCCAAGCGATGCCTCGAGGCCGCCGAAATGGTCGAACACCGCCGGTACCGGCGCGGCCATCACGAGGTGCTTGATCGCGGAGATCATCGGCAGCGTCGTGTAGAGCTGCACATGCCAGCCGCGCGCCTTCATGCGCTCGACGGCCGCCGCGAAGCGCGCGCGCCCGACATTGGGATCGCTGATGCCGCCGGTTGCCAGATTAATGCGGATGCCGCGGAAGCCGTCCTCTCCCATCGCATCGAGCTGGGCTTGGGTCGTTTTGTCGTCGATCACGGCCACGCCGCGTGCACTCGCGCCCCGGGCCTTCATCCCGAACAGGGTGGACGAATTGTCGGTGCCGTAGACGCTCGGTGTGACGATCACCACGCGCTCTATATGCAACGCCTTGTGCAGCGCCGCCATCTCCTCTGGCGACGCCAACTCCGGCGTATAGACGCGGCCCTCGAAGAAGGGGAATTTCTCGGGATCGCCGTGAATGTGGGTGTGGCAGTCGCAGGCGTGGGCCGGGACGTCGAAATTGACTGATGTCGACGGCTGCGACGCCCGGGCGTGGGCTTTGCTGGTCATGGTAACTCCGGCAGCCAGGGAGGCAAGCAGAACGCTGCGTCGGTCGAGCACGGTTGTCTCCTTGCTTCGTTGTTCTGCTGTTCTCGGCTATGAGCGCGCCGACAACAATATCACATCAGCAGTGAACTTCGCTGCATAGCTGCTCGACGAGTTCTGCAAGGGGCCGCGCGCCGTCGACGCGCACGACCGGACAGGGCAAGCCCGCGAGCCACGCCTCATGCTTCGCGAGATTGCGGCCTTCGCGGTCGCAGGCCTCGTAGTGCGAGGCCCATTCGATGAAGGCTTCGGCTTCCTTATGGCGCCAGCCACCGGGCGCGACTGCGGCGGCGCCGAAATGCGTGGCCTCGCGGGCGCGCAGGCGGCTCAACCGCACCTCGCGCGGCGTGATCACGAAAACGACGAGGTCGAAATGCGCGATGAGCTCCTCGCCCCATCCGGTGACCGATCCGCTCAGCACCCAATCGCGGCGCGGCAGGAACATCTCGCGCATCAGGCGCAGGCGATCGGGGATGGGACGAAGCATCTGGTAGGGCGGTGCGGTCGGGAGCCAGAAATAATCGTCGCTGTCGTGATGCGGAAGCGCAAGCCGGTCCGCAAGCCTCCGGCCGAGCGTCGTCACGCCGGAGCCCGACGCGCCCATCAGATGAATGCGGCAACTTTTCATGGTCATGTCCCGAGAATTTGAACCCGGCGGCTGGCGGTTTGACTAATGATCCGCGCTCCCGGATCATCTGCCTCCCACCGGAATCACTTTATGCAAAAATCCTTTGGCAAATTCAAAGCAGGCGTCTCGGCCGCTGCCGTCCTCGTTGCGCTGTTCGGTGTTTATGGCTTCCGCAAGCTGCAGGCGCTGGCGGCCGATCCAAGCGGTCCAAAGGACTGCCGGGCTGCGGATGACATCGGCGAGCAGGGCTGGATCGACCTGGAGAAGGTGAGGGCGATCGCGCCGCTTCAGGGCGTAAAGTGGTCGCAGCTCGGCGGCAACATCAATGATGCGAGCTGCCTCAACCGCACCGAGATCTACGGCGTGGTCGAGGTGCACAGCGTCGACGATATCGCAAAAACGCTGGCCTTTGCGCGCGCCACCAAGCTGCCGGTGACGACGGCCGGCGTGCGTCACTCCATGGGCGGCCAGGCGTTCCGCAAGGGCGGCATCGTGCTGGACATGCGCACCTTCAACCGCATCACGCTCAACGAGTCGGCACGCAGCATCACCGTGCAGCCGGGCGCGACCTGGCACGACATCCAGATCGCGCTACATCCGCGCTTTGCGGTGCGAGCGATGCAGTCGACCGACATTTTCAGCGTCGGCGGTTCGATCTCGGTCAATGCCCACGGCATGGATCATCAGGCGGGCGCGCTGGCCCGCTCGATCAAGACGATGAAGGTGATGCTGGCGGACGGCTCGATCCAGAGCGTCTCGCCCACCGAGAACCAGGAGCTGTTCAACCTCGTGGTCGGCGGCTACGGCCTGTTCGGCGTCATCGTCGAGGCCGAGCTCGATATTGCCGACAACGCCGTCTACCAGACCGGGCGACGCGTGCTCGACTACAAGGCATTCCCTGCGCTGTTTGCGGACGACATCGAGAAGGACGACAATATTGGTTTGATGTACGGGCATCTGTCGACCGCGCCGAGCAGCTTCTTGCAGGAAATGCTGCTCTACACCTACACCAAAGCCGACGGCAGCGATTTCGCGATCGAGGAGCTTGGCGAGGTCAGCAGCACCAGGCTCAGGCGACTCACGATCAACCTCTCCAAGCAGGGGCCGTTCTTCCAGGAGCTGAAGTGGCTGTCCGAGAAGCACATCGAGCACCGGATGGAGACCTGCACGGTCACCCGCGCCAAAGCGATCGCCTCGGGCGAAGCCTGCCTCGTCAGCCGCAACAATCCCATGCACGACTCCGTGCCCTACCTGCGCAACGCGCTTCAGGACGAGACCGACATCCTCCACGAATACTTCATTCCACGTAGAAACTTCGTCGCTTTCGTCGACGGCATGCGCAGGATCATGCTCGACAACAAGACCAATCTCCTGAACGCGTCGGTTCGCGTCGTGCACAAGGAGGAGAATTTCCTCACCTATTCGCCAGAGCCGGCGTTTTCGCTGGTGCTCTACATCAACCAGCCGACGGACGATGAGGGCAACCGCCGCATGAAGAAGGTGACGGAGGAGTTGATCGACCTCACCATCGCCAATCAAGGACGCTTCTTCCTGCCGTATCAGCTCTATTATTCGCGCGATCAGCTCAAGAAGTCCTATCCGCAGATAGACGACTTCTTCGCGGCCAAGCGCAAGTACGACCCGGCTGGTCTCTTGACCAATACGATGTACGAGAAATATGGCTCGTAGAGCGACAAACCAGGCCGTGCACCCTTAGTTTGGTGGCGCAGTGCGACGATGCCAGGTGCGCTTTACTTCGTTGGCGGCCTGGATCACGCGATGGTGCAATATGTCGCGAAGGGCCATGAGCGGTCATTCGGCGCTAGTCTCAGCGTGAGCTCATTCAGGCAACCCCGCTTTGCTGAGGCCCTCAATCAACAACTTCGCCTTTGATTGCCCGCCCCGAGCGATGAATCCACTTATTGTAAAGGCGGGATCGGCCTCAAGCAGACGCGCCGCCGCCTCACGGGCCTCCGCATCACGTCCGAGATGGGCGAAAGCGGCGGCGAGACAGCGGTAAGCTGGCGAATAGTCGGGGCGCTGGCGGAGCGCTTTCTTCCCTGCGAGAATGGCCTCGTCAAAGCGACGAAGCTCAATAAAGGCCTGCCCCATCCCAGCCAACGGGTGGAGTAGCAGCGGGCCTACCGGGTTCATGCGAATGGCACGCTCAAAGCTCCGGACACCTTCCTCCGGCAGCCCCGCCAGTTTAAGATAGGCATAGCCTCTAGAGTACCATGCAAAAAATGAATTGGGGTTGAGCGCGACCGCCTTGTCAGCCATTTCGATCGTACTTTCACAATCGCCGACCATCCAGGTCGAGATATTGCAAGCCAATGCTAACGTGTCGGGATCATCATCATCGACACTCAATGCCAAGCGAAGAAGCCGAACTGCCTCCTTGCGATCGAATTGAGGATCGATAGCATAGCCTTGAAGAATCTTTTGCGTATGGCAGGCACCTGCCAGAGCGGCAACAAAGCCGAACTGAGGATCCAGCTCCAAAGCGCGATGAGCCAGCCTTATCGTCTCGGCCAACCCTTCGCGGGTCATCGGATAGTACTGCTGCATCGCTCGGAGAAAAAAATCATAGGCGGTGAGGTTCTCTGGCCGCCGTCGCGTCGCTATCGCAATTTCTGTTTGAAGCAATTTTGGCTGAATGGCTGAGACAACCGCGACCGTGACTTCGTCCTGGAGAGCAAAAACGTCCGTCAGGTCACGCTCGAACCTGTCCGCCCATAGGTGCGCGCCTGTCGCAGCATCAATCAACTGTCCTGTGATGCGAACCTTCCCCGCGGCCTTGCGCACAGACCCTTCAAGGACATAGCGCACGCCGAGCCTGCGTCTGACCTCCTTGATATCGACAGAAGTGCCCTTGAAAGTGAAGCTCGAATTGCGAGCGATGACGAACAACCATTTGAACCGCGAAAGCGCCGTCGTGATCTCCTCAACCATCCCATCCGCAAAGTACTCCTGCTCGGGATCATCGGACATGTTCTGGAAAGGCAGCACTGCAATCGAGGGCTTGTCCGGCAAGGCCAGCGGTGGTTCCGAAGACCGAGATGCCACGTCGCCACGGCTGGAATTGAGCAGCAGGTGGTAGACATGCACAGGTCGGACGATGTTCTTGAGAGCTAGCTCGCCGAGATCCTCGAACTCGAAGGCGATCTTGCCGCGTGCGTGATTGAGGACTGTCTGGGATATGCAGATGCCGCCGGGCTCGGCCACTCCCTCCAATCGCGCCGCGATGTTGACACCGTCGCCATAGAGGTCGCGACCCTCAACAATCACATCGCCTAGGTTGATCCCAATGCGGAATTCGATGCGTTTCTCCGGAGGGATATCGGCATTGCGTTCGCACATGCCCAGCTGGACCTCGATCGAGCAGGATATCGCATCCACCACGCTCGGAAACTCGATGAGGATGCCATCACCCGTCGTCTTGACCACGCGACCGCGATATTGCCTGTTCTTGGGATCAATCAGCTCTCGGCGATATTCCTTCAGGCGCGCGAGCGTACCGGCCTCGTCCGCACCCATTAACCTGCTATACCCGGCAATATCGGCAGCGAGTATGGCGGCGAGCTTGCGCTTGACCTGATCCGAAGCCATCCGGGTTTCCCTCCCGGCGAATAAACCCTCTGCGGCTCACCGCACGCAAACGGGGACAGCGCCGCTTCTGCGCGAACGTCGGCCGATTTGCGTGGAACTCAAGAGCCCACCAGCAAAGATATCACGGCAGCAGAATATCGGATGCGAAACGGTCGCGACGTTTCGACACAGTGTATACTCGACGCCTGCCGCATTTTTTGACCGCATCGGGTCATGTGTGGACGACGCCCACGTTGCAAGAAGAATCTGACGTTCGGCTGGCGGTCGGGTGCAAGTCATGTGTCCGGCCTGTTTGCGCGGCACCATGACCGCTGGCCCTGATGTAGTCCGCGGATCGGGTCCCAATCATTCGCACGGGCTCTGACGCCCATGACCCAGAAAGCGGGTTGTCCCGATCGACGGCTCGACCGTTTCGCATCACACCATCATCACCCTCGCAATTCGATTGTCTTGCTCCGCCGTCGCCTCACGCTCCCATTGCCAAGCCCCTTCAGGTGGCTGCAGCAGGCTCCGGCGCGCGATAGTATCCTCCCTTGGCCATGATTGCCCAGGCGATGCGCGCCATCTTGTTGGCAACGGCAACGGCGACGAGCTTGGCCGGCTTCCTGGCCAGCAGCCTTATGATCCAGGGATGCTTTTGCGGATGCCGCCGAGCGTGTTGAACAACGGATGTTGCACCGACGACGAGCAACCGTCGAAGGTAGCGATCTCCCTGCTTGGAGATGCCGCCGAGCCGCTCCTTGCCCCCGGTCGAGTGCTGCCGCGGCACAAGTCCGATCCATGCGGCAAAATCCCGACCGGATTTGAAGTTACTCGGGTCTGTGACAGTAGAAGCGATGGCCGTGGCCCCGATCACGCCTATCCCGGGCACGGTCTCGATGCGGCAGCTCATATCATTGGCACGATGATGGGCGTGAATGGAGCGATCCAGAGCCCCGATCTGCAATTCCAGCGCAGCGAGTTGATCGACAATGGCCTGCAGCGCCTGCTTCATCGCAGACGGAAGAGCTTCGCGATTACTCTCGTCCGTGATGATCTCGGCAAGCTGCGCGAGACCTTCGCGTCCCGTCTCCGCAACGAGGCCGAACTCGGCAAGGTGGGCTCGGAGCGCATTGATCAGCTGCGTGCGCTGACGGATCAAAAGATCCCGCGTTCGATGCAACATCAGCAAGGCTTGCGGCCGACTTGATCGGCACGAACCGCATTGATGGGCGTGTCACGGCCTCACAGATGGCGGCTGCTCGGCCGCATCGTTTTTCGACCGTTTGACATAGCCCTTCACGTAGCTCGGCGGCATCAGACGGACGGTGTGACCGAGCTTGGAGACTTCACGCGCCCAATGATGCGCGGTTCCGCAGGCTTCCATGCCGACCAGGCAAGGGGAAATCTTGCTAAAGAAGTCAATGACCTGCTTGCGCCGCAACTGACGAATGATGACGACCTTGCCCGCACTATCCACGCCGTGCACTTGGAACACGTTCTTGGCGAGATCAACGCCGATGGTGCTAACCTGCATGTGGACGACCCCCCTCCGGTGATTCGTGGTTCAACGATCACCCTTTGGCACATTCGATGCCGGGAGCGGGCGTCGTCCACCACATCATTTTCGACCGATCCGCTGGAGATTGTCAGCCAGGCAATGTTCGCTCTTCCTCGATAGCGGCGCCAGTGCCAAGGCTTGAGGTGAATTGAAGTTCTCGGCTCGCACCAGTTCAACCAGAACCCGTCGCGCTTCTAAGTGCGCTCAGCTCCGCCTCGGCACCAGCCCGTTGCAGCCGCCGGCCTGCTCGGCGTCGAGCACCAGCAGGGCGCCGGCGGCGTAGAGCCGGCCGACGAAGTCGGCAGCGTCGGAGCGGGCGATCGTGACATAGGTGTTCGAGGTCAGCACGCGGCCGTCGGCCTTTGCGATTGCCGCGATCGCCTGCGCCTGCGACCCGATCACGGCGAGCGGGCGGCCCGGCGCGGTGCCGAAGGTCAGGGCAACGACGAGCGCAAGCCAGCCCGTGACGACGAGCGCGATCGCGCCGGCGATCCTGCAGAGCGATGACAGCTTGCGTGGTGGCATGGCTTCCTCACAACAGGAGGAGGCCGCACCGCTTGGTCGATCACCTCTCCCCAACGGGGAGGTGGTTGCCGGAGCTGCACCATCTCGATCAGTGTCATCGGATTTAATAGTCGTAGAAATGCTCAAGGCTTACACCCTTGGTCGTCAGCTCGCGCTTGATCTCGACGAGCCGGTCGATCCTAGCCTTAAGGCCGGCCCTGCGGAAGCCGGGCTTGGCGTCCAGATCCAGTGAAAACAGTTCCGTAGTGTCGGGAATATCGAGAGCCGTCGCTTTCGGCGCGATCACCGTGATGAGGATCTCGTGATTGCCGGCGATCTCGGCGAGGCGGTGACCGCCGTCGAGTAGCCTGTTCAGGATCTCGCTCAGCGCCTTGTAGCGCGGAGCCTGCACGAGCTGCCAATCCGGCGACAGCGTCCGGACGGGGGTGATGCGGGGCTCGGCGCTGAGCACGTCCTGCGGCAGCGCAGCGACCACGAACATGATGTCGCGCGGCTCGTCGTCGTCGCTGGCATCGAGCGCCTTCTGGATCGCGGCGGCGTAGCCGATCTTGATGAAGTATTCGGTGCCGAGCGCGAAGTCGCGCTCCCATGTGCGCAAGGTACTTGGTGTCGGCGCCGAGATCGCCGTCAGCCCGTTCAGCGTGTCGCTGAACGGATATTTGTACCAGGGGATGGTGTAGAGGAATGCCGCATAGTCCTGCAGCACCGCGCGGGCGTATTCATCCTGCGGCGTAAGCTTCTGACCCCTGATCCATTCGAACGCACGCCCGATCGTGTTCTCGTAAAGTCCCTTGATCGCGTATTCGGCGGAGTAGCTGATGCCGATGACGTAGATCATCATTTTCACGTCGAAGCGCGATTCCGCTGCTGCCGGCACCGCGCGATTGATGGTGCAGAAGCTGCGCCAGAAGCCGAGGATGTGGCGCAAGTAACCGAAATGGCTTTCGCTGGACTGGTCGAGGAAGCGGCCAAAATCCTCGAAGGAATAGACGATGTACCATTCGGGGAAGGTGAAATAGGTGTTGTCGAGCGGCCGGCGATAGCCCTTCTCGCCGATCAGCGGCAGCGTCACTGCCGCCGTCGCCGGCGCCGCGGGTTGCGAGGCGGGCTGGCAGGTCCCCTCGATATAGGCGACCGGCCCGAGGATCGCGACGGCGATCAGGGCGAGCAGCGTCAGGACGATGCGGCCAAAGCGCTCGAGCGTCGGTCGCTTAAGCATGGGCCGGGCGCGTGCGCGGTGCAAGGAGATAGCCGATCAGGATGGCAAGCCCGCCAAGGCCGAGATGCGGCGCATTGGCGAAGATGCGGGTCGACAATGGCAGGTTCAGCACGCCGTTGATGAGGATACCGAAATCGAGATAGCCGCTGCCGGTGAGGAGGCCGAGCACGCCATCGGCGAAATAGAACACGCCGAAGAGCTGGAAGAACAGTTCGGATGCGCGGCGTGAGGTCAGCGCCGAGGCGAGCGCCCACAGCGCGGAGACGAGGTGCAGGCCGTCGGCGTACCAGGTGCGGCGGAACAGGCCGAAGATCATGTCGTTCTGGTCGATGAAGGTGGGGATGTAACCGGTCAGGATCACGAAACCAAGCAGTGCGGCATAGCCAAGTGCGCACAATCTGATGATGTCCATGAGTCCTCCGATGAGTTCGAATCTTGTTCGAGTTTAGAGCGTTTTCCAGCGAAGTGGACACCGGTTCGCGTGAAGAAAACGCGTCAAAACAAGAGTCTAGAGCCCCGTTCCGATTCAATCGGAACGGAAACGGCTCTAGAGTGTCCCGAGCGCCTTGAGCAGGGCGTCATTGAACTGGCCGAAGTCGCTCTCGGGAATCGAGGCTGGCTAACAACAGATCGTTACTCTAGCTGAGGTAGAGCGATTGGCTATCGTTAGATACAGGGCTGCGGCGGACGATTCACGCGCTGCCACCGACGCTCTTGCTGCAATCAGTAGAGACGTAAATTTGCCCACACTCCGTCATTGCGAGCGCAGCGAAGCAATCCGGGGCTGTCGGCGCGGAAAGATTCCTAGATTGCTTCGCTCTGCTCGCAATGACGATTTGGAGAAATCTGAGCGAAGCGATACGCATCACCGGCGCAAATGGGTTGCACTCTGCATACTGCGCGATGATCGTTCTTTATCCCTGATTTGCCCGACGCGTCAAGCGATTTCTGAAAATCAGCAGATCGCCGTGCCCGCGATCTTTCTCCTTTGCATGGGGTTGTTTTTCAGTTTTTGTAAAGAGCGAGTCAGGCAGCCTGCCGGGATCACTGCCCCGATGGCGTGCGCAGGCCGTGCCAGGCGTCGCGCACCTGCTGATAGTGCACTTCGGGCAGATAGTCGGGCGTGTTCAGGCTCAAGGTCTTGACGTCGAGGCGGCCGACCGCACTGAGCAGCGTGTAGGAGGCGATAACGCGGTCACGCAGTGCGCCGATCAGCCGGGCCTTGGCCTGGATCAGGTCGGCTTGAGAGTTCAGCACGTCGACGGTGGTGCGCTGCCCGCCGGCGGCTTCGCGCTGCACGCCCTGCAGGGCGACGGTCGCCGCTTTCACCTCGGACTCGGAGGCCGAGACCGCGATCTTGGCGCCTTCGTTCGCCACCCATGCGCTGGTCGCGGCGGTGCGTGCCTGGTTGCGCACCTGGTCGAGCACGAGGCGGCTCTGCGCTGCGACTTCTTTGGCCTGACGGGTTTGCGATGCGGCCTGGCCGCCGTCATAGATCGGCGCGGTGACGTTGGCGACGATGGAGGCCTGGTCCGTGCCGAACGTGCCGAGCGTCGGGTCGTTGTCGCGGCTGCGGCTGGCGCTGCCCTGCACGTTGGCGCTCGGCAGCAGTGCGCCTTCGGCGACGCGGATATTGGTCGAGGCGACATCGACGTCGAAGCCTGCCGCCATCACTGCGGGGTGCTCGCGGATCGCCATGGCGAGCGAGTCCTCGCGGCTCTTCGGCAGATAGCGGTCGACGACCTCCGCGGGCCGAAGCTGCGACGGCGGGTTGCCGATCACCTGAGTGTAGGTGGCCTGGCTGATGGCAAGCGCGACTTCGGCGGCGTTGAGATCGGAGAGCCCGCGGTTGAGGCGTGCCTCGGCCTGCGCCGTATCGGTTGGCGTGACGTCGCCCGCGTTCAGCCGGCGCTGAGTGACGGCGAGCGTCTCGCGCAGGAACGCGACGTTGGAGCGCTGCGCCTCGACCAGCGACTGGTTGGCAAGCACGTTGGTGTAGGCGGTCACCGCATCAAGCAGCACACCCTGGCCGACATTGCGCAGGGCCTCGCGGCCGGACTGCACCTGAAGCTCGGCGACGCGCACGCTGTTGGCGGTCCGAAAACCGTTGAACAGCGTCTGCGTCACGGTGACGCCGATGACCCATGGCTTCAGGTTCGCGGTCTGGATGGTGTTGTTCGGAAGCAGGTCGCGCACTGATTGCAGGCCGGCGCTCAGGCTCGCCACGATCTGCGGCCGGTAGCCGGCAAGCGCCTGCGGCACGTTCTCGTCGGTGGCGCGCTGGCGCGCCCGTTCGGCATTGAGCTGGGGATTGGTCTGATAGGCTTTTGCCAATGCCTCCGGCAGGGCCTCGGCGCGCGCGGCTGCGGGCAGGGCGCAGGAGACCGTCAGCGCGGTCCATGTGACAAGAACATGACCCATGCCCGATCGGCGCCGCGTCCTCACGCGGCCAGTTCTGGCGGCACGCCCGTTCATCTGATTCCGTAACAACCCCGGCTGTCCGCCCCCACCGACGGCGGTCCTCTTACCTGTTTAACCAGCGCCGGTCCCGCAGGCAAACTGCCGCGGGTGGATGTCCCATGAAATCAGTGCTTGTTGCAGCTGCGTCACAGGGATTCTGCGACGAAGCATCGGCGAGCCTTACATCAACCTTACCGGTTCTTGTTCACCGGCTTGCGCTTCTCGATGAAGGCGGCCATGCCCTCGGAGCGGTCTTCGAGCGCGAAGGTGGCGTGGAATAGGTTGCGCTCAACTTGCATCCCCTCGGCGAGCGTGGTCTCGAAGGCGCGGTTGACCGCTTCCTTGGCCATTGCGGCCGCGGGCTGCGACATCGCGGCGATCTTCTCGGCGGCCGCGATCACCTCGTCCATCAGCTTGTCGGCGGGGACCACGCGGCTGACGAGGCCGCTTCGCTCGGCTTCCGCTGCATCCATCATGCGGCCGGTGAGGCAGAGGTCCATCGCCTTGGACTTGCCGATCGCGCGCGTCAGGCGCTGCGTGCCGCCGATCCCGGGAATGGTGCCGAGCGTGATCTCGGGCTGACCGAATTTCGCGGTGTCGGCGGCGATGATGATGTCGCACATCATCGCAAGCTCGCAGCCGCCGCCGAGCGCGTAGCCCGCGACCGCGGCGATCGTCGGCTTGCGGCAGCGCGCCACGCGGTCGCCGCCGATCGCGGCAAAATCTTCCGAGAACATGTCGATAAAGCCTTTCGGCTGCATCTCCTTGATGTCGGCACCCGCGGCGAATGCCTTCTCGCTGCCGGTGACGACGATGCAGCCGATCGCGTCATCGGCCTCGAGATCGTCGACGGCAGCGGCGATCTCGCGGAAGACTCCGAAGGACAGTGCGTTGAGCATCTTCGGGCGGTTCAGCTTGATGATGCCGACCGCGCCTTTACTTTCGACGATGATGTGCTCGAACGTGCTCATGCTCCACCCACGCATTTTTCGATTTCAGTGGGCAATGTGCCCGCTGGCGCGGTGGGCTTCAAGAGGGCGAAAACGCGTTCCGGGACGCGCGAGCCGCGCGTCCCGGAACCGGCTCAGGGCCAATAAGTCAGGTCAAGAAGGTAGGCCAAGAAGTTAGGCCAGCAATCAAGCCATGAACATGCGCGCGGCCGAGGCCAGCGTCAGGAGCGCGCCGAAGCCGATGAAGATCTTGCCAATGAGCGAGCTCTGGTCCCAGGCCGAGTTTTCGCTGCTCGCGCCAGCCATCGCCGGAGCCGGGCGCGGCTGCGCGTCGGTTGCGGCGACCACGGTCTTTTGCGCAGGCGGGTTGTCCTGCTGCTGGGCGGCATCGCCCGGCTGATCTGACTCGGCCGTCTGGCTGTCCGGCGCGGGTGCTGCCGCCTGGTCGGCCGCGGCCTGCACGTTGTCATTGGCCCGCGACGTCATGGCGGTGGCTGCGGCGGCCGTCGGTGTATCGGCAGAGGCGAGTTGCGCATTGGCGTTGGCGACCATGGGCGGCACGGCGCCGAAGGCCGGCGCACTGCTCTCGGCGGCCACTGCGTCGTTCTTATTGCTCTTGTCGGCCTTGCCGTCGGACGATTTTTCTGCCGTCTTGCTGGTGCGGTGACGAGCGTGACGATGCCGAGGCTTGGATTCTTTGACGGTCTCGCTCGAATTGCTCGCACTATCATCCGACTTGGTGTCGCTCGAGGCGGTCGGCGCCGCCCGTGAGGCGCTCCCGATGCTGAAGAAAAGTCCGGCGGCGAGAATCAACGCTACGCGCCCGCTGGCTTTGATCATTGTGATGATCTCCCCAATTGGCCCATCCCGAGGCGAACAGAGACCCCCGGGCGTGACCACAACGGGGCAAAAAGAGGGTATCTTCGGGCGGGACCGGGCAAAACCGGGGCAATCGGCGGCCTGCTAAACACCTGATGGATGCCAGCCTGAGGGATCGGTGTTATGAGCCTCCCCCGAATTGCGGGCTGGCGGGGTTCTGCTGCGTGATCACAAGACCGTGATCGGTTGGCGATAGGCGTAACAAATTGAAAGAGCGGCCGAATTGCTAGGTGGGAGCGCGCGTGCGCGGACGTGAGGACGAATGGACCGGTCTGATGCGGTCGGCCATGGCAGGGGATGATGCGGCGTATCATCGCCTGCTGAAGGCGGTCACGCCGGTGCTGCGGGCTACCGCCCGGCGCGGCCTCGCGCGGGCCGGCCAGCCCCCTGATCAAGCCGAGGATATCGTGCAGGACATTTTGCTGGCGGTGCATTTGAAGCGGCATACCTGGGACAGCGAAGCGCCCTTCGCGCCCTGGCTGTTCGCGATCGCCCGCAACAAGCTGATCGACGCGCTGAGGCGACGGGGCAGACGGATCTTCGTCAATATCGACGATTTCGCCGAGACGCTGCCGGGCGAGGCGTCGCAGGAGACGGCCTCCGCAGGCGAGGTCGCGGCGCAGCTTGCCACGCTGCCGCAGCGCCAGCGCGACGTATTGCAGTCGATTGCGGTCGACAGCACCTCGATCAAGGACACCGCATCCAAGTTGTCGATGAGCGAAGGCGCGGTGCGCGTCGCGCTGCATCGGGGACTGGCCGCGCTTACCGCCAAATTGCGGGACAGATGAGATGGATACCGATCAACTCATTCGCACGCTCGCGGCCGACAACGCTCATCATGCGCCGAAGGTCGGCCCCGTGCTGATGCTCTCGCTGCTCGTTGCCGCGCCGCTCACGATCCTGATCTTCGTCACTTTCCTGGGCGTGCGGCCGGACGTGATGAGCGCAATCCACAATCCGTTCTTCGACATGAAGTTCGCAGTCACCCTGTCGCTCGCGATCCCGGCGATCGCGATCAGCCTGCATCTGTCGCGGCCCGAGGCCTTGATGCGCGGCTGGGGCTGGCTGCTGCTGCTCCCCGTGGCGCTGCTTGCGGTGGCGATCGGCGGCGAGATGATGATGGCCCCCGCAATGCCGATGACGATGCGGCTCGTCGGCAAGAATTCCAGGGTGTGCCTGTCGGCGATCCCAGCGATGTCGCTGCCGCTGCTCGCAGGCGCGCTGTTCGGCCTGCGTCACGGCGCACCGTCGCGGCCTGCGCTTGCCGGCGCGCTCGCCGGCCTGTTGTCCGCGGGGCTGGCGGCGACGCTCTATGCCTCGCACTGTACTGACGATTCGCCGCTGTTCGTGGCGACCTGGTACACGTTCGCGACCGCGCTCGTGACCGCGCTCGGCGCGCTCGTCGGGGCGAGGGTCCTGAGGTACTAACCGCGCCGGTTTACGCCGGCGCCGTGCTCTGCTGCATGCGGTGGAAACGCAGCACCTGCTGCGCGGTGGAGGTGCGCAACCCCTCATAGGTGTCTCGCGCGCTCAACAGGTCGGTCGGATCGCTGCCGGACAGCTTGTCGCGCATCGCGATGATCGCGCGCACGCTCGACCATGACAGGCCGGCGACCTTGGCGAGGATCATCACGCCCTCGGTGCGGCTTTCGATCATCATGTTCTCGGCGATCGCAACTGGCACACCCGCGAGCGCCGCGAGCCCGGCATTGGCCTCGTCGAACTTGTTCTGTTCGGCGAAGGCCGTGACCTGGTGCTCGTTGAGACGGCCGTCCTCGAACAGCGATCGCACCAGCGCGCGCGCAATTTCGGTCTGCCGCGTCATGGTTGCCGCGCGGACGCGCTGGGCCGCCTCGTGGACCGCGCTGAGCACCGCGTCGGCCTGTCCGGGATTGGCGGCTTCGAGCTTCCTGCGCACGCTCAAGGAGGCCTTCGCGATCAGCTTCAGATAATGATGCCGCGGCAGGTCGGGTCGCAGGCCCACGCAAGTTGCGAGGTCGTCGTCGCGCTCGGCGCGGCCGACCAGCTCCGTGAGGCTCAGTTCCGTGAATTGCGCGCCGGGATTCCCGACCGTCGACTGTACCACCTCGTCATTGCCGCGTGCCACCAGCACGTCGGTGAGCGCGTCGGACAGGACGCGGCGCATCGAAATGGCCTTGAGATGCGCCTGGCTCTTGCTCCGCGCGATCTCGATCAGGGTCGCCTCGTCCAGCCGCTCCGACTTCGACAGCACGGGGCCGGCAACGTCGATGACGTCATCGAGCGCGAGCGTGCGGATGGTCATGGGTGGTGCCGTGTCGATCGGTGCCAGGCGCTCGGCGAGCAGTACCTTGGCCGAGGTCTCGATATGGTCGATCAGGCACTGGAAGACGTCGTCGAACACGGCGACGTGGTCGTCGGAATAGTCCACCGCGCCGCTGATGAAGAGATCTGTGACGCGGCGCAGCGTCTCGACCCGGCGCGCAACGGTGCCGTGGGACAGCGTCGCTTGCAATTCGTCGAGCAGGTTTTCGGAAATCTTGGCTGATGCTTTCGCGGGTTTCGATCTCATGGCCCTGTCCTGGAGCGTTCGGTCCGGCGGTTCTTTCCGGCCGCGGTCAAAAATGGATTGGTCAGCTGGTCGCGATGCAATTGCGTCCTTGCGCCTTGGCGGAATGGAGCGCGCTGTCGGCGCGCGCGAGAAATGTGTCGGCATTATCGTTGTTGCGCAGTGCAGCAACGCCTGCGGAAATCGTCACATGCATGTTGGACGCGAACGCGCTCCAGTCGAGCTCGGCCACGATCGCGCGCAGGCGTTCGAGCATGCGCATGGCTGCCTCGCCAGGCGTGTCCGGCATCAGCAGCAGGAACTCCTCGCCGCCGTAGCGACCGAAGCGGTCGTTGGGGCGGATATTGGCGAAGATGGTGATAGCGAAAGTGCGCAGCACCTCGTCGCCGGTCGGGTGGCCGTGAACGTCGTTGATGCGCTTGAACCAGTCGAGATCAATGAGTGCGGCCGAGCAGGGCGTTTTCGCCTCGCGCGCGCCGGCGATCTGCTCCTCGAGCGCGCGCATGATCGAGCGGCGGTTGAGCGAGCCGGTGAGCTCATCGAGCTCGGCGAGCTCCTCGATACGCTGATAGGCGGCCTTCAGCTCGATGCTGCGCCGGTCCAGGATCTTGCGCAGCGTGCTGCCGAACAGGCCGAGGAAGGCGCACTGGCCGATGACCAGGACGAAGCATAGCATCGATGCGAGCCGCTCGAGCCGGCTCGTCATCGGCATGCCGATCGGCAGGTCGGAGATCAGGAAGACGAAGCCGAGCCCTGCGGTCACGAGCGTCCAGGTCAGCATCGCCTGCTGCGAGGTCATGCGCAGTGTGCCGAATGCGAAAACCAGGAACAGCACGCTGATGAAGGCGATTCCGATCGTCGGCACCGCCAGCACGAAGATGAGCTGGAGCGTCATATGCGCCGTGATCTGGAAGACCGTGAGATAGTGGTCCTTGTAGCGCTCGCCGACGCCGGCCTCCGACAGCACCGCGAAGATGCCGATGATCATCAGCCCGCCGAACCAGAACAGCGACGGCACGATCATCGCGATCGCACCGTCATAGGCATAGAGCAGCAGGACGGATGCGCCGAGCGAGTAGCTCGCGACCTGGCCGATGTACATCTGGCGCCGCTGCCGTAGGCGGCGGGCGATGACCTCCGGCGTGGCCTGGCTTGGAGAAAGGACGAGATCCGCCACCTCTGCGGCATTCCGCTCCGGGATGGTTGTCGCGGCCGTGTTCATGAACCTGCCATTGGTGGATGTCAGTTCAAAAATCTACGTGGCAAGCCTTTAGGTTTGGTATCCTTGCGATACGAATCCGGGCCCGTCGCTTGGATAAGCGCCTTGATCCGACACGGAAATTAGCAAGCGATTAGGGATTGTCGGCGATAGGCCAGTGACTGGGCCGAGCAATGAGCCGCGGATAAGGTCAACGGTAAGGTCCAGAGATACGATAAGGTCCGGAGATGCAGTCAAATTGGCCGGCGAATGCGCTGCACAAGGCTGCGTTATGGATCGAGGCTTGGTAAGATTGGGCCGCGCCTGCGGGCGCTCCGCAAGGAAAAGTTATAGTACTATGTTACCATTTTGGGCGAGCCCTCAAGGGCTGCAAGAATACGCGCGTATGTGGGGTACATCACACATGTCCCGGTACGACTGCGGTAGACTGAAGATTCTTGCATCACCCGTCGAACCGCCTGCCGTTTCGACCCGACCAACCTTGCGAGACGGCCTTTGAGCGTGACACAGGCGGCTTCGGACGAAGTCCTGATCGCCCGGATCGCCCAAGGCGACCGGCTTGCTATGCAGGTGCTGTTCGGGCGGCACCATGTCAGGGTGTATCGCTTCGGGCTCCGGCTCGTGCGCGATGAACAGGTCGCCGAAGACCTGATCAGCGAGGTGTTTCTCGACGTCTGGCGTCAGGCCGGAAAGTTCGAGGGCCGTTCCGCTGTTTCCACCTGGCTGCTGGCAATCACCCGATTCAAGGCTCTGTCTGCGCTTCGGCGCAGGAAGGATCTTGAACTGGACGAAGACGCCGCCAACGCGATCGAGGACCAGTCCGACGATCCGGAAACGGCGGTGCAGAAGAAGGACACCAGTGAAGCGTTGCGAGAGTGTTTGACGGCACTGTCGCCGGAACATCGGGAAATCGTCGATCTCGTCTACTACCACGAGAAGTCCGTGGAAGAGGTGGCCGAAATCGTCGGAATACCGGAGAACACCGTGAAGACGCGCTTGTTCTATGCGCGCAAGAAACTGGCCGAGCTGCTCAAGGCAGCCGGTGTTGAACGAGGCTGGCCATGATGGCATTGAGCAGGAAGATGCTGGACCAAGAGCCCAGTGAAATTGAGATGCTGCTGCCATGGCATGCCGCCGGCACCCTCAACCCGCGCGAGGCGCGCCGGGTCGAGGAAGCGCTCGCCCGCGATCCCGAACTGGCCAGGCAGTACGCCGCGATCCGCGCCGAATACGAAGAGACCATCCATCTCAACGAGAGCCTCGGTGCCCCGTCGGCCCGCGCGATGCAGAAGCTGTTCGCTGCGATCGACGCCGAGCCCGCGCGTGCGCCGGCGACACTGCCGCTCGGCTCGCGCATTTCCACGTTCTTCGCAAGCCTGTCGCCGCGCACGCTCGCCTGGTCGGCGAGCCTCGGCGCCATCGCGCTTTTGCTCCAGGCCGGTGTCATCGGCACCGTGCTGATGAAGGACCAGACCTCGACCTTCCAGACCGCCTCGCTCTCCACGAACGAGCCGATCACGCGCGAGCTCGGCGCGGCACCTGCGGCGTCGGCGCATGCGCTGGTGCGGTTCACGCCGGACGCGCGGGTCGCCGACATCACCACGCTGCTCGACAACTACCAGGCCTCGATCGTCGACGGCGCCAAGGGCGGATTGTTTCGCCTCCGGTTCAACAAGGCGATGAACAACGACGAGCTCGCCTCGCTGCTCGGCAGGATGCAGCGCGAGAAGATCGTCAACCTCGCCGTGGCGGCGCCCTAGGCGCCCGAGGATCATGCAGCGCAAGTCTGAAAGCGTGTCGAGAGCGGCAGCTTACGCTTTGTCGGTGGGCGCAGTTCTCTTGATCGGTGCTTTCGGCGGCGAGGTTGCGCACGCGCAGGCGATCATGCGCACCCCGACGATCAGCATTCCCTCTCGCACCCCGACCATCAGCGCGACGGTGACCTCGCACACCGGCCCCGTCGTCACCGGCCGTGCAGTGACGAGCGTCGATCGTGGTCCCAGGATCACACCCAGGATCACACCCAGGATCACACCCAGGCTCACGCCCACATCCATGCCCAGGCTGACGACGCGCATGGTTCCGACGACGGTGCTGCCTTATGTGCGCTATTCGCCAAATCTCTATCCGACCTGCACCGCGGCCTATCGGGACGGCGATGGCGAATGTCTGGATCAGGCGAATGCGGCCGGCGGTGGCGCCGGCAGGTCGGGCAAGACAAGCGCCGGTCACTCGGGCCGCAACACGGCGCAGGCGGTCACCACTTTGCGCAGCTTTGCCAATGAGTTCGTGGCCGAGCTCGACAGCAGCCTTTCGACAGTCGATGCCGACGCGCTTGCGCGCGGCCACGGCCTGACCCGAATTGCATCGGAGAGCTTTCCGCTGATCGGCGCCACCATCGGGCTGTTCCGCATCACCGACGGCCGGCCCTACGGCACCGTGCGCCGCGAATTCGCCGCGGCGAACGGCGTACGCTCGGTGCAGCCGAATTTCCGCTACGTGCTCCAGGATCAGAAGGCGGGCTCGCCGGCAGAGGGCGACCCGGCGCAATACGCGCTGGCAAAGCTCCGCCTGCCGGAGGCGCATATGCTGGCGCATGGCGCGAACGTCACGGTCGCGGTGATCGATTCCGGGATCGATACCAGCCATCCCGAGCTTGCCAACTCGATCGCCGACAATTTCGACGCGCTCGGCAGCAAGGAAGGGCCGCATGTCCACGGCACCGGCATTGCCGGCGCGATCGTGTCGCATGCACGTCTGATGGGGAGCGCACCCGAGGCCCGCATCATTGCGATTCGCGCCTTTGGCGGCACCACGGGGGGCGCCGAGAGCTCATCCTACGTGATCCTGAGATCGCTGAATTACGCCGCCGAGCACGGCGCGCAGATCGTCAATATGAGCTTTGCCGGTCCGAAGGACGCGTTGATCGAGCGCGCCATCGCGGCGACCGCCGCGCGCGGACTGGTGCTGGTTGCGGCGGCCGGCAATGCCGGGGCGAAATCGCCGCCGCTTTATCCCGCGGCCAATCCCAACGTGATCGCGGTCAGCGCGACCGATGCGCAGGACAAGTTGTTCTCTGCCTCCAATCGCGGCAGCCACATCGCGCTCGCCGCGCCCGGCGTCGACATCTTCCTTCCGGCGCCGGACGGCAAGTACCAGATGACATCGGGCACCTCGTTCTCAGCGGCCTATGTCTCCGGCGTCGCCGCGCTGCTTCTGGAGCGTAACTACGCTTTGAAGCCGGAAGCGCTGCGCCTGACGCTTGTAAAGACCGCCCGCGATCTGGGAACGCCGGGCCGCGACGATCTGTTCGGCGACGGCGAGCCCGATGCTTACGCCGCGGTCATGGCGGTTGCCGTCGATGGTGCGACGCCGGTTGCGGCGGCGCCAGGAACAACAAAACGTGAAGATGCGTCGGAACGTCGCGAAGAGCCTGGAACACGCGCCCTCGAGCAACCCTCGCTTTCCAGCGTCGTCGATAAATCCACGCTTTCTCAAGCGGATAGACCTGCCGCACGATAGTTGCGCGCGAGCATGCGCAGGCTGCCAAGGTTAAAAAATCACGCGAGGGGTTTTGAACGTTCGGCCCTGTGCCACGACCAAATGATGTGGGAGCGGTCATCCCTCCCCATCAGTCATATCAGGCGCGAGCGCCCATCCACCCCAAGCGCCCATATGGCTTGACCCGTCCGGTTGTCCCCCCGGACGGGTCTTTTCTTTTTGGGGCTCTCGATCTCCGAAGCGCTTCGCCTTTCAGCTCAGGGTTGAATCGGCGCGGATAATCATTTGCGATCGCCTTGCGCATTGCGCCGCCGCGGTGGCCGGCGCGCCAGCAACTGCTCGAGGTTGGCTTTACGCATGTGCAAGGGCAGGGACCGCAGGTCGTCGCCGTTCATCGCGAGGATGTCGAAGGCGTAGAGCTGGACCTCGTGGTCGTGCTTGCGGCTGTGCAGGGCATTGAAGGACGTCGGGCTCGGGTGACTGGCGCGCACTTGTCGCTTTTCCAGAGGAACCGGAACCGGGCGGTTTCGTTGTGATGCCACACACATCCATGGAGTGAATGGAATGAAGATTCTCGTTGTCACGATGGCTGTTGGCGCCGCGGCGCTGGCCGGTGGATCCACCGCCAATGCCGCCAGCAACGTCAAGGCCGATCCGGGCGTGCAGACGCAGACGAGCCAGTCGACAGACTTCAGCTCGCGCCACAGGTATCACTACGGGCATTATTATCGGCACTACGGCTACTACCGGCATTATCGGCACTACGGCTACTACCGGCCGTACTACAGGAGCTACGGCTACCGTCCGTACTATGGCAGCTACGGCTATTATCCGCGGTCGTATGGCTATTACGGCGGTGGGCCCTACGGCTACTACGGCGGCGGGCCGGGCGTGTCGTTCAGCTTCGGCACCGGCTGGTGACCCCAAAAGGCCCGACGCGACCGCTATGGAGCCCGCTGGTGCGCGTTTCTCTGCGGGTGGTCAACCTTCAGCAGAAGGCCGCGGCGCGCTCCCGGCGCGCGCGCTTGGCTGGCGGGGGCTAGCGCAGCCGCGAGATCATTGAGAGGTCGACAGCATAGGACTTCGCGATCTCGGCCAGGGTCTCGCCGCTCGGCGCTTGAGCGCTGCGCGAGCAGCGGCATCAGTTCGTGGGCCTCGACATCGGCAATCGCCGCGAAATCGCGGCCGGTCTCCGCGATGTGGCTCATGCGCTTGAGTTTTAGCCGCACATTCTCGATCTGGTCCTCGAGCGAGGTCAGTGGCGCAGCAGCGGTCATGGATCGGCCTTCGTTTCAAGTGCGGCGGACCATTCCGCCGACGCTCTGAATTTCGCCCGATGCTCAACGCCGGCGCTGTGATGAGCATCACGGGAGAGGCCGAGCCGCTGGTCGGTATCGAAGGCCGGCCGCCGCGCGCCAACGCATCAGCGGTGCGCGCCCGAGGCCGCCGCGCTAGCGATCCGTCGACTTTCGGCTCAGCCGCGAAATCATCGCTGCGTCGACCCCAAAGCTCTTGGCGAGTTGCATGCGCAGGTCGACCACCTCTTTCGCGCGCTCGTGGGCGACCTGCATCGCGCGGCGTTTGGCATCGCGCAGACGAATGATCTCGGCCTTTGCCTCGCGCAGCGTCGCGGCAGCACGCTCGATCTCGCGTGCTGCTTCCAGGCAAAGCGGGGACCGCTCGGATTTCAATCGTTGTACCAAATCAGTCATCGGTCGGCCCTCCCTATTCGGCCAGGCGCGAGATCATGCTGATGTCGACCGCGTAGGACTTGGCGATGGACGCTAATGTCTCGCCCGCAGCGCGCCGCTTGATCGCTTCTTGCCGCTGGTAGTCGGACAGCTTGGGCTTGCGACCAAACTTGACGCCCTTGGCCTGGGCGCGCTTCCGGCCCTCGCCGGTGCGCTCGCGGATTAAGTCGCGCTCAAACTCAGCGATCGCAGCCAACAGCGTCGAGAGAAGCCGGCCTTGCGAACTGGAAGTATCCCAAAGCGGGTCACCGAGGCTACGGAAAGACGCGCCGGCCTTGCCGATGCGCTCGATCAGGTCGAGCAGCTCACGGGTCGAGCGGCCAAGCCGGTCGAGCTTCGTGACGACCACGACATCACCCGCTTTCAGGGAGGCCATAAGCTTCGCCCGCTGCGGCCGATCTGCCCGGGCGCCGCTGACCTTCTCCTTGAAGATGGTGGTGGCGCCGGCTGCCGTCAGCGCCTCGAGCTGGCCGGTGAGGTGTTGGTCTTGGGTGCTGACGCGGGCGTATCCGAGAATGGCCATTCGCGCGCTCCACTTTCACAAATAAATTTCGCAAAGTGTAACACGTTGTTTTTCCACGTCCAGAAGTTTCTTGCAAAACTCATAAGTTTCGCAAATCGCATTAGCGCCAAGCGCCACGCGCCGAGGCAGCCCGCCAAGCCGCCCGGAACTGTTTTGGCAATTGCCGAATTGATTTGGGGTGCATGCTAATGCGCGGGAGGCTGCTATGCGCCTTCAGACGTTTCGCTCCCGACATTTCGACCTAGTCGGCGGAAGAAACCACCCCTGGTCTATCGACCTCGTCGTCTTGACGGCGACGGTCCTCCTGGTGGCGGGCTTCGCTTGCGCCGTCACGAGCCTGCTGGTCCGCTGACCGTAGCATTCTTCGGGAAAAGAAAAAACGCTGGCGGGGCGCCTGTGCGGGGTCAGAACGTCCGCGCGTCGAGAAGGATCGCGTGTGTGAGTTGGTTCATATCGGCCACACTGGCTTCCGGTGCAGCATCGGAGCTGCGGAGGGCTAATGCCATGCCCGAACAGCCTTCGAAAGGAATCGCGATAGACGTGCTGATTATCCTGCTCTCACTGGTGATCATCGGCATCGGGATCTGGGGCATAGGCCTCTGAGCGCAGGACCCCGGCCTATCCGGAGACCGTCGCAATCGTCACCAGAGAAACGTAAGCGCCAAGAATCCGATCGGTCGTTCGGATGGAGGGGGAACCGTTCCCATGTCCTTGCACCGGGCAAGGTTAAGGGTGCTGCAAAGCAGCACATCCGCGATCTCGGAACGAATTGGCTCGCGGCTGATTGTCCGACGCCGGGGCGTACATGAGGGGTGTCGAGCATGACCAAGGCCTACACGGTCAAGACGCGAAACTTCAAGTACACCGCCGCTAAGCCGACGCTCGAAGCCGCGATAAGTGTTGCATGCGAAAAGATCTGGCCCATCGCACCTGACGAGAAGGTCCAGGTCTACTGTGGCGAGGAGCTTGTAGGAGAGATCGAGCCCGTTTGAGTCGTGCCAATTCAGGCGCTTGCGGCCGGTGACCGCCTGGTGACCGCCCGTGCTCACCGGCCGGTGACCGGGCAGACGAGGAGAGCGGATTTTTTATGATGGGCGCGCGCGTGTTGGAGCGGCTCGCGACCGTAAGACTCGCGGGATTGCCATTATGCCGCGCGGGCCGCGACGGAACCGGCGCGGCAATCCTACGGTTGATTAGCTGTGTAACCTTCCAATGGAGGGTGTCATGGGAAACTGGATGGAGAACTGGACGAACGCAAACTGGATGGAGAACTGGACGAACGCAAAACTGTGCGACGTCGCAAACCTGATCCTTGGCGCGGTTCTGTTCGTTTCGCCCTGGATCTTCGGCTTCGGGGCCGGAACGGTCTCCACCAATGCCTACATCACCGGCATCGTCATCGCGATCCTTGCAATCGCGGCGCTGGCGCGCTTCGCGGTGTGGGAGGAGTGGCTGAACCTAGTCGTCGGCTTGTGGGCGTTAGTTTCGCCCTGGGTCTTGGGCTTCCAGGGAACAACCACCGCTGTGACGGTGCATGTGATCATCGGTGCGGTTGTCGCGATCCTGGCAGCGATCGAGCTCTGGATGCTAAACCAGATCCCGCCGCGGCTGACCACCGGCCGCTGAGGCTAAGGACGGCAGATCGTTCCTGCGCGCGATTGTGCACGCGCCCCTGGGACATTTGGGACATTCTGGGACAATGTCCCGTTTGTCCCAATGGGACTCCCAGACCCGTGATCGCAGCCGCAGCGCTCACGCGCGGAGGCGAAGTGGCTGTGGGACGTCCGCTGCGCGCGCCTTGGGGCGTGCTCGCTTCCATCCACAGAACGTAGCCCGGTCATTGTGGCGCCGGCCAGGCCGAGAATGATGTTCTGGCCGCTCATGATCTGGACGGAGGTGATGCCGAACGCGGCGGGATCGAGGCCGCCGAGATCGAGTGCGATCGGCCGCCGCGTCCGCATTAAATCCGTCACCGCAGTTATAGACTCTATGTGCGATGACGCACTTTTTGCGGACGCTCTGGCACGCCTCTTTCGTTCCGCTTCCTGCGCGAGACGGCGTGTCCGCTTCTCTTCCGGTGACAGGTTCAGCGCTGGCTGGCCACGTTTACGGCCGCTGCTGTTCTCGGCCCGGCGCCGACGCAAACTTGCAGGAACCTGCAAGGTCCAAAGTCGTAAAAGCCCGTATTTTGTAGGCTTTTCGAGATTCGCAATTAACGCGGCACGACCCCCGGACGGGTCTTTTCTTTTTGGAGCTCTCGATCTCCGAAGCGCTTCGCCTTTCAGCTCAGGGTTGAATCGGCGCGGATGATCATTTGCGATCGCCTTTGCGCATTCCGTCGCAAGTCCGCCATGCTTGTGTGGGGCTTGACGACGAAAGCCCACGAAATCTCCGCACGACTACGGAGGTCCGCTCCGAAATTTGCGCCGTCGCTGGACAAGTCAAAACTTTTCCACAAAATAATCCCGTCACGTCTAAATTGATTCGTGTGCGTTGCGTCCCGCGTCCGTGATTCCCTCCTGACGGGCTGGTTCATGACACATCGCCAAGGCGTGGCTCGCGGCCGCGACATCGCGGAGCGCTGGTGCGCACTCGCCGAGCAGCGGCTCGAACATCTCACCGAAATGTTCGAGACCGGACGCTGGCGCCGCTATCACTCCGAAGTCGCCTTTCTCGAGAATATCCAGGAAGCCAAGCGCGCCGTGCAGACCTGGCGGGCGCTCGCCGACGGTGCCGACGTGCCGGCGATGAGCCCGGTCGGGGCTGTCGCATTGGGCTGGTCGCCGGCAGCCTTGTCACGCGAAAAGGTACGGCACGAGCACGTCCAGACCGTGCAGCCGAAGTCCGTGCACATCGTGCCGGAGACGGTCGTGCCGGTCAGCTTCGCCAGCATGCCCGAACGGCTCGCCGAGATCACCGCAACCCCGATCGCCCCCGAGCCGCCGCCTGCAACCCCTGAAAACGTTGTTGAATTCACCTTCAGCCTCGACGGCATCGAAGCGAAATATCCGCTGCTGCGGAATGCGTTCTAGGGCGAGGTACGGGGCGCTTGTTCCTGCTACGCCATCGTCCCGGCCGAAGCCAGGACCTACAGCGCGGACTCTCCCGATCGGAATGACGGCCCAACCGCGTTATTGCGAGGAGCGAAGCGACGAAGCAATCCAGGCTGCCGCTGCGGAGTGTTTCTGGATTGCCTCGCTTCGCTTGCAATGACGGTATTGCGATGGCCCGATTTCGCTGATGCAGCGCGCGTATTGCAGAAAACGGGCGAGCCTTTCTGCACTCACCGCCTCACCGCATTCCCGCCCACCACCACTTGCGCAAAGCGCTGCGCACCGTCCGCCGCCAGATCCATCGTGACCGTTCGCGCGTGGTCGAGGCCGACGACGGCGCCTAGCGGGCTCTCGGATATGATGTTGTTGTTGACCAGCGCAGTGCCGGCGCCCGGCACCACGGACACGCCGACACCGGCGAGGGCCTTGCGGATCACGTTGCCCGAGATCGCGACGTCGCGCAGATATTTGCCCCAGCCGGCGACGATGCCGTAGGACGGCGCATTCTCGATCACGTTGCCGGTGACGGAGGTGTCAGCCTCGACATAGATGCCGACGCCGGCATCGTCGTCGGGTGCGGTGCCGATCGGCCGTTTCGGGATCAGGTTGCGGATGATGTTGCCCTGGACCACCGCGATGCGGCCGCCTTCGTTGAAATTGCAGACGGAGACGCCGACGGCGGCGCCATCCACCGTGTTGTTGGCGATCACCGCGGCCTCGAACGAGAACTCCGAGTAAAGCGCGACCTCGCGCACGTCGCTGACGCTGTTGCCGGTGATCTGGATGTTGGAAGCCGAATTGCCGCGCACTGCCGAGTAATCGCAATTCCTGATACGGTTGCCGCGGACGATGACGTTGGCGGCGCGGAAGGCGTTGACGGCGTTGCCGTATTGTCCGGAGCCGCCGGGGCCGGCCTTGACGTCCTCGATGTGGTTGTCGGCGACCAGCGTGCCGTCGTCGCCGACGGCGGCGCGTAAAATCTCGATGCCGTTGTCGTTGGTGCCGAGAATCGTGTTGCGCGAGACGATGAGTCCCTTGGCATCGAACGAGACCACAGCCGTCACGGCGATGTTGGTGAAGATATTGCCCGAGATGTCTCCGGCGATATGCTCGAGCCAGATGCCGCTACCGCCAGAACCCCTGATGTCGCAATCGAGAATGCGGACGTCGCGGCCGCCGAGACAGTGGACGAGCCCTCGACGCGTCGGCAGCGCAATTCCGCCGCCGTCGAAGGTGATGCCGGTGAGGCCGATCGAGCCGGCGCCTTCGCAGAGGATCATCGAAGGACCACCGGTGAAGACAAATTTCGTGGCACCGCGCACGCCCACGAGTTGCGAGCCGTTTTGCAGCCGCAACAGCCCGGTGCGGTAGATGCCCGGCGGGAGTGCCAGCGGCATTTGCGCGCGCGCGGCGTCGTCGATGGCGCGCTGGAGCGCACGCGTCTGGTCCTCGCTGCTGCCGGGTCGCACGCCATACTGCGTGGCGTCGCGTCCCAGCAGGGACGTCAAGGGTGCTGCGCGCGCGGCATCGACAGGCATGGCCAGCGCGCCGGCAACGCCAACGGTGGAAGCTCCAATGAGACGACGGCGATTGAGGTCCATAACGCGTCCTCTGGCGGACGCGGGGCGCATCCGCGAGCGTTAGTTAGCTCAGAAATGGAGTATGGCGGCCAGCCGCCGCACGATTGTTGCAGGTAAGGTTAAATGTTTACCCAGGAGGAGGTCCTACGCAGCTCTTTCGTGCCGCGCCGATCGGACCATTTCCATCAGCATCGCTTCGCCGGCATCGACCAGTTCCTCCAGCGTGATGCGTGGCGCTCCCTTGCGCCGCGACGCGCCACTGCGTGCCAGCAGCGGGATGTGGATGAACGCCGCAAGCTTCGGCCCGCCGGCGTTCACGCTTTCGATCGCGCGCCAGCTCAGATAGTTGCAGAGATATGCGCCGGCATCGCGCGAGGCCCGCGCGTCGATCCCGGTCAGTCGCGCAGCCCGCAGGAGCCTTGCAGTGTGCGGGCCGAACATCATCGCGTCCGCGTTCGCTGCGATCGCGCCTTTGCGGGAACGGCTGTTGGCGGCATCGGGCCAGAGCATGGTGACGGCGTTGCGCGCGCGGGTCTCGATGCGCAGGTACGAGGTGCGTGCGGCGAGGCCAAACATCAGAAGCGCATCGGGCCTCACCTTTGCGAGCACCTCGGGCAATTGTCGGTCGACCGCGGCATAGGTCACCGGGAAGATGTGAGTCTCAAGCTCGACGCCGTCGAATGCCGGACGGCGCAGCTTCGACAGCCGCGCGACCAGCGGCTGCGTCGGATTATGGGGCGCGCCGGGGAACGGGCCGAATCCGGTGAGGAGGACGCGAAGCTTGCCGCTCATTGCAGGAGCTCCATGATGTGCTCGGCGGCGAGCGCCGGCGTGACGCGACCATCGGCCACCTCGGCCTCGATCTTCTTCACCCTGGCGCGGACGGAGGCCTCGGTGCGCAGCCGCGACAGCATGCGCTGCTCAAGCATCGACCACATCCATTTCACCTGCTGCTCGCGCCGCCGTGCCGCGAAATCGCCCGATGCGCTCATCGCCTTGCGATGATCGAGGATCTTTTTCCAGAGCTCGGCAATGCCGTTGCCGCTCAGCGCCGAATAGGTCACGACCGGTGGATGCCAGTGTTCGGAGCGGGGCGCCAAAATGTGAAGCGCGCCGCGATAGTCCGCGGCCGTCATGTTGGCGCGCTTGATATTGTCGCCATCGGCCTTGTTGATCGCGATCATGTCGGCGAGCTCGACCAGGCCCTTCTTGATGCCTTGCAATTCGTCGCCACCGCCCGGCAGCATCAACGCGAGGAAGAAATCGGTCATGTCGCAGACCGCAGTCTCGGACTGGCCGATGCCGACGGTCTCGACCAGCACAACGTCGAAGCCGGCCGCCTCGCAGAGCAGCATCGCCTCGCGAGTCTTGGCGGCGACGCCGCCAAGCGTGCCCGATGACGGCGACGGGCGAATGTAGGCGTGATCGGATGCCGCGAGCCGCGCCATCCGGGTCTTGTCGCCGAGGATCGAGCCGCCGCTGCGCGCCGAGGACGGATCGACTGCGAGCACTGCGATCCTCTGGCCTTGCGTAATGAGATAGGTGCCGAGCGTGTCGATGGTGGTGGATTTGCCGACGCCGGGCGAGCCGGTGATGCCGACGCGGACCGCCTTGCCGGTGTCCGGCAGAAGCGATTGCACGAGCTCGCGCGCGGCCGCCTGATGGTCGCTGCGCCGACTCTCCACCAGCGTGATGGCGCGGGCGAGCGCGGCGCGGCTGCCGGAACGGACGTCCCGGGCGAGGGCTTTGACGTCGTGCGAAGCCTTCTTCTGAATCATGCCCTGCTTTACAACGGCCGGGCGGGACAGGCGAGGGCCGGGACCAGTATCAACGCGGCCGGCCTCGCCCTGCTCGACACGTCACGCTTTGGCGAGGCCGGCGGCCTTCATGGCAGCGCCCATCTGGACATCGCCCTTGTCCATAAAGTCGGCGAACTGGTCGGCATCGCGCCACGCCATGCCGAAGCCGCGATTGGCGACAAAGGCCCTGAATTCCACCGAGTCGAAGATCCTCTTCATCGCCGTCGAGAGCCGGGCAGCGATCTCCGGAGGCAGGCCCTTCGGTCCGCCGATGCCGCGCCAGCCGCCCGTTGAATAGTCAATCCCCATCGCTTCCTTCAGGGTCGGCACGTGGGGAAAACAGGGTTGCGTGCCGACGCCATGATGGCAAGGCTGCGCACCTTCCCGGCTTCGATGGTCGGGCGCGCCTCCGGTACCGAGCAGGTGGCGAGATCGATGTTCTCGGCCGCGAGATCCTGCAGCGCGGGTGCCGCGCCGTTCGACGGCACCAGGCGACCTGGTTGGCCGGCAGTCCCATCGCCTGCATCCAGCCGATCAGCGCGAGATGCCGGATGCCGCCCTGACCTGTGCCTGACGCCTTGAACTTGCCGGGTGGCGCGTCCTTGATGGCGACGGCCAGTTCCTTGACCGTCCGGTAAGGCGAGGCGGAGGAGACCTGGATGCCCGGCGCGTCCTCGTTCGTCATGGCGAGCGCCGTGAAGCTCCGTGGCGTCAGGTCGGTGAGCCCCTGCCAGTGCATCATGGTGAGCTCCACGGTCAACATGCCGATCGTGTAGCCGTCGGGAGCGGCAGTCGCGATCGCGGTGTGGGCGACGACGCCGGAGCCGCCGACCCGATTGACCACGTTGAAAGGCTGGCCGAGCTCTTTCTCCAGCATCGCCGCGAGAACGCGCGCAGTCGCATCCGTGCCGCCGCCCGCGCCCCAGGCCACGATCAACGACACGGGCCGCGCCGGATAGGTCTCCGCGCGTGTCGGCTTAAAGTCCAAGAGCGACGACAGCGACAGACGATGCCGCAAAGGCGCGGCGCGTGATGGCAGACATGAATACCTTTCAGCGGCGCCTGTGACGTCGGCCGCCATATCTATGCCGACAGTTTTGGCAGCTTTGCGCCAGGGCGGCAAGCAGCCGCGCTAGTTACGCTGTGAGCACGCGTCGTTCATACCGCAACGAATCATTGCCCGTCGTCTTCGTCGCCCTTTGGGCGCGCGCCGCCGAAAATCCGCGTGCCCTCCGGCGTCAAATACGGTTTCAGCGTTTCCCACGACACAAAGGCGACATATTCGCCCTCGGCGTAGGGGCCGACCGCATAAGGCGGATAGTGAAAGGTGAGACCGGAGCTCTTGCCCGCCTCGGTCGAAGGCGCGAGCGTCACGGCGCCGATCTTGAGCAGGTTCGGCTCGATGCCCTTAAACCACTCGTTGGTTGCCGTCTCGCCCGCATCGCGCTTTTTCTTCTCGATTCGCAGCGAGGCGATCACGGACTTCTGCATCGCCTTCATCGTCGCTCCGTTGTCGGCGGTCTCGGTGAAGAACGGGCGGATCGATATGCGCTTGGCTTGCACCTTGTCCCACAGGATGGTGTCGACGTCGGAATTCGGATGCGCGCCGTGGGTATCCATGTAGTCGGCGCGGATCAAGCTGACATAGCGGTCGGCGACCACCGAGCGTATCGTGTATTTGCGCTCGAAATCCCAGCCGCCGTTCTGGAAAAACTGCGGATCCTGCTTGCGCGAGGCGGCGGCATCAGCCGCATTCTTCTCGAGCCACTTCTTGCCCTCGGCCAGGCAATCGGCCGCGAGCGCGGGATCGGCCTTGATCTGGTCGTCGAGCAGCACGCGGGCTTCGATGGTCCTGTTCTTGATGATTGCATCGGGCTTGGGATCGGTAGCGAAGGACGGCGAGGCCATGACGAGCGTCGTGAGAATTGCGAGAGCACGCAAGGCTGATCCCGTGTTCGAATGGGCTCGGGGATATGTCGTGTCAATGGCCATAGATTTCACGCTCTTTCCATGTGCCGCTGACAATCGCGCGGCCGCGCGGTGACAGATAGCGGCTAAACTTCAAGGCATAAACACACAAGATGAACGGGAGCAAAACGGCCTGGGCTGAACACCGGATATTGAAAGTTGCGATCAAGCTTCGTCCAGGGACGGTCGAGTGCGCCCGCCTGATCGGGATGAGCCCGTCAATCGTGGCACATGCGCTGGTCCGCTTGGGTGGCGCATGCCGGGCCTACGGTCTCATCGCCGTTGGTCGCCACCAGAGGTCCTCCGGGTTCGCGCAGGGAAGCGCGATGTGTCAAGCGATGTCGCGATGGGACAACGCGCCCGTGGGCATGTCGCGCCGGACGGGCGAGCAGGCCGCACCGATCCTCGCCGTGATTGCTATCGCCGAGGCCGCCACCGCGGCACCGGCGATGATGTCGGACAGATAGTGTCCTCTGCCCAGCACGGTCGCCACGATCATCACCATGTTCCATGGGATGACGACGAGGCTGAACCAGCGCAAGGGCCAGAACGCCCACATATAGAGGATCGCGGCTGCGGTGTGGAAGCTCGGAAAGGTGAGCACGCCCACGAGTTGCGTCAGATGCACTTTGTGATGCAGGCCGGCGCGTACGAGCGATGCGTCGCGCAGGGTGTCGTAGTAGCCCTGCGGTTCGAAGTGAGGATAATCGGCGTGCGAGCCCAACGCCTGATACGCGCCGATGGCCGGCACCAACGCCGAAATGCAGGTCGTTGCCGCCAGGGCGAAGACGTAGGCGTATATCGCCTCGGCACCGCGCCGGTAGCGGCCGGCCAGCGGAAGAACGAGCATCATCATGATCATCTGCGGGTGACATAGAGCTGTAGGTTCGTGCAAAGAGTGGGATCAGCTCCCGATGATGGTCCGTAAAATCGAGGAGGCTCCGGAAATCGAATCCGAGCGCGCGATCCCACGCGAGCAGTCGCTCATCCTGCAGCGGAAGGTTGATCGACGTCGTCACATAGGTCAGCGTCACGAGCACCGGTATGGCCGGCATGACCTGCGCCAGCGAGGCGAGAGAGAAGAACACTCTCGGGGTCGCGCGGGCGGTCGAGCGCGCGTTGCGTAAGCCGAACCGCCAGCAGAGTGCGGCCAGCGTGAAAATCATTATATGGCCGGACCGGTCGACGTAGAATTCGCTGGCGATCAGCAAAGCAATGACGACGCCGGCGATGCTGCCCAGCAGCTTCCGGTTGAACATGAGCAGGCGCCAAGCGGAGACGACTTCGTCATCGGAATGAACGACAGGCAGGTGCGTCTCGGCCGAGTGCGCGATCGATAATTCTGCTCGCGGAACGCTGCGAACCGGTTTTGGCTTCTTGTTGTTGACTGAGTTGATGGTTCACGGAGCGCATCGAAAACGCGTGGTGACGCCAAGAGCTCGCCGGCGGGGCGCATTCCAATATCCCCATTCATGGTCCGTGTAAAATTACGAATCAACAAGTAAAGGTTGCATTAATCGGTGCGAGAATTAATTTCGACTGCTCGTATAGCGAGTACCCGGCGGCAACCGGCGGCCGCCACGTCAAAAATGACATGTCGGTCGCCGCCAGCGTTGCGATGGATGATGTAGCGAGGCCGACGCAGCCAGACCGAGGCTACTCCGCCGCCTCGCTATGGCCGAGCCGGGCGTTGAGCTTGTGGATCAACTCCTCGGCGGCGTCCGCGATCACCGTGCCGGGCGGGAAGATCGCTTCCGCACCTGCTGCATGGAGTGCATCGTAATCCTGCGGCGGGACCACGCCGCCGACGATGATCATGATGTCCTCACGGCCGTGCTTTTTCAGCGCTGCCTTCAATTCTGGCACCGCGGTAAGGTGGGCGGCGGCCAGTGAGGAGACGCCGAGGATGTGCACGTCGTTCTCGACCGCCTGGCGCGCGGCTTCATCGGCGGTGGCAAACAGCGGCCCGATGTCGACGTCGAAGCCGATATCGGCAAAGGCCGACGCGATCACCTTCTGCCCGCGATCGTGGCCATCCTGGCCGATCTTGGCGACGAGAATGCGCGGACGGCGGCCTTCCGCCTCCTCGAAGGCGTCGATCAGCGCCTGCACCTTTTCGACCTGACTGCCCATGGCGGACGCCTCCCGCTTGTAGACGCCGGTGATCGACTTGATCTCGGCGCGGTGGCGACCGAACACCTTTTCCATCGCGTCGGAAATTTCGCCGACCGTTGCTTTCGCGCGCGCCGCGTCGATCGCGAGTGCGAGCAGATTGCCGTTGCCTTCGCCGGCCGAGCGCGTCAACGCGGCGAGCGCGGCTTCGACGTCCTTCTGGTTGCGCTCGGATCTGAGCCGCGTCAGCTTGTCGATCTGCAAGCGCCGGACATTGGTGTTGTCCACTTTGAGGATCTCGATCGGCACTTCATCCGACGGCTTGTACTTGTTGACGCCGATCACCGCCTGCTTGCCCGCATCGATCCGCGCCTGTGTCTTGGCTGAGGCCTCCTCGATGCGCAGTTTCGGCACGCCGGCTTCGATGGCCTTGGCCATGCCGCCAAGTTCCTCGACCTCCTGGATATGGCCCCAGGCCTTGGCCGCGAGATCGCGCGTCAGCCGTTCGACATAATAGGAGCCGCCCCAGGGATCGATGATCCTGGTGGTGCCGCTTTCCTGTTGCAGGAAGAGCTGCGTGTTGCGAGCGATGCGCGCGGAAAAGTCGGTCGGCAGCGCGAGCGCTTCGTCGAGGGCATTGGTGTGCAGCGACTGAGTGTGGCCTTGCGTCGCGGCCATCGCCTCCACCGTCGTGCGCATCACGTTGTTGAAAACGTCCTGCGCGGTCAGCGACCAGCCGGAGGTCTGGCAATGCGTACGCAGCGAGAGCGAGCGCGGATCCTTCGGATTGAATGGCTTGAGCAGCTTCGCCCACAGCAGGCGCGCGGCGCGCATCTTGGCGACTTCCATGAAGAAGTTCATGCCGATCGCCCAGAAGAACGACAGGCGCGGCGCGAAACGGTCGACGTCGAGGCCGGCAGTCAACCCGGCACGCAGATATTCGACGCCGTCGGCGAGCGTGTAGGCGAGCTCGAGATCCTGCGTCGCGCCCGCCTCCTGCATGTGATAGCCGGAGATCGAAATCGAATTGAACTTCGGCATCCTCGAGGAGGTGTAGGCGAAGATGTCTGAGATGATCCGCATCGATGGGCTCGGCGGATAGATGTAGGTGTTGCGCACCATGAACTCTTTCAGAATGTCGTTCTGAATGGTGCCCGAGAGTTTTTCCGGCGGCACGCCCTGTTCTTCCGCCGCCACCACGAATAGTGCGAGGATCGGCAGCACCGCGCCGTTCATGGTCATGGACACGCTCATCCGGTCGAGCGGGATGCCGGCAAACAGCGTGCGCATGTCGTAGATGGAATCGATGGCGACACCGGCCATCCCGACGTCGCCGCCGACGCGCGGATGGTCGCTGTCATAGCCGCGATGGGTCGCGAGATCGAAGGCGACCGAGAGGCCCTTCTGTCCCGCGGCGAGGTTGCGACGATAGAACGCGTTGGAATCCTCCGCCGTTGAGAAGCCGGCATACTGCCGGACCGTCCAAGGGTGGTTCACATACATGGTCGGGTAGGGGCCGCGGAGATATGGCGCGATGCCCGGATACGTCTCGAGGAAATCGACGCCGGCAAGATCGGCCTCGCCATAGGCGCTTTTCACCGGGATGCCTTCGGGCGTCAGCCATGGCTCGCTGTGACCTCCCGGCGCAGCCGGTCTGACCAGTTCAAAGGCGACGCTGGCGAAATTAGGAATGCGGGTCATTCCTTGCAGTCCTCAAACTTGCGATGGTGTTCAAGTTTCTGCAAATTCCCCTTGTAAACGGGATCGCCCATGCGGCTTTCAGTCATCCGGCCAATCTCGGTCCACAGGAGCCGCGCGAGCGTCACGTCCCAGTCAATCAAGGCCCGTAGAATTCTTCCGAGTGCTCGGAGCATAGCATAGCCTATCAAAATCATAGCCCCGACATCTCAGCCCTCAATCATGATCCGGATGCTGATAGCTCACGATGGTCGCCATCTTCTCCGGCCCGTAATTCTGCTGCGTGGTCTGGCTCGGCAGATTGGAGATTCCGACCACCCAGCCGAGCCGCGACTCCGTGCCATATTGCCGCGTCGGCACCACCCGGTCGGGGCGGTCGAACGCGCCGGTCATGATCTCGATCCGCTCGCCGTCGATGCGGCCGAAACTCAGCGGTGTGCCGCAGGCCGGGCAGTAGCCCCGCTCGGCGATAGTAGATGAGCGGAAGAACGACGGCTGTCCCTTGGTCCAGGCGAAATCTGTCCTGTTGATATCGGCAAAGGAGGCGAACGGCGCGCCGCTTGCCTTCTGGCACATCCGGCAGTGGCAGATCGAAACCTTGTTTGGTGCTGTCGTCACCGCGAAGCGTACCGCGCCGCATTGGCAGCCGCCGGTGAGAACGGGTTTGGTCGTCTCGGTCATGCCTGCTCCATCCGTCGATAGGCGTCTTGCAGCGTGGTCAGCGCATCAGCACCTGCAAATATGAACCCGCTCACGCCCGCTGCGCGCAACGCGGACTCGTTCTCGTCTGGCCGGCCTGCCAGATAGATATGCTTCGCGCCCGCGATTTGCAGGGCCTTGGCCGAGGCTCCCGCGTGGGCCACGTAGACCTTGTCGCTGGAACAAAGGCAGGCGAGCTTCGCGCCTGACGCTTTGAAGGCGGCGGAAAGCTGTGCCGGATCGGTAGAGCCCTCGCTATCGACGGCCAGAATGCCTCCGGCTTCAAAAAAACTCTTTGCAAAGGTTGCGCGCGCGGTGAAATCGGCGGCCGTGCCGAGATTGGCCAGAAACACCTTTGGCCGCGCGCCTCTTGCCTTCAGCGTCATGTCGGATTGATCGCGCAGCGCCTCGAAAGGTTCCGCAATGCGGATCGGCACAAGCGGGGCGAATTTGAACTTTTGCTCGCCGTAAGGCGCAAGCGCGACCGGCGTCGCGGGCAGCACGGCCACGTCGCTCTCCTGCAGGTTCGGAAACTCGCTGGCGCCGGTTATCACGTCGCGGCGCTTGGCGATGTTGGCCTCGCGCACCTTGCGCGTTGCGGCGACCTTGCCCTGGATCAGGCCCTGCTGAAGCGCGGCAAAGGCGCCGCCGGCTTTCTCGGTTTGCTGGAACAGGGCCCAGGCCGCCTCGCAAAGCTGCGTCGTGAGCGTCTCGATGCCGCCTGCGCCCGCGGCAGGATCGGAGACCTTTGCGAGGTTGCTTTCCTCGAGCAGCACGAGTTGCGTGTTGCGCGCCACGCGCCGCGCGAATGGGTCGGGCAGCCCCAGCGCCAGCGTGTGCGGCAGCACAGTGATGGCATTGGCACCGGCAAGGCCTGCGGCGAACGTTGCCATGGTCGCGCGCAGCATGTTCACGTAGGGGTCGCGCTGCGTCAGCATGCGCCAGGCGGTGTCGGCCGCGATGAACAGCGGCTTCGGCGTCAAGCCGCAGGCCTGCTCGACGCGCGCCCACAATAGCCGAAGCGCGCGGACCTTTGCCATGGTCAGGAACTGGTCGGCATCCGCGGCAAGCCGTGCATAGACCATGCCCTGTGCCTGCTCCAAGGCAACGCCGGCGCCTTCGATTGCGCGCAAATAAGCAACGCCGCAGGCGAGCACGAAGGCGAGCTCCTGCACCTCCGATCCGCCGGCGTCATGGATCACACGTCCGTCGGTGGATGCGAACGGTCCTTTGAAGCCGAGCGCTGCGAGGCCCTTGATCCCGCCGGTCACCGCTGGAACGATCTCCTCCCAGGCGTAGGGGCTATGCCCCCAGACCGCACACGCCGCGAGCGGATCGAGGCCGAAGCGGATGTCGCAGGCCGCAGGGTCTATGCCGTTGCTCTTCACGTATTCCGCAACGTGGATCGCAGCCATCCGCGATTGCGGGCCGATCTGAAGCTCGATGCCGATGCCGGCATCGAGGTGAATATCCCTCAGGACCTTCGCGACCGCATCCGCCGTCGGTTCCAGGCCAAAGCCATGGCTGCCATTGCCGCCGGCAAACACCAGCGCCAAGCCCGTCGCGCCATTTTCCAGATCGTTAAGCGCCTGCGCGTTCGCCTGCGCCGCATCGGGATGGTCGATCCGCTGCATGATCTGCCAGGGCGCAGCCGCCGGCCGCCCCACCACGGCTGCGACATCCTTGGCACGCGGATAGAGTGGATCGATCTTCAACCCGTCGTAGGTCTTGCCGACGAGCTTTTCGAACGGCGCACCCTTCAGCACGCCATCGACCAGCTTGCGCCAATCCTCGTAACTCGCCTTGGGAAAGTCCGCGGCCAGCAGCAGATCGTCAGTCACGGCGGTCATTCGGCAGGAAACTCCCGGACATATTCGTTCTCATCGTTGGGAGCGAAATTGCCACGGTCGGCCGCCCCTGCAAACGGTTGTTTTTGGTTAACCGGTATCCGGAAGCCGCTCGATTCCTTGTGTTGAGACGCTGGCGCGGCCGTCGCGCACGCGGATCCCGCCGATCATGCGGTTGGGGGCGATTTCGGCGAGCGGCACCAGCACGAAGGCGCGCTCGAACAGGCGCGGATGCGGCAGCGTCAGTTCCGGCGTCTGCAAGGAGACATCGTCATAGGCGATCAGGTCGAGATCGAGCGTGCGCGGCCCCCAGCGCCGTTCCTTGGTCCGCGTGCGGCCGAATTTTTGCTCGACCTTTTGCAGCACGGATAGCAGCTCCTGGGGATCGAGGCTGGTTTCGATTTCGATGCAGGCGTTGATGAAGGGGGCTTGGTCCTCGTCTCCCCAGGGTGGGGTGGAATAGTCGGACGAGCGCGCGAGCAGCTTCGCCTGGGACGCGCCGCAGATGTCCGAGATTGCATCTCTGAACGTCGCGCGGACGTCGCCGACATTGCCGCCCAGCGCAATGACGGCGCTAGCGGACCGGATTTGACGTTCGCTCTCCATTTGCCGAGCTTCCTCCTGCGAACGTCAAATCAGGGCCTCTAGCCATTGTGCGGGTGCCGCGAGCGCGTCAGCACGACGCCGACGTCATCGAAGATGGCGGCGATCGGCGCGTGCGGCTTGTGCACGGTGACCTTCACCGCACGGATGCGCGAAAAATGCGCCAGGATGGCATCGGCCACCGCACCGGCCGCGCGCTCCAGAAGCCTGTAATTGGTGTTCTTGAACGCAGCCGTCGTTGTCGCAACCACGTCGGCATAGGAGACGGTGTCCGCGAGCCGGTCGCTGCGCGAGGATTCCTGGAGGTCGGCGTAGAGCTCGAGGTCGATGACGAAGCGCTGGCCGACCTCGGTCTCATGCTCCATCACGCCGTGCCGGGCATGGATCACGAGGCCGGTGAGGAAGATCGTATCGGTCATGGCTTGCTCTCGATGGCGGTGGCGACCCGTAGGGCTTGCAGGGTCTCGGCGACGTCATGGGTACGGATGATCCGCGCGCCGCGCTGCGCGGCGATGAGATGGGCGGCGATCGAGCCGCCGAGCCGCTGCTGCGGCTCCGATGGTGATACGGATGCGATGAAGCGCTTGCGCGAGGCGCCGACCAGCACCGGCAGGCCAAAGACGCTGAGCTCGTTGAGGCGCGCCAACGCCGCTATGCTCTGCTCCGGCGTCTTGCCGAAGCCTATGCCGGGGTCGAGCACGATGTAGCTTTGCGCGATGCCTGCCTTGGCCGCGATGTCGAGCGAGCGCTGAAAGAACGCGATCATGTCCTGCATGATGTCGAGGGCGGGATCGACGCTGTCGCGGTTGTGCATCACGATCACCGGCACTTTCCGCGCCGCGACCACGGCTGCCATCCCGGCATCGCGCTGCAAGCCCCAGACGTCGTTGGCGATCGCGACGCCTTGGTCCAGCGCGAAGGCTACGACCTCAGATTTCATGCTGTCGATCGAGACCGGCGCGCCGAGGGCGACCACTTCCGCCAGCACCGGCCTCAACCGCTGCAGTTCCTCCTCCGCCGTGACCGGTTGGGCGCCCTTGTAGGGCCGGGTGGACTCGGCACCGACGTCGATGATGTCGACGCCATCGGCGATCATGGCGCGCGCCCGCGCCAGCGCCTCGTCGGGCGCGATGAACTGCCCGCCGTCTGAGAAGGAATCCGGGGTCACGTTGAGCACGCCCATCACGGCCGGGACCGGCCTGGCCAGCAGCGTCCGCAGCCATGCGGCAGCGGGCGGGGCGGGGTGCGAGGGCAAGGCGCTCATGCGGTCGCTTTGCGCGGTCGGGGAGGTCAAGTCAAGACGCAGCCGTCATTGCCGGCACAAGCGGGCGATAATTTCAGGGGCGGCGAAGGCAACCGGAAAAGCGCTGCGAGAGACTGTCGACTAATACGAAATCTTCGGCGGCAGCTTGCGGGCCTTGGCGATGAGGTCGCCGACCGACTTCTCGGACGGTAGCACGCGGACCAGTTTCCGCTTCTCGTTCACCTCGCGCATGTTCTGCGCCAGTCGCGACGGGTTGCGATAGGCGAGCTCGCGGACGGTGGCGACGCCGGCGGCGCGGACGAGGTTGACCTTGGCCTTGCCCATGCCGGGAATGCGCATGTAGTCGGAGACGTTGGCCCATTCCAGGAGCTGCTGCTCGCTTATGCCGGTCCTGGCGGAGAGCGCCTTGCGGCCCTTCACGGTGCTGGCAGCTTCGAGCAGCGCGACGGTGGTGCGGATGCCCTGCGCCTTCAGCTTGCTGGCGGCGAAGGCCGACAGGCCCTCAATCTCGGAGATGGGATATGTCATGATACTCGATATGAAATATGAAGTGCGAAAGCTCAGGCGAACTGGCTGAGGCCCGGCGTCCCTGCAATGATCTTGCCCATCTGATCCGCTCCGATTTTGTCTCGACCAAAGCGAAAAAGTTCACGGGCGATCTTTTGAATATCGGACATGCCGAGCCCAAGGCCCATCAGCCGGGTACCGACGGCCATCAGGCCGCCGCCCATCAGGCGTGACAGGCCGCCGCCTTGCGTAGCGGCAATCACAGCTTCGGCGCCGGGAATATGGTCGATAAGAGCCTGGACGCTGTCGGAAGGGCCCTCGTTGCGCAGGAAGCCCAGGATAATGCCGATGGTCTTTTCAGCGACAGCACTATCGATGCTGGCGTTTGTCGCCAGCCGCCCGATCAGCTCGTCCATGTGCCTGCCCCCTCAGCCGGTTCAAGTCCGGAGTTTTGCTTCTGAAAATGATCTTGAGCCGGTGCGTTAAGAATTACAAGCGACGAACGCATGGGCGGCGACGAATCGCGCCGGGAGTGTTGCAGCGATGCAAGAGCGAAAGATGGAATCTGCGAAAAATTGCCGCGGAGTGAACCTATCGTTCGGACTTTCGGCGAAGAGACGCGCACCCTCATCTCTCACGGTGTCGCATATGCGCGCCTCGCGAGATGCGTTGACCCGTTCAATCGGCACCCAACATACGTTAAACTACGGAACCCAAGGTTCGCATTCCCCACCAAGGCAAACAGTAATGGCGACACAAGACACCAAGCCCGGCGATACCAGCGACAAGATCTTCGTCGGCAGGGGAGACGAGACCGCCTGGCTGACGCTTGCGTTTGCCAACCGCCATGGCCTCGTCACCGGTGCAACCGGAACCGGCAAGACGGTGTCGTTGCAAGTGATGGCGGAAGGCTTTGCGCGTGCAGGCGTGCCGGTCTTTGCCGCCGATATCAAGGGCGACCTTTCGGGCATCTCCGAGGTGGGAGAGGCCAAGGATTTCATCGTCAAGCGCGCCACTGACATGGGGCTGGTGTTCCAGCCCGACCAGTTCTCGACCGTGTTTTGGGACGTGTTCGGTGAGCAAGGTCATCCCGTGCGCGCAACCGTCACCGAGATGGGCCCGCTTCTGCTAGCCCGCATGCTGGACCTCAACGACGTGCAGGAGGGCGTGCTCAACGTCGCCTTCCGCGTCGCCGACGACAACGGACTGACCCTGATCGACATGAAGGACCTGCGGGCGCTGCTCGATGCCATCGTGCCCGACACCAGCAAGAAAGGGCCGGATGCCGGAGAAGATCCGCTGGCGCCGATCAGGAAAGCTGCCCAAGGTTTCGGCAACGTCACAAAGGCAACCGTCGGGACCATCCAGCGCCAGCTCCTGGTGCTGGAGAACCAGGGCGGCGCGAAATTCTTCGGCGAGCCGGCGCTGACGCTGAAGGACTTCCTGAAGACCGATCGCGACGGGCGCGGCATGATCAACATCCTGGTCGCCGACAAGCTGCTGCAGAGCCCGAGGCTTTACGCGACGTTCCTGTTGTGGATGCTGTCAGAGCTGTTCGAGGAACTGCCCGAGGCGGGCGACCTGCCCAAGCCGAAGCTGGTGTTCTTCTTCGACGAAGCCCACCTTCTGTTCAACGACGCGCCCAAGGCGCTGATGGACAAGATCGAGCAGGTGGTCCGCCTGATCCGCTCCAAGGGCGTCGGCGTCTATTTCGTCACGCAAAACCCGATCGACGTGCCCGACCGGGTGCTGGGGCAGCTCGGCAACCGCGTGCAGCACGCGCTGCGCGCCTTCACCCCGCGCGACCAAAAGGCGGTCGCGGCCGCGGCGCAGACCTTCCGGCCCAATCCGAACCTCGACACCGCCAAGGTGATCATGGAGCTCGGCAAGGGCGAGGCGCTCGTGTCCTTCCTCGAAGGCAACGGCACGCCATCGATGGTCGAGCGGGTAATGATCCGCCCGCCCTCGGCGCGGATCGGGCCGATCACGCCGGAGGAGCGCAAGGCCATCATGGATGCAAGCCCGGTGAGGGGCAAATACGATACCGCGATCGATTCCGAATCCGCCTACGAGATCCTGCAAAAGCGCATCGCCGGCACGGCGGCGACAGCGGACGGTTCGGCAAGCGGAGGCGGGGGCGGCATCCTCGGCCAGATCGGCTCGATCGTCGGCACCATCTTCGGCACCAACACCGGGCGCGCCCGGCTGACCACCGGTCAGCGTGTCGCGCGCGACGTGACGCGCACGGTCACAAATCAGGTGGTCGGCGGCGTCGTCGCCGATCTCGGCAAGTCGGTCGGCGGCCAGCTCGGCGGCTCGGTTGGTCGCGCCCTGGTGCGTGGCGCGCTGGGTGGATTGCTGCGGCGCTAAGCGCCAAGGTGATTTTTGGTCAAGCTGCTCGCTTGCAGCCGCAGTTCATTTTTCTTCTGTTGCGGGGAGAGGTTTCCGGCTTCGATCCAATCCAATATTATCAAGCGGTATTTTGGCCCGGATTGACCGACCTGTGATGCTCACCGAATCTTCAAGCAAGGGTGGAGTGCTCAGGACTCCGTCACTGCGCGCCCCGCTCGACGTTCTGTATCTGCTGTGCTGCGTGGCGCTGACCGCCGACGTCCTGGTTCCCGAGATTTTCGGCAACGGCAAGACCAAGGACTACGCTTTGTGGTACTGGGCCGGGCAGCAGGTGCTGCAAGGCGGCGATCTCTACCCCAGCGATCCCGCCCACGTGTTTCCCTTCCTCTATCCGCCGTTGCCGGCGATCCTGCTCGCGATCCCGAGTTGGTTCGGCAAGATTCCGCTTTATATCGTCCTGTCGATGCTGAATGCCGTGGCGTGGTGGTACATCGCGCAATTCTCCCATGCGATGTCCAGATCGGGACGCGCGCCGGGACGATGGCTTGAGGCGCTGCCGAGCTTCGTCACGATCTCCTTCGTGTTCGACATGTTCGACCTCGGCCAGCCCAACCTCGTTCTGCTTGCGATGATGCTGTACGGATTCTGGAGCCTCCACCATCGGGAAACATGGTTGGAATCCTGGCTGGCTGGCTTCATGTTCGCGCTCGCGACCGCCATCAAAGTGTTTCCGGTTGCGGTGCTGCCCTATCTGCTCTGGCGGCGGCAGTGGGGGGCGGCCGCCAGCATGATCGCCTGCACTGGCATCCTGCTGTTCGTGGTGCCCGCGCCGATCCGCGGCTTCGATCGCAACGTCGCCGAGATCAAGACCTGGTATCATGGCATGGTAGGCTCGAGCTCGGAAAAGGGCTTTGGCAAGCGCGACGAGCAGAACTGGTCGTGGGTCAATCAGTCCATCATCGCGGTGACGCACCGGTTGGTGCGTCCGGTCAACTGGAATCAGGACGATCCGGCCAAGCCGCCGCGCACCATGAATCTGATCGATGTTGATTACCAAACCGCGAACTGGATCGTGCTTGTGGTGTCGGCGGCGCTCGGGCTCGGCTTCCTCGCCGTGATGCCGCCGCAGCGGCGGCGAACGGGACGGTCGGACGCCGAGGAGCTCGGCATTCTGTTCTGCCTAATGACGGTGGCCTCGCCGCTGGCGCGACAGTATTACTTCATGTGGCTGTTCTTCCCGGTGACGGTGCTGATGCATCGTGCCGCTTTCGACGAGCGCCCAGGCGTACGGCTGGGAACCTGGATCGCCCTGGTCGTTGCAGGCATCCTTCTGTTGCTGTCGCTGCCGCCGTTTCCCTTGCTCTTGCAGGCCTGGGGCAACAATCTCGCGGCCACCGCCGTTCTCGCCGGTGCGCTGGTCTGGCACGTCAGGCATCCGCCAGATGCGTCTGGCTCGAAAGCCGCGGCGGCGCTAAAAGCAGCAGCGCCTTGAGACCCACTGCAGTCAGGAACGAGAACAATGTCCAATGCACAGCTCCAATCCGTGCTCGATCACATCGACAAGGATTTCGACAACAGCCTGACGCGCCTGTTCGCGCTGCTGCGGATCAAGTCGATTTCGGCCGATCCGGCCTTTGCCAATGATTGCAAGGCGGCGGCCGAGCATCTCGCCAGGGACATCGCAAGCCTTGGGGTTGCGACCGAGGTGAGGCCGACCGCGGGCCATCCCGCCGTCGTCGGCAAGAGCAAGGCGAGCGGACGTCCGCACGTGTTGTTCTATGGACACTACGACGTGCAGCCGGTCGATCCGCTCCATCTCTGGCAGAGTCCGCCGTTCGAGCCCGTCGTCACCGATCATGTCGACGGCCGCAAGATCATCGTCGCGCGCGGCGCCGAGGACGACAAGGGGCAAGTGATGACCTTCGTCGAGGCCTGCCGCGCCTGGAAGACGGTGACGGGCTCGCTGCCGATCGACGTCACCTTCCTCATCGAAGGCGAGGAGGAGGTGGGCTCTAAGAACTTCGTGCCGTTCATCGAGGCGAACAAGGACGAGTTCAAGGCTGACTATGTGCTGGTCTGCGACACCGGCATGTGGGATCGGAATACGCCTGCGATCACGACGTCGCTGCGCGGTCTGCTCTATGAAGAGGTGAAGATCACGGCTGCCAACCGCGATCTGCATTCCGGCGTGTTCGGCGGCGCGGCGATGAACCCGATCCGCGTGCTCACCAAGATCCTCGGCGCGCTGTTCGACGATGATGGACGCATCACCATTCCCGGCTTCTATGACGGGGTAAAGGACCTGCCCGCGGATATCCTGGAGCAGTGGAAGAAGCTCAATTTGACGTCTGAGACGTTCCTCAAGCCGATCGGCTTGTCGATCCCGGCCGGCGAAAAGGGACGCCTGCTGATCGAGCAGGCCTCCTCGCGTCCGACCTGCGACGTCAACGGCATCTGGGGCGGCTACATCGGCGAAGGCTCCAAGACGGTGATCCCGTCACATGCTTCGGCAAAAGTCTCGTTCCGCCTGGTCGAAGGACAGGATCCCGCGAGGATCCGCAAGGCCTTCCGTGACTACGTGTCGGCGCGCATTCCGGGCGACTGCAAGGTCGAGTTCGGCGATCATTCGGCCGCACCCGCAATCGCGCTCGACTGGAATATGAAGCCGCTCGCCGCCGCCAAGAAGGCGCTGACGGAGGAATGGGGCAAGGAGACCGTGCTGATGGGGTCGGGCGCCTCGATCCCGATCGTCGCCGACTTCAAGCGTACGCTTGGGCTGGATTCGCTGCTCGTCGGCTTCGGCCTCGATGACGACAACATCCACTCGCCGAACGAAAAGTACGATTTGCAGAGCTTCCAGAAAGGCATCCGCTCCTGGGCCCGCATCCTGGCCGCGTTGGCAGAGGTGAAGTAGGCGCTGGGGTGCGTAAGGTGCGCAAAGGCGCGAGGCGCCGTGTCCACCTTCTCTCCAGGATTGCGACGGAGATGGGCGCGCTTCGCTTTGCCGACCCTGCGAAGGCGAAAATAAAAACGCCGCCCGGAATTGGGCGGCGTTTCATTCCGAAACGTGCAGAGGTCGTTCGAAGAAGATCCTACACGAATCCTGGCAAATCTCAAGTCCGGTAGCCCGGATTGACCCGGTCGAGTTTGCGCAGCAGCGGCGGCCACACCAGGTTGGTGGCGCGCAGCTCGGCGCGGTCGCGGTTGGCGAGCAGTTCGGTGTTCTTCTCGATCGCGATCTCCTCGACCGGATAAACCGGCGTGCCCAGCGCGCGCGTGCGCACCTGCATCGAGCAGGCGCGTTCGAGGTGATACATGCGCTCGAAAGCCGAGGCGACCGAGCGGCCGACCGTCAACGTGCCGTGATTGCGCAGCAGCATGTGGTTGTGGCCGCCGAGGTCCTTCTGGAGTCGCGGCCGCTCCTCGTGATCGAGCGCGATGCCTTCATAGTCGTGATAAGCGAGGTCGTGGGTGACGAGCTGCGCGGTCTGGTTCAGCGGCAACAATCCTTCCGCGCTGCTCGACACCGCGGTGCCGTCGAGCGTGTGAAGATGCAGCACGCAGATCGCATCCTCGCGGACCTCGTGAATCGCCGAATGGATGGTGAAGCCGGCCGGGTTGATGCTGTACTCGCTCTCGGTGAGCTGGTTGCCGTGCAGGTCGACCTTGACCAGGCTCGATGCGGTGATCTCGTCGAACATCAGCCCATAGGGGTTGATGAGGAAGTGATGCTCGGGGCCGGGCACGCGGGCGGAGATGTGGGTGTCGACCAAATCGTCCCAGCCATAAAGGGCGACGAGACGGTAGCAGGCGGCGAGATTGATCCGCTGTTGCCACTCGGCCTCCGTCATGTTCGACGGCACTTCCTTCAGGCGCGCTTCCGCTGGGGACATGGCAAATTCTCCGAGCCTCGTTGTTGCGGAGCGGGAGCCTAGTCCTGCGAGCCGCTTGCAGCAAGGCGCGCCATGCGCGGCAGTCAAGCACAGCTCGCATGAGCGAAGCGGAATGCGAGGTCCCGGATGTCGCGAAGCCTGTCATCGGCGGCGCTTCGCGCCGACCCGTTGGCTCATCCGGCGACATGGCCAGGAGAAGAATATTACGGCGCCGGGATCGACAGCAGGCTGGAAATGCTGCGGCCGCGGATATCGTAGACGCGAGCAAACACGACGTCGTCGCGCTTGATCTCGACCATGACCGGCGCGTTGAGGCCCTTGCAGTAGAATTCGCCGAGCGTCATGGCGAAATCCGCGGCGTTGGAATCCCAGCCGATGGTGAAGTCGGGACCGAGCGCGACCTGCGCCGGCCGCTGCGGGCCGCACACCGCGACCTTCCATTTGCGATTGCGCGGCGGGATTTCCTGCCGCTCGATGAGCTGCTCGCGCAGCTCGTCGGAGGCCTGCTTCAAGGCCAGGCCCCAATAGTCCAGCATGAAGCGGTCATCGGCGCCACGCACGGTGCCGGCGATATAGTTGAAGTGCGTGTATTGATACGGATGCAGCCGGATCATCTCGGCGAGCGGCAGCGCGAGGCCGAAGCAGAAGGTGGCGAGCACGACCGGCTGCCAGGCACGATGATTGGCCCGCAGACGCTCCATGGCCCAGGCAAAGGCGACGCCGCCCAGGACGGCCATCGGCGGAATGACGAAGACGAAGTGGCGGATGCCGTTGTAGAGCGCGGGCCGCTTCACCATCGCGATCACGAGCGGCAGCGTGGCTGCGAGCGTCAGCATCAACAGGATGGTCTTGCGGCGTGCCGGAACCTCGCGACGCGGCAGGATGACGAAGGTGCCGATGACGGCGCCGATCATCGCCACCAACATGACCTCGGGAAGCTGGAGCGCGAACAGCGTTGGCAGATAGGACCAGGGCATGTCGGGCACGGACACCAGCGCGCCGTCGAACATCTCCTTCCAGGGCTTTTCGAAGAAGTGCGAGAAGTAGGTCAGCGCCTGGAATGGATTGCCGGGCTCCATGATCGACCATGGCCAGATCAGGCCCATGATCAGATAGCCGAGCACGAGGCCGGGCAGCAGCACATAGACGACATGGGCGAAGCGGCGGATCGCTTCGCGGGTACCTTCGACGCGCAGCTCTTCCAGAAACAGCGGCAGGAAGCCGATCATCGCATAGACGAGCGAAAGGCCGCCGAGAATGCGCGTGCCGATCGAGAGGCCCGCGCCGAGGCCGACGATCAGGATCGTGCGCGGCGAGGGCTGCGGATATTCTTCCGCAAGCCGTGCCAGGCCCAGCATCAGGATGATCATCGCGACCGCGAAGGGCGCATCCTTCGGGTTCATGAACATGTGCCCGTAGAAGATCGGGCAAAGCGCAAGCAGCAGCAGCGCGGCAAGACCGGCAAGCGGTCCGCCGATGCGGCGCGCGAGCCGCCAGGTCACCGCAAGCCCGATCACGCCGACGGCGGCGCCAACGAGACGGCGCGTCTCGAACAACTCGAGCGGCATGACCTTGTGCAGGAGCGCCGCGACCATGTCGAAGCCGCCGCCATACATGTAGAGATTGGCGAAGGAGAGTGCAGCGGTGTCCTTGAAGCCGGAACCGAACATGCGCAACAAGAGATCGGCATATTCGGCGTGGGTGTAATCGTCCCAGCCGAGCCCGTAGTCGCGGAAGGTCAGCCCCGCGATGACCGCGACTGCCGCCAGCACCAGCATGGCAAGGTCGTCGCAAGTCCGCTCAACCGAGCGCCGGAGAGGCGTATCGATCGCCGAAGTGGTGATGGATGTCATGGCAGTCGGTGACCCGGAATCCCCTCTCGGCCGTGCTGGTGCGCATGGCCCTTTCGCCCGGGAACCCTATAGCGCAGTTCCATTTCCAAGTAATTGCGCATTATGGCTAAATTCCTGATGCAACGCAGCAATTTTGAAATCCTGGTGCTTCAATACAGCTAGCGAGATGTTGCTGAAGGGAATGTGAATAAGTCCCTGATTTCGCTATTTTAAGGAACGGCCGTGGCAATTGGCCGTTGGCGAGGCGTGCGATATGACGGTATCGTGGCGTGTCGCGCGCGGATGCGCGGCCGGGGGTGAGTTCGATGACACTGGCAATGCTGATCGCGGGGATTTTCGCCTTTCTGGCGGGTATCCTCACGGTCCTTTGGGGCATCTCGCTCAAGGAATTCAGTCTCGGCAGCACCTTCATACTCAGCGGGACCATCGGCGTCTGCTCCGGGATGCTACTGATGGGCCTGTACGCTGTGGTGCAGGAGCTGAAGGGCATCGCGCGGCGGCTCGCCGGAGTGATGGCACCGTCCGAGGTTCGGGTCAGGCCGGTGCTTCCGCCAGGCCTTACGACAGCGGGCATGCCCGGACCGGAAGCGGTCCCTGCCGAAGCTGCCAAGGTTGAGCCCACGATGCCGGTATCTCCGGCTGCGCCGCCGCCTTGGCAGAATGAAGCTGTGGCGCGCGAACGGCCGCGTGCGGAGGCTCCGTCGGTACCGGAGGTGCCGGCTTCTCCGCCTGCGCCTGAAGCGCCGCGCCGACGCAACCTGCTGTTTGCTTCGACCTCGCGCAAGGAGCGTGAGCGCGCGCAGGCCAAGGCTGCCGAGGTCGCGCCGGCTGAGGAGCACCCGGCTGCTGCGGTTCCGGAACCTCCCGAGCCGCCGCCGAGCTTCGACGATACCTGGCCGAAGCCCGACCGCATGCGACCGCCTGAGCCAACTCTGCCGCGCCGTCCCCCGCCGCGCACACCCTCGACCTTTACCGAGGCCACGCCACCTCCTGCCCCGCCGCCGCCCGAGCCGCGTCCGGCGCCACCGGCCGAGCAGCCGGCCGTCACCGTGCTCAAATCGGGCGTCGTCGACGGGATGGCCTACTCGCTCTATTCCGACGGCTCGATCGAGGCGCAGATGCCCGAGGGCATGATGCGCTTCGCGTCGATCGACGAGTTGCGCACGCATCTCGACCAGCGGTCCTGAGGTCCAATCCGTGTCAGATGCCGCGGGTAAAAACTTCATCGAGCTCACGGCGAACATCGTCTCGGCGTATCTCAGCAACAATCCGACGCCGGCGGCCGAGATCCCGAACTTGATCAGCCAGGTGCATGGCGCGCTGGTGCGAGTCTCCTCGGGTCGGACCGAAGCGCCGCTCGAGCCGGCAAAGCCCGCGGTGTCGCTGAAGAAATCGATTGCGCCGGACTATCTCGTGTGCCTCGAGGACGGCAAGCGTTTCAAGTCGCTGAAGCGCCATCTGCGCACCCAGTACAACATGACGCCCGAGCAATATCGCGAGAAATGGGGCCTGCCGGCTGACTATCCCATGGTCGCGCCGAACTATGCGGTGGCGCGCTCGCAACTGGCGAAGAAGATGGGATTGGGGCAGCAGCAGCGGAAGCGGAAGTAGAGCCACGCATTCCACCTCATCCTGAGGAGCCCGCAAAGCGGGCGTCTCGAAGGATGGCTGCGGGCGAGAGCGGGGGCCTTCATGGTTCGAGACGCGCTCCGCGCTCCTCACCATGAGGGTCTTCAGGAAGCCTCGGCAAGCGCCTCGCGCGCATCGGTCCGGATCCGTTCGACCATCGAGCGCAGGCCGTTGGAGCGCTGTGGCGTCAGGTGCTCGCGAAAGCCGAACTCGTCGAACACCGCGAGCGCGTCGGTCGCAAGGATCTCCTGCGGTGTACGTCCCGAATAGAGCGACAGCAGGATCGCGACCAGGCCGCGCACGATATGCGCGTCGCTGTCGCCGAGATATGTCAGGATGGGAGCGCCGTTGCCGCGATCGATCCGCTTGGACAGCCAGACCTGACTGACGCAGCCCTGCACCTTGTTGGCGGCGGAATGTTCGGTCTCCGGCATCGGTTCCAGGGTGCGGCCGAGCTCGATGACGTACCGGTAGCGGTCATCCCATTCGTCCAGAACCTCGAAATTGTCCCTGATTTCGTCGATCGTCGTCATGATGGCCCGCACTGTAATCTGAGGGCCAATATAGGGATGCAACCCGTCGAAATCGATAGGATCCGATCCCTAATTCGCCGTCTCCGGCCCGCGCCATTCGACGGCCAGGTCGTCCTGGGTCAGTGTGTCGCGCGGAGCTGCGCCGGCGTCGAGATCGGCCTCCGCCATGCTGCCGATCGAGCCGGTGTGGTCGGGCGCCTTCTTGTCGCTCTTGTCGTTCTTGTCGTTGGTGATCTGGTTCTTCTTGTCGGTGATGATCTGGTAGAGCTTGCGTGCCCCGTCCTGCGCCCGCTGGCCGATCACGGTTGCAGCCTGGCCGCCGACCTCGCAGGCCGCGGGCTGGCGCTTGCAGAACTGGCTCATGTCGGAGACGGCCGCGGACGCTGCCGATACGGCCTCGGCGGCGCCGATCTGCGGCACCTTCTCCGATTCGGGAGTCTTATCCCGCGGCAGGAGCACCAGCACCAGCCCGAGCCAGAATGTGATGCGGAGCAGAAAACGCATCTTGCGACCTGTGTGTTAGATCCAGCCGGCGGCACCCCCGCGGGCTTTCGACCTAGCAACCCTCGATAAATCGCAAGTGATTGCGTTGAGCTTAATTTGGCGAAAATTTGCGTGAGATTTGAACGAATCGAACGGCTCCCAAAGTGCGGGCTGGCGATTGCCCGTTTGCGCCCTTCCACCAATTCGAAACCATAAGGCGAGGAATGCGGAAACCTCGCGTTCACCATCCGCGCGAATGAAACCGTCAAATCGCGTAAAATTCCTCACGATCATACGATGTTCTGCCGCATGCGCCACCGCCTTAGCGTTCGTTTAATGTCGCTCTGACACGGTGGCTCAACGACAAGGAGGCGTTCCGGCGCGTCTTTTCGATGCATGAGCCGAAGCGCGAGATCCGTGACAGTTTTGAGTATCATCCGCGATTGTCTCGATGCGCTGCTGCATCCCTCGGCACGTTATGACGCGCTGACACGGGCACGCCATCGGGCTTTCATGGCCCCCAGGCTCCTCGGCAGCCTCGCCGCCTTTGCCGCATTCCCGATTTATCTCGCCATGCGCGGCGCACCCAGCGCGATCGAGGTCGCCGCCTTCGCCTGGCTGATCGCGCCGATCCTGCTGTCGTGGTTCCTTTCGCGCACCGGCCGCTATGAAGGCGCCCATGTGCTGTCGTCGCTGGCGCTCGCCGGACTGATCATGGCGGTGGCGGCGACGACGGGCGGCATCGAATCGTTTGCTGCAGTCTGGCTGGTCGTGGTTCCCTTGGAGGCGGCGTTGTCCGCCTCGCGCCGCGTTGCGGCCTTTGCTTCGGTGCTGGCGCTGTCCTGCGCGGCGCTCTTGATCCTGTCGGGTCATCTCGACTGGTTGCCGTTCGACCAGGCCAATGCGGCCGAACGCAGCATGTTCACGGCATTCGGCGTTGCGTCTGCGACACTCTACGCGGCAGGTCTCGCCTTCGGCGCCGAATCGCTGGCGCGCACTAGCGTTGCGCTGCTGTCGCGCGAAGAGGAGCGCTACCGCTTGCTGGCGCGCAACATGAGCGACGTCATCTCGCGGCATCAGCGCAACGGACAAGTCCAGTTCATCTCGCCGGCGGTCGAAGCCATGCTTGGCCTGCCAGGCGCCCAGCTCACTGGTCACGGCCTGTTCGATCGCGTCCATGTCGCCGATCGTCCGGCCTATCTTACCGCACTGTCGGACGCCGCGCGCGGCGACGTGCGCAGCGTCGAGTTCCGGTTGCGGCGGGAGATCGGCGGCAGCGAGCGGGGCCAGGTCGATTTCATCTGGGTCGAGATGCGCTGCCGGCCGCTCGACCAGGATTTGGGCCGCGACGTGACGCGCGAGCCCGAAGTCGTCGCCGTGATGCGCGACGTCACCGATCGCAAACTCCAGGAGCAGGCGCTCGATCAGGCCTGTAGCGCCGCCGAGGCAGCCGATGCCGCCAAGACGCGCTTCCTCGCCACCATGAGCCACGAACTGCGCACGCCGCTCAACGCCATCATCGGCTTCTCCGAGATGATCGCGCAGGAGCAGACCCTGATGCTCGGTGCGGCCCAGCGCAAGGAATACGCAGAGCTCATCAACGATTCCGGCCAGCATCTGTTGTCGGTCGTCAACGGCATCCTCGACATGTCCAAGATGGAATCCGGCAAGTTCGAGATTTCGCCGGAGCCGTTCGCGCCGCGCGCCGCGCTCCTGCATTGCTGCAATCTGCTGGCGTTGAAGGCGCGAGAGAACGGCATCGATCTCATCACCGATGCGCCGCAGGATCTGCCGGTGATGACCGGCGATCCGCGCGCCTTCAAGCAGATCGTGCTCAACCTCGTCTCGAACGCGATCAAGTTCACCGAGCGTGGCGGGCAGGTCAACGTCGCTGCCACGGTTTCGCCATCGCACCTCTTCATTCGCATCAGCGACACCGGCGTCGGCATCGCGCCCGACGACCTGAAGCGGATTGGCGCGCCGTTCTTCCAGGCCGGCAAGACCTATCAGCGTCGCCATGAAGGCACGGGGCTCGGATTGTCGATCGTGAAGAGCCTCGTCGCCTTGCATCACGGCGAGTTGACGATACAAAGCAAGCTCGGTGAGGGGACGGCCGTCACCATCAAGCTGCCGTTCGTCTGCACGCCGTCGCAAGGTAAGCAGAGCGAAAGCAAGATCGCGACGTTGATGCCGCCGCCGCGCCATAATGTTCAGGACCAACCGGCTTTGGTGAAGAAAAGTGCCTAGAAAGTCTGCAAGGGATGAGGATGCTCCGCGCCGCCGTGGCGCCAAGGCGGCGGTCGTCGACGTCGAGACAGAGCGCAATCTCGCGCTGCGGATCCTGCTGCATAGTCCCAAGGATACTGTCGCCGGCCTCGTCGCCTTCGCAGCGGTCAGCGCCATCGTCGCCAACGCGCTGTTCCTGCAAACCGGCCGCCATCCCGCCCCGATGTTCGGCACCGTGATCAATTTGCCGGCGCCGTCAGCTGCTGCGTTGTCGAACCCGCTGCCGCGGCCGCGCCCGCTCGCGGCCGATTCACTGCCGCTCGAGCCGAAGCCGATGGAGTTCCGCGTCGCTGAGCCCAAGGGGACGGAGAAGGCGGCAGAGAAGCCGCCGGCGGCCGAGAGGGCCGCCGAGGCAACGGCCTCGACCTCCAGATCCGCCGATCCCCTGACCAATCTCGTCAAGGCCACGACGACAGCGTCTCCGTCGCAGTCCGTTGTCGCGCGACCGCCGGCAGCGATCCCGGCGCCACAGAGTCCCGCAATGCGCCGCGTCGCCGCCGTGCAGCGCGCGCTCTCCGAATACGGCTACGGGCAGTTGAAGGTGACCGGCTCGATCTCCGGCGAAACTCAGGCGGCGATCCAAAAGTTCGAGCGCGAGCACAAGATGCCGGTCACGGGGCAGCTCTCGGACCGCCTGCTGCGCGAGCTTGGGGCCGCGATCGGACATCCCGTCGAATAATCGCCATCGCTTGCCGCGGACACTGGTGCTGTTTTCGCGGCTGGCCTATCGTCCCGACCATGCGGTTGAAATCGAACATATGGGTGGCGGCGTACCTGCGCCGCTGCCAGACTGAAGGCGTGTTCGGCGCGGTGCGCCGGCGCGGCGCCGAGGAAGCCGGGGCGGTGTTCGTCAAGGTGTCGCTGCTTGACGGCAACGCGATGCTGTACGTGCCCGCGCCGCAGACCGTTTATGACGACGGCCGGCCGGTCGAGCGCTTCTTCGTGCCGGTCGCGCCGCAACCCTTGCCGGAGCCCGCGGTCGAGGAACGGCTCACCAAGGAAATCCGCTTCGATCCCGACGCCTGGATCGTCGAGACCGAGGACCGCGCCGGGCGGCATTTTCTGGAATTGGCAAGCGCTTGAGGATCTAGTGGTCCGATCCGCCGGTGCCTGTCCGAATCGGCGGGATCGTGCCGGGCTGCGCCGAAGGCCGCGACTGGCTTGCGGCGCCGCGCGCGCGCTGGCGTTCGCCGTCATAGAGTGACGACTGATATTTTGCGCGCGTTACCGCCAGCGTCGAGCCGCGCCAGGCGGCGAGCATCACCAGCGCCGAGCGATCGCTGAGGCGGTCATAGAGCCGCGACAGCCGGTAGACGGTGTTCACGGAGGTCCCGATCTCCGGCTTGAAGAACAGGAGGATGCGCTGGAAGTTGGGGCTCGGCATGTCGAGCGCGCGCGCGGCGACCGCAAGCGCTTCCCCGCCGGCATCATCCACGATCTGCGCGGCGACGCGGGCCGGCAGGATCAGGCTCTCGCCGAGCTCCAGCGCGAAACTCTCGGTATCCTCCGCGAACGCCGCCATCTCCAGCGTCTGGATCGCGCGCGTGGCCCGTGCGGTCGGAATGCGGGGCGCTGCCTTCAGCGGGGTTTGAGCCAGATTGTGCAGGATCAGCGCACGCTCCGAGGCCGAGGCGCGGAAGAACATGTCGTGGATCTCGGCGGCGTCCTTTGGCTGCATCGCCATGTTCGCGGACATCCGCAGCTCCGCTTCCGTCGACGTGCGGACGGGCGCGGCCGCCGCGGGCGGAGCGGGGATCTCGCGCGCCAGCGGGATTCTGCGGCCCTCATGCGCGGGCAGGAGCCCGAGCTTCTGCATGATCGGCGCGGGAGTTGCAGGATAGATCGCAAGACGCGCCTTGACAGCGGCGCGCGTTGCATCGTCGACCTGGTCGATCAGCCGCGAGGCGAGCTCGACGAATTGCCGCTCCTCGTCGCCACTATGGCTGTTTGCCTGCACGTAAAGATCGGTCAGCACGCGGAGGAGCGTCGGGCGAATATCGACGCCTTCGCGACGGGACAGGTTAATGAGCCCGTCGAATGCTGGAAATAGCGGCTTGGTCATGAGGCGTACGCAACTCGAGAAAAATCGTCCGCGTCAGCCTATCGCGGGTTGTTTTAAAGGCTCGTTAAGGAAAACGAGTTGTGAAGAGGAGCCTGTCATTTTGAGCTGTTGTTTGCCGCAATGGAACGGCGTGTCTTGCCCGTGCGGTTACGGTGCGGCTGGCACGTTTACACCCCGTTAACCATGTGCTGATCTTAATGACTCCCATGTTGTGAGGACCGCCTTCGGTCGCGCGGCAATAGAAGAGAGCTGACATGGGGACCATCATTGAATTTCCGGCCGGTCGCCGGCCGGGCTCATCGGGGGATGTCGCTCCGCTCGCAGAGATGGGGACGGTGTTGATCCTTCCCGTGATCCGCATCGAGCGTGAAACGGACGAGACCAGCGGCGGTCGCGGGCCGGAAGAGGGCACTGCGCCGGGACGCCGCCGACGGCGCCGCTAATCATCCGGCTGTCGTGCAATGCCGGACTCACACCACAAGATACGGTGTTTCGCATCGGCCCTGCTGCTCGCGCTGACCGGCGCGACGCTCGCTGCCTGTAGCGGGGGCGATTTCGGCCGCACCCGCGAGGACATGCGCAGCGACGACATGCACCGCTGGCTTGGAGCCGAGGTGACGGGCAGCCTTGGCATCCAGGCCTCGCAATTCCAACTCACCGACGAGGAGCGCCAGCTTCGCGACCTCGCCTATCCCATGATCGAGCCGCCGCTGTCGCGCCCGGCCTGGAAGAGCGTATTCGGCGACTACAAGGCGCTGCCGTCGCCATGGCGGCAGAACGTCGTGTTCGACCGCACCATGTACGGCCGCACGCTGATCGACGAGCCGCACCGCTCGCACTCCTCGCGCTACGCGCAGCTCATCGAGGACGTGCGCAACGACATCATGCGCTTCGAGCCGTTCTTCGCCAGCGCAATCCGCGTCATCGATCTCGACAAGAAGCGCAACGCCAGCATGGCGCGCGTCTCCGAGCTCTCGCCAAGGGAAAAGGCGGATGCGGTCGCGCGCATGCAGGAGAATTCGCTGATCATCCAGTGGGTGCAGCAATGCCTCGAGCAGCGCGTCTCGTCCTATCGGTGGGCGCTGGAGCGGCTGGTGATTCAGGCGCCCGACGGCATGGCGGCGGATGCCGACCGCCTGATCGGCGAGCTCGCCGCGCAGACCGCCAATCCACCGGTCGCTGCCCAGCCGCCCTACGGCCGCGCTGTGGCGGTGCGCGGCTAGGACGGCTCGCTTCGAAGCTGAAGCTGTGGCGGCTTTTCATGGCCCGCCACCGGAAGGCCGCACCGGCGAAGCCCCGCGTTTGCACTGCCAGCTCGGACCTTCGCCGAATGCATTTGCGCTTGTCCTGCAAGCGCGCGTGTCGATAGATTATGCCTGTTGTACCCGTTCATTTTGACCAAGTCTTTCAACAGGCGATCAGGCGCTTTGGCCATGTTCGAAAGTCATATCGATTCTCGTCCGCTGCCATCCTTCCGTAACCTGCTCGCCATCGGCCTTCTCCTGGGATCCACGGCCTCGGCATTGGCGCTGACAAAGGAAGCCGCGATCGAGAACTGCCGGATGACGGTCGGCAAGCCGATCGTGCAGGCCTGCATGCGCGCGGGGGGCGGCCCCGCAGGCGGAGCCAATCTCGAAGCCTGTCGCGCCAAGGCCTCACCTCAGGTCAAGGCCTGCGTGCTCGCCGCCCTCAATGCCGCGAATGGCCGCGCCAATGTCGCGGTCGAGGTGCCGAAGGAGGAGGCGCCCAAGCTCGCCCCGGGCACGGCACTGCCCAAGGGCTTCATCGCGCCGCCGCGCACCATCTCCGATATCACTGCGATCCTCGACAGCGAAAAGCCCGACGTGAAGTTGATCGAGGAGCTGAAATCGGACGCCGACTCGACGCCGACAGGGAAGGAATCCCGCGAGGATCTGGCGCAGTTCTATTTCGACCGCGCCAATGCGCGTGCGCAGCTCGGACGGCTCGCCGAGTCCATCGTCGATGCCAACAAGGCCATGGAAGTGGGGCGAGGTGCTGTCAGCGCAAATATGATGGGTCGGCTGATGCAGCTCGCCGCCACCCAGTATTTCGCCGCCGGCGATCCGAAGCGTGCTCTGGAGATCTCGCAACGGCAGTTGCGCGAGGTCGCCTCCATGCCGGGGGCCAAGGGATATCAATTCGGCGCCAACCGCGCGATCGCTGGCATCCTCATTCAAATGGGGGATATCGCGCAGGCCGAGGCCTATCTGCGGCGCATCTTGACCGGACTCCAGGAAGCACGCACCAGCGGTTTCCCCGGATGGCGCGCCTCATACGCGAAGGTCGGACAGAGCTGGGAGTCGGAACTCGAGACTACCCGCGCTATGATCTTTGAGGCCCGCGGACAGTTCAGCGAGGCCGAAGCCGCCTATCGCGTGGCAGAGCAACGCAAGCGAGCCGCCATGAAAGGTGTGCTGGCTACTGACAATCCGCCGGCGGAAACCCTGTTGCTGCAGGCGATCGACAACGCCGTGCTGAGCCAGGCCCGCATGAAGGCGCGACAGGGACGCCTCGCCGAGGCGGAGGTGGATGCACGCCGGGCACTCCTCTCGCGACTGAAGGACACCGGCAAATACAATCCCGTCACGCCGCGTTTCGTGATGGGCCTCGCCGGCATCCTGGTCGAGGAAGGTCGCTATGAGGAGGCCGAACAATTGGGGCGCGTCGAGCTCGAGATCAACACGACGGTTGGCGTGCCCGAGGACTCCCAGGCCACCGTCCAGTTGCTCTCGCAGCTTGCGGGCATCCTGACAGTGTCGCGGAAGACACCCGAAGCGAACGAGATGTATGCGAGGATCGACAAGGCCGTCGCCAATTGGGATCCGCAGCGCCGCCAGGTGTTCGAGCTTAATCCGTCGCGCATCCTGTCGCTCTATGCCTCCGGTCAGATCGAGGCCGGGATCGCCGCAGCCGAGCAACTGGTGAAGAAGCAGATCAGTCGTGTCGGCGAGAACCATTTCGACGCTGCCTCGGCGCGCGGGACGCTGGCGATCGGGCTGATGCGGGCGCGCCGCGATGCGGACGCGATCCGCGAGTTCAAGGCCGCCATTCCGATCATGATGACGAATGCGCGCGAGAACGCCGACGACGAGAACACGACCGTGGTGGCCGCGCGCAGCCAGCGACTGCAGACGATCGTCGAAAGCTACTTCCTCCTGCTCGCGCGGGCTGAGGGAACAAGCAACGAGGTCGGCGAGGAGACCTTCGGCCTTGCCGACGCTATCCGTGGCCACTCGGTCCAGCAGGCGCTGGCAGCCTCCAGCGCGCGCGCGGCGGCGAAAGATCCGGCGCTCGCCGATCTCGTGCGCAAGGAGCAGGACCTGACCAAGCAGGTCAATGCCCAGCTCGGCACGCTCAACAACGTGCTCGCCATTCCCTCTGCCGATCGCGACGAGAAGGGCGTTCAGCAGATCCAGGCCTCGATTGCGGCCTTGCGCGGCGAGCGCGACAAGGCGCGCCAGGAGATCAAGCAGAAGTTTCCGTCTTATGCCGATTTGGTTTCGCCAAAACCGCCGAGCGTCGCCGAGATCCGCGCGACGCTGGCCGACAACGAGGCGATGCTGTCGTTCTATTTCGGCCAGAACGGCAGCTTCGTCTGGGCCGTGCCCAAGACGGGGCCGGTGGCCTTCGCGGCAGTCAAGGCCAGGATGGGCGACATCGAGACCAGGATCCGCAAGCTGCGCGAGACACTCGAGCCGCAGGCGGCGATGATTTCGGACATTCCGCCGTTCGACCTCAAGCTCGCCTATGAGCTCTACGAGCTCCTGCTGAAGCCGGTTGAAGGCGGCTGGAAGCCGGCCAAGAACCTGATCGTCGTCACCAACGGCGCGCTCGGTCTGCTGCCGCTTTCCTTGCTGCCGACCGCTCCGATGGAAATCGCGCAGGATGACGACCCGCTGTTCGTCAGCTATCGCGACGTGCCATGGCTTGCGCGCACCCACGCGGTAACGACGGTGCCGTCGGCGGCCGCCTTGCGGACCCTGCGGCAGTTGCCGCCGGGCAAGCCCGGACGCAGCGAACTGGTGGCGTTCGGCGATCCCTATTTCAACAGGGACCAGCAAGCGGAGGCGGAAGCCACGGACGCCCGGCTCCAGGTTGCGGATGCCGGCGGCAATGTGACACGCGGCATGCTGCTGAAGCGGCGCAACAGTCCGAAGCTGGATGGCGTCGACAGCGCCGAGCTCGCGCTGCTGCCCCGGCTGCCCGATACCGCGGACGAGTTGAAGTCGATCGCGATCGCCTTGCAGGCCGATCCGTCGAAGGTCTTGTTCCTGGGCAAGAACGCGACGGAGAGCGCGGTCAAGACCATGAACCTCTCCGGCTTCAAGATTCTCGCTTTCGCGACCCATGGTCTCGTGCCGGGCGAGCTCAACGGCCTGACCCAGCCGGCGCTTGCCCTGTCGTCTCCGGCGGTGACAGGCGAGGAGGGGGATGGCCTCCTGACCATGGAGGAGATTCTGGGCCTGAAGCTCGATGCCGATTGGGTCATCCTGTCGGCGTGCAACACCGGCGCCGGAGCGGGGGCGGGCGCCGAGGCGGCCTCGGGACTTGGCCGCGCCTTCTTTTACGCCGGAACGCGCGCGCTGCTGGTCACGAACTGGTCGGTGCATTCGCAATCGGCGCGGCAACTGGTGACGGACCTGTTCAAGCGACAGGCTGACGATCCGAAGATCGGACGAAGCGAGGCACTGCGCCAGGCGATGATGGCTCTGGTCGACGGTCCGGGCTATCTTAACAGCGAGGGCAAGACCGAATTTGCCTACGCGCATCCGCTGTTCTGGGCGCCGTACACGATCATCGGAGACGGCGGGATGCGCTAGTGAAATGTGGTGTGTGGGAAGGAAGGGTTGAGCAAGGATGATGCGGAAGACGTTGCTCGGGCTCGTCGCGGCAGGCCTCTTGAGTTCGCACGCCGCGCACGGGACGCAATTGATCACGGAAGACGAAGCCAAGCTGCCGCCGCCGAAGGGGGCCATTGCGACCGACCGGCGCGGCATTTTGCGCGGACCGAAGGTGGAAGTGGTTTCGCCCAGCGATGCCGTCAGCTCGCCGCTGCGGCTGCAATTGAAATTCGAGTCATTCGGCGGGGCGAAAATCGATCCCGACTCGGTCAAGGTGACCTTCCTGCGCTCGCCCAACGTGGACCTGACTGCGCGGGTCAAGCCGTTCATCCAGGCCGATGGCATCAACATGCAGGACGCTGAATTGCCGCCGGGCGAATATATGGTGCGGGTCGACATCAAGGACAGCGACGGCCGTCCCGGCACAGCCAGTTTCGTCCTGAAAGTCGCGCCGAAATGAAGCGATGAAATGTCCCTATTGCCAGTCGGACAATGCCGAGAGTGCGCTGGTCTGCGCGTCCTGCTCGCGCGACATCGCGGTTCCCGCCACGCTGATCGCCGAACGCGACGATCTCCTGCGCAAGCGGGACCAGCTTCGTGATGAGTTGCGGCGCGCCAGAACCGAGATCGAGGCGATCATGACCCGCAGGAAGTCGCGCTGACGATGGAGTGCCCGTTCTGCGCCGAGACGATCAAGGATGAAGCCATCGCGTGCAAGCACTGCTCGCGCGACCTCCGTGTCGTGCGCCCGATGCTCGCCGAAATCGAAGAAATCGTCGCCGACCTCGATAAGCTCAGGCGTGATCTCGACCGGGTCAATGCGCGGCTCGAGCGGTACAACAACCCCGTGCGCTACTTTGCGACGCACGCTGTCCTCTATGTCGTGATTCCGTCTCTGCTGCTGGTCATCGCGCATATCCTCGTCACCATCACCTTCAACATCTCGCCGCTGCCACTGCGGCTGGCGTCGATCGTCATACCCCTGCTGTTCGGGCTCATGGCCTATCCGCTGCACAGGGTCTCCATGATCGGCGCGCTGGTGCTGGGCGTGCTGGGTGCCGCCCTCAGCATCCAGCTGATGCTGACGGTGACCGGCATTCACGATCGCGTCCCGATCCTTCCCGAAGTCTGGGTCGAGTGGCGCGAGGTCTTTGAATATGGCGCGAGCATCCTGCTCGCCTTCCTGTCCGGCAACATCCTGGGCGTCGTGATCTTCCAGGTGTTGCCGCGGGTGCTGACCCAGGGCGGCAAGCCCAATGCCTTCGCCTTCAGGATGGCCCGCCTTCTCGGGCAGCACGTCGGCGAGGAGCAATTGCGCCGCAGGGCGCGCCTGATCCAGGACCTCATGCAGACCATCGGTCCGCTTGTCGGCGTCGCCGCCACCGCGGTCGGCTCGATCTATGCGGGTCTGAAGGGGATACTTGGATAGGGCGAGGCGATCTATTCAGGCTGGTCCCGTCTCTTCGCTTTAGCCGGTGACGATGCGAGCCCATCCGCCGAGAAAGGGCAGACCTGTTGCCGCTTAAGAAGCCTGAACCAACAACAAGTCGATGAAGACAAACGTTCATCGAGATCGCATTGAGATTCGCTTCTCAAACGACGCTCGATGCAAGCCTCTTGGATATCTCACATCACTATGGAGGTAGTCCCATGCCGATCGTTCAATTTACTCGCTTCAAAACCGATAAGCCCGAGGAAATGACCAAGATTGTCCGGCAGGCCAAGAAGATCTTTGAGAAACACGGTGCCGAATTTCTTCGGCTGTCCCGTTTCCACACCGGCCATTGGGCAGGAGAGTTGCTGGTGACGACGCGCTACTCCAATTGGGAAGTTTACGGCAAGGTGCAGGAGGCCGTGGCAAAGGACCCGGAGTTCGCGCAGGTAATGGCCGACGGAATGAAGATCGCCGAGCTACAGGGCCGTAACATCGCCGTCAGCATCGATCTCTAGTCTGGATGCCGGCGCGGCGAAGCCGGTTAAGCGCGAGGGCCGCTGGCGATAACCGGCGGCCCCTGCTCCTTTGCATGGGATTGTTTTTCCACTGGCGCAGAAATAGGCGCAGCCAGAAACTCAGCTCAGCGTTTCCGTTTGCCGGTCGCTGTTGCGGTATTCTGCCGTCGCTTAGAAGCGGCCGGCGCGCAGTATGCATTCGCATCCTCTGCGACCAAATTGCAAAGCTCCGGGTGTCCATCGCAGCATTCGCTGACCAGAAACCCTATCAACGCCCGCATTCCCTCGACGTTCGAGCGGTAGATGATGGTGCGTCCCTCGCGGGCGCTACGGAGCAGGCCTGCCCGGACCAGGATGGCCAGATGAGACGAAAGCGTATTGTGCGGCGCGCCAATGGTGTCGGCGATCACGCCGGCGGTGATGCCGACCGGCTCGTGCTTGATGAGCAACCTGAAGATCGCCAGGCGCGTGGGCTGAGCAAGCGCAGCAAGGGCGGAAATCGCATGGGGCTCGGACAGCTCGCCCTGGACCGGCCGGCTGCTGGCGTGGCTGGCAACGGCCAGCATAGATTTCCGCATTCCGTGGTCTCCGCGCGAGTCGTCTAGGTGCGTCATCTTTAACCCACAGATCAGGTGACAAGCCAGCACGTTTCGACTATTGGATATGTCGAGACGTCTCGACACATCGTACCCCCTCGATGTGAAGGGCGTGCGACAGAAGCGAGCGCTCCGGCCGGTAGGCGTACCGGGCCGATCTCGAGGAAACACCCGCCAGTAGGCGTACTGGCGAAGGTCGAGGAGCATTCACCATGTCGCGCTGCGATCGTATGGTCGATGTCGGCCGCCGTCGCTTCATGAGCGGGGCGGGTCTTGCCGCCGCCGGCGTTGCCGTCAGCTCAATCTCGCCGTCCCCCACCCAAGCTGCGACGGCCGCCGCAAGGGTGGACTATCCCGTCAATCGTCTGGCCAACGTCAAGGATCTCAAGCTCAACGAGCCGCTGAACGTCTCCTATCCCGACGACAGCGCGCCTGGCGTGCTCCTGAAGTTGGGCAAGCAAGTGCCGGGCGGCGTCGGTGCCGAAGGCGATGTCGTCGGCTTCACGACGATCTGCCCCCACAAGGGCTTCACCCTCAATTACAGCGCGGCCGATCGGACCATGAATTGTCCCGGCCATTATTCCCGGTTCGACTGCGAGGCCGGCGGCCAGCAGATCTGGGGTCAGGCCACGCAGAACCTCCCGCAATACGTGCTGCGCGTCGACGACAAGGGCGACATCTACGCCGAAGGCGTGGATGAACTGCTCTACGGCCGCCTTTCCAACGTGCTCTAGGGGGAGGAACGACCATGGCCTACAAGCGTCAAATCGACCGGCTCCCGATCATTCCCGCGGACGCCAAGGAATCCAACGTAACCTGCCACTATTGCATCGTCGGATGTGGCTACAAGGCCTACACCTGGTCCACCAGTAAACAGGGCGGTACGGCACCCGATCAGAACAAGTTCGGTGCGGATCTGAGCAAGCAGCAGGGCGCGGAGACCGTCGCCTGGTATTCGCCTTCGATGTACAACATCGTGCGCCAGAACGGCCAGGATGTGCACATCGTCATCAAGCCCGACAAGGACTGCGTCGTGAATTCGGGCTTGGGCTCGGTGCGCGGCGCGCGCATGGCGGAGATGAGCTACTCCCAACAGCGCAACACGCAGCTACAGCGCCTCACCGACCCCATGGTGTGGCGCTACGGGCAGATGCAGCCGACGAGCTGGGACGATGCGCTTGACCTCGTCGCGCGCGTGACCGTCGCAGTGATGAACGACATGGGCGAAGATGGCGTGTTCGTCTCGGCGTTCGACCATGGCGGCGCCGGCGGCGGCTATGAGAACACCTGGGGCACCGGCAAGCTCTACTTCGGCGCCATGAAGGTGAAGAATATCCGCATCCACAACCGGCCGGCGTACAACTCGGAGGTCCACGCCACCCGCGATATGGGCGTGGGCGAACTCAACAATTGCTACGAAGATGCCGAGTTGGCTGACACGCTCGTAGCAGTCGGGACCAACGCGCTCGAGACCCAGACCAACTACTTCCTGAATCACTGGGTTCCGAACCTGCGCGGAACCTCGCTCGACAAGAAGAAGGCCGAGTTTGGCTCGGAGCCGGTGGAGCGCGCCAAGGTCATCATCGTCGATCCGCGTCGAACGGTGACGGTCAACGCCTGTGAGGTCGAAGCCGGCAAAGATAATGTCATGCACCTGGCGATCAATTCCGGCACCGACCTCGGCTTGTTCAATGCCTGGATGACCTACATCGCGGAGAAGGGGTGGCTCGACAAGGCTTTCATCGACGCCTCGACGACCAACTTCGACCAGATGAAGGCCGCCAACAAGATCAGCTTGGAAGACGCCGCTACGATCACGGGTCTTACCGCCGATGAAATCCGCAAATCCGCCGAGTGGATCGCCCAGCCCAAGGCGGCCAACGCGCGTCGGCGAACGATGTTTGCGTATGAGAAGGGCCTGATCTGGGGCAACGACAACTACCGCACCAACGGCGCCCTGGTGAATGTCGCGCTCGCTACCGGCAATATCGGTCGGCCGGGCGGCGGTTGCGTACGCATGGGCGGACACCAGGAAGGCTACTCGCGGCCGTCCGATGCGCATGTGGGACGGCCCGCCGCATATGTCGATCAGCTTTTGATCGAAGGCAAGGGAGGCGTCCATCACATCTGGGGATGCGACCACTACAAGACCACGCTGAACGCATTCAAGTTCAAGCAGGCCTACAAGAAGCGCACCGACATGGTGAAGGACGCCATGATGACGGCGCCTTATGGTGACCGGCCCGCGATGATCAACGCGATCGTCGACGCGGTCAAGAAAGGTGGGCTTTTTGCGGTCGACGTTGATATCGTGCCGACCAAGATCGGCGAGGCCAGCCATGTTTGGCTGCCCGCAGCGACCTCGGGAGAGGCCAATCTCACCTCGATGAACGGCGAACGCCGCATGCGGCTCACCGAGAAGTACATGGACCCGCCGGGGCAGGCGATGCCCGATTGCCTGATCGCCGCGCGCATCGCCAATCACATGGAGCGGGTGTTGCGCGAACAGGGCAAGGCCGAGATTGCCGACCACTTCAAGGGCTTCGACTGGCAGACTGAAGAAGATGCCTTCATGGATGGCTATCACCAGCATGAGAAGGGCGGCGAGTTTGTCACCTATGCCCGGCTACGCGCCATGGGTACAAACGGCTTCCAGGAGCCGGCGACCGGGCTCGAGACCACAGGGCCTGTCGCCGCTGGCACGTCGACCGGCACAACGACGGGGGAGGTCCTGAAGGGGCCGGCCATCGAAGGAACGCGTGGGAAGGAGCCCGTCCAGAAAAAGGGCGCCGCAACAACAGCGGCGGTGTCGCCGGCAACGACCGGCACCGAGCGGATCCTCGGCACCAAGCGGCTTTACGCCGACGGCAAGTTCAACAGCAAGGACGGCAAGGCCAGGTTCATGGAGACGCAGTGGCGCGGCTTGCAGGCGCCCGGCAAGGAAGCCGAGATGAAGAAATTCCCGTTCCTGATCAATAACGGCCGCGCCAACGTCACCTGGCAGAGCTCCTACCTCGACCAGGACAACGAGTTCGTCACGGATCGGATGCCTTATCCCTATCTCCAGATGAACCCTCAGGACATGGACGAACTGCTGCTCAAGCAAGGCGATCTGGTCGAAGTCTACAACGACAACGGCTCGACCCAGGCCATGGTCTATCCGACGCCGACCGCTAAGCCGAAGCAGACGTTCATGCTCTTCGCCCAGGCGACCGGCGTGCAGGGGAACGTGGTCTCACCCGGGGTGAACGAATTCATCATCCCGAACTACAAGCAGACGTGGGCGAACATCCGCAAACTTGCGGATGCGCCCGAAGGTGTGAAGCATCTCAGCTTCAAGTCGCTCGACTACACGAGCTGACGAGCACTCCTTCTCTCGACATTGCCGGCGCGGTGCGCTGCCCCGGCCGTGACGTGCCAGAGCAGCTAGTCTAGGCGGTGTCGATCACTTCGCCGTCTTCCTTGACGAAGCGTTCGATGTGGGGATTGGGCAGGAGGTCGAGCACCGCTTCCGAGGGCCGGCGGAGTCTGACGCCCTTCGGCGTGACGACGATGGGCCGGTTGATCAGGATCGGATGAGCCAGCATCTCGTCGACGAGTTGCTCGTCCGTCCACTTGGGATCGTCGAGGCCAAGTTCCTCGTAGGGATACCCTTCTCGCGCAGCAGGGCGCGGACCGGGATCTCCATGGCAGCCACCAATTCCATGAGTCTTTCCCGCGAGGGAGGCGTCTTGAGATATTCGATGATGGTCGGCTCGACGCCGCTCTGGAGGATCATGGCCAGCGCATTGCGGGACGTGCCGCAGTCTGGATTGTGATGATCGTGACGCTCATCGAGATGTCTCCACGATTTTGACCGGGCCCCGCACTTCAGGTCTTCCGAGCAGCCAATTCATCAACAGCATGCCTACGAAGGCACCGCATAGTTCGGCGACAATGAAGCCCGGCAAATCCATGGGACGGATTCCCGCGAACGTGTTTGTCAGCGAACGCGCGATCGCGACCGCCGGATTGGCGAACGAGGTCGAGGCGGTGAACCAGTATGCTGCCGTGATGAAGAGGCCGACGAGCCACGGCACCGCCGTGCGTTGGAAACGAATTCCCGCCAGTATGGTCGCGATCAGGCCGAAGGCGGCGACGAATTCGGCGAACCATTGGGCACCACCGGTCCGCGTCTTCATCGAGAAGTCGACGACGGGTAGGGCGAACATCAGATGCGCAGCCATGGTACCGGCGATGCCGCCGGCGATCTGCGCGATCACATAGAGCACGGCCTCCTGCGGCGGCAGCTCGCGTTTGCCGGTGAATACCAGCGTGACGGCGGGATTGAAGTGCGCGCCGGAGATGGGGCCCAGCACGGTGATTAACACGACGAGAATGGCTCCGGTCGGCAACGTGTTGCACAGCAACGCCAGGGCGATGTCCTTGGTCAGCGTCTCGGCCATGATGCCTGAGCCCACAACGGTAGCGACCAGAACACCGGTCCCGAGCGCTTCGGCCGTCAGGCGCCGCGAAAAGTCGAACGTGTCCATCAGCCGGCCTTTGGGGTTGAATGTGTCGCGCCTTCAGAGCGGCCAATCTCGCGCAGCTTAGTGCCGAGCGAGAGCTTGTCGATGCTGCGCAGTGGGAGGCTCACGAAAGTATCGATTCGATTCCTCAGGTAGCGGAATGCCGTGATGAACGCCGCCTGTTTTTCCAGCTCCGTGCCTTCGGCCCCGGCGGGATCCTCGATGCCCCAGTGCGCGGTCATCGGCTGACCGGGCCAGATGGGGCACGCCTCGCCGGCGGCATTGTCACAGACGGTGAAGACGAAATCCATGACCGGGGCATCGGGCGCGGCGAACTCCAACCAGCTTTTCGAGCGCATCCCGTCGACCGGGTAGTCCATGCTCTCAAGAGTGCGCCGCGCCAGCGGATGGACCGCGTCTTTCGGCGTGCTCCCGGCCGAAAATGCTTGAAAGCGGCCAGCTCCGTCCTTCCGCAGGATGGACTCGGCGAGGATCGAGCGTGCCGAGTTGCCGGTGCAGAGGAATAGGACATTGTAGAGGTGATCAGCCACGGGGTAGCTCCTTTCGTTTCGGAGAGCAGCAGGATTGCAGGCTTTCGACGACCGGTTCGCAAACTTCCGGCCGCCCGCCGCAGCAATCCCGCAGCAGGTAAACTGCGACATCGCGAAATTCAGTGAGATTGGCGCGGTAAACGATCGAGCGGCTGCGCCGTTCGGAGGTAACGAGGCGGGCTCGGGTCAAGATCGACAGATGCGCCGAGAGCGTATTCGGCGGAACTTCCAATAGGCGGGCGAGGTCGCCGGCCGCAAGGCCATCAGGTTCGTGTCGGACCAGCGTCCGGAATGCCTCCAGCCGCGTCGACTGGGAAAGGGCGGCGAGCGCCAGGACGACTTCTTCTGTTTCCATATATCCAGATTTATGGAAATAATCTGGCCGGGTCAATCCATGAAAGACAAAACTCAAACTGAGAATAATAAGTTTGCTGTCAGCCCTCTGCTCCTTTGCATGGGGTTGTTTTCCAGATTTTTGGTGAGCGGTCCGACCTCGCGCGGTTTTGCCGGGGAAGAGGTGGACCGGCGGCCCGCGCTCAACGTCGGCCGCGCGGGGCCTCGGCCTTGGCGGGCGCATCCGTCTGCGGCGCGCAAGTGGCGGCGGCAAGCGAAGCCTGCGCCTGGGGCATTAGGCCGGGCTCGGCGGCAAGCGCCTTCATCACGATCAGGCCGGTCGCGCTTGGGGAGTCGATGATCAGCCGGTCAGCCGCGGTGACCTCCTCGTCCTCGGGCAGCGCGTCGTGCTGGGCTTCCGTCATCAGGTCGAGCTCGATGACCTTCTTGCCGGCGGAGCGGTCGTTGATCGCGTAATAGGCGATCTCGTTGCGGGTGTAGAACGACACCGAGGTGTAGGCCTGGCTTACCGGCACCTTCAGCTTCAAGGGACCGCCCGACAGGTCGTAGCGGCAGATCGCCAGCGCGAAGGCCGGATCCATGAACGGCATCGGCGATGTGTTGGGATCGGCGAGCGGAAGCTGCGTGACCGCGTTTTCCTTGGTCATCGGCGTCAGCCGCGAATAGGCGTCCTGGGTCGCGATCCTCGGCAGCGCCAGCACGCTGACGAGGTGGACGATGAGGCCGAGCAGGATGCCCGCGAGAATGGTGAAGGCGAGCCGGATCATGGGCAGCCCACCATCGCGATCTGTGGCATCGGCGCGTCGCGCTGGGTGCGCGTGGCGACGCCGACGGGCGTGTCGTAGAGGCGGAGCATCAGCGCGTAACGCTCGATGCCGCCGGTCGGCAGCCAGTTGCCCGAGCGGGCGCGGGAGGCGATGCGGATCTCGAACGTGCCGTCCGACTGCCGCACGATCTCCTGGCTGGTGAAGCCGTAGCGCTGCAGCGAGTTGGCGACGAGGTGGCCCTTGCGGTCATAGAGCGTCAACGTCCAGAACCGTGCCGGCGGGGTCACGCCGGAGACGATCACGTCGCAGCGGCCGTCGAGCGCCTTCTTCTTGTCGTCGGTGGTCGCGGTGAAAGCGACGCCATCGCCGGTGCCGATCGGCAGCTCGCCATTGCGCACGATGGTGGCGCGCGAATAGGGATCGACGTCGGCGGTGCCGGTGCGCGGCCGCGCCGTCCAGGCGCCGATAGTGAGCGCCCCGATGTCGGTGCCGCGCGTTGTCGTCATCCAGGTCGCGCCGACACCGACCGCGGTCGCGAGCAGAAGGGCCGTCAATGTGATGATGACCAGCCGCACGGGATCAGGTCAGTTCTTGCGCGGGCCGGACGAGGTCGCATTCTCCTCCGCCGCATAGTTCTGCGGGAAAGCGAGTGCGTTCGACGGCGAGGCGGGCTTGGCCGGGTTCGCGGTATCGTCGGACGTCGTCTTGGTCGCGGTCTTGGCGGCGTCGTCGAGCAGCTTCTCCACGCGTACCAGAATATCGGCGCCCCGCTTGGTCAGGACCGGCGGCGGCCCGGGCTTGGTCTCCAGCACCTTCGGCGCCGCATTGGCCTGGGCGTTGGCGGCCGCCGGCTGCGGCGGCAGCTTCTGGCCCATGCCGATGCCAGGAATTTCCCGGACCTCCACGCCCTGATGTGCCGCGACCATGATGTCGTGCCAGGTCTGCGCCGGCAGCGAGCCGCCGGTCATGCGGTTGGTCGGCGAGTAGTCGTCATTGCCGTACCAGACCGCACAGGTGAAGTTGCCAGTGTAGCCGACGAACCAGGCGTCGCGATAGGCATTGGTGGTGCCGGTCTTGCCCGCGGTCGGAATGCCGTCGAGCGCGGCGCGGCGCGCCGTGCCTTCGCTGACGACGTGGCTCATCATGCCGGCCATGTCGGCGGCGATGTTCGGCGGAATGGCCTGCCGCGGCTTCGGACCGTCGCGGTCCCAGCGCCAGACCAGATCGCCGGCGCCGGTGCGCACCTCCAGCACCGAATGCGGAGTCACGGCCTTGCCCTTGTTGGGAAAGGTCGCGTACGCGACTGCATGCTCGAGCACGGTGACTTCGTCCGAGCCGATCGGCAGCGACGGGGTATCGGGCAGCGGTGCCTTGATGCCGAAGCGGCGCGCGACCTCGACGATCTTCGCCCGGCCGGCCTTCGGGCCGTCCTTGCCGCCCATCGCAATCGACAGCTTCACCGGCACGACGTTGATCGAGCGGGTGATTGCCTGCGTCAGCGTCACCGAGCCGGAGTAGGAATGGCCATAGTTCTGCGGGCACCAATTGCCGATACAGACCGGGCCGTCGACCACTTTCGACATCGGCGTGAATCCGTTCAGCAGCGCCGTCGTGTAGACATAAGGCTTGAACGACGAGCCGGGCTGCCGGTAGGCGTCGGTCGCGCGATTGAACTGGCTTGCGCCGTAGTCGCGGCCACCGACCATGGCGCGGATGCCGCCGTCGAGATCGGCGACCACAGTCGCGGCCTGCGTCGCGTGATAGTCTCGGCCGAACTGGCGAAGCTGGTTCTCGATCGCGTCTTCGGCGGCCTTCTGCACGTTGGTGTCGATCGCGGTGCGGACTACGAAGACGCGCTCGGTGTAGGATTTCGGGAACGTGTCGACGAGCTTGCGCATCTCGTCGAAGGCATAGTCGAGATAATAGTTCGGCGAAGCCTCGTCGCGACGGTCGACGGCGAATGCAGGATTCCGGCGGGCGCCGAACACCTGGCCCTCGGTCATGAAGCCGGCATCGACGAGGTTGTCGAGCACCACGTTGGCGCGGGCGCGGGCGGCGGGCAGGTTGATGTGAGGCGCGTATTTCGTCGGGGCCTTGAACAGGCCGGCGAGCATGGCGGCTTCCGCGAGCGTGACGTCGCGCGCCGACTTGTTGAAGTAGAAATGTGCGGCGCCGTCGACGCCGAAGGTGCCGCCGCCCATATAGGCGCGGTCCAGATACAGCTTCAAAATCTCGTTCTTGGTCAGGCGCCATTCCAACCAGACCGCGAGGAACGCCTCGTTGATCTTGCGCTCGATGGTGCGCTCGTTGCTCAGGAACAGGTTCTTGGCGAGCTGCTGGGTGATCGAGGAGCCGCCCTGGCGGACGCCGCCGGCCTGGGCGTTGGTGACGAGGGCTCGCGCGGTGCCGGCGATGTCGATGCCGAAATGATCGTAGAAGCGACGGTCTTCGGTCGCGAGCGTCGCCTTGATCAGCACGTCAGGAAAGTCTTCCAGCGGGATCGAGTCGTTGTGCTTGATGCCGCGGCTGCCGATCGGATTGCCGTAACGGTCGAGAAAAGTCACCGCGAGGTCGGACTTCTTCAGCCAGTCCTCATCCGCCGTTTCGCGGAAGGCGGGGATGGCGAGGGCGAGCAGCAGCACGAGCCCGCCGAGACCCATGGTAGCGGCCTCAGACAGCGGCTCGATGAACAGCCAGCGCTTCCACCGCCCGACATAGAAACGGTCCATGAAGGTCGAGTAGCGCTCATAGAGCTCGCGGATGCCCTTGGCCGAGGAGAACAGCGAGGAGTCGATGCGCGCATCGAGGTCCAGGAAGAAATTCCGGACCCTGCTCTTCCATTGCGGTGGTATGATCTGGCGCACCTAGAACCCTTGAGGCTCGGTTCGAAAGCGTTCAAGCACCCGGCAGGGGCGGCATCGAGACGTCTTGCGGGACTGTTGCGGCAAACCCAAGGCGCCCAATTTGCGTCCTTTGGGGGACTCGCAGGTTGTTCTAGCCGAGCGGTGGCCATAAACCAATGGTCACGCTCGCGATTTTAGACGACAGGCCTAATTGGGCCCGCTCTTCTACGGGGCGCCGAGTGTGCTGCTTGCGGTGCCGCAGGCGCAAGCCCTAGATGGGGTTGGCCAAAACTCTTGCGAAACCAGTTGAAGGCGTGATGACCGCAGCTCCAAAACGACCTTCAGACCAGGAGGGATTCTTCTGGAAAACCAAGACGTTGGAACAGATGTCGGAGGCCGAATGGGAGAGCCTTTGCGACGGCTGCGGGCGCTGTTGCCTGAACAAGCTCGAAGACGAGGACACTGGGGACATCTATTTCACCCATGTCGGCTGCAAGCTGCTCGATGCCGGCACTTGCGCCTGCAAGGACTACCCGAATCGGTCCGAGAAGGTGCCGGATTGCGTCCGACTGACGCCGGCCAATGTCCGTACCCTGAACTGGCTGCCGCCGAGCTGCGGCTACAGGCTGGTCGCGGAAGGGCGCGACCTCTATTGGTGGCATCCGCTGATCTCAGGCGATCCCAATACCGTGCATGAGGCGGGCGTCTCCGTGCGCGGCCGGGTCGAGGGCAGCGAGGACGAGATCCCGGACGAGGAACTCGAGGACCACATCGTCGAATGGCCAGCGCTGCTGCCCAAGCGGGCGCGGCTGCGGCGGCGGCCGAAGGCCTGACTGCCGCTCCCGATTCCAAATCGATCACGTCTTCGGGATGACCGGGGGGCGGGATGCTCCCATGCGTCGAGCTGCCTGCCTCGATGCGGTTTTGCTGCGTAAATTACGATTCATAGAACGAATCCCTCGCGGCGTTGCGCCGCAACAAAGCTGCGTCCGAAATGAACAAGTTCGACCGGCAGGGCAATGCTGCTGCCGACATCAGGGCTTTGCCCGACGACATCGCCGAAGAGCTGTCCCGCCTTCCGACCGAGGTCTTGAGCGTCGACGACGCCCCCTCCATCGCGCCACCGGCGCCGCTGACCTCGGACGAGGTCCGCACCATCGTCATCAGCCTGATGCTGACGATGTTTCTGGCGGCGCTCGATCAGACCATCGTGGCGACCGCGCTGCCGACCATCGGGCGCCAGTTCCGCGACGTCTCCAACCTCTCCTGGGTGATTACGGCCTATCTGCTGGCGGGAACCGCCGTGGCGCCGGTGTTCGGCACGCTGAGCGACATCTACGGCCGCCGCGCCATGCTCATCACCTCGCTCAGCCTCTTTGTAGCGGGCTCGATCCTGTGCGCTGTCGCGCCGAACATGCCGATGCTGATCTTGGCGCGCGGGCTCCAGGGCCTCGGCGGCGGCGGCATCATGCCGGTGGTGCAGACCGTGATCTCCGACGTGGTCAGTCCGCGCGAGCGCGGCCAGTACCAGGCCTATTTCTCCAGCGTCTGGATGGTGGGCGGCATCCTCGGCCCCGTGATCGGCGGCGTGTTCGCCGAGCATCTGCACTGGTCGATGATCTTCTGGATCAACCTGCCGCTCGCAGCCGCTGCGCTCGCGCTGCTGTTGCCGAAGATGGGCAAGATCCCGGTCTTCCATCGCAAGCGCAAGGTCGACTGGTTCGGCGGCGTCTTGCTGATGGCGTCCGCCGTCGTTTTCATGCTGGTCTTGACCTGGGGCGGCACCCGCTATCCCTGGCTCTCGCCGACGGTGCTCGCGATGATCGGCGCGGCCGTCGCTCTGGCGGTCACCTTCGTATGGCACGCGCGGCGGGCGGAGGAGCCGTTCCTGCCGTTGCCGCTGCTCAGCGGAACGGTCGCGCCTTACGCGCTCACTGCCGGCGGCTGCGCGCTCGGCGCGATCACAGGCCTCACCGTCCAGCTGCCGCTCTATTACGAGTCCGTCTACCATCTCAGCGCCAGCGAGGCGGGACTTGCGCTCATTCCGCTCGCGGCAGTCTCGACCTGCGGCGCGGCGATCGCCGGCCGTACGATGGCGCGCGCAAAGCATTACAAGCGCGTCGCCGTCGTTGGCACCTCATGGGCCGCACTGTGCGGACTGGGGCTCACGTTCTCCACGCTGCCGCTGTGGGCTCTCCTGGTCTTAATGGCCGCATTTGCGCTCGGCCTCGGCACGACCTTCCCGGTCTGCGTGGTCTCGCTGCAAAATTCGGTTGCCCGTTCCCAGGTCGGCACCATCACCGGCGCGATGAACTTTTTCCGCTCGCTGATGTCATCGTTCACGGTTGCAGCATTCGCGGCCATCCTGTTGATCTCGCTCGGCGCCGACATCCCGCTCGCCGGCGAGCATCACGGCGCGATCAACGCGATTCCCTCGGCCGACATGATGATGGCGTTCCGCTACGTTTTCGGCGCCGCGGCCGCGATGATGGCTCTCGCCTCGCTCTGCCTGATCCTGATGGAGGAGCGGCCGCTGGCCGGGCCTGCGACCGCACAGGCCGTCGAGATGGCGGAGTAGGGGCCTCACCCGCCTCGATCGGCGTAGGGATTGTCGTCAGCGCTGCGCTCGGCCGTCTTCCGCGCTGCCGCCGCAAGATGATCCTTTAGCCGCGCAAGCGCATCGGCAGACCAGTCCTGGACTTCGGTGACGGCAACCCAGGCATCGACGTAGTGCTCGGGCGCGTAGACGTGGCCAAAACCCATCGCTGTGTTGGTCGCAACCGCCATGTCGAGGGCGAGCTGAAGCATCGTCACGACGGGATACCACCGCAGCTCCGGTGACACGTCCGGACCGCGCGGCGCTAGCATCCAGGCTGGCGCCCGGTAGGCATCGCGGTAGTCGAACAGCACGATCGGATCGCTGGCATATTGCAGATAGACGACGCGCAGCGCGCCCCAGGGCGCATCTGCCGGCACCGTCGATCCGTTCTGGTTCATAAAGCGCACGAAGCGGCCGTCACGAAATTCCGGCAGCCAGGCCGGCGAGCCCGCATTGCGGTTCGCGGTGACCGAGCGCCAGATGCGGCTCTCGAACGGCGGCCCGCTCCACAGCGCGCCGGCAATGGGATCGCCGATCGTCTCGAACAGCTCGGCGGATTTTTCCGAGTTCATGGCGCCGAGGCTGAGGCCATGCAGGTACAGTTTGGGCCGCTTATCCCTCGGCAGCGTCGTCCAATAGCCGTAGATTTCGGAGAACAGGGCGCGCGAAGCTTCCGCGCCATATTCAGGCTGGAACAGCAGCGACAGCGGGCTGTTGAGATAGGAATACTGCATCGCGACGCTGGCGACATCCCCGTGGTGGAGATACTCGACCGTGCCCATCGCTGCCGGGTCGATCCAGCCGGTGCCGGTTGGCGTGATGACGATCAGGATCGCGCGCTCAAAGCCGTGCTGGCGCTTGAGCTCGTCGAGCGCCAGCTTCGCGCGCGCCTGCGCCGTGTCGCGGGCACCGAGGCCGACATAGACGCGCACGGGCTCCTGCGCGGGCCGCCCCGTGAAGGCGCTGATCTCGGCTGCTGTTGGACCCGAGGCCACGAATTCGCGTCCTGCACGTCCGAGCTCATTCCATTTGACCAGTGATGCCGTGCTTCCTGTCTTGCCGGGCGCCGTCGGCCGCGGTCGCTCCGGCTCGAGCAATGCGTCGAATTCGCGGAAGGACGAGTCGAGCGCGCTGAAAGCCGTGCGGATCAGGAGATTGTTGGCGATCGACCAGAACAGCAACGTCGCCACGACAACGCCAAGCACGTTTGCGATCTTTCTCGGGATGACACGCCCTTTGCGCGCGGCCAGGAAGCGAGCGACGAGCATGAACAGCCGCGCCAAAGCCAGAAGCACGACGAATGTGACCAAGGCGATGACGCAGACTTTGAGCGGATGAGCGGTCTCGACCGGCGCCATCTTCATGACGGCGCGGATCGAGTTCTGCCATTCGGCGGTCCGCCTGAGATAAATGATGACGACGAGAAAGCAGCCCGCCGCGACCAGCGCGTTGGTGGTCGATCGCACCCGCGCCGAGGGCTCGGGCAGCTCTAGATAGTGCCACAGCCAGCGCCAGAGGATGCCGACCGCGTAGCCGATCGCGAAGCAGGCGCCGGCAAGCGCCCCTTGCGTGAGATAGCTGCGGGGGATCAGCGTCGGCGTCAGCGCCGCCGCGAAGAACAATGCGCCCAGCATGAGGCCGACGCCGGACAGCGACAGCATCTGCCGCCGGATCAGCCATGCGAGATTTTTGAGAGCGGCACCCACTTCGCGACGGCTTTCCTCAATTGGGCGACTATCGCACAACCGGACTTGATCGCAACCGAGGTGAGACGGACGGCTTCCCGCAGTGTGGGCGACTACCCCGCCTGCGCGAGCCGCGCGTCGATCTCCTCGCGCAGCAGGGTGAAGTCGATTGGCTTGGTCAGGAGACCGCTCGCACCGCCCGCCAGTGCCTTGTCCCTGGTGTCGGCATCGCATAGGCCGTGATCATGATGACCGGCACTTCGGACCGGATTTCCTTCACCTTTGGCAGCATTTCGAGCCCGCTCATCCCCGGCATGTTGATGTCGGAGAGGATGAGGATCAGCGATTGTCCGATATTGTTCGCGATGCGTGACAGCGCATCCGCCGCCGAACTGGCAAAATCCATTACGGAGCGCCGGGCGCGGAGATCGCGGCGAAATTGCTGGCGGAACAAGGCCTCCACATCTGGCTCGTCGTCCACTACCAGAACCGTCACAGTCACGGCTAACCTTCGGTCTTGTCTGAAAAATTGCTCTTACGCGGCAACCGGATCGTGAACTCGGTAAATGCACCGGGCACGGTTTCAGCGTCGATGGTGCCACCATGCTGTTTCACGATAATGTCGTGGCTCATGGAGAGGCCGAGCCCGGTTCCTTCGCCGGCGGGCTTGGTCGTGAAGAAGGGATTGAACATCTTCTCTCTGACGTCAGGCGGAATGCCGATGCCGTTGTCGCGAATGCGGATTTCGACATGGGCGCCGCGATCGCGCGTGCCCGCGACCAGGACAGGCTCGTAGTCCTCAGCGCCGATCTCGGCCTTGCGCTTGGCAACCGCGTAAATGCCGTTGGCGATCAGATTCAGGAGGACGCGCGTGATCTCCTGCGGGAAGGCTTCGACCATGCCGGCCTCGGGGTCGAGCTCGCGTTTGAGCGTGACGTTGAACTGCGGCTTCTCGGCGCGGGCTCCGTGATAGGCGAGGTTGAGGCTTTCCTCGACCAGCGCATTTACATCGGTAGGCCGGTGCTCGCCAGAGCCCTCGCGGGAATGCAGGAGCATGTTCTTGACGATGGAATCGGCGCGCTCACCGTGCTGGACGACCTTTTGCAGGTTGCCCTTCAAGAGTCTCGTCAGTTCATCGACTTCCGCCCGGATCTTCTCGGTGAGTGTTGCCGAGTTCAGAATGTCAATGAGCTCGTCCGTCAGCTCTGCGGAAAGCGCAGCAAAATTGTTGACGAAGTTGAGCGGGTTCTTCATTTCGTGTGCGATGCCGGCGGTGAGCTGGCCGAGAGATGCGAGCTTCTCGGTCTGGATCAACCGGTCCTGCGCCGCGCGCAAGTCCTCCAACGATTTGGCGAGCTCCTTGGTGCGCGCCTGCACCTCGTTGAACAGCCGCGTGTTCTCGATGGCGATCAGCGCCTGGTCACGGAAGGATTCAGCGAGGGCGAGTTCGCTGTCGGCAAAATTGCTCAGACAGCTGCCGGCCAGTGCCAGCACACCAATGCATTCTTCGCCGCGTAAGAGCGGCAGAAAGAGGGAGGAATTGACGCCGAACATGTTGTGAATATTGCGCTCATGCTCGGGCAGGTCGATCTTAGACCAGTCCGGCAGATGGAGCATCTTCTTGCTCAGGATGGCCCGCGAGGGGAAGTTGGCGGCGGGATCGATCGGCAGGTTGGCCGGGCCGAGCTCGGCCACCGGTCCGTCGCGATTGGCGGCTGCGACGGGCGAATATGTGTTGCCGTCGCAGCGCAGGACGAAGCCGAGATCGCAGCCGAGCAGGCGAACCGCAGTGAGGTTGATGGCGTCGAACACCGGCTGCACGTCAGTCGGCGACTGGCTGATAATCCGAAGGATTTCGGAGGTCGCGGTCTGCCGCTCCCGTGCCTCGCCGAGCATGCCGCGAAACCGGGCCGTTTCTTCCTCCGCCGCGGCCTGACAGGCGAGCGCCTGGTCGCGTTCTGCGGTGCTCGACTGCAGTCGCCGCTCGAACTCGGCGATCTTGGCCTTCAGCTCGGCCACCACGTCCGTCGGAAGCGTGGGCATCTGAAATGTCCATATTGCCCCGGCGCCAGGTAGCGCCGGGCCCAATAGCTGAGCCCGATTATTCCATCCTCAAACTGTCAGGGCCAGCGAATTTCGGTGGTCGCCGACGCCGCTCACGTCCCCGGCCGCGACACGTCGGTCTCCTTGCTGGTGATGAACTCCAGCAGGGTCGGCACGCCGTCGCGGGTCTTCTGGATACCCCGCTTGATCGCGGGCACGATGTCCTCCGGCTTCGTCACCCGCTCGCCATGGCCGCCGAAGGCGCGCGCCATCGCCGCGTAGTCGCCGGAAATGTCGGTCGAGCGATATTTTTCGGTCGAGACCGGCATCACCTTCAGCTCGATCGCCATCGAGAAATTGTTGAGCAGGATCGACAGGATCGGGATGCGCTCGCGCACCGCGGTCTCGAAATCCATGCCCGTAAATCCGATCGCGGCATCGCCCCAGACATTGATGCAGAGCTTGTCTGGCTTTGCGAGCTTTGCGCCCATTGCAAGTCCGAGGCCATAGCCGAGCTGCGTGGTCTTGCCCCAGCCGAGATAGGAGAGGGGCTCAACCGCCTTCCAGAACGGCGAGAGCTGGTCGCGCGGGCTGCCGGCATCATGGGTGATGATGGTGTTGTGGATGTCGATCGTGTGCTGGAGATCCCAGAGCACGCGATAGGGGTTGAGCGGCGCGTCATTGCTGGTGAGCTTTGGCATCCATTTTGCGAGCCATTCCTTGTGGGACGCCGCGATCTCGGCCGCCACCGCCGATGCGTCGCGGTCCGACGTGACCGTCTTGCCGATCTCGTCCAGCAGCGCATCAAGCACCAGGCCGGCATCGCCGACGAGCCCGATCTTGGCTTCGACATCCTTGTTGAGGTGGTTCGGATCGAGCGTCGAATGGATGATGGTCTTGCCCTTGGGCATGGCAATGCCAAAGCTCGTCTCGGTGAAGGAGCAACCGATGCCGAAGATCACGTCCGCCTCGGCAAGAAACTTGGGAACGGCGCGCGGCACGGCGAGGCCGCCCGAGCCGAGCGAGAGCGGATGCGTTTCCGGAAACGACGACTTGCCGCCGAGGCTCGTGGTGACAGGGATCGCAAGGCGCTCGGCGAGCCGCTTCAGTTGCGGCCAGGCTTGTGCGTAGTGCACGCCCTGCCCGGCATAGATCACGGGACGCTTGGCGTTGATCAGAAGCGCCGCGGCCTGCTTCACATGAACGGGGTCGGCGCCGTAGCGGGTGCGCAGTACCGGCGTGTAGTTCAGGGGTTCCGGCACCTCCTCGTTCCACATGTCCGAGGGGATCTCGACGATCACGGGACCGCCGCGGCCGTTCTTCAGCTTGGTAAACGCGCGGCGGAAGATGTTGGCGACTTCAGCGGCCAGGATGATCGGCTCGGAGGATTTGGCGAACGCCTTCATCGCCTCGCTGGAGTTGAAGTTCGGCTCGATGTGCGACAGCCTGCGCTGATAGCCCATCGGCAGCACCAGCACGGGCACCGACTCACCGAAGCATTGCGCGACGCCGCCCATGGCGTTCTCCGCGCCGGGCCCGTGCTGCATGCAAAAGGCGCCGATGGTGCGCCCTGACGTGACGCGCGAGATCGCATCCGCCATGTGGATCCCGACGCGCTCTTGCCGTACCATCACGGGGCGTATCTCCGCATTCGCCGCGTGCTCGATCAGGTGATTGACGGGATAGCCGCAGAGGATCTCGATCCCCTCGCGCTTCATGATTTCCGCTATCGCAGTGCCGAGCTTCATCGCGTCTCTCCCTTCGGCGGGCCGGTTGATCCGGCCGGTTTGTCGGTTAGAGGATCAGGAATTCCCGGAAGCGTAAAGCGCGCGCCCCCGCGCGCGGCCGTAGGTCAGCCATGCAGGGCGGCCGCGCTCGGCCGCCGCGAGTTCGTCGATGCGCCGCAAAGCGAAGCGAAACCCATGTTGCGCCTCATTGCGCGCCTTGAAGCGTCCACATTGCCGGTGGAGAAGCGGCAGGACAATCGCGCAGGCTTGGAGACCGATGGGCGCCTGGGGGACGATGACACGTCGTATGGTCAGTGGAATGATAGCCGGCTTTGTGCTGCTGGCTGCGCCGGTCATGGCCGCCGAATCCCCGGCCGAGCTGATCTCCAGCTTCCGTCTCAAGCACGGCGAGGTCCGCGTCGTGCGCGATGCAACGCTGGACCGCATTGCGCTCGAGCAGGCGCGTGCGATGGCGGCGAAGGACGATCTCAGTCATGAGGTTCTCGGCCCATTCACCAGGCGGGTCGCGCCGGCGCATGCCGGGCGCGCCGCCGAGAACATCGCCTATGGTTACGACAGTTTCGAGAAGACGCTCGGCCAGTGGATCGACTCATCCGGGCACCGCAAGAACCTCTTGTTGCACAACGCCTCCCGTGTCGGGATCGCGAGCGCCAGGAATGCCAGCGGCAAACGCAGCTACTGGGCCATGGTGATCGCGGGCGATTACGAGCCGAAGCCGGGCAAGGGCAAGAAGGATAGGGAGCCCATTGTTGCCGTGAAACGCGACACCGCTCCCTCACCTGGATCCAGATCCAAGGACTGCCACATCAAGCTGCTCAGCCTCTGCATTTGAGGCGGGGGGCGATGTCGGATTCGCCGCGCGAATGACGGCGAGGAGCCTTGCGGAACCTGCTGCTGCAAAGGATGCTTGCAGGCGCCGTCCATCAGAGGAATCAGTCATGTCCGTCGACACTCAGGCCGCTACCGACCGCCTCATGCGCTTCCTCGCCGTCGAGGGCGTGACTGGAAAGGAGGCAGCGATCGGGCGCGAGCTTACGGCGGCGCTGCGAGAAAGTGGCGTGCCCGCGGGGGCGATCCGCCTCGACGATGCCAACACGCGCATTCCCGTGCCGACGGAGACCGGCAATCTCATCGTCGATCTGCCCGGCCGCGGCGCGATGCACAACCAGCCGCGGATCATGTTCATGACCCACATGGACACCGTGCCGCTGTGCGCCGGCGCGAAGCCGAAGCGCTCGGGGCGCAAGATCGTCAACGCGGCGAAGACCGCGCTCGGAGGCGACAACCGCTGCGGCTGCGGCGTTCTCGTCACGTTGGCGGCTGAGCTCGCGAAGCAGCAGCCCGATCATCCGCCGATCACGCTCTTGTTCTGCGTGCGGGAGGAGAGCGGGCTCTATGGCGCGCGCCACGTCCAGACGGAGGAGCTCGGCGCGCCGGTGATGGCCTTCAACTATGACGGCGGCTCCGCCTCCAACGTCACCATCGGCGCCGTCGGGGCGGATCGCTGGCAGGTCGAGATTTTCGGCCGCGCCTCGCACGCCGGCGTCGCGCCGGAGCGCGGAATCTCTTCGACCATGATCCTTGCGCTTGCGCTCGCCGAGGTGAAGGCCGGTGACTGGTTCGGCAAGGTGGTGAAGGGCAAGCGGCAGGGCACGAGTAACGTGGGTCCCGTCACCGGCGGCGAGGGCCGGCCGGCCGGCGATGCGACCAACGTCGTCACTGATTATGTGCACGTGCGCGGCGAAAGCCGCAGTCACGATGGGAAGTTCTTCAAGGAGATCACCAAGGCCTACAAGGCGGCGTTCGAGAAGGCCGCCAAGCGCGTCAAGAACGTCCAGGGCAAATCCGGCCGCGTCAGATTCAAGGCCGAGACCGACTATTATCCGTTCCGCATGAAGGAGAGCCTGCCGGTGGTCAAACGCGCGATCGAAGCCGTGTCCGCGGTCGGCGGAACGCCGAACATCCGCGCGGCGAATGGCGGCCTCGACGCGAACTGGATGGTCCGCCACGGCATCCCGACGGTGACCTTCGGTGCGGGGCAGAACGAGGCGCACACGATCGATGAATGGATCAATCTCGACGAATACGACCGCGCCTGCGCACTCGCGCTGCAGCTTGCGACGATGGGGTGAGGCGACGCCTGAGGTTCATCGGTGCAAAGGCGCGAACTGGCCGACGCAACGCGACAAGCCGTCGAGGCGAACATCGCGTCAGCATGAGCCGCGTGCCAGCGATCTAGAAGAATGGAGCGACTGTTGAGAACCGCTAGCGCTATTGCGTCCCTGATTGCCACTGCGATCTGCCTAATTGCTCCGAGTATGATCCTAGCTCAGTCTCTACCGGACGACGAAATGTTCGATCCGCTCAAAGTCATCAACGGAATACAGATTGCTCGCTCGACCTGCGAACAGATGGAGCAGCGTCAGACCGCAGTTTGGGTTCGCGTTGATGGTCGAGGCTATTGCTTGCGATACTATGCCGCCGGCCTGACCGTCGATGGGCCGAATCCTCTTGTCGCTGCCTGGATGTCAGGAGATGTGATGGGTGGCCCGAAAAGTGTCGCTCATCAACAAGGTCTGGGGGTCGCGTCAATGATTGAACAGTCCGGCACCTTATCCAATCGATACGCTGTGCCTTATATTTTTCTCGCGCGACCCGGGACCTATGGCAGCACCGGCAAACACTACGATGTCAGACACACGCCTCTGGAAGCGAGACTGATGGAGGCTCAGATTGAAGCCTTGAAGGCTCGTTACAAGATTGAACGATGGGTGCTGGGCGGACATAGCGGCGGTGGAACGCTTGCGGCGGAATTGCTCGCCCGACGCAATGATGTCCAATGTGCGATCCTTTCCTCTCCTGCGGCCGCCTATCGCGCCAGGCTCGAGGCGCGAGGGTGGGTGCACCGCCTGAGAGCGGAGGTGTTTTTCGACCCTTACGACTCGATCGGTCAAATTGCCAAGCAGCCCGAGCGACGGATATTCCTGATTGCGGACCCCCGGGACACCAATATTCCATTCTCAACCCAGGAGCTCTACTTCGATGGGTTGAAAAGACAGGGCCTCAATGCTTGGCTGGTGCCGCTAGCGAAAGCTCCTAAGCCAAAGTATCACAGCCTCGTCGACTTCGGAGAGACCGCCACGGGAATGTGCGCGAGCGGCGCGACGACCGATTCCATTCTCAAGAAATTGCACGACATGCCTCAGCAGCCAGATCGCATATCGAACTGATCGGAGGCTCGGTCGGTTGAATCGCTCACCGAGGGCGACGCGGCGTATTTTCAGTTGCGGGCGGAGGCAATCGGAATTCATGCACGGGCCAGGGAAGTTGCAGCCTGCAACCACTAGCCGCTGCGGCCTCAACCCGTTTGACCCAGATCATGGCGTGCGCATGGGGGCGGGCCATGCAGCCCAAGGCGTGGGTGGGCGCCTCAAGACGCCCTCTTCAGCCCGCCGTTCGGCCCGTTGGCGATCGTGCCGATCGCGCCAAGCCGGGTCGGCTATTACTTCATGGCCGCGCTGATCGAGTTGAATTTGTTGTTGAGGAGTGCGCTGCCTGTGTTGTTCACGACCGTAACGATTGCGAGCGCGATACCGGCGGCAATCAGGCCATACTCGATAGCGGTGGCGCCACTTTCATCGGCAAGGAAAGACCTAAACAAACGCATTGCCAACTCCTATTCATCCGGTCCAACGTATGCCCACGTCGTTTTCAGACTGGTAAATTGTTTCATTAAGTTTCTTGGGCGCATCAAAAAGAATAGGTTCCGTCGACCTCGCCTGCAGCCTCATAGGGCGACATCGATTAAATTAATGTTTCCTCACCCGCTTCAAATGGATCTAAACCGGCCAACCCTCGTGGCGGTCGTGTGGGGTGGCTCTCAAGGCGTCATCGCGCGTTTTCCGTAGGAAGACCCTCTACGAACCTGAGGTCGGGCGGTGTGCCGAAAAACGACGGTGCCGCTTAACGGATCGTTGAGCCTGTTAGCCAGCGGGTCGGCAAGAGGGGGCCTGGGCCTGCAGGAGTCATCCGCAGCGGCCGTCCGCGTTCAGCGCCCGCAACATGGCGATACGGGCGAACATCATCCAGCCGCCACCGGTCTCAGCCGCGCTGATGAGCGTCTCGATGGCGGTCTGCCAGTGCGCTTCGTGCTGCGCGTCCTCGGGCAGTTGCATGATGTAGTCGGCCGCCTCTTGCAGCGTGAGCAGCTTGCGCCGGTTGGGCACCGGGATTGGTTCGTCGAACGCCGTCGACCAAGGCATGTCAGACCGGGCGATACGCGAGGAGGGACATCACGGCAGCGTCGCCCGGAGGTGATGCCGCTATCCGGCCTTCCTGCCGCGCGCCGGCGCGCGCACCGGCTTATCGGCCTTCTTGGGCGCTTCCTTGGCGGCGGCGGTCTTGCCGCCCTTGCCGGCGATCGGCAGCAGCATTTCGCGCTGACCCTCGACGCGCTTCTTCGGCTTCTTGGCCTTGCCGTCGACCTTGGTGGCGGGCGCGGCCTCCTTCTCGGTCGCGAGGCTCTTCTTGAGCGCGTCCATCAGGTTGATGACGTTGCCTCCCGTCTTCGGCGCGGCCTTGGCGGCGAGCGGCACGCCGCTGCGCTTCTTGTTGATCAGATCGATCAGCGCGGTCTCGTAGTGATCCTCGAACACCTCGGGCTCGAATGCGCCCGACTTCTTCTCGACGATGTGCTTGGCGAGCTCGAGCATGTCCTTGGTGAGCTTCACGTCCTGGATGTCGTCGAAATACTCCTTCTCGCTGCGCACCTCGTAGGGGTAGCGCAGCAGCGTGCCCATCAGGCCGCTGTCGAGCGGCTCGAGCGCGATGATGTGCTCGCGGTTGGTCAGCACCACGCGGCCGATCGCGACCTTGTTCATGCTGCGGATGGTCTCGCGGATCACCGCATAGGCATCGTGGCCGACCTTGCCGTCCGGCACGAGATAATAGGGGCGGATCAGATAGCGGTTGTCGATGTCGGTCTTGGGCACGAATTCGTCGATCTCGATCGTGTGGGTCGATTCAAGTGCGATTTCGTCGAGCTCGTCCTTGGTGACCTCGATATAGGTGTCGGTATCGACCTTGTAGCCCTTGACGATGTCGTCGGAGGTGACCTCGTCTCCAGTCTCGGCGTCGACCTTGAGGTACTTGATCCGGTGGCCGGTCTTCCGGTTGATCTGGTTGAAGGAGACCTTCTCGGTATCCGAAGTGGCCGGATAGAGCGCGACCGGGCAGGTCACGAGCGATAGGCGCAAAAAACCCTTCCAGTTGGCACGGGGGGCCATGGGCTACTCCAAACGCAACAGGGACAGCCTGCGAGGATAACACCGGGGAACCCCGAATCATAGCAAGGGGCGGAATGGAATCTTGCAATGGCGTTAATCATTGACCTTCCGCCGGTCCGGCCCCGGAACATCGTTCGCGATCAGACGTTGCCCCGCACGTCATGAGAGGCCGCGAGGAGGTCGCGGCATTTGGACGCGATACCCCGGCAATTGAGGGTTACCATGGCTACGAGACGCAACGATCAGATCATCGAGACATCGACCGAGGCGCGCCAGGGCGAGCCCGGTCCGTCGGTCGCGGCGTTGCTCACCGTCTCGACCGGACTTGCGATCCTGATCCTCGGCGTCATTTGGTTCGTGTTCTTCCGGACCTGACCGCCGTCGCGCGGAGCTCACGATCAGCGCTTCCGACTCGCCGCGGAACGCGGCAAATTGCGCTCGCCATGCGGCCGGCTATGCCCGGGCGCATGGCGAGCGCCGTCGTGTCGGCTTCATGACGAAAAAGTAACATTTACCGGTTCCCGGCGTTCATATTCAGTTCACGCCGGGATTGGTCATCTTGGCAGTAGATTCCGCAGTCCATCCTTTCGGCTATTCTTGGAGAGAAGCGTGCGCCTGCTCGTTGTTGAGGACGACCCCGATCTCAATCGCCAGCTCACCAAGGCGCTAAGCGACGCCGGCTACGTCGTCGACCGCGCCTTTGACGGGGAGGAAGGGCACTATCTCGGCGAGAACGAGCCCTATGATGCCGTGGTGCTCGACATCGGCCTGCCCAAGAAGGACGGCATCTCGGTTCTGGAAGCCTGGCGGCGCAACGGCCGCGCCATGCCGGTCCTGATCCTCACCGCGCGCGACCGCTGGAGCGACAAGGTCCAGGGCTTTGATGCCGGCGCCGACGACTATGTCGCAAAGCCCTTCCACCTCGAGGAGGTGCTGGCGCGGATTCGCGCGCTGCTGCGCCGCTCGGCCGGCCATGCCCAGAGCGAGCTGACCTGCGGACCGGTGACGCTGGACACGCGGACCAACAAGGTGACCGTCTCCGGCAACCCCGTGAAGATGACCTCGCACGAATACCGGCTGCTGCAATATCTGATGCACCATGCCGGCCGCGTGGTCTCGCGTACCGAGCTCGTCGAGCATCTCTACGACCAGGATTTCGACCGCGACTCCAACACCATCGAGGTCTTTGTCGGCCGTATCCGCAAGAAGCTGGACGTCGATATCATCCAGACCGTCCGTGGTCTCGGCTATCTCCTGACCCCGCCGGCTGCGCCCGGTACTTGATCTGGCACTTGACCGGGCGGCGGGACCGGGGTCTTGGTCGCCCATGACCATCTCCGACCACCTGCCGTCCTGCGCCTGCCGGGATCGATCCAATGCGCGCTAGCTCGCTTGCCAACCGCCTGTTCCTGTCGGCGACGGCGTGGCTGGTGGTGATCCTGGCCATCACCGGCGTCGTGCTGTCGTCGGTGTACAAGAACGCGACCGAGCGCGCCTTCGACCGCCGGCTCAATCTCTACCTGCGCACGCTGATCGCCGAGGTCGCGACGCCCGACGAGCCGCCGGACCGTCAATTCCAGTCGCTCGGCGAGCCGCTGTTCGAGCTGCCGTTGTCGGGCTGGTATTGGCAGATCGCGCGCACCGACACCGAAAAGCCGGAGGTGCGCTCATCGCGCTCGCTGTGGGACAAGAAGCTGCCGAAGCTGGAGGAACAGGGGGTCGAGCTGACCGCGGCCGGCATCCGGCTCGGTTATGTCGATGGGCCGGAAGGCCAGACCTTGCGGATGGTGGAGCGGCCAGTCGATCTCGGCGCCGACGGCAAGTTCCTGGTCAGCATCGCCGGCGATGCCACCGAGATTTTCGACGAGACGCGCAGCTTCGACTATTACCTCGGCGGCACGTTCACGGCGCTCGGCATCGTGCTTCTGCTCACCACGGTTTTCCAGGTCCGATTCGGTCTAGCTCCATTGAAGCGCATTTCGGAGGCGATCGCCGACATCCGCTCCGGGCGTGCCGAGCGGCTGGAAGGCGAATTCCCCGTCGAGATCGCGCCGCTCGCGCGCGAGACCAATGCGCTGATCGAGGCCAATCGCGAGATCGTCGAGCGCGCGCGCACCCATGTCGGCAATCTCGCGCACGCGATCAAGACGCCGCTCTCGGTGATCGTCAACGAGGCCGCCGCCCATGCCGCCGATCCGTTCGCTGAGAAGGTCATGGAGCAGGCCGACGTCATGCGCGACCAGCTCGCCCACCACCTCGAGCGCGCCCGCATCGCGGCCAGGGTGTCGATCGTCGCAACCGTGACGGAGGTGGCGCCGACGATTGGGGCACTGCGCCGGACCATGGAGAAGATCCATCGCGATCGCGGCATCGTCGTCGAAACCAAGGCGGATCCATCAGCGAAATTTCGCGGCGAGCGGCAGGATCTGGAGGAGATGGTCGGCAATCTCGTCGACAATGCCTGCAAATGGGCAGCCTCGCGCGTCTTCATCGAGGTGCTGGTGGACAGCCCCGGCAAGCCCGACGCGGGGCCACGCCTGCGGATCATCGTCGATGACGACGGCCGTGGTCTGTCCGAGGCCGAGCGGGCGCAGGTCTCGCGCAGGGGGCAGCGGCTCGACGAGTCGAAGCCGGGATCGGGTCTCGGCCTGTCGATCGTGGTCGACCTCGCCGCGCTCTACGGCGGCAGTCTGATCCTCGGCAGCGCGCCGATCGGAGGCCTGCGTGCGGAGCTGGTGCTCCCAGGTATTTAGTCCTTGTTCCCGCGCACCTTTTTCCGTTGCGCTCAGGCGGTTCGACGCAAAAACGCACCGCCGCCGGGCAACTTCCTAAACGCCTTCTTAACGCGCCACCTCCTATGATCGCGCCCGGACGCATCCCTCGTCCGCCACAAGACCGTGCATAACGGGCGCATGAGCCAGACATCGATCGAGCGGCTGAGAGACTATCTCGCGCAGCTCCCGCCGCAGTCACAGGCGCTGCTGATGCGGGAGTTCGAGCGTGCGCTGGAGCGCGGCCAGGACACGGCGGTGGCCACCCTCGTGCTCGAGCAGCTGCGCAAGATCGTGCGCAAGACCGAGGTCGACGAAGATGCTGCGCCGCGCACGGAGGATCTGTCGCGGCTGCTTTATCAGCCGCTGGAACCGTTCCTCGTCGAGGCCGGCATTCCGGTCCGCCTCGGACAGATCCGCCGCTCCTCCCTGCTGCCGATCTGGCAATGGCTCGGCCGCGATGGTGCTCCTGACAAGGTGAGTGAGCTCGACGCCGCGCTTTCCCGCCTGCCGGCCGGCGACAGTGGTGAGGCTCTGGCCCTGAAAATCCAGGCGGTCGCGGCCGATGCGATTTTCGAGCTGACGGGGCCTGGCGGCGGCGACAAGTCGCGCGCGCTTGCCCGCGTCGGCCCGCCCAACGTCATCGAGGATCTCTACTCGGTCGGTGCCGTGCTCGGGGTTCGCGAGGCGATCGCGAGTCTCAATGAAAAGCTGCCGCGTTTCCTGCGTGTTTTCGGCGATTCCCAGATCGCGGCGGTGACGGCCGCGCTCAACGTTCCCGTCCTCCAGACGCCGCAGATGCTGCCGTTTGCCCTGTCGATGGTGGTCCAGCGGCTGACGGCGCCCTGGCAGATCATCCGCCTCGCCATCAAGATGGCAGCCTCCGACGACGAGATCCGCGTCGCCGCGACGCCGTTCGGCGTGGCGGTCACCATGGCCCTGCATGACCTGTCCTGTCTCGCTGCCATGCTGCGGCTCGACATCAAGCGCGGCCGCTTTGACAACATCGCCGAGAACCTCAAGGCGCTGCATGACGGCGTGCGCGGATTGCGTACCGAACTCGACCTGCGCAACGATTCCGCCTGGGGCAAGCAGCTGACCTCGATCCGTGCCGATATCTCCAACGCGCTGCAATCGGAGATCGACAGCGTGCCGGGCCGTGTCCGCCGCATCCTGCGCCAGCGCGCGGAGAAGGACATTCCGCCGGGCGCCCGCGTCGACAGCACCGAGGTCGAGGAAACCGCCGCGCTGATCGACTTCGTCGCGACCTGCCGCAACTATGCCAGCGAGCTTGCGATCAACGAGGTGACGCTTCGCACCTATTCGGACCTCCAGCAATATGTGGAGCGGTCGACGGAATCGCTGGTGCAGTCGCTGCGCGCCGCCGACCACAAGGTCCGGGCCTATCGTCAGCAGCAGATGGCCGCCGCGATCCGTTTCTGCGAAGTGCTGTTCGGCGACGATTATGCCTCGCTGATGAGCCGGGCAGCCGAAAGCGCGCTGACGGGCGAGCGCAAATCCTCGCGCGCCGGCTAGCTCCGGCGAAACTTATCTTCCCTACAATTTCTGATTGATAAAGGCCGGTGGTGACGAACGTACGGCCCTGCGAGCAAGTTTTTGGAATTTCTATTTGTGGTCGCATGAAACCCGTCATCAGCTTTGTGGAGGTTGAGAACCGCGTAATCTCGGCGATCTATCGAAGATTGATGGTCAGGGCGAAGGTGATGCTGGTCGAAACGATGAGCGGCCGGCAATTGCCGGATCCGGTTGCGACGATCGCCTCTCTCGTTCCCGTCGGCGCGGTGTGGATCAGGCTGCCCGATACGGTGAAGCCCGGAACCTATTTCCTGGAGGCCCTGAACGGGCATGGTCAGGACGCAGCCCGGAGCGCGGATATCGAGATCGCCTAAGCCATTGGATTCCTTCCCTTTCGGCTCCAAGCCTCGTCGCGCCAAATTGACAATTGTCAATTGCCGCGCCGCTTCAGCGTGGTGTAAAGCCACCTGAGAGGCGCGAACGACGCGCTGCCGGAAGCTTGCTCGATGACGCTATGGTTCGTGTTCGCGCTGATGACGGTCGCGGCGATTTTCGCCGTGCTCTGGCCGCTCGGCCGTGGCGGCCGCGCGCAGAGCGGAGGCAGCGAGGTTGCCGTTTACAAGGACCAGCTTGTCGAGATCGAGCGTGATCTTGCCGCAGGCTTGATCGCGGCGCCGGAGGCGGAGGCCGCGCGGGTCGAGATCGGCCGCCGGTTGCTCGCCGCGGCCGGCAGCGAGCCTGCGCCGGACGGCGGGTCGAGCCTGACATGGCGCCGCGCGGCGGCCGTGCTGGCGCTGATCGGCCTGCCGCTGGTCGCGATCCTCGTCTACGTCCCGCTTGGCTCGCCAAGGCTGCACGACTTTCCACTGGCGCAGCGCGATCGCGCGCCCGGTATGCAGCAATCGCTCGAGAACATGGTGGCGCAGGTCGAGCAGCACCTCGAGAAAAATCCGACCGACGGGCGCGGCTGGAACGTGCTTGCGCCGGTGCTGGAGCGGCTCGGCCGCTATGATGAAGCCGTGCGCGCCTATCGCAATTCGCTCACCTATAATGGCGAAAGCGCGGAGCGAAGGTCGGATCTCGGCGAGGCGCTTTTGGCTGCCGCCGGTGGCGTCGTGACGGCTGAAGCCAAGGCGGAGTTCGAGCGCGCGCACGCGCTCGATGCAGGGGAGCCGAAGGCGAACTATTTCCTCGGTCTTGCCGCCGAGCAGGACGGCCGCAAGGCTGATGCGGCTGCGATCTGGCGCAGAGTGCTGGCGAAAGCGCCGCCGGACGCGCCGTGGCGTGCGCTCGTGCAATCGTCGCTGGCGCGGGTCGGCGGCGGCAGCGCCGCGCCCGCGCTCTCGGACGATACGATCGCAGCGGCCAAGGAGATGAGCGAAGGCGACCGCGGCGCGATGATCCGCGGCATGGTCGATCGGCTCGCCAATCGGCTCAAGCAGAACGGCGATGACGTCGACGGCTGGCTGCGCCTCGTGCGCGCATACGTCGTGATGGGCGAGCGCGACAAGGCGAGGGGCGCGCTCAGCGATGCCCGCGAGGCGGTGGCCAACGACGCCGAACGGCTGCGCCAGCTCAATGAAGGTCTGAAGAATCTCGGGCTCGACGGATGACGATCGCAGGAAGGGCGCAAAGAGGCCAGCCATGACGCGCAAGCAGCGACGTATGACCATCATCGGCGGGTCGCTCGCCGTGCTCGCGCTCGCCGCAGCATTGGTGCTGAACGCGCTGCGGGACTCCATCGTGTTCTTCTCCACCCCGACCATGGTCGCGGAGAAGCACATCGCGCCGGGCAAGCGGTTTCGCCTCGGCGGCCTGGTACAGCCGGGCTCGCTGCAACGTGGCGACGATCTCGCAGTGACCTTTGAAGTGGCCGACGGCAGCGCCAAGCTGCCGGTCGCCTACAAGGGCATCCTGCCCGATTTGTTCCGCGAAGGGCAGGGCGTCGTCGCCGAAGGCGCGCTTGACGCGAGCGGCGTGTTCAAGGCCGACACCGTGCTGGCCAAGCATGACGAGACCTACATGCCCAAGGACGTTGCCGACGCCCTGAAGAAGCAGGGGCACTGGAAGGACGATTACGGCGCCAAGAACAACGCGACGCCAGCGGCAACGACCGCGCAAGGCAATCCACAGGGAGCCGTGCGGTGATCGCGGAATCCGGACACTATGCCCTGGTGCTCGCGCTTGGTCTCGCGCTGATCCAGTCCTTCGTGCCGCTGATCGGTGCGCGGCTGCGCGACCCCGCACTGATGAACGTCGCGCGCTCCACGGCGCTGGCCCAATTGCTGTTCGTCGGCGCGTCCTTCGTCGCGCTCGTCACCTTGCACGTCACCTCGGATTTCTCCGTCGCCAACGTCTACGAGAATTCCCACTCGATGAAGCCGCTGATCTACAAGATCACCGGTGTGTGGGGAAACCATGAAGGCTCGATGCTGTTATGGGTGTCGATCCTGGCGCTGTTCGGCGGGCTCGTCGCCGCTTTCGGCAACAACCTGCCGCTGTCGCTGCGCGCGCATGTGCTCGCCATGCAGGCGTGGGTCGCGAGCGCCTTCTATCTCTTCATCCTGATCACCTCGAACCCGTTCCTTCGCATAGCCAATCCGCCGATCGAGGGGCGCGACCTCAATCCGGTGCTTCAGGATATCGGCCTCGCCGTGCATCCGCCGATGCTCTATCTCGGCTATGTCGGCTTCTCGATCTCGTTCTCGTTTGCGATCGCGGCGCTGATCGAGGGCCGGATCGACGCGGCCTGGGCGCGCTGGGTGCGGCCATGGACGCTCCTTGCCTGGATCTTCCTGACGCTCGGCATCGCCATGGGCTCCTACTGGGCCTATTACGAACTCGGCTGGGGCGGCTGGTGGTTCTGGGATCCGGTTGAAAACGCCTCGCTGATGCCGTGGCTCGCCGGCACCGCGTTGCTGCATTCGGCGCTGGTGATGGAGAAGCGCAACGCGCTGAAGGTCTGGACCATCCTGCTGTCGATCCTGACCTTCTCGCTGTCGCTGCTCGGCACGTTCCTGGTGCGCTCGGGGGTGCTCACCTCCGTGCATGCCTTCGCCAGCGATCCGACGCGCGGAGTCTTCATCCTGCTGATCCTCTGCGTCTTCATCGGCGGCAGTCTCAGCCTCTACGCCGCCCGCGTATCCTCGCTGAAGCAGGGCGGGCTGTTCGCACCGATCTCGCGCGAGGGCGCGCTGGTGCTGAACAACCTCTTCCTCACCACGGCCTGCGCGACCGTGCTGGTCGGAACGCTCTATCCGCTCGGGCTGGAGGTTTTGACCGGCGAAAAGATCTCGGTCGGCGCGCCGTTCTTCAATCTCACCTTCGGACCGCTGTTCGTGCCGTTGCTGATCGCCGTTCCCTTTGGTCCGATGCTGGCGTGGAAGCGTGGCGATCTGCTCGGCGCCGCGCAGCGACTGCTGGCCGCCGGTATCGTCGCGCTGCTGGCGCTGGCGCTGGTGTGGGCCTGGGCGCATGGCGGCAGTGCGCTTGCGCCTCCGGCCATCGCGCTCGCGGTGTTTGTGATTCTCGGCGCGGTGACCGATCTCGTCGAACGCGTCGGCCTGTTCCGCGCACCGTTCGGAACGGCGGTGCGCCGTGCGCGCGGACTGCCGCGCTCGGTCTGGGGCACGGCCTTCGCACATGCCGGTCTCGGCGTCGCGCTGATCGGCATCGTCTGCGAGTCCACCTGGAACAGCGAATATATCGGCACCATGAAGCCGGACGATGTTGCGCACGTTGCTGGCTATGAATTGAAGCTCGACGGATTGTTCCAGCGGCAGGGTCCGAATTTCCGCGAGATGATCGCGCGGTTCGACGTCAGCCGCGACGGCGAGGCGCTCAGCGCGATGACACCATCGAAGCGGAGCTTCACCACGCGCGGCTCCTCGACCACTGAAGCCGCGCTCCTGACCCGCGGCGCGAGCCAACTCTACATCTCGCTCGGCGACGTCACCACGGAAGGCGCGATCGCCGTTCGCATTTATCACAAGCCGCTTGTGCTGCTGATCTGGTGGGGGCCGGTGCTGATGGCGTTCGGCGGCGTGCTGTCGCTGTCTGATCGCCGCTTGCGGGTTGGCGCGCCAAAGCCGGCGCGCGCGCAGCCGCGCTTGCAGCCGGCGGAGTGAAGCCGATGCGCAGGTTGATTGCAGCGATTCTTGCGCTTGCACTTTTGGGGCTGCCGGCGGCCTATGCCGTGCAGCCTGACGAGATCATGGCGGACCCGGCGAAAGAGGCGCGGGCGCGCGAATTGTCGCGCGAACTCCGCTGCATGGTCTGCCAGAACCAGTCGATCGACGACTCCGAGGCACCACTTGCGCGCGACCTGCGCCTCTTGGTGCGGGAGCGGATCGCGGCCGGCGACAGCAATGCCCAGGTGATCGACTTCCTGGTGGCACGGTATGGCGAGTTCGTGCTCCTGAAGCCACGCTTCGAGCGAGAGACCTTGCTGCTGTGGCTGCTCACGCCGCTCGCGTTGGGCGCCGGCGGCCTGGCGCTCTGGCTGCAGATTCGTCGCCGCGGGCAGGGCAGTGCGGAGGTGACCCCGCCGCTCACCCCTGACGAGGAGGCGAAGCTCGCCGAACTCCTGTCCGACCGGGCGAAATCGGGTTAGGCGTTCGCGTGTCGTGCAGGACCAGAAAGGGAAGCGTCCGTTGCCGTTCGCGGCACCTCTTAAGCTCCTGCAAAAACATGTTTTTTTGCCTGCGATAAACTGCCGCAGGTATTTGCGGCTTCATTACAAAAGTTTAACCCCACCGCCAGCGCGTTGTAAGGCGCAAATCCCCATCTTCAGGCCGTAAGGCGTTGCCCTAGCAGCGCCAAAAGGAATTCAAGGCCCTGGAGATCCCTGCATGACCGAACGTCACGACCTTTCGTCCTTCCCGTCGTACCGGCAGCCCCGCCGGTCGCTGCTTGGTGCCCGCAAACTCGCGCTGATGGCCTCGGTGGTCGCTGGCCTGGGCGTTGCCGTCTATGGCTTCAGCCCGTCGACGTCGCCGTCCGATCTGTTCTCGAGCCCGGCGCATGCGCAGGTCAACACGGAGGTCCGCAAGGTCGAACGTCCGATCGGATTTGCCGACATTGTCGAACGGGTCAAACCCTCGGTGATCTCGGTGAAGGTCAACATCAAGGAGAAGACCGCGAGCAACGATGACAGCGATGATTCGCCGTTCCAGCCGGGCTCGCCGATGGAGCGCTTCTTCCGCCGCTTCGGTGGGCAGGATGGGATTCCCGGCCTGCGCGGACCGCGCGGCGGCGGGCGTGCCATCACCGGCCAGGGCTCGGGCTTCTTCATCTCGGCCGACGGCTTTGCCGTGACCAACAACCACGTGGTCGACGGCGCGGACAAGGTCGAGGTGACGACCGACGACGGCAAGACCTACAGCGCCAAGGTGATCGGCACCGATCAGCGCACCGACCTGGCACTGATCAAGGTCGAGGGCGGCTCCAACTTCGCGTTCGCAAAGCTGTCCGATGGCAAGCCGCGGATCGGCGACTGGGTACTGGCGGTCGGCAATCCCTTCGGCCTCGGCGGCACCGTGACTGCCGGTATCGTCTCGGCCAGCGGCCGCGACATCGGCAACGGTCCGTATGACGATTTCATCCAGATCGACGCGCCCGTGAACAAGGGCAACTCCGGCGGCCCGGCCTTCAACACCGACGGCGAGGTGATGGGCGTCAACACCGCGATCTTTTCGCCCTCCGGCGGCAGCGTCGGCATCGCGTTCTCGATTCCGGCCGCGACCGTGAAGAGCGTGGTCGCCCAGCTCAAGGACAGGGGCTCGGTCAGCCGCGGCTGGATCGGCGTGCAGATCCAGCCCGTGACTTCGGACATCGCCGACAGCCTCGGCATGAAGAAGGCCGAAGGCGCCCTGGTGGCGGAGCCGCAGGCCAACGGTCCGGCGGCGAAGGCCGGCATCGAGTCCGGCGACGTCATCACCTCGGTCAACGGCGAGCCCGTCAAGGACGCCCGTGAGCTCGCCCGCACCATCGGCGGTATGGCGCCAGGTGCGACCGTGAAGCTCAACGTGCTGCACAAGGGTCAGGACAAGGTCGTGAACCTCACCCTCGGCCAGTTGCCGAACACGGTCGAGGCAAAGGCCGATACCGACAATGACAACAGCAAGGCGCCGACCCGCGGCACCGATGTGCCGAAGCTCGGCATGACGGTTGCCCCGGCCAACAGCGTGGCCGGCGCCGGCAAGGACGGCGTCGTTGTCACCGAGGTCGATCCGAAGAGCGCCGCAGCCGAGCGCGGCTTCAAGGAAGGCGACGTGATTCTCGAGGTCGCCGGCAAGAGCGTTAGCACCGCTGGCGACGTGCGCGAAGCCATCAACGCGGCGCGCACCGACAACAAGAACAGCGTCCTGATGCGCGTGAAGAGCGGCGGCCAGTCGCGCTTCGTCGCAGTCCCACTCGCCAAGGGCTGAGGATCAGGAGGCCTTACGAGATGAAGGGAGCCGCCGGCATCAGTCGCCCCCGCCGCGGGCCCCCTTCAGGGGAGCGGAGTAATTCCGCTTCCCCATCCTACCTTCCGGTGGAATACGCCCCCCTCCGTCGGAAGGGCCTAAGGGCGGTGAGGTCCCCCAGCTTCACCGCCCGCTCTTTTCCCGGTTCGAGAATCTTCCGCTCCGCTTGCATGCGATTGCCGACCGCGCCATGTTGAAAGGGCTGACCTCCTTGACCGCCGCCGACCGCACGATGCGCCTCCTCATCATCGAAGACGACCGCGAATCCGCCGACTATCTCGTCAAGGCGTTTCGCGAAGTCGGTCACATCGCCGACCACGCCTCCGACGGCGAGGAAGGCCTCGCCATGGCCGAGAGCGGCGACTACGACGTGCTGGTGGTCGACCGCATGCTGCCCAAGCGCGACGGCCTGTCGCTGATTGGCGCCCTGCGTGAAAAGGGCGATTCGTCGCCGGTGCTGATTCTCTCCGCGCTCGGCCAGGTCGACGACCGCATCAAGGGCCTGCGTGCCGGCGGCGACGACTACCTTCCCAAACCGTACTCGTTCGCCGAGCTGCTCGCGCGCGTCGAGGTGCTGTCGCGCCGCCGCGGCGGTCCCGCCGAAGACACGGTCTATCGCGTCGGCGATCTCGAGCTCGACCGGCTCTCCCACCGCGTTGCCCGCGGCAAGGACGAGCTGACGCTCCAGCCGCGTGAGTTCCGGCTGCTCGAATATCTGATGAAGCATGCGGGGCAGGTGGTGACGCGCACCATGCTGCTGGAAAACGTCTGGGACTATCATTTCGATCCGCAAACCAATGTGATCGACGTGCACATTTCGCGGCTGCGCTCCAAGATCGACAAGGGTTTCGATCGGCCGCTGCTGCACACGATCCGCGGCGCGGGATACATGATCCGTGACGGCATTCGGTAAGCTGATCCGCACCACGGCGTTCCGGCTGACGCTGGTCTATCTGTTTTTGTTCGCGATATTCGCGGCGTCGCTGCTTGGTTATTTCGCCTGGAATACGCGGCGACTGATCACCGAAGAGATCACGCAGACGGTGAATGCCGAGACCTCGGAGATCAACGAGATCTACGGCCGCCGCGGCATGTTTGGCCTCGTGCGAACGATCGAATATCGGGCGCTGCGCCCGGGCGCGAACCTCTATCTCGTAACCACCCCGACAGGGCAGGCGGTTGCCGGCAATGTCGGCTCGCTCGCGCCCGGCGTGATGGCGACCCGTGGCTGGTCCGAGACCGCCTACCGGCGGATCGAGGATACCGATGATCGCGACCATCGCGCGCTCGTTCGGGTCACCGAATTGGAGAACGGCTTCCGGCTACTGATCGGCCGCGACCTGGCCGAGCGGCGGCGCCTGTTCGGCATCGTCGCCAAGGCCGCGCAATGGTCGATCCTGATCGTCGTCGTGCTTGGACTCGGCGGCGGCGTGTTCGTCGCGCGCCGCGTGCTCAGGCGCATCGATGCGATGAGCGGCACGGCGCATCGCATCATGACCGGCGATCTGAGCGAGCGACTGCCGGTGGGACGCAGTGGCGACGAGCTCGACCGGCTCGCGGAAAATCTCAATGCCATGCTGGAGCGGATCGAGGCGCTGATGGCAGGCTTGAAGGAGGTCTCCGACAACATCGCCCACGACCTCAAGACGCCGCTGACGCGCCTGCGCAACCGCGCCGAGGAGGCGCTGGCGAAATCCGGCTGCGAGGCCGACTACCGTGCGGCGCTGGAACGGACCATCGAGGAATCGGACGGGCTGATCCGCACCTTCAATGCGCTGTTGATGATCGCCCGCGCCGAATCCGGCCAGGCGCGCGGCAACATGGACGATTTCGACGCCTCCGACGTCGCCAACGGCATCCACGAGCTCTACGAGCCGCTCGCCGAGGACGACGGCATGACCTTGAAGGTGAAGGCCGAGCCGGCGCCGGTGCACGGCAACCGCGAGCTGATCAGCCAGGCGCTCGCCAATCTCGTCGAGAACGCGATCAAATACGGCAAGCCGGCCGCGCAGTCCTCGGGAACCGTCGTCAGCATGGATAGCCGTCAGATCCTCATCGAGGCGAGGCGCGAGGGCGACCACGTGCTGCTCAGCGTCACCGATCGCGGCCCCGGAATTCCGGAAGGCGATCGCAAGCACGCCGTCGAGCGTTTCGTGCGGCTGGAGGCGAGCCGGACGCTTCCGGGCTCGGGCCTCGGCCTCAGTCTCGCCGCCGCGGTCGCAACGCTGCATGGCGGTGAGCTGAAGCTGGGCGATGCCCATCCCGGTCTCATCGCGACGCTGGTCCTGCCCGTTCGCGCTAGCGGCAGCGACAGGGTTGCTCCCCCGATACCGGATGTGCCACAGAAACAGAAGGTGGCATGAATCTCTCCGCGCCGGGAAACGCGGACAAGCATGCTGGGAGTCTGACCGCGCGCTTCGCGGAAGGCCCGCATGTTGCCGCTTCCGCCACCGCCGAACAACGTCTTCGCGACTGGCTCGCCGAGCTCGAGCCGCAGCAAAGGGCTGCGATCGAAGCGCTGCTCGATCGTCCCTTTGTGCGTCCGATCCTGGCCGGCATCGCTGAATTCTCACCCTATCTGTTCGACCTGATCCGCAGCGATCCGGCGCGACTGATCCGGCTGCTTGCGTGTGATCCCGATGCACATCTGGCGTCGCTGATCGACGACGGCAGACGTGCCGTGCTCGCCGCATCCGCCGAAGCCGAGGTGATGCGGTTGCTTCGCCGCATGAAATCGGAGGCGGCGCTGCTGATCGCGCTCTGCGATATCGGCGGCGTTTGGCCGGTGATGCGGGTGACGGCGGCATTGACCGACGTCGCGGTGTCCTCGGTCCAGACAGCGCTCCAATTCCTGCTGCGGCAGGACGCCGCACGCGGCAAGCTGGTGACGGCCAATCCGGAAGCTCCGGAAGAGGGCTGCGGCCTGATCGTGCTGGCGATGGGCAAGATGGGCGCTGGCGAGCTGAACTATTCCAGCGACATCGACCTGATCGTGTTCTTCGATCCGGACGCCACCACGCTTGCGCCCGACATCGAGCCGCAGCCGTTCTTCGTGCGCGTGACGCAGGGGCTCGCGCGCCTGCTGCAACAGCGCACCTATGACGGCTACGTGTTCCGCGTCGATCTGCGGCTGCGTCCCGATCCATCCTCGACCCAGGTTGCGATCTCGCGCGACGCCGCGCTGCATTACTACGAGCGGGAAGGGCGCACATGGGAGCGCGCGGCCATGATCAAGGCCTGCGCCTGCGCCGGGGACCTGAAAGCAGGCGAAGCGCTGCTCGCCGACATCGCGCCGTTTGTCTGGCGCAAGCATCTCGACTTCGCGGCGCTCGCCGACGTCCACGACATGAAGCGGCAGATGCAGACCTATCGCGGCCAGAGTGAGGTCGCCGTCGAAGGCCATAACGTGAAGGTGGGACGTGGCGGCATTCGTGAGATCGAGTTCTTCGCCCAGACCCAGCAATTGATCGCCGGGGGCCGTCATCCCGCATTGCGGGTGCGTCCAACGCTTTCCGCCCTAGACGTGCTCGCCAGCAGCAACTGGATCACCTATCAGGCGCGCGACGAGCTGACGGCGGCTTACCATTTCCTGCGACGAATCGAGCATCGCCTGCAAATGATCGCCGATGAGCAGACCCACGCGCTGCCTGACGACAAGGAGGCGGTGGAGCGTTTTGCCTGGTTTTTCGGCTATGAGAGCCGCGAGGCTCTCGCGCAGGACCTGTTGCGCCAGCTCGGGATCGTCCAGGGTCACTACGAAAAACTGTTCGAGGGCGATCCGACCGGCACCGCCAAGCTGCCGGCGATCGACTATGGTGCGGGTCCCGACGATGCGCGCCTGTTGCAGCACCTGGTGACGCTCGCCTTCAAGAAGCCCGCCACTGTTGCACAGACGGTGCGCGACTGGATCACCGGCGATTACCGCGTGTTCCGTAACGAGGCGACTCGCGGCGCCTTCGTCGAATTCGTGCCTGCCCTGATCGACGGCCTTGCCCATGCCGAGGAGCCGGACCGCGCCGTCGTGGCGTTCGATCATTTCCTGCAGGCCTTGCAGCGCGGCGGGCGGCTGATCACGCTGCTCAGCCAGAACCGGGATCTCGTCGCCCTTGTGGCGCTGGTGCTGGGGGCCGCTCCGCGGCTCGGCGAGATGCTGGCCCGGCAACCGCAATTGATGGACGGCCTGATCGATCCGCGCTTCTTCGGCGCCATGCCTGACAGGCAGGAGTTGTCCGCGCGGCTTGCGGCCACGGTGCGCGATGCGGATTCCTATGAGGAGTTCCTCGACCGGCTGCGCCTGTTCGGGCAGGAGAGCCTGTTCCTGATCGGCACCCGCATCCTCTCCGGCACGGTTTCTGCGCAACAGGCGAGCACCGCCTTCGCCGACGTCGCGGAGGGCATCGTGCACACAGTGCACGGACTGGTCGCAGATCGCTTCGCCGCCCAGCATGGCCGGATCAACGGGCAGGAGACCGCGATCATCGCCATGGGCCGGCTCGGCAGCCGCGAGATGACGGCATCCTCCGACCTCGACCTGATCCTGCTCTATGATTTCGACGGCGAGAATCCTGACTCGGACGGACCGAGGTCGCTCCAGGGCGCGCATTATTTCGCGCGCTTCACCCAGCGCCTGATCAGCGCCTTCACGACGCGGACCAATTACGGCGTGCTCTACGAGATCGACATGCGGCTGCGTCCCTCGGGCCGCGCAGGCCCGGTGGCCTCCAGCATCGCCTCCTTCGCCGATTATCAGGCGCGCGAGGCCTGGACCTGGGAGCACATGGCGCTGACGCGCGCCCGCGTCGTGTCGGCTTCGCCGGAATTCCGTGCGCGGATCGAGACCGTCATCCGCGAGGTGCTGACGCGGCGGCGTGATCCCGTCACGATTGCCAACGACGTCGCCGACATGCGCCGCGCGATCGCACAGGAGAAGGGCGAGACCGACTATTGGGACCTCAAATATGCCGCCGGCGGCATGGTCGATATCGACTTCATTGCGCAATATCTCCAGCTCGTCCACGCGCACGACAAGCCGGGGATTCTCGACGTCTCGACCATGCAGGTGCTGGAGAATGCGGCGAGGCTCGGGGTGCTGGCGCAGTCGGAGACCGAGTGCCTGCGCGCGGCGGCGCGGCTCTATCACGATCTGACCCAGATCCTGCGCCTCTGCGTCAGCGACCGCTTCAAGCCGGAGACGGCTGGCGTCGACCTTCTGCGCGTGATGGCGCGGGCTGGCGACGCGCCGGATTTCTCGTCGCTCGAAGCCCGCGTGAAGGAGACGCAGGGCGAGGTGCGGCGCGTGTTCAAGGCGCTGTTGGAAGGGCAGTAGCCTGCTTGAGTGCCGCGATGGCCTCGCGGACGTCGGGCTCCAGCCCGGCGCCGCCGGCGTCGAGGTGCGCGAAGATCGCGCGCTTCATCCGGGGATCCCAGAATTTCTTGATGTGCTCGGCGATCCCCGGCACGGCCTTGTCATGGCCCTGGCTATGGAAGAATTTGCCGATCTGATTGGCCATGTAGATCAAGCGGTCAGGCGACATCGGCAACCTCCGTGGCACGGCGGGCCACGCGGCCGCCATGCGTGAACACTTCAAACCCGTCCTGCCTGGCGATGGCAACCAGCGTGATGCCGGCGGCTTCTGCGGTGCGCACGGCAAGCGCAGTGGGTGCGGAGACCGCGACCACCACCGGCGTACCGATCGCAGCCGTCTTCTGCACCATCTCCACCGAGACGCGGCTCGTCAGCAGCACCATGCCGCCGCTCGCATCCGTGCGGCTGCGCGCCAGCGCGCCGGCAAGCTTGTCGAGCGCGTTGTGGCGGCCGACGTCCTCGCGCAGCGCGACGATGCCGCGGGCAGGGGACCAGAACGCGGCGGCATGCACGGCGCGGGTCTGCATGTTGATCGCTTGGAGGGAAGCGATGCCCTGCATCGCCGTCATGATCTGGTCCGGTGTGAAGGTCTGCCCCTGCGGCACGATGGCCGCTGGGCGCACGGCTTGCGCGATCGATTCGATGCCACAGATGCCGCAACCGGTGGGGCCCGCGATGTGGCGCCGCCGCTCGCTCATGCGACCGGCATCTTCCGAGGCCAGCCACATCCGGAGCTCGATGCCGTCATCGAGGCGAACCACCTCGAGGGACTGGATATCGTCGGCGGATTTGACGATGCCTTCGCTCAAGCTGAAGCCGACTGCGAAGTCTTCGAGATTTTGCGGCGTTCCCATCATGACGGCATAAGTGCCGCCATTGTAGGTCAGCGCGATCGGCGTTTCCTCCGGGATCAGCCGTGTCCCGCCGGAGGCCGCCCCGTCGCGCCAGCTCTCCCGATCAATCGCCTGGACCGCCACGTGCATGGGCCTACTCCGCAGCTTCCGCAGGCGCGATACGGCGGGAATGCCGCGCCTGCGCGTCATAGGCCTTCTGCCAGTCGGACGGTCCGTTGGACGGCGAGACCTGGACCGCGGTGACCTTGTATTCCGGACAGTTGGTCGCCCAGTCCGAATAATCCGTCGTGATGACGTTGGCCTGCGTGTCCGGGTGGTGGAAGGTGGTGTAGACGACACCAGGCGCAACGCGGTCGGTGATCTCCGCGCGCAGCGTAGTCTCACCGGCGCGGCTCTTCAGTCGCACCCAATCGCCATCGCGTACGCCGCGCTGCTCGGCGTCGTGCGGATGGATCTCGAGCCGGTCCTCCGTGTGCCAGACCACGTTGTCGGTGCGGCGGGTCTGCGCGCCGACATTGTACTGGCTGAGGATGCGCCCCGTCGTCAGCAGCAGCGGATAGCGCGGGCCCGTGCGCTCGTCGGTCGCAACATATTCGGTGACGACGAATTTGCCCTTGCCGCGGACGAAGCCGTCGACATGCATCACCGGCGTGCCCTCGGGCGCCTTCTCGTTGCAGGGCCACTGCACCGAGCCGAGCTCGTCGAGCTTGGCGTAGGAGACGCCGGCGAAGGTCGGCGTCAGCGCCGCGACCTCGTCCATGATCTCGGACGGGTGGTTGTAGTTCATCTCGAAGCCCATCGCCTTCGCAAGCCCGATGGTGACCTCCCAATCCGCAAGGCCGTTCTTCGGCGTCATCACCTTGCGCACGCGCTGGATCCGCCGCTCGGCGTTGGTGAAGGTGCCGTCCTTCTCGAGGAAGCTCGAGCCGGGCAGGAAGACATGGGCGTAGTTGGCGGTCTCGTTGAGGAAGAGGTCGTGGACGATGACGCATTCCATCGCCGAGAGCGCCGCCACCACGTGAGAGGTGTTCGGATCGGATTGCAGGATGTCCTCGCCCTGCACGTAGATCCCCATGAACGTGCCTTCGACCGCAGCATCGAACATGTTGGGAATACGCAGGCCCGGCTCGGGATTGAGCTTGACGTTCCACATCGCCTCGAACTGGTCACGCACGGCATTGCCGGAGATGTGACGATAGCCGGGTAGCTCGTGCGGGAACGAGCCCATGTCGCAGGAGCCCTGCACGTTGTTCTGGCCGCGCAGCGGGTTCACGCCGACGCCGGGCCGGCCAATATTGCCGGTCGCCATCGCGAGGTTGGCGATCGCGATCACGGTGGTCGAACCCTGGCTGTGCTCGGTGACGCCGAGCCCATAATAGATCGCGCCATTGCCACCGGTGGCGTAGGTCCGCGCCGCTTCGCGCAGCGCGTCGGGGTCGACGCCGGTGAGGATGGCGGTCGCCTCCGGGCTGTTGTTCGGCTGGGCGACGAAGGCCGCCCATTCCTCGAACTCGCTCCAGTCGCAGCGGTCGCGGACGAAGGCTTCGTTGACGAGACCCTCGGTGACGATGACATGGGCGAGCGCGGTGATCGCCGCGACGTTGGTGCCGGGCATCAAGGGCAGGTGCAGCGCCCTCACATGCGGCGATTCCACCATCTCGGTGCGTCGCGGATCGATCACGATCAGTTTTGCGCCCTGCCGCAGGCGCTTCTTCAGGCGGGAGGCGAACACCGGGTGCGCGGAGGCCGGGTTGGCGCCGATGATGACGACGACATCGGTATCTTCGACCGAGTCGAAGTCCTGTGTGCCGGCGGAGGTGCCGAAGGTGGTGGCCAGGCCATAGCCGGTCGGCGAGTGACAGACGCGGGCGCAGGTGTCGACATTGTTGTTGCCGAAGCCGGCGCGGATCAGCTTCTGCACCAGATAGGTCTCTTCATTGGTGCAGCGGGACGAGGTGATGCCGCCGATGGCGTCGCGGCCATACTTCGCCTGGATGCCGCGCATTTTCGCAGCGGCAAACGAGAACGCTTCGTCCCATGACACCTCGCGCCAGGGATCCTCGATCCGCTCGCGGATCATCGGCTTGAGAATGCGTTCCTTGTGGTTGGTGTAACCCCAGGCGAAACGACCCTTGACGCAGGAATGACCGCGATTGGCCTTGCCGTCCTTGTACGGCACCATGCGCACGACTTCCTCGCCGCGCATCTCGGCCTTGAAGGTGCAGCCGACGCCGCAATAGGCGCAGGTGGTGACGACGGAGTGCTCGGGCTGGCCGATTTCGATCACCGACTTTTCCGTCAGCGTCGCGGTCGGGCAGGCTTGCACGCAGGCGCCGCAGGAGACGCATTCGGAGCCGAGGAAGCTTTCGCTCATGCCGGGCGACACGCGGCTGTCGAAGCCGCGGCCCGCGATCGTCAGCGCGAAGGTTCCCTGCACCTCCTCGCAGGCGCGGACGCAGCGCGAGCAGACGATGCATTTGGAGGGATCGTAGGTGAAGTAGGGGTTGGATTCGTCCTTCGGCATCCAGGCCGCGTTGACCTCGCCGTTGGACTTGGCGAAGACGTGGTTCTCGCCCTCATAGCCGTAGCGCACGTCGCGCAGGCCGACGGCGCCGGCCATGTCCTGCAACTCGCAATCGCCGTTCGCGCCGCAGGTGAGGCAGTCGAGGGGATGATCGGAGATGTAGAGCTCCATCACGCCCTTGCGCAGCTTCTTCAGCCGCTCGGTCTGAGTGTGCACGACGAGGCCGTTCATCGCAGGCGTGGTGCAGGAGGCCGGCGTGCCCGCGCGGCCTTCGATCTCGACCAGGCAGAGGCGGCAGGAGCCGAAGGCGTCGACCATGTCGGTTGCGCACAGCTTCGGGATTTTGTGGCCGGCTTCCATCGCCGCGCGCATGATCGAGGTGCCCTCGGGCACCGAGATCTCTTTGCCGTCGATGGTCAGCGTGACCATCGTTTCGGATTTCGAGCGCGGCGTGCCGAAGTCGATTTCTTCGATCAGAGACATCGTTGTTCTCCTATTCCGCGGCCTGAAGCGTGGCCGGTGCCGGGCCAAAATCCTCCCGGAAGTGTTTGAGCGCGCTGAGCACGGGGTAGGGCGTGAAGCCGCCGAGGGCGCAGAGCGAGCCGAATTTCATGGTGTTGCAGAGGTCCTCGATCAGCGCGAGGTTTTCGCTCACGCGCTCGCCGCGCATGATCTTTTCGATGGTCTCGACGCCGCGGGTCGAGCCGATCCGGCATGGCGTGCACTTGCCGCAGGATTCGATGGCGCAGAACTCCATCGCGAAACGTGCCTGCTTGCGCATGTCGACGCTTTCGTCGAACACGACGATGCCGCCGTGGCCGATCAGGCCGTCGCGTGCAGCGAAGGCTTCGTAGTCGAACGGCGTGTCGAACAGCGCGCGGGGGAAGTAGGCGCCGAGCGGACCGCCGACCTGCACGGCGCGGACCGGGCGGCCGGTGAACGTGCCGCCGCCGATGTCCTTGACGAGCTCGCCGAGCGTCACGCCGAACGCGGTCTCGAACAGCCCGCCATGGCGGATGTTGCCGGCGAGCTGGATCGGCATCGTGCCGCGCGAGCGCCCCATGCCGAAATCCGCATAGGCCTTGGCGCCTTCCGCGAGGATGAAGGGGACCGCCGCGAACGACAGCACGTTGTTGATGACGGTCGGCTTGCCGAACAGGCCGTGATGCGCAGGCAGCGGAGGCTTTGCGCGCACGATGCCACGGCGACCTTCGAGGCTCTCCAGCAGTGAGGTCTCCTCGCCGCAGACATAGGCGCCGGCGCCGACACGCACTTCGAGATCGAAGCCTTGCGTGGAGCCGCCGATATTGGTTCCGAGATAGCCGCCGTGCTGTGCCGCCGCAATCGCTGCGTTCATCGCCTCGACGGCGTGCGGATATTCGCTGCGGATGTAGATGTAACCTTTGGTGGCGCCGACCGTCATCGCCGCGATGGTCATGCCCTCGATGACCAGGAAGGGATCGCCCTCCATGATCATGCGGTCGGCGAAGGAGCCGCTGTCGCCTTCGTCGGCATTGCAGACGATGAATTTGCGGTCCGCCTTGGCCTGCGCGACCGTCTTCCACTTGATGCCGGTCGGAAAGCCCGCGCCGCCGCGGCCGCGCAGGCCGGACGCTGTGACCTCGGCGAGGATCGCCTCGGAGCCGAGCGATAGCGCGCGCTCCAGGCCCTTGTAGCCGCCATGGGTGCGGTAATCCGCGAGCGAGCGGGGATCGATCACGCCGCAGCGCGCGAAGGTGAGCCGGGTCTGGCGCTTCAGCCAGGAAATCTCGTCTGCGATTCCAAGCCGCAGGGGATGCTGTCCGTTGCTCGCCATCGAGTCGAACATGGAGGAGACATCTTCCGGGCTGACCGGTCCGTACGCGACACGACCCCCGGGGGTTGCCACCTCGACCATCGGCTCCAGCCAACACAGCCCACGTGAGCCGGTCCGGACGATCTCGACTGGAAGGCCGCGCTGCTCGGCGACCTGCTCGAGCGCTGCGGCCACATCATCGGCGCCGACGGCGACGGCGGCCGCATCGCGGGGAACGAAGATCTGCAATTTCATCGCTGCGCCTCCGCAACCAGCGCATCGAGACGCTTGTCATCGAGCCGGCCGACGAGGCGGCCATCGAGCATCGCGGACGGGGCAGTCGCGCAGAGGCCGAGGCAGTAGATCGGCTCCAGCGTGACGCGATCGTCGGCAGTCGTGTTGCCCATCGATACGCCGAGCTTCGCCTCGGCGCGCGCCGCAAGCGCATCGCCGCCGGCAGCCTGGCAGGCTTCCGCGCGGCAGAGTTTCAGGACGTGGCGGCCGGCCGGCTTGTGACGGAAATCGTGGTAGAAGGTGAACACGCCATGCACCTCGGCGCGCGACAGATTGAGCGCCTGCGCGACCATCGGAATCGCCGCCTCCGGCACATAGCCGAACGCCTCCTGGAGCGCGTGGAGGATGACCAGCGTCGCGCCCTCCTGCTGAGCGTGCTCGGCGATGATCTCTGCACCGCGCGTTTCGTCCCATGGTTCGTAGACCGCTGTCATTCTTCGTTCTCAACTCGGTGTCCGACACGCCATGAGTATTTGGAATCATTCGAAAATCAATAAAGCTGTCTCATGCTGCGATCGGGAATCCTGATCGATTGGCGCGTGCAATCGGTCGATACGGAATGGTAATGAAACTTGTATCGGCTGCCGGTTTTTGCGTGTTGGTGCAGGCCGGGCGTGCTAGCTTGCACGCCACGCGCGAACCCAAGGGGACGGACGGTTGCTCGACAAGCTTGAACTTCTGCTGGCGCTGGCCAAGGAGCGGCATTTCGGACGCGCGGCGGAGGCCTGCGGCGTCACCCAGCCGACGATGTCGACCGGGCTCAAGCAGCTCGAGGAGATTCTCGGCGTCATCCTGGTCCAGCGCGGCTCGCGCTTCCAGGGCTTCACGCCCGAAGGTGAGCGGGCGCTCGATTGGGCCCGACGCATCGTCGGCGACGCCCGCGCCATGCGCGATGAGATCAACGGGCTGAAGCACAAGCTGTCCGGCGAGATCCGCATCGCGGCAATTCCGACCGCGCTCGGCATGGTGGCCTCGCTGACGACGCCGTTCCGCGCCAAGCATCCGGAGGTGCGTTTTCGCATCCAGTCGACCACTTCGTCCGAGGTGCTGGGGCTTCTCGAAAATCTGGAGGTCGATGCCGGGCTGACCTATATCGAGAACGAGCCGATCGGCAAGGTCCGCACCATTCCGCTCTACAACGAGAGCTATCGTCTCCTGACCGCGCCGGATGCGATGTTCGGCGACCGCGAGACCGTGACCTGGGCGGAGGTCGGCAAGGTGCCGCTATGCCTGCTGACGCCGGACATGCAGAACCGCCGCATCATCGACCGCGCGCTGCGCTCGGTGAACGCCGAGGCGACGCCGACGCTGACGTCGAACTCGCTGCTGGTGCTGTTCACCCATGTGAAGACCGGACGCTGGGCCAGCGTGATGCCGGCGAAGCTTGCCGAGACGCTCGGTCTTGCCGATACGGTCCGCTCGATCCCGATCATTGATCCCGAGGTCAACTACAGCATTGGCCTCGTGATCCCGCAGCGCGACCCGATGACGCCGCTGATCGCCGCGCTCGTCAACGTCGCGCGCGAGGTGGCGCCGGCGCTGCAATCCTGATCTGGGTCAGGCGGCCGCGGGAATCCTGGCTGAGGCCTTGGCATCGCGCGGCAGCGTGACGCGCACGACGGTGCCGATGTCGATCTTCGAGCGCAACCGCATCGTGCCGCCGTGCAATTGCGCGAGCGAGCGGGCGATCGCAAGCCCCAGTCCCGAGCCGTGATAGGTCTTGGTGAGCTGGCTCTCGACCTGCTCGAAGGGCCGGCCGAGCCGCGCCAGCGAATGCGGGGCGATGCCGATGCCGGTGTCGGCGATCATCAGCACGACCTTGTCCTCGAACTGCCGGCTGCGCACCACGATGCGGCCGCCGTCGGGCGTGAACTTCACGGCGTTGGAGAGCAGGTTGACGATGATCTGCTTGGTGGCGCGGCGGTCGGCCACGACCGAGATGATGTTCTCGATGTCGGCATCGAGCGTCAGGTTCTTGTCTTCGGCACGGCCCGAGACCACCCGTAGCGATTCCGCGAGCGTGCGCGACAGGTCGAGCTCCTCCATGTCGAGCTTCATGCGGCCGGCCTCGATCTTGGACATGTCGAGGATGTCGTTGATGACCTCCAGCAGATAGTGGCCGCTGGTGAGGATGTCCTGACAGTATTCCTGGTACTTCTCGCTGCCGAGCTCGCCGAACATGCCGCTTCCCATGATCTCGGAGAAGCCGATGATCGCGTTCAGGGGGGTGCGCAGCTCGTGGCTCATATTGGCGAGGAATTTCGACTTGGTCTGGTTGGCTTCCTCGGCGCGGGTCTTTTCGCGCTGGTATTTTTCGGCGAGGTCGGCGAGCTCGTTGGTCTGGCGCTCCAGTGCCGCCTGCGAGCGCTTCAGGTCGATGACTGTGGCGCGGAGGCGCAAATCGTTGTCGACGAGCTTCTGCTCGTGCTCCTTGATGCGCGTGATGTCGGTGCCGACCGAGACGTAGCCGCCGTCCTTGGTACGGCGCTCGCTGATGTGCAGCCAGCTGCCGTCGTCGAGCTGCGCCTCGAAGGTGCGGGCGCCCGGTCCTTGATTGGCCGTCTCGTTGTGGCGGGTGCGCACCTCCGGCATGCGGCCGACCTCGAGCACGGTCTCGTACGAGGTGCCGGGGATGACGGCCGAGTCCGGCAGCCTGTGCAGGCGCTGGAAGTGCGAGTTGCAGAGCACCAGGCGGTCGCTGTTGTCCCACAGCACGAAGGCTTCCGGGATCGTCTCGATGGCGTCGCGCAGCCGCAGGTCGGCTTCCACCGTTCTTTCGGCAAGGCTCTTCTGCTCGGTGATGTCGACGGCGATGCCGATCAGATGCATGGCGGAATCGCCCGTGGCGCGCGTGCGCTCGCAGCGCACGCGGAGCCAGATCCAGTGGCCGTCGACATGCTGCATGCGGAAACTCTGGTCGATGTGGTCGATCTGGCCCGAGATCAGCTGGTCGGCGATCGCGAACAGGTCGATGTCGTCCGACTTCACCAGCGCATTGACCTCGCCGAAGGTGAGGAGTTCGTTGCGGCCGTCGAGGCCCAGCATCGAAAACATCGACTGCGACCAGAAGATTTTGCCGCGCGAAAGATCCCAGTCCCAAAGGCCGCAGCGCCCGCGGTTGAGCGCGGTGTCGATCCGGCCACGCACGGCGTCGTTGATCAGGTCGCCCTCGCGGGCGCGGGTCGACTGCCAGTGGAAGGCGAAGCCGAGAATCAGGACGACGAAGCCGGTGGTCGCCGACAGCGTCACCGAGAGCGCGGCATCCGAGCCCCAGATCGGCTCGTTGCGCTCCTGGATCACGGTGACCTGACCGGGCAGCGACTTGATCGGCCGCGAGGTCGCCACCGCGCCGTTGCCGCTGGGTAGCGTGAGATCGGAGACGTCGTTCTGTTGCGGCGGCGTCGCCACCAGCTGCGCGGTGGTGATCGCATCGAGCAGGCGGTCGTTGCCGGCCGCGTCGGTGTCCACGGGAATGCGTGCGAGGATGCGGCGGTCGGTGCCGACGGAGGCGACGATGACGTGGCGGCCCGAGGCCGTGCCCCAGGAGGGAATGAGCTCCGGCAACAGCGTCGGCAGACGCTCGATGTTCTTCTGCCGGTCCATGCGCACCGAGGCGAGGCGATCGATGCGCTCGGCGAGCAGGTCGGCGAGCGCCTGAATGTCGTGCTTGATAACCAGGCGTTTCTGCCGGGACTGGTCGACGACCTGGACGAAGGCGCCGAGACAGATGGTGATGAGGAAGGCGATGATGAGCGTAGGCACAGCGCGCCGGAGCGCCGGCTCGGCGATCAGGAGCCGGTGGTAGGCCGGTTTCGCGATCGATTGCGCCAATCCCTTGATCGAATCGGATTGGACGCACGCGTTCGCGGCGTCTGCGCGCGGCATGCCTTCGGCCCCCAGGAGATATTGCTGCACCACAATTCGGAATGAAGCCCCCGCTCGCTTCCGAATCACAGCGATTTGAATCCAGTTTTCGCGCACTGTCGAGAGTCAACGAATCGTTAACGCGAAATAATTCTTATCCCATGGAGAGTTTGGGCAGCCGGCGTCGGCAATATTACGTGCACGGTGAGTCCGAAACGGGAACGTGTGACTCTTCGCGCTTCGTCACGCGCGCGGTGGCTCGGCGTGACTGATCACGCGCTTCACGCTCGGGAAGGCACGACGCAGCGCGCGCTCGATCTCGTCGACATGCTCATGCACCCTGATCACGCTCATGGACGGCGTGGCGCGGCAGTGGAAGTTGACGATCTCGCCGGCGTCGGTGTTGCGGACGCGCACATTATGGATGTCGTGGATCTCGCCCTCGCCGGCGAACTCCGCCAGCGCGGCGGCGATGGTCTGCACTCGCTCCGGCGCGGCGTCGACGCCGAACGGCAGTTCCGGTTCCAGCGGCTCGATATGGACGTCGACCTCGACGTCCTCGCCGAACTCCTCCTGGATGTTGCGCTCCAGCGTGTTGGCGATGTCATGGGCCGCGTCGAGCCGCATCTCGGCATCGACCTCGAGATCGATGCCGACGATCAGCTTGGCGCCGAGGTCGTGCACGGTGACGTGATGGATGGCGAGGCCCGAATTGCGCGCGATCACCATGATGCGGTCCCGCACGGTCTCGTTGTCGCGCGCCACGGGGACCGCGGTGAAGGTGAGGTCGGCGTCGCCGAACGCCTTGCCGACGGCGACTTGCGCGTTGCGCTTGATCTCCTCGACGCGATCGATCGGATAGGTCCGCGGCACTTTTGCGATGGTGTCGATGAAATGGGTCGCGCCGACCATGCGCACGCGCAGGCGCTCGACGTCGAGCACGCCGGGCACGCTTTTGATCACGGCCGTGGCCTTCTCCAGCGCGCCCTCGGGCGCGCGGTCGACCAGTGTCTGGACCGTGGAGCCTGCCATGCGCAGGCCGAGAGCTGCTATCATCACGGCGACGGCGGCAGCCGCCGCGGCGTCGCCCCACCAGAAGCCGAAGGCCGCGAGAATGAGGCCGGCGATGACGGCGAACGAGCCCATCACGTCGGAGGCAAAATGCAGTGCGTCGGCCGCGAGCGCCTGGCTCCGGGTCTCCCGCGCCGCGCGATGCAGTGCACGCGCCCGCCAGAGATTGACGACGATGTCCATCACCAGCACGACGAAGGGCACGGCCGAAATGGTCGGCGGCGGGGTACCCTCGCGGAGGCGGCTATAGGCCTCGACCAGGATGCCGCCAGCCAACACGTAGAGCAGGGCGGTGACGCCGAGCGCGGAGATGCTCTCGAGCTTGCCGTGGCCGTAGTGATGCTGGTCGTCCGCAGGCTTGTCGGACACCCGCACCACCGCCCAGGTGATGATGGTCGCGACCAGGTCGATCGAGGAATGCAGGGCCTCCGAGATCAGCGCCAGCGAGCCGATTGCGATCCCGACCACGAATTTGGCCGCCGCCATGCCGCCGCTGGCGAAGATCGAAATCGCCGCGACCGATGTCTTGCTGTGCCGTGCTGTCATGGCCGGGGATTTAGCAGGCCAACGCTGAACATCAAGCGACGATCCACAGGTGTAGTCGCAAGTGAGTTGCAAGAGCGGGACGGTTGCGAGCCTGCCGCCCTCACAGCGTCACGACGATCTTGCCGAGATGCTTATTGGCTTCCATATGCGCGAAGGCCTCATCAATGTCGTCGAAGGCAAACACCTTGTCGATTGGCAGTTGCAGCTTTCGGGCTTCAACCGCACTCCAGATGTCCTTGCGAACCTCCTCAAAAATCTCGCGGATCTCCTCGATGGTGCGGGTGCGGAAGGTGACACCGACATAGTTGATGCGGCGCGCCGCGTGCAGGTCGAAATTGAAGTCGGCATGGGTGCCGCCGAGCCGGCCGACATTGACGATGCGGCCCTTGACCTTGGTGGCGGCAAGGTTCTGGCTCGCGACCTTGCCCGAGACCTGGTCGATGATGAGGTCGACGCCTTCGCCGCCGGTTGCCTTCAGCACCAGGTCGACCCAGCCGGGGTCGGAGGAGTCGATCGCGAGATCGGCGCCGTAGTCGGTGAGCCGGCTGCGGCGATGGGCATCCGTCGACGATCCGATCACGAGCTTTGCGCCCTTGAGCTTGGCGATCTGCATCGCCATCAGGCCGACGCCGGAGCTCGCGCCCTGGATCAGGACGGATTGGCCCGGCTGAATCCCTCCGACGGTGACGACGGCGTTGTGCATGGTCGCGAGCGCGACGGGCAGGGTGGCGGCTTCCGCGAAATTCATGTTCGAGGGGGCGCGGAACAGGCGGCCGTGATCGGCGAGTGTGTACTCCGCGAAGGCCGCGGCGCCGGAGCCCATGATGCGGTCGCCGACCTTCACGCCCTTCGCGTCGGGCCCGAGGGCTGCGACTTCACCGGCCCATTCCATGCCGAGCACAGTGCCGACCCCGCCGGCCGCACCATGGGCGTGGCCCTTGCGCATGCCGGTGTCGGCGCGGTTGAGCGCGCAGGCGTGGACGCGAACCAGCACCTGCGTGCCCTTGGGCGTTGGTTGAGCGATGTCGGAAATCGCTGGTCCGTTAGGGCCATAGACGTAGGCCTTCATGCGTTACCTCCCGATCGTGATGAACCTGTTGAACCGAGAGCGGTGCCATGTCGCCTCTCCCCGCGTGCGGGGGGAGGAGCGCACCTTGGGCGTGCCGACAGCCATGTTCAAGTTTTCACAGGTCCTATTCCGCAGCCTGCACCGCCAGTTGAACGATCATGCCTTCGAGCCGGTTCCTGATGATGGCTTCCGCCTCGCGCACGATGCGGGAGATGAGTTCGGCGCAGCTCGGGATGTCCTGGATCAGTCCCTGCACCTGGCCTGCCGACCAGATGCCTTCGTCCGAATTGCCGGTCGCGTAGACCATCTTGCCGCGGGCGCCCGCCACCAGCTCGCGGATGTCCTCGAACTTCGCACCTTCCTTCTCCATGGCGACGACTTTGGTGGAAATCGCGTTCCTGGCGACGCGCGAGGTGTTGCGCATGGTGCGGAAGATCAGCTCGGTCGCGCGCTCGTCATTGGCGACGATCTTTTCCTTGATGAGCTGGTGGATCGGGCTCTCCCTGGTCGCCATGAAACGGGTGCCCATGTTGATGCCGTCGGCGCCGAGCGCCAGCGCCGCCACGAGGCCTCGCGCGTCGGCAAAGCCGCCCGAGGCGATCATCGGGATCTTGACCTTGTTGGCGGCGGCCGGAATCAGGATCAGGCCGGGCGTGTCGTCCTCACCGGGATGGCCGGCGCACTCAAAGCCGTCGATCGATATGGCATCGACGCCCATCCGCTCGGCGGAGAGGGCATGGCGGACGCTGGTGCATTTGTGCACGACCTTGACGCCGTGCTTCCTGAACTCGTCGACATGCTCCTGCGGCTTGTTGCCGGCGGTCTCGACCACCTTGATGCCGGCCTCGATGATCGCAGCGCGATATTCGGCATAGGGCGGCGGCTTGATCGCAGGGAGGATGGTGAGATTGACGCCGAACGGTTTGTCGGTCAGCTCGCGGCAGCGCGCGATCTCCTTGGTGAGGTCCTCGGGCGTCGGCTGGGTCAGCGCCGTGATGAAGCCGAGCGCGCCGGCGTTCGCCACCGCCGCGACGAGCTCGGCACGCCCGACCCACTGCATGCCGCCCTGCACGATCGGATGCTCGACCCCGACGAGCTCGGTGAAACGTGTCTTCAGCATGGGGGCCCTCAGTTTCCTCGGGCGCGTGACGGCCCGTTATCGATTGATTTCGGCGGCAGGATGCCGCCGGGTCCGGCAAAAGTCTAATTCGCAGGACGTGCGGCCAGGGCAGGGCGATCATGCGCGGGGCGGGGATGATTCCGTGGAGCGGATAATTTTTGTCATACGGCAGACGCTACAACCTCCGCTGTGATGCACGCGAAGGCGCGGCATCCGGAGAGCAGGACGAGGATGAAGGACATCAGGGCTGCGACAACGTGCTTGAGGGCTGCGTGTCGTTTGTCGCGCTGTGAACCGTCCGGGTTCGAGCCCTGTGAGCGCGCGCTACTCCGGCGCGAGCTCGACCATCTGGCGGCCGGCGTTCATTTCCTTCAGCTTGTTGACGTACTCCTCGGGGCGCTGCCAGCGCATCGGGACCTTCAGTCCCATGAACTCCGCGATGTTGCCGATGAACCCCGTGCAGTTCATGGTCTCGGCGTTCCAGACCGGCGAAGTCTCCTGCAATTTTTTGATGTAGGCGAACACCCGCTTGGCGTCGGCCTCGTTCAGATAGACGCGGTAGCTCGCCGTCAGATATTCCGGATCGAGGTCGCCATAGCTCGCGCCGGTCTCCGAGGGAACCGGGATGATGTGGCCGAGGGCGTAGGTCAGCGTGTCGCCCGCGGGCGTCAGGCCTGCGACCTCGACGGCGCGCTCGCTGGTCTTGCCGTACCAGACGAAGGCGTGTCCCCAGCTCGCCGCGGTCCTTGCCCTGAAGTCCACGTAGTACGGGCCCTTCACCTGACCCGGCTTCGACCGGGCAGGCGCGTCACGGGACGCAAGCGCATTCGCGTCAGCGCTGCGCTTGCGCGCCTCATGGGCGGTAGCCGACTGGATCGTGCAAACGAGCGAGAGGACTGCGCATCCCGCAAGGAGGCGCAACCCCGATCTCTGACGTGTGATTGCCACGCTTCGCCTTTCAACCGTCGACAACAGCGGATTTGGGGATGCGTGAGGCTTCAGTAGCGCGCGGCGACGGGGCCGGGCGCCTTGCCGATCGGGGCCTTGCCAATTGGCGATTTGCCGATCGGCATCTTGCCGATCGGAGCCGGCCCCTGCGGATAGACCGGCACGGGCTGACGGCGCGGCAGATCCGCGGCGCTCGCGGCCGTCACCAGGGCAAGCGTTGCGCCCATTGCAATCACGATTTTCTTCACTGGTAGTTCCCCTTTGAGATCAGACAAAGCACGGCCGTAGCCTGCCGCGCTCCCCAAGCAAGTCGAAGATGGGTGTCGGAATGCGTCGACAGTGCGGCGAACGCGCGGCTTGTTGAGGGAATATGTTTGCTGCGCGCGTGGTGAGAGTGACGCCTGAACTTGTAGACCGGACGGAGCGCAGCGCAATCCGGGGCCGCGCGCCCCGCATTCCACTGCGCTCCATGCGGGCTACGGGACGGGCGCGGCTACAGCCGAAACTCGTTCGTCAGCTCGCCGATGCCGTCGATCGCGACGGTCACGGTGTTGATGGGCTCCTTCATCACGCCGACACCGACGGAGGTGCCCACTACAATGAGATCGCCCGGAAGCAGGGTCATGTCGTGCGAGATCTTGCTAACCAGCTCCTGCGCGCTGAAGATCATGTCGGAGATCGGATAGTTCTGCCGCTCCGCGCCGTTGAGGATGGTGCGCACGACGAGCTTGGCGGGATCGAGGCCGGTTGCGATCACCGGGCCGAACGGGCCGTAGTCGTCGATGCCCTTGGCGCGGGCCCATTGCGCGAAAGTGGGATCGCGGCTGAGGATGTCGTTGGCGGTGATGTCGTTGACGCAGGTGTAGCCGAAGATGAAGGCGTCGGCCTCGGCTTTCGAGACGCGGCTGCAGGTCTTGCCGATGACGATGCCGAGCTCGCCTTCATACGTGGTCTTGCCGTCATAGGAGGAAGGGCGCCGGATCACGGCGCCGGGCGTTGTGATGCTGGTGGTGGCCTTCAACAGATACAGCGGCTCCGCCGGCTCGGGCTGATTGAGCTTTACGGCGAGCGCGTGAAAGTTGTTCCAGAGCGCGACGATCTTGCTCGGCGCGCACGGCGCGAGCAGCTCGACCTCGCCCAGTAACAGCACCTTGCCGTTCGGCGCGTTGCGGCCGAACATCTCGCCGTCATGCACGGCGATGCCGCCTGGCGTGAGTGTTCCGAACCCCGTCGCGCCGGAATGGCGGAAGCGGAGCCATTTGTTCGGGCCGGTCACGCTCATCATGCCACCGCCTTGGTTTCGGCCGGCATGGTGACGCCGTCATAGAGGCCGGCGATCCGGGCGCGCTGGGTGACCATGGCGAGCACGGAATCGAGCGCGGGCGTCGCGACGCCGGTCATGCGGCCCATCTCCTGGACCACGGTGACGAGCGGATCGATCTCCATCGGGCGGCCGCGCTCGAGGTCCTGGAGCATCGAGGTCTTATGCGCGCCGACCTTGCGGGCGCCCTCGATGCGGCGCTCGACGTCGACGCGGAATTTCACGCCAAACGTCTCGGCAATCGCCTGCGTCTCCAGCATGACCGCGCGCGACAGTGCGCGCGTCGCAGGATCGGTGCAGATCACGTCGAGGGTTGCATGGGTGAGCGCGCTGATCGGGTTGAAGCAGACATTGCCCCAGAGCTTGAGCCAGATCTCGTCGCGGATGCGGTCGAGCACCGGCGCCTTCATGCCGGCGGCGACGAAGAGACCGGCCAAGCGCTGAACGTCGGGCGTGATCTCGCCGGAGGGCTCGCCGAGCGGAAAATTGTTGCCGTAGACGTGGCGGATCACGCCGGGCGCCTCGATCTCGGTGGCGGGATAGACGATGCAGCCGATGGCGCGCTCGGCGCCCAGCTCGCGCCACTGCCTGCCGCCGGCATCGATGCTCTCGAGCGTCGAGTTCTCGTATTGGCCGCCATGCTTGTAGAAGTACCAATAGGGGATGCCGTTCACCGCGGTAACGATGCGGGTGCGCGGCCCGAGCAGCGGCTGCATCTTCTCGATCACGCCGGTGATCGAATGCGCCTTCAGCGTGACGATTACGTAGTCCTGCACGCCGAGCTCGGCCGCGTTGTCGGTGCAGCGCGGATGCACCACGTGCTCCTCGCCATCCATGAGCAGCGTGAGGCCGCGTTCGCGCATGGCGGCGAGGTGAGGGCCGCGCGCAACGAGGCTGACGTCGGCGCCGGCGCGCTTAAGCTGCACTCCAAGATATCCGCCGATCGCGCCGGCGCCGTAGATGCAGATCTTCATGAAATCCTCGCGAGCCAAAATCCGTTTTTGAGGCACGACAATCCCTGGCCGGCTCGGATGATCCGAGCCGGATTTGGAAGTCGCAGTGGTCGTTTAAGAGGCTAGGCGGCGTGCGGCGTGGTGACCGTGGCCTCATCGAAGGCAGCCGCGAGATCGCGCATGCTGACGACGCCGAGGAGGCTGTATTCGTCGATCACGGGCAGATGCCGGATGTGATTTCGGTTCATGAGATGGCGGACATGCTCGAGCGTGTCGGTCGTCGTGCAGGAGACGAGCTGCTGCACCGAGATGAGCTGTGAGACTTTCACATTGATGCCATCCGCGCCATGCTCGGCGATCGCGCGGACCACGTCGCGTTCCGTGAACATGCCGACCGCGGTGTTGCCTTCGGAGCGGACGACGTCCTTGACCACCAGCGCGCTGATGTTGTTGGCCCGCATCAGCTTTGCGGCAATACCCACCGTTTCGTTCATACGCACCGTGACGACCCGTGACGTCTTTTTGCGCAGAATGTCTCCGACCAGCATTGCAACCTCCCTGGGTGAGTGATCTGAGAATAATCTGGTATACATTATGCCAATCGTCAAGCGCTCGATTTGGCGCGGCCGAAAAATCTTGCGGCAGCAATGCTGACGTTAGTCCTCAGACACAAAGAAGGGGGCGCACTGCTGCGCCCCCTTGATATATGCGACCGTTGTGCGCGCGCTATGCCGTCTTTGCGTTGGCCGTCGCCGCCTCGGTCGTGGCGACTTCCTTGCCGAGGATGAAGGAGCGGCGCAGCGGCTTGATCACGAACACCGCCGTCAGTGCCGCCGTCGCGTTCAGTGCGACGGCAACGACGAACACCGCCTTCCAGCCATAGGTCGCCGAGATCACGCTTGCGAGCGGCACCAGCAACGAGGCGGTGCCCTTCGCGGTGTAGAGCATGCCGTTGTTGGTGGTTGCGAACTTCGAACCGAAGGTGTCGCCGGAGGTCGCGGGGAACAGCGAGTAGATCTCTCCGAACACGCCGAAGTAAACGGCCGTTGCCAGCACGAACACGATCGGCACGTGGCCATAGGCCGACAGCGTCAGCAGCATCAGGGCGGCCGTGCCGAAGGCGATGAACATGGTGTGCTCGCGGCCGATATTGTCGGAGACCCAGCCGAAGAACGGACGGCCGAAACCGTCGAAGATGCGGTCGAGCGAGATCGCGAAGGTCAGCGCCGCCATCTGAAAGCCGGCAAGCGTGACCGGCGTGTTGGCGATCCCGAAGTCATGCGCGATCGGCGCGATCTGGGCCGCGGTCATCAGGCCGCCGGAGGCAACCATCACGAAGACCGCGTACATCACCCAGAAAATCGGGCTGCGCAGCACTTGCGGAGGGGTGAAGTCGATCTTGGTCTGCGGCAGGTTGAGCTTCTTCTTCTTCGGCGGCACGAAGATCGAAGGCGGCTGGATGAAGAAGGCGAGCACGAAGACGATCAGCCCCTGGCCGATGCCGAAGGTGAAGAATGCGCTCTGGTAGCCGGACGATGCGATCATGCTGGCGATCGGCACCACGGTGATCGCAGCGCCTGCACCGAAGCCTGCGGCAGTCGCGCCGGCAGCAAGGCCGCGACGGTCAGGGAACCATTTCAACGCATTGCCGACGCAGGTACCGTACACCGCGCCCGCGCCCATGCCGCCGACGACGGCAGCGGCGTAGAGGAAGGTGAGCGAGTCGGCGTAGGAGTTGAGCACCCAGGACAGCGCGATCATCACGCCGCCGAACATGATCACGATGCGCGGGCCGTATTTGTCGACGAACCAGGCCTCGATCGGCACGAGCCAGGTTTCGGTCACCACGAAGATCGTGAAGGCGAGCTGGATCGCGGCGCGACCCCAGTGATGCTTGGCGTCGATCGGATCGACGAACAGCGTCCAGCCATATTGCAGGTTCGCGATCATCGCCATGCAGACGATGCCCATCACGAGCTGGAGCCAACGGAAACCACTTCGAAGAGGCGCGGCCGTGACGGCGCCGTCCGTGCTGGAAATCATCAACAACCTCCCAACGCGCTGCCTGTTGTTATCCGGCGTCGGCAAGACGACGGAGTGTCGCAAATCTTGTGGCGTATGGTCGCAAGCGCGGCGCGGAGCTTGGTATACCATATCCCAGAATGCAAGCCCTATCTTGCAGTGCGTTGCAACAAAATGCACCGGTTCCTTCGGATTATGCGCAGTTCGAACTTCTCTCTAAAAACGAAGCGCCCGACCCCAAGGGCCGGGCGCAGCGCGCGAGATTGACGAGGTGAGGACCTATGCGGATGCCTGCGCGACCACCACCTTGCGCCAGGGTTTCAGCACCAGGATCGCAAGCAGCGAGGCCAGGATGTTGGCGCCGGCCGCGATGATGAACACGTTGTCCCAATGGCCCGAGGTCTGCTGCACATAGTTGGCCAATGGAACAAGGAGTGCGGCCGTGCCCTTCGCGGTGTAGAGCAGGCCCGCATTCGTGGTCGCGAATCTTGCGCCGAACGTGTCGGTGCAGGTCGAGGGGAACAGCGAGTAGATCTCCCCCCAGGCGAAGAACACGAAACCCGACAGCAGCACGAACCAGACGGGATCATGGCCCCAGAGGTAGAGCATCCAGATGCCGATGCCTTCCATGCCGAAGGCGATGAACATCGTGTTCTCGCGGCCGATCATGTCGGAGATCCAGCCGAAGAACGGACGCGTCAGGCCATTGAGCACGCGGTCGATCGTGGCTGCGAACGTCACCGCTGTCATGGTCATGCCGACGAGCGTGACCGGAATGGCGTCGACCTTCCAGTCGACCGCGATGGGCTTCAGGTTCGCCGTCACCATCAAGCCGCCGGCGCCGACGATCACGAACATGAAGTACATCAGCCAGAAGATCGGCTGCCGCAAGACTTCGGTTGGCTGGAAGTTGCGGCGGCTCTGCATGAGCGCGGCATTCTGCACCACATTCGGCACCTGGCCCGGCTTCGGCGCGAGCAGGAAGAAGGCGAGAATGCAGATGATGATGCCTTGGCCGAGGCCGAAATAGAGGAAGGTGGACTGGAAGCCACTGTCCTTGATCATCGCCTGAATCGGGGCGACCGTGAGCGCGGAGCCGGCGCCGAAGCCGGCCGCCGTGAGGCCGGCGGCTAGTCCCCGCTTGTCCGGAAACCATTTCAGCGCGTTGCCGACGCAGGTGCCATAGACGGCGCCGGCGCCGATGCCCGCGATGATCATGCCGAGATAGTAACCGTTCAGCGTGGTCGCCTTGGCGTTGATCATCCAGCCGATCGCGCAGAGCACGCCGCCGACGAGCACGACGATGCGCGGACCATATTTGTCGACGAACCATCCCTCGACCGGCACGAGCCAGGTCTCGAACAGCACGAACAACGTAAAGGCCCACTGGATCGAAGCGCGGTCCCAGCCGAATGTTTTCTGGATGTCGGGGACGAAGAACGTCCAGCCGTATTGGTAGTTCGCGATCATCACCATCGCGGCGACGCCGATCGCGAGTTGAGCCCAGCGATAGGTGTCGCTGACGCGTGCCGCCGTGGGCGCCGCTGCTTGAACCATGTCCGTCATGAATCCTCCAGATGCGCTTCTCTTTTATTGCGAGCGCTGTAGAGGCATTCTTGTATTCATTATGCCAAGCTTCAAGCGCCCGACGGCTCGCCGTGCGCTTTTGCCGCAACCAGCTTGAATCGAGGTCACGTCACGAGCCGCGGGTGCAAATAGAAATGGCCCCGCCGAGAGGGGCCATTCATCGAAGGTCGCAATTCGGAAGATTCAGATCTGGCGCGACAATTCGACGCGCGAGGCTTCAAAGGCCGAAGCGGGGCTGGTCGCCGTTGCGGATGGAGATCTCGGCGCTCGCCATCAGCAGGCGGTCGATCGCGGCCATGAAGCGGCCGATCAGAGAGCTGGAGGGCTCGAGCACGACAGCGGCGGACTTGGACATCGGAAGTTCCTTTCCCAAGACGGTCAATATTGCTGTCCCGTCTTGGGAGTTTTATGTATACCAGATGCCAGTGGCAACCAATTTGTTTGCATAGCAGCATTTGATATACTGCATTGCAGCATAATCGCCTCCTAAAGGCGGCCATTCCGGGCATAAAACCGCCAAAACGGGAGCCAAGACCGGGCCGTTTCGGGCCATCGCCATCTCAGGGCTCGCTCGGCATCACCCAGATTGACGCCGGCGGCGACAGGGTCTTTATTGATGTTGCGGGGGTGTGCGATCTCCCCGTGAGGCGACATGCCCAAGCATCGCGTCCTGGTCACCAAGGGCGCAGCATGTCGGCAATCAACCCGATTTCATCTGATCGATTGCGTGGGCTAACGGCGAGCGCGCCGGCGCTTGCCGATGCGCGCCGACCCTTCGGACGAACGCAGCTTCACGTTCAGTATCACCTGGGGCAGGTCACAACCAGGAGAACGATCATGCGGAAACACATCATCTCTTGCGCGGCCCTGCTGGTCGTGAGCGGTCTTTCACCGGTGCGGGCGCAGGACGTCGATTGGCAAAAAGTCGATAGCACGCTCGGCCGAAAGCCGGCCGTTGCCGACGACGTGCATCGTTACGGCTTTCCGCGCAGCGATCTTGCCGTGACGCTCGACGGCGTGACGATCAAGCCGGCGCTCGCGCTCGGCGGCTGGGTCGCCTTCAAGCCCGCCCATGGCGGCGCGATGATCATGGGCGATCTGGTGCTGCTCGAGTCCGAGATCAATCCGGTGATGGCGAAGATGATCGCGAGCGGGCTGCAGATCACCGCCGTGCACAATCATCTGCTGCGCGCGAGCCCGGCGACGTTCTACATGCATGTCGCCGGACATGGCGATCCAACGAGACTCGCCGCGGCCATCCATGACGGGCTCGCCGAGAGCAAGACGCCGCTCACGGTCGCCGCGCCGTCCGGCCCGCCGCCCGCGGTCGATCTCGACACGGCGCAGCTCGATCAGATCATCGGCGTCAAGGGACAGGCCAATGGCGGCGTCTACGCGTTCACCGTGCCGCGTCGCGATCCCATCAGCGAAGGCGGCATGCCGCTCAATCCGGTCGGACCGCTGGGAGTTGCGACCGGCATCAACTTCCAGCCGACCGGCGGCGGCAAGGCAGCCATCACCGGCGATTTCGTCCTGACGGGCGAGGAGGTGAATCCGGTGATCGCGGCGCTCAAGGCGAACGGCATCGAGGTGACGGCGCTGCACAGCCACATGCTGGACGAGCAGCCGCGGCTGTTCTTCATGCATTTCTGGGCCAACGACGACGCGGTCAAGCTCGCCAAGGGCCTGCGCGCCGCGCTCGACAAGACCGCAAGCACGAAGAGCTGAGGCAAGGGTCGCAGCTCCGGTGACGGGAGCGATAAAGGAGTCGAGGCATGTCTTACCAAGCCAAGCCGATGCCGTTCGATCCAAAGTCGATCAGCGGCATCTCTGAAAAAATACTCGTGAGCCACTATGAGAACAACTACGTCGGCGCGGTGAAACGGCTCAACGCGATTGGCACGCAGCTCACCGAGCTCGACTTTGCCAAGGCGCCGAACTTCGTCATCAACGGCCTGAAGCGCGAAGAGCTGATCGCGTCGAACTCGATGATTCTGCACGAGGTCTATTTCGACGGCCTCGGTGGTGGGGGCGGACCGAGCGGCGCGCTCGCCGACGCGATTGCGCGTGACTTCGGCAGCGTGGAGCGCTGGCGGACGGAATTCGCGGCGATGGGCAAGGCGGAAGGCGGTGGCTCGGGTTGGGTGATACTTTCCTATTCACCCCGCGACAAGCGGCTCATCAACCAATGGGCCGCCGATCACACGACAACGCTTGCCGGTGGTCGCCCGGTGCTGGTGCTCGACATGTACGAGCACGCCTATCACATGGACTTCGGTGCTGCGGCGGCCCGCTATGTCGACGTCTACATGGAGGCCATTCGCTGGGATAACGCCGCCAAACTGTACGAACGATACGCGAGGGAAACCTGAGGAGGGGCGCATGAACGAACAAAGAGACCCCGATCGCAAAATCGAGGTGGCATGCGCCGGCGAGCTTGCCTCCTTGGCCGATTTGCCGGTCTTCGATGAAGCGCGGGAAGTGATGAAGCCGCGTGACGTCATCGTCTTCTGCGGCGACGCGGAGCAGGTCAGAGCGGGCTTCGCGCTCGCGCTCCACGCCATGCAGGCCCGAGACGATCTGCTGATGACCTGCAACAAGAAACGAGAGTTGAAGTGAAGGAGGAAACGCGAATGAGAAGCTTTGCTATTGCAATGTCGGTGCTGGCTGCGCTGCTCGCGAGCGAACACGCGGTCCAGGCTCAAACCTGCAAGGTCTGCGCCGAGCAGCGCGCCGCATGCATGAAGAACTATGCCGGACCGGCATGCAAGACCGAGTACCAGATGTGTCTCAAATCCTGCAAGAAATGACGGCGACGAGCTCGTGCTGATCGCAGCACCTCTGCTTGCGCGCCATCGCGGCAATGCAAATGTGCAGGGTTTCGTTAAAGGCGCCTATGCCGCGGCGATTGGGACGATTCTGGGTGCGTGCATCCTGCTCGGGCGCATCGCGATCGGGGATTGGCTGACGACGCTGGTCGGAATTGGCTCGCTCGCGATTCTGTTCCGCTGGAAGGTGAGCAATCCGCTCCTGATTGCGGCAACCGCAGTCGTCGGCTTGACCGCCTATCCGATCCTGCAACCAGGGTGGGTGATGGTGCACTAATTGAACGCGAGGGCGCAATGATGTGCCATTGGTTCCGGACGTTGGCGGTGGCCGGCATCGTGCTGGGCGGTGCCGTGATGTCTGCCCGGGCAGAAGAGGGCAGCCCCTTGCAACTCGAGGCCAAGATTCTGCTCGGCCACGTCCGGGGTCGGATCGATCACATGGCGGTCGATTTGAAGCGACAACGGTTGTTCGTAGCCGAGCTCGGCAACGACAGCCTTGGTGTCATCGATCTCGCCAAACGCAACCTGGTGCGGACGATATCCCGGTTGAGCGAGCCGCAAGGCGTTGGTTATGAGCCGTCGACCGACACGCTCTTCGTCGCCAATGCTCGGGACGGTTCGGTCAAGCTGTTCGATGGCAACGACTACGAGGCGAGGGGACAAATCGAGCTTGGAAGCGATGCCGATAATATCCGCATCGATGCCGCTGCCCGACGGGTCATCGTCGGCTACGGCGACGGCGCTCTGGCATACCTCGATGCCGCGACTCGCAACAAGGTCCAGAACACGCCGCTGAAGGCGCACCCGGAGAGCTTCCAGCTCGATCCCGACACGAATCGAATCTTCGTCAACCTTCCCAATGCTCGCGCAGTCGCCGTGGTGGACGGAAAATCCGCAAAGCAGCTTGCCAGCTGGCCGGTGGATAGGGGCGGAAACTACGCGATGGCGATCGACCGCGAGCGAAATCGGCTTCTCGTGGCGTTCCGTAGTCCACCCGGGCTCGGCGTCTTGGAGCTTGCCGACGGCAAGGCCATCGGGATCGTCGACACCTGTGGAGACGTCGACGATCTCTTCGTCGATGCCAGGCGCAAGCGTGTCTATGTCAGCTGTGGCCAGGGTTATGTCGACGTGCTCGAGGCGAATGGCATGGCGTATCAAAGAATCTCACGTATTCCGACCGTAGCCGGTGCACGAACGTCGCTGTTCATTCCCGAGATTGATCGGCTGCTCGTGGCCGTCCGAGAGAGTTTCGCGGGGCCGGCGGCGATCTGGATGTTCAGGCCGGTACCTTGAAGAAGCAGACAGCCGGGAGTTCGGCATGGCATCTGCCGCAATAGCTTGACGACCTCGGGGACATGCTGGCCTCCCCATCAGATGGACCTCCATCCAAGTGCTCGCAACCCTCGTTCGGGGGGAGTGACCCTATGGATGGATTTGTCTTCGCGCTGTTTGCGCTTGCCGCGCTCCTCGGCGGCTTCGTCAGTGGTTTCTCCGGCTTCGCCATGGGGCTCGTCGTATCCGGCGTGTGGCTGCACATCATCACGCCGATGCAGACCGCCACGCTGATCGCAGGCTATGGCCTGCTCACGCAGGGCTACGGAATCTTCAAGCTGCGGCATGTGCTCGACCTGCAGAAAGCCTGGCCGCTCGCGCTCGGCACCGTCATCGGCATCCCGATCGGCGTCAGCATTCTCGCCTATCTCAACCCGGCCCACCTGCGCTTCGGCGTCGGCATTTTGCTGATGCTCTATGCGATCTACGGGCTGACCCGGCCCGTGTTCGCTCCGATGAAGATCGGCACCGGGGCCGACATCGCGATCGGCATCTCCAACGGCCTGCTCGGCGGCCTGACCGGGCTCGGCGGCATCATCTCGACGATCTCCTGCCAATGGCGCGGTTGGCCCAAGGACGTGCAGCGCGCCGTGTTTCAGCCGGTGCTGTTCGTGGCCTTCGTGGTCATCTCGCTGTCTCAGGCCGCCGCCGGCACCATCACCAGGGATACGCTGGTGCTGTACGCGCTGGGCGTGCCGTTCCTGGTCGCCGGCCTTTGGTCGGGCTTCAGGCTGTTTGGAAAAATCAACGACGAGACATTCCGCAAGACGGTGCTGGTGCTGCTGCTGTTCGCGGATTGTCGCTGATCGTCTCGGTGCTGCCGTTTGCCTTTCGCTGATTTCACGAGGTCACCATGTCACTCAAAACTCTTAGCGCCGCGGCGCCGCCATGGGTGCGAATTCCGACCGGGCCACGATGGACCCGGGGTCTTGTCAGGGCCATGCAAAGCCGCTAGTGGTCTGTCCCCTTCCGATCATCTGTCAGAGTGGTTCATGTCGAGCGCCTCGCCCGCCGTCTCGATCGGCATCGATTTTGGGACAAGCAATACGGTCGTCGCGCTCGCGTCGGACGACCGCCGGGTCGAGGCCATCCGCTTCGATCATGGCGGACAACGCCACAGCGTCTTCGTGTCGGCGCTGTGCTTCTGGGAGGACCGGCCGGGCAGCGGAGCTCAGGCTGAAGGTGGCCCGTGGGCGATCGAGCAGTTTCTCGAAGGACGCCACATCTACCGCTTCCTCCAGTCGTTCAAGACCTTCGCAGCCAGCAGCAGCTTCAATTCCACCCAGGTGTTCCGTCAGCGCTACCGCTTCGAGGATATTTTGGCGGCGTTCCTGCGGACACTGACGCGCCATGGCGGAGACAGGTTCGGCTTCGAGACGGCCAACATCACGGTCGGCCGCCCCGTGCGCTTTGCAGGTGGCAATCCCGACGAAGCGCTGGCGATGCAGCGCTATCGCGCCGCGTTCGAACGCCTGGGCGCTGGCCACGCGCGCTATGTCTACGAGCCCGTGGGAGCAGCGTTCTCCTTCGCCCGCCGGCTCGAGCGCGATGCCACCGTACTGGTTGCGGATTTCGGCGGCGGCACCAGCGATTTCTCCGTGATGCGTTTTTCGCGCGCGGGCGGCAGCTTGCGTGCTGAGCCGCTCGGCCATGCCGGCATAGGCATCGCGGGCGACACGTTCGATTACCGCATCGTTGATCACGTCGTCTCGCCGCGGCTGGGCAAAGGCTCCAGCTTCCGCTCGTTCGACAAGGTGCTCCCGATCCCGAACAGCTACTACACCAATCTCGCGCGCTGGCATCAGCTCGCGATGATGAAGAGCAGCGGCGAGTTGCGCGAGCTGCGGGAGCTTTCGCGCACCGCGCTGGAGCCGGCGCCGCTTCAGGATTTCATCACCATCGTCGAGCTCGACCTCGGATTTTCGCTGTACCGTGCGGTGTCCGACGCCAAGGTCGCGCTGTCGGGCCAGGATCAGGTGGACTTCCGCTTCAATGGCGGCGGCGTCGACATTGGCTCGACCATCACACGGAAAAACTTCGAGGCCTGGATTGCCGACGATATCGCCCGGTTAGGAGCCACCATCGACAAGGTGCTGGGCGAGGCCGGCATCACCGCGCGCGAGGTGGAAAAGGTGTTCTTGACCGGCGGGACCTCCTTCGTGCCCGCCGTGCGGCGGCTGTTCGCCGAGCGGTTCGGCAACGAACGGCTGATGTCGGGGGACCAGTTCGAGTCGATCGCCTACGGCCTCGCTTTGATCGGACACAGTCCCGACCCCGACCGTTGGGCCGCCGCCTAAGGCATGATCCGGAAAAGTGCGAAGCGGTTTTCCCTCGCGACAAACACGGAACGCTTTTGCGCGGAGATCATGCGCAAACAACAACCTAAAGCGCGATGATGATTCATCCGAATCTCGTCGCGCTTTAGGGTTCCGCTCATGCACGCCAGCGACGGTTCCGAGAAACCGCCGTCCGGCTCGAACGTTTAACGAATATCGCCGCGTTGTTCTTGGTGCCTCCAACGAAGAGGAGCAACGCCATGTTCAAGCGGGACCGTTTGAAGCGCTTCAAGGAACGCCTGGCCGCATTCGCGAAAGACATGCGGGAAAAGGCCTCAGGGCTGCTGCCGGGCATCGAACAGGAGAACCTATTGCGAAAGGCGCGTCAGGCCGACGTCGCAGCTCGTTTGGATGAATGGGCGGCTTCGCGCGGGTTGCGGCCTCCGAAGTGAGGAGTTCGGCCTATGCTGGAAAAAGTCAGCACCATATTGATTGTCACGTCATTGATCTTGCTGTCCGTGGCGGCGGACTGGATGATTCAGACCGGCATCCGCAACGACGTATCCGCATTGAGAGCCAACGTCATTGCGGTGCGCTAATCGTTGACCGACCGGCCGACCATCGTGAATCGTCTTGGCCCTGGTTCCGGCGATCAGTCAGCCTCAAGGCAAGGTCTCCTGTCGCATGCGCGACGCCAACCAACGCACACACAGCAAGGAATGAAAGGCACAACGCTCGGAAACTCATATCGTCGGCTTCTACTTGGGCGCGCTGTCGATACGACCGCGCCACGAATGAACAATCCCATTGCAGGAGATTTCAAATGTACAGTCGCATTCTGGGACTCACGACATCTGCCCTCATTCTGGCGTACGGCACTGTCGGCGCCTTCGCACAGACCCAGATGACACCCCAACCAGATCAGCAACAGATGCAATCGCATTCCATGGGACAGGAAGGCGCGGGCACGATGGGGCACGGAGGCATGATGGGCGGCGGCATGATGGGACATGTCATGGGGCGCGGCATGGTGGGTGGAGGCGCGATGGGACCACCTTTCATGATGCGCATGATGTTCGCACTGATGGACGCCGACGGCGATGGGACCATCTCACTGCAGGAGTTTCAGGCAGCTCACGAACGGATCTTCAAGGCAATGGATACCAATAAAGACGGCAAGCTTACGCTGGAGGAGATGCAAGCATTCATCCACGGTACCAGGTGATCGGCGTTCCGCGCGGGGGCACCGCTAGCTGGTGTGTGCCCGCTCGCCCGGACGAATGACTCGCATTGGCTCATCACCAGCGAATGTTCGGCGGCTTGCGTCGGCAGGCATGCCCCAGTTGTGATGAAGCGGTCCACCTTCCATGTCGCCCATTGGTCGCCAGGGAGCGCACCTTCTTCGGATGCGTTTCTTACCAAAAGGGCCGCCTCAATGGGCGGCCCTTTCGTCTGACGTCGAAACGGTTCGGCTCACTCCGCGGCCTGCCTGCGCGACGCGTCGAGCCGCTCGCCGCAAAACGCTTCGGCGACGCGCTACTGATTGATCTCGGGCTCGACGAGCCTCGCCAGGTTCCGCAGCGACTCCTGCCAGCCGAGATAGCACGCCTCGGGCGGAATGACGTCCGGTATGCCGGCCTGCGTGATATCCAGCTCGGTGCCGACGGATACTTTCTTCAGGACCACGGTCACCTGGATCTCGCCCGGCAGGTTGGGATCGTCGAACGTGTCGGTGTAGCGAAGGCGTTCGCCCGGAACGAGCTCGACATATTCACCGCCGAACGCGTGGCTGTTGCCGGTCGTGAAGTTCCGGAAGGACATTCTGAATGTGCCTCCGACCTTCGGCTCCAAATGATGCACGGTGCAGGCAAAGCCATTGGGCGGAAGCCATTTCGCCAGCGCATCCGCCTCGAGGAAGGCGCGATAGACTTTCGCGGGGCTGGTCGCCAAGATGCGGTGCAGACGTACGGTGCTAGGCATAATTGTCATCCTCATGAATCGATGGGTCCGAACGGACGTCCGTAGCCCATTCATGCCCCGAGGACGAACGAGACGTGGCCGGCCCGACATGGCGTCGCGGATTTTTTGCTGGGCTGTCATCCCCGACTGCGTTCCTCGTCCGCTTTGAACGCGCACGGCTTCGCCTGGACGCGATGCAAGCGCAACGCTTGCACTTCTTCCGAAAAAGGTAAGCTACCGTTCGGAGGATTTGCCGGTAACCCGTCCCAGGCGTTGCCGTCGCCGTCGTTGGGAAACAGGCCGCCGACGGATTTGCCAACCGGCCGGCACAGCCGTATCGTCAGGTCAAGTTCGGAATACGGACAGGCGTTCGATTATCGAACATATCCGGAGGGAGCATGGCAAACAAGGCGCAGGGCAACGCAGCGGTGACTATCCCGCCGGAGCACACCGGCAACGTTAAAGTCACGCGTCCGCAAACGGGCGCGGAATATCTGGACTCGCTGCGCGATGATCGCGCCGTCTACATCTATGGCGAGCGGGTGAAGGACGTCACCGAGCACCCGGCCTTCCGCAATACCGCGCGCATGACCGCCCGGCTCTACGACGCGCTCCACGACGACAAGCGCAAGGACAAGCTCCTTGTGCCGACCGATACCGGCAATGGCGGCATGACGCACGCCTTCTTCAAGGCGCCAAAAACCCTGGACGATCTGATCGCCGGCCGCAGCGCCATCGCCGAATGGGCGAAGATCACCTATGGCTGGATGGGACGCGCGCCGGACTACAAGGCGGCGTTCCTCGCCACGCTCGGTGCCAATGCCGACTTCTACGAGCCGTATCAGGACAATGCCAAGCGCTGGTACAAGTTCAGCCAGGAGCGCGTGCCGTTCGTCAATCACGCCATCATCCATCCGCCGATCGATCGCGGCCGTCCGGCCAATGAGGTCGGCGACGTCTGCGTTCACGTTGAAACGGAAACCGATGCGGGCATCATCGTGTCCGGCGCCAAGGTGGTCGCGACCGGATCTGTGCTTACCAACTACACGTTCGTGGCGCACCACGGCCAGCTGCCGCTGCAGGACAGGAAATTCGCCGTTGTCTTCATACTCCCGACCAACGCGAAGGGCGTGAAGTTTCTTTGCCGCACTTCGTACGAGATGACATCGACCGTCATGGGCAGTCCGTTCGATTACCCGCTGTCAAGCCGCATCGACGAGAACGACGCTGTGTTCATCCTCGACAAGGTGCTCGTCCCCTGGGAGAACGTCTTCGTCTACGCCGACATCGAAAAGGCCAACAACTTCTTCCCGCGCACCGGGTTTTTGTCGCGTTTTGTCGTGCACGGCTGCACGCGCCTCGCCGTGAAACTCGACTTCATCACCGGCCTGCTGCTCAAAGCCGTAGAGGCCATGGGCAGCAAGGATTTTCGCGGCGTGCAGGTGAACATCGGCGAGATCATCGCCTGGCGCAATCTGTTTTGGGGGCTGAGCGACGCCATGGTGCGCGATCCCAAGCCTTGGATCGGCGACTACATCCAGCCCAACGCTGATCCCGGTAACGCCTACCAAGTGCTCTCGACCATTGCCTATACCAAGATCAAGTATCTGATCGAGCAGATCGTTGCCTCCGGCCTGATCTATCTCAACAGTCACGCCCGTGACTTCAAGAACCCCGAGATCAGGCCCTACATCGATCAGTACATGCGCGGCTCCAACGGCTACAAGGCCGAAGAGCGCGTCAAGCTGATGAAACTGTTGTGGGACACCCTTGGCACGGAGTTTGGCGGTCGCCACGAACTTTATGAGATCAACTATGGCGGCGCCACCGAGCAGATCCGGCTGTTCAACTATTGGGGGGCACTGGCGTCCGGCAATGCCGACCGCTTCAAGGGCTTTGCCGAGGACTGCATGGCCGAGTACGACCTCGACGGTTGGAAGGTGCCCGATCTCACCGATCCCGGCGAGCTCAGCTATCACATGCTGCGTAAGTGAGATCGATGTTGAGCGGCACCGCCATCGATTCCAGACGCTTCCGGTCGGTGATGTCTACGTTCCCGACCGGCGTCGCCGTCATCGCGACCGAATGGTCGGCGAGCTGTTCGGCGCGACGATCAATTCGCTGACGTCGGTGTCGCGCGATCCCTGCATGCTGCTGTTCTGCACGAACGAGGGCAGTTCGACTGGAATGGCGATCCGCCAGCGCGGCCTGTTCTCGGTGAATATTCCGGGCCAGCATCAATCGGACCTGTCCCATCGCTTCACAGGGCAGTTGAAGAGCCGGTTCGAAGATCTGGCCCTGGCATTCAGCGCCGACGGGCTGCCGCTGCTGCAGGGCGCCGCAACCCGGCTCTGCTGCCGCATCGCCACCACAAGGGAGGGGACCCGACGTCATCCTCGGCGAGGTGCTGTCGGGCGAGGAGTCGGCGTGCAGCCCGCTCGTCTTTCACAAGGGCAGCTACGGAAGCCTTCAGCGCTCTTGAGGTTCGCCGCCTTCACGAAAAGGCCGCGCCTTACGCGGGAACCCGCACGACGCGCGACTGGTTGATCTCGGGCTCGACGCGTCTTGGCAGGTTCTCCTGCCAGCCGGGATGGCAGGCCTCAGGCGGAATGGCGGCGTTCACTCACGTCACCGCGCGCTGCCTGTGGTGAGCTCTTGCGAGTGCACCGGGATCATGAGGTGCTCGTTGGGCTTGCCGGGGAACATGACGAAGGGCTGCGTCGCGTCTTTGACATCCAGATCGCGCGGATAGGGACCGAGCATCTCGTGTGCTGCGCCGCCGACGATCATCACGTGCGGCCCGGTCTGGACCCAATGCTGGTGCGTGTGCCGTTCGGTGAAATCGTGATTGCTCGTGCCAGTGTCACCGGCAAGCATGAAAATCAGGCCAATCTTATTCGGCGGGGCCTGATTGGCCTGCAGAGCTTTGCGCCATTCCATGGCGTTCTGGTCATCGCATTCGGGCGTTCCGTACTTGTCGATAAAACACGTGAAACCGTTCGATCCGGTTTGGACGGTCTTAGAGGACCCATCCGGCTGCGGCATGGTGATCGTCGCGTTGTTCACAACCGACGGCGGCGCGGCGGTCTTCACCTTGGCGATATACTCTGGTTCGGTCTTCGGTACTTCCTCCGTCGGAAGAGCCGATGCCGATGTGATCAGGGCTGCCGAAGCTACGCAGAACCCGACCGAGGCGAGAGCATAGAGCTTGTTCATGGCTTACCTCCTTTAATGGGCTGCCTCCATAGTAGATGTAAAATGTCCAGCGGGATGCATCGAGCGACGAGATGAGCGAACCTCAATGCAATCTCGATGAATGTTTGTCTTCATCGATCTGATGTTGGTTCAGGCTTTGCAAGTGACAGCAACTCTGCCCTATGCCGGCGGATGGGTTCGCGTCGTCATCGCAGCGTTGTGGGCGTTGAATTCCGAGGTCATCGAGGCGCTCTCCGAATTCTCAAGACATCGACGGGGTGGCTACCAGGCCGCTGAGGCAATCGCGTTGCAATCGCGGCGAGCACGCCGTGCGGCTGCTCCATGATGCGTATGAGAAGATTTGTTCCGGCGAGCTCCCTTTGACGGCTACCATGCCTCATCGAGGCCGAGATGCTCGAACACCTCGCGACGGAGCTCAACGAAGTGCGGATCGCCTCGGTGGCGGGGATAAGGCTGGCTGTTGATGACTTCGGCCTTGATCCGTGCAGGTCGGTCGCTCAGCACGATGACGCGGCCGGCGAGCAGGAGCGCCTCCTCGACATCGTGCGTGACCAGCAGCGCCGTGAAGCTCGAGCGCTGCCAAAGTGATACAAGTTCCGCCTGCATCGCGATGCGAGTCAACGAGTCGAGCTGGCCCAAGGGTTCGTCGAGAATGAGCAGCTTCGGGTCGTTGACAAGCGCACGCGCCAGAGCCGCGCGCTGCGCCATGCCGCCGGAAAGCTGGTGAGGATAGGCATTGGCGAATCCTGTGAGCCCCACCAGGCGCAACGCGTCTTCAATACGTCCGCGATGGGTGCGTAGCAAGCCGCGTGCTTCCAGACCAAGCGCAACGTTGCTCCACACCGTGCGCCATGGATAAAGCGTGGGGTCTTGAAAAACGACGACGCGCGACGGGTCGGGTGCTTCGATCTCCCTTCCCTCCGTTAGCAGGGAGCCAGTTGTCGGAGTGTCGAGCCCCGCGACCAGCCGCAGCAAGGTCGATTTTCCGCACCCACTCGGCCCCAGGAGAGCGACGAACTCGCCACGGCCGACCTGCAGGCTGATGCGGTCCAATACCGGCAGGGGCTGCCCTTCGAAATTGAAGCGATGGCTCACTTCGCGGAGCGTCAGCGTCGATCCACGGACCGCGTGATCGCTTGCGATCGCCGCTACCATCGCACCAAACCTTTCTGCCAGGATAGCAGGCGGTCACGCAAGCGGAACAGCAGCGTGATCAGCCCGGAGCACAAGAGCGCCATGACAAGCAGCGCCGCGTACATATTGGCATAGGCCGCCCAACCCTGCGCCCATTGCAGATACCAGCCGAGCCCCGCCTTCACGCCCAGCATTTCGGCTACGACAAGAACCGCAAACGAGTTGCCTAGTCCCATGAACAGGCCAACAAAGACATGCGGCATTGCCGCCGGAATGGCAACCTTGAGCACGAGGAAGCGCTGGGTTGCGCCCAAGGTCCGCGCAATATCGTAATAGGCGCTCTTCACGCAGGCGACGCCCGACCAGGTGAGCACGGTGACCGGAAACCCAGTGGCGAGCGCAATCAGGAAAATGCTGGCGCTGAAGCTCGAGGGGAAAACGAAAAATGCGAGCGGCAGCCAAGCCGTCGCGGGCAGCGGCCCGATGAACCGCAAAACCGGGTGAATCCAATACCCGGCGAGCCGCGACCAGCCGATCGCCACGCCGGTCACGAACCCCACCGCCGCACCGAGAAAATAACCGGTCGCCAGCAGACGAGCTGAGGCGAAGATGCCTTCAGCCAGGCGCCCCCAATCGTCGATCGCGACTTCGAGGATGGCCTGCGGCGGAGGAAAGAAAGGTAACGGCAGCAATCCGAGCTTTGCTGTGACGGCCTCCCAGGCAGCAAAAAACAGCGCGAGCGCAAACAGCCACGGAGAAAGCCGCTGGAGACGCTGAAAAGCAACAAAGCGAACGCCGGCGAAAGCCGCCAGGGCGAGGGCAACGGCCAATGCGCCGCAGGCAATGGCGAAGCCGTTCGTGTAGGTCCAATCGCTTTCGGGCTTATCCGGCCAGAACGCAGTGAGCGCGGCGACCATAGACCATGCGGCGGCCACAGACAGTCCGCCGATCAACGACCGAGTGCTTGAACTCTCAAAAAAGCCGAAACCCGATTTCTCTGATGGCCTCGGCACTTCATCGATGACCGAGCTCACTGCGGATCTTCCCAATCGGCTCAGCTTAGAACGTCAAGATAAATCCGGTCGGCGAACTTGACCGGGTCAGTGCTTCGCTTCATGACGTTCACTGCCTTGAGTTCGTCGGTGTAGAGTAGAAGTTGCTTCTTGAGCGTCGCCCCGACCGGATGATTGTGGTGAGCATGGCTGCGATACATGGTGGCGAGGTCCTCTACGGATCCTCTCCCGCCGTAGCCCGAATAGATTGCCGCGGCATCGGCGGGATCGCTGGCAACTCGGTCTGCCCCCTCCAGTATCGATCGGGTCAGAGCGGCCGCCACCGGCATTTCGCTTCGGGTGAGGCTGCCACGTATTGCGAGAACGCAGCAGGTGCGGTCGGCGAATTCACCCGTCAAGTTCGTCGCGATCTCGTTGAGTTTGCCTTCCTTGAGCCAGAGGTAGGGCAGCGGATCTATCTCGGCCAGCGCCTGCACTTCGCCCTTGTCGACGGCAAGCGCGAGCAGATTGGCTGGGTACTGGCGCCACTCTACCTCTTGGGCGGGATCGATGCCCTTTTTTGCGAGGTAGATCGAAAAGAAGTTCTTCGCTGGGCTCGCTTGATCGCTAATTGCGATAACCTTGCCGCGCAGGGATTCCAGGCTGTCAATACTCGCAGCCTTGGAGCCGAGGAGCCGGATGCAGCCGCCGTGCACACCCGCGGTGATCCGAACGTCGAAACCTTGCTCCAGCGGTTTGAGCCAGCGCAGGGCCAATCCCAAACCGGCATCCGCCTTGCCAGTTGCGATCGCCTCCAGCAATTGGTCGGTCGAACCGCCGAAATTGACGAATTCGACATCGAGGTTGTGCTTGGCGAAGATGCCCCGTTCCTTTGCGACTGCCGCAGCGACCGTGCACGCCGCGTTCGCGTTCCATGCGAGCTTGAGCTGGCGGGGCGGGCCCTGCAGCTCTTCACTGCTGGCCGCGGCGCGGCAAATAAAAGGTTCGCCAGGAATATATGACAGCGATCCAGTCCCGGATGCCGTCAGCGCGCGAGCCGCTCCAAACATTCCAAACGGCGCCGTGGCGCCGAGGGTGCAAACCAACGTCAGCACCGAGCGGCGGGAGAAGGCGCCCCGCTTCGCTTCGGACTGACCTTTCGTCAAGCTGTTGCCAATTTCGCGCTTTTCCATGTGTCGCTCCCAAACTTGCGTGTGAATGGAATAGAACTGGGTGGCGCTTTGCGAGGCCCTAGCGCGCCTCTCTCTGGGCATCATCCGAGCCCGTTTGCTGCACATGTATGAAGAGGTTCACATTAACGCAAAACATTGGATGGAGATAGCTGCCGCAGCGATTACCAGCTCTTGTCAATCGTGTTGACCTACTCGTGGCAGCGTCTGTCTCACTATCGCGATCGGCGCGGGTAGATGATCGGCATTTCGGTCGTTCGCACGCACCAGCATGGAGCCTATGTTGCGCGATTTGAGCGACGCCTATACCAAAGATCATGCAGGAAAAGGCGGAACTTCTAACGCCAAGTCCAGCATGCTCGGAATGGTCGGGTTGTCGCAGCAGATCGAAAGCTACTGGTCAGGCTTTGCACCTTTGATCCGTGTCGGCTTTCCACTTCGCTTGTTTGGTCGGGTGAAAGCCATCATGTTGCGCAGGGCATCCTTACAAGGAGGTCGCATGATTACCGCCATTGTCCGATACAAACTGCCGCCGCAGATCGACTATGCCGCGTGTCGCGAGCACTTTCACAAGATCGCACCCAACTTCCGCGAGGTGACGGGGCTGATCAGCAAGCACTTCATCTGGTCCGAAAGCGGCTGGGCGGGCGGCGTGTACCAGTGGGAGCGCATCGAGGACGCCAAGGCGTTCTACACCGGGCCGTGGCTCGATGGTATCATCCAGCGCTACGGCATGAAGCCGCAGATCGATTTATTCGAGGTCTTTGCGGTGACCGACAACACGCGCGGCATGGTTGAGCTGTTCAAGGAGACCGTTGCATCCAAATGATGCCGAGCAGGTCTTGCTCATCTGCTGCGCCAGTGCGGTGAGGGGCGGTCGGGCGACGAGTCCGCGTGCTGTCCGTTGGTGTTCCGCAAGGGCAGATGTGGGAGCTTTCTGCGGGCTTGAGTGGAATGGCGATCGCCGTAAGATATGATCCTATCCGGTCTGAGGGCATCAAAATGGCAGGAATTCGATCCGGGCTCGTCATTGTGATAGCGCTGTTGCTGTCAGATTCCATCGCACTAGCGCAGCAGGCGGGCCCGCCCTGCGCTGGCGACATCAAGACGCTGTGCGCCGGCATTCGACCCGGCGAGGGCAAGATCAAGGCTTGCATAAAGTCTCATCTGAACGACGTGTCGGATGCCTGCCGGGACCGCCTGCTCACGGTGGCGGTGACCGGAAAGATCTGCAAAGCCGACGTCGCGAAACTGTGTGCCGGTATTGCGCCTGGCACCGGCCGCATCAGGGAGTGCATCAAATCGCACGTTGCAGAGCTGAGCGAGCCTTGCAGGGATGCGATGTCCGGAGCGGCCGCGGGCAGGAAGCTCCTGGGAGGCGGGGACCTCTAGCGATCATGGTTCGCTGGAACGCGCATGGCGGGTTTGCGCGGCTGGCCGAGCCGCTCAGGATGACGGCACCGCCGGGGAGTATGACGATCACACCGTAGGTTCGTTGCGTATCGCGGGAGCGCGACGCCAGGAGCGCCTTGTGACCATCGTCCTAGTCCGACCGGAGCCGCGAGAAGCGGAAATTGCAATGGCTGGCACCGCCGGCCAGCGTTTGCGTCCTGTCCAGATGGATGCCTCGCGTGGCATAGGCGTCGAAATCAAGCCCGCAAATGTTCGGCAGGACGTCCTTGTCGCCATGGCGAGCCGCGAATTTGCAGAATCCGCAAGCTCTGTAGTTGATGCCAAATTCAAAGCTGTCACCCGGGCCGGGTTCGACGAAATCGTAGACGAAATCCTCCGGAAACTCGTCTGATGGTCGTCAGTCGTGCTCTTTGCAGCCTGCTCGCGCAGCAAGGTCTGGTTCTCGGCCGACATGAATTGACGCCCCGCGGCGAGACGTTCCGCTTCGGGCACAGTGAGCAATTGCGCCTTGTAGGTCTCCCGCTCGATCTCGCCGATCACGGACAGCGACACGCCGTGTCGCCGCAGCACGCGGCTGATGGCCATGAAGCCCATGAGGCGCATGAAGAAATCGCTCATGCGGCTTGCCGCGCCGCCGACATAGGGCATCTGGGTGAGCACGATCTCGAATTCGTCCATCACCTGCCGCCTGATCCCGTCGATGTCGGAGAGATTTGCGCGTTCGCGTAACATCGCATCGGCAAGGTCGAGGCGATGGCGCATGGCGGCCTCCATTGCACCGCGATGCTGCTCGTAAAAGGGATGGACGATCTCAGCCATTGGACACCTGACTATTGCAAATTCGGCGAAGCTGGTTTCATTGCGCGGCGATCGCCTCGAGCTCCAGCGGGCTGACTGTATCCGGCGACATCGCCGCGGCGCAAAGCATTGTTACTGCGGCTCAGCGCAAGAAAATCTATTGCAAGGCCGCCGTCCATCAGTGTCAAACTGCAGTGCCATGATCTACACCCTTCCGCCATCAACGCGCTCCGCGCCTTCGAAGCTGCCGCGCGGCATCCCAGCTTCAAGCTGGCTGCGCAGCGAGCCTGGCGGACTGATCCGGCGCTCCGCGCATCGAGCAGGCATCAAAACTGCTTGTCAAGCCATCGAAATAGCGCTGGAAGCAGAATAGATAGGAATCGAGGGCCGGCATCACACGTCCTCACTTTTCTGCCTTCCGAATGAATGTCATGACTGAACAAACCCTGACGGAGCCGGTCGATCAGCGGCAAGAGCTCTCCCGCAGCTTTTCGCGCTACCAGTCGATCCTTGTCGCGCTGCTGGCGCTGGTCCAGTTCACGATCATCATCGATTTCATGATCATGTCGCCACTTGGCGCCATCATCATGCCGGCGCTCGATATTTCGGCCGCACAATTCGGGGTGGCGGTCTCGGCCTACGCATTCAGCGCCGGAATCTCCGGCATCCTGGCGGCCGGCTTTGCCGATCGGTTCGATCGCAAATGGCTGCTTTTGTTTTTCTATGCCGGCTTTACCCTTGGAACGGCGCTTTGCGCGATCGCTCCCAGCTATCATGTCCTGCTGCTGGGGCGGATCGTGACAGGCCTGTTCGGCGGTGTGATCGGCTCCGTTGTGCTCGCCATCGTGACCGATCTCTTTGCGCTGCAATTGCGCGGCCGCGTCATGGGCTTCGTGCAAACCGCGTTCGCCGCAAGCCAGGTGCTTGGCATCCCGGCCGGTCTTTTTCTCTCCAACCATTGGAACTGGCACATCGCGTTCGGCGCATTGGTCGGCCTGTCGATGGCCGGTATGCTTGCCGTGCTGTTCTTGATGAAACCGGTGAACGGCCATCTTTTGCTGAAGCAGGACAAGAACCCGTTCCGGCATCTGATGGCAACGGTCGCACATCCCCGCTATTGGATGGCATTCGCGGTGACGACGCTGCTGGCGACCGGCGGCTACATGCTGATGCCGTTCGGCAGCGCCTACACCGTGCACAACCTCGGCATCGATATCATTCATCTGCCGACGATCTATCTCGTCTCCGGCCTGTTCAGCATCGCCATCGGGCCGCTGGTGGGACGCGCGAGCGACGCTTTCGGAAAATACCCCACCTTTGCTTTCGGCAGCGCCATGTCCATCGTCATGGTGCTGATCTACACGCACCTCGGTCAGGTGAGTCTGGCGGTCGCGATCCTGGTCAACGTCTTGATTTTTGTCGGCATCTTTTCACGCATGATCCCGTCGCAGGCATTGATATCCGCAATCCCCGAGCCCGCACAACGCGGCTCCTTCAGCGCGATCGGCGCTTCCCTGCAACAACTGTCCGGCGGGCTCGGCTCCGTGCTCGCCGCCGTGCTCATCGCACAGGATGCCGACGGTTCGCTCAGGCATTTCGACCGGCTGGGGTACGTCGTCGTGACAACGGCGGTGATTTCCTTGATCGTGATGTATTTTGTGCAGAGGCCGATCGCGGCCCAGGCTGGCAAACGCGTCGTTTAAGGCGTCAGTTCCGACGCTGGATAGATACCAATCGGGGCGACCGTGCGCTCAAACACGTTCGCTTCGGATCTTCAACCGGGATGTCCTGCCGGCCGATGTGTAAGGCCCGCGAGCGGCCAGACGATATCGGCGCTTGCGCGGATGTCGGGACGATAGCCGGTATCGGGCGGGGACTCGGCGACGGCGATGATCGACTTTTACCCCTGATTTGCCCGACGCGTCAAGCGATTTCGTAAAATCCGCATCTCCTGTTCCGACGATCATCGGCTCCTTTGCATGGGGTTGTTTTTCGAATTTTGATGGGCACCCGCGGGCGGGAGAGGCGGCACACACACACAAAAGGGCCACCTCAGAGGGCGGCCCTTTCGATTCGGTTCAAAGCTGTTCGATTACTCCGCGGCCTGCTTCTGCGGCGGATCGAGCGCGCCGGACTTGTGGATGTCGGCGACCTGGTGATCGCTGAAGCCCAGCACCTGGCGCAGGATCTCGTCGGTGTGCTCGCCGAGCAGCGGCGAGCGCTGCACGTCGCTCGGTGAATCCGACAGCTTGATCGGATTGCCGACCGAGATGTACTTGCCGCGGGTGGGGTGGTCGACCTCGACCACGGTGCCCGTCGCGCGCAGCGACTGGTCTTCGGCGATCTCCTTCATCGACAGGATCGGGCCGCAGGGGATGTCGTCCTTGTTGAGGATCTCCATCGCCTCGAACTTGGTCTTGGTCATCGTCCACTGCTCGATGCGGGCGAAGATCTCGTTGAGCCGCGGCAGGCGCGCTGCGGGCTTGGCGTAGTTTGGATCGGTCTTCCAGGTCGGTTCGCCGATCACGTCGCAGATCTTCTCCCAGACCGGCGCCTGGGTGATGAAGTAGATGTAGGCGTTGGGATCGGTCTCCCAACCCTTGCACTTCAGGATGCGGCCGGGCTGGCCGCCGCCGGAGTCGTTGCCGGCGCGCGGCACGGCATCGCCGAACGGAATGCCTTCGCCGAACTGGCTGTATTCCTTGAGCGGACCGTGGGCGAGGCGCTGCTGGTCGCGCAGCTTGACGCGGCAGAGGTTGAGCACGCCGTCCTGCATCGCGGCGGTGACGCGCTGGCCCTTGCCCGAATGCGTGCGCTGATAGAGCGCGGTGACGATGCCGAGCGCCAGATGCAGGCCGGTGCCGCTGTCGCCGATCTGCGCGCCGGTGACGAGTGGCAGGCCGTCGCGGAAGCCGGTGGTGGAGGCCGAGCCGCCGGTGCACTGCGCGACGTTCTCATAGACCTTGCAGTCTTCGTACGGTCCGGGACCGAAGCCCTTGATCGAGGCGACGATCATCTTCGGGTTGATCGCCTGGATCTTCTCCCAGGGGAAGCCCATGCGGTCAAGCACGCCCGGGCCGAAGTTCTCGACCAGCACGTCGCACTTCTTGATCAGCTCGGTGAGAACCTCCTTGCCCTTGGGGTTCTTGGTGTCGAGCGTGATCGAGCGCTTGTTGTGGTTCAGCATGGTGAAATACAGGCTGTCCACGTTCGGGATGTCCTGCAGCTGACCGCGGGTGATGTCACCGACACCGGGACGCTCCACCTTGATCACGTCGGCGCCGAACCATGCCAGCAATTGCGTGCAGGTCGGCCCCGACTGGACGTGGGTGAAATCAAGAATGCGAACGCCCGTGAGCGCCTTGGTCATCGTGTTTGCTCCTGTTACCTGTTCTGTTTCCGTCATGCCCGCGAAGGCGGGCATCCAGTATTCGCCGTCTATTCAGTTGGGCTCAGTGCTCGCCATCAACGATGGTGCGGCGATTACTGGATTCCCGCCTGCGCGGGGAATGACCCGAGTGTTCACTTCTTCTTCTGCAGAACGCTCTGCGGATTGAGGTTGCCAATGCGGCCGCTCTCCGAGCCCGCGGCCGGATCGATCACCGCATTGATCAGCGTTGGCTTGCCAGACTTGATCGCCTCGTTGACGGCGCGCTTCAATTCGTCTGGCGAGGTGGCGTTCACGCCGACGCCACCGAAGGCTTCCATCATCTTGTCGTAGCGCGCACCCTTGACGAACACGGTGGTCGCCGGATCCGAGTTGGCGCTGTTGACGTCGGTGCCGCGATAGATGCCGTCATTGTTGAAGATGACGACGCAGACGGGCAAATTGTAACGGCAGATGGTCTCGACCTCCATGCCGGAGAAGCCGAAGGCGCTGTCGCCTTCCACCGCGAGCACGGGGTTGCCGGTCTCGAGCGCAGCCGCGATTGCCTGGCCCATGCCGATGCCCATCACGCCCCAGGTGCCGACGTCGAGACGCTTGCGCGGCTTGTACATGTCGATCACGCCGCGAGCGAGATCGAGCGTGTTGGCGCCCTCGTTGACCAGGATCGCGTCGGGATGCTCCTTGATGATGGTCTTCAGCACGCCGAGCGCGCCGTGATAATCCATCGGCGACTTGTTGTTCATGAGCTTCGGCGCCATCTTGGCGACGTTCTCTTCACGCTTGGTCGAAACGGCCTTGGTCCATTCGGCCGGTGGCGCGGTCCAGCCCGCAGCCATCGCCTGGTTGAAGGCGGAGACGACGGAGCCGATGTCGCCGACGACGGGCGCGACGATCTCGACGTTGGAGTCCATCTCCCTCGGCTCGATGTCGATCTGGATGAACTTCTTGGGCGCTTCGCCCCAGCTCTTGCCCTTGCCGTGCGAGAGCAGCCAGTTGAGCCGCGCGCCGATCAAAAGGACGACGTCCGACTCTTTCAGCACCGTCGAGCGGGCAGCGCCGGCGCACTGCGGATGGGTGTCGGGCAGGAGGCCCTTGGCCATGCTCATCGGCAGGAACGGCACGCCGCTCTTCTCGACGAAGCTCTTGATCTCCTCGTCGGCCTGCGCATAGGCCGCGCCTTTGCCGAGGATGATGAGGGGACGTTTTGCGCTCTTCAAAACCTCGAGGGCGCGCTTCACCGACGCGGGCGAGGGGATCTGCGCGGGCGCGGCATCGATCACCTTGACCAGCGACTTCTCGCCGGCGTCTGCGTTCATCACCTGGCCGAACAGCTTTGCCGGCAGGTCGAGATAGACGCCGCCGGGACGGCCCGAGACCGCGGCGCGGATCGCGCGGGCCAGACCAATGCCGATGTCCTGGGCGTGCAGCACGCGATAGGCCGCCTTGCACAGCGGCTTTGCGATCGCGAGCTGGTCCATCTCCTCATAGTCGCCCTGCTGGAGGTCGACGATCTCGCGCTCGGAGGAGCCCGAGATCAGGATCATCGGGTAGCAGTTGGTGGTGGCGTGGGCCAGCGCAGTGAGGCCGTTGAGGAAGCCGGGCGCCGACACGGTGAGACAGACGCCGGGCTTCTTGGTGAGGAAGCCGGCGATGCCTGCCGCGTAGCCTGCGTTCTGCTCGTGGCGGAACGAGATCACGCGGATCCCCGCGGCCTGCGCCATGCGGCCCAAATCCGTGATCGGGATGCCCGGCACATTATAAATGGTGTTGATGCCGTTCAGCTTGAGCGCGTCGATGACGAGATGAAAACCATCCGTCAATTCCTGCTCGGTGCCCGGTGCTTCGGACTTGGTCGCGGTATTCAGCATGGGCCTTGTCTCCCTGGTCTCAAGGTACCGTTTTCGGTATTCGGGGCGAATGGCTCGCCCTTCTGGTGAAGTTGCTGGCTCAACAGCTACGTGAAGAGCTCCTGGCCATGCGCTTCGACGTAAGCCGCAAGGCCAAGGGTATGATCGCGGGCGCGCTTCTCGGCGAGTTCGGTATCGCGCGCTTCGAGCGCTTCGATGATGCCGAGATGCTCGGGCAGCGAGGTCGCGGTGCGATCCTTCCGTCCGATCGTCAGCTGCCGGTAGCCGCGCACGTGCAGGAGCAGATCGTTGGTGAGGTCGACGAGGATCGGCGATTCCGACAGCGAGATCAGCGCCTGGTGGAAGGCGATGTTGGCGCGCGAATATTCCTCGATGTGATCCTCGGGCAGGCGATCCTTGCCGAAATCCTTGAAATAGTCGCGCAGCGCCGAAATGTCCTTCTTGCGCGCGGTGGTGGTGATCAGGCGCGCCGCCATGCTCTCGAGCGCGGCCCAGGCACGGATCATGTCGACGATCTCGCTCTTGGTCCTGCGCACCACCATGATGCCCCGGCGCGGCACGGTCTTCACGAAGCCGTCCTGCTCGAGCATCGCGATCGCTTCGCGGATCGGCGTGCGGCTGACGCCCAGGCGTTCGGACAACGCGCGCTCGTCCAGCATCACCGGCTCGGGCGTCGAATAGATGTCCATCTTGAGGATCGCTTCCTTCAAGGCGTCATACGCCTTGTTCTTGAAGCTGCTCTCCGGGGCAATGCGGACGATTGCCAGATCTGCCTCGGCCATGTTGGGCGACGCCTTGATTTGTTTCACGACGATTCTCCTCCTCAGGGGGAGTCGTCTTTTACAGGAATATTTGCCGAAATGTTTTTGGCATACCACATGCCAGAATGTCAAGTCGGCTAATTTTTTGCGGGGCTTTGGCCCCATCACCCGGCTTGACAAGTCGGCTTCTGGCATACCAAATGCCATTGCCAGCCATTTTTGATCCAAGCCGGGCGGGGTAAACTCGGGCTCTCGGCCCTCCGTTCCGTCGCATGGAACCAGGCGCGGCAAATGGCAAGCATCACGGGCAGCCGCATACGCGCGCCTTGCAAAGCAAGATCTGAGGTCAAGGGAGAAACCACATGTCGAATTCCAAAGAGGCCGTCCGCAGGGTGCTTGACCAGGTCAAGGCCGACAACCGGACCAGCCTGACGGCCCCCGAAGGCAAGCTCGTCTGCGATGCCTATGGCATTCCGGTGCCAAAGGAGGGGGTGGCGAAGTCGGCGGGCGAGGCCGGCAAGATGGCTTCCTCCATGGGCTTCCCGGTCGTGATGAAGATCGTCTCGCCCGACATTCTCCACAAGACCGAAGCCGGCGGCGTCATCGTCGGCGTCAAAACGGCGCAGGACGCCGAGAAAGCCTACGAGACCATTCTTTCCAACGCCAAGAAGTACAAGGCTGATGCCAAGATCGAGGGCATCCAGGTCCAGCAGATGCTGGCCGGCGGCACCGAGGTCATCGTCGGCTCGATCACCGACGGTTCCTTCGGCAAGCTGGTTGCCTTCGGCCTCGGCGGCGTGCTGGTCGAGGTGTTGAAGGACATCACTTTCCGCCTCGCACCCGCAACCGAGGAGGATGCGCTGTCGATGCTCGACGGCATCCAGGCGCGTGAGATCCTGAAGGGCGTTCGCGGCGGCGAGCCGGTGAACCGCACGGCGCTTGCCGACGTCATCGTCAAGGTCTCGCGGCTCGTCACGGACTTCCCGGAGATTGTCGAGCTCGATCTCAACCCGGTGTTCGCGACCCCAAAGGATGCGACCGCTGCTGACGTACGCATCGTCGTCGACTTCGCCTACAAGCCCAAGCCGAAGCCGCGTCCGACGGAGGAGATCGTCGCGGCGATGAACCGCATCATGCAGCCGAAGGCGGTCGCGGTGATCGGTGCCTCGGCCGAAGACGGCAAGATCGGCAACTCCGTGATGAAGAATCTCATCAACGGCGGCTACAAGGGTGAGATCATTCCAATCCATCCCAAGGCCGCCGAGATCCTCGGCTACAAGGCCTATAAGAGTGTCAAGGACGTGCCGGGCGTGGTCGACGTCGCGGTGTTCGCGATCCCTGCAAAGTTCGTTGCCGGCGCGCTGACCGAATGCGGCGAGAAGAAGATCCCGGGTGCCGTTCTGATTCCGTCAGGGTTCGCGGAAGCGGGGGCGCCGGAGCTCCAGGCGGAGATCGTCGAGGTCGGCAAGAAGTACGACATCCGCCTGATGGGGCCGAACATCTACGGCTTCTACTATACGCCCGCAAATCTCTGCGCGACCTTCTGCACGGCCTATGACGTGAAGGGCCACGCGGCGCTGTCGTCGCAGTCGGGCGGCATCGGCATGGCCATCATCGGCTTCTCGCGCTCGGCGAAGATGGGCGTCTCCGCGATCGTCGGCCTCGGCAACAAGTCTGATATCGACGAGGACGATCTGCTCGCCTTCTTCGAGCAGGATCCGAACACCAACCTGATCGCGCAGCACTGCGAGGACCTCAAGGACGGTCGCGCCTTTGCGGAAGCCGCCAAGCGCGTCTCCAAGATGAAACCGGTCGTCGTGCTCAAGGCCGGCCGCACCTCGGCTGGCGCCAAGGCGGCATCCTCGCACACCGGCGCGCTGGCCGGCAACGACAGGATCTATGAGGACGTGTTCAAGCAGTCCGGCGTGATCCGCGCGCGCTCCCTGCGTCAGCTGCTCGAATTCGCCCGCGGCGTGCCGGTGCTGCCGACGCCGAAGGGCGAGAACGTGCTGATCATCACCGGTGCCGGCGGCTCGGGCGTGCTGCTGTCGGACTCCTGTGTCGACAACGGCCTGTCGCTGATGTCGATGCCGCCGGATCTCGATGCGGCCTTCCGCAAGTTCATCCCGCCGTTCGGCGCGGCCGGAAATCCTGTGGATATCACCGGCGGCGAGCCGCCGATCACCTACGTCAACACGGTGAAGCTCGGTCTCTCCGACGATCGCATCCACGCGCTGATTCTCGGTTACTGGCACACGATCGTCACCCCGCCGATGGTGTTCGCGCGCAACATGGTTGAGGTGAAGAAGGAGATGGAGGCCAAGGGCTTCGTGAAGCCCATGGTCGCCTCGCTCGCCGGCGACGTCGAGGTCGAAGAGGCCGCCGAATATCTCTACCAACACGGCATCCCGGCCTACGCCTATTCGACCGAGCTGCCGGTCGAGGTTCTCGGCGCCAAGTACAAGTGGGCGCGCGGGGCAGGGCTGCTCTGAGCTGGCGAAGAAGAGATGCCGCTTCGGAAGTCTCCGGAGCGGTATTGTGCTCCCATCGGGCAAAGCGCACTTGAATTGCCGCCACGTCGGAGGTGCTGAACCTCTCCCATAGGTGAGGTCGGCGCGGAGCGCCGGGTGAGGGGCTCCGCGCCATCCGTGGACCTGAGACCCCTCACCCGATTTGCTGCGCAAATCGACCTCTCGCCGATGGGGAGAGGTAAGATCGCGGGCAGAGGCAGGTCGCGATGAGCAAGAACGTGATCCGGCGCAAGTCACTCGAACCTCGATCGCCTGCGGAGGCTGATCCCGAGGCGCGCGACGGCGGCGTGCAGTCGGTCGACCGCGCGCTGTCGATCATCGAGACGCTGGCCGAGGACGACGAAGGCTATCGCCTGAGCGATCTCGCCGTGCGCACCGGGCTGTCGGCATCGACCGTTCATCGCCTGCTGGCGACTCTGGAAAGCCGCCGCTTCGTGCAGTTCGATCGCGCCGAATCAAAATGGCACGTCGGCGTACGCAGTTTTACCGTCGGCGCCAGCTTCGCGCGGCGGCGCAATTTCACGGCGCAGGCCATTCCCTACCTTCGCAAGCTGCGCGATCTCACCCGCGAGACCGCCAACCTCGCCGTCGTCGACGACGAGTTCATCATCGTGCTGACGCGCATGGAGAGCCGCGAGATCATGCGCTCGCTGACCAAGGTCGGTGGCCGTGTCGCGATGGTGACCTCCGGCGTCGGCAAGGCCGTGCTGGCGACCTATTCGGACGAGGATGTCGGCGCGGTTATCCGGCATCACGGCATGCCGAGGCTCACGGAGAAGTCGATCGTGCGGCCGAGTGACCTGTTCAGGGAGCTCGCGACGATCCGCAAGCAGGGTTTTGCGGTGGACGATGAGGAGGCGCAGATCGGCCTTCGCTGCGTCGCGGCCGTGGTCTACAACCCCAGCGCCGAGCCGCTCGCCGCGATCTCCGTCTCCGGCATGACGAGCCGCATCACGGACGCGCGGTTACCGGAAATTGGGCGGATGGTGCGCGAGGTGGCGGCAGAACTGACGGCGGCGCTGGGCGGCGCGGTGCCCCAGGCCGCCGACAGGGGTTGAAGACGGGGCATCTGTCCCGTTTGCCCAATGCGTAAGCAGCGGTGCCGTTTTATTTGAGTTGCCCCTGCACACGGAGGGCGCAACCATCGCGGGCCAATCACGCCCTGCGAGAGTCTGATGACCCGACTGACCCGCTTTGCCGTCGCGCCGCTGTATGACATGACCCGCCGCCTTGCCGATGTTGCGTCCGGGCGCGTCGCGCCTGACCTCGTCATCACGGGGGCGCGGGTGCTGTCGACCTATTCGGAGCGCGTCCATCCGAACCGCGAGGTCTGGATCACGGGCGGCCGGATCGCAGCGGTGAAGCCGGCGGGCACGGCCAAAAAGGCCTGGAGCGGCGTGGCGGTTTATGACGCTGCCGGCGGCATCATCGCGCCGGGGCTCGTCGATCCGCATATCCACATCGAATCCTCGATGGTGACGGCCTGTGCCTATGCCGAGGCCGCGCTGCTGAACGGCACGACCACCATCTTCTGCGACAGCCACGAGATCGGCAACGTCATGGACGTCGCCGGTGTCGAGGCGATGCTTCTGGACGCGCGCGAGGCGCCGCTGTCGATCTTTCTGACGGTGCCGTCGACGGTGCCTGCGACCTCGCGTGAGCTGGAGACTGCCGGCGGCGACCTCACGCCCGACAAGATCGCCGGCCTGTTCGATCGCTGGCCGGAGGCGGTCGCGCTCGGTGAGAAGATGGATTTCGTGCCGGTGACTATGGGCGATGAGCGCAGCCATGCGATCCTTGCCGCTGCGCTCAAGCGCGGGCGTCCGGTGTCGGGTCATGTCTATGGCCGCGAATTCGTCGCAGCCTATGCGGCAAGCGGCGTCACCGACACGCACGAGGCGATCGATCGCGATATCGCCGATGACCTGCTCGATGCGGGTGTCTGGGTCTTCCTGCGCGGCGGGCCGCCGACGACGCCCTGGCACTCGCTGCCGCAGGCGATCCGCACCATCACCGAGCTCGGTGCCTCGCACAAGCGCATGGCGGTGTGCACCGACGACCGCGATGCCGACGATCTCTTCCTGTTTGGCCTGGACTGGGTGGTGCGCGAGGCGGTGAAGGCGGGGATGTCGCCGGAGCAGGCTTGGTCGATGGGCTCGCTGCATGGCGCGACGCGCTTCAACATGGAGGGCGAGATCGGCGGCCTCGGCGGCGGCCGGCGCGCCGATCTCGTGCTGATGGATGACAATCTGAAGCCGCAATGCACCTGGTATGGCGGCGAACTGGTCGTCGAGAAGGGCAGGATCACAGAGCTCCTCGATCAGGCGCTGTCGCAGCGCTATCAATATCCGAAGGCGGCCTATGCGACCGTCAAGCTGCCGGAACAGCTCAAGCTGACGCCGGAGCTGCCGGCGAAGGCTTGCACTGTCAACGCGATCAAGACCGCGCTTCCCGGCATCACGCTGATCCACGAGAAGGTCAGAATAGAGCCGGCGAAGGATTGGGCGACGCTGTTTGCGCGGCACGGCCTGTGCTTCGTGACGGTGGTCGAGCGCCACGGCAAATCGGCCGGCAACGTCGCCTATGGCCTGCTGAAGGACTTTGGCCTCAAGCGCGGCGCGGTGGCCTCCAGTGTCGGGCACGACAGCCACAACATCATCGTCGCCGGAACCAACGAAGCCGACATGCAGGTGGCGATATCAGCCATCAAGGAGCGTCAGGGCGGCGTCTGCGTCGTCGCTGATAGCAAGGTGAGGGCGCTGGTGCCGCTGCCGATCGCAGGGCTGCTCTCGGACAAGCGCGTCACCGAGGTCGCCGAGGAGGTGCGAGCGCTGAAGACGGAATGGGCGGAAGCCGGCTGCACCATCCCCTACATGGGCTTCAATCTGATCCCCCTATCGGTCATTCCGGAAATTCGCATCACTGACAAGGGGCTCGTACTGGTGCCGCAGATGGAGCTCGCGCCGCTGTTCGAGTAGCCGCTTTCACGCGTATCTCGATCTAACCGATTGAGACAGCCGCAATTTTTCTGCGGCTGCCGCATCGTGGAAAATAAAATCGATCTCGTTGAGCGCAGCCTGCGCGCGCCTGATGATCACGCTCGAAGTGAGGCAACCGAGCGAGGTCCGATATGGCGAAGATGCGAGCCGTCGATGCAGCCGTGCGAATTCTGGAGAAGGAAGGCATCTCGACCGCCTTCGGCGTTCCCGGGGCCGCGATCAATCCGCTCTACTCCGCGCTGAAGAAACGCGGCTCGATCCGCCACATCCTGGCGCGCCATGTCGAGGGCGCCTCCCACATGGCGGAGGGCTATACGCGGGCGAAGGCCGGCAATATCGGCGTCTGCATCGGTACGTCAGGGCCAGCCGGTACCGACATGATCACCGGGCTCTATTCGGCGATTGCCGATTCCATTCCGATCCTCTGCATCACCGGCCAGGCGCCGCGCGCGCGGCTCTACAAGGAGGACTTTCAGGCGGTCGATATCGAATCCATCGCAACGCCCGTGACCAAATGGGCAGTCACCGTGCGCGAACCCGCGCTGGTGCCGCGCGTGTTCAGCCAGGCCTTTCACGTGATGCGCTCGGGGCGCCCCGGCCCGGTGCTGATCGACATGCCGCTCGACGTGCAGCTCGCCGAGATCGAGTTCGACGACGAGACCTATGAGCCGCTGCCTGTCTACAAACCGACCGCGACGCGCAAGCAGGTCGAGAAGGCGCTGGAGATGCTGAACGCCGCCGAACGGCCGCTGATCGTGGCGGGTGGCGGTATCATCAACGCCGATGCCTCCGACCTGCTCGTCGAATTCGCCGAGACCGTGAACGTGCCTGTTGTCCCGACGCTGATGGGGTGGGGCGCGATCCCCGACGATCACGTTCTGATGGCCGGCATGGTCGGGCTGCAGACCAGTCACCGCTACGGCAATGCCACCATGCTCGAATCCGATTTCGTTCTCGGCATCGGCAATCGCTGGGCCAACCGGCACACCGGCTCAATCGAGACCTACACCAAGGGCCGCAAATTCGTGCATGTCGACATCGAGCCGACGCAGATCGGGCGCGTCTTCAATCCCGATCTCGGCATCGTCTCGGATGCGAGGGCAGCTCTGGAGTTGTTCGTTACCGTCGCCAGGGAGTGGCGGCGGACAGGCAGGTTGCGCGAGCGCCAGGCGTGGCCCGCGGCCTGCCGAGATCGCAAGCGTTCGATGCTGCGCAAGAGCCATTTCGATAATGTCCCAATCAAGCCACAGCGCGTCTATGAGGAGATGACAAAGGCGTTCGGACGCGACACCACCTATGTCACCGTGATTGGTCTTTCGCAGATCGCCGGCGCGCAGTTTTTGGGCGTCTACAAGCCGCGCAACTGGATCAACGCCGGACAGGCCGGCCCGCTTGGCTGGACGCTGCCTGCGGCCCTCGGCGTGCGCGCAGCGTGTCCGGATCGCGACATCGTGGCATTGTCGGGCGATTACGACTTCCAGTTCCTGATCGAGGAGCTCGCGGTCGGCGCGCAGTTCAATCTGCCCTACATCCACGTTGTCGTGAACAACTCCTATCTCGGCCTGATCCGCCAGGCGCAGCGCGGCTTCGATATGGACTATCATGTCCAGCTTTCCTTCGAGAACATCAACGCGCCCGAGCTCGGCGTCTACGGCGTCGACCACGTTGCGGTCGCCGAAGGCCTTGGCTGCAAGGCGATCCGCGTCACCGATCCCAAGGACGCGCACGCCGCGTTCGCGACAGCGCGTGAGTTGATGGCGAAACACCGCGTGCCGGTGGTGGTCGAGTTCATCCTCGAACGCGTCACCAACATCGCGATGGGAACGGAGATCGACAACATCGTCGAGTTCGAGGAAGTGCTCGATCTGCCGCTCGATGAGGTCGAGGGCACGCGCCCGGGCGTGTTGCAGCCGGCGGAATAGGGAGAACAGCATCGTGCCGAAATTTGCCGCCAACCTCACCATGCTCTTCAACGAGATGCCGTTTGTCGACCGCTTTGCCGCGGCGAAGGCCGCAGGCTTCAACGGGGTTGAATATCTCTTTCCCTACGATTTCGAAAAGGGGCTGCTACGCGAACAGCTCGAGGCTCACGGGCTCACGCAGGTGTTGCACAATCTTCCAGCCGGCAACTGGGCGGGCGGCGAGCGTGGCATCGCGATCCTTCCCGATCGCGTCGCCGAATTCCGCGACGGCGTGTTCCGCACCATCGACTATGCCAAGGCGCTCGATTGCGACCAAGTCAACTGCCTCGTCGGCATTGCGCCGGCCGATGCCGATCCGCGCGAGCTGAACGAAACGCTGGTCGGAAACCTGCGCTTCGCCGCCACGACGTTGGCGCGCGAGAATATCAAGCTGCTGATCGAGCCGATCAACACGCTCGATATTCCCGGCTTCTTCCTCAATGGCACCGAGCAGGCGGTGCAGCTCATCACCGAGGTGCGCTCGAGCAACCTCTTTATCCAGTACGACATCTATCACATGCAGATCATGGAGGGCGACCTCGCCCGCACCATGCAGGAATATCTCGACCGCATTGCGCACATCCAGCTCGCCGACAATCCCGGCCGCCACGAGCCGGGCACGGGCGAAATCAACTATCCCTTCCTGTTCCGCCATCTCGACGCGATCGGCTATCGCGGTTGGGTCGGCTGCGAATACAAGCCGCGCACCACGACGCTGGAAGGCCTGTCCTGGCACGCGGCGCAGACTTTCGAGACTTGAGCGGGACCTTAGAATGTAACCACGGCGACAGTGCGCTCCCTCTCCCGCTTGCGGGAGAGGGTTGGGGTGAGGGTGCCCCGCGGTGGGATTGCTGAGTAGACCGCTAAAATCCCTGAGTGGATAAAACCCTCACCCGGCGTTTCGCGCCGACCTCTCCCGCAAGCGGGAGAGATGCACCGAGCCGTGGATCGACTGAACCCAAATCTAGAGGAACTCATCATGATCGATATCGGATTCATTGGACTTGGCACCATGGGACGGCCGATGGCCAGCCATCTCCTGGCGGCGGGCTATCGTCTCTTCCTGCACGACGTCGCACCGGTTGCGCCCGAGCTGATCGCGGCCGGCGGCGTCGCCTGCAAATCGGCGAAGGAGGTCGCGGAGGAGGCGGATGCCGTCATCATCATGGTGCCGGATACGCCGCATGTGGAGGCCGTACTGTTCGGCAAGGACGGCGTCGCGAGCGGCATCTCCAAGGGCAAGATTGTCGTCGACATGAGTTCGATCTCGCCGCTGGCGACGAAGGAGTTTGCCAAGAGAATCGAGGCGCTCGGAGCCGATTATCTCGACGCACCGGTGTCGGGCGGCGAGGTCGGCGCCAAGGCGGCGAGCCTCACCATCATGATCGGCGGCCCGGAGCGCGCCTTCAACACGATGAAGGGCGTTTTCGACAAGATGGGCAAGAACGTCACCCGTGTCGGCGCCAATGGCGACGGCCAGACCACGAAGGTCGCGAACCAGATCATCGTCGCGTTGACGATCGAGGCGGTGAGCGAGGCGTTGCTGTTCGCCTCGAAGGCAGGTGCGGACCCCGCGTTGGTGCGGCAGGCGCTGATGGGCGGCTTTGCTTCGTCGCGAATCCTCGAAGTCCATGGCGAGCGCATGGTGAAGCGCAATTTCGATCCGGGCTTCCGTATCGAGCTGCACCAGAAGGATCTCAACCTCGCGCTTGAGGGCGCACGAGCGCTCGGGCTCTCTCTGCCAAGCACGGCGGTCGCGCAGCAATTGTTCTCGGCCTGCACCGCGCATGGCGGCAAGGCGTGGGATCATTCGGCGATGGTGCGCGCGCTCGAACTGATGGCGGGTCACGAGATCGCTGCGGCGTAAAACCGTTACGCAGTAACACTCTCTGGATCGGGGCTCGTCGCGGCCGCTTGGGAACCCGGAACTATCACGGGGGTCCCGCGGTTGACCGCGCACGAGCAAACAATCCGGAGAGAGGGACATGAAGACCCGTCTTGCGATTTCGTTGGCTGGCGTTTTGCTGCTGGCGTCAAGCGCAGCCTTTGCCCAGTCGACCACCGCCGAGGGCGCTGCGAACGGTGCGCGGGCCGGCGGCGAGATTGGTGGTCCGGTCGGCGCGATGGTGGGCGGCACGGTCGGCGCGGCCGTTGGCGCCGGTCTCGAAATTCCGAATGCAGTGCTGGGCGGCATTCCACGGGACAACTCGGTCGTGGTCCACGAGCACGTCGTGGTCGGCGAGCCACTGCCGCCGACCGTCGTGTTGCACCCGGTGCCGAATTACAGGGAATATGACTATGCGGTCGTGAACGACCGCCGCGTCATCGTCGAGCCACGCACGCGCAAGGTCATCAGGATCATCGACTGATGGTCGTGGATGGGAAGCGAGGCCCCGCGGAGGATATTCCCGCGGGGCCTTCGCGTGTTCAAAGCGGTTGCCGCACGCCGAGGCCGTGCATGAATCGCTCGCGGATCTGTACGGGATCGCGGCGCGTGGTGCCGACACCCGGCTTGTCGTCGATGCGCACGGCAATGAGACTCGGTCCCGAGGCCGTCAGCGAGCTCTCGACCAGCCGCTCGAAATCGTCTTCATCCGCGGCCCAGGCGCTGTTGGCGAGACCCGAGCCCGCCGCAATCGCCACGACATCGGCCACGCCAGCGGCCGGCGTCGGCTGCGCACCGGTGATCTGGTAAATGCCGTTGTCCATCACAATCATGGTGAGGTTCTTCGGCTTCAACGTCGCGATCGTCGACAGCGTGCCGAGCTGCATCAACAGCGAGCCGTCGCCTTCGAGCGCAATGACCCGGCGCTCAGGCTGCGCCAGCGCGACCCCGAGCGCGATCGGGAAAGCGAGCCCCATGCTGCCAAGCATGTAAAAATTCTGCGGGCGGTGGCCGGCGGCCCAGAGGTCAAAATTGGTATTGCCGATGCCTCCGATCACGGCTTCCTCATTGTTCAGCTTCGCGATGAGGCGAGAGGTGACGTCAAAGCGGTTCATCACCTTGGTGTTGCGGGCGTTCATGGTTGATCTCACTTGTCAAAAACCTTCCCGCCGGTGAGCAGCGGGTTGAGGATCAGCGCCACCGGCGCCTGGGTAGTGACGGCCTGCCTGATCGAGCGGTCGACGATGAATTCGAGCTCGTCCAGCCGGGTGATGGTGTGGTGCTCGATCGCCAGCGAATCCAGCACCGGGCGCATGGTGCGGCAGACCAGCGCCTGGCCATAGTTGAACTCGCCGAGCGTGCCGCGCTCGGACACGAACATGATCAGCGGGATCTGATAGGGCACCGCGAGCGAGGCCAGCACGTTGGCGAGCGTCGCAAAGCCCGAGGTCTGCATGAGCACCGCGCCCCGCCGTCCGCCCATCCAGGCACCCGAGACGATGCCGACGGCTTCCTCCTCGCGCGCGGTCGCAAAGCTCGTGAAGAAGGGATCGGCGTGCAGGGCCTTGATCAGCGGCGTCAGCACACGATCGGGCACGTAGGGCACGAGGCTGACCTCGTTCCGCTTCAGGGTTTGCAGGATGATGCCGTGCCAGCTTCGTTCGGTGGGAGACATCTGGGACGGGGTCTGCTGCTCCGCGATCGTCATCTCGTCCTCCCTTCCGCGACATCATTATTGGTCTATCTTTTTGGTCTATGCGCGGTGCCGCTTCATAGGCGCCTTGGTCCCGAACTTGACGCGGCGTGCGGGATTGTCAACATGTCCGAACCGGCACGGTGGTCTGCGCTCCCTGGGCTGCCATGGCCGGCGCTGTCGTGTCATAAGCAACCGCAACGAGAGCAACGGGAGGACGGCCTGGAAGGGGCGCAATTCGCGCCGCTCCCGCGATGCCTCCTTGTGAGGAGCCGGAAGCCTTTCGATGCCCGTCAACACCAAGCGCGTCTTCTACGTCAAATATCTGGCACATCCGATCTATGTCGACATCCTCAAGGCGCGGAGCGACGTCCGGCTCGATCGCATCGAAAATGAAAGCCCCGAAGATTTCTTTGCGCCGATCCTGGAGGCGTCGCACGTCTATCAGATTGGCGCCGCGCGCGACGAGCTCGCGCCGCATTTCCATGCCCAGGCCGAGCTGTTGAAGCGCGCGCCGAACCTGCTGATCGTCTCCTCCAACGGTGCCGGCTTCGATCCGGTCGATGTCGAGGCGTGCACGGCGGCCGGCGTGCTCGTCGTCAACCAGTCCGGCGGTAACGCCCATTCGGTTGCCGAGCATGCGCTCGCGATGATGCTCACGCTATCGAAGCGCATCATCCAGTCGGACCGCCGTCTGCGGCGCGAGCGCGATGTCAACCGCAACGATCTCATCGGCAACGAGGTCGGAGGCAAGACCGTCGGGATCGTCGGGCTCGGCAATGTCGGCCGCCGCATCGCCGCGCTCTGCAACACCATCTTGGGCATGAAGGTCCTGGCTTACGATCCCTACCTCTCGGCAGACGTGATGGCCGGGCGGGGCGGCGAGAAGGTCGAGCTCGACGAACTCCTGCGCCGGTCCGACTTCGTCTCCATCTCCTGTCCGCTGACCAAAGAGAGTCGGGGCATGATCGGCGTGCGCGAGTTTTCGCTGATGCAGCCGCACGCCTATTTCGTCACCACCGCGCGCGGCTTCATCCACGACGAGGACGCGCTGCTGCAGGCCCTGCGCGACAAGCGCATCGCGGGCGCCGGCCTCGACGTCTGGTCCAAGGAGCCGCCGCCGCCCGAGCATCCGCTCCTTCAGTTCGACAACGTGCTGGCGAGCCCGCACACCGCGGGCGTGACCCGGGAGGCCCGCCAGAACATGGGACGGATCGCCGCCGAGCAGGTCCTGGATGCGCTCGATGGCAAGCGGCCGCCACGCATCATCAACCCCGATGTCTGGCCGCATTACGCCGAGCGCTTCCGGAAGACGTTTGGGGTCACGCCAGGATAGGGTCGGGCGCTTGACGGAACGGGATGGGAATGGCGCTTGATTTGATCCCCGTCAAAATCTCCTTCCCTCCGTGGGGCTAAATGGGATTAGAGTTCTGCCGGGGCAGCAGGAGGTCCTATGTCACGCTATGTCGTCAGGTTCATGAAGGACGTGCTCGGCGAGTACGGCCGGCAGAGTGAGGTCTGCCAGGGAACCCTGGAAATCGACGCTTCCTGTGAAAGCGAGGCGACCGAGCAGGCCAAGCTGAAATTCTGCAAGGACCAGGCGTTGCACCACTGGTCCCTGCATGCGGATCGCATCCATGTGAAAGCGGCCGATTTTCCGTCCTGAGGCGGAGATCCGGCGTGCTCAGCGGCCGAGGATGGACGCCGGCGGCGGTGCGGTCGCGCCGGCCCCGAGCGATCGGCCGCTCCCTGCGCAGGCGTCGCGATCGCCAGGTTGCGGATCGCCTCGCGTAGCGCCTTTTCGTCGAGCGCTTCCCAGCGCATCGGTCCGATCAGACCCCACGCGTTGCGGATGGTCGGGATGTAAACCGGGATGCCGCCATTGATCATCAGCGCGCCGTGATGGGCAGCCTTGTGGGAAGTTGAAGCGTTTGAAATAGTCCATGGTGGGTCCCGAACATGGCGAAGCCAACAGCTCTCGGCACATTCGATGACAGTGAGATGACAGAGGCCCTAGCGCTTCATCTCGGCGAACACCACCATCGGCACGGCGCGGTTGACGACCTCGCGCAACGCGAAGCTTGATTGCACCCGCGCGACGCGAGGCAGGCGCGACAACTCGGTACGGTGGATACGCTCGAAATCCTGGATGTCGCGCGCGAGCACGATCAGGATGTAATCGTCGGTGCCCGACATCAGGAAGCAGCGCACGACGGAGGGGCACTTCACCACCTCCGCCTCGAAGGCCTTCAGCGCCTCCTCGCTCTGGCTCTCCAGCGCGATCCGCACCAGCACCGTCGTGGTGAGGCCGAATTGACCGAGATCGAGCGCGGCCTGGTAGCCGTGGATATAGCCGTCGTCCTCCAGCGCCTTCTGTCGCCGCGCCAGCGCCGTGCTCGACAGGCCGACCTTGTTGGCGAGTTCGGTGTGACTGGCTCGCGCATTGGTGGTGAGTTCCGCGAGGATCGCGAGATCTTTTCGGTCGAGGGCCAAGGTTTCGTTTCCAGCGTGGAAGGGGCAATCGGCGCCGGAAACCGGCGTCAGGGTACCGAAACTAGCCGATATTTGCACGAAACCAAACCAGCGCGGCCGTTAACATGAAAAGGAGAATCAAGACCTTAAGGCAAGGAGCTCGCTATGCGCGTTGGTGTTCCCAAGGAGATCAAGGTGCACGAATATCGGGTCGGGCTCACTCCGGGGGCGGTTCGTGAATATGCCGCGGCCGGGCATGAAGTCTTGGTCGAGACCGGTGCCGGCGAGGGCATCGGCGCTCCCGACGAGATCTACCGCAAGGCTGGCGCCGCGATTGCGGGCAACGCGCGCGAGGTCTTTGCCAACTCCGAGATGATCGTGAAGGTGAAGGAACCGCAGCAGAGCGAGTGGACGCAGCTTCGCGAGAACCAGATCCTCTTCACCTATCTTCACCTCGCGCCGGATCCTGCGCAGACCAAGGGGCTGCTCGCCTCCGGCTGCACGGCCATTGCCTATGAAACCGTCACTGACGCGGACGGCCACCTCCCTCTGCTCGCGCCAATGAGCGAAGTCGCCGGCCGTCTCGCGATCGAGGCGGCCGGTGCCGCGCTCAAGCGTTCGGCAGGGGGACGCGGCGTGCTGCTCGGCGGCGTGCCCGGCGTGCAGCCGGCGCGTGTCGTCGTGCTCGGCGGCGGGGTCGTGGGAACCCAGGCGGCACGCATGGCGGCGGGCCTTGGCGCCGAGGTCACCGTCATCGATCGTTCCATCCCGCGCCTGCGTGAACTGGACGACATGTTCCTTGGGCGCGTGCGCACGCGGTTCTCCACGATCGAGTCCGTCGAGGACGAGGTGTTTTCCGCCGATGTCGTGATCGGCGCGGTACTGGTGCCCGGTGCGAGCGCTCCGAAATTAATTACGCGCGCGATGCTCAAGTCGATGCGGCCGGGTGCCGTGCTGGTCGACGTTGCGATCGATCAGGGCGGCTGTTTCGAGACCTCGCGTCCGACGACCCATGCCGAGCCGACCTACGAGGTCGATGGCGTCGTGCATTACTGTGTCGCGAACATGCCGGGCGCGGTGCCCGTGACATCGAGCCAGGCGCTGAACAATGCCACGCTGCCCTTCGGGCTGATGCTCGCGGGCAAGGGCTTTGCCGCCGTGCTCGAGAATCCGCATTTGCGCAACGGCCTCAACGTCTATCGCGGCCGCATTACCAACAAGGCGGTAGCGGAGAGCCTCGGTCTGCCGTTCTCGCCGGTCGAGAGCAGCCTGGCGGCGTGAGTGCCGTCGCATCGGGCTTGATGATCATGCACTAGGCAAGAAGCGTCATCGCTCGTAAGTTGAAACGCGTTCTTTTCGCATCTCGCGCAAAAGTTCCTAGGCGCGAGCAAACATGCGATCACGGATCATCTTACGTCGTCTCTAATTTTCCTCGAAATGGCCACATCGAGGTTAGGCTGCTGGCATTGATAGGCACGATCCGACTCATCGTACGAATAGTTCGAATGCTTGGCGCTCTCATCCTCGTCCTGGTCGCCGCGACCTCGTTCGCGGCGGGGTATGTCACGCGCGATCGCATTTCGCGAAAGCGCCGCGCCAGATATCTGAAATGGGAGCCGTACGTTCGATCGCCCAAACGACCGGCGCAGCCGCCGGCCTTTCTCGTTCGCACACCGAGGACTTAGGCGCCACGCGTCAGCGCGGTCGATGGCGCCGGTTCGGCGCCGTCCCCTGCGCAACCGCCCGTCTCGCAGGCGCCCGTCGCCCAGCCGCTGGCCGACGCCGCGCGCCGTCAGCTTCACGCCTTCGTCAGGCGGTAGTCGCCGAGATCGGGATCGTGCGTCATCCGCCAGTAGTCCACGAACCGCCACGGCATCGCTGAGAACACCCGGCCGCTTGCGTTGCGGTAGTAGGTGGTCATGCCCGGATGGGTCCAGATCATCGCCTCGTGCTCGGCGCCGACGATCAGCACGCAGGATGCTTGGGCGGAGACGCCGAAGAAGAAAGCTATCGCCACAGTCTATCCCAGCGGAAGAAATTTCCCGCGCGAGGCCGAAAAAAGCCAATCAGTTTCATTGCGGGCAGAGGCGGAAACGACGACATTCCGTTCAGAAATTAGTGGATTGGCCTCGCGATGGAACGCGCAAATTTCGAGCCTTTTGGCGAACGACTGGCCCCGGGAAGGGACGACCGGCCGGTGTCGCGCGCCTCCAAATATCTGCTATGGACCGGCACCGGGTTGTTCTGGTCTCTGGTCGGGGCCATCGTGCTCGCCCGCGCCGCCTTCTTCGAGCCCGGCGTTTTCGACGGCTTTAGCCGCGTCGCCTCCCTCACCAAGGGCCTGATCTTCTAGGCCATCCGAGCAGACGCTCCGCTTTGCCTGCAATGTGCGCGAACGCCCTCCTTTGGACGCGGCCCGTCTGTGCGCGCTGGAGAATTGTCCATAAGAGCATTGCTTGCTTCCGTCAGCCCGAATTGAAAATATATTGCCCTCTTGCGCGCTCTCGCGCATAAAATCTTCTCCTTTGGGAGATTTGAGTGGCCCAGAACGAAGCATCCTCTTCAGCCGGCGCAAGACCGGCGACCACCGCCGGCCGCCTTACGGCGCTGATTCCAGGCGTTCTCCTCTGCATCGGAATTGCCGGCATCTCGGCTGCTCTCGAAGCCACGGAACGGCACGCCTTCGCACATCCCTATGTGGAGGCGCTGGTGATGGCGATCCTGCTGGGCATGGCCGTGCGCAGCTTCTGGAAACCGTCCGAACGCTGGCAGGCCGGCGTCGCCTTCAGCGCCAAGCAGCTCCTCGAAATCGCGGTGATGCTGCTCGGGGCCTCCATCAGCTTTGCCGCGATCGCCGCGTCCGGCGTGACTCTGCTCGCGGCGATCGCCGCGGTGGTCGTGGTCGCGCTCTGCGTCTCGTTTGGCTTAAGCCGCATGCTCGGCCTGTCAACACGGCTGTCGATCCTGATCGCCTGCGGCAATTCCATCTGTGGCAACTCGGCGATCGCCGCCGTGGCGCCGATCATCGGGGCCAGCAATGACGAGATCGCATCCTCGATCTCCTTCACCGCTATCCTTGGCGTGATGATGGTGCTGGGCCTGCCGCTGCTGATCCCGCTCCTGCAACTGACGGCGACGCAATATGGCATCCTCGCAGGGCTGACGGTCTACGCCGTGCCGCAGGTGCTCGCCGCCACCGTGCCGGCGGGGCTGGTCAGCACGCAGATCGGAACACTCGTGAAGCTGATGCGCGTGTTGATGCTGGGGCCGGTCGTCGTCGGCCTCTCGCTCATTGCCTCGCGCCGGCAGGGCGGCACGAAGAAGACCAGCGTCGGCTTCTTCCGGCTCGTGCCCTGGTTCATCCTCGGCTTCCTCGCGCTCGCCACCTTGCGCTCGCTGGAGATCGTGCCGGTGACGGTGGTGGGACCAGTGACGAAGATCACGAGCTTCCTCACGGTGGTGTCGATGGCCGCGCTCGGCCTCGGCGTCGACGTGCGCGTGCTCGCCAATGTCGGGGGACGGGTGACGGCGGCGGTTACGCTGTCGCTGATGTTGCTGCTCGGGATCAGCATCGGACTGGTGCACTGGTTCAGGTGAGGGCGGAGCGTGAGCTCTGATGCGAGAGCTGGTCCCTAGGTCACACCCAATCAACCATCGCTCGCCCGGCCACCAAGCCGGTGGCTGAGCGCTCGCCGAAATCCAGATCCCCTTATGTCAATAGCCGTAGGGGCCTACATAGAAGTGGCGCCGGTACGGATAGGGAGGGGGATAAGCGGGTGGATAGCCGTATCCTCCCCCGTAAACCGGGTCGCCATAACTATAATAATCTGCGTAGCCGTATGAATAATAAGGATCGTAGTAGCCGCCATAGTAGGGAGCTCCATAGTAGGGAGCTCCATAGTAGGGAGCTGCAATGGCGCCCGCGATCAATCCGCCCGCAAGAAGTCCTGCACCCAGACCCAGACCCCAGCCTCCTCCACGCCAGCCGCCTCCGTGCCAGCCGCCTCCGTGCCAGCCACCGCCGTGCCAACCACCGCCCCAGCGTACCTGCACCGCACTATCAGCCGGTTTTGCCGATGCGGAGAGGGATGATAGCGGCGCAGCAGATGCGGCGCTGCCGGCCACCGATATAGCGCCAGCAAGGAAGAGCGCGGCTATTATTTTGAGTATGCTCATGGTCACCTCCACTCGTGAAAGTACATTTTGACCGGACAACCCTGCGGAACGTGCGCGGTTGCTCAGCTTCTTGGAAATTTTTCCCGACTGCGGGAACGATCATGATGATCCCAGCGCGGGAACCTGTGGCTCGGCGCGTCGCAATGGCGGCACCCCGCGAGGCGGCATGGCCAGCGCGTTCGAGGTTTCGGTATATGCGCACCACCGGGGGCGGACAGTTCGGAATCGTGCTGGGCATTGGCTGCAACCAGCCGGTCACGTGTGCGCTACTCCGCAAGACACGGCGAACAATCGCATCCGCGAAGGTGTGGGCGATGTCAGAATCGCTTCGCCGTCTCGGCGAGGCGGCGATGGGCGGCCTCGCGCGCGGTGCGGATCGACTCGACCGGTCCCGCCGTCGGGCCGATCGGCACGAAGCGCACGTCGTTCACGCCGATGAAGCGCAGCGCTTCGCGCAGATAGGGTGTCGCCATGTCGATGCAGCCGCGGTTCATGCCGGTCGCATAGTCGCTGCCGCTCGCCAGGATCACCAGCGTCGGCCGGTCATTCAGCAGCGGAAAATAACCCTGCGACGGATCGAAGCGGAAGGTCAGGCCGGGCTGGATGATGATGTCGAACCATTGCTTCAGCTTGTAGGGGATGGAAAAATTCCACATCGGCGTCGAGATCAGCACGCGCTCGGCGAGCGAGAAGCGTAGCGCCATCCGCTCGGCCTCGGCAAAGCTGTCGCGTTGCGCGTCGTTGAAGGCCTGCGCCTTCATGCGCGCATACTTGGCCTCGACGATCGGGCCGACGAACTCGGGCATGCGCTCCCGCCAGAGGTCCATCACATCGATGTCCCAATCCGGGTGCGCCTGGCGGAAGCCCTCAAGGAAGACATGCGCGCCGGCGCTCGATTCGGAGTCGGCGCGCGGCGAGCTGGACAGGTGCAGGAGCTTCGCCACCGCTCATCCCAGCGCTCTGATGATGGTCTCGGCCTTGGTGACGACGGCGACGTTCTGCATGGCGAAGTTGATGGAGGCGTTGTGCCAGTCGGCGTTCATGGTCGAGCAGCAATCCTCCGGCACGATCATGAAATAGCCCTTGTCCGCACCGGTGCGGGCGGTGTGTTCAACCGACATGTTGGTCCAGGCGCCGGTGTTGATGATCATGTCGCGCCCCGTCGCCTTGAGGATCGTCTCGAGCTTCGTGCCTTCCCATGCGCTCATGCGCATCTTCTCGACCACGAAATCGCCGGGCCGCGGCTCGAGGCCTGATACGGGCGCGGCGCCCCAGCTCCCGCGCACCATCGCCTTGCTGTCGACCAGCCCCTCGAACAGCGGCGCGTTCATCGTGACGCCGGGCGCGCCCGGCTCAACCACGAACCAGACATGGATGATGACAACGCCACGGGTGCGCGCGGCTTCCGCGAGCCGACGCACGTTTTCGATCACGTTCTGCTGACGTGCATGAACGGGGGCGCCGGACTCGGCAAAGGCGCCGCCATCCATGACGACGTCATTCTGAAGATCCTGGATGATCATGGCGCAGCGCTGTGGGTCAAGCCGCAGCTCGCCGTCGGTCAGGATCGGCGCGGCTGCGGAAGAACTCGCGCCTGGGCCGCCGCGCTTGCCGCTCATATAGGGCTCGTGTCGCGGCCCCGTCTTGGTCGGGATCGCGTAGACCGAATGCGTTGCGGTCAGATAGAGCGTGCGGAAATCCGGCCCGCCCCAGGCGAGATTGGCAACGAGCTCGGGTACGCGGACCTTGCCGAGCAGCTCCCCCCTCGGCGAGTAGGCCCAGATGCCGCCGGGCGCGGTGACCCAAACATTGCCATGCTGGTCGCACTTCATGCCGTCGGGTACGCCGGGTTCGAGCTCCGACTTGATGCCACTCGCAAACACGCGTGGATTGCCGAGCGATCCGTCGGCGCTAACGTCGAACACGCGGATCAGCGCCTGCACTGTGTCGTTGACGTAGAGCAGCTTCTCGTCCGGCGAGAAGCACAGCCCGTTCGGCTGGTCGAACAGGGTGCGCTCGACCACGAGCTGCGGCTCGCCGCCAGGCACGAGGCGATAGACGCCCTGGAAGCCGAGCTGCCGCGGCCGCTCGACGCCGTAGACGGGCATGCGCCCATACCAGGGGTCGCTGAAATAGATCGCACTTGAGGAGTGCACGCAGACGTCGTTGGGGCTGTTGAGCTCCTGACCCCCAAAATGCGAGGCGAGCACCTCGCGCCGGCCATCAGGCCGTTCGCGAATGAGCGAGGACGTCGCGTGCTCGCAGACGATCAGGTTCAGCTCGGCATCATAGGTCATGCCGTTGCATTTGTTCGCGGGGCGTCTGACCTCGACGACGCCGCGCCGCGCGTCCCAGCGGCGGCGCACATCGCCCGGCATGTCCGAAAACAGCAGGTAATGATCGACCGGATGCCAGATCGGCCCTTCCGTGAAGTCAAAACCCGTGGCGACCTGGCCGACCGGCGCATAGGGGTCGATCAGGGTTTCGAATTCGCTGCGCAAGGTGACGTGGGTCATCGCTTGATCCTCGTTTCATCAGGCCGGAAACCAGTTGCGCTGCGGCAGCGACTGCACGATCGGACCGGGCACCTGATCGTGCAGCCGTCCCACGACATTGCCGCCCTCGATCTTGGCGGGCCGGTCGTGTACCGGCAGCAGATAGCGCGAACTACTCAGGAGTTTCTTGATTGCAGCCTTCTCGGCGCGCTTGGTCGTGCCGTGATTGCCGGTCGTGCGCGGCTCCCAGTCGTGGATTTCGCGAAAGGGCGTGACGATCTGGTCGTTGAAATCATAGATCACGTCGCCGCAGATGGTCGCGATGCCGTCGGCAGTGTGGACGATGATGTTCATCGAACCTTCGGTGTGCGCGTTCGCGGCGTCGCAATAGACGCCGGGCATCAGCTCGATGGGACCGGTGATTTCGAGGTCGAGGAAGCGCAGCGCGCTCTTGGTGTGCAGGCGGTCGATCAGGTGCTTGATGTCGGGGGCCGGGTATTGCGGATGCATCAGGCCGGACACCGAATATTCGAGCTCGCGGCGGTTGACGACCACCGTCGTGTTCATCGGGAACAGGTCGTCCTTGCCGGCATGGTCGATGTGCAGATGGGTATGACAGACGAAGCGGACGTCGCCCATGCGCACGCCGTGGCGCGCGAGCTGGTTCTCGATCATGTGCTCGTGATACTGCAAGCCCCGCATGCCCAGCGTTTCCATGATCTGGTTGGAGCGGTAACCGGTGTCGACGACGACCGGGTACGGGCCTCCGAGGATCAGGAAGCCGAGGGTGAGGACGCGGCGGGTGCGGCCGCAGTCGCGGCCGAGCACCAGAAAGCTCGATTCCAGCTCGATATCGCCATAGTCGAGGATCTTGATCTCCAGCGGCATTCGTTCCCCTCCCTGTCTCTGTTCGTTGCGTCGCCTCTGCGCTCAGAGCCGATAGACGCGCACGGCGGTTGTCTCGAAGATTGCGTCACGTTGCCCGGCGTTCAGCGACGCCGCGGCAGCGCGGAAGACGTCGATCAGCTCGCGATAGCTGGTCCACAATTTCTCGATCGGGAAATTCGATCCGAACAGGCAGCGCTCGGCGCCGAAGATCGCGACCGTGTCGGTCAGCACCGCCGCAATATGCGCGGCATCGTTGCGGTGAATGAAGGTGCCGAGCCCGGAGAGCTTCGTTACCGCGTTCGGACATGCGGCGAGGCGCGCCATTCCCGCGCGCCAGGCGGCGCGGCCGGCCGGCGAAAGATCCTCCAGCATGCCCGCGTGCTGGAGGATGAAAGTCACGTTCGGGCAGGTCTCGACGAGCTTGGCTGCATCCGGCATCTGCGGTGTGAACACCTGGAGATCGAAGCTCCAGCCATAATCGGCGAGATATCCGATGTTGCGCCGGATCATGGGGTCGAGACAGAGATCGGGCCGGGCCGCAAAGCGGTAGAGCGGGTTCTCGTGCCAGTGCAGCTGCATGCGCACGCCGCGCACCAGCGGATAGCGCTTCAGGCGGTCGAGCTGCGGGCGGATGTCGTCTGCGGCGAAGTTGGCATAGGCGACGATGGCATGCGGCCAGCCGTGTTCATCGGCGGTGTGCTGCACCCACTTCGTCTCGTCCTCAAAGCGATCAATGGCCCAGTTGGTCTGGACATAGACCGAGCGGGTGACGCCGGTGCCTTTGAGATCCTCGAGATATTCTTGAATTGGATAGTCGCGCCGGATTGGCTCGTAGGCGCCGAAGATGCGCGGCTGCATCGGGCCCGTCAGCCACGGCAGATCAGCCTGGCGCCAGATGTGATGATGGCCGTCGACGATACCGGTCACGCCGCTCTCCTTCGTCCGAACGCCAACACATGCGCGACGATCGACGCGCTCGAACCACCATCGACGAGATCGTCGACGAAGCGTTCGATGGCGACCAGGGCCTCGGTCTGCGGGCGAAACCCGGCACCTGTTGCGAGCGGCGTCAGCCAGCTCACCCGCCAGGCACGCCGCGACAATTTCGCAACGGCGTCGCGCAGCGCGTCGGGCTCGCCGCGCTCCAGCCCATCGGAGACGATGACGACCGCGGCACCACGGGCATAGCCGCCGAAACGTGGCACGGCGAGGAAGGCTTGCAGCGCGTCACCGATTCGCGTGCCGCCGTCCCAGTCGCTGACGAGATGCGCGGCGGCATTGAGCGCCTGCTCCCGGCGCTTGATGCGCAATGCGCGGGTCACGCGGGTCAGCCGCGTGCCGAAGGTGAAGACCTCGATAGTAGGCGCGGCCTGCACCAGCGCGTGCGCGAGCTTCATGTTCTCCTCGGTGCGGGCCTTCATCGAGCCGGAGACGTCGATCAGGAGCAGGAATTTGCGCGGGCGCTGCCGCCGTTTGAGGTGTCCGAGCCGCAAAATCTCGCCATCGCTGCGGACGGTGTCGCGCAACGTGCGGCGCAGGTCCGCAAAGGGCCCGCGGCGCGCGCGCATGCGGCGATGGCCGCGCCGCTTCGGCAGGCGCCTCGGCGCCTCGCGCGCCAAGTGGCGCAGTGCATCGCTGCTCGAGGTGACCGCGAACCGCCGCTCGACCAGGGCCTCGGCGCGTGTGGCGGTCAGCCCGGACTCGCTGGCTTCATCGGACAGCAGCGGTTCCTCGTCGCCGCGGCCTTCCTCTTGCAGCCGCACGCTCTCGTCGTCCTCACCCTCGTCCGTGCGCTCGATCGCCTCGCTGCTGCGGAAGTGCAGATCGAACAGCCGGTCGAATGTCGCACGGCGTTCGGGCGGCGGCGCCAGAGTCGCGAGGGCGGCCTGCCGGATGTCGTCGAGGCTGCGCGGGCCGAGCAGCTCGATCGCGGCGAGGAAAGACGTGGTCTGTTCCGGCGCAACGGCAAAACCGTTGGCGCGCAGAAGCGCCACGAAGGAGATGAAGACACGCACAGCGCGCGGCAATTGCGGTTCGGTGCTCATGCGGAAGCCTCCGCAAGCAGGGCGTCGAGCCGCGGCGAGATGAAGTGCAAATCTTCCTCGTCCTTGAGCGCCACGCCGATCGAGCGCCTGAACGCGTCCGGCCAGCGCGCGCCGCCCTTGTGAAGGAGCGTCGCGGCCTCGGCCCAGTCGACGGCCTCGGCGATTCCCGGCGCCTTGCTCAGCGGCTCGCGCCGAAGCTTGCCGACAGCGGCAACGACCGCACGGGCCGTTGCCTCGGCGACGCTCGAGGCCCGCATCATCACGATGCGCGCCTCGCGCTCGGAGGTCGGATAGTCGATCCAGTGATAGACGCAGCGGCGGCGCAAGGCTTCATGCAGGTCACGCGTGCGGTTCGAGGTGAGCACCACGACGGGCCGCTCGGCCGCGCGCACCGTGCCGCGCTCGGGAATGGAAATCTGGAAATCGGACAGGAATTCGAGCAGGAACGCCTCGAACTCCTGGTCGGCGCGATCGATTTCGTCGATCAGCAGCACGGTGGAATCAGGCGCACGCAGCGCGGCGAGCATGGGACGTTCGATCAAAAACGTCTCGCCATAGATGTCGATGCTCTCGTCGCCGGCCTGACGGATCGCGAGCATCTGGCGCGGATAGTTCCACTCGTAGAGCGCGGCGGACGCGTCGATGCCCTCATAGCATTGCAGGCGGATCAGGCGGCGCCCAAGCACGGCGGCGATCGCTTTCGCCGCCTCGGTCTTGCCGACGCCCGGCGCGCCTTCGAGCAGCAATGGCTTGCCGAGCGCAAGGCCGAGATAGGCCGCGGTCGCGAGCCCCTCGTCGGCGAGGTAATAGGCGGCGCGCAGCGCTTTCTCGAGCGCTTCGGGGCTGTCGATGCCGACGATGGTGCTGCGAACCGCCACGGCAAACCTCAGCGCCGCGCCTGCGGCCGCGCGCCGCCCTGGGCCTTGATCGCGCGCAGCACCTTTTCAGGCGTGATTGGCAGGTCGTCGATGCGCACGCCGACGGCATTGAAGATCGCGTTGGCAATGGCCGGCAGCACCGGATTGGCGCACATCTCGCCGGGGCCCTTGGCGCCGAACGGGCCATCGGGAGCGGGGCGCTCCAGCACGGCGATGTCGTGCGGGCAGATGTCACCGGGCCCGGGCATCAGATATTCGACGAAGTCGCGCGGGCCGTGCACGGGATCGGGATAATAAGGCTCTGGCGTTTCGTAGAGCGCATGGCTGACGCCCATCCAGGCGCCGCCGACGAGCTGCTGCTCGACCAGGCGCGGGTTGAGCGCGCGGCCGAGCTCATAGGCAGAATCCATGCGCAACATCGCGACCTCGCCGGTCTCGTCGTCGACCTCGACCTCGGCCACGAGGCAAGCGTGAGCGTAGCAGGTCGCAGGCGACATCTCGCCGGTCTCCGGGTCGACGCCGGAGAGCGGCACCAGAAAAATGCCGCGGCCGGAGATGGTCTTGCCCTGCCTGAACTGTGCCGCGATGGCGACGTCCTTGGTCGAGATCGAGCGGTGCGGCGCGCCCTTGACGTGGATGTTGCCGCGCCCGTCGGTCTCTAGATCGGCGGCGTTGACCTCGAGCTCCTCGGCGGCGGCCTCCATCATCACGCCTCGCGCCTCGCGGGCGGCGGCCATCACTGCATTGCCGACGCGGTGGGTGCCGCGCGAGGCGAACGAGCCCATGCAATGTGGGCCGGTATCTGAATCAGCCGTGTCAACATAGACGTCCTCAACCGGCACGCCTAACGTCTCCGCGCAGATCTGGCGGGTCACGGACTTCATCCCTTGGCCAAGGTCGATCGAGGACAGCGCCACCGTGAACTTGCCGCTGGGGTTGGAATGGACCAGCGCCTGGCTCGGATCGCCGCCGAGATTCATGCCGATGGGATAGTTGATCGACGCCATGCCGCGTCCACGATGTCGGGTCATCTAGCGCCTCCTGGTGCCGAAGACGGAGGAGAAGCGGGTTGCCCCATGCGAGGGCGCTGTCGGCCGCGGCGAGGGCGGCGGCGGTGTCGGTGGCGGCGGCTCACGCGGCGGTTCGCGGGTGACGGTGGGCGGAAGCCGGTCATAGGTCGTGCGCTGTTGAACCGGGGCTGCCGGTCGCGTGCGCGAATCCGCCGGCGTCGGCGGAATGATGGCGCGGCTGCCGCCGCCGTCCTTACGCGAGGAGGCGCGCCTGAACTCCTCGCGGATCGGCCATTTCGCCTTCTCGGCGGCGACCTGCACGCATTCGATCAGCGCCGTGTTCTTGGCCTCGCGCCGATGCGCCTTCATGTCGCCGTCACGATAGGCGTTGAGGATGCGGAACTCCATCGGATCCATGCCGACGAGATTTGCAAGCTTATCCATCTGGCATTCGATGGCAAAATCCATCGCGGTGACGCCGAAGCCGCGCATCGCGGTTGCCGGCGTGCGGTTGGTGAAGACGCAATAGACGTCGCCATAAACGTTCGGAATGGTGTAGGGCCCCGGCAGATGCGCGGCGCACTTCACGGCAGCATAGCTGGACAGCCGTGTATAGGCACCGCTGTCGAAATAGGCGCGGATTTTTCGCGCGACGATGCGGCCGTCGCGCATCACGCCGTCCTTGATGTAGATGCGCTCGGCGCCGCGCGGCGGGCCATATTGCATCTCCTCCTCGCGCCCGAACACGTAGCGCACGGGGCGCCCGGTCAGCATCGCGCCGAGGATGGCGAGCGGTTCGGTCAACGTATCCACCTTGCCGCCAAAGCCGCCGCCGACGGTGCCGCCGATGAAGTGGAAGGTGTTGGACGGCACATCCAGGATCTTGGCGCATGTATCGACCGAGAAGAACAGCGCCTGGGTTGAGGTGTAGACGATGTAGCGTCCGTTGGTGTCGGGCGCCGCGATCGCGCCGTTGGTCTCAGTTGGCGCATGCTCGATCGGCGACATCTGGTAGCGCTGTTCGAGCACGTGATCGGCGGTGGCGAGCGTTGAATCAGCGTCGCCGAAGCGGAGCCTCTGGTGATCGTAGACGTCGTGGTAAATGAAGGCGTTCTTCGGATAGGTCTCGTTGACCACGGGCGCGCCGGGCTTCAGCGCGTCCTCGACGTCGAATACGGTCGGCAGCGGCTCGTAGTCGATCCGCACCTTGGCAATCGCCTCAAAGGCCTCACGTTCGCTGCCGGCGACGATGGCGACGATCGGCTCGCCCTTGTAGCGGACCTTGTCGACGGCCAGCGAGGGCTCGTCGTCCTTGCCGAAATTGATCAGGCTCAAAAGTGTATTGAGATTGCGCGGCACGTCGGCGCCGCGGATGATCCGGCGCACGCCGGCGGAGCGTTCGGCGTCGGTCGTATCGATGCGGCGGATTCGCGCATGCGCCTGCGTTGACCGGACCACCTTCAAATGCAGCAGGCCCTGGAGCTTGTGGTCGCCGAAATAGGTCGAGGTGCCCGTCACATGGCCGAGCATGTCCTGGCGCTGCGTGCCCTTGCCGATCTCCTTGAGATTGTCGTCGCGCTCGTCGGCGAAGATATCCTTGCGCAATTCCAGCATGACAGATGTCCTCAGGCGCTGGCCCGGCCGCCCGAGGCGGCGAGGATGGCATTGATGATCGGCTCGTAGCCGGTGCAGCGGCAGATGTTGCCGGAGATGGCCTCCACGATTTCGGCGCGGCTCGGCTGCGGATTACGGTCGAGCAGGGCCTTTGCGGCCATCAGCATGCCCGGCGTGCAATAGCCGCATTGGGCGGCGAAATTATCCGCGAAGGCGCGCTGGAGCGGATGCAGGTTCGGTCCCTGTTTCAGGCTGTCGAGTGTCTCGACGGAGCGGCCGGCGACGGTCTCCGCCAGCGTCAGGCATGAGAGATGAAGCTCGCCGTCAACCAGCACGCTGCACGTGCCGCAGCCGCCCTGGCCGCAACCGAATTTCGGCGTCATGTCGCCGATCAGCTCACGCAGCGCCACGAGCAGATTGGTGCCGCCATCGACGAAGATCGCGACGTCGCGGCCGTTATGACGAAATTGCAGGGGCGTCTTGGACATGGCGGTCTATTCCTGACCCGAGAGAAGGCGGCGCAGATGCACGCCGACGATCTCTCGGCGATACCAGGCGCTGCCGAGCGCATTGTCGGACGGTGACGTCCCTTCGCTCGCCGCCGAGGCTGCGGCTGCGATGGTGGCGGCGTCGAGGATGCGTCCCTCCAGTGCGCGCTCGGCAGCGCGCGCCCGGATCTGCGTCGGTGCCATCGATCCCAGCGCGATGCGGGCGCCGGCGATGCGGCCGCCGCTAATGGGCAGATGCGCGGCGAGCGTGATGACGGAGCCGCCCTTGGGCTTGATGCGGGCGATCTTGCGATAGCGAAAGGCGTCAGCGCCGGCGGGCCGGGTGCAGGAAACGGACAGCACCAGCGTGCCGGCCTGCCGCTCGCGCGATTGCAGGAATTCTTCGATCGGGATATCGCGCGCGCCAAAGCCGCCTTGCACGGCCACAGTGGCATCGAGCGCGAGGAGGGCGACCGTGAAATCGCCATAGGGATTGGGCGCGAAGAGATTGCCGCCGACCGTTCCCATGTTGCGCACCGCAGGTCCGCCGATCGAGCGGGCAGGGGTATGCAGGAAGGCAAGTTCGCGCTCGCTCAGAATCCCGGCGAAAGTTACCCCGGCACCTATCGTGATTCGCGGGCCGGATGCGTCGATCCGGGACAACGCCTGGTCGCTCGCGCGCACGACGGTGGAGATTGAAACATCGCCTTCGTTCAATGCGCGCATGACCAGCGTGCCGCCGCCGAGATAACGCGCGCCGCGGTCGGATGACAGTGCGGCCGCTGCCTCGCTGCAATTCGTGAAAGTCTTGACAGTCACAGACATGATTACGCGGCCTCCTTCAGATGCCGGCGGATGGCCTCGAAGCCGGCCTGGTAAATGTCTTCGGCGACCATGTGGGTGATGCGGGCCGCGTCCTCCGGCTTCGTCGTGAAACGCGACTCCCAATGCCAGAACGTGCGGTCGCCGTCGGTGACCGGCAGCAGGCGGACATGGGCGACGTAGTTGAACATGGGAATGGGAGTATCGAGCAGGCAGTAGCTGAAAGTCTGTTCGAGATCGGAGAGCGCCAGCAATTGCTCGCGCAGCTCCGATCCGTCTTGCAGCTTGAACCGCCTGATGCAGCCGATCTTGTCGGAGGGGTGTGCGCGCTCGATCGTCGAGGTCGCGACCGCCGGATGCCAGCGATCGTGGCCGTTGAAATCGCGCAGCACAGCCCAGGCTGCGTCGGTCGGCGCGTTCAGGATCGTGCTTTTGACGATGTGCGGCATGCCGCTAGCCCCCGAACACGCGCTTGAGCGCATCGAACCCGCCCTGGAACACGCCGCCGCCGATATTGTTGACGAGCTCGGTCTCCCGCTCGGGCGCGCAGTCGAATTCGGCAGTCCATTCCATAAAGGTCTGGTCGCCGTCGGTGACTGGCGTAAGGCGCAGCGTCGCGACATAGTTCTCGACGCCCATGGGGGATTCCAGGATCGCGTAGGTACAGAACATGTCGAAGTCGGAGAGGCCGAGCAGCTTCTCGCGGATGCGGTCGCCGTTGCGCAGGCGGAAATCCCTGACGCAGCCGATCTTGTCCGAGGGCTCGCCGCCCTCGATGCGGCTCTCGGCGATTGCCGGATGCCAGTTCGGCATGCCATTGAAGTCGCGCACCCGCGCCCAGACGCGGTCGTTGCGCGCATTGACGACGGTGGAGACATAGACGCGGGCCATGGTCTAGACCTCAGCTCTTCTTCCGCGGGCCGCGCTCGGCCGGCGGCTCGCCTTCAGAGGGCGCAGGCGAGGCGGCCGGTTTGTCGCCGCCTCCACCACTCGCGCCCTTGCGCGAGGAGTCGCGGATGCCCTGCATGTCGCGGGCTTCGCGGATCAGGCCCGGCATTTTTGCGAGGCTGCCGCCTTCGACGCCGATGTCCGACAGGATCGAGTCGATCAGCGGCGCCTGGACGCGGTAGCGCAGCGCCGAGTCGATCACCTCGTCGGTGGCGCTGCGGCCGCCATTGCCGCCGCCATGGCCGTTGCCGTTGAGGCCGTCGACCTGAAGGATACGAATGCCCTCGATTTTCTCCATCGGCTTGACGCTCTCGCGCACGATGCCCTCGATCCGATCGAGCAGCTTGCGACGGAACAGCGAGTAGCGCGCCTGATCGGTCAGTACGTTCTCGGCTTCGTTGAGCATCCGCTGCGCCTCAGCCTCGACGGCCGCACGGACACGTTCGGCCTCGGCGGCAATGCGCGTCTCCTCGGCCTGCTTCTCGGCGAGCAGGACCTCGACCGTCTTGCGCCGCTTGGCGATCTCGCTCTCCCGCGCCGTAACGACGCGTTCGGCGGCTTCGGTCGCCCGCACGCGGGCCTCCTCGGCGGCGGCCCGCGCAGCCGACTCTTCCAGCGACTTCTGATGGATGGCGATCGCCTTGTCCATCAGGACGGTTTCGACCTCCTTCTCACGGTTGACTTCCAGCTTGCGCAGCTCGCGCTCGCGGCCGATGCGGGCCTCGTCCAGGCCACGGTCGGAGGCAATGCGGGCGCGCTCGACTTCCTCGCGGGAGGAAATCTCGGCTTCCTGCAAGGATTGCACGCGGGCGACTTCGAGCTGCTCGATCGCGCGACGCCGCTCGATACGGGCCGCCTCTAGCGCCTGCTCGCGCGAAACATCCGTGGTTTCGACCTCCTTGCGCGCGACGATCTCGGCCTGCCTCACCTGGCGGTCGGCATCGATGCGCTCCGACTTTTTGGTTGAGAGCGCGATGACGCGGTCTTCGTCGGCGATCTCGATTGCTTTCTTCTGCTCGATGTTGAGCACCTCGCGCTTCTTGGATGAGTTGATGCGCTCGGCTTCGAGCGCAAGGTCGACGCCGATGCGCTGGCGCTCGATGGCGTCGCGCCGCTTCAGTTCGGCCGCCTCCAATATGCCGGTCCGCTCGATTTCGAGCGCGCGGGTCTCGCGCTCGGCCTGAATACGCTCGGCAGCAACGGTCTTCTCTTGCGCGATGCGTGCGGCCTCGATCGCCTCGCGGGAGGCGATGTCGGCTTCCTCGACAGCGCGGTTGCGGGCGATCTCGAGCGACCGGACGCGCTCCTCCTGGGCGATACGGGCAGCTTCCGTCGCCTCGCGCGCGGTGACGCCGGCGATATCCAAGGTCTGGTTGCGATCGATCTCCAATTGTCGCGTGTTTTGCTCGGCCGCAATGCGCTCGGCGGCAAGCGTCCGTTCGCGGGCGATGCGGGCGGCCTCGATCGCGCGCTGCGCCTCGATCTCGGCCTCCTGGATGGTGCGCACCTGCTGGATCTCCAGCGCGCGGGTTCGTTCGTCGGAGGAGATGCGCTCCACATTGACCGTCATGGTCTGGGCGATGCGGGCCTTTTCCGTGGCCTCACGTGCCGCGATCTCGGCCTCGTCCACGGCGCGCGTGCGCTCGATCTCACGGCGCCTTGTCTCTTCCTCGTTGGCGATGCGGGCGTCGGTCACGACGCGATCCTGCTGGATGCGGGCCTTTTCGATCGCCTCGCGCGCGGCGATCTCGGCCTCCTCGATAGTGCGCATCCGTTCGATCTCGCGCTGGCGCACCTCGCGTTCGGAGGCGATGCGCGTGGTGTCGATCGAGCGCTGGTTGGCGATCCGGGTCTTCTCGACCTCCTCGCGGGCGAGCAACTCCTTCTCTTCGATGGTCCGGGTCCGCTCGATCTCCTTCTGGCGTGTCTCGCGCTCGGAGGCGATGCGGGCCTCCGCAATCGCCTGATCGTTGGCGATGCGGGCCTTCTCGATGGCCTCACGCGCCGCGATCTGAGCCTGCTCGGCCTCGGTCTCGCGCAGCGCGCGCTCGCGGGCGACCTCGGTGCGCTGAAGCGCGCGGCGCATCTCGATGTCGCGTTCCTGCTCGAGGCGCGCGGTCTCGCTTTCGCGCTCGATCTCGAGTGCCTGCCGCTCGGCCTCGAGATTGCGCGAGCGGATCTTGATCATCGAGTCCTGCTCGATGTCGTTGCGCAGCTTGCGTCTGGCCTCGATGTCCTCCATCAGCCGGGTCAGACCTTCGGCGTCGAAGCGGTTCGAGGGGTTGAAGAATTCGAGGTCAGTCTGGTCGAGATCGGTGATCGCGACCGACTCGAGTTCGAGGCCGTTCTGAGCGAGGGCTTCGGCGGCATTGGTCTTGACGCGCGCGACGTAGTCGCCGCGCCTCTCGTGCATCTCCTCCATGGTCATCTCGGAAGCAACCGAGCGGATCGCGGAGATGAACTTGCCGGCCAGCAGCGTGTGGAGCTGCTCCGGCTCCATGGTGCGGCGGCCGAGCGTGGCGGCCGCGATCGAGACGGCTTCGCGGGTCGGCTGCACGCGGACGTAGAAGTCGGCCTCGATGTCGACGCGCATGCGGTCGCGAGTGATCACGGCGTCCTGCCTTGAACGTACGATCCCCATCGGCAGCACGTTCATGTTGACCGGCGTATAGTCGTGGATGAAAGGCAGCACGAAAGCGCCGCCATTGATCACTACGCGCTCGCCGAGGAAGCCGGTCCGGACGAACGAGACCTCCTTGGATGAGCGATGATACAGCCAGTTCACGATGTAGACGCCAACCACGATCACGATGATCGCGACGATCAGCCAGAGGATCAATTCACCGACCAAAATCCCCGACATCTTTCCCTCCCTCGAACGTTTCGGCGTTAGCGCGCGCCGATCGCCTTGAATTTGCGTACCTGGTCCGTCAGTGCCCGTTCCACGGGCAGGCGCTCCATCGAGGAGGCTCCGTAAAAGCCGTGGCAGTAGCGGGTGTTCTTCATGATGAAATCGGCGTCCGCGGGATCCGCGATCGGACCGCCATGGGCGAGCACCAGAATATCCGGGTTGACGCTGAGCGCGGCGGAGGCCCAGGTGTCGATGTGCGCCGGGCAATCGCCGAGCTTCTGCGCGGTCTGCGCGCCGATCGTACCGCCAGTCGTGAGCCCCAGGTGGCAGACGATGATGTCGGCGCCCGCGATCGCCATCGCGGCCGCCTCCTTTTCGCTGAAGACGTAAGGCGTCGTCAGCATGTCCTTCTCGCGCGCCTTGGCGATCATGTCGATCTCCAGTGCGTAGGACATGCCGGTCTCCTCCAGATTGGCGCGGAAGGTCCCATCGATCAGCCCCACGGTCGGAAAGTTCTGCACGCCGGCAAAGCCGAGTGCCTTGAGCTGGTCGAGGAACACGTCCATGTCGCGGAACGGATCGGTGCCGTTGACGCCGGCGAGCACCGGCGTCTTGCTGACGACGGGCAGCACTTCGCCGGCCATCTCGAGCACGATGGCGTTGGCATCGCCGTAAGCCATCAGGCCCGCGAGCGATCCGCGACCGGCCATGCGATAGCGGCCGGAATTGTAGATGACGATGAGATCGACCCCGCCGGCCTCTTCGCACTTGGCGGAGAGACCCGTGCCGGCCCCGCCGCCGACGATCGGCTCGCCGCGCTTTGCCATCTCGCGAAATCGCTTCAGCAGTGCAGCCCGTTCAAACCTGGCCATCGGTCACCTCGCCATTCTCCGGCGCGCCCCGGTGCGTCCGAACAGGGTTTTGAACGCACTGACGATCGTGGAGGCGAACTCGGAATCGTTGATGTTGTTCTTGACGCGGATGAGCTGGCGATTGCTCGTCTGCCGCACCGTGCGTTCGAGCGCACGGAAGAGCGTGGCATCGGCTTCGGGATCCCAGAACGGCTGTCCCTGCCTATCGAGCGCGGAGACGCCGCCCTCGGATATGAAGAACCGCACCGGCCCGTCCATCTGATTGAGCCGCTCGCCGATCCATCGCCCCATACGCTCGTTCTCGTCCACCGTGGTTCGCATCAGGGTGACCTGTGGGTTGTGGACGTGGAATTTACGGCCGCGATAGCGCTCGGGGATGGTGTCGGGCGCCCCGAAATTGACCATGTCGAGCGCACCCACGGAGCCGACATAGGGCACTCGGCTGCGGATGATCGCACCGAAGCGATCTTCGGTCGCTGGAAATACGCCGCCCATAAGGAGGTCGCAGACTTCCGTGGTCGTGAGATCGATTACGCCGGCAAGCTGGCCGGAGTCGACCAGCTTCTCCATCGAGCGCCCGCCGACGCCGGTGGCGTGGAAGACGAGGCATTCGAAATCATCGCGCAGATCGGTTGTGATCTTCTGCACCGCGGGCGTGGTCACGCCGAACATGGTGATGCCGATTGCGGGCAGGCTTGCGTCCACGGCGCGCTCTTTTGCCTCGCGCTGATCGAGACGTGCCTTGACCATGCCGGCGAGCGCGTTGGCACCGTTGGCGAGCACCGCGCGGGAGATCGAGTTGAGGCCCTGCACGTCAGTGACCGAATACATCATGGTGATGTCGGCCGGCCCGACATAGGGGCCGACATCGCCGGAAGCGACCGAGGAGATGATCAGCTTCGGCACGCCGACGGGAAGGGCGCGCATGCCGGGTGCAACGAGCGAGGCCGCGCCGGAGCCGCCGGCCGAGATGACACCTGCGACGTTACCCTGGCGGCGGAGCCAGTTGGCGAAGGCATCGGCCATCGCGGTCACGGCAGCGCCGCGGTCGGAGCCGAACACGGCTGATCCGCCACGGCCATGGTTCAGCGCGATTTCCTGGGCAGAGACGTCGCAGCTCGTGGGCCTGCCGCTGGTCGAGACATCAACGAGCCGCGTGCGCAAACCGCTTTCTGCGATGACGTCGCGAATGAAGCGCAGCTCCGTGCCCTTGGTGTCGAGCGTGCCGACGACGAGCACGACGGGCGGTCCGGCGGTCTGAGTCGTGACCGGCTCGCGCCTGCGCCGCGCGGTCTCGTCGAGACGCGCCACTTGCGTCGAGAGCGTGCGAGCTGCGGCCTCGATGCGCGCGATCGGAACCGGCTGCGACCAGCGCGTCGGCGGGGTCGGGTTGGAGATGTAGATGCGGATCGGGCCGCTCGGGCGCGCAGGCTGCTGCGCTGGTCTTGTCTCAGCGCCGGCCGCGGGTACATCGACATCAGGCTCGAGCCCGGCGTGCAGCCCGACGCCGAGCAGGCGCTGCTGCAAGTCGCGGTCGGCGGCGAGGCGAACGGAATCGATGATGCGGTTGATGCGACCGTTGACCATGATCGCGACGTTGCGCGAGACCGCGGTGGCAACGCCGATGTTCTGCTCGATGACGAGCACCGACATGTCGCCGTCCTCGCCAAGGCGAAGCAGCATCTCCTCGACCTGGGCGACGATAACGGGCGCAAGGCCCTCGGTCGGCTCGTCCATGATCAAGAGCTGGGGATTGGTGAGAAGCGCGCGCGAGATGGCGAGCATCTGCTGCTCGCCGCCGGAGAGCTGGCCGCCACCATGGCCCTTGCGCTCTGCGAGACGCGGAAAAGTGTCGTAGACGCGCTCGACGGTCCAGGCGCCGCTGCGGATACCGCCGGCAAGCCGCAGATGCTCGTCGACGCTGAGCGAGCGCCAAAGGCGGCGTCCCTGCGGCACATAGCCGACGCCGAGACGCGCGATATGTGCCGGCGGCCGCCTCGTGATGTCTTCGCCCCGAATGCGGATCGAGCCGCCGCTCACCCGCACGAGCCCCATGATGGCCTTGCACAGCGTTGTCTTGCCCATGCCGTTGCGGCCGACGACGGAGAACACGCCCGCGTCGAGCGAGAGTTCGACGCCTTGCAGCGCGTGCGAATGGCCGTAATAGACGTCGAGGCCTTTCACCTCGAGTGCGGCGGCGGTGCGGCGGACCTCATTCATGGCCGCCTCCGAGATAGAGCTCCTGCACCTCGGGGTCGGACTGGATCTCCTGCGGCAGGCCCTCCTTGAAGATGCGCCCGTTGTGCATCATCGTGACGCTCTCGACGACGCGCAGCGCGACATCCATGTCGTGCTCGATGATGATGTAGCCGATATGGGCGGGTAGGGAAGTCAGGATCTCGATCAGCTCCAGCCGCTCGGCGGGCGAGAGGCCCGCGGCCGGCTCGTCGAACAGCACGAAGCGTGGGGCGCCGGCCAGCGCCAGCGCGATTTCGAGCTGACGCTGCTGGCCATGCGCGAGCTCGGCAACGCGCTGGTCCTTCACCGTCGTCAGATGGACGGCTTGCACGAGATTGTCGGCGGCGTGCATCAATGCATCATTCGGGCCAGCGCGCAGGAGCGAGAAGCGCCCGCGCGAGACGCCGCGACAGGCCAGATAGACGTTGTCCTGCACGGTGAGGCCCGGGAAGAGCGCCGAGATCTGGTAGGTGCGCCTCAGGCCGCGGCGGATGCGCTCATAGGGCGGGAAATGCGTGATGTCCTCGCCGAAGAAGCGGATGGTGCCGGAGGAGGGCGGGAAGTCGCCGGTGATGCAATTGAAGAGCGTGGTCTTGCCGGCGCCGTTGGAGCCGAGCACTGCGCGCCGCTCGCCAGGCCGCACGGTGATGGTGACGTCGGTCAGCGCAGCGAGCGCGCCGAACAGCCGCGTCACGCCGCGCAGCTCGAGCGCTGCGCCGGCGCCGACGGCCGAGAGACGATGAGCGACGCTATCCATGACCGCTGCGTCCGCTTGAACGTGGTGCGCCGGTGCGCTGGCGCCAGCGCTGCCAGAGTCCGATGACGCCATCCGACGACCAGAATACGATGGCGAGGAAGCCGAGCCCGATCAGCAGCCGGAAACGATTGCCGTCGAGCCCGATCTTGACCAGAAAGTCGAGCGCAAAGGTGCGCAGCAGCACGAAGATCAGTGCGCCGATGTAAGGGCCGATCGGCCGCGTGATGCCGCCGACGATCGCAATGATGAGAATGTCGATGCAGGCGCCGACGCTGACCGAGCCGGGCGATATCTGCCGGTAGTTCCAGACCTGCAGCACGCCGGCCAGCGCCGCGACGAAAGACGCAAACGCGTAGGCCGCGACGCGATGGGCGTTGACGTTGAAGCCGAGCGCCGCCATGCGGCGCGGATTGTCGCGCACGCCTTGCAAGGCAAGGCCGAATGGCGCCCGCGAGATGTATTCGACCGCGAAATAGCACAGCGCGGCGACGCCGAGCACGACGTAGTAGAAGGGAATGTCGGCGCGCCAGTTGACGCCCCAGAAACGCGGCGTGCCGACGTTGTTGATGCCGGTGTGGCCGTTGAAGATCGCCCAGTTCTGGTTGGTGAAGTAGTAGAAGGCGGCGCCGATCGCGAGCGTGATCATGATGGTGTAGATGCCCTCGGTCCGCACCGCGAGTGCGCCACCGAGCGTGCCGAAGGCGGTGGCGAGTGCGAGCGCCATCGGGACTGCAAGCCACCACGGCCAGCCCAGGCTGATATTGGCGTTGTCGCTGGTGCCGAACACCGCGACCATGTAGGCGGCGAAGCCCCCGATGGTGAGCTGCATCAGGCTGACCATGCCGCCATAACCGGCGAGGAACATCAGGCTCAGCGCGATGGTGCCGAGGATCAGCGTCGTGGCAAAGATCTCGATCAGGAAGAAGCCGTTGGCGATGAGCGGCATGATCAAGAGAATGATGGCGACGATCCAGGTGGCGGGATTGTCGATCTCCGGCCAGCCACGTATCGCCGGTCGCTGCACGCCGGAAGCGGTGCGGACGGGAACGCGTGCGTCGTGGGTGACGGACATGTCAGCGCCTCGCGAGCAGGCCTTGCGGCCGGAGCGCCAGGACCAGCACCATGATCAGGAAGGTCACGACGATCGCATAGGTCGGGATGTAGACCGAACCGAGCTGCTCGGCGAGGCCGATGATCAGCGCGCCGAGGGCGGCGCCGGGGATTGAGCCCATGCCGCCGACGATCACGACCACGAGCGAGGCGAGCAGGAAGCGGATATCCTCGCCCGGCGAGAGCGATTGAAACGTGCCGCCGACGACCCCGGCGATGCCGGCAAGTCCGGCGCCGAGCGCAAAGACGAGCACGAACACGATCTGGATCCGCACGCCGGTTGCGGCGAGGATGTCGCGGTCATCGACGCCGGCGCGGATGATCATGCCGATCCGTGTGCGGTTGAGCGCGAGCCACATCGCGATCCCGATCACCACGGAGGCAGCGAAGATCACGAGCCGCACCAGCGGATAGCGGAGATAGACCGGCTCGCCCGAGGATTTGAGCGCCGTGATCAGCGGCAGCTCGACGGGGCCGATGAGCCAGCTCGGGGTCTGGATCTGGTAGAAGTCGCCGCCGGCTGCCCACAGCATGAGGTCGGCGAACACGATCGAGAGCCCGATCGTCACCATGGTCTGCCGCAGATCCTGGCCTTCCATGCGGCGGAAGACGACGACCTGGAGCAGGATGCCGACCAGCGCCGTCAGAATGAAGGCGACGATGAAGCTCAGGATCCACGAACCGGTTGAGGCGCTGATGGCGTAGCCGACATAGCCGCCGAACAAATAGAGCGAACCGTGCGCAAGGTTGACGTTGCGCATCAGGCCGAAGATCAGCGTGAAGCCGCTCGCGACCAGGAAGTAGAGCCCGCCGAGCGTGACGCCGTTGAAGACGGCGTTGAGGAACACCCGCTTGCGACCGATCGCCTCTTCCAGCCCAGGCGGCCAGACCGCGAAGATCAGCCAGAGCGCGAGCGCAATCGCGATGATGACGACAAGCGCCCAGGCAGGATGGCGTTCGACAAAGCGGGTCATAGCGATCGCTCCACCGCGGAGGCGCCGCGCCGACCATCATCCCGATGCAGGTCAGACAGCCCCGAGCAGGCTGCGTACCACGCCATGGACGTGCATCTCCCTGGGCTCGCGATCCTCTGGCGGGATCGCGTTCCGCGCATCCTAGCGAGGACACAAGGGTGGTGTTTGATCGTCAGTATCTTTTCGCGCGCGGCTTTACGCGCGCAAGACCTTGGCGGCGCGACGATAATCCGTCGGGGCCATGCCGACATTGGCAGCGAAGAAGCGGGTGAAACCGCTCTGCGAGGAGAAGCCGAGATCGAAGCCGATATCGGCGATCGGCGCTTCGCTCGCCACCAGCGCCTCCAGCGCCTGCTCCATGATCAGCGTGTTGAGATAGAGATGCGGGGTGACTCCGGTCTGGGTGCGGAACAGGCGGTAGAAATGCGGTCGCGACAGGCCGGATTCACGTGCGATGGTGTCGAGCTCCATCTCGGCGCCCGGGCTTTCCGACATCAGCTTGATGCATTTGCGAACACGGAAGTCGGTGACGGCGCCGGCTGCGCGGGCGTCGCGCGCAATCTCGGCCTGCTGCCAGCTTTCGTCGTAGCAGATGTCGATCAGCCGCCGCAGCTCCGAGTCGAGGCTCGAGAGCGAGGGGGCGCCGCACACCAGCGCTGCCGTCCTGCGGATGTGCTTGTCGAGCGCTGGCGTGCGCTTGAATTGGGTGCGGCCGAAACGCAGCCGGTCGGCGCCTGGCGCATCGGGCGCGAACCAATCGGCGTTGACGTAGAGCACGAAGAAGATCGCGCCGGCCTCGAGATCGGAGGGCAGGAAATTGTGCGGTTCCCAGGGGTTGACGGCGACGACGGAGGTTTCGTCGAGCTGGAAGCGGTGGTCACAGACATCGATGCATGCCGGCATGCCGCCGACGTGGAAGATCAGATGACCCTCGCGATGCGCATGGATGTTGAAAGGGCGGTTCAATTGATAAACCGTTGCGCGACCGAACCGGCCATGGAAGATGGCGAGCGCCCGGCTCATGCCTTTCCCTCCCGATGTTCTCTTGTTTTGCCGTTAGCGTTCAACAACCGGGGAGAGATTGCAAGGGCGGTGACCTCCGCGCCTCGCAAATCGCTCCCCGGTCGCAGTTGCGAACGTGATTGCGTCAGTACTTCTTACATTCCGGTACTGTACGGCTCGGCAGTCCGATCTTGGCGAACACCGCCGGGTCGTAGCCGAGGGTCTGGTTCACGTTCGGGATCACCTTCACGACCTTCGAGAACAGTGCGCCCTTGCCGTCATCGACGACCTCGGTCACGAAGTTGGTGCCGATCGCCTGGCGGTTGGAGTCGAGCTTGATCTTGCCGTTCGGCGCATCGATCTCGATCTTCGCCAGTGCGGCCTTGAGCTTCGACTGATTGTCGCTGAGATCGCCATTGACCTGGCGCAGCGCGAGAATCAGCGCCATGGTCGAGCCGTAGTAGTTGGTCGCGAGCAGCGACGGGCTCGGGAAGCGCTTGTTCGGCGGGAAGGCGTCCTGATAGTCCTTCACGAATTTCTGCCAGCCTGGATCCTCCCAGGTGTCGGCCTGGCCGCTCGCCGCGATTGTGCCGATCAGAGCGTTTTTGGCGTTGCCTTTGGAGGACAGGATGGTCTGGTCGATCATGATCGAGCCGCCCATCAGATGCGCCTTGCCTCCGGCCTGCTGGTACTGGTTGAGGAAGTTGACAGCGTCGGCGCCGCCGAGGCCGAGATAGATCGCATCGACATCGTCGGGCAGCGCGGCGATCACCGAGGCAAAGTCCTTGGTGCCGAGCGGCACCCATTGCCGGTTGGTGACCTGTCCGCCCATGCCGCAGAAGTCGAGCACGAGACCGAACACCTGGGTGTAGATGAAAGAGTAATCCTCGCCGACCGTCGCGATCTTGCGATAGCCTTTGGTTTCATAGGCGTATTTGCCGAGGCCCACCTGCCACTGCGCGCCGTCCATGTTGTAGCGGAAGAAGTTCGGCGCCGGATCGACGTAAGTGGTTTCCTGCGCGCCGGAGGCCGCGTTGACGAAGGTCAGCTCGGGATGGGTCTTCGCAAAGTTCTTCACTGCGATGCCCTCGTCACCGGAGAGCGGTGAGAGCAGGATTTGCACCTTGTCCTGCTCGATCAGCTTGCGCACGGCGCGCACCGCGGAGTCAGGCGTTGCGTCGGTTGAGGCGACGATGAATTCGAGTTCCTTGTCGCCGACCTTCTTGCCGAGCACGTTGAGTGCCGTCTGGTGACCGCGCATGCCGTCCTCACCGAGCACGGTGTAGGTGCCTTCGAGCGTTGCGGTGACGCCGACCTTGATCTTCTCCTGAGCCAGCGCCGCGCCCGAAAGCAACAGGCTGCTCAGCGCGATAAGTCCCACACTGCCTTTCAACATTGCTCTCCTCCCTGGGGTCGTCATTATTTGCCGTCATTCTTCGCCGGTAGCTCGTTGGCACGAGGCATACGGTTCTTGAAACGAAGGCTAACCGAACTCGGATGCAGCGCACGCGTCGGAGGCATGCGTGGCTTAACGGGCAGTCTCATTTTGAATGTTGCGTCGCAAATGGTTCCGCGGTGCAATAGGCGACAGCGCGCGATCTGGTTGAATCGCGTTTGTCCAGTGGCGGAGCGCCCGCAAATGGTGTTCTTGGTGCTGGCGAGCGGCGCGTCTGTCGCGCCAGGGGACGGATGACAACGAATGAGAAAAGGACCGATGCAATGAATTCGGAAACGGCCAGGATGATACTGACGGCGAAGGACGTTTTGCCTGAGGACGGGACGCGCGGCACGCTGGTCGGTCGCGTCTGGCTGCCGCGGGTCAACGGTCCTGCCGTGGTCGCGGTGCGCAGCGACGGCGTATTCGACATCACGGCGCGGTTTCCGACCGTCAGCGCGCTGTGCGAGGAGGGCGATCCGGCAAAGGCGGTGCGCGAGACCAAGGGCGAGCGCATCGGCGATCTCGAGGCGATTGCGGCCAACACGCCGTCCGATCAGCGCGACCGGCAAAAGCCCTGGCTGCTCGCGCCGCTCGACCTTCAAACCTTGAAGGCCGCCGGCGTGACCTTTGCCATCTCCATGCTGGAGCGCGTGATCGAGGAGCGGGCGAAGGGCAATCCGGCCTCGGCCGAAGCCATCCGCAAGGAGGTGACGCGGCTCATCGGTGACGATCTGTCGAAGCTCAAGCCGGGCTCGGAGCAGGCGATGCGGCTGAAGCAGATCCTGATCGAGCAGAACGCCTGGAGCCAGTATCTGGAGGTCGGCATCGGGCCCGATGCGGAGGTGTTCACCAAGGCGCCCGTACTGTCGTCGGTCGGCGCCGGGATGGATGCCGGGCTGCACCCGAAATCGACCTGGAACAATCCGGAGCCGGAGCTGGTGCTGTTCGTCTCGAGTCGCGGCAAGATCGTCGGTGGTGCGCTCGGCAATGACGTGAACCTGCGCGACTTCGAGGGGCGCTCGGCGTTGCTGTTGTCGAAGGCCAAGGACAACAACGCCTCTTGTGCCATCGGCCCGCTGCTGCGGCTGTTCGACGACACTTTCTCCCTCGATGACGCGCGCAAGCTGGACATCAGCCTCAACGTGAAGGGGCAGGACGGATTTGTGCTCAACGGCCATTCCTCGATCAGCAAGATCAGCCGCGACCCCACCGATCTCGTCGCGCAGACGATCGGCACCGTCCATCAATATCCTGACGGCTTCGTGCTGTTCCTCGGCACGATGTTCGCGCCGGTCGAGGATCGCGATTCGCCGGGGCAGGGGTTCACCCACAAGCGCGACGACATCGTCACGATCGCAGCCCCCGAGCTCGGCAAGCTCACCAACCGCATGCGCACAAGCGACGAGTGCGAGCCCTGGAGCTTCGGCATCGGCGCGCTGATGAAGAACCTCGCGCAGCGCAAGCTGCTGTAGTGCCTGGGGCCGGCATCGGGAAAGACCACGTTCGAAACCGATGTTGGCCTTTGCTTGCACAAAAATATCGAAAACAACCCCATGCAAAGGAGTGCCGCGGATGCTTTGCGAGAAATTTTTGTGATCAGTCATATAGTCAAATAATATGACTATACGGGCCCGAACTTCCGTGAAATAGTGCCTCCCGCCGCCCCAAGGGGCGGACTAGTTGGTGCCATAATACCAATTGGCATCCGAGATAAATATTTTGGGAGACACGCCTGATGATCCTCAAAGCTCTCTTTGCGGCCACCGCCTCGGCCGCGCTGCTGCTTTCGCTGCCGGCCAATGCCGGCCAGCTCACAATCGGTTTTTCGCAGATCGGATCGGAATCCGGATGGCGCGCCGCGGAGACCTCGGTCTCCAAGCAGGAAGCGGCCAAGCGCCAGGTCAACCTGAAGATCGCCGACGCCCAGCAGAAGCAGGAGAATCAGATCAAGGCGATCCGGTCCTTCATTGCGCAGAACGTCGACGCGATCTTCCTTGCGCCGGTGGTCTCGACCGGATGGGACGCGGTGCTGAAGGAGGCCAAGGAAGCCAAGATCCCGGTCGTGCTGCTCGACCGCGACATCGATCCGTCGGGCAAGGACCTCTATCTGACCGCGGTCACCTCGGACAGCGTGCACGAAGGCGCCGTCGCCGGCGAGTGGCTCGCCAAGACGGTCGGCGAGAAGGCCTGCAACGTCGTGGAATTGCAGGGCACGGTCGGCGCCAGCGTCGCCACCAACCGCAAGAAGGGCTTTGACTCAGTCGTCGCCAAGCATCCGAACCTGAAGGTGGTGCGCAGCCAGACCGGCGACTTCACCCGCGCCAAGGGCAAGGAAGTGATGGAGAGCTTCATCAAGGCCGAAGGCGGCGGCAAGTCGATCTGCGCGGTCTATGCGCATAATGACGACATGATGGTCGGCGCGATCCAGGCCATGAAGGAAGCCGGCCTCAAGCCCGGCAAGGACGTCCTGACCGTCTCGATCGACGCGGTTCCCGACATCTTCAAGGCGATGGCCGCTGGCGAAGCCAATGCCACGGTCGAGCTGACGCCGAACATGGCCGGGCCCGCGCTCGACGTCATCGCCGCCTTCAAGGACAAGGGCACCGCTCCGCCGAAATGGATCCAGACGGAATCGAAGCTCTACACCGCCTCCGACGATCCGCAGAAGGTCTACGACAGCAAGAAGGGTCTCGGTTACTGAGGCCTCCCGTGCGCTACCGCGGCTGATGCACCTGCGGTGGCGCGCACCTCTTCGAAACTGCTAAGCGTGGTGAATTGGCTGGACGTCCGCAACCCTACAAGCGGACGCCAGCGGGAGTGACGTCGCAATGGAGACCGGCCCGGATTCTACCCCTTGTCTGCTGGAGGTGCGTGGGATCAGCAAGAGTTTTGGCGCTGTGCGGGCGTTGCAGGACGTCGATTTCATGCTTCGTGCCGGCGAGATCCATGCCCTGCTCGGCGAGAACGGCGCCGGCAAGTCCACGCTGATCAAGGTGGTCACCGGCGTATTCCCGCGCGATGCCGGAATCGTTCGGCTCGGCGGCGCCGAGGTCGCCCCGCGATCGTCGAAGGCGGCGCTGGAAGCCGGGATTGCCACCGTCTATCAGGAAGTAAATTTGTTGCCCAATCTGTCGGTGGCGCAGAATCTTTTTCTCGACCGGCAGCCGATGCGCTTCGGTATCGTCCGCGAAGGCGAGATGCGCCGGCGGGCAAAGGCGTTGCTGGCCGAGTTCGGCCTCGACATCGACGTGGCGGCGCCGCTCGGCAGCTACTCCGTCGCAATCCAGCACGTCACGGCGATTGCCCGGGCTGTCGATCTGTCGGCGCGCGTTCTCATTCTCGACGAGCCGACCGCGAGCCTCGACCGCCACGAGGTCGAGATTCTCTTCAAGATCATGCGCCAGCTTGCCGGCCGCGGCATCGGCATCGTCTTCGTCAGCCACTTCCTCGACCAGGTCTATGAAATCTCCGACCGCATCACCGTCTTGCGCAACGGCCGGCTGGTCGGCGAGCGCGAGACGGCATCGCTGCCGCGGCTCGAACTGATTCGGATGATGCTCGGCCGCGAGCTTGCCGAGACCACCAGCGCCCGCGCGTCCACGAGCGCGCGTCAGGAGCGCGAGGTTTGCGCGAGCTTCGAGGGGTACGGCAAGGCCGGCTACGTCGCGCCGTTCGATCTCGAGCTGCGCCATGGCGAGGTCGTCGGCCTTGCCGGCCTGCTCGGCTCGGGCCGAACCGAGACCGCGCGGCTGGTATTCGGCGCCGAGCGTTCCGATCATGGCCAGGCGAAAGTGGAGGGCGCAGCCGTGCGGCTGCAAACACCGCGCGACGGCGTCCGCCACGGTTTCGGCTATTGCCCAGAGGAGCGCAAGACCGAAGGCATCGTGGCCGAGCTTACGGTGCGCGAGAACATCGTCTTGGCACTCCAGGCCAAGCGCGGCCTGCACCGGCCGCTGTCGCGCCGCGAGCAGGACGAGATCGCATCGCGTTTCGTCAAGCTGCTCGACATCCGCCCGCCCGATCCGGAACGTCCGGTCGGCCTGTTGTCGGGCGGCAATCAGCAAAAGGTGCTGCTGGCGCGCTGGCTTGCAACCTCGCCGCGACTCCTCGTGCTGGACGAGCCGACTCGCGGCATCGACGTCGGGGCGCATGCCGAGATCATTCGCCTGATCCGCGAGCTCTGCGACGACGGTCTGTCACTGCTCGTGATCTCCTCCGAGCTCGACGAGATCGTCACCTATTCGGATCGCGTCGTCGTGCTGCGCGACCGTGCCCATGTCGAAGAGTTGCAGGGCGAAGCGGTCGACGTCTCCAATGTTCTGGCGGCGATCGCCGCCGACGGCAGTGGCGCGGCGCAGGAGGGCAGGCCATGACCGCTCTGCTGCCGCGCCGGGGCCTTGCCCAGATCTTTGCGCTGATCATCATCCTGATGGTCGACCGCGCCGTCTCGCCGCAATTCTTCGATCTGCGCCTGCAGGACGGGCGACTGTTCGGCAGCATGATCGACGTGCTCAACCGCGGCACCCCGGTGGCGCTGCTCTCGCTCGGCATGGTGCTGGTGATTGCGACGCGCGGCATCGACCTCTCGGTCGGCGCCGTCATGGCGATCTCGGGCGCCATCGCGGCGAGCCTCGCCGACAGCCACGGCCTGCCGGTGGTGCTGGCGGCCGCGCTCGGCGCCGGCCTCGTCTGCGGCCTCTGGAATGGTTTTCTGGTCGGCATCCTCGGCATGCAGCCGATCGTGGCGACGCTGATCCTGATGGTCGCCGGCCGCGGCATCGCCCAGCTCATCACCGCGGGGCGCATCGTCACCTTCACCTCGCCCGATCTGGTCTGGCTCGGCAACGGTGCCATCCTCGGCGTTCCCGTGCCGGTCGCGATTGCCCTGGGCATGCTGATCCTCACCGGCGCCGTGGTGCGCGGCTCGGCGCTCGGGCTTTTGATCGAGGCAACCGGCGGCAATGCGCGGGCAAGCGAACTCGCCGGCGTCGGCACGCGCGCCATGATTTTGGCGGTCTATGTCTGGTGCGGCGTCTGTGCGGCGCTTGCGGGCGTGATCGCCGCGGCCGACATCATGGGGGCTGATGCCAACAATGCCGGGCTTTGGCTCGAACTCGACGCGATCCTGGCCGTCGTGATCGGCGGAACCTCGCTGTTCGGCGGCCGCTTCAGCCTCTTGCTCGCCGTGCTCGGCGCGCTCATCATCCAGACGATGAACACGGGCATTCTCTTGTCGGGCTATCCCCCGGAATTCAACCTCCTGGTCAAGGCCGTGGTGGTGCTGGCGGTGCTGCTGTTGCAATCGCCGAAGCTGACAGACCTGTCCGGAATCGTGGCGCGTATCCGGGGGACGAAAGCATGAAGGGCCTGCCGCCCGTCCTCATTACGGCCATCGTGCTCGTTGCCGGCTTTGTGCTTTGCGCGCTGCAATTTCCCAACATTGCCTCGACCCGCGTGGTCTGCAATCTCCTGACCGACAACGCCTTCCTCGGCATCGTCGCGACCGGCATGACCTTCGTGATCATCTCGGGCGGCATCGACCTGTCGGTCGGCTCGGTGATCGGCTTCACCACTGTTTTCGTCGCGCTCGCGATCGAGCGCTGGGGCATGCCGCCGCTGGCCGCGTTCGTGGCGATCCTGGCGCTGTCCGCGGCCTTCGGCGCGGCGATGGGCGCCGTCATCCATCTGTTCGACCTGCCGCCGTTCATCGTCACGCTGGCCGGCATGTTCCTCGCGCGCGGCGCAAGCTTCCTGCTCTCGACGGAATCGGTGCCGATCACCGCGCCGATCTATTCGACGGTCTCGGACTTTGCGCTGCGACTACCGGGCGGCGGGCGGCTGACGGCGGTTGCGATCATCATGCTGGTCATCGTGATCGGCGGAGCGCTGCTGCTGCAGCTCACCCGCTTCGGCGCCAATGTCTACGCGCTCGGCGGCAGCCGCGTCACGGCGAGCCTGATGGGTGTCGCCGTCGGCAAAATGACGATCCGCATCTACATGCTGTCGAGCCTGCTCGCGGGCATCGCCGGCATCGTCTTCTCCTTCTACACCGGCGCCGGCTATTCGCTCTCGGCCGTCGGCGTCGAGCTCGACACCATCGCGGCGGTCGTGATCGGCGGCACGCTGCTCACGGGCGGGCAGGGCTCGGTGGTCGGAACGTTCATCGGCGTCCTCATTCAGGGCCTGATCCAGACCTACATCAATTTCGACGGGACACTGTCGAGCTGGTGGACCAAGATCGCGACCGGCGTTCTGCTGTTCGCATTCATCGTCCTGCAGCAGGTCATGATCGCAATCGCGCGCCGGCCGGCCGTGAGACCCGCGGGAGCCACGTCATGACCTCGCGCATAGTCGTCATCCCGACACGGCGGGCCCATTCCAACCATGCGGAAGTGTCCCGCTCGATCGGGGTCGACATCATCGCAGGTCGCTATGCCGAAGGCACACGGCTGCCTGGTGATGCCGAGCTGACCTCGATGTTCGGCGTCTCGCGACCGGTGCTTCGCGAGAGCGTGAAGACCCTTGTTGCAAAAGGTCTGCTCACCACCAAGGCGCGGGTTGGCACCGTCGTGCGCGAGCGCGGCGCCTGGAACATGTTCGACGCCGACGTGCTGGCCTGGCATCTCGACGCAGGCATCGACAGGCGCTTCCTCAACGATCTCGCCGAGATACGTCTTGCGGTCGAGCCGCGCGCGGCGGCGCTCGCGGCCAAGCGTCGTTCGGAGGAGGACATCGCCGAGCTTCAGCGCAGCATGGACCGCATGCGGCGCGAGGCGTCCGAGTCCGTCGACTTTGCCGAAGCCGACCTCGCCGTGCACCTTGCGGTGGCGCGAGCGTCGGGCAATCCGTTCATGCGCTCCGTCGGTCATGTGATCGAGGCTGCCTTGCGTGCGGCTTTCATGCTCAGTGCACCGGCCGGGTCGGAAGACCGCGAGACTGCTTTGCTCTGGCACCAAAAGATCGTCGATTCGATCGCAGCCAGCGATCCCGATGCCGCGGCCGAAGCCATGGCGTTCGTCATTCACAACGGCATGCGCCGGCATAAGGCAGCGGCGGTCGAAACAGCCCCGGCGGAATCTGCAGGATCTGGAGAAAGTCTGTGACTGAACTTCGTATCGCCATCGTCGGCTTCGGGAAGATCGCGCGCGACCAGCACGTCGCGGCGATCGCGGCGACACCGGGCGCAACACTTGCCGCCATCGCGAGCCGCAACGCCTCGCTGCCGGACCTGCCGCATTTCGCCACCATCGAGGAGCTGCTCGCAAAGGGCCCGCCGATCGATGCTGTGTCGCTGTGCACGCCGCCGCAGGTGCGGCGCGCGCAGGCCTTTGCGGCGATTGCCGCCGGCAAGCATGTGATGCTTGAAAAGCCGCCGGGTCTCAGCGTCAGCGAACTCGATCCACTGGTCGCGATGGCGAAAGATGCGAAGCGGACGCTGTTTGCGACCTGGCACTCGCGCTTTGCCCCCGCCGTCGGCCCGGCGCGGCAATGGCTTTCCGCGCGCCGGATCAAGTCCCTGCACATAAGCTGGAAGGAAGACGTCCGCGTCTGGCATCCCGGGCAGGGCTGGATCTGGGAGCCGGGCGGGCTCGGCGTATTCGATCCCGGCATCAATGCGCTTTCGATCCTGACGCGCATCCTGCCACGCCAGGTTTTCGTGACCGCGGCCGAGCTGTCCTTCCCCGCCAATCGCGACGCGCCGATTGCGGCGAATTTGATGCTCACCGATGCCGGCGGCCTGCCGATCACGGCCGAATTCGACTTCCGACAGACCGGCCCGCAGAGCTGGGACATCGTGGCGGAGACCGATCAGGGCCGGATGATACTGTCGGGCGGCGGCGCCCGCATGGCCGTCGATGGCAAAGTGCTTGCGGAAGAGCCGGAAGCCGAATATCGCGGGCTCTACCGGCGTTTCGTCGAGCTTGCGGCGACGGGGGAGAGCGACGTCGATCTGACGCCGTTCCGTCTCGTTGCCGACGCCTTCATGCTTGGCAAGCGCAACGTCGTCGAACCGTTCGTGGAATGATCATGGCAGGCAGCCGCATCACAAAGGATGTCTTCGGAACGCTGCCGGATGGTCGCGCCGTCGAGCGCGTGGTGCTGCGCGGGCAGGGCGGTTTCGAAGCCCGCATCATCACGCATGGTGCGGTGATTCAGGCGCTGATCGCCCCGGATGCCAAGGGCGCACCCGACGACGTCGTGCTCGGCTTTGACGATTTCGCGGGCTATCTCGCCGAGCGGAAGTTTTTCGGCGCAACGGTCGGGCGCTATGCCAACCGTATCGCTGACGCGCGCTTCGTGCTCGATGACGAGACGGTGCAACTCGCCGCCAACAACGGCCCGAACGCGTTGCACGGTGGTCTGGACGGCTTTGACCGCAAGCTCTGGCAGATCGCCGACCTCGCTGACGGCGCGGAGCCTGCGGTCACGCTCACTTATGCAAGCGAGCACGGCGAGGAGGGGTACCCGGGTCGGCTCGACGTTCGTCTCACCTATCGGGTGATCGGCCCTGCCGAATTGTCGGTCAGCATGGAGGCGCGGAGCGATCGTCCAACCATCGTCAATCTCACCAACCACAGCTTCTTCAACCTCGAAGGCGCGACCTCGGGGACGGCGATCCTCGATCACAAGCTCATGGTCGCGGCCGATCATTTCCTGGCGATCGATCCGGCGGCGATCCCGCTGACCGGGTCGCCGTACGCGGTTGCCGGCACGCCCTTCGACTTCCGTGAGGCCACTCCGATCGGCGCGCGGATACGGCAAAACGATCAGCAATTGCGCAACGGCAAGGGCTATGACCACACGTTCTGCCTTCCGCGGGACGGCAGCTTGCGTCTTGCCGCGCGCCTGGAGGCGCCGCGCTCGGGACGCGTCATGGAGCTGTTCACGGATCAGCCGGGCTTGCAGGTCTATTCCGGCAACTACCTCGACGGCTCGGTGGCGGGCAAAGGCGGCCGGCTGTACCGGCAGTCCGACGCGCTCTGCCTGGAGCCGCACATCTGGCCGAATTCGCCGAACCGGCCGGATTTCCCGAGCCCGCGTCTTGCGCCGGGAAGCGTTTACCAGCACCACACGGTCTATCGCTTCGGAGTGAATTCGCCATGACCGAGCATGTGCCGACCTCTGTCCTTTGCGCCGAGCATTGCCATCTCGGCGAGGGCCCGACCTATGACGTCACCACCGATACCGCGTGGTGGTTCGACATCCGCGAAGGTCGCCTTTACGAAGCCCATCTCGGCCGCGGCAGTATCAGCGTCCACGCGCTCGGCCGGATGGCGAGCGCGCTCGGCCGCATCGACGCCGAGCGGCAGCTGATCGTGGCCGAGGACGGCCTCTACGTCCGCAAGCTCGCTGATGGCGCGATGACGCTCTATCGTGCGCTGGAAGCCGACAACCCGGCGACGCGGTCGAACGACGCGCGCGTGCATCAATCCGGCACGTTCTGGATCGGCACCATGGGCCGCAACGCGGAAGCGGGCGCCGGCGCGATCTACGCGCTCCATCGCGGCAAGATCTCGACGCTGTTTCCCGGCATCAGCATTCCGAACTCGATCTGCTTCTCGCCGGACGGCGCGATCGGATACTTCGCCGACACCGCGCGTCACGTGCTCTATCGCATTCCGCTCAATCCGGCGACCGGATTGCCGCGCGGCGAGCCGGAGGTGCTGGTGCGCCACACCGGCGTCGGCGGTCTCGACGGTTCGGTGGTCGATGCCGACGGATTGATCTGGAACGCGCGCTGGGGCGGCGCCTGCGTCGACGTCTATAGTCCCGAAGGCGAGCGCTTGCGCTCGCTTGCGGTGCCGGCGCAGCAGTCGAGCTGCCCCGCCTTCATCGGGCCCGATCTGTCACGCCTTCTTGTCACTTCTGCATGGCAGGATATGGATGCGGCGGCACGCGCCGCCGATCCGCAGGCCGGCTGCACCTTCATCCTCGAGGCTGCTGCGCGCGGTCGCGCGGAGCCCGACGTCAAGCTTGAATAGGAGACACAAGGCGCACCAACACACCGAGTTCTACTGCAACGACGAAACGTTCCAACCCCCAAGGGAGTGAAGCATGCTGAAACTGAAGACGACCGTACTCGCGCTCGCATTCGCGGGCGCCGCCGCCATGGCCTCATCCGGGCCAGCGATGGCCCAGGACAAGGCAACCGTCGGCATCGCGATGCCGACCAAATCCTCGGCGCGCTGGATCGATGACGGCAACAACATGGTCAAGGTGCTGAAGGAGCGCGGTTACAACACCGACCTGCAATACGCCGAAGACGACATTCCGAACCAGCTCTCGCAGGTCGAGAACATGGTGACGAAGGGCGCCAAGGCGCTGGTGATTGCCGCGATCGACGGCACCACGCTGTCGGACGTGCTCAAGCAGGCCAAGGCCAAGGGCATCACCGTCATCGCCTATGATCGCCTGATCCGCGGCACGCCGAACGTCGACTATTACGCGACCTTCGACAATTTCCAGGTCGGCGTTCTCCAGGCGCAGTCAATTGAAAAGGGCCTCGGCCTGAAGGAGGGCAAGGGTCCGTTCAACATCGAGCTGTTCGGTGGCTCGCCCGACGACAACAACGCCTACTTCTTCTACAACGGCGCGATGTCGGTGCTGCAGCCCTACATCGACAGCAAGAAGCTCGTCGTCGTGTCCGGCCAGATGGGCATGGACAAGGTCGCGACCTTGCGCTGGGACGGCGCCACGGCGCAGGCCCGCATGGACAACCTGCTCAGCGCCTACTACGGCAACAAGAAGGTCAACGCGGTGCTGTCGCCCTATGACGGCCTCTCGATCGGCATCATCTCGTCGCTGAAGGGCGTGGGCTATGGCAGTGCCGACCAGCCGATGCCGATCATCAGCGGCCAGGATGCCGAGGTACCCTCGATCAAGGCGATGCTGCGCGGTGATCAGTACTCGACCATCTTCAAGGACACCCGCGACCTCGCCAAGGTGACCGCCGACATGGTCGACGCGGCGCTGGCCGGCAAGCAGGTCACGGTCAACGACACCAAGACCTATGAGAACGGCGCCAAGACCGTGCCGTCCTACCTGCTCAAGCCGGTCGTGGTCTACAAGGACAATTGGGAGAAGGTCCTGGTTGACAGCGGCTACTACAAGAAGTCGCAATTCCAGTAAGCTGCGCCTGCTCCCTCTCCGCGTTCTTGCGGGGAGAGGGAGCATAGGCGGCCCTTGGGCCGCCGTTATAAAAAGATTGGGGTGAGGGGAAGTCTCCACGGGGCGGTGAGAGCTGCTCTTGCGGAAGCTCCCCTCATTCGATCGCTTCGCGCATAGCCGAGGCTTTGCTTCGGCGTTAAGACGGCCGCCAAAGGCGGCCTATGCTCTCCCCGCAAGCGGGGCGAGGTGGGTTAAAAGACGGGACACGAAGCCATGGCGGCAATGTTGGAAATGCGCGGCGTCAGCAAGAGCTTTGCGGGCGTGCAGGCGCTGCGCGACGTCAATTTCTCGGTTCAGGCCGGGCAGATCCATGCTCTGGTGGGCGAGAACGGCGCCGGAAAATCGACCCTGATGAAGGTGTTGAGCGGGGTCTATCCCCACGGCAGCTATGAGGGAACCATCGTCTTCGACGGCGAGGAGCGCCGCTTCCGCGACATCAACGATTCGGAGGCGCTCGGCATCATCATCATCCACCAGGAGCTGGCGCTGATTCCGTTGATGTCGATCGCGGAGAATATCTTCCTCTCGCATCCGCCCTCGCAGCTCGGTGTCATCGACCGCGACGAGGTCTACCGCCGGACGCGCGAACTCCTGGCCCAGGTCGGCCTCAAGGAATCGCCGGACACGCTGATCACCGACCTCGGCGTCGGCAAGCAGCAGCTCGTCGAGATCGCCAAGGCGCTGTCCAAGCGCGTGCGCATGCTGATTCTGGACGAGCCGACCGCCAGCCTCAACGAGGCCGACAGCGCCGCGCTGCTCGAGCGCCTGATGAAATTCCGCGAGCAGGGCATCGGCTCGATCCTGATCTCCCACAAGCTGAACGAGGTCGCCAAGGTTGCCGACCACATCACGGTGTTGCGCGACGGCCGCACCGTGGATGGCATCGACTGCCGGAGCGAACCGGTCCAGGAGGACCGCATCATCCGCAGCATGGTCAATCGCGATCTCGCCCATCGCTTCCCCGAGCGGGTTGCGAAGATCGGAGACCCCGTGCTCGCCGTCGAGAACTGGTCGGTCTACCATCCGATCCATCCAGAGCGGCAGGTCATCAAGAACGTCAATTTCGGTGTGCGGCGCGGCGAGGTCGTCGGGATCGCCGGGCTGATGGGTGCAGGCCGCACCGAATTCGCCATGAGCCTGTTCGGCCACTCCTGGGGCACCAATATCAGCGGCCGTATCCGGCTCGAGGGCAACGAGATCGTCCTGCCGAGGGTGGCGGCGGCGATCGATGCCGGTCTTGCCTATGTCACCGAGGACCGCAAGCAGCTCGGACTGATCCTGGCCGACGACGTCCGCAAGAATATCACGCTTGCGAGCCTCGACCAGGTCGCCCCCGGCAAGGTGATCGACGACATCGCCGAGCTGAAGGTGGCAAGCGATTACCGCAACCGCATGCGCATCCGCTGCTCCGACGTCTACCAGGAGACTGGCCAGCTCTCGGGCGGCAACCAGCAGAAGGTCGTGCTGTCGAAATGGCTGATGACCGACCCCAAGGTTTTGATTCTGGACGAACCGACGAGGGGTATCGACGTCGGTGCGAAATATGAGATTTACTGTATCATCAACGAGCTGGCGGAGGCCGGGCGGGGCGTCGTGGTGATCTCCTCGGAGATGCCGGAACTGCTCGGCATCTGCGACCGCATCTGTGTCATGAACGACGGTGCTTTCGTCGGCGAGTTCGCCGGCCATGAGGCGACGCAGGAGAAGATCATGCGCGCCATCATGCGCAATGAGAGAAACAATAGGAACGGCGTGCCTGAGGCCGCGGAGATGGGAGGATTGCAGCCATGACCGACAAGACGGTTTCGCTGCCTGAGGAGCGCCGGCATACGGGCTTCATCAAGAACAATTTGCGCAACTACGGCATGCTGATCTCGCTGATCGCGATCATGCTGTTCTTCCAGATCGTGACCGGCGGCACGCTGCTCCAGCCGCTCAACCTCACCAATCTGGTGCTGCAGAACAGCTACATCGTCATCATGGCGCTGGGCATGCTGCTCGTCATCGTCACCGGCCATATCGATCTCTCGGTCGGCTCGGTCGCGGGGTTCGTCGGCGCCGTGGCCGCGCTGCTCATGGTAACGTACAAGGTCGACTACACGGTTGCCTTCATTGCCTGCCTCATCGTCGGCGCGGCCATCGGTGCGGCGCAGGGCTACTGGGTCGCCTATTTCGGCATTCCGTCCTTCATCGTGACGCTCGCCGGCATGCTCGTGTTCAAGGGCCTCGCGCTGGCAGTGTTGCAGGGCCAGTCGCTCGGGCCGTTCCCGCCGACCTTCCAGAAACTGTCGTCCGGCTTCATTCCGGAGTTCTTGCCTGAAGCCGGAACACTGCATCCGACCTCGCTGCTGATCGGTGCCGTGCTGGCGCTCGGGCTGGTCTATGCCAGCGCCAAGAGCCGCTCGCGCGAGCAGTCGCACGGCATCGAGGTCGAGCCTTACGCGTTCTTCCTGGGGAAAAGCGTCGTCTTGGCCTGCGCGGTGCTTTATTTCACCTATTTGATCGCGACCTATCGGGGCCTGCCGAACGTGCTGGTGATCATGAGCGCCTTGATCGCGCTCTATGGCTTCGTCACGCGTCGTACCGTGGTCGGCCGCCAGATCTACGCGGTCGGCGGCAACGCCAAGGCCGCAAAGCTGTCGGGCATCAAGACCGAGCGGCTGACCTTCTTCACCTTCGTCAACATGGGCGTGCTGGCAGCCCTTGCCGGCCTCGTCTTCGCCGCGCGACTCAACACCGCAACGCCGAAGGCGGGCCTTGGCTTCGAGCTCGACGTCATCGCCGCCTGCTTCATCGGCGGTGCCTCGGCCTATGGCGGCGTGGGCCGCGTCGGCGGTGCGGTGGTCGGCGCCATGATCATGGGCGTGATGAACAACGGCATGTCCATCCTCGGCATCGGCATCGACTACCAGCAGGTCATCAAGGGCCTGGTTCTACTCGGTGCGGTCTGCATCGACGTGTACAATCAGCGGCGGTGAGGGGCGCGATCGCGCGTGGAGTGGGCACAGGCGCGTCAGCGCCGTGCCCGTGACTTTCCTCAATCTCGCGCAGGGTCGAGGGCATGCCAACGGGCACGGGCTGGAGCGACTGGTTCGCTATGTCAGGCTGATCCGATAGAGGACTGCTTCATTTTCGCTCTCGCGAAGCGGCTCTGGATTCGGCACCCGCTTCGTCGAAGGCGACAATGGAGCTTTCCCGGAATGGCGCAAAGGCAGGTTGCGGCGCCGACAATTCCTGACAATACATCCGATCGATGTTGCGCTGCATGAGCCCATAGCATTCGCACGCGACCCTCTCCAGCCGCGCTCGGTGGATCTCTACGGAGCCGCGCCGGTCGGACGGGATGGCGCCCGCCGCGCGAAGCTTGCTCATCGTCAGAGTCACGGTCGTCCGCCGCACCCCAAGCAATTGCGCAAGTGCCTCCTGCGTCACGGGAAGAAGATCATCGGGAACGCGGTCATGCAGTTGCAGAAGCCACCGCGCCATGCGGCCATCCACCCGATGCAGCGCGTTGCAGGCGGCCACGTGCTGGAGCTGTAACAACAGTGCGCGGGCGTGGACCTGCACGACATGCCTGATGGCCGCGCTCCGCGCGTAGGCAGCCCGGAACTTCGCCGCTGAAATCAGCGATGCCGTGCCGGCCAAGCGAGCAGTCGCCGTGACGGATGAAAGCGACGGACCGAGCACGGAGAACGAGGCCAAAGCGCCTTCCCGTCCCATCAACGTGGTTGCCACCGTTTGCCCGTCCGGCATATCGAGCATGAAGGCGATCGCGCCGCTATGGGGGAAATAAACCGGGTCGAGTTCATCGCCCGACCGCACCAGGACGGCATCGGGTTCGAACGAGACCTTCTGGAAGTGGGGCGCGAGCAAGGCCAAATCCTCGGGCGGCAAGGCCGCCAGAAGCCGATTCCCAAAGCCGGTGCGGTGAATGGTCACGATGCCTCTTGATGAATGAGCAATCGAGGAACGACGGTGACTAGCATCCATGAAAGTGATTTCGAGTCAACGCAGCGCGCGACGGTCTGGACGTCTTCACGTGCGCGGCAGCCCCGAAACGGAACCCACGGAGCGGTCGAGACAGAGGCAATCAAGAACGCAGCATACAACATTTCGATTGCGTAAAATTCGATTATCCGAAATTTGAAGTGCCGAACCGAATCCATCCAAACAGAGCCGTTGCTGGAGATCAAGCACGGACAATTGCGGGGACCTGTCGCGTCCTCGCCGAGCAAACGCGAGCTTGCGCACTCTGGCCGTTAACCAGGGGGCCGCGGCACGCGGGCCGTCTCCTGTGGGATGGACCGTGCCTGCATCGCCTGGACTGGTCTATTGCGTCGTGACCAGCACCACCGCGATCGCGACCGACAGACAGACCGCAGATATCGTTGCCGCCGTCGACAGCACGCCCATCCGCCGGAGGGCTGCGGCGAACAGGATGATGAGGGGGTTGCGGTCATCAGACCAAGTTGCGTCTCACTCATGGTTGGCCTTCGCGACAATGTTGGAACCTCGACAGTCACCCTACCGACTGCCGCCATCACGGTCGTTGCTGTCGATGTTCAATAATTCGCTGATTGGATCGCGGTGGTCTTGGTAGCCGCAAAGGCTTTGGGAGTATGTCCTGCCAAGGCCTGATGGGGTCTGTGGTTGTTGTAGTAGACGAGGTATTCGATACGCGCATCGGCGCGGCGGTGCGCCATGCTGCGGCTGGCCTCGGCAGCCAGCCGCAGCAGCGCAAGAAGCTGCTGCTCGTTCTGACCGACGGCAAGCCGAACGACGTCGACCACTATGAGGGGCGCTTTGCAATCGAGGACACGCGTAAATCGGTGCAGGAGGCGCCCACCTCGGCATCGCAGTGTTCGGCGTAACGGTCGACGCAACGGCGCAATGCTATTTTCCGACCCTGTTCGGGCGCGGCGGTTACGCGATCGTCGGCAACATCCGACGGCTGCCTGCGGCACTGCCGGCGATCTACCGGCAGGTGGCGCATTAAGATCCAGGAAAGCCCGCCACGCCGTGTTCCAGCCTGAGCTATTGCTCATGCGTTGGGTATATGATCGAATGGCCGGATGCAGAACGGCCGCCCAAAGCCTGATCTGATCATCTTCGACTGCGACGGCGTGCTCGTCGACAGCGAGCTCTTGAGCTGCCGCTGCCTCTCCGAGGTGATGTCCGAATTCGGCATTGCGCTGAGCGCGGAGCAGGCGCTCGAGCTGTTCCTCGGGCGCAGCACGAAGGCGATCGAGCAACATTATCGCGACCTTGGTCGGGTCGTGCCGGATGGCTTCCTGCCTCGCTTCAAGTCCAGGGTGCTGAGCACCTTAGCAGGTGCATTGCAGCCGATCCCTGGGATCGGCGCGGTGGTATCGGAGTTGAACAGGCCGTTTTGCGTCGCCTCGTCGAGCGACATCGACCGCGTCTCGCTCTCCCTCGATGTCACCGGGCTCAGGCCGCATTTCGGCGACCGGCTCTACACGGCGCAGATGGTCAGGTACGGCAAGCCGGCGCCCGACCTGTTCCTCTATGCCGCTGAGAAGATGCGCATCGATCCGGTGCGGGCGCTGGTGATCGAAGACAGCGTCAGCGGCGTGCAGGCGGCAAAGGCCGCTGGCATGACCGTCTGGGGATTTGTCGGCGGTAGCCATTATCGCGGCCGCGACGGCCGCGCTATATTGACCGCCGCCGGAGCCGATCGGGTCTTCGCGCAGATGACCGATTTCTGGAAGGACTCGTGACGCCGGCCATGGCGATGGAGAACGAAAAATCCAGGCTTGACGATGCCGCGCGCGCCGGCTGGCTCTACTTCATTGCCGGTCACACGCAAGACGAGATCGCCAAGATGCTCCAGGTCTCGCGTGCCTCGGCGCAGCGGCTGGTCTCGCTGTGCCTTGCCGAGCGCCTGATCACATTCCGGCTCGAACATCCGATCGCCGCCTGCATGGAATTGGCCGCGCGGCTGAAGGAACGCTTCGAGCTTGCCCATTGCGAGGTGGTGCCGACAGATCCCGCGGCGCCACAGTCGACCGCGGGCATTGCCGAGCGCTGCGCAAACCTTCTGGACTCGACGCTGCGTTCCGAAACGCCTGTCATCGTCGCGCTCGGCACCGGGCGCGCGGTCCGCGCAGCGGTCGAGCGCGTCACCCCGATCGAGCGGCCGAATCACCAGATCGTCTCGCTGGTCGGCAACATCTCCGCCGACGGATCGGCGAGCTTCTACGATACCGTCGGCCGGCTCGCCGACCGCACCGGGGCGCGGCACTATCCGATGCCGCTGCCGTTCCTGATGTCCTCGGAGGACGAGCGCAACAGGATGGGTCGGATCGAGCCGATCGCAAAGGTGAAGGCGATCGCGACCAGGGCCGACCTGCGGCTCGTCGGCATCGGCCAGATGGACCAAAAGGCGCAGGTTCACGTCGACGGTTTCGTCACCCGCGATGAACTGTTCGAAATGATGCGGCTCGGTGCCATCGGCGAGATCACCGGCTGGGCCTATGATGCCAGGGGCCGCCTGCTCAAAGGCGGCACCAACAAGCGCCTCACCAGCATCCCGCCCGAGGTGCCGGTCAAGACCACGACGATCGGGGCGGCGGTCGGCGCGGCCAAAGTGCCGGCGATCGCGGCGGCGCTGAACGGCCGCCTGATCAACGGCTTGATCACCGACGAAGCGACCGCGCGCGCGATCCTTGAGCGGTAGGCAGCTCGTTTTCCAGCATTCTCGCGAGGCGGGCGGTCTCTCCCCGCACAACACCGTCATCATCCGCGAAGGCAGATGATCCAAGTGCGCCGCGGCGTGGCCTGGGGCAAACCAACTTGCCTCACGGCGTTTTTGGATGGCCCCGTCTTCGCGGGGTACATGGCAGCGAGGGTCATGCAAGAGCGCTCGCTGCCGCACCGCAGCACTCAGAAGTTGCTGAAACGCGCGCGGGTCTGCTTGACAAAGCTCCGGCCTTGGGTTGAACATACGCCCAACGCGTGGGCATATGCTCAAAACGCGAGTTTTAGGGAGGTCACCGTGAAAAAGGTTCTAGGCGCCGTCTGCGGCGTGTCTGCACTGCTGCTGTCCGTTCCCTCGATGGCCGAAACGACCCTGACGATCGCCACCGTCAACAACGGTGACATGATCCGCATGCAGGGACTGACCAGCGAATTCACCGCGAAGAACCCCGACATCAACGTGAAGTGGGTGACGCTCGAGGAGAACGTGCTGCGCCAGCGCGTCACCACAGATATCGCCACCAAGGGCGGACAGTTCGATATTCTCACCATCGGCACCTATGAGGTGCCGATCTGGGCCAAGAAGAGCTGGCTGGTGCCACTCGCCAATCTCGGCGCCGATTACGACGTCGGCGACCTGCTGCCGAAGATCAAGGACGCGGTCTCCGTCGACGGCAAGCTCTATGCGGCGCCGTTCTACGGCGAGAGCTCGATGGTGATGTATCGCACCGATCTGTTCGAGAAGGCCGGCCTGAAGATGCCGGAAAGCCCGACCTGGGATTTCGTGATCGACGCGGCCAAGAAACTCACCGACAAGAATGCCGGCGTCTACGGCATCTGTCTGCGCGGCAAGGCCGGCTGGGGCGAGAACATGGCGTTCCTCACCGCCATGTCCAATTCCTACGGCGCGCGCTGGTTCGACGAGAAGTGGGAGCCGCAGTTCAACACGCCGGAATGGAAGAATACGCTCACGACCTATGTCAATCTGATGAAGGAAGCCGGCCCTCCGGGCGCGAGCTCGAACGGCTTCAACGAGAATCTGGCGCTGTTCAACGCCGGCAAGTGCGCAATGTGGATCGACGCGACGGTTGCGGCGTCCTTCGTCACCAATCCGAAGGAGTCGACGGTTGCCGACAAGGTCGGCTTTGCGCTGGCGCCCAATACCGGGCTTGGCAAGAATGCGAACTGGCTGTGGGCCTGGAGTCTGGCGATCCCGGCCGGCTCGAAGAAGACGGACGCCGCCGAGAAGTTCATCGCCTGGGCGACGAGCAAGGACTACACCAAGCTCGTGGCCTCGAAGGAGGGCTGGGCCAACGTGCCGCCGGGCACGCGGACCTCGCTCTACCAGAATCCCGAGTATCTGAAGGTCGCTCCTTTCGCCAAGCCGACGCTGGCCTCGATCGATGCGGCCGATCCGAACCACCCGACCGTGAAGCCGGTGCCCTATGTCGGCGTGCAATATGCAGCGATCCCCGAGTTCCAGGGCCTCGGCACGCAGGTGGGGCAGCAGTTCTCCGCTGCACTGTCGGGATCGACCACCGTCGATGCTGCGCTGTCGGCGGCGCAATCCACGACCGAGCGCGAGATGAAGCGCGCCGGCTATATCAAGTAAGCACCAGGCTCACCCTCCTGAGAGCCTAAACTAGCGGCCATCCAATCCACCTCATAGGAGGGATGGCCGCCTTCTTCCCGGGAGAGGAGAAGCGAGGATGGCAACCAAGCAAACGCAATATCTTGCGCGGTCGCTGCTGACCCCGGCCGTCGGGCTGCTGTTCATCTGGATGATCGTTCCGCTGGCGCTGACTCTCTATTTCTCGACGCTGCACTACAGCCTGCTCGATCCCGGCTCCGAAGTGTTCGTGGGCCTGGAGAACTTCCGCTATTTCCTCACCGATCCCGCGTTTATCGCCTCGCTCGAGAACACGCTGGTGTTGGTCGGCTCGGTGCTTGCGCTGACCATTTTGCTTGGCATTCCCCTGGCGATTCTGCTCGATCAGCCGGTGGTCGGCCGCAACATCGTGCGGCTGATGGTGATCGCGCCGTTCTTCGTGATGCCAACGGTGAGCGCGCTGGTCTGGAAGAACCTGTTGATGCATCCGGTCTCCGGCCTGTTCGCCTGGATCACCACGCGCTTCGGTCTGACGCCGGTCGACTGGTTCAACGACGTGCCGATGTTCGCGATCATCCTGATCGTGGCCTGGCAATGGCTGCCCTTCGCGACCCTCATCCTTCTGACCGCACTGCAATCGCTCGACGAGGAGCAGAAGGAAGCCGCCGAGATGGACGGCGCCAGCGCGCTTTCGACCTTTATCTACATCACGCTGCCGCATCTCGCGCGCCCGATCACCGTGGTGATCCTGATCGAGACCATCTTCCTGCTCACGGTCTTTGCCGAGATCTTCGTGACAACCGGCGGCGGCCCGGGACTACAGACCACCAACATCGCCTTCCTGATCTATTCGCAGGCGCTGATCCAGTTCGACGTCGGCAGTGCATCGGCCGGCGGCCTGGTCGCGGTGGTGATCGCCAACATCGTCGCCTTCTTCCTCGTCCGCATCGTCGGCCGCAACCTGGAGGCTTGAAAAATGGCGCGCATGGCAACGACACGGCGGGTGGCGGTATCGACGGCAGGAGCCTGGCTGGCTGGCTTTCTCATCTTCTTCCCGATCCTCTGGATGATGCTGGCGAGCTTCAAGACCGAGCTCGAGGCCTTCGCCATTCCGCCCTCGTTCCTGTTCTTCCACTGGACACTGGAAAACTACGCGACCGTGCAGGAGCGCAGCGACTACATCCACCACGCGATGAACTCGATCATCATCGCCGGCGGCTCGACGCTGATTGCGCTCCTGATCGCCATCCCCGCGGCCTGGTCGATGGCGTTCTCGCCGACCAAGCGCACCAAAGACATCCTGCTCTGGATGCTCTCGACCAAGATGATGCCGCCGGTCGGTGTGCTCGTGCCGATCTACCTGATCTTCAGGTCCGTCGGCCTGCTCGATTCCCGCATCGGTCTCGTCTTCATCCTGTGCCTCGGCAATCTGCCGATCGTGATCTGGATGCTCTTCACCTATTTCAAGGAGATTCCGCGCGACATCCTGGAAGCGGCGCGGATGGACGGCGCCACCGTCGGCCGCGAGCTCGTCTATGTGCTGACGCCGATGGCGATTCCGGGTCTGGCGTCGACCTTGCTGCTCAACCTCATCCTTGCCTGGAATGAGGCGTTCTGGACGCTCAATCTGTCTACTTCGGAGGCTGCACCGCTCACCGTCTTCATCGCCTCCTATTCGAGTCCGGAAGGGCTCTTCTGGGCAAAATTGTCGGCGGCATCCACGCTGGCGATCGCGCCCATTCTCGTCCTCGGTTGGTTCAGCCAGAAGCAGCTCGTCCGCGGGCTCACCTTTGGCGCGGTCAAGTAACAAAAGGCGCTGTCATGGGTCAGATCACACTTCAGGGCGTACAAAAAGCCTTCGGTCCGGTTCACATCATCAAGGGCGCCGACCTCGATATCGCGGACGGCTCCTTCGTGGTGTTCGTCGGCCCGTCCGGCTGCGGCAAGACCACGCTGCTGCGGCTGATCGCGGGTCTGGAAGACGTTACCGATGGACGCATCCTGATCGACGGCAAGAACGTCGTCGCCGTGCCGCCCGCCAAGCGCGGCCTGTCGATGGTGTTCCAGTCCTACGCCCTCTATCCGCATATGAGCGTGCGCGGCAATATCGGCTTCGGGTTGAAGATGGCCGGCCTGCCCAAGGACGAGATCAACCGCAAGGTCGAGGCGGCTGCCGCGACGCTCAATCTCACCCCCTATCTCGACCGCAAGCCACGCGAGCTCTCCGGCGGCCAGCGCCAGCGCGTCGCGATCGGGCGCGCGATCGTCCGCGAGCCCAAGGGTTTCCTGTTCGACGAGCCGCTGTCCAATCTCGACGCCGCGCTGCGCGTGCAGATGCGGATCGAGGTCACGCGGCTGCAGAAGCAGCTCGGCACCACCGCGATCTACGTGACCCACGACCAGGTCGAGGCCATGACCATGGCCGACAAGATCGTGGTGCTCAACGCCGGCAAGATCGAGCAATATGGCTCACCGCTCGAGCTCTATGAGAAGCCCGCCAACCTTTTCGTCGCCGGCTTCATCGGCTCGCCGAAAATGAACTTCGTCACGGGCGAGTCGGCTCTTCAGCGCGGTGCGGCGACGATCGGCGTGCGGCCCGAGCACCTCAAGATCGAGCGCAACGGCGCCGACGGCTGGCCGGGCACGATCGCGGTCGCCGAGCATCTTGGCAGCGACACTTTCCTTTATGTCGATGCCGGCCAGCTCGGCATGCTCACCGCGCGCTATATCGGCGAGCTGAGCCTGCACGCCGGCGACCGCGTGTCGCTGGTGCCGGACCCTGCGCGCATCCACCGCTTCAACGAGGGCGGCAACGCCATTCGGGGCTGATAAGAAACGGGAAGACCAACATGTACCTGGAAAAATTCAAGCTGGGCGGCAAGACCGCGTTCATCACCGGCGGTGGGCAGGGCATTGGGCTCGCCTGCGCGGAGGCGCTGGCAGAAGCCGGTGCCAGGGTCGTCATCGGCGACCGCGACACCAAGGTCGCCGACAGCGCCAAGGCCAGCCTGAAGGCGAAGGGGTACGACATCGAGACCGCCATTATGGATGTCACCGACACCAAGCGCGTGGCCGAGGTTGCGAACGACCTCGTCGCCCGCCACGGCAAGGTCGACATCCTCGTCAACAATGCCGGCATTGCCCGCAGCGAGACCCCGGCGGAAACCGTGACCGACGAGCACTGGCTTAACGTCATCGATGTCAATCTCAATGGCACCTTCTGGTGTTGCCGCGAATTCGGCAAGCACATGCTGACGGCGAAGAGTGGAACCATCGTCAACGTCGGCTCGATGTCCGGCTTCATCGTCAACAAGCCGCAGGAGCAGTGCTTCTACAACGCCTCCAAGGCCGCGGTGCACCACCTGACCAAGTCGCTTGCCGCTGAATGGGGCGCGCGGGGCATCCGCGTCAACGCGGTGGCGCCGACCTATATCGAGACGCCGCTGAATGCCTTCGTGAAGAGCAATCCCAAAATGTATGACGCCTGGATTGGTGGAACTCCGATGGCGCGGATGGGGCAGGTGGAGGAGATCGCCTCGGTCGTGCTGTTTCTGAGCTCCGAGGCCGCGAGCCTGATGACGGGCAGCATCGTGCTAGTGGATGGCGGTTACACTTGCTGGTAGGCTTGCGTCAAAATTGACGGGAGCGACAATGCCGCAGGCGTATATCGGTGTCGATGTCGGGACGACCAGCACGCGGGCAGGGGTTTTTGACGAGGCCGGCAATCTGCTGGCAACCGCGCGGCATCCGATCAGGATCTGGCATGAGGCCGGCGATATCGTCGAGCAGTCGTCGTCGGACATCTGGGACGCCTGCGCCAAATCCGTCCGCGCGGCCATGGCTGAGGCGGGGGTAGCGCCTGATACCGTGAGAGGCATCGGCTTCGATGCCACCTGCTCGTTGGTCGTGCTCGGTAAGGACGGCGAGCCGGTCACGGTCAGCGCCTCCGGCGACAGCCAGCGGAACGTGATCGTCTGGATGGATCATCGCGCCACGACCGAGGCGCGTCTGATCAATGAGACGCAGGATGACGTGCTGCGCTATGTCGGGGGCTCGATCTCGCCCGAGATGGAGATGCCAAAACTGTTGTGGCTGAAGCGGCATCTGCGCCAGAGTTTCGATGCCGCCGGCCACTTTTTCGACCTTGCGGACTATCTGACCTGGCGCGCGACCGGCTCGCTCCAGCGTTCGACCTGCACGGTGACCTGCAAATGGAACTATCTGGCGCATGATGATGGCGGCGGCTGGAGCGCGCCGTTCTTCCGGCGGATCGGGCTGTCGGACTTCGTCGGAGAAAACTATGCCCGGATCGGCACCGAGATCGTCGCGCCCGGCACGCGGCTAGACTCCGGCCTGACCCGCGCGGCGGCGGCGGATTTGGGATTGAGTGTGGGCACGCCGGTCGGCGCATCGCTGATCGATGCCCATGCCGGCGGCATCGGCGCGATCGGCGGACGTGACGGCTCGGGCGGCACCGCCGATGTCTGCGACCGTCTCGCCTACATCATGGGGACCTCCGCCTGCATCATGGCCACGACCACGCAGCCGTGCTTCGTTCCCGGCGTATGGGGTCCCTATTACTCCGGCATGGTGCCGAATTTCTGGTTGAACGAGGGCGGGCAGTCGGCTGCGGGAGCCGCAATCGACCATCTTCTGAGGTCGCATGCGGGATATGCCGAGGCGAGCACGGCCGCGCGCAAGGACGGGCTCGATATCATCGACTTCCTGGAGAAGCGCATCATCGCGCGCGCGGGCGATGTGAGCCGTGCGGCGCTGCTGGCGCGCGACGTCCACGTGCTGCCGGAGTTCATCGGTAACCGTTCGCCTTACGCCGATCCCGATACGCGCGCGGTGATCGCGGGCCTCGATCTCGATACCGACATCGGCGCGATGGAGCGCCTGTTCGTGGCCGGGCTCTGCGGCCTTGCCTACGGTCTTGCCGAGGTGATCGAGGCCTTTGCCGCGCACGGCGTTCACTCCAGCATCATGATCATGGGCGGTGGGGCGAGCCGCAGTCCGCTGGTGCGGCAGATCATGGCGGACACCACGGGGCTGACCGTCGCCTTGCCGCAGACCAGGGAGCCGGTGCTGCTGGGGGCTGCGATGCTCGGCGCGGTCGCCGGCGGCGCCTTTGCCTCGATCGGCGAGACCATGGCAAAAATGTCGGCGCTCGGCCGCCTCAGCGAGCCGACGGCGCCGGGCATGGCCGAGTTTCACAGCCGCAAGCGAAAGGCCTATAAGATGCTGCGCGAAGTCGACCGCGGCAGCCGCGAGGCGATGGCCGGCTTCGAACTGATGCTGCCGGGATAAGGGCGAGACAAGGGTACGGGTAATGCTGCTCAGTTGTGGCGATGCGCTGATCGATTTCGTGCCAACGCGCGCGGCCGATGGCCGCGAGGCCGTGATGCCCGCGGTCGGCGGCTCCTGTCTCAACGTCGCGATCGGCATGGCGCGGCTGGGCGCGCCGACCGGTTTCGTCGGCGGCGTCTCGACCGACATGTTCGGGCAGATGATCGCGGCGCATGCGCAAGCGTCCGAGGTCGAGCTGCGTTACGCCACACGCAGCGATCGTCAGACCACGCTCGCTTTCGTGCGCATCGTTGCCGGCGAGTCGCATTACGCCTTCTACGACGCCGAGACCGCGACGCGGAACTGGACCTATCGGCGCGGGTCCATTCCGTTCGAGACCATCGAAGCGGTCCATGTCGGCTCGACCACACTGGTCAACGACACCGGTGCGGCCGAGACCCAGGCGCTGATCGCGGACGCGCGGATGTCCTCGACCATCTCGTTCGACCCGAACTGCCGGCCCAACCTCGTCAAGGACAAGCCGTCCTATGTCGCACGCATGGCCGATTTCGCTGCGAATGCCGATATCGTCCGCATGTCCGATGTCGATTTCAGCTATCTCTATGGTGACGAGCCGTACGACAAGAGGGCCGATGCATTGCTTGGACAAGGCGTGAGCCTCGTCGTCATCACCCGTGGCATCGACGGCGCGGTCGCCTGGCACAAGACGACGGGGAAGATTGAAGTCGCCGCGCCCAAGGTGACGGTTGCCGATACGATCGGCGCCGGCGACAGCTTCCAGGCGGCGCTGCTGTTCGCCCTTCACAAGCAGGAGCGCCTTCGCCGGCAACCGCTTGGGGAAATCGGCGCCGATGAGCTGCGCCGGGCGCTGTCCTTCGCGGCCAATTGCGCCGGCTTCACCTGCACCCGCCCCGGCGCCGATCCGCCGCGCCTGAGCGAGATCAACTGGCGCTGGTAGGACCCGCGACCTCGGCGTCGGAGAATGTCCGTCGGCACTGCGGCCATGCGTTCGCGGAAATGGACAGGGAGACCGCAGGCTGGCAAGTTCCGCGTCGCCTTGATGCGAATGTGCCTCCCATGAGCGAAGACCTCTGTTTTCTGTCGGCCGCAGAACTCCGCGCGCGCATTGGGCGCAAGGAGCTATCTCCGGTCGAGGTGACGCGTGCGGTGCTTGCCCGCGCCGAAGGATTGCAACCGAAGCTGAACTGTTTCATCACGCTGTGCGGCGACGAAGCGCTTGCCCAGGCGCGCGAGGCGGAACGCCAGGTGATGGCGGGCGAGCCGCCCGGCCTGCTTCACGGCATTCCCGTTACCATCAAGGACATCGTCAACACCAAAGGGGTGAAAACCACCTTCGGCGCCGTTCCCTACAGGGACAACGTGCCCGGCGAGGATGCCGTTGCCGTGGCGCGGCTGCGCGCCCATGGTGCGATCCTGATCGGCAAGACCACGACGCCGGAATTCGGATCGAAATGCCTGACCGACTCGCCGCTGTTTGGTCGCACCCGCAACGCCTGGAGCGCCGAGCGCTCCTCCGGCGGCTCCAGCGGCGGCGCGGCGGTGGCAGTTGCGAGCGGCATCGCGCCGCTGGCGATTGCGACCGATGGCGGCGGCTCGACCCGGATTCCCGCCGCCTGCAACGGCGTCGTCGGCCTGAAGCAAAGCAACGGCGTGATCCCACATAGCCAGGCGCAGGATGCCTTCGGCAACCAGACCTATGTCACGCCGACCACGCGTACCGTCAGCGACACCGCGTTGATGATGCAGGTCATGGCGGGAGAAGATGCCTGCGATCCCTGGTCGATTGGCATTCCCGCGCCCGATTTCATCGACACGGCCGCGTCGCGCGGCGATCTGCGCGGACAGAAGGTCATGTATTGCCTGTCGCCGCCCGGGCGGCCGGTCTCGGCCGATGTCGCCAGTGCCTTCAAGGCAAGCCTCGAGCGGCTGGCGGGTCTCGGCGCGGAGCTCGAAGAGTTCTCCGGCGAAGGGTTCGACATCGAGCCGATCTGGCGCGCGATCAACCACACCGTCTGGCGGACGCGTTTCTCCAAGCTCGCGGCCGACCACAAGGACGAGTTGAGCGAGGCCTTTCTCAAGCAGCTCGCGCTCGCCACGAAGGTGAGCGGCGTCGACTACCAGGAGGCGATGTTCGCACGCACGGCGTTATTCCGCCGCGTGCAATCGCTGCTCGCGCGGGGCCATCTCCTGGCCATGCCAACCCTGACCCGGACGGCATTGCCGATCGACCAGGACCTGTTCGGCACCATCGAGATCGACGGCAGGAGTTTTGACAGCGTCCGGCCGCACTGGTTCCCCTGGACCATGCTGTTCAACATGACCGGCCACCCTGCGATCAGCCTGCCATGCGGATTCGGCCGGGACGGTCTGCCGATCGGCCTTCAGCTCGTCGGCCGATTCCGCGGTGATGCCGAGCTGTTGCGTGTGAGCGCGCTGTTCGAGGCCTCGCACGATCTCTTGTCCCGCTGGCCCGGCTGAGGTCGGGCACATGCAGCAAGGGGCTTGCGTCCGGCGCCGGGACATGTTGATCGTGCCAAGGGAAGGGAAGCCTGACACCGTGAGCCCTGAACCCGAGAGCACATGAGCGTATTTGTCCTGCGACGGCTTGTGACCTTGCTGGCGACGCTGGTCGGCGCGTCCCTGATTATTTTCCTGGTGCTGGACGCGCTTCCCGGCAACGCCGCGCAGATGCTGATGGGCGCGGATGCTTCGCCGGATGCGGTGCGGGCTCTGACCATCAAGCTCGGCCTCGATCAGCCGCTGACGCTGCGCTATCTGCAATGGGTCAAGGGCATGGCGGTGGGCGACCTCGGCAACAGCTATGTCTACGGCACGCCCGTCGCCGGCCTGATCGCGGAGCGGCTGGTGCTGACCATTCCGCTCGCGATCATGTCCATGGCGATCACGGTGACGCTCGCGCTCGCCGCCGGCATCTACACTGCCGCCAACCACAACAGGCTCGGCGATGTCGGCGTGATGTCGCTGACCCAGGTCGGCATCGCACTGCCGAACTTCTGGTTCGCCATTCTGCTGATCCTGCTGTTCTCGGTGAAGCTGCAATGGCTTTCGGCCGGCGGCTTCGCCGGCTGGGACGATGGCATCTGGCCGGGCGTCAAGTCGCTGCTGCTGCCGGCGATCTCGCTCGCCGTGGTGCAGGCCGCGATCCTCGCGCGCGTCACGCGCTCGGCGGTGCTGGAAGTCCTGCGCGAAGATTTCGTCCGCACCGCGCGGGCCAAGGGGCTCGGCAAGCGCGAGGTGCTCTGGAGCCACGTGTTGCGCAACGCGATGATTCCCGTGATGACCGTGATGGGCCTGCAATTCGCCAATCTGCTCGCCGGCACCATCGTGATCGAGAACGTCTTTATATCTGCCTGGCCTGGGCCGGCTGATCTTCCAGTCGATTGCCAATCGCGACCTGATCGTGGTGCGCAATTGCGTGATGCTGCTGGCGGGCATGGTCGTCATCGTCAATTTCGTGGTCGATGTGCTCTATGCCTTCATCGATCCCCGCATCAAGGTGCATGACCTGTGAGCGACCCGCTGACCGCCGCCGTCGGCCTGCCGACGACATCAGCGCCGTCGCGGCCCGCGACGGGATTCTGGCGCCGCGCGCTGCGTCATCGCAGTTTCGTGCTCGGCAGCGCGCTGGTTTGCCTGGTGATCGGCTCGGCGCTGCTTTCGCTGGTGTGGACGCCCTGGTCGGCTTACGACATCGATATCGCCTCGAAGCTCAAGCCGCCGTCGTTTTCACACTGGCTCGGCACCGACTCCTTCGGCCGCGACATCGTCTCGCTGCTGCTGGTCGGTGCGCGCTCGACCATCCTGGTCGGCATCATCGCGGTCGGCATCGGCCTCACCTTCGGGGTATGCTTGGGCTTGCTCGCGGCTGCGCGAAAAGGCTGGACGGAAGAGCTCATCATGCGCATGAGCGATTTCACCTTTGCCTTTCCCGCCGTGCTGTCGGCAATCATGCTCGCCGCGGTGGTCGGTCCCGGCATGCTGACCTCGATCACCGCGATCGGCATCTTCCAGATCCCGATCTTCGTTCGCGTCACCCGCGGTTCGGCCAACGCGATCTGGGCGCGCGAGTTCGTGCTGGCGGCGCGCGCGTCGGGGAAGGGGGCTTTTCGCATCACCGTCGAGCATGTGCTGCCCAACATCCTGTCGATCCTGATCGTGCAGGCGACGATCCAGTTCGCGCTCGCGATCCTGGCCGAAGCCGCGCTATCGTATCTGGGGCTCGGCACGCAGCCGCCGCAGCCGTCCTGGGGCCGCATGCTGAACGACGCGCAGACGCTGCTGTTCCAGTCGCCGATGCTTGCGGTCTATCCGGGGGCGGCGATCGCGGTCGCCGTGCTCGGCCTCAATCTCCTCGGCGACGGATTGCGCGATCTGCTCGATCCGAGACTGGCGCGGGAGCGGTGACGATGGGCGATCCCGCAAATGCGCCGCTGATCGACGTCGACAATCTCAGCGTCCGTCTCAACACCAGCCGTGGCCCGGCGCAGGCGGTTCGCGGCGTGAGTTTCTCGCTGAAGCGCGGCGAGACGCTGGGGCTGGTCGGCGAATCCGGCTGCGGAAAATCGATCACTGCGCTGGCGCTGATGGGCCTTTTGCCTGATAGCGCCGTCCTCAGCGGCAGCGTCCGCCTGGACGGCCGCGAGCTCATCAAACTCTCCGATGCGGATTACTGCAGGCTGCGCGGCAACCGCATCAGCATGATCTTCCAGGAGCCGATGACCGCGCTCAATCCGATGCACACGATCGGGCATCAGATTGCCGAGCCGCTTCGGCGCCACAAGAATTACCCCGCAAGCCGGGCGCGCGCCGAGGCGATCGCCCTGCTCGACCGCGTCGGGCTCCCGGATGCGGCCAAGCGCGTCGATGCCTATCCGCACCAATTCTCCGGCGGCCAGCGCCAGCGCGTCACCATCGCCATGGCGCTCGCCTGTGAGCCCGACCTGCTGATCGCGGACGAGCCGACCACCGCGCTGGACGTTACCATCCAGGGGCAGATCCTCGACCTCATCGCCGATCTCGTCGAGGAGCGGGGCCTGTCGATGATTTTGATCTCGCACGATCTCGGCGTCATCGCCGAGAACGTCGAGCGCATGATGGTGATGTATGGCGGCACCGTGGTCGAGAACGGACCGACCGACGAGGTGTTCCGCCGTATGGGCCATCCCTACACGCAGGGCCTGTTCCGCGCCCGGCCGCAACTCGGCGCGCGGAAGGGGACGCGGCTGAAGACCATCGCCGGCACGGTGCCCGAGCTCGCCGATCTGCCGTCCGGCTGTATGTTTGCCGATCGCTGCCCGCTCGTGATCGATCGCTGTCGCGCCGCGCTTCCACCGATGGTGGAGATCGGACACGGCCATGGCGTGCGCTGCATCAGGACGGATGTGTCGCTGGCAGAACGCGTCGGGGCGGTGTCCGCATGACCGCCACCGCGCAACCGCTCCTTGACGTGAGCGACCTCGTGCAGCGCTACGCGTTGCCGCGCGAAAGCCTGTTTCGTCCGCCGGGCCATGTGCTGGCGCTCAACGGCGTCAGCGCGCGGATCGAGGCGGGGAAGAGTCTCGGCGTGGTCGGCGAATCCGGCTCGGGCAAGTCGACCTTTGCCCGCGTGGTGATGGCGCTGGAGCGGCCGACGTCGGGGCGGGTGGAGCTGCTCGGCCGCGACCTCAATCAATTGCCCGCCGATGAGCTCCGCCGCGTGCGCCGCGATTTTCAGATGGTGTTCCAGGATCCGTACGGATCGCTCGATCCGCGCCAGACGATCGCGCGCATCGTCGCCGAGCCGCTCACGGCACTGGAGCGCACCGATCGCGCGACGCTGCGTGCGCGGGTCTCTGCGGTGCTGCGGCAGGTCGGCCTGCGCGATGCGGACATGGACAAATATCCGCATGAGTTCTCGGGCGGTCAGCGTCAGCGCATAGCGATCGCGCGCGCGCTGATCACCCAACCGAAACTGATCGTCGCCGACGAACCGGTGTCCGCGCTCGACGTCTCCGTGCAGGCGCAGGTCTTGAACCTGATGCAAGACCTTCAGGAGCAGTTCGGCCTGAGCTACGTCCTGATCAGCCATGACCTCGCGGTCGTGGACTATCTCTGCGACGAGGTCGCGGTAATGTATCTCGGCCGGATCGTCGAGCAGGGCGGACCGGAGGACCTGTTCGCGCATTGCGCCCATCCCTACACGCGCGCGCTGCTGGAGGCCGTGCCGCGCGCTCGCGCCGGGCGTGTGCGCCGCCGCCGCGGCGCGCAGGCGATCGCCTCGCAGTCATCAGCTGCGACCGGATGTCCCTACGTTTCGCGATGTCCGCTGGCCGACCAGCATTGCCGCGAGGCCGCCCCTGCGCTACGCAGGGTTGGAGAGGCACATCTTGCGGCCTGCCACAAGGCCGAGGAGGTCATGGCGCTGCCGGCCGTGGCCGCGGAACCGGGTTAGCACGGGACCGCGGAGTGGCGTAGATTGGTCGGGTGAATGGCCGCGGAGAAGAAAGACATGTTCAAGAAGCTTACCATCGTCGCGCTGACTGCCGCTTTTGCCGCGGCGTCGATGCCGGCTCTGGCGCAGAGCAAGAAGGATAGCGTCGTCATGGGTATGACGCTGGAGCCGCCGGGGCTCGATCCCACCAACGCGGCTGCATCGGCGATTGGCGAAGTCACGCTCTACAACATCTACGAGACGCTGACCAAGATCAACGAGGACGGCTCTGTGTCGCCCCTGCTCGCCGAGAGCTGGACGGCGTCGCCTGACCTGAAGACCTATACGTTCAAGCTGCGCAAGGGCGTCAAATTCCACAATGGCGAGCCGTTCGATTCCGCGGCGGTGAAGTTTTCGTTCGAGCGCAATGCGGCGGCGAACAGCACCAATAAGGACAAGAGCCTGTTCCAGAGCTTCGAGTCCGTGACGGCGCCCGATGCCGACACGATCGTCATCGCGCTGAAATATTCCGAGCCGAACCTGCCGTTCCTGCTCGGGCAGGCGAGCGCCTCGATCGTCGAGCCGAAGAGCGCGCCGACCAACGTGACCCAGCCGGTCGGCACCGGGCCGTACCAGCTCGGCGCCTGGGTCAAGGGCTCCTCGATCACGCTCAACAAATGGGCCGACTATCGCAACGCCTCTGCGATCAAGCTGTCCAAGGTGACGATCCGCTTCATCGGCGATCCCGCGGCGCAAATTGCAGCCCTGCTATCCGGTGACGTCGATGCGTTTCCGCGCGTCACGCCCCGCGGCGTCGCTCAGTTCAAGGGCGATCCGCGCTTCACGGTGCTGGTTGGCGGCTCCAAGGCCAAGACCATCGTCGCCATCAATGAGAAGAAGAAGCCGCTTGACGACGTCCGTGTTCGTCGCGCGATCCTCGCCGCGATCGATCGCAAGGCGATGATTGACGGCGCCGTCGAGGGTTTCGGCACGCCGATCGGCAGCTTCTACACGCCGGGTTCGCTCGGTTACATCGACACCACCGGCATCAATCCTTTCGATCCCGGAAAGGCGAAGAAGCTGCTGGCGGAAGCTGGCGTCACCTCGCCGCTCGAAATCAGCCTGAAGCTGCCGCCGACGCCCTATGCGCGGCAGGGCGGCGAGATTCTCGCGGCCCAGCTCGCCAAGGTCGGCATCACCGCCAAGATCGAGAACGTCGAATGGGCACAGTGGCTGTCGCAGGTGTTTGCTCCCAACGGCCCGCACAATTTCGACCTCACCATCGTCTCCCATGTCGAACCGTTCGACCTCGTCAAGCTGACCGAGCCCGACTATTACCTCGGCTACAACAACGAAGCGTTCAACGCGCTCTACAAGCAGATCGTGACGACGCCGGATGAAGCCGGCCGTGCCAAACTGCTCGGCGATGCCCAGCGCATGTTGGCAACGGACGCCGTCGCCGGATTCCTGTTCCAGCCGCAATGGCCCACCATCGTCAACAAGAAGCTCAAGGGCGTCTGGAAGGAAGTCCCGCAGTTCGAGAACGATTTCTCGGCCTGGTCCTGGGAGTAGGCACCGCGGGTCGATTTAGCGCATAAGGCTTCATGTCGTGACGGCCGGGTTCGAGCCGGCCGTCGTCGCCCTTCGTCAGCCTTTGAACGTCGGCTGGCGCGGATGCACAACATCCTTGAAGTCGGCAAAGTCCTTCCACTTCGGCTCGGGCGCGGCGCATCCGGCCTGCGGCGTATAGATCGAGGGCTCGGCGAGTTGCATCGTCGGAATGTAGCGCGGACAGTTCGGGAAGATCGCGCGCGCGGTAACCCGAACGATGAGCTGCGCGCCGACGGTTTCGGCCAGCAGCGGATCGGAGTCGCTGACTTTCGCCGTGCCGTTGACGCGCAGGCGCTGCGGCTTGCCGTGCATGGCGATGAAGAGCAGGCCGACATCGGCATTGACGACGATGTTGCCGAGACTCTTGAACATGCCGTTGCCGTCATAGTCCGGAAAAGCAATCTCTGACGGCCCGGTCACGCGCATGAAGCCGGGCGGACCGCCCTTGAACGAGCAATCCGGCCGCCCCTTCGCATCCGCCGTCGCCAGGAAGAAATAGGGTAGGCTCTCGATGAACAGCTTGTCGTCTTCGGAAAACTCCCCGCGCGTGAGCTTCTCCTCCAGCCGGTCCGAAATCCGCCGGCTGTCGAACCGGTCCTGCAACTGCCGATTTCCGTCGTGATACATCACGCTCTCTGGCATGTGATCCTCCAGCTCGCGATTACGGCCCGATCGGACTGGCCCACAGGGAGCTTACGCCTTCCACGTCATTTCGGATATGGTCGATCGCGCTCGTACAAGCTGCGTTCAGTCCATTGCCGGAGGCCAACATGCTGCAGCTCTATGGAAATACCAGATCGCGCGCCACGCGCTGTCTTTGGATGCTCGAGGAGATCGGGCAGCCCTATGAGCTGATCGAGAGGAGCACCCGTGCCGATGACCTGCAAACGCCGGACTATCTCCGGCTCAATCCGAATGCACGGATCCCGACGCTCGTCGATGGCGATCTCGTGCTTTGGGAATCGATGGCGATCAATCTCTATCTCGCGCAGAAATTCGACGGGCCGATGCATTGCGGACCAGAGGTTGCGGGGCTCGCCTTTTTTGACGGCAGCGGCACGTTTTCGGGCAAGCAGACCTCGAACGTCAGACGAACAGCCCGGCGCAGGAGAATCTCCAGGGTACGTACACCATCAACGCGGATTGCAGCGGCGCGATGGTCATGGACGGCCAGCCCGGCGGCACCGCGCATCGGGACATTTTTGTCAGCTCCGACGGCAAAAAGGGCCGCATGATCCGCACCGATGCGGGCATCCACGGCGTCCGCACTTTCGAGCAGTGAGAACTGCCGCTGGTGAGGCGGCTTTGCGCGCACGAAACGCCTGAGCTATGAAGAGCCTAGGCGGAGGTGTTGCGCATGGCCGACCATCAGAAGGATTTGCGGGTCGCGATCGCGGGATTGGGCTCGATCGGCGCCAAGATCGCAGCTGAGCTCGATCGCGGCCTCGAGGGCCTTGTGCTGTCGGCGATCGCGGCGCGCGAGCCGGACAGGCATCGCAGCTTCCTGAGCGGCCTGCGCCATTCGCCGGCCATACTGCCGATCGAACAGCTTTCCGAGGCGGCTGACATCGTCGTCGAATGTGCGCCGAGCGGTGTGCTGCGGAGTATCGTCGAACCCGTGCTGAGGCGAGGGAAGGCGGCGGTCGTCGTCAGCGTCGGCGCGCTTTTGGACAATTCCGACCTCATCGATCTCGCCAAGGCCCATGGCGGCCGCATCATCGTGCCGACCGGCGCGCTGATCGGGCTGGACGCGGTGAACGCGGCAGCCGTCGGCACCATCCATTCCGTCAAGATGGTCACGCGCAAGCCGATCGACGGACTGAAGGGCGCGCCGTTCATCGTGCAGAACGGCATCGACATCGACAATTTGCGCGAGCCGCTCATGCTGTTCGCGGGCACCGCGCGCGAAGCGGCCAAGGGCTTTCCAGCCAATCTCAACGTCGCGGTCGCGCTGTCGCTGGCGGGCATCGGCCCCGATCGCACCATCGTTGAGATCTGGGCGGATCCGACGGTGACGCGCAACGTCCACCGCATCGAGGTGGAGGCCGATTCCGCGCGCTTCTCGATGGGAATCGAGAACATCCCCTCCGAGAACCCGAAGACCGGCATGATCACGGCATTGTCCGTGATCGCCTTGTTGCGCAAGCAGCGCGCCACGCTCAGCATCGGGACGTGAGCGCGCTTACGCGCCGGTCACGCGCCAGATGACGTTGCCGACGTCGTCGGCCACCAGCAGCGAGCCGTCAGGCCCGAGCGCGACGCCGACCGGACGGCCGTAGGACTCCTTCTCGTCGGGCGCGAGGAATCCGGACAGGATGTCTCGCGCAGGACCAGAGGGTTTGCCGTTCTCGAACGGCACGAACACCACCTTGTAGCCGCTCAGCGTCGAGCGGTTCCAGGAGCCGTGCTGGCCGATCACCATGCCGTCGGGGAAGCCGGGCAGGCTGCCGGCCGGCATCCAGCAGAGGCCGAGCGAGGCCGTGTGTCCGCCGAGCGCATAGTCCGGCGTGATCGCCTTTGCCACCATCGCGGCATCCTGCGGCACGCGGTCGTCGACCGTCTGGCCCCAGTAGCAATAGGGCCAGCCGTAGAAGCCGCCATCGCGCACCGAGGTCAGGTAGTCGGGCGGCGTCTCGTCACCGAGCCCGTCGCGCTCGTTGACGACGGTCCAGAGCACGCCCGTGTTCGGCTCGAAGGCAAGGCCGACGGGATTGCGCAGGCCGCCGGCGAAGATGCGGCTCGTGCCGTTCACGAGATCGAGCTCGTAGACCGCGGCGCGCCCTTCCTCGACCTCCATGCCCATCTCGGCGATGTTGCTCAGCGAGCCGACGCCCGCATACAGTTTCTTGCCGTCCGCGCTCGGCAGCAGGCTACGGGTCCAGTGTCCGTCCGGCTTGAAAGCGACGAGCTTGCGTCCCGAAGCCTTGATGCTTTCCGCGCCAGCGACATAGGGGAATGCGACCACGCCGTCGGTGTTGCCGACATAGAAGGTGTCGCCGATCAGCGCCATGCCGAACGGCTGGCTCAGTCCTTCCACGAACGTCCCGCGCTGCTCGGCGACGCCGTCGCCGTCCGCATCGCGCAGCCGCGTGATGCGGTTGGCGCTGATGCCGAGGGCCGCGGCGCGTCGCATCGTTGCCTGCATCGCGTAGTGAAACACGCTCCTCGGCGCGCCCGCGATCTGCGTTGCCTCGGCGATCAGCACGTCGCCATTCGGCATCACGTTGATCCAGCGCGGGTGGTCCAGCCCGGTCGCGAACGCGTTGACCTTCAGTCCGGGCGCGGCGACCGGCTCCTCGCCATTGCGCCAGCCCCGCGCGGTCGGCATCTTCAGCGTCGGGATGGCGCCTTGGGGCTTGGCTTCCGGAATCTGGGGCGCGCCGCCCCAGGCCGGTTGTGGCTGGGTCTCCGACATCCGCCGCCAGACGAGCGCAGCTCCGCCAATCAGCGCGACGACGCGCGCGAACACGCTGGAAAAACTCATGAAAATCCCCTGTTGAGCCCGCGGAACCGATCCGGCCTGCGTGGCTGTCGCGATGGTCCTGCGGCCGGCTCGGCTAGCAGCAAGGCAAGACGCAGATGACAGTAGTTATACGATCTTACTGTTTCCAATCGAATCACCGAGATTGCATAGTGCTCCCTTGTCAGGGCGCTTCCTCCCTTAAAAATCCTGCCGCCCTGGTTGGCGGGCCTCTTTTTGGGCCGCCGGGACTCCGGCGCTGTCGCGTGCCTCTCTTCGGAGCGGATGAGCGGTGTGCGCAGCTCATGGCTGACGACGGCCAGGAAGCGCGACTTGGACTCGTTGGCCTGCACGGCGGCGCTGCGCGCGCGTTCGGCGGCATCGTGCTCGGCGAGCGCATGATCGCGGGCCTTTTCGAGCTCGGCCGTACGTTCGGCAACCTTGCGCTCCAGCGTCGCGTAGGACTCGCGTAAGTGAGCGGCCATCACGTTGAACTGGTCGCCGAGCGCCTCCAGCTCGTCATTGGTCTTGATGGCAAGCCGCAGGGAGAGATCGCCGCTGCCGATCCGCTTTGCGCCCTGCGTCAGCATCTGGATGGGGACAGTCATGCGCCGGCTGAGCAGGAACGCCGCCGGAACGGCCAATGCGAGCATGGCGAGCAGCAAGAACGTCGAGCGCCCGATAGAGGCGTAAATCGGCGCATAGGCTTCGTCGATCGGCAGCGCTGATTTGCCTGGCCCGATCGAAGGGAGCCGGGCCCTCGGTTGCACGCCCGGCGGGTTTCTGGTACGTTTGAGGTGCGTGCCTCATTTTTCTTCCTGCAGGCTGAAGTCGGCGGCGCCGCGATCTCCTTGATCCCGGAGCGGGGCTTCGTTGCTTGGGTGGGCGAGAAAACGGGGCGTTTGCTCAATGCCATGAAGAGTCGGCCGCGATCGACGGCCAACCGCTTAAAAGGGAGGGGTATATGCAGCGTCTCTTGGTTGCAGGTGTGTCCGTTGCGTTCGCGGTCGCGTTGGGTCTCGGTTCGGCCAATGCGGCGGACAAGAAGGTTTTGGCCTTCGTCGTCAACGGCGCGTCCGACTTCTGGAAGATCGCCGAAGCCGGCGTGAAGAAGGCGCAGGGCGAACTGCCCAATTACGAGCTTCAGTTCAAATATCCGGAACAGGCCGCAGCCGCCGTGCAGCAGCGCGTGATGGACGACCTCGTCGCGGCGGGTGCCGCCGGCATCATGGTCAGCGCCGTCGATCCGAAGAACCAGACCGAGCAATTGAACAAGGTCGCCTCGCAAACAGTGCTGTTCACCACCGACAGCGATGCGCCGGCCTCGAAGCGCGTCGCCTATATCGGCTCGTCGAACACCGATCTCGGCAAGGAAGCCGGCAAGCTGATGCTGAAGGCGCTGCCGAACGGCGGCAAGTGCGTCGGTTTCGTCGGTCTGCCCGGCGCCGACAACGCCCGCGAGCGCATCGAGGGTGTGAAGGAGACGATCAAGGGCTCGAAGGTCGAGCTCGTCGACGTCCGCGGCGACGAAATCGATCAGACGCGCGCCAAGCGCAACGTCGAGGATATCCTCGCCGCCATGCCCGACGTGAGCTGCCTGGTCGGCTTCTATTCCTACAACACGCCGCGCATCTACGAGGTGCTCAAGGAGGCCGGCAAGCTCGACAAGATCAAGATCATCGGCTTCGACGAGGATCCGATCACGCTCGGCGGCGTCAAGGAAGGCAGTATCGTCGGAACTGTCGTGCAGCAGCCGTTCGAGTGGGGCTATCAGGGCATGAAGCTGATGGCCAGCTATATCGGCGGCGACAAGTCGGGCATCCCGGCGAACGGCATCATCATCGTTCCCGGCAAGGTCATCGACAAGGCGAATGTCGACGACTTCATGGCGTCGATGAAAGCAATGCTCAAGAAGTAGGGGTGTCAGCGCTGCTCGCAGCCGCCAATGCCTGAGCCGTTCCTCGAACTGGTCGACATCAGCAAGACCTATCCCGGCGTGGTCGCCCTCGACCACGTCGACCTCAAGGTCGCGCCGGGCGAGGTGATCGCGCTGATCGGCGAGAACGGCGCCGGCAAGTCGACCCTGATGCGCGTGCTCGGCGGCGTGGTCGAGCCGAGCGGCGGCCTCATCCGGGTCGACGGCGTCGAGCGGGGTTCGCTCAGCGTGACGGAGGCGATCCAGGCCGGTATCGCCTTCGTTCACCAGGAACTCAACCTCTTCGATAATCTCGATGTTGCCGGCAATGTCTTCATCGGGCGCGAGCCTGTGCATAGCGGGCCGTTGCGGCTGATCGACCGCAAGGCACTCTATGCGAAGGTACGTCCGTTGCTCGAACGGCTCGGCGCCGATTTCGAACCCGGCGCGCCGCTCGCCGAATTGTCACTCGCCCAGCGCCAGCTCGCCGAGATCATGAAGGCGCTCTCGCTCGACGCGCGCCTCGTCATCATGGACGAGCCGACCTCGAGCTTGACCTTGACCGAGACGGACCGCCTGATGCGGGTCATCGAGGGGCTCAAGGCCGACGGCGTCAGCATCATCTTCATCACGCACCGCCTCAACGAGGTGATGCAATGTGCCGATCGCGCGGTTGTGCTGCGCGATGGGCGCATGGTCGGCGCGCTGACCCGCGCCGAGCTCTCGCCGGCGGCGATGATCCGACTGATGATCGGGCGCGACCTCAAATCGCTGTATGTTCCGCCGGCAGCTCCTCCCGGCGAGGCCGTGCTCGACATCGTCGAAGCCGTCACCGACACCTATCCGGAGCGCACTGTCAGCCTGTCGGTGCGTCGCGGCGAGATTTTGGGGCTTGCCGGCCTGGTCGGCTCAGGGCGCACGGAGCTGGCGCGGGCCATCTTCGGCGTCGATCCCTTGCGCGGCGGCGCGATCAGGCTCGACGGTGCGCCGATCCGGATCGCCAGCCCGCGCGCCGCGATCGAGCACGGTATTTACCTGGTCCCGGAGGACCGCAAGAGTTCGGGTCTCCTGCTCGACGTCTCGATCGCCGAAAACATCTCGCTGCCGGATTTGTCGTCCTACCTGCGCCTCTGGCTCGTGAACACCGCGCGAGAGACCGAGAACGCCCGACGCCAGCGCGAGCGCCTCAAGATCCGTGCGCCCGACGTCGAAACCGCCGTCGGCTCCTTGTCCGGCGGTAACCAGCAGAAGGTCGTGCTCGCAAAATGGTTGTCGATGCGGCCGAAGGTCTTGATCTTCGACGAGCCGACGCGCGGTATCGACGTGGGCGCCAAGCAGGAGATCTACGACATGTTACGCCGCCTGACCGATGCGGGCGTCGCGGTCCTGATGATCTCCAGCGACATGGAGGAGGTGATCGGGGTGAGCGACCGCATCGCGGTGATGCACGAAGGGGCGATCTCGGGTTTCCTTGATCGCAGCCAGTTCAGCGAGCACAATGTGCTGCAACTGGCCGTCGGCCACACAATTTGAGGCGAGGGGACCTTGAACAAGAAAGATCTGAGCCTCCTGGTCCTGATCCTCGTGGTTGGCGCGGTCGTCACCTTCATCAACCCGCGCTTCCTCCTGGTCGGCAATCTCTCCAACACCGCCAACCAGGTCGGGATGTTCGGCATCTTCTCGATCGCGGAAGCCTTCGTCATCATCATCGGCGGGATCGAGCTTTCGGTCGGCTCTGTCATCGCGCTGCTCGGCGTGCTCTTCATCGACCTCATCGTCAATCACGACGTCAACTGGATGCTCGCCTTTGCCGCGATCATCGCCGGCGGGCTAGCAATCGGGGTGGTCCACGGCACGCTCGTCACCAGGATGCACATCCAACCCTTCGTGGTGACGCTGTGCGGACTTTTGATCTATCGCGGCGCGGCGCGCTACTACACCGAGGATGCCACTGCCGGCTTCGGCTTCGGCGCGAGCTTTCCGACGCTGGAATGGTTGACCGCGGGGCGCACCAATGTGCTCGGCTTTCCCTTGCCACACAGCGTGGTCGCGCTTGCCATCGTCGCCACGATTGCCTGGGTGCTGCTGCATCGCTCCGTGTTCGGCCGTTATCTCTACGCCGTCGGCAAGAACGAGGAGGCGGCGCGCTATTCCGGCATCCGTTCCGATCGCGTCGTGATCTCCGCCTACATCGTCTGCGGCGGGTTGACCGCGTTCGCTGCGATCCTGATCGCGATGTACACCCGCTCGATCTCGCCGGCGGTGCACGGCTCCTTCTACGAGCTCTACGCGATTGCCGCTGCCGTGCTCGGCGGCTGCTCCCTGCGTGGCGGTGAGGGATCGATCATCGGTGTCGTGCTCGGCACCGTGCTACTCCAGGTGCTGCAGAATCTCGTCAATCTCCTGGGCATTCCGAGCTCGTTGAATTTCGCCGTCATGGGTACGGTGATCCTGATCGGCGTGCTCGGCGACCAGTATCTGGTGCAGCGCCGCCGCGCGACGACGGCAATAATGCGGCGGCAGGCTAACGTTGCAGCAGCGCCCCTGGAGCGCGCGAACGCGGAGTGAGGTTGACGCCGCGGCGCGTCAGACCCAGGCGCCATCGACGACGTAGCGTGCCGCGACGGCGCTGCGCGCGTTAAGCGATTCAGCGCGACCCTAGCGATTGCGGTCGTCACGTTTATAACAAAAGGTGAGGCATTTTGAGGGGCGCACCTCAGTCGTGCCACGAAGGAATGGCTTTAGCGGCGGATCGTGACTTCGGTCGAGGGCCGCCGATGTTCCCAGTCGGCCCGCTCGAGCTCGGGACGATCGAAATCAGCCTCGGGATAGCCGACGCAGAGATAGCCGATGAATTTCCAGCTGACGGGCACGTCGAGAATCTCGCGGATGCGGAGCGGGTTGAGGATCGACACCCAGCCGATCCCGATGCCGTCCGCGCGCGCGGCGAGCCAGGCCGAGACGATCGCCGCGACGACCGAATAGTCGAGGGTCTCCGGCATCGTCGCGCGGCCGAGGCCGTGCCCGGTCTCGCAGGCTTTTTCCGCGAACACCGCCAGATGTCCGGGCGCCTCTTCGAGGCCGGCCAGCTTGAACGTGGCATAGCGCGCGGCGCGCTCGCCGGAATAGGCTTTGAGCGCGTCGGCATTGCAGAGCTTGAAGTCGTCGATCACAGCACGCCGACGCGTCTCGTCCTCGACGATCACGAAGCGCCAGGGCTGGCTCAGCCCGACCGATGGCGACAGGCATGCGATGTCGATCAGCCGCTCCAGCGTGCCCTCGGGCAGCGGATCGGTCCGAAAGCGTCGCACGTCGCGGCGCCAGACGAAGAGCTCGCGCAACTGCCGGCGGAAATCGTCGTCAAATGACACCATCAGGAAGCCGCATGAAAGAGCGAGGCGGCCATCAGCAGGATGGCGGTCTCGGCGACTTGCTCGTAAGCACCGAGTATATCACCGGTCTGTCCGCCGAGCTGCCTGATCGCGAACCAGGCCGTCAGCAGTCCGATGAAGGCGAGCAGGATCACGGCAAGGATTGCCTTGCCCGGCCCGAAGCCGATCGCGAGCAGGATGGCACCAAGGCCGAGCGCGATGGCGGCGTTCGGCCCTGCCGGCCGGCCGGCGCCGGCGGACAATCCATCCGTCCGCGCCGGCGGCACCAGCGCCATGAACAGCGGCAGGCCCGCGCGCGCTGCGACATGCGCGAGCAGAAGCGCGATCAGGACCGAGCGCGGCGCGGCGATGGCGGCGAGCGCGCTCCAGCGCAGGCCCAGCGACACGACGAGCGCGCACACGCCAAAACTGCCGATGCGGCTGTCCCGCATGATCTCGAGCTTTCGCGCGCGCGTGCCGCCGCCGAGGCCGTCGGCGGCGTCGGAGAGGCCATCCTCATGCAGTGCGCCGGTAATGATGATCGTGCTCGCAAGCCCCAGCATCGCGGCGGGGCCGGGCGTCACACCGAGCGCAAAAGCGAGAGCATAGACGGCGGCACCGAGGAGGCCGACCAGCAATCCCGCCACCGGCAGCGTCCAGCCCGCACGCGCAATGTCGCCGTCGCCGACCGGCGTCGAAGGGCCGAGCGGAAGTATCGTGGCGAGCGACAGGCCGATGCGCAAATCGGTGACGATGACGGTGAGTTGCATGCGGCTGGTCATGGTCTCACTTGACTTTCATCGGCAGGCCCGCGACCACGAACTCGACCTCGTCGGCGACTTCGGCGATGACTTGGTTCAGCAGGCCGGCGGCATCGCGAAAACTGCGCGCCAGCGCATTGTCGGGCACGATGCCGAGGCCGACCTCGTTGGTCACGAGGATCACCGGGCTCTGTTGCCTGCGAAGTGCAGCAGCGAGCAGGGCCGCTTCCTTCGACCAGTCGCGTCCGGCATGGAGCAGGTTCGAGAGCCACAGCGTCAGGCAGTCGACCAGCCGCGCGCCGCCGCCGTCGGTCGCATCGAGTGCCGCCACGAGATCGAGCGGCGTCTCGCGCTCGATCCAATCGTCGCCGCGGCGGGCGCGGTGGTGCGCGATCCGCTCCGCCATCTCCGCATCAAGCGCCTCTGCGGTCGCGATGTAGACGGGAGGTCCGGGAAAGCTGCGGGCGCGCGCCTCCGCGCGCCGGCTTTTCCCGGACCTCGCCCCTCCCGTGATCAGGACAACCGCCATGAAACCTCCGTTCTGACCCGCACTAACCACCAATCGGGCGCAAAGACAAAGCCGAAATCGGCGGGCAGGGGGCTTGCGCTGCGCCCCAATTCTTGCGCATCAGGGCTGGCGAGAAGGAGATGTGACGTGGGCTTTGCCGGCGCGATGGCGGTAGCGATGACGGTGGACGCGGTCTGGGGATGGCCCGGCGCGCTGTTCACGCGCATCGGTCATCCCGTGACCTGGATTGGCAGGCTGATTGCTCTGCTTGATCGCAACTGGAACAGACCGGCGGATGCGCCGGCCGCGCGGCGTATCGCTGGCGTTGCCGCCGCGTTGCTGGTGATCGCGCTGTGCGCTGGCGTCGGCTGGTTGGTGCAGGGCTGGCTCGTTCCCGGTTGGAGCCGCACCGTCCTGCTCGGGATTTTTGCCTGGCCGCTGGTCGCGCTGCGCTCGCTGCATGATCACGTCGCCGCCGTCGCGCAGCCGTTGCAGTCGGGCGACATCGACGCGGCGCGGCTGGCGGTGGCAGAGATCGTCGGCCGCGATCCCGCGTCGCTCGACGAGGCCGGGATTTCGCGCGCGGCGCTCGAGAGCCTGGCGGAGAACGCATCCGACGGCATCGTGGCGCCCCTGTTTTGGGGCGCGCTGCTCGGCCTGCCCGGAATTTTCGGCTACAAGGCGATCAACACGCTGGATTCCATGATCGGCCATCGCTCTGAGCGTCACCTCTGGTTCGGCTGGGCGGCCGCGCGCATCGACGACGTCGCCAATTTGATTCCGGCGCGGCTGACGGGCCTGTTGTTCGCGGTGGTGACAGCGCACCCTTCAGCGGCCTTGTCCTGCATGTCGCGCGATGCAAATCGCCATCGCTCGCCCAATGCCGGCTGGCCGGAAGCGGCAATGGCCGGTGCGCTCGGCGTGCGCCTGAGCGGCCCGCGCAGCTATCATGGCGCCCTGACCGAGGAGCCCTGGCTGAACGCGGGCGGGCGCGATCCGCTCGCCGCCGATATCGGCCGGGGATTGCGGCTCTATATTCGCGCGATGCTGCTGCTCGGTGGCTTGCTCGCGGCACTGGCGTTGATCTAACGAGGCGGCGATGCGCGAGCATGGTGGCAATCTCGACACTGCGATGCAGCGGTTCGGCGGGCGCATCGAGGACTGGATCGATCTGTCGACCGGCATCAACCGGCAGCCTTATCCGGTGGGCGTGATCGAACAGAGTGCATGGACCGCGCTGCCGTCGCGATCCGAAATCGAAGAGCTGCACGAGGCCGCGCGGCAGACCTATGCAACCCAAGCGCCGCTGCTCGCCATGGCCGGCGCGCAGGCGGCCATCCAGTGTCTGCCGAGTTTGTCGCGTAAGGGCCGGGCGCGCATTCTCGCGCCGACCTACAACGAATACGCCGGGGTGCTTTCTTCCGCTGGCTGGGATGTTGCCGAGGTCACCAATCTCGACGCGCTCGCAGGCGCCGATCTTGCCATCGTCGTCAATCCCAACAATCCCGACGGCCGGCGCCATGAGCGGGCTGACCTCCTAGCACTGCTGCCATGCGTCGGCCGCCTTATCATCGACGAGAGCTTTGCAGATGCGCTGACGCAGCTGTCGCTCGCGCCAGAGGCGGCGGGGCGAGGCGGTCTCCTCGTCCTGCGCTCGTTCGGCAAGTTCTATGGGTTGGCCGGTTTGCGTCTTGGCTTCGTGCTCGGCGCGGAAGGGGACATTGCTACGCTCTCGGCGATGGCAGGGCCGTGGCCGGTTTCGGGTGCTGCTATCGCCGTCGGTCGGCGTGCGCTGCTCGATCGCGAATGGGCCAGCGCAACGACGGCGCGGCTCGGCCACGACTGCGTACGGCTCGACGCCCAGGCGACGGCACAAGGATGGCGGCTGATCGGTGGCACGCCGCTGTTCCGGCTCTACGATGTCGGTGATGCACTTGCTGCACAGGACAAGCTCGCGCGCGGCCGGATCTGGTCGCGCGTCTTCAGCGGGCAGCCGGGGTGGTTGCGTCTGGGTCTGCCGGGCGATGAGGCGGAATGGTCGCGCCTTGCATCGGCGCTCGCCCGCTGACGCTCAGCGCGCCAGCGCGAGCAGGCCTTCGACATCAAGATGGGTCTCGATGTGATCGGCGAGCGCGTCGAGCGCACTCTCGACCCTGGCGCCGTATGGCTGGTCCGTCGCGGGAATGTCGAGCTGCGCGAGGAAGGCCCTGCGAAAACCGTCCGACGTGAACAGGCCGTGCAGATAGCTGCCATGCACACGGCCATCGCTGGAGATCGCGCCTTCCGGCGCGCCGTCGAGCATCGCGAAGGGACGCGCGCGATCCGGTCCATCGGTGTGGCCGATGTGAATTTCGTAAGCGTCGATTGCTTCGCTGGTCCCGCCATGGCGCGCCGTCACGCGCGTGAGCGTTTTCTTGGGCGACATCACCGTCGTCACATCCAGAAGGCCGAGGCCGGCTGTCTCTCCGGCCGGCCCCTCGATGCCCTTGGGATCATCCACACTGCGACCGAGCATCTGATAGCCGCCGCAGACGCCCAGCACATGACCGCCGCGACGGTGGTGTGCGAGGAGATCGATGTCCCACCCTTGCGTGCGCAAGAAGGTGAGGTCGCCGCGCGTCGATTTCGAGCCGGGGATGATGACGAGCCGTGCGTCGCCGGGGATCGCCTCGCCCGGGCGGACCATCACGAGGTCAACATTTGGCTCGAGCTTGAGCGGGTCGAGATCGTCGAAATTGGCGATCCGCGACAGCGCCAGAAACGCGATCTTGCATCGGCCGGGCTTTCGCGCCTCGCCCAGTCCCAGTGCATCCTCGGCCGGCAATTCGCCGGCGCGGGTAAACCAGGGTAGCACGCCAAAACCGCGCCAGGATGTCTTGTCCTGGATCAGCCGGTAGCCGTCATCGAACAGCGCGGGATCGCCGCGGAACTTGTTGATGACAAAACCATGGATCATCGCGGCATCGTCAGGATCGATCACGGTCTTGATGCCGACCAGTTGCGCGATAACGCCGCCGCGGTCGATGTCGCCGATCAGCACGACGGGAACGTCGGCCTTGCGGGCAAAGCCCATATTGGCGATGTCGGCCCGGCGCAAATTGACTTCGGCAGGGCTGCCGGCGCCTTCGACCAGGACGAGGTCGGAACGCGCCTTCAACCGTTCAAAACTTTCGATCACTGCGCCCATCAGTGAAGGTTTCATTGCCGCATAGTCGCGGGCGCGTGCCGTCGCGAGGCGTTTGCCCTGCACGATGACTTGCGCTCCGACATCGGTCTCGGGCTTGAGCAGAACCGGATTCATGTCGGTGTGCGGCTCGACGCCGGCGGCGACCGCCTGGAGCGCCTGCGCACGGCCGATCTCGCCGCCATCGACGGTCACGGCCGCATTGTTCGACATGTTCTGCGGCTTGAAGGGGAGCACGCGCAGGCGCCGGCGCCTCGCAGCGCGCGCAAGGCCCGCAACGACGAGCGACTTGCCCACGTCCGAGCCCGTTCCCTGAATCATCAATGCGCGCGCCATCCGAACTCTCAGAACTCGACGCCGGCTTGCGCCTTGATGCCGGAGCGGAACGGATGTTTTACCAGCGTCATCTCGGTGACGAGGTCGGCGATCTCGATCAGCTCGTCCTTGGCGTTGCGCCCGGTGAGGACGACATGCGTCAGCGGCGGCTTCTGCAATTTCAGAAAGTCAACGACCTCGGTGATATCGAGATAGTCGTAGCGCAGCGCGATGTTGATCTCATCGAGCACGACCATGCGCAGGCGTTCATCCGATATCAGCTCTTTCGCCTTCTCCCAGCCCGCCTTGGCCGCAGCGATGTCGCGGGCGCGGTCCTGCGTCTCCCAGGTAAAACCTTCACCCATGGCGTGGAACTGGCAGAGGTCGCCAAAGTGCCCGGTGAGCAGGCGGCGCTCGCCGGTATCCCAGGCACCCTTGATGAACTGGACCACCGCGCAGGGCAGGCCATGCGCGACACACCGAACGATCATGCCGAAGGCGGAGGAGGATTTGCCCTTGCCCGCGCCGGTATGGACGATGATCAGGCCCTTTTCGCCGCTCTTGGTCGCCATGATCTTGTCGCGGGCGACCTTCTTCTTCGCCATCTTCGCGGCGTGCCGGGCGTCGGTTTCCTCCACCGCTGGGGTATCCGGTTCAGGCGTCATCTGACGTGGTCCTTCGGCTTGACAAGTGGCGGCCATGGGCAAATGGTGGGCCAGCGTTGGTTCCTGTCCTACGACAGGCGAAGAGGGAATGCGATAGGGCTCGAATCGGAAAGATTCGTGTTCGAAAAGCAGCCGCCCCCGCGACCGTGACCGGAGAGATGCCCGAAGCCACTGATCCCCCTTGGGGATCGGGAAGGCGGGGATCGAAGGGAAAAACCCTGCTCCGCAAGCCGGGAGACCTGCCAGCGCGCACGTTTTGGACCGGCGGACGGGGTGTTCCGCGACGGGGAAACGGATCCTCTCCTCGAGCGGTTCGTGCGCCTCATCGCCTCCCGCAGATATCCTGGAAGGGGCGATGGCCGTCACACTTCACGTTTGCATCACCTGCCGCGCTGGCCAGACGCTCGGCGAAGGCGAAACCACGCCCGGCGCGCGGCTGCATGCCGCCATCCTCGACGTCGGTGTGCCCCAGGGCGTCAACCTGGTTCCCGTCGAATGCCTGTCGGCCTGTAGCCAGGGCTGCTCGGTTGCACTCAGTGCGCCCGGTCGATGGTCCTATGTCTACGGGCGCCTGTCCGATGCCAATGCGAGCGACGTCATCGCAGGCGCTTCGGCTTACGCGGCCGCGCCCGACGGCATCGTGCCATGGCGCAGCCGTCCCGAAATCTTCCGCAAGCAATCGCTTGCCCGCATTCCCCCGATTCCCGTCGTGCCGGAGGCCGCCGAATGAACACGCTCGCAAAAGTCCCGGTCACGGTCGTCACGGGCTTTCTGGGATCAGGCAAGACGACACTGATCCAGCATCTGATCACCAATGCCAACGGCAAGAAGCTCGCGGTGCTCGTCAACGAATTCGGCAGCGAAGGTGTCGATGGCGAGATCCTGAAATCCTGTGCGGATGCCAATTGTCCTGAGGAGAACATCGTCGAGCTCGCCAATGGCTGCATCTGCTGCACCGTGGCCGACGATTTCATTCCGGCGATGGAGCAGCTGCTCGCACGTCGGGTGAGGCCGGACCATATCCTGATCGAGACCTCGGGACTGGCCTTGCCGAAGCCGCTGCTTAAAGCGTTCGACTGGCCGGAGATCCGCTCACGGATTACGGTCGATGGCGTGATTGCGCTGGCAGATGCCGAGGCGGTCGCAGCCGGACGCTTTGCGCCGGACCCGGATGCGGTGGAAGCACAGCGCGCGGCGGATGAGAATCTCGATCACGAGACGCCGCTGTCGGAGGTGTTCGAGGACCAGATCGCCTGCGCCGATATCGTGCTCTTGACCAAGGCCGATCTTGCAGGCGCGGCGGGGCTCGAAGCAGCCAGGGCGGCGATCGCCGCGGAGATCCCGCGTCCGGTGCCGATGCTGCCTGTCGTCGACGGCGCAGTCGATCTGCGCGTGATCCTCGGCCTTGAAGCGGCGGCCGAAGACGATCTCGCTGCCCGCCCCTCGCATCATGACGGTGAGGACGAGCACGAGCACAATGATTTCAACTCCGTCGTGATCGATCTGCCTGAGGTCGTCGACGTCGAGGCGCTGATCGCCTCAGTGCAGCGGCTGGCACGAGAGCAGAACGTGCTGCGGGCCAAAGGCTATATCGCCGTCAAGGGCAAGCCGATGCGGCTGTTGCTGCAATCGGTCGGCGAGCGCGTGCGGCACCAGTTCGATCGGCCCTGGGGCGCGCGCCCCCGGCAATCCAAGCTGGTCGTGATCGGAGAGCAGGGCGACATCGACGAGGCCGCGATCAAGGCAGGGCTTGGAATGTCAGGGCTTGGGATCTGATGCACGTCGTCTTCCGCGAGAGCCGCGGTCTGGAGGAGACCGCGACGCCCAGGGACATCGGCCAGGACCCGGCCGATCTCGTGGTACTCTCGTTCTCGGATTCCGATCTCGTCGCGTTCGCGGCCGGATGGCGGCGGGGGCGCGCCGCGCTGCCGTCGCTGCGGCTCGCTAATCTCGCCGAGCTGCGCCACCCGCTGTCGGTCGACACCTATATCGAGCGAACGCTGTCGCGAGCGCGCGGCATTTTGGTCCGCCTGATCGGCGGCGAGTCCTATTGGGCCTATGGGCTCGCGGCCCTCCAGCGACTGGCGAAGGAGCGCGGCATCGCGCTCGCCGTGTTGCCGGCGGATGGCCGCGACGATGAACGGCTCGATGCGTTCTCGACCTTGCCGGTCTCGACGCTCAGACGGCTGAAAGTGCTCTGCGACAAGGGCGGACCGGTCGCCGCACAAGCCGCGATCGCGCAGCTTGCGCTGGCCTCGGGTCTCTATGCGGGGCCCGTGGTTGGTGAGATCGAGGTCCCCGAGATCGGTTTCTACGAGCCGGTGCGCGGTGTTGTCTGGGCGCTGCCCGACCCCGACGGAAGACCTCGCGCACTCGTTACCTTTTACCGCTCTTATCTCACGGCCGCCGATACTGCGCCGGTCGATGCGCTAATCGCAGCGCTCCGCGAGAGAGGCTTCGATGCCTGGGGCGTGTTCGTCACGTCACTGAAGGCGCCCGGCGTCGCCGATTGGCTGCGCGCGCACCTTGCGCAATATCCGCCCGCGGCCATCGTCAATGCGACCGCGTTCTCTGCAGTTGGCGACGACGGCGCGACGCCGTTCGATGCCGCATCGTGTCCGGTCTTCCAGGTCGCGCTCTCCACGGCACGCCGCGAAGACTGGGCCGAATCGGTCCGCGGCCTCTCGCCGGGCGATCTTGCGATGCATGTCGTGCTGCCGGAGGTCGACGGACGCGTGTTTGCGGGCGTGGTGAGCTTCAAATCGGCAGGCGAACGTGATCCTGATCTGCAGTTCGCGCATCTTTCACACCGGCCCGACGATGAGCGTGTCGCCGCCGTCGTTGCGCGCGTGGCGGCATGGCAGCGGCTCGCGCAAAAGCCGGCGGGCGAGAAGCGGCTGGCGATCGTGCTCTCCAACTATCCCGGTCGGCCGCACCAGATCGCCCATGCGGTCGGGCTCGATGCACTCGCCTCTGTTGAAGCGCTGCTCTCTGATCTCAGCGAAGCCGGCTTCATCGTCGAGCCGCAGAGTGCGCTCGGCGATGTCTTGCTGAAACAGGAGTTGACATGGAGTGTCGCCGACTATCGTGGGGCTCTCTCGCGGCTTCCCCGCGCATTGCAAGATGATCTGGCACGCGCCTGGGGGGCGCCGGAGGTCGACCCGAGCTGTCGTGGCGGCGAATTTCACTTCGCGGCGATTCGAAGCGGCAACGCGATCGTCGCGGTGCAGCCGGAACGCGGTGAGGTCAGTCACCGCGACGCTGACTATCACGATCTTTCGCGCACGCCGCGCCATGCCTATGTCGCGTTCTATCTCTGGCTCCGGCAGCAGGGCGTTGACGCTGTCGTGCACGTGGGCGCGCACGGAACGCTGGAATGGTTGCCCGGAAAATCCGTTGCGCTGTCGCCGTCCTGCTGGCCGGAGGCGCTGGCCGGCGAGTTGCCGCTGGTCTATCCGTTCATTGTCAACGATCCCGGCGAGGCGGCACAAGCCAAGCGGCGGACCGGCGCGGTCACGATCGGCCATCTGCCGCCGCCGCTGACCAAGTCCGCCGTGCCTGAGGGCCTGCACAGGCTCGAGCAACTGCTTGACGAATATTCGACCGCCGACGGCCTCGATCCCGCGCGCCGGCAGCGCCTGATTGCCGCCATTCGCGACGAAGCGCGCGCAGCCGGTCTCGACGCCGATCTCGGCCTTGCCGCATCGGCTGCACCCGCGGAAGCGATTCCACGCATCGACCGCTTCGTCTGCGATCTCAAGGAAAGCCAGTTCGGCGACGGCCTGCATGTGTTCGGCCGCGGCAATTGCGGCGAGTCGGAGAGGACGGCGCTCATCGCGGCGTTGTTCGGCCGCCGCGTCGCGCCTGGGCCTGCCGGCTCGCCCTATCGCGGGCGCCAGGACGTCCTGCCTACCGGGCGAAATCTGTTTGCCGTCGATCCCCGCGCCGTGCCGACGCCGTCCGCGCATGCACAAGGCATCAAGCTCGCCGAAGAATTGTTGCGCCGTCACTTGCAGGATCATGGCGACTGGCCGAAGGGGCTGGTGGTCGACCTCTGGGGCTCCGCGACCATGCGTACCGCCGGCGAGGAGTTCGCGATGGCGCTGCATCTCGCAGGTCTCGCGCCGCGCTGGGATCACAGCTCGGGACGCGTGACCGGCTACGACATCATCTCTCCGGCCGAGCTCGGCCGTCCTCGCATCGACGTCACGCTGCGCGTGTCCGGCCTGTTCCGCGATGTCTTCTCGGGTCTCGCACAATTGTTCGATGCGGCCAGCGAAGCGCTGTCGATGCGCGAGACTGAAGGCGACGAAAATCCCTATCGCATACGCCTCGCGCGCGTGTTCGGGCCGCGTCCCGGACAATATGGCGTCGGGCTCTCCTCGATACCGGATGTGTTCACGGCGGACACACGTGAGGCGGCCGGCGAGGCCTGGCTGTCGGCCTCATCCTGGGCGTTGTCGTCCGACGGCGAGATGCGCTCCGATCGCGCCGGCATCGAGACGAGGCTCGCCGCTGCCGACGCTTTCGTCCATGTGCAGGATCTGCCCGAGACGGATTTGCTGCTCGCCGCCGATTATGCCGCGCATGAAGCAGGCGTCGCAGCCGCAGCGGCGAAGCTAGGCGCGGCCGCGCCGTCGCTCTATCACCTCGATGCGACGCGGCCCGACCAACCCCATGCGCGCGTGTTGACGGAGGAGATCTCGCGCGTCGTCCGCGCCCGCGCCGCCAATCCCGACTGGATCGCCGGCATGATGCGCCACGGTTTTCGCGGCGCGGCGGAGATCACCGCGACGCTCGAGCACCTGGCTGCGTTCGCGCATCTGGCGGGCGCCGTGCCGCCGCATCTGTTCGATCTCTATTATGACGCGACCGTCGGCAACGACGATGTCCGGGCCTTCATGGCGCGGGAAAATCCAGCCGCATTGGCAGCGATGGAAACCTGCTTCACCCGACTGCACGAAGCCGCCCTCTGGAAGACGCGCCGCAATTCGATTGCAGCAGCGCTGAAGGAGGCCTCATGAGCGCAATCGCGGTCAAGGGCTGGTGCCCGGGCGCGTTGCGCCCGATGTTGTCGGGCGATGGGCTCGTGGTGCGCGTGCGCCCGCATGGCGGACGGCTGGCGGCGCAGCAGGCGGCCGGCATTGCCGAGCTTGCCGCGCGTCATGGCAATGGTTTGATCGACGTCACCAGCCGGGCCAATCTCCAGATCAGGGGCGTAACCGACGCGGCGCATCTGCCTCTCCTCGACGGCCTCGCGCAGTTGGGCCTGCTCGATTCCGATCCCGAGACGGAATCGCGGCGCAATATTCTGGTGACGCCATTCTGGACCGCTGGCGATGACACCTGCTTGCTCGCCGACGAGTTCGAGCGGGCCCTTGCCGACAGCACGCTCGATCTTCCGACCAAGTTCGGCTTTGCTATCGACGTTGGACAGGAGCGCGTGCTATCCGGCGCGTCCGCGGATATCCGGATTGAACGTCATCGCGCAGGCGGCCTCTTGGTGCGGGCCGACGGCGCGAAACTCGGTCGCGCAGTTTCGCGCCAAGCAGCCGTAACGGCCGCGTTCGCGCTGGCAGAGTGGTTCGTGGCGTCAGGTGGGGCCAAGAACGGGCGAGGGCGGATGGCGGCGCATATCGTTGCCGGCGCGAAATTGCCGGATGCTTTGCGCGGCGACGTTGAGCCTGCCGCCGCGGCGGTTGCGGCCCGTCCTGGTCTTTATCCGCAAGGCGCGATGATGGGTGTGGCCTTTGGGCAGCTGCCGCATTCGGCGCTCACTCATCTTGCCTCCTGCGCGCCAGCGCTGCGGATGACGCCGTGGCGGATGATTTTGGTCGAGGGCATGCACGAGATGCCGAGTGGTGAAGACCTCATCACCGAGGCCGATGATCCGGCGCTGCGCGTGATCGCCTGCAGCGGTGCGCCGCGGTGCCGCGAGGCGCATGCCGATACGCGCGCGCTTGCGTCTGCGCTCGCGCCGCACATTGCACCCGATGCACGGCTTCACGTTTCTGGTTGCGCCAAGGGCTGTGCGCATTCGGGACCGGCAACGCTCACGCTTGTTGCGACCCGCGAAGGATTCGATCTCGTTCGCTTCGGCTCGACGCGCGATATGCCGGTGCTGCGCGGACTGAGCAGCACCGAGATCGTCAAACATCCCTCCCTGCTGATGGGAGGACGCTGATGCCGCACGTGTACGAGACCGACGGCGCGACGATATATCGGCAATCCTTTGCGACCATACGTGCCGAGGCGGATCTCGCGCGCTTCACGGCCGACGAGGAGCAGGTCGCCGTGCGCATGATCCACGCCGCCGGGATGGTGGGGCTCGAGGCGCATATCCGCTTCACGCCGGGTATGGCGCGTGCCGCGCGTGCGGCGCTTCAGAACGGCGCGCCGATCCTGTGCGATGCGCGCATGGTGTCTGAAGGAATCACGCGCGCGCGGTTGCTGGCCAGCAATGCCGTCATCTGCACGCTCGGCGATCCGGCCGTTGCCGCGCTGGCGCAGTCCATGCGCAACACGCGCTCGGCGGCGGCGCTCGAGCTCTGGCGGCCGCATCTGAACGGCGCTATCGTCGCGATCGGCAATGCGCCGACCGCACTGTTTCATCTGCTCAACATGCTGGAGGATCGCGATTGCCCGAGGCCGGCGGCAATCATCGGCTGTCCGGTCGGCTTCGTCGGCGCGGCCGAATCGAAGGCCGCCTTGATGGCGAAGCCGCCGGCGCCGGCATTGACCGTCGAGGGCCGCCTCGGCGGCTCAGCGATCACCGTTGCCGCCGTGAATGCGCTGGCGAGCCGGAGCGAATAGTGATGGGGCGTATCATCTGCTGCGGCCTTGGGCCTGGCGATCCCGACCTGATGAGCGTCCGCTCCGATCGCGAGGTGCGCGCGGCCAGGCATATTGCCTATTTTCGCAAGAAAGGCCGTCCGGGTCAGGCGCGGCGCATCGTCGAGGGCATGCTGGCGGCGGATGTGACCGAATATCCGATGGAATATCCGGTCACGACCGAGATCGCCTTCGACAGCCTGGAATACATGCGGCTGCTCGCCGGCTTCTACGACGAGTGGGCGGAGCGGCTGGCGCGTCTGGCACGCGCGGTCGACGTCGTCGTGCTCTGCGAGGGCGATCCTTACTTCTACGGCTCCTTCATGCATTTGCACGCACGATTGCAGGGGCGTGTCGAGATCGAGGTGATCGCCGGCATTCCGGGCATGGCCGGCTGCTGGAACGCGGTCGGTCAGCCGATTGCGCTCGGCGACGATGTGACGACGGTCCTGATGGGAACGCTCGCCGAGGACGAGCTCGAACGGCGTATGCGCAGCTCCGATGCGCTCGTCATCATGAAGACCGGGCGCAATTTGCAGAAGGTGCGCCGTGCGCTCGCCTCCGCCGGCAGGCTCGACGATGCCTGGCTGGTCGAGCGCGGCACGATGCCGAGCGAGCGCGTTGCGCGGCTCGCCGAGACGGACGAATCCGACTGTCCCTATTTTGCGATCGTGCTCGTGCACGGGCGGGGGCGCCGTATGGACGCGGGCCAATGACGGGAACGCTGACCATTGCCGGACTTGGGCCCGGCGACGATGCGCTGGTGACGCCGGAGGTCTCTGTCGCGCTTGCTGCTGCGACGGATGTGGTTGGCTATGCGCCCTATGTCGCGCGGGTTGCTCCCCGCGACGGGCTCACGCTGCATCCGTCGGACAATCGCGTCGAGTTGCAGCGTGCGAGCGAGGCGCTGCGGCTTGCGGCCGAAGGCCGGCAAGTCGTCGTGGTGTCCTCCGGCGACCCCGGTGTGTTTGCGATGGCCTCTGCGGTGTTCGAGGCGCTCGAAGGCGCGCCGCAATGGCAGAAGCTTCCGATCCGTGTGCTGCCCGGCGTGACCGCGATGCTGGCGGCGGCTGCGCGCGCAGGCGCGCCGCTCGGCCATGATTTCTGCGCGATCAACCTCTCCGACAATCTGAAACCGTGGGCGGCGATCGAGAAGCGCCTTCGGCTCGCAGCGGAGGCCGATTTCGCGATCGCGCTCTATAACCCGCGCTCGGCGAGCCGCCCGGAAGGCTTCGGCCGCGCGCTCGCGGTGTTGAGGGAAGCGGCTCGCGGTGACCGTCTGGTGATCTTCGCCCGCGCGATCAGTGCGCCGGACGAGCGGATCGAGACGGTGACGCTGGACGAGGCGAGGCCCGAGATGGCGGACATGCGCACGCTCGTCATCGTCGGCAATTCGCAGACGCGCCGCGTTGGTCGCTGGGTCTATGCGCCGAGGCAGGTCCGATGACCGAGCCAGGCCAGGACCTCGGCCACACTCTCCACACGCAGTCGCTCGGGCAGTTGCGGCCGCGCGATCATGATGACGGGCAGGCCGAGCGCGCGGCTCGCGTCGATCTTGGCGCGCGCGCCATCGCCGCCGGAATTGCGGGCGACGATCCATGCGATGCCGCGCGATCGCAGCGTGTCAACTTCGCCCTCGAACGTGAATGGACCGCGCGACACGATGACGTCTGCCTTGAACGGCAGCGCTCCTTCGGGCGGATCGACGAATCGCAGCGTGTAGGCATGCTGCGGCTTCTCCCCGAATGGGGCGATATGCTGCCGGCCGATCGCGAGGAAGACGCGCGACGGCGTCTCGGGCAGCGCCACAACGGCGGCTGCGAGATCCGGCACCTCGATCCAGCGATCACCGGGCACTCTGACCCATGGCGCGCGTTCGAGCGCGACCAGCGGCGTTTGGGTGTCCGCGCAGGCCGCGACCGCATTGCGGCTCATCTCCGCTGCAAAGGGATGGGTGGCGTCGATGACATGCGTGATGCCTTCTTGCCGGATATAATCCGCAAGTCCGCTGACGCCGCCAAAGCCACCGCTGCGGGTCGGCAGCGGCTGACCCGTGGGCGCGCGGGTGCGGCCGCCATAGGAATAGATCGCATCGACGCCGGCGCGCGCGATCTTCGCGGCGAGCAAATTCGCATCACTCGTTCCGCCCAGAATGAGCGCGCGCGTCATGGCTGATCCCTGGCTGACGATCATCGGTATCGGCGAAGATGGCCTTGCTGGCCTCTCCGAGGCAAGCCGAAAGGCGCTTGCCGGGGCCGAGACCGTGTTCGGCGGCGAGCGCCATCTTGCGCTCGCAGGCATAGCCGATCGCGGCCGCCCGTGGCCAGTGCCGTTCGATGCCGGCGTTGTGCTGAGCTGTCGCGGCCGACCCACCGCGGTGCTCGCCTCGGGCGATCCGTTCTGGCACGGCGCCGGCGCAAGCCTCGCCGAGCAGCTGGAAGCAGGTGAATGGATCGCGCATCCGGCGCCGTCGACGTTCTCGCTCGCCGCGGCGAGGCTGGGCTGGCGGCTGGAGAGTGTTGTCTGTCTCGGACTGCATGCCGCGCCGTTCGAACGCCTGGTGCCGCATCTCGCACCTAATGCGAGAATCGTCTGCCTCGTGCGCGACGGCAAGGCGGCCGGCGATCTCGCGAAGTGGCTGACGGCGCGAGGCTGGGGCGCCTCAGCACTGTGGACTCTCACCGCGCTCGGCGGCCCGCGCGAAAACGTCAGGGCGCATCGCGCAGACAGCTTCGCGGCGGAAGCTGGCGACATCCTGGTCGCCGTCGCGCTGGAGGCGAGGGGATCACAGGGCATTCCGCGCAGCTCGGGTCTTGCGGACGATCTCTTCGTGAATGACGGCCAGATCACCAAACGCCCGATGCGCGCGCTGGCCTTGTCCGCGCTGGCGCCACGTCCGGGTGAACGGCTCTGGGACATCGGCGCAGGCTCGGGCTCAATCTCGGTCGAATGGGCCTTGTGCCGCGGCGCGGCGATTGCGATCGAGGCGCGTGAGGATCGTGCCGTGAACATCCGCAGCAATGCCGCGGCTTTCGGACTGGCGCATCGGATCGCCGTGATCGTGGGAACTGCACCCGGCGCATTGGCGGGCCTGGAGACACCTGATGCCGTGTTCATCGGCGGCGGCTTCGACGCCGCGATGTTTGATGCCGTCTGGTCTCGCATTGTCCCGGGCACGCGGCTGGTGGCCCATGCCGTGACGCTGGAGACCGAAACTTTGCTGGTCGAGCTAAACCAGCGCCATGGCGGCGAATTGATGCGGGTCGAGATCGCGCATGCGGAGCCGCTTGGCCGCTATCGCTCCTGGGAGGCGGCGCGGCCGGTCGTGCAATGGAGCGTGGTGCGATGAAGGTCGCAGGGCTTGGCTTTAAGCACGACGCCACGCTCGCCGCACTGCGCGAGGCACTTCTCGCCGCCGGCGGTGTGGAAGGTCTCGCGGCTGTTGCAACCGTCAGCGACAAGGCGAACAGCGCAGCGCTGAAGTTGCTGGCGGGCGAATTGAACGTGCCGATCAAGGCGATTTCCGCCGACATGCTCGCCGGCATCGCGACTCCGACCCAGTCAAAACTCATCAAGGACAAGTTCGGCACGGGATCGGTGGCGGAAGCCGTCGCGCTCGCGGCTGCGGGCCGTGACGCGCGGCTGATTGCGACCCGCGTGGTCTCGCAGGACCGGACCGCGACCGCGGCGATAGCGGAAGGAGACGGCGAATGACCGTGCATTTCATTGGGGCAGGGCCGGGCGCCGCCGATCTCCTCACTCTGCGCGGGCGCGATCTGATCGCGGCCTCGCCGGTGTGCCTCTATGCGGGCTCGCTCGTGCCTGAGGGCGTGCTGGCGCACTGCCCGAAGGGCGCGCGGATCGTCAACACGGCGCCGCTGTCGCTCGACGAGATCGTCGTCGAGATCGCCAACGCGCATGCGGAAGGCAAGGATGTCGCGCGGCTACATTCGGGCGACCTCTCGATCTGGTCGGCGATGGGCGAGCAATTGCGCCGCCTGCGCGCGCTCGACATTCCCTTCACCGTTACGCCGGGCGTGCCGTCGTTCTCCGCTGCTGCCGCAGCGCTCGAGGCTGAACTGACTTTGCCGGGGCTTGCGCAATCGGTGGTGCTGACGCGCACGCCGGGGCGGGCGAGCGCAATGCCGGAGGGTGAGAAGCTTGCTGCGTTCGCCGCGACCGGAGCGGTGCTCGCGATCCATCTCTCGATCCATCTGCTCGACAAGGTCGTCGCCGAGCTGACGCCGCATTATGGCTCCGATTGTCCGGTCGCGATCGTCTGGCGCGCGAGCTGGCCCGACCAGCGCATCGTCCGCGCGACGCTCGCCACGCTTGATGCGGCCGTCGGTGCCGAGCTCGAACGCACCGCGCTCATCCTGGTCGGCAGGACTCTCGGCTCGGAGGAATTTTCCGAGAGCCGCCTTTACGCCGCCGACTACGATCGCCGCTACCGGCCGTTCGGTCCTGCGCCGCGCTTTCCGGAGGTGTCGTGATGGCGGCGGGGCTCGTCATCTCGGCGCCGGCCTCCGGCGTCGGCAAGACGACGCTGACGCTGGCGCTCGCCCGCGCCTATCGCGATCGCGGCCTCAAGGTGCAGTGCTTCAAAAGCGGCCCCGACTACATCGATCCGGCCTTTCATGCCGCGGCTACGGGGCGCGCCTCCGTCAACGTCGATAGCTGGGCGATGGATCGCACGACGATCGAACATCTCGTCAGCCGGGGTGCGACCGCAGATCTCGTGCTGGCGGAGGGCTCGATGGGCCTGTTCGACGGTGTCGCCGCGCGCGGCGTCTCGGGCACCGGCGCCACCGCAGACATCGCCGCGATGATGGGCTGGCCGGTGCTGCTCGTGATCGATCCGTCCGGCCAGGCCCAGACGGCCGCCGCGATTGCGACCGGCTTGCGGGATTTCCGTAGCGGCGTGCGCCTTGCCGGCGTCGTGCTCAACCGCGTCGCGAGCCCGCGGCATCAGGATCTCGTACGGCGGGCTTTGGCCGATGCAGGCATTGCCGTGTTCGGCGCGCTGCCGCGCCATGCCGAGATCAGCCTGCCGAAGCGGCATCTCGGCCTGGTCCAGGCGGAAGAGCAGGCGGAGATCGGCGGCCTGATCGCGGAGGCTGCGCGCTTCGTCAGCGAGCACGTCGATCTCGACGCCGTGCTGGGCGCAGCCTGTGCATGGCCGGCGCAACCTGCCCCGAACGGGCTCAACGTCAGGCCGCCGGGCCAGCGCATCGCGCTGGCGCGCGACGCCGCGTTTTCCTTCGTCTATCCGCATATGCTGGAGGCCTGGCATGCAGCCGGTGCGGAGATCCTGCCTTTCGCGCCGCTCGCCGACGAGGGACCAGATGCAACCGCCGACGTGTGCTGGCTGCCTGGCGGCTATCCGGAACTGCATGCCGGCCGGCTCGCGGCGAATACGCGCTTTCGCGAGCGCTTGGGCGCCTTTGCCGAGACGCGGCCGGTCCATGGCGAATGTGGCGGCTACATGGTGATGGGCGCCGCCTTGACCGATGCCGAGGGCGCGCGGCACGAGATGCTTGGCCTCTTGGGCCTTGAGACGAGCTTTGCCAAACGTCGCATGCATCTCGGCTACCGTCTTGCCGAGCTCGCCGCCCCGATGCCGGGACATCAGCCTGGCGTGCGCCTGCGCGGCCATGAATTCCACTATTCGACGATCATTGCGCAGCCCGATACGCCGCTCGCGGTCGTGCACGATGCGACCGGCGCGGTCGTTGCCGAGACCGGATCGCGCCGCGGGCGTGCAACGGGTACTTTCTTTCATCTGATTGCGGAGGACCGGTGAGCGGCTTCGTCTCCTTCGTCTCCGCCGGTCCCGGCGATCCCGAGCTTTTGACGCTCAAAGGCGCCGCGCGGCTGCGCGAGGCCGACGTGGTGCTCTATGACGATCTTGCATCCGGTGCGATCCTCGAGCTCGCCCGGCCCGGCGCCAATCTCGTGGCGGTCGGCAAACGCGCCGGAAGGCCCTCGACCAAGCAGCAGCACGTCAACCGCCTGCTGGTCGATTACGCGGCGACCGGCGCGCGCGTGGTGCGGCTGAAATCCGGCGATGCCGGAATCTTCGGCAGGCTGGAAGAGGAGATCGAAACGCTGCGGGTGGCCGGGATCGGCTACGAGATCGTGCCCGGCGTTACCTCGGCCTGCGTCGCGGCAGCGCAAGCCGGCATCCCCCTGACCCGTCGGAACACAGCGCGCCGGGTACAGTTCGTGACCGGAGCCGATGTGACCGGGCAGTTGCCGCAAAATCTGAACTGGGCGGCGCTGGCCGACCCCGATGCGACGACGGTCGTCTATATGGGCCGGCGCACGTTCCCGGATCTTGCCGCGAAGCTGATCGCGCAGGGGCTTGCTCCGGAGACGCCGGCGCTGTTTGCGGAATCACTTGGCCGCGCCGATGAGCGGCTCGTCCGCACCACGATCGCCAAGCTCGCCGAAGAGCTCGCGCAGGCCGTGCCCGCGGCCACAGCCGCCGTTATCCTGTTTGGCGCACTGGCGGGAGAATCGTCATGATGATGCCCGTTGCAGCCGTTCTGCCCTTGACGCCCGGCTTGCGAAAGAGGCACACAAGAGGGGCATGGTGCTCGATGCGGCGCAAAGCGCCGGAGCATAATCGGGAATGGGGGTGGGCGGACCCAGTTGCGGCGCCCCAAACCCCAGCCGCCCCCGCGACTGTAAGCGGTGAGGGGCTCCGATCCGCCACTGGGCCGCAAGGCTCGGGAAGGCCGGAGATCCCCTTCGATCCGCGAGCCAGGAGACCGGCCCTGCACGTTTGGACGCCAAGGCCGTCGGGTGTGACGGCAGGAAGGACTTGAACCATGCATATCGAACCGGGAATCGTGACGGGCGCCAAGCTCGTGTTGAGTTACGCAACCAGCATCGCCGCCGGCGGCGTTGCGCTGAAGCTCGCGGCCGAGACCGTGCGCGAGCAGGGCATCAGCTCGTTCGCTCTACGGTCGGCTGCAACGACCGCGCTGGTCTTCACCTTCTTCGAGATCCTGCCGCACTTCCCGGTCGGCGTCTCCGAGGTGCACTTCATCCTCGGCTCGACCTTGTTCCTGCTGTTCGGCGCGGCACCGGCGGCCTTTGGTCTCGCGCTCGGCCTCTTGCTGCAAGGCCTGTTCTTCGTGCCGACCGACCTACCGCAATATGGCATGAACGTCACCACGCTGCTGGTGCCGCTGTTCGCCATCCAAGCGCTCGCTACCCGCATCATTCCTCGCAACACCGCCTATGTCGACCTGCAGTATCGCCAGGCGCTGGCGCTCTCGACGGCGTATCAGTCCGGCATCATCGCCTGGGTTGCGTTCTGGGCGATCTATGGCGCGGGCTTTGGCGCTGCGAACCTTGCCAACATCGCAACCTTTGCCGCGTCCTATGCGCTGGTGATCGTGATCGAGCCGCTCGCCGATCTCGCGGTGCTGGCGCTGGCAAAGTCGCTGCGTGGCGTCACCGCGCCCGGTCTCGTCACCCCGCGCCTGCACGACGCAGCGTAGGGATGATTTGAAGGGCGGCCGTCATGGTCGCCCTTCACACTCGTGATGGTCACGCTTTCCCTGATAGGCATCGGTTGCGGCGATCCCGAGCAGCTCACGCTCGCAGCGATCCGTGCCATCAACGCGGCCGATCTCGTTTTGATCCCGCGCAAAGGAACGCAGAAGTCCGATCTTGCCGAACTACGGCGGACGATTTGCGCTGATTTGCTCACCAACAAGCAGACACGTATCGCGGAGTTCGACTTGCCGGTGCGTGACGCCGGCGAGGCTGATTACCGCAAGGGGGTCGATGACTGGCATGATGCGGTCGCCGCGACGTGGTCGCGGGCGATCTCGAGCCATCTCGGACATGATGGCCGCGTTGCGCTGCTGATCTGGGGCGACCCGTCGCTCTATGACTCGTCTTTGAGGATCGCGCGGCGGCTTGATCCTTTGCCCGCGATCGAGGTCATTCCTGGCATCACCTCGATCCAGGCGCTGTGCGCGGCGCATGCGCTGCCGCTGAACGATATCGGCGAGCCTTTCTTGGTGACGACAGGGCGGCGACTGCGCGAGGGCGGCTGGCCCGACCGCGTCGACACCGTGGTGGTGATGCTCGATGGCGGCACGGCGTTTCAGTCACTCGATCCGGAAGGGCTGCAGATCTGGTGGGGCGCCTATCTCGGCATGCCCGATCAGATCGTCATGTCGGGTGCATTGGCCGAGATCGGCCCACGCATCGTCGCGGTACGGCGCGAGGCGCGCGAACGGCACGGCTGGATCATGGACAGCTACATTCTCAAACGCAGTACGTGACACCAGCGCTGTCGCATGAACGGAGGCAGGACGACATGCTCCCCAATTGGGTCTACGAGAAATGCCCGGGTATCTCTGCCGCGCACCGCGAGGCGGCGATGGCGCGGCAGGCGCAACTGACCAAGCCGACAGGCGCGCTCGGCCGGCTCGAGCAGGTCGCGATCGATCTCGCGGGCCTGCAAGAGACGGAGCAGCCGCGCGCCGCGCGCGTGCCGATCATCGTCTTTGCCGGCGATCACGGCATCGTCGCCCAGGGCGTGTCCGCCTATCCCCAGGAAGTCACGATCGCGATGATGTCGAATTTCGCCGCGGGCGGCGCTGCGATCGCGGTCCTCGCGCGTGAATTGGGCTCAAGTCTCGAGGTCGTCGATGCCGGCTCGCTGGCGCAGTCGCCGGTGCCGGGGATCGTCGCGGACAAGCCGCGCTGCGGCACGCGCGATTTCAGTGTGGAGGCTGCGCTGGAACCGGCGGAGCTGGCTTTTGCGTTCGACTGTGGACGGCGTGCAGTCGCACGTGCGGCGGTCGAACAACCTGATCTTCTGATTCTCGGCGAGATGGGCATCGGCAACACCACGACCTCGGCGGCGATCGCGGCGAGCCTGCTCGGCGTGAGCGCCGACGAAATCGCAGGCAGCGGCACCGGTGTCGATGCTGCGGGTCGCGCGCGCAAGGCGCGCGTGATCGACGAAGCGCTCGCCCGGCATGGCCTGACGAAAGCCGGCACATCGCCCGAGCAAACGCTCCGCACGGTCGGCGGCCTCGAAATCGCTGCGATCTGCGGGGCGATCATCGCGGCTGCGCAGCGGCGCATTCCGACCTTGATCGACGGCTTCATCGTGTCGGTCGCCGCGCTGGCGGCCGCGCGCCTCAATCCGTCATGTCAGCCGTTCCTGCTGCCGTCGCATCAGTCGGCGGAGCAGGGCCATCGTCTTGTGCTTCGCGCCCTCAACGTTCAGCCGCTGGTCAGCCTCGATCTCAGGCTCGGAGAGGGATCGGGCGCGGCGATCGCGCTGCCGCTGGTGCGGCTCGCCTGCGCCCTGCACAATGGCATGGCGACGTTTGCGCAGGCCAATGTTCCGGATCGCCCGGCCTAAAACGCGATGAGATTGGATGAATCGTCATCGCGTTTCAGGTTGTTGTTTGCGCATGATCTCCGCGCAAACGCTCCGCGTTTATCGCGAGGGGAAACCGCTTCACAGCTTCATGCTTTGCAACTCAAGCGATCGTCTGATTGACTGAGACGACGCGCCAGCCATTCGCCAGCCGGTCGACGCGGGTGAGGGAGAGCGGATCAATCGCAAAGCGCAAGGCCGCCTGTGGTGCGAGGTCGAGCGCGACGCACAGCGCAGCGCGGATGGTGCCGGAATGGACGACGAGGATCGCTGATCCTCCTTCGATACGATGAAGGCCTTCACGGGTTCTGGCGATTTGATCTTCAAAGCTTTCGCCGCCCGGGGGCTTGGAGCCCGCCGGATCGGCCCAGAATTCGGCGTAGGCGTCTCCACCCGCGGCGGCGAGATCATCGTGACGCCGCCCGGTCCATTCGCCAAAATCCTGCTCGCTGAAGGCGGGCACGAGGATCGGATCAAGCCCGAGCGCGCGCGCGGTGCCGACGGTCCGTCGGGCCGGGCTCGCGTAGCTCGCCGCGCGTCGCGGCAAATGCCGCCGCAGCGCGTCCAATCGCATCCGGTCGCTGAGATCGGCCGGTGCATCTGCGGCGTGGATCGTCCCCGAGACGCCGTCGACGACCGCATGCCTGACCAGCCAGAGGAAGGCGTCCCCTTCCATTCAACATCTCCAAAGACGTTTGCACCGCTGCGACAAAAACGCCGCACCACTTCACATTGACTCCGTCCCGGACTTAATCCTAGATGCTCGTGACGGTTTCCCCATCCGGGGATGAAAAGGGAATGCGGTGCGGGGATTTTCCCAATGCCGCAGCTGCCCCCGCAACTGTAAGCGGAGAATCCTTCGTCACAAGCCACTGGGCTCTCGGTCCCGGGAAGGCGGCGAAGAGGTCACGACCCGCGAGCCAGGAGACCTGCCGTCAGCCGTGGTCACACGCGAATATGTCGGTCGGGGAGTACAGACATTTGGCTTTGCTTGAGGCGCAAGCGCGCTGAGGGTTGAGACTTGGTTCGCTGTGACGTGCCACTGACGTCATACCGAGGTCCGAAACCATGTCTTCCGCCCGTGCTGGCTGCCCGCGCGAATTTTTGCTCGCGTCCAGCATCCTTACGTCATTTGTCTTCGTCGATATCCCCGCAGCCTTGGCGCAAGCGGCTCGCGAACAATTGCCGCCTATCGAGGTCACCCCGCAGGTCGATCAGAACCGCAAGCCGGCTAGCATCCGTGATGGACGGGGGGCCCGCCGTGCGGCACCGAAGAGAGCAGCAGCGGTCGCGACGGCACAGAAGCCGGTCGCGCAAATCGCGGGCCAGACGCCGCTCAACAGCAATGCGGTAGCCGCAAGCGCCTCGCGCCTGGGGCTGACCGCGCGTGAGGTGCCCGCGACTGTCGAGGTGATCTCGGCCGAAACGATCCGCGAGCAGGGTTATCGGACCGTTTCGGACGTGGCCCAAGGCGCGGTCGGCGTGACCGCCGGTGGCAATCCGGCGGAGCCCTCGGCCTTCTCGATGCGCGGCTTCATCAACAGCCAGATCAATACCCTCTACAACGGCATCAAGATTGGTCCGCAGAACATGACGTCGCGCATCATGGACACGGCCAATCTTGAGGCCGTGGAGTTCCTGAAGGGCCCAGCCTCGCTGATGTCGGGCGAGGGGGCCGCCGGCGGCTCGATCAATTTAGTGACCAAGCAGCCGCACACCGGGCCGGTCCAGAACGAGGCATTATTTTCGTACGACTCGCTGAACTCGATCCGCAGCTATTACGGCTCCGGCGGCAGCACCGATGTGCAGGGCCTCGACTACCGGTTCGACGTCAGCCGCTCCTCGCTCAACGGCTTCGCCGATGACGCCAGCACCAAGACGCTCGACGTGTCGAGCCAGCTCAACTACCGCGTCTCGGATAGTCTCAAGCTCTGGGGTGCGATCGAATACCGGGAAGACCGCTCCAAGGCCTATTGGGGCGTGCCGCTGGTGCCGATCGCCTATAGCGGGTCGCACGCGACGATCGGCATCGTCTCCGGCAGCTACGTCTCGAACTACAATGGGTCGAATCTTGGCCCCGTCACGATCGACGACCGCACCTTCAACACCAACTACAATGTGCTCGATAATCGCAATGTGGCGCAGGAGGTGTGGCTGCGCGGCGGCTTCGAGCTCAAGCTCGCGCCCGGCCTGACCCTGAAGAGCCAGGCCTATGGCTATGGCGCGGAACGCAGTTGGTTCAACAACGAGGTCGAGGCGTTCAACGCCAATTCGAACCTGGTCGATCGCGAGCGCTTCTATGTGGTGCACAGCCAGCGTCTCGCCGGCAACATCACCGATCTGACCTGGGATGCGACTGTTGCAGGTTTCGACAATCGCCTGGTGACGACCTTCGCCGCGAGCGATCTCGATTTCGTCCGGCCGGGCGCGGCCAATTTCCCGCACGATCTCGTCACGCTTGTCGATCCTGCGCGCGGTTATTACGGCCTGCTGACGACGCAGCAGCAGACGGCGCGGATCGACAACGAGGCGCTGTCGTTCGAGGACAGGCTGAAGATCGCGCGAAACGTCGCGCTGATCGGCGGGCTTCGCGTCGAGCATATCGGGCTCGACCGCAATTCGACTGACGTGAATGGCGTGGAGAAGCCAAACTTCCCCTTCTCGAAATCCTGGGCGCCGGTGACCGGCCGCATCGGCTACACCTGGGAAGCCGTGCCGGGCCTGACCCTTTATAGCCAGTACGCGACCGGCGCCGATGTCTCGGCCAACAACATCTTCCTGCTCGCGCCCACCCAACCGCTCGACCTGACGACCTCGCGCACCTACGAGACCGGCGTCAAGCACCTTTTCTGGGACAACCGGGCAGAGTGGTCGTTCTCGGCCTATGACATCCTGCGCAAGAACGTCTACGCGGCCGCCGGGGGCATGCAGCTCAACATCGCCGGGCGGCAGGAGTCCAAGGGCGTGGAGCTCGCTGGTGCCGTGCGCGTGACGGACGCCATCCGGTTGTGGGGCAATATCGCCTACGTCGATGCGCGCTATGCCGACTACAACTTCGCCGGCGGTTCGTTCTCCGGCAATACGCCGCCGAACGTGCCGCGCATCGTCGCCAATGCCGGCGCATCCTACCGGTTGTTCACGCCCTGGCCGGTGGAGCTCGGTGTCGTCGGACGTCACGTCGGCGATCGCTACAATACCGATGCGAACACCGTGACTCTGAACGCCTACACGATCGCGGACGTCTACGCCTTCGTCGATGTCCCGAAGTCGGTGTTCTCCGCCGTCGAGCAGACGCGCCTGACGTTCCGCGTGCGCAACATCACCGACAAGCGCTATGCGATCTGGGGCGATCCGTTCTATCCCGATCAGGTCCTGCTGGGCGCTCCGCGCACCTACGAAATCTCCGCCGCATTCAAATGGTGAGGCGCTATAGCATGATGGGCGCGATGATCCTGCTGCACCGCTGGCTCGGGATTGCGTTCTGCCTCCTGTTTGCGATGTGGTTCGCAAGCGGGATCGTGATGCACTTCGTTCCGTTTCCCTCGCTCGGCGAGGCCGAACGTTTTGCAGGTCTCGCGTCGTTGGCACCAGCACGTGAGGCGATCGGTCCGTCGGACGCCGTCGCGGCGAGCGGACTATCCGACGCCGCGCGCGTGCGGCTGATCCGGCGGAGCGACGGTCCCGTCTACGTCGTCGTGGGGCCTTCGCGGTCGCGTGCGATCCGTACAACGGATGGTACTGACGCCGCCGTGACATCGCCTGAGGTTGCACTTGCCATCGCGACCGATCATGCGCGCCGGCGCGGGTTTGATGTTGCCCGCGCGTCAGTCGTTATGCTTGCCGAGCACGATCAATGGAGCGTGCCGAACGGCTTCGATCGGCATCGGCCGCTGTTCCGCGTGGGACTCGCCGACGCTGATGGGACGGAGCTCTACGTGTCGTCGGTCACAGGCGAGATCGTCCTGGATACGACGCGGCGCGAGCGCGGGTGGAATCTCGTCGGTAGCGTCGTGCATTGGATCTATCCGACGGTGCTGAGGCGCAACTGGTCGCTGTGGGACGGGGTGGTCTGGAGCCTCTCGCTGCTCGCATCGATCGCAGCCGTGCTTGGCGCGGCGCTGGGCATCGTGCGGATCAGGGTTCGCAAAGGACGAATGCGCTCGCCCTATCGCCACTGGCATGCCCTGCATCACGTCCTCGGATTGCTGGCGACGACTTTTGTCGTGACCTGGATCTTCAGCGGCTGGCTATCCATGGACCATGGACGCCTGTTCTCGCGCGGACAGTTGACGCAGGCCGAGGCGGACGTCGCCGCTGCCGTGCCTGACTGGCGCACGCTGGCAGCGGTGAACTGGCCGCCGATCGCGCCGTCCGCTCGCGAGGTCGAATGGTTCGCCTTCAATGGGAGATCCTATCGACGCGATCGCGTCGGTCTCGACCAGCAGATCCTGTTCAGGGCAGGGGACGTCGCATCGGATGACCCGTCGGCATTTCTGAGCCCAAGCGATATCGCCGGATTGACGGAGCGCCTTGGGACCGGGTGCGGTCTTCCATCGCTCGTTCATGCAGACGATGACTACCCGGCATCATCTGCGGTACCGAGTGGTCCCGTCTATCGCACGAGATGCGGCGACGTCTGGTTCGACGTCGACGGGTCGAACGGGGTGGTGCTGCAACGACTGGATCGGTCGCGCCGCGCCTATCGCTGGCTGTACAGCGCGCTCCATACGCTGGATTTTCCGATCCTGATGGAGCATCCGTACGTGCGCCGCGCCTCGATCGTCGGCCTGTGTGCACTAGGCTTATTGTTCTCGCTCACCGGCATCGTCATCGGCTGGCGCCGACTGCGGATGACAATCGGCGCCTAGTCGCATTTTGCCTCGCGCTCAGCCTCAGGCATCCGCGGTCTGATTGCGATGCGAGTCTCCAGTCAACGCCTGCTCCGCCAGCCACTCGCGCGCCAGATTGACGTCAAGTTGGGAGAGTTGATGGCCAACCGGCAAGACGCGGCCCTCCACTCGCGCGCCCGATGCGGCGAGCGTCTTGGCAAGGCCCTCGACATTGCCGGGCGGAACGATCGGATCATGCTGGCCGGAGAGCAGCAGCACCGACTTGGCCGCAAGGTCGGCCTGCGGAGGCTTTGCCAAGGGCGCCATCGCGCGCAGCAGCACGGCGCCGCCCAAGGCTTGCGGCCGAAGCAGCAGCATGGCAGCCGCGATGTTGGCGCCATTGGAATAGCCGAGCGCCACTGGTGCTGAGATCCCGTACTCCTTGCGCGCGGCATCGATGAAGTCGGCGAGCTCATGCGCGCGGCGCACCACGTCGGCCTCGTCGAACACGCCCTCGGCAAGACGCCGGAAGAAGCGCGGCGCGCCGCCTTCCAGCACCTGGCCACGCACCGACAGCAGCGCGCGGTCGGGGGCGACCATGCGGCCGAGCGGGATCAGGTCGTTCTCGTCGCCGCCGGTGCCGTGCAGGAGCAGCAGCGGCGCGAGATCGCGCCGCGTGCCCTTCTCGAAGCGGTGGATGAAAGACAGCTTGCTCATCACGCGGCCTCTGCATCGTCCAGCGGGGCCAGCACGCCTTCGATGTCCTTGCGGTGCGGCTCCAGGAAGGACGGCAGCTTCAACGCCTCGCCCAGCGTTGCGAGCGGCTCGTCCACGGCAAAGCCGGGAGTGTCGGTCGCGATCTCGAACAGGATGCCGCCGGGCTCGCGGAAGTAGATCGAGCGGAAATAGTTGCGGTCCTTCTGCTCGGTCGGCTGCATGCCGTGCTCGCTCACGAGCTTACGCGCCATCGCCGCTTCGGTCGCATCGTCGGCGGCACGGAACGCGATATGGTGCACGGAGCCGCGACCCATGCGTCCGGGCAGGAAGCCCTTGGCCTCGTAGATGTCGACGACGCCGCCGACTGCGTTCGGCGAACGGTAGCGGCTGATCGAACCTTCGCGGCCGGCGGCCTCGAAGCCGAGCACATCCGTCAGGATGGCGCCCGTCCTGCCGGCATCATCGAGCAGCAGCGTCACGCCGTGAAAGCCGCGGATCGCATGCTCGGCCGGGACGTCATTATTGCTCCAGGCGGGCTCATTCTCGGCACCGGGCACTCCGACCAAAGCGAGGCTCATGCCGTCGGGATCGGTGAAGGACAGCACGCTCTCGCCAAAGCGCTTCTCCAGCGCCTCGTGGGCAACACCCTTCTCGATGAAGCGATGAGTCCAGTAGCCGATCGAGCGCGCCGGCACGCGGAAGGCGGTCTGCTGGGTCTGGCCGACGCCGCCCCGGCCCGGTGCCGCGTGCTCCCAGGGGAAGAAGGTGAGGATGGTGCCGGGCGTGCCGCTCTCGTCGCCATAATAGAGGTGATAGGTGCCGGGATCGTCGAAATTCACGGTCTTCTTGACCAGCCGCAGGCCTAGGAGCTCCCTGTAGAACTTCAAATTCCTCAGCGGGTTACCGGAGATTGCGGTGACGTGATGAAGGCCGGCCATGATTGTCTCCATTGCATATGAGCCTGTGGGCTCGTCATGCCGGAATATCGTTCTGCCCAATTCTAAAGACAATCTGGCCTTTCATGGCATCACTGTCTATGAATTGGAGACAATTGGACGGGTGCTGAAATGGACAAGCTGGCAAGCCTGCGGGCCTTCGCGAAGGTGGTCGAGCTCGGCAGCTTTTCCGAAGCGGGCCGGGCGCTGCGGCTGTCGCGGTCCGCGGTCAGCAAATATGTCGGTGAGCTCGAGGACGAACTCGGCGTGCAGCTGTTGAATCGCACCACGCGCCGCGTCAGCCCGACCGAAAACGGCCAGGCCTATTTCGAGCGCGTGCTCGGCATCATCGGCGAGCTCGAGGCGGCGGATCAGGCCGTCACCCAATCGCAGGCGGCACCGCGCGGATTGCTGCGGGTCAATGCGCCGATGTCGTTCGGCACGCTGCGGCTCGGGCCGGCGATCGCCGAGTTCATGCAGCGCTATCCCGAGCTTCGGATCCAGCTCGTGCTGAGCGACGAGAATGTCGATCCGCTCCAGGACGGTCTCGATGTCACGTTGCGCATTGCCGATCTGGAATCCTCGAGTCTGATCGCGCGCAAGATCGTGCCGATCGCCCGTGTGATCTGCGCCTCACCGGATTACTTCCAGGGGCATGGCGTGCCGTCGCACCCCAACGATTTGCGTGATCACAACTGCCTCACTTACGGATTCCTCTCCACCGGCAACCAGTGGAAGCTGTCGGGCAAGAACGGCGACCACTGGATCCAGCCGGCCTGGACGCTCTGCGTCAACAATGCCGAAGTACTGCGCGATGCCGCGGTGGCTGGGCGGGGAATCGCCTTGCTTCCTGTCTTCATCGGCGAGGATGCATTGCAGACGGGGCGGCTGCGGACCTGTCTCGATGACTATCATGCGCCGCCGCTGGCGCTATACGCGCTCTATCCGCCGACACGCCATCTCGCACTCAAGGTGCGTCTGTTCATCGATTTTCTGGTGGAACGGTTCGAGAGCTGATACGCCGGACGGGTTTCGATGCAACGCAGCAGGTGATGGCTCGTAGCAGAGCGGCGGCCGTGCGCTAACGTTTGCTTAACGAGTGTTGACGTTCTCCCGCTCGGCACCTCCAAAGGGGCGCCCCTTGAGGCGGGCTACACGCCGGCGAGCAGGACGATCGCGGCCATCAGCATCGTAACGCCGAGCGCCGGGAAGACGAGTGATATGGTTTCGTTGCTCATGCCACTAACTTACTGAATTCGTTTCGCTTCGCCAGCTATACGAAGGCATAGCCGAGCGTACTGAATGGTTCGTCTACTCACCGGAAGATCGGGGATGGATGGCCACCCGGTCTGATCGAGCGCTTCCCTCGTCTTGGGGTGCCCGCTACACTCCACGGTCGAAGCACGTGTCAGGGTGCGCTCGTGGCGGAGCCTGAGGACAAAGATCAACCCGCGACAGTGGTCGTGATCGACGACGATCCGAGCATAAGGCAATCGCTTGGCAATCTGTTGCGGTCGGCGGGATTCCGGGTCAGCCTGATGGGTTCGGTCAGCGAGTTTCTGGATGCGGGGCGGCCGGAAGGACCGACCTGCCTGGTGCTCGATGTACGTCTCCCGGGACAGAGTGGACTCGAACTGCAGCGCGAACTCGGCAGCGGCAAGCGGCAGTTGCCGATCATTTTCATCACCGGCCATGCCGACATCCCGATGTCCGTTCAGGCGATGAAGGGCGGCGCAATCGAATTCCTGACAAAGCCATTTCGCGAGCAGGACCTGCTCGATGCGATCCAGCTTGGCCTCGCCCGCGACCGGGCATGGCTCGAACAGGAGAAGATCGCCGCCGAGCTCAAGGCCCGCTTCGAAACGTTGACGCCGCGGGAGCGCGAAGTCATGACGCTGGTGGTGAGCGGCCGGCTGAACAAGCAGATCGCAGCGGACCTCGGCCTCAGCGAGATCACCGTCAAGGTTCATCGCGGCCAGGTGATGCGAAAGATGCATGCGAAGTCGCTGCCCGAACTGTCGCGCATGGCCGACCGGGTTTTTCTCGCACTGGGAAAATCGAACGGCGGCAAGGTGGCCTGACGGTCACCGGCCTGCTCGAGCCAGGGCGTTACGAATGGCGCCCAGCAGCTCGTCTTCGTTGAACGGTTTGGTGAGCAGGCAATGCACGCCACTCTGCTGTGCGCGAGCCCGCACATTGTCGCTGGGGTAGGCGGTTATGACGACGGTGGGGATCGAATTTCCCCGGCCGCGCAGGGTCTGGTGCAGATCAAGTCCGCTCATGTTCGGCATATTGGCGTCGACGACCAAGCAACTAACCTGATCCATCTTCGCGGAGCGCAGAAAATCCTCCGCAGATGCAAAGACCTCTGCAGGAACACCAACGGAGCGCAGCAGCCCGCCAACTGCGGTACGAACCGAGTTGTCGTCGTCTACGATCGCGACGAGTCGTCCTGCATGTTGCACTTGCACGATCCGTAATCCCGAAAACGGGCAATCGCACGACAATGATGATCCCGTCGACGAGAGCTTAGGTCCAACGGCAAACCGCAGCGAGTATACAAACGTATACTCGGCCGGCGACGGCTTGCCGCGCTCCGCGCGCGCAGGAATCGCTAGTCTAAGGCGCTAGCCGGGCCAGCGTGCCGGCTTGCGCCGCGACGACGGCATCGGCTGCATCCTCGGGAAGGAGCAGGCGGTCGTCGACCATGCGCGCGGTTGCTGCCTTGACCGCGGCAACATAGGCGTCCGGCGTGGGATAGAGCTCCTCGATCGACGGACGGGGATCGCCGGCGGCAAGGCGCTCTGCGCGCGTACCGGCGAAGGCCAGCGTGCCGCCCATCTGGGTACATAGCGTCTGCGCGCCGTCTGCCCCGGCGATCGCATTCCACCCCGTGTAGGTCGCGCGGGCCGCAGCAAGCAATGGCAGCCGGACCCCGGCCAGCGCGTTGCCATCAGCGCCGGCGCGCGGCAAATAGAGCGGGTATTCCCCGCGCACCTTCGGCAAGGGAGCTGCCTGTTCGATCGCCTCTGCGCGCGCATATTGGGCGCGATAACCGAGGCCGGGGATCGGCACTGGATAGACATCGCCGGCTGCTACAAGCGTGTTCTGCGCGAGCGTCGGGTAGCGGCTTGCCGGCGGCGGCACGTCTTCGGTGATCCACGCGCGCAAATCGGTCAGCAGCGCACGAAAGGCGGGGCCGCCATAGACCGGATTGAGCGGGAGCGTGCAGGTTGGCCTATGGGTAACGACGGCGCTCGCGACGTTGCCGTGCGGGCTGCCTGCGACCATGTAGAGCCGCACCTCGGGCGGCGGCTCCAGATTGCGCCCGCGCGTGTCGGTGACGAGCAGACTCGCTTCAGACCCCCAGAACTCGAACTCGGAATCGATCTGCATGATGCGCGGACAGGAGTTGGTCAGGCCGCAACGGAGCAACAGCCCGTCGCGACGGCCCGTGTAGGCATCCTCCGTGACGGCATAGGTGAAGGGGAAACGCAGCACGGGATAGAGCCGGTCGAACTCCGGGCCAGGATTGCGGCCAGGCTCTGCGAAGCGGTCATTGGTGAAGCTGCGCCGCGCGCCGGGGATGATCGGCATCATCGCCTCGAACACCAACCGCCCGGCTTCATCCTCGTTCATTCCAAAATAAAGCACGTCGCGAAGCACGCGGCCGGACTGCGAAATTCCGAGACCAATCGCCCGCGAGATGCCGCTCTGGCCGTCAGCCGCGAGCGGATTGGCCGGGCCACCCTCGCGCCGCAGGAAGGCGGTGACGTCGCGGATCGCGGCAAGTCCCACGCCGGTCACTTTCGGGTCGCGCGCCGTGTAGGTCAGCTCGTACAGCGCATCCGGGATCAGCCCGGGTGGGCGCGTGATTTCGACCGTCGTATCGTCGACGAAGGTGAACTCGAGCTCCGGCGGAGTTTGCCGTTGATCGTCGGCGCGGGCGCGCACTGACAATTGCGCGCTTGCCCGGTCCGCGACGGGATAGCTCAGCGTCGCACGATGCGGGCTGGTCGTGTCGCCAAAGCTCCACTCCTCGCGCACAGGTCCGGTGATGCCGGCAACCACCGGCACCTGGATCCGCAGCATGCCGGTGCCTGTGGGCGCATCCGCCTGCCAGCCGGCCCAGACCAGCGTGTAGCCCTGCGACAGCAGGAAGCCGCGACCTGCATCATCGGCCTGATCGAGACGGACGCTTCCCGGGATCGAGCTGTTGTCGAACCAGGCCGATATCAGCCTGCGCCCGCGGTTCGGTACTTCGAACAGCAGAATGCCGTTCGGATGGGCGGGACGGAGGATGATGACGTCGCTGGTGGCCTCGACCTTGCCGTCGGCATTGCGCGGCGCGCGATCGAGATCGGCGATGACGGCGTTGCGGGGATTGGCCGGATCGAGCGCGATGGTGGCGCTCGCAGTGATCTTCTCGACCTGACCGGCGGGACCGAAGCTGCGGCCGTCAAGGGCGGAGGTGGTGCGATCGAGGACGTTGAAGCGTGTGACCTCTGCACCGGCGGGTGCAGAGCAGGCGAAGGCGATTAGCCCGCTCAACAGAGCGGCGTGGCGAATCATGTCGCGTCTCCTCCCAGAGTCAGGACATGATGAGTAGAGCGTGGCCGGATCGAACTGGCAAGCCGCGCGCGAGCGTCGCGTTCGGAGCGAGCTGCCGCTGCAGATCACGAGTTGCTGCCCGGTGATTGCGCCTGCATCCGCCGAGAGCAGGAACGCCACGCTGGCGGCGACTTCCTCGGGGCGAATGAAGCGGCCGATCGGCGGCAGTTTGGGTACCACATCAGCGCGCGTCGGGTGCTTCAGCATCGGCGTTTCGGTCGCCGCGGGCGCAACGACGTTGACGGTGATGCCGCGGCATGCAAGCTCCTTGGCCCAGGACCGCGCCAACGCGACCAGCGCAGCTTTCGTCGCAGCATATTGTCCCCGGTTGTCTGCGCTCGGCGTACCCGCGGAATGACCTTGGTGCGATGGCCGACGAGGCCCACGCCATCCGCCGCCTTCTCGACAACAATCCGCGCGAGCTTGGTCGCGACGCGATCCTGAAAATGTACCAGGCCGCGTTTTGATTGTTCCTTTGCAAGGTGAGGCGGCGCGGGATATTTGCTGCCTCGCACAACACTAAGTCTCGCGTCCAGCCAGCGACGGCTTGACAGTCGAAACGCTCAGCGCGCACATTCTTACACTAAGTAAGAATGACGATAGGGATGGAAATGTCGGAGCAGCCGAGAAGTCGGCGGCAGACGCGTGCGGCCATTCTTGGGCATCTGCTCAAGTCGGGCGGCATGTTTCGGCCTCCTCTGGCGAGGGCGGTGCGCCTCTCCGAGGCGAGCCTGTCGCGCATCCTGTTTGACCTGAAGGCGGAAGGCCTGATCGAGGAAGTGAGGCGACCTGCGCCTTACTTCGGTGGTCCGACCGGCCTGGTGTCACTCGACAAGTCCGTGGCATTGGCCGCCCTCGAGCTGACCACACAGCGACTGAGCGTCGGCGTCGGCGCGCTTTCAGGCGAGCTGAGCTTCGTCGAGCGTATGCCATTGCCGAATGCGCTCTCCGTCGAATCCGTCGGCGCGGTCTTTCGCGACGCGGGGCAGTTGCTCCGGAGCTGGACGCGACGGCGCGGGGTCGAGCTTGCGCAGATCGGTATTTCGGTTCCGGGGCTCGGCCGGTCGAGCGATAATCCGATCATTCCCTGTGACGTCGCGCTCGTTCGCAACATGTTTGGTGAGATGTTCGCGGACGCGCCGGTCGAGTTCACCAATTCGGTCGTGGCGCATGCCATGTTTCATCGCTGCCGCACCGAAGATTATCCGTCTACGGGCGCCCATCTCTTCGTTTTCGTCGGCCAGGGGGTGGCAGGCGCCTGGGTGGACGACGCGATCGAAGCCACGGCCTTGGTGCCGGTCGAACTCGGCCACATGGTGTTCGGCGAGGGCGGTCCGCGATGCCGCTGCGGCCATCATGGCTGCGTCGAAGCCTATACGTCGCTTCCTGCGCTGGCCGAGCTTCTCGGCGTTGGTGAAACGGATTTGCTCCAGCTCGGCGACGATTGGATAAATGCAATCCCGATTCCGTCGCGCGTGCGCCAGGAGTTGCGACGCCGGCTGTTCCGGCTCGGCCTTGCGATCGGCAATACGCTGAACGTGAAGCCAAGTCCTGGCGTCGTCATCAGTGGCTGGCCGTCCCTTCTCGCCGAGGACGACCGAAAGGCTGTGGTCGAAGGCATCGATGCCAGCCTGCTCGGCGGGCGCAAGCTCGCCGAGGTCTCGCTCGCTTTCGTGCCGCCTTCGAACGGTAACGATCCGAACGCGGCGCTTGCCTTTGCAGCCTGTTGCCTGGTGTGCCGCGGCGGCATGCCCGCCGCATCGACGGAGGCTGCCTGAAATGCCCTGAGCCGTGGCTCGCTCGTGCCAAAAAAGTTCACACCCGGGAGGAACTTGCTATGCCGATTACAACAACAAGGCGTCGTCTGCTCGCTGGATCCGCGGCCACGCTTGCGCTCCCGGCATTCGCTCGCGCGCAAAGCGCGGTCAAGCCGCGGCTGACCGTCATCTCGCAATGGTCCGCAGGCAGCGATGGCGCGGCCATCACGGCGCTCGGCAAGAAATTCGAGGAGAAGGGCGGAGTTTGGCAGCACTCACCCGTCCCCGGGTTCACCACCGAGATGATGAACAAGCTACGTGCCCAGATCATAGCCGGCGATCCGCCGGCCTGCTCGCAACTCAAGGGTCCCGAGATTGCGGCCTGGTCGAAGATTGCTCCGACTGTCAATCTCGACGCCCTTGTTGCTGCTGCCGGCTACGAAAAGGTCGTCGCCCCAGACCTTGCACGATTGCATAAGCCAGGGGGCAAGTGGATTTCGCTGCCGTTGCAAATCTACAGCACCAACATGCTGTTTCTCTCCAAACGCGCGATGGACAAAGCCAAGGCCGACAAGATCCCCGTCACCTGGGCTGACTTCAACGATCTTGCCGAGAAGATGAAAGCGGGCGGTATGGCATATCCCATCGCCAACGGCGGCACCCGCCCCGACGATGGGCAGAAATTCGAGGCCTCTTTCGCCGGCATCAGTCCCGCTGCATACCGCGCCGCGATCATGAATCTCGACGAGAAGACCTTGAAGGGCCCCGAGATAAAGGCTGCCTTCGCACAGGTGCGCAAGATCGCCGACTGGATGGATCCCAATGTCGGCGCCCAACCCTATGCCACCAACCTGAAGCGTTTCGTCGACGGCGACATGGGCATGATGATCCAGGGCGGGTGGGCACAGGGCGTGTTACGCAACGCCGGTTTCAAGTTCGACGACTTCATCATCGCCCCGGGCCCCAGCGACAACACCAAACCGGTATTCCTGTTGAATGCCGATGCCTTCATATTCTGGCAGCGCAGTGAGCCCGATCTGCAGGCCGGTCAGACACTGATGGCCCAGCTCGTCATGGATCCGGCGATCCAGACAATGTATTCGCAGATCACGGGATCGATACCCGTGCGCACCGATGTCGACCTCTCCGGTGCCGGCTGGTCGGACGGCCAGCGGCGAACCGCAAGCGCGCTCAAGGACGCTGTCGCCAACAATCAGACCGTCCTGAGCCTCGCGCACAACATGGCGCAGGAAAACGGCCTGACGGCGGCGATGATCGACGTGATCACGGAGTACGTGAAGAACAAGACGATCAAGCCGGAGCAGGCGGTCACCCGCCTCGCCGAGGCCGTCGAGGGGGCGCGTTGACCTACGCCGTCGCTGCAGCACCGCGAACAGGGCGGCTGACGAAAACCGGCCTGGTGCGCCGGCTGCCCGAGTACCTGATGATCTGGGTGCCGTTGCTATTGTCGGCCGCGCATCTCGTTTCGTTTTCGCTGTGGACGATCTGGATTTCGTTCACGCCATCCACTCTTGTTCCGGTCTCGGGCTGGGTGGGTTTGCGCAACTACACGGCGGTCATCGCGTCGCGGAACTGGCAGATCGCCTTCGACAATCTGCTGCTGTTTGGCAGCGCTTTCGTGCTGCTGAGCCTGGTGACCGGCTTCATGCTTGCGATCCTGCTCGATCAGCGCATTCGCGGCGAGAACGTGCTGCGATCCATCTTCCTCTACCCCCTGGCGGTGTCGTTCGTCGTCACCGGCACAGTCTGGAGTTGGCTGCTCAATCCTGGCATTGGGATCGAGAAGCTCGTCCACGACCTCGGCTGGACCTCCTTCCGGTTCGACTGGCTGGTCGATCGCGACATGGCAATCTGGACGATTGTCATCGCTGCGATCTGGCAATCCTCGGGCTTCGCCATGGCGCTCTTCCTTGCCGGCCTCCGGTCAGTCGACGCCGACATTATCAAGGCCGCGCAGATCGACGGCGCGGGACCGTTCCGAATGTACGGGCGCGTCATTCTGCCGACGCTTTGGCCGATCACCATAACCGTCGTCGTCGTCCAGCTGCAGTTCGCGATTTCAGCCTTCGACCTCGTCCGCGCGCTCACCAACGGCGGGCCGGGAATCGCGACCCAGCTGCCGGCCCTTGTCGTCTACGACCTCATGTTCCAGCGCGGCCTGCTCGGCCGGGGTGCGGCGGCGGCGGTGCTCATGTTGCTTATTCTTCTCGCGGTGTTGCTGCCGTACGCAGCGTGGCGTTATGTCCAGCAACGGCGGGCGACCCATGCGTGACCGAGCCTTCGCGCCGAGCCGAATTTTCATCTATCTCCTCGTTTCATCGATCGCTGCAGCCTATCTCGCGCCACTGGTCGTTGTCGTGCTGAACTCGCTCCGTACCAACGAGGAGATCGCGCAGGCCTCGATGATCGGCTGGCCGAAACATTGGGCCTGGAGTAACTACATCGCTGCCTGGAGCGGTTTCTGCGTCGCTGAGACCTGCGCCGGCATTCGGCCGTACATGCTGAACTCCGCGCTCGTCACGATTCCAGCGACGATTTTCTCGACCATGCTCGGTGCGATCGCCGGCTACGCCGTCTCGCTCTGGCGTTTTCGCGGTGATAGCTGGATCTACGGCATCGTGACCCTTGGCCTCTTCCTTCCCCAGCAGATGCGCCTGCTTCCCTGGACCGTCGTGCTGCGGGACACCGGTCTCATCAACACGCTGACGGGCCTCGTGCTGATTCACACGATCCAGGGGCTCTCGTTCACCACACTGTTCTGCCGAAACTACTATATCGCCATTCCACATGAGCTGATCAGGGCCGCGCGCATCGATGGTGCCGGGTTCTTTCGTATTTTCTGGCGCATCATTCTGCCGCTCTCGTCGCCCATCCTGATCGTCACCGTGATCTGGCAGTTCACGCACATCTGGAATGAGTTTCTCTATGGCGTGACATTCACGACCGGCCAGCAGCAGCCCGTCACGGCGGCTCTCATCGCGTTATCTGCCGCAATCGCAGATATCCCGCAGCATGGCGTGCAGAGCGCCGCGGTGATCATCGCGGCACTGCCTACTTTGTTGATCTATCTCTTCGGCGGCAGGTACTTCGTGCGCGGCCTGACCGCCGGCGCAATAAAATGATGGGGTTGTCATGGCAGCACTGAGCATTCGCGCCCTGTCCAAGCGTTACGCGAATCTGGAGGTGCTGAAGGGGATCGATCTCGACATCGAGAGCGGTGAGTTCACCGTGCTGGTCGGACCGTCCGGTTGCGGAAAGTCCACGCTGCTCAATATCGTTGCCGGACTCGATCGCCCTAGTGCGGGAACGATCGAAATTGGTGGCCGGGTCGTCAACGACGTCCCACCGAAGGACCGCGACATCGCCATGGTGTTCCAGTCCTATGCGCTCTATCCGTCGATGACGGTGCGCCAGAATATCACCTTCGGCATGGAGTGCCGCCACGTCTCGCGGGCTGAGCAGGAGAAAGCGCTTGCCAACGTCGCGCGCCTCTTGCAGATCGAGCCGCTGCTCGGCCGCAAGCCGTCGCAACTGTCCGGCGGTCAGCGGCAGCGCGTGGCGATGGGTCGCGCGCTGGTGCGCGATCCCCTGCTGTTCCTGTTCGACGAGCCGCTCTCCAATCTCGATGCCAAGTTGCGCGTCGAGATGCGGATGGAGATCAAGCGGTTGCATCAGCGCATCGGCGCCACCATCGTCTACGTCACCCATGACCAGATCGAGGCGATGACGATGGCAACGCGGATCGCCGTCATGCACCACGGTGAGGTGCAGCAGTTCGCCGATCCCGACACCGTGTACCGTTATCCGGCCAACCTGTTCGTCGCGCGCTTCATGGGCTCGCCGCCGATGAACACGATGAAGGCGCGGCTCGAAGCGGAGGATGGTGGGCCGGTCGTCGTCATCGGCGCGGGGCGGCCGGATGAGGCCCGCCTGCGGCTGCAAGGATATGACGCGGCCGCCTCCTTTGTCGGCCGCGACATTGTGGTCGGGATCAGGCCGGAATGCATCGCCGAGGGAAGCCGCGGCTTCTCCGGCGCTTCCGGAGCGCCCGTCGTCGTCAATGCGCCGGTCGAGATGGTCGAGCCGACCGGTGCGGAGACCATCGTGTTGTTGCGGCTCGGCGGCGAGTCCGCTTTGGCCCGGATCGCGCCGGACATCCGGCCGGTGCCCGGCGAGCGCGCGGCCTTCGCGCTCGACACGCGTCGCATCTGCCTGTTCGACCCCCAGACGGAACGGCTGATCGCATGACCGAGACGAGTTATCCCTGCCTCGCGGGCCAGGTGGTGTTGATCACCGGAGGCGCCAGCGGCATTGGCGCGGCCTTCGTGCGCGCGTTCGCGGCCCAAAAGGCCCGCATCGCCTTCTTCGATATCGACACGGATGCCGGTGAAGCCTTGGTGCGGGAGGTGACAGACGCAGGCGGCGCGGCGCCGCTCTTCGTGCCGTGCGACTTGCTCGACATCGACGCTCTGCGCGCGGCGTTGGCGCGGGTCCACGGCACGCTTGGCGATGCTGCGGTGCTGGTCAATAATGCTGCCAACGACCAGCGCCAGGTGCTGTCTGAGGTGACACCGGCAGAATTCGACTGGGTGATCGGCGTCAACCTCAAGCACGTCTTTTTCGCGGCGCAAGCCGTCGTGCCGCAGATGCAGGCGCGGGGCGGTGGTTCGATCATCAACATGTCGTCGATCGCATGGATGCGTGGCGCGCCGGCGCTGCCGGTATACGCCGCAGCCAAGGCCGCGATCGTCGGCTTCACAAACTCGCTCGCCCGGCTGGTCGGCCCGGACCGCATTCGCGTCAACGCGATTGCGCCCGGCATGGTGATCACGGAGCGTCAGCGTCGGCTCTGGTATCCCGACGAGCAAAAGATTACCGAGCTTCGCACGCGGCAAGCCATTCCGGACGCAGTGACGCCGGAGGATATTGCGCGGATGGCACTGTTTCTGGCGTCCGACGACAGCAAACGCGTGACGCGCCAGTGCTTCCAGGTCGACGCTGGGCTCGGTTAGAAAAGAACAGCACGCCCGAACTCGGACTGACGACGTTGCCTTCGGTGACCGACGTGCGTCCGATCTTGCCGTCGATCGCTGCGCTGATCACGGTGCGCTCGCTCGCCGCAAGCCGGAGCTGGATGCCGGTATCTACGCCTATGCAAAGGCCGGGTTCGGAGATTACATCGGCTTTGCCTCGGCAGCCGTCGTCTCAAGTCGCTCCATGTGCGCACGGAAGTGCTGATCCTGACGATGCACGAGAATGAGGAACTGTTGACCGAAGCCATCCTGGCGGGAGTGCGCGGTTTCCTGTTCAAGTCGGACGCCAGGAACCACCTGATTTCCGCCATCGAGGCGCTGCTCGACGGCAGGCCTTACTTCACGAGCCTCCTGCTGGAGAAGCTGCTCCACGACTATCAGCTCAACAAGAACAAGTCGGCCACGTTGCTCACGTCGCGCGAGCAGAGCGTGGTTCAGCTCATTGCCGAAGGACATACCAACAGGTCCATCAGCACCATCCTGAAGCTGAGCGTGAAGACGGTCGAGACCCATCGTGCATCGGCGATGCGCAAGCTTGGGATGTCGTCGACGGCTGAGCTGGTCCGCTATGCCATCCGCAAGAGATTGGTGGCGCCGTGAACGGCCGACGTATCGTTCGGGTTGTCCCCGAGACGACCAATTTGGCGGCCTCTGCGGCGCGAAAACTGATATTGCTTCCCGGTTCCAGGCGAATTAGCCATTGACCTGCCTGCCACTTCAGTTCGATCAAAGAGCCATCGCGCGCGGCCGAACCCAACCGCCGCGCCATCCAGATCAACGCCGACCTCGGAAAGCCTGTCATGTCCGTCAAAACCGCCCCTCAGACTCAAGCTCACACCGCCGATCTTGCCGCTGAGGCCGACAGGCTCCTCACCGACCTCGGCGTGAGCCGTGCGAGCTACACGGAGGGCACGCTCGCCGTGCAGACGCCGATCACCGGCAAGATCATCGGGAGGGTCAGGGAAGTCAGCGCGGCTGATGCCGCCGCGCTGATTGCGAAGGCTCATGCGGCGTTCCAGGTCTGGCGGCTCGTGCCGGCGCCGAAGCGCGGTGAGCTGGTCCGGCTGTTCGGCGAGGAGCTGCGCGCCAACAAGCAGGCTTTGGGCCGGCTGGTGTCGATCGAAGTCGGCAAGATCGTGTCCGAGGGTCTCGGTGAGGTCCAGGAGATGATCGATATCTGCGACTTCGCCGTCGGGCTGTCCCGCCAGCTCTATGGCCTGACCATCGCCACCGAGCGCGGCGAGCACAGAATGATGGAGAGCTGGCATCCGCTTGGCGTGACCGGCATCATCTCCGCCTTCAATTTCCCGGTGGCGGTCTGGGCGTGGAACGCGGCGCTGGCACTCGTCTGCGGCAACAGCATCGTCTGGAAGCCGTCCGAGAAAACCCCGCTGACTGCGCTGGCGACGCAGGCGCTGTTCGACCGCGCACTGACGCGCTTTGCGAAGGAAGGCGGCAGCGCACCCGCAGGCCTCGCGGCGGTGCTGATTGGCGGCCGCGACCTCGGCGAGGTGCTTGTCGATCATGCGAAGGTTCCGCTGGTATCGGCCACGGGCTCGACCGCGATGGGCCGGGCCGTGGGGCCGCGGCTCGCCAAGCGGTTCGCGCGCGCAATCCTCGAATTGGGCGGCAACAATGCGGCCATCGTCGCGCCGACGGCCGACCTCGACCTGACGCTGCGTGGCGTTGCCTTTGCCGCGATGGGAACCGCCGGCCAGCGTTGCACGACGCTTCGGCGTCTCTTCGTCCATGAAAGCGTGTATGACGGCTTTGTCCCGCGACTGAAGCGGGCCTACGCATCTGTTACGGTCGGCAATCCCCTGGAGGCCGGCACGCTGGTTGGTCCGTTGATCGACGGCGCGGCCTATCGTGCGATGCAGGGTGCTCTCGAGGCCGCCAAGGCGGCAGGCGCTGCCATTCACGGTGGCGAGCGGGTTGTCGTCGAGGGGGCCGCTGACGCGCACTACGTTCGCCCGGCGCTGGTCGAGATTGCGGCTCAGAAGGGACCCGTCGAGCAGGAGACCTTCGCACCAATCCTCTATGTGATCAAATACAGCAATTTCGATTCCGTCCTCGAACTGCACAATGCCGTTCCGCAAGGCCTCTCCTCGTCGATCTTCACCAATGATTTGCGCGAAGCCGAGACCTTCCTGTCGGCGCGCGGCTCCGATTGCGGGATCGCCAACGTCAATATCGGTCCGTCCGGAGCGGAGATCGGCGGCGCGTTTGGCGGCGAGAAGGAGACCGGCGGCGGACGCGAGTCCGGGTCCGATGCGTGGAAGGCCTATATGCGACGGGCCACGAACACCATCAATTATGGCCGGACGCTGCCGCTGGCCCAGGGCGTCAAGTTCGACGTGGTGTGAGAAGGCACTCGCGTGAACGCTTCCCCGCAATGCAGTCATCGAGCGACGCCCGATGCAGGATGATCCCCGATCGCACGGTCTTTGGGCGCTGACGGCGCCGGCCGCGCCCAAGACCAGGACGCTCGTGAGCGAGCTGGATGTCGACGTCGTCGTCATCGGCGGCGGATATACCGGCATGTCCTCTGCGCTTCATCTCGCGGAGGGCGGCGCGCGCGTCGCCGTGCTCGAAGCGTGCGAAATCGGGTTCGGCGGCTCCGGACGCAATGTCGGTCTCGTCAATGCAGGCATGTGGGTCATGCCTGATGCTCTGACCTCGACGCTGGGGCAGACCTTTGGCGAGCGCCTGATCGATCTTCTCGGTCACGGACCGCAGAAGGTGTTCGACCTCATCGAAAAGCACGGCATCGATTGCGAGCCGGAGCGCGTGGGCACGCTGCATTGCGCCGTCGGAAGCAAGGGCCTGGCCGAGATCGAGGCACGCGCGGAGCAATGGCAGCGGCGCGGTGCCCCCGTCGAAGTGCTCAACGCGGAAGAGGCGCGCCGGAAGATCGGCGGCGGCGACTACGCCGGCGCGCTGCTGGACAAGCGCGCCGGCACCATTCAGCCGCTTGCCTATGTCCGCGGCCTGGCGCGTGTCGCGCTCGGGGCGGGCGCGAAGATCTTTACCCAAAGTCCCGTTCTCGCCGCGCGTGAGGAAGGCGCCAGCTGGAAGATCGACACGAAATCGGGATCGGTCCGCGCGGATTGGGTGATCGTTGCCACCGATGCCTACGCGCAAGGTCCGTGGTCGCAGGTTCGGCAGGAGCAGATTCATCTGCCTTATTTCAATTTTGCCACCGAGCCTTTGTCGGACAATCTGAAGGCGTCGATCCTCCCCGAGCGGCAGGGAGCCTGGGACACCAAGCAGGTGCTCTCGTCGTTCCGTTTCGACCGTGCCGGCCGACTTGTGTTCGGCAGCGTCGGTGCGCTCGAGGGAAGCGGCGCCGCGATCCACAGAGCGTGGGCCATTCGTTCGTTGCGAAAATTGTTTCCGCAGCTTGCCGACATCACCTTCGAGGCCGGCTGGTTCGGGATGATCGGCATGACCTCGGACAATCTGCCGCGGTTTCACAAGCTCGACCGCAACGTCATAGCCTTCAGCGGCTACAACGGCCGGGGCATCGCGCCGGGCACGGTGTTTGGCGGCGTGCTGGCATCCTACGTGCTCGGCCACGTCGCTGAAAAAGACCTTCCGCTACCCGTCGCAGCTTGCGAGGAGCCGCGCTTTCGCTCCGCACAGGAGGCTCTCTATCGCGCCGGGTCCCAGCTCGTACATCTGACCGAAGCACGGCTGTGAATTCGATGTACCATAGATGAAATGAGGGACTCTTGCTACGCTACTACACCGCCGCCGAGGTCGAGGCCGGCCTCGACTATGTCAGACTGATCGACGCGCTGGCCGAATCCTTCCGGCGAGGCGGCGAGGCGATGCCGGTTCGGCAGAGTTACGACGTCGGAACGCCCGACAAGCCCGGCCATCTCCTGACTATGCCGGCCTGGGAACGAGGCAAGGCGCTTGGGGTGAAGCTCGTGACGGTATTCCCCGCGAACGCGTCGCGTGGCCCCGGCGCCGTGTCGTCGCTCTACACGCTGTTCGACGGCACGACCGGCCAGCCGCGTGCGATGATCGACGGCGAGGCGCTGACCAACCGGCGGACGGTTGCAGCTTCCGCGCTTGCCTCGCGCTATCTCTCGCGCCCGAACAGCAAGACTTTGCTCATCATTGGCACGGGTCGCATCGCGGCCTGCCTTCCCGCAGCGCATCGCGCATCGCGGCCGATCGAGCGCGTGCTCGTTTGGGGCCGCAATCTGCAGCGTGCGCAGACCTCTGCGGGCGCGTTCTCCGGGCAGGGTTCGCCACTGAAGCGGTTGCCGATCTGCCCGCGGCGTTGGCCGAGGCAGACATCGTCAGTTGCGCGACGACATCGGTCGAGCCCATCGTCCTGGGCCGATATTTGAGGCCAGGCACTCATCTCGATCTCGTCGGCGCGTTCACGCCCAAGATGCGCGAGAGCGACGACGAGGCCGTCTGCCGTAGCCGCGTTTTTGTCGACACCTACGGCGGCGCGCTCGCGGAAGCCGGCGATCTGCTCCAGCCGATCGCCGCCGGACGCTGGGACGCCGCCCGGATCTGTGGTGATCTGCATGAACTGACCAGCGGCGCGCGGCCCGGTCGTCTGGGGGAGAGCGAGATCACCCTGTTCAAGTCAGTCGGGGCGGCCTCCGAGGATCTCGCGGCCGCGTCCCTCCTCGTCGGCGGATGGGATTCCGGGATTCGCAAGACGGCTTCATAAGCCGATCGTCGTCGAAAGGGAGAGGCGGTGGCAACGGTCGAAAAGCAGCGCTTCTGCACATTGTGCCGGTCGCGCTGCGGCACCGTGAACGTCATCGAGAATGACCGGCTCGCTGCAGTCATCTGGGCCTGGCATGATTCCGCGCCAAGGCGAGGCGCGCTCGGACATGTGGATCGTTTTCCCGCTGGCGAAGCGCCTGGGGCTCGGCGAGCTGTTCTTCGACGGCGACGTCGAACAGGGCTTTGCGCATCTGCTTGCGCCCCTTGGCCTCACCCTAGAGGCCTTGCGCGACAGGCCGGGGGGCATCCGGGTGCCGCTGAAGCACCATCGCAAATATCGCAGTGGCGGATTTGCGACGCAAACCGGCAAGGCCGAGCTCTATTCGGAGCTGTTGCACCGGCATGGCTATCCGGCCGTGCCCCGCTTTGTCGAACCCGCGGAGCGACGGAGCGATCGCTTTCCGCTCACGCTGTTCTCGGCCAATAGAAGAAGGACTCTGTCTAACCTGTCAGGCCATTCCTCTAACCGACGTCGTTCTCGACGCCTGACCGCGTCAGCGATCGGCGGTCAATTGCTGGCGATAGCGCTCGGCGTCCCAGCTCAGCAACGCATGCTCATTCTCCTCGGAAAGATAGCGGACCTCGGCCGTCAGAGGCAAACGGCAGGTCACCAGTCCGAGACAGGTCAGCATCGCTTCGGCGCCATCGCTTGCATCCTTGCGAATGACGCAGCCGAGGCCGGGAACGAGGAGTGCGACCGGAGACGGCAGCCGGTCCGCCTGGGCTCGCAAGGTCAGGGCGCGCAGATCTTCGTCATGTTCCAGGACAGGCAGGCCGCGACCGAGAAAAACGACGTGGTCCGGATAGAGCGAGCCGCTGGTCGCAACGGCACGACTGAAGCGGTCGATCGCGACGCTGTGGCAGAGCGGGTCCTTTGGCGAACGATAGTCTGTGCCTGCGCAGATTGAGCGCAGGGCCTCATCATCGGCAGGGATCGTACTGCGCGGGGCGAGTGCCAGCCGTCTCTCGACCTCGTCCACCAGCGCCTCTGCCGCCGCACAGTTGTCAGCGCCAACCACCAGCCCATGGTTGCCGAGGATCAGGATATCCACGACATCCTGCGCCAGAATATCATTCACGGCCTTTGCCAGCGGCAGTCCCGGATGGTGATAGTCGAGCCAGCGCCAGGCCAAGCCGTCGAGGCGCCTGGCAAGCTCCTCACGCGCGTCGGACCGCACCGCCCAGGCGATCGTGTTGACCGAATGAACGTGCAGCACGACCGGATGCGGCATGAGCGCGTGGAGCGAGGTCTCGATCGAGGCGCGCAGCGTCGTGTTGGCGTCGGGGGCGAGAGGCACCTTTTCGTCGCCTTGCATGAGCGCGGCGCGTGCCGCGCCAAGCGACACCGGCACGAAGATGTCCTTGGCTTCCGCATCCGCAAGCCAGGTGCCGGAAGCCTTCACCCAGAGCACGTCGCCATCCTTGATCGAGGAGTTGCCGCCCGCACCCTGCACCAGCAGGATGTTGTGGCCGACGCGGGCCGACATGTGGCGGAGATCATCGAGTTGTGCAGGCTCCCGCATCGAAAGGCCTCACCAGGTCAAATGAGTCATCAGCCAATCGGGTGTCATCGCTTGCGATCCCGCCAGCATGCGGATCGCCGCCGGCAGATCGGGGGCGCCTGCGAGCGCGTCCCTGTGCACGCCCGCGCCGAGGAGCAGGGTCAGCATTCCCTTGGCCCGCGCGCCGGCGACGTCGTGATCGAGGGAGTCGCCGATCATCAGGACTTGCCTCGGATCGGGATGGCCGAGTTGCTCCAGCGCCGCCTCGAAGATCGGCGCGTGCGGCTTGCCGACGAACGCCACGCCGCCGCCCAGCCTCTCGTAGAACCGCGCCAGGGCGCCCGGCGCCGGGATCAATCCGTTCGCGCCGAACATGGTGTGGTCAGGATTGGCGCACAGCATCGGCAACCGCCGCGCTGCCGCCGTGGCGAAGCGTGCGCGCCAGTGCTCGGGCTCGGCAACGTCGTCGTCGAGCCCGGCAAGCAGAATGAAATCGGCTTCTTCAATCCCGGTCACGATCGAGAGGCCGAGACCATCGACGACGGAATGATCGCCGCCGCGCGTGATGAGAAAACATGATTGGCCGAGATCGGTGAACGGGGTGCGTGAGCGTTGCCGCAAGCCTGCCCAGGTCACCTCGCCTGAGGTCAGGACTCCGTCATAGGCCGTCGGCGGCAGGCCAAGCCTTGCAAGCCGCTCTTCATTGCTGCGCGCGCGCTTGCCGGAGTTCGACAGCACAAGCACGCGCTTGCCCGCGGTCTTGAGCTTCGCCACGCAGTCCCGCGCGGCGGGGAAGACGGCAACGCCTTCATGAAGCGTGCCCCATTGGTCGAGCAGCACGTGATCAAACCGGTCGGCGATCGCGCTCAGCGTATCGATTTCGATGGTGCTGGCTCTCATGACGGGCTGCCCTGCAAGGCCAGCAGCGCCGCACCGTAGCTTGCCTCGGTTTGCTCGGCCGTCGTGACGTCAACACCAAGCGTGCGGCGCCGGATCTCAGTCCATGCCGCGTTCTTCGCACCCCCGCCGATGCTGACGACGCGGCGCAGGGGCGGTGCTCCGAGCGCGGCGAGACGCTGATAGGCGAGGGCTTCAACCGATGCGATGCCTTCGAGCAGCGCCTGGAAGAAGCGATGATCTTCCGCCGGGCGCGGCGTGATGCGTGCGGCCAGTGTCGGATCGGCGATCGGAAAGCGCTCGCCGGGTTTTGGCAAAGGATAGTAGTCGAGCCCGGTTGGTTCTTCGGGCCGCAGTTGCGGTGTCAGCCGTTCCATGTCCGCGGCCGAGAAATGCGCGAGCAGCGCGCCGCCGCCGGAATTGGAGGCGCCGCCGGCGAGCCAGCGCTCGCCAAGCCGGTGCGAATAGACGCCCTGGTCCGCGGCGAAGATCGGCTGCGTCGCAAGCAGCTTGACGACCAGCGTCGTTCCGAGCGAGGTCACGGCATCGCCGGGCGCATCGGCGCGCGTCGCGATGAAAGCGGCGACGCCGTCGGTGGTGCCGGACGTGATGCGCGTCGTTTTCGACAGGCCGAGCTCTGAGGCAATCCCTGGATCGATCTCGGCAAACGGCGTTCCCGGCACCAACACGCGCGGCAGGAGCGAGTGGGGTACGCCGAGCTGATCGAGCCAGGCCGGCCAGCTGCGCGCGACCGGATCGTAGCCGAGCTTGAGAACGTTGTTCTCGTCGCTGACGCCGTGGGTCCCGGCAAGCCGGCCGGCAATCCAATCGGCCTGATGCACGGCAAAGCGCGCGCCTCTCGCTTCGCCGTGGCCTAGCAAATGAAGCAGTTTCGCCAATGCGCTGCTCGCGCCGTGTGCGCCGCTTTCCTTCGGCGCGACCGTTGCAATGCGTCCGGCTTCCTGCGCCGCGCGTGCATCGTTGTACATCACTCCCGGCGTGCAGGGCCGGCCGGCCGCGTCGATCAAGAGCAGTGTGCCGGACGTGCCGTCGACGCAAACGCGCTCGACGGCTTCGAGATCGACGCTGCGTCCAAGCTTGCTGATCGCAATCACCGTCGCGTGCCACCAGGACTCCGGATCCTGATCGATCGCATCACCGTCCTGCCGCGGCGGGGGTAGGGCGGCTGATTCCGTTCCCTGAATGTCGCCGCGCGCATCGACGGCGCAGGCGCGGACCCCGCCGGTTCCGACGTCGATGCCGAGGAAGATACCCGTCATGCACTCTCACCTTCCTTTTCACATTCTAACGCTACCCCGCGATTGCACCGCAGCATGTTTAGGGGATTGACGTCGCGGCCGGCCTCTGCAATTTTTTGCAAGACGTGAAGAAATTTGCAAGCAGGCTTTTTCGCCGTGGTGATGCAACCGGACAGGCTGGCGACGATTGACGGCGAAGCGTCGCTCGCGACCCGCGCGGCCTGGCTCTATTTCGCCGCCGGACTGACCCAGTCGGAGGTCGCCGACCGCCTCAACATCCAGAGCACCAAGGCGCACCGGTTGATCGCGCGCGCCAGCCGCGAGGGCATGATTCGTGTCTTCGTGGAGGGACCGGTCGCCGAATGCGTGGCGCTGGAGAACTCGCTGGCCGATCGCTACGGGCTCTCGTTCTGCCGCGTCGCGCCCGATCTTGGCGAGGACGACCTTCCTCTGAAGGCGCTGGCGCTCGAAGGGGCGAGCCACCTGCGCCAGATCCTCGAGCGCGGGGAGCACAAGATCATCGGTGTCGGCCATGGCCGCACGCTCGCCGCGATGGTGGAACAATTGCCGCAGACGCCGGCGCGCGGCGCGCAATTCGTATCGCTGCTTGGCGGACTGACGCGGAAATTCGCCGCCAATCCGTTCGACGTGATCCATCGGCTCGCCGAACGCACCGGTGCGGAGGCCTATCTTCTGCCGGTCCCCGTGTTCGCCAACTCCGTCGCCGACCGCGCGGTGCTGATGCAGCAATACGGCATCGCCGACGTGTTCGCGCTCGCCCGCAAGGCCTCGCTGCTGTTCGTCGGCATCGGCCAGATCCACGCAGACGGCTTCCTGGTGTCGAGCGGCATGATCAAGCCGGACGAGGTCGTCGAGCTGAAGCGCGCGGGCGCCTGCGCCGACCTGCTGGGCCATTTCTTCAATGCCGAGGGGCAGGTGCTCGATATCGACCTCTCGGCGCGAGCCACCTCGATGGAGGTGGCCGACTTACGGAAACACCGTATCGTCGCCATCGGCGGCGGATTGGCCAAGGTCACGGCGCTGCGCGCAGTGTTGCGTAGCGGCCTCCTGCACGGCCTCATCATCGATGAGGTGACGGCGCAGGCACTCGTTACCGACAAGCCGGAGGCAACATCCGGCAAACCCGGAAACAAGGGTCGGAAGGGAAAGTAAACGCGCACCATGGGAGGTTACTATGTACGACCGCGAGAAGAATCTGTTCGATTCCTACGCCGGCAAACGCATCAGCCGGCGTGATCTACTGGACGGAGCCGCCAAGCTCGGCATCGCCGGCGTGGCGGCCAACGCAGCCTTCGCCTCCGCGATGTCGCGGGCGATGGCCGCGGACTTCAACTGGAAGGCCTATAGCGGCAAATCCGTCAAGCTGCTGCTGAACAAGCATCCCTACGTCGATGCCATGATCGGCGACCTCGAAGCGTTCAAGGCGCTGACGGGCATGAACGTCACCTATGACATCTTCCCGGAGGACGTCTATTTCGACAAGGTGACGGCGGCGCTATCCTCGAAGTCGGATCAGTACGACGCCTTCATGACCGGTGCCTACATGACCTGGACCTACGGTCCGGCCGGCTGGATCGAGGACCTCAACACCTACATCAAGGATCCCGCGAAGACCAACCCAGCCTTTGCCTGGGACGATGTGCTGCCGGGCCTGCGCGCCTCGACCGCTTGGGACGGTGTGGCTGGCTCCGAACTCGGTTCGGGCAAGGCCAAGCAGTGGTGCATCCCCTGGGGCTATGAGCTCAACAATATCACTTATAATCGCAACATATTTGACAAGGTCGGCGTCAAGCCGCCGAAAAACCTCGACGAGATGCTCGAGGTGGCCGCGAAGATCACCAAGGACGCGGGTGGGCCTTACGGCGTCGGCGTGCGCGGCTCGCGTTCCTGGGCGACCATTCATCCCGGCTTCCTCTCGGCCTATTCGAACTTCGGCCAGAAGGACTTTGTGATGGAGGGCGGCAAGCTGAAGGCCGCGATGAACACCAAGGCTTCAAAGGACTTTCACGAAAAATGGGTCAAGATGATCCAGACCTCGGGGCCGAAGAACTGGTCGACCTACACCTGGTACCAGGTCGGCACCGACCTCGGCGCCGGCGCGTCCGGCATGATCTTCGACGCCGACATTCTCGGCTACTTCATGAACGGCGGCGATAACAAGGAGAAGGGCAATCTCGGCTATGCCCCCTTCGCTGCGAACCCGGCCGCCAAGGCGCCGACGCCGAACGTCTGGATCTGGTCGCTCGCGATGTCGAGCTTCTCCAAGCAGAAGGATGCGGCCTGGATGTTCATGCAATGGGCGGCCTCCGTCGAGCACGACCTGTTCGGCGCCCGCAAGATGGACTTCGTCAATCCGGTGCGCGCCTCGGTCTGGAAGGACTCGGAGTTCCGTGACCGCATCGCGAAATCCTATCCCGGCTATCTGGAGCAGCATGACGTCTCGGCCCCGGGCGCCAAGATCTACTTCACGGCGCAGCCGCTGTTCTTCGACCTGACCACCGAATGGGCGGCATCGCTCCAGAAGATGGTCGCCAAGGAGATCACCGTCGACGAAGGCCTCGACAAGCTCGCCGACAGCATCAACCGTCAGCTCAAGCAGGCAGGTCTTGGTTGAAACCTGTCTCGGTTGACGCCCTTCGTGGTGCCTTTATTCCTCCGCGCCACGACAACCCGCCGGTTCGAAACGCCTACCCTCCGTTCCGGGCCGGCGGTGTTGCAGTGAATGTGTGATCCCGTATCATCATGAGCATGGTTCAACTCCTTCAGACCTCCGCGCTTCCGCGCCGCACCACGAGGCTGCGCGGGCGCATGTTGCCCTACCTGCTGAGCCTGCCGGCTCTGCTCGTCTGCATCGCCATCCTCGTGCCGTTCGTGACGGCCGCAGTCTATTCGCTCCAGCGTTACCGGCTGAACCTGCCATACTTGCGCGGCTTCATCGGGGTCGACAACTACATCGACTTCCTCTCCGATCCCGCATTCTGGAATACGCTGCGCATCTCGCTCGTCTATACCGCCTTGACCGTGGTGCTCGAGCTCCTGCTCGGCCTCGGCATCGCGTTGCTCCTGCGGCGGCCGACGCGCTTCCACAACGCGGTGTCGATCGTGCTCCTGCTGCCGCTGATGACGGCACCCGCGATCGCCGCGCTGATGTGGAAGCTGATGACCAATCCGGGCTTCGGTATCCTGTCCTATCTGGTAAGCCTGTTCGGCGTGCACGACTTCAAATGGGCGTCGGACCCGTCGAGCGCGCTGTTCACGGTCGTGCTGGTCGACGTCTGGGTCTACACGCCCTTCATCATGATCCTGTTGCTCGCCGGCCTGCGCTCGCTGCCGCGTCAACCGTTCGAGGCCGCGGCGCTCGACGGCGTTCCGGCAAGCTTCGTGTTCTTCCGCATCACGCTGCCGATGCTCGCGCCCTACATCATCACGGCCTCGCTGTTCCGCCTGCTCGACTCCATCCAGCAGTTCGACATCATCTATGCGATGACGCAAGGCGGGCCTGGCGACCGGCTGATGGTGTTCCAGGTCCAGGCCTATCTCGAATTCTTCCAGTACACCAATGTCGGACGCTCGGCAGCGCTGCTGATGATCCTCTGGCTGATCACCAACATCCTGTCGAACATCTTCATCAAGAACTGGCTGCGGCTGCGCGCGCGCGCCCATGGTCACGCGTAAGGGGCGGGGAGGCGGCGATGGATCATTCCAGTCTCTCAGGTCGCATCTTCCGGGGCGTGGCGCTGGCGCTGGTGCTCGTCTTCTTCATGTTCCCGATCGTCTGGATCCTCATGATGTCGTTCCAGACGAATGAACAGATCCTGCGGATTCCGCCGCACATCCTGTTCGAGCCGACGCTCGCAAACTACCAGGCGCTGATCTCGGGCCAGCTCCGCACGACGGCCGGCAATCTCGAGATCTCATTCATGCGCAACCTCATGAACAGTTTTGTGCTGTCGAGTGCCGCCGTGCTGCTCGCGCTTTTGCTCGGCGTGCCCGCGGCCTATGCCTTCGCGCGGTTCAAGTTCCGCCTGGGCGAGAGCATCGCGTTCACGCTGCTGTCGTTCCGCTTCGCGCCGCCTCTGCTCGTGCTGCTGCCGTTGTCGCTCTACTATCAGCAACTCGGACTCAGCGACACCTATTTCGGCATCGTCTGGGTCTATCAGCTCATCGCGCTGCCCCTGATCCTGTGGATCGTGCGCGGCTATTTCGAGGACATCAGCCCGGATATCGAGCACGCCTATCGGCTCGCCGGACATTCCTGGCGCGAGGCCTTTACCCGCATCGCCGTGCCGCTCGCCGGTCCCGGCATCGCGGCGGCGGGCCTTTTATCCTTCATCTTCTGCTGGAACAATTTCGTCTTCGCGCTGATCCTGGCCTCAGCCGACAAGCAGCCGGTGACGGTCGGCGCGCTCGCCTTCGTGACGGCATCCGGCATCCAGTACGGCCAGATCGCAGCCGCCATCGTGCTCTCGGTGACGCCGACGCTGCTGCTCGCGCTCTATGCGCAGCGCTATCTGGTCGAGGGTCTGTCGCTCGGCGCGGTGAAAGGCTGACACATGGCGCGTCTCGAACTCAATTCCGTCGGCAAGGCTTTCGGCGCGGTGCGCCCTGCCGACAACCTGTCGCTCATCGTCGAGCCCGGCGAGATCGTCGCGGTGTTCGGGCCTTCGGGCAGCGGCAAGACCGTGCTGCTCCGCATGATCGCGGGCATGTTCGAGCCCGATGAGGGCGATATCCTGGTCGGCGGCCGTTCCATCGTCGGCGCACCGCCGGAGCGGCGCGGCATCGGCATGGCCTTTCAGAACTTTGCGCTATTCCCGCACATGAGCGCGCAGGACAACATTGCGAGCGGTCTGCGGGCGAAGGCGGCAGGCGGTGAGGTGACTTCGCGGGTTACGTCGATCAGCCGGCTGCTGAAGATCGAGCACGTGCTCGGCCACATGCCGCGCGAATTGTCGAACGGGCAGAAGCAGCGCACGGCGCTGGCGCGTGCGCTGATCGGCAATCCGGAGGTGCTGCTGCTGGACGATCCCTTGCGCAATGTCGACGCCAAGCTCCGCTACGAGATGCGCCTGGAGCTGCCGAGCCTGTTGCGCCGCAGCTCCGCCGCGGTGCTCTACGTCACCCAGGACTATCGTGAAGCCATGGCGATCGCGGACCGCATCGCGGTGCTGATCGAGGGCCGTCTCGTCCAGGTCGCGCGTCCCGAAGAGATCTACGCCAGGCCGGCGTCGGTTGCGGTGGCGCGCCTGTTCGGCGATCCCAGCATCAACCTCGCCGAGGTCACACCACACGCCGAACAGGGCGCGCTGACGGCCGAAGTGGCCGGTACGCGTGTGCGCCTCGAGTCCCCCGACCGGCAACCGGCCGATTATGGCGCCTGCTGGCTCGGCGTCCGTCCGGACGATCTCACGGTCGCGCGTACCGTCAGCGAGGGCGCGATTCCGGCGCGGATCGTCGCGGTCACGCCGATGCATGAGCGGGCTGTGCTGCTGCTGCGTTTTGCCGACGGCACCGAATGGCTCGCCGCTCTGCCGCCAGACGCTGCGGTGGGAAGTGCCGAAGACAGCGTCTTCGTCCGCTTTGCGCCGGAGTCGGCGCTCCTGTTCGATCGTGCGAGCGGCTTGCGCATCGGCCTGCCGCAACGGCGGCAGGCGGCGTGAGGGGAGCGGACGACCATGGCCATGCTCGAAATCCAGAATGTCGACAAGATCTACCGTAGCCGCGGCAAGGCGCCGGTGCATGCCGTGCGGGCGCTTGATATGGACGTGAAGAAGGGCGAGATCGTTGCGCTGCTGGGATCGTCGGGCTGCGGCAAGACCTCGACCTTGCGGATGATCGCGGGCTTCGAGAGCGTGACTTCGGGCGTGATCGCGCTGTCACAGCGGCGGATCGACGAGCTGCCGCCGGCGAAGCGCAAAGTGGCGATGGCGTTCGAAGGTTATTCCCTTTATCCGCCGCTGACGGTTCGCGAGAACATTGCCTTCGCGCTGAAGGCGCAGCAGCTATCGCGTAGCGAAATCGCGCGCCGGGTCGAAGCGATCGCGCGACTGGTCGAGATCGAAGATATTCTCGACAGCTTTCCACGCGCCATTTCGGGCGGGCAGCAGCAGCGCGTCTCGCTCGCCCGCGCACTGGTGCGCAACGCCGACCTTTATCTGCTCGACGAGCCCATGGGACAGCTCGAACCGCAACTGCGTGCGGTGCTGCGCGGCCGGATCAAGGGCCTGCTGGCCGAACGCGGCATGACGGCGATCTTCGTCACCCATGACCAGACGGAGGCGAGCGCGCTCGCCGATCGCATTGCGGTGATGGAGGATGGCGTCCTTCAGCAATTTGCGAGCGAGAAGGAGTTGAAGAACCGCCCGGCCAATCTGTTCGTCGCCAGCTTCATCGGCGAGCCGCCGATGAATTTGCTGGGGACGGAGGTTGCACCCGCCGATGGCGGCTTCCGCCTGTCGGTCGGCTCCGACATCGCTTTCGCCATTCCAGGCGAAACGCTCGATCAAGTGGCACGGCAGGCGCTTGCGCAGACCAGGCGTGTCCGGGTTGGCATCCGCCCGCAGAAGATCGCTGTCGGGGCGGGCGATGTTCGCGTGCGGGTCGTGTCCAATCAATGGCTCGGCGACCAGTCGCATGTCGCAGGCGAATGCGCCGGCCATCTCCTGATCGCGGTGACGCCGAACCGGATCGCGGCGCGGCCGGGCGACGTCATCGCGTTCGCGCTGGAACCGCGCCACCTCCATATCTTCGGGGCCGACGGCACCTGCATTCGCCATGCAGAGGGAGGCTGACCATGCAGGCCTCGCCGCAGCGCGACGTGATCATCGGCATCGATGCCGGCACGTCTCTGATCAAGACCGTGGCGTTCACGCGCGACGGGCGGCAGCTCGGCGATTTCTCTCTGCCCAATACATACGCGACCTCGCCCGGCGGCCATGTCGAGCAGGACATGTCGCGGACCTGGACCGACACGGTTGCCGCGTTGCGCGGGCTGGTGGCGGCCGTGCCGGATATTTCCACGCGCCTCGCGGCCATTGCCGTCACAGGACAAGGCGACGGCACCTGGCTCATCGACGATGACGGCCGCCCGGTCGCGCCGGCGCTGCTGTGGCTGGATTCCCGCGCCGCCGGCCTCGTGGAAGTGATCCGCTCCAGCGAGCGCAATGCCGCACTCTACCGCCGCACCGGCTCCGGACTCAACGCTTGCCAGCAGGGGCCGCAACTCGCGTGGCTGCAGGCGCATGCGCCAGGGACGCTGTCGCGGGCCAGGACAGCCTTTCACTGCAAGGACTGGCTCTACTTCCTGCTCACCGGCCAGCGCGCGACAGATCCGTCGGAATCGACCTTCACCTGCGGCGATTTCCGCAAGCGCCGTTTCGATGCGGAGACTGCGCGCCTGATCGGCATCGCCGATTGCGCGGCCCTGTTTCCCGAGGTCGTCGACGGGGTCACGACGACACATCCGCTGAGTGCGCCTGCCGCCATCGAGACCGGACTGCCCGAGGGCGTGCCGGTCTCGCTCGGCTATGTCGATGTGGTCTGCAATGCGCTCGGCGCGGGGCTCTACGATCCGGCTCCCGATGTCGGCTGCACCATCATCGGGTCGACCGGTATGCATATGAGGCTCGCGACCAGCGCCGATGCGGTCACGCTGAACGCGGAGGCAACCGGCTACACCATGCCGTTCCCGGTTGCCGGTCACTATACTCAGATGCAGTCCAACATGGCGGCGACGCTCAACATCGACTGGCTGCTCGATCTGGCGCGCGATCTCCTGGCCGCCGAGGGCGTCGCGCGCTCGCGCGCCGATCTGATCCGCCGTCTCGATGAAAGGGTGTTGGCGGCAAAAGCCGGCGAGCTCTTGTTTCATCCCTTCATCTCCGATGCCGGCGAGCGCGGGCCCTTCGTTGCGCATGAGGCTTGTGCCCAACTGATCGGTCTGCGGTCGCGCCACGGCTATTGGGACCTGATGCGCGCCGTGATGGAAGGGCTCGCCTTCGCCGCGCGCGATTGCTATGCCGCGATGGGCGCGTTGCCGGGCGAGGTGCGGATCACCGGCGGCGCTGCGCGCAGCCGCGCGCTCGGGGTCATCCTTGGCGCTTCGCTCGAGTGTGATGTGCGCGTCTGTAGCCGCGGCGAGGCCGGGGCTGGTGGGGCTGCGATGATCGCAGCCGTCGCAATCGGACTTTATCCGGATATGACGGCCTGCGCGGAGGATTGGGTGAGACCGTATTTGAACGAGCTGCAAACGCCGGATCCGGCGTTGGCCGCGCGCTACGCCAAGATGTTCCCGGCCTATCTGGAGGCGAGGCTCGCGGCGCGGCCGGTCTGGAAGCAGCTTGCAGCGTTGCGTGCAGGAGCCGGTCATGTCTAGCATCGCCATCGTCGGTGATCGCTTCATGCTGCCCTCGGTGTTCGCCGAGAAGATCACGGCTGCCTGCGGCAACGGTGTCGACATCCGCCTTCTGGAGCAGCCCTGGCCGGACGAACCGATGGAGCATGGCTATGCCGGCTCGAAGCTCGACGGCCTGAAGGAGTTCATGGGTGATCCGGACGAGGTCGCCAATTTCATCGGCGACGCAGCGCTGCTCGTGACGCACCTCGCGCCGATCTCGCGGTCGATGCTGGAGCGCTTGCCGAACCTGAAATTCATTGCTGTCTCGCGCGGCGGTCCCGTCAATATCGACATGCAGGCGACGCGCGATCACGGAGTGATCGTGGTCAACACCCCCGGTCGCAACGCGAGCGCGGTCGCCGAGTTCACCATCGGCGCGATCCTCGCCGAGACCCGCCTGATCCGTTGCGGGCACGAATCGCTGCGCGGTGGCGAATGGCGCGGCGATCTCTATCGCGCCGACCGTACCGGTCGCGAGCTCGGCGAGATGACGGTCGGGATCGTCGGCTATGGTGCGATCGGCACCCGCGTGGTCAAGCTGCTCAAGGCGTTCGGCTGCAAGATCCTGGTCGCCGATCCCTACGTCCAGCTCAGTGCGCAGGATCGCAATGACGGGGTCGAGCACGTCGGCCTTGCGGACCTTCTGGCGCGCGCCGACGTCATCAGCCTGCATGCCCGGGTCACCAGTGAGACGGCGGGCTTCATCGATCGCGCAGCGCTCGCGCTGGTCAAGCCCGGGGCGTTGCTGATCAACACGGCGCGCGGTCCGCTGGTCGACTACAAGGCGCTTTTCGAGGTGTTGTCTTCGGGCCGCCTTGGTGGCGCCATGCTCGACACGTTTGCGGTCGAGCCGGTGCCGCCGGACTGGCCGCTGCTGAAACTGCCGAACGTCACGCTGACGCCGCACATCGCCGGCGCCTCCTTGCGCACCGTCACCATTGCTGCCGATCAGGCCGCGGAAGAGGTTCGCCGCTATCTCGCCGGCGAGCCGCCGCTCAACCCTTGCTGAAGACGAAAGGTGTTTTGACATGACCCGTGAGGAGCGACAGTTACGCGAAGCGATCATCGCCAAATGCCGGTGGATGAACGCCTCGGGTCTGAACCAGGGGACATCAGGGAATATCTCCGCCCGCTACAAGGACCGGATGCTGATCACGCCGTCGGCGACGCCGTATGACGCGATGAAGCCGGAGATGATCGCCGCAATGCCGCTCGAAGGCGAATATGGCACCTGGGAAGGACCGCTGCAGCCGTCCACCGAATGGCGGTTTCATCTCGATATCATGCGCGGGCGGCCGGATGTCGGCGGCGTCGTCCACACACACTCGACCTACGCAACCGTGCTCGCCATCGCTCGCAAATCGATTCCCGCCTGCCACTACATGATGGCGGCGTTCGGCGGCAACGACATCCGCTGCGCGGGTTATGCGCGGTACGGTACTGCCGAGCTATCCGAACTCGCTCTGCAAGCGCTCGAAGGCCGCAACGGCTGCTTGCTCGCCAATCACGGCATGATCGCGGTGGGTGCCAGTCTCGACAAGGCGATGTGGCTCGCCGTCGAGCTCGAGACCATCGCGCGGCAATACTATCTCTCGCTCGCGCTCGGCGCGCCGCACATTCTGAGCGAGGCGGAGATTGCGGAGACGGCGAAGGGATTCTCGACTTACGGATTGCAGGCGCCCAAGCCCAAATCCAACGCCAAGTCGAGTCCAAAGCCTGCCAAGGCGCGCCCAGCGAAGGCGGCAGCACGGCAACGGGTCGAGAAGAAGCACAGCGGAAAGCGATGACGGGCGCTGCGCCTGACGCGGGCAGGGATCACGGGCTTGTCGACATCGCCATCATCGGCGGCGGCATCAATGGCGCCGGCATCGCCCGCGATGCGGCGGGACGCGGGCTGAAGGTTCTGTTGTGCGAGAAGGACGATTTCGCCGAAGGCACCTCGTCGCGCTCCGGCAAGCTCGTGCATGGCGGGCTGCGCTATCTCGAATACTACGAGTTTCGCCTGGTCCGTGAGGCCCTGATCGAGCGCGAGGTGCTGCTCGCATCCGCCCCGCACATCATCTGGCCGATGCGCTTCGTGCTGCCGCACTCCCCGGAGCAGCGGCCGGCTTGGCTGGTCCGCACCGGTCTGTTCCTCTACGACCATCTCGGCGGCCGCAAGCGCCTGCCTCCGAGCCGCGGGCTCGACCTCGCGCATGCGCCGGAGGGCGCGCCGTTGCGCGCCGAATTTCGCCGCGGTTTTGAATATTCGGATTGCTGGGTCGACGATGCCCGGCTCGTGATCCTCAACCTGATCGATGCCGCAAGCAACGGCGCCAGAATCCTGCCGCGCACCCGCGCGGTGAGCGCGCGCCGGGAAGGGGACGTCTGGCGTCTGGACATGCAGAGCGAGGACGGCGGCTCGCAGATCGTCCGGGGACGCGCGCTCGTCAATGCGGCAGGCCCGTGGGTGCAGGACGTCGTGCAGGGCGTCGCCGGCCTCAACTCCTCCCACAGTGTGCGGCTGGTCAAGGGAAGCCATGTGGTGGTGCGGAAATTCTGGAGCGGGCCGCAGGCCTATCTGCTCCAGAACGAGGATCGCCGCGTCATCTTCGTCAACCCCTATGAGGACGATCTCGCGCTGATCGGCACCACGGACATTCCTTACGATGGCCGCGCCGAGGACGTCGCGATCGACGAGAACGAGATCGACTATCTGCTCAAGATTCTGGGCCGTTACTTCCGGGCTCCGCCGCGGGCCAACGAAGTGGTCCATGCCTTCTCGGGCGTCCGACCGCTCTATGACGACAACGCGGACAATCCGTCCGCCGTGACGCGCGACTATGTTTTCGAGGTTCACGGCACGCCGGACACCCCGCCGCTGCTGTCGATCTTCGGCGGCAAGATCACGACCTATCGCAAGCTCGCCGAGCATGCGCTCGGGCGTCTGGAGGTCTGGCTTCCCAAAATGTCTCCGGCATGGACAGCGCGGGCGCCGCTGCCTGGCGGCGACCTCGGCGGTCCCTTCGATGATTTCGTCGTCAACCTTGCGCGCGAATATCCGGACCTTCCGCGCAAGCTGATTCATCACTATGCGCGCCTTTATGGGACGCGTGCCCATCAGCTCCTGGGCTCGGCACGCATTTCCGCCGATCTCGGACGTCATTTCGGCGGCGACTTCTATGAGCGGGAAGCCGCGTTTCTGCGCGAGACAGAGTGGGCGGAAAGCCCTGCCGACTTCCTGGACCGACGCACCAAGCATGGCCTGCATCTGACGCCGGCCCAGCGGGCCGCGTTCGAGAGCTACATCTAAGCTTGCCCCCTTGTATGATGGTTCGATAGAAAGATCATACCGGGAGTGCGCTGGATGGAGCAGGTCGCGTGACGAAGTGGTCTTGGCAGGAGAACAAATCCGGCACCCTGTTGCTGTTCGCAGCAGGGCTTATCCTCGCCAACATCGCCGCATGGATCTGGGCCTTTGCACGGTTTTCCGACCGGCCCGCGGTGATGGCGACCGCGCTGCTTGCCTGGGTGTTCGGCCTGCGCCACGCCGTCGATGCCGATCACATCGCGGCCATCGACAATGTCGTGCGCAAGCTGATGCATGCAGGCGATGCGCCGAACAGCGCCGGCCTCTATTTCGCGCTCGGCCATTCCACAGTGGTGGTCGTTGCCACGCTGCTGCTCTGGCTCGGCGTGGCAAGCCTCGGCGGCGACGGCCTGCTCAAGACTGTCGGCGGCCTGATCGGCACCTCGGTGTCGGCGCTTTTCCTGTTCCTGATTGCCGCGGTCAATCTCGCCATCTTCATCGGCCTCTGGCGGACGCTGCGCGCAATCCGCCATGGCACCCATGATGCCGAAGGCATCGATGCGCTGCTGGCCGGCCACGGTTTCCTGGCGCGGCTGCTCGCGCCGATGTTCCGTATGGTGTCGAAATCCCAGCACATGTTTCCGCTCGGTTTCCTGTTTGGGCTCGGCTTCGATACCGCGAGCGAGATCGGGCTCTTGAGCATTTCCGTCACGGAAGCCGCGCGCGGCGCATCGCTGTCCGATGTGCTGGTGTTTCCTGCGCTGTTCGCCGCCGGCATGGCGCTGGTCGACACCGCCGATTCGATGCTGATGGTAAGCGCCTATCGCTGGGCCTTCGTCGATCCCATGCGCAAGCTTTGGTACAACCTCACCATCACCGGCGCCTCCGTGCTGGTCGCGCTGTTCATCGGCGGTGTCGAGGCGCTCGGGCTGATCGGCCAGCGTTTCGGCCTCGACGGCGCGCTGTGGACGCTGGTCGAAGGCCTCAACGGCTCGCTTGCCAATTTCGGCCTCGCGGTGATCGCGCTGTTCGTGATCGCCTGGGTCGTTTCCATCGTCAGCTATCGCGTTGCGTTCGCCCGCGCCGGGCCCGGCGTCCTGAAGTGCGTCGATGCCGTCGAGGTGGCCTGAGTTTTTCTCCCCTATACGAGGTTGCCGGGAACCTCGTTCGCCGGAGCGGCGATCATTGATCTGGGTCAACAGGGCCATGCGAGGCCGATCGATATCTTTGCGAAGGCTGCCTTGAGATGAGTGTCCGCCGTGAAGACGCTTCGTCAGCTCTTGTCCGCAGAAGATATCATCCAGCTCCTGATCCGGCTGGGCCTGCTGGCCCTGCTGATCATCTGGACGTTCGTCATCATCCGTCCCTTCGTGTCGATTCTGACCTGGAGCGCCGTCATGGCGGTGGCGTTCTATCCTGCCTTCAGCTGGCTCGCCAAACTGCTCGGCGGGCGTCCCCGGACGGCGGCGGCCATCCTCACGCTCATCGCGTTCGGCATCGTCGTCGGCCCGGCCGCCTGGCTCGGCGTGAGCGCGGTGGAGGGCGTGAAGGATCTGGCAAGCCAGCTCGGCTCCGGCGAGCTCGTGCTTCAGCCGGCGCCGCAGCAGGTCAAGACGTGGCCGTTGATCGGCCCACAGCTCTATGAACTCTGGGATCAGGCCTACACCAACGTGCGGGCGGTGGCGCGCGAGATCGCGCCCTATCTGAAGCCGCTTGCGGGGCCGCTGCTGTCGTTCGCAGGCGATGCCGGTCTCGGCACGCTGCAGTTCCTGGTATCCGTCCTCGTGTCCGGCATTCTCCTTCCCTTCGGACCGCAGCTCGTGGCGGTGACCCGAGGTTTCCTGATCCGGATCGTGCCGGAGCAGAGCGAGCACTTTCTGGAGCTGGCGGGAGCGACGATCCGCGCGGTGGCGCAGGGCGTGATCGGCGTCGCGATCGTTCAGGCGTTGCTGGCTGGCATCGGCTTCAAGCTGGCCGATGTTCCAAGCGCAGGCCTTCTGGCTTTCGTGGTCCTGCTGCTGTCGATCGTGCAGATCGGCCCCCTCATCGTTCTCCTGCCCGTGATCATCTGGATCTGGGTGGACAAGGACGTGACGACGGCGTTGCTCCTGACGGTGTTTCTCGTCCTTGTCGGCTTCCTCGACAACATCCTGAAGCCGCTCGTGATGGGGCGGGGGCTGACCACGCCGACGCTTGTGATCCTGATCGGCGTGATCGGAGGAACGCTCGCGCACGGCATCATCGGGCTCTTCATCGGGCCGATCATCCTGTCAGTGGCCTGGGAGCTCGCCGCGGCGTGGATTCGCATCGACAGCGGGGTGCCGGTGGGAAAGCCGACGAGCGACTGAACCCTAGCCGAACTCAAGGACAAGATGGACCGTCTGCGGGTCTCGGCGCGCGGCCGGCCTGAAGCCGGACCTTTCGAACACGCGTAGCATCGCCGCGTTCTCGGGCAAGACCTCGGCCGTCAACTCCCGCAATCCGCCATCGCGCGCGATCCTGATGAGGTGCTGCATCAGGAGCGAGCCGAGTCCGCGTCCCTGGAACGCGTCGACCACGACGAAGGCCATCTCCGCACGTCCGGGCTCGAACACGATGTATCGGCCACCTCCGACAATCATCTCTCCGTCGCCTCCACGGACAAATGCAGCGAGCGCGACGTGATCCTTGAAGTCGACCTGCATGAAGAAGGCGCGCTCCTTGTCCGAGAAGTGGCGCTTCATGGCAAAGAAGCGACGCTGCAACGATTGCGGGCTGGTCCGCTCGATCGCGGCCAGCATATCCGCCTCGTCCTCGGGACGCAGCGCCCGGATCTCGACCGGGCTCCCATCCTTCAGAAACTCCTGAGCTGAATAGTTCGCCGCCTCTGCCATGGGGTTCCGATACCGCCTCGGCCATGATCGCTGCCGAGCTCCCTATTTCGAGATCGCTTCAAAGGGCCCCCGACGTTGACCTAGATCAACGTTCGCCGCCGGCCGCGCACCTTGAATGACACAGTGCGACAGCGAGGTCGGAACATGTCCATGGACAAAGCACAGCTCCCCGGTGGTCCCATGTCTGGGCTGGTTGCGTCGGCCGTCGAATATCTGGTGGATGCGGGCCAGCGCAGCGTCCTGTTCCTGGACATCATGCGTCAGCGCGGTGACCAGTATCGGGAACATGTCGCGCAGACCGCGCCGCATGTCCTGCACTACGCCGCCGAATTGATCATGGACGGCCGCAAGCTGGACGAACCGGTCAATTATGCGCTGGTGCGCATCATTCCGCCCAAGGGCGTCGACATCGATATGAAGCGGCGGCCGTTCGTCGTGGTCGATCCCCGCGCGGGCCATGGGCCGGGCATCGGCGGCTTCAAGGCCGACAGCGAGATCGGCGTCGCAATGAAAGCGGGCCATCCCTGCTACTTCATCGGCTTCCTTCCGGAGCCGATGCCGGGACAAACCATCGAGCGCATTGCCCGCGCCGAAGCGCTGTTCATCGAGAAGGTGATCAGCCGTCATCCCGAAGCGGACGGCAAGCCCTGTGTGATCGGCAATTGCCAGGCCGGATGGGCGGTCATGATCCTGGCGTCGCTGCGGCCGGAACTGTTCGGACCGCTGATCATTGCCGGCGCGCCGCTCGCTTATTGGGCAGGTGTGCACGGTCAATACCCGATGCGCTATTCGGGCGGGCTGCTCGGCGGAAGCTGGCTGACGGCGCTTGCGAGCGATCTCGGCGGTGGCAAGTTCGATGGCGCCTGGCTGGTGCAGAACTTCGAGAACCAGAATCCCTCGAACACGCTCTGGACCAAGCAATATAACGTCTATTCCAAGGTCGACACCGAGGCGGATCGCTACCTCGAGTTCGAGCGCTGGTGGGGTGGGCACGTCAACCTCAACGCCGAGGAGATCCAGTTCATCGTCGACGAGCTGTTCGTCGGCAACAATCTCGCGGCCGGCAAGATCGAGATGTCCGACGGCCAGAAGGTGGATCTGCGCAACATCCGCTCGCCGATCGTGGTGTTCTGCTCCAAGGGCGACAACATCACCCCGCCACAGCAGGCGTTGCATTGGATCCTCGACTGCTATGCCGATGTCGATGAGATCAGGGCCTATGGGCAGACGATCGTCTATACCGTGCACGAAAGCGTCGGCCATCTCGGCATCTTCGTGTCCGGCGGCGTCGCCAAGAAGGAGCACGCGGAATTCTCCGGCAATATCGATCTGATCGACGTGCTGCCGCCCGGGCTCTATGAAGCGACGTTCGAGGTGAGGGGCTCTGATACCCTCAATGCCGATCTCGCGGCCGGCCAATGGATCATGCGCTGCGAGGCGCGGACGCTGGACGATATCCGCGCCATGGGCGGCAATTCGCCCGAGGATGAGCGGCGGTTTGCCGCCGCCAAACGCGTTTCGGAACTCAATCTTGCGGCCTATCAAAAGTACGTTCAGCCCTGGATCAAGGGCATGGTGACGCCGCAAATGGCGGAATGGGCGCGCAACATGCATCCGCTGCGGCTGCAATATGAGGCCTTCAGCAGCCAGAATCCGTGGATGTCGGTGGTGAAATCGGCCGCCGACGAGGTCGAGGACAAGCGCAAGCCGGTCTCGAACGACAATCCATTCCTGGCGTTCCAGGAACAGATGTCCAAGCAGATCGTTCACGCGCTGGATAGCTGGCGGGATTCGCAGGAGGCGCTGAGCGAAGCCATCTTCCTCAATGTCTACGGCTCGCCGGCCTTGCAGGCGGCGGTCGGAGTGGATCCGAACGCCGCGCCGTCGAGCAGGCGGGAGATGACGGCCGAACACCGAGCGATGCTGGATCGGCGGATCGCCGAGCTGAAGTCGAAGATCGGCGAAGGCGGCCTTCGGGAGGCAGCCATTCGAGCGCTGCTCTATGTCGGTTCCGCCCGCGGCATGGTCGACGAGCGCAGCATCGAGGCCTTGCGCCAGGTTCGGCGCGACCATTCCGGACCCCGGTTGACGCTGGCTGAGTTCAAGATGCTGGTTCGCGAGCAATTCTTCATGTTGCTGCTCGATCGGGACGGAGCCCTGGCTGCGATTCCGAAAATGCTGCCTGACGACGTCAATCAGCGGCGCGCAGCTTTCGCGGCGATGCGCCACGTGCTGTCGGCCGCCGAAGAAATCACGGGCGAGCGGGCAAAGCGCCTGAAGCAGGTCGCTGAGCTCTTCGCTGTAGGTGAGGCAGCGGAGCCCGTGTCGAACGTCGCCCCTTTCGATCCCCAGGCAAGGGCGTCGTAACGCGCATTGACAGGTTTGGGAGTGACATCATGTCGGCTGAAACGACGCAAACGCATGCGGGCAGCAAATACGACCGTTTGATCGCGGCCGCCAAGGCCGTACCGCCCACGCCGACGATCGTGGTCCACCCCTGTGACGAGACATCGCTGCGCGGCGCCATCGACAGCGCGAGCGCGGGCATCATCCGGCCACTGCTGGTCGGTCCGGAGCGGAGAATAAGGGAGACCGCGAGCAGGTTTGGCCTCGACATCGCCGGGTATGAGATCGTCGATGCGCCACATAGCGACGCGGCCGCGGCCAAGGGCGTCGAACTGATCCACGAAGCCCGCGGCGAATTGTTGATGAAGGGCAGCCTGCACACCGACGAGCTGATGCGCGCTGTAACCGCCAAGGTCGGCGGGCTGCGCACCGACCGGCGCATCAGCCACGTGTTCATCATGGACGTGCCTGCCTATGCCGAGACCATTTTTGTGACAGATGCGGCCATCAACATCTTTCCCGATCTCGACGCCAAACGCGACATCATCCAGAACGCGATCGACCTCTACAATCTTGCCGGCTTCGGCAAGACGCCGCGGGTGGCGATTCTGTCGGCTGTCGAGACGGTGACCTCCAAGATTCCCTCGACGATCGAAGCTGCCGCGCTCTGCAAGATGGCCGATCGCGGCCAGATCACCGGCGGCCTGCTCGACGGTCCGTTGGCGTTCGACAATGCCATCGATGTCGAGGCGGCGCGGATCAAGGGCATCAAGTCCGAGGTGGCCGGCCGGGCGCAGATCCTGGTGGTGCCTGATCTGGAGGCCGGCAACATGCTGGCGAAGAATCTCGCCTACTTCGCCAAGGCCGATAGCGCCGGGATCGTGCTTGGTGCCCGCGTGCCGGTGGTGCTGACGTCGCGGGCCGACAGCCCGCGGGCGCGGATGGCGTCCTGCGCCGTGGCCGCGCTCTATGCCTACGCACGGCGCCAAAAGGCGCCGACAGTTGCCGCGTGACCGCCATGGATACCATCCTCGTCATCAACGCCGGCTCCTCGAGCGTCAAGTTCCAGGTCTACTCGATCGACGGCGAGGGCACGCTTCGTCGGCAGATCAAGGGGCAGATGGACGGCATCGGCAGCCGGCCGCGCCTGCGGGCGAGCGGGGCAGGCGGCGATCCCCTGGCCGATCGTGCCTATCCGATCGAGGCGATCCCGGACGTTCCGGCCGCGATGCAGGTCGCGGGCGAGTGGCTGAGAGAAGAGGTTCGTATCCATCCCCTGGCTGTCGGGCATCGTGTCGTGCACGGCGGGCCGGAATTTGAGCGGCCCGTCCTGATCGATCATGGCGTGGTGGCGCGCCTGGAGCGTTTCGTCCCGCTGGCGCCGCTGCATCAGCCGCATAATCTGGCGCCGATCCGTTCGATCCTTGCGAACTTCCCCGCGCTTCCGCAGGTTGCTTGTTTCGACACTGCGTTTCACCGCAGCCATGGGTCGCTTGCCGATCACTACGCGATCCCGCATCAGCTCCATGCCGAAGGCGTGCGGCGCTATGGCTTTCATGGCCTGTCCTACGAATACATCTCGAAGACCTTGCCGCAAATCGCACCCGAGATCGCCAAGAGCCGGGTGATCGTTGCGCATCTCGGCAGCGGCGCCTCGATGTGCGCGATGAAGGGCGGGCGGAGCGTCGAAAGCACCATGGGCTTTACGGCACTCGACGGCCTGCCGATGGGGACGCGCCCCGGCCAGCTCGATCCCGGCGTCGTGCTCTATCTGATCTCCGAGAAGGGCATGTCGGCGGCGAAAGTGCAGGACTTCCTCTACCGCGATTGCGGACTGAAGGGCCTGTCCGGCGTCAGCAACGACATGCGGGAACTGGAAGCGAGCTCGGATCCACGCGCAAAGCTTGCGATCGATTACTTCGTCTATCGGATCGGCCTCAGCGCCGGGATGCTCGCGGCCGCCTTGCAGGGCCTCGACGCCTTCGTCTTCACCGCCGGCATCGGTGAGAACTCGGCCAGCATTCGCGCGCGCGTCGCCGAGCAACTCGGCTGGCTTGGCGTCGTGCTCGATGCGACCGAGAACGCGCGCAACTCGCGGCTGGTTTCGCGACCGAACAGTCTCATTCCCGTCTACGTCGTGCCGACCGACGAGGAACTGATGATCGCGCAGCACACGTTGGCGCTGCTGATGAACGGAAAATCGCAAAACGCCAGATCTGAGAGGGTGTCATGATTCCCGTGTATCCGGAGACGAAGGTTGCGCTGAAGGGAAAGAAAGGCCTCGTTGTTGGCATTGCCAACGATCAGTCGATCGCTTGGGGCTGCGCACGGGCGTTTCGCGCGCTCGGCGCCGAGCTCGCCGTGACCTATCTGAACGATCGCGCCAAGAAGCACGTCGAGCCGCTGGCGCAGGCGCTGGAGGCGCCGATCTTCATGCCGATGGACGTGATGGTCGAGGGCCAGACAGAGCAGGTGTTCGAGCGCATCGCGAAGGAGTGGGGCCAGCTCGATTTCCTGCTGCATTCGATCGCCTTCTCGCCGAAGGAGGCGCTGCATGGGCGCGTGGTCGACGTCGGCCGCGAGGGCTTTCTCAAGACCATGGAGGTCTCCTGCTGGTCGTTCCTGCGCATGGCCCATCTGGCGGAGCCGCTGATGAAGAACGGCGGCACCCTATTCACCATGACCTATTACGGCAGTCAGATGGTCGTGGAGAACTACAACATCATGGGCGTGGCGAAAGCGGCGCTGGAATCGGCCGTCCGCTATGCCGCGGCGGAGCTCGGGCCGAAGGGCATCCGTGTGCACGCGATCTCGCCGGGACCGCTGGCGACCCGCGCGGCGTCAGGCATTCCGGAGTTCGACGAGCTCATGGACAAGGCGCAGTCGAAAGCGCCCTCGCGCAGTCTCGTCAGTATCGATGACGTCGGCAATGCCACCGCGTTCCTGGCGCTCGACGGCGCAAAGCTGATGACCGGCGGCGTGCTCTATATCGATGGCGGCTACCACATCATCGACTGAGGCTTGCCGCTTAGCGGTAGTGCAGGGCGATCAGCTCGGCGACGCAGGCGGGCTTCTTGCCACCTTCGATCTCGATGACGAGATGATAGTTCACGCGCAGGCCGTCCGGCGGCACGTCCTCGGCTTCGGCGACCGTGACGCGGCCGCGCAGCTTTGAGCCGGCCGGGACCGGAGCCAGATAGCGTATCCGGTCTGCACCGTAGTTGAGCGTGTTGCGCAGGCCCTTCAGGCCGATCACAGAGCGGATGAAGAGCGGGGCGAGCGCCAGCGACAACAGCCCGTGCGCGATGGTCTTGCCGCCCGGCATCTCCTTGCTCGCGCGCTCCTGGTCGACATGGATCCACTGCTCGTCGCAAGTCGCCTCGGCGAACTGGTTGATGCGGTCCTGGGTGATCTCGATCCAGTCGCTGGCGCCGATCTCGGTGCCGACCGCGGATTTGATCTCTTTGAAATCGCTGAATATCCGCATGGCCCGGCCTCGTCAGATCTTCATTTCCGGCACGTCGTCGGGAACGGTCAGCTCGGCGTCCGTGACGGCCATGATCTCGCCGATACTGACGCCCGGCGCGGTCTCGAGCAGCGTCGCCTTGCCGTCGGGAAAGCCGATCACGGCCATGTCGGTAACGACCAGGCTCACCGGCCGCGCCGAGGTCAGCGGCAGTGTGCACTTGGCGACGATCTTCGACTTGCCCTTGGCCGCGTGCTGCATGGCGACGATGACGCGCTTGGCGCCGCTGACGAGATCCATCGCCCCGCCCATGCCCGGCACCATCTTGCCGGGGATCATCCAGTTGGCGAGGTGGCCGTGCGCATCGACCTGGAGGCCGCCGAGCACGGTGACGTCGACATGGCCGCCGCGGATCAGCCCGAACGACATCGCGCTGTCGAAGGTGGCGGCGCCGGGCAGGGCGCTGATCGGGCGACCGCCGGCATCCGTCAGCGTCGGATGAGCCATGCCTTGCTCCGGGATCGGCCCGGTGCCGATGAGGCCGTTCTCCGATTGAAAGAACACCTTCAGATCGGGCGGAACGAAGTTCGCGACCAGCGTCGGAATGCCGATGCCGAGATTGACGAGGTCGCCGCTCCTGAGCTCCTTGGCGACGCGCCGGGCGATGATGGTCTGTGCATCCATGATCTCACCCGTTGGTGATGAGGAAATCGACGAGCGGCGCCGGCGTCACGACGTGATCGGGCGCGATGACGCCGACCGGCACGATGTTGTCCGCCGTGACGATGACGGTGTCGGCGGCCATCGCCATCACGGGATTGAAGTTGCGGGAGGTCAGGGCGTAGGCGAGGTTGCCGAGATAGTCGGCGAGAAAGGCATGGACCAGCGCGAACTGCGCCCGCAGCGCGGTCTCGAGCAGGAACGGCTTGCCGTCGACCTCGATCTGTCGCTTGCCTTCGGCGACCAGCGTGCCGACGCCGGTCGGGGTCAGAACGCCGCCGAGACCGCATCCGCCCGCGCGAATGCGCTCGACGAACGTGCCTTGCGGAATGAGATCGACGGCGATCTGGTCCGCCAGCATCTGCTGCTGCGCCTTCGGATTGAGGCCGATGTGGGTTGCGGTGAGACGCGATACCAGCGCGGCATCGAACAGCTTGCCGACGCCTTTGCCGGGCGTGGCTGCGTCATTGCAGATGAGCGAAAGCCTACCCTTCTGCTGCCGGACGACTTCATCGAGCAGGCGCTCCGGTGTTCCGACACCCATGAACCCGCCGACCATGACGCTCGCGCCCGCCGGGATCATTGCAACGGCTTCTTCGACGGAAACGGCCTTCATGGCGGCAACTCCGATGAAACGCGAGGACAGCAGCGAGCGGATGTTTGCCTTCTGTCATCGCCCTCCCTTGATTTGCATCAAGGCTTTTCATCATTTGAATCGCCGACGGCGATGCCGACGCTTTGCAGCATGTCGCGCCACAGCTTACGCACCTCGGCGTGACGCCGTTCGAGGGCCGGGTTGACGGCATCGCGATAGGGAACGAGGCTGGAGCCCTTCAAGAGCAGGATTTGCGCCTGAAGCAGACGGCCGCTTTCGAACTCGATGCGGCGCAGCGCCATCACAAAGGGATCCTCGGGATTTGCTTCCACCGGCAAGAGCGCCGCCGGCCGGATGCCGGCGTGCACGGCATGGGCGAGCGCTGCAAGTCCGGCCGCCACCGCCAGGTGCCAGTCCGAGATCTCATGGATCGGCACCGGATACCACGCGCTTTCCCAGGTCACGGCCATATAGCCCAGGCCCGGATCCGGCACCCAACTGGTCGCGCGCAGCAACAGCGACACGAGTTCGGTCTCGCGGTAAAACTGCGCGTTCAGCTCGGTCTGCCAGGCGGAGTCGAGCGTTGCGGGCAAGGTATACGCGAACTGTCGCGCCAGCGCCCCGTGGGCCGACATGAGAAACGCGGCGACGCGCGTCTGCTGGTGTGGTGGCACGCGGCCATCGGCATCGAGTGGACCGAAGAATTCACTCATGTCGGCGTCCTCAGCACGGGAATCGCACGCAGATGGTCGTAGCCTGCCGGAAACGGCGTGAGCTCGCCACCGGGCTCTTCCGGTGCGACCAAGACCGCCTTGTTGCCCTGCCAGCGTCCGGCGAGCACGTCTTGGGCGAAGCGCGCCAGCAGATCGGCGGTGAGGGCGCCCTTCTCGAGCGTGAAGGCATGATAGGCCCGCGGGATGATCACCAGCGAGTTGTTGGGGATTTCGAGCCGCAGGGTTTCGTGCAGTGCGCGCGGCGTCAGAAAGTCGAACTCGCCATTGAGAATCATGGTCGGGACTGTAATCGACGAGAGCTTCGGCGTCAGCGGCTGGAAGTCGAGAAAGGACTCCATCAGGTTCTGGAGCGCGTAGACGTCATTGACGAGCCAGCCCTGCCGCTTGACGCTGTCGAGCTTGTCCAGGAGCGGCTTCAGCCACTGGTCCGACAGGTTCATCGGCAGCAGCAGATCCTGAAGATAGCCGGTGCCGCCCAGGATCAGGCCGGTGCGCAAGGCGTTGCCGATCAGGAGCAGTTGTGGGGTGAGCTCCGCAAAGCAGCTCATCGGCACCAGGCCGGACAGCCGCTTGCCGTGCTCAATCGCGTAGCGCAGTGCAATGACTCCGCCGAAGCTGATGCCGCTGAGGAAGATCGGTCCATCGCCAAGCTGGCCGATCAGGCGATGAAGCGCGGTAACCTGGTCGTCCTGATTGATGTACAGGGCCGGCTTGTCTGAGCCGCCCTGGCCGAGCAGATCGAAGGTCGCGACGCGGAAATGCCGCGCGACCAGAGCCTCGCGATAGGCGCCCCAGAGCTCGGCATATTGCGTGAGGCCATTCACCAGGACATAGGCGGGGGCGTCCGGCGGCCCTTCGAGCTCATAGCGTATCCGGTATGAGCCGTGATTGAGGAAGGGCATTGCGACGACCGGCTGCCGTTTCTGACGGCTGCGATGTTCAATCTCTGGTCGGAGATTCCATTGAGCTAAATCAAAGCTTCTCCGAGCAACGATCTCTAGCGTTTTCGCAAAACACCGCCAGGAGGAATCCGCCATGACCGGGAGAGACGTCCTCAAACGTTGCTTCGTCAGCCTGATCCTGTTGCTGGTCGGCACAGCGCTCGCTGTCGCGCAACCCTTCACCCGCCGCTCGTCGCAGATGCAGCATGATGGGCTGAAGAAGACCTACGAGATCGCCAACTTCCGCCTCGGCGGCAAATACGATCTGTCCGATCCATCGAAATGGGAGAATGGCGGCGAGGGCGGCGTGACGCTGGAATCGCTCGGCGCCGGCAAGCTGCGCGCCTCGTACATCGCCGTCGGCAAGGCGCGGCGCAATGCCAATGACGAGATCACCAACGCCGTGGTCATCAACTCCTACTATTCGGGCGACTCCACCGACATGTTCGAGCAGTGGGTCAACGGGGCTGCCCTGTCAGGCGGCGTGCCCATCATCGGGCCGGGCCGGCCGATCGACACCGATCGCTATTTCGTCATCATGGTCGATCCGCTCGGCACCTGGGGCGCCAGCAAGCCATCCGACGGACTAGGCGTGAAATTCCCGCAATACAGCTACTTCGACATGGTGCAGGCGAACTACCGCCTGCTGCGCGATCATCTGAAGGTCGCGCGCGTGGCGCTCGTCACCGGCGTCTCCATGGGCGGCACGCAGACCTATGTCTGGGGCGTGATGCATCCGGAATATGTCAGCGCGATCATGCCGATCGGCGGCACCACGCAGTCCGATGCCGGCGACCCCGTCGGCAACTGGACCTTCCAGATGATGACGGCCGCGATCGAGTCCGACCCCGTGTGGCAATCCACGCACGGCGATTACTACAAGCTGCCCAAGGAGGAGCATCCGGTGCCGGGCGTTGCGTTCGGCTGGTCCATCCTTGGAATGACCGGGTACGACTTTGGCTATCGCACGACGCAGAATTTCACCGCGGTCCAGCCCGAGATCTTCTACTGGGATCCGCCAAATGCGAAGGCTGGGTTGAACGTCACCAACCGCGCCAAGCTCTATGATGCCGTCGATCTCGTCTGGCGCAACCGGGTCGGGGAAAAGCACAACATCAATGCCGATCTCGGCCGTATCCAGGCGCGCACGCTGGTGATGCACATCACCAATGACCTCTGGCTGAACTTCAAGCTCGCCCAGAAGGCGGTCGATCGTGTGCCCGGCGCAGACCTCATCGCCGAGGAAAGCCCGGTTGCCCATTATGGCGTCTTCCCGCTCATCAACAACCGCAAGAACGATCCGAAGTTCGTCGCCTTCATGGACGACGTCGCGAGCCTCGATCGTGCGCAACAGTTCGTCGACAAGAACTATCGCGTGCCGGGTGTCGCCGAGAATATCGATCTCAAGAAATCCTTCTGGAAGGAGTTCGTGACCTATCCCTACCCGGTCAAGTTCGCCAACGCCAAGGACAAGAGCGGCAACGCCTGGCAGATCGGCTACATGGATGAATATGCCGGCGCCGCCAAGGATCCGAAGGTTCTCGTCATCATCCATGGCAAGGGCGCGTTCGGCGGGCACTACGGTAACGTCATGCAGTATGCCTTGCGCAGCGGCTTGCGCGTGATCGTGCCCGACCTGCCGCATTATGGCATGTCCGGCCCTGGTAACCTCGACAAGAGCCCAGCCCGCACCATGCAGGACATGCGCGAGGTCATCTACGACCTCGTCGTCAACCAGCTCGGCGTCAAGAAGGCCTATTATCTCGGCCATTCGCTCGGCGGTCAGTTCGTCATGGGCTACGCCCTGACCTGGCCGGATGCGGTGCAGGGGCTCGCGCTAGAGGCGCCGTCCGGCCTCGAGGAATATCCGCGCGACATCACCATCGCCAAGGACAAGAAGGCCCGCCTGTTCGATCAGGCCTTCGACCACGACTTCGACAAGTGGAAGGCGACCTGGGACCAGACCGGTATTCTGGCCGCGGAGAAGGCGCGCGATGAGCAGAACATCCGCGACTTCTTCTATTTCAAGAAGCGTGATCCGAACACCGGCGCGGTGTCCGCGGCCAAGAGCGGGTATTTCTTCAGCGACAGCGAATATGCCCGCTTCCATACCGAGCAGCGCGTCGGGCTGACCAAGGGCAATCCCAAGGAGCTCGAGCAATGGTGCAACGTCTTCATCTACGACATCTACACGATCGGCTCTGAGCTCCAGCAGGATGACCCGAAGAACCTCTACGAGCGGCTCACCCAGATCAAGGCGCCGATCTTCCTCGCGTTTGGCGACAAGGAGCCCTTCATTCCGACGCCTGCCTTCAACGGGCTGACGGATCTGGGACGCGACGTCATCACGCCGTTCATGACGCGGATGACCAACGCCGGCAACCGGCCGATGCTCAAGATCTATCCGGAGACCGGGCACTTCATCCACACGGACAACCCGGTGGAATATTCTGCTGACGTCGTCGACTTCGTGACCAAGGGAACGGTCGACACCTCGTCGCCGCTCGGCACCGATCGCATGATCAAGGGGGCCGTGGTATCGGCCCTGCCGGTGGCGCCGACCCCGGCAGGTGCTGCGCCGACGGCCGGCCTGAACAAATAGGGCCGCTCATGCCAAGGGTGCAGGCGGGAGAGGTTCAGTTGAGCTGGCGAGAATGGGGAGAAGGCAACCTCACCGTCGTCTTCATCCACGGCAATCTCGCCAGCAAGGACTGGATCGAGCTCGCCGCGCCGATGTTTCCCTCTGGCCTGCGCGTGATCGGCATCGACTGGCGTGGCTGCGGCGACAGCGACCGGCCGAAACCTGCGGCCGATTATTCGAACTACTCGATGCAGCAGCATGCGCGGGACATGCTGGCGGCGCTCGATGCGCTGGGCGTCGGCTATTGCCACCTCGCCACGCATTCGACCGGCGGCATCATCGCCGCGCGCATGCTCCTGATGCAGCCGCAACGCTTCGGACGCGTGTTCGCGCTCGATCCGGTAACGCCGCTCGGCATGGCCTTCAATGCCGATCAGATCGGGCTTTTCCGCGCGATGATGGCGAGCAAGGAGCTGACGCGGACGGTGATGGCGACCGCTGCCTCCTCGCTGTTCGTGCCGGAGAGCATGGCGCCAAACGAAGTTCCCCGATTCCGCGACGGCGTAGAGGAAATCAAGGCGCTGTTCGACCGCATCGTCGAGCAGACCTTTGGCGTCTCCGAAGGCATCTGGATCGGGACGCCCGTCAATCTGACCCGGGAAAAGGAGAGCCGGGAGCTGGAGCGACGCATGGGCGAGATCCGGCATCCGCATCTGGTGCTGTGGGGCGAATGGGACGGCTGGATTCCGACCGCCGACCTGCGCGCCATGGCCGAGGCGATGCCGGACTGCCGGCTGGTCGTGGTGCCCCGCGTCGGGCATTCGATGAATCTCGAGCTGCCGGCCCTGTACGCCGGCTATTTCGGCGCCTGGTTTGGGGGACTTGCCGCATAATTGGAAACGAGCACGGGAGCAGAGCCATGGCTGAGATCAATCCGTCCGCCGAGAAATTCCGCACGATGCTGGGCGAAGCGCTCGGACGTCTGCGCAAGGCCAATGCAGAATATTTTGAGCTGCTGGAGAAAGGCCTGAGCTCCTCGCCGCTGCCGATCGCGAGCCAGGCCAAGGAGTTCTGCGATCATATGCAGCGCAACGTCAACGCGACGTTCGATCTCGGCGACAAGCTCATCCAGGCCAAGGATATGCAGGACGCACTCAAGATCCAGTCCGAGTTCTTCCAGGACCAGATGCGCTCGCTGACCGACCAGGCCAGGAACATGGGCGAGTCCGCGATGAAGGCGGCGAGCGGCATGTTCCCGAAGGCATAGATGAAGTCTCTTGCGGCGGAGGCCGGACCCTCCGCCACTTGCCGAAACGGGACAGGATGATGGCGCTTCAATTCCTGGTCGGCACCGTCATCAGCCTCGTCAACATCATGATTCACGCGCTCGTGACCGTCGCCGCCATCGGCATCGCACGCGCGGCGGGGCTACGGCACACGGCGCGGCCGCGATCGCATCTGATGGCCGTGATGGTGGCGACGGCGGCCGCCCTGATGGTGGCCCACACGCTCGAGATTCTCGTCTGGGCGCTCGCTTACCGGTTGGTCGGCGCGGCGCCAGCTGGCAGCGAGCTGCTCTATTTCGCCTTCGTCAACTACACCACGCTCGGCTATGGCGACATCACCCCGGTTCCGCAATGGCGGCTGGTCGGCCCGATGACCGCGATGAACGGCATCCTGCTTTTCGGCTGGTCGACCGCCGTCCTGTTCGAGGTGCTGCGCAAGACCCTGGAGCACCTCGCGGCGCTCAAGGCCAAAGGTTTCAGTTCTGAAGATCGAGGCTAGCGAGTTGCTGGCGGTCCAGGAGAACGATCTGGCGCTGGGTGTTGCCGACGAAGCCGAGGATGCCAAGCCCGTGCAGATGCGATATGGCGCGCGAGACGGTCTCCAGCGTCAGTCCGAGATAGTCGGCGATATCGCGCCGCGACATCGGCAACGCCAGGACGCCTGCGGCAGTTAGCCGCGTATCCATCTCGATCAGGAAGGCGGCGACCCGCTCCAGCGACGTCTTGCGGCCGAGCAGCAGCATATGATCTTCCGCATGCTGTAAATTGGTCGTGGTCATGCGGAGTAGGTTCTTGGCTACCACGACATCGCTCTCGGCCACGGTCTCCAGGCTCTGCCGCTTGATCAGGCGGACGGTGGTGTCGATGACGGCTTCCGCGGTGAAGCGATGGGAGCTGCCGTTCTCCAGCCCGAAGACATCGCCGGCGAGGTGAAAGGCGCCGATCTGACGGCGTCCGTCCGACAGCAGCTTGTAGCTTCGCACCGCGCCGGATTTGACCTGATAGATGTACTCGGCCGGCTCTTTCTCGCCGTAGATTTCATTGCCTTTCTTGTAGGTAAATTCGTTTAAACTGACCAGCGGATTTGAATCGCTTGTCATTCCGAGGTCGCTAAGTGAATGGGGGCGGGGCAGCGGATCAGTCGTGATGCGCACAAACATAGCCAACTCCTCAATCCATTCGCTGAATTGGTCTCAGGCGATCGCTTGCGAGGAATGCGCCGCGCTATCTCACTCCCGCTTGGGTTGAGATACGACGAAGGATGCATTTCCAGCTATTGGCACAAGGGCCATTGTACCAAAGGACAGGCACGGCAATATCTTGCACGGAATGAGAAATAGTGATTGTCGCAAGGTGCATTTTTGAGACTTTCCGCTCTGGCGGTGGGTTGTGGGTAATGCCCGCTATCATCCATATGGATGAGTTCGTCGCCGATTGACCTTGCGCTTCAACGCAACAGAATGCCCAATCGCGATCGTTGCGGCTAAGAGGTGAAATTGCCCGGGCTGGTTCATGTGGTGGATGATGATGCGTCGTTTCGGACGGCGATCGAACGCCGGCTGAAGCTTGCTGGCTACGAGGTCGTGACCTATGCCTCTGCACAAGAGCTGCTGGATCGTTTGCCTGATCCTGACAGGCTGGGATGCGTTCTGCTCGACGTGCAGATCCCGGGACTGAGTGGTCCGGAGCTGCAAACCCGACTCATCGAGCTGGGCTCGACGCTGCCGATCGTCTTCCTCACCGGACACGCCGATACGGCAACGACGGTACGGGCCATCAAGGCCGGCGCCGAGGATTTCCTGACCAAGCCGGTGCCATCGGAGCAGTTGATCGACGCCATCGAACGCGCCATAGCTCGCCATGAAGCCGCGCGCAGCCAGCGCAGCAGACGGGAGTCACTCAGGGCGCTCGTCGCTGCGCTGACGCCGCGCGAGCGGCAGGTGTTCGATCTGATCGTGCGCGGCAAGATCAACAAACAGGTTGCCTACGAGCTCGGAACTACCGAGCGCACCGTGAAGGCGCACCGCCATCAAGTGATGGAAAAGATGCAGGTTCGTTCACTTGCGGAACTGGTCGCGATTGCGGAGCGGCTCGGCGTGCTCGATCCCAAGGGTGGCCCGCGCGGGTAACCGTGATTACGGCAGCGCGCTTATACTCAGGAACAATATGAAATGTGAATGACGGCGTGCTCTATGGAGTGCGTAACTGGCTCTGTTTGGCTTTTCCTCCGGATCATCAGAGGGCCGACCATCTTGTCCATGCGCGCGCCCGTTTTCGTTGTCGATGACGATTTGTCGATGCGCATCAGCATCAAACGCCTGCTGCGCGAACATGGCTTCATGACTTTGCTCTTCGAGTCGGGGGCTGCGCTGTTCGATCACTCCGATCTCCACAACGCCATCTGCATCATCATCGATATCGATCTGAACAACGAATCCGGCATCGACCTGCGGCGGCGGCTCACCGACGAGGGCGTCAGGACGCCGGTCGTCTACATCACCGGTAACGACAATGCGGCCAATCGGTCGGCCGCGATCGAGTCAGGATGTCTTGCCTATCTGACGAAACCGTTCTCGGCCTGGTCGCTCATCGACCCGGTGGAACGCGCCCGGCTGGCGCGGGCTAGCTAGCGCCCCAATCATGGCATTATGCCGGTGATTTGCCCGACGTGTCAAACCATTTCGTAAAATCCGCAAAGCGTCGCGCCGACCATCGTGACTCCTTTGCATGGGGTTGTTTTCGATATTTTGCTACTCGTCGATGTCCTGCTCCAGCGTCTTTGCCGGTGCCCCCTTGTGAACGGCGGCGAATTGCGTCAGCGGCATCGAGGTCGTGAGTGCCAGAAGGTTGGAATCGACGACCTCCAGGACCAGCGTCTCTCCTGCTTCCATCTCCTTGATAATTTTGGGATCTGCGACGTCGGCCGCGATGCAGGCATTGGTGAGGCACCAGCTGTAGGGCAGCTGGTAGGAGCTGCCCTGGTCGACGGTCAGCTTGGCGGGGTGTTGCAGGTACATGCCGACAGGCACGAACAATTGCAGCCGTGCCGTTCGATCGCCTTCGCGCTCGATCAGGTCGAGGCGCACCGCCGTTTGCCCGGTCGGAAACTTGCCGGTGATCGAGGTCCGGCACAGCGTCGGCGTCCCGCCTGCCTTGAAGCAGAGCTTTTGCCAATCTCCGTAGGTGATGTCCTTGGCCTCGCGCTGGCCCCGCGTTGCGGCTTCGGCGGGCTTGTCGATTTTCGCGTTCTGCCGTGCGGCGGCGTCAGGAGTGGTCGTGACGACAGCGATGGCGGCGACCAGAACACCCGCGAGACAATGACGAGCCTTGACCATGGTTTTCGCCTCCCTCGGATCCTTCCGATCATTTCTGTGCGTCAAGAAACTTCGTCACCAGCGGCGACCAGATCGGGACCGCGGCGGGCGAGCCGATGAAGAAGTGTCCTTCGGTGCCGAAGGGTGGCATCAGATGGTACTCGGCCTTGCCGCCGGCGGCGACGAAAGCCTCGTGCATGCGCCTGGCCAGAACCGGGCCGAAATACGTATCGTTCTCGATGTAGATCCACAGCATCGGCACGCGCGCGGTGCGGCCGAATTCACCGGTCTGTGCGACGAGCTTGTCGGGCGCGCAATTGTGGTTCGGCTTGCCGCCGACCCGGCCGCCCCGGCCGCCGGCAAAAACGATCATGGCTTTCACCTGAGACGGGTTCAGGCTCGACAACGCGATCGCGGCCCAGCCACCGGCGGATTGGCCGACGACAATGACGTCCTTCGGCACGATGCGTTTTTCAGCGGCCATATAGTCAATGATCCAGAGATCGACCTGTGCAACGGCGAGCCCGGGATCGCGGAAGTTCGGATTGGTGCATTTGCCGACCTTGGAAAAGAACGGGCCGTAGATCCCGCGTTCGGGGGTATCGATGGCCGAGGCGCCATATCCGGTGCCGACGGGCGCCACCACGAGATAGCCGCTTCGCGCAAACCATTTGGCGGCGTCGCGGAACTCCACCAATGGAAAGAAGCTGCGATCGACCGGGTTGAGCGAGACGCCGTGATTCATGATCGCGAGCGGGAACGGGCCATCCCCAACCGGGCGCACGACATAGGCGAACATCGGAAGCGGCAAAGGGAGGGCCCAGATCTCTTCCTGGATGCGAACCTCGTCCGCGGCACGCGCCGGCACAACGAAAGCGGTGAGAAAGAGCAGGGTTGCCGCAAAATGCCTGATAGTCGCGCCAGCGAGCAGTCGCATCCCGATCTCCCTCAGCCTGCAAAAGTGGCGGCCACGATGATTGGCCCGAGCGGACGCGGTGCCGATGACAGAGGACTGCGTTAGCGCACCGGCGGCTATGCCGGAAGCCGTGCCGGGAGCAAGCTTAAAGCTGAAAGCGAACGCCAGCACGATGATGAGCCCGGTCCCGCCGAGTGTTCATGGACGCATTTCCCGCGGCACGTTTGCCGCGATCTCATGCTCGAAATCCGGGAATTGCTTGATCCAGATCAAACCTCGCCGATGGTAAGGCGCTGCCTATGCGACCATGTGCGAGCTGCGACAGGCGACATCCCGGACATGAGCTCAGTGAACATCGCCGCCGGTTCGTCGATTCGCCGCGATGAAACGGTCGAGATCGTGCTGCTGCTCGCGTTCGCCGGCGGCTATATCGACGCCTATACCTGGACTATCCATGGCGTGATGGCCAACGCCCAGACCGCCAACCTGATCTTCCTCTGGGTCTACGGCATCGCCGGCGATTGGCAAAGAGCGGTTCACTTCGTTCCGCCGATACTGGCCTTTGCGGTCGGGATGGTGATCGCAGCATGGTTGCGGCGCGCCACGGAGGAGCGGGCAAGCGCGATCAGCACGTTGATCGAGATCCTGCTGCTGATCGCGATCGGCATTCTGCACAACAGATTGCCGGATCTTGCCGGCACCCTCGGCATCTCTTTCGTTGCTGCTATGCAGGCCGCGATGTTCACCAAGGTCGAAGGTGTGGTTTGCAGCACGGTGATGATCACCGGCAATATGCGGCAGGGGATCGAGGCGGTGTTTGCCGCGGTTTCAGGCGGCGCACCGCTCGGGACGTTGCGTCGCTCGGGTATATTCGGCGCCTTGTGTGCCGTTTTCGGCTTCGGAGCCGCCGTCGGCGCCTTTGCCACCAAGACGATGCCCAATCTCGCGCTCGCCATTCCCGTGATCGCGCTGTTGGTCGTGCTGCTCCGCTGCGAGGCCGGGCAACCGGAGGCATGCGCATGAATGGACGGGCCGAGCCGCGCGCGGGCAGGATGCGGTTCTTTCCGCCGTCCGGCTGGCTCAAAGCCTATAGCGGCGAGTGGCTCGCCTCGGACGCGATCGCTGGCGTCACGCTCGCCGCCTACGCCATTCCGGTCTCGCTCGCCTATGCTGCATTGGCCGGCCTGGCGCCGCAGGTCGGCGTCTACGGCTATCTGCTCGGCGGCATCGGCTATGCGCTGCTCGGCTCGTCGCGGCAGCTCGCGGTCGGCCCGACCTCGGCGATCTCGTTGATGATCGCCGGCACCGTCGGCGCGCTCGCCGGCGGCGACGCCGTGCGATACGCGCAGATTGCGAGCCTCGCAGCCTTCGCGGTGGCGGTGTTGTGCTTTGTCGCCTGGCTGTTCAAGCTCAGCGTTCTCGTCCGCCTGGTCAGCGACAGCATTTTGGTCGGTTTCAAGGCCGGTGCCGGGCTTACCATCATCATGAGCCAGTTGCCGAGCCTGTTCGGCGTCGCCGGCGGCGGCCACAACTTTTTTGACCGTACCATCAAGCTTGCTGGCCAGCTTGGCGAGATCAATCTCCTCATCCTGGCGATCGGCGCGGTCGCGCTCGTGCTCCTCCTGCTTGGCGAGCGGTTTTTGCCGGGGAGGCCCGTGGGCATTACGGTCGTCGCGCTGTCGATCATCGTGGCGACGCTCCTGGGCTTTCCGTCCCATGGTGTCCCGGTCACGGGCAAGATTCCCGAAGGGCTGCCTGCGATTGGGCTGCCGACATTTGGTCTTCTCGAATTCGACGACCTGTTTCCGCTTGCGGCAGGATGCGTGCTGCTGGCCTACATTGAAGGCGTTTCGGCGGCGCGGAGCTTCGCCGCCAAGTACGGCTATGGCCTCGACGTGCGACAGGAGTTTCTGGGGCTGGGCGCCGCGAACCTCGCTGCCGCCTTCGGGCACGGCTACCCCGTTGCCGGCGGCCTGTCGCAATCCGCGGTCAATGACAGCGCCGGCGCGCGGACGCCATTGGCGCTGGTCATCTGCTCGGTGACGCTCGGGCTGTGCCTGCTGTTCTTCACTGGGCTGCTGACCAACCTGCCCAAGGCGGTGCTCGCGGCCATCGTCTTGGCGGCCGTCTACAAGTTGGTGGACGTCCGCGCGCTCCTGCGGATGTGGCAAGTCAGCCGTATCGACTTCTATGCCGCTGCGATCGCGCTGGTGTCGGTGCTGCTGCTCGGTATCCTGCAAGGCATCCTGCTGGCCTCGATTGCCTCGATCTTCCTGCTGCTGGCGCGCGCGTCGCAGCCGAACGTGGCGTTCCTCGGCCGGCTGCCCGGCAGCGGCCGTTACTCCGACAGCGCGAGACACCAAGGCGTCGAGCCGCTGGTCGGCGTCATCGCGTTCCGGCCCGAAGCCTCGCTGCTTTACATCAATGCCGAGACGATCCTGGATACGGTCCTTATCGCGCTCGAGAGGTCGCCGGACATCCGGCTCGTCGCATGCGATCTCTCGGCGTCGCCCTATATTGATCTCGCCGGGGCGCGCATGTTGCACGATCTCTATGACGAGCTCGCGACCCGCCGCGTCGCCTTCTGCATCGTCGGTGCGCATGCGCAGCTGCGCGATCTGTTGCGCGCCGAAGGGCTCGCGGAGAAGACTGATAGCGGCCAGTGGCTGCGCTCGCTCGACAGCGTTCTTGGCGAAACCAACGCCGCTCAAAGCACGATCTGATCTCGCGACCTGCCTTCCATCGATCACGGCCCCGTGTTGCATCGCGAAGCAAGTTCATGCATCGCCTCCCTCGTGTGCGACCGTTGACTTGGATCAATGGCGCAACCGGCGCTGCTCTCACGATCCGGCGACGCCTTTGTCCTGGGCGATAGAGAGAGATTGTCGCGATGACCTGGCTCAATAGTTTGAGGTCAAACCAAAGGGGAACGAAAGTCATGAGAAAATGTGCCATCCGCGCCGCTCTGGTCGCCGTGCTCGCAGGCGTTGCCGGTTTCAGCACGCCGTCGCGCGCCGAGACAGGCCAGGTCGCCGTCGTTTTCACCAAGGGCGGACTGATCATCGGGGTCGGCGGCGGCGAGGGTGTGCTGACTTTGCGAGGCAAGCACTATCCGTTTACGGTCTCTGGCATGAGCGTTGGCTTCACGGTCGGGGCATCGACGACCAAGTTTGTCGGCCGCGCTCTCAACCTGAAGGGGCCGCAGTCCATCGAAGGCTCCTACGCGGTGGGCGGAGCAGGGGGCGCCGTTGCCGCGGGCGCCGGAGCGGTTCAGCTGCAAAATGCCAACGGCGTGATCCTGCAACTCAGCGGCCCGAAAGTAGGCGCGGAGGTTTCGGCCGCAGTCGGTGGCGTCACGATCCGGTTGAAATAGACGTTGAGGATCCGGCCGCGGATGCGCGGCCGGATCTCGCGCGCATCCGACCGATCAGTCGCGCGGTTCAAAAGCTCCGGTTCCGTTGATTTAGTTAGGTCAAGCCTGAACGGGAAGGGCGCTCGACGCTACCGTCGGGTGCCAATCGCAGTCGCGCGGCATCACCGAAGAGCGAATGACGGCACCCCAATCAATGGAGGAGATGCCATGCTTCGTTATCTTCTTGCTGCTCTTGCTGTCTTCGTTGTTGTCACCGCCAGTCTCATTCCCGACGATGCTCTCGCTCGCCGCGGCGGAGGCGGTGGCGGCTTCCGCGGTGGCGGCGGCTTCCATGGCGGTGGAATGCGTGCGGGCGGCTTTCACGGCGGAGGTTATCGGGGCGGCGCCGTCCATGCGGGTCGTATCCACGGCGGTCGCGGCTATCGCGTCGCCGGAGGTCCGCGGCCGAGTCATCCGATAGCCGGTCGTCCGGGCCGCCCGATCGCGGGCCGGCCAGGTCGTCCGATTGCCGGCTATCCAGGACGTCCGGTCGCAGGCTACCCCGGATATCGTCCCGGCTATGGTTGGGGCGCTGCCGCCGTTGGAGCCGCAGCAGCGGGCGCTTACGGCGCTTACGGCTATTACAACAACAACGGCTGCTATCAGGACGGCTACGGGAACTGGGTCTGCCCGCAGCAATATCCCTATGGCTATTGAGGCACAGGACCTACAGCCTCATCAATCATGTCATCAGGCCGCCTGTTCGGCGGCCTGATCGCCTCAATATCGCTCCGCAACGAAATTCATGCCCTTCAGGCTGGCCTGATCGTTGTAGCGTCCCTTGTTGGAGCGCCTCGGCAGCTTGACCTTGTCTTTCTTGACGCGCTTGTAGGGGATGGCGCTCAGGAGGTGGGCGATGCAATTCAGCCGCGCCCGTCGCTTGTCGTCGGAACGGATGATGTACCAGGGAGCGTGCTCCGTGCTCGTGGCCTTCAGCATGAGGTCGCGCGCCCGCGAATAATCGTACCAGCGACTGTACGAGTGCAGATCCATCGGGCTCAGCTTCCATTGCCGCACGGGATCGTCGATGCGGGCCCTGAAGCGGCGCTCCTGCTCGTCCATCCCGACCTCGAGCCAGATCTTGATCAGGATGATGCCGCCGTCGATGACGTATTGCTCCATCTGCGGGCAGAGCGAAAGGAAGCGCCGGTGCTCGGCAGGGGTGCAGAAGCCCATCACATATTCGACGCCGGCGCGGTTGTACCAGCTCCGGTCGAAGATCGCGATCTCGCCGCCGGCGGGGAACTGCTCCATGTAGCGCTGGAAGAAGAGTTGCGTCTTTTCGCGATCCGACGGGGCCGGCAGCGCAACGACGCGGAAGACACGCGGACTGACCTTCTCGGTGATCGCCTTGATCGTGCCGCCTTTGCCGGCAGCATCGCGGCCTTCGAACAGGACGATGACCCGGAGCTTGTTCGCCCTCACATAGTCTTGGAGATGACACAGCTCGACTTGGAGCTTCTCCAGCTGCTTCTCATAGTCCTTGCGCTTCATTCGTTCCGCAGGTTCGTCCTTGGCCATGCCTGTCCTCTCGCTGCTTCAGCCCCGACGCGGCCAAACGGCCGTCAATCGTCCCCCCAGGAGATGGTGACACCGATGTCGCCGGGGACGCCGCCGGGGAAATCGATGATCTGGTAGGCGATGCGATAGCCGCGCGGCTTCAGATGGTCGGTCCAGAGCTGGAAGATTTCCTTGGGGATGCCGGTCAGGGTGTTTTCCCAACCCTTTTCCCGCTGGTTGATGGCGCGGCCCTTGTCGGTGCACAGCGTGTTGGGAAAGCGATAGACCTGCACTTCGGTCAGGCCGTTTCGTACCGCACGCTGGATGATGGTCGAGGCGAGCTTGATCTTCTCCTCCTCGGTCTTGCCGGACGGCTTGCCAAGCCGCTCGATCAGGGCGCGTTTCTCCGTTTCGGCGGCGGCGGCGAGGCGGGCATACTCCTCGGCCTTCTCGGCTTCCTTGAGGGCGGCTTCCTTGCGGATCTGCGTGGCACTGGGAATGAGATCATCGAGGCCGGGCATGGCGGACGTCTCCTGGATGGTTGCTTGCACGTCGACGTTCGCGGAAGGCTAGGCCGGGCGGGGGGCGTTCCCTTGATTCAAATCAAGCAAAGTCGCATCCTGCTACCCACACTGTCGCACGAGCTCTGCTTCAGGCGGGGCTCCTGACCGGGAGAGACCATTGAGCGACCAGCTGCATCCGATGGCCCCGCACCATCTGCCGTTCTTTCTCGCGCCTGGAAGCGGTGTCGACCCGCTGATGGTGGTGATGGGCATCTTCCTCATTGGTACCATCCTCTGGGTGGGCACGCTGTACTGGAAGCTGCACAGCCTGCCTGAGCGGATGGCGCACAAGTCGCAGAAGCTGCAATTCGAATTCGTTGCAGTGCTCGGCCTGATCTCGCTGTTCACACACATGCATATCTTCTGGGTGGCGGGACTGTTGCTTGCGTTGATCGATATCCCCGACTTTGGCACGCCGCTGCGGAGCATCGCCGATTCCGTCGAGAAGATCGCAGATGCGACGCCGGGCGAAGCCGGCGAGGCGACATCGACCGCACGAGCGGGCGATGCAGTCAGCCTACCGCCGGCAGACAAGTCTGGCGTCGCGAAGGAGAAGGAGCACAGCCATGTTTGAGCTCATGTTCTGTTCGCTCCTGACCATCGTGCCGGACTATCTTTACCGCCGCTACGTCCAGGGCAAGCGCTTCGGCAAGGAGATCACCTTCTTCTCGGTCTGGTATGAGCTGCGCTGGGGCATCACGGGTTGTCTGATGCTCACGGTGTCGCTGATCACCATGATCTTCTATTTCCATCCGGCGACCGACTCGGCAACGCTCTATTTCCGGACCGTGCCGATCCTGCCCGAAGGATCGGGACGGGTTGCGGAGGTCAAGGTCGGCTTCAGCCAGGAGGTGAAGAAGGGCGACGTGCTGTTCACGCTGGACAGCTCCAAGCAACAGGCCGCCTATGAGACCGCCAGGCGGAAGGTCGCCGAGGTCGATGCGGCAATGACCTCGGCGCAGTCGGATGTCGTCAAGGCCGAAGCCCAGATCCAGGAAGCCAAGGCCAATTGGCAGCAGGCCAAGGACGAGCTCGACACCAAGTCCGAATTGCAGCGCCGCAACCCCGGCATCGTGCCGCAACGTGACATCGAGAAGCTCCAGGTGCTGGTCGATCAACGACAGGCCGGGATCGATGCGGCGACCGCCGCAAAGGAGTCGGCGGCCTTACAGGTGTCGACGCTGCTGCCGGCGCAGAAGGCGAGCGCTCAAGCCGCTCTCGAGCAGGCGCAGGTCGATCTCGACAAGACCATCATCCGAGCGGGCGTCGACGGCCGGGTCGAGCAGTTCCTGATTCGCGTGGGCGACGTCGTCAACCAGCTGATGCGGCCGGCGGGCGTCCTTATTCCGGAGGGTGCCGGCAGGAAAGTCCTTCAGGCCGGCTTCGGCCAGATCGAGGCGGGCGTGATGAAGGAAGGCATGGTGGCGGAAGCGACCTGCATATCCAGACCTTGGGTCATCATCCCGATGGTGGTCACGACGGTGCAGGACTACATTGCCGCAGGACAGTTCCAGGCCGGACAGCAACTGCTCGAGGCACAGAACGGTCCAAAACCCGGCACGATCCTCGTATTCCTGGAGCCGCTCTACAAGGGCGGGCTCGAGGGCGTGACGCCGGGGAGCAGCTGCATCGTCAATGCCTACATCAGCAGTCACGAGGAGATTTCTGCCGAACATACCAGCACCGGCCGCGCCATCGCGCTGCACGTCGTCGACGGCGTGGGTCTCGTGCACGCGCTGCTGTTGCGGATCCAGGCACTGCTGCTGCCGATCAAGACTCTGGTGCTAAGCGGCCACTGACGTCGAGGGAGCCCTCGGCAAAGCCGTTGGCCGCTCCCCGTTTTGCGCTAGAATGAGACGAAGGTGCAGCCGATCGAAGCTGCTGAGGAAGAGGATGGGCGGGCGCATCCCCATCATTGCTGCGGTCAGGCGGGGCGGGCCGACTGCGGCCGCGTTGCTCTGGCTGTGCGTGCTGGTCGTGGCCTATGCTGGGCTTGGGCGGGCGTACGCTGCCGATCAGAACGAGCCCAAGCGGGTACTTCTGCTGCATTCCTTCGGACGGGAATTTCGTCCATGGAGCGAATTCGCCCGGGCCATCAAGGCTGATCTCGAGCAGCAGTCGCCGTGGCCGCTGGATATTCAAGAGCACACGCTGTTGACGGCACGGTTCAACAACCCAGGTCCGGAAGAGCCCTTCGTCGACTATCTGCGCTCGCTCTACGAGAGCTGCCCGCCCGATATCGTCCTGAGCATCGGTGCGCCGGCGGCACGATTCGCGCAAAAATATCGCAAACAGCTTTTTCCGGACGCACCGATGGTCTTGACCGCGGTCGAGCAGCGTCTGGTCGATCGCATGGGCCTGACTGATAACGACACCGTCATCTCGGTCCACAACGACTTTCACACTTCTTTCGCCAGCATCCTCCAGGTCTTGCCCGACACGAAGACAATCGCCGTCGTGCTCGGCGCTTCGGCCCTGGAAAAGTTCTGGCTCGAGGAGGTCAAGAGGGACGCGAAGCCTTTCGAGAACAGGGTCTCGTTCGATTGGTATTCGGGGCTTTCGTTCCAGGACATCCTCAAGCGGGCATCAGCGCTGCCGCCGCACACCGTCTTGTTCTGGGGCCTGATGTCGGTCGACGGTGCAGGTGTCGCGCATGAAGGTAACGTCGCCTTGCGCCAACTGCGAGCTGTCGCCAATGCGCCGATCTTTTCCTATCAGGATGCTTTCTTTGATGGCCTGACCGTTGGCGGTCCCATGCATTCAACGGCGGAATCCAGTCGAAAGACCGTCAGTGCGGCTATCCGTATTCTCGGCGGCGAAAAGCCTGGCAATATCCAGATCGAGCCGCTCCAGTTTGCGCCGCCGCGCTATGACTGGCGCGAAATGCAGCGTTGGGGCATCAGCGAGAGCAATCTGCCCCCTGGCAGTGAGGTCCTGTTTCGCGAGCCGAGCGTCTGGCAGGTCTACCGCTGGCAGATGGTGCTGATTGCGGCCGTGATGCTGATGCAGGCCGGCCTGATCAGCCGCCTGCTTCACGAGCGCATGCGTCGCCGCGTCGCGGAGGTCGAATCCCGGCAGCGCCTGGCCGAACTCGCGCATGTCAACCGCTACGCGGCAGCCGGCGAGCTGACGACGTCGATCGCGCACGAATTGAACCAGCCGCTCGGCTCGATCCTGACCAACGCCGAGACCGCCGAGCTCATGCTGAAGGGGGCTTCACCCAATCTTGACGAGATCAGGGAGATCCTTGCCGACATCAGGCGCGACGATCAGCGGGCGAGTGAAGTGATCCGCCGGCTGCGCAGCGTGCTGAAGAAGACGCCGTTCGAGATCGCCGATATCGATCTGAACGAGACGGTCGGCGAGGCGATCGGATTCCTGACCGCCGTGACCGACCGGCACAAGATCGCCCTGAAGTTCACACCCGCCGCGAGCGCGCTGCGCGTCAGAGGCGATCCGGTGCAGCTTCAGCAGGTCATTCTCAACCTGATCATCAATGCGATCGACGCGATCTCGGAGGCGGAGGCGAAGTTGCGGGAGGTGACCGTCACGACGGCGCCGTCCGGCTCCTTCGCAGAAATCAGGATCGGCGACAGTGGACCCGGCATAGCCGCGGGCGATCTCAAGAACGTCTTCAATCCCTTCTTCACCACCAAGCCGCAAGGCATGGGTATGGGACTCGCCATCGCTCGAACCATCATCGAAGCCCATCGCGGACAGATCGTAGCGGAGAACAGGCTGTCGGGCGGCGCGCTGCTTACGATCAAGCTGCCGCTCACGCGTTAGAAGACAATCTCCGCAACGGATTGTCGCGCCGCAGCAACTCGGCAACCGCGTTCTTTGATCTCTGTCAAAGAACGCATCCGCCTCGGCCCGATGCTCCCTGGCGAAATGCCAAGGGAGGGTGTGCAATGTTTCGCTGCGGCAAGACCCTGATCGCGCTCGCGCTGATGATGGCGATGCCCGTCGCCGTTTCGGCGCAGACCCCGGCCGCCCCGAGCACGTCGGCGCAGCCGGCAACCCAGGCACCGCCGGCCGCGGAACTGTTGAAGCCGGAGCAGCTCGAGGCGCTGGTCGCGCCGATTGCGCTTTATCCGGATGAGTTGCTTGCCAACGTGCTGGCGGCCTCGACCTATCCGCTGGAGATCGTGCAGGCCGATCGCTGGCTGAAGGAGCGCAAAAGCCTGAAGGGCGTTGCGCTCAAGGCCGAGGTCGAGAAGCAGTCCTGGGACGACAGTATCAAGGCTCTGGCGAGCACGGCGGATGTCCTGACGATGATGAGCGACAAGCTCGAATGGACCAAGAATCTCGGCGACGCCTTCCTCGCGCAGCAACCGGATGTGATGGACGCGATCCAGCGGTTGCGCAACAAGGCCTATGACAACAAGAGACTGGTGACGACGAAGCAGCAGAAAGTCAGTGTGCAGACGCAGGACAACAAGCAGGTGGTCGTCATCCAGCAGGCCGATCCCGAGACGATGTACGTGCCGTACTACGATCCCGCCACGGTCTATGGCACCTGGCCCTATGCCGACTATCCGCCATACTATTTCGGCTATCCGTCTTATATCGGTGCAGGCGTGGTGGCGGCGGGCCTTGCGTTCGGCACGGCCTGGGCGATCGGTCGCTGGGGGAATTATTGGGGCGGCGGCTGTAACTGGGGCAACCGCAACGTCTACGTCAATCACCGGACCACGAACATCGCAAACGGCTGGCAGCACAATCCGGCGCATCGCCAGGGTGTGCGCTACAACAACACCAATGTGCAGCAGCGCTTCGGCAACAACAACATCAAGGCCGGCGCCGCGGACCGGATGGATTTCCGCGGCCGCGACGGTCAGCAGGTGCTGCGTCCCAATCAGGGCGCTGGAGATCGCGCGGGCGACCGTGCAGGAGATCGTGCCGGTGATCGAGCGGGAGATCGTGTAGGGGCAGGTGATCGCGCTGGAGATCGCGGCGGCGCGCGGGATCGGCCCGGCGGTGGCGATCGGGCAGGGGCCGGCGATCGCGCCAAGGGCGGCGGCGATCGTACCAAGGGCGGTGGTGATCGCGCGAAGGCTGCCAACCGCGGCGGCGCCGGTGCGGGCAATCGGGCCGCCAATGTCAACCGTGGTGGCGGCGGAGCCAGTCGCGGTGGTGCCATGAATGTCTCGTCCGGCCGGGCGGCGGCCGCGGCATCGGCACGCGGCCGCTCGAGCATGGCGAGCATGCCTCGTGGCGGCGGTGGCGCGAGCTTCGCCGGGCGCGGCGGCGGCGGAATGGCGATGCGCGGTGGTGGAGGTGGAGGCTTTGGGGGAGGCGGGCGCGGTGGCGGCGGCGGCCGGCGTTCCGACATCGCGTTGAAGCACGACATCGTCCTGCTCGGCCATCTCGCGAGCGGCCTCGGCTACTACCGCTTCAGCTATCTCGGCAGCCACAAGGCCTATGTCGGTGTCATGGCGCAGGAGGTCGAGAATGTAATGCCGGACGCGGTGACTCGCGGCAGCGACGGATACCTGCGGGTCTATTACGAAAAGCTCGGTCTCAAGTTCCGCACGTACAGCGATTGGCTCGCGGGCGGCGCAAGAATTCCTGAGGAGATGACGCCATGATCGGCCTGAAGTCGCTTCAACGCGCAACCCTGCCGGCCGTCGTGGCGCTCGCGCTGTTCTGCTTGCCATCGCAAGCGCAGCAATCGTATCCGACGCCGGAGGATGCGGCCGCAGCGCTCGCCGCGGCCGTGAAGAGCGGACCTGGCGATATCTTGAAGGTGCTCGGCAGGAACGCCGACGACATCGTCTTCTCCGGCGACGAGGTCGCCGACTCCGATATTCGTCAACGCTTCACCTCGATGTACGACGTCAAGCATGCGATCAAGGTGGAAGGCAACAAGAAGGCCACGCTGATGCTCGGCCCGGACGATTTTCCGTTCCCGATTCCTTTGGTCAATTCCAAGACTGGCTGGCAATTCGACGTGGATGAGGGGCGGATCGAGGTGCTTTATCGCCGCATCGGCCGCAATGAGCTCGATGCGATCCAGGCCGCGCTCGCCTATGTCGATGCCCAGAATGAATATGCCGACAAGGACCGTGGCGAAGGTGTCGGTGTCTACGCGCAGCGCATCGTCTCGACGCCGGGCAAGAAGGACGGGCTGTTCTGGCGCGACGATAGCGATCCAAGTCCGCTCGGCGAATTTGTGGCGGAAGCATCGCGCGAGGGCTACAAGGTGGACGGGCAGGCCGCGCCCTATCACGGCTACTACTTCAGGATACTCAAGGGACAGGGTCCCAACGCCCCGGGCGGAACTCTCGATTACGTCGTCAAAGGCAAGATGATCGGCGGCTATGCGTTGGTCGCCTATCCCGCCGAGTACGGCAATTCCGGCGTCATGACCTTCGTTGTCAATCACGGCGGCACCGTCTATCAGAAGGATCTCGGTCCGCGCACCGAAAACATTGCCAGCCGCATGATCTTGTTCAACCCGGACCAGACCTGGAAGAAAGTCGATGCCGCAAAGCAATGAGACAATAGCGCGGCGCTCCTTTGTCATGTGTCTGGCGGCAATGACGTTGCTCGCCGTCGTCGTCCCAGTGACGCCGTCGTTCGCTCAGGCAGCCGGCCACGTCCGCATCAAGTTCGTGAAAGCGGGCCTCTTGGTCGGCGGCGGCACCGGCAGCGGCGTGCTGACCTGGCGTGGCCGCAACTATCCGTTCAGCGTGTCAGGCCTGAGCTTGGGAATCACGGCCGGCGCAAGTATCGTCAGGCTCGACGGCTGGGCGTCGGACATCCGCGAGGTCGGCGATTTTGCCGGCACCTATAGCTCGGTCGGCGGCGGCTTCGCCCTGGTCGGCGGCATCAACGGCGTCCATTTGCGCAATGAGAAAGGCGTGACGATCGTGCTGCAGGGGCCGAAGGCAGGCCTGGAAGTTGCCGCCAATCTCAGCGCGATCACGATCTCCATGAGATGAGCCCGGACTGAAGACGCCCCAAGACGCCCCATCCGGACTCCATTGAAGCATCCTGCTCGCCAAAGCGCCTCCGACTCTTCCGCATCGTGATGCGCGTTTGCCCGATCCGCGCGCCGGATCCCGCCGATGGCACGTGCGCAATCGACATCGACCGGACCGGCCTCTGGCGCGTTCCCCTCAGAGCGGCATCTCCCCCGCCAATAACATGATGTTAGGTTTATCGCACAACTGGATAATTGTGTTAGTTCCCCGAAAGCGTAATGTGGCACCGATGAAGCCCGTTCACGGGACGCCAGCAAAATGGGTGAGGAAACCTGCAAATGACCACGGCTCGATCGATCCATGACATGGGTCAGTCCAAGAAGGCTGCTGCGAGCGGCTGGATTGGATCGGCGCTCGAATATTATGACTTCTTTATCTACGCGACTGCAGCGTCGCTGATCTTCCCGCAGATCTTCTTCCCGTCTGACAATCCCACCGTTGCCATTGTCGCGTCGCTGGCGACTTACGGCGTCGGATATGTGGCCCGGCCGATCGGCGCCTTCGTTCTCGGCCACTGGGGCGATACCCATGGCCGCAAGACAGTTCTCATCATCTGCATGTTCCTGATGGGCATCTCGACGATGGCCGTCGGCATCCTGCCGACGTACCAGCAGGTCGGCGTCTGGGCGCCAATCCTTCTCGTCGCTCTGCGTCTCGTGCAGGGATTTGCCGTTGCCGGCGAGATCTCCGGCGCAAGTTCGATGATTTTGGAGCATGCCCCATTCGGGCGGCGCGGATTCTATGCGAGCTTCACGCTCCAGGGCGTGCAGGCCGGACAGATTCTCGCGGCGGCCGTCTTTCTGCCGCTGGCGCACTACATGCCCACAGAAGCCTTCAACAGCTGGGGGTGGCGGATACCCTTCCTGCTCAGCTTCTTCGTCATCGTCGCGGGCTACATCATCCGCCGCGAGGTTGACGAGACGCCCGCCTTTACCAGGGAGGATGAGCGCGGAGAAACCCCGCGTGCTCCGATCATCCAGGCCATCAAGCTAAACTGGAAGGACATGCTCAGGGTCATCTGCATGGCGCTGATGAATGTCATCCCGGTCGTCGCGACAATTTTCGGCGCAGCCTATGCCGTCCAGTCTGCCTACGGAATCGGATTCGCGAAGGATGTCTACCTCTGGATTCCGGTCCTCGGAAACATGCTGGCGGTGTTCGTCATTCCCTTCGTCGGCAACCTGTCCGACAAGGTCGGTCGCAAGCCTCCGATCATCGTCGGCTCGCTCTGCTCCGGCCTGCTCGCCTTCGGCTATCTCTATGCAATCAGCATCAAGAATGTGCCCTTGGCGATCCTGTTGTCGCTGCTGATGTGGGGGGTCGTCTATCAGGGCTACAACGCGATCTTCCCGAGCTTCTATCCCGAGCTGTTTCCGACGCGCACCCGGGTTTCGGCCATGGCGATCTCGCAGAATATCGGAACGACGATCACGGCGCTGCTGCCCGCTCTGTTTGCGACGGTAGCGCCTCCCGGCTCGGCCAACATTCCGCTCACGGTGGGGGCAATCGCCTTCGGCATCACGGTCATTGCGGCGCTTGCAGCTGTGACTGCCAGGGAGACATACCGGATCAGCATTGACGATCTCGGCAATCCGGATGCTGTGCCGATGCCAAGGGCGGACTACGAGCGGAGGCGCGGAGGCGACGGGCGGGGCCGCCGCGGCTCTGAGCTGACGGCCGCGGGAGGCGGAGCTCAACGTCACAGCGGTGCATGATCTCGGATGTTGCCGCCGTCCCGCAAATGAAGGAAAGAGCTGCCGCTGCGGCCAAGCCGGCCAGCAGCGGCAGAGCTCCCGGCGATCGCCGAGCCGCATATTGGCTTCCAAGGAGTTGAGAAATGAATCCCGTTGTTGTTGCCGTCGCGATCACCGGTTCCGTTCCGCGCAAGAAGGACAATCCCGCGGTCCCGATCGTGCCGTCGGAGCAGATCGAATCGACGCACGCGGCTTTCGAGGCCGGCGCGACCCTTGCGCATATTCACGTTCGCAACGACGACGAAACACCATCCTCCGATCCGCAGCGTTTCGCGGAGGTGCAGGAGGGCATCAAGAAGCATTGTCCGGGGATGATCGTTCAGTTCTCGACCGGAGGGCGCGGCCGCGATCCGTCGGCGCGCGGCTCGGCGCTCTATCTGAAGCCGGACATGGCGTCTCTTTCGACCGGATCGGTGAACTTTCCGACGATCGTCTATGAGAACAGCGCCGCCCTGGTCGAGCATCTCGCCACCGGCATGAAGGCGGGCGGCATCCGTCCCGAAATCGAGATCTTCGATTTGTCGCACCTGCATGGCGCGCGCCGCCTGATCGAGGCGGGACTGATCGACGAGCATCCCCACGTGCAGTTCGTCATGGGCGTCAAGAACGCAATGCCGGCAGACGAGCATGTGCTCGATATTCTTCTGGCGGAGCTCAAGCGGCTGATGCCGAAGTCGACGTGGACCGCGGCTGGGATCGGGCGTCATCAGGCCGAAGTCATGGGCTGGGCGCTGTCGCGGGGCGCCGATGCAGTTCGCACCGGGCTCGAGGACAACATCAGGATCGACAAAAATCGTCTGGCCAAAAGCAACGCTGAGCTCGTTGCCATTGCCTGCGAGGCGGTCGCGCGCCACGGCCGACGCGTCGCCACGCCAGTGGAGGCAAGATCGGCGCTGAGGATCGCGAGGTAGATCACACGATCAGCCGTCCCCGTCGCGCCGCAATTCCGATCGTCACCTCGGCGCCGGCGTTGAACTCCAGCCGGTCGGCCTCGATGCCGTCGCTGAAGATGACGCCGTTTTCCGGCATCAGCGAGCGGATGCGCAATTGTTCTGCGGAGGTGAGGCGGCCGCAGACGAGACCCACTTGCGAGTTGCGGCTGGGAAAGGGCTCGCGCACCGCGAAGCGCAGCTCGGGCGCGTCCCAGGGCAGGGCGTCGTAGCTGGCAAACGCCGGCGGCTGGCCAAACCGGCCTGCGATCGCAAGCGAGCCGGTGACGATGCTCTTGAACCAGGCGGTCGAGCCGAGCCCCGTCGACACGATCAGTCCGCTCGAAGACTGCCGCTCCGTTGCCCCACCGGTTGCGATCTCGTAGATCGCGGAGACATGCGTGCGCGCGCCGATGAAAAGGTCGTTCACGGCATGAAGCACTTGGCCGTCGGAAAGCCGCGCCTCTGCCATCGTTACTGCCTGACTGTTGCGCTTCCCAGCGGCGACCTCCGGCAGAAGCTTTGCGAGATCGCGCGGCGCGAAGGGCAGGAGGATGCCGTCATAGCGCGACGGGTCCGGGTTGAGTCCGATCAGCGGGTGGCCATCGAGATATTTCATGGTGTTGGCGACGACGCCGTCCTGGCCGAGCGCGACCACGATGTCGGAGGGCGCGAAGATGAAGTTCGGCAAGAAGCTGCGCTCGATCACCTGGTAGCGGCCCCATGGCTCCAGCACCTGCACAATCACGTGCTGCTGCGCGCGATAGATCTCGTGCTCGCGCTCATAGTCGGAGAAGTCGGCGCCGAGATGCTCGACATAGAAGCGCGCCTGCGCCGCGGTCAGGTAACGCGCGATCAGGTCCTCCAGCCTGGTCTTGCGCGTCACCAGCACGATCTTGCGGTCATTGCCGGCGGGCATTGGCGGCCTCCGCCATCTTGGGCTTCTCGATCAACTGGCTGAGCAGGTCCGGCGAGACGTTGAGCTGGCCGATCTTCTCGGCCTTCTCGGCAATGCCGGTGAAGGCCTGCGCGATGAGTTGGCCCGGTTGCATGCCGGCAGCGGCGAGCGCCTGGATCACACGTGTGTCGACGCCCTCGAAAATCTTCATCAGCGCTCCGACACGATAGGCCTCGGCATCCGCGAGCGTGCGGGTGTTCTCGGCGTTGAGCTCGACGAAATCCTTGCGCTTGCCTTCGAGGGCGATGTCCGCCACCATGCCGGCCTGGCGCAATTCGTGGCGCTTGCCGGCGACGCTGGCCTCCGCGTCCATCTGCGTCTCCCGGATCGAGCGCTTCTTCTGCTCGACCGCGATCTCGGTGTCGAGCTCGCTCTCGCGGATGGCGCGCTCCTGCTCGACTGCAAAGTTGCGGCGGGCGAAGATCGCTTCGTCCGCGTTCTTCAGAATCGCTTCGCGTGCTTCCGCCTCCAGCGCTTTCGCGGTGTCCGGCGTCGGCTTGATGCCGCGGATGGAGACGCCGAGGATTTCAAGGCCGAGCGAGGCGATGTCGGCGCGGGCCCGCAGGCCGGTCGCAATGATGTCGGCGATACGGTCGGAGGCCTGCAAGGCTTCCTTCAGCGTCAGCTCCTTCACCGCCTGCTGGGCCAGCACCTCGACCGTGCCGAGGATGCGCTGTGGCAGCTTCTCCGGGTCATCGGTTTCATAGGTCTTGCCGTCGGACTTCAGCGTGAAGTCGAGCATCGAGGCGGCCTTCTTCGGCTCGCTGACGCGATAAGTGACGTGACCCTGGACGGTAAGGGTCTGAAAGTCGCGCGCGATCTGCTGGAAGATGAACGAGGCATCGCGGCTGCCGATGGGCACGGCCACGAGCGAGGTCACCGGTGCGTAATAGAAGGCGGAGAGCCCTGCACCCTCGGCGACGACTGCGCCGGCGCGATACTTCAAGAGGTAGGTGGTGGGCTGGGCTTTGATGAATCTGACACCAAACATGGTCTTCTCCGAATAAGTTGGTCTAGGCAACTAAGTAAGTTGCACTGTACAACTAAGCGGGCTACTGTCAAGCCGCAAATCGGGGAGGTCGCTATGGCGCCGAAAGATCAAGCCCAAGGCAGTGAAAATTCGGGACAGTTGGATTTCCCGCGACCGCTGGCCACGGTCGATGTGGTGATCTTTGCGATCCGGAAGGAGGACCTCCACGTCCTCCTGGTGCAGCGGCCAGCCGGCGCAGGCGAGCCGTTCCCGCTGACCTGGGCACTGCCGGGCGGCTTCGTCGATGTCGCCAAGGACCGCGATCTTGCGGCCTGCGCGGTGCGCAAGCTGAAGGAGAAGACCGGTGTGATCAGCCCCTATCTTGAGCAGCTCGGAAGCTGGGGTAGCGCTGTGCGCGACCCGCGTGGTTGGTCGGCGACGCACGCTTATTTCGCACTGATGCCGGAAGAGGCGGGCCGGGCCGCACTCGCACCCGACGCGCAGTGGTTTCCAGTCTCGGCCGGCAAGATCAAGCCGAAGCTCGCCTTCGACCACGGCGAGATCCTCACGGCTGCCGTCGAGCGCCTGCGCAACAAGGTCGAATACACTTCGCTGCCGGCCTATCTGATGCCGGCGGAATTCACGCTGCCCGATCTTCAGCGGGTCTACGAGATCGTGCTCGATCGTCCGCTGGAAAAGAGCGCCTTCCGTACGCGGATCCTCTCCGCCGACATGATCGAGCCGATCGCCAAGATGCGGCGCGGTCCGAACCGGCCGGCGCAGCTCTATCGCCTGAAGAAGGGCAAGGAGCCGGTGTATTTCGTGCGCACATTCAATCCGCCGGAGTGAGGCGCCGGCTCAAGAAAAAAGCCGACCTGGCGTCGTGACGTCAGGCCGGCAGCAGTTAGGTCGTTTGGCAGTTAGTCGCAGATGCGCCTGCGGACGATCACGTCCTCGCCAAAGCGGTTGATCCGATGGTCAACGACGACCCGGCAGTTTCTGTAGTACTCATTGTAGGCCCCGTAGTAATCGTGGCGGTGCGGACCCACATAGACCCCGCCCGGACCCACGTCGAACTCCAAGGCTCTTGCTGGCGCCACCGCTCCCGCGGTCAGCGTCAACAACGCGGCGAGTGCCAGGATAATTCGCTTCATGATGTACCTCCTCGGGAAGTGACACCTGCTGGCCAACGGCTTGCGTAGGATTTGGTTTCCCATTTTGGCGGTTGCGAGCAGGGGAGGTTCCGCTGTTCCGCGAGGCAACACCGCCGTGAAATCGGTTTCGCCAATATGCGTCAACGGACGACCGGTTCCGGCGTTTGAACCTAGGCGGCACGATCCGGCGCCTGTTGGCGATCTCAGCCGATCGGGGGTCCTGCAAATGGGCGTTGTTTCTGCGGCTCCGGCGGGTCGACGACAAACCCTTCGCAGACGATGAGGCCGTCGATCAGCTTGAACTCGAGCCTGTCGTAGCCGGGCATGCTCTCGCCGGGCTTCGGCGGCAGCAGGGCGATGCGACCCTGAATGCACAGCACGGAGTGCCCGGCGCCATGCATCCTGGGATTCCACATCCTGATCCCGGTCTCCTTCCAGCGCCGGCGAATGAGTGTCTCGCGATCGCAGAGGTCGTCGGATTTCGTGACGGCGGCCGGGGCTATGTCGGCGTTGACCGTGACCGTCTCGACCGGGGCCATTTCGACGGTGTCGGCCTCGACGAGGTCGAGCTCCACCACGTCGGTTTCGACAGCAGTGGCTGCGAAGGTTTCCGCGGCATCGGGATTAACCTCATCGCTCTCGAAAGTTTCGATCAGAGCGGGGGCCGCCTCGACTGCCTCGGGCTCAATCGCATCGGGCTGGCCGGCCTCGCTCTCGGTCTTGATTTCAAAAGGCGCCGTCTCAATCGCAATCGCATCGACCTCGATCATGGCCGTCTCGGCGGACCCGGGCGGGAGAGTATCAGTCTCGGCAACAACAGCCTCGGATGAATCCTCGAGCGGTGCGACGTGAGCCGTAACGTCGTCGGCGCCAAGCGCGACGGTTTCGATTGTCTCGGCCTGTGCCGCGCCGTCCTCGGCGCTTTCGATTGTGACGAGAGGCGTCTGAGCAGACTCGATTTCAGCTATCTCAGTCTCAACCGGAAGATCATCGCTTTCAGTTGTCTCAGTCTCAGGCCGGGAGAGATCGTCGGAGGCCATTGCCGGGGGAACAACATCGCATACGCGTGTCGTGACCGGCTCATCTGCATCGATCTCGGCAGCTCCAGTCTCCGCGGTCGTGGTTTCGGCGACGTCCGTCGCGGCAGCCTCCGTCTCCTCGTCTTCGACAGTGTCAGGTTCGACCGGCTCGGCCGCAGCGGCACCGGTTCCATCGCGAGCCGCCTGCACGGTGTCGGGTTCAACCGTGTCCGCCTCGACCGCACCGCGCGCAACATCGTCCCTCGTGACGTCCGCAGCCGGTGCCTGAAACTCGCTGACAGCCGGTTCGTCATTCGTTCGACCGCGCAGCAGCGACTTGAATTTCGCGTACGCAAATTCGACCACCGGAATCCGGCGCAGCGCTATCGCCAGTCTCGTGAGGACTGGGAGCTGTTTGGGACCATACTCGGCGTGAGACATCAGTGATTCTCGAAACGAGCAAGAGTTGCCCGCGACGCGTGGAGCTGTCAAATCGCGCGCCGATGGCCCGTCGTCGTCATGTCAATGCCATTGTGAGGGTAGCGTCATGCCGCGTTCGCAGTGCAGCGCCGATTGGAGACGGTGTATCCGGGAATGGCCGGATCGATCGGGTCCGGGCTGGGGCGGAATGCGTCACTTGAAATTCGATACGAAGCTGATCGGCGTCATGGCGGTGCTCGCCGTCACCCAACTCCTCGGATGGGGGACGATCGGGCTTCCCGCCATCGTCGGCCGCGATCTCGCAGCCGATCTCAATATGAGCCTTCCGGCGGTATTCGCGGGTACGTCGGTTCTGTACGTCGCCATGGGGCTGTGCGCGCCCTGGCTCGCAAAGTCCTTCACACGTCATGGCGCGCGCCGTGTGATGATGGCGGGCACGGTCGTGACCGCGCCGGGCTTTGTGCTGCTGTCCTTCGCGCAGGAGCCGATGCTTTATTTCGCGGCCTGGATCGTCCTCGGTGTGGCCGGCAGCGCCACGCTCTCGACCGGTGCCTACATCATGCTGAACGAGGCCGCCGGACAGCGCGCGAAGAGCGCGATCGGCGCGCTCATGCTGGTGACCGGCCTTTCCAACAGCATCTTCTGGCCGGCGACGTCGTTCTTGAGCAGCCTCGCCGGCTGGCGCGGAACGTGTCTGATCTACGCGGCCATGATGATCGTCGTCTGCCTGCCGCTCCTGGCCTTCGGTGCACCGCGCCGGCGCAAGGCGAGTGAGGAAGCCGCCGCGAAGGTGCGGGACGTGCCGGCGTCTCAAGTCCGCAGGAGCACCTTCCGCCTCGTGATGTCCGCGGTCGCGCTCAACGCCTTCGTGAACTTCGGCTTGAGTGCCGTCTTCATCGAGCTCCTGAAGGCCGAGGGGTTGTCGCCGGCAGAAGCGGTCGGCTTCGGCTCCATGCTGGGCGTCATCCAGGTCAGCGCGCGCGGCATCGATTTCCTCGGCGGCGGACGCTGGGACGGGATCACGACCGGGCTGGTCGCGGGCACTGCGCTGCCGCTTGCCATGCTGCTCTTGATGGCGGGCAACGGCGCATATTGGGTCGTTGCGCTGTTCATCCTGCTCTATGGCCTCGGCAGCGGCGCGATGGCGGTGGCGCGGGCGACGATCCCGCTCGTCTTCTACGACCAGACCGAATTCGCCAGGGCGATGTCGATGATCGCGCTGCCGGTCAATCTCGCCGCAGCCGTCTCGCCGCCGGTTCTCGCAGCCCTGCTGGTGCATTTCGGCAGCCGCGGCCTGCTCGGTCTGACCATGCTTTGCTCATGCGCAACGGTTTTGATTCTGATTGCACTTGGCCGCCGCCGCCCGCGGGCCGCGACAGCCGCAGCGGCGTGACGTCGAATCCACGAGCGGCCGGCGGATAGCGGCATGCCGCCAGTGCAAGGCTCGCAGGTCCAAAATAGTGTATCGGCAGAGGCGCGCCGCGGCTTTGGCCGCCGCGCCAATACCAGTTCCCGGAGGAAACCTTATGTCGGCCCTGCCGCTCTCAGGCATCAAGATCCTTGACCTCACGCGCGTGCTCGCCGGGCCGTTGTCGGCCCAGATGCTCGGCGACCTCGGCGCGGAGGTGATCAAGATCGAGCGGCCGGGAACGGGCGACGACGCGCGCGCCTTCGGCCCACCTTACCTCACCGACCCCGACGGCAAGGAGAACAACAACAACTCGTTCTACCTCTGCGCCAACCGCAACAAGAAGTCGGTCACCGTCAACATCGCCAAGCCCGAAGGGCAGGAGATCATCCGGCAGCTTGCGAAGCACGTCGACGTCTTCATGGAGAACTACAAGGTCGGCGATCTCAAGCGCTACGGGCTTGACTACCAGACGATCAAGGCGATCAACCCCGGCATCATCTATTGCTCGGTGACCGGCTTTGGCCAGACCGGTCCGTACGCGCCGCGCGCCGGCTATGACGCCATTCTGCAGGCGATGGGCGGCCTGATGAGCGTCACCGGGCATATCGACGGCGAGCCTGGCGAGGGCCCGATGAAGGTCGGCCCGTCGATCGTCGACTACATGACCGGCATGAACACCTCGATCGGGATTCTCTCGGCACTCTACCATCGCGACGCCAATGGCGGAGAAGGACAGCACATCGACGTCTGCCTGTTCGATACCGTCATCGCATCGTTGTCGCACTGGCTACAGATCTACCTCGTCAACGGCAAGACACCGCCGCGCCGCGGCACCTGGGGCAATGGCGGCATGCCGGCCGGCGTGTTCCGCTGCACCGATGGCGAACTGATGCTGGTGGTCGGCAATGACGGCCAGTTCCAGCGCACCTGCACCGTGCTCGGCGAGCCCGAGCTTGCGAGCGACAAGCGCTTCATCAAGAACAACGACCGCGTCGTGCACGGCAAGGAGATCATGGCGATCTTCGCCGGCCTGTTCCTGAAGAAGCCGGTGGCCTACTGGCTGGAAAAGCTGGAGGAGGCCGGCGTGCCGTCAGGTCCGATCAACAATTTCGAGCAAGTGTTCAGCGATCCGCACGTCCAGCAGCGCGGCATGCGGGTGAAGGTCAACCACAAGTTCGAGCCCGAATTGTCTCTGATCCGGAACCCGCTGACGTTCTCGGAAACGCCTGTGACCGACTATCGCGCGCCGCCGCTGCTTGGGGAGCACACCCAGGAGGTGCTCGGCGGACAGCTCGGCTATGATGCGCAGAAGATCGAGACGTTGAAGAAGCAGGGCGCGATTTAGCTTCATCTTATGCTCTCCCCTTGCTGTGGCAGCGGGTGTCATACGCGGCCTTCGACCGCTGTCCTTGATGCGACGGTCGCGAGCTCGGACGAGACGCGCGCCATGCTCGGGCTCGCCCGCCGCCAGCCCCGCTGCTCCCGCCACACGCACTTTGCCGCCTCGCGGAGGTGGCGCGCCAGCCTCCGAACCAGCGTCGGAACTCCTGGCGCACTTCACCGGCGAATTCGCCAATGGCAGCCAGCTACGCCGGTGCGGGGAACATTCCGGCCGAGGCCGGTGAGTGACAGCGAGTGGGGCGATGGGCGGTGTTCCCTTGTCCACAGATCATCCGTAGTTGCCCCGGCTTTCGTCGCAATCCGGACTCGTATTCGATCTCATCATCTGACGAAACTAGAGTTCGGCAGGGAGGGAACGAAAATGTCCTACACGATCGGGTATCAAGTACGGAACCAAAAAGCGGTTCTGGCGACCGAGGCGGCGACGGCCAACCAGGCTGTCGCGATCGTCGCGGCGCTGCAAAAGGCGGCCGACGAAATCAAGTTCATCCGCTCGCCGCAGGAGGGCGACATGGGCATCGAGATGCTGCTGTTGCTGGCGAAGGAAGAGGCCGAGGAGATGCCGCAGAGGATGTAACCAGCAGGGCTCTCGCGAGCACACTTCGATCTTTAGCGAAACGTCGTAGCCTTGAGATGAGGTAGGCTGCCGCCGTTACGTTTACACTCGAGGTGTCTCGTGGAACGCGAAGCGCTGCGCGTCGAACCCATCTCGACCTTCCTCGACCGCTGGAAGGCGCCGACGTCGCCGGCGACGCGCGCCGGCAACATGATCTTCGTCGCCGGCCTGCCGCCATTCGATCCTGACACCGGCGAGATCGCATCCGCGCCGATCGAGCGGCAGAGCGAGATCATCATGGAGCAGATGAAGCTTTGCCTGGAGGCCGCGGGCGCCAGCCTCGACAACGTCATGAAGTGCAACGTCTATTGCATCTCGACCAAGCACTTCGCCGCGTCCGCGGTCTATGCGCGCTACTTCCCCAACGATCCGCCGGCGCGGATCTTCGTCTGCACGCCCGAATGGTTCGGCCCGTTCGATGTCGAGATTGATTGCATCGCAATGATGTGACGGGGGTTCAGCGCGCGGCGACCTTCGCCGGCCTCTTGCCCTCCGCCTTGCCGGCGGACAGCCCCATCACCGCCATCCCCACCACGCGCTCGATGATATCGTCGACGTCGTCGAGGTCACATTGCCCGTCCGACAGCTTGGTCAGCCGTTCGCTCTCGCGGATGGTGTGGTGCGCCATGGCGAGCGCGAAGTGCAGGCCCCAATAGATCTCCTCGTCGCTGCGGTCGGGCAGCGCGCGGCGCATCGCGGCGGCGAATTTCCGCAAGTGGTCGATCTCGCGATTCTTGATGCGGCGGATCGGCGGCACGGATTCGATGGAGGCCCGGATCATGAAGCGCGCCGCGGTGGAACGCTGGTTCGCAGGGCCAAGGCAGCCGCGCAGGGTCGGGCCGACGAGGGCGCGCAGGATCACGTCAATCGGCGCGCGGCCGCCGCCTTGTTCTTCCGCAGCCTTGAGCTCCGCCAGGCGCTCGCGGTTGAGTGCGATGCTCCGCGTCACGAACAGCTCGGCGATCAATTCGTCCTTCGAGCCGAAATGATAATTCACGGCCGCAAGGTTGACGTTGGCCTCGGCGACGATGTCGCGCAGCGTCACGTCGCCAAAACCGCGATCGGCGTAGAGCCGCTCGGCGGCGGCGAGAATGGCAGATCTGGTCTGATCGCTGGCCATGATGGCCTCAAGGACGGAGTTGCAATTCAAACATTTGTATGAAACTATCGTTTGAAGGCCGGGAAAAGTCAATCCGCAATCGGGACCCGTTCGCAGCTGCGACGCCGGGTTCCCGAACGGTTCGCAAGCCCCGCTGTCGCGGCTTGCAGGCCGCGCGAGGCGGGAGGACAGTCCGGCACAAAAGATTGATCAAAGAGAGAGAGAGAGAGAGACGAGGAGCGTCCCATGGATTTCGACATGTCCCCCAAGCAGAAGGAATGGCTCGAACGGGTGCAGTCCTTCATGACCAAGCACGTGCGCCCCGCTGTTCCCATCTATAATCAGCAGGATCACAGCGGCGAGCGCTGGAAAGTCATTCCGGTGCTGGAGGATCTGAAGAAGAAGGCCAAGGCCGAGGGCCTCTGGAACATGTTCTTGCCGCCGTCCAAGGAGCATGACGACGACGAATTCCACGGCGCGGGATTGAGCAATCTCGAATACGCGCTGCTCTCGGAGCAGATGGGGCGTATCTCCTGGGCCTCGGAAGTCTTCAATTGCTCAGCGCCCGACACCGGCAACATGGAAGTCTTGTTCCGCTACGGCACCAAGGAGCAGAAGCGCAAATGGCTGCGTCCGCTGATGGACGGCGAGATCCGCTCCGCTTTCCTGATGACGGAGCCGGCGGTGGCTTCGTCCGATGCCACCAACATCGAGACCCGCATCGAGCGCGACGGCGATCATTACGTCATCAACGGCCGCAAATGGTGGTCGTCCGGAGTCGGCGACCCCCGCTGCAAGATCGCGATCCTGATGGGCAAGACCGATTTCAACGCCGCCAAGCACCAGCAGCAGTCGCAGATCCTTGTGCCGCTCGACACGCCCGGCATCAAGGTCGAGAAGATGCTGCCGGTGTTCGGCTTCGACGATGCGCCGCATGGCCACGCGCAGGTGCTCTTGGAGAACGTTCGCGTTCCCGCATCGAATCTCCTGCTCGGCGAAGGCCGCGGCTTCGAGATCGCGCAGGGCCGTCTTGGTCCCGGCCGCATCCATCACTGCATGCGCACCATCGGCAAGGCCGAGGAAGCACTGGAGAAGATGGTGAAGCGTCTGATGTCGCGCACCGCGTTCGGCAAGAAGATCGTCGAGCATTCGGTGTGGGAGCAGCGCATCGGCGAGGCTCGCACCGACATCGAGATGAACCGCCTGCTGTGCCTGAAGGCTGCCGACATGATGGACAAGGTCGGCAACAAGACCGCGCAGCTCGAGATCGCCATGATCAAGGTCGCAGCCCCCAACATGGCGCTGAGGATCATCGACCAGGCGATCCAGGCCTTCGGTGGCGCCGGCGTCTCCGACGAAGCTGGTCTTGCCAAGGACTATGCGGGCATCCGCACGCTCCGTCTCGCCGATGGTCCGGACGAGGTGCACAATCGCGCCATTGCCAGACTTGAAATCCGGAAGTATGCAAACTCTCCCAAACACTAAAAGGGAGGGCCTGATGGCGCTCCCGAAAAAATGGAGCTTGGTCCCGGAAAAGTGGACACCGGTTTTCCGATAAGGATCATGCTCACTAAAAAGAGAGGGAGCGTTATCGTGGCTGACGGCGTCAGGAAAGACGAGGAGTTCTCGGGCACCAAGCCCGTCGAGGAGCGGCATCGCTTCGACGAGCTGCGGCTCGAGAACTGGATGCGCGAGAACGTCGAAGGCTATCAGGGCCCGCTGGTCGTCCTGCAATTCAAGGGCGGCCAGTCCAATCCGACCTACCGGCTCGACACGCCGGGCCGTTCCTACGTGATGCGACGAAAACCGTTCGGCAAATTGCTGCCGTCGGCGCATGCGGTCGATCGCGAATATCGCGTGATCGCAGCGCTCGGGAAGCAGGGCTTTCCGGTTGCGAAAGCCTATGCGCTTTGCCAGGACGACAGCGTCATCGGCGCTGCCTTCTATATCATGTCGATGGAGGAGGGTCGGGTGTTCTGGGATCCGACGCTGCCGAGCCAGACGGGCGAGGCGCGCCGACAAATCTTCATCAGCAAGATCGAGACGCTGGCGAAACTCCACATGTTCGATCCCGCCGCGATCGGCCTTGGCGATTTCGGCAAGCCCGGCAATTATTTTGCGCGGCAGATCGACCGCTGGACCAAGCAGTATCGGGCATCGGAGACGCAGCACATTCCCGAGTTCGAGAAGGTTGCCGAATGGCTGCCGCGCACCGTGCCGGAGCAGGCGCGCGTCTCGATCGTCCATGGTGACTACCGGCTCGACAACATGATTTTCCACGCGACGGAACCGCGCGTGCAGGCCGTGCTGGATTGGGAGCTGTCCACGCTCGGCGATCCCATGGCCGACTTCACTTATCTGTTGATGCAGTGGATCATGCCGGGGCTGGAAGGCGCCGACCTCAAGGCGCTGAACATCCCGAGCCTCGAAGAGGCGGCGCAGATCTACTGCAACGCGACCGGGATGAGCGTGCCCGATCTCAACTGGTACTTCTCCTACAACCTCTTCCGTCTCGCCGGCATCACGCAAGGAATCGCGGGCCGGATCCGCGACGGCACCGCGGCCAACGCCAAGGCGCTCGAATCCGCCAAGCGCACCGTGCCGCTGTCGAAGGCATCATGGGAGTACGCGCAGAAGGCGGGCGCGGTGTGAACGAGACGAAGGCGCGGCCGATGACCGCGCCTTTTGTGTGTGAGCAGTGCCGACTATGGCTTGCACCAAAAATGGCTTGCACCAAAATGCCAAATGGTCCGCTCGGCGCGAACTTCTCCAGCGGATCCGCATCAGGAGTATATAGAAATCTGAGCAACCCACCCTGCGTGTCAGCTGTTCGCGCAATGCGCGATCAGCTTTGCCACGAAGTCACCGCACTTCTCCAGTTCCGACATCTCCACGAACTCGTCCGGCGTGTGGGCCTGCGCGATTGCGCCGGGACCGATCACGACCGACGGGATATCGGCCATGCTGGCAAACAGGCTCGCTTCGGTACCGAAGGCGACCTTGGCGTGGTCGTTGCGGCCGGCAAGCTTTTTGGCGAGCGTGACGATCGCGTGGTCGGCCCGGGTGTCGAGCGCGGGATAGTCGAGGATCTCCTCGAAGGTGATGCGGCAATCGGGGTGGCGCTTCTTCATTGCGGGCTCGATCTCGGCCTTGGCCCAGGCGACGATAGCGTCCGTCACCTCTCGCGACTCGGTGATCCCGATCCCGCGGCATTCGAACTCGACCGTGCAGGTATCCGGCACGATGTTGAGTGCGGCGCCGCCATGCACGATGCTGGTCAGCAGGGTGGAGTGCGGGACGTCGTAGAGGCCGTCCTGTGATCTCTTCGCCGCAAGCCGCACGGCCCGGCGGCGGATCTCGGTAATCAGCTCGGCCGCATATTCGATGGCGTTGACGCCGTCGGGCGCGATCGAAGAGTGGCGGGCGAGACCCCTGAAGGTCGCGCGCACGCCGTGCTTGCCCTTGTGGCCGATGATGACCTTCATCTCGGTCGGCTCGCCGACGAAGCAGCCGAGCGGCTTGACCTGCTTCTTGGCGACCTCACGCAGCATCGGCCGCACGCCGACGCAGCCGATCTCCTCGTCATAGGAGATCGCGAGGTGAATTGGGGTCTTCAGCACGGCCTCGATCATGTCCGGAACCATGGCGAGGCAAACCGCCACAAAGCCTTTCATGTCGGTGGTGCCGCGTCCGTAGAGGCGGCCGTCGCGCTCGATCAGCTTGAACGGATCGTGGGTCCATGTCTGGCCCGCGACGGGCACGACGTCGGTATGCCCCGACAGCACGAAGCCGGGACGGTCGTTCGGGCCAATGGTGACCCAGAGCGAGGCCTTCTGCCCGGTCTCGTCGATGATTCGCTGTCCACTGATGCCGAGTGATGCGAGATAGCTTTCGATGTAGGCGATCAGGGCAAGGTTCGAGCGATCGCTGACGGTATCGAAGGCAACGAGGTCGGCGAGCAGTTTGCGGATGCGGTCGGGTCTTTGGCTTGGCATTGTCGGGTTCTTGGGAGGGAGGGGGCGGCTCTGCCGCGTGCACGAACCATACCAACGGCGGCGCCCGTTGGGCAAATCACCCCATCGGTCGCCCCGATGGAGCGCAGCGCAATTCGAGCCCGGTTCACGGCGCGATTCCCCCTTTGCATGGGGTTGTTTTTCGAAAAAAAGGGCAAATCACCGTTACGATTTTGCCTGGTCTGGATTGTTCCGGCTCGGCAGCGCATTGCTCTCGCGCCGCGCTGCGTCCGGGGCGAGAGAGCTAAACCGGCTTGCCCGTATACGGCATCGACGCGGTGAGGCCGCCATCGACCGGGAACGCCTGACCATTGACATAAGACGCCTCGTCGCTCGCCAGGAATAAACCCATTGCCGCGAGCTCGTGCGGTTGTCCGGGGCGCTTGAGCGGATTGAGCTGGCCGATCTTGTCGGCGGTGCCACGCTCCTTGGCGCGGTCGAAGATCGGCTTGGTCATGCCGGTTTCGATCAGCCCGGGGCACACCGCGTTGATGCGCACGCCTGTGCCGGAAAGCGAATAGGCCGTGGTCTGCACAAGGCTGATCACGCCGGCCTTGCTCGCGGCGTAGGGATGGCCGCTGGCACCAGCCTTGAGGCCCGCAACCGACGCCGTCAGCACGATCGCGCCCGATTGCTGCTGCACCATGTGCGGCATCGCGTATTTCACCGCGAGGAAGGGGCCGATCAGGTTGACGCGCAACACCTCCTGCCAATGCTCGACCGTCTGCTCGGCGAGCGGCACGAGGCCGCCGGAGACACCGGCATTGGCCCAGATCACGTCGAGCCGACCATGCGTCTTCACCGCCTTGTCGATGACGGCCATGACGTCCATCTCGGAACCCGCGTCGGCCATCACGGCCTCTGCGGTGCCGCCGGCGCGCTTGATCTCCTCGACCGTCTCCTTCACGCCCTCGGTGCGATCGACAGCGATCAGTCTTGCGCCTTCTTTCGTGAACAGCAGCGAGGCGGCACGGCCGATGCCGCTGCCCGCACCGGTGATGATGACGGATTTGCCTTGCAGACGGCCCATACGTTTCTCTCCTCATGTTCGCGCCCGACGCTTGCCGTGCGACGGAATTTCAAACAAGATTTCAAACACGCTGAAGTCTTGAGACGCGTTCGCTCCTGACGTACAGCGACATCAAACGGGATGGAAGGGTTTCGATTGTCCGATACCGACAAGCCAAAAGTCGTCACGACGCGGTGGTGGTGGGTCCGTCACGCGCCGGTGCGCAATGACGGCGGCAACATCTACGGTCAGAAGGATCTCGCCTGCGACACCAGCGACCTGGAGGTATTCGAGGCGGTCGCAAAAATCCTGCCGCGCAATGCGGTCTGGTATTCGAGCAATCTGATGCGCACGCATCAGACGGCGGAAGCGATCTGGGCGGCCGGCTTTCCAAAGCCCGCGACCATGATCTGGGAAGCGGACTTCGCCGAGCAGAATCTCGGGCAGTGGCAAGGTATGAACCGCGCCGCGTTCATCGCGAGCCGTCCCGCGGGCTCGAGCTGGTTTGCCGACATCAACGAGCCCGCGCCCGGCGGCGAAAGCTTCATGGACCTCTACAACCGCACCTGCCGCACCATCGCGCGGATCAACCGCGAGCAGGCGGGACAGGACGTGATCGCGGTCACCCATGGCGGCACGATCAAGGCCGCGCTGGGGCTCGCGCTCGGCGGCGAGCCGGAGAAGGGGTTGTCGTTCGACATCGACAACTGCTCGGTGACGCGGCTCGATCTTTTCGAGACGCCAGAGCGCGCCGTCTGGCGCTTGCCGATGGTGAACCAGCAGCCGTGGATCGCGGACGACAGGCACAACGCGATGCATCAACCGGCAGGGCCGGAAGTCAAGAAGCTCGCGTGAGCCGTTGCCGCCGAGCGCGGCCGCGGCTCAAGCTTGCGATCAAATCAACGTCGTCAAATCTGGGAGAGAAACATGACCTTGTTCGACATGAAGGGAAAAGTCGCCGTCATCACGGGATCGACGCGCGGCATCGGGCTTGCGATCGCCGAACGCATGGCCGAGCACGGCGCCAAGGTCGTGATCTCCTCGCGCAAGGCCGACGTCTGCGAGGAGGTGGCAAAGGGGATCAACGACAGGTTCGGCAAGGGCACGGCGGTCGCGATTGCGGCCAACATCTCCTCGAAGGAAAATCTGCAAAACCTCGTCGACGAGAGCAACCGCGCCTTCGGCAAGATCGACGTGCTGGTTTGCAACGCCGCCTCGAACCCGTACTACGGCCCGCTCGCCGGCATCTCTGACGATCAGTTCCGCAAGATCCTCGACAACAACATCGTCGCCAACAACTGGCTGATCTCGATGGTGGTGCCGCAGATGATCGAGCGCAAGGACGGCTCGGTCATCATCATCTCTTCGATCGGCGGCCTCAAGGGCTCGACCATTCTCGGCGCCTACGCGATCTCGAAGGCCGCCGACATGCAACTCGCGCGGAACCTCGCCTGCGAATACGGCAAGCACAATATCCGCGTGAACTGCATTGCGCCCGGCCTGATCAAGACCGATTTCGCCAAGGCGCTGTGGGACAATCCGGAGAACCTGAAGGCCTCGACCTCGCGCTCGCCACTCCTGCGCATCGGCATCCCCGATGAGATCGCGGGCGCCGCCGTGTTCCTCGGTTCGAAGGCCGGCGACTTCATGACCGGCCAGACCATGGTGATCGACGGCGGCGCGACGATTAGTTGAGACCTCTCGTGTCCCGGACGCGGCGCGGCATGAAATGACGCGACGCTGAGCCGGGACCCAGGAGTCCATGAAGGCATGGGCCCCGGCTCTGCGCCGCAGCGTTTCACGCTGCGTCGCGTCCGGGGCACGGAAGCTCAATCCACCGCCGCGTACACCAGATTCCGCACCAAGGTTCGCGTGTAGTCGCGCTGTCCCGGACCCTGGCTCATGAACACCGCGACCAGATCCTCCTTCGGGTCGATCCAGAAGAAGGTGCCGGCGATCCCGCTCCAGAAGAATTGGCCGACGCTGCCCGGGAACGGCGCGATACCGGGCTCGGTGCGTACGGCAAAGCCAAGGCCGAAGCCGTGGCCCGGGGCGAGCAGCGTGCCGTTGGTCGTCACGTTCGGACCGAGGTGATCAGAGGCCATCAGTTCCAGCGTCTTGCGGCCGATGATGCGCGCGCCGTCGAGCGTGCCGCCATTGCGCAGCATCAGTGCGAAGCGGGCGTAGTCCATGGTGGTCGAGACCAGACCGCCGCCGCCGGATTCCATCACAGGGCGCTCCAGCATGTTGAAGAGGGCGATCTTGTCGCCGGTCCAGGGATCGGCGGGGAAGGGCTCGGCGAGGCGGGCGGCATTGGCCTCGCTGGTCGAGAAGCCGGTCTCGGTCATCTGAAGGGGGCCGAGGACGCGCTCGCTTAGGAAGGCGCCCAGTGACTTGCCGCTGACGACCTCGATGATGCGACCAAGAATGTCGGTCGAGCGGCTGTAGTTGAACTCCGCGCCGGGCTGGCAGACCAGCGGGAAGCTCGCGACCAGGGCGGCGTGCTCGGCGTTGGTGATCTTGCGGCTGCGGACGCGGGACTCCTGATAGAGCTTGTGCACGGGGCCATCGCCCTGATGCTCGTAGGTGATGCCAGAGGTGTGGCGGAGCAGGTCCTGGACCGTGATCGGACGGTACGCCGGAACCAGTTCGAGCTTGCCACCCCTGACGGCGCCTACTTTTGGGTTGGCGAATTCAGGGATGTACTTGGCGAGCGGATCGCCGAGCAGGACGTGGCCGTCCTCGACCAGCGACATGATGCCAACCGACACGATCGGTTTGGTCATCGAGAAGATGCGGAAGATCGAATCATGAGCCATCGGCACCGGAGCCGCCGGGCTCTGCCGGCCCAGCGCCTCGAACCAGCCGACCTGACCGCGGCGCGCCACCAGCAAGATCACGCCGGGAACGGTTCCCTTGTCAATCTCACGCTTGAAGGCGTCCGACATCGCCTGCAGGCGGGGACGCGACAGTCCCAACGTTTCGGGCCGGGCCTCAGGCAAAGGCGGGGTCTGCGTCGGGGTTTGGGGCTTTGAGGCGGTTTGAGCGCTCATGGTCACTTCCGGGTTCTTCTTCTGGTTCAGGATGAACTGTGACCCGGAAGCCGCGGTGTGAACAAGCGCCTCGCTTGCGCTTCTCCCTTGCAAACCGGCCGCCCCTTGTGCTTGAAAGCGGCCTGACCCGTGGCGACGCAGGTCCCGTAGGAGTGTAGCTCAATTGGTAGAGCACCGGTCTCCAAAACCGGGGGTCGCAGGTTCGAGCCCTGCCACTCCTGCCAGCTAATATCGACAGCCAGAACAGGGTCAGAAGCAGGGCGAAGCTCGGCTCGCGCTTCATGCCAGTCCGATAAGCCCTTGATCCGGATCGGGTCTGCGGGAGGCAGCCGTGGCGATCCGATCCGATGCGGCGTGCCGATATCTTGACCTTTGCCCCCATCCGCAGTAGATACCCGCCACCTGCAGCCGGCCCGTTAGACGCGGATCTCCGGCGCGGCCTTGAAATCCCCGAACAATCGAGCCCGGTTTCCGGCTCATCCTTCAAGCGAAGAGGGTTGGGCAGACGGCGGCTGTTCGGATCCCTTTAAATCCTTTCTCGTCTCACGACGGACGTTGGACATCAACGATGGCAGTCAGCCCGTTCAAGTTCTTGCAGGAAGTGCGCTCGGAGACCGCGAAGGTCACCTGGCCGACCCGTCGCGAGACGACGATCACCACGATCATGGTGTTCGTCATGGTTGCCCTGGCGTCGATCTTCTTCTTCGCCGCCGACCAGATCATCCGTTACCTCGTCACCCTTCTTTTGGGCATTCACTGATGGCAACAGCAGCCGCAGCAACTCAATCGTCCGACAAGCGCTGGTACATCGTCCACGCGTACTCGAACTTCGAGAAGAAGGTCGCCGAGTCGATCCGCGAGCAGGCCAAGCAGCGCGGCCTCGAGGAGCTCTTCGAGCAGGTGCTGGTCCCGACCGAGAAGGTCACGGAGGTACGCCGCGGCCGCAAGATCGACGCCGAGCGCAAGTTCTTCCCGGGCTACGTGCTGGTGAAGATGAAGCTGACCGACGAGGCGTTTCATCTGATCAAGAACACCCCGAAGGTCACGGGCTTCCTCGGCGCGGAAAACAAGCCGATGCCGATCTCGGAAGCCGAGGCGATGCGCATCCTGCACCAGGTGCAGGAGGGCGTGGAGCGGCCGAAGGCGTCGGTGTCGTTCGAGATCGGCGAGAACGTGCGCGTGGCCGATGGCCCGTTTGCATCGTTCTCCGGTGTTGTCGAGGAAATCGACGAGGCGCGCTCGCGCGTGAAGGTCGCGGTGTCGATCTTCGGCCGCGCAACGCCCGTCGAGCTGGAATTCGGTCAGGTCGAGAAGGTCTGACCGGGTACGCGTGAGGCCGGTGGCTTCGCGCGAAATGAGGCCGTGGGAGGAGAGGGGCGGTCGCCAGCCGCACCTGATCCCGACCACGAACCTGAAACCGCTGGTCTTCGGGCCGGCACAACAGGAGTGATACATGGCAAAGAAAGTGACCGGATACCTGAAGCTTCAGGTCCCGGCCGGTGCGGCGAACCCTTCGCCCCCGATCGGTCCCGCGCTTGGTCAGCGTGGTCTCAACATCATGGAGTTCTGCAAGGCGTTCAACGCCCAGACCCAGAAGGAAGAGAAGAACACCCCGATCCCGGTGATCATCACCATCTATGCGGACCGTTCCTTCACCTTTGAGATGAAGACGCCGCCGATGTCCTACTTCCTCAAGCAGGCAGCAAAAATCCAGTCCGGCTCGAAGGCGCCGGGCCGTGACAAGGCCGGCAAGGTGACCAAGGCGCAGGTGCGCGAGATCGCCGAGAAGAAGATGAAGGACCTGAATTGCGACACCATTGAATCGGCCATGAAAATGGTCGAGGGCTCAGCCCGTTCGATGGGTCTGGAAGTTGCGGGGTAAGCGGCCATGGCAATCGGAAAGCGTTTGAAGAAGGCCCGCGAGGGAGTTGATCGCGAGAAGCTCTATCCGCTCGCGGACGCCATCAAGATGGTCAAGGAGCGCGCCAAGTCGAAGTTCGACGAGACGATCGAAATCGCGATCAATCTCGGTGTCGATCCCCGTCACGCCGACCAGATGGTCCGTGGCGTCGTGAACCTGCCGAACGGCACCGGCCGCACCCTGCGCGTCGGCGTGTTCGCGCGCGGCGCCAAGGCGGACGAAGCCAAGGCCGCCGGTGCCGACGTCGTCGGCGCCGAGGACCTGGTCGAGAAGGTGCAGAATGGCTCGATCGACTTCGACCGCTGTATTGCGACTCCCGACATGATGCCGCTGGTCGGCCGTCTCGGTAAGGTGCTCGGCCCGCGCGGCCTGATGCCGAATCCGAAGATCGGCACCGTGACCATGGACGTCACCAACGCAGTGAAGGGCGCCAAGGGCGGTTCGGTCGAGTTCCGCGTCGAGAAGGCCGGCATCGTGCAGGCCGGCGTCGGCAAGGCCTCGTTCTCCGAGGAGAAGCTGGTCGAGAACGTCAAGGCGCTGGCCGATGCCGTCGCCAAGGCGAAGCCGGCAGGCTCCAAGGGCACCTACATCCAGCGCGTCGCGGTGTCCTCGACCATGGGGCCGGGCGTGAAGGTCGAGCCGGGCACGATCCTCGGCTAAGGCAAAAGATCAGGATATGCGGGCAGGGGCGGAATTGGGCAACCGGTTCCGCCCCTTCCATTTGTGGGGCGTCGTTCGCGGGAAACAATAACAATGGCTGACAAGGTCCTGATCTACTCGCGCTTCCCGAAGACGATGATGGCGCGTTTCGCCGAGTGGTTTGAATTGCTCGACACCGCCGGCAAGCCGGCGCAGGAGGTGTTTTCGAGCGACGTATTAGGTGGCATCCGCGCGCTGCTCACGGCCGGTGGTACGCCGCTCGGCGGCGGCGAAATGGATCTCTTTCCGAAGCTGGGTGCAATCGTCTGCTACGGCACCGGTTATGACGGGATCGACCTGAAGGCGGCGGCCGCCCGTGCGATCGCGGTCGGCCACAGCCCCGGCGCCAATGCGGCCTCCGTTGCCGATATCGCGATGACCTTGATGCTCGCCGCCACCCGTCGGATCCTGGTCGCAGATCAATACGTCCGCAGCGGCGATTGGGCCGCGTCAAAACCCTCGCCGATGATGCGGCCGCAGGCCGGCATGCCTGGTCGCCGCATCGGCGTCTATGGCATGGGCGAGATCGGGCGCAAGATCGCGGCACGCTGCGCGGCGTTCGAGAGCGAGGTCGGCTATTGCAGTCGCACTCGCCACGACGTGCCCTATCAATATTTCTCCTCGCTCGAGGCGCTTGCCGACTGGTGCAGCGTACTCATGATCGCCGTGCGCGCCGGCGTCGAGACGCATCACGTCGTCAACGCCGACCTCCTTAAGCGGCTGGGCGAGGATGGCTATGTCGTCAACATTTCCCGCGGCTCGGTGATCGATGAGAAGGCCCTCGTGGCGGCGCTGACCGACAAGACGATCGCCGGCGCCGGGCTCGACGTCTATGCGAACGAGCCGCACGCGCCCGATGCGCTGACTGCGCTGCCCAATGTGGTGCTGGCCCCGCATATTGGCGGCCATACCCTTGATTCGCACGTCGCGATGCAGGATTGCGTGCTGGCGAACCTCACCGCGTTCTTTGAAGGGAGGCCGCTGCCTTACGCGGTCAAGCCGGCCTGAATCGACCCTTTTCTTGTCACGGTAGGGGCCAGCGCCGATCGGTTGGAATTTGGTGCGAATTTTGCTCTTGGCAAGGCCGTCAAGAGCGGTTAAACAATCGGCTCCGGACGTGCTGGCCGTAGCTGGCGCGTTCGTGCACGCATTCCGAAATCCCGATAAGATAGGAGATCATTCCTTCTCAGGACGTCCGCAAGGATTTGCCCGAAAAGGAAGGAGGCCTCATCAAGTTGGTGGAATGCGGGCAAAGGTCAACCGGCGTGCCGGCTGGCCTTATCCTGTCCAAGACTGCAGGCGCCCGCGGGAAATCTAGATTTCCCAACGGCTTAATCGCATGGCCTGCATAGACGGGTGAAGACCGGATTTCACTTCGCAGCCACTCCTTGGGTGGTTCGGAATGGGTCTGGTTCGGACCTCGACACCCCGTGGGCCCGACATGGGTTCCGGGAGGGCAGGCTTTGAATTGTCGTCTTGCCCGGCGTGTCCGAAGGGTTTTTGGCCCAGAGGTTCAGGTTTTGGGTGGGACGATGGGTGCAACCCGGCGGTCCCGCTTTTTGCGCGACGACCGCCAACCGGAGAGAGCTTGCTGTGGAACGAGCGGCAAAAAAGGAAGCGGTCGAACAGCTCAATGAGGTCTTCAAGACCACGAGCGTCGCGGTCGTTGCTCAATATTCCGGCCTCACCGTTGCCCAGATGCAGAAGCTGCGCCAGCAGATGAAGCAGGCGGGTGCTTCGGTGAAGGTCTCGAAGAACCGTCTCGCCAAAATTGCTCTTGAAGGCACTGACGTCGTTGCCATCGGCCCCATGCTGAAGGGACCGACCGTGATCGCGACTTCGAACGATCCGGTAGCGGCGCCAAAGGTCGCCATCGATTTCGCCAAGGCGAACGAGAAGTTCGTCATCATCGGCGGCTCGATGGGCAAGACCGTCCTGAATGTCGACGGCGTGAAGGCGCTTGCCTCGCTGCCGTCGCTCGACGAACTGCGCGGCAAGATCGTCGGCCTCATCGTGGCTCCGGCGACCAAGCTCGCCCAGCTCGCGAACGCGCCGGCGGGCAAGCTCGCACGCGTCATTCAGGCTCATGCCTCAAAGGGCGAGGCGGCCTGACGCCCTTCGCAAAACTCAAACCCGAACCAGACTTACACTTAAGGAAACAGAACAATGGCTGACTTGCAGAAGATCGTTGACGACCTCTCGAGCCTCACCGTGCTCGAAGCCGCTGAACTCGCCAAGCTCCTCGAAGAGAAGTGGGGCGTGTCCGCCGCTGCCGCCGTCGCGGTGGCCGGCCCGGCTGCCGGTGGCGCTGCCGCCGCTCCGGCCGAAGAGAAGACCGAGTTCACGGTCGTTCTCGCCGCCGCCGGCGACAAGAAGATCGAGGTCATCAAGGAAGTCCGCGCCATCACCGGCCTGGGCCTGAAGGAAGCGAAGGACCTCGTCGAGGGCGCTCCGAAGCCGCTGAAGGAAGGCGTGAACAAGGAAGAAGCCGACAAGATCAAGGCCCAGCTCGAGAAGGCTGGCGCGAAGGTCGAGCTCAAGTAAGCGCAGGCTACTTGCGCGAGATCCCGGGCGAGCGAATGCGAGACCCGGGATCTTGGCCCGCGAGGTCGATGACCGGTTCCGGTCGCGGCGTACGGGTCGGATGCAAAAGGCGTGCGACGGGACATCCCGACGCAGGCCGAACACGAAAAAGTGTGGGGATTTGAGGGCTTACCCATCGAATCTCCACTATTGTCGCCCCATATCGGGTCGACAGCACGAAAGCACGGTCGGCGTGGAAGGCGCAGTTTCCCGCAAGCCGTTGGGAGAGCAGGCTATTTCGGGCTTTTGCAGTCCGTGAAGACAATCGTTGTGACGGGCGGGTGCGCCTTTGCGCCCCGCGCGTCGTTTTGCGTTTTGAAGGTCTGAAGAACAGTTCAGGACTTTGACAGTCCGAAACTGGATTTCCGATCCTCAAAACGGGTTCGAAAAATTCAACCCGGAAGCGGTGGCAGCCGTGTCCCGGAAGGCGCGCCCAGGGCGGGCGCCGAAATGAGAGGCCACGATGGCGCAGCAGACATTCACCGGTCGCAAACGCGTTCGCAAGTTTTTCGGACATATCAAGGAAGTCGCCGAGATGCCGAACCTCATCGAGGTTCAGAAGGCGTCCTATGACCAGTTCCTGATGGTCGACGAACCCATGGGCGGGCGGCCGGATGAGGGCTTGCAGGCGGTGTTCCGCTCGGTGTTCCCGATCTCGGACTTCTCCGGCACCTCGATGCTCGAATTCGTCCGCTACGAGTTCGAGCCGCCGAAATATGATGTGGATGAGTGTCGCCAGCGCGGCATGACCTTCGCTGCACCCCTCAAGGTGACGCTGCGCCTCATCGTGTTCGATATCGATGAGGAAACCGGCGCGAAGTCGGTCAAGGATATCAAGGAGCAGGACGTCTACATGGGCGACATCCCGCTCATGACGATGAACGGCACCTTCATCGTCAACGGAACCGAGCGCGTCATCGTCTCCCAGATGCACCGTTCGCCCGGCGTGTTCTTCGACCATGACAAGGGCAAGACCCACTCCTCGGGCAAGCTGTTGTTCGCCGCTCGCGTGATCCCGTATCGTGGCTCCTGGCTCGACATCGAGTTCGACGCCAAGGATATCGTCTATGCGCGTATCGATCGTCGCCGCAAGATTCCGGTGACGTCGCTGATGTTCGCGCTCGGGCTCGACGGCGAGGAGATTCTCAACACTTTCTACAAGCGCATCCTCTACAAGCGGACCAAGGAAGGCTGGCGGGTTCCGTTCGACGCCAACCGTTTCCGCGGCTATTCCACGACGAGCGACCTGATCGACGCCGACACCGGCAAGGTCGTGCTCGAGGCGGGCAAGAAGCTCACCGTGCGCGCCGCCCGCCAGCTCCAGGAAAAGGGGCTGAAGGCGCTGCGCATGGCCGATGAGGAGTTGGTCGGCAACTACGTCGCCGAGGACCTCGTCAATCCGAAGACCGGCGAGATCCATGCGGAGGCCGGTGAGGAAATCACCGACAAGCTGATGAAGGGCCTCAACGAGCACGGCTACAAGGAGCTGCCGCTGCTCGACATCGACCACGTCAATGTCGGCGCCTACATCCGCAACACGCTCTCGGCCGACAAGAACATGACGCGCGAGGACGCGCTGTTCGACATCTACCGCGTGATGCGTCCGGGCGAACCGCCGACGCTGGAATCTGCGCAGGCGATGTTCCAGTCGCTGTTCTTCGACGCCGAGCGCTACGACCTCTCGGCGGTCGGCCGCGTCAAGATGAACATGCGCCTCGACCTCGATGCGCCCGATACCCAGCGCACGCTGCGCAAGGAAGACATCCTCTCCGTCATCAAGACGCTGGTGGACCTGCGCGACGGCAAGGGCGAGATCGACGACATCGACCACCTCGGCAACCGCCGTGTGCGCTCGGTCGGCGAACTCATGGAGAACCAGTACCGCATCGGCCTGCTCCGCATGGAGCGCGCGATCAAGGAGCGCATGTCCTCGGTCGACATCGACACGGTCATGCCGCAGGACCTGATCAACGCGAAGCCCGCGGCCGCCGCGGTGCGCGAGTTCTTCGGCTCCTCGCAGCTGTCGCAGTTCATGGACCAGACCAACCCGCTGTCGGAGATCACCCACAAGCGTCGTCTCTCGGCGCTTGGACCGGGCGGTCTGACCCGTGAGCGCGCCGGCTTCGAGGTGCGCGACGTGCATCCGACGCATTATGGCCGCATCTGCCCGATCGAGACGCCGGAAGGTCCGAACATCGGCCTGATCAATTCGCTCGCGACCTTCGCGCGCGTCAACAAGTACGGCTTTGTCGAGACGCCTTATCGGAAGGTGAAGGACGGCCGCGTCACCGACGAGGTCGTGTATCTCTCGGCGATGGAGGAGGGCCGCTATACCGTCGCGCAGGCCAACGTGCCGCTCGACGCCAAGGGCCGCTTCACCGAGGACCTCGTGGTCTGTCGTCACGCCGGCGAAGTTCTGCCGGTGACGCCGGACAAGGTCGACTACATGGACGTGTCGCCGAAGCAGCTCGTTTCGGTCGCGGCGGCCCTGATTCCGTTCCTCGAGAACGACGACGCCAACCGTGCGCTGATGGGCTCGAACATGCAGCGCCAGGCGGTGCCGCTGGTTCGCGCCGAGGCACCTTTCGTCGGCACCGGCATGGAAGGCGTGGTTGCGCGTGACTCGGGCGCTGCGATCGCAGCGCGCCGTTCAGGCGTGATCGACCAGATCGACGCGACCCGCGTCGTCATCCGCGCGACGGAAGATCTCGATCCGACCAAGTCGGGCGTCGATATCTACCGTCTGATGAAGTACCAGCGCTCCAACCAGTCGACCTGCATCAACCAGCGTCCGCTGGTGAAGGTCGGTGACATCGTCAAGAAGGGCGACATCATCGCCGACGGTCCGTCGACCGATCTCGGCGAACTCGCTCTGGGCCGCAACGTTCTGGTCGCGTTCATGCCGTGGAACGGCTACAACTTCGAAGACTCGATCCTGCTCTCCGAGCGGATCGTGAAGGACGACGTCTTCACCTCGATCCACATCGAGGAGTTCGAGGTGATGGCCCGCGACACCAAGCTCGGTCCTGAGGAAATCACCCGCGACATTCCGAACGTCTCGGAAGAAGCGCTGAAGAACCTCGACGAAGCCGGCATCGTCTATATCGGCGCCGAGGTGCGCGCCGGCGACATCCTGGTCGGCAAGATCACGCCGAAGGGCGAGAGCCCGATGACGCCGGAAGAAAAGCTCTTGCGCGCCATCTTCGGCGAGAAGGCCTCCGACGTCCGCGATACCTCGCTCCGCGTGCCCCCGGGCGTGCAGGGCACGATCGTGGAAGTGCGCGTGTTCAACCGCCACGGCGTCGACAAGGACGAGCGTGCGCTGGCGATCGAGCGCGAGGAGATCGAGCGTCTCGCCAAGGACCGCGACGACGAGCAGGCGATCCTCGACCGCAACGTCTACAGCCGTCTTGCGGACCTTCTCGAAGGACGGCAGGGCATCGCGGGCCCCAAGGGCTTCAAGAAGGACACCAAGATCACCCGTGCGGTGCTCGAGGAGTATCCGAAGTCGCAGTGGTGGCTGTTCGCCTCGCCCAACGACAAGCTGATGGCCGAGATCGAGGCCATGCGGAAGCAGTACGACGAGTCGAAGAAGGGGCTTGAACAGCGCTTCCTCGACAAGGTCGAGAAGCTGCAGCGCGGCGACGAGCTGCCGCCCGGCGTGATGAAGATGGTCAAGGTCTTCGTCGCGGTGAAGCGCAAGATCCAGCCAGGCGACAAGATGGCCGGTCGCCACGGCAACAAGGGCGTGGTGTCGAAGATCGTGCCGATCGAGGACATGCCGTTCCTCGAGGACGGCACCCATGCCGACATCGTGCTCAATCCGCTCGGCGTGCCTTCGCGCATGAACGTCGGGCAGATTCTCGAGACGCATCTCGGCTGGGCTTGCGCCGGCCTCGGCAAGCGCATCGGCCAGACGGTCGACGCCTATCTGTCGAAGCAGGACGTGAAGCCGCTGAAGGAGACCTTGAAGAAGATCTACGGCGAGGACGAGACGATCAAGACGCTCAATGACAATGAGCTGCTTGAGCTCGGCCGCAATTTGAGCCACGGCGTGCCGATTGCGACGCCGGTGTTCGACGGCGCCAAGGAAGCCGACATCGAGGAGATGCTGAAGCTCGCCGGTCTCGACGCTTCGGGCCAGTCGACCGTCTATGACGGCCGTACCGGCGATCCCTTCGATCGCAAGGTCACGGTGGGCTACATCTACATGCTCAAGCTGCACCACCTCGTCGACGACAAGATCCACGCGCGTTCGATAGGTCCGTACTCGCTCGTCACTCAGCAGCCGCTGGGCGGTAAGGCGCAGTTCGGCGGCCAGCGTTTCGGCGAAATGGAGGTGTGGGCACTCGAAGCTTACGGCGCGGCCTACACGCTCCAGGAAATGCTGACCGTGAAGTCGGACGACGTCGCCGGCCGTACCAAGGTGTACGAGGCGATCGTGCGCGGCGACGACACGTTCGAGGCCGGTATTCCGGAGTCCTTCAACGTCCTGGTCAAGGAAATGCGCTCGCTCGGCCTCAACGTCGACCTGCACAATTCCAAGATGGGACCGGCGCCGACCTCCGAGGCGGCCGAGTAACGCGACTCTTCATGCCCGGCCGCAAAGGCCGGGCATCGGCGCCTTGTCCCGCGCGGTGAGGGCAGGGCGCTCCGCGATGTGAGATTTTCGAATTTGCTGCCGGCCTCGACCGGCACGCGAGGAGAAGACGATGAACCAAGAGATTATGAATCTTTTTAACCCGACGACGCCGGCTCAGGTCTTCGACCAGATCCGGATCTCGATCGCGTCTCCCGAGAAGATTCTGTCCTGGTCCTACGGCGAGATCAAGAAGCCGGAGACCATCAACTACCGGACGTTCAAACCCGAGCGCGACGGCCTTTTCTGCGCGCGCATCTTCGGGCCGATCAAGGACTACGAGTGCTTGTGCGGCAAGTACAAGCGCATGAAGTACAAGGGCATCATCTGCGAGAAGTGCTCGGTCGAGGTCACGTTGTCGCGCGTCCGGCGCGAGCGCATGGGCCACATCGAGCTCGCCGCGCCCGTCGCCCACATCTGGTTCCTGAAATCGCTGCCCTCGCGCATCGGCCTCTTGCTCGACATGACGCTGAAGGATCTCGAGCGGATCCTCTACTTCGAATACTACGTTGTGCTGGAGCCCGGCCTCACCGCGCTGAAGGACCGTCAGCTCCTGTCGGAGGACGAGTATCTGAAGGCCCAGGACGAGTACGGCCAGGATTCCTTCACCGCCATGATCGGCGCCGAGGCGATCCGCGAACTGCTCAAGGGCATGGACCTCGAGAAGCTCGAGGTGAGCTTGCGTGCCGAGATGCAGGAGACCGACTCCGACATCAAGCACAAGAAGCTCGCCAAGCGCCTGAAGATCGTGGAGGCGTTCCGCCACTCCGGCAACAAGCCGGAATGGATGATCCTCACCGTCGTTCCGGTGATCCCGCCGGACCTTCGTCCGCTGGTGCCGCTCGACGGCGGCCGCTTCGCGACCTCCGACCTCAACGACCTCTACCGCCGCGTCATCAACCGCAACAACCGCCTGAAGCGGCTGATGGAGCTGCGCGCGCCGGACATCATCATCCGCAACGAAAAGCGCATGCTTCAGGAGGCCGTCGACGCGCTGTTCGACAACGGCCGCCGCGGCCGCGTCATCACGGGAGCCAACAAGCGTCCGCTGAAGTCGCTCGCCGACATGCTCAAGGGCAAGCAGGGCCGCTTCCGCCAGAACCTGCTCGGCAAGCGCGTCGACTATTCGGGCCGTTCGGTGATCGTGGTCGGTCCCGAGTTGCGCCTGCATCAGTGCGGCCTGCCGAAGAAGATGGCGCTCGAGCTGTTCAAGCCGTTCATCTATTCGCGGCTTGACGCCAAGGGCCTGTCCACCACCGTCAAGCAGGCGAAGAAGCTGGTCGAGAAGGAGCGGCCCGAGGTCTGGGACATTCTGGACGAGGTGATCCGCGAGCATCCGGTGCTGCTCAACCGCGCGCCGACGCTGCACCGCCTCGGCATCCAGGCGTTCGAGCCCGTGCTGATCGAGGGCAAGGCGATCCAGCTCCACCCGCTGGTCTGCGCCGCGTTCAACGCGGACTTCGACGGCGACCAGATGGCCGTCCACGTTCCGCTGTCGCTGGAAGCGCAGCTCGAAGCGCGCGTCCTGATGATGTCGACCAACAACATCCTGCATCCTGCGAACGGCCAGCCGATCATCGTGCCGTCGCAGGACATCGTGCTCGGTCTCTATTACCTGTCGATCCTGCGCGAAGGCATGCCCGGCGAGGGCAAGGTGTTCGGCGAAATGGCCGAGCTCGAGCACGCGCTGCATTCGAAGGTCATCCACCTCCACACCAAGATCAAGTACCGGTGGGAAGGCATTGGCGAGGACGGCAAGCCGGCCCGCCGCTGGATCGAGACCACGCCCGGCCGCATCATGCTCGGCAACGTGCTGCCGAAGAGCCCGAAGATCTCGTACGACATCATCAACAAGCTGATGACCAAGCGCGAGATCTCCGGCGTCATCGACCAGGTCTACCGCCACTGCGGCCAGAAGGAGACGGTGATCTTCTGCGACCGCATCATGGCGCTCGGCTTCTACAACGCGTTCAAGGCCGGCATCTCGTTCGGCAAGGACGACATGGTCGTGCCGCACGGCAAGTGGAAGATCGTCGACACCACCCGTACGCTCGCGAAGGATTTCGAGCAGCAGTACAATGACGGACTGATCACCCATGGCGAGAAGTACAACAAGGTCGTTGACGCCTGGTCGAAGGCTACGGAAGAAATCGCCAAGGCGATGATGAAGGAGATCTCCGCGACCAAGAAGACGGCCAGCGGTGCGGATGCCGACATCAACTCGATCTACATGATGGCGCACTCGGGCGCGCGTGGCTCGCCGGCCCAGATGCGCCAGCTCGCCGGCATGCGCGGCCTGATGGCCAAGCCCTCGGGCGAGATCATCGAGACGCCGATCATCTCGAACTTCAAGGAAGGCCTCTCGGTGCTCGAGTACTTCAACTCGACCCACGGCGCCCGCAAGGGCCTCGCGGACACTGCGTTGAAGACGGCGAACTCCGGCTACCTGACCCGCCGTCTGGTCGACGTCGCGCAGGACTGCATCATCACGCAGGACGACTGCGGCACCAAGCTGGGCATCAAGATGCGCGCCATCGTCGATGCCGGCACCGTGGTGGCCTCGCTCGGCTCGCGCATCCTGGGCCGCGTGGCCTGCGATGACGTGCGCGACGGCTCGGGCAAGGTGATCATCAAGCGCGGTACGCTGATGGAAGAGAGCCACGTGGATGCGATCCAGCAGGGTGGCGTCCAGGAGGTGAAGATCCGCTCGGCGCTAACCTGCGAGCTCGTCAACGGCATTTGCGGCAAGTGCTACGGCCGCGACCTCGCCCGCGGCACGCCGGTCAACCACGGCGAAGCGGTCGGCGTCATCGCGGCGCAGTCGATCGGCGAGCCGGGCACCCAGCTCACCATGCGCACCTTCCACATCGGCGGTGCGGCACAGCTCAACGAGCAGTCGTTCGTCGAATCCAACTTCGACGGCAAGATCGTGATCAAGAACAAGGCCATCGCCCGCAACAGCGAAGGCCACCTGGTCGCGATGGTGCGCAACATGGTGGTGGCGATCGTCGATGCCGATGGCACCGAGCGTGCGACGCACCGTATCCAGTACGGCTCGCGCCTGCACGTCGACGAGGGCGACATGGTCAAGCGCGGCCAGCGCATCGCCGAGTGGGATCCGTACACCCGTCCGGTTCTCACCGAGGTGGAAGGCACCATCGGCTTCGAGGATCTGGTCGAGGGGCAGTCGATCTCGGAAACGCTCGACGAATCCACCGGTATCGCCAAGCGCGTCGTCATCGACTGGCGCTCGACCCGCGGCGGTGCGGACCTGCGTCCGGCCATCGTGATCAAGGGGAAGGACGGCAAGGTGCTCAAGCTCGCCCGTGGCGGCGATGCCCGCTACATGCTGTCCGTCGACGCCATCCTCTCGGTCGACATCGGAGCCAAGGTCCAGCCGGGCGACATTCTCGCCCGTATCTCGACCGAAAGCGCCAAGACGCGTGACATCACGGGCGGTCTGCCGCGCGTGGCGGAACTGTTCGAGGCACGGCGTCCGAAGGATGCCGCGATCATCGCCGAGATCGCGGGTACCATCCGCTTCGGCCGCGACTACAAGAACAAGCGTCGCATCTCGATCGAACCGATGGACAAGACCGAGGAGGCGCGCGAGTACCTGATCCCGAAGGGCAAGCACATCCACCTTCAGGACGGTGACGTCGTCGAAAAGGGCGACTTCATCGTGGAAGGCAACCCGGCACCGCACGACATCTTGGCGATCAAGGGCATCGAGGAACTCGCGGCCTATCTGGTCAACGAGATCCAGGAGGTCTACCGGCTCCAGGGCGTGCTCATCAACGACAAGCACATCGAGGTGATTGTCCGTCAGATGCTCCAGAAGGTGGAAATCACCGACCAGGGCGAGACCGACATGATCTCCGGCGAGCAGGTCGACAAGATCGAGTTCGACGCGCTCAACGAGAAGGCCAAGGAAGAGGGCAAGAAGCCCGCCACGGGAACGCCGGTCCTGCTCGGCATCACCAAGGCGAGCCTCCAGACCCGCTCGTTCTTCTCGGCGGCCTCGTTCCAGGAGACCACCCGCGTCCTCACGGAGGCGGCGGTCAACGGCAAGATCGACCCGCTCGAGGGTCTCAAGGAGAACGTCATCGTCGGCCGGCTGATCCCGGCGGGCACCGGCGCCTCCATGGCCAAGATCCGCGAAGTCGCCATGAAGCGCGACAAGCTGATCCTCGACGAGCGCGAGAAGCAGGCCTCGATCGTCTCTCCGGCGCCGGAAGCGGAGCCGGTGGCGCTCCCGCCTGCGGAATGATGGTTCATCCGTACGATTACTGAGGACAATGAAAAGGCCGGCTTTTGCCGGCCTTTTTGCTGCTTTGTTTCCTTGCTGCGGTGCAGGGACGACGTTTGTTCATCTTTCCTTCAGCCTGAAAAGCGCTTCTGTTAAGAGAGCTTAGACCGGTGGTCCCGACACGGGGGGCGGCCGGAGACCACGGAACTGACATGCTTGACCTCGCAATCGTAGGCGGCGGCCCCGGCGGGCTGATGAGCGCCTGGTATCTGAAGCGCAAACTCGGCGATCTCTGCCGCGTCACCATCTTCGAGGCATCCGACCGGCTCGGGGGCAAGGTTGTCACGCGCAAATTCGACTCGGCGCCCGCGATGTACGAGGCCGGCGTTGCCGAGATTTACGACTACTCGATGACGGGGCCCGATCCCCTGCGCGAACTGATCCAGCATTTCGGGCTCCAGACCATTCCGATGGATGCCGAGCAGGTCCAGTTCGGCGGCGAGCTCCTGAATGACGTGCCCGGCATGCGCCGCAAATACGGCGCCAAGACCGCGGCCGCCATCGAATCTTTCCGCAAGCGCTGCTCCGATCTGATGTCGCCGATCGAATATTACGAGGGCGTCGGCGCGCACGACAACGAGCATCCCTGGGCCTTCAAGACCGCCGAGCAGGTGCTGGACGAGGAGGTCGACGACGCGACCGCCAAGCGCTTCTTCAAGGTGATGGCGCGCTCCGACATCGCGACCGAGAGCCACAACACCAACGGGCTCAACGCGCTCAAGAACTACCTGATGGATATCGACGGCTATATCGGCCTCTATTCAATCCAGAACGGCAACGAGCAGCTCGTCGAATGCCTGCAGTCGGAGGTCGATGCCGACATCCAGCTCAATCACCGCGTGTTCGCCGTCGGCAAGGCGCCGACCGGGCGCTACCAGCTCAAGATGATGAACGGCAAGGGGCCGGAGACGCGCGACTTCGACCTCGTGCTGGTCTGCCTGCCGCATTCCTGGCTCGCCACGCTCGGCTGGGAAGGTGAGCGGCTCCGCAAGTCGATGGTCAAGCACGTCTCCTATTTCGACCGCCCCGCGCATTACCTGCGCGTCTCGATCCTGTTCGACACGCCGTTCTGGGGCAACAAGATCCCGGGCGCCTGGTTCATGTCGGAAGCTTTCGGAGGCTGCTGCGTCTACAACGAGGGCGCCCGCCACGACGTCGGCAAGCACGGCGTGTTGAACTGGCTCATTCCGGGCTCCGATGCGCTGGCCTTCGCCAATCTGTCCGACCAGGAGCTGATCGACGCAGCGCTGAAATCGCTGCCGGCCTCGTTCGGCGACGCGCGTGCGCATTTCTTGGAAGGCAAAATCCACCGCTGGCTGTCTTCGGTGAACGCGTTACCGGGCGGCTTGCCCGTACGCGACGTCATGACCAATCATCGGCCCGAGCCGAAGGAGCATCCCGGCATCGTCGTGGTCGGCGATTATCTGTTCGATTCGACGCTGAACGGTCTGCTCGATTCCTCGGACGCTGCGACCGACATCATCCTGACCGAGATGATGCGCCTGCGCCGCGCGCGCAGCCAGAACGAGACAACGCTGTCCGACAAGATCGACCGCGACTATTTCGACAACTACCGCGGTCAGGGTCCCTACGGCGAAGCGTGGCGCCAGTTCACCGATCCCGACTACCTGATGAAGCTCATCGGCATCGTCTGGGGCAGCGCGAAAGGCGCCAAGCTGCTGGTCGCGGGCTCTGCCAGCGGCGAGCTCGTCGGCGCGCTGCGCGAGCGCGGGATCGACGCCTTCGGCATCGAGAACAACCGCACCATCCACGCCAGGACGCCGAAAGCGCTGAGGCAGTACAACAAGCTCGGATCGATCGTGGACATGCCGTTCAAGGACGGTGCGTTCGATTTCGTGTTCGAGACCAGCCTCTGCCACGTCTCCGAGAAGCAGGTCGTCCGCGCGATCAGGGAATTGAACCGCGTGGTCAGGACGGGCCTCGTGTTCGGCTCGATCACCTCCGACATGGCGCCTGGCCTGATCGACCGCTACGACCTCCTGCGCGGGGTCAAGAAGCTCGGCACCTGGTGGGAATGGTCGGAGTTGTTCTTCGGCAACGGGTTCGACCTGTCGATGCACCGCAATGACTGCACCGATGCGCTGTGGGCAGCGACGCTGGCCGCCAACAAGGGGCCGGGGCAGTGGTACGCCGACGCCGACAGCTTGCGCTATTCCTTTTTCGACAAGGTCGAGGACGACGATTAAAGCACGATCCGGAAAAAGTGTGCAGCGGTGTTCCGAAATGGTCGTGCGTAGAGCTAAGGCGCGATGACGATTCGCTTGAGCGTCATCGTGCTTGAAGACAGACGAATTCGCCAATTGTTTTGCCGAATTCATTCTGATCGCATAGAATCGCGGGCATAGCGGCTCCCGCTATTTCCCCTCGATTTCTCTGCGGTCATGCCGGCCGTCAGCATCGGTTGGTTTCATGGCGCAAAGGCCTCTCTCGTCGGACAAACCCAAGCTCGCGGCTGCGGATGACGCGGGCGAGCTCAAGAACAAGCTTGCGCCCGCCGGCAAGCCCGACCTCGAGGTGGATGACGACGAAGACGACGAGGAAGACGAGGACGAGCTGTTGGAACTCGACGACGATGAGGACGAGGACCTCGTCGTTTTTACTGCACGTGAAGCCGCGGGCGCCCTTGCCACCATCTGGGGTTTCGTCAAACCTCACCTCGCGAACTACAAGAGAATAGTGGCCTTCGTGTCGTTCGGCGTCCTGATCGAGACGCTGTTCAATGTCATCATGCCGCTCAGCCTGAAGTTCCTGATCGACGACGCGCTCGGCGAGGAGGATTTCCAGGCGCTCTACAAGATCCTGGGCGTGCTCGCCGTCGCCGGCATCTTCACCTCGATCGTCGCGGTCTGGTACGAGCGCTGGGACGCTCGGCTCGCGGCCTGCATCATCTCCGACGTGCGCAAGCGGCTGTTCGATCACGTGCAGGACCTGCCGGCGGCGTATTTCGGCCGCACCAAGCGCGGCGAGATCCTGTCGCGCTTCTCCGTCGATCTCTCGGCCTTCGAAGGCTCGGTCAAGACCTTCGTCAACAGCGCGGCGCTTCCATTCCTGGAGTTGATCGCCGGCATCATCCTGATGCTGTTCTTGAACTGGCAGCTCGCGGTGGTCGCGCTGCTGGTGTTTCCGATCACGCTGATCGGGCCGCGCATTCTCACCCCGAAGGCGGTGCAGGCGAATTACGAGCAGAAGCTCAACGAGAGCGCGCTGCTCGGCATGGTGCAGGAGAACGTGGCGGCACAGGCCGTGATCAAGGCATTCAGCCTGCAGCGCAAGATGTTCGGCTTCTTCGCGTTCCGCAACGACGAGACCCGCAACAGGATCGCGTCGGCCGCGTTCCTGTCGACCATGGTGGAGCGGACGGTCACGATCTCGGTCCTGCTCCTGCACCTCGTGGTGCTCGCGATCGGCGCGTATCTCGCCACCAAGGGGCAGATCACCATCGGTACCTTCGTCACTTTCGAGAGCGCGTTCTGGGAGGTCTCCTACAACATTGCCCACGTGATGCACTTCATCCCGGTGTCAATCTCCTCGGCCGCCGCCGTGCGCCATATCCAGGAGCTGCTGGACGAGCCGACGCGGGGGGGCGATCGCCCGGGCGCGCCGGATCTGCCGCGGATCACCAACGACATCACCTTCGACCATGTCACCTTCCAGTACGAAGGCAGCCAGACGCCGGTGCTGGACAATCTCAGCCTCAAGCTCAACGTCGGCAAGAGCATCGCGATCGTCGGGCCCAGCGGTTCGGGCAAGAGCACGCTGCTCAATCTGATCCTGCGCCTCTACGTACCGGACGAAGGCCGCGTCACCATCGACGGTGTCGATGTGCGGAAAGTGACGCTGGATTCGCTGCGCCGGAGCATGGCCGTGGTGTTCCAGGAGAACATGCTGTTCAACATGTCGATCCGCGAGAACATCCGGCTCGGCAAGGAGGGCGCCACCGACGATGAGGTGGTGGAGGCCGCGAAGAAGGCCGAGATCCACCGCTACATCATGAGCCTGCCGCAGAAATACGACACGCCAGTTGGCGAGCGCGGCGATACGCTGTCGGGCGGCCAGCGCCAGCGCATCGCAATCGCGCGCGCGATCGTCCGCAATCCGTCGGTGCTGCTCTTGGACGAAGCGACCTCGGCGCTCGACCAGACGACTGAGGCTGCGATCAATCGCACCCTGCTTAAGGTCGCCAAGGGGCGCACCATGATCTGGTCGACCCACCGTCTGACCTCTGTCGTCGAGATGGACGAGATCATCGTGATTTCAGGCGGCCGCGCCATCGAGCGCGGCTCGCATGCCGAGCTGCTCGCCAAGAACGGCACCTATCGCAAGCTGTGGGACGACCAGATCCACAAGCCGCGTGGCGAGGCGGCTCAGGTCGATGACGACGACAGCGACGATGATGATGATGACGAGGACGACGAGGAGGATGGCGAGGAGGAGTGACCGAGGAAGTTCGGCTCCAGGTGAACCAGTCGCGCCGCCCGCCGCACCGCACCTTGGGCGAACCAGGCTGCGAAGCGCGCCCAGCGCTGTGCCCTCCAGTAGGGGCTCCTTGCGAGCGACACTTCACGGAAGTCGAATGCCTCGGCCACAGACCAGGCATCGCAGGCGCGCTTGACCGGGTCGTCATAGAAGGCGGCGATCTTGTCCTCGTCCATGCCCTCGGTCGCAAGCCAGGCCGGGATGTGCACCCCGCAGAGCCGTTCGACATCGGTGAACACCTTGTCGGTGCCGGTGCCGGCGACGGGGCAGGAAGTTGCGAAGGCATCGCCGACCAGCACGATGCCGGCCTGGCGGCAGGCCCGGTGCACATATAGATCGACGGGACGAATCTTGATCTCGCTCGCGACGTCGAAGGCGCCGGCAATGCGCGATAGGCGCGGCAGCGCGGCATTGAGGGTCGCGACCGGCGCCTGCCGCAAGTCGCGCAGCCAGGGATCGTCGAAGGCGCGGTAGACGAACAGGTTTGCCCGCATCCGCGTGCCGATCGGGAACAGCGAGATGTAGGGGATGCGGTCGCTCGGTCGTTCGGAGAAATATGTCATTGCCGGAAAATCGAACGCGGTGCGCCCGACCGGCACGACGTCGAATCCGATCGAGATCGAATGGCAGGCGCTGACGACCTCGCGTTCGATGCCGAGTTGATGGCGCAGGCCGACGTTCAATCCATTGGCGAGCACGACGAGGCGGTCGGAGACGACCTCGTGATCGGAGAGCGTGATCCTCTGCCGGTCGGGGCTCGTCGCGATCGACAGCGCCTTGGCGCAGACCCGCGCGACCGCTTCGGGAATTTCCGCGCGGATCGCGTTGACGAAGGACTCGTAGCGGAAGCTGAATTGCCGGCTCGGCGCCTTATCGAGCAGGTGGCCGAATCGCGCGATCCAGTTCTCGCCGCAAAACGTCGCGCGGCGGAGCACTGATTCTGCGATTCCGGTCCGCCAGAAGCGCTCGAGCTGGGCACGACCGCTGATTTTCTCGACCCGGAAGTCGGTGGGTAATCGGTGTGGGGGTCAATGAGGACGGCCTGGATACCGGCGCGACCCAGCATTGCGGCGGCGGCGGAGCCGGCGATCCCTCCGCCGATGATCGCAATGTCGGTGTACCGCGTTGGTGTTTCTCCGCCCGGCGTGGCACCTTGACGCATGAACAGGAAAAAAACCTTAGCGCACGTCACAAAAGTATATTTTACCCGGCTATAAATAGCTTTTCGCCCTGGCGGAGCGCTGGTCCGGAACCTAGATCGGCGAGGGGGCGAGAGGGCCGAACGAGCTAATTCTTTAAGCGCGAGAAGCCCTTCTCTTGCTGTGGTTTCGCCTTGACTCAGGTGATTCCCACTTATAGAAAGCGCGTCACTTAACGACAGGCGGTGAGCATCGCCAACGTCGGAACGGGCCACCCGCCTGATCCTTTTGGGATCGTCAAGTGGGCACCAACCTCGACGAATGCCGCTCAAACGCTGTCGATCATAGCTAGGCAATGCCAGTGCGAATTTAGTTCTCTAGAGCTCGTTCTCTTGAGATCAAACTCGGATGCATGACCTCGGTACACGGCCGTCGGCTTTACGCTGATCGGCCCCAAGACTGCGGTCCTCTGTGGCGTCGAAGCGCTTTCCGCTCGGTAATGGAGCGGTTGGCGCAATTTCGCTTTGCACGGATTGTTCCGGGCAGGGCGGCTCCATCGGGCGGGTAGTCCGAAAGAAGAATTTGCGGGCTCGAAAGGGACCGCGGCAGAAAAAGGGTGAAGGCCAGGATGCCGACGATCAACCAGCTGATCGCACAACCGCGTGAAGTGCAGAAGTCGCGCAAGAAGGTGCCGGCGCTGCAGCAGTCGCCGCAGAAGCGCGGCGTGTGCACGCGCGTCTACACCACGACGCCGAAGAAGCCGAACTCGGCGCTTCGTAAGGTCGCCAAGGTGCGTCTGACCAACGGCTTCGAGGTGATCGGCTACATCCCCGGTGAGGGCCATAACCTCCAGGAACACTCGGTGGTCATGATCCGCGGCGGCCGCGTCAAGGACTTGCCCGGCGTGCGCTACCACATCCTCCGCGGCGTGCTGGATACCCAGGGCGTCAAGAACCGTAAGCAGCGTCGTTCGAAGTACGGCGCAAAGCGTCCGAAGTAAGCGGGAACCTCTTCCATGTCTCGTCGCCACTCAGCGGAAAAGCGCGAAGTTCTGCCGGATCCCAAGTTCGGGAACATCGTGATCACGAAGTTCATGAACTCGGTGATGTACGCCGGCAAGAAGTCGGTCGCCGAAGGTATCGTCTACGGTGCGCTCGGCATCATCGAAACCAAGACCAAGCAGAACCCGCTCGGCGTGTTCGAGCAGGCGCTCGAGAACGTGATGCCCACGATCGAAGTGCGCTCCCGCCGCGTCGGCGGCGCGACCTACCAGGTTCCGGTCGAGGTCCGCTCGACCCGCCGGCAGGCGCTGGGCATCCGCTGGCTGATCGCCGCTGCCCGTGAGCGCAACGAGAAGACGATGACCGAGCGGCTCTCGGCAGAGCTCTTGGACGCATCGAACAACCGGGGGAACGCCGTCAAGAAGCGTGAAGACGTGCACAGGATGGCCGAAGCCAACCGTGCCTTCTCGCATTATCGCTGGTAACGGCGACACCTAACGGACTCGCAAGGAACGACCCATGCCCCGCCAACATGCCATCGAGGACTACCGTAACTTCGGTATCATGGCGCATATCGACGCCGGCAAGACCACGACGACCGAGCGCATCCTCTATTACACCGGCAAGAGCCACAAGATCGGCGAAGTGCACGAAGGTGCCGCGACGATGGACTGGATGGAGCAGGAGCAGGAGCGTGGCATTACGATCACCTCGGCTGCGACCACCGCGTTCTGGGCCGGCAAGCGCCTGAACATCATCGACACGCCCGGCCACGTCGACTTCACCATCGAGGTGGAGCGTTCGCTCCGCGTGCTCGACGGCGCCGTCTGCGTGCTCGACTCGAACCAGGGCGTCGAGCCCCAGACCGAGACGGTCTGGCGCCAGGGCGACAAGTACAAGGTTCCGCGCATCGTCTTCGCCAACAAGATGGACAAGATCGGTGCGGACTTCTTCAAGTGTCTGTCCGATATCGTCGATCGCCTTGGCGCCAAGCCCGTTGCGATCCAGCTTCCGATCGGTGCCGAGAACAACTTCAAGGGTCTCGTCGACCTCGTGAAGATGAAGGGCGTCGTCTGGAACGATGAATCGCTCGGCGCGAAGTTCGACTATGTCGACATTCCGGAAGACCTCGTCGACCAGGCCAAGGAATACCGCGAGAAGATGGTGGAAGCCGCCGTCGAGCTCGACGACGATGCCATGGCCGCCTATCTCGACGGCAAGGAGCCGGACGAGGCGACGCTGAAGAGGCTGATCCGCAAGGCGGTCTTGACCGGTGCGTTCTATCCCGTGCTGTGCGGCTCGGCCTTCAAGAACAAGGGTGTGCAGCCGCTGCTCGACGCCGTCGTCGACTACCTGCCGTCGCCGCTCGACGTGCCCGCTATCAAGGGCACCGACGACAAGGGCAACGAAGTCGTGCGCAAGGCGGACGACAAGGAGCCGCTCGCGCTGCTTGCGTTCAAGATCATGGACGACCCGTTCGTCGGCACCATCACCTTCTGCCGCATCTATTCGGGCATTCTGTCGTCGGGCACCGGCGTCGTGAACTCGACCCGCGAGAAGAAGGAGCGGATCGGGCGCATGCTGCTGATGCATGCGAACAACCGCGAAGACATCAAGGAAGCCTATGCCGGCGACATCGTCGCTCTGGCCGGCCTGAAGGAAGCGCGCACCGGCGACACGCTGTGCGATCCCGACAAGCAGGTGATCCTCGAGAAGATGGAATTCCCCGAGCCGGTCATCGAGATCGCGATCGAGCCGAAGTCGAAGGCCGACCAGGAGAAGCTGGGCGTGGCACTCGCCAAGCTCGCCGCCGAGGATCCGTCCTTCCGCGTGTCGACCGACCACGAGTCCGGCCAGACCATCCTCAAGGGCATGGGCGAACTCCATCTCGACATCAAGGTCGACATCCTCAAGCGCACCTACAAGGTCGACGCCAACATCGGCGCGCCGCAGGTGGCGTTCCGTGAGCGCATCACCAAGCGGGTGGAGCACAGCTACACCCACAAGAAGCAGACCGGCGGTACCGGCCAGTTCGCGGCCGTGTCGTTCATCGTCGAGCCCAACGAAGCCGGCAAGGGCTTCGAGTTCGAATCGAAGATCGTCGGCGGCGCGGTGCCGAAGGAATACATCCCCGGCGTCGAGAAGGGTCTCGAGAGCGTGCTCTCCTCCGGCGTGGTCGCGGGCTTCCCCGTGGTCGACGTCAAGGTGCAACTCGTCGACGGTAAGTACCACGACGTCGACTCGTCGGCGCTCGCCTTCGAAATCGCTTCGCGCGCCTGCTTCCGTGAAGCGCTGCAGATGGGTAAATCCGTACTGCTCGAGCCGATCATGAAGGTCGAGGTGGTGACGCCGGAAGACTACACCGGCTCGGTCATCGGCGACCTGAATTCCCGGCGCGGTCAGATTCAGGGTCAAGACATGCGCGGCAACGCCAACGTCATCAACGCGATGGTGCCGCTCATGAACATGTTCGGTTACGTGAATAACCTGCGCTCGATGAGCCAGGGGCGCGCAACCTTCACCATGCAGTTCGACCACTACGCAGAAGCGCCGGCCAACGTGTCGGCAGAAGTCCAGAAGAAGTTTGCCTGATTGTCGTCGGTCTCGAGCTGACGATTGAACGGAGAGTCAAATGGCCAAAGCAAAGTTTGAACGTACCAAGCCCCACTGCAACATCGGCACCATCGGTCACGTCGACCATGGCAAGACGTCGCTGACCGCGGCGATCACCAAGATCCTCGCTGAAACCGGTGGTGCGACGTTCACGGCGTACGACCAGATCGACAAGGCGCCGGAAGAGAAGGCGCGCGGCATCACCATCTCGACCGCACACGTCGAGTACGAGACCAAGAACCGTCACTACGCGCACGTCGACTGCCCCGGCCACGCCGACTACGTGAAGAACATGATCACTGGCGCTGCCCAGATGGACGGCGCGATCCTGGTCGTGTCGGCCGCTGACGGCCCGATGCCGCAGACCCGTGAGCACATCCTGCTCGCCCGCCAGGTCGGCGTGCCCGCGCTCGTCGTGTTCCTCAACAAGTGCGACATGGTCGACGATCCGGAGCTGCTCGAGCTCGTCGAGCTCGAAGTCCGCGAGCTGCTCTCGAAGTACGAATTCCCCGGCGACAAGATCCCGATCATCAAGGGCTCGGCGCTGGCCGCTCTCGAAGACTCCGACAAGAAGCTCGGCCACGAGGCCATCCTCGAGCTGATGCGCAACGTCGACGAGTACATCCCGCAGCCGGAGCGCCCGATCGACCAGCCGTTCCTGATGCCGGTCGAAGACGTGTTCTCGATCTCGGGCCGCGGCACCGTGGTGACCGGCCGTGTCGAGCGCGGCATCGTCAAGGTCGGCGACGAAATCGAGATCGTCGGTCTGCGTGCGACGACCAAGACCACCGTCACCGGCGTCGAAATGTTCCGTAAGCTGCTCGACCAGGGTCAGGCCGGCGACAACATCGGCGCGCTGCTCCGCGGCACCAAGCGCGAGGAAGTCGAGCGCGGCCAGGTGCTCTGCAAACCGGGTTCGGTCAAGCCGCACACCAAGTTCAAGGCTGAGGCCTACATCCTCACCAAGGACGAAGGCGGCCGCCACACCCCGTTCTTCACCAACTACCGTCCGCAGTTCTACTTCCGCACCACCGACGTGACCGGTGTCGTGCACCTGCCGGAAGGCACCGAGATGGTGATGCCGGGCGACAACATCGCGATGGAAGTGCACCTGATCGTGCCGATCGCGATGGAAGAGAAGCTCCGCTTCGCGATCCGCGAAGGCGGCCGCACCGTCGGCGCCGGCGTCGTCGCCTCGATCATCGAGTAATTACGAGACTAGAGATTGGCGAGTAGCGGATGGCAGCATTCGCTATTCGCTATTCGCCACTCTGATTGAAGAAAGACCACGGCAATGAACGGCCAAAATATTCGCATCCGTCTCAAGGCGTTCGACCATCGTATCCTCGATACGTCGACCCGTGAGATCGTGAATACGGCGAAGCGCACCGGCGCGCAGGTTCGCGGACCCATTCCGCTGCCGACCCGCATCGAGAAGTTCACCGTCAACCGTTCGCCGCACGTCGACAAGAAGAGCCGCGAACAGTTCGAGATGCGCACCCACAAGCGTCTGCTCGACATCGTCGATCCGACCCCGCAGACGGTCGATGCTCTGATGAAGCTCGACCTGGCCGCCGGTGTCGACGTCGAGATCAAGCTCTAAGATTTTTGGATCCCGTTCGCGAAAGCGGACAGAAAGAACAGGAAGCAAGCCGATGCGCTCCGGAGTGATCGCACAAAAGGTCGGGATGACGCGGGTCTTCACGGAGACCGGCGAACATATCCCCGTGACCGTGCTGAAGCTCGGCAATTGCCAGGTCGTAGGCCACCGCACCGAAGAGAAGAACGGTTATGTCGCGCTCCAGCTTGGCGCCGGCACCCGCAAGACCGTGTACATGCCCAAGGCTGAGCGCGGCCAGTTCGCGGTCGCCAAGGTCGAGCCGAAGCGGCAGGTCGAGGAATTCCGCGTCTCCGCGGATGCCATGATCCCGGTCGGCGCCGAGATCCTGGCCGATCATTTCGTCGTCGGCCAATTCGTCGACGTCACCGGCACCTCGGTCGGTAAGGGCTTTGCCGGCGGTATGAAGCGCTGGAACTTCGGCGGTCTGCGCGCCACGCACGGTGTGTCGATCTCGCACCGCTCGATCGGTTCGACCGGCGGCCGTCAGGATCCCGGCAAGACCTGGAAGAACAAGAAGATGCCCGGCCACATGGGTGTCGACCGCATCACCACGCTCAACCTTCGCGTCGTCCAGACCGACGTCGAGCGCGGCCTGATCCTCGTCGAAGGCGCCGTTCCCGGCTCCAAGGGCGGCTGGATCCGCGTGCGCGACGCCGTCAAGAAGCCGCTGCCGAAGGAAGCTCCGAAGCCCGGCAAGTTCAAGGTTGCCGGCGGCGAAGCCGAGGCTGCGGCCCAGCAGGAGGGTGCGTGAGATGGAACTGAAAGTCACGACCCTTGAAGGTAAGGAAGCCGGCTCGGTCCAGCTCTCCGACGCCATTTTCGGCCTCGAGCCGCGCGAGGACATCATCGCGCGCTGCGTGAAGTGGCAGCTCGACAAGCGTCAGGCCGGCACCCACAAGGCCAAGGGCCGCGCCGAGATCTGGCGCACTGGCAAGAAGATGTACAAGCAGAAGGGCACCGGCGGGGCTCGTCACGGCTCGGCCCGCGTGCCGCAGTTCCGCGGCGGTGGCCGTGCCTTCGGTCCGGTGGTGCGCTCGCACGCCACCGACCTGCCGAAGAAGGTCCGCGCGCTCGCGCTGAAGCATGCGCTGTCGGCCAAGGCAAAGGACGGTGATCTCGTCGTGATCGAGAAGGCCGCGCTCGAGGCTGCCAAGACCAAGGCGCTGCTTGGCCACTTCTCGGGGCTCGGCCTGACCAACGCGCTGATCATCGACGGCGCCGAGCTCAACCAGGGCTTCGCCGCGGCTGCCCGCAACATCCCGAACATGGACGTGCTGCCCATCCAGGGCATCAACGTCTACGACATCCTGCGCCGTCAGAAGCTCGTTCTGACCAAGGCCGCCATCGATGCGCTGGAGGCGCGCTTCAAATGACGAAGAACATCGAGGCTCGCCACTACGACGTGATCCTGTCGCCGGTCGTGACCGAGAAGGCGACGATTGCCTCGGAGCACAACAAGGTTCTGTTCAAGGTGGCTGCCAAGGCGACCAAGCCGCAGATCAAGGAAGCGATCGAGAAGCTGTTCGACGTCAAGGTGAAGAGCGTCAACACGCTGGTCCGCAAGGGTAAGATCAAGGCCTTCCGCGGCAATCTCGGCTCGCAGTCGAACACCAAGCGCGCGATCGTGACCCTCGAAGAGGGCCACCGGATCGACGTGACCACAGGTCTGTAAGGTCCTACGACGATGGCACTGAAGACATTCAATCCCACGACGCCGGGCCAGCGCCAGCTGGTGATGGTCGATCGCTCGGCCCTCTACAAGGGCAAGCCGCTCAAGGCGCTCACCGAGGGCAAGCTGTCCAAGGGCGGCCGCAACAACACCGGTCGCATCACCGTGCGCTTCCGTGGCGGTGGTCACAAGAAGACTCTGCGCACCATCGACTTCAAGCGCGAGAAGATCGACGTTCCTGCGACCGTGGAGCGGCTGGAGTATGATCCGAACCGCACCGGCTTCATCGCGCTGATCAAGTACCAGGACGGTGAGCAGGCCTACATCCTGGCGCCGCAGCGCCTGGCCGTGGGTGACACCATCATCGCTGGCAACTATGTCGACGTGAAGCCGGGCAATGTCATGCCGCTCGGCAACATGCCGGTCGGCACGATCATTCACAACATCGAGACCAAGATCGGCAAGGGCGGCCAGCTCGCGCGTTCGGCCGGCACCTACGCCCAGCTCGTCGGTCGCGATCAGGACTACGTGATCATCCGCCTGAACTCGGGCGAGCAGCGACTGGTGCACGGCCGTTGCCGCGGCACGATCGGTGCGGTCTCGAACCCCGATCACATGAACACCTCGATCGGCAAGGCCGGTCGTAAGCGCTGGATGGGCCGTCGCCCGCACAACCGCGGCGTTGCCATGAACCCGATCGACCATCCGCACGGCGGTGGTGAAGGTCGTACCTCGGGCGGTCGCCACCCGGTCACCCCGTGGGGCAAGCCGACCAAGGGCAAGAAGACCCGTACCAACAAGTCGACCAACAAATTCATTCTCCTAAGCCGCCACAAGCGGAAGAAGTAAGGAACGCCGGACATGGTTCGTTCAGTCTGGAAAGGCCCGTTCGTCGAGGCGTCGCTGCTCAAGAAGGCAGATGCGGCGCGTGCGTCCGGCCGTCACGACGTCATCAAGATCTGGAGCCGTCGCTCGACCATCCTGCCGCAATTCGTCGGCCTGACCTTCGGCGTCTACAACGGTCAGAAGCACGTGCCGGTGGCGGTCAACGAGGAAATGGTCGGTCACAAGTTCGGCGAGTTCTCGCCGACCCGGACCTTCCATGGCCACTCCGGCGACAAGAAAGCCAAGAAGGCTTGAGGATTAAGTCATGAGCAAACCTAAGCGCGAACGGAGCCTCGCCGACAACGAGGCCAAGGCGGTCGCCCGGATGCTGCGGGTGAGCCCGCAGAAGCTCAACCTGGTGGCCCAGCTCATTCGCGGCCGCAAGGCGTCTGCTGCGCTCGCCGATCTGCAGTTCTCGCGCAAGCGGATCGCGGTCGACGTGAAGAAGTGCCTGGAATCGGCTATCGCCAACGCCGAGAACAACCACGACCTCGACGTCGACGATCTCGTCGTGGCGCAGGCCTTCGTCGGCAACGGGCTCGTGATGAAGCGCTTTGCCGCCCGCGGCCGTGGTCGCTCGGGCCGTGTCTACAAACCATTTTCGCAGCTGACGATCATCGTTCGTCAGGTCGAAGCCGAAGCGGCCGCTTAAGGGACGCAGGAGAAAACGATGGGTCAAAAGATCAATCCGATCGGTCTGCGTCTCGGCATCAACCGGACCTGGGATTCCCGCTGGTTCGCCGGCAAGCAGGAATACGGCAAGCTGCTGCACGAGGACGTCAAGATCCGCGAGATCCTGCACAAGGAGCTCAAGCAGGCGGCCGTCGCCCGCATCGTGATCGAGCGTCCGCACAAGAAGTGCCGCGTCACCATCCACTCGGCCCGTCCGGGCGTGGTGATCGGCAAGAAGGGCGCCGACATCGACAAGCTGCGCAAGAAGGTGGCCGACATCACCTCGTCGGACGTCGTGATCAACATCGTCGAGATCCGCAAGCCTGAGCTCGACGCGACGCTGGTCGCCGAATCGATCGCGCAGCAGCTCGAGCGCCGCGTTGCGTTCCGCCGCGCCATGAAGCGCGCCGTGCAGTCGGCCATGCGTCTCGGCGCCGAAGGCATCCGCATCAACTGCTCGGGTCGTCTGGGCGGTGCGGAAATCGCGCGCATGGAGTGGTACCGCGAAGGTCGCGTGCCGTTGCACACGCTGCGCGCCGACATCGACTATGGCGTTGCGACCGCGTTCACGACCTTCGGCACCTGCGGCGTCAAGGTCTGGATCTTCAAGGGCGAGATCCTCGAGCACGATCCGATGGCCCAGGACAAGAGAATGGCCGAAGGCGAGGGTGGTGGCAGCGGTGGCGGCCGGCAGCGTCGCGACGCTGCGGCCTGAGCCAGCACAGGAATTTGAGGGCTTAAAGCCATGATGCAACCTAAGAAAACGAAGTTCCGGAAGGCGCATAAGGGCCGCATCCACGGCGTTGCGTCTTCGGGCGCGACGTTGGCGTTCGGCCAGTTCGGCCTGAAAGCGACCGAGCCTGAGCGCGTCACCGCGCGCCAGATCGAGGCCGCCCGCCGCGCGCTGACCCGCCACATGAAGCGCGCCGGCCGCGTCTGGATCCGTGTATTCCCCGACGTTCCGGTGTCGAAGAAGCCAGCCGAAGTCCGCATGGGCTCCGGCAAGGGCTCACCGGAATTGTGGGTCGTCCGCGTCAAGCCGGGCCGGGTGCTGTTCGAGATCGACGGCGTCAATAATCAGACCGCGCGCGAGGCGCTGACCTTGGCTGCCGCCAAGCTGCCGATCAAGACGCGCTTCGTCGAGCGCATTGCGGAGTAATGGCCATGGCCCAGATGAAGATCGAAGACATCCGCGCGATGAGCCCCGACCAGCAGGATGATGCCGTCCTGAACCTGAAGAAGGAGCGCTTCAACCTGCGCTTCCAGCGTGCCACCGGGCAGCTCGAGAACACCTCGCGCCTGCGCGAGGCCCGCCGTGACATCGCCCGGATCAAGACCGTCGCCGCGCAGCAGCGCGCGAAGAAGAAGTAAGAGGCTTACGAAGATGCCGAAACGTACTTTGCAGGGCGTGGTCGTCAGCGACAAGCAAGCCAAGACCATCGTGGTGCGCGTCGATCGCCGCTTCACGCACCCGATCTACAAGAAGACGATCCGCCGTTCGAAGAACTATCACGCGCACGACGAGAACAACCAGTTCAAGCCGGGCGACGTGGTGTGGATCGAGGAATCGAAGCCGATTTCGAAGTTGAAGCGCTGGGTCGTGATCCGGGGCGAACACAAGAAAAGCGCCTGAGCTGCCGGCACTTAGCCGACTGACTTCAGGGAAATGTTGAGCGCTGGCCAGGCTGGCGCAAAAGAGAAAGAGGACGAGGTGCATCAATGATTCAGATGCAGACCAACCTCGACGTGGCCGACAATTCTGGCGCACGCCGTGTCATGTGTATCAAGGTGCTCGGAGGCTCCAAGCGCCGCTACGCCACCATCGGCGACATCATCGTCGTGTCGATCAAGGAAGCGATTCCGCGTGGCAAGGTGAAAAAGGGCGACGTGATGAAGGCCGTCGTGGTGCGTGTCCGCAAGGACATCCGCCGTCCCGACGGGTCGGTCATCCGTTTCGACCGCAACGCCGCCGTCCTGATCAACAACCAGGCCGAGCCGGTCGGTACCCGTATCTTCGGGCCCGTGCCGCGCGAGCTGCGCGCCAAGAACCACATGAAGATCATTTCGCTCGCGCCGGAGGTGCTGTGATGGCTGCGAAGATCCGCAAGGGCGACAAGGTCGTCGTGCTGACCGGCCGTGACAAGGGCCGCACCGGCGAGGTGTTCGAGGTGCGCCCAGACGCCGGCACGGCTCTGGTGCGTGGCATCAACATGGTGAAGCGCCACCAGAAGCAGACCCAGAACCAGGAGGGCGGCATCATCTCGAAAGAGGCGCCGATCCAACTGTCCAACATCGCGTATCTCGGCAAGGACGGAAAGCCGACGCGCATCGGATTCAAGATTCAGGCGGACGGCAAGAAGGTCCGCATCGCCAAGAGCTCGGGAGCTGAGATCGATGGCTGACACAGCTTACGTGCCGCGCCTGCGCGCGGAATATGACGCGAAGATCCGCGTCGCGATGACCGAGAAGTTCGGTTACGAGAACGTCATGGAAGTTCCGCGTCTGGACAAGGTCGTGCTGAACATGGGCGTTGGCGATTCCGTCAACGACCGCAAGAAGGCCGAGACCGCAGCCGCCGAATTGACCCAGATCGCCGGCCAGAAGGCGATTGTGACCTATTCGCGTATCGCGATCGCGACCTTCAAGCTGCGTGAGAATCAGCCGATCGGCTGCAAGGTCACGCTGCGCAAGGCCCGCATGTACGAGTTCATCGATCGCCTGGTGACGGTCGCGCTGCCGCGCGTCCGCGACTTCCGCGGTTTGAACCCGAAGAGCTTCGACGGCCGGGGCAACTACTCGCTCGGCATCAAGGAGCACATCATTTTCCCCGAGATCGACTTCGACAAGGTCACGGAAGCTCGCGGTATGGACATCACCGTCTGCACCACGGCCAAGACCGACGAAGAGGCGAGGGCCTTGTTGACCGCTTTCAATTTCCCGTTCCGGCAGTGAGACGCTGACCTAAAGCCTCTCAAACGCGGATACCCAGGAGCCAAGCATGGCAAAGAAGAGTTCAATCGAGAAGAACAACCGGCGCAAGCGGATGGTGAAGAACGCCGCCGCCAAGCGCGAGCGGTTGAAGGCGATCATCGCCGACAAGAAGCTCCCGATGGAGGAGCGCTTCGCTGCGACGTTGAAGCTGGCCGAAATGCCGCGCAACTCGTCGGCGACCCGCATCCGTATGCGTTGCGAGCTGTCGGGCCGCCCGCGCTCGAACTACCGCAAGAACAAGCTGTCCCGTATCGCGCTGCGTGAACTTGGCTCCAAGGGCATGGTCCCGGGCCTCGTGAAGTCGAGCTGGTAAGGAGGGTCGTTTAGATGTCTACGCACGATCCAATCAGCGATCTGATCACCCGCATCCGCAACGCGCAGATGCGCTCCAAGACCAAGGTCTCGACGCCTGGCTCGAAGATGCGCGAGAACGTTCTCGAGGTGCTGAAGAGCGAGGGCTACATCCGCGGCTACGCCACGGTCGAGCATTCCTCGGGCCGCAGCGAGATCGAGATCGAGCTGAAGTATTTCGACGGCGAGCCCGTCATCCGCGAGATCGAACGTGTCTCCAAGCCCGGGCGTCGCGTTTACGCCTCGGTGAAGAACCTGCCGCGGGTCAACAACGGGCTCGGCATTTCGGTGTTGTCGACGCCGAAGGGGATCATGGCCGACCACAGCGCGCGCGACGCGAATGTGGGCGGTGAAGTCCTCTTCACGGTGTTCTGAGAAGGATTTTTGATCCATGTCACGTGTTGGCAAAAAGCCTGTCCCGGTGCCGTCGGGCGTTACCGCGACCGTCGATGGGCAGACCGTCAAGATGAAGGGGCCGAAGGGCCAGCTTCAGTTCGTCGTCCATGACGACGTCGAGGTGAAGCTCGAGAGCGGCCAGGTCAAGGTGAAGCCGCGGGTCGAGACCAACCGCGCGCGGGCGCTGTACGGCACCGCACGCGCCCAGGTCGCGAACCTCGTCGAAGGCGTCACCAAGGGCTTCGAGAAGAAGCTCGAAATCACCGGCGTCGGTTACCGCGCCGCGATGCAGGGCAAGAACCTGCAGCTCGCGCTCGGCTACAGCCACGACGTGATCTATCCGATCCCGGAAGGGATCACGATCACCGTGCCGAAGCCGACCGAGATCACGGTGACCGGCAGCGACATCCAGCGCGTCGGCCAGGTTGCGGCTGAGATCCGCGCCTATCGTCCGCCGGAGCCCTACAAGGGCAAGGGCGTGAAGTACGTCGACGAATTCATCTTCCGCAAGGAAGGCAAGAAGAAGTAACGGAGCCGGTCATGTCGAAAGCCAAGGTTACGAATGCCCGGCGCAAGCGGAGTGTGCGGCTGAAGCTGCGCCGCTCCGGTGGCGGCCGTCCGCGCCTGTCGGTGTTCCGCTCGTCCAAGCACATCTACGCCCAGGTCATCGACGACCTGAAGGGCGAGACGCTGGCCTCTGCCTCATCGCTCGAGAAGTCGATGCGCGATGGTGGCAAGACCGGCGCCGACATCGATGCGGCGAAGGCGGTCGGCAAGCTGCTGGCTCAGCGCGCCGCGGAGAAGGGCGTCAAGGAAGTCGTGTTCGATCGCGGCAGCTATCTCTATCACGGGCGCGTCAAGGCACTGGCCGACGCGGCGCGTGAGAGCGGGCTGAGCTTCTAACGGATTTTGAGGATTGAGGCGTAAGCCTTTGAAGGATTGGAAAAACCATGGCAGGTGAACGCGAACACCGCGGCGGACGTGAACGCAAGGAGCGCGAGGAGCGCGACAGCGAGTTCGTCGACAAGCTCGTCCACATCAACCGCGTGGCGAAGGTCGTCAAGGGCGGCAAGCGCTTCGGTTTCGCAGCGCTGGTCGTGATCGGCGACCAAAAGGGCCGTGCCGGCTTCGGTCACGGCAAGGCGCGCGAAGTGCCTGAGGCGATCCGCAAGGCGACCGAATCCGCCAAGCGCAACCTGACCCGTGTGTCGCTGCGCGAGGGCCGCACGCTCCATCACGACATCGCCGGCCGTCATGGCGCGGGCCGTGTCTACCTGCGTGCCGCTCCGGCCGGTACCGGCATCATCGCCGGCGGTCCGATGCGCGCCGTGTTCGAGACGCTCGGCGTCCAGGACGTGGTGGCCAAGTCGATCGGCTCGTCGAACCCGTACAACATGGTGCGCGCGACCTTCGACGCGCTGAAGCACCAGGATTCGCCGCGCTCGGTCGCAGCCCGCCGCAACATCAAGGTGTCCACCCTGCAGTCCCGTCGTATCGGCGGCGATGCCGAGGCGGCTGCCGACTAACGGAAGCTTTTCGGAGTTTAAAAAATGGCCAAGGCCGCCAAGACGATCAAGGTCGAGCAGATCGGCAGCGCGATCCGCCGCCATCACTCGCAGCGCTCGACGCTGATCGGGCTCAAGCTCAACAAGATCGGCCGCGTCGCCGAACTGCCGGACACCCCGGCCGTTCGCGGCATGATCGAGAAGGTTCACCATCTCGTCCGCATCGTCGACGGGAAGTAAGAGAAGGGCGTATGATCCCGAAAACCGGGTAGCGTTTTTCGGGCCAGATCATGCGCAAGAAACAAGGAGAAGGGCGATGAAGCTCAGCGATATCGCCGACAACCCCGGCTCGCGCAAGAAGCGCATGCGCGTCGGCCGCGGCATCGGTTCGGGCAAGGGCAAGCAGTCCGGCCGCGGCGGCAAGGGCCAGACCGCGCGTTCGGGCGTGCGCATCAAGGGTTTTGAAGGCGGCCAGATGCCGATGCATCGCCGTCTGCCCAAGCGCGGCTTCAACAACATCTTCCGCGTTGAGTTCGCCGAGATCAATCTCGACCGGCTCCAGGACGCCGTCGATGCCAAGAAGCTCGATACCGGCAGCGTCGTGAACGCCGAGGCGCTGGTGAAGGCCGGTGTGCTGCGCCGCTCCAAGGCCGGCGTCCGGTTGCTCGGCCGCGGCGAGCTCAAGGCCAAGCTCAACATCGAAGTGCACGGCGCCTCGAAGTCCGCGATCGCGGCGGTCGAAAAGGCAGGCGGCTCGGTGAAGATCCTCGCGCCCGCCACCGAGGAAGGCGAGGCGGCGTAACATCTGCGTCATTGGCCCGCTGCGCGCGGGCCTTTACGCATGCGGGACGATGGACTTATCGAAGCCGTGCACCAGATAATGTCCGGCGTCCGCCCAAGTAGCCCGGCCGCGGGCATGACGGCGCAGTAGGCGGCGGGAGAAAGCCCAACATGGTCTCAGCAGCGGAACAACTGGCAGCCAATCTCAACTTCGGCGCGCTTGCCAAGGCCGACGAACTGAAGAAGCGGATCTGGTTCACCCTTGGGGCGCTGCTCGTTTATCGGCTCGGCACCTACATCCCGCTGCCCGGTATCGATCCCAACATCTGGGAACAGGTGTTCCGCTCGCAGGCGGGCGGCATCCTCGGCATGTTCAACATGTTCGCCGGCGGCGGCATCCACCGTATGGCGATCTTCGCGCTGAACATCATGCCGTACATCTCGGCCTCGATCATCATCCAGCTCCTCACCACCGTCTCGCCGCAGCTCGAGGCGCTGAAGAAGGAAGGCGAGGCGGGCCGCAAGACGCTGAACCAGTACACCCGCTACCTCACCGTGATCCTGGCCGCTTTCCAGTCCTACGGCATTGCCGTCGGCCTGGAAGGCGCCGGCAACGTCGTCAGCGATCCGGGCCTGTTCTTCCGTCTCTCTACCGCGATCACGCTCACCGGCGGCACCATGTTCCTGATGTGGCTGGGCGAGCAGGTGACCTCCCGGGGCATCGGCAACGGTATCTCGCTGATCATTCTCTCCGGCATCGTCGCCGAACTGCCCTCGGCGCTCGCCAATATGCTCGAGCTCGGCCGTCAGGGCGCGATGTCGACCGGCCTGATCCTGATCGTCATCATCATGGCGGTCGCCGTGATCGCCTTCATCGTGTTCATGGAGCGCGCGCAGCGCCGCCTCCTGATCCAATATCCGAAGCGCCAGGTCGGCAACAAGATGTTCGAGGGACAGTCCTCGCATCTGCCGCTCAAGCTTAACACCTCGGGCGTCATCCCGCCGATCTTCGCGTCCTCGCTGCTCCTGCTGCCGACGACCGTTGCGAACTTCAACGCGGGCAAGGGGCCGGAATGGTTCCAGTGGCTCACGACGCAGCTCGGCCACGGCCGGCCGCTGTTCCTGATCATGTATCTCGCGCTGATCGTGTTCTTCGCGTTCTTCTACACGGCAATCGTGTTCAACCCGACCGAGACCGCGGACAACCTGAAGAAGCACGGCGGCTTCATCCCGGGCATCCGTCCCGGCGAGCGAACCGCCGAATACATCGACTACGTGCTGTCGCGCGTCACCGTGATCGGCGCGATTTACCTCGCGATTGTCTGTTTGATCCCGGAAATTCTGATTTCCTACGCCTCGGTGCCCTTCTACTTTGGTGGCACGTCGCTGTTGATCGTGGTCAGTGTCACCATGGATACGGTGGCTCAGGTTCAAGGCTATCTGCTTGCCCATCAGTATGAAGGGCTCATCAGGAAATCGAAGCTGAGGGGCCGCCGTAGATGAACCAGGAGCTCGCGCGCCGAATCGCTGTGACGATTGGCGCGCTGCTCCTTTTCCTTCTCGGCACCCACGTCCCTGTCACGGGCATGTGGACGTCGAACGCCCGATGCCCCAAGGCGCGGTGGTTCGCCTGTCGGTCTTCTCTCTCCGCCTCATTCCGTTTTTGAGTGCAGCGATTGTCATTCGACTGCTGTCGGCCGTGTGGCGTGGACTCGGCGCGCTCGAAGGTTCAGGCCACCGCCTACGTCTTCGATCCAGAGCGCACAGCCGATTCGCTTGCCACGCGTGGCGGCGTCATCCCCGGCGTCGCGCCGGGCGAACCCACAGCGGATTACCTCGATCGCGTGGTGTCGTTGACGACGGTGGTCGGAGCCGTCTACCTGACGGTGCTGCAGCTGATTCCGGAGGCCTTCGTGGCCTACGGCAATGCGCTGCCGTATAATATGGGTGGTGGTGCGGCGCTGATTGTGGTTTGCACTATTCTCGATCTTCAAACACAGGTGCGCGACCTATCGCTCACCGATCCGGGGGGCAACGCCAATGAGAATTATCCTTCTGGGACCGCCGGGGTCAGGCAAGGGGACCCAGGCGCAACGGCTGATTGAGCGCTACGGAATCGTGCAGCTCTCCACCGGTGAGATGCTTCGCGCTGCGGTTGCGGCGGGAACGCCGGTCGGACTGAAGGCGAAAGAGATCATGGCGGGCGGCGGCCTCGTGCCTGACGACGTCGTGGTCGGAATCATCGCCGATCGGATCGAGCAGCCCGATGCCAAGAAGGGTTTCATCCTTGACGGCTTCCCGCGCACCGTGCCGCAGGCCGAGGCGCTCGACGAGCTGCTGAAGCACCGGCGCCTCAAGCTCGACGCAGTGATCGAGCTCAGAGTCAACGAGAGCGCGCTGCTCGATCGTGTCGAGACGCGTGTCGCCCAGATGCGGGAGCGCGGCGAGGAAATCCGGGTCGACGACACCCCGGAGGTCCTGACCAAGCGGCTTGCCAGCTACCGCAGCCAGACGGAACCGCTGATTCACTACTACTCCGAGCGGCGCAAGCTTTCGACGGTCGATGGCATGATGACCATCGATGAGGTCACCCGCGCCATCCACCGCCTGCTCCTCGCGCTGGGGGCGGTCGAGCCCAAAAACCACGCTAAGTCGGCCCAGGCCAAGTTCAAGGATAAGACGGCGGCCAAGGCGGGTCCAGCCAAGCCGGGCGCAAAAAAGGCTGCCAAAACGGCCAAAAACTCCGCTAAAGCGGCCAAAAAGTCCGGCAAGGCCAAGAAGGCCAGCGGAGGCGCCAAAAAGGCTGCCAAGAAGACCGTCAGAAGGATCGCCAAAAAGGGTCCGAAGAAGGGTCCAAAAAAGGTCACGAAAAAGCGAGCTAAGCGCTAGCAGCGGTTGACGAAACCCCCCGGAATCCCTTAATAAGCCCCGCATCCAAGTCGGATAGTTTCAGACGATGCCGGGCCCCAGGAAGACCGGGGGTGGGCGTCGTGTTCGCGTTTGTGAACACCTGCCCGAGAAAGCAAGCACTTAAAGCCCGATTCCTGACGAGGGATCGGCAACAGGAGAGAAGGCCGTGGCCCGTATTGCCGGCGTAAACATTCCCACCAACAAGCGCGTGCTGATCGCGCTCCAGTACATCCATGGCATCGGCCCGAAGATCGCCGGTGACATCATGGAGAAGGTGAAGATCCCCGAGGATCGTCGCGTCAATCAGCTCAGCGACCAGGAAGTGCTCCAGATCCGCGAAGTGATCGACCGCGACTATCTCGTCGAGGGCGACCTGCGCCGCGAGGTCGGCATCAACATCAAGCGTCTGATGGACCTCGGCTGCTATCGCGGCCTGCGCCATCGTCGCGGTCTGCCGGTGCGCGGTCAGCGCACCCACACCAATGCGCGCACGCGCAAGGGCCCGGCCAAGGCGATCGCCGGCAAGAAGAAGTAAGTTTTCGAATTCAGTCGCGGCGTGTGGCGAAGCGGGATAGCCCGTTCGCCGCGCGCCTTTCGTTCCACAGGTGTAGCCGCTGGCACTACGGCGGCGTTTGAGATCTCCAGGAAAGGTACTCTATGGGCAAGGAAGCCACCCGCGTTCGCCGTCGTGAGCGCAAGAACATCGCCTCCGGCGTTGCGCACGTTAACTCGTCGTTCAACAACACGACGATCACCATCACGGACGCGCAGGGCAACACGATCGCGTGGTCGTCGGCGGGAACCATGGGTTTCAAGGGATCGCGCAAGTCGACCCCGTATGCAGCGCAGGTCGCTGCGGAGGACGTTTCCAAGAAGGCGCAAGAGCATGGCATGCGCACGCTGGAAGTCGAGGTCGCCGGTCCTGGTTCGGGCCGCGAATCGGCGCTCCGCGCGTTGCAGGCTGCGGGCTTCACCGTCACCTCGATCCGCGACGTGACCACGATCCCGCACAATGGTTGCCGCCCGCGCAAGCGTCGGCGCGTTTGATACGAGGTCGCGGACGCCGTCGTCGTCCGCGATGACTTTGTTTTGCGAAGCCGCAAGCGCGACTTGCGGTCTTTCTCCAACGCCAGTGTCCGCAATGGCAGACTGACTGGCCTGTATGGGTGAAACAGTGACGATCCAGAAAAATTGGCAAGAACTGATTCGGCCGAACAAGCTCCAGGTAACCCCGGGTAGCGATCCGGCCCGCTTGGCGACCATCGTCGCCGAGCCGCTCGAGCGTGGCTTCGGCCAGACGCTCGGCAACGCACTGCGCCGCATCCTGTTGTCTTCGCTGCAGGGCGCCGCGGTGCAGTCGGTGCACATCGACGGCGTGCTGCACGAGTTCTCCTCGATCGCGGGCGTCCGTGAGGATGTCACCGACATCGTGCTGAACATCAAGGACATCTCGATCAAGATGCAGGGCGAAGGCCCCAAGCGTATGGTCGTGAAGAAGCAGGGCCCAGGCGTCGTCACCGCCGGCGACATCCAGACCGTCGGCGACGTCACCGTGCTCAACCCGGACCTCCAGATCTGCACGCTCGACGAGGGCGCCGAGATCCGCATGGAGTTCACGGTCTCGACCGGCAAGGGCTACGTGCCCGCCGAGCGCAACCGTCCCGAGGACGCGCCGATCGGCCTGATCCCGGTCGACAGCCTCTATTCGCCGGTCCGCAAGGTCTCCTACAAGGTCGAGAACACCCGCGAGGGCCAGATCCTCGACTACGACAAGCTGACCATGACGATCGAGACCAACGGCGCGATCACGCCGGATGACTCCGTGGCCTACGCCGCGCGCATCCTGCAGGATCAGCTCAACGTGTTCGTCAACTTCGAAGAGCCGCGCAAGGAAGTCGCCCAGGAGATCATCCCGGACCTCGCCTTCAACCCGGCCTTCCTCAAGAAGGTGGACGAGCTCGAGCTGTCGGTGCGTTCGGCAAACTGCCTGAAGAACGACAACATCGTCTACATCGGCGACCTCGTGCAGAAGAGCGAAGCGGAAATGCTCCGCACCCCGAACTTCGGCCGCAAGTCGCTGAACGAAATCAAGGAAGTGCTGGCCCAGATGGGCCTGCACCTTGGCATGGAAGTGCCGGGCTGGCCGCCGGAGAACATCGACGAGCTCGCCAAGCGCTTCGAGGATCATTACTAAGCGAGTGGCGAGTAGCGAATGGGAATCCATCCTCCATTCGCTACTCGCATCACTGGGCGAACGCAGGCAGCCCACCTGAGCAACATGTCCGACGAACCGTCGCGGCAGTTTGGAAAGTAAGGAATAGACTATGCGTCACGGCAAGGTTCACCGGAAGCTCAACCGCACGGCGGAGCATCGCAAGGCGATGTTCGCCAACATGGCGGCCTCGCTGATCAAGCACGAGCAGATCGTCACCACGCTACCGAAGGCGAAGGAACTTCGTCCGATCGTCGAGAAGCTCGTCACCCTCGGCAAGAAGGGCGGTCTGTCGCTTCGTCGTCAGGCCATCTCGGAGCTGCGCGACGTCGACATGGTCAAGAAGCTCTTCGACACGCTCGCGACCCGCTACAAGGACCGCCAGGGCGGCTACACCCGCATCATCAAGGCCGGCTTCCGCTACGGCGACAATGCCGCGATGGCCGTGATCGAGTTCGTCGATCGCGACGTCGAGGCCAAGGGCCAGGACTCCGGTCCGTCCCAGGCCAAGGAAGCCGAGGCGGCGTAAGCCGGTTCGCATATCGGGTTTGATAAGGCGGCGCTCTCGAGCGCCGCTTTTTCTTTCGGCCGTAGGGTGGGCAAAGCGAGGCGTACCCACCACCTGCGCGCCGTGCGAGAAATGGCGGGCACGGCGCTTGCGCGTCTTTGGCCACCCTACAGCCTAGGGCTCACGCATCGGTGAGGGCCGATTGCGGCTCCTCGTGTCGCGCCCGATATCTCCATCAACATCAATGGAGATATTGCATGAAGATCGACCTTTCCGGAAAGAGCGCCCTTGTCACCGGCTCGACCGCCGGCATCGGCCATGCCATCGCCAAGGGCCTTGCGGCCGCCGGCGCGAGCGTCGTCATCAACGGGCGCAGTCGGGACAAGGTCGATGCGGCCGTCAAGAAGCTGGAAGAAGCGGGCGGCAAGGTGCGTGGCATCGCGGGTGACGTCTCGACGGATGCGGGCTGCAAGGCGCTCGTCGCAGCGCTGCCCGAGGTCGACATCCTCATCAACAATGCCGGTATCTTCGAGCCGAAGGACTTTTTCGAGATCCCGGATGCGGACTGGAGCCGCTTCTTCGAGGTCAACGTGATGAGCGGCGTGCGGCTGTCGCGCGCGTATCTTTCGGGCATGCTCAAGCGCAATTGGGGCCGCATCGTTTTCATCTCATCGGAGTCCGCGCTCAACATCCCCGTCGAGATGATCCACTACGGCATGACCAAGACCGCGCAGCTCTCGGTCGCACGCGGGCTCGCGCAATTGACGCGCGGCACCGGCGTCACGGTGAATTCAGTGCTGCCCGGCCCAACGATGTCGGAGGGCGTCGAAACCTTCGTGAAGGATCTCGCCGAGCAGAACGGCCAATCGGTCGATGAAGCCGCGGCCAATTTCGTCAAGCAGCATCGCCCGACTTCGCTGTTGCAGCGCTTTGCGAGCGTCGATGAGATCGCCAACATGGTGGTCTTCGTCGCCTCGAAGGAGGCATCCGCCACCAACGGCGCGGCGCTGCGCGCCGAGGGCGGCATCGTCAATACCATCGCTTGAGGCTGCGCATGCCGGCCTATGTCATCTCCGAGGTCGAGGTCCGCGATAAGAGTGCGATGGAGGCCTATCGGACGCTCGCCGCAAAGACGATCGCGCAATATGGCGGCCGCTACCTGGCGCGCGGCGGCACGGCCGAGGTCGCGGAGGGCGGACCTTCGCCGAAGACCATCATCATCGTCGAGTTTCCCACGATGGCGCGCCTGCGCGAATGGTATGCCTCGGTCGAATACGCCGAAGCGCTGAAGCTGCGGCGCAACGCGCTGGAACGCCGGCTGATGTTTGTCGAGGGTGTCGAGAACGCCTGACCTCGTCATTTCGAGGAGCTCGCGACAAAAAGCAAAGCAATTTTGCGCTGAAGCGACGAAGCAATCCAGACTGCTCCAGCGGAAAGACTCTGGATTGCTTCGCTTCGCTCGCAATGACGGAGGACTTGGCTGACCGCTTACCACCCCTCCAGCACGATCTTGCCGCGCGACTTCCCGCTCTCCAGCAGCGCATGTGCGCGCTTGAGGTTGGTCGCGTTGATCGTGCCGAAGCTCTGATCGAGCGTGGTGCGAAGCACGCCCTTGTCGATGAGATCGGCGACGTCGTTGAGAAGGTGATGCTGCGCGATCATGTCAGGCGTCTGAAACGAGGAGCGCGTGAACATCGATTCCCAATGCACAGAGATCGCCTTGCCCTTGAACACACTCATGGTGAATTCTGCCGGATCGTCGATCAGGCCGAACCTGCCCTGCGGCGCCATGAAGTCTGCGATCGCCTTGTAGTGCTGGTCGGTGAAGGTGAGGCTCGCCACCAGCGCGACCGGCGGCAGCTTGAGCTTCTCGATCTGCTCCTTCATCGGCTTGCCGTGATCGATCACCGCGTGTGCGCCGAGATCGAGGCACCATTTCCGCGACTCCGGCCGCGTCGCGGTCGCGAGCACCGTGAGGCCGGTGAGACGGCGCGCAAGCTGGACCAGGATCGAGCCGACGCCGCCTGCGGCGCCCGTGATCAGGAGCGTGCGCGGATCGATGCTCTTGCCGGGCACGGCGCCGAGCCGATCGAACAGCAATTCCCAGGCGGTGATGGAGGTGAGGGGAAGCGCGGCGCCTTGCGCGAATGAGAGCGATTTTGGCTTGCGGCCAACGATGCGTTCGTCGACCAGATGGAATTCGGCATTGGTGCCTTGGCGCAGGATCGAGCCGGCGTAGAACACCTCATCGCCCGGCTTGAACAGCGTGACATCAGGCCCGACCGCATCGACCACGCCGGCCGCGTCATAGCCCAAAATCTTGACCTCGCCCTCGGGCGGTGCGGCGCGTTTGCGCACCTTGTAATCGACCGGATTGGCCGAGATCGCCTTCACCGCGACGCGGATGTCACGTCCCTTCGCCTCAGGCTTTGCGGTTTCGAAATCGATCAGGGACTCCTGATCCTCGATCGGAAGCGATTTTTTGTAGCCGACGGCCTTCATGTCTCAAGTCTCCATCAGGTGGTGAGATCGCCTGCCGGGTTAAGTGTCCGGGTAGCTCCGATTTTGCAAGTACTGTAAAAACGGGGATATAGTCCCTGTTTGGATACTATTGGGGGAAACACGCATGAAACGGCGAAATTTTGCCCGTCGTCCGGGCTGCTCGGTCGAGGCCACGCTGGACCTGATCGACGGCAAATGGAAGGGCGTGATCCTCTATCACCTTCAGAGCGGCACGCAGCGCTTCGGCGAATTGCGCCGCCTGATGCCCGGCATCACCCAGCGCATGCTGACAAAACAGCTTCGCGCGCTGGAGGAGGACAAGCTCGTCATCCGCAAGGTCTACGCGGAAGTGCCGCCGCGGGTGGAATATTGTCTCTCTGAGCTCGGCGAGAGCCTGCGGCCGGTGATCGACATCCTGAAAGCCTGGGGCGAGAGCCACCAGGAGCGCCTGTCCTGCGCGCCACCGCCGGTAGTCGTGAGGAAGAAGCGCGCGGCTTGAGAGAAGTCCGGGGGCGGCCGCGCCGCTCCCGGGACGGTTCGCGTCAGAACGCGAACTGCGTACGCATGGCGACCGCGTCGAACTTCGAGCCGACGTCCGCCGTCGAGACCGGCGAGGCCTGCTTGGACACCGTCCCGTGCAGGTAGTCGAGCATGAAGCGGACATTGCCATTGACGTACCAGTTGAGTGCCAGCGTGTAGACGGTCTGCCGACCGCCCGAGATGCCCGTTGCAGTCGCAAGCTGATTGTTGAGGTCGATCGTCGAGAAGCGGCCGGCGACTTCCCACGCACCCCAGCCGCCGCCGTCGAGCGAGAACGGGTGCGCCGGCTTGATGCCGCCATAGGAGGCGGTCGAGGGATTGTAGGCGTGGTTCTCACCGGTCAAGACGTAACCGGCCTGCGCATAGCCGCCCTGGAAATGCAGGCTCGGCGCGCCGATCGGCGGCAGACCCGTGTTGGCGCTGCGATCGACGTTGTACCAGAAATATTCGCCCTGGAGGATCAGCGGTCCATAGGTCGCCGCGGCCTCCATGCTGTAAACCTGCGCGCCCGAGGCATTGGCGATCGCTCCGGTCGAAATCAGTGTCGTCGGATCGATGCGCAGCTCGGGTCGATCGCTCAGCGTCAGCGTCTGGGCGCCCGTGATCATGTTGCGCGGCGGCTGGATCAGCCACTGCGCATCGGCGCCGAGATGCACCGAGTAATCCCTGCCGCTGACGAGCTGGCCCGCGACGCGTGCGACGGCGCCATATTGCTCGCTCGTGCCGGGCGGGTTCACGCTCGATGCGGAGTGGATCGCACCCGTGGCGGGACCGGTGACATAGGCGCCGGCCCAGAACACGTCGTTCCACCAGCGGGTGCCCACGGTGGAGCGGAAGTCGCCGGCGGCGATATTGGTCGCGATGACGCCGGACGAGGCGCGCTCCATGAACAGGATGTCGTTGGAGCTCGTGGCTTCATCGAGCGTGTAGGGGATGTCCATGATGCCGCCCTCGACCGCCATCTTGCCGCCGAAGGGCTTCAGTCCGGTGTAGCTCAGATAGGCATTCTCGATGCCGGACACGCCACCGCCCGGGTCAGATCCCGGCGCTGACCCGCCGAAGCCGTCGGCCGAGCCGCCGAAGTCGTAGACCAGGGCGAAATTCCAGTCGTTGAAGAACTTGCCGGCGACTCCGATGCGCGCGCGGCGGACATTTTCGCCGCTGTCGAGTTTTTGCGGCACCGTCGCCGCGGTGTTGGGACGATAGTCGTAGCCACCGACGTCCCAGTGCACCCGGCTCGTGATCGCGACGCAGTTCTGTTCGTCCGCCGTGCAGATCGTCGGGCGGTTGTTCGGCATGGTCACGACGACGCCGGATGGAGCCACCGGGCCCTTGACTGGAATGGCGGCGTTGGCGTTGGCGATCGCGGCCTTTGCCTCCGACCGCGCCTCGGCCTTGGCTTCCGCCTTGGCGCTTGCGGTCGCGGCGGTGTTGGCGGCCGTCTGCTTCTGAAGCTTGTCGAGCTTCTGTTCGAGAAGCTTCAATTGCTGCTTCAGAAGCGCGATCTCCTGTTCGCTGCTGTTTGCCGATTGGGCATGGCCTTGCGAGGCCACGAGCGCGCCGGCGAGGCCGAGCGCGGCCCTCGCAAATCTTGTCCTGCTCACGTCATCCACTCCTTGCTGATCAACATCCCCACTCACCACGGAGAATCGTAAGAGCGCTTGATGACTGCCCCGCGACGATACGCGTTACGGTTGCCGGTTCCCACTGATGTAAATTCGCTGCAACCGAATCGTGCAAGCGTCCACTCTGGAGGATGATGGACGTCATGCCAATCCCGCGGCGGCGCAAAATGGCGGTTCCTCGCGCAGGACTTGCATGCCGGCGCGGGGAAAAAAGGGGGCGAATAATGGCGGCTGCCGCCCTTCTATTGAGGGGCGAACATGCCTATATTCCGGCGTCTTTTCCGTGAGGTAGGAATGTTTCGATTGATCCGTGCCACCCTTATTGCCGTAAGCTGCGTGACCCTGCTGGGCAGTGTCGATCCCGCGGTCGCGCAGGACCGTCGCGTCCCGTCGTCTCCGGCGGAGCTGAAGCTGTCCTATGCGCCGATCGTGCAGCGGGTTCAGCCGGCAGTGGTCAACGTCTATGCCGCCAAGGTGGTGCAGAACCGCAATCCGCTGCTCGATGACCCGATCTTCCGCCGCTTCTTCGGCGTGCCGGGCCAGCAGCCCGAGCAGATGCAGCGTTCGCTCGGCTCCGGAGTCATCGTCGATCCCTCCGGCCTCGTCGTCACCAACGTCCATGTCATCGAGGGCGCCGACCAGGTAAAGGTGTCACTCTCGGACAAGCGGGAGTTCGAGGCCGAAATCCTGCTGAAGGATTCCCGCACCGATCTCGCAGTGCTGCGTCTGAAGGACGCGAAGGAGAAATTCCCCACCCTCGACTTGACCAATTCCGATGAGCTGATGGTCGGCGACGTCGTGCTCGCGATCGGCAACCCCTTCGGCGTCGGCCAGACCGTGACCCACGGCATCATCTCGGCACTTGCGCGCACGCAGGTCGGCATCACCGACTATCAGTTCTTCATCCAAACCGATGCGGCGATCAATCCGGGCAATTCCGGCGGTGCGCTGGTCGACATGAACGGCAAGCTCGCCGGCATCAACACCGCTATCTACTCGCGCTCCGGCGGCTCGCAAGGAATCGGCTTTGCGATCCCTGCCAACATGGTGCGCGTCGTCGTTGCATCCGCCAAGAGCGGCGGTAAGGCGGTGAAGCGGCCGTGGCTCGGCGCGCGGCTCCAGGCGGTGACGCCCGACATCGCGGAGAGCCTGGGCCTGCGCTCGCCGACCGGCGCGCTGGTCGCCAGCGTCGTGCCGAATGGGCCAGCGGCGAAAGCCGGCTTGAAATCTTCCGACTTGATCATCGCGATCGACGGACAGTCGGTCGATGATCTCAACGCGTTCGACTATCGTCTCGCGACCCGTCCGCTCGGCGGTACGGCGCAGCTCGATGTGCAGCGCGCCGGCAAGCCGGTCAAGCTCACGGTGCAGCTCGAGACCGCTCCTGACACCGGCCGAAACGAGATCGTGATCACCGCGCGCTCGCCGTTCCAGGGCGCAAAAGTCTCGACCATCACGCCTGCAGTCGCCGACGAATTGCATCTCGATGCCGACACAGAAGGCGTCGTGATCACCGAGATCGGCGACGATACGACGGCCGCGGGCGTCGGCTTCCAGAAGGGCGACATCGTCCTCTCCGTCAACAACCAGAAGATCGGCAAGACCGCCGACCTGGAGAAGGTGGCGGGCGCGTCGTCGCGGCTCTGGCGCATCACGCTGGTGCGGGGCGGCCAGCAGATCAACGTCACGCTCGGCGGATGAGCGCGAAGCGACAACAGGAGACGCCAACGCTCTTTGCCGCGGCGGGGCTCGATCACGATGCCCCGCATCCGCTGCCGGATCGCCTGCGCCCGCGTGCGCTGTCGGAGGTCGTCGGTCAGGATCACATCCTCGGCCCCGACGGCGCGCTGACGCGCATGCTGGAGACGCGCACGCTCGGCTCGCTGGTGTTCTGGGGCCCGCCAGGCACCGGCAAGACCACCGTGGCGCGGCTGCTCGCGGATGCCACCGACCTGCATTTCGAGCAGATTTCTGCGGTGTTTTCCGGCGTCGCTGACCTGAAAAAGGCCTTCGACGCTGCGCGCGCCCGCCGCGAAATGGGCAAGGGCACGCTGCTGTTCGTGGACGAGGTGCATCGCTTCAACCGCGCGCAGCAGGATTCCTTCCTGCCAGTGATGGAAGACGGCACGGTGGTGCTGGTCGGCGCCACCACCGAAAACCCGTCCTTCGAGCTCAACGCGGCGTTGCTGTCGCGTGCCCGCGTCCTGGTGTTCCATTCGCTCGACGCCGCCGCGATCGAAAAGCTGTTCGCGCATGCCGAGGCGGTCGAAGGCAAGAAGCTGCCGCTGGACGCGGAGGCGCGTGCCGCGCTCGCACGCATGGCTGATGGCGATGGCCGCGCCGCGCTGACGCTGGTCGAGGAAGTCTGGCGCTCGGCGCGGCCAGGCGAGATCTTCAACGCCGCGCAGTTGCAGGACATTTTGCAGCGCCGTGCGCCGATCTACGACAAGTCCGCCGACGGCCACTACAACTTGATCTCGGCGCTCCATAAATCCGTGCGCGGCTCCGATCCGGACGCTGCGCTTTATTATCTCGCGCGCATGCTGGACGCTGGCGAGGACCCGTTGTTCCTGGCGCGGCGTGTGGTGCGCATGGCGGTCGAGGACATCGGTCTTGCCGATCCGCAGGCGCTCGTGATCGCAAACGCGGCGAAGGATGCCTTCGATTTTCTCGGCCATCCCGAAGGCGAGCTCGCAATCGCCCAAGCCGTCGTCTATCTCGCCACCGCGCCGAAATCGAACGCGGTCTACACCGCCTTCGGTGCGGCGATGCAGACCGCAAAACAGGCCGGTTCGCTGCTGCCGCCGAAGCACATCCTCAACGCCCCGACCGGTTTGATGAAGTCGGAAGGCTATGGCGCGGCTTACGAGTACGACCACGACGCACCCGATGCCTTCTCCGGCCAGGACTACTTTCCGGAAGCCCTGGGGCGCCAGACCTTCTACGACCCGCCCGAGCGCGGCTTCGAGCGGGAGATCAGGAAGCGGCTGGAATACTGGGCGAAGCTGCGGAAGGAGCGTGGCGGCTCGCGCTAAAATCGGCCATTTCGTCGTGACGCAAGGCCGCTTTTGGGCTAGGCAGGCAACCATGAGCCGTCGCATCAAGAGAACCAACCCCAAGCCCCGCTTACGCGTCGAGCGCAAGGAGCCGCGTCCGTTCAAGGCGCGCAGCGCGCATAAAGCGGGACCGCGGCCCGGCGGCAAGCCGGGTGCGAAGCCGCGGGGCTTTGCGTCCGAGCGCGCCGAGCGGCGTGAGCCCGTTCCCGCGCCCAGCAAGCCCGTCGAGGCGTTGCTGCCGACCAAGGTGCAGACCGTCACAGTGACGGCTGACGAGAACAACATGCGCGTCGACCGGTTTCTGGAAGCGCGTTTCCCGGGGCTGTCTTTCTCTCACATCCAGCGCGTCGTGCGCAAAGGCGAGCTGCGCGTCGACGGCAAGCGCGTCGACAGCAAGGACCGGCTGGAGGAGGGGCAGAGCGTCCGCATTCCGCCGTTGAAGCTGGATGCGCCGAAAGCTCCCGGCGCGCTCTCCGAAGCCGCTCAAAAGACACTTCAAGCGCTCAAGGAGATGACGCTCTACGAGGACGACGACGTCCTCGTCCTCAACAAGCCGGCCGGCCTTGCCGTTCAAGGCGGCTCCGGCACCACGCGGCATATCGACCAGATGCTGGAGGTTATGCGCGACGCCAAGGGGCAGAAGCCGCGCCTGGTGCATCGCATCGACAAGGACACGTCGGGCTGCCTGTTGATCGCGAAGACGCGGTTTGCGGCGACCCATCTCACCGGCGCCTTCCGCTCACGTTCGGCGCGCAAGATCTATTGGGCACTGGTGCCGGGTCTGCCGAAGCCGAAGCAGGGCCGCATCTCGACCTTCCTCGCGAAAGAGGAGAGCGAGGACGATACCATCATGCGCATCGCCCAACATGGCGACGAGGGCGCGAGCCACGCGGTGACCTACTATGCGGTGGTCGAGACCGCCGGCAACAAGCTGACCTGGGTGTCGTTGAAGCCGGTGACGGGGCGCACGCACCAGCTTCGCGCCCACATGGCCCATATCGGACATCCCATCATCGGCGATCCCAAATATTTCAACATCGAGAACTGGGAATTGCCGGGCGGCCTGCAAAACCGGCTGCATCTGCTCGCGCGCCGCATCGTGATCCCGCACCCGCGCGGCGGGGTAATCGACGCCAGCGCCCCGTTGCCGCCGCACATGCAGCAGTCGTGGAACCTGCTCGGCCTGGACGCAACAAGATTTGATCCGATCGAGAACGCGCCGGAAGAGTAGTCAGGTTGCGAGACTATCGGGGGCGAACGACATGTCCTCCATGAAGGCTCCGCTGTCCATCCTGGTGGTTCTCGCCACGCTCTCGGTGGGGCAGGGCAGCTTCGCGCAGACGCTGTTGCCGGGCACCTCGCTGCTGTTGCTGCCGCCACCGCCTCCTCCGCCACCACCGCCGAAGATCGAGATACCAAAAGTCCCGCAACTCGATGCACGGCCGAGCTACAATTACAGGCCGGCGCCACGGGCCTCGTTCGGCGACCGCGTCAGCAGATGCCTCGAGGACGCCGCTGGGGCAGGCCTGAGCCCCGCCGATCGTGGCACGTATTCACGCATGTGTGCGAACCAGTAGGGCGCCTCGCGACACTCTCAGCCGTCATCGCCCGGCTTGACCGGGCGATCCAGTACTCCGAGACGGTCGTGATTGAATCGTTAGGCCACGGTGACTGGATGCCCCGGTCGAGCGGGGGCATGACAGCGGCGAGTGCGATAGGGTCGCCGCGCTTCAACTAGTTCCTGAACTGCTCCAGAAACATCCGCAGGCTGTCATGTGGGCTCTCGACGTCGGTGATCAGCCAGCCTTCCGGCCCGTTGACCAGGATGAAGTTCAGCGTCACCCGGCGGCCGTTATTGTCGAACAGCGCGGCGACATAGGTCTTGTCATATTGCTTGCGGAGCACCGAGATCGCGACCGGGCCGAGCGTCCACGTCGGGCTCTGTACCAGGAAATCGTAAGGGTCGCTGCGGAGGCTGCTCCAGGCCTTGCGCAGGCTGGGATCGAAAAACTGGCGCGCGGTGGCGGCATCCCGCGGCAGGCCTTTCGAGAGTTCCGGCGCACCCCGCCCGTAATAGGCATAGACGTTGCGCACCAGCGATTCCGGCGAGCGAAAACCGGCCTCCGCCGCGGCCAGCCAAAACCCGGCGAACAGGGCCAAAATGCCCGTGACTTCCTTCATGCCTGCCGCTCGCTTTATCGGCTGCCGGACTTATCTTAGAAGCCTAGGGCATGATCCGGAAAAGTGTGTAGCGGTTTTCCGAACCAGATCATGCCCAAACAATAGCCCAAAGCGGGATGCTGTATCGCGCTTTGGTGGGATCAGGGTCGAAAACCGAATGCGCGAATTGTTTGACGAGGTTGCGGGGCAGTCCCCGCCCGATCCGCGGGAAGCCGCGCGGGCTGGCTCCCGTGCGCCCCTGCGCAAGCGTTTTTATGCGGAGGCGGGCGTCGCGGAGGCCGAGGGCGGCTTCGCCATCACGCTCGACGGCAAGCCGATCAAGACGCCCTCCGGCCGCCAGATCGTCATCCCCGCGCAGCCGCTCGCCGACGCGGTCGCCGCGGAATGGGCCGGTCAGATGGAGACGATCGATCCCGTGACCATGCCGCTGACGCGGCTCGCCAACAGTGTGATTGAGGGCGTGGTCGATCGCGTCGATCTCGTCAGCGACGACCTCGCAAAGTACCTCCAGTCCGACCTGTTGTTCTATCGCGCCGGCCATCCCGAGGGCCTGGTGGCGCGCGAGGCCGCGCACTGGGACCCCGTGCTGTTCTGGGCGGCCGAGACGCTTGGCGCGCATTTCATCCTGTCCGAGGGCATCATGCATGTCACCCAGCCGGAGCAGGCGATCGCGGCCGCGCGGGCGGCTCTGCCCAAGGATCCCTGGTCGGTCGCGGCGTTGCATGTGATCACGACGCTGACGGGCTCGGCGCTGCTGGCGCTCGCCCTGGCCCACCGGGTGCGTGATGCCGACCAGGTCTGGGCCGCCGCCCATGTTGACGAGGACTGGAACGCCGATCAGTGGGGGGTGGACGAGGAGGCGGCCGGCCGCCGCGCCGCCCGGCTGAAGGATTTTGCGGCGGCGGTGACGGTCCTTGATGCCGTGAACGAGCACCCGACGCAAGGTCCTTAACGGGAGGTTTACGACGGATGGCTAGGGTCGATCGCGTTCCGCGGGCCCTTAAAACATGCCGACGCCGATAAGCTCGATCGTTTCCGTCAGTGCCGCCACCTCCGTGACTGACGCGGCGACGCCCGAGCTCGTGCTCCAGGCAGGCTCCGTCGTCGACGCCAAGGTCATCAGCGTGATAGCCGACAATCTCGTGCGCATCGCGATCGCCAACCTCTCGATCGACGTGATGTCGGAGGTGGCGCTGTCGCCGGGCCAAAACCTCCAGCTCGCGGTGTCACAGAACGATGGCACGGTGCGGCTTGCGATCGTCAACGGGGCAAGCGGGGCGGCGACCGATCAGGTCACGCTGACGCCAGGTGCGCTCGCGCTCACCGATGCGCCCACGCTCGCCCCGTCCGCGACCGCTGGGCGCAATCTCCTGACGCCGCTCGAGCAGATCGCCGTTTCGGTGGCCTCGACTGAGGCCGTGACCAAGCAGGGCAGCCAGGCGCCGCTGTTTGCCAATCTTGCCTCGGTCGTCGCCAGTGACCTGCCGGCCGGGCTGAAGCAGGCCGTGCTGGACGTGCTGGCGCAGCAGACGCCGCTCAGTCCGCAGCTCGACGGTGGCGATATCGAGTCCGCGTTCCAGAAATCGGGGCTCTTCCTGGAGGCCTCGCTGTCGTCGGGGCTGGCGCCTGCAAGCGGCAGCATTCCTGATCTGAAGGCGGCGCTGCTGGTGCTGCGCCAGACGCTGGCGGCGAGCTCGGGCGCGCTTGAAACCACCGTGCCGCAAGTGGCCGCACCGGCGACCGCGCTTCCCGCCGCGCCTGCGGCCGTCGCGCAGGCCGTGACGTCGCTCGAGCAGATCGCAGGCGAAGCCCTCCAGGCGCCGCCGCTGTCACCTGAAGCAGGCCCGCGGCAGACGCTGCAAGTGCCGCATGGTGCCAATATCGCGGCTGCCGCGCTCGCCGAAGCCGTGACCGAAGGCCCGCTGCCGCGCACAATGTCGCCCGGCGTCGCGCTGAGCCTGCTCCAGGAAGCCGTGCAGGAGCTTCCGCGTGCGATGGGCGCCGCCTTCACCACGCCCAAAGCCGCGGTGCCGGACGCGCACAGCCTCGACACGATGCCGCGTGCGGCGACCGCGCCGCCGCCATTCCGCGGCGCGCTGCCATCGCCGCAGGCCATCGCAACGACCTCGCTCGCATCGGATGCGCCGCTGAGTCAGACCGTGCACCGCCTGCTCGACGACACCGACGCCGCGATCGCGCGGCAGACCCTGTTGCAGGTCGCATCGCTTCCGGACCGTGTCGATGCCAGCGGCCATCCTGTTGATCCCTCGGTGCCGCAGTGGAGTTTCGAAATTCCCTTCGCGACGCCGCAAGGCACTGCGATGGCGCAGTTCGAGATTTCGCGCGACAGCGGCGGCAGCGGGGCCGATCCAGCGAAGAAGGCCTGGCGCGCGCGCTTCTCGCTCAACGTCGAGCCGGCCGGCCCCGTGCACGCGCTGATCACGCTCAATGGCGACAAGACCTTTGTGCGGATGTGGGCGGAACGCCCCATCACCGCGCAGCAATTGCGCGAGGGTGCCGGCGAGCTCAGCCAGGCGCTGGCCAAGGCCGATCTCAAGCCCGGCGACATTGTGATCCGCGATGGCACGCCGCCGCAGCCTCAACCGGCCCGCGCCGGACACTTTCTGGATCGTGCGACATGAGCGAGGAGAACAAGCTTGCCATCGCGCTGCACTACGAGACGGGCAGTGGTGCGCCGCGGGTCGTCGCGAAAGGCAAGGGCACGATCGGCGCCAGGATCGTGGAACTGGCCAAGGCCCACGACATCCCGATCGAGGAGAACGAGGTGCTGGCCGGGGCGTTGTCCAAAGTCGAGCTCGGCGACGAGATCCCGCCGGACCTCTACAAGGCCGTCGCCGAAGTCTTGGTGTTCGTGCTGCGGCTCTCGGGCCGGGTGCGCTAAAACCGCGGTGAATGCTGTCATGGTTTCACCACGAAATCGGCTGCACTGTCGCTTCCAGATCATCGAACGGATATCGCCTTTGCTGAACCGTCGCTCCACTCTCGGCCTTCTCGCGGCTAGCGCCATCCTGCCGTCGCGTGCGCTCGCCAATATCGCGCCGCCGCTCAGCGAAGTCCGCGACAGCCTTGCGAGGCGCTTTGCGGATGCCGGCACGGCCGGGACCTTCGTCGGCTACAAGGTGGACGACTACATGATCATCCTGAGCGACAAGGATCGCTCCGCCGAGCCGCGGTTGCCGGCCTCGACCTTCAAGATCCCGAATTCGTTGATCGCACTGGAAACGGGCGTGGTGCAGGACCCCGACAAGGACATCTTCCCCTGGGACGGCGTGAAGCGCGACATCGAGGCCTGGAACAGGGATCACACGCTGCGCAGCGCCATCGCGGTGAGCGCGGTACCGGTTTATCAGGAGATCGCGCGCCGCATCGGCCAGGAGCAGATGCAAAAGTATGTCGACCTCTTCGAATACGGCAATCGCGACATTGGCGGCGGTATCGACCAGTTCTGGCTGACCGGAAACCTGCGCATCGATCCGATGGACCAGATCGACTTCGTCGACCGGCTGCGTCGCCGCGCGCTGCCGATCTCGAAACGCAGCCAGGATCTCGTCTGCGATATCCTGCCGGTAACGAAAGTCGGCACCTCCATCATCCGTGCCAAGTCGGGGTTGACCGGGAAAGAGCAGGGCTCGCTCGGTTGGATGGTCGGCTGGGCCGAGAAGGACGACGCGCGCACCGTGTTCGCGCTCAACATGGATTGCCGCGAGCCGCGCCATATCGCCGACCGGATGACGTTGACGCAAGCCTGTCTTGCCGATATCGGCGCAATTTGACGTAGCAACTCTGGCGTCTGTCGCGCCACTCGACTAGCATCGCTCCCCGCGAATGGGCGCGGCCGCCGCATCGTCGCGACCTATGGGCGTTCGGGGGCGGCCAACGATCGCGCGCTGGATGCCGACACTGTCTTCGAGATCGGCTCGATCACAAAAGTCTTCATCGCCCTGCTGCTGGCCGAGATGGTCGGGCGGGGCGAGGTAGCGCTGGATGATCCCGCGGCCAAATTCTGCCTGAGCGGGTGAGGATGTCGGAGTATCAGGGCGTGCCGATCACGTTGCTGGATCTTGCGACCTACACCTCCGGCTTGCCGCGCGTGCCCGACAATTTTGCGCCGAAGGATCCCACCAATCCGTATGCCGACTACACCGCCGATCGGCTCTACGATTTCCTGTCGAACCACAAGCTTGGCTTTACGCCGGGCAAACACTACGAATACGCCAATCTCGGCTTCGGCCTGCTCGGGCACGTGCTGAGCTTGCTGACGCTGCACCAGAACGGCAAGGACATGCGTGGGCGGGAGGGTCAAACGCCCGGAAACGCGCGGCCGAAGCCAGCCGTTCACGCTTTCCCCATGCGTCCGATCCGCCCCAGATGGGTGAAGCCGAAGCCGGCCTGATATTTAAGCCCGTAGCCCAGCGCCCGGTCGAGGCCGATATGGGCGAGCCAGATCATGGCGATGGAGAGCAGGAGCGGCCATTCCAGCGCAAAACCCACCGTGAGCAGCGCCACGGCGACCATGTAGCTGTGCGCGGCATTGTAGACGATCGCGCCCGACCGGCTGTCGGCGAGGTATGCCAGGAAACTCAGATCGGGCGCCAGGAAGAGCAGGGCGAAGACGGCCCAAGACCCACCCCAGACTACATAGAGCAGCACCATGCCGGTAAACAGCGTCAGCCCCTCCAGCCGGAGCAGGATCTTGATGCCGCCGGTCACCTCGCCGGTCGTTGTGACTGCATCATGCATCTTAATCGCCTCCGATAGGCCCCTGTAATTCCTTGAGCTTTTAGCCGCCTTGGGCGCGGCGGGCATGCGCAAAGCCGCTTCCCGGCCCGCAAAATGCCGTGTTAGAACCGCCGGCAATCGCACCTTAATAACTGGCGGGAGCAAATGAAACATATCCTGGACGCCCTTGAAGAACGTCGCGCCGGCGCCAAGCTCGGCGGTGGCGAGAAGCGCATCGAGGCGCAGCACGCCCGCGGCAAGCTGACCGCGCGCGAGCGCATCGAGCTCTTGCTCGACAAGGGATCGTTCGAGGAATTCGACATGTTCGTCGAGCATCGCTCCATCGAGTTCGGCATGGAGAAGAACAAGGTGCCGGGCGATGGGGTCGTGACCGGCTGGGGCACCGTCAACGGCCGCAAGACCTTCGTGTTCGCCAAGGATTTCACCGTGTTCGGCGGCTCGCTATCGGAGACGCATGCGCTGAAGATCACCAAGCTCCAGGACATGGCGATGAAGGCGAGGGCGCCCATCATCGGTCTCTATGACGCCGGCGGCGCGCGCATCCAGGAGGGCGTCGCGGCGCTCGCGGGCTATTCCTACGTCTTCCGCCGCAACGTCATCGCTTCCGGCGTGATCCCGCAGATCTCCGTGATCATGGGCCCCTGCGCCGGCGGCGACGTCTATTCGCCGGCGATGACCGACTTCATCTTCATGGTGAAGAACACCAGCTACATGTTCGTCACCGGCCCTGATGTGGTGAAGACCGTGACCAACGAGGTCGTCACCGCCGAAGAGCTGGGCGGCGCCTCGGTGCACACCACGCGCTCCTCGATCTCCGACGGCGCGTTCGAGAACGACGTCGAGGCGATCCTCCAGATGCGCCGCCTGATCGACTTCCTGCCTGCTAACAACACCGACGGCGTGCCGGAATGGCCGAGCTTCGATTCCATCGAGCGCATCGACATGTCCTTGGACACGCTGATCCCCGACAATCCGAACAAGCCCTACGACATGAAGGAATTGATCCTGAAGGTCGTGGACGAGGGCGACTTCTTCGAGATCTCAGAGGCCTTTGCCAAGAACATCATCACGGGCTTTGGCCGCATCGCCGGCCGCACCGTCGGCTTCGTCGCCAACCAGCCGATGGTGCTCGCCGGCGTGCTCGACAGCGATGCGTCACGGAAAGCGGCGCGTTTCGTTCGTTTCTGCGACGCCTTCAACATCCCGATCGTCACCTTCGTCGACGTGCCCGGCTTCCTGCCGGGCACCGCACAGGAATATGGCGGCCTGATCAAGCACGGCGCCAAGCTCCTGTTCGCGTATTCGCAATGCACCGTGCCGCTGGTGACCATCATCACCCGCAAGGCCTATGGCGGCGCCTTCGACGTCATGGCGTCCAAGGAGATTGGCGCCGACATGAACTACGCCTGGCCGACCGCCCAGATCGCCGTGATGGGCGCCAAGGGCGCGGTCGAAATCATCTTCCGCTCAGACATCGGCGATCCCGACAAGATCGCGGCAAGAACCAAGGAATACGAGGACCGCTTCCTGTCGCCCTTCATCGCGGCCGAGCGCGGCTATATCGACGATGTCATCATGCCGCATTCGACCAGGCGCCGGATCGCGCGGGCGCTGGCGATGTTGAAGGACAAGAAGACGGAAATGCCGGCCAAGAAGCACGACAATTTGCCGTTGTGAGGCGATGTCGTAGGGTGGGTTAGGCGAAGCCGTAACCCGCCGACACCACCCACCTCGCATCGAGAATTCGGTGGGTTACGCTGCGCTAACCCACCCTACGGACGACGGGCACGATCTCACATCCAATGACCGAAGACGATCCGACCGACGAGATTTCAGACATTGAAGCGCGGATCGAGGCGCTCGCCGAGATCGCGGAACGATGCCGGAAGTTCATTCTGGCTTCGAAGGTCGCCATCGGCGGCGGGGCTGCGCTGTTGTTGATCGCGATCCTCGGGCTATTCGGGGCCGGTCAAACCGCCGCACTCGGATCGATTGCCTTGGTGCTCGGTGGAATCGTATCGCTCGGCTCGAACGTCAGTACGTTGCGACAGACCGACGCCGCCATCAGCGCCGCGGAGGCGCTTCGATCTCAACTGATCAACAGGATCGATCTTCGCGTGGTCGCTGATGCGCCAATGAAGCTGATGTGACGTGGCACTGACTCAGCACGGTTAGCGAAAGGTAGCCCACTATTTTGCCTACATGCGATGGCGGATTACGCTTCGCTAATCCGCCCTGCGAGCTCTGTCCGGGGAAATCCAGCCATGTCCACGCTCTTCGCCGTCCTCCATCATCTCTGCGCCTTCACGCTGGTCTCGGCCGTCGCGATCGAGTTCACGCTGATCCGGCAGGAGATCACGGCCGCCATCGCGCGGCGGCTTCAGGTTAAATTCGCGCTCTTCATCATCATCGGGCTGTTGTCGATCATTCCGACCCGCGAGTTCCTGTCGTGGAATGCGGCGCTGAAGGCGGGGCAGGTGCCGGTGATCGACGCGAAGCGGAAGAGGCTGGTGACGTCGATCATCCACGGCGAGCTTGCCGCCATCGTCATCATCGTGCTCAGCGCGGCCATCATGGCGCGAGGAGGGTGGGTCTAGCGCGCGGGGCCGGCTGTGGGCGAAGCCGTAACCGCCATCCACCTCAGGCCGCTTGCAATCGCCTTCCAGTGGCCTACCATGACTTGCGTGTCTACCTTGAAGGAGCGCAGCCATGGAACTCACCGTGGTGCCCATCATCAAGCCGGACGCCGCCAACTTCATCTTTGGCCAGTCGCATTTCATCAAGACCGTGGAAGACCTCCACGAGACGCTGGTGGGCGCCGTCCCGGGTATCCGCTTCGGGCTGGCCTTCTGCGAGGCCTCCGGCAAGCGGCTGGTGCGCTGGTCGGGTAATGACGAAGCCTCACTCGCCCTGGCGCGCAACAACGCATTGACCATCGGCGCCGGCCACACTTTCCTGATCTTCCTGGGCGACGGATTCTTTCCCGTCAACGTACTGGCTGCGGTGCGCGCCGTGCCTGAAGTCTGCCGCATCTACTGCGCAACGGCCAACCCGACCGAGGTGATCGTCGTGCAAACGGAGCTGGGCCGCGGCGTGCTCGGCGTCGTCGATGGCGCCTCACCGCTGGGCGTCGAAACCGACGCGGACATTGCGTGGCGGAAAGATCTGCTGCGAAAGATAGGCTACAAGCTGTAGTGGCTGGATGCAGCCGAAGTGACGGACCTGCAGCGATATACAGTCGAACCCACAATCGCGAGACGGCCGGCAGGTTCACCGGCGCTCTCAGCTCCAGACCCGAGGAGCAACAACATGAAGCAAAATACCCCCGAAGAATTTTTCACCGGCGTGGTGGATTGGAATAGCTTGGTGTCCACGAGCGGCGCAATACCGCCCCGGGATCCTGATGACGAAGACGAGGACGAGGAGGGAGAAGAGGACGAGGACGACGAGGACGAGGAGGACGACGAACCGGCGGTCGTGCGCGAGCCGGACGAAGACTAGAAAAGTGGATGGCAGTTGGCGTACAATGTCTTCCATGAGTTGGGATGCGAAAGACGTAGCGCTGCTCAAGAAGCTCTGGGTCCAGGGACAGAGTGCCGCGCAGATCGCGCGCCGTCTCGGGTGTAGCCGCAACGCTGTCTGCGGCATGCTCACCCGCTTGGGCCTGAAGCGTGGCCACAAGCCGCCAACGGCAAAGCCCAAGATAAGGTCGGTCCGGAAGCAAGAGCCGGCGTTGTTGGTTGCCTGCGCCCAGCCGGCAGCAAAGAAGGTGTCGCGGAAGACGACAGACAAGCAGCCCAAGGAATTCAGCAAGCGCCAGCTCTACGCCATGCTGGCTGAAGCGGTCAGGAATACGGGCTAGCCGGCTGGCGCGACGTCGTTGTGGTGCGAGCCCAGTCCGACCGCGTTGGGGAGGGGCAATGGGCCATTGGACCCGCTGGTTACCAGGTCTTGACACCCTTCGTCGATATCAAAGGAAGTGGCTCTCGCACGATATCTTCGCTGGGGTCGTACTGGCGACAATGCTGGTCCCGGTTGGCATTGCCTATGCGGAGGCGTCGGGCTTGCCCGGCATCTACGGTCTATACGCAACAATTACACCGCTCCTCGCTTACGCGCTGTTCGGTCCAAGCCGCATCCTCGTCCTGGGACCGGACTCGGCTCTGGCGGCCATTATCGTGGGAGTGGTCGGTCCTTTGTCGGGTGGCGATCCGATGCGCGCCATAACCTTGGCCGGAATGATGGCAATCGTTTCTGGCACGGTATGTATTCTGGCGGGCATTCTACGCCTGGGCGTTGTAACCGAACTTCTCTCCAAGCCGATACGCTACGGTTACATGAACGGAATTGCATTGACCGTATTGATCAGTCAACTGCCAAAGCTGTTCGGCTTTTCGATCGAAAGCGAAGGACCTCTGCGGAGCCTGTTGGCGATCGCCGGTGCAATCCTTGAAGGAAAGACAAACTGGGTCGCCTTTGGGCTTGGGCTCGGCACGCTGACGGTGATCCTTCTGCTCGAGAGCAACAAGCGGCTGCCAGGCATTCTGATTGCCGTCGTCGGGGCAACAGCCGTCGCGGGCGCGCTGGATCTTGGGGCGCGTTACGGCGTGAAGGTTCTGGGGCCTCTTCCCCAGGGCCTGCCGGGTTTCGCCCTTCCCTGGATCGGTGCCGGAGATATCGTCGAGGTGCTGATCGGCGGTTGCGCAATCGCGCTGGTGTCATTCGCCGACACCAGCGTCCTTTCGCGCGCCTATGCTGCGCGATTGGGCGCTCAGGTCGATCCCAACCAGGAGATGGTGGGGCTTGGCGCCGCCAATCTGGCGGCCGGCCTTTTTCAGGGCTTTCCGATCAGCAGCAGCGGTTCGCGCACGCCTGTGGCCGAAGCCGCCGGCGCGTGCACCCAACTCACGAGCGTCATTGGCGCGCTTGCCATCGCCTTCCTTCTGCTGGTGGCACCAAACCTCCTTCAGCATTTGCCCAATGCTGCATTGGCCGCCGTCGTCATCGCCGCCGCCATTGGCTTGATCGAACTCGCCGACCTCAAACGGATCTACCGCATTCAGCAGTGGGAGTTCTGGCTATCGATCGTCTGTTTTGTCGGCGTGGCCGTGCTGGGAGTAATTCCGGGGATAGGTCTGGCCATCGCCATCGCCATCGCCGAGTTTCTATGGGACGGGTGGCGCCCGCACTTCGCCGTATTGGGCCGGGCCCACGGTGTCAAAGGCTATCACGACATCACGAGATATCCGGATGCACGCCAGATCCCCGGGCTGGTGCTGTTGCGGTGGGATGCGCCTCTGTTTTTCGCCAACGCTGAATTCTTCAAGGAGCGCGCTCTGGATGCTGTGGCGAACTCGCCAACGCCGGTGCGCTGGCTGGTCGTTGCGGCCGAGCCGGTCACCAGCGTGGACGTCACCGCCGGCGATACGCTCGCCGAATTGGACGAGGCGTTGCACGCGCGGGATATCGAGCTTTGTTTTGCCGAACTGAAGGATCCCGTAAAGGACAAGCTGAAGAAATTCGGATTGTTGGCCCAGCTTGGCGAGAGCAATTTTTTCCCCACCATCGGCGTGGCCGTTTCCCACTACCTGGAAATCCATGATGTCGAGTGGGAGGACTGGGAGGACGAAGCCAGAACTTAGTCGCGATGGGCCTTGGTGCGCCCTGCGATCGTGGGCGTCCTTTCAGGGCCGATATCGTGCTAGGCTCGACTGCAGCAGGGAGCACCTGCTTCCTGCTTCATAGCGAACGGGAGAACGACATGCCTGAGAGCGTCTACAAGGTTATAGAACTGGTCGGCACCAGCAGCGATTCCTGGGAAAAGGCCGCCGCCAACGCGGTCGAGCAAGCCGCGAAATCTCTTCGGGACCTTCGCGTCGCAGAGGTCGTCAAGCTCGATATGCAGCTGGACGCCAAGGGAAAAGTAGAGGCCTATCGCGCCAAACTCAACGTGTCGTTCAAGTTCGAGGGCACCTGAGCCAAAGCAAAGCCTCGCCTCGCTTGCGGGGCGAGGTCGGATCTTACGCGCAGGGAGCGCGCTCAAGCGGTCGCCGTGAATTGTGTCCCTCTTGGAGGGGGCTCGATCATGAAGGTCTTGCTGCTGCTCGTGTTCGCCATGGGTGTCGTCGCGTGGGAAGCGACCGCACAGGATGCGCCTCAGGACGTACAATGCGTCCGCGAACGCGCCGCCATGGTCGAGACCATCCGGGCCTACGCCCGGTCCGCCGCCGGTGTTTTGGGACAGCAAGGCCTGTCGGAGAGGGTCCTTGAGGCCATGGCGCAAACGAAACGCCATCTGTTCATCCCCGAGCGAACCTGCTCTGTCGCATACGCGGATACGCCGGTGCCGATCGGCCTCGGCCAGACCATATCGCAGCCGTACATCGTGGCCTTGATGACCCAGTTGGCCGAGGTCGCGCCCGATCACACCGTGCTCGAAGTCGGTACGGGTTCCGGCTACCAGGCCGCCATCCTTGCGCACCTGGCGCGAAAGGTCTGCACCATCGAGATCATTCCGCAATTGGCCGAGACCGCCGCGAAAACGCTAAGAGACCTCGCGTATGACAACGTGAGCGTCAGGCTTGGCGATGGCTACGATGGCTGGCCCGAATGTGGTCCTTTTGACGCAGTCGTCGTGACTGCCGCGCTCGGGGAGCCACCGCCGCCGCTGATTGAGCAGCTTAAAGTAGGTGGCCGGCTTGTCATGCCCGTGGGACCCGGTTACAGCACCCAGCAGCTCACGGTCGTCGAAAAAATCGCTCCTGGCAAGACGATGACGCGCGCCGTCGCCCTCGTGCGCTTTGTCCCGTTCACGCGTTCACAGAACTAACGGCCCGCAATGATCCAGTGGATCAGGCGGGTCAGGCGAAGCCATAACCCGCCGCTTCTGTGATTGACCGATCGGGGATTAACTAGTCTAGCGCCAATCCACCCTCCGGGGGCCTACGCTGCCTTGTTTTGCTGCTTCATGGCCGCGGCCGCGCGCTTCTTCAACTCAGCCGGCGATACGTCCTCGATGTGGGTGCCGATGTGCCAGCGGTTGCCAGCCGGATCCTTCACGCCGCCGCTGCGGTCGCCATAGAATTGGTCCGTTGGCTCCATCAATGACGTGCCGCCAGCCTTGATCGCCTTCTGATAGACCGCATCGACGTTGGGCACGTACAGATACAGCATGGTAGATGTGGCTTGTGCGCGCTCCGAGGAGTCCGAAATCATCACGATGGAGTTTCCGATTTTGAACTCCGCATGTCCGACCTTGCCATCGGGGCGCATCAACGGCTCGAAGACCGGTTGGGCACCGAAAGCCTCTTTCATGAAGCGGATGATCTTCTCGGCGCCATCGACGACGAGATAGGGCGTGACGGTGTGGTAGCCCTCGGGAACCGGTTTTACCTGTGTTGCCATGGTTGTCTCCTCTGGTTTGATGGACTCCATGCAGGACGGCCCTACGCGCCCCCGTTTTGTTCGGAATGTTCGATCTTTTCTTTGGACAAAGTATGACCGCCGTTGTGCCATTGCGGCTGCGCGCGTGCAGTGTCAACTGCGCGCAACCTACCTGAACGATAGGTTCAGCCTGAGTTCATTTCGTCGGCTCGACACTTCCTTCGCATCATTCAACGCTGATTGAAGAGGAAGACATCATGGAGCGGCGGGATTTTTTGAAATTCGCGTTCGGTGTTGCGGCAGGTAGCGCCGCGCTGGGGGCCGGTGTACAGGCCGCACCGCTGGCACCACAGCCCATCGAAGGCCCGGTCAACCTGCCGCTCGGCAATCCCGAGGTCCATCCCGCGGTTACCAGCAGCGAGGAGGCCGGCCGGCTCAAGCCCGAGCAGGTGCGCTGGCACGGCCATCACTGGGGCTGGCACCACCACCGTCATTGGGGCTGGCGCCGCCGGCACTGGGGTTGGCATCACCGACACTGGGGCTGGCGGCATCGCTGGCACCGCCGGCGCTGGCGTCATTGGTAGGGCGTGCTGCAAGCCGCCAGTCGAATCAAAAAGGGGATCGCGGTGGCGATCCCCTTTTTCTGGCCGACGATAGCGGCAGGCGTTCAAAAAAAAGATGGCCGCGCGGTGGAGCGCGCGGCCACGCGGCTAGGCAAAATCAGATCAGACAGGGCGGCAGCGGCCGGCCCACCAGCGGAAGCCCCACGGGCAGACGCGCGGGCGAGCGACAACGACCGGAGGGGCCACCACGACCGGCGCTGGCGCCACCATGACCGCACGGCCCATCGGTCGGCAGCCGCCATGGGGGCCGCGATACAAGCCGGGTCCGCAACCGCCGGCAGCACTGGCTGCTTCGCAACCTCTTCGTGCAGATCTCCCGGGCATCCAGGTGCGAGCCGCAATAAACGCGTGGATGGCCGGGTCAAGTCCGGCAAGGACGGGAGCCTTCGTTCACACGCGATTGTGTAACTACTCGTGCCCGTTGCCGAACAGCGCGGCGAACTGCTTCTCGCCGGTACGGGTGAATTTCACCACGCGGCTGCCGGGCGCGGCATCGCGCGCCGCCCATTTCAATTCGGTGAAGCGCTTCATCATGGCCGCGCCCAGCGTGCCGGCGAGGTGATGTCGCCGCTCGCTCCAGTCGAGGCACGCCTTGCACACCGGCCGGCGCGGATGGGCGAGCATATCGGGCGAAATCTGCAAATGCTTGGCAAGGAAGCGTTCGCCCTCGACCGTGAGTGCGATGTCCTGCTTCTTCTGCTTTATAAGGCGCCGCTCGCGCAGGCTGTCGAGCATTTGCACACCGAAGTCGCCGGCGAGATGGTCGTAGCAGATCCGCGCCCGCCGCAGCGCCGGATCCTTGGGCCCGGTGCGCACGCGCATGTGGCCGGCGCGGGCGGCAAGTCCCGCAAGCCCTTCGAGCACGCCGGCAACATCCGGATCGGTGAGGCGATAATAACGGTGCCGGCCTTGTTTCTCCGGCTCGATCAGCCCGCCGGCCTCCAGCTTTGAAAGATGCGAGCTCGCGGTCTGCGGCGTGATCCCGGCCTCCTGCGCGAGCTCGCTTGCGGTCAGCGCGCGGCCGTTCATCAGCGCCGTTAGCATATTGGCGCGGGCGGGGTCGCCGACGAGCGAAGCGACCATGGCGATGTCAGGTCCTGCTTTCATGCTTCGATGATAGCCGAAGCATTGCGGTCGAGCAAGGGCGTAGGCTGTTGCCACGAACACGTCATTGCGAGCGAAGCAATCCAGACTGCTAGCGCGGCGACAGTCTGGATTGTTTCGTCGCTTCGCTCCTCGCAATGACAGTGTGGAAACAGAGGAACCCGCATGTCCATCACCGTCTTCATCCGCTATCAGCTCGATCCCTTCAAGCGCGCGCAGTTCGAGGAGTATTCGAAGCGCTGGCTCACGATCATCCCGAAATGCGGCGGCGATCTGATTGGGTACTTCATGCCGCATGAGGGAACCAACAACATCGCCTTTGCGCTGATCACCTTCGAAAGCCTGGCGGCCTATGAGGCCTATCGCGCGCGGCTGCGCCAGGACGCCGAGGGGATGGCGAACTTCCACTTCGCCGAGGAGAACAGGTTTATTCTCGCTGAGGAGCGGACGTTCTTGCGCAAGGTGGTATTGTAGGCGCAAACCAAAACAAGGGAGGCGCCCATGATCGCCGTGATCTTCGAGGTCTGGCCGAAGCCGGAGCACCGGCAGCACTATTTCGATCTCGCGGCCGATTTGAAGCCGATCCTGCAGACCATCGACGGCTTCATCTCCGTCGAACGCTTCGAAAGCCTAACCGAGAAAGGCAAGATACTGTCGGTCTCGTTCTGGCGCGACGAGGCGGCCGTGGAGGCCTGGCGCAAAACGATGGAGCACCGCCGCGCGCAGGCCAAGGGCCGCGGAGGCTTCTTTGCCGATTATCGCCTGCGCATTGCCAGCGTCGTTCGCGACTACGGCATGACCGATCGCGACGAGGCGCCAAAGGATAGCCGCGCCGTGCACGACGCGCACTAACGCATCCGAGGGCGCGCCACTGGCGCCGCCCTGGGAGAGCGCCTATGTCTGCGCGGCCAACATGGGAGAGAAACATGCACGTCACGACCGCTGACAAGCGCGCGACATTTCGGAAGATGCACGAGAGCGGCTGCTTCATCCTGCCCAATCCGTTCGATGTCGGCAGCGCCAAGGCCTTGCAGCATCTCGGCTTCAAGGCCATTGCCTCCTCGAGCGCCGGCTTTGCCTGGACCATCGGGCGCGCCGACAACCGCGTCACCGTGGACGATGTCTGTCAGCATCTGGCAGCATTGTGCTCGGCGGTCGACATCCCCGTGAATGCGGATTTCGAGGGCGGCTTCGCGGTTGAGCCGGACAAGGTCGCGGAAAATGTCGAACGCGGCGTGCGGACGGGCGTTGCCGGGCTGTCGATCGAGGATTCCACCGGCGACAAGGACAAGCCGCTCTACGATCGCGCGCTCGCAGTCGAGCGCATCCAGTCGGCGCGCAAGGCGATCGGTGATAGCGGCACGCTGCTGGTTGGTCGCTGCGAGGCCTATCTATGGGGCGTCAGCGACCTCAAGCTTGTCATCGACCGGCTCACGGCCTACGCCGATGCTGGTGCCGATTGCCTTTATGCACCGGGCCTGAAGACGCGCGAGGACATCGCTGCCGTCGTGAAGGCGGTGCATCCAAGGCCGTTCAATCTCCTGATCGGCGCCTCCGGCCTGTCGCTGCAAGAGGCCGCCGATCTCGGCGTGCGTCGGATCAGCGTCGGCGGCTCGCTTGCTCGCGTCGCCTGGGGCGGTTTCATGCGCGCGGCAAAGGAGATGGCGGAGAAGGGCACGTTCGCCGAGCTCGGGAGCGGCTATCCCGGCGGCGAGTTGAACAAGTTGTTCGGCTAACGGGTGACAAAAGCGGCGGGACGTTATCGTCCCGCCGCTTTCATGTTTCGCGAGCGTTACTGCGCCTTGCCGGCGTCAGACGGTGCAGCCGGAGCCGGCTGGCTCGGCGCCGCACCCGTGGTCACGCCCGGGGAGGTATTGTTGCGCGGCGTCACGTCGCGCATGCCCGGAGGAGCGGCCGGATTGGCAGGCGTGGTCTGCGCGGTCTTTGCCGGCGGCTCGGTCGTTGCCTGGTTCACGCTGGTATTGTTCAAGCCGTAGAACACTGCGCCGAGCACCACCGCGATCGCGACCGCAAACAGCGCGATCCTGCCGCTGGAGGCGGGGCCTTCGCCGAGCTCGGGATCCGCCTGGAGGTCGGCATCCCGCCGCGCCGCGCGGAGATACTCATCCTCACCGATGGGGCGATAGGGGTCATTCGGAAAACGGTCGTCGGCCATCGCTTGATCTCCTCGAATGGACTGACGAGACAACCCGGGGACGCGAAGTTCGGTTCCGGCGGACCTCATGCTTTCGTCGCATGTTGCCGCGTGCGCGGGAATCGGGAACCTGTCAATTGCGGAACTGCGGACCTAAGTTCCACCCTTAAAACAGGATGACGTCCGATGTGGAGCCTCCCTCCGAGCGACAGCGTGCTGCATTTCCTTTCTCTCGTTGCGGTTGCGGCGCAGGGGATGACGGCGGCGCTTGCCGCAGGCCGGCGCAGCATGGACTGGCTCGGCGTTTGCTTCCTCGGCTGCATCACGGCCCTTGGCGGTGGCACGCTGCGCGATCTCTTCCTCGGCCATTATCCGCTCTCCTGGGTGCAAAACCCCGTCTATCTTGCGCTGAGTGGCGGTGCCGCTTTCATCACGATTCTGTTCGCGCGCCTCGTGCACCGGCTCAAGCTGGCCTTCATCGTGCTCGACGCGATCGGGCTCGTGGTCTTCACCATGGCGGGCTGCGACGTCGCCTGGCAGATGGATGCATCGCTCCCCATCGTGATTGTCTCCGGCATGGTGACGGGCTGCGCCGGCGGCGTGTTGCGCGATATCCTCTGTAACGACGTGCCGCTGCTGTTTCGCTCGGAGCTCTACGCCAGCGTCTCGGTGGTGACGGGCCTGTTCTATGCCACCGCGTTCGGACTTCAGCTCAACGCAGAGCTCTGGACAATTCTCACCTTCGTGCTCGGCATCAGCTTCCGCCTTCTCGCGGTCCGCTACAAATGGGAGATGCCGAAGTTCGTGTTCACGGGCGACGAGCAGTAATTTCACCTCGCCCCGCTTGCGGGGAGAGGTCTGATCGCATCGTCAGATGCGATCCGGGTGAGGTGGATTCTCCGCGCGTCTCTCTGACATGATCTTTGCGGAAGCAGCTCCTCATCCCCAACCCTCTCCCCGGAAGAACGACGGAAGAACGGGGAGAGGGGGTTTTACTGCTACGGTCCCTGGCTCCGCGCCTTCCCGACCTGCGCGGCCGTGACCAGCGGCGCGGCATTGCCCCAGGAGTTGCGGATATAGTTCGTTACCGCTGCGATCTGCTCGTCCGACAATTGCTTGGCATAGGCCGGCATCTCGCCGGTATTGGGGGCGCGCGGCGTCGTCACGGTGTGCGCACCGTCGAGGATCACGCGGAGCGTGGATGACGGATTGTCCGATTGAAGCAGCGCATTGCCGGGCAGCGGCGGATAGATGCGCGGCGCGCCGGAGCCGTCGGCTTCATGGCAGGCGATGCAAAAGCGCGCATAGACGGCCTGGCCCGCCTTCATCTCGCCTTCCGATGGCGGCGTTGCCGTGGGCTCGCTCGGTCCTGGCGGCAGCCCCTTCAGATAGACCGCCATGGCGCGCACGTCGGCATCGCTCATCTTCGAGGTCGAGTTGACGATGACCTCGGCCATCAGCCCGTCGGCATTGCTCTTGGCATTGCGCCCGCTTTGCAGATATTCAGCGATGTCGTCCACACTCCACGATTTCAGCCCGCTTCTCGCGGCGCTATCGAGCCGTGGCGCGAACCAGCCGTCGACCTCGTTGCCCGAGAACGCCAGCTCGCGCTTGTCGGCGCCAAAATAGTTCTTCGGCGTGTGGCAAGCGCCGCAATGGCCGAGCCCGGTCACGAGATAGCCGCCGCGATTCCAGGCGGCGGTCTTGAACTGGTCGGGCTCGAACAGGCCGGGCTTGAAGAACAGCCAGTTCCAGGCGCGCATCAGGGTTCGATAGCCAAACGGCCAGCGCAGCTCCGGCGATTTAACGCGGTTCGCAACAGGCGCCTGCGTGGAAAGATACGCGCGGATCGCGAGCGTGTCGTCCCTGGTCATCCTGGTGAAATAGGGGTAGGGGAACGCCGGATAATAATAGGAGCCATCCGGCGCGATGCCGAAGCGCAGCGCGCGGGTGAAATCGGCCTCCGTCCAGCCGCCGATGCCGGTGTCGCGATCAGGCGTCAGGTTCGGCGCATAGACCCCGCCAAACGGCGTATCGATGCGCTTGCCGCCCGCGAACGGTTTTGCGGGATCGGCGGTGTGGCAACTTGCGCAGTCGCCCGCTTCCACCAGCGCCTTGCCGTGGGCGATTACCTCCGGCGAAGGCTCGCTGGCGGTCGCTGCGACCGCACTGCACAACGTGAGCCCTGACACCAGAGATGCCAGAATCGTCCGCATTCCCGGCCTCCCCCCGCGACCAATCGCCTGGGACGCATTATAGACGTGTTACGTCGTTTCGCGACGCCCCGGGTATGCTGACACAAATTGAAAAGGGCGGGCGGACTTGCCGCCACGAAGTTGCGATTTTCGTGGGTAGCCCGCTTTGGTCCAGATTTGTGATGCGGAGGCTTAAAATTCCGACATAGAGTGGCGCGGGCACCCGGGGCGCCCTAGCTAAAAACAGCGGGTACGCCAACGACTTAAGAGGGCGAAGAGGACAAGAATGGGCATCAACCAGGGTCCGATCAGTCTCGATCAGAAATACACTCAATCCACCGGACACGTCTTCACCACGGGAATCCAGGCGCTGGTCCGCCTGCCCATGGCCCAGATCCGGCGCGACCGCGCCGCAGGGCTGAACACCGCTGGCTTCATCTCCGGCTACCGCGGCTCGCCGCTCGGCGGCTATGACCAGCAACTCTTCGCCGCCCGAAAGCATCTCGAGCAGTACAACATCAAGTTCCAGCCTGGCGTGAACGAGGACCTGGCCGCGACCGCGATCTGGGGCTCGCAGCAGCTCAACCTCTCACCCGGTGCCAAGTACGACGGCGTGGTCGGCATCTGGTACGGCAAGGGTCCCGGCGTCGACCGCTGCGGCGATGTCTTCCGGCACGGCAATGCGGCGGGCTCGGCCAAGAACGGCGGCGTGCTCTGCCTTGCCGGCGATGACCACGGGGCAAAATCCTCGACCGTTCCGCATCAGTCCGACCACGCCTTCATCTCGGCGCTGATGCCGTATCTCTATCCCTCCAGCATCCACGAGATGATCGAGATGGGTCTGCTCGGCATTGCGATGTCGCGCTACTCGGGCTGCTGGATCGGCATGAAGGTGATCACGGAGACGGTGGAGACCACCGCCGAGATCGATCTCACCGACGAGATGAAGCCCTTCATCATCCCCTCGGATTTCGAGCTGCCGCCCGGCGGCCTCAATCTGCGCTGGCCCGACGATCGCTTCGAGCAGGACCGGCGCCTCCAGGACTACAAGGGCTATGCGGCGATCGCCTTTGCCCGCGCCAACAAGGTCAACCGCGTCACGATGGACTCGCCGAACGCCCGCTACGGCATCATGGCGTCGGGCAAGAGCTATGAGGACGTGCGGCAAGCGCTGCGCGAGCTCGGCGTCACCGAGGAGGTCGCAGCAAAGATTGGCCTTCGCCTCTACAAGATCGGTATGCCCTGGCCGCTGGAGCCTGAAGGCGTGCGCCAATTCGCCGTCGGCCTCGAGGAAATCTTCATCATCGAGGAACGCCGCGAGATCGTCGAGAACCAGGTCAAGCAGGAGCTGTTCAACTGGCGCGACGACGTCCGCCCGCGCATCATCGGCAAGATGGACGACCACGACAAGCGCTTCCTCACCTTTGCCGCCGAGCTCAGCGTCGCTTCCCTTGCGAGCTCGATTACCGAACGGCTCCTTCGACTTAATCTCAATCCTGAAATCGCCGACATGCTCCGCGCCAAGGCCGACTGGTTCAACGGCCGCCAGGCAACCCAGATGCAGGCCACCGCGCCCGTTTCCCGTACCCCTTATTTCTGCTCCGGCTGCCCCCACAACACATCAACGAAGGTCCCCGAAGGCAGCCGCGCGCTTGCCGGCATCGGATGCCACTTCATGGCGCTGTGGATGGACCGCTCGACCGAGACGTTTACGCATATGGGCGGCGAGGGCGTGCCGTGGGTCGGCATCGCACCCTTCACCAACGAGAATCACATCTTCGCCAATCTCGGCGACGGCACCTATTTCCACTCCGGCATCCTGGCGATCCGCCAGTCGATCGCCTCCAAGGCCAACATCACCTACAAGATTCTCTACAACGATGCGGTGGCCATGACCGGCGGCCAGCGCCATGACGGTGACCTCTCGCCGCAGCAGATCACCTTCCAGCTCCACGCCGAAGGCATCCGGGAGCTCTATCTCGTCTCGGAAAATCCGGACGCCTATCCCGCTGATACCATCGCGCCCGGCGTGAAGAAGTATCATCGCGACGAGCTCGAGAACGTCATGAAGATGTGCCGCGAGTACAAGGGCACGTCCGCGATCGTCTTCGTGCAGACCTGCGCCGCCGAAAAGCGCCGTCGCCGCAAGCGCGGCCTGATGGAGGATCCGCCGCGCCGCGTGATGATCAACCCGGCGGTCTGCGAGGGCTGCGGCGACTGCTCGGTGCAGTCGAACTGTATCTCGGTCGAGCCGCTGGAGACCGAGTTCGGCCGCAAGCGCACCATCAACCAGTCGTCCTGCAACAAGGACTATTCGTGTCTCAAGGGCTTCTGTCCGTCCTTCGTCACGATCGACGGCGGCGCGCCGCGCCACCGTGCGCCAGCGGAGCCTGTCGATATCGGCGAGCTGCCGGCGCCCGCGTCGCAGCCCTCGCTGGACAAGCCCTACAATATCGCCGTCGGCGGCGTCGGCGGCACCGGCGTGCTCACGATCGGCGCGCTGCTCGGCATGGCCGCCCATATCGAGGGCAAGGCCTCGATGATCCTCGACATGTCGGGCCTCGCACAAAAGGGCGGGGCGGTGCTGAGCCACGTCCGTCTGTCGGATCATCCGGCGGAGGTCACGTGCTCGCGCATCGTCACCGGCACGGCCGATCTCGTGCTCGCTGCGGACGAGGTCGTCGCAGTTGCCAAGGACACGATCTCGCTCTGTGACAGCAGCCGCACGCGCGGGATCATTAACAGCCACGTCATCCCCACCGCCGACTTCATCCTCAATCGCGATTTCAACTTCCAGACCCGTAAATTGAATGCGGTGCTCGAAACCGCGCTGCACAAAGACTCCAGCTTCTTCGACTTCACCAAGCCCGCCGAGCAGCTCCTTGGCGATGCCATCGCCACCAACATGATGATGATGGGCTACGCCTATCAGAAGGGCCTCCTGCCGGTTGGCGCCGAGGCGATCGAGCAGGCGATCGAGGTCAACGGCGTCTCGATCAAGATGAACAAGGAAGCCTTCCGCCTCGGTCGCCTCGCGGTGGCCGATCCCAAGCGGCTCCAGGACATGCTGAAGGGCCAGGACGAGGTGGTCGCGCCGAAGAGCCTTGAAGCGATGACCCTCGACGAGATCATCGAGCATCGCGCCAAGCATCTCACTTCCTACCAGAATGGCCGCCTCGCAAAACGCTATCGCAAGCTGGTCGACCAGGTCCGCGACGCCGCGGTGAAGGGTGGCTATGGCGATGCGCTGCCGCGCGCGGTGGCGATCAACTACGCAAAGCTGCTCGCCTACAAGGACGAGTACGAGGTCGCACGTCTCTTCACAGACGGCCAGTTCGAGCAGCAGCTTCGCGACCAGTTCGAAGGCGACTTCAAGTTCAGCTTCAACCTCGCGCCGCCGATCTTGGCGTCAGGCATTGACGCGCAGGGACGCCCGAAGAAGCGCGCCTTCGGCCCGTGGATGCTGGGCGTGTTCCGTTGGCTGGCAAAATTCCGCTTCCTGCGCGGCACCCCGCTCGACATTTTTGGCTACTCGGCCGACCGTAAGCTCGACCGCGACCTGATCGCCGGCTACGAGAAGGACGTCGCCACCGTGCTCGGCCTCTTGTCGCTGGTCACGCACGACACAGCGGTGGAGCTGTTGTCGCTGCCCGACCGCATCCGCGGCTACGGCCCGGTGAAGGACAAGGCGGTGCAGGCCGCGAAAGCCCGCTACGCCCAGCTCGCCGCCGACCTCGCGAGCCCGCCAGCTGCGCCGCGGCAGATCGCGGCGGAGTAGCTCCATCCCCTCATGGTGAGGAGGCGCGAAGCGCCGTCTCGAACCATGCAGGCCCGGCTCTCACCCGCGGCCAGCCTTCGAGACGACCGCTGCGCGGTCTCCTCAGGATGAGTATTGTGTGTTGCCGATGCTTAGGTGGGCAAAGTCACGAAGCGCCGTGCTCACCATCTCATCCGAACTGCGTGAGAAGAGGTGGGCAGGCTTCCGCCTTCGCTCTTCGAGCTACGGCGGACACGCCGCTTGGCCCATCCTGCAACCCACAACCCATTGTGTTGCCCGACGGGCAAAATGCACTATTGCTGCTTTGCATGGGGTTGATTTCGAAAAAAAAGAAAATCGCTTGTGCCGTCGGGCAAATCACGTTTATGATCTTGCAGATTGCCGATCGCGAATGCGAGTGACTGCCCGGACATCGATTTGAGTCTAGCCGCTACCCTCTCGCCCGACGGAATATTTCCGCGCTTGCCAATACCGGCACGGCGCGTCAGAAAACCAGAGCAAGAAGAAACGCCAGCGGAGACTCGACTTGACCATCAAGGGCAAGGCCTACATTGCCGGGATCTATGAGCACCCGACCCGGCATGCGCCGGACAAATCCACCGCACAGCTTCACGCCGAGGTCGCCAAGGGCGCGATCGAGGATGCGGGGCTCAGCAAGGACGACGTTGACGGCTATTTTTGCGCGGGCGATGCGCCCGGCGGCGCCTGGCCGATGGTCGATTATCTCGGCCTGAATACGAAGAAGCTGCGCCACGTCGATTCCACCGAGACCGGCGGCTGTTCCTACATCATCCATCTCGGCCATGCGGCAGAAGCGATCGCCGCGGGCAAATGCTCGATCGCGCTGATCACGCTCGCAGGCAAGCCGCGCACCGGTCCGATGCCGCCGCGGGCGGCCGGCGCGGAAGCCGATTTCGAGGCTGTGTATGGCGCGACCACTCACAATGCCTATGGCATGTGTGCCATGCGCCACATGCACGACTATGGCACCACCTCCGAGCAGCTCGCCTGGATCAAGGTCGCGGCTTCGCATCACGCCCAATACAATCCGCATGCGATGCTCAAGGACGTCGTCACAGTCGAGGACGTCCTGAACTCGCCGATGATCTCCGATCCGCTGCATCGCATGGATTGCTGCGTCGTCTCCGATGGCGGCGGCGCGCTGATCGTGACGACGCCGGACATTGCCAAGAGCCTGAAGAAGCCGCAGGTGCGCCTGATCGGCCATGGCGAAGCCATGAAGGGGCCGCGCGGCGGCAAGGATCTCGATCTCACTTACTCCGCAGGTGTCTGGTCCGGCCCGCGCGCCTTCGAAGAAGCGGGCATCACGCCCAAGGACATCAAATACGCCTCGATTTACGACAGCTTCACCATCACCGTCTTGATGCAACTCGAGGACCTCGGCTTTTGCAGGAAAGGCGAGGGCGGAAAGTTCGTCGCCGATGGTAACCTGATCTCGGGCGTCGGCAAGCTGCCTTTCAATACTGATGGCGGTGGTCTGTGCAGCAACCATCCCGTCAACCGCGGCGGCATGACCAAGATCATCGAGGCCGTCAGGCAGCTGCGCGGCGAGGCGCATCCGAAGGTCCAGGTCAAGAATTGCGATCTTGCCATCGCCCACGGCACCGGCGGATTGTTGGGCGTCCGCCATGCTGCCTCGACGGCCATTCTGGAGCGCGTGTGATGGTAGATGCAAAAAAATATCCGGCCCCGGTGACCAATGCCGAGACTGCGCCATTCTGGGACGCGGCTCGCCAGGGCAAGTTCATGATCAAGCGCTGCACGTCTTGCGGTGACGCGCACTACTTCCCGCGCGCGATCTGTCCGTTCTGCTTCTCCGACAAGACAGTGTGGGAGGAGAGTTCGGGCGAGGGCACGATCTACACCTACAGCTTGATGCGGAAGTCTCCGACGGGGCCCTATGCGATCGGCTACGTCACGCTGAAGGAAGGCCCGTCGCTGCAAACCAATTTCGTCGACTGCGATCTGACAACGCTGAAGATCGGCCAGAAGGTAAAGGTGGTGTTCAAGCCGACGGATGGCGCACCATTGCCGTTCTTCACGGTCGCCTGACGCGAAGCAAGATGTAACCCTCTCCCCTTGTGGGAGAGGGTGGCAGCCGAAGGCTGCCGGGTGAGGGGTCTCTCTCCACACGAAAAGAGTCATCGCGGAGCCAACCCCTCACCCGAGTGAGTTTGTTGCGAGAGCGGTGCTGCCCTCTCCCACAAGGGGAGAGGGCACATTGACGGGCGCCGCTGCTGGCTGAGAAGAATGCCGGGAGGAAACCAGAAAAATGTCCGCCAGATACGACGAACTGAAGGGCCTGAAAAACCTCGGACAGAGATACGCCTACACCGACCGCGAGGTGATGCTCTACGCCTATGGTATCGGGCTCGGCTCCGATCCCATGGACGAGAAGGAACTCGCCTTCGTCAACGAGGGCACGCTGACGCCGCGGCCGCTCAAGGTGGTGCCGACGTTTGCCTCCGTTGCGGCCTGGGGTTCGGGCCCAGGCGAGATGAATCTGAATCGCGTCATGGTGGTCGACGGTGAGCGCGACATCACGTTCCACCAGCCATTGCCGGCCGCGGCCCACATCACCGCCGACTCCTCGGTGCTCGAGGTCTACGACAAGGGCAAGGACAAGGGCGTGGTGATCAGCCACCAGACGGTTCTCAAGAACGAGAAGGGCGAGAAGCTCGCGACCCTCGTCGCCTCGCGCTTTGCCCGCGGCGATGGCGGTTTCGGCGGGCCGAACCTGACGCAGCCCGACCCGCACAAGATCCCGTCGCGCAACCCCGACAGGACGATCGACATCTCCACGCGCCCCGACCAGGCGCTGGTCTATCGTCTCTGCGGCGATCGCAATCCGCTGCACTCCGATCCCGAGTTCGCGAAGAAGGCAGGCTTTCCGCGTCCGATCCTGCACGGCATGTGCACCTACGGCATCACCTGTCGCGGCGTGCTCCAGACCTATGCCGACTACGATCCAGGTGCCTTCCGCCAGCACATCGCGCGGTTCTCATCACCCGTCTATCCCGGCGAGACCGTGACTATGGACCTCTGGAAGGACGGCAACGTGATCTCCTTCGAGGCGAAGGTGAAGTCGCGCGGCGTCACCGTGATCAAGAACGGCAAGACGCTGCTCGCGTAGCTCTCGTGCCCGGACGCAGCGCAGCGTTTCACGCTGCATCGCGTCCGGGATACGACAAAACAAAAAAGGGAGAAGCCACGATGGGACTACTCGACGGCAAGGTTGCGCTGATCACCGGCGCGGGCGGCGGGCTCGGTGAGGCCTACGCAAAACTGTTCGCGCGGGAAGGGGCAGCGGTCGTCGTCAACGACCTCGGTGGTCCCCGCGACGGCTCCGCCGCCGACAAGTCGATGGCCGAGCATGTGGTCGACGCGATCAAGGCCGAAGGCGGCCGCGCGGTCGCCAACAGCGCCGACATCTCCACCATGGAGGGCGGCCAGTCCGTGTTCGACGATGCTATCAGGCACTTTGGCCGCGCCGACATTCTCGTCAACAATGCCGGCATCTTGCGCGACCAGACTTTTGCCAAGGCCGCGGAAGCCGACTGGGACAGGGTGATCAAGGTGCACCTCAAGGGCACCTTCTGCTGCACATTGCCGGTGTTTCGCTGGATGCGGGAAAATGGCGGCGGCGTCATCGTCAACACCTCCTCAACCTCCGGCCTCATCGGCAATTTCGGCCAGACCAACTACGGCGCGGCCAAGGGCGGCATCTGGGGCCTGTCCAACGTGCTGGCGATCGAGGGCCGCAAATACAACATCCGGATCTGGACGCTGGCGCCGGGCGCGCTGACCCGCATGACCGCAGATCTGCCCCGCTATAAAGAGAACCCCGGTGCGGCGCTCGGGCCGGACGGCATTGCGCCGGCCGTGCTATACATGGTTAGTGATTTGTCGGGCGATCAGACGGGCAAGGTGCTGGGCGTATCCGGGCCCCGCGGCGTGCGCGAAATGCGGATGATGGAGATGGAAGGCTGGAAACCGCCGCACACGGGCTGGAAGGCCCAGGACATCGTCGATCACGCCAAGGAGATTTTCTTCTCCGAGGAGGAGATCAAGAAGTCGGCGCGGCGCTTTTAGCCGAACTGTCATTTCGGGGCACGCGAAGCGTGAGCCCGGAATCCATAACCACCATCGGGGTTATATTCCGGGCCTCGCCCTTCGGGCCATCCTGGAATGACGAAAGAGAGATAGACAAGGACGGAAGATGAAACTCACCGCCGAAGCCAAGGGCACCTTCGCGATCGCGCCGACGCCGTTCCATGATGACGGCCGGATCGACGAGCGCTCGATCGACCGCCTGACCGATTTCTACGAGCAAGTCGGCTGCGACGGCGTGACCGTGCTCGGCATCCTCGGCGAGGCGCCGAAGCTCGATGCCGCCGAGGCCGAGCAGGTGGCGGTGCGCTTCGTCAAGCGCGCCAAGAAGATGCAGGTGATCGTCGGCGTGTCCGCGCCGGGCTTTGCCACGATGCGCTCACTCGCGAAGGCTTCGATGGATGCAGGCGCAGCCGGCGTGATGATCGCCCCGCCGCCCACCTTGCGCACCGACGATCAGATAGTCGGCTATTTCAAGCAGGCTGCCGAAGCGATCGGCCCCGACGTGCCGTGGGTGCTTCAGGATTATCCGCTCACGCTCTCCGTCGTGTTCACTCCCGCGGTGATCCGCAAGATCGTCACCGACAATCCGAGCTGCGTGATGCTCAAGCACGAGGATTGGCCGGGGCTGGAGAAGATCTCGACGCTGCGCAGCTTCCAGAAGGACGGCTCGCTGCGACCCCTCTCGATCCTCTGCGGCAATGGCGGCATGTTCCTCGACTTCGAAATGGAGCGCGGCGCCGACGGCGCGATGACCGGCTATGCCTTCCCCGAGCTGCTGATCGATGTCGTGCGTCTCTCCAAGGACGGCAAGCGCGATGCTGCGCACGATCTGTTCGATGCCCATCTGCCTCTAATGCGCTACGAGCAGCAGCCCGGCGCCGGCCTCGCGGTGCGCAAATACGTGCTCCAGAAGCGCGGCATCATCGCCTCCAGCGCGCAGCGCAAGCCCGGCGCGACCATCACGCCGGCGGCGAAAGCGGAGGTCGAATACCTGCTGTCGCGCGTGGCCCGCGTCGACAAGCGCGCCAATCTCCAACCGCAATCGAGTGCCGCAGGTTAGTTGCATGCCTGAGACCGCCGCATCACGTCCCGCCTCAACGATTCTCCTGCTCCGCGACGGCGCCAAGGAGGTGGAAGTCTTTATGATGGTGCGTCACCATCAGATCGAGTTCAATTCGGGCGCGCTGGTGTTTCCCGGCGGTAGCGTCGATGCCGGCGACAAGGAGATCATTGCGCGGGCCGAGCTTTATTCGGGCGGCGAGGGGCTTTCGGACTCCGATCTCGGCTTTCGGATCGCCGCGATCCGCGAAACCTTTGAGGAGAGCGGCATCTTGCTGGCGCGCGAAAGAGGCTCCGCCGCGCCGGTCGACGCCAAACGTGCCGGCGCTATTGCGGACGCTCATCGCGTTGCGCTCAATGAGCACAAGATCAGTTTCCTCAGTATCCTCTCCGACAACGGCCTCCAGCTCGCGCTCGACGCGCTCTTGCCCTATGCGCACTGGATCACGCCGGAGGGCATGCCGAAGCGCTTCGACACCTGGTTCTTCCTCGCCGCCGCGCCGCCCGATCAGCTCGGCGCCCATGACGGAAGGGAGTCGACGGACTCGATCTGGGTGTCGCCGCGTGAAGCCGTCGAAGGCGGCGAGAGCGGCCGGTTCAAGCTGCCGTTCCCGACTACGCGTAACCTGATCCGGCTTGCCAAGCAGCCGTCGGTGACGTCCGCTCTCGAGCATGCCCGCGGCATGTCCATCGTCACGGTGATGCCGGTGATGACCAAGACCGAAACGGGTCGCCAGCTCCGCATCCCCCGCGAGGCCGGCTATGACGGCGAAGTGTTCGAGGTCGGCGCCCTCGGCTGACACACTTCGAGACAGAGCGAAGTATTATTGGCTGCTGTGCGCTAGGTTCCGACTTGCTGATAGCGAGATGGAGCGCGCGCCATGGACACCTTACGGCGGGAATCGACGGTCACCTTCGAACTCGCACTGCCGCTCCTGCTTGCAGCGCTCTGGGGCGGCTCCTACACCCTCATCAAGCTCGGCGTCGCCACGATTGCACCGATCACGCTGATCGCTGCGCGCACGGCGATCGCGGGCGCGCTGCTGCTGACGGTGATGCGCCTGCACGGCATCGCCATGCCGACTGATCTTGCGATCTGGCGCCGCTTCGCGTTCCAGGCCTGCCTCAACAGCGTGGTCCCCTGGACCCTGATCGCCTGGGGCGAGCGCTATGTCGATGCGGCCCTCGCCACCATCCTCAACTCGGCCGCGCCGATCTTCACCTTCCTGTTCACGGCCCTGATCACCCGGCACGAGGCTACCAACCCGCGAAAACTGTTCGGCGTCATCGCCGGCATGGCCGGGATCTGCCTGATCGTCGGCGTCGATGCATTTCATGACGTCGGCCGCGGCCTCGCCGCCGAAGCTGCGATCGTCGCGGCAACGCTCTGCTATGCCTGCGCGGCCATCTTCAGCCGCGGCTTCAGGGAGCTCGATCCGATGGCGCCCGCCGCGGGCTCGCTGCTCGCTGGCGCCGCGGTCCTGATCCCGGCCTCGCTCGCCATCGAGCAGCCCTGGAGGATGTCGCCTTCGGCAGGTTCCGTCCTGGCGCTGTCGGCTCTCGCCGTGTTTTCGACCGCAGCGGCCTTCGTAATCTATTTCCGTCTGATCCAGACCCTCGGCTCGGTCGGCACCACAGCGCAGGCCTATTTGCGCGTGCCGATCGGCGTCGCCATCGGCGTGGCGTTACTCGGCGAGAGCCTGAGCCGGACAGCGTGGATCGGGCTCGCCTCGGTCGTCATCGGCGTCGCCGCCATGACCATCCCGGGAAGCGCCGCGCGGATGGCTAAAGTATCGTAAAGTCCTGGCGCCCGGCCTTCGAGGCATGTTCCCCCGGGGACGGAATACGTCGTATATTGGGGCCGTATGGAGTCCGGTCCCGACCAAATGCCTGCCGAAGTGACGCCGAATTCGCACCCGAAGCGAGCGTTTTCGCTCTCTATCGGTCAACTGACATTCGGCAGTTTCATCCTGGTGCTGGCCGTGATCATCGTCACCTCGACCGCGAGCGTGATCGCGATCCGCCACATCGATTCGACCTTCGCCGAACTGCAGCGACTGCAAAGCGTGGGCGACCTTGCCGAGGATATCGACCGCCGCATGAACGATCTGCGGCTCGCCGCGCGCGACTTCGTCACCGATCCCGGCGCCGGCATCCAGTTCAAACAGGTTGGCGAAGCGGCCTCGACGCTGAGCGACATCCTAAAGAAGACCCGCATCGAGCTTGCGCCCGAGCAGCAGGACATGATCGACGGGGTAACCGAGCGGCTTGCGACCTATCGCAGCGGCCTCGATCGGATCTCGACCTTGATTGACCGCCGCGCCCAGCTGCTCGCCGGCCTGCCGCCGCTGCGCGACCAGTTCGACGCTGCCGTCGCCGCAACCGCGGATAGGGAACTCGCCTCGCGCCTGTCCGAAGCGCAGAGCCATATCGCGCTGGGGTTGCTCGCGCGCAATCCGTCCGCCGCCGAGCAGGCGGCGCAAGGCATGCGGACAGTGGACATCGCCGATACGAAATTGAAATCGGCGGTCGACGATTATGCCGAAGCCATCATCGCGGTTGCCGTCCGCGAGCGTCAGATCGCCGATATCGACCGTGAGGTGCTGGGTACCGAGGGGCGCCTGATTGGGCGAGTCACCGAGTTGCTGCGCGAGGTCAGCGCGCGGCGCGGGCACGTGCTGTCGCGCGATTTCGCCCGGACGCTGGCGGAGGCGAGGTGGCAGAGCATCGTGCTCGGCACCATCGGCGTGCTGATCGGCATCATTGCTGCCGGGTTCGTGGTGCGCCGGACGGTGCGTCCGCTCGCCCAGATCGCGCGATCGATCCGCGCGCTTGCGGCGGGTGAGAAGAACACGTCCATCCCCTCCGCCGATCTCGACAACGAGATCGGCGACATTGCGCGCGCCGCGGAGGTGTTCCGCCGCGCCCTGGAGGAGGCCGACACCGCGCGCGAAGCGGCCGTCCGCGCGCTCACCGAGCAGCGCCTCGCGGAAGAAAGCTATCGGAAGCTGTTCGAGGGCTCGGTCGATGGCATTTACGTCACCACGCCGGCTGGCGATCTCCTCAACGCCAATCCGGCGCTGGCTCGGATGATGGGGTATGACAGCCCGCAGCACCTCATCGACAGTATCAGCGACATCGCCCACACCATCTACGTCCACGCCGAGGCGCGCGAGGAGTATCAGCGGCTGATGGAGCGCGACGGCATGGTGCGCGAGTTCGAGTACCAGGTACGCCAGCGCAGCGGCAACATCCTGTGGCTGTCCGACAGCGCGACCGGCGTGCGGGACGAGGAGGGCAGGATCGTCCGCTACGAGGGCACGCTGCGCGACATCACCGACCAGAAGCGCGCGGAAGATGCCATTGCCGAAGGCCGGCGGCTGTTGCAGCAGGTCATCGATACCGTGCCGGCCGTCATCAACGTCAAGGACCGCGATCTTCGTTACGTGCTGATGAACCGCTACATGGCCGGCATCTTCGGCATCGAGCCGGGTGACGCGCTTGGCCGCACCACTGCCGACCTCATGTCGCGCTATGGCGCGGCCAAGACCGACGAGAACGACAAGCGGGTGCTGAAGTTCCGCAAGGGTCTCGGATTCTACGAGGAGGAGTACCAGGATTCCTCCGGCAACATGCGGCAATGGCTGGTCAACAAGCTGCCGCTGCTCGACGCAGACGGCGAGATCGAACGGATCGTCACGGTGGCGCTCGACATCGGCGAGCGCAAGCGCGGCGAGCAGGAGATGCGTAAAGCGAAGGAGGCCGCCGAGACCGCGCTGCGCAATCTGCGCGAGACCCAGGCCTCACTGATCGAAGCAGAGAAGCTCGCGGCGCTCGGGCGGCTGGTTGCCGGCGTCGCGCATGAGGTCAACAATCCCGTCGGCATCAGCCTGACGGTGGCGTCCGCGCTGGAGCGTAAGACGGCGGTGTTCTCGGCCGACGTCGAGCGTGGCGAGTTGCGCCGCTCGACGCTCAACGACTACCTCAACACCAGCCGCGATGCATCCTCGCAGCTCGTCGCCAATCTCAATCGCGCGGCTGAGCTGATCCAGTCGTTCAAGCAGGTGGCCGCCGACCGCAACTATTCGGATCAGCGCACGTTTGACCTTGCCGATCTCACCGAGCAGGTGGTGCTGAGTCTGCGACCGGGCCTGCGCAAGCACAATCTGACGCTCAACGTCGAGTGCCAACCCAACCTGATCATGAACAGCTATCCCGGCCCGTACGGCCAGGTGCTGACCAACCTGTTCCTCAATTCCGTCGCACACGCGTTCCCGGACGGGCGGCCCGGGCTGATTGATATCCAGGTGCGCGAATCCGGCAAGGACAATGTCGAGATCATTTTCTCCGACAATGGCTGCGGCATGTCACTTGACGTCCGCCGGCGTGCCTTCGATCCGTTCTTCACAACGCGGCGCGACCAGGGCGGCACCGGCCTCGGTCTGCATATCGTCTACAGCATCGTCACCAACCGGCTGGGCGGGCGGCTCGATCTCGACTCCGAGCCCGGCGCCGGCACGCGCATCCAGATGATTCTGCCGCGCGTCGCGCCGCTGGAGCAGGCCGCGGAATAGCGCGGCTCTAATCTAAAGCACGATGAGATTGGGATGAACCGTCATCGCGCGTTAGGTTATTGTTTGAGCATGATCTCCGCGCAAACGCGTTCCGCGTTTGTCGCGAGGGAATTCACACTTTGCGCTAAGGCGGCCCTTCGGGTCCGGATCATGCTCTAATCGACGTCTGCGAGCTTGCGCAGCGTGGCGCCAAAGATCTGGCTTGCCTTGCCGACCAGCGCGGTTCCCGTCATCTCCGCGCGCGTATCGGTGAAGATGCCGCTGACGCCGATGCCGACCGGCGCCGGACCGCCGAACAGGGGATTGTCGTCGCCGCGGGGAGAGGTGTGCCGCTGCACCAGCACCTCGCCCTTGAAGGTGTTGTCCTTCACCGTGTAGCTGCCGGTGTAATAGAGATAGGCATCGCCACCGAGAATCTGGCCGTCGCGAAACAGGATCACGCCGCTGCCTTTGCCGACGCGTCCATCGAGGAGCGTCACGTGAATCGAATAAAGACCGTTCTTCATGACGTCCCGTGGCCGGCTGCCTTCGCCCTCGGCGCGCCGATGTTTATGCCAAAGCGCCATCCTTCGCGCAACGCGGCAGTTCGCCCGCGCCCCTGGCGCCAAGCCGTAGTTGTCCCGGCTTGCGCATGACAGGGGTATGACGGCCTCATAGTGCAGCGAGGCCCTGCAAAGCGAATCAAGTTGGCCCGCGAAATGCATAAACCCTAATTGCACCGGCCGCGGGGTGCTGGAGCAAGACGAACGTGACCAACTGGATCAATTCCGGCGGCGATGAGCCGCATCTATGCAGTACGCGTGTAGACAATGTCAGTTGTGAAGCAAGTCAGTGGTGGAGCGCGACGCGCTTAAGTAGCGCGCTCGGGCTGAGCTGTGCCTTACTCCTGGTAGCGCTCGCGGCACCTTTGGTGCGCGCGCACGACCACAACCGTCCTGATCTCAGTGACTGGTTCACGAGCCTACATAGCGGTAAGGGTCCATGTTGTGATGGCTCGGATGCCATGTCCCTTGAGGATCCAGATTGGGAAACTCAAAACAAAGCCGGTAGCCACTACCGTGTCCGCGTGCCGCGCTATGGCTTCATGATCAACGGCCAGCAGCAGGAGCTGGTGTGGGTCGATGTCCCGGAAGAAGCCGTGATTTCGGAACCGAACCGGGTCGGGCGCACCATGGTATGGCCGATCTACGGCTACAACGGTGTCACGATCCGCTGTTTTATGCCGGGCAGTATGACGTGACGACGTCCGATCCGGCGCAGCTCGGCGGAGTCACGCCGGATCGATCGGGCGATGCGGCACGTCGCTGGCTCAGGCGTATTTCTTGTCGCGCTCGAGCAGTTCGACCGAAATACCTTCGGGGCCGCGGATGAAGCAAACGCGAACACCGGGCCGGATCGTGGTCGGTTCTCGCGTGAACTCAACGCCTTTCGCCTTCATCTCGGCGGCAACGGCGTCGATGTCCTGCACCGAGACGCCGAAATGGTCGAGGCCCTGATGGGGATGAGGCGGCGGCGGATTCATGGGCTTGCCGGGATCGAGCGGTGCGATGAAGATGTTGGCGCCCCCGAGCTTGACGTCGATGCGTGCCGGGCCGCGCACGATTTCGCCACCTAGCACGTCCCGCAGCCAAGCCGCCGTCGCCTCCGGATCGGGGCTGCGCAGATGGACATGGTCCCAGGTGACTACCGGCATTTCGTTCCTCGCATCGGGCTTTGCGGTGTTGCGGTCATGTTAGCGATCCCCTCGGCCAATGGCCACTTGCGCATTTCTGTTACCCGAGATTCGGCTGCCTACGGGAACCCAAATCTGCCCTGCGGGTTGAAGGGGCGGCCCGGCGGAGCGCCGTAGAACGGCCGTATCGGCGCGTTAGGGCGGAAGACGGCACGCGCGAGACGCCTGTCGTCGCACATTGGGTGACGCATCCATGCTCGCAGAGCTCTTTCGCGTCGATCTCAACGATCTTGTCAAACTCGGTACGTTGCTGAGGCCGGCTTTCTCATTCAAGCGAAGAAGCCCATTGTGGCTTGCCGCAGCGGTCCTCGTCGGCGGCGGCGCCTGGGGGCTGATGTCCGCTTCCGGAGGCAATGAAAGCGACGGGATCGAGTTTGCAACCGTCCAGCCCGAGCCTGCGCAGTCTGTGCCACCAGCAGCCGCAGCGACCCAGGCATCCGTGCCGGTCGAACTGGATCGCTTGCGGATTTCGTCGCAATCCTGGCGCCGTGGCGGGCTTGGATCGCGGGCGCTGGTGACTTTCACGCTGCGAAATGAGAATGACTATGCCGTGAAGGACGTCGAGATCCTCTGCGCTTTCACCCGCCGTGACGGCAGTCATCTTACCGATCGCAGGCGCGTGCTTGCCGAAACCGTGAATATGAAAAGCCGCAAGACTTTTGCGCATGTGCCGATCGGCTTCGTTAACGTGAACGCCAGCCAAGCCAAGTGCTCGCTCACCGCCGCGCGACGCGCCTAAATGGCCACTGTCGCCGTAGCGGAAAAATACCGTTTGTGGTCAATCACGAAAAAAGTTCGCGTTGCCGTTGAACCGGACGGGCGGCACAGGAACCAATTAAAGGATCGCCGGTTAAGGCGAAGGGCCCGCATGCTGCTGTGCGGGTGGAGCGCTGCCAGATGCCCATCCTTCGGTATTTCACGTTTGTCGGTGGCGCATTGCTTGCGCTGCTATTGGCCGTGAATCTCGCGCTGCCCGAAGGCCCGGTCGCCCAGAGCGTCGTGAGCTCGAGCAACGAGGCTCCGCTGATCCGGATTCGCTCGGATCGCAAGCTGCCGGAGCGCGTGGTGCTCGACACCAGCCAGCCGACCATTGCCCCCGCACCGGTTAAGACGGCGGGCGTTGCGCCGCAACCGCCTGCGCAGCCGAACGTATCCCCGGCCCTCGACGATATGTCGGCCAAGGCGCAGGTCCGCGAAACCTTCGCCCAGTTCAATCCGACGGAACCGAAGGGCGATGCGGCGTCGGTCAAGAAGCCGGTCCAGCCGAAGCGCAAGGTGGTCAGGCGATCTCCGGCTCCCTACTACTATGGGCAGCCGACTTATTATGGTTTCGGGCAACCGACATTCGGCGGGCCGATGCGCGTAGCGCAGCAGCCCCATTTCGGCCTCTTCAACACGACTTGGTGAGCGTCCTCCGACCTGCCCTGATCGGGCAGGTGGGGCTTTTGCTCGGTTGACCTGTCTGCTATCCCAATGCATCCGAACGATCGGGAACTAGCCCGACGAACCTCGGAGTTTGCCCGGTCCCGGGCAGGACGCGCTCGTAGCTCAGCTGGATAGAGCATCGGATTTCGATTCCGAGGGTCGGGAGTTCGAATCTCTCCGAGCGCGCCAGACATCTCCCTGAAGGCTAAGCACTTTTTACGATCTCCTGATTTTCATTCTGAACGCAGTCAGATGCCGCGTTCTGAACGTCGAAGGCGTAAACCTGGTCGCGGGTGACGGCGGACTTCTTACCCCTTAGGGCGGACTTTTAGGGTTACGCCCGTCCAGGGATCTGGAACGGCCTTGTCGAACTCGTCCGGGAAGAGCCGATGCACAACCCGCCATGCCTTGCGGCATAGCCTGACCAATTTTTCAGCAGTGCATAGGCGTAGCTTGTCCTTCGGGAGCTACTTACCCATCCCCTGCAAGAACTTGTCGTACGTAGAGCTTGTCAGCCGCCCGAGGGTCTATGGTGGTCACCGGGTGGTCACCGGGCGGTCACCGACCCCGGTCACCGGTCTTTGTCTCGTGATGTCGCAGATCTGCTCCATCGCCCATTCGTAGTCGCTGCGGGACCGTTTAGCGACCTTCTCAAGGTAGGCCTTGCTGATCTGTATCACGGAAGAGCCAATCGACAGTGCCGTATTTCGGGATGTTCACCCCGGTCAAAACCTTTGCGCGCCTGGTCCATTCATCGAATTGACAGTTAGGCATTTCGGCGCGGGCCTTCATCAGGGTATAGTCCGTCCCAAGCGGCTCATTCGAGACGGGACATTTCAGCTTCCGATATTTCGTCGGCACATTGTAGCAATAGCCCGTCGCGCCACTCGCGAGCGGCTTGGGGATTGCGTGGCCACAGCGCGCACTGTCAAGGTCCGCTCCGACTCGACACCGGCGCGGACAGCGGCCTGGGCCCCGCTTTGGTCTCCTCCGAGCCGCAAGTGCTGAGGCCGCTCGGGCAATATCCAATGAAAGGGCCGCTGACGAATAGCGGCCCTTTGGGTTTCAAATCATACGAGATGAAAACAGCCTCAGCCTCCCGGATTTCCTAGTTTTCCCGACCTTCTAGGTTCCGGCGACATCATGTGTGAATCGGGCCCCTTCCGTGCGACAAGAAACTCAAGATGATCTGAGGTTGGCGTTCAAGTTTAGAATAGCCAATCCACGAGCGCGAAGGCCGCCTTGCCGAGCACATACAGCCAAGCAGAGCTGATCATAAGGGCGATGAGGAGAAAGGCGATCTGCCCCAATTCGGACTCTCCGGGAAAATTCGGCAACTGCGCTTGAAGCGCCCCCTAGTTCCTAAGCGTGTCAGGTGCGTTATGCCGCGTGACTGAAAAATGAACGACGAGGAAAGTCCGACCGAGCATCCCGGGACCGTCAGTAACCTCGATGCGCCATTTGTTGTCCTGCCAAAATGGTCCCTCTGGGCCGTCGTTGATGATTTGGCCGCTCAATTCGATCGCCGCGGCTTCCGCAGCTTCGATATCCGGAAGCTCCAGCCCGACATCATCGAAGACAGAGATGCCGTCGTGAACGTGAAAGAAGAAGCGGGGCATCCGCACTACCCCCAAGAGACGGCAGCGAGAGCGCGCACTCTGCCCGCCAAGGTGCGTAAAGGCAAACAAGTAGACCGGCCGTGGACGGCGGAGGACGCTCTTTCGAGGGAGATGTAATGCCTCTTAGGAGGTAGGTGTCTCGTCAGAGCAGGGATGGCCTCCCCAAGAGCGCCATTGCGCGACGTGCCCGTGTACAGCCGGGCAGTGGCAGACAGAATGGTCAAGGAGCGGGGCTTCATCCTCAAGAATAACAAATGACGTCGCGCCGAGGTGATCTTTACTGGGTGGCCGTCGGGGAGGGTGTTGTTGTGGCGGACGGAGCGAGGCATGCCGCGATCAAAGCGGGCTCCGCCGCACCCTCGCAAATTATCGATCTGTGGTGGCTCGTCCCGCTGCCGGACCACTTGATTTCGTGGTGTGGACAACTGGCGCGCCAATGTCGGGCGCCCACCAAATAAAGGAAGCAAGTGTAAACAGACCGATCGCGGCCAGACCCCACGCTAGCAGATGCAACATCCATTGCCGGTAACGCGTCATCGGGGGGCGCTCGGGTTGTCACCCGCAGCACACACAGAGCCCGATTTGGCGAGGTTGAGCTAGATCAAAACATCAGCACTGCGCCGAAAAAGCCACAACTGACGCCACACCGGCAGCAATGACTAGACTAGCGACTGAAACAGACGATCCGTCCCCATCCATATCGCGCTAAAGGGACACACAAAATCCATCGCGCGACGGGTCACCGGTGGCGGTCAAGTCGGCGCAGTGTCGCGACATTTGATTCAACCCCGGACAATTTGCCAGGCCGATTTACATATGCAGGTGCTGGGGACTTCGATAACGCGCACTTTCAACGTCCGCCCCGCCTCGACACGGGTGCGGACAGCGGCCTCGGCTTTGATCTCCTCCCTCTTGCGCAGCTGCTGAGGCCGCTGGGGCTGGCTAGATGGGTCGCCTGTTCCGCAGGGTTTCCGAAACGGTGTTGTGCTGCAATGCACGGGTCATCGCACGATCCTTTGTTTGCGCGTTGCAGCAGGCGTCATTGGCACAAGCCATTTGCAGGCACGCAAGACAATCCAAGGTGCTTCAGTCCGGGCTGACCCCTGCGGTTGCAATCTCGCTTGCGGTCAGCGAACGGTTCTCTAGCTCAACTCATTCTCCGGGGGCTCGTGAGTCTGACGGCCCAAGAAGGTATCCGGGACCGGTAGCGCGAGTATTTTCAGACATTCCGCGATAACCTCGCGCATGTACGCGTTTTGCTTTGCGATCGCAGAAGCCTCATCGTGGATGCGGTGAATAAGGAGGGTGTTTGGCATGGCCGCGCTCCCTGTTGTGCAGGCGGGAGCGCGATCGGTCTCTCAGCCACCGACGCCTACGGACGAGCCTCGGCCGGTGATGGAGGCCAACGGTCGATGGTCAAGATGGTTCCCGCTGTGAAAGAAGCTGCCTTTGGACTCGGTGCTGAAGTCTTCGAGCGTGCGGATTTTTTCGGCGCGCCGGGCCAATTCGAGTCATCCGCCCACAGGGGCTCGTTCCCAGATCGCATCGAGGTCGGAACCATGGTCGGCCGCTCGTCTTGAATCCAGGGCCGTTTTCGAAACTGCATACATGGACCCTTGCGCGAATTGAAAAGGCTTTCCGCATTTGTGGCTCGCCACCTGTCCGGTGGCGCTACCCGCTCCCTATCGCCGGCTCCGAGACGGCAACTTCGTCGGAGGGCGAGATGCACCGATCGAAAATGCCCGCGTCCGATTAGCGGCGGAAAATGACGTTGGTACCGTACAAGCGCATCGGGGAGCCGGAGGACATCGCTCGAGCGGTCGCCTGGCTGGCCGACTATGTCACCGGTGCCACCTTGTTCGTCGACGGAGGGATGAGCCTCTACCCGGGATTCGCGACTGGCGGCTGATCGTCTGCCTGAATTTCCAGGGCAGCCGGCCGCATTCGGAAAGGAAGGAATGCCATGCGGCAGAACCATCAGCAAAGCGAGCGACATCACCGGCGACTGTTCGCATCCATCGCCAACAAGGCCTCTCAGGCGGCCGGCCGGGCATCGACGTTCGTCCTGGCCTGCGCGGTGATCGTCATCTGGGCCGTCACAGGGCCGCTGTTCAAGTTTTCCGACACGTGGCAGCTCGTCATCAACACGGGGACGACCATCGTGACGTTTCTGATGGTCTTCCTGATCCAGAACTCGCAGAACCGGGACAGCGCCGCCATCCAGGTTAAGCTGGATGAGCTGATCCGGACGGGCCTCGTGCAGAACAGTTTTGTCGGAATCGAGCATCTGAGCGCGGACGAGCTCGAAGATCTGCGCGCGCGTTGCGAGGAGCGCGCGAAGGCCGTCGCCGAAGACGCCGTAGAGCGCAAAACGGGAGTGCGCAGCGGGCGCCGCAGTGCAACTGATTAGTGGTTGTTTGCGGCAACAGTCGATCTCATGCCGCGCGATAGAGGACGCGGCGGCGACGCTTGAGATATTCGATGATGCGGGGAAGAGTCATCGCGTTCAAAACCCGGTCCGGCGGCACGCCGCCCTTACGGACCATCTCGACGCCCCAGTGCATGTGATCGAGCTCGCGGATCGAATGGGCGTCCGGATTGATGCCGAACGTGCAGCCTAAATCGAGCGCCGCCTGGTGCCAGCGCCAGTCGAGATCCAGCCGCCACGGATGGGCGTTGATCTCGACCGCCACGTCATGCTTGCGCAGGCCTTTAGCACCTTTTCGACGTCGATTTCGTAGCCCGGTCGGTGCTGCTCCTCGATCTGCTCGACCGAAAGGCCGCCGGCGTAGTGCGCCGACTTCGAGTGATCCGCCACGCCGAAATATTCGAAGCCGCGGTCGCGCGTGGCCTTGGCCATCGTCTCCAGAGTCTCGGTGCCGTCGGACGCGTCCGTGTGGCAGTGTAGAATCCCACGTAGGTCTTCGTCACCGACCAGCTTTGGCTGCCCTTCAGAGCGTGCGAGCACGCGGCGGCTGCGCCGCAGGTCAGAGGCTGTGAATCTTTTTGACTGCTCGCAAGCGGTATAGCCGAAAGCTGGTGCTGTGTGATTCTCTTGCGGTGATGGATTCGCAGGAGGGATGATGGCCGCTGATGAATTGTTTGGGGATCTGCCGGAGCAGGCAAAGCCGCAAGCCGGTGCGGCGCCGCTCGCAGCGCCGCGACTTCGTGAGCCCCAACGCGATCAAATCGAGTTGCGAGCAGTGGATATCGAGAGCCTGATCGGGGAAGACCATCCGGTGCGCCTGATCTGGTCCTATGTCGAGGAACTCGACCTGAGTGAGCTGGAGAACCGGATCAAGGCGCGGGGCGATCGGCCCGGTCACCCCGCGACATCGCCGCGGCTTTTGCTGGCGCTGTGGCTCTATGCCACCAGCGAGGGCGTCGGCAGCGCGCGCGCGTTGGAGCGGCTTTGCGAGAGCCATGACGCCTATCGTTGGCTGTGTGGCGGGGTGTCGGTGAACCATCACACGCTGGCGGACTTCCGGGTCGGTTGCGCCGACCTGCTCGACCGGCTGCTTTGCGAGCATTTGGCGGTGCTGGCGAAGGTCGGCCTCGTCAATCTGGAAACGCTGGCGCAGGACGGTGTTCGGGTCCGGGCCAGCGCCGGGGCCGCTTCGTTCCGGCGGGAGGCGACGCTCGATCGGCACCTGGCCTTGGCTGAGGCGGTGGTGGAAGACCTCAAACGCGAGGTTGACGCTCGTTCGGATGCTAGCAATCAGCGCATGAAGGCCGCCAAGGAGCGCGCCGCGCGTGAGCGCAGAGCGCGCGTCAAAGCGGCGCAGACGGCGCTCGCCGAAATCAAGCAGCAGCGCAAGGAGCGCGAAGAAAAGCGCGGCAACGGCAAGAAGCCGAAAGAGCCGCGGGCCTCCACGACGGACGCCGACGCACGGGTCATGAAGATGGCCGACGGCGGCTTCCGCCCCGCCTACAACGTGCAGGTGACGAGTGCCGCCGGCCAGCCGATCGTCGTTGACATCAAGGTCTGCAACACCGGGTCCGACCGCGGCCTGATGCGGCCCATGCTGGAGCGGCAGCGCGCGCGTCCTGGCGGGTTGCCCAAGGACCATCTCGTCGATGGCGGCTTTGGCAGTGCCGAGGACATCGAGTGGGCGCACGCCGAGGGCATCGATATCTTTTGCCCGCCCACTCAATCCAAGCACGGCACCGATCCCCATCTACCGCGACGCGGCGACGGCCCGGGGGTGTTGGCCTGGCGTGCGCGCATGGCGAGCGAAGAGGGCAAGGCCCGATACAAGCCCCGGTCGATTTGCGAGTGCATACATGCCCGCTGGCGCAACTGGGACCTGCGGCAATTGACCGTGCGCGGCCTCGAAAAGGTCCGCGCCGTCGTGCTCTGGTACGCCCTCGCCAACAACATCCTGCAAGGCAACCGCCTCGCTAGCGCATAGAGGAGCGTTCATCGACATCCCCCAACCTCGCCACAGCCGCCCAGCCCACGCGTTGCCACGACGAGGAACTGCCACATCCTTCGATGACCACGCAAAACGAGAAAGATTGGCAAGCTCTCAGGGTGAGGGACTTCCAGTCACTTGCCTGACGGCCCGCACAATCTGCTCGGGGTCGTAGGGCTTCTGCAGCAACAAACTGCCGCTTACCGGTCGAGGCGCGCTAGGCGAAAATCCTGTCGCGTAGATGACCCGCAGCTCCGGATCGTGTTCGCGGCACCGCTCGGCGATCTGCCATCCGTCGACTTGTCCGGGTAGCTTGACGTCGGTGATGAGTACGTCCGCGGCTCGCCGCAGGCACCATTCCAACGCCTGTTCCCGTCGGCGGAGTGGATCACTTCATGCCCTTCTTCGCGCAACGCCTCGACGACGAACTCGCGGATGAGCGGATCGTCTTCGACGACGAGTATTCGCACCGTCAGCTCCTCTGTGCCATGAAATCTGGTACGAATCTTTGAACGGCCGAAACCTTTGGCTGTTCCGGAGGTGGCCACCGAGGGGACGTGGCGGTTCGATCAGGCGGGACTGTATGGCAAGGAAGCTCAAGACCTTCGAAACTTCTCTCGGCTTCTACGATCTGGCGATAGCGGCTCCCTCAATGAAGGCAGCGCTCTCGGCGTGGGGCGCGGACAGCAATCTCTTCCACCAAGGCGTGGCGAAGGAGAGCGACGATCCGGACGTGGTCGCCGCGACCATGGCCAAGCCCGGCGTCGTTCTCAGACGCCCCGTCGGCTCGCAAGGCCCCTTCCGGGAGCATGCCGATCTACCCACTCACCTGGTCGATGAGGAGCCGACGCGCAGATCAAGAAAGGCCAGTGCAAAGCCGAAGAAGCGGCAGCCGCGTCCACCGGAGGACAAGGCCGCCCGCGCGGCCGCGTTGTCGTTCGAGAAGGAGGAGCGCCGGCGGGAAGCCGAGCGCGAGAGGGAAGAGGCAGTCAGGGAGAAGGAGCGCCAGCGCCAGCGCCGCGCAGTGGCCAAGGCCCAAGAGGCGCTCGATGAAGCTAGGCGGGAGCACGACAAGAGAGCGGCGGCCATCGAGGCCGAGCGCGACGAGCTGGAGCGACGGTCGCAGGTCGAGGATGCGCGCTGGGAGAAGCAGAAGGAAAAGCTTGAGGCTGCCCTGCGACGGGCGCGGGACTAGCTGTTGCGGGCCGCCTCTTACGATTTCGAGACATTGGAATGGCCGAAAAAAATTTGCTACCTCTTGAAACTTCCGGCGGCCTTCTAGATTTTTTTTGGCGTCGCCATGTGCGACCGGAGTGCCTATCGGGCTCCGAAAACTGAGACGGGCGCCGGTCAGGTGTCCAGTGCCGGCTCGTACCCATCTTGCTCTTTGGGGGATTTGGCTATGAGGTATGATTGGACTCCCCTTTGGAGGTCGACCATCGGCTTCGACCGTCTTTTTCGATGTTCTCGACGAGGTCCAGCGGGCCAGCGAAGAGACTTATCCCCCTACAACATCGAACGGACCGGCGAGAACAGCTTCCAGATTTCGGTGGCTCCGGCGGGCTTTGCCCCTGACCACCTGACGTTGACCGTGGAACAGAACGTGCTGACGCTGGAAGGCCGCAGGGCCGAGAAGGACGACAGGCACTTCCTGCATCACGGAATGTCCGCCCGGTCGTTCAAGCGGCAGTTCACGCTCGCCGATCACGTTGAGGTCAAGGGCGCCCGCTACGAGAACGGCCTGCTGATCGTCGAGCTAATGCGCGACATCCCGGAGGCCATGAAGCCGCGGCGCATCGCCATCAGCGGCGCGAGCCCATCGGCGGTGAACCAGATCGAAGCCAAGGTGGCCTGAACGCTGCGCAATCTGTGATCGCTTGGCCACCGTGCCCGTTCCGGCGCGGCGGCGTGACTGAACTCGTCTAAAATTGGAGGCGACCATGCGGCCGACGACCGCGAATGACAACGTTTCCGCGACCTAAGTCGCCGGCATCGGTTAGAAGCCGGCATAGTAGTCGTGTTTCGCGAAGCCGCTCCGAAAGTCGGCGTAGCACCACCGAACACCCGCCATTCTTAGCTGTGCAACGTGCTCAAGGGCGGTGAGACGCGGACGGACAGCCCGTCCGGCTTCGGGACAGGCCTCGGCAACGCCCGGTTCACCAACCGCAACGGCAAGGGCTAGTTCGTTCGGCCGGCCATCCCGTCTTTGACCATTGCTGGACCGAACGGAGCTGCATCGGCTTGCCGCCGGGTGGGTGCCGTCGCCCTGCATCAAGCATGTCTGCAGGTCGATGACGAGTCGCCCGAGTCGGCTCGGCGCGTCAAGCGAGGGCGATCTCAACAACCTCGCTGAGCTTGTTTTCGGCGTCGTAGATCTTGACCTGAAGCCGAGGGTATCGGTGCTTCAGCTGTGTGCCAGCTTCCAGGGCGCTCGCTTTCGCCGCGAAGGTCGCCTTGACATGACCGTCGACGATTAAGGCATAACCGGTTCTCAGGGGTTCAATCGATGCCTTGGTGGTGCGGGCGGACGCCGCTGGCGCTACCAGCCTGCGCTTCTCGCGCATGGGAAAAACTCCGCTTGTCGGGGACTGCTGATCAACTGCCCGGGCTCCCCAAGGTTCCTGCCACTAGATGCGCGCCAACGCGATCGTTTTCGGTCGTCAAAGCATCCGATCTGGTTGAGACGTGTCTCGAGGGCAGACGACAGTTGCGGCACGACAATGGGCAGATCTGCCGCCTGGGCCAAGCCGCTGTAAACGGCGGTGATCGCGTCCGCTGATACGAGCAAGGTAGCTGCGCATCTGGACATGCAGTTCATGGGTGTTTCTCCTGATCGATTGTGCCGCCGGTGTTCGCCGGCATCGTATGATTCACTTCCGTTCGGCACTGCGCCTCGTCACGAGCGCTCCAAATCCATGTCAAGAAGAATGGAGCTCAGGGCCTTTCCATGTGCGTCAAGCGCAAGGGATCTGGTCACGCCACCGCCGAGCGCGCCCGCGATGACGAAATTCAGCGCTCCGAGTTTCGGCAGTTCATATCGAGTCACCTGGCTCGGGTTGAGGCCTGCCAATTGCGTCCGCACCCGCTCGACGGTGACGAGCTCACGAATGAGCGGAAAATCTTCGGGGCGGTAAGCAATCACCGAAATGTTCGAGGTGTTGCCCTTGTCGCCCGTTCTTGAATGGGCGACGTCGCGTAGCTTCATGGTACCACCTCCAGGATCTCGACGTGCGGCTGCGCCCGCTCACGTGGGATCAGGACCGACACCACGCCGATCGAACGGCGGGTCGACTTCGATGCGCCGCCGCCACCAGCCGGGCCGTTGGTGTAGAGGGTCTCCACTTCATTGCCGATGCGCATCGCCTCCGCTTGGCTGTTGGTACGCCCGGCGATCCGGAGCCTCACCTCCGGTGGGTCGGCGTGCGATGCGCCGGGGTAGAGGGAATTGAGCCCAATCAGGTCGGCACGGATGTCGCTCAACGCGACGCCGGTAATAGCCAGTCGCTCGCGCACGATCTCGAGCGCTAAGCGTCCGCGCGCGACGGCACCTGGTCCAGCGTAGGAGATCTCACCTTCGCCGATCCAGCCGTCAAGATAGCCGACCGAAACCTTCAAGGCCCCGTTGTGCTGCCGGCCGCGTCCACCGGCGATCCGCACCCTGTCGGGCGCGATCTCCTCGACAGATGCCTCGCTAAAATCGGCGATCAAGTCGGGCTGGAAATAAGCGGCGGGGTCGTGGATCTCGTACAGGAGCTGCTCCTTGCAGGTGGCAGCGGTGACGGCGCCGCCGGTGCCGGGCAGCTTGGTAATTACGGCTTCGCCATCGTCACGGACTTCGGCGATCGGGAAGCCGAGACGGGCAAGGTTCGACACGTCCTTCTTGCCAGGATCGGCGAAATAACCGCCCGTCACCTGGCCGGCGCATTCCATGAGATGGCCGACAAGTGTTCCCTGGCCGAGGCGATCCCATGCGTCAATGGCCCAGCCGAACTCGTGGATCATTGGCGCGAGGAAGAGCGCCGGGTCAGCAACGCGGCCGGTCAGGACGATGTCGGCTCCCGCGCTCAATGCCTCAACAATGGGAGCCGCACCGAGATAGGCATTGGCGGAGAGGATTCGATTGCCAAGATCCAAGATATGTCCGCCGGTCTCCTCGATGGGCCAGTTGCCGGAGGTGACCACATCCAGTACGTCGTCACCAGTCACAGCGGCCACCTTCAACGCGACGCCGAGCTCCTGGGCGATGCCGCCGATGCGGCGCGCGGCGGCGAGCGGATTGGCAGCGCCCATGTTGGAGATAATCCGCGTGCCGTTGCGCGACGCGACGGGCAGCACCGCGCGCATGCGCTCGTCGAGGAGTGGATCGTAACCCGCATTCGGATCGGCCTGACGTGCTCCCTGCGCCAGCGCAATGGTGCGCTCGGCGAGGCATTCGAAGACGAGATAGTCGAGATCGCCGGATGCGGCGAGGTCCACCGCCGGTTCAATGCGATCACCGGAATAGCCGGCTCCGGCTCCGAGCCTGATGCTGCGCATGCCCTGCTTCGTCTCCTCGCCCGGACTTCGATGGTCCGGCTGACGGCTCAATAAACACCCGATCGATCAATTAGTATAATGAATTTATCGGATCGCAGTGATAGACTATGATTATGGATCTCTCGCTTCGTCAGATCAGGGCTTACCTCGCCGTCGCTCGGACGCTCAGCTTCACTCGCGCCGCGGCAGAGACAAACCTGTCGCAGCCGGCACTTACCGTTCAGATTCGCTCCCTGGAGCAACAGCTCGGTATCAAGCTGTTCGACCGCAACAGCCGTTCCGTCGAATTGACCAGGTTGGGGCGTGAGCTTGTGCCGGTTTTCGAGCGGCTCCTGCGTGAGTTCGACGAGACGGTAACGGGCGTGCGCGATATCGCACGTCACGGTGTTGGCTCGGTTCGGCTCGGAGCACTGCCGTCGTTTGCGGCGGGAATACTGCCAGATGTCATCGTGCGCTTCCGGGCCCGCTTTCCGCGGGTAGCACTGACCATCAAGGACGCGATTGCGAGTCGCGTGATGGATCTCGTAGTCTCAGAGGACGTGGACCTGGGTGTGGTGGGCGGAGAGCCAATTCATGCCGATCTCGATGTCATTCACCGTACCGAAGACCGCCTCAATGTCATCCTTCCCGCGGGTCATCCTTTGTCGCGAAAGAAGCGCATCGGAGTTGAAGAACTGGCGGCCTTTCCGCTGATTCTGATGGACCCCGCCACCAGTGTTCGCGCAACCGTCGACGCCGCGCTCGCTGCCGCAGGCCATCGTGTCGAGGCCGCATGCGAAGTCACCTACATGATGACGGCGGTCGGCATGGTGCGCGCAGGCCTGGGCATTACAATATTGCCCGCGTCGGCTCATGAGATTCGAGCCGAGCCGGACCTGGTTGCCCGAGTTATCGACGACCCGCGCTTTGTGCGCTCCATCGCCGTCGTCCGAAAGCGCCGTCGTACCCTTCCGCCGGCAGCAGAAAACTTCATGGTTGCGTTGGTGGAATACCTCGATAGCCGAGAAACCAAGACGGGCCGAGGTGGTCATCGCAGTGCTCGCGGAAAGGGACGACAGGCCCGTTAGGCAAAGTCGGCATGAATATCGACGTGACATCTCCTAAGTTCGACTGGGTAACGCTGTTCTAGCCGATGCGGACGATCGATAGCGATTGTGGCCGATCGGCGGTCGCTGGGACTTCTTAACTTCGAAAAGCAGGCTAAAGGCGGCGAAGAGCGACGAGGTAGTTTCATAAGAAGCGAAAGCGTTCCACGCACGCGGCTGTTTATTGTGGGAACGAGCCCTGAGAACCGATTGTTGTCATGCTACGGAGGAAATGGCCATGCTTGTATTTTGGTTGCCGATCATAATCTTCGAAGCGATGCTTGAAGCAAGCTCGAACCAGCGCAACGCAGGGGATCCAACGGCGATCGAATAGTGTCTGCGCGCTCGGTGCAAGGCGGACATCCACCGCGCGCCAAGCGAGCCGAGGGCCACAGCTCGGACATGCACGTCCCTATGCATTGCCCTGCGGCGTTTTGTGAGGGCGAACTAGGTTGTTCGACCATGTCTCGGCAATGTGGGGAAGAGTCAGGTCGCGTTTCCGATCGAGCAGAAGTTCGAGGACGCGCGGCGGCGTCAGTGGCAGCTCTTGGATGCGCTTTCCTGTGGCGTTTGCGACCGCGCATGCGACGGCCGCTCCGACATTCAGAATTGGCACCTCGCCGGCACCTTTGGTGCCGAGCGGTCCCACCGAAGGCGCGCCCTCGTAAAGATTGATCTCGACCGGCACGACATCGAGCGCCAGCGGCACGCGATAGGTTTCGAAGCCGCTTTGGCAGACGCGACCGTTGCTGCCGATGGTTACTTCTTCATGCAAGGCATAGCCCAGCCCTTGCACGACACCGCCCTGGATCTGGCCGTGGATCGCGCGCGGGTTCAGTGCGCGGCCGACGTCCTGAACCACACGATATTTCAGCACCTCGACATGCCCGGTCTCCGGATCGACGGCGACCTCGCAATCGTGGACGGCGAAGACGGGGATGTCGATCGCATCGATGAAATGGCCGGCGACGCATCCGGGCATCGCCGGCACGCCTGTGCCCGTGAAAGCGCCGGTCCCGGAGACTGGGCCATCCTTTGCCTGGGCACGAGTCGCGACCTCAGCGACGGTGCGTCCCGAGCCCGGCGCGCCGGCGATCTCAATCCTCCCGTGGCGCATGACAAGATCCTCGGGGGCCGCCTCGATCATCTCTGAAGCAACTTTCAGGAGTTTCGTGCGCACTTCCTGTGCCGCCGAGAGGCTCGCCGCACCAAGCGAGACGGTGGTGCGGCCGCCGCCTACGCCGACATCGTAACCGGCAGCATCCGTGTCGGCGGCGCGCACGATAACGCTCTCCGGCGGAATGCCGAGCGTGCTCGCGACGATCTGCGGCAGACTCTGCATCATCGAGCCGGATCCGATCTCGACGCCCGAGGTTACTAGGGTGGCCGTGCCATCGGCATTCATGTTTACGGTCGCTGCGGACGGTCCGACGAAGACGAACCAAGTGCCGACGGTGGTCGCGCGTCCATAGAGCCAGCCGTCGGTGCGCGCGGGTGGCGATGCAGCGGCATCACGCAGCGTGTCCATCCGGTCGAGCATCGGTCGGAGCACGTCCGCTTCGAACACCTGGCCTGTGGCGCCAAGATCCTTGTCGCCGAGCACGTTGCGGCGGCGGAAGACAAGCGGATCTATACCGATCTTGGCTGCGATCTCGTCGGTATGCCGCTCCAGCGCAAAGGTGTTGTAGACGCCATTGCAGCAGCGAAAGGCACCGTTCGGCGTGGTGTTGGTGTAGACTGCGCGCGAGACCAGACGCACACTGCCGAGTTTGTAATTTCCGCCGAGCGTGTGCGCGGTCATGGTGGTCAGGAAAATCTGCTCGCCGCCATAGGCGCCGCAATCCATCAGCACGACTGCTTCGCGGCCGACAATCTCTCCCTCGCGCGTTACCGCCGATCGAATCCGGATATCGGCATTTTCGCGAAACAGGCAGGTGAGCATTTCCTCCTCGCGCGAATTGACGAGGCGGACCGGCAGGCCGCTGGCGCGGGCGAGGAGGGCGGCAAACGGTTCGATCGCGAGATCGAACTTGAGCCCGAAGCCGCCGCCGACAGGTGGCACCGTAACGCGGACCTGTGATGCCGGCACGCCCAAAAGGCGCGCGGTGGCGTTGCGGATGCCCCAGGGCACCTGTGTCGATGTTTCGATGTGGAACCGCCCATCCTCGTAGCTTGCGACCACCGCACGCGGTTCGAATGCGACGTGGTTCTGCCGACCGACCCGGAAGGAGCTTTCGACGATTTCGACATCTGGCCGGGCAAAGGCGGCATCGACATCACCGCGGACGACAGTGGCCTCCCAGGCGACGTTGCCTTCGCGCGCGCCGCCCTCAAGCAGGACTTCGTAGTCGCGCCAGTTGGGATGAACCAGAGGGGCATCGGGTACGAGTGCGTCCGCCATGGTCAGTACGGCCGGCCGGGACTCGATCTCCACGTCGATCGTTGCGAGCGCCGCTTGTGCTTGCGCCAATGTAACGGCCGCGATCGCAGCGAGCGGTTCGCCATCATAGCGGATGACGTCGCGAGCGAAGAGCGGATGGTCCGCGATGCCGATCCCCATCATGCCGGGTGCGTCTGCTGCCGTTACGATCGCGCGCACGCCTGGCATGCGGGCAGCTCTGGAGGTATCGAGACGGACGATCCGTCCCGATGGCAGGCTGGCGCGCAGCACTGCGGCGTGCAGCATGCCCGGCAGATAACGATCGACTGTGTAGCGGGTGCGCCCGCGCAGCTTGTCTGCAGCGTCGCGCCGGCGGAGATCCATGGTCGCGGAAACATCGGACATGTCAGCGTCTCTCGATTACTTCGTGGCCAATGCGAGCAGCGTCGCCTCGATGATGCGTTCGTAGCCCGTGCAGCGACAGATGTTTCCGGTCAGGGCCGCACGAATGTCCTCGCGCGTGGCGTCGGGTCTGATCGCCAGGAGATGCGTCAGGCTGACCACCATGCCCGGAAAGCACATGCCGCACTGAACGGCGTCGCTGGCTTCGAGCGCGGCCTGGATGCGGTTCAATTGGCCGTGTGTCGCAAGGCCTTCGACCGTGCGGATCTCGCACCCATCGGCGAGCGCGGCCGGCGTCAGGCAGGAAGGGGTGGGCTTGCCATCGATGAGCACCATGCAGGCGCCGCAGAAGCCTTCGCGACAGACTGGCTTAGCGCCGGTCAGATGAAGTTCCTCACGTAGGACATCGACGAGAGGGGTGGCAGGATCGGCTGTGGAGGCGAGTCGGTCGCCGTTGACGGTCAGGCTGAGAGCCATGTGCATCCCCGATGTTCTAGGCGCCAAGCGCGGCAGCCGCCGCGCGGCGAACAAGTCCCGGCAACACGCTGACGCGATACCAGGCTGGCGCGTCAACGCCGTCGCGGCCGACGAAGTCTTCCGCCAGTTCAGCCGCGGTCCGCGCGGCTCCCTCGGCGTCGAGTGGACGCCCAATCAGGGCGGCCTCGAGCCGCTCCCATCGTCGCGCCACCGGTTCGACAGAACCTACTGCAATCCGTGCGGCCTGCACCCGACCCGTCGCATCGATGCTGACCGAGAGGCTGACGATGGCGACCGGATAATCGCCGGCTTTGCGCAAGGGCAGGCGGGCATGAGCCGTCTTGCGCTCACTGCGGGGTACGATGATTTGCGTGACGACTCGGCCAGGTGCCAAGGTCGATCGAATCTGGAGAAAGTGTTCCAGTTTCATCCGTTCGCGACCATCCCGGCCTGCGACCTCGATCTCGGCACCGAGGCAGAGCAACGCCGGTATGCAATCGGCCGAGGCGAAGTCTGGCGTTGCAAGATTGCCGCCGATCGTCGCCATCGCGCGGATCGCCGGGTTCGCAGAGCGACCGGCGGCGGCCGCAAGGACATTGAATTCGGGAAGATCGGCCAAAGCGCCCGCGAGTGCCGCGTGCGTCACCACTGCACCGATCTCGACCACATCGGCCCCAATCCGGACCGCTCCGAGTTCGGCGATCCTGCCTATCGCGACATAGTGTGCCCTCAACGGCTCGTGCCGGATCGGCGATCGCATGATCCACGTGCCGCCGGCAAAGGGGGCGCCGGCCGCGCCGTATTCGCTCAGCGCATCGAGCGCACTCGCAAGCGAAGTGGCGACATGGATTGACGAGGCCGCATCGTGCGCCGCGGCCGGGGCGATCTGCGTGAGAGAGCTGGGGGTCATTGGCTACGCTCCAGTCGCAGGCGATCGAGCAGCACGCCGACGATGACGATCGCGCCCAGCACGACCATCTGGACGTATCCGTCGACGCGGGTGAGATTCATGCCGTTGGACAGGATCGTGATGAAGAGCGCGCCGAGCACGGCGGTGCCGACCCCGCCGCGTCCGCCCGCGAGGCTCGTGCCACCGACCACGGCACCCGCGATTGCCTGCAGCGATAGCGCACCGCCGAGGTTCGGCTCGCCGGAGCCGGTGCGCGCCGTCATCATGATGGCGCCGAGCGCGGCAAGGGCTGAGCACAGCACATAGGTCGCAACCAGGATGCTCTTTACCGGCAGGCCGGCGACCGCGGCCGCGCGTGGATTGGTGCCGATGATGTAGAGCGATCGCCCGAACACTGTGCGCGAGAGGACCAGGTGGAGCGCGATGCCGATGGCGACGGTGATTGCGATGGCCGCTGGCACGCGGAAGATGCTGCCGCCATAGAAAATTTGCGAGAATAGACTCGGCACCCCTTGTACGGGCCGGCCGGAGGAGAGCGTGGTCGCAATCCCGATCGCGATGTTGTAGCTGCCGAGTGTCGCGACGAAGGGATTGACGCCGAGCAGCGCGATGACCACGCCATTGAAAAGACCGCAGGCGACGCCGAGGCCGATGCCAGCGCCGAGCCCAGCGAACAGCACCACGCTGGTGTCGTGACCCGCCGCCGCGGCGCCGGCCATGGCGAGCGCTGTACCGACGCTCACCATCGAGACCGTCGGGCCCAGCGCGAGGTCGAAGCCGCGCGTCAGGATGACCACGGTCTGGGCCATCGCGAACAGAGCGAGGTAGCTAGTCTGCTGGGCAACGTTGAGCAGGTTGGCTGGCGAGAGCACGCCATGGTCGAACGTGGCGAAGCCGAGCAACAGGGCCACCAGTGCAGCCGGCAGCACCGCATTCCAGACCCAGCGGCCTAGCAGCGGTTTGGTGCGATCGGTGTCCCCGGCCATGACAGACAATTCGAGGTCAGACACGGGCGCTCCTCCATCGACCGAGTTCGTCCAGCGCCACGGCCGCCACCATGATCACGCCGAGGAAGACCGGCTGCAGCCGGGAGTCGACGTGCAGAAGGTTGAGTGCATTGGCAAGGATGGTCAGGAACAGCGCGCTGATGGCGACGATCTCGACCCGGCCGACGCCACCACGCAAGCTGACCCCCCCGATGACTGCCGCCGCAATCGATTGCAGCATCATTCGATCGCCGCCAAAACTTGCCTGGCCGGAGCCGACCTGCGCGGTGAGGAGGATGCCGGCCAGCGCCGCAAGCGCGCTCGAGACGACGTAAGTGCCTACGATGTGGCGCTGGATCGACACGCCCGACACCACGGCCGCGTCGACGTTTCCGCCGATCGCATAGACGTAGCGGCCGAACAGGGTCCGTCGCTGCGCGAACACCATCACGAGGATCACGATCAGCGCGACATGGACGGCGGTCGGCAGGCCAAACGCCTGCGCGCGCCCAAAGCCCTTCACAAAGGTGTCGGGCATGCCGTAAACGGGGATGCCGTTCGTGATCATGAGGCCGACACCAGCGGTCGCCGACATCGTGCCCAGCGTCACCACGAAGCCGGAGACCTTGAGTTTTGCCACGCAAAATCCGTTGATGAGCCCGACCACAATCCCGCAGCCGAGACCGGCTGCGACGCCGCTTGCAATGATGAGGGCGGTGTTGCCGGGAAACGCAGCAGCGGTGGTCGCCATTGTCTTGGCGGTCACGACGCTCGCGAGGGCGACGACGGCGCCAACTGACAGATCGAAACCGCCTGCGACGATCACGAGCGCCTGGCCGCTGGCAACGATGGCCAGCAGCGAGGCGTTGCGCAGGATGTTGAGGATGTTGATGATGCCGTAGAACTGGGGATCGACCGCTGCCATGCCGGTCACGAGCAGCACCAAGAGTGCCGGCAGAAGCCCGATCCGGCCGGCGATCGATCGAAGACCGATCGAGCTCTGCGGCTCCGCAGTGATCAGCGCCGTGCTCATGCAACCTCCGTCACGAGATGGTCGCGGAAGAAGCTCGAAAGCACGTTCTGCTCGGTTTTCTCGGTGCCTGTCAGTTCGGCGGCGATGCGGCCGTGATGCATCACATAGAGCCGGTTCGACAACGCCAGCACCTCCGGCAATTCCGACGACACCACGATCACGGCGGCGCCGGCCTCGACCAGACGTTTCATGAAATCGTAGACTTCGAGCTTGGCGCCGACGTCGATGCCGACGCTCGGCTCGTCGAACAGGAACACGGTCAGCTCGCGCGTCAGCGCGCGACCCAGCATCACCTTCTGGCGGTTACCGCCGGACAGAGCGCCGGCAGGGCGTTCGATATTCGGGGGCCTGAGCTGCAACTGCGCCATGACGCCGGCGATCCTTGCGCGCTCTGCGGCCTGTCGTAGCACGCCGAATCGGGCGAAGGCAGGCAGGTCGAGCACCGTCATCGAGGCGTTCTCGCGGATCGGCCGGGACAGCGCGAGCCCTTCGGCGATCCGGTTGGCGGGGAAATAGGCGATGCCGCGCTTCAGGCTGCATCGCGGGGCTGGAAACTCATAAGGCGCGCCGTCGATTCGGATCACGCCGGACGTCGCCGGCTCGATGCCATAGATGGCGCGGATCAGCTCCGACTTGCCGCAGCCGACAAGGCCGGCGATACCGGTGATCTCGCCGGCGCGGGCATAGAGGTTCACATCGCGAACGCTGCCGTCGACAAGCGTCAGGTTTTCGACGTCGACCATCACCTTGTCCGGCCTGTGCGCGATGATCGGGAACAGCAGATCGATCTTGCGACCGGTCATCAACTCCACCAATTCGCCGTCAGTCGAGGTCGCGGCATCGAGCGTGCGGATGTGGCGGCCGTCGCGGAGCACGGTCACGCGGTCGGCCAGCGCGCGGATCTCACGCATGCGGTGCGACACATAGATCAGCCCGACATTCTGGCTCTTGAGCCGGGCGATAAGCTCGAACAGCCGTCCGGTCTCGCGCTCGGTGAGCGAAGCAGTCGGCTCATCGAGGATCAACAGGCGCACCTTGCCGAGCAGCGCCTTGGCGATCTCGGCCATCTGTTGATGGGCGCGGGAGAGGTCATCGACGCGTCGTGAGGGATCGAGGTCAAAGCCGAGCTCGTCGATGAGCGCTTGGGCGCGCCTGCGCATCTCGCGGGCACGCAGGATGCCGTTGTTCGCGATCTCCCGGCCGAGAAACAGGTTCTCTTCCACGGTGAGGCTTGGAACGAGCGAAAATTCCTGAAACACCGGGCTGATGCCGATCGCGCGCGCCCGTTGCGGCGTGAGATGGCTGATCTCCTCATCGTCGAAATGGAACGTGCCCTCGTCGGGCGGAAATGTCCCCGAGACCACGTTGATCAGGGTCGATTTGCCGGCGCCGTTCTCGCCGAACAGGACGTGCAACTCGCCGGCGCGGACATCGAGATCGACCCGGTCGAGCGCGCGTACGCCCGTGAAATGCTTCGAGATACCTCGCAATTGAAGCAGAGGCTCCGGCCTCGGGTCGACGTCGACATCCATCTGCTGCTCCACAGGCGGTTGAGACCAGAGGCGGGAGACGCATCTCCTGCCTCAACAGTGATCCGCAGGTTTACTTGGCCTTGACCGAGTAGACCGGGGTCCAGCTTGCCGGCGCCAGCACGAGGTCCATCTGCAGCTTCGGCACGGTGGTCTTGTCGATCACTGCGGCCGCCGGTTGGACAAGGCTCATCACAGGCTTTTTCTCGATGAGACGCACCGCCTGGTCGATCGCAATCGCGCCTTCGCCGACAGGATATTGGGTTGCGAAGGCGAGAATGTCGCCGCGGTTCAGCGCGTCGAGCATGGCCTGGTTTTCGTAGGACGACACGATCTTCAGGTCGCTCCGACCAGCCTCGGCGACGGCGCCGATCGCGGCCTCGGCCGTTGGCGCGGTGCCCCAGATCACGTTCATGCTGGGATGGGCCTGCAGCGCGTCCTGGATGAGCTGGAGTTGCACCGCGACGCCGGAGTCGCCGAATTTCTCGGACAGAATCTTGGCGTTTGAGTTCTTCGCGATGGCCTTCTTGAAGCCTTCGTTGAACGATTCCGCCCAGCCCGAGCCGGCCGGTCCGGGGAACGTCACGATGTTGAGCTTATCGCCGGGCTTGGTCTGAGCCAGCAGGCCCTCGCCGGTGACCTCACCCATGGCGACGAAGTCGACATAGTTGGCGGCGGGCAGGGCGTTGGGGGGCAGCGGATTGGTGACGCCGACGACCGGAACGCCCTTGGCCTTGGCCTCTTCGAACTTCTTGCTCAGCCCGGCGCCCGAGATGGCTCCCACGATGATGGCATCTGGACCACTCGCCATGCAGTCATCGAATTGCGAGAGCTGCTTGGGCAGGTTCTCGTAACCACCAGCTTCATAGAGGTTCATGTTGACGTTCATCGCTTCCGCTTGCTTCACGATGCCGTAGGCGACGGCGACCCAAAAACTGTCCTTCATGTGGGGAAAGAGGACGCAAAGCTTGTAGGGCTTCTCGGCCTTCGGCAGCGGCGTGTACTCCGCAGCCTTGGGCGTCCCCGATGACGCGTCGTAAACCTTCATCGGGAACCAGGACGTGTCGGCCGCGGCCGGTGTCATCGCCGTGGCGGCAAGTGCGAGAGCAGCCAGGCCGAGTGCGCAGCGGATCGGCCGGAACCGGTTGGAAGAAAGGCATGTCGTGCTCGTCATAACGCAATCCTCAGGGTTCGAATGAAAGGCAAGGACCGACGACTTCGGATCCTCTTTTACGCGCCACGTCGCCCGTGGGCGGCGCGGTTGCCGATGGTGGTCAGGTCCACATCGCGACCGAGCGTCGCTCGAATACGTCGCGGAACTGGCGTGTGGATTCGGGAAGCAACTCTCCGGTCCCCCAGTCGAGGATCACCGCGTGCTTGCGGATCACGTCGAACGCGTCGATCGCGCCGCTGCGATAGCGTTCCGCCACGACTTGCGGGTCCAGCCGGACATTGGCGACGCGCTCGGCCCTGATCTTCGCGCGCAGGGCATCGGTAGCGACCTTGTCGACCTCGTAGCTGCAAAGCTCTGCATCGATCGTGTGAACGATGACGCCATAATCCTTGGCCGCGCGTTCGACCGAGACGTAGTCGTCCTTGATATCCTCGATCACGAGGTTCGGGTCGCGTTCGAGTGGATCGCCGAACCCGCCGCCGCCGGCGGTCGGGCGCGAGAAGATATCGCCTTCGCCGATCGGAACGTCGGAGAAGATCGAGCCGAGCCGCTCCTCGGCCTTGCTGCCCGCGCGCTTCAAGGTCAGGCCGTGCGGCATGGAGGGCAGGCCGCCTTCGATGCCCCAGACCACGGCCCGCTCGCGGTCGCAGATGTAGGAGATGACAGTCTTTTCGGCCTGGAGCATGCGCGACGTCTTCACCACGCCGGCGCCACCGCGCCATTTGCCGGGGCCGGGGGAGTCTTTGAGGATCTCGCATTCGGTGGTCAGGATCGGATTGGCGCGTTCCTGGCCTTCGACCGGTTGCGACATAAGCCCGGTGCCGAAGCAGGCCGTGGTGACGTTGCTGCCGTCCTTGCCGTTGCGGCCGCCCCAGCCGCCCGGAAGCCAGTCGTAGAACATGAAGATCGGCTTGTCGGAGCTGCGCGCATCGAGGCCGCCGGTGAGCAGATATTCGAGATTGAAGGCGCAGGCGAGGCCCCGTTCGGGCATCAGCTTCGACCACATCTCGTAGATCGAGTTCATGATCTTCTCGAACGGCATCAGGAAGCCGGTGACCGCGATCGGCCATCTGGCATCGACGATCGAGCCCTCGGGCGCAATGATCTCGAAGCAGCGGTAGAAGCCGGAGTTCAGCGGCAGGTCGGGGAAGAACGTCTTCATGCCGGCCGCAACGGCCGAGAATGTCGAGCCGAACGCCGAGTTGTAGATCGAGCCGATGGTGGGATGGCTGCCGCTGAAGTCGTAAATCGCACGGTCGCCCTTGATCGTCATCTTGATGCGGATCGGGATCATTCCTTCGCCGCCGGCCGGATCGCGGTCGATGAAGTCGACCGTCTCCCATTCGCCGTCGGGCAGCGCCGCGATACGCTGGCGCGCCGAACGCTCGACATAATCCTGCACGGCGGCAAGTCCGGTCTCGACGGTATCGCGGCCATATTTAGTGACGAGACGCAGGATCTCGCGCCCGCAGACCGCTGTTGCTTCCGCCTGGGCCTGGATGTCGCCGATGATCGAGGCGGGGTCGCGCGTGTTGGAGGCGATGAGATGCGCGACGTCTTTCTTGAGACCGTTCTTATCGAACAGGCGGATCGGCGTGATGCGCAGCCCCTCGCGGAACATTTCGCGCGCGGCGACGTCGAACGAGCCGGGCACGCTGCCACCGACATCCGACCAGTGTCCGTTGGACTGGCTGAAGGCGATGATCTTGCCGTCGGCGAAGATCGGGCGGATCAGACGGACGTCGGAAAAGTGCGTGCCACCGGCATAGGGATCGTTGATGGCGAAGACGTCGCCTTCATGCATGTCGCCTTCGAAATGGCGCATGACGTCCTGGCAGGTAAAGTGCAGCGTGCCGACGTGGACCGCGATATCCTGATTGCCCTGGGCCGCACATTCGCCCTTGGCGTCGTGCAGCGCGCTCGAGAAATCACGGTTATAGATCACAAAGGAGTAGCAGGTCCGCAGCACCTGCTCGCCCATCTGGTCGACGCTGGTGATGAAGGAGTTCTTGAGAACCTCGAAGGTCACGGGGTCGAGCGGGAGATCTCCGGCCATGGTTCACTCCTTCACGCGGATGATGATGTTGAGATATTTGTCGACCTCGGCGCTGGCGCCGGGCGGCACGACGGTGGTCGCATCGACCTGCTCGATGATCGCAGGCCCTTGGAACGAGAAGCCGCAGGGGAGGTCGTCGCGCTCGTAGACGGGGGTGTCGAGTCCGTTGCCGTCGAACCAGACCCTGCGGCGGCCGACCGGCTCAGGGATGACGCCGGTCGGTTCGTGGACGGCAAATTCGGCCTTGGGAACGATGCCCACCGCCTTCAGATTGAGGCGGAAGAAGCTGACCGGCGCGCTGTCGCGGCGGAAATTGTATTCGCGCTGATGCTCGGCATGGAATCTCTGCACGAGTTCGGCGATCGCACCGATCGGGCGCGGTGCGTTGACGGCGAGCGAGCGCCACTGGCCGCGATACATCATGTCGATCGAGCGCTGCAGCACGATGTCCTTCTGGTCGACGCCCTCATGGGTGAGTCGCGCGAGAGCGTCCTTCTCCAGCTCAGCGAACTGCGCCTCGATGTCGACGGCGTTGGCGTCGGAGGCATCGACCATGCAGCTCTGCGAGAAATCGTGCTGCATGTCGACCAGCAGGCAACCAAGCGCCGAAGTCACGCCAGGATTGGGCGGCACGATCACGACGGGGATCGCGAGCTCACGTGCGACGTCGACCCCGTGCAGGGCGCCGGCTCCGCCAAAAGCCACCAGCGCGAAGTCGCGTGGATCGTAGCCGCGGCTGATCGAGATCAACCGGACCGCATCCGACATGTTGGCGTTGGCCACCTTGACGATCGCGTCCGCTGCCTCGTGCAGACCGAGGCCGAACGGCTTTGCAACGCCATCCTCGACCGCCCGTTCGGCCAGTGCGGGGTCGAGCTTCACCTTGCCGCCGGCGAGGCTGGTGCCGAGCCGGCCCAGCGTGACGTTGGCATCCGTGTTGGTCGGCTGGGTGTTGCCGTTGCCGTAGCAGGCCGGTCCGGGGTAGGCGCCGGCCGACTGCGGGCCGTTGCGCAAGGAGCCGGCCGGATCGGTCCAGGCCAGCGACCCGCCGCCGGCGCCGATGGTGAGCACCTCGATCGAGGCAAAGCGGATCGGATAGCCGAACTCGATATGCCAGTCCTTGGTGATGCGCGACTGCCCCTCATAGGCCAGCGACACGTCGGTCGAGGTGCCGCCCATGTCGAGGCCGATCGAATTGGGGAAGCCGCAGAGGCCGGCGACGTAGCGGCTGGCTATGGCGCCAGCGGCAATGCCGGAGCCGGCGAGACGCGCGGCGAAATCCTTCACGCTGGCCGGCGTCATCACGCCGCCGCCGGTGTGAAGCAACAAGAGATCACGGGAGTAGCCTTCATGAGCGAGCCGATCGCCGAGCCGGCTCGTATAGTTCACGACCACCGGACTCACGACGGCATTGGCAACCGTCGTCGAAAACCGCTCGTGCTCGAAGATTTCAGGAAGCACCTGTGAGGAGATCGAGACCGGGACGTCGGGCATTTCCGCAAGCAGGATGTCGCGCATGGCGCGCTCATTGGCGCCGTTGAGATAGGCGTTCATGAAGCACACCGCGACCGCCGCTACGCCCCGGCGCTTGAGGATGCGTGCGACGCTGCGCGCGGCCTCGACGTCGAGTGGCTCGATTACCTTGCCACCGGCGTCGACCCGTTCGGGCACGGTCAGGCGGTCGCGCCTTGGAACATACGGTTTGACGACGTCCTTGTAGGTGTCCCAAAGATCTTCCTTGTTGGCGCGACGAATCTCGATGACGTCGCGAAAGCCTTTGGTCGTCACCAAGGCGGTGCGGGGTAAGCGGCGCGTGATCAGCGCGTTGGTGGCGACCGTGGTGCCGTGCGAGAACAAGGCGACCTTGGACAGATCGATTCCCGCCTTGGACACGCCGCCCATGATGCCTTCGATGGGATCGCGTGTGGATGATGTCTTCTCGATCCGGATGAGGCCGGTCGTCTCATCCATGATGCAGATGTCGGTAAAGGTGCCGCCGACATCGACGGCCACACGAAGGGTCTGCACCATGCGTCTTCCTTTCGAACAAGCGTTTCGCCAATCATAGGCAGATCGGCGGCTTGCCTTCTTGACGCTGAGCGCAGGAAGATTTGTGCGAGAGAGCGACGGGCACGTGTGCTCGGACCGCCGGCGGATTGCCTAAGAATCGGTCATTCGGACGTCAGGTGACGTTTTTTCAGGAATTGGAGGTGCGTGAAGTCGTTCGCGCTTCGCTCGGTGTACGACCGAACCGGCTGCGATAGTTGCGGCTGAATTGTGCCTGGTCGGCAAAGCCCCATTGATAGGCGATTTCCGAAATGCTCTTGCGGCAATTGGGATCGCGCAGCAGGGCATCGCACATCGAAAGGCGCTGGTTGCGGATATAGGCGCAGACGGTCATTCCTTCGCCCTCGAAAATCTGGTGCAGATATCGAAGCGAGATGCCGCAGCCGTCGGCAATCATCTGGGGCGTGAGCCGCATGTCGTCGAGGCGACCGCGGATGAAATGCTCGCAGCGATGCAGATGGCCGTTGCGCACGGACGAAGAGTGGCCGGTCAGCACGCGGTCGTCAGCCTCGATGGCCATCGCCAGGAGCTCGATGAGATGCTTGCCCATCATCGTGCGTGCCGTCTCGTCCATCTCGCCGATACGCTCGCCGGCAAGCCGCAGCGTGTCGACGAACAGCGCGCCGACGCTGCGACTGGCATCGAATTGCAGCGTGGCGAGACGTTCGGGGCGCGTGATGCGGGCGCGCAGCACGGCGCTCGGGATCTTCAGCACCCAGAGCGCCGCAGGATCATGGTGGCTGAATTCGTAAGGCAGATGGCTGCGCTCGATCACGAAGGCGCCAGGCCGGCAGCGCACATCCTTGCCATCTTGCTCGAAGCGGATCTCGGCAAGCTCAGGCACGGTAATCAGGAAGGATTCTTCCCGCTCATTCTGGAGATGCCGTTCATGACGCTTGTAGAGCAGGCCGTTCGCGATGTTTCGGGATACGGAGACTGGCCCCATGGACCAGGCGCCGAGGCTGGCGTTGAAGTCGCTGCGACTCGGAAAACGAAGGTCAAGCGAGAAATAAGTCCTGGACACGACGTCCTGCCAGTACTGACGCCGGGCTTGCAATGGAATGTCAGTGGTCGTGTAGTTGACTTGCATGTCTCACTCCCCGCCGCCGGCTGTGTCTCCCGTCCGTCGTGTCCCCGCACAAGTGTGACGAGGGCAGCCGGACGGCGTCAAGTCGAATAAAACGGAAACAGATATCTTAGATTTCGATCGCCTCCTCGGGCCGGTGCCGATGGTCGAGGCTGACCGGCGGCCTGGCCGGACCGACGCCGGCAACCGCAAAGCGCATGAAATCGAGGAACGCCCTGGCGGCTTCCGACAGTTTGGTGTCGCGCCGCCAGGCGAGGCCCACGTCCATGCTGGGAACCTCATCCTCGATGACGCGGGTCTCGATCCGTTGCCCTTCCAGCGACCAGGGCCGGTAGATCAGGTCGCACAGAATGGCGATACCCATGCCGCCTGCAACCATGGAGCGCACCGCTTCGACCGAGGAGGTGCGGAAGACGGTTTTCGGTTCGAGCGCCGCATGGGTCCAATAGCGCATCGAGGTGTGCTTGGCCTCGTCGACGGTGAGCATGACGTAAGGATAGGCAGCGATCTCCGCGAGATGGACCCGCTCCGCGCGGGTCAGTGGGTGTTCAGGCGCAAGCCACAGCCGGCGCGGCGAGCGCAACAAGGTCTCGCTGACGAGCATGGCATTGTCACGGAGGTTGGAGACCAGCATGACCGCGAGATCGAGCGCGCCGTCGACGAGCGCACGTTCGAGCACGTCGCGCGGGGCCTCGAACAGCTCGATGGTGATGCCGGGAAAGCTCGCCCGGAAACGCATCTGGTGACGCGGCAGGAAATAGCCGGACACCGTGTAGGTGACGCCGATGCGCAACGTCCCGAACAGCGGGCCTGCGGACATATGCGTACTGCGCACCGCTTCGGAGACCGCAGCAAGAATCTGGCGGCCCTGGGACAGGAAGCGACTGCCTTCCAGTATAACCGTCACGCCGTTCGGCGTGCGCTCGAGGAGGCGCGCGCAAACGGTCGCTTCGAGCTGCTGGATCGCCGCTGTCACGGCCGACTGCGAGACGTTGAGGTCAATGGCCGCCTGACCGATACGTCCGGTCTCGGCAGCGGCGATGAAATAGCGGATCTGTTTCAGAGAAACGGACATCGCGGTCGTTCCGATGTTTGCATAGCTCATGTCTGGTGCTTTTCGGCCCCAACGTGTCCGCTGCAACTCTCGTGCCGCTCGAGGAAGTTTGGCAGGACGGCCGTCCGGCGCAGATGTGAGGCGCAAACACACCTATTCGCCCCGACCCGTGCGGTCGGGGTGCCGACAGATCGTGCGGACCTAGGGCAGCTACGCCAAGGCTGTCCGGAGCTTGCCCAGCAGCTCCGCCCGGTTCTTGCGGGCGGCAAGCGCCTGATCCATGCCGACCTTGACGAATTTTACCGGCGTGTTGGGCTGAAGCTGGCCGATCAAATCCATGTCCGCGGCAATGACGGTGCCGACCATGAAATATCCACCGCCCGAGACTGCGTCACGATGCAACACGATCGGCTCGGTGCCACCGGGCACCTGGATCGAGCCGTAGGGATAGCAGGCATCGGTGATGTTGGACGGATCGGAGCCGGCGCCGAACGGCGGCTCGCGCGGAACGAATTCGAGCGATTTGCCGCCCTTGAAACGGTAGCCGATGCGATCCGCTTCCGGGGCGACCTTCCATGTGTCGGAGAAAAAGCCGTTTCCGGCAGCCTCGGTGATGCGGTGCCAGTAGAGGCCCGGCATGGCGCGCAGTTCTGTGGGCACCCCGGCCGGCTGGCCGCGCAGGTCCTTCGCGACCGTGCGGCCATCTTTCACCGCCGCTACGGCCTTGCCGACCGGCAGTTCGTCGCCGGCTTCGAGCTTTCGTCCGTTGAAGCCGCCGAGCGCGCCAAGCGCATAGGTCGAGCGCGAGCCGAGAACGACGGGAACATCGATGCCACCGGCGACCGCGATGTAGCCGCGCGCGCCCTGCTTGAGGAAATCGAACGAGAGGATCTGGCCACGTCTCACCTTGAAGCTGGTCCATGTCTCGCGCGGTTCGCCATCGAGCTTTGGTGGCAGCTCGGCGCCGGTGATCGCCACCGTCGCGTCCTCGGTGAATTCGAGCTCTGGCCCCATGAACACGGCTTCGAGCACGGCCGCACCTTCCGGGTTGCCGACGAGCAAATTGGCCGCCGCGAGCGCGTGACGGTCCATGCCGCCGGATAGCGGGATGCCGATGTGATAGTAGCCGGGACGCCCGAGGTCCTGGACGGTGGTCGCAAGACCCGGCTTCAAAACCTTAATGGCCATGGAGGACTCCATCGAGCTTGCGGTTATAGGCATCAATGTCGCGGTTGAAATCGGTCAGCGAGAACGAGACGTCGCGGATGACCGGCGCGAAGCGGCCGGCATCGACGTCGGCGACCGCCGCGTCATAGGCTGCTCTGTCGATCGGCTTCCACTTCACGATGTCGCCGGGTCTGAACAGGCACATGAAGTCGCGCAGGTAGCTGATCTTCTGATTGGGATCGTAGATCGGCATCGGCGTGATGCCGAACATCTGGTAGCCGCCAGCACCGCGCACTGAATAGATGCAACTGAAGCACCCACCGTGCCCGACGGTGAGCTTCGGCGTGTCCGTGCGGGGCCGCAGATATTTCGGCGCCTGAAGCTGCCGGTTGCGCTCCACCATCTGGTAGAGGAAGGGCAGGCCGGCGACGAAGCCAACCATCGAAACGAACCATGGAGCGCTCGAATGCGCCTTGATGAAGGCATCGACGCTCTCGAGCCCGTTGATGCGCGCGGCGTATTCGAGATCGGTCCCGTTCGGATCCTGATGGCGCTCGCGGAAGCGCATCAAGGTTTCGCGCGTCCAGGGATCGTTGTAGAGCACGGGGATCTCGATGATCCGGGTCTTGATCACCGGCTCGGACTTTTCCGACCCCGTATCCAGCCGCTTGAGTTCGGCGAGGAGATCGTCGGGCTTGATCTGATCAGGGTCGAACTTGACCTGGTAGGACGCATTTGCCGGACAGATCTCGATCACGCCCTTGATCTTGGCGTCGCGCACCGCATTGGTGACGAAGAGGCTTTTGAAAAATGCCTCCAGCGACATCGCTTCGCCGACTTCGGCGAAGATGTGCTCGTCGCCGCCGAAGGAAAATCGGGTTTGCATGACTAGCGGCCTCCTGTTGTTGACGGGGCGGGTTCTCTCGCGATCATGAGCCAACCTTTGCGGTCGGTAACGGTGCCCCAAGCGTCGCGGCATGGGATTCCAGCCATGGCTCGAGCCAGGCGGTGTGAAAGCGTCCGGCCTGCACGTCGGCATCACGCGCAAGTGCCTGATGTAGCGGCTTCGTCGTTGCGAGCCCCTCGACGTTGAGCTCGGCAAGGGCGCGTTCGAGCTTTCGGATTGCGCCCGGCCGGTCCTTGTCGTGCACGATCAGCTTGCCGAGCAGGCTGTCGTAGAAGGGCGGGACCGCGTAGCCCTGATAGAGCATGCTGTCGAAGCGCACGCCGTCGCCGCCGGGCACGCTGAGCGCGTTGACGGTTCCCGGGTTCGGCAGGAAGTTCCTCGCGGGATCCTCGGCATTGATGCGCACTTCGATGGAATGGCCGCTCACGCGCACCTCGTCCTGGCGAACGCGCAGGCGCTCGCCGCCGGCGATCCGGATCATCTCGCACACGAGGTCGATGCCGGTAATCATCTCCGTCACGGGATGCTCGACCTGGATGCGGGTATTCATCTCCAGGAAATAGAATTCGTGCGTTCTGTCGTCGTAGAGATATTCGAGCGTTCCGGCGCCGCGATAGTTGACTGCCTTGGCCAGCGCGACAGCAGAGACACAAAGCTTTTCGCGGACGGCTGGAGCCAGCGAAGGCGAGGGGGCTTCTTCCCAGACCTTCTGGCGGCGACGCTGCAACGAGCATTCGCGCTCGAAGCAATGGATGACGTCGTGCCCGTCGCCGAGCACCTGCACCTCGATGTGCCGTGCGCCTTCGATCAGCTTCTCGACGTAGAGCCCGCCATCCCCGAAGGCGGCGAGCGCCTCGGCCTGCGCCTGCGGCATCAAACGATGAAACTCGTCTGCCGAACGGGCGATCCGGATGCCACGTCCGCCGCCGCCGGCCGCCGCCTTGATCATCACGGGGAAGCCGGTCTTGTCGACCAGCGCGAAGGCGGCCTCTGCCGACTCCAGGCGACCTTGACTGCCGGGGACGGTCGGGACGCCAGCGGAAGCCGCTGCCTCGCGCGCGGCGACTTTGTCGCCCATCAGCCGGATCGATTGCGCGGTCGGGCCGACGAAGATCAACGCCGCCGCTTCGACGGCCGCCGCGAACTCGGCATTCTCTGCCAGGAAGCCGTAGCCGGGATGAATGGCGTCCGCGCCGACATTCTTGGCTGCATCGAGGATGACGGCCTGGTTGAGATAGGATTTGGACGCCTGGGGCGGTCCGATCTCGATCGACTCGTCGGCGAGCCTGACGGCGAGCGAATCCTTGTCGGCCTTGCTGTAGACCTGGACGGTCACAATGCCGAGCTCGCGCGCGGCGCGGATGATGCGCACCGCGATTTCGCCGCGATTGGCTATGAGGAGCTTTTTGATCGCCATGGAGATGCGGTGAGCCTCAAACGTCGATTTCGGCGATCGGCTGGCCGGCCATCACGGGCTCCTCATTCTCGGCGAGGAAACGCAGGATCTTGCCCGCGGCGCCAGCCTTCACCTCGTTAAACGACTTCATCACCTCGATCAGCCCGATCGTGTCGCTATCGGCAACCGGGTCACCGTCGTTCTTGTAGACCGGCTTGTCGGGAGCGGGCCTGCGATAGAAGATGCCCGGAAGCGGCGAGAAGATCTGTTGGGGTGCCATGGGTTCCTCGTTGTTGGCGCGCTGGCTCAGCGCGCAGTGAGATAGGGGCGAACCGCCTCGCGAACGGCCTCTGCGATCGCGACCGCGTTCGGCGTGTCGGAATGGATGCAGATCGAATCCGCGCCGACCGTGATGTCGTTCCCGGCCACCGAGCGTGTCTTGCCCTCGTTCACGGCCCTTGCGCAGCGGCTCGCGGCGTCGACTGGATCCTTGGCTTCATGCTCGCGGGTGATGATGAGACTGCCGTCGGCGTTGTAGTCGAGATCGGCGTAATATTCGGCGACAAAGATGTGGCCGCGCCGCTCATAAACCCTTTGATGCAGCGTTCCCTTCATGCCGAGCAGGGGCACCTTGTAGACGTCGGCGGCATCGGCTACGGCTTCGGCGATCTCCTCGTTGCGCGACGCCATGCCATAGAGCGCGCCGTGCGGCTTGATGTGGTTGAGGGCCATGCCCTCGGCGTCAAGGAACGCCTTGAGCGCACCGATCTGATAGAGCAGGCAGTTGACCAGCTCCTCGCGGCTGATCTTCATCTCCCTGCGGCCAAAACCCTGCAAGTCCGGCAGCGAGGGGTGCGCGCCGACCTTCACGCTGAACTCCTTGGCGAGTTGCACTGTCTTGCGCATGTGATTGAAGTCGGAGGCATGAAAGCCGCAAGCGACGTTGGCGACGTCGATATGGGGCATCAGTGCTTTATCGTCGCCCATCTTGTAGAGGCCGTAGGCCTCGCCCATGTCGCAGTTGATTACGACCATCTCTCCATTTCCTCCCAACGACTTTGCAGACGAAGAAGCAACGCCGTCCGGGGGCGCGACTGGCGTACCCCGGACGGCGCATTGCCGGCTTACTTGGACACCAGATAGTCGAGCGGAATCTTCTCCGAGATCGTCCACTGATCGACCACGCGCGGCTTGCCAGCCTCGGTGTCGACGATCAAGTAACGACCCTGGTTCTGGTGGTGGATGTCCTTGGTGAAGGTGCGCGGCCCGAACAGAGTGGGCTCGTTGTTCATCTTCTCTAGCTCGGCCACGACCGGTGCTGCGTCTGTCGATTTGGCGCGCTCGACCGCCTTGGCCCAGACGTCGATCAGGACGTAGCCGGGATAGACGTACTGGCTGGACGGATCGCCTCCGGTGAATTCCTTGTACTTCTTGTTGAACTCGTTGACCTTCGGATTGGGATCGTCGCCGTAGACCGAGCCCTGCACCGGAACGTAGAAGTTCGATAGATCCGGTGTGGCGTTCAGCCAGTAGCTGCCGTCGACGCCCGAGCCGTTCAGGATCATCGACTTGATGCCGGCGGCGCGGATCTGCTTGATGGCGGAAACGGCGCCCGGCATCATCGTGCAGAGCATGATGGCGTCGGGTTCCCTTGGCAGGCTCTTGATGCGCGTGATCTGCGAGGCGATGGAGGCGTCATCGTTCTTGAAAGTGTCGCTGCCAACGAGCTTGGCCTCCTTCAGGTGCGGCATCTGCCAGTCGAAGCCGTCGCAGATGCCCTTGTTGTAGACGGTCCAGCTATCGAGCAGCCGGTAGAAACTGCGCGCATCTTTCTTGGTATAGGCCCATTCCGCCATGGTGGCGCCTTGTACGGCCGCCAGCACCGAAGCTGAGAACGAGAAGGGGCCGACGCCGGGAATACCGGCCTTGATCGACTCCGCGCAGAGGAAGAAGGAGACTTTGCCGGCGGCTTGCGCCTGGAGCGCCGCGGGTGCGCCGAAATCGTAATCGCAGGAGACGATGACGAGGTCGGCTCCCTGGTCGAGCACCCCAAGACCGGCTTTGGCGCCTTCGGCCTGGTCGGTCTTGGTGTCGGCGAAGACGGGCTTGATCTTCTTACCGAGCAGGCCGCCGGCCTTGTTGATCTCGTCGATCCGGATCAGGGCTGCATCCTGCGCCGGCTTGTCATAGGCCTGCATGAATCCGGATGCCGCGGTCGCAAAGCCGACGACGATCTCGTCGGCCGCCTGGGCGGGCGTGAACCAGAGCGCGGACGCTCCGGCCAGAATGCCAATTACTGTCTTCAAACGCATGAGCCACTCCTCCAATTGAGCAAACGAACATCAGTTCAGTTCCTTCAGCGCCGTCTGGACGGGGCGCGCCAGACGCCGCTGTAACGGCCATCCGCGCCAGGAGAATTCCTGGTTGCGGGTCAGTCCCGTGGGCAAGTACATCAGGATGACGATGGTGATGATGCCGATCGCGATCTCCTGGACGCCGTTCGGCAATGCGACGGTGTGGCCGTTGAGGCTGATGCCCTTCTCGAGATTGCGAAACAGCTCGATCAGCACTGACATCAGGACCACGCCCGAGACGGCCCCACTGAGGCTGTACATGCCGCCGACCACCAGCATCGACAGTGTGACGAAGGTCGTACGCAGATAGAATGCGCCTGGATTGACGATGCTCAGGAAGTGCGCATAAAGCGCGCCGGCGAGCCCAATGATGAAGGCGCTGACGACGAAGGCGATGAGCCGCTCGCGGACTATGTCGATGCCGGAGGCGCTCGCCGCGACCGCCTCGTCGCGCGTGGCGCGGAGCGCAAGCCCCGAGCGCGAGATCGAATAGAGATAGGCGATTGCGATGGCAATTGCCGCACCGAGCCACCCGATCCAGACATTCATGGTCGGCGGAATGCCGACGATCGAGCCCTGTCCGCCCGTCACCGAGTCCCAGTTCGAATAGACGTTGTTGACGACGCCGAGCAGGCCGAAAGTCGCGATCGAGGCGGCTATGCCCGACAGGCGCATGATGATGCGGCCAATGATCAGCGCGAACAGCGCCGCGAACGCGCCCGAGATCGGGGTTGCCGCCCACATGGGCAGTTGGGTATGCAGCAGCCAGGTCGGCAATCCCTTGAGCGTGATCGACTTCATCACTGGTGGGATGGCGAGCCAGGCGGTCATGTAGGCGCCGAGGCACATGAAGCTGATATGGCCGAACGACAGCAGGCCCGAATTGCCGACGAAGACGTAGAGGCCGACTACGACCATGACGTTGATGAACATCTCGACCGCGGTGCGATTGAAGGCGCGGCTGCCGAATTGATAGGTAAGGGCGGCCATGATGAGCAGCGCGATGATCAGGATGGTCGGTGTCACGATCGTCTGCCGGATGACGGATGGCCGCTTCGACATTCGATCAAACTCTCTGCTTGGCGGATTTCGGTGCGAACAGCCCCTGGGGCCGCACCAGGAGCACGACGATGACTGCGCCGTAGACGAAGGCGTCGCGGAACACGCGGGCGTCGTGCGGCAAGGTCGCCTGGAACACGACGCTCGCCGCGCCGATCAGGAAGCCGGCAGCAACGGCGCCGGGGATGCTGCCGAGGCCACCGATCACGGTCGCGATGAAGGCGATCAGCATCACGTTGGCGCCCATGCCGATATCGGCAGTGCCGGAGTTGGTGGCCAGGATCAGGCCGATCGCCGCGGCCATCATGCCGCTGATGGCGAAGGCCAGCAGGATCACCCCATTGGCACGGACCCCGAGCATGCGGGCCATGGTGAAATTCTCGGCCGCCGCGCGCATCTCCAGCCCATAGCGCGTTTGCTTGAGGAACAGGACGAGTACGATCAGCACGACAAGCGTTATGATGATGGTCACGACCTGGAGCATCGGGATGTGGGCGCCGAGGAGTTCGACCGGCAGGCCGAGGCTCGGCCACAGCGTGATCGATTTGGGCCGGCTCGAATACAGCATCAAGAGGAGATGCCGGATGACGAAGCCGAGCGCGAAGGAGGCGATCATCATCGTCGCCGGATTAGTGTTGCGGAAACGACGGAAGACGATGATCTCGGACAGGATCGACAGTACCGCGCCGATCATGAGCAGAAGCGGGATCAGCAGGTAGAACGGCAGTTGGCCGACAAACACGATCGCTGCCGCGTCGACCGAGGGCCACAGCATTGCAAACACGCAGAAGGCGATGAAATCGCCATGGGCAAAGTTGACAAGCCGCATGACGCCGAAGATCAGGGCGATGCCGAGCGCACCCAGGGCGTAAAGGCTGCCGAGGCTCAGCGCGTCGAAGACGATCTGCAGGACCTCCGTCATCTCAGTGATCTCCGAAGCCGAAATAGGCCTGCTTCAGGCGATCGTCCCTGATCATGTCGGCGGCGGCACCCTCCAGGACGATGCGACCGCCGCGGATCAGGACCATCCTTCCACCGGTCATCATGGCGCGCGTCGAGCTTTGCTCGACGATCAGGAGCGTGAGCTTGCGCTGTGCCCGCAGCCGTACCAGTATCTCGTAGACTTGGTCGATGATCTTTGGCGCGAGGCCGAGCGACGGCTCGTCGATCGCCATAATGCGCGGCGCGGCCATCAGTGCGCGACCGATGACGAGCATCTGCTGCTGGCCGCCGGAGAGCATGCCGGCCGGGGTGTGACGACGCTCGGCCAGCATCGGGAATTCCTCGTAGACGGACTCCAGATCGTCGGCGGTCTTCTTCCGGTCGCGCCGCATGCCGGTGCCGACCTTGAGATTCTCCTCGATCGTGAGCGCGCCGAAGACGTTGCGCCCCTCCGGCACCAACGAAAATCCACGTCGGGCGATGTCTTCCGGCGAGGTGCCCGTGACCTTCGCACCGTCGATCATGATGGAGCCCGAGCCCGCCGGCACGACGCCCGCGATCGCATTGAGCAGGGTTGACTTGCCGGCGCCGTTCGGACCAGTCACGAACAAAACCTCGCCTTCGTCGATTTTCAGCGTGACCCCACGCAGGGCCGTCAAGCGGCCGTAGCTGACGGTGATGTCGTCGACGGCGAGCAGTGTCATGACGCGACCGCCTCTTCAGCGACGATTGGCGGAATCAACTCGTCACGCTGCGTGCCCATATAGGCGTGTCGCACGGCATCGCTGTCGCGGATCGCTGCGGGTTCACCGACTTCGATGATTTCGCCGGAATCGAGGACGAAGATGCGCTCGCAGAGTTCGAGAACGAGGCCGATATTGTGCTCGATCAGGAGCACGCCGACGTTGAGCTCATCCGCGATCCGCCGGATGATGGCGGCCAGATCGTGGCTTTCATGTTCGGACATGCCCGCGGCGGGCTCGTCGAGCAGCAGATAGCGCGGCGTGCACATGATGGCACGGCCGATGGCGACACGCCGCTCGTCCGTGTAGGGCAGGGCACCCGCGATGGTATTGGCCAGATGTGAAATGCCGAGCCAGGCCATGACGCGCTCGGCCTCCGTGATCGCGTCGCGACGGGCCTGGCCGAGGCCGACGCCGGTCACCTCCAGGTTGTCCACCACCGGCAGGTCGCGGAAAAGTCGTCCAGACTGGAAGGTTCGCGCCACACCTTTGCGTCGCAGCTTGTGCGCCGCAGTGCCGCTGAGCGGCTCGCCTTCCAGCTCAACGATGCCGGCGCCGACCGGCTGGAAGCCTGTCAGGACATTGATAAGGGTGGTTTTGCCGGCGCCATTTGGGCCGATTAGTCCAGTGATGCGTCCCCGCGGTACGGCCAGCGTAACACCGGACAATGCTTTCAAGCCTTCGAATTGGACGCTGACATCGCGTGCGACCAATTCCAAGCCACCGGACATCATCTCAAGGCCTTCTCACTGCGAACCGATGGATTGATTTTTCCGTTCCACCGGGCGATTGTAAAATTCGAAATATCGTTCGCTGATATCGGAAATTTTGATGTCTCTGACGTTCCGTCAGGTTCGGCATTTCATCGCCACGGCCGAAAGCGGACGCGTTTCGGCGGCCGCGGCCGCTCTGAATGTGACGCAGTCGGCGGTTACGGCCTCGATCAAGGCGCTGGAAGCCGAGCTCGGCCGCAAGCTGTTCGACCGGCACTCGAACGGCGTCACGCTGACTTTCGACGGACAGGAGTTTTTGCAACGCGCCCGCGCGATCGAGGCGAGTGTGTCAGATGCGATGCGCGGTCCGCATCGCTGGGGAACGCAGGTTGACGGCACAGTCGACGTGGCCGTCAGCTATACTGTCGCCGGATATTTCTTGCCGCCGCTGTTGTCTCGCTTCTGGCGTTCCTTTCCAGGCATAACGGTACGTCTGCACGAATTTCAGCGCGAAGCGATCGAGCAGAGTCTGATCAGCGGCAGCGTCGATGCGGCGGTCATGCTCGTCTCGAACCTGCATGACCGGCATTCCATTCGCTCGCGCCTGTTGCTGCGTTCGCCGCGTCGCTTGTGGACTTGCGCCAATCATCCGCTCCTCCGGAAAGACAGCATCAAGCTGGCGGATCTGACGAGCGAACCCTATCTGATGTTGACCGTCGACGAAGCCGAACGCTCCGCAATGCGTTACTGGCAGCGCACGACGCACGTTCCAAACGTTATCTTCCGCACTTTGTCGGTCGAGGCCGTTCGCAGCATGGTTGCGACCGGCATGGGAATCACCATCCTGTCGGACATGGTCTATCGTCCCTGGTCGCTCGAGGGACATCGCATCGATCTCAAGACGCTGGATGACGATGTCCACACCATGGATGTTGGGCTTGCTTGGAAGAGCAAGGCGAAGTTTTCTCCGGCGGCTCGCGCATTCTGCGAGTTCGTCGCTCATTCCTATCCCGGATCTGAGCCGGTCCAATTCGACTAGCGACCCGCTCGGCCCTGCAACGAAGTGACGCGCTTTTGGGTGTGGTTCGGCGCTGTTGTACGGGCACATCAGGCGGCAGATCGCCGAGGCGGTCCTCGTGGCGGAGAGGGCCTGGTCATCGGCGAAGAGGCATACAGCTGAAAGGGACGCGATCCTCAGATCGAACTCAGCATGATGCTGGTCTCCGTATCGAGGATCTCATCGATCATGCGCACCTTGCGGAGGACGCGGTCAATGACGATCATGCGCCATTCGCCACAACCTCAGGACCGAGGCGCCTCTTCGTCCGTCTCAATGTAGACTGCCTCGCGGCCGGTCGTAGCAAGGAACTTCGCAAAGGCCTCTTGAGAGAGAGACGTGGTGCGTTCGTTGCTAAGCGGGTGGCAATTGATTGCTGTCGTATTGGTTAGCTTGCGATCGAGCACAAGCTTAACGCGACCTTGTTCGTCATTCACGATGGCTAGAACAGAAACGGCACCAGGGCGTATGCCAAGCATTTCCAGCAAAGCGTCCGGCGAACCGAACGACAAGCCGCCTTTCGCTCCGATCCTTCGGGCCAGCTGCTTGAGATTTATGGTCGCGTCCTCATCCGTCACAAAGAGATAGTAGTTCTTCTTCACATCACGAAGAAATAGGTTCTTGGTGTGCAGGCCCGGTATGTCTCCACGGAGAGACTTCGATTCTTCGACCGTGTGAACGGCAAGGTGTTGGAATGTGTGGGCTTTGATCCCGTTATTTTTCAGATACGCCAAAAGCGCGTCACTCTCGGTCATAGGTGGCATCTCAAGCAGTCCAGTTCAGTTCCGTTTCACACATCGTACAAAGAAATGTCCGGTAGTGCAGCTATCCGTCTTGGGGAGCGTGGCCGAGGTCTGGATCGAGGAGCGATCCGCCATATCAGCACTCCGGAAGATTGACGGCGAGGCCGCCGGTCGAAGTTTCCTTATACTTCGCGCTCATGTCGATTCCAGTCTGGCGCATGGTCTCGATGCAGGCATCGAGGGGCACGACGTGGGTGCCGTCGCCGCGAAGCGCGAGCGACGCGGCCGCGACCGCCTTGATGGCGCCGAGACCATTGCGCTCGATACAAGGCACCTGGACGAGGCCGCGTGCCGGATCGCAGGTCATGCCGAGGTGATGTTCGAGCGCGATCTCGGCGGCGTTCTCGACCTGGGCGTTTGTCCCGCCGAGCGCGGCACAGAGGCCGGCTGCGGCCATGGCGGCGGCGGAGCCGACCTCGCCCTGGCAACCGACCTCAGCGCCGGAGATCGAGGCGTTGGTCTTGATGATTCCGCCGACGGCGGCGGCGGTCAGCAGGAAGTCGCGGATGCCTTGCTGAGACGCGCCGACGCAATGGTCGCGGTAGTAGCGGATAACTGCGGGCACCACGCCGGCGGCGCCGTTGGTGGGGGCTGTGACAACTCGGCCGCCAGCGGCATTCTCCTCGTTCACCGCCATCGCGTAGATCGACAGCCAGTCGTTGACCGTATGCGGTTGGATCGTGTTGCTGCCACGCTCGGCAAGCAGCGCCTGGTGAATGGCCCTGGCGCGGCGACGGACCTTGAGACCTCCAGGGAGGGTGCCATCGCCTGCGAGGCCGCGATCGATGCAGTCGTCCATCACCGCCCACAAGCGGTCGAGGTCGGCGTCGAGGGTCGAGCGCCCGCCCGCCGTCTCATTCGCGCGCTTCATCGCAGCGATGGGCAGGCCCGAAGCCTCGCCCATTGCCAGCATTTCGGCAGCAGTTGCGAAGGGGTAGGGGCGGGTGGTCTTGGCGTCGTGCCCCCTCAGGCTCGCGCCCTTCATCTCGTGCTCGGTCAAGACGAAGCCGCCGCCGATTGAATAATAAGTCTCGGCCAGGTGAAGATTGCCGGCGGCGTCGAAGGCGCGCAAGACCATGCCGTTGGCGTGGCCCGGCAGCGGGGGACCATAGTCGAAGATGACGCCGTTGTCGGGATCGAAGAGCAGCAGGCCGAGGCCGGGGACTTCGATCTGGCCTGTCGCCCTGAGAGTTGCCTCGCGGCGCACGGCCTCATCGGGATCGAGGGTTTCTGGGCGAAAGCCGAGAAAGCCGAGGACAACAGCGCGGTCGGTGGCGTGGCCCTTGCCGGTGAAGGCGAGGCTACCGTGCAACGATGCCTCCAGCCGGGCGGGGTGTCCCGAACCGGAAGCGCGACCGCTGCCCTCGCGCAGAGCGTCGAGGAACCGTGCTGCTGCAAGCATCGGCCCCATCGTGTGCGAGCTCGAGGGGCCAACGCCGATCTTGAAGATATCGAAGACGCTCAGGAACATCGGATTATCGCAGGGCGCTGGCGCCGTGCCTCTACAGCCCGCGGCGCCGGGGAACGATGGAGAACTTCAGCCGACGTAAATCGGATGAGCGGCGCAAAGCCGATGGACCTCGGCCAGCACCTCGGCCTCGACCGTCGCGTCGCCTTGTGGCCCGTTGGTTGCGAGGGCGTCGACAACCCTCAGCGACAATTCGCCGACGCGGATGAACTCAGCCTCCCTAAAGCCACGGGTCGTGCCGGCAGAGGTACCCAGTCGAACGCCAGAGGTGACGAACGGCTTCTCTGGATCGAACGGAATGGCGTTCTTGTTGCACGTCAGCCCTGCACGTTCCAGCGCGCGCTCGGCGTCGCGACCCTTCACCCCCTTCGGGCGCAGGTCGACAAGCACCATGTGGCAGTCGGTGCCCCCGGAGACAATGTCGAGACCACCGGCCTTCAGCGCCGCAGCGAGCGCTCGGGCATTGGCGATGATGCTTGCGGCGTAATCGCGGAATGACGGCTGCAGCGCCTCGCCGAAGGCGACCGCCTTGGCGGCGATCACGTGCATCAGCGGGCCCCCCTGGTTGCCGGGGAAGACGGCGGAGTTGACCTTTTTTGCGAGCTCCGCGTCGTTGGTCAGGATGATGCCGCCGCGCGGGCCGCGCAGGGTCTTGTGGGTGGTCGAGGTGGTGACGTGGGCGTGCGGCACCGGATTGGGGTAAAGGCCGGCCGCGATCAGACCGGCATAGTGCGCCATGTCGACCATGAGAAAGGCACCGACTTCGTCGGCGATAGCCCGGAAGCGCGCGAAGTCGATTTTGCGCGGGTAAGCCGAGGCGCCGGCCACGATGAGCTTCGGCCGCGTCTCGAGCGCGCGCGCGCGGACGGCGTCCATGTCGATCAACTGATCAGACTCGTGAACCTGATAGTCGACGACGTCGAACCATTTGCCGGACATGGTGACGGGCGACCCGTGGGTGAGATGGCCTCCGTGTGCGAGGGACATGCCCATGATGCGGTCCCCGGGTTGGAGGAGCGCAAGGAAGACGGCCTGGTTGGCCTGGGCGCCGGAGTGTGGCTGAACATTTGCGAAGGCTGCGCCGAACAGTTGCTTCACGCGGTCGAGGGCGATGGTCTCGACCTCGTCGACAAATTCGCAGCCGCCGTAGTAGCGCTTGCCGGGATAGCCCTCGGCATACTTGTCGGTCAGGACCGACCCTTGAGCGATCAGCACATCGCGGGAGACGATGTTTTCCGAGGCGATCAGCTCGATCTGATTCTGCTGGCGGCCGAGCTCGCGGACGATGGCGGCCGCGACGGATTCGTCGGAGAGGCGGGATGCTGGCGTGTTACTCATGACGGTTCCTTTATGGTTCAGAGGCCGACAGCGAGCTCGCGTGCGGCGATGTCGAGGAGGGCTCGGACATGGGGGGCAAATGACCGCCAGACCGTCAGATGAAAGCAGTCCTCACCCTCGCGGGTCAGCACCACTTGAGCGGTATCGAATATGGTCCGGGCGCCGGAGCCGACCGGCATCTGCGCGAGGTCGCGTGCGCAGCCGGTGGCAAGCAGGTCGAGAACAGCAGGGCCAGCGAGGCCCAACGTCAACTCACGGTCGGAAATCTCAACGGCGCTGAGCGGCATCCGCGCCGCGAGGTCGGCGAGGGCCGTGGCAAGCATCGCGCCTTCCGCCTCCGGCGCCTCGAGAACCCATTCGTCGGGGCCGAGGCAGAGCACGGTGCGGGCGCCCGCGGCGGCGCGGACGCCGACCTTTGCCGGGAACTCGAGGCCGAGGGCGGCGCCAACGTCCGCAGGGTCGGCGGTGCGCAGCGAGATCCGCGCGGTCGGCGGCAGTTCGGTAATCGTCGCCGGGGCGAGCGAGGCAGTCATGATGTTCATGGCGTTTCCTCTCAGGCGCTGAGGCGCTTGCCTTCGGGGTCGTAGAAGACCGTGTTCTTGATGACCCGGGCCGTGATTGTGCGGTCCGGAATGGGGATGTGCAGCGTCTGGCCGTCGCGGGCGCGACCGTCTGCGATGACCGCAAGCGCGATCGAGCGGCCGAGTGCCTCGCTCCAGTAGGCGGACGTGACGTGGCCGAGCATGGTCATCGGCTTCGGCTGATTCGGATCCGCGACGATCTGGGCCCCTTCCTGCAGCACGATCTTCGGGTCATCGGTCAGCAGGCCGACGAGCTGCTTGCGGCCCTTCGCCACCATGTCCGGGCGGGAAAGCGAGCGCTTGCCAACGAAATCGGGTTTGGCCTTGCCAATCGCCCAGTTGAGGCCGGCGTCGTCGGGGGTCAGCGTGCCGTCGGTGTCCTGGCCGACGATGATGTACCCCTTTTCCGCGCGGAGCACGTGCATCGTCTCGGTGCCGTACGGACAGATGTTGTACTGCTGCCCGGCTTCCCAGAGCTTTTCCCACAGCGCGCGGCCGTGACGGGCGGGAACGTTGACCTCGAAGCCGAGCTCCCCGGTGAAGGAGACGCGGAAGAGCCGCGCCGGAAAGCCCGCGACCTTGCAGGTCGCTACCGACATGTGCGGGAAGGACGCCTCGGAAAGGTCGAGGCCCTCCACGAAGGGCTCGAGCAGCTTGCGGGCGTTCGGCCCCTGCAGAGCGATGACCGCCCACTGCTCGGTTGTGGAAGTGAGCCAGACCTTGAGGTCAGGCCATTCGGTCTGGAGGTAGTCCTCCATCATATTGAGCACGCGTGCCGCTCCGCCGGTCGTCGTAGTGACGTGGAAGCGGTCCGCTGCCAGCCGGCCGATGACGCCGTCGTCGCGGATGAAGCCATCCTCGCCGAGCAGCAGGCCGTAGCGGCACCTTCCGACCCCGAGCTTCGCCCAGGCGTTGGTGTACATACGTTCCATGAACGTGACGGCATCCGGGCCGACAACCTCGATCTTCCCCAGCGTCGAGGCATCAAAGATACCGACGGAGGCGCGGGTCGCGCGGCATTCGCGGCCGACGGCGGCGTGCATATCCTCGCCCGATTTCGGGAAGTACCAGGCGCGACGCCAGAGAGCGACGGGCTCAAAGGCGGCGCCGTGAGCCTCCGCCCAGGGGTCGATCGGAGTCTTGCGCGTGAGCTCGAAGGTCGAGCCCTGATGGTACCCCGCGAAGGTGCCAAAGGTTGTCGGCGTGTAGGGGGGCCGGAAGGTGGTGAGGCCGACCTGCGGCGGCTCCTTGCCGAGCGCGTCGGAAGCGATCATCAGGCCGTTGATGTTCGACATCTTGCCCTGGTCGGTCGCCATTCCATTCGTCGTGTAGCGCTTGACGTGCTCGATCGAGCGCATGCCCTCGCGGACCGCGAGGCGGATGTCCTTGGCAGTGACGTCGTTCTGGAAGTCGATGAAGGCCTTCGCTGTTGCAGGGTTGCGATCGGTCGAAAGCTCCTTGAGCGTGACGCCCCGGCCGGTGCGGTCGGCGGCGGCGGCGTAAGCCTGTGCGCTCGCGTCGCGGCCGATGGCGCGGGCGGCTTGCGCGCCTGCGGTCGCGCCGTCGTTGAGCGCGGCGGCAATGCCCCAGAGCCCACGGCCGGCGCCGGCGATGTGGACAGCCTCGGTCTTCTTGCCCGGCAGGAACGCCTTGAGCTTGTCGTCCCAGGAAAGGCTGCCCTTGGTGTGGCTGAAGAGGTGAAGGCTTGGCGTCCAACCGCCGCACATCAGCACCGCATCGCAGGAGAGGCTGCGCGGCGCACCCACCTTGCCGCTCTCCAGCCTATTGACGCGCAGCGACTTGACTCGCAGGCGGCCGGACGTGCTCGTAACGGTGTGGCCGAGTAGGGTCTCAATTCCGAGGGCACGAGCCCGGTCGGTGAGAGCCCGGTCGACGGTCGGGCGGACGTCGACAACCGCCACGACCTTGGCGCCAGCCTCTGCGAGGTCGAAGGCAGCGAACCACGCCGAGTCGTGCGCAGTGACGATGGCAGGTCGGTCGCCGACCTTGACGCCGTAGCGGTGGAGGTAGGTCTGGGCGGCGCCGGCGAGCATCACGCCCGGGCGGTCATTTCCGTCGAAGATCAGAGGCTTCTCCAGGGCTCCCTGGGCAAGCACCACCTCGCGCGCACGGACGCGCCAGAGACGCTCGCGGGGGGCGCCGTTGGGTGGGGCGGCAAGATGGTCGGTCAAGCGCTGCGCGAGCCCGACGAGGTTTTGGTGGTAGTAGCCAATCGCCGTCGTCCGGGTCATCACGGTGACGTTCGGGAGGGAGGCGAGCTCGGTGATGGCGGCTGCGAGCCAGTTCCAGCTCGGCTTGCCGTCGATCGTGATTGAGGGTTCAGACAGGAGGCTGCCGCCGCACTCCGTGGTCTCGTCGACGATCATGACGGACGCGCCGGAGCGGCCGGCGGCGAGCGCCGCGGCAAGGCCAGCTGGGCCGGCGCCGATGACGAGCACATCGGTGTGAGCGAAGCGGCTGGCGTAGCGGTCGGCGTCAGGTTCGGTCGGGGAAACGCCGAGGCCCGCGGCGTTGCGGATGATGGGTTCGTAGACACGATCCCAGAAGGCGCGGGGCCACATGAAGGTCTTGTAGTAGAAGCCCGCGGAAAAGAGAGAGCCCAGGCGATCGTTGACCGAGCCGAGATCGAAGGCGAGGCTGGGCCAGCGGTTCTGGCTTGTGGCCTCAAGGCCGTCGCGAAGTTCCTGGATGGTCGCTCGGGTGTTCGGCTCGAAGCGGCCCGGGCCACGGCTGGTGCCCATCAGCGCGTTCGGCTCGTCCGACCCGGCCGAGACCACGCCGCGGGGGCGGTGATACTTGAACGAGCGGCCCATCAGGTGCACGCCATTCGCGAGCAGTGCTGACGCAAGGGTGTCGCCGGCGAGCCCATCGTATGACTTACCATCGAATGTGAAGCGGACGGTCTTGTTGTGATCAACGCGGCCGCGGTTCGGAAGGCGGTAACTGGTCATTCGGCGCCTCCCGTCAGGCCGGAAATGTCGGGACGGGGCTCGCCCGCCTTGTAGGTGATGAGGAAGCGGTCGGAGACGGTCTCGCGCGCCGCGTTGAAGTATCGGCCGCAGCCGTTGATGTGGCGCCAGCGCTCGAAATGGACGCCTCGAGGGTTCGAGCGGATGAAGAGGAAGTCGCGCCATTCCTCATCCGTAAGCTTCGAAGGATCCTGCGGCCGCGCGATGTGGGCTTCGCCGGCATAGGCGAACTCGAGCTCGGGCAGCTCCTGCTCGCAGTAGGGACAACGGATCAGCAGCATGGCAAGACCTCAGTGCGCGACGGCGGCAGCGGCCGCCTCATCGATCAGCCGGCCGGTGGTGAAACGCTCGAGCGTGAATGGGGCGTTGATCGGGTGTGGCTGGTCGCGGGCGATGGTATGGGCGAAGACGTGCGCCGAGCCTGGCGTCGCCTTGAAACCGCCGGTGCCCCAACCGCAATTGACATAGAGGCCGGGCACGGGCGTCTTGCCGATGATCGGCGAACGGTCGGGTGTCACATCGACGATGCCACCCCACTTCCGTAGCATTCGCATGCGCCGGAAGATTGGGAAGATCTCACAGATCGCCGCCAACGTGTGCTCGATCAGCGGCAGGCCGCCCCGCTGGGAATAGCTCACATACTGGTCGGTGCCGGAACCGATGACGAGCTCGCCCTTGTCGGACTGGCTGATATAGGCATGCACCGAGTTCGACATCACGACGCACGGAAAGATCGGCTTCACAGGCTCGGAGACCAGGGCCTGCAACGGGTAGGATTCGAGCGGCAGCCGAACGCCGGCTGTGTCCATCACGACCGAAGTGTGACCTGCGGCGGAGACCGCGACCTTCTTCGCGCCGATGAACCCTTTCGCCGTCTCGACGCCAGTTACCCGCCCGTCAGGGCCACGCCGGATCGCCGTCACGGGGCAGTTTTGGATGATGTCGACGCCGCGCGCGGCGGCGCCGCGGGCGTAACCCCAGGCAACAGCGTCGTGCCGCGCCGTGCCCGCGCGGCGTTGCAGCGCTGCTCCAACGACCGGGTAACGGGCAGAAGGCGAAATATCGAGCGGCGGGCAGAAGAGCTTCGCCTCCTTCGCAGTCAGCCACTGGTTGTCGACGCCATTCAGGCGGTTCGAATGGACGTGGCGCTGGAAGGATTGGATATCGTGAACGTTGTGCGCGAGCATCATCACGCCGCGCTTGGAGTACATGACGTTGTAGTTCAGATCCTGGGACAGCGTCTCCCAGATATCGAGCGCGTGGTCATAGAGACGGGCGCTCTCGTCGTAAAGGTAGTTCGAACGGATGATGGTGGTGTTGCGGCCCGTGTTGCCACCCCCGAGCCAGCCCTTGTCGATTACCGCGACATTGGTGATCCCATGCTCCTTCGCCAGATAGTAGGCCGCACCAAGGCCGTGTCCGCCGGCACCGACGATCACCACGTCGTAGGCGGCCTTCGGTTGGGCATCCGGCCACTGCGGCGTCCAGCTCTTCTGGCCCGTCAGCGCGCCCTTGATGACCTGGGCGAAGGAGAAGTGCGTCATGCTTGTCTCCCGAAATATATTGTCGAACTGAATGCCGGAATTAAGCAAAGCTTGGTTGTATGAATCCGCCAGAAATGCTGTATGCTAGCGACACGGAGGCCGGATTTGGCAAAACTGACGGTCGGATTCATCCTTGCGCGGCGGTTCACGCTGTGCGCGTTCGCGACCTTCGTCGACGTCTTGAGGTTGTCGGCGGACGAGGGCGATCGTTCACGGCCTATTCTTTGCGCGTGGCGCGTCCTGTCGCCGACCATGGAGGCGATCACCTCGAGCTGCGGCATCGCCGTCCAGCCGGAGGAGCGTCTGGGCGACCCGACGCGATTCGATTATCTCGTGGTCGTCGGCGGCCTGGTCGACGAGGTCGAGAATCTGCATCCCGACACGGTGAGCTTCCTCAGACGTGCAGCAGCCCTCGGGGTGCCGCTCGTCGGAGTCTGCACGGGCGCCTTTATCCTCCACCAGGCGGGATTGATGCAAGGATATCGCGCTTGCGTCAGCTGGTTCCACCACGAGGACTTCGTAGAGCGCTTCGACGGCCTCGAGCCGGTCTCGGACCAGATTTTTGTCGTCGATCGCGACCGGCTTACCTGCTCGGGCGGGGTGTCCTCCGCCCATCTCGCCGCCTTCATCGTCGAGCGCCATCTCGGGCGCGCGCGAGCGGCGAAGAGCCTTCACATCATGATCATCGATCACGCGATGGCGGCGGAGGAGCCACAACCGGGCATGCCGCTGGCGCTTGCGGCCGAAGACCCGTTGGTGCGCAAGGCCCTGCTTTTGATGCAACAGTCGATCGACGCCCCCCTTTCGATCGGACGAGTGGTGGAGCGGCTCGGCGTGAGCCGGCGCAAGCTCGAACGGCATTTTCGCGAGACTCTGGCCATGACGCCACTCGAGGCGGACCGGCTGATCCGGGTCGAGCAAGCGAAGCACCTGCTGAAAACGACCGGACGGTCGGCGACCCAGATCGCGGCAGACACCGGCTTTTGCGATCTGCCCCACCTCATTCGTGTATTTCGGGCCGCCGAAGGGATGACGCCGGACGCGTTTCGGCGGATGGGGAGCCCAGCCCGCTAATTGGCGCTGCGACCGGCGATCGTCAGCACAGGCGTTTCGAAGGCGGCTGCAATCGGTGTCTGAGCGGGTGTCAACTAGCCGTTGCCCATCCACTCGGTGTTCTCGGTGACGACTGCTGTGGCATAGAGGAATAGGCCACTGTAGCCGATCGAGGTGATGTCGGTGGAAATGTTGACGATACGCCCCGCGTCGTCGGCCAGCACTTGGCACACCACATAATTGTCGAGAGCGATCGGCGACGGCGTTCAGGCGGACGGCCCTCGCAAATGACTCATGCTTGACGAATTCTCCGCAAGCGTACGGCACCGTCATTAATGTGGGCATTGCCCCGAAGGGCTGCTGACCAGCATGCACAATCTGCGGTTCGAGCAACCGCTGTCGGTATGGAGTGACGACGCGGTTCACCGCGTCGCTCCCTTGCCGTGCTCGCGAAGTCGCGAGCCTACAATCGCGCTGAGAGGGCAACCGGACGGAGACAGAGGTCCATCATCCCAAAAGGGGTAGCCCTAGGTTGTGCTGGATCGAATGATCCCTCGGGCGTAATGCGATCTTGTTCTGATGCCGTCCCTTTGTTTGGCGCGTGTGCAATGGGCCCAGCCCCGGCAGGGCTCGGGGGGTGTGAATTGAGGAGCGTTAATTTTGCCCGAAAGGGCGGATTGCCAATTGCTTGGTCCGAAGTTGAACGCCAGGAAATTTCGAATTCGCCTCCTTCGTTTCGATGCGAGCCTTCGATCGAGCCATCCAGCAAGTTCACAGATGACGCGCCGGTTGAAATCGATCAGCTGGCTTGCGAGCGAGCGCGCGACGACGATGGCTCCTTGCCGATCGCCAAGCACGATCCATTCGCTGGGATGCTGGTCAGGTTTGACCGCCATTCGATCCAAACAAGCTGGCATTTGTCGAAGGTTATCAGAGTGCGAGCTCGTTCCGGTCGTTCAATTTCAGTGGAGAGTTCATCCATGATCGCCACCAACAAGCGCGAGATCGTCTTCATAGACCAGGGCGTCGATGACCTCGGGACCCTGCTTGATGGTATCCGGTCAGACGTTGAACCGCTCCTGCTCTCTAGCGATGAACCGGCCGTCCGCCAGATGGCACGCGCGGTTAGAGGCAGGAAAGGACTGCAAGCAGTCCACATCATTGCTCACGGACAACCGGGTGAGGTAGCTTTCTCGGCGGGACGGCTTTCGCTTGACACGATTGATCGAGACGCCGGTGAGCTGGCTGTTCTAGGCGGAGCAATCGGACAGGGCGGAGAACTTCTCATATGGAGCTGCGCAGTGGCGCGAGGCGAGCGCGGCGCAGCGTTCGTCAGCGCGATCGCAGACGCTACTGGAGCCAAGGTAGCGGCGTCAGAGCGGCGCATCGGCGCCGCCGCGCACGGGGGAAGCTGGGAGCTCGCCCCGATCGGAATAATAGGTTCCGGCCGGCCGCCTATCACGGCCGTCGGGCGACGCACCTATGCGGGCGTGCTTGACACGAGCAACACCACCATTTCCGGAAATAACAGCACCAACACGCTGAACGTCACCGGAAGCAATGACAAGATCAGCGATGGCAACGGAACTAATTCCGTTGCCGTGACGGGCAATAACAACACCATCTCTGACGGCAATGGGACCAACACCGTCACCGTAGCCGGAAGCAACAACACGGTTAGTGATGGCAACGGCACCAATACCATCACGGTCACGGGCAATAACAATACCATCAGCGATGGCAACGGCTCCAATGCGATCATCGCCAGCGGCAGCAACGCGACTATCAGCGATGGCAATGGCGGCAACCTGATCTATGCGGCCGGCACCAGCGGCACCAACAGCATCAGCGATGGCAACGGGACCAACGTCATCGTCGGTGGCAGCGGGGCAGATACGATCACAAGCGGGAACGGGACCAATATTATCTATGGCGGAGCCGGAAACGACACGATCAAAGTCGGCAATGGCGGCGACGTCATCATGGCGGGCGCCGGTAGCGACACGGTCACCGCCGGCAACGGCAACGATCTCTTTATTTATGCGCTGTCGGACCATTACACGGTCGTAAGCAGCGGCACGACCGCAACGCTGCATAGCATCGCCAATGACGTTGACAATTACGTTGCCGGGGGCGGCACCGATACGCTTCGTATCGCCGTAACCGCCGACGAATACTCGCTGATCAATACCAAGCTTACCGCCTATGCTAATTGGCTTGCCGCGAACAAGGGGAGCAATGCGACCTATTCGTTCAATTTCGCTACCGATGCGAGCGGAGGTGCGCTATCCGTCAACGGCTTTGAGACGTTGCAGATTCAGATCGTCAATTCCAAAGCGATCAATCTGGCGGCCAACGCGAACTCAAACAGCGGGTCGCTCAACAGCCTCAATCTGTTCAGCAACACGATCGGCACGAGTTCGACCAACTTCACCGACACGTTCAAAATCGTCGGCGTCGCCTCCGGCACCGTCGGATCGAGCGCAACGACGCTGGACCCATCGATCACCGTCGCAAAATACCTCGACGGTACCGCCACCCTGCCGACCTCCTATACCGTGAACGGCACCGACGGAACCCTGACGGTCAATGCCGACGGAACCTACACCTACACGGTGACGTCCCACACCGCTCTCACCGACACTTTCACGCTAACGACGCTCGACCAGAACGGGTTCGTCACCTCGACAACGCTGACGTTTGGCGTGCCCGATCAACCCCCCGTGGTGAGTGGTCCGGTGACCGGGATGGCAACCGAGGACGGCGTGACCAGCACCTTGAATGCGCTCGCCAACGCCTCCGATGCAGACGCCAACACGACTCTGGTTGTGACCGACGTTCCGGCTTCGCTGCCTGCGGGCGTCAGCTATAACGCGGCAACTCATAGCTTCACGCTGGATCCGTCGAATGCGGCGTATCAGTCGTTGGCGCAGGGCCAGACCATTACGGTGAGCGTCACCTACAATGTGTCCGACGGCATTATCAAGACGACGGCCTCGGTGAGCTGGACCATCACCGGGACCAACGACGCGGCCATTATCAGCGGCACGACGACCGGCGCCGTGGTCGAAGCCGGCGGCGTCAACAATGGCACCGCCGGGACGCCGACCGCGACCGGCACGCTGACCGACACCGACGTCGACAACGCCGCCAACAGCTTCCAGGCGGTTGCCGCGCCGACGGCGGGCGACCACAACCACGGCACCTACACGGTCGATGCCTCCGGCCACTGGAGCTACGCGCTCGACAATTCCAACAGCGCCGTCCAGGCGCTCAACGACGGCCAGCAGCTGACCGACACGTTCACGGTCAAGACCGCCGACGGCACCGCGCAGCTCGTCACCATCACCATCACCGGCACCAACGACGCCGCCGTGGTTTCCGGCGACATCACCGGCGCCGTCATCGAAGCCGGCGGCGTCAACAATGGCACCGCCGGGACGCCGACCGCGACCGGCACGCTGACCGACACCGACGTCGACAACGCCGCCAACAGCTTCCAGGCGGTTGCCGCGCCGACGGCGGGCGACCACAACCACGGCACCTACACGGTCGATGCCTCCGGCCACTGGAGCTACGCGCTCGACAATTCCAACAGCGCCGTCCAGGCGCTCAACGACGGCCAGCAGCTGACCGACACGTTCACGGTCAAGACCGCCGACGGCACCGCGCAGCTCGTCACCATCACCATCACCGGCACCAACGACGCCGCCGTGGTTTCCGGCGACATCACCGGCGCCGTCATCGAAGCCGGCGGCGTCAACAATGGCACCGCCGGGACGCCGACCGCGACCGGCACGCTGACCGACACCGACGTCGACAACGCCGCCAACAGCTTCCAGGCGGTTGCCGCGCCGACGGCGGGCGACCACAACCACGGCACCTACACGGTCGATGCCTCCGGCCACTGGAGCTACGCGCTCGACAATTCCAACAGCGCCGTCCAGGCGCTCAACGACGGCCAGCAGCTGACCGACACGTTCACGGTCAAGACCGCCGACGGCACCGCGCAGCTCGTCACCATCACCATCACCGGCACCAACGACGCCGCCGTGGTTTCCGGCGACATCACCGGCGCCGTCATCGAAGCCGGCGGCGTCAACAATGGCACCGCCGGGACGCCGACCGCGACCGGCACGCTGACCGACACCGACGTCGACAACGCCGCCAACAGCTTCCAGGCGGTTGCCGCGCCGACGGCGGGCGACCACAACTACGGCACCTACACGGTCGATGCCTCCGGCCACTGGAGCTACGCGCTCGACAATTCCAACAGCGCCGTCCAGGCGCTCAACGACGGCCAGCAGCTGACCGACACGTTCACGGTCAAGACCGCCGACGGCACCGCGCAGCTCGTCACCATCACCATCACCGGCACCAACGACGCCGCCGTGGTTTCCGGCGACATCACCGGCGCCGTCATCGAAGCCGGCGGCGTCAACAATGGCACCGCCGGGACGCCGACCGCGACCGGCACGCTGACCGACACCGACGTCGACAACGCCGCCAACAGCTTCCAGGCGGTTGCCGCGCCGACGGCGGGCGACCACAACTACGGCACCTACACGGTCGATGCCTCCGGCCACTGGAGCTACGCGCTCGACAATTCCAACAGCGCCGTCCAGGCGCTCAACGACGGCCAGCAGCTGACCGACACGTTCACGGTCAAGACCGCCGACGGCACCGCGCAGCTCGTCACCATCACCATCACCGGCACCAACGACGCCGCCGTGGTTTCCGGCGACATCACCGGCGCCGTCATCGAAGCCGGCGGCGTCAACAATGGCACCGCCGGGACGCCGACCGCGACCGGCACGCTGACCGACACCGACGTCGACAACGCCGCCAACAGCTTCCAGGCGGTTGCCGCGCCGACGGCGGGCGACCACAACTACGGCACCTACACGGTCGATGCCTCCGGCCACTGGAGCTACGCGCTCGACAATTCCAACAGCGCCGTCCAGGCGCTCAACGACGGCCAGCAGCTGACCGACACGTTCACGGTCAAGACCGCCGACGGCACCGCGCAGCTCGTCACCATCACCATCACCGGCACCAACGACGCCGCCGTGGTTTCCGGCGACATCACCGGCGCCGTCATCGAAGCCGGCGGCGTCAACAATGGCACCGCCGGGACGCCGACCGCGACCGGCACGCTGACCGACACCGACGTCGACAACGCCGCCAACAGCTTCCAGGCGGTTGCCGCGCCGACGGCGGGCGACCACAACTACGGCACCTACACGGTCGATGCCTCCGGCCACTGGAGCTACGCGCTCGACAATTCCAACAGCGCCGTCCAGGCGCTCAACGACGGCCAGCAGCTGACCGACACGTTCACGGTCAAGACCGCCGACGGCACCGCGCAGCTCGTCACCATCACCATCACCGGCACCAACGACGCCGCCGTGGTTTCCGGCGACATCACCGGCGCCGTGGTCGAAGCCGGCGGCGTCAACAATGGCACCGCCGGGACGCCGACCGCGACCGGCACGCTGACCGACACCGACGTCGACAACGCCGCCAACAGCTTCCAGGCGGTTGCCGCGCCGACGGCGGGCGACCACAACCACGGCACCTACACGGTCGATGCCTCCGGCCACTGGAGCTACGCGCTCGACAATTCCAACAGCGCCGTCCAGGCGCTCAACGACGGCCAGCAGCTGACCGACACGTTCACGGTCAAGACCGCCGACGGCACCGCGCAGCTCGTCACCATCACCATCACCGGCACCAACGACGCCGCCGTGGTTTCCGGCGACATCACCGGCGCCGTGGTCGAAGCCGGCGGCGTCAACAATGGCACCGCCGGGACGCCGACCGCGACCGGCACGCTGACCGACACCGACGTCGACAACGCCGCCAACAGCTTCCAGGCGGTTGCCGCGCCGACGGCGGGCGACCACAACCACGGCACCTACACGGTCGATGCCTCCGGCCACTGGAGCTACGCGCTCGACAATTCCAACAGCGCCGTCCAGGCGCTCAACGACGGCCAGCAGCTGACCGACACGTTCACGGTCAAGACCGCCGACGGCACCGCGCAGCTCGTCACCATCACCATCACCGGCACCAACGACGCCGCCGTGGTTTCCGGCGACATCACCGGCGCCGTCATCGAAGCCGGCGGCGTCAACAATGGCACCGCCGGGACGCCGACCGCGACCGGCACGCTGACCGACACCGACGTCGACAACGCCGCCAACAGCTTCCAGGCGGTTGCCGCGCCGACGGCGGGCGACCACAACCACGGCACCTACACGGTCGATGCCTCCGGCCACTGGAGCTACGCGCTCGACAATTCCAACAGCGCCGTCCAGGCGCTCAACGACGGCCAGCAGCTGACCGACACGTTCACGGTCAAGACCGCCGACGGCACCGCGCAGCTCGTCACCATCACCATCACCGGCACCAACGACGCCGCCGTGGTTTCCGGCGACATCACCGGCGCCGTCATCGAAGCCGGCGGCGTCAACAATGGCACCGCCGGGACGCCGACCGCGACCGGCACGCTGACCGACACCGACGTCGACAACGCCGCCAACAGCTTCCAGGCGGTTGCCGCGCCGACGGCGGGCGACCACAACTACGGCACCTACACGGTCGATGCCTCCGGCCACTGGAGCTACGCGCTCGACAATTCCAACAGCGCCGTCCAGGCGCTCAACGACGGCCAGCAGCTGACCGACACGTTCACGGTCAAGACCGCCGACGGCACCGCGCAGCTCGTCACCATCACCATCACCGGCACCAACGACGCCGCCGTGGTTTCCGGCGACATCACCGGCGCCGTCATCGAAGCCGGCGGCGTCAACAATGGCACCGCCGGGACGCCGACCGCGACCGGCACGCTGACCGACACCGACGTCGACAACGCCGCCAACAGCTTCCAGGCGGTTGCCGCGCCGACGGCGGGCGACCACAACTACGGCACCTACACGGTCGATGCCTCCGGCCACTGGAGCTACGCGCTCGACAATTCCAACAGCGCCGTCCAGGCGCTCAACGACGGCCAGCAGCTGACCGACACGTTCACGGTCAAGACCGCCGACGGCACCGCGCAGCTCGTCACCATCACCATCACCGGCACCAACGACGCCGCCGTGGTTTCCGGCGACATCACCGGCGCCGTCATCGAAGCCGGCGGCGTCAACAATGGCACCGCCGGGACGCCGACCGCGACCGGCACGCTGACCGACACCGACGTCGACAACGCCGCCAACAGCTTCCAGGCGGTTGCCGCGCCGACGGCGGGCGACCACAACTACGGCACCTACACGGTCGATGCCTCCGGCCACTGGAGCTACGCGCTCGACAATTCCAACAGCGCCGTCCAGGCGCTCAACGACGGCCAGCAGCTGACCGACACGTTCACGGTCAAGACCGCCGACGGCACCGCGCAGCTCGTCACCATCACCATCACCGGCACCAACGACGCCGCCGTGGTCAATGCCAATGGCGGCTCGCTGTCCTACACAGAAAACCAGGCGGCAACGCCGATCGATATCGCGCTGACGCTGTCGGATGTTGATAGCGCAAACCTGACCGGCGCAACCGTCTCGATTACGGGTAACTTCGCCTCGGGCGAGGACGTACTTGGCTTCACTAATCAGAACGGCATCACCGGCAGCTACAACGAGGTTACCGGTGTGCTGACACTGAGCGGTACTGCGACCGTGGCCCAATATCAGGCGGCGCTGGACTCGGTGACGTACTTCAACTCGAGCGATAACCCGTCGGGGGCGACCCGTACCATCAGCTACCAGGTTGACGACGGCCAGTCGGCAAACCACGCCAGCAACATTGTGACATCGACTGTAACCGTTACCCCGGTCAACGACGCGCCGACGGCGGCTGCGCCGGCGAGCTACAGTGCGACCGAGCAGGTAGCGGTCTCGCTGAAGAGTGCCAGCCTTTTGGTCAGCGATGTCGACGGCGGCAGCGGCAGCGAAACCCTGACGTTGTCGGTCGGCGAGGGTACGTTGACGGCGACCGCCGGCAACAGCGGCGCCACGGTCTTGGGCAGCGGCAGCTCGTCGCTGACGATCTCCGGCACGCTGGCGCAGATCAACTCGTTCCTGGGCAGCGGCACGGCCAGCACCAGCACGCTGAGCTATACGGACAATACGGACACCCCGAGCGGGTCGACCACGCTGTCGCTGTCGATCAACGACAACGGCAACACCGGGACGGGCGGGGCGAAGACGGGCAGCGCCTCCTCGACCATCAACATCACGGCGGTCAACGACGCGCCGACGGCGGCTGCGCCGGCGAGCTACAGTGCGACCGAGCAGGTAGCGGTCTCGCTGAAGAGTGCCAGCCTTTTGGTCAGCGATGTCGACGGCGGCAGCGGCAGCGAAACCCTGACGTTGTCGGTCGGCGAGGGTACGTTGACGGCGACCGCCGGCAACAGCGGCGCCACGGTCTTGGGCAGCGGCAGCTCGTCGCTGACGATCTCCGGCACGCTGGCGCAGATCAACTCGTTCCTGGGCAGCGGCACGGCCAGCACCAGCACGCTGAGCTATACGGACAATACGGACACCCCGAGCGGGTCGACCACGCTGTCGCTGTCGATCAACGACAACGGCAACACCGGGACGGGCGGGGCGAAGACGGGCAGCGCCTCCTCGACCATCAATATCACGGCGGTGAACGACGCGCCGACGGCGGCTGCGCCGGCGAGCTACAGTGCGACCGAGCAGGTAGCGGTCTCGCTGAAGAGTGCCAGCCTTTTGGTCAGCGATGTCGACGGCGGCAGCGGCAGCGAAACCCTGACGTTGTCGGTCGGCGAGGGTACGTTGACGGCGACCGCCGGCAACAGCGGCGCCACGGTCTTGGGCAGCGGCAGCTCGTCGCTGACGATCTCCGGCACGCTGGCGCAGATCAACTCGTTCCTGGGCAGCGGCACGGCCAGCACCAGCACGCTGAGCTATACGGACAATACGGACACCCCGAGCGGGTCGACCACGCTGTCGCTGTCGATCAACGACAACGGCAACACCGGGACGGGCGGGGCGAAGACGGGCAGCGCCTCCTCGACCATCAATATCACGGCGGTGAACGACGCGCCGACGGCGGCTGCGCCGGCGAGCTACAGTGCGACCGAGCAGGTAGCGGTCTCGCTGAAGAGTGCCAGCCTTTTGGTCAGCGATGTCGACGGCGGCAGCGGCAGCGAAACCCTGACGTTGTCGGTCGGCGAGGGTACGTTGACGGCGACCGCCGGCAACAGCGGCGCCACGGTCTTGGGCAGCGGCAGCTCGTCGCTGACGATCTCCGGCACGCTGGCGCAGATCAACTCGTTCCTGGGCAGCGGCACGGCCAGCACCAGCACGCTGAGCTATACGGACAATACGGACACCCCGAGTGCGTCGACCACGCTGTCGCTGTCGATCAACGACAACGGCAACACCGGGACGGGCGGGGCGAAGACGGGCAGCGCCTCCTCGACCATCAATATCACGGCGGTGAACGACGCGCCGACGGCGGCTGCGCCGGCGAGCTACAGTGCGACCGAGCAGGTAGCGGTCTCGCTGAAGAGTGCCAGCCTTTTGGTCAGCGATGTCGACGGCGGCAGCGGCAGCGAAACCCTGACGTTGTCGGTCGGCGAGGGTACGTTGACGGCGACCGCCGGCAACAGCGGCGCCACGGTCTTGGGCAGCGGCAGCTCGTCGCTGACGATCTCCGGCACGCTGGCGCAGATCAATTCGTTCCTGGGCAGCGGCACGGCCAGCACCAGCACGCTGAGCTATACGGACAATACGGACACCCCGAGCGGGTCGACCACGCTGTCGCTGACGATCAACGACAACGGCAACACCGGGACGGGTGGATCACTAACGGGCAGCGCCTCCTCGACCATCAATATCACGGCCGTGAACGACGCTCCCGTTAATACCGTCCCTGGGCTTCAATCGATCGGCAAAAACAACAGCAGTGTCGTCTTCTCGACTGCAAACGGCAACGCCATCTCCATCAGCGATGCCGATGTTAACGGCGGAAACGGCACGCATAAAGAAACGGTGACTCTATCCTTATCTCCGGTATTCGGGTCGCTAACATTGCACCAAACAACCAATCTAACATTCTCGACCGGAGATGGAACTTCAGACGCAACTATGACTTTCACGGGGACAATCGCGGATATCAACGCCGCCTTGAATGGATTGACGTATAACCATCCAAACGGGTCTGATACTACCGTGACCCTGACTATCACCACAAATGATAACGGAAACTCGGGGTCAGGAGGGGCGCAACAAGACGTTGATTCGGTCCAAATAAAAATTGGATCTGGACCCTCGGGCATCGCTGGGGAGCCGATCAACCTCGGTCTGCCTTATCCGTCGGACGATCATAGCGCGACTATCGACCTAACCATTTCGAATCTCCCCGCTGGCTGGACAATCAATGAAGGTACTGATCTCGGAAACGGTAGTTGGCTTGTCAAGAATGGCGACATCGCAACGCTCTCGGTCGTCGCGCCTAGAGATTTTGCTGGCGCGCAAGTTTTTAATGTCAACGAGACTTGGACTAATGCGGATGGAAGTACCGGAGCATTAGCGCTTGAAAGTAATGTTGAAGTTTACCGGAGTGATAATCCGATTTTCGCCCTTTCAGGTGATGACACGCTGACGGCCTCGAGCGGACATGATCTGTTCGTGTTCTCGCAGCCGATCGGCAATGACATCGTACACAGCTTTGAGGTGTCGTCCGACGTGATCGACCTGATCAGCTACGGCTGGCAGAGCTTCGCGGACGTCCAAGCCCACACCGCTGACGACGCCAACGGCAACGCGGTGATCACGCTGACCGACGGCCAAACCATCACGCTCGACGGCGTGCATGCGGCGGACCTGAGCGCGGCGAACTTCGAGTTCGACGTGACGCCCACCACGGAAAACCCGGGTCCAATGACCATCGGCGACGGCGCGATGCTGCCGCTGTCGGGCATCATCCACAACACCGGCGAGATCGACCTACAGGCCTCCGGCGACGACACGCTACTGCAGCTGATCCAGACCGGCATCACGCTCAACGGCGGCGGCCAGGTGATCATGTCGGACGATGACCACAACATCATCGCCGGCACGGCACCGAATGTGACGCTCGACAATGTCGACAACGTGATCTCCGGTGCCGGTCAGTTGGGGCAGGGCGACCTGACGCTGAGCAACGAGGGCAGCATCATCGCCACCGGCGTCCATGCCTTGGTGCTCGACACCGGCTCGAATGTGATTGCCAATGCCGGTACGCTGGAGGCGACCGGCGCCGGCGGGCTCGTCCTCGGGAGCGGCGTCGCGAACAATGGGCTCATCTGGGCCAATGGCGGCGCGGTAATGGCTGAGGGCGCGGTGACCGGCAGCGGCACGGCCCTGATCAGCGGAGCTGGCACGATCGAGTTCAGTGCGGACTCGACGGCGAACACCACCTTCGACGTGGGCGCATCCGGTCACTTGATCCTGGACGATGTCTTTCACTTTACGGGCACGGTGAGCGGTCTCGGTGCCAACGATGACATCGACCTCAAGGGGATTGGCTTCAGCGCCGGCACGACTGTGAACTTCACTGAGAACCAGGCGGGGACCGGTGGCACATTGACGGTATCGGACGGAGCGCAGACGGCGAGTATCGTCCTGCTTGGGCAATATGATCCGACCGGCTTTACCGAGAAGGCCGACATGACGAACGGAACGGTGATCAGCTATGACCCACACCATATCGCCTGAGCGGCCCGACCGGCGTACGCCGGGGGTGGATTTCGTTCTGTCTCATCGAGGTCGCGAGCGTGAGTACCGTGGGTAAAAGAGCAGACGAGTTCGGGAAACTCCTTCGGGAATCCCAAGGCCACTTTGTCACCGCCGCCATCTTTAGCCTGGCCATCAACCTGCTCTACCTGGCCGGTCCGCTCTATATGTTGCAGGTCTATGACCGCGTCATCTCGAGCTCCAGCGAGATCACCCTGCTCATGCTCACGATCGCACTGTTGCTGGCATTTGCCGCGCTTGCGGGTCTCGATGCCGTGCGCGCGCGCGTGCTGACGCGCACGAGCCTCCGGCTCGACCGAAGGATTGCCCCGCGAGTCATGACCGCCATCGTCGATCGTTCGGCAAAGATCGGTGGAGCACGCAGTCAGTTGCTGCGTGACTTCGACAGCTTCCGCCAGTTCATCACCGGCACCGGCATTCATGCTATCTTCGATGTTCCATGGGCGCCGATCTATATTGCGGTGATTTTTTGTCTGCACCCATTTCTGGGCGCGTTTGCGCTGGCGAGCTCGGTCCTTCTGATCGCGACGGCTTTTCTCAATGAATGGATTGTCAAGCCGCCGCTCTCGGAGGCCAATGACGCAGCCAGCCGCAACTACGGCTTCACGGAGATGAGCCTGCGCAATACCGAAGTGGTACGCGCGATGGGGATGACCGCTGGTTTGTTGCGGCGCTGGAGCCGTGACCGCAACCGGATGCTCGAGCGCCAGGTCACGGCAAGCGATCGAGCGGCCACGATGCAGAGCCTGATCCGTTTCCTGAGGCTTTCGATGCAGTCTCTGATCCTCGGTCTTGGCGCATATCTGGTGATCGAGCGGCTGACGACCGCCGGCGCGATGTTTGCCGCCAGCATCCTGCTTGGCCGCGCGTTGCAGCCGGTGGAGCAGATCGTTGGATCGTGGCGCAGTTTGGTCGCCGCCCGCGGCGCTTTCCTGCGCGTGCGCGAGCTGTTGCACGTCAATCTGCAATATGAAGCCGGACTGACGTTGCCGCGACCTGAAGGTCGCATTTCGGTCGAAGCGCTATCCTATGCTCCTCCGGGCTCACCAAAGCCGGTTCTGCGTGGCGTCACGTTCCGGATCGAGCCGGGTGAGGTGCTCGGCATCATCGGTCCCTCCGGCGCCGGAAAGTCCACGCTGGCGCGTCATATCGTGGGTGTGCAGGCGCCATCGGCAGGGGCCGTTCGCCTTGATGGCTCCGATGTCTCGACCTGGATCCAATCGTCGCTCGGTCAGTATCTTGGCTACTTGCCGCAGGACATCGAGCTGTTCGCCGATACCGTCGCTGCCAATATCTGTCGTTTCAACGACGGTGAGGACCACGACATCATCCAGGCGGCGCGCGTTGCCGGGGTGCACGAGATGATTGTGCGGCTTCCCCGAGGTTACGAAACCCAAGTCGGGGAGGGAGGTGCGATCCTGTCGGGCGGCTATCGACAGCGCATTGGCCTCGCCCGCGCCGTCTACGGCAATCCGAGCCTCGTTGTCCTCGATGAGCCGAGCTCCAATCTCGATGCGGAGGGCGATGCTGCGCTTGCCGACTGCATTATGGAGCTGAAGAAGCGTGGAACAACGGTGATCATCATTTCCCATCGGCCCGTCACCATCGGCGTGGTCGACAAGCTATTGGTGTTACGCGAAGGCGTAGCAGAGATGTTCGGACCGCGCAGCGAGATTCTGGCCCGGCTAACACGGCCCGTGCCGGTCCATGCGGTCCAGGGAGCCGCCAGCTAGGAAGAGTCAGATGACGGTGCTGGATGATGCAAATCGATCGAGACGTGGAATTTCGGTCCCGAACCGGACAATCGGTGTGACGAGGGGCAGCATGCCGAACGACTCCATCCGCCACGTTGCCGCCGCAGGATGGCTGATCATCGCGCTATTTTTCGGCGGGATCGGAACCTGGGCAGTAACCGCGCCGCTCAACGGCGCGGTGGTCGCCAACGCGGTCGTCAAGGTCGACGGCAACCGCAAGAGCGTCCAGCACCTCGATGGGGGCATCGTCAAGGAACTGCACGTCAGGGAAGGCGAGCGGGTGCTCGCCGGCGACTTGTTGATCGTGCTCGACGAGACTCAGGCTCGCGCCGAGTACGACGTGCTTAGCCAGCAATATGTCGTGCTTCGCGCAACCGAGGCGCGGTTATTGACTGAGCTCGATCACGGATCTGAGCTGGTGATGCCGAACGATCTCAGGGCTCGGTCCGAGGACCCGTACCTGAAGAGTGTCTGGAATGGCCAGGTCAGCCAGTTCGAAAGTCGTTGGAAGGCGCTCGACGGCCAGCGAAGTGTGATCAGGGAAAAGATCAATCAGCTTGGCTCCCAAATCGTTGGAGCGAATGCGCAGGTCAAATCGTTTACGGATCAGATCGAATCCGTCCGCAATGAGGCAAGGGACATTGCGCCACTCGTCGAACGCGGCCTGATCGCACGTCCGCGTATTCTGCAGCTTGAGCGCACCGCTTACGGTCTGGAAGGCCAGATCGCCGATACGAATGCCAATATCGCCAAGGCCCGGCAGGCGATTGCCGAGCAGGAGCAGCAGACTGCCCAACTCGACAACGATCGAATGACCGACGTCACCAAGGATCTGCGCGATACCCAGGCCAAACTGTTGGAGGTGATCCCGAAGGCGCTGAGCGCCAAGGCCGTGTTGAGCCGTATGGAAATTCGCGCGCCATATAGCGGCCGGGTGGTGGGACTCAACGTGTTCTCGGTGGGAGGCGTGATCCAGCGCGGCGACAAGATCCTGGACATCGTGCCGGATGAGGATTCACTCACGATTGAGGCGCAGGTTTCCGTGGAAGATATCAGTGACGTGCATCCGAACACTCGCGCCGAGGTGCACCTTACCGCCTATAAGCAGCGCATCGTGCCGATCATTCATGGCGATGTCATTCAGGTCTCGGCTGACCGCTTGACCGATCCCAAGACCAACAACCCCTACTACTCGGCATTCGTTCGCATCGATCAGGAGGAGCTAGCGGCCATGCCCAACATCCGGCTCTATCCCGGGATGCCTGCGACCGTGATGGTTCCAACCGTGCAGCGAACAGCTTTTGAATACATCGTCGGGCCGCTCGCGATGTCGTTCAACCAGGCGTTCCGGCAAAAGTGAGAGTAGATAGCGAAGATCAGGGCACGAGAGGTCAAGCGGCGATCGGGTCAACGACCGATCAGGCCGATCTGTGCCGTCCAAGCGTCACGATACGCGGCTAGGCCGGCGATCGGGGCTATGGGGATGGGCGTCGGCGCCGCGATGGGGTAGGGGGGCGGCCATTGCGCAAGCATTGCGGCGCCGCGTGCCGTGCCTGCGGCGTCTTCCGCCGCAAAGACGCGCTGCGTCTGTCGTAACGCGCCGAGCGTCTGACAGAAGGGAAGATTGCCGGCGAAGGTACCCTCCACGATGAGATCGCCGCTGGCTGCTCCCATGCGCGTCAGCATCAGATCGCTGACCAGAGCGCAATAGAGCGTTGCAAGCGCGGTTCGATCGCACGCGGCGACTTCGCCGCGGATCACGCCTTTGGTCGTCGCATAAGGTCCGCCATGGCCGCAGAAGCAGGGTAGGGCAATCGCGCCCGAGGCGATGACGCGCTCGATCGCGTCAAGATCGGGATTGCCGCCGCCACCCGCGATGGCGGCGTATTCGCGTCCGCCCATGAAGCGTCCGCAGGCGATGGGTCGGCCCAGCGCGTCGACGTTGGCGAGCGTGTCGTCGCGAGGATCGAGCTGATCGAGCGAAAGGCCCACGCACATCAGGATCACCCAGGTGCCGGTCGACAACACGGTGAACGGCGCCTGGCGCGAGACGAGGTAGGGCAGAAGCGAAGCATTGGAATCGTGGATACCGCAGAAGACTTGCGTTTCGGGCGCAAGTCCAGTTACGGCGGCGATTTCGCCCTTAATCGGACCAAGCGGATTGAAGGCGCGCCGCAATGGCGGCAGCAGGTGGTCGACGCCGAGCGCTTTGACGAGGCTCGAGACCTGACCCTGCCGCGGCGCCCAGAGATCAGTATGGGCGCCGAGGGTAGTGACTTCAGAGACAGCGGCGCCAGCCAGGCGCCAGGTCCAATATTGCGGATAGCCAACGAAATACCTCGCTTTGGCGAAGAGGTCCGGACAACGCCACTTCTGATAGGCGAGCTGCCGGCCGAGATTAAGGCCGGCCGGTAATTTCGGCGACAGGCTCTCCGAGAAAGGCGGCCGTAGCCTGGCATAGTCGGGCTCGATCACTTCTACGCCGGTGAATTCGTAGTCCATGACCGGCGCGGCGAGTTCGCTCTCGCTGATCAAAGCGCCGGCAGCGCCATGTGCGGTTGGAACGATCGCACTGATCCGATGCGTGCGTGCGGCCTCACGAAGCGCATCGAGGAAGAAGTTCCACGCGCTCTCAACATCTTCGTGCGGATAGGGCGGGCTCGGCAGAACGTGGTTGGGTGCCGACTTTTCCCAGAGAAGTCGGCCGTCGTCGAACAAGGCAAGCTTTACGTTGGTCTTGCCGATGTCAAGGACTGCGACCGTCTGGCTCATGGTCAAGCTCAAGGCAGATTATCTCGACAAGCAACTCACCACCGACTCATGGCCGGCTTCACGGCAACGACAACGAGTGCCAGAAGTGTGTCGCCCGGCCGTGTTCTGCGGCCGGGCGACGAGTCCAAATCAGAAATCGAAGTCCTTGATGTTCTGCTTCGTGAAGACGAAGGGTGAGCCAAGCAGGATCTCGCTGCCATTCACCACGGTCAGCTTGCCGAGCTTGCCCGCGTCCACCGAGGTCGCGCCGGGCTTCAGGCTGCCGTCGACGACGGCACGCATCACGTAGGTCGCGGCATAGCCGAGATCGACCGGATTCCACAGCACGACCGACTTGACGCAGTCCGCGTTGACATACGGCTTCATCGCGTTGGGCGTGGCGAGGCCAACCACCGCGACCTTGCCGCAGAGCTTGGCCTTGGTCACGGCTTCCGCCGAAGCAGGTGTCGCGACCGATGTCATGCCGAACAGGCCAGCCAGCTTGTCGCCATGCTTGTTGATCAGTGTCGTCGCCTGGTTGAAGGACAAATTGTTGTCTTCCTGCGCCTCGACCGTTTCGAGCCATGTCAGCTTGGGGTGACACTTCTGCGCGTACGCCCACATTTCGGCGATCCAGCGTGCCTGGTTCGGCGTCGTGAAGGTCGAGGTGACGATCGCGAAGCTCTTGTCCTCGCCGGCCTCCTTGGCCATCGAGTCGATCATCGCCTTGGCGATGCCGTTGAACTCGGCCTGGTTGACGAACCATTCGCGCGCATCCGGCGTCGAGTTGGCGTCATAGCCGACGACATGGATGCCCTTCGACAGCGCCTTCTTCAGGACCGGCGCGATCGCCACCGGATCGTTGGCGGCAAAGAGAATGCCGTCGACGCCGCTGGTGATGTAATTGTCGATGAACTTGATCTGCTCATCGATCTTGGCTTCGGTCGGTCCGTCGGTCTTTACCGTGACATTGCCGAGCGCCTTGGCGGCGTCCTGCATGCCTTTCGATGTCGCGTTGAAATAACCGATGCCGATCAACTTCGGCACGTCGACCAGCGTGATCGGTTTGCCGGCCTTGTCGGCCGCATTGGTTGGCCGGCCGCCGTCATAAGGCTTGGCCGCGGGCGCGGCGTTGGTCTCGCCAGCCGAACAGGCAAGCGGATTGACCGGCAGGTCGTCCGCGCCGTCCCATCTCTTGTCCGCCGCCGAGGCCGTTCCGGCCAGCAGTGTCACGCCGAGAAATGTAGCAGCTAATCCGAGTTTCATTTTGTTTTCCTCCCATGTTGAAGGCCGCTTTTTCGCGGCCAGACATTCATCAAACGCCCTCACGTCGCCGCTGGAGCGTACTCGCCACAAGAGTTGAAAGGATGAGCACCGTGCCGATGACTACGATCGTCGCGTCGCCCTTGACGCCAGTCAGGGCCAGCCCGTTTTTCAAGAGCTGGATCATCGCCAAGCCGACCACTGTGCCCCAGATCGTGCCGACGCCTCCAAATATGCTGGTGCCGCCGAGCACCACCGCCGCGATCACGTCGAGTTCATAGCCGATCCCCATGTCCGAGCGGGTCGTGGTCACGCGCGAGACGAGAACACAGGCGGAAAGGCCGGCCAAGAGGCCCGATAGCGTGTAGATGATCAGCTTCACGCGATCGACCGGCAAACCAGAAAAGCGCGCGGCGGTCTCGTTGTTGCCGATAGCATAGAGCGTCCGGCCGAAAGTGGTGCGGTCGAGAACGATTGCCGAGACCACGATCGCGATCAGCAGGAGCCAGAGCTGAGCCGGCACGCCGAGGAGGTTTTCCTGTCCGATGAAGTAGAACCATTCCGGGTAGCCGCGCACCGAACGCGCCTGGCTGATCCCCTCGGCGAGCCCGCGGTAGAGGGCGAGCGTCGCGATCGTCGTGATCAGCGGAGGCACTTTCACCCTGGTGATGACGATCCCGTTGAGGAGCCCCGCCGCGGCGCCCACGAGCAGCGAGAAGCAGACCGCCATCGGCAAGGGAAAGCCGAAATTCTTCCAGGAATAGCCGAGCAGGATCGCGCAGAGCCCGACGATCGAGCCGACCGAGAGGTCGATGCCGCCGGTGATGATGATGAATGTCATCGGCAGCGCGATCAGCCCGACCTCGGTCGTCAGCCTGCCTTGATTGAGCAGATTGTCGAGCGTGAGGAAGCGGCTGTTCAAGCCGCCGAGCACGATTAACGCAATTAGCAGGATCACCGCGAGCATGGTCTCGTGGCGCAGCAGCCACCAGGGCACGACACGCTTGGCGCTGCTGGGAAGAGGGATTTCGCTCATGGCGCTCATGCTCCGGCCATGCGCCGGCGCCGCAGAATATCGGCGATCACGGTCACGAGGATGAGCACGCCCTGGACCGCGCGGATCCAGTAGGGCGAGACGTCGATGAAGACCAGCGCGCTGGCGATCTCGGCGATCAGTACGGCGGCAAGGGTCGAGCCGACCACCGTGCCGACGCCACCGAGGATGCTGACGCCTCCGACGACCGACGCGGTGATGATCGTCAGCTCGAGATTGGGCGGCACGGTCGACTGGATGACGCGCAACTGCGTCGCGTAGAGCAGGGCGGCCGCCCCGGCGAAGAAGCCGTGCAGCGCGAAGACCATCACGATCGTGCGCGGATGCGAAATGCCGCAGAGGCGCGCCGCTTCGGCGTTGCCGCCGACGGCGTAGATGGCGCGGCCCGGCGCCGAATAGCGCATCCACAACGCAGCCAGGATCGTCACCAGGATCATGAGAAAAACCGGAAACGGCAGCACACCGAAGAGTTCGATATCGGCGAGATGGAAACTGTCGGGCAGGTCGGTGATCCATTTGCCTCCGGTGACGCTGATGAGGCCGCCTTTGAGGATCGACAACATGCCCAGCGTAACCACGATCGCGGGAATGCGCAGATAGGCGATGATCACGCCCTGCAACGCCATCACGAGGATGCCGGCAACGAGCGCTGCCAGCCAGGCTATCACGATCGGCGCGCCGTGCACGGCCAGAGTGCCGCTGATCGTCGCCAGGACGCCGATCAGCGCGCCAACGGAAATATCGATGTTGCCGGAGACGATCACCATCGACATGCCGACTGCAGCGACCGCGATATAGGCGTTGCCGAGCAGCACATCGGACAGGTTGCGCGCCGCCAGAAAGCGCGGATTGTAGAGGCCGACGACGATGGCTAGGCCGATCACCGCAATCGCGAGCAAAGCCTCCTGCGAGGCAAGGACCCTCAACCACCGCCGCGGATCAGCCTCGGCACCTGCTAAGGTCACCGCCGTCATGCCGCTTTCTCCGCGTTTTCATGACTGCCCATCATCGCTGCGCCGATCGACTGCTGGGTTGCTTCTTCGCGCTGGAATTCGGCAACGATACGGCCTTCGCGCATCACGAGCACGCGGTCGCTCATGCCGAGCACCTCTGGCAGCTCGCTCGAAATCATTAGGATGGCGAGCCCCTGGGCCGCAAGCTCGCCCATCAGCCGATGGATCTCCGCCTTGGCGCCCACATCGATGCCGCGCGTCGGCTCGTCGAGGATCAATAGCTTCGGCGCATTGGCGAGCCATTTGCCGAGCACGATCTTCTGTTGATTGCCGCCGGAGAGCTTGCCCGCGGTCTGCTCGAGCGAGCTTGCCTTGACCGCAAAGCGCTTGACGCCGTCGCCAGCGAGCTTGCGCTCGGCGCCACGATCGATGAAGCCGCCGAATGCGACCTTGCCCAGCGCGGCGAGGCTGAAATTCTCGCGCACCGTCATCGGCCGCACCAGGCCCTGTGTGCCGCGATCCTCGGGAACATAGGCGACGCCTAAGGACCGTGCCTGCGCCGGCGAACGAATGTCGACCTTCTGTCCGGCGATCCGGATTTCGCCGCCATCGGCCGGTGTGACACCGAAAATGGTCTGCGCCAGCTCGCTGCGACCGGAGCCGACGAGACCAGCAAGGCCGACGATCTCGCCGGCGCGCACCGCGAGCGAGACGTTCTTCGTCAGCGGCCGTCGCTCGAGGTCCTTCACCTCCAGAACCGGCTTGCCGATCGGAACCGTGATTTTCGGGAACAGGCTTTCGATCCTGCGCCCGACCATCAGTTGCACGAGCTCGGGCGCGTCCGAGTCAGCGACGCGCTTGGTCGCGACATGTGCACCGTCGCGCAGCACCGTGACACGATCGGCAATCGCGAAAATCTCATCGAGCCGATGGCTGATATAGATCACGGCGACCCCGCGAGCCTTCAGCTTGCGCACGATATCGAAGAGCCGAGTCACGTCGTACTCGGTCAGGGCCGCGGTCGGCTCGTCCATGATCAGTATGCGGGCGTCCTGCGACAGCGCGCGCAGGATTTCGACGCGCTGGCGATTGCCGACGCTGAGGGAACCGACGACTCGGTCGGCTTGCAGGTCATGAATCTCAAGCGAAGCGAGCAGCGCATTCGTCCTTTCCTGCATCGCCCGCCAGTCGATCCGGCGGAGGCCCGTGCGCGGCGCGTGGCCCATGAAGATGTTCTCCGCGACGGTGAGCTCCGGAAACAGCAGCAGCTCTTGATAGATCGTGGCAATGCCTGCGCGCCGGGCATCGTCAGGCCGCGCGAGGTCGACCGCCTTGCCGTCCACGAGCACCTCGCCGCGATCGGGCGGAAACACGCCGGAAACGATCTTGATCAGCGTCGACTTGCCGGCGCCGTTCTCGCCGAGCAAGGCGTGGACCTCGCCCCTGGCGGCATCGAACGAGACGCCTGACAGCGCCCGCACGCCTGGAAAGGACTTCTCGATCGCGCGCACCGACAGAAGCGGCGCCGCGGAAGTTTCACAGTGCGCATCCGTTGTCATGGTCACGCCGCCGCATTGGTTTGAGCGCCCGCATCGACCACGACGACGCGGACACCGTGGCTGCGCAGCATGTCGAGTGCGTCGCCGGGCGCATCGGAATCGGTGATCAGAGTGTCGATGCGCGCGAGCGGGCAGACGACGAGGCTGCCGCGCGAGACGAATTTCGAGGAATCGGCCAGCACGATCAGCTTGTCGGCACGCTTCAGCAGTTTGGATTCGGCGCGCGCAAGCAGGGGGTCGCCCTCGATCACGCCGAGCGGACCGATCGAGATCGCACTCATGAACATCCGCGTCGCCGAATAATGCTGGATTGCATCCTCTTCAAAGGGCGAGACGATCATGCCCTGCTCACGATAGACCTCGCCACCCGGCAAGGCGACGCGGCATTTCGACGTGTGGATCAGCGCGTCGGCGAGCAAATAGGAATTGGTCAACACCTTAAGACGGCGCTCGCGCAGATAATCGCCCATCTGGTACGTCGTGGTGCCGCCATTGATGATGATCGTCTCACCATCGGTGCAGAGGGCGACCGCCGCTTTCGCAATGGCGCGCTTGGCGTCGATATTGAGCGTCTGGCTGACGTCGAAGGAGCGGGTGGCAAGGGAGAGCACGTCGCCCGGTGCGTTGGCGGTTTCCGGCAGGGCTTCGAGTCCGCCGTGCACCCTTATCGCGACGCCTTGCTCGGCGAGCCTGGCGAAATCGCGCCGGATCGAGGCTTCGGAGACGCCGGTCGCGCGACAAGCGTCGGCGATGCGCACCAGCGTCCGTTCCCGCAAGAGTGCCTTGATGACCTGCCAGCGTTCCCGCTCGTGCACGTCGCCCTCCCTTTTGCTTTTGCCCGTAAATAGGTCACGCCCTCGACCAGCGGTCAACTGCAAACCGTCAAATTCGCTCAATATCGCGCCGCATCAATCATATTGCGTCGCGATGATGAGCGTGGATGATTGACCGTGATTGAATGCCTGACGTAAGCTGCCTGAAGATAAAGCACAGGGAGAATGCCTAATGAGCGAGGTCGTCGCGGCCGCGCCCCTGCCAAATCTGTGGGAGGACGCGCTCGCCGCCGAGCTGGATGAGGCAGGCCAGTTGCTATACCGCTCGAACCTGCTCGGGGCCGATCTGCGCATCACCAATTTCGGCGGCGGCAACACCTCGGCCAAGATCGAGATGAAAGATCCGCTGACGCGCGCGAAAATGCGCGTGCTTTGGGTCAAGGGGTCAGGCGGCGACCTCGGCTCGATGAAGCGCGACGGTTTCGCGACCTTGTACCTCGACAAGCTCGAGAGCTTGAAAGGCCTCTATCGCGGCCTCGCTCATGAGGACGAGATGGTCGTCTTGTTCAATCACTGCACCTTCGATCTCAATCCGCGCGCGAGTTCGATCGATACGCCCTTGCACGCCTTCGTGCCGCACCGGCATGTCGATCACGTCCATGCCGACGCGGTCATCGCCATTGCCGCCTCAGTCGACGCTGAGCGTCTGACCCGCGAAGTGTTCGGCGGCAAGCTCGGGTTTCTGCCGTGGCAGCGGCCGGGCTTCGATCTCGGCCTGAAACTCGGCGAGATGGCCGCTCGCCATCCCGACTATGTCGGCGTCGTTCTCGGCGGCCATGGGCTCTTCACCTGGGCCGAGACATCGAAAGCCTGTTATGAGATGACCTTGCGCGTGATTCAGCAGGCTGCCGATTGGCTTGCTGCGCATGAGCAGAAGCCGGCCTTCGGCGGCGCCAAGGTCCAAACGGCCTCGCCGGAAAAACGTCGTGCGGTCGCGGCCAGGCTGATGCCGCTGATCCGCGGCAAGATCTCCGCGGACGAGCGCAAGATCGGCCATTTCACCGATGCTCCGGAGGTGCTGGAATTCGTCAACTCCAGCGCGCTGACGAAACTGGCGCCGCTTGGCACCTCCTGTCCGGATCACTTTCTTCGCACCAAGATCCGGCCGTTGCTGCTGCCCTACGACCCCGTGCGCGACAATCTCGATGAGGTGATCACCGGTCTCGACCACGTGTTCGCCGCTTACCGGCAAGACTACGCCGCCTATTACGATCGCTGCAAACATCCGGACTCGCCGGCCATGCGTGATCCCAACGCGGTCGTGTATCTTGTGCCGGGGATCGGCATGTTCACCTTTGCCAAGGACAAGGCGACGGCGCGCGTTGCGGCCGAGTTCTACGTCAACGCGATCAACGTCATGCGCGGCGCCTCGGGCGTCAGCGCCTATGTCGGTCTCGCCGAGCAGGAGGCCTTCAATATCGAATATTGGCTGCTGGAAGAGGCCAAGCTCCAGCGCATGCCAAAGCCGAAATCGCTCGCCGGGCGGATCGCCTACGTGACCGGCGGTGCCGGCGGCATTGGCGGGGCGACTGCGCAGCGGCTGCTGGGCGAAGGCGCTTGCCTCGTCGTTGCCGATATCGACGAGAAGGCGCTCAGCGAGCGCGTTGCGGCGATTACGACGCGCCACGGCCGCGACGCGGCGATCGGCGTGAAGCTCGATGTGACCGACGAGGCAGCGGTGGTCGCCTCGTTCGAGGAGACCTCGCGTGCCTTTGGCGGCGTCGACATCGTCGTCTCGAATGCCGGCATCGCTTCGGCTTCGCCTGTCGAGGATACGAGTCTTGGACTGTGGCAGAAGAACATGGACATTCTCGCCACGGGCTATTTCCTCGTCTCGCGCGAGGCGTTCCGGCTGATGCAGCGCCAGAACATCGGCGGCGCCATCATCTTTGTTGCCTCGAAGAACGGCCTTGCCGCTTCGGCAGGCGCCTCGGCCTATTGCGCCGCCAAGGCGTCGGAAATCCATCTCGCCCGCTGCCTGGCGCTGGAGGGCGCGGCGCATGGCATCCGCGTCAACACGGTCAACCCGGATGCGGTGCTGCGCGGCTCGAAGATCTGGGAAGGCGAGTGGCGCCAGCAGCGTGCGGCGTCCAACAAGGTTGCGGAAGACCAGCTTGAAGAAGTCTACCGTCAGCGTTCGATGCTCAAGCTGTCGGTTTTTCCCGAGGATATCGCCGAGGGTGTTTACTTCTTCGCATCCGACCTTTCAGCCAAATCGACCGGCAACATCCTCAATGTCGACGCCGGCAACGCCCAGGCCTTCACGCGATGAGCACGCCCTTCTCGATTAGCGCGGAGTTCATCGCCGACCACAACGCGCGGCTCGAAAGCGCGACCACCGAAGACTACGACGGACTGAAGCGCGCACTGGCGCGGCACGGGATCGACGCCGACGCTCTGGTGCAGAAGGTCATGTCCTTCGGCGTCGCCATTCCGACCTGGGGCGTCGGCACAGGGGGTACACGGTTTGCTCGCTTTCCGGGGCCTGGCGAGCCGCGCAGTGTCTACGAGAAGATCGACGATTGCGCCGTGATTCAGCGATTGGCGCGGGCGACTCCGGCCATCTCGCCGCACATTCCGTGGGACAAGGTCGACGACTATGCCAGCTTGCGCGAACAGGCCGCGACGCACGGCCTCGCCTTCGACGCGGTCAACTCCAACACGTTCCAGGATCAACCGGGGCAGGGGCTATCATACAAGTTCGGCTCGCTGTCGCATACCGATGCGCGTGTGCGCGCTCAAGCGGTCGCACACAATCTCGAATGCATTGAGATCGGCCGCAAGCTCGGCTCCAAAGCGTTGACCGTCTGGATCGCCGACGGCTCGAACTTTGCCGGCCAATCGAATCTGACCAAGGCGCTCGACCGCTATATCGACGCAATGCGCGAGATCGTCGCGGCACTGCCTGCCGACTGGCGGGTGTTCATCGAGCACAAGCTTTACGAGCCGGCATTCTACTCGACCGTGATCCCCGATTGGGGCACGAGTTTCTCCGTCGCGCAGGAGCTCGGGCCCAAGGCGTATTGCCTTGTCGATCTCGGCCATCATGCGCCGAACGTGAATATCGAGCAGATCGTCGCCCGGCTCGTTCGCTTCAAGAAGCTCGCGGGCTTCCATTTCAATGATTCAAAATATGGCGACGACGATCTCGACAGCGGCTCGGTCGAGCCGTTCCGGCTGTTTCTCGTCTTCAACGAGCTGATCGACGCCGAGCGACGCAAGGCGGAAGGCTTCGCGCCCGCTTATATGATTGATCAGTCGCATAACGTGACCGATCCGATCGAGAGCCTGATGCAATCGGCGATCGAGTTGCAGCGCGCCTATGCGCAGGCTCTGATCGTCGATCGCGCGGCACTCGAAGCGGCGCAAGAGGCCAATGACGCACTCGGTGCCCATCTCGAATTGAAGCGCGCCTTCACGACCGACGTCTCGCCGCTGCTCGCCATCGCCCGCCTGCGTGCCGGTGGTGCGATCGCGCCGATCTCGGCGTATCGCGCATCCGGCTATCGGGCGCAAAAGGCGAAGGAGCGTCCTGCCATCGCCGGGACGTCGGCAGGAATTGTGTAGAGCATGATCCGGAGAGTGTGAAGCGGTTCTCCCTCGCGACAAACGCGGAACGCGTTTGCGCGGAGATCATGCTCAAACAACAGTTTCCTTTCTTCCGCGGTCAGAGCTTCCGCAGCGCCAGGCCGCCATCGATGTGGATGACGTCTCCCGTGGAATAGCCGAGTTGGCCTGTCGCCAGAGTGGCGACGGCCTTTCCGATATCCTCGGGCTCGCCCCAACGCTTGATAGGCGTGAGACCCTCGCCAATGAGCCGGTCGTACTTGTCCTTGGCAACTGCGGTCATCTGCGTTCGAATGATCCCTGGCCGAAGCTCGTAGGAGCCGATGCCGTGATCGGCAAGCCGGATAGCGAAAAGCCGGGCCATCATGGACAAACCCGTCTTGGAGACGCAGTACTCGCCGCGGTCAGTCGAGGCGAATTCGGCATTGATCGACGAGATCGTGATGATGCTGCGAAAGTGCTGCGATTGCGCGCCGATCATCCTCCGCGCGACCTCCTGGGTCAGGAAGAGGGGGCCGCGCAGGTTGATCCTCATCACGCGGTCATAGCTTTCCGGCGTCATCTTCAAGAGATCGTCGCGGACGCTAACGGATACACCAGCATTGTTGACGAGGCAGTCGATGCCGCCAAAGGCATTCCATGCTTCGTCTACGAATTGCTGGTGCTGCTCGAGCTGCGAAATATCCATCGCGATGGCGCTTGCATCCCCGCCTGTTTCGCGGATGGCGGCCACCGTCTCGTCGAGATCTTTCGAGCCAGGAAGATCATTCACGATGATCGAGAAGCCGGCTTGCGATAACGCGAGCGCGATGGCGCGGCCGATGCCGCGCCCCGCCCCCGTCACCAAGGCGCTAGGTCGTCGCTGATCGCCCATATCGGTTTCCTCCCATGCGCTCGAGCCCGGTGAACGGGCATCAGTTTCATTTGGAACGTTCTATAGTATGAAGGTTAGGACGTTCGAGACCAAGATTCCGCATTCGCCACAATTTCAGCCCTTGCGTGTTGGGAAGAATGGGAGTATTGGAACGTTCCAAAATATCGGAGGTTCGCGAAGGACATGGCGCGTGCGGGGCACAAGGCTCGTGCGGTGACGATCCTCGACATTGCCGAGTCGGCAGGCGTGTCGAAGTCGACGGTATCGCTTGTGCTCAAGAGAAGCCCTCTCGTCAAAGAGGAGACGCGCCAGCGCGTGGCAGGGGCGATGGACGCCCTCGGTTATGTCTACAATCGCGGTGCTGCGAGCTTGCGGCGCGCGAGGGCCGACATTGTGGGGATGGTCATCAACGACCTGTCGAATCCGTTTTTCGCGGAGCTTGCCATCGGCATCGAGCGCGCCCTGCAAAACTCCGGCTTTGTTCCGTTCATCGCCAACACCGCCGAGAGCGTCGTCCGGCAGGCTGAGGTGGTGCGCTCGATGCGGGAGCATGGCGCCGCCGGCCTGATCCTCAGTCCGGCGCTCGATACCGACGTGGCGGAAATCTCGCGGCTCGAGGCGCGCGTGCCCATCGTGCTTGCGATCCGGCGGATCATCGGGGCCCGGGCCTCGCTGGTGGTTTCCGATAATCTGGCCGGTGCAACGCGGGCGACCGAGCATCTGATCGAACTCGGCCACCGCGATATTGCTTTCGTTGGCGGCGTTGGCCGGATGGTCGTCTTCCAGGATCGTGTCGCCGGGTTTTCGGGCGCCATGGAGAAGGCGCGACTTGCCGTCGAGCCCGCGCGGATCATCGAGAGCATGCCAACGAAGGATGGCGGCTTCGACGCCATGAAGCGCTTGCTGTCGACGGAGAGGCGGCCAACGGCGCTGGTTTGCTTTAACGACGTCGTGGCCATCGGCGCGATGTTGGCGATTGCACGACAGGGGCTGGCCGTCGGACGCGACGTTGCCGTCGTCGGTTTCGATGATACCGCCGAGGCCCGTCATGTCTCTCCCGCCCTGACCACTGTGTCGGTCGATGCCGGCAGTCTCGGAGAGCGCGCCGCGCAGATGCTGCTGAGGCAGATCAACGAGGGCGAGCGCCGTCTCGAGAGTTACGTGGGCGAAGCGCGGCTGGTCGTGCGAGAGAGCTGTGGAGCGACATTCAAACGGAGGATCGCATCTTGAGTGGCCTGCGTTGGGGATTGATCGGTGCTAGTACAATCGCGCGCGAGTGGATGATCGAGGCCATACGCGGAGCTGGCGGCGAGGTGGTGGCTGTGATGAGCAGCGACGCCGAACGGGCGCAGCGATTTGCCGGCGAAAACGGGATCGCGACAGCAATGTCGGATCTCGAGGCGCTGCTCGGGAGCGATATCGATGCAGTCTACATCTCGACAACGAACGAGCATCATTGTTCGCAGACGCTGGCCGCAGCTGCGGCCGGCAAGCACGTGCTGTGCGAGAAGCCGCTCGCGCTGAACTTGGCGGACGCAAGGCGGATGGTCGCGGCCTGCACTGCGGCAGGGGTGCAGATGGGAACGAACCATCATTTACGCAATGCGGCCACCCATCGCGCAATCCATGCGGCGATCAAGGCGGGCCACATCGGCAAGCCGCTGTTCGCCCGCGTGTTTCATGCGGTCTATCTTCCGCCCCACCTGCAGGGCTGGCGGATTGAGAGGCCGGGGGCGGGTGGTGGCGTCGTGCTCGATATCACCGTCCATGACGCCGACACCATGCGTTTTGTGCTCGACGAGAATCCTGTCGCCGTGACCGCGATGATGTCGCGGGGTGGCATGGGCCAGGCAGGTCTCGAAGACGGCGTTATGGGCGTGGTCCGTTTCGAAAGCGGGCTGATCGCCCAGTTCCACGACGCCTTCACGACCCGATACGCGGTGACCGGCTTCGAGGTCCACGGCGAAGAGGGGTCGCTGATCGGGACCGACTGCATGACCCAGCAGTCCAAAGGTGAAGTTCTGCTGCGGACGAAGGACGGCGAGAGGCAGCTCTCGATCGCGCACGAGAATCTCTATCTGCGGGCAGTGCGCCTGTTTGGCGACGCGGTGGCCGGCCGTGGGGCACCTTCTGCTACGGGCGAGGACGGGATCAAGTCCCTGAGCGTTGCGCTGTCGACGCGTGAGGCCGCGCGAACGGGGCACGAGATTCCCATCGATCTGGCGACCTGAGGCGAATATGGCACGAACGAAGGTCTTGACCGCTTCGGAGGCGGCCCATCTGATCCCCGACGGCGCCGTCGTGACGGTCTCTTCGTCGTCCGGGCTCGGCTGCCCGGATGCGGTGCTCGCCGCCATTGGCGCAAGATTTGATGCCGAGGGCCACCCGCGCAACTTGACGACGCTGCATCCGATCGCTGCCGGCGATATGTGGGGTGTCAAAGGCATCGATCACATCGCAAGGTCTGGATGCCTCAAGAAGGTCCTGGCAGGCTCTTATCCGTCCGGTCCTTCTTCAGCCGCTCCCCCTGCGATCTGGGAGATGATCTCGGGGAACGCCATTCCCGCCTACAACGTGCCGTCGGGAATCCTGTTCGACATGCATCGTGAAGCTGCTGCGAAGCGCCCGGGCGTGCTGACCAAGATCGGCATGGACACCTTCGTCGACCCGATGCGTGAAGGCTGCGCGATGAACGCCAAGGCCTCTGCCGAGCCGATCGTCAGTCGGGTGAACTTTGCCGGCGAGGACTGGCTATTCTTCCCGAGCATTATTCCGCAGGTTGCGATCATTCGCGCCACCACTGCGGACGAGCGCGGCAACCTTTCCTATGAGCACGAGGGCGGCATTCTCGGGCCGCTCGACCAGGCGCTGAGTGTGCGCAACAACGGCGGCCTCGTCATCGCGCAGGTCAAGCGCCTCGCGGCTGCTGGCACCTTGCGTCCTCACGACGTTGTCGTGCCCGGCGTGCTCGTCGACGCGATCGTCGTGGCACCTGACCAGCTCCAGACCACGAACACGCCCTATGAGCCCGCGATTTCCGGCGAGATCTTTCGGCCAATCGCCTCGTTCGAGACGCCAAAATTCGACGTCGGCAAGGCCATCGCGCGGCGCGTCGCGATGGAGCTTCGCGACGGCGACGCCGTCAACATCGGATTCGGCATTTCGGCCAACGTCCCGCGTATTCTGATCGAGGAAGGCCAGCACGGTGCGGTCACCTGGGTGATCGAGCAGGGCGCCATCGGCGGCATTCCGCTGCTCGATTTCCAATTCGGCTGCGCGTCCAATGCCGAGGCCATTGTCCAGTCGCCGCATCAATTCACCTATTTCCAGGGCGGGGGCTTCGACATGTCGCTGCTCTCCTTTTTGCAGATCGACCGCTCGGGGTCGGTCAATGTTTCGAAGCTCGGCCTTCGTCCCCATGTGACGGCCGGCGCCGGCGGCTTTGTCGACATCACGGCGCGAGCCAAGCGGATCGTGTTCTCCGGTTACTTCACCGCGGGCGCAGGCCTGGAGATCGCCGACGGCTCATTGCGGATTGCCAGGGAAGGGAAGGTCAGGAAGCTCGTCAACGAGGTCGAGCAGGTGTCCTTCTCGGGCAGGCGGGCGGTCGCGCAGGGGCAGGAGATCGTGTACGTCACCGAACGCTGCGTCTTGAGGCTCGAGCCCGAGGGCGTCAGCGTCGTCGAGATCGCGCCCGGTGTTGACTTGCAGCGCGACGTGCTTGCACAATCGGAATTCCCACTAAGAGTGGCGAGCAATCTGAAGTTGATGCCAGCCGTGCTGTTCCGTCCCGAACCGATTGGCCTCGAATTGCGGAGGGCAGCTTGAGCCCATTTGTCGAATTGACCTTCCAGGGATCGATCGCCCGTCTCGGCCTCAGGCGCCCCGACAAGCTCAATGCGCTTGATCGCGAGATGGTCGAGGCGCTCGGCGAGGCGGCGCGGGCCATCGAGGCTTCGCGTGAGACCCGGGTGGCGATCCTGTTCGGGGAGGGCAAGGCATTTTGCGCCGGCGGCGATATTGCGGCCTGGGGCGACTTGCCCGCGCTCGACATGTGGCGCGATTGGACGCGCGCAGGCCATCGCGCGTTCGAGGCGCTGGCGCGTCTGCGCGTGCCGCTCATTGCAGCACTCACCGGCCACGCCTTCGGCGGCGGACTTGAACTCGCCGCGGTGGCGGACGTGCGCATCGCCGAGCGGGGCATCAAGCTCGGACTTCCGGAGACTGGACTGGGCATGGCGCCAGGCTGGTCGGGAACGCAGCGTCTGGTTCGCCGCTTCGGGGCCTCGGTGGTGCGCCGCATGGCGCTCACGGGCCGTCTGTTCACGGCCGAAGAAGGCTGCGAGATTGGGCTGGTCGATGAAGTGACCGACGGCGGCCAAGCACTGGCGCGCGCCGAAAGCCTGGCGTCCGATGTTGCCTCGCGCGGCCCGCTTGCCGTGCAGATCGTCAAGGCCATGATCAACGCGGCGGAAGGGGAGGACAGTGATGCCCCCATTGAAGGGCTTGCCGGCGCGCTCACTGCCACGACCGATGATCTCGCCGAGGGCGTTACCGCCTTCAGGGGCAAGCGCGCCCCCCGTTTTGTTGGACACTAGGAAAGGAGCCTTGAAGGCGGGCCGCTGCTAGTGGGTTGGGCGGCAACCGCGGGACGACAACAAGAATAGAATTCAAGAGCCTCTCGAACAGGCTTCTCGAAACGGTGCCGGACCGCTTCCGGCAGGAAACGACCAAAAAGGGAAGGGACACGCGCATGAAGTTCCGCGCATTTCTGATCTCGACGGCCTTGACTGCCGTCACTATCAGCTATGGGACGCTGGCGCACGCGGCGGACGTCAAGGAAGTGCAGATGCTGCATTGGTGGACGTCAGGCGGCGAGGCAGCCGCGCTCGACGTCATCAAGCAGGCCGTCGCCAAACAGGGTTATGCCTGGAAGGATGTGCCGGTCGCCGGCGGCGGTGGTGGTGCGGCAATGACCACGCTGAAGGCCAATGTCGCCGCGGGTAATCCGCCGACGGCATCGCAGATCCTCGGCTACTACGCGCTCGAGTACGCCGAACAGGGTTCGCTCGCCGACATTTCGTCGCTTGCGAACAAGGACGGCTGGGACAAGGTCGTACCGGTTGCATTGCAGAAGTTTGCCAAGACCAACGGCAAGTGGGGTGCCGTTCCGATCAACATTCATTCCGTCAACTGGATCTGGCTAAACAAGGCCGTGATGGAGAAGATCGGCGGTACGGAGCCGAAGAGCTTCGATGAGTTTGTTGCGCTGCTCGACAAGGCCAAGAAGGCAGGCGTCATTCCGCTCGCACTTGGTGGCCAACCCTGGCAGGAGGCGACGATGTTCGATTCGGTCGTCGCGTCAACCGGCGGCACCGATTTCTACAAAAAGGCGTTCGTAGACCTCGACGAGGGCGCGCTCAAGTCCGACACGATGAAGAAGGCATTCGACAATCTTGCCAAGCTGCGTGACTACGTCGACCCGAACTACACCGGACGAGACTGGAACCTCGCGACCGCCATGGTGATCAAGGGCGATGCGCTCGTGCAGGTGATGGGCGACTGGGCCAAGGGCGAGTTCGCGGCAGCGCACAAGGAGGCTGGGAAGGACTACCTCTGCTACCGTTTCCCGGGCACGGACGGCTCGGTGTTCTATAACTCCGACATGTTCGCCTTCTTCAAGGTCCCGGCGGATCGCCAGGCGGCGCAGCTTGCACTCGCGCAGGTGACGATGAATCCTGACGTCCAGTCGGCGTTCAACGTCATCAAGGGCTCCGTCCCGGCGAGAACGGACGTTTCCGACGCCGCCTTCGACATATGTGGCAAGAAGGGCATCGCGGACGTCAAGGCGGCCAACGCAAAGGGAACGTTCTTCGGCTCGCTCGCCCAGAACTACGCCCAACCGCCGGCCATCGCGACGGCCTACTACGACGTCGTGACGAAGTTCATGCACGGTGGGATCAAGACGTCGGACATCGCTGTGACTGAGCTGGTGAAGGCAATCAACGCCGCCAAGTAGTGGCTCGGCGGCTCCTCTCCCGTTTGCGCTGCTCTGCAAACGGGAGAGGCTGTCGAAATGGAAGTCATCGCTACGCCTGCGTCGCCTTGGACTCGTCGCGGCGACGGGGCATGGCTTTCGGAGGATCATCATGACCGCAATGACCGAACGCGAGGCGGCAGCCGCGATGACCCGGCGCAAGCTCGGCCCGTCGCTGCGCGGGTGGTTCCAGGACTGGCTGCCACGGCTTGTGCTGGGGCCGTCATTCCTGCTCGTGCTGATCTTCGTCTATGGCTTCAACCTCTGGACCCTGTTCTTGTCGTTCACGAGTTCGAAGGCGTTTCCGACCACAAACCTCATCGGCTTTACCAACTACATGAGGCTGTGGGACTGGACCTTCGAGACCGATCCGCCGTCGAACTGGTACACCGCGCTCGTCAACATGGGTCTGTTCGGCGGCCTCTACATCTTTTTCTGCCTGTTCCTCGGCCTGTTGCTGGCGATCCTGCTTGATCAGAAGATTCGCGGCGAAGGCATTTTGCGGCCGATCTATCTCTATCCGTTGGCGCTGTCGTTCATCGTCACCGGCACGGCCTGGAAGCTATTCCTGGATCCGCGCATCGGACTCGAAAACGCCCTGCACGATTGGGGATGGAAAAGCTTCCATTTCGATTGGGTCGTCGATCCGAAGATGATGATCTATTGCGTCGCGATCGCCGGCATCTGGCAGAGCTCGGGCTTCGTCATGGCGATGTTTCTTGCAGGACTGCGCGGTGTCGACGGCGAAATCCTCAAGGCCGCGCAGATCGACGGCGCCTCCACCTACCAGACCTATCGCCGCATCGTCATTCCGATCATACGCCCGGTCTTCTTCTCGGCCCTGATCGTCCTGGCTCACATGGCGATCAAGTCGTATGACCTCGTGCTGTCGGTGACGGGCAAGAACCCCGGAGGGGCCGCCGAGCTGCCGTCAACCTTCATGTACTCCTATACATTCACCCGCAACCAGATGGCGATCGGATCGGCCAGCGCGGTGATCATGCTGATGACGATCGCGGCGATTATGGTCCCCTACATCTACTCGGAAACCAGGGAGCAGAACCGATGAGCGCCGCCGATCTGGTCACGTCAGCGCCAGCGCGCCGTGGTCCCGGCCATTCTCGGACGACTCGCATCGTCATCTATGGCCTGCTCCTGCTGTTTGCGCTCGTCTACCTCGTGCCGCTCCTCGTCATGGTGATGACGTCCCTCAAGCCGCTGGACGAGGTCACCGGCGGCAACATGTTCGCTCTCCCGCGGCACCTGACGTTCGCGCCCTGGTCCGTGGCATGGGGCGAGGCACGCATCGGGGTATCGGACACGCGCGGGATCAGCGGCTATTTCTTCAACTCGGTGAAGATGGTCGTGCCGGCCGTCCTGATCTCGACTCTGCTCGGTGCATTGAACGGCTATGTCCTCACCAAGTGGAGCTTTCCTGGCCACAAGCTTGTGTTCGGGATGATGCTGTTCGCATGCTTCATCCCGTTCCAGTCGGTCATCATCCCGATGGCCGTGATCCTCGGTATGCTCGGCCGCGTCGGTGTCGATCTGGCTGACTTGACAGGCTGGTCGTTCGGTCTCGGCAACGCGACGGTCAATCTGGTGATCGTGCACGTCATCTATGGCCTGGGATTCACGACCCTGTTCTTCCGCAACTATTACGCGGCGTTTCCGTCCGAACTTATCAAGGCCGCCATGATCGATGGCGCGAGCTTTTTCCAGATCTTCCGCCGGATCCTGCTGCCGAACTCCACGCCGATCATCATCGTCACCGTGATCTATCAGTTCACCAATATCTGGAACGATTTCCTGTTCGGCTCGACCTTTGCGGCCGGCGATACCGCGCCCATGACGGTCGCGCTCAACAATCTCGTCAACACCTCGACCGGCGTGGTCGAATACAACGTCAACATGGCGGCTGCGATCATCGCCGCCGCACCGACGCTGCTCGTCTATGTCATTGCCGGTCGATATTTTGTCCGCGGCCTGATGGCTGGCGCCGTAAAGGGATGAAGAGATGGCCACGCTCGAGATCAACTCGCTTCGTAAACGCTTCGGGACGATCGAGGTTCTGAAGGGGATCGACATCACGCTCGAGAAGGGCGGTTTTCTGGTGCTGGTCGGCCCGTCGGGCTGCGGTAAATCGACCCTGCTCAACACCATTGCGGGTCTGGAGGGGATCTCTTCGGGCGAGATCCGCATCGGCGGTGCCGTTGTCAATGATCTACACCCGTCGAAGCGGGACATCGCAATGGTGTTCCAGTCTTATGCGCTCTACCCGAACATGTCGGTCGCCGAGAACATCGGGTTCGGCATGGAGATGCGCGGTGTTCCGAGAGCGGAGCGCGACCAGGCGGTTGCTTCGGTCGCAAAGACCTTGCAGATCGAACATCTCCTGGCGCGCCGGCCGAGCCAGCTTTCCGGCGGACAAAGACAGCGGGTCGCCATGGGACGGGCACTGGTCAGACGACCCAGTGTCTTTCTGTTCGACGAGCCGTTGTCGAATCTCGACGCCAAGCTGCGCGTTGACATGCGGGTCGAGATCAAGCGTCTGCATCAGACGACCGGCACGACGATCGTTTATGTCACGCACGATCAGATCGAGGCCATGACGCTGGCGACGAAGATCGCCGTGCTGAAGAATGGCGAACTGCAGCAGGTGGGGAGCCCGAGCGAGATCTATAATCGTCCCGCCAACATGTTCGTCGCGGACTTCATGGGATCGCCGGCGATGAACCTGCTGGAGGGCACGGTTACGCAGGCGGATGGCCAGCAGCGGATCGCGCTCGTGCGCATGGATGGGTCATCAATCATGCTGCCCGTGCCGGCGAGTGCCGATGCTGCCGGATTGAAGGACGGCGCGAAGGTAATCTTCGGCATTCGCCCCGAGGCTGTGAACGATGACGAAAGCATGGACCGCAATGCCAGATCGGTTGTCAGGTTCGATGCCAAGGTGGAGATCATCGAGCCTGCCGGATCGGACACCTATGTCGTCATCCGGGTCGCGGGCAAGGAGGTGACCGCCCGCATGCGTGCCGATACTGACGTTCGGCTCGGACAGCCGCACACGTTCGCGTTCAACCTCGACAAGGCGGTGCTATTCGATCCAGCAACGACGCGCCGTATCTGACCGACGATCGAGCGCTGCGAGAGCCGCATGAAGATCACGGAGACAGCCGATGTCCTCGTCATCGGATCGGGAATGGGCGGTGCGACCTTTGCCGCCGGCCTCGCGGCTACGGGTGCAGGGATTGTGATTCTCGAGCGCGGCCAGCGTCTCCGCGACTGCGACGCCGCGCGGGACGCGAGGGCGATCTTTCAGCGCGGAGTGTTCCGACCGCAGGAGTCCTGGCTCGATGGCGCAGGGAAGGCCTTCAACCCCGGCAACTACTATTACGTCGGCGGCAATACCAAGCTCTACGGCGCGGTGCTGATCCGCTACCGCGCGGAGGACTTCGCGCCCATCGCGCACCGCGATGGAACGACGCCGGGCTGGCCGTTCAGCTATGGCGAGTTGGAACCGTGGTATAGCCGCGCGGAGCAACTCTATAACGTGCGCGGCGCGCTCGGGGACGATTCCTCGGAGCCCTTTCACTCGGCGCCTTATCCGTTCGGCCCGGTGCCGGATGAGCCGGCGATATCAGCGGTGCGGCAGCGGCTCAAGAAGATCGGGCTCAATCCGTTTTCACTGCCGCTCGGCATCGACATCGAGCCATGGCTCAAACGTGCCAAGACGCCCTGGGATGCATTCCCGGACGCCGGGCACGGCAAGATGGATGCCGAATCCTGCGGGCTTGCCTGTGCCCTCGCTCATGACAATGTCGAACTGCGCGAAGGTGCGCAGGTCGAGCGGCTTGTCGTCGAGCCGGACGGCAAACGCATCGCCGGCGTTGAGGTCATTCGGGCCGGTGAGCGGAGCATGATCGGCGCTGGCATCGTCGTGCTCGCGGCGGGCGCCGTCAATTCGGCCGCGCTACTTCTGCGCTCGTCACAGGCCGGCATCGCGAATAGCTCCGATGCGGTCGGACGCTATTTCATGAATCACAATTCCTCGGCTGTGCTGGCGATCGACCCGCGCGTCGTGAACGACTCGATCTACCAGAAGACGATCGGCATCAACGATTTCTATCTCGATGATGGGCACGGCGGACCGCCACTCGGCAACATCCAGTTGCTTGGACGTGTCACGGCGCCCATTCTGAAGGCCAACATGCCGCTCGCACCGGAATTGGCGCTTGGGCTGATGAGCCGGCATGCGGTCGACTGGTACGCGATGAGCGAGGACCTGCCGAGCGCCGAGAGCCGCGTGACGGTCGATGGTGCGAACATCCGGCTCGACTGGCAGCGTTCGAACTGGACGACCCATCTGACGCTGGTGGCGACGTTGAAGGAGCGGCTGCGTGCTGCGGGTTATCCGATCGTATTGTCAAAGGCGTTCGACCGACGCACGCCCTCACATCAGTGCGGGACGGTGCGCATCGGTCTCGATCCCGCGACATCACCGCTCGATCCGTTCTGCCGCGCCTTTGATCACTCCAATCTGTTCGTCGTCGATGCGTCGTTCCTGCCAACCTCGGCGGCGGTGAACCCGTCACTGACGATCGCCGCCCAGGCGTTGCGCGTCGCAGATCATGTTGCGAGGACCGATCTTCGAACTCATGGGGACATGAGATGACGATCTACGATTACATCATCGTCGGCGCCGGCTCCGCCGGCTGCGTGCTCGCCAACCGCCTGAGCGTCGATGCGTCGACCAGGGTGCTCCTACTCGAGGCAGGCGGCAGCGACAACAACCCGCTGTTCAGCATGCCGGCGGGTTTTGCCAAGATGACCAAGGGCATCGCCTCGTGGGGATACTCGACAGTGCCCCAGCGCCACCTTGGCGGGCGGGCTCTGCGCTACACCCAGGCAAAGGTGCTCGGCGGCGGCTCCAGCATCAACGCGCAAGTGTACACCCGCGGAAATGTCCGCGACTATGACGGCTGGGCGGCGGACGGCGCGACAGGCTGGAGCTACGCGGATGTCTTGCCGTATTTCAAGCGCGCCGAAGACAACCAGCGCTTCGTCGACGCCTACCATGCGCGCGGCGGTCCCCTGGGCGTCTCGGTGCCCGTCAATCCGCTGCCGATCAGCGAAGCGTTTCTGCGAGCCGCGCAGGAATATGGAATTCCCTATAATCCCGATTTCAACGGCGCGCGGCAGGAGGGCGTCGGCCACTATCAGGTGACAGTGCGAGATGCGCGGCGTAGCTCGACCGCTACGGCATATCTAAAGCCAATCCGTGGCCGACCGAATCTCACCGTCCTGACGGGCGCCTACAGCACGCGGATCGCGGTCGAGAATGGGCAGGCTGTCGGACTGGAGATGGTGCGCGGAGGGCAGCGGGAGATCGTTCGGGCCGAGCGGGAGGTCATCCTTGCGTCGGGTGCCGTCGGATCGCCTCGCCTTCTGCTGCTATCGGGGATCGGTCCTGCCGACCATCTGAATTCAGTCGGTGTCAAGCCGGTCCACGATTTGCCCGGTGTAGGCGAGAATCTTCAGGACCACCTCGACCTCTATGCGATTGCCGAGTGCAGGGGCGACTTTACCTACGATAGCTATGCGAAGCTGCACCGCACGATCTGGGCAGGGCTGGAATATCTGTTGTTCAAGCGTGGGCCGGTCGCGTCGACCCTGTTTGAGACCGGCGGCTTCTGGTACGCCGAGCCGGCGGCGAGAGCACAGGAATGGCCGGACGTGCAATTCCATCTTGGCCTCGGCTCGGGAATCGAGGCGGGCGTGGAGAAACTTAAGCATGCAGGCGTCACTCTCAATTCTGCATTCCTGCGGCCCGGCTCGCGTGGCACCGTGCGGCTCGCAAACGGCGATCCCTCCGCGATGCCCATGATAGACCCGAACTACTGGTCTGACGCGCGCGATCGCTCGGCAGCGATCGAGGGGTTGAAGATGGCGCGTGAGATTCTCCGGCAACCCGCGCTCGAGCCATTCGTCATGCTCGAGCGGATGCCCGGTGTGGCCGCCACCAGCGAAGCCGCTCTCGCCGACTATGCGTTCAGGACCTGCAAGACCGATCATCACCCCGTCGGCACCTGTCGGATGGGTACTGACCATCTGGCGGTGGTCGATCCGTCGCTGAAACTTCGTGGAGTCGATGGTCTGCGGATTTGCGACGCTTCCGTGATGCCACGCATCACGTCATCCAACACGAACGCGCCCACCATCATGATAGCGGAAAAGGCGGCAGACATGATTCTTGGGAAGACGACGTTCTCTGCGCCACAACTGGCGAGCACTGAACGCAACGTGTTGAAAGATCCGCTCAGTTGCCCTGCGAGATGAGCGCTCATCTTGCGAGAATGCGCCGGCAGGCGTCCACGAACACTTGGGCGCCGGTGACGATATCAGCGTCGGCCGTGTTCTCGGTCCAGTGATGGCTGATGCCGCCGATCGAGGGCACGAACAGCATCGCGGCGGGCATGATGGTGGCGAGAACCTGGGCGTCGTGGCCGGCGCCGCTGGGCATGCGGACGGAGCGTCCACTTGCAAAGGCCTTGCTCGCAGCTTCGATCGCCTCCTGGAAGGGCTGATGCATTCTGGCGGGGACGCCGGTGCGCAGCCGTTCCAGTGTTGCGTGACAGGGGCCGTTCGCATTGGCCTCATCGATCATCGTCCGCAGCAGGTCCTCCAGCCGGGCGATCACGGCCGGATTGTCGTCGCGGATCTGAAACAGCATCTCGGCGCCGCCCGGAATGATGCTCGGTGCCCCCGGATCCAGCATGATGCGGCCCGTTGTCCACACGGTGCGCGAGCCGGCCACGGCCGGAAAGCGCGCGTCGATTGCCACGCAGAATTTGGCCAGCGCCAGGCCCGCGTCCTTGCGCGCGGCCATGCGGGTCGTGCCTGCGTGGTTCTGCTCGCCGACGAAGTTGATGCGGTACTGCCAGATACCCACGATGGAGGTGACCACGCCGATCGCAAGGCCGCTCGTCTCCAGCGCGTCACCTTGCTCGATATGTGCCTCCAGATATCCGATGTGACGTCCCGGTTCGGCCGTGATACGCGCCCGGCCGGCGAGGCCCGCATCGCGCAGCGCCTCGCGCATGCTCTGCCCGGTGGTGCGGTCGCGCGCCGCGTCGATGTCGGCTTCGCTGACGCCGCCGACATAGGACCGCGAGCCGAGGAAATGGCCGAAATGCCCTTCTTCATCGCACCACGCCGCGACCTCGACGGCGCCGTGCAGCGACGGATCGGAATTGATGACGCGAGCGGCCTCCAGCGCATAGACGACGCCGAGCGGACCATCGAGCCAGCCGGCATAGTTCTGGCTTTCGAGATGAGATCCGGCCAGCAATTTGGGTCCCGAGCGCGTGCTGGTGCCGAGGATGTTGCCGATACCGTCAATCGTACCGGTGAGCCCCGCTTCGGGAAGCTTTTCGACCAACCATGCGAGCGAGTGGCGATGCGGCTCGGACAGGGTCGGCTTGTGCACGCCGGTCTTGTAGGCGCCGATGGCACGGAGTGCATTGAGGTCGGCGAGCACGCGCTCGCCGTTGGCGACGGAACGATCAGGCATGTTCAGCAACCTTCAACGCCTCGGTGCGGATTTCCTCGACGAGGCGCTCCTTGAGATGGACGAATTCCGGCGTGGTCTTGATCTTGTAGGAGCGCGGATGCGGCAGGTCGACCGTAATCTCGGCCTTGATGCGGCCTGGCCGTGCGCTCATGACGACGACGCGGCTGCCGAGGAAGATCGCCTCCTCGATGTCGTGCGTCACGAACAGCACGGTCTTCTGATCACGCTCCCAGATTCCGAGCAGCATCTCCTGCATCAGGGCGCGGGTCTGGTTGTCGAGCGCGCCGAAGGGTTCGTCGAGCAGCAAAATCTTTGGATCATTGGCGAGCGCGCGTGCGATCGCGGTTCGCTGCTGCATGCCGCCCGACAATTGCTTCGGCCAGTGATTTTCAAAGCCGGACAACCCCACCTGGCGGATGAAGGCGTCAGCGATCTCGCCACGCTCGCTTTGCGAAATCCCGCGCTCGCGCAGGCCGAAAGCGATGTTCTCCCGCACGGTAAGCCAGGGAAACAGCGTGTAGGACTGAAACACCATGCCGCGATCCGCGCCGGGACCGCTCACCTCGCGCCCGTCGAGAAGGACGCGGCCGCTGGTCGGCCGGTCGAGACCGGCGACGATGCGGAGCAGGGTGGATTTGCCGCAACCGGACGGACCGAGGATGGTGACGAAGTCGTTATCGCCCACGTCCAGGCAGGTCGGCTCGAGCGCCTTCGTCGGGGCGTGGCCCGCCCGCGCAGGAAAGGTTCGTGAGACCTGATCGATACTGAGCGTGGTCATGCGAGCTTCCACGGAAACAGCCACGCATTGAACCCCTTGAACAGGAAGTCGGAGACGAGGCCGATCAAGCCGATGACGATGATGCCGAAGATGATCTGCCCGGTGTTGAGCAGGGCTTGGCTGTCGGTGATCATATGGCCGATGCCGGACGATGAACCAATTAGCTCGGCGACGATGACGTAGGTCCATGCCCAACCGAGCACCAGCCGCAGGATTTCGGCGATCTCGGGCGCTGAGGAGGGCAGCAGCACGCGGCGGATAATGCCGCGGTCGCTGGCGCCAAGCGTATAGGCCGCCTCGACCAGATCGCGCCGCGTGGCTCCAACGGTCACGGCGACCATCAAAATGACCTGAAACACCGAGCCGATGAAGATGACGAGCAGCTTTTGCAATTCGCCGATGCCGGCCCACAGGATCAGGAGCGGGATGAAGGCGGAGGCCGGCAAGTATCGCGCGAAGGACACGAACGGCTCGAGAAAGGCCTCGATCGGCTTGTAGGCGCCCATCAGCACGCCGAGCGGCACGGCAATGACGGCGGCAAGCGCAAAGCCGCCGACCACACGCCAGACCGTCATGCCGATGTCGAACACGAAGCCGTGCCGGGTCAGGAGCTCGAAGCCTTCCTGCACCATGGTCAGCGGGTTCGCGAGGAAGGTCTTCGACACATGGCCGCCGAAGGTTGCCCAGGACCACAAGGCAACGAACAGCACGAAGAACGCGAGGCCGTAAGCCGTACGTTGCTTCGCAGTCACGGGATCGAGGGGACGCATCACGGGCGAGGTTTCCAGACGGGGCGAGATCATGCGCCGGTTCGCCTCGTGCGAAGCGAACCGGCTTGGCGCTGGCGGTGATTACTTGATGAAACTCGCGTCGAAGAGATCCTCAACCTTAGGCGCGACCTTGATGATGCCGATCTCGAGCAGCAATTCCGCAGCATCCTTATTGAAGGCCAGGAACTCGCCGCCGAAGAACTTCTGGTTCGCGGCCTTGTCCTGCCAGCGCAGGTACTTTGCCGAGTTGCCGAACTGCTCGCCGGTCTGCTTCACATCGCTGCCCATGATCTCGTAGGCCTTGGCCTGATCCTTGGCGATCATGTCCAGCGCCTCGAAATAGCTGTCGGCCAGCGCCTGAGCCGCCTTGGGATTCTCGCTCAGGAATTTCGGCGTGCAGCCGAACGTGTCCATCACCATCGGATAGTCGAGCGTGGTGGCGATGATCTTGCCCTTGTCGGGCGCGGCGCGCACCGTCGAGAGATAGGGCTCGTACGTCATCGCGGCATCGTTCTGGCCGGAGACGAAGGCCTGCGCGGCTGCGGCCGGCTCCAGGTTCACCACCGTGACGTCCTTCACCGACAAGCCGTTCTTTTTGAGCATCCATGCGAGCGCGAAGTAGGGCGAGGTGCCCGGCGCGGAGGCTGCGACCGTCTTGCCCTTCAAGTCCTTGATCGCAGCTACGTCGTTGCGCACGGCCATGCCGTCGGCACCATAGCTCTTGTCGAGCTGGAAGATCTGCTTGGTCGCGACGCCGTTGGCGTTCCAGGAGATCCAGGTCTCGACCGTCGTCGCAGCGCATTGGATGTCGCCCGATGCGATAGCGAGATGACGATCCTTCTGCGGAATTTTCTTGATCGTTACATCGAGGCCGTTCTTCTTGAAGATGCCGGCCTCCTTGGCAAGCGTCAGCGGTGCAAAGCCGGTCCATCCGGAGATGCCGACGCCGACCTTAACGTCGTCAGCAAGCGCCGGTGTCGCCACTGCGAGAGCAATGATGGCTGCGAATGCTTTCGAATTACGCATGATAGTCGTCCTCTTGTCGATCGATGGATTGAACCCGAATGACTTCGTTGTGTTGCATGAATTGTGCCGCGACATCGCCGCTCAACCTCCCTTGAAGCGGGCGACGAGGCGGTGGGACTCGCCCGGATAGAGCAGCCGCACCGCGGTCAGCGTCCGCGCGCTGCGCCAGGTGTAGCGGTCGATCACGAGGCAGGGCGCGCCGACGGCGATGCCGAGCGCGTCCGCGGTGCGATCATCCGCAATGACGGCACTGATCGTGTGCTCGGCTTCTGTCCATGGGACGTGATGAAGCAGCCACGAACCGGGCGGCTCGGCCGCAAAGTCGGCCCTTGCCGCTTCCGGCACGGCCTCGAGATCGATCAGCCCGTCCTCGAGCGCGAACGGCACGTTATCGGCGCTGTGGCGGCAGGTGATCGCGATCACCTTGCCCGTCTTTCGCACCCCGAGGCGGGCGCGATCCGCGGCACTTGCGGCGCGGCGTGCGCACTGAATGAGCTGGTAGCCATAGCCGCGGCCAAGCGCGGTGATCTCCGCGCGAATGTCCGCGATCCTGAGTACCGCGGACAGATGCTGCGGACGGCGAACGAACGTGCCCGCACGCCGCCGCCGCTCGATCAGATCGGCCTGTGCGAGCTCCGACAACGCCTTGTTCACCGTCATGCGCGAGCAGCGATAGCGCGCCATCAATTGATGCTCGAACGGGATGCGATGACCCGGTGGCCACTCGCCGGTCAAAATCCTGCTCTCGATGTCGCGCCTGATCTGCCTGTAAAGCGTCGGCTTGTCGTCGAGCTTGTCGGTGGCGAGGCTCATGCGATGAGCCTCCGAACGGTCGTGTTGAAGCGTTCCCGCGCCGAGTGGCGCAGCGTATGCCGCCCGCCTTCGACGATCTTCCTGCCGCCGGCCCACACGCAATCGATCGCACTTGGGCCCGCCGCAAAGATCCAGCCGTCGAGAACGGCGTCGCCGCGGCGGCCGGCGAGCGAGGGGTGGATGGTGTCGAGGGTGACGATGTCGGCACGCGCGCCGGCTTTGAGTCCCGCGACGGCTTGCGCGAGTGCCTGCGCACCGCCTGCAAGGGCGCCGTCGAGCAGGGTGCGTCCGGTCGAGACGCCGGGTCCGTTCGACAGCACGTTGCGCTCGCGGTGCTTCAGCCGCTGGCCATATTCGAGCTGGCGCAATTCGTCGGCAATGCCGACCAGGACATTGGAATCGGTGCCAACGCCGAACCGGCCCCGGGCATCGAGGAATTCGCGCGCCGGAAAAATGCCGTCGCCGAGGCTTGCCTCGGTCACGGGGCAGAGGCCCGCAACCGCGCCGGTTTTCGCGAGCGAGGCGACTTCCGTCGGCGTCGTATGGGTTGCATGAATGAGGCACCAGCGCCGATCGAGAGCAGCATGTTCGAGCAGCCATTCCACAGGGCGCTTGCCGGACCAGGCAAGGCAATCCTCGACTTCCCTGATCTGTTCCGCGGCGTGGATATGAACCGGCTCGCCATCCGCAAGCGGCATGATCGCGGCCAGTTCGTCTGGCGTCACGGCACGGAGGCTGTGCGGCGCAATGCCGATATTGGCGCCGGGCAACCTGCCGACGGCCTCGCGCGAAGCGGCAAGCAATCTTGCAAACTGATCGACGGAGCAGATGAAGCGGCGCTGGCCCGCATGTGGCGCCACGCCGCCGAACGTGCCGTGCGCGTAAAAGCTCGGCAGCAGGGTGAGGCCGATACCAGCAGTCTCGGCGGCTTGTGCGATGCGCGTCGCCATCTCCGCCGGATTGGCGTAGGGCGCGCCGTCATGATCGTGATGCAGATAATGAAACTCGCCGACGCGCGTAAAGCCCCGCTCGAGCATCTCGACATAGAGCAGGGTGGCGACGCTCTCGACGTCATCGGGCGTCATTGCAAGCGCGAAACGGTACATCGTCTCGCGCCAGGTCCAGAACGTGTCGGCGGTGTTGCCGCGCGTCTCGGCGAGGCCCGCCATGCCGCGCTGGAACGCGTGGCTGTGCAGGCTTGCGATGCCGGGAATGGCGAGGTGATGGCGCTCGTCTCCGGCTGCAGGCGCGACGCCCGCTGCGACTTCGGCGACGGTGCCATCGGTGACGACGACCTGCACGTCGTCGGCCCAGCCCGAGGGCAGCAGCGCGGATGCGAAATGCAGTCGTGTCATGTTTCCTGCCGGCTGGACAGAACCGCGCCACGATTATATGTCTAGACATATAAGTCAAGCGTCCGGCAGCGAAGGAATACCTGCATGGCAGAGCGCTTCGATCGGATCTGGCACAATGCCCGCCTCGCCACGATGCGAGATGATCTGCCCGATCTCGGCGAGACCGCGCACGGTCTGATCGCGGCGTGCGATGGCCGCATCGTGTTTGCGGGCAGTCATTCCGATTTTCCGGCGGATGCCGATGCGGCGGAGTGGATCGATTGTGCGGGGCGGTGGATCACGCCCGGTCTCGTCGATTGCCACACGCATCTGGTCTATGGCGGCAACCGCGCGCACGAATTCGAACTGCGGCTCAAGGGTGCGAGCTATGAAGAGATCGCGCGCGCCGGCGGCGGCATCGTCTCGACGGTCGCGGCGACGCGGGCCGCGAGCGAGGCGGAGCTCGTTGCGAGTGCGCTGCCGAGGCTCGACGCGCTGATCGGCGAGGGCGTAACGACCCTGGAGATCAAGTCCGGCTATGGCCTCGATACGGAGACCGAGCTGCGGCAGCTCAGTGCCGCGCGTGCGCTCGCACGCGTCCGGCCCGTTGCGATCCGCACGAGTTTCCTCGGCGCGCACGCGCTTCCCGTTGAAGCCGGCGGCGACAAGGATCGCTACATCGATCGGGTCTGTCGCGAGATGCTGCCCGCGGTGGCGCAGGTCGGGCTTGCCGACGCGGTCGATGCGTTCATGGAAGGCATCGGCTTCTCGGCCGAGCAGACTGCGCGCGTGTTCGCGGCGGCGAGGGCGCTCGGCCTGCCGGTGAAGCTGCACGCCGATCAACTGTCCAATCTCGGCGGTGCGGCGCTCGCCGCGAAATTCTCCGCTCTTTCGGCTGATCATCTTGAGCACACGGATGAGGCCGGTGTTGCAGCGATGGCGCAGGCGGGGACAGTGGCGGTCCTCTTGCCCGGCGCCTTCTATTTCATCCGTGAAACGCAGAAGCCGCCCCTCGAGCTGTTACGCAAGCATGGCGTCAGGGTCGCGCTCGCGACCGATTGCAATCCCGGCAGCTCGCCACTCACTTCGCTTCTGCTCACGATGAACTTGGGGGCGACGTTGTTCCGGATGACGGTCGTCGAATGTCTCGCCGGCGTGACCCGCGAAGGGGCGCGCGCGCTGGGCATGCTTTCGGAAGTCGGCACGCTAGAGGCCGGCAAATGTTGCGACCTCGCGATCTGGGATGTCGAGCGGCCGGCCGAGCTCGTCTACCGGATCGGCTTCAATCCGTTGCACCGCCGGGTCTGGAGAGGCGAGTGAGCGAAGCGGCGACACCGATCGTGGTCGCACCCGGCCGCGTCAACCTCGGCGATCTCGCGCAGGTGCTTGCGGGCGCGACCGTAGAGCTCGATCCGTCGTTCTGGCCAGCGGTCGACGCGGCGTCGGCGATCGTGGCCGCGGCTGCGCAGGCACCTGCACCGGCCTATGGCATCAATACCGGGTTCGGAAAGCTCGCCTCGAAGCGTATCTCTCCGGACCAGACGGCGACGCTTCAGCACAATCTGATCGTCTCGCACTGCTGTGGCGTGGGGCCGCCGACGCCGGAGCCGGTGGTGCGGCTGATGATGGCGCTGAAGATCATCTCGCTGGGGCGTGGCGCATCAGGGGTGCGGCGCGAGGTTATCGCGCAGCTCGAGGCGATGCTGGCGCGTGGCGTCGTGCCGCTGGTGCCGCAGCAGGGCTCGGTCGGCGCCTCCGGCGATCTGGCGCCGCTCGCGCACATGGCCGCGGTCATGATCGGCGAGGGGCAGGCACTGGCGGGCGGAGCGACCATGCCGGGCCGCGAGGCCCTAGCCCGCGCTGGTCTGGCGCCATTGACGCTTGGTCCCAAGGAAGGCCTTGCACTCATCAATGGCACGCAGTTCTCCACGGCCTATGCGATGTCCGGCCTGTTGCGTGCGCATGCGCTGGCCTGCGCGTCGCTGGTGACGGGCGCTCTGTCCGTCGATGCAGCGATGGCCTCGACGGTGCCGTTTCGCCCAGAGATCCACGCGCTACGCGGCCATCCCGGACAGATCGCCGCCGGCGCGACGCTGACGGCCTTGCTGGAGGGCAGCGATATCCGCCAGTCGCATCTCGAAGGCGACGAACGGGTGCAGGACCCCTATTGCCTGCGCTGCCAGCCGCAAGTCGCCGGTGCCGCGCTCGACGTGCTGGCGCAGGCCGCACGCACTTTGATGATCGAGGCCAATTCCGTCACGGACAATCCGCTGGTGCTGGTCGAGACCGGCGAGATCGTGTCAGGCGGCAATTTCCACGCCGAGCCGGTCGCCTTTGCGGCCGACGGAATCGCGCTCGTGCTGTCGGAGATCGGCGCCATCAGCGAACGGCGCATCGCAACCCTCGTTGATCCCGCGCTGAATTTCGGCCTGCCGCCATTCCTGACGCCCGATCCCGGCCTGAACTCCGGCTTCATGATCGCCGAGGTCACGGCGGCGGCGCTCTATGCCGAGAACAAGCAGCGCGCTGCGCCATGCTCGATCGATTCGACGCCGACCAGCGCCAACCAGGAAGACCATGTGTCGATGGCCGCGCATGCCGCGCGACGGCTCTCCGACATGGCGGACAATCTCGCCTCCATCCTCGGTATCGAGCTGTTGGTCGCGGCGCAAGGCATCACGCTACGCCTGCCGCATTTGACCAGCCCCGCGCTTGCAGCCGTCATCGCCACCCTGCGCGAGGAGGTGCCGGCGCTCGGGCCCGATCGCTACATGGCCGACGACCTCGCCAAAGCCAAGGCGATGGTCGAGGCCGGCGCGCTGCCGCGCATTGCAAGCGCGGCGCTCGCGAAAGATCCGTTTCCATTGCTTGCCTCAGAGGTCGCCTCATGAACCGCCGACTGGACAATGAACGCACGATCCGCGCTCCCCGCGGCTCCGACATCAGCGCCAAGAGCTGGCTGACGGAAGCGCCGCTGCGTATGCTGATGAATAATCTCGATCCCGATGTGGCCGAACGGCCGGGCGAACTTGTCGTCTATGGCGGGATCGGCCGTGCGGCGCGCGACTGGGAGAGCTTTGACCGGATCGTTGCTTCGCTGCGCAAGCTCGAGGGCGACCAGACGCTGCTCGTTCAGTCGGGCAAGCCGGTCGGCATCTTCCGCACCCAAGCGGATGCGCCGCGGGTGCTGATCGCGAACTCCAACCTCGTGCCGCACTGGGCGACGCTCGATCACTTCAATGCGCTCGACAAGGCCGGCCTGATGATGTTCGGCCAGATGACGGCCGGCTCGTGGATCTATATCGGCAGCCAGGGCATCGTGCAGGGGACCTACGAGACCTTCGTCGAGGTCGGGCGGCGCCATTACGGCGGCAGCCTTGCCGGCAAATGGATTTTGACGGCGGGTCTCGGCGGCATGGGCGGCGCGCAGCCGCTGGCGGCGACGATGGCCGGTGCTTCCCTGCTCGCGATCGAGTGCCAGCCGAGCCGCATCGAGATGCGCCTGCGGACCGGCTACCTCGACTGTCAGGCGAACTCGCTGGATGAAGCACTCGCACTGATGGCTGATGCCGCGCAAACCAAAAAGGCGATCTCGGTCGGCTTGCTCGGCAATGCCGCCGACATCTTCCCCGAACTCGTGCGGCGCGGCGTCAAGCCCGACATCGTGACCGACCAGACCAGCGCCCATGATCCAATCAACGGGTACTTGCCGAAGGGTTGGACGCTTGCGGAGTGGGAAGCCAAGCGCAGGGACGATCCCAAGGCTGTGGAGCTCGCGGCAAAGTCTTCCATGGTCGACCACGTCAGGGCGATGCTGGAATTCCATGCGCAGGGCATTCCGACGCTCGACTACGGCAACAACATCCGCCAGATGGCGAAGGACATGGGGCTGAACAATGCATTCGATTTCCCGGGCTTCGTACCGGCCTATATCCGCCCGCTGTTCTGCCGCGGCGTCGGGCCGTTCCGCTGGGCGGCGCTGTCGGGCGATCCCGAGGACATCTTCCGCACCGACGCGAGGGTGAAGGAGCTGATGCCGCACGACAAGCACCTGCACAACTGGCTGGACATGGCGAAGGCGCGTATCAAATTCCAGGGGCTACCGGCGCGGATCTGCTGGGTCGGTCTCGGCGACCGGCATCGGCTTGGGCTCGCTTTCAACGCGATGGTGGCGCGCGGCGAAGTGAAGGCGCCGATCGTGATCGGTCGCGACCATCTTGACAGTGGCTCGGTGGCAAGCCCGAACCGCGAGACCGAGGCAATGCGCGACGGTTCGGACGCTGTGTCGGACTGGCCGCTGCTCAATGCGCTGCTGAATTGCGCCAGCGGAGCCACCTGGGTATCGCTGCATCACGGCGGCGGCGTCGGCATCGGCTATTCGCAGCATGCCGGCATGGTGATCGTCGCCGACGGCACGGCGGAGGCCGCCCGCCGCCTCGAACGCGTGCTGTGGAACGATCCGGCGAGCGGCGTCATGCGTCACGCCGATGCAGGCTACGAGACCGCGATCGACTGTGCCCGCGCAAACGGGCTCGATCTGCCGAGCCTGGGAGGCTAAAGCGGGATGGGGTTAGCTTGAATCGATTTGGGATTCCCAAATCAGTGTGTTTCTGATTCACCATGCTGGCTGGACTGGAGGCCAGCATGGATGGGCAAGCCTTATTCTCTGGATCTTCGCAAGCGGGTCGTGGCGGCAATTGAGAGCGGGATGTCCCGCAATCAGGCCGCCAAGCAGTTTGGGGTAGCGATCAGCACGGCCATTGGCTGGATGAAGCGGGTCGATGAGACCGGCAGCGTTGAGCCCAGTCAGATGGGCGGCTACAAGCCGAAGGCGATTTCGGGCGAGCATGCGGCCTGGCTGTCGCAGCGGATCAAGGACGGCGATTTCACCATCCGTGGTCTCGTTGCCGAGCTTGCCGGCCGCGGCCTGAAGGTCGACTACCACTCGGTGTGGGACTTCGTACATGCCGAGAAGCTCAGCTTCAAAAAAAAGCGTGGCGGCTGGCGAACGCGATCGTCCCGAGGTCGCGCGGCGGCGAGCCCAGTGGGCAAAGTATCAAGGTCGCGTCGAAGCTGAGCGACTGGTCTTCATCGACGAGACCTGGACCAGGACTGATATGGCCCCCTTGCGGGGATGGGCGCCGCGCGGGCTCAGACTTCACGCCAAGGTTCCTCACGGCCGCTGGAAGACCATGACCTTCCTGGCGGCCCTGCGCCATGACCGGATCGATGCGCCATGGTTCCTCGAGGGGCCGATCGATGGCGTGAGCTTCCGCACCTACGTCGAGAAGATCCTCCTGCCGACCCTTCAGCCCGGCGATATCGTCATCTTGGATAACCTCGGCAGCCACAGGAGCAAGGCAGTTCGCCAGCTCATCCGTTCGGTCGGCGCCAAACTCTTCTTCCTGCCAAAATACTCGCCCGACCTGAACCCGATCGAACAGGTCTTTGCCAAGCTCAAGCACTTGCTCCGCAAAGCTGCCGCGCGAACCGTCGATGCGGTCTGCGCCGCTATCGGCCACGCGCTCGACGGCTTCACCTCCGAGGAATGTGCCAACTACCTCAAAAATTCAGGCTATCGAACTTAATGCCATCACGCTTTAGCGGGACGCCTTCGGGACGCGCGTTGAGTGCAATACGCGGAGCGGCTCAGCGATTCCGGCTCATCGGCTGTCCGGACACCAGATCGATGAAATGGACGCGCGCGCAGGCGGGGCAGGTGAACGCCTCGAAACTCTGCCCCTCCGCGCCCTGCTGCTTTTCCAAGTGAGTTTGCACATTCATGCCCGTCTGGGGGCAACGAAAAACGATCAAATCGGCCATGAGTGAAACATGGCCGTGTGACCTGCCTTGTCCTTGATCTAGATCAGTTTTGGAATTGTTACAGTCTGCCCGCATCATCTCGCATATGCGAAGGGGCCCCGAAGGGCCCCCCGAAATCTCACCAACGGCGCCAGCCGTAATAGCGCGGGCCATAGTAGCGGGGCCCATAATATCTGGGAGCATAATACGGCGCGTAACCGTAGCCATAATAGTAGCTCGGCTGCCGCCAGCAGCGTCCCCAGGCGTCGCAGACCAAGCGAACCTGCTCGGCGCCCGACGAGACCTGCGGGGCAGGTGCCAACGGCATGGCCGACGCGGCCGGCGATGCTGCGATAGCAGCGAACAATGACGCGGCAACGAGGCCAATTCTAAGCTTCATGATGTGTCTTTCCTCTGCTTACCGGAGCCAAGATATCGAACAGGTTCCGATCAAATTGTGACGGTGCCAAAATGTAATGCTGATGAACAGATCCTCAGCCGGGCGGCCACGTCTCAATTCCAACCGGCCCAGGCGCATTGACTCCCGTGCAGCGCCGCTTTGATACTTGATCTTGCGCAATTCGCGCAGGCCCGGGCGCCTCTAATCTGCATCTCGTGGGAATGGCGACGCGCCGGTCCCTCAAGGAGGTGGACCCACCATGCCGGCAATTCCCAACCTGGCGATCTCGCCCGAGAAGGTCTTCTTCATCATCGCGAAGTCGCGCCAGTCCGACAGCGGGGCGGACGGTGGCGGCGTCATCTTGGACAGCGGCGACGACGACATGAGCTACGGCCGCAGCGGCCGGGGAGACGCGACTGACCGCGCGGAGCTGGCCGGCTTCATCCGCGACCTCAATGTCGACGAGCAGATTGATCTGGTGGCGCTGACGTGGCTCGGCCGCGGCGACGGCGACCTTTCGACTTGGCGTGAACTGCAGGCCCAGGCCGCCCAGGCCCACAACGACCGTACCGCCTCCTATCTGATCGCGACGCCAATGCTCGCGGACTATCTGGAGGAGGCAATGACGCAGTTCGGCAAGTTCTTCGAGGAGTTCGAAGGGCATCTCTGACCGACCTGCATAGTTTTTGCGCGGATAGCCATTCGTGGCGCCCGCGCGCAGCACAGTCGAGCAGACCGACTGGCGTGACGAGGCGGAGCGAGCGTTCCTGAAGAGCCTCGCCGGCCGACTCGATAGCGCCGTCACATCGGGCGAGACCACGGCGCTGACAATGGTGGCCTCAACCCGCGCGCTCGGCATGATCCGGGCCGATTACTCGGCCGCAGTACGCAAAGCCTTGCATGGCGAGGTCGGCAAGGACCTCGTCAAGCTGCCGGTCTATGAGATCGAGAAGCAGCTCCTGGCGATGGGCGCACCGCGATAGGTTTGCCGCCGGCAGCGCGTCGGCGTCCCTCAATAGCAGGGATGCCGGCGTCCATCCTGGCCGACATAGGCGGCCGAGCTCTGGTAACACTGGTTGGTCGACGGTCCGTCGTAGTAGGCGAACCTGCCGGGTGCGACCCCCGGCCCGTAATTGTGGATGTAGCTGATCGGGTAGGGCAGCGGATTGGCGTAGTGGCGGTGGTACCGGTGATGGACCCGCGCCTCGGACAGGCTCGGGGCGAGCGTCACCACTGACAGGGCGGCGACCGCCGCAAGGCACTTCAACTTGCTCATCTTGATTCTCCGGAACCCGACCTAACGGACAAAGATCTTATAGCAATTTGCGACCCGTAGGGCACCCGGTTTGCAGCCATAAACCTGGTGAAATTCCACCGATTCACGCGTTGGTGCCGCCGGGATCGCCCGGCCGGCCCAAAGGCCTGCCCATTTTTGGCCTTTTCCGGATGCTTAACGAATTCCCAACACAGTTTGGCCAAGAGTTCGTTCGCATCCGGTGGCCGGCCCCTTAGGGGGCTCTTTGAGGTCGGCTCACTTCAAACAAGGCTTCAGCCGTTACTCTGCAATGCGCATCACGCCCATCAGCCTGCTGTTGCTGTCCTGCGTCGCCGCGGCGCCTGCGCGTGCGGATTTGCACATCACGCGCGATCACGGCGGTTATGTCGAGGAATACAAGGCCAAGTACAAGCGCATCCGCGACCGGGGCGAGCGGGTCATCATCGACGGCATCTGCAATTCGGCCTGCACTCTGGTCCTCGGCATCGTGCCCATGAACAAGATCTGCGTGACGCCGCGCGCCAGCCTCGGTTTCCATCAGGCCTATTACGACAAGGCGTTCACCTTCGGCATCAAGGTGACCAGCGCCGAGGGCACGTCCGACCTGATGTCCTACTACCCGGGCACGGTGAAGGACTGGATCCAGCGCAATGGTGGGCTCACCACCGAGATGAAGAAGATCAAGAACGGCGTCGATCTCTGGAAGATCGTCGACCCCTGTCCCGACGAGTGGTGAGCGGACGCGCCGCCTGACGTCGCTCCCGACGCGGCTTGCGTGTCCCTCGCGCAGCGCAGCATCAGCCCCGCCCAAATTCGCATTGCCGCGTTGCCCGCGGTCGGGCAATGACAGCGGCAATGAATCATAATCAAGAAAATTGGGCCGCACGCGCGGCGCCGGTCCTCTTCGTCGTGCTGTGGAGTACCGGGTTCATCGCCACCAGATCCGTCGTCAACAACGCCGATCCCTTGACCTACCTCGCCATCCGCATGGCGATCGTGGTCGGGTTGATGGCGATCATCGTAGCAATCGCACGTCCCAAATGGCCGGATAGGGCCGGCATCGTCCACAGCGCGGTCGCGGGCATTCTCGTCCACGGCTTCTATCTCGGCGGCACCGCGATTGCGATCGCGCATTCGATTCCCGCCGGTCTCTCCGCGCTGATCCCGGGCCTCCAGCCGATCCTGACCTCGACCATTGCCAATCGTTGGCTCGGCGAGCGGGTGACGCCGCTGCAGTGGGGCGGGCTCTTGCTCGGTCTCGGTGGCATGGTGCTGATCCTGCACAATCGTCCGATGACGGGGGAGGCGGGCCTCGGATGGCTCGCCTCGGTGGTCTCGCTGATCAGCATCACGCTCGGCACGCTCTACCAGCGCCGCTACTGCAACCACCTCGACTGGCGCGCCGGCAATCTCGTGCAATATGTCGCCGTGACGCTGTTCTTTGCGATCGGCGCCTTCGCCTTCGAGGACCGCGTGGTGCATTGGACGCGAGAGTTCATACTGGGGCTGGCCTGGCTCGCGGTGGTGCTCTCGATCGGATCGATTGGCCTGTTGTACTGGCTGATCCGGCATTCGGCCGCGACCGCGGTTGCGAGCCTGTTTTATCTGGTGCCGGCGGTCACGGCGCTGATGGCCTATCTGCTGTTCGACGAAAGGCTCGATGGGGTGGCAGTTGCCGGCATGGCGATCTGCGCGGCGGCGGTATTCCTGGTCAACAGGCGGTTCTAACCGCGCGGCCGGACTTCGACGCGGCGGGCGAGAAGGGCGTGCGGAGCCGCCGGACGCTGGGCATCCGGAGGCCTGGTCTTTAGGTCCACGATCAGCGCTTGGCTTTTTTCTTTTTCTTGGCGGCTTTCTTCATGGCCTTCTTGGGAGCCTTCTTCGCGGCTTTCTTCTTGGAGGCCTTCTTCTTGGGAGCCTTCTTGGCCTTCTTCGCTGTCTTCTTCTTCGGCGCTACTTTCTTTGCGACCTTCTTGGCGGCTTTCCGGGCCTTCTTCGGCGCGGGCTTTGCAGCCTCTTTTGGCGGTTCGGCGACGGGCATCGCTTCGATCGCTGACTCAATGACGGGTGTGTCGTCGTTCATGTCGTCCCCCAAGGTTTTGAACAGCGCGATGACGATAGCGGGATTCGACACCCTGTCAAAGCAACGCTCAACCTCTGCGGATCGTCGCATAAGCTGCGAGCGCGCGCTCGCGCCCCTTGGTATGATCGACGAACGGACGCGGATAGCTGCGGCCGAGTTCGACGCCTTCGCTCGCAAGCTCTATCGGTGTCGCCCGCCATGGCTGGCGTATCAGCTTCACCGGCAGATCCTTCAGTTCCGGCGCCCAGCGCCGCACATAGGTGCCATCAGGATCGAACTTCTCGCCCTGGAGCACGGGGTTGAAGACTGGGAAATAGGGCGCGGCATCGGCGCCGCAGCCGGCGACCCACGAAGCGCAGATGCGGTGACAGCCCTCGGGTGCCCGGCAGGTCGGGCCGGCTCGCTTGCATAGTTGCGCGCGGTGGTCTTGAGGAAATCGCGCAGCCTGGCGCGGGCCTGGGTCTCGCCGCGACCTTCGACCTGACGGTGCTTGCGCCGCTGAGGCATTGGAGCTGGCCGGTCGCGCTGGTCGACATCGGCTGGGGTGCAGTGGTGACCGCGGTCTCATCGACCGCGGGTCTGTTGGTGGCGGAGCGTGCGAACAGGTAAGCCGTTAGTTCGGCTGCGGCACGATCCGGATGTAAGGCTTCGGCTCCTTCCAGCCCTGCGGCCAGATCGTCTTGGCTTCGTCGTTGGACACCGAACCGGCGATGATCACGTCCTCACCCTGCTTCCAGTCGGCCGGCGTGGCGACGCGGTGCTTCGCCGTCATCTGCAGCGAGTCGATGGAGCGCAGAATTTCCTGGAAGTTGCGACCGGTGGTCATCGGATAGACCATCACCAGCTTGATCTTCTTGTCCGGGCCGATGACGAAGACGTTGCGAACGGTCTGGTTGTCGGCCGGCGTCCGGGTGAGGGGATCGCCCGAGGTCGAGGCCGGCAGCATCTCGTAGAGTTTCGAGACGTTGAAGTCGGTGTCGCCGATCATCGGATAGTTCGGCGCTGCGCCTTGCGTCTCCTTGATGTCCTCCGACCACTTGGCGTGGCGATCCACCGGATCGACGGAGAGGCCCATCAGCTTGACGCCGCGCTTGTCGAACTCGGGCTTCAGCTTGGCGAGCGCCCCGAGCTCGGTGGTGCAGACCGGGGTAAAATCCTTGGGATGCGAGAACAGGAGGGCCCAGCTATTGCCGATCCAGTCGTGGAATCTAATTTTCCCCTCGGTGGTTTCGGCTTCGAAGTCGGGCGCAGTGGTGCCGATCGGAAGTGGCATGGTTCTACCTCATCTCATTGAAGTTGCTAGTAAATTCGTTTTGGAGGTGACCCCTCCAATATAGAACGGACAACGCCTCAAGTGAACCCGTTCAAGTAAAATGTGAAATCATTCTCTCAAGGCGCCGATCTTCTACCACCTTCTTGCCGCCGCTGCGGCGAAATATCCGCTGCGGGAAGGGAGTGGATTGCCGCGATATTGCCTTTTATGACCCTCAACACGCTCGCCCGACTTTTGATGGAACCAAATTAGTCCTGACAGCGACCAATCAGCAACCATCTAGAAAAGTCGCGACCCCCGTATCGAATCGTTAACCACTCGTTTAGGCCCGCATGAAAATGCTGGTCGATCAGAAGAAATCTGGAAGTGAACTATGTCTGCCGCTGCCAAGTCCGTTGAGTCCCCGTCCCTCGAACCGTCCTGCCGCGATACCGCGGCTCATGCGCTCACCATCGTGCGCGACGGCGTGATCACCGGCGAGGGTCCCACCACCAAGGGCCGGGTGCATTTCTCCCGCTCGCTCGATGCCGATGACGCCGCCTGGTGTGCGCGCATCCTGACCGCCGTCGCCGTCAACGACCAGCCCGTCAGCCGCGCCGAAGCCGAGGCGCTGTTTGAGATCAACGAGGCCGCGACCGAACGCACCGATGCTGGCCAGTTCGACGACCTCCTGGCGAAAGCCGTCGCGCATCACGCCGCGAGCGCCTCCGGCCTGCCGGTGCCGCCGCGCAGCATCGCGCTGTCGCCCGAGACCGATATCGAGAGCTGGGCGCCGGCCTATGCCTCGAAGGTCAAGACCGAGATGCTGGAATGGATTGCTGGCCAGATGCGCGGCAAGCGCCACGGCAACCGTCGCCTGATGGCGATGGTGGCAACCTTCCTGGGGGCCACCGCGCTGCCGCTGGCGGGCCAATTGCCGAACGTGTTCGACATTGGCATGTGACCTGGGCTTGGGCATGTGATTTCGCGCACGTCTTCACGATGCGCTCGTGAGCGGCGGGGTTATTTCCCCGCCGTTTTTTGTTTGTCGCTGTCCGTTTCGAGCCCAAGCGTGCGGCCCGGGAAGCCGGCCGTGTCGAAATAACGCTGGCTGCCGACGCGCTGGAAGTTCAGGACGGTGCGCAGGCCGTTCTCGGCAGGCTTCGACCTGATCGAGCCGGTATAGGCCATCGGTGTCTCGCCGTTCGGCATCGCCTCCGTCATCACGCGTCCGACCAGGGTGCCCTTGGGCTTGGTCGTGAAACCCATCAACCTGGCTGCGGTGGCGCCGACGTCGGCGTTGCTGACGGGGAGGGCGTCGGCATAGCCCGCTTTGAAGTCCGGCCCGATCGCCGCCATGAAGTTCATGGTGTCGCCGCGGCTGAAGCTGCCATGCATGCCCTGGCCCTGGCGCAGCACGGTGTCGGCGACTTGCACCGAGCAGTTGGTCGGCGCCTCGCCGCAATTGCTGGCATAGGAGCGGAAGTTGACGACGATGGAAGGCGTCGGCGTCGCGGCTTTGCCCTTCAGGCTCAGCCGTGACATCGGCAGCGTGCCAGGGAAATTGCCGAGGTTGTCGTCGACGAAGATGCCACTGACATAATCCTGATCGAGCAGCGCGCCGATCACGCGCCTGGCGAGCTTGCGATCGCTGTTCGGCAGATACAGAAGATCCGATCCGCCGTTGGTCGCAACCACGACCTCGGGCTTGGTGGGATCTTTGCCGAGCACGCCATTGCCGGCCTTCGGATGCTTGTTGCCGTCGACCTTCGCGTTCTTGTCGTTCGGATCGAACAGCGGCAGGTCGAGCGCCTTGGCGAGGTCGAGTGCCAGGAAGCCCATCGGCAGGAAGTCCTTGGGCGTATCGTCGTAGCTGACCTTGGCCGAGGGACTGGTCTTGCTTTCCTTCGAGATCGTGGAGAAGCCGTGGTCGGCGGATACGATGATGTTGGTGCTTGCCGCCAGGCCGAGTTCGTCCAGCGCCTTGCGCAACTGGGCGAGGTTGTTGTCGGCGTTCTTGATGCCCGCCATCGAGGTCGGCCCGTTGATGCCCGGCATGATCTGGTTCAGGCTGTCGCCGGTATTATGCTGGCTGCCGTCGGGATCGCGTGACCAGAACACCAGGACGAACGGCTTGTTGCGCGCCTTGAACATCGGCAGCACCACCTTGGTGGCGACGTCGGCGAGATAGGCCTGTTGCGCAGTGTTGGGTACCGTAGTGCCCGGTGTCTTGGCATCGCCCGCCTTGGCGTTGTCACCGCGCGAGGGGGTAGCGAGCGGCAGACCGGCCTTGGTCAGCGCCGCCTTCATCTCCTCCGACAGCGGCACGCCGCCCTTGCCGCCCGTGGAGTCGTCGAGCACGATCGAGTGAAGGCCGGCTCCGTCGGGATGATCGGTATGGTCGAACTGGAAGGTTGGCCCGAGCTTGCCCAGCGCCGCCGTGCTGAAGCCCTTGTCGCGCGCCATCTTCAAGATGGTCTCTTCATTGAGGTAGTTGCCGGCGAAATGCTCATCGATGTCGCCGAGCACGGCGTCGTTTTCGATGAAGGGGACCACGGTGTCGCCGGCAGGAGCTGAGGTGTAGCCGGTCCAGATCGTGTTGGAGAACACGCCGGTGTCGCCGAGATAGTGTCCGGTCGACATAGCCGAGCCGTTTGCCATGGTGAAGGTCGGGAACAGCGAGTGCGAGTTCTTGAAATTGACGCCCTTGTCGCGGATTTCGGCCATCGCGGGCGCGGTCTCGGGGCTGACTTTGAGTGCGCGCAGGCCGTCCGGGATGAACAGGATCAGGTTACGGGGCGTGTTGTTCTGCGCGGACGCAAGTCCGGTGGACAGCATGGTCAGTCCGGCGGACAGCAACAGCAGTGAACGGCGCATCAAATCTCTCCCAGCGGTGAAGCGGCTTGCCGGCAGATAGCGGCCGCCGCTTTCGTTTAGTTTTTCTGCATGACGGTTTTGTTACAAGGGGGGTGTTTGTGCAAGGATGATGGGGAGGGCCGCTCGGTGTCGTCCTCTGCTTTCGCCGAGACAGCGTTGGGCGAGTTACCCGTGCTGTCTCAACGCTGTCGTTGCAAGAAGCTCTTCCGACGAAGGAATCCAGAATCCCACCGCGGCGATAGTCTGGATTGCTTAAGGGCGGGTCGGCCCTCGGCCGGTGCTCAACTCGCCATGACGGAGCAAGGTGCAGAGACATCATTCTCCAACCGACTCCGGGTGAGGCGAGGCGAAGATATGATAATTCCGAATTTCGCTGATCGATCGAAGCGGCGCGAATTGCCGCGACTTGCCTGCGCCGGGCGCCAGCGCTGCCCGGCCGGCCAACTGATCGGCGCAGCCACTCGATTACTGCGATACCATGCTGCCGCGGTCTTTCCGGGCAACCCGCGTTCCGTCTTCATCGGGCTAATCGCGCGAGTTCCGCCAGCCGTCATGTACGATATCCCCACTTTGCACTACGTCACCTCCCCGACATACGAGAGTTTGTATTGACATTCGGGAAAAAAATCCCGGCGAGAGTCGCAAATCGAACGGACGGCCTTATCGTCGTTAGGCATAGTTGCCGTGCGGGCTGGATGAAGCTCATCAAGATGGCTGATCGATACGGAAGCGAGAGCAAGCCTCGTATCCGTGGACTCATGGCGCAATGCATGCGTCGTGGGACATGACTTTGCTTGACTAGAGGGTAGAGCGCAGTGAGTGAAAGTGAAACGAAAGCCGAAGTGAAAGAAACGAATGGTTTCGGAATGTCCCCGTTCGGATTGCCGAAGGTCGCGTGGCAGACCATGTTCGAGGAGCTTGCCGAGCAGCGGGCCGCTCGCACGCAGGAAGGTTGCGAGAAAATCAAGACCGCTTCGCAGGATCTGGCGGAGGCGCTTCGCGAGACCTATTCGAACAGCGCCAGGACTGCGACCGACTACGGGCTGAAGGTCATCGAAATCTCGAATGCGAATGCCAGTTCTGCAATCGATTTCTTTGCTCGTATCGCGAGCAGCAAATCGATGACCGACGTCTTCGCCACGTCGGCGGCGGAAGCGCGCAGGGTCTTTGATGCCGCCTCGGCGCAGAACACGCAATTGTGGGAGCTTACGCAGAGGCTTGCAACGCAATCGGGCGAGCCAATCAGACAGCACGTCGCCAAGGTTTTCCAAAAGGCCAGTTGAACGTCCGCGGCTCGCAGAGGAGGGCAATCCGGCCGGTTGGAACAAGCCCCGCCATTCGCATGGCCCCACACCATGCCCGATCAGACAAATGGCCAGGTGCGCGATGCCCCCCCCAATGCAGCGCACCGAGAGAAGAGGCGCAATCCAACCGGCCGGTTTCCTGCTCCACCAATAAAGTCGATTTCCGAGGAGGAGGAAGAGATGGGTATGCTCATGGTCAAATGCCCGCAAACCGGACGCGCGATTCCGACCGGCATCGCGGCGGATCGCGAGCGCTTCCGGTGCAGCGCGGTGTTTTTCGGACGTACGCGCTGTCCGATCTGCCACGTCGATCACGCCTGGTTCGCACAGGAAGCTTGGGTTGACGAGCCGACTCTCCGTGTGCGGCGTCGCGACACGGGTGCTTGGGCCTGATCATCGCTCGCTGTCATCGATGATTGTGATAGGGGCCTACCATGGCGAACAGGAACGTTTCCGGTGAAGTGTCCGCACTGCTGCTGCAAGCAAAGGATTTTCTCGAAGAAGCGCGACGGCTGAAGCCGGGCCCGGCGCGCAATGAATTGCGAGAGGTGGCCAAGGTCCTGCACGAGCTTGGCAAGCTGGAGACGCAATCCAAATTTGCGCCGGATCAGACACGAGATAGCCGACGCTGAAATCAAAATCGAGGTACAGACGCGCCGCGCGGCAACACTCAAACAGCCTTGTCGGTGTCCGTTGCATTGACCGGTATGGCCCAAACGCGAGACCGGGGCGCGCTCGTCGAGAAGATCTCCGCAATCTGGCGGCGCATGCTGGCGTGGCATTCGCATGCGGCCGCGGCGAGTCGCGGCCGATCAACCTCGATTTTGCCCCGTCGATCGGATCGGATGGCCCCAGACTCGCGCAGATTGCGCATCAGGAGCGTGACCGTGGTTCGTCGCACACCGAGCATCTGCGACAGTGCCTCCTGAGTGAGCGGGAGGACGTCGCTATCGCTGCAGTCGCGCAATTGTAGCAGCCAGCGGGCCATCCGGGCGCCCACCGGATGCAGCGCATTGCAGGCCACGCCAAGTTGAAACTGCGTCAGCAACGACGTGATGTGAACCTGGACCGCCTGCCGGATTGCGGGACTCCGGCTAAAGGCCGCATGAAATCGCGCTGCCGGAATCCGCGAGGCGGTTCCCGCCATACGAACGCTGGCGGTTATGACCGAAAGCGACGGTCCGAACACGGAGAGTATGCCGATTGCGCCTTCGCGCCCGATGGCCGCGGTCGCAACCGTCTGTCCGTTTGCCATCTCGATCATGAGCGAGATCGCGCCGCTATGAGGGAAGAAGACATGCTCCATCCGCTCGCCCGCTTGCGAGAGGACTACATCCTGGTTGAGCGCAACCTTCTCGAGCTCGGGCGCGAGCAGATCGAAGTCAGCTTGCGGCAATATTCCCAGAAGGCGGTTGCCCATTCCCCTAGGGCTTGTCACTGCAAGTGACTCGCCGGAAGGCGCCCGCCACACCTGCGAACGGTTTCGAACGGCCACTCTAGCACATGTTCGGATCTTCTCTCTCGACGGATGTCGGCTTCCAACTCACATGCAAACGCCTTCATCACAACAAAACCAGAGGCTCAACTGTGTTCTCACGAGTCTGATTTTCTGCTCGGAGCACTTTCGTAATCAACCTGCAATTACGTTGAAGCAGATAAGTCGTCTGAAACAAATTGCAAAACGGGAATGGGTATCACCATACGGAGCGCGTACTCCGCGAGTCCAATTTCCGCATGTTGAAAATAACGGCACCATCTGAAATTTGGAGGATGCGAGGGGGTTGTTCCTGCTGGTTCCGCGGGAGGGAACTCGCGGGAGCCGAGACCCGACGCGCAGAGTCGCAGCCGTTCCAAAACTTGTGCGAGTCATGTCGGGGCCGCTTTAAGCCTGCATCCCAAATCTGCTCCATCTACACAACTCGGGATTTACGCACCGTCGTTCTCGCGATAGCGCAGCGCATCGACCAGCAGCGCGAAGGCCGGTGAGAGTTGGCGGCGGCTCGGATCGCCGTCCGGGACGGTCGCGATGCTGCCGATCATCGTGGCGATCTTTACCGGCTATCTGGTGATCGCACGTCGCCATCCAGGAATCCGTCGACCGCAAGAATGTCGACTGGCTGGAGCATGTGAGCGAGGCGCAATACCGAAGGCGACGGGAGGTCCGTACCGGCCGCACCAGTGGCGCACAGGAACCGCCCTGTTAATCCCGTGCCTTAACCAACAATTAATTATAGATTTGCCGGGGGCCGACGGCCCGGCCTAGCGTGCTGGCGGGGAGCTGCATCGCAGGCCAAACGAGTTGGTGCGTACCATGACCTATAGATCATATGGGGCGTTGCTCGCCTCGCTGAGCGCAGCCGCGCTGCTTCTAGCCACCAGCAATGGTTTTGCGAGATCGGGCGGCGTCGCCCCCCGTGGCGTGGTCGGGGCACCGGCGGCTGTCCACCCGCCGATTGCGCCGTCGGCGCGGTTCCATCGCCGGAATTCATTTGTTTCTTGGCCGGGCGGCGGCGGCTTCTTCTATGAGCCTCCCCCGGGCGACTCCTATGCGGATATGGCTCAACCACTCTCCAACGACGTCCGCTACACCTATACCTATGATGTGCCTTGGGACTGGGCACATCGTTTTCCGCCGAACGTCGCGCCGTCGGATCGGCCCTACGTGCCGAGTTGCCCTTCGGAGACCGTGACGGTGCCCGGCCGCGGAGGCGAGCAGACCGTCAATATCATGCGCTGCTATTAAAGCATGATCCGGAAAAGCGTGAAGCGGATTTCCCTCGCGACAAACGCGGAACGCGTTTGCGCGGAGATCATGCGCAAACAACAACCTGAAGCGCGATGACGATTCATCCTATCTCACCGCGCTTTAGCCTTACTGCGTCATAAACGCTCTAACTCCTCATCCTGAGGAGCTTGCGAAGCAAGCGTCTCGAAGGATGTGGGCCACAGGCGGGGCCTCATGGTTCGAGACGCGCTTCGCGCTCCTCACCATGAGGGTTAGTGACACAGTAAGGTTAGAGCATAACCATCAGAGAATGCGGCGGCCGCGGCGTGGTCGCGCTGCTGCTATCTGACAATCGCGAGCTCCTTGTTACAGATCGCGAACTGGCCTGTGTTCGGGCAGATCCCGAACTGGCCGCAGACTTCGCGATACTCGCAATGATCCGCGTGAGCCGGGCCTGCGCCTCCTCGCACATCACGGGCCCGAGATGAAGAGAGTGGGCAGTCCGGAGGCCACCACCGCCATACTCGTTCCGCGAGCCGCGGAGATGTGAAACAGTTTACGCTAGCACCGATTTCGCGACCTCGATCGCGCCGGTGATGATGATCTGGACGCCGACGCAGAGCAACAGGAACGCCGAAAGCCGCGTCACCACGCTTGTGCCTTCCTCACCGAACAGCCGGGCCATGGCGCTCGACTTGCTATAGGCATGATAGATCGTGGCCGTAACCGCGACGGCGACGATGAGCTGAACGATGGACGAAGCGAAGAGCCCGTCGAGATCGTCCGGCCGGTTGGTGCCGATCGCGATCGCGGTCGCGATCGTGCCCGGACCGGTGGTCAGCGGGATCGCCAGCGGGAAGAACGCCATGCGCTTAATCGTCTGGTAGCTGGCGGTGGACGTTGCCTGTCCGCCGGGCGCAGCCGGCGTCGCATGCAGCATTGACCAGCCGGAGACGGCCACGACGAGACCGCCGGCGATCCGCAAGGCCGGCATCGAGATGCCAAAGATCTTGAGAACCTGGCTGCCCACGAAAAGCGAGCCGAGCAGCACGGCAAAGGCATAGGCCGCGACGCGAAGCGCAATGCGCGCGCGTTCGCGCTCCGACAGGCCCATGGTGCGGTCGAGGAAGATGAAGGCGAGCCCATAGGGATTGATGATCGCAAACAGTGCCCCGAACCCGAAGAGGAAGTCGCCGATCCAGCGCGAGGTGAAAAACTCGGTCATGTCGCTTCAATCCGCTGGGCTAGCCGAGCTCAAAGCTGGTTACACCGAACAGACGGTCGAGCCGCAGTGGCGGGATCGGCCCGGTGTACATGCGCGCCGTCTCGAAGGTCGGCGTGAGGCCAAAACTTTCCGCAAGCGCGACCGCCTCGCGATTGACGCCGGGCACGTCGAGAAAAACCTCGCCGCCGCCTGCGCCAGCCAGCAGCGCCCGCATGATGACCTCGGCGCCGGCGCGGTCGTCGGCGACCAGCGGACCGATCTTGTGGCCGTGCCGGCAGGGGCGGATCACGCCCCATCCGGCGAGCTTTCCATCGCGCATCAGCGCGCGGCCGATATGGCTGGCTGTTCCGATCCAGGCGCGCAGGAAGGCGCTGCGCGGGGCCGGGAAGACGGTGGCGTCATCCGCCTCTATCAGCGCCAGCGGAATCGTCTCGAGCGCGACGACGCCAAACGGCTGCGCCGGTGCCGCGACGATCCCGCCATAGCGGATATTGGCGTAGGCGAGCGTAAAGCCGGACTTTCTGTAATTGTCTTGCTGCGCGACGACACCGTCAAGCCCGATCACGCGCGCGCCCGCATGCGCAATCGCCGCGTTCCAAATGCGCAAGCCGTAGCCGCGGCCGCGCAGGTCGTTGCGCACGATGTAGAAGCCGAGGAAGGCGAAGTGATCGTCGTAATTGACGCAGGAAACGGTGGCGCCCGGCTCGCCGGCGATTTCGCCGATGAGAAAGCCCAAGGGGTCGACGACGGCGAAGCAGCCGGCATCCGAAAACCCCGGATTCCAGCCTTCGGCCGCCGCCCAGTTGGCGGCGAGCGCGATGTCGTCAGCGCGCATGGTGCGGATTTGCAGATCACCCATGGTCAATCATCGTGTCCAGGCCCATGTTCGGACTATACGTCCGGACAGGCGGCGCATAAACCTGCCACCAAGTCATGCCAACAGCTGGGGATCGATATGGCAGCAGAGAAAGTCGCACTCGTCACCGCAGGCGGCAGCGGTATGGGGGCGGGCGCCGCGCGGCGTCTTGCCGCCGACGGCTTTCGCGTCGCCATCCTGTCCTCCTCCGGCAAGGGCGAGGCGCTTGCGAACGAACTCGGCGGGCTCGGCATCACCGGCTCGAACAAGTCCAACGAGGATCTCAAGCGCCTGGTCGATGGCGCCATGGCGAAGTGGGGTCGCATCGACGTGCTCGTCAACAGCGCCGGCCACGGGCCGCGCGCGCCGATCGTGGAGATCACGGACGAGCAGTGGCATACGGGCATGGATACCTACCTCTTGAACGTGATCCGCCCGACGCGGCTGGTCACGCCGATCATGCAGGCGCAGAAGCAAGGCGCGATCATCAACATCTCGACCGCCTGGGCGTTCGAGCCGAGCGCGATGTTTCCGACCTCGGCGGTGTTCCGCGCCGGGCTTGCCGCCTTCACGAAGATCTTCACGGATACCTATGCTGCCTTGAATATCCGCATGAACAACGTGCTGCCGGGCTGGATCGACAGCCTGCCGGCGACGGAGGCGCGCCGCGACAGCGTGCCGATGCGGCGCTATGGCAAGGTGGAGGAGATCGCCGCGACGATCTCGTTCCTCGCCTCCGACGGCGCCGCCTACATCACCGGGCAGAACATCCGCGTCGACGGCGGGCTGACGCGCTCCGTCTGAGGCGGCGGCCTCCAGTTCGAGTTCACCTGCGGTCTCTCGGCCTTCGCCGGATTGTCGCCGCAGGCTTGGTGCGATTGGCGTAGGTATCGTCCGAGCCAAGTTGAACTATCAATGCGGTGGCACGGTTGTCGTATTCACCGCGACGCGACCACTCGCGCCAGCGCCGGCAGGATCTTGTAGCGCGCGATCTCGTGCGGATACTCGCCGCGATTGGCGAGCAGGACGATGCCGAGCCTCCGGGTGGGCACGAGGCCGATATAGCCCGAGGCATTGTTGAGGCCGCCCGGCTTGTCCAAGACCGTCACACCGTCCAGATGCACGGTCTCCCAGGCCATGGCTTGGCCGAATTTCTCGTCGACGCGAAAGCTCTCGTGCTGCGTCATCCGGATGGCCTCGTGCAGCTCGGGCTCGATCGACCTGCCGTCCGTGTAGGCCGCGACGAAGATCGCGAGGTCGCGCGCTGACGAGAACATCTGGCCGGTGCCTGGAAAGTCGAAATAGCTTTGCTGATAGCCGGGCGGCCCGATCGGTGTGCCCTGATCGGAATAGCCTTGCACGGCACGCGCCATCTGCGCATCACTCAGCATTACGCGGTTGTCGGGCGCGCGCTCCGGCACGAATGTCGAGGTCATGCCGAGCGGATTCAGGATGCGATTTGCGATCAGCTCGCGGATCGAGACGCGATAGCGGCGCTCGAGCACGAGCTGGAGCAGCACATAACCCGCATGGGTGTAGATGCGCTGCTTGCCGGGTTGCTCGCCCGAGGGCGGCGTGAAGGCGTTGAGCATGTCGAGGAACTCGCGGAGGCTCAACGGATCATTCGGCCACGGCGGATGATCGGTCGATAGCAGCAGTCCGGACGTATGCGTGACGAGCTCGCCGACCGTGACGTGGCGGATGTAGCCGCCGTTGAGCTCGGGCAAGTACGTCGCCACACGCTCGTCGAGCCGCAATTCGCCGCGGCGCACCCCGAGCGCGACCAGGGTCGCCTCAAAGGTCTTTCGCAAGGAGGCGAGGTTGAACAGCGTGTCCGATGTCACGGGGCGCCTGGTGGCGTCATCGGCGAGGCCGTAGTTGAAGAAGTCGACGTGACGGCCCGCATAGAGCGCGGCGGCAAGGCCGCCGGGATGATCCGGCGTCGCCGTCGGCGCAAGCTCCGCAGCCATGATGTCCCGCATCATCGGTATCATGTCGGAGTCCGCGCGGGCAGGACGAGCAAGACCAAATGCGAGCGGCAGCAGCGCGGCCTTGCCAAGGGACCGGCGGCTGATGACAGGGCGCGGTGAGGGAACAAGAGGTTGCACGCGGTCTGACGATCAATTCGAAGCGCCCCCATTTCACTCTTATCGGTAAATGTCGCGCATCCCAATTCACGATTGCGCGGGAGGGTTCTGCCCGCGGTGGCAAAGAAACTAAGCTAGTCGGCTAACGATCATTGACAGCGCTCAGCATCCCATCTATAGTTAACCAAATGGCTAACCAATTATCCCGACTCGACCAGGTCTTCGGCGCGCTGTCCGATCCGACGCGCAGGGCGATCGTGATGCGGCTGTGCGAGGGCGAAGCCTCGATCGGCGAGCTCGCCGATCCCTTCGCTATGGCGCTGCCGAGCTTCATGAAGCACATACGCGTGCTCGAGGAGAGCGGCCTCGTCGAGTCCGAAAAGTCCGGACGCGTGCGCACCTGCCGGCTGCGGCCGGAGGCGATGGCGGGCGCGGAGCATTGGTTCCAGCAGCAGCGGGCGATCTGGGAAGCGCGCCTCGACCGGTTCGAGGCCTATGTGATGATGCTCAAGAAAACAACGAAGGGACGGGGCGTGAGGCGCTCGCCGTCCACAACCAAGGGAAAGGTCTTGCGTGATGACTAGTTCTGCCAACGCCGCTCTGTCGCATTGGTCGCTCGATCGCGAGATCGTGCTGTCGCGGGTGATCGACGCGCCGCGCGAATTGGTGTTCGAGGCGTGGTCCGACCCAAAGCATCTGCCGCAATGGTTCGGGCCGGCAGGCTTCCGGATCGAGAGCAAGGAGATCGACGTCCGCGTCGGCGGCGTCTGGCGTTTCGACATGATCGGGCCCGACGGCACGGTCTATCCGAACCGCATGCGTTTCCTGCGCATCGACAAGCCGCGGCTGATCGAGGTCGATCACGGCGCGGACAAGGACGAGGATCCCGGCATGTTCCGCGTCACCGTCACCTTCGACGCTCACGGCGACAAGACCGTGCTGACGCTGCGACAACTGCACCCGACGGCCGCGCAGCGCGAGACCGTGATCGGCTTCGGCGCCGTCGAGTTCGGTTACCAGACGCTGGACAAGCTTGCCGCCCATGTGACGACCCTAAAGGGTTGATGTCACTCGCAATCCACCGCTCGCGCCGGCCGGACTCGCGCCCGGCCCGGATCGAATCAGGCACACGCATTTTTGTCGTGACCGGCTGGTCATTTGTAACAGAATTGCTACGGTTGAGTGTCGGTTCGGTTACAGGCGGAGCGGTCGATGCGGTTGATGTTGCAGGCGAGGTCAAATCCCCTGGCCTGGTGGTGGGGTTCTCTGACGCTGGTCAGCAACGCCAACATCCTCGTCTGGTTCATGCTGTATCGCGCATTCTACCAGACGCCGGCGGACGACCTCGGCAGCGTGTCGGGTGTCGGATTGATGCTGCTGCTTTGCGCCGGCTACGTGTTCGGCTGCGCGTTCCGCTCCTTCCTGCCGCGCGCCGACGTGCAGCGCATCTGCCTGTTCGACACCTGGCTGTCGAGCGTGTTCGTCGGCCGCTCGGTCGCGACGGTCGCTGAGCTCTGCTTCGCCGCGCAATGGGCGATCATTCTCGCCCAGCTCGGCGGCATGGCGGGGGCGCAGACCACCGCGAACATCGCGCTTGTGATCGTGCCGGTGATCATCATCGCCGAATGCTTTTCCTGGTACGCGGTGCTGACCACCAACTACCTCTACAACGCCGTCGAGAATTCGCTGTGGGCGGTGGTCTTTTTCCTGGTCGGCATCGCGCTGTGCCGCCTGCTGCCCGAATTCCAGGGGCCGGTGCGCTGGGCCCTCATTGCCGGCATCGTCGGCATCGCCTGCTACCTCGCCTTCCTCGTCACCGTCGACGTGCCGATGTATCTGAGCCGCTGGCGGGCAGGGCATCCCGAAGGCGGCAGGCTGTTGGGCCTGCTCGAAGGCCTTCATGACGTCGCCACCCGCTGGGTCGTGACGCACGACGTCGCGCATTGGAAGGGGGAACTCGCCTGGATGGCGCTCTATTTCAGCGCGGCGGTGTGGTCGAGTCTTGCGCTGTGCGCGCTCTACGCGATGGAAGGCTACCTGACGCGCTACCTCGTTTGAGCCGCGGCGCTTCAGGCCTCGCCGAGATCGACCTGGGTCAATATGCCCTGGCGCAGCGCGAGCCTGACGAGCTCGATATCCGACTCGACGCCGAGCTTGCCCTTGATCAGGGAGTGCAGGTTCGCGACCGTCTTGGGACTGACGTGGAGCGTCTCGGCGATCTCCTCGGTGGAGCGTTCGGCGAGCAAGAGCCTGAGCACCTCGAATTCGCGCGCCGTCAGGACGTCGGTGGCCGAGCTCTCGCCGGCGAGTCGGCTCAGTGCGAGCTCGTGGTCGATGTCGGGGCTGATGGCGACCCGCCCCGCAAGCACGTCCATCACCGCGCGCACCAGCGTCTCCGGCGGGCTGGTCTTGGTGACGTAGCCCCTTGCACCGGCGCGGATCGCCTGCACGGCGAAGCCCGCGTTCTGATGCATGGTGAAGACGAGGATTTTTGCGGCCTTGTCCCACTGCCTGATCCGCCGGATCGCCTCGAGGCCGCCGATACCGGGCATGCTCAGATCCATGATGATCAGATCGGGCGCGCTCTCCTTGTACAGCCGGTAGGCTTCCGCGCCATCCGAGGCCTCGGCGACGACGCGCAGTCCCGGCTGCTTCTGCAAGACCGAGCGATAGCCCTCGCGGACGACGGCGTGGTCGTCGACCAGCATGATGCCCCAGCCGGCCTCGCTCATGCCGCGTCCTCCAGAGCTTCAAGCGGCCCGTCGGCGGGACTGACCGGAATGACGACACGGAGGGCGGAACCGCCGTCCGGTCCAGCCGAGAAGCTGAGCCGGCCGCGCATCGCCGCGACGCGCTCGCGCATGCCGAGCAGGCCCATGCCGGATTTGACGACGGCATCGTTCGGCCGGCCGTCGTCGTCGATGGCCAGCGCGATCTCACTCGCGCCAGGCTTCGCGCACATCTCCAGATGCAGGCTGACCTTCGTGGCGCCGGCGTGCTTGGCCGCGTTGGTAAGCGCCTCCTGCACGATGCGGTAGAGATTGGCGCTGATGGAAGCGGGCAGATCCTCGAAGGCACCCTCGAAGCGGATGTCGAAGCGTGTCTGGCCGCGGCTACGGCCGTTCCACCCCGACACCAGGCCTTCGAGGCTCGCGACGAGGCCGAGCTCATCGACATCGGGGGGCCGCAACCGGAACAGCGCGCCGCGCAGCGTCTCCATCATGCCGGTCGCGGTCCGGGCAATGCTGTCGCATTCTCCCAGCAATTCGGGGCAGTCCTGTACCGCTGTCTGGCGGGCGGATGCGGCGAGCGCACGGATTGCGGCGAGCGACTGGCCGAACTCGTCGTGCAGCTCGCGCGCGAGATGGCGGCGCTCCTCGTCCTGGAGCGCGATCAGCCTGCGCGTCAGTTCGCTGCGCTCGGATAGCGCCGTGGCAAGACTCGCAGCGAGATGATTGAAGACGTCGCGGATCGCCGACAGCTCCGCGAGGTCGAAGGGCGGCAGCCGCGCATCGAGGTCATTGGCGGCAATGCGTTCGAGGCCGGCGCGAACGAGCTGTGTCGGACGCAGCGCGCGCGCCAGCGCTGCGTAGACCAGGGCGCACAACAGCGGCAGCGTGATTGCAAGCACGGTCATCAGGCGACCGGCCTCGTGCCAGGCCTCCGCGGTCTGCATGGCCGGATCGAACCAGACTGCGGCGTCGCCGAGCTTGGCTCCGCGCGCGATCACGGGCCGTACCGCTTCGCGGCCGGGGTCGAACAGGCTGCGATAGAAGGCCGCGAACGCCTGCGGTGGCGCGCTCGCCGGGGTCGGCGCGCCGCTGCAGAATCGCTGGAGCAGCTCGCCGCTCGGGCCACGGAATGCGAGACACAGGCCGGGTGTCATCACAAAGGTCGCGACAGGATCAAGGTTCGGAAAGTCCGAGCGCGGGCTGTTCACCCACTGGACTTTCCCCTGTTGCAGCTCCAGCGTCTTCGCCACGATGGCCGCGATACCGTCGATGCGCGCATGCACCGCGCGGTCGGCCGTGATGAGGAAGTAGGCGGAGATCGCGGCGAAGCAGGCGGCCGATATGGCGGCCACGCGCAACGTCAGACGGACCTTGAGATCGAACCTCGGGCGGTTCCACATCGGCGGGCACCTGGCGCGGACGGCATCCGCATTAAACGGCAGAACGCAAGCGGCGGAAAGCGCCCGCAGCCGTCCCGGATCAAAGTCGTGAAATTTTCCCGGCGCGCGCCGGGACGGGCACGGCTGCGCGGCCTGTGGCTGCCGGCCTAGCATCGCGGGCCGCTCCGTCATACGAGGCCCGCTCATGCACCGTTTCCGGCTGATCCTCTCTGCCTTTCTCCTCGCAGTGCTTCCAACCGGCGCGGTCGTCGCGCGCGGCGACAGCGGGTTGCGCATGGGTGCCGACTATTCCTGGAATCGCGGCGCGGTGCGGCTGGTCGGCGATCACCTGATCGATAGCCAGTAGGCGACCTGCGTCTCTAGAACGTCAGCTGCACCTTCATCGACTGAGACCGGTCGCTGGCGAGCTCGAAGGCGGCGACCGCGTTCTCGAACGGCAGCGAGGCCGAGATCAGTGGCTTCACGTCGATCAGGCCTTCGCCCATCAACCGCACCGCAAGCTCGAATTCCGGATCGAAGCGGAAGGTGCCGCGGAACTGCAACTCCTTGGCGACGATGGAATTGATCGGCAGCGTCATCTCGCCGCCGAGGCCGAGCTGCACGATGGTCGCGCCGGGGCGGAGCAAGTCGAGCGCAGTACGCAGCGCCGCCTGGTTGCCGGAGGCTTCGAACAGCGTGTCGAACACGCCCTTGCCGGCGCGCCAGGGATTTAGCGCCTCGGCGTTCGAGGCGACGTTGATGGCGTGCGTGGCGCCGAGCTTTTTGGCGATTGCGAGCGGCGCGTCGGCCACGTCAGTCACCACGATTTCGGCCGCGCCGCCGAAGCGTGACACCAGGATCATCAGCGCGCCGATCGGTCCGCAGCCGGTGATCAGCACGCGCTTGCCGAGCAGGGGGCCTGCCTGCCGGCCGGCATGCAGGCACACCGCGAGCGGCTCCGCCATCGCGGCTTCCGCCAGCGACAGTTTTTCGGCGATCGGCACGGCTTGCGCGGCATCGACGGTGACGTACTCGCGAAAGCCGCCCTGGACGTGGGGATTGCGCATCGCGCTGCCCATGAAGCGCATGTCGAGGCACTGGTTGCGCATGCCTTCCTGGCAATGCAGGCACTGGCCGCACGGCTTGCTCGGATTGACCGCGACACGCGTGCCCGGCTTCAGATGTGCAACACCGTTGCCAACAGCGGCGATCACGCCGGCGATCTCATGCCCAAGCGCCATCGGCTGCTGTATCCGCACTGTGCCGAAACCGCCATGGTGATAGTAATGCAGGTCGGAGCCGCAGATGCCGCCATTGGCGATCTTGACGCGGACTTCGCTCGGGCCGGGCGCTGCATCCGGATAATTGTCGATCCGCAGGTCCTTCGGCGCGTGAATGACGACGGCACGCATGGGCTCTACTCCTTCAGCTCGTTCAGCGGCAGGCGCGCTTACATCGCGGCGATCATGCCGCCATCGACGTAGATGATCTGACCGTTGACGTAGGTCGAGGCGTCGGAGGCGAGGAAGATCGCGGCGCCCACCAGCTCGTCCGGCTTGCCCCAGCGCTTCGAAGGGACGCGCGACATCAGCCAGGTGTTGAAGTCAGGGTTGGACATCAGCGCCTCGTTCATGTCGGTCAGCATGTAGCCGGGTCCGATCGCATTGGCCTGAATCCCATGTTGCGCCCATTCGACCGCCATCGAACGGGTGAGGTTCTTGATGCCGCCCTTGGCCGCGGTGTAGGGCGCGATCGTCGGCCGCGCCAGCTCGCTGCCGAGCGATCCGATGTTGATGATCTTGCCGCGCTTGCGCGGGATCATCCGCTTGGCGGCTTCGCGGCCGATGACGAAGGCGCTGGTCAGATCGGTCTCGATCACCTTGCGCCATTCGTCGGTGGTGAACTCGACCAGCGGCTTGCGGTGCTGGATGCCGGCATTGTTGACGAGGATGTCGACCGCGAGCCCCTCGCGATCGAAGCGCTCGAAGCTGGCAACAATTGCGGCTTCATCGGTGACGTTGAAGGCGGCGCCTTCGGCCTTGTACCCGGCGGCGCGGAACTCGGCGACCGCCTGCTCGACCCGCTTGGGATCGACGCCGTTGATGATCAGTGTGGCGCCGGCCTTCGCCAGGCCCTCCGCGATCGCGCGGCCGAGCCCGCGGGAGGAGCCGGTGACGAGCGCGGTGCGGCCGGAGAGATCGAACAGGGTGGTGCTCATCTTAGGAATCCTCAAACGTTGGAGCGGCGCGCGGCGAGATCGGACCGATCGAATACCGCAGGCAGGAGATCGACGCCAAGGCCTGGCCCGTCCATCGGGAAGACGTAGCCGTCCTTGATCACGGGCATGGTGGTGACGAGTTCATTGTACCAGCCCTTGTAGAAGGCGCGTACCGATTCCTGGATCAACGTGTTGGGCTGGCTGAACGACATGTGGATCGCGGCGATGAAGCCGACCGGGCCGATGCAATCATGCGGGGCAAAGGGGCGGTGATAGGTCTCGGCCATCGCGGCGATCTTGCGGCCTTCGGTGAGGCCGCCGGTCCAGCACAGATCTGCCATCACCACATGCATGGCGTCGCGGTCGAGCATGTCCTTGTAGGGGAAGCGCGAACCGAGCGTCTCGCTGGCGCAGACCCAGACATCGGTCGAGCGCGCATATTCGGCAAGCGCCTGCGGCGAGTTCATCCGGATCGGGTCTTCGTACCAGGTCGGCTTGTACGGCTCGAGCGCGCGGGCGATCTGCTTTGCGGTCGGCAGATTCCAGAGCGAGTGGAGCTCGACCATGATCTCCATCTTGTCGCCGACGGCCTTCCTGATTTTCTCGAATGGTTCGATCGCCTGCTTCATCTGGGCCGCGGTGATGAAGAGGCCGTTGTTCTCCTGCGCGGCCGGATCGAACGGCCAGATCTTCATGGCCGAGATGCCGTTTTCCAGGAGATTTTCGGCAAGTGCGTCGGCCCGGTTCATGAAGGCGTCGAGGTCCTCATATGGGCTTTGCACCGCGCCGAGATTCCAGTTCGAGACCGGGCGGATGTTGGTGGAGCGGACATATTTGGTGCCGGCGCAGGTGTTATAGATGCGCTGCTTGTCGCGGCAGAGCCCGCCGAGCATCTGGTGCACGGGCTGGCCGCAGACCTTGCCGAAGATGTCCCACAGCGCGATGTCGATGGCTGACGCCGCACGATATTCGACGCCGGTCGAGGACTGCGCCATCGGCAGGTTGAGCATGTCGCGGTGGATCGCCTCGATGTGGAGGGGATTGCGGCCGAGCAGGCGGCCGGCAAAGGTGTCGTGGATCTGTGCTTCGACGGCGCCTGCGCCGTAAAAGGTCTCGCCGAGGCCGATCACGCCGGCATCGGTGTGGACGCGCACCCAGATCACATTGGCGAACTCCTCGGTGCGCAACGTCTCGATTGACGTGATCTTCACGGCAACATCCTCCCGGTTCGAAGCGCTGGGCGCCCGTCTTGTTGTTGTTTCGCACCGCCAGAGGCGGCAGATCGATGCGCGCAGTCGTACTCCCACTTGTAATATATCACAACATGTTTTACGAATATCACAAATAGGGCCGCGCCCGACGGGGAAGAGGCGGGCCGACGGGAGGATGGGATGGCGCGGCGTAAGCGCACGCTGGAGGTTGTGCGACCGGAGGGCGAGGACAGGCCCGGTCGGCGCAACCGCGTCAATTTCTTCGAACTGGCCTATCAGAAGATCGAGGATCTCCTCGTCAGTTGCGAGCTCAGGCCCGGTCAGTTCCTGACCATGCTGGAGCTCCAGCATTTAACCGGTTTCGGCCGTACACCGATCCACCATGCCATCAACCGTCTCTCTGCGGACACGCTGATCATCATCCGCCCGCGTCATGGCCTCCAGGTCGCGCCGATTGACCTGGCGCGCGAGCGTATGCTCTTGGGCCTGCGCCGCGACATGGAGCGCTTCGTGATCCGGCTGGCGGCCGATCGCGCCAGCCTCTCGCATCGCAACCAGGCGCTGCATATCGAGCGCGTGCTGCGCGAGCGCCGGGCCAAGCTGACGCTCGACGAGTTCAACAGCCTCGACCGGCGCATCGACGCGCTGATCCTTGAGGCCGGCGGCGAGCCGTTCCTGGCGCATACGATGCGGCCGCTGCACACGCTCTATCGCCGCATCGGCTTCATTCATCACCGCCACATGCCGGGGCAGACCGACTTGTCCGGCACCATCGATCGCCATCTCGACATCCTGCACGCCATCGCCAACCGCCGCGTTGATGCGGCGGTGGCAGCGAGCGATGCACTGATCGACTTCATGGACTCGATGTTCGCAGGAATGGAAGCGGGGATAGATCCGCGGCTGCTCGATTGCAGCATCGAGCCGCTGTTCGGCGCGTAACAATTTTTAGGGAGAGGAACTTAGATGCAAACAATGGCCCTGCCACCACAGACCGCGATGGACACCGCGGTCCGCCACCTCATCACCAATTACAGTCCGAAGGGCAACAAGGTCGGCTGGCTGATGATGGCCTCGATCCTTGTCGAAGCCTGGGACCTCTATTCGATCGCCTTCGTGCTGATCTTCATTCGCGAGCAGTACAATCCAGATCCCCTGATGCTCGGCCTTGCCGCGGCGGGAACGCAGGGCGGCGCCTTGATCGGCGCGCTGATCGGCGGCTGGCTGTCGGACAAGATCGGTCGCCGGGTGATGTTCCTTGTCACCATGGTCATGTTCATCGTGCTGGCGCTGGCGCAGGCCTTCGTGCCGGGCGTCGGCTGGCTCGTCGTGATCCGATTCCTGCTCGGCATCCCGCTCGGTTCCGATATCTCGACCGGCTACACCTACATCATGGAATCCATGGCCAAGGGCGAGCGCGAGGTCATGGGCAATCGCTGGCAGTTCATGTTCGCGATCGGCGAGGTGCTGACGCTCGCGGTCATCATTGCCTTCCTGCTGATCGACATGCACCACGAGACCTTGTGGCGCGTGACGCTTGGCCTCGGCGCGCTGCCGGCGCTGATCATCCTGGTGATGCGCCATGACGTGCCGGAGACGGCGGTGTGGCTGGTGCAGAAGGGACGCTTCCGTGAGGCCAAGCAGGTCGCCCGGGAAATGTTCAACGACAACCTCGACATGCTGCCGGATCAGGACGTGGTGATGCCGAAGGCGCGCACGAGCGCGTTCCTCGCCGATCTGCGCAAGGACCCGATCCGCTGGCGCGCCACGCTTTATGGCTGGATCGCCTGTTTCGTTCAGGCGAGCGAGTTCTCGACCTTCGCGTTCTATCTGCCGGTGTTGTTTGCGATGGTCGGCGTGTCCTCGATCCTTGGCAACAATCTGGTGACGATGGCGCTGTTCTCCTTCGCAGCCCTGTCCGGCTGGGTCGGGCCGCTGCTCACGCCGAAGATCGGCCATCGCGGCATCGCGATCGCGGGCTTCTCCATCGTGCTCGTGTCGCTGCTGGTCGCCGCGTTCGCGCTTTACACCGACAACAAGGTGCTGTTGCCGTTCGCCGCCGCCGGCATGCTCTGGGGCCACTATTGGGATGCGTCGAACTGCATGACGATTCCGACCATGGTCGCAAAGCCGCTCTATCGCGGCACCGCGAGCGGCTTCGCCTACATGTTCGTGAAGCTGCCGTCGTTCCTGGCGATCTTCCTGTTCCCATCGCTGTTCGCGGCAATCGGGCAGGCCAATGCGACGCTGTTCGTCACGATCTTCCCGGTGATCGGCTTGCTCGCCGCGATCTTCATCCTGCCGGAGGTCTACGGCTACGAGAACGACTGATGAGGCGTGGGGCGGCGAAACGGCCGCCCCGCCTTTGCACCGTCTCGTCAGGCGGCGCGGACCGAACCCAGGAAGCGGGCCGACCTCGAGCTTCAGCCGGTTGCTGTCCGCCGAGAGTGATTTCGCGGCGGAGAGAACCTGCGAGGATGCCGATGTCCGGCCGAGCGGCTGCGGCTATCGGATAGCTGCCGCAAGCGCCGCGATCAGGGCCGGCGGCGTCACGAGCAGGCCCAATTTAAGGAACGGCCAGGCGCCGACCTCGATCTTCTCGCGGCGGAGCGCCACCAGCCACAGGATGGTCGCGAGCGAGCCGGTGATCGAGAGATTCGGTCCGAGGTCAACGCCGATCAGGATGGCGCTGACGACGGATGTGGGCAGGTGATCGCTGGCCACGATCGACCCGGCGACGAGGCCAACCGGCAGATTGTTGGCGATGTTGTCGGCGATCGCAGTCGCAATCCCGACGCTCCAGCCGGCCATGGGCACGGACTGTGCGACCGCCTCGTGCAGGAGTGCGCTGAGATGGCCGATCACGCCGGTCTTCGCCAGCGCTTCCACCATCACGAAGAGCCCGCCGACCAGCGGCAGCACGCTCCATGACACGTGCTTCAGCACCGGCAGGGGCGACTGGCGGCTGATCAGCAGAACGAGGCCGGTCGTCACCACGCCGCAGATGAAGGTCGGCAAGCCGAGCTGCTTGTCGAGCGCGGAGCATGTAACCAGCACGGCGCCGATCGCGGCAATGCCGATCGCGGTCAGCTTGCCACCGCGGCTGAGCACCTTGTGCGGCACGCGGCGCTCGATGGTCTCCTCCTTCAGCGCGCGATGCTGGGTGAAGCGCAGCACGACATAGGTGAGCACGATCGACGCGAGCGAGGGCAGGGCGAACTGCCGCAGCCATTCGGTCAGATGCGGCATGCGCGAGCCGAACACCACGAGATTGGCGGGGTTCGAGATCGGCAGCACGAAGCTTGCGGCGTTCGCAATGAAGGCGCAGACGAACAGATATGGTAGCGGCTGGGCGCCGGCCGCCCGTGTCGCCGCGTAGACCGCCGGCGTCAGCACGATCGCGGTCGCATCGTTCGACAAGAGCACCGTGACCAGCGTGCCGACGAGGTAGATCAGGAGGAACAGCCGTTGCGGCGAGCCGTGGGCATGCTCGACGGCAAGGGCGGCGAGATAGTCGAACAGGCCTTCGAGCCGGGCGAGCTCGGCGATCAGCATCATGCCGATCAGGAAGAGATAGACGTCGATGCCTTTCTCGACGCCGGTCAGCGCGTCATCCCAGCTCAGGAACCCGAGCAGCACCAGCGCCGCGGCGCCTGCCACCGCCCAGATCGCCTCGGGCAGGCGAAAGGGGCGGATGATGACGCCTGCGGTCGCAAAACCAGTGATGCTCCAGGCCCAAATCATGTCATGCTGCGCGATCGGCACTATCGGTCCTCGTTCGATGGTTATTCCGCAGCGATAGCCGAAGCGGGCCGCGTTGTCTTCCATGGCGAATGCGGCGCTGTATCGGCTATTTGCCGTGTCTCGGGGAGGGCGAAGGCACAGAAGACGGCGCCGATCGCGGCCACAGTGCCGAGCGTGAGAAACGCCGCACTATAGCCTGCGCCGACCACGACCAGGCCCGCGAGCGTCGTCGACAGGGCTGCACCGATGCTTTGCGCCGTGATAATCGCGCCTTGCGCGACGTTGAAGCGCCCGGTGTTGCGCATGAGGTCAGCGACGATGACGGGGAGGATCGCGCCAAAGATGCCGGCGCCGACGCCGTCGAGAAGCTGCACGCCGACCAGCCAGAGCGGGTTGTCGGAGAGGATATAAAGCGCGCCACGGATGGGCAGGATCAGGAGTGCGGCGAGGAAGAAGCGCTTGTGGCCCCAGCGGTCGGCCCTGACGCCGACCAGCATCGCGAACGGCACCATCACGATTTGCGCGGCGACGATGCAGGCCGACATCAGGCTGGTGCCGAGACGCTTGTCCCCGAGCGCAAGCTTTTGGCCGACGAGTGGCAGCATCGCCGCGTTGGAGAGGTGGAACAGTACGACGCAGATCGCGAAGACGAGCAGCGGCCGGCAGGTGAGGAGGATGCTGAGGCCCGACGGCTGCTCGCGCGCTTCGCATGCCTTGCTGTCGTGCAGGCCACGGGCGAGATCGTGGTCGATGGCGCTTTCCGGGATGCAGAGAATGCTGACGAGGCTCGCGAGCGCCATGGCGGCGAGAAGGTAGAAGACGACGCTCGGCCCGAACCAGTAGGCTGTAACGCCTGCGATGGCGGCGGCGACCGCATTGCCCGCATGGTTGAAGGTTTCGTTGCGTCCGATCCGCGCCGTGAAGGCGCGGTGGCCGAAGATGCCCAGCGAGACGGCGGCGATCGCAGGCGGAAATACCACGGCCGCGGCCTGTGCGATGCCTTGCGAGATCGCGACCGGCCAGAAGCTCGGCCAGACCGGAAGCAGGAGCGAGGATGTCGTCACGAGGATGGCTGCGGCGACCATCACCAGCCGTTTCCCCCTGGTCGCATCGATCAGCGCGCCCGCCGGCGTCTGCGCGACAATTCCCGCGATCGTCGCGATCGACATCAGGAGGCCAATCCGGGCTTCGTCCCATCGTTGCTCGGTGAGGAGATAGACGGCAAGATAGGGACCGAGCCCGTCTCGGACGTCGGCGAGGAAGAAATTGGCCGCGTCCAGCGCGCGATCGGCGCCTCGCTGGTCAGCATTCTCGGACATGGGCGTCCTCCGAATCCAGGCGGTTTGTTCCTCGCGAGTGTCGTGGCTAGGCCGTGCCGGCGGCATTTTCATGCTTCGGTTTCTTGTCCTTGGGCTTCGGCTTCCTGATCGGCTTCAGCTTGTCGGGATCGGCGCCAGCCTCCGTTGCATGGATCACCCGCCCGTGCCTGGTCTGGAGGCCATCCCCGTGCACAGCGAGCTTTGCATCCGGAGCGAGAAGGGCTGCGACCTGTTCGGCCTCCTTTGGGCCGATGCGGACCACTGTGCCGTCAGAGAGCAGCGCACCGCGCAACTCGCCCTTGGGCCCGAACAGTGACATCTGCACGGTGCCCTCGGCGGACATCGGCTTGTGTCTCACGTTCGCATGCTTGCGGTTGTGGTTCGGACCGTTGTCGACGATCTGCCGCCCGTCGGTCGCGATGACGGCGACCGCGGCCAGCAGCATCGCGCCACGTGGACGCACGCCGCGCACGCGGATCCTGTCGCCCGCCGAGAGCCGATTTGTGAGCTCGCCGTCCATATGCGGCGGCGTGTGAACCAGGATGGCGGCCTGCCTGTCTGTCATGACGAAGCCATCGACCTCGCCGTGAGGGTTGATCACGAAGCGCTCGAAAGTGCCTGCGACTTCCGGCAGGTTGTCGGGATCGATCCAGTGCATGCTGGTTTCCTTCTTTCCGATGACCAAGAGGAGCTTCAGCCGCGCGGCGGCGGTCCGAAACCCGGAGGTGGCGGCGGGCCGCGACGATCCGGACCATTCTTTGGGCCAGGCGGACGCGGGCCGCGCAGTTCGGTCATCTGCTCAGGTGAGGCGCCAATGGCCTGCACATCGAACACCCTGCCGAGCGCAGTGTCGAGGATCTCGCCGCGCGCAGAGATGGCCTGACCCGGACGCAGCCAGCCCTCGAGGCGCTCGGCTTCCGGCGGCGGGAGGCGGAGCACGGTGCCGTCCTCGAGCAGCACGCCGTTCACCTCACCGCGCTTGCCGTGCAGCGAAGTCGAGATCTTGCCGTTGATCACCTGTTCGTCACTTCCGGCGCGCCGGTCCGGCGGTCCAGTGTCAATGACGCTCTTGCCGGTCTCGACGTTGGTGATCGAGGCCGCGTCGACCAGCGGCAAGGCGCGGGCGCGCAAGCCGCGCACCGAGACTGCGTCTCCGGGATGGATTGCAAAGACTGTCTGGGCGGTAAGATGCGGCGGCAACTTCACCTCGGTGCCGTCTGTAAGGATGATGCCGTCGACGTCGCCCCGCGGCGTCAGCGTGTACTGCTTGACGATTCCGCGTGACTCCGGAAGCTGCGACGAATCCCACATCGGGCTCATCGCCTGCGAATAGGCGGCACTGCTGCCGATCACGGTTGTGGAGAGCGGCGAACAGAACAGTGCGCGCCTGCTTGTCATCTTCATGCAACAACTCCCTTCGATTTCGCGACGAGCTCGCTTGGCTGTGCTTTAGCAAGCGATGTGCCAGTCGTGAGACCGTTGATTTCAAAGGGTTGTTGCAATGATCCCGAGGTCAGTCGTCGGCTTTATTGACACCGCCTGTCAGGTTTTCTGACGCCTCGACGGCAATGCCGTAGCGCTGCATCTTGGTGTAAAGAAGCTGACGATTGATGCCGAGTCGGCGCGCCGTTTCCGTCCGGTTGCCGTCGCAGGTATCCAGCGCGCGCAGGATCATCATCTTCTCAAGCTGCGCGACGGCGGCGGGAAGATCGGCATCATGAGGGGAATCGGCCGACTCTATTTCGGCGCCGCTGGTGTCGATGTCGGCGGGCCCGATCACGTCGGAGCGGGTCAGGATGTAGGCGCGCTCGATCACGTTGCGAAGCTCGCGGACGTTGCCCGGCCAGCCATGCTGCTGCAACTTCTCGATCGCCCCAGCGTTGAGGCGCTTGTGCCGTCCGCTTGAGGCGGCGACGCGCACTAGGAAGTGCTCGGCGAGCGGCACGATATCCTCTGCGTGCTCGCGTAGCGGCGGAATCGCGATGGGCACCACGTTGAGCCGGTAGTAGAGGTCCTCGCGAAATTCATTCGCGGCTACAAGTTTTGCGAGATCGCGATGGGTGGCGGCGATGATGCGCGCGGTGGTACGCTCCGGCTTGCCGCCGACGGGAGTAACTACCTGCTCCTGCAAGGCGCGCAGGATTTTAGCCTGCATGGAAAGCGGCATGTCGCCGATCTCGTCGAGGAACAAAGTGCCGTGGGCGGCGTCGCGGAACGCGCCGGCCCGGTCAGCAGTCGCGCCGGTGAAGGAGCCCTTCACGTGGCCGAACAATTCGCTCTCGAGCAGGTCTTCGGGAATAGCCGCGCAATTGACCGCAACGAACGGAGCGTCCTTGCGCTTGCCGTATATGTGAAGCGCGCGAGCCACCAGCTCCTTGCCGGTCCCGGTTTCACCGAGGATCAACACGATCGCATCGCTGTCGGCGGCAAGCCCAATCGCCTTCTGGACACGGCGCATTCCTTCGCTCGACCCGATCAAGCTGTCGCCGGCCTCGCGTACCGGTTCCACGATCGAATGCGCACGTTCCGGAAGGCGATTCAGCAGCGCCTTCAGGTCCTCGCGTCCGATCGGCTTGCTGAGATGGTCGAAGGCACCTACCCTCATAGCCTCGATCGTGTTCACGGCGCTGGCAAAGGCCGTCAGCACCACGACCGGCGGCGCATTGCGCGCCGACCGGATTCGGCGCAGCACTTCGATGCCGTCCATGCCACCCGGCATACGCAGATCGAGCAGCACGGCGTCGACATCGTCGCTGAGCGCGGCGAGGCCCTCGCGGCCGGACGCCGCCAGGCGAGGTGTGTGGCCGAGATCAGTCAGCGCCTCGGCGAGACCGTCGCGCAACGCCGCATCGTCATCGACAATCAGGATGATCGCCATGGCACCTCGATTTCGAACGTCGCGCCGCGCGGGGACGGCACAAGTCGCGCCTCGCCGCGATGATTTCGCGCGATCTCGCGCACGATAGCAAGGCCGAGCCCAGTGCCATCGGCGCGTCCGGTCACGAACGGCTCGAACAGGCGTTCGCAAAGGTCCTCAGAAATCCCGGCGCCGGTGTCGGCAACCCTTAGCAGCAGGCTGTCGTTCCGGTGCCGTGCGTCGACCATGACAGAGCCGCCGGGCGGGCAGTTCTGGATGGCGTTGAGGATCAGATTGTCTAATGCACGCTGCATCTGGTAGGGATCGAACTGGGGTAACTCCCGGCATACATCTTCGGTTCCAGCCGTGACGACCAAACCCTTGGCGGCTGCGAACTCGCGATGGGCCTCCACGGTTCTTTGGAGGAAGGATGTGAGATCGACCTCCGACAGCTTCGGCTCATGCGCCTGGGTCATATCGAGCAAATCCCGCAACAGGACATCGAGTCGATTGACCTGTTGCACGATGATGCTCAGAGCCGCGTTGCTGCGCGAGCCATCGGCGACCGCCAGCGCGTTCTCGGCCTTCAGGCGCATGGCGGCGATCGGATTGCGAATCTCGTGGGCCAAGCCTGCCGACAGGCGACCGAGTGCCGCGAGCCGCTCTGCGGCGGCTGCGCGTCGGCGCTCCAGCGACAGACGCTCGCCCGTCGCGTTCAACGCATCCACCAGGCGGTCGAGCTCGGGTGCACCGGTTCGCGCAAGTTTCGGCAGGTCGACCAGGCCGTCCCGCCGAACATCGAGCTCGCGCTCGATCCGCGCGATCTTGCGCGACCACGCGTAGAGCACGCAAGCGAGCCAAGCGGCCGATCCGAAGATGGTCAGCGCCAGGACCATGAGGCCAGCCAGCAACTGATTGTAGGCAGGTCCCTGGGCGGTAAAGACCCGCGTCATGGTCCAGCCGGTGACGCCTTGCATGGGGCCGCGCAACGGGCACGCATGCACTATGAGGACCTGTGAACGGCCGGCTTGCCGGACCGACGCCGGGCGACCAAACCGCAAGGCCTCGGCGTTGACGTGGCGAATTGTGTTCTGTTCGGCGGCCGGCAGGTCGATTTTCGGCCCGGTCCCTTCATAAGTCGGGAATGCATAGGCCAGCGAGCCGGCGTCGGCTTGCCAGATCCCGCCTTCCACACCGGTCGCGCCAGCAAGAGCGGCTTGGGTCACGCCGGTCAGCTCGCCTTTGAGTCGATCGTCAATCGGCCCGCCGCCCCAGCCCGAGACGAAAAATTGATAGCGGTCAGCGAGATCGCGGCAGGCGCGGGCGACCAGCTCTTCGGAGCGCGCCTGTCGCGCATTGGCGGTCTGCTGGAATGACTCGAACAGCAGGTAGCCGCTCGCAATGCCGGAGACGACCAGCATGATCCAGAGAGCTAGCAGCCGGGACCGAAGAGAGCGCATTGCCGCGTCCTGACATTTGTAATCTGATCAGTATCTTACAGCTTCACCGCCAGCAGCACTGCGCCGGCGCCGATCATGGCGATGCCGAGCCAGCCCTGGGCGCTCGGACGCTCGCCGAGAAAGGCGAACGCGAACAGCGCCACCAGCACGACGCTGAGCTTGTCGATCGGTGCCACCAGCGTCGCCGGCCCGAGCTTCAGCGCGCGGAAATAGCACAGCCAGGATGCCCCGGTGGCGAGGCCAGACAGGATCAGGAACAGCCAGGTTCTTGACGAGATTGCCGACGGCACCGCGAATTGGCCGGTACCGAACAACAGCACTGAGAAAGCCAGCAGCACCACGATGGTGCGGATGAAGGTCGCAAGATCCGGGTTGATGTTCTCCACGCCAACCTTGGCGAATATCGCGGTCAGCGCGGCAAAGCAGGCGGAGAGCAACGCCCAGGTCTGCCAGGCGGAGAGGAGGGTGGATTTCATCGAAGACCTACGGGTTGGGACGGCGCGCTAGCACCGTCATTGCGAGGAGCGCAGCGACGAAGCAATCTGGAATCCTTCCCGCGGAGGCAATCTGGACTGCTTCGCTGCGCTGGCAATGACGAAGTGTGCTCACCGCGCCACCGGCAGCTTTTCCGCCATCGCCTTGCGCAGGATGCGTGACAGGGATTCGACTGAATACGGCTTCTGGATCAGCTCGAAGCCGCGATGGGCGCTTTCGGCGAGCACGTTGCTGTAGCCGGAGGTGAGCACCACCGGCAGGCCCGGATAGCGCTCGCGGATCACGCCGGCGAGCTCGACGCCGTTCATGCCGGGCATGATGACGTCGGAGAACACGAGATCGACGGCGAATTCGTTCTCGCCGAGGATCGCCAGCGCGGCGTTGGCGTTGGCGACACGGCGCACGACGTAGCCGAGGTCTTCGAGCAGCTCTGTGGAGAAGCGGCCGACGTCGTCATTGTCCTCGACCACCAGCACGCGGTAGCCACGCCCCGTGGTAGCGGGCTCGCTCAACAGCGATACTGCTTCCGCGGTCAGGGTGGGGCTCGGCGCCTGCGGCAGATAGATCGTGAAGGTCGCGCCGTGTCCGACGCGGCTCTCGACCGCGATGTCGCCTTCGGACTGCTTTGCGAAGCCGAAGGCCTGGCTGAGGCCGAGTCCGGTGCCCTTGCCGACCTCCTTTGTTGTGAAGAACGGCTCGAAGATCGCCTCGAGATTCTCTTGCGCGATGCCCGAGCCGGTGTCGTGGACCGAGATCGCGACGAAATCGCCGCTGCGGGCCGATTGCGTGCGCAAGGCAGGGATGCCCTTGAGCTTGCGGACCGCGATGGTCAGGCGGCCCTCGTCCTTCATCGCATCGCGTGCGTTGATCGCGAGGTTGATCAGCGCGGTCTCGAACTGCGCGATGTCGGCGATGGTGAAGCAGTCGGGATCGTGCACGTCGACCGCAATCTCGATGCGGCCGCCGACCAGCGGCCGCACCAGTTGCGCCACACTGTCGACCTGCGTGCCGACGTTGAAGACCTGCGGCTTCAAGGGCTGCCGCCGTGCAAAGGCCAGCAGCTGTGCCGTCAGGTTCGAGGCGCGCTCGACCGTCTCGGAGATCGCATCGACGTAGCGCCGCCGCCGTTCCTCTGGCAGCTCGCGCCGGCGCAAAAAATCGGTGGCCGAGCGGATGATGGTGAGGAGGTTGTTGAAATCATGCGCGACGCCGCCGGTGAGCTGGCCGATCGCCTCCATCTTCTGCGACTGCCGCAGCGCCTCCTCGCCGCGGCGCCGCTCGGTGATGTCGACGGCTTCGGGCACGGCGCCGGAGATCTTGCCGTGCTGGTCGAGCAGGGGGCGGATGCTGAAATCGAACCAACGCTCGCCGATGGGGAGGCGGAGCAGCATCTCCATCCGCACCGCTTCGCCCGTCAGGACCGTATCGAAGGCGTTGCGGACCATCCTGGACATGCCTTCGGTCGCGGCGAACCACGGCGTGTCCCAGAACGGCTTTCCGATGACGTCTCGCGGCGCGGCGCGGATGCCGGCGAGCGCCGTCGTATTGGCGTAGAGCACGTCGCCTTCGAGGTTGAGCAGGCCCTGGTACTGGTTGCTGGTTTCCAGGATCGCGCGCAGCCGGGCCTCGTTGGCTTCGAGCTGTGCGGTGCGCTCGGTGATGCGCTCTTCCAGCGTTTCGTTGAGCTGCCTGAGCTCGATCTCGGCTTGCTTGGCGGCGGTGATGTCGTGGGCGACGCCGATGAAGCCGATATGCTTGCCGTTGGGGTCCCAGCGCGGCTGGGATTCAGAGCGCAGCCAGCGCCACTGGCCGTCGGCGCGCCTGTAGCGCGCTTCCAGTACGAAGGGCTTTAGCGAGGCTTCGCCCTGCACGGATTGCTGCAGCACCTGGGGCAGGTCGTCCGGGTGCAGCACCTTGCGCCAGTCGAAATCGATCGCCTCCTCGAAGGGCAGGCCGAGGAAGTCGACATAGGCCCGGTTGGCGAAGGAGCGCTTGCGGTCGAGCTTGGTGACCCAGATCGGCACCGGGGCGCTGTCGGCGATCAGGCGGAAGCGTTCCTCACTCTCCCGTAACGTCGCCTGCGCCAGCATCTGGTCGGTGACGTCGAGGTCGGCGCCGACCAGCCGCACCGCGCGGCCGCTCGCATCGCGCTCGATCTTGCCGACGACGCGGATCCAGCGCACCTCGCCGTCGCTGGGGCGATTGATGCGGTAGGTGTCGGAATAATCTTCGCTCTCGCTCTTGAGAATGCCGAAGAGGTGCTGGACCGTCCGCTCGCGGTCGTCCGGGTGGATGCGACCGACCCAGTCTTCGTAGGTCTCGCTGGCCGCCTCCGGCGCCAGGCCGTGGATCAGCAGATATTCGGGGGTGCGGCGATTCCTGACGCCGCGGCGGAAATCGATCTCAAGGCCGCCGACGCCGGCAATGCGCTGGATGCGCGCAAGCTCGGCCTCGCGCTCCTGCAAGGCGCGATAGGCGTTGTCGCGCTCGCGGGCGATCTCCTCCAGATGCTGGCGCAGCCTTTCGGCGGCGATGGTTTCGGGCAAAGGATCGTTCAAGGCGTCGGGCCGGTGGTCAGGCGTGTGCGTGCCGGCGCCATACTCACATAGTCGCGGCGCCATGGCTATTGTTCCGGACGGAGAGAACACACAAAGACGTGCCCGCCCGGCCGCTTTGGTCGACCGTGCAAGATGCGACGGCCCGCCTTCGGGGCAATGCGGGCCACGCCGGCAACGTGCTGGTCTGGCAATTTGTTCCGGGAAGAGGAACGATCGTGATGCGGAGGCGTCGTCGCGGGCGTTGCGTTCTCATTGAAGAAAGAGGTTGGACCTTGAAGCTATTTGTCTGCCAGGCTTGCAGCAACGTCCTCTATTTCGAGAACCGCGCCTGCGAACGCTGCGGCCACCGGGTTGCCTTCCTCCCCGAGAAGGAGATGCTCTCCGCGATCGAGCCTGACGGGACGGCCTGGACGACGCTCGCCGACAAGGGCAGGGGCCGCATGCTGTGCGCCAATGCCGAGTTTGACGCCTGCAACTGGCTGACCGAGCCCGGCAGCAGCGATCTCTACTGTCGCGCCTGTCGGCACAACGGCACGGTGCCCGACCTGTCCGATCCAGCGCAGCTCGCCGGCTGGCGCGAACTCGAGGTGGCCAAACACCGGCTATTCTATTCGATTCTGCGCTGGAAGCTGCCGCTGACGACGCGGGCAGAGGATCCCGCGCACGGGCTGATCTTCAACTTCCTTGCCGATGATCCCTTCAGCGGCCAGCTGATCATGACCGGCCATGACAACGGCCTGATCACGATTGCGCTGACGGAAGCCAACGACATCGAGCGTGAGCGGCGCAGGCTCGAGATGGGCGAGCCATACCGGACGCTGCTCGGGCATTTCCGCCACGAGGTCGGGCACTATTTTTGGGACGTGCTGGTGCGGGATGGCGGCAAGCTCGACGAATTCCGCGCGATGTTCGGCGACGAACAGGTCGACTATAGGCAGGCGCTCCAGCGCCATTATGCGGAAGGGCCGCCGGCCGACTGGCAGCAGAACTATGTCTCCGCCTATGCGGCCACGCATCCTTGGGAGGATTTCGCAGAGACCTGGGCGCACTACCTCCACATCGTCGACACCCTGGAGATGGCCGCCGAGTTCGGCATGGAGGTGCGTCCCAGGATCGATCGGGACGGCGAGCTGACGGCGCGGATTCGCTTCAACCCCTATGCGGCGGCTGATGTCGAGAAGCTCGTCAACGCATGGCTGCCCTTCACCTTCGCCATCAACAGCGTCAACCGGGCGATGGGCGCCCGCGACCTCTATCCCTTCATCCTGTCACCGGCGGTGATCGGGAAGCTGGGCTTTGTCCACGAACTGGTGCGGGGCGCGGCCAAAGCCGGCAGTCCATAGGGGATCGATAAGGCAGGCTTTGGCATGGCGATAAGGCCGGCCGGTGTCGCTGGCACGCCAGGCGGAGTGCGGATTTAGACCGTTGCCTCCGGCCCATTTTGCTGTACCACGGACACATCACGGCCCGTCCCATCGGCCCGAACGGGCGAGGGAGGGGTCCCGCCCAAGGTCGAACAACCAAGAAAAGCATGTTCAAGCGCATTCTGATCGCCAATCGCGGCGAAATCGCCTGCCGGGTCATCAAGACTGCCCGCCGGATGGGAATTGAGACGGTCGCGGTTTATTCCGAGGCCGATCGCGATGCCCTGCATGTCGAGATGGCCGACGAGGCGGTCCTGATGGGTCCACCGGCCGCCGCGGAGAGCTACCTGGTGATCGAGAAGATCGTCGAGGCCTGCCGCAAGACGGGCGCGCAGGCAGTGCATCCCGGCTACGGCTTCCTGTCCGAGCGCGAGGCGTTTCCGCGCGCTCTGGAGGCGGCCGGCATCGTGTTCATCGGCCCGAACCCCGGCGCGATCGCGGCGATGGGCGACAAGATCGAATCCAAGAAGGCGGCCGCCAAGGCAAAAGTCTCGACCGTGCCCGGCTATCTCGGCGTCATCGAGGACGACAAGCACGCGGTGCGCATTGCCGACGAGATCGGCTATCCCGTGATGATCAAGGCGTCCGCCGGCGGCGGTGGCAAGGGCATGCGCATCGCGCATTCCAAGAGCGAGGTCGCCGAAGGCTTCAATCTGGCCAAAGCCGAAGCCAAGGCCTCGTTCGGCGACGATCGAGTGTTCGTCGAAAAATTCATCGTCGATCCCCGCCACATCGAGATCCAGGTGCTGGGCGACAAGCACGGCAACGTCATCCATCTCGGCGAGCGCGAGTGCTCGATCCAGCGCCGCAACCAGAAGGTCATCGAGGAGGCGCCGTCGCCGCTGCTCGACGAGACCACCCGCCGCAAGATGGGCGAGCAGGCGGTCGCGCTGGCGAAGGCGGTGAATTATGATTCCGCCGGCACCGTCGAATTCGTCGCGGGCCAGGACAAGAGTTTCTACTTCCTGGAGATGAACACCCGCCTCCAGGTCGAGCACCCCGTGACCGAGCTCGTCACCGGGATCGATCTCGTCGAGCAGATGATCCGGGTGGCCGCCGGGGAAAAGCTTGCCATCGCGCAGAAGGACGTTGCGCTCACGGGATGGGCGGTGGAATCGCGTCTCTACGCCGAAGACCCCTTCCGCAACTTCCTGCCCTCGATCGGGAGGCTCGTGAAATACCGCCCGCCGGCGGAGCTCAGTAAGGACGGCATCACGGTGCGCAACGACACCGGCGTGCAGGAGGGCGGCGAGATCTCGATCCACTACGATCCGATGATCGCCAAGCTCGTCACCCATGCGCCCTCGCGCGCCGCCGCCATCGAGGCGCAGGCGACCGCGCTCGATGCGTTCTATGTCGACGGCATCCGTCACAACATTCCCTTCCTCTCCGCGCTGATGAACCATCCGCGCTGGCGCGAAGGGCGGTTGTCGACCGGCTTCATCGCCGAGGAGTTTCCAAAGGGTTTTTCGGCGCGCGCGCCTGAAGGCGAGGTCGCGCGGCGGATCGCCGCCGTCGGCGCCGCCATCGATCACGTGCTCGGAGAGCGCAAGCGGCAGATTTCCGGCCAGCTCGGCGGCCGCGTCGTGCAGCGCGAGCGCCGCCGCGCGGTGTGGCTCAACCGCGAGGACATCGCACTCGAGATCGCGCGCGAAGGCGAGGCGATCGCGGTGCGTTTCCTCGATGCCGAGGGCAAGGCAGGGAGCGCCCACCTCCTGGAGTCGCCGTGGAAGCCGGGCGAGCCGGTCTGGCAGGGCACGATCGACGGCCACTTCATCGCCGTGCAGGTGCGTCCCATTCCGAACGGTGTTCGGCTCGCCCATCAGGGCGTCGAGGTACCGGTCTATGTCTGGACCGAGACGGAAGCATCTTCCGCGCGGCTGATGCCGGTGACCACGGCCTCCGACACCGGCAAGAAGCTGCTCTGTCCGATGCCCGGGCTCGTCGTCTCGATCACCGTCGCTGAAGGGCAGGAGGTCAAGGCCGGCGAGACGCTTGCGGTCGTCGAAGCCATGAAGATGCAGAACGTGCTGCGCGCCGAGCGCGACGGCACGGTGAAGAAGATCCACGCCAGCGCCGGCGCCACGCTGGCGGTGGACGCGCTGATCCTGGAGTTTGCATAGCGGCCCGGTAAAGGCGCTAGACCCTCACCTGAGGAGCGCGCTCTCAGCGCGCGTCTCGAAGGGCGAGGCCGAGAGCCGGGCCTCCATCCTTCGAGACGCGCGTTCCGCGCTCCCCAGGATGAGGGGACGGCATTCTGGATTGCTTCGCTTCGCTCGCAATGACGGAGTATGTTGCAGCGGCGTCGCAACAGTTGAGACAGCACCATGGCCTTTCGTTCCCGCCGCGAAAAACTGCGATCGATCCTCGCGGGGCAGGGCTGCGTCCGCCCCGGCTCGGTCTATGACGCGATCTCGATCCGCATCGCCGAGGATCTCGGCTTTCCCCTTGGCATGTTCGGCGGCTCGGTGGCCTCGCTCGCCGTTCTCGGCGATCCCGACATCGCGCTGATCACGCTCACGGAACTTGCCGAGCAGATGCGGCGAATGTCGCGGGCCTCCGCGCTGCCGGTGCTGGTGGACGCCGATCACGGCTATGGCAACGCCCTCAACGTCCGCCGCACGGTGCAGGAGCTGGAGGCAGCGGGCTGCGCCGGCCTCACCATCGAGGACACGCTGCTGCCGCCGGCCTTTGGCGAGGCGAAGACGCAGCTCATCTCTCTGGAAGAGGGCGTCGGCAAGATGAAGGCGGCGCTCGATGGCCGCAGCGATTCCTCGCTCGTCATCATGGGCCGCACGGGTGCTGCCGCGATCACCTCGCTCGAGGACACCATCAAGCGTGCGCAGGCCTATGAGGCAACCGGCGTCGACGCGCTGTTCTTCACCGGCATCAAGTCGCGCGCCGAGCTCGAGGCGATCGCAACGGCGACGCGCCTGCCGATCGTGCTGGGCGGTGCGCCGGACGAAGTGAACGCTCTCGACTATCTCGCCGGCCAGCGCATCCGCATCGCGCTGCAAGGCCACGCGCCGATCGCTGCGGCAACGCAGGCGGTCTACGACACGCTGAAGGCGCTGCGCGAGGGGACACCGCCGAAAAACCTCAGAGGTCTCGCATCGCCAGAGCTGACGGGCCGCATCACGCGCGAGGCCGACGTGAAAGCGCGCAGCGCCGATTTGCTCGGGTTGAAGCAATGACCCGGGCCATCCTCCAGGTCATGATCCGCGGCCGCGTGCAGGGCGTCGGCTATCGCGCCTGGGTCGAATACCAGGCGAGCGCGAGCGGGCTGGAAGGCTGGGTGCGCAACCGGCGCGACGGCAGCGTGGAGGCGCTGTTTGCGGGAGCGCCGACCCGCGTCGCCGAAATGGTGGCGTTGTGCCGGCACGGTCCGCCGTCCTCGCGCGTTGACGACGTCACCAGCGAGACCGCGGACGAGGACGACTTGAACCTGCGGCGGGCAGGGGAGGCGTTCTCGGTGCTGCCGACCGTGTAGGTGTGCTCCCTCGCCCTTTTCTTACGTCGTCCTACGGGGAGAGGGCTGGGGACGAGGACGTTGACGAATCGCTTCGCGATCGACGACTTCTCCTCGCAAGCGGGGCAAGGTGAAAAGAAGTCACCGCGGCAGCTTGGCGATGGCGTCGCTGAGCTCGTGGATCTCGTAGGGCTTGCGCAGGATCGGAAAATCGCCGCGTACGTCGGCGGCGGCGTCGCTGTAGCCGGTCGCGAGCAGGATCGGCAGGCCGGGGCGAATCTGGCGCAGACGATGGGCGAGGGTGAGGCCATCCATCTTGCCGGGCATCACGATGTCGGAGAACACGAAATCGACGCCGTCTTGCTCGACCTCGCGCAGCGCCTCCTCGGCATCCGCCACGCGGCGCACGCGATAGCCAAGTTGCTCCAGCAGCCCGGTGCTGACCAGGGCGACGTCCGGATTGTCCTCGACCAGCAGCACGGTTCCGCTGCCGCGCGAGGGCGCGATGGCCGCTTCGCGTTGTGGTTCACTCATCTCGCGCGGCAGAAGAATGGTGAATGTCGTGCCCCTGCCGAGCTCGCTGTCCACCTTCACGGTGCCGCCGGCCTGGTGGGCAAAGCCGTGCACCTGCGACAGGCCGAGCCCGGTGCCCTTGCCGACCGGCTTGGTCGTGAAGAACGGCTCGAAGATCTTATCGAGCACGTCGGAGGGCATGCCGAGGCCGGTGTCGGCAACTTTGATGGCCACGAACTCGCCGACGAGGAGCGGTTCGGACAGCACCACGTTGTGCGCGCCGATCGTCACGGTGCCGCCGTCGGGCATCGCGTCGCGCGCATTGATCACGAGGTTGAGTAGCGCCGTCTCGAGCTCGGACACGTCGGCCCTGATCGGCCAGATATCGCGGTCGATGTCGAAGGTGAGCCGCACGGGGCTGCCGACGCCGGCATGGAGGACCTCGCGGATGGCCTTGATCCGCTCGCCGAAATGGATCGCTTGGGGATTGACGCTCTGCCGCCGGGCAAAGGTCAGCAGCTGGGCCGTCAGCGCGGCGCCGCGCTTCGTGGCCGTATCGATTGCAGAAATCGCACGCTCCCGCTTGGCGTCCTGCTCGGTGCCCCGTTTGAGAACGTGAAGGCTGCCGCTGATGATCATCAGCAGGTTGTTGAAGTCATGCGCGACGCCGCCAGTGAGCTGGCCGAGCGCGTCGAACTTCTGGGACTCTGCGAGCTGCTTCTGCATCGCCTCGAGCTTGAGCTGGGCATTGCGGCGTTCGGTGATGTCGCGGGTGATCTTTGCAAAGCCGATGAGATTGCCGTCCTCGTAGATCGGATCGATCACGACGCTCGCCCAGAAGAAGGTACCGTCCTTGCGGACGCGCCAGCCTTCCTCCTCGTAGCGGCCCTGTTCCCGTGCGATTCTCAGCGCGCGCGCGGGCTTGCCGTTGGCGCGGTCGATTTCGGTGTAGAAGCGCGAGAAATGCTGGCCGACGATCTCCTCGGGCGAATAGCCCTTGATGCGCTGACCGCCGATGTTCCAGCTGGTGATGATGCCGGTGGGGTCGAGCATATAGAGGGCGTAGTCCGCAACCCCCTCAACCAACAGCCTGAAACTACGTTCGCTATCGAACAAGTCTCTCTGCTGTTTGAACTTTTGCGCCATTCTGGACCCCGCCTCGACGGGGACAAACGCCTCGCGCCGACCTTTGTTCCGCCGCCTGAGCTCTTTTTAGGCAGACGTCGGGAACAGTATGCAAGAGCAGAGACGCTCAGGCGACCCTTGCAGGCGACAGCTGCGCCGAACTTTTCAAGGAGAATTCCCATGCCCCTGATCGCCGTGTCCTATGCGACCTCCCGCCAGTCGCCCTCGCTCAAGGCCGACATCGCGAATGCCGTGTCCGAGCTCACCGCAAAGGTCCTGCACAAGGATCCCAAGGTCACGGCCATCATCGTGAAATCGGTCGACGCCAACGACTGGTTCGCCGGCGACAAGTCGCTCGCCGAGCAGCAGCTCGCAAGCTACTGGATCGACATCCATGTCTCCGAGGGCACCAGCACAAAGGACGAGAAGGCCGCCTATCTCGCCGCGATGTTCGAGCGCATGGCCGAGATTTTGGGCCCGCTGCACCACGAGACGTACCTGCATGTTGACGAGGTGAGGGGCGATGCCTACGGCTTCGGCGGCCTCACCCAGGAGCGCCGCTACATCGCGGGCAAGCTCGCGGTCGCGCCGGACCGTGTGGCGGCTTAGAGCATGATCCGGAAAAGTGTGAAACGGTTTTCCCTCGCGACCAACGCGGAACGCGTTTGCGCGGAGATCATGCTCAAACAATAACCTCAAGCGCGATGAGGATTCATCTCAATCCCATCGCGCTTTAGCGCTTGTTTCGCACACCAGGGTCGCGGGTGAACGGCTCACCCGCGACCTGAACCGGGATCTTCAGCCCGCCGCCCGGAATTGAACTTCGGCATTGTTCAGGAAGCACGTCTTGTCGAACAGCATCAGGTCCAGCGGGTTCGGAGGCGTGGGCGGCACCGCAATCAAGCATAGCTGAATCGTCGCTTGCGGAGAACAAGCGCGGCCGGTGCAGCGCGCAGCCGCCTAAACGGTTGCCTCCGGCAGCAGCGCCGCGGTCGGCCCGAACAGCTCCTCAAAAGCCTGCCGCAGCGCGACGTCGACGTCGGTCATCGTGACGAGGTGGCCGAGGTCGACCAGCGAGGTGACGCCGTAGCGGGGATCGACGACGCCGCAAGGCACGATCCCCGAGAAATGCGACAGGTCCGGCTCGACGTTGATGGCGATGCCGTGGAACGACACCCAGCGCCTCAGCCGCACGCCGATCGCGGCAATCTTGTCCTCATGGCCCGGTCCCTTGTCCGGCCGCTTCACCCAGACGCCGACCCGGTCCTCGCGCCGCTCGCCGCGGACGTTGAAGGCATCGAGCGTGCGCAGGATCAATTCCTCCAGGCTCGCGACATAGGCCCGAACGTCCGGCCGGCGGCGCTTGAGGTCGAGCATCACATAGGCCACCCGCTGGCCGGGCCCGTGATAGGTCACTTGCCCGCCGCGCCCCGCGGCGAAGGCGGGAAAGCGCGGATCGAGCAGGTCGGAGGCCTTGGCGGAGGTGCCGGAGGTATAGAGCGGGGGGTGCTCCAGGAGCCACACCAGTTCCGGCGCTTCGCCGGCGGCAATCGCCGCAACCCGTGCCTCCATGGCCGCCACAGCCTCGGGATAGGGCACCGGGGCGTCCGAGATCCGCCACTCCACGGGCTGGCCCGAGGAGGCGGAAAACGGCGTCAAATCGAGGTCTTGGCGGTTGTTTTCGGGCCCGTTAACCATTGGCTAACCATAACGTGGTGATCATCGCAGGCGCAAATGCGAAAGTCTCTAGTTGCGGCGGTGCTGACGTGCCCACTCTCGATAAAGTCTCCGTGGATCTCATGGTCGTCCTCGGGACGACAACCATGCCGATCCATCAGGTATTACGTCTTTCCCGCGGCGCCATCATCGAACTGGACGCAACCGAGGCCGACGAGGTCAAGGTTTTGGCCAATAATCTGCCGGTGGCCAGTGGCGTCGTGCTGGTCGACCGCAACCGGATCGCGGTCGAGGTCAAGCAGATGCTGCCGCGCTCGCCCGGGACCCGGTGACCGGCCGGGCGAGGGGCGAAACTTTCCTCAGAAGCTTGTGGAATTTGCGGCCTCTGCAGGCTTGTACCCCCCTGATGGATTTGTTAGATCGGCGCCGGTTGATCCGGCCGGCGCGAGCCCAAAGCCGGCTTCTTAAAGCGCTCGTGGCGGAACTGGTAGACGCGCTGCCTTGAGGTGGCAGTTCTTAACCGAGTGGGGGTTCGAGTCCCTCCGAGCGCACCAACCCTTGTTTCCCAGTTTCTAAGACCATTGGGAGCTGGCACGGGCCTTCAGGCGGTGCTCAGCCATATTCGTCGCCGACCCCATACTCCTTGTAGATCTCGAGCGGATCGATGTCGGGGAACAGGCGGCATTTGGCTTGGGCGAGGTGCAGGCTGACGGTCGCCGGCTCCTTGCCGCTGGCGAGTATCTTGCGGATGTCGTCCATATGCGCGCGGGGCTGGTGCTTTGGCGCGAGCTGCTCCAGCGCGACCAGCGCGGTTGCCAGCGCCTCGGTGAGCACCCATTCGTCGTGGCCCGTGATTCCCTTCTTCGGCATCGGCAGACCCCACATCATCTAGAGCGTCATCCGGAAAAGTGTGAAGCGGTTTTCCCTCGCGACAAACGCGGAACGCGTTTGCACGGAGATCATGCTCAAACAACAACCCCAGGCGCGATGACGATTGATCTTGATCGGATCGCGCTTTGGCAAAGTATGGTGGCAAACGTAGTGTAACGCGACTTCTGCTGAATCTCCATTGGGTCGATGCGACCGCCATCGTCGGCGCGCGGCTTCGCGGCAAGCCGCCTTGCGCTCTCTTGCATTATGGCCAAGCGCAGCTAAAAGGCGCACTCGCGCCTCCCCGGCCAGCGCCCGCGCGGGCACTCTTAATCTTGGCAACGCAATGTTGGCGTAGACCAGCACCCACCGCGTTCCAGGCCGGCCGTTCCGGCTTGCCTCAACTTCTCTGCAATTCGCAACGTCGCACGGTCGCGCCGCCCTTCGCTGGAGCCAGCATGGTCTTTCTAAGCTTCGTCTATCGCTTCGTGACCAACTTCGCGTTCCTGGCGATGGTCTATTTCAGCCTGAACTTCATGGAGAAGTACCCGAACCGCGCGATCCTCGCGATTCTCGTGCTGGTCTACACCGGCATGCGTGCGGCCTCGACGCTGCGCGCGTTCTATTTTTATCAGAAGATCGAGAAGCTGGAAGGCGAGACGCGGCGCCTGCAGGCGCCGATCAATGACGGCAGCGGCGGAACCAATGCGCGCAAGCAGATCGTCATCGACGTGGCGCGGCTGCGCCGCGACGGCGAGCTCAAGTCCTATATGGACCTGTTCTTCCTGGCGCTGATCGTGCTGCTGTGCGTCGCCGCCATCATGCGACAGTAGGCGACGTGTAAGACTTACTGCTGCCGCTTCTTCAGGCTCGCGAGCTTTGTCGGGCGCGCCGCGCTTGCCATGGTCTGCCCATGCTTGCCACCATGCGCGGCGACCGCCGCGGCCCGGCCGCGAGTCCTTGCACCCCTTGACGAGATCGCATCGGCGGCGTTGGCGTGCGCCAGCCGCGTCGCGACATGACGCGAAGCCGTCGTGGCCAGCAGCACCTCGAGCGAGCCTTCCTTGATCTCGAAAAGGTCCCGGCTCGGAACGGGCAGGCTTTCCGCGCCGGCCTTCGCGACGCCCCAGTGCGACACGGTCGCCTGGCTCGGCAGCTCGGCATTCAGATCCGACAGCAGCGGGGTCCGCAATGTTTCGCTCCGTGCGAAGACGAAGCTCGGAATCGCCGGCCAGCGCACTGCGGCCACGTTCTCGCTCGGCCGATGCAGCAGCCACTCGACCGGCTCGGTCGGCGTCGCCGGTCGGTCGGCAGTGGCGGGGACTACGTGCACGATGCGATAGCCGCGCGCCTTCAACTCGCGGATGATCTTGGGCAGCGCCGCGACCGTGCGTGGCTGGATGTCGTGCAGGAGCAGGATGCCCTTGCCCTTGGCCTCCAGCCGCTGGATGGCAAGCTGGTAGACGCGCTCGGGCGAGACATGCCGCCAGTCGTCGGCCGGAAAATCGGCGCTCCAGACCTGGATGCCGCGCGAGGCGAGCAGGTTCTCCACGCCCTCGGCGCGGAGCAGGCCGGGAATGCGGAAGAAGGGGGCGAGCGCGGATGGATCGGTCATCGCCGCGGTGACCGAGGCGATGCCGGCATCGATCTCGGCCTGCGCCTTCTCGATCGGCATCTTCTCGAAGGTGAGCGGATGACTAAAGCTATGCGTGCCGACGGTGTGGCCGGCGGCGACCAGCTTGCGCACGCCTTCAGGGTTTGCCTGGGCCTGCTTGCCGATCGTGAAGAAGGTTGCCTTGATGCACTCATTGGCCAGGATCTGGAGCACCTGGTTCGAGTATTTCGGCAGCGGCCCGTCGTCGAAGGTGAGGACCACCTCGTGGTCCCTGAGCGGCAGTGTTTCCCGGTACTGCATCGTGCCGATGCGCGGATGTTCGCGGGGGTCGACCACGATCGTGCGCGAGGTGCCGAGCGCGTCGGGATGGCCGGGACAGTCGGCCCCGAGCGCAGCGGCGGGGGCAGCGGCCAAAAGTCCGAGGCAGACGATCCATGGCCGCGTCCGGCTGGAAACTTGACGACCGATCATTTCTCCGTCTGCCCTCGTACGCGGTCCGCGACTTAAGGAAAAATCCACGCGCTCCGAACATTGGTCGGAGCCTGCCTGAAACGGTTCAGGCGCGGCCCACAGCCCATTTTTGCATGGCCTAGCATGAACGGAGGCTTAATTGCCCCGCGATCACCCCATTTTGGGCCGCCGTGACATTCCGGCATCAATGCGCATCGGCGCTCTTTTGGGCCGCCGCTGGAACAATGTGAACGACGTGGTAGCCATTGTCGTGCAAGTAGCGCAGGAAGGCGGGCATCATGGCCGCGGTTCGCGCCTGCGCGTCGTGCAACAGGATGATACCCTTCTTGGCGGTCTCGAGCCGCTCCGTGACCTTCTTCAATTCCTGTTCCGGGGTTATGTCCTCCCAGTCACTGGCCCAAAGGTCTGCCCCGAACACGGCAATCCCGCGCGATTGCAGGAGATCGAGCGTCGCGGGCGTCGAGTCGAAATAGGGAAAACGAAAGAACGGCGTCGATGGCGTGCGGGTCGCCACGCCGTTGAGCGCCTTCTCGTCGGCCTCGATCCCGCGGTCGATATCCTCTTTTGCTCGTTCGAACGAGATCTTCGACGACATTGGATGCGACCAGCTGTGATGAGCCACCGTGTGGCCCTCAGCAGCGATCCGCTTGACCAGCGCCGGAGACTCCGCCGACGATTGGCCGACCAGGAAGAAAGTGGCGCGCACGCACTCGTGCGCCAGCGCCGCCAGCACCTTCTGCGTGTGGGGAGGCCGGGGGCCGTCATCGAAGGTCAGCACGACCTCATGGTCGGCGAGCGGCAGGGTCTGCGGAAAGCTCTTCAGCCCGACCCGCGGATAGATCTTGGCATCGACGCCGAGCACGCGCGCGGTGCCGAGCGCATCATGGCGCGGGCAGTCGGCAGCATTCGCCGCCGTGATGCCGGCAAGCATCGCCGTCGCGGCGGCGAGCAGGGGCCATTGGTGCAGACACATCTTTGTCATTGCGCTCGATGTTGCCTTGTGACTATTGCCTGAACTCCAGCTCAGACCAATTGATCCATCCTGTCAAACGGCGAGGCGCGCCATGGACGAACAAATGGACGTTGCCGCATCCGCTGAGGCCTCGGTCCTCGACCATGTTCCCATGCGCAACGAAGATGGCGAAATTCGTCACGAATTCGTCGCGGAGATCGCACGGGCCATCGAAGCCTCAGACAGCGCACCACTGCGGGCCATCGTCGCGGAACTGCACGAGGCGGACCTTGGCGACCTCATCGCGGCCCTCGAGCCCGATGACCGCGTCCGGCTTGTCGAGCTGACGGGGCGCGATTTCGACTTCTCTGCCCTGAACGAGGTCGACGAAGCCGTACGCGATGAGATCCTCGAGGAGCTGCCGCCGGAGACGGTCGCCGAGGGTGTCCGCGAGCTCGAATCCGACGACGCCGTCGAGCTGCTCGAGACCCTCGATGAGGCGGATCAGGAGGAGATCCTGGAGAAGCTGCCGCTGCCCGAGCGCGTCGCGCTCGAGCGCAGCCTGCTTTATCCGGAAAACTCCGCTGGCCGGCGGATGCAGACCAAGTTCATCGCGGTGCCCCAGGATTTCACCGTGGGCCAGGCGATCGACTACATGCGCGAGACGCCCGATCTGCCGGACCGCTTCTACGAGATCTACGTCGTCGACAAGGACCAGCACTGGCAGGGCGCTGTTCCGCTCGACGTGCTCCTGCGCGCCCGCCGCCCGGTGCCGCTCACGGACCTCTGCGACGAGGATCGCCGCCGCGTCTCCGTCCTGGAGGACCAGGAGGAAGTGGCGCGCATGTTCGGCAAGTACAATCTGGTTGCCGCGCCCGTCGTCGATACCCAGGATCGCCTGGTCGGCGTCGTCACCGTCGACGACGTCGTCGACGTTATCGAAGAGGAGGCGGACGAGGACCTCAAGGCGCTCGGCGGCGTCACCAGCGACGAGGAACTGTCCGACAGCGTGCTGACCATTGCACGCGCCCGATTCAACTGGCTCCTGGTCAATCTCGCCACCGCCTTCCTCGCCTCTTCCGTGCTAGGCCTGTTCGAGGGCCAGCTCGAAAAGATGGTGGCGCTCGCCGTGCTGGCGCCGATCGTGGCGAGCCAGGGCGGCAACGCCGCGACCCAGACCATGACGGTCGCGGTGCGGGCGCTCGCCACCCGCGAGCTCGGCTCCTCCAATGCCTGGCGCGTGGTGATGCGCGAGATCTTCGTCGGTCTCGTCAATGGCCTCGCCTTTGCGGTGATCACGGGTATTGCCGCGGTGGCCTGGTTCAAGATCCCGGGCCTCGGCATGGTCATCGGGCTTGCGATCATCTGCAACCTCGTCGCTGGCGCGCTCGGCGGCATTCTGATCCCGATGGGGCTCGAGCGGGTGCGGGCCGATCCCGCGGTCGCCTCCGGCACTTTCGTCACGACGGTGACCGACGTCGTCGGCTTCTTCTCCTTCCTCGGCATTGCGACCTTGTGGTTCGGGCTGAAATAGGCCGCGCCCGCGGGGCTATCGTTAATCCGAACTTAAGCCGCTTCACCCATGATTGCCGTGCTTGGGGATGAACATGCGGTTGCGGCTGAAAGCGGACGGACGGATCGTCGAGTTGCGGGACGGGCAGGAGTTTCCACTCCAGCACGAAACCGGCCCGCTTGCCGTGCGTGACCTGCGCCGCCGCGCCTGTCTCACCCAGATGGAGTTCGCCGCAAAACTCGGCGTGCCCGTCGAGACCATCCGCAACTGGGAGCAGGGTAAGCGCGCGCCGCGCGGACCTGCACGGGCGCTGCTCGCGGTGATCGCGCATGCGCCCGACACGGTGTTCCAGGCGCTCGCCAAGGTCTGAGAATAAGTTGTTGCCAAGGGCCGGTTGAGCTCACCTCGGTATCGCCGGTTGCCTCGGTTGGCAGCTGCGTGCGCGGGGTCCATAATTCGACCGGGGCGAGCGAGAGGATTCCTCATGCTGTTCGTCGAGGCCAATGGTGCAAGCATTCCGGCGCTCGGGCTCGGGACCTGGGAGCTGAGCGGCCGAACCTGCGCGCGCGTGGTGGAGCAGGCGCTGCGGCTCGGCTACCGCCATGTCGATACAGCGCAGGTCTACGACAATGAGCGCGAGGTCGGCGACGGTGTTCGCGCCTCCGGTGTGCGCCGCGACGACGTCTTCATCACCACGAAGGTCTGGACCAATCATTTCGCGCCTCACGATCTCGAGCGCTCGGTCAAGGAGAGCCTGGTCAAGCTGCGGCTGCCGTCGGTCGATCTGTTGCTGCTGCACTGGCCCAATCCGCACGTGCCGCTTAGCGAGACGCTCGGCGCGCTGGCGCATGCCAAGCGGCTCGGGCTGACGCGGAATATCGGCGTCTCCAACTTCACGGTGGCGCTGATCGAAGAGGCGGTCGCCGCCTGTCCCGAGCCGCTGGTCTGCGATCAGGTCGAATTTCATCCCTATCTCGATCAGACCAAGGTGAGGGCGGCCTGCGAGCAGCACGGCCTTGCGCTCGTCGCCTACAGCCCGATCGCCAAGGGGCGCGTTAAGGGCGACGAGACGCTGGGCAAGATCGGACGGGCCCATCGGAAGACGGCCGCGCAGGTTTGCCTGCGCTGGCTGGTGCAGCAGAACGTCGTCGCGATCCCGCGCACGTCCCGCGTCGAACGCCTGTCGGAAAATATCGAGATCTTCGATTTCGAATTGTCGGCCGAAGAGATGAGCCAGATTGCCGCCCTCGCCAGCCCTAGGGGCCGGCTGACCGATTTCGGCTTTGCGCCGAAATGGGATTGAGGAGCCGCGCCCATATGCTAGAGCATGATCCGGAAAAGCGCGAAGCGGTTTTCCCTCGCGACAAACGCGAAGTGTTTGCGCGGAGATCAGGCTCGAACAACTACCCAAAGCGCGATGACGATTCATCCCAATCTCATCGCGCTTTAGCCTTACTGCGTCATAAACGCTCTAACTCCTCATCCTGAGAGCTTGCCAATCTTTCTCGTTTTGCGTGGTCATCGAAGGATGTGGCAGTTCCTCGTCGTGGCAACGCGTGGGCTGGGCGGCTGTGGCGAGGTTGGGGGATGTCGATGAACGCTCCTCTATGCGCTAGCGAGGCGGTTGCCTTGCAGGATGTTGTTGGCGAGGGCGTACCAGAGCACGACGGCGCGGACCTTTTCGAGGCCGCGCACGGTCAATTGGCGCAGGTCCCAGTTGCGCCAGCGGGCATGTATGCACTCGCAAATCGACCGGGGCTTGTATCGGGCCTTGCCCTCTTCGCTCGCCATGCGCGCACGCCAGGCCAACACCCCCGGGCCGTCGCCGCGTCGCGGTAGATGGGGATCGGTGCCGTGCTTGGATTGAGTGGGCGGGCAAAAGATATCGATGCCCTCGGCGTGCGCCCACTCGATGTCCTCGGCACTGCCAAAGCCGCCATCGACGAGATGGTCCTTGGGCAACCCGCCAGGACGCGCGCGCTGCCGCTCCAGCATGGGCCGCATCAGGCCGCGGTCGGACCCGGTGTTGCAGACCTTGATGTCAACGACGATCGGCTGGCCGGCGGCACTCGTCACCTGCACGTTGTAGGCGGGGCGGAAGCCGCCGTCGGCCATCTTCATGACCCGTGCGTCGGCGTCCGTCGTGGAGGCCCGCGGCTCTTTCGGCTTCTTGCCGTTGCCGCGCTTTTCTTCGCGCTCCTTGCGCTGCTGCTTGATTTCGGCGAGCGCCGTCTGCGCCGCTTTGACGCGCGCTCTGCGCTCACGCGCGGCGCGCTCCTTGGCGGCCTTCATGCGCTGATTGCTAGCATCCGAACGAGCGTCAACCTCGCGTTTGAGGTCTTCCACCACCGCCTCAGCCAAGGCCAGGTGCCGATCGAGCGTCGCCTCCCGCCGGAACGAAGCGGCCCCGGCGCTGGCCCGGACCCGAACACCGTCCTGCGCCAGCGTTTCCAGATTGACGAGGCCGACCTTCGCCAGCACCGCCAAATGCTCGCAAAGCAGCCGGTCGAGCAGGTCGGCGCAACCGACCCGGAAGTCCGCCAGCGTGTGATGGTTCACCGACACCCCGCCACACAGCCAACGATAGGCGTCATGGCTCTCGCAAAGCCGCTCCAACGCGCGCGCGCTGCCGACGCCCTCGCTGGTGGCATAGAGCCACAGCGCCAGCAAAAGCCGCGGCGATGTCGCGGGGTGACCGGGCCGATCGCCCCGCGCCTTGATCCGGTTCTCCAGCTCACTCAGGTCGAGTTCCTCGACATAGGACCAGATCAGGCGCACCGGATGGTCTTCCCCGATCAGGCTCTCGATATCCACTGCTCGCAACTCGATTTGATCGCGTTGGGGCTCACGAAGTCGCGGCGCTGCGAGCGGCGCCGCACCGGCTTGCGGCTTTGCCTGCTCCGGCAGATCCCCAAACAATTCATCAGCGGCCATCATCCCTCCTGCGAATCCATCACCGCAAGAGAATCACACAGCACCAGCTTTCGGCTATACCGCTTGCGAGCAGTCAAAAAGATTCACAGCCTCTGAGGAGCTTGCGAAGCAAGCGTCTCGAAGGATGTGGGCCACAGGCGGGGCCTCATGGTTCGAGACGCGCTTCGCGCTCCTCACCATGAGGGTTAGTGACACAGTAAGGTTAGGACCATGGGTGACAACCGAAGTTGGGCCATGGATTGGCAGCGGATCATACGGACGGACATTGCGGCCTCAGCCGTCATGCACCTGACGCTGGTTGCGCTGATCGTCCTGATCAGCGAGGTGCATCCGTTCCAAGCCCCGCTGAGCGACACGGTCGCCGTCGACATCGTCACGCCGGAGGAGCTGAAGCAGAAGGTGCCCGAGCCGACTCCGTCGCCGCAGCTTTCGCTGCCCGAACTGACCGCGAAGGACAAGGCGGAGGTGTCAGCGCCGCCGTCACCTCCACAGCCGCAACCAGCACAGCAGCCATCGCCACAGCCGGCGCCACAGGCCTCGCCCCGGCCGCAGCCTTCACCGCAGCCGGCGCCGGCCAAGCGCGAGGCGAATGCGCGGCCTCCGCCACAACCCACGCCCCAGGCGCCGAGCTACACGCCGCCGGAGCCCGACGTCACCATCAAATACGGTGTGATGCTGGGGCTGCCGGCTGAATTGTCGCCTTCGCCGAAGGACGCCTCCAAGGACAATGCGGGCGGCGCGGCGGATTCCGAGGCGGCCAAGCTTCCGGCCAGCGTCATCGCCGAATTCCGCCGTCACCTGCGAAGTTGCGCAAAGCTGCCTGATACGATCGCGCCGTCCGACAACGTGCACATCAAGATGCGCACCTTCATGACGACCGACGGCCAGCTCGCCACCGTCCCCGCGCTGATCGAAGCCAGCGCATCGCCCGCCAAGGGCCTTGCCCTGATGCAGGCCGCCAAGGCCGCGCTGCAGGCCTGCCAGCCCTACACCATGCTGCCGGCCGACAAGTACGAGGAGTGGAAGGTGTTGGACCTCACCTTCACGCCGAAGGATTTTGGAGCGCCGTAATTTTGTCGGCGCGCGACAACTCCATCTCTCCGTGGTTCAACCGGCCGATCGGATCGCAACCAAACGCCTCAAGTGACGGGATTCGTCTCGAACAGCGACCCGCCATCCAAAAGTGCTCGCTGTTCCGCGTCACTCAGGCGCAACGCGTTAAGACCGCGCCGCGTCGCTTATCAAGCTGGACTCTCAGCTGAGGGGCTTGTGAAAAGCACAAGCGTCGAAAGCAGCTGACCCGGGTAGTTCGCTGAGCTGGGCCTACTTCGCACGGGCGCAAATGGCTGCCCTGCACATCGCGCCATGATCGTCTTTTACACCTGATTTGCCCGACGTGTCAAATAATTTCGTAAAATACGAAGGGCATCGTCGGCCGTCCCCGACTCCTTTGCATGGGGTTGTTTTTCAAATTTGCTGCCGGCAGCCGTCCGCGCGCGACGTTACGCTCGCAATGATGGGGTGGCGAGGGGCGTCCTTAAAGATTAGAGAGGACGCTTGAGCGCATCCTTGTCTCCGACAGTCTCCGGCGCCATCGCGGCCCACGCGCTGGATGCAAATTGCCGCCGCCACGTCACGATCACCACTGCGGCCGTCGTCACGAACAACACCCAGGGGCTGACGAACCAGCCGAGATAGCCGAGCGCGAAGAAGAAGGCGCGCTGGCCGCGATTGAAGTGACGCCCGGCGGCCTCGAACAGGCGCGTGGTGCGGATCACATGGGCTTCGGCCTCTCTCGTATCGCGCTGGGAAGCCGGCGGCATGCTGCCGAACAGGATCGCGACATAGTTGAACAGGCGATAGGCCCAGGCGAACTTGAAGAAGGCGTAGACGCAGATCAAGACAAGGCCGACGCATTTCAGCTCCCACAGCGCGGGCGAGGGACTGAGATCGACCGGCAGGCTGCTCAGGATGACGAGCGCATCATTGGTCGCGCGCAGCAGCGCCAGCGCGCCGCCGATCGCGAACAGGCTCGTGGAGGCGAAGAAGGCGGTGCCGTTCTGGAGCGAGGCCATGATCTGCATGTCGACCATGCGCGCCTCGCGGTCGAGCAGGCGGCGCACCCAGACTTCGCGGTAGCGGTTCATGCGTGCCGACAAGCTGTCGCGGCCGTAGGCCGAGTGCTCCAGCGTGATGCCGTAGACCAGCCATTCAAACACGAAGAAGCCGACCGCGGCGACGTCGACCCAGTATCCGCTCATTGTGATCCCCTCGTTGCCGGCAGGATTGCCATGCATGTTCGGCCGCGGCAACGATTGATTGCGTGCAAGCGATGGCGTTAAAAGCAGCGGACTTAATGGACCAGCATTGGGAAGGACCAGTCTCATGGCGCTGAAGCTCGCGATCGGCAACAAGAATTACTCGTCATGGTCGATGCGGCCCTGGCTCGCGCTGCGCGCCAACGACATCCCGTTCGAGGAGGTCGTGATCCCGCTCTACACCGACAATCCCGCCGACAAGCAGCGGATTATGTCGTTCAGCCGCGCCGGCAAGGTGCCGGTGCTGGTCGACGGCGACGTCACGGTGTGGGATTCGCTCAGTATCATCGAATACATCGCCGAACGCTTTCCGGAAGTGAAGCTGTGGCCGGACGACGTCGCGGCGCGCGCGCATGCCCGTTCGGTGTGCGCCGAGATGCATTCCGGTTTTGTGCCGCTGCGGAGCGAATGCGGCATGAACATACATCGCCCGATACGTCCCGTGACGCTCTCGGCGGATGCGCAAGCCAACGTCGCGCGCGTGCAGCAGATCTGGCAGGAATGCCGCGAGCGTTACGGCGCCGGAGGGCCGTTCCTGTTCGGCCGGTTTGGAGCGGCGGATGCGATGTTCGCACCCGTCGTGCACCGCTTGCGCACCTATGCGATCGAGGTCACGCCGCAGTCGAAAACCTATATGGAGACGATGCTGGCGCAGCCCGCATTCGCGGAATGGACGCGCGACGCGCTCGCCGAAACGCTCATCATCGAAAAGTTCGAGACCGCATAGACGGGATCGCGCAGACGGGATTGTGATTGGGCCTGGCTTGACGGCGGCCCGGGCGCCGGCGCTCAATCGCATCCGGAGCAGCGCATCTGGCGCAAGGGGAGGGACTGGCCATGGGAATTCTGGACTCGCTGGAAAACAACCCTGCGTTCCGCAGCGCGCTCGGCCAGCTCGGCGCCGCGGTGCTGCCTGCCGTGCTGAATGAGGTGCTCGGCAGCAACAATCAGGGCGGGCTCGGCGCCATCGTCGCCAAGCTCGAGCAGGCGGGGTTCGGTGATCAGGTGAGGTCCTGGCTTGGCAACGGTCAGAACCTGCCGATCTCGGCCGACCAGCTCCGCCAGGTTCTCGGCAACGACACGGTCAGGCAGCTTGCCGCGCGCTACAACATCCCGGTCGACCAGCTCAGCCAGATCCTGGCCCAGGAGCTGCCCAAGGCCGTGGATCAGGCGAGCCCCGACGGAAAGCTGCCCCACGGCGCCTGAGGCCGTCGGCGATTCGCGATTCCGGACGGTATCACTGGCGGGCGCTCTGACCGCTATCGTGCTGAAAGGATTACCAAAATCATACGTTTGCCACAGTGGCATAGCGCTGGCCAAGAAGGCCGGCCGCGTGCTATATACCGCGCCGGGTTTCCGGCCGGCCGCCGCAGCGGGACACGTGGGCGCGGCAGGCGTTGTTTGAGTGATGGAGAGGGTGTTGAAGCACAAATTCCCCGTGGGCGCGCGCGTCCTTTTCACGGCCAGCAATATCGCGCGCCCGGCTGCCAGTGGTACCTACGAGGTCATCCGCCTGCTGCCGACCGAAGGCGACGATTGTCAGTATCGGATCAAGAGCTCGACCGAAGCCTTCGAACGGGTTGCCAAGGAAAGCCAGCTCGCCCTGTCCTGACGGTACGCAAGGGTGGGATGATGAATTGGATGTCGTCTCGCCGTCAAAAGGCCCGGTACAAGTCAACATGGTGAGCGGGCTGCTCCCGCTTCGCGGGCAGTTACCATCACTGAATTTGATCTCGGCTCGCGTGAGGGGACGTCGCGCATGAACTGGGCATGGGCCAATTCGCTCGACCAAATCTGGCGCTCGCCGGGCTTTCCGATGTGGCTGACGCTGGCGGCTGCCGGCTTCTTCGGCCTGATCCTTTTGATCACGCTGCTGCGCGCCGAGCGATCGGTCGCCAACGGGGCGCTGACCGTCATCACGCTGCTCGCGATCGGCATCGCAGGTGCGGCGACCATTCGCGCCTACGGACCTAGTGCGGAAGGTCCCGCGAGCGAAACCCGCGCACAGCCAGTGACGACCGCCGCGCTGCCCGCGCTGTCCTGCATCGACGATCTGGCCGGCGACACCGTTCTGGCCGCCTGCGAGAAGGCGCTGTTCGGCTCGCCTGAAGCGGTCGCCGCCGCGGTTTCCTACACCGCGGCCCAGATCAGTCGGCTGACCGCGCTCGGCGATGTCGCTGCTGTCGGCAAGAGCCCGACCCCGGAACTCAAGGCGTTGCGACGCGCCATCGAGCGCGATCGCTATGGCCTCGTCGCGCAGGTGCTGGTTGCCCGCGAAGGCTGCACACAATTCGACTGCGCCGCGTTCCGCTCGCTGACGGATCAGCAACAGATCGCCGCCAATATGGATGGCCATGTCTATGACGGGCTGGTCGCGCGCTATGCCCCCACCTGGAATGCGCCGCCAACGCCGATGCCCGGCGCAATCGCCGGGCTGCCGTCGTCGGTTCCGACCGGCAAGCCGACCAATGCCGAATTTCCGAGTGCCGCATCGACGCCGGCCGTGAGCATCATGGCGCCGGAACCGCCCGCACGCTCGGCGCCGTCCGGAACCACCGCAGCGCCGGCTGCACCGCGCGCACCTGCTGCTGCGACCTCGGCGCAGGCCTCCGCGCCTTCGCCAGCGGCGAAGAAGCAGCCGGCTCCGAAGGCTGCGCGCGTACCTGCGCCGGTTCAAATCGCGCCGGTCGCCCAGCCTGCACCGGCGCCGGCCCCGGCCCCCGCAGCTGCGGATAACAACTAGTTGAGCATTCCAAATGCGCGGCCGGCCCGCTAATGCTGGGGCATGCCACTACATCTGATCAAGCTCGCCGTCGGCTGCGACTCCGTCAAGGAATTGAAGGAGTGGATCGCCGAACGGATGCAGGCCGCCAAGAAGAAGGGCCTGCCGCAACACCACGTCCACGTCACCCGCATGGTGCCCAAGCGCGGCGACGAGATCCTCTCGGGCGGCTCACTCTACTGGGTGATCAAGGGCGAGATCGCCGCGCGCGAAAAGATCATCGGCATCGAGCCGTTCCGCGACAAGGACGGCATCGGTCGCTGCCGGATCGTGATGCAGCCCAAGGTGACGGCGGTGTCGCCGCGGCCGATGCGGCCGTTCCAGGGCTGGCGCTATCTGACGGACGATGCCGTGCCGCCCGATCTCGGCAAGGCTGCCGCCGGAACCATCGCGGCGATGCCTGAGCCGATGCGGCGCGAGTTGCGCGACCTCGGCTTGCTGTAGATGGCCGCTGGAGCAACGATCCGGAAAAGTCTGAAGCGATTTTCCCCCGCGGCAAAGGCGGAGATCATGCTCGAACCATAACCTAAAGCGCGATGACGATTCATCGCGATCTCATCGCGCTTTGGGCGTCCTAAACCGCGATATTGTCGATCAGGCCAGGTGGTGCCGAGCCGCGCCGCCACCAGAATGCACAGCGCCCTCCTTGCGCGAGATGACCGGCGCCAGCGTCTCGGCATAGCGGGCTTCAAAATAGTCGAGCGCAAAACCGGCCTCTTCGATCATCCCTGAGATGATGCGGCTGGCGCGGGCGGTCCGCAGGGCCGGGGGCTTACGTTAACAAGCGGCACGGGTGGAGGCCATGCAACCCGATGCGTCGGAGAATGTCTCGAGCGGCGCGACGATGTGGGCTGCACCACGGACGCGAAGCACGCGCGCGATTCATGATTAAGAACACGCGTTGCGATTTGCATTTCCTGTCACGCATTTCACTTGACCGCAGACCCGGTCAACTTGAAGATATTTGTAGGGGCGTTGAGGATTCCTAAATGCTTGTGCAGGCTAGCCAAGGCCAATCGGGCTCGGCGCACGTCGTCGTGCTCGGCAACGAGAAGGGTGGCTCTGGGAAATCCACCACTGCCCTGCACATCGCGGTTGCGCTGCTCAAAGCCGGCCAGCGCGTCGCCACGATCGACCTCGACTGCCGCCAGCAGAGCTTTACCCGCTACATCAGCAACCGTTCCGCATGGGCGCGCCGCACCGGCCTCGCCCTCGAGTTGCCGGTACATCGCTGCATCAAGCTCGGCGATACCATGCAGATCGCCGAGAACGAGAACTCCGAGTTCCTGCAATTCATGGAGGCGGTCTCGGCGGTCGAGAGGGACTTCGATTTCATCGTCATCGATACACCCGGCACCGACAGCTACTTGATGCGGCTCGCGCACTCGATGGCGGACACCCTGGTCACCCCGATCAACGACAGCTTCCTCGACTTCGACGTGCTCGGCACCGTCGATCCCGCCAACTATGCGGTGACCGGCGAGAGCCACTATGCAGAGATGGTCCGCGACACCCGCCGCAAGCGCCGCCAGCTCGACGGCTCGACCACCGACTGGATCGTCGTGCGCAACCGCCTGTCGATGCTGGGCTCACGCAACAAGCAGCTCGTCGCCGACGGGTTGAAGGAATTGTCGCTGCGGCTCGGCTTTCGTTATGTCGACGGCTTTGCCGAGCGTGTCGTCTACCGCGAATTCTTCCCGCGTGGCCTGACAGCCCTCGACGATATCGATGAAGCGACCCTCGGCATGCGGCCCAGTCTCGGCCACGTCACCGCCCGCGAGGAGGTCACGAGCCTGTTGCGCCAGCTCAAGCTGCCGCTCGACGAGCGCGGCCGCCGCCGCGCCGCCAACCGCGCCGAATGGTTCAGCCAGGTCGACAAGCCGCTCGAGCTCCACGACATCCTCAGCGCCTGAAGGGCGCGGTAAGAAACTACTTCAATCGAATATTTCGATCGAGCCGCTGGTTCCACGGGAACCGGGCGGCGCGATCGCGATTGAACCGGCCAGACGGGCTGCGTCTGAAGGGCAAGAGTACCTAACATAGTGGTCTTTAAATACCGTGCCCACAAAGTGAGTGCAGCGCACAATGAAAGAGCTGCCAGTTCACAATATTTGGTCTTCCTGTCACGTCGCTGTGACATATATTAGGGAATAACCGACAAGGGGCCCAAGAGCCTTCAAGCAACACGATTTCAACTGGGATTTCGGGCCAGAAAGGCCTGAGGCTGAGGACGAAAATGAAGCGTGGAATTGCCGTACTGGTTTCGGTCACCGCCCTTGCAGGCCTCGCTTATTTCACGGCGAGCAAATGGGCCATCAAGAACGAGACGATCACCTTCTATGACGCCTCGCGCGACAACCGCCCGGTGCCGGTTGATATCGCCGTCCGTCGTGACCGGGAGATGCAGGCGGATAGCGGCATGATCACGCTGCCGGTCGCAGTGATCAACCACGGCAACACCGTCAAGAACACCGAGTACGGCTTCCTTGCCAACGTCTTTGCGATGCGCGGCTATCTCGTGGTGAGTCCGCAGCACGACCTGCCAACCGATCCGCCCATGGTGACCAAGCCGGGCGAGCTTTACGTCGGCCGCCTGCCGCAGATCCTGCGCGGCGTTGCCAACATTCACCTGGCGCTCCAGGAAATGAGGAAGGTCCAGCCGAATGCCGACTACACGAAGGTCAGCATGGTCGGCCATTCCATGGGCGGCGACATCACGATGTATTTCGCCAAGCAGTACCCGGATGAGGTCAAGAAGGTCGTGACCCTGGACAATCTGCGCGTGCCCTTCGTCACCGCCGGCAAGTTCAAGATACTGTCGTTCCGCTCACGCGATCCGCAGTTCAAGACCGATGCAGGCGTGCTGCCGAGCGACGAGGAATGCGAGAAGGCCGGCATCACCGTCGTGAAGACGGACTTCCAGCACAACGACATGCGCGACACGGGTCCCGACGTTGCGAAGAACTCGATCCAGGGCATGCTCGACAAGTTCCTGAGCGATACCGACAGTGTGGTGGCGCCGGTCGATACCCTCAGCGCGCCGCCCAAGGTCCTCGAGCCCGGTCCGGTCGCACTAATGGCACCCGCCAAGAGCTGACCGCCCAACAGCTGACCGCCCAAGAGCTGACCGCACAAGAGCTGACCCCCTCGGTCCACCTCGAATTTTGTCCCTGCCAGGCCTCCGCTGCTGACCGCCGCGGAGGCCTTTGCACATTGACCGATCACAGCGCGCTCGCCACATAGGGGTCGTGTAGCAAGTGTGCGAGCAGGGATGTCTGGCGAACCGACCAAACCACGCAGCGGCGATGCCGTGTCGGCGCGGACCGGGGCCGATGGCAGGTTGCCGCAGGCCAAGACGTCCACCAGCGACGACATCGCGGCCTTCGTCGCCAAGGCGCGCGCGATGTCGCCGCATGCGCCGGGCGCGAAGGGCCGATTGATCTTCGCGCTCGACGCCACGATGAGCCGGCAGCCGACCTGGGACATGGCCTGTGCGCTCCAGGCCGACATGTTCCGCGAGGCGGCGGCGCTCGGCAGCCTCGATATCCGGCTTGTCTACTACCGCGGGTTCAACGAGTGCCGTGCGACAGGATGGATCTCCGACAGCACCAAGCTCGCGAGCCTGATGAGCAAGATCGATTGCCGCGGCGGCGACACCCAGATCGGCAGGGTGCTTTCGGAGGCGCGGCGCGAAGCGGCATCCTCCGGCGTGCGCGCGGTGGTTTTCGTCGGCGACGCCATGGAGGAGAAGGTCGACGAGCTCTGTGCCAAAGCGGGCGAGCTCGGTATGCTCAAGGTCCCGGTCTTCATGTTCCAGGAAGGTCATGATGCGACCGCCGAGCAGGCGTTCCGCGAGATCGCACGGCTGACCGGCGGGGCCTGGTGCAGATTCGATCCGGGCGCGGCGGCGCAGCTGCGCGAGCTCTTGCGCGCGGCAGCGGCCTACGCCGCCGGCGGCCGCGAGGCTCTGCTCAGGCTGGCCAAGACGACAAGCGGCGCGGCCAGGCTGATCGGGCAGATGAAGTGAAGTATTGGCCGTCCACATTGAAGCGCGGCCGCATGCTTTTTGTGACCGAGGCGACTATATTGCGCTCATGCCGACCCTGATCGCAGGCGCTGTCGCCGTCGTTACCCTTTACCTGCTGCTGCAGATGTTCCGTTCCGCCAATCCGGCGGTGCTCGCGCGCGCGATCAAGGTCGGCGGCGGGGTCGTGGCGCTGGCGGTCGCGGCTTTCACGGGCCTGCGGGGCGAACTCGCGGTCGCGATCCCCCTCGGTATCTTCGGTGCCGGCCTGCTCGGGTGGACACCGCTCGCGAACTCCGGCTTCGGCAATATCGGCGGGTTGTTCGGCGGTGCGACGCGTTCGCCGGGGCAGACCTCGCACGTCCGCTCACAATTTCTGGACATGCGGCTGGACCACGACTCGGGTCAGCTTGCAGGCGAGATCGTCGCCGGGCCTTACGCCGGGCGTTCGCTCGACGAGTTCGATCTTGCCGCGCTGCTTGCGATGTGCCCTGGCTTCGACGCGGAGAGCGTCGCGTTACTCGAAAGCTATCTGGACCGCCGGTTTCCCGCCTGGCGTCAGAACGCGCAGGGCGATGCGGCAGGGCGGCAGGGCCGCGCGGCGCCGAGCGGCAAAATGACGGTGGAGGAAGCCTATCAGATCCTTGGCCTGCAGCCGGGAGCGGGGCGCGACGAGATCGGCCGGGCCCACAAGACCCTGATGAAGAAACTGCATCCCGACCAGGGGGGCTCGACGTATCTCGCTGCCCGGGTAAACGAGGCCAAGGATACCCTGCTTCGCACGCATAACGGCTAACTCCGGCAACCAACGCTACAAACGCTCGTACCGCGTCAGCTCCGCTTGCTCTGTCTGCCGTCGCCCCGTGCCGCCCGCCATTGTCGGCGTGGTCGATCCCTTGAGCAAAGTCTTAACCGTAAATCCTTGACGAGAGGTTGTCGCGGAAGGCTCTTCGCGTCCGCCGGAAACGATAATGCCCGCGCGGAAGGCGCGGGCATTGGGATCGGATCGATCTGAACGGAGTCAGTTGCGGACGGTGATGCAGGAGATCTCGGCGCGTTTCAGCGTGCGGCAGACGGCTTCCGCCTGATCGCGCTCCAGCCCGGCAAAGCGGGCGCGGAACAGCTTGCGATTGTCCTTGGCAACGACCTCGGTGAAGGGGTCGGCCTTGCTGAGGAGGCCGCGAGCCGAACTGCGGGCGGCTTCGATACGCTGCTGCGCCTCGTTCTCGCTCTCCAGCGCGCCGACCTGAACGATCCAGCCGGTGTGCGTGACGACCGGCCTGGTCGTCGCGCTCATCTGGATCGGCTGCGGGGCCGGCTCGCCCGAGCCGAGTTTTGCGGCGGGCGCCGCCGTGGGGGCCGAGGCGCCGGAAGCCGGCAGGACGCCGAGGATGCCGTTGCCGGTGCCAAAGCCCGGCGGCTGCGGCGGCAGCTCGCTGCGGGCGACTTCAGGCTTGACGACTTCAGGCCTGGCGACGACGTCCGGCTTGCTGACGACGTCGGCCTTGGCGACGACGGCGCCGGAGGTTTCCGCGACTTCAGCACGCGCGCTGGAGATCGTGTTGGTGATCGGCGGCGCTGGTTGCGACGGGGCGGCGGAAGCGACCTTCACGGTGCCGGCCTTGACCTGAACCGTCTTCACTCTGACCGGCTTCATCGGCTCGGACGAGCCGGGGATGGTCGAGAGCGGTTGGCTCGAGATCACGCCATTGGTCAGCGGCGCGGGTTCGATCTTGGACTCGACCGTCTTGGGCTCCGGCTTGGCGCCCGGAGGCATCGCCGCGGTGGCGGCGGCAAGCGTGGCGAGGCGCGAGGCGGGGCGCGGCGCGGGTGCTTCGGGAGCGGGGGCTGCGGCCGCCTGAACCTGTGGAGCGGGGCGCACCGGAGTGTCCGATGCATCGGCGACGTCGGTGTTGGTGTCGGCACCATTGCGCTCGGTGATGGCTGCCACGGTGCGGGTGCCCGCGCCCTTCTCGAGGTTCTCCGCGAGCAGGTTGCGCATGATGGCATCGCGCGAGCCGCCGCTGCGGCCGCCCAGGACCACGCCGACCAGGAAGCGGTTGCCGCGGTGAATTGAGCTGACGAGATTGAAGCCGGAGGCGCGGGTGTAGCCGGTCTTGATGCCGTCGACGCCTTCAACGCTGCCGAGCAGGTGATTGTGGCCGGTGATGGTGCGGCCACGGAAATTGAAGGCCGTGGTCGAGAAGTAGCGATAGTAGCGCGGGAAGCGATCCTGGATCGCGCGGCCGAGCGTAGCCTGGTCGCGCGCTGTCGTGTTCTGTTCGTCGTTGGGAAGGCCCGACGCGTTGCGATAGACCGTCCTGGACATGCCGAGCGCGTGCGCTTTGCGCGTCATCATGCTGGCAAAATCGTCTTCGGTACCGCCGATATATTCGGCGATGACGACCGCGGCGTCATTCGCGGAACGCGTGACGAGGCCCTTGATCGCGTCCTCGACCCGGATGGTCTGGCCGGGGCGCAAGCCCAGCTTGGTGGGATCCTGATCGGCGGCGTGTGCGGACACCGGCATCTCGGTGTCGAGCTTGATCTTGCCGGACTCCAGTCGCTCGAACAGCAAATAGAGCGTCATGATCTTGGTGAGGGAGGCGGGGTGACGAATCCCGTCCGGGCTCGTCGCTTGCAGCGTCGCACCGGAGTTGCCGTCGACGATGATCGAGGCGAACTGTGGGCTGTAGCTCTCGCCGGAGTCGCGATGCACGCGGTGTGCGTAGTGCCGACCGCGGTGGCGCCGCGCTTCGGCAGCGTCAGTCGTGAAGATGACCGCGGTGGTGACAGTAAGAAGCCCGAAGACTCCAGCCCGCGCCAAGCGCGAGGAAGACCAGTTCTTACGAAGCATGAAACCCCGTCCCCGTTTCTGACTTGATCACCGGCTCGTGAGGCAAAATTGTGCCCTCCAGATCCGGGACCATGACCTGCTTGAACCGCCAATCCGCCGGCGCTGATCGTCAGCGATCGAAGCTCAAGCCGCTGTTCTGGCTAAGGCAATGTTCTCAAACGGCTTTTGACCGCCTGTCGGAAGCTGAACACGTCCAGGGAATCAGGGTAGGGGCGCTCGGTTTCCAAAAGCTTAAGGAACCCTTGCGTAGATCTCCGAGAATCGCCTCAAGTTGCGTGTATTTGTGCGTCGCACAAGGATTCTTGACTTTTTTGTGCGTTGCACTAATTATGGGCAGCGTCAGGTGGCCCCAAGGTTTTGAAGATCCAGGCTTCCGGACGAGAGCCAGGAAAAAAGGATTCCATGATGTTCAAGGTTGAAGACTTTCAGAACTACGGGAAAGAGCAGTTCGAGCAGTGCGTCGCCTCCGCGAGTTCGGTGCAGAACGGCCTCCAGGCGATCGCCAGCGCCTATGGCGACTACACCAAGAAGTCGTTCGAGGACACCAAGTCCTTCGTCGAGAAGCTTTCCGGCGTGAAGTCGCTGGACAAGGCGCTGGAAGCGCAGACCGATTTCGCGCGCTCCGCCTACGAGACGTTCGTTGCAGAATCGCAGAAGATCGCCGGCCTCTACAACGATCTCGCCAAGCAGGCGTTCAAGCCGGTCGAGACCATCGTCTCGAAGTTCACCCCGGCCGCCCAGTAACTCTTCGTCAAGTCCTGGAATCGGAAAGGCCCGGCTGGTTCAGCCGGGCTTTTTTCGTGAGCGCGTTCGCGAGGGTTATTGCGAGCCCATCAGCGTGCTGAGCGCAGTGCCGATCGTTTTGCAGGTCGGCACGATCTGGTCGAGCTTGTCGGCATGAAGAACCGGCGGGTCGATCCAGTCGATCCAGCTCTTGCCATCCTTGCTGGACTTCACGTTGTCGGTCTTGGCGAAGGGAATGATCGAGAAGAATACATCGCCGTTGGTGGAGCGCCGTCTGCATCGACGTGTACGCGAGCGGGGTCCGCAAGTTAACGCCGGGTTCCTGGTTAAGGACGGGGGAAACTTGTTGATCGGATTTTTTTGTCAAACTGGTCCGGATTGACTAACCTTGGTCGGGATCGCCAGGGACCGGGACCAGGGACCGGGAATCGGGACCGCCGCGGCCGGACAGGTCGAGCCTTTGCACGCTTGCGGCGGGCCGGGGGCAGGCCCATATTCATCGATGCCGTTCCGGTGAGGACCGGACCGGTCGGGAGCGGCGATCGAACAAGACGCGCGCCTATGCGAGGCTCCGAACGGCGGAGCAGCGCGGCGGGCTGCTATATGCTTCCGTGGGGATTTTGAACGCCTGTGCCATGCCGCAACTAACTTCCAGCCTCGATCTGCCCGCGTCAGCCGTCGCTCATGCTCCCCGGATGGGCAATGACGACAACCGTTCTAATGGTCCGTCCGGCCCGAGCACCTCGGTCATCACCAAGGTCAAGCCCAAGACCAAGCGGCCCAACCTCTACCGGGTGCTGATCCTGAACGACGACTACACGCCGATGGAGTTCGTGGTTCTCGTGCTGGAGAAGTTCTTCAACAAGGACATCGAGGCAGCGACCAAGATCATGCTGCATGTCCACCATCACGGCATCGGCGAATGCGGCGTCTTCACCTACGAGATCGCCGAGACCAAGGTCACGCAGGTGATGGATTTTGCCCGCAAGCACCAGCACCCCCTGCAATGCGTGATGGAAAAGAAGTAGGCGCGTCCCGCGTTCTGCCTTTCTGACATTCGCGTCACCCGGTTCGCTATCCTCACGGCCGCCACGGCCGGCGAACTACGGGGAGGGGACCCCGCCCAAATCGGAACGGGTTTTGCATCGAAAATACCGCGCGCGAGTCCAGTGTCGCGGAACCGGTCTTTTGCCGCGATCTTGTATAACTATATGTGACAAAGGTTGTTGTTGCCTGACCGGGCGATGGCGATCATGATGGTGGGGGCCACAGAGGACGCGAATGCCGACTTTTTCCCAAAGCCTTGAACAATCCCTGCATCGTGCACTGGCGATCGCAAATGAGCGTCATCACCAATACGCGACGCTTGAACATCTGCTGCTGTCGCTGATCGATGACTCCGATGCAGCAGCCGTGATGCGGGCCTGCAGCGTCGATCTCGACAAGCTGCGCACCAGTCTCGTGAACTATCTTGAGACCGAATTCGAAAATCTGGTGACGGATGGCGCCGACGACGCCAAGCCGACGGCCGGTTTCCAGCGCGTGATCCAGCGCGCGGTGATCCATGTGCAGTCATCTGGTCGCGAGGAAGTGACCGGTGCGAACGTTCTGATCGCGATCTTCGCCGAGCGCGAGAGCCATGCTGCGTATTTCCTGCAAGAGCAGGACATGACGCGCTACGACGCGGTCAACTACATCAGCCACGGCATCGCCAAGCGGCCGGGCGTCTCGGAGGCGCGCCCCGTTCGCGGCGTCGACGAGGAAACCGAGACCAAGGGCAACGAGGACTCCAAGAAAAAGGGCGAGGCGCTGGAGACCTATTGCGTCAACCTCAACAAGAAGGCGCGCGACGGTAAGATCGATCCGGTGATCGGGCGCAATTCCGAGATCAACCGCGCCATTCAGGTGCTGTGCCGCCGGCAGAAGAACAACCCTCTGTTCGTGGGCGAGGCCGGCGTCGGCAAGACCGCGATCGCGGAAGGCCTTGCAAAGCGCATCGTCGACAGCGAGGTGCCGGAGGTTCTGGCGGCTGCGACCGTGTTCTCGCTCGACATGGGCACGCTGCTCGCGGGCACGCGCTATCGCGGCGACTTCGAGGAACGCCTGAAGCAGGTGCTGAAGGAGCTCGAGGCGCACCCCAACGCCATCCTGTTCATCGACGAGATCCACACCGTGATCGGTGCGGGTGCGACGTCGGGCGGCGCGATGGACGCGTCGAACCTGCTCAAGCCGGCGCTCGCCTCGGGCACCATCCGCTGCATGGGCTCGACCACCTACAAGGAATACCGCCAGCATTTCGAGAAGGACCGCGCGCTGGTGCGGCGCTTCCAGAAGATCGACATCAACGAGCCGACGGTGGAGGACGCCATCGCGATCCTCAAGGGGCTGAAGCCGTACTTCGAGGACTACCACCGGCTGAAATACACCAACGAGGCCATTGAAGCGGCGGTGCAGCTCTCTTCGCGCTACATCCACGACCGCAAGCTGCCGGACAAGGCGATCGACGTGATCGACGAATCCGGTGCGGCGCAGATGCTGGTTGCCGAGAACAAGCGCAAGAAGACGATCGGCATCAAGGAGATCGAGACCACGATCGCCTCGATGGCGCGGATCCCGCCGAAGAGCGTTTCGAAGGACGATGCCGAGGTGCTCAAGCATCTCGAGCAGACCCTGAAGCGCGTCGTGTTCGGCCAGGACAAGGCGATCGAGTCGCTCTCGGCCTCGATCAAGTTGGCGCGTGCCGGCCTGCGCGAGCCGGAGAAGCCGATCGGCTGCTACCTGTTCTCGGGTCCGACCGGCGTCGGCAAGACCGAGGTTGCAAAGCAGCTTGCCTCCAGCCTCGGCGTCGAGCTGCTGCGCTTCGACATGTCCGAATACATGGAGCGGCACACCGTGTCGCGCCTGATCGGCGCGCCTCCCGGCTATGTCGGCTTCGACCAGGGCGGCCTGCTCACCGACGGCGTCGATCAACATCCGCATTGCGTGGTGCTGCTCGACGAGATCGAGAAGGCGCACCCCGATCTCTACAACGTGCTGCTCCAGATCATGGACCATGGCCGGCTCACCGATCACAACGGCAAGCAGGTCAACTTCCGCAACGTGATCCTGATCATGACCACGAATGCCGGCGCGGCCGATCTCGCCAAGCAGGCGTTCGGCTTCACCCGCTCCAAGCGGGAAGGCGACGACCATGAGGCGATCAACCGGCAGTTCGCGCCGGAATTCCGCAACCGTCTCGACGCCATCGTCTCCTTCGCCCACCTCAATGCCGACGTCATCGGCATGGTCGTGGAGAAGTTCGTGCTCCAGCTCGAAGCGCAGCTCGGCGACCGCGACGTCACGATCGAGCTGTCCGAGGAGGCCAAGGCCTGGCTGATCAAGAACGGCTATGACGAGCAGATGGGCGCGCGGCCGATGGCCCGCGTGATCCAGGAGCACATCAAGAAGCCGCTCGCCGACGAGGTGCTGTTCGGCAAGCTCAAGGGCGGCGGTCATGTCCGCGTCGTGCTGGTCAAGGACGAGGCCGACGAAACCAAGGACAAGATTGGCTTCGAGTTCGTCGAGGGCCCGGTCACGCCGAAGCAGGAGAAACTGCCCGGCGCCCGCAAGCGCCCGCCGTCAGGCAGGTCCAAGCCGGGTGGTCCCGGCGGCCCCTCCAAGGGGCCGACCTCCAAGGGGCCGCTGGTCAAGGTTTGATCGGGAGCGTCATGAACTGAAAAGAGGCCGGCTGCGAAGCCGGCCTCTTTTTGTCGAATGTCTTTCGCGGCACGGCGTCAGGTGCCTGCGTCGGGTGCCCGCGGTGGGCGCGGCTTTCTCGCAACCGGCGCCTGCGGCGGCGGGCCGAGGGCTGCATCGTGACGATGACAGGATTGGGTTTGTGGTCAGTCGCCGCGCCCGTTGCGGCGTCGACGCCCATGCCCACGATACCTCCCAGCAGCGGATTTCCCGGCAAGCGGCAGATATGCCAAATGGTTAAGCCACGCACAGGTTGTGCCGCGGACCGAGCGGCTGGACGGGACGCTCTCGCTATCGAAGCGGAAGGTCGGCATGACGCGGCGAACACTGCCATAGCCGTCCTGCGGGCACTGCACGACGTCGAGGCTCTTTCCAAGGCCGCAGCGCGGCTCGGCGGCACGCGCACGAGGAGGACGACGTTGCCGAGGCCAACGAGCGCCAGTCCGGTGATCGACCAGGGCGACCAGCGATAGCTGCGGCCTCAGCAGTCAGAGCCACTTCACGCAGCGCTTCCGCGCCTTGAGTGGCATGACGCCGCGCCAATACACGCGCTTGCTGCGCGGCTGAGTGCCGGCAGAGAGGGCGCTACCAGCGCGACGTTGCCTTGCCGAAGACATAGAGCGCGATCAGGCCCGCCGTCACCACGGACGAGAAGATCAGGACGTTGCGATCCCAATCGGTCCGCTTCCTCTCTTCTCTGTTGAAACTGAGGGCGGTGAACAGTGCCTTCATGGCAAATCGGCGCATCGACGATCCTCGCGCGTGCACGATGGCACGTCGCGGGAAGATCGGCTTGATACACGTCAATGCGCGGCGCGCATGCAACTGGGCGAGAGGACGGCCGCCCGCGACGTTCGCTAGCCGCCCCAGTTCTTGTAGGGACTGTCAACCATCGGATCCGGCTGGTCGCTTGGCACGGCCAAATAGGGGGCCCTCCCTCGGGGCGGCGCATAGCCAAAGCTTGACATGGGATCCGTGATCACGCGAGGGGCAGGGGCAACATGCTGCCGGTGCGTGCGATGCACCGGCGCGGCGTTGGCAGTACTCGACAGCGCGATCAGAAGGCTCAAAAGCAAGATGGGACGCATTGCGTTCTCCCCGATGGAACCTGACCCGGACCTTAGGTGAGGTTCGCCTTGCGGCGCCGCAATCTGGCCCGGCTTCACGTTCGGTCACATCGGCGGCATCGGACGGCCGACCCTGCTGTGCGCATATTGGAGAAAATTCTGCCGAAATACGAATGCAGCGTCGCGCCGCCTCGCCGGCCTAGTGCTTGCCGAACCACTCGTCGTAGATACGCTGATAGGCGTCACTTTCGCGCAGTGCCAGAAGCGCCTCGTTGACATGCTTGCGCAACGGGCTGCCGGTCGGAAAGACGATTCCGTAGTCTTCCCGATGGAAGACGCGGCCGACGGTCCGCGCCAATCCCCTGCCGTCATGCGCCGTGTAATAGAGCAACGCAGGTGAATCGAAGACGACCGCGTCGATCTCCTGATCCAGCAGGGCCTTGTAGAGGTCATTGACTTTCTCGAACTCACGGACCTGCGCCTTGGCCTCGTTCAGATAAAGGGTGGCCGTGCTTCCCCGTGTCGTGCCGACGCTCTTGCCGACGAGATCCTCAGGACTGTTGATCGGGCCCCTGATCTGCTGGACCGTCAGCGATGCCGTCAATTGCGCGGTGTAGAAGGCCACGAACACTACGCCCGTGAACATCCACAGCACCGCCACGATGCGGGCGATCCAGTGCCGGGGCATTTGATCCGCCTGGGTCGCCAGTGTGCCCGCGGCCCAGAACATGGCATGGAAGATTCCCGGAAAATACCGCGTGGTCGGAATGATGCCGTTGCGATGATGCCGCTCCACCAGAAAGATCAGATGCGCCGGAACGAGGATCAGCAGCAGCGCAATGCCCAGCCAGACCAGAAGAGTTCGGGAGAAGAACAACTGCATCAGCTCGCTCAGGGGATTGGGCTCGACATTGGCGGCGGTGCCACGCACCATGATCTGCAGGCCCGAATTCATGATCGGTTGAGAGAAGTCGAACCTGTCCTCGCGCTCGGACGTGATGGAGATGGCGGAGATCCCGAGATCGGCCCGTCCGCTCTCCACAGCATCGAGCAACTCGCCGACATCGGACGTGATGATGTACTCCGTCTCGCGGTGCAGGCGCTGGCCGATGTCGTTCCAGAGCTCGATGCTGAAGCCGCTCAGAACGCCGTTCTTCTCGATGACCATGGGCGGCACGATGCGCGTCGCTACCCGAAGCTTGCCAGTCCCGGCCTGGGCCATGGAGCAGGAGATGCAAACAAAGAACGCCAGCGCCAGCCCGAGGGCGGCGTCGCGCGCGAGCATAAGGAGCAGGCGGGCGGTCGTTGAGCGAAGGCAGACCGGGAGACTGGCACGAGGCATCAAATCGTTCCCCAACCATGCGCCTCGTTGTCGGCGACTGCTTGTCACGTCGTCTGGTTGCGGAACGGCGACCTGTCTAATGCCGCAACTGGCTCTGCCGGAAATCACGTGGCGACATTCCGAAATGCTCGCGGAAGACGCGGCCGAAATGCGAGAGGTCGTTGAAACCCCAGGCGAAGGCGATCTCGCCGACGTGGCGATGCGCGAGCACGGGTGAGGCGAGATCGCGCCTGCTTTGGGCAAGACGCTCTGCGAGCACATAACGCTGGAACGAGGTGTGCTCCTGGCTGAGGAGATCGTTGACGTAGCGCGGCGAGATTCGAAGCGCGGCCGCGGTGTTCGACAGCGATAGATCGGGATCGGCGAGGTGACTGCGGATATGCGCCTTCAGCCGGTAGAGCAGGGCCGAGCGATGGGTCGAGGAGGGCAGCGACGTCTTGCCTAGCCGTTCGCTGAGCGCCATCGCGACGAGATCGACCGCCTGCTCGGAGAGCGCGACGGCGTGCTGCGGATCGATCTGATCGGCGCTGTGGCAAAGCTTGAAGACGAAATCGTAGGCGAGCTTTTGCAGCGGTGCGTCCGCGCCAAACGATATCGCGGTCAGCGCCTCGGTGGCCCCCAAGCGCCGCTGCAGCATCTCGCGCGGCACTTTGAAGATGGTCTGCGTGAAGGCATGATCGAACTTCAGCTCATAGGGGCGCGTGGTGTCATAGAGCGCAAACTCGCCGGGATGGATCACGGTCTCGCGGCCATCCTGCACCACGCCGCCGACGCCCTGATTGCCAAGCGCGACGAGCACGAAGTCGAGATCCGAGCGGGCGATTCGCGACGGCGTGCGGAAGACGTGCTGGCGGTCCGAGCAGACATCCGAACAGACCGCACGTCCAAGGGAGGCTTGCGTCACCGAGCCGCGGAAGGCGCTGCCGAGATCCGACTTGCAGTCGAGCTCGACGAAGACGTCGCAGACGATGTCCTGCCAGAGCGCGAGGCGCCGGTGGCCGGGGCTGCCGTCCGTCGTGAACTGGATGGTCATTGGCAGGCCTCCCTTTCACACTCCGAAAACTGCATGCAAGATCCAGCCTCAGCGCAGGCAATTTCCGCACCGCCATCGCCATTTGCCTTGCCAGTCGAATTTTCGTGCCGTGGCGGTCGAGCAAAAGTCATCCGGCTGTGGCCCAATCGAGTGCATCGGAAGACTGCATCGGACCTGGGCCTTCGATCAACTGGGAAGCGGCCCTGTCCCACCAAGGATGGAGGCGGGAATGGGTATCGAACATCCGAAATACCGGGTTGCGGTGGTGCAGGCGGCGCCGGCCTGGCTCGACCTCGATGCTTCGGTCGACAAGTCGATCGCGCTGATCGAGGAGGCCGCAAGGAAGGGCGCGAAGCTGATTGCATTTCCCGAGGTGTTCATCCCCGGCTACCCCTGGCATATCTGGCTGGACTCGCCGGCCTGGTCAATAGGCCGGGGTTTCGTGCAGCGCTATTTCGACAATTCGCTCGCCTACGACAGCCCGCAGGCGGAGAAGCTGCGGCAGGCCGTGTGCAAGGCCGGCCTGACGCGGTGATCGGGCTGTCCGAGCGCGACGGCGGCAGCCTCTACATCGCGCAATGGCTGATCGGGCCGGACGGAGAGACCATTGCAAAGCGCCGCAAGCTGCGGCCGACCCATGCCGAGCGCACCGTCTATGGCGAGGGCGACGGCAGTGACCTTGCCGTGCACGACCGCCGCGACATCGGACGGCTCGGCGCGCTGTGCTGCTGGGAGCATCTCCAGCCGCTGTCGAAATATGCGATGTACGCCCAGAACGAGCAGGTGCATGTGGCGTCCTGGCCGAGCTTCTCGCTCTACGATCCCTTCGCGCCCGCCCTGGGTGCAGAGGTGAACAACGCCGCCTCGCGCGTCTATGCGGTAGAGGGCTCGTGCTTCGTGCTTGCGCCTTGTGCGACCGTCTCGCAAGCAATGATCGACGAGCTCTGCGACCGCCCGGACAAGCATGCGCTGTTGCATGCCGGCGGCGGCTTTGCCGCGATCTACGGCCCCGACGGCAGCCAGATCGGCGACAAGCTGGCGCGGGATCAGGAAGGGCTGCTGATCGCGGAGATCGATCTCGGCGCCATCGGCGTTGCCAAGAACGCAGCTGATCCCGCCGGGCACTATTCGCGGCCCGACGTCACGCGGCTGCTGCTCAACAAGAAGCCCTACAAGCGTGTCGAGCAGTTCGCGCTGCCGGTCGACAGCGTCGAGCCCGCGGACATCGCGGCGGCAGCCAGCTGACCTGATTGCCGCTACGCAACAAGTGTCGAGCAGTGGGCAAGCAGATCGGAGTGCGCAGCGCAGACATGATGTGCGCCGGCGTCCCTGAGCTCGCTCTCGCTGCCATAGCCATAGAGCACGCCGATCGCGGTCATGCCGTTCTTCCGCGCGCCGACCACGTCGTGGCTGCGGTCGCCGACCATCACGGCGCTGCGCGGATCCACTTTCGCGGTCTCGAGGGCGTAGCGCAGGAGATCCCCCTTATCGACGCGCGTGCCGTCTAGTTCAGAGCCGAACACCACCTCGAAATAGCGCCGCAGCCCGAAGTGGTCGACGATGCGGTTCGCGTAGACGGCCGGTTTGCTGGTCGCGACGAACATGCGCGCGCCCGTCGCCGAGAGCGTGGACAAGGTCTCCTCGATCCCGCCATACGCCTCGTTCTCGAACAGGCCGACGTCGGAAAACCGCTCGCGATACAGCAGCAGCGCCCGGTCGGCGAGCTCGTCGGTTCCGGTGAGCTTTTTCAGGCTCGCGTGCAGCGGCGGCCCGATGCACCAGGTCAATTCGTCCTCGCCTGGGACATGCTGTCCCAACCGTTCCAGCGCATACTGGATCGAACGGGTAATCCCCGGCTTCGGATCGGTCAGCGTGCCGTCGAGATCAAAATAGATTGTTGCCATTCCGCTCCGGCCTGCGTTGATTGTACCGCCAGTTGCTAGTTGCCTTGGCCGTGGAGTTCAAGGCCGATTTGTCCGATATCGCCCGGTACCCTGCCAATGACACGAGCCCGACATGTGCTCTGCCAGGCCGCCGCTGCGCTGCTGTTGCTCGCGCCGGCACTGGCCGAGGATGCGCCGAGCCGGGTCGTGCATCCGAGTGTCGAGGAGCTCGCGATGCCGCCGGCGAAGTCTGCTGAGGCGGCACGCGAGAGCGACACACGGGAATCGATCTGCCTGATCATCGAAGCGGCTGCGCGCGATGCCAGCCTGCCGCTCGAATTCTTTGCCCGCGTGATCTGGCAGGAGAGCCGGTTCCAGAGCGACGCGGTTGGGCCGGTGACGCGCAGCGGCGAGCGCGCGCAGGGCATCGCGCAGTTCATGCCGGGCACCGCCAGCGAGCGCGGGCTCCTCGATCCCTTCAATCCCGTGCAGGCGCTGCCGAAATCGGCGGAATTCCTGAACGAGCTGCGCAACCAGTTCGGCAATCTCGGGCTTGCGGCGGCCGCCTACAATGCGGGTCCGCGCCGCGTCCAGGAATGGCTCGCCGGCACCGGCGGCATGCCCGAGCAGACCCGCAACTACGTCGTCGCCGTCACCGGCTCGACAGTCGAGAACTGGGCCGCGGCCGGGCGAGGTGGCAAGGCACCGCCAAGTGCGCCGCCGACCAGCTGCCGCGAGTTGATGGCGCTGCTCAAGCGTGCGCCCAACCCGTTCGTCGCCGGACTCGAGCAGCACGTCGAGCTTGCCGCCGCAAAGATCTGGGGCGTGCAGCTCGCTGCCGGCTTCGACCGCAACAAGGCGCTCGCGATGTATTCCCGCGCCGTCACGCGCCTGAGCTCGGTGGTCGGCGACCGCGACCCGAGCCTTCTGAGCTCGGTGATGCGCAGCCGCGGCACGCGCACCTTCTATCAGGTGCGCATCGGCGCCGACACGCGGCCCGAGGCGGATGATCTCTGCAACCGCATCCGCAAGGCAGGCGGCGCGTGTTTCGTGCTGAAGAATCGGGGCGTGAGCGGGTAGGGCTATGGCGTGGTGGTCGCAGGCTTCATCGTCGTCATGCTGACCCGTCGCTCGATCTTCGCCGGCGTCGTCACCGGCGAGCTCTTCATGCTGGTCGGCAAGTGGTGGCTGGGCTAAAACCCTCGCGAACAGTAGGGAACTGGAAAAATGGTTCGCGAAAATGAGCTCCGCGAAGGCGAGGTGGCGATCGAGCTGCCGGCGACGCAGGATGCTGGCCTCGTCTACATCGGCCGGATCCGCACACCCTGGACCTCGCGGCTGGAGACGCCGCGGCAGGGACGGCATGACGGCCCGGTGTGCCGTCTGGAGATTTTCGAGCCCTTCGTGCCGGCGATCAAGGGCGTCGACTTCTACAGCAATCTCGAAGTGCTCTACTGGCTCGACCGTTCCCGTCGCGACATCGTTTTGCAGAGTCCGAAGAACAACCAGAACACCCGTGGCACCTTCTCGTTGCGCTCGCCGGTGCGCCCCAATCCGATTGGCACCTCGATCGTCAAGCTGGTCGGCATCGAGGGCAACACCATCCTGGTGCGCGGCCTCGACTGCATCGACAATACGCCGCTGATCGACATCAAGCCCGACCGCTGCGAGTTCACACCACTGGCCGCGCCGCAGGCTGGGGATTTTCAGACAGAGTGAAGGGTCTCTCCTCCGTCATTGCGGGGAGCGAAGCGACGAAGCAATCCGGGATGCCTCCGCGGAGGCAGTCTGGATTGCTTCGCTTCGCTCGCAATTGAGGGGAAAGAGTTACCCCGCCTTCAACGCCGCGATCAGCTTCGCCGCATGCTCTTCCAGCATCTTGCCGTCTTCCTTGCGGCTAGCCGGCGGCAGCAGCGCGACACCGTCGTGGCGCGGCATCACATGCATGTGCAGGTGAAACACGACCTGGCCACCGGCGGGTTCGTTGAACTGCTGCACCGTGATGCCATCGGCGTTGAACGCCTTCATCGCGGCCGACGCGATTCTGTGCGCGCCGCGCGCGACATGGGCGTAGTCGTCGGGTTTGATGTCGAGGATGTTGCGGGCATGGGCTTTAGGGATGACAAGCGTATGACCGGGCGAGCGCGGCATGATGTCGAGGAAAGCGAGTACGTGCTCGTCCTCATAGACCTTGTAGCAGGGGAATTCGCCGCGCAGGATTTTCGCGAAGACATTGTTGGGATCGTAGGCGGTCATGCGGCTGCTCCTGAAGTTGCGGCCTTACTGTCATCACCTCGAAGAAGCCGTCAAGGCGCCTCTTCGGCGTCCTTGCGGAACGGGCCGAGTTCGGTAAGTTCGCGGCCGGCTTCCGCGACATAGGCGCGCTCGCGCTTGAGGTAGTCGTCGATGGCTCGGCGCAGGCCGGGATCGGCGATGAAATGCGCCGAATGCGTCGTTCGCGGCAGGTAGCCGCGCGCGATCTTGTGCTCGCCCTGCGCGCCGGCCTCGACATGCTTCAGGCCGTGTTTGATCGCAAAATCGATCGCCTGGTAGTAGCAGACCTCGAAATGCAGGAACTGATGATGCTCGATCGCGCCCCAGTTGCGGCCGAACAGCGTGTCCGAGCCGATGAAGTTGATGGCGCCCGCGATCCAGCGGTGATTGCGGCGGGCCATCACCAGGAGCACGTCGTTGCTCATGGTCTCGCCGATCAGCGAGAAGAATTCTCGCGTCAGATACGGCCGGCCCCATTTACGCGAGCCGGTCTCCATGTAGAAGTCGAAGAACGCGTCCCAGGCCTCTTCGGTGATGTCGCTGCCGGTGAGCCAGTGGATGGTGATGCCGGCTGCAAGCGCATCGCGCCGCTCGCGCTTGATCGATTTGCGGTGGCGCGAATTCAGGGTGGCGAGGAAGTCGTCGAAGGTTGCAAAGCCCTCGTTGTGCCAGTGGAACTGCTGGTCGGTCCGTTGCAGGAAGCCGTGCTCGGCGAGCAGCTCCCATTCGGCCTCGCGCGCGAAGGTGACGTGCACCGATGAGGCCTTGCTCGCCCCGCACAGCGCGATCAGCCCGCTTGCCAGCGCAGACGCAACGCGCTCGCGGTCGACGCCGTCGCGGATCAGAAGGCGCGGGCCGGTTGCCGGCGTGAAGGGAACCGAGACCTGGAGCTTCGGATAGTAGCGCCCGCCGGCGCGTGCATAGGCATCCGCCCAGCCGCGGTCGAACACATACTCGCCTTGGCTGTGCGATTTCAGATAACAGGGTACGACGCCCGCGACGCGGCTATCGAGCTTGGCAATGAGATGCCGCGGTCCCCAGCCGGTGCGTGCGGTGGCCGAACCCGAATTCTCCGCTGCCGACAAAAAGGCATGGGAAACAAAGGGGTTATAGACCGGTCTTAAGAGTACCGTGGAGTTGCCTACCAGTCTGGATGAGGTTCCCTTGCCACTCCCATTGCAGGCGCTGCCGGGATTGGCGCAGGTGTCCCAGTCTTCCGGTGATACCTCGCCGATGGAAGGTACGGCCTCGAGCGTGATTTCGGATGATGCCATCGCGTGTCTTGAAGAACCCTGCATGAAAGATCGTGCATTGCAGCAGCGACTTCAAGGGGGGCGAAGCGAAGCGGAACGCGCCTCGTCCGCCCTTTGCATGGGGTTGTTTTCAGGATTCTAGTTGGCGCCGCGTGCCCTACGGCACGAACCCCTCGAAGATCATCTGATCTGCATGTTGCCCTGCCCGCGTCCGCTGCTCGGGCGTGCGGACCGTCCAGCCGAGCAGCGCGCAGCCGAACACATTGCGCGCGATCCATGGCGCCGGCGCCGGCAGATGGTCGACCTTGAAGGCGACGAAATGCGGCTGGGTTTGAAAGCCGTGGCGCAAGTACAGCATGCTGTCGCGCTGGGCTTGCGTCAGCTTCGCCCAGGACTCGTCCTCGTAGGTCCGCTGCGCGACGATGCCGCGTGGGCGCGACGGCAACAGTTCGCGTAGCGCCAGCACCTGTTCCGGATCGAAGGACATGCCAACGGCAGGGCCCTTATAGGATGCCAGCACCTCTGCCATCCGCCTCACGAGCTTGCGGTCGCCGGTAAAATGGCTCTTCACCTCGATCACCAGTGGAACACGCCCGGCGACGGTGGCGCAGAGGTCGGACAGCGACATCATCCGCTCGGACGTGTTCTTGAATTTGACAGCCCTGAGCTCGGCCGCGGTCTTCTCGATCAGTTCGCCCTCGCCCTCCGTGAGCCGGCCGAGCGCGTGGTCGTGATGCACCATGGCCTCGCCATCGGCGGTGAGCTGGATGTCGACCTCGATGGCGAAATTGCCTGCGATCGCAGCCTGCACCGCGCCCGGCATGTTCTCGACGACACCACGTGAAATGTCATGCAGGCCGCGATGGGCGACCGGCCGTGCCGTCAGCCACTCCGGAGCACGCACGTCTCTTGCTCCCCCATCAGGCGACCTCGAACACGCCTTCGACCTCGACGGCGGCGTCCGCAGGGAGCGAGGCGACGCCGACGGTGGTGCGCGCGTGGCGGCCCTTGTCACCGAAGGCCGCGACCATCAGGTCGGAGGCGCCGTTCAGGACCTTCGGCCCGTCGACGAAATCCGGCGCCGAGTTGATGAAACCGCCGAGCCGCACAACGCGCACGACCTTGTCGAGATCGCCGAGCGCCGCCTTGACCTGAGCCAAGAGGTTGATGGCGCAGCCGCGCGCCGCCGCCGCGCCTTCTTCGATGGAGACGCCGGCCCCTAGCTTGCCCTTGGCGATCAGCTTGCCGGCAGGATCGAAGCACACCTGGCCCGAGACGAAGAGGAGGTTGCCGGTCCGCACGAACGGCACGTAATTGGCCACGGGAGTGGGGGCCTCGTGGAGCTTGATGCCTTGTTCCGCCAGTTTCTGTTCGACCGTGCCCGCCATGTTCCGACCTCGATGTCATCTGGAAATTCTGTCCGGCCTCAGGCCAGCCAGCGCGCCTGTTTCGCCGATTGTGCGGTTACATGCAAGGCGGCGAAGCGGTGGCGCGGGCGCCCGGCAGGGTTGCATCTTTACCGAGGCACAACAGCGATTTTCTGCGAAAAAGCGCAACTTTCCGTGAAGTGGCCGCAGTTGCGACGCAATGCGACGGTCATTAAAATGACGAATCTCGATTTCCCCAAGGAATATTCATGGTGCATTTTTTCCGGACGTCGCTCGGTGTCATGGCGCTCGCGGCTGTCGCTGTTGGCGTTTCTGGCGGGGCTGAGGCCGCGAATGGTCCGTTCCTCTCGCACCAGGCCCTGTACGAGCTGAGCCTGGTCAAGTCGCGTACAAGTTCGATCAACAGCGCGCGCGGACGCATCCTCTATAATTTCGCCGGTAATTCCTGCGAGGGCTACACATCGGAATTCCGCCAGGTCTCCGAGCTCGACAGCGGCGAGGGGAAGATCACCCTCAGCGACCTCCGCTCCAATTCCTGGGAGGACGCCGCCGGGAAAAGCTATCGCTTCAAGATCGAGACGCGGATGAACGATACCGCCTCGAGCCAGGTCGACGGATCGGCCGAGCGCGATGGCGACCACATCAACGTCAAATTGAAGCTGCCGGCGCCGAAGAATTTCACGCTCGACGGCACGACGGTGTTTCCGACCGAGCAGATCCAGCGCATCATTGCCGCCGCCAAGGAGGGCAAGTCGCTGCTCGAGCTCTCCGTCTATGATGGCTCCGACAATGGCGAGAAGGTCTACAACACGCTGACCGTGATCGGTCAGCCGATCCCGGCCGACCGCGCGGCATCCTCGCCCGATCCGTCGACTTCGGACGAGCACATGAAGTCGCTGACGCGCTGGCCGGTCACCGTCAGCTATTTCGACCGCGAAGCCCAGCAGAAAGAGGGCGAGCAGACGCCCGTCTACGCGATGTCGTTCGAGCTCTACGAAAACGGCGTCTCCCGCGCGCTGGTGCTCGACTACAACGATTTCGTCATATCGGGTGCGATGGGCAAGTTCGACGTCAAGGATACGAAGCCCTGTAATTGACGGCTGGCATTGAGCGCCCACCCTCGCTACGCTCCTTCCCAAGCACAAACGTCTGGGAGGCACACATGCCGAAGATCGACCATCTCCGCCCGAGCGGCCTGCACCACAATCCGGCCTATTCCCACGTCGTCACGGCCTCTGGCGCGCGCACCATCTACATCTCGGGGCAGGTCTCCGTGGACGAGGAGGGGCGGGTGGTCGGCGAAGGCAATCTTGCCGCGCAGACGACGCAGGTGATGCAGAATCTTGGCCTGGCGCTGAAAGCCGCCGGCGCGAGCTACGCTGACATCGTGAAGATCATGACCTTCGTCGTCGGCTACAAGCCGGAACTCCGTCCCATCATTGGCAAGGCGCGCTCCGCCTTCTTCGAAGGCATGGAGCCGCCGGCGAGCACGCTGGTCGGTGTGTCGGCGCTCGCTGCACCGGAGTGGCTGATCGAGATCGAGGCGGTGGCCGTCGCGGATTGATGGCTTCGCTGCATCCTCGCTACGGGTGTGTCTTGGTTTTTGCCAGGACGACATCGAGCGGGTGGGCGTCAGGCGACGGCCACAGCCAGAGGTGCCGACCATCACTCCGGCTGCGCCTTCTCCGGTCCGTTATACGCAATCCCGCGGATCACGGCGGCGCTGCCGAACTTCTTGCGCAATCCGTCGATGGCTCGTTCGGCATGGGCGGCGCGGCGATCGAGCATGTCGGTGTCGTCGGCGGCCGATCCTGCACGTAGCGCGCTGACGCCGGCGCCCATCAGGCGGAAGGCCGTGCCGTCGATCTCCTTGGCCAGCATCTCGCGGCAGATCGAAAAAATCTTTGCGGCGAGCTGCGTCGGCGCGTTGATCGACTGCGAGCGCGTGCGCTGGCGGAAGTCTAATGTCTTCAGCTTCAGCGTGATGGTCGAGCCTGCAAGCTCGCCGCTCTTGAGCCGCGACGAGGTCTTCTCGCATAGCCGCCACAAGATCTTCTCCAGCGTCGCGAAGTCGCGGATGTCGCTCTCGAACGTGGTTTCGCTGGAAATCGTCTTGGCGCCGCGATCGGGCTCGACGCGGCGATCGTCGATGCCGCGGGCAAGCCGCCAGAGTCTCCGGCCATCGCTCGGAAACTGCCGCATCAGCTCGATCTCGTCGGCCTTTTGCAGATCGGCGATGATGCGGAAACCCCGCTGCACCAGCCGCTCCTGCGTCGCCGGCCCGACGCCGAAGATGAAGCCGACCGGCTTCTCGGCCAGCATCGAGCGCGCTTCCTCCTGGTCGAGGCTCGCAAAGCCGCGCGGCTTGTCGAGATCCGAGGCGATCTTGGCCAGGAACTTGTTGCAGGAGAGCCCGACCGAAACGGTGATGCCGATGTCGCGCTCCACGTTGCGGGCAAAGCGCGCCAGCACCTTTGCCGGGATCATGCCGTGAACGCGCTCGGTGCCGGAGAGATCAAGAAAGGCCTCGTCGATCGAGAGCGGCTCGACCAGCGGCGTCAGCGCCTGCATGGCGTGACGCACCTCGCGGCCGACGCGGACGTATTTGGCCATGTCGGGGCGGATCACGGTCGCATGCGGGCAGGCCTCCAGCGCCTTGAACATCGGCATGGCCGAGCGCACGCCGAAGGTGCGCGCGATGTAGCAGGCGGCCGACACCACGCCACGCTTGCCGCCGCCGATGATCACGGGCTTGTCGGCGATGTCGGGATTGTCGCGCTTCTCGACCGTCGCGTAGAACGCGTCGCAGTCGATATGGGCGATCGTCAGCGAGGCGAGCGCGCGGTGGCGGACGAGGCGCGGCGAGCCGCAGGCCGAACAGCGTCGCGCCGGCATGCCTTGGTCGGCCAGACAATCCCGGCAGAAGCAGCGGGGCCCGGCCGGGTCGGGGGTGTTCACGGCACGTCGCGCTCCCAGTGCGGGTCGCCCAACGCATCTCCAAGCACTTGCCGGGCCGCGGCAATGTTGGTCGGATGGAGTTCCGAGGCGCTGGCAAAGGCCTTCACGGTTGCATCGTCACGCAGCACAAAATCGAGCACGCTGATCAGGAAATTCGGGTCGGAGGCCGCGTTCCGCAGGGTCTCCGGGCCGATGCCCGTCTCAGCCAGGAACAGGCCCAGCCGCTCCGCATCGCCCGCGACAAAAGACAATGCCTGAATCGCAACGATTTCAGCTACTTCGCGAGGGTTTTGAACAGGCTTTTTCAAGCGAACAGTTTGCCTTTCCGTTAACTTTCGGTCTCTAATTTGGAATCATCATGCCCGAGTCTCAGGCACCCAGACAAGCAACTGAAAACCACATCGCGGAAAGTTGGCCCTTGGGTTTAACGAAACTAGAGCGAATCTGAGGCTAGTTTGAATCCAGTTTTCGAAGCGCCGGCGGAAGGCGCCTGAGGCGTCACATGTCGAACAGGTCTCCTGAGAATGGGGAGGGACGGGATGGCTAAAACCGTCCTGATCGTGGAAGACAACGAGCTCAACATGAAGCTCTTCCGCGATCTGTTGGAAGCGCACGGGTACCAGACGTCGGGCACCAGCAACGGCTACGAGGCGCTCGATCTCGTTCGTAAGATGCGTCCCGATCTCGTGCTGATGGATATCCAATTGCCGCAGGTGTCGGGGCTGGAGGTCACGCGCTGGATCAAGGACGATCCGGAACTGCGCAACATTCCCGTCGTCGCGGTGACTGCGTTCGCGATGAAGGGTGACGAAGAGCGTATACGCGAAGGTGGATGCGAGGCGTATCTTTCCAAGCCGATCTCGGTCGGCAAGTTCATTGAGACGGTCCGGCGCTTTATCGGGTAGGGAGTGATTTCAGGTGTCCGCGCGTATCCTCGTCGTCGATGATGTCCCTGCCAACGTCAAGCTGCTGGAAGCAAGACTCTCCGCGGAATATTTCGACGTGATGACGGCCTCGAACGGCAATGAAGCGCTGGCGATCTGCCGACGCGCCGAGTGCGACATCATCCTGCTCGACGTCATGATGCCCGACATTGACGGCTTCGAGGTTTGCCGCCAGCTCAAGACCGACCCGGCGACGCACCACATTCCCGTCGTGATGGTGACGGCGCTCGACAGCCCTGCCGATCGCGTGCGCGGCCTGGAAGCCGGGGCCGACGATTTCCTCACCAAGCCCGTGTCCGACGTCGTGCTGATCGCGCGCGTGCGCTCGCTGACGCGTTTGAAGATGATGACGGACGAGCTGCGCATGCGCGCGATCACCTCGCTCGAGATCGGGGTGCAGGCGCCCGAGCGCAGCGCGGTGACTGACACCGGCAAGGGCGGCCGCATCCTCCTGGTCGACGACCGGCAGTCGTCCTACGAGCGGCTGGCGACGCTGCTTTCGGCCGAGCACACCGTCGACGTCGAGCCCAATCCGACGGAGGCGCTGTTCCATGCCGCCGAGGGCAATTACGACCTGCTGATCGTCTCGCTCGACCTCAACAATTTCGATGGCCTGCGGCTGTGCAGCCAGGCGCGTTCGCTCGAGCGCACCCGCCATGTGCCGATCCTCGCCATTGCGGACGCCGAGAGCGGCACGCGGCTGCTGCGCGGGCTCGAGATCGGCGTCAACGACTATCTATTGCGCCCCGTCGACAGGAACGAGCTGCTCGCGCGCGCGCGCACGCAGATCCGCCGTCGCCGCTACACCGATCATTTGCGCGACAACGTGCAGAACTCGATCGAGATGGCGATCACCGACGCGCTTACCGGCCTGCACAATCGCCGCTACATGGAAAGCCACCTGGGGACGCTCGCCGAGCAGGCCTCGACGCGTGGCAAGCCGCTCGCACTGATGATTCTGGACATCGACTACTTCAAGGCGATCAATGACAATTACGGGCATGATGCCGGCGACGACGTCTTGCGCGAGTTCGCGGTGCGCGTGCGCAAATCGATCCGCGGCATCGATCTCGCCTGCCGCTACGGCGGCGAGGAATTCGTCATCGTGATGCCGGAGACCGATCTGCACGTCGCCGGAATGGTCGCCGAGCGCCTGCGCCGCTCGATCGCGGGCGCGCCGTTCTCCGTCCACAAGGGCACCAAGCGCATCGAGGTCACGATCTCGATCGGCCTGACCACGCTGGAGCGGAAGGGAGAAGCTGTCGCCGACGTGCTCAAGCGCGCCGACACCGCGCTGTATCGCGCCAAGCACGATGGCCGCAATCGCGTGGTGTCGCAGGCGGCGTGATCTAATTCACGTTGACGCCCGCATCCGCAGCAGCACCTTCGCGGCCTCCTTCGCCGCGCGCGCCATGGCCGGATGTCGCGCACCAGGTCCTGCGCGATCGAGCCGTCGACGAGCAACACGAGCTGGGTTGCAAGCGCCAGTGACGCCGAGCTCGTTCAGGCGGTCGCGAAACCAGAGCCGGCGGCCTTCCTTGAACGCCCGCTGTTGCGAACGGCATAGGCATTGTCAGCCTCTGCTCATTCGTTGGGCGGCGCGCCGCTGCGTGAAGCAGCGCATCGCGCGCTTGTCGCAAAGCAGCAAACGGGAATCGAAGCGCATTCAGTGGGTTGCATGGAATCGAGTCAATGGTGCGAATTTTGCATCACTGTTCGACTAGCAGTTGGAACCGTCACTGACGCTTTCCGATCTGGCGACAAGGGAAAGGCCGATAAGCCATGAGGCTGGTCGCCGCCAGTCTCCAGCCAGCGACGCTCGACGACCTCATCGCGCCGAGTCGTGATCATTGTGTCGCAAAAATCCGAGCTGATCGCGCTGGCGCCGTTGTGCCGGCGCGAATGGTCATCTCAACGGTTCCACTCAAAGCCATGGCACTCTTGCGACTTGGGAGAACGGTGATGGAATCAAGAACATCCACGCGCCAAAGGCTCGTGACGTTGGTGGTCGCGCTCTTGGGAATTGCACTTCTTTATCTCGCCCTCGGCGACGTTGCGCTCGCCGAGGACGCGGGGCCGCCGGCTTGCGGCGGCAAGATCCTGGAGAAGTGCACGCCCAATCCCGGCGACACCGCCTGGATGCTCACCTCCGTGGCGCTGGTGCTCATGATGACGGTCCCTGGGCTTGGGCTGTTCTACGGCGGCATGGTGCGCAAGAAGAACGTGGGCGACACCGTGATGACGAGCTTTGCGGTGACCTGCCTCGTCACGATCCTGTTCGCGATCCTGACCTACAGCCTGGCCTTCCGCGCCGGCACGCCGTTCGTCGGCGGGCTCGACCGCATGTTCCTGAGAGACATCCTCAGCGATATCGGCAAGGGCGGGATCGGCAATCCCAATCCGCTCGCGGCGACGATTCCCGAAAGCGTCTACATCTGCTTCCAGATGACGTTTGCGATCATCACGCCGGCGCTGATCGCAGGGGCTTTCGCCGAGCGAATGAAGTTTTCAGCAATGCTCTGGTTCATCGGCCTGTGGGCGATCTTCGTCTATGCGCCTATCGCGCATTGGGTCTGGGGACCTGACGGAATCTTCGCCTCCGGCAACGACGCCGCCTGGGTCAAGGTGCTCGATTTCGCCGGCGGGACCGTCGTGCATATCAATGCCGGCGTGGCAGGCCTGATGTGCGCCATCATGCTCGGCAAGCGCAAGGAGACCGGACCTGCCCACAACATGGTGCTGACCTTCATCGGCGCCTCGCTTCTCTGGGTCGGATGGTTTGGCTTCAACGCGGGCTCGGCGGTGACGGCAGGCATGCAGGCTGGCATGGCGATGCTGGTGACGCAGATCGCGACGGCCGTTGCCGGCTTCACCTGGATGCTGGTCGAGTGGTCGCTCAAGGGCAAGCCGACGGTCGTCGGCATCTGCTCGGGCGCGGTGGCGGGCCTCGTCGCCATCACGCCGGCGTCCGGTTTTGTCGGCCCTGTGGGCGCCTTCGTGATCGGCATCGCGGCCGGCGTCCTCTGTTACTGGGGGTGCACCGGGCTGAAGGCGATGTTCAGCTATGACGACGCGCTCGATTGTTTCGGCGTCCACGCCGTCGGCGGCATCGTCGGCGCACTGCTCACCGGCATCTTCGCTGTCGAGCAATATGGCGGCACCGCGGGGGCCTTGGAAGGAAACCCCGGCCAGTTCATCAACCAATGCATCGGCGTTGCCACGGTCTTTGTTTACGACGCCGTCGTCAGCCTGATCATCCTGTACGTGGTCAAGCTGTTCGTCGGTTTGCGGGTGTCGGAGGATATGGAGCGCGATGGTCTCGACCTCGCACTGCATGGCGAGGTCGTGCACTAGATCGCCGACAGCAACGTTGAACCACTCCGGCCATCCGCGCTTGCCCCGCGGATGCGCCGGCACGGGAGAAGCCACGATGACCGAGATCTTTGCGCAAGGTGACCTGCTGATCGAGCGGGTACCCGATGTAGCGCCATCGGGAACGCTCGCCGAAACCGCCGAAGGTGTGCCTCTCGTCCTGCTGGAGGGCGAGGCCACCGGACATTGTCACGCGATCCGCGAGCGCGCGACGCTGTTTCACGACGACGATCTGGCGCGCGACATTCCGACCGGGCTCTATCTCGGACATCTCCTGATCGCCTCGGCCTATGCACGGGTGACGCATCAGGAGCATGCGCCGCTGACGCTGCCGCGAGGGACCTACCGGGTGCGCCGCCAGCGTGAGCTTGGGCCACGGGATGCGCGCGTCCTTGCCGATTGAGCAGGCGTTGACAGCGGAGCAGACGGCGGCGCTCGGGGAGTATCGCGCGCGGTGGGCCGCGGTCCGGCGCTCGACGGTGCCTGCCGATCGCGGCATCGCGGAGCAGGGTGTGCGGCTTGCCTATCAGGCCGCAGGATTGGAGCAGCCGGCCCGCATCGTTTGGTGCGACGGCCCGCTTGCGCTGGCCGGGTTGGCTGGCCGGACGTCGTGCGAAGACGGCCGCAACGTTCGCTTTCGTCTCGTCGATCATCTTCGCCGGCGAATAGCTTCGCTGGTCGAGATGCGGGTGCATCGAAAGGTGCTCGCCGCGATTGACAGTGCAGTCAATCCTGCTGACCCGCTGATCGGCGCTGCGGCCGAAGCGGTGACGCGGAGCGTGCCGGAGCAGAATATATCGATGCTGGGCCATCTGCGCCGAACCGGACTGTCCTTGACGGGCATGCTGCGGGCGCTTGCTGCTCCGCGGAGCTTTTCGACCTGCGCAGCGGGGCCGCACGATTTGTCATGGCTTGGTGCTTACGACTATCTCCGCGAGGTGCTCGGTCTGCGCGCCGAGACGGAGCCGCTGCACGGCCTGATGCAGCTTGCGACGAGCGTCGGCTGGCTACAGCCGCATGAGCGCACCTGTTGGCTCTCAGAGCGACCGAACCTCTTGTGCGGTGATGCGCGCGACCGGCTGCATCACGCAAGCGGCCCGGCGCTGCGTTATCCCGACGGCTGGTCGATCTGGGCCTGGCGCGGGGTGGAGGTGCCGCGCTGGATTATCGAACGCAAGGACCGGATCACGCTCGCCGCGATCGACGACCAGATGGACGTTCAGATCCGCCGCTGCATGATCGAGATCATGACGCCGGAGCGTTACGTCGCGCTCGGCGGCGCGACCCGCATCGCCGAGGACGAGACCGGAATCCTGTGGCGCCGCAACTGGCTCGCAGCCGATGCATGGGCCGCGGTGGAAGTCGTCAACGCCACGCCTGAGCCGGACGGCACGCGCAGGCATTTCTTTCTCCAGGTGCCGGCCAACCTACGCACGGCGCGCGAGGCGGTGGCGTGGACCTACGGAATGAGGGCCGAGGCCTATGCGCATCTCGTGCACAGGACGTGACGCAGACCGGCCATCCGCCTAGCTGCGATAGTAGCGCCACATCCGCAGGAACGTGCGATGGATCATGTCCGGAGGCTGATCGAACGGTTCGACATTGATCCGCACCATGTTGGTGTGACTCATCCGCCAGGGCAGACGCATCAACCAGCGCCAGGATGGCTGCTTGCGCCAGTCGGCCACCAGCGCGCTGGTAAGCGGCGCGTTCAGCACGATCTGGAGCTCATGCACGGTCATGGCGCGCTCGGCGATCTCGACGAGATCGATGCGCTCGATGGCGCGCCACCGGATCAGGCCGAAGGCCTGGATGAAGATGCCGTACTGGTTGGCGCCGATGGTGGGCCGGCCGGTCTCGAGCAGCGGGATGTTGTAGTAGGTGAAACCGGCCGCGAGCGCTGCGAGCGCAAGCCAGTAGAGCGCGCCGGTGAGAAGCGCGGCGGTGCAGAAGATCGCGGCCAGAGCGGCCGTGACGTAGACCGGGAAATAGGTGTCGTCGCGGCCATAGGCGACCGCGTAGCCACCGACATGTCCCTCGTCCAGGGTTGCGATCATGGACGTGGAGGCTACGACCATCGGCCGCAAATAAAAACGGGGCCGCGAAGGGCCCCGTCAAGGTCGTTCAGCGTGATCCCCGATCTTACTTGATCTTGGCTTCGCGGAATTCGACGTGCTTGCGCGCGACCGGGTCGTACTTCTTCTTGACCAGCTTCTCGGTCATGGTGCGCGAATTCTTCTTGGCGACGTAGTAGAAGCCGGTGTCAGCCGAGGACACGAGCTTGACCTTGATGGTGACCGCTTTCGCCATGTTCAGGACCTCTGAGAATTAGGGGATTGAGGAGCCGGCCACACGGCCCGCGTTGGCCGGCAACCTAGCCACAAACCGACCAAAGTCAAGGTTTTGCGGCCAGAAACTCGCTCAAATCGGCCCAATTAACCCTCGAAGAACCGGTTTTTCGGTCGCGGCAGGCCCAGATTGTCCCTCAAAGTGGCCCCTTCATACTCTTTCCGGAAAATCCCGCGCCGTTGCAGTTCCGGGACGACCTTGTCGACGAAATCGTCCAGGCCTGCGGGCAGGAACGGGAACATGATGTTGAAGCCGTCGGAGCCGCGCCCCACCAGCCATTCCTCCATCTGGTCGGCGATGGTCTTGGGCGTGCCGACGAAGGCGAGCCCGCCATAGCCGCCGACGCGCTGGGCGAGCTGGCGCACCGTGAGCTTGTCGCGCGCCGCGAGATCGACCATCCGCTGCCGGCCGCTCTTGCTGGCGTTTGTCTCTGGGATCGGCGGCAGCGGCCCGTCCGGGTCGAAGCCGCTCGCGTCCGTGCCGAGAATGACCGAGAGCGAGGCGATGGCGCTGTCGTAGTGCACGCGGCTGTCGAGCAAGGCACGCTTCTCCTTGGCTTCGTCCACGCTATCGCCGACCACGACGAAGGCGCCCGGCAAAATCTTCAGATGCTCGGGATCGCGGCCGATCTTCTCCATTCTCCCTTTGATGTCGGCATAGAGCTTCTGCCCATCGGCAAGACTGCCGCCGCCCGTGAACACGGCCTCTGCCGTCTCCGCCGCAAGCTGCTTGCCATCCTCGGATGCGCCGGCCTGCACGATCACCGGCCAGCCCTGGACGGGGCGAGCGATGTTGAGCGGGCCGCGCACCTTCAGATACTTGCCCTGGTGGTCGAGCACGTGCATTTTCGACGGCTCGAAGAACAGACCATCTTCGACATCGCGCACGAAGGCGTCGTCGGCGAAGGAATCCCAGAGGCCGGTGACCACGTCATAGAATTCTCTCGCGCGCTTGTAGCGCTCGGCATGCTCCATGTGGTCGTCGAGACCGAAATTCAGCGCCGCGTCCGGATTCGAGGTGGTGACGATATTCCAGCCCGCGCGACCGCCGCTGATATGATCGAGCGAAGCAAAGCGACGCGCGACGTGATATGGCTCATCAAATGTGGTCGAGCCCGTCGCGATCAGGCCGATGCGCTCGGTCACGGCGGAGAGCGCTGACAGAAGCGTGAAGGGCTCGAACGACGTCACGGTGTGGCTGCGCTTCAAGGCATTGATCGGCATGTTCAGCACGGCGAGGTGGTCGGCCATGAAGAAGGCGTCGAACTTGCCGGCCTCGAGCTTCCTGATGAGCTGCTTGATATGGCCGAAATTGAAATTGGCGTCGGGCCAGGCGCCAGGATAACGCCAAGCGCCGGTGTGGATTGAGATCGGGCGCATGAATGCCCCGAGCTTGAGTTGCCGTTGTGCCATCGCCCCGTTTCCGTGCTGGGTGTCGTTCGAGAAAACATAGGTGTGCTGCGGAGCTCCGCCATCGGCGGCGGCGGGAAGATTCTTTCGTTTTTTGATGCGCTCAAAGCACGTCATTCCGGGGCGCCGCGTGAGCGGCGAGCCCGGAATCCATCGGGCCGCGGGGATCGCTGAGACGTGGAATTCGGGGCTTGCGCCAAGAGGCGCGCTCCGGAATGACGGAGGAGCATGCGGCACCCTTCGAAACGATCAGCCATCCCGGCCGACAAAGTCTTGCTCACGGGAGACGAGGACCCATGCCCATGGCCGGCGCGACCATATTGGATGGCACAATTCGCATCGATCGCCCGATGCCCTGGATCGGCCGACTGCTGTCGCTGCCGCTGCTTGCGGCGATTGCCTACCTGCTTTGGAACGTCGGCCTTGGGCTGCGACAGGACTTGTTCGGTTTCGGACGGCTGGCGGATGATTGGGTGCCTGTGCTGGTCTTCACGGGGCTTGGCCTCGCGGTCGGCATTCCCGGCCTCATCCTGCTGACATTCCGCTATTTCATCGTCCTGAACGAGACGCTGCGCCAGGTCGTCATCACCAGACAGTTCGGCCTGCTGAACATCCGCTCCTTGCGCGATCTGTCGGACTACCACCTCATCAGCATCACCGATGACGGCGACACGGAGCTGACGATGTACGACGTCAACCTCTGTGGCAACAAGGGCACTACGCCGATCACGCTGTCGAGCTTCACCAAGCGCGAAGACGCAAACAGCTTTGCAAACGAGCTCGGCCGCGCGCTAAAACTTCCGGCACGCGACTATGTCGGAACGGAGCCCGACGCGGACGAGTGATTTGTCTCAGGTCAGCTCAAAACATCCTTCTGCATCTTGCCGCCATAGAAATGGAAGAACGGTACCGGCGCGTCATGACGGAGCGGCCCGGTGGCAAGCCGCTTGTCCAGCTCGTTGAGCACGTTCCGCGTCATCGGATGCAAATCCGCGAGCGGCTGTGAGCCGAGCTCGACCCAGACCAGCTCGACCAGTTCGGCATCGGCATGCACCACGCCCTCGACGCGATGGGTGATGGCGGAGGCATCCGCGGTGAAGAAGCGCGTGTCGAAACGCTTGACGCGACCGGGCGGCGTGATGGCGCGCGCGATCAGGAACAGGCCGGAGGGATCGGGCAGCGGGCCCGCATCGGCAAACGGTTTCCAGGGGCCGTCGAGCTTCGGCGCCTTGCGCTCGTGCCGACGCCCAAGGCAGAGACCGGTCTCCTCGCAGGCCTCGCGGATGGCGGCGACCGCAAGCGATTTTGCACGCGAAGCCTCCGTCTTCGGGCTGCCCTTGAACAGATTGGCCTGAAGCTCCGGCGTGATCGGCGCCGCGCAGGGCACGCGATAGTCAGCCTTGTCGACGCGACCGCCGGGGAAGACGAACTTGCCCGGCATGAACACCACCTTGTCGTGGCGCTTGCCGACCAGCACTTTTGGAATGTGGCCGCTGCGATCGACCAGGATCAGGGTGGCAGCATCCTTCGGCCGAAAATAAGGATGGTGATCGGCTTCCTTTTCCTCGTGGACCTTTTCCGGTGCCGCTTGCGCCACGTCCGTCATCTCCAACCCCAAACCTTCTTGTTCATTGTTGTTACACCGGCGGAATACCATCCGGCGGATTGTCGTCAAAGCCGTGCATGCGGAGAGCCCATTGCAGGCCGACCACGGCGCCTTTCACCGGTTGCAGCAGCGCGAGCGACGCGACGAAAGTGAAGGGCAGATAGGCGGCGAAGCTGATCCAGGCCGGCGTCGTGTAGTTGGTCTCGATCCAGAGGATGGTCGGCACCACGATGTGGCCAACGATGACGATCACGAGATAGGCCGGCAGATCGTCGGCGCGATGCGGCGTGAAGTCGAGCCCGCAGCCAGAGCAGTTGTCTGCGGTTTTCAGGAACGCCCGGAACAGCTTGCCCTGGCCGCAACGCGGGCAGCGGCCGCGAAAGCCGCGCTTCATCGCATCCCAGACGTCGCGCTTCTCGACGAGGCCGGTCTCGCGCGTCCAGATCTTTGGCGCGGTGCTCATCGCTTCCATGCCTTGTTCTTTCCCTTGTCCTGCTTCCCCTTGCCGGACTTCCTCTGTTTCTCCGGCTTGCGCTTCTTCTCGGGACTGCGTCCGGGGCGCGCCTTCGCTGATTTACGCTGCGGACGAAAGTCTCTGCGGCCGCGCGCCGCAGTCTCGCCGGCCGACAACAACTCGAAGCGCAGCGCCCCGGCGATGGGAGCAGCTTCTACCAGACGGACGTCGACGACATCACCCAACTGGTGCATGGCACCGCTGCGCGAGCCGACGAGGGCGTGGCGGCTCTCGTCATAGTTGAAATATTCCGTGCCGAGGGATCGGATCGGGATCAAACCGTCGGCGCCGGTGTCGTCGAGCTTGACGAACAGGCCGGCGCGCGTGACGCCCGACACGCGACCCTGGAACGTCGCGCCGATGCGATCGGCGAGATGATGCGCAATGAGCCGATCGACGGTCTCGCGCTCGGCCTTCATCGCGCGGCGCTCGGTCAGCGAAATATGCGCGGCGACCTCGCCGAGACTTTCCGGCGTCTCGCTGTCGGGCAGCGCGCCTTCGCCCAGGCCCAGCGCTCGGACCAAGGCGCGGTGCACGACGAGGTCGGCATAGCGACGGATGGGCGAGGTGAAATGCGCGTAGCGGCGCAGGTTCAGGCCGAAATGGCCGTAATTCTCCGCGCTGTATTCGGCCTGCGCCTGAGCGCGCAGCACGACTTCACTCACGAGCAGGTAGTAGTCGTGGCCCTCGAGCTGAGCCAGCACGCGGTTGAACATCGTCGGGCGCAGGGCGCCGGTCTTTGCAAACGGCACGTCCAGCGTCTGCAAAAATTCCTGGAGGGCGTGGACCTTCTCCAGCGTCGGCTCGTCATGTACGCGGTAGATCAGCGGCAGCGACCTCTTCTCCAGCGTCTCCGCTGCGGCGACGTTGGCGAGGATCATGAACTCCTCGATCAGCTTGTGCGCATCCAGCCGTTCCGGCACGATGACGCGGTCGACGGTGCCGTCGCTCGTCAACAGGATCTTGCGCTCGGGCAGATCCAGATTGAGCGGATCGCGCTCGTCGCGGGCGCGCTTGACGCAGGCATAGGCGGCATAGAGCGGCTTGAGGATCGGATCGAGCAACGGGCCGGTGGTGTCGTCTGGCCGGCCGTCGATCGCGGCCTGCGCCTGCGCGTAGTGCAGCTTCGCCGCCGAACGCATCAGGATGCGATGGAAGGTGTGCGAGCGCTTGCGCCCGTCCGGGCCGATCACCATCCGCACCGCCAGTGCGCCGCGCGACTCGCCCGGCACCAGCGAGCACAGATTGTTGGAGATGCGCTCGGGCAGCATCGGCACGACGCGGTCGGGAAAATAGACGGAATTGCCGCGGTCGATCGCGTCGCGGTCGAGCGCAGTGCCCGGCCGGACGTAGAAGCTCACATCCGCAATCGCGACGTTGACGATGAAGCCGCCCCTGTTGTTCGGATCCGGATCGGCCTCCGCATGCACCGCGTCGTCATGGTCCTTGGCATCGGGTGGATCGATGGTGACGAGCGGGACATCGCGCCAGTCCTCGCGCCCTTTCAGGTTTGCCGGCTCCGCCGCTTCGGCCTCGCGCTCGGCGGCGGGGGAGAATTGCAGGGGGATATCGTGGGCGTAGATCGCGATCAGGCTGATCGCCTTCTCCGACTTGACCGAGCCGAGCTTTTCTCTCACCCGGCCCGAGGCGAGGCCAAAGCCGCGCGAGCGCACGATGTCGACGCTGACGAGGTCGCCATCCTGGGCTCCTTGCGTCTCGGTCTTCGCAATGTTGAGTTCGCGGTCGGCGAACTTCTTGTCGACCGGTACGAGTCGTCCGCCGCCCTCGGGCAGGCTGCGGAAGACGCCGAGGATGCGGCTCTTGGCCTTGTCGATGACCTTGATGATGCGGCCGTGCCAGGCGGGACCTTCGGTCTCCTCGGAGCGCTCGATACGAAGCAGGGCGCGGTCGCCGACGCCGGCAGCCGTGCCCGGCTGTGCGCGGCGCGGCATGTGGATGCGGATCTTTGGCGGTTCGCCGCTTTCGACCTCGTCCCATTCGGCTGGAGAGGCGATCAACTCGCCGTCCGAGTCGCGGCCGGTGATATCGGCGAGGAGCGTCGGCGGCAGGCTTTCGGGTTCCTGGACCTTGCGGCCGCGTTTCTTGATGACGCCGTCGTCGGCGAGCTCGCGCAAGATGCGCCTGAGCTCGGCGCGGTCGGCGTTCTTCAGGCCGAACTCGCGCGCAATTTCGCGGGTTCCGACCTTTCCGGGATTTGCCTTGATGAAGGCGACGATAGCGTTCCGGTCGGGAAAGCCATGGTCATTCTTACGTTTCACTTAACCTCTAATTCTTGCCGGCACTCTTCTTGGCCAGTGCCTTGGCCGCGGCAGATGCCTTGGTCGGCGACGTCTTGGCCGTCGACGACACGGCTGCGCGTGCCTTGCTGGTTGATTCAGATTTCGGTTTGGCCGCGGCTTTTTTCACGGCCGGTTTCTTTGCGGTTTTCGCCTCGGCCTCGCCATCAGCCGACTTGGCAGCCTTGGTCGCCTTCTTTGCCGTCTTGCCGGTCTCGGCCTTGCCACCGCCCTTGGCCGCGCGCTCGTCGATCAGCGCGATCGCCTGGGGCAGCGTGATCGCGTCCTTTTCGATCTCGCTCGGGATCGTGGCGTTGACGCCGCCCGCAGTGACGTAGGGGCCGTAGCGGCCGCTCTTCACGGTGACGGTGCCGAGCGTCGGGTGATCGCCGATCGCCTTGCCGGGATCGGCGCCAAAGCGGCGGCTCGGGCCCTTGGCCGCCTTCTCCGCGATCAGCGTCACCGCGCGGTTGAGGCCGATGTCGAACACCTCGTCACCGGCTTCCAGACTCGCATAGGTCTTGTCATGGCGCACGAATGGCCCAAAGCGACCGAGGCCGGCCGTGATCGGCAGACCCGTCTCCGGATGCTTGCCGATCTCGCGCGGCAACGACAACAGTTTTAGCGCAAGCTCGAGCTCGACATCGCCGGGCGAGATGCCCTTCGGGACGCCGGCGCGTTTCGGCTTCTCGCCTTCCGCATAGTCCTTCTGCTCGCCGAGCTGGATGTATGGCCCGAAGCGGCCGGCCTTGACCCAGACCTCGAAGCCGGTGTCGGGATCCTGGCCCAGCGAACGGTCGGCGCTGGCTTCACCGTCGGCGGCGAGCTGGCGGGTGTAGCGGCATTCCGGATAGTTGGAGCAGCCGACGAACGCGCCGAACTTGCCGGCCTTCAGGTTGAGCCGGCCGCTGCCGCAACTCGGGCACTGCCTGACGTCGCCGCCATCGGCGCGGGCGGGGTAGATGTGCGGTCCGAGCATCTCGTCGAGCACATCGAGCACCTGCGCGACGCGCAAGTCCTTGATCTCGTCGACGGCGCCGATGAAGTCGCGCCAAAAGTCCTGCAGCACCTGTTGCCAGGAGATCTCGTTGTTGGAGATGCGGTCGAGCTGCTCCTCGAGATCGGCGGTAAAGTCGTATTCGACGTAGCGGCTGAAGAAGCTCTCCAGGAACGCGACCACGACGCGGCCCTTGTCCTCGCCATGCAGACGCTTCTTCTCGAGCTTGACGTAGCCGCGATCCTTGAGGACCTGGAGGATCGAGGCATAGGTCGAGGGCCGGCCGATGCCGAGCTCTTCCATGCGCTTGACCAGTGAGGCCTCGGAGAAGCGCGGCGGCGGCTCGGTGAAATGCTGGGTGACGGAAAGCGACTGCCGCTTTACGGCCTCGCCCTCGCTCATCGCGGGCAGGCGGCGAGAATCCTCGTCCTCCTCGTCGTCGCGGCCCTCCTGGTAGAGCGCCAGAAAACCGTCGAACTTGATGACCTGTCCAGTGGCGCGCAGCTCCAGCGTGCGGGAACCTGCCTTCGCCGTGATGTCGACGGTGGTACGCTCGAGCTCGGCCGCTTCCATCTGGCTTGCGATGGTGCGCTTCCAGATCAGCTCATAGAGCTTGGCCTGATCGGCATCGAGCTTGCGGGCCATGCTGGCGGGACGGCGGGTGAGGTCGGTCGGGCGGATCGCCTCATGCGCTTCCTGCGCGTTCTTGGCCTTGGTCTGGTACTGGCGGGGGCTGTCCGGCACATAGGCGTTGCCGTAGTCCTCGCCGATCACCTTGCGCGCCTGGGTGATCGCTTCGCCGGCGATCTGCACGCCGTCGGTACGCATATAAGTAATGAGTCCGGTGGTCTCGCCTCCGATGTCGATGCCCTCGTAGAGCCGCTGCGCGATCCGCATCGTATGCGCGGGCGCAAAGCCGTATTTGCGGCTGGCCTCCTGCTGGAGTGTGGAGGTCGTGAAGGGCGCCTGCGGATTGCGCCGGGCCGGCTTGGCGTCGACGGCAGCGACCGCATAAGCGGCCGCTTCCAGCGCCTTCTTGAAGGCTTCCGCTTCCGCACCGGTGCCGATGTCGAGCCGCTGGATCTTCTTGCCGTCGGCGCCGACGAGGCGCGCCTCAAATGCTTCGCCGCGCGGCGTCAGCAGGGTGGCGATCAGCGACCAGTATTCGCGCACGACGAATTTCTCGATCTCGAGCTCGCGGTCGCAGACGAGGCGCAGCGCCACCGACTGCACGCGGCCGGCCGAGCGTGCGCCCGGTAGTTTTCGCCACAGCACGGGGGAGAGGGTAAAGCCGACCAGATAATCCAGGGCGCGGCGCGCCATGTAGGCGTCGACCAGTGCGCCGTCGATCTGGCGAGGATGCTTCATGGCTTCCGAGACCGCCTGCTTGGTGATGGCGTTGAACACCACGCGCTCGATCTTCTGGTCCTTCAGCGCACGCTTCTCTTTGAGCACCTCCAGCACGTGCCAGGAGATTGCCTCGCCCTCGCGATCGGGGTCGGTGGCGAGAATCAGGCGGTCAGCGCCCTTCAGCGACTTGGCAATGTCATTGAGCCGGCCGGCCGCCTTGGGGTCGACCTCCCAGATCATCTTGAAATTTTCGTCCGGATCGACCGATCCGTTCTTGGCCGGCAAGTCGCGGACATGGCCGAACGAGGCCAGAACCTCGTAGGACGAGCCCAAATATTTGTTGATCGTCTTGGCTTTCGCCGGCGACTCCACAATGACGATATTCATGTAGTTCCAGTAACTTACGGGAGAAATTGAGGCCAAATTCGAAGGGACTCGGGTCGGCCGTTTCGACCCGAACATGGGTGGTGAGGCGGCCCCTGTCAAATCGAGGGCTGTTGAATGGACCGAAAATGAGCAAAGTTTCATATCGGGAAAGTTGCAAAATACTACCTTTAAGTTGTGGGCGAGGCGGCGTAGAGTCCTGCCCGGGCAAGGATTCGGGATGGGGTCTGGTGACAAAACCAGCAAGGAAGCGGACGCGGTCCGCCGCGGCCGGAGGAAAGCGTTCGCGGAGCGAGGAACCGGGTGAGGGCGGTGCGGACGAGGCTGTCGCGTTCATCGCCGAGCAGGTGGTTCATCTGCGCAGGATCGCCGAGCGCCACAAGCTCGACGTCCTGCATTATCTCCTCGGCATGATCCAGCTAGAGGCCGACGAGCGCATCCGTCTGCGCAGCAAGCGCAAGCTGTCGTGAGAGGCGGCTTCTCCAAAATGACGCTGTCACGCCCCCGCGAAAGCGAGTCGTCCAGCACGCCGTGGCATCTCTGTATGCGTCGCTGTCTCTGGAATACTGGATCGCCCGCTTTCACGCGGGCGATGGCACTGAGAGGGTGGGGTGCACGCGCCACATGGTCCCAGTGACCGTGTAGCGGCAGCTTGCCGCTAACCCGTGGCCCGTCGGCGCGGACGTGCTTTCAGCGTGGTGTCAACGGCACTCAATAGCCGCCCATCCTCCGCGCGCAGCTCGAGCTTTCGCACCGGGCGCCCCTTGTCGCGGTCGACCAGGATGGTCGCGATCTCTTCGGGATGGTCGTCGAACTCCTCGCTCCATTGCCGGAGCGCGACGAGGACCGGGAAAACGCCGCGGCCCTTCGACGTGAGCACATATTCAGAATAGGCGCTGCCGTCGGAGGCGGGGGCGATCTTCAGGATGTCGTGGTCGACGAGCGCACGCAGGCGCGCGGCGAGGATGTTCTTGGCCATGCCGAGCTTGCCCTGGAACTCGCCGAAACGGCGCACGCCAAAGAGTGCCTCGCGGATGATGAGGAGCGACCACCAGTCTCCGATCTGCTCCAGCGATCGCGCGATCGGGCAGGAGTCTCCCTCAAAGCTCGTTCGTTTCACCATCGTGCCGTTTCCGCCTTCGCGCGGTCACGCGCTTGTGTGGTTGCATTATAAAACCAGGTGGCCTAAATGGCAACCAGGTTTCATTATGCAACCACTGGAGGCGAGCATGAGACTGAAGGGCAAGACGACATTCATCACCGGCGGCAATAGCGGTATCGGGCTTGCGACCGCAAAGCTGTTCGTGGCCGAGGGCGCCAAGGTCACCATCACCGGGCGCAACAAGGAGACGCTGGAGGCTGCCGCGAAGGAACTTGGACCCAATGGTTTTGCGGTCGACGCCGATATCAATGATGTCGCGGCGACCGAGAAGGCGATCGCGCGCGCGGTCGAAAAATTCGGCAAGCTCGACATCGTCTTTGCCAATGCCGGCATCCCCGGCAACACGCCGCTCGGCGGCACCACGCTGTCGGCCTTCGAGCAGGTGATCCGCACCAACATCACCTCGGTGTTCTTCACGGTGCAGGCGGCGCTACCGCATCTCAATGACGGCGCATCCATCATTCTCAACGGCTCGGTGATCTCGGTGCTCGGCAATCCCGGCTATGCAGCCTATGCCGCGAGCAAGGCCGGCGTGCGCGCGATGGCGCGGGTGATGGCGTCCGAACTGTCGCCGCGCAATATCCGCGTCAATGTGGTGGCGCCAGGCGCGGCCCGCACGCCGATCTGGAGGGGCGCAGCGCCGACCGACGAGGCATTTGCCGCGCTGGAGAGCCGCATCGCCAAGACCACGCCACTCGGCCGAATTGGTGAAGCAGATCACATTGCGAAGACGGTTCTGTTTCTCGCCTCCGATGATTCCGCGCATGTCCAGAGTGCCGAGATCTTCGTCGATGGCGGCGCGACCGGCTCCCCTGCGGGCGCGCCGATCTTTCGCGCTTGATGAGATGAGGTGAAAGTTGACCTGGTCGGCGCGACGAGAGCCGGTTGCGCCGGCGGGTTCCCTCAGCCGTGGGACGTAATTTCAAAAGTGTACTTGATGCGTTGAACCTTGGCGTGCGTTGCAAAGACATTTCTACGGGCAGGGGTCATAAGGCCCATTTGAGGGAGCCCGTGATGCCGAAAGCAGCTCGCATTGTTTCCTCGATTTCAGAACCGCGCATTTACACCGAACGATCCGCGATCCCCGCGAAGCAATCCGACAGCCATCAACTGGTTGTCGTTGCCTTGTTTTCCTGTATCGGCCTGTTCGTCTCGCTCGTCGCCGTGATCCTCGGCATACAGGGAATGTGGTTTTAGCTTCGTGACTCGCCGACGCGGCTGCCGCCGCCGGCATTTGGCGGCGACAGTTGGCGTTGGCGCCCCGCTTATGCTGCTTGCAGGCTCGTTGCGGCCTGAAGTGCGCCCGCCAGCGCCTTTTCACGATACTCGGGCCCAATCTGGATGCCGTCGGCGAAGATGAATTCCGGATTTGTGATGCCGATAAAGCCGAACACCCAGCGCAAATAGGTTTCGAGATGCTCGCCCGCGGCGTACGGCGTTTCCGCGCCATAAAAACCGCCGCGCGAGATCGCCACGATCACGCGCTTGCCGCCGGCGAGGCCTTGCGGACCGTTAGCGCCATATTGGAAGGTCTTGCCCGCCACCAAGATGCGGTCGATCCAGGCCTTGAGCTGGCTCGGAATGGTGAAATTGTACATGGGCGCGCCGATCACGACGGTGTCGGCGGCGAGGAACTCGTCAAGCACGGCTTGGCTGGTGGCGAGGTCCGCGGCGAGCTCGGCTGGCGCGGGAGCGCCTTGCGCGGCCGCCAGATGCGTGCCGGTGAGATGCGCGAGAGGGGTCTGCGTCAGGTCGCGGTAGGAAACCTCGAGTGCGGGCGTTGCCTCGCGCAGCCGCGCGACGATCGCGGCGGAGACCTGCCGGCTGACGGAGTGGGGGCCGAGGACACTGGAGTCGATATGGAGGAGTTTCATTTGGGTCACCTATGGTATAGATTTGTTACCCGCGCTACATGAGTGACCACCGAAATTCCCGCAAGAACGCACTTTTTTGAGCCATGGGCACATCTTTGGAACCGACACACAACCATTTGCCTGTCTTGCCGGAGCGGCCGGATCCCAATCACGCCGACTGCCGCGGCGTCGCGTCGATCCTGTCCCGCGTCGGCGACAAATGGAGCGTGTTCGTGATCATGATGCTTGATGACGGGCCAAAGCGCTTCAACGAGCTCAAACGCATGATCAAGGGCATCTCTCAGCGGATGCTGACCTTGACCTTGCGCGGACTGGAACGCGACGGGCTCGTCACGCGCACGATCTTCCCGACGATTCCGCCACGCGTGGACTATGAGCTGACTGATCTCGGTCGCGGGCTGAGTCGGCCGGTGCAAGCGCTCGGGATGTGGGCGAAGGAGCATCAGACCCAGATCGAAGCGGCGCGGGCGCGCTTTGATGAGCGCAACGATCGTTAGAGCAGCGAAACGAGGCCGCCGCCGTGGCGCTCGAGCCGGCCGGCCAGTTCGAGTTCGAGCAGCACGGTGCGGACGATCGCGGGCGAGGCGCCGGACATCCGCACGAGATCGTCGATTCCGATCGGCGCAGGGCCGAGCAGCCCGGTGATCTGATCGCGATCATGTCCTTGCGGATCGCTTTCAAAGAGCTCGCTGTCGGGCTCACCGGCCGGATGCATCACCGGGCGTTCCAGGATCGGCTGAATCGCATTGATGACATCGGCGGCCTCCGTGACGAGCGTTGCGCCCTGCTTGATCAGATCATTGGTGCCGGCGGCGCGCGGATCGAGCGGCGAGCCCGGCACGGCAAAGACCTCGCGGCCCTGTTCGGCCGCCATCCGCGCGGTGATCAGCGAGCCCGAGCGCTGCGCGGCCTCGACCACGACCACGCCGAGGCAAGCGCCAGAGATCAGGCGGTTGCGGCGGGGAAAATCGCAGGCGCGCGGCTCGTGGCCGAGCGGCATCTCGGAGATCCCAGCGCCGTCCTGGTCGAGGATCGCGGCGAGCAGAACCTCATGCTCGGGTGGGTAGATGCAGTCATGGCCGCCGGCGAGCACGGCGACCGTGCCGCTTGCGATGCTCGCGCGATGTGCGGCCTGATCGACGCCGCGCGCGAGGCCCGAGATGATCACGAAGCCGGCCTCGCCAAGTTCGCGCGCGAGTTGGCCTGCAAATTTCAGCCCGGCGCCGGAGGCGTTGCGCGAGCCGACGATTGCGATCATCGGTCGCATCAAGCTGGCGGCGTGGCCGCGCACCGCGAGCAACGGCGGCGCGTCGTCGATCGTCGCCAGCCGCGAGGGATAGCCGTCCTCGCCGGGTGCGAGCCAGCTGACGCCGAGTTTCCGGCTTGCCGCAAGCTCGGCCTTGGCCTCGTCAGTGGAATGGATGCGCCCCGACCGGGCCGCGCCGCCGCGGCGCGCGAGGTCGGGCAGTCGCTCCAGCGCAGCGCGCACGCTGCCAAAGTGATCGACCAGCGAGCGGAAGGTGCGCGGGCCGACATTGTCCGAGCGGATCAGGCGCAAGCGGTCGATCCTGTCGGCTTCGGTCAGTTCGGTCGTCGAGTTGATGGCGTCCAACGGCGTCTCCTTGCGTTCGCAGCATGGAACAACCTGGGCGCGTGGGCAACAGGGCGCTGCGCTTGCGCGACTGACTTGCGATGCTAAAAGCGCTCCCTACAAGAAGGATTTTTGCCATGATCTCGCTCGCCGACCTCCAGCGCCGCATTGAGAAGGGCGAGCTCTTGCCGGACGTTGCCATCGCGCAGTCACTGGAGGCGATCGAGGCACGGGAGAAGGATGTCCGGGCTTTCGTCTGCCACGCCCAGTCGGCGAGGGCGGCGGCAAAAGGACCCCTGCGCGGCATCGCGGTCGGCATCAAGGACATCATCGATACCGCGGATTTCCCGACCGAGATGGGGTCGTCGATCTATCGCGGCTGGCAGCCGCGCGCGGACGCGCCGGTCGTGATGATGCTGAGGCGCGCGGGCGCGACCATCATTGGCAAGACCACGACGACGGCGTTTGCCTCGCGCGATCCGACCGTGACGCTCAATCCCCACAATCCCGGTCACACGCCGGGCGGATCTTCCGCGGGCTCGGCGGCTGCCGTCGCTGCCGGCATGATCCCGCTGGCGCTGGGCACCCAGACCGGCGGTTCGGTGATCCGGCCCGCGGCCTATTGCGGGGTTGCCGCGATCAAGCCGTCGTTCCGCCTGCTGCCGACGGTGGGCGTCAAATGCTTCTCGTGGGCGCTCGATACGGTGGGGTTGTTCGGTGCCGGCGTCGAGGACGTCGCGCGCGGATTGTTTGCGATGACGCGGCGTGCTGAATTCTCCGACATTGGCGTCGCCAAATCGCCGCGCATCGGCGTTGTCCGACAGGAGTTTGCCGGAGCCGTCGAGCCTGCAGCCGAGCAGGGGCTCGCGGCCGCGATCAAGGCGGCGGAGCGCGCCGGCGCCAGTGTCCAAACCATCGACCTGCCGGAGATGGTGCGCGAGGCCTGGCGCATTCATCCGATGATCATGGACTTTGAGGCGCATGGCGCGCTCGCTTGGGAATTCTCAGAGCGCCATGACGAGATCGCGTCGATGCTGCGCGCCAATCTCGACGAGACTGTCGGGCTCACGCCGTCGCAATATGACGAGGCGCGTCGGATCGGCCGTCGCGGTCGCCGCGAGCTCGGCGAGGTCTTTGAGGGCGTTGACGTGCTCCTGACCTATTCCGCGCCGGGCACCGCCCCGAAGGGCCTCTCGACCACTGGCGATGCCCGTTACAACCGGCTCTGGACGCTGATGGGCAATCCTTGCGTCAATGTGCCGGCCCTCAAGGTCGAGGGCTTACCAGTCGGCGTGCAGGTGATCGCGCGCTTCGGCAATGATGCGGGCGCGCTGGCCGCCGCGCGGTTCCTCGAGAACGCACTCGTGACGTCACACTAAGGCGGGCTCGGCGGGCGTGCGCTGAACGGACGTCTCGCCGCGCGTCTCCTGCCGCAGCCAGCGCTCGGCGGCGGTGCGGCCGCTTCGATGCAACAGGCGGATGAAGCCGCGGCCGAGATCGGTCGTTGAGCGCTGCGCCAGACCCTCGATCTCGTCCTCCGCCGCGATCCGGAACAGCCGCAGCGCGGGTGCGGAGCTGGCGCGTGCCCATTCCACCGCGGCGATCTCGGCGTTGAGCGCGGCGTTGGCCGCGATCTGGTCGAGCCTGCGGTCGATCGCGGCCAGCGTGATCGGCACGTAGCCGTCGCGCGAGGGCGTCACCTGGACAACCAGCACGTCGGACGCGCGCGACGCCTGCACCAGACGCACCAGCGGTGGATTGCCGCCATAGCCGCCGTCCCAATAGGCCTCGCCCTCGATCTCGATGGCGCAATGCACCAGCGGCGGACAGGTCGAGGCCAGCGCGACGTCGGCGGTGATCGCGTCGTTCGAAAACACCTGCTGGTGCCCGTCGCGGATTCGCGTCGCAGCGATGAGAAGTTTCGGGCAGGGCTTGGCTAGCAGCGCCGCGAAATTGATGTCGCGCGACAGCGCCTGCCGCAGCGGATCGAGATCGAGCGGATCGAAATGGCCGGAGCGCAGCGTTGGCCCGAATGCCACGGAGCTTCCCGCCGGCGAAAAGCCGCCGATCAGCATCAGTGAGCGGAACGAGGCCTCATGCATCAGCCGCACCCAGAACCGGTCGAGGCGGGCCCGCGCGCCCTCGCGGCCGCCCTCGGCAAGGCCGCAGGCGACCAGCAGCGCGTTGATTGCGCCCGCACTGGCGCCGCTGATGGTGTCGAATTCGATTCCCGGCTCTTCCAGCAGCCGCTCCAGCACGCCCCAGGTGAAAGCGGCAAAGGTGCCGCCGCCCTGCAGCGCCAGTGACAATTTTCGCGGCGGCCAATGGGTGGAGGGACGCGCAGCCGCTTCGGCTGGCGCAGGGGCCGGTCGCTCGAGAGGCCGGACCGGTTGCGCGATTTCTTCGCGGGCGCGCGGCGGCTTTGCAACGGGCGCTTCCGCAACGGGCGGTTCAGGCGCGCTTGACCAGATGTTCGTCGCAGAGAGCAGGCGGCTCGCGGCGGTGCCGTAGACTTGCGCGGGCGCATCGGCGGCGCTGCGCAGAGTCGGTCGTTCATGCGTGACGTCGGTCTTCTCGCTCATCGGACGCAAACCGGATAACGCCATTGTCATCCCGAGGATGACAGGCATGGAACTCGTTTGCCACTCTTGGCAAGAGTTGCGAACAGGAATTGGAATATAATGCGGAAGAGCCGCGTCGGTATCCGTACTTTTTCCGGGTTTAAGACTTCTGGCCGATCCGGCTCTCGCTGCCCGATTGCAACCGCTTGATGTTCTCGCGGTGCATGTAGAACAGCAGCAGCGTCAGCACCGCGGACAGCGAGGCGAGCGCGAGGTGGCCGAACCACCAGAGGAAGATCGGCGTCACGAAGGCCGCCACCAGCGCCGAGAGCGAGGAATAGCGCGTGGTGAAGGCGGTCGCGAGCCAGAGCAGGCAGAAGAACAGCGCGCCTGGCCAGAATAGCCCGAGCAGGATGCCGATATAGACCGCGACGCCCTTGCCGCCTTTGAACTTGAGCCAGACCGGAAACAGGTGGCCGAGGAAGGCGCCGAGGCCGGCGAGCATCGCCGCGTTGGGACCGGCGATGTAACCCGCGATCACAACCGCCGCAGTACCCTTCAGGGCGTCGAGCAGCAGTGTTGCCGCTGCAAGCCCCTTGCGGCCGGTGCGGAGCACGTTGGTGGCGCCGATATTGCCGGAGCCGATCGAGCGTAGATCCTGCGTGCCGGCTAGTTTCGTCAGGATAAGGCCGAACGGAATCGAGCCGAGCAGGTAGCCGATGGCGAAGGCCACGGGGAGGAAAGCTTCAAGTCCCATCGCCGCATCTCCGTGCCCGACATATTTCCCGCGCATGGATTCGTCCTGACGCGTGTTCTTGACGCGAGCCGGGATCCACTTCGCTTGAAAACGCTACGCTAGACATGCTCGAACACCGTCCGCCCGCCGACGATGGTGCGCACCACCCGTCCCGAGAAGCGGGCTTCGTCGAACGGCGTGTTCTTGCAGGGCGATTTGAGGTCGGCGGGATCGAGCACCCAGGGCGTGTCGGCGTCGATCACGATGACGTCGGCCGGCGCGCCGGCGCGCAACGTGCCGCCGGGCAGACCGAGCAGCTCGGCCGGCCGTGTCGACATCGCCCGGATCAGCGTCTTCAGCTCCATCTCGCCATTATGCACCAGCCGCAGGCCGGCCGACAGCATGGTCTCGAGGCCCACCGCGCCGGACGCCGCTTCGGCAAACGGCAGGCGCTTGACCTCGACGTCCCGCGGATTGTGGTCGGACATGATGACGTCGACGAGGCCGGAGCCGACGGCCGCAACCAGCGCGCGGCGGTCGTCCTCGGTGCGCAGCGGCGGCGATAGTTTCAGGAACGTCCGGTACGGCCCGATATCGTTCTCGTTCAGCGCGAGATGGTTGATCGAGACCGAGGCGCTGACAGCAAGACCGGCATCGCGGGCGCGTTTCAGAATATCGAGCGAGTCGATGCAGGAGAGCGAGGCCGCGTGATAGCGCCCGCCGGTGAGCGCGACGAGGCGCATGTCGCGCTCCAGCATCACGGCCTCCGCCGCGCTCGGAATGCCCATCAGGCCAAGGCGGGTCGCGAACTCGCCCTCGTTCATGACGCCTTCGCCGACGAGGTGGGGATCCTCGGTGTGATGCACGATCAGCGCGTCGAAATCGCGCGCGTAGGTCAGCGCCCAGCGCATCACCTGTGCGTTGGTGACGCTTCTGTCGCCGTCGCTGAAGGCGACCGCTCCGGCGGCTTTCAAAAGACCGAACTCGGTCATCTCCTCGCCGCGCATGCCCTTTGTCAGTGCGGCCATCGGGTGGACGTTGACGATCGCGGTGTCGCGGGCGCGGCGCATCACGAAGTCGACGGTCGCCGAATTGTCGATGACGGGCGCGGTGTCTGGCTGGCAGATGATGGTGGTGATGCCGCCGGTCGCCGCCGCCTGGCTCGCGCTGGCAAACGTCTCGCGGTGGCTGAAGCCGGGCTCGCCTGCAAAGGCGCGCATGTCGATCAGCCCGGGGGCCACGATCATGCCGGAGCAGTTGACGATGTCGGTGCCCTCGGGAACGCCGGCCGCGCCGATGCCGCGGCGGGTCTCGCGGATGGTGCCGTCGGCGATCAGGACGTCGCCGATGCCGTCAAAATCCCTGGAGGGATCGACGACGCGGGCGTTGGCGAGCAGGATCGGACGGCGGTCGGTCAGCATGGGCATCACGCGTTCGGCAGGTTACGGGCGAGCGCTTCCAGCACCGCCATGCGCACGGCCACGCCCATCTCCACCTGTTCGCGGATCAGGGACTGCGCGCCGTCGGCGACCGCGGTATCGATCTCGACGCCGCGGTTCATGGGGCCGGGATGCATCACCAGCGCATCGGGTTTTGCGTAGGCGAGCTTCTTCTGGTCGAGACCGAAATAGTTGAAGTACTCGCTGGACGACGGCACGAAGGAGCCGTTCATGCGCTCGCGCTGGAGCCGCAGCATCATGACGATATCAGCGCCCTCGAGGCCCGCGCGCATGTCGCGTGCGACCTCGACGCCCATCCGCTCGATACCGGGCGGCAGCAGCGTGGAAGGCCCGACGACGCGGACGCGGGCGCCCATGGTGTTGAGCAGGATGATGTTGGAGCGGGCGACGCGCGAATGCAGCACATCGCCGCAGATCGCGATCACCAGTCCCTCGATCCGGCCCTTGTTGCGGCGGATGGTGAGTGCATCCAGCAAAGCTTGCGTCGGATGCTCGTGAGCTCCGTCGCCGGCATTGATCACGGAACCGTCAACCTTGCGGGCCAGAAGTTCCACCGCGCCGGAAGCGTGATGCCGGACCACCAGGATATCCGGGTGCATGGCGTTCAGCGTCACCGCGGTATCGATCAGCGTCTCGCCCTTTTTCATGGACGAGGAGGAGACCGACATGTTCATGACGTCGGCGCCCAGGCGTTTGCCCGCGAGTTCGAACGAGGATTGGGTGCGGGTGGAGGCCTCGAAGAACAGGTTCACCTGCGTCCGTCCACGCAGGACGGTGCGCTTCTTGTCCACCTGGCGGTTCACCTCGACATATTCTTCGGACAGGTCGAGGAGGCCGGTGATATCGGCAGCGGAAAGGCCCTCGATACCCAGCAAATGCCGGTGACCGAGGACGAAGGTCGATTTCGATGTCATTAAAGGCAGAGCTATAGGCGCGGATGCTGAGGGGAGCAAGGGCCAAAGCTGAGGAAGTGGGTTATCCCCTGATCTGTAACCTTGTCGTCATTCCGGGCCGATGCGAAACATCGAACCCCAATGCGCGGTTGCGCATTGGGGAATCTCGAGATTCCGAGTCTGGGCCTTCGGACCATCCCATCGCAATGGCGCAATGTGGAATGACGACGGGAAATGTGGATGTATCTCGTGAAATCAATTCGAATTGCGATTGTATTGATGGCGATCAGTTCGGCCGCTCACGCCCAATTGCTCCCCGGCGGCTTCGTCTACCTGCGCGACATCGATCCCACCATCATCCAGGACATCCGCTACGCGACGTCAAATAACTTCACCGGCCATCGGCTGAGCGGTTACGGCGCCGGCGAATGCGTGGTGAAGCGGGAGGTGGGGCTGCGGCTGAAGGCGATCCAGCAGGAGCTCGCCAGCCAAAGTCTCTCGCTGAAGATGTTCGATTGCTACCGGCCGGTGCGCGCGTCGCTCGATATGGTGGCGTGGGCGCAGAACGGCCGGGAGCCGGCGGCCGAGCGGCGCTACAATCCCAGGATTCCGAAGACCGAGCTGTTTCGGCTCGGTTACATCGCGAGCCGCTCGCAGCATTCCACCGGGGCGGCGCTCGATCTGACGCTCGTCGATCTCAAGGCCGGCAACTCCGCCAAATACGATCCCGCGAAGGCCTATGGCGACTGCACGGCGCCGGTCGAGGCCAGGGCGCCCGAAGGCAGCGTTGACATGGGCACCGGCTATGACTGCACGGATGCGAAGGGCCATACCGCTGCACCGTCGATCACGGCCGATCAGCGCGCCTGGCGCAAGCGGCTGGTCGCTGCGATGGCCCGGCAAGGCTTTGTGAACTATTCGAAGGAGTGGTGGCATTTTTCCCTGCCGGGGGCGGGCGGGGCAGCCTATGATTTCCCGATCCAGCCGCGGACGAGGTAGAGTGCAACTGAGGCGGAAGCAGCCACGCGTCGGGTTACCTCTCCCAAAGGGAGAGGTCGGCGCGGAGCGCCGGGTGAGGGGATCAGGTCCCTCGGTAGAGCGTAACCTCTCACCCGTGCCTTCGGCGCGACCTCTCCTCTTGGGAGAGGTGGCACTGCCGGTGCGGGTATATTCAACCGGGAACGCACAATGACCCAGCCGAGCTTCGCAACCCACGAGGTCTTCAACCAGTCGCCGCCGTTCGAGGACGTCGACCTGTTTGCCGTGGACCGGCCGCTGGTCGAGGCGGTGAGGGCCAATGGCGGGACTGCTGCCGAACAGGAGCTGTCCGCGTTCGGCCGGCATTGGGGTTCGGCGGCAATGGCCGAGCGTGGGCGCATTGCCAACGAGAACACGCCAAAACTCCGCACCTTTGACTCCAAGGGCAACCGTCGCGACCAGGTCGAGTTTCATCCTGCCTATCACGAGCTGATGGCGCACAGCGCGCATGCCGGCGTGCACAACTCCACCTGGACTGCGGACGGAAAGCCCGTGGGCGATGCGGCCGAAGTCATTCGCGCGGCCAAATTCTATATCGCCTCGCAAGTCGAGACCGGACATCTCTGCCCGGTCACCATGACCCGCGCCTCCGTTGCGGCGCTGGCGATGCAGCCCGACCTGCTCGCGCGCGTGATGCCGGTGCTCTCGACGAAGAGTTACGATCCCACCTTCGCGCCGTGGTGGGACAAGCGCGGCATGACGCTCGGCATGGGCATGACCGAGAAGCAGGGCGGCACCGACGTTCGCGCCAACATGACGCGCGCGGTGCGCGATGGGAACGCTTATCGCATCACCGGCCATAAATGGTTCATGTCGGCGCCGATGTGCGACGCCTTCCTCGTGCTCGCGCAAGCCGAAGGCGGGCTGACCTGTTTCTTCATGCCGCGCTTCGCGCCGGACGGCTCGGTGAACGCGATCCAGTTCCAGCGGCTGAAGGACAAGCTCGGCAACCGCTCCAATGCGTCCTCCGAGGTCGAGTTCGTCGGCGCCTATGCGGAAGCCGTCGGCGAGGAGGGCAAGGGGATCCGCACCATCATACAGATGGTGCAGCTCACGCGGCAGGATTGTGCGATCGCCTCGGCCGGACTGATGCGTTCGGGGCTCGCTCATGCGCTGCATCACGCGCGTCACCGCAGCGTGTTCCAAAAACATCTCGCCGATCAGCCGCTGATGCAGGCGGTGCTGTCCGACATGGCGCTGCATGTCGAGGCGACGGTCGCTCTGGTGATGCGGCTCTGCCGCGCCTTCGACCGCACGCCGCACGATGCGACCGAGGCCGCCTACGTGCGGCTGCTGACGCCCGCAATCAAATACTGGGTGTGCAAGAGCGCGCCGGCGTTCCTCTATGAGGCGATGGAATGCCTCGGCGGCAACGGCTACGTCGAAGACGGCATTCTGGCGCGCCACTATCGGGAGGCGCCGGTGAACGCGATCTGGGAAGGCTCGGGCAATGTGATGTGCCTCGATGTGCTGAGGGCACTCGCGCGCGAGCCCGATGCGGCGATGGCCGTGCTGCAAGTCCTGGCTGCCGAGACCAAGGGTCTGCCAGGGCCGGGCGAGGCGGTGAGCTTCATCGGCAAGACGTTCCGCCGCGCCGACGGCGAGCGCATCGCGCGGCTTGCGGTGGAGAAGCTGGCGCTGCTGTCAGCCGCCGCGGCGCTCAACCTTGTGTCGCCGCGCAACGCCGAATTGTTCGCCGCCACGCGCCTCGCTACCAGTCACGCCAGCATGTATGGCGCGGCGGAGCTGGAGAGTGAGGATGTTCGCGCACTGCTGGAGCGGGCGCTGCCTTGATCGGGGCACAGTCTTTCAACACCGTCGATAGTTGTCGCGCCCAACGAAAGCCTCTTGATGGACACCCTCAATCCTGACCACCCGCCGCTCATCGTGACATCCGCCGAGGGCGCGCCGCGCGTCTGGAAATTCTGGGGCACGTCGCTGTGGGGCGTGTTCGTCTTCGCTGCGATGTTCGTCGGCCAGGTCGGGACCGTCGTCTATCTGGTCGTGCATCGCGGTGTCCCTCTCGACATGGCGTCCCTTGAGTCCGTCGGCCGCGATCCGCAGGCGCTGGCGCTTTCGGTGATCGTCGGCCTTCCGACCACGCTCGCCGCAGTGTGGCTGGCCATTCGCCTGAAGGGAGCTTCCTTCGCCGACTACCTTGCGCTGCGCTGGCCGTCCTGGCTGCAGATTCTGCTCGGGGCGGTTGGTCTCATCCTGATCGTTGTGATCTGGGAGGCGATGTCGCGTGCGCTGGGCCGCGAAGCGACGCCGGGCTTCACGACCGACCTCTTGAAATCAGGCCGCGACAAGGGTGCGGCGACGATGCTCGTGCTCGCCTTCAGCATTGCCGCGCCCATGTCCGAAGAGGTGATCGCGCGAGGCTTCCTCTATCGTGGCTGGTCGGAAAGTTTTCTGCGCGTGCCCGGTGCGATCATCCTGTCGTCGCTGGTCTGGACGGCCGTGCATCTCCAGTACGACATGTACTTCCTTGCCGAGGTGTTCTCGATCGGATTGTGGTTCGGCTACATGCGCTACCGCGGCAACTCGCTGTGGCTCACGATCGTGCTCCATGCGCTGAACAATCTGACGGCGGTGGTGCTGACGATGTGGCTGGGGAGCTAGGCCGGCGCGCTCGATCCTTGCGTTGGCCGAGCAGACGTTTGACCTCGAGCTTGCCAGCGAAGCGAAGCAGTCCAGGATCCCTCCGTGGCGACAGTCTGGATTGCTTCGCTTCGCTGGCAATGACGGCATCTTGGAGCGCTTCCCACACTGCTCTCCCCATGGCATTGCCGGCCCGATGGCTCTATGTTAGGTAGAGGTGATCCAACCCTCGCTGCGAAGTTGTCGCGAAAGCCCACATGTCCAACATCGAAAATGCCGATCCCTCAGTCGCGGATCCGACCGAGCAGCCCCGGACATGGGATTTCATGGAGACGTTGTTCGTCGTCCTGGTCGCTTATATCGCTTACATATTCGCAGGCATGCTCATACTGACCTTCATCTTGAGCATACCGAGCACGATGAAAGGTCTGTCGTCCGAGCAAATCGACATACTATGGAAGCAAGAGAATTGGCAACGCGCAGGCAATATCTTGGCGACGCCGGCAGCGATCGCCGTACTTTGGATTGCGATCCGGAAGGCAGGGAGAGAATTCGCGGAGTATTTGGCCTTGAACTGGCCACGCCCCGGCGAGCTATTGAGCGCCTTGGGCATCATGCTCGTCGTCTTCTTCCTCGAGTGTGTATTGAATTACGTTGTTGCTGGTCCACAGGCGCCTGCGAAGGATACCTATATCGCGGTCGGCAGTGCTGGCGGATTGCTGATTATGCTCGTCACGGGCTGCATTGCAGCGCCGGTCCTGGAGGAGTTGATCGTTCGGGGCTTCATGTTTCGCGGCTGGTCTCAGACATTTCTGGGGCCGATCGGGGCTATCGTGCTTACGTCAGCCCTATGGGGAATCTGTCACTCGCAATACGATTGGCTTGGGCGGCTGAACATCTTCTTCACGGGACTTGCTCTCGGCTATTTCCGTTGGCGAAGGAATTCAACCTGGCTGCCGATGATCATCCATTCGACTTTCAACACGGCCATCTTCTTCATGATGGGACCTTATGCTTAAACGGTCGCCACTAACGCGATCGCAACCGGCATCGTGATTGTCGCCAACCACCACCGCCATGGTCAGCCCATCCCGGGTGCGTCGCGCAGATTGGCCAGACGATCGAGCGCGCCTTGCAGGATGAAGATCGCGGCGTGCTCGTCGATCACCTCGGCGCGCTTGGCGCGGCTGACGTCCATGCCGATCAGCTCGCGCTCGACCGCTGATGTCGAGAGGCGCTCGTCCCACAGCCCGATGGCAAGCGCCGTGAGGCCGGCAAGGTTGCGGGCGAAGGCGCGGGTCGATTGCGCGCGCGGGCCCTCGCTGCCGTCCATGTTGATGGGAAGCCCAAGCACGAAGCCGACTGCCTTGCGCTCGGCGGCAATGGCGAGCAGGCGCGCAGCATCCTGCCTGAAGGCCTTGCGCTGGATGGTCTCGACGCCGGTCGCGAGCCGCCGGTCCGGATCGGAGACGGCAACACCGATCGTCTTGGTGCCGAGATCGAGCCCGATCAGCGCACCGCGATCGGGCCAATGGGTTGCAGCGTCGACCAGGGGTAGGATAGGAGCCGGCATGGCGTTAGCGCATACCATGCGAAGCGCGAAAGAGGCAAAGCGCCTCAAGCGGCAATGACTGCGTCGTCCCCCTTCAGGCAGGATACAAAACCCTGAAGCGCGCTGTATTGGTGGCCGGCGCAGCGCTGGATGAACAGCGTCTCGACCCGCGCGTAGGCCGGGGGCAGCGCGTGGATCGCCACGTTCCCGATCATCGCGCTGCGTTCGACCACGGCGCGAGGCAGCAGTGTTACCCCCATGTCGGCGGCGACGCAGCCGATCATGCCGTCGAGCGTGCCGAGCTCGAATCGCGCCGCCGACGGCCAGCCGAACTCGACGAAGATCTGCTCGAGCCGCTGGCGATAGGTGCAGCCGGTGCGGAACACCAGCGCCGTCGGGCCGGACTCCGGCGTGCCTGCGCGCAGCTCCTTCAGTGACGCCCAGCGGCGCGCGCTGACCAGCACCAGCTCCTCGCGGAAGGCGCTGACTGCGATGATCTCGGCATGCTCGATGGGGCCCGCGACGAAAGCGCCGTCGAGCACGCCATCGAGCACGGCGGCGACGAGATCGGCTGATGTCGCTGTGCGCAGGCTCAGCCGCACAGCAGGAAAGCGGCGGTGGAAATCCGCGAGCAGCGGTGGCAGGCGCACGGCGGCGGTCGTCTCCATCGAGCCGATCGCGAGCGGCCCCTTGGGCTCGCCATCATCACGCGCTGCGAGAACGGCTTCGCGCGACAGAGCCGCCATCTTCTGCGCGTAGGGCAGGAGCCTCTTGCCGGCGCCGGTGAGTGTCATGCCGCGGCTGTGCCGCTCGAACAGCGGCGTGCCGATCTCGACCTCCAGCGCCTTGATCCGCTGGGTGACGTTCGACTGCAAGTGTTGAGTTCTTCCGCGGCACGCGTGATGCCGCCGCTGCGGGCGACCGCGGCAAAGGTCTTGATATCGCTGAGTTCCATGACTTCGTTTCGTTTTTGAGATGGCAGCGTTCGCAAGAATTCAATTTTCGAGAATGCTATTCCTGCCTACTCTCGCTGTCCAGACGGGAGGAGCCATGTCGATCACCACACCGCTTACCACGCTGCTTGGCATCCAGCACCCGATCCTGCTCGCTCCGATGGACATCGTTGCGGGCAGCCGGCTGGTGACGGCGGTGAGCGGCGCGGGCGGCTTTGGCATTCTCGGCGGCGGTTATGGCGAAAGGCTCTGGCTGGAGCGGGAGACGTCGAAGCTGAGAGAGCTGCGCGCACCGTTCGGCATCGGCTTCATCACCTGGAGCCTCGCCAGGTGTCCGCAACTGCTCGACATCGCGCTCGCGGCGCGTCCCAGCGCGATCATGCTCTCGTTCGGCGATCCCGCGCCGTTCGTCCCGAAGATCAAATCGGCCGGCGCGCGGCTGATCTGCCAGGTACAGGACGAGGCCATGGCGCGGCAGGCGCTCGAGGCCGGCGCGGACATTCTGATCGCGCAAGGTACGGAAGCAGGCGGCCATGGTGCATCCCGCACCACAGTCGATCTCGTGCCAGGGATTGTCGATCTTGCGGCGGGGCGAGTGCCGGTTGTCGCCGCCGGCGGCGTCGCCGACGGGCGCGGGCTCGCCGCCATGATGATGCTGGGCGCAAGCGGCGTGCTGCTTGGCACGCGCTTTTATGCGTGCCAGGAGGCCGATGCCGCTGACGAGGCGAAGCGGCGCATCTGTGATGCAACGAGCGGCTCGACCGTGCGCGGCATCATTTTCGATCTGTCCCGCAACAATGTGTGGCCGGCGCCGTTTACCGGGCGATGCCTGATCAACGATCACGCCCGGCGCTGGATGGGTCGCGAGGTCGAATTGATGCAGAATGTCGCCAAGGTTGCGGCGGACTATGCCGCGGCGAAGGCCAGCGGCAATTTCGACGTTGCTGCCGTGATCGCCGGCGAGGCGGTCGGCCTGATCCATGATATTCCGCCGGCGGCCGAGATCGTCGAGCGGATCGCGACGGAGGCGGAGCAGTTGCTGGCCGGCCGGCGCAATTCCATCGCTTCTGCTGCCTAATACGAGAGAACAGCCATGTGGCCTGACCGTCGACTGATCGACCTCTTCAAGACCGAATTCCCGATCGTGCTGGCGCCGATGGCGGGCGTGATGGACGCGGAACTCGTGATCGCGGCGGCGAAAGGCGGTGCGCTTGGCTCACTGCCGTGCGCGATGCTGTCGGCGGAGAAGGCGCGCGAGCAGGTCAATCTCATCCGCCAGCAGGTCACCGCGCCGGTGAACATGAATTTCTTCTGCCACAAGCCTCTCGAGCTCACGGCCGAGGCCGAAGCGCGCTGGAAGCAGCGGCTGGCCGGCTACTACAAAGAGCATGGTCTCGATCCGGCGACGCCGATCAGCGCCGCCAACCGCGCGCCGTTCGATGCGGCGTTCTGCGAGGTCGTCGAAGAGTTGAAGCCGGAAGTCGTCAGCTTCCATTTCGGCCTGCCGGAGGCGGCGCTGCTCAAGCGCGTCAAGGCGGCCGGCTGCATCGTGATTTCCTCCGCCACCACGGTGAAGGAGGCGGTCTGGCTCGAGCAGCACGGCGTCGATGCGGTGATCGCGCAGGGCGCCGAGGCGGGCGGCCATCGCGGCATGTTCCTGACCGAGAATATCTCGGAGCAGCCCGGCACCTTCGCACTGGTGCCGCAGGTCGTCGATGCCGTGAAAGTGCCGGTGATCGCCTGCGGCGGTATCGCGGATGGGCGCGGCATCGCAGCCGCCTTCGCGCTCGGTGCGGCCGGCGTGCAGATCGGCAGTGCCTATCTGCGTTGCCCGGAGTCCAAGGTCAGCGCCGGTGGCCGCAAGGCGCTCGCCGAAGCGCGGGACGATTCCACCGTCATTACCAATGTGATGACCGGCCGGCCCGCGCGTGGCGTGCAGAACCGCCTGATGCGCGAGGCCGGCCCGATTTCGCCGGACGCGCCGGCCTTTCCTCATGCCGCGACCGCACTGGGGCCGCTGAAGGCGGCAGCCGAAAAGCAGGGCAGGGTGGATTTCACCAATCTCTGGGCCGGCCAGGCCATCGGCATGGGGCGCGAGATGCCCGCGGCCGAACTGACCCGGGAGCTGGCCAAATCCGCGCAGGCCCGCCTGAAAGCGCTGGCCGGCTAGGGCGCGATAGGATCATCGCGCATTAGGTTATTGTTTGCGCTTGATCTTTCCGGAAAACCGCTGCGCACTTTTCCGGATCATGCGCCCACGCCGGTTGCGGCGCAAAAGCGGCCTCTGCTATACGGCAGAACAGGATTTCTGCCGCTCGAGGCCTTATATATGTCCGTTGACGCCGCTACCGTCCGCCGCATCGCGCATCTCGCGCGTATTGCGGTTTCCGACGACGAGGTTCCGCATCTCCAGGGTGAACTCAACGCCATGCTTGCCTTCGTCGAGCAGCTCTCGGAGGTCAATGTCGACGGCGTCGATCCCATGACATCGGTGACCCCGATGGAGATGAAGAAGCGCCAGGACGTCGTCAATGACGGCGAGATCGCCGACGATATCGTTACCAACGCGCCGGCGACCGAAGGCCATTTCTTCCTGGTGCCGAAGGTTGTCGAGTGACATAGCGTTTTCGAGCGAAGTGGATACCGGTTCGCGTCAAGAAAGCGCGTCAACAAGAGAGCAATTCAGGACGCTGTTCGATGTGCCTGCTATGCGACGATGAGAAGGCCTATCAGGCCTATATGAACTATCTCGACGCGATGGAGCGGCAGGGCAAGGCTGCCGATCCCAACGTGGCCGTCAATGCCGTGCTCGACCAGCTCGAGGCGGCGGCGAATGCGTCCGCCAAGAAAAACGTCACGCAAGACGACCCTGCCAACGACAAGACCCTCTCTCCGTTCTTCTGTAGCCCGATCAATAAATGACCGATTTGACATCGCTGACGCTCGCCGAGGCCCGCAAGGGTCTCGCCGACAAGACATTCACGTCGCTTGAGCTGACCGACGCGCATCTGGGCGCGATGGAAGCCGCGCGCGCGCTCAACGCCTTCGTCCTGGAGACGCCAGACCAGGCGCGCGCCATGGCGCGCGAGGCTGATGACAAGATCGCCAAGGGCGATGCCGGCCCGCTCGCCGGCATTCCGCTCGGCATCAAGGACCTGTTCGCGACCAAGGGCGTGCGCACCACCGCCTGTTCGAAGATACTCGGCAATTTCGTGCCGACCTACGAATCGACCATCACCTCGCAGCTCTGGCGCGACGGCGCGGTGATGCTCGGCAAGCTCAACAACGACGAGTTCGCGATGGGCTCGTCGAACGAGACCTCCTGCTTCGGTGCCGTGGGCAATCCCTGGCGGCGCGAGGGCTCCAACACGACGCTGGTGCCGGGCGGCTCGTCCGGCGGCTCGGCCTCGGCCGTGGCGGCGCTGCTCTGCATGGGCGCGACCGCGACCGATACCGGCGGCTCGATCCGCCAGCCGGCGGCCTTCACCGCGACCGTCGGCATCAAGCCGACCTACGGCCGCTGCTCGCGCTGGGGCATCGTCGCCTTTGCCTCCTCGCTCGACCAGGCCGGTCCCATCGCGCGCAGCGTGCGCGATAGCGCGATGCTGCTGCGCTCGATGGCCGGCCACGACCCCAAGGACACGACATCTGTCGACATCGCCGTGCCGGACTACGAGGCTGCGGTCGGCAAGTCCGTGAAAGGCATGAAGATCGGCATTCCCAAGGAATATCGCCTCGACGGCATGCCGGCCGAGATCGAAAAGCTTTGGGAAGCGGGGGCGGCCTGGCTGAAAGCGGCCGGCGCCGAGCTCGTCGAGGTGTCGCTGCCGCACACCAGATACGCGCTGCCGGCCTATTACATCGTGGCGCCGGCGGAAGCTTCCTCGAACCTGGCGCGCTATGACGGCGTGCGCTACGGCCTGCGCGAGCAGGGCAGGAACGTCGTCGAGATGTACGAGAACACCCGCGCTGAAGGTTTTGGCGCCGAGGTGAAGCGCCGCGTCATGATCGGCACCTACGTGCTCTCTGCCGGCTATTACGATGCCTATTACCTGCGCGCGCAGAAGGTGCGGATGCTGATCAAGAAGGATTTTGAGGATTGCTTCGCCATGGGCGTCGACGCGATCCTGACGCCGGCGACGCCGTCGGCTGCCTTCGGCATCGGCGAGAAGGGCGGCGCCGATCCGGTCGAGATGTATCTCAACGACATCTTCACAGTGACCGTGAACATGGCCGGCCTGCCCGGCATCGCCGTGCCGGCCGGCAAGGACGCGCAGGGCCTGCCGCTCGGCCTGCAACTGATCGGCCGGCCCTTCGATGAAGAGACGCTGTTCTCGCTCGGCGAGGTGATCGAGCAGGCGGCGGGGCGCTTCACGCCTGCGAGGTGGTGGTGAACATGGCGGCGTACATCGCCAGCCTCGACGGCGCAGCGCCCGCGCCGGAGCTCAGCGCGCCGCTCGCAGGGCTGTGGTGGGCCGCCAAGGGCGACTGGGACCGGGCGCACAAGATCGTTCAGGACGACAGCAGCCGCGAGGCCGCCTGGGTGCACGCATACTTGCACCGCGTCGAAGGCGATCTCGGCAATGCCGGTTACTGGTACCGTCAGGCAGGGCAACCGGCGGCGAAGGATACATTGCAGGCGGAGTGGGAGCGGATCGCTGCCGCGCTGCTCGGGAGCACGACATGAGCACGGCCACGCACAAGCTTCTCAAAGGCGCCACCGGCGACTGGGAGATGGTCATCGGCATGGAGATCCACGCCCAGGTGACGTCGAACTCAAAGCTGTTCTCGGGCGCCTCGACTGCGTTCGGCGGCGAGCCGAACACGCATGTGTCTCTGGTCGACGCGGCGATGCCGGGCATGCTGCCCGTCATCAACGAGGAATGCGTCAGGCAGGCTGTCCGGACCGGGCTCGGTCTGAACGCAAAGATCAACCTGCGTTCGGTGTTCGACCGCAAAAACTATTTCTATCCGGACTCGCCGCAGGGCTACCAGATCAGCCAGTACAAGTCGCCTGTTGTCGGCGAGGGCGAGGTGATCGTCGAGCTCGACGGCGGCCGCAGCGTCACCGTCGGCATCGAGCGGCTGCATCTGGAGCAGGACGCCGGCAAGTTACTGCACGACCAGTCGCCGTCGCTGTCCTTCGTCGATCTCAACCGCTGCGGCGTGGCGCTGATGGAGATCGTCTCAAAACCGGACATCCGCGACGCCGAGCAGGCCAAGGCCTATGTAACCAAGCTGCGCTCGATCCTGCGCTATCTCGGCACCTGCGACGGCGATATGGAGAAGGGGAATCTGCGTGCCGACGTCAACGTCTCGGTGCGCAAGCCCGGCGGGCCGCTCGGCACCCGCTGCGAGATCAAGAACATGAACTCGATCAACTTCATCGGACAAGCGATCGAGTACGAGGCGCGGCGCCAGATCGAGATCCTCGAGGACGGTGGCGAGATCGACCAGGAGACACGGCTCTACGACGCCAACAAGGGCGAGACGCGCTCGATGCGGTCCAAGGAGGAGGCGCATGACTATCGCTACTTCCCCGATCCGGATCTGCTGCCGCTGGAATTCTCGCAAAGCTTCGTTGACGAGCTGAAGGCGAAGCTGCCGGAGTTGCCCGATCAGAAGAAGACGCGCTTTGTCGCCGACTTCGGCCTCTCGGCCTATGACGCGAGCGTGCTCGTCGCCGAGCGCGAAAGCGCTGACTTCTACGAGACCGTGCTGGACAGGCTCGCCAATCGCACCCGCGACGGCAAGATGGCGGCGAACTGGGTGATCAACGAGCTGTTCGGCCGTCTCAACAAGGAAGGCCACGATATTACGGCCTCTCCGGTCTCGTCCGGGCAGCTTGCCGCGATCATCGACCTGATCGGCGAGGGCACGATCAGCGGAAAGATCGCCAAGGACCTGTTCGAGATCGTCTGGCAGGAGGGCGGCGATCCCCGCGCGCTGGTTGAGAGCCGCGGAATGAAGCAGGTCACCGACCTCTCCGCGATCGAGAAGGTGGTGGACGACATCATCGCGGCCAATCCCGACAAGGTCGCGCAAGTCAAGGACAAGCCGCAGGCGCTCGGCTGGTTCGTCGGCCAGGTGATGAAGTCGTCCGGCGGCAAGGCCAACCCGCAAGCGGTCAACGACCTCTTGAAGTCCAAGCTCGGCAACTGACACCTTGCGGTGACGGCGCGTGCCGTCACCGTAATCCTCCTCTTGCGCATCCGTCGCGCGCACGCGGCGACACCAACGTCGTCTCGCTCGCACCGCCCAGGCGCAACCGAATCGCCGTCTTCGATTCGCGGAAAACGGCGGCTTCGAGCGCGCTCCGGCGGGCGATCGTGCCGTTAAGCATGAAAATATTTTCGTTGCCAAAATTCGCGACTCAGAGTCCGCGAAACGCACTTCGTGCGCCTTCGAACCAGACGCAACGCGCGACGGCGCGTCGATCGCGCGCAACGTGGGAATGCGGAATGCGCTTGCAGCATAGGGTTTTCTTGCAACCGATGCTTTCGCCCGCGTCGATGCGGCAGGCACTTTTTGCATAGACGATCGAACGACTCGTCGAGCGCGTGCGCGAAGCGCGGAGTACTTGCGCGCTTTGCTGCGTCAACACTTCCTTAAGCGAGAAGATGTTTTTTTCGCCGTGTTGGTGTATTCGGGATGAAGTGCATTCGATCCCCGAATGCACGCAGCGATTAAGCCATCTCACATCGGAGGGCAACATGGCGAAGAAAGCGAAGAAGGCGAAGAAGGCGAAGAGCGCAGTGAAGAAGACTGCGAAGAAGACCCGCAAGGTCGCGAAGAAGAAGAAGTAACTTCGCTCTTGAAGTCGTCGGCCTCTCTGACGGCCGGCACGTCATCAGCGCCTTCTGCGATCTGGTTTGCCTCCGGCAGGACAGGTCTCAGTCAACCGGGCTCTGATCGGCGATAGAGGGTGTCGGCGAGACATCAGGTCAACGGTCGGATCGTCCCACCTTGCCGAGCTTGCTCGTTAAGGTCCGGTCCGGCAGAAGAAACGAGTTTTCTTCGTTCGGTGCGGTTCGCCTTTATCGGCTCCGCAATTTCATGAGTAGCCTCGCGGCAAAAATGAAATCTGGTCCTGACGTGTTCGCCGACGCCCTCGTTCGAGTAGCCGGGATCCTCGCCGGCGTTTTCATTTCTCTCAATTGTAGATCCGGGACGTGGCAGCGCTGTCGACGAGGCGGGCGTAACCGTTGCGCACACACACACACCGGTGTCCTGGCCCGGCTTTCGGGCCATCCATTACGCCGCGGCTCCTCGGCTCAATTACAAACATCCCGGAGTACTGGATCGCCCGGTCAAGCCCGGACGATGACAGCTGATGTTTTGGGCGCTCGGATCACGCCACCCGTATTCGGACCCGTCGCAATGGTTATCACTCTGCAAAAATCGGCACCGTGAACCTCGTCCAACGAATCGCGGAAGTGCTTGTGATTCGAGGACTTCTTGCATTTTTGCAGCCGCGCCGCGTGGCCTCGCGTTTACGTCCCCTTCATCGCACTACTTAAACTGCCATTCAAATTTGCTCGCCAAGATCGCTCTCAACAAGCCGGCAAAACGGCATGGGGACGAGTTGAACAGTTTGGACGGGAGCCGCACTCGGGGAAACGAGGCGGCACGACAATAAAGGGGATGCGACATGTATCAGGGGACTTTCAATCTGGAGGCGGCGACACCGATCGACGCGAGCGCGCTGTCGGACGTGCTGTTCGAGCGGGGCATGTATTGGGCGAGCGGCCGCTCCGGTCTCGTTGATCTCATTGCCGCGCACAAATGGTTCAACCTCGCGGCGCTGAAGGGCCGCAAGGACGCCATCGCGCTCCGCCAGGAAGTCGCCGGGCAGATGTCGGATGCCGAGATCGCCGCCGCGCAGCGCGAGGCGAGGGCCTGGGCTACCGCGCACTGAGCGGTTCACTCCGCCGTCGGGAACCGAACCTGGACCGATCGGTGCGATGCGCCAAGGCGACCTCATGATGAGATTTAGACGGCAAACGAGGCCGGCGCTTCGCCGGCGCAATGACGGCGCCACATTTCATTGAGGGCCTTTTCGATGTGTCGCGTCATGCCGACAGTATCGAAGAGAGGCCAGGTGGACCGATGCATCGCCAGCTTGCGCTTGAGGGCGGTTCGAAGTTCGGAATCGTGCGCGATCCGAAGCGCCAAACCCTCATATTCGTCCAACGATCGCGTCACCAGCTCAGGAAGGCCGACAGCATTCAGGAGACTGGCTGCAACACGTCCCGCAAAGGCGGTGCCGAGGCAGGTCAGAACCGGCAAGCCAGCCCAAAGGGCGTCGCTGGCCGCGGTATGGGCATTGTAGGGCTGTGTGTCCAGGAACAGATCGGCGAGCTGGTGACGCGCCAAGTGTTCATCGGCAGGGACGTGTGGTGCGAACACGATCCTCTCGGCGGCGATGCCGCGCGCAACGGCTTCACGCCTCAGGTTCTCCCCGGCGATCGGGTCCCCATCAAGCAGCCAAAGGACGCTGCCGGCGGTCCTGGTCAGCAGCCTCATCCAGACATCGAACATTAGGGGCGTGATCTTCGACGTTCTGTTGAACGCGCAGTAGACGAATGCGTCGTCCGCCAGTCCGACCGCGCTCCTAGCAGGTACATTTGGCAGGGGCGGTCGCCTCGCGTCGGTCACCTGATAGCTGTCGGGGAGATAAATCACCTTCTCGGCGTAATGCTTCTGCTCTTCTTCGGGGATGACGATCCGGTCGGCCATGACGTAGTCGATGTATGACGCGCCCATCGTGCCGGGAAACCCGAGATAGTTGACCTGGATGGGAGCCGCCCGGTGCGCAAGGATTTTCGGCCGCGCGCCGGCGGTGAAGCCTCCCAGATCGACGAGGACGTCAATGTCGAGCTGCCGTATCAGCTTGACCACGTCCTCGTCGGTAAGATGGCTGACGTCTTCAAAGCGTTCGAATGCTGCCTTCAGGCGGTTGCGCATCTCGCTGCGGTCATCCGGTCCGTAGGAGATGGCGCTGACGTCGAAGCGCTCGCGGTCGTGCTCCTCGAAAAGTCCGGCCGTCAAATGCGCGGTGGCGTGACTGCGAAAATCGGCAGACAGGTACGCGACCCGCAACCGGGAAACCGGTGACGTCGTTGTGGGTACCGCGACACCTCGTTCCGGGGCGACCTCGGCGACATATGTCTTCACGCAGGTCAACTGGCGTGCGGGAGACGACGAGGCATGAAAGAAGGTGAAGGGGTCGACGGCCACGCCGGATTCGACGGCCTCGTCCAGGGCGGCCTGTTCACGCCCAAAACTGCGCCAGTCGGCGCGTTTCTGCCTGAAAGCAACGAGCTTGCTCAACGCGAACGGAAAGGCCTTATCCAGTGCGACCGTTCTTTCGAGCGCCCCGATTGCTTGGTCGTCTCGGCCCATTTGGGTAAGGACCTCGGACAAGACGAAATGGTACTGTGGATTCGACGGTGCAAGCTCGACGGCACGTTGGTAGCTGTCATGCGCTTCAATGAGCTGACCCAGCTGCTGGAACGCACTGCCTCGGTTTGCGAACGCTGCGCTCGATGGCGCGATCGCAATGGCGCGATCAAATTCCGCGATGGCGCCGTGAAGCTCCCGCCGTGCGATCAGGATCGCTCCGCGATTGAGATGCGCATCGGCGAAGTTCGGCGACAGCGCAATCGCTTTCGCAAGCCAGGCGAGCGCATCGTCTGTCTTGTCAAGTGCACGCAGCACGTTGGCATAGTTGAAAAGAACGTCGGGATTGCCGGAGTCGACGCGGGCAGCCTTCTTGAGCAATGGCTCGGCGTCCGCGAAATTGCCGCGCTGGGCGTGCAACAGCCCCAGCATATGGAGCGCGACGGGATGCGTTCTGCTTCCCCTCAGGATGGTCGTGTAGACCCGCTCTGCATCCGACAGATTGCCCGAACGGTGCGCCGCAATTGCCTGGTCCAGAATAGCCGACGGACGGAGTGAGGAGGGGGCCGAAGCTCCCTTGTTGCGGCTTTGCTGCGACATGTGATTGGATTTCCGGACCCCGATGACGGGTCTGTGCTTTGGCGGACTGGTGCAAAAACTCTAGTCGCCTTTGCTGGAGAGAACAACGGCCGCCCGCTCGCGCTTCGAGGCTCGAAACTACCGCGCTGGTGCCGAGATTTCGCGCGCGACAATATCGATGCCGGCCAACTGACGCGATGGCGACCCGCTGTGCGGGCGTGACGACGGCCGGCCGGCGCCCCGGACGTCGGCCAGTTCCCGACCCGTCCTTGGCTTGCCGTCGCTGTCAAAGCTTTCATGTGCAAAGAAACCCGCCAGCCGCAATTCTGCCGCTTGCGGCTCGCCGCGGGGTCGGGCATACCCGACAAAGCCGGAGACGTGGCCGAGTGGCTGAAGGCGGCGGTTTGCTAAACCGTTATAGGCTTGTAAAGGCCTATCGAGGGTTCGAATCCCTCCGTCTCCGCCAGCTGTGAAGCCCGGCGCGCCGCTTCCCATCCCCGCACGTTTACACATTATAGAGTCCAGATGGGTCCGTCCGGCGGCGGCTCGCCCTCGCGGGAAATCGCACTCCGTGCTCGATTGGCCCGGGATATGGGCGTCGCGTTAATCAGTGCGCGGCGCGATGACGAGATCATCCAGCATCCGTTCCGAGTCGACTGCCGATTCTTCGATTCGAGTGCGTCGCTAGGGCGTCAAGGGAGACGGGCGCCGCCGCCGGTTCAAGGCGGGAAATTTGACGGCATCTGGAACCCCTTCGAAAATAATATGGAAAACAAATACTTACAGAAGCGCCGCGATCACATCTGCGTGTTATTTGTGCAACACCCATCGGAAAACGCGCTCTATAGGGCCGTTGCGGAGCGTTCTTTTGTTGTGTGTGCAGGGACGTTCGGTAATTGTGATCGGGCGACGGAGGGGGGCATCCCAAGGTCGTCCCGTTTTAGGTGGTTCGCTTAAGTCCCTCGCGTTCATGCGGGTGTGTCCGAAGGCGCGAAGCGACTAAGCGGTGATTTGAAGCGGGAATGGGAAATTGGCCATCCGGTCAGTGACCTTCCCTGAAGAGCAACTTGGAGGTTTAACATGAAGTTGGTTAAGAGCCTTTTGCTCGGCTCAGCGGCGGGTCTGATCGCCGTTGGCGGAGCACAGGCAGCCGATCTCCCCGTAAAGGCCAAGGCGGTCGAATACGTGAAGATCTGCTCCCTGTACGGTGCCGGATTTTACTACATGCCGGGCACTGACACCTGCATCAAGTTCGGCGGCTACGTGCGCGCCGACGCCTGGGTCCTCGGCGGCGACTACGGTTTCCGGCAAGGCGCAAACCAGGGTTCGAATAACCGTCTGACCAACTACTGGGGCAGCCGCGCTCGTATGGACCTCACCATCGATACGCGCACGGCGACCGAGTATGGTGTGGTTCGCACCTACGCCGACATGGTCTTCACCTGGGATACGACCTCGGTCACAAACAGCAACCCGTCGACGATCTCGACCGGTTCTGCCTCGCTCGGCCTCTACCATGCGTTCATCCAGTTCGCTGGCTTCACCTTCGGCCGTACGGTCTCGATCTTCGACGCTCCGTGGCAGAGCTATCCGGCTGGCGGTCCCGATACCATTCCGGGTGGTTCCAACCACGTCACCGGCGTGAACCAGGTCGCTTACACGGCTGATTTCGGTCAGGGCATCACAGCTTCGATCGCGTTGGATGATGAAACGACGTCGGCAGGTGGCAACTCGAACCTCTGGAACCTGTCGGGCGCGACCGCGGCCAACATGATCACCGGCGTCTACGGCAACAACGATTGGGGTGGAACGCGCGTTCCCGACATCGTCGGTGCCGTCCGCGTCGACCAGGCCTGGGGTCTGGCCCAGTTGTCGGTTGCTGCGCATAACATGCATGCTGCCTACTACGGCGCCACCGAACCGACGGGTCACCCCGGCGACAAGTGGGGCTGGGCGATCCAGGGTTCGTTGTCGATCAAGAACATCCCGACCGGTCCGGGCGACTCGATCAACTTGCAGGCCGTCTACACGGATGGCGCGTCTCGCTACAACTTCCAGAGCCTGTTCCCGCAGACCTTCTTCATGTACAGCGGCAGCGGCATTGGCGCGTACCAGAGCCTCGGGATCGCCGGCATTGCTGACGGCGTGTTCGTGACCGGCAGCGGCATCGAGACCGTCAAGTCCTGGGGCGTCCGTGGTGGCTATACCCACAACTGGACCCCGAACTGGGCGAGCGCCATCTACGGTGGCTACGGTGCGCTCCAGTACGGTTCCGGTGGCAAGGCCGCGATCTGCGCCAACATGGTTGGGCTCCTCGGCTTGACCGGCGCCTGCAACCCGGACTTCAACTTCGCAGTGATCGGTGTCAACACCGTGTGGACCCCGGTCAAGAACCTGGCCTTCACGGCGGACGTCAACTGGTCGCGTCTGGACCAGAAGTTCTCCGGCACCATCGCCAGCCCGGGCCTTGCGAGCGCTGCCAAGCCGGCAGCTCTGTATGAGATGAAGGACCAGGACTCGGTCACCCTGCTCCTCCGCGCTCAGCGCAACTTCTAAGATCGATCTCTCGACCGATCAGAGAGCCCCGGCGGGCAACCGCCGGGGTTTTTCTTTGCGGGAGTTGCGGCCTATATTGTCCGGAATGGGCCGGCACTTTCCCTTCGGGGAGAGGCGGACTGGAGTCTTCGAACATGAACAGCAGTTTGACGATGCGAACGAAAGTGATGATGGGTGCGCTCGCTGCCGGGATTATTGCCGGGGCCGCGATCATGACTGCTGCGCCAGCGACGGCCCAGCGCTACGACGCCCGTTATCCGGTCTGCCTCCAGAAATGGGAGTGGGGTGGCAGCAGCACGATCTACTGCAACTATCCCTCCTGGGAGGCGTGCAAGGCGTCCGCGGCGGGACTGTCGGCAATGTGCATCGCCAACCCATACTGGGCCGAGTCGACGACAACAGGCTTCGCCCGCCCACCGGCCCCCGCGGGTAGGCCGCTTCCGGCCCGGTGATGATGGAATTCGTGGCGCTTAGATTGCCGGCGCGGTGCGCTGGTCTTGCTGCGAGTTTGCGCGCGCGAATCCGGAATCACCGAGCTCCCTGCCATTCCCTGAATGCGTAAGTGGGATTGAGGCGGCACGCATCGATCGTGCCCGACGCGGTCGCCATCCACTGGCTGTAAGTGGCCAATTGGCAATTGCCTGGGGGCGTTGAGCCACGAACCCTCCGGTCATGCCTATTTCCGATTTCGGAAAGCTATCTGGGGTGCGCGTACCTGCCCCGCCTCGGAGGCGAGGGTTGCGGTCCGCCTGCAGAGGTAGATGATCCGGCTCCTGCCGAACTGCCGGTGGTACCAGTGTTGCCAGTGTTGCCATTGGTGCCGGCTCCGCCAGCCCCCGTTCCGCCAGCTCCCGTGCCCATGCCGGTACCAGCTGCTCCACCACTACCCGAGCCGGTTCCGCCTGCGCCTCCGGCTGCGCCGCTTCCGCTCACTTGCGCGGAGGTCGGAACGACCGAGGTGCCGGCGAGCAGTGCCGCAATCATCATGACGAGTAATTTATTCCGCATGTCGTGCTCCGTTGTTTGCACGGCGGGCTAATGGCTCGAACGCAAGCACGTTCCTAAATGATTGTGGCGGCCGTTGTTCATTCCCACGCTCGACGAGCAACTACTCCACGCTGCCGGCTGCGCCCCGCCGCAGGTCGGCTTCGATCTGGAGCCGCGTTCCGCCGCCAAAGCGCGCGCGATAGACTTGAAGGTTCTCCATGATGCGCTGTACGTAGTTGCGCGTTTCGGAGAACGGGATCAATTCGACCCAGTCAACCGCGTCGATCTTGGACTCGCGCGGATCGCCGTAGCGCTCGACCCATTTCTTCACGCTGCCGCGGCCAGCATTATAGGCGGCGAAGGTCATGATGTAGGAGCCGCGGTAGTCCTCGAGCAGGCCGCCGAGCTCGGCCGCGCCAAGTGCGGCATTGTAGACGGAATCGTTCTTCAATCGCGACAGGTCGTAGGTCGCGCCGTGCCGCTTGCAGACGTAGCGCGCAGCGTCCGGCGTCACCTGCATCAGCCCGTAGGCCTGCGCCGGTGACACCACCGCCGGATTGAACGCGCTTTCCTGCCGCGCGATCGCATACACGATGCTGCGCTCGACCTCGGGGCCGATCTGGCTGAACTGCGGGATGCCGTTGACCGGATAGGCGTAGAAGTCGAAGGGCAGCCCGCGGTTGAGCGCGGCCTTGCCGACCAGGAGCATGCCGCGGGCGTCGCCGTAGCGCTGGGTCAGCTCGCCGAGGCCGGCAAGCGCATCAGGGTCGCCGTTCTCGCCCATGTCGGCGAGCATCGGGATCGCGAGCTCGCGCTCGTCGAGCTCGTAGAGCAGTTGCGCCGCGCGCACGATCTCCAGCCGCTCGGCGCCGCGACCGCGCGGCGCGCTGTTGAGCTCGATCTGCGGCAGGCCGAGTTTGGCCCGCGCGAGCTGGCCATAGTAGCTCGTGGATTGCTCGGCTGCCCGCGCATAGGCGTTGCGCGCTTCCTGTTGCCGCCCCATGGCTTCCGCCGCGCGGCCCTGCCAGTAGCCGGCGCGCGCCAGCGTGGTCGGGTTGACGCTGCCGACGCCGATGCGAGCGAAGTGCTGGGCGGCGGTCGCGGGATCATTGAGGAAACGCAACGCGATCCAGCCCGCGGTGAATTCCTGCTCGGTCTTGTAGATATCGCGCGAGGGCAGGGCCGCGTCGCGCGCGATCAGATAGGCGCTGCGGAATTCTTCGGTGTCGATCATCTTGCGCGCGATCAGCCGCCGCTCGATCCACCATTCGTCGAGATTGTAGAGGCGGTTCGGATCCTTCGGCGCCGACAGCATCAGTTGCGCGGCTTCCGCGAACTTCTCCTCGCGGCGCAGGAGCTGGATCTTGCTGAAGATGAAGCCGGGATCGCCGTGAAGTTCATGCGGCACGGCTTCGAGCAAGGCGCGCGTGTTCGGCGCCTTCTTGTAGGAGGCGATGCGCGCCTTGGCGAGCGCCACGTAGCCGGCGCCGAGCCGCTTGGCGGCGCGCAGCGCGGCCTCGTGCTCGCTGCCGTAGAGTAGCGTGTCCATCCGCGCCTTCTGGTCGCCCGGCGTGAGCAGCGCGCCGAACTGGTCGAGCGCGTTGTTCTCCGTCTCCTCCGACATCGGGTCGCTGCGCCAGGCTTCGCGCACCAGCCGCTCGGCATTGGCGCGGTCGCCGCGCGCCAGCATCGCCTTGGCCAGCGAGAAGCGGCCCTTCGCGGAAACCGGGGATTCGTTCTCGAACCACGACCAGGCGACCTGGTCCTCACGCCGGTCGTCCCAGAGCGCGGCTTCGAGCCGGCGGCGCAGGAAGGTCTGGGACGGCCAGCTCGGATTGGCGCTGATGAAGGCGCGATAGCGCTCGACGCTGGCGCCATTGTCGTCGCTGCGCAGGATGATCCATTCGGCGAGTTTTCGCGCGACAGGATCCGAGATCGCGGCTGCATTGTCGGTGGCATCGCCCGGCCTGTGCTTGCGCACGAGCTCGATGACGTTCTCGAGCGTGTCCTTGTCGGCCTGCGAGGTCGATGAGGTCGCAGCGACCGCGGCCGGCGTGACGGGCTTGCGTGGGGCGGCATGCTGGCGGGTCGCAGGAGCCAGCAGGGGTGCTGCCATCGGTTTGACGGCAGCCGGTGCGGTTGGTCTGACGGCCGCCGTCACCTCCGGGGCGGGTGCGGTTTTGGGGGGCGAACCGTTGGCAGTCGGCTGTGATTTTGGCGCAGGTGCCCTGGCGGCAGGCTTCGGCTTGTCCTTCGCGGGTTCCTTGCCGGCATCCTTGGCAGGTTTCTTTGCGGCATCCTTGGCCGGTGCGCCAGCCGTTCCCTTGCTAGCGCCGCCCTTGTCCGTTCCCTTGTCCGTTCGCTTGTCCGTTCCCTTGGGCGATTGTTTGGCCGCGCCCTTCGCGGTGTCCTTGGCGGCTGGTTTCGCTGTGTCCTTGGTGTCGTCCGCGGTGGTCTCATTGGGCTTGGCCAAGGCGGCGCAACCGACCGACAGGCCCGCCATCAGGCACACAACCAGACCGGCGAATCGCCATGTGGCATGGGGAAAGAAGGTCACGGCGTTTCGTCGCCCCGAATCGTTCGAGTGGCTCAAGACCGAGCTGAATTTGATTGAATATGCGGACAAAATACCAACAGCTACTTACCGCGGCCGTGTTTGGACCATCACCGCGGCAAAATCGCGGCCTAATCGGTGCGTCACCTTGGACCGGGCCCTTTACCTGCCCGTTAGACCCGATATGAAAGAAGCCTCTTTTCTGGCCAGCACGCGTACGGAGGAAGCCCATGGCAGCCAAGACGAAGTTCCGGGGGTCATTCACCGCCTTGGTCACGCCGTTCAAAAACGGCTCGCTGGACGAGGGCGCGTTCCGCTCACTGGTCAACTGGCAGATCGCCGAAGGCACCCACGGTCTGGTTCCGGTCGGCACCACCGGCGAAAGCCCGACGCTCAGCCATGACGAGCACAAGAAGGTCGTCGAATGGTGCATCGGCGAGGCCAAGGGGCGGGTGCCCGTGATCGCCGGCGCCGGCTCCAACTCCACCAAGGAAGCCGTCGAACTCGCACAACACGCCGAGAAGGCGGGCGCCAACGCCGTTCTGGTGGTGACGCCCTATTATAACAAGCCGACCCAGGAAGGGCTCTACCAGCACTTCAAGGCGATCAACGATGCGATTGGAATTCCGATCATTATCTACAACATCCCGCCGCGCTCGGTGATCGACATGTCGGTCGACACGATGAAGCGGCTGTGGGACCTGAAGAACATCGCGGGCGTCAAGGACGCGACCGCCAGCATGGTGCGGGTGTCGCAGCAGCGCGCCGCGATGGGCGAGGATTTCAACCAGCTATCGGGCGAGGATGCGACCGTGCTCGGCTACATGGCGCATGGTGGCCATGGCTGCATCTCGGTGACCTCCAACGTTGCGCCGCGACTGTGCTCGGAATTCCACACCGCCTGGCAGAAGGGCGACCACGCAACGGCCTTAAAGTTGCACGACAAGTTGATGCCGCTGCACAACAACCTCTTCATCGAGAGCAATCCGGCGCCGGTCAAATATGCGCTGTCGCTGCTCGGCAAGCTCGACGAGACGCTGCGGCTGCCGATGGTGCCGGTGTCGGAGGGAACGCGCGCGGCGGTGCGCAGCGCCATGGTGCACGCCGGCCTGATCAACTGACGTTTAGCGTTTGGGGGGCTTTTCATGGGCGTGGAGGAAAAGGGCATGCAGATGCTCAAGGAGTTCCGCGAGTTTGCCATGAAAGGCAACGTCGTGGACCTCGCGGTCGGTGTCATCATCGGTGCGGCCTTCGGCGCCATCGTCAATTCGCTGGTCGGCGACGTGATCATGCCGATCATCGGCGCCGCCACCGGCGGCCTCGACTTCTCGAATTACTTCACGCCGCTTTCGAGCAAGGTCACCGCCGCCAATCTTGCGGACGCGAAAAAGCAGGGTGCCGTATTGGCTTGGGGCAGCTTCCTCACGCTGACGATCAACTTCATCATCATCGCCTTCGTGCTGTTCCTGGTGATCCGTGCCATGAACAAGTTGAAGCGCAAGGAGGAGACGGCGCCTGCTCCGCCGAAGCCCTCAGCCGAGGTCGAGTTGCTGACCGAGATCCGCGATCTCCTCAAGAAGTCTTGACCCGCGCGCCTCGCCCAAACTGTTAGCGTGCGCGCATCCTGCTCAGGTTTTTTACTACGATGGCCGACAAGAACGAACGCCCCATCAAGGTCGTCGCGGAAAATCGCAAGGCGCGCTTCAACTACGCGATCGAGGATACGGTCGAGGCCGGCATTGCGCTGACCGGGACCGAGGTCAAGTCGATCCGCAACGGCAAGAGCACGATCGCGGAATCCTACGCGGATTCGAAGAACGGCGAGATCTGGCTGATCAACGCCACCATTCCCGAATATCTCCAGGGCAACCGCTTCAACCACGAGCCGAAAAGGCCGCGAAAGCTGCTCCTCCACCGCAGGCAGATCAACAAGCTGATCGGCGCGGTGGACCGCGAAGGCATGACGCTGATCCCGCTAAAGCTCTACTTCAACGAGCGCGGTCGCGCGAAGCTTCAGCTCGCGGTCGCCAAGGGCAAGAAGCTGCACGACAAGCGCGAGTCTGAGAAGAAGCGCGACTGGGGCCGGGAGAAGGGCCGGCTGATGCGGGCGAGGGGATGAGGCGATGAACCAGCGAAGCCTGCTCGAGGTGGACTGGAGCAAGATCCCGGCGCCGACCGACGATGGCCGCGCGGCGCATCTGAAGGGCCTGACGATCCCGCCGGTCAGCCTGCGCGCGACCGACGATACGTCGGTGACGCTGTCGGCGCTCCGCGGCCGCACCGTGGTGTTCGGCTATCCGCGCACCGGCGAGCCGGGCAAGATTGCGCTGGTCGACGACTGGGACATGATCCCCGGCGCGCGCGGCTGCACGCCGCAGACCTGCGCATTCCGCGACCTCTTCGCCGAACTGAAGGCGGCCGGGACGGGCCACGTGTTCGGGCTCTCGACCCAGAGCAACGATTACCAGACCGAGATGGCCTCGCGGCTGCATCTGCCGTTCCCGGTGCTGTCAGACGAAAAGCTCAAGCTGACCCGCGCGCTCAACCTGCCGACGATGCAGGTTGCGGGGCTGACGCTGATCAAGCGGCTTGCGCTGATCATCGACGACGCGAAAATTACGCACGTCTTCTATCCGGTGTTCCCGCCGGACCGGAACGCCGGCGACGTGCTGGACTGGCTGAAGGCCAATCCGGTCAAGGCCTAGTCGAGATCGGCCTTCACCTTAGCGAACACCTTGCGGAACATCTCCGGCGTCAGCACGCCGGTGTTCGTGTTGTAGCGGGAGCAGTGATAGCTGTCGTAGAGCCTGAACGGGCCGGCCTGGTGGACCGCGCCGTGACCGAACGGCGCCTGCGCGCCTTTGAGGCCCAGCGGCTTGAGCACGGTATCGTGCGCAATCCGTCCCAGCGCGACGATGGCACGCAGGTTCGGCATCGTCTCAAGGTTCGCGGCGAGGAAGCGGCGGCAGGTGTTGATCTCTGCCGGCAGCGGCTTGTTCTGCGGCGGCACGCAATGCACCGCATTGGCGATCCGGCAGTCGACCAGCTTCAGGCCGTCGTCAGGCCGCGCCCGATAGGTCCCCTTGGCAAATCCGTGTTCGATCAGCGTTGCGTAGAGCAGGTCGCCGGCATAGTCGCCCGTGAAAGGGCGACCCGTGCGGTTGGCACCCTGCATCCCCGGCGCAAGACCGACGATCAGCAGGCGCGCCTTGGCGTCACCGAAGGGCGCAACGGGAGCGTTGTGCCAGGACGGCTCGCGCGCCCGGTTCGCCTCGCGAAAGGAGACCAGGCGCGGACAGAGCGGGCAGTCACGGTCGGGTACGACGGTGGCAGACTGGCGGCTTGACCGGGCCGCTTCACTCGTCGAAATCGTCATCGCCCCTCGGCGCCATCGTGGTCGCGCGCTGGAGGAACTGCGGGGCGTGATGACGTGCTTCGCGGTCGCCACGCTCGCGCGGAGCCGGGCGTTCGGACGGGTCGCGGCCGAGCTTGGACTGGAGCTCGACGAGGTCGGTGAAGACGTCGGCCTGGCGGCGCAGCTCGTCGGCGATCATCGGAGGCTGGCTGGCGATGGTGGAGATGACGGTGACGCGCACGCCGCGGCGCTGCACGGCCTCGACCAGAGAACGGAAATCGCCGTCACCGGAGAACAGCACCATCTGGTCGATGTGCTCGGCAAGCTCCATGGCGTCCACCGCGAGCTCGATATCCATGTTGCCCTTGACCTTGCGGCGGCCGCTGGCGTCGATGAATTCCTTCGTGGCCTTGGTGACGACGGTGTAGCCGTTGTAGTCGAGCCAGTCGATCAGCGGACGTATCGAGGAGTATTCCTGATCCTCGATGATGGCAGTGTAATAGAACGCGCGCAGAAGCGTCCCCCGGCTCTGGAATTCCTTCAGCAGGCGCTTGTAATCGATATCGAAACCCAGCGTTTTTGCCGTCGCATACAGATTGGCTCCATCGATGAAGAGCGCGATCTTATTGGTTGGAGAAGGTGACATTCAGTTGCTCGCGTAGTGTTCGTGTTCACTTGTTTATTGTTGGCGCGACGGCAGCAATCCGCGCAGATATATAGAGGCTGCCAAAACCCGTCGAAACCGTAAATCCGGAGAAGTCGGGGCAAACCAAGGTATAGTTATGGCGGTCGGCCCGTCCGATGCCGCTCTCCTTGGCGACCCGGGAAACGCCGATTCTAACCCCAATGTGGGGTTATCAGAGGCGTTTGGCGAGACCAAATCACAAAATGATCTTGCGAAACCGCCCCGGCCTCTATAACTACCCCGCATCATCCACATGTTTTGACCCACCCAAGAGCGGAGCGACAGTCTAATGGCTCGCGTCACCGTAGAAGATTGTATCGACAAGGTCGACAACCGGTTTGACCTCGTCCTGCTGGCCGCCCACCGCGCCCGCATGATTTCGTCCGGTTCACAACTAACGGTTGACCGGGATAACGACAAGAACCCCGTTGTCTCTCTGCGCGAAATTGCCGACCAGACCATTTCGCCGGAGGATCTGCGCGAGGAGCTGGTCCACTCCCTCCAGAAATTCGTCGAGGTGGACGAGCCTGAGCCCGATACCGTGCCTTTGATCGGTTCCGCTGGCGCCAGCGTCGATGCCGACGATACCGAGGTCGCTGTCGAACGCATGACGGAAGAGGAGCTCCTGAAGGGTCTCGAGGGCCTTGCGCCGCCCGAGGAGCAGCCCGAGGAGGACGAGTAATCGTCCCCGCGCCGACGAAATGTTGATTTCACCAAAGGCCCGAACCCGCGTTCGGGCCTTTGCTTTTGTTGACCTTTTCGTGGTTACCATGGCATCGCGCGAAGTGCTTGCGAGAGCTTGTTTCGATTATGTCGGATGCGCGCGGGATCGGCGTTAAGATAGGTATGCAACGGGTCGTCTACTGGCCCGTTTGAAGGCAGGAAGGCATGGTGTATCGGCGTCGCAGATTTACGCAGATGGAGGCCGCGACCGAATCGGTCGCCGTGGCCCCGACTGCGCCGACGGCGGCGCGGCCTCCAAAGCCGCGGGCGCGGATGATGAGGCAATATGACCTCGTCGAACGAGTTCGCTCTTATAACCCCAACACCAACGAAGACCTGCTGAACCGCGCCTATGTCTACGCCATGAAGGCGCACGGTTCGCAGACCCGCGCCTCGGGCGATCCGTACTTCTCCCACCCGCTCGAAGTGGCGGCGATCCTCACCGACCTGAAGCTCGACGACGCCACGATCGTCGCAGCGCTGCTGCATGACACGATCGAGGACACCGAGGCGACGCGTGCCGAGATCGACCAGATATTCGGCCCCGAGATTGGCGCGCTGGTCGAGGGCCTGACCAAGCTGAAGCGGCTGGAGCTGGTGTCGCGCGAGGCCAAGCAGGCCGAGAACCTGCGCAAGCTCCTGCTGGCAATCGCCGACGACGTTCGCGTCCTCCTGGTCAAGCTCGCCGATCGTCTCCACAACATGCGCACGCTGGAATTCGTGCCACCGGAATCGCGCCGCCGGATCGCCGAGGAGACGCTCGACATCTATGCGCCGCTCGCGGGCCGGATGGGTATGCAGCAGATGCGTGAGGAGCTGGAGGACCTGTCCTTCCGCACCCTCGATCCCGAAGCCTACAACGTGGTGATGCAGCGGCTCGATGCGCTGGCCGAGCGCAACCGTAATTTGATCGGCGAGATCGAGGCCCAGCTCTCCAACAATCTGCGCCACAGGGGCCTCGGCGCGCGCGTCTATGGTCGCCGCAAGAAACCGTTTTCGATCTGGACCAAGATGGAGCGCAAGTCGGTCGGCTTCGAGCAATTGTCCGACATCTTCGGCTTCCGCGTCGTGGTCAACGACATCGAGGCCTGCTACCGCGCGCTCGGCATCGTCCACACCACCTGGCCGGTCGTGCCGGGCCGTTTCAAGGACTACATCTCGACGCCCAAGCAGAACGACTATCGCTCGATCCACACCACGGTGATCGGCCCCGGCAACCAGCGCGTCGAGCTCCAGATCCGCACCGAGGAGATGGACCAGATCGCCGAGCGCGGCATCGCCGCGCACGTCTTCTACAAGGAAGGCGCCGGCTCGCCGACGGAGTTCCTGAAGCGCGAATCCAATGCCTTTGCATGGCTGCGGCATACCGTCGGAATTCTTTCCGAGAGCACAAATCCCGAGGAATTCCTCGAGCACACCAAGCTCGAATTGTTCCACGACCAGGTGTTCTGCTTCACGCCCAAGGGCAAGCTGATCGCGCTGCCGCGCCATGCCAATGTGATCGACTTCGCCTATGCGGTGCACACCGACGTTGGCAACAGCGCCGTCGGCTGCAAGATCAACGGCAAGTTCGCACCGCTGTCATCGGAGCTCCAGAACGGCGACGAGGTCGAGGTTTTGACCTCGGAGGCGCAATCGGCGCCGCCGTCGGCGTGGGAATCGCTTGCCGTCACCGGCAAGGCGCGCGCGGCGATCCGGCGCGCCACCCGCACTGCGGTGCGTGACCAATACGCCGGCCTCGGCCGGCGCATCGTCGAGCGCCTGTTCGAGCGCGCCAAGATCGACTACGCCGACGACAAGCTGAAGGGCGCGCTGCCGCGCCTTGCCCGCTCCTCGATCGATGACGTGATGGCGGCGGTCGGACGCGGCGAGATCAAGGCCTCTGACGTCGCGCGCGCGATGTATCCGGACTACAAGGAAGAGCGGGTCGGGCGTTACGCGAAGAAGGGGCTGGCCGCCAAGCTCAAGGAGACGGTGGCGCCGGCGCCGCCGCGCGCGCCATCGGCGATCCCGATCCGCGGCATCAATTCCGACCTGCCGGTGAAGTTCGCGCCGAACGGCGGCGCCGTGCCGGGCGACCGCATCGTCGGCATCGTCACCCCGGGCGAGGGCATCACCATCTATCCGATCCAGGCGCCGGCCTTGAAGGATTTCGAGGAGGAACCGGAGCGCTGGCTCGACGTGCGCTGGGACATCGAGGATACCGCTCCGCAGCGCTTCCCGGCCCGCATCAAGGTCGAGAACGTCAACGAGCCCGGCGCGCTCGCGCAGATCGCGACCGTGATCGCCGAGCACGACGGCAATATCGACAATATCAGCATGCAGCGCCGCTCGCCGGATTTCACCGAGACGACCATCGATCTCGAGGTCTATGACCTGAAGCACCTGAGCGCGATCATAGCCCAGTTGCGCGCAAAGGCGGTCGTCGCCCGCGTCGAACGTGTTAATGGATAGGCCGAGTATGCCTGTCCGTCCGATCATGTGAGCCTCGCTATGCCCGTTCCTCCGCTTCGCCTTGGCGTCAATGTCGACCATGTCGCGACCCTGCGTAACGCGCGGGGCGGCCGCAATCCCGATCCGGTGCGCGCTGCTTTGCTGGCGATAGAGGCCGGCGCCGACGGCATCACCGCACACTTGCGCGAAGACCGCCGGCATATCCGCGACGAGGACATGGCGCGGCTGAAGGCGGAAATCTCCAAGCCTCTGAACTTCGAGATGGCGGCGACCGACGACATGATGCGCATCTCGCTCGCCACCAATCCGCATGCGGTGTGCCTCGTGCCAGAGCGCCGCCAGGAGGTGACGACCGAAGGCGGGCTCGATGTGGTCGGACAGCACAATGCGCTCGCGCCGTTCATCGACCGGCTGAACGATGCCGGCATCCGCGTGTCGCTGTTCATCGCCGCCGATCCCAAGCAGATCGAGATGGCGGCGCGGCTACGCGCGCCGGTGATCGAGATCCATACTGGTGCCTGGTGCGACGCCGTGGTCGACGGACACACCGACAAGGCCGAGGCCGAATGGCAGCGCATCGTGGCCGGCGCCAGGCTGGCGCGGGCGGCGGGCCTCGAAGTCCATGCCGGCCACGGGCTCGATTATGCGACGGCGGAAAAGATCTCGGCGCTTCCGGAGATCGTCGAACTGAACATCGGCTACTACATGATCGGGGAGGCGCTATTCGTCGGCTTGGCCGAAACGGTGCGCAGCATGCGCGCCGCGATGGACCGCGGCCGGAGCAAGGCATGATCATCGGCATCGGCTCCGACCTGATCGACATCACCCGCGTCGCCAAGGTGATCGAGCGCCATGGCGAGCGCTTCCTCGACCGCATCTTCACCGAAGCCGAGCGCGCCAAGGCCGGGCGCCGCGCCAAGAGCGAGAAGATGGTGGTCGCGACCTATGCCAAACGGTTCGCCGCCAAGGAGGCATGCTCCAAGGCGCTCGGGACCGGCATCCGGCGCGGCGTCTGGTGGCGCGACATGGGGGTGGTCAACCTGCCCGGAGGGCGGCCGACCATGCAACTGACCGGCGGGGCGCTGGCCCGTCTGAAGGCGCTGACGCCGGAAGGCTTCGAGGCGCGGATCGACCTGTCGATCACCGACGACTGGCCGCTCGCACAGGCCTTCGTCATCATTTCCGCCGTACCGCTGGCGAAACCTTGATCTGTTCGCCGCTGAATTAAAATACTATAATAAATTCAATATCTTATATATTGTTGATGCGACACTTGATTGCGTGGCTGGCGACAACAGTCTAAAAGTTCGCCGGCGCAAAATCAGCCCGGGGCGAATTCAGCTTTACGCCGGAATTGGCCCTCACTATCAGAATCAGGACAATCTCCTTACGCCGCAAGACGACGGGGCCATGCGCGGGAACGGGCGTTCCGTGACCGCGGAGCCGGAATTGGGAAAGCAATGAGCGTGACTTCAGGAACCAAATCTGAGAGCGGCCTCGGCGAAACCGTCCGGGTCGTTATCCACGCTCTCCTGATCGCGCTGGTGATCCGCACCTTTCTGTTCCAGCCCTTCAACATTCCCTCCGGCTCGATGAAGGCGACGCTGCTCGTCGGCGATTACCTGTTCGTGTCGAAATATTCCTACGGCTATAGCCATTACTCGATCCCGTTCTCGCCGCCGCTGTTCTCGGGACGCGAGTTCGGCTCGGACCCGAACCGCGGCGACATCGTCGTGTTCCGTCTGCCAAAGGATGACACCACCGACTACATCAAGCGCGTGATCGGTCTGCCCGGCGACCGGATCCAGATGAAGGAGGGGCTGCTCTACATCAACGACGTGCCGGTGCAGCGCGAACGGCTGAGCGACTTCGTCGGCGAAGACCCCTGCGGCTCGTCGGACGCCACCGCGCGGGTGAAGCGCTGGAAGGAGACGCTGCCGAATGGCGTCACCTATGAGACGCTCGACTGCGTCGACAACGGCTTCTACGACAACACCAACGTCTACACGGTGCCGGCCGGCCACTTCTTCATGATGGGCGACAACCGTGACAACTCGACCGACAGCCGCGTGCAGTCGGCGGTGGGCTACGTGCCGCAGGAGAACCTGATCGGCCGTGCCCAGATGATCTTCTTCTCCATCGCCGAAGGCGAGCACGCTTGGATGTTCTGGCGCTGGCCCTGGTCGGTGCGCTGGAACCGAATGTTCAAAATCGTCCGATGAAAGACGAAGCCAAGGACATCCCACCCCAATCGATCGAGGCCGCTGCGAGCCCTGACGCCGAAGCTGCTCCCAAAGCTTCCGCAAAGAAGAAGCGGGCGAGGAGCGGCAAGGCCAAGGGCGCGAACGCGGCGCTCGAGGCGCGCATCGGGCACAGTTTCGCCGATCCGAACCTGCTGATCCAGGCGATCACGCACGTCTCCGCACTCAAGTCGGGACGCAAACGCGGCGACAGCTATCAGCGACTGGAATTTCTGGGCGACCACGTGCTCGGGCTCGTCGTCTCCGACATGCTCTATCACGCCTTCCCGACCGCGGATGAAGGCGAGCTGTCGAAGCGGCTCGCCGAGCTCGTGCGCAAGGAGAGCTGCGCCGATGTTGCGAAGTTGCTGGGCCTCGTCGAGGACATCAAGCTCGGCGGTGTCGGCCCCGCCGCGGACGCGCGGCTGCGCAAGTCCGTGCTGGGCGACATCTGCGAAGCCGTGATCGGCGCCATCTATCTCGATGGTGGGCATGCGGCCGCATCCGAGTTCGTCAAGCGCAACTGGACCGAGCGCATGCACAAGCCGCGGCGCCCGCTGCGCGATCCCAAGACCGTGCTCCAGGAATGGGCGCAGGGGAAGGGCTTGCCGACGCCGGTTTATCGCGAGGTCGAGCGCACCGGGCCGCATCACGATCCGCAGTTTCGCGTCGCCGTGGATCTTCCGGGGCTGGCATCGGCGGAAGGCATCGGTGGCAGCAAGCGCGCGGCGGAGAAGGTCGCGGCCTCCGTCATGATCGAACGCGAAGGCGTTGGCGGCGGCAACGATGGCTGAGGCGAGCAATGCGGCAACGCCGCCCGCCACACGCTGCGGCTTCGTGGCGCTGATCGGCGCCCCCAATGTCGGCAAGTCGACCCTTGTCAATGCGCTGGTCGGCGCCAAGGTCACGATCGTCTCGCGCAAGGTGCAGACGACGCGGGCGCTGATTCGCGGCATCGTCATCGAAGACAATGCGCAAGTGATTCTGGTCGATACGCCCGGCATCTTCTCGCCGAAGCGGCGGCTCGATCGGGCCATGGTGTCGACCGCCTGGAGCGGCGCGCATGACGCCGATCTCGTCTGCGTGCTGTTGGACGCCAAGGCCGGCCTCGACGAGGAGGCCGAGGCGATCCTCGCCAAGGTCGCAAGCGTCGCGCACGAGAAGATTTTGGTGCTCAACAAGGTCGATCTGGTTCAGCGCGAGAAGCTCCTTGCGCTGGCGCAGGCTGCAAACGAGCGCATTCGCTTTGCAAAGACCTTCATGATCTCGGCGCTGTCGGGCGATGGTGTCGATGACATCCGGCATGCGCTTGCCGAAATGGTGCCGGCAGGTCCGTTCCTCTATCCCGAGGACCAGATGTCGGATGCGCCGATGCGGCAGTTAGCTGCCGAGATCACGCGGGAAAAGATCTATCAGAAGCTGCACCAGGAACTGCCCTACCAGTCCACGGTCGAAACGGACAAATGGGAGGAGCGCAAGGACAAGTCGGTGCGCATCGAGCAGACGATCTTCGTCGAGCGCGAAAGCCAGCGCAAGATCGTGCTCGGCAAGGGCGGCGCCACCATCAAGTCGATCGGCGCGGAATCGCGCAAAGAGCTCATCGACATTCTCGGCGTGCCCGTGCATCTCTTCCTGTTCGTCAAGGTGCGCGAGAACTGGGGCGACGATCCCGACCGCTATCGGGAAATGGGCCTGGAATTCCCCAAAGAATGAACAAGAAGTAGATGGGTTGGTGATGAGCGTGCCACGCAACGTCCTGCGCTTCGAAGTGCTGCTCTACGCATCGCTGATGCTGGATGCGCTGTCGGTCGCGTTCCAGGACCGCACGCCGAACGCCGACATGACGGACCAGATGATCACGACCGCGACGCTGATCGCCGGCGGGATGATCCTGCTGCTCGTCTATTTCGTCTGGCTGGCGGCGCAAAAGCGCAAGAATTGGCCGCGCTGGGTTCTTGGGGCGGCCCTCGTGCTGTCGGCGATTTCGCTTGCGCAGATCATCGGCGAGAAGGGCGTCGAGCTCGACAGCGGCATCGAGATCGTGTCCTGCGTGCTGACGACGATTGGTCTGTATTTCTCCTTCACCGGTGACGCGCAGGGCTGGTTCAACGCGTGAACTCGTCGAGGTGGTCGGGTGGGCAAAGGCGCGCTCTTTCGCGCGCCGTGCCACCTGATCAAATTGGTGGGCACGCTTCGCTTTGCCCACCCACGATCGCGTGAATGCGGTAGAATTCATCCCATGGAATGGACCGACGACGGCATCGTGCTGGGGGTGCGGCGGCATGGCGAGACGAGCGCCATCGCCGAGCTTTTGACACGTGCGCACGGCCGGCATCTCGGGCTCGTGCGGGGCGGCGCCAGTTCGCGGATGCGGCCGCTGCTCCAGCCCGGCAACAGCGTGCGTGCGGTGTGGCGGGCGCGGCTGGACGAGCATCTCGGCACCTATGCGATCGAAGGCCTGCGATTGCGGGCTGCGGGGCTGCTTGCGTCCTCGCACGGCGTCTATGGCGTGACGCATCTGGCCTCGCTCGCGCGGCTTTTGCCCGAGCGCGATCCGCACGAAGAGATCTTTGCACAGCTCGAGCACGCTCTCGATGACTTCGACGACATCGGCGGAGCCGCCGTGCACATCATCCATTTCGAGCTCGCGATGCTCGCCGAACTCGGCTTCGGCCTCGCGCTGGAGAATTGCGCGGTGACCGGCGAGACCACAGACCTGATCTACGTTTCGCCGAAATCCGGCGGCGCGGTGTCGCGCTCCGCCGGCGAGCCATGGCGCGATCGGCTGTTGCGCTTGCCGCCGTTCCTGCGGCAGGGCGAGGCGGCGCGCGAACTGACGGACCAGGACCTCCAGGATGGCTTTCGGCTGACCGGCCTGTTCCTGCTCCGCCACGTGCTGGAGCCGCGCGGGCAGGGCCATTCGGACGCACGAAGCGGCTTCCTCAATGCGTTGACGCGGCAGCAGGCGAGGGCAATCGCCTCCCCATGAGCGAGCCGCGCCTCTGCCCTGTCCGATCGGACGATGGAACCCGGAACCAAACTGCGCTAACTGAGTTGGCCGGGGTGGTTCCACCGGGGACATCCAGATGATCAGAGGATTCGTGGTATCCGCCGCGCTGCTCGCGCTGGCGCCGGACGTAATGGCTGCTGAGCAGCCCGGCCTGTTCCGCCGCGCCTCCTGCACCCTCGTGCGGTACTATGTTGCGAAATATTCGGCAGCCGCCGCAGAGACATGGGCGCGATCCCACGGCGCAACCGACGCGGAAATCGAGACCGCGCGCCGCTGTCTGGCCAATGCGCCTGTGCAGGCCAAGAGCCCGCAAACCACCCCGGCCGTGACCGCGGGCTGGGCGGGGCAGTAGCAGCCGACAGGGGCGCCAATCGATCCTCGTCCACTCGCGCCGCGGGTTGACCGGGCGGCACCGGACTTTGAATCGATCAGCCGCGATTTGCGTCCCCAAGCGGCGCGCAGCGGGCGGAAGCCGATCCGAATCGGCCCGCAAATCCTTTTTCTGTGAGGAGGTTGGCCCGCCAAATCGAGCGTTTTGATTCGCGGCTTGCCCGATTCACCATCTCGGTTTAACGCCTCCCCATGGGAAAACGACAGGTACCGCCGGAAGAGCCGGCTGAAATCCACGAGGTGCCGCTGCGCGATGCGCTCGAAGAGCGCTATCTCGCCTACGCACTCTCCACCATCATGCACCGCGCGCTGCCGGATGCGCGCGACGGCCTGAAGCCGGTCCACCGGCGCATCCTCTACGGCATGCGCCTGCTCAGGCTCGATCCGGGCTCGGGCTTCAAGAAATCGGCCAAGATCGTCGGCGACGTGATGGGCTCGTTCCATCCGCACGGCGACCAGGCGATCTATGACGCCATGGTGCGTCTTGCGCAGGATTTCTCCTCGCGCTATCCGCTGGTCGACGGCCAGGGCAATTTCGGCAATATCGACGGCGATAACCCCGCCGCCTACCGCTACACCGAAGCGCGCATGACCGACGTCGCGCGGCTTCTGCTCGAGGGCATCGACGAGGACGGCGTCGAATTCCGCGCCAATTACGACGGCCAGTCCAAGGAGCCGGTGGTTCTGCCCGGCGGCTTCCCGAACCTGCTCGCCAACGGTGCACAAGGCATCGCGGTCGGCATGGCGACCTCGATCCCGCCGCACAATGCGGCCGAGCTCTGCGACGCGGCGCTGCATCTGATCGAGAAGCCCGACGCCAAGTCCAAGTCCCTCCTGAAGTGGGTGAAGGGGCCGGATTTCCCGACCGGCGGCATCATCGTCGATTCCAAGCAGGCGATCGCGGAAGCCTACACCACCGGCCGCGGCTCCTTCCGCGTCCGCTCCAAATGGGAGCAGGAGGAGGGCGCCCGCGGCACCTGGGTGGTGGTCGTCACCGAGATCCCCTGGCTGGTGCAGAAGTCGCGGCTGGTCGAGAAGATTTCCGAGCTGCTCGACCAGAAGAAGCTGCCGCTGGTCGGCGAAGTCCGCGATGAGTCGGCCGAAGACGTCCGTCTCGTCATCGAGCCGAAGTCGAAGAACGTCGATCCCGCCTTGATGATGGAATCGCTGTTCCGGCTCACCGAGCTCGAAAGCAAGATTCCGCTGAACCTGAACGTGCTGATGAAGGGCCGCATCCCCAAGGTGGTCGGCCTTGCCGAAGCCTTGCGCGAATGGCTCGACCATCTGCGCGACGTGCTGATCCGGCGGACCAATTATCGCAAGGCCCAGATCGAGAACCGGTTGGAAGTCCTCGGCGGCTTCCTGATCGCGTACTTGAACATCGACAAGGTGATCAAGATCATCCGCACCGAGGACGAGCCGAAGCCGGCGCTGATCAAGGCGTTCAAGCTCACGGAATTGCAGGCCGAAGCGATCCTCAACATGCGACTCCGCTCGTTGCGCAAGCTCGAGGAGATGGAGATCCGCACCGAGGACAAGCATCTCCGCAACGAGCTCAAGGGCGTCAACGCGATCCTCGCCTCCGAAGCCGAGCAGTGGAAGAAGGTCGGCGAGCAGGTCGGCAAGGTCCGCGACATGTTCGGACCCAAGACGCCGCTCGGCAAGCGCCGCACCACCTTTGCCGACGCGCCCGAGCACGACCTCGCCGCGATCGAGGAGGCCTTCGTCGAGCGCGAGCCGGTCACGGTCGTCGTCTCCGACAAGGGCTGGATCCGGACGATGAAGGGCCATGTCGAGGATTTGTCGGGGCTTGCTTTCAAGCAGGACGACAAGCTCGGCTTTGCCTTCTTCGCCGAAACGACCTCGAAGCTGCTGCTGTTCGCGACCAACGGCAAGTTCTATTCGCTGGACGTTGCGAAGCTGCCGGGCGGCCGCGGTCATGGCGAGCCGATCCGCCTGTTCATCGACCTCGAGCAGGAGGCCGCACCCGTCGCGCTGTTCGTCAACAAGGGCGGGCGCAAATTCCTGGTCGCAAGCCACGAGGGCCAGGGTTTCGTCGTCAACGAGGATGATTGCGTCGGTACCACCAAGAAGGGCAAGCAGGTCCTGAACGTCGAGATGCCGAACGAGGCGCGCGCGATCACGGAAGTGCTCGGCGACACCATCGCGGTCATCGGCGAGAACCGCAAGATGCTGATCTTCCCGCTCGACCAGGTGCCGGAGATGGCACGCGGCCGCGGCGTGCGGCTTCAGAAATACAAGGACGGCGGCCTGTCCGACGTCGCCGTGTTCGACGCCAAGGTGGGCCTGACCTGGAAGGATTCCGCCGGTCGCGAGTTCAGCGCGACCATGAAGGAGCTCGCCGAGTGGCAAGGCACCCGCGCCGACGCCGGCCGCCTGCCGCCGAAGGGTTTTCCCAAGTCGAACAAGTTCGGACGGGTGATCGGGTAGCCTTCGCGGGCGATGACGGCGACAGCACGGTGTGCGTGTGCCAGAATCTCGTCATTGCGAGGAGCGCAGCGACGAAGCAATCCAGGGTCTCTCCGCGGCGACCCTCTGGATTGCTTCGCTGCGCTCGCAATGACGGAGAAAGGCCGATAGCGATCAATGCTCGGCGAATGCCTTCCATCTGGCGAGCTGCGATTCTCGCAGCTTCGCCCTTTCGGCGCCGAGCTCCGCGGCTTGGTTTGTTGCCGTCGTCATAGCCGTCGCCGCGCGGTTATAGGCGTCGGCCGTGGACTGAAATGGAAACACGAACTGACCGTTGGAAACCCTGTAGATCCCGAACTCGCGGGCCAGAAGTGCGACGCATTTGTCGAAAGCACTGTAATATTCCGCCCGCGAGGCGAGCGCCTTGGCGGTGAGGGCGGTCCATGCCGCATGCTGGTCGTCGATCAGCGCCATGAAACTGGAGAGCCGGTCATCCCCGGCATTCAGTGATCGGGCGTCGTTTTCCACCTGGTCACGCGTGGTCTTGATCAGCGCGGCGTAACGGGGCGCAACGCCTGTCGCATTGCTTTCCGCGGTCTTGAGATCGCGGTGCAGCCCGTCAAGGTCAGTGCGGCTGGACGCGCCGAGATCGCCGAGCTTCGGCAACGGTTTCGGCTCGATATCGCTCAGCAGCTTTCGCGAGGCGGCTTCGATTTCCATCGCGTCCCTGTTTGCGAGCGCAAGCAGCTTGAGCAGCTTGTTGGACGGGTGCAGCTTGATGACCTGATCGAGCTGGTCGGGATCGGTCACGTCGCGCAAGGCGGTGCGGGTCTCCTCGGCGGAAACGACGGTCTGATACTTCGACAGATCGCCTGCGTAATACATGGCGACAAGGCAAGCGGTCAGCAGGAGGGACAGGAGCAACAAAACGACGACCGCTCTTCGACGCGGCCTGGCCTTCTGATCCGAAAACGATTGCACGGCGCTGAGTCCCTCTCGATCCATTCTACCGTCTTTCGCCCCGATGGAGGAGTCCGGGGCAAGACGTGAGCTATGCGGACGCGTTGGCCGGCAGGGCGGACCGGGGGACGTCCTGCTCATGCGACGACCACCAGTGCGCCACCGCATGGGCGACCTCGTCCCATAACGGCGTCGGCAGATCCGGCACGGCGATCCTGACGACATAGCGATCGCAGGTCGTGTCATGGAACCACTCTGTCGCACCAAAATCGAAGCCGAAGCTTCCAGCGTGGCGAAGCGGCAATCCGGCCCTGCCGAGGTCGTCCGATAGATCCACGGCGATCTGTCGGGCGTGGTGCTCGTCCATGCTGCGCTTTGGTGCCAGCGTGACATAGAGCCCGTGGGCGAAGTGCAGCTCCGCCGATGAGCCCGGAAGGGTCGCTGCAAAATGACGGGCGGTTCGCCGGCCGTTACGCAGGATGGCCGCGACGCGCCGGTCGGTCAGCACGCGGTAGGCTTTCGTCCCGACATAGGGCGGAAAATGCGCCGGCAGGGCCGCGCCGCCGAACAGCCGTACCGCATCACGCATTTCCTTCTTCAGATCGGCCAGCAGTTGCCGCCCCTGCACGCTCACGCGATGGTCGAGGCCCACGAATGACGCAGAGCCGAGGCGGCCATATTCGAGGCCGAGGGAATCGAGCTTGGTATGGCTGCGCACGAGGACGACGGGAACTTGCTGGCGGCAAGCCCAGCCCAGCAGGCGGCGGATCCGTCCCGAGCCGATCGAGAAGCACGTCGTGTCGAAGACGATGAGATCGAGCCCACTCGCTTCGCGACGCAGTGTCGCCTCGAAGGCGGCGGCCGGCGCACAGGAGTCGAAGAGAAGAATTCTCGGCCGGTCCGTGCGAACCGCAAGTTCACCGGGTGCGTGGTTGACCGCCACGAGACGCAGATGTCGGGCATGGCGTTCGATCAGCTCGATGGTCTCGCCGTAGGAGCCGGGCAGGACCAGGATGTCCGCTTTCGCCATCACGCGGGCCGAGCCCAGCAGCAGCGCCGATGTCGCGGCCATGCCTGACGACGTGTAGATGGTGTCCCACCTCGCGGCATCCTCGACGTGGTAGAACGGGGGACCGCGGACTTCGAGATCGGCGCGCTGGTAATCGTAGCTGAACTCGAATGGACCGGCGCGCAGCCGCCCCCAATGGGCCCAGTCGGTTTCCGTGCGCGCCCAATCGTGCAGGGCGTGTTCGGCCTTCAGCGCCGCGGCAAGGCGGAATTTCTGTTCGATCACCTCCACGACTGCGACCGGCGTTCGCAGCGTCAAGGGCCTCGCAAGGCAACCATTTAACAGTGCAAGTTCCTGGTGCTTTCTGTCGAGATACGCAGAGAGTGTTTCCATGGCGCGCCATCGATGATCCCTGTCAACGTTTCCGGTAGTGATCGGGTCCGAGGCGGAAGCCGTTGTGCATCCAACCAAAGCCCAATGGTGCCGGTGACAGGCCGAAGCCGATACTGCGCTGCCGGAAAAAAGAGGGGGGATGATGCCAGACAACGTCGCCCTGTTCGCCGCGATCATCCTGCTGCTTCCGATGTTTTATCTGCTGCTGGCAGCGCCCGCCTTTCTGCTGGTGAAGCTGGACGTCCGACCGTCGCGTTGCTGCTCCGCGCCATGTTCAACGGCTATTTCCTGACAGTGGCGGTTGCCAGTGCCGTAGGGACGATTGCCATTGCCGTGGAGGGCCGCGCGGTCCTGGCCACGGGCATCGCCTTGATCACGGCTTTCGCAGTCTCCTCGCGCCGCTGGTTCCTGCGGCAGATGGACGCACAGATCAGTGAGCAAGATCCGGGCGACGCCGATTCCGCGCGCCGGCTGCGGCGATTGCATTGGGGTGGCATGCTGGGCAATGCGATCCAGCTTGCTGTCGTCGTGGCCTGCATTCGCTACATCGCCATCGCGCCTGCTTGACCGGCGGTTTGCGTACGGGCTTGCTGACGAGCGGAGCCCGTCTTGCATGTATTCATGAATCGCGACCGTTCGGCCAAGCGGGTTGCATGTCCGCTTAACATCTACAAGCGGTACGAGAGGGGCTGCTTGAACCTTTCAGCTCCTGCCGCGACGTACGCCTACGCTGATGTGTGCCTCGAGAGAGGCGACCGGAGCGATGCTGAGCTCCTGCGTGTGAGGGCCGATTGGGCAAATCTTTTGGCCGCGTTGACTGATCACGCACCGGGCATTGATGCTCGCGTGAACAGAGCTGACGTTGTTTGCGGACTGTTGTGGTTGTGAAAATTTCCTTCTTTCAAAGGAATTTTTCTATGACCAAGATATTGTTGGTAGTTGCCATCGCCACGATGATGGTGGTCGACGTTCACGCCCATGATGCCGCTCATCCCGAGCTCGACTCGTGGTACGAGAGCCTTCGTAGCGGCAAGGGGCAATGCTGCAGCGACGCGGACCGCTTTGCGCTGTCTGACGTCGATTGGGAAACCAGGGACGGCCACTACCGCGTCCGGATCGCAGGCGAGTGGTGGGATGTTCCCGACGAGGCGGTCATCACTGGGCCGAATCGAGCCGGGCATGCGATGGCTTGGCCCGTCTACTATTGGAAACTCAAGCGGCTGATACGGGTTGAAATTCGCTGCTTTATGCCCGGAAGCATGATGTGAGCGGAGCACCCTAAAGGGTGATGAGATTAAGTACGATCAGTCGCATTGGGACACCTCTCCCCCGCGGGGAGAGGTGAATCCTCGGCATCGCACCGATTCAACTCATCCCGCTTTAGATCACTCCGGCAAGTCGCAGCGCCACGCCCGCCGCGCACGATCCCGCCAGCACCGTCAGCATCCCGAGCTTGAACCGGAAGATCGCGGTCGCGGCCGCGATCGAGAGCACCAGCGCTGCGATGTCGACGCTTGCCAGCACCGGCATGTCGAAGGACAGGGGAAACGCGTGCACCGGTACGGTCTCGCGGAACAGCGTGTGGAGCGCGAACCAGATCGAGAGGTTGAGGATCACACCGACGACGGCGGCGGTGATCGCGCTGAGCGCGCCGGCGAGGCCGTTGTTGCCGCGCAGGAGCTCGACATAGGGAGCGCCCAAGAAGATCCAGAGGAAGCACGGTGTGAAGGTCACCCAGGTCGCGAGCAGACCCCCGAGCGTGCCGGCGAGCATCGGCGACACCCCGCCCGGATCACGGAAGGCGGCCATGAAGCCCACGAATTGCAGCACCATGATCAGGGGGCCGGGTGTCGTCTCGGCCATGCCGAGGCCGTCCAGCATCTCGCGCGCGCTGAGCCAGTGATAATGCTCTACCGCCTGCTGGGCGACATAGGCGAGCACTGCGTAGGCGCCGCCGAAGGTGACCAGCGCCATCTTGGAGAAGAACAGCGCGATCTGGCTGAACACGTTGGCCTCTCCGAAGGCCACGAGCAAAGCAATCACGGGGACCAGCCATAGCGCGAGCCATATCGCGCCGACTCGGATCGCGCGCGCGGTGTCGGGACGGACATGATCGGGCGCGGCCTCGCCGAGCATGCTGTCGATGGCGGCTGTGTTGCTGCCATGGCCGTGCCCTGCGGGCGCGAATTCCGGACGGCTGCTTCTTGCGCCAAGATAGCCGATCATGCCGGCGGTGATGATGATGATCGGGAAGGGGACCGCAAAGAAGAAGATCGCGACGAAGGCGATTGCAGCGAGCGCGATCATGATGCGGTTCTTCAGCGCGCGCTTGCCGACGCGCACCACGGCCTCGACCACGATGGCGAGAACGGCGGCCTTCAGACCGAAGAACAGCGCCTCGACGAAGCTGACATTGCCGAAGGCGGCATAGATGTAGCTGAGCCCCATGATGGCGATGATGCCGGGCAGGATGAACAGCCCACCCGCCATCAGCCCGCCGGCCGTGCGGTGCATCAGCCAGCCGATATAGGTCGCAAGCTGCTGTGCCTCCGGTCCCGGAAGCAGCATGCAGTAGTTCAGCGCATGCAGGAAGCGCCCTTCCGAGATCCAGTTCTTCTCCTCGACCAGGATGCGGTGCATCACCGCGATCTGGCCGGCGGGGCCGCCGAAGCTTAAGCAGGCGACCCGGAGCCAGACGCGAAAGGCTTCGTTGAAGCTGATGCCGTGACCGGCATCAGCTTCTGCTTGAGCATTGCGGGTATCCATCACGCCTTCACTTTGTTGGTCGGCCAGTTGTGGGTCTCGGTGGTGGCGTCACGGCACCAGCGGTAGAAGGCATCATAGAGCAGCATGCCGGCATCGAGCTGCGCGAGGTCGTCATCATACATCCGCGACAGGCCGAGCGAGGCCGCGAGCAGGCCCGGGGCTTCCGGTGCGAGGTCGGGCCGTGCGGTGTCAGCGCCGCGCACCAGCGTTGCGAGCCGCTGCAAGGGCGGCGTCGATAGCCCGAACTCCTCGACCATGACGTCGAAGGTGCAGAGCGGTCCGCGGTGGCTCCAGAACACGTTCTCGATGTCGAAGGGCGCGGCATCGAAGCGTTCGCCGACGCCGACGACTTCGGACGGCGCGACGTACAGGAACACTGCGTCGGGATCGACGAAGCGGCGGATCAGCCAGGGACAGGCGATGCGATCGACCTTCGGCCGCGCCCGCGTCACCCAGACGGTGCGGCCCCTGGCGTCCCGCTTCGGCAGCTTGCTGGTGTCCACGAGCGGCAGTTTGGCCGCCTTCCAGCCCTCGAACCCGCCTTCCAGAGTCTCGGCCTGCACGCCGAGCTGCCGGAGCCAGGCCGCGGTGCCTTGCGCGAGCTTTTCGCCGCGCAGGCAGGTGACGATCGCGGGGCGGCCGGCGAAGTCGGCGCCCCAATCCGGAACCTTGTCATGGCTGAGCTTGATGGAGCCGGGGATCAGTCGCCGGTCGGCGGCAAAATCCTCGTCGGTGCGAACGTCGATCAGGGCAGGGGCATTCGCCGTGCCGATCAGCCGCGCCAGTTTGTCAGAAGATATAGTCGTGAAAGAAGACATGATGCGTCCTCGTAAGAAACGAACGGGACGCGATGCTTGGGCGTGTCGCCTCGTGGGGAGATCGCTCAAATCCCCATGCAGGATATTACAGCGAAACTGCGCCGGCCTGTCAATCGCGGATGCGATCCGCTCTGTCCATCCGACGCGCTCCGATGATGGCATTCTGCCAGTGATTTGCCCGACGTGTCAAATGATTTCGTAAAATCAGCAATGCATCCTGCGGCAGCCGTCGACGCCTTTGCATGGGGTTGTTTTTCAAATTCTGTCGTGCCGTCACGGAAAGCCGGCACTCTGGATGGTCCGGTGAGATCTCCAAATTGGAAAGTTCGGCCGGCGGGGCCTATATTTGGTCTGGATTCCTTCTCTGGAGCTCTATCCGATGCATTCACATTCCATCGAGCAATGGACGCACGAGCATGTGTTCCTCGGCGAAAAGCACGACGAGAACGAGCGGCGCACCTGGTTCGTCGTGGCGCTGACGCTGGTCATGATGGTCGGCGAGATCGTCGCCGGCTCGCTGTTCGGCTCGATGGCGCTGCTCGCCGACGGCTGGCATATGGGAACGCATGCGGCGGCGCTCGGGATAGCGGCGTTCGCCTATCGCTTCGCGCGCCAGCACCTCGGCAATGCGCATTTCACCTTCGGCACCGGCAAGTTCGGCGATCTCGCCGCCTTTTCCAGCGCGATCATCTTGGGCCTGATCGCGGTCCAGATCGCCTATGAGAGCGTCCTGCGGCTGATCTCGCCGGTGCCGATCGTCTATGGCGAGGCGATCGCGGTCGCTGTGCTCGGGCTGTGTGTCAATCTGGTGAGCGTCTGGCTGCTGCGCGACAGCCATGATCATCACCATCACGGCCACGACCATGGCCACGCGCAACACGATCACGAGCACCATCATGATCATGATCATGATGGTTTTCATCATCATCGCGACCACAATCTCCGCGCCGCCTACATCCACGTCATGGCGGATGCCGCGACCTCGCTGCTGGCGATCGGCGCGCTCGTCGTCGCCATGTATTCGGGATGGGCGTGGGCCGACCCCGTCGTCGGCCTGATCGGCAGCGTGGTGATCGCGAGCTGGGCGTTCGGCCTGATCAAGGCCTCGGGCGCGGTGCTGCTCGACGTCAGGGCCGACGAGAAGCTGGAAAGGGTCATCCGCGCCCGTATGGAGGTGGGCGAGGACCGCGTCACCGACCTGCATCTCTGGCAGGTCGGCCCCGGCCACCGCGCCGTGCTGGTCTCGCTCGTCTCCGACAAGCCCAAGCAGCCGGCCGTCTACAAGAAGCGGCTCGCGGGGCTGAAGGGGCTCAGCCATGTCACGGTCGAAGTCGAGACCTGTCCACATTAAGCAGGTGATCTGGAGCAGCGTGGTTTCGCTCGTCGCGAGAAGATGAAGCCAATGCTGCTATTGGTTGCGAGCCATCCAGTCCGCGACGGGCTGACGCATGTTTTCCCAATCGTGATCTGCTTCATAACCGCCTGCTCACCTGCGCACTATTGATGTCCGGGTGCGCTCGATGAACTCGACCGCCCAATCCGTCGGTGCTCGTCGAGCGAGCAGCAGAGCCCGGCGGGCTTGAGCGGACTGAGAGGCCATTCACTGGAAAGCCCGGACAAAGGCGTCATCGGGCTTCGGAGAGACAATCATGGGCCTCGTGCAACATGATGCAGTTGTCCTCTTGATCGATCTCGTGGAGTCGGTGCGGCTCATGCGCGAGCACGAGGCCTCTGCCGTGCGTCGATGGGCCGACTTTGTCCGTATCGCCACCGAACAGATCCTGCCGCGCTATGGCGGCATCTTCGTCAAGAGCCTCGGCGATGGCATGATGGTCCGTTTCGAGACGGTGCCGGACGCCGTGCATGGCGCAGCCGAGATGCATCGGACCATCGCCGCCCTGAACGAGGGCCTGCCAGAGGATCAACACTTCCAGCTTCGAGCGGGCATCAACGCCTCCACCGCCTGGAGCGACGGGATCGATATCTACGGCAGTGGCATCAATCTCGCGGCCCGGCTAGCGACCCTGGCAGGTCCCGGCGAAACGATCGCCAGTGCGTCCGCTCATGAGCAATTGGCGGCCGCCCTGGCAAGCCTCGCAAATCCGGGCGAGACCGTCGGCAGCGCGGCGGCACGCGACGAGCTTACGCACGGGGTGGATGCAATCTGCGAAGATTTGGGCGAATGTATCCTCAAGCATTTCGACAAGCCGGTCCGCGCCTACCGTGTCGGTCCGGCAAGTCCGCACCCGAGCCTCACGGCTCGGCGGGATTATGGTACACCCATGGAACCGACGATTGCGGTCATTCCCTTTGTTGCACGAAACAACGCGCCGGAGCATCTCGACATTGGGAATCTGCTCGCAGACAGCGTGATCTGGCGGCTATCGAGATCGCCGAATCTGAAGGTGATCTCGCGTCTGTCGACGAACGTGTTTCGCGGCCGGGTGAGCGATGTCGCGGAAGTGTCGGCGCATCTCGGAGCCACCTATATCCTCAGCGGCAGTTACGTGGTCGATGCGAGCCGGATCCTCGTGACGGCAGAGCTGTCGGCCGCGCGCACCAACCAGGTCGTCTGGACCGACCGCCTCAAGGGGGACATCGGCGACCTGCTGCAGCCGGAGAGCGATTTGGCGCATCGCATCGCCGCGGCAGTCCATCTCTCGGTGTTCGACGCGGAGGTCGAGCATATCCTGACCCAGCCGTTGCCCACGCTCGAGAGCTATTCGCTGCTGCTCGGGAGCATCAGGCTGATGCACCGTTCGAACAAGGAGGAATTTCTCCAAACGCGCAAAGTGCTGGACGAGCTCATCAACAGGCACGCGCGGATTGCCGCGCCGCGCGCCTGGCTTGCAAACTGGTATATCCTGCGCGTGACGCGTGGCTGGTCCGAGGATCGCAAGCGCGAGGCCGCCGAGGCTCTGAGCGCCACTCACGCCGCGCTCGATCGCGATCCGTCGGATGCGCTGGCGCTCGCGACCGAGGGGTTCGTTTACTGCCACCTGTTGAAAGACCTCGACACGGCGCGCAAGCGCTGCGAACAGGCCGTCGACGCCAATCCGAGCCACGCGCTGGGCTGGCTCTATCGCGGCGTCGTCAACGCGTTCAAGGGGGAAGGCTCTGCTGCTGTCGATGCGACGCGGCGCGCCATGGAGCTCTCTCCGCTCGATCCACAGCGCTACTATTTCGAATCCCTTGGCGCGACGGCACAGCTCTCGGCGCACCAATATGCGGAAGCGGAAAAGCTTGCGCGCTCGTCCCTTTCTCTCAATCGCATGCATCCGTCCACCTGGCGGGTGCTCACGATTGCCCTTGTCTCGCAGAACCGAATGGACGAAGCGCGCGCGGCGTTGAGCAAGGTGCTCCAGCTAGAGCCGAAGCTGACGGTCGAAAAATATGCCGCACGCATTCCGAATGCGCATTCCGAGACGGGTCGGCAGTGGGCGCGCTGCCTGGAAATGGCAGGTTTACCGACGGGCTGACCGCGATCCCAGGCTGACTTACTCACAAGGAGGCAGGCTATGGCTCAACTAGGTGGAGCGGGAGGAGCAGGAGGAGCGGGCGGTGCCGGTGGTGCAGGCGGAGCCGGCGGTGCGCTGCTCGGCACGCTCGGCGATGTCTGGGCCAATCCCATCATGGTGGACGCACTCATCCACGCTCGCGAAGGGACAAGCCGCGCCGAATTCAGTTGGTACGAGCCGCCGTTGCCGCCCATCGACAACACGTCGCAGCTGGAGCGCTGGGAACCATGGGTTCGTGCCTACATAGCGGTCGGCGAGCTTCTGCAGGGGATCAGCTTCGCTCCAACGGTGCCGGGCCCCGGCGGTAGCCCTGGATTCCAGGTTTTGACCTCCGGCTCCTTGATCGCAGAAATTCAACAACCGGCGCCGGCAACTTTCGAGCAACAGATCCCCCTGGTCCTCAGTTGGGCGGAGCTGCGTAACGAACGTGCGACCGAAATCATCGCACAGATTGATCCCCAGTATGCGTTCTGGTCCTCGATCGTCTATCTCCACCCCGACCGGACCAGGCGCACTCTCGAACTCATCAACATCGTGCTGCAGCTCTGCGTGTACGTGGAGATGCGCTTCAAACATGCCCTCGGCTGCTGGCGTCCGGTCGAATACAACGCGCAAGTGCAGCCTATGCTCACGACACCCGGCCACGGCACGTTCCCGATGGGACACGCGACCCAGTGCTACGCGGTGGCCTATGTGCTCAAGGCGCTGCTGAACCTCAATGCGGTGGATGGCGCGGGACACCCGAAGTACCCGACGGTGACCGAGCAGTTCGACCGTCAGGCCGCACGCATCTCCACCAATCGCGTCATTGCCGGCCTCCATTTCCCCGTCGACAGCATGGCCGGGCGAATGTTGGGTACCGCACTCGGCGAATATTTCGTCGCCTGCTCCACCACGGTCCAGGTGTTGGCGGCGCGGACGTTCAACGCAGCCTCCGGCATCGACCTGTATCCGACAAAGGATTTCAACCCGTTCAGCGCGGAGCAGGATCTCGATTCCAACGCCAGCCTATTCTATTCGCGGGCGGCAAATCCGACGCACGTCACGCCATCGCCAATCATGGCGGCGTTGTGGGGCAAGGCACTCGATGAGTGGACGTCGGTCATCAAATTCCCATAGGCGAAGCATTCCCATGGGCTAAGCATCGTCGCGAAACCGAAGCGGAGAACATCCGATGGCCGAAAGCGACCAATATCCGAAATGCTTCGGTCCGTACCTCCGGTACGCGATCTCGACGGACTTTAGGAATTTCGAAGAGTTCAATGCGCAGTTCAAGCTGTTCTTCCTCGTGGAATTCCACGAGCCACCTGAGCCGGATCGATTTCTGCGCGCAATGAATCAGCACGAGAAGGTCGTCGACCTCGGCCCTTCCGACGATACGCGGTATGCGACGATGCTTGGCACCACGTCGGCGCTGACGGGTGACGCGCTGCGCATCTGGGACCAATTCGTATCCAGGGTCGAACTGTCGCTTCCGTTGAAGCCGACGGAGGAATTGAAGTTCGAGCGGCGAATCATCGATTCTCGCTCGAACGGCAACGATCCGGCGGGGAAGCTGCTGATTGGCGTCCTCGACGACGGCTGCCCGTTCGCTGCGGCGCAATTCCTGCAAAACGTGCCAGGCGGTGGCTTGCGCACACGGGTGCGCGCCATTTGGGATCAGAACACCGGCCGGCAGCCGATCAATGTGAAAGATGGAAATGGGCAGCCTTGCGTGCTCGGGCAGACGCTGAGTGATCTTACATACGGTCTCGAGTTTCGGCGCGTTTCGCATTTGCCTGGCCCGCCCGGGCGGCTCATGGGGCTCAACGAGTGGATCGATTTACATGTGACCGCTCAGGGCGGCATCGACGAGGACGGCTGTTATGCCGGCGCTGGTTTTCTCGGTCTTGCTCACGAGGCGTCGCATGGAGCGCATGTGATGGACGTCGTCGCGGGCCGGCTCCCGCCCTCGTCACGCACCGGTCCGCCGAGCGATCGGCGCGATCCACCGAGCTGGAAAGCGAATACCGACCCCGCCAGCTCAACGGACGTGGTATTCGTCCAGTTCTCCGAAGCCTGTATTCGCGACGCGACCGGCGTCTGGCTCAAATCGTATGTTTACGACGCCATCCTGTACATCCTGTCGCATGCCGATCCGCACAACACCGATCACGTTGTGATCAATCTGAGCTACGGGCCGACCACGGGACCGCATGATGGCCTCTCCGACCTGGAACCGCTGCTGACAACGTTCGTCAAGAAATACGATGGCATCGCGACGAAGCCCAAGCTCGATATCGTCCTGGCCGCAGGCAATTCCTATTTGAGCGAGGGACACGTCCGCTTTCACAGGCATCGTGACCAGCCGGATTCCATCGAATGGACGTGGCGCCTTCCTCCCGACAATACCAGCCTGTGCTTTGCCGAGATATGGGTGAAGAGAGCCTACGCCGGCGTCATCGACGTCACTCTGATATCGCCGAGCGGCGTTCGGTACACACCGACCGCACCCGTCACTCCGCCGCCAAATCCTCTACCCCCCGCCGGAGTGGACCTCCCAATCCCATGGAGCATCGATGACACGATGTGGCGGCTCCACGTCGAACCCACCGTCGCTACGGCTGGGGTCGTGGCCGAACATGGCGATTGGACAATCCAGCTTGCAAACATCCCCGAACACGTGACGGTTCACGCCTATGTGGCGCGCACGGATCCGAATATGAACGTCCACTCGGGCGCCAGGCGCTCGTTTTTCGTCGATGCCGAATGGGAGGAGAGCCGTGCGGCAGAGGCCAGCTGCAAGTATGTTGATGGAAAGTTCGACAAGCACGGATCGCTGATCCGTCGCCATGGTACCCTCAACGGCATTGCCACCGCAAAGGACGATGGTGTGCATGTTGCGGGGGGCTATATTCTCTCCAATGAGCGCAAGTCGTCCTATTCATCGGCAGGGCGTGCACGCCCGGGTCCTCTGAAGCGCCGCGTCGGGCCGGATTACCTCCTGCCTTGCGACGATTCTTGTGCCCTGAGCGGGGTGCTCGCCAGGGGTAACAGGAGCGGCACCGTCTTTCGTTTGATCGGCACCAGCGCAGCCGCGCCGCAACTCGCGCGGCACGTTGCCAACGCGGCGGCCGGGTCGCCATTCCCGGCCCCGCATGTCCCGGTTTATCCTCCCGACGAAGAGCGCGGCCTCGGCAACCTCGATCCGCCATGACGCGGACGACGTTGTCTTGCGATCTGGCGCGTCCGGCCGGCCGAGGCCAGTCAAGGTTGCATCCCTGAAACCGCCGTCGACACCGGACTTTTCGGCCCCGGTCGGGGTTTGATTCCGGTCGACCGGTCCGGTCGACCACCGGATGGAAGGAACAACAATGACACGTTCGATCAAACTCGTTCTCGTCGCCGTGGCGCTCGTCCTGTCCGCCAAAGCAGCCCCGGCCCAGTCGGAAAAGCCCGGTGTCGAACGGCTCTACATCCTCAATTGCGGGGAGGGCGCCACCAGCGACGTGTCGCGCTGGACTCCCGGCGCGAACGAAGGAAAGCCCATGGACTTCGTCGATAACTGCTATCTCATCAGGCACAGCCAGGGCTGGTTCCTCTGGGACACCGGTGTCCCGGATGCGGTCGCATCGATGCCCAATGGCCTCGTTCCCTCCGACCCGAAGGCGACGGTCTGGCGCCGGCCGAAGACGCTCGTTGCGCAACTCGAACATCTTGGGCTCAAACCTGGGGACATCAAATGGATGGCGGTGTCACACACGCATCCCGACCACACCGGCAATGTCGAGTTGTTTCCGCAGGCCGTCCTTCATGTTCAGAAAGTTGAATATGAATGGCCCGGTCCCAACAACGAGCCGCGCTTCCAGCCGTCGCATCCCGTCGTGCTGCTGTCCGGCGATAAGGACGTGTTCGGCGACGGCAGCCTGACCATTCTCTCGACGCCCGGCCATACCCCGGGCCATCAATCGCTGCTGGTGAAACTGCCGAAGACCGGCGCGGTCTTGCTGTCGGGCGATGCCGTGCACTTCAAAAGCAACTGGGACAATCGTGTGGTGCCCGGCATGAACGTCAGCAAGGACCAGACGCTTGCCTCGATGCAGAAGATCGCCGAGGTGCTTGCGAAGGAGAAAGGCCAACTCTGGATCAACCACGACAAAGCACAGCGCGACAGCCTGAAGATGGCGCCGGAGTTCTACGACTAGCCTTTCGCAGCCTCTCTGATTGTTCAGGCCGCCGCGATGGCCTCGATCTCGATCAGGAAATCGGGACCATAGAGTTGTGAAACTTCCACCAGTGTAATGGCGGGAGCAGCCGGCGGCATGACGGTCGCAAAGAAGCGATTGCGCGCCTCGCGATAGGCGGCGAGGTTGTTCATGTCGGTCAGGAAGACGGTGAGCTTCACCAGATTGGCTGCGCTGCAGCCGCGTGCAGCAAGCGCCATTCCGAGGTTATGGAACACCTGCACGACTTGAGCAGCGAAGTCGCTCTTGCCGACCACCTGGCCTTCGGCATCGACGGCGGTCTGGCCGGCGACGAAGATCAGGCGGCCGGCGCTGACCTCGACGATTTGCGAATAGCCGGGCGGCGTCCCGAGCTCCGGCGGATTGAATCGTGCGATTGGCTCGGGGGTCGACATAGCGTGGCTCTCCGGTACTCGAGGTCTCAGCGCTTCGGCGTGGCGACCGGCGGCGGGCCACCCTCCGGCCCCTTTTTCGGCTTCAGCGTGCCCGCGTAGAACGATAGCAGAAACACCAGCACGACGGCGGCAAGATAGACGCCATAGGCCTGTGGCGGCGTGGTCGCCCATCGCGCGAGGCGCTTGAATGTGCCTGATAGCTCGGTGTCGTCGGTCATGCCCTGCTTTTGCGCGAAAGCGGCAGCGAAGGGAAGGGGCCTCAAGAAGGCCGGCGCTCGGGGTGGACCAGGAACAGTGCCGCGAGCGCGGTGAGGCTCAGAGCCGAGGACACGATCAGGACCTTCGCTCCCATGACGTCGATCAGAAGACCGAAGGCGAGCGGAGCGATGGCCTGCGCCATCCGAGCCGGCGCGCCGATGATGCCGAGCCGGTAGCCGTAATTCTTCGGGCCGAAGATCGCGAGCGGCAACGTTCCGCGCGCTATGGTCAGCACGCCGTTGCCCGAACCGTGGAGAAGCGCAAAGGCGCTGGCGCCGGCCGCGCCGAGGATGGCGATCACGGCCGCTCCGATCGGGTGGGTGATGCAGGCAAGCCGCGTCGACCACAGCGGATGAAAGCGGCTCAGAAAGCTCGCCTCGAGAACCCGCGCGCCGACTTGCGCCGGCCCGATCAGGGCACCCGCGGCGATCGCCTCGACAGGCGTCGCGCCGGTGGCTTCAAGGATACGCGGGAAGTGCACCGCCATCGCGCCGGTAACGGTCCAGGCCGCGGCGAAGACGAAAGCCAGAAGGATCATGGCGCGGTCGAGCGGGATATGCGGCTTGACGGCCGTCGCCGCCACCTCCTTGGCGCCCTTCACCTTCGGCAGCATCAGGAGGTTGAGCGGCAGGCCGATCAGGATGTGGGCGGCTGCCCAGGCGAAACAGGTGTCGCGCCATCCGATATGCGAAAGCCCCCAGGCCGTCAGCGGCCAGCCGACGGTCGAGGCAAATCCCGCCATCAGCGTGATGCCGGTGATCGAGCCTCGCGCCTCGGTGCCGTAGATGCGCCCGAGTGCGGCGAAGGCAGCGTCATAGAGTCCGAGCGCCATGCCAACGCCGAGCACGAGCCACGCGATCACCATCACCGGGACGGAGGTGGAGAAGCCGAGCAGCACGAGGCCGCCGGCAATCGTCAGATTCGAGGCCGAGAGCACCTGTCGCCCGCCGACGAGATCGATCTGCCGCCCGATGCGCGGGCCGAGCATGGCCGAGATCACGAGCGAGGCGGAGAAGGCGCCAAAGATCCAGTTGGCGGAGACGCCAAGGTCGCGCCCGATCGGATCGGCGAGGATCGCCGGCAGATAATAGCTTGAAGCCCAGGCCAGCGTCTGTGTGGTGCCGAGCGCCAGAATGATCGGAAGCTGTCGCTGGCTCATGTCCTCGCGCTTCTGGACTTCGCCGACATCGGAAACATCAATTGTTTTTGCATCCCAGGCACGGGTGACGTCAACATCGACCACGGCATATTCGATCTGCGGCATGCGGGATGCTGCGCGCAACCAGGTTCGCCTTTCGTCCGTCACGAAGGTGCGGCTATAATGGCTTATGGAATTGACCCCCCGCCTCACGCTGATCAATTGGCTGACCACCCAGGGGCTCACCGGACTGCCCGAGATCGAGATGCTCCGCGGCTTCTGCGAACGCTGCCGCGCCGAGGGGATCGAGCTGTCGCGCGGCCTCGTCGTCATCGACACGCTGCACCCGATCTATGAGGGGCGTGCCTTCCGCTGGAGCGATGTGCCGACCAACGAGAGCGACGTCGTCGAGTATGGATCGACGGCGCAGGGCGATCCGGCCAAGAACTGGCGCCGCTCCGTGTTCTACCATCTGCTCGAGCACGGCGAGGACGAGATGCAGATCGATCTCACGGATGCCGCCTCGCTCGATTTCTCCCAGATCGGCGAACTCGCAGAGAAGGGCCACCGGCATTTCCTCGCCTTCGTGCATCGCTTCGGCGAGACCGGTGCTCTCGGCCAGATGGACTGCCTCTATTCCTATTGGACGACGCGGCGGCCCGAGGGCTTTGGCGAGAGCGAGCTCGCGGCGCTGCGCGATCTCGTGCCGGTGCTGGGACTCACAATCAAATCCGCCCAGCAGGTCGATATCGTGCGCACGCTGGGGCGCGTCTATCTCGGCCGTGACGCCTCCGAGCAGGTGCTGCGCGGGCGCATCTCCCGCGGCGTCACCGAGCGCATCAACGCCGTGCTCTGGTATTCGGACCTGCGCGGCTCGACCGGGATCAGCGAGAGCATCGGGCCCGACGAGATCATTCCGTTCCTCAATGACTACGCGCAGGCCGTGATCGATGCGATCCACGACGCCGGCGGCGACGTGCTGAAACTGATCGGCGACGGCGTGCTCGCGATGTTCACCGGCGAGGACATGGCGGCGGCGCGTCGCGCGGCGCTGCGGGCCGAGCATCTTTTCCGCAAGAACATCGTGGCGCTGAATGCGAGGCGGGCCGCCGACGGCCGCCCGACCACCTCGGCCTATATCGGGCTGCATGTCGGCGAGGTCTTCTACGGCAATATCGGCAGCGAGGACCGGCTCGATTTCACGGTGGTCGGGCCCACGGTCAACGAGGTCAGCCGCATCGCCTCGATGAGCCGCTCGGTCGATCGCGAGCTGCTCGCATCGGCGGAGTTTTACGCGGGGCTCGATGCGGCCGGCCGCCGCTATCTCGTCTCGACCGGCCGCTACGCGCTGCGTGGCATCGGCCGTGCGCAGGACCTCTATACGCTCGATCCGGACATCGACACGAGCGAGCCGGTGACGGGCAGCTACGAGCGGTACCTGGCGGGTTAGCAGCGCACCGGTGCGGCGTCGTTGACCATCTCCGGCTGCCGGTCGAGTGCTACCGACGGCGAGAGCCAGATCACCAGCACCTGCACCGCGAAGATCGCGGCTGCGAGATAGAGACACGCCTCTGCGCTGTAAAGCCCGCCGACGATCGCGCCCAGCGCCGAGCCGAGCGGGCGTGCGCCGTAGCTCATGATGTTGATGGCGGAGACGCGGCCGAGCAGGCGCGGTGGCGTCACCGATTGGCGCAGCGTCGTGGTCGAGATCACCCAGAGGATCGGGCCGACGCCGAGCAGGAAGAAGCTCAGGCCCGCGAGCCACGCCGCGGGCACCGGCACCGTCAGCGCCATCACGACGGCAGCAACGAACCCGGTCACCGGTCCAAGTCCGACCACCGTGCCGAAGGCCAGACGCTGCATCACCCGCGTCGCGACCAGCGCGCCGATCACCATGCCGACGCCATACATCGCGAGCACCACGCCGACGCCGGTCGCGGACATGCCGAGATGGCGCACCGCATAGGGCACGAACACCGCAAGCTGGAGGAACCAGCCCGTGTTGAAGATGAACTGGGTGACGAAGACCGGCCGCAGCAGCGGGTGATGGAACACGAAGGTAGCGCCCTCGCGGATCTCCTGGAGCGGGTGCCGTCGCGGCACAGGTGCGCGCGCGGGCTCGTAGAGGCCGGCGAGCAGCACGACGGCGATCGCCGAAAGCGTGGCGGCGAAGCCGAAGGCGGGGCTCGCCCCACACCAGCCGACCAGCGCGCCGCCGAGCGCAGGGCCCGAGGCAAAGGCGATGGTGCGCGCGAGCTCGATCCGCGCGTTAGCCGCAGACAAGGCGTCCGCCTGCACCAGCGAGGGTACCAGCGCCGGCGCCGCCACGCTGTAGACGACCGTGCCGCAGACCGCCGCAAAGCCCAGCGCGGCGAGCAGCGACAGGTTGAGCGCACCGAGTGCAATCAGGAGCACGATGGCGGCAAGCGCCGCGGCCCGCAGTGCCTCGGCGCCGGCCATCAGCGCGCGCCGCGAGATGCGGTCTGCGAGCAGTCCGGCCGGAATCGCGAACAGCACGAATGGCAGGGTGAGGGCGGTCTGGAGCAGGCCGGTCTCGCCTTCGGCGACGCCCAGCGTCAGCACCGCGACGATGGGGGCAGCGGCCAGCGCGATCTGTTCCGCCGATTGCGCCGCGAGATTTGACCAGGCGAGGCGGTTGAACGTGTCCGGAAGGCGAGGGGTCGTTGACATCTGTCATTCCCTGGAAGTCGATCTGAAGGCCAGTATTCGCCCTGGAGGACCGCCAAACCCACCCGCTTCCTGACAAGATTGGTCCGCTGGCCTTCGGGGAACCGACGCGGCTAGATGCAGTTGCAAATGAGTTGCAATAAGGGCCGATTTCGGTATTCTTTCAGCCCATGGATGCCCGATCACCCGATCTGACCCCCGACGCAGCCGGCTGGCGCACTGACGCGCCGATCACCAAGAGCCTGGCCGAGGTCAACGGCACGGTCGCGATCCCCGCCGCCGCGGCGTGGTGGCGCCGGCTGCTCGCCTTTGTCGGCCCCGGCTATCTCGTTTCGGTCGGTTACATGGATCCCGGCAACTGGGCGACCGACCTCGCCGGTGGGTCGAAGTTTGGCTACACGCTGCTCTCGGTCATCCTGCTTTCGAACCTGATGGCGATCTTGCTCCAGTCGCTCGCAGCAAGGCTTGGCATCGTCACCGATCGCGACCTCGCGCAGGCCTGCCGCGCGACCTATTCGCCGGCGGTGAACTGGCTGCTGTGGCTCGCCTGCGAGGCGGCGATCATCGCCTGCGATCTTGCCGAGGTCATCGGCACGGCGATCGCGCTCAAGCTGCTGTTCGGCATTCCCCTGATCGGCGGCGCGCTGATCGCCGCGCTCGACGCTTTCCTGCTGCTGCTCCTGATGAACCGCGGCTTCCGCTTCCTGGAAGCCTTCGTCATCGCGTTGCTTGTCGTGATCGCGGTCTGCTTCGCGATCCAGATCGCCGCCGCGGCGCCGCCGGTAGCGGAGGTGATCCGCGGGTTTGCGCCGCGGACGGAGATCTTCACCAATCCCGAGATGCTCTACATCGCGATCGGCATCATCGGTGCCACCGTCATGCCGCATAATCTCTATCTGCACTCCTCGATCGTGCAGACCCGCGCCTATGAGCGGACCGAAGAGGGTCGGCGCGAGGCGATCACATGGGCGACGACCGACTCCACGGTGGCGCTGATGCTGGCGCTCTTTATCAACGCTGCGATCCTGGTGGTCGCGGCCGCGACCTTCCACAAAAGCGGCCATTCCGACGTCGCCGAGATCGGCAAGGCCTTCGAGCTGCTGTCGCCGCTGCTTGGACTTGGCGTCGCCTCGACCTTGTTTGCGGTCGCGTTGCTCGCCTCCGGCCTCAACTCCACGGTGACCGCGACGCTCGCCGGCCAGATCGTGATGGAAGGCTTTCTCGACTTGCGCCTGCCGAGCTGGGCGCGCCGGCTGCTCACGCGCGGCGTCGCGATCATTCCAGTGATCGCCGTCACCGCACTCTACGGCGAGCAGGGCACCGGGCAGCTCCTGGTGTTCAGCCAGGTCGTGCTGTCCATGCAGCTTCCCTTCGCGGTCATTCCGCTGGTGCGCTTTGTCTCCGACCGACGCAAGATGGGCGAGTTCGCGATTTCCCCGGTGGTCGCCGCGATCGCCTGGATCGTCACCGGCGTCATCGTGATCCTCAACCTGAAGTTGCTGTTCGAAATGATGTTCGGATGAGCCCTTCGGCTGCACGTTCCCCCTTGTCCAAACATGAGGGGTATCGTTCGCCGATCGGTCGGCGCGGAAACCCGGGGATACCGCCATCCCCGCTCAAAAAGCCCCCAAAAGGCAGGAAATCCAGAGCGCATACGTCCGTTGGACGGTCATCGAGCGTCGTTCAGCGCTTGAGGCCTGGGGTCCCGGGTTTATACGGATTCGTCCTTTTCAATTTTGGCTAGGCGCGTATAATGAATTCAATTTTTGATAGGGGCACATAATGACGTTGGTTATTTCAAGACGGTTTTCGCTCGCCGCGGAATGATGCGCTGAGATGAGCGCATCAATCGCGCTTTCATCAGACATGTTCGTCGGCAACGCGCGACCTCGATCGGCGCAGGCCTTTGGTTAGATTCGCCTTTTGGTTTAGATCCATTGGTCTGATCCAGGCAGTTCCTATCAGGGGTCAAGGTTGGCCTCGCGCCTCGAAGGGCAAGGATACAGTTTATTCGTTTGCATGAGGTGCCGGCATTTCGGAATTGGCACATGCCGAGCATGGATATGCCGCGCGAAGCGCATATCGACGTCTTGATTGTTACCGGCGGGAAGACTTTTGCCACGTTGGTCAGGCCTTCCCGCCACTCTGTTTGCGCGCAGGTTCACGTCCTTGAGGGAGACGTTGATCATGCGAATGAGCGTCGGTTATTCGTTGAAGCCATTGATGAGTGCGTAGTGCCGTGACCAGGTGTCCCGCTTGCTCAGCCCGAGTTGAACTTGAGCACCGATTCTGCTCGCAATGCGGCGCCGGTCTCAACCGTGCTGCCGAGAGGTCTTCCGGGCCTTCAACCTCAGGCGCAATGGAGCGTGAGGCGCGATCCGTTTCGCAACATCCCAACTCGCGGGCGCAACTGCCGACCGAAAACAAACAGGTGAGCGTGCTGTTCGTCGACGTTTGCGACTCGACCGCATTGTTGCAGGACGCGGATCCCGAGGAATCCCGGAACTATCTCGGCAGGACGCTCGACCTGCTTGCCGACGCGGTCGAAACCTTTGGAGGCACCGTCAGCCAACTGCTGGGTGACGGCCTCGTTGCATTGTTCGGGGCGCCTCTGGCGCAGGAAGATCACGCCTTACGGGCCTGCATGGCCGCTCTGAAGATGCAGAGGGCAATCATTCCCGGCAATGAAGCGCAAGGCGCCGCCAGCCCGACGCTGCGCATCGGCATCAACTCCGGCGAGGTCCTGGTCGGTATCGTCGGGCAGTACCAGTGGTCGCATTACGGTGCGGACGGTCAGACGATCCACATCGCGTCGCGGCTGGAGAAACTCGCGTCCCCGGGTGGCATCTTGATCAGCGCGGCGACGCAGCGCCTGGTCGCACAGCAGATCGACACACGGCCGGTCGGAATAAAGCCAGTGCGCGGACTGGCCGCCCCGATCGAACTTCACGAAGTCATGGTCGAGACCGAAAGTTCGGCGGCCGCACCATTGACGCGAAAGCAGCGATGGGCGCCCCTCGTCGGACGCCAGGAGTTGCTGGAGGTGCTGGCGGGCGAGCTCGAAACCGCCAGGACAGGCGTCATGCGGACGATCGGGCTGCGCGGCGATGCCGGCATCGGAAAGTCCCGCCTGATCGGCGATTGGACAGCCGCTCTCGCAGGCCACGGCGTGGACGTGTGCGTCGCGCAGGCGAGGGGCTATGCGAGCACCAGAGCCTACAGCACTGCGGCCGACCTGATCGCAAGTCTGTTGCAGTTGCCTCGCACGAGCGCAACCGACGTCAAGCAGACCGCTGTGCAGGCCTTGCTCGCGAAATGGCCGTCAGAAGGTGCCGATCATCTTCCGGCTTTGAGCGATCTGCTCGGGTTCGCTGCGCCGAACGAGGCCTGGCTGGCGCTCAATCCGGCGCAAAGGCGGCGCCGTATCGGCGAGGCGCTGCTGTGGCTCGTTCGCCAGCGCGTCCGGGCAGGTCCGTTCGTGCTGGTGCTCGAGGATGTGTTCCTGGCCGATCGCGACAGCCGGCGGCTGTTCGAGGCTCTGTTGCCCCGGCTCGAGGGTCTGCCGGTCCTGGTCTGCGTCAGCTACCGTCCGGGTTTCGAGCATCAATGGGGTCAGGCGGCGTGGTTCGCCGAGCACGTGGTCGATCCCCTGCGGGACGGGGAGATGCTTGCCCTCGCGCGGGCCTTGCTCGGCGATGATCCTTCGGTGCTCGGGGTGACGAGCGAGCTGGTTCGCCGCGCCGACGGCAATCCCTTCTTCATGGAGCAACTGGTCATCACGCTGATCGATGACGGATCACTCGAGGGAACGCCGGGCGCCTATCGTTTGCAGCGGCCTCGCGGGGAGTTGCGGGTCCCGGGCTCCATCGCCGCCGTGATCGGCGCGCGGGTCGACAGGTTGCCTGATGCCGCGAAGTCGGCCCTGGAGGCGGCGAGCGTTCTCGGCGATCCCATCACGCGAGAGTTGATCGCCGCCATGCAGGACGAAGATCCTGCGCGGACCGAGGAGTTGCTTGGCCTTTGCGTCTCGTCCGGCTTGCTGACGAGGCCCGATCCCACTGGGCGTTCGCTGGAGCAGCACGCTTTCGTGTTCCGTCATGCACTGGTCAGGGACGTCGTGCTCGGGGCGCTGACGCGCGCCCGCCTCAAGGCGCTGCATCGGCTCGCTTTCCTCGCCTTGCAGTCGCAAGCCCGGCGCCGAGGACGCCGATGCCGCGCCGGCCCTGGCCCATCACGCCTTCAAGGGCGAGGAATGGGAGCATGCGGCAAGATTCGCCGTGAAGTCGATGGCGCGTGCCATCTCGCGCTCGGCGAATCAGGAAGCCCTGCAACTGTTCGAGATGGGCATCGAGGCGGCTCGCCGCGCCGGCGGCACCACGACTGCGCAAGCTCTCGAACTTGCGCTTCGGCTGGAAGCCATCGGCGCCATGATGGCGCTCGGGCACATCGACGAGATCTTCAACAATATGGAGCGCGCGGAGGCCCTTGCCGCGCAACTGGACGACCATCGCGCCCGCGCCTCGATTGCGACGCAGACGGCGGTGTTTCTCTGGATGCGCGGACGCTTCGAGCAAGGACTTCGGCATGCCACACAGGGCCTTGAGGCGGCCCGTCTTGCCCAGCGTCGCCACATGGTGATGGCGGCGCATCAGGCGCGCCTCATGCATTTCCATGCTCTCGGGCGGTATTCGGAGGCGGATGCCGAGGGTCGTGTCCTGCTGGCCGACTATGCCTACGAACTCGCTGACCATCGTGTCCAGCCCGGATGGGCGGCGATTCCGATCATCAACCTCTACGCGTTCTATGCCAGCACGCTGTGGCGGCTGGGTGATTACGAAGCCGGACACGAACTCTGCGCTCTGGCCTACGAGATTCTCTCAAGCGTCAACCATCCCTATTCGCGTCTGTTGGTCGATACCGTCCAGGCGCAAATCTGGGTCGAGAGCGGGGAGCTCGACCGGGCGGAGGCCCTGATGCGGCGGGCCATGCAGCAATGCCTGACCCACAACGTGCCGACGATGCTGGCCGCCTGCACGGGGGTGCTCGGGAATGCGCTTGCCCGCAATGGCAAGGCTTCTGAAGCGATACCGCTGCTCGAAAAGGGATTCGTCGAGCGCATCTACGATGCGGCCGGTCCTTACGGCCGGACCTTCATGCGGGTGGCGCTTGGTGTCGCCTATCGCAACCTTGGACGGCTGGACGATGCGATCCGCGTCGGACGCAAGGCCGTGGAGCAAGCGGGCGAAGAATACGGGCACCGGACCGAAGCCCTTTGCGAGCTGGCCGAAACGCTGCGGCAAGCGGGCGACGGGCCGGCGGCCGAAGCTTGCTTCACGCAGACCTCCGAGGCGGCGCGTCATCTCGGCATGCCCTACTACCAGAAGCGGGCCACTGCAGCGCTTGCAACGCGACAAGAGGATTGGCACCCAGCATGAAAAACTCGACTTATATTCCCGATGCCTTGCCGCCAGGAGTTCGCAGCATCTCCTACGGGATCTTTTGTTGGGCCAATCGCCATCCGGGCGCTTTGCGCGCGATCGGAAAGGTGCTTCGGCGCTGGCCGTTCGTCGGCGGCTGGTTGGGAATGCCGGCGCGCGCGAGCGCTGTCAAAGCGGTGCTGACAAGGCCGAACAGTTTCTCGAACACGGCGCACGCGGCCAACCTGTCGGCTGGTGATTATCTGATCGGCATGGATCCCGGCCCCACCTACAGCGCCGACAAGATCTTGCTGGATGATCGGCTGGCTATCCTGAAAGAGACATTGCCGGCTGCAGCCGACAAGGCGGTCCAGGACTACGTTGAGGCACTCGGGCGGCTCGGGACGAACAAGTCGTTCGATCTCATCGAGGATTACCTGATGTGGATCGTGTTTCGCGCCATGTATCCCCTGTTCGGGGCGGCCACGGACAGGGTGGCGGCGGGCGCAGGCGGCAGCCTCACTGACCCCGGACTGAAACGGCAATATCTCCTCGAGATCCGCTACGTGGCGGGACAGTTGCTGGCCGGCAGTTCGGCGACGTTGAGGGTGCAGCGACGGGCTGAGCTCAACGCGGATGCACTGATGTCGCGCATCGCAGGCGTCAGGACCGACATTCAAAGCGCATGGGGCCTGCCGGGTCCGGACAACATCGAACGCAACGCAGTCGGACTTGCCTGGATCTCGCATCCGGTGACGGTGCAGTCGGGAGCGCTTGCCGTGCAGGAGCTTCTGGACCGGCCCAAGGTTCACAAGGCTTTGCGAGACGAGGCGCGGCGGCTCAAGCAGCTTGACCCGGACGCGGTTTGGCAGAACGCCGACTTCCGCGAGCGGGTGCGCAACCACGTGCTCGAGCTGCTGCGATTCCGGCCGATCTTTCCGCTGCTCGCGCGCGATGTGCCGCGCGACACGGAATTCGAGACGGGCGCACGGCACAATGCAACGTGCCCCGCCGGCGGAAAGATGGCGATCTGGTCGATTGCGGCCTTGTTTGATTCCGACGTTGTGAAGGATAGCAACAAATTCTGCCCCGCGCGCGACTGGGGCAAGGACGAGGATCTGCGGTGGCTGATGTTCGGCTACGGCACGCGCCAGTGTCCCGCCATGGTTTATGCGGTCGAGATCCTGACCAGCGCGCTGATCGGCCTGTTGATCCTTCCCGAGCTGCAACTGGCAAAGAGCGAGGGCAAGGCCATCACCTACGACGGACCACTGATGTCGCGCATGCGCGTGAGTTTCGTTTAGCTGGCGGGAGGGGGACGGGCATGCTCAAGATGGTCCGCCAGCAGCTGATCTGCATCGTCGTGCCAGGTTGGGACGGCACGACCGATCTTTCGGAAAACAGCCCTGTTTGCAAGGCGCTGAACGTCCTGTTCGCGGACGTCGCGGTGGTGCAGTTCGCCTCCCTCGCACTTTTGCCGGCGATGACAGGCGCGCAGGACCCGAGGCCATCGCTGATGCTCGAGCTTGCCATCGAAGAGGGCATCGATCCCTACGATATGCTCTACAGGCTCGTCTATCATTCGAGCGAAACGATGTGGTCGCTCTACAGCTCGTTCTGGCCCGGCAGTGGTCCCGAGCAGCAGAGCGAGCGCAACAGTCAATTGCACGAAAAGCTGATGAAGTGCCTCAGCATCGCCGATGGCGGCTTCATCGGCGCGCGCGACCGAACGGTCCGGCAGATCGAGAAGGAGCATGAGCTGCTTGAATGGACGCGGGACGAAGCGCGTCGCCTGAAGGCAACGGGACAATTTGGCGATGACCGTTCATCGTTTGCGCTCGCGCTCGCACAACGGGCATTCAATAACTCGCGCTTCGATTGGGCGATCGCGCCGGCGCCGCGATCCTGGTGGCGGGGGAAGGGCGCAAGCATCTCCGGAAAGGTCGGCTATCTGCTGACCATCTTCGTGCTGTGGCTGGCCGCGGTCTGGCTGGTGGGCGCGGTGCCGCGTGGCCTGGCTGGCGTCTACACCTGGTTGTTCGGCGGACTCTACTCGGGCCTGCAGGCCATCGTGGACGCCGTCAGCACGGTGAGCGGCTGGGTCTTCTGGGTAAGCGTTCGTAGCGTACTGGCGCTGGTTGGGCTCGGATATCTGGCGTGGCTGTTCCTGGCCGCGCTGCCCGCCGTGTCCGAGACCTGGCGGCTCTGGCTGAAGGGCGTCCGTCGCGAGCTCGAACGGCCCACGGAGACGTGGTCGTCATGGTCCACCTATTGGGTCGGCTTTTTCGTCGGCGTGCCGCTTCTTCTGGCCGTCCTTGCCTTCGCACTCGTTTTCATTTTCTGCCCCACGAGTATCGTGGACGCTTACCATGCATTGACCGAGAAATTCCTTGGATGGCAGATCGTCCTCTTCGTCATCCTCGCGATCGTTGCGTTGATCTGCGTCGTCAGCGTGTTTTCCTGGATCAACGGGCAGTTTGCGGCGACAGGCAACTGGTTCTTCCATCCCTACGAAGACGACGTGCCGCGGGCCCAGCAGGTCCAGACGTCGATCGACCAGTGCGAAGGGCTGGTGGTTCGTGAAACCGCGCACATGGTCAGCCTGACGGACATTCGCAGTCCGAACGGCTGGAGTGCCTGGTGGATACGGGCATCGCTGCGCATCGTGACACTGTTTGGACGCGCGTTCTTCACCGAGGGCCGGCTGGGTGATGCGCCGGGCATTCATTTCGGTCACTGGCACATCATCGAGGGAGGGCGCCGCTATCTGTTCTGCTCGAACTATGACGGCAGCTTTGGCGGCTATCTCGACGATTTTATCAATGGCGCGACGATCGGAACGACCCTGGCATGGCGGTGGACCACGCTGAAGCGCCGTGGATCGGCGGCGATCGGCCAGCCCGCCGTCGACGAGCCGCGCAGCTTCCCGCCGACGCGATTTATCGCCTTCCGGGGCGTGAAGTGCGAGTTGAAGTTCAAGTCATATGCACGCGATAGCATGCTTCCCCAAATGTATCGCTTCGACGCGCGCAAGAAAACGGTCGACGAGATCAACCTCGCCACTGGACTGCGCGACGCCCTGTTCGGGGAGCGCAACGACAGCAACGACGACCTGATCATGAGGGCCATCGAATCATGAAAGCGCAAGCGCCGCATCTCGCGAAGCAGTTCGATGACATCCAGGGAATGCTGAGGAGCGGCTACGGCTGGCTGAGGAGCAGTCGCTTCTGGTTGCTGACGATCAGGGACGGTCAGGAGAACGCAGCGCGCGCGTGGCTCGCAAAGAAGAGCAGATTGGTGGTCAGTGCCGCGCACGTCAAGGAATCACGAACGACGCACATCCATAGCGCCATAGCGATCGCGTTCAGCTTTTCGGGGCTCACCAGGCTCGGATGCATGGAAACCAGAGAGCATCCGTTTCCAACTCCGTTCCGCAGTGGCATGGGCAGCGACGTACGCGCGTTGCTGTTGAGGGACAACCCCCGCAAATGGCGCTGGGCCGACGTTGATGGTGATGGTATCGCCCGCGGTCCCGTGCATGTCCTGATTGCCGAGTGGACGGAGAAAGACGCCGAGTCCCCCATTTCGGATGTGGATGAGAAGGTGTTCTGCGTCATCAGGGTCGAGAACGACCCTTGTTCATTCCGGAAAATAGAAGGCGAAACGGAAGAGAAACTGCACGAGGCATTCGGATTCCGCGATGGCCTCGCGCAGCCCGTGATCCAGGGGCTGAGGCAAGACGACGGCGTCGGACTGAGCAAGGCGAAGGCTGAGGCCGGTCCCTTGTACGAGGATCGCGTCGTCTCGCCTGGAGAGTTCATTCTTGGCTATCGCAACGAATACGACGAGCTCGCCTACTGCCCGAACGTGGAGGGGTGGACCGAATCGGGCCGCGCCAAGCATCCCGGCGGCCGCTTTGCCCTGAACGGGAGCTATTTGGCGGTGCGCCAGATCGAGCAGGACGTAGCGGCGTTCGATGCCTTTCGAGCGTTGCACGGTAAAGAGGTCTGCGAAAAGATGATGGGCCGCCAGGTCACTGGCTTGCCGCTCGGGTGGGACCCGAATAAGCCAATGTCGGATTCGAAAGCCGACGCATTTCGGTTTCGTGTCGAGGACGCCAATGGTTTCACGTGCCCGAAAGGATCCCACATTCGCCGGGTGAACCCGAGAGACACGCTGGGCGTCGATGTGCAATCGAGCATCAAGTCGACCAAGCTGCACAGGTTGCTACGCCGCGGCCGGCCGTATCGCGAGGAGAGCAATGGCGAAACGCGCAAAGGCATCTTCTTCATCGCCTGCAATGCGGATCTCGAACGGCAGTTCGAGTTCATCCAGCAGCGCTGGGTGCGAAACCCGAGTTTCGTGAACCTCCACGCGGACGATCCGTTCGTGGGGTCGTCCGATCCCAAGACCTTCCCCAAGTCTTTCTCCATGCCGGGCTTGGCGAGCGGTGAAGAGGTTTCCCTGGCGACCTTCACGGCCACTCTGGGAGGAGGCTACTTCTTCCTGCCTGGAATTGCGGCGCTCAATTTCATCGTCGGGAATGAGAGCGCTTTGAAGTCCGCGGCATCGGAGGTGGCTGAAGCCGCAGTGTCTTGAAAGCCGCGGCGCGGCGACGTGCTCCGCCGTGCGCGGCACGACGCACGAACATGCCCTTAATCCTGCGGCTCTGACGCCGTGTCGCCTTGTGCGTCGATGCGCAGCCATCCGGAGGGTGCGAGGCGCTGCTGCGGCAGGAAGCGCGCCTTGTAGTCCATCTTCTTGGAGCCCTCGATCCAGTAGCCGAGATAGACGTAGGGCAGGCCCTGGCGACGGGCGCGGGCAATGTGGTCGAGGATCATGAAGGTGCCGAGCGAGCGGCTGACCTCGCTGGGCTCGAAAAAGGAATAGACCATCGACAGCCCGTCGCTGAGCACGTCGGTCAGCGCCACCGCCAGCAGCTGCTCGCCGCGGCCGGTGATGCCGCTGTCGGGACCGCGCTTGCGATACTCGATGATGCGGGTTTCGACATGGCTGTCCTCGACCATCATGGCGTAGTCGAGCACGGTCATGTCGGCCATGCCGCCATTGCGGTGGCGGGCGTCGAGATAGCCGCGGAACACCGAATACTGCTCCGAGGTCGGCACCGCGCTGCGCTGCTCGCCGATGACATCGGCGTTGCGTGCCATCACCTTGCGGAAGTTGCGGGACGGGCGGAACTCATTGGCGATCACCCGGACCGAAACGCAGGCCCGGCACTGGTCGCAGGCGGGCCGATAGGCGATCGACTGGCTGCGGCGGAAGCCACCATGGGTCAGGAGGTCGTTGAGGTCGCCGGCGCGGTCCCCCACGAGGTGTGTAAACACCTTGCGCTCATGCCGGCCCGGCAGATACGGGCAAGGCGAGGGCGCCGTGAGGTAAAACTGGGGGGTATCGCGCGAGTGCTGGGTCAAGGGACGTCGTCGGCCTCCGAAGTGAGTATCAGCATCGCGCTACGGAGGCCCATGGTCAATCGGTCAGCTCATAAGGTGGTTTAAGAGGCTCTCTAGTAGGTTCTGGCCGTCTGAGGCACCGGAGAGCGGACCGAGTTGTTAATGACGACCGTTCCCAGCACGATGTCGTGCAACAGGCGCCGGCGGCCGTTGAACAGCCCGACCAGGATCACGAACGGCGTCAGGAACGAGATCGACACCCAGAACAGCACGGCGTGCATGGCGCCGAGCACGAAATAGCCGGGTGCGCCGTACCAGGTGCGCAACTCCAGATCCATCACCCGCATGCCGACCGTCGCCGAATTTGGACCGCCGATGCAGGCGCCATAGTAGACCACGGCCCAGATCACCGAGGCCGGCCATGCGAGCCAGAACAGCGCCCAGCCGAGGCCGAGCGTGACCACGCCAAACACGGCGATGAAGATGTAGCCGAGGATCACCGGGACCGAGATCACGATGAGGTCGATCAGGAAAGCGAACACCCGCCGGGTCGACACGCCGCGGAACAGCTCCGGCTGGAGGTAGGGATCATAGGCATGCGGCGGAACCCCGCCGTCATTGCGCCAGGGACCCGAGTTGGGACCCGAGTTGCCCGAGTCCGAATACGACATGACCCGTCCTCCCGTTCGGAAACATCCTGGCAGCAGATGGGATCAGGCCGTCCCCCTGCCAAGGCCACGGGGATTAACAAGCGGAAATATTCCGGCGATTCGGGGGCGGGTGTGCGCTTACCCCTGCGCCTTGATCCTCTCCGCCGCCTTCGGCGCGAAATACGTCAGCACGCCGTCGCAGCCGGCGCGCTTGAACGCCAGGAGGCTCTCCATCATCGCGCGCTCGCCGTCGAGCCAGCCGTTGCCGGCGGCTGCCGCGATCATCGCGTACTCGCCGGAGACCTGATAGGCGAAGGTCGGCATCGCAAAAGTGTCCTTCACCCGGCGCACGACATCGAGATAGGGCATGCCGGGCTTCACCATCACCATGTCGGCGCCCTCGGCGATATCGAGTTCGACCTCGCGCAGCGCCTCGTCGGTGTTGGCGCTGTCCATCTGATAAGTGCGCTTGTCTCCGGTCAGCGTCTTGGCCGAGCCGATCGCGTCGCGGAACGGGCCGTAGAAGGCGGAGGCGTATTTCGCCGCATAGGCCATGATCTGCACGTCGAGCAGGCCGGCGCGGTCGAGCCCTTCGCGGATCGCGCCGACGCGGCCGTCCATCATGTCGGAGGGCGCGATGATGTCGCAGCCGGCCTCCGCCTGCACGAGCGCCTGGCGCACGAGCACGGCGACCGTCTCGTCGTTCAAGATCTTGCCGTCGGCGATCAGGCCGTCATGGCCGTGGCTGGTGAAGGGATCGAGCGCGACGTCACAGAGGATGCCGATGTCGGGGAATTCCTTCTTGATCTCGCGCACGGCCTGACAGACGAGGTTGTCCGGATTGGTCGCTTCCGAGCCGTGCTCGTCGCGCAGCGACGGCTCGGTGTAGGGAAACAGCGCAAGGCAGGGGATCGTCAGTTTCATCGCGCGCTCGGCCTCACGCACCGCCTGGTCGACGCTGAGCCGCTCGACGCCCGGCATCGAGCCGACAGCCTCACGCTTGTTGCTGCCGTCGATCAGGAACAGCGGCCAGATCAGGTCGTCCGTAGTGAGCACGTTCTCGCGCACCAGGCGGCGGGCCCATTCCGCCTTGCGGTTGCGGCGCGGGCGGACTGTCAGATCCAGGGCGGGAGCGGCGCTTGCGTTTCCGCGCGCCACCTCGCGCAATTCGATCGGACGTCCGTACTTGATCGCCATAGTCGCTTTCTCCGAAACTAGAATTATTCTTATACCATCTCGTATGGTTCCCGTCACCGCGGCTTGACCTTCCGCAGGCCGGTACCAGACCGATTGATTTTGCCGGGCGAAGCGGCCAGAAGGGGAGCCATGTCCGAGATCTCAACCCGCGATGCCGCCCGCGACAGCACCAGGGACAACAGAGACAGCGCCTTGTCGGTGGCCGCGCTATCGTCCGAGCGGCGCGAGTCCGACGAGAACGTCTGGACGCGCCGGCTCGTGCTGTTCCTACGCGTGATGGCGCTGCTGTCGATCCTGAAGGGCCTCTATCACTGGGCGCAGGTGACCGGCTTCGTCGGCGGCGAGGATGATGCGTTCGAGAACCAGTCGATGGCCTGGCAGGCCGCAACCGTCTACTTCGCCGTGATCGAGCTCGTCGCCGCCGTCGGCCTGTGGCTCGCCACGCCCTGGGGCGCGGTCGTATGGCTCACGACGGTGGTGTCGATGGCGGTGATCGAATTGATGTTCCCCGGCATCTATGGCGGCAGCCTCATCGTGGTCGCGGTCGAAGCCTTGATGCTCGCAGCTTATCTCGCGCTCGCCTGGATGGCCGCGCGCGAGCGTCCGCCATAGCGACAGCCGCGCTGCGTTTTGTGCGGACGCGAGAACACGGTTGTCCTTACGTGTGGTTGATCGTTGGTTGCCTACAATTTGCGGCAAGTTTTCGAGGATCCCGCGTGATCCGCCACAGCCGTTACGCTCCCGTTTCGAAACAGGGCAGGGCTGTTCTGGAATGCGACAGTGCGTGCGCACGGAGGGTGAACAGGAGCTTGCCACCGTCAACAGAAGGTTGCGAAAAGTCCTTGCCGCACAGGCTTAATCCGCGATTCACTGTCTTAAATTCATGATCTCTTTATTGTCTTATTTAAGCTGATCTTCAAACGCCTCCCCTTAAGTTGCAGCTATCAGGCGGGACAAAAGTTTCGTCGAATAAGTGTCGACAAAAACGACAACAGGGGAAGTGTCATGATGAAAGCCGTCGCAACTGCGGCAGATACCGCAGAGCGCGTCGCCGGCCAGCAGGGCTCGGTGCAGTCGCTCTATCTGGAAGCTTTGACTCTGGTGGAGCGGCTGCATCGCCGACTGCTCGACGTCATCAAGGATGAATTCGATCGTCGCGGCCGCGCCGACATCAACTCGGTGCAGGCGCTGCTCCTCTACAACATCGGCGACAAGGAGCTGACCGCGGGCGAGCTGCGCACGCGCGGCTACTATCTCGGCTCCAACGTCTCCTACAATCTGAAGAAGCTCGTCGAGCTCGGCTTCCTCGATCATCAGCGCTCGCGCGTTGATCGTCGCTCGGTGCGCATCCGCCTGACCCCGCAGGGCCAGGAAGTTCGCCGCATCGTCGATGCGCTCTACCAGAAGCACGTCAAGACGGTGGAGCAGGTCGGCGGCATTTCGGGCGAGGAATTCTCCACGCTCAACAAGTCGCTGCATCGTCTCGAGCGGTTCTGGACTGACCAGATCCTGTATCGGCTCTGATTTCCTTCGAAGGGATCAAGGCCAAGCCGGCCCCGAACAAGACCGGCAGCCTCCCGAGCGAGCTTGAACTTCCCCGATCGCGCCGGCCCGGCTTTGCCCGGACCGGCGCGTTTTGTATTTTTTGCACCTGCGAAAAAAAGCGGCGCTCTTGCGGAACCAGCCGCCGGCTCGCGGCTTATCTCCTCCGGATCGGAGGCGTGCGATGCTGGTCGAGCGCGGACTACAGACGATGAACGTGGAGATCGTGAGCGAGGCCTATGCCATCGCCGCGAATTATCTGCGTCGCGCCGGCGCGCTCCCCGATACGCTCGTTACCGATGAGCGGCTGCTGAAGATCATCGTGCAGTTGTTCCAGCATGGCGAATTCAACAAGATCAGGCTCGCCAACAAGGCGATCACCAGATTCGAGGCCGCATTCAAGGCCGACGCGTTTGCCTGACAGCATTCCCCAAGATTCAGATCAAACAGAGGATGCCATGGAAGCCGCCATCGACCGCATCATGCAGACTTATGACCTCCTGGCCAACCGCACCGCTGCGGCGAGCGAGGAGGCGAGGGCCAAGGTGACTAACTACCTCAATACGCTGGTTGAGGCGGGCGAGAAGGACACGCATCGGTTGACGGTTTGCGGCCTCACCTATCTGCGTCAGCTCGACGGCAGCATCGACCCGGTGAAAGCGGGTTATACGGGGCTGTAGCGGCAGGGGACGCCAAGTTCACCCCACAGCCGGGGAATCGACCGCCCGCGGGTCAAGGAGCCGGGTGGTGGGGCGACGGCCGTCCGTTAACGATTGGAGGTGCCTCGGCTGGGGTGTCTCCGTACGTCTCCGGGCCTCCAAATCCCCGCAATCTCCACCATATCTGGCATAATTGTCGCCCCGACCCGCAAATGCTTGGCCGGATCGGGCCGATGTGGTAGATCGCGCTTGCTTCCAACCGCCACACAAGACCGACCGTAGCCCGCCAAAAAGGCTGCGGCGGTGGAGATATTCGCAAGATGACTTCCGCCAAAACCGCCTCTGCGCCCGATTCGTTTTTCACGGCCTCGCTCGACCAGGTCGACCCGGAAATCGCCGCCGCGATCAAGGGCGAACTCGGCCGTCAGCGCCACGAGATCGAGCTGATCGCCTCCGAGAACATCGTCAGCCGGGCCGTGCTGGAAGCGCAGGGTTCGGTGATGACCAACAAATATGCGGAAGGTTATCCCGGCGCGCGGTACTACGGCGGTTGCGAATGGGTTGACGTCGCCGAGAACCTCGCGATCGATCGCGCCAAGCGGCTGTTCGGCGCCAACTTTGCCAACGTGCAGCCGAACTCCGGCAGCCAGATGAACCAGGCCGTGTTCCTGGCGCTGATGCAGCCCGGCGACACCTTCATGGGCCTCGACCTCGCCGCCGGCGGTCATCTCACCCACGGCTCGCCCGTCAACATGAGCGGCAAATGGTTCAAGGCCGCGCACTACACTGTGCGGCGCGAGGACCAGATCATCGACATGGACGCGGTGGCCAAACAGGCCGAACAGATCAAGCCGAAGCTGATTATCGCCGGCGGCTCCGCCTACTCGCGCGCCTGGGACTTCAAGCGCTTCCGCGAGATCGCCGACAGCGTCGGCGCCTACCTGCTGGTCGACATGGCGCACTTCGCCGGCCTCGTCGCCGGCGGCGTGCATGCCTCGCCGGTGCCCTATGCGCACGTCACCACCACCACGACGCACAAGTCGCTGCGCGGTCCGCGCGGCGGCCTGATGCTGTGGAATGACGAGACGCTGACCAAGAAGCTCAACTCCGCGATCTTCCCTGGCCTCCAGGGCGGACCGCTGATGCACGTGATCGCGGCGAAGGCCGTCGCCTTCGGCGAGGCGTTGCGGCCCGACTTCAAAGTTTACGCCAAGAACATCGTCGAGAACGCCAAGGCGCTCGCCGAGACGCTGAGCGGCCACGGGCTCAATATCGTCTCCGGCGGCACCGACAACCATCTTATGCTTGTCGACCTGCGGCCGAAGGGTCTGAAGGGCAACGTCTCGGAGAAGGCGCTGGTTCGTGCGGCTATCACCTGCAACAAGAACGGCATTCCCTTCGACCCCGAGACGCCCTTCGTCACCTCGGGCCTGCGCCTCGGCACGCCGGCGGCGACGACCCGTGGCTTTGGCGTCACCGAATTCAAGCAGGTTGGCGGCATGATCGCCGAAGTCCTGAATGCGATCGCGCAGTCCTCCGACGGCAAGGCGCCGCTGGCGGAAGCAGCGATCAAGGAACGGGTCAAGGCGCTCACCGATCGCTTCCCGATCTACCAGTAAGGCTGGATAACAAGCGGATGCGCTGTCCCAACTGCAATAGTCTCGATACGCAGGTTAAGGACTCGCGTCCGACCGAGGACTCGTCAGTGATCCGCAGGCGGCGCATCTGCGTCGCCTGCAATTTCCGCTTCACCACGTTCGAGCGTGTGCAGCTGCGCGAGCTCACCGTGATCAAGCGCAACGGCCGTCGCGTGCCGTTCGATCGCGACAAGCTGATGCGCTCGGTGCAGATCTCCTTGCGCAAGCGGCCGGTCGAGCCCGAGCGGGTGGAAAAGATGGTTTCTGCCATCGTGCGCGAGCTCGAGACATCAGGCGAAGCCGAGATCTCCTCGGAGGTGATCGGCGAGACCGTGATGGAGCATCTGCGCACGCTCGACGACGTCGCCTATGTCCGCTTCGCCTCGGTCTACCGCAATTTTCGCGAGGCCAAGGATTTTGCCGATGTGCTCGGCGAACTCTCCGGTGAGGAGGAAGCGCGGCTCGCCGCGATACGCAAATGATCTTCCGCATTCTGGAGGATCAGCTCGCGCAGAAGGCGCAGAAGGAAAAAGAATCCAAGGAGGCTGATCGCCGCTTCATGCAGCTTGCGCTGGCGCTTGGCCGGCGCGGGCAGGGACGCACCTGGCCGAACCCCGCCGTCGGTGCCGTCATCGTCAAGGACGGCGTGATCGTCGGCCGCGGCTGGACGCAAGCCGGCGGCCGTCCGCATGCCGAGCCTGAGGCGCTGCGACGCGCGGGCGAGGCGGCCCGCGGCGCGACGCTCTACGTCACGCTCGAACCCTGCTCGCATTTCGGCAAATCGCCGCCTTGCGCGGACGCTGTGATCGCGGCCGGCATCAAGCGCGTAGTCGCGGCGATCGAGGATCCCAATCCGCAAGTCGCAGGACAGGGACACGCGCGCTTGCGCGCCGCCGGAATTGCCGTCGATGTCGGGCTCTGCGTTGCTGAAGCGGCCTACGACCATGCCGGCCATTTCCGCCGCGTCAGAGACCGCCGGCCCCATGTGATCCTGAAGCTTGCGGTCTCGCCCGACGACAAGATCGGTGCGGCCGGCAGCAAGCCGGTCGCGATCACCGGGGAGGCCGCGCGCAACCGCGTGCACCTCCTGCGAGCGCGGAGCGATGCCATCCTGGTCGGCATCGGCACGGTGCTTGCGGACGATCCGCTTTTGACCTGCCGCCTGCCGGGCATGGAAGCACGTTCTCCGGTGCGCATCGTGATGGACCGGAATTTACGCATTCCGGCATCGAGCCAACTCGTTCACTCCGCACGCGAGACGCCGCTGTGGGTGATCGGCTCGGAGCTCGCGGATCCTGTCGCAGCGACGCGGCTCGGCGCAGCCGGCGCCCAGGTCATGCGCATGCCGGCCGGCAGCCGGCCGAGGCTAGATCTTCCCGCGCTGCTGCACGCGCTGGCCGAGAAAGGCATCACCCGGCTGATGGTCGAGGGCGGCAGCCACGTGGCCTCGTCGTTCGTCGCGGCCGATCTGGTGGATGAAATCTGGCTGTTCCGCGGGACGGAAGCCATCGGCGCCGGCGGCGTCGATGCGCTCGATGCATTGCCCTTGTCAAAAATCACGCAGTCGCCCGCCTTCAAGGTTCATGCTAGCGAAACATTCGACGGGGATACTCTCACCATCTACGAGCGCGCTTGAATGTTCACCGGCATTGTCACTGATATCGGCGAGATCGTCGGCCTGACGCCAACGGCGCAGGGCCAGTTGCATCGCTTGCGGATCGCCTGCCGCTACGATCGTGCGACGATCGCCGATGGCGCCTCGATCGCCTGCAACGGCGTCTGCCTGACGGTGGTGGCGTCCGGCGTCGAAGGTGGCAAAAGCTGGTTCGACGTCGACGCCGCTGCGGAGACGCTGGCGCTGACGACGGCCAAGCACTGGAAGATCGGTACGAAGCTCAACCTCGAGCGGGCCCTGAAGATCGGTGACGAGCTGGGCGGCCATATCGTCGCAGGACATGCCGACGGGATTGCGACCCTCGTCAGTCGCGAGGACCTGCCCGACATGGCGCGGTTCGAGCTCAAGACCACGCGGGAGCTCGCGCGCTTCATCGCGACCAAGGGCTCGATCACGCTAGACGGCGTGTCCTTGACCATCAATACGGTCAAGGACGTGACCTTTTCGGTCCTGATCATCCCGCACACCCTCAGCGTCACAACCATCGGTGCCTGGCGCGCCGGGGACGAGGTCAATATCGAGGTCGACCTGATGGCCCGCTATGCGGCGCGGCTGACCGAAATGAAGTGACGGCACGGCCGTCATTTGGCGGCAACGATGTCTTTTGAACTTGGCTTAACCGCTTGCGGCGACTACATAACGCGCCGACCTCAGTAGAACGGATTGAACGATGGCAGACGCGCGGCGCGCACCCCTGAAGGACCAGACCGACATTTCCGGCGCGCGTGCGCTGATTGTCGAGGCGCGCTTCTATGACGACCTCCAGGATGCACTTTTGGAAGGCGCAATCGCCGAGCTGAAGGCGGCCGGCCTCACTCATGACGTGATCACGGTTCCCGGCGCGCTGGAAATCCCCGCAGCCGTGGCCATCGCGGTCGACGCGGCCGCGGGCAACGGGAAGCCCTATGACGCCGTGATCGCGCTCGGCTGCGTGATCCGTGGCGACACCATCCATTTCGAGATCGTCTCGCAGGAGTCCTCGCGCGCCCTGATGGATCTCGCCGTGGCGCGCAAGCTGCCGCTCGGCAACGGCATTCTCACCGTCAACACGGAGGAGCAGGCCTGGGCGCGGGCGCGCGCCAGCGATCTCAACAAGGGCGGCGATGCGGCGCGTGCGGCACTTGCGATGCTGCGCATCAAACGCCGGCTGGCGCGAGCGTGACCATGGCTGACACCAGCAAAAAACAGCCGGGCGGCGTGGAGAAGAAAGCGAACCGGCGCGGCGCCGCACGGCTCGCGGCCGTGCAGGCGCTCTACCAGATGGACATCGCGGGCGCCGGCATCAACGACATTTTCGCCGAGTTCGAGAGCCATTGGCTCGGCAACGAGGTCGAAGGCGACAAATATCTGCCGGCGGAAGCTGCCTTCTTTCGCGACGTCGTCTCGGGCGTCGTGCGCGACCAGAAGAAGCTTGATCCCCTGATCGACGAAGCGCTCTCGAAGGGCTGGCCCCTGAAGCGCATCGAGGCGATTCTGCGCGCGGTGCTGCGGGCAGGGGCCTATGAATTGCAGCATCGCAAGGACGTGCCGGGCCGCGTCGTGGTCTCCGAATATGTCGACGTCGCCAATGCCTTCGTCGATCGCGAGGAGACGGGTATGGTCAACGCGGTGCTCGACCAGATCGGCCGCCATTTTCGCGGCGACGAGTTCGGGCGGTCGTAGTTACACATACCGCTGTCATCGCGCGCGAAAGCGGGTGATCCAGTACGCCGCGGCAGTGGTAATTGTGATCAGGCGTCTCGGCGTACTGGATCGCCCGGTCAAGCCGGGCGATGACAGTTGTGTTTGGGGCTAACGCCGATGGCGAACGCGCAAGACATTTCCGGCGAAGACTCCCTCATCGCGCGCTATTTCAAGCCGCTGGCGACTGATCCCGGCGCGTTCGGGCTGGTCGATGATGCTGCCATCCTGAAATCCTCCGGCGAGGACATCGTCGTCACCACGGACGCCGTGGTCGAAGGCGTGCATTATCTTGCGGACGACCCGCCCGATACCATCGCCCGCAAGGCGTTGCGGGTAAACCTGTCCGACCTTGCGGCGAAGGGCGCCACGCCGGCGGGCTTCGTGCTGACGCTGGCGCTGCGCAGCAAGGACGACGCCTGGCTGAAGCCATTCGCCGACGCGTTGGGCGAGGACGCCAAGAGCTTCGCGTGCCCGCTGCTCGGCGGAGATACGGTCTCCACGCCAGGACCGCAGATGATCTCGATCACAGCCTTCGGCCGCGTGCCGTCTGGGCGGATGATCGGCCGTACAGGAGCCATGGCCGGCGACCGCGTCGTGGTGACCGGCACGATCGGCGATGCCGCGCTCGGCCTCGACGTGCTCAAGGGCGGTGCTGCCGCCAAGGCGCTGGCGTCCGATCCGGCCGCGCGGGATTTCCTGGTCGCACGCTTCCGCATCCCGCAGCCCCGCAACGCGCTGGCGCAGGCCGTGCGCGACTGTGCGAGCGCTGCGATGGATGTCTCTGATGGGCTTGCCGGCGATCTCGCCAAGCTCTGTGCGGCCTCAGGCGTGTCGGCCACGATCGATACGGCGGGCGTGCCGCTGTCGGCGCCGGCCGCCGGCCTTGTTGCGCGTGGCGCCAGCGGGATCGAGGCGCTGCTGTCCGGTGGCGATGACTATGAAATTCTGTGCACTGTTTCTGACGCGCGCTGCGCCGAGCTGATTGCAGCCGGGCGGGCGGCAGGCTTGGCCGTGACCGTCATCGGAACGATAGTGCCGGGAAATGAGGCGCCGCGCTTCCTGGATGGCACGGGCCGGGAACTGGTCCTCGAGCGGCTGTCCTACAGCCACTTCTAGGGATTTCCGCGAAACGGGGGGCTTCGATCTAAATACCTGCCGAGATCGACGATTTTCGCGCCTCCGGCGTTGCACGGGCATGGCGATTTTGGCAAGGTCCCCGCCCATCGGGACTGCTCCTTTTGGGGAGGCGCAGTCCCGCTTTAAGGCGCCACTCCGTCACGACGGGAAAAAATCGGCGCCGGGGGTACATCAAGGATCCGAGGCAAAATTCACATGACAGCATTATGGTTGATAGTGCTCTGCGGAGTGCTCTCTGTCGTCTACGCGATCTGGGCGACGTCTTCGGTATTGGGCGCGGATGCGGGGTCGCCGCGCATGCAGGAAATCGCCGGAGCAGTCCGTGAAGGCGCACAGGCCTACCTGCGACGCCAGTACACGACAATCGGCATCGTCGGCATCGTCATCTTTGCACTGCTTGCCTATTTCCTGGGTATCTATGTCGCCGTCGGCTTTGCCATCGGCGCCATCCTGTCGGGGGCCGCCGGCTTCATCGGCATGAACGTCTCGGTCCGCGCCAATGTGCGCACCGCGCAGGCCGCGACGACGTCGCTTGCAGGCGGTCTCGAACTCGCCTTCAAGGCCGGCGCCATCACCGGCCTTCTCGTGGCGGGCCTCGCGCTGCTCGGCGTGACCCTCTATTTCGGCTTCCTGACCTATTCGCTGAAGCTTGCACCTGACAGCCGCACCGTCGTCGACGCCATGGTGGCGCTCGGCTTCGGCGCCTCGCTGATCTCGATCTTCGCCCGTCTCGGTGGTGGCATCTTCACCAAGGGTGCGGATGTCGGCGGCGACCTTGTCGGCAAGGTCGAGGCCGGCATTCCCGAGGACGATCCGCGTAACCCGGCGACGATCGCCGACAACGTCGGCGACAACGTCGGCGACTGCGCCGGTATGGCCGCCGACCTGTTTGAGACCTACGCGGTGACCGCGGTCGCCACCATGGTTCTGGCGGCGATCTTCTTCGCCAAGACGCCGATCCTCGCCAGCATGATGACGCTGCCGCTCGCGATCGGCGGCATCTGCATCATAACCTCGATCATCGGCACATTCTTCGTGAAGCTCGGGCCGAGCCAGTCGATCATGGGCGCGCTCTACAAGGGCCTGATCGCGACCGGCGTCCTGTCGCTGATCGGCATCGCCGGCGTGATCTACTACCTGATCGGCTTCGGCAAGCTCGAAGGCGTCGACTACACCGGCGCGGCCCTGTTCGAATGCGGCGTGGTCGGCCTCGTCGTCACCGCGCTGATCATCTGGATCACCGAGTACTACACTGGCACCGACTATCGGCCGGTGAAGTCGATCGCTCAGGCCTCGGTGACTGGTCACGGCACCAACGTGATCCAGGGCCTCGCCGTCTCGATGGAAGCGACCGCGCTGCCCGCGATCGTCATCATCGCCGGCATTCTCGTCACCTATAGCCTTGCCGGCCTGTTCGGCATCGCGATCGCGACCGCCACCATGCTGGCGCTCGCCGGCATGATCGTGGCGCTCGACGCGTTCGGCCCGGTGACCGACAACGCCGGCGGCATCGCCGAGATGGCGGGTCTGCCCAAGGAGGTGCGCAAATCGACCGACGCGCTCGACGCGGTCGGCAACACCACCAAGGCGGTGACCAAAGGCTACGCGATCGGCTCCGCCGGTCTCGGTGCGCTGGTGCTGTTCGCGGCCTACAATCAGGACCTCAAGTTCTTCGTCGCGGGGTCCGCGCAGCACGCCTACTTTGCCGGCGTCAATCCGGACTTCTCGCTCAACAATCCCTACGTGGTCGTGGGCCTGCTGTTCGGCGGCCTGCTGCCGTATCTGTTCGGCGCGATGGGCATGACCGCGGTCGGACGTGCGGCCGGCGCGATCGTCGAAGAGGTGCGGCGCCAGTTCCGCGAGAAGCCCGGCATCATGCAGGGCACCGACAAGCCGGACTACGGCAAGGCGGTCGACCTTTTGACCAAGGCGGCGATCAAGGAGATGATCATCCCCTCGCTGCTGCCGGTGCTGTCGCCGATCGTCGTGTACTTCTTGATCTACGCGATCGCGGGCGGCGGTGCGGCCGGCAAGTCGGCGGCATTCTCGGCCGTCGGTGCCATGCTGCTCGGCGTGATCGTGACGGGCCTGTTCGTCGCGATCTCCATGACCTCGGGCGGTGGCGCCTGGGACAACGCCAAGAAGTACATCGAGGACGGCCATTTCGGCGGCAAGGGCTCTGACGCCCACAAGTCCGCCGTGACCGGCGACACCGTTGGGGATCCCTACAAGGATACGGCCGGCCCCGCGGTCAACCCGATGATCAAGATCACCAACATCGTGGCGCTCCTGCTCCTGGCGATCCTCGCGCACTGAGCAGCGAGCTGCGGCTTAAAACAAAACCCCGCGGCGCGTGCCGCGGGGTTTTTTGTTTGGGGGCTGCGCAGGGTGGATTAGCGAAGCGTAATCCACCGCTTCTCGGGCAACATAAAGAGGCGTTACGCTTCGCCAACCTTACTGGGTCACAAACGCTCTAACTCCTCATGCTGAGGAGCTTGCGAAGCAAGCGTCTCGAAGGATGTGGGCCACAGGCGGGGCCTCATGGTTCGAGACGCGTTTCGCGCTCCTCACCATGAGGGTTAGTGACACAGTAAGGCTAACCCGCCCTACGGATCAGTCACTGCGCGTCCATCTGCAAGCCTTCCTTCGCGATGATGCCTGCGAACTTCCTGGCCTCGGCATCGACGAAGTCGGAAAACTGCTGCGGGGTGCCATAGTCGGCGCGGGCGCCCATCGAGGCGATGTTCTTCTTGATGTCCTCGCGGGCGAGCATCGCCTTCACCTGAAGGTTCAGCGCCTCGAGCACTGGTGCGGGCACGCTCTTCGGCAGGAACACGCCGAACCAGGACGACACGTCGAAATTGGCGAGCTCGGGCGCGCTCTCGCGCATGGTCGCAAGTTTGGGCGCGAGCTCGCTGCGCTCCGGCGTGGTGACGCAGAGCCCGTTGAGCGTGCCGTTCTGCACTTGCGGCAGGCTCGGATAGAGGTTGTCGAACAGGATCTGGATATCGCCCGCGAGCGCCGCCTGAAGCGCGGGGCCCGCGCCGCGGAACGGGATGTGCGTCATCTTCAGCCCGGTGAGCTGGAGGAACCAGGCGCCGGTGAGGTGAGGGCTCTGGCCGACGCCGGAGGATGCGTAGCTGAACTTGTCCGGATTGGCCTTGAGGATGGCAATCAGCTCGGCGATCGACTTGATGCCGGTCTTCGGATGCGCCGAGACGATGTTCGGGATCCGGATCATGTTGGAGACCGGCTGGAGTTGGTCGGCCTTGTAGCTGAGGTTCTTGAAGATGCTATAGGCGATCGCGTTGGGACCGGGATTGCCGATCAGGATGGTGTGGCCATCCGCTTTGGCGCGCGCGGCTTCCGCGGTGCCGATGGTGCCGCCGCCGCCCGAGCGGTTCTCCACGATCGCCGACTGGCCCCAGGTGGTTTGCAGATGCGCCGCGAGCAGCCGTCCCATGACGTCTGTCGAGCCGCCGGCGGCCGCCGGCACGATGATGCGGATGTTCTCGGCGGGCTTCCAGTCCGCCAGGCTCGTGCGCGGCAAGATCGCCGCCGTCGACAGGGCTGCCGCGCCGGTCAGCACGCGCCGACGGGAAAACGATCTCCTGATCATGAATTTGCCCCCTGCCTCTTTTGCGGGGAGCGTAGGGAACGCGCTGCACGACCGCAAGCGGCGCGGAGCGGCACGACGTCGCAGCCGAACCTCAGTTGAAGCTGAGCAGCTTGAACAGCGGCGTGAGGTAACTGAGCTCCTGGCCCGAGGTCGGCGTCGTCCGGCTGATGAAGTCGAAAATCTTGCCGTCTTGTAGGCCGTAATTCGCAAGGCGGCGCACGCGCCGGTTCTTGTCGAAGTAGATCGCGATCACGCGTTGGTCGACCACACTCTGGTTCATGAAGGCGACCGGACGCTCGGAGCGCTGCGAGATGTAATAAAATACCTCGCCGTCGAGCGTTGCGACGGTGGAGGGCGTACCCATCACGATCAGCACCTGATCCTGGCTCGCGCCGAGTGGAATCTGCTCGAGTGCGCCCGGCGGCAGGATGTAGCCCTTCTGGAATTGCTCGCCGGTGCAAGCGGCAAGCGCGATGCCGACGAGCGCCGCGGCGGCGACGACGCGCCAGCGCGCGTAATGGCCGCGCGCCTTGGCTCCGCGGTGGCTGGTCTGGCTCGAATTGGTCATTCTCGGAAGGATCCCGTCCCCTTGCGTCGCGCGAGGCGCTGAAGTACCGGGCAGATGCGGCAAGCGCAACCCGCGCGCGCACGCTTGCGGAACCCACAATGCTCTGGCCGTTCAAACACTTCAGGAAACCCCGGCTAGCCCCGCGCGGCACCATTGAGACCATCTATGGCATGATCGTGACGCAGGCGCGAGAACCCATGTTTTACCGGGACTTGGCCGTCCCGGACACGGTTAACGGCCGATTCGACCTGCTTCTCCTGCATTTGTGGCTCCTGCTGCGGCGGCTGCGGGCGGCTTCTGACGGCACCGAGCTCTCGCAGGCGCTGTTCGACCGCTTCTGCGAGGACATGGACGACAATCTGCGGGAGATGGGCATCGGGGATCAGACCGTCCCCAAGCGGATGCGGGCCTTTGGAGAGGCCTTTTATGGCCGGGCCCGGGCCTATGACCAGGCAATGGACGCGGGCGGCGAGGCGCTGGCATTGGCGATCTCCAAGAATATCTTGAGCAAGAACATCTTGAATGGGACGGACAGCGCGCAGGCGCGTAGGCTTGCGGCCTATGCCAGGGCCACGGAGGCTGATCTCGCCCGGACCGACCAGAGCGCGCTGCTGCGCGGTTTATTTGCGTTTCCATCGCCGCCTGGGGAGTATGTGGCGCCATGACCAGATCCAATGCCGGACCCGAGACCGATCCATGGCGCGTGCCCGTGATCGTGGCGCAGATCCCGGACACCGGCCTGCATCGGGAGATCGAGGCATCGAGCCGCGAGCGCGAGGCCATGGCCGAGGTTGCGGGGGTTCGCGAGATCCTCTCCGCCCAGGCCTCTTTCGACATGTCCCCGAAGAGCGGCGGGCGGGTGCATGTCACCGGCAGCGTGCGGGCGCGGATCGGTCAGACCTGTGTGGTGACGCTCGACCCGATCGAGAGCGAGATCGACGAGGAGATCGACCTGATGTTTGCCCCCGAAGCCGAGGCGCGGCGACTGGCCGACCTCATCGAGGAGGGGCATGACAGCGACGGCGCGGAGGCTGCCCCCGAGCCGCCGGAGGCGATCATGGCCGGCGCCATCGATCTCGGCCGGCTGGCGACGGACGCCCTGTTCCTGGGCATCGACCCCTATCCGCGCAAACCGGGCGCGGTGTTCGAGGCGCAGGTGACCGCTCCCGATCCCGAGGATCACCCCTTTGCGGCGTTGAAGGCGCTTCAGGACAAGCCCAAGCGCAAATGAGGGCAAATAACGGTGCGCCGCGGGCGGGCTCGCTTTGCGATGTGCATGAATGGTTTGCCTCGTCAGGTTGAAAGATTGCTCCATCGGCTTGACTTCATGATGTTTTTCTCGCTGGGGCGGGTACGATCCGTGATCGCCCGGGATGTAAAAGTCTGGGGTCAAGAGGTTGTTTCGACGCGGGGAAACGCTATTGTCGCGGCCCGGTCCGGGTGCGGTGTGGCGCCTGGCCGATCGCTGTTGATGATGGCGAACCCATTTCGCGGCCCCGCCAGCTTTTGACCGCACGAGATCAGGTTTCCGGGACTTCTATGCCAAGCAAGGTTCGAATTGCGCTTGACGCCATGGGGGGCGACGTCGGCGCCCCCGTGGTCATTCCCGGTGCTGCCATCTCGCTTGCCCGGCATCCCGATGTCGAATTCCTGCTGGTCGGCGACCGCGCCAAGATCGAGCCGGAGCTCCAGAAGCACCCCTTGCTGAAGGCCGCCTCGAAGGTGATCCACACCGACGTCGCCGTCAGCATGGAGGACAAGCCGAGCCAGGCGCTGCGGCGCGGCCGCAGGACCTCCTCGATGTGGCTAGCGATCGACGCTGTGAAGAAGGGTGACGCGGATGTCGCGATCTCAGCCGGCAACACCGGCGCGCTGATGGCGATGTCACGCTTCCATCTGCGCACGCTGCCCGGCATCGACCGCCCGGCGATCACGGGGATATGGCCTACCAAACGCGGCGAATCCGTCGTGCTCGACCTCGGCGCCACCATCGGCGGCGATGCGCACCATCTGGTGTCGCTGGCGGTCATGGGCGCGGCGATGGCAAGCGTCTTGTTCAACAAGCCGCGCCCCACGGTCGGCCTGCTCAATATCGGGGTCGAGGAGATCAAGGGCCACGAGGAGATCCGCGAGGCCGGCGAAACGCTGCGCGCAATGAACCTGCCGCAGCTCGACTATATCGGCTTCGTCGAGGGAGACGGCATCGGCAAGGGTCTGGCCGACGTGATCGTGACCGAGGGATTCAGTGGCAACATCGCGCTCAAGGCCGCCGAGGGAACCGCGCGCCAGATGGCGGAACTGCTCCGCAACGAAATGCAGCGGAGCTGGATGTCCAAGCTCGGCTATCTTTTCGCCCGCGGCGCCTTTCAGACCCTGCGCGACAAGATGGACCCCAACAAGTCCAATGGTGGGGTTTTCCTCGGATTGAAAGGGGTCGTGGTCAAGAGCCATGGCGGCGTCACTGCCGAAGGCTTTGCCTACGCGATCGATGTTGGCTATGAGATGGTGCATTACGATCTCCTGACCAAGATCAATCAGATGCTCAACCGCGACGGTGGCGCGCTGACTTCAGTGCCGACCGCGCAGGAGGCTGTTTCGTGACCAAAATTCGTTCGGTCGTACTGGGCTGCGGCGCCTATCTGCCGGAGCAGGTTCTGACCAATGCCCAGCTGGCGCAGCGCGTCGACACGTCCGACGACTGGATCGTGCAGCGCACCGGCATTCGCGAGCGCCACGTCGCGGCGGAAGGCGAGTTCACCTCGCATCTGGCGATCAAGGCCGCGCAGGCCGCGCTCGCCAATGCCGGCGTGGACGCGCAGTCGATCGAGCTGATCGTGCTGGCAACCTCGACGCCGGACAACACGTTCCCCGCGACCGCGGTCGCCGTGCAGCATGGGCTCGGCATCACCCATGGCGCGGCCTTCGACCTTCAGGCGGTGTGCTCGGGCTTCGTGTTCGCGCTCGCGACCGCCGACAATTTCTTGCGCACCGGCGCCTACAAGCGCGCGCTCGTCATCGGTGCGGAGACCTTTTCACGCATCCTCGACTGGAACGATCGCGGCACTTGCGTGCTGTTCGGCGACGGGGCCGGCGCGATCGTGCTGGAGGCGCAGGAGCAGCCGGGCAACGCCGCCGCCGACCGCGGCTTGCTGACCACGCATCTGCGCTCCGACGGCCGCCACAAGGCCAAGCTGTTCGTCGATGGCGGTCCGTCCTCGACGCAGACCGTCGGTCACCTGCGCATGGAAGGCCGCGAGGTCTTCAAGCATGCGGTCGGCATGATCACTGACGTGATCGTCGATGCCTTCGAGGCCACCGGCCTCAATGCCGAGAGCATTGACTGGTTCGTGCCGCACCAGGCCAATAAGCGAATTATCGACGCCTCCGCGCATAAGTTGCATATCGCACCGCAGAAGGTGGTGCTCACCGTCGACCGCCACGGCAACACCTCGGCCGCATCGATTCCGCTGGCGCTTTCGGTGGCGCTGAAGGACGGCCGCATCAAGCGCGGCGACCTGGTTCTGCTCGAAGCGATGGGGGGCGGCTTCACCTGGGGCTCCGCGCTCGTGCGCTGGTAGAGCGCGATTGATGAAATTTTGCCGAGATTGCGGGCCATTTTGCCGACTCAAGCACTGCTGAGCGGGTTGACCGTCGTCTCGTAACCTCATAATTTTAGACGACAATTGTTCGCCGTGATGTGGGGCAGGGCGATGACCGAGACTAGTAAAACCGTAACGCGTGTTGATCTCTGCGAGGCCGTCTACCAAAAGGTCGGACTGTCGCGGACGGAATCGTCTGCCTTCGTGGAACTCGTGTTGAAGGAGATCACCGATTGCCTTGAGCGGGGCGAGACGGTGAAACTGTCCTCGTTCGGCTCCTTCATGGTGCGCAAGAAGGGCCAGCGTATCGGCCGCAATCCGAAGACCGGCACGGAAGTGCCGATCTCGCCGCGCCGGGTGATGGTGTTCAAGCCGTCCGCCATCCTGAAGCAGCGGATCAATGCGCAACACAAGGCCAATGGCGACGGTAGCAAGACTCAACCGGAGGCCTAATCGCCTCCCATAAGGAGCCGGCATTTGGACAAGGCGCCGGATGCGTTCCGCACCATCAGCGAAGTAGCGCAGGACCTCGATATCCCGCAGCACGTACTGCGGTTCTGGGAGACCCGCTTCTCCCAGATCAAGCCGATGAAGCGCAGCGGCGGCCGCCGCTACTACCGCCCCGACGACGTCGACCTGCTCAAGGGCATCCGCCGGCTGCTCTACGGCGAGGGCTATACCATCCGCGGCGTGCAGCGGATCCTCAAGGAGCACGGCATCAAGTCCGTCCAGGGGCTCGCCGATTCGTCGGCCGCGGTCTCGTTCGGCGCGATCGAGGATGCGATCGGGCAGAGCCTGATGGAGACCGAGGAGGAACAAGAGGTCCGCGGCGTCGACACCGACGACGACGATTACCAGGGCGAGGAGGAGGAAGGCATCGACTTCCGCTTCGCCGAGATCGACGACGAGGAGGTCCTCACCACCTTCCGCAAGGGCCCGAGCGAGCGCGCCGGCCCGAATCCGGCCGACCGTGAACGGCTGGAACGGGCGCTCCAGGATCTCGTCGCCTGCCGCGAACTGCTCGAGGAGGCCCTGAAGAGCGGCTGAGCGGGCACATTCTGCAATTGCAGAGGATGTTCCCGGCGGTGCGGGCGGTTCACCGCCTTGCGCAAAGCCCTGATCCTAGCTATGGGAACGGCATTCGGAGCGTGGCGCAGCCCGGTTAGCGCACTAGTCTGGGAGACTAGGGGTCGGAGGTTCAAATCCTCTCGCTCCGACCATTTCTAAGCCCTTGCAATTGCAAGAGAAAGATCAGCCGGTTTTTTCGGCGAGAGTCTGCGGCTTGAGCGCCTTGGGCTTTGCTCTTCCCATTTCTTCAAAAAGACGTTTCGCTTCGGTCGGAGAGTTCAACCGGTCAGGATTATCGGCGTAGCCTCCGCTCCACGCGGTGGCCGAATGGCATCGAGATGAAGAACCAGGCGCTGGAAGTTCCGTCGGACGTTCGCGAGTTGGTCGAAAGGACGATCGATCAAACCGAGAAAGCGTTCTCGTTCTTCTTCCAGGCCGCCCAAATGCCTTTTCCTCCGCCCGGAGACCTCGCGCTCGACTTGGCGCAACGGAATGTAGCGACCTCGCTTGAATACGCACGCAAGCTCGCGTGCGCCAAAAACTTGCAAGAAGTGATCGCTCTGCAGGCCGAGTACTTGCGGCTTCAAATCGAACACGCCAGCGAGTTCATGCGCGAGCTTGCGCCGAAGCGTTAGAGCTTACGATAGGTCACATGCCCCGTCGCGAACGGGATGCCTGCTCGCCCGGCGCTACCCCGCACGATGCAAACTCGCTCATCGATCGCATAGAACCAATCGTCAAAATTCAGCTTGAAGGATCTGCCGCCCATTTGCGGCGTGTCCCGCGTGTACTTCCAATGGAATGCGCAACCGGCTTGTTCGCCTATCGCCTCGCCTTCAAGTCGATTTTCCAATCCGGTGTACTTGCCTGCGTCGCCTTTTCGTATCGTCCAATGCAGCGTGTCCGCGTGTCCATCATCGAACGTGTAGGTCTCTATGAACCCCACGGTATCAGTGTCCGTATCGAGTTCGCCGTGGCCGGCTATCGTTGCGCGTTTCAGCAATCCGCCAACCAGACTCTCCAACACTGCCCAGCCTTCGAGCCGCCCGACGAAAAATCGTTCGGGGAGAAACAGCGGCGTTGTGGATCTAAAAGCGTCGATCGCCATCGGTAAGCCCATTCGAAAAAGTGTCTCACGCAACTAAGTCGCTCTCATGGACGAGGTTCCTAATCAGCGCGGAAACATGCTTGGTTCGCTGCGCTCGACGATCCGCAGCACGCTCTTGCAGGCTGGACATTCATACGATCGAATTTCGTACCGCTCCGCGGACGGTTCGCTTCGAATGAATGTGCGTGGCTGGTCGCACGCGGTGCAACGTGGTCCTTCGAGGTATCGATTGCGGTTCATCGCAGAACCCAAATCGCAGCGTCAGGAAAGGAAAGGGCCGCCCGCAATATACCGGGCGGCCACCGAGTCCAATATCAAGCGGCTGATCTCAGCCTCGGCGCAATTACTGTAACCTTGACGCGAGCCTGCAAACGGTTCGGTACCCGACGTTCCCCGTCGAAACACAGCGCGCGTTGCATCTTAACCACACCATGTCCGCATCAAAGTCGTTTCCGGGCGGCCGGTTGCCAACGGACGCCCGTTTCATTTGCCTGCCAAATCCGTTGGGCGCGCGTCGCCGCCCCTGATGCGTGCCCGACGATCTCGTCGTGCAGGAGGTACGCGTTTGCACGCACGCCTCCTGCACGCACGCCTTGATCGAATCCGAGCGCCGCACCGAAGGCTGACGCCTTCATGCAATCTTATGTAAGAAGCGCTGTGCGGTCTCAAGCGTCCGATAGCATGTAGCGAGATTGCAGCCGAACCAGAATGCGTTTGATTTCAATCGGCGGATAGCAGTTTAATTTCCAAGAAAATCTGCAACAATCGAATGCTTGCCTCCGCTTGGGAGACTAGGTGCGCACGTTTCAATTCCTTTTCGCTCCGACCATCTTCAGGACCTTTGGCAGGAGGTCGGCAGAAGCCGGTCCTCGGGACGTTTCCTCCCTTGCGCGGGTGGGCTTTAGGCGCGGCCCTTGATCTCGTAGTGACCCGGCACGCACTTGTAGCGCTCGATGCGCCAGTTAACGCGGTAGATCGGGTGCTCGCCCATCCACTTGGCGAGTTCGGCCTGCGCGCCGACTGCGCACTGCATGAGCGAGATTTCGGGCGTCATGTTGCTGTCTGTGACGATTTCCTCGACGCAACCGCCTGAGGCTGCTGCGCCAAGCCGACAGAGCACGGCCACGACTGTAATAAACATGCGTTTCACCTCTTTGGTTGTTACTCGCCACGAGGAGATGCAAGTGGAGTGCCACGCCGTGTGTCGACCGCGACACGATGGCTTGAGGACTCACCCCGGCTTTCGCCCCATTTGACGATTCGGATTGTAAAAAAAATCCCCTCAATCCGAAGCCGGACAAATACGGGGAACCCACCGCCATGAGCGAATAAGAGCGCTGTGCGCGACGTGAATGTCGCCGCCCTTCAGGTGTCACCCCGGTGCAATATCTGTTCAAGCCTGACGACGAGGCGATGATCGCGCACTTCCGCGCCATGGCTGGACGAGACCGGCATGCCCATCATCATCTACAACGTCGTGCCGTGGTCCTACCTCTCGCCGGCGCTGCTCACGCGGATCATGACCGAGGCGCCGCTGGTGGTCGGCGTCTGCGCGCGCCGATGCCGGAGGCATCGCCCGTGCAGCAGGTTGCGACCCGCAAGGCGCTCGAGGGGCTGGGCATGTCGGGCGGACAGCATTTCCAGGCGGCGGAATAGTGCGTCCGCCGAAATAATTCGTCGTCGTGACGCAGTGCCGGCCTGCTTTACCGCATGCGCGGCGCTGTTACACTTTGCAGCGGCCCCACGCATTGCCCGTGAAGGCCACACCAACAGCGAGGGGGGCCGAGCCCATGAAAGATTTTTCCGGAAAGATCGCCGTCATCACCGGCGGGGGAACGGGGATGGGCCGCGAGCTCGCGCGCCAGCTCGTCGCCGAGGGCTGCAACGTCGCGATGTGCGATGTCTCGGAAGCCGCGATGGCCGAGACCAAGCGGCTCTGCGAGGTCGAGAAGCTGCCCCAGGGCCTGCGCGTCACCAGCCACGTCGCCGACGTCGCGATCGAGGATCACCTCAAGCGCTTTCGCGACGAGCTCGCCGAGCAGCAAAAGACCGACAGGATCCACCTGTTGTTCAACAATGCCGGCATCGGCGGCGGCGGCAGCCTGTTCAGCAACACGCGCGAGCAGTGGGAGCGCACCTTCAATATCTGCTGGGGCGGGGTCTATCTCGGCGTGCGCACCTTCCTGCCGATGCTGGTTGCGGCCGACGAGGCGCACATCATCAACACCGCGAGCGTCAACGGCTTCTGGGCCTCGATCGGCATGGGGCAGGCGCACACGGCCTACAGCTCGGCGAAATTCGCAGTGAAGGGGTTTACGGAAGCGCTGATCAACGATCTCCGCCTGCACGCGCCGCATGTCAAATGCTCGGTCGTGATGCCCGGTCACGTCGGCACTTCGATCATCTCCAACTCGCGCAAGGTGCAGAGCGGGGACGGCTCCGAGCGCCTCAATGCCGACGAGGTCGTGCTGACCCGCAAGCGCATGGTCGCGGCCGGCGTGCCGGATGCCGACAAGATGTCGGACGAGGACGTCCAGGCGGCCTTCGCCGAGCGCGCCCGCAGCTTTCGCGAGGATGCGCCGACGACGGCCGCGCAGGCCGCGAAGATCATCCTCGACGGCGTCAAGGCCGAGAGGTGGCGCATCCTGGTCGGCGAGGACGCCGTGCGCCTCGATCAGCGCGTGCGCGCCACGCCGGAAGAGGCCTATGAGCGCGCCTTCTATGAGAACTTTGCGCAGGAGGTCGGCTGGCGGCTGGGGTGAGGGCGCTTCGGCGTTCTCCATCGGGCGGCGGTAGCGAGGGGGCGGGATACGCGCCCCGATCTCGTCATTGCGAGCGCAGCGAAGCAATCCAGAATCCCGCCGCGGTGCGCCTGGATCGCTTCGCTGCGCTCGCCATGACGGAGCATGGGCGCAGGGATCGCTCTGAGATCGAGTGACACGTATCCGGAGTTGTGCGCGGACTGAGGCGATGATGCCGGATTGCGCTTCCGCTGAATCCGACGCTCGTGAAGATGCGGGTGGCGGCGGTCGCGATGGCGAAGCAATGGACAGTCACCCAGGGGATATCACGCGCTCATTCAAGCGATCTTGATCGCCAGGCATGTCATTGCGACGCCGTTTCGGCCGCCGGTAACTTGGTAGCCGGATCAAAATAAGTTATTCGGTCAATTGTTGAAGATAGCAAATGAAGCTTGCATGATCCCCGCCTGCCTTCCCGACGATTGGGCTTTCTGGCCGGAGCGGGAGGACCTGTCCGCCGAATTCATGCGATTGCTCACGGTTGCCCAGCAGGGCGGGGCGACGATCGCCGAATGCCTCCTGATCGCGCGACGGATCAGGCGCGGCGACGAGCTATCCTGGCACCGCGAATGGCTGGCGCTAGCGCAGACCAATCGCGAGCGCGGCGAGGCGGCGTTCGCCGGTGGCCATATCGCCACTGCCCAGCGCAACTGGCTTCGCGCCGTCAGCTACTACAATGCCGCGGCACTTCCGCTCGAGCCTGCGGACCCGCGACGCACTGACGCGGTCCTGGCGATGCAGGGCTGCGCGCGCAGCTTCCTCAAGGTGAGCAGCCCCGCAGGCGAGGTCGTCACACTGCCGTGGCTGAACGGTCATTCGCTCCAGGGCTACTTCCTGCCGGTGCGATCCACGGGCCGGCCGGCGGCGACGGTGGTCTGCATCGGCGAGCCCGGGCATCGCAAGGAGGAGTTCTTGATCAAGCTCGCGCCGTTCGCGCGCGAGCGCGGTCTGTCGATGCTGGCGATCGATCTTTTGGGCGAGCGCTGCGACGATGACCTCGACTGGATCCTGCGCCGGCGCGATCTCGAGACGTCGATCACCGCGATCATGGACTATCTGTCGTCGCGCGCCGACGTCGACTTTGGCCGCGTCGCGATCCTCGCGGACGGCTGGGGCTCCTCGTTCGTGGCCCGCGCGATCGTGCACGAGCCGCGGCTCGCGGCGGCGGTGTGTGACGGCGGGCTGTGGGATCTGCACGAGCGCGCTTTCCTCGCCAACCGTATCATGCTGCACGATGCCGGTCTGGTCCCCGGGCCTGAGGCCACCCTGATCGCCCGCGACATCGATTGTCCGGTGCTGATCACGCTCGGTGATGACGGCTGGCTGAAGTCGGACCGCGCGCGGCAGATGGTGCAGCAGGTGCGGTCCGCTCGGCCGGACGTGACGCTTCGAGTGTTCACGGCTGAGGAGACCGCCGCGGCGCAGTCGCATGCCGACAACCCGAGCCTCGCCAACGAGTATATCTTCGACTGGCTGGCGTCGCGGCTCGGCGCGGTGCCGGCCTAGAGCGGTTCTCTCCACATTAGGAGTCTTGATGGCGGCGAGACCCTCACCCCAGCCGTCTCCCGCACGCGGGAGAGGGAGCGCACCTCCGACGCGGCGACAATCAAGCCCGATCCCACCGCGCTCTGAGGTGTCAGAAATCCAGCGCGACCCTTACGCAGGCCTTCTCGAGGCGGTTCTTGACGGTGGCGAGCTTCTCGGTGAACGCGGTCAGTTCGTCCTGGTCGAACTCCTCGAACACGTATTCCCGGATCGCCTTGTACTGCTCGGCGAGGCTTGCAAGGTGCTTCTGCGTCTTGTCGGTGAGCGACAGCCGCACCACCCGCGCGTCGGTTGGGGAGGGCTTGCGGCGCAGCAGGCCCTTCTTCTCCAAGAGCTTCGACTGGGTCGTGATGAAGGACGGGTCGACGTGAAGCAGCTTGGACACCACGTTGACGGGAACGCCGTCGTCCTTGTCGAGGTCGGAGATCGCCATCAGGATCATCCATTGGGGACCCGAGATGCCGAGGGTGCGGGCCCAGAACTGGCGCAGTTCCTCGAGATAGTTGTTGATCGAGGAGATCTCCCAGGTGAAGCACTTGATGATGTCCAGATGTCCGACGGCGCGATGCCGCGCTCCGTCCTTTCTCGTCGCGGACACGGCTTCCCTCCCTGGTTTGATTCTTGTCACCGGCGCCATGGCCCGCCTATTGTTGACGCAAGTCTGCCCTGACGCAAGTGAACAGAGCAGGGTAATTACGTCACGCATATTACACAAATGACGTGGTCAGCCTTTGCAGGCGGGCGGCGGTCGGTGTTGCGCCCGGGTCACAGCATCGGCGCAATCAGTTAGCTGATCTGATAAACTATTTTGATTAGAGAAGTCACGCATGCATATTCGTTCCCGACGGTTCAAGGGATTCCTCGGCCGTCCCGTTGCAGGTGGTTCGCTCAGGTTGCCCGCGCGAAGGCGCGCGTGTCCGAAGGCGTGAAGAGGCCGAGCGGGGTTTAAGGAGGCGGGGATCGGGGCTGATGGCCTGCCTCGCCAAGAATGAGCAACTTGGAGATTGAATATGAAATTGGTGAAGAGCCTCTTGCTCGGCTCTGCGGCGGGTCTGATCGCCGTGGGCGGGGCACAGGCAGCCGATCTTCCCGTGAAGGCCAAGGCGGTCGAATACGTGAAGATCTGCTCGCTCTACGGCGCCGGCTTCTACTACATGCCTGGCACCGACACCTGCATCAAGTTCGGTGGCTACCTTCGTGCCGACGCTACGGTTGGTGCAGGCGACTATTCCTTTCAGGCAGGCGCGAACCAGGGTTCGAACAACCGTCTGACCAACTACTGGTTCAGCCGCGCTCGTATGGACTTCACCGTCGATACCCGCACGGCGACCGAGTACGGCGTTGTGCGCACCTACGCCGATATGGTCTTCACCTGGACGTCTAATGCGGTCACCGGCAGCAACCCGTCGGCGCAAGGGAGCTCCGACGGCTCCGCCTCGCTCGGCCTCTACCATGCGTTCATTCAGTTCGCCGGCTTCACCTTCGGCCGCACGGTCTCGATCTTCGACGCTCCGTGGCAGAGCTATCCGGCTGGCGGTCCCGACACCATTCCGGGCGGCAGCAACCACGTCAACGGCGTGAATCAGGTTGCTTATACGGCCGACTTCGGCCAGGGCATCACCGCTTCGCTGGCGTTGCAGGATGAAACGACGGCGTCAAACGGCCAGTCGAACCTCTGGAACGTTTCGTCGGGTACCGCCGCTCAGTTCGTGACGGGCGTCTACGGTGCCAACGATTGGGGTGGCACGCGTTCTCCCGACATCATCGGTGCGGTTCGCGTCGACCAGGCCTGGGGTCTGGCGCAGATCTCGGTTGCCGCGCATGACATCCATTCCGCTTACTACGGCGCGACTGAGGTGACCGGTCACCCTGGCGACAAGTGGGGCTGGGCGATCCAGGGTTCGTTGTCGATCAAGAACATCCCGACGGGTCCTGGCGACAACATCAATCTCCAGGCCGTCTACACGGATGGTGCAAGCCGCTACAACTTCCAGAGCCTGTTCCCGCAGAGCTTCTTCATGTTCAGCGGTTCTGGCACTGGCGCGTACCAGAGCACTGGTTTCGCCGGCATTGCTGACGGTGTCTTCGGCACCGGTACCGGCATCGACACCGTCAAGACCTGGGGCTTCCGCGGTGGCTATACCCACAACTGGAACCCGAACTGGGCGAGCGCCATCTACGGTGGCTATGCCCAGCTGAGGTACGGCGACACGGGCAAGGCGCTGATCTGCACCAACTTCGCTACGATCGCCGTCGCCGGTTCGACCTGTAACCCGGACTTCAACTTCGCGGTCGTCGGTGTCAACACCGTGTGGACCCCGGTCAAGAACCTGGCCTTCACGGCTGACGTGAACTGGACGCATCTGGACCAGAAGTATTCCGGCGCCATCAACAGCCCGGGCATTGCTGCCGCTGCCAAGCCGGCTGCCGTGTATGAGCTGAAGGACCAGAACTCGGTCAGCATGCTCCTCCGCGCTCAGCGCAACTTCTAAGATCGATCTCTTGACCGATCACGGGACCCCGGCGGGCAATCGCCGGGGTTTTGCTTGGCCGTTGTTCTTGGCCGTTTTTCCTGGTGGTTTTCTCGGCGGCCGGTTTTCGCAAATGAGGTCCTACGCAAAAAACGAAGAAGAGCCATGCGATTCATTCGCCGAATATTTATTTGCTTACTTGATCTACTCAGCTATATTCCGAGGAGCCGAAAAGTTAGACTACGGCTCCTGGCTTGATGCTAGGCCTCCAGAACCTCCGGCAGTGCCCTGCCGGAGGTTTTTTGTGACCCTTCGTCAGCCGCGCATGATGCGTGCGCGCGCGTTCGGCCGGTAGGCGAGGCGCGCGTGGCCCGTGCAATAGGGCTGGCCGTCGGGCGAGGCGTTGCCGCAGAAGCAGAAGTCATCCGCACCCGGTGTCGAGATCGGCCAGCGGCAGCGGTTCTCTGACAATTCGAGCAGCGAGCAGCGGTTGGTCTCGTCGATCGGCGCCTGCGCGAGCGGCGTTTCGGCCTCGTCATAGATCGCGTCGAGCATTTCATATTGGAGCCGGCGAAGGGTCCTCAGGGCCCGCGCGGTGCTCTTCTCCACGCGCTGCTCTTCCCGCTTCGGGCCGCGGGTCAAATTGAGGCGGCTGAGCTTGCCGATGACGGCGTTGCGGCTGACGCCGATATCGGCGGCGATCTCGCGGCAGGACAGGCCGGCGTGAAAATGGCTTTTCAGAAGTTCGATGCGCTCGTTGGTCCAGGTCGCAGCGGAAGTCGGTGAAGTAGCAGGCATGTTGTGACGGTCCCAGGTTCTAAAATCGACCACGCCGTCCGAAACCGTCCGCCTTGCGCGTCCTTGAGCCTCACGTCCTGCCATTGTCGCGAATCGACAAGAGTCCGTCCTTGATGGCCAGACGGATGCCTTCCTCGATCAATGTCCGCGCGACGCCGGGAACGCTGGTGCCGTGGGTGCCCTGTCTCACCAGTTTTTCGAGATACGTGATGGTCGAGAGCGCCAAGGTTACGGGAATGCGGTCAGTCTCGGCTTTTTCGGTGGCCATGACGCAAACGCTAGCCTCTTACTCGGGTACATAAAAGTAACGTTTAAGAGTCTATTTAGGTTTGACCGGGGAAGTCAAATCCCGATCAAACCGTGCTTCAGGCCTTTGGAATCGCTAGGAAATTCGGCGCAAAGCGGCGCGCCGCGCGGCTTTCACCGGCGGCGGAGGTCGGTCTGCGAGAGAAGGAAGGCGGCGTCAGCTAGCCGTGCACGAGTGATTTCTCGATCATGCAATGGATGCCTTTTGAGCCGTTGACGGTCTGCGTCACCCGCAGATCCGCAGCCAGGCTGCACAGCGTATAGGCGTCCTCGCGCGACAGGTTTCGCTTCTCGCCCAGGAGCGCGATCATGTCGCGCAGCGCGCGCACCACGCATTGGTCGAGGTCCGGATCCATCGCCATGGTCATGTAGTGCGAGGCCGTCTCGGCGCGCGGGTAGGCAAGCTGCAGGTCCTTGCGCAGCGTGAGGCGGAAGCGGCCTTGCAGCGCGGTCTCGATCGCGGTGACGCAGACCTCGCCGTCGCCCTGCACGCCATGACCGTCGCCGCACGAGAACAGCGCGCCCGGCACGAACACCGGCAAATAAAGCGTGGCGCCAGCACCGAGCTCCTTGTTGTCGAGATTGCCGCCGATCGCGCGCGGGATCAGCGAGGAGATGCGGCCCCAGGCTGGCGGCGGCGCGACGCCCATCACGCCGAAGAACGGTTTGAGCGGCAGGTCGAGGCCCCAGGGCAGGCGGCCGACCATCCGTGTCAGATCGAGCGGGATGTTGAGGATGCGCGTCTCGTGGAAATCGTCGGGCAGGGTGCCCGAGAGTGGCTTGATCAGATTGTAGCCCCAATCCTGCCGCGGCTTGACGTCGAGGATCTCGACCGCGAGCACGTCGCCGGGCTCGGCGCCGTTGACCGCGATCGGGCCGGTGAGAATGTGGCCGGGCAACATGCGTTCGCTCTTTGCATGGACGTCGAAGAGCTCGGGCGGAATATGAAACTGCTTGCGGTCGGGCAACACGTCCGGTCCGCCGCTGAGGGTATCGACCGTCAACTCGTCACCGCTCTCGATACTAAGGACCGGCTTCAGATTCGCCTCGAAGAAGCCCCAATGGCAGGTTTCGGGGCTGGACTTGAGGTGATGATGGGTCATTGGACTGGTCCGGTGGTTTGCGGTCGTTTTCATCAGGACTCGTCACTGTCGGGCTTGACCCGGCAATCCATCCTCTTTCAAGAAGATTTCTGAAGATCGACCGGCCCGTCAAGGTCCGCGCATCGATAGGCTCGATGATCCCAAAGCGAGGCTCCCCTGTTGTTCGTCCTGTCCAAGACGCTCGGCGTCGCGTTGCTGCCGATCAACTTCCTGGTCGAACTCGGCATTCTCTCGCTCATTCTGATGGTGACGCGGTTTGCGAAAGTCGGCCGCAGGCTTGCGGTGGCCGTGCTGGTTCTGCTTGCGCTGGTGGCGTTTTCGCCGCTCGGCAAGCTCCTGCTTTATCCCCTGGAGTCGCGCTTTCCGCAGTGGGATGCATCGCGCGGTGCGCCCGTCGGCATCATTGTGCTCGGCGGCTCCGTCGACCCTGACCTGTCGGCGGCGCATCATACACCTGTCGTCGCTCATGCGGCCGACCGCATGCTGGTGCCAGCTGCGCTCGCCCGGCGCTACCCGAATGCCAGCATCGTCTTCACTGGCGGTACCGCCAATCTGATCTCCACCGAGGCCAAGGAGGCCGACTACGTCGCGCCGATCCTGGAGAATCTCGGGATCGCCAAGGAGCGTCTGATCGTGGAGCGCAACTCGCGCAACACCTACGAGAACGCGATCTTCACCAAACAGCTGGTCGCGCCGAAGCCGGGCGAGCGCTGGCTGCTTGTGACATCGGCGTACCATATGCCGCGCTCGATGGGGATCTTCCGCAAGGCCGGGTTTGACGTCGAGGCCTATCCCGTGGACTTTCGGATGGGCGGCCGCGAGGACCTCTTCACCTTCACCAATATTGGCACCGAGGGGCTCGTCCGAACCGACCTCGCGATGCGCGAATGGATCGGACTTCTTGCCTACCGCCTGATGGGCCGGATGGGCGAGTTGCTTCCCGGGCCTGCCAAGGACTAGAACGGACGACAAGAGCGTCGGCGCGGGATCGCCGCGCCCCCGGGGAGGACGTCATGCAGCAAGACAGCGCTGAGCCGATCGACCTCGCCGCCATCGTGGCCGATCTCAACAGCCTGTTGCGGCTGAAGACGACGGTGATCGGCATGAAGCTGTTTGCGCGCGTTGCGGACATGGAGGCAAGTCCGAAGATCCGGCGGCCGAATGCGGTTCACACCACCGACCAGATCGTCAGCATGGCCTCGCGGCTCGGCTGGACCGTCGGCATCACCGCCGACGATCTCGTAGGCAGCCAGTGCCGCGCGGTGATCGGGCTGGCGCCGCAGGATGAAAAATGGCTTGCGGGCGAGAACTATGTCGGCGTGTGGCACGGCACGGCCGAGGACGCGCGCAAGCGCCAGGAGGCGCTCGACGTGGTGCCGTTCGGACAATATCAGGCACTCGCGGTGAGCCCGCTGGCGAGCGGCACTGACATTTGCCTCGTCTATGCGACGCCGGGGCAGATGATCATCCTGATCAACGGGCTGCAATATACCGGCTACAAGAAGTTCGAATGGGGCGTGGTCGGCGAGACGGCCTGCGCGGATTCCTGGGGGCGGGCGTTGAAAACCGGCGAGCCCAGCCTGTCCTTGCCATGCTATGCCGAACGGCGCTATGGCGGCGTGCCGGACGAGGAGATGCTGATGGCGCTGAGCCCGGCGCATCTCGCCAAGGCGATCACGGGCATGAAGACGCTGGCGAAAAACGGCCTGCGTTATCCGATCCCGCCCTATGGTATTCAAAGCGACGTCCGTGCCGGCATGGGCGTGAGCTACGCGAAGAAGTAAAGGCCAGTCATGAGCTCTGCGAAATTCGACATCGTCGTCTACGGCGCGACCGGTTTCACCGGCCAGCTCGTCGCCGAATATCTGGCGGCGCATTACAAGGACGACAAGGCGCTGAAATGGGCGATGGCGGGCCGCAGCCTCGACAAGCTGAAAGCGGTGCGTGATGCCATCGGCGCGCCTGCCGACACGCCGCTGATCGTGGCGGATGCATCGGACGCCGCCTCGCTGAAGGCGATGGTTTCGCAGACGAAGTCGGTGATCACGACGGTCGGTCCCTATCAATTCTATGGCGAGAATCTGTTGGCTGCCTGCGTCGCTGCGGGTGCGGATTATTTCGATCTCTGCGGCGAGCCGGTCTGGATGCGGCAGATGATCGACAAGTACGGTGCGGCCGCCAAGGCAAGCGGCGCGCGCATCGTGTTCTCCTGCGGCTATGATTCCGTGCCGTTCGAGCTCGGGACGTTCTTCGTGCAGGAGGAGGCGAAGCGCGTGTTCGGCGCGCCGGCGGCCCGCGTGAAAGGCCGCGTGCGCGACATGCGCGGCACGCTGTCAGGCGGCACCGCCGCGAGCGCGAAAGCGACCTTCGACGCCGTCGCCAAGGATCTCAGCCTTGTCGCCATTCTCAACGACCACTTCGCGCTGACGCCCGGCTTCACCGGACCGAAGCAGCCAAAGGGCAACAGGGCGGTCTTCGAGGAGGACCTGCGATCCTGGGCCGCGCCGTTCATGATGGCCCTGATCAACACCCGCAACGTCCATCGCTCCAACATGCTGATGGGCTTTCCCTACGGCCAGGACTTCGTCTACGACGAGATGGTTTTGACAGGTCCCGGCGAGAAGGGCGAGGCCAACGCGAAGCGCGTGATGGCGGCGAATGCCGAGAAGACCGGTCCGAACGCGCCGAAGCCGGGCGAGGGGCCGTCGAAGGAAGAGCGGGAGAAGGGTCTCTTCAATCTGCTCTATGTCGCGATCGCGCCCGACGGCCGCCAGGTCCGCGCCGGCGTCACCGGCGACCGCGATCCCGGTTACGGCTCGACGTCCAAGATGATCTCCGAATGCGCGATCTGCCTGTTGCGCGATGCGCCTGATGTTGCGGCCGGCTTCTGGACCCCGGGCGCAGCGATGCAGCACAAGCTGATCGAGCGGCTCGAGGCGCACGCGGGGCTGACGTTCAGGGTGGAGAGCTAAGTGCAGCTGCGCGCCACAATCACCGTGTCATCGCCCGGCTTCGACCGGGCGATGAAGTATGCCAGAGACAGTAGTGATTGAGCCGAGAGGCTGCGGCGTACGGGATGCCCCGCCTTCGCGGGGCATGACAATGTGCCCCGCTACGCTGCCCGCGCATCGTATGCGTACATGAAATCCATCCCCTTCGAGCTCAGCGGCAGCAGCCATTTCAGCATCTGATCGCGGATGAAGGCGCCGGTAGCCGAGAATTCGCGCTTGCTGTTGCCGTTGCGGCGGGCCATCGCGACGATCTTCTCGGTGCGCGGGCGGCGTTCGGCCTCGAAGGCCTGGAAGGTGGCGCCGAGCTCCTGGCCCTCCTGCATCAGGCGCGCGAGCCGCATCGCGTCTTCCAGCGCAAGCGAGGCGCCCTGGCCGGCATGCGGGCTCGTCGCATGCGCCGCATCCCCGATCAGCAGCGAGCGTTTGCGCGACCAGGTCGGCAGGGTCGCAACATCGAGCGTATCGGTGACCACGATGTTCTCCGCCGCATCGATGATCGCCGGAATCGGATCGTGCCAGCCGCGATGGAAGTCGCGCAGATGCTGCTTGAGCGTCGCCTGATCCTGCATGCGGAACATCGCCGCGTCCATGCCATGCGCGGGCTGCGTGCTCCACCACATCACGCCGTCATCGGGATCGGAGCTGCAAAAGCCGTAGCCGAAGAAGCCGCTCTGGCCGAACGTGGTCTCGACGCGCTGGCCGATCGCACGGCCGGCAAGCACGCTGCGCGGCACGAAGCCGCCGAAGCCGATGAGGCCGGTGTTGAAGGGTTTTGGCCCGTCCGGCACGACCTGCCGGCGCGCCACCGAATGCACGCCGTCGGAGCCGATCAGGAAGTCGGCTTCCGCGGTGGTGCCGTCGGCGAAATAGGCGATGATCGGCTGGTCGCCGCGGTCCTCGATCTTGATCAGGCGCTTCTCGAAGTAGAGCGAAACGCAGGAACACCAGGCCTTGTCGACGAGGATCTCGTTCAGTGTCGCGCGACAGATATTCACCGCGGGCTGGCCGAAGCGCCGCTCCATGTCGCGGTTGATCGAGCCGAGCTTTTGCCCGCGTTGCGAATAGAAGTCGAAGGCTTCAGCGATCGAGCCGCGGCCGGTTACCTCGCGCGCGAGCCCGAGCTCATCCATCACCTGCATGCCGTTCGGCGCGATCTGAAGGCCGCCGCCGATCCCCTTGGAATAGGGCCAGGCCTCGAAGATCTGTGCCTCGATGCCGGCGCGGCGGAGCAGAATTCCGGCGACGGGCCCGGCGATGCCGGCGCCGATGATGAGGGCCTTGCGGGGATGTATCGACATGGCTTGCTCCTGGGACTGCTGCGGTGCTAGTAAAAATCACGGCCACTGATTATCTTAGTGGCTAAGATATATACTCGCTAAGAGATGAGGCTGGGCTTGTCAAGAGGGAAAGCGCGCGCAGGCTTGGTGCAGCAGCTCGAGGAAGCGATGCGCCGTTCGTCGGCGCAGGGCGTGCTGTACGGCCAGGCGGTTGCGAACGTTGCCGGAATTTCCGGTTCCGACCTCGAATGCATGGATTTTCTGAATCTGGAGGGGCGTGCGACTGCGGGCCGCCTCGCTGAGGTCACGGGGCTGACGACGGGCGCCATCACGGGTGTGGTCGACCGGCTCGAGAAGGCGGGCTACGTGCGCCGCGAGCGGGATGACGCCGATCGCCGCAAGGTGTTCATCACCATCGTGCCGGAGACCACGGCCGAGATCGGCAAGCTCTACGTACCGATGCAGCAGGCAATGCACAAGATCTGGAGCCGCTATTCCGACGAGGAGCTGCGGCTGCTGCTTCGCTTCGCTACGGACGGCTACAGGGGCGTGCTGGAAGCGACCGAGGCGTTGAAGGACCTCCTCGACACGCCGCCCGAGAAGCGCGCCGATCTCAAGACGCCGAAGCCTCGTCGCTGATCGGGGGCGCGGCCTTGTAGGCCTGCGCGGCCGCGATCATGCCCCACATCGCCCCCAGCATCATCCAGAAGTGTCGCCAGTGATCGGTGTCGATCACAAAGCTCTCGCCGACGGTGCCGACGAAGGCGGAGAAGATCGCAAGATAGGCGCGCTGCCAGGGCACGCGGACGAAGACGTGGCGAAAGCCCGTGATCACGGTGGTGAAGACCAGCGCGGGATAGCAGATGCCGGAGAGCCAGCCGCCCGACATGAAGGCGTTGAGATAGGAGTTGTGGGTGTCTTCCGGGAAGTAGCGGTGGAATTGCAAGGGGCCGATACCGAACGGCAGGTCGAGCGCCATCTCCGCGCCGAGGATGTGGCGGCCGAAGCGGCCGAAACGGCCTTCGTCGTAGCTCTGGTCGAAGCTCGCGCGCTGCTTGAACATCTCGGCGATGGAGTCGAACGAGAGCAGGATCGCGATCAGCGCCAGCCCCAGCGCGGCCGCAACCAGCGCCATGATGATGATGCGCGAGCGCTGCGCATTGCTCGGGCTGGTCAGGACCATCAGAGCCAGCATGAAGCCGGAGGTCAGGATCAGGCCGCCCCAGGCGGCGCGCGAGAAGGCGAGCAGGATCGCAAGCGCCATGATGGCGAACGCGATCGCGTTGCGGAATGCACTGGCCAGCTTGTCCGAGACGACGCTTTGCAACGTGAACAGCGCCGGCAGAATCAGGAACGCGCCGAGCACGTTCGGGTCCTTGAACGTGCCGCGCGCGCGCTCATAGAGCGTCAGCAGGTCGTGGCCGCCGGGAACGAGATTGAAGTAGCCGGCGATTGCCGATAGCGATGCGACCATCGCGCCGACCACGAGGCCGCGGCGCAGCATGTCGAGCCGTGCCGCCGTATCCTCCGATGTGACCATGGCGAAGAACACCACCGTCACCGCCATGTACCAGGAGGTCGCGATCCAGCTTGCCACCTCGGTCTGGCCGAGCAGCGGAATGGCGCTGACGGTGTATCCGACATTGAGCATGACCAGCAGCAGCACGAGCGGCATGAACACGAGGCGGAGCCGCAGGCCCGTGGCGAAGAAGGTGACGGCCGCAAACAGCGTTACGATTTCGTAGGGGCTGGGCTCGATGAAAACGACCGCGCCGGAGGCGCCGACCAGCCACACCATCGCGCGCTGCAAGGCCAGCACGCCGGGCGCAGCCGGCGCGGCTACGTTTATTCCCCCGGCTGTCGCCGCATACGCCATCACACGCTCACACGTTTACGCAACCAACTCGCGCCGTCATCGCCCGGCTTGACCAGGCGATCCAGTACTCCGCGGCGCGTGTTGCAGGAGACGGCCGGCGCTGCGGGTTACGGGATGCCCCGCCCCAGTGCGCAAGTGCGCACAAGGCGGGGCATGACAAAAACTCAATAGGCATTCTCGTTCTTGGTCAGCAGCGAGATCGGCGTCTTCAGAAGGATGTAGAGGTCGAACAGCACCGACCAGTTCTCGATGTAGTACAGGTCGAACTCGACGCGCTTCTGGATCTTCTCTTCGTTGTCGATCTCGCCGCGCCAGCCGTTGATCTGGGCCCAGCCGGTGATGCCCGGCTTGACGCGGTGGCGGGCGAAATAGCCGTCGACGGTCTCGTCGAACAGCCGACTCTGGAGCTTGCCCTGGACGGCGTGCGGCCGCGGGCCAACGAGGGAGAGATTGCCGGAGAACGCCACGTTGAAGAGCTGCGGCAGCTCGTCGAGGCTGGTCTTGCGGATGAACCGGCCGAGACGCGTGACGCGCGGATCGTTTTTGGTGACGACCTTCGAGGCTGTCGGGTCAGCCTGATGGTGATACATCGAGCGGAATTTGTAGACGTCGATGCGCTCGTTGTTGAAGCCGAAGCGTTTCTGGCGGAACAGCACGGGGCCGGAGCTGTCGAGCTTCACCGCCAGCGCCACCAGCGCCATCACGGGAAGGGCCGCGAGCAGCGCGAGGCTGCCGACGATGCGGTCGAACAGCCATTTCATCACCAGGTCCCAGTCGGTGATCGGCGCCTCGAACACGTCGAGTGTGGGCACCTCGCCGAGATAGGAATAGGAGCGGGGACGGAAACGCAGCTTGTTGGTGTGCGCGGAGAGGCGGATGTCGACCGGCAGGACCCAGAGCTTCCTGAGCATCTCAAGGATGCGCGTTTCCGCCGAGATCGGCAGCGCGAACAGCACGAGATCGAGGCGGGTACGGCGGGCGAACTCGACGATGTCGTCGACCTTGCCGAGCTTCGGCGCGCCCGCGCAGGTGTCGAGCGCGCGGCTGTCGTTGCGGTCGTCGAACACGCCGAGCACGTGGATGTCGGAGTCCTGCTGCGCTTTCAGCGCCTCGACCAGCTCTTCGCCATTGCGGTCGGAGCCGACGATGATGGTGCGGCGGTCGAGCCGGCCCTCGCGCGCCCAGGTGCGGACCAGGGTTCGCAGCAACAGGCGTTCGGCGACGAGCGCGGCGAGGCCAAGGAAGAAGAAGGCGGCGAGCCACACACGCGAGACTTCGCTTCCGAACCTGGCAAAGAAGGAAATGCCGATGAACAGCAGGAACACGAACGACCAGGACGAGATCATCCGCGTCATCTGGCGGAGCTGACCGCGGAAGAGCTGCACCTGATACATGTCGGCCGCCTGGAAGCAGATCACGGCTGCCGCTGCGACGGCAGAGGTCGTGGCGAGATATTCCCAGCGGAAGCCGGTGTGCGGAGCGACGTAGCCGAAATAGAGCACCGTGCCGACGAGACTGAGCAAGACAAAATCGGCGACGCGCACGAAGCCGGCGATCACGATCGGCGAATAGGCGCGGGCGACCTTCTGGTTGACGACAGCAAGTGCTGCCGGCGAAAGCCGGCGACGACGTTCGACAAAGGGCTTGTCAACGGGTGCGGTCGTGGCACTGGTCGCGGCGTCGAGCATCGAGCGTGCGTTGAGCGGTTCCACGGTCGTCCACGTCCATTCCTGAAACCCGTCGGACGCGCATACAGGCGCGCGAAGCGCGGGGGCCCCCTTGCTCTCGCTTATCGGACAAATCGGAAGAAATTCTAAAGCCGCCTTAAGGGTGGTTAATGATTGGCAAACGCGTCGCGGTAGCCGGCCAGCACGCCATCCACCATCGCCTGCTGGGAGAAGTGCGCCGAGATCCGCTCGCGCAACTTCGCCGCGCGGTGGGCGGTCCCCTGCGGATCGTCCAGCGCAGCCACAATGGCCTCCGCCATGGCCTCGGCATTGCTCGGGGCGAAGAGGGCGGAACTCTCGGCGTCGAGAATCTCGGGGATGCCGCCGACCTTCGCGGCGATCATGGGGATGCCGGCCGCCCCGGCCTCGATCACGACATAGGGCATGGAATCGCCGCGCGAGGGAACGACCAGGAGGCGTCCCTTGGAGAAGCCGTAACGCGCCTTGACGTGGCCGATGAAGCGGATCGAACCTGCGAGCCCTAGCTTCTCGACCTGCGCCTTCAGCGACGCCATCTCCTCGCCGTCGCCGCCGAGCGTCAGCGTCACCCTCCTGCCGTCCGCATGCAGGCGGCCCACTGCGTCAACGAGGAGGTCGGCGCCCTTGATGTGACGGAACTCGCCGACATAGGCGAGGTCGGTCGCATCGTCGGAGGTGACGACGGGCTCGAATTCCTCCGGCGTCACGCCGTTGAAGACGCAGCGCACTACGCCCTTGGGCGTGCCGACGATGCGCTGATAGGTGTCGCGGGCAAAGGCGCTTTCGAACAGAAACAGGTCGGTGCTGTTCATCAGCGTCCGTTCGAGTCGCGCGTAAAACTCGCCCTTGAAGGTGTGCAGAGGATAGTGCAGCGAGCCCCCGTGCGGGGTATAGATGCGGATGGTATCGTCCGAGCGCCGTCGCATGCGGACGAAGGCGCCGGCCTTGGCACCGTGGCCGTGCATCACATCCGGATTGAGCTTCCCGATCAGGCGCCTCATGCGTAGCCACACGAGAAAGTCGTCGGGCGATGGCTCGCGGCGGATCGCCAGCCGATGGACACCAAGCTTGAGCCGCGGCGCGATCTCGGCCAGCGCATTCGCGGCGCGCGCGCCGCCGGTGAGGTTGTCGGTGAGAATGCCGACGTGATGTCCGCGATCGACCTGGCCGTTGGCGAGGTCGAGGATGTGGCGGAAGATGCCGCCGACTGGGGCGCGAACGGCGTGCAGGATGCGAAGCGGCTGGGCGGAAGAGGGGGGCATGATCAGAACCAGCGCTCGCAGAGCGACGACGGAGCAATCCACTCAAAATATCGCTCCCGATTAAGGAACCACATGGTTAACAAACGGTATTCGCGCGCGGATGCGAGCGCGCTTTGTGCACCCCCATGGCGCGATTAACCCAGCGGCAACCTTAATGGAGTGTAATCGCGGTGGTTGAGGTGGGTAGTGGCGTTGCCCTGCGGGAGTATGCGATGCGGTTAGCGTTCTGGCGTGCCGGCAAGGACAAGGCCGTGATCGACCGGGCCTTGCACAAGCCCGAGCCGAGGCCCGCCGCCGCTGTCGCGCGGCAGGCGCAAGCCGAATCCGGCGACATCGATCTGCATGCTCTCGGCGCCGCACTCAATCGCAGACGCAGCGTCCTCATCGTGCCGACGGCGCTGGCACTGGTGCTCGCGCTCGCCGGCGTCAATCTCGTGACGCCGCGCTACAAGTCGGAAGCACGCATCCTGATCGACGGGCGCGAAAACGTCTTCCTGCGTCCGTCCAGCGACCGCAGCACCGAGGAACGGCAGGCGCTCGATGCCGAGGCCGTCACCAGCCAGGTCCAGCTCGTGCTGTCGCGCGATCTGGCGCGCGAGATCATCAAGAAAAACAAGCTCGCGGAGCGGCCCGAATTCGATCCGGTGCTCCAGGGCGTCTCCCCGCTGAAATCGCTGGCGGCATTGTTCGGAATCGGCCGCGATCCGTTCTCGATGACGCCGGAAGAGCGGGTGCTGGATGCCTATTACGACCGCCTGACCGCCTATGCAGTCGACAAGTCGCGCGTGATCGTCGTCGAATTCCAGTCGGCCGATCCTGAGCTGGCCGCGCGCGTCGCCAATTCGATCGCCGACGGCTATCTGGTTCTGCAACAGAACGCGCGCCAGGAGCAGGCGAAGTCGGCCAGCCAGTGGCTGTCGGGCGAGATCGAGAACCTGCGCAAGAAGGTCTCGGAAGCCGAGGCCAAGGCCGAAGATTTTCGTTCCAAGTCGTCGCTGTTCGTGGGCACCAACAACACCACGCTGTCCAATCAGCAGATGGGCGAGCTCAACACCCAGCTCAACAATGCGCGCGCGATGAAGGCGGATGCCGAGGCCAGGGCGCGGCTGATCCGCGAAATGCTCCAGAGCGGCAAACCGATCGAGGCATCGGAGGTGCTGAATTCCGAGCTGATGCGCCGGCTGTCCGAGCAGCGGGTGACGCTGCGGGCGCAGCTCGCTGAGCAGTCCTCGACGTTGCTCGGCAATCATCCGCGCATCAAAGAATTGAAGGCGCAGATCGGCGATCTCGATACGCAGATCCGCGACGAGGCGGGCAAGATCTCGCGGTCCCTGGAGAATGATGCGCGGATCGCCGGCAGCCGCGTCGACAGCCTCACCGTCAGCCTCGAGCAGCTCAAGAAGCAGGCGACCTCGACCAACGGCCAGGACGTTCAGCTTCGCGCGCTCGAGCGGGAAGCGAAAGCGCAGCGGGACCTGCTGGAGACATATCTCGCCAAATATCGCGAGGCCAATACCCGCGAGACCATCGACACCACGCCGGCCGAAGGGCGCATCATCTCGCGAGCGATCGTCTCGAACACGATCGCCTATCCGAAAAAGCTGCCGATCGTGCTTATCGCCACGCTGGCGACGCTGTTGCTCAGCACCGGCGTCGTCGTCACCGGCGAGCTCCTACGCATGACCGCGCCGCGCGCAATCGCCGCATTCACGCCGGTCTCAGCCGTTACGCGCATTGCTCCCCCCAGTGGACCGGCAATCGAGCCCGAGCCCGTGGCGGGCGAGTCGGCGCCGCTGCAGCCGGAGATGGCTTCCGACGCAGCTATCACCGAGTTCGCCGAGATCGAGCAGGTTGCCGACAGCCTGCGGCGCGCCGGCGCCGCCGCGCGCAAGGTGACGGTACTCGGCACCGCGGCGGGCGAGGGCATCACGCTGACCGCGTTGACGCTGGCGCGCCATCTGGCGCGCGATGCGCGCGTCGTGGTCGTCGATCTCGCCGCATCGTCGCCGACGATTTCGGCCATCTCGGCCGATCCCGCTGCACCTGGCCTTGCCGAGTTGATGCAGGGCGAGGCCTCGTTCGCGCAGATCATTACCAAGGACAAGCTCTCGCGACTGCACCTGGTCGCAGCAGGTCGTCCGGGCTTCGACCGCTGCCTGCTGCAGTCGCCGCGCGTGACGCTGGCGATCGATGCCTTGCTCCGCGTCTACGACCACGTGCTGCTCGACGCCGGTACCGCCTCCGACCTGCCCGCCGAACTGCTGACCACGAACGCTCGCGCCGTCGTGGTGCCGGACGCCGGCATGCCCACTGACGCCGGTACCTCGATGTGCGAGCAGCTCAAGGCGGTCGGCTTCGGCGGGGTGACGATGCTGAAGAAGCCGGTGCAGCCGTCGGATGCGGTGGAAGCACCGCGCGTGGTGGCGGCTTGATCTCTGACGAACTGGTCTTGCGATCGAGGTTCGAGCTTCGTTTGCGCGCGGTCTTTTCGAAAAACCGCTTCACACTTTTCCGGACCATGATTTGGCCTTACTGCGTCATAAACGCTCTAACTCCTCATCCCGAGGAGCTTGCGAAGCAAGCGTCTCGAAGGATGTGGGCCACAGGCGTGGCCTCATGGTTCGAGACGCGCTTCGCGCTCCTCACCATGAGGGTTAGTGACACAGTAAGGTTAGGGTTCGCCCTTGCCTTGGGCGAAGCGCCGGAGCTTCTCAGGCGCGAGCTTAGGATGAGCATGTGCGATACATCGCCAATAGGCGTTTTCCGCGCAGAAAGATGGTTCGGGGCGTTAAGCCCCCACGATCCGCGATCCAGCGCTGCACCGGCGCGGGATACATCAAATACATCATCCGGGTTGCGCCCGGGTTCGTGACAGGCCTTCCGCGAGGACCAATATCCCAAGCGGCGTGGAACGCTAGCTCTGCCTGAGAAGTCACACAAATCCTGTCAGAGGGTACGGTCGCCAGGACAATGGTGCAAGCAGACGCGCAGAAACCATCGATGATTACATTCTGTCCCGAAGCGCGCAGCCGTTCATATTTGTATATGTACTTCCCAATCAATCCGCCGGGGTCGTTTGTGATCCGCACGGCGGCATCGCTGGCGCGCGATCCGGCTACCAAGAGCGCAGCGACCACCAGCCCGGTCCCGCATTTCATGCCATCGCCCCCGATCGGTTGGACAGCCCCGCACTGTGCCCAATCTCAATCCTCTCGGACGAGCCGCATCCAAGCTTGATCTAGATCAACAGTAATGTTGATGGCTCTCCGGCGCGACGATGCCTCGAAACCGGTCATAGGGTACCGTGGAGTTCGAGTGCATCGCCGCCGATGAAGCTGGCCCGGTCGATCAGATCAGCGTCAGGGGCCGTGGTCGTCGGTAGAAGACATGACCAATCCGACAACCGAGCGACAAACCGTCGAACGGACTAAGAACAAAGCCAAATGATCACCAAGGCTATTGGTAGGCCCACACCCAAGGCACCGCCAATCGTCAACGCAAAAGCCGAAAGCAGGTTGGCTTCGGGCTGCATCTCACGCCCGCGCATCTCGTTTCCTCCATCGAGCCCCCAACAGGCCTTTGCCCGCCGCCCAAAAAGGATGACCGATCCCCCGCGTGAGGCTGAACGCTCATGGTTAAGATAAGATTAACGGTGCCCCGCAATGCACAACGCCGCACTAGCAGCCTGCAATCGGATGCTGGAGCATCTGAACTTTGCATAAGAGGGGGACTGGCGGTGAGCCCTTAGCGCCCACCGCCGACAATCCGGGCACTTCACCAACAAACGTTCACGGGGACGACGCGCCACCCCCAGCCAGTCCAGACCCGGCGCCATCTCGTACAACCATCCCACCCCGCATAGCCCCAACCCGGAGCACCCCAGCCCCAGCCGGGTCCCCAAGCTGCCGCACTGGCGAGCCCTAGGCCTATGCCAAGACCCACGGCCGGTCCGCGCCAACCCCAACCGCCGCCGTGCCAACCTCCCCCTCCAAATCCGCCGTGAAACCCGCGCTGTGCGGAAGCAGCGCCCGGCGCGAGAGCAAAGACCGCAGCGACACCGAGGGCGAAAACGGCCTTCTTGACCATGGAAATCTCCCGTAGGTTGAAGAGTTGCGCGAAGTAAACGCCCAGTATTCCGGTTTTGTTGCAGTCCCAGGTGGGACGGCAGCGAGAACTCTCGTTAGGTGGCCACCCGATCTTCGCTGTCCTCGCTGTGCATCACGATCCAGTGCGCCTCATCCGGCAAGGGTCAATGCCTTCGCCTCGTGCCAAAAAACGCACGACGGAGGCGGCCCATGCCACCTTCCACAAGGGGAGAGGGGAGGCGTGCAAGCGGAGGAAGCGTCCGCTCTACCCGAACGCCCGGCGCAGTTTTCGCGCAAGGTCGAACAGCATCTGGTTCTGCTTCACGAGACGCTTGCCATGGTTGAGCGAGGACATCGTCATCGCTGCCAGCTTGCCGTGTGAGGTCAGAGGGACAAAGCTGTCAAAGATCTCTTCGTCGCTTTTGCAAAACAGGCGCTTGTAGTCGTCCGATCCGATGCCGAGATCGAGTGCGTCATAGCCGGCTTCCGCGTAGTGGTCGATGACGTTGCGCATCAGGACCAGGCCGGGGCTGTAGCGCGCGTGCTCCGACATCGTGTAGGTGTTGAACATGATCGAGATGCGGCCGCCGTCGGCGACGCCGGCGAAGATCGCGATCGGCTCCTCGTCGCATTCCAGCGCATGGATGTCGATGACGCGGCCGTCGCCGCACCGCGCCAGGCACGCCGAGCGGATGAACGCCTCCACGCCGGGCTCGGCGAACACGTTCGGCAGCCTCTGCTCCGCCATCCGTACCGGCTTGACGCGGAAGAACCAGTCGAGCAGGCGGGTAATGTCGTCATCGGTGGTGGCGAGGTGGTAGCGGTAGCCAGTGAGCGCCTGAAGCTTCTTTTCCTTGCTCTTCAGACGGCGGCGAAAGGAATTGCTGATGCGCGACGCCGGCGGGCCAGCCGGCGGCATCGTGAGCAGCGGGCAGCCGTTGATGGAATTCTGGCGCGGCAGAAGCGCGAACGGGTTTTGCTGGTCGCGCCAGCGCATCGGCTGCTGCGACAGCGCGAGCACATCGACGCTGCCGTGCGCGCGCAGGGCCGCGAGCAGCGCGTCGAGATCGGCGGTCTCGGCGTGGCCGGCGAAGTCGGCGTCCCACAAGCCCATGTTGAAGGTCGTGTGCTTGCCGCCCATGAAGCAGGCGACGAAGACGCCATGGTTTTTCCGCGTGCACAGCGGCAGCACGACGAGCGGCCGGCGCTCGGAATCGCGGGCAATAACGATGAAAGGCGTCGCGCCTTCGTGTTCGCCGACGAGGCGCTGCCAGGGGGCGAGCAGGTCGAAGCGCTGATAGGGCGTGAAGAGCTGGCTCGTTTCCTCCAGCGCGCGCCAGACCGGTTCGGCCATGGTGAGATCGCTGACGATTTCGACCTCGGCGATACGACTCGCTTTCGACCGCGCTGGCGCTTCTGCCGTCCGGCTTTGAATCGCCGCAGCTATGGTCATTCGCAGAACCTGTCGAGAAAACGGAGAATAAGCGTAATTCGGCCTGCGGCCGACCTTTGCAAAGAAACGTCAACAAAGAGTAAGGACAATGGAAAGGAGACCGGCCGCTCGCCGGTTCGCGAAGGGTGGATCTTGGCCTCCGACGACCGATGGATGGAACGGCTGCGGCTGGAACTCGCCTGGTTCACCGCCCAGCACCGGCTGCGCGGACGGAGCACAGGCGGCGCCGGTGCGATCCTGCGCTTTCAGCGCGTCAGGCCGCGCGGGCGCGCGCCGTTCCGGCCGCTGCTTGCCAACGAGATCACGCCAAATTTCCTCGAGCGCGTGCTTGGCGCGCTGAAGCGGTGGAAGTTCGACATCGTCGGCATGGATGAGGTCTGCCGGCGCGCGGTGACGCTGCCCGAGCGGCGGCGCTTCGTGGCGCTGACCTTCGACGGCGCGTACAAGGATCTGGCCACATTCGCCTATCCGGTGCTGTCGCGCCACGCCGTGCCCTTCACGGTCTACGTGCCGACTGCCTTTCCCGACGGCGTCGGCGAAGCCTGGTGGCTCGCGCTCGAACAGGTGATCCTGCGCGAGAGTCGCATCAGCCTGATGATGGGCGACCGGGAGCAGCGCTTCGTCGTCACCGAGCGCGCAGAGAAGCAGGCGTTGTTCACGCTGCTCGAAGAGTGGTTCAGAACCTTGCCGCCGGCGGAACTGTCGAATGCGATCAACGATCTCTGCAAGCGCCATCGCGTCGATCTCGCCGCGGTCTCGCGCGAGGCGTCGATGGATTGGTCGGATCTTTCGAAACTTGCGGCCGACCCGCTGGTGACGATCGGCAGCGCCACGGTGAACTATGCCGCGCTCGCCACCATGAAGGATACCGCAGCCGCGCGCGAGATGGCGATGGGCAAGGCGGTGGCGGAGGCCGCGTTCCATCGCGAGATCGGACACTTTGCTTATCCGTTCGGCGATCGCATCTCATTCCGGCGCAGCCACGTGGTGATGGCGGAGGAGGCTGGCTTTGCCAGCGCGGTGTCGACGATTCCTGGCATCGTGGATGTCGCGGGGCGGACCAATCTGCGCGCGCTGCCGCGGATTTCCTGGGACGGCCGCTGCCGCTCGCTGCGAATGCTGCGCGTGCTCGTTTCGGGCGTAACGTTTCCGCCTGTGAAGCCGACGGGCAGCGCGAATTCTTGAATCTGTCAGGCCGGGTCAGGCCGCTGCATCCAGCTCACGACCGGCATTGCCGGCAGCACCCAGCCCATGCCGACCACGACGTAGTAGATCGCCTGCCGCCAGCCGGATTCCGCGATCCACGGCATCTGCGCCAGCGCCATGCCGAGCAGCGCCCACGTCGCTGCCAGCACCAGGAGCGCGATGGTACCGAGGAACTTGCGGGTGCGGATCTTCATGGCGGGAAATTGCGGCTTTCGCGTAACTTGCGCTGCGGGAGCCGGGGACTATAAGGGGCGCGCAGCCTGGTTCAAGCATTGGTTTTCCGGCCGAAATGACCACGATATCAGCTCCATCCGACCCGCATCGCGCTGTGCACTGGTGGCTCGTCTCCGTCGCCGCGCTGATCGCGCTGATGGTGCTGGTCGGCGGCGCGACGCGGCTGACGGAGTCCGGGCTCTCGATCGTCGAATGGAAGCCGGTGACGGGCGCGCTGCCGCCGCTCACCGAGACGCAGTGGACCGCGGCCTTCGAGGACTACAAGAAGATCCCGCAATATCGCGAACTCAATGCCGGCATGAGCCTGTCGGACTTCAAGACCATCTTCTGGTGGGAATGGAGCCACCGGCTGCTCGGCCGCTTCATCGGTGTCGCCTATCTGTTGCCATTCCTGTTCTTCCTGTGGCGCGGGGGTCTTTCGAGCGAATTGAAACGGCGGCTGTGGCTGCTGTTCGGCCTCGGCACATTGCAAGGCGCGGTTGGCTGGTGGATGGTGGCCTCCGGCCTCTCTGAACGAGTCGAAGTGTCGCAGTATCGGCTGGCGACGCATCTGGTTCTGGCGCTGCTGATCTTCGCCGGCATCGTCTGGACCTTGCGGCGGCTCGGCGCGCGGCGGGAGTTCGTTGCCTCGATGCGGCTGCGGTTCACGAGCGCGGTGCTCGTCGTCGCGACCTTCGTGCAGCTTTATCTCGGTGCGCTGGTGGCGGGCTTGCGGGCCGGGCGCGCCTACAACACCTGGCCCGAGATCGATGGCGCATTCATCCCGTCGGCGGAGCGGCTGTGGTTCGAGACGCCATGGTGGCGCAACCTGTTCGACAATGTGCTGACCGTGCAGTTCGAGCACCGCATGATGGCCTACACGCTGTTCGTGCTGGCGGCGCTGCACGCGTTCGACGCCGTGCGCTCACGTGCAGGTACTGCTGCAAGCGGCGCCGTATGGCTATTTGCGGCGGTGAGCTTGCAAGCCTTGCTCGGCATCCTGACACTGCTGAACCAGATGCCGATCGGCCTTGCGCTAGCACATCAGGCGGTCGCGATCCTCGTGCTGACGCTGGCGGTGATGCAGGCCGAGCGGCTCGCGGCGCGCAAGCCTGATGAGACCTATGCGCGCGTCATCTCAGTGAGCCAGACCGGCTGATCAGCAATAGCCGTAGACGCCGCAGGCGTAGGGCAGGCGCCACCAATAGCCGACCTGGGGACCGCCGTAATACGGCCCCTGATAGTCGTAGTCCCAGGGGCGCCCGTAATAACCCGGCAGCGTGTAGGAGCCCGGCAAGAGCGGCGTGCCGGGCAGATTGCGGATGTAGCTGCCGACACCATAGGCCGGCGAAATGAGCGCATCCGGATCGGTCTCGACATAGACCTTCGGCGGCTCGGGAGGCGCGATCGTGGTGCGGTACTTGTAATGCGGCCGGGGCAGGCCCGGCGGCAATTGCTCGACCTGGCGCTTCTTGCGCACGGCGACCTGATCGGCAGCGAGCGCATTCGTGACCATCAGCACCGCCGCAAGAAGGTACATTATCCAGCGCAGCATGACCGGCTCCGAATCAATTGAGGCGATCCAGTATCCAGTATGTCAGTCTACGCCGAAGGGGGCGTTAACGGGAAAGCTGGGATTTCCGGCCGAAGGGGCCGCGCAACCGTAATGGCTGGCGCCGGGATCGACCTGACGGCGTGCGCCGGCAGGTCGCGGCTCGATCGGACGTGCCTCATGCGGACTGCGCGGCCGGTTGCGGCATCGCATCCGGGACTTCTGCCGATGTCTGCAAATCGGCTTCCCATCGGGCGATGGCGGCCGTTGCGATGCCGTTACCGATCACGTTCGTCATGGTCCGCCCCATGTCGAGGAACTGGTCGATGCCCATGATGAGCAGCATGCCGGCCGCCGGCAGATCGAACATCGGCAGCGTCGCTGCCACGACCACCAGCGACGCGCGCGGCACGCCCGCGATTCCCTTGCTCGTGACCATCATGACCAGCAGCAACGCGGCCTGCTGCGCGAAGCCCATGTCAACGCCGTAGGCCTGGGCGATGAAGAGGCCGGCGAAAGCCTGGTACATCATCGAGCCGTCGAGATTGAAGGAATAGCCGAGCGGAAGCACGAAGCCGGTGATGCGCTCGTTGACCCCATATTTGGTCATCTGTTCGAACGTCTTGGGAAATGCCGCCTCGCTGCTGGCGGTGGAGAAGGCCAGCAGCATCGGCTGGCGCAGCAGCCGCAGCAGGTTGAAGACCGATGGTCCGAGCACCAGCAATCCGGCGCCGAGCAGGACGCACCACAGTACGGCCAGACCGAGATAGAACGACCCGATGAACTTGCCATAGGTGACGAGGACACCGAGCCCCTGCGTGGTGATCACGGCGGCAATCGCAGCAAAGACGCCGATTGGCGCGAAATGCATGACGAAATCGGTGATGCGGAGCATGATTTTTACGAGCTCGTCGATCAGCGACGTCACCAAAGCGATCTTCGCTGGCTTGAGCGACGAGATGGCCAGGCCGAAGAACAGCGAGAACACAAGGATCTGAAGCACTTCGTTCTGCGCCATGGCCTGCGCGGCGCTGGTCGGGAACACGTGCGTGATGAAGTCCTTGAAGTTGATGCCGCCGGTCTGCAGGTTCGTTGCGGCATTCGCCGCCGGAAGTGAGAGGCCCATGCCGGCGCCGGGCGCGAAGAGATTGGCGAACAGCATCCCTAGTCCGAGCGAAATCAGCGATGCCGTCAAAAACCAGCTCAAGGCCTTGGCGGCGATGCGGCCGACCGCCCTCGGCTCCCCGAGACTGGTGATGCCCGCAACGATCGTGGCGAACACCAGGGGCGCGATGATCATCTTGATCAGGCGCAGGAAGATGTCGGTGACGACAGAGAAATAACCTGCGATCACCTTCGCCTGCTCGGGCGATGTCGCAAGACGGTTGCAGAGATAGCCGACCGCGACGCCAAATATCAGGCCCAGGGCGATGAACTTCGTCAGCAGATGGCGGGATGTCGCGGCAGAGACGTGCATCATTTTCTCCTAAGGGGCTTCGCTCGCTGTAATCCCTTAGGCGAGCCCGCGGCGGTCGCGCCAATGCCGTGTTGGAACGACTCATTCGTGATATGCATAAGGCGGAGTTGGCCCGTGGCGCGGGCCTGTCGCCGTCCGGAGAATCCATGGAACTGAAGTGGCTCGAAGACTTCATCAGCCTTGCCGAGACGCGAAGCTTCTCGCGGTCGGCCCAGGAGAGGAACGTGACGCAATCCGCGTTCAGCCGCCGTATTCAGGCGCTCGAGTTGTGGCTCGGCGTCTCATTGGTCGATCGTAGCACCTATCCGACGACTTTGACGGCCGAAGGCAAGCGGTTTCGAGAAACGGCGGAGGAAGCCGTCCGCATGCTGAAATCGAGCCGTGCAGATCTCCTGAATGCGCGCGCCAGCACACAGATCGTCTCCGTGGCGGCGCTGCACACGCTGTCCCTCACGTTCTTTCCTGGATGGTTCAAACAGATCGAAAAGCAGACGGGGCCGCTGGCCAGCCGCCTCCTGCCCGACGATTTCCACAACTGCCTCCAGGCGCTTGTCGAAGGCGGATATGATTTTCTCCTGACATTCCATCATCCGAGCGCGCCGATTCTGCTCGAAACCGATCTCTATCCGCATCTCGTGCTCGGAAGCGATGAACTTGTGCAGATCAGGAGTGCCGCGTCATCCGAGGACGAGGCCAGATCGTTGCCGCTGCTCGGTTATGCGAAGGCCTCATTTCTCGGCCGAATTGCCGCGGTCGCGCAGGGCCAGGACGAAATGCCGGCGGCAGCGAGCGTCCACGTCAACGAGAACGCGATGGCCGAAGCGTTGAAATTCATGGTGCTGGCGGGCCATGGAAAGGCATGGGTACCCCACTGTCTCGTCGCTCGGGAGCTTGCGGCGGGAGACGTTGTTGCAAGCGGCCCGAGGGTGCCGCTTCAGATCAGGCTGTACCGGAACGGTACGAAGCGGCGTGCCGTCGTTGAGCAGGTATGGAGCGCCGCCTCAGCGATGGCCGAAACCGTTATGCAGAACGGGAATACGACGTTCTGAGCGAGCATTGGCGCCCTCTCTTCGGATCCGTCAGGATGGATCGGAAACAGGAGAGAGACATGCTTGGTGTGCTGGGTGGCATGGGGCCGTTGGCCACCGTCGACTTCGTGCGGAAGATCGTCCAGAACACATCGGCGGACCGCGACCAGCATCATATTCCGATGCTCGTGTGCTCGGCCTCGAATATTCCGGACCGGACCGCGGCCATCGTCGGCGTGGGGCCGGATCCGTTGCCTGCGATGATCGACGCACTGCGACGGCTTGAGAGGGCTGGTGCGACGTACATCGCGATCGCCTGCAACACGGCGCACAATTGGCATGGTGCGCTTCAAGAGGCCGCATCGGTACCGATCCTCCATATCGCTGATGCCGTGCTTGACGATCTGAAGAGCAGGAATGTGCGGGAAGGGGTCATCGGCATCCTCGCGACCACGGGCACGCTCCAGGCGGGGATCTATCAGGATCGGCTCTCCCGGCACGGCTTTGCATGCCGGTCGCCTGACCGGCAAGACGAGGTGATGCGGGCGATCTGTCTGGTGAAGGCGGGACGTATCGGCGAAGCCGGCGCGGTCCTGAGGGATCAGGTGTCGATGCTGATCTCGGCGGGGTGTCGATGCGTCATTCTCGCATGCACGGAGATTCCGGTCGCCCTGGACGCCACAGGCGACGATCTGCATGGTGTCACGATCGACGCCACCGATGCGTTGTCGCGCGCCTGCGTTGACGCCTACACGAGAGGCTCGGGACGTGCACCGGCCTGCCCCGTAAGCGCGATGGAATTAGGATGATCGCCATCGCGCTTTAGGTCGTTGTTTGCGCATGATCTCCGCGCAAACGCTCCGCGTTTGTGGCGAGGGAAAACCGCTTCGCACTTTTCCGGATCATGCTTTAGCAATCACAGGCGAATCAAGCGCCCAGCGCCTGTTCGAGATCTGCGATCAGGTCCTCCTTGTCCTCGATGCCGATCGAAAGGCGGACCACGTCGGGGCCGGCGCCGGACTTCACCTTGGCGGCGTCGTCGAGCTGGCTGTGCGTGGTCGAGGCGGGGTGGATCACCAGCGAGCGGGTGTCGCCGACATTGGCGAGGTGCGAGAACAGCGTCAGCTTCGAGACCAGGCTGACCCCGGCGTCATAGCCGCCCTTCAGGCTGAACGTGAACACCGCACCCGCGCCCTTCGGCGCGTATTTGCGTGCGAGCCGGTTGTACTTGTCGCCGGCAAGCCCTGCATAGCTCACTGACGCCACGGCGGAATGGCCGGACAGGAATTCGGCGATCGCCTTAGCATTGTCGCAGTGCTTCTGCATGCGTAGCGGCAGCGTCTCGATGCCGGTGAGGATGAGGAACGCATTGAAGGGCGACAGCGCCGGTCCAAGGTCGCGCAGGCCGAGCACGCGGCAGGCGATGGCGAAAGCGAAATTGCCGAAGGTCTCGTGCAGCTTGATGCCGTGATATTCGGGGCGCGGCTCCGAGAGCATCGGATATTTGCCGTCCTTCGACCAGTCGAAGGTGCCGGCATCGACGATGACGCCGCCGATCGAGTTGCCATGGCCGCCCAAAAATTTCGTCAGCGAGTGGACGACGATGTCGGCACCGTGATCGATCGGTTTGATCAGATAGGGCGTCGCCAGCGTGTTGTCGACGATTAGCGGCACGCCGGCCTTGCGGGCCACCGTGGAGATCGCCTCGATGTCGGTGATGCTGCCGCCGGGATTGGCGATGGACTCGACGAAGATCGCCTTGGTGCGCGGCGTCACCGCGCGCTCGAAGCTCGCGATGTCATCGGGATCGGCCCATACCACGTTCCAGCCAAAGCCCTTGAACGAGTGGGTGAACTGGTTGATCGAGCCGCCATAGAGCTTTCGCGCGGCGATGAACTCGTCGCCGGGCTGGAGCAATTGCTGCATCACCACGACCTGCGCGGCATGGCCCGAGGCGACCGCAAGCCCGGCAGTACCGCCTTCGAGCGCTGCGACACGCTCCTCGAGCACTGCATTCGTGGGATTGCCGATGCGGGTATAGATGTTGCCGAACGACTGGAGGCCGAATAGCGAGGCCGCGTGGTCGGCGTCGTTGAAGACGAAAGAGGTCGTTTGATAAATAGGCGTTGCGCGCGCACCGGTCGTCGGATCGGGCTGTGCACCGGCATGCACGGCAAGGGTCGAAAATCCCGGAAGGCGATCGCTCATTCGTGGCGTCCTGTTCTTGGGTCAGCTGAAAACGCGCGGCATGCTGATCGCGGCGGTGGTCGTCGTCAAGGCACTCGCGCACATCCGGTCTTGTTCGAAACGACCGTGCTTCGCTTTGTCGCGTTCGCGAAGCGAATTTTTCGCAGATGCATCAGTTCTGCTCGGTCTTGTTCTTGGCCGCGCGATCGGCCGCCGCCGTGTGACCGCCACCGAGGCTCATGCGATTGAGCGACAATTGCATGCCTTGCGTCGGCGCGGGCGGACGCTTGGAGCTGAGCGTGCGCGAATTGACACCCATCCAGGAAATCTCCGAGGACAGCCGGCCATATTCGATCTTGGGACAGCGGTTCATCACGACCTTGATACCGGCGGCCTCGGCCTTCTCCGCGGCTGCATCGTCGCGTGCGCCAAGCTGCATCCAGATCACCTTCGGCAGCGGATCGAGCCTCAAGGCTTCCTCCACCACGGGCATGATGTGGCTGGAGCTGCGGAAGATGTCGATCATGTCGACGGGACGGCCGATGTCGGCGAGCGAGGCGACAAAGGGTTTTCCGATGAGCTCCTTGCCGACATGGCCGGGATTGACCGGGATCATGTCATAGCCTCGCTGCGCCAGATATTTGAATGCAAAATAGCTTGGCCGCACATTGACCGGCGAGGCGCCGACCATCGCGATCGACTTCACGCTGTTGAGAATGCCGCGGATGTAATTGTCGGGATAGGTGTCGTGATTCATTCTTTTTTCCTTGTCATTGCGAGGAGCGAAGCGACGAAGCAATCCAGCCTGTCACCGTGGTGGGAGTCCTGGATTGCTTCGCTTCGCTCGCAATGACGTCGTCACTTATCTTCCCATGTCGGCGTGCGCTTCTCGATGAAGGCCTTGATGCCTTCCTCGGCATCGCGCGCCATCATGTTCTCGGTCATCACCTCGGCCGCATAGCGATAGGCATCCGCAAGGCTCATCTCGGCCTGGCGGTAGAAGGCCTCCTTGCCGAGCTTGACGGTGTAGGCGGATTTCAGCGCGACCTGTTCCGCGAGCGCAATCGCGGCATTGCGTTCGCTGCCGGCTGCGACAACGCGGTTGACGAGGCCGATCTCTCGCGCACGCTGAGCCGGGATCGGCTCGCCGGTGAGCAGCATTTCCATCGCCTGCTTGCGCGGCACGTTGCGCGACAGCGCGACCATCGGCGTCGAGCAGAACAGGCCGATGTCGACGCCGGGCGTGGCGAAGCTCGCAGCTTCCGATGCGATCGCAAGATCGCAGCTTGCGACGAGCTGGCAGCCGGCGGCGGTCGCAATCCCCTGGACGGCAGCGACCACGGGCTTGGGCAGACGCACGATCGCCTGCATCATCGCGCTGCAGGCATTCATGATCTCTGCGAAATAGGCGCGGCCGCGATCGGGATCGCTGCGGCGCGCAGTCAATTCCTTCAGGTCGTGGCCGGCGGAAAAGGCCGGCCCGTTGGCGGCGATGACAGCGGCGCGGATGCGCTTGTCCTCGGCAATCGCGTTGAAGCTCGCATGCAGCTGGCCAATCATCGCCTCCGACAGGCTGTTGCGTGCGGCCGGTCGGTTCAGCGTGAGCACGGCGACGGTGCCGAAGATCTCCCGCAGCAGGATCGGCGGTTCCGGGGAGGGGGTGCGGGCGCGCTGGACGGACATTGAAGATTCCGCTTGGGATATTGCAGTTGGATGACGCAGATAACTTAATGTAACAGGCAACGTGAATCGAGGGTGAGGGGTGGCATGGCGCTGGCGAAAATGAGCGTGACGGAGCTCGAGCAGTTTCTCCGCGGGGAATTCCCCCAGGCCTTCAGCGGCGACGACATCACCATCGAAAGTGCCGACGGGCAGATCTCGCTGCTGCGCCAGCGCTATAGCGAAAGGATGCTGCGGCCGGGTGGAACCGTGTCGGGGCCGACGCTGATGGCGCTCGCCGATTTTGCCATGTACGTGGTGCTGCTGTCTGCGATCGGGCCGATCGGGCTCGCGGTCACCACCAATCTCAACATCAATTTCCTGCGCAGGGGCCAGCCTGGGCAGGACGTGCTGGCGGAGGCTCGGCTTCTGAAGCTCGGCAAGCGTCTGGCGGTTGGAGAGGTGAACCTGCTTTCGGGCACCTCGCCCGACCCGATCGCCCATGTCACATCGACCTATTCCATTCCAAATGTTTGAACATTTCTGAGGTAATATAGAACCATATTTTTAAATAATTGATTTTACTTAGTTTATTTCTCTTGGTGGGCATTGACCGGCGCGCGTCACTTCTCTAGAAACCGCGCACACCGGCGCGTCGTTCGCGCCGTCATCTCCCCGTCCACGGAAATTCAAACATGAAAACCTTTTCGGCAAAGCCCGCCGAGGTGACGAAGAAGTGGGTGTTGATCGACGCCAAGGGTCTGGTTGTCGGCCGTCTCGCCACCATCGTCGCCATGCGGCTGCGCGGCAAGCACCTCCCGACCTACACCCCGCACGTTGATTGCGGCGACAACGTCATCATCATCAATGCTGCGCACGCGGTCCTGACCGGCCGCAAGCGTGAGCAGAAGACCTATTACAAGCACACCGGCTATGTCGGCCACGTCAAGGAGCGCACCGCGCGCCAGATCCTCGAGGGCCGTCATCCCGAGCGCGTGCTCGAGAAGGCCGTCGAGCGCATGATCCCCCGCGGTCCGCTCGGTCGCGTCCAGATGGGCAACCTCCGAGTCTATGGCGGCGCCGATCATCCGCACGAGGCGCAGAGCCCCGAGAAGCTCGACATCGCCAAGTTGAACCGCAAGAACACGAGGGCCGCATAACATGGCCGAAACCATCCAGTCGCTCGACCAGCTCGCGCAGCTCAAGACGGCCGCGCCCGAGGCGCCCAAGCACGAGAAGAAGGTCGACAAGCTCAACCGCGCCTATGCCACCGGCAAGCGCAAGGACGCGGTCGCCCGCGTGTGGATCAAGCCGGGCGCCGGCAAGATCATGGTCAACTCGCGCGAGGTCGAGGTCTATTTCGCCCGCCCCGTGCTGCGCATGATGATCCAGCAGCCGCTGGTCGCTGCGCAACGCAATGGCCAGTACGACGTGATCTGCACCGTCGCCGGCGGCGGTCTCTCCGGTCAGGCCGGCGCCGTCCGCCACGGCATCTCGAAGGCGCTGACGCATTTCGAGCCGGAGCTGCGCGGCGTGCTCAAGAAGGGCGGCTTCCTGACCCGCGACTCCCGCGTGGTCGAGCGCAAGAAGTACGGTAAGGCGAAGGCCCGCCGGTCCTTCCAATTCTCCAAGCGCTAACCGCTTCGGTAAAATTCGTCGCGAAAGCGGCTTCAATGAAATGCAAAAGGGCGCTGATTTCAGCGCCCTTTTTGTTGCTCGTTTGTATGCAAATTGAGCCGGTGTTTTTCCGAAAAGTTGCGTCCGCATGAAAACCTGAATGGAACTCGCGGGACCTAGCGTCGCAATCGGAAGGACGCGCGATCGGGCTGATCGCGTAACGGCTTGGTTTCAAAGGGGGCTGACATGATGTCGCTCGATAGCATCACGCTATATCTGGTTGCCACCATGGTCGCCGCACTGCTCGGCGCCATGATGGTGTTCTTCGGCACGCAGGAGAAAAGCCCGGCGCTGAAATGGTGGGGCACCGCCTATCTCTTCGGCGCGGCCTCAGTCGCGCTCTGGACGGCCGCCGGTGACAAGCTCGGCGCGCAGCTCTATCTCGCGCTGAACGCCGTCGGCTTCATCGCCTGCGGCATGGTCTGGAACGCCGCACGCATCTTCCACGGCCGCAAGCCGAACTGGCCCGGACTTCTCTTCGGTGCGTTCGGCTGGGCTGCGGCGGTGACGCTGCTCGATCCGGCCGCCGCGACGCTGCGCATGTTGATCGGCGCCGGCATCGTCTCGGGCTACGCAGCGTTGACCGCGGGCGAGCTCTGGTCCGAGCGGCGCAAGAGCCTGCAACGAGGCTGGCCAGTCTTCGCCGTGCCGATCATGCATGGGTGCGTGCTGATGATGCCGGTCCTGATCGGCAGCTTGCTGCGGCCGAACGATCCGCAGTTCTCCACCAGCATCTGGGTCACCGTGTTTGCGGTCGAGCTCATCCTCTACGCCGTCGGCACCGTGTTCGTGATCTTCATGCTGGTGTCCGAGCGCACGGTGACTGCGCACAAGACCGCTGCATCGATGGATCCGCTGACCGGAATGTTCAACCGGCGCGGCTTTGCGGAAGCCTGCTCGCGCGTCATCGAGCGCGAGGCCAAGGCAGGGCGGCCCGTGACCGTCATGATCTTCGACATCGACCACTTCAAGTCGATCAACGACCGCTTCGGCCATCCGGCGGGCGACGAGATGCTCAAGCTGTTCTCGACCGTCGTGACCACCAATCTGCGCATCTCCGACCTGTCGGGCCGGATCGGCGGCGAGGAGTTCGCGGCGCTGTTGCCGTGCTCGCTGGAGGAGGGCGTGCTGGTCGCCGAGCGCGTGCGCGAGGCGTTCGAGACTTCGGGCATCGTCGTCGAGGAGGGCCCGGTGGACACCACCGTCAGCATCGGGGTTGCCGGTGGTCCGGCCGGCACCGAGCTCGAGGTGCTGCTGGCCGCCGCCGACACCGCGCTCTATCAGGCCAAGCGCGGCGGCCGCAATCGCGTCGAGGCCGCTGAAGAGCTGCCGCTGTCGCTGGAGAACTGGCGCCGCCAGACTGCCGCGCGGCCGCCGGTGCCGCGGGCTGTGACGGCGTAGGTTGCGACAGGGCCCACCGGTAAGGCGGTGTTTACCATCAGCGCCCTACCATCGTGGTGATGGAGTCGATCCGCCAACAGACCTCGCAAGCCGCTCTGGTGTCGCTCGAAGCGGCCGCGGCATCCGCGCGCGGCGGCTTCGCCTGCATCTTCTCGACGTCGGATGAATATGAGATGGCGCTGATCACCGAGCGCCGTGCCCAGGGGCGCTACGCGCAGAACCGTGGTCTCTGGTCCCTGATCCTCTTTGCGGCTTGCGCGGCAACGGTTGCAGCTGCGGTCTTGTTGCTCGGTTGAGAGAGCCGGGCCTCTTGATCGACCAGGGCGCCGGATCGGCGGCTTTTTCTTTTTGGCGGGCTGCGCTAGATACGCCTGTCAACAAGAAGGGGTGGAAACAATGATTACCGAGATCGCGCAAATCGACGTCAAGCCGGGCACCGAGAAGGATTTCGAGGCGGCGGTGGCCAAGGCCAAGGCCGCGTTCGGCCGCTCCAAGGGCTTTCACGGCTTCGAACTGCACAAGTCGATCGAGAAGCCGCAGCGCTACCGGTTGATGGTGAAGTGGGAGACGCTGGAGAACCACACCGTCGACTTCCGCGGCTCGGAGAATTTCACCGAATGGCGCGGCCTCGTCGGTCAGTATTTTGCCGCACCGCCCGAGGTCGAGCATACCAATACGGTGGTGACGACGGCCTGAGCTGCCTCACGCCGCCGCGGCCGGCGCGTCGTAGCTCTTGAAATGATCGAGCAAGACCTTGGCGATGGCGACCAGCGGGAGCGCCAGCGCCAGGCCCCAGATGCCGAAGACGACGCCGAGCAGGATCTGGAACGCGAACAGCGTGGCCGGTGGAATGTCGAGCGCCTGTCGCTGCAGGATCGGCGTCAGCACATAGCTCTCCATCGCGTGGACGCCGAGAAACAGGATCAGGGCGGAGAGCGCGGCGACCCAGCCTGACGCGATGCTCGCCAGCACCACGATCACGCCGGCGATGATGGCGCCGACGGTCGGGATGAAGGCGAGCAGACCCGCCTGAATCCCCAGGATGAACGAGCCGGGGATGCCGATGATGGCAAGCCCGATCCAGGTCACCACGCCGACCGCAACCATGACGATGATCTGCGCGATCAGCCAGCGCTCCAGCGTCTCGCTGATGCGGTCGATGAGGACGGTGGCAAGCGGGCGATGCCTGGCCGGTGCGATGAACAGAAGCCCATCGTGATAGACGCTGGGCTGCGCCGCGAAGGCCAACCCTAAGAACAGCACGATGAAGAAGTTGCCGACGGCGCTGATCGTGCCGAGCAGCAGCTTGAGGGTCTGGCTCACGATTGCACCGCCGCTGGAGGCCAGCGCACCGGCACCGGGAAGGCCGGGGTGCGGGGTTGACGCGCTTGGCGCCGTTTCCGAGCCGGACGGCGTCGCGTTCGCGGAGGGAGCGTTGCCGATGTCGAAGAAGCTGGTGTCGATGCCATGGCTCTCGAGGAAGGCTTTGACGGTGACGAGCTGCGCCTTGATGGTATTGCTGAGCGCCGAGGCCTGCTCGGCGATGGTCGCGCCGCCAAGATAGGCCACGCCCGCGAGCATCACCGCGAGCACGATGCAGACGATCCCAAGCCGGAACGGATGCGGCAGGCCGACATGGCGTCCGAGCGCGTTGGTCAGCGCGTTGAGACCGACGCCGAGCAGCATGCCCGTGAAGATCAAGAGCAGCGTTGCGGCGAAATACCATGTGAAGACCATGACTGCTGCAAACAGCACGATACCGATGCCGCCGACCGCGATCGCCCAGGCCAGATCGTTACGGGTCCGGGATCGTTCATCTGCGGGCATCGTCACATGGTTTCCTTTGCGCGGACTGCGTGCACGGCACTCTTTCGCGAAATCCCACCGCGGATCAAGCCGGTACCCGCTTGCCGGTTCGTACCCGCTTGCCGGTTTGACGCGTCCAGGACCATGGCTGGGCCCTGCGAACGGTCCCCTCGAGCCGCCAAGGCTCGGCCCGCGGCACGGATCGGGGCGGTTGGAGCCTCAATTGCGCGTCCAGTGGGCATTCAGGCGAAAATAGCATTGCCGTCCCGCGATCCCTTCGGTTGAAAATGTTCCATCCGATGGGCATGTTTGGAGAATCTTCTCGGCGGGGAGGTCGGAACGGGAGATGAAAAAGCCGGTCGTCGGCGTGATCGGGAATTCCCATCGCGTCGAAAATCGATTTCAGGTCCAGATGGTCGGCGAGCGAAACTTGCGCGCCGTGGCCGAGGTCTCCGGCGGCTTGCCGCTGATGTTTGCGGGTTCGCCCGACATCACCGATATCGGTGCGCTGCTCGATTGCGTCGATGGCATCGTGCTCACCGGCGCCCGTGCCAACGTCCACCCCACGCGCTTCAACGTCGATCCGTGCCAGAAGCATGAGCCCTACGACATCCATCGCGACGAGGTCGCGCTGGCGCTCTCGCTCGCCTGCGTCGCCCGCGGCATCCCGCTGTTCGGCATTTGCCGCGGCCTTCAGGAGATGAACGTCGCCTTCGGCGGCTCGCTGCACCCCGAGATCCGCGAATTGCCCGGCCGCATGAACCACCGCATGCCAAGGCTTGAGAACGGTGAGATCCATCCTGATCCCACCGTCGTGTTCGCTGACCGCCACGAGGTCGATCTCACCCCGGGCGGCGCCTTCGCCAAAATTCTCGGCTGCGAGAAGATCAAGGTCAATTCGCTGCACGGTCAGGGCATTCTGGAGCCGGGCAAGCGCGTCCTGATCGAAGGCGTCGCCGAGGACGGCACCATCGAGGCGATCCGTATCGCCGAAGCACCGGCCTTTGCGCTCGGCGTGCAATGGCACGCCGAATACGACCCGCAGCGCAATCCGATCAACCGTAAGATCTTTCAGGCGTTCGGCGAGGCGCTCTTGGCACGGCAGCGGGCGACGGCGTAACGCGCAAAGTGCGGCGGAGAAGGCATGCGCCGTTTGATGAGCGGGCGGGATGGGTTGAGCGATCATTGGAATCGCTATCGAGGCGGCGATCCGTGGCGATGACTGGGCGTCAGCCGTGGGTGAAATCGCCGGGTCTCAGTCCGAGCGCCTTAACAGCGACCTCCGGAAGCGGTCCATATGCTTCGACCCGCTCATTCGGGGCCATCATGGCGGCGATGATTGAGGTGGCCTTCGCCGGATCTCCTTCGGCCACAAAGAAAACCGAGCGGACGGGCGCGCCGCCGCCCAAAGGCTCAGTTGTCACCAGCACAACCTGACCATTCGCCATGGTCTCCTATACCTCCGTTACAACCTCGTTTCCATCGATCGTATCGATCGATCATCACCAAAGTGGCGGTGCGGCAGCGACCAGCCGCGCTGGAGCTAATCCTCTGGAAGTATTGCATCGTGTAGGCACAAACACCACCTGACTGAGTTGTAGAAGGCACAATCGCTCCGGGAGTGAGAGCGTGGCCAGCCGAAGGGTCAGCCAGGATTTGCCTGTCATCGCGCGCTTCGAGGTGCTTCGTCGCAATTACCTCGCGCCGGACGGCTCGATCCAGCGGCCGCTTCCTGCCTTCGCCTCCGACGCCAAGCTCCTGATCGCGCTTTACCGATCGATGGTGCTGCTGCGCCTGTTCGACCGAAAGGCTGTTGCGTTGCAGCGCACTGGCCGGCTCGGGACTTATGCCGTTTCGCTTGGTCAGGAGGCTGTATCGGTCGGGGTAGCCAGTGCGATGCGGGAAGAGGATGTGCTGTTGCCGTCCTATCGCGACAATGGCGCGCTGCTCTGGCGTGGCGTGAAATTGGAGGAAATCCTCCTGTTCTGGGGTGGCGACGAACGCGGCAACCGGTTTTCAGGACCGATTCACGATTTCCCATTCTGCGTTCCGGTCGGCTCCCAGGCGCCGCATGCCGCCGGGGTCGCCTACGCCCTCAAGCTGCGCAAGGAACCGCGCGTCGCCGTCTGCCTCTTCGGCGATGGCGCCACCTCGAAAGGTGACGTCTACGAAGCAATGAACTTCGCCGGCGTACACAAACTGCCGCTCGTCTTTGTGGTGGCCAACAATCAATGGGCCATTTCTGTACCACTCCGTCTGCAGACGGCTTGCGAAACGCTGGCACAAAAGGCGATCGCCGCAGGCTTCGCCGGTGAGCAGGTCGACGGCAGCGACGTGGTGGCGATGCGGGCCGCTGCCGAAGAGGCCATTGTTGCGGCTCGGGAGGGCAATGGTCCCCGCTTGATCGAGGCGGTCACCTACCGCCTCGGTGATCATACGACCTCCGACGACGCAGCGCGCTACCGTTTGGCCGAGGAAGTCCAGGCGCGTTGGAAGGAGGAGCCGATCGCCCGGCTGCGGGCTTATCTCGTCGCCCAGAAGATGTGGGGCAAGGCGCAGGAGGAGCAACTCGCCGCCGACTGCCATGAGCACGTCGAGGCGGCGGCCGAACGCTATCTGGCAACGGCGCCGCGCGAGCCGGAAACAATGTTCGATCACCTCTATGCCGATCTGCCCGAGGTCTATGCCGCGCAACGCCGCGAACTCGTGGGAGAGCGCGATGCCTGAGGCGACGTTGGTGGAAGCCATCAACCTGGCGCTCGGACGCGCGATGCAGGATGATCCCGACGTTGTCGTGCTTGGCGAAGATGTCGGCGTCAATGGAGGCGTCTTTCGCGCGACCGCGGGCCTGCAGAAGCGTTTTGGCGCGGAACGCGTCCTCGACACGCCCCTGGCCGAGCTACTGATCAGCGGGCTCTGCGTCGGCATGGCTGCGCAGGGGCTGAAACCCGTGGGCGAGATCCAGTTCATGGGATTCATCTACCCCTGCATCGACCAGTTGGTGAATCATGCGTCGCGACTGCGCAACCGGACGCAAGGACGGCTCACCTGTCCAATGGTTCTGCGCACGCCGCACGGGGCCGGCATCCGCGCACCCGAGCATCATTCCGAAAGCACCGAGGCGATGCTCGCCCATATTCCCGGCTTGCGCGTCGTCATGCCGTCGTCGCCGGAACGCGCCTATGGACTGCTGCTTGCCGCCATCCGAGATCCCGATCCCGTGGTATTTCTGGAGCCGACGCGCCTGTACCGCTCGGCCAAAGGCGAGGTGGAAGACAATGGCGAAGCCTTGCCGCTGGATGTCGCCTTTGTCCTGAGGGAGGGGCGCGACCTCACGCTGATCAGTTGGGGCGCCATGCTGAAGGAGACCATGGCTGCGGCCGATGCGCTGGCGAGTGAAGGCATCGCCGCCGAGGTCATCGATCTTGCTACGCTCAAGCCTTACGATGAAGACACCGTACTCGGTTCGGTCGCAAAGACCGGTCGCTGCGTCATCGTGCACGAGGCGGCTCGCACTGGCGGATTTGGCGCCGAGATCGCTGCGACGATCGCCGAACGTCGCCTGTCCTCACTGCTTGCGCCCGTCACCCGCGTCACCGGCTACGATACCGTCGTCCCGATGGCTCGCCTCGAGCAATACTACATGCCCTCGGTCGAACGCATCATGACCGCGGCGCGCAAGGTCTGCCAGTTCAGCTAGGTTTTGGGGCCCATGCGTCAGTTCACGCTGCCGGATCTGGGAGAAGGCCTCGAGGAGGCGGAGATCGTCAGCTGGTATGTCGGCGAAGGCGATCACGTCGTCACCGATCAACCGCTGCTTTCGGTCGAGACCGACAAGGCGGTCGTTGAGATTCCGTCGCCGTCGAGCGGGCGTATCGCGCGCGTGTTTGGCGCCAAGGGCGATATCGTGAAAGTCGGCACGCCGTTGGTCGAATTTGCCGAGGGCGCCGAACAGGACACTGGCACCATTGTTGGCGAGCTCGGCGGCGGCGAAACCGCGCGGGCGGCAACGATCGCTGGTGCGCAACCGGCCCGACAGCAGCCTCAAGTATTCCCCGCGGTACGCGCGCTCGCGCAAAAGCTTGGCGTCGCGCTCGAACTCGTCGAGGGCACAGGCCCCGACGGAACCATCACGCGACTCGACGTCGAACGGGCTGCGAAGGGGACGTCCGACACGGGACCTGCGGAGCCGCTGCGCGGGATGCGGCGCGCCATGGCGCAACGCATGGCGGCATCCCATGCCGAGATCGTCCCCGCGACTGTCACCGATGAAGCCGACATCGACGATTGGCGGCAGGGCGAGGACGTGACGATCCGACTCGCGCGGGCGATCGCGGCTGCCTGCAGAGCCGCCCCCGCACTCAATGCGTGGTACGATTCCGGCACGGGGCAACGGCGGCTGATCGATCGCGTCGATCTTGGCATCGCCGTCGATACCGAGGGAGGCCTCATCGTTCCCGTGCTGCGCAACATCGCCGCGCGCGAGGTATCCGACTTGCGGGCCGGCCTCGATCGTCTGCGAGCGGACGCCATCGCACGCGCGATACCTCCGGAAGAGCTGCGCGGTGCGACGATTACTCTGTCGAACTTCGGAATGATCGGAGGTCGGTTCGCCAATCTGATCATTGTGCCGCCGCAGGCTGCAATCGTAGGGGCCGGCCGGATCTCGCAGCGGGCGGTCGCGCATCGCGGCCAGCTCGCGATCAGGCGACTCCTGCCATTGTCGCTCACCTTCGACCATCGCGTCGTGACCGGTGGCGAAGCTGCGCGCTTCCTCGTTGCACTCAGGTCGGACCTCGAGCAGGCGTCATGAACCGCGCGATCTGCGTAGCGCTCGCAGGAAGGCTCTTTCGGCCAAATTGAAGCCATCGCACTGCACAACGATCCGCATGGTCCCCAATTCCGAAATGCTGGGCGTTGAGGTTCCGGAATGGAACGCCATATGTTTGGCAAGGGAGCCCTTGCCGTGCAGACCATGAAGGCGGCCCTCGTTGCGGCGATTGGCATCGCCGCTCTGCTTGTTCTTCTCCTTCCCGGCGTCGCTGAGGAGAAGGGCCACCTTGCACTCACGATTTCGATCGACGGAGCCATCGGACCGGCCTCGGCCAGCTATGTAAAGGAGGCCTTGGTCAAGGCCACTGAACGAGGCGCTGAAGTTGTCGTCTTGCGGATGAACACCCCGGGCGGTCTCAACTCCAGCATGCGCGAGATCATCGCCGATGTACTCGCCTCGCCTGTCCCGGTCGTCGGTTACGTCGCTCCCTCCGGAGCCCATGCGGCGAGTGCCGGGACCTATATCCTCTACGCGACCCACATCGCGGCGATGGCGCCAGGCACGAATATCGGTGCCGCGACGCCGGTTCAGATCGGCGGACCGCTGCCGGGTCTGCCGGGCGGCACGCCGGACAAGGACAGTAAGAAAGAGGGCGAGCCCAAGGACGCGATGACGGCCAAGGTGACCAACGACGCGGTGGCCTTCATCCGCAGCCTCGCCGAACTGCGCAACCACAACGCCGATTGGGCCGAGAAGGCGGTCCGCGAGGCTGCGACCCTCTCTGCCAACGGCGCGTTGCAGGCCCATGTCATCGACTTGATCGCACGCGATCCGGCCGAATTGCTCAGGGAAGTCGACGGTCGCGTTGTGGAGGTCGCGGGCGGCAAGATGCAACGCCTGGCGACGAAGGATGCCGTCGTTGAGACAATCGACCCCGGATGGATTTCCCGATTCCTTGCTGTCGTCACCGATCCCAATGTCGCTCTGATCCTCCTTATGGTCGGTGTCTACGGGATCATCTTCGAATTCGTATCGCCCGGCGCGGTCGCCCCCGGGGTCGTCGGGACGATCTGCCTGCTGATCGGCCTCTATGCCCTCAATCTGCTGCCGATCAACTATGCCGGCCTCGGGCTGATGCTGGTCGGGATCGCGCTCCTGGCCATCGAGGCCTTCAACCCGACCGTCGTGATCGGCCTTGGAGGGATCGTCGCCTTTGTGCTGGGGGCGGTCATGCTGGTCAGGGACGAGGCGCCGGGGTACCGCCTCTCGTGGTCGGTCATCGGCATTGTGGCGGCGATGTTCACCGGCTTTGTGCTCGTCGTGTTCGGCTCGCTTCGGCGCGCCCGCAAGGGGACGGTCCTGGTCGGCGCACAAGCCATGCAGGGACTGCCCGCCGAGGTTCTCGACTGGAGCGAGAACGAGGGTCACGTCTTTGCACACGGCGAACGCTGGCTGGCGCGCGGCGTTGAAGCCTTCGAGCCGGGCGACGTGGTTGAAGTCGCCAATGTCGTTGATCTGACGCTGGTGGTGCGCCGCGCGCCAGCTCCGTCCGGCGAGGGAGGTCCTAAATCATGATGCTTGATTATCTGACTTATGCAGCGCTTGCGCTGATCATCATCATATTTCTCACCCAGGCCATTCGCGTTCTCAGGGAATACGAGCGCGGCGTGATCTTCACGCTCGGTCGCTTCACCGGCGTCAAGGGGCCGGGCCTCATCATCTTGATTCCGATCGTGCAGCAGCTCGTCAAGGTCGATCTCCGCGTCATGGTGCAGGTCGTGCCGCCGCAGGACGTGATTTCACGCGACAACGTGTCTGTGAAGGTCAACGCCGTTCTGTACTTCCGCATCGTCGACCCCGAGCGCGCCATCATCAGGGTCAGCGATTACATGACAGCGACGAGCCAGCTCGCGCAGACCACTTTGCGCTCGGTGCTAGGCAAGCATGAGCTCGACGAAATGCTCGCAGAACGCGACAGGTTGAACGCCGATATTCAGGAGATCCTGGACAAGCAGACCGACGTCTGGGGCATCAAGGTCACCGCCATCGAGATCAAGGACGTCGACATCAACGAAACCATGGTACGCGCGATCGCCAAGCAGGCCGAGGCGGAGCGGCTGCGACGGGCCAAGGTGATCAACGCGATGGGTGAGCAGCAGGCAGCCGAGAAGCTGGTCGAAGCCGGCCGAATCCTGGCCCAGGAGCCGCAGGCAATGCAGCTACGTTACTTCGCGGCACTCCACGATATCGCTGGCGAACGGTCGTCCACTGTCGTCTTTCCGCTGCCGATGGGACTATTTGACCACCTGATTCCGCGACGCGAGGCAACATGACCACTTCCGCCTCACGGGATCGGTGCCGCAACACATGAAAAACGAAAAGGCGCCCCTCTCGGAGCGCCTTTTGCTTGTCGTATTCCGCGAGCTGCTCAGCCCGAGTAGTACATCTCGAACTCGACCGGGTGCGGGGTCATCTCGAAGCGCTCGACTTCGGTCATCTTCAGCTCGATGTAGCTGTCGATGAAGTCGTCGTCGAACACGCCGCCGGCCTTCAGGAAGGCGCGGTCCTTGTCGAGGTTCTCGAGCGCCTCGCGCAAGCTGCCGCACACGGTCGGGATCGCCTTCAGCTCTTCCTTCGGAAGGTCATAGAGATCCTTGTCCATTGCCGGGCCCGGATCGAGCTTGTTCTTCACGCCGTCGAGGCCGGCCATCAGCATCGCGGCGAAGCCGAGATAGGGGTTGGCGAGCGGATCGGGGAAGCGCACCTCGACGCGCTTGGCCTTGGGCGAAGCGGTGTAGGGGATGCGGCAGGAGGCCGAGCGGTTGCGCGCGGAGTACGCGAGCAGCACCGGCGCCTCATAGCCCGGGACCAGACGCTTATAGGAGTTGGTCGTCGGGTTGGTGAAGGCGTTGATCGCCTTGGCGTGCTTGATGACGCCGGCGATGTAGGACAGGCAGGTCTCCGACAGGTCGGAGTACTTGTTGCCCGCGAATACCGGCTTGCCGTCCTTCCAGATCGACTGGTGCACGTGCATGCCCGAGCCGTTGTCGCCAAACACCGGCTTCGGCATGAAGGTGGCGGTCTTGCCGTAGATGTGGGCGACCTGGTGGATGCAGTATTTGTAGATCTGCAAGTGGTCGGCCATCAGCGTGAGCGTGTCGAACTTCATGCCGAGCTCGTGCTGGGCGGAAGCAACCTCGTGGTGATGCTTCTCGACCTTCACGCCCATCTTGGCCATGGCGCCCAGCATCTCCGAGCGCATGTCCTGCACGGAATCCTGCGGCGGCACCGGGAAGTAGCCCATCTTGGTGCGGATGCGGTGGCCGAGATTGCCGCCCTCATATTCGGTGTCGGAGTTGGTCGGGAACTCCGAGGAGTCGAGCCTGAAGCCGGTGTTGTAGGGCGTCGCCGAATAGCGCACGTCATCGAACACGAAGAACTCGGCTTCGGGACCGACAAAGACGGTGTCGCCGATGCCCATCGACTTCACCATCGCCTCGGCCTTCTTGGCGATGCCGCGGGGATCGCGGTTGTAGGCCTCGCCGGTGGTCGGCTCGAGCACGTCGCAGACCAGGATCATGGTGGTCTCGGCGAAGAACGGGTCGATCGTCGCGGTAACCGGGTCGGGCATCAGGCACATGTCGGACTCGTTGATCGCCTTCCAACCGGCGATCGAGGAACCGTCGAACATCAGCCCTTCAGCGAACGAATCCTCCTCGATCATGCCGGCATCGAAGGTCACGTGCTGCCACTTGCCGCGCGGATCGGTGAAGCGCAGGTCGACGTACTTGACGTCGTTGTCCTTGATCGATTTCAGGACGTCTTTGGCGGTCTTCATGCATACCCCTTTTGGCTCTGCGGGTCGGTTTCCAGATGAGCAAGATTATTCTCGCCTTGTGGCGAGTTCGCGCGCTTGCACAAACGAAATCAGGCCGCCGAAGCAGCCTTCTTTCTAGTTAGAGTGTCGCAAAATGCGGGATAGCACCCGGCTCAGATAGCGTCCAGCCCGGATTCGCCGGTCCGGATGCGGATGGCTTCCTCGATGTTGGAGACGAAAATCTTGCCGTCGCCGATGCGCCCGGTCTGTGCCGCACGACGGATCGCGTCGATCGCGCGCTCGACCAGGTCGTCGCCGATCACGATTTCGATTTTGACCTTGGGCAGGAAGTCCACGATGTATTCTGCGCCGCGGTAGAGTTCGGCATGGCCCTTCTGGCGTCCGAAGCCCTTGGCTTCGGTGACGGTAATGCCTTGCAGTCCGACTTCCTGGAGCGCCTCTTTCACCTCGTCGAGCTTGAACGGCTTGATGATGGCTTCGATTTTCTTCACTGCGCGCCTCCCGGCATTTCGATCAAATAGCAACGTCTTCCTCAGGATGCGCTTTGTCTTCGCGCGGAGTTGTCCTCGCTGTCCCAGCTGCCTGACCAGCCCGGGCGACGGCCGGTCACACCCGGAAAGACCAGTGAGCACGACGAACCGAAGCGGCTTCCTCGAAAGCAGGGTCTATGCCAAGTTGCAAATGCCCTGATTTTTGGAGCGTTATCAGCCCTTTAACGAGCATCTCGGAAGGTGGGACCAACCAGTCCAAAATAGCGAAGACTACGAAATAGGCAAATGGTTCAATCTGTGTGCAGGTTGTTGGGTTTCGGTCCGGGATCGACACGGAAACTGCCTGTTGAAAAGGCGTTTGTACCAGGGAAGTGGCATGGAAGTTCTGACCAACGCTGAAATGCAGCGGGCCGACCAGCTCAGCATCGCGGCCGGCACGCCCGGTTTCAAGTTGATGCTGAGCGCCGGCCAGGCGATCGCCCAAGCCGCGAGCGCGCTGGCGGCGGAGGGGCAGATCCTGGTGGTCGCGGGTCCCGGCAACAATGGCGGCGACGGCTTTGTCGCCGCGGCCGAGCTCGCCGCCCAAGGTCGCGAGGTCTCGGTCATCCTGATGTGCGAGCGCGACCAGCTCCAGGGCGATGCGGCCTCCGCCGCGCGCGGCTGGAAGCATCCGCTCCTGCCGTTCAATCCGCAGGCGATCGGCAGGCCCGCGCTGATCATCGATGCGCTGTTCGGCGCCGGCCTCAGCCGACCGCTCGAAGGTGAGGCGCGCGAGATGATCGAGGCGATCAATGCCAACGGCGCGCCGGTGCTCGCCGTCGACCTGCCGAGCGGCATCAACGGAACCAGCGCAAGCGTGATGGGTGTTGCGGTCAACGCCACCGAGACGGTCACCTTCTTCCGCAAGAAGCCGGCGCATCTTCTGTTGCCCGGCCGGATCCATTGCGGCCGCGTGCATGTCGCCGACATCGGCATCGACGATCAGGTGCTTCACGAAATCAGGCCGCAGCTCTTCGAGAACGATCCGGACTTTTGGGGGGCGACCTTTCCGGTGCCGCGGATCGACGGCCACAAATACGCGCGCGGCCACGTGCTCGCGGTTTCCGGCGATGCGGCGGCAACCGGCGCCGCACGCCTCGCCGCGCGCGGCGCACTGCGCGCCGGAGCCGGGCTCGTAACCCTGGCATCGCCGCGCGATGCGCTCGCGATCAATGCGAGCGCGTTGACGGCAGTGATGGTTCGGCCCGTCGACACCGCGATCGAGTTCGGCGAGCTCCTCTCCGACAAGCGCTACACGACCTGCATCATCGGTCCCGGCGCAGGCACGGGGACGCGCACCTGCGACTTCGTCCACACGGCGCTCACAGCCCAGCGCCACCTCGTGCTCGATGCGGATGCGCTGACGAGCTTTGCCGCCAATCCTGAACGGCTCTTTGAATCGATCAAGTCGTCGCACGACGCCGAGGTCGTGCTCACGCCACATGAGGGCGAGTTTCCGCGCCTGTTCTCCGACCTCAGCAACAAGCATCCCGGCCGCTCAAAGCTCGAGCGCGTCCGTGCCGCCGCCGAACGCTGCGGCGCCGTGGTGCTGCTGAAGGGACCGGACACCACCATCGCCGCGCCTGATGGCCGCGCCACCATCGCCGCCAACGCGCCGCCCTGGCTCGCGACGGCCGGCGCCGGCGACGTGCTCTCGGGCATTATCGCGGGCCTGCTTGCGCAGGGCGTCGCCGCGTTCGACGCCGCGAGCATCGGCGTCTGGATGCATGGTGAGGCGGCGAGCGAAGCGGGTCCGGGACTGATCGCGGAAGACCTGACTGAGACGCTGCCGGCGGTGCACCGGCGGATCTATGACGCGCTGGGCGTGGAGTACTAAAGCATGATCCGGAAAAGTGTGAAGCGGTTTTCCCTCGCGACAAACGCGGAACGCGTTTGCGCGGAGACCATGCGCAAACAACCACCTAAAGCGCGATGACGATTCATCCCAATCTCATCGTGCTTTAGTGATCAGGAACTGGTCGAGGAGAGCGACGGGACAGGGAACGAGGAGAAGGAGCCTGACGCTCGGTACGTCTGGAGGCGCCGGTAGGGCGTTCACTCCACCGCGTACCAGCGGACCAGCCGTGGCGCGGCCCAGTCGGTCGCGACGGACTCGACCAGCCACCGTCCGGGGTAGGTCGCAGCGAACGCGATGCGTTGGGTTTGGCCTGGCTCGATCGCGAGCGTGTCCAGCCAGTACGGCTTCCAGCCGTCGTCGAGCCGGTCGAGCAGGCGGAAATGATGGCCATGCAGGTGGAAGGCGGTGGTGACTGGAGTGAAGTTCTTCAGGGCTAGCACGACAGTGCGACCGGCCTTGGCCCGAAAGGCGGGAGCGGAGGAGGCGGAGAAACTTGCAGGCCGTGTCCAACCTGCGTCGGGTGCGCCGAGCGCGAGATCGAACCGCAGGGCGCCCTTGAGATCGAGCTGGTCGGGCAGATCATTCGAAGGGAGTGGCTGTGGCGGCGACAGCGGCGCGCGCCGCTCCAATTTGCCGGAGATCGTGAGGCTCCCGATCTGGCGCGCCTCCTTGCCGTCGTGGAGCAGGAATGGGGCCGATGTGGCCGTATCCACGAAAGCGTCCGCACGCGCGCCGGGGGCGAGCACCAGAGCGCCGTTGCGGGCCGGGAAGGGCTCGGCCGGTTGTCCGTCCATGGCCATCACGCGGACGTCGTGGTTTTCCAATTTGATCGCCAGGACAGTGCGTTGGGAGCCGTTGATAAAGCGCAGCCGCAGCCTTTCGTTGGCCGCGGCTGAGAGTTCGAACGAAGTTCTCCCGTTGAGGGTATAGAGTGGGGCTGTGTCCTGCGGGTCCCGGCCCGGGGCGATCGCGGTGCCATCCGGCCGCAGGCGCCATTCCTCGATCAACAGCACCTCGTCACGGTCGACGGCGACGCGGTCGGCCTCCTCGATGATGATCGGCTGCGGCCGAACGGGCAGCTTCAACCCCTCCTCGAACAGGCGAAGGTCGGCCAGCAGGGTCCCCGCGTGAGGCATTGAAATAATTGATGTTTCCGTCGCGCCGGGGGCTACGGCTGCGCGGCCCGGCAGCGGCTCGGCAGCCGTCGCGCCATCAAGGCCGTACCAGACTGGCGCAACCGCCGCAGTGAGGTCGTTGCGAAATGTCGTTTCGCAGCGGTCGCCGCGCTTGAGACGGACGTCACCGGCAGCAGTTGGCGTCACCAGCTCCGAGATTGGTGTAGCTGGCTGTCCCGGCCTCAGAGCCAGGGTGGCTGGCCGCGCCTGGAGGGTGAGCCACGCGGCTGCCGGCGGCGTCGCTCCGCCTCCGGCAAGACCCGCCGCCGAGGCCGCCAGGCCGGCCAAAACCTCACGTCGGGTCGGAGCAAAAAATCGCTTCGTCATGAGGCGATGCGGACCACGCCGCGCTGGATAAGTCCAGCCGTTGCGCCTATCTGAAGAGGGTGTCGACACGGCCATTTTTTTGCTGCGAACAGGCGGGCACATGCTATAAGCCCGGCCGCCCGCGGCATCGCGGCCGGTCTTGATGCAAATTCACGCGGGCGTGGCGGAACTGGTAGACGCGCTGGATTTAGGTTCCAGTGACGAAAGTTGTGGGGGTTCGAGTCCCTCCGCCCGCACCAAGCGCTTTCAGCGTTTGCACGGATTACAAGGACCTCGTTCCTCATGGACGTTTTGTCCCGAGGAGCCCGGTCCGATGAACCACCGGCGCAAAGGCGTTTTGCCCGCGCGCCGGATCGATTGATGACAAATGTCGGGGCGGCAAGCGCCGTGACAAAGCGAGAAGAAGATTGGACGCCATGCAGGTCACAGAGACCCTCTCGGAAGGATTGAAGCACGAATTCAAGATCAGCGTTCCCGCGTCTGATCTCGATGCCAAGGCCGACGCCAAGATCGTCGACCTCAAGGACAAGGTGCGCCTCAACGGCTTCCGTCCCGGCAAGGTGCCGGTCGCGCATCTCAAGAAGGTCTATGGCCGTTCGGTGATGGCCGAGACCATCGACCAGACCATTCGCGACACCAACACGCAGATCTTCCAGGAGCGCGGCTTCCGTCTCGCGACCGAGCCGAAGATCACCATGCCGACCGAGAAGAAAGAGGTCGAGGAATTGCTCTCCGGCAAGTCCGACCTGACCTACACGGTCGCGATCGAAGTGGTGCCGCCGATCCAGCTCGCCGACTTCAAGAGTTTCCAGGTCGAGAAGCCGGTCGCCGACGTGACCGACGTAGAGGTCGACGAGGCCATCAAGCGCATCGCCGACAACAACCGCAGCTACAGCGACAAGGGTGAGAGCGCCAAGGCGGCCTCCGGCGATCGCGTTACCGTCAGCTTCAAGGGCACCATCAATGGCGAAGCCTTCGAGGGCGGCACCGGCGAGGGCATCCAGGTCCAGATCGGCTCCAACACCTTCATCCCCGGCTTCGAGGATCAGCTCATCGGCATCGGCGCGGGCGAGACCCGTACGCTGAAGGTGGCATTCCCGAAGAACTATATGAACGACAAGCTCGCCGGCCAGCCCGCCGAGTTCGAGACCACCGCAACGCTGATCGAAGCGCCGCAGGACACCAAGATCGACGACGAGTTTGCCAAGTCGCTCGGCCTTGAATCGCTGGACAAGCTGAAGGAAGCCGCGCGCGAGCGGCTGGTGGCCGAGTTCGCCACCGCGACGCGCCAGCGCGTCAAGCGCGCGTTGCTCGATCGTCTCGACGAGGCCCATCGCTTCGATGCGCCGCCCTCGCTCATCGACGAGGAGTTCAATCTGATGTGGAACTCGGTCAAGGCCGAGATGGACTCCGCCGGCAAGACCTTCGCCGACGAGGACACCACCGAAGACAAGGCGAAGGACGAGTATCGCAAGATCGCCGACCGCCGCGTGCGGCTCGGCCTCGTGCTGTCGGAGATCGGCGAGAAGAACAAGATCACCGTGACCGACGACGAGGTGGGTCGCGCAGTGATCGAGCGGGCGCGCCAGGTGCCGGGCCGCGAGAAGGAAGTCTGGGACTATTACCGCAACAATGCCAACGCGCTGGCCCAGCTTCGTGCACCGATCTACGAGGACAAGGTGGTCGACTTCATCCTCGAACTCGCCAACGTGACCGAGAAGAAGGTCTCGCGCGAGGAGCTCTACAAGGATGACGAGGCGGACAAGACTGCCGCATAAGGCTCGCAAGAAAGCCTTCTGTTAAGGATGATCGCGGAAGCGGGCCCACTAGCCAGGTGGCCGGCTGGGCCTGTTTCCGCGAATCAGCTTCAACTGGTTTGTCGGATTAAGCCTTAATTCGCTCCGGCCTTGTCTGAAGCGAATTGGGCTATATCTGTCGTTACGCCCTACTCAAGTCCTGCATCACGGGACGTTCATCCGCGCTCGGCGATTCCAGCGAAGACTGTCTTGCCGCGAGGATGTCCGCCTCCGAAAAACCTAGGTGACTCATGCGCGATCCGGTTGAAACCTACATGAACCTCGTGCCCATGGTGGTCGAGCAGACCAACCGTGGCGAGCGCGCCTACGACATCTTCTCGCGTCTGTTGAAAGAGCGCATCATCTTCGTGACCGGACCGGTCGAGGATGGCATGTCGACGCTGATCGTCGCACAGCTTCTGTTCCTCGAAGCCGAGAATCCGAAGAAGGAAATCTCGATGTACATCAATTCGCCGGGCGGCGTGGTGACGTCGGGCCTTGCGATCTACGACACCATGCAGTTCATCCGTCCGCCGGTCTCCACGCTCTGTACGGGGCAGGCGGCTTCGATGGGCTCGCTATTGCTCGCGGCCGGCGAGAAGGACATGCGCTTCTCGCTGCCGAACGCGCGCATCATGGTGCACCAGCCTTCCGGCGGCTTCCAGGGCCAGGCCACCGACATCATGCTGCACGCGCAGGAAATCCTGAACCTGAAGAAGCGTCTCAACGAGATCTACGTCAAGCACACCGGTCAGACCTACAAGTCGATCGAGGATGCGCTGGAACGCGACAAGTTCCTCACGGCAAACGACGCCAAGGAATTTGGCCTCGTCGACAAGGTGATCGACAAGCGCGCCGAGGACCCGGCGCCGCCGAAAGCCCTGTAGCACTACCGAAATGGTAACGGCGATCCCCGGGATTTCTGGGGATCGTCAGGGCGGCCTTCACGTTAATGGCGCGTCGTGCGGCGCAAAAAGCGGCCTTGCGCCTCGCGACAGGCGGAAAGTTCCGCTTTCGTGCTGGTTCTTTCGTGGTAATCCAGCAACGCCCGGGTGATTTCGATCACTTCGCTCGTGCCAAGTCGTGAAATCACGGTATTGTCACGGGTAGCCAGCGCCCCCCCGATTAGCGAATTCTTGATAGTCGGGTGACAGCATGGTTGGCTAGGTTTGATGGGCTAAGATCGCGGGAGAATCGAGTGACCGTGATTCGCACGGGATGTAACGCGTAGGGTCTTTTTTGGTACGGAATTTGCTCTATTTGAATCTATGCCGGCCGTCGTGCCGGACTGGAGCGATCGAGCGGACGGGATCGAACCGCGGACGGAGATATGAATGAGTAAGGTCGGCACGAGCGACTCCAAGAACACGCTGTATTGCTCGTTCTGCGGCAAGAGCCAGCACGAAGTCCGCAAACTGATCGCGGGTCCCACGGTCTTCATCTGCGACGAGTGCGTCGAGCTCTGCATGGACATCATCCGTGAGGAGAACAAGTCCTCGCTGGTGAAGTCGCGCGACGGTATTCCGACGCCGAAGGAAATCTGCAAGGTGCTGGACGACTACGTGATCGGCCAGAGCCATGCTAAGAAGGTTCTCTCGGTCGCGGTGCACAACCACTACAAGCGCCTCAACCACCAGACCAAGCACAACGACGTCGAACTCGCGAAGTCGAACATCCTGCTGATCGGTCCGACCGGCTCGGGCAAGACGCTGCTCGCGCAGACGCTCGCCCGCATCCTGGACGTTCCCTTCACGATGGCCGACGCGACGACGCTGACCGAAGCCGGCTATGTCGGTGAGGACGTCGAGAACATCATCCTGAAGCTGCTGCAGGCCGCCGACTACAACGTCGAGCGGGCGCAGCGCGGCATCGTCTACATCGACGAGATCGACAAGATCAGCCGCAAGTCCGACAATCCGTCGATCACCCGCGACGTGTCGGGCGAGGGCGTGCAGCAGGCGCTCTTGAAGATCATGGAAGGCACGGTGGCTTCGGTCCCGCCGCAGGGCGGCCGCAAGCATCCGCAGCAGGAGTTCCTGCAGGTGGACACCACCAATATCCTGTTCATCTGCGGCGGCGCCTTCTCGGGCCTCGAGAAGATCATCTCGGCGCGCGGCCGGTCGACCTCGATCGGCTTCGGTGCCTCGGTGATGGCACCTGAGGACCGCCGCACCGGCGAGATCTTCCGCCACGTCGAGCCCGAGGATCTCCTGAAGTACGGTCTCATCCCCGAGTTCGTCGGCCGTCTGCCGGTCGTGGCGACGCTCGAGGACCTCGACGAGACGTCGCTGAAGAAGATCCTGACCGACCCGAAGAACGCGCTGGTCAAGCAGTACCAGCGCCTGTTCGAGATGGAAAACATCGAGCTGACCTTCGCCGACGAGGCGCTTGGCGCGGTTGCCCGCAAGGCGATCGAGCGCAAGACCGGCGCGCGCGGACTGCGCTCGATCCTCGAAGCGATCCTGCTCGAGACCATGTTCGATCTGCCGGGCCTGGAAGGTGTGGAAGAGGTGGTGATCTCGCGCGAAGTCGTGGAAGGCACGGCGCGTCCGCTCTACATCTACGCCGATCGCTCCGATCGTGCGGTCGAGAATGCCAGCGCCTGACGGGCGCTGGTCTGAGCCTTCGAACTTCTCGAATTGACGGCTGCGGAATGAGTATCCGCAGCCGGTATTGCGTCGCTCGTCCCGCGTGCGTAAGCGCCAAATGGCGCGCATCTTTCAATGACTTGACACCCCCTGGGTCGATAGCCACCTAATGCAAACGGCGAGCAGGAATTCTCTTCAAGATTCGCCTCAATTCGATCCGGCAAGGCCGGTCCAAGCTTAAGGGCCTACTGGTTTTGCGGATCACCTCGGCACCTTGTGGCGGTTGCGCTAGGCACAGCGGGCTGCGTGCAAGGGGGCAAAGCAAAAGGAAAAGGCCATGACTAATCCCAAACCCCGGCCAACCATCGTTCATGGCGAAGCGCACGCTTATCCCGTGCTTCCCTTGCGCGACATCGTCGTCTTCCCACACATGATCGTGCCGCTCTTCGTTGGCCGCGAGAAGTCGATCCGCGCGCTCGAAGAAGTGATGAAGAACGACGCGCTGATCATGCTCGCGACGCAGAAGAACGCGTCCGACGATGATCCAGCGCCCGATGCGATTTACGAGACCGGTACGCTCGCCAGCGTGTTGCAGCTTCTGAAGCTTCCCGACGGCACCGTGAAGGTGCTGGTCGAGGGGCTCGAGCGAGCGCGCGTGGAGAGATACACCGATCGCGCCGATTATTACGAGGCGACCGCGGTCGCACTCGCCGACACCGATGCTAAGTCGGTCGAGGCCGAAGCGCTGGCGCGCTCGGTCGTGTCCGACTTCGAGAGCTATGTGAAGCTCAACAAGAAGATTTCGGCCGAGGTCGTCGGCGTCGTGCAGGCGATCACCGATTTCGCCAAGCTCGCCGACACCGTCGCCTCGCATCTCGCCGTCAAGATCGCGGATCGGCAAGGAATCCTGGAGACGCTGTCCGTCACCTCGCGCCTGGAGAAGGTGTTGGGCCTGATGGAGAGCGAGATCTCGGTGCTGCAGGTCGAGAAGCGCATCCGCTCGCGCGTCAAGCGCCAGATGGAGAAGACCCAGCGCGAGTACTATCTCAACGAGCAGATGAAAGCGATTCAGAAGGAGCTCGGCGACGACGATGGTCGCGATGAACTCGCTGATCTCGAAGAGAAGATCTCGAAGACCAAGCTGTCGAAGGAAGCGCGAGAGAAGGCGCAGCACGAGCTGAAGAAGCTGCGCCAGATGTCGCCGATGTCCGCGGAAGCGACGGTCGTACGCAATTATCTCGATTGGCTGCTGTCGATCCCGTGGAACAAGAAGTCCAAGGTCAAGAAGGACCTGGAAGCCGCTCAGTCGGTTCTGGATGCCGATCACTACGGGCTCGAGAAGGTCAAGGACCGCATCGTCGAGTATCTTGCGGTGCAGTCGCGCGCCAACAAGCTGACAGGGCCGATCCTGTGCCTGGTCGGGCCTCCCGGCGTCGGCAAGACCTCGCTCGGCAAGTCGATCGCAAAGGCGACGGGGCGCGAATTCGTGCGCGTCTCGCTCGGCGGCGTGCGCGACGAGGCCGAGATCCGCGGTCACCGCCGTACCTATATCGGCTCGATGCCTGGCAAGATCATCCAGTCGATGCGGAAGGCGAAGTCGTCCAACCCGCTGTTCCTGCTGGACGAGATCGACAAGATGGGCGCCGATTTCCGCGGCGATCCGTCCTCGGCGCTGCTCGAGGTCCTGGACCCCGAGCAGAACTCGACCTTCAACGACCACTATCTCGAGGTCGACTACGATCTCTCCAACGTGATGTTCATCACGACCGCGAATACGCTCAATATTCCGGGCCCGCTGATGGACCGCATGGAGATCATCCGGATCGCGGGCTACACCGAGAACGAGAAGGTCGAGATCGCGCGCAAGCACCTGATCCCGAACGCGGTGTCCAAGCACGGTCTGGACTCCAAGGAGTTCTCGATCGACGACGACGCGCTGCTGCTACTGATCCGCCGCTACACCCGCGAAGCGGGCGTGCGCAATCTGGAGCGTGAGCTCTCGACACTCGCCCGCAAGGCGGTGAAGGAGCTGATGATCTCCAAGAAGAAGTCGGTCAAGGTCACCGAGAAGACTCTGGAGGAGTTTCTGGGTGTGCCGAAGTACCGCTTCGGCGAGATCGAAAGCGAGCCGCAGGTCGGCATCGTCACCGGCCTTGCCTGGACCGACGTCGGCGGCGAGCTGCTGACGATCGAAGGCGTCATGATGCCCGGCAAGGGCAAGATGACGGTCACGGGCAATCTGCGCGACGTCATGAAGGAGTCGATCTCGGCGGCGGCGTCCTACGTCCGCTCGCGTGCGATCAACTATGGTGTCGAGCCGCCGATGTTCGACAGGCGCGACATCCACGTGCACGTGCCGGAGGGCGCTACCCCCAAGGACGGTCCGTCCGCAGGCGTGGCGATGGCCACCGCGATCATCTCGGTCATGACCGGCATTCCGGTCCGCCACGACGTCGCGATGACCGGCGAGATCACGCTTCGCGGCCGTGTGCTGCCGATCGGCGGTCTGAAGGAGAAGCTGCTGGCTGCCGCCCGCGGCGGCATCAAGACGGTGCTGATCCCGGAGGACAACGCCAAGGATCTCACGGAGATTTCCGATGCGATCAAGGGCGGCATGGAGATCGTCCCGGTCTCGCGGCTCGACGACGTCGTCGCCCGCGCGCTGGTGAAGAAGCCGGTGCCGATCGTCTGGGAAGAGGACGCCAAGGTGACGGTGAAGCCGGATGGCGACGAAGCCGCCGGTGGCCTGACCGCTCACTGAGACCGGCCAAAGATGTTAAAACGGCGCCCTCGGGCGCCGTTTTTGTTTTGGGAGCGCGGCATGCAGATCGACGGACAGTGCCATTGCGGCCGGGTCAGCTACACGGCGGAGATCGATCCGGAGGCGATCTCGGTGTGCCACTGCACCGATTGCCAAGTGCTGACCGGGTCCCCCTTCCGGGTAACCGCGATCTGCTCCGGCCAAACCCTCCGCCTGACCGGCGGAAAGCCCAAGGTCTATGGCAAGCGCGGCGACAACGGCCGGATGCGCTTCCAGCATTTCTGCGGCGACTGCGGTTCCCCGCTGTTCACCAGCGGCGAGGGCTCGGAGGCCGACGATTGGGGCATCCGCTGGGGCAGCATCCGCCAGCGCGAGACCTTGCGGCCCAGCCGCCAGATCTGGTGCCAGTCGGCGGCGCTGTGGATCGATACGGTGCCCGTCTTGCCGGGGCGACCCAAGGATTGAAGCACGATCCGCTTCGCGAACGGGGTAGGGCGGGACCGCCTGCCGAGAGCGCTAACTGTTTGATTTGATTGGTGGGCGGTCACGGATTCGAACCGCGGACCCTCTCGGTGTAAACGAGATGCTCTAACCAGCTGAGCTAACCGCCCCACGGCGCCTCTTTAGCGCTGCCACACGTGGATGGGCAAGGCCCCTCGAACCGCGCCGGCTTCGTTCCTGGACTGGACGCCGCTTGGAACACCGGCAAAGATCGGACTTTTCCGTCCGACCGTTTTAATTTGTCCAATGAGTCCCTCCGAGCCTGAGATTCCTTTTTTTGTCCGCCGGCGCCGAGCCCCGGGACCGGCGGCTGCGGCTCTTCGAACTGCTTACAATCCGCTGGAATGCCGGACCGTGCGCAACCGGTTGATCAATGCGAGACACAGAGGCCCTGATGGAACAACCAAGCGGACATGAGCTCAATGCCGACCAGATCGCTTATTGGAATGGTCCCGGCGGCCAGAAATGGGCCGATCGCCACGCGGCGCAGGAGACGCTGCTTGGACCCATCGCCGACATCCTGATCGAGCGCGCCAGGCCGAAGCCGGGCGAGCGCGTGCTCGACATCGGCTGCGGCTCCGGTGCGACGACGGTCGCGCTCGCGAAGGCAGTCGGGCCGAACGGCTTTGCGCTCGGGCTCGACGTGTCCGGCCCGATGCTGTCGCAGGCGCGTGCACTTTCGCCAAAGAACCTGCCGCTCGATTTCGTGCTGGCGGACGCGACGGTCTATCCGTTCGATCCCCAAAGCTTCGATCTGCTCGCCTCGCGTTTCGGTGTGATGTTCTTTGCCGATCCGATCGCGTCGTTCACCAATCTGCGCCGCGCGCTGAAGCCGTCGGGGCGGCTGGCCTTCATCTGCTGGCGCGAGCCGCGCGAAAACCCCTGGATGATGACGCCGCTGATGGCGGTCTACAAACACGTACCGAAGCTGCCGCCGGTCGGGCCGGAGGATCCCGGTCCATTCGCCTTTGCGTCGGAAGAGCGCGTGATGCGCATCCTCAACGGCGCCGGTTTCGCGGACGTGGCGATGGAGCCGCGCAACCTTGCGATGGATATCGCGATCGGTGGCGGCCTGGACGCGGCGGTCGATGGCTCTCTTCAGATCGGCCCCGCCAGCCGCGCCCTGCAAGGCCATCCGCCGGAGACCCACGAGGCGGCCAAAGGCTCGATCCGCGAAGCGCTGGCGCCGTTCGTCAGGGGGCAATCGGTGGCGCTGCAAGGCGCGATCTGGATCGTGACGGCGAAGGCAGGGTAGGCGAGGAAGCTTCCACAACCGTCATTGCGAGGAGCGAAGCGACGAAGCAATCCAGAATCTCTCCGCGGGGGAATTCTGGATTGCTTCGCTTCGCTCGCAATGACAGTGGGATGCGGGCCTTCATTGGCGATCGTCACCCGCAGAGCGGTCGTCACACCACGTTGTCGGGCGCCAGCGCGCAGGCGTTGTCCTGGCCGGTCTCGATCTGGATCGTCGTATGGCCGATCCGGTGGGAGGTTTTCAGGAGCTGTGCGGTCTCCATCAGGAAGGCGTCGCCGGGGTGACCGCTCAGCATGACGAGGTGACACGTCAGCGCCGTTTCCGTGGTGCTGATCGGCCAGACGTGCAGGTCGTGGATATCGGAGACGCCGGGCCGCTGCATCAGAAAGCCTTTGATGGCGTCGAGGTCGGTGCCTCGTGGCGCGGCAGCCATCGACATGTCGACGGAGCTGCGGAGCAGGCCCGTCGTGCTCCAGAGGATGACGGCGCAGATCACGAGGCTCGCCAGCGGATCGAGCCAGAGCCAGCCGGTCAAGATGATCAGCGCCGCCGAGACGACCACGCCGAGCGAGACTGCGGCATCGCCAGCCAAGTGCAGGAACGCGCCCTGGATGTTGATGTCGTCCTTGCGACCGCTGGCGAACAGCATCGCGGTCGCTCCGTTGATGAGGATGCCGATGCCGGCGACAATCATCACCGTGACGCCGGCGACCGGCTCTGGCTCGCGCAGCCGCAGGATCGCTTCCCAGCCGATCGCGCCGGTTGCGACCAGGAGGAAGACGGCGTTCGCCAGTGCCGCCAAAATGGTCGAGGCGCGAAAGCCGTAGGTGAAGCGGCCGGTGGGCGCGCGCCTGGCCGCGACCGATGCACCCCAGGCCATGACGAGGCCGAGCACGTCGCTCAAATTGTGGCCGGCGTCGGCGAGCAGGGCGGTTGAATTGGCGATGTAGCCGTAAACGCCTTGCGCGACGACGAGCGCGGTGTTGAGCGAAATGCCGATCGCAAATGCCCTGCCAAAATTTGCGGGCGCGTGGACATGCGCACCGTGGCCATGATCGTGGTCGTGCCCGGCATGGTCGTGGTGATCATGGTGATGATGGCCGGCATGGTGGTCGTGCTTGTCCACGTCTACCGCTCCCCGGAATCGGCGTGAGCCAAATCAGCGCCCATTGTAGGCGTTCGCCGGCGCCGTCACGACGGAACAGCACGTAGAGCGCCGGCAGGACCAGGAGCGTCAGCACGGTCGAGGATTTTGCCAGCAACTCGCGTCACCGACGGACGCGGCGGATAGCTCTGGTCCGGGTCTAGATGCGATGATGGCATAATGCCCCTGATTTGCCCGACGTGTCAAATGAATTCGGAAAATGCAAAACGTGCGACGGCAGCCATCGGCTCCTTTGCATGGGGTTGTTTTCGATATTTTGATTGTACGGTCACGGAGCCTCAGGACCGGTACGACCATCGCCGGCTTCCACCGTCACCGAGACGTGGCAGCTCGCTTCCATCGCCCGCTCCAGCCATTTGATGGCTTCATCGATCCATTGATCGTGGTGCTCGGGATCGGCGCCTTTTCCCGGAATGCGTTCGCCCGGCTCAGGCAGGCCGTTCTGCGGTCCACGCGGCTCTCCCGCTCCTGGAGGTATCCGCCCCGATCGCATCTTTGATGATCCCGCGATTGGCGTCCTTAACATAAGACAGCCACTGCCGCGCAAAAACGGAAGGCCCCAGCTCCCGGGGTGACCCGGCTGGGGCCTTTGTGCTCACAATCTATGTTCCCTTGGACTTGTGCGGATAAACCGCATCTGGATGGTTCGTTCCCCGCCGAGGAAAGCCCCGGTTAGGAACATTCCTTGTGCCTCTTCATTAGCGCCCCGGAGCATTTGAGGAGGATGGGCTTATGGACGGATTGATTTATCTCATCGGCTTGATCGTCGTGATCATGGCGATCCTGTCGTTCTTCGGCCTGCGCTGAGAGAGCCGCGATGACTATCGAAGCTCTCGTGCAGGAAGAGGTCATGGAAGGTAGCGTGCCCGCCGCCGAAGGCCGCTGGACCATCCAGTGGAGTTCGGTGCTGGCGGGTGCGTTCGCTGCCGGTGCTCTGTCGTTCATCCTGGTCAGCTTTGGCGTCGCCATCGGCCTCGGCGTCAGTTCGACGTCGCCGACATGGCGCGATGCGTCATCGGCGCTGGCACTGCTGTCAGGACTGTATCTGATCCTCCAGGCGATCGTCAGCTTCGGCTTTGGCGGCTACATCGCCGGGCGGATCGCGCGGCCTGGGCCTGCGCTCGCAACGATCGAGGACGACGGCGAGCGGCGGGACGGGCTGCACGGACTGACGTCATGGGCGCTCGCCGTGCTGATCGGTGCGGCACTGCTCGCGATCCTCGGCGCGTCCGCGATCGAGCGCTCGACGATGCGCAGCTCGGCCAGCAATGCAACCGCCGCAGAGCCGCTGTTGAGCTATGAGCTCGACAAGCTGTTCCGCGCGCCACGTCGGCCGCCGAACACCGACGTGAGGGAAGCCCGCGCCGAAGCCGGCCGGATTCTCATGACGGCATCGAGCCACAGCGGCGTCAGCAGCGATGATCGGTCCTATCTCGTGCAACAGACGGCCGCGTTGACGGGACTGGCGCCCGCGGATTCCGAGCGGCGCGTCGATGCCGTGATCGCGGAGTCGCAGACGGCGATCAACCACGCGCGGCGCAGCTCGATCATCGTAGCATTCTCGGTCGCGGCGGCGACGCTGATCGGGGCCGCCGTCGCCTGGGCGGCTGCAGTCGCCGGCGGACGGCACCGTGACGGTGAACCCTTGCCGCAATGGATGGCGAGTTCGAATCGCTTCTATCGCGGTCGCCGCCCGATGCCGGTGCCGTAGCTGCAAGGCCATGGCCGGGACTAGCCGGGCCGTGACCGTGGCCTGCGGGAATCCTAGGCCCGCTCTTCCCAGATCATCGCGAGGTGCACGATGGTCTGGACCGCCTTTTCCATGTCTTGCCGGCTGACCCATTCCAGCCGCGAGTGAAATGCGTGCTCGCCGGCAAAGATGTTGGGGCAGGGCAGGCCCATGAAGGAGAGGCGCGAGCCGTCGGTGCCGCCGCGGATCGCGGTGCGCATCGGGCGGAGCCCAGCGCGGCGGATCGCCTCAATGGCGTATTCGAGGATGTGCGGGTGACGGTCGATCACCTGCTTCATGTTGCGGTACTGCTCGCGCACCTCGAGCCTGTAGGTCGAGCGCGGATAGTCCTTCATCACGTCCTTGACGATGTCCTCGAGCAGCGTCTCCTTCTCCTTCAAGCCTTCCTCGGTGAAGTCGCGGACGATGAAGGACAGCGTCGTCTGCTCCAGCGCGCCGGAGATGCCGATCGGATGCAGAAAGCCCTGCTTGCCCGAGGTGGTCTCTGGCGAGCAGCCTTCCTTCGGCAGGCGTTCGACGATTGCGGCTGCGATCTTGATCGCGTGCTCCATCTTGCCCTTGGCATAGCCGGGATGGGCAGAGACGCCCTGGATGGTGATGGTGGCGCCGTCAGCCGAGAAGGTCTCGTCCTCGACGCTGCCGGCGCTCTCGCCATCCATGGTGTAGCCGAAGTCGGCGCCCAGTTTCTTTAGATCGACATTGTCGACGCCGCGGCCGATCTCTTCATCGGGCGTGAACAGGATCTTGATGGTGCCGTGCTTCACGTCGGGGTTGTTGATGAAGAAATGCGCGGCGTCCATGATCTCGGCAACGCCCGCCTTGTTGTCGGCGCCTAGCAGCGTGGTGCCGTCGGTGGTGACGATGTCGTTGCCGATCTGGTTCTTGAGCGCGGGATGCTCGGCAAAGCGGATCACCTGGGTAGGATCGGCTGGCAGCGTGATGTCGCCGCCGCGATAATTCTTCACGACCTGCGGCTTGACGTCCTTGCCCGAGCAGTCGGGCGAGGTGTCCATGTGCGAGCAGAAGCAGATCACCGGCACCTTCTTGTCGGTGTTGGACGGGATCGTCGCGTAGACATAGCCGTAGTCGTCGAGATGGGCGTCTTCCACGCCCATGGCCTTGAGCTCGGTGACGAGCACGCGGCCGAGATCCTTCTGCTTCTCGGTCGAGGGCGCTGTGGGGGATTCAGGATCGGACTGGGTGTCGATGGTGACGTAGCGCAGGAAGCGCTCGGTCACGGTGTGGGCAAAGGTGAGGGACATTTCTTCTCGTAACCACCGGGATCTGGTGAGCCGCGGTATACCAGAAAAGCGTCATTCCGGGGACCACGTGTCGTCGCGCAAGGAGGCGTGATCAGACTTAATGAAGCGTAAGCCTGAGTAGGCTTCGGCCAGTTCCCTCAACGGGGCTGTCGGCGGCTTCCGGCACCGAAATCTGGCGCCTTCGGCCATCCGACGATTCGGGACCTACGGGCCAGCTATCCGGGGCAGGTTTTCGGTGAAGTCTCGCAGAAACACCCGATGTTTACGGGCCAAACGCAACGTCCTTGACTTCACCAGACCGCGCCTTTAAGTCCCCCCTCGTTCCGCATGGCTTTGCCCAGCACGCGGGAGTAGCTCAGTTGGTTAGAGCGCCGGCCTGTCACGCCGGAGGTCGCGGGTTCGAGCCCCGTCTCTCGCGCCATTGAATCAGTGGCTTAGCCTGGAATTCTCTCAAATCGCCGCAGACGCAAAAGCCGCCCGAAGGCGGCCTTGTGTCCGTCCGATATGGGCCGTTTCGGCCTTAGCGGACTTCCGATGTGCCCGAGCTGGTCACGGCCACCGGCTTGCCGGCCTTGACGACGTGGGTGGCCTGGGCGGTCTGGCTGAGATCGACACTGGTCCGTGCCGCGATCCCGAGGGCAGCCACCGCGATGCCGGCCACCAGCGCCACCACCACGATCTTCAGATGCGTCGCACGATCAGCAGAGTGAATGGAGTGGTTCATCTGAGCCTCCCGACGGGCTTTCCCGCCCATCTGTTGGCTCCTCTTCTAGGGACGATCTGTTTCCGGATGGTTTCGCCCCTTCCGCAAAATGGTTTCATCTGCCAGGCAGCTTGATCTCGCCAGGAGGACCCTTTCAGGCCGCTGTCCGGCAGATAGCGGCAGACCGGCCCGGTCACCTCACGCGGCATCGAGCTCGAGGCGGTGGCCAATGTCACGAAGGAGCTGAAGCTGATTGGCGCCTTCACCAGCTATCATCTCTTCACCAGCACGTCGGCCACATCCTGCCTCTACGGTGATCGCCGGCGCGTCACAGCCAGCAGCGGAAGCCTGGGCCGGTCTGCGCCGACGCATTCGCCAAACGAGTCCCGGTCCCGCCTTGATGCATGGCTCGTCCGGTCGCTCGCGCCCATGGATACGGATCTTCGCAGCGCCACTTCTGATCGCTATGGCGACCTCACCCCGATCCGCGGGCGCCGACATGCTCCGCGCGGAGCGTCGGCTGCTGCTGGGGAGTCCGACAGGGACACCCTTGCTGGAGCGGCCGTTCTGCTCCATACAGCCGCGGGGCGATTCCGGGATTTTCACTGTTCTGGGGGCGGCAAAGGGCCTAAAAGCAGCGTGTCTTGCACCCTTTGGTGCACTGCGCTAAGGCTCAGAACAATTCCAAATCGGGACGAATCCGCGGGCATCCCGGCCTGCGGGAAAAAGGGCTCGCCAATGAGCGGCATTCTGCAGAACTATCTTCCACTTGTCGTCTTTATAGGGGTGGCGGGCCTGATTGGCCTCGTGCTGCTGATCGCCCCCTTCATCGTGGCGTTCCAGCAACCGGATCCGGAAAAGCTGTCGGCGTATGAGTGTGGTTTCAACGCCTTCGACGACGCCCGGATGAAGTTCGACGTCCGCTTCTACCTGGTCGCCATCCTCTTCATCATCTTCGATCTCGAGGTGGCGTTCTTGTTCCCCTGGGCGGTAGCGTTCGGCAAGCTTGGTGCGACCGGCTTCTGGTCCATGGTGGTGTTCCTCGCCGTGCTGACGGTGGGGTTTGCCTATGAATGGAAAAAAGGGGCACTGGAATGGGATTGAACCCTGCCACATCGTCCGCCGGTCCGGTTCTAGCGCCGGCCCCGAAGGGCATTCTGGATCCGTCGACCGGCAAGCCGGTCGGGGCCAATGATCCGTTCTTCCTCGAGGTCAATCACGAGCTCTCCGACAAGGGCTTCTTCGTCGCTGCGGCCGACGACCTCATCACCTGGGCGCGCACCGGCTCGTTGATGTGGATGACCTTCGGTCTTGCCTGCTGCGCGGTCGAGATGATGCAGGTGTCGATGCCGCGCTACGACGTCGAGCGCTTCGGCTTTGCGCCGCGTGCCTCGCCGCGCCAGTCTGACGTGATGATCGTCGCAGGCACCTTGACCAACAAGATGGCCCCGGCGCTGCGCAAGGTCTACGACCAGATGCCCGAGCCGCGCTACGTCATCTCGATGGGCTCCTGCGCCAATGGCGGCGGCTACTACCACTATTCCTACTCGGTCGTGCGCGGCTGCGACCGCATCGTCCCGATCGACATCTATGTGCCGGGCTGCCCGCCCACGGCGGAAGCGCTGCTCTACGGCGTGCTGCTTCTTCAGAAGAAGATCCGGCGCACCGGCACTATCGAACGCTAAGGTTTTACGTCATGGACGACGGCAAGCTCGACGCCCTTGGGCAAACGATCGTTAGTGCGCTTCCGGGCGCCGCTACCGGTTACATGGTCGCCTTCAACCAGCTCACGGTGGACGTCGAGGCCGCCAAGATCGTTGAGGTGGTCAAGTACCTCCGCGACGATCCGAACTGCCGCTTCGTCAACTTCACCGACGTGACCGCGGTGGATTATCCGGCGCGCGAGAAGCGCTTCGACGTCGTCTATCATCTGATGTCGCCGACGCTTAACACGCGGATTCGGCTCAAGGCTCAGGCCGACGAGACCACCCAGGTGCCGTCGCTGATCGAGGTGTTTCCCGGCGCCGACTGGTTCGAGCGCGAGACCTACGACCTCTATGGCGTGATCTTCGTCGGACATCCCGACATGCGCCGCATCCTCACCGATTACGGTTTTGAGGGGCATCCGCTGCGCAAGGACTTCCCGCTCACCGGCTTCGTCGAGGTCCGCTACGACGACCAGGAGAAGCGGGTGGTGTACGAGCCGGTTCGGCTCAACCAGGAATTCCGCAAGTTTGACTTCCTCTCGCCGTGGGAAGGGGCGGACTATCCGCTCCCCGGCGATGAGAAGGCGGGGCCAAAGGTCTGATCATGAACGAGCAACCTGAAAACCTCCGAAATTTCACTATCAACTTTGGTCCGCAGCATCCGGCGGCGCACGGCGTGTTGCGCCTCGTGCTCGAACTGGATGGCGAGGTCGTTGCGCGCGTCGATCCGCATATCGGCCTGCTCCACCGCGGCACCGAAAAGCTGATCGAGCAGAAGACGTACTTGCAGGCGATCCCTTATTTCGATCGCCTGGACTACGTCGCGCCGATGAACCAGGAGCACGCCTTCTGCTTGGCTGCCGAAAAGCTGCTCGGCATCGAAGTGCCGCGCCGCGGCCAGTTGATCCGCGTGCTCTATTGCGAGATCGGCCGCATCCTCTCGCATCTTCTCAATGTCACCACGCAGGCGATGGACGTCGGCGCACTCACCCCGCCGCTGTGGGGTTTCGAGGAGCGCGAGAAGTTGATGGTGTTCTACGAGCGCGCCTCGGGCAGCCGTATGCATGCAGCCTACTTCCGCGTCGGCGGCGTGCACCAGGACCTGCCGCCCAAGCTGATCAACGACATCGAGGCCTGGTGCGATCCGTTCCTGAAAGTGGTCGACGATCTCGACCGTCTGCTCACCGCCAACCGCATCTTCAAGCAGCGCAACGTCGACATCGGCGTGGTGCCGCTGAAGGAAGCCTGGGAGTGGGGCTTTTCGGGCGTGATGGTGCGCGGCTCGGGTGCTGCCTGGGACCTGCGCAAGGCGCAGCCTTATGAATGCTACGCCGAAATGGAATTCGATATTCCGATCGGTAAGAACGGCGACTGCTACGACCGCTACCTGATCCGCATGGAAGAGATGCGCCAGTCGGTGCGCATCATGAAGCAGTGCATCGAGAAGCTGAAGGCGCCGGATGGGCAGGGGCCGGTCGCGGTCGAGGACAACAAGGTCTTCCCGCCGCGCCGCGGCGAGATGAAGCGCTCGATGGAAGCGCTCATCCATCACTTCAAGCTCTACACCGAAGGCGTCCACGTGCCGGCCGGCGAGGTCTACGCCGCGGTCGAGGCGCCGAAGGGCGAGTTCGGCGTCTATCTCGTCTCCGACGGCACCAACAAGCCCTACAAGTGCAAGATCCGCGCGCCGGGCTTTGCGCATCTGCAGGCCATGGATCACATCTGCAAGGGCCATCTCCTCGCGGACGTCTCTGCCATCCTCGGCTCGCTCGACATCGTGTTCGGAGAGGTCGATCGGTGATGGCGCAGGCGCCGATCCAGTTTGACCGCGCCTCGGGGGCTCTTGAAGGGGCCAACCTGTGGGAGCGGACGGCTGCCTTGGCGCTGGTGACGGGATCGAAGATCTCTTCGCACTTCTCGCATATGGGCTACATCGCCTGCGCCAATCTGCTGCGCAAGACGCTGCCCGAGCGCAACATCGCGATCAAGCTCAACCCGGACGCGGTGTTCGAGTTTCCGTATGGCGACGGCTACTGGAGCAAGCTGCTCAACCGCTCGTACAACTACGAGGACGAGCTGGAGTTGTTGTTCGCGGACTCCGTCGACGTCGATTACACGCTACTCGATTGCGGGGCGAACTACGGCTACTGGTCGGTGCTGGTGTCGAGCAAACCGTTCGGCTCGCACAAGGCAATCGCGATCGAGCCGTCCGGCCAGAACTATCCGAAGCTTGCCAACAACGCTGATATCAACGGCAACCGCTTCGAGACTATGAAATGCGCGATCGGCGCCGAGCGTGGCACCGCGCGGCTCTCCGGCACCAAGCACGAAGCTTTCAGCATCGCCGGCGCCCCCTCGGCGGGAGGTGAGGAAGTGCCGGTCATCGCGCTCGACAATCTGCTCGATGACGGCAAGGTCGAAGCGAACGCCAAATATTTGATCAAGCTCGACGTCGAAGGCGTCGAGATCGAGGCCATCAAGGGCGGCAAGCGGCTCCTTGAAGGCGACAGCGTGATCATGTGCGAGGAGCACGGCAGCGACCGTTCGCATGCGGTGTCGCGCTACATCCTCGAAAAGACCCCGCTGAAGCTGATCGTCTACGATCCCAGCACCAATCGCATGGAGACGGTGACCGAGCTCTCGATCCTCGATCGCATCAAGGTCTCTACCCACGTCGGCTACAACGTTTTCGGCACCGCAAGCACATTCTGGCAGGACAGGATCGATGCCCTGAATGCGAAAGCTGCGCGCCGTATCCAGTGAGAGATTGAAGAGATGTCCGTTCGCCGCCTAGCGCCCAAGGAAGTCCAGCCCGCGAGCTTTGCGTTCACGGAGGAGAACCTCGCGTTTGCGAAGCAGCAGGTCGCCAAATATCCGGCGGGGCGTCAGGCCTCGGCCGTGATCGCGATCCTGTGGCGTGCGCAGGAGCAGAACGACGGCTGGGTGTCGGAAGCCGCGATCCGCGTCATTGCCGACATGCTCGACATGCCCTACATCCGTGTTCTGGAAGTCGCGACCTTCTACACGATGTTCCAGCTCGCCCCCGTCGGCAAGAAGGCGCACGTCCAGGTCTGCGGCACCACACCGTGCCGGCTGCGGGGCGCCGAAGACCTGATCCACGTCTGCGAGAGCCGCATCCATCACGAGCCCTTCCACCTCTCCAAGGACGGCAATTTCAGCTGGGAAGAGGTCGAGTGCCTGGGCGCCTGCGTGAACGCGCCGATGGTCTTGATCGGCAAGGACACCTATGAGGACCTGACCAGGGAGAGTTTTGGCAAGGTGCTCGACGGCTTTGCCTCGGGCAATCCGCCCAAGCCCGGCCCGCAGAACGGCCGTCAGTTCTCAGCTCCCGCCACCGGGCCGACCACGCTGAAGGAGACCACCTGATGCGTGAATTCGCGTCACCCGCAGCGGAGAGGAACGGCGCCGTGAAGAAGTGGCGCTTCATCGCCATGCATGCCGCTGTCGCGGCCGCCTTCATTTTCCTGCTGCAGCGCTTCACCCTGAACGCGTCGCTGGAAACCAGTCTGCTCTGGGCGCTGACCTTTGCCGTCTGCGCCGCCGGGCTTGCCTACAAGCAAGCCAACCGTTGATCGGAAAGCACTGAAATGCTCGAGGACAAGGACCGCATCTTCAAGAACCTCTACGGCCTCCACGATTGGGGGCTCGAGGGCGCGCGGCGCCGCGGCGCCTGGGATGGCACCAAGGCCATCATCGACAAGGGCCGCGACTGGATCATCAACGAGATGAAGGCCTCAGGCCTGCGTGGCCGCGGCGGTGCCGGCTTCCCGACCGGCCTCAAATGGTCCTTCATGCCGAAGGAATCGACCGACGGCCGGCCGAGCTATCTCGTCGTCAACGCCGACGAGTCCGAGCCCGGCACCTGCAAGGACCGCGAGATCATGCGGCACGATCCGCATCTGCTCGTCGAGGGCTGCCTGATCGCGAGCTTCGCGATGAACGCCCATGCCTGCTACATCTATGTCCGCGGCGAGTTCATCCGCGAGCGCGAACGCCTCCAGGCCGCGATCGACCAGGCCTACGAGGCCAAGCTGATCGGCAAGGACAACGTCAACGGCTGGCCGTTCGACCTTTACGTCGCCCACGGCGCCGGCGCTTATATCTGCGGCGAGGAGACCGCGCTGCTCGAGAGCCTCGAGGGCAAGAAGGGCCAGCCGCGGCTGAAGCCGCCGTTCCCGGCCAACGTCGGTCTGTTCGGCTGCCCGACCACCGTCAACAACGTCGAGTCGATCGCGGTTGCGCCGGACATCCTGCGGCGCGGTGCGGCCTGGTTCGCCGGCATCGGTCGTCCGAACAATGTCGGCACAAAACTGTTCTGCATCTCCGGCCATGTCGAGCGGCCCTGCAACGTCGAAGAAGCGATGGGCATTCCGTTCCGTGAGCTGATCGAGAAGCATTGCGGCGGCATCCGTGGCGGCTGGGACAATCTGAAGGCCGTAATCCCCGGCGGTTCGTCGGTGCGCATGGTGCCGGCCGAGCAGATCATCGACACGCCGATGGACTTCGACTCCTTAAGCAAGCTGCGCTCGGGCCTCGGCACTGCGGCCGTGATCGTAATGGACAAGTCCACCGACCTGATCCGCGCGATCGCCCGCATTTCCTATTTCTACAAGCATGAGAGCTGCGGCCAGTGCACGCCGTGCCGCGAGGGCACCGGCTGGATGTGGCGGGTCTTGACCCGCATGGCCGAGGGGCGCGCCCACAAGCGCGAGATCGACATGCTGCTCGAGGTCACCAAGCAGATCGAAGGCCACACCATCTGCGCGCTCGGCGACGCAGCCGCCTGGCCGATCCAGGGCCTGATCGCGCATTTCCGTCATGAGATCGAAGCGCGCATCGATCAGTATTCGCACAGGGCCGACATCGACGATGCCGGCGTCCGCGATCCCGTGAACATGGTCGCGGCGGAGTAGGAAGAATGACAAAGCTCATCATCGACGGCAAAGAGATCGATGTCCCGCCGGAGTACACGCTGCTCCAGGCGTGCGAGACCGCCGGCGCCGAGATTCCGCGCTTCTGCTATCACGAGCGGCTGTCGATCGCTGGCAATTGCCGGATGTGCCTCGTCGAGGTGAAGGGCGGCCCGAAGCCGGTCGCGAGCTGCGCCTGGGGCGTGCGCGATTGCCGTCCGGGTCCCAAGGGCGAGCCGCCGGAAATCTCGACGCGTTCGCCGATGGTGAAGAAGGCCCGCGAAGGCGTGATGGAGTTCCTTCTCATCAACCATCCGCTGGACTGCCCGATCTGCGACCAGGGCGGCGAGTGCGACCTCCAGGACCAGGCAATGGGCTATGGTGTCGACACCAGCCGCTTCGCCGAGAACAAGCGCGCCGTCGAGGACAAATATCTGGGTGCGCTGGTCAAGACCTCGATGAACCGCTGCATCCAGTGCACGCGCTGCGTCCGCTTCTCGGCGGAAGTCGCCGGTGCCCCCGAAATGGGCGCGACGGGCCGCGGCGAGGATATGGAGATCACGACGTATCTCGAGCACGCGCTGACGTCCGAGCTTCAGGGCAATCTCGTCGACATCTGCCCCGTCGGCGCGCTGACCTCGAAGCCGTACGCCTTCGCCGCGCGCCCATGGGAGCTCGGCAAGACCCAGTCGGTCGACGTCATGGACGGCATCGGCTCGGCGATCCGCGTCGACACCCGTGGTCGCGAGGTGATGCGCATCCTCCCGCGCGTCAACGAGTCGGTGAACGAGGAGTGGATTTCCGACAAGACCCGTCACGTCGTCGACGGCCTGCGCACCCAGCGGCTCGACCGGCCCTATATCCGCGAGGCTGGCAAGCTGCGCCCGGCTTCGTGGTCCGAAGCCTTTGCTGCAATCGCCGCCAAGGCGGCCCGCACCGACGGCAAGCGGATCGGCGCCATCGCCGGAGATCTCGCCGGCGTCGAGGAGATGTTCGCGCTGAAGGATCTGCTCGCCAAGTTCGGCTCGGCCAATCTGGCGGTGCAGGGCGGTGATGCCTTCGATTCCGCGCTCGGCCGCGGCGCCTACGTCTTCAATCCGACCCTTGTCGGCATCGAGCAGGCCGACGCTCTCCTGATCATCGGCGCCAATCCTCGCAAGGAAGCGGCCGTGTTCAACGCCCGCATCCGCAAGCGCTGGCGCGCGGGCGGCTTCAAGATCGGCCTGATCGGCGCCAAGGCTGATCTGACCTACGATTACGAACATCTCGGCGCGGGCACGGAAACGCTCGCCGACCTCGGTGCGGGTAAGCACTCCTTCGCTGATGCCCTGAAGAATGCCAAGCATCCGGTCATCCTGGTCGGCGCCGGTGCGACCTCGCGTCACGACGGCGCGGCCATTCTCGCCCAAGCCGCCAAGCTGGCGCTCGAAATCGGCGCGGTGAAGGACGGCTGGAACGGTTTTGGCGTGCTGCATGAGACGGCCTCGCGCGTCGGCGCGCTGGATATCGGCTTTACGGCAGGTAATGGTGGCTTGAACGCCGCACAGATGACGACTTTCGGCACGTTGGATCTGTTGTTCCTGCTCGGGGCCGACGAGATCAAGGCGCCGGACGGCACCTACGTCGTCTATATCGGCACCCATGGCGACCGCGGCGCGCACCGCGCCGACGTGATTCTGCCGGCAGCGGCCTACACCGAGAAGTCGGCGATCTATGTCAACACCGAGGGCCGCGCGCAGATGACGGGCCGTGCCGCGTTCCCGCCGGGCGAGGCGCGCGAGGACTGGGCGATCATCCGTGCGCTGTCGGAAACGCTCGGCAAGAAGCTGGGCTACGACTCGCTCCCCGCGCTGCGCCAGGCGATCTTCAAGGCGGTGCCGCACCTGATCCGTCTGGACCAGATCGAGGCGGGCACGGCCGACCAGGTCAAGGCGCTCGCGAGCAAGGGCGGCACGCCTGAGAGGGCGCCGTTCAAGGCCCTGATCGAGGACTTTTACCTGACCAACCCAATCGCGCGTGCGTCCGCCGTGATGGCGGAATGCTCGCGGCTTGCCTCCGGGCAGATGCTGACCGCAGCGGAGTAAGCGTGATCTGATGGAATTCTTCCAAAGCGCATTCTGGACCGGCTTCCTCTGGCCGCTGATCATCATGGTCGCGGAGAGCGTCCTGCTGCTCGTCGTGCTGCTGGTCGCGATCGCCTACATCCTGCTCGCCGACCGCAAGATCTGGGCGGCGGTGCAGATCCGCCGCGGCCCTAACGTCGTCGGCCCCTGGGGCTTGTTCCAGTCCTTCGCCGACCTTCTGAAGTTCGTGCTGAAGGAGCCGATCATTCCGTCCGGCGCCAACAAGGGCGTCTTCCTGCTGGCTCCCTTGGTCTCCTGCGTGCTCGCGCTTGCGGCATGGGCGGTGATCCCGACCAATCTCGGCTGGGTGATCTCCGACATCAATGTCGGCATACTCTACATCTTCGCGATCTCGTCGCTGTCGATCTACGGCATCATCATGGCCGGCTGGTCGTCGAACTCGAAATATCCGTTCCTGGCGGCGCTGCGCTCGGCGGCGCAGATGGTGTCCTACGAGGTCTCGATCGGTTTCGTCATCATCACCGTTCTGCTCTGCGCCGGCTCGCTGAACCTCTCGGCCGTGGTCGAGGCGCAGAAGCTGCACGGTTTCGCAGGCCTGATCGGCCTGCCGCAGCTCACCATCCTGAACTGGTATGTGTGGCCGCTGTTCCCGATGTTCGTGGTGTTCTACGTCTCGGCGCTGGCGGAAACCAACCGTCCGCCGTTCGACCTCGTCGAGGCCGAGTCCGAGCTCGTCGCCGGTTTCATGGTCGAATACGGCTCGACCCCGTATCTGTTGTTCATGCTCGGCGAGTATGTCGCGATCGTCACGATGTGCGCGATGGCGACGATCCTGTTCCTGGGCGGCTGGCTGCCGCCGGTCGATCTGCCGCCCTTCAACTGGGTGCCGGGCATCATCTGGTTCTCGCTCAAACTGTTCTTCATGTTCTTCCTGTTCGCGATGGCGAAGGCGATCGTGCCGCGCTACCGCTACGACCAACTGATGCGCCTCGGCTGGAAGGTATTCCTGCCGCTGTCGCTGGCGATGGTGGTCGTGGTGGCCGGCGTGCTGCATTTCGCCGGCATCGCGCCGAAGTGAGGTCCGCCATGGGTATCAACATCAACGCCACCGCACGCTCGCTTCTGCTGTCGGAATTCGTCTCGGCGTTCTTCCTCGCCATGCGCTACTTCTTCCAGCCGAAGCCGACGCTGAACTATCCCTTCGAGAAGGGCCCGATCTCACCGCGCTTCCGCGGCGAGCACGCGCTGCGCCGCTATCCCAACGGCGAAGAGCGGTGCATCGCCTGCAAGCTGTGCGAGGCAGTCTGCCCCGCGCAGGCCATTACCATCGAAGCCGGCCCGCGTCGCAACGACGGAACCCGCCGCACCGTGCGCTACGACATCGACATGGTGAAGTGCATCTATTGCGGCCTCTGCCAGGAGGCCTGCCCGGTCGACGCCATCGTCGAAGGCCCGAACTTCGAATTCGCGACCGAGACCCGCGAGGAGCTCTACTATGACAAGGCCAAGCTGCTCGCCAACGGCGACCGCTGGGAACGCGAGATTGCGAAAGCGATCGAGCTCGACGCGCCGTACCGGTGAGGTGAGGGCATGATCCTTCCCGCGCTGTTCTTCTATCTGTTCGCCGGCATCTGCGTCGCCTCGGCGGTGATGGTGATTGTCTCGCGCAATCCCGTGCATTCCGTGCTGTATCTGATCCTGGCCTTCGTCAACGCCTCCGGCCTGTTCGTGCTGATGGGCGCCGAGTTCCTGGCGATGATCCTGATCGTCGTCTATGTCGGCGCGGTCGCGGTGCTGTTCCTGTTCGTGATCATGATGCTCGACGTCGACTTCCTTGAGCTGCGCGAAGGCTTCATCGAGTACCTGCCGGTTGGCCTCGTAATCGGCGGCATCTTCATGTTCGAGCTGTTGCTGGTCGTCGGCGCATGGGTGATCGACCCGACCGTGACCAAGTCGATCACGGCGGCTATCCCGGCCAACGTCTCCAATACCGAGGCGCTCGGGCTCGTGCTCTACACGAAGTACATCCATTACTTCCAGCTCGCCGGCATGGTGCTGCTGGTCGCGATGATCGGCGCCATCGTGCTGACGCTGCGCCACAAGGCGTCCGTCAAGCGGCAGGACATCAACGTTCAGAACGCGCGTACGCCCGACATGGCGATGGCGCTGCGCAAGGTGGCGCCGGGGCAGGGACTCCAGGATGCCGATGCAGCGGAGTGGGTGAAATGACGATCGGGCTCGGACACTATCTTGCCGTCGGCGCGATCCTGTTCACGCTCGGCATCCTCGGAATCTTCCTGAACCGCAAGAACATCATCGTCATCCTGATGTCGATCGAGCTGATCCTGCTCGCGGTCAACATCAACCTGGTGGCATTTTCGACCTTCCTGGGCGACATCGTCGGCCAGGTCTTCGCGCTCCTGGTGCTGACGGTCGCGGCTGCTGAAGCCGCGATCGGTCTTGCCATCCTGGTGGTCTATTTCCGCAACCGCGGCTCGATCGCGGTTGAGGACGTCAATCTGATGAAGGGTTAACCCAGCTATGGTTCAGGCAATTGTCTTTCTGCCTCTGCTGGGCGCCATTCTCGCCGGCCTGATCGCCATTTTCGGCGCGCATGGCCGCAACCCCAGCGGCGATACGGTCGAGCATCACGACGATCACGATCACGGCGCGCACGCTCACGCATCAGCTTCGATCAACGAGGATGCCGCCGTCATCCACGAGACGCATCACGAGCCGGGCGACGGCCATGACGACCACGCTCATGGTCCGACCGAGCCGCCGGCTCAGGGCTCGCGCGCGGCCGAGCTGATCACGACCGGGCTATTGTTCGTCTCGGCGGCCCTGTCCTGGTTCACGCTGGTCGACGTCGGCTTCATGCACCACGATGCGCGAATTCCGATTCTGCCGTGGATCCTCTCCGGCGATCTCCAAGTTTACTGGGCGCTGCGGGTCGACACGCTCACGGCCGTGATGCTGGTCGTGGTCACCACCGTGTCCTCGCTCGTGCACCTCTATTCCATCGGCTACATGGACGAGGATCCGTATCGTCCGCGCTTCTTCGGCTATCTGTCGCTGTTCACTTTCGCCATGCTGATGCTGGTGACGGCCGACAATCTCGTGCAGCTGTTCTTTGGCTGGGAGGGCGTGGGCCTCGCAAGCTACCTGCTGATCGGCTTCTGGTACCAGAAGCCGTCGGCGAATGCGGCCGCCATCAAGGCCTTCGTCGTCAACCGCGTCGGTGATTTCGGCTTCGCGCTCGGCATCTTCGCGATCTTTGCGCTGGTCGGCTCAACCGATTTCGAGACGATCTTCCATGCAGCCCCCGGTCTGACCGGCAAGAGCGTCAACTTCCTCGGCTGGCAGGTGGATGCGCTGACGCTGACCTGCGTGCTGCTGTTCATGGGCGCGATGGGCAAGTCGGCGCAGTTCCTGCTGCACACCTGGCTGCCGGACGCCATGGAAGGCCCGACCCCGGTCTCGGCGCTGATCCACGCCGCGACCATGGTGACCGCCGGTGTCTTCATGGTGGCCCGGCTGTCGCCGCTGTTCGAGCTCGCGCCGAACGCGCAGGCGGTGGTGATGTTCTTCGGCGCAACCACGGCATTCTTTGCCGCGACCGTCGGCCTCGTGCAGAACGACATCAAGCGCATTGTCGCCTACTCGACCTGTTCGCAGCTCGGCTACATGTTCGTGGCGATGGGGGCGGGGGCCTATTCGGTCGGCATGTTCCACCTGTTCACGCACGCCTTCTTCAAGGCGCTGCTGTTCTTGGGCTCCGGCTCGGTGATCTACGCGATGCATCACGAGCAGGACATCCGCAACATGGGTGGCCTGTGGCGCAAGATCCCCTACACCTACGCGGTGATGCTGGTCGGCACGCTGGCCTTGACCGGCTTCCCGCTCACTGCCGGCTACTTCTCCAAGGACGCGATCATCGAGTCCGCCTATGCCTCGCACAACCCGTTCGCAGTGTACGGCTTTCTCCTGACGGTCTTCGCCGCCGGCCTGACCTCGTTCTATTCATGGCGCCTGATCTTCAAGACCTTCCACGGCGAGCCGCATGACGAACATCACTATGAGTCGGCGCATGAGAGCCCCCTCTGGATGCTGATCCCGATCGGCATCCTGGCGGCCGGCTCTATCCTGGCTGGCTTCCCGTTCAAGGAATTGTTCGCGGGCCACGGCATCGAGGAGTTCTTCCGCGAGTCCGTGAAGATGAATCCGCACATCATCGAGGAGATGCACCACATCCCCGAGACCATCGCCTTCCTGCCAACGGTGATGATGGTGGTGGGCTTCCTGATCTCGTACCTGTTCTACATCCGCCGGCCGTACCTGCCGGTCGAGCTGGCCCAGACCCAGCCGGGGCTGTACCAGTTCCTGCTCAACAAGTGGTACTTCGACGAGCTCTACGACATCATCTTCGTCCGTCCGGCGAAGTGGATCGGCTACCAGCTCTGGAAGAAAGGCGACGGCTTCATCATCGACGGCTTCGGTCCGGACGGCGTTTCCGCGTCGGTCCTGCGCATCACCCGCAACGTCGTGAAGATCCAGACCGGCTATCTCTATCACTATGCATTCGCCATGCTGATCGGCGTCGCCGGCCTGATCACCTGGTTCATGTTCGGCTTTGGAGGCCAGTAAATGACAACCTGGCCCATCCTTTCCGTCACCACCTTCCTGCCGGTCGTCGGAGCGCTGCTGGTCTACGTCGTGCGTGGCGACGACGAGGCGGCGCGGCGCAATGCGCGCTGGATCGCGCTGTGGACCACGCTCATCACCTTTGCGGTGTCGCTGCTCCTGGTTGCGCGCTTCGACCCGTCGGTCGCCGATTTCCAATTCGTCGAGAAGGCCAACTGGATCGCCGCCGGCATCACCTATCACATGGGTGTGGACGGCATCTCGCTGCCCTTCGTGATCCTGACCACAGCCCTGATGCCGTTCTGCATCGTCGCGAGCTGGAACGCGATCCAGAACCGGGTGCGCGAATACATGATGGCGTTCCTGATTCTGGAAACGCTAATGGTCGGCACCTTCTCGGCGCTGGATCTCGTGCTGTTCTATTTGTTCTTCGAGGGCGGCCTGATCCCGATGTTCCTGATTATCGGTGTCTGGGGCGGCCCGCGCCGGGTCTACGCGTCGTTCAAGTTCTTCCTCTACACGCTGCTCGGCTCGGTTCTGATGCTGCTCGCCATCATGGCGCTGTACTGGAACGGCGGCACCACCGACATCCCGACCCTGATGCACACCGCAGTGCCGCGGTCGTTGCAGACCTGGGCGTGGCTGGCCTTCTTCGCCTCCTTCGCGGTGAAGATGCCGATGTGGCCGGTGCACACCTGGCTGCCCGACGCGCACGTCGAGGCCCCGACCGCCGGCTCGGTGATCCTGGCCGCGATCCTCCTGAAGATGGGCGGCTACGGCTTCCTGCGCTTCTCGCTGCCGATGTTCCCGCTGGCGTCGCATGACTTCGCGCCGCTGATCTTCACGCTCTCGACCATCGCCATCATCTACACCTCGCTGGTGGCGATGATGCAGGAGGACATGAAGAAGCTGATCGCCTACTCGTCGGTCGCGCATATGGGCTTCGTCACCATGGGCATCTTCGCTGGTACCATGCAGGGCGTCGCCGGCGGCGTGTTCCAGATGATCTCGCACGGCATCGTCTCCGGAGCGCTGTTCCTCTGCGTCGGCATCGTCTACGACCGCATGCATACCCGTGAGATCGCGGCCTATGGGGGCCTCGTCAACCGGATGCCACTCTACGCGCTGACCTTCATGGTCTTCACCATGGCCAATGTCGGTCTGCCCGGCACCAGCGGTTTCGTCGGCGAATTCATGACGCTGCTCGGCACCTTCAAGGTCTCGATCCCGACCGCGTTCTTCGCCACGACGGGCGTGATCCTGTCGGCCTGCTATGCGCTCTGGCTCTACCGCAAGGTCGTGTTCGGGGCGCTGGTGAAGCCGTCGCTGATGACCATCAAGGACCTCACCTTCCGGGAGTGCCTGACGCTGTTTCCGCTGATCGCGCTGACGATCCTGTTCGGCGTCTATCCGAAGCCCGTGCTCGACATGTCGGCTGCCTCTGTCCAGCAACTTGTCAACAATTACAACACCGCGGTGACGGCCGTGAAGGCCGCCGCACTGCTCCAGTGAGCGGGCAGGTCAGGATATCGCCATGAGCTTTGAGACTGCAGGTTATCAACTGGCGCCGGTCGTGCCCGAGCTCGTGCTCGCGGTCGGCAGCATGGCGCTCCTGATGCTGGGTGCGTATCGCGGGCAGGGGACCACGAAGGCGATCACGACGCTCGCCGTCCTGCTCCTGGTCGCAACCGGCGTGCTGGAGCTCCTGCTGCCCGCGGGCAGGCAGGTGACCTTCGGCGGTAGCTTCATCGTCGACGACTTCGCGCGCTTCCTGAAGGTCCTGGCGCTGATCGGCTCGGCGGTGACGCTGATCCTGTCGACGGAGTTCTTGTCCGATCCGTCGCGCCGCATCTTCGAATATTCGATCCTCGTGCTGCTCTCCACCCTCGGCATGATGGTGTTGATCTCGGCCGGCGACCTGATCTCGCTTTATCTCGGCCTCGAGCTGATGTCGCTGGCGCTCTACGTCGTCGCGACCAGCAACCGCGACAATGCGAAGTCCAACGAGGCGGGCCTGAAGTATTTCGTGCTGGGTGCGCTGTCCTCGGGCATGCTGCTGTACGGCGCCTCGCTGATCTACGGCTTCACCGGCACGGTCAGCTTCGCCGGCATTGCTGCATCTGCCACGACCGCGAGCGTCGGCCTGGTCTTCGGTCTCGTCTTCCTGCTCGCCGGCCTGTGCTTCAAGGTCTCGGTGGTGCCGTTCCACATGTGGACGCCCGACGTCTATGAGGGCGCGCCGACACCGGTGACCGCCTTCTTCGCTTCGGCGCCGAAGGTCGCGGCACTCGCTGTCTTCACTCGCGCGACGCTGACCGCTTTCCCGGGCATCGTCACGCAGTGGCAGCAGATCCTGGTGTTCGTCTCGATCGCGTCGATGGCGCTCGGCTCCTTCGCCGCGATCGGGCAGACCAACATCAAGCGCCTGATGGCCTACTCCTCGATCGGTCATATGGGCTTTGCGCTGGTTGGCCTTGCCTCGGGCACGGTCGAGGGCGCGCAGGGCGTCCTGACCTACATCCTGATCTACGTCGCGATGACGCTCGGCTCCTTCGCCGTCATCCTTGCGATGAAGCGCAATGGCCAGGCCGTCGAGCAGATCAGCGATTTCGCCGGCCTCTCGCGCACCAACCCGCTGCTCGCCTTCTTCTTTGCGATGCTGCTGTTCTCGCTGGCCGGCGTTCCGCCGCTCGCAGGTTTCTTCGCCAAGTGGTACGTCTTCGTTGCCGCAATCAAGGCCAATTTGTTCACGCTCGCGGTGCTCGGCGTGCTGGCGAGCGTGGTTGGCGCCTACTACTACCTCACCATCGTCAAGACGATGTACTTCGACGAGCCTGCCGGGAAGGTTGATCCGGTGCGCGTCGAGGTGCGGGCGGTGCTGGCGGTGGCGGGCTTGTTCAACATCCTATTTGCGCTGTTCGCGGGACCCGTCGTGAGTGTCGCCAGCGCAGCGGCAAAGTCGCTGTTCTAGGGATGGGCTTCGCGCTCGCTCATCGCGCTCTCAACGCGGGCTACCGTCTCGCAGCCTTCGATCAGATCGGCTCGACCAATACGGAAGCCCTGGAGCGTGCCCGCCAAGGCGAGCGCGGCCCGATCTGGTACGTGACCTCGGAGCAGACGGCGGGGCGTGGCCGCCGCCAGCGCGCCTGGATCGCGCCGCGCGGCAACCTCGCCTGTAGCATCCTCGAGGTGATGGAGGTCGCGCCGGCCGTTGCCGCCACACTCGGCTTTGCGGCGGGGCTGGCCGAGGAGGCGGCGCTGGAGCGGGTCAGCGTCGAGGCCGCGCTTCGCCTGGGTCTCGACCGGCCCCGATACACCCTGAAATGGCCGAACGACGTGCTTGCCGGCGGCAAGAAGCTCGTCGGCATCGGCCTCGAAGCCGAGGCCATCGGCAATGGCCTTGCCGTCGTGGTCGGCATCGGCACCAACGTCGTCGCGGCTCCCGAAGGGACGCCGACGCCCGCAGTGTCACTGGCCGCCCTCGGGGTCCAGATCAGCGCGGAGGAGCTATTCACGGCATTGTCAGACGCCTGGGTTGAATTCCGGGGCATCTGGGACAATGGCCGCGGTTTTGCAGAGATCCGCCGGCTCTGGCTGGAGCGCGCCGCCGGCCTCGGCGAGAAGGTCGCGATCCAGATCGGGAGCGGGATGCTGGAAGGTATCTTCGACACCATCGACGACACCGGTTGCCTGATCGTCCGCACCGCCGACGGCCGGCGGGTACCGGTGGCCGCCGGCGAGGTCTTCTTCGGCACGGCCGCCTCGGTGGGAGCGGCGTGATGGCACGGCCCGACGAACTGGTGTTTGCCCCGCTCGGCGGCGTCGGCGAGATCGGCATGAACCTGTCGATCTACGGCCTCGGCAACCGCCACCAGCGTGCCTGGCTCGCGATCGATCTCGGCGTCTCCTTCGGCGACGAGGAGCACCTGCCGGGCATCGACCTGATCATGCCCGACATCAGCTTCCTGGAGAAGGAACGCAAGAACCTGATGGGCCTCGTGCTCACGCACGCCCATGAGGATCATTTCGGCGCGATCATCGATCTCTGGCCGAAGCTGCAATGTCCGATCTATGCGACGCAGTTCAGTGCGGCGCTGTTCGAGGCCAAATGCGCGGCCGAGCGTAATCCGCCGAAGATCCCGGTGACGGTGATCCCCTCCGGCGGCCGCGTCGACATCGGGCCGTTCAACGTCGAATTCATCCCGGTCGCGCATTCGATTCCGGAATCGCACGCGCTGGCGATCCACACCGAGGCCGGCACGGTGTTGCATACCGGCGACTGGAAGATCGATCCGACCCCGATCATCGGCCCGCCCACCGACGAGCGGCGGCTGCGCCAGTTGGGTGAGGAGGGCGTGCTTGCCCTGATCGGCGATTCCACCAACGCGGTGCGTGAGGGCCGCTCGCCCTCGGAAGCCGAGGTCGCCAGGACCATCATCGAGCTTGTCAAGGCGGCCAAGGGGCGCGTCGCGGTGACGACCTTCGCCTCCAACGTCGCCCGCATCAAGGCCGTGGCCGACGCCGCCAAGGCCGCCGATCGTGAGGTCGTCGTGGTCGGCCGCGCCATGGATCGCGTCGTGCAGGTCGCGCGCGAGACCGGCTATCTCGACGGCGTGCAGAATTTCCGCTCGCCGGAGGTCTATGGTCATCTCCCGCAGGACAAGGTGCTCGCGCTCTGCACTGGCAGCCAGGGTGAGCCGCGCGCGGCGCTGGCGCGTATCGCCAATGACGATCATCCGGAGATCACGCTGAACCGGGGCGACTGCGTGATCTTCTCCTCGCGCACCATCCCGGGCAACGAGAAGGCCGTCGGCTCGATCATCAACAATCTGATCCTCCAGGGCGTCGAGATCATCACCGACCGCGACCATCTGGTCCACGTCTCCGGCCATCCCCGCCGCGACGAGCTCCGCGACCTCATCGCCTGGACGAAGCCGCAGCTCCTGATCCCCGTGCACGGTGAGGCGCTGCATCTGCATGAGCACGCCAGGCTCGCGCGCGCCGCTGGAGTTCCGCGCGTCCTGGTCTGCCGTAACGGCGATCTGGTCAAGCTCGGCCCGGGCGACCCCGGCATCGTCGGCGAGGTGCCCTCCGGTAGGCTCTACAAGGACGGCACGATCCTGGAGGACTCCAAGTCGCGCGCGGTGGTCGAGCGGCGCCGGATGGCGTTTTCCGGCTGCGCCTTTGTGGCCGTCGCGATGACCGCGCAGGGCGAGCTCGCGGACGAACCTGAGGTCGATCTCGTCGGCATCCCCGAGAAGAACAAGGCGGGCGAAGCGTTCGACGACCTCGTCTTCGACGCCGTGGTTTCGACGATCGAAGGCCTGCCGCGGCCGCGTCGCCGCGATCCCGACGCGCTGGGCGAGTCGGTGCGCCGCGCCGTGCGCGCCGTAATCAACGAACATTGGGGCAAAAAGCCCCCCTGTCTGGTACATGTACTGACAGTTTAGTTTTGAGGATGATCTTTTCGGAAAACCGTTTCACACTTTTCCGGATCATCCTCTGAGGGAGAGAACCATGCTGGGCCGGCTCAACCATGTGGCGATCGCGACCAAGGATGCGGCCAAGGCGGCAAAGATCTATGGCGCCGCGTTCGGTGCGCCGATCTCCGAGGCCGTGGCACTGCCCGAGCACGGGGTGACCACCGTGTTCGTGACGCTGCCCAACACCAAGATCGAATTCATCGAGCCGCTGGGCGAGGCCTCGCCGATCGCAAAGTTCCTGGAGCGCAATGCCGATGGCGGCATCCATCACGTCTGCTACGAGGTCGCCGACATCGTCACGTCACGCGACGTGCTGGTGAAGGAGGGCGCGCGGGTGCTCGGCGACGGCGAGCCGAAGATCGGCGCGCATGGCAAGCCCGTGCTGTTCCTGCACCCGAAGGACTTTTCCGGCGCGCTGGTCGAGATCGAGCAGGCGTAGGGCCGGGCCATGGCCTACCAAATATCAACCGCGGTCGCGATCTACTTCGTGCTCTGGTGGGTCACGCTGTTCGTGACCCTGCCGTTCGGCGTGCGCAGCCAGCATGAGGACGGCGTCGGAGCACCTGGCACCGATCCGGGCGCGCCGATCCTCACCGGGATGGGCCGCAAGCTGATCTGGACCACGCTGCTCTCGGCTATCGTTTTTGCGATCGGCATGGCTGCCTATCATGCCGGCTATCTCTCGATCGAACGCCTGTCGAAATTGATGGGAATGCCGTTCTAAACTAAAGCGCGATGAGATTAGGATGAATCGTCATCGCGCTTTAGGTTATTGTTTGAGCATGATCTCCGCGCAAACGCGTTCCGCGTTTGTCGCGAGGGAAAACCGCTTCACACTTTTCCGGATCATGCTCTAGGTTTTGTCGGCCTCCGTCAAGCTCGACAAATATACGGCCATTGGGAGCTACACGCTGGTGGCGGACAGCGTCTATTGCGATTACGATCCGATCAAAAGAAAGGCCGACATCGGCTCGAGCTTCCTGGAGCGCGACTGACGATCCGGCCAAGACCATGGGCAGGACTCGTCATGACGCAGGGGCAGGCGGAGAACTATCGGATTCTGCATGAGGCGGATCTGCGGGATTATCTCGCGGGCCGTCCGAAGCTGGTGGCGGCACTGGGCGGCGCGCCGGGCGACTGGTCGATCACGGAAGTCGGCGACGGCAATCTCAATCTCGTCTTCATCGTGAAGGGAGCACGGGGCGGCGTCGCCGTGAAGCAGGCGCTGCCCTATGTCCGCCTGGTCGGGGAAAGCTGGCCGCTGCCGCTGTCCCGCGCGCATTATGAATATCTGGCGCTGACGCGACAGGCGCAACTTGCGCCTGGGCTCGTGCCTGCAGTGCTGCATCACAGCGATGCGCTGGCGCTCACGGTGATGGAGCTGCTCGAGCCGCACATCATCATGCGCAAGGGGCTGATCACGGGCATGCACTATCCGCGCTTCGTCGACGACATCACGACCTTCATGGCGCGAACGCTGTTCTTCACCTCCGATCTCGCGCTCACCGCCGCAGAGAAGAAGGACGGCATCGCAGCCTTTGCCGGCAACCACGCACTCTGCAAGATCACCGAGGACCTGATCTTCACTGATCCCTATCGCGTGGCGGAGCAGAACCGCTGGACCGCGCCCTACCTCGATGCGAGGGCCGCGAGCCTGCGTGAGGACATGGAGTTGCACGTCGCGATCTCCCGGCTGAAGCTGAAATTCATGGCGGGCCCCGAGGCCCTGATCCACGGCGATCTCCACACCGGTTCGATCATGGTCACGGACGGCGAGACACGGGTGATCGATCCCGAATTCGCATTCTTTGGCCCGATGGGCTTTGACGTCGGTGCCGTTATCGCGAACCTCCTGATGGCCTATTTCGCATCAAGCGGCCACGAGCGCTCGCCCGGTGAGCGGCGTGGTTTCGAAGGCTGGGTGCTCGAAACGGTCGAGCAAGTGTGGACCGAGTTCGCACGAAAATTCCTCGCGCTCTGGCGAACCGAGGCGGCAGGCGATGCGTATCCGGCCTCGCTGTTCGCCGGTGAGAAGGGAACTGCGCGGCTGGAGGCCGAGCGGAAAGCTTACATGCAGCGGCTCTTTGGCGATACCGTCGGCTTCGCGGCGGCAAAGACCATCCGCCGGATCTTCGGTCTCGCCCACAACATCGACTTCGAGCTGATCGAGGACGCGCGGACACGGGCGATCAGCGAGGCGCGCGCCGTGCGGCTGGCGCGCGCGATGATGGTGGAGACGGGGTCATTCCCGAGCATCACGGACGTCACCGGCGCCGCGCGAAAACTCCGCGATTGGCAGCCGGAGTTTGCGGATTGAGTTCTCGCTGCGGCTTCTCTTCACCTCGCCCAAAAATGTCTTACTCCGCCGCCTTCTCCCGGAGCCGCTGCGCATAGACGTTGATGATCAGCGCCGCCAGCAGGATCAGGCCGCGGATCAGGATCTTCAGGAAGCTGTCGATGTTGACGTGGTCGAGGCCGTTGTTGAGCACGCCGAGCACGAACAGGCCGACGATTGTGTTGCCGATGCCGCCGCGGCCGCCGAACAGGCTGGTGCCGCCGACCACGACGGCGGCGATGGAGTCGAGCAGATAAGTGTCGAACTCGTTCTGCTGCGCGCTGCCGAAATGGGCGACGCCGAGCATGCCGCCGATCCCGGAGCAGACCGCCGAGATCACCATGACGACGCCGAGGATCAGCTTGACGTTGAGACCGGAATATTCGGCCGCCTCGCGGTTACCGCCGACCATGTAGACGTAGCGGCCGAAGCGGGTGTAAGTCAGCACGAGGTGCCCCGCCAGCAGCATCACCGCGGCGACGATGACGATCCATGGAATGCCGCCGATCGAGCCGGAGCCGAGCGTTGCGATCAGATCGGGCACCTTGTAGGCGATCTGGCCGCGTACCAGCAGCGCGGAGATGCCAGCCGCGATCTGCATCATCGCCAGCGTCATGATGAAGGAGGGGATGCCGATCACGGTCAGCCCCAGCGCGTTGACGAGCCCGAGGGCCGCGCATAGCAGCAGCGAGAGCAGGATCGCGACGGCGCCGGGGAGCGGGACGTTGGCGATGTTGACGTAGGACTCCTGCACAGTGAAATAGGCGACCGCAATACCCGTGACGTTGGCGATGCTGGCGATCGAGAGATCGATCTCGGCGCAGAGGATCACGAAGGTGAGTCCGACGGCGATCACGCCGGTCACGGACACCTGGGTGAGGATGTTGCCGAGATTGTCCAGCGTGGCGAAGGAGGGGCTGGCGAAGGCGAAGAACAGGCTGAGGAAGATCAGCGTCAAAAACGGCGCGATGTTGCGCATCTGCGATCGCAGGAAGGAGCCGACACCGCGAGGCCGGCGGGCCACTCCGGAAACTGCTTCACTGCTCGCCATTATGCTTCTCCGTCACGCCGCCTCCAACAGGCGGTCTTTGCTGACCGGCTCGTTCTTGAATTCGCGCACCACAGCGCCGCGCTTGAGCACGAGGATGCGGTCGGCCAGCGACAGCACCGTCTCCGGCTCCGTCGATAGCACGATGATGGCAAGGCCCTTGGCGCGGAGGTCGCGCACGATGTTGATGACGTCGTTCTTGGCGCCGACATCCATGCCGCGCGTCGGCTCGCACAGCACGAGCAGCCGCGGCGGATAGGTCAGCCATTTCGCCAGCGCCACCTTCTGCTGATTGCCGCCGGAGAGCATGCCGAGGTCGAGGCCGACCACCGGCGGCCTGATCTGCAACTGCCCGACCTGGTGCCTGGCTATGTCGCGCTCCTGCGCCGGTTTGAGCAGCATGGCCGAAATGCGATCCAAAATGCTGATCGAGATGTTCTTGTAGACCGGCTCCTGGTGAAACAGCATGGCACGCCGGCTCTCGGGCACCAGGGCGACGCCCGCACGTCGCGCGGCCGCGGTCGAGGCAAAGGATTTTGGCGCGCCGTCGACGACCAGCGCCCCGCTGTCAGGCTTCAGCTTGCCGAACAGGATGCGCGACAGCTCCTGCTGCCCGCAGCCCATGAAGCCGTAGATGCCCAGCACCTCGCCGGAACGAGCCTCGAACGAGACGTCCTGGAGGCTGCGCGCGAGCGACAGCTGATCGACCTTCAGCACGACCGGCCCGTCGTCGGAGCGCGGCAGCATCAGGTCGTCGGTGTAGCTGTGCTCGAGCGCCTCGCCGCCGCGGCCGATCATCGCTTCGATCAGGGCGCCCTTGGTGGTAGTGCCGGCCGCGGTCTCGGCGACCTTCCGCCCGTTGCGGAACACGGTCACCGTGTCGGACACGCGCAAAATGTCCTCGATGAAGTGGGAGATGAAGACGATACCGGTGCCCTCGTCGCGCAATCGGCGGAGCGTCGCAAAGAGGCGCTCGACCTCGGGCGGGGAGAGGGCCGAGGTTGGCTCGTCCAGGATGACGATGCGCGCGCCGGAGAACAGCACGCGAGCGATCTCGATGAGCTGCTGGAGGCCGATCGGGAGGTCGCCGAGCCGCGTCATCGGATCGACGTCGATGCCGAAGCGGGCGAGCTGCTCGCCGGCCTCGCGCGCCATGCGCCGCCATTGCACCAGCCCAAGCCGATTTGTCGGCTGGTTGCCGAGGAAGACGTTCTCGGCGACCGAGAGGTCCGGCGCGACGCTGAGCTCCTGATGCACCATGGCAATGCCGGCCGCGTGCGCGTCGCGGGCCGAGCGGAACCGGGTCTCCTTCCCGTCGACCAGGAAGCGCCCCAAGAAGTCCGGGTGCACGCCGGCGATGATCTTCATCAGCGTGCTTTTTCCGGCGCCGTTCTCGCCGACGAGACCATGGATCTCGCCGGCGTACAACGCAAAGTCGACACCACGAAGCGCTTCGACGCCGCCAAAGCTCTTCGTGATGCTCTGTAGTTCCAGGATCGGCGAACGGCCTTCAGGCATGGAGGAATCAGATCAGGAAGTGGTCTTCCATCCATTGCATGCCGGCAGCATTCGCCTTGGTCACGACCGGGCCGTCCGTCACCACGCTCTTCGGAATGCCCTGGCCGCTCTTCTCCCCACCGACGACCGCGGCGACACCCGCGATGATGGCGCCCCCATGGATGCGGCAGGAGGGATTGCGCACGGTCGCGAACATGCGCCCTTCGCTCACCGCCTGAATCGCGGGCGGCATGGCATCGACGCCGCCGACCAGGATGTTGGTGCGGTTGCGCGCCTTCATGATGTTGTAGGCGGCGAGCGCCATGTCGTCATTGTGGAAGAAGGCCGCATCGATCTGCGGATATTTCGTCAGATAGGTCTCCCACAGGCGCGCGGTCTTGGAGACGTCCCAATCGGCCGGCTGGGTGTCGAGCACCTCGATGTTGGGGAATTGCTTGACGACCGAGTTAAAACCCTTGGCACGGCCTTGCGCGCCGGTATGGCCGAGCGCGCCTTGGGTCATGATGATCTTGCCCTTGCCGCCCATGGCGTTGCAGAGCGCCTGCGTGACGGACGCGCCCATGAACTCGTTGTCGGGGGCGAGGAAGGAATGCACGTTGATCTGGTCGAGCGGGGCGATCAGCGTGTCCATGTCGATGACGGGCGTGCCGGCATCGATCATCTTCTGCACCGGCTGGGTGAGGGTGCCGATGCCGAAGGCCTGGATCGCCACGAAGTCCCACTTCTGCGAGGCCATGTTGTCGATGGCGGCGCGCTGTTTCACCGCATCGAGCTGGCCGTCGAACCAGGTCACCTCGACGTTGAACAGCTTGCCCCAGAATTCCGCTGCCTGCTTGCCCTGAGCACACCAAGTGGCCTGCAAGCCTGCATTGGAGAATGCCGCCTTCAACGGCTTCTCCGAACGTCCCATCTCGGCTGCAAGTGCAGGGTTGATCCCCATGCCGCCGAGGATGGCCGCCGCGGCGCCGGCGGTGGTTGCCGCCTGAAGAAGATCGCGCCTGGTTGTCGAGAAATCTTTCGTCTCGGACATCGCTCGCTCCCATGATTTTATCGTTGGCAGCGTCATTGTTTGCGCTACCAAGGTGGGCAGTGTCTCACAATCGATGGGTTCACGCTACCCACTCTGCTTGTGGGACAGCGACGCTGCGCCTTGGTGCAACGCAAAGAGAGTTCGGCCGGGATGCCGGCGAAGGCCGCGATCTCGGAGGGTGGTTTCTTCCAGGCCTCGTCCCTATCAGCGGACCATTCGTCGCCCAGCAGCTCACGCAGCACATCACGGATCACGCGAAAGAACTCGATGAACAACTCTCGTGGTGTGCCGTAGTCATGCGAGAGGACGATTCGCACTGGATCGTGCGGCAATGTCCACGGCGCTCGCCGGCGAAATCGCGGACCGCCTCGATCGTGAGCATCCCCCCGACCAAGCTCGCCGCCGCCTTTGCGACCATCACCTGTGTTTCGGGATGCTCGGCAAACCTCGCCGATAGGCTCGATCCTCGCAGCGCGTCGCCGCAAGCTCGAGGCTTCTCTCGATCGGATTGGCTGAGGCGTTCATGGGCGTTGGACGCCGGCACAAAAAAAGAGCGGGGCCCTAGCCCCGCTCAAAAATTGTGTCGACCCTATTATCCCCGATATCTGCGATTTGATCTTGATTGCCGGGGCGACGCTGCGTTTTGCGCGCCAGGGGCTCCTCCCGAGACTTGGACCACCAGACTTCGACCTCGCGGCCAGCCTGAGCAAAGAGATGCTAGATCAACTTTTCTCACTTGTCATCATTTTCGGCAACGATTGTTCAAAATTCGAGCAGCTAACGAAATGATCAGGCTTTTTGCCCCCTAAGTATATGACAGATATAAGAAATCTGTGAAGGTGGGGCCGCCACGTATTTGCCTCAAATGCCGGACCGTCACGCCGCGGCCGGGCGCGGCGAACACAGTTTTCGAGAAATTTGTGATCGCACAAGCAGGCCGACGAAGTGACCTCGACTCGGGCTCGGCGCGGTGTTTAGTTGCTAGGCGAACGAATGGTTCGGCCAATGCGCGCGCGGCTTCAAAAATTCCTGCCCCTAGTCCTGCTCGCTCTCGCGATGCAGGTGCTGGCGCCGATTGCCGCCTGCTGGGCCGCGGGTCTTGCGGTCGCCGATCCGCTTCAGAATGCGGTGATCTGCCACAGCACAGATGCGTCGGGCGCGGGAGCTGCCGGCCAAACCAATGTGCCGGCGACACATGCCGGAAGCTGTTCGATCTGCTGCCTGGCGCAGGCCAATGCGCCGCTTGATTCGCCGCAGGCCGCGTTCGCGAATCCTTTCCGGCTCGCTGAAGCTGTGCTGTGGCATGAGCAGGCGGCAGCCGCGGTCACATCGCGCGGCGGATCCAACGCCCGCGCACGAGCGCCTCCGCAGTTGACGTGAGCCCGGCGGCCAACCGACCGCCGAATTCGCACGTTAACATCGCGGAGATTCTCAAATGTCCATCTGTCATACGCGTGGGGGCCTTCTGGGGCTTGCCCTCGCGCTCGTCCCTCATTCGGGAAGCGTTGCCCACGAGATCGTTGGCAACCGCTTCTTTCCGGCAACGCTGGGCATCGATGATCCCGGCGTCAACGATGAGCTGTCGATTCCAACGGTCGATAGCTTCAAGACCGGCGATGTCCCGCCCGTTCGGCAGCGCGACATCTCCGGCGAGTTCTCCAAACGCATCACCGAGGATTTTGCGGTGTCGTTCGGCTCGACCTACACCTTTCTCAATCCAACGGACCCGACCGTCCCCGGCGCCAACGGATTTCAGAACCTCGAGACCACGTTCAAGTACCGGGTCTTCAAAGATCCCGCGCATGAATTCGTGATGTCGGTCGGCCTCAATGTCGAATGGGGCGGCACCGGCGCGCAAAATGTCGGTGCCGATCCCTTCCACACCTATACACCGATGCTGTGGTTCGGCAAAGGTCTCGGCGACCTGCCGGACACGTTCTCCTGGCTTCGTCCTGTCGCCGTCACCGGCCAGGTCGGCTACGCGATTCCTGCCAGGAATTTCACGACCACGTTCGGGATCGATCCCGATACCGGCGACTTGACTGCCGATACTGAATTTCATCCGCGCGTGCTGAACTGGGGCGCAACGATCCAATACAGCATGCCTTACCTGAAATCCGCCGTCGTGGACCTCGGTCTGCCGGAGTTCGTCAATCACCTGATCCCGCTCGTCGAAGCCAATCTGCAAACACCGATTGCGAACACGCTCACCTCGGGGACGACGACGACAGGCACCATCAATCCCGGCGTGATCTGGGTCGGCAACAAGTATCAGGTGGGTGTTGAGGCGCTGATTCCGATCAATCGGCAAAGCGGAACACATGTCGGCGTGATCGGACAGTTGCACTTCTATCTCGACGACATTGATCCCCGCGGCATCGGCAAGCCGCTTTTCGGTGGCCCGGTCCAATCTGCCAACCCCTTCGCAAGGAATTGACCGATGCGACGCTCATCCCTCAGTTCTTCGATACTGTTCATGGTCGTCTTGCTGACTTCGCTGACGCCTGGCGAAGTGAGCGCCCATGCCGAACTCGACCACGCCGAGCCGCGCGTCGGCAACAAGGTGGCAAGCCCCCCGCGCGAGGTGACGCTCTGGTTCACCCAGAAACTGGAGGCCGCGTTCAGCTCGATAAGCGTCACGGGTCCCTCGGGTCAGCGCGTCGATGCCGGCAAGGCGCGCGTCAGCGGCAACCAGATGTCTGTCTCGCTGAAGGCGGCAGGGGCAGGCACGTACCACGTGAACTGGCGCGTGCTGTCCGTGGACACCCACACGACGGACGGCAGCTTCACCTTCCAGGTCGGTCCATGAAGGCCTGACCCCCAATGGACTGGTCAGCAGCGGAAGCGGCGTTGGTCGCGACGCGCGCCGTGCACTTCGCGGCGACAGCGATCACGGTTGGAGACGTCATGTTTCGGACTGTCATCGTTGCGCCGGTCGTGCGCTCGGAGAAGGCCGCGGCTGTGTCGTTCGAGGCGCCCACCTTGTGGGTCGCGTGGCTCGGTCTTGGCTTCGCGGTGATCTCCGGCGCGATCTGGCTCGTGCTTCAGGCCGCCTCGATGAGCGGGATGCCGCTCGATGAGGCAATGTCCGCGGATGTGTTGTCGACGGTGATCAACGAAACGCAGTTCGGCCACGTGACGACGCTTCGAGCAGGCCTTGCGATCTGTCTGGCGGCTTGCCTCACCTATGATCGTACGGCGATCGCGCGATGGGGGGGATTTGCGGCTGCGCTCGCATTTGCCGCAAGCCTCGCCTGGAGCGGCCATGCCGGCTCGACCGCGGGCGAGGCAGGGTACCTGCATCTTGCCGCGGATACGCTGCATCTGGCAGCCAGCGCGGCCTGGATCGGTGGCTTGGCGTCATTAATCCTGTTCATGGCTGCGGCCCGCCGAAACAAGGTGATTTCGCTCGCCCACGACGTCGTGCGCCGATTTTCGATCATGGGCATGGTGAGTGTGGCAACGCTACTGCTCACGGGATTCATCAACGCCGCCATCCTGGTCGGCTCGGTCCACGCGCTGGTCGTCACCGACTACGGACGGCTGCTGCTGCTCAAGCTTGTCCTGTTCGCGCTCATGCTGGTGCTCGCCCTGGTCAACCGGGTGGTGCTGACGCCGCGGCTCGTCCCGGCCGGGCGCGGCGCGTTGCGCTGGCTTACGCGCAATAGCGCCGTCGAACTCGCTCTCGGCCTCGCCATTCTCGCCATTGTCGGGATGCTCGGCACGATGCATCCCGCGATACACCTGGTGAACTGAACGATGAAAAAAGGCTAGCCAAATGAAAAAGCTCTCCCGCATTTTCGCGCTCGCTGCCCTCTCGGCACTGGCGTTCGCCGCACCCGGCCGCGCCGACGACGTCAAGGCCGGCGATCTCGTCATCACGCAGGCCTGGAGCCGGGCGACGCCAGGCGGCGCGAAGGTTGCCGGCGGCTATCTCACGATCGAGAACAAGGGGAGTGCGGCCGACAAGCTCGTTGCCGTCTCGGCCGATATCGCCGGCAAGGTCGAGGTTCACGAGATGGCGATGGACAATGGCGTGATGAAAATGCGCCCGATCGACAAGGGTCTTGCGATTGAGCCGGGCAAGACGGTCAAGCTCGCGCCTGGCGGCAATCATCTGATGATGCAGGAGCTGAAGGGGCCGCTCAAGCAGGGCGACAAGGTCCCGGTCACGCTGGAGTTTGAGAAGGCCGGCAAGGTGGCAGTCACCCTCGATGTCCAGGCCGTCGGCGCTCAGGCGCCGGGCGGCGGTGAGCATGGCGGACACATGGATATGAAAAAAATGCCGGATCATTCGGGAATGAAGATGTGATGGGTACGCCGCTGGCAATCCATATCCACGGTCAGAGGGCAATGTTCCAGGTCCTGGTCTCGCCGGGCAAGGCCGGCACCGATGACTTTGTCCTCCAACTCATGACGGGTGGGGCGACGCCGCTTTCCGCCAAGGAGGCGACACTGACCCTGAGCCTGCCGGAGCGCGGCATCGAGCCGATCGAATACGACGCCGAGCTCGGCAGTGACGGCTACTGGCATGTGCGCAAGGTCGAGCTGCCGTTCGCCGGCCGTTGGCACGTGCGCATCGACGCGCTGGTCACCGATTTCGAGAAGATCACGCTCGAGGACGAGCTCGAGGTCGCGCCGCGCTGAAGGCTTCGCCCCGGGGGATCCGAAACCGCCGCCAGCGTCTTCGAGCGGGACTTCAAGGAGACAGAAAAATGACAGGAATTTCGCCGCGTTAGCGGGTTTTCCTCATTCCCGGTCTTGTGTTTTCGCTCCCAATCCGGTTTCACTGCAACCCCTCACTGATTCTTCGAGTATATCCATGCGGTTGTCCCGGTTCTTTCTGCCCATCCTGAAAGAAAATCCGAAAGAGGCGGAGATCGTTTCGCATCGCCTGATGCTGCGCGCAGGCATGATCCGGCAGGAGGCCGCCGGCATCTATGCCTGGCTGCCGCTCGGCTTCCGCGTGCTGAAAAAGATCGAGCAGATCGTGCGCGAGGAGCAGGATCGCTCCGGCGCGATCGAGGTGCTGATGCCGACCTTGCAGCTCGCCGATCTCTGGCGCGAGAGCGGCCGCTACGATGCCTATGGTCCGGAGATGCTGCGCATCGCGGACCGCCACAAGCGGGAGCTCCTGTACGGGCCGACCAACGAGGAAATGATCACCGAGATCTTCCGCGCCTATGTGAAGTCCTACAAGAACCTGCCGCTCAATCTCTATCATATTCAATGGAAATTCCGTGACGAGCAGCGTCCGCGTTTCGGCGTGATGCGCGGCCGCGAATTCCTGATGAAGGATGCCTATTCCTTCGACCTCAACGAGGCGGCCGCGCGCGTCGCCTACAACAAGATGTTCGTCGCCTATTTGCGCACCTTCGCGCGGATGGGGCTGAAGGCGATTCCGATGCGTGCCGAGACTGGCCCGATCGGCGGCGATCTCAGTCACGAGTTCATCGTGCTGGCCGAGACCGGCGAGTCCGGCGTCTTCATCAATCGCGACGTGCTCGATCTGCCGGTGCCGGGCGAGGACGTCGACTATGAGAGCGACCTGACGCCGATCATCAAGCAGTGGACCTCGGTCTATGCCGCGACCGAAGACGTGCACGATACTGCGCGCTTCGAGCAGGAGGTGCCCGAAGGCAAGCGGCTCAACACCCGTGGCATCGAGGTCGGCCAGATCTTCTATTTCGGCACCAAATATTCCGAGCCGATGAAGGCACTCGTGGCCGGGCCGGACGGCGTCGAGGTGCCGGTCCATAGCGGTTCCTATGGCGTCGGCGTCTCGCGCCTGGTCGGCGCCATCATCGAGGCCTGCCATGACGACGCCGGCATCAAATGGCCGGAGGCGGTGGCGCCGTTCCGCGCCGTCGTGCTCAATCTCAAGCAGGGCGATGCCGCCGTCGATGCGGCCTGCGAAAAGCTCTACGCCGAGCTCCAGGCCAAGGGCGTCGATGTTCTCTATGACGACACCGACCAGCGCGCCGGCGCCAAGTTCGCCGCCGCCGACCTGATCGGCATCCCCTGGCAGATCATGATCGGACCCAAGGGGCTCGCCGACGGCAAGGTCGAGATCAAGCGGCGCGCCGACGGTTCGCGCGAGACCATGTCGCCAGCCGACGCGGTCGCTCGCCTGACGGGTTGAATATTATCCACCGCACGATTGCGGGGCAGGCAATCCGGCCACAATTGACCCCGAATCATGGGATTATCGAGCGATGGATGAGACCATGACAGAGCCTGTGCAAACCGCGCCCTTCGCGCCGTTCGAATGGATGTTATCGGCGCGCTACTTGCGGGCGCGCCGCAAGGAAGGATTCATCTCCGTCATCGCCGGGTTCTCCTTCCTGGGCATCATGCTTGGTGTCGCCACGCTGATCATCGTCATGGCCGTCATGAACGGCTTCCGCAAGGAACTGCTCGACAAGATCCTCGGCCTCAACGGCCACATCCTGGTGCAGCCGCTGGAATCGCCGCTGACCGACTGGAAGGACGTCGCCGAGCGCATCAGCCAGGTCGACGGTGTGCGGCTCGCTGCGCCCGTGGTCGACGGCCAGGCGCTGGCCTCCTCGCCGTTCAACGCATCGGGCGTGCTGGTGCGCGGCATACGCGCCGACGATCTCAATAACCTCACCTCGATCGCCAAGAACATCAAGCAGGGCTCGATCGAGAATTTCGACGAAGGGCAGGGCGTGGCGATCGGCCGGCGGCTCGCCGATCAATTGTCGCTTCATGCCGGCGACAGCGTCACCCTGGTCGCGCCGAAGGGCGCGGTCACGCCGATGGGCACGACGCCGCGGATCAAGCCGTACAAGATCGTCGCCGTGTTCGAGATCGGCATGTCCGAATATGACGCCGGCTTCGTCTTCATGCCGCTTCCGGAAGCGCAGGCCTATTTCAACCGCAACAACGACGTCACCGCGATCGAGGTGTTCACCACCAATCCCGACCGCATCGACGCGTTTCGCAAGTCGGTGACGGAGGCCGCCGGCCGGCCGGTGTTCCTGGTCGATTGGCGGCAGCGCAACTCGACCTTCTTCAACGCGCTGCAGGTCGAGCGCAACGTGATGTTCCTGATCCTCACCATGATCGTGCTTGTGGCCGCGCTCAACATCGTATCCGGTCTGATCATGCTGGTGAAGGACAAGGGCAGCGACATCGCGATCCTGCGCACGATGGGCGCCTCGCAAGGCTCGATCATGCGTATCTTCCTGATTACGGGCGCTTCGATCGGCGTGGTCGGCACGCTCGTCGGCTTCTTCGTCGGGCTCGTCATCTGCCTCAATATCGAATCGATCCGGCAGTTCCTGTCATGGCTCACCAGCACGGAATTGTTCTCGCCGGAGCTCTATTTCCTGTCCCGCCTGCCTGCCGAGATCGACGTCGGCGAGACCACTGCGGTGGTCATCATGGCGCTGACGCTGTCGTTCCTTGCGACGCTCTACCCGTCGTGGCGCGCCGCGCGTCTCGATCCCGTCGAAGCGCTCCGGTACGAGTGAGGGGCTGATGGAGCAGGGGACGGAAGATGTACCGGTCATTTATCTCCACGAGATAAAGCGCCAGTACGTGCAGGGCGAGAACGTGCTGACCATTCTGGACGGCGCCAAGCTCGCGCTGTGGCCCGGACAGTCGGTGGCGCTGGTGGCGCCGTCGGGTTCGGGCAAGTCGACGCTGCTGCACATCGCAGGGCTGCTGGAGGCGCCCGACTCCGGCGAGGTCTATGTCGGGGGCTCCCCGACCTCGCAACTGCCCGACATCGAGCGCACGCAGCTTCGCCGCACCGAGATCGGCTTCGTCTACCAGTCGCACCGGCTGCTGCCGGAGTTCTCGGCACTGGAGAACGTCATGCTGCCGCAGATGATCCGCGGCCTGAAGCGGTCCGAGAGCGTCAAGCGCGCCAAGGACATCTTGTCCTATCTCGGGCTCGGCGACCGCATCACCCACCGCCCGGCCGAACTGTCGGGCGGCGAGCAGCAGCGCGTCGCGATCGCCCGCGCGGTCGCCAACGCCCCGCGGGTGCTGTTCGCGGATGAGCCGACCGGCAACCTCGATCCCGGCACCGCCGAGCACGTGTTCCAGGCCCTGATGCAGCTCGTGAAGGCGACCCAGGTCTCAATGCTGATCGCGACCCACAACATGGAGCTCGCCGGCCGCATGGACCGGCGGGTGTCGCTTTCCAACGGCCAGGTGGTCGAACTCGACTAAAATCTGAAAAACAACCCCATGCAAAGGAGCCGGCCGCTGGCGAGGTGGGCTCTTTCGTATTTTACGAAATCAGCTTGACACGTCGGGCAAATCACCGGCACTATGCATCCTCGGGTAGCTTACTGCGATTGCTCTGCTCCCCTCATCCGGAGGAGCCCGCGGAAGCGGGCGTCTCGAGGGATGTAGGCCACGGTTGGGCGCCTATGGTTCGAGACGCGCGTTCCGCTCTCCTCACCATGAGAGGCTTGTAACGCCGAAATTGGAATAGGCTACGGCCGGATCACCGTCATCTTGAACGGGCCGGCATGGGCCGCGGCGTGGGCCACGGCCTCGTTGGCGTGGTCGAGATCGAACGCTGTCACCTCATACTCGTCGAGCCGCAATAGGCCGGAGCGCGCCAGCGCGATCAGGCGGACCGCCGCATCCGGCGGATACATCCAGACGCCGTGGATGGTGATGCAATTGCGCATGAGCCAGGGGTAGGGCAGTTCGAGCCCGGGTCCACCGGCCATGCCGACGCCGCCCATCAGCACCACGCGTCCGTTGGGGCGCACCGTCATGATCGCGGTACGCACCACCGCGGGACTGACCGAGGGCGGCATGATGTCGAACACACAGTCGATTGGGCCCGGCGCGGCGCGCTTCATCGTTTCGCGATCGTCGCTCTCGTTGCCGGAGAGCTTTACGGGTCTGACGCGCGCGCCGAAGCGCCGCACAAGATCGGCGAGGATCTTCTCGTTGCGCCCCGGCGCCACGACGCAGGCCGCGCCCATGGCGAGCGCCACCGCCACGGCGGCGCTGCCGAAATTGCCGGTGGCGCCGCTGACCAGCACGGTCTCGCCGGGCTTGAGATCGGCCGCGAGGAAGCCGCCATAGGGCACGAGCATCGTGCCGAGCGCGCACCATTGCGCGGCCTCGACGGAGGTGATCTCGCCGAGCCGCTTCACGTTTTCCGTCGGCACTCGCATCTGCTCGGCGAACGATCCGTGGCGAAAATGCTTTTGCAGCTTCATGCCGCCTTCGTCGCGGGCGCTCAGGGCTTGCAGCGTGATATCAGGCGAGATCGCGTCGTCGCGCGAGCGCACGGTCGGATCGCAGAATACCCAGTCGCCCACGGCGAGTTTCGTCGCATCCGGTCCGATCGCGCGGACACGGCCGATGCCGCCGGGGCCGGGGATCACGGGCAGATCGAGCGCATAGTTGCGCGCGCCGCTGAAAACCTCGTTCAGATAGGGCAGCACGCGGGTGGCGACGACGTCGGCGATGACTTCGCCGGTGCCGAGCACCGGAGCGGAAACATCCTCGATGACGAGCGGTGTTCCCAGGGATTTGAGGACGGCGGCTTTCATGTTGTTCACCTCATATTCGAACTGAGGCGCATATGCGCCTGCCTTGAAGGCGCATGAAGGCCTGGTATTATCCTAGTATTCCAACGACCCTGCATAACAGGCGGAACGCGATCATGGCCGATCCCCGATGTGTCGAATTCGGCGACTTCCTGCGCTCGCGCCGCGAGAAGCTGACGCCAAAATCCGTCGGCCTTCCCGCAGGCCACAGGCGGCGCACCGCAGGACTGCGGCGCGAGGAGGTGGCGCAGCTCGCCGGCATCGGTGTCGACTGGTACATCCGCCTTGAGCAGGGCCGCACCGTGAGCCCGTCGGTCACCACGATCGACGCGCTGGCCCGCGCGCTGCGCCTTTCCAGGACCGAGCATGCGCATCTGAAGGCGCTGGCGCGCGACGGCGCGAGGAGCGCATTCGTGCCCGAGATCGTGCCGCCGCCCATTCGGCGGATGATTGAGAGCCTGAATCAGCCGGCCTACGTTACGGGACGGCGCTGGGATGTGCTGGCCTGGAACGACGCCGCCGAGGAAGTTTTTGCCTTCGGCCGGTTGCCGGAACAGGATCGCAACACGCTGCTCCTCATGATGACCAACAAGCAGACGCGAAAATCCTACGGCGCGAGCTGGGCGGACGTGGCCAAGGGCATGGTGGCGATGTTTCGCGCGACGCACGACGTCTGGGCGGGCGATCCCGCTTTTGCGGAACTGCTGACGCGGCTGCGGCAAGGCAGTCCTGAATTCGTCAAATGGTGGGAGGCGCACGAAATCCGCAACACCGCCTCGGGCCGCAAGACCATGAACCATCCCACCAAGGGCGTGCTCCATTTCGAGCACACGAGCTTTCAGGCCAATGACGATCCCGCGTTGAAGCTTGTCATCTACACGCCGGTCTAGCGCGCAGAAGGGCCAAGCGTCGGCTTCTGCGGGCCGAGCGCGCGACCAGTCGGAGCGATGCCGCTTTTGGCCCCAAAGCGGACATTGACCCGGCATGGATCGACAATACACTTCCGGTAGTTCGACCCGGAAGCAATGTCATGGCGAGCTTCGTTCAGTTCTTGCAGCATTCTGGTGTGTATGCTGCGCAAAGCTTCATGATCGTTCCTCGGGGAGGCTTCAACCTGGTCTGCCTCCGCGACAGCAAGGACGTTCGCCTATCGTATGATCGCGGTCGATTACAGGTCGAGGATGTGCGTCTCGAGCAGGTCGAACGCGTCGCTCAGGAATACATCAACACTCGCTTCAGGGAGCAAAGAAGCCAGGAGCGCGAAGATCAGTTGCTGCGTTTGCGTACAGCGCTATATGCCACTGCACGGCCGAAGGGCCTTGCGCGCGCCCTCAAGGTCTCGGCCAAAGGTGTCGGTATTCCGGAACTCAAAGCCATGCGAGGCAACACAGAAATCAGGTTGGAGGTCGCCATTCTGCCGCGCAAAGACTTCACGATCGCGTTCAAATTCCTCAAGCACCTCGATCAATCGGGCAAAGTAATCAACGCCACGACATGGACGCCGAATGACGTGCCCTGGTTCCTCACCAGGCTGAATTGGACGTTCGGGGCTCAGGCGAATATCTTTTTCACCTCGGTCGATGCCACATGGATCACGGTCCAGAAAGCCCTGGGGCCAAAAATCTCGCGAGATGTTTTTCGAAAAGATATCGTACCATTCAAGAGGCGCGGCACCGATCTCACGTGCTTTCTCGTCGGCGACTATGATGCAATGGATAGTGAGGCGGCTGGGGAGTATCTGCCTGATGAGCAGGTATGCGTGGTTGTCGACCAGGGCAATCCACCCGCGTTCGACTATGGCGAAGCGTTCATTGGCGTCATGGCGCACGAGGTCGGTCACTTCTTGCACCACAAACGGAATATGCCCGGGAGTGGACACCATGACCGAAGCGGTATTTTGCTTTCCAGTGGCATGGAAAGCTTATCCCTGGACAAGCAGCTTGTAAGCAACCTCAACGCGTGGTGAGAGCGCCCGTTGAGGTCTTTTCAACTCCAGTTCGATTGCGCGCCGCCGCATTGCTGATCGCGACGCGGATCACCCTGTTCCGGACGCAGATTGAACTGAAACACGGCGCCCCGTGGTTCATTCGCACCGGCCCAAAGTCGTCCTCCGTGTGCTTCAATGATCGAGTGGCAGATAGACAGGCCCATGCCGATCCCATCTGGCTTGGTCGTGTAGAAGGGCTCGAACAAGCGGTCGACCATTGCCGCGTCAAATCCGGGACCGTTGTCCCGCACGGCAACAACAACGCCGTTCGAGTCATCTGCGGCCGTGCTGATCCGCAGTTCGCGCCTTCCCTCGTCGAGGCAGTCCATTGCTTCAATCGCGTTGAGGATCAGATTGAGAATCACTTGTTGCAGTTGGACGCGATAGCCCTCGACGAGCGGCAAGCCCGGAGCGAGGTCCGTTTGGAGCAAGACGCTGCGCTTGAAGAGTTCGCTGCGAGCTATGGTGATGACGTCCTGGATGGCGACGTTGACGTCAATGCTCTCTTTCCGCGCCGGTGTTCTCTTGATCAGGGAGCGGATCCAACCGATGATTTCGCCGCCTCGCTTGGCGTCTGCGACAATGGATGCGAGCGCCCGTTGGGCCCTCTCGACATTCGGAGATAGCGATCCGAGCCAGTTCAGTGCGGCCTCTGCGTTGCAGAGCATCGCGGTAATCGGTTGACTCAATTCGTGTGTGACCGAAGCCGTGACTTGTCCCATGGCTGCCGCGCGATTGGCGCGTGTCAGTTCCGCCTGCATTTCGCGGAAGATCTCGGCGGTCCGCTTACGTTCGGTGATGTCGCGGCTCAGGGAGATGATCTGTCGCTGGCCGCCTTCGCAGAACTCCCGCATGCGGACTTCGACAGGAAACACGGAGCCGTCTTTCCGGCGATAGTGACTCTCCAGTGTTGCGATGTCGCCTGCCTTGAGGCGCTCGCGGTTGATCCGCCAGCTCGCTTCATCCATCTCCAGATCGAAGAAAAGCGCAGTGACCCCGATCAGTTCGTCCCGGCGATAGCCCAGGCTCTCGCAAGCATTTCGGTTCACGTCGAGAACGCGACCGTCATCATCGTGGAGCATGAACATGTCCGTCGCGTGGTCCACGAAGGTGCGGAAACGGGCCTCGCTCTCGCGCAGGGCCAATTCGGCGCGCTTGCGCTCGGTGATGTAGCGCCCGACACCGCGGTAGCCCAGGAAGCGCCCGGTTTCGTCAAAGACTGGCAGCCCGGAGACCGACGTGTAGCGCTTGCCGCCATCGGGCGTTGGTCGCGCGTGCTCGAAATCGCGGAACGGGAGGTGGGCATCGAGCATCTCGCGGTGCTTGCGCCAGCCCTCTGCATCCGGCTCCAGGTAAGGCACTTCCCACCGCGTCCTGCCAATTTCGGCGACCGGCGGCTCGGAAAGCGTCTCAGCGAACTCCTGGCGGATGAAGCGATGTTGCGCGTCGGTTTCCCAGTACACGTCGAAGGAGAATTGCACCAAGGTGCGAAAGCGCTCCTCGCTCTCGCGCAACGCCTCCTCGGGGCGCTTGCGCTGGTCCAAATCGAACCCGGCCGATGGCGCTTGAACGGTATCTCGCATGGTCGACCTTGCGAAAGAGCGATGGATCAAACCAGCTCGTTTCTTACGACGGGTAGCGGAGCTGTCCCTGGCCCGGAGCGGCAATATAGCCCCGGCGGTCGGTGAACAGCGGGTCGAACCTGGCCTGAGGCGGCCAATGATCGATCAGGAATATGGCTCGTGACGACTATACTTGTGTATAGCGGGCTTCTCGACCGTGAGGTGATCCCGGTTCCATGAATGTCTTTCACGCAAGTTGCAGCGCGCGCGTGCGCAATTGCGGCGGCAATGCGGAAAAAAGAAGTCGGCGCGCCACACTATTCCTTTACACCAAGATGTGACTCGTTCCCGATGCGCGGGCGCGTGCGTCAAAGCGTCGTACGATCGATGCCGGAGTCGCTGCAAATACTGGATTATTAAGGGGTCCATGAATGCAACTAAACATTCATTAATACAGCGGGTCCTTTGGACTGAACTGTTGCGTTGCGGTTACAGCAATTCCGTCGATCGCTGTTAAGAGGTGCGCACGGCCCGGGGGCCTTTACGAAGAAACTGGAACGGGAATCAAATGAAGAAGAGTTTGTTGCTTGTCACTGCGAGCCTCGTCGCGCTCAGCGCGGCTGCGCCGGCGGTGGCTGCTGACCTCGCAGCACGGCCTTACACGAAGGCTCCGCCTCCGATGATCGCCGCGATCTACGACTGGAGCGGCTTCTACATCGGTATCAACGGCGGTGGCGGTTCGGCTCACACCACCTGGGATTTCGTCGGCGTCGGCTCGGAAGGTTCGCACAACGCGACCGGCGGCACCGTCGGTGGTCAGATCGGCTATCGCTGGCAGGCCGGACAGTGGGTGTTCGGGGTTGAAGGCCAGGGCAACTGGGCCGACTTCTCCGGCGACAACGTCAGCAACATCTTCGCGGGTGACCGCAATCGCACCAAGATCGACGCGTTCGGTCTGATCACCGGTCAGGTCGGCTACGCCTGGAACAACGTGCTGCTCTATGTGAAGGGCGGCGCGGCTGTGGTCAGCGACAAGTACGACGTCTTCAGCACCGCAACGGGCGCGCTGCTCGGCTCGACCAGCCAGACCCGTTGGGGTGGCACGGTCGGTGCCGGCCTCGAATACGGCTTCGCTCCGAACTGGTCGGTTGGCGTCGAGTACAACCACATCTTCCTGGCCGACAAGGACGTCACCTTCACGGGTCTCGTGGGTACCGACCGCATCCGTCAGGACGTCGACATGGGCCTCGTCCGCCTGAACTACAGGTTCGGCGGCCCGACCGCCCCCAGGTACTGATTGGCGTGTACTGATATCGATCGCTCTTCCGGAGCGGTTTGCGAAAGCCCCGGCCTTGCGCCGGGGCTTTTTTCTTTCGAGAATTCATCGAGTTAACCATTGGGTGCGAAGCGGGGCCGCGGCTGCCGTCGCGCTGCTTGACTCTTGGAACAAAAACAGAACAATGTTCTCTCTATGTTCTAGCGAGGGAGCAAGGCCATGTTGAAGATCTTCGTGGAAGAAGCCGCTGCACTGGCATCGATCACGCTGTTCGTCGGGATGATCGCGATCTGGGCGCAGGTGATTCCCCAGCTCTGAGCGGCGATCGGCGGCCCCCCTGTTGAAAAACGGGACGGCACGAGGAATGTGCGCCGTCGCCGTGGACTCCGGGGGGCCGAGGCACCACCATTGTGGGGCGAGTCGGGCCCGCGAAGCGCGCATGCTGCGCCCTGGTCCGGCTGGCGTTCCCACGATGCCCAGGAGGCCTTAAGCGACCATGCCGAGCGCCGGATTTGTCCATCTTCACGTTCACTCGGCCTATTCGCTGCTCAAGGGCTCGATCAAGATCGCCAAGCTCGCCGAGCTTGCGAAAAAGGACCATCAGCCGGCGCTGGCGCTGACCGACACCGACAACATGTTCGGTGCGCTGGAGTTCTCCGACAAGATGGCGGGCTCGGGTATCCAGCCGATCGTCGGCTGCGAGCTCGCGATCGATTTCGGCGACCAGGATCCGAACGCGCGTAATGCGATTCCGCCCTCGCGGGTCGTGCTGCTGGCAGCCCAAGAGCGCGGCTATCGCAGCCTGATGCGGCTGAACTCGCGCGCGTTCCTGGAGACGCCCGACAGCCACGCGCCGTTCATCAAGTTCGATTGGCTTGATGGCGAGACCGACGGCCTGATTGCGCTGACGGGCGGCCCGGACGGTCCTATCTCGCTTGCGCTCGGGGTCGGCCATGCGGAGCTCGCCGCGGAGCGCTGCGAGCGGCTCGCCGGTCTGTTCGGCGACCGCCTCTACATCGAATTGCAGCGCCATGGCATCGACAAGGAGCGCCGCATCGAGAGCGGGCTGATCGACATCGCCTACACAAAAGGCCTGCCGCTGGTTGCGACCAACGAGCCGTACTTCGCCTCGACGGACGATTACGAGGCGCACGATGCGCTGCTCTGCATCGCCGGCGGGCGGCTGATCGCCGAGAGCGATCGCGAGCAGCTCACGCCCGATCACCGCTTCAAGACGCGGGCCGAGATGGCCGTGCTGTTCGCCGACATTCCGGAAGCGCTTGCCTCGACGATCGAGATCGCCGAGCGCTGCTCGTTCCGCCCGATGACGCGCAAGCCGATTCTGCCGTTTTTCACCGTCGGTGCCGCAGGCAGTTCCGATGCGGCCGCGGTCGAGGCGGCCGAGCTGAAGCGGCAGGCGGAGGAGGGGCTTGCCAACCGTCTGCGCGTGCATGGGTTATCGCAGGGCACGACCGAGGAGGACTACAACAAGCGGCTCGCCTTCGAGCTCGACGTCATCACCCGCATGAAATATGCGGGCTACTTCCTGATCGTGTCCGACTTCATCAAATGGGCGAAGTCGCAGGGCATTCCGGTCGGGCCGGGCCGCGGCTCCGGTGCGGGCTCGCTGGTTGCGTGGGCGCTGACCATCACCGACCTCGATCCGATCAAGTTCGGCCTGCTGTTCGAGCGCTTCCTCAATCCCGAGCGCGTCTCGATGCCGGACTTCGACATCGACTTCTGCCAGGACCGCCGCGGCGAGGTGATCCAGTATGTGCAGCAGCGCTACGGCCGCGACCAGGTCGCGCAGATCATCACCTTCGGTACGCTCCAGGCGCGCGGCGTGCTGCGCGACGTCGGGCGCGTGCTGCAAATGCCCTATGGGCAGGTCGACAAGCTGACCAAGCTGGTGCCGCAGAACCCGGCCGCGCCCGTCACACTCGCGGCCGCGATCGAGAGCGAGCCGAAGCTGCAGGCGTTCCGCGATGAAGACCCGGTGGTGGCGCGCGCCTTCGACATCGCCCAGCGCCTCGAAGGCCTGACGCGCCACGCCTCGACGCATGCGGCCGGCATCGTGATCGGGGATCGCCCCTTGAGCGAGCTCGTGCCGCTCTACCGCGATCCCAAATCCGACATGCCGGTGACCCAGTTCAACATGAAATGGGTCGAGCCCGCGGGCCTCGTGAAGTTCGACTTCCTCGGCCTGAAGACGCTGACCGTGCTCGACGTCGCAGTGAAGCTCTTGAAGCCGCGCGACATCCACGTCGATCTCGCCACGCTGCCGATCGACGATGCCGAGAGCTACCAGATGCTTGCCCGCGGCGACGTGGTCGGCGTGTTCCAGGTTGAAAGTCAAGGCATGCGGCGCGCGCTGATCGACATGCGCCCCGACCGTTTCGAGGACATCATCGCGCTGGTCGCGCTGTATCGCCCGGGCCCGATGGCGAACATCCCGACCTATTGCGCGCGCAAGCACGGCGACGAGGAGCCGGAATATCTGCACCCCGTGCTGGAGCCGATCCTGAAGGAGACGTTCGGCGTCATCATCTACCAGGAACAGGTGATGCAGATCGCGCAGGTGATGTCGGGCTATTCGCTCGGCGACGCCGACCTGTTGCGCCGCGCGATGGGCAAGAAGATCCGCGCCGAGATGGACAAGCAGCGCGACATCTTCGTCGCCGGCGCGGTGAAGAACGGCGTGCCGAAGGCGCAGGCCGAGACGATCTTCGAATTGCTCGCCAAATTCGCCGACTACGGCTTCAACAAGAGCCACGCGGCAGCCTACGCGCTGGTGTCCTACCACACCGCCTACATGAAGGCGCATTATCCGGTGGAGTTCATCGCGGCGTCGATGACGCTCGACCTCAACAACACCGACAAGCTCTCCGAATTCCGCTCCGAGGCGCAGCGCCTCGGCATCAAGGTCGAGCCGCCGAACGTCAACCGCTCTGGCGCGACCTTCGAGGTCGGCGAGAAGACAATCTTCTATGCGCTCGCCGCGCTGAAGGGCGTCGGCCTTCAGGCCGTCGAGCAGATCATCGAGGAGCGCACCCGAGGCGGGCTGTTCACCTCGCTTGCCGATTTCGCCGCGCGCGTGTCGCCACGCGCGATCAACAAGCGCATCATCGAGAGCTTAGCCGCCGCCGGTGCCTTCGACACGCTGGAGCCGAACCGGGCGCGCGTCTTTGCCGGTGCGGATGCGATCCTCGCCGCCTGCCAGCGCGCGCATGAGGCCGCCACCATCGGCCAGAACGACATGTTCGGAGGCGCATCGGATGCACCCACCATCATGCTGCCGCAGATCGAGGCCTGGCTGCCGGCGGAGCGGCTGCGGCGCGAATATGACGCGATCGGGTTCTTCCTGTCGGGCCATCCGCTCGACGACTACGCGACCGTTCTGAAGCGCCTGCGCGTGCAGAGCTGGGCGGAGTTTTCTCGCGCGGTGAAGACCGGCGCGACCGCCGGCAAGGTCGCCGCCACCGTGGTGTCACGCATGGAGCGGCGCACCAAGACCGGCAACAAGATGGGCATCATGGGCCTGTCCGACCCGACCGGGCATTTCGAGGCGGTGCTGTTCTCCGAAGGGCTTGCGCAATATCGCGACGTGCTCGAACCCGGCGCTGCGGTGTTGCTACAACTCGGTGCGGAATTGCAGGGCGAGGACGTTCGCGCGCGCGTGCTGCACGCCGAGCCGCTCGATGACGCCGCCGCCAAGACGCAGAAGGGGCTGCGCATCTTCCTGCGCGACACCAAGCCGCTGGAATCCATCGCGCGGCGGCTTGCAGGTCCCGACGCCGCGCCCTCGAACGGCGCCGCGCCAAAGGTGGGCAGCCCCGGCACCGCGCCGCGCTCCAACGGCGACGGCGAGGTGTCGCTGGTGATGATGCTCGATCTGGAGACCGAGGTGGAGATGAAGCTGCCCGGCCGCTTCAAGGTCTCGCCGCAGATCGCAGGCGCGATCAAGGCCGTCGCGGGCGTCGTCGACGTGCAGCAGCTTTAGCTGCCGCATGGTTGCGGCCTGTGCGTTTCCCCCGGTGGTTGCGCCGGTGTTGTTGCAACCAGGCGATGTTTCCAGCTAGCATACGCCTGGGGAATACTGGGGGACGTAATGTTACTGCGTGGGTTTGTGCTGCTCATGGCAGCGGCGTTGCTGTGTGGCTGTGAGACCGCAAGGAGCGGTCTGGACTATTCGGAGACCTTGCGAAAAATTGGGCCTCCAAAGGCGGGACAGGCGCGCATCGTTGTACTGCGCGAAAAGGGCTATGGCGGCCTTGCCGATGCGGGCTGGGGATTTACCCTTGATGGCAAGCCGCTCGCCGGCCTCAAGACCGGGACATACGTCTATGCCGATCGCCCGGCCGGCCAGCATCAGTTCGTGGCGGAAGAGCCGGGCTTCCCCGGCGTCACGCACGTCGATTTCGCCGCGCAATCGGGCCAGACCCTGTTTTTCGTGGCGCGCATGAGCGAGCGAAAGAGTGCTGTGATCGCGAATGCGAGTACGGGATTGCTCGGATATGGCCTCACGCTGGCGATGACCTCCGGTTACAAGAACCAGGGGCCGATGGATTTCCTGCCACTGGAGGAAACGGCTGCGCGGACGACGATCGCGGAGCTGCGGCTGGCGGAGTAGGGGCGCACCTCGACATCGGGCTTCGTGACGCCGTCGCAGGCGGCATGTAAAATTGCTCGTCTGCGCCGAGCCGTCAGGCCATTGAAGCTGGGAGCGAACCATGTGCGACAAATGCTCTGAAAATCCGATCAATCACATCGCGCCCTCGCGGCGGTCCGCGATGGTCTTTGTTGCCTCGGCGCTCGGGCTGGCCGTGGGCGGGGCCGCTTTGGCCAAGGAGACCAAATCGCCACCCAAGCCGCAGAACGTGCTGTCGCCGGACACCGCGTTGAAGCGGTTGATGGACGGCAATGCCCGATATGTCGACGGCGTCACGCGCCGCCACGATTTCAAGCATGAGCGTGAAGCGCTGGTCGGCGGCCAGAATCCGTTCGCAGCCGTGTTGAGCTGCGCCGACTCGCGTATCGCTCCGGAATACGCCTTCGACACCGGCCGCGGCGATCTCTTCGTCTGTCGCGTGGCCGGCAATTTCGCCGGCACCGAAACCATCGCCAGCATGGAATATGCGGTCGCCGTGCTCAACACGCCGCTGATCCTGGTGCTGGGTCACGACGCCTGCGGCGCTGTCGATGCGACGCTCAAAGCGCTCAAGGACAACACGTCGCCGCCCGGACACATTCCCTCGCTGGTCGAGGCGATCGCGCCGGCCGCCAAGGCGGCCATGCAACAGGGCGGGAACGCACTCGATGTGGCGATCCGGCAAAACGTGATCGACAACGTCGCCAAGCTGAAGTCGGCGGCGCCGATCCTCAATGCCGCGGTCGAGCAGGGCAAGCTCAAGGTCGCCGGCGGCATCTACCGCCTGGCCACGGGCACCGTCGACCTGATCGTCCAGGGGTAGGCAGAAGCTGGGAACATCTGGCCCCGCCGTTCCGCAATCGCGAACCTGACATGGGGCTGACGGGCGGCGGGGTGCGGCCATGCCGTCGCCTCAATCCAAGCGCTTGTCGTTCAAACGCCATTCAGCCAGCCGCGCGCATCATGTGCGGTGCAAGCTCAACATCAATAGCGGGCGCGAAAGCCATGCGTGGGACACGACAATCTTTCCTTGGATCCTTCCTTGGTCTGCTTCTTCCGGGCCTGCTGCTTGCGGCAGGCGGGCTCTTCGATCCCGCCTATGCCCAGCAGCAGGAGAAGCGCATCGCGCTGGTGGTCGGCAACGGCGCCTATGCGAAGTCGCCGCTGGCGACGACCGCCAATGACGCCGGCCTGATCGCACAGACGCTCCAGGCCGCCGGCTTCGACGTGGTCGGCGCCCGCGACCTCGACGGCGACACGCTGCGCAAGAGCTTTCGCGATTTTCTCCAGAAGGCTCAGACATCGGGACCCGGCACGGTCGCGATGATCTATCTCGCCGGCTATGGCGTGCAACTCGCCGGTGAGAACTACTTCATCCCGGTCGACTCCAGCATCACGCGCGATACCGACGTCCCGACCGAGGCGCTGCGGGTCAGCGACTACGTCCGCCAGCTCGCCGCGCTGCCGCTGAAGGCGAACATCGTCGTGCTCGACGCGGCGCGGGCGCAGCCCTTCATCGAGGGCGGCCAGCCGATCGCGAGCGGGCTCGCGCTGGTCGAGCCCGAGGCGAACATGCTGATCGCCTTCAACGCCGCGCCGGGAACGGTCGCGCCGCAGGAGCCTGGACCGTATGGCATCTACGCGCAATCGCTGGCCGAAATGATCCGCACCGGCGGCCTGTCGCTGCCGGAGGTGTTCGACCGCGTCAGGCTACGCGTCAATGAGGCCAGCAAGGGCGCGCAGGTGCCTTGGAACGAGCAGAAAATCAGCGCCCGGTTCGCCTTCTTCGAGCGCGGGCCCGACGCGCCGCCGCCGCAGACGGCGCCGGATCAGGTTGCCGCGATCCGCAGCAAACCGATCCGCGATCTCGGCGTGCAGGATGCCTATGCGTCCGCGCTCGAGCGCGACACGCTGCCGGCCTACGAAGAATTCCTCGCCGCCTATCCCGGAGATCCCCTGGCGAAACGGGTGATGGTGATTGTGGCTGCGCGGCGCGAGGCGATCACCTGGCGGCGGACCTATCGCACCGACACGCCGGAGGCCTACTGGTCCTATCTGCGTCGCTATCCGCGCGGCCCGCACGCAGGTGATGCGCACCGGCGTCTGGCGATCCTGACGGCGCCGGTCGAGCCGCCGCCGAGCTTCGCGATGATCGACTACGACGTGCCGCCACCGCCGCCGGAGGAGGTCGTCTATGTCGATCGGCCGGTGCTGTACTTCAGCGATCCCGATTTCGGCTTTGCGCCGCCGCCACCGCCGCCGGTGTATTTCTGCCCGCCGCCGCCGCCGGACTTCGTCGTACTGCCGCCGCCGCTCCCCGTGGTCGGCCTGTTCGTGCTGCCGCAGCCGGTGTTCGTGCCGATCCCGGCATTCGTGAGTCCGCCGGTTTACGTTGCACCGCCGCCGAACAACATCATCTATCAGAACATCCACAACACCACGATCATCAACACCGTCATCAACCAGCCGCCGCCCACGGCGGCCGCGGGTCTCGCGCCGACCAGCCTGGCTCCGGCGGTCTCCGGCCGCGCCACACCCGCCAGTCCGGCTGTGCCGCAGGCAGTTGCACAGCGGGCCGCCCTGATCCAGCAGGGCAAGCTGCCGATGCCGCAAAGCGCAACCATCACGCCGACCGCAAGACCGGGGACGCCCGGAGCGACGCCGGCGAATGTCGCGCCGAGCGCAACGCCGCCCGCCCAGCAGAGACTGCCTCAGGCAAACACGCTACCCGTGCCTGGTGCTCATGGAACTCCGGCGGCGCCGGGAGGCGCTGGGCCGACGCAACCTGCCGCCCAGGCGCCCAACGGCAGGCTCGCGCCGACAGCGACGGCGCCCACCGGCAACACCGCACCGGCGCAGGCCAACGCGCCCGCGGCTGGAGCGCGAGGGCAGCCCAAACTGCCCGAGGCCCATGCATTGCCGGTGCCTGGTGCTCATGGGACGCCGCCGACACCCGGCGGTACGGGCCCGGCGCCATCCACTGCCCAGACACCCGGTGGCAGAGGCGCACCGACCGCGACCGCGCCGGCCGCGGTACCGCCAGGCACGCCTCCGGCGATTTCGGCAACCCCCAGCGGCAAGCCGTCGCTGGTCCGGACGCCGCCCACGACCGGACCGGATCATCGCGGTAATCGGCCCGGATCAAACCAGGCCGTCTCGCCGCCGCCGCCGTCCGCGATCCGGGCGCCTGCGGTTACCTCCGTAAAGCCTGCCGCCCCTCCGCCACCGCCCCCCGTCGCTCGGCAGCAGGTCAGGCCAGAGCCTCCGCGGGCAGCGGCGCCGCCACCGCAGGTGGCCAGGCCTGCGCCCCCGCCACCACCTCCGTCCCGGCCGGCGGCCGTCGCGAGACCCGCGCCACCGCCCCCGCCACCGCCGCGGGTGGCGGCACCCCGCCGCCGCGTCCGGCGCCTCCGCCGGTTGCCGCGGCACGGCCGGCGCCGCCGCCACCGGCGGCGAGGCCGGCGCCACCCCGCCACCGCGAGTCGCGGTTGCTCCGCCGCCGCGTCCGGCCCCGCCGCCACCCCCGCACCCGGCGCCGGCTCCGGCTGCGAAGAAATGTCCGCCAAACCAGCCGAAGTGCTAGGGAGCTCCGTGAAAACCCCGTGGACGGGCCCAAGGAGGGGCTGCTTAACGCCCCTCCAAAGACCCTTATTTCCTTGCTTCTGACCGAAATCGCGCTATATAGCGCGCCATCTCACACGGAAACATGGCTCAAAAGGCCGTCCGGTGGCAACCGGGGCGAGAACGCCCCGTTTTGCTCACACGTTTCCGGAGGAACCAACCGGAGAATTATCACTATGGCACTACCCGACTTCACCATGCGTCAGCTGCTCGAAGCTGGCGTGCATTTTGGTCACCAATCCCACCGCTGGAATCCGAAAATGGCGCCGTTCATTTTCGGGACCCGCAACAACATCCACATCGTCGACCTCGCGCAGACCGTGCCGATGCTGCATCAGGCCCTCCAGGCCGTCAGCGACACCGTTGCGAAGGGCGGCCGCATCCTGTTCGTCGGCACCAAGCGCCAGGCGCAGGACGGCGTTGCCGATGCTGCCAAGCGCTGCGCGCAGTACTTCGTCAATTCGCGCTGGCTCGGCGGCACGCTGACCAATTGGAAGACGATCTCGGCGTCGATCAAGCGCCTGCGTCATCTCGACGAGGTGTTGTCCGGTGGCGAAGCCAACTCCTACACCAAGAAGGAGCGCCTCACGCTCCAGCGTGAGCGCGACAAGCTCGACCGCTCGCTCGGTGGCATCAAGGACATGGGCGGCCTGCCCGACATGATCTTCGTGATCGACACCAACAAGGAAGACATCGCGATCCAGGAAGCCCAGCGGCTCAACATCCCGGTCGCGGCGATCGTCGATACCAATTCCGACCCCAAGGGCATCACCTATGTGGTGCCGGGCAACGACGACGCGGGCCGTGCGATCTCGCTCTATTGCGATCTCGTCGCGCGTGCGGCGATCGACGGCATCTCGCGCGCCCAGGGTGACGCCGGCATCGATATCGGCGCTTCGGTCCAGCCAGCTGCTGAAGAGCTTCCGTCCGCCAGCGGTTTCCAGGGCCTTGCAGGTCCGCGCGGTACCGCCGACGACCTCAAGAAGCTCCCGGGCGTGTCGGGTGCAATCGAGAAGAAGTTCAACGACCTCGGGATCTTCCACTACTGGCAGCTCGCCGAGCTCGATCACGCCACCGCGCACAAGATCGGCGAAGAGGTCGGTCTGCCCAGCCGTGCGGATGCCTGGGTGGCCAAGGCCAAGGCGCTCACTGCGGAAGCGGAATGACAGTCGAGGGGTGGCCGGATCGTTCCGGCTGCCATTTCAGTTGACGCGATGTCCTGTGATGGACCGCGGTGGGGCGAGACAGCGCCGCGCCGCGGGTCAACCGGCAGGCAAGAAGGATTTTCAACGATGGCTACGATCACAGCTGCGATGGTCAAGGACCTGCGCGAGTCGACCGGCGCGGGCATGATGGACTGCAAGGCCGCGCTCACCGAAACCAATGGCGACATGGAAGCGGCGCAGGACTGGCTGCGCAAGAAGGGCCTGTCCAAGGCCGCCAAGAAGTCCGGCCGCGTTGCGGCCGAGGGCCTGATCGGCGCGCTCACCAAGGGCACCAAGGGCGTCGTGGTCGAGGTCAACTCCGAAACCGACTTCGTCGCGCGCAACGGCCAGTTCCAGGGCCTCGTCAAGATGATCGCCCAGGTCGCATTCGACGCCGGCGCCGATGTCGAGAAGATCAAGGCCGCCAAGGTCGGCGACGTCACGGTCGAAACTGCGATCAACGACGCGATCGCGACCATCGGCGAGAACATGACGTTGCGCCGCGCCGCTTCGCTCGAAGTGAAGCAGGGCGTGGTGTCGAGCTACGTCCACGGCGCTGTCATCGATGGCGCCGGCAAGATGGGCGTCCTCGTCGCCCTCGAATCGTCGGGTAAGGCCGATGAGCTCGCAGCGCTCGGCCGCCAGCTCGCCATGCATGTCGCGGCCGCCAATCCGCTCGCGCTCGACCCGGCCGGCCTCGATCCGGCGGTCGTGAAGCGCGAGAAGGACGTGCTCGCCGACAAGTATCGCCAGCAGGGCAAGCCGGAGAACGTGATCGAGAAGATCGTCGAGTCCGGCCTGAAGACCTACTACAAGGAAGTCTGCCTGCTGGAGCAGGCGTTCATCCACGACACCGGCAAGTCGGTGGCGCAGGCGGTGAAGGAAGCTGAGGGCAAGGTCGGGGGGGCGGTGAAGATCGCCGGCTTTGTGCGCTATGCTCTCGGTGAGGGAATCGAGAAGCAGGAAAGCGACTTCGCGGCGGAAGTCGCGGCCGCCAGCGGCAAGAAGTAAGCGCCGGGACGTTTCCTTCCGGCGTGCCGCCGGAAGCGGCGCCCGGAGAAGGAAAGTGCTCATGACTGATCCGGTCTACCGTCGCGTGGTGATCAAGCTGTCCGGCGAATATCTCGCGGGACCGCAGGGTTTTGGGATCGACCAGCCCACGGTTGACCGGGTTGCCGACGATCTGATCGGCGCCCGCCATCTCGGCGCCGAGGTCGCGGTGGTGATCGGCGGCGGCAATATCGTTCGCGGCGTGGAGGTGTCCTCCCGCGGCGTTTCGCGTCCCACCGGCGACACCATGGGCATGCTCGCCACCGTGATGAACTGCCTTGCGGTGGAAGCGGCGATCGAGCGCAAGGGCACGCCGGCGCGCACCCTCTCGGCCTTCGTCATGCCCGAGATTTCCGAGCTGTTCACCCGCGCCGCGGCGCACAAATACCTCGCCGAGGGCCGAATCGTGCTGCTCGGCGGCGGAACCGGCAATCCGTTCTTCACGACCGACACGACGGCGGTGCTGCGCGCCGCCGAGATCGGCGCCGAGGCCGTCCTCAAGGCGACCAATGTCGACGGCGTCTACTCGGCCGATCCCAAGCAGGATCCGGCCGCCAAGCGTTTCGACCGGCTGACGCATTCGCAGGCGATCGAGGGCGGCTACAAGGTGATGGATGCGACCGCCTTCGCGCTTGCCCGCGAGACGTCGCTGCCTATCATCGTATTCTCGATCGCCGAGCCGGGCTCGATCGGCGCGATTCTGCGCGGCACCGGCCGCGGGACGATCGTCGCCGGCTGACGGCCCGCCGGGCGCAGCTCCTGCGCTCGGCCTCAAGTATCTGAAGGGAGAGCGTGATGGCCACGGGTAATTTCGACCTCAACGAATTGAAGCGCCGGATGCAGGGCGCCACCCAGTCTCTCAAGCACGAACTTGGAGGCCTGCGCACCGGGCGCGCCTCAGCCTCGATGCTCGATCCGGTCCAGGTCGAGGCCTATGGCACCCACATGCCACTCAACCAGCTCGCCACCGTCAGTGTGCCGGAGCCGCGCATGATCTCGGTCCAGGTCTGGGACAAGTCGATGGTCAAGCCGGTGGAGAAGGCGATCGTCGATTCCAACCTCGGCCTGTCGCCCGCCACCGAAGGGCAGGTGCTGCGCCTGCGCATCCCCGAGCTGAACCAGGAGCGTCGCAAGGAACTGGTCAAGGTCGCGCACAAATATGCCGAAGCGGCGAAGGTCGCGGTGCGCCACGTCCGCCGCGACGGTCTCGACGTTCTCAAGAAGCTCGAGAAGAATCACGAGATGTCGGAAGACGACCAGAAGCGTCACGCCGACGAGGTGCAGAAGGCTACCGACGGCGCGATCACCGAGATCGACCAGCTGCTGGCGGCCAAGGAAAAAGAAATTCTCACCGTCTAAGGCATCGCGTTCATGTCCAACGCCGCCGCGCCCGTCACGGAAGGACCGGAAAGATCCGAGGCGCCCGCGCATGTCGCCATCATCATGGATGGCAACGGGCGCTGGGCGGCTGCACGTGGCCTGCCGCGCGCCGAGGGCCACCGCCGCGGCGTGGAAGCGTTGCGCCGCGTCGTCCGTGCCTCGCATGAGCTCGGCATCCGCTATCTCACCATCTTCTCCTTCAGCTCCGAGAACTGGTCGCGGCCGGCGAGCGAGATCGGCGATCTCTTCGGCCTATTGCGCCGCTTCATCCGCAACGATCTCGCGCGCCTGCACCGCGATGGCGTCAAGGTGCGCATCATCGGCGAGCGCGAGGGTCTCGAAGGCGACATCTGTGCCCTTCTGAACGAGGCGGAGGAGCTGACGCGCAACAACACGCGTCTTACCCTGATCGTCGCGTTCAACTACGGCTCGCGGCACGAGATCGCGAAGGCGGCGCAAAAGCTCGCGCGCGAAGTCGCCGAGGGCAAGCGCGATCCGGCCTCGATCAATGCCGAGACGCTCGGGCACTATCTCGACGCACCCGAGATTCCCGATCCTGATCTCATTATCCGCACCTCCGGCGAGCAGCGCCTGTCCAATTTTCTGATGTGGCAGGCGGCCTATAGCGAGCTGGTGTTCGTGCCGATCCATTGGCCGGATTTCGACAAGGCCGCGCTCGAAGGCGCGATCGCCGAATTTGCCAGACGCGAGCGCCGCTTCGGTGGCCTGGTCGCGAAAACCGCCTCGTGACCGAAAACGGTGCCGCGCCGGCGGGCTCAACGCCGGCTTCAAGCAACCTGATGATGCGTGTCCTCGCGGCCCTCGTGCTGGCGCCGCTTGCGATCGCGCTCGCCTATGCCGGAGGCTGGATCTGGGCGTTCCTGGTGACGCTCGTCTCGATCGGGCTGTTCGTGGAATGGCTGACGGTGGTCGGGGCAGGGAAGGCGGGGCCGACCGGGGCCGGCACGATCGCTCTTGCCGTCATAGGCTTCTGCGCCGCCCTGGGCTGGCTGACCCCCGTTGTCCTGATCGCCGTCCTCGGCTTCGTCTGCATTGCTCTTCTTGCAAAAGAACAGCGCGGCTGGACGGCGGCAGGTTTCCTCTATGCGGTTGCGGCCCTCGTCGCCTCGGTGCTCGTGCGCCAGGATCCCGTGAACGGCTTTGTCGCGCTGATGTTCGTGCTGCTGGTGGTCTGGGCGACCGACATCGGCGGCTATTTTGCCGGCCGGGCCATCGGCGGTCCGAAATTGTGGCCGCGCGTGAGCCCGAAAAAGACCTGGGCCGGCGCGCTCGGCGGTTTCGCTGCTAGCCTCACGGTGGCTGGCGGGTTTGCCGCCTTCGGCCTCGGGAAGGCGGTTCCGCTATTGGTCCTGAGCGCTGTCCTGTCGGTGGTCTCGCAGCTCGGCGACCTCTTCGAGTCCGCGGTCAAGCGGCGGTTCGGGGTCAAGGATTCCAGTCACTTAATTCCCGGCCACGGCGGCTTGATGGACCGCCTGGACGGCTTTGTCGCCGCCGTCCTGGTGGCCTCGATTTTTGGCATCCTGCGCCATGGTGTGCATAGCGCGGGAAGCGGTCTTATGGTTTGGTGAAACAATGAGCCCAGTCCCTTTGCGTAACAACAAGCCCGCGGCGTCCGCGGTGCGCAGCGTCACCGTCCTCGGTGCCACCGGCTCGATCGGCGACAGCACCATGGATCTGTTGCGTGCCTCGCCCGAGCGCTATCGCGTCGAGGCGCTGACCGCCAACGGCAACGTCGGGGCGCTTGCAAAGCTTGCTAGAGAGTTTTCCGCGCGCTTTGTCGCCATCGCCGACGCCTCGAAACTTCCCGAGCTCAAGGACGCGCTCGCCGGCACCAAGACCGAATGCGGCGCCGGCGAAAGCGCTGTCATCGAGGCCGGCGCACGGCCGGCCGATTGGGTGATGGCGGCAGTGAGTGGTGCGGCCGGATTGAAGCCCGCGCTCGCCGCAGTGGATCGCGGTGCCCATGTCGCGCTCGCCAACAAGGAATGCCTGGTCTGCGCCGGTGATTTCTTCATGCAGCGCGCCACCAAGGCGGGGGCGTGCATTCTGCCCGCCGATTCCGAGCACAACGCGCTGTTCCAGGCATTGAGCTCGGGCAATCGTGACGAGCTCGTGCGCGTCATCATCACCGCCTCGGGCGGTCCGTTCCGCACTTGGAAGAGCACAGACATCGAGCAGGCGACGCTGGCCGAGGCGCTCAAGCATCCGAACTGGAGCATGGGCCAGAAGATCACGATCGATTCCGCCTCGATGATGAACAAGGGTCTCGAGGTGATCGAGGCGTCCTATCTGTTCGCCTTGAAGCCGGACGAGATCGACGTGCTGGTCCATCCGCAGTCGATCATCCACGGCATGGTCGAATTCTCCGACTGCTCGGTCGTTGCCCAGCTCGGCGCGCCCGACATGCGTACGCCGATCGCGCACTGCCTCGGCTGGCCCGACCGCATCAAGGGACCGGCCGCCAAGCTCGACCTCGCCCGGATCGGGCAATTGACCTTCGAGGCGCCGGATTTCGAACGCTTCCCGGGATTGCGGCTTGCTTACGATTCGTTAAGGACGGGACGCGGCGCAACTACAGTATATAATGCGGCGAACGAGGTCGCGGTGGCGGCCTTCATCGCCGGCAAGATCAGATTCGGCGCCATTGCGCGACTGGTCGAAGCAACGCTCGAAGACTGGATCAAGGGCGGCAATCTGGCGCCCTTGTCCTCGGCGGATGATGCGATCACCGTTGACCATGTTGCGCGAAATAGAGCGGCCACCCTATTGCCTCAAATTGCCTGAAAGGCAACCTAGAGGGTTCGGGACCGGGGCCGCGGCCGCGGGTGAGGGAAATCGATGACTGAGTTTTTTGTCCATAGTTTCAGCACGTTGAGCCATGGGCTCATCGGCTACGCGATCCCCTTTTTGTTCGTCCTGACCATCGTCGTGTTCTTCCATGAGCTCGGCCATTTCCTGGTCGCGCGCTGGGCCGGCGTGAAGGTGTTGACCTTTTCGCTCGGCTTCGGCCCCGAGCTCGTCGGCTTCAACGACCGCCATGGGACGCGCTGGAAGATCTCGGCGATCCCGCTCGGCGGCTATGTCAAATTCTTCGGCGACGACACCGAGGCCTCAACGCCGTCGGCCGAGACACTGGCTGCGATGTCGGCCGAGGAACGCGCCGGCAGCTTCCACCACAAGAAGGTCGGCCCGAGGGCGGCGATCGTCGCGGCCGGACCAATCGCGAATTTCCTGCTCGCGATCGTGATCTTCACCTGTCTTTTCACCTTTTTCGGCAAGCCATCGACGACGGCGCGAGTCGACAAGGTCGAGGCTGGCAGCGCCGCAGCGACCGCCGGCTTCCAGGTCGGCGACGTCGTAACGGCGATCGACGGAACCAAGATCGGAAGCTTCTCCGACATGCAGCGGATCGTCGGCACGCATGCCGGTGACAAGCTGACCTTCACCGTGAAGCGGGGCGATTCCCTGGTTGATCTGGCCGGAACCCCGGAGTTGCGCGAGGTAAAGGATCCGTTCGGCAACGTGCACCGGCTCGGCGTGCTGGGAATCACGCGGCAGACGGCGGCCGGTGACACTGTCACCGAGCGGGTCGATCCGGCCACCGCGCTGTGGCTGGGCGTGAAGGAAACCTGGTTCGTGATCGACCGGACGCTGGCCTATATCGGCGGGGTGTTTGCTGGCCGCGAGGCGGCCGACCAGGTCGGTGGTCCGCTCCGAATCGCCCAGATCTCGGGGCAGGTCGCGACCATCGGGCTTGCGGCGCTGATACATTTGGCCGCGGTGCTGTCGATCTCGATCGGGTTGCTGAACCTGTTCCCGGTTCCGCTGCTCGATGGCGGGCACCTTCTGTTCTATGCGGTGGAGGCGGTGCGGGGCCGGCCTTTGTCGGAGCGCGCGCAGGAAATGGGGTTCCGAATCGGGCTCGGGCTTGTACTGATGTTGATGGTGTTCGCGACGTACAACGACATCCTCCATCTGGCGGCATCGTGAAGCGGGCTTTTTTGTGACGTTGCTCTTAGGCAACGTCTTGGACTGAAATTGAAATTACGGCGCGCTCGGCCGTTTGCGGCGTCGGTGAAATTAGCTACAAGCGGCGTGAAACTTGGGGAATCTCCCGGCCCGGGGGTTGGGTCTGGGTTGGAATGATTGAGGGCGCGTTGCGCATGATGTTTGGAATGCGAGTCCGGGGGGGTCTGCTTGCCACCCTGATCATGTTCGGCGTGCCGGTGCTTGCCCCGGTCGGGGCTGTTTTCGTGCCTTCGTCCGCGGCGGCCCAGACCGTGGATTCGATCTCGGTGGAGGGGAACCGCCGTGTCGAGGTCGAGACCATCCGTTCCTATTTCAAGCCCGGTCCTGGCGGGCGGCTTGACCAGGCGGCCATCGACGACGGCCTCAAGGCGCTGATCGAGACCGGCCTGTTCCAGGACGTGAAGATCAACCGCGTCGGCGGCCGGATCGTGGTTTCGGTGGTCGAAAACGCAGTCATCGGCCGCGTCGCCTTCGAGGGCAACAAGAAGATCAAGGACGAGCAGCTCGCCGCCGAAGTCCAGTCCAAGCCGCGCGGCACGTTCTCTCGCGCCGTGGTGCAGTCGGACACGCTGCGGATCGCCGAAATCTATCGCCGCTCCGGCCGCTACGACGTGCACGTCACGCCCGAGATCATCGAGCAACCGAACAACCGCGTCGATCTGATCTTCACGATCGAGGAGGGCGCCAAGACTGGCGTCAAGTCGATCGAGTTCGTCGGTAACGTTGCCTATTCCAGCTATCGCCTCAGGGATGTCATCAAGACCCGTGAGAGCAATCTCCTGAGCTTCCTCGGCAATGCCGACGTCTATGATCCGGATCGGGTCGAGGCCGACCGCGACCTGATTCGACGCTTCTACCTCAAGCACGGCTTTGCCGACGTGCAGGTCGTCGCCGCGATCACCGAATACGATCCGGAGAAGAAGGGGTTCCTTGTCACCTTCAAGATCGAAGAAGGCCAGCAGTACCGCGTCGGCTCGGTCGACTTCCGCACGAGCATCCCGAACTTCGATCCCAACGTGCTGCGCACCTATTCGCGCGTCAGCGTCGGCTCGCTCTACAATGTCGAATCGGTCGAGAAATCGGTCGAGGAAATGCAGATCGAGGCCTCGCGCCGCGGCTTCGCCTTCGCCGTGGTTCGGCCCGGCGGCGACCGCAATTTCGATGCGCATACCGTGTCGGTCGTGTTCAACATCGACGAAGGCCCGCGCACCTATATCGAGCGCATCAACATTCGCGGCAACACCCGCACCCGCGACTACGTGATCCGGCGCGAGTTCGACCTCTCCGAGGGCGACGCCTACAACCGCGCGCTCGTCGATCGTGCCGAGCGCCGGCTGAAGAACCTCGACTTCTTCAAGACCGTCAAGATCACCACAGAGCCCGGCTCGTCCAGCGACCGCGTCGTCCTGATCGTCGATCTCGAGGAAAAGTCCACCGGCGACTTCTCGGTGTCGGGCGGCTACTCCACGACCGACGGCGCGCTGGCCGAAGTCTCGATCTCCGAGCGCAACCTTCTCGGCCGCGGTCTGTTCGCCAAGGCCGCCGTCACCTACGGCCAGTATGCGCGCGGGTACTCGCTGTCGTTCGTCGAACCGTACCTGCTCGACTACCGCGTCGCGCTCGGCCTCGACCTCTATCAGCGCACGCAGCTGTCCAACCGCTTCATCTCGTACGGCACCAAGACGCTGGGCTTCAGCCCGCGACTCGGCTTCAGCCTGCGCGAAGACCTGGCGTTGCAGCTGCGCTACTCGATCTACCGGCAGGAGATCACGCTACCGTCCTTCCTGACGGACTGTAACAACACGCTGGGCACTCACGCCAACATGAGCCCGGCCTTCGCGAATGCGAACGGTATCAACATCTCCGACACCACCAACAGCCTCGGCTGTTACGCCAACGGCGAAGCCTCGCTGCCGGTGCGCAAGGAGCTGGCGAACGGCGCGACGCTGACCTCGGCGCTGGGCTACACGCTGACCTACAACACGCTGGACAACAACAAGAACCCGACCGACGGTCTCCTGGTCGACTTCCGGCAGGACTTCGCCGGCGTCGGCGGCGACGTCTCCTACCTGAAGACCGCGGTCGATGCGAAGTACTACCAGTCGCTGGTGTCCGATCTCGTCGGCCTCGTCCACGTGCAGGGCGGTATCCTCAACAAGTGGGGTAATACCGAGCTGCGCATGCTCGATCACTTCCAGATGGGCCCGAACCTCGTACGCGGCTTTGCGCCGAACGGCATCGGTCCGCGCGACCTCAATCCCTACGGCACGCAGGACGCGATCGGCGGCACGAAGTACTGGGGCGCTTCGCTCGAATTGCAGATGCCGTTCTGGTTCCTGCCCAAGGAAGTGGGTCTGAAGGGTGCGGTCTATGCCGACGCCGGCGGTCTCTACGACTACCAGGGCCCGACGACCTGGGCGTTCACCGGCGAAACGACGACGACGAAGAACTCGTCCTGCACGCCGTCGACCATCAATCCGGCCACGCCTGGAACTTGCACCGGATTGGTGTATGACGATAGCAAGGTCATCCGTTCTTCGGTGGGTGTCGGTCTGATCTGGCAGTCTCCGTTCGGACCGCTGCGCTTCGACTACGCAGTGCCGCTCACCAAGGGCCAGTTTGACCACGTGCAGCAGTTCCGGTTCGGCGGCGGTACGTCGTTCTAAGCGGATCTCCGGCCGGACCTCGACGGGGTGGAATGGCGCAGCCGTCCTTCTTCAAGAAGCCGCCTGCGTCGGCGCTGGCTGATGTTGCCACGCTGACGAAGGCGCAGCTGGTCGACCCGACCCGGGCCGGCCACATCATCACGGGCCTGGCTTCGCTCGACGAAGCCGGCCCGATGCATCTGACGTTCTTCGACAACCTCAAATATGTCGACCAGCTCAAGGCGACCAAGGCCGGCGCGTGCCTCGTCAGCCCGCGCTTCGAGACGCAGGTGCCGGCACATGTCGCAGCGCTACGCGTGGCGCAGCCGTTCCGCGCCTTCGTCAAGATCGCTCGGGAATGGCATGGCGACGCGCTGAGGCCGCAATCCTCGGTCGGCAATGACGGCATTGCGCCGTCGGCGATCATCGATCCGACGGCGCGTCTGGAGGATGGCGTCGTGGTCGATCCGCTGGCCGTCATCGGCCCCGAGGTCGAGATCGGCAGCGGCACCGTGATCGGCGTGGGCGCGGTGATCGGCCCCGGCGTCAAGATCGGTCGGGACTGCGACGTTGGCGCCCGTACGGCGATCCAGTGCGCCCTGATCGGCAACAATGTGTTGATCCACCCCGGCTGTTCGATCGGCCAGGACGGCTATGGCTTCGTCTTCTTCGGCCCCGAAGGCCACCTCAAGGTCCCGCAGACCGGACGCGTGCTGATCCAGAACGACGTCGAGATTGGCGCCGGCACCACCATCGATCGCGGCAGCTTGCGCGACACCGTGATCGGGGAGGGCACCAAAATCGACAACCAGGTCCAGATCGGCCACAATGTGACGATCGGCCGGCACTGCCTGCTGGCGGCTCAGATCGGACTCGCCGGCAGTCTGACGATCGGCGACAACGTGGCGCTGGGAGCAAAGGTTGGCATCAACAACCACCTCAAGATCGGCGACGGAGCTCAGGTAACTGCCATGAGCGCCGTCAAGGACGACATCCCGGCAGGCGGACGCTGGGGTGGTCATTTCGCCAAGCCGACCAAGCAGTGGTTCAAGGAGATCATCGCGGTGGAGCGCCTGGTGCGCGACAGCAAGGCCGATCCGAAGGACGAGGGACAGGAGTGATGGACGAGGCACCGGTCAGGTTCGAGCTCGTGGATATCAATGAGATCCTCCGGACGCTCCCACATCGCTTTCCAATGCTGTTGATCGATCGGGTGATCAACATCCGTACTGACTACAGCGGCATCGGCATCAAGAACGTCACCTTCAACGAGCCGGCTTTCCAGGGGCATTTCCCCGAGCGGCCGGTCTATCCCGGCGTGATGATGATCGAGGCGATGGCGCAGACAGCGGGCGTGATCGGCATCAAGTCGGTCGAAGGCACCGAGAAGCCGCGGGCCGTGTATTTCCTCACCATCGACAAGTGCAAATTCCGCAAGCCGGTGCTGCCCGGCGACACCATCGAATACCACATGCGCTCAATCGGCCGCCGCAAGGCGATGTGGTGGTTTCACGGCGACGCCAAGGTCAACGGCCAGGTCGTCGCCGAAGCCGACGTCGGCGCGATGCTGACGGACTGAGGCGCGCAAAGTCCCGACCGATTGTATTCGGCTTACTGTTTTCTCCGTCATTCCGGGGCGCGACGAAGTCGCGAGCCCGGAATCCATCGGGCCACAGTACAAGTGGGAAAATGGATTCCAGACTTGCGCGCTTCGCACGCATCCCGAAATGACAGCGGACCCGGCCGAAACAAGCCGAGATGATACGTCACTGGACAGATCACGCAAAGTCGCGCTAACCACCGGAAAACCGAGCGACTTCAACGGATAGCCAGACCTTCTTAATGAGCAAGATTGATCCCACCGCGCGCGTGGAAGACGGTGCAATGATCGGCGAGGGCACGGAGATCGGACCCTACTGCATCATCGGCCCGAACGTTGTGATCGGCAAGAATTGCAAGCTGATCGGGCAGGTCACGATTATCGGCCACACCTCGATCGGCGACGACTGCGTGATTTCGCCGTTCGTCGTGCTCGGTGGCGCGCCTCAGGATCTCAGCTACAAGGGCGAGGCCACCAAACTCGAGGTCGGCTCCGGCTGCATCATTCGCGAAGGCGCGACGATGAACGTCGGCACCATCAAGGGTGGTGGCCTGACGCGCGTCGGCAACGGCGGATATTTCATGAACAACAGCCACGTCGGCCACGACTGCATGGTCGGCAACAATGTCATCTTCGCAACGTCGGCGACGCTCGGCGGCCACTGCGAGATTGGCGACTTCGTTTATATCGGCGGCCTCTCCGCGGTGCATCAGCTCACGCGCATCGGCCCGCAGGTGATGGTCGGCGGCGTTTGTGGCGTGCGCGACGACATCATCCCGTTCGGGCTCGTCAACGGCCAGTATGCGGTGCTCGAAGGTCTCAACCTCATCGGCATGAAGCGGCGCAAGTTCACCAAGCAGCGGCTCGCGACGGTGCGCGCGTTCTATCAAAAGCTGTTCCACGGCCCCGGCATTTTTGCCGAGCGGCTCGCTTCGGTACAGCCGCTTGCGGCGGAGGATCCCGCGATCGCCGAAATCCTCGACTTCATCGGCAAGGGCAAGCATCGCCCGCTCTGTCTTCCCGCGATCGGGCAGTAATCACAAGATGGCCGCAAGCATGACATCGGCGGCTCCAGAGATTTCGTCACCGGTCGGCGTCATCGCCGGCGGCGGCGCCATGCCTTTTGCGGTTGCGGAGTCGCTCGCCGCGCGTGGCATCGCGCCGGTGCTGTTTCCGCTGCGCGGCGCCTGCGATCCGGTCCAGGTGGAAAAATTCCGACATCGCTGGATCTCGGTCGGGCAGCTCGGCCGCGCCATGCGGCTGTTTCGCGAAGAGGGCTGCCGCGACCTGATCTTCATCGGCACCTTGATGCGGCCGTCGTTGTCGGAAGTGCGCTTCGATCTCAAGACCCTCCGGCTTCTCGGGCATGTCGCCCGCGCGTTTCGCGGCGGCGACGATCATCTGCTCTCCGGCGTCGGCCGCATGCTCGAGCAGGACGGTTTTCGCATGGTCGGAATCAAGGACGTCGCGCCCGATCTCCTGATGCCCGAGGGCTGCATTACCCGCGCCTGGCCGGCAGACAACGCCAGGAGCGACATCGAGCGCGGCCGCGCGGTGCTGGCGGCGCTCAGCCCGTTCGACATCGGCCAGGCCGTGGTCGTGATCGACGGCCATGTGGTCGCGGTCGAGGACATCGAGGGCACCGACGGGTTGCTGCAGCGCGTGGCGCGGCTGCGCAGCGAGGGCCGCATCCGCGCGGCGAGCGGGCGCGGCGTGCTGGTGAAGGCACCGAAGAGCGGACAGGATTTGCGCTTCGATCTGCCGACGATCGGCCCGCGCACCATTGAAGGTGTCGCCAGCGCTGGCCTTTCGGGCATCGCCGTGATCGCGGGCAACACCATCGCCGCCGAGCCGCAGGCGATGATCGAGCTGGCGGACGCCAACTATCTCTTCGTCATGGGTTTGCAAGCGTGATGCCGGGGCGCGATCCAAAGCGGAAGATTTTTCTGATCGCCACGGAGGAATCCGGCGACCGGCTCGGGTCTGCGCTGATGAAGGTGCTGCGCCAGCGGCTTGGCGATGGCGTGCAATTCGAAGGGGTCGGCGGCCGCACCATGGTGCGCGAGGGCCTCAACTCGCTGTTTCCGATCGAGGAGATGTCGATCGTCGGTCTGGTTGCGCCGCTATTGCAATTGCCGAAGATGTTGCGGTTGATCCGTAATACCGCGGATGCCGTGACGGAAGCTGCGCCCGACGTGCTCGTCATCATCGACAGTCCCGATTTCACCCATCGCGTCGCCCGCCGCGTCCGCGCGCGCAATCCGCACGTACCGATCGTCGACTACGTCTCGCCCTCGGTCTGGGCCTGGCGGCCGGGCAGGGCGCGGGCCATGCTGTCCTATGTCGATCACGTGCTTGGCCTGATGCCGTTCGAACCCGAGGAATATCGCAAGCTCCGCGGCCCGCCCTGCAGCTATGTCGGCCATCCCCTGATCGAGCAATTGTCCTCGCTGCGGCCGAATGCGGAGGAGCAGCAGCGCCGCGACGGCGAGCCGCCGGTGCTGCTGGTCTTGCCCGGCAGCCGCCGCAGCGAGATCAGGCATCACCTCGACGTGTTCGGCGCGGCGCTCGGCGGGTTGCAGGCTACAGGCCAGTGTTTCGAATTGGTGCTACCGACCATGTCGCATCTCGAACCAACGGTGCGCGAGGGCATCGCGAGCTGGCAGGTCAAGCCGCAGATCGTGGTCGGCGAAGCCGAGCGGCGTGCCGCGTTCCGGGGCGCGCGCGCCGCACTGGCGAAATCTGGCACGGTGACGCTGGAGCTTGCGCTGTCCGGCATACCCATGGTGACGGCCTATCGCGTCGGCGCGATCGAGGCCTTCATCCTGCGCCGCGCCATCCGCGTCCCCTCGGTGATCCTCGCCAATCTCGTGATCGGCAGGGAGGTGATCCCCGAGTTCTTGCAGGAGGACTGCACGCCGGAGAACCTTACAGAGGCGCTGACCGAGGTCTTGACTGACTCTCCGTTGCGCCGTCAGCAGGTCGAGGCCTTCGCCCAGCTTGACACGATCATGTCGACCGGCAACAAGCCACCAAGCGTGCTGGCGGCGGACATCGTGCTGGCGACGATGCGCGGGGGCAGACGAGTGAAGTAGGGCGTCCCAGCATGGCTGCTATTTCATCGTCGGGACAATCCGCAATCGCTGAAAAAGCTCCGCTTAGGCAACATTTGCCGCGCCGGCCGCTTCCTCCGCGGTCTCGGCCAGCGCATCGAGATCGACGATCTCTGGATCGTCCTGACGCGGCTCCTCATTGAAGCTTCCGCTGCCATGGACCTGTATCAGCGTCTGTACACGCCGGGCACTCAGATAATCGACATGCTGATGGCGCAACGCGACCGGCAGCAGCAATGTTGGGAGTCCGACCAACGTGAACGCCGGAACCGTACGCACCTCGTCGCCCTCGCGCCAAAGCAGCGAGCTGAGCGTGTAGATCAATTTTTTCTCTATCACCGGTGAAGGGCCTTGATCCGGTTCGCCCGGCGCGCCGAGGGCGACGTTTGCGTTGCCAGCCCGTGTGCGTACAGCTACGGATCGTAGCTCCCAGCAAATGAGATCAGCGGTGGAGAGAACCTCGCGGCGCATTTCATCCACGCTGGCTGAAAACCTCGTCGCTTCAGGTGGTAGCGCCACCCCTTTTGTGGCAGCCTCCACGAGTGCGATGGCGCTGGAATCAAATCGCGGGACAGCCTGTTCGATGGCCGCCGCCACGGCCAAAATGCTATCTGCCAATTTATTGCGGTCGCGCTGCGCTACCGCTTCAGCCAACGCACGTTCGGTTGAAGCGATCTGCTCGTCGAGCTCCGCGAGTTCGGCGCGCTGTCCCCGGGCGCGATCCTCGACCGAGCGCATCTTGGTTTCCACTCGGTCGAGCTGGCCATCGGTGGCTCCGGCAACCGCCAGCCGCCGGGCTGCGGCGCGTTGCTCTTCAAGCACCTTTTCGGTGAGGCTTAGCCGCTCGGCCATTTTCTGCCGCGCCGACCGCTTCCGCTTCAACGCATTCTCGAAGCTCTCGACCGGGCCTAGCTCACGCTTGAAAAATGCCATGACAACTATCCTCGCGGGTGCGATTAGCCGCCGAATCAGAATGGTCTATTATAGCTGCAAATTCGAACTGGGCTTGTCTAGGCCGCGTCGAAGGCAACCGCGCGATTTGCGCCTGGTGCGAGCCATGGACGGTCGGCTCCGTCATCACCGTGCCGCCCGACAAATCGAGGCTTGGATTTTCTTCGTCCCGCCCCGAGGGCCGGCTGATGCAATCATCACAAACGGAGACGGCGCCATCGCGTTGATGGCGCCGTTTGAAACTTCGAAGCAGCCGACCTACTTCCGCTGGTCGATCGGCACGTAGTCGCGCTTGGTGACGCCGGTGTAGAGCTGGCGCGGGCGGCCGATCTTCTGCTGCGGATCCTCGATCATCTCGCTCCACTGGCTGATCCAGCCGACGGTGCGCGCGACCGCGAACAGCACGGTGAACATCGAGACCGGGAAGCCCATCGCCTTCAACGTAATGCCCGAATAGAAGTCGACGTTCGGGTAGAGCTTGCGGTCGATGAAGTACTGGTCGCTGAGCGCGATCTTCTCGAGTTCCAGCGCGACCTTCAGCATCGGATCGTCGCCATGGCCGATCTCCTTGAGCACGGCGTGACACATCTTCTGCATGATCTTGGCGCGCGGATCGTAGTTCTTGTAGACGCGATGGCCGAAGCCCATCAGGCGGACTTCGCTGTTCTTGTCCTTCACCTTGGCGATGAACTCGGGAATCTTGTCGACGGTGCCGATCTGATAGAGCATGTTCAGCGCCGCTTCGTTGGCACCGCCATGCGCCGGGCCCCACAGGCAGGCGATGCCGGCCGCGATGCAGGCGAACGGATTGGCGCCGGAGGAGCCGGCGATGCGCACCGTCGAGGTCGAGGCGTTCTGCTCGTGGTCGGCGTGCAGGATGAAGATCTTCTCCAGCGCGTCAGCGAGCACCGGGCTGACCTTGTAGTCCTCGCAAGGTACCGCGAAGCACATGTTGAGGAAGTTCGCGGCGAAGCCGAGCGAGTTCTTCGGATACACGAAGGGCTGGCCGACGGTGTACTTGTAGGCCATCGCCGCCAGCGTCGGGATCTTGGCGATCATGCGCATGGAGGCGATCATGCGCTGCTTGGGATCGTTGATGTCGGTGGAGTCGTGATAGAAGGCGGCAAGCGCGCCGACGGCCGCCACCATGATCGCCATCGGATGGGCGTCGCGGCGGAAGCCCTGGAAAAAGCGGGCCATCTGCTCGTGCACCATCGTGTGGTGCGTAACGCGGTAGTCGAAATCCTTCTTCTGGGCCGGCGTCGGCAGATCCCCGTAGAGCAGCAGGTAGCAGGTCTCCAGGAAGTCGCCGTGCTCGGCGAGCTGCTCGATCGGATAACCGCGGTATTCAAGCACGCCGGCGTCGCCGTCGATATAGGTGATCTTGGACTGGCAGCTCGCGGTCGAGGTAAAGCCCGGATCGTACGTGAAGAGACCGGATTGGCCGTACAGCTTGCCGATGTCGACGACGTCAGGCCCAACGCTGCCGCTCAGGATCGGGAGATCGTAATTCTTGTTTCCGACCGTCAGCGTTGCGGTTTTTGTGGATTTTGCGTCCATCGTAAGTCCCCGATGAATTGTGAAACGGGCCGGACCTGCTCGTCCCCCATCAGATGGCGGGGCAAGCCGGATATTCCAGAAGGTACGGGTGAGATGGGTATATTATTGCTGTGTGCGCTGCAAGGTGGGCACCGCACAGGATTTATGTCGTAGACTGATCCTTGAGGCGGCCGAGGCTTTCCTGGCGTCCCAGGACGTCCAAAACCTCGAAAATGCCGGGCGAAGTGCTGCGCCCCGTCAGGGCGGCCCGCAGCGGCTGGGCGACCGCGCCGAGCTTGAGATTATTTTCCTCGGCGTAGGCGCGCAACGCGGCCTCCGCGGTGGCCGCACTCCAGCTCTCGACATTCTCCAGCGCGGAATGGAGCCGGCCGATCAGCGCGCGGTTCTCCGACGTCAGCAGGGCCGCCGCCTTGGGATCGAGCTCCAGCGGGCGGTCGGCGAAGATGAAATAGGCGCCGTCGATCAGCTCGATCAGCGTCTTGGCGCGCTCCTTCAGGCTCGGCATAGCCTTCAGAAGCTGCGCACGCGTGGCGTCATTCAGTTTGGCCTTGAGCCCGGCACGTCCCGGAACGTGGTCAAGCACGTCCTCGAACATCTTCACGAGCGACTGATCGTCCGCGTTACGGATGTAGTGGCCGTTGAGGTTCTCGAGCTTGGCAAAATCGAAGCGCGCAGCGGCTCGGCCGACGCTGGCGAGGTCGAACGCCGCGATCATCTCGGCGGTTGAAAAGATCTCCTGGTCGCCGTGGCTCCAGCCAAGCCGGACGAGGTAATTGCGTAGCGCGGCTGGCAGATAGCCCATGGCGCGGTAGGCATCGACGCCGAGCGCGCCGTGCCGCTTGGAGAGCTTTGAGCCGTCCGGGCCGTGGATCAGCGGAATGTGCGACATGCTCGGCAGCGCCCAGCCCATCGCATCGTAGATCTGCTTCTGGCGCGCGGCGTTGATGAGATGATCGTCGCCGCGGATCACATGGGTGACGCGCATGTCGTGGTCGTCGACCACCACCGCGAGCATGTAGGTCGGCGTTCCATCGCCGCGGAGCAGGACGAGATCGTCGAGGTTCTCGTTCTGCCAGACCACGCGGCCCTGCACCTGGTCTTCGATCACGGTCTCGCCGGTCTGTGGCGCGCGCAGCCGGATCGTCGGCTTGACGTTCGCGGGCGCGGTTGCCGGATCGCGGTCGCGCCACATGCCGTCATAGAGGCGGGTGCGCCCCTCGGCGCGCGCCTTCTCGCGCATCGCGGCGAGCTCCTCGGCGGTGGCGTAGCAGTGATAGGCCTTGCCGTCGGCGAGCAGCTGCTCGGCCACCTCGCGGTGGCGGGCGGCGCGGCTGAACTGGTAGATCACCTCGCCGTCCCAGTTGAGCTCCAGCCATTTCAACCCGTCCAGGATGGCGCCGATCGCCGCCTCGGTGGAGCGCTCGCGGTCGGTATCCTCGATCCGGAGCAGCATCTTGCCGCCGTGCTTCTTCGCGTAGAGCCAGTTGAACAGCGCCGTGCGGGCACCCCCGATATGGAGGAAGCCGGTCGGCGAGGGGGCGAAGCGGGTGACGACGGAATCGGTCATGAGTGGAACGGCCTATGCATTGGAGGCGGTGGTGTATAGCAGGAACGGTGCATAACTAAAGCCTGCCGGCGGACCGCTTTGGACGGGGTTGAGGACTTGGCTCAGCCTCCCGAAACTGGCAGAAGGACCGCTGATTTCCCTACAGGATTTTCGGAATGACGACAGAACCGGTGGCGACTGAGGTTGGGCGCGATTTCATTCGTGACATCGTCCAGGCCGATCTCGATGCGGGCAAATACAAGGAGATCGTGACGCGGTTCCCGCCTGAGCCGAACGGCTACCTGCATATCGGCCATGCCAAGTCGATCGCGCTCAATTTCGGCATCGCCGAGGAATTTCGCGGCCGCTGCCATCTGCGTTTCGACGACACCAATCCGGTCAAGGAGGAGCAGGAGTATATCGACTCCATCCAGGCCGACGTGCGTTGGCTCGGCTTCGACTGGGGCGACAACCTGTTTTTCGCCTCGGACTATTTCGACCGCCTCTACGAATGGGCGGAAAAGCTGATCCGCGACGGGCTTGCCTATGTCGACGACCAGACGCAGGAGGAGATCCGTAACTCCCGCGGCAGCCTGACTGAGCCCGGCAAGAATTCGCCGTTCCGCGACCGCTCGGTGGAGGAGAACCTCGATCTGTTCCGCCGCATGAGGGCCGGCGAATTCCAGAACGGCGCGCGTGTGCTGCGCGCCAGGATCGATATGGCTTCGCCCAACATCAACCTGCGCGACCCCGTGATGTACCGCATCCTGCATGCGCATCACCCGCGCACCGGCGACAAATGGTGCATTTATCCGAGCTATGACTATGCACACGGCCAGTCGGACGCGATCGAGAGCATCACCCATTCGATCTGCACGCTGGAGTTCGAGGACCACCGGCCGCTCTACGACTGGTTCATCGAGAAGTTGCCGGTGCCGTCGGAGCCGCATCAGTATGAATTCGCGCGGCTGAACCTGACCTACACGGTCCTGTCGAAGCGCGTGCTGACCCAGCTTGTGCGCGACGGCCATGTCGCGGGCTGGGACGACCCGCGCATGCCGACCATGGCGGGCCTGCGCCGCCGCGGCGTGCCGCCGGCCGCGCTTCGCGAGTTCGTCAAGCGCATCGGTGTCGCGAAAGCCAACAGCGTGGTCGATGTCGGCATGCTCGAATTCTGCATTCGCGAGGAATTGAACCGCACCTCGCAGCGCCGCATGGCGGTGCTGCGACCGCTGAAGGTCGTGATCGAGAATTATCCGGAAGGGCAGGTCGAGGAGCTAGAGGCGATCAACCATCCGGACGATGCGTCCGCCGGCACGCGCAAGATCGCATTCTCTCGCGAGATCTATATCGAGCGTAACGACTTCATGGAGAACCCGCCGAAAAAGTTCTTCCGCCTGTCGCCAGGCAGCGAGGTGCGGCTGCGGTACGCCTATTTCGTCAAGTGTACCGGCGTGATCAAGAACGACGCCGGCGAAGTGATCGAGCTCCGCTGCACCTATGATCCCCTGACCAAGGGCGGCAACGCGCCCGACGGCCGCAAGGTCAAGGCGACGATGCACTGGCTGCCGGCGGCGCAGTCGGTGCGTGCGGAAATCCGCGTCTACAACCAGCTGTTCTCGAACCCGAGCCCGAACGCCGCGAATTTTGCCGCCGACCTCAACCCGCAGTCGCTGGAGATCCTTCCCGACGCGCGGATCGAGAAGTCGGTTGCCGAGAGCAATACGACCGAGCCGATGCAGTTCGAGCGGCAGGGCTATTTCGTGCGCGACAAGGACTCGACGCCGGGCAGGCCGGTGTTTTCGCGGACGATCGGATTGCGCGACACATTTGCCAAGGAAGTCGCCAAGGGGTGACAAGGGCTGACAAGGGCCGCCGCATGCAAGAAGAAGCCGACGTCATCGTTTCGGCCATCATCGCGAAATGGTCCGCCGGCTTCGCAAGGTTAGATGCGGCGGCGCTGTCGTCGCTGTATTCGAGGAACGCGTTCTTCTTTGGCTCCAATCCGAAGCTCTATCGGGGCAGGGACGGTGTCGCCGATTATTTCGACGGCTTGCCGCGCTGGCGTTCGCCAAGTGTTTCGTTCTCGGACGTCGCCTGCGCGCACGTCACGCCTGAGGCGGTCAACATGGCCGCCATCGCCTCGTTCGACCTCGGCGAGGAAGCCCCGCCGCTCTCGGTCAAGATCACCTGGATCATCGTCCGCGAGGACGGCGACTGGAAGATTGCGAGCCATCACGTCTCGTCGCGGGTGCCTTTGATCTAGCAGGGCGCGCGGTCGGCCGGCAGGCCCCTCTGCAGGCCTGCGATCGCCTCAGTCAGTTCGACGGCGAAAAGCGACAGCATGAGGCCCACCATTGGCACTGCCGGAATCAGATATCGCCAGATGTCGAGGGTATGGGCGCCTGCGGCGGTCGCGATCGAAGCCGCCCACATCACGATCACGATGCCCGCGCGCGTCGAAATCGGGGAGCGCCGACGCCGCACAGCGGTCACAGGCCAGAGTATGACGGCGATAACGAAGGCGGCAGACAATGCGCTGAACAGATAGGTGGAGATATCCGGGAGATCGGACAATAGACCGATCTGAACCGGTCCCTCCCGCAGGTCGATCGACTGAGCCGTCCGGTCGTGCCGCGTCATGATGGCGGATACGCGTGGCACGTCGTCGGTTGATACCGGCACGGCTGGGTCAAGTCCGTAGGGCGGCCATGCGACCGAGGCCCCATAGGCCATCTGACGGGCAATCTTGCCCGCGTAGACCAGCGGCCGGTCGCGCACGGCGGCCAGGAAGATGCGCCGGTACGCTCTCGCCGCGCTGACGGCATTTCCGGTCTCGCCGGCGACGTCTCGATCCAGGGTGGAGTCGAAGAGGCACGCGTCGCCAAAGAACCCGAGGACGGGCCAGCGACCCGGCTCCGCAGCGAAGTCGGCGGCAAGCCGCGCCATCGTGGCGTCGGCGCGGGCGCCGGCGGCTGAGGCGATCTCGCCTCGCGCCGCATCGCTTGAAAGCACGATGTTGAGGTGATTGCAGAACAGTGTCTTTGGGACGAACACGACGGAGGCTTCGTCGGAGTTGGAAGCCCCGAACCGCGAACCGGCGGCCAGCAGCGACAGGGCTGCCGCGACGGACACGGCCATCACGGTGAGGCGCGCGGGCGTATCCTGTCGGGTGAGGCTGGTGCCCACCAGAACGGCGACGATTGGAACCAGGGCTCCCTGCGATCTAAAGCACGCCGCGAGCGCAGCGCAGAGGATGGAGACAATGATCGCGCAGCACCGCGCCGTTTTGCCGACGCAGGTGGCAACGAGCAATCCGGCCATTGCGAGATTGAGCAAGACCGCAAAGAGAAGCTCTGCGGTGATGACGTTCCTGAATAGCAGAAGGCCCGGATATGTCGCTACGAGAATGATCGGAACGACCCCGACGGCGCTGCGCGTCGCGACTTGCGCGGTTGCTGCAAGCGCCAGTACCAGAACGGCCCACGCCGCCTGCTGCAGCCGAACCACCGTCCCGAGGCCGCCTCCGAACGCGAATGTCGCGGCCAGGAACGCCGGGTAGCCCGGATCGCGCCCACCTGCCACAGTCGGTTTTCCGGCCTCGAGTGTCCGAAATGCAGATTCCACGAAGGAGGGCGTGTCGCCCCAGATGACCGGGATCGCCGGCCTGACCGACACGACAAGCACCACCAGCAGGGCGGCCCACGCCAGCACTGCCCCCGGGGACGCGGCACCTCCCAGGCAGGCGGCTCCGCCCGTTGTACGCGCTTCATCAATCAGGCTCGGATTGCCGGTCAATGAGCCCTGGCCTTAGATGTCGTAATAGAGATGAAACTCGTAAGGATGCGGTCGCAGCCGGATGGCATCGACCTCCTTCTTTCGCTTGTAGTCGAGCCAGGTCTCGATCACGTCGGCGGTGAAGACGTCGCCGCGCAGCAGGAACGCGTGATCGCGCTCGAGCGCGTCCAGCGCCTGGTCCAGCGATCCCGGCGTCGACCTTACCTCCTTCGCTTCCGCGGGCGGGAGGTCGTAGAGGTTCTTGTCGATTGGACTGCCGGGATCGATCCGCCTGTCGATACCGTCGAGGCCGGCCATCAGCATTGCCGCGAAGGCCAGATAGGGATTGCAGGAGGGATCAGGCGAACGAAACTCGACGCGCTTTGCCCGCGGGTTCGGGGAATACATCGGAATCCGGCAGCAGGCCGAGCGATTACGCTGGGAGTAGACCAGGTTGATTGGCGCCTCATAGCCCGGCACCAGGCGCCGATAGGAGTTCGTTGTCGGGGCGCAAAGCCCGCATAACGCCCAGGCGTGGGTCAACAGCCCGCCGATGTAGTGGCGGCCGAGCTCGCTCAGCTCGGCGTAATCACCCTTGTCGTAGAACAGATTGGTCTCGCCCTTCCACAGGCTCTGATGAACGTGCATGCCCGAGGCGTTGTCCTCGAACAACGGTTTCGGCATGAAGGTCGCGGTTTTGCCATGCTGGTGCGCGGTGTTCTTCACCACATATTTGTAGATCATCAGATTGTCGGCCATGCGGGTGAGGCTTGTGAAGCGCATGTCGATTTCGTTCTGGCCGCCGGTTGCGACCTCATGGTGGTGGGCTTCGATCTGTATCCCCAGGGATTCCATGGTCAGCACCATTTCGGTGCGTAGCGCCTGCATGCTGTCGGTCGGCGGAACGGGAAAGTATCCCTCCTTCGGGCGCGGCTTGTGGCCGAGATTCGGTCCTTCCTCAGAACCGGTGTTCCAGCTGCCTTCGCTGGAGTCGATTGCGTGCATGGCGTAGTTGATGCCTTGGCTGTAGCGTACATCGTCGAAGACGAAGAACTCCGCCTCCGGGCCGAAGTAGCTCGTATCGGCGCGCCCGGTGCCCCCAAGATAGGTTTCAGCCTTCTGGGCGATGTAGCGGGCATCGCGGCTGTAGGATTGGCCGGTCACGGGATCGCGGATGTTGCAGATGAGGACCAGTGTCTTTGCCGGACTGTAGGGATCGACGAACGCCGTCGTCGGGTCGGCGACGACCAGCATGTCGCTCTCCTGGATTTCCTGGAAGCCGCGGATCGACGAGCCGTCGAATCCAATACCCTCCTCGAGAGCATCGACATTCACCGCACCCGGCGGGACGGAAAAATGTTGCCACACGCCCGGCAAGTCAGTGAACCGTAGATCGATCATCTGGATCTTCTCGTCCGTGATCGCCTTCACGAGATCTTCGGCTGTCGCGCAATTCCGGACCATGGCTTCGCTCCTCTGAATGGAGATCAGCAATCTTGCAGATCGCATGGCCGCCCGACCGCAGCAGAGCCGCTTGCGACGGAAATAGCCGACGTTTCTGCGTTGCCACTACCGGCCTTCGGCACCGCGGCATGCGCAGTCGGGCAAGTCTCGTTCACGGCGCGACGCAGCTTCAGCTCTGGTGTGGCCCGCGCATCAGCTTCATGGCGTCTTCGATATGGCGCCAGGTTCTGGCCAACTCGAGTTCGCCCTTCGACTCGAGGTCGATGGCGTTCTGGGCGGCTTCCGCAATGGCCTTGGGGCCATGTGCCTCCAAGAGCTGCCGCGCGTAGTCGTGGATTTCGATTTCTCGCATGGCGCCACCCTTCTCCTCTGCTGGGCGCCACCGTGAAACGGTTGGGGCCGAGGACTGCAGGCGTTGACACCGTCAAGCACAGACAGTCTGCATCCTTACGCCACACATTTGCAAGAGCCCTTCAGGGGGCGGCGGCCGGGATTGGTCGCAGAGGGTTGACCGCCGGCAGCGGCAACACAACGCAGGTCGGACAGATGCAGTCTCTTCGCCGCGCTCCCATCTAACCGGAAGAGGGGAGGTGAGCATCATGCGCATCCAACATTGGCAGGACGTTGCCAGCCTGTTGGTAGGCGTGTGGCTGGTCCTGTCGTCCTTCGTCTTGGACTTGTCCGGGGCGGCTGTCTGGATAACCATCGCGCTCGGGCTCGGCGCCATGCTGTTTGCCATCGAAGCATTTTTCATCCCGTCCTATCTGGAAGAATGGGGAGAAATGCTGCTGGGTCTGGCTCTGGTGCTGGCGCCTTGGACCGTTGGCTATGAGTCGACATCAGCCACGGTGAGCAGCGCGTTGTCCGGCCTATTGGTGATCCTGTTCGGCGGCTGGGAGCTGATGACCGATCGTGACTTCGCCACCTGGTGGCACGATCGCTGGCATCATCCAGCCGCCTGACGAGGGCTGCTGGCCGAACTCTTCGCCGGCCGCCGTCCGCTGGCGGTCAGAGCGGCGAGAATTGGCTCGATCAAGCCTGGCCATGGACCCCGGTGCAGGGCCGCGCGGTCCTCCACCGGGATCAATGCACTACAACGCGGCTCTCGGCTCGATCGGTTGCCAGATGCTGATCTTGCGCGTCTCAGGCATCAGGAAGACCGCGAGCACGAAGCATACCGCTGGCACCACAATCGGGTAGATCAAAGCGTAGCCGATGCTGCCGGTCGCGGCGAATGCCGCCGACGTGATGAACGGCACCAATCCGCCACCCCAGCCGTTGCCGATATGGTACGGCACCGAGACCGACGTGTACCTGATCCTGGCGGGGAAGAATTCCGCCAGGAACGCGCCGACCGGCCCGTAGACCATCCCGACGTAGCAAACGAGGATGAAGATGATGAAGGTCGCGGTCACATAGTTGATGTTTCCGGGCTGCGTGACCGATCCCAGCCACAGATACAGTGGATAGTAGGTGATGGCGGCGAGCAGCATGCCGCCGAGAATGACCGGCTTGCGGCCGATCTGATCCGACAGCCAGCCGAAGAAGATCAGGCTCGGCGTCGCAATGAGCAGCGCGGCTCCCACGATGTAGGCGGAGGTCAGCGCGTCCACCTTGGAAACCTGCTGCAGAAAGTACAGCGCCCAGAACTGACCGCTGTACCAGACCACGCCCTGTCCAATCAGGACCACAATGGCGATCCCGATGTACTTGATGTTCGAGCTGAGGAAGGCCTCCTTCCATGGGTTCCTCGTCATCTGGCCGCGGGCCCTGATCTCCTGGAAGATCGGCGTCTCCTGGAGCTGGAGACGGATGTAGATCGCAATCGCCACCAGCAGGAATGACACCAGGAACGGAACACGCCACGCCCATGCGTCGAAGGCTTCATTGCCAGCATAGGTCCGTGTGAGGATGATCACGGCCAGCGACACCACGATGCCGAGCGTTGGAGAGGTCTGCAGCCATCCGGTGTAGTAGCCGCGCCGATCGTCCGGCACATGCTCGGCGACGTAGGTAATGGCGCCGCCATATTCGCCGCCCAGGCATAGGCCCTGGATCATGCGCAGGCCGAACAGAGCGAACGCGGCCGTCAGGCCGATCGACTGATAGGTCGGGATCAATCCGATCGCGCCCGTGCCCAATCCCATTCCGCTGAGCGTGATGAGAAAGGTGTATTTGCGGCCGACCCGGTCACCCATCCATCCGAACAGGAAGGCCCCCAGCGGACGGATCAGAAATCCTGCGGTGAACAGCGCGATGGTGCTGAGCAGGGCTGCAACCGGGTGGGATTGCTCGAAGAACTTGACCGATAGAACTGCGGCCAGGCTGCCAAAGATATAGAAGTCATACCATTCGATGACGTTTCCCACCGATGCAGCGATGATCACGCGGCGAAAATCGCTCGGTACCTGCATGTGCAACTCCTATGGTTTCAAAACGTGTCCTCGCTTGTTTCAGCGGTCATCTTCTCGCGGGAAGAGCGTGATGCGCGGCGTCGCAGGCGCCAGTTGAGTTGCGTCGGCAACGTCTGATCTCAGGCGCGTTTTCCGTTACCTGAGATGAGCTCCGGCGGCCTGAGAACCGCGAGCCACCACCGCCTTGCCCGTCTGTCGGGGAGGCGGGGAACCGTAGTGTAGTCCCACCAGGGGCTGGCAACTTATGAGACTTTCGGCGCAATCGACCCGACACGGTGCGTTTGCGAAGGAGGTCGCAGGGCTAATTCTTCGCGACTTCTGGTGAGCGGCGAACGGAAAGTGTCTCTCGGGCGTTGTGAGGGGTCCAGAGAAGGATTCCGCCATGCAAAGCATCGCAGAGCATATGGAAGTGATCGGCGCTGACGGCGTCCACATCGGCACCGTCGACCGCGTCGAGGGCAATCGCATCAAGCTGACCAGGAAGGACAGCGGCGAGGGCAGCCATAAGGGCCACCATCACTTCATCGACAAGGGCCTCGTCGCCGACGTCGAGGGCAACAAGGTCCGGCTTTCCGCCAAGGCGGCGGTGGCCGTGACGATGGAGGAGGAAAAGTAGCGGAGTTTCGGCCGGTTCCTCTTCCGTTCCGCTATTCGCGTCCCTGCACCTTCCGGTAGCCTCCACAGCTGTCGCATATCGTAAGGTGCAGGAATGGCGGAGCCTTCCCGGCCACACCGCTCGCAAGGGATCGCCGGGACATGGCCCACGGGCCGTGCTGCCTCGGCCGGCGGCCTTGCGCCGGCCGGCTTCGGCACCTGGTCATCGCTGGCCGAAACATTGCGCGCATGGGCGACGGCAGAAGCCGGTGCGGGGCGGCTGCTGCCGTGGGTGCCGGTGGCCTTCGGTAGCGGGATTGCTCTCTATTTCGCTGCCGACCGCGAACCCTTGCTCTCGGTCGCCGCGATCACGGCGCTGGTGCTGATGGCAGGTAGCCTGTTGTTGCGGCGGAGCAGGTTGTTCGCACCCGCCATCATGATCGCCGCGATCGCCGCAGGCTTTGCCACCGCGACCTGGAGGACCGCGCGCATCGCGCACACCGTTCTGGCAAAGCCGCTGTATTCGGTGGCGCTGTCCGGCTTCGTCGAGACGCGCGATATCCGTGAGCGCACCGACCGCTTCGTGCTGCGCGTGACTGCAATGGAGACGCCGCGCGGCGACATCCAGCTCGAGCGCGTGCGGCTGTCGGTGCGCAAGGGCACAGCGCCCGAGGTCGGCAGCTTCGTGCAACTCAAGGCGCGACTGATGCCGCCGCTCGCGCCGCTGCGGCCCGGCAGCTACGACTTCTCCCGCGACATGTTTTTTCAGGGCATCGGCGCCTCCGGCTTTGCGATGGGGGCGATCACGGTCGCCGCAGCACCGGAGGCGGGAGGCTTGCTGCTGCGCTATGCCGCGATCATGCAGGGCCTGCGCGATGCGATCGACGCGCGCATCCGCGCCACGCTCGAGGGCGACGATCGTGCGATTGCTACCGCGCTTCTCACCGGGCGGCGCGATGCAATCACCGAGCCCGTCAACGACGCCATGTTCATCTCAGGCCTCGGGCACGTGCTGTCGATCTCCGGCTAACAGATAGCCTCAGCAGTCAGAAGCATTCACTACGCTTCAAAATCCACAGTTTTCAACGGCTTACGGCCAGAAGCACGTGGCGGTTTTGTTCGCCAATGGTCAAGATCGGTCATTGGTTCGCGTCCCCCGTGCTTCCCAAAAAGGATGGACTGCTTCCCATGCTCAAGATTTCCGACGATCGCATCCGATTCACCGACGCCTTCGTGCGCAAGCTGACGCTGCCGGCCGGCAAGTCAGATCACATCCAGTGGGATCCGGACCTGCCGGGCTTTGGCGTGCGCTTGCGGCCCGGCAAGGCCTCCTACGTGGTCCAATACCGGGTTGGCGTGGAACAGCGCCGCAAGAGCCTGGGGGACGTCCGGAAGGTCACCGTAGAGGACGCCCGGGGCATTGCCCGGAAGCGGTTCGCGCAAGTCGAGCTAGGCATCGATCCCGACGCCGAGGAAGAGAAACGGCGGACCGAACAGACGGCCGACGCCCGGACGTTCGAAAAGGTCGTGGAAATGTACCTGGAGGCGCAGAAGCCGCGGGTGAGGCCGAACACCTACATTGCCGAGGAGAGGTATCTTCAGCGGCACTGCCAGCCCCTCCAGAGGAAGCCGGTCAGCAAAGTCAGCTTCGAGGATCTCGCAAGTCTGCTTCGCGACCTTGTTCGGGACCATGGGCCCACATCGGCCGCCCGGGCCCGGGGCGCGCTGCTGGCGTTCTTCTCATGGTGCATGCGACAAGGCCTGGCGAAGGCCAACCCGGTGATCGGGACGGAGAACCCGATCCGCGGCAAGGAGCCTCGAGACCGGGTTTTGGATGACAACGAGCTTCGCCTCATTTGGCGGAACTGCCTCGAGGATGATTTCGGGAAAATCGTTCGGCTCTTGCTGCTCACGGCATGTCGACGAGACGAAATCGGTGGTCTGCGCTGGCCGGAGATAGCCGAGAGCAAGCTGCTGCTGCCGAAAGAACGGACCAAGAGCAAGCGAGCGCTCGAACTCACGCTGCCTGCGACAGCCGTTGCGATCATTGGATCGGTGCCGAGGCGCAATAGCCGCGAGACGCTGTTCGGCGGCGGCACCAACGGCTTCAACGCGTGGTCGTACAACAGCCTCGCCCTTAACGCGCGCATTACCGCGGCCGAGGGGAAGGCCCTGGCGCCCTGGCGACTTCATGACTTACGCCGAACGGTTCGCACGCGCCTCGGAAAGCTAGGGGTGCTGCCGCACATTGCGGAGCTCGTTTTGAACCACGCCGGCCACAAGTCCGGAATCGGTGGTGTCTACGACCATCACGACTATGGCCCGGATATCGCCGACGCACTCCGGAAGTGGGAGGCGCACCTGCTTGCGATCGTTGGGCCAGCGACAACGTGATCTCGCTGCGTGGCGCCGAGGGTTGAATGGGCAGGCCCCCTTCAAGGTTTGTGACAAATCCGCGCGACGCGCTCGATAAGAAGCGCCGGCGCGAGGACTTTTTCACGCGCGCCGAACTTGTCGCGCTCGAGCAGTCTTGGCTCCTTGGCAATCCCGATGCTGGAAAGGAGGCTTTCTATCGCTGGTATGCCGAGACCTACTTCGGTCTTTCGCCTGACAAGATCGGCCGGGACGAAATGGAGCGAGTCCGGCAGCTGTTCCGCGACGCTAAGGTGCGCGCCCGGAAGGCGGGATGGCTGGATGATCAGGATAAGCAAAAAGGGTGAGTTATTTTACGGTGAAAGTTGAACTGCCATCGAACACTCATAGTGCATCAAGAGCTCTGAGGAGTGTTCGATGGAAGACGACCGGGTTATGTCATTCGACGACTGGTGCAAGCTCAACGGCTTTTCCCGTAGCACCGGCCAGCGCATCATCGCCGCTGGAAATGGGCCGAAGTTCATCAAGCTGTCCGAGCGCCGGAAAGGCGTGACCGTTGCGGAGAACCGCCGGTGGCAGCAAGCGCGCATGATTGAAACTGCCGCCTAAACGAGAAACGCCGCCCCTGGCCGGGCGGCGCTCGTGTTTTCAGATCAGCACAATTCAGGATCAGCGACGATGGACATAGAGCAAGCCAAGACGGCTGACAAGGGCGATCGCCGACAGCTTCCGAACAGGCGCGCAGCCGAGACCGTGACGTTTGAGCGCGACAATCTGCATTATTGCATGACGGTCGGTTCGTTTCCTGACGGCAGTCCCGGCGAAATCTTTCTCAATGCCAGCCTATCAAATTCTCTTCTGGACGTGCTCGCGAGTGACGCGGCGATCTTTGCATCGATTGCGCTTCAGTTTGGCGCACCGCTCGACGTGCTGCGGCATGCGGTGAAGCGGGACGCGCGCGGAATTGCGGCCTCGCCGATCGGCGCCGCATTGGATCTTATCCGATGAGCCGCCGCCCCACGCTCGACGAGCCGGTCGTCATCTCCAAGTTCTGGAAGAACCGCCGGCATGATGCGGTGATTGTTTCGCTCTCGACATACGAGGGGCACAACCTTTGCGACCTCCGCACACACGCCATGAAGGAAGGACGCCTGGTGCCGACGCCGAAGGGCCTGGCGGTGGTGGTGCGGCGGTTGCCAGAGCTCGTTGACGCCCTCACGAAGGCGTTGGCGAAGGCGCGCGAGCTTGGCTTGATCGATGACGAGAAGGCCGACGAATGAGCATCGCCATTGACGAGAGCCAGATCGAGGTAGAGCGCTCACCGATTCCATGGGAGGCATCGCAAGCGCTCCAGAGCTGGGACCGCACGCTTGCTAACGTCGAGCGGCCACTCCGGGCGATGCAGTTCACCCGGGCAGCAACCGAAGTCCTGCGGCTCGCCTCTGCCGAGGCAACGCCGCAGCAATGGCAGCAGCTTGTCGATGACCTCTATGCGATGGGAGAGCGACATGGCCTTCCGGCAGATGTGGTGCAAGGCCTGATGTCCGCAGCAACGCAGGCCCCGCCCGATAGGCGGTCAGGCGACTCCGCACGACCGCTGTTCGCGTCGGTGACCACACAGGATGAGCGCCCAGAACCACCGTTTGAGGAAAATCCCGAGTACGGCTATGGCGACGGCCAACCTGGGGACAGTCTTCTCGAGCCCAACTTGGGCGGCGAGGGCACCGCGCCCGTCACGCTGATCACGCCAGCGGACTGGCCGGATGAGGCGCCGCCGCCGGTGAGTTGGCTTGCAGACGGCAGGATCCCTCGCGGTGACGTCACGACGCTACACGGCGACGGCGGCGCTGGTAAGACCGACATTGCGATGCAGCTTGCGGAGGGCTGCGCGCGCGGCGCCGGCTACTGGCTTGGCCACGAGCTCCAGGCAGGCCCGGTAGTGATCCTCAGCGCGGAGGAGCCCGAGCGCGAGTTGCGCCGGCGCATTTGGCTACATGGTCGACGCGACAGCTTCAACCCCGCCGACCTGGTCGACCTGCATCTGTGGTTTCCCGACGATGTTGCCGGCGCCGTCTTCGCCGTTCCGACGCGCAGCGGCATCATGCAGCCCACCCCGCTGTTTCGATCGATCGAGGCCTCCATCGCGGCAATCGAGCCGGTCCTGGTGATTGTGGACAACGTCGCGGCCACCTTCACCGGCAACCAGAACGACCGCGTGATGGTGCGCAGCTACGTCAACCTCTGGCGGACGATCGCGCGCCAGGACAGCCACCCGGCGGTGCTGCTGCTCGACCATCCCAGCTTGTCCGGCCTGACCAACGGCAGCGGCCGCGGCGGCAACATGGACTGGCGCAACTCCGTCCGGTCAGCGCTCTATCTGCGCGTCCCGGAGGACAAGGGCGAGGCCGAGGGAGGCGTGCGCATCCTGGAGACCCAGAAATCGAACTACGGCCCCACAGGGCAGCCGGTGCGCCTGCAATGGGGTGACGGCGGGCTGGCCCTGGAGCACGCGCCCAGCTCGCTTGTCCGCCTCGCAGAGGACGCCAAGGTCGACGACCTGTTCCTGCGGCTGCTCGACAAGCGCAACGCCCAGGCGCGCCCCGTGAGGCCCGGCACTGGCAGGGACTATGCACCCGCCGAATTCGAAGGCGACGCCGACGCGGGCGGCATCAGATCGAAGGCGTTCAAGGCGAGCATGGAACGTCTGCTCAACGCTGGAACGATTGTTGTTGTCACCAAGGGTCCGCCGTCCAAGGCGACCAAGCACATCGAAAGGGCCCGTACATGACCCCTTCGATCGCCCCTGCGATCGCCCTTCACACCCTTCGATCGCCCCTGCGATCGGGTATGCAATCGCCCCTGCTACCACATGCAATCGCCCCTGCGATCGGGGTGTGCTCGATCCCCCCATACCCCCCTGTGCGATCGAAGCCCTCGCGCGCGGCTCCGGGCACCGCTCGTGCCGCTCGCATTCGGACACGGCTGCGCTGTCGCTCCGCTCGCGTCCAAACGCTCAGACCATGCCCACATCACAGCAGCAGGACGACAATCGACCAGCACGACCAGCAGGTGAGGGGATTGCAGAAGGGCGGAATTGACCTCATCGCACGGTCATGCGCGTTGATATTCAACGCCAGCACTCGGACCACTCGCGCCCAACCGTTGCCCAGACTCGCAGCCAGCCCCGCCCATGCGTTCGTTGCGATCGGCACACGCCAGGCAGCGGGCAGCCGGCGCGCTGTCCAGCGGACTTGCTACGCGTTCGTGCTCGCAATCCATCCCAGGCGCTTCCCAACAGGTTGACCATCCAACGGCTGGCGCTTGATCACCGTGCTTTCGCAAGGGCTTGGTCGAGCGGCGAGGGCAATCGCCCGATGTTGCGCTCACATCGGAAGGGTTTTCACCCGCGCTCTCTCATGAACCTCACAACTCTTGGAAGCAGACGCGCGCGAGGCAAGCGCTGGCGAAACGGCTGAATGTGCCGAAATGCTCGTACTTCCCCACAAAAAGACCCGACACCCCATGCCGGGGGGCAAAATCACAGCGCCGGTGGATATCTCGACCTCGTCCGCCAACATACCGCCGGCCTTCCGAAAATTGGCGGCTTCTCTCCTGAAAAAGTTGAGCATCGCGCCAATGCTCAGTGATGCTTCCATCAAATCTGTGGATGGTGACACTTCCTGATTATTCGTGACGCAGCGCCGTTCTTTGGTCCTGCACAGGAGGCGTTGCTGTGAGAGCGATCTCGGCAGATGCTCCCAACATCTAAGGGAGACATCTACATGTCGAGCGAACTGAAACAGGTGAGTGTGCGGTTTGAGCCGGAGCTTCACCAGCGATTGCAGGAAGAGGCGGACCGCGACCGGCGGCCGCTTGCCAGCCTGATCCGGAAGATCTGCGCGGAGGCGGCTGTCAAGCCGAAGCCCGAACCTCAGAACGGAGTTGCCGCATGATCGCAATGGCGCCTGCCGTGGATGAGATCGACGATGACGACGATTTCGTCGAGCTGCCGAAACTTGATCTCCTTGCACCCGCGGCGCTGGCCCAGAAGGATGCGGCGGCTGCCAAGCTGGCAGAGCTTGAGGCGGCAACCGGCCGAATGACCCTGGACCGCAACAACGGCAAGGCCGGTGCCGCTGCCGCGCTGCGCGATCATCTCGCCGCGATCGAGGCCGCCAGAACCGAGTTTCAGCTCGCGGAAGCCGCCTATGGCGAGGCGCTCGAGCAGGATGGCGCCGCGCGTCAGCGCTTGATCGACGCAATCCGCAGCCTCGATCCGGACTCGGCAGTCGAAGGCATTACGGCGACGAAGTGCTGTGACGACTGCGGCGGCGACAACGGCTGCATGATCCTCGGAGGGATCGGCCGCTGCGCCCACCCGGGGAAGGGCGGCGTTCCGCCAGCATACTCGCAGGATCCGGTGATCCGATCGTTTCGAACCGCCGCCGTGAAAGCAATTCGTGCTCAAGAGGAATCTGCAAATGACTGAACAGCCGCAACCGTCTCCGGCCGAAGCCTCCGCCCAGCTCGGTCAGCTCCGGGCCGATAAGGATTGGTCCGCGGCTTTTCTGGCGGGTAGCGGTCCGCAGGTTGCCGAATTTCATCGCCTGTCCGAGATCGCCGCGAAATCCGATGATGTCGACCAGGCGATCGCCGGCATCGAAAAGTTCAACGGTGTTTTCCGCGATACCAATCATCAGATCATGATCGAGGTCGCAGGCGGTCTGCGCGACATCGGGCTTCCGCACGAAGTCATCCGTCAAGCTCTCGCAGGGCAGCCAGTGTCGCGCGAAGAGAGGACGGCGGCCGAGCAGACCAAGATCAAGCTGATGGGTGATCCTGCCTGGGTGAAGGAATATCTCGCGGGCAGCGTTCCGCACCGCCAACAAATGACGATGGTGAACATCGTTGTAAACAGCCCCGTCAAGGACGCGACGACATGACCCCGCTGGATTTTTCGCCGGCTGGCGCGGCGCTGGCAAACTACGGCGGTGCGGCGCTCGCGCAACAGCGCGAGCAGGAGACGGAAGAAGTTCGCAAGCGGCGCATGGCGCAAGCACAGCAACGTGGTCTCAGTCCAGCGGGAACCGCGCTTTCGGGCATGGGCCTATTGGACGTTCAGATATGAAGCCGATCGACCACATCAAGAAATTCGTCGCGGATCTCCGAGCCGATCCGGAGCTTGCGGCACTCGCCGATGACGTGGAGCGCGCATTGCACGCGACGGACTTGGAAGCGGACTACAACGATCACGCCGCGGCATTCTTCGCTGGCGTGGAGTGGCTCGTCACGCAACCGCGCTCTCTGGACGAAAAAATCGAAGCGATCGCGAAGCTCGCGAACCAAAAGGGCTTCGTTCACATTCCCAACCTTCGCGAATTCGCGGGTTGGTAACAAAGGAGCAAAACTGAAATGGCTGATTGGGATCGTACTGGAACAGGAAATGCCTCGCACAACGCCACGCAATACGCGGCAGAACTTACGCGGCAAATCGCAATCAAGAATGCCGCTGGTTCGCAGTCAGCGGTGAAGGCCGCGGATGTCGCCTTTGCCCGCAGCATGCTCCAGAGCTGCCGGCAAAATAATATTCAGCCCGGCGTCTACGTTCAGATGCTTGTCGAGTTGGGCTTTGGCGGTGCTTGATGGCGAATCTGCCGAAGAAAAGCAGGACGCGAGCGCAGCGGCGAGAACTGGCGCCGCTCGAGGCGGTCGATGCGCAGGACGGTCCCGCCATGAAGGCGCTGCCGTCCGATCGGCATCGCGCGTTCGTGCGCGCTCTTTATCAGGTGAAGCCGGGACACGGAGCCAACGTCAAGGCGGCCAAGCTTGCGGGCTTTGGCACCCCGGAATCGACGCCGCAATCAATGGCGACGATCGCGAGCCGGCTCGCCCATGACGAGCGTGTTCTGGCTGCGATCTATGAGGAAGATCAGAAACACATTCGCGCCAGCGCGCCGCGAGCGATCCGCGCACTGTCAAGCCTGATCGAAAACCCCAACTCACGGGACCACGCGCGAGGAATTGCGATGGTGCTGGATCGCGTGCACCCTTCGGAGACAGTTCACAACGTCAAGGTTGAGCATGAGGCTTCGGCCTCGATGCGCGTAACGGCCGAGGTAATTGAAAAAATCATGGCGCTCGCAGCGCGCGCGAACGTTGCGGCAATGATCGACGTCACGCCGCAGAAGGATGCGCAGTCATGATCCGGCCAAAACCTGAGCAGTTCGACGAGATGACCGACACCGCAGCATGGCAGATGACATGGACCGACGACGAGGCGGTGCTTGCTCACACCCCGCCGGGCTATTGGTACGACCTGGTCAATATCAGCATGGTCAAGCGTTTGCTTCAGGCGGAGGAGATGTCTGCGGACCTGCGCCTGCGCTTTCTCGAATGGTTGAATGGATCGGTGCGGGGATTGATCTCGCTCGACGCAATGCAGACGGTCGCGCCTGCATGCGACACGGCGATGGAAATGATCAAGGAAATGCATCCCCTCAGCCTCGACGACAAATGCAGGCTCATGCGCAAATGGGACATCATGGCCGGCTTCTGCAATTTGAATCCGTCCTTGATCGCGGCGATGAGACTGTTTCGGCATCCATGCGGAATTGCGGCATGATGTGCGTAGGAGGAATTTCAATTGCGAACTGCCAACTGCGCTGACCAACGGTCTTGTGGCGGTTCACAACGCCACCGGAAAAACAGCTCCTGTACGAATCTCGTGACGCTGTCGTCGACGAACAAGCCCGGCAACACGGTGATCGGCATGGCGACTCCGAACAGCTCGACCAGAACCGTGTTCGATGGGCAGTCTGGTGGCACCAGCAACACGGGCACCATCGTCGCCGATACGACGTCCAACCCGTAGCAATCGGGCGGTGACTTCACGAAAACGGTCATTGGTCTCCCTTCAGCTTGCGCCAGCCCCAATGCGGTTCCTTTCCCTTGGGGTTGAACTCGGGGACGTGATGCCGGTTCAAGGCCCGCATGATGCCGATGCGGGCAAACATCGTCGGCCCGCCGCGCTCGACGACCAGCATCAGCGCCTCCATGGCGGCTTGCCATTCCGGCGCGTCGTGCACTTTCTTCGGAAGCGCGGCGATGTACTCGCCGGCATCGCGCAACGTGACCAGTTCGCGACCGTTCACCTCTATTGGATCCTCGAAAGGCCGCCCCGAGCCTCCTCTGCCATTTTCGCGCGTAATCCTAGCGGTGCGTTTTGTTGTCCACAGTGTCAATCGCGCTACATGGAATTGGCGGGAATTGCCGTAGGCTTCAGATGCGCCTTCATGGCGTTACTCTCCTCCCTAGTCCTTGAGCCCGCCGCGAATGGCGGGCTTCCTTCGATAGGCCATGCCTATCGATAACCCATCGCCCGAACAGGCGCTTTATTCCAGTTGAAGTCTGGCCGCACGTCGCCACCGCGCCTGCCACAGGCGGTGCAGACAAAACGCGGCTCGATGTCGGACAATCGCAGATCGTCGGGCCAGCGGTCAGCGCCGAGCGCCACGGAATGACTGCAACGGTAGTCCTGGCAGTAGACCAGGACACTGCGCACGCCCATTTTGCGCATTTCGCCGAAGGTAATTTTTTGAGGCCGCATGTCGACATGAAAGCGTCGCCGGCGGCGACTGGCAAATTGTCGATTCCTAGGAGTTCGGAACGGCGGCGAGCTACTGCGGGTCGTGGGTGCGGAATAGCTACGGCGTTTGGTGGTGCGCCTCGGGGCCACGGACGGGAAATCGAGCCTTTCCGATCGTTTAGGACCGGACCGGGCCTATTTACCGGTTCTCAATGCGATTCTCGTACTTGCAACGGAGTTGTCGGTCTGGGAATCATGTAGTTAGAGCAGAATTCAGGCTGTTAGACCCCGTGCCACACCCATCCTTCCCCAATCCTACGATTCAGGAAGCTCTGTGCGAGTTTCATTTTCAAGGAAAGCCGGGGTCGATGTGGACTCCGGCCAAGCCTGGCGCACTGGCAAACCTGTTGCGGAATAGTTACCCGGAGTTTGAGACGGTCACGGAACAGGGGTTCCAGATTGCCATTGGGTCAGATGGCATGGTCGCTCCCGCACCGATGGTCCCGCAATTTCGGCTTCGTTTCTCCAATCCCGAAAGTGTGTTTTTGCTGCAGATCGCGCAGAGCACGTTTTCGGTTCACACGGTGGGTCGATACCCGGGATGGCCTGCTTTCAAAGCGGAGCTCCTGAGGGCATGGGAGGCGGCGACGGAGGTTCTTGCACCGAATTTGATCACGCGAATTGGTCTACGGTACATCAATCGCGTTCCGCGCCTGTCGCAGGGCGAGCCCCCGCGCGCATGGTTGAAGTCTAGCAGAAACATTCCGGAGGCGTTGCTCGACTCGCTACCAGGATACGTCTTCAGGATGGAAGTTGCGACCGCAGAGGCGGAGCGCTCTGTGACAACCGTTACCACCGATCAGAGACCGTCAGAGAAGTTCGGCGCTCTCATGCTAGATATTGATCGCGTTTCGCAGCGTCTGATTCAGGCTGGTGACGCGCAACTGCCTGACATTCTAGAACGTCTCCATGAAGATGTTTGGCAGGTGTTTGACCAAGCCAAAAATGAAAATCTAGAAGCTTATTTGAAGGGCGAAAATCGTGACACAGCAGCTTAGGACTATCTCGCCAAGCACGTCTGTTACGTTGAACCAAGGCGTGCTCGGTGTTGATCATAAGAGCGTAGCGGTGTTCGAGCCGATCGCAGTTCCCGAAAGGGCCATTACTAGGATCCTATCAGATATCACCTTAGCCCAACAGGCTGGGGCGGTTGTGATTGTGTCGCACATAGTCGGGATCAGCGATGAATTTGCGCACAATGCTGTGGCGCCGAAGGGCAGAGCAAGGTTGAAGGTCGTGGCTCGCCCTGCCAAACCGGGCAGAATCAACGGTTCGGATTAAGCCTCAAGGTCGCGCTCTCTCATGCCAACTCCGTGGTATGAAATCGTGCAGGGAGACACGTTGGAAACGGGCGACATCATTCTTGGTTGCACCGTTTATTCACCGATATTTCCCGCTGAACCCGATGAGCCGGTCTCCGAAGTAGAAAGCTTCACTTTCGATCTCATTGTAATGTCGCAAACCTGCGACTTGGTGATCGGCCGCGAGAAGCTGGAGAACGTGGTGCTATGCCCAATCGCTCAGAAATCGGAGATTGAGCGAGATGCAAGCCATGCGCTTCGGCAGCGTGGCGCGCTCGTGCAGGCGGCAAAAAATAAAGAGCCGGCGTTCTTCATTTTGCAAGCGTCCGATCATCCAGAATGCTTGCGGGAGGTATCGGCCGTGCATTTTCGCGAGGTGCACACTTTGCCAGTTTCGTTCCTGCGGCGGGTTGCCGCGATGAAAGGCCCGCGATTGCGATTGTGTTCGCCTTACAAGGAAGCACTGGCAACACGCTTCGCAGCATTCTTTGGAAGAGTAGGGCTTCCTGAAGACATTCAGATCTGATGACAATCCCGTCAACGGACCCGTCGTTCTCCGATTCAACCAGCCAATACGTCAGCCATTGCGGCGAAACAGGCTGCGGCGGCTTCCTTGATGATTATTATCGGCATAGCCACAGCGGCCGGCGGATGCGCCGAAGCGCCCCCAGAAGGGCGGGCACCTAGCCTCCTCCCACCCGTCCGCTAGTCGCAGGGCCAAACCTTGTGCAGCGCGATCATCGCCAAGGCCCTGAATGGCTGGTGTAGGTCCTGGGGATGAGACTGCATATAGCTCACGACTATTCGGCCGGCCTGTACGGTAGTAGAGCTCTTTGGGCGGCATACCTTGAACCCATCCGGAAGAGCTTCTCCTAGAAACAGCAATGTATCGATGGTCCCTCCGCAATCGCCATCCCACACATCGAGTCGATAATTGTCTGTGATAAAGTGCTGGCAGTGAGGAAGCATAAAGTTTCCGCTGCCGTAATCTTGATCTGCCTTTGCGATGGACGTGAGGGTGAAAAACACAAACAGAGCCCCGGCGAATGCCCTCATAGATCCTACACCATTCGCCATTAGTTCTTCCCTACTGTTTAGCCGGTTCTTCGGGCCCCTGCGGCGTCGGAGTTGGAGCCGCGGCGGCCTGCGCTGGCGCTCGAGGCTTTGACTTCGCGCGGGGCTTGGATTGTGCGACCTGCGGTGGCGGCTCGGGTTCGGCCGTGGCCGCGGTCGCGCCATCAGGCTTGCCCTGGAATTGGATGCTGCACTTCTTGGCAATCGAGGCCTGCTCGATCGCGACCAATTGCCCTTTCATCTGCCCAAGCTCTGCCGCGGTCTGCTTGTCGCCACCCACAAGGAAAGCTGCAGGCCAGAAGATCACGACGGCGGCGGTCGTAGCGACCACATCCTTTGTGCGCTGGCTATCTTGCGCGCCCGACAAGGCTGCCGCTCTAGCTGAGACGGCCTGAGCTTCCATGCCAAGCTGTTGGCAAGTATAGCTCTGGTACATGACAGGGGAGACGTATGTGGCGCTGACGTCGGATGAGCTTGACGCACAGCCAGCCAATGCAGCGCCTAGCGCCGCGACACCCAGAATTCGCATTTTGTATTTCCCCCAGCCTTTCCCTAGGGAGCATCCCGCGACCGCAGCGGGCGAGCAAGCGCTATTTCGCCTTTGTCCTCAGGCCAAGCTCGGCCAGCCGCCGGATGGCTTCGGCCCGGGAAGGCTCGTCGTCCTGCTTGGCTCGCCATTCGTCGATAGCTTTGAGGAATTCTTCCGTTATGGGTTAGAGCAGTCTCAGAAAGATACGCCGCCGGGCTCGAAATACATTGTCCCGGCGGCGCCCTGTATCAAACTGGGCCCTGCAATCCCCAGCCATCCAGTCATTGCAACGCCTATGCCACAGGGATGTGACGGCAGCCGGTTTCTGTTGATCCAGGGTGGTCATTGCATCATTTGTCTCGAGTGTTGCCGGGGAGTTCTTTCGTCGTTTCCGACTTTGGGCTAAGCCCCTGCCATTATGTCCCGAACAAGCCGCGATTTGCCAAATCTACCGAACCTGTCGGTCGTCAAGCATGAACTGAGCAAGGGGCGTCGGATTGTCATTGCCGATGATGCCGGCCCCAAGCTTGGAGGAAAGCGCGGCATCGTCCTGGCGTCTGGATCGACGAGAAGTCAGGTTAGGGTACTCCTCGATGGATCGAGGACTTACATCACTCTGCATGTGCGCTTTGTGAACTTACTCACAGCTCGCGCTCCATTGCCGGATGGCTACGGTTCTTCACCTTGACCCAGAACTTTTGCCTGCCGCCGCGGTACGGCCGATCGCGGTGCTTAGAGACTAAGCCCTCAAGGCCCATGCGACACGCCGCGCGGAAAAGGTCGGGTCCGATCTCGCCGCGCTCGAAAGGTGCCACGGTGATGCCGTCCGGCCGGCGCGCGAGCAACTGCTCGAGGTTGGCTTTGCGCATGTGCAATGGCAGGGCTCGCAGATCGTCGCCGCCCATCGCGAGAATGTCGAAAGCGTAGAGCTGCACTTCGTGGTCGTGCTTGCGCGAGTGCAGAGCGTTGAAATCGGAGATGCCATCGACGCCGAGGATCACGGCTTCGCCGTCAACGACGAAATGCTTCTGGCGGTTCTTCAGTGCGGCTTCGACAATCCATGGATAGCGCTGCGTCCAGTCGCTGCCGTTGCGCGAGAGCAGGCGCACGCGCTCGTTCTCCCGGATGACCAACATCCGGTAGCCGTCGTGTTTCACCTCGTGGATCCAGTCTGGTCCTGATGGGACCTGCTTGCCGGCGGTCGCCAAGCAGAGCTCGTACGCAACACGCATGCGCTGAAGATAGGCAATTCGGCTGCATTTTACGAATCAGGAACAAGTAGCAAGGGAGCGCGTTTCAAAACTGCTCCGATGACTCCCCCCTGGTCGGAGCGACATTCGGAAATGCAAACGGCCCCAGCCACCTAAGACTGAGGCCGTTTTAATGATGGGAGCGGAACGATTCTCAACCTCGCGAGTCGAATCCAAGCTCCCGACCAAATTCCCAAAGAATGCCCCCCAAGTCGGGAGCAAACCTTCCCCAAGGTTGGCGGCCTCTGCGTCCCCCCGCGGAGGTCGCTTGCGCAACGGCGTATACGAACGGAAAAAGGCCGGGCGAAGGCGACTGCTATCCAACTGTGAGGAACGCCCAGAACGGCGGTTCCAATGTTCGAAAGGGCACTGATCCCGTTGCTGAGTTTTCCTAGGGTCGGGATGCTTGGCGAATCCCAAATACCGCCAAGGACCTCCAACGGCCCCGGTCCCCACTCCCCAGAAACTCCACGGCCGGGGCCGCCTTTGCGCCGGCTATCGATAGCCCATCGCGGCTATCGGCGCCCCGTTCGCCCGGACGTCCGCCTCGCGGCGCCCGCAGGCAGTGCAGGTAAAGCGTGGCTCGACTTGTCGCCTTGGGGTTTGTTTTGGTAGGTTCCTCCCGGGCTGGGAGGGAAAATGTTTCAAATTGTCCGTAATGCCGTCATGGTGGTCGTCATGCTGACCGGAGCCGCCATCAACATTTACTTTGACTTGCTAGACCCATACGTCGCCTGCGGATCGGCGCTCGTGGCGGCCTATGTTTCAGGCATGGTTGTCGAACGCCTGTTCATCCGCCGGGCCTACGGCAAGATGACGCGTCTCTACGGGGACGATTGGGCCAAATGACAGGATGTCGCTGCTCTTGCGCGCCGCCTTTTTGATCGCTCATCCATTGGGCGTTGCGGGCAGGATGATGTTGACCGATCCGCTCGCTCGATCGGATAGCCTCATCTCATCCGGCCAGCGGTCGGCGCTGAGGGCAACCAAGTGGCTGCAATGGTAGTCGGCCCAATAGACCAGGACGCCGCGCACGCCCCATATCGCGCATGCCGCCGAAGGTGATCTTGATCGGGCGGTGACCGGCCGGTGTCCTGTTCTCGCGGTTAGGCTTGCGCATGCCACCATCAAAACAGTCGCCGCGACACCTCGCAAATTTTCGATTCGTCGTGGTGGCCCGAGCCGGCGCCGATCGCATACCCGCAACCGGCAGCGGCTTGCGGCTCACGCCCGCCGGCTGAGGCGGTAAAGCCCTCCCAAAAAGATACGCCGCCGGGCTCGAAATACATTGTCCCGGCGGCGCCCTGTCTCAAACTGGGGCTCTACAATCCCAGTCATTCGAATAAGAGCAATGCCTGTGCCACGAGCTTCCGCGTGACTAGGGGGTCTGGCGGCACGTCGTTAAAACAAACGCTGTCGTGCTGCAGTGCCACCCGCTACCAAGGGCACCACTTGAGACGGGCTGCGGAGCTGCCATCGCTAACAGAAGAGCCGCGCCGGCCAACGAATTTACGATCACCAGCGTGCGCGCATTACGAGACAAGGCATTGATGAAAGCTGACATAACCGAATCCCCTTTGGTCCAATGAGGGGAGGCTAGGCCGGGTTTGTTTCCGGATGGCTTCGCGGCGCCGGGAAAATGGTTTCTTCCGCCCCTACGGTGCCGAAGCCTCGCGGTTATACCGCCGAGCGACTTGTTACTGCCCACGACTTCAGCGCGTGTCGCCCGCCCGTGCGGTGGCGCCGATCGGTCCGCACTCCGGAGCCTATAAAACGAGGACTCACCACGGGCCTTCCTAAGGGCTTGGCGGGCTATTCCCGGTTTTGCTCACAGGGCAGGGGAAACCAATCGACCAGGCATAAGGCCTCCTCAGTCGAGCGCTAGGGCAACGGTGGGTTTCGCAGTGACCATTCAAAATACGTAGGCGTGTGCAGGCGAGCGTCAAGGATCTCCGGGATAGTACGGGTAATGGTATCAGAAAAACAAAATCCACGGCGCAAAGGTCTCACGGGTGGTGGTCAGATCGGCGCCGTGTCCGGGTGGTCACACGGGCGGTGATCGGCGGGCGCCGGTTCACGCTGGCGGGCCTTCCACTAAGGCGGCCTTACTGGCGTCTCGGCCCTATAAGAGATTGGCTGATTGCTCGTTCGGCGGCGCTAACAGCTTCCGCGCGACTAAAGGCAACTCCAGTTTTGGGCGTTCGTCCCTCTCGCTCAAACGACCATTTCCAGCCGAATGGATTGATGGTCTGGACTACTGTGTACTCAACACCCTGATGTTCCATGAGTCAAAATAGCACACCCTGGGACTGGGTAGTTAGCCGACTTAGGAACGAAATTTGTTCGCCGGTGGTTGGCTCGGATTGCCGTCTGACAAGGAGGTCCGGCATGACAACCCGATATTTCTTCGACATCCGGAACAGCGGCAATCTCTACCCTGACGAAGAAGGCCTGGAGTTGCCCAACCAGAAGGCGGCTGAGATAGAAGCGGCGGAGACACTGATCGGCTTGGCGCGGGACTCGATATTAGGGAATGAGCAGCCAGGCATAGCGGTTGAAGTTCGCTCGCCCACCGAGCCGCTGTTTTGCGCTGCCCTGATTTATCAGATGAACGGGACAAGACACTAACACTGAGCCGCTTGAACGAAACGGCCGCGGCACGGGGGACTTGGAGGCCGGGGGGTCCTGCGCGTCTTGGATCTGGAATGCCGTCTTGACGAGTGACTCTCCGCCGGAGTCTGATCGGCGGCATGCGGCGGGATCAGCACATCATCGGCGAGCTCAGGCGGTTCGAACGGCTCTGCTGGCGGACGAGAGCGCCATGCCTGAGGAGAAGGCGGGGCTACGGTCGCTCGCGGTCAACTACCGCGACGCAGCGCAAGCGATCGAGCGGGAACGGCTGTTCCGCGTCCCAGATGCTTCCCAGCGAGATTTCTTGGGAAGCAAGAGTGCATTAAAGCGCTGTATTTCCTAACTAAAATCTCTGCTTGACCGATCTCCGGCTATCACATGGCGGTCGTCGCCGGCGTCGTGTTCTTTGCGGTGCGCGCGCTGCTGGCGCTGATCCCGGGGTTCGCGGTCGGCTATCCGATCAAGAAATGGTCGGCTGCGGCTGCGCTGATGGCTGCCGCGTTTTACCTGCTGCTGTCCGGCGGCGAGGTCGCAACCCAGCGCTCGTTCTTCATGACGGCGGTGGTGCTGATCGCGGTGATGGTCGATCGGCGTGCCATCACCTTCCGCACGCTGGCGGTCGCTGCACTGATCGTGCTCGCGCTCGCCCCGGAAGCCCTCGTGCATCCGAGCTTTCAGATGTCATTCGCGGCAACGCTTGGTCTCGTCGCGCTGGTGCAGATCGGCATGCCGAACCTGTTCGCGTCGCCCGACCACTCCGCCACCGCCCGCATCGCGCTGTGGGGCGGCCGCGAGCTCGTCATGCTGCTGATGGCCTCGCTGATCGCGGGACTTGCGACCACGCCCTACGCCGCCTTCCATTTCCATCGCATCACGCCGTTCGGCGTGCTCGCCAATCTCGCGGCGATGCCGGTGGTCTCTGCGCTGGTGATGCCCGCCGGCCTGTTGGGCTTGATCGCGGCGCCGTTCGGACTCGACGGCGTGTTCTGGTGGTTGATGGGGATCGGCATCGACTGGATGATCGCAGTCGCGCGTTGGGTGGCGGCCTTGCCGGGCGCAGTCGGCCGCGTCGCGGCATTCGGTACCGGACCGTTGATTGCCGCCAGCATCGGCCTCATCGTGATGGGCCTGTTGCGGACGCCGCTGCGCTGGACCGGCGTCATCGTGCTGGCGCTCGCGCTTGGCTGGGCGCTGCATATGCGCCAGCCCGACATCCTGATCGCAGGCGATGGCCACAGCGTCGCGGTGCGCGGCAAGGACGGCCGGCTGCACCTGATCCGGACCGGCAAGGACAATTTCCTCCTCAAGGAGTGGCTTGCCGCCGATGCCGATCCGCGCAGCGCGACCGATACCTCGCTCGCCCACGGCGTCTCATGCGACGAGGCCGGCTGCGTAACGCCGCTCGCCGATGGTCGCCTGGTCGCGCTCTCGCTGCGCGTCGATGCGCTAGCGGATGATTGCGGCCGGGCAGCGCTGGTGGTGACGGTGAAACCGTCCGCGCCAGATTGCGCGGCGATGGTCGTGGATCGCGAGCGTCTGAAGACGCAGGGCGCCCTCGCGCTGTCGCGGAGCGGCGACGGGTTCACGCTGCAAACGGCAAAAGCAAGGGGCGCAAACCGCCCCTGGTCGCCGGCCGGGGCCGGCGATAGCGATTTCGAGCTCAGCCTCGCACCGCGGCCGGCCACGTTACACAGCAAGGACGCTACGCCGTCGGAGGCCGACCTGCAGGCCGAGGATTAAAAGACGCGTCAGCCGATCGGCAGACGTGTCGGGGTCGTCGTGGTCGTGTGCTGCTCGACGGCCGGCTGCTCTGTCTTCTCGCCGAGCGGCTGCGTCACCGGCAATTGCAGAACGGTGGCACGCTGGCCTTCGACGAGTTGCGTCACCAGCACGTAGTTGCCGTCGGGGAATTCGATCGCATCATGATGACGATCAGGAATGTGCGGATCGACCTTGCCGAACTTGCCGACGCGGGAGTTGACGGTGCGCGTCCAGATCCAGCGATTGTCGTAGCGGACGTTGTCGGCGAAGGCGAGCTCGGTGCCGGGCAGGAGGCAGACGGCAACCGAGAGATCACGCTCCGACGCAAATCCACGCGTCGAGGTGCCGCGGAAAGTTGTCGTGACGATCGTCTCGCCGACTTGAGCGGGGCGGGTCGCAACGGCATGTAGGCTGTAGTCACACATCGGAGTGCTCCTCATGCGAGATAGCAGGTCCGCGCCCCCCGGAGGCGCAGGCCTCTATCAGAGTGGAAGCCTTCGAGTGTATCGCGTTTGTGGGCAAATCTGCGGCCCGTCTGCGCGCCGCCCGATCACATTATCTTTCCTGATCTTTCCCGGCGAACGAGGAACAAAGCCTCTCGCTGCGACTCTATCTTGGTTTACACCATTCACACATCCGAGCTTTTATCACTGGCCGGCAGGAGCCGAGTACCCCGTAGGGGGCCACCTCGCCGGCGCGGCAGGTGCGATCGCATTGCTGCAATTGCGGAATGGCGCGCTTGCCGCGTGCTCCGTCTTGCGGACGGCATGGTGGTGCTGCGCTGCGTCGCTCGCGGAAGCCGATCCCGCGATCAAGGCGCTGCCGAGATCACGCTGAAAATCATCTGTCGCATGGCTTTGTCCTCTGCATTGTGCAAAGCGCTTTCGCGCCTGCAGCGCTCGAGGATGTGGCTCTGCGCAGGGTGTGGGGATAATCGGAGGAAGCGAAAATGCTATCCACCCGGAGCGGACAATCCGTCCGCCCCGCGGCGCCGCGCGATGACCGGCAATCTGCCGGACGAGGGCAATCAATACTTCCGGTACAGCCCGATCAGTTTGCCCTGAATCTTCACCCGGTTCGGCGGCAGGATGCGCACCTCATAGGCGGTGTTGGCGGGCTCCAGCGCGATCGACGCACCGCGGCGGCGAAAGCGCTTGAGCGTTGCCTCCTCGTCGTCGATCAGCGCCACCACGATGTCGCCGGTATCGGCGGTCTCGTTGCGCTGGATCAGCGCCATGTCGCCATCCAGGATGCCAGCATCGACCATCGAATCGCCGCGCACTTCGAGCGCGTAGTGCTCGCCCGAGCCGAGCATGTCCGGAGGGACGCTGATGGTGTGGCTACGGGTTTGCAATGCCTCGATCGGCGTACCGGCCGCGATCCGTCCCATCACGGGCACGGCGACCGGACGCTCGCCCTCGTCGGCGGGAGCGCTTGGGCCCCGCACCTTGCCGAGATTGCCCTCGATGACGCTCGGCGTGAAGCCGCGGCGGCCGGCGCCTGCCGCCTGAAGCTCGGGCAGCTTGATGACCTCGATGGCGCGCGCGCGATTGGGCAGACGACGGATGAAGCCGCGCTCTTCGAGCGCGGTGATCAGGCGGTGGATGCCCGACTTCGAGCGCAGATCCAGCGCGTCCTTCATTTCGTCGAAGGAGGGCGGCACGCCGCTTTCCTTGAGGCGCTCACTGATGAACCGCAGAAGCTCGTATTGTTTGCGCGTTAACATCTCGACCAAGTCCCCCGGTTGACGTCGTTCGATTCCGAGACGTCGGATTCAGCAGAAGCCGCTAGATGCTCGAAACAAATCATGAACGGACACTATATGTTCGATATGTGTTCCGCAACCACTTAATTTTGGGTGAACGCAGCGAAGTTCGCGTCATGCGCGAATCAGATCGCCCTTACAAGGGCAGCCGCAACACCTCGCAAGGTGTGCCTGCCTCGGCCTTCGGCGCGAACGGTGCGCGCACGAGAAGTGCTTGTGCGGCAGCAAGATTCGCAAGCAGCGAGGAGTCCTGGTGGTTGACGGGAAGGGCCACCAGCGTGCCGTCCTCGCGCTCCTCGAGCCGGGCGCGCAGATAGTCCTCGCGGACGTCGTTAGGCCCGACGTCGCACCCAAGCACGGCGCGCTCGCGGCGGTGATGGACGCCAGAGCGGCCTGCAAGCGCGCGAATCAATGGCACCATGAACAGGAAGCCGCAGACATAAGACGAGACCGGATTGCCGGGCAGGCCGATCACCCGCATCGCGCCGAGGTGGCCGTGCATCATCGGCTTGCCCGGCCGCATCGCAATCTTCCAGAACGCCATCTCGAAGCCTTCGGCCTGAAGCGCCGGCCTGACCAGATCGTGGTCGCCGACCGAAGCCCCGCCGGTCGTGATCAGGATGTCGGCGCCGCTCTCGCGGCCCCGGCGGATGCCGGCCGTGGTCGCCGCAACGGTATCGGCGGCAATGCCGAGATCGATCGTTTCGGCACCCTCGGCCCGCGCCAGTGCATGCAGGGCGTAGCCGTTGGAAAAGACGATCTGGCCCGCGCCGGGCGTCGAACCCGGCATCACCAGCTCGTCGCCGGTCGCGAGGATCGCGACCTTGGGCCGGCGGCGGACGGCAAGCGCCGGGTGGTTCATGCCGGCCGCCAGCGACAGGTCTCGTTCGGTGAGCCGGGCTCCTGTCCTCAGAAGCACCTCGCCCTCGTGGAAATCGACGCCGGCCGGACGGATGTGCCGACCAACGATCGCGGCCTCCTTGATCGTGACGCGCCTGTCGTCGGCGACCGTGTCTTCCTGGATCACCACCGCATCGGCGCCATCGGGGACCACGCCGCCGGTGAAGATCCGCACTGCTTCACCCGCGCCCACCACGCCGGTGAACGGTCGACCGGCCGCGACCTCGCCGATCACGGTGAGCTCTGCGTCCACCGTCGCCGCATCGGCCGCGCGCACCGCATAGCCGTCCATTGCCGACATCGCCTGCGGCGGCTGCGTGCGCCGCGCCGCCACATCGCGCGCCAGCACGCGATGGTAGGCGGCTTCCAGTGCGACCATCTCCTCCGCCACGGGCTCGACGCCCGCCAGCACTGCCGCGAGCGCATCAGACACCGGCATCAGGGCCACGGACAAAACTCCTGCATGGAAAATCAACATCCCGGTCGGGCTCAGCGTTCTAGCCGAGTGCAGGCGTCGAAGCAAAAGACAGGCAGACGGGGCGGAAGTGATGGGCTTGTCGTTTCGACGGTGTAGCGCGGGGAGGGAGAGCGAGGCACCGCGACGGGGGATGCCGGGATCGATGGCGCGCGGCCGGGGGGAAGTCGAGACCATACGGGCGCAAGGTGGCGACTGGACCAACTCGTGGGTCGAAAGTGCTTACCGGGGTCGCCGCGTGATCGTTTCGATGACGAGAAAGACGGGAATGACGGTGGCCAGACATGCCACGGCGACGACCAGGCTCACGGCTAACATCAGGAGGCTCCCGTTTCGTTGTCCGGATCGACGTCGGGCGCCCTCAGTCCGACATCCTTCTCCGGCAGCGGATCAGCCTGCGCTTTCAGATCGGCCGCCTTGCTCACCAGCTTGGCGGAGAGCTGCGAATTCGACGTTGACTTGGCGAATTTGAGAAGGATCGAGGCTTGCTTGTTGAAGTAGGTCTTGCCCAACACGTTACGCATCCGTCGTAGAGAAACCCAACGGGCATATGACTCCGGAGTGGCAGATCCGTTCCGGGAACTCTGTGCAAAAATACACAGAGTGACTTGGTTCCACATCTTGCTGAAAAAGTTCCTGGATCCGGCGGGAACGAGACTGCGAGCGACCGCAGCAATGCGGCCGCCTAGAAGCCCAGCGCCTTCAGCGCCTCACCGACGTCGTGAGGCGATGTCACGTGAACCGCGGTCAGCCCTCGTGCCCGCGCGCCTTCGATATTTTCAGCGAGATCGTCGAAGAACACGATTCGCTCGGCGGGTACTCCGATCGCGGCGACGACATGGTCGAAGGCCTCCGCATCGGGTTTGCGCAGGCCGATGCTCGAGGACAGATACAGCTCGCGGAAATGGCCGAGCACGTCGGCATATTCCCTCGAGAAATATTCCACATGCGGCCGGTTGGTGTTGGAAAAGGCGTAGAGCGGCACGTGCTTCGCAGCGCGCGGCAACAGGCTTGCGATGTCGGGCATCTCGCCCGCGAAGATCGCATTCCACCCCTCCAGGAACTGCGCGTCGGAAATTTCGATCCCCAGCGAGCGCCGCAGCGAGTCGAAATAGGCCTCGTCGGTGATCTTGCCCATCTCATGCAGCCGATAGGCCTCGTCGCGGACATAGCGCGCCACGATCGATTGCGGTTCGCAGCCGGCGTGTCCCGCCCAGCAGGTGATCGCCTTGGAGAAATCGATGTCGAGAACCACGCGACCGATATCGAACAGAAGCGCATCCGCGCTGCCGGGAGAGAGGAGGGAGGTCATTGCGTCCTTTCAGTAACGATAGGGCTCGATATCGAGCAACGGGAACGCGCTGAACACGCTCGGCGCGTTGGTGGCAGTCGCCGGATGCAGGCTGGATGCGTTCACTTCGGCAAACGAGGTGGCGCCGAGCAGCCCGAGACAGCGCAGCACTTCGTCTTCCAGCAGCTCGAGCATCCGCGTGATGCCGGCTTGGCCGGCCGCAGCCAGCGCCCAGCACTGCAGGCGTCCGATGCCGACGAGGTCCGCGCCCATGGCGATCGCCTTGACGATATCGGTGCCGCGGCAGAAGCCGCCGTCGACCATGATCTGCGCGCGTCCCTTCACGGCATCGACGATCTCCGGCAGCACATGCATGGCGCCGCGGCCGTGATCGAGCTGGCGGCCCCCATGGTTGGAGACATAGATCCACTCGACGCCGTGATCGAGCGCGATCAGCGCGTCCTCGGCCGTCGCGATGCCCTTGATGACGAGCGGAACATCGAACTTGTCCTTGATCAGCTTCACCGTCCGCCACTCCAGGCCCTTCTGGTAGTCGCCGCCGGTGGCGCGCAGCCGGCTCTCGCGAACATAGCGCTTGGCGATGTCGCGTTCACGACGGCTGTAATGGGCGGTGTCGACGGTCAGGCAGAACGCGGCATAGGTATTTTTCACCGCGCGGGCGACGACATCCTCGACGAAGGCGTCATCGCCGCGGACGTAGAGCTGGTAGAAGCGCAGTGCATCGGGAGCCGCTTCCGCGGTCTTCTCGAGGCCCGGGTCGGACACAGAGCTCAGCATATGCGCCGCGCCGAAGGCGCCGGCGCCGCGCGCGACGGAAGCCGCGCCATGCGGATCGAAGATCTCGAGGGCGCCGACCGGCGCCAGCACGACCGGCAGACGCATCTTGCGGCCGAACTGCTCGACGGAACCATCGACGTTGCGCATGTCGCGCAGCACGCGGGGGCGGAAGGCGATCTCGTCCAGCGCCATGCGGTTGCGGCGCATCGTGGTCTCGGTCTCGGCGGCGCCGACGATATAGTCCCAGGCATTCTGGTTGAGGTTGGAGCGCGCCTTGCGAATGAATTCGTGCAGGTTCTGGAACGGCTCGTCGCTGGCGCCGAGTTCGACGTTTCGTTGAGGCCGGATGCGGGGCGCTTCGTTCATTGTTATCCTCCCGAGAATTTGAAGCCCTATTCCATCGCCTAACCGTTTCGGCCCGCCAAAACCATCCCAAAATCGCATAGCTTAAGCGCATGAGCGGCCGGGCGTTTCCCGCCTCGCGCAGACCGGCCGGCGACGTTGCCAAAAGTTTAGGCCAAGAGCGTAGGGATTTTTGCCGGATACTGGTCGACGTGGCGGACCGGCCTTGAAGAAACCAGAATGGTATTGTGAGAAACGGGCTGGATCGCCATTTTGCATGGCGCCTCCCAACCGCCAGCGAAAAGGCCAATCAATCCATGCGGAAAACCCTGCTGTTCCCCCTCGGCGCGCTGACCGGCGCGTGTTTGACCCTGCTGGCAACCTCTCCGCAAGACGGGCAATGGGTGGCAAAAGCGGCGGCGGGCGCGGACGATGCCTATTCGCAACTGAACCTGTTCGGTGAGGTCTTCGAGCGGGTCAAGGGGAGCTACGTCGAAAAGCCCGACAATGCCAAGCTGATCGAGGGCGCCATCAACGGCATGGTGACCTCGCTCGATCCGCATTCGCGCTACATGAACGACAAGGCCTGGACCGAGATGCAGGAGACCACCTCCGGCGAGTTCGGCGGGCTTGGCATCGAGGTCACGATGGAGGAGGGCCTCGTCAAGGTCGTGGCGCCCATCGACGACACGCCGGCCTCAAAGGCCGGTCTGCTGTCCGGCGACCTCATCAGCAAGATCGACGGCGAGGCGGTGTTGGGCATGACGCTCGAGCAGGCCGTCAACAAGATGAAGGGCCCGGTCGACACCAAGACCAAGCTCACCATCGTGCGCAAGGGCGCCGACGCGCCGCTCGACGTCGCGATCACGCGCGAGATCATCCATGTGCGCCCGGTCCGGTTCCACACCGAGAACGGCGATATCGGCTACATCCGCGTCACCTCGTTCAACGAGCAGACCACCGACGGCCTGCGCAAGGCGATTGCGTCGATCTCCAAGGACATCCCGCAGGAGAAGCTTGCAGGCTACGTCGTCGATCTCCGCAACAATCCGGGCGGCCTGCTCGACCAGGCGGTCTCGGTGTCGAGCGCCTTCCTCGCCCGCGGCGAGGTGGTGTCGACCCGCGGCCGGAACCCGGAAGAGACCCAGCGCTTCACCGCGCATGGCGGCGACCTCACCAAGGGCAAGCCGCTGGTGGTGCTGATCAACGGCGGCTCGGCTTCGGCGTCCGAGATCGTGGCCGGCGCGCTGCATGACCACAAGCGCGCCACGCTGATCGGCACGCGCTCGTTCGGCAAGGGCTCGGTGCAGACGATCATCCCGCTAGGCACCGGCAGCGGCGCGTTGGCGCTGACCACGGCGCGCTACTACACGCCGTCGGGCCGCTCGATCCAGGCGCAGGGCATCGCGCCCGACATCGAGATCCTCCAGGACATCCCGCCGGAGCTGAAGGGCCGTATGGACACGATGGCCGAAGCCCAGATGCGCGGCCATCTCTCGGCCGCCGACGGCAGCGAACAGACTGGATCGCAATCCTACGTGCCGCCGGAGGAGAAGGACGACAAGGCGCTGCACGCCGCCTACGACTTCCTGCACGGCGTGACCGTGAATGCGGCGGCCGCGAAGACCGCTCCGAAGACGGCGGTGCCGAACTAGCTGATTGAGTGTCGAGATGGTGGGCAAAGGCGCGAAGCGCCGTGCCCACCGCTTCCGCATCCGAGGCGAGACGACAGGCGGGCACGCTTCGCTTTGCCTCGCTGCAAGCTAAAATGCGATGGCTGGAGGGCCGCTAACTCGCCTCGCGGCGGCGGCTCTCATGGCCGCTCCGCCGGGCAAGCCGGCTGCGGTGTAGCGCGAACAGCTCCTGCACCTTGTCGGCGGGCTTTGCCGCGCTGAACAGATAGCCCTGCATCTCGCTACAACCGAGCGCGCGCAGCAGGCGCTGCTGCTCTTCGGTCTCGACGCCCTCCGCTGTCGTGGCCATGCGCCGCGCGGCGGCGAGGTTGACCACCGCCTGCACGATGCTGGAGGAGCCATCGGGCCGCGCAATGTCTTCGACGAAGCAGCGGTCGATCTTGATCTTGTCGAACGGGAAGCGGTGCAGGTAGCTCAGTGATGAGTAGCCGGTGCCGAAATCATCGAGTGCGATGCGTAGGCCGATGGCGCGGAGCTGATGCAGAATGGCGAGCGCGCTGTCGTCGTCGCGGATCAGCACGGCCTCGGTGATCTCGAGCTCGAGCCGGCTTGCCGGCAGATTGGACGCGGCCAGGGCCGCCATGATCTTCAGCACCAGCGTGCCGCTCTTGAACTGCACCGGCGAGACGTTGACCGCAAGGCGGATGTCATCCGGCCAGGTCGCCGCATCCCGGCAGGCCGTCGCGAGCACCCACTCGCCGATCTCGTTGATGAGGCCCGTGTCCTCCGCGATCGGGATGAATTCGGCGGGCGAGACCATGCCGCGCTCCGGATGGCGCCAGCGCACCAGGGCCTCACAGCCCGTGATGCGATCGTCTTTCAGGCTGAGGCAGGGCTGATAGAACACCTCGAGCCCGCCATGGGCGATGGCATGCCTGAGATCGGTCTCGATCTGCCGCCGCTCGCGCACTCTTGCATCCATCTCCGGCTCGAAGAAGCGGTAGGTATGGCGCCCCGCGGCCTTGGCGGCATACATTGCCAAATCCGCATTCTTCAGGATCTGGTCGAGTTCGGCGCCATGGTCCGGCGCCAGTGCAATGCCGATCGAGGCGTCGGTGGTGAGATGGTGGCCCATGCAGTCGAACGGCTCGCGGATGGCGGTGAAGACCCGCGCCACGAGATCGGTGACGTGGTCGGGCGAGGTCACGGCGCTCTGCACGATCGCGAATTCGTCGCCGCCGAGGCGGGCGACGAATTCGGTCTCGCCGACGCAGCGGCTCAGATGCGCGGCGATCGATTTCAGCAGCTCATCGCCGACGAGATGGCCGAGCGCGTCGTTGACGCCCTTGAATTCGTCGATGTCGATGTAGTGCACCGCGATCTGCTCGCCGCCGGCTATCGCAGCCAATGCGTCCCGCAGATGCTCGTGGAACATGGCGCGGTTGGGCAGGTCGGTCAACGCATCGTAAAGCGCAAGATGCGTAATGCGCTCCTCGGTGCGCCGGCGCTCGGTAATGTCCTCATGGGTCGCGACCCACCCGCCGTCGGCGAGCGGCTCGTTGACGATCTGTATCGAGCGGCCGTCGGAGGTGTCGACGACCATTGAGTTGCGCAGGTGGATGTCGCGCAGCACGCGCGCGGTATAGCGGTCGACATCGCCGGTGAACGAGCCGGTCGCCTTGCGGTGCGCGATGATGTCGTGGAAGCTGCAACCGGGCTGCACGACGTCGCCCGACAGTCCGTACATTTCCAGATAGCGCTGGTTGCAGACCACCAGCCGTCGCGACGAGTCGAACAGCAGAAGCCCGTGCGTCATGTTGTTGACGGCGCGGTCGAGCCGCTGCTTCTCCAGCGTGAGCCGCTCCCGCGACAGGCGATGCTGCTCGGACAGTTTGCGCACCACCGCGATCAGGAGCGCCGCAATGGCGAGCGCCGAGGCAAGCGCCACCGAGACCAGCATGCCGATCTGCTCCCGCCAATTGGCGAGCGCGGCAGCACGTGTCGTGGTCGCGACCATCACGATCGGAAAGTGGGGCAGGGCATGGGACGAGATCAGGCGGGCATCGCCATCGCTCGGGCTCGTGAAGCGACCGGCAAAATGGTCGACGTCGAACATCCTCTGCTGGCCCTCGGAGCCGTTCTTGAAGTTGCGCCCTATCATGTCGTCGATGTGGGGATAGCGGGCGAGCAGCGTGCCGTCGCGGTGAAGCATCGAGATCGTCCCGTCGTCGCCGAGCGCGACGGAAGCGAAGAATCTTTCGAAACTGGCGGGCTCGATACCGCGCCCGACCACGCCGAGGAATTCGCCGGTTGGGCTCGTGACCTTGCGGAGGATGAGGATCGTCCACATGCCGGAGACGCGGCTGTGCACGGCTTGGACCAGCTGGTCCGGCGAGTGCGGATCGAACTTGAAGGTCTGAAAGTAGGCGCGATCGGCGACATTGACCTTCGGAACGGGCCAGGCAAGCGACGAATTGATGAGTTCGCCGTCGGCGTCGAAGATGTTGACGCCGCCAACATAGGACAGTGCCTCCATCTTGGAACGAAGCAGAAGGTGGACATCCTGCGTCGCCAGGCGCTTGCGGTAGTCTTCGACACTCCCGATGGCGCTTGCGCGCACATTCGCGATCAGGTCCTTCTGGATGACCTCGAAGTCCTGGAGCTGCTGGTCGAAATGGTGGGCCAGCAGCAGCGCCGTGTTGTCGAGCTCGCGCGCGCTGTTGCGCAAAGCGCGGTCGCGGAAATTCAGCGCCATCAGCGTCGCGCCGATAGCAATCGCCGCAATCAGCAACATGCCGCCCACCACCAGCCAGCGGATCGGTCCGCTGCGGATCAGTGCCGTTTGATCGAGGAGGCGACTGCCGAATCCCGTCATAGTCCGATTAGCTTCCGCGCACACGCCAGGATCAATTCTTGAGCCCGGAAACATCCGTCGGTTTACGGGAACGATGTGGAGGCGGCGTTAGCAAGTGCGGTTAACGGAAGGTAAATCGACATGGAATCGTGACGCGCGTGCGATGAGCGGGCCAGCACTTATTGCCGGTCCAGTGCATATGGCCGGTTCCTGCCGGTCGCGCTCGCCGCCAACGAAGGCTTAACCGTCTAACGTGCTGGCGACGCTCACGCACGCTCTGGCACGCGGTTTGCGAGTTGTCCCGTCATCCCACGGGAGAGGACAGGATAAGTAGGATCATGAAGACGACGTTGCAGAAGTTCATGGCCGACGAGACCGGCGCCGCCGCGTTCGAATACGGCCTGATCGCCGCTGGCATCGCACTTGCCATCATCACCGTCATCAACGGGCTCGGCAGCAAGCTCAACAGCAAGTTCGGATCTATCAGCGCCTCGCTGCGCTGATCGTCCGTGTTCCGCTCCGCAACAAGGGCGCTGCCACGATCAGTGCGGCGACGACGTTCGCAACGGCGCCGATCAGGATCGGCAGCGTGTAGCTGTGCGTGGCGTCGTAGGCGAAGCCTGCGGCGCTCGGCCCGATCAGCGTGCCGAATGCGACGCTGGTGTAGAGAATGCCGATGATGCCGCTGACGTTGCGCCCGCCGAAATGGTCCATCACCACGGCGGGGAGCACCGCGACCCAGCCGCCGTAGAACACACCATAGACGAATGCGAAGCCGGCAAGCGCGAAGGCGCTCGCCGATATCGCCCAGATCACCATGGCGAGCGCCATGCCGAGCAGGACCATGATCAGCGAGCGGTCGCGGCCGATCCGGTCGGCAAGCCCGCCGAGCAGAAAGCGCCCGGCCGTGCTGCCGGCGCCGATCATGCCAAGCAGCAGCACTGCGGACGAGGTCGCGACGCCGTGATCGCGTGCGTAGGGCACGAGATGCACGAAGGGAACGAAAGCGCCGAACGAGCAGACCAGGCACGACAGATAGTGGCCGACGAAGCGCGCCGAGCCTACGGCCTCCAGCAGCGGGGTGCCTGCGCTTTTTACCGCGCGAGCCGCCTCAGGCGGGTCGCCGTCCGGGCCGAGGCCGCGGTCGCGCGGATCGTTCTCGAGCAGCAATGAAACCCCGCCGCCGAGCACGACGGCGATCGCGGCGAGCACCAGATAGGACCCACGCCAGCCAAATGTCGCGATCAGCAGCGAAGCGATCGGCGGCATCGCCAGCGTGCCGAGCCCGATGCCGCTGACGGCGAGCCCGGAGGCGAAGCCGCGGCGTTTGACGAACCAGCGCTGCACCGCACCGATTGCGGGCACGTAGGCGCAGCCGACGCCGAGGCCTATTCCGAGTCCGTAGGCGAGATAAACCTCGACGAGGGAGCGTGCCGCGCTCGCGGCCGCAAGTCCCGCGGCGACCAAGATCATGCCCGTCACGGCGAGCGCGCGCGCGCCAAAGCGGTCGGCGAGCGGGCCGCTCACGATCCCGAGCGCGAAATACAGGAAGCCTGCGATCGAGAACACCAGTGAAACCGAGCCGCGCGAGGCGCCGAAGTCGTGTTGGAGTGGTTCCAGAAACGCGCTGAATGTGTAGGCGGAACCGAAGCCGACGAACGTCACCGCGAAAGCCGCGGCGACGACGAGCCAGCCGTAGAAAATGCGGGGGCGGGTGAGCGTCGTTGTGCGCGTCATCATCTCAGCCTCCATGGTCTGACGCTATTGACACCATTAAACGATTTATACAGGTGTCAGTTGCCGTCAACCAGTAAAAGTGATTTACTGGTGTCTATGGCGAAACAATCCCGCAAATTCAAGGTTCCCGACGAATTGGCGAAACTCTACGATTTCGCCAATTCGCTCGATGTTCGTCACTTCACGCATTTCGGGGTGCAGCATCCGCAGAGCGATGCGCTCTCCGGCCCGAAGGAGCTTGGGGCGTGGTTGGCCGAGCACGGCATGGGCGAGGGCGGCGAGAAGATCACGCCTGCGATGTTCCAGACCGCTTTGCGGCTGCGGGGGCGCTTCGCGCCTATTTGCAATGCGAGCCCGCCGAGCGGCGCAGGAACAGGGATGTCCTTGGCGCGCTCGATGGCGCGCTCGAACCGTTTCCGTTGCGAGTGGAGGCGCGCGCGGGGCGCGGCGCAACGCTGTCTGCGATGCGCCGGGACGGCCTTGCGGGGCTGTCGGCCATCGCCATCGAACTTCACGACGGTACGCTTGCGGGCACGCTGGACCGGCTGAAGATGTGCGCATCGGAGGAATGCCGCCGGGTGTTCTACGACCGATCCAAACCGTCAACGCGGCGCTGGTGCATGTCGACGCTGTGCGGCAACCGGATGAAGACGCGCGCGTATCGCGAGCGACTGCGCGAGACGAAATAGGCGACGGCGCGCTTTACAGATTGAGCATGAAAACCGCTGCCCACTTTGCGCTAACGCGGCCCTCCGGGTCCGCATCATGCTTTAGGCGCGGTAATGGCCGGACTTGCCGCCCATCTTCTCGACGAGATGGATGCCCTCGATGCGCACGCCGCGCTCCACCGCCTTGATCATGTCGTAGATCGTGAGGCAGGCGACCGAGACGGCGGTCAGCGCCTCCATCTCGACGCCGGTCGGACCGGTGACCTTCACGGCGGCGCGCACGAGGCAACCCGGCAGCTTGTCGTCGAGCTCGATGTCGATGGTGACCTTCGACAGCGCGAGGGGATGGCAGAGCGGGATCAGCTCCGAGGTGCGCTTGGCCGCCATGATGCCGGCGATGCGGGCGGTCCCGAGCACATCGCCCTTCTTGGCGTTGCCGGAGCGGATCAGATCTAGCGTCCCCCTGGTCATGACGACGCGCCCCTCCGCGACGGCAAGCCGCTCGGTCGCGGGCTTCTCCGACACGTCGACCATCCGGGCCTCGCCGGAGGCACCGATATGGGTGAGGACGGGTTTTGCCTTTGCTTCGGTCTTGGACGGTAAACGCGCCATCTCAGCGCGTGCCCGTGGCGCGCGGGGCCTCGCGCGACAGCAGCGCGCGGGTGGCAGCCGTCACATCGGCCTGCCGCATCAGGCTTTCGCCGACGAGGAAGGTCGACATGCCCACGTGCTCGAGGCGGGCGAGGTCCGCCGGCGTGAAGATGCCGCTTTCGCCGACCATCAGCCGCCCCTCAGGGATCAGCGGCGCCAATGCCTCGCTGGTCGCAAGCGTGGTCTCGAAGGTGCGCAAGTTGCGATTGTTGACCCCGATCATCGGCGAGCGCAGTTTTAGCGCGCGGTCGAGCTCGCTCGCGTCATGGATCTCGATCAGGACGTCCATTCCGTAGGCGAGGGCGGCGTCTTCGAGATCCGTGGCGGTGGCATCGTCGAGCGCCGCCATGATGATCAGGATGCAATCGGCGCCATGGGCGCGCGCTTCCACCACCTGGTAGGTGTCGAACAGAAAATCCTTGCGCAGCACCGGCAGCGACGTCGCCGCGCGTGCCGCGACCATGAAGTCGAGATGCCCCTGGAAGGAGGGCGTATCCGTCAGCACTGACAGGCAAGCCGCGCCGCCGGCCTCGTAGGCCTTGGCGAGCAGCGGCGGGTCGAAATCCGCACGGATCAGGCCCTTGGAGGGCGACGCCTTCTTGACCTCGGCAATCAACGCATAGTCGCCATTGGCGAGCTTGCTGCGGATCGCGCGCAGAAAGCCGCGCGGCGCAGGTGCGGCTTTGGCCTCGGCTTCCACGGTGGCAAGCGGCTGCGCGCGCTTGGCCGCCGCGATCTCCTCGCGCTTATATGCCTCGATCTTGGTCAGGATGTCCGACATGCAAAGGCTCAGCTATTGGAGACCGCGATCAGATGCTTCAGCCGCGCCGTCGCGGCGCCGCTGTCGATCGACTTGGCGCCGAGCGCAACGCCTTCCTTGATGTCCTTGGCGCGGCCCGCCACCACCAGCGCGGCGGCCGCGTTGATCAGCGCGACGTCGCGATAGGCGCTCGGCTTGCCGTCGAGCACGCTTTGCAGGGCGATCGCGTTGGCGTCGGCGTCGCCGCCCTTCAAGCCGACGGCGTCGCAGCGCGGAAGGCCTGCGTCCTCCGGGGTGATCTCGAAGGACTTGATCTCGCCATTGTGCAGCGAAGAGACGAAGGTCGGGCCGGTGAGGGTGATCTCGTCGAGCCCGTCGGAGCCGTGCACCACCCAGACCGAGTCGGAGCCGAGATTCTTCAGCACCTGCGCCAGTGGCTGCACCCATTGCCTGGAGAATACACCGACCATCTGCCGCTTCACGCCAGCCGGATTGGACAGCGGTCCGAGCAGGTTGAAGATGGTGCGGGTGGCGAGCTCGACGCGGGTCGGGCCGACGTTCTTCATTGCGGGATGGTGCGCGGGCGCGAACATGAAGCCGATGCCGCATTCGCGCACGCAGCGGCCGACGTCCTCGGGCTTGAGATCGATCTTCACGCCGAGCGAGGCCAGCACGTCGGCTGCGCCCGAGCGCGACGACAGCGCGCGGTTGCCGTGCTTGGCGACCGGCACGCCGGCGCCGGCGACGATGAACGACGCGCAGGTCGAGACGTTGACCGAGCCCGAGCCGTCGCCGCCGGTGCCAACGATGTCGACGGCATCTGCCGGCGCGCTGACGCGCAGCATCTTGGAGCGCATCGCCGAGACCGCGCCTGTGATCTCGTCCACGGTCTCGCCGCGTACGCGCAGCGCCATCAAAAGCCCGCCCATCTGCGAGGGCGTAGCCTCGCCGGACATCATGGCATCGAAGGCTGAGGCGGCTTCGTCACGCGACAGGCTGGCGCCGGTCGCCACTTTTCCAATGATCGATTTCAGGTCGTCCATCGCGTGCTTTCGACTGATTACTGGTTCGCGCCCGTCACCTGCGCGAAGGCGGCCTGATTAATGGTGGTTCCGATGTCGTTTTCAAGCTTGTTGACATAGGACGCGACCTGCTCGTCGGTGAGCGAACGGTCGAGGCTCTCCCTCAGCTTGGCGATCGTGTCGGAAGCGAGATCGACCGGCGGATCGACGATGTCGGTCACGCGGAAGATGATGACCTCGCCGCCCGCACCCGGAGTCTGGCCGACGCCGTCCTTGGCGGCGCGGAATGCGGCTGCGACCAGGCTCGACGGCACGCCGGCGGGCGTGTCCTCGCGCTTGAAGCCCGCGGCGCTCTCGACCTTGGCGTTGATCGCGGCGGCTTCGTCCGCGAGCTTGGCGCCCTGTTCGAGCTTCTGCACGATCTCGGTGGCCTTGGCGCGCAACTTGGTCGTGATCTGGTCCTGACGCCAGCGCGCCTCGACCTGGTCGCGGACCTCGTCGAGGCTGCGCTCGCGCGACGGCGTGATGCCGAGCACGTCGTACCAGACATAGCCGCCGCGGAAGGAAATCGGATCATTGTCGACGCCGACGTCGCTGTTGAAGGCCTGCGACACCACGTCGAGCCCTTGCGGGATGCCCGCGACCGGCTGGCCGCTGGGCGCGCGGCCGGAGCGGTCGACGGCCTCGATGGTCACGGCGGCAAGTCCGAGCTTCTGCGCCGCCTCGATGACGCTAGAGCCGCCGCCGCGCTCGTCTTCCATCTTGTCGCGCAATTCGGCGACCTTGGCGCGGGCGCGCTCGGCCGCGATCTCCCGTTTGATGTCGCCGGCGAGATTGGCGTAGTTAGCCTCTGCGCCCGGCTCGATCTTGTCGACCTTGACGAGCGCCACGCCAAAGCGGCCCTGCACCGGCTGGCTGATCTCGCCTGCGGGCAGCGCGAAGGCGGCGTCCGCCACGGCCGGATCGAGGATCGCGGATTTCGTCACGAGGCCGAGATCGGCGTCCGCCGCGTTGAGCCCGCGCTCCTTGGCGAGGTCCTCGAACGACGTTCCGCCCGCGAGCCGCGTGCGCGCAGCTTGCGCTTCCTCGACCGTCGGAAACACGAGTTGGTGCACCTGGCGCTTCTCCGGCGCGCCGAGCCGGTCCTTGCGCTGCTCGAACACCTTCTTGGCGTCGTCGTCGGAGACGTCGGTCCACTTGCCGATCTCCTCCGGAGAGATCACGACGAAGGCGATCTTGCGGTATTCGGGCGCGCGGAACTGAACCTTGTGGTCCTCGAAATAGGCGGCGAGCGCCTCGGGCGAGGGCGGATCGATCGTGCCGGCCTGCGCCGCGTCAAGCTTGACGAACTCGATGGAGCGCTGCTCGTTCTGGTAGCGGCTCAGCGCGTCAATCATGGTCTTGGACGGCTCGAGGCCCGCGCCGATCGTACCGGTGATCTGCCGGCGCACCGACACCTTGCGTTGCTCGGCGGTGTAGCGCTGCTCAGTGTAGCCGAAATTGCGGATCATGGCCTGAAAGCGCTGCGCATCGAAATTGCCGGCGGCGCCCTTGAAGTTCGGGTCGTTCATGATCATGCGGCGGATTTCGTCGTCCGACACGCCGAGCCCGAGCCGGCGGGCCTCTTCATCGAGGGTGGCTTCCGCGATCGTCTGCTGCAGGACCTGCCGATCGAGGCCGAAGGCGCGCGCCTGTTCAGACGTCAGCGGGCGGCCGAACTGGCGGCCGATCTGCTGCATGCGGTCGGTGTAGATCTGACGGAATTCGTTCAGCGAAATCTCGGTGTGGCCGACCTTGGCCAAAGTCGACTGCCCAAAGCCACGGAAGATGTCGGCGATGCCCCAAATGCCGAAACTGATGATCAATACGCCCATCACCACGGCCATAATCGTCTTGCCGAGCCAGTTTGATGAGGCCTTGCGCATTCCTCGAAGCATTGCGTCCAACTTGTTTGGCAGGAGGGAACCGGGCGCGTCTTAAAGCGGATTCCGCAAAAGCGCATCACCGAATTGATATGGCATCATAAAGTGGCGGCTTTCCCCCCGCAACCTGCCGCTCCCTTAAGCTGTGTTAACAGGGGCGGGTCTCTGGAACTGCGGCGCCCGGTCTGCTAGCGCATGCCAGACCTCATTTCGATGGAATTTGGATATGACAGACGCCATCCGACCGCTGATCGCCGGAAACTGGAAGATGAACGGCCTGAAGGCCTCCGCTGCCGAATTCGACGCCATGCTCACGGGCGGCGCAGAGGTCGCCGCCAAGGCCGATCTTCTGGTGTGTCCGCCGGCGACCCTGATCGCGGCCTTTGCCGCCAAGGCGGCCGGCAAGAAGGTTGCCGTCGGTGCCCAGGATTGCCACCCCAAGGCCTCAGGCGCCCATACCGGGGATATCGCGGCGGAAATGCTGGTGGATGCGGGCGCTTCGGCCATCATCGTGGGCCATTCCGAGCGCCGTGCCGACCATGGCGAGAGTGACGACCTGGTGCGGCAGAAGGCCGAGGCCGCCTGGCGGGCAGGGGTGATCGCGGTTGTCTGCGTCGGCGAGACGCAAGGTCAGCGTGATGCCGGCCAGACCCTGGATATCCTGCGCGGCCAGCTCGACCTGTCGCTGCCGGACGGCTCAAAGGCCGGCAATCTGGTCGTGGCCTATGAGCCGGTCTGGGCGATCGGCACGGGCCTGACCCCCACGGCCAAGGATGTCGAGCAGATTCATGGGTTTATCCGGGAACTGTTGATCTCCCGCTTCAGGGACGAAGGGGCGAAGATGCGCATCCTCTATGGCGGCTCGGTCAAGCCGTCGAACGCGGCCGAACTGATGGCGGTCAAGAATGTCAATGGTGCGCTGGTCGGCGGCGCCAGCCTCAAGGCGGCCGATTTCCTTGCGATTGCCAAGGGCTGCCCTTAGTTAACAAGGGCTGCCCTTAGCTAACCGGCAAAGCGCAGGCGGCTCAAAGCGGGTCCGGACCGATCGGGGGGTGGCAATGCCAGTCCTGATCGTGTAACACCGCGCAACTTCAAGAAAACCCGCAAAGCGCGATGGGCCGGCACCGGCGCTGTCGGCTTGTGACGGAAGGGTACCATGCAGACCGTTGTGATCGTTATCCATCTCATGATCGTCGCCGTGATGATCGGCGCCGTGCTGCTGCAGAAGTCGGAAGGCGGCGGCCTCGGCATGGGTGGAGGCGCAGGCTTCATGTCGAGCCGCGGCACCGCGAATCTGCTGACGCGGACCACCGCCGTGCTCGCGGTCGGCTTCTTCGTCACCAGCCTGTTCCTGTCCTGGTATGCTGGCTACGACCGCAAGCCCTCGTCAATCATCGGGCAGCCTGCGTCGCAGACCCAGCCGGCCGGTGGCGCGGCTCCGGTGGCGCCGCCGACCTCGGGCGGTGTCCTGGATACGCTGAAGAAGGCGGACGAGCAGCAGCAGAACCAGGCGCCGAGCGGTCCGCAGGCGCCGCGTTCGCAATAAAGCAGAGGGGCCATGCAGGACGGTGCCTGGCGTCCTGCATCAAAAATCCCCATCAAGGCTCTGGCAACACACTCAGTTTTGGCTCACCCACAGGCCCGCAAATTGTTTGGGGCGGGACACGAATCGCTTTGGCGAATCGAGTTCGGGGGATTAAAGGTTAAGTCCCATGGCGCGGTACATATTCATCACCGGCGGCGTGGTTTCTTCGCTCGGCAAGGGTCTGGCTTCAGCGGCACTGGGTGCTCTGTTGCAAGCCCGGGGCTACAAGGTCCGCCTCCGCAAGCTCGACCCATATCTCAATCTCGATCCCGGAACGATGTCGCCGTATCAGCACGGCGAAGTGTTCGTGACCGATGACGGCGCCGAGACCGATCTCGATCTCGGTCACTATGAACGCTTCACCGGCCGGCCGGCGACCAAGGCCGACAACATCACCACGGGCCGCATCTATCAGGACATCATCTCCAAGGAGCGCCGCGGCGACTATCTCGGCGCGACGATTCAGGTCGTGCCGCACGTCACGAACGCCATCAAGGAGTTCGTGCTCGACGGGAACGATGAGTACGACTTCGTGCTGGTCGAGATCGGCGGCACAGTCGGCGACATCGAGGGCCTGCCGTTCTTCGAGGCGATCCGCCAGCTCAAGAACGAGCTGCCGCGCGATCACGCGGTCTACATCCATCTCACGCTGCTGCCGTACATCCCGAGCGCGGGCGAGCTGAAGACCAAGCCGACGCAGCATTCGGTGAAGGAGCTGCGCTCGATCGGCATCCAGCCCGACATCCTGCTGTGCCGCACCGATCGCGAGATTCCGAAGGAAGAGCGCCGCAAGCTCGGGCTGTTCTGCAACGTGCGCGAAAGCGCCGTGATCGAGGCGCGCGACGTCGACAACATCTACGCCGTGCCCGAGGCCTATCACGCCGCGGGCCTCGACGACGAGGTGCTCGCCGCCTTCGGCATCGGCTCGCGGATTCCACCGGAGCTGCGGAGCTGGCAGCAGATCAACGAGCGCGTCCGCAATCCGGAGGGCAACGTCACCATCGCCATCGTCGGCAAGTACACCGGCATGAAGGATGCGTATAAGTCGCTGATCGAAGCGCTCTCGCACGGCGGCATCGCCAACAAGGTGAAGGTCAATCTCGACTGGATCGAGAGCGAGATCTTCGAGAAGGAAGATCCCGCGCCGTTCCTCGAGCACGTCAACGGCATCCTGGTGCCCGGCGGCTTCGGCCAGCGCGGCGCCGAGGGCAAGATCAAGGCGGCGCAGTTCGCGCGCGAGCGCGACGTGCCGTATTTCGGCATCTGCTTCGGCATGCAGATGGCGGTGATCGAGGCGGCGCGAAACCTCGTCGGCATCGAGGATGCCAACTCCACCGAGTTTGGCCCGACCACGGAGCCGCTCGTCGGTCTGATGACCGAATGGCTGCGCGGCAATGAGCTCGAGAAGCGCTCGCAGGCCGGCGACCTCGGCGGCACGATGCGGTTAGGGGCGTACCCCGCGGCGCTCAAGCGCGGCAGCCGCGTCTCGCAAGTGTACGGCGGCGCGACCGAGATTTCCGAGCGCCATCGCCACCGCTACGAGGTCAACACCGCCTACAAGGATCGTCTCGAGCAGCACGGCCTGAAGTTTTCAGGCCTGTCGCCCGACGGCGTGCTGCCGGAGATCGTCGAATACGAAGATCACCCCTGGTTCATCGGCGTGCAGTTCCACCCCGAGCTGAAGTCGCGGCCCTTCGAGCCGCACCCGCTGTTTGCCTCGTTCATTCAGGCGGCAATGGTGCAGAGCCGTCTGGTGTAGGCGGCGTAAAGCACGATCCGGAAAAGTGCGAAGCGGTTTTCCCTCGCGACAAACGCGGAACGCGTTTGCGCGGAGATCATGCGCAAACAACAACCTAAAGCGCGATGACGATTCACCCTAATCTCATCGCGCTTTAGCGCAGCGCCGATCGCCTCGCTTCGCTCTCAAGGCACGGCACTGCAGTCGCGCTCCAGCTGCTCCGGTCGTGGCGCGACCGGCATTGAAGCATCGGGCGCAAGCGAGCACGTGATCAGCTTCATCTGCGGCCGTCGGGTCAGCTTGTAGACGGCGGCGGGCGGTACGTTCAGCAAGGCGCGATCCACCAGAGTGGCGCGCAGACCCAGCCGATCGAGAATCGGCCGCCGCACCGGGCAGCTCATGCCGTAGGTGAACTGGTAGAAGGCGCCGCCGGGGCGGACATAACTGAACGCGCCATTGACGATGGACATCACCTTGCGCGTCGACATGTTGAGCAGCGGCAGGCCGCTCACGACCGCGCCGACCGGTGCGCCATCATAAAGGCGCTCCGTCGTCAACCGCCCCGCATCCATCCACAAGACGCGCGCGCCGGGAAAGCGCAATTGCAAGAGCTTCATGAAGTCGGAGCCGTATTCGATGAGCGTCAGGTCCTGCTGCCGCACGCCGCGTTTGAGCAGCTTGTAGGTGAACGCACCGGTGCCGGGGCCGAGCTCGAGAATCGGGCCGGTCGATTCGGTGATCTCTCGGGTGATGAGATCGGCGAGCGCGGGTCCCGACGGCGCGACCGCACCGACGCGACGCGGGGCCGACATCCAGGACAGGAAGAAGGAGAGGAAATCGTTGGGCATGCGCACTCCGGCATTTTGGTTGCGCCTCGCGGATCAGAGGTGAGGCGGTCGAAGTGTCGCCGGAACGCATTGCAGCAGCATTGCGCTTTGAGGTAGCGCATGTGAGATGAATCAACTTTCGCGAACCGCGGGCAGTGTCATCCTGAAGCAGGCGCCGCCATCCGGTCCATCGGCGACCGAGACGTGGCCGCCGTGCAGCAGCACGATCTCGCGCACCATGTTGAGGCCGAGGCCAGCACCGCGGTCATGCGGCGTCAGCCGATAGAACGGCTCGAAGATCTGGTCGCGTTGATCGGGCGGGATACCCGCGCCCTCGTCGATCACTTCGATGCATGCGGGCCGGCTGACGCGAATGCCAATCGTGCCGCGGCGTGGGCCGTGCTGGATCGCATTCTGCACCAGATTGGTGAGTGCGCGCTCCAGCGCGGCTGCGTCGCCGAGCGTCTCGATGGGCGTTTCAGGGGCGTCGAGCGCGAGCTCGTAGCCGGCGGCAATCGCGAGCGGTGCGAGGTCGGCGGCCACGCCTTGCGCGACCCGGACGAGGTCGACGCCTGTGAACGGATGGCTGCAGCGATCGAGCCGCTGAATGTCGAGCAATTGCTCGGCGAGCGTTGCCAGCCGTGCCGCATCCTCGATCAGGCGGATCTTCTCCGGTCCCGGGGCAAGCGACTCCAGCCGCGTGTTCAGGATCGCGATCGGCGTCCGCAGTTCGTGCGCGGCGTCCGCGACGAAGCGCTTGTGACGGGCATAGCCCTGGTCGAGCCGCGCCAGCGCTTCATTTACCGCGGTCACGAGCGGCACGACCTCCAGCGGGATTCGCTCCACCGACAATCGCGCACCGCGCTGATGGATGTCGATGCGACGGGCCTGGTCCGCGGTCGTATCGAGCCCCTTGAACGCGCGCCGCACGATCATCGGGGTCGCTATGAAGGTGGCGGTTCCCATCAGAAGCAGGCCGGGCAGGGCGATGCCCAGAAACGCGAGCGAGGTCATGAGCAACGCTTTGGCGCCGGTCAGCCGTCCCTGCGTCGCGGTGATGACCTGCACGTTGCCGGCATCGGTGTCTATGCGCTTCAGCCGCGCTGCCGGCTTGCGCGGATCGTCTTCGAAAAGCTGCCAGCCGAGCCGCGCCTGGCTGATCTGGTCGAGGCCGCTGCCGATCGCCGCGAATTCTGCCGGCACGGCGCCTTCGGAGAGCGAATATCCCTGCCGGTCGCGGACCAGAAACCAGAGATCGGGTGTCTCGCTGCGCAGCTGTTTCAGCTCGGTCGTCGGCCGCAGGGTGAGGCCGCCTTGTGTGTCGCGCGCGAGTGCGCGCTGCACGACGTCGATCACGCGATCCTCGTCGCGCTCGGCGAGCACGAAGCCCGACGCGCACAGTGCGCCCACGACGACGGCAACCAGCGCAACCAACAATGCGGCCTGGAGCGAAAGCAGGCGCCAGCTCAGCCGCGAGCGCAGGCAATAAGGATCATCGTGCCTGCTCATGGCAGCTTCTTCAGGAGATAGCCGACGCCGCGGATGCCATGGATCTCCACACCGGCATCGGCCTCGGCGAGCTTGCGCCGCAGCCGCGAGATATGGGTATCCAGCGCGTTCGACTGGATCTCGTCGTCGAAATTGTAGACGGCCTCTTCGAGCGCCGAGCGCAGCACGGTGCGGCCGATGCGGCGGATCAGCGCTTCGAGCACGAGCAGCTCGCGGCGCGGCAGCTCGAACGGCTGGCCGTCGATGCTGGCCTCGCGGTGGCCCACATCGAAGGCGAGACGGCCCGCGCGGATGACGTCCGGCGTGAGGCCGGCGGGCCGCCGCAACACGGCGCGCAGGCGTGCCAGCAATTCTTCGACCGCAAACGGCTTCGCCAGGTAGTCGTCCGCGCCGCTGTCGAGCCCGGCGACGCGGTCGGCGAGCTCGCCGCGTGCCGTCAACACGATGATGGGTACGCCGTCGGCGCGCGCGCGAAGCTTTGGGATCAGGGCGAGGCCGTCGCCGTCGGGAAGCTGGCGATCGAGCAGGACGGCGGCATGGACGTCGGAAGAGATCGCCTCTTCCGCCTCGGCCAGGGTGGGCACGTGGTCCACCACCATGTCGTAGCGCTTCAGCGCCGACGCCAATGCGCCGGCCATCTCCGCCTCATCCTCGACAAGCAAAATCCGCATGATCTCCGGCACTCCGGCCTCAACGAGGCATTTTACCGGCCGTAAAATTGCGGCAGCATTGCGGGAGGTGGCTGCGGCCGAGCGGCCGGGGCCATCCCTATTGCCTGAGGGGGCCGTTGCCGTCTTGCACCGCAAAGCTCAGCGGCAGCTCGGCGCGCAGGCCGATCTCCCACATCTGCAAATAGGCGCGAAACCTCGTGGGCATCGAGGACGCCAACTCCACCGCGTTCGGCCCGACCAGGGAGCCGCTCGAGCGCTTTGACGCGATCACGCCGAAGCTCTGGGAGAAGCACGGCATCGAGCAGGCCGGGTTCTTCACCACGCTGATCGGCGGATCCAACCACGAGCCGACCTATTCCTGGCCTGGCAATCGCTTGCCGAGCGCGCGACGAAATGGACTGTCTTCATGACCGATCCGGAGTGGATCGAGGCACGCGCCAAGTCGGAAGCGGATGGCCAGATCGTCGCCAACATCGTCAGCCAGATCCTGGCGCCGACCGCTTTCTCCGCGGTGACGTGCGGCGGGCCACGCCGGGCCGCCGCTGCAACCCTGATATTCGAGGAGGCGGACCGAATAGGGTTGATCCGTCCCTCATCGCCGCTATGGTCGCGCCGAAACAGGGGATATCGATTTGAGCGCAGACCATTCAGCAGCACCGGTCGTCGGCGTCGGCACGGTCAGGTTCGGCAATGATCTGCCGATCGCGATCATTGCCGGCCCGTGCCAGCTCGAAAGTCGCCAGCATGCGCTGGAGGTTGCGTCCGCGCTCAAGGAGATCGCTGCGCGCCTCAAGATCGGGCTTGTCTACAAGACCTCCTTCGACAAGGCCAACCGCACCAGTGCGTCGGCGGCACGCGGGCTTGGGCTGGCGCAGTCGTTGCCGATCTTCGCGGAGATCCGGTCGTCGATCGGCTTGCCTGTACTCACTGACGTGCATGAGGCGGCACAATGTGCCGAGGTCGCACAGGCGGTCGACGTCCTTCAAATCCCGGCCTTCCTGTGCCGGCAGACGGATCTGCTGCTGGCGGCGGCCGCAACCGGCAAGATCGTCAACGTCAAGAAGGGACAGTTCCTGGCGCCGTGGGACATGGCGAATGTCGTGACCAAGATCACCAGCGCCAACAATCCCAACGTGCTCGTCACCGAACGTGGCGCGTCCTTCGGCTACAACACGCTCGTCTCGGACATGCGCGCGCTGCCGATCCTGGCGCGCACCACCGGCGCGCCGGTGATCTTCGATGCCACTCATTCGGTGCAGCAGCCGGGCGGGAAGGGGGCATCGTCGGGTGGCGAGCGCGAATTCGTGCCAGTGCTGGCGCGGGCGGCCGTTGCGGTCGGCGTCGCCGGCCTGTTCATCGAAACCCATCCCGATCCCGACCATGCGCCGTCTGACGGCCCCAACATGGTGCCTTTGCGCGAGTTCGAAGGTCTCCTCAGCAGGCTGATGGCGTTCGACGCGGTCGCAAAGAATCCGCGCTGATGTCGCACGGGCAGGCGCGGCCGCACGAACAGGGCTTGCCGCCGGCACTCTACGTCATCTCAGGGGCAAGCTTTGCCGCCGCCCTCTCGGCGCGGGCGCTCGATCCAGTGCTGCCGCACATCGCCGAGGACTTTCAAGTCAGCATCGCGACCGCCGCGGGCTTCGCCGCCGTCTTCGCCTTCACCTTCGCGATCATCCAGCCGCTGATCGGCGCCGCCGCCGATCTCTTCGGCAAGACACGATTGATGATCGGCTGCTTTGCGGTGCTCGGCCTTGCCAGCATCCTTGGCGCGCTCTCGACTTCGTTCTCGCTGCTGTTTGCCACCCGCATCCTGGCCGGCATCGGCTCCGGCGGCGTGTTTCCGATAGCCCTGAGCCTGACCAGCGATCTCGTCGGATCCGAGAAGCGACAGATCGCGATCAGCCGCACGCTCGCGGGCGCCATGACCGGCAACCTCCTCGGCGCATCCGCGTCAGGCCTGATCGGAGACTTCCTCGGCTGGCGCGGCGTGCTGGCCGTGCTCGGCGTGCTGGTCATCGTGTCTTCGATTGCAGTCGCAGCCGGTTTCCGCGGCGCCAGGATCAAGCATCCGCCGAAGACGAGCCTTTCGGCGCTGAAGACCGGCTATCGCACCATCTTCACCAATCCGAACGCGCGGGTGTGCTACTCGGCCGTGTTCATCGAAGGCTGCTGCGTGCTCGGCCTGTTTCCTTACATCGCCTCGTTCCTGTTCGACCTCGGTGAGACCTCGCTCTCCGTTGCCGGCGTCGTCATCGCGGGCTTTGCGGTCGGCGGGCTCTTCTACACCATGACGGTGTCGCGCCTTCTGCCGCGGCTTGGCGTCAAGGGCATGATGATCGCGGGCACCGTGCTGGTGGCCTCGCAGCTCGTCGCGGTCGCCTTCGGTCCGCGCTGGGAAATCCAGACGCTCAATCTCGTGGTGATGGGCTGGGGTTTCTACATGGCCCATGGCTGCCTCCAGGTCTTTGCCAGCGAGCTGTCGGTCGAAGCGCGCGCCACCGCGTTGTCGCTGCACTCATTCTTTTTCTTCATGGGCCAGACCGTCGGACCGCTCGCCTATGGATTTGGGCTAGCGCATGCGGGCAAAGGGGCGACGCTGCTTGCGAGCGCTGCGATCATGGTGATGCTCGGGCTGGTCTGCGCCCGCCTGCTCAAGCCGCGTGCGCCGGCGGATGCGCGGGCATGACGAATTGGCAATTCATTACCGCAGCGTCCCATTTCCCGCGATGCGGTCGGTCAGACCATTCTGTTGCAATTCAGCTCGATCATGGCCGGCGGTGGCGTGAAAGCCGTACGCGGAAGCACTGCAAATTCGACTGCCGTCGCAGCTAAGGCCGCGGTGGCCCTTGTTCTTGGGCTTCTCTCTGAGGGAGGGAACTGGAACGCCTGTTGATCGCCGCCTCGATTACGCAGAAGATCGAAGCGGGCTGGACGCGAGGCGCCGAAGGGACGGCTGATGCCAGGAACTATCCGGCTATTTGACCGTCACATCCACGACGATGAGTGACGTTCCGTGCTGGCGCTTATTCTCGCCTTCGACCGCGATCTTGAATCTCTCGTTCGTAGGAGAGCCGGCTGCCTGATACCGAAAGGACGGACCCGAGATGACCACTTGGCCGGATCGCGGCGGCTCGACTACATTGATCCGCTCCAAAAGCTGCGTTTTGCCCCGCAAACCCTGCAGACACTCCGCTCCGATCGGCAGCGAGAAATTCCAATGAACCGTGTCCGAGATGAGCTCGAATCTCTCCGGTTTGGACAGACATTCACCCGCTGCGGCAGCCCGCGCCAATAAGAGCAGCCCCAAGCCCACACATATCCTATGGCTCATGAGAGGCTGCCTCACCGATCTCGATATCCTGACCCTTGATCGTAGACGGGCCGATCAACCGCGCCAATGGACTTGTCCGTCGCAGGGCGGGAAAGTGGGTCAGCCCCGCCCGCGATACGGTGCGACGCCTTGCTCCGGCACCCACAATCCCTTTGGCACCCTGCCAGTCTGCCAGAACACGTCGATCGGGATGCCGCCGCGGGGATACCAGTAGCCGCCGATCCGGATCCATTTCGGCTTGGTCTCGGATGCGATGCGCTTGCCGATCATCACGGTGCAGTCCTCGTGGAAGGCGCCGTGATTGCGGAAGCTCGCGACGTAAAGTTTGAGAGATTTGGACTCGAGCAGCCAGGCGTCCGGTGCGTAGTCGATCACGAGATGCGCGAAATCCGGCTGGCCCGTGACCGGGCAGATCGAGGTGAATTCCGGCACGGTGAAGCGCACCAGATAGTCCGTGCCCTTTTGCGGATTGGGCACGCGGTCGAGCTGGGCTTCCTCCGGTGTGTGCGGCCATTCGACCGCACGGCCGAGCTGGAGAGGTTTCTTCGCCATCTTCGTCATCCTTTGCGGATGCCGGGATGGACGTAATCTTGGCTGCCGTCAACCGGTCGCGATGGTCTGGATCATGACGATCCGGTCGTTTCCGGACTCGCAGCCCCAAAGCTCGCCCGGCCGACCATCGAGCTGGCGGACGTTGGCGTTCGGCTTGTCGCTGGTGAAGACGGTGAACTTCTCGGTCACGGGATCGAAGCGGACGATGGCGTTGGCGGCAAAATCGGTCAGCCAGACCTTGTCCTTGTCGTCGACGAAAACCGCATAGGCGCGGGGATGCTCGCCCGGCAGCTTCCAGGTCTTCCACGAACCGTCGGCGGGATCGTGCACCGACACGTGCCCGCTGTTCCACTCGCTCACCCAGATCCGGCTCTTCGAATCTGACCAGACGCGCCGCGAACCGGCATTCGGTGTCGGCGGCTGCACGACGCTGGCGTTGCCGGTCGCAAGATCGATCTTGGCGATGTAGCTGCCGGCGAGCGAGGCGTACCAGACGTCGCCCTTGGGCGTCACGGTGATGCCATAGGGCCCGATGCCCTTTGGCGCCTTGAACACCGTCATCTCGCCGGACGTTGGCACGAGCCGGCCGTAGTAACCGGACTGTCCGGTGAACCAATAGGTGCCGGCCTTGTCGAACACACCGGTGTTGAGATTGGCTTGGGCGAATTTTTCGGGCAAGCGGAACAGCGTGACCTCGAGGTCGCCGGGATCGACCCGCGCGATCGCGTTCTGGCCGCCCTCTGTGATCCAGGGCGCGCCATCGGGGCCGATCGTCACGCCGTGGGGGGCCGCGCCCTGGCCGAGGTTGACGGTCTTGAACGAGCCGTCCTTCGGATCGAGCTTGCCCAGCATGCCCTTACCCTGCGCGGTGAACCAGATCGTGCCGTCAGGGGCGGGCGTGAGGTCGTGCAGGCCGATACCGGGACTGATCGGGAAATATTTCGTCCGGAACGGGCCTTCCTGCGCAAAACTTGGGCGGGTCGCGAGGAGTGCGGCGCTGGAGGCGAGAAACTGGCGGCGATTCATGGCGTTACCCCGACTGTTTCAGATGGAGGTTGGACGCGCAGACCAGGTGGCCTCCAGCTTAGTCTGAGGCTCCCCAGGCGTCAGTCGAAGGCGGCCGCCCAAGCGTTCACATTTGCTTGCGCTCCGTGTAAGACGCCCCCGCAACGACCCAGCTCTAACGAACGGAAGCGCAATCATGACCGCTATTGTCGACATCATCGGCCGCGAAATTCTCGATAGCCGCGGCAATCCCACCGTCGAGGTTGACGTCGTGCTGGAAGACGGCTCGCTCGGCCGCGCCGCGGTGCCCTCGGGCGCTTCCACCGGCGCCCATGAGGCGGTGGAACTACGCGACGGTGACAAGGGCCGCTATCTCGGCAAGGGCGTGTCGAAGGCCGTCGGTGCCGTCAACGGCGAGATCTTTGAGGCGCTCAGCGGCATGGACGTCGAGCACCAGGTCCAGATCGACCAGGTCATGATCGATCTCGACGGTACGCCGAACAAGAGCCGTCTCGGCGCCAACGCCATCCTCGGCGTTTCGCTCGCCTGCGCCAAGGCGGCCGCGCAATCGCTCGACATGCCGCTCTATCGTTACGTCGGCGGCACTTCGGCGCGGGTCCTGCCGGTGCCGATGATGAACATCATCAATGGCGGCGTGCATGCCGACAACCCGATCGACTTCCAGGAGTTCATGATCCTGCCGGTGGGGGCTTCGAGCTTCGCCGAAGGCCTCCGCTATGGCGCCGAGGTCTTCCACACGCTGAAGTCCGAATTGAAGAAGGCCGGTCACAACACCAATGTCGGCGACGAAGGCGGCTTTGCGCCGAACCTGCCGTCGGCGGACGCCGCGCTCGAATTCGTCATGAACGCGATCGGCAAGGCCGGCTTCAAGGCAGGCTCTGACGTCGTACTCGGGCTCGACTGCGCCTCGACAGAGTTCTTCAAGGGCGGCAAATACGTCTATGAAGGCGAGGGCAAGACCCGCTCGATCTCCGAGCAGGCCAAATATCTCGCCGATCTCGTGTCGCGCTATCCGATCGTGACCATCGAGGACGGCATGTCGGAGGACGACATGGACGGCTGGAAGGAGCTGACCGATCTGATCGGCAAGAAGTGCCAGCTCGTCGGTGACGATCTCTTCGTCACCAATGTCAAGCGGCTGTCCGAGGGCATCAAGGCGGGCCGCGCCAACTCGATCCTGATCAAGGTCAACCAGATCGGTACGCTGACCGAGACGCTCGCCGCCGTCGAGATGGCGCACAAGGCGGGCTACACCTCCGTCATGTCGCACCGCTCCGGCGAGACCGAGGACTCCACCATCGCCGATCTCGCGGTCGCCACCAATTGCGGCCAGATCAAAACCGGTTCGCTCGCGCGTTCCGATCGCACCGCCAAATACAACCAGCTCCTGCGCATCGAGCAGCAACTCGGCAAGCAGGCCGTCTATCCCGGCAAGGCGGCGCTGAAGGCGCTGGCCTGAGCGACGAACAGAAAAAGCGGAGGTCGACATGAGCGACGGCAGAAACGGACTTCAGTTGCGTTCGCTGATCAAGAAGAGCGGCGAGCTCGAGATCTCGCTGGTCGACGTGCCGACCCCGGAGCCCGCCGCGGACGAGGTCGTCGTCCGCGTCGAGGCGACGCCGATCAATCCGTCCGACCTCGGGCTTCTCGTCGGCGCCGCCGACATGAGCACGGCGAAGGCGTCGGGCACCAAGGATGCGCCGGTCATCACCGCCAAGGTGCCTGACGCCGCGATGCAGGCGATGGGCGCCCGGCTCGACCAGTCCCTGCCGGTCGGCAACGAAGGCGCCGGCGTCGTCATCAGGACCGGCTCGTCGGACGCCGCGAAGGCGTTGATGGGCAAGACCGTCTCGATGATCGGCGGCGCGATGTACGCGCAGTACCGGACCTTGAAGGCGAGGGACTGCCAGCCGCTGCCCGACGGCACGACTGCGGCGGAGGGCGCGTCCTGGTTCGTCAATCCGCTCACGGCGCTCGGCATGACCGAGACCATGCGGCGCGAGGGCCACAAGGCGCTGGTGCACACCGCGGCCGCCTCCAATCTCGGTCAGATGCTGAACAAGATCTGCATCAAGGACGGCATCCCGCTCGTCAACATCGTGCGCAGCAAGGAGCAGGTCGACATCCTGCACAAGATCGGCGCCAAGTACGTCGTCGATTCCACCGCGCCCAGCTTCCTCGACGATCTCACCAACGCGCTGGTCGAGACCGGCGCCACCATCGCCTTCGATGCCATCAGCGGCGGCAGGCTTGCCGGCAACATCCTGAAGTGCATGGAAGTCGCGATCAACAAGACCGCCAAGGAGTACAGCCGCTACGGCTCCAGCGTACACAAGCAGGTCTATGTCTACGGCATGCTCGACACGCGGCCGATCGAGCTGCCGCCCGGCTTCGGCATGGCCTGGGGCGTCGGCGGCTGGCTCTTGACCCCATTCCTCCAGAAGATCGGGCCGGCCGAGATCGGACGGCTGCGCCAGCGTGTCGCTAGCGAATTGAAGACGACCTTCGCCAGCCACTACACCAAGGTCGTGTCGCTTCAGGAGGCGCTCGATCCGGTCAATATCGCGATGTACGCCAAGCGCGCGACCGGCGAAAAATTCCTCATCAACCCAAATAAATTTGCGTGACGCAAGGGGCGGGCGTGACCAAAGAAGGTCTTGCCTTCTGAGCCGCGCGGGAGAACATTCGCGCCGCAATTGAAAGCGGAAAAAACCGCAACCTCAGACGGGGACGATCCCATGACCGAACTCAACCGCCGTGACGTGCTTGCCGGCGCCGCCGCACTCGGTGCGGCCGGCTTCTCGCGCCTGGGCAGGACGGCTGCCAATGCCGCAGTGCCGCAAAGCGGCACGCAGGTGCCGGGCTTCTACCGCTACAAGGTCGGCTCCTTCGAATGTACCTCGATCAATGACGGGGCGCGCACCTTCCCGATGCCCGACAAGTTCGTCACCAACGTGCCGAAGGACGAGGCGCTGGCCGCCGGCGATGCGGCCTATATGCCCAAGGGCATGGTGACGGTGCCCTACAACCCGCAGCTGATCAACACCGGCTCCAAGCTCGTGCTGATCGACACCGGCAACGGCGTTGCCAATCTCGAGCCGAGCAAGGGCGCGGTGGGGCGGACCCTGCAAAACCTCGCGGCCGCCGGCGTCGATCCGAAGAGCATCGACATCGTGCTGCTCTCGCACATGCATGGCGATCACATCAATGGCGTCCGCGCCGCCGACGGCTCGATCGCATTCCCGAATGCTGAGATCATGGTGCCGACGAAGGAGTGGGAGTTCTGGACCAGCGAGGAGAACGCGGCCAAGGCGCAGTCCAGCGAGATGATGAAGAACAACTTTGCGAACGTGAAGAAGGTTTTTGCGGGCATCGGGTCCAAGGTGACGAAGTACGAGTGGGGCAAGGAGGTCGCGCCCGGTATCACCTCGATCGCAACGCCTGGTCATACCCCCGGCCATACCTCGTTCGCGGTTGCATCGGGAAATTCCAAGGTGTTGATCCAATCCGACGTCACCAACATTCCGGAATTGTTCCTGCGCAATCCGGACTGGCACGTCATGTTCGACGTCGATCCAGCGACGGCGCAGGAGACGCGCCACAAGTTCTACGACATGGTGGCGGCCGAGAAGGCCACCGTGGTCGGCTTCCACTTCACCTTCCCGTCGATTGGCCATGTCGAGAAGGACGGCGCCAATTATCGTCTGATCCCGTCGGCCTGGAATCCGACGATCTGAGCGGTTTCGGTTGCTTCGCGTCCAGTTGATCGGGCCGCCGTTTGGCGGCCCGATTGTTCTGGCAACCAGGTCGCTTTCGCGAAACGCTGCGTTTCCAAATCGAAATGGTTCATGCACTTGCATCCTCTCGCGGAGGTGGATTAAGTGCGCGAGCCCGTTTCCCGCTTAAAGGTTTCAAGGACAACCCATGGCCTATCACATCGTCACGCTCGTCGGCAGCCTGCGCAAGGAAGGCTTTTCCATCAGGATCGCCAACGCGCTCGCCAAGCTGGCGCCAAGCTCGCTTTCGCTCGAGGTCGTCACACCCGCCGGCATCTCGTTCTTCAACCAGGATCTGGAAGCGGCTCCCCCGGCCGACTGGCTGGCCTTCCGCGAAAAGCTCCAGAAGTCGAACGGCGTGCTGTTCATCACACCGGAATACAATCGCTCGATCCCGGGTGTCCTCAAGAACGCCATCGACGTCGCCTCGCGCCCCTATGGCAAGAGCTCGTTCAGCGGCAAGCCGGTCGGCATCATCGCCAACTCGCCTGGCCCGCTGGGGGGCGTCAGCGCCGCAAAGCACCTTCAGAACATCCTGCCCGGCATCGCCGGTCCGATCCTCCAGCAGCCGGAAATCTACCTCAACGGCGTCGGCGACGCCTTTGACGCCGCGGGCAACCTGACCAAGGACTCGCTGAAGACCGTCCTGCAGCAGTACCTCGACGCCTTCGCCGCGCACGTCGCGAAGGGGTGATGCAAACAACCGGCGGCCACGCCGTCAGTCCTCATCCTGAGAGCTTGCCAATCTTTCTCGTTTTGCGTGGTCATCGAAGGATGTGGCAGTTCCTCGTCGTGGCAACGCGTGGGCTGGGCGGCTGTGGCGAGGTTGGGGGATGTCGATGAACGCTCCTCTATGCGCTAGCGAGGCGGTTGCCTTGCAGGATGTTGTTGGCGAGGGCGTACCAGAGCACGACGGCGCGGACCTTTTCGAAGCCGCGCACGGTCAATTGGCGCAGGTCCCAGTTGCGCCAGCGGGCATGTATGCACTCGCAAATCGACCGGGGCTTGTATCGGGCCTTGCCCTCTTCGCTCGCCATGCGCGCACGCCAGGCCAACACCCCCGGGCCGTCGCCGCGTCGCGGTAGATGGGGATCGGTGCCGTGCTTGGATTGAGTGGGCGGGCAAAAGATATCGATGCCCTCGGCGTGCGCCCACTCGATGTCCTCGGCACTGCCAAAGCCGCCATCGACGAGATGGTCCTTGGGCAACCCGCCAGGACGCGCGCGCTGCCGCTCCAGCATGGGCCGCATCAGGCCGCGGTCGGACCCGGTGTTGCAGACCTTGATGTCAACGACGATCGGCTGGCCGGCGGCACTCATCACCTGCACGTTGTAGGCGGGGCGGAAGCCGCCGTCGGCCATCTTCATGACCCGTGCGTCGGCGTCCGTCGTGGAGGCCCGCGGCTCTTTCGGCTTCTTGCCGTTGCCGCGCTTTTCTTCGCGCTCCTTGCGCTGCTGCTTGATTTCGGCGAGCGCCGTCTGCGCCGCTTTGACGCGCGCTCTGCGCTCACGCGCGGCGCGCTCCTTGGCGGCCTTCATGCGCTGATTGCTAGCATCCGAACGAGCGTCAACCTCGCGTTTGAGGTCTTCCACCACCGCCTCAGCCAAGGCCAGGTGCCGATCGAGCGTCGCCTCCCGCCGGAACGAAGCGGCCCCGGCGCTGGCCCGGACCCGAACACCGTCCTGCGCCAGCGTTTCCAGATTGACGAGGCCGACCTTCGCCAGCACCGCCAAATGCTCGCAAAGCAGCCGGTCGAGCAGGTCGGCGCAACCGACCCGGAAGTCCGCCAGCGTGTGATGGTTCACCGACACCCCGCCACACAGCCAACGATAGGCGTCATGGCTCTCGCAAAGCCGCTCCAACGCGCGCGCGCTGCCGACGCCCTCGCTGGTGGCATAGAGCCACAGCGCCAGCAAAAGCCGCGGCGATGTCGCGGGGTGACCAGGCCGATCGCCCCGCGCTTTGATCCGGTTCTCCAGCTCACTCAGGTCGAGTTCCTCGACATAGGACCAGATCAGGCGCACCGGATGGTCTTCCCCGATCAGGCTCTCGATATCCACTGCTCGCAACTCGATTTGATCGCGTTGGGGCTCACGAAGTCGCGGCGCTGCGAGCGGCGCCGCACCGGCTTGCGGCTTTGCCTGCTCCGGCAGATCCCCAAACAATTCATCAGCGGCCATCATCCCTCCTGCGAATCCATCACCGCAAGAGAATCACACAGCACCAGCTTTCGGCTATACCGCTTGCGAGCAGTCAAAAAGATTCACAGCCTCTGAGGAGCTTGCGAAGCAAGCGTCTCGAAGGATGGCCGCGTAAAGAATAGCATGGCCTTCATGGTTCGAGACGGCGCTTCGCGCCTCCTCACCATGAGGGTCTGGCTTGTTACGTTGGTCGGGAAGGTGAATTAGCACTCCCTTAACCAACCTGTCCCATCTTGCCCGACATGGTCACCCGTGCGCGCCTGAAATCGATTCTGACCGGCCTTGCCCTCTACGCCATGGCGGCCGCGATCGTCGGCTATTTCGGCATCAACGCCTATACCGGCAAATACGGTCTCAACGCCCGCCAGGAGCTCGACCAGGAGATCGTCGCGCTGACGAGCGAGCTTGCCCGGTTGAAGCGCGAGCGCGCCGAGGGTGAGCAGCGGGTGTCGCTGCTGCGCTCGGAAAAGATCGACCCCGACATGCTGGACGAGCGCGCCCGCTTCCAGCTCCAGTTCGTCAACCCGCACGACCTCGTGCGGATGAACAATTCGAACTAGGGCGCCTGCACATTCTCAAATCGAAGCTTCGGCTGATCATGGGCGGAGCCAGTGCCGCCTATGTCGAAGGTCGCAATCGCGGAGCAAACTCGCGACTTGACGGAAACGGCGCTGCGGGGGCATGCCTAATCCAGGCTGCACGCCAGGACTGACGCAGATCAATCGGGCAGCGCCGGCAGGATCTAGACTGCCACCTGGAGGAAACAGTGATGAATGGACAAGCGCAAGCGCTTGGGCATCACGCGGCCCGCGTCGAGGCCGCCATCGCGTCAGGCCAGGCGGCTCGCTCCGCGCTCGTGGCTTCATGGCGCCGCTCCTCCCGATTGCACCATCTCGATCCCGCAGGCCATCGGCCGCCGACCCGCCTCACCGAGGCTGAGCTGTACCACGTGCGCGAGCGGATCGCGCCACTGCTCAGCGCTGCCCAAGGCGCGATGGACCGGCTCTATCAGGCGGTCGGCGCTGCCGGCTGCTGTGTGCTGCTCGCCGATCGCGATGGCATTCCGGTCGATCGTCGCGGCACGCCAGCTGACGATCCCACGTTTCAATCCTGGGGCCTGTGGACCGGCGCGCTGTGGGGCGAGGAGCATGAGGGCACCAACGGCATCGGCACGTGCCTGGTTGAGCAGCGGCCGCTGACCATCGACCGCGATCAGCATTTCTTCACCCGCAACACGCTTCTGAGCTGCACCGCTGTCCCGATCTACGATCATGACGGGATGCTGGCCGGAGTGCTCGACGTCTCCTCCTGCCGCGCCGACCGCACGGACGCCTTCGCCAATCTGATCGCGCTCGCCGCGGGCGAAGCCGCAAAACGCATCGAGGCCGATCTGTTCCGCAACGCCTTTGCCCATGCCCGCATCATGCTGACCCCGTCAGCCGACGGTCATTGCGGCGGCCTCGTCGCGGTCGATGGCGACGATCTCGTGATAGGCGCGACAAGGTCCGCCCGGGTCGGACTTGGGATCGCGCCCGGCCGCCCGTTGCAGCCGGTGCCCGCAGCCGATCTTCTCGGTGGCGATACGGCACGCGACCACCTCGCCGGTGGCCAGCGCGCGGTCTTGCAGCGGGCGCTGTTGCGCGCGGGCGGCAATGTTTCCGCCGCCGCCAAGGCTCTCGGCGTCAGCCGCGCCACGCTGCACCGAAAACTCAAGCGCTTCGAGCTGAAGCACTGAGCGCTGCTGTTTCCTCAGTCGTCATTTCGAGCGCAGCGAAGCAATCCAGAATCTTTCCGCGGAGGGACTCTGGATTGCTTCGCTGCGCTCGCAATGACGATGTGGAAGCCGCGAATGACCTATCTTGCCCCTTGCTTTGAGGAGCCGGGCGGGTCGCACTCCTCGGGACGAGGTCGGCATGTGTGGCCGCATCATGAGCGGCTGCTTCACCTGTCGCAGAACTGCGACAGGTCGGCGCGACCATCGTTTGCGCATGGGCTGACAGAAAACGCCTCCCGCTTCATCGTCTGCGCAAGTCGTGAACACACGACGATCGCGCAAACAGCAACATCGGGAGTGAACATGAATAAGGTCGAATTCCTCAGCGTCACACAAGTTCCCTTCGCCGCCCGCTACGACAATCTCATCGGCGGCAAATTCGTCGCGCCGATCTCCGGCAAGTATTTTGACAACGCCTCGCCCGTGAACGGTCAGGTCGTCTGCAAGATCGCGCGCTCCGATCACCAGGACGTCGAAGCCGCGCTCGACGCAGCGCACGCCGCCAAGGCCGCCTGGGGACGCACCAGCGTCGCCGAGCGCGCCGCGATCCTGAACAAGATAGCCGACCGCATGGAAGAGAATCTCGAGCGGCTCGCGATCGCCGAGACCTGGGACAACGGCAAGCCGATCCGCGAGACCCGTGCCGCCGACCTGCCACTGGCGATCGATCACTTCCGCTACTTCGCCGGCGTCGTGCGCGCCCAGGAAGGCTCGATCGGCGAGATCGATCACGACACGATCGCCTATCATTTCCACGAGCCGCTCGGCGTCGTGGGCCAGATCATCCCTTGGAACTTCCCGCTGCTGATGGCCTGCTGGAAGCTCGCGCCTGCGCTCGCCGCCGGCAATTGCGTGGTGCTCAAGCCCGCCGAGCAGACGCCGGCCTCGATCATGGTCTGGGCCGAGATCATCGCCGATCTGTTGCCGCCCGGCGTCCTCAACATCGTCAACGGCTTTGGCCTTGAAGCCGGCAAGCCGCTCGCGTCCAGCCCGCGCATCGCCAAGATCGCCTTCACGGGCGAAACCACGACGGGCCGGCTGATCATGCAATATGCCAGCCAGAACCTCATTCCCGTCACGCTCGAACTCGGCGGCAAGTCGCCGAACATTTTCTTCAAGGATGTCACCGCCGAAGACGACGATTTCTTCGACAAGGCGATCGAGGGCTTCGTCATGTTCGCTCTGAACCAGGGCGAGGTCTGTACCTGTCCGAGCCGCGCGCTGGTCCATGAGGACATCTACGACCGCTTCATGGAACGGGCGCTCAAGCGCGTCGCCGCGATCAAGCAGGGCGATCCGCGCGATGCCGACACCATGATCGGCGCCCAGGCCTCCGGCGAGCAGTTGGAGAAAATTCTTTCCTATATCGACATCGGCAAGAAGGAAGGGGCGAAGGTCCTGGCCGGCGGTGGCCGCGCCAGCCTCGGCGGCGATCTTGCGGGCGGCTACTACGTCCAGCCGACCGTGTTCCAGGGCCACAACAAGATGCGGATCTTCCAGGAGGAGATCTTCGGCCCCGTCGTCTCGGTCACGACCTTCAAGACCGACGACGAGGCGCTCGCGATCGCCAACGACACACTCTATGGCCTCGGTGCCGGTGTCTGGAGCCGCGACGCCAATCGCTGCTATCGCTTCGGCCGCGCTATCCAGGCAGGCCGGGTCTGGACCAACTGCTACCACGCCTATCCCGCGCATGCGGCGTTCGGCGGCTACAAGCAGTCGGGCGTCGGCCGCGAGACGCACAAGATGATGCTCGACCACTATCAGCAGACCAAGAACCTCCTGGTCAGCTACAGCCCGAAGAAGCTTGGCTTCTTCTGATCGTCGGCGAGGGCGGCGCAACCTTGCGCCGCCCTTTTTCGAACTATGCGAGATAGCGCTGGATGCGTCGCCAACGCGCGCATGTCCCCGTGCATTCAGGAGCTTTTGTCGACCCAGCCCACCGTCATCCGTCTGTCAGAAATTTGCGACAAGAAGACGAGGCGCCGACTTTATTCAGCTCGGTCCTTGTGGCATTCGAAGCGATGCTGCGCAAAAGATGGAGGCACGGCCATGAAGCACAGTCGTTCACAACTGAATTCTCGTGTTGGAGCGGTGCTGCTCGGTGCCGCGGCTTTGGCGTTCCTCTCACCGTCGATGGCTTTTGCACAGACCGGCTCGGCGCCAGCCGGCGCCAAGAACCTCCTGACCCTTGACGGAAAGCCGCCATTGATCCTCGGGCATCGCGGCCTGCCGGGGCTGGTGCCCGAAGAGACCGAGGCATCGTATGACCTTGCCGCGGCCCTCGGAACCGACGCGCTCGAAGAAGACCTGCACCTCACCAAGGATTGTGTATTGGTCGCGCGTCACAACCCTTGGCTGGGCGACAATACCAACATTGCCGAAGTGGCGAAGACCAATCCGGCGGTTGCGGCCCGCAAGCGCACGGTGCCCGGTGTGCGCGTCAAGGCCCCATCTTCCGCCAGCACGCCTGCTGACTACCTCACGGATCTCACCGATCCGGCCGACCCCAAATCGGTGCTGAAATCGCTGATCGTGGACGGCGAGGACCATACCAATGATTGGTCGATCACCGACTTCACCATGGCCGAGCTGAAGGAGTGGGTCGCCGGCACCACCTATGATGCGGCCAACGAAAGGCCGAAGGTCTTCAACGGCAAGTTCCCGATCGTCAGTTTCCAGGACATTATCGACATCGCCAAGGCCAAGAGCAAGGAGACGGGGCGTCCCATCGCCGTCTATCCGGAAACCAAGAATCCCACCTGGAACAATGCTCAGGCGATCGCCAATGGCTGCGGCGGGCCCGGCAGCCACCCGCTCGAGGATGCCCTGATCAAGATCATCAAGGACAACGGCCTCAACGCGAAGGAAGCTCCCATCCTTGTTCAGAGCTTCGAGCCCGGCAGCCTGAAATATATGCGCAGCCGTGGCCTGGAGACGCGGCAGGTCCAGCTCATCGATGGCAACGGTGTCGACTTCAGGAACGGGAAGGTCCTTAACGACAACATCACCAATTCGCGTCCATTCGACTGGACGGTTGCAGGTGACGCGCGCTTGTACGATGCGATGCTAACCTCTGAAGGTCTTGCGGAGATCAAGACCTACGCCGATGGCATCGGTCCGTGGAAGCCTTATATCGTTCCGCTCAGGATTTCTCCGTGGAAGGACAGCAATGCCGACGGCACTCCCTACAAGGGATCGACGCCGGAGGCTTCGACCCAGGAAGCAACCAGCCTCGTTGCCGACGCGCACAAGCTCGGCCTGTTCGTGCACGTTTTCACTTTCCGAAACGAGAAGAAGTATCTGGCTGGCGACTATCACGGCAATCCAAGCCTTGAATATCTAAAATTCTTTCGTCTCGGCGTGGATGGGGTCTTTACCGACTTCACGCATACCGGAGTTGATGCCCGGGCAGCCTACTTGCGAGAGCTGGGCTGGTGAGGCCGGCCCGGGGAGCAATTGTTGCCCGATCGGCGCCAAAGATTTTGCAATATTTCGGTCAGGTTGCAGTGCGGCATAATGAATGTCGCGCGATGTCGCAGCGGTGCTTTCGCACGCGATTGAGTTAGGTTAGAGAGGGCTTAGTTTTCTCTGACCCGGAATTCCAATGGCCGCACCCAAGAAAGCCGCCGCAAGCGCTCCACAGGACAAAACCAACGGCGGTTCGCCCCCGGAATTCACCAGAGAGCAGGAGCTCAAGGCGCTCCGCGACATGCTCCTGATCCGGCGGTTCGAGGAGAAAGCCGGCCAGCTCTACGGCATGGGCGCGATTGGCGGCTTCTGCCACCTCTATATCGGCCAGGAGGCCGTGGTGGTCGGCATGCAGATGGCGCTGAAGGACGGCGACCAGGTCATCACCGGCTATCGCGACCACGGCCATATGCTGGCCACCGGCATGGAGGCCAACGGCGTCATGGCCGAGCTCACCGGACGCCGCGGCGGCTATTCCAAGGGCAAGGGCGGCTCCATGCACATGTTCAGTGTGGAGAAGAAGTTTTACGGCGGCCACGGAATCGTTGGCGCCCAGGTCTCGCTCGGCGCGGGCCTCGCTTTCGCCAACCACTATCGCGGCAACGACAACGTCGCAGTCACCTATTTCGGCGATGGCGCGGCGAACCAGGGCCAGGTCTATGAGAGCTTCAACATGGCGGAGCTCTGGAAGCTTCCGGTGATCTTCGTCATCGAGAACAACCGCTACGCCATGGGCACGGCGGTGTCGCGCGCCTCGGCGCAGCAGGATTTCTCCAAGCGCGGCCTGTCGTTCAACATCCCCGGTCATCAGGTCGACGGCATGGATGTCCGCGCCGTGAAGGCCGCGGCCGATGAAGCGGTTGCCTGGTGCCGCGCTGGCAAGGGCCCGGTGATCCTGGAGATGCAGACCTACCGCTACCGCGGCCACTCGATGTCGGACCCTGCAAAATACCGCACGCGCGAGGAGGTCGAGAAGATCCGCCACGACCAGGATCCGATCGAGCAGGTGCGCAACCGCCTCCTGGCCGCCAAGGTAAGCGAGCAGGATCTGAAGGCGATCGACGCCGAGGTCCGCGACATCGTCAACGCTTCCGCCGATTTTGCCCAGCATGATCCCGAGCCAGATGCTGCCGAGCTCTGGACCGACGTTTACCGCTAAAAGCGCGCAAGCTTTCTTTTGGAGTCGATATGCCAATTCAAGTGCTGATGCCCGCGCTGTCGCCCACGATGGAAAAGGGCAACCTCGCCAAATGGCTGAAAAAAGAGGGCGAGACGATCAAGTCGGGCGACGTGATCGCCGAGATCGAGACCGACAAGGCGACCATGGAGGTCGAGGCGACCGATGAAGGCACGCTCGGCAAGATCCTGATCCCCGAAGGCACCGCCGACGTAGCCGTGAACACGCCGATCGCGACGATTCTCGCCGACGGCGAGAGCGCCGCTGATCTTGCGAAAGCGCCGGCCCCGGCGAAGCCGGCTGCAGAAGCCGCGCCCGTCGCCAAGGCCGAGGCGCCTGCGCCGAAGCCCGCGGCGCCGTCCGCGCCGCAGGCTGTTGCCGAGCCGGATCCGGAAGTGCCCGCCGGCACCGAGATGGTGACGCAGACGATCCGCGAGGCGCTGCGCGATGCCATGGCCGAAGAGATGCGGCGCGACGCCGATGTCTTCGTGATGGGCGAGGAGGTCGCCGAATATCAGGGCGCCTACAAGGTCACGCAGGGCCTGCTCCAGGAATTCGGCGCCAGGCGCGTCATCGACACGCCGATCACCGAGCATGGCTTTGCCGGCATCGGCATCGGCGCGGCGATGGCCGGCCTGAAGCCGATCGTCGAGTTCATGACCTTCAACTTCGCCATGCAGGCGATGGACCAGATCATCAACTCCGCCGCGAAAACGCTCTATATGTCCGGCGGCCAGATGGGCTGCTCGATTGTGTTCCGCGGCCCCAACGGCGCCGCTGCGCGCGTTGCCGCCCAGCATAGCCAGGATTACTCGGCCTGGTACTCGCATATTCCGGGCCTCAAGGTGATCGCGCCGTATTCGGCCGCGGATGCCAAGGGCCTGCTCAAGGCCGCGATCCGCGATCCCAATCCGGTGATCTTCCTCGAGAACGAAGTTCTCTATGGCCACACCGGCGAGGTGCCGAAGCTCGCCGATTATGTGATCCCGATCGGCAAGGCGCGTATCGTGCGCTCGGGCAGCCACGTCAGCATCATCTCCTGGTCGAACGGCATGACCTACGCACTGAAGGCCGCTGACGAACTCGCCAAGGACGGCATCGAGGCCGAGGTGATCGACCTGCGCACGCTGCGTCCGATGGACACCGAGACCATCATCAACTCCGTGAAGAAGACCGGCCGTGCCGTCACGGTGGAGGAGGGCTGGGCCCAGAGCGGCGTCGGCGCCGAGATCGCCGCGCGCATCATGGAGCATGCCTTCGACTACCTGGACGCGCCGGTGACGCGCGTGTCCGGCAAGGACGTCCCGATGCCCTATGCCGCGAACCTGGAGAAGCTCGCGCTGCCCTCGGCAGCCGAAGTGGTCGAGGCCGCCAAAGCCGTCTGCTACAGGTAGACCATGGCAGGGCCCAAGGAACAGCCGCTTCCGCCTGACGTGATTGGACGCGAGGACGCGATCGAGATTCTGCGCGTGTTCGTGCTCGATGGCGGGCTGTCGATGGCGTTCCAGCGTGCCTTTGAGGAGCCCGACATGTGGGGCCTCCTGCTCGTCGATCTCGCCCGCCACGCCGCGCGCGCCTATGCGCGCGAGAGCGAGATGAGCGAGGAGGAGGCGCTGGGCCGAATCCTCGATATGTTCGAGGCCGAGATCGAGCGTCCGACCGACCTCGGCACCACGACGCCGCGCGGGCAGAAGGGGCACTGAGCGTGGCGATCGAATCCTATCACTACGATCTCATGCTGGAGGCGATCAAAGAGGCCGAGGCCTCCATCGCGCAAGGCGGCCTACCGATCGGCGCCGTGCTGACGCGCGACAAGAACATCATCGCCCGCGGCCACAACAACCGCGTGCAGGAGAAGAACGTCATCCTGCACGGCGAGATGAGCTGCCTGCGCGATGCCGGAGTGATCTCGTTCCACGACACCGTCATGTACACCACGCTGTCGCCATGTTCGATGTGTGCGGGCGCGCTCGGACTGTTCAAGGTCTCGCTGGTGGTGATCGGCGAGTCCGTCACCTTCCCGGGCTCCAAGGACATTCTCGACAAGTTCGGTATCCCCTGGATCGATCTTGCCGACGACCGCTCCATCGCCATGATGAAGACGTGGCGTTCCAATCCCGCCAATGAGCGCCTGTGGCAGGGCGACATCGGCAACTAATCCTGGTCTGTTCGCCTTCCGGTGGGTCGGAAGACGACGTTTTGAGAAGTTCTTCGTGAGGTCAGCATGCCCATCAACATCCTGATGCCAGCTCTCTCGCCAACGATGGAGAAGGGCAACCTCGCCAAGTGGCTGAAGAAGGAGGGCGACAAGGTCAAATCCGGCGACGTCATCGCCGAGATCGAGACCGACAAGGCCACCATGGAGGTCGAGGCGATCGACGAAGGCACGATCGCAAAGATTCTGGTGCCCGAGGGCACCCAGGACGTGCCGGTGAACGACGTCATCGCCGTGCTTGCCGGCGAGGGCGAGGACGTGAAGGCCGCGGGTGCTGTCAAGCCCGCCGCGTCGGCTGCGCCACCCAAGGCGCCTGAAAAGGCCGCGGAAGCACCGGCCGCTGCTCCAGCGCCCGCACCGGCTGCGCCGAAAGCGGCACCGGCTCCCGCTGCTGGTCCTGCGCCCCAGGCTGCAGCACCGGCCGCGCAAGCCAACGGCCATGGCGGCCGCGTGTTCTCCTCGCCGCTCGCGCGGCGTCTGGCGAAGGACGCCGGCATCGAGATTTCGATGGTGACGGGCACCGGCCCGCACGGTCGCGTCGTTGCGCGCGACGTCGAGCAGGCCAAGTCCGGCAAGGGCCTCAAGGCGCCGGCGGCCGGCCCGTCAGCCGCGCCCTCGATCGCGCCGACCATGTCGGACAAGCAGATTCTGGCGCTGTTCGAGCCGGGCTCCTACGACATCGTCCCGCATGACGGCATGCGCCGCACGATTGCCCAGCGTTTGACCGCGTCGATCCAGAACGTTCCGCATTTCTACCTCACCATCGACTGCGACATCGGCAAGTTGCTTGCGGCGCGCGAGGAGATCAATGCGGCAGCTCCGAAGGACAAGGAGAAGAAGCCGCTCTACAAGATCTCGGTCAACGACTTCGTCATCAAGGCGATGGCGGTCGCGCTCCAGAAGATCCCGAACTGCAATGTGAGCTGGACCGAGTCCGGCATGGTCAAGCACCACCATTCCGATGTCGGCGTTGCGGTGGCGATGCCCGGCGGCCTGATCACGCCGATCATCCGCAAGGCGGAGACCAAGACGCTGTCCACCATCTCCAACGAGATGAAGGATTTTGCAACGCGTGCGCGTTCGCGCAAGCTGAAGCCTGAGGAATACCAGGGCGGCACCACGGCCGTCTCCAACCTCGGCATGTTCGGCATCAAGGACTTCACGGCTGTGATCAACCCGCCGCACGCAACGATCTTGGCGGTCGGCACCAGCGAGGAGCGGCCCGTAGTGCGGAACGGCAAGATCGAGATCGCGCAGATGATGAGCGTGACCCTGTCCTGCGATCACCGTGCCATCGACGGCGCGCTCGGCGCCGAGCTGATCGGCGCATTCAAGCAGCTCATCGAAAATCCCGTCATGATGATGGTGTGACGAACCGTATTTGCGGCGTCATTGCGAGCGAAGCGAAGCAATCCAGGACGTGACCGGCAGACTGGACTGCTTCGTCGCAAGAGTCCTCGCAATGACGAGCCAGAACAATCAAGCCGGTTGAACGATTGGAACGAGCGTACAGCATGGCCGACACGTCCTTCGACATCATCATCATCGGCTCCGGTCCCGGCGGCTACGTCACCGCGATCCGCGCGGCGCAGCTCGGCTTCAAGACCGCGATCGTCGAAAAATCCTATCTCGGCGGCATCTGCCTGAACTGGGGCTGCATCCCGACCAAGGCGCTGCTGCGCTCGGCCGAGATCTACCATTACATGCAGCACGCCAAGGACTACGGCCTGTCGGCGGAAAAAGTCTCGTTCGATCCGAAGGCGGTGGTGCAGCGCTCGCGCGGGGTCTCGAAGCGGCTGAACGACGGCGTCGGCTTCCTGATGAAGAAGAACAAGGTCAGCGTGATCTGGGGTGCGGCCTCGATCGACGCGCCTGGCAAGATCACGGTGAAGAAGTCCGACGTCGAAGGGCCGAAGGGCTCGCTCGGCGAGGGGACCTATCAGGCCAAACACATCATCGTCGCGACCGGCGCGCGGCCGCGCGTGCTGCCGGGGCTCGAGCCCGACAAGAAGCTGGTCTGGACCTATTTCGAGGCCATGATCCCGGAGCGGCTTCCGAAATCGCTGCTGGTGGTCGGTTCGGGCGCCATTGGCATCGAGTTCGCCTCCTTCTTCCATACCATGGGATCCGACGTCACCGTTGTCGAGGTGCTGCCGCAGATCCTGCCTGTCGAGGATGCCGAGATCGCAGGGCTCGCGCGCAAGCGCTTTGAGAAGATGGGCATCAAGATCATGTCCTCGACCAAGGTGACGAAGCTGGAGAAGAAGGCCGACAGCGTGGTGGCCACCATCGATGACGGCAAGGGCAAGCCTGCGACGATCGAATTCGAGCGGGTGATCTCGGCGGTCGGCGTCGTCGGCAACATCGAGAATCTCGGCCTGGAAAAGCTCGGCGTCAAAACCGATCGCGGCTGCATCGTGATTGACGGCTATGGCAAGACCAACGTCCCCGGCATCTATGCCATCGGCGACGTCGCCGGTCCGCCTATGTTGGCTCATAAGGCCGAGCACGAGGGCGTTATTTGCGTCGAGGCGATCAAGGGCCTGCATCCGCATCCGATGGACAAGGATATGATCCCGGGTTGCACCTACTGCCATCCGCAGGTCGCGTCCGTCGGCCTGACCGAAGCGACGGCGAAAGAGAACGGCCGTGAAATCCGCGTCGGCCGCTTCCCCTTCGTCGGCAACGGCAAGGCGATCGCGCTCGGCGAGGACCAGGGCCTCGTCAAGGTCATCTTCGACAAGAAGACCGGGCAACTGCTCGGCGCGCACATGATTGGCGCGGAGGTCACCGAGCTGATCCAGGGTTACGTCGTCGCGATGAACCTCGAGACGACCGAAGAAGAGTTGATGCACACGATCTTCCCGCATCCGACCCTGTCGGAGATGATGAAGGAATCCGTACTTGATGCCTACGGACGGGTGCTGAATATCTGACCGCCGCCGTCGTTGCGAGCGCAGCGAAGCAATCCAGACTGCCTCCGCGGAAAGATTCTGGATTGCTTCGCTGCGCTCGCAATGACGAGCAGAGAGAGCTGTTTGCAGAATAAGAAGGAAACCACCCCGTGCAAGACAACGACAACCTCACCATCGAGCGCCCAACCTTCGTCACCCATCTCGAATGCGCGATGGAGGGCGATCACTATCCGGCCGACCAGGTGCACAACCTCTCCAAGGCCGGCAAACCGCTTCTCGTGCGCTACGACCTCACCGGGGTGAAGAAGGCGCTGACCAAGGATGCACTGAGCCAGCGCCCCGCCGACATGTGGCGCTACCGCGAGCTTCTGCCGGTGCGCAAGTGCAAGGACATCGTTTCTCTCGGCGAGGTCACGACGCCGCTGATCCGGCTGCCAAAGCTGTCGCGCAAGCTCGGCGGCGGCGAGATCATCGTCAAGGATGAAGGCCGGCTGCCGACCGGCTCGTTCAAGGCGCGCGGCCTCGTCATGGCGGTGTCGATGGGCAAGGCGCTCGGCATCAAGCACATGGCGATGCCGACCAACGGCAACGCGGGCGCGGCGCTGGCCGCTTATGCGACCTCGTGCGGCATCAAGACCACCATCTTCTGCCCTGCCGACACGCCCGAGGTGAACGTCAGCGAGATCGAACTCCAGGGCGCGACCGTCTACCGCGTCAACGGCTATATCGACGATTGCGGCAAGATCGTCGGCGAGGGCAAGGCAAAGGTCGGCTGGTTCGACACCTCGACGCTGAAGGAGCCGTACCGGATCGAAGGCAAGAAAACGATGGGGCTCGAACTCGCCGAGCAGCTCGGCTGGGACGTGCCCGATGTGATCTTCTATCCGACCGGCGGCGGCACCGGCCTGATCGGCATGTGGAAGGCGTTTGATGAGCTGGAGAAGATCGGCTTCATCGGGTCGAAGCGCCCGCGTATGGTCGCTGTGCAGGCGTCGGGCTGCGCGCCGATGGTGCGCGCCTATGAGGAGGGCACCGAGCATGCGGCGCGCTGGGAGGATGCACACACCATCGCCTCGGGCATCCGCGTGCCGCAGGCAATCGGCGATTTCCTGATCCTGCGCGCCGTGCGCGAGAGCAGCGGCTTTGCCATCGCGGTCGATGACGACAAGATTTCGTCCGCGCTGAGCGAGGTCGCGCGCGAGGAGGGGTTGCTCTTGTGTCCCGAGGGTGCCGCGACCTACGCCGCCTACAAGCAGAGCCTTGCTGACGGCCGCGTCACCAAGAACGATCGCGTGATGCTGTTCAATTGCGCGACCGGTCTGAAATATCCGCTGCCGCCGGTCAACCGCGCGCTCGACCGCCACAAGCCGATCGACTTCTCGCAGTTCTAGCGCGATGAGATCGGGATGTATCGTCATCGCGATTTAGGTTGTTGTTTGAGCGTGATCTCCGCGCAAACGCTCCGCGTTCGTCGCGAGGGAGAACCGTTTCACACGTTTCCCGATCATGCTCTAGCCTTACTGCGTCATCTCTAACTCCTCATCCTGAGGAGCTTGCGAAGCAAGCGTCTCGAAGGATGTGGGCCACGGGCGGGGCCTCATGGTTCGAGACGCGCTTCGCGCTCCTCACCATGAGGGTTGGTGACACAGTAAGGCTAGCACGGGCTCGTAGTTGTCCCTCGCGCCGCTTGCGGGGTAGGTGAAAAGAGACGCTGTAGGGAGACGCAGATGCGAAAGATGATCTGGGCCGCTCTGATCGCAATCCTTGCGACCGCCGCCGCGCGCGCCGACACCTACCCCTCGCGTCCCATCACAATCATCGTGCCATTCGCGGCCGGCGGGCCGTCGGATGCGATGGCGCGTGTGCTCGCCGAGCGCATGCGGGCGACGCTGGGTCAGGCCGTGGTGGTCGAGAACGTTACCGGCGCGGGCGGCTCGATCGGGGTGGGTCGCGCCGTGCATTCGGCTCCTGACGGCTACACCATCTCCTTTGGCCATCTTGGCACGCACGTCGCCAACGGCGCGGTCTACAAGCTCCCTTACGATCTCGTCGCCGATCTCGAGCCGGTGGTGCTGCTGCCGAGCAACCCGATGATCGTCGTCAGCAAGAACGCCGTGCCGGCGACGTCGCTGCAAGAGCTGCTCGCCTGGCTGAGGTCGCGCCCCGCGCCCGCGACCGCGGGCACGGCCGGTGCGGGCTCCGGCAGCCACATCGCCGGCGTCTATTTCGAAAGCGTCTCCGGCATCAGGCTGCAATATGTACCCTATCGCGGCACGGGGCCGGCGCTGAACGACCTGATCGCCGGCCAGATCGACATCATCGTCGACCAAACCTCCAACTCCATCAACCAGGTCCGCGCCGGCACCGTCCGCGCCTACGCGATCAGCGACGACAAACGCCTGGCGTCCGCGCCCGAAATCCCGACCGCCGACGAGGCCGGACTGAAGGGCTTTCAGATGACGCTGTGGTCGGGCCTATGGGTACCCAAGGGCACGCCGCAGGAGATCGTGAAGAAGCTCAACGTTGCGGTGGTGGAAGCGCTTGGCGATGCCGCCGTGAAGAAGCAGATGGAAAACCTCGGCCTCGAAATGCCGCCGCAGGGCCAGCTCACCCCCGAAGCGCTCGGCGCGCGGCAGAAGGCCGAGATCGCCAAGTGGTGGCCGATCATCAAGGCGGCCGACATCAAGGTGGAGTGAGGCGGAGCTCATCCGTAGGGCATCACGCCGTGGCTTCCCGCCGTCCTCCCAGCGCCGTCTCCAGGCATTGGATCAGCTCCGAGGTGGCGAACGGCTTGCCAAGAAAGCAGAGAGCACCGGCCCTCAGCGCACGTGCGCGCACGCTCTCATCCGGAAAGGCCGTAATGAATATGAACGGCGTGGCCGAGCCCTGGGTACGCATCTGCGTCAACAGGTCGATCCCGCTCATGACCGGCATCTGCACGTCCGCAATGACGCAACTGGCGCCGTTCAGATCGGTCGAGCCCAGGAACTCTTCCGCCGAGGCGAATGTGTGGACGACGTATCCGCGCGACGCCAGCAGATTGTCGATCGCGGCCCTCACATAGGGATCATCGTCGAGCACCGAAATCACTGAAGGCGCTGACAAGACGTCCGCTCCCGATCTGCTTGCCGTCGCACGGCGGCCGGGAGCCAAGGTGAGCCCATCGAGCGAGATTTGGAACTCATACTTAGGTTTGTTCGTCCCTCTTGGTGTGCTGAATTCCGAGCGCCTCGTTCATTCTCACCAGCTCGGCCAGCGACTTGGCACCCATCTTCCGCATGATCTGGCCGCGATAGATCTTGACGGTGATTTCGGCCAATCCCAGCTCGGCGGCCACGTGCTTGTTCATCATGCCGGATGCGACCAGGGACAGCACGTCCCGTTCCCGCGGGGTGAGGGACTCGAAGCGGGACTTGACATTCGACACCGTTTTCTCGATCTCGCGGCGCTTGCGATCGCGCTCGATCGCGGCCTGGACCGCGTCCAGCATGTCCTGGTCGCGCACCGGCTTGGTCAGGAAGTCGACCGCGCCACTCTTCATGGCCCGGACGGTCATGGGAATGTCGCCATGGCCCGTGATGAAGATGATGGGCGTGTGGATGTTTGCCTTGGCGAGATCGGCCTGCAGGTCGAGGCCGCTCAGTCCCGGCAGGCGGATGTCGAGCACCAGACAGCTGGGGACCTCCGGCGGCTTGCTTTGCAGGATCTCCGCCGCCGAGCCGAATGCCACGACCCTGAGGCCGACCGATTCAAAGAGATTGGTGAGCGCCCGGCGTACCGACGCGTCATCGTCGACGACCAGGACCATCGGCTCATTGTTACCCGCCTGCGGCAAGGAGGGAGCGGGACGCTCGGTCAAGACGCTTCCTCCCGATGCAAGGGCAGGGTGATCTGAAACGTCGCGCCGAGCCCCTCGTTGGGCGAGGCCGAAAGTCGTCCGCCATGGGCCTCGACGATGGAACGGCAGATCGAGAGTCCCATGCCCAGGCCGCTGGGTTTGGTGGTGAAGAACGGTGTGAACATGCGATCAATTGCATCGGCAGAAATGCCGATCCCACGGTCCGTCACGCTCACCAGCACTGATCCGTTTTCATCCGGACCGGAGCGGATCACCAGCTCGCGCGGGCGGTCCATGACGCATTCCATCGCTTCGATCCCATTCATGATCAGATTGATCAGCACCTGCTGTAACTGGATTCGGTCGCCGAGAGTATTGGGTAGCACTGATCTCAACTCCATTCGTACCGATACGGCGTGGGTCGACATCTCGCGCTGAACGAGCGCGACCGCCTCGCGAATGACCTGGTTCACGTCGAGCGGAACCATCTCGATGTCGCTTCGCTTGGCGAGTGCCCGGACATGACGGATCACCCCGTTGGCACGGTTGCAGTCCTCGATGATCCACTCCACTGAGCGGCGTGCCCCTTTCAGATCGGGGGGACTGCGCTGCAGCCATCCGATGCATGCATCGGCATTGGCCATCACGGCGGCGAGGGGCTGATTCAGTTCGTGAGCAATCGAGGCGGTCAGCTCGCCGAGCGTCGTGACGCGGGTCACATGGGCGAGCTCGCTCTGTGCCTTGCGCAGCGCCTCTTCGGCATGGTCGGCCCGGATGGCCGCGGTCACATCGCTGCAGACGCCACGATAGCCGAGGAAATTGCCGTTGGCGTCGAAGAATGGTTTGCCGCTGGTGCGCACGTAGGTCGGCTGTCCGTTCCGGTCCTTGCTGCGGTACACCAGGTCGCGAAACGGAACGTGGGCGTCAAGTGCCGCCCGATGCTGTTGCCACTTCTCCGGTTGGAGCGCGGCATCGGGCGCAATATCCCAGCGTGTGAGCCCGACCGCCCAGGAAGGGGCCATGCCGGCCGTTTCAGGGTGTTCGGAGACGCGGGTGACGCGATGGTCCGGCCCGGTCTCCCAGAACCAGTCGGACGCAGTTTCGGCATAGTCGCGGAAGCGCTGCTCGCTTTCGCGGAGTCGTCGCTCCGCCTCCTTGGCCGCCGTGATATCACTGACCGAGCCAACGAATTCGAGGCTACCGCCGGCGTCTCGCGTGGCGCGGGCCACCGCGCGAACATATTTCACGGCGCCGTCGGGCATCACGAGCCGGTATTCGTGATCGTAATCGCGCCCCTCGCGCATCGCGTGCCCCGTGGTTCGCCGCACCGCGAGCCTGTCGTCCGGATGGATACGCTGGAGCATGAACGGGATCGTGGGCGTCTCAGCCTCATCGCATTGGAAGATGCGATACGTCTCCTTCGACCACGTGATCTCGCCGGTCGCAGCCTTCCAGCCGAAGCTGCCGGTGTGGCTCAATTCCTGCGCCTGGGCGAGGTAAGCCTCGCTCTGTCGGAGCGCATTCTCCGTTTCCTTGCGCTCGGTGATGTTCTCGCAGGCGACCAGCACGGTCGGCTTGCCATCGGCTCTCAGCATGGCCTTGGCGTTCTCGCGCACCCACAGGACCGAGCCGTCCTTGCGCACCTTCCGGATTTCCCAGGTGTGCGACTGGCCGACGGTCCCAAGGCACAGCGCAACGCACCGGCGGACGAAGTCGCGGTCTTCCTCGAAGAACACACACATCACCGATTGGCCGATCAGCTCCTCTGCCGCATAGCCCAGTTGCGCGGCACCGAACGTGTTCACGTTCACCACGGTTCCGGAAGGATCGACCATGAAATACATGACCGGGTTGTGCTCGAAGACCTGCTGCCATTGCTTCACGGCCTCTCGCAAATCGGCATCGCTGGATTTAAGGCTCGGCTTGACGGGGCCAGCTCGCCGTTCGCTGCGGGCCTGCTGGATCAACCCCGATCCGATCAGGCATGCGAGAAGGAAGGGAGCGATCACCAGGCGATCCTGCGGATCGGAGATGTGGAAATCAAAAAAAGGTGGTGCCGAGAAATCGGCGAGCGCAGCAACGGCGAGGAGAGTGAGGAGACCGGAGGCCAGGAAGCTGTCCGTGAGTGCGAACAACAGGATCACCACGAGATAGCAGAACGCGGTCGCGGCGAGCCCGACCTGGAGGAAGAAACAGGCCGCGGTCACCAGCGCCAGCACAACGCAACCGAACACGAATTGCGCGGCTGATATCCAGATTTTTGCCATCTGGCCAGGCTTCATCGCAGACAGTCCCGGCTCGTCTCTGCGGTGAATGCAAGTAGACCACGTTGCAACAACGTCGGCAATTCCCCCCGCCAAAGTCGGGTCGATGAGGAGGCACGACGTACCACCTCCGAACTTGCGGATTGCCATGCTGCTCCTCTCCGCAAACCAAGCGCGGGCTATGCTGGCCAGGAGTTCGCGGACACCGTGCAACAGGCGCAGCCTGCGCCGTCTCGTTGCGAAAGTGCCCGTCCAAGGTCCCGGGCAACTACGGGACAAACCTAGGTATAGCTCGCCCATCCCTAGTCATGTCGGTCATTTACTTCCGTACAATTGAGCGCGTCGTTGCTGACGGACTAGCCTTATGACCGATCGGGAAAGGTCGATTGTGCTGCCGGTGGCGGCGATTGCGAAAGAACCGGGTCCCAAGCGTACTACGTTCCGCAGCACGTTCCGCAGGATATGGCCGACCATTACGACGCCAGCGCCGCAATTCATCTGTGGGCGTGCCGCGACGGCGAAACGGCGATTTCCACGATCCGGCATGCACGTGAATTCGAACGAAGAGAACGGACAACGGAACGAGGGAGAGAACGATGTGCGATAAGTCCGAACAGTCTGAGCGCCGTCCTTCAGACCAGAGCTGTGCCGTTTGTAACAGGCAGTTTGGCCTGATCCGATACTATTCGTGGCGGACCGCGCTCTGTTCCAAGAAGTGCCTCGATCGTTTCCGTGCGCGCAGCGAACGCGACCGCCGTTGGCTGTTTCGGGCTCAGGTGGCGTGAGGATCAGCCGGAGAGGTCCGACCGTTCAGCAATTCTGATCCAGGAGGCTGCGTTTGAACCCATCGTGCAAGCTCCTCTTATCGGGCGTTCTCCTCCTTGGCCTCACTGCGGCGGTCCGGGCACAGGAGGTTGGGCAAGGTGCTGCCCATCGCCAGCATCCTCCTCAGGATCAGGCTCTGCACGAAAAGTTCTATTCGACCTGGCACATGCCGGATAACCCGGCGCTCAGCTGCTGCAACAGCGCGGACTGCTACCCGACCGAGATCAGGTACGAAGACGGCAAGCTTTATGCGCGGCGCAGGGAAGACGGCAAATACATCCTCGTCCCAGCCCAGAAGGTAGAGCGCAACAGGGACAACCCCGATGGCCGCAATCATCTTTGCGCCCCGCCTCCCGCGCTTTCTCCGTTGGATACCGTCTACTGCTTCGCATTGGGAGGTGCCACATGAGCTTCGCCTTCGTTTTGGTGAACGACAGGACTCCGTTCCGGCAAACCTGGTGCTTGCAGTGCTGCGAGCGCATCGGCGGCAGCTATCTGCGCGAGATCGGGACGAATCTGCCCTATTGCGACTATGAATGCTATGCGCTGTTTCGGGAGACCGTGACGGAGCGGCAGGAGCCCGCGAGGGCGGCGTCATGAAGTTCGTGGTGGTCAATCACGAGCCGCCGTCGCGCGAGGCCGCGTGTAGCACCTGCTCGCAGCCGCTCCAGTCCGGCTATATCCGGCATGCGCGGACGCAGCGCCGGTACTGTAACCATGATTGCTACCACCGAAACGAGCTCGCGATACTGATGTTGGATTGGTCGATGCCCGGCCTCACCGGGACGCGGGCCACCGAGAACATCGCGACCATCGCCAGCCGCGCCATCGAAGTCCTCGCAGTCTTGGGTGCGGTGTCGTGCTGGAGCTCTACGATACAGATGTGGACCTTCTCGCGAGCATTGACCGACGCATGTTTGGGCGCTCACGACCTGATGGCGATGGAAGGAGGTGATAGCGAGCCACGCAATTGAGCCCGCGTGGGGCCGCAGTCACCAGACCTGAGAGACGCCTCGTCCAGCCCCGGAGGCGTCGACCAGCGAGGGTGGGTTAGCAGATGGCGTAACCAACCACGCCCCCTCCACATCGTGGTGAGTTACGCTTCGCTAATCCACCCACGGCCCCAAGAATCAATCAGCTGGTCAATCAGCTGATCAATCAGCGAATCAATACGGATCAGTCCGCGCCCGTGAAGCTCGCAGGCGTCGCCGCTGCGGGCTTTGCGCGGACCTCCTGCGTCACGATGCGCTGGTCGGATTTTGCCGCGACCGCGCCGGACTCCTCGAACCGCGCGCGGTAGACCAGCACGTTCTCCATCACCCGCTGGACGTAGTTGCGCGTCTCCGACAGCGGAATGCGCTCGACCCAGTCGACCGGATCGATCTTGGGGTCGCGCGGATCGCCGTGCGCCTGCACCCAGTCCCTGACCCGGCCACGACCGGCGTTGTAGCCGGCGAAGGTCATGATCTGGTTGCCGCGATATTCCGACAGCAGCGCACTGAGTTCGGCCGCGCCCATCTGGGTGTTGTAGACGGGATCGGACACCATGCGGTCCCAGTCGTAGGTGACGCCGAACCGCTTTGCGGTGTCGCGCCCGGCCTCCGGCGTGACCTGCATCAGCCCGACCGCATTGGCCGGCGACTTGTCGCGCTGGTCGAACGCGCTTTCGGTCCGCGCCACCGAATAGATCACGCTCGTCTCGATCTCGGGCGCGACCTGCTTGAGCGGGGGAATGCCGATGATCGGGAAGGCGTAGTGGTCGAGCGCGAGTCCGCGGGCGAGCGCCAGCTTGCCGATCTCCAGCATTGCGTGCGCGTCGTTGCGCCGGCCCGTGAGCTCACCGAGCGCCTCGAGCGCGGCAACGTCGGTGCTCTCTCCGGCGAAATCGGCGACGAAGGAGAACGCGACGTCGCGCTCGCCGACCTCGTAGAGCATGTCGGCCGCGCGCACACGCTCGTCCGAAGGCCGGGCCGCATCGGAGGCGAGCACGGATGAGGGCGCGCGCAGATCGATGTGCTCGAGGCCGAGCCTCGCGCGTGCGAGCTGGCCGTAATAGGCGGTCGAATAGCGGGCGGCGGCCTGGTAGCTTCGAAGCGCGTCGGCGGTCGCTCCCAGCACTTCCGCCGTACGGCCGCGCCAGTAGTGCCCCCGCGACAGCGCGATGGGATTGGCGGAGCCTTCGTCGATCGCGGCAAAATGCATCAGCGCCGTCTTGGGATCGTCGAGATAGCGCAGCGCAATCCAGCCGCACATGAAGTGGTAGTCGACGCGGTAGACCTCCATTGCCGGCACGGCCGCTGTCCGCACCACGTCGTAAGCCGTCCTGAACTTGCCCTGGTCGAGCAGCTTGCGCGCCAGCAGCCGGCGCTCGCGCCACCAGGCATCGGTGTCCTGGAGCGCCATGGTGTCGGGAGAGGCCGCGAGGACGACCTGCGCCGCATCGTCGATGCGGTCTTTCAGGAGGTGCCATTGCACGCGACACAGCGTGTAGCCGAGATCGTGACGCGCATCCGCCGGCACGTCCTCCAGATAATCCTTGGCCTTGTTCTCCTTACCGCTAACCGCGGCGCAGGCCTTCACGATCGCAAGCTCGTCGCTGCCAAGACGCTTTGCGGCGCGGCGCGCCGCGCCGTAGTCCTTGGCGCCGAGCCGCTTGTCCATGCGGGCGCGATGATCATCCGCGGTCAAAAGATCGCGGAACGTCTCGTAAGCGTCGCTCTCGGTGCGCTCGGACAATTCCTCCGCGCGCCAGGCATCACGCACGAGCCTTGCGGCCCCTTCGCGATTGCCCTCGGCCAGCAGTACGCGCGCGAGCGCGAACTTACCCTTGGCGCTTTGCGGCCGGTCGGCGGTGAACTTGTGCACGGTGGCCGCATCGCTCTTCTCCTGCCAGAGCCGCGCCTCGGCGCGGCGGCGGAACTGCGCGATGCTCGGCCAGTCCGGATTGGCGGCAATGAACGCCGCGTAATGGTTGAAGTCGGCGGTCGTCTCGGCATGCCGCAGAATGAACCATTCGGCGAGCTTTTGCCCGGCGGGATCGGCGATCCGGTTCCTGGCCGCGGTGGCGTCATCAGTCTTGGCCTTGCGCGCCAGATCGATCGCGTCCTTCAGCGCGGCGAGGTCGCCGGTCAGCGGCGGCCTCGAGGGCTTCTCCGACGGCTCCTCGTCCTGGGCCTTCGATTTCCGGTTCGCTTCGGCATGCTTGCTGTGGCGGTGCTTGCCGGCGGCCGCAGCGCTGCGCTGCTTGCCGGCCTTCGCTTCATGCGTCTTTTTCGGACCGGATTGCTTGTGATGGCCTTTCGCCGCCGCCTCCGTCGTGACGAGCGCGAGTACAGCCATAGTGAGGAAACACGCAAGCGAGCGTAGGCACTGGTTCATTCCATGGTCCCCCTGCGAAACCATCAGCACAAACCAAGATCCGCGACGTGATGCGGGCTTGAGCGACTCAAACGATAACATGGCCCCGTTTGATCGATGTCACGCTCCGGCAACATTGCGGCAAAAATGCCGCCGAAATCGAACCAGAAGGCTTTTGCAACTCACGCTCCGTATGACGGCGGACGCTCCGTAAAATCGTAAATGCGCGTTAACCTTCGTCGGTAGCGCCGGGCGACTGCCGCGAAAAACCCCCTGCGAAGCAGCCTTTCAGGCCAGATTGCGCGTGTTTCAGGTAACGGTTCCAGTGTATTGAGGTCAAAAGAGTTCCTCAGTCCAAATTGCGCAAGCTCGCCATGCCTGTTTTCAACCAATCGATCAGGCGCAAGATCGTCGGCATCGCCCTGGGCCTGATCGTGCTGATGGTGATCACCTCGATCCTGTCGATGGTGATGTCGAGCCGGGTCGGCAATCTCCTCGATGAGCTGACCAACCGGTATATCCCTGCCTATGGCAGTCTGGCGCGCGCCAATGTCCACTCGCTGGAGCGGGCGCTCGCGCTGCGGCGCATGGTGATCGCCAAGATGCAGACGCCGCCGGACGAGGAGGGCTATGCAGCCCGCCTGCGAGACTACAGGGACACCGACCCGCTGATCGTGCGGGAAGCCGGAGCCGCGCGACAATTGATCAATGCGATCATCGCGGACGAGAGCACGCCGTCCGACAACGCGGCGCTAGGCCGGATCGACGCCAGGATCGACAGCGCGGTCACGGAACTGCGTCGGGAGCTCTCGGAGGCGGACGCAAGGCTGCTCAAGCAGCTTGATGCCAAGGATTTCGTCGCGGCGCGCGACACGCTGACCCAGGTCGATGCGCTGCGCGACGTCTTCAACCAGCGGATTGACACGATCCGCGCCGACATGCTGGCGCAGGTGTTCGCGAGCACGGCGCAGGTGATTCGTCACCAGCGGCAGGCGATCGTGATCTCGGGCGTCGTGACTGCGCTGGCGGCGGTCGTCGGGCTTGCCTTTGCGCTCCTGGTCTCGAGCGGCATAACGCGCCCGGTGCGGCTGTTGCTCGCAGGCACGCGCGAGGTCGAGGCGGGCCGCTTCGATCATACGATCAGCGTCTCGACGCAGGACGAGATCGGCGAGCTTGCCGCCGCCTTCAACCGCATGATCGAGCAGCTGCGCCGCAACGAGCGCATCCGCGAGACCTTTGGCCGTTACATCGATCCGAAGGTGGTGCAGGGTCTGATCGACCGGCCGGAGGTCGCCGTCGACGGCCAGCGGCGCGTGATGACCATCATGTTCTGCGACATGAGCGGCTTCACCTCGATGAGCGAGGGCATGACCCCGCGCGGTCTCGTCAAGGTCATGAACCACTATTTCACGGTCATGTCGGAGCCCATTCGGGCCAACCGCGGCGTCATCGACAAATATATCGGCGACGCCATCATGTCCTATTGGGGGCCGCCTTTCATCGAGGAGGCCGAGCAGGCGCAGCTCGCCTGCCATGCCGCGCTGGACATGGTCGAACAGGTGCCGGCGCTCCAGAGCCAGCTCCCCGATCTCCTCGGCATCCGCGCCATGCCCGCTCCTTGCGACCTGCGGATCGGGATCGCCACCGGTGAGGTTCTGACCGGCAGCATCGGCTCGGAACTCATGATGAGCTTCACCGTGATGGGTGATGCGGTGAACCTCGCCTCGCGGCTGGAGGCAGCGAACAAATTCTACGGCACCCGCATCCTGATCTCGGAGGCGACTGCGGCTGCGCTCGGCGCGAGCCTCGAACTGCGCGAGATTGACCGCCTTGCGGTCGCCGGCCAGAGCCTGCCGCAGCCCGTGTACGAGGTGATGGGCAAGGCCGGCGTACTCCCACAGGAGCAGATCAGCCTGCGGGCGCACTATGCCGAAGGGCTTGCGGCGTATCGCGCTGGCCGCTGGAACGAGGCGCGGAACGCCTTCAACGCGGCGCTGGAGAGCGCTCCCGGCGATGGTCCGTCCCGCACACTGCTCACCCGCGTTGACCGGCTCCAGGCCGATCCGCCTGCCGCGGATTGGGATGGCGCCTGGCGGATGGAGCATAAATGATCCAGACGCGCTGCTCCGAGCGAGTTGAGCCGGTCCAAGTTCCGCCTCAAGCTGCGCTTTGAATAGACCCGTGATTTTGCGGGGTGATCCATGAAGAAGGGCGATGTGACCTGTCCGCATTGCAAGGCGGGCTTTCGGCGGATTGAGCTGGCGACGGAGCCGCCCACGACCGGGGAGTACCGCTGTCCGGCCTGTGACGAGCTCGTGGAGAAGTTCAATGGTCTCGCCTTCGTCGCCTACCGTTTGACGATCCAGCCCTCGACGAAGGGGATCCGCGCGTAAGGCCGCGTCCTTCGGTCGCCAACCCTGTCGTGCCGTGCGGTGCATCAGGATTCCCGGGATGCCGAAAACCCGTCGTTGGCGGCGCCGCCATCGGGCAAAAAATTGATTCAGTCAGATAACGATGTTGGCCGTGACCTATTTCGCGGGCATACGCTCGCGGCGCTTCGAAGGCGTTTTATGGGGACACGCCGATGACGGAACTTCAGGACAGGCTGGAACGGTTTGAGACGCTCACCGCCGAGTGCGAGCTGATCGCCAAGCTCGCGACCGACAGTGCAAAGCGGGAGTTCTACCTCAAGCTCGCGGAGCATTATTACGAGCTTGCGGCCGACGCGCGGCGGGCGATTTCGCCCAAAGCCGCGGCGTGACGCCGGACGAAAGCCGTTCTTAACACTTGGCGCGCATCCTCTTGGGATGTGAGGGCGGATCGTGTGCCGCGATTTCCTCACAGGTGGGAATGCTGGAGACTGTTGCCATGCAACGGCTCCAGGAACTGTCGCTTTGCAGGTCATCCCATGCGGGCTCTTGTGGTCATCTTGCTTTCACTCATGACGGCGGCTTGCGAGCCGGAGCAGGACGTCACCGGTTCGACTGCCGTTTGCCCGCTGCGCAACTACAGCTCTTACAATGCCAGGGACATGAATCAGTGCGTCGCCGCCTGCAAGTCCTGCGATCGCGGCACGACGGTGACATGCACCACCTCCTGCACGCTGAAGGGAGCCCGGTGAGGCGCGCTGCTCGCGCCTGATCCGGCGAGACCTCTTCTTCATCGGAGCGGGGGCCAAGAGCTGCAGATTCCACGGCGGCATTCAGCAAGCGCGTCGCGAGAACGAGAAGGCTCATCCTGTTCTGATCATCCGATCAGGAGGTTGCGACTCGCCCAGAGGTATATGCGCGGTGGTGGCGCGCACCTGGATGCGCGCAGTTCATCGTATTGCCTGAGGTTGTGAGTGTACGTCCTGCGGCGGTATCAAGGTAGCCCAAGCCGTGACCCGCGAGACACGATTGTGTTGTCTGCGCAACACTCATCTCGGATTAAGCCGTCATCGCAGCTCGTTCCCATCCGCGCCGCTTTTTGGCCACACCCCTCCACGAATAAAATCTCCATAAATATTTTCAGGGCTGCGGCGCTCGCACCAGCGAAGGAAAAAATCCCAGGGTTCGTTCAAATCTTGGGTGTCGTTTTCCGGGTCTGACAAGGGTTGACTGAGGAAACTGGTTCGCGATGGACGCCAAGACGAACATCAAGCAGAGGCTGCCGAGCCGTCACGTGACGGAAGGCCCCGCGCGCGCGCCCCATCGCTCGTACTTCTACGCCATGGGTCTGACCACCGAACAGATCCACCAGCCCTTCGTCGGCGTCGCCTCCTGCTGGAACGAAGCCGCTCCCTGCAACATCGCCCTGATGCGTCAGGCGCAGGCGGTGAAGAAGGGCGTGGCGTCGGCCGGCGGAACGCCGCGCGAGTTCTGCACCATCACCGTGACCGACGGCATTGCGATGGGCCATGACGGGATGCGCTCCTCGCTGCCGTCGCGCGAATGCATCGCCGACTCCGTCGAACTGACCGTGCGCGGCCACGCCTACGACGCCCTCGTCGGCCTTGCCGGCTGCGACAAGTCGCTGCCGGGCATGATGATGGCGATGGTCCGCCTCAACGTGCCTTCGATCTTCATCTATGGCGGTTCGATCCTCCCGGGCAATTTCCGCGGGCAGCAGGTCACCGTGCAGGACATGTTCGAAGCCGTCGGCAAGCATTCGGTCGGCGCCATGTCGGACGAGGATCTCGACGAGATCGAGCGCGTGGCGTGCCCCTCGGCGGGCGCCTGCGGCGCGCAGTTCACCGCCAACACCATGGCGACCGTCTCGGAAGCCATTGGGCTCGCGCTGCCGTACTCGGCCGGTGCGCCGGCACCGTACGAAATCCGCGACGCCTTCTGCACGACGGCGGGCGAAAAGGTTATGGACCTGATCGCCGAGAATATCCGGCCGCGCGACATCGTCACCCGCAAATCCCTGGAAAATGCAGCGGCCGTTGTCGCGGCCTCCGGCGGCTCGACCAATGCTGCGCTGCACCTGCCGGCGATCGCTCACGAAGCCGGCATTAAGTTTGACTTATTCGACGTCGCCGAAATCTTCAAAAAGACACCATATGTCGCGGATTTGAAGCCCGGCGGCCGTTATGTCGCCAAAGACATGTTTGAAGTTGGCGGCATCCCGCTTCTGATGAAGACGCTGCTCGACAACGGCTTCCTGCACGGTGACTGCCTCACCGTCACGGGCCGCACGATCGCCGAAAATCTCAAGAGCGTGAAATGGAATCCGCACCAGGATGTGGTGCACCCGGCGGACAAGCCAATCACCGTCACCGGCGGTGTGGTGGGTCTGAAGGGGAATTTGGCGCCAGAAGGTGCGATCGTGAAAGTCGCGGGAATGTCCAGCCTCAGGTTTACCGGTCCGGCGCGATGCTTCGACCGTGAGGAGGACGCTTTCGAGGCGGTCCAGAAGCGCACTTACCGCGAAGGCGAAGTCATCGTGATCCGCTACGAGGGGCCGAAGGGTGGCCCCGGCATGCGGGAAATGCTCCAGACCACAGCGGCGCTGACCGGGCAGGGCATGGGCGGCAAGATTGCGCTCATCACCGACGGCCGGTTCTCCGGCGCCACCCGCGGCTTCTGCATCGGCCATGTCGGCCCCGAGGCGGCCGTCGGCGGCCCGATCGGGCTGCTCGAGGACGGCGATATCATCGAGATCGACGCGGTGGCCGGCACTCTTGACGTAAAGTTGAGTGACCAGGAGCTGGCTCAACGCAAGACCAAATGGCGTTCCCGCGCGACTAACCATACATCGGGTGCGCTCTGGAAATACGCTCAGCAGGTAGGACCAGCGATCGGTGGGGCAGTGACCCATCCGGGCGGCGCGCACGAGAAACAGTGCTATGCGGACATCTAGGCGTACCATAGTTGCGTTTGTGTTGGGGGCCTCCGCGCTGGCCGCGCCGGCGCTCGCCTTCGACGGCGCGCCGGTCAATCCGCAGGATGCGACCATCCCGGTGGTCTCGCCAGCGCCTGGTGCGGCCGGAACGCTGCGCAAGGCCGTGCCGCCGGCTGCGACCAATCCAGACGCTTCCTTCACCGCCCTGCAATACGCCGCCGAGGGCGGTCACCCCATCGCGCAGTGGAAGCTCGGGCGGATGTACGCCAATGGCGACGGCGTCGCCCAGGACGATCTGCGCGCCTTCGACTATTTCAGCCGGCTCGTGAACGCGCATGCGACCGACAGCCCATCGCTGCCGCAGGCGCCGATGGTGGCGAACGCCTTCGTTGCGCTCGGCCGCTATTATCTCAACGGCATCCCGAACTCGAAGGTGAAGCCGGATCCGGAGCGGGCGCGCGAGCTGTTCTCCTACGCGGCGGCCTATTTCGGCAACGCCGATGCGCAGTACGATCTCGCCCGGCTCTATCTGAAGTCGCCCGACGCCTCGCGCGATACCTTCACGCAAGGCGCGCGCTGGCTGGGCCTCGCCGCACAGAAAGGCCAGCACGAGGCACAGGCGCTGCTCGGGCAGATGCTGTTCAACGGCGATCGCCTGCCGCGGCAGGCCGCGCGCGGCCTGATGTGGCTGACGCTGGCCCGCGACAGCGCCGGTACCGACGAGACCTGGATCAAGGAAAGCTACAACCGCGCCTTTGCCAAGGCCTCCGACGACGACCGGGCGATGTGCCTGCAAATGCTCGAGCAGTGGGTCCAGGGCCGCCGCGATTGATCGCTGCGCAGGGCGGGAAAAGGCGCGCTTGCGCCGTGGCCAACATCTCACCGGGACTTAGACTAGGCTGCCTCCAGATCCAGATCCGCCCACACCGGCACGTGGTCCGACGGCTTCTCCCAGCCGCGCACATAGCTGTCGATGCCGACATTGGCGAGCTTGTCGCTCGCCTGCGGCGACATCAGGAGATGGTCGATCCGCAAGCCCTGGTTCTTCTGCCAGGCGCCCGCCTGGTAGTCCCAGAAGGTGTAGAGCCCGGACTCGTCGCTCACCGCCCGGAGCGCATCGGTGAGTCCCAGGCCGAGCAAGGATTGAAAACTCTCGCGCGTCTCGACCTTGAACAGGGCATCTTCGGTCCAGGCCGCGGGATTGTGGACGTCGCGGGCGGCGGGGATGACGTTGAAATCGCCGGCGAGGATCAACGGCTCCTCGGCCTTGAGACGCTCCTTCGAATACTCAAGAAGCCGCGACATCCACTTGAGTTTATAGGGATATTTCTCAGTCCCGACAGGATTGCCATTGGGCAGATAGAGGCAGGCGATCCGCAAGACGCCCTGCTTCAGCGTGACCACGCCTTCGAGAAAGCGGGCGTGCGCGTCCTCGTCATCGCCGGCAAGCCCCGACTTGGTCTCGTCGAACTTGAGTTTGGACAGCAGCGCCACGCCGTTGAACGTCTTCTGCCCATGGGTGACGACGTTGTAGCCGAGCGCCTCGATCTCCAGCCGCGGGAATGCCTCGTCGACGCATTTGATCTCCTGGAGGCAGACGATGTCGGGCGAGCACTCCTTCAGCCAGGTCATGAGATGCTCGATCCGCTGCCGGACCGAATTCACGTTCCAGGTGGCGATGCGGATCGTCATGCGGGGTACTCCAGGCTGCGGCACCGTTAGAACAAACTGCAAACGCAGCCGTCAAGGACGACCGGCCGGGAAGCGCAAAATCTCCCAAGAGAATTTCCCAAGAAAATCTTCCAAGAAAATCTTCCAAGGAAATCTCCAAGGAAACCTCCCGAGAAATTAACCCGGCTTAAGCGGGAGCTCTGCCATTCATGCCGAAAAAGGTTCTGACGGATGGGATGGCACGGCAATTCCCCAGATACCAATGAGGCGCGCAATGGCCTGATCGGCGCGTTCCTCTATTGGCTCGGCGGCTTCGAGATCGAGGACGGCCTGACGGCCGATCTCAGCGAGCGCGAGATGCGCCGCATCCGGGCCAAGCAAGTCGACGCGGTCACCCAACTGATCCCGGTGACCATGGCCGTGAACATGCTCACGGTCGCCATCGTGCTGATCCTGTTCTGGGGCAGGGGCTGGAACGGCTTCCTCGTCGTCTGGGGCCTGACGCTCGCGGCCGTTGCCGAAGTGGCGTTGCGCGCGTGGCGGCGCTCCCACGTCAATCCGCCCCAGGAGGCCTCACCGCGTGCCACGCGGCAGATGATGCGGCAGGCGTTTTTCCTCGCGGCGGTCTGGGGCACGCTGCCGCTTGCGCTGTTCAGCAAGGTCGGGCCGACCAGCCAGCTGATCCTGGCCTGCTTGATGGTCGGGACGATCGCGGGCGGCGCCTTCACGCTCTCGACCTTCCCGCGCGCGGGCCTCGTCTATCTCGCCACCATCACGCTCGCCTGCGCCGGTGCGCTGTTGTTGTGCGGCAGCGGGCCATATCTTGTGACCGCGGTATTCCTGCTGCTGTTCGCGTTCTTCATGGCGCGCAACATTGTCTCGCAAGGCAATCTGTTCCTCGGCAATCTCAAGGCGCAGGGCGCGCTCGAGCGGCAGACCGAGATTATCTCGCTTTTGCTGAAGGAGTTTCAGGAGAACGCCAGCGACTGGCTATGGCAGACCGATGCCGAGGGCCACCTCGTGCACGTGCCCGAGCGCTTCGCGGCGGTTGCCCAGATGCCGCTACCACTGCTGCAAGGCGCGCATTTCGCCGACGTGCTCGACATGCTCTGTCCCGAGGACATGAGCACCGCCTACAACATCATCGGACTGATGGAGCAGAGCGAGCCGATGCACGAGATGAGCATCAAGGTCGTCGCTGGCGGCGAGGCGCGGCTGTGGTCGCTGACGGCAAAGCCGTCATACGATCGCGACGGCCAGTTCCTCGGCTATCGCGGCTTTGGCCGCGACGTTACCGAGCGCTGGCGCGCGGAAAAGGCCGAGGCCGAAAGCAGGGCGAAATCGAATTTCCTCGCCGTGATGAGCCACGAGATCCGCACGCCCATGAACGGTGTGCTCGGGCTTGCGAGCATGCTGCTCGAGACCTCGCTCGATCCGGAGCAGCGCGAGGCCGTGACCACGATCCGCGAGTCCGGCGACAATCTCCAGCGCATCCTCAACGACATCCTCGATCTTTCCAAGCTGGAAGCCGGCCGTTTCGAGTTCGAGGCGATCGATTTCTCGCCGCAGGCGCTGGTCGAGGCGGTTGCCAGCGTCGTGCGCGCCAGTGCCAAGGCCAAGGGCCTCACGGTGAAGGTCGCGCTCGATCAGAACGTGCCGCCGGCGCTGCGCGGCGACGTCGCACGGATCAGGCAGGTGCTGCTCAATCTCGCCTCAAACGCCGTGAAGTTCACCGATGCGGGCGATGTGACGATATCAGCCACCTGCCAGGCGCGCCGCGACCTGCTCGCGACCGTCGAGTGGACCGTGACCGACAGCGGCATCGGCATTGCGTCCGAGAAGGTCGGTCAGCTCTTCGCCGATTTCGCTCAGGCCGATGCTTCGATCAGCCGACGCTTCGGCGGCACGGGGCTGGGCCTGGCGATCTCCCGGCGCATCATCGAGCAAATGGGCGGCACGATCGGCGTCAGTTCTGCGCCGGGCGAGGGCTCGACCTTCCGCTTCGCTCTGGTGCTGCCGTGGAGCCATGCGCTGGTGTCCGACCGAGAGGCTGATCGCAACGAAGCCGATGATCTCAAGTCCCGCATCGTAGCGCTCGATCGGCCGCTGAAGGTGCTGGTGGCGGAGGATGACGCCGTCAACCGCATGGTCGTGAGCAAGATGCTCGGCGAATTCGACGTCGACCTGCGCGTCGCGGCCGACGGCGTCGAAGCGGTCGAGGCTGCCGCGGACGGCGACTATGACGTGGTGCTGATGGACGTGCGCATGCTGGAGATGGACGGCCTTGCCGCGACGAGGGCGATCCGCGCACCAGGCGGTCGCTTCGCCGCCCTGCCGATCATCGCGCTGACCGCCAATGCTTTTCCGGAGGACGTCAAGATCTGCCGTGAGGCCGGGATGTCGGACTTTTTGGCGAAACCCTTGCGCAAGCCGGCGCTGGTCACGGCATTGCTGCGTGCGCTGGATCACATGGCTGGAAGCGATGCACCACTACAACCGGAGCAGGAACCGCCAGCAGTGGGGATGCTGCATTCTGGCATTTGAGCATCTGTCCCCGGCTGTCCGATGGGTAGGGAACAAGATGGGCAAGAAAGTTCGGTTCGTGATTGCTATTGCGGCCATGCTGACGCTGTCGGCTTGCGGGCAGGCGGTGCCGAACGACAAGGCCGCCTATGTCGGTGAGTGGAAAGCGCAGACGATGAGCCTGCTGCTCACGCAGGACGGATCCATCCGCTACAAGCGCGTCAGGGGCAACACGACGACTTCGATCAACGCCCCACTGCGGAGGTTCGAGGGCGACAATTTTGTCGTCGGCATTCCCTTCATCTCGTCGACATTCGAGGTGTCGAAACCACCCTACCAGGAGGCGGGGACGTGGAAGATGGTGGTCGATGGCGTGGAGCTTACCCGGCTTCCGTAGCCGTCATTTTGCAGTGACAGCCAATTTTCCAGCCCTCGATAGCACTTGCGCAACTAATTTTTGGCGTTCCGAATCTTGCTTGCTCCCCTGAGTGGGGGCGCCGGTGGGGGAGTCGGATTCGCCCAGCCTGCCATCTGCAGACAAGTGAGCAGATCGACATAGCTTTCTATTCCTCCTGCCGCAGCCTCGCCTTCGCAGCTTTCGCGCGCGGGACCCGGAACAGTCAGCCAAACGGAACTGAGCTGTTGCTGCGCAAGTGTCTCGTCACGCAGGCATTCGCCGGCGTCCTGCGCTAGGGCAAGCCCTGACGCTTTGTCATCAGCGGAAACGTCCCTGCAAAGGCCTTCGACGTTGAAGACGGGCACACGGTCTGAAATTGGCATCGCGTGCTGGCCAAGGAGCGAGAATATCAAAAGGGCTGCTTTCATGAGATCCTCTCCCTCAAGTCGGGTTGGACGGGGCAGCTCGGAGGAGATTAGGCCTCGTTTGTTTCCGGTTGGCTTCGCCGGGCCGGCAAAGGGTTTCGTCCTCGCCCGGCAGGACATGGCGATCACAGCCTGGCTGCTACAGCGCAAACATGGGTGAACACTGTATCGGGACCCGCCCTATCGGAGCCGCCGGGCGCGTGTCCGACCGAGCCCCCGCCCTTGGGGACCTCGCGACAATCGACTTTTACCCCTGATTTGCCCGACGCGTCAAATGTTTTCGCAAAACCAGAAATGCATCGTGCCGGCTCACCGGCTCCTTTGCATGGGGTTGTTTTTCGAATTTTGAGTTGGACTAGATCGAGAAGCTCGTGCCGCAGCCGCAGGACGCGGTGGCGTTGGGATTGTTGACGCGGAAGGACGCGCCGATCAGGTCATCGACGAAGTCGACCTCGGAGCCCGCCAGGAACGGCTGCGACGCCGAGTCCACCAGCACGATCGCATTGTCGCGCTCGATGACGAGATCGTCGTCGGTGCGGTCACGCTCGATGTCGAACTTGTACTGGAAGCCGGAGCAGCCGCCGCCCTCGACCGAGATCCGCAGCATTGCGCCAGTGCCTTCACCCTTGAGGATCTCCCCGATCCGGCGCGCGGCCCGGTCGCTGATGGTCACGGCAGTCGTCATCGTTCCACTCCGATAGTCCCGCGTCATATCCAATTCATTTGGTATCCCGCGTCCGTCATAGTTAAGTGCAAGGGTCCGCAGAATCAAATGGATAGGGACTAAATTCGCCGTGTCCGTCGGAATGGCTGCCCCCCGCGCGCCCTATGCCTGCGATCCCGATCGCAGCCGCGGCCGGCTGGTCACGGAGCCGCCGAGCCGCACCCGCAGCCCGTTCCGGCGCGATTGCGACCGGGTGATCCATTCCACCGCCTTCCGTCGCCTCAAGTACAAGACCCAGGTGTTCGTGTTCCATGAAGGCGACCACTACCGTACCCGCCTGACCCATTCGCTGGAAGTCGCGCAGATCGCCCGCGCGCTGGCCCGGCAGCTCGGGCTGGACGAGGACCTCACCGAGACGCTGGCGCTCGCGCATGATCTCGGCCATCCGCCCTTTGGCCACGCCGGCGAGCGGGCGCTCGATGCCTGCCTGAAGAACCATGGCGGCTTCGACCACAATGCCCAGACCTTGCGCGTCGTCACGGCGGTCGAGCACCGCTATCCCGAATTCGACGGCCTCAACCTGACCTGGGAGTCGCTCGAGGGCATCGTCAAGCACAACGGCCCGCTGACCGATCGCGGCGGCGCGCCGGTCGGACGCTATCGCGAGCACGGTATTCCGGTCGGCATCGCCGATTACGTCAAGACATACGACCTGGAGCTCTGGAGCTTTGCCTCGCTGGAGGCGCAGGTCGCGGCGATCGCCGACGACATCGCCTACGATGCCCACGACATCGACGACGGCCTGCGTGCAGGACTGTTTGCGGTCGATGATCTCAACGCGATCCCACTGATGGCCGAGATCATCGCCGAGATCGGTGCGCACTACCCGAACCTCGATCAAGACCGGCGCGGAGCCGAGCTGGTCCGCGAGCTGATCTCGCATCTGATCGGCGCGGTCTTCGCCGAGGCGAGGGCGAACCTTGCGGCGATCGAGCCGCAATCGGCCCAGGACGTGCGCCAGCAAAGCCGGGCGATGATCGCCTTCCCGCCGGCGATGGCGGGGGAGGAGGCCGCCATCAAGACCTTCCTCTATCAGCACATGTACCGCCACAAGCGGGTGATGCGGGTGATGGGGGAGGCGGAACAGATCCTGTTCGACCTGTTCGCGAAGTACCAGGCCTCGCCCGGCGAGCTGCCGCCGGAATGGCTGGCGGGGGCGGAGGCTGACGACGAGGCCGCCAGGGCCCGCCGGATCGGCAATTTCATTGCCGGAATGACCGACCGTTTCGCCCTCACCGAGCACCAGCGGCTCTTTGACTCGACCCCGGATTTGCGTTAGGCGGCGGCCATGCCCGACACATCCCCATCGCTGCATCTTTTCGCCGACGTGCTCGCGCGCGTGCACTCCGCCTGCCGCGCGCTCGCGGCGGAAGCCAACTGGCCGGAAGGCATCGATTTCTCGCGCGTGGTGGTCGAGCCGCCGCGCGATGCCTCCCATGGCGACATGGCGACCAACGCCGCGATGGTGCTGGCGAAAGAGGCCAAGTCGAAGCCGCGCGATCTCGCCGAGCAGATCGCCGAGCGGCTGCGCGCCGACGCGCTAATCGCCAAGGTCGATGTGGCCGGACCCGGATTCATCAACCTGGCGCTCAAGCCGTCTGCCTGGGCGGAAGCGCTGCGCACCTTGCTGCGCGAGGGGGCCAGCTATGGCCGCCTGAGCGGGCGCGGGAAGGTCAATGTCGAATACGTCTCGGCGAACCCGACCGGGCCGATGCATGTCGGCCATTGCCGCGGCGCCGTGTTTGGCGATGCGCTGGCGAGCCTGCTCGACTTCGCCGGCCACGACGTCACGCGCGAGTACTATATCAACGACGCTGGCGCGCAGGTCGACGTGCTCGCCCGTTCCGCGTTCCTCAGGTATCGCGAGGCGCTCGGCGAGGACATCGGTCCGATCCCTGACGGCCTCTATCCCGGCGACTATCTCAAGCCGGTCGGCGAGGCGCTGGCGAAGGAGCACGGCGACAAGCTGCGCACGATGAGTGAAGCCGAATGGCTTCCGACCGTCCGGGCAAAATCGATTGCGATGATGATGGACGAGATCAAGGACGATCTCGCCGCCCTCAACATTCGCCACGACGTGTTCTTCTCCGAACGCTCGCTGATCGAGAGCGGCAACAACAAGGTCGCCGAGACCATCGATTTCCTGCGGGCCAAGGGCGATATTTACGAGGGCCGCCTCCCGCCGCCGAAGGGCGCGCCGGTCGAGGACTGGGAAGACCGCGAGCAACTCCTATTCCGCGCCACCGCCTATGGCGATGACGTCGATCGTCCGCTGATCAAGTCGGACAATTCCTATACCTATTTCGCGTCCGACATCGCCTATCACAAGAACAAGTTCGACCGCGGCTTCGCCGACATGATCGACGTGTGGGGCGCCGACCATGGCGGCTACATCAAGCGCATGCAGGCGGCGGTGAAGGCGGTCACCGCCACCAAGGCTGCGCTCGACGTCAAGATCGTCCAGCTCGTGAAGCTCCTGCGTAACGGCGAGCCGGTCAAAATGTCCAAGCGCGCCGGTGACTTCGTCACCTTGCGTGAGGTGGTGGATGAAGTTGGCCGCGACGCCGTCCGCTTCATGATGCTCTACCGCAAGAACGACGCGGTGCTCGATTTCGACCTCGGCAAGGTCATCGAGCAGTCGCGCGACAACCCGGTATTTTACGTCCAGTACGGCCACGCCCGCGGCCACTCGATCTTCCGCAACGCAAGGGCGGAGGTATTTCCAGAACTGCCCGAGAGGGCCGACGCGCGAATCGCGTGGCTGCTCGACTCGGCGCTTGAACGGCTGTCCGACCCGGTGGAACTCGATTTATTACGGCGTCTCGCAATTTATCCGCGGACCGTCGAAGCGGCCGCCAGCGCCCACGAGCCGCACCGGATTGCCTTTTATCTCTATGATTTAGCCAGCGAATTTCATGCACTTTGGACGAAGGGGCGCGATCTGCCCTATTTACGCTTCATTATCAATAATGATGCACAGCTTACAAAGGCGCGATTGGCAATGGTCCAGGGCGTCGTCTCGGTCCTGGCATCGGGCCTCGCCATTCTCGGCGTCCATGCCCCGGACGAGATGCGGTAGTTTGGGGCGAACTACTTCAGGGAATGAGTGGGGGCTAACCGGCAGAAGCCGGCTCGCTTACGTAATGCGACTTGGTTGAATGCCTTGTGGGTGAAGGCCGCGGTTCGGGTCGAGGACTGGCGGCTTTCCCGAAGGGGACGCATCATCACGATGGCCGATCGATATCAGAACAGACCGTATCCTTCCGATGACTATGATCGCGGTGACGATCAGAATGGCAGGGCGGAAAGCGATCCCTTGGCCGAACTTGCGCGCCTGATCGGGCAGACCGATCCGTTCGGCGCGCAACAAGGCCGGCCCGCCGCGAGGCCGCCAGCTCCGCCGGCGCCCGAGCCGTACCGTCCGCCTGCGCAAAGCTACGCGCCGCACAGCTACGAAGATCACTACGAGGAGCCGCCACCGCCGCCCGGACCACCGTCCTGGATGCGGCGTGCCAACGTTCAGCCGCAGCCGGCTGTGCCCGAGCGGCCGAGCTACGCGCCTGCGGTGAACCCGATGCATCCTTTGCAGCGTACCGCGGCACAACAGCCAGCGCCCGAACCGGACTATCAGGGGCCGCAGGCCTATCCCGAGCACGACGATCCGATCGATCCGTCGCGCTATGACGACGCGCTTTACGGCCAGCTCGAAGCGGGTCAGCAGGATTTCCAGCGCGATCCGTCCTATCCCGACGATCCTTACGCCTATCAAAGCGACTATCCCGAGGATGAACTCGAGGACGAGACTCCGCGGAAGAAACGCGGCGGGTTCATTACCGTAGCCGCCATCCTGGCGCTGGCCGTGGTCGGAACCGGCGGCGCCTTCGCGTACAAGACCTACCTGGGATCACCCCGCAGCGGCGAACCGCCGATCATCAAGGCGGACAACACGCCGACCAAGGTCGTGCCGGCGCCTGCCGATGGCACCGCCAAGGTACCGGATCGCATGGCCGCAGGTGACGGCGGCGAAAAGATCGTGCCGCGCGAGGAAGCGCCGATCGACGTCAACGCCAAGTCCGGTGGCCCGCGCGTCGTCTTCCCGCCGCTCAATCCGAACGCCAATCCGCCGTCGGTTGCGAGCGTCTCACCGTCGGCCGTGCCGCCACCAGCCGCCGCTCCCGCGCCCAATAACGGTACGATGCCCAACAGCGAGCCGCGCCGGATCAAGACGCTTGCGGTGAAGGGCGATCAGACCGATAGCACGCCCGCGCCAGCTGCGGCCGCAGCCAAGTCGGCCGGGGCTCCGAAAGCGGCCGCGGCGCCGGCTGCGCCACGCAATCCGCCGACCTCAGCCAACGCCAGCGCCAGCCAGCCGATGTCGCTGGCGCCGCAGGAAGCGCCTGCACCCGTCGCAGGACAAAAGATGGCTGCGACCACGCCGACGCAATTTGCGCCCGCAAGCAGCGGTGCGGGAGGTGGTTACGTTGTGCAGGTCTCTTCGCAACAGAGCGAGGAAAGCGCCCACGCGTCCTACCGGGTACTTCAGAGCAAGTATGGTAGCGTGCTGGGGTCCCGTTCGCCCGTGGTCAAGCGGGTCGATCTCACCGAAAAGGGCAAGGGAATCGTTTATCGCGCCTACGCCGGGCCGTTCGGCTCGCAGGACGAGGCGACGCAGGTTTGCAACAACTTGAAGTCCGCTGGCCTCCCGCAGTGCTTCGTCCAGAGGAATTAGCGTCCGTTTCCTTGACCCCCTAGCGGGGTACGGTTAATCGGCGACTATGAGCACGCGGGCCTTCATTACCGGTGTATCCGGAACGGAATTGACCGCCGCCGAGCGGGATTTTATCCGTGCCGAACGTCCGTGGGGTTTCATCCTCTTCAAGAGGAATATCCAGACACCAGCTCAAGTTGCTTCGCTTGTTCAGGAATTGCGCGGCGTCGCTGGCGCCGCGGAGGCTCCCGTCCTGATCGACCAGGAGGGTGGACGGGTGCAGCGGCTCGGGCCGCCGCATTGGCCGGTCTATCCATCCGGCGCGCTGTTCGGAAAGCTTTACGACATTGATTCGGCGCTCGGACTCAGGGCCGGGCGCCTCAGCGCGCGGTTGATCGCGGCTGATCTGGCCGATCTCGGCATCACCGTGGACTGCCTGCCGCTCGCGGACGTGCCGGTCGCGGGGGCCGACGCCGTGATCGGCAACCGTGCCTATGGAACCGAGCCGGCCAAGGTTGCGGCGATCGCCCGCGCCGTCACGGACGGGCTTGAGCAGGGCGGCGTGCTGCCGGTCCTCAAGCACATCCCCGGCCATGGACGGGCGACGGCAGACACGCATTTTCGGTTGCCGACCGTGGACACGCCAAAGGACGAGCTGGAGCGCACCGATTTTGCCGCGTTCAAGCCATTGGCGGACCTACCGATGGCGATGACTGCACATGTTGTGTTTAGCGCGTTCGACCCCACCCATCCGGCGACGACATCTGCGACAATGGTTCAGCAGGTGATTCGTGGCGTGATCGGGTTCCATGGTTTGTTAATGAGTGATGACGTGTCGATGAACGCATTGGCGGGCACCATTACCGAGCGCACGCGTTCGATTTTTGCAGCCGGCTGCGACATAGTCCTGCATTGCAACGGGAATATCGAGGAGATGCACGAGGTTGCCGGGCAGACGCCCGAATTGTCGGGCAAGGCGCTGGAACGCGCAAACGAGGCGCTGGCCACGCGCAAGGCGCCGCAGCCGTTCGACCGGACGGCGGCGCGCGCTGAACTCGACGCATTGATCGCACAGGCGAACACGGCATCCGCATGACCGCAGAAATCCTATCGTTTGAAACCGGGCGGCCCGCCGAGCTCGCCGAGGGCGAACCGGCGCTGGTCGTCGATGTCGAGGGCTATGAGGGGCCGCTCGATCTGCTGCTCGCACTGGCGCGGCAGCAGAAGGTCGATCTCGCAAAAATCTCGATCCTGGCGCTCGCTGATCAATATCTCCACTTCATCGAAGCCGCGCGGAAAATCCGGCTCGAGCTTGCGGCCGACTATCTCGTGATGGCGGCCTGGCTCGCCTTCCTGAAATCACGCCTCCTGCTGCCGGAACCCCCGACGGCGGAAGGTCCAAGCGCGGAGGAGATGGCGACCGCGCTCGCCAATCGCCTGCGCCGGCTCGAGGCCATCCGCGAAGCGGCGAACCGGCTGATGAATAGGCAGCAATTGCTGCGCGACATCTTCCCGCGCGGCGAGCCCGAGCAGATCGCCGAGGTCAAGCATCCGAAATACACCGCAACCCTCTACGACCTGCTCACGGCCTACGCCTCGCAGCGGCAGTCGCGCGTGCTGGCGAGCGTGCATCTCGCCAAGCGCACAGTGTGGTCGCTCGCGGAGGCGCGCGCCTCGCTGGAGCGGCTGGTCGGGAGCCTTACCGAATCGGACGATTGGGGTCGTCTCGACGACTTCCTGATCCGTTACGTCGCCGATCCGTCGCAGCGTGCGACGGTGTTCGCCTCGAGCTTTGCCGCCGCACTCGAACTGGTGCGGGAAGGCCAGCTGGAACTGAACCAGAAAGAGGCGTTCGCGCCGCTCTATTTCCGAAAGGGGCGGCATCAACCGGTACCTGCAGGTCCCGCGCCTGAAACGCCGGTCGGTTAAGTGCAAGAAGGAGAAGCTGCCATGGCCTTGGCGGAAGTTCGGGTAGAAGAGGTCGAGCCGATGGACAACGAATCCCAGGCACGTCCCGAAGAATTGCGGCTTCTCGAAGCGCTGCTGTTTGCTTCCAGCGAGCCGCTGGACACCGCGACCCTTGCCAAGCGCATGCCTGATGGCGTCGACGTGAAGGCTGCGCTCGCGCAATTGCAGGCCGAATATGCAACGCGCGGCGTGAACCTCGTGCGCGTTGCCAACAAATGGACCTTCCGCACCGCCGGCGATCTTGCCTGGCTGATGACGCGCGAGAGCACCGAGACCCGTCGCCTGTCGCGTGCGGCGATCGAGGTGCTGGCGATTATCGCCTACCACCAGCCGGTGACCCGCGCCGAGATCGAGGAGATCCGCGGCGTCGTGACCTCAAAGGGCACGCTCGACGTGTTGCTCGAGACCGGCTGGATCAAGCCGCGCGGGCGGCGCAAGACGCCGGGCCGTCCGCTGACTTTCGGAACCACCGAGGATTTCCTGTCGCAGTTCACCCTGGAACATCTCAGCGACTTGCCGGGCCTGGAGGAACTGAAGGGCACGGGTCTTCTGGACTCGCGTCTGCCGACCGGTTTCAGCGTGCCGACGCCGTCGGACGACCCGGCGCTACGTGAGGACGAGGATCCGCTCGAGCCCGGCGAGGATCTGGACCTTGCGCTGGCCCCGGCGCCAGAGCCGGAACCGGAGACGCCGGAACGCGGCGGTGAGAGTAGCGACGAGGGCTGACGGCCCGTCATTCCACGGACTGCCTGCGACCAGTTAACACTAGCAAGATTACGTAGTGCCAACAGCGAATTGGCGCTGCCTAGGTCCTTGTTTTTGACACCTGCGAAGCCTAGGTTTCGGTGAAGATCGGCCGGGTCCCCGGCCACGCGCGTTTGGAGGGTTGCAGGATGGGTTCGCTTAGCATTTGGCACTGGATCTTGGTGATCGCAGTGGTCCTGCTGCTGTTCGGTCGCGGCAAGATTTCGGATTTGATGGGCGACGTGGCGCAGGGCATCAAGGCCTTCAAGAAGGGCATGCAGGACGACGACAAGGTCGCCGACAAGCCCGACCCCGCCAAGTCCATCGAGCACAATGCCGCGCCGACTGCGGCACGCTCCGACGTCGGCAGCAAGGCCGTCTGAGCCAAAGATCGGCAAACGTGGGCGGTCCCGATCCCGTGCATCGAGGATTGGGCCAATCGTGGCTTGCCTGAACGGAAGACTTCATGTTCGACATCGGGTGGAGTGAACTGGTCCTCATCGCGGTCGTTGCGCTGGTTGCCATCGGCCCGAAGGAACTCCCCGGTGTGCTGCGCATGGTCGGCCAATGGATGGGCAAGGCCCGCAAGATGGCCGCCGAATTCCAGGGCCAGTTTCAGGAAGCCATGCGCGAGGCCGAGATGGCCGACCTCAAGAAAAGCTTCGACGAGGTCAAGGAAGCCGCCTCCGGCTTGTCCCGCAACAATCTGATGACTTCGCTCACGAAGGACGTCAACGAGGCGCTGCGCATCGAGGACATCGACAAGCCGGCGGAGACCGCGGCCACACCTGCGATTGAGCCGCCGGCGACTTCAAGCGAAGCGCTGGCGACTTCAAGCGAAGCGCCGGGGACTTCAAGTGAAGTGCCGGGGACTTCAAGTGATGCACCTGTGACGCCGACGACACCGGAAGCCCCGACGCCCGCGACCTTCGTGGAAGCGGAGATCCATGCGGCGGCAAATGAACCGCTCGCGATCACCCGCGAGGTTGAGGCGGCTCCCGTGACTCAGGACACCGCGTTACCCGAAGCGATCAAGGACGCCAAAGCGTCATGACCGACGCCGATATCGAGGCCAGCAAGGCCCCGTTGATGGACCATTTGATCGAGCTGCGCTCGCGGCTGATCAAGGCGCTGCTCGGCTTTGGCATCGCGTTCATCTTCTGCTTCTTCTTCGCCAAGCAGATCTACAACGTGCTGGTCTGGCCGTTCGTGTGGGTCGCGGGGCCCGAGAACTCGAAATTCATCTACACGGCGCTGCTGGAATATTTCATCACCCAGCTCAAGCTGGCGCTGTTCGGTGCGGGCTTCATCTCGTTCCCGATCGTCGCCACGCAGATCTACAAATTCGTGGCGCCCGGCCTCTACAAGCACGAGAAGCAGGCTTTCCTGCCGTATCTGGTCGCGACCCCGATCTTCTTCGTGCTGGGCGCGATGCTGGTCTATTTCGTCGTACTGCCGATGCTGATCCGCTTCTCGCTCGGCATGCAGCAGGCCGGCGGCGCGGAAACCGCGCAGATCGCGCTGTTGCCGAAGGTCGGCGAATATCTGTCGCTGATGATGTCGTTGATCTTCGCCTTCGGCATTGCCTTCCAGCTCCCGGTGATCCTGACGCTCTTGGGCCGGATCGGCATCATCACGTCAAGAATGTTGCGCGAGAAGCGCCGATATTTCATCGTCATCGCCTTCATCATCGCGGCTGTCCTGACCCCGCCCGACGTGCTGAGCCAGTGCTCGCTCGCGATCCCCTTGCTGGCGCTCTATGAGGGCTCGATCATCGCGGTATCGATGGTGGAGAAGAAGGCCGCGGCCTCGCAATCCCAAAGCGGTACGTCGTCCAGCGCCAATCCGGCGGAATAGGGCCAAATCATCCGGTGTCATTTCCTGCGAAAGCGGGGAATCCAGTACGCCGCGGCCCTTCGATGAGTCTCTGACGTCCTTGGAATACTGGATCACCCGCTTTCGCGGGTGACGACAGCCGTGCTAGGGAGACGCGCCGATGGAAACTTTCAACATACTGCGTTGACTGTTTGCACGCTGTCCCAGGACCCACCGCCATGCACGACATCAAGACGATCCGCGACAATCCGCAAGCTTTCGACGCCGGCCTCGCCCGACGCGGTTTGAAGCCGATGTCGGCGTCGCTGCTGGCGATCGACGAGAAGCGGCGGGCGGCGATCCTGGCTTCAGAGCAGGCCCAGGCGCGGCGCAACGCGGCCTCCAAGGAGATCGGCGAGGCGAAGAAGGCGAAGGACGAGGCGCGCGCAGCCAAGCTGATGGCCGAGGTGGCTGAGCTCAAGACCACCATGCCGGAGCTCGAAGCGGCCGCGAAGGGCGCCGACGAGGAGCTGGCAAAAGAGCTGTCGGCGATCCCCAATCTGCCGCTCGCCGAAGTGCCCGACGGCGTCGACGAGCACGGCAACGTGCAGCACCACGTGTTCGGCAACAGGCGCAATTACAACTTCACGCCGAAGCTGCACGACGACCTCGGCAGCGCGCTCGGCTACATGGATTTCGAGGTCGCGGCAAAACTCTCCGGCGCGCGCTTCGTCGTGCTGAAGAAGGGGCTGGCACGGCTCGAGCGTGCGATTGGCCAGTTCATGCTCGACCTGCACACGAACGAGCATGGCTACACCGAGATCAACCCGCCGCTCCTGGTGCGCAACGAAGTCATGTTCGGCACCGGGCAATTGCCGAAATTCGAGGACGACCAGTTCTGGGCGATCAAGGGTGAATTGCTGGCCGCGCCCGACAATGAGCGGCTGCGGACCGAGCGCCTCGGGCTTATTCCGACCGCGGAAGTCTCGCTGACAAATCTCGCGCGCGAATCCATCCTCGACGAGAAGCAGCTGCCGATGCGGCTGACGGCGCTGACGCCGTGCTTCCGCGCCGAGGCAGGCGCGGCGGGGCGCGACACGCGCGGCATGATCCGCCAGCACCAGTTCACCAAGGTCGAGCTGGTCTCGATCACGACGCCCGAGACCAGCAAGGACGAGCTCGAGCGGATGCTCGCCTGCGCCGAGGAGGTGCTGCGGCGCCTCGGCCTGCATTACCGTGTGATGACGCTGTGTGCAGGAGACATGGGCTTTTCGTCGCAAAAGACCTACGACATCGAGGCCTGGATGCCCGGACAGGGCGAGGGCGGCATGTTCCGCGAGATCTCGAGCTGCTCGGTGTGCGGCGATTTTCAGGCGCGACGCATGGATGCGCGCTCGCGCGGGCCGGACGGCAAACCGCGCTTCGTCCATACGCTCAACGGCTCTGGCACCGCGGTGGGCCGCGCGCTGATCGCCGTGATGGAGACCTATCAGCAGGAAGACGGCTCGATCGCCGTGCCAGACGTGCTGCAACCCTATATGGGCGGGCTGAAGGTGGTCGCGCGCGAGTAGGGCGCCCAAAATCGGCTCAATCCCGGGGGCGCGCCGCTTTGGAGCGCGATCCCTCGGGGTTGCGGAGCTCGGACGGGCGGTTATCCTGGGATCGTCCGACTTCTCCAGCGACCGTTCATGGCCCTGCACCGCGACATCTTCTGGATCGGCAGACAGTGGGCCGTGACCGGCTTCGGCATCCAGGCGGTCGACCAACGGTTGCGCGGCGTGCTCGACATCGAGATCGCGCGGCTTTGGGACGACGACTTCGTGCAAAGCAGGCGCGCCAAGCCCGGGCTCAATCTCGAGGATTTTGACAAGGCACTGACGCTCGCGCGCACGCGCTATCCGCAGGCGCCACCGGCGCGAACGCCGGTCCAAGCGGCCATCGAGTTGCCTCCTGCGGCGGCACCCGTTGCGCCACCGCCGAAACCTGCCCCGCCGGTCGTGCTCGCTTTGCGAACTGAAGGCCGGTTGGCGCGCTTCCTGCCGCAGTGGCGCATCCGCCGCTAGGCGAAGGGCCTGCGGACCGCCGTTGGTAAGTTCCAAACAACCCGGAAACTCCCGCATTTCGCCGGTTTGCCTGATCGGTCATAGCCGGATAAGACCTCCTCACGGCACCTCAGGAATCGACCTGACGCATGCGAATTCTGTGCACCAATGACGACGGCATCCACGCGCCCGGCCTCAAAGTCGTGGAGGAGATCGCGCGCGCCCTGTCCGACGACGTCTGGGTGGTGGCGCCGGAGCTCGACCAGTCCGGCGTCTCGCATTCGCTGTCGCTGAACGATCCCTTGCGCCTGCGCGAGGTCGGCCCGCGGCACTTCGCGGTGAGGGGCACGCCGACCGACTGCGTCATCATGGGCGCGCGTCATATCCTCGGTGCGACACTGCCCGACGTCGTGCTGTCCGGCGTCAACAAGGGCCGCAACGTCGCCGAGGACGTCGTCTATTCCGGCACCATCGCAGGTGCGCTCGAAGGCACCATTCTCGGCCTGCCGTCGTTCGCGCTGTCGCAGGAGTTCAGCGTCGAGACGCGCGATCGCCCTCCGTGGGACACCGCGCGCAAATTCGGTTCCGACATCGTGCGCAAGGTGCTCGCGGCCGGCGTGCCCAGAAACACTGTGATCAACGTCAATTTTCCGTCCTGCGCGCCGGAAGAGGTTCTCGGCATCCGCGTGACACGGCAGGGCAAGCGCAATCTCGGCTTCCTCAGGATCGACGAGCGCCGGGACGGTCGCGGTAACCCCTATTTCTGGATCGGTTTCGAGCGCACCGCGATGATGGATCTGCCCGCCGAAGGCACCGACCTCGCCGCGCTGCGCGAGCGCTACATCTCGGTGACGCCGCTCAGGCTCGACCGCACGGACGAAGCGTTTTCGCAGGCGCTCGGCAAGACGCTGAAATAGGGCCGCGTTCGCCGTCGTGAGCGGCCTTCGGCCTGAAGGCTTGGCGACCGCCCAGCAAAAATATCGAAAACAACCCCATGCAAAGGAGCCCCGGGGCTGCAGGTCATGTGCTTCGTTTTTTACGAAATCACTTGACGCGTCGGGCAAATCACTGGCATAAAGCCATCACAGCGACACGCGGAATGGGCCTAGTCGCCGCGCAGCGCGGACTCGATGGTCTTGCCGAGCGCGTCGAGCTGAAACGGCTTTTGCAGCGCCGGCCGGTCGCGATATTGCTCGGGCAGGCCGGACGAGCCGTAGCCGGTGGCAAAGATGAAGGGCCGGCCCCTGGCCTTGATGACGTCGGCGACGGGCGAGATCACCTTGCCGTTGACGTTGACGTCGAGGATGGCGAAATCGAACTCGCTCGACTGGGCAAGCCGCATCGCTTCCGCAATGTCGCCGGCCTCGGCCGCGACCTTATAGCCAAGCTCTTCGAGCATGTCTGCGACCATCATCCTGATCATGACCTCGTCCTCGACGAGGAAAACAGAACCGCCCGAAGGCCGTGTCGCAGTCATCCGTGAGTCCTTGCCCTTCCCATCAAACGTTCGCAGATAAAACCATGCGACGCAACGAGCGTTTGGACAAACCCCGATCTGGAATGGCGGCATGGCCAATTCTGCGTAAAGCAGATTGTGTGGTCAGATGCCGTGGCAGAAGACTATCATGGGTTCCTGAGCCGGAACAAGAATCGTGCGGCTGCGGCGAAGGCCGTACCTGAGCCGCAGGTTCGACCCGGCCGAGATGAAAACGCGACGAAAATTGGCAATGACCACCAATCAGCATCCGCCGGAAAAAATGATGTTTCAGCTTACGCTGCGACGTCGCGGCATCAGCGACCAGGCGGTGCTGCGCACCATGGAGGAGGTGCCGCGCGATCTGTTCGTCGAGGCGGCTGATCGGGTGGACGCCTACCGCGACAGTGCGTTGCCGATCGCCTGCGGGCAGACCATCAGCCAGCCCTTCGTCGTCGCCTACATGACCGAACAACTTCAGTTGCAGAAGCAGCATCGCGTGCTGGAGATCGGCACGGGCTCCGGCTACCAGGCCGCGGTGCTGTCGCGGCTTGCCGGGCATGTCCTGACGGTCGAGCGCTATCGAAAACTCGCCGATACGGCGCGTGCCCGGCTAGAGAAGCTCGCCTGCCACAATGTGGAGGTGATGCTCGGCGACGGTCTCGATCTGCCCGCCAATATCGGTCCCTTCGACCGCATCATCGTCACCGCCGCGATGGAGGAGATCCCGGACAATCTGATTGCGCGGCTGGAGGTCGGGGGCGTCCTGATCGCGCCGGTCGGCCCCCATCATGGGGTGCAGACCCTGATCCGCCTGACCCGCACTGAGACGGGGATCGAGCGCAGGGAACTCGTCGATGTCCGCTTCGTCCCGGCACTGCCTGGCGTGGCCCGCGAGCTGTAGAATTCCGGATCGGCTGTGCTGCCAACACCTTATTGGGAGGTTAAGGCGTTATTTACTCGGCGCGTGTTTACTTAAAAAACCAGTTCAGTTGCGTACGAGTGAGTAACCATGTCCGCTCTTGCCGAGTTGCTTTACTCGCGCCGCGTGCCGCAGGTCGCGGTGCTGGCGCTGATCTCGTTCGGTTTCGCCGGATGCAGCGCCGATATGTCGTCGCGGCTTTCGCAATCCAACTTCTCCAACCCCTTCGCTTCCCAGGACTCCACCGGGTCGGTGCAGCAGGCGCCGCCGCAGCGCGAGCTGCCGCAATATGCGCGGCCTCAGACGCAGCCCAGCAATTATCAGTCCCAGCCATTGCCGCCTCCGGCGGTCACTGCGCCGCAATCCTATCCCGTCGCGGGAGGCGGGGGTGTGGCCGGAGGCGGGCGTGGCATGGGGTCCTATACGCCGCCGGCGCAGCCGCATCTTGAAGCCACCGGCACTGTGCCGCCGCGTTCGGTCGCCGCGGCCCGTCCCGCCGGCGGAACCACGATCATTGTCGGCACCAGCGACACGCTCGACGTGCTCGCCAAGCGCTATCGCGTCACTCCGCAGGCGATCCTCGCCGCCAACGGCTACAAGGGCCCGCGCACGCTCTCGCCCGGCCAGCAGCTCATCATACCGCATCCGGCAGCAACCGCCGCAGCGGCTGCGCCGGCAACGGCTCCGGTTGCCGCAGCGCCAGTCGCGGCGCCCGCAGCAAAGCCGATTGTGGCCGTCAGCGCGCCGCCCAGCACCCACTTCGTCAATCGTGGCGACACGCTCGCCAGCATCGCACGCAAGAATCACATTCCGGTGGCTGAGCTCGCGCGCGCCAACGGTCTCGATCCGTCCGCCAAGCTCAAGCTCGGCACCAAGCTGACCGTGCCGGCCGGCAAGGCCGCGGCAGTTGCCGCGACGCCAGCCGCCCCAGTGGCGGTGGCTGCCGCGCCCGTCGTCGCCGCCCAGCAACCCGCGGCGGTCGCAACCGTGCCCGCCACCAGGGTCGCGGCCGCTGCCGCACCAGTACAGAGTGCGCGTCTGGCGCAAGCCACCGCCAACGTCGAAGAGAAGTCCGCCGAGACGCCCGCCAAGGCGGCAGATGCCACCGGCGCGCTGCCGACCTTCCGCTGGCCTGTGCGCGGCAAGGTGATCACGAGCTATGGCGCCAAGACCAACGGCAAGAGCAATGACGGCATCAATCTTGCGGTGCCGGAAGGTACGCCGGTCAAGGCCGCGGAAGACGGCGTCGTCGCCTATTCCGGCAATGAGCTGAAAGGTTACGGCAATCTGGTCCTGGTTCGGCACTCCAACGGCTACGTCACCGCATATGCCCATGCGAGTGAGTTGTTGGTGAAGCGCGGCGATACCATCAAGCGCGGTCAGGTCATTGCCAAGTCGGGTCAATCCGGGGAGGTGGCGTCGCCGCAGCTCCACTTCGAGATCCGTAAGGGATCGAACCCGGTTGACCCGCTTCAATTCCTGAACGGGGCGTGAGGCTCACGCAGCCTCCGCACTATCGCTGTCGTCGCCCGGCTTGCCGTCTTCGCTTACGCTACGCCGGCCTAACACCGAAAGTCCGGCGAAGCCTTTGGCGGAGCCGGGACCGGGCGACCCAGTACGCCGCGGCGGTTGTGCTGAATCTCGATGTCTCTGGAATACTGGATCCCCCGGGGAATGACAGTTGTGCTTGGGGCGACAGGTAGCGCTAGTTCGCCGCCAGCTTGACGCCGAGCCGTCCCGCCAGCTCCTGCACGAACTGCCAGGCGACGCGGCCGGAGCGTGAGCCGCGCGTGGTCGACCATTCCAGGGCCTCGCGCTCCAGCGCCTCATCGTCGACCTTGATGCCGAAATGGCCGCAATAGCCGCGCACCATCGCCAGATATTCGTCCTGGCTGCAGCGGTGGAAGCCGAGCCACAGGCCGAAGCGGTCCGACAGCGAGACCTTCTCCTCGACCGCTTCGCCTGGATTGATCGCGGTGGAGCGCTCGTTCTCGATCATGTCGCGCGCCAGCAGGTGACGGCGGTTGGAGGTGGCGTAGAGGATGACGTTGTCTGGCCGGCCCTCGATGCCGCCTTCGAGCACGGCCTTGAGCGATTTATACGACGCATCATTGCCGTCGAAGGAGAGGTCGTCGCAGAACACGATGAAGCGATAGGACGAGCCACGCAATTGCTCCATCAGCGCAGGCAGCGTCTCGATATCCTCGCGGTGAATCTCGATCAGCTTCAAGCGGTCGGGAGCTTTGCGGTCCGCGTTGATGCCGGCATGCGCCGCCTTCACCAGCGACGACTTGCCCATGCCGCGCGCGCCCCAGAGCAGGGCGTTGTTGGCGGGCAGGGCATTGGCGAAGCGCTCGGTGTTCTCGATCAGGATGTCGCGCATCCGGTCGATCCCCTTGAGCAGGAAAAGCTCGACGCGGCTGACCCGCGGCACCGCCGAGAGGCGGCCGTCCGGATGCCAGACGAAGGCGTCGGCGCGCTCGAACGAGACGGGCGCGGCGGACGCCGGTGCCTGGGTCGAAAGGTGCGCGGCAATGGTCTCGAGCGCACGCACGATGCGCTCCTGCGCGAGATCGGGGGCGGCCGCCGTGGGGCGTTTTGCCGCGAGGTGGGTGGGCTTTCGGGGAGGGGTCTTGGCGGCCCTGGGCCGGGCGGTTTTGTTTGGTTTTTTGGGCATGTCCGAAGTTCCTGAGAATGCAGCCTTTATCGGGCCTGAGCGCCGCCCGCAAGGTTGCCAAATCGTCGGTCTGGCAGCGTTGCAATTGGGACCGCTGCCGCTATAGTCCGCGCGAAATTTGACCGATCCGGCTGGCCTGAGGGGGCCATGCCGGCTTCTCCCGTTCACGAGGATCGTCCGAATGTTCATTACCCCTGCGTATGCCCAGGCCGCGGGCGCCGGCGACACCAACAGCATGTTGATGTCGTTGCTGCCGTTCGCCCTGATCTTCGTGATCATGTACTTCCTGATTCTGCGGCCGCAGCAGAAGAAGGTGAAGGACCACGCCGACCTCGTGAAGAACATCCGCCGCGGCGACACGGTCGTGACCTCGGGCGGCCTCGTCGGCAAGGTCACCAAGGTCGTCGACGACGACCAGATCGAGTTCGAGATTTCCGACGGCGTGCGCGTGCGGCAGATGCGCCAGATGATCTCCGGCGTGCGCGCCAAGGGCGAGCCGGCCAAGGACAGCGCCAAGGAAGACTCGGCGAGCTGATCGCTCGCTCGAGCCTCGCATTCTCCTGATCTGACAGGTTCACTCGATGTTGTATTTCACGCGGTGGAGGGCGCTCGGGATTATCCTGCTAGCGCTGATCGTGTGCCTCTGCGCGGTCCCGAACTTCTTCCCCGAGGCGCAAGTCAAGACCTGGCCCGCCTGGGCGCAGCGCCGGCTCGTGCTCGGCCTCGACCTTCAGGGCGGCTCCTATCTGCTGCTCGAGGTGGACTCCAACTATGTCAAGAAGGAGAAGCTCGACCAGGTCCGCGACGACGCCCGCCGCGTGCTGCGTGAGGCCAAGATCGGCTATACCGGGCTGTCGTCGAAGGGCGATGCGGTCGAGGTCCGCGTCAAGGACACCGACCTTCAGAACGCGCTGTCGAAGCTGCGCGATCTCTCGCAGCCGCTCGGCGGGCTGCTCGGCTCCAACGGCCAGCGCAGCCTGGAGGTCAGTGATGCCGGCGGCGGGCTGATTCGCCTGACCGTGCCGCAGGCCGCCATCACCGAGCGCGTGCGCCAGACCATCGAGCAGTCGATCCAGATCGTCGAACGACGCGTCAACCAGCTCGGCACCGTCGAACCGGTGATCCAGCGGCAGGGCACCGACCGCATCCTGGTTCAGGTGCCGGGCCTCCAGGATCCGACCCGCCTGAAGGAGCTGCTCGGCAAAACTGCCAAGATGGAATTCCGGATGGTCGACACCTCGGTGCCGCCCGACCAGGCTCAGCGGGGCAGCCTGCCGCCCGAATCCGAGCTCCTGATGAGCGCGAGCTCGCCGAAGGTTCCCTATGTCGTGAAGAAGCAGGTGCTGGTCTCGGGCGGCGATCTGACCGATGCCCAGCCGGGCTTCGACCAGCGCACCGGCGAGCCCGTCGTCAATTTCAAGTTCAACACGTCGGGGGCGCGCAAGTTCGCGCAAGCCACGACCGAGAATGTCGGCCTGCCGTTCGCGATCGTGCTCGACAATGAGGTGATCTCGGCGCCCGTCATCCGCGAGCCGATCACTGGCGGGCAGGGCCAGATCTCCGGCAGCTTCACGGTGCAGTCGGCAAACGACCTCGCCATCCTGCTGCGCGCCGGCGCGCTGCCGGCACCACTGACCGTGATCGAGGAGCGCACCGTCGGTCCGGGACTTGGCCAGGACTCGATCGAGAAGGGCGAGCTGGCCGCTTACGTCGGCTCGATCATGGTCATCGTCTTCATGCTGTTGACCTACCGGCTGTTCGGCCTGTTCGCCAACATCGCGGTGACCATCAACGTCGCCATGATCTTCGGCCTGTTGTCGCTGCTCAATGCCACGCTGACGCTGCCCGGCATCGCCGGCATCGTGCTGACCGTCGGCATCGCGGTCGATTCCAACGTGCTGATCTACGAGCGCATCCGCGAGGAGCTGCGCGGTGGCCGCAACGCGATCTCGGCCATCGACGCCGGCTTCAAGCGCGCGCTGGCGACCATCCTCGATTCCAACATCACGACCTTCATTGCTGCTGCCGTGCTGTTCTATATCGGCACCGGTCCGGTGCGTGGCTTTGCCGTGACGCTCGGCATCGGCATCATCACCACGGTGTTCACCGCCTTCACGCTGACCCGGCTGATCGTGGCCGGGTGGGTGCGGTGGAAGCGGCCGCAGAGCGTGCCGATCTAGGAGCCTGATTGTGACTCACTACGTTCTCATCGGGCTTGGCGTCCTCATTGCCATCCTCACCGTGGTCGCGGCCCTTGGCCTGCTGCCGTCGCTGCGCATCGTCCCGGACAATACGCATTTCGACTTCACGCGCTTCCGCCGCATCAGCTTCCCGATCTCGGCGGCGCTGTCGATCGTGGCCATCACGCTGTTCTTCACCCACGGCCTGAATTTCGGCATCGATTTCCGCGGCGGCACGCTTCTGGAAGTGCAGGCCAAGTCCGGCACCGCCGACATCGCGGCGATGCGCACCGCGCTCGATGCCCTAGGTCTGGGCGAGGTCCAGTTGCAGCAGTTCGGCGGCCCCGAGAACGTCCTGATCCGCGTCGCGGAGCAGCCGGGCGGCGACGCCGCCCAGCAGGAAGCGGTGCAGAAGGTGCGCGGCGCGCTCGGTGATACCGTCGAGTACCGCCGCGTCGAAGTGGTCGGTCCGCGCGTCTCCGGCGAGCTTCTGGCCTACGGCATGCTCGGCCTGATGCTGGCGATCGTCGCGATCCTGATCTATCTCTGGTTCCGCTTCGAATGGCAGTTCGCGTTAGGCGCCATGATCGCCAACGTGCACGACATCGTGCTGACGATCGGTTTCATGTCGATCAGCCAGGTCGATTTCGACCTCACCAGCATCGCGGCGCTTTTGACGATTCTCGGCTACTCGCTCAACGATACGGTCGTCATCTACGACCGTATCCGCGAGATGCTGAGGCGCTACAAGAAGATGCCGATGCCGCAGCTCCTCAACGAGTCCATCAACTCGACGCTGTCGCGCTCGATCATCACCCACGTCACGGTGACGCTGGCCTTGCTCGCGCTGCTGCTGTTCGGCGGCCACGCCATCCACAGCTTCACCGCGGTAATGATGTTCGGCGTCGTGCTGGTCGGCACCTACACCTCGATCTTCATCGCAGCGCCGATCCTGATTTATCTGGGCGTCGGCACGCACCGCGAGGATGCGGCGGATACGGCGGCGCCGGCCAAGAAAAATCGGCCATGATCCGAACCGCGTGCCCTCACAAGCGTTTGCGAGGGTACTAAAGCGCGACGAGATTAGGATGAATCGTCATCGCGCTTTAGGTTGTTGTTTGAGCATGATCTCCGCGCAAACGCGTTCCGCCGCATGGGAAAACCGCTTCGCGCTTTGCGCTGACGCGACCCTTCGGGTCAGGATCATGCTTTAGCCAATTCGGACGAATCCCATGGCCGGCGATCCCAACGCTCCACATTTCCCGCGCTCGGCGCCGATCGACGCCTATGGCAAGGGCGGTTTCGCCTTTGCCGGCATGTCGCATCGCGGCTCGCTTCTGTGCCTGCCCGATGCGATCTGGGCCTGGGAGGTCACCGACCCCCGGCAGATCGATCGCTATTCGCTGGAGCGGGTCTTTGCCGCGGCCAACAGCATCGACACGCTCCTGGTCGGCACCGGAAGCGGGGTCTGGCTGCCGCCGCCGGAGCTGCGCCAGGCGCTGAAAGCGGTGAAGGTGGTGCTGGATACGATGCAGACGGGCCCTGCCGTGCGCACCTACAATATCATGATCGGGGAGCGGCGGCGGGTCGCGGCGGCCCTGATCGCGGTGCCATGAGCGGCGGCACGCCAGCGGCCGATGCTGCCGCCTTCTGCGCCGATCTCGTGCGCACCCACGATTTCGCGCGCTACGCCGCGAGCTTGTTCGTGCCCGCCAATGAGCGCCGCGCGCTGCTCGCACTCTATGCCTTCAATGCCGAGATCGTCCGCGTTCGCGATCAGGTGACCCAGCCGCTGCCGGGCGAAATCCGTCTGCAATGGTGGACCGACATGCTGGCCGGCCACGTCCATGGCAGCGCCGAGGGCAATCCGGTCGCCGCTGAGCTTCTGGTCGCGATCCGCGACTACGATCTTCCGGTCGAGCCGCTGTCGCGGCTCGTCGAGGAGCACCAGTTCGATCTCTACAACGATCCGATGCCGACCATGGCGGCGCTGGAGGGCTATCTGACCGAAACGTACTCGGCGCTGTTGTCGCTTGCCGCGCGGATCTGCGCACGGCCGTCGGAGGCCATCGATCATCTCGCTCGTCACGCCGGCCTCGCCCAGGGCCTGGTGCAGGTGATCGCCAGCCTGCCGCGAGATGCCGCGCATCGCCAGCTCTTCGTGCCGCAGCAAGTCCTGGAAGGCCATGGCAGCGCCATCGAGGAGATGTTCGCCGGCAAGGAGACGCCGGCGCTGCGCGCGGCGCTGGATGACCTCACGCGCGAGGCGCGCCAGCATATCGAGACGGCGACCTCGCTGCTGGCGGAGATCCCGCCGCAGGCAAGGCCGGCGTTCCTGCCGCTCGTAACGGCGCGCCGCGATCTGGCGCGCCTGTCACGCGCGGATCGCAATCCCTTCCTGCCGCAGCCGCCGTCGCGGCTAGGAACCCTGTGGGCGCTCTGGCGGGCGTCGCGGTCGCGGCAATTTACCAAATAGCGGCTCCCGTATCGCCGCAGCGGGCCAAATGACCTATATTGGCCTATGGCCGAAACACTCGACACCGCCTCGCACGACACGCCGGATCCAGTGGTCGATCTGAGCGGTCTTCCGGTCACGCTCGCCGACCTGCGCGCAGCTGCGGACGTCGTCCGTGGCGCCATCGTCGAGACGCCCTGCAACTACAGCCGGACGCTGAGCGCGATCTGCGGCTGCGATCTCTGGCTCAAGTTCGAAAATCTCCAGTTCACTTCCTCGTTCAAGGAGCGCGGCGCCCTCAACCGCCTGACCGCGCTCACAGTGGAGGAGCGGCAGCACGGCGTCATCGCGATGTCGGCCGGCAATCACGCGCAGGGCGTTGCCTATCACGCCAAGCGCCTCGGTATTCCCGCGACCATCGTGATGCCGATCGGCACGCCGATGGTGAAGATCGAGAACACCAGGCACCACGGCGCCGAGGTGATCGTCACCGGAGCGACCCTGGAGGAGGCCGCCGCTTTCGCGCGCGAACACGGCGAGGCGCGCGGCATGATCTTCGTGCATCCCTATGACGATCCGCTCGTCATCGCCGGGCAGGGCACGGTCGGGCTCGAGATGCTCAAGGCCGTGCCGGAGCTGGACACGCTGGTCGTCCCGATCGGCGGTGGCGGCTTGATCAGCGGCATCGCCATTGCGGCCAAAGCGCTCAAGCCGAGCCTGCGAATTCTCGGCGTCGAGGCCTGGCTTTATCCCTCGATGTACAACGCCATCCATGACGGCAACCTGCCCGCGCGCGGCGACACGTTGGCCGAAGGCATCGCTGTGAAGTCGCCGGGCAAGATCACGACCGAGATCGTCCGCCGCCTCGTCGACGACATTGCGCTCGTGAACGAGGCCGAGCTCGAACGCGCGGTGGCGGCCCTGATCTCGATCGAGAAGACCGTGGTGGAAGGCGCGGGCGCCGCGGGACTCGCGGCGATCATGAGCGATCCCTCGCGCTTTGCCGGCCAGAAGGTCGGCCTTGTGCTGAGCGGCGGCAATATCGACACGCGGCTGATCGCCTCGGTCCTGACCCGCGAGCTCGCGCGCGAGGGACGGCTGACGCAATTGTCGCTCGACATTCCCGACCGGCCGGGCCAGCTCGCCGCCGTGGCGGCGCTGCTGGCGGAGGCCGGCGCCAACATCATCGAGGTCTCGCACCAGCGGACATTCTCCGACCTGCCGGCCAAGGCGACACTGCTTCAGCTCGTCATCGAGACGCGCGATGCCGCGCATCTCGACGAGGTCATGGCGAAGCTCGGCGCATCCGGCCTGAGCGCGCGCTGCACGTGAGCCGCAGCTAGCTCGAGGGCAAATCCGCCTCGAAATTGAACCGGTCGCGCAAATTCTTGCGCTGCTCCAGAATGTCTTTCAGGAAGGCGCGGTCCTGATCGCTCGTCATCATCGGCTCGATCAGATCGAGCTGGTTCATCGCCACGAGCTGGAGGATCTCGCTGCGCGGCTTGCCGCTGGCATCGCGCGGCAGCGCATGCACGACCTGGATATGCTCGGGCGGCTTTGGTCCCTTCGCAGCCGAGAGCTCGTTGCGAAGCTGGCCTTCGAGCGCCGACTGATCCGCCTCGACGAAGGCGTAGAGCCCGACGCCGGAACGGCGGTCGGCGAAGGCGACGATGGCGGTGTCACGTACGGCCGGATTCTTGCGGATCAGGTCAATGAGCACGGGCGCGTCATTGACGAGCCTGCGGCCACCGCCCTCGCGGTCGGTGAAATTGAAGAGGCCTCGGGTGATCGCGCGATAGATCTTCTTGCCGGTGGCGAGCCAAAGGCTCGCGGCAAAGGATTTCTTCGCGAGGATCTTGCGCTCCCTGGGCGTCAGCGCCTCGGGGGCATAGGAGCGCTTGTGCTTCAACAAATGCCGCAGGTCCTCGTAGGCGAGAATGCGATACAGCCGGCCGCGACGCACAAAGCAGGCAGCGAGCTGGAAGTCGGTCACATAGGCGCGGCCGTCGCGGCCGACCAGCCAGTTCTGCTCCTTCGCAAGATCGTTGTGGCAGATGCCGGCGCGGCGCAGCCGGCGCAGCGCGTCCTTGGCGGAACGGAAATAGGCGACATTGCCATGCGGCTTGGCCAGATGCAGCGCGACGCCGTCAACGAAGCCGCGGACCAGCGCGCGGCGGCCGGCCCAGAGCAGCTCAGGACCGACGTTCAAGCCCTTTGCCAGCGCCAGCGCGTGCTTCTCGCGCGCGAAGAGATGGCGTGCCAGCACGAACGACCACCACGGCACCTCGTCGAGCCGGCGCAGTACCGCATCGACCTCTCCGTGCTCACTCTTGAAACGGCCGCGCTCGACAGTCGAGAACACGTCGCGCTTCAAGAGCACGCCGTCGGTCCAGCGCGCCGCGAGCACCGCGGCGTCTTCTTTGGGTAGACTCATGACAGGTTCACGCCGCTGCGGCGATGTTTTGGTTGTCGGCGATCCAGCGATCGAGATCGGCAAGCGCCCGCGCGCTCAGTGCCTGCTTCTTGGCGACCGTCTTCTCGTTGCCGCGCAGCCGCGTGCCATCAGGTTTTTTGGTCGGCAGTGCAGCGAGCGGCGGGAACAGACCGAAATTGATGTTCATCGGCTGGAACGAGCGCGTGCCCGGCTCGATGGTCTCGATATGACCACCGGTGATGTGTCCGAGCAGAGAGCCCAATGCGGTCGTCTCCGGCGGGCTCGTGAGCTGCTGGCCACGCGCGTCTGCTGCCGCATAGAGGCCTGCGATCAGGCCCACGCTGGCCGATTCCACATAGCCCTCACAGCCCGTCATCTGACCCGCAAAGCGCAGCCGCGGCTGCGCGCGCAGACGAAGCTGGCCGTCGAGCAGCTTTGGCGAGTTGAGGAAGGTGTTGCGGTGCAAGCCGCCGAGGCGGGCGAATTCGGCGTTCTGAAGGCCCGGAATGCTGCGGAAGATGCGCTGCTGCTCGCCGTACTTCAATTTCGTCTGGAAGCCGACGATGTTGTAGAGCGTGCCGAGCTTGTTGTCCTGGCGAAGCTGCACGATCGCGTACGGCTTGGTCGTCGGATCGTTCGGATTGGTCAGTCCGACCGGCTTCATCGGGCCATGACGCAACGTCTCGGGCCCGCGCTCGGCCATCACCTCGATCGGCAGGCAGCCGTCGAAATAGGGCGTGTCGGTCTCCCACTCCTTGAACTCGGTCTTCTCGCCCGCAATCAGCGCGGCGACGAAGCCGTCATACTGCTCCCTCGTCATCGGGCAGTTGATGTAGTCGGCGCCATTGCCGCCGGGGCCGACCTTGTCATAGCGCGACTGGAACCATGCAACCGACATGTCGATGGAGTCGCGGTGCACGATCGGCGCGATCGCATCGAAGAAGGCGAGCGCGCTCTCATCGGTCAGCTCGCGGATCGCATCCGCCAGGGCTGCGGAGGTGAGGGGGCCGGTCGCGACGATCACATTGTCCCAGTCGGCCGGCGGCAGGCCGGCGACCTCGCCGCGGGCGATCTCGATCAGCGGATGCTCATTCAGCGCCTTGGTCACGGCGGCCGAAAAGCCGTCGCGGTCGACGGCCAGTGCGCCGCCTGCGGGCACCTGGTTGGCATCCGCCGCGCGCATGATCAGCGAGCCGAGGCGACGCATTTCGGCGTGCAGGAGGCCGACGGCGTTGTTGGCGGCATCGTCGGAGCGGAACGAATTCGAGCAGACGAGCTCGGCGAGCCCGTCGGTGCGGTGAGCCTCGGTCATGCGGCTCGGCCGCATCTCGTGCAGCACCACGGCTACGCCTGATTTGGCGACCTGCCAGGCGGCTTCGGAGCCGGCGAGGCCCGCGCCGATGATGTGAACGGTCTTGGAGGTAAGTGTCTTGGAGTGCGATCCTGTCATGGGCGCGACAGGTAGCGCTTTTCAGTGCCCAGTGGAATCGCCGTGATGGCGTTTCTCACCCCAGAAACGACAACGCCCGCACGAGGCGGGCGCTATCGGTTGGTCCGGTCCGCGACGGGCAATCAGCCCTTGTAGGAGCCGGCGGCAACGCGCGGGATGTCCGAACGGTCGATACCGATGTCGGAAAGCTCGCGATCGCTGAGCTGCGAGAGTTCAGCGACATTGCGCTGATAGTCCCGGAACGCCTGGATCATACGGATGAACGAGAGCAGCATGGTAGTCTCCTGTAGTTCGATTCAGCCTTTGACCTCGGCCTCATCGTTGAAATGAATATAGATGGGACTATCGCACTGCGGAAGTTCCGATGTTGCGATGCAGCTAAGCGGATGACGCATAGCATAGGCAAGGGATGATTAACTGATTGGCTCTTATGCCCACGAGCCGCGCCGGCTGTTCATGGAATGCAACAAACTCCCGTGAAATCACGGATTTATAGGATTCGAGGCGAGTTCCCCTCATTGCGGAAATATGACGCATTTTGCCCTTCCGCAAGCCGCCAGGCGGAATTCGTCCCTCTTCCCCGTATGCGCGAGCTGCATGCTAGATTGTTCATAGAACTGAGCATTGGTTCACTATTTGCTGAAAGCGTGCGGGCCGAAGGCTGCATTTTTGGCCGCTTGGATGCTGGGACTGCCCAGTTCGATTCGACTCGGAGCGGACATCGGGGTTCCCGCCTGAGCTTGGTCACTGAATCATTCTCGGCTTGGACCCCCACCGTGTCTCCCTTCATGCTGCGCTGCGGCGCACGCACGCCCAGCGTGCAGGTTCAAAATTACAAAATCGTAATGAAAATCAGAAATTTCGCATGAGGCTCTGCACTCTGCGCAACATCACGCAATTCTCGCGGGGAATTCATCTCGAAAATTGCGCCAGCTGACGAACAATCTCATCCGCAGAGTCCGGCAATGAATGTCGGGCTGCATAACGATAAGAGAAGGAAGGTAACAATGAAGACGTTACTCGGGGTCATCGCAATCGCCGCAGTCGCTTTCGCGGTCGCTCCCGCGCAGGCCGCGAAGAAAATGGGCGGATGCAGCGCGACCAATCTCGAACAGACCGAGACCGCGATCGAGAACATGTCCGATGGTGACAGCAAGATCACCGCGCAGAAGGAGATCGCTGCGGCTCAGGACGCGCTGTTGAACGGCAAGATGGGTGTGTGCGGCGCGCACCTCAACAAGGCGATCCACGCCACCGCGGGCAAGTGAACGCCAGGGAACAAGGGGGGCCGGTCGCGACGCGATCGGCCCCAAATGTTTTGAAATCTCCTAGGGAGCGCGCGCGAGCTGGGTCGCGAAATAGGCGACCGTCTTGGCGTAGACCTCGCTCTTGTTCCATTGCTGGAGCACCGCAAAGTTGGGGCCGCCGGGCTCCCAGTCCTTGCCGCGCTGCCAGCCGTAGTTCGCAAGATAATTGGCGGTCGAGGCGAGCACGTCGGGCGCGCTGTGGAGCAGATCGCGCCGACCGTTGCCGTCGAAGTCGACGGCATATTTCATCCAGGACGACGGCATGAACTGGGTCTGGCCGAGCTCGCCCGCCCAGGCGCCGCGCATCTCGTTCGGCGCGAGATCGCCACGCTGGACGATGCGCAGCGCGTCCATCAGTTCGCCGCGAAACTGCTCGGCGCGCCGGCAGTCATAGGCAAGCGTCGCGAGCGAGCGCAGCGTCGGAAACTTGCCGATATTGACGCCGAAATCGGTCTCCAGCCCCCAGATCGCGACCAGCACCTCGCCGGGCACGCCATAGGTCTGCTCGATCCGCGACAGCACCGAGCCGTATTGCTTCATCATGTTGGAGCCGCGCTGCATGCGCGGCGGCACCATGCGGCCGGAGAATTCCTCAAAGCTCTGACTGAAGACCTTTTGCGAGCGGTCGCGCGACAGCACGCTCTGGTCAAGCGTGACGCCGGCAAGGCCGGCTGTGATCGCCTGCTGCGAGATTCCCTTGGCCGCGGCTTCGGTCTTGAAGTCGGCAATCCAGGCATCGAAGTTGCCCGAACCGCAGGCGACTGCGGCAAGCGCGGGCCCGGCTGAGGCAATCGAAGCGGTGAGGGCGAAGGCTGCGAGGGCGAGACGAGAGATCGTCGGGGTCATTCGAACAAATCGATTCCATGAAGTGGCATGACCGGCGGTGCGGAATGTCGGTTCCAACCGCGGCCAAAACATGGCCCATAGGCCGGTGGCATCTATTCAAGCACGAGCAGGGTTAAAGTAATGAAATTGGGCGAGTCCGCCTGCAAATCGGGCGGCGGACTCGCCCTAATCTGGTTCAGACTCACTCCGTCCGATTGCGCCACGGGAACAGGTTGGCGGGAAAATCAGCGGCCGACTTGCGCGGGCGCGGCGGAGGAGCGTCATGCCGTGCATTGGGATCGGACACGATCACCTTGCGATAGAGATGCCAGGTGGCGTGGCCGAGCAAGGGGATGACGACGGCGAGGCCGAGGAACGCAGGGACGGTTCCGAGCGCCAGCAGCGCTGCGACGATCGCGCCCCAGACCGCCATCGACACCGGGTTTTTCGCCACGGCGCGCAGCGAGGTCACCATGGCTTCGCCGGCGGTAGCGTGCCGGTCGAGCATCAATGGGAACGAGACGACGCTGATGCAGAGCGCGGCGAGCGCGAACAGGAAGCCGACGCCGCAGCCGACCACGATCAGCCACCAGCCTTGCGGCGTCGTCAGCACGTGCTTGATGAAGTCGGAAATGCCGGTGACGCCTTCATAGCCGAAAGCCGCCACATAGATTGCCTGCGCGGTCGCGACCCAGGTCACGAACAGCGCGAGCAGGAGCGTGCCGAGCCCGAGCATGGCGCCGAAGGAGGGCGAGCGCAGCACGTCCATGGCATCCCAGGCGCTGGCGTCCTCGCCGCGTTCGCGCCGGCTGCTGAGTTCATAGAGGCCGAGCGCCGCAAACGGGCCGATCAAGGCGAAGCCGGCCGCCAGTGGGAACAGCAGCGGGATCACCGAATAGCCCATCGCCACGCGCGCGAGCACGAGGCCGAGCACCGGATAGATGACGCAGAGGATGACGGCGTGGCTCGGTACCGCCTTGAAATCCTCCCAGCCGAGCTTGAGCGCGTCGTGCAGATCGGACAGTTGGATGGATCGGATGACTGGTCCAGCCGCATCAGCAGGCTGGGCCATACTGGGGACATTGCCCTGGTAGGGTGTGGCCATGGTCGCTTGCTCCCTTCGAGCGGCCGAATGCCGCGCCGGCAAACGGCGCACGCGGCCGCTATTTCTCGAACAATCGCGATTCCACACCAGACTCGGAAGGCCAGGGGGTCGCGAGCTGAAGTTGAAAGCGTACTCCCATTCGCCAGGGCTGTCCCTCACGCTTGGGTAAAATTCGATGTCGCAGTGCAACCGCGAATATGTCATTCGGTCGTCATTTCGCCGCAGATAAGCTGATGCTGTGACATGCTTCGTTCGAGCATGAGACGCGACACAGAAACTTGGTCTTCAGGCCCTTCCAACGGATCCTTTTCGGGGAGCAGACATGAGCATTTTCGGTAAAATCGTCAGCGCGATCTTCGGCAGCCATCCCGTCGCGGCGGCGCCGGCTGGCGGCGCGACCTCTGGCGGTGCGCCGGCAGGCTCCGCTCCTTCGGCTTCGGCGCCGTCGGCCGCACCTTCCGCTGCGCCATCCGCCGCTCCCGCGCAGACCGTGGACGTGGCTGCGATCGTCGACAAGGCGGCAGCTGCGCACAAGGGCGAGAAGCTGGAATGGCGCACCTCGATCGTCGACCTCATGAAGGCGCTCGACATCGATTCCAGCCTTGCTGCGCGTAAGGAGCTCGCCAAGGAGCTCGGCTACACCGGCGACACCAACGATTCCGCGACCATGAACGTCTGGCTGCACAAGCAGGTGATGTCCAAGCTCGCTGCGAGTGGCGGCAAGCTGCCGCCAGAGATCAAGCACTGACTGACATCACCACTGACATCACCGTCACTGCCGAAAAGGCCCGCGATCTCGTGGGCCTTTTCGCTGTTCGCCCTTACGCGACGAGATCCGCAAACTCCGGATGCTTGTCGAGATAGTCGACGACGAAGCCGCAGCCGGCGACCACCTTCCTGCCATCGCGCCGGATCAATTCCAGCGCACCCCTGACCAGCTCGGATGCGATGCCGCGGCCGCGCAGCGCACGCGGCGTCTCGGTGTGGGTGATGATCACCGCCGACGGCGCCAGCCGGTAATTGGCGAAGGCGACCTCGCGGCCGACATCAAGCTCGAAGCGGCTTTTGTCCTTGTTGTCGCGTACCGATGCCGACATGCCGATCCTTGCCACTCGTCGTTGCAAGCCTTGATCTAGGCGCGTGAACCCACCTCTGCCAAGGCGCGACCAAGGGACATCGTTGCAGGGGAGATATCCGTCACATGCGTGTCTCGATCGGTCTTGTGGCTTCGCTGGCTGCGCTGGCGCTTGCCTGGACGGGGCTGGCACCGGCCGCTGACGGCGAGGCGGGGGCGCAGGCCTGGGACGCCTGCATCAGCACCGCGGGCGCGCCCGACGACCGCGTCAAGGCGTGCTCGGCGGTGATCGACGCCAGGAGCGAAACCGGCCGCAAGCTTGGCGCCGCCTATTGCAACCGCGGCCACGGCCTGACCGAGAAGCGCGAGCTCGATGCCGCGCTCGGCGATCTCGACGAAGCCGTGAAGCTCGATCCGACCTACTCCTGCGCCTTCAACAATCGCGGCCGCGTCTTTGCCTTCAGGCACGATTTCGACCGCGCCATTGCCGACTATGACCGGGCGATCAAGCTCGAGCCGTCGTTGGCGATTGCCTACAACAACCGCGGCGAGTCCCGCTACAACAAGGGCGACCTCGACAGCGCGATCGGTGACTATGGCATCGCGATCAAGCTCAATCCCAACTATGCCGTGGCCTACGGCAACCGGGGCCTCGCCTATTATCGCAAGCGCGACATGGCGCATGCGCTCGCCGACTACACCACGCGCATCAAGCTTGCGCCCGATCTGCTCGCCTATATCGACCGCGGCAACGTCTATCGCGACAGCGAGCAGCTCGATCGCGCCGCCGCCGATTATGGCGAGGCGATCCGGGTGGCGCCGACCGATGCGCGCGGCTGGCGCAATCGCGGCCTGATCCGCCTATTTCAGGGCGACAACGGAGGCGGCGTTGCCGATTACGACAAGGCGCTGCAATACGATCCCTCCGACGTCTTCTCTTGGAATAATCGCGGTCAGGCCAGGATGCGACTCGGCGACAAGCAGGGCGCGATTGCCGATTTCCGCAAGGCGCTGGAATTGCGACCAGGTCTGCCGACGGCACGCGAGGCGCTGCAGAAGCTGGGCGCGCTGTAGCGCCGAAAAGGTTAACGTCGCGCAGGGACTGAAAAAATTCCTCAGCATGGCTCTTGCAGGTTCCACTGCGATTCCCACGTGTTTCACAGGACATACGCCCGGATGCGGCCGGCAGGGTCGCCAGACATTCGGAATGTCGTGATCGCCAGCCGCCGACGTATGCCTCTTGTGTAGGAGGTTACGATGTCGGACTTTGGTTTTCTGAATACTCATCGAACATGGGAAGACTGGTGCGGGATGCTGCTCGGCGCGCTGATCGTTGCGTCGCCGTGGTTTCCCGTCCAGGATCAAGCGGTGACCGTTGGACACCAGGCAGTGATCCTGAACACGGTCGCAGCGGGCCTGGTCGTGTTTGGTCTCAGCCAGCTCGAATATGTCGCGTTGCAGCGCTGGCAGGAGGTGGCGACGATCCTGGTCGGGTTCTGGTTGATCGTCTCGCCCTATATCCTCGGCTATTCCGGCGAGGGTTTTCTGCGCGTCTACCATACCAGCCTCGGCGCGGTGGTGGTGCTGCTCGGCATTCTCCAGCTCTGGCAGGATTGGGAGTTGAGCGACCAGGACATGCTCAAGCACGGGCAATAGGCATGAGTGTCCGCAAGGCCTGTCGGCGAGCGGCGGCCCTGCGCTCGCTTATCTCTTCACGAGATCCGCGTAGTCTGGATGCTTCTCAATCCAAGCCTTCACGAACGGACATTGCGGGATCAGCCTCAATCCCGCAGCGCGGATCTGGTCGAGCGCACCTTGGACCAGCGTTGAGCCGACGCCCTTGCCGCCGAGTTCTTTCGGCACCTCGGTATGCTCGAAGGTGATGACGTTGCCGTCGAGCCTGTAATGCTCGGTAGCGAGATGGCCCTCAACTTCGAGCTCGAAGCGGTGATGGGCCTTGTTGTTGATGACATCGCTCATGTCGTCTCCCGTCAGCTCTTCAGCGAGTCCGTCAGCATCTTGCGGATCGACCAGGCCTCTCCGTCGGAGGCGCCCTTGATGTCATCGATCTTCCAGCTATTGGCTTCGCGCACGAGCTCATAACGCACGACCTGGTCCGCGGGTTTGCGGTCGTTGCGGTGACCGGTGATGGTCACCGCGATCGTGGCCTTGTCCCCCTCGAGCTTTTCCGTGTCGATCTTGAAGGATTTGATGTCGGGTTCCTGCGAATTGGTGACGGGATCGAAATCGACCGGCCCGACGTCGCCCTTCGGCGTGTGCGCGTCGGCCTTGGCCCAGAGCAAGACCAGCGATTTCGAGAGATATTTTGCCTTGGCCGCCTTGCCCTCGATGATGAAGGCGCCGCCGCCATCGCCCTTGCCCTTGGCGGCGCGGCTATAGATCGCGGTCAGGATCGCGGCGGGATCGTTGGCTGAGGGGGCTTGCGCTGCGGCCGGATTGACGGTGGCGAGAAGCAAGGCTGCGACGAACGTCCGGCGGGTGAGCATGGGATTGTCCTGAGATCGGTTGCACCGCACTTATAGACCGGTCTGTCGGGCGGCGTGTCTCAGTAGAGTTTGGTAGCGGCGAGTTCAATCGGCGGCCTTTTCAATCGGCGGCCTTGGCGAGACGCGAATCCTCGTCTGGTTGCGGCCGCAGGCAGCCCTTGCAGATGACGAGCGATCGCTTGACCTGTGACTCCTGATCGGCCTCGATTCCATCCTGGGCCCGCCACCCCTTCTTCGAGTAAGGCTGGAGCGCCGCGACCGACTTGTCCTGGCCGGCCCGGGCGGCAGTCCGTGACGTGTGCGCTGGCTTGGGCTGATTGGGATCCTCACCTGCACCGTCCCAGGCATAGCGCGCCGGGGCGGAAACGGGATCGGGAGCAAGCCGCGCTTGCGGGGCCGCGGCACATCCGGCGAGCGCCAGTGACAACAGGAGGAAAGCGGGCGCTTTGGACATGCTGCGGAACTCATACGCGGGGACAGATCAAGATTGCGCCGATCATGTTTAAGATTCCCTGAACGGTCGAAGCCGCAGCGGCGATCAAGGCGAATGAGACTGTTGATCCTGACATGCGTTCTCTTCGCCGGCGATCTCGCCTCCGCCGAGGATGCAAAACCGTTCAATCCGGACGATTATCCCGCCGAGGTGCAGAAGGCGCTGCGCTACGCTCAACGGGAATGCGCAAGCCAGGGTGGCGGCGCGGTGAGCTTTGCGCCCGATACGGTGCGCAAAGTCGATCTCACCGGTGATGGCCGCGACGATTACATCGTCGATTTCCGCGACACCAAATGCGATGTCAGCGAGGTCGCCTATTGCGGCAGCGGCGGCTGCGTCATGAACGTTCTGGTGACGCTGCCGAACGGCGATGTGCGCCGCGTGTGTTCGACGGCTATGTCCGGAACTACGAGATCAAGTCGATGCCAATGAAGCGGGGCGTTGCGCGCACCATCCGTTTCGAGTTGCATGGTGCGGCGGGCACGGCTCACCATCCTGCTTCAAGGAGAAAGCGATCTCCAAGACGCACTTCGCGTTCAAGATGCCGTAATGGGGCTCTGCGGCGGGCGGCCTTGCGGCCCCGCTGATGATGGCGATAAATGGGCTACGAAGAGCGGCCCGCCTGCGCGCCGTCCGCCAGTGAAGAGGAAGCCCAATGCAGCCATTGCGGATGTCGCGCCGCGTCATGAACCTGGCTTACATGCTGACGCAGAATGCGCGGCGGCACGGGTCGCGGCCTGGTTTCGTGTGGGGCGAGAGATCCTGGACCTGGCGCGAGATCGATGCGCAGGTGTCCGCGCTCGCCGCTGCGCTCGCCACGCGCGGCATCAACAAAGGCGACCGCATCCTCGTCCATTCCAAGAATGGCGACGAGATGTTCTTTTCAATGTTCGCCGCGTTCCGGCTCGGCGCGATCTGGGTGCCCACGAACTTCCGCCTGATGCCGGACGAGGTCGCCTATCTCGCGCAGGCCTCGGGCGCAAAGGGATTCCTGTGCCACGGCGATTTTCCGGAGCATGCTGCGGCCGTGACCGGCAGCGCGCTGGAGTTCACCTGGCGCATTGGTGATGGCGCGTTCGGTGAGACGATGGTTGCGGAGGCGATCAACAAGCATGCCGGCGCTGATGTCGAGAACGTCGCCGTCGAGCATGACGATCCCTGCTGGTTCTTCTTCACCTCCGGCACCACCGGCCGTTCCAAGGCGGCCGTGCTCACGCATGGCCAGATGGGTTTTGTGGTCACCAATCACCTTGCCGATCTGACCCCCGGCACCACCGAAGCGGACGCATCGCTCGTGGTGGCGCCGCTGTCGCATGGCGCGGGCGTGCATCAGCTGATGCAGACGGCGCGCGGCGCGCGCACCGTGCTGCTGCCGACGGAGAAATTCGATATCGGCGAGGCGTTCCGCCTGATCGAGACGCATCGCGTCAGCAATCTCTTCACCGTGCCGACGATCCTCAAGATGATGGTCGAGCATCCCGCGGTCGACAAATTCGACCATTCCTCGCTGCGCCACGTGATCTACGCCGGCGCGCCGATGTATCGCGAGGATCAGAAGACCGCGCTGAACAAGCTCGGCAAGGTCATCGTGCAGTACTTTGGTCTCGGCGAGGTCACCGGCAACATCACGGTGTTGCCGGCGGCGCTGCACGATATCGAGGACGGTTCGCATGCCAAGATCGGCACCTGCGGCTTCGAGCGCACGGGCATGCAGGTTTCGATCCAGGACGACGAGGGCCGCGAACTCGGGGCCAATCAGAGCGGCGAGATCTGCGTGATCGGTCCTGCGGTGTTCGCCGGCTATTACGACAACCCCGAGGCCAACGCGAAGGCGTTTCGCAACGGCTGGTTCCGCACCGGCGATCTCGGCCACATGGACGAGGAGGGGTTCGTCTACATCACGGGACGTGCCTCCGACATGTACATCTCCGGCGGCTCCAACATCTATCCGCGCGAGATCGAGGAGAAGATCTTGACGCATCCCGCAGTCGGCGAGGTGGCCGTCCTCGGCGTGCCCGATCCGACCTGGGGCGAAGTCGGCGTTGCCGTCTGCGTCGCGCGCGAAGGTGCCAAGCCCGTGAGCGAGGCGGAGATGGCCGCGTTCCTCGGTCCAAAGATGCCGCGCTACAAGATGCCGAAACGCTTCTTCTTCTGGGAGGCGCTGCCGAAGTCGGGCTATGGCAAGATCCCCAAGCGGATGGTGCGCGACGAGCTCGAGGCGCGCGGCTTGCTCGATCTCGACAACAAGCAGGCGGGCTGAGCGCTGATCATGCGGAGCATCAAGCAGCCGGGCGAACCGGTCGCGGAGCGTATCCAGTGGGTGGAGGCGAGGGGGCGGGCCTTCGCGTTCAGGCTCGAGGCCGGCATGCCGTTGCTTGAAGCCGCGCGCCGCGGCTTTGCGGCGGAGGGCTTTTCCGGCGGCGTGCTCAATTTCGGGCACGGCGCGCTCGGCCCGTTCGCTTACGTGATGCCGGCGCTGTCGAAGACCGGCGAAAACGCCGCGTTCTACAGCGAGACCTTTCGTCCCCAGGATGTGACGCGCTTGCGGCTCGGCAGCCTGACGCTGGGCAGGCGCGACGGCGCGTCGTATTTTCACTGCCATGGGCTCTGGACCGAGGCGGACGGTCGCGCCAACGGCGGCCACATGCTGCCGGAGGAGACTGTCGTCGCCGAATCGTTCGAGGTCGCAGCGTTCGGCATCGACGGCGCGATGTTCACGGCGGAGCCTGACCCTGAGACCAACTTCAAGCTGTTCGGACCGCTGAACTCGCGCGCGACCGGCGCACGCACGACTGCCCGCGCCTTCGCATTGCGGCTGCGGCCAAACCAGGACTTCGCAGGGGCGCTCGAAGGCTTCTGCCGTGGGCACGGGATCAGGCATGCGAAGATCCATGGCGGCGTCGGCTCGACCATCGGCGCGCGCTTCACCCATGGCGGCGTGACCGAGCCCTTTGCGACCGAGCTGGCTGTGACGACCGGTACAATCGCGTCGGGACGCTCCGGTGCGCTGGAGGCGGAGCTCGATGTTGCCCTGGTCGACTACACCGGCGGCCTCGCCGAGGGCCGCCTGGTCCGCGGCGACAATCCCGTGCTGATGACCATGGAACTGGTGCTGGAAGTGCTGGACTAGGCGCGACCTGGGCTTGCGGCGGTCGGTTGATACTACTTCCCCAGCGCAATTGTTCCTGTTATGTTCCGTGGAGGTGTCAACGGGGAGGAGTGGAGATGCGTGGACGGAATCGCGATATAAGGCTGCCCGCGCCCTACCTCAGGCGCGTCTGGCTGGACCGCTCGCTGGTGCCGGATTGGGAAGCCTATCCTTACTGCTTGCCGATTTTCAACGAAGAGTTCGATCTCAGCTTCGACACCGCGATCACCATCATCGTCGGCGAGAACGGCACCGGCAAGTCGACGATCTTGGAGGGCATTGCGGCGGTTGCCGGCTATGACGATGCGGGCGGAGGCAAGGGCTATCGCGCTGTCGATCATTCCAACGCGATGGAAATCATGGGCGGCGAATTGTCGGTCGCGCTTCGCGCCGGCTGGTTGCCGAAGATCACCAACGGCTGGTTCTTTCGCGCAGAGACGTTCTTTTCCGTTGCACGATATCTCGACGAGGTCTCGACCGAGCCTCCCGATTTTCTGTCCTATTCCCACGGTGAAGGCTTTCTGCGCTTCTTCGAAGAGCGCTGCCAGCGCCAGGGCATCTTCATTTTCGACGAGCCGGAGTCGGCACTCTCGCCGGCACGGCAGATCGAATTCCTGAAGCTGCTGCGGCGCATGGAGGACTCCCGCATCTGCCAGGTCATCATGGCTACGCACGCGCCGATGCTGATGGCCTATCCCAATGCGACCCTGTTGCGACTGACCAAAGCCGGACTGGCGCCGGCAACGTTGCGGGAGACGGACCATTTCAAGGTGATGCGCGAGTTCTGCGACGATCCGGCCGGATTCATCGACGCAGCGCTCCAGGACGAGTAGGGCGACACGACGCACTGGGCATCACGAACTACGCGTTTTGCGCGGCAAACGCCTTCAGTTTCAGAAAAAAGTCCCTCAGAATCGGATTCCGATCCACGTACGTCACATACCTGATCGCATGTCGCCTGCGATCGGTGCTCCACGTCATCTGCTCGGTCACAATAGGCGCCGGGATGATCACGCTCGGTGCCCACACGGGGTTCAGGAGCCAGCCGACCGGCACCATGTCCCAGATTTCCTTCGACCAGCCGAGGTGATCGGACGCGTGGTCCTTGAAGCGCATCGCCAGGAACGCGCCGATGCTGCCGTGCGGTTCGACGTAACGCTCGATCTCCGGCACGGTCGAGTGAAGATGTGAGGTGACGCCTTTGCACGGCACGAGCACCAGCGGAACGCCGCTGTCGAACAGCACCTGGGCGCCGCCGACATCCTGCTTGAGATTGAACTCGATCGTGTGCGGCCATTCCAGCGCATGGCCGCCAAGCCACACGACCACGACACGATCCATGATATCGGGCGCTTTGAGGAGCGCCGACGCAACGTTGCTGACGGCACCGATGGCAACGACGTAGAGCGGCTTGTCGGGCGATCCGGCCCGCGCTCGCGCGATCATGTCATCGACCGCCGGCGCCTCGCGGGCTTCCTTTCGGGGGCCGACATAGTCGGTGACGCCGCGATGAACCAGGCCGTCAGGCGAAACGTTCAGACGCTCCAGCAGGCGCAGGATTTCCTGATAGCTCAGCTCCATGCCATGGCCCGGGCTGTCCGAGCGCTCGTTGAAGAACGGGGCGGCGTAGATCGCCTCGACGTCGAAGCGCTCCTTCGAGAGCAGCATCTGGACGAGCGCGAACTGATCGTCGATTTCGTTGTAGGTATCGGTGTCGAGCACGACGCGCAGTTTGCCGACAGGCGGCTCCAGCAGCCTCAAACGGGCGGTTTCCGTGATTGCCATCACCGTCTCCCCGGTTCGCTCTCAGGTTCTCGAAATCAGGCCTTTGGCGGAGACCGACATAGCACATCCGCAATCTCGTCCATCCGCTCGAACGTGTGGTCAGGCCCGTGCGCCCTGAGCGCCGCCGGCGCCGCATACCCCCAGCACACCGCGCCGCTCGCAGTCCCCACCGCGCGCGCCGCTTCGATATCGCGGACCTCGTCGCCGATCGCGATCACCTCTGCCGGCCGCACGCCGGAGCGGCGGATGACCCGGCGGAATTTGGCGGGCTTGCCGAACAGCGAAGCGGCGCAGTCGAAATGCGCGAACAGGTTAGCTGCCGCGCCCAACTTCTCGCGCGCATTGGCTTCGCTGTCCGAGGTCACCAGTGCGAGCTGCACGCCGCTTGCCGAAAGCGTCTGCAGCATGGCCTCGACGCCGGCGAACAGGGAAATCTCCGCCGTTGCCTCCGCCTTCAGCCGCCGCGCATGCCGCGCGATCGCCGGCAGCTTCCACAAGGGCACCTCGAGGTGGTTGAGGATCTCGCGGGTCGAAGCATGCCGCAACCCCTCGATCTCCTCATCCGTCACACGGCGAAAGCCGAAGCGGTCGGCGACGTCGTTGATGGTGCGCAGAAACCAGGGGAAGCTGTCGGCGAGCGTGCCGTCGAGATCGAAGATTGCGAGGGAGTAGGGCATCTCTCAGGAAAGAAGTCTCGTCGCGGGTCAATCTGAGATGTACAAGAAGGTGGCAAGGATGAATAGATTGCCAATGGATCAGGTCCAACTCTGCAAATTCTTGAGCTTCGTGCTGCGGCACCAGCCGGATCAGATAGGGCTCACGCTTGATGCCGAGGGGTGGGCCGACATCGATGTGCTGATCGAAAAGGCTAATGTGGCCGGCACGACGTTCGGCCGAGATGACCTGCTGCATGTCGTGGCAACCAGCGACAAGAAGCGATTTTCCGTGTCACCCGACGGGCTCCGCGTTCGTGCCGCCCCGCCGCCGGTGCTGTTTCACGGCACGGCAACGCGGTTTGTGGAAGCGATCCTGGCAGAGGGCCTGAAGCCGCAAGCGCGCCAACAGGTACATCTATCCAGTGACGAGGAGACCGCGCGACGCGTCGGTCAGCGCCACGGAAAGCCATACATCTTCAAGGTCGATGCCACCGCAATGCATGCGCAAGGCTTCAAGTTTTATCGTGCAGATAACGGCGTGTGGCTGACAGACCTCGTGTCGCCGGAGTTTTTGGCCCCCGTCGCTGTATGAAGCAGGCTCACTCCGCCGCCTCGCTCGTGCTCCGTCGCTTCTGCTTCCCCGCCTTCTTCAGCACCGGCTCCAGAAACTTGCCGGTGTAGCTCCGCGGTGCCTTGACGATGTCTTCCGGCGGGCCCCAGGCGACGATTTCGCCGCCGCCGTCGCCGCCTTCGGGGCCGAGGTCGATGACCCAGTCTGCGGTCTTGATGACCTCGAGATTGTGCTCGATGACGACGACAGTGTTGCCCTGCGCGACCAGCTCGTGCAGCACCTCCAGGAGCTTCTTCACGTCGTGGAAGTGCAGGCCGGTGGTCGGCTCGTCCAGGATGTAGAGCGTGCGGCCGGTGGCGCGCTTGGAGAGCTCCTTGGCGAGCTTGACGCGCTGGGCTTCACCACCGGAGAGTGTGGTGGCCTGCTGGCCGACATGGATGTAGTCGAGGCCGACGCGGTGCAGCGTGTTGAAGGTTTCGCGGACGCGCGGGACCGCCTTGAAGAACTCGGCGGCTTCCTCGACGGTCATGTCGAGCACGTCGGCGATGCTCTTGCCCTTGAACAGAACCTCCAGCGTCTCGCGGTTGTAGCGCTTGCCCTTGCAGACGTCGCAGGTGACGTAGACGTCGGGCAGGAAGTGCATCTCGATCTTGATGACGCCGTCGCCCTGGCAAGCCTCGCAGCGGCCGCCCTTGACGTTGAAGGAGAAGCGGCCGGGCTCGTAGCCGCGTGCCTTCGCTTCGGGCAGGCCTGCGAACCATTCGCGGATCGGCGTGAAGGCGCCGGTGTAGGTCGCAGGGTTCGAGCGTGGGGTGCGTCCGATCGGCGACTGGTCGATGTCGATGATCTTGTCGATGTGCTCGAGGCCCTCGATGCGGTCGTGCGGGGCGGCGCCTTCGCTGGCGCCGTTCAGCTTGCGGGCGATGGCGCGGTAGAGCGTGTCGATCAGCAGCGTCGACTTTCCGCCGCCGGAGACGCCGGTGACGCAGGTGAACAAGCCGAGCGGAATCTCCGCCGTGACGTTCTTGAGGTTATTGCCACGCGCATTGACCACCTTGATGGTGCGGCGATGGTTCGGCGGACGCCGCTCCGGCACCTCGACCTCGAGCTCACCGGTCAGGTACTTGCCGGTGAGCGATTTCGGGTTGCGCATGATCTCGGCGGGCGTGCCTTCGGCGACGATGTGGCCGCCATGCATGCCGGCGCCGGGGCCGATGTCGAGGACGTAGTCGGCAAGGCGAATGGCGTCCTCGTCGTGCTCGACCACGACCACGGTGTTGCCGAGGTCGCGCAGGCGCTTCAGCGTGTCGAGCAGGCGGGCATTGTCGCGCTGGTGCAGGCCGATCGACGGCTCGTCCAGCACGTAGAGCACGCCTGTCAGCCCCGATCCGATCTGCGAAGCGAGGCGGATACGCTGGCTTTCGCCGCCGGACAGCGTGCCGGACGAGCGGGAAAGTGTGAGATAGTTGAGCCCGACGTCGAGCAGGAAGGTGAGGCGCTCGCGGATCTCCTTGAGGATGCGACCCGCGATCTCGTTCTGCTGCTTGTTCAGCGCTTCGGGTACGGTCTCGAACCATTCGCCGGCGCGCTTCACCGACAGCTCCGAGATCTCGCCGATATGTTTGCCGCCGACTTTGACGCAGAGCGCCTCGGGCTTCAGCCGAAAACCCTTGCAGGCCTCGCAGGGGACGTCGTGAAAGTACTTCGCGAGCTCCTCGCGCGCCCATTCGCTCTCGGTCTCGCGGTAACGGCGGTTGATGTTGGTAATGACGCCCTCGAACGGCTTCTTGGTGTCGTAGGAGCGAACGCCGTCCTGGTAGGAGAACTTGATCTCGTCCTCGCCGGACCCGTAGAGGATCGCGTCTTTCGTCTTCTTGGCGAGGTCCTTCCACTTGGTGTCGAGCGTGAACTTGTAGTGCTTGCCGAGCGCCGTCAGCGTCTGCTCGTAATAGGGCGATGACGACTTGGCCCAGGGCGCGATCGCGCCCTTGCGCAGGGAGAGCTCCTTGTCGGGGATGACGAGGTCCTCGTCGACATGCTGCTCGACGCCGAGACCGCCGCAGGCGGGGCAGGCGCCGTAGGGATTGTTGAAGGAGAACAGCCGCGGCTCGATCTCGGGGATGGTGAAGCCGGAGACCGGGCAGGCGAACTTTTCCGAGAACAGGATGCGCTCGGGGCCGCTCCTGTCGTGGATCTTTGCGGTCTTCTTTTTCTCTTCCGCAGGTGCTGCGGCCGGCGCGTCGGCGAACTCGACGACGGCAAGGCCCTCGGCGAGCTTCAGCGCGGTCTCAAAGCTCTCAGCAAGGCGCTGACCGATATCGGCGCGCACCACGATGCGATCGACGACGACGTCGATGTCGTGCGGGAATTTCTTGTCGAGCGTCGGCGCCTCGGCAAGCTCATAGAAGGTGCCGTCGATCTTGACGCGCTGAAAGCCCTTCTTGAGCCATTCGGCGAGCTCCTTCTTGTACTCGCCCTTGCGGCCGCGCACGACCGGCGCGAGCAGATAGAGGCGGGTGCCCTCGGGCAGCGCCAGCACGCGGTCGACCATCTGCGAGACGGTCTGGCTCTCGATTGGCAGGCCGGTCGCGGGCGAATAGGGCACGCCGACGCGCGCCCACAACAGGCGCATGTAGTCGTAGATCTCGGTGACGGTGCCGACGGTGGAGCGCGGGTTCTTCGAGGTCGTCTTCTGCTCGATCGAGATCGCCGGCGACAGGCCGTCGATCTGGTCGACGTCCGGCTTCTGCATCATCTCCAGGAATTGGCGCGCGTAGGCCGACAGCGACTCGACGTAGCGGCGCTGGCCTTCGGCATAGATGGTGTCGAAGGCGAGGGAGGATTTTCCGGAGCCGGAGAGGCCGGTGAAGACCACGAGCTTGTCGCGGGGAATCTCGACGTCGATGTTCTTGAGGTTGTGCTCTCGCGCGCCACGAATCGTAATTGCGCGCAGGTGTGATCCCGCGTTCTGTTGTTGGCGCTTCGCCTTGATCACTTCATCCATCCTGGTGGTCCCCAAGGAAAATTCCCAAAGGAAATACCCACGGGCGCTGCGCGCGCCGGCGTTCAGGCGCGCCTTCGCCCGGAACCGGGGATGGACGCCAATGGGTGCTGCGAACGTAGGAAGAACGAGGGCGGATTTCCAGTGCGAGTTGCGAATCGTCAACGGATTGTTGGCGCGCTGGCAGGACGTGGCAGGAGTCGGCGCGGCGTGCGCGTCCGGAACAAACAAAAAGGCCGGCGCGAGGCCGGCCTTCCCGTCGAGAATCGATCGTCTGCGAAGCTCAGTACTTCGCGATCACCGGGCCGCCGAAGCGGTAGTTCACGCGTACCGTGGCCATGTCGACGTCCTGCTTGATGGTGTCGATGCGGGAGGCTGTAAATGCGGTCGCAGGGAAGGTGACGTCCCGCTTGTCCATGAACAGGTGGTCGTACTCGACCGCCACCGACCAGTTCGGCGCAAAGCCGAACTCAACTCCGGTGCCGACCGCCGCACCCCAGCGCGTTTCGCTAGCGCTGTCGAACTCGGTGCCGGTTCCGACGAAGGTGCCGCGGTACTTGTTGTGCGTGACGGCAGCGCCGCCCTTCACGTACCAGAGCACGCTGCTCCAGGCGTAGCCGACCTGACCGGTGAACAGGCCGATCGCGTCGATCTTGGTGTTGTTCGCACCGATGCCACCCAACGCCAAGCTCGTGTTCGACCCCTTGAGATCGGCCCAGTCGCCCTGGGCTTCGAGGCCGAACACCCAGTTCGTGGCGTGCCAGCGATAGCCGACCTGGCCACCGACCATGCCGCCGGTAGCGTCGTGGCAGCCTTCAGCCACCGGACCGCCGGCGACACCGCCGACATTGATCAGATCCCAGCAATTGTGGCTCGAGCCACCGCCCGCGTTGAGGCCGATATAGAATCCAGTCCAGTCATAGACGGCAACCGGAGCGATGGGTGCCTTGGTGTACGGGCGGGCCGCCAGATCGGCAGCCATGGCCGGCGCGAACGTGCTGAGTGCGAACAAACTGGCCGAAGCCAACAAAACCTTCTTCATTTTCTGAATTATCCCAGTCCCAGTTTCTGTTTTTGCCTTCCCTCGGGAAGGGCATCGGACGCTATGATCCAATTGATGGCGTGCTTACACCAGCGAAGCTCCTAGTTGTGTACCCGAGATGCAACACCATGCGGAAAATGTGTGAGGATGACTGACCTATTCATGTTGGCCGCACCCGCGCAGCAAAAAGGCCGGCGCGAGGCCGGCCTTTTCAACAGAGGAGCTTTTGGCGAAGATCAGTACTTCGCGACCAATGGGCCGCCCCAGCGGTAGTTCAGGCGGACGAGGCCCATATCGACGTCCTGGCCGATCCGGTCGCTTCCGGCCGACACGCCGCCGGGCGTCGTGAAGCCGATCGTGCGATGGCCGAGGAAGATGTGGTCGTACTCGACGCCCACGGACCAGTTCGGTGTAAAGCCGAATTCGAGGCCGGCGCCAACCGTGCCGCCCCAACGGGTTTCGCGAGCCGACGCCACCAAGGTGCCGGCACCGACGAAGCCCGGCGCGGTAAAGACGTCGTACTTGTCGCCGACCACCGCACCGCCGCCCTTCACGTAGAACAGCACGTTGTTCCAGGCATAGCCGATCTGGCCGGTGATCAGGCCGAAGGCGTCGATTTGCGAGCGGTTGCGGTCCGCCGGGAAGGCGAGGCTGATGTTGTCGCCCCGGAAGTCGGCCCAGTTGCCTTGGCCCTCGAAACCAAACACCCACTGGCCGGTCTGCCAGCGATAGCCGATCTGGCCACCGACCGTGCCGCCGGTCGCATTGTGGCAACCCTCGCCCACGAGAGCGCCTGTCACCGTGACGAAGTCCCAGCACTTGTGGGCCGAGCCGCCGCCGCCGTTGATGCCGATGTAGAAGCCGCTCCAGTCGTAGACCGCGGCGATCGCTGGGGGCGGAGCCTTTACGTACGGACGTGCAGCGAGATCCGCCGCGCTCGCCGGAGCCGACAGGCTCAGCGCAACTGCACCAATGGCCCCCACCAAAATCTTCTTCATTTCAATCCCTCCGGCTACGCCGCTTCTCTGGTCCCCGAAGCGGTCAATCAGGCGCGACGCCCAATGAATTAATCTCGCGCCGAGCCTAGTCTGATTTGGCAGCGGAGTCCGTCTCCCAAAAGCAACAGTCGCGCGCGAACTGCGCGGTTCCTAAGTTAATGACCGTTAAGTGGTATTTTCGTTTGCCGGGAACTCGGAAAAGTTCCATGCGGTTCCGATGATTTCCTGGGGCATGCAACCTCATGTTGCGGGCGTATCCGCCATCCCGGAACAAATCTGGAACATTGCTGGGCCAGGTGCTATATATGGGGATAACCTGCGGGACCGCGGGCTCGGTGACACCTGCGAGCGTATAGGGTCCCTCAGCAGGCGGCAGCGAGCGGTTTTGGCACGGCTCCGGCTTTTTTCGAACAATTTCGCAGTTTGGAGTGGAGAGCGGCGATGGCGGGAAGCATCAACAAGGTCATTTTGGTCGGAAATCTGGGCAAGGATCCGGAAATCCGCCGCACCCAGGACGGGCGGCCGATCGCCAATCTGAGCGTCGCAACATCGGAGACCTGGCGGGACAAGGCGACCGGTGAGCGCAAGGAAAAGACCGAGTGGCACCGCGTGGTGATCTTCAACGAGGGCCTCGCGAAGGTTGCCGAACAGTATCTGAAGAAGGGCGCGAAAGTTTACGTCGAAGGCGCGCTCCAGACCCGCAAATGGACCGACCAGAGCGGCGTCGAGAAATACTCGACCGAGGTGGTGCTGCAGGGCTTCAACTCCAACCTCACGATGCTCGACGGCCGTGGCGGCGGCGGAGGTGGCAGCTTCGGCGAGGAGCCGGGCGGCGATTTCGGCTCCAGCAGCCCGGTCGGCAGTGCGCCGCGCCGCGCGGTTGCCGCGGGCGGGGGCCGCAACAGCGATATGGATGACGACATCCCGTTCTGAGGACGTCGCGAGCCTTCGTGCAGAAGGACAGGATTTCCGATCAACCGGCTGGTGGAGCGTGTCTCTTGCGGGCTCGGCTAATGTCGTGTCTCAAGGGATTGGACGTTGGGCGATGTGAATGGTATTAACTTCATGTTAATGCGATTTACATCGCCTGCGCCAACTGCGGGCGCAACTGGGACGCTGCAGCCATGACCCTCGCGCCACTGCTTGACGCAGCTCCCGCCGTCCCGCTCCATGCCTTTGCGGCGATGGCCGCCTTCGTGCTCGGCGTCGTCCAGTTTGCCGCCCCCAAAGGCACCCTGCCGCACCGGACCGTCGGCTGGATCTGGGTGGTGCTGATGGCCATCGTGGCCTCGTCGTCGTTCTGGATCCACCAGATCCGGCTGGTCGGGCCGTTCAGCCCGATCCATCTTTTGTCGATCTTCACGCTCGCGATGCTGCCGCTCGCGGTGTGGCGGGCCCGCACCCACCGCGTCGCCGATCATCGGCGCATCATGATCTTCACATTCGCCGGCGCGCTGGTGATCGCGGGGTTGTTCACGCTGCTGCCGGGACGCATCATGCATCACGTGATTTTCGGCTCGTGAGAGAGGGTTTCAACGGGCCCGTTCCGGCCTCCCCAAACGAGGCTTCGCGGGAGCCGTAAGTCGTTGGAAAAATAAGCGGAAAAAGCGCCTCCCGGGAGCGCGCGAGGGTGGTTATCAGACCCTCGATGCGCTATATGATTCCCGGACAGAAATTCACCGGATCCCCCCTTGGCTGACGACGATAACGACAAGCCCGGCGACAAGCCGGAGCATCCTTCGGACATTCGCCCGATCTCGATCCTCGACGAGATGAAGAAGTCCTACCTCGATTACGCCATGAGCGTGATCGTGGCGCGCGCGCTGCCCGATGCGCGCGACGGCTTGAAGCCGGTGCACCGCCGCATCCTGTTCTCGATGAACGAGGAAGGCTATACGCCCGACAAGAAGCACAAGAAGTCGGCCGGTATCGTCGGCGACGTCATGGGTCAATACCATCCGCACGGCGACCAGGCGATCTATGACGCGCTGGTGCGCATGGCGCAGCCCTTCTCGATGCGCGAGCTGCTGGTGGACGGGCAGGGCAATTTCGGCTCGGTCGACGGCGATCCGCCGGCGGCGATGCGCTACACCGAGTCGCGCCTGACCAAAATCGCGCTCAAGCTGCTCGACGATATCGACAACGAGACGGTCGACTTCCAGGACAATTACGACGGCTCGACCAAGGAGCCGGTGGTTCTGCCGGCGCGGTTCCCCAATCTGCTGGTCAACGGCGCCGGCGGCATCGCCGTCGGCATGGCCACCAACATCCCGCCGCACAATCTCGGCGAGGTGATCGACGCCTGCCTGGCGTTGATCGACAATCCGTCGCTGACCATCGACGATCTCATCAATATCATCCCGGGCCCGGATTTCCCGACCGGCGGTATCATTCTCGGTCGCCAGGGCATCCGCAACGCCTACCATCTCGGTCGCGGCTCCATCGTGATGCGCGGCAAGGTCGCGTTTGAGACGATCCGAAAAGAGCGCGAAGCGATCGTCATCACCGAGATCCCGTATCAGGTGAACAAGGCGACGATGGTCGAGCGCATCGCCGAGCTCTACAAGGACAAGAAGATCGAGGGCATAGCCGACCTGCGTGACGAATCCGACCGCGAGGGCTACCGCGTCGTCGTCGAGCTCAAGCGCGACGCCATGCCCGACGTGGTGCTGAACCAGCTCTACAAGTTCACGCCTTTGCAGACGAGCTTCGGTGTCAACAGCGTGGCGCTGGACTCCGGCCGTCCGCAGACGATGAATCTGAAGGACCTGCTGACGATCTTCGTCGGCTTCCGTGAGCAGGTCGTCACCCGCCGCACCAAGTACAAGCTGCGCAAGGCGCGCGAACGTGCGCATGAGCAGGTCGGTCTCGCCATCGCGGTCGCCAATATCGACGAGATCATTCGCGTGATCCGGACCTCGCCGACGCCTGCGGCTGCCCGCGACACCCTGATGACGCGCGACTGGCCGGCGCGCGACGTCGAGGACATCATCACGCTGATCGACGATCCCCGTCACCGGATCAATGCTGACGGTACCATCCGCCTGTCGCTGGATCAGGCGAAGGCCATTCTGGAGCTGCGCCTGGCGCGTCTTACCGCGCTCGGCCGCGACGAGATCGGCGACGAGCTCTCAAAACTCGCCGGCGAGATCAGTGACTATCTCGACATCCTGCGCTCGCGCGCCCGCATCCTCGACATCATCAAGGCCGAGCTCGCCGAGGTGAAGGCGGAGTTCGCCACGCCGCGCCGGACCGTGATCATGGAGCAGGAGGGCGAGGTCGAGGATGAGGACCTGATCCAGCGCGAGGACATGGTCGTCACCGTTTCCCACGCCGGCTACGCCAAGCGCGTGCCGCTGTCGGCCTATCGGGCCCAGCGCCGCGGCGGCAAGGGCCGCGCCGGCATGCAGACCCGCGAGGAGGATTTCGTCAGCCGGCTGTTCGTGGCCTCCACGCACACGCCGGTCCTGTTCTTCTCCTCGCGCGGCCAGGTCTATAAGGAGAAGGTCTGGCGACTGCCGATAGCCGCGCCGAACGCGCGCGGCAAGGCGCTGATCAACATCCTGCCGCTGGAGCAGGGTGAGCGCATCACCACCATCATGCCACTGCCCGAGGACGAGTCCACCTGGGGCGAGCTCGACGTGATGTTCGCCACAACCGGAGGCAATGTCCGGCGCAACAAGCTGTCCGACTTCGTCGACGTCCGCCGCTCCGGCATCATCGCGATGAAGCTCGATGACAATGAATCGATCGTCGACGTGCAGATCTGCACCGAGCGCGACGACGTGCTGCTGACCGCCGCCGGCGGCCAGTGCATCCGCTTCCCTGTCACCGACGTGCGCGTGTTCACGGGGCGCACCTCGATGGGCGTGCGCGGCATCGCGCTTGCAGGGGCCGACAAGGTGATCTCGCTGGCGATCCTGCGCCATGTCGAGACGACCTCGGACGAACGCTCGGCTTACCTGAAGATGCGCCGCGCCGTCGCCGGCGAAGGTGCGGCGGAGGAGGCCGGGGCAGACGCCGAGGCCGAAGAGACCTCGGGCAGCTTCCAGCTCCCGCAGGAGCGCTATGTCGAGATGTCGGCGGCCGAGCAGGTGGTGCTCACGGTGTCCGTCAACGGCTATGGCAAGCGGACCTCGTCCTACGAGTACCGCACCACGGGCCGCGGCGGCAAAGGCATCGTTGCGATGAGCGTCAACAACCGCAACGGCAATCTGGTGGCGTCCTTCCCTGTGGAGGAGGCCGACCAGATCATGCTGGTCACCGACAAAGGCCAGCTGATCCGCTGCCCGGTCGAAGGCATCCGCATCGCCGGCCGTTCGACGCAGGGCGTGATCGTGTTCGACACCGCCGAGGACGAGCACGTCGTCTCGGTCGAGCACATCACGGAAGAGGCCGACAACGGCAACGGCGAGAACGGCAACGGCGGCTAGGTCGGGCGCGTAGCCCGGGTCGAGCGCAAGCGAAACCCGGGACATCGTCTGCCATCACGAAGGACCCGGATTGCGCGGAGCCTGTCATCGGGCGGCCGGCCCGTTACCCCATCTACGAGATCTCCCTAGATCTCCAGCTCCGTGCCGAACTCGATGACCTGTCCGGTCGGGACGCCGAAGAACGCGGCCGAGCGCTCCGCATTGCGTTGCAGGAACGCGAACAGCGACTCTCGCCAGACCCACATGCCCGGAACGTCTTCGCGCGGGATGATCGTCTCGCGGCCAACGTAATAGGTGATGTCGGAGAGGTCGATGCCCGGCAGCTTACCCTGCCGGCAGGCGAGCTTCAGCCCCTCATAGATGGTCGGGTTCTGCATGAAGCCGTAGTGCAGGATCACGCGCGTGATCGCCGGTATGATCTCGATCACCTCGGCGCGTTCCTCGTCGGGGACGTGCGGCACTTCCTCGATCAGCACGGTGACGAGCAGCAGGCGCTCATGCAGGACGCGGTTGTGCTTGACGAATTGCGTCAGCGCCAGCGGCACGCCATTGGGCGCCGAGGCCAGATAGACGGCGGTGCCGGGAAGCCTGGCGCGACACTTGTTGACGGCGGTCTCGATCAGATCTTCCTCCGGCTGGCGCAGCCGAGCGCGGGCGCGCTCGACGAGCTTGACGCCGCTGCGCCAGGTCAGCATCAGGAACGCGACGAAGCCGGCGAGCAGCAGCGGAAACCAGCCGCCCTCGAACAACTTGATCGAATTGGCCGCAAAGAAGATCGTATCGATCGCGAAAAAGAAGCCGTTGACCGCGACCACGAGCCAGGGCGAATAGCCCCACTGGATCGCGACCAGCGCCGCGAGCAGCGTCGTGATCGCCATCAAGAGCGACACCGCGATGCCGTAGGCGCCGGCGAGCGCGTCCGAGGTGCCGAAGGCGAGCACCGCGCCGAGCGTTGCGGCGGCAAGCAGCCAGTTCACCAGCGGCACATAGATCTGTCCGATCGCTTCGCTCTGAGTGTGGCGGATCTGCATGCGCGGCAGGAAGCCGAGCTGGATCGATTGCTGGGTCAGCGAGAACACGCCGGAGATGATCGCCTGCGAGGCGATCACGGTCGCAACCGCGGAGAAGGCGACCATCGGATAGTGCAGCCAGTCCGGGCAGAGCTGGAAGAAGGGATTGTCGATCTGGCTGGGATCGCTGATCAGCAGCGCGGCCTGACCGAAATAATTGAGCACCAAGGCCGGCAGGCAGATTGCGAACCAGGCCAGCCGGATCGGCAAGCGCCCGAAATGCCCCATGTCGGCGTACATCGCCTCACCGCCGGTCACCGCCAGGAAGGCCGCGCCGAGGATCGCGAAGGAGACGTGGAAATCCTGGTGGATCAGGAATTCGAAGGCATAGAGCGGGCTCAGCGCGGCAAGCACCGCAGGCGCCTTGACGATGCCGTGGATGCCGAGCGCTGCGAGCACACCGAACCAGGCCAGCATGACCGGACCGAAGATCCGGCCGATGAAGCCGGTGCCCTGCTTCTGCATCATGAAGAGACCGATCAGGATGGCGATCGTGATGGGCACCACCACCGGTGCGAGCGATGGCGCATCCACTTTCAGGCCTTCGATGGCGCTCAGGACCGAGATCGCAGGCGTGATCGCGCCGTCGCCATAGAGCAGGGCGGCGCCGACCAGGCCGACCACCAGGAGGTGCGCGCGCCAGGTGCCTGGCTGGGCTTGACGAGCATGCAGCAGTGCCAGCAGCGCCACGATGCCGCCTTCGCCGCGGTTATCGGCGCGCAGAATCAGCAGCGCATATTTCAGCGAGATGATCAGCAGCAGCGCCCAAAGGATGAGGGACGCAACGCCGAGCACGGCGTCTGGGGTCACCGTCTGACCATGGGCGGCCGCCTTGGCGGCTTCCTTCAGGGCATAAAGAGGGCTGGTTCCGATATCGCCATAGACGACCCCAAGGGCGCCCATGGTCATGGCAAGCGGCAATGGATTGGGATGGTGGCCGGTAGCGACAGCAGGCGTACTTGACAATGGAAACCCCCTCATGGCGACGCGCCCGCCGGCTTATCCGGGGGCGCGGTCGTCAACTCAGTCTGCGACGAGACGTCGCAAATTTCCATGGGGTTTGATGGGGTTTGTCTGACGCCTGATGACGTCGGATTAGGCAGCCTGGTCTACGGCGTCCGGTCGGCGGTCACCAGGCGTGCCTCACGGACGTTCGCCTTGGTGCCGGCGCGGCGCAGACACGAGGCTTCGAAGTTCGGCCACGCCTGCTGCGAGCAATCCTTACCGATGACGCGGATATCCAGCCGGTCACCCTTGGCAAGGGGTTGCGGCACGCTGGCTTCGACAGTCGGCGCAAAGCCGGGCAGGATGGTGAGGGCTGCCGCAACACACGCAGCCACAGTGATCGCTGAAAGAGCCTTGATCATAGACGGTCCCCTGTGATGCGGCCGCTGCGCCCATTTCGCTGCGGCCCGTCATTTCGTTGGGCGGAGTAGTAACCATGGCCAGTTTCCGGACGTCTTCGCGGATGCGGAAAATGGTTTCGTTCGCCATCCGTTTTGTTTCGTCGCTATCCCAAGGACGAAACAGTTCAGGGAATTCCGACAGGTTTAAGTAGCAAAAACGGGCAGGGAACCGGGCTGGCTTGCCGGGCAGGGCATAGCGCGGTAGGAGGAGGCCATGCCGCGTATCGCCTTTTATCCGGGTTCCTTCGATCCCATCACCAACGGCCATCTGGACGTGATCCGGCATGCCGTTCCCCTGTGCGACCGGCTGGTCGTCGCGATTGGCGTGCACCCCGGCAAGAAGCCGCTGTTCTCGGCGGAGGAGCGGCTGAAGATGCTCCACGACATCTGCGGGCCGATCGCCGCCCAGGCCGGCTGCGCCTTTGAAGCCACGACCTTCGACGACCTGACCGTCAGCGCGGCGCGCAAGCATGGCGCGGCCATCATGATCAGGGGTCTTCGAGACAGCACCGACCTCGACTACGAGATGCAGCTCGCTGGCATGAATGAGGCCATGGCGCCGGAGGTGCACACCGTCTTCCTGCCGGCCTCGCCCATGGTCCGCCCGATCACCGCCACACTGGTACGTCAGATCGCCAGCATGGGTGGGGATGTCTCGGCGTTCGTGCCGCCGCTCGTCGCAAGCCTGCTCAAGGCAAAATTCGCCGGCTAACGGCGCGCATTTCATCTCATCTGATCCGGAGTTTTCATGATCCGTCGTCTCGCAATCCTTGCCACGATTTTTGCCGCGCTGATCGGCATGGCCCCTGCGGTCGCTCAGACCCTACCGGCGGGCCTCGACAAGGCCAACGCGCTCGTCATCGACACCACCAAGGGCCGCATCGTCATCAAGCTGCGCACCGATCTGGCGCCCCAGCATGCCGAGCGGCTGAAGCAGCTTGCGCGCGAGGGCTTCTACAACAACGTGCCGTTTCACCGCGTGATGGACGGCTTCATGGCGCAGACCGGCGACGGCCAGAACGGCAACGGCACTGGCGGCTCGAAATATCCGAACCTGAAGCAGGAATTCTCGAAGGTGCATTTCGCGCGTGGCATCGTCGGCATGGCCCGCCGCGGCGACAGCGTCGACAGCGCCAATTCGCAATTCTTCATCATGTTCACGGACGCGCCGAGCCTCGATGGCCAGTACACCGTGATCGGCGAGGTCGTGCAGGGCATGGACGTCGTCGACAAGCTGAAGAAGGCTTCACCCGGATCCGCGAGCGGCACCGTCACCGATCCCGACAAGATGGTGAAGGTGCAGGTCGCCTCCGACATCAAATAGGAGAGGCGATGAGGCGCCGCGGCGAAAAGCTCCTCGTAGCTGCTGCGGTGCTCCTGCTCGGCCTGAGCGCCGCATCGGCGCAAGGAGAGCAGGTCAACACCCTCCACGACCTCTTCGTGCGACTGCACAGTTGCTGGAAGCCGCCGCCACCCGCCAACGCTCGCCCCATCGACATCACTGTCGTCGTGAGCTTTAACCGCGCCGGAGAGATTCTGGGCCATCCGAGGATTACCTACGAGTCCAAGGATGCCACCGACAATGACCGGCTGCAGTACCGGATCGCGGTGATGGAGGCATTGCAACGCTGCTCGCCGATGCCATTTACCGAAGCGATGGCCGGCGCCGCTGCGGGGCGACCAGTCGCGGTCCAGTTCCACGGCCGGAAGACTTCACCCCCAACCCAAGAGAGAAAAGCATGAGCGTCACCGAAAATACCCTGATCCTCGAGACCACACAGGGCCCCGTCACGATCGAGATGCGGCCCGACCTCGCGCCTGGCCATGTTGCGCGCATCAAGGAACTGGTGCGCGAGGGCTTCTACGACGGTATCGTGTTCCATCGCGTGATCGACGGCTTCATGGCGCAGACCGGCTGCCCGCACGGCACCGGCACCGGCGGCTCAGGCAAGAAACTGAAGGCCGAGTTCAACAAGGAGCCGCACGTGCGCGGCACCGCCTCAATGGCCCGCGCCGCCAGCCCCGATTCCGGCGACAGCCAGTTCTTCATCTGCTTCGACGACGCCCGCTTCCTCGACAACCAGTACACCGTGTGGGGCAAGGTCACCGCGGGCATGGAGAACGTCGACAAGATCAAGCGCGGCGAGCCGGTGCAAAACCCGGACAAGATCGTCAAGGCGCGGATGGCGGCGGACAAGGAGTAGACGTTGACCCTCATGGTGAGGAGCCTGCGTAGCAGGACGTCTCGAACCATGAAGGCCGATATGCTTGAGAAGGGCCTTCATCCTTCGAGACGCGCGTTCCGCGCTCCTCAGGATGAGGGGCTGGCGTACGTCGCTGAGCTGTATGCGCACCGATCTCTTCGATTTTGACCTGCCCGCCGAGCGCATTGCGCTGCGCCCGGCGCATCCGCGCGACTCCGCGAAGATGCTGGTCGTGGAGGGCGGCGCGCTGCGCGATCAAATCGTCTCGGACCTGCCGCAATGGCTGCGGCCCGGCGACCAACTCGTCGTCAACGACACCAAGGTGATCGCGGCGCAGCTCAAGGGCCGCCGCATCGGCCGCGAGACCGAGCCGAAGATCGAGGCGACGCTGATCAAGCGGCTCGACGCCTCGCGTTGGCAGGCGCTGGTGAAGCCCGCGAAAAAGCTCATGGCCGGTGACCACATCCGCTTCGGCAACGAGGGCAAGGTCTGCCTGCTCGGCCATCTCGATGCCGAGGTCGAAGCCAAGGGCGCTGAAGGCGAGGTGACGCTGTCGTTCTCCTTTCACGGGCCTACACTGGACCAGGCGATCGCTGATCTCGGCAGCCCGCCCCTGCCGCCCTACATCGCCTCGAAGCGCATGCCGGACGAGCAGGATCTGGCCGACTACCAAACGATGTTCGCGGCGAATGAAGGCGCGGTCGCGGCGCCCACCGCCGGCCTGCATTTCACGCCGGCGCTGGAGCAGGCGTTGCGCGCGCGCGGCGTCGGCATCAATCGTGTGACGTTGCATGTCGGTGCGGGAACGTTTCTGCCGGTGAAGGTGGACGACACCGAAGGTCACAAGATGCACGCCGAATGGGGGACAATCTCGGCCGAAACGGCGGATGTGCTGAATACGGCGCGCCGCAATGGCGGCCGCATCATCGCTGTTGGTACCACCTCGCTGCGGCTCCTGGAAAGCGCGGCTGACGAGGACGGTATGATCCAGCCGTTCGCCGCCGACACCGCGATCTTCATCACGCCTGGCTATCGCTTCCGCGCGGTCGATGTCTTGCTGACCAATTTCCACCTGCCGCGCTCGACCCTGTTCATGCTGGTGTCGGCTTTTTCAGGGTTTGAGACGATGAAGGCAGCCTACGCACATGCGATTGCGGAACGCTATCGGTTCTATTCGTATGGCGATGCGTGCCTGCTGTTTCGGGCGCGGGAGTAGCCGCACGTTGGCGGGTGGGCAAAGCGAAGCGTGCCCACCATCTTGCATCAAAGATGGGAAAGAAGTGGTGGGCACGGCGCTTGCGCGCCTTTGCCCACTCTACAACTTCCTCGCTACGCCATTACGCGCTGCGGCAACAGCTCCGCGATCTGCACGGCGTTGAGCGCCGCGCCCTTGAGGAGCTGATCCGCCGCCACGAACATCGAGATCGAATGCCCCGAAGGATCGCTGAGATCCTTGCGGATGCGGCCGACGAGGACGTCGTCCTGGCCCGAGGCGTCGATCGGCATCGGGAAGTAGTTCTTGGCGCGGTCGTCGACGACCTTCACGCCGGGCGCCTGGGCCATGATCGCGCGGACCTGGTCCTCGGTGATCGGCTTCTCGCATTCGAAGGTGATGGCCTCGCAATGGGCGCGCAGCACCGGCACGCGCACGCAGGTAACGCCGACGGCGATCTTCTCGTCTTCGAAGATCTTGCGGGTCTCCTTGATGACCTTGGTCTCTTCGTCGTTGTAGCCGGTTTCGGGATCGACAGCGGTGTTATGGTTGAACAGATTGAAGGCGTAGGGGTGAGGCATCACCTTGGGCGTATAGATCTGCCCGTTGAGATTGGCGCGGGTGGATTCGACGAGTTCCTCCATCGCGGCGGCGCCGGCGCCGCTGGCGGCCTGGTAGGTCGAAATGATCACGCGCTTGATGCGGTTCTTCTGGTGGATCGGCCAGAGCGGCACCAGCGCGGTGATCGCCGCGCAGTTCGGGTTGGCGATGATGCCCTTGTGATCCCTGATGCGGTTTGCGTTGATCTCGGGGATCACCAGCGGAACGTTCGGATCCATGCGGAAGGCGGAGGAGTTGTCGACGACGACGGCGCCGGCCTTCACCGCGATCGGCGCGTACTTCTTCGAGATGCTGCCGCCGGCGGAGAACAGCGCGATGTTGACGCCGTCGAAGGAGTGCTCATTGAGCTCCTCGATCACGACCGGCTGGCCGCGGAACGATACCGTCTTGCCGGCGGAGCGGGCGCTGGCCAGCGCCTTCAGCTTGCCGACGCGGAAACCACGCTTGTCCATGGTGGCGATGAATTCGGCGCCCACCGCACCGGTGACGCCGACAATCGCGACGACGGGATCGTTACTCACATTCTCCTCCATTGAGCTATAGACAACAAAAAAGCCCCGGACCATCGAGGGCGGGGCTTCGGTAGAGCTGATGCGTAAAGTCGACGACTACGCGCGCACGCCTCCCCGGGCCCCGAAGGCCGTGGTGGTTTTCGTCGTGCGTTTCGTCGCGGTCATCATGGCGGCGACTTATGCGGGAGAGTTTTGCCGTCGTCAACGGCTTTTCGCCCCCGTCCGGGCTGTCACGGAGCGGGCGCCTCGTATTACCGCCGGCTCGCGGCGCCGGGCGGCTCGAGGATGACCTCCTTGAGGTCGTTGCCGCTCATGACGACGATTGCGAAATTGAGCCGGCCGCGTTCGCGGACCAGCCCGCCGCTGATCGCCTTGCCCGACGCCGCGTGCTCGGCCACACGCACGGCATCGGCCAGACGGTGCTGGATGGTCTTGAGGGTGGCGAGGTTGCTGCGCTCATCGCCATCGAACTCGTCGAGCGGTGAGGCGGCGGCGCCGCCGACGATCTTGCCGGTTGTGGCGTCGATCGCGTGTTGCCAGACGCGGTCATTGTGCAGGGTCTTCACCCGGTAGACCGGCGAGACGGCGGCGCCGTCGAAACTGACGTCGGCGGTCGTCGAGCCCGGATGCTGTGCCTCGGCGATCGCCATCGCCTGCCTCAGCGAGATCGCAGAGCCGCGGAACAGCGCGAGCTCGCGTTCGACCGCCCGCTGGTCCAGGGCGGCGCTGTCGTCGGCCTCGCTCCGGAGCGAGACCGGCGCGTCGGTCGACGCCGCGATCGCATAGACCGGAGCGGGGAGCAGGACCGCCAACAGGGCGAGCATGAGCAGTGGTTTCCAGCGTTTCGAAGTGCGCATCGGTGCCGTCATCGTCTTCACCCGTGCGGAGGTGCAGGAAAGAGGTGCGAGAAAGGGCGCGGCCGGCCGGGGCAACTGGCCGGCCGCGGAGCGTTGCAACAGCATAGGGTTGTTGCAGCGATCAAAGTCTTAAGAACGGTGCGGGCCTGCCAGGGGCTAGGAAGGCATCGGCCAGTACCTTGCTTATAAACTAAACCATACCGTATCGTTTTGTTCTGGGCAAGGCGCAATTCGTCGCGCGGCGGGGCTAACGTGTCGATGTCACGAACTTGTCAGCGCGGCGGGCGCCGCCGAATCGCGCCCTTGGGCGTGGTCTGGACCCGGTCTGGTGGTCCGAGCGCGCCGGCCAAAAACAGCCGGATCGCCGAGCGCATGCGCTTTTCGGCCGATTTCATCTCCAGCGGTGCGCCGAACGTCGCCATCCGGTGGGTATGGCCGACGACGACGTCGAGAAAAACCTCGGCCGCGATACCGGTATCCTCGAGGTCCATCGCGCCCTGCGCGACCAGATGATCGAAGAATCGCGCCGTCGTGGAGACGGCCTTCATCCAGCCTTCCTCCTTGCCGAGCTTGGCGATGTCGGGGAAGTTGATGGCCTGTGACGTCATCATGCGGCTGAAGGCGACGGCGTCGGGACCGCAGGTGAACATCAGCATCTCGCGCCCGACCTCGACCAGGCGCTGCTCGACCGAAATGTCCGAGGGACGCGTGAGCTGCACCTCGGCGGCTTCGGCAAGTGGCGCCAGCCAGCGCGCGATCTCTCGCCTCAGGACCTCGGCAAACAATCCCCGCTTGTCGCCGTAGCGCGCATAGACGGTGGGCTTGCTGACCCGGGCCGCTTCGGCCACGGCATCGAGCGAGGTCGCATCATAGCCGCGATCGAGGAACAGGCGCGTGGCGACCTCGATCAGCCGCTGGTCGCGCTCGATGGCGGCGCTCTTGGTCGGCCGGCCGCCGCGCGATTTCGGGAACTCCCGTTTCGCCGCTCTCGGCTTGATCGCAGTCAATCCCATGCCCCATGATTCCTGCGCGGTCGCGATGGTCGTCATCGCTCTATAACGCGCAGGAAGGGGGACGTCATTGCGAATCTGCCCGAATCGGCCGCATCATCAACGCTCTCGGCAAGGCGCCGCTCCGCGGAGGCTCCTGCGATCTTAGGGAAGCGTCGAGCTCCAGGCACGGCCGGCAGCCGCCTTCTCGTACCCGTACCGATAGAGCGCGCACATATAGGCGGTGTCGAACCCTTGCGAGGGCGGCGACGGATAATCGCGCTCGATATAGGACAGGTGGAAGCCGAGGTGATTGCGGCGCGCGAAATCGTAGGTCGAGAAGATCATCGAACGCGTCTGCGACTGGGTGATGGAGGATAGACTGCGCGAGGCGACCTCGATCGTGCCGTGCTCTGCCGATCCCGCCGTCGAACAGGATCGATCCGGTCAAGAATGAAGGGAAGGCATTCGCCGTCAGTCACTACATACGCACGCGCCGCCGGCGTCGTCGCCCGCGGCATTCCCACCTGCCCCCAGTACTAAAACTATACGGTATCGTTTTATTTAACAAGTGGGACGCTGGGGTTGCGTGGGTGGCTCAATGATGGTCGGGGCAAAGGCATCGGCCGGGTGCAAGTCCAGGCCCACACGAACGGTTGATCCGCACCCGCGGGCACGCAATAAGCAGCGCCATGAATCTTCCTGGTCGTACGGCTCTTCCCAATCATTTCGAACTGCTCGCAACCGATGGCAATGCGCGCACCGGCCGCCTGACCACGCCGCACGGCGTGGTGCGCACGCCCGCCTTCATGCCGGTCGGCACCGCCGGCGCCATGAAGGGCATGCATTGGCGCGAGGTGCGTGAGGCCGGCGCCGACATCGTGCTTGGCAACACCTACCACCTGATGCTGCGGCCCGGCGCGGAACGCATCGCGGCGCTCGGCGGCTTGCAGAAGTTCACCGGCTGGAACGGCCCGATGCTGACGGATTCCGGCGGCTTCCAGGTGATGTCACTATCGGACCTGCGCAAGGTGAGCGAGAAGGCCGTCACCTTCCGCTCGCATATCGACGGCACCAAGGTTGAATTGTCGCCCGAGCGTTCGATCGAGGTGCAGCGCTATCTCGGCTCCGACATCGCCATGCAGATGGACGAATGCGTGCGGTTGCCGGCCGAGCGCGACGACATCGAGCGCGCGATGTGGTTGTCCCTGCGCTGGGCGGAGCGGAGCAAGCGCGCCTTCGAGAGCGCGCCCGAGGGCTACATGCTGTTCGGCATCGTGCAGGGCGGCGACGTTCCGTCGCTGCGACACGCGAGCGCGGAAGGTTTGGTTGAGATCGGCTTTCACGGTTACGCGATCGGCGGGCTCGCGGTTGGTGAGCCACAGGATGTGATGCTGGCGATGATCGACGAGACGGAACCTCGGCTGCCAGCCGATCGGCCACGCTATTTGATGGGCGTCGGCACGCCCGATGATCTTCTCGAAGCCGTGAAGCGCGGCATCGACATGTTCGATTGCGTGATGCCGACACGCAATGGCCGCCACGGCGTCGCCTTCACGCGTTTCGGCCAGGTAAACCTGCGCAATGCGCGCCATGCCGACGATCCGCGGCCGCTCGACGAGGAGAGCGGATGGGCGTCGTCGCGCAACTACGCGCGCGCCTATCTTCACCATCTCGTCAAGTCGGGCGAGACGCTCGGCGCCATGCTGCTGTCAGATATCAATATCGCCTACTACCAGTCCCTGATGCAGGGCATCAGGGACGCGATCGCCCACGGCAAGTTCGAAGAATTCTATCAGCGTACGCGCGAGGACTGGGCGAAGGGCGACATCGCCCCACGCTAGGCGTCAATTGCAAGTGAACCGTTTGACCGAATGCCTGGTCACGAAGCCGTAGCCACAGGTGTCACAGGTCCAGAGATAGCTGATCATGTGATCGGAGACATAGGCGGAGGCTTCGGCGGCGACCATGGAGTCGGCGCAGACCGGACAGGTGGGCAACTCGCTGCAACGTGGATCGCGGTTACGAGCGACGGTCGACAGGGCTTCAGCAACTGCTGACATCGTGGGACCTCCCTGCTGTTGGACGTAAGTCTAACATAAGCAGAGTTCGTTGACGAGATCGCAACACAAATGCGTTGGCTTTCCGATATTTAACATTTGAGATATTTTGCGACGCAGCGGATTTGGCGTGGGTCGCATTGTTGCTAGAGTGTCGTCACACGCTGTCACCAACCGAACAAGACCGCAATTCACGCGCATATTGTCGCCACAGGGAGTTGATCATGGACGCATCGTCCACCACGAGTGCAGTGCACTCTGCCGGCCGCGGCCGGGTTTATGACTCGATCGTCGATGCTTTCGGCGACACGCCGACCGTGCGGCTGCGCAGGTTGCCGGGCCTGCAAGGGGTGAACGCGACCATCCTCGCCAAGCTCGAATATTTCAATCCGGCCGCCAGCGTGAAGGACCGCATCGGTGCGGCGATGATCATCGCCATGGAGAAAGCGGGCCATATCAAGTCGGACACAGTGCTGATCGAGCCAACCTCGGGCAATACCGGGATCGCGCTCGCCTTCGTCGCCGCCTCGCGTGGCTACCGGCTGAAGCTCGTGATGCCGGAATCGATGTCGATCGAGCGGCGCAAGATGCTGGCCTTTCTCGGCGCCGAGCTGGTGCTGACGCCGGCAGCCCAGGGTATGAAGGGCGCGATCGCGGCCGCAGAAGAGCTGTTGAAGACGACGCCGAACTCGGTGATGCCGCAGCAATTCAAGAACCTCGCCAATCCCGAGGTGCACCGCCGCACGACCGCTGAGGAGATCTGGAACGACACCGGCGGCAACATCGATTTCTTCGTCGCCGGTGTCGGCACCGGCGGCACCATCACGGGTGTCGGCCAGGTGCTCAAGCCCCGCCAGCCGTCCTTGCGGGTCGTGGCGGTCGAGCCGGAGGAGAGCCCGGTGCTGTCAGGTGGTCAGCACACCCCACACAAGATCCAGGGCATCGGCGCGGGCTTCATTCCCGACATTCTCGATCGCTCGGTGATCGACGAGATCGTGAAGGTCAACTCGACGACCGCGATCGAAACCTCGCGTGCGCTGGCGCGGCATGAGGGCATCCCGGGCGGCATCTCCGCAGGCGCAGCGATTGCAGCCGCGCTCCAGATCGGCAAGCGGCCGGAAGCTGCAGGAAAAACCATCCTGGCGGTGGTGCCGTCGTTCTCCGAGCGCTATCTTTCGACCGCTCTGTTTGAGGGAATTTAGCACATGGCGGATCAACCGAGGCGCCCGCGGACCCTGGGCGATGCCAGGACGGAGGCCGAAGCCGCGTTCAAGAAGGTGACCACCAAGGTCGCCGAGGCCCCGCCGAAGAAGAACGTGGCGCCAGGCATCAAGGAGCAGGTCACGCTGCGCATCGATCAGGACGTGCTGGAATTCTTCCAGCAAGGCGGTCCCGGCTGGCAAGACCGCATCAACGAGGCGCTGCGTAAGGCGGCGGGGAAGTAGTTGTCGCTCCTCATGGTGAGGGCAATCAGAAAAAAGCCCGGCGGGAGCCGGGCTTTTTGTTGTCGCTGCTCTGGAACTGCGGCTTGAGCTGCGGCTTGGCGCCTTACCGCCGCAACATGCCGCCCACCACGCCGCCCATGACACCGCCGATGAAGGCAGCGCCGGCGGCGTCGCCCCCGCCGCTGCGCTGGGCCGGCGCCGGAGCAGGCGCGCTGGCAGTGTTGCTGGGGGTGCGACGCGGAGGCTGTTGGCCGGAGCTGCCGCTACTGGCGGTCGGGACGGTCGTCGCGATGATCTCGGAGAGCAGGGCCTTGTGCTGGAGCTTGTTGAGGTAGCCGGAGACCGGATAGCCGCGCGCCGCCTGCCAGCGCTTGATCACGCTACGGGTCCCGTCATCGAACATCCCGGTCACTTTGGTGTCGAAACCAAGCCCGGTCAGCCGGCGTTGAACGTCGCGACGCATACCCTTGTCGAGCCCGATCTGGTCCTCGGTGAGCTGGCTTGCCTCATCCGTGAAGGTCGCGGGATCGACGCCGCCATTGAGATTGCGGGTTGTCGTCGACGGTCCGCTCTTGATGGCCGCCAGCCGCGCCAGCGCCAGGGCCTTGAACTGGCCGTTCGGGTAGGCCGAGAGATAGGCGTTGAGCTCTTCCGGCTTGTTGGATTCCTTCACCGAGCGCCAGTACTCGACCTCGACGTTGGCTGCGTCCGAATTGCCGCTTGCAGCGGTGGGAGCTGTACCCGTCGCGGTCGGCGCCGCGTTGGCCACCTGCTGGCCCTGCTGCGCTGGATTGAGATAGACGGCGCCGATCAGGTTGGTGTGGCCCCAGGGAAGCTGACCCTTGTGGGTCTCCTCGTTGACCTGGGCGCGCACAGACGTCATCGCCTGCTGGATCTCGACGCCGGGCTTGGTGATGTTGTCGATCAGCGCGCGGGTGAACGGGCTGTTGTTGCCCTCTTGGCCGTCGAGCGCGGTCTGGCCGGGACCGGTGGCGAACGCGATCAGCGTGCCTTCACCGGACTTCATCTCGGCAAGGCCGCTTTGCACGTTGACGCTGCGGGTGGCGGAGTTCGACTTGATCTTGGCGGCAAAGGGATTGTCGCGACAGGCGTCGAGGAACACCAGCTTGACCTTGGCATCGCCCATGGTCTGGTCGAGTGTCAGATCGATGTTGATGGCGGCGCCGAGCTTGACGTCCATCTCCGACTTGATGTCGGCATCGACCGGCAGGAGGTAGTTGGTGCCGCCAACGGCAATGCCGTGACCGGCGTAATAGAATACAGCGATGTCGGAGCCCTGCGCCTTGCGCCCGAAGTCCAGCAGCTTTTCGGTCATCTGGTCGCGGCTGAGGTTGGACCCCTCGATTACCTCGAAGCCGACGTTGCGCAGCGTCGCCGCCATCGCCCTGGCGTCAATCGGCGGATTCGGCAATTGCGCGACGTTCTTGTAGGCGCCGTTGCCGACCACGAAGGCGACTCGACGGTCGGCCTTCGCGGCGCTGACCGACAACGCCATGCAGATCAGGGAAAGGAGGATGGTGAGGTAGCGCATCTGAAATCCCCAACAGTATCGAATTCGAAGCAGCAACGAGGTGGGCCGAACTTACACGAAAACGCCGTGCGTCAGCACCCACAGCGCCCAACCCTTGCTGATAGCCGAGTATGCCCCGAAAGGCCGCCCCTTCAGCGTGATCCAGGTCACGCTTTGCTACTCGCATTGGTCGCGAGCCCCATCGAATTGGTTCACTGCGCGCGGACGGGAGCCTGCGCCGGCTTCAAATTCAGAAGGTTGCCCAGCAGGATCAGCACGGCGCCGAACACCGTCCATGCGTCGAGCTGCTCTGAATACAGCAACCAGCCGGCAGTCGCGGTCAGGGGAACCCGCAGGAAATCCATCGGCACGACGATGGTGGCGTCGGCGTAGCGCATCGCGCTGGCGAGGCAGTAATGCGCGAAGGTGCCGCAGATGGCGACCACCATCACCCAGCCCCAGAGATGCGTTGGCGGCCAGGCCCAGACATAGAGCGCCGGAAAGAAGCCCGCGACCGCCTGCACGACGATCATCCAGAACAGGATCGATAGCGCGCTCTCAGTGCGCGCCAGCGACTTCACCAGCACCATCGACACGCCAAAACCCATGGCTGCGCCGAGCGCGATCAACTGGCCGGGATTGATCTCGCCCGCGGCCGGCCGGACGATGATGATCACGCCGACGAGGCCAAGCACGACGGCGGCAATCTTCCACGTCGTCATGCGCTCGGACAGGAAGCTTGCAGCCAGCATCGCGGTCCAGATCGGCATGGTGAACTCGATCGCTACCACCTGGCCGATCGGGATCAGCGTCAGCGCGAAGAACCAGCCGAGCTGCGAGACGTAGTGGATCAGGTTGCGCACGATGTGCTGGGGCAGGCGAACGGTCTTGAGCGTCGCAAAGCCGCCGGCGCGATAGATGATCGGATAGAGCAAGACGAAACCGATCAGCGAGCGCACTTCCATGAGTTGGAAGACGTTCATCTGCCGCGCCGCCTCGCGTCCGGCGACCGCCATGACCAGCGTCAGTGACAGCCAGCCGGCCATCCACAGCGCGGCCATCGGTTTGGACGGGGTGTTGCTCATCGGCGCGGAAGCAGGAGAGGGAAGGAGAGAGGGCAGGCCGGTATCGGCGACCAGGCGCAAGTTTGCAACGGCCAAATCTGTCGATGCAGCGTTGCACGTCTGCGCGGGATAGGCTGCCGTGCCCCGATGCCATTCCGGCGCGATGCGGGGCGAAGGTCGCGCGCCGAAGGCATAAAAAGCGATCCGGCGGGGTCGCCGGATCACGTGTCGAAACGAGATCGAAGCTAAAGCATGATCCAGAAGAGTGGGACGCGGTTTTCCCTCGCGACAAACGCGGAACGCGCTTGCGCGGAGATCATGCGCAAACAACAATCTTTAGCGCGCCAGCGAGATGTTGGCGCCGCGGAATTGGCTGTCGGCCCGCAGCGTGACCGTCTGCCTGTTGCCGCTGGTGCGCAGCACGATGTTGGCGTTGAAGCCTGCGGTCATGGCAACCACCTCGAAGGTTCCGCCGCCGCCGCGGCCCTGAAGCGCGCCGCTGATGTTGCGGCTGGCTTCGCTCCAACTGCCGGTGATGGCACTGCCTTCCGCACGGACACTTGCGGAGAGGTTGAACTTGTAGGCGTCGCTGGCGCAGGTCAGCACCATCTCCATGATGGGACCAGCGGGCGCATATTTGGCGCGGCAACGGATGCGTTCGGTCGAACCGTCGTCGAGGATGACGGTGCCGCCGCCACTCCAGCTGCCGGCGAGGGCCGCGAACGGACCGGACTGCGCCTTGCTTTCCGAATTTGCGACTGAGGCCACAAACAAAACGGCGGCCGCAACGAGCAGCCGCCGGTTCATGTGCCGAGCCTCGGTCGGTTTATTGGCGCGATGCTTCCCACCGCCCGCTGCACGGTATGCCTGCTGATGCTCCATTCCACTTTCCCGATCCGGCGTTGCCGCTGAGTTGACCGTTGGCATATGCACCATTGATCGAAACTTTCACAAGGCCTTCCCGGCCGATGGTGCCGGAAACGTTAGCGCCGGGCGCCGTGATTCGGCCGTCGGAAACCGTCAGCATGGAGCTTGCGGTCGGCTCGCAGGAGCCGCTCTTGGTCACGATGGTGACCTGCCAGTTGCCGTCATAGGGGTTTTGGGCGAACGCGGGCGCAGCGAGCGAACCGGCGGCAATCGCGGCGGTAAAAATCAACGCAATGCGATCAAAACGCATGAATTTCTGTCCCTGCCTATGTCTGAGATGCTGACGCTTATTCGGGGGAAATGTGACAGAAATTTGCTGCAACGCCAAAGTGAAAATTGTTCCTGTGGAAACAATGGTTTATTTGTCTGTTCTCGCCCGTTTTGGCGTGGAATCGGCTGGATTCGCGACGTTAAGAATGAATCTGCCGCGGGCTTACGACAGGCTCGGCGCGGCGGTCGCGAACTGCTCGTCCTGCGGCTTTGCCGGCAGCGCCTTGTGGACCTTGATGTAGTCGATGATTTCCGCAAGCAGCTTCAGGCCGAGCGGGGCCAGCGCCCGCTCCCAAAGATCGCGCGCCGTCTCGCCCTTCTTGACGAAGCACCAGTCCTGGGCGGCGATCGCGCCGGCGTCCATGCGGTCGGCGAGGTGGTAGATCGTGCCGCCGGCGATCGGGTCGCCCTCCTTGATGGTCCACTCCACGGCGGCCTTGCCGCGGTGACGCGGCAACAGCGATGGGTGGTAGCCGATGCCGCCGAGCCTCGAGACGGCGAGCGCCTCCCTGGAGACGCGGGCGTGGCTGTGCGCCGTGATGATCAGGTCGGTCTTCGGCGCGATCTCGAAGGCGGCCACCAGCTTTGGGTTGGCCTGGACCACCACCTCGATGCCGGCCGAGCGGGCGGTCGTGGCGAGGCGGTCCGCGCCATCGGCGACCACGACCCGCGCGATGTCCACGCTGTGCTCCCGGAGCATGTTCAGGGTGATCACGCCGAAATGACGGGAGCCGATCAAGGTGATGCGCATGGAAGTCTCGGTTCCGTGTCGAGAGCTGGCTGGGTTATCTCCGGATAACACGCCATAAGGCTCTGTCACCCCCCGCGAGCCCTTTGCGCCGGTTATCAACAATGCGCAGGATGCACGCCTGTCGAACCGGCGTCCGTTCGTCGCGTCAACGACCCGGGCAACGCAAACGGGGGGATCGCCGTGTCGAAATGGCCGAGATTGATGCTGATAAGCGGAATTGCGTCGGTCGTGCTCATCTATGAAATCACCAGGCGACCGAAGCGCCGAGCCAAGCGCTGGCCGTGCTGCAATATGGGCTGCTGGCCTGCGGCCTGATCGGCCTGGTCGGTTCGTTCCTGATGCACGCTCAGGAAAAGTGACAGCCGGCGCGAGGAGTGACCCGGGGATTCGACCCTGCAGTGTTCCGTTGTGGACAGAACGAGGCGCCAGCCTGCTTCTAGGATCGCCTTGCCGGGGCTGGCAGACGTTTCATCCCGCATCCGTTTTCGAACCCGGCCGGCCGCTGGTGATATTTGCCAGCGGCCTTTTCATGTCCGCATCATCGCGATGTCGTGCAAAAAGAGCGCCGGACGAGCAGGGCAGTAACGGGTTCTCAACGGGCCTAGCGTATCGACGAATCTGTCGCGGATTTGTATTGCGTACCGCGACACTAGAGTTGGCCCGCCGGTGTGCAAACCCGGCGCGGCCTGTCCTTTCCTGGAATCACTGGATGCCTAGTGCGATTGAGCAGATCGTCGATGCCTATGTCAGGCTGAAGAACCGCCGTGGCCTCGACGCACTGATGATGCACCGACAGCGATTGGCGATCGATCTGAAGAGCCGCTCCGGCTACGATTTCAGCCTGCCTATCAATCAGGTCGACGAGGAGATCGCGATCATCGAGGCCGGTCTGAGCCGGCTGAAATCGCCCAATCCGCCTGCGGCCTGAGCGCCCGCCAAGCTTAGTCGGCCTTGCCGCCGTCGATGACCGTGAACAGCGGCCGCGCCTTGGTCGGCTCGACCAGGAGCTCATCGACCATCGCACTCGCAGCCTCGACGTATTTCCTGGTCGGCTTGTCGAGGGGCCGCAGCGCCTCGTCGTCGAGCGCGACCTTCGCCGCTTCAACCAGCTTGCGCATGCGCGCCGCGTGATCGTCGCCGGCCGTGAGCGTCGCCCGCGCCAGCGAGCGCAGCACGAACAGCTCGCCCTCGAGCCTGAGTAGACGGTCGTTGAGTTTGGCGAGGACGGCGTTGAGATCCGGCATGGCGGCCTAAGGCGGAGTGGGCGAACGGCACCCGATCTAACCGCTTAGGGGTGAATGGACTGCAAACGGCGCCGCGCGAATTGGCGCAACCATCACAAACCGGTCGGCATCCGGATCAGCAGGGTGACTGCTACAACCAGCAGGCAGAAGCTGCTCGACAGGACGAACAGGAAGAAATCGTCCGCTGAAAATTCGCTGTCGCGTCTGCGCCGGTCGGGATCAATCGACATCCAGTTGGCCCTGCAAAGCTTCTGAGATCGGCCCGCCGTCTCAACGGGCCGCGTGGGGATTTCGTTCCGCGGGAACCCGCAACGCGTGAGAGGACCTTCAGGGTCCCTCGTTGTGGTCCCGGCCGCTGTCCTCGAGCAGATTGAGCGCGGTGTCGACCTGCTCGATGAGGCGTTCGATCTGATCGCGCTCATGCGGGCCCGGTTCGCCCTTGAGCCGCTCCAGCAGCTCCTGCTTGCGTGCGAGTAGGTTTGCCATGGTGCTCATTGCAACCTGACAAGCCGCTCGACCGCGCAAGGTTCCCCAACCTCCGGTGCATGGACGTCCGAGGATATGCCGCCCCGAAGCTGCCGAGCTCGGCGCGTCGCGTTGTCAACGCCAGCGCCGCCGGGCGGGATCATTGCCGTCGTGTCTACTAGCGCACGCCGGCCCAGCGCCGGCCGAACACCGGCGGTTTCGCCTTGATGGCCTCCCAGCGGAAGAAATGATGATTGCCGGACCAGGTATGGACCACCGCGTTGCAGACGCTGCAGTTGAAACTGCCGGCGTGCCTCGACTCGTGCTCTTCCCTGGTCGCGGTGTAGTTCATGCTGCAGCTCGGGCAGGAGAATTCTTCGATCGTCCAGACGGTATTGGCCATGGCAAAGCAACGTGTTTGATGTGACCGATCCAGTGTAGGTTTCGAGCGCTTGCGCTCGCGTAAACCGATTGGCGCAAATCCGGTTAACGGCGGTTAGGCAAATCCGCCTTGCCGACCTGCGGTCCGGCGCTTGAACCACTCGGCCCCGAGCCCGGAAAGGCCGTGCTGCCCTGGCTCAACAGAGGTCACGGCCAGCCGCAGTGATCGGGGAACGTACCCCAACCGAGCTCTCCGACGTCACGCCGCACAGCTAGGTCGTCTTGACGCCCGATCCGCGGCTGGCAATAAGGCGAGGGCCTGCCCCCGCACGCCAATCGCGGCGGTCGATGGCGCCGGAAGTCGCGTTATGTCGCAAGGAAAGCTGCGCCCGTGAAAACCCTCCGCCAGTTCCTGACGGGAGAGGATATCGTCCAGCTTCTGATCCGGCTCGGCCTGCTCGCGCTCCTGATCATCTGGACGTTCGTCATCATCCGGCCCTTCGTGCCGATCCTGACCTGGAGCGCCGTGCTGGCGGTCGCGTTCTATCCGGCCTTCAGCTGGCTCGCCAAGCTGCTTGGCGGCCGTCCCAGAACGGCCGCGGCCATCCTCACCTTGATGACGCTCGGCATCGTCATCGGGCCCGCGACCTGGTTGGGGCTGAGTGCGGTCGAGGGGGCGAGGGAGCTCGCGCGCCAGCTCGGCACCGGCGACCTCGCACTTCAGTCGGCGCCGGAGCAGATCAAGTCCTGGCCGGTCATCGGCCCCCAGCTCTACGAGCTCTGGGAGCAGGCCTACAACAACATCCGAGCCGTGCTGCGCGAGGCGGCGCCGTATCTTCAGCCGCTGGCGGGACCGCTGCTGTCACTCGCCGGCGATGCCAGTGTCGGGACGCTGCAGTTTCTGGTCTCGGTCTTCGTCGCCGGCTTCCTGTTTCCTCACGGGCCTCGGCTGGTCGCCGCCGGCCGTGGCTTTTTGTTTCGCATCGTGCCCGAGCAAAGCGAGCATTTCCTGGAGCTCGCGGGTGCGACCATCCGAGCCGTGTCGCAAGGGGTGATCGGCGTCGCGATCGTTCAGGCGTTGCTCGCCGGTGTCGGCTTCAAGCTCGCGAGCGTGCCGAGCGCCGGCCTGCTCGCGTTCATCGTGCTGCTGCTGTCGATCGTGCAGATCGGCGCCTTCCTCGTCCTCCTGCCCGTGATCATCTGGATCTGGACCGCAAAGGACGTCACCACGGCGCTGCTGCTGACCGTGTTCCTCGTCGTCGTCGGCTTCATCGACACTATGTTGAAGCCGCTGGTGATGGGTCGCGGGCTCAACACACCGACCATCGTGATTTTCGTCGGCGTGATCGGTGGCACGCTTGCGCACGGTATCGTCGGCCTCTTCATCGGGCCGATCGTGCTGTCGGTAGCGTGGGAATTGGCGATGGCGTGGATCAGCACGGACCGGGCGGATGCTCCAAGCGGAGGATGATCAGCGTTTCGGTCTGGCCGCGGCGCGCCGGTGACGGCGCCAAAAAAGAAACGCATCCTCGTCGAGGGATTGCGGCCTGTATCAGTCGGACACGCCTGGGTTCTTGTGTGCGCTGCTTTGCTGGAAATGTTCCACGCCACTAACGCCGATTTCAACCCAGGCATGTTTCGACTGTTCGAACACCGATCTGACCGGAGCCGGATAATTTGCGTCCGCGATCGCGCCGACGGCAACGCCGATGAACGCAGGAAGATTGCCGGACTTCCAGTAAACCGTTGAGCCGCAGTCCGTACAGAAATAGCTCTGGACCTTCCCGCCGCTTGCGGCGGCGCGCGTGAACTCCTTCGGCGTACCCGACACGATGACGGCATCGGCGGAATAGAACGCACCGACACCGAACGGCGCACCGGTTCGCCGCTGGCAATCGATGCAGTGGCAGGCGACGATGAGCGGGGATGGTCCGGGAAGCGACAGCGTCACGGCACCGCAACTGCATCGGGCAGTGGTCATCGGGATCTCCTGTCCTCTTACTTTCTTGAGCTCCGAGGCTGAGCGTTAAGACTTCCGCACGAGAATGCCGGGATGATTTGAAGCAGGGGCTGGCACGCGAGACGACAGAGCCCGAGGTAGATCGTTACGGCGCCAGGGCCATTGCCGGCGCAACGCAAACGGAAAGAACAGGGGCCGTACAAGGGTCGGAGGCCAGTTTTTCAATGCCAGCGGTGCGCCCGAGGTTGTTGCACACGCTCCTGCGGCACGTCCTGCTGCTAGAATAGCAGGCGCCGGTTTACTTTACATATCACGTTCGACCGGCCGGACGCGGACGCCAGGCATTGCTCTCTCGTCTCGTAAGAGCAGTCGCCGGAATAGCCGAGCTCCCCACCATAGACGCACCAGGGGTAATCATACGAAACGGGAGTAGCGGACCCTGCGAGAGCGGCCGTCCCGGCTGCCAGCAAGGCGAATATGATGAGCATCGTGCGCATGATCATATTTCCTGTCGCGATACTAAAGGTTAGAACGGCTAACGCGGTGTTCTAGGGGACGCGTCGGTAAGTCCGGTGGTGAGCAGGATTGTCTGAGCGACCGGGGCGAATTGCGCTTTTCTGCAACCCGCCCGCCGAGCCAACTCCGGCCCTGGGTGGTCCGCCGGCTCCGGCTCCCGGATCGATGCTATCAGAGCCTCCCCCCATTCCGCCGGCTTGAGCATATGCGAAGTCCATCGGTGCGCCCGCCAACAAGGTGACCGCCAGAAGTGAGAACATCACCCTCCGCATTTCAGTCTCCTCGTTTTGTAAGGGCGGTGCGCCCAAAAGCGCTCAAGACCTGGCTACCGCTTTTTCGCGTGATCTTGTGCTAGCCTGATGTGATCGGGTGACGGGCTTACGGACTGTCATCCGGTATTTCTGAAATGGAAATACTTGAGCCATAGTGCCCCGCCTTCGGACGACATCTCAAAGTACGTTGGGCATGGCTACTTTCACCCACCGTTCTTCCCATTGACTCGGAGGCGGGTCTTTTTCCTTCATCGGTAACGCATCGCGCCTGCAGCGGCAGGCCGCGCGGATCGTCGCCATCCCATGGCGAGGATGTCGAACGCACAGAACTGTACCTCTTGATCGTGCTTGCGGCCGTGCAGGGCGTTGAAGACGGGAACGCCGTCGACGCCGAGGATCACGGCCTCGCCATCGTGGATCCAGTCCGGCCGCGATGGGACCTGCTTGCCGGCGGTCACCAGGCAGAGCCCGTACGCAATACGCATTCGGCAAAAGTTGGTATGCCCCGCGCGGAATGCGAACTCTAAGGAGGTACCTCTTGCTCGCCAAAGCGACCAGGAATAAGCGGCAAAGGGCTGTGTTCGTTCTGATGCTTCGGTCCTGCCTGACACCATGACCGAAGGCGGGTGTGAACTCCTACGGCCCCAGCTTCTCCGAGGCTGGGGTCGCTTTGCTTCCGGGTCTAAGTCCCTGCGGCGTGTCCCCTTCAAAAATCGGCCTCAACTCAAGGCTGGTAGAGCTGAGGCCAAGTTGCTGGCTGACGAGGCTAATCACCAGTCCAGGCACGTTAACATGCACTGGAGGCGGCCCTGGACGCCATGGGACAACTGATCTACCTCGGATTTTCCGCAGTGTTCTGATTGGTCTCAGCGAATAACCGAGCTCGCTCCATCGCAGCCGAGCGCGCGAATAACTGGGTATATTGCCACCTGTTCCCCGGGAACTGTTCGGAAGCGAACATTCGACGCTTCCGCGCCCGGTTAGGGGTAGATTTGCCGAAGCGCGGAGTCTTCCACGTTTAGCCCAAAGGACCGCTGGGAATATCGGGGTGCGACGCCTGATGCCAGCGGCTCCTAGGGTTCGGCGCCTCCGAGCAGCCGTACAATCCGCCAAGTGAGACGGCCTTTAGTGCATGAAATAGACGCTCGTAATCGCAATCGTGGCGAGCACCGAGCCACCGCCGACGGCGAGACAGATCCGAGCCGGGATTGAATAGGGATCTTCGCTCACGATGCGCGCCCTCCCTTGTGTAGGCGGGAGCGCAATCGGTCTCTCAGCCACCGACGCAATCGGTCTCTCAGCCACCGACGCCTACGGGCTGGGCCTCGGCCGGTGATCAGGCGCAACCGAGCAATGTTGGATTGGTTCCATTTGCTAACATCGTGCGTAAGGGCGGCGACTCTGCGAGATCGAAACGTCACAGCAGGCTCGGCAACAACAAGATTATCAAGAGCGCCAACGCAAAATCCAGCGCGACCGCGAAGCTCACGCCGTCCGCGACGGTCGATAGTGCTCGCATCATGACCGACGTCTTTGGCTGGTTTTCCGATGGCCGACCAGTTTGTGGGGCACTCGGTCCCGGCAGCGGAAGATACGGCGCATATGCCAAAATCTCGGCGCGTCGTCTGCGGGAGATCACGCCTCGGGTCCCATAGCCTACGGCAAACCCCAATCCGATGGCCGCGAACAGAATGGCCAAGCCGAGCATGTCATTAGCCTGTGTTAGCGCGGCCCCGCCTCCCGGTGGCTTTAGGGCAGTGCAGAGAAGGCGGGACCGGGCCTTGGGCCATGACGTTGCCCGCACGACAAGTCGAGCGGGGATCAGTCGTTCCAACAGGGCCAGCCGGGCGTCGCAGACAGTGAACCTGTCGCGCGCGGGTTGCCGAGGGGATTTCTCCCAACGCGATAGGAATTTGCCGGGTACTTTGCGAATCCGATTTACCTATGCAGGTGCTGGGGCCATCGGTAAGGCGCACTATCAAGGTCCGCCCCGCCTCGACACCGGCGCGGACAGCGGCCAGCTGGATCATTTCCTTCTCGCGTTCGGTGCGCAGCCGTGCCAGCGCGATACTGGCTTAGGAAGATGCTCAAGGAACGGTCTGGGCTGTCGCGAGTTGAATGATCGTCCAACGCGCGCACAAGGGAGTGCGTGTCATGCACCTTCAGACATTCAGGGACGACCGCCGCTCCAGACACTTCGACTTGATCGGTGGAAAAGGACACCCCTGGTCAATTGACCTAGTCACGGTAACGGCTGCGGGCATCCTAGCAGTAGGCTTCGCGTGCGCGCTCGTGGCCCTATGGGTCCGCTAGCGCCAAGAAACACAAAATCCACCGCGCGACAGTGTCACGGGTGGCGGGCAGGTTATCGTCGTGTCCGGGTGGTCACCGGGGGCGTTGCCGTGTCCCTTGCAAGCCTCGCATTCCAAGCCAAGATGAATAAGCGCGTTCCAAGCCAAGATGAATAAGCGCGAGCCGCTGCAGTCACCGGTGCTTACCTCGGCGACGACCGGGCGGCCGACGGTTCGTTGATGACAAGATGCGACGCCCGGTCGCTAGCAGCCTCTACGGATGGGCCGCGTCTAGCTGCTTCCGCATGCGGTCCCGGTGCGCCAGGTGCCAGACTTGTAGCTCGCAATAGTTATCGAGCAAAGCGAATGCGAGGCTTGTGTTGTGACCGGCACACGCTAGCTCATCGATGATTTGGACCTGCCGGGCAATATGCCGCTCACCGAGCGCAACGTGCTGCTCGGCTTCCGCCAAGTGTTGGCGCACCATGGGAAGGTCCATTGTGAGAGGCCGAGGCGGGGACCCAATCACATTTTCGCCCAGGCCGCCGGTTCAATGCGGCGGGTCCTTCCTTCGGCTTTGGCTGTCGGCGAGTGACTGAGGTGGTTTTCAGGTTGAGGCTTTTCCGGCGTCACCGGTCGAACTGGCCGCGCAAATCTGGCAGCCCATCGCTTTTCGGCTTTCCTTTCAAGGTCCCGAGGAGCGGTGCACATGACCCGTACACTCTTGGGTTCACGATCCTGCCCTTGCTACTGCCGACTTAACGCGCCGCTGGTCCGAAGGTTCTTGCAGCACGAGCCCGAAGCCGTTGACCTCCGGCCGGTTCCGGAGTCTGATCCGCGGCCATGGGGCGGGATCAGCAGATGATCGATGAGCTCAAGAGCTTCGGCCCAGATGCGTCGCTCAATGTGCTCACTCCTAATCGCCGGGTGACAGCGCGGCCCTGCCTCCGTCAAACGGCCGCAGGCGCCGCATTGAAGCGGTGCCTGCGGCCTACGCTGCTACCGTTCCGCACGATGAGTGCAGCGATCTTCCGTTCCTCATTTCTTCGCCTTCAAGGGGCTCGCCGGTTCACGCTGGCTGCAATTTCCTCAGGGAGTCGCTAGAGAACATGGGGTAATTCCGGGCCGGAGCCATACTGAAGCTCTGAGAATCAGCTCTCCAAGAATCGATGAGGCTCACCTCTTGGGCCTTGCAATGATAGGAGAGCTGCAATGGAGCGCTATGTCGGACTTGACGTTTCTTTGAAGCTAACAGCGATCTGCATCGTTGATCGGACGGGAAAGATTGAGCACGAAGGCGTTGTTCGTTCCGACCCCGAAGCGATCGCAGCATTCATCAAGTCAAACGCGCCGCATGTCGCGCGGATTGGACTCGAAACAGGGGCAACGTCGACATGGCTGTGGACCGAGTTGAATAAGCTGGGGCTGCCCGTCATCTGCATCGACGCCAGGCACGCCAAGGCGGTGTTGAAAATGCAGATCAACAAGAGTGACCGCAACGATGCCGTAGGCATCGCCCGCATCATGCAATGTGGATGGTATAAGGAGGTGTGCGTCAAAGGCCTCGACAGTCATGCGGTAAAGGCTCTCCTCGTCAGCCGGGCTCTGCTCGTCAAGATCAAGCGGGATCTCGAGAACCAAATCCGCGGGCTCTTAAAGAACCTCGGGCTGGTTATTGGTCCGGCAAAGATGAACGTATTCGCATTGCGTGCTGCGGAGCTCACCAAAGAGCGGCCGGAACTCGCCCTTGCGGTAACGCCGCTACTCAGCGCCCGAGCAGCCATCGAGCAGCAGATTGCTGATCTCGACCGTAAGGTCATGAAGCTCGCACGCAGCAATGCCCAAGTGCGACAGTTCATGACGACACCTGGCATCGGCCCTGTTACGGCTCTTTGCTTTCTTGCAACGATCGACGACCCTACGCGCTTCAAAAGGTCAAGAAGCGTCGGAGCCTATGTCGGACTAACGACCCGACGCTACGCATCCGGCGAGATCGACTGGACGGGTCGAATCTCGAAGTGCGGCGACAAAATGTTGCGCGGCTATCTCTATGAGGCAGCCAATGTGCTGCTCACACGCGTAGCAAAATGGTCAGCGCTCAAAGCCTGGGGCATTCGGCTTGCAAAGCGAACTGGGCTACGCAAGGCCAAAGTTGCGGTCGCGCGAAAGCTCGCGGTCATTCTGCATCGGATGTGGATCGATGGTACCGAATTTAGATGGTCGTCAAAGGAGACCGCCGTGCAAACAGCATAGCAGATAGCGAATTCCCGCCGAGCACCGGCGGGATCCAAGGTCCCTGCCGGGACGTTGGCGTTGGTGCGATCGCCCCAGGCTTTGCGATGCTCAAAAGGCAAGCGCGCTTCACACATTGATCCGCCAGCGTCATCCTACGCCATCATGCGGAGGGCATGCCCCTACCGCGGAGAGAACCATGAACCCGGCAAGGATGTGTTTGGAGAGTCTTGACCGCAGGCCCGGAATTAGAGAACGTGGCGCACTAGGTCCCAAACTATTTGAACGTAGGAAAAGAAATACTGGTCAACAAAACGCGCAAATGGCCGTGAGGCGATGATGGCGGCGCCGAACAAGATTATGCCAGCCAAGCCGATGAGCATCTCTTTGACGTCGCGGTGCATGGGGCAGTGTAAATGATGCAGCAGGCTGCGAGCTACTTTGTGTCGTGTTTGGAAACGGGGCTCGCCGGTTCACGCTGGCGGGCCTCGTCAAAGCGGATTCAAGAAAAGTGGCCCTTCTGTGCGGGGATGGCCATTTCTAACAATTGTTGCAATGAGGCTGGCATAGCTTCCCCTTCGGCCCAGCGCCGCCGCAGCTCACCGGCGATGTCAGTCGTTACAACGCGTGACCATCCCTCGGTGGTGTTGAAACAGACGATGCGCACGGGGTCGCCATGCTGGCCGTCCACGAGGTCGCGGATCAGCGTTTCGTAATCATCCTCGTTGTCACACCAGGCACGCCCTACCCAAATGCCGGAGGCGTCCAGCACGATGTAGGTGTCATGGTCTGCATCTTCCGGCACAATGGATGGCGAGCGAGGCATACTGAAAACTCCCGCCGCGGAAATCGAAAGCTAGGATGGTTACACTGCTTCAGCCGGCTTATGCAGAGGGGCTGTTTTGGACATTTGGGGTACACCAATCGGATATGCGGCAAAGTGGCATCTTCACACTTGCTCGCGACGTCTGATGATGCGAACAATCTTCAGTTTTGCCTCACCGGGATGCATTTAAAGCGTGCAACCTTATTCGATCCTTTAGAGGTGACCGATGCCGCTTGCGCTTATTGAAACCGGCCATTGCAACGTGGATCTCAAGCCGTCGCCGATCAAGCCATCCTGGATCATTGAAGGCAATCCGGAAACCCGCGCGCACCTGCTGTCTACCAGTGCGTGCGGCACTGCCTCGACCGTCATCTGGTCCTGCACCGAGGGCAAGTTCAACTGGTACTACGATGTCGACGAGACCATCATGATCCTCGAAGGATCGATCGTGCTCGAGAGCGAGGGCATACCCCCGAAGCGCTACGGCGTCGGCGACGTGATCTTTTTCCACAACGGTGCGCACGCCAAATGGCATGTCGAGGGCTATGTGAAGAAGGTCGCCTTTTTGCGCCATGCCACTCCGATCGGATTCGGTTTCGCAATCCGCGCCGTCAACAAGCTTAGGCGAATGTCCTACGTGTTCGGCGGGCGTCGCTCCGGGCGTCTCGTAGGCGCCGGCTAGCGCCTTCATAACCGCCCTTGGTGATCAGCCGGACGCGGCCACCATCGCGCTCAAGACGAAGGCGATATCCATCATACTTTACTTCATGAAACCGTCGGCACCGGCTGGAACGGCCTTGCCGAGCGTCGGTAGGCAAAACTCAAAACGCATGGGCCGAAGATAGGCATTCGCTGGTAATTTTACGAATCAAGGAACGCGACCAACCTCGAGCGGTTTTGAATCCGCTCCGATAGGCATCCCCAGTCCGGTCGGAGCGCATTTGGCAGAGCAGCATCGCGGCCTCAGCTACGTACCGGCTGGGGTCGCTTCATGCTTCAAGCGATTTGAGCCCCGAAGGGCCGCTAGGAACGCCCTGTCCCTGCGGATGTTTCGTTCGTGATCCGCGTTCGCGTATCTCGTTCGGAGCTAAGGTAGTGAACTTCACCCGGCTTCAGGCTCCCCTGAAGTCGGGTCTTTTTTTTGGGAACAGGCTGCAATGTAATGCCGAGCGGTTTCCCGTCAGTCTGACGGAAGACCTCAGGGGCCCTCCTCAAGATGGCCGTCCTATAGAAGATTAACTCGAATTGCGACCATCAAGGTTAACTCGGGATCCAGCTTCGGTCACGTCCAGATCAATAATAGGCTGAGACTCCCTATCAGGGTGGTGCTTACACCATGGACACGATCGAGCTGATTGGGGTCATAGCCATCTCTTTCGCCCCATTTCTGGTCTCGGTCGGAGCGGTGCTCTCGGCTGGAGGGCCCCGCAAATGGCCATTCCTCTCGTACGCGTTTTCGTTTTTGGCCGCCCTACTGGCCGGAAAGGGTTTCGGCTTTCTGCTGTGGTCCATTTGCTGGAGTTTCGCGTGGGTATTTGCCGGGATTGCCCTGAAGGCGCGCGGGGACCGTTCGATCCGAACCTCTTCATCTGCAAATGCTCAGGCCCGCGATGATGAAGTCGCTTTTGACCCACCTGATGATGAAGCTTCGCCGCGGGGAGGCGCCTCTGGCGGAGGTCAAGCAGCGTGAATGGCGCTGGGTGACGGGCTATTTGAGATTGGCTGGATCGGTGTGAACACGGCAAGCGTTGCGCGAGGAGGGCGCAGCTTGATGTTGTGGCTGCACTTGTAGTCCTGACAAAACACCAGGAGATCGCGGACGCCCGTCGCGCGCATCTCGCCTAAGGTGATCTTCACGGGGCGGCCATCGGGAAGCGTGTTGTTCTGGCGGCGGGAAGGTCTGCGCATGCCGCGATCAGTGGGTGGTGAGGCAGGCGGTCCCTGCGCGATCAGTTCGCGTAAGTAAGTCCCCTTCGATCGGTTTCGGCTCCTGTTACAACTCTTGTGACGTTGCCCCGGGCCGATTTCGGTTATTTAGTGATGCTTGCGTAGCGGTCATCCGGTTGCTCGTACTTGCCAAGCAGAACGGTCCCCAGTTCAGCCCCGGGGGACCGTTTTCATTTTGCCGGGTTGCGAAGCGAGCAAAAGGAGGAGTGCCCGATAGGCTTGGTAACGGGCCTCGGGGCGCGTTCTATTTCGTCCCCTCATAAGCAACGTTTCGTCGGAGTGGATCACGCGCCATTCCCAGCCCTTGCGGCCGCGCTGGGCAATTCTCACGTCGAGCATGAACAGCGCCTTCAGGCAGCCAAACGACGCTTGCCGATTGCGTTCAGGCTGGTCAGGCATGACCGGCGGTAGATCAGGTTGATGAGATATTCGAACATGTGATGACGCCCCCGATTTGACGGGGTATGACGCTAGGGACGGATTGTTTCAGGATCTTTTCATGGGGCCGGTAAAATGGCTTCGTCCCGACCGCAACCGAATCCGTTCGTGGGGCAGGGCGCTCTGAGAGCAAATTCGCTTAGCGAATGTTCTCTCCCGAAACGTTAGCCCTTCGGCTTCGGCCGCCGGGCCAATGGCGCAACCAAGCGCGATCTCAATTTCACGTTACCCGCGGCCTATTTTATCTTGGTCGTGATTGTTCAAATGAAACTGTAAGTGCTTGATTTTGTTGGTGAGCGCGCTGGGGCTCGAACCCAGGACCCCGTGATTAAAAGTCAAATTAATTCCCGTTCCGTGGGACGACATCTTCGGACATCATCCGACAAAATCCCTTTGGAACAGGGGGATTGTACCGCAGTACCTTGTGACCTACATGACAGGATCGGACATCGCTAGACACCTGGCTCCGTCCCATAGGCGTCCCGCGGCAACAATGGACACTCCATGAAGTTCACGGAAACCAACGTCAAGAAGATCAAGCCACCCGCCGCCAAGGCGGACCATTGGGAGCCGGACGATAAGACGCCGGGGTTTGGCATCCGCTTTCGCAACGGCGGCGCTGGTATCTACGGCATCCGGTACGGCATTGGCGGGCGCGACCGGCGGCTGGCATTTCAGCCGGTATCAAAGGTTAAGCTGGCGGATGCGCGCGCATGGGCTAGGCGACAATTTGTTGAGATCGGGGAGGGGGTTGATCCTGCCGTCGAACGCGCCAAGGCAGCGGTGCAAAATGGCGTCCATATCCCCGATTTGGTCGATGCCTTTGTTGAGGAAATGAGCCGCAATGGGCGTTCGCAGGACTATATTGAGCGTACCAAGCAGTACCTCAACGGCACCGAGCGTAGCCCCTACTTCCGCCCCCTCCACAAGATCCCGCTGGCACAGATCGACCGCGCCACAGTCGGTGAGCACATCGAATGTATTGTCAAAGAGAATGGCAAGATTGCCGCGAGTCGGGGGCGAGCTGCGCTCTCGGTCTTTTTTGGTTGGGCAATCGCGGAAGCCAAATACGGCGTGGAATACAATCCGGTCGAGAACACCAAAAAATATCAGAGCAGGAAGCGCGATCACTTCCTTGAACCGGAGGAGATCGTTGCGGTTTGGAACGCCTGTGGCGATGATGATTACGGCGACATCGTCCGCCTGCTGATCCTGACCGCCGCGAGGCGTGATCAGATTGGCCAGCTCGACCGCAAAACGGAATTGAAACTCGATCAGAGCGACGTGCCAGTGCTGGACCGGCTGATCAGCCTTCCGGCGCGGGTGGGCCGATCCAAAAACAAAGAACGGTTTCTGATCCCGCTCTCGAAACAGGCAATCGCTATTTTGCAGAAGCGTAAGGCGCGAGAAGGAAGTGATTTTGTATTTGGTGAAGGCGCGGGGGGGTTTAGCGGATGGTCGAAATGCAAGACCGCACTGGACGAGCGGCTTGGCGACAAAGTCCGGCCATGGGTTCTGCATGATCTTCGACGCACGTTTGATCGACTCGGCCAGGACGTTTGTAAAATCCCGCCCCATATCGCGGACGCGCTTCTCAACCATGTCGGCGTCGCAAGGAGCGGCGTGCGTGGGCATTATAATTTTGCAGAATATTTGGATGACAAAAGGGAAGCGATGCAGAAATGGGGCGATTACGTCGTCAGCCTCATCAGAGACAAGGGCGCTGGCTCGGTCCCGAATACGAGGCCGACTCATGACCAAAGACCAGGAACGGATCATTGAATTGATCTGCGGTCGCGCGGCGCAGGATAGGCACGGCTTGCCGACCCGGATCTATTTGAAGGAAGGATCGCCGGAATACCTGGAGGCCCGGCGGGCTCTTGCGCGCATGCTGCGCTCCTCCACGCCGCTCGACCTCGGCTTACGCTGCATCCTGGCGGACTTGATCGATCCTGATCGCGATGAGGTCGAGCGCACGATCGGCTTCAAAAATCGCCGCGAAGGCAAGCGGTCCAATGCAGAGGCTGAAAAAATGGTTGCCGAATTCATCGCGGCAAGATTGCAAAAGGGTGATCAGGTGAAGCGCGCGATGTCGATGGCGGGAGAAAGGTTTGGCATCAAGCGAAGCCGCCTGCATGAGATCTGGCACGAATGGAGTCCAATCCTCGAACGGCTCAAGCATCGCTGAGAGTCCAGCATACTGCCCAGTATAGCGGACTACCTTTTGCTCGCCTGCAAAGCCGACGCGGCGTACATCGTGACAGCATCGACGGAGACATGATGCACGATGTCGAGACATAAGCAGAGCACAGCCCCATCCCAAAACATGGTCAGAAAGCTGCCAACGCGCGCCTTGTGTGAGCGCTACGGCGTGACCTCGCGAACTATTGACCGATGGCTTGAGGCCGGGATTTTACCGCAGCCCATGCGGATCAACAAAGTGCGCTACTGGGATGCCGGGGATCTCGAAACGTTCGACCGCGCCCGTATGGCCCCGCAAAAGGCGGACTGAAAGATGGAGAACGACATGGCCGAGCACGGCATCATCGAATTTCCGAGCCCTCGGCCCTTCGACGAGGAAAAGCTGCGCCGCATCCAGGTCGAGGCCGAGCGTCTCGCCAGTCTCTCCGAGCTGGACCGCGCTTTTCAACTGTCACAGCCGCTGCGGGCCGAGGCGCTGGGCACCACCTCTGCAATCCTGAAGACTGCAGTCAAGGCGATCATCGACGAGCGGGCCAAGCGCGAGGCAGCGGAAGAACGGAAGAAGAAACAACTCGCAAAAGAGAAGGCACAGGCTGCGAAGGAAGCCGAGCGCGTCAAGCGGCAGGCCGAGAAGCAGGCGGAGCAGGAAAAGCGCCGCGCGGAGAAAGAAAGCGCCCATAAGAGCAAAGAGAAGATCATGGGCTTCGCGACCCTCGCCCGGCTGCCTGTTGCCCGACAAGCGAAGGAGCTGGGACGGCTCGCGGAACGGCTCGGCGAAGATGTCGCAGTTTTGCGCAAAGAGTGTGAGGATTTCCTTGGCATCGAAGGCGGTGAAGAAGCGCCGAGTGAGACCGAGCCGTGGCCGGAGCCCGTCGACGTTGCGGTGCTGCTCTCAGAGTTTTGCGATAAGATTTCCCGCTATGTTGCACTTCAACCGCACCAATTGACGGCAGCCGTGCTCTGGACGGCGCATTGCTGGTGTTACGATCACGGCGTGCCGATCCATTCGCCGCTTCTGGCGGCGACCAGCGCCGAGCCTGACAGTGGTAAGAGCACGCTGATCGCTGTTATTGGCCGCGCGGTGCCGCGTTTCTCACTTAACGTTGAAATCACTGGGCCGTCCCTCTATCGGCATGTCGATCGGGTCAAGCCAACAATTATGATCGACGAAGCTGATGACCTGTTCGTTCGTCGCAGCGACCTGAAGCACATCATCAACGCAGGCTGGACACGAGGCGCCAAGATTCCTCGCCAGGTGTGCATCAATGGTGTGTGGGAGACGGTGTATTTTGACCCCTACACGCCGAAGGGCATCGCTTTACTCGGGCGCAATCTGCCACAGGCAACGCGCACCCGCTGTATCGAGCTGCGGATGCGGCCCAAGCGGGCCGACGAAAAGAAGGAAAGATTTCATCAAGTCGATGATGTTGAGTTCGCCATGTCGAGGCGGAAGTTTGCCCGCTGGGCTGCTGACGACGCGGCGGCGTTGAAGGATGCGAAGCCCTCCATGCTGCCCGGTCTTAATAATCGTGCTGCAATGAACTGGCATCTACTGCTGGCGATTGCGGAACTGGCCGGCGGACCATGGCCCGAGCGGGCACGCGAGGCGGCGGAACGGCTTACCCATACTGGGCGTCGTCCATCAGACAACGTACAGCTGTTGTCAGCTTTCAGGGAAATCTTCGCTGATGGTCGCAAGACGTTTGTGACCTCCGAGGAGATTGTGGCCTATCTGCGCTGCGACCCAACCAGCATTTGGGCCGAATATAACCATGGCGGCAAAATTACGCAGCGGCAGGTCGCGTTTTTGCTCGATGCCTTCGATATTCACCCCAAGCCACTGCACCCCACAGGACGCAAGGATTTTGGGCGTATGGGCTACGAAGCCACGCAATTCGTGGATGCGTTTGCGAGATACCTGCCTGACGATCCAATCATTCAATCACCCGATAAGAAACCGGGCAAGAAGCGAAACAACAGCAAGTCGCTGAAGCGTCCGAAGCGACGATGATTAGATGATTGGATCAATGGCGATAAAGACGCACGAGTTTCTCAAGCGCGACAGTGCCAAGGACACTGCCGCGACCCTGATCGGTAACGGAAGCGGGAGACGCCGGGGGCGCGACTGGCCGCAGGTCAAGACACTTGCCGTCATCGAGCAGGCAAACGCGATGCTCGAATCCGTCACGAGTAGTTCACTGCCTTGGTCCGGCTGTGCGCTAAATTGCCTGTGCGGCGGCTAGGCTGACGAGCCGAACGCGCGTATTCCGTGAACGCGCTGCCGCCGCGCCTCTCTCTGCGCCACGGAGGCGCGCGATGGTAAGTCCCACAACACCCAACACCGTGCCCAAGCTTCTCGACCAGGCGCGCAAGCTTGTCGACGATGCCGTCGCCTCGAACGTCGAGCTGTGGGCGAAAAAGATCGGCTTGACACGCAAAGACGCGCGGTTCAAACAATTCCGCGATGACGTGACCGAGGCGCTACACGCGTGCATGCGTGCGCAGATTGCGACTCCATATCGTCGGCGCGGTAGCGACTTGCGCGAGGCGCTGAAGCGGGTCGCTCGCGAGGCTCAGGCCACAGCAAAACGCCTATGCAGCTTGCAAGCCGCCCTCGATGATCTGCCGGCAGCGGCCTTCTATCGCGACCCTGCATTCAGATTTCCGTCACTCAAAGCGATTGAGGTGAACCTAGCAGGAAGTCCTCCTGATATTGAAGGCCTTGCTGCAGCGGCTCGCCGCCATGCCGACGCACTTAAGCAAGACGAGAAAGGCGATAAGGGTGGCCCGACCAAGATGGTAGCCTTCGAGGCGCTGGCTGAAGGTCTGATCCTTGCCTACCGCCACGCGACCGGGCGGACCGGCAAAGGCGACGCTGCGCGGGAAGGTTCATTGCTCAGTCTAGTCGAGGCGGTTCTGTCAACCGCGCGCGATGTCGCTCAGGGCGCGACGAGCGATCCCCTGCAAACACCAGAAGGAGAGGCAGCTCTAGGCGAGTACTTGCATAGGACCGCACGGCGGCTCGGAGGGGCATAACCCTGTAAGAACTCTTTTGGGGTTATGGCCCTAACACTAAATCGCATTGCTGCGATGATGGCCGCATCTAACAACAACAGGACGCGGCTATGTCGATTCTCGCCCATTATCTCACCGAGCCAGAGCTCGCGGCTCAGCTGAAGAAGAGCAGACGCGCACTGCAGGTTTGGCGGCACCAGCATAAAGGGCCGCCATGGACGCAAGTTGGCAGCACGGTCTTTTACGCTGAAGACAGCGTGCGCGCTTGGCTGAAAGCACTGGAGCAGCAGCCCTCGGATGCTGCCTAAAACAAACGCCGCCCCCCTTAGGGCGGCGTTTGGTTTGTCCACGGGGGAAGGAAAAGGTCCACCGGTCTTTAGTCGGGTTTGGAGCCGCCGACTGGAGTGGGTTCGATCCCCACGCCCCCCGCCATGTTAAGCCGGGTGCACGGCACAGGTGCACGATACGCTAGGGCTGGCCCTGAAAGCCACGAGATAACGTACCGCGCGCCGTCCCGAAACGCAAGAGGACGACGTCTATGCGCAACATCACGCCATCCGACCATCCGACTGAGCAGCAACGTCGGCAAAGTGCGGACGCGCAATCGTCCCTGCCGCTGATCGCGCTTGTAATAAAGCTCGACAGATTGATCGATCGCGAGCGTCCCTGCTGCGACAACGTCGCCGTCATTGGCAGCGATGCAAAGCACAATGCAAGCCTAGTCTGCGCGGCTTGCGGTAGTCATCGCGGCTGGCTTTCAACACCTGCAATCACCTTCATCTTAGAAACTCTGCAGCGCTTTGGCCGCCCGACTGAGCCCATCGTGCTGCGCTCGTCTTTCGCACCGGAACCCACCAACACGGGAGGTCAAGCATTGCAGCCGTGGCATGGCACACAAACGAAAGATCAATACGAAGCGAAAGGAAACAGAATGGACATGAAGAAATACGCAGGCGGCCAATTCATCAAGGTCGACGACGTGCGCGATGGGCCGCTGCAGATGCAGATCGCGCAAATCCGCGACGGCAAGTTCGACAAGCCGGAAGCTGTATTCGCAACCGGCGAAGTCCTCGGCCTAAACACGACCAACTGCCGAGCCCTCGTGCGGGCCTATGGCAGGAATTCCGATGAGTGGGTCGGCAAGGTGATCGAACTCTCGCTCGGAGCGGTGGACTTTCAAGGGAAACCGACCGATAGCGTGATCGTAAAGCCCATCTCGCCGCCGATCTCACCGGCAGAGAAAGTAGCGGCGGCGAAGGCGATGAAAGCCAGTGACCGCAACGACATGGACGACGAGATTCCATACTAGCCTGTCGTTGGGGCGATCATGACCACTCCCGAGCGCATCGATCTTCTGGAAGCCGGTTTTGATATCACGCCGGTCGAAGGTAAACGCGCGGTGCTCGGTGCGTGGTCAGATCGTCCCTACGCTTCGCGCGGGGATATCGACATCTGGCAGCAGCTATATCCGGCGGCAAGCAATACCGGAATCCTGACCAAGTACACACCGACCTTCGATATCGACATCAAGAATCCTGAAGGCGTCGATGCCGTCGAGGCGCTCACGCGCGAGCGATTTGAGGAACGCGGTTATATCTTGTGCCGCTTCGGCGCTACCCCCAAGCGCGCGATCCCATTCCGCACCGGTGCGCCTTTCAAGAAGATTGCCATCACGCTAATCGCGCCAGATGGCAACGAGCAAAAACTCGAATTTTTGGCCGATGGTCAGCAGTTTGTCGCTTTCGGCATCCATCCGGACACCCACAAGCCGTACTCCTGGTTCGGCGGCGAGCCGGGAAGGCCCATAAAACACGATGACCTGCCCTACATCAATCAAGAGGAAGCGCAAACACTCGTTGACCAAGCGGCGGACTTGCTCTGCCGCGACCATGGCTTCACGCGCAAGCGGCGACAACAGCAGAGCGGTGGCAACGGCTTTGACCACGACCACAATGATGGCCCTGCCAATTGGAGCTACTACCTTGGCAACCTGATCGATCATGACGCGCTGACCGCTTTCGCAATGTCACTCCTGCGGGCCAAGATGATGGACGGCGCGGTCGTCAATTTCCTGCACCAGGCGGTTGGGGACCTGCAAGATGTCGATCCGGACCGCAAGTGGCGTCGGCTCGACGAGATCCAGACAATGGTGTCGAGTGCTAGAGCCAAAATTGACGCAGAGGAAAGAACAAGTTCCGACCCGACGCCACCCCTCCCGTTGCCATGGCTCGATATGTCAACCTGGGATCATCAACCCGTCCCCGAACGCAAATGGGCAATCCGGGACCGTGTGCCGCTCAAGCAGGCCGGCTTGTTCTCGGGCGAAGGCGGCACCGGCAAAAGCATCATCGAGTTAATGAAAGACGTTGCCCATGTTGCCGGCAAGGACTGGTTGGGGTCTCTGCCTGAGTCCGGACCCGCCTTCTATCTCGGCGCCGAGGATGATGTCGACGAAATCCATATCCGGCTCGCGGCCATCGCCGGGCATTACGGTCTGACGTTCAGCGAGCTGATCGAGGGCGGACTCCACATTCTGCCCTTGCTCGGTAAGGATGCGACGCTCTGCGCACTCACCAGAGGCGGCAAAGTGGAAGTGACCGGCCTTTATCGCCAGGTTTATGAAGCCGCAGGCGACATCAAGCCCAAGAACATTTCGATCGATACGCTCTCACGCGCCTTTGCCGGTAGTGAGATCGACCGCGTCCAAGTGTACGCCTTCGCGATGCATATGCAGGCACTGGCCATGGTCTCGGACGGATCGGTCACCGTGCTGAGCCACCCCAGCTTGCAGGGCATCGCTTCGGGCTCGGGTATCTCCGGTTCGACCGCCTGGCACGGTGCCTTCCGCTTCCGGCAATACCTCAAGGGCGTCAAAGCCGACGATGGCGAGCAACGCGATGATAATGATCTGCGCGAATTCGAGTTTAAGAAAAATCAATATGGCCCCTGCAGCGAGAGCATCGTGCTGCGCTATCAGCGCGGCTTGTTCCTGCCCGAAGGTGGGATCTCTAACCTCGACAAGCTGGCGCGGGAGGCCAAGGCGCAAGTGGTGTTCCTTGACTTGCTACGGCGATTCCTCGTAGAGGGGCGAAACGTCTGCGATAAGAAAAATGCCAACAACTACGCGCCCACGGCCTTCGCCCGTGAAGATGAAGCAAAAAAGCACAGGCTCAAAAAGGAAGAGCTTGAGGAGGCCATGCGGCAGCTCTTCAAGGCCGAAAAGCTTCGCGTTGAGACCTACGGCAGGCCATCGGATCCGCGTTCCAGACTAATAATAGTGTAAAAGCGTCGCGCTCCCGTCGAGCATACGTCGCGCTCCGTCGCGCATCCAGCGTCGTGGTGCTCCCCCCTATATACATAGGAAGCGCGACGACGCCGTCGCGCTCCTATGTGTTTCACATATAGGGGTCCGTGCGCGACACCGGCCCCGGGTACTCTGCCCCACACTTTGTACGCGTTGTGAGCCCACCCACCTTGCCAGTGTGCCTGCACCATATTAGCCATCATGCCTGACGCTCAACTTCGGCAAATCATGGTAGGATTGAGACTCTGTTCAGTCCTCCTTGACGGTGAATCGGGATGGCCGATTTCGTGGGTGACCGCAAAAAGAAGTTCATGGAGCGTCGGGCGCCGCCGTGGCAGCCCGGGCAGTCCGGTAATCCCAAGGGTCGGGCGCTAGGTTCGCGCAACAGGATGTCAGAATCCTTCCTCGAAGACCTGCGCGCGACGTGGCAAAAGCACGGTGCTCGTGCCCTAGAGACCTGCGCCGTGGAGGACCCAACAGGCTTCGTGAAAATAGTTGCGTCGCTTCTACCAAAACATGTTGATTTGAGCGTCGGCGTTGACGCGGTCCAGTTCGTGACGACCTTCCGGCAGGCGCTTGACCTTTTAGGCAACGAGCCGCCATCGTCGCGCCGCCGCATCGCCAAGGTGATCGAGGCTGAGGAGATCGATGATGCCGATCCTGACTGATGAGCAGATTGCCGAAATCCGCCGCCGGGTTGCCGAAGGCGGTACGCCGCCGCGTGAGTGCCGCTATGATCTCTCGCCGCTGCGAACACAGGCTGAAGTTTTCGGCTACTGCATCGAAGTTGCGCGCCGTGAGGGGTGGAATGAGGTCGAGGTAATCGACGCGCTGCTCAGGGTCGCTGCGCCTTATCGTGAGGACGTCCGTGATGCTGAGCATGTGCTGCGGTCGCTAGGTTATACAGCCGTGTCCGATCATCTAAAAAACATTAGCCGGCGTTTGTCGCTGCGCCCACCCAAGCAATGGCTATTCCTGCCGCCACAGCAGGCTGATGTAGCGGATCAGTCTTGGCTGCGGCGTCCCGCTCCCGCGCGGCACTGATATCAATATGCCGCGCAGGCTCTCAGAGCGAGTTGAGCGGCTACTTCGTAAGCGCGCGCAGGCTCGCCGATATTCGCGTCGTTATCGCAGACGTCAACGAGCAGGCACTAAGCTGCTCAGCATTGAGATTGCCCATGCCGAGCGGACAATCGCCGCGTGGGTGGCGCTCGGGCTACTCACGGAAGACCAACGCAACGACGACGCGGCTATCGAGGCGGCCCTGGCGCAGTTGTGCAGAATCGGGTTTCGAGCCCTTGAAGCGCGGCAGAAGGCGTCTGCCTGACGACAGGCGGGATTGATATCATCAATTGCGCAAATTGAAATTTGTGCAACAGACCCGTGACGTAATCATTTCAACAACTTAGATATTGCGTATCTTATTTGCACAATAGAGCGCGATCATGGGTACGCTGATTGGATATGCCCGAGTCTCGACGCAGGGTCAGGACTTGAGCGACCAGTTGGACAAACTGGCGGGCGCTGGGTGCAAGACCGTCTACCAAGAGAAGATTTCCGGCGTGCGGGCGGACCGGCCGCAACTGGCGAAACTGATGGTCAAGCTGCGGCCGGGCGACGTTGTGATCGTGACGAAGCTGGACCGGCTCGGCCGTTCCACCCGCGAGCTACTCGATCTGATCGACCGCATCGGCAAGGCTGGGGCGGCGTTCAAATCGTTGGGCGACCCGCTCTGGGACACCGGCACTCCGCAAGGACGGCTGCTCTCCACGTTGCTGGCTGCGATTGCTGAGTTCGAGCGCGAACTGATCCGCGAGCGAACTGGGGCGGGCCGCGAACGTGCCAAGCGCGATGGTGTGAAGTTCGGACCGAAGTTCAAACTCTCGGCTTATCAGCGCGCCGAGGCATTGCGTCGGCGATCGGCAGGTGAATCGATGACCGACATTGCGCGCAGTTATGGTGTCGATAAATCGATGATTTCGCGGATGAGATGATTGAACACCCGGCAAGACCATCCGAATAAATACCCCATACCTCCCGAGGAACCATAACGATCGTCAATAAGGTGACGTACACCCCCTGTGTGTAGCGGTATAAAACGGGACTGCCCTCCGATGATCCGGCGCGCCTCCTCTGAGCATGAGGGCTTGGGCGTAGGGTTCGCGGAGAACCAAAGGGGCCATTGAGATAGATCAAAGGACGTACGCGCGAGCGCGCCGCGCCTGTGGGTTGGCGGCGGGCTTCAAGTTACGCGTTCCGGCCGGTGAGGAACGCGTCGGCAACGAGCGCGTTGCCGAACTGTTGACACCATGACCACCGTCAAGATCCTCCACCTCAACGACGGCACCTATGCCGTCACCGTCAACGGCGAGGTCGTCTTCGCCGGACTTCTGACCAGCGCCGCCGCATGGGAAGAGGCCGAGCAGCTGGTGGAGTCTGACACCGCCGAGGCCAGTGATAAGTTTGGTGATAGGTTTGGCGGCGCCAACGGTGACAGAGCGCGCCACCACTAGCCGGCCCGGCCCGTAGGCCCGTACACACCTACGCCCCGAAATTTTTTCCTAGCGGACCAGCACAGCGATCGCAGCCATAAAACCGAGCACGAGAACGGTGCCGGCTGCGAGGGCGACAAGGTCGATCGCAGGGTTATGGATGTGAAGGCGCATCGTCGCCTCCTCGTTACCCGGCCCCGCCGCCATCGGGGCAATGAGGGGAAGCGGCGACGGGACCACACGCGGCTCCAACAGCCGCGCATATAGGAACCGTCGACTCGGCCGATCCGTTCCGGGCTGTGCAGTAGGCCGGTTCAATTTGGTATGCTTTGAGACACCCACGCAACCGCGCCCCTCAGATTTTTTTCGGAGGAAGCCTCCGTTTCTGCGCTACCTGCGTCCGGCCGGTGCCTTAGACCCCGCCGGAGGACGGCTTTTCGAAGGGTAGTTATATCCGGCGGGGCCGCGCGGCCCGCGGAGATACCGCGCCCAGAACAACGGTGCTGCCGGTGGTATCGTTCCAGGTCGGCAACTTTGTACTGATCGCACCGAGATCCTGCGCGCTTTTGCTTGCTTTTGCCTGTGGCATTGCCCATGTGGCATTGCTACGCAACGCCACAGAGGCGACCATGAAAGTCTTCGGATATTCCAGAGTTTCAACGGCAGAGCGGGCAAAAGGCGGCCTTTCGCTCGACCAGCAGCGCCAGCAGATCGCCGGCTACGCGATGATGAAGGGCTGGCAGATTGCCGAGTTCTTCATTGAGGAAGGTGTCTCCGGTTCGGTACCGCTCGCGGAACGGAAGGAAGGGCAACGTCTCCTGGCCGCGCTGCAGCCGGGCGACGTCATCATCACCGCGAAGCTCGATCGCGCTTTCCGATCGGCGGCCGATGCGCTCGGCACGCTGGAGCAGCTGAAGGAATGTCCGAAATCGCCACGGCGGTCGCCGCTGCGGTGGAGCAGCAGGGCGCGGCGACGCACGAGATCGCTCGCAACATCCAGCGGGCGGCCCAGGGCACCGGCGAGGTCAGTGCCGGCGTCGCCGATGTGCAGCGTGGCGCAGCCGAAACGGGCAGCGCATCGGCCCAGCTCCTGTCATCCGCCGGGCTGTTGTCGCGCGATTCGGCTCGACTCAAGGACGAGGTCGCGAATTTCCTGCGCACTGTTCGGGCGTGACGCGCTCCTGAGAGTGGGTGGCTAGTTGCTGGGCGCGCGGCTTGCGCAGCTAGTGCAAGGTTGTCCACACCGACCTGCAGCGAGGAGGATTGCGAGGAGTCTCTTCATCTCGGCTGCGCACGAAGCAAGCCAACGCCGTGATCGAGCCGATCCATCCCAAGGCGATGCCGGTGATCCTGACGACCGACGAGGAGCGCGACGTATAGATGCGCACACCTTGCAGACGCGTCAGGCCGCCGTGCGAAATGATCCGTCACTTGACCTTCTGTGCGTCCGAGCTATTGGCTGGTGCAGCGTCGAGTGCCTGGCCTTTGCGATAGGCGGTCTTGTGGTATTGATTGCCTTGCTTTGCGATCTTTGTTGTCCAACCCGTGTTCCAGGTAATCACCGCGGCGTCACCCTCTTCCTTCCATGTCCCGGTCATGCCCTCGCCTCGGGTTGCTTTCGCCGCGCCACCGCTGGACAGCGTAATCTCGAAGGGCTGCCCAGCCGTGTCCTTGACCTGCCACACACCTTCGAAAGCGCTTGCCGCCAGGGCCGAAAGGCTCGTCATGCCAATCAGGCAACCGGCCGCTACCGTGGTTATCAATTCTCTCCTCATTGTGGCTTCCTCCTGAATGTGAGTGCGCAATGCGAGCCAGAACTCGGCGTTCTGCGCGCCCACCGTCGAATTGTGGATTTCCGCAGCACCGGTTGATGACTCGGTAAGCTGACGGCAGGACGCCTGCACAACCCAAGGGTTCCCGCGCGGCGGCTGCGACATAATGACCTGACTGCCTGATGGTCGTCGCGCCGATCCACCCGAAGGCGATGCCGGTGATCCTGACGACCGACGAGGAGCGCGACGTCTGGATGCGTGCGCGTGCGCCATGGGATGAGGCGATGGCGCTGCAACGGCCGTTGCCGGATGACGTGCTTAAGATCGTGATGCGCGGTGCCGACAAGGAAGATAGGATGGCGGCGTGGAGGTTCCGATGTCCAGCATTCAGACGTTCGTCGTGGGGCTCGACACGCCGGAGTTGGCCATCTGCGCGCGGTGGCGCGCCAATGCGTTTTCGGTGCTCCGTGCGTCCTTCGAAGAAGAATTGAGATCGTTGGAGTTATTTGCTTCCGATCAGAGCCACGGTGTGGCGCTGGTCGCGAAGGCTGATGGTAAGCCTATCGGCACGTGCCTTCTCGTCGGCCGGTGCGGCCGAGCAGGACTGCGAGTAAGCGCGGGGGACAAGGGGGAGCATATCGAGGGCTGGCCAAACGCCGGAGATAAAGAGGTCGTCTGCACCAGTTGACTGGGCCGGTGCCGATTGCTTCCGCTTCTGGGGCCCGGAGGTGAAGTCGCTCGGCGCACGTTGGCGGCAACTCATGACGGCCATATGCAGTCACCGAGCGGATGAAGGCCGAGGTGACTGGCAACCTTCTGAGGAGGTCGCGATGAGGATTGAGAGCATCACATTTGGCGCGATTACGATTAATGGAAAGACTTATGAGCACGACGTCGTCATTCGCCTTTCCGGCAAGGTTGTGAAGCGGAAGAAGAAGTTATCAAAGAAGTTCTATGGTACCTCGCTCGTACTTTCAAAAGTCGAGGCGAAATTTCTCTTTGAGAAAGGGTGCGATCAGGTCGTCATTGGCTCGGGTCAGATGGGCAACCTCCACCTATCACGGGAAGCCGAAGCCTATTTCGAACGGAAGGGCTGCGAGGTCCTGTTGAAGCCAACACCCGAGGCGATTCGGATGTTCAACCAGTCGCACGCAACGAAGATTGGGCTGTTTCACGTGACCTCCCCGCCAGTCGAGGCTTGCCCGCGCATCAAGGCTCTGCGCAAGCTGTACTGGAAAAATACGAGCGAAGCGCGCGGCTTGCGGCTCATGCGGGACTGGCTATCGCCAGACCAACGAGAGCAATTCGATGGCTCAGGCTGTTTCGAAGTCGTCGGTTGTGACAGCGGAAAAAGATACCGCATCTATTATGGGATAGTTCCGCCGAACGTTTATGAGATCGATGATGCGGGCCGTCCCAGGGTGGGTTTGTGTTTCATGCCTCTTGGCCGCCTGGTGGCCGGGGACGTCATTCTTGCCCAAAAGATTGCCTTGGAGTCGGACGAGCACAGCGCGTTAAAGGTAGCTAACAGAATTTGGCCAAGCCGAGAATTGCTCCGCAGCCGATCTCTCTGAACCCGGTCCTTGGTGACCGCGGGAATCTTCTGCTCTTGAAACTTCGCGGCTTCGGCCGGATTATCGGACCCGGGTCCTTGAGTATCGGCAATCCGAGGAGGATTACCATGGCAATCCAGATCGTGATGGACCGTACCGGCGACAGCCGGCACCGTTTCGACCCGAACGACGCAGAGGAGCTGGCGACGGCGGATCAGCGCTTCTGTCCGTGGTCAACGCTTGGCCGCCACATCATGCTGTCAGAGGGAGCGGTGAGCCTATCTAGATACGCGTGGGTTCGTCGGGCGACGGCCACTGGGCGTGTAACGGCTTCACCGCATCCACCGTCCCGGCGACGGGACTTCGGGCACTGGGCTTCTGTTCAGCCCGATTGCATTCCAGCTCTTCTCCTCGTGCTCTATGCTGCGATCGGGCCCGCGTCAGCCCAGCGGTAAGTTGTGCCGTCGACCCAGATCCGATGCAGGATCACTGCGAGCTTACGTGCCAAGGCGACTTTGGCGCGCTTCGAGCCTCGCCGCTTGGCGACGTCCATCCCCCAGCGCTTAAGTTTTGAGAACCGGGTGATGCGCGACAGCAGAACGTTGGCGGCCTCATACAACACCGTACGCACTATCTCGTCGCCGGCCAGCGTGATCCCGCCCGTGACGTCCTTTTCGCCCGATTGGTACTTCTTTGGCGTGAGCCCGAACAGCGCGCCTGCCGATTTTGACTTCGTGATGCGATTGGGGTCGTCAATCGCCGATTTGTAGGTAATAGCCACCAGAGGACCAACGCCTGGCACTGTCATTAGCCGGCGACAGACCGCATCGTCACGCACCGTTGCCAGCACAGCCTTGTGTAGCCTTCCGTACTCAGCCTTCAAGGCCGATCGCGCCGAAAGCATCGCTGCGGCAATGCGCTCCAATGTCGCCTGACCCGCAACCAACTCACGGATCCGCGCTTCGAAATTCTTCCGCGTCACCGGGCCAACCTTCAGCCCAAAGCCGCGCAAAATCCCGCGGATGCTCAATTCCACGTCAATCAGCCGCCCGAGAAGCTGTTTGCGTGCGATCAGAAGGGCCCGGATCTCTTGCGCATCGACCGACTTTGCGTGTACCGGCCGGAACCATCCCATCCGGATCAACTGGGCAATCCCGCGCGCATCCTTGCGATCCGTCTTGACCGTCATCGCAGATAATGCGGCCTTTACATGTCGCGTTTCCAGCAGAACCGTTTCGAAGCCTGCTCTTTTCAGCGCCGCATGCAGCCATTGCGACAGTGGCCCAGCCTCCAGCCCGATCCGCTTCACTGCAAAGCCAAGCGTCTCAAAAAATTCAACCAAGGCGTCGGGTTCGCTCGCGACCTTCGCCTCCTTCAGGATCTTACCCTGGGCATCCACAACGCACACGCTCGACAGTTCCAATGATACGTCGATTCCGGCATAGTTCTCCACGGCTGTCCTCCGTCTCCAGATGCTTGGGGCCGACTCAGGTCGTGACCCCGTTTCATCATCTATCGGGGGACAGCCACCATCATGACCCCTTGCTCGGAGCAGGGCCCATTACGGCATCTAGATAGTCGGCGCAGATCGCCGCCAGCGCGTTGCCCTGTGGCGATCGGTTCGGGCTGGTCGGATCGCGTGGTCGCCCGCCGGATCGCTTGGTCGACGGTCTCCCACTGGTCGCCGTACAGAATAAACGTCATGTCGCGATAAGGCGAGCGGTCGCCAATGGGCAGTTCTGGCATCTGCTCCAATTCGGCGACGCCCACCGAGAGTTTCGATAACTCGTCCTCGCTGATGCCGGTAAGCCCGATCTCGAAACCGCCTTCCAGCAAGTCGCTCAATTCGAGCCGCAGCATCTCGTCATCCCAATCGGACGCATCGGTGAGCCGATTGTCCGCGATGACATAGGCGCGCTTCTGAGTTTCGCTCCACCCGCGCGCCACGATGACCGGGACCTCGGCGATCCCGATCAATTTTCCCGCCGCTAGCCGCCCGTGACCGGCCAGAACCATCCCGTCATCGGCGGCGAGGATCGGCATCGTCCAGCCCCACTGGCGGATCGATGCCGCGATCTGCTCGATTTGCTCGGGCGAGTGGCGCCGCGAATTCCGCTCATAGGGCCGCAGCCGCCCGATCGGCCAAACCTCAACGACGGCTTTATCGATCAAAGCGTCCATTTTGAGAGCCGATTATTCCTGGTTTAATGGCCGTTTTCCGCGCTTCCGGGGCTCAATCAAAGCCGAAAACGGAAAGGGCCTGATATGCGCAAGGTTCGCGGTCCCGCGATCCCGCGCCGGATTGCCGGATCGGTAGGACCCGGTGAAAGCTCAGAGCAGCGACGTCCGGGCGACCGACCCGGTAGGATATTGCTCAAAAAGGCGGTGAGTGGTCTAACGGGGCATGCCGTCCGACCGCCACGCCATATACCGCCCGAGCAACTTGGCTTCCGAACTAGCGGAAGCGAAGCGGCAGGCGCTCGAAGCGGCACAGTCGCTAGATATGCTCAGGAATACTCCGCCACCCGACACATTCTTGGGCCGCCAGCATCACGAGATCATCCCGCTCGCAGACGATTAGAGCGCCTTGGCTGCGGCCAGTCCGAAGTCGCTTGGTGGATGTACGAATTAACTGGGATCGGTTCCCATATCGTGCGAAGATGGAACCATGGACCTTTCTGGTGCGCCAGCACTTAGCGGAAGCCGAGCAGCACGTAGCACTCGGTAAGCGCCACATTGCCCGGCAGGTCGAGATCATTGACGAACTAGCGCGGGCCGGTCACGACACGGGCTTGGCGTTGGATGTGCTGGATAGCTATCGCCAACTACAGGTCAGCCACTTAGCGCATCGGGACCACACCTGAAAGAATTGGAGGCAGTTGGGCGTGCCCCCGGTTGAGAGATGGGTATTATTCACCGACTAATTCAAGACGCCGCGCTTGAGCCGGAAATGGTCAGCCGTATCACGGCAGCTTATGAGCAAGCGCTCCATACTCTTTGCGTCAATGATCGTGACGACCCTCTTACGGAAATGGTCGCTAAGAAGATCATCAAGGTTGCACAATCTGACGTCCGTGGCCCGGCGGAAATTGCGGCTCTTGCGATGAAAGAATTCCAAATGCGGTAAGGCTTTGGGGCCACGCAAGCGGGCCCAATCAGCGGTGCCCGGGGCCTTGCCGAGCGCGCGCCTTGTCCAGTTCGAGGAGTTCCCGCATTGCTAGGACACTTCGAGGGAAACCGGAAAACGTTCTAGAGCAGCAACATGGGAAGTCCGCCCCAGTACTTGCACGATTGACGGCCACACTTAGCGTCGTAAGGCGGATCGTCCTGTAATGGAGATCGGCAATGATCTTCATGTTGTTTGCCGTAGCCATCGCCGCCCTGTTTTTTGTCGGCTCACTCATCTTGCTACGTTTGGGTCAGCACCTCGGCCTGCGGTATCGCAAGCGGAGCGGCACCGAGGGCACCGGAGGGTTGGCGACCGTCGAGGGTGCGATATTCGGCTTGATGGGCCTGCTGCTGGCTTTCACCATCTCGGGTGCGCTTCAACGGTTCGACGACCGCCGACAACTGGTTATTCAGGAAGCGACAGCAGCCACCACGGCGTATGACCGTCTCACTCTGTTCGGCGGAGACGACGCACGGAAGCTGCAAAGCAGCCTCAAAGAGTACGTTCGGGCTCGCGTCGATCTATATCGGATGCCGCATGATTTCCTGTTGCTCCAGCGAGCCGAGGATTTTTCGGACCCGCAGGAGGGCAAATTACATCAACTCAAGAATGAGCTATGGGAAGCGGCGGTGGCGGCTTGCCCGCAACCAAACTACCGTCCCGCATGCGCTCTGTCGCTCCCAGCGCTGAACAGCCTCTTTGAGGTCGCTCGCCTGCGTGCAGGTGCCTCTGAAAAGCACCCGCCACAGATCATTTACCTTATGCTGTTTGGCCTTGGTCTAGGTTGTTCACTGCTTGCCGGGTTCGGCATGGCCGCGAGCGCAGGGCACAGCTGGATACACATGGTGCTCTTTGCCGGAACTCTGACCGTCGCACTCTACATCGTCACCGATATGGAATATCCGCGCCTCGGCCTCATCCGGATCGAGAGTTTCGATCATTTCCTCCTCGACGCCTACGAGCAAATGCAAAGCGCGGTTCCCGTCGGGAACATGCGCGATCAATGATCGGGCGAGCCAACGACTTTGATCCAGGTCAAAACTGATTTCGACGTGAAGCGAAGGCTCTTTTCGGGTGCCGACCTGTAAGCGCTTGGCATCGCTGCGAGGCTGCACGGCACGGCACCCCCAGCAACGGGAGGAACGTCATGCTTCGATATGTTATCGCTGCTCTTGCAGCGCTCGTTCTTGTAGCCGTCAGTCTCGTCCCCGATGATGCATATGCCCGCCGTGGCGGCGGTGGTGGCTTCCGTGGTGGCGGAGGCTTCCATGGAGGTGGTATGCGCGCCGGCGGCTTCCACGGCGGTGGCGCCCGCGTCGCCCATGTGCGGGGTGGAGGATACCGGGTTGCGGCAGGCCGCTACGGCGTCGCTGGCCGCGGCTATGGCTATCGGCCGATACCGGGCCGCCCAGTGGCGCGCGCAGCAGTTGCCCGAGGCGTCTATCGCAATGCAGCCTATCGGGGTGCCTACCGCGGCGCGGCCTATGGAGTAGGTGCGGCAGCGATAGGAGCCGCCGCAGCCGGGGCCTATGGCTACTACGGCGGTTATAACAATTGCACTTACGACACTTACGGAAATTGGATCTGCCCGGGCCAATATCCCTACGGCTACCGTTACTGATCTATGCCCAATCACACTCTGGCGGCAGTGGCGAAGGACTCTGCCGCCTTGGTCGCCCACGGCACATGCGTCTGGTTGAATTTCGCCTCGCCATAATTGCAATTCTGCCGTTCGGCCATAGTCCCACGCGCTAACTGGCTCTCAGCTTGGATGGAAGTACAACAGGAAGATCACCGCGACCGCGACAATAAAATTCCAGGCGAGCCACCCCAATAGATATAGGTTGCTTCGATTATTCATGGTGCATTCTCCGGCACGTTCAGCAGATTGGGTCGCTAGACATCGCGAACGTATAGATTGTGTAGATTGTGCTGTGCCGGTTCAGGCCGCAAACACAAGCACCATGACCGAGCCCCAGGTTGTGAGCAGGATGTTCGCGATGGGATAGGCCGGCGTATAGCCGAGCACGGGCACCGGGCTTCCCGAGCGCTCCTGGAGCGCGGCCATTGCCGCGGTTACGGTTTGCGCCCCGGTCAAACCGCCAAGCAGAAGGACTGGGTTCATGTGCAAAACGAAGCGACCGAAGCAGAATCCGACGATTTGCGGCAGCAGGGTCACTACCATGCCGCCGAGCAGCAGGCCGATGCCTGATTCCCGCAAGGCGGAGAGGAAGATCGGCCCGGCGTGGATCCCAGTGAGCCCGACAAACGCGGCCAGTCCGAGTGACGTCATCAGGCTGATGGCGCCGTCCGGAATCCGGCCGAAGCGCGGATTGAGGGTGCGGAGGTAGCCCACCAGAAGCCCGGCAAGCAGCGTGCCGACGCTCGTGCTCAGCGCGATCTTGATGCTGCCGACAGGAAAATTCACGAGAACGCCAACGATGCCGCCCAAGAAGATGGCGAGCCCCAGCACCACGAAATCGATGCTGGTGCTGGGGGCGACGATGACACCGATAGTTCTCGCCGCGTTCTCCACGACCGGTTCGGGGCCGACGATGCGCAGCAGGTCGCCACGCTGCAGGACCACGCCGGGAGCAATCGGAAGCTCTTGGCCGCCCCGGCTCAACGAGCGCAAATAGAGGCCGCGTGTCCAGTCCTGCTGCGAGGCCTCCTGCAGGTTCATGCCCGCGAGCTTGGTGTTGATCAGGAACACGTCAGCGGAGATCAAGGGAATGTCGAGCAGCTCCCTGTCCTCGACCTCCTCGGCGCGGGAGCCGATCAGTTCTACGATGATCTGGCGCGGAGCCGATATGGTGATGACGTCACCTGGCGCGAGGATGGTGCCGGGCTCCGCCTGGAAGATGCGTTCTCCTTGGCGGATCCGATGAATGAACAGGCGGTACTCGGGCAGGCGGGCTTCGGCGGCCGCGGCTGTCGATCCGACGAGGGGAGAGTGCTCGTCCAGCCTATAGGCACGCAGCTCGAATTTTCGCCACGCGGACGCCAGACCCGGCTTGGTGCGGGTCATCCCCAGCGACTGCTCGAGCTTGAGCGCCTCTTGCGGCAGGTCGATCTTCAGGAGTGCCGGCGCGACCACCGTGCAGAACGTGATCACGCCCGCATAGCCGAAGATGTAGCAGACCGCATCGGCAACTGCGATGTGCGAGACATACAGGGCACGCTGCGCTTCGGGCGCCGAGAGGCCGTTGACCGCGTCGGTCGCCGTTCCCATCGCCGCGCTTTGACTGAGCGCCCCCGACATCAGCCCCGCTGCAAAGCCGGGATCGAGCCCGAGTATCCTCCCCACGACAATTGCGGCCGCGAGGCCGGTGAGGCACACGACGACGGCGAGAAGCATCGGCTTCACCCCGTCGCGCTTCATCGCCTGCGCGAATTGCGGACCGACGGAATAGCCGACTCCGAACAGAAACAGCAGAAACAGGAAGGATTTGGTCATGCTGGAAACGGGTACATGCGCGAAGTCGCCGACCGCCAGACCGGCAAACAACGCGCCCGTGACCGGGCCGAGACTGAAGGCACCGATCTTGAAACTTCCGATCCAATAGCCCGCGGCGATCACCAAGAATAGCGCGAGCTCCGGATAACGAACGAGAAACTGCTCCAGCCAGCTCAGCATCTCGGGCCGCCGATTTCTACGTCATCAGCATGACGAGCACCATGCCCCAGATCGTCAGCAGGGTGTTTCCAACCGCGTAGGTGACGGTATAGCCAAGCCCCGGAATCTGGCTCCTGGCGCGATCGTTGATCATACCGAGCGAGGCAGTGGTGGTCCGTGCGCCGGAACAGCATCCGAGCACGATGGCGTCATGGAAACGGAACAGATATTTGCCGACATACATTGCGAGGATCAGCGGCACGGTCGTCACCACGACGCCCCACAGGAACAGGCCGATGCCAAGCGCCTTCAGGCCGGCAACGAATCCGGGTCCCGACGAGATACCGACTACGGCAATGAAAACGTTCAGGCCGACCGAGTTCATGAACCAGACAGTAGGTGAGGGAATCCGGCCAAAGGTCGGCCGCACGGAACGCAGCCAGCCGAAGAAAAGGCCGGAGATCAGCGCTCCGCCCGAGGTGGACAGCGTGAGCGGCACACTGCCAATCTTGTAAACGATCGCGCCGACCAGCGCGCCGATGGCAATGGCGGCACCGATAAAGGCAACGTCGGCAATATCGGTTGCCCGATCCGGCCGGCCAAGCATCTTTGTTGCGGCTGCGACATCGGGCGTGCGTCCGACGATGGTGGCGATGTCGCCCCGGTTCAGCTTGGTGTTGGGAAGAATGGGAATCTCGACCGCGATCGCACCCCTCGTGATCTTGCGCAGGAATACGCCGCGCGATGCCGGGCTCTTCGCCAGCTCCTCCAGGGTCTTGCCGTCGACGTCCTTGCTGGTCACGTAGACATCGACACCTTCGATCGGCATGGCGAGCAGCTCGCGATCGTCGACTTCCTCCGCTTGTTCGCCGATCAGCTGGACGAGCACGTCGCGCCGACCCGCCACGGCCACGACATCACCCGCGTGAATCACGGCATCGGCGATGGCATCGACGATCTGCCCGTCCTGTCGCAGCCGGAGAATGAACACCCGCTGATCGGGAACCAGCGCCTCGGCCTCCTGCACCGTCCTCCCGACCGCCGGGCCGCGCTCGCGAACGCGGAATGCACGGACCTCGAACTGGTGCCAAGCGGTGCCGGGACCGCCCAACTGCTTCTTACCGCCGTGCTCCTCCTCATATTTCTTGCACGCCGCTTCCAGATCGATGCCGAGCAGGGCCGGGCCAAGCAGAGCAAGGACGATCGCGGATCCGACCGTGCCGAAGATGTAGGTGACCGCATAGGCGACGGGCATGCCGTCGAGGATCTTCTTGGTTTCTTCCGGCGAGAGCCCGAGCCGGTTGATGGCATCGGTCGCCAGACCCATTGACGCCGAAATCGTCTGCGAACCGGCATAAAGTCCGGCGGCCGAACCAACATCGTACCCGGCAATCTTCGCCCCGACATATGGGGCAAGAAGGCAGAACACGCACACGACGGCAGCGAAGATCGCTTGGGGAATACCGTCCTGCGCGATGCCGCGCACGAATTGCGGCCCGACGCCGTAGCCGATGGCGAACAGGAACATCAGGAAGAAGAACGGCTTGAGCGGGCCTGTAATCGTGATCCCGATCTGGCCGATAATAACAGCGGCAATCAGCGTCGCGGTGACAGCCCCCAGTCCCAGGCCCTTGTAGGTGAAGGAGCCAAAATAGTAGCCCAACGCCAAGGATAGGAAGATCGCGATTTCCGGATAGGTCTTGAGCGTCTGAAAGAACCAGTCGATCATGATGTCACCTGTCCATGTCGTCCGAAAGCATCGGCACACGCACGCGGCGCGACGTCGCGGATCGAAGAACCGGCGACGACAGCTGAAGCCGTATCGATCAACATGAGGCGACGGTTCGAATGGGCGTATCTTGATCTATGTCAAGCGCAACTGCGTGAGCCTCGCGTCATCTGCGACCCTGCCGACGAAATCGTCTCGCTGCATTGCAGCGTAGCGGTGAGAGCTTGATCCACCTCATTCCAAAGGTTGCATAGCTCGGGAGTGTCATATGGCCGATATCTTGACCCTGAAGAAATTCGAGGCGCTGAGCCCGTTCGAGATCAAGGACGAGCTGATCAATCTCGCCAAGGCGACGTCGAAACGGACGCAATCCGCGTTCCTGAACGCCGGCCGCGGCAATCCGAACTGGGTGGCCACCACGCCGCGCGAAGGTTTCTTCCTGTTGGGACAGTTCGCGATCACCGAAAGCAAGCGGGTTATGGAGCACCCGGCAGGGATCGGCGGCATGCCCCAAGCGAAGGGCATTGCCGCACGGTTTGACGCTTGGCTCGCCAAGCATTCCGACATGCCGGGCGCAACCTTCCTTTCGGAGATGCTGCCCTTTGCGATCAAGAAATTCGGCTTCGACCCGGATGCCTTCGTCCACGAGCTTGTCGATTCCATCATCGGCGACAATTATCCGGTGCCGGACCGCATGCTGGTGCACAACGAAAAGATCGTGCACGAATATCTGATGTGGGCCGTTTGCGGTGAGCCGCGGCCGGCCGGCAAGTTCGACATCTATGCGGTCGAGGGCGGCACGGCGGCGATGTGCTACCTCTTCAAGTCGCTGAAGGCCAACCGCCTGTTGCTTCCTGGCGACACCATCGCGCTGGGAACGCCGATCTTCACGCCCTACATCGAGATGACACATCTCGAGGATTACGACCTTAAGGTCGTCCAGATCAGGGCGCCGCAGGAAAACAAATTCCAGTTCACCGACGAGGAAATCAAAAAGCTGGAGGATCCGAAGATCAAAGCCTTCTTCATCGTCAATCCGGCCAATCCCTCCGGGATGGGGGTGAGCCCAGAGACGATCGGCAAGCTGGGCACCCTGGTCAAGACCAAGCGCCCCGACCTCATGCTGCTCACCGACGACGTCTACGGTACCTTCGTCCACGGTTTCCGCTCGCTGCTGGGCGAACTCCCGCACAACACCATTGGCGTCTATTCCTATTCGAAATACTTCGGCTGCACGGGATGGCGGCTCGGCGCCATCGCCATTCATGAAGACAACATCTTCGACAAGATGATCGCGAAGCTTCCCGACGCCGCTGTGAAGGCGCTCGACAAGCGTTACGGGCCGCTGACGCTGGAGCCGCGCAAGCTCAAACTCATCGATCGCATCGTTGCCGACAGTCGCGACGTCGCGCTCAACCACACTGCGGGCCTGTCGCTTCCACAGCAGGTGATGATGAGCCTTTTTTCGCTCGCGGAGATGATGGACGCGAAGAAGGCCTATCAGACCGCCTGCATGGAAATCGTCAACAAGCGCCTGTGGTTGCTGCTTGATGGCCTGGGACTTGCCGACAAGCTGTCGCCCAATCCAAATTACGACGCCTATTACGGCCTAATCGATTTCGAGTTCTGGGCGCGGAAGAACATCGGAGACGAAGCCGTTGACCACCTCAAGAAGCACGTCCATCCGCTCGATCTCGCATTCCGTTTGGCGGAAGCCCACGGGATCGTACTGCTGAACGGTGGCGGCTTCGATGCCCCCGAGTGGTCGCTCCGTGTCTCCCTGGCAAACCTGCCAGACGACGTTTACGACGATATTGGACGGGGCGTTCGAACGATTGCTAGAGGATACCGTGATGCATTCGAAGCGGCTAAAGGTAACGCGGCTACGGCGACGCCCCGATAGAGCGTTGCCAGCGCGCTTCTTTTGGATCAAGAGGCAACGAGGAGCCTGAAATCTGATTCAGATCGCATGGACCACGAGGTCGGCTCCCGTCCACTGGATCGAGGTCCTCGACCAACAGCAATCATAGGAGGGCGATCATGCCAATCCAGCTCGTGATGGACCGCAACGGCGATAGCCGCTATTCCTTCAACTCTGACGACGCAGCGGAACTGGCCCAGGCTGAACGGCGGTTTTACGAACTGACCAGGATTGGCTTCACCGCGGCGGTCCGGACTAGTCCAGATCAGGTATCCAAAGTCCGATCGTTCGACCCCACGGCGGAAGAAACACTATTCTTTCCCAGACTGATCGGCGGGTAGTCGCCCTCCTGTCATGTTTCGATTTCGATCATTACCGTTGGGTAGCCGCTCCCGCATGAGAGCGACGAGAGCCCTTTTCATAAGGCACGGCGTGGAGGCCACGCCCGAGGGCCGGTCGCTACGGATGCTGCGAGATTGGCTGTCGAAGGCGCAGCGAGAGCAGTTCGCAAGTAAGGGCTACTTCGATGTGGTCGGAGGCAACACCGGAAATCAGTATAGGATCTATACTGGCACATCGGTCAATGTTTGCGAGATCGACGAAAGAGGTCGCCTCCGCGAGGGGCTCTGTTTCACGACGATTAGTGATCTCCCAATCGGCGACGTGATGCTTGCCCAGAAGATCGCACTGGAAATATGCGAAGACGAGGTGCGCGCCCTGGCCAGGTGGTTCACTCCCAAAAGTCAGCATTTTCGGGAAACTCAACTTCGCGGCTGATGACGCGGATCGGCCTTAGTCTACGGCCGGTGTTGCGCCCATTGATGCCTGAAATCAGTCCCTACGCTGTCTATCTTAAGAGGCGGCCTTCAGCTTCGGCTGAGCGCCGGGCTTGAGCCGGCCGATCTTCGCCAAGGCTTCCGTGCGCACGAGCTTCAGCCCTTCCTTGGCGTCGTAGCCGTGGATTTCCTTCACATCGAGCTTGCGCATGAAGTCGATGGTCTCCTGAGTGATCACCTGTCCCGGCACCATGATCGGGAAGCCCGGCGGATACGGGATCACGAAGTTCGCCGAGACGAGCTCGGGCCCGGCCTTCAGCCGCCGGTCGATCTCGGGATCGTTGAGACGGATGTGCTCGCAACCCGCCGCGTCGTAAGCGGCATAGAAGCCGCTGCGGATATCGCCTTCGTTGGTTTTGGCGCCGGCATCGCCGCGGAAGCTCGGGTGGAAATGCGAGAAGTTCGGCAGGTCGGGCACATCCTTCATCAGGCTGGTGACCCGCGCCTCGAATGTCTTCTTCGCGTTGGCACCGCCCTGCGCCAGGCCGCGATCGACCTCGCCCGCGATCTCGGCCAAGACCCGGACGAGGTGCGCGACGTCGCTGCGCGTGTTGTTGATGTTGGACTGGAGCAGGACGGAGTTCCGGGAGGTCTTGTTGACCTGGATGTTGTACTCGTTCGCCAAAATGCCCTTGAACTGCGTTCCGTCGTAACCCGCGGTGCCGCAGACCAGCGTCATGCGGGTCGGATCGAGGCAGAACTCGTCGTCGTCCAGGCTCTTCAGGGTGTTCACCCAGTTCACGCCGGCTGCGAGATAATCGGTGAAGCCGCTCTGGCGATATTGCGCGGGCACCATGACGTCCGCGCCGAGGATCCGGAAATATTTCGAGATCAGCGGATTATTGTTGACTGCCTGACGGATCGCGAGCGCGATTTCCATGGCGTTGGCGACGAGGCCATAGCCCTCGAGCTCCATCTGCCGCCGCGAGACGTCGAGGCTCGCGATGAGCTGCTGGTTCGGACTGGTCGAGGCATGGGTAAACACGGCCTCCTTGAACTGCTGCTCGACTGTGTGGAATTCGACGTCCTTGACCGAGAGCATCGAGCCCTGCCGGATCGCCGACATCGACTTGTGGGTCGAGTTGGTCTGGTAGACGCGCAGGCGGATCTGGCGCGGATCGGGAATGAGCCTGGTCTTGAGCAGCACCTCGTCCGTCGGATTCTTGCCGAGCTCGGCCTGCTGCTTCTCATAGGCCGCGACCGACTTCGGATCGCGCATCCAGGCCTCGATCTCGTTGGCGGCGCCCATCGCGGTACGGCGACGCAGGAACGGCGAGAAGCGCGCAAAACCGAACCAGGCCTCGTCCCACAGGAAGATCAGGTCTGGCTTGATGGCGAGGCATTCCTCCATCACCCGGCGGGTGTTGTAGATGTGGCCGTCGAAGGTGCAGTTGGTGAGGTCGAGCAGCTTGACCCGGTCGAGCCGGCCGTCGGCCTTTGCACCCAGCAGCGCCTGCTTGATCGTCTTCAGCGGCACCGCGCCATACATCGAGTATTCGGTCATCGGGAAGGCTTCGACATAGAGCGGCTGGGCACCCGCCAGCACCATTCCGTAGTGATGGGACTTGTGACAGTTGCGATCGACGATCGCGATGTCGCCGGGCGCCAGCAGCGCCTGCACCGCCATCTTGTTCGAGGTCGAGGTGCCGTTGGTCACGAAGAACACGCGATCGGCGCCGAGAGCGCGCGCCGCCTTGTCCTGCGCCTTCTTGATGTTGCCGGTCGGCTCCAGGAGGCTGTCGAGGCCGCCGGTGGTCGCGCTGCTCTCGGCCAGGAACAGGTTCGGGCCGTAGAACTCGCCCATGTCACGGATCCAGTCCGACTTGAAGACGGATTTGCCGCGGGCGATCGGCAGCGCGTGGAAAGTGCCGATCGGACGCTGCGCGTATTTCTTGAGATTGTCGAAGAACGGGGTGTCGTATCGATCCTGGATGCCCTCGAGGATCGACAGATGCAGCTCCAGGAGTTCCTCGATCGAGTAGAAGATACGACGCGCGACATTGGCTTCGGGGTTGCCGGCCATCTCCTCGACATCACGGTTGGACATCAGATAGATGTCGAGCTCAGGCCGCACCCGCTTGATGATATGGGCGAGCCGAAGCGCAGATGCGTCGGATTCATCGTTGAGGCCAGCCGCGGCCGTGATGGAGCGGAGGATAGGCGCGCTGTGGCGTGAGCGCAGGCCAAAGCCCTCGTTGATGACGACGGCCGCGATGTCGGGATTGAGCATGGTGGCGCAGAACGCGTCTTCGAGGCTGCCGACGATGACCGGCTCATAGACGAAGGAATCGACCGGACGGCGCAACTTGCGCCATTCGGCCGCGAGCGCCGGCCACTGGCTGGACGAAAGGCCCGTGACGATCAAAGTCTCGAAATAGGGACGGCGCGCCGCATGCGAACCGAACGTCGGCGGCAGCAGGTCGGGCGCTTCGCCATTGCCTTCGTCCTTGAGATTCCAATCGCCGGCGTGTTGGCGGAACGATCGTGTGGTCAGCGCCTGCGTGATCCGCGTCGCAAGGGCCAGTGATGTTGCCGCATCGCCGGTTGAAGCGGCCTCTCGTAATGCTGCCATCAATTGAAGCCCGGGATAGCCGTGAAATTCCTCAGTCACCGACAGATCGGCCAGCGCTGCATCATATTTTTCGCGGTCTCCGCCGCGGGCCCATGCCTTCGCAGCCTCCACCAGATCACGCCAGTCGTCCGCCCGCCCTCCGGGCCCGGAAAAGAACTGATCGATGCGCTTCTGCGCGGGCTTCGTGTCCTTGGACATGCGTCTCTCCCGATCCTAGGGCGAACGTATTTGGCGGATCGTGAGCACGGCATCCGGATGCTCCATTGATCCAAGTCAACGGTCGCGTGGTCTGAATGCCGGATGCGGCGCACTGCACCGAGACGTGCCGTCAAAACGGAGGACCCGCATTCGGTGGGTCGTTGCTCGGAAGAGATCTTCATGCGCGTCCCCCATTACGCGGGACTTCGCACCGCAACAGCACAATCAGGAGCGTGCTCATGGAATGCTGAGCGCTAGCTTCGGCATTTGCGTGGTTCCAAACGCAACAACGGCCGTCCCGACGAAGAAAGCGACGCACACTGAAGCAAAGATGCTGGAGCGCCGGAGCGTTCCCGGCCGCTTGCAGAAACCGCCGAGAATGCACCTTCGCTCGCCTGGCGCAGATTGCGCCTATAGCTCGGTGATGATCACCGGCAGGCGGCCATTATCAAGACTTCCCGTTGACGCGGCGCTGGTGCAGCGTGCGAGGGACTTTGGCATCTTGGATGGCTTCCTGATCCCGGTCGCTTCAACTGCGGGAAGGACGGGACAAATATGGTTCGGAGGTCGGACGCTCGATCGGCCGGAGCAACAATTGCCAGCCCTGCACCTCATGGCGATCTATGCGTTTGATCGAACCCTCAAACTTCATGGCTCGCCCGTGCGGCACCAAGCAAACCTGACGCTCCGGAAGGGGCGCGACCACGCCTGGACAAGCGGTCGCGGTTCCTGTGTTCGCAACCGAACATTCAGGCGTGCAAAGGTCCGCTAACATCCACGCCGAGCATGTAGCGCCCGCGGATCGCGGAAGCGGCATTTTTGCAAGACGGACAAATCAATAAAAAATTGCGCATACGCCAGCGCATCACCAGACCGCCCAACACCTTCGAACGCCCCTTTGTGAATCAGGTATCTCGCTTGACGTGCGAGCGCTGCGGAGCGACTGACTCTGTGACTTTCTGGCGTTTCGAAGGGATAGCTCACCGCGCGTGCGCGGTGAGTAGTCGGAAGCACCCTTGCCTTCAAGGCTAGTTAAAGCAGCGCAATTTTGGATTAGAGAATGACAAATTATGTCATCGTTCGGGCCTATGGAAGGCAATTGGATCAGTTGCGTGGAGAGGCATCCCGCATCTCACGGGCAAACAAGATCGACTGGTGGATTGAGCGCGACGTCCAAGGGACACGATTCTGCTTTGACGACGCTGAGGCGAAGAGGGCGTTCGTCTCAATATGCGAAAACGTCGGTGTTTCGCATGTAGACAGCTTCCCGCCAGCGTGAACAGGAGGGATCGCTCGGCGCCTACTGTTTTGGCGCTTCGGGAGCTGTTGCTGGCGCTGTGGGCTCGGCGGCGGGTGTGCTGCCCCTGAGCTCTGACGGGGCTGCACAATCGCCGGCCCAAAGCTTGGTCCCTTTGACTGTTCCTACGAGCTTACAGCACTTTGGGGGCGGCGGCTGCTTGCGCGGCTTGTTGGCAGAATCGGGGTCCTCGTCGCGATCGCTGTGATGGAGTCGCCCTAATGAGCACTGAGCTCGACGAGTTGTCATACTGTCAACAGGCGAATGCCAATCTGTCTCAGCGGAATGAGGAGCTTGAGCAAAAAATCAGGGATCATCGCTCTTTCTGGATCATGGCCGCCACGATCGTTCCGTCTTGTGATTTTGCTCTTGGTTTCCAGCGTTCCGAAAAGAGACGTTTTCGACGGAGCAAATCGTTGCCAAACCCTACGGTGGATGGCTCGTGCAGCCCGCTCGAAATCTCAGCGATGAAACGGACGAAAAGACGATTGCTGCGATGTCGTCACTGGACGCCGCTCTTGCAGAGTGCAGCCCGTAGGATTTCGGCGACGATCCTCCTCAAGAAGAGTGAGTGTCAGTCTTTCCAAGGTCAGAAAAGCATATGAGATTCAGGCCCGAACAGCATTTCAGAATGGCAGACCGGTTGAGTGCCCAGGCGCTGGATCAGGCGGATCTGAAGAAAAGGGACAGGATAGAGGCGACGGCGCGGGTCTTCCGCAGACTCGCCGTGAGAGCTTATCTTGCGATAGATGCTAGTATGAAGCGGCGGGATTGGAGCCGGTTCAAGGACGACGCTACGTTCGCGGGCTTGATCGATACGCCGTCACCCTGGAGCTCCTTGGCAGAGTGGGAATGCCATTTGGAGGATCTTGAGAAGCTGCCTCCTTCAAAGCAGTTGAGGCTCCTCATCGAGCAAGCTGAAGAGGCCATCGTGCGGAGGAAGCTGGGACTGCTTTGATATTCGACTTAGATTGATCACCTGCGAGTGGTCCCGGCTTCAGGCTGGGCACCGATTACCCGAGAGGCGCTTGGCACCTGGCGGCTTGAGGCGTTGGAAACCGCTTCGCGCCGAGCGGAATCCTTGAGTGGGCGCCTTTCTACTTTGAATGTCACCTCGTGTGCCCATCAGCGAAGGGACGACTTCCCTCATTGAGGTCGGCTTAGTGGGCGGAGCGGAATTGCTCACCCTGAGTTCTTCGCTTTTTGACCCTTTGCTGACTTCCCAAAAACCAGAATACAATGGTTCATGACAAGGCTCGCAGCTCTGCTCAAGATCGCAAACAATACCAGCGGGTTTATTGGACGCAAACTGTGCGCCCCGTCTGCGGCAAGCCGATCAAGGTTGCGCCTCGGCGGAGCCGGGTAAGTATCGCTGCTCCATTTGCGACGACAGCGTTCCGGCGAAATCGCCGACGATTCGCCGGCCGGAGCCGCGCTGAAGCCGCCGAACAAATAAGATGTAAGTCATCATCGGCGCGGTAACGAAGCTGTTCCGATGATCAGCATGGCTTTCGGTCTGCCAACACCGCACGAGCGGAACCAAACTGAACCTCAATGACTTAGGTGGGTCGGAAGGCGCGCAAGGAGCGGGCCGTGGTCGCCGATTTTCCTACCCGGAAGTCAATCCAGCGCACGGTCGGCGATGTCCACATTGCGACGGTCCGCTGCGGCTCCTCCAGACTCTCTTTCATTCCGTATCCGGCAGAAGTGTCCGCATCTTGGAGTGCACGGATTGCACCAAGCTGATCTGGTTAGCGCAAGGAGTAACGCCATGAGTACGGCTATTCGCAAGGCAAGTGCCGGTCCCGCCATCATTACCGTAGGCGAGCTCATCGATGAACTCTGCCGATTGCCGGACACAGCTTTCGTTACCTTCCACTGCCCAATGCTCGAACATGAGCTTGCATTTTACCACCTTCGAAAGCGATCGAAGGACATCGTCGAGATCGAAGTGAAAGCCTATCCGCAAAGCCGCCCGGCCCACGCCGCCTGAGCAGTGCCATCGGCTGTTTGTGTCCGGCCTCACCGGGAACGATCACCCCCATTGCGGCATTAACATATGAGACCGTCGCCCGCTGTTCCAACAAACAGCGCACGCTGCGGGATAGCCAAAGGTCGTTGACGCAAGGACCCGCTGTTTAACAAGCGCCCGCGCAGATAGCCAAAGGCAACGGTCTCCGCCTCTCCGTCGAAAAGACGGAATGCTAGTTCGTGGGCAGGGCTCGGAATCCAGCAATGTTCGTTTTGGCCAAGCCTCACCGGATGGGCCCATGCGCAACCGCATTGACATTGATCACGCTCATAGTCGTGCAATCGCCCAAGAGATCGGCGAGCGCCTGCGAGGATTGCTGAAAGAGGAAACCGAGTTACCGACCAGCATCAGAAGGCGGATGGCACAGCTTCGCGCGTTGGAAGGCGATTCGCCCTCGATTATTCCAACCTTTGAAGAGAATTTCGAAAAGGATGCTGATCGCAAAGATCAGCGCTCTGCATGGTGGTGGCGGAATGGCTGACTCAGATCACCCCGCATGCAATGAAAATCCCGATCAATCAGGAGAGTGACGCCCGTGATCGTGGAGGCAAGAAACACATCACTCAAGGTCATGGTTCGGCTCACCAGGTTGCGAGCTCCGTCGATTCAAATACAGTTGCACTGAGAAAGTTTCGGGTTCTTTGCAGGCGGGCGCCTGCTCAAGCCTTGTGCATGTTAAGCCAAAATCCGTTTCCGTGGTTGTCCGGAATAGACTCGTTCGACGAGGACGATCAATGCAATCTCGTTGTCGACAAATCGTACGTGCTTTCGCCCGACGGATGATTGCGCCGTCGGTTTTTGCATGTGCGAAACGACTTGTTACAAGATTAATACTTCGTTCCGTACAAATACGATCATCCATCGCCACGGCAGGGCGGACGGGGAAAATTGAGCATAGCCTTCAGTTGCTTCGAGGATGGAGGCTGGCAATGAGCGACTTCAACGAACGCACCCAAGCAAATCTGAAGACGGTACTGGAAGAAACCTGCCGTGAGTTGCCGACCGGCGGTGATCACGAAACCCGCAAATACATCGCCGAGCACTTGATCGAAGCAGCGCGATCCGGCAAGACGACTCTGGGAGAGCTTCGCCGGTAGCGCATCACGCCTTGCTGACCTTAACGGGGCGGAAGTCGGCCTAGTCCAGCGTATAGAGGGACCCCAAGGCCGGCGCGCTTAGTCGCCAGGGCCGCATTGAAGCTTGCTTTCAATGAAGTAGCGTGACGACTTCTGGTCTGGCCCTGACGCGAAGTACGGCTTGGCTCTGAAATGGTCAGCTTGTTGGTCGAGACTGGAAGCAAATCCGGCGGCTTCCAAACCGGCGCTCCTGACCCTAAACGGAAATCGGGCGTCGCCTGATCGGATTCACAAAATCCCGCTCAATGTGGTTTGCGACAAGGTGCGTGGTTTGCTCCCTAAATCGCGCGGGCCGTTCGCCACATGGGGTCAAACTGAAGAACCCGGTGTCGCCTTCGAAGGATGTGCAGAGGACTCAGTCGTTCAGAGATGAGCACGCGGCAATAGCCATCCCATGATCTTCTGATACGGATCGCGACGACTGCGGACGAATGCGTTCTCGTTCTGCTGAGCGGCGGTCCTGGCGAATTCAGAAATCCCCTCCATAGACTGCCGTTTATCCTTCGGAAGCTTCGCCCATTGGCGAATGATCTTCCGGCGGGCTTCGCGTTGCTTTTCCCTTACGTCAGGCATCGGGACGCTCCTTGAAGAGGATTTATTCCGGTCGCCCTAGTATTGTTTGGGCTCACTAGAACTTCAACGTCCAATCAAGAACTCTTAGCCCCTCTGATCGTGCAGCGCTATACACGGGAGCGAGTCTCATATTGGCTTTGCAGGCCCGCCGCCCTAGAATTGCGGCGATCGCAGGACGGGCGAAATGCAGTATGTTTGCGACGCGCCGAAGGGCAAGACCTGGTTCCGTATCGAGACGGAAGGTGAAGCGATGCATGAGTCGCGCCTGATGGGCCACACAGTTGAGAAATATTTCCGCCGCGAGCGGGAGAAGGCAGTCCAGTCCTGGCGTCCCGAGCGGCCCAACGCGATCGAGCGCGACATCGGCCTCGAGGCCCATGTACAGCGAGAGATGCCGCTTTTCCTCACGCTGCGCGACAAGGAGGGCAATGCACTGACTACAGCGATGCTACCACCCGGTGGCAAGGATCGCGGCGGGTTCCGGATCATCATCGTTGCCGCATCCAATGCCGATCCTTATCCTCAACAGGACGCGGCCATCGCTGCACTGGGAGCGCATTTCGGTCTCACACTCGATCGCAACCGCTGCTTCCCCTACGGCCGCTAAGGAGCCTGACAAGTATCGCCGCTTGATTGGAGCGATGTCGGCTCATGTGCCCATCGCCTCACTTGGTGCGATGCAGTGGTGCGTCCGGAGTTAGGGGTAGACCGAAGTGACCGGCAGTGGGTCAAACCGACGCGATTGAGACCCTGACCGGACATGCAACCCGCCGTGCGGGCGTGCAATAAATTGGCTCGCGTGGTAGACTTTCTGTCCTCTCGGTCCGGACTGGATAGCGTGAAATCCCTAGGGGGCCGCGATGCAGCAGGTTGCCGACTGGCTCGAAAAGCTCGGCATGTCCGAGTACGCCCAGCGTTTTGCTGAGAATCGCATTGATTTCTCGGTCCTTCGTGAGCTGACCGATCAGGACCTGAAAGATCTCGGGGTCGTCATCGGTGATCGCCGAAAAATGTTGCGCGCGATCGCCGACATCGACGGTATCGAGAAGAACGCACCAGCCGCGCCCGCCGGGGCACCTGCAGCGCAGCGTCGTACACCCATCGCCTCAGAGCCAATCCCGACCGCGACGCCACCGCCGATCTCCGCCGAGGCCAGCGGCGAGCGCCGCTATGTCACTGTGATGTTCTGTGATCTCGTCGGCTCGACCAGCATTTCCGCGCAGCTCGACGCTGAGGAGTGGCGCGATCTCGTCGGAGGTTATCTCGATGCCGCGTGCGCTGCGGTGACCGAGATGGGCGGCCATGTCAGCAAGAAATTGGGCGACGGGGTCATGGTGCTGTTCGGCTATCCGGTGGCGCAAGAGAATGACGCCGAACGCGCGGCGCGGGCGGCGCTCTTGGTCCAACGCGCACTCGCCGAGGTGAACCGCAAGAATACTGAGGCTGGCAAGCCAGCGCTCAACGCGCGCATCGGCATTGAAACCGGAGCGGTCGTGATCGACGCGGCGGGCGAGATTTACGGTGACGCGCCGAACGTTGCAGCGCGGGTGCAGGCGCTGGCGGAGCCGGGTACGATCGTGGTGACGGCGCGGGTGCAGCACCAGGTCGCGGGGTTGTTCGTCGTTGAGGGCCGCGGCAGCCATGAACTTAAGGGCGTGCCGGAGGCGGTGACATTGTACCGACTGGTGCGGGCAAGCGGCGGCGGGCGCCGCGCCGGGCAGCGCCATCTCGCGCCGCTGGTGGGGCGCGAAGAAGAGATCGCGATGTTGATGCGGCGCTGGGAGCGGGCGCGGCGGGGCGACGGTCAGTTGGTGATGATCGTGGGCGAGCCAGGATTGGGAAAATCCCGCCTGATCGAGGAATTCCATCCGCGGCTGCGCGAGGTGCCACACACTTGGGTCGAATGGAGTTGCTCGCAGCTTCTGCAGAACACGCCGCTGCATCCGATCGCCGATTGGGGCCGGCAGCGCTTTGGCGGCGCCGACATACCCGCCGAGCGGCGTCTCGCGGACCTGGAGAATACGTTGGCGCTGGTCAAACTCGACCCGGCGGAGAATGTCAGGTTGCTCGCGCCATTATTGGACATCCCCTTGCCGCAGGACCGTGCGCCGACTTTAGAGCCGGAAGAATTGCGGCGCCGACAGCTGACAGCGCTCACGAATTGGGTCATGGCCGGCGCGCGAACTCAGCCGGTGGTGCTGGCACTTGAAGATGTGCACTGGGCTGATCCGACCACGCTCGAGCTATTGCGCGGCATCGCCGAACGCGGTGCGCTGGCGCCCTTGTTCGTTCTTATCACCGCCCGGCCGGAGTTCCGTCCGCCATGGGGCATGCGCTCGCATCACAGCACAATCTCACTGGCTCCGCTCGATCGCTTGCAGGTGCGCCAGATGGTCGGCGAGCTTGCCTCTCGCTGTGCGCTGTCAAGGGAAGTGGTTGACGGCGTGACCGAGCGCACCGGCGGCGTGCCGCTGTTTGTCGAGGAGATGACACGGCTCTTGCTGGAGAGCGGCGGGCGGGGCATCCAGGCGATTCCGCCCACCCTGCAGCAATCGTTGACGGCGCGGCTCGACCGGCTTGGCCCGGCGCGCGAGGTGGCCCAGATCGGCGCCGTTATCGGGCGGGACTTTTCCTACACACTCCTTCGCGCCGTAACCGCTATGGAGGACAGGCCGCTACAGATTGCGCTGGAACGGCTGGCCGAGGCGGACATTCTGCTGGTGCAGGGCCTGCCGCCCGATGCCGATTATCGCTTCAAGCACGTGCTGATCCAGGATGCAGCTTATGAGAATTTGCTTAAGAGCCGACGCCAGGTTTTGCACCGCCGCGTCGGCGAAGTGTTACGCGATGATTTTGCCGCCACCGCCGCGGTCGAGCCGGAAGTATTGGCGCATCACTTCACAGAGGCCGGGCGCAGTGATGCCGCGGTCGAGTATTGGCAACGAGCGGGGGATTTGGCGATGGTACGCTCGGGCCACGCCGAGGCCATTCATCACTTTTCCGTTGCGCTGGACATCTTGCGCAAGCTTGGTGAAAAACCCGATCGTGTAGCGAAAGAGCTGGAGTTGTGCGTCAAGCTCGGGCCGGCCCTTATGATGATGAAGGGCCCAGGGTCACCGGACGTCGAAGCGATCTATAGCCGCGCCGTGGCTCTCGAGGCGGGTGAAGAAAACTCAGCGCGGTTCAAGGCACTGTGGGGCCTCTACTATCATTCGATGAGCTCCGGACGCTTGCGTGCGGCGACCGCTCATGCCGACGAGCTTCTCGGGCTCGCGCAGCGCTTGGGCGCTGATGATCTCGTCCTAGAGGGCCATCACGCGAAGTGGGCGACGTCGCTTTGGTGCGGCAACTTGGCCGCTGCAGGCGATCACTCTCAAAAAGGCATTTCACAATACGACTGCACCCGGCATCATGCTCTCGCGTTCGCGTTCAGTGGTCATGATCCTGGCGTGTGCGCTCACGCGGCCGGCGCGATCAACCTGGCTCTTTTAGGCTTCCCTCAAAAGGCAATGAAACTCGGTGGAGAGGCCGTCACGTTGGCTCGGAGCTTGTCCCATCCGTACAGCCTCGCCCTGGCAATGTGGTTCTGTGCGATCGTCCTTCAGGTCGGCCGCCAGAGACAATCCTGCCGCGATCTTGCATCTGAGCTGATCGAACTGTCGCAAGAGCACGACTTTCCCATGATGCGCGGCGCTGGGACTTTCTTCTTGGGGTGGGCGACGGCGGATAGCGCCGAACTCGAGCACGGAATCGCTTCGATGGAACAGGGGCTCGCGCTCTTTTCGGCTGTCCGCCAAGTCACCAGACCCTACATGTTGGCCGTTTTGGCAAGCGCTAAAGCAGATCTCGGCAGGCCGGACGAAGGGCTCGAATTGTTGAAGGATGCGCTCGCCCTGACAGCGGTGAGCGGTGAAGTTTGGTGGCAGGCCGAAATGCACAGCCTTAGGGGTCGGCTGCTTGCGGCGCGCGGGCAACACGACGAGAGCGAAGCGTGTTTTCGATGCGCAATCGAAGTCAGCCGCGGACAGAGTGCAAAGACGCTGGAGCTGCGTGCTGCCACAAGCCTCGCGCGGCTCTGGAGCGACCGAGGCAGGAACGCAGAAGCCCGCGATCTCCTCGCCCCGATATACGGCTGGTTCACCGAGGGTTTCGGCACGCCCGACTTGAAGGAGGCAAAAATCTTACTCGACGCGCTGTCGCGATGATGGGCTCATGTCACGAAGTTTGTAAGAAACGTCCGCAGTTGTGCCTTCTGCGACTTCGAGCGATGTCCGCTCATCCGCTGCTGTTGAGGGTTGAGCGGACATCAGTCACAGCCAGGCGCGTAATGACACGCCCTAGCCAGAAACGATAGAAGCAATCGACGATGCTGAAAATCTCACTCCGCGTTCGTTGGAAAGCCCAGTTTTGCGAGCTCGTCGGCGACCTCACGTAATGAGCGCCGGTGCCCCTTTGGTGATCGCCGGCGTAGACGCTTTGCTGTGGCAACCAGCTCCGGATTGAGGTAAGCGCTTAGCCATGACCCTATTGAAGCTGGCTTGACGTTTTGCGGAATCGCCACGGCATGAGGTCATCGATCCTGCTGTGGGGATTGCCGTCGATGATCGCCTCGAGTGTTTCAGCGATGTAGGCAACCGGGTTGACGCTGTTGAGCTTGCAGGTGGCGACGATCGACGCCAGCATGGCCCAGTTTTCGGCCCCGATTTCATGGCCCGCGAAGAGCGCATTTTTTCTGGTTAGGCAGACCGGCCGGATGGCGTTCTCGACCGGGTTGGTGTCGAGTTCGAGACGCCCGTCTTCGAGGAAGCGGGTCAGCCCCTGCCAGTGATTGAGCGCATAGCGGATGTCCTCGGCGAGCGTTGAGCCGCTGGAGATCATAGAAAGCTGCTTCTCAAACCACGGTTTTAAAGCCGCGATGAGGGGCAGCGAGTGCTCCTTGCGCGTGGCCAACCGGACGTCCGGCGACGAGCCGCGCACCATGGCTTCGATGGCGTAAAGCTGCGCGATGTGTCGAACGGCGGCCTCGGCGATCGGAGACTTGCTGTTGCGCACCAATTTGACGAAGCGCCGGCGCAAATGGCTCCAGCAATGCACGAGCGTCCACGGCCCTTGCGGTCGAACGACCTCGGTCAGCCGGTCATAACCGTCATAGGCATCGCATTGCAGGTAGCGTCCGCCAAAACCGTCGAGGAACTGCTCAGCAAAGGCACCGCTGCGACCAGGGGCATATCGGAACAGCACGATCGGCGGACTTGGCCCGCTGTGGCCGCGGTCGTCTGAGGCGATCGCCCAGAAGTAGCCTTTCTTCGTTTGGCCGCGCCCCGGATCGAGTACCGGCGCCCTGGTCTCATCCATGAACAGCCGATCCGCCATAGCCAGGTGGTGGCGCATGTGGTCCGCGATGGGCTGAAGATGGAAGCAGGCGCGGCCAGACCAGTTGCCCAGTGTCGCCCGATCAAGCCGGATCCCCTGGCGCGCATAGATCTCGGCCTGACGGTAAAATGGCGTGTGGTCGCCAAATTTGGAGACGATCACGTGCGCGATGGCCGCTTCGGTCGGCAGCCCGCCGGGCACGACGTGCTCCGGTGCGTGCGCCTGCACGACGGGGCCCGAGCAGCGGCGACAGATATATTTCGGGCGGCGCGTGACCAACACCCTCCATTGCGCCGGTATCACGTCCAGGCGTTTGCTGACGTCCTCGCCGATCTTCGCCATGGCGCCGCAACCGCACGGACAGAGCGTGCTTGCAGGCTCGATGATCCGTTCCACCCGCGGCAAATGGGCAGGCAAGCAGCCGCGATTGCGATGAGGACCTTGATCCGGCACGTTCCGCGATCGGCCGTTGATCACAGCCTCGGCTCTCTCCTGCGCCGCGTCCAGGATGCCTTGCGCGATCTCCACGTCTTCCAGCGGTAAGTGATACTGATCTGGCCGCAGCTTCTCGGACTTCGAGCCGAACTTCTCGCGGCGCAATTCGCCGAGAATGATCTCTAGCCGACGCCGCGCTTCCTCCGACGCCGCCAGCGCCCCCTGATGCTCGCTCAAGGCCGCCTGCGTTTGCGCCAAAAGCGCCTTGAGGCGTTCGTTTTCGTCGCGCAGCGCCGCGATGCTCATGTGCTATTTCGAGCACATCGGCGCCACACGTGCCACGCTCAAAATAGCTGCCGAGTCATTCTGCCGCAGTTATCCAGCGACCTGCGGCCGCCGCGCTTCTTCCGGGCGGACCAACCTCCAATCCAGCCCCTCGAACAAGGCCGCGAACATCGCCGGCGACATCCGCATCACGCCGTCCGCGATCGTTGGCCAAACGAACTTGCAACCTTCGAGGCGCTTGTGAACCAACACCAGGCCCGTTCGGTCCCACACCAAAATCTTGATTCGGTCCGCTCGTTTCGATCGGAACACGAAGGCTGCGCCGCTGAACGGGTCAAGACGAAGCATCTCCTGCACCTTCGCCGCAAGCCCATCGTGGCCACAGCGGAAGTCGATCGGCCGCGTTGCAACGTAAATCTTCAGATCAGCACCGGCCGCAATCATCGTGATGCTCGCAGCACGCGGATCACCCGGGACAGCTGCTCGGCATCAATGGCCGTATCCGTCCGCAGCACGATATCACCAATCGCGATCTCAAGCTTGATGGCCGGAGCCTGACGCTCTTCCAACGCACCTCCCACCACCAGCGGCGCGAATGTCGGCTGGGACGCTTCGCACGCCGGCAGCAGGCCTCGCTGTCGAAAGCGCCGTCGCCAATCGTAGATCTGCCAGCGCGTCGCTCCGTGCTTGCGCGCCACCTCGGCCACCTGGGCACCGGGCAACAGACTCTCCGCGACGATCCGAGCTCTCTCAGCTTCCGAGCGCACGCGCCGCCCCGACGGTCCTTCCAGAACTTCCAACCGGCTCACCGACCCTGGGCCGTCTAAATGGACGTCCTTTTTGCTGTCCAATCCCATCTCAAACCTCCGTCCAACCCGGAGGCTTCTTCGCACAGCTATTCCGATCCCGAAGCAAGGGTTCCGGCTAAGCGCTTACGGATTGAGCTCCGCCCAGCTCTTCCGACCCTCGACCTTTCCGACCGCCTCACGCTTGCGCTGACGCGCGGCGCGCAGCTTCGCCACCGTGGTCGCCTTCAGCCAGATCTCGAGGCGCTAGATCGGATCATTAGTGGTCAACCGGATCGTAGGTATATCCTCGTACTTCTCTCCATCAGGACCGCTGCGATCAAATTTCTCGCTGGCAGCAGCTTCGATGCGGGCTCGAAACCTGTCGAAATGCTCGAAGGCAGCAGCGAGGTCTCGAATGTCGAACGGATCAAGTTGTGCGAGAGCCTCATAACTGACGAAGACGCGGATGGGTATAACAGGGGTGGCTCCCTCGACCGTCATCCAAAACCCGATTGCCCGCAGCTCGCTGTGAGCTACAGCCTTGCCTTTCCCGTCGGCAGCCAGCGGCATGGGCATTTCTCCCGCACCAATTCAACCGCAACGAGCGAACGGGCGCAACAATCCCTCGGGGGATTGATTTTTAGCGCGGATCCCGATGGGCCGCCCGACGGCAATCAAGCTTTCTTGGGCCGATCGACGCGCAGAAATTCGGAAGGCTCCTTGATCAGCCGGTCCCGGCGGCGCCCTGTCTCAAACTGGGCCTTGCAATCCCAGTCGATGCCAGATCTGCAATGCCCATGCCACAGGGGGGATGACGGCCCTCCGGTTTCGGGTCGATCCAGGGGAGCATTGCATCATTTGCCGCGAGTGTTGCCGGGCAGCTCTATCGTCATTTCCGGCTTTGCCGTAAGCCCTTGCCATCATGACCCGGACAAGCCGCGATTTGCCAAACCTGCCAGACCTGTTTGTCGTCAAGCATGAACTGGCGGGGGGACATCGGATTGTCATTGCCGACGCTGCCGGCCCCAAGCTTCGAGGAAAGCGCGGCATCGTCCTGGGGCCTGGATCGACGAGAAGTCAGGTCAGGGTACTCCTCGACGGATCGAGGACTTACATCACGCTACATGTGCGCTTTGTGAACTTACTCACAGCTCCCGTTCCATCACCGGGCGCCTCCGTACCTTTAGCGTGATCGAGGCCCACCGGTTCACGCTTGCGGGCATCGTCGAAGCGGATTCAAAAATTTGCCAGATTAGCGGCGCTTCTGTGCGGGGATGGCCATTTCTAACAAATGTTGCAAAGAGGCTGGCATAGTTTCCCCTTCGGCCCAGCGCCGCCGCAGCTCACCAGCGATGTCTGTTGTTACAACGCGCGACCATCCCTCGGTGGTGTTGAAACAGACGATGCGCACGGGGTAGCTATACTGGCCGTCCAAGAGGTCGCGGATCAGCGTTTCGTGGTCATCCTCATCGTCGCACCAGGCGCGCCCTACCCAAATGCCGGAGGTGTCCAGCACGATGTAGGTGTCCTGGTCTGCATCTTGCGGCACGATGGATGGCTGGCGAGGCATACCAAAAAACTCCCGCCGCGGAAATCGAAGGCTAGGACGGTTACACTGCTTCAGCCCGCTTGTGCAGAGGGGGCTGGCTTGGAAATTGGGGGTACACCAGTCGGATATGCGGCAAAGTGGCATCTTCATACTTGCTCGCGGAACGTACGATGATGCGAACAATCTTCAGTTTTGCCTCACCGGGATGCATTTAAAGCGTGCAACCTTATTCAATCCTTTAGAGGTGACCGATGCCGCTTGCGCCTATTGAAACCGGCCATTGCAACGTGGATCTCAAGCCATCGCCGATCGAGCCGTCCTGGATTATCGAAGGTAATCCGGAAGCCCGCTCGTACCTGCTGTCCACCAGTGCGTGCGGCACTGCCTCGACCTTCATCTGGTCCTGCACCGAGGGCAAGTTCAACTGGTACTATGATTTGGATGAGACCATCATGATCCTTGAAGGATCGATCGTGCTCGAGAGCGAGGGCATGCCCCCGAAACGCTACGGCGTCGGCGACGTGATCTTGTTCCGCAACGGTGCGCACGCCAAATGGCATGTAGAGCGCTATGTGAAGAAGATCGCCTTCTTGCGCCATACCACTCCGATCGGGCTCGGTTTCGCAATCCGCGCCGTCAACAAGTTCAAACGCAGGTCTTTTGCTCCGGGCGAGCGTGGCTTTGCGGGCCTTGTCGAAGCAGCGGGCTAACGACTTTCATTGGGCGCTAAGGCGGATTAGCTACATGTCCGCGGAAAATCTGCGGATCGGTTGACAAGTCGCGTCAGTTGCTGGCCTGAGGCGATATGATCTTAAGCACTCACGCAGTTGTCGGAGGCGCCGTCGCTAGTCTGTTCCCGTCGCACCCAGTCCTCGTTGCGGTTGCGGCCTTCGCAAGCCACTTTGCGATCGATGCGATCCCGCATTGGGATTATCCACTTCGAGCGATCAGGTTAAAGCCCGGCGCCAACAATTCCCCGCTGCGAGTGGATCCGAGGTTTTTTCTCGATTTGGCCCTTATCGGCTTCGATGCTTGCGCGGGTCTGTTGATAGCAATTTGGCTTTTCGCGACACCCGCAACGATTGGAGTGATTGTGCTCGGCGCCCTTGCAGGGATGACGCCCGACCCCTTACGGGTCGTGCACAGGGTGCTTCCGAAGCAGCCCCTGACGACCTTACAACGCTTTCATAGATGGGCCCACACGAAGCGGAGGCTTAGTTGGCCGCTCGGCATCAGCTCGCAAGCACTCTTTGCCGCATCCGTATCCTGGATAGTCTTGATCATCGGCTGAGGAAGCTAACGTGGTAGCGATGAGGGCTACGCCGACACTTGTTCCAGGAGCCTCACGTCAAACGGCCGCAGGCACCACGTTGAAGCGGTGTCCTTCGGCCTGCGCTGCTACCGTTCCGCACGATCGGTGCAGCGATCTCCGTTCCTCATCGCCTTCGGCACGATCGACGAGGCGACTGATGTTTCCAGCAACAGGAGGGCGGGCGCAACTGAAAGCCACTATTGTTTAGCAGGCTCTTCGGCAGGTGCCGCTGGCGCTGCGGGTTCGGCGGCGGGTGTGCTGCCCCTGAGCTCTGACGATGCCGCACAATCGCCGGCCCAAAGCTTGGTCTCCTTGACTGTACCTACGAGGTCACACACCCGGTTGGGGCGGCCGGCTGTTTGTGCGGCTTGCCTATAGCCTTGGGTACTGCGTTCGCCTTGGGGGCTGCCGTTTGCGCGAAGGCAGACGCCGAAAAGCCAAACATAGCGGCGGCGAGAATCAGCGGCGTCCTCATCAACATCCTCCTTTTGTCTCCAGTCCGTTCTCTTAGGCCGGCTTCGGCGCGGTCACCGGGTGGTCACCACGGGCGGTGATCGGGCGAACAATCGATCTGCGTGTTTGACATTTAGAGCGGCCGCTTGCTTCAGCGCTGCGTCGATGGCCTTGAACTTTCTCCTGCGCGAAGGTTTCGCCCGCGTCTTGTTGGGCATCTTCAATCTGGTAACGAGCAACAAAATGCTGCTGCAGCCGGCGCACTCATAAATTTTCAGACTGTAGCCCCTAGCCACGGGAATGAGCTTTTTGAGCACCCGAGCTCGACAGCAAAGCGTGCATCCGGCTTCGCCGTTCATGATAAAAATTCCTTGAAAAAAGCAGTCTGACGGCAATGGATACGATGAAAACTGAGTCTGCGCCGGAAGGCAATGGCCTAGGGGGCCAGCTCTAGAGCTCCCGCTCCATCGCTGGATGGCTTCGGTTCTTCACCTTGATCCAGAACTTTTGCCTGCCGCCGCGGTACGGCCGATCGCGTTGCTTTGACACCAGGCCGCCCTCGAGCCCCATGCGGCAGGCGGCCCGAAACAAGTCTGGCCCGATCTCGCCGCGCTCGAAAGGCGCCACGGTGATGCCGTCCGGCCGACGCGCGAGCAACTGCTCGAGGTCTGCTTTGCGCATGTGCAATGGCAGGGCTCGCAGATCGTCGCCGCCCATCGCGAGAATGTCGAAGGCGTAGAGCTGCACCGCGTTGAAATCGGAGATGCCGTCGACGCCGAGGATCACGGCCTCGCCATCAATGACGAAATGCTTCTGCCGGTTCTTCAGCGCGGCCTCGGCAATCCAGGGATAGCGCTGGGTCCAGTCGCTGCCGTTGCGGGATAGGAGGCGCACGCGCTTGTCTTCCCGGATGACCAGCATCTGGTAGCCGTCGTGCTTCACCTCATGGATCCAGTCCGGTCCGGCGGGGACCTGCTTGCCGGCGGTCGCCAGGCAAAGCTCGTACGCCATACGCATGCGCCGAAGATAAGAATTTCGCGGGCGGGGTCGAATCGCTAAAGTTCAATGAACGTTCACCGGGCGTTCATGAACCTTTATCAGCTGCGGCGAGTTCTTATCGATGAGTCAGGTTCACGGATGGGGATCGATCAATGAAGCGCCTCCGATTCAAACCAAAGTCCTCGCTGAAGGTACGGCTTGCTATAGAAGCCCGGCAGTTGAGCGACGAAGCCGAGACCTTCCCACCCGGGCACAAACGAGACAGTCTGCTTAGGAAGTCCCGACAGACCAAGGTTGCGTCCGACATAGTCGAGTGGCTCATATCACCGGGTAGGTGATCCTGCCGCTCGCCGCGGTGACCGCAAAGACTGGACGACAGAGGATGATCTCCGGATCAGGCCAGGCGAGCGTGTCGGCGGCCTTCCGGTGGGCCGATTAAATCGATAACACGGCCCACTCGGCAACCGCGTCTAATTCGGCCCGACGACCCTCCCGTCATCGATTGAGGCTGCAAGGCCGTGGGCGATTCAGCTCTCGATTTGCTTCACCGTCGAGATCGGCCATCGACCCTCATGCCCCGCGATCGAGATGCGGAGCCCATGCTCATCATCGAGGAAGACGCCATCGATTGTGCCAGCCTTGCCGTCAGTCAAGACGACGGCCTTGCCGACTAACTCTTTCTCGGCCTCTTGCAATTCGCGCAAGATGGTCATGGCTCGTTTGTCGCCTGTGCTCGCGACGCTCATGGTGCCAACTCCAAACGGGCCGCCGATCGGCGCGTCAAGCGAGGGCGATCTCAACAACCTCGCTGAGCTTGTTTTCGGCGTCGTAGATCTTGACCCGAGGGAATCGGTTCTTCAGCTGTGTGCCAGCTTCCAGGGCGCTCGCTTTCGCCGCAAAGGTCGCCTTGACATGACCGTCGACGATTAATGCATAACCGGTCCGCAGGGGTTCAATCGATGCCTTGGTGGTGCGGGCGGACGCCGCTGGCGCTACCAGCCTGCGCTTCTCGCGCATGGGAAAAACTCCGCTTGTCGGGGACTGCTGATCAACTGTCTGCGGTCCCCAAGGTTCCTGTCACTAGAAGCGCGCCAACGCACAGACGGCGCGCGCCAGCGGTCCTGGAATGCAAACGGTCCGCCCGAAGGCTGCCGGCAAGGCGAAGCGCCGCCCAGTGTCGCAAAGCGAACCGAGCGGAAATCGAGACTCGATTAGGCTACCGGCGCTTGGCCATACATAGGAACGGCTATTGCCATATGAGACCTACGCACTCGTAGTTGACGCCATGGGGATCGTCGTCCTCGCGGTGTTGATCGTCGGCCAGCGATGACGTTGGCGCCCGAGGCTGATGGCCATCCGGATAAACGCAAAAAGGGCCGCTACGGGGCGGCCCGTCGATTGATGTTGTAAGGTCCGTGTCAGTGCCCCTATGCAAGCTAACCGTGGCCGGCGAGTCCCCTCCCAGGGGGATGGACAGCTCACGGAGCTCGTCGGGCCATCGCAGTTAACCGCGCCCGCTGTGCTCGTAACAATACGGTCTTGTTTGAGCACCCGGAGTGCGCTTTAAGCAGGTTGCATTTTGTGATTGCTCTAACCTTGGATTGCCATAGAAGGGCTAAATGTGGCGCTTATCCTGAGCCTCTTGGTGCTGAGCGCAGGAATGGGAGCGGCGACCGCTTCTCTGAGGTTCCGCGCGCAGGCGCTGGTTCCGGTGTCACTGGCAATCGCGTTGGCTGCCGCGCTCGTTCTTCATTCCGACGGATTTGGCTTTCTTGCGGGGACGTCCCTGATTGTCGCCTGCCTTGTTGTCGCGCAGCTTGCGTATGTTCTTTCGATCTTCGTCGTCTACCGAGGGGAAGAGGAAATCGACGATGCAGCTCCAAAAAATCCGCAACAAGAACGAGTAGCGCCAACGGAGCCCAGGAGATGGCACCGCGCGATACAATGAGCCACGGCAGCCCTCCGTAAGGACTATCGGGGCTTCACGCCGAGCGCGAGGCCCTGTGCGTCGTGGGTGTGGAAAAGCGCTGATTAGAGAAACACAAAATCCACCGCGCAAAGGTCTCACGGGTGGTGGTCAGATCGGCGCCCTGTCCGGCCGGTGACCACCCGGTGACCGGCCGGCCGCCGGTTCACGCTGGCGGGCCATCATCCATCAATCCGACAAGAGCAACCGCTGGCGCGCCGGGCGCGTGACTGAAAACTGAACGACGAGGAAAGTCTGCCCGAGGATCCCGGGGCCGTCACTAACCTCGACGCGCCATTTGTTGTCCGCCACAACGGACCGTTTGGTTCATCGTTGAGAATTTGGCCGCTCAATTCGATCGCCGCCGCTTCCGCAGCTTCGATATCCGGAAGCTCCAGCCCGACGTCAAGCTCTTATGCGAACGAGTGCACTAGGTGCTCGTCTGCCATCGCGTGCCGCGTGAGGATCGGCCAAAACGGGACGCAGTTCTCGTCGTAGCTCATCACCGTGTGCGGATTGATGCCGATGGCGACGCCGGACAGAAACCGGATCGCGTCGTATTGCTGGTCAGCGGGGAAGGCTTGGCTGTTCGAGCTAACCGTTGGCCCAAAGCTACGGCTGCAAGGTCGTCCGGCTCGCCGTAGCTCCGACCGTAGATTGCCTGCAGCAGATGCTAGAAAAGCTTTGGAATATCAAGGCGGTTGACGGGACACCCCTTCCGCCAAATTACCATAAAAATCAAGTATTTAGCTCGAATATGGGCATTCAGCGCACAAATAAACGTACAAAGCCTAGCGGCTTCCCGTTCGGATACTGATCGGTGTAGGCGCGACCAGCATCCGGCAAGCCAGGGTTGCGAGAGCGTGGACTTCCTCAAGCGGCATAGTCCAAGATGCTTTGTTGAGGGGGGCATATGCTTGAGAGGGTAACGGCAGTCGAATACGTACGTCCGATGAGCTCGGGCCGCACTGCGCCTCTTCTGCTCGCTTGCGAAAGAGGGAATGGCAGCACGATCTACGTTGTCGCGAAGTTTTCCGCCTCGTGCGACGAAAAAGAGGTCAGTTTGGCGCGAGAAGTGATCGCCGCGTGTCTCGCGGCGGATCTCCGCCTCCCAGTACCAGAGCCGGTTCTAATCGAAATTCCGTCCTCGTGGTCGGACGTGATTTCAGATGGAGCTCATCGGGCCCGCGTGAGGAATAGCAATCAAATTGCATTTGGATCAGTCCTCGTGACCGGTGGCTTCGCGGCTTGGACACCGGACACCCATGTGCAAGAGGCTAGTGTCGATACGGCCCTCGGTATCTTCGCCTTCGATGCGATTATCCAGAACGTTGATAGGCGTTCCGAAAATCCTAACTGCCTCGTTCGCGGCGAGCACATCAGGATCATCGATCACGAGTTGGCTTTTGCGGCTCGTCTGATATTAGGATGGAACCCACCCTGGCGGGTCGGTGGCCTATCGTGGCTAGAACAGGCTGGAAAGCATATATTTCGAAAAGATCTGAGACGTCGAGGGGTGGATCTTCGACCCGTCGGTCTGGTCTGGAGTGCAATCTCAGATCTTCGTCTTGCCGATTACAGAGATGCGATTCCAGCGGAGTGGAGACCAATGGTTGATGCTGACGTAGATACGGCGTTAACGCTTATTCGCGATGCTCGAGACAATATCGCCGGCTGCTTGGATGAAATTAAACGGGTGCTCTCATGAAGGACAAGCAACGATACAGCTTTGTCATCCTTCGCTACGTGCACGATGTGCTCACCGAAGAATTTATTAACGTCGGCGTCGTCTTGTACGTGCCCGAAGAAGGGCGCGTGTTGGCGCGAACGAGAAGCACGATGGGGCGACTCCGCGGCGTCTTTCCAGACCTGGACCGGGAGGCCTTCGTCGCGACGATGGCTAACGTGCGGTACGGCTTTAGAAGAATTGCAAGGCGCAAAAAAACTTCGGAGCTTTTCCGTCAAGAATCCATAGAGTCCGTTGCCAGAGAAGCTGTTCCTCATGACGACAGCTCTCTCCAGTGGTCGTCTATTGGTGGCGGTTTTTCCGCGAACGTCCAAGAAACTTTCGATAGGCTCTATAGTCAATTCGTGGCTCGCTACGATCAAAGATCCACACACCGCCGATCGGACGAAGAAATTTGGCGACCAGTTGTTGCGAAGTTAGAGGAACTAAATTTAGCAGACATTCTACAAGAGAAAGTCATTAGCGGCGCTCTTGACGACGTGACCTTCAAGCACGCGTGGAAGAATGGGCAGTGGCATGTCTATGAGCCCGTATCTTTCGATCTTGCCGAAGCAGATAGCATCAAGGGGAAAGCAAGAGAGTGGTTGGGGCATTTGGCGGCGGTCGTCGCAGATGGTCGGAGCGAACCCTTCAAACCGCACTTCTTTGTTGGGGCGCCGACTGATGACCGCCTGAAGGATGCCTATGAAGTGGCAAAGAAGATCCTTCGCCAAGCGCCAAACGAACCGGAAGTATTTGAAGAAGATCAGCTTGACGATTTCGTGCACCGAATCGAAGACGAGGTGAGGGCGCACGGGCACCTCCCAGGGCGCAATACGGTCCAAGTGACTGTTGAATTGAAAAAGCCCGACTAAGGTTGGCGTGCTTGGCAGAGGCCCGCCAGCATGAACCGGCGGGCCTCAGTCGTTCCGATCTGGCGGCCTAGTATGAGGTAAACGGCATCTCCGCGAGCGGCGTATAGGGATTGGCGACGAAGAAGGCTGCGTGGTCGCGGATCAAGCCGGTGGACAAGCTCGGAAGCAACGCCTCGAGTGCTGTGGTGGCCACTGCCATGATGGAGCAATAGCCGTCGCCCCATGCGAACGCGTCTCGGCTACACTCGGAGTCGACCTGGGCCAGCAGCTGCGCCGCAAATTTAGCCGGCGACGGATCGAGACTTTCCAGCGTCTGCTCTATGTCAAAGATGCAATCGCACTCAGCAGTGATTTGCCCATCGAGCGAGTGCAGACCCGACTCGTCGTAGAGCCGATCGCGCTCCCGCAGTCGGGCAACAATCTTTCGGATACGCTTGCGCATCGTGGCGCGCGCCTTGGCGCGAAGAGATTCATAGCCGGCGAACTCGGGCCGGGTGGTTCTGACGAAGCTCTCGAATTGCTCCTTCACCTCGTAAATCGAGGGTCGCACAAGGCGCCACACTCCGGGGTGATCGGGCGGCAAGACTTCCGGATCAAGCGGCCAAGCTGATTCCTCCCCGCATAACCCCTCATGGTCGATCAGGCGCGGGCCGGCCTTGGCCCAATCCGGCAATTTTTTGTCCGCCTCCCGGTAAGCGGCGACGAACCGACGCTGCTTCTCGACGTGGAGCTGACGCTCGTGCCAGAGAGATGACGCCTCACTATCTGACGCCAGCCAGGGCGGGCGCTGACGCGATTGCTGCAAGCCGGGGCGACTGCGGCAAGCCCTGTCAGAACGCGCGCCTGTGAAGGCCTGTGACGGTTGGCGTGCTGGTCTTCTTGTCGAGATCGCGCTGGCGCCGGCTAATCTCGAGGCGCCATGATTTCACGGCACCGTAACGCCCCTCGATCGCATAAATTCCGGCATCGTCGCCGGCTGCGTTCGTCCAGTCGCAGGTATCCGGGACGCGCCGGAAGCCTGCCGCTCGAGCGCCTCCTCGGCCTCGGCCAAGGAAGCGAAACTAGTTTCGGAAACTGCGGACGAGCTTGTGGGTGGCGTGATAAACACGCGATCAGCCTTGGTCATTTGGGGACGTGCACAAACCCAGGGTATCCCCGTCCTAAGTCTAGCAACAACATTTGCGGCAGCCCAGGCTCAATTAGTGGGCATGAGCACCAAAAAGCGCACGCGCCAACTCGCCCGTGCTATGTTTGTTCTGCAAGGTTGTCGAAAGTTCGATTTATTGAAGGTGATGATATGAGAAAGATCAAGCCAGTCGATGTTGCATACCTGAAAGCCCGCGCTGCCCGCGGCAAGCCGCACGTCGCGAAATTCGTGCCGGTCATCCCGGTCATGATCGACGCGATCAAGGCCACGGTGGGCAAGGACAATGTCGACCACCGCAGCAAAAACCAGATCAAGGTCGCCGGCCGCTGGGTGGGCCGGTTCAAGCACGGCAATCGGACGAAGAAAATGATCACATGCCTTGCGATCATGGATGCCGACAAGCCGGTAGTGATGGTTCGGACTATGCGCGAGGCCGAGGTTTTCGCCGCCAGCGTCAAATGGGCGAGGGCCGCGATTGCAGAAACATTGAGTAAGCCATAAGAATTTCCAATCTTCGCGCGGGCTGCTGCAGGGAAACAGCGGCAAAGCGATCGCCCTTTCGAGCTGGGCGATTGCGTACTTCATTCTGCGTCAACTTAGTATGGGCGACCTCACTAGGTTTGTCTGTTCTGGCGCCTTTCCCATCAACCTGTTTGAGCAATTCGAAGGAGCACAGCGACCGCGATTTCGGCTCTGGTAGCTCGGGGCGTCGTGCGGCGGCTTGGGAGGTCATCCCAGTAAAAATATTTGGATGGCCGCCCGTCCGGGAAGCGCACCTCGAACCTTCCGCAGTCGGGGACGGCCTCGTGCTTGATGATGCGGATGCGGTTCACGCGAAGGCTTCCTTGACGCGCACTATGGCGGGATGGCTACGGTTCTTCACCTTGAGCCAATTCTTGGACCGGCCGCCTCGGTAGGGTCGGTCACTACGCTTCGAAACCAATTCCTCGAGCCCCATGCTGCAGGCGGCGCGGAAGAGATCGGGACCAATGGCGCCGGTCTCGAACGGGTTGATGAAGATCCCATCCGGCCTGCCGCGGAGCAACCGTTCCAGGTTGGCCTTGCGCATTGAGAGTGGTAGCGCGCGGAGATCATCGCCGCCAGTCGCGAGCACGTCGAAGGCGCACAACTGCACCTCGGTATTGTGTTTGCCGGAGTGCAGCGCGTCGAAGTCCGAGATCCCATCCACACCTAGAATGACGGCCTCGCCATCGATAACGAAGTGCTGCTCGCGGTTCTTCAGCGCGGCTTCCACGATCCATGGGAAGCGTCGCGTCCAGTCATACCCGCCCTTGGTGATCAGCCGCACGCGGTCGCCATCGCGCTCAACACGAAGGCGATATCCGTCGTATTTTACTTCATGAAACCACTCGGCGCCGGCTGGAACAGCCTTGCCAAGCATCGGTAGGCAAAACTCGAAGCGCATGGGGCAGAAGATAGGCTTCGCCCTTCGGGAATGCGAATCTCGCTTGGCGGCCCAATGAAGAGGCCCCAGCTCAGGGGGGAAAGCTGGGGCCATGTCACGCAGAGATGGTACCTGACGGTTCAAGATCAAGCACCGAACTGGCAACCTGCTTCCGAAGCCTTCGTTCCTAAATGCCGCAAGGGCCGCTTGGAACACCCTGTCCCGATCGTTGTTTCGTCCGTGCTTCGGATGGGCGCTCGCGTACTCGTTCGGAGCTAAGGTAGTGAACTTCACCTGGCTTCGGGCTTCTTCCCCTGCCTGAGGCCGGGTCTTTTTCGATCGCCGATCAGAAAGTCACTATCCAATTTGGATTAGTGAGGCGCGCCTGGGCTGTGGTGGCTGATCAGAAACAAAAAATCCACCGCGCGCCGCTCACCAATCTGACCACCACCCGTGAGACCCTTCGCGCGCGCGGACACCTCGCGTGCTTGCTTGGCGGGTGGTCACCACGGGCGGTGACCGGGCGGGCGATCCATAGCCCCGACCGTCCGCTGGCGGACTTCGTTTCGCTAGGCGTCAAGGCACGGAATGGCGAAGTTTTCGCAGATTGAGGCAAACGTTTGTTTCGCTTCCGCGGTCTCAAAGCAAAACCGCGTCCCACTGTCACCGCGTTCAACCCACCAGTCGATTTGATTTCCTCGTGAAATACGAGATGCCTCTTCGCGCAACCTATCTAGTTGGCTTCCAGCGGCTCGCACAACCAGACAATGGGCCATGGAAAACTCCTTGAAAATCTCGGTGACCGTCAGCGGCCTAATTCTTCAACCGGTTGACTTCAAACACGAGGGCAAGTTGAAAGACCGGACCGGCTTCCGTGCGGACCTCGATGGCGGTGTCATGGCGATCGCCCAAATCAGTCGCATCTCTCGCCATGGCGGCCAAGGTATGCGCGGCCTCGATTTCGGCGGCCCGTTCATTCGGCAGTTCTAGACCTTCTTCGTCCGGGTAAAGCTCGGCACCGTCCCTGATGTCGAAAAAGTAGCGGATCACAGCAACGTCTCCACGCGCCGCGAGCCAACCCAGCACCCCTTCACCTGTTCCTAGTGCCCCCCGAGAGCCGCTTCTAGCCGGCAAGGTCAGGGCGGCTGCCGGAACCAGCCGGCGTAACATGGGTTAATATCCCGTGCTGTAAGCCGGGGGAGTGGCCCAAGTCGTCAGAGGACCGGGAATGGTTGCAGCGCTACGTTGCCGCGCATTTAGAGCGCGCCAGCGCTGCCAACGAACATCATGTGCAGGAAAGGCTACGCCGCTCGTACGAGCAGATTGCCAGATCGGAAGCGCTGCTCAGGATCGAGGTCCCCAAGGTTTGGCGTCCCGAACCACCGGAAGAAAAGGGCCTTTGAACTAATGCGATTTGTGGTAGTTTACTCGTATCACCGGCCAAGGCTGTGTCCGTAGGCGTCGGTGGCTGAGAGGCCGATTGCGCTCCCGCCTACATGGGAAAGGGACATGGACGAACCTTCAATCGACACTTGGTTTGAGAAACTTGCCAAGCAAGCACGCGAGGTGTGCGCGCGCTCTTCCGAACTTCTTAGGACAACTAGGGCTGACATATTCTTGGGTCGAAAGACTCAGGAGCCCTTCCCTAATGAGGTCCAACCAACTGGGGAAATCGCCAGCGATTATCCTAGTTAAGTTCTCGTCCATAGAGCGTCGGCTAAAAAGGGCCTCACTTGAGGGAGGCATCGATGCCACACCGAAAGTACCGCGCATTGGAGCGCGAGTGTCATTTGCAGGCTGCAATTACAGGGCACAAAGAGACCAGAGAAGAACTCGAAAAAATGGAGCGCGAGTACAAGGCCATTGCTGATTGGCTGGAAGCGCGTCAGCAAGCGGACAGACAGCGAGAGTAGGGCCGCCCAACTGAGGCCTCTTTCATTTTCGTTCGCGCTGGCGGGGTCGTTTTTTTTGTGCACGCCGGTTCAGTGCCACTCGCTCTCGGGTAGCATCGCTTGTGGCGATCGGAGCTGGGCTAGCCCTTCCTCGATTATTCGCAGGTCCTTCTGAACCTGCTCCAAGGCCTGACGCGAATCGAAGCCGGACGCGGCCTGCAGATCTTTGAGCAGCCGATGCCGAAGTTCACGCATATCATCCAGCGCTCGCCGGTTCTTCAAACGTACATAAGCAGAAACGATCAATTCAATGGTCGTCGATGGCATGGGGTGGGCTCCGCAGATAAGCTTTTCTGACCCGGCACCGCTCTTTTCTAACTGAGCACTGAAATCTCAGTCGATTTTGATCGTGCAATGCCTATGCCACAGGTTTGTGACAGCCCGCCCCCAGGTAGTGCAGGTAAAGCGTGGCTCGACTTGTCGCCTTGGGGTTTGTTTTGGTAGGTTCCTCCCGGGCTGGGAGGGAAAATGTTTCAAATTGTCCGTAATGCCGTCATGGTGGTCGTCATGCTGACCGGAGCCGCCATCAACATTTACTTTGACTTGCTAAACTCGCCTGCGGATTGGCGCTCGTGGCAGCCTATGTTTCCGGCATGGTTGTCGAACGCCTGTTCATCCGTCGGGCCTACGGCGTGATGACACGTCTCTACGGGGGCGACTGGGCCAAATGACAGGAAGTCGCTACGCTTGCGCGCGGCGGCTTTCCGGTTGGCGAAGGGACGTTCGGCGGTGAACTTCATCGATATCCCATAGCCGGGACGATAGGCTTATTCCAATTGAAGTCGGGCCGGACATCCGCTCCACGCCGGCCGCAGGCGCGGCAGACGAACCTCGGCTCGACGTCGGATAGCCGCACGTCGTCGGACCAGCGATCGGCGCTGAGGGCAACAAGGTGACTGCAACGATAGTCGGCGCAGTAGACAAGGACGCCGCGGACGCCCATATCGCGCATGTCGCCGAAGGTGATCTTGATCGGGCGGTGACCGGCCGGTGTCCGGTTCTCGTGGTTAGGCTTGCGCATGCCACCATCAAAGCAGTCGCCGCGACACCTCGCAAATTTTCGATTCGTGGTGGCCCGAGACGGCGCCGAGCTACCGCCGGTTGTGGTTTGGAAAAGAGGCGGCCAACTGAGGAGGCCTCTTATCTATCCTTCCAGAGGCGAACCTCATTGGGGCGCAGCTTTAATTCGGCAAGCTGTTCTCGCGTCAGAAAACGCTTGGATAACTTTGCTGTCGCACCGGCCGGCAACCGCTTACGCACAGCTTCGACGGCTTCCCACCTATGAGTAGCGGCCGCCCAATACTCCAGCTTTCCATTGTGGTTTACGGCAACGATGTGAACGCCGTACGCAAACCTTTTGGCCATCCCGGCAGTATGGACACGGGCTGGAATGCGATGGTGGCAAACGTGCCACATTCGCAAGGAAACGAACTAGGGCACCGTGGGACGGTACCAGAAGACCAGGCCACCGTGGACGGGAAATATGCGGTACGACAACACCGAGCGACGCCCCGCCGGAGTCTGTGATAGACGGCCGAACCACATGCCTGGGTGGTAACGCTCGATTGGAAACAGCGATGATGCGCTCCGTTTTGGCCCTGGGCCTATTGATTGCTCTGAGTGCTGCGGGGAACGCCGCCACGGTGCATCGCTCAACACCACCATTGCGCACGCGCCAGCATGTATTCGTTCCCCCCACTCAACTCATTGCTCCCGGTCATGGCGTGGCGACCCCCGGCTTTGCCGTCCCGGGCTGGACCGACGAGGTCACCCGGCGATGGATGGACAACAACACCGCCTGTTTCAAGCATCCACTGCGGCGGATAGCCCGCCACGTTGCCGACTCTTGACGGCCGACTCCGTCCGGAGTTCTGATCCGCGGCCATGGGGCGGGATCAGCACATCATCGACGAGCCTCAGGCACTTCGAGCGGCTTTGCCTGGAGTTTCTAGACGCGCTCGAAACTCCTGCGCCTTAGGCCGCCCAAAGCCCTTTGGTGCATCCGCAACCAGGCGTTCTGTGCTCGTGCAATTCCAGCAATAGTTCATCAACAATTGACGGGCATGCTTAAGGGGTCGCGGGTGGATTCCTCGCCTCCCTTCTGACCCGTGACCGGACATGAAAGCCCGTCGGCGCCATGCCGGCGGGTTTTCGTTGTTAGCTGCGCCGGCTCCTATATCCGGAATCGAACAGTCAGAAGTCTATGGTTTTTGAGCGCGGTCACCGCATTGTCACCACGAGTGGTGACCGGGTGGACAAGCGATCTGCGCGTTTGGAATTGTTCGATTTGCGCGCCGGTTTATTTAGAGCGGCCGCTCGCTTCAGCGCTGCGTCGATGGCCTTGAACTTTTTCCTGCGAGAAAATTTGACCCGCGTCTTGTTGGGCATCCTTAGTCTGGTAACGAGCCTTAGATTGCTACTGCAGCCGGCGCACTCATAAACTTTCAGAACGTAGCCCCTGGCTACGGGAATGAGTGCTTTGAGCACCCGAGCTTGACTGCATAGCGTGCATCCGGCTTCGCCGTTCACGACAAGAATTCCTAAAAAAATGCGAATAAAAACTAACTGAGTCTGCACCAGGAGACAATAGCCGAGGCCAGCTCTATAGCTCGCGCTCTCCATTGCCGGGTGACTGCGGTTCTTCACCTTGATCCAAAACTTCTGCCGGCCGCCCGGTAAGGCCGATCTCGATGCTTTGAGAAACCCCTCCAGGCCCATGCGGCACGCGGCGCGGAATTGATCGGGCCCGATCTCGCCGCGCTCGAAAGGCGCCGCGGGGATGCCGTCCGGCCGGCGCGCTAGCAGCTGCTCCAGATTGGCCTTGCGCATGTGCAGGGGGAGGGATCGCAGATCATCGCCGCCCACCACGAGAATGTCGAGCTGGACTTCGTGATCGTGCCTGCGGGAGTGAAGCGCGTTAAAATCGGGGATGCCATCCACGGCCATAAAATCGACCGCGTGAAGGTCTCACGGGTTGGCGGTCAGATCGTCGCCGTGTCCCGGCTGGTCACCGGGCGCGCGGGACTTCGGTCCCGCGCTCACGCCGGCTAACTCCAACTATGAAGCGAATATCATTTTGTCTCCGCCCCGGCTGACGGATCGCACATCGAACCGGACAGGCTTTTTCCAGATCGCAATCCTTTTAGCTTCCTCGATCGCATCATCCTCATTAAGGGCCTTAATCGGCAGGGAATCGCATGCGAGCCCGCCAGGCTTCGTCACGTCGGGGAAATAACAATCCATCATGAAATGAGACATGGAAGCTCGCTAACCGTGCTCGCGGATCACTTGCATGATCGCACGATTTGACGGCCTATAGCGCGACAATCTGGGTGGGAAGCACTGTCACCCTGATTGCCGCGCGGCAACGGCCCGCCTTAAGACGGGAAAGCTACGGATCAACAGCCTTGACGTGCGAATCTGCCCGGAGTTCTGATCCGCGGTCATGGGGCGGGATCAGCACATCATCGACGAGTCTCCGGTTTGTAACTTGGCCCGGCTCGGCCTGTCCTTGCCAGGCTGTTTTTCGCGGCGGCGTCAGGCCTCACGCTCCATCGCGGGATGGCGGCGGTCCCGGTACTTTCTGCTGAGGCTGGGTCGCCGAGGCGCGGTTCTTGAAGTATGCGGAGGATCTGCGGGAGATCATCAGGAAGCTCCGCCGGAAGCTGAACTAGCCCTCCCGCTAGATGCCCATTCTGGCTGCCGCGGGGCTTCGGTCCGGCGCTTTCTTTGATAGGCTCCGCTCAAGGAGTCGCACCCATATGGTCAAGCATGAGCCGGAGATCGCGCGGGCAAAGGCCAAGCTCTACGTGGAGGCATGTAACAGGGCCGTACATGATGCTCCTTGGATCACGGGGAGAACCAACACGATCGATAGCGGCGGAATCTATCGTGCAATGGAGCTCGCCGAACAGGCATATGAAGTCCATGGGCTCCCCTACGAGGGCGGGCTATCAAAAATGTCGAAGTACCCTCCTGGACGCTTCAGATGGGTCTGCGATGACACCGGGAGCGCCTATGATTGTGTGAAGGTGCTCGACACCAAAACAGGCCGCTCGGTGCTCTGGCCCTACTTCTAGGGCTGCATGCGGCGGGCGATTTCGGCCCGGTAGTTGTTCGCCATGATCAGCAAGCCGGCGCGCTCCTCCGGCATCGTGCTGTCGTCGGCTAGCTCCAGGCACTCCATGGCTCGGAGACTCGGCCTCGACGACCTGATCACGCGCGCGAGTCCATGCCCGTATATTGGACAATTGTTGGACACATTGGAGGAGACAACCGGTAAGTGATTGATTTTGTTGATTTTGTTGGCGCTCCCTAGCGGAATCGAACCGCTCTCTCCACCGTGAAAGAGTGTTTTTTGGTTCGCCGAAGTTGGCGTCGGCCAAGCTCTTGAATATCGCGCCCCATGGCCTCGTGCAGGAGATTGAGCAGATCGTGGCTCGAGCGCCGCTGGTGCTTTTTCCGCTTCTCCGCGGTTTTCCAAGGGCGAGTCCGAAGAAGGCGATTTGTGGCTCCGTCCCGTCTCCGTCCCATCTGGCACTCCGTGGGACGGAGGTGACCCTTGGGTGGCGCGCCAACTTCTTGATATACTGTAATTTCTTGGTGAGCGCGCTGGGGCTCGAACCCAGGACCCCGTGATTAAAAGTCACGTGCTCTACCGGCTGAGCTACGCGCTCCCATGGCCGCTTGATGGCTTCGCGTATCGGTCGCCATCGCGTTCGGACATTCGAGAAGCATGTCTTGCCGCAACGTAACGCGCGTTGCGGGGAAAACCGGTGAGTAGTTTCCGGATCATGCTTTCGGCCCGCGCTGTGTAGGGGGAGCGGCCGCGGAGGTCAATAGCGCGCGCAGTTGCCGAAGATCGCGGCAGGGACTGGGATTCGTGCGACGTTTCCGGATTTAGGGCGAAAATTTCATCCAGCCGGCTGTCCATCGTCCACGCCGAACAACGAGCCGGTTCGCAACGAGCCGGTTCGCGACGGGCCCTCGACCCGCGCTTCCCGCCGGGCCGGCGTGGTCAGTTGGCCTCGCGACGGACCTCGCTTGCGACCGGCTGCGAGGAACCGGCGGGGCTTGGCAGCGCGACCGGGCGCAGCCCGATCAGCTCGGCGGCGCGCACGGCGCTGTCGCGCCAGAACTGGAACGAGTTGATGCGGCTGAGCTCGAGGATCGCGATCGCCACCGCTGCCAGGAACGGTAGGCTTTGCAGGACCAGGACGCCGGCGAAGATGTAGATCTCGGTGATCTGGCGGAAGCTGTTGGAGGCAACCAGCACGCCGGCGCCGATCAGCAGCAGCGCGCCGATCACCGCTTCCCAGAACGCCTGGAACTCGATCGACATCCGCGACAGGCCACCCTTGGAGGTGCGGGCAAAGGCGAGGTGCTCGGTGATCAGGCCTTGGGCGACCGCGCGCGACACCGTCCACTGCACGCTCATTGCCGCGATCATGGCGCCGAGCATCTGGCCGGGCTTCACAGCGACGCGCAGGCGGTACATCGACAGGAAGTGCGCGAGCGAGACGACGAAGGCGGCGATGATCGGCAGCGTCAAAATCCTGTCGGGGATTGCGATGTCGGCGAAGGCGACGATCGGCACCCAGACGAGGTTGAGGAGGGCCACGACGACGCCGAGGCTTTCCGCACCCAGCCAGTTCAGCCAGCCGAGGCCATATTCGCGCTTCTGGTCCTGCGTCAGCCGGCTCGCGCCGGGCAGGAAGCGCCGCCAGTGCTTCTTCACGATCTGGAAGCCGCCATAGGCCCAGCGGTGACGCTGCTTCTTGAAGGCCTCGTAGGTGTCGGGCAACAGGCCCTGGCCGTAGCGGTAGCGGGTGTAGTGCGTGGTCCAGCCGAGCTCCTGGATCGCAAGGCCGAGATCGCTGTCCTCGCAGATCGTGTCGCTCGACCAGCCGCCCGCCATGTCCATCGCGGCGCGGCGGATCAGGCACATCGTGCCGTGCACGATGACGGCGTTGAACTCGTTGCGCTGGACCATGCCGATGTCGAAGAACCCTGCATATTCGCCGTTCATGATGTAGTGCATGATCGACAGGTCTTCGTCGCGGTGATCCTGCGGCGCCTGCACGAGGCCGACGCGCGGATCGGCGAAGGCCGGCACCAGATCCTTCAACCAGTCGGGATCGACGACATAGTCGGCATCGAGGATGCCGATGATCTCCGCATCCGCGGCGGTGCGGTCCATGGCGATGCGCAGCGCGCCGGCCTTGAAGCCCTGCACCTTCTCGGCGTTGATGAACTTGAAACGCTCGCCGAGCGCACGGCAATGATCCTGGATCGGCTGCCAGAAGGCGGGATCGGGCGTGTTGTTGATGATGACCACGCACTCGTAGTTCGGGTAGTTCAGCCGCGCCAGCGCATCAAGCGTCTGCTTGAGCATGTCGACCGGCTCGTAATAGGCGGGGATGTGGATCGAGACCTTCGGGAAATAGTTCTCTGGCACGCCTTCGACCGGCTTGTTCTTGGCGAGCAGCCGGCGCGGCGGCCGGCCGAAGGCGACCGCGGCGATCTCCTCGATACGCGCCATCGCGATGAGGACGAGCGGGACGAGGAGGATCATGCCGAGCGTCAGTGCGAAGGCCGAGCCGAACAGGAAATAGTGCCCGTTCCAATAGGCGAACACCGTCGCGACCCAGGCGCCGACGCCGTTCGCCGTCGCCGACAGCAGGAACGCTTGCTTGGCGGTGGGCCGTTCGAGCCGCAGGATCGGCAGGGACAACAGGATGCCGACGAGCAGCGCGATCGTCATCAGCTTCCAGTAGTCGGGGTTCTCGACCGGGCCGGTCCATGAAAACTTCGGCTCGCGGTTGGCGTTGAGGATGCCCCAATAAGGACCGACGCCGCCTTCGAAGAATTTCCAGGGCTGATCGATCGCCTCGACGATGTTGTATTCCATGCCGAGGGCTTCGGCGCGGCTGACGAAGTTGCGCAGCGTCAGCGCCTGCTGGAACGGACCGGGGTCGGCGTTGCGTAAATTGTAGCCCGCGCCCGGCCAGCCGAATTCGGCGATCACGATGCGCTTGCCGGGAAACAGGTTGCGCAGCAGGTTGTAGCGGTCGACGGCCTGATCCACCGCCTGGTCCGAGCGGAAATTTTCCCAATAGGGCAGCACGTGGGCGGCGATGAAGTCGACGTTGGAGGCAAGGTCCGGATTGTCGCGCCAGATGTTCCAGATCTCGCCAGTCGTGACGGGCACGCGGACCGCGCTTCTGACCTTCTTGATCATGTCGATCAAGTCTTCGACCTTCTGCTCGCCGCGATAGATCACCTCGTTGCCGACGACGACGCCGATCACGTTGCTGTTCTTGCGGGCGAGGTTGATGGCGGCCTCGATCTCGCGCTGGTTGCGCTCGTCGTTCTTGTCGATCCAGGCGCCGACCATGACCTTAAGGCCGAACTCGGCTGCGATCGGCGGCACCAGCTCCACGCCGCCGGTCGACGAATAGAGGCGGATGGCGCGCGTCATCGTCGACAGCGTCTTCAGATCGGCGCGGATTTTCTCGATGGTCGGAATGTTGTCGATGTCGGGGTGCGCCGACCCCTCGAACGGCGCATAGGACACGCTCGGCAAAAGGCCCTTGAAATCCGGCGCGGGCTCCTTGTCGCGCAGGACTCCCCACAACCCGGCGTGAAGCGCGGACACGAGCAACAGAACGGCGACGATGGCACGCATCGCGGCTAAACCAATTGGGGCTGAGATGGCAGGGAAGCGGATCCGACCCCGAGATCCGACCGAGTCCGCGGCAAACGGAACATACCTCTGCCACGCCTTTTCACAACTGTCATGACGCCGTCTCGTTTAGCGGCATGGCCTTTTGAGGGCACCGACGATCTGAAAAGCACGAGCAGTGCCAATAGTCGTTATCGCCCATCGTTCCTGAACGGCGGGTGAAGTGATCGCGGCTATTTTGGGGGGGCGGCGGGCGAGGGGCTTGCGGCGGGCGCAGGGCTTGCAGCCGGCTGCGGCGAGGTGCCGGTCGTCGGCGCCGGCGGCTGGGACGCCGCGGCGGCGGCCTGCTGGGGCTGCGCCGCCGGATTGATCCAGCAGGCGTGCACGCGGCTGTCCAGGGTCTCTGCGACCTTGGGATCGATCTGACCGCCAAAGCGGGTCAGGCAGCGAAACGCCGCCTGGATATGGCCGCCGGGGCAGCCGAAGCGGTCGTAGAGATCGAGATGGCGAAAGGCGGTATCGAGGTCATCTCGCCACATCAGCCGCACCACACGGCGGCCGAGCCAGACGCATTCGGGATTTCCGGCCGGGCCGTTAATGGCTTGCGCCGCCTCAGCGAACTCGTCGGTCCGACGCTGGTTCTGGCTGGCGTCCTTGGCGGCGTCGGCAGCCGCGTTTGCGGACGGCTTGCCCTGGTCCTGGGCGGCGGGACCGCCACTCTGGGCGAGTGCGCTTGACAGGCCGAGCAGAACGACAAGGGAAGGGACGGCAACATGCCGCAGGACCGCATTCGTTAACTCAAGCACCCGTCGCCGCATAAATTCCCCGATCTCTCTGGCCGCCCGCGCGAGAACTCCACGGACGCGCGGTGTGATGCCGTCCAAATGGGTCTCCAATGCGGCGGAAAAGTCCCGTTGAATCCCATGACTGGTATTTCGAATTTTGTCCAGCAAAGTCACCATGCTGTGCGCCGGTCGAAGAGCCGCAGGCGAAAAGGGCCGGGATGGCGGGTGCAATTGCCGCCTGGCCGTATTGGCCCCCCTTGGCAGACGGCCCGCAAGCAGGTAATCGACGGACCCTTCGCGGAGGACGGAACCGATTACTCTTCGTACGCCACTGGCGCTATTGCTCATATCGTTGGGTGCGATTGCTGCCGTGTGGTGGTGGCTGGCCACGCCGATCACGCTCGCGCGCGCGCCCATCGATCCCAGCTCCAAGCTGCAATGTGTCTCCTATGCGCCGTTCCAAGGAGACCAGACGCCGCTGCTCGAGAGCACCCAGATCGAGGCCGAGCAGATCGAGCGCGATCTCAGGCAACTGAAAGAGATCACCGACTGCGTCCGAACCTATTCGGTCGAGAACGGTCTCGTCCTCGTGCCCGGGATCGCCAACAAGGTTGGCTTGAAGGTGATCCAGGGCATCTGGCTCGGCAGCAACCGATCCAAGAACTTCTCCCAGGTCTTGACCGCGGTCCGCCTGAGCAAGGAATTCCCCGACACCATCACCTCGCTCGTGGTCGGCAACGAGGTGCTGCTGCGCGGCGAGATGACCACGGCCGATCTCGTGGCCATCATCCGTTCGGTGAAGGCCCAGGTCGCCGTTCCCGTCACTTACGCCGATGTCTGGGAATACTGGCTGAAGAATCGCGAGGTCTACGACGCCGTCGACTTCGTCACGATCCACATCCTTCCCTATTGGGAGGATTTCCCGATCCGCGCCAAGTTCGCAGCCGCCCATGTCGAGCAGATCCGCCAGCGCATGGCCGTCGCCTTTCCTGGCAAGGAGATCCTGATCGGCGAAACCGGCTGGCCGAGCGAGGGGCGGATGCGCGAAGGCGCGCTGCCCTCGCGCACCAACCAGGCGCGCGTGGTGTCGGACATCCTGACCCTCGCCAAGGCGCAGGGCTTTCGCGTCAACCTGATCGAAGCCTATGACCAGCCCTGGAAGCGCCAGCTCGAAGGCACCGTCGGCGGCTATTGGGGCTTCATCGATTCCGTCCGCCGTCAGCTCAAATATCCGCCGGGCGTAGCGATCAGCAATTTCCCGTACTGGAAATGGTACATGGGCGCCGGCATGGCCGTCAGCGTGCTGGTGTTCGCGGTCGCGGGCCTGACGCTGCGCCGGCGTCCTTGGACGCCGCGCTTCTCGGCATGGCTCGGCGTCGGCATTTCGGCGACGACGGCGGGCATCCTGTTCGGGATCGCGGCCGACAAGATGTACTACGAGAGCTACGGCTGGGGCGGCTGGCTGCAATGGGGTGCGCTGCTTGCCGCCGGCATCCTGTCGCCGATCTTCTGTGCGCAGGCGCTGGTATCGGGACGGGGACTGCCCACCTTCCTCGATATCCTGGGTCCGCGGGAGGAGCGCAAATGGTCGAAGCTCACCGCAGCGCTGGGGCTGACGCTTGCGGTGACCGCCGTGATCGCGGCCGAGACCGCGCTCGGTTTCGTGTTCGATCCGCGCTACCGCGATTTTCCGTTCGCCTCGCTGACCATGGCGGTGGTGCCGTTTGCGCTTCTGATGCTGAACCGCCCGCAGACCGGCACGCGCCCGATCGCGGAGTCGGTCTTTGCCGGCCTGTTGGCGCTGTCGGCGGCCTACGTGCTGATCAACGAGGGGCGCGACAATTGGCAGTCGCTGTGGACCTGCGCGATGTACCTGCTGTTCGCGCTTACGCTGTGGCGGGCGCGGGCCGCGCAAAGCCCAGAATAAGCAGCCCGATCGCGATCCCGGCCAGCACGATGTTGTAGAGCACGATGCCGAGGCCTGCGGCGATCACGCCCAGCGTCAACAGCACGATCGAGGGCCGCATCAGGTTGAGCGTCGCGATCACAAGCGCGACGATGCCGAACACCGAGTTCTTGAACAGCACGGTCGCGGTTGCGCGCGCCTTGCACATCACGGTCTGCAGGCCGGCGTCGCAAGCGAGCGAGACTTGCGAGAACTCGATGGCGAAATAGCGCAGGTAGAGGGCATAACCGACAGTAACGAAGCCGACCACGAGCAGGAACTGCACCTGGTAGGGTGTGAGGCGGAACGGTTTCTTCTTCATGGGGCCAATATGGTCGGGAAGGCGGATGGGGGCAACAGGCAAGGCGCGGGCCTTGTGAATTAGCCTCAGAGTCTCGCGGTAATTGGCTGATCTGACTTCAGTTCTTGTTTCGGTTGAAGAACGAGGAGATGGTCGAGGTGGCCGTCGTTTCCTGCTTGGGTGGCGCGGTCGGCGCCGGCGGGGGCGGAGGCGGTTCCTCGCGTTTGGTGCGCTTGGAAGAGTAGCTCCGCCGGTGCTGCGGCTTCTCCGGCTTGGCTGTGGACGGCGGCGTCTCGGCTTGCTGGGGCGCCTCCTGGCCGTGCATCGACAACCGCTGTCCATCGAACACGGTGGTCTCGCAGGCCCGATCGTTCTCGATAAGGCCGGCGCAGATCTTGGCAGCGGCGGCCGCATTCACCAGCGGTCCGGCGCCGAGGCGAAGTTGCATGCCGGCACCGGCCTTGCTCTCCCTGATCATGATGATGGGGCGGAGGTTGGCGACCTCAGGATTGGACTTGATCAGGCCCTGCCACAATGCGCGCAGGCCGCCGATCGAGCTGGCGCTGCCGAGGTCCACGGCAAACCGGGTCTGTTGAACGGGAATAGCCGGGGCCGGCGCTTCGCTCTCGGCGGCTTCGGGTTCCTTGGGTGTCGCTGCCGCTACCTCGGTGGCCGGGGCGGCATCCGCAATCGGCGTCTCAGCCGTGTCCGTCTTCTCGGCTTTCTCCGTCTTCTCCGGCTGGACCAGTTTCGATGCGGCTGGATCGGGCGGCGCCATGATCGACTTGGATGCGACCAGCGCGACCTTCGGCAGCCCCGTCGGCGCTGCTGACGACTGCGGAACGAGCGACGCCGCCGCAGCGGTCTGCGGCGGCGGAGCGGCTTGCTCCTTTGCCTGTTCCTTTGTTTGCTCTTTGGCGGCGTCCGTGCGCGGCTTATCGCTTGATGCAGGCGTCGAGGCGACCGGCGCGACGCTGGGCGCTACGGGCGAAGGCAAGGCCGTGGGCTGCGCCGTGGCCGCCTGCGTCTCCTGCGCTTTCACGGCGGGCGTCTGCGGCGGCGTGGCATTCTGCTTTGCGATTGCGCCGGTGACGGAATCGAGCCCTTGCTCCAAAAGCGTGACGCGCGAATAGAGCCGGTCACGATCGGTGTTGAGCGTCTCGATCGCGGACGCCAGCCTCCGAGCCTCGCTCTGGCTCTCCCGGGTCAGCATCTGGAGCCGGTCGGCCTGGCGCGCCAGGTCGGCGGCTGCGACCTGGTCGCGCCGCCACCCGAGCTGCGCCTGACTGGCCATCACGGCGATCGCCACGGCCCCGACGGCCCCGACGCCCCATGAGCCGAGCCGCCACATCATGCGGCGATCGAACTCGTTCTCCTCGGCCAGGAGTCCGGCGAGAAGGCCGCCGGATTCCTTGGTCTCGAAGACGCCGGCCAGCGGGTCGGAATCCTTTGCCATGATTGTTAAGCGCCCAGCCCGTCGAGCTTCCCCGAATCAATCAGGGAACATTAACAGGAAAAGCGGGATGCACTTGAATTCCGGACGTTTGCGGGGATAGCAAAACGCCTCTATGACGACGTGTAAGGGAGCTCGCGCCGATCGGAAGCGATTCGGCCGACACTGGCTTACCAGGGATATCGATGACCGCCCGCTCCAGCCTTACGATCGTGCTCGCCGCCGGCGAAGGCACGCGCATGCGATCGAGCCTGCCAAAAGTGCTGCATCCGGTGGCAGGGCAGTCGCTGCTCGCCCATGTGCTCGCCGCCGCGCCCAAGGGGAAGGGAACCGATACATCGCTTGCGGTGGTGATCGGGCCCGACCATGGAGCCGTGACGGATGAAGCGCGGCGCATCCGGCCTGACACGCTCATCTTCGTGCAGGCCGAGCGGCTCGGCACCGCGCATGCGGTGCTGGCGGCGCGCGAGGCGATCGCCCGCGGTGCAGACGATCTCCTGATCGCGTTCGGCGACACGCCGCTGATTTCGGCTGCGACCTTTGACCGGCTGCGCGCGCCGCTCGCGCGCGGCGCGGCGCTTGCCGCGCTCGGCTTTCGTGCTGCCGATCCGACGGGCTACGGCCGGTTCATTGTCGAAGGCGATCGTCTGGTTGCGATCCGCGAGCAGGCGGATGCGAGCCCTGAAGAGCGCAGGATCACGCTGTGCAATGCCGGCGTGATGGCGCTGGACGGGCGCCGCGCACTGGCGATCCTCGACAAGATCGGCAATGCGAACTCCAAGGGCGAATATTATCTGACGGACGCGGTCGGGATCGTCCGCGAACAGGGATGGGAGGCCGTGGTGATCGAGACCAGCGAAGACGAGGTGCGCGGCATCAACACCAAGGCGCAGCTTGCGGAAGCAGAGAGCGTGATGCAGGCGCGGCTGCGAAAAGCGGCGATGGACGCCGGCGTGACGCTGATCGCGCCGGAAACCGTCTATCTCGCCGCGGACACGACGTTCGGCAAGGACGTGACGATCGAGCCCTTCGTGGTGATCGGTCCAGGCGTGTCGATCGCCGACGGGGCGGTGATCCACTCCTTCTCGCATATCGTCGAGACTTCGCTCGGCAGGAACGTCTCCATCGGCCCCTATGCGCGCCTGCGGCCCGGCACCTCGCTCGGCGACGGCGCCCGCATCGGCAATTTCGTGGAAACCAAGGCCGCAACGCTGGAAGCCGGTGTCAAGGTCAACCATCTCTCCTACATCGGGGATGCGACCGTCGGCGCCAATTCCAACATCGGCGCCGGCACCATCACCTGCAACTACGACGGCTTCAAGAAGCACAAGACGCTGATCGGGAAGGGCGCCTTCGTCGGCACCAACTCCTCGCTGGTCGCCCCCGTCAAGATCGGCAACGGCGCTTACATCGGCTCAGGCTCGGTGATCACGCGCGACGTGCCTGATGACGCCATGGCGCTTGAGCGCAATCAGCAGACCATTCGGGAAGGCGGTGCTGCGCGCTATCGCGAGATGAAGACGGGCGGCAAGAAGCCGGAGAAGTGAGCGGCCGAGTACCAGGTTCTCCCGAGTGTCATTAGGCTCGCGCGCTCATGGTCGACTTCCTTGCTGGTTTGATCAATGCGCCCCGTTGAGCTTCTCGTCGTGGCGACGGGAGGGTGCTGAAGCTGTTCGGTGTGGGCGACCCGCAACTTCGGCGTTCCCTTTTTACGGAACTGGTGTTTGGGGGCTCGTTGTCATGCTCGCTTTTGCCCTTCAAAGGTGAAGCGGCAACGATTGCGGACCTTACTCATCGTCGGCAAATTCGGAGAAGATCGCGCGCGTCAGTCTCCAGCCGCGCGGCTTGGCGCGCTTCACGGGCTCGCCAGCCCGGTGCTTGACGAATACGGGCTTGCTCTCCTTGCCGCGTTGGGGCGGCGGCCAATGCGCCAGGTGCGTGCCAGTGGTCTCGCTGGCATGCACATACGTCGAGGAAAGACCTTTGCGGTCGGATGAGCCTCTCATGGCCGGATCTCCTGGGCGGGAATCGTTGGTCAAACTTGTTGACAGTGAGTTAATGCGCAAGGTTAAAGGCCGGCCAAATCGACGCGCGTTAGGGCTACCGCCATTTGGTGCTGTCGCAATCCGCAATAATTATTGAGTATCTCGTTCCTTGCGAGTTTCGATAAAAACCGACCGCGTCGTTTTGATGATTTTTCGACGAATTGGGGGATATTGATCCGCATGTGCGGGATTGTCGGCATTCTCGGGCGCGAACCGGTTGCAGAGCAATTGGTGGATTCGCTCAAGCGGCTTGAATATCGCGGCTACGATTCCGCGGGCGTCGCCACGCTCGAAGGCGATCACCTGGAGCGCCGCCGCGCCGAAGGCAAGCTGAAGAACCTCGAGGCGCGGTTGCGTGACAAGCCGCTGAAGGGGACGACCGGCATCGGTCACACACGCTGGGCCACCCACGGCAAGCCGACCGAGCACAATGCCCATCCGCACGCCACCGAGCGCGTCGCGGTGGTCCATAACGGCATCATCGAGAATTTCCGCGAGCTACGCGAGGAGCTCGAAGCGAAGGGCACGGTGTTCCGCACCGAGACCGACACCGAGATCGTGCTGCATCTGGTCGACGATCTGCTCACGCGGGGCAACAAGCCGGTCGAGGCGGTGAAGCTCGCCTTGAGCCGGCTGCGCGGCGCGTTCGCGCTCGGCTTCATCTTCGCGGGGGAAGGCGACCTGATGATCGGCGCCCGCAACGGTCCGCCGCTCGCGGTCGGCTACGGCGATGGCGAGATGTTCCTCGGCTCGGACGCGATCGCGCTCGGCCCGTTCACCGATACGATCAGCTATCTCGAGGATGGCGACTGGGTCGTGCTGACCCGGAGCAGCGTTGCCATCTTCGACAAGGACGGCCACGCCGTCCAGCGTGACAAGATCAAGCATGCGGCCTCGACCTCGCTGGTCGACAAGGGCAACTACCGCCACTTCATGGCGAAGGAGATCCACGAGCAGCCCGAGGTCGTCGGTCACACGCTGGCGCGTTACATTGACATGGGCTCCGAGCGCGTGTTGCTGCCGGTGAAGCTGCCGTTCGACTTCAAGGATATCCAGCGCATTACCATCACGGCCTGCGGCACGGCGAGCTACGCGGGCTATGTCGCAAAATACTGGTTCGAGCGCATGGCGCGCCTGCCGGTCGAGGTCGACGTCGCCTCCGAGTTCCGCTACCGCGAATCTCCCTTGCGCAAGGGCGATCTGGCGATCTTCATTTCGCAATCGGGCGAGACCGCCGATACGCTCGCCGCGCTCCGCTACGCCAAGGCTGAAGGTGTGCACACGCTCGCCGTCGTCAACGTGCCGACCTCGACGATCGCGCGCGAGAGCGAGACGGTGCTCCAGACGCTTGCCGGTCCCGAGATCGGCGTCGCGTCCACAAAAGCCTTCACCTGCCAGCTGATGGTGCTCGCCTCGCTCGCGATCGCGGCCGGCAAGGCGCGCGGCGAGTTGTCCGAGGAGGACGAGACCAAGCTCGTGCATGGCCTGGTCGAGATCCCGCGCCTGATGGCGGACGCGCTCAGCACCGAGCTGCAGATCGAGAAGCTCGCGCACAGGATCGCCAAGTCGAGCGATGTGCTTTATCTCGGCCGTGGCACCAGCTTCCCGCTCGCGCTCGAAGGCGCGCTCAAGCTGAAGGAAATCTCCTACATCCACGCCGAGGGCTATGCCGCCGGCGAGCTCAAGCACGGGCCGATCGCGCTGATCGACGAGACCATGCCGGTTGTCGTCATTGCTCCGTACGATCGCGTGTTCGAGAAGACGGTCTCCAACATGCAGGAAGTCGCCGCCCGCGGCGGCAACATCATCCTGATGACGGACGCCAAGGGCGCGGCGGAGGCGACGGTGGATTCGCTCGTCACCATCGTCATGCCCGACATGGCGGCTGCCTTCACGCCGATGGTGTATGCCGTCCCGGTGCAACTTTTGGCCTACCACACAGCGGTGGTGATGGGCACCGATGTCGACCAGCCGCGTAACCTCGCGAAATCAGTGACCGTCGAATAGGCAGGGAGGGCGCAGAAGGAGAGCAGGCGCGGTCGCCTTGCACCTTCAAAAATCTGCTAGAAGAGCCTAGCTAGAGTGCTGCGACCGACTTGGAACCCGAATGACCGCCCGTGATGACGCGTCCCCGCCCGTGCCCGCCGAAGACCTGCCGCCGGAGCCGCATACCGGCCTGATGGGCCGATTCCGTAACTATTTCCTCACCGGCCTCGTCGTTACGGGACCAATCGCGATCACTCTCTATCTGGTCTGGTGGTTCGTCACATGGGTCGACGGGGTGGTGCGGCCGTTCGTGCCGCTGGCCTATCGGCCGGAAACCTATTTGCCGTACGGCGTTCCGGGCTGGGGACTGATTGTCGCATTTTTCACGCTGACGCTGGTCGGCTTCCTCGCTGCGAACCTGATCGGCCGGACGCTGGTCGACGTCGGCGAGACCTTCCTCGGCCGGATCCCGGCGGTGCGCGCGATCTACCGCGGCCTGAAGCAGGTGTTCGAGACGCTGTTCTCGGGCAAGGGCTCGAGCTTCCGGAAGGTCGGCCTGGTCGAGTTTCCCTCGCCGGGCATGTGGTCGATCGTGCTGATCTCGCAATCGCCGAGTGAGGACATCGCGCGCAGCCTGCCGGGACAGGAGGAGCATGTCTCGGTGTTTCTGCCGTGCTCGCCCAACCCGACCACGGGCTTCTTCTTCTACGTCCCTAAGAGCAAGATCATCGAGGTCGAGATGAGCGCGGAAGATGCGGCGACGCTGATCATGTCGGCAGGCGTGGTGCAGCCGGGATCGAGCCCCGATCCGAAGAAGGTCGCAGCTCTTGCGGGCGTGGCGAACGCAGCCCGCATTGCCAATGCCGCCGCCGTGCACCCCGAGCCCGCCAAGGTGGAGTGAGCGTCCGTCATTCCTTCGCGGGATGGCCGGCATTCGCCTTGCGCTCCCTCACTCTGCTATCGTTCCAGATGGCGAAGCGCAGGTCGCGCTCGCGTTCGAACTGGAGTGAGCCATGTCCCCAACCATCGCGATACTCGCACCTGGCGCCATGGGTAGCGCGGTCGCTCGCCGCCTGAATGAGAACGGGGCGCCCGTGCTGACCTCGCTGAAGGGCCGCAGCGAGCAAACCGCAAAGCGCGCCGCGGAAGCGGGCATGATCGCCGCCGAGGATGCCGATATCGCAGGTTGCGACATCATCCTGTCGATCGTGCCGCCGGGCGAGGCCGTCGCGCTCGCCGAACGGCTGGCTGCATTGATCGCGAGGCGGGAGAAGAAGCCGCTCGTCGTCGACTGCAACGCCGTCAACGTCGATACCGTGCTGCGAATCGGGGAGATCATCGGCTCAGCGCAGGCGCCGTTCGTCGATGCAGGCATCATCGGCTTTCCGCCGCAGCCTGGCAGCAAGGGGCCGGCGTTCTACGTGGCCGGCGAGCACGCGAAAGATCTGGCCGTGCTGAAAGAGCTTGGGCTCGATTTGCGGATCGTCGAAGGCCCGGTCGGCGCAGCGTCCGCGCTGAAGATGTCCTATGCCGGCATCGTCAAGGGTCTCGCCGGCATCGGCTCGGCCATGGTGCTCGCGGCGACCAACGCCGGCGCAGCCGATGCGCTCCGCGACGAGCTCGCGCTGAGCCAGCCCGCGATTTTGGCGCGGCTGTCCATCGCGCTGCCGGACATGATCACGAAGGCCCATCGTTGGGTCGCGGAGATGCACGAGATCGCGGGTTTTCTGGGGCCCGATCATCCCGCGAGCCAGATCTACGAGGGTTTTGCGCGCTGGTTCGAGCATCTTGCCGAAGATGCGAAAGGCGAGGGCGCGGATGCGGCGCGATTGAAGGCGTTCGCAGCGAGTGTCGCCAAAACCGTGTAGTGCGTGCGTGCCCGCCAATCCTATGCATCCGGCACGTAAACGGATCACGCGGGTCCGTGGACGAGACTAGCGTGCGTCGTGCCATTTGCGCCAGTGGGTCGGCTGTATGTCGGCGTGCATTTTGCCCCAACCGTCGACCCAATTGGATCCATCCGTGTGACAAGGAAAAGGAACCGCATGGACTATCCCATCGAAGTCCAGCGCGCAGATTTCCAGATCTCGATCTGATGGAGCTGTCGAAGTGGGCTGCCATTCGGTGGAGATGAACTGCATGATCTACCTCCAGCAGTGATGCAGGGATAGTTCCGATGTACGCCGGTCGGCGATCAGTAGAATTTCGTCTCTCCGAAGCAGTTCCCGCTGTGCCTCGCTGATCTCCGCCATCCAACTATAGCACGAGTGATCCATCCCTGAATGTGAACCAGCTCGCATCAACGTAACGAAATTGAATTCATAGCCGAGCCCGGCGGAAATTGCTCGGCAAGACATCAGCGAATGAGCGGGTCAACTAAGTCATACCCCCTGACATACAGCAGCGGATCGATACGTTCGGATAGAAGTCGTCGTGAACCGACGGGACGATGGCGCGGGCAACAGCGTTCGGTGCTGTGATGATGGCGTCGTCTTCAGCCCGCACCGATCAGCGGAATGGCTTCGTCCCGCTCGTACAGATACAGCAGGCAGCGCAGCGCTTCGCCGCGCTCGCCCTTCAGCTTCGGGTCGTCCTTCATGATGCGCAGCGCCTCGTCGCGGGCCTGCGTGACGAGTTGGCTGTGCACCTCGGAGCGCGCAATGCGGTAGCCGGGCAGGCCGCTCTGGCGCACGCCCAACACGTCGCCTTCGCCGCGCAATTTCAGATCCTCCTCGGCGATCGTAAAGCCGTCCGTGGTCTCGCGGATCACCTTCAGCCGTGCTTTCGACATCTCGCCGAGCGGCTCTGAGTAGAGCAGGAGGCAGGTGGAGGCTTCCGAGCCGCGTCCGATGCGGCCGCGCAACTGGTGGAGCTGGGCCAGGCCAAAGCGCTCGGCGTTCTCGATCACCATGATGGTGGCCGCCGGGACATCGACGCCGACCTCGACGACGGTGGTGGCGACCAGAAGTCCGATCTCGTGGGCGGCGAACTGCGCCATCACGCGGTCCTTCTCGGTGCCCTTCATCTGGCCGTGGACCAGGCCGACACGATCGCCAAAACGCTTTTGCAGGCTCTCGAAGCGTTCGGTCGCATTGGTCAGGTGCTCGGTACCCTCCGCCTCGGATTCCTCGACCAACGGGCAGATCCAATAGACCAGCTTGCCGGATTGCAGCGCACGGGCGACGCCATCCATGACCTCGGAAAGCCGGCTCATCGGCACGGCGCGGGTGTCGATCGGCTGCCGGCCGGCCGGCTTCTCGCGCAGCTCCGAGACGTCCATGTCGCCGAAATAGGTCAGCACCAGCGTGCGCGGGATGGGCGTGGCGCTCAGCACCAGCACGTCGACGGCCTCGCCCTTCGAGGTCAGCGCCAGGCGCTCGCGCACGCCAAAGCGATGCTGCTCGTCGACGACCGCAAGGGCGAGCGCACTGAAGATCACGTCGTCCTGGATCAGCGCGTGGGTTCCGACCAGAAGATCGATCTCGCCCTTGGCAAGCCGCGCGAGGATGTCGCGCCGCTCCTTGCCCTTTTCGCGCCCGGTGAGGATCGCAACCCGCAAGCCGGCGCGCTCGGCGAGCGGCGCAATGGTCTTGATGTGCTGGCGCGCCAGAATTTCGGTCGGCGCCATCAGCGCGGCCTGCTTGCCGACTTCCGCGACGGCGGCGGCAGCTAACAGCGCCACCACGGTCTTGCCGGAGCCGACGTCGCCCTGAAGCAGGCGCAGCATGCGCACGGGTAGTTTCAGATCGTCGGCGATCGCGGCCGCGGCGTTGCGCTGGGAGGGAGTCAGCGCATAGGGCAGGGCGTCGATGATCTTGTTGCGTAGATGGCCATCGCCTGCATTGCGCACGCCCGCAGGCCTGCGCAATTGCGCGCGGATCAGCGCCAGCGCGAGCTGGCCGGCGAGCAATTCGTCGAAAGCAAGCCGTGACCAGAACGGTCGGTCTGGCAGCACGTCCGTGAGCTCGATCGGCTGATGCACACGCGTGAGCGCTTCCACGATGGGTGGGAAATGGCAGCGGCGGATGATCTGCGGGCTGATCCATTCCGGCAAGGCCGGCAGCTTTTGCAGCGCCTGCGCGATCGCGCGGCGAAGCGAGCCGAGCGCCAGACCCTCGGTGAGCGGATAAACGGGATCAATTCCCGAAAGTTTTGCGATGGCCTCCTCGTCCAGCACCCGGTCGGGATGTACGATCTGCGGAATGCCGTCGTACATCTGGAGCGTGCCGGAGACGTAGCGCTTCTCGCCTATCGGCAGCAGTTTTTCGACATAGCCGGGCTTGGCGCGGAAGAAGGTCAGCACGACGTCGCCGGTGTCGTCGCTGGCGAAGACCAGATACGGCGCGCGCGCATTGCGCGGCGGAGGCGGACGGTGGCGATCGATCGTCACCTCCAGCGTCACCACGGAGCCGGGGATGGCGTCGCGGATCTTTGGCCGTGCCCGTCGGTCGACGACCTGACTCGGCAGATGCAGCAGGAGGTCGACCAGTCGCGGCGTCTCATCGCGGCCGAGCAGATAGCGCAACAGCTTGTCCTGCTTCGGCCCGACGCCGGGCAGGCTGGTCACGGCAGCAAACAGCGGATTGAGCAGGCTCGGGCGCATGAGGCGAATCTAGGATCGTTCCAGCCCGTCATGCCCGGCTTTATGCCAGGCATCCACGGCTTTTTTCGTCGGGCGGAGGCGGACCTCGGATCGGTACAACAAAGGGCTGACATCGTTGGTCCGAGCCGCTATATCACCCCCGCCCGGCACGTCCGGGCTTTCGGCGTTGGACTGGATCTTACGAAAATGACGGGAACGATACGATCGAGCGGTGGCCTGGACGAGCGCCGCAAGCGGCTTCTGTTCCGCTGCTGGCACCGCGGCACGCGCGAAATGGACCTCATCCTTGGCCGCTTTGCCGACGCCGAGATCGGCAACCTCTCCGAGGGTGAGTTGACCGAGCTCGAGCGATTGCTCGAGGTCAACGATCCCGATCTCTATGCCGCCATCACCGGCGACAAGGTGCTGCCGGCCGATGTCGCCGGCGCACTGTTTGCCCGCGTCAAGGCATTTCCCGTTGCGGATGGCAACGCATGAAACAGGCGTTGAAATCGCCGGCCGAGTTCCTCGTGCCCGGCCGCTCGCTGACGCTTGCCAATGTCGCCGAGGGCGCCGAGGGCCTCGTCGTCTCCGATCTCGCACGCGCGATCGCAGCGCGGCCGAAGAAATCCGCCGTCAGCCTCGCAGTGATCTGCCGCGACGGGCCGCGCATGCAGCAGCTCGAGCGCGCGCTGCAATTCTTTGCGCCCGACTTGCCGGTGCTCCAGTTTCCGGCCTGGGACTGCCAGCCCTATGACCGTGTCTCGCCGCATGGCGGGATCCTGGCCCAGCGCCTGACCACGCTCGCGCGGCTTGCCTCGCTCACCGGCAGCGACAAGCCGCTGATTGTGCTGACCACCGTGAACGCCATCGCGCAGCGCGTGCCGTCGCGCGATCTGGTCGCGGCGCAGGCGCTCTCGCTCGCGCCGGGCAATGTCGTGCCGATGGACACCATCGTCGCCTGGCTCGAGCACAATGGCTACGGCCGCTCCTCGACAGTGCGCGAGCCCGGCGAATATGCCGTACGCGGTGGCATCCTCGACCTGTTCCCGGCCGGCCTCGACCAGCCCGTCCGATTCGACTTCTTCGGCGACAGCCTGGAATCGATCCGCTCCTTCGATGCCGAGACCCAGCGCACGCTCTTGGACATGCGCTCGCTCGACCTGGTGCCGATCTCGGAATTTCAGCTCGTCACCGAGACCATCCGCCGCTTTCGCATGGGCTATGTCGCCGAGTTCGGTGCGCCCGAGCGCGACGATGCGCTCTACGAGGCCGTCAGCGAAGGCCGCCGCCATCCCGGCATGGAGCATTGGCTGCCGCTGTTCCAGGAGCGGATGGACACGCTGTTCGACTATCTGCAAGGCGCGGCCGTCGCGATCGAGCCACAGGCCGAGGACGCGATCCGCGAACGCTTCAAGCAGATCCTGGATTACTATCAGGCGCGCCGCGATGCGCTGGAGCATCCGACCGGTGGTGCCGTCTACAAGCCGCTGCCGCCTGATCGGCTGTATCTGACCGAAGAGGAGTGGACGAAGCGGGAAGCCGCGATCCCGCTGGTGCGGCTGACGCAGTTCTCGGTGCCCGCCGACGGCACCAGCGTCGTCGATGCCGGCGCGCGGAAGGGCCGAGACTTTGCCCCCGAGCGCAATGACAGTGCCGTCAACGTCTTCGAGGCCGTGGTGGCGCATGTGATGGCCTTGCAGGCCCAGCGCAAAAAAGTCGTCGTCGCACTCTGGACCGAAGGCTCTCGCGACCGCATGACCTCGATGCTGCGCGACCACAAGCTGACGCATACGACCAGCGTCAATAACTGGCGCACCGTGCAGGCGACCCCGCGCAACGAGACCATGCTCGCCGTGCTGGGCCTGGAGAGCGGGTTCGAGACTGACGAGATCGCGCTCATCAGCGAGCAGGACATCCTCGGCGACCGCCTGGTGCGCCCGCGCAAAGCGAGCCGCAAGCTCGACAATTTCATCTCGGAGGTGACGAGCCTTGCGGCCGGCGACATCGTCGTCCACGTCGATCATGGCATCGGCCGCTTCGTCGGCTTGCAGACGCTGGAGGTCGGCGGCGCGCCGCATGACTGTCTCGAGCTGCATTATGCCGCCGAGACAAAGCTGTTCCTGCCGGTCGAGAACATCGAACTGCTCTCGCGCTACGGCTCCGACCAGACCACGGTCGAGCTCGACAGGCTCGGGGGTTCCGGCTGGCAGACGCGCAAGGCCAAGCTGAAGAATCGCATCCGCGAAATCGCGGGCGAACTGATCAAGATTGCTGCGGAACGCCAATTGCACGAGGCGCCAAAGCTGCCGGTGCAGCCCGGCCTCTATGACGAATTCTGCGCGCGCTTTCCCTATGACGAGACTGAGGACCAGCTCGGGGCGATCGAGTCCACGCTTAGGGATCTCGATCGCGGCCGTCCCATGGACCGGCTGATCTGCGGCGACGTCGGCTTTGGCAAGACGGAGGTCGCGTTGCGCGCGGCCTTTGCGGTCGCGCTCGATGGCAAGCAGGTAGCCGTGGTGGTGCCGACCACGCTGCTGGCGCGTCAGCACCACAAGACCTTCACCGAGCGATTCCGCGGTTTCCCCGTGCAGGTCGCGCAGGCTTCGCGCCTAGTTGCGACCAAGCAGCTCAACCAGGTCAAGAAGGGCATCACCGACGGCTCGGTCGACATCGTTGTCGGCACCCACGCGCTGCTCGGCAGGGCGATCAAGTTCCGCGACCTCGGTCTTCTGATCGTCGACGAGGAGCAGCACTTTGGCGTCAGCCACAAGGAGCGGCTGAAACAGCTGCGCGCCGAGGTGCACGTGCTGACGCTGTCGGCGACGCCAATCCCGCGCACGCTGCAATTGGCACTCACCGGCGTGCGTGAGCTCTCGATCATCGCCTCGCCCCCGGTCGACCGACTCGCGGTCCGCACCTTCGTCGCCCCGCATGATCCCCTCATGATCCGCGAGGCGCTGCTGCGCGAACGCTATCGCGGCGGGCAGGCGTTCTACGTGGTGCCGCGGATCGACGACTTGGCGGAGATCAAGGACTTCCTCGACAAGAACGTGCCGGAGATGAAGGTCGCGGTCGCGCACGGGCAGATGCCGCCCGCCGTGATCGAGGACATCATGACGGCGTTCTATGACGGCAAGTTCGACATCCTGCTCTCGACCACGATCGTCGAGTCCGGCCTCGACATCCCCAATGCCAACACGCTGATCGTGCACCGCGCCGATATGTTCGGCCTTGCCCAGCTCTACCAGCTCCGCGGGCGCGTCGGCCGCTCGAAGCTGCGCGCCTATGCGCTGTTCACGCTGCCGGCGCAGCTGAAGATCACCGCGCAGGCCGAGCGTCGGCTCACCGTGCTGCAATCGCTGGAGACGCTCGGCGCCGGCTTCCAGCTCGCCTCGCACGACCTCGACATCCGCGGCGCCGGCAATCTGCTCGGCGAGGAGCAGTCGGGCCATATCAAGGAGGTCGGATTCGAGCTCTACCAATCGATGCTTGAAGAGGCGATCGTCAATCTCAAGGCCGGTGTCTCCGAGCCCGCCGCCGACCGCTGGTCGCCGTCGATCACGATCGGCATGCCCGTGCTCATCCCGGAAGATTACGTCGGCGACCTCTCGGTGCGGCTGTCGCTCTACCGGCGGCTGGCCGATCTCGACACCGAGGAGGAGATCGAGAACTTTGCCGCCGAAATGCGCGACCGTTTCGGCGTGCTGCCCGACGAGGTGCGCTATCTCTTCAAGATCGCGGCGATCAAGGCCTATTGCCGGCGCGCCAATGTCGAGAAGGTCGATGCCGGCCCGAAGGGCGCGGTCATCGTCTTCCGCGACAACTCCTTTGCCCATCCAGACCGCCTGGTGTCGTTCATCCGCAGCCACGGCGACGCTGCGAAGGTGCGGCCCGACATGAAGGTGGTGTTCTTCCAGGATTGGGAGACGCCGGAAGAACGCCTCGCGGGCACGACCGAGATCCTGCGCCAGCTCGCGCAACTCGCCGCGAGCAAGAAGGCGGCTTAGTTTCGATTACGGTGCATAGTCACAGGGCCGATTGGTTATGCAGCCGTGGCAGTTCGCCTTTAGATGAAGGTTGTTGGCGATGCACGAGGTCGCGGCCTGCGTATCGGTGCCGCATAAGGCATGTTGCCGCGCGGTCAAAACCCGCGCGACGATAGGTAGCATTGTTTTTCTGGCCGCAAAGGCACGTCCTTCAGACGGTGGATTTATCGGTCGTGGGTGGGGCTCTCGATAGGGGGCAACGCATGCTTGAGCTTTGGAACAAGTGGTACGAGACCTTGGCCTCGGTCGAGGCGCTTGCCACTGTCGTCGTAATTGCCGTGGTGGCTGCTGGCGTTATCACGCTCGTGGACGGTCGGCGGCATCCGACAAGACATTGATCTGGAAAGGCGGCGGCAAGTCGGTGGTCCAGACCAGAAGTGGTTCGTTCAATTAGCCGCTCCGGCTCGGTTAAGACTCCCTGCGCAAGAGGACAAGGTGATTGCCCCTCGTGCAAGCTGGACAAACAGGAATGCTCCCTGGCGGGACACATTCGGCATGCTCGCGCTGTTGAGCATGCTGATCGCAACTTCCGCATTGTTGACGATCTGCGTGCTGGAGCCCTCACTCGTCCTGCCTGCGCTCAGCATTCTGCTTTTCTCAGGCGCAATGATCGCCGCCCTTTTTGCCCGAGCGGAGTCGGAAAATGTAACGCTCGAAAAAGTAACGCTATGGGATATCGCCGGTGCATTCACCATGATGGGTTGCGCCGCGGCGATTTTCAGCGAGCCGGATCAAGTGGCACTGTTTTTCGAGCCGCCGACCCGTGATTGAATTTCTCATCACAGATGTCCTGAACGTACTCTTGCAGGTCATTCTGATCGACCTCGTGCTCGCGGGAGACAACGCCATCGTCATCGGTCTTGCCGCCGCGGGACTTCCTCAGGCGCAACGAGTCAAGGCGATTTTGATCGGCATCGTCGTCGCGACAATGCTGCGCATGCTGTTCGCTGGGTTAGCAACGCAAATCCTTCAGATCGTCGGCCTCCTGCTCGCTGGCGGAATCCTGTTGCTGTGGGTATGTTGGAAAATGTGGCGAGAGCTGCGCGCCTCCTCCATGGGACCGGCACGTGCGAAGGAGGCTGGAACAAGCGCGGGAAGCAAGCCCCGCAAAACACTGTTTCAAGCGAGTTGGCAGATTATCGTGGCCGACGTTTCCATGTCGCTAGACAATGTCCTAGCCGTCGCAGGCGCGGCACGCGAGCATCCAGTGGTCATGATTTTCGGCCTGGGGCTTTCCATTGCGATGATGGGCGTGGCCGCCTCGTTCATTGCGCGCCTACTGCAAAATCATCGATGGATTGCTTATGTCGGCCTAGCCGTGATTCTGTACGTGGCAGTCGAGATGCTCTTTCGCGGAGCGCTGGATATCATGAAGGTTGCGTAGATATGAAATGACGGTCGCGTCGTTTCTTGCTCCTCCGTCGTTAGCGAACCATGGCGGCGAGTTGGTTCATTCGGGATAGCCAGCGAGCCGCAAATCGGCACGGAACCTCTCCGCAAACCCGGGGATCCGCGATGGCGGCCTGATGTTCGCGAGGCGACTATCCGGGACGATCTTCAAGAGCCGGGCGGTGGCCTCCGAAGCTTCTTCCCTCCGGCCGAGACGCACCAGTGCCACGATCAAAACACGATGGCTGGGGCCATGCTTCGGCATTTCCTCCACCGCACGACGCCCGGCTTCAAGGGCTTCAAGGTTCCTGTCGCACATCAGATAGGTCGTCCCAAGACCATGCAGCATGTAGCCCATTTCCTGATCTCGTGGACTGATCCTCGTGGCGCGAAGAAAGCAGTCGATGGCCCGCTCGGTCTCACCTGACCACATGTGAACAAAACCGAGGGTGTGGAGCGTCTGAGCCGAGTCGGGATTCAATCGCAGTGCACGGTTGAGAGCGGCGGACGCGGTTGCGAAATCACCTCCCGGCGCGTCGACTTTTTCTGCGTAATAGGCGAGAGCGTACCCTGCGGCCCGAAGCGTGGTCGGATCGTCGCCGGCTGCATCAATGGCTTCGCGCGCTAATGCGATCGCCGTTTCGCGGTCCCCGGATTCCGCCCAGCCGGGGGTATCGCGGATGGCATAGGCGATTGCCAAAAAGGCCTTTGCGAGCTTGTACTGCGGATCAATTGCCACTGCGCGGCGCAAGAACCCGATCGCCGCGTTGAGCGACTCGTGCGTCGCGATATAAATCTGATGGACACCGCGAAGGTACAGATCATAGGCATCCAAGCTGTCGGTCGGCTTCGTCCAGGCACGCACGGTTTCCGCGCGTCGCAGGCTCGGTTCGAGGGCGCCGACAACACTCTTTGTAATGCGGTCCTGCAACTCGAAAATGTCGTCGAACGCGCCGTCAAATCGATCAGCCCAGACATGCCCGCCGGTGACCGTCTCGATTAACTGCCCGGTGATGCGTACCCGCCCGCCAGCACGCCGGATACTCCCCTCCAGGACGTAGCGCACGCCGAGCTCGCGTCCTAACTGTTTGATGTCGACGGCGCGCCCCTTGTAGGCGAAGGAAGAATTGCGCGCGATCACGAACAACCATCCCGTCCGCGACAAAGCGGTGGTGATGTCCTCCACGATGCCGTCGGCGAAATACTCCTGCTCGGGATCGCCCGACATGTTCTGGAAGGGCAGAACCGCAATAGACGGCTTATCGGGCAGCGCCAGGCTCGGCTGCGGCGGGGGAGATGTGGCAACGGACCGCACACGAAAGATGCGCACGGGCCGCGCGATGTTTTTGAGTTGGTGTTCGCCGACGTCCTCAAAGCCGATATCGAGCTTGTCCCGGACCTGGCGATAGACGTCATCGGAAACGCAGATTCCGCCTGGCTCGGCTGTGGCCTCAAGCCGTGCTGCTACGTTGACACCGTCGCCGTAGATGTCGCCACCGTCCACAATCACGTCGCCGAGATTGATCCCGACGCGCAGCATTATTTTCCGCTTCTCGGGAGCGCCCTCGTTGGCGGCGCTCATGCTTTCCTGTAGCCCTACGGCGCATTCGACGGCATTAACGGCGCTCCCGAACTCCGCCAAAACCCCGTCGCCCATCAACTTGACGACACGGCCGTTGTGCTTCGTCATCAGTGGTTGAACGATATTCTTGTGCCAGGCCTTGAGCGCCCTCAACGTGCCGGCCTCATTCACTCCCATCATGCGGCTGTAGCCGACCACGTCGGCGGCAAGGATGGCGGCAAGACGGCGTTGGGCGCGTTCTTCGGTCATGCGCGGGTACTGCTTTCAGTGACCGCAGCAGTCGCTATTTTATGTCTGCCCGATCGGGGAGTCCATCAACCGGATTGTCGCCTTTGGGGCAAACGCAGAAGCCTCAGTCCGCCAATGGCACGACTGGTCTGCTTCCGACAGCGGACACCGAGCGTTTACGAAAACCTACGACGCCGCGCGCGGCGCTTCGGCCGACAGGCGGGCTAGCAGCGATCTCGCCGTATCCGACGGCGACAGCGAGTCCACGCTGACGACCGGCTCGCTGCGGGGTTCGCGCTTGCCGTTCGAGGTATGGCGCATCACGGCTGAGAGGCGGCGGGCGATCATGTGCGCGGTGCGGAAATCGGTCTCCGCGAACACCACGATGACGGAACCGTCCTTCTGTGCGACGCCGAAGTCCATCTGCCGCATCAGCCGGCTCAGGATCCGCGCGGCGTCGAGCTGCGCGCGTGGATTGCGTGCATCGAAAGCGAAACGCGCCACCGACAGGCTGCCGCCGCGGGCGAGCGTCTGCTCGACAGCCTTGGAAAAATCGCGGGCAAAGGCTTCCGGCGTGAGCAGGCCGCTGCGCGGATCGAGCCAGCCGCCGGCGTCGATCGAGCGCAGCGTGCGGCCGAACTGCGTCTCCATCGCGTGCTGACGGATCAGCGGTAGCGCGTTGGCGGCGATCTGGGCCGGCTCGCCGGAGATGATCTCGAGGTTCGGCAGGTCGTAAGTCTGGGTGAGCTGATGCGCGCAGACGATCACGGGCATGCTGCGGAAGCGGGTGTCTTCCGCGAGCACCGTGAGGAAGGCGTCGGCAACGCGCGCGGTAAAGCCTTCGGCAAGCACCACGCCGTCGATGTCGCGGGTGTTGAGATGTTTTGCGGCGGCTTCGATGGAGAGCGCTCCGATCACGCCCATGCGCTCGCCGAGCGCGACAGAGAGAGCCGGATAGGCGGAGCCGCGGCCGATCAGCAGGACGGTCGCATCGCGCGCAGGGTCGATGTCGGGCAGCGAGCTCTTTGTCTCCGGCAGGCGGCGCAGCACGGTCGCGTGCAGCGTGCGGACGCGCATCGCGGCGCGCAGCCGCGCGATGAGCCGCTCGGAATCGTTGCCGCGCAGCGTGAACGGCAGCGCGTTGTGGGGCAGGGAGGTCTGGGGATCGACGACGATCAGCGGCAGGTAGAGCGCCTGCGCCGCGATCGCACTTGCGACCGCAACAAGATGCAGCTCATGTCCACTGCCAAGCGCCGCGACGACGGTGGCCGGCTGGACCTCTTCGACGGCGCGTCCGGCGCTCGCCCAATCGCTGTCGATGACAGGAAAAAGCCGGGCCTCGTCGAGCGCCGAAATGAAGGCCGGCCGCTGGGCATCGGATACAAACAGGATCGGGCCCGCCTGGGACATCTCAAGCTCTGATTACGCGCGAATGCCGCGCAATCTAGTCCGGCCGCCTTAATGCCCGGTCAACGGACGCGGTGAAAATGCCTTCAACCGGTCCCGGTGCGATCGCGAAAAGCCTCGACCATCAGGGGGTTAAGCCCGAGTTCGCCAAGCGCCTCGCGCGCCCTTGCATTGTCCTGGGCGCGACCGGCCAGGCGGTGTCCAGAGAGTCGGTCGGGCAGCGCCGTGAGCAGGGCGCCCTGGCCGAGCCGGCGTGCCCATTCCTGCAAGTCGTTGGACAGGAAGCGGTAGCCGCCGACGGCCATGATTCCGGAGGGGGGCGCCGTGATGCAGATCGCGCCGCTCTGGCGATCGAGCCGCGCGGCATAGCCGGTGTCGACATAGTCGCGCGGCGGCTGCGCCGTCAGCGTGTCGCCGACCGGGTGCGGCGGGGCATAGGCTGCGATCGGCACCATCGGTCCACGCAGGCCGAGAGTGCCTTTCGGTGTCAACAGGATCTCGCCGGCAACCGAGGAGCCGGACTGCTCCCGCGGGGCGCCGTGCGGACCTGGCATCACCGGCACGGGCATGCCGTCCTCGCCGCGCCGCGCCCCGAACAGGCCGGCCTCCCCGAACAAATAGACGTCCGTCAGCGGCGCATGCGGCGCGATCCAGGCATCGCTCGCAGCCACCTGCTCCGGTGCGCGCCACAGGCCGACGACGTTGCGCAAACCCGGCATCCGCGCCGCGAGATCGGCTTCGCCGAGCCGCAAGGCGAGCGGGGCAGGCGCGATCAGCACCTCGCAGCCCTGTTCATTGACTTGCTGCTCCAGCACCTCGCTGTCGAAGGGATGATGCAGCGCCAGCGTTCCGCCGGAGAGCAGCCAGATCGCAAGCGAGGAGGCGAGGCCGGCGAACGACATCGGTGTGAACGCCGACATGATGGTCGCGCCCTGCGGAATGTCGGCCTCAAGCGACATCGCAAGCCCGCCCGCGATGATGCTGAAATGCGGCCGCGGCACCGGACGAAAGCCTTCCGCAGTGACGTCGAAGGAGATCATCGCCGCCTTGCGGCCGTCTTGGATGACGCTGCGGGTCGTGCCGGGCGCGCGCGAAAGAACATCGTCGAGCGACGCCATGCCTTCCGGCAGGTCGGTGCCGAAGCCGCAGACGTGACGGATTGAGAAGGCTTCCGCCGCGGCATGCATGGCGAGATCGGCGTGGATGACTCCGTCGACCTTGCTCATGGTGACGATCGCACGCGCCGCGGTGCGGTTGAGCGCCGCGGTCAGTTCGGCGTGACGCCACAAGAGCGGCAGCACGGCAACGACGAGGCCGGCGCGGTGGGCGCCGAGCACCGTGAGCACGAACTCGACGGTATCAGGCAATTGCACGGCAATGACGGAGTTGGCAGGCAGGCCCGACTCGACGAAATGGGCCGACAGCGCCTCGATCGCCCGATCGGCTTCGGCATAGGTCAAGCGCCTGGGCAGATGCCCGGTGATGCGAACCTTGTTGAGGGGATCATACAGTGCCGGCGCATGTGGCTGGCGGGCCAGCGTCCGCTGGAACAGCGTGTCGAGCGTTGGCGATACGGCTGGCTGGTTCACGGCGTCACGTCGCTTGCTAGTGGCCTGTTACTTGCTCGGGTCATCCGCCTTCTGCCACCAGGTCTCCGGCAGATAACCGGACGACGCGGTAGCCGATGGCCGTTCTATCCGATTCCAGCGCGCGATCCATTGCTCCGATACGTTAAACAGAGGGATCGTGTAGAAGCCTGCGATCAGGGCGCGGTCGAGGGCACGGACGGCGGAGACGAAATCCGTGTGGTCACGGGCCTCCAGCAGGGCTGCGATCATCGCGTCGACCGCCGGGTCCTTTGCGCCCATGTAGTTGCGGGTGCCGGGATTGTCGGCGGCGGCGCTGCCCCAGTAGAACGACTGCTCGTTGCCCGGCGAAAGCGACTGGTCCCAGCGGTTCTGGATCATGTCGAACTCGTAGCCGAGCCGGCGCTGATCGAACTGCACCGGATCGACCGAACGCACGGTCGGCTCGATGCCGGCGCGCTTGAGGTCACGCGCGAAGGCGAGCGCAATGCGCTCCTGGTCGCGTGTCGTCACCAGGATCTCGAAGGTGAAGGGCGCTTTCGTCGCGCGGTTGCGCAGCACGGTGCCGTCGAGATCGTAGCCCGCCTCCGACAGCAGCTTCAGCGCCGCGCGCAGCGTGGTGCGGTCGCGGCCCGAGCCGTCCGTCACCGGCAGGCGATAGCTGCCGTCCATGATGTCCGGCCGGATCTGCGCCACGTACGGCTTCAGGAGTTGCTGCTCGCGGGCGTCGGCGGGGCGGCCATAGGCGGAGAGCTCCGAGCCCGCGAAGTAGCCGGCCACGCGCGAATAGAGGTTGAAGAAGTAGCTGCGGTTGACCAGCTCGAAGTCGAACAGCAGCGTCAGCGCCTGGCGCACGCGGATGTCGGCGAACATCGGGCGGCGGGTATTGAACACCAGAAACTCCGAGGGCTGCGGCACGCCCGGCTTGATGGTGTCGCGGATCACTTCGCCGGTCTTGACAGCGGGAAAGTCGTAGGCGTCATGCCAGCGCAGCGGCTCGGTCTCGACGCGGAAGTCATAGAGGCCGCGCTTGAAGGCTTCGAACTGGCCGTTGGCTTCGCGATAATAATCGAGCCTGATCTCGTCGAAATTGTAGAGGCCGCGGTTGACCGGCAGGTCGCGGCCCCAATAGTCGGGATTGCGGGTCAGCGTCACGCTGGTGCCGGGTTTGACGTTGGTGATGCGATAGGGTCCCGAGCCGATCGGGGCGGTCATCGTCGTCTCCTCGAAGGTCGCGACATCGACGGAATGCCTGGGCAGGATCGGCATCAGCCCCAGGATCAGCGGTAGTTCCCGGTCATTGGCCCCGGCGAGATCGAAGCGGACGGTGAGGGGATCGGGTGCCTCTGCCCTGGCGACCTTGGCGTAATATTGCCGGTGGTTGGGGCGGCCATGGTCGCGCAGGAGCTGCCAGGAGAACAGCACGTCATCGGCCAGCACCGGTGCTCCGTCGGAGAACCGCGCGCGCGGATCGAGGTGGAATGTCACGTAGGTCCGGTCCTTGTCGGTATCGACCGTCTTCGCGAGCAGGCCATACAGCGTGAAGGCCTCGTCATTGCCGCGTGCCAGCAGGCTTTCGATGACATAGCTGCGGACCTGTTGGACCGCGATGCCCCTGACGATGAACGGATTGAGGCTGTCGAAGGTGCCGAGCACCGACCAAATCAGCCGCCCGCCCTTGGGCGCATCGGGGTTGGCATAGGGCATGTGGGTGAAATCGGGCGGCAGGGCCGGCGCGCCATGCATGGCAATGGCGTAGCTCTCGGCCGCCTTGGCCGAAACGGACATGGGCCCGGCCACTGCAAGAGCAAGCGCCACGCAGGCCGCAACGGCTAAGCGCAGGCACCTAGACATGAACAACGGCGCGCGGATTGATTCGGGGACCGGTCACGCCCAAACCCTAGCATAGGCCTTCGTCTTAAGCCTCTCTGCCCACTTCAAACATGCTTGTCGGCATTGATCTTTTCGTCCGCCACGTTAAGAAGGCGGGCAATCGCGCAGGAGCGTCGAACTTGTCACGTTTCCGCCTCTATTGATGGGGAGACAGCCGCGCCAAGGCGGCTCGGTTTCGGTGCTTATCAGCGGTTCGGGCACTTCCCGTTCAGAAAGGGTTTTCCGCAATGAATTTCCGTATTTTGGCCGCGTCGGTCCGGCCGCGCGGGCGCCTTCTCGCCCTGCTGACGGCCTCGGCACTGGCTGTTCCGTTCGCCGCCCAGGCTCAGACCGCAACGCCTGCTCCGGCGGCGCCAAAGGCTGCTCCGAAAGCCGCGCCGAAGGCGGCTCCCAAGGCGCCTGCGCCCGCCGCACCGGCGCCCCAGGCCCAGGGCCAGGCGCCCGCCGCCGGCGCTCCGCCGGCCGGCGCACCGCCTGCCGACCAGCAACAGCAGCAGATCCAGCTGATCTACGCGCCCTGGACCAAGTTCTGCCTGAAGGGCCAGGACGCCAACGCCAAGCAGGTCTGCTTCACCGGCAAGGACGGCCGCATCGAGTCCGGCCAGCCGGTGATCGCCGCCGTAATCATCGAGCCGGAAGGCGAGCCGAAGAAGATTCTTCGGGTCACGCTGCCGCTCGGCATGCAGCTCGTGCACGGCACCCGCATCATCGTCGACAACAATCCGCCGCTGCAGAGCCCCTACGTGATCTGCTTCGCCAACGGCTGCATGTCGGACTATGAGGCGACCGCCGACCTCATCAACAACCTGAAGAAGGGCCAGAACCTGGTGGTTCAGGCGATCAACGCCAATGGCGCGCCGCTGACGCTGCCGTTGCCGCTGGCCGGCGAATTCGCCAAGGCCTATGACGGTCCGCCAACCGATCCGAAGGTGTTCGAAGAGAACCAGAAGAAGCTTCAGGAAGAACTTCAGAAGAAGGCCGACGAGCAGCGCAAGAAGCTCGAGCAAAGCGGTCAGGCGGCGCCTTCGGCCCAGAAGTAATCGTGCCGACGCAGAACACGAAAAGGCGCTCGAATGAGCGCCTTTTTTTATTGGCTTGATTGGCCGGATTCGAAAGGGATCAGTTGAGCGACGGATTGCGCGGGCGATAGCCGCCCGACTTGTCCTTCACGAAGATCTCGGCGACCTGCGAATGCCGGATCGGCTCGCCGGAATCGTCGGGCAACAGGTTCTGCTCGGAGACGTAGGCGACGTATTCGGACTCCGCGTTTTCCGCCAGCAGATGGTAGAACGGCTGATCCTTGTGGGGCCGGACGTCCTCGGGGATCGACAGCCACCATTCCTCGGTGTTGTTGAATTCCGGATCGATGTCGAAGATCACGCCCCGGAACGAGAAGATCCGGTGGCGCACGACCTGTCCGATCTGGAATTTGGCGGTCCGCGCTTTAATCATGCTTCGTCGATAGACCAGGATTGTGGCCGATGCTAGTGCCCAGCTTGGAATTAACCTGCGGCGGGCGGGTGGATAGCCCCGAATACCTCAGAAATCACTTCACAAATGGTCGATATCCTCAATCTGGCCCTACCTTATTTTGGGCTGATCTTCGTCGGTTTCGTCTGCGGCAAGGCCAAATCCCTGCCTGAATCGGGCCTCGCCTGGATGAACTTCGGACGGCTGGCGTTTCCGTGAGACGCGGCTGGGCATTTCACCTCTCCCCAGCGGGGAGAGGTGAAAGAGGTCCACGGCTCGCATCAAACGAAATCTATTACGGTTACCGTCGCCACGTCGGCGCCAGTCCTTCACGCATCGCAAAGCGCCGCAGCGGGCCGATGGCGCCGAGCAGGTGCATGCCGATGGCGCGGACCGGCTGCAGCGGCAGAAAATCGTTCAGCAGCGAACGGTTCGCCATATCGATCATGAACGTGCGGCTCAGAATGTCTGGACGACGGGCCCGGTCGTAGCGCTTGAGCACCTCATCCGCGCCGGGATCGCGGCCGGCCGCGATCCCCTCTCCAGCGAGCTTGGCGATATCGGCGGCATCCCGCAGGCCCAGATTGAGGCCCTGCGCGCCGATCGGGGGAACCACATGGGCCGCTTCGCCAACGAGTGCGATGCGTTCGCGGCCAAAGGATTTCGGCCGCTCGATAGCGAGCGGAAACAGGTTGCGGCCCGGTTCCACGCTCATGCGACCCAGGATGGAATGCGATTGCTTCTCGATCGCCGTCGAGAGTTCCTCATCGCTCAGGGCCCTGAGCCGCTCGGCGTCAGCAGGCGAGGCGACCCACACGACGCTGCAACGATCGCCCGGCAGCGGCACGAACACGCAAGGCCCGTGCGGCGTGTGGAACTCGGTCGAGACGTTGCGATGCGGCCGGGAATGGCTGACGTTGAAGGTCAACGCCGTCTGCTCCAGATCGAGCCGCGTGACGTCGATGCCGGCGGCCTCGCGGCACAGCGAATGCCGGCCGTCGGCGCCGACCACGAGGTGCGCCGTCAGGTACTGCCCTGCGGCGGTGTGGATCGCGACGTCCTCGGCCTCCGTGAGGACGCTGTCGGCCTCGTCATCGAAGCGAAGAAGATTGGCAAGTTCGGTGGCGCGCGCCTCGAGCGCGAGCATTAGCGAACGGTTGTCGATGTTGTAGCCGAACGCATCGAGCCCGATCTCATGGCAGGAGAACCGTACCTCCGGCGCGCGGATCAGGCGGCCGGTGTCGTCGACGAGCCGCATCGCCTCCAGCGGCGCGGCCTTGTCGCTGCAGCGCGACCAGACCCCGAGCCCGTCCAGGAATTCAACGGAGCCGCCGAGCAGCGCGGTGGTGCGGTTGTCGGAATAGGGCGCGCGCCGCGCCACCAGCGCCGTGCGTGCGCCGGTCTCCGCCAGCGCGATGGCCGCGGCGAGGCCCGCCGGTCCACCGCCGATCACGGCCACGTCAAAAGGTGCTGCTAGGTCTGTCATGACCCCGGACATTTGACATGGCCGGCGGCAAATTCAAGCCGCTTGTTTCGCGCGAATTTGTCGCGAATTGCGCGGCCGGAGGTTGCCCCCGCTTATGTGCAAATCGTTCTCATTCTGATAGCACTGCGCCAGCCATGGATACCCAGCAGGATTCTCTCAACCCCACGCCGGTCGCCCGCGCCGCGGCTTTCTCCGTGCATATCTTCACGGCGTTCGGCGGTGCGGTGGCGCTGCTGGCGATGCTGGAGGCCGTGCGCGAGCATTGGGCGGCGATGTTTCAATGGCTCGGCGTCGCTCTCATCATCGACGCGATCGACGGGCCGATCGCACGCAGGCTGAATGTCAAGCACGTGCAGCCGAACTGGTCGGGCGACGTGCTCGATCTCGTGGTCGATTTCGTCACCTATGTGTTCGTGCCGGCCTACGCGATCGTGGCGAGCGGCCTGTTGCTGCCGGTCGCAGCGCCGCTGCTGGGCGTCGCCATCATCGTCACCAGCGCGCTGTATTTCGCCGACCTGCGCATGAAGGCCGAGGACAATCACTTCCGCGGCTTTCCGGCACTGTGGAACGCTGCGGCGTTCTATCTGTTCCTGCTGCATTGGCCGCCGCTATGGTCGACGCTGCTGGTTGCGGCGCTGGTCATCCTGACCTTCGTTCCCTTCCATGTGCTGCATCCGGTCCGCGTGGTGCGCCTGCGCTGGCTCACGATGTCGCTGATCGTGATCTGGGCCGTGCTCGGCCTCTATGCGCTGGAGATGGATTTCCAGGTCGGCACGGCCGCGAAGGTCGCGCTGTGCGCGATCGCGCTCTGGATTGTCGGCAGCGACGCCGTGATCAGGATGGCAAGATTCTTCGCATGATGCATCTCATCACCAGCCCGGAAGCCTGGGCCGCGCTTCTCACCTTGACCTCGCTCGAGATCGTGCTCGGCATCGACAACGTCATCTTCCTGTCGGTGATCGTCTCGCGCATCCCCGACAGGCAGGCGCACCGCGCCCGCCAGATCGGGCTGGCGCTGGCCCTGGTGTTCCGCATCATCCTGCTCAGCGTCCTGGTCTGGCTGATCGGTCTGACCCAGCCGGTGTTCTCGTTCGGGGGCTATGATTTCTCCTGGCGCGACCTCATCCTGATCGGCGGCGGCCTGTTCCTGATCGCGAAAGCGACCCACGAGATCCATGCCGAGGTCGATGCGGATGACGAGGAGGGCGAGGACGATTCCGGCCGCCGCGCCTTCTTCTGGGTGATCGCCCAGATCGTCGTCATCGACATCGTGTTCTCGCTGGATTCCATCATCACCGCGATCGGCATGGCGCAGGACCTCGAGATCATGATCGCGGCTGTCGTGATCGCGTGCCTGGTGATGTACATTTCCTCGGGACCGGTGGCGCGATTCGTCGCCGAGCATCCCACCACCAAGATGCTGGCACTGGCATTTTTGGTGCTGATCGGCGTTGCGCTGGTCGCGGATGGATTCAAGTTTCACATTCCGCGCGGCTACATCTACTTCGCAATTGCGTTCTCGGCGGCGGTCGAATTCTTCAACGTGCTGGCCAAGCGTAACCGCAAGAAGACCGGCAAATAGCCCGGTTTGTCCGGTCCGCTCCTACCGGAAGTTGACAAGGCAGGCGCGATGGCTTTCGCTTGCACTCAACAAAAACGAGGAGGTCAGGTGATGACCAAAGCCGTCCGCGTGCACAAGGTCGGGGGTCCCGAAGCCCTGGTCTATGAGAGCGTCGAGGTGCCGGCGCCGGGACCGGGCGAGGTGCGCATCCGCCAGCACGCGGTTGGGTTGAACTTCATCGACGTCTATTTCCGCACCGGCCTCTACAAGGCCCCGGGACTTCCCTTCATCGCCGGCAACGAGGCGGCGGGCGAGGTCGTTTCCGTCGGGCCCGGCGTGACGAATTTCCACCCCGGCGACCGCGTCGCCTACTACCACAATCTCGGCGCCTACACCGGCGAGCGCAACATGCCCTGGGAGCGGCTGGTCAAGCTGCCCGATCACATCACCTACGAGCAGGGCGCCGTGCTGATGCTAAAGGGGCTCACCGTCTGGTATCTCCTGCACAAGACCTTCAAGGTCGAGCCGCATCATCGCGTGCTGATCCATGCCGCCGCCGGCGGCATCGGCCTGCTCGCCTGCCAATGGGCGAGGGCGCTCGGGGCGCACGTCATCGGCACCGTCGGCTCGCGCGCCAAGGCCGAGCTTGCCGAAGCCAATGGCTGCGACCACGTCATCCTTTACAACGAGGAGGATTTCGTCGCGCGTGTGAAGCAGATCAGCCGCAACGAGGGCTGCGACGTGGTCTATGACGGCGTCGGCAAGGCGACTTTCCCCGGCTCGCTCTCCTGCCTGAAGCCGCGCGGCATGTTTGTCTCCTTCGGCAATGCCTCGGGACCCGTGCCGCCGTTCGCTATCGCCGAGCTCAACAATCACGGCTCGCTGTTTGCGACCCGGCCGAAACTCAACGACTATATCGGCAGGCGTTCGGAATTGCTGGAAGGCGCCGACACGCTGTTCGCCGCGGTGATCAGCGGCAAGCTGCACGTGCCGATCAACCACGCCTATGCGCTGAAGGACGCAGCGAAAGCGCATATCGATCTGGAGAGCCGCGCCACCACGGGCGCGTCGATCTTGAAGCCGTAACGCGTCGCAGAGGACTTCGTTGAACTGTGCCCCGATGCGCGATCGCCCATCTTCGCGGCTGCTGATCGTCAATCGCGACAACAGGTTGCTGCTGTTCAAGTTCGACCACAAGCAGGGGCCGCTCGCAGGACAGTGCTTCTGGGGCACCCCGGGAGGTGGACTCGAACCTGGCGAAAGCTACGAGGACGCCGCCATCCGGGAGTTGCTTGAAGAGACCGGCATCGCAGTCCTCAGTCCGGGTCCACAAGTATTCCAGCAAACCGTGGTTCTCCAGTTGCCCGATGGCGAGACGGTGACGGGAGATGAGCGCTTCTTCCTTATCCGCATCGAAGAAGCCGCGATATCCAGAGATCGCTGGACCGAGCTGGAGCGCCAGATGATGACGGATTACCATTGGTGGTCGGAGTCCGAGTTGCGCGCGAGGACAGAGCAAGTCTGGCCGGACGACCTCGCCCGGATCCTTGCGCTGACCGGCATGACGCCGGCCAGCGTGTGACATCGGACTACGCGACCCTCCGTGCCGCGCCCGCTTTGGTCAGGATCGCATCGAGGCAATCGATCATCTCGGCGATCTCCTCGCGCGTGACGTTGAGCGCCGGCATGAAGCGCAGCGTGTCGACCTGTGGCGCATTGAGCAGGACACCTTCTTGGAATGCCTGCGCGACAATCGCCGGTGCGATCGGCAGTTTCAGGTCGAGCGCCAGGAGCAGGCCGCGGCCGCGCACCTCGCCGAGCCCGTGCCGTGCCGAGACCTTCTGCAACTCGCTCTCGAGCAACAGACCGGCGTCGGTGACGGCCTTCAGAAATTCCGGCTTGCCGACTTCCTCAAGCACCGCGAGCCCGGCCGCGCACATCACGGGATTGCCGTTGAACGTACCGCCCTGGTCGCCATGCTCGAAGCATGAGGCGTGCTCGGTCGCAAGCAAAGCGGCGAGCGGCACACCGCCGCCGATGCCCTTGCCGAGCGTCATGATGTCGGGCGCAACCCCGGCATGCTCGTAGTGGAAGAGCTTTCCCGTCCGGCCCATGCCGGTCTGGATCTCGTCAAAGACCAGCAAGAGGCCATGCGCCTTGGTGAGTGCGCGCAGCTCCTGCAAAAACTTGTCGGTCGCCGGCCATACGCCGGCCTCGCCCTGGATCGGTTCGAGCATCACGGCCACGGTGTTGGCGGTGACGAGCGCCTCGACGGAGGCGATGTCGTTCAGCGTCGCCCTCTTGAAGCCCGAGACTTTCGGCTCGAACAGCGGCTCAAAGGCCTTCTTGCCCGACGCCGACATGGTGGCGAGCGTGCGGCCGTGAAAGCCGCCTGCGAAGGTGATGATCTCGAACGCACCGCCTTTGTGCACGCTACCAAACTTGCGCGCCAACTTGATCGCGCCCTCGTTGGCCTCCGCGCCGGAATTGGCGAAGAACACCCGGTCGAAGCAACTGGTCTCGACCAGCGCCTGCGCGAGTTTCAGGCTCGGCTCGTTGTAGAAGGCCGGGCTCGGCGTCAAAAGCCGCCTGGACTGCGCGGACAGCGCATCGGCAACCGCCGGCGGCGAATGGCCGAGGCAGTTGACCGCCCATCCCTGCACGAAATCGAGATAGCGCTTGCGGCTGTCGTCCCAGAGGTAGGAGCCCGCGCCGCGGACGAACACGGCCTTCGGCCGAGCCGTGATGTCCATCAGCGCATCGTACGGATGGGTAGCGTTGGTCATGTCAGACTCCTCTTGGGGCAGGGAAAGTTCGGGGAAGATGCGCACGAAAAAGCGAGAAGGCCGCACTTTGCGGGTGCGGCCTTCTCGAAAACTCTGCTGATGTCAGTGCTTCAGCGGCGTCGTCGGACATGGCGCAACCCATCATCGTCGCGGGTGCGACGACGGAAAGCTGCGCGGCGGTGGGTCCGAGACGAGATCATGGGGCGCCGCCATACAGCCGAAGGGCAACGCTTGTCAAGCCGCTCCGCGACGGGAGTAAGGCGCGGTGATTACGCGACGCCCCAGATCGCCTTGCATCAATTGCGCCAGCGCCGAACTATTTTCACGCCCGCGTGTTTGTACCATTCAGGCGCCGTTTGGTTCGAACCGGGCCGGCGACCTGCGCGACCAAGTAGACAACTCCATCCCTGCAGGCGCGCCCCTTGTCCGATCCCATCTATTGCATCGACGTCGACAGCATCCGCCGAGCCTTTCCGCCCGGCACAGAGGCGCCGCCCCTGCTGCTCGATTTTGCAGGCTGGCTCGAGGGCCGACCCTGGGGCAGCGTCGGCTGCTTCGATCTGCGCGGGCAGTTCGCCGATACCGCGCCACTGTTCGACAGCAGCCCATTGCGCGACAAGTTTGCCCTGTTCATGCGCCTGCCGGATGGCTCCGCCGTCGGCGCCTGGTATGGCGAGGGTCTCGACAGCGCCGATCCGCCGATCGTCGGACTTGGATCGGAGGGCGAATACGACATCCTCGCGCCGTCGCTGCCCTGGCTTATCGCCAAGCTCGCGGCCCAGGAATTCGAGCACTCGTGGCACGATCTGGCGCCGCACGACGATGTCGAATGCCAGATGGTCGAACTTGCGTTGTGGCTGAAACAGCGGCTCGCCGATGTGGGGCTGACGCCGCTCGAGCAGGCATCGTCGCGCCTGCCGGATTTCCGTGGCTTCATGGCGAAGTGGAGCAGGGATCGCGAGGAGTATTGGTCAAATCATCCGATGATGGCCGAGCTCGGCTGGCGGCTTGCCGCGCACTTACCGAAGGGCAAGAACCCCTGGGATAAGACGTCATTCGAGGTCGCGATCGTCGGTGCGCAATATCAGGCGCGCCTCAACTGGCCAGGACCGCGACCGCTGAAGGAGGCCAAGGCGATCGAGCCGTTGCTGCGTGAATTGCGCGACGACATGCGCCGCGCGCAGCCGGAGCTCGGGCTTTGGTACTCGATGGTTTTTGGCCTCTACGCCGACGGCCGCGTCATGCCGCGCTTCGACTATGACGAGCGCCCGACGATCGAGGACGTGCCTGCGGAGCTATCCGAGGCGAAGGCGGATCTTGCCCGTGCGCCGCGGCCGGAGCGCTGGGTGCCGACCTGGCTCGCCTGAGTGGAGCGCTGACCTAGAATCCCGCGACGGAGCCGTGCAGATCGTAGGCATCGGCGCGTTCGATTTTGGCGGTGACGATCTCGCCGACGCGCAAGGGCCGGCGGCTCGACAGATAAACGGCGCCGTCGATCTCCGGCGCATCCGCCTTGGAGCGGCCTTTCGCAACGGTCGGGCCGATTTCGTCGATGATGACCTGCTGGCGGGTGCCGATCTTGCGCTTGAGCCTCCGCGCCGAAATCTTCTGCTGGCGCGCCATCAGCGCGTTGTAGCGCTCCTGCTTCACCTCATCCGGGACAGCGCCGGGCAGCGCGTTGGAGGTGGCGCCCGCCACCGCCTCGTATTTGAAGCAGCCGACGCGATCGATCTCGGCTTCATCAAGCCAGTCGAGCAGATAGGCGAAGTCCGCATCGGTCTCGCCGGGAAAGCCGACGATGAAGGTCGAGCGCAAGGTGAGATCGGGACATTCCTCGCGCCAGCGCTTGATCCGCGCCAGCGTCTTGTCCTGCGCCGCCGGCCGCTTCATCGCTTTGAGGACTTCGGGGCTCGCGTGCTGGAAGGGGATGTCGAGATAGGGCAGCACCTTGCCCGCGGTCATCAGCGCGATGACCTCGTCGACATGCGGGTAGGGGTAGACATATTGCAGCCGGACCCAGGCCCCCAACTCGCCGAGCTCGCGCGCAAGGTCGAGGAATCTGGCGCGGACTTGGCGGTCCTTCCACGGGCTCTCGGCATATTTGACGTCGACGCCATAGGCCGACGTGTCCTGCGAGATGACCAGCAGCTCCTTGACGCCGGCGCCGACCAGCCGCTCGGCCTCGCGCAACACATCGTTGGCGGGACGCGACACCAGGTCGCCGCGCAGCTTCGGGATGATGCAGAAAGTGCAGCGGTTGTTGCAGCCCTCGGAGATCTTCACATAGGCGTAGTGCCGCGGCGTCAGCTTGATGCCCTGCGGCGGCACCAGGTCGAGATGCGGACTGTGCGCCGGCGGCAGCGCCCGGTGCACGGCATCGAGCACGGACTCGTATTGCTGCGGCCCCGAAATCGAGAGAACGCCGGGATAGGCCTGCTCGATCTGCTCAGGCTCGGCGCCCATGCAGCCGGTCACGATCACCTTGCCGTTCTCGGCCATGGCCTCGCCGATCGCCGAGAGCGATTCCTGCTTGGCGCTGTCGAGGAAGCCACACGTGTTAACGATGACGATATCGGCCCCGTCATGCTTGCGGGCGAGCTCGTAGCCCTCGGCGCGCAGGCGCGTGATGATGCGCTCGGAATCCACCAATGCCTTGGGACACCCGAGCGAAACGAAGCTGACCTTGGGCGCAGCCGTCTGATCCATACCTAAATCTGCCTGATTGACCGCTTGCAGCTAGTCCTAATTGCCCACAATTACAACCCTTTGCATGCGGCTCCGGCATGCTATGGATGCGTCGCCCGGGGATGAGTTGAGCGATGAGCGCCGAACAGTCGCCTAAAATTGTGATTGTCGACGAAAGCCCGATCCGGGCCGCGATCCTCGAGGAGGGGTTGCGGGAGGCGGGCTTCACCGAGGTCGTGCATATCAGCGAAATGCAGAGCCTGCTCGCCCGCATCTATGCCGTCGACCCCGATATCATCCTGATCGATCTGGAGAACCCCAGCCGCGACGTCCTGGAACAGATGTTCCAGGTCAGCCGCGCCGTGCGCCGGCCGATCGCGATGTTCGTCGACCAGAGTGATTCGGCCTCGATCCAGGCCTCCGTGGAGGCGGGGGTATCCGCCTACATCGTCGACGGGCTGAAGAAAGAGCGCATCAAGCCGATCCTCGACCTCTGCGTGTCCCGCTTCAACGCCTTCGCGAAACTCCAGGAGGAGCTGGAGCGCACCAAATCGCAGCTCGAGGACCGCAAGATCATCGAGCGCGCCAAGGGCATATTGATGCGAGTGAAGGGTCTGACCGAAGACGAGGCCTATGTGCTGATGCGCTCCACCGCGATGCGCGAAAAGAAGAAGATCGGCGAGATCGCCCAGTCGATCATCACCGCGTCGGAGATGCTGAAATGACCGGACCGCTCCGCATAGGGTTCATCCCGCTGGTCGATGCCGCCGCGCTGATCGTCGCCGTCGACAAGGGCTTTACCGCGGCCGAAGGGCTCGAGGTCGAGCTGGTGCGCGAGGTCTCCTGGTCCAACGTCCGCGACAAGCTCAATATCGGCCTGTTCGATGCGGCGCATCTGCTCGCGCCCGTCGCGATCGCGTCCTCGCTCGGCCTCGGCCACGTCAAGGTTCCGATCGCAGCACCCTTCAACCTCGGCATCAACGGCAATGCCATCACGGTCTCGCCGCTGCTCCACGCTGCACTGATGGAGGAGATCGACGGCAACCGCTTCGATCCGATGGCGACCGCCAAAGCGCTCTCGCGCGTGGTGGCGAAGCGTCGCAACGCGGGGGCCGAGCCGCTGACCTTCGGCATGACCTTCCCGTTCTCGACCCACAACTACCAGCTCCGGTTCTGGATGGCGGCGGCCGGCGTCGATCCCGACGAGGACGTGCGCCTCGTGGTGCTGCCGCCACCCTACATGGTCGACAGCCTCGCCAACGGCCATGTCGACGCGTTCTGCGTCGGCGCGCCCTGGAATTCGGTCGCGGTCGACCTCGGCATCGGCCATATCCTGCATTTCGTCTCGGACATTTTGGTTCGCGCGGCGGAGAAGGTTTTGGCGGTGCGCCAAACGTGGGCCGACAAGAATCCCGAATTGGTCGCCGCGCTGGTGCGCGCCGCGGTGAAGGCTGCGGAGTTCATCGAGTATCCGGACAACCGTGACGAGACCGCGCGCATCCTGGCCCAGCCGGAGCGCATTGGCGTCGATGCCGAAGTGATCCGGCGCACCCTGGGTGGCCGCCTGAAGATCTCGCCCGACGGCACGCTGCGCGAGAGCGACCGCTATCTGCTGGTCGGACGCGAGGGGGCAGGGCGGCCGGAGCCCGTCCAGGCCGCTTGGCTCTATGCGCAGATGGTGCGCTGGGGGCAGACGGCACTCAGCGAGACCGCACTGAGGACCGCCATGGGCGTTTTCCGGCCCGACCTCTACGACGCCGCAGTGGGGCAAAGCGGGGGTGGCGCGGACGCCGCCGGCGGGCCGTTCGTGGCCTTCGCCGGGCCGGCTTTCGACCCCCAGGATCTGGCCGGCTATCTCGCCTCCTTCGAGGTCGGGCATCGCACTCGTTAGGTCTTGCTCAAAAAATAAGCGCATCGATTCGAAGGCTAAACTTTGGGCTATTGCTGCCCGATGCGGCATGAATTCTGATCCATTTCATGCACCGCACATTCTTCTAAGTCTCTGATTTAAAACAATTTCCGGATTTGTGCTGCGTTGGCACACTCCTTGAATAGGAGGTGACGAGCCGACCGGCGTGGAAGCTGGTGGCCCAAATCCATGATGGATTTCCGCAGCAACGAGGCTGATCGGATCGCCCCGGGTTCCGGCCAGGCCACGTGCGCCTGAAATCGTGCTCCCAGCGATCAACGTCGTTTCAACCCGTTGTGGCCGCCACGCGCGGCGCTGGAGCTTCGATATGGATTACGCAAAACCCTCCGACGTCTTAGCCTCGATGGTCGATGCCAGCCTGAAGAAGCTGGCGCTCGGTCCGCGCGACCTCCTGATCCGCGGCGCGATTTCCGGCGCGCTCCTGGGCGCGGCCACGACGCTCGCCTTCACTGGCGCAGTGACCACCGGCCAGCCCATTGTCGGGGCGCTGATCTTTCCCGTCAGCCTCGTGATGATCGTGCTGCTCGGCCTCGAGTTAGTGACCGGCAGCTTCGCCATCGTGCCGCTTGCGCGCCTCGAGGGCAAAGCCACCTGGAATGCCGTAATTGCCAACTGGTCCTGGGTCTTCGTTGCTAACCTGCTCGGCAGCCTCGCCTTTGGCGTGCTGATCGCGATCTCGCTCACCAATATGGGCAAGATCGAGATCGCCGGCGTCGCTGCACGTATCGTTGCTGTGGCCGAAGCGAAGACGATCGGCAACGCCGCGATCGGCACCGCCGGCATGGTCTCCGTCTTCGTCAAGGCGATCCTCTGCAACTGGCTGGTCTGCCTCGGCGTCGTCATGGCGATGACCTCGACATCCACGGTCGGCAAGATCACCGCGACGTGGTTGCCGATCTTCCTGTTCTTTGCGCTCGGCTTCGAGCACGCCGTCGTCAACATGTTCGTCATTCCGACTGGCATGCTGCTCGGCGCCAAGGTCAGCGTGTCCGACTGGTGGCTGTGGAATCAGATCCCTGTGACGCTCGGCAACCTCGTCGGCGGCTTCGTCTTCACCGGCCTTGCGCTCTACGTCACCTACAAGCCCGCCAAGCCGGCGGCCGAAGTGGCGCAGGTCGCGGTTCAGCCAGCAGAGTAGGTCCGGTTACCCCATGAAACTCGACACAGCACCCACGGCCGACTTCTCCGACGAGCAGAAGCGCTATCTCGAAGGCTTCATGTCCGGCCTCCAGGTCGGACGTGTGGGCCGCGCCTTTGCCGCCGGCGGCGCTCCCGCCGCGGCGGCCAGCGCGCCGTCGGAGCCGACCGGTCCCGATGCCGCGGCGCTCAAGGCGCAGGACAAGGTCACGGCGTCGGGCAAGAAGCTTGCCGACCAGGAGAAGTTCAAGCGCGAGCTGCATCCCTTCGACGGCTACGAGCGGCTGAAGGACCAGGCCCGCAACAACGCGAACCCGACGCCGGCAGACAATTTCCGCTGGCGCTATTACGGTATCTTCTGGGTCGCGCCGGCGCAGACCTCCTACATGGCGCGCCTGCGCATTCCGAACGGCATCCTGAAGCACTGGCAGATGTCGGGTCTTGCCGATCTGGCTGAGGCTTACGGCGGCGGCTACACCCATGTGACCACGCGCGCCAACTTCCAGATCCGCGAGATCGAGCCGAAGAACGCGGTCGCGTTGATTGAAGGCATCCAGGACATCGGCCTGTGCTCGCGCGGCTCCGGTGCGGACAACATCCGCAACGTCACGGGCACGCCGACCGCCGGCATCGATCCGCAGGAGCTGCTCGACACGCGCCCCTACGCGCGCGAGTGGCACTACCACATCCTCAACGACCGCTCGCTCTATGGCCTGCCGCGCAAGTTCAACGTCGCCTTCGACGGCGCGGGTCGCGTCGCCGTGCTGGAGGAGACCAACGACATCGCGTTCTCAGCGGTGGAAGTGAAGGACGGCTTCGGCGTCGACGCCGGCGTCTGGTTCAGGCTCGGCATCGGCGGCATCACCGGCCACAGAGATTTTGCAAAGTATTCGGACATCGTCGTTCGTCCCGAGGACGCCACTGCAGTTGCTGACGCGATCGTGCGCGTCTTCATCGAGCATGGTGACCGTACCAATCGCACCAAGGCGCGGCTGAAGTACGTGCTCGACAACATGGGGCACGACCAGTTTCTCAAGCTCGTCGAGGAGCGGCTCAAGAAGCCGTTCGCGCGCGTGCCGGCGGACGCGATTGCACCGCGCCCAAGCTTCGATCGCATGGCTCATATCGGCGCCCACAGGCAGAAGCAGGCCGGGCTCAACTGGGTCGGCGTCGCGCTGCCGGTCGGCAAGCTCACCTGTGAGCAGATGCGCGGCATCGGCAAGATCGCGCAGGATCTCGGCGACGGCGACATCCGCCTGACCGTCTGGCAGAACTTCTTGATCTCGGGCGTGCGCGACGACAACGTCGCGCTGGTCACCGCAGCTGTCGAAAAGCTCGGGCTTGCGACAGAGGTCTCGAACGTCCGCGCCGGCCTGATCGCCTGCACCGGCAATGCCGGCTGCAAGTTCGCGGCCTCAGACACCAAACGCCACGCCGCCGCGATCGGCGACTGGTGCGACGAGCGCGTCAAGCTCGATACGCCGCTCAACATCCATCTGACCGGCTGCCATCACTCCTGCGCGCAGCACTTCATCTCCGACATCGGCCTGATCGCGGCCAAGGTACCTGGCGCGACGGAGGAGGACACGGTCGAGGGCTATCACCTCTTCACCGGCGGCGGCTTCGGCCCCGATGCCGATATCGGTCAGGAAGTCTATCACGACGTGAAGGCTGAGGATGCACCCAGGCTCGTCGAGGGTCTCTTGAAGGCCTATCTCGCCAACCGCGCCTCGCCGGAAGAAACGTTCCTCACCTTCTCGCGTCGCCATGACGGCGAAGCCCTGCGCAAACTGGCCGGAGCGGAAGCAACAGCATGACCCAGATGCCTGTCCCACCGAAACTCGAGATCATCCCGCCGAATGCGCCCTTCAGCGAGGGGCAGCGGCTGTGGCTGAATGGATTTCTCGTGGGCATGTTCGGCCTCGACGGCTCGACGCCGCTGTCGCCCGCCGAAAACGGTGCGGTGCTCGCGCCGCAGGGCGACGGCGATGATGGCGAGGCGCCCTGGCACGATCCGGCGATGCCGATCGGCGATCGCATGAAGCTTGCGGAAGGGCGTCCGCTCCGCCGCCGCATGATGGCGGCGATGGCGCAGCAGGATTGCGGCCAGTGCGGTTACAATTGCGCCGACTATTCCGACGCCATCGCCAAGAAGAGCGAGGCCCGCCTCAACCTCTGTGCTCCCGGCGGCAAGGAGACCGCGCGGATGCTGAAGCAGCTCTATGAGGAGCTGGACAAGGCGCCGGCAGCGAAGCCTTCGGATGGCGCTGCGGCTCAGTCGGCCGCCGCACCCGAATTGAAGGCCGAGCTGGGTCGCGCCCGCGAAAATCCGGCTGAAGCGGTGTTCCTGTCGCGGCGCCTTCTCAACAAGCAAGGCTCCGAGAAGGAGACCTATCATATCGAGTTCGATCTCTCGGAGAGCAGGCTCGACTATGTGGTCGGCGATTCCTTTGGCGTGTTCGCGCGCAACGATCTCGGTCTCGTCGACCAGATCATCGCTCTGCTCGGCGCCTCCCATACCACGCAGGTCAACGGCAAGACGCTGCGCGAAGCGCTTGTCGAGGACGTCTCGCTGTCGCCGGCGCCGGACAAGCTGTTCGAGCTGCTGTCCTTCATCACTGGCGGCGCGCAGCGCGAGAAGGCGCGGGCACTGGCGCAGGGCGAGGATCCCGATGGTGATGCCGCAACGCTTGACGTCATGGCGGCGCTGCAAAAATTCTCTGGCTGCCGGCCGCATCCCGAAGCCTTCGTCGAAGCGCTCGAGCCATTGCAGCCGCGGCTCTACTCGATCTCGTCCTCACACAACGCAACGCCTGGAAAGCTCTCGCTGACCGTCGATTCCGTGCGCTACGTCATCGGCAAGCGCAAGCGCCTCGGCGTCGCCTCGACCTTCCTCGGCGAACGCATCACCGAGGGCGAGAAGTTGAAGGTCTATGTGCAGAAGGCGCACGGCTTTGCTTTGCCGCGGGACCCGAAGACGCCGATCATCATGGTGGGTCCCGGCACCGGGGTCGCGCCGTTCCGCGCCTTCCTGCTCGACCGCAAGGCGACCGGCGCGCCCGGCAAGAACTGGCTGTTCTTCGGCCATCAGCGCAGCGACTGCGATTTCTTCTATCGCGACGAGCTCAACGCGCTCAAGACCTCGGGCTTGCTCACCCGCCTCTCGTTGGCCTGGTCGCGCGACGGCGAGAAGAAGTTTTACGTGCAGGACCGCATGCGCGAGCTCGGCCGCGAGGTGTGGACGTGGCTTGCCGAAGGCGCGCACCTCTACATCTGCGGCGATGCCAAGCGCATGGCCAAGGATGTCGAGCGAGCGCTGGTCGACATCGTCGCGCAGTTCGGCGCACGTTCCACGGATGAGGCCGTGAGCTTCGTGGCCGATCTCAAGAAGAAGGGCAGGTTCCAGGCGGACGTCTATTAGTGTGCGGGAGCCGGATCCATTGTCTTAAAGATTGAACGAATAAGATTCTCGGAACCCGCGGGTGAAGAGAATTTCCCTCTGCGACGGCGGTTCTGAAGAGAACCGCCGTCGCTATTTCCGCCACCATCTTGTTCGCCGCCGCGATTGCTCCTTCATATCCACGCAAATGGGGCGTTGGAGATCGACCATGCGCGAACTATCGGCGGAAGCCAGGCTACACTTCTACGCGCGCTCGCTCTCGCGGCTGACCGGGGCTAGCGTGCACCATGTCGCGCTCTACAGCGCTTTTGCGGTCATCGCGGCCATCGTCTTCGGCACGCTGTCGGTGCACCCGTTTTGAATCTTCGTAGGGTGGGTTGCCTAACTGTGTCACTAACCCTCATGGTGAGGAGCGCGAAGCGCGTCTCGAACCATGAGGCCCCGCCCGTGGCCCACATCCTTCGAGACGCTTGCTTCGCAAGCTCCTCAGGATGAGGAGTGAGAGCGTTTATGACGCGGTAAGGTTAGCCGAACGCGTAACCCACCACTTCTCTCTTCTCTCTTCGTGGAATGCGCTTCGCTAACCCACCGTACAATTCGTGTCACGCCGCGCGCTTGAATGGCGCGACCGCAATCCCGGCATCCTTCAGCGCCTGACGCAGACTGCGCGCGATATCCACCGCGCCTTGCGTATCACCGTGGATGCACACCGTATCCGTCCGCATCTTGATGATCTTGCCGGTCACCGAGACGACGGCGCCGTCCTGCACCATGCGCACGACGCGCTCGGCGATCGCGTTCGCATCGTGCAAGACCGCGCCAGGCTTCTTGCGCGAGACCAAGTTGCCGTCGTCCTCATAGGCGCGGTCGGCGAACACCTCATGCACCATCGGCAGGTTGGCGTCCTCGCCGGCCTTCACCAGCTTCGAGTTGGCGAGCACCACAAAGATCAGCGAGGGGTCGACGGACTTGATGCCGGCTGCGATTGCCTTTGCGGTCATGTCGTCCTCGCAGGCGACATTGGAGAGCGCGCCATGCGCCTTCACATGCGTGACCTTATGGCCGGCCGCAGTCGCGATCGCCTGGAGCGCGCCGATCTGGTAGGCGACGAGATTCTCGATCTCCGACGCCTTCAGCCCGACGATCGGATGCCGGCCAAAGCCGTGCAGGTCGCGATACCCAGGATGCGCGCCGATCGAGACGCCGCGCGCCTTCGCAAGCTCGACCGTCCGCCGCATGATGTCGGGGTCGCCGGCATGGAAGCCGCAGGCGATGTTGACCGAGGTCGCAAGCTCCAACATCGCGGCGTCGTTGCCCATCTCCCAGGCGCCAAATCCCTCACCGAGGTCGCAGTTGAGATCGATCGTCGTCATGGTGCTCTCCGCCTCTGGTCTTCTTGTCGGTTAAGGCTCGGCCGAAACCTGCCATGTCCCGGCATCGACCGCGTTCACAGCTTGGCCAGCGACATTAGCATCGTGCAGCGCCTCGATGTTGAGCTCAACGGTGTCGGCGGCGCGCAAGCGGTCTGGGAGGCTGCGGAGGAGCTGCGCGAATTTTTTCGCCTCGTCCTGCGCCTCGGCCATGCTGACCGCCTTGAAGCGGAATGCCGTGCCGGCCGAGGTCTGGGCAAGGCGGCCGAGATCGGCGGAGATCACGGTCGCGATCTTCGGATAGCCGCCGCTGGTGCCACGATCCATCATCAGGACGATCGGCGCGCCATTGCCGGGCACCTGGATGCTGCCGTTGACCGTGCCGTCGGAGACGATGTTGTGGCCGTGCAGATGCTTGATCACTGGGCCTTCGAGCCGGTAGCCCATGCGATCCGAGGTCGCCGAGATCTTCCAGTCGCTACTCAGGAACAGCGCCTTGTTGGCGTCGTCGAACTCGTCGTCCTGCGGCCCCAGCACCACGCGGATCGGACCGTTCGGTGGCTTGGGCAATTCGATCCGTTGTTCGGCCTTGCCGCTTGCGGCCGCGACGCTGAATTCATCGCCGGCCTGAAGCGGACGGGGGTAGGGGCTGCCGAGCCCGGCGCGCGCGTTGACCGCGAGGCTGCCGAACACCGGCTCGCCCTGGATAGCCCCTTCGATCGCGAGATAGCTGAACGCGCCGCCGCGGGCGAAGCCGAGCGTCAGCGTCTCGCCGTCCTTCAGCGTCGCCGAGGTCTCGCTCGCCACCGGCTTGCCGGCGATATCGGCATTGCGCGGCGCGCCCGCGAGTGCAACGCGCACCGCACCGTCGCGCGCGGTGAAGGAGGCGCCGAACGGGCCGATCTCGACGACGGCCGCGAACAGATCGTTGCCGACGAGGCAATTGGCGGCTGCCAGCGCCAACCGGTCCATCGCGCCGCTCGGCGTGAGGCCATAGCGCTGCGAGCCCGGCCGCCCGCCGTCCTGGACGGAACTGGCCGGCCCGATGCTGGTGATGATGAGGCGGCTCATGACTCCGTCAGCTCCGCAATGATCTCGCCGGCTTCGGCGGCGCGGTCCTGCTCCGCAAAGGTCTTGTGGTCGACGGCAAAAAACGTCACGCGATCACCGGGTTCGGTGAGGAAGGTGGGATTCCGGTGGAGCTGATAGGTCCGCACGGGGGTGCGCCCCAACAGGTGCCAGCCGCTGGGACCGGCGAGGCATTGGACACCGGTCTGCACGCCGCCGATCGAGATCGTGCCGGCGGGCGTCAGCAGCCGCGGATTCTGCCGCCGCGACATGTGCAGGGATTTTTCGAGGCCGCTGAGATAGGACCAGCCCGGGGTGAAGCCGACCATCGCGACGCGGTAGTCGCCGGCCACATGCCGGGCGACGATGTCCTCGGGGGTGGTGCTCAGCGCCTTGGCAACGTCCTCGAGGTCGATGCCGTGCTCGCCGCCATAGGCCACGGGAATGCGCCAACGGCGCGTTTTGGTGGTGGACGGCTGTGGCTGGCTTGCAAGTGCGAGCAGCTTTTCGCCGAGCGCATCGTAGCCGATCCGGCCCGGATCGTAGTGCACCAGCAGCGAGCGATAGGTCGGCACCGCCTCGGTGACGCCCTCGATGCCGGCTTCGGTGAGCGCGCGATCGAGCGCCAACACGCGCTGGTTGGCGGCGTCGTCAATGGTGCGGCTGAACTCGACCGTGACGGCACTGTCGCCACTGGGCAGAAGGCGGGGCGGGGGAAGCGTCGCGGCCATGAGCTGTCGAAATCGGCCTTCTGGAAGATCGCGGGAGACTCCCTTGCTTCCCGCTGCCCCCTTTGCTTCGCGTAAATATGCCCGCAAGTCCAATAAATTAATGCAAGGGTGTCCGATAAAGCCTTGTTATCGCATCGCATAACAGCCCTGCGCCGCTTTGCCTTGGCCCTTGACGGCAGGCCCGCGCCTCGCAAGATGCGCGCGTCGTTTCCCGCCTATCCGGAGCTCGTTGTCGTCCATGTCGCTATCCCCCGAAGCCCGCAAGACCCTCGCCGGCATCACCACCGCCACCATCACCACGGTCCTCCTGAAGAAGGGTCTGCGCAATGTCTGGATGCGCGGCGCGCGTCCGCTGCGTCCGGGGTTGCCGCGGCTGGTCGGCCCGGCCTTCACGCTGCGCTTCGTGCCGGCGCGCGAGGATCTGGCGACGCCGGAATCCTGGTCCTCGCCGATCTCGACCCGCACCGCGATCGAGGCGATGCCCGAGGGCTGCATCGCCGTGGTCGATGCGATGGGCATCACCGATGCCGGCATCTTCGGCGACATCCTCTGCGCGCGCATGGTCAAGCGCGGCGTTACCGCGCTCGTCACCGACGGTGTCGTGCGAGACGTCGAGGGCGTGCTCGGTACCAACCTTCCGGTGTGGTGCGACGGCTATGCCGCGCCGCCGTCGGTCGCGGGCCTGACTTTCGTCGGCTGGGGCGAGCCGATCGGCTGCGGCGGCGTTGCGGTGTTTCCGAACGACATCGTCGTCGCCGACCAGGACGGCTGCGTGCTGATTCCGCAGGCGATGCTCGACCACGTGCTCAACGAAGGTGTCGAGCAGGAGCGGATGGAAGCCTGGATCGTGAACGAGGTGAACAACGGCGCCGTGCTGCCGGGCCTCTATCCGATGAACGCCGAGACCAAGGCGCGCTACGCCGCGAGCAAGAAGTAACGAAAAACCAAGCGAGGTACCCCATGGAGATCCACGTCGCAGGCACGCGGCCGACCCGCCGCGCGCCCAAGGAGAACTTCACCGGCACGGTGTTGCAGGACCCCGTCATCATGGCGCCCGCGCCGGCACGGCTGAACTGCTCGCGCGTCTCGTTCGAGCCGGGTGCGCGCACCAACTGGCACACCCATCCCCTCGGGCAGACGCTCTACGTCATCTCCGGCGTCGGCCGCGTCCAGGCCAAGGGCGGCCCGATCAGGGAAATCCGCCCCGGCGACACGGTCTGGATTCCACCAAACGAATTGCACTGGCATGGCGCTTCGCCAACCAACGGCATGACTCATATTGCCATGCAGGAGGCGCTCGACGGCGTCTACTCGACCTGGATGGATCCTGTTACCGACGCGGAATATTCGGCGCCGGTCGGTTAGCTACGGTCTCGCTCCCGGATGCAGCGCAGCGCGCCAGCGGTGCGTTGCTGATCCGTGGCCCAGGGCTACATCTTCTCCGCCGCCACGTTCGCGGCAATGGCGCCTCATGAAGTGCCGGCATCGGAGGTGCCGCTCACAAAGCGTCGCGGCCCGCGGCCGTAATCCGGTATTCGACCTCGCCTGAAACCAGTGGTTCGGTCTCAACGAGTCCGAGTTCGACAAGGCGCGCGATGATTTCGTGGTCGAACAGCGGTGGGCTGATCCAGGCTTCGCAAGCCAGCCGTCTCAGGAAATCGCGCTCGGTTGCGGTAAGGTCCATCGGACTAAATCTCGCCACCCGAGAACCAAGGCCGCAGGCGTGTCATGGTTCCGGCCGGACGCTTCAGGTTGTCGTCTGCGCATGATCTCCGCGCAAACGCTTCGCGTTTGTCGCGAGGAAAAACCGCTTCACGCTTTTCCTGATCATGCTTTAGATATTCCCGAAAGCGCTGCAAAGCCCGATTGCAATGGGCAACAGGGCTGCGCACGCCCATAGCGCGGGTACGCCGGAGCTCAGACCGGCAACAAGGATCCAGACGCCGAAGCCGGCGATGAAACCCGAAATCGCATAGCCGAGTACCTTGTCCATCGCGACGCGCGTCATTTGGCGACGCGCGCTTCCTCCTGCTTGCTCACATGCCAGATCACGAAATGGTAGTGTGGCACGTCCACCCCGGGGTGCCCCGGGTTGAAGTAGATGGTGACGTGGTCAAGCTTTCCAGCAAATCCTGGGGCCTCCATCGATTTGTGGTCGTCGATGTCTTTTGTCGGAACCATGTAGACGGTCGCTGCCAGGCGATCCTTGCGATCGAAGCAGAGGAACGGCCCAAGTGGCAGGGTTTCGGGTTTGACAAAGAGAATGCCCAGCCCAGGAAAGAACTTTGGGAAGTTCACGAGGTCGCTGACGCGCTTGAATCCGTTCTTCTCGGCAATCTTCCGCTGATTTGGCGGCGGGCGAACGATCTGGCGCTTCCTGTGCGCTTTCTCTTCTCGGCGCGTCACTGATCTGGCTTTTTCATCTTTGCCGGCCGGCTGCACTCTGGTCGGTGCAAGCGTCTCCGGCGCCAGCGGCTGGGTCTGAAAAAATTGGGCGGCAGGACGCCTCACGCCGGCAGTTAACACAATCAACGCGACCAGGGCTGCAATCGCCAGTGAATTGCGCATGGAGACCTCCCAATGGTTTGGTCACCGGCCCTGTCTTTGTTCTCGCCAGCGCATGAAGTCCTGAAACAGTTGCTCGCGGTCCGGCGGACCGTCCCGCGGATTGCTAGTTGGTTTCTGCTCGAGGAAACGACCAAATGCCTTGCGAAGCGCGGCTTCTCCGCCGGATTGCTGCTGGAGCCAGCGCTCAGCAGGTTGAAATCGCTGCCAACCAGGAAGCAGCGCGGCCAGGTTCACCTCTCGCCACTTGGGGTGATGACCGTCGCCCAGAAATTCAGGAAACCGCGAGAATAGAGTCTGCACGAACAGTTCCAGAAGCGGAAACCGCTCGCTGCGGATCGGCCAGTTGTAGGCGAAAAGCGCGCATTTGATCGCGATGGTGTCGACGCTGTCAGAGACGCCAATGATCTCTGGATAGTCTTCGTGGCGGAGAGTCGATGGCAGGTAATCGCGCTGCAGCATCGCCTTCGAATAGGGGATGGACAGAAGATGAAGGCCGTCGCCTTGCGCATAGCGGGCCAGGAAGCTGACCGGCTTGCCCGACACCAGCAAGGCGGCGGAGATTTGCCCCTTTCGCATTCCCTCCAGGGCTGCGTCCAGGGGCAGATTGGATTCGCTGACCTTCACCTCGAGATGATTGAGCACCTCGCGGCCGAGGACAGCGCCGGCACTGCCCACTTCGCCGAGATTGACCCGCTTTCCCGCAAGATCCGACAGGCTCCGGATCTCGGGCCGCGCGAGGAGGTGGAACTCTTCGACGAACAACGGTGTGATGTAGACAAGCTTGTTGCCGACAACTCCGAGGGTTCCTGACTCTCGGAGGCGATCAGCCAGTAGGACTGGAGCGATCGCCATGTCGGCACCCGCCAGGCTGAGTATGTCGATGATGTTGCGAATGCCACCATTTCCCACCATTGGCAGCACCCGCAATGCGACCTCCCCGTGAGGTCCGGTCTCCTGGCCACTGGCAAGTGTCGTCGCAATGTCCTGAGCTATGGCGAACTCGGTGCTCTGCGCCTCACCGGTTACAAATCCCGTCGTGCGCGGATCAGATCTTGCGGCTTCCTTCCTGGGGGCATTTTCCTTCCGCGGAGACGTCTTCGCCGCGTCGCTGGTGGAATCGGATGGCCGGGTTTGCGCGAGGGATGTCTGGACCTGTCCGCCGAGCCAGGTCGCTGCAATGAATGCGGTGAACAAACCGGCCCGCACAGCTCCGCAGACCCTCATTGTTCAAACCTGTTCGCGGCGTCAGCGCCCGCTTGGCGCGGTCTAATCTAGCCGGCAACTCTCACTCGGCCCATCCGTCGCGCGACAGGCTGGACTGGGTTTGCCTGCGCTTCCCAACGCACCGATCGGAGCGACGTTCCCTTGGGATGCCTGCCCTTGTGAGCCGCGACTCGATTGCGAGCCGTCGGGCAAGTCGCTGCCATTCCTAGAGTCTTTCCGCCGCCCACGTGCTCCAAACAATCACATTCCGCGTTTGTCGCAAGGGAAACCGCTTCGCACTTTTCCGGATCATGCTTCAGACGCGCCTGAACTAGTTCACGCGCGTCCAGGTCTGGCCGCCGCAGAACATGCCGCCGAAGGCGCAGCCCTGCACGCGCAGGCGGTCGGTGCCGCGCATCGCGATCGTTGAGTCGTAGGTCGAGCCGGTGTTGGGATCGACGATCCGGCCGGTCCATTTCTGGCCCTGGGCCGGCTTCATGTTGATCAGGATCTGCTCGCCGTTCTGGTCCGACTTGGCATCGACCGAGTAGCCGCAGAGATTGTTGCCGCACTGCTCGATGCGGACCTTGCCTTCCTTCTCCTCGGTCAGCCAGACGCCGAGCGGCGAATTGAGATCGCGTGTCGGCGCAGGCGCCGCTGCCGGAGCAGCCGCTGCCTGAACGGGAGGCTGAGCGGGTGCTGGAGGCGGAGCCGGGACCGCCGGCGGAGCAATCGCGACGGCGGCTGGCGGCGCCGGCGTAACCGCTGGAGCCGCGTCCTGCTGAACCGGGACGGGGGGTGGAGGTGGAGCCGGAGGAGGCGCGACGGCGGTTGACGCCGCTGCGTTGTTAGCGGTCGTGGTCGGCGGCGGAGCGGGCGGGGCAGGGAGTGCCGGAGACGGCGCGGCTGCCGCCGGAGCTGCTGTGGGCGTCTGTTCGGCCGCTGGAAGCGGTGGCACGGGAGCCGGCGCGGGCGCCGGATTGGCTGTCGGCTGCGGATCGACCTTGGCCTGTTGGGGCGGCTGCGTGTCCATCTTGGGCTTGACGTCGTTCTTGACGTCGTTCTTGGCCTTCTTCGCCTTGCCCTGGCCGGTGTTGTCGTAGACACCGGGGATCTGCACGGTGCCGCGGTCCGGGTCGATGCGGATGGTGCGGCCGCCATACTCGAAGGTGTATTGCGCTTGCGCGGTCGTGCTCGCCATAAGAAATGCGGCCAACGCCAACAGCTTCTTCATTGCAATCTCCTGAGCAGGTCGTTCCCGCATCGACGCTTACGCCCCGGCGCCGTCGCGGAACGTGATCCACATCACTTTCAAGCTATGAGTCGTGCTCCCTTCGATCTCGGTTCAATGCGCGCCAACTCGGTCCAAGGTTTGACCGGCGGACAGCTAAAATATGGACTATTGCGACGCTCTAATCGAACCAGGCGCCATAGATTTTCTGGTAGCTGCCGTCCTCCATGGAGACGTGCAGCCACTGGTCGACGAAGGCCTTCAGCGCGATGTCGCGCTGGAGCCAGTAGGCCTTCTCCGAGAAATCGAACGGCTTGTCCGGATGCACCGCGCAGAGCACGCCCTGATGCTGCTTCTGCTGGTAGCGCGTCTCGGAGGCGTCCGTCATCATCAGGTCGGCGTTGCCCTTGGCGATCTCGTCGAAGATCGCGGTGTTGTCCGGGAAGACGCTGATGTCTGCGTCCTTGATGTGCGCCCGCGCAAAGCGCTCGTTGGTGCCGCCGGGGTTGACGATGACCCGCGTGCCCTTCTTGTCGATATCGGCGAGCGTCTGGTATTTCGCGACGTCAGCGCATCGCGCGATCGGCGTCTTGCCCTCGCGCATGATCGGCGTGGAGAACAGACCTTTCTTCTGACGTTCGAAGGTGATGGAGACGCCGCCCATCGCGATGTCGAACTGGTCGGCCTCAAAGTCCTTCATCAGCTTGGGCCAGGCGGTCGGGACGATCTCGACCTTGACGCCGAGTGCCTTGCCCAGCGCCTCGGCCATGTCGACGTCGAAGCCGCTGAATTTCTGCGTCGCCTTGTCGAGAGAGGTGAAGGGCCGGTAGTCGCCGGTCATGCCGACGCGCAGCGTGCCGCGCTTGATGATCTCGTCGAGGCGGGAAGGGGACGTGGTTTCCTGCGCATGGGCCGCAAAGCTCACCACCATTGCCGCGGCCAGAACAGCCAGTCGACGCATGATCATCTCTTTCCCACCCTCGCATGAGCCGTCATGTTTGCTCCTTGGTGTGCGGATTTAGACCAGATGCCCGAGACTTGCGAGAAGGAAATTTTGAAGTGACGCTCTCCCTCCATGAAGTTTCCGTGGGCATGTTCGTGCCGTTCCTGCGCAACCTGTCCGGGCTGCTCGATAGGGCCGCCGCTCACGCCGAGGCGCGCAAGCTCGATCCAGCGATCCTGCTGGGCATGCGGCTCTATCCGAACATGTATGATCTGGCGCAGCAGGTGGGCGAGGCGGTCCGCCATGCCGCGGTCGGCTCGGCGCTCCTTGCCGGGCGCGAGCCGATCGCGTTTGCCGACACGAAACCTGATCTTGTGGAGCTACAGCGGCGTATCGCGGCCGCGATCGAGTTCGTCGAGAGCCTGCCGCGCACCGAGATCGATGCTGCCGGCGACAAGGACGTCGCCTTCCGCCTGAAAAGCGGCGCTGAACTGCCCTTTACCGGGCGCTCGCTGCTTCTGACCTTCACGGTCCCGCAATTCTTCTTCCACGTCACGACCGCCTACGACATCCTGCGGCACGCCGGCGTCGATCTCGTGAAGAAGGATTTTTTGGGCAGAAGGTGAGGCTTACGCCTCACCTTTCCGTACGATGTCGGCGACCGAGCTGCGATTGGCGATTTCGTCGCGCAGGATCTCGAAGCGCTGACGCGCTTCCCTCTCACGCTCGTCGACGAACTGCACCGCAGCTTCGCCCGACATCGGTCCGCTGACGACGGGCGTGGAATACTCGCCGATGGTCTCGTGGACGTAGTAGAGATCGTCGTCGCCGCGCTGCACGGTCCACTTGAACCGCAGGGCCTCCATCGGCCCGGGGCCGAGCTTGCTGTAGCCATCGGCGTCGACCGGGTGCTCCGGCACCAGCGACTGCTCATCGATCGCTTCGATTGCCTCGATCGCTTCGATGGCTGCGGGCTGCTCGGCCTCGCGCGGTGATTCCGGGTGCTCGAGAATGCTGGCGATCGTCGCCAGCGCGTGATCGGTCGGGTCGATGTCAGACAAGGGTCCATCCTCCAAGAGGACGCGCCGGCAATTCTGTCCCACGACCGGTCGCGACCTGTCACCTTAGGTTGCCTTTGATTAAGGCCAGGTTTGGGCCCGATTGTGCCGAAATGGGACGCCCGGTTGACCTTGGCGAGGCGGACCAATGTCCGCCCCTCCAACCGCGGCGGTCAGGCGAGGACATCCTGATTGATCACGTTCTGGCGGATCGGATCGCCGTCGAGCACGCTCAGGATATTGCGCGCGGTCTGCTCGCTCATGCGATCGACGGCCTCGACGGTGACACCGGCCACATGCGGCGCCATGATGACGTTCGCAAGCTCAAACAGCGAATGCCCCGAAGGCGGCGGCTCCTGCTCGAACACGTCGAGCCCGGCGCCGGCGAGCCCGCCCGATGTGAGCGCGTCGTAGAGTGCCTTCTCTTCGACGAGGCCGCCGCGCGCGGTGTTGATCAGATAGGCCGTCCGCTTCATCAGGCCGATCCGCGCAGCGTTGAACATGCCGACGGTCTCCGGCGTCTTCGGGCAGTGGATGCTGACGAAGTCGGCGCGGGGCAGGGCCGCATCGAGATCGGTGACCGGCTCGCAACCGGCAGCTTTGATCTCGGCCGCCGGCTTGTAGGGGTCGTAGACCTGCACGTTCATTTCCATGGCGAGACAGCGTTTGGCGGTGCGGCTGCCGATCCGGCCGAAGCCGACGATCAGCACGGTCTTGCCGTAGAGGTCGAAAGGCAGGATGCCGAGCCGGTCGGCCCACTTGTTGTCCCTGACGCAGGCATGCAGCTCCTGCGCGCGCTTGGCGAGCATCAGCATCATGAACAGCGCCGCTTCCGCGACAGAGGGTGAATTCGCGCTGCCTGCGACCATCAGCGGCACTTTGCGGCGCGAGAGCGCGGGCACGTCGACCGCGTCGTAGCCTACGCCGATACGCGTCACCACTTTCATGTCGCGCGATGCCTCGAGCTCAGGCTCGCCGAAACGGGTCGCGCCGAGCGCCACGCCATGAACCGGCGCATGCGCCGTCAGCATCGCCTGGAAATCCGAAGCCGAGATCAGGTTGGAAAATTCGACGAGCTCGATGTCGTCCCGCTGGGTGAGAAGAGCGCGCGCTCCTTTTGACAAAGTCTGCGTGACAAAAATCTTCTTCTTGTTGGTCGCCATCGTCTCCTGCCTGCTCGAGGTTTTCTTGACCGGCCGTCACAGCACGAGGCCGGTCGCCTCGTTTAGCAGGTGCATATTGTTGAGGTCCATCGCCAAACGCATGGGTGCCCCGTCCTTGGCGCCGGCATTGGGATTGACGCGGCCGCAGACCGGCGTGCCGTCGAGGGTGAAGTAGACCAGCGTCTCCATGCCCATGGGCTCGGTGACGTCGAGCACGGTATCGAACGTCTCCACCCCGGGCTCCAGATGCGCGTGCGACTCGGTGAGGTGTTCCGGGCGGATGCCGAGCTGCAGCTTGTCGGTGCGCGGCAGCGCGTTGTACCGCGAGGCGCGCGCCGGCGGCAGCGGGAAGGACACACGGTCGGTCAGGCGGATGTTGAGCTGGCCGCCGACGTCCTCGAGCCGGCACGGCACGAAGTTCATCGCGGGCGAGCCGATGAAGCCCGCGACGAAGCGCGTCGCCGGCTTGTGGTAGAGTTCGTTCGGGGTGCCGATCTGCTCGATGCGGCCCCTGTTCATGACTACGACGCGATCGGCCAGCGTCATCGCCTCGACCTGGTCGTGGGTAACGTAGACCGTGGTGGTGCGCACCTTCTGATGCACCTTCTTGATCTCGATGCGCATCTGCACGCGCAGCTTGGCATCGAGGTTGGACAGCGGTTCGTCGAACAGAAACACCTTCGGATTGCGCACGATGGCGCGGCCCATCGCCACGCGCTGGCGCTGTCCGCCGGAGAGCTGCTTCGGCTTGCGGTCGATCAGGTCGGTGATGTCGAGGAGGCGGGCGGCTTCCGTCACGCGCGCCTTGATCTCGGCCTTCGGATAGTGTTTCAGGCGCAGCCCGAACGACATGTTCTCCGCCACCGTCATGTGCGGATAGAGCGCGTAGTTCTGGAACACCATTGCGATGTCGCGGTCCTTCGGCGGCACGTCGTTGACGACGTCGCCGCCGATCGTGATGTCGCCGTCGCTGATATCCTCGAGCCCTGCGATCATGCGCAGCGTGGTCGACTTGCCGCAGCCCGACGGGCCCACCAGCACGATGAACTCGTGGTCGGCGATGTCGAGATCGATGCCGCGCACCGCCTCGACGTCGTCGTAACGCTTGACCACTTTGCGCAAGGAAACCTCAGCCATGAATCGTCAACCTCTCGATTTCAACCCTTTGTCGCACCGGCCGTCAGGCCGGTAATGTAGTAGTCCATCAGGAAGGCGTAGATGATCAGCGGCGGCGCCGCGCCGAGCAGCGCACCGGTCATGATCTGCCCCCAATTGAAGACGTCGCCCTTGATCAGCGTGGTGATGATGCCCACCGGCAGCACCAATTGGTCCGCCGACGTTGTAAACACCATCGGATAGAGGAACTGCGCCCAGGAAACCGTGAAGGCGAAGATGGTCGCGGCGATGAGGCCGGGCAATGCGACGGGGATGAAAATCCGCGTCAGCGTCTGAAACCAGTTCGCGCCGTCAATGATTGCGGCCTCGTCGAGCTCCTTCGGGATCGACGCAAAGTATCCGATCATGATCCAGGTACAGAACGGCACCGTGAGTGTCGGATAGATGAACAGCAACACATACCATCTGTTGAGCAAGGGGATGCCGGTCCAGTCCTGGATGATTGCGAACATCTTGAACAATGGAATGAACAGTAGGCTATCGGGGATCAGATACGTCAGGAACACGCCGGTGGCGAGCGTGGCCGAGCCCCAGAACTTCATCCGAGCTAATGCAAAAGCGGCGGGAACGCTGATCAGCATGGTGACGATCACCACCACGATCGAGATGATGGCGGAGTTCCAGAAGAATCGTAGAAACTGGTTCGAGGTTAGAAGCTCGACATAATTCGACAACGTCGGGTGAAACACCCACCAGGGATTGGTCGCGGCCGAGATCTCCGTGCTGGTCTTCAGCGACGTGATCAGCATGTAGAGCGGCGGAGTCAGCGAGAAGATCGCGAATACCACGAGGAAGAAATAGGACCAACGAAGTGCCCAGGCGCGGTCGCGTCTGATGCTGCCGTATTTGACCTTGCGTCGTGGGCCGCTCTTGTCGATTGCAAGCGTGCTCATCAGGCTTCGTTCCCACGTTTGCTGACGTCGCGCAGGATAAAGATCGCCGCGACGGCAAGGATCGGCACCATAAACAGCGAGACGCTGGCGCCGAGCGGGATATCGCTGCCCTCGATACCGACGCGGAACGCCCAGGTCGCGAAGATGTGGGTATGGTCGAGCGGGCCGCCCGCGGTCAGGATGCGCACGATATCGAAATTGGCAAAGGTCACGATGAGCGAAAACAGCGTGGTGATAGCTATGATGTTGCGCATCATCGGCAGCGTAACGTACCAGATCCGCTGCCACCAGTTCGCGCCGTCGATCGCCGCGGCCTCATAGAGCTGATCGGGAACCGATTTCAGCGCTGCCAGATACATGATCATGAAGAAAGGCGCGCCGTACCAGACGTTGACCAGAATTACCGAGAAGCGCGCCCACAGGGCGTCACCGGTCCAGGGGATCGGACCTATGCCGAGGAAGGACAGGGTGTAGTTGAAGGCGCTGTAGGAGGGATCGAACAGCCACAGCCAGGCGAGTGTGCTCATGGCGGGAGGTATCACCCAGGGCACCAGCAGCATCCCGCGCCATTTGCGCTGGCCCTTGGCTGGAAGGTTGTGGACGAAATGCGCGACGATGAAACCGATCAGCGCCTTGAATATTACGGCGGTGATCGCGAAAATGCAGGATTGCTTCACCACCATCCAGAACGTGTCACGCTTGAACAGGAAGGTAAAGTTGCCGAAACCGACGAACTTCTGCATCGACTTGTTCAGCGTCGCCAGATGAACCGAATAGATCGCAGGATAGAGCACCAGCAGCGCAATCAGGAGAATCAGCGGCAACGTCATGAGAAACGCCACAGTCGATTTGCGCTTCATCGCATTGCGCAGGCCCGCTCGCTTTCGCTTGCTTGACGGGCTGGCGATCCTAGCTTGCTGAACGGCGACTTCAGCCATGGCGCGGCTTCCTTGCGGGGTAGTGGACCGGCGAAGCCGGCACGCCGGCTCCGGATCTATGGGGCTAGGCTCATGCTTCGGCATGAGCCGCCGCAACGCTTCTGACCTCAGCTTCGCATGAAGCCTTCGCACTCGCTTTCCGCCCAGGCCAGTGTGTTCTCCAGCTTTTCGCCCTGTGCAAAGCGAAGCGCCATCTTGGTCAGCGTGGCCTGTGTGTAGATCTGTTGGGCAATCTTTGGCGGCGCCGGCGAAGCTGCGATCGAGAGCTTCTGATGGTTATATGGATTGGGGTAGTGATAGAGCGTGCCCTTCGGCGGTCCCTGTTCGGCCCACACCTCCAATGTCGTGAGCTTTTCAAACGCCGGCAGATCGTAGCCGCCGCTCGCGACGACGAACTTTTCGATCGACTGGGGCCGCGAGAGGTAAGTGAGCAAGCTCTTCGCGGCCTCCTTGTTCTTTGAGAAGCTCCAGATGCACCAGAAGAAGGGAAGATAGGGCGCAAAGCGGCCCTTCGGCCCGGCCGGGAAGCCGTGGGTCCAGCATTGCTCCGCCACCTGCGGTGCATCGCGCTTGGCGACCGCCCAGGCGCTTGGCGGATTCATGATCATCGCGCCCTTGCCGGAGATGAGCCATTTGTTGTTGGAGGCATCGTCCCACGCGGCCGCATCCGGCGGCAAGAAGGCGATCAGCTTCTTGTAGAATTCGAGCGCTTGCCGGACCTCGTCGGTCTTCACCGTGACGTCGCCTTTGGCATTGACGAGTTCCGCGCCGAAAGACTGGAAAATGGCGCCTGCGGTATCGACGCTGTCGGTGGTCTCGCCAAGGCCAATGCCGAAGGGGAAACCGCCCTTTTGGCAGGCTTCCGCAGCTTTCAGGAAGGTCTCCATCGTCCAGTTATCCGCCTTTGGCGGCGCGCCCGCCGGATACATCTCCTGCACATCGATATTGGCGAGTTTCTTCATCAGATCGATGCGCGAGCAGGGACCCTTGATCTGGCTTCCGATGCAGGTGGGAACGGCAAGCCACTTGCCGCCGGCCTGGCCGAGATAACTGACCGTACCGTTGACAGCGCCGTTCTGCTTGATGATCGGTTCCATGATGTCGGTCACAGGCTCGAGCAACTCCGCGAAAGCATGCGGTTGCCACCCAATCTGTGAGGCAAGAATGTCGTGGCCGGACTTGGCCTGTGCTTCAGCCGTCATGGTCAGAAGAAGCTTGTTGCCCTGACTTGTGATGTAATCGATTTGAACTTCGACCTTCTCCTTCGCAGCCCATTCATTGACGAGGGCGATGGACGCGTCGTTGGCGTTGGGCACCCAGTGGTCCCAGAAGCCGATCGAGAGCTTGCCGGCGGCGTAGGCGCCGCGCACATAGGGCGCGGTGATCAAGGCTGCGGAGGACATGGCGGTTGCGGCCACAAATTGTCGCCGCGTGAGCTTCTTGCGTGACATCTCGTTTCCTCGCTTTTGACTTTGTTGTTTTGCTTTTTGTTTTTCTTGCCGTCGCCTCGCGTGGCTAATCACGCGAGCCGCGGAGAATTGGTAGCGCGATCAGATCAGAATTGATTGCGTCTGTCGAGAAATCCCAAGCGCGCGCTTCTTGAACTAACGTTGAGTGCAAGAGAGCGGCAGCTCCGCGTCGCGCGCCTGTCGCGGTGTTGAACCTGGGCGGCTCCTTTCGCGACGCACACGTGGTCGGGACGGGCGAGGATCGCTCGAGCGCAATTACGCCGCAGTTCCGATTAAACCTGAACTAACCAGTTCGCAGGCCGGACTTTTCGGATGTGGAGGGTCGCTTCTCGATCTGGACCGGCGCGACGTGGAAACGCTAGAGTTCCGGACGGCAGACCTTTCCGTTCCATCCTCCGAGCAGCCAAATAGATCGACATGGAGACCAGAATGATCAACCCGACGCCGCCTGCGCGGCTTCGCCTGCGACGATGGTTCGCGCTCGGGTCAGTCGTGGCGTTGCTGTTGGGCGCCGCTTGCGTCGCCAATGCGCAGGGCCTGGTCAAAGGTGTTCAGGAGGGCGCGGCCGCCGGCAACAAGGCCGCAGGTCCGGTCGGTGGCGTGCTGGGCGGCGCGATTGGCGGCGTGGTCGGTGTCTTCACCGGCGTGCTCGGGGTCGGCAACAACAATCAGGCGCCGGCCAACAAGGATACGAGCAAGGACGCGAAGCAACAGGGGGCCGACAAAGGGGCTGACGCAAAGGGCGCCAAAGAGGCCAAGAGCGGTGGCAAGGGCAGCAAGACCACCAAGGCCGGCAAGGATGCACCGAAGGAGGCGACAAAGGACGTCAGCGTTCTCACCCAGGATGGCGCGCCGCAACTCACCGCCGAGCAGATCGTCGCCAACAGCGATTCCTATATCGAGCGCATCAAGACCGAGCTGAACCTCACGCCTGACCAGGAAAAGCACTGGTACGGTTTCTCCAGCGCCATGCACTACCTCGGGCATAATGGTGCGGAGCGGCTCAACCTGCGGATTGCCCGCGCCAAGCGCGATCCGCCGGACGACATCATCGAGCAGATGCGCAACGAGGCGCAATTCCTGATCGACCGCGCTGCCGACCAACGCAACGTTGCCGATGCCGCCGAGCCGCTGTACTCGAGCCTGGACGAAAAGCAGAAAGAAGTCTTCATCCAGGAGATGGTCCGCCTCAGCCACGAGCGCGGCCTGGATTGATCGGCGTTTGAATAAGATTGGCCGTGCTCGATTACCACGAATTCGTGAATCCCCGCGGCAATGTGGTTATGATAGCTGGAAATGATCGCTGCGGGGTTGACATGACGACGGGCGCACTCTCCGTTTTCCTGGTCGAAGACGAGGCGTTGATCCGGATGATGATTGCCGACATGGTGGAGGAGCTTGGCCACCATGTCGTCGCTGAGGCCGACAATGTTCAGGACGCGAGCGCCTTCGCGATGACGGCGCAATATGATCTGGCCATTCTCGACATCAATCTCATGGGGCTTTACGTCGATCCCGTCGCGGACCTGATCGAGCGCCGCGGCAAGCCGTTTCTTTTCGCCACGGGTTATGGACCGGAGTTGCTGCCGTCCTTGCTGCGGCGCAGGCCGATCCTGCGCAAGCCGATTTCGATCGACCAGCTGAAGGCGATGATCGACTCTCTTTTTTCCGGCTCGCAGGCCGCCTCGAAAAGCGGATCCGCCTGACGTCCGCTTGCGGCGAATAGCCGGGCAACCTTGCCCTGGGGTAGGTGGAAGGCACTGCGCCCGGCTATCCTGCCGCAGCGGCGCGGCCCGCTCAATTCGTCACGGGAACTTGAAGAAAAGCGGACCGATTCACGCCCGACCTGTGGCCGAGCTGCGGTCTTGTCGGGAACCCGCGATGAGGGCGCGTGATTGGGCTTTCAGGCGAGCGGGCCGGGGCGAAAGCCGAGGATCGTGCAATTTGTTTAGGCAGTCCGGCTAAGCTTGGATCAAGGTAGAAGGCGCATGGACGACAAACGAAAATATCCGCGTATCGACATCGAAGAGCTGGCCTATGTCTCGTCCGGCGGCTCCGTGATGAGCTGCGTCGTGCGCAACATCTCGCCTGCCGGCGCGGCGATCGACGTTGACAATCCCGCCTTCGTTCCCCACCGTTTTCGTCTCGTCATCGCCAAGGACTCCTCGGTCCGCGACTGCCGGGTGATCTGGATCCAGAAGAACCGGATCGGGCTCGCCTTCGTCGACGGCAAGGGTGACCAATCCTGAAGCCGCCGAGAATTTCACGCCGCGCGCGGGCAAAGGTGCTAGCTTCGGCCGGCGCAGAATGGACGAGATGGACCCGAACTCGCGATGACACCGCAGCCTGCGACGATCTGCCTGGGATGCTGGCAGAACCTGCATATGCCGATCCCGCTGCGCGGGCCGTTATCAGCGCCGTTTCGCCTGTTCGGCATCAGGCCCAGCCGGATGAACCCGAACACCTGCACCATCTGCGAGATGGCCTTCTCGCGGGTGATGAAGGCGCGTTCCGTCACCATCGATGCCACGGTGATGTTCGCGGATTTGCGCGGCTATACGGCGCTCACGCAGAATCTGGAGCCGGCCGCGCTGACCGCGCTCCTCGATGCTTTCTATGATGACTGCGCCGCAGCCATCTGGCACTACGACGGCCTCCTGAACAAGACGATCGGCGACGCAGTGTTCGCGATCTTCAATTTCCCGGTCCGGCAGGCGGATCATGCAGTGCAGGCCCTGCTTGCCGCGCGGGAGATCCAGGAGCGTTTCGGCCGCAGGCGCGACGAGTTGGTGCGCTCGATCGGAAGCAACGGCTTGGACGTCGGCATCGGGGTCGGCATCGATAGCGGGGAAACCAATTTCGGCGAATTCGGTCATGCCCATCGCGACCTGACTGCGGTCGGAACCGTGGTGAACCGCGCCGCAAGGGCGCAGGCCGCGGCACGCTCGGGTGAGATCCTGGTGACGTCGACGGTGCGGGACCGGGCCGGTCACCTTGTCGCGGGAGATGGCTCGGAGCACACCCTGAAAGGCTTTGAACAGCCGGTCATGTTGTTCACAGGCTGACGGCTCTCCCCGGGCACAACGGAAATGGCCGCCTGGAGGGGCGGCCGTTGCAAACGTGAATTGCGATGAAACCGATCTAAAGAACATCTCTCATCAGCGCGTCTCGTTTCACATCAAGCCGGCGCTGAGGTCGATGCCGCACGCCATCAGGCTGAACGAGGCAAGCAGGCCGGCGCAGCAGAACAGCAGGATGGTCTTGAACGAATTGTCGGTCGAACGGATTTGGATGCCGGCCGGAGCCGAGGCGAGTGACAGCATGCTCATGTCAATTCCCCCTGTGTTGGCCCTGAATTGCATCAGGTAGGGGAAATCCCTAGCGCAGAAAGTTTGATACAGGATTGCCAGGCATCCTTATTGCCAGGCATCCTTAACGGGATCGCAATCGATACCAGGCCGCGGCGCGGTCCCCGAGGATCAGTTGCGGGCCGTTCCCAGCACCTTGGCAATGGTCTGCGCCGTCATCGCGGCCCGGTCGGAGGCGCGCTGCGCGGCCAGCCGATCCCTGGCCTTTTCCTCGATCAGGAGTTCGATGAGCGCCATTCGCCTGTCCTCGTCCACCGCCTCGGTCAGCAACCGGTGATAGCGATGGTAGTCAAATCCTAGATCTTGCTTACCCAAGTCCTGCTTACGCATGTCACGCCCCGCGCCGCACCCACACGCACCACGGGTGAATTGTTTCTCAAGCGACGGCAGCGGGCAAGCAGGAACTTGGGTCCGGCGGCGTGATTCGATGCAATCACCTGTGGATTGTGCTGCGCGGGCCGAGGAGAGTTCAACGGCAAGCGCGGCGAACTTGGCAAGCGTCGCTAAAGCGCGACTCGATTGAGATCTGATCTCCGCGCAAACGCGTTCCGCGTTTGTCGCGAGAAAACCGCTTCACGCTTGCGCTAACGCGGCCCTCCGGGGCCGGAGCATACTCTTAGCGGACGGCGGACTATTTGCTCGCGTCCGCCGCATCCATGCATTTCAGCACGAAGGCGGCGCGGTCGCGCAGCAGGACCTTGGTCTGATCCGCCTTGAGGCCGCAGGCGCGCTGCTTCAACTGCTCGGCGCGGCGATGCTCGGCCGCGTCGCGGTATTCCGGCGCAACCGTGGCTGGATCGACCAGTTTTTGCGCAAAAACGGGCATCATCAGGACAAGCGAAATCGCAATGATCCGGATCAGGTGCTTCACACAGGTCCCCCCCAGCCCTCAAACCCCCTGATCGTAGCACGGGCGGGACGGCAAGCAGTGAGGCGTTTCACAATTCACGGCCGCCGCACCAGGTTGTCTTGGGCCGGCGAGCTTGGGTTGTGCTTACGCCGTGCTGTGGTCGCAAAAAGCCTTCAGGCCCGCAAAGCTCGCGTCGGGCTTGACGATGATGCTGGTCGGAATGGGATGCAGGTAATCCCGGAAGCGTCCCTTGGCCTCGAATCGCTCGCGGAACGCCGAGGCAGCGAGGAATTTCGGGAAGCGCGGGACGATGCCGCCAGCGATATAGACCCCGCCGCGGGCACCGAAGGTTACCGCCAGATTGCCGGCGACGGAGCCGAGGATGGCGCAAAACATCTCGAGCACGGTGCGGCTGAGATCGCAGCTGCCGTCGAGTGCCGCGGTGGTGATGGCAGCCGCGTCGCGTTGCGGGGCCTTCACGCCATCGACCTCGGCGACCGCCTCGTAGAGGTTCCGCAGCCCCGCCCCGGACAGCGCGCCCAGTTCGATCTCGACATGCCCCATGCGCCGTCGCATCGCGGCGATGACGTGCTCCTCGCGTTCCGTCTCCGCCGGCAGGGTCGCATGACCCGCCTCCGTGATCACGGCCACTCGGGCGCCGTGACGCTCGACGAGGCAGGAGACGCCAAAGCCCGTGCCGGGTCCGAGCACCAGCAGCGGCTCGCCGGCCGCGCCAGTCTGGTTATCGAGCGGGAACAGGTCGGCAGGCTGCAAGGCCGGCAGCGCCCAGGCCAGCACCTCGAAATCGTTGAGCACGTGAACGGCGTCGAGGCCAAACGCCCCCCGAAGCTCATTGCCATCGATAATCCAGGGGCTGTTGGTCATGACGCAGCGGTTGTTGACGACGGGTCCCGCCACGGCGAGCACCCCGGCGCCGACGCGCGCGCGACTGGCCTGCCGCGCCAGGAAGTCGGCCATGGCGTCCCGAACGGTGGGGAAGTCGGCGACCCGCGCATAGGTGACCGGCCCGATCTGGCCGTCCTCCTCCATCAGTGCGAACCGCGAATTGGTGCCGCCGATGTCGGCGAGCAATGCGCAACCTCTTGTTGTTCGACTGGTCATGTCCTCATGGCCGCCGCGTCCACCGCCATGGTGATCGCGGGAACCTTTGTCTCCATTTTTCGCGGTCAGATTCGCATACCACCGCGGCTTGATGATGTCGTCAACGTCGATGCGCGTGAACCGTTGCGCCGGCAGCAATCCGCCCGCGACCACAGAGGCGGTTGCGAAGCGGCGCCGGAAGATCGACATTGAGGACAGACCGGGTGGAGACCAGCGATGAAGATATCCGACCGGGACGTCCTGCTCGTGATTGACGTCCAGAACGACTTTTGCACCGGCGGGGCCCTGGCCGTCCCGGCCGGGGAAAGGGTCGTGCCCGCCATCAATCGTATCGCCCAAAAATTCGCCAATGTGGTGCTGACGCAGGACTGGCATCCTGCCGATCACGTCTCGTTTGCCTCCAATCACCCCAACAAGCGTCCGTTCGAGGCGATCGATCTCGACTACGGGGTGCAGGTGCTATGGCCGACCCATTGCGTGCAGGGCACCGCCGGCGCCGAATTCCATCGGGATCTCGACGTCCGCCGGCCGAGCCTCGTGGTGCGCAAGGGATTTCGCCGCGGCATCGATTCCTATTCGGCGCTGTTCGAGAACGACCACAAGACGCCGACCGGGCTGCTCGGCTATTTGCGCGAGCGCGAGCTGAAGACGGTGTTCGTGGCGGGTCTGGCGCTGGATTTTTGCGTCCGCTTTTCGGCGGAGGATGCCCGCAAGGCGGGGCTCGAGGTCGCCGTGATCGAGGATGCCTGCCGCGGCATCGATCTCGACGGCTCGGTCGCCGCCACCCACCACAGCTTCAAGGGGCTCGGCATCCCCGTGGTCAGCATCGAGGCGTTCTTCTGAGATGGCGCAAGGAACCAATAAACCGCCGACGCCGACAGGATCCGGGCCGGGCCCGGATGATCCGCTGTTGTGGCCGTTTGCAGCGGCCAAGCTCGCCATGGATGCCGCGTTCTGGTGGTTGGAGCGCAGCTCCCCCGAGCCGCGTGAGACGGAACTTCCCTGGACCACGACCAACAAGGTTGCGCTGGAGCTCGCGACCATGCGCCTGCGCGACTGTACGAAGAAGCGCACCGGCCCGCCGGTATTGATCTGCGCACCCTACGCCTTGCACCGTGCGCTGATCGCCGATTTTGCGCCGGGGCACAGCGTCGTGGAATCGCTGCATAAGGGCGGGGTTGATCGGGTCTATCTCACGGATTGGCGCTCGGCATCGCCCGAGATGCGCTATCTGTCGATCGACAGCTATCTCGGCGACCTCAACGTTGCGATCGATGAGATCGGCACGCCGGTCGACCTCATCGGCCTCTGTCAGGGCGGCTGGCTGTCGCTGCTCTACGCCGCGCGTTTCCCGGACAAGGTGCGCCGCCTGGTGCTGGTCGGTGCCCCCGTCGACCTCGCGATCGAGTCTGCATTGTCCCGGCTCGCGCGCAATGCGCCTGAGCTGGTCTACGACCAGCTCGTGGCGCGGGGCGGCGGCAATGTCAGCGGCGAGGAGATGCTGCGCTTCTGGTCGAGGTCACCGAGTGTGGACGATATCGCGGTGGCGTTGCAAAGGAGCGTGGCCGAGGAGGGCGGTGCTGAGCTCTTGGAACGCTTCAACCGCTGGAACGAGGAGACGCTCAACCTGCCGGGCAGCTATTATCTCCAGATCGTCAACTGGATCTTCCGCGAGAACCGGATCGCGGCGGGAGACTTCGTGGCGCTCGGCAGACAAATCGATTTGAAGGATGTGAGAGCGCCCATCTTCCTGCTCGCCGGGCTCGACGACGAGGTCGTGCCGGCGACGCAGGCGCTGGCGACGGCTGATCTCGTGGGGACGTCCCCGGTGTTCATCGCGGCGGCATCCGAGCCGTCGGATCATCTCGGGCTGTTCATGGGAGCGCGGACCCATGTACATGCCTGGCCCCGCATCACCGAATGGCTGCGTTCCGATCTCGGTGGCGGCGTTCTCGCGCGCAGGGCGTGAGCGATATCGCCGGGCGGTGCCGCTCTTGATCCCGGTCAAAGCCGTTGGACTGATTCGGAATCTAGAGTGTGACCTGGAGGCTCCATGAGGTTCAGAACACTCCTGGCGGCGGTTGCGATGGCGACTGCCTCGCTCTCGCAGGCGGTCGCGCAGGTCGACAGTGCGCGCGGCGACAAGGTGGCGTCGGAGTTGATGGCCGCTCTTCAGCGCCAGCACATCAAATTGTGGTCCGCCGGCCGCATCAGTAACTGGCCGCTTGCGACCTACGAGCTCAACCAGATCGAAGCCGGCCTCAGGCGCGTCGCGCAGCCGACGGGCCGCGCCGATCAGGCCGCCGCGGCGGTACAGGCCTTGCGCCGTGCCGTCGACGCCAAGGACGCCGCGGCCTTCACCAAGGCCTATGGCGATCTGACCAACGGTTGCAACGCCTGCCACCGCGCTGAAGGATATGGCTTCATCACGCTTCAGGTGCCGGCGAACTCGCCTTTCACGGATCAGCTCTTTGTCGACCAGCTCGCCGAGGCGCGCGGGTTGGCGCGCTCGATCTGCGGCAATTGCCACGTGGTTTCCGACAGGCCGAACGAACAGCCGGAGTCGCGCATTCCGGCGCCGAGCTTCCCCGACCTCGCAAGCCGGACGTCATTCTCCAGCGACGATCTCCGGCAGCTTCTCACCTCCGGTCATCGTTACCTCGGACCGAACCAGTCCATGCCGAACCCGCGGCTTGCCAGCCACCAGGTCGAGGCCATCGTCGCGCTGTTCGAGACGCTGCGGGCCGAACGCTCCCGGTAGGACGCCATCTCGCCAAACGATCGGCCGCCGCATCCATAGGTTGCGGCGGCCGGAAGTGAAGTAGGGAGGATGTTTAGCAGAACTATTGTGCATGATTGGGAATTACGTGCATTGATCCACGTCAATCGGCTAAGAATGGTTCGCAACTGAACAGAAGGGCCCGCGCGCTATGAGCTTTCACTCGATCTACGCCCACGGATTTGCGCGCGTGGCAGCCTGCGTCACCGCCTCGCATGTGGCCGATCCCACCGCCAATGCGAAGGCGATCGTCGCGGCGGCGGGCGCCTGTCACGGGCAGTCGGTGGCGGTCGCCGTGTTCCCTGAACTGTGCCTGTCCGGCTATGCGATCGAAGACCTCGTGATGCAGGACCCGTTGCTCGATGCGGTCGAGCGCGGCCTTGAAGCGATCGTCGAGGCGTCGTCGGCCCTGATGACCGTGCTGATCGTCGGTGCGCCGCTGCGCCATTGCGCGCGCATCTACAATTGCGCGGCCGTCATCCATCGCGGCAGGATTTTGGGCGTCGTCCCCAAGACTTATCTTCCAACCTATCGTGAGTTCTACGAAGGCCGCCACTTTGCCTCCGGCGCCGAAATCGTCGGCGTGGAGATCGCGGTCGGCGACCTGCGTGCGCCGTTCGGTGTCGACCTTCTGTTCGCGGCCGAGGACGTCATGGGCCTGACCATCGGCGTCGAGATCTGCGAGGACATGTGGATTCCGGTCACGCCGGCCTCCGAACTGGCGCTGGCGGGAGCGAGCGTGCTGATCAACCTCTCCGGCAGCCCAATCACGATCGGCCGCGCACGCTCGCGCGCGCTATTGTGCCAATCGACCTCCGCGCGCTGCCTTGCCGCCTATGTCTATGCTGCCGCGGGTGCCGGCGAGTCGACGACCGATCTGGCCTGGGACGGCCAGACCTCGATCTACGAGAGCGGCGTGCTGCTGGCCGAGGGCGAGCGGTTTCGGCAGGGCGGGCAGATCACGACCGCGGACATCGATCTCGACCTGCTGCGGCAGGAGCGTTCACTGATGGGAACGTTCGACGACAACCGTCGTCAGCGCGAGGCAAGCGTCCGCAAAGTCACCTTTGCCTTGAAGCCGCCGGCGGCCGATATCGGTTTCCTGCGCAAGGTCGAGCGCTTTCCCTTCGTGCCGAGTGACGAGCATCTGCTCGAGCAGGACTGCTATGAGGCCTACAACATCCAGGTCGCCGGCCTCGTGCAGCGGATGCGTGCGACGGGCACAAAACGCGTCGTGATCGGCGTATCCGGTGGTCTCGATTCCACCCACGCCTTGATCGTCGCCGCCAAGGCCATCGACCTGCTCGGACTGCCGCGCGAAAACATCCTCGCCTACACCATGCCGGGCTTTGCCACCGGCAGCGAGAGCAAGACCAACGCGCTCGCGCTGATGAAAGCGTTGCGGACGAGCTGGCAGGAGCTCGACATCCGCACCACGGCGACGCAGATGCTGAGGGATATCGGCCATCCCTTCGGTATGGGCGAGAAGGTCTACGACATCACCTTCGAGAACGTGCAGGCGGGCTTGCGCACCGATTACCTGTTCCGCCTCGCCAATCACCATGGCGGCATCGTCATCGGCACGGGCGATCTGTCGGAACTCGCGCTCGGCTGGTGCACCTATGGCGTCGGCGACCAGATAGCGCATTACAACGTCAATGCCGGCGTGCCAAAAACGCTGATCCAGCATCTGATCCGCTGGGTGATCACGTCGAAGCAATTCACCGATGACGTCAACCGCACGCTTGCCTCGATCCTCGCCGCCGAAATCTCGCCGGAGCTGGTGCCGGTCAAGGCCGGCGAGAAGCCGCAGAGCACGGAGGCTGCCATCGGGCCGTACGAACTGCAGGATTTCAACCTGTTCTATACGCTGCGCTATGGGTTCCGTCCGTCCAAGATCGCCTTCATGTCGCTGCATGCGTGGAAGGATGTTGCCGGGGGCGAGTGGCCGCCTGCATTTCCGAATGACCGGCGCAAGGCTTATGCGCTCGCCGACATCCGCCACTGGCTCGAAGTGTTCCTGCGGCGGTTCTTCGCCTTCAGCCAGTTCAAGCGCTCGGCGATGCCCAACGGTCCAAAAGTCTCGGCCGGCGGCTCGCTCTCGCCGCGCGGCGACTGGCGCGCGCCGTCCGATTCCAGCGCCGCCGCCTGGCTCGACGACCTCGAGCGCAACGTGCCGAAATGATGATGAGGGACGAAAGAAGGGGATAGGCTGATGGCGGCCGAGCCTGGGCCGGAAACGGCCGATGATCACACCGGGGTCGTCAACGGCCTCTATATATTCGAGATCGAGATGCGCGACGGCAAGCGCGGCCAGGCCAAGGGCGTCGCCGTGCTTTGCGACGGCCGCATCATGGGTGGCGACAGCTATTTCTACTACACCGGCCACTACACCTTCAGAGGCGGTAAGTGGCGTGGCGAGATGACGGTCAATCAGCACACCGAGGCGGTCGGCAAGCCGCTGGCGTTCGCGGGCAGGGAGGTCACCTGCGGTTTCTCCGGTGGCTATTCCGCCGGCGGCGCCGAGGTCGAAGGCATGGCGCTGGTCGGCAAGACCAGCGTGACCTTCACGGCGCGGTTGACGCTGAAAGAGGCGATGTAGGCGCAGCGGCGTCTCGCCGCATGGGATCTCTGCCGCATGTAAACTGAAGAGAGCACGAGGTCCGGAGTGCCCGGACCTCGTGACTTCATCCCCTGCCCCATGGCGCCCCCGCCCATGTGACGCGGCTAGGAAAGTGTGATGCGCGTTGGCCGTCGGTCGCGCGGAGATACGCGAGATTCGCGAGCTTCGCTATCCGCGTCATTACGGGCGGGAACTGCTGCCTCAGTGCGAGCGTGTGCTCAAGGTGTCGCATGTAGCGTCGATCCGGTCCCCAGCGGGCTGCAGTGGCGCGACTGCCTGGATGTGTACGCCTGATTTGCGCGCCGGCCCCCGGTTGGGCGAGCTGCTAGCTTGGGACACCCGGCTTCTTGCCGCGCCCGAGCGCGAATTGACCGACCGGGCCCTCTATATGGAATTCCAGCTCCGTCATTTTCGCAAACAGATCGATGTTGATGCTACCGATGGCGCAGCCGCCGAGGCCCATATCGGTCGCCGCCAGGTAGAACGTCTGGATCATGCTGCCGACATCCTTCAGGATCAACGAATAGGCGATTGAGCTGTATTTCCAGGAGATCCGCCCAAAGCGCGCCGCGATGGTGATCAGGATTTGCGGCTGACCGGGCGCGTCCATGGCGAACTGGGCGGCCACCGACAGCGCCTGGAGTTGTTGGACGGAGGTGCTGATCGCCACCAGCGCGTGGCTCCCTGCGTCGTAGTGGTAGAGTCCGCGCGCAAGGCCTTCGCAGTTCGAGACCGTTAGGTACAATTCCAGCTCGTACGCGCTGCCCGCCGACGGATACGGCCTTGTGCTGTAGGTGACCTCAGGACCGCCATCAAAATACGGGCCGCCCTTCCATTCGGACACGACGCGTGCCGTGGTGTCGAGAAATTGCGCGAGTTCGCTGAGCGTGACGGGATGCTTGTCGTCGAAATCCCGTGTTGAATGGCGTTCGCGCAACAGCTTCGCGAAGAAGGTGCTTGGCTCCGAGGCCGAGAATTTGCACAGCTCGATCCTGCTGCCGGGCCAGGGCGGACGCACCGCGGGCGGCGGCGGAATTGCACCCGCATAGGTGAAGGTGGCGCCGACCGGATTGGCCTGCCGGCCCTCCGTACTCCGCGTGTGAAAAACCAGATCATGGAAATCCCAGAGAACGAGATTGCCGTCGCCTTCATTCATCCGCAAGCCGTGGCCGCCTTTCGCATCGAGCTTGAGCAGGATCTGGCTTTCCAGCAATAGTTCGAGCAGATAGAGGTTGAAGGGGGCTGCCTGCCGGTTGAGCTTGCTGATCTTCTGAGGCCGCGACAGCGCGGCGAGGGTGGCGGCGATGGCGGGATCGCCAATCCGGAACAGCGCGCCGGCGCGTGGCGATTCCAGCACCATCTCATTGCCGCGCCGGCGCAGATAGGCAAAACGCGACAACACAACGGTATCACGAGTGCTCAGCTTTGCGCGTCGCGGCCAGTATTCGGGGACCTGGGGCTCGATGACCACGAGGTCCTGCTCGTCACGCGGGGAGGAGACGAGGTATTCGAGAAGCCCCTGCCGGGCCAACCGATGCACCAGGGTGTCGACTTCCCTGGCGAGGAGGCTCTTACCCGTAAAGGAAGCGAGCGGAAGGCCAGTACTCAGATCTCGCGCGCGGTCCATCGCGGCCTCGCTGAATTGTCCGAGGCTGACGGAATAGTCGCCCAGCGAGGCGGTGATGTTGCCGTCCGCCTGCATCTGAAGGGAGAAACGATGACTCAATCGGGCAGCAATGCCTGGCGCGATCTTCCTGGTCGGCTTTTTCCGGGGAGCGCGCACGAAAGAGCCGCCCTTCAGGTGTGTGGAAGGAATGAAGTCAGTTCGCTTTCCAGTCGCGGCCGCTCCAACAATCCAAGCTTCACCGGCACGTCGTAAAGGCGGCCCGGCGCGAAGCGGCGATAGAAATGACGCAAGCCCGGAACGAGCACTCTAACGACGGGAACGTCAACGTCGGGCCGTGTCTGGTCAAGCACGAGGAAATCGTAACCGGCACGGGTGGCGATCTCGACGCAGGCATTGACCTGGTCACGCGTATTGTTCTGAACCTTGAAGCTCGGCGCTGGGGGGATGATCGGGCTCTCGCCCGGTATCAGGAACGGGTAATCTTCCAGGCGCAGCGGTGTGACACCATCAAGTGTCGGCTTCTCGCCGCTTCCGCCGCCCATCATGCCGACGGACATGAACTGGGTCAGTTCGGTGAGGGAACGCAGCAGGGCTATACGACGGTCGAAATGCGCGCCGGAACCGAACTCGATATTCTCGTGTCCATTCTGCATCCAGTGCATGATCGCCACGTAAGTCGGAATGCCGAGATCACTGGTGACGTCGAGCACCCATAGCTTGCGTCCGACTTCCGCAAATTGGGCTTGGAGGTCCCGGACATAGAAATCGTCGAATTGCTTGAGGTCGACCTCGGCGCGCTGCACCCGGTTGTACCACCAGATCGCGTAGGCATCACGCTCGATCAGTTCGAGGAAGCCCTGAACGATGGCTTCGTCCCGGGTGTTGCCGGCCGCGCAGCCGTTGGAATCCGTGTGAAAGCCGCCATAGAAGAAGTACAAGAGGCCGGTGGGAAGATATTTGAAGCGCTTGTCGCGCAACGATGAGACCGGCGACCACTCGGTCCTCATCGAGGGCTCGAACGGCTCGGGGACCGGATGGGGATCGTCCGGCTGCTGAAGGATCCTATTCTTGAACTGCGTTTCGCTGAAGAGCTGGATATCGTTGGGGAGAAGGGCATCACCAGGCGCGAAATCGACGAAGCGGCGCGTCGTCCTGATCTCGTCACCCTGGAAAATACCCGAATAGCGCTCGATCGACTCCATCAGCGCGCTGGCCTCGCCCTGTTCAGCTGTCGAGCCCTTGCCAAAACTGCCGCCGCTCAATCCGGACCTGAGCTGGTCGATGCTTCGGGCCGGCGCTGAGAAATTGTGCTGGGCGAAGTAATTGGTATTCATCGGTAGATCGGCATCGATCCGCTCAAGCCTGGACACCACGCCGGTCAGCGGGCTCACATGCTTGCGGAAGCGCGCGACCGTCGCCCGAGACGTCACGGTGCGATATCCACCGCTGGTCATGACGAGCTTCTTGCCTTCGGCGATCTCAACCGGCGTCGGAGATCGGCGCGGGTTGTGCAGCTTCTTATTGCCGCAGGTCGGACATTGCGGGCGTCGCGCGACGTAGTGCTTGGCGATGACGGCGCCGGGCAGGTCGAAGCTTGCGATGTGATCGCTGAGGTCGGTGCGAAAGCCCGAGGCGATTGCCTTGGCGATCTCGACGGCTGCGAAATGGATTGGGGTCTGTCCGACGGTATCGTTGACGAGCGGCGATACGGCGACCACACGCGCCGGTGCCCGGTCAAGAAACCCCTTGATCTCCCGGTTGCGGATCATGCGATCGAACAGGCAGGTCCAGCACGAGCTCTCACCGGGATTGAACATGGGCCCGACCAGCGGAAACGCGCCGGACGGCTGTACCAGCAGCCAGGGCGTCTTGCCGGCCACACGCTCCTGGTTCAGTTGAGCGAGTCGGCGGTCAAGATAATCGTTCACCAGCGTGATCTTGAGCTTCGGCGAGCGCTTGGCGATTTGAACGCCGAGCTTACCCAAGGCCGCCGTTAGCTCCTTGGCGCCTTTGACGTCAATCGCCTCGACCTGAACGGAGCAATTGCGGAGATTCTGTTCCGCGACCTCCAAAGACAAGCCAAGGCTTGCCCAAAAACCACCGATGGAGTCGTCGAATGCCTGCACGGTCCGCGCAACGACATATCGTCGATCGAGGAGCCTCTGGATCGCTTCTTCGATCTTGTCCGCCGGGAAGCGCCTTGAAAGCTGGCGAATGATCTCCGGGCTCGCCTTGCCGTGTTTTCCGATCGCGGTGGCCAAGGCGCAGTAGAGTTCGCCATGCAGGAAGAACTTGCGATCCTCGGAATAGAGGCAAACCGCGTCGGGAGGCAGGACATAGGCGGTGAAGTTCGGTGCAAATCGCAGAAGTTGTTTGCCCGCAACACGGGTCTTGCGATTGGCAGTCATTGAGTCAGCACGCTGATCCTGTTGCCGTTACGTTCGATGGCCGGCGCAAGACGGATGGTCGCGCCCGCGCGCTGGTGTTTTCGCGAGAGAGTGGAGCAAATTCGCCAGTCACCGGCAAGCCGCCGATGTGAGCGCTGTCGCGAAACCAAGCAATGGGCCGGCCCCTTCTCGAGGCCGGCCAACGATATATCGGCTTGTGGACACGCCATCGGAACGCGCCGTGGCCTAGCACCAGCGGCAGCGGCCCCACGATGCGCAGCAACCTGTGCAAGCCACGCCGCATCCCACCACGGCACATCCGGCACATCGGCAACCGACGCCACAGCGACAGCCTCGGCATGCTCGACAGCCTCTGCAGCCGCGGCAACCGCCGCATCCGCGGTAGGCCACCTGCACGCCGCCAGCCACGTCTTCCTTGTCGAAGAGATGGAAGGTTGCGAGGCTGACGTCGGCCATTTCCTCTTCACCGAGCGTAATTGCCTGACCGGGTACAAGGTTGGGCAAATGTTGTACGTCGGCTGTCGGCACAGCCGCTGCTGATGCGCCTCCCGCTAGCGAAAACGTCAACCCTGCGGCTCCGAACGCCGGTACGGCGACTTTGGTGACTCGCTTCTTCCGTTTAGAAGATTGCTTCGCCTGCCGCATGGTCGAACCTCCGCGCGTTGCAAGAAGCATCCCAGCCGCGGTAACTCTACGCCCAGGAAACAGGGCAAGCAAGAATCACGCGTACCAGACGTGGCGACGCACGTTCCGGATGTATTCATCTTCATGAACAGAATCCGCACTTCCCGTTGACAGGGCATCGACCATCCACGCAACGTCGCGCACGTGCTCCGAGTGCAGCCTGGTGCAGTGCCGCAATTGCTTCCAAGCCTGAATGGAGAGATCGGCGTGGCGGATCAATTCGGACGTTTCGCTTGGTACGAACTTCTGACCACGGATGTCGCGGCGGCAGGCGCTTTCTATCGCAGGGCCGTCGGCTGGAGTGTGAAGGATGAATCGACTCCGGAGCTGCATTACACGGTGCTCAGGAGCGGCGGCGCCCCGGTAGCCGGAATCATGGATCTTCCGGAAGAGGGGCGGAGATTGGGGGCAACGCCGAGATGGATCGGTTACGTCGCCGTCGATGACCTGGATGGGGCCGCCGCGCAGGTCAGGCGCCTCGGAGGCAGCATCCTTGTGCCGCCGACCGACGCCAATATTGGCCGAATTGCAGTCGTTGCAGATCCGCAAAAGGCGACGTTTGGGCTGATCGAGGAACCGACACGCGGCCGGAAACCGGACAGGCTTGACGAGCCGGCGCGCGTTGGCTGGCATGAGCTGTTGGCCGACGACCGGAACGTGGTCTTCGATTTCTACAGGGCGCTATTTGGTTGGCAGAAGGCCGACGCTCAAACCGAACCGGCGGACTTGTATCAATTGTTTTCGGCAGGTGGGCAGACGGTCGGCGGCATACTCACAAAACTTCCGAGCGTAGCGCAGCCGTGCTGGCTGCATTACGTCAATGTCGACGACATCGGCGCTGCCACAAGGCATGTGAATGCTGGCGGAGGCCGGATCCTCCAGGGGCCGATCGAATTGCCTGATGGCTGCTGGATCGCGCGATGCGTCGATCCTCAAGGCGCCTTGTTTGCATTGCAGGGGGCGCGAGATCAGACAGGCATCGAGCGATCCGCTGCTTCGGAAGTCGGGTGGTCCGCCAAGTGGGGTGGCATTGCTTCTCAGGGCAGAATGGTGTTGCCCAAGCCAAAGCGCTAGCGTGTGCCTCGCGCCGGTGCGGCCCTAGACCGCGCCGGGAGCAGGGGAGGCCTGCGATCGCGCCTTTGGGCCCGGTTCGGGCCAAGTTCTCGTTGCGCGGGGCCACCCCGTGCGCTATCCGGCCGGAAAGGCCTGAGGCGGCTTCCAAATTTCCCCGCCCGGCCGACTCCAACCAGGACGGAAAACCGCCATGCCAGCCTATCGCTCCCGCACCACCACCCACGGCCGCAACATGGCGGGCGCGCGCGGCCTCTGGCGCGCGACGGGCATGAAGGATGCGGACTTCGGCAAGCCGATCATCGCCGTCGTCAACTCCTTCACGCAATTCGTGCCGGGCCACGTCCACCTGAAGGATCTCGGCCAGCTCGTGGCGCGCGAGATCGAGCAGGCCGGCGGCGTCGCCAAGGAGTTCAACACCATCGCGGTCGACGACGGCATCGCCATGGGCCATGACGGCATGCTCTACAGCCTGCCGTCGCGCGAACTGATCGCCGACAGCGTCGAGTACATGGCCAACGCTCATTGCGCCGACGGCCTCGTCTGTATCTCCAATTGCGACAAGATCACGCCCGGCATGCTGATGGCGGCGCTGCGGCTCAACATCCCCGCGGTGTTCGTTTCGGGCGGGCCGATGGAGGCCGGCAAGGTCAAGCTGCACGGCAAGACGCATGCTGTCGACCTGATCGACGCGATGGTCGCGGCCGCCGATTCCAAGGTCAGCGACGACGACGTCAAGGTGATCGAGCGCTCGGCGTGCCCCACCTGCGGCTCCTGCTCGGGCATGTTCACGGCCAATTCGATGAACTGCCTCACCGAGGCGCTGGGTCTCGCGCTGCCCGGCAACGGCTCGGTGGTGGCGACCCATGCCGACCGCAAGCGCCTGTTCGTTGAGGCCGGCCACACCATCGTCGATCTCGTGCGCCGCTACTACGAGCAGGACGACACTTCCGTGCTGCCGCGCAACGTCGCCAACTTCAAGGCGTTCGAGAACGCGATGACGCTGGATATCGCGATGGGCGGCTCGACCAACACCGTGCTGCATCTGCTTGCGGCTGCCCATGAAGGGCAGGTCGAGTTCACCATGCGCGACATCGACCGCCTGTCACGCCGCGTCCCCGTGCTGTGCAAGGTCGCGCCTTCCGTCGCCGACGTCCATGTCGAGGACGTGCACCGCGCGGGCGGCATCATGGGCATCTTGGGTGAGCTCGATCGCGCCGGCCTGATCGATACGAAGGTTGCGACCGTGCACGCACCGACGATGGCGGATGCGCTGGAGCGCTGGGACGTCAAGCGCTCGAAGAGCGAGACGGTCCGCACCTTCTATCGCGCCTCGCCCGGCGGCATCCCCACGCAAGTCGCCTTCAGCCAGGAGCGCCGCTATGACGAGCTCGATCTCGATCGCGAGAAGGGCGTCGTCCGCAACCTCGAACACGCCTTCAGCAAGGACGGCGGCCTTGCCGTGCTCTACGGCAACCTCGCGCAGGACGGCTGCATCGTGAAGACCGCCGGCGTTGACGCCTCGATCCTGAAATTCTCCGGCCCCGCGCGCGTGTTCGAGAGCCAGGACGCAGCGGTCGAAGGCATTCTGGGCGGCAAGGTCGTCGCCGGCGAAGTCGTGGTCGTGCGCTACGAAGGTCCGCGCGGCGGCCCCGGCATGCAGGAGATGCTCTATCCGACCAGCTATCTGAAGTCGGTCGGCCTCGGCAAAGCCTGCGCGCTCGTCACCGATGGCCGTTTCTCCGGCGGCTCCTCGGGCCTGTCGATCGGCCATCTGTCGCCCGAAGCCGCCGAAGGCGGCAACATCGGCCTCGTGCGCGACGGCGACCGCATCGCGATCGATATCCCGAATCGCAGCATCCAGCTCGATGTCTCCGACGAGGAGCTGGCCGAGCGCCGCGCTGCGGAGGAGGCGAAGGGTGCGAGCGCGTGGCAGCCGCAGAACCGCAAGCGCAACGTCTCGACTGCGCTGCAAGCCTATGCCGCACTGACCACCAGCGCCGCGCGCGGCGCCGTGCGCGAGGTAAAGCGGCGCTCGAACTGAGTGGCGCTATCGCGCGCCGCGACGGCGATCGCGGCGTGCATGGTCAATGACGCGTTAGCGGCCGGCCAAAATTGCCCGGTCGCACGGCCATTGCCATGACGGGCGCAGCGTCCGCCGGCTGCTACAATTGCTACACCTCGCCGCCGTGCACGACCTGCTACCAGCAGCAATACGTGGCCCCGCAATATCGCACCGTCGATGAGACCGTGATGGTCTCGCCCGGCTACTCCTACTGCGCCCCGGTCGTCTCGCCCTGCGCGTCCTGCGGCGGCTACTGAAGCGAATCAGCTGCCGACAAAAAAGCGCGGCGCCCTGCCGGTGCCGCGCTTTCGTTTGAAGCGAACGAGGCCCGGAGTTGGAGACCAGTCCAACCGGGCCTCGTAACCGGCGACGCCCTGGGCGGCGGCGCCGATGTCGGGAATTGAGTGTGCGTCCGCCCCGCGTGGCGACGGCGGCTCGCGAGCTTTGCAGCCTAAGGGTCCAAGCTGACGGCGACCTTACAGGCGGTTCCGGCGGGCGCTTGCCAGCTGCCCCGGTCCAACTTCGCGTTGCCTTTGCGAACCGCCTGCGTTAAGCGACTGAAATTCCTGCTTCGGAAGGGTGGCCGAGTGGTTTAAGGCACCGGTCTTGAAAACCGGCGTGCCCGCAAGGGTACCGTGGGTTCGAATCCCACCCCTTCCGCCAATATCGTTCTCACCGTTCTTCCGAACCAGTCACGGTATGGCATTGAAAATTCAATAACTATCTGAGCTTGGGGAGCGACCATTTCTAGCAATTGCGGTGACAAGCTACGGAGCTGTGAGGTTTCAAGGCCTTGCGACTCCCTTGATCAGGGCACTAGCCGTCGTCAACTTAAACGTGTATGCTGGCTCTGTTTCATCCACAACCCTAAGCCGATGAGGCTCAAATGTTAAAACCTATTGTCGTTTCACTTTCTCTCGGAATGATTGCTATCGCGGGCGTGAATCTTCGTGCCTCGCCAGCCGCTGCTGCGTGCAACTACAGCAGTGACTATGCAAGGAACTGCGCGGATGCAGTTAGCGATGCGGCCGGAAAGGCCGTTCAGTACAATTCCAATAGTTATCGCGACATCGAAAAGCGCGTCGACAGCCTGCGGGGCGCCGTGAAGGAATGTTACGACTGCGCGATGGAGCACGTTGAAAGGGGAACAAACAGCGCCTTCAGCACATCGACATCGACGTCGACATCAACCGACGACGGCAACTAGTCGTCGCAGCGCGGGGCTTCGGTCCCGCGTTTTGCTTTCAACCCTCCGGCGCTGCGTCGTCGCGCGGGTTCGATTGGCGCAGATTTTCGATATCAATGTAGCGAACCAACTGCCGCGCCTCGTCGCCCGAGTTGGGCAAATGCCACAAGGCACGCCGCGCGATCTCACGCAGGAGCGCGACTTGGTCTGGTGCCGGATGCGGTCCGGGCATTCGCTCGCTCGCGGCTAAGGCGCCGTCAACGATATGGTGTGCGGCCATGCGAGCCCATGCTTCGCGGTCGCTTTCCTCAAGATCACGCATATCTACGAGCCTTCCGGACAGCGAACTCGACTCACGACCGCGGATTTCACGGCTATTCCTTGCCCTCGATGGGGCTCCTGCAGAGAACGGCCCCAGCGCACGAGGCTGGCCGACACGCCGGAGCTGTCCCCCTGTGCGCACCGCCGCGCGCAAAGCCACTGTACCGGGAAGAAGCGGTAAAGCGAGACGTGCTCTCGGAGTAGCCCAGAAGCGCCGTTGACTCGGGAGATCATCAGGATGATCCGGCCATGCCAGTGTGTGTGGCAGCGGTCCGGTGGGCCGATTGAATTGATAACGGGGCCCGCTCAGCACCGCGCCTCATTCAGCCCGACGACCCCCCGTCATCGATAGAGGAAGGCCGTGGGCGATCAGCTCTCGATTTGCCTCACCGTCGAGATCGGCCATCGACCCTCATGCCCCGCGATCGAGATGCGGAGTCCATGCTCATCATCGAGGAAGACGCCATCGATTGTGCCAGCCTTGCCGTCAGTCAAGACGACGGCCTTGCCGACTAGCTCTTTCTCGGCCTCGTGCAATTCGCGCAAGATGTTCATGGCTCGTTGGTCGCCTGTGCTCGAGGCGCTCATGGTGCCAACTCCAAACGGGCCGCCGGTCGGCGCGTCAAGCGAGGGCGATCTCAACAACCTCGCTGAGCTTGTTTTCGGCGTCGTAGATCTTGACCTGAAGCCGAGGGTGTCGGTGCTTCAGCTGTGTGCCAGCTTCCAGGGCGCTCGCTTTCGCCGCGAAGGTCGCCTTGACATGACCGTCGACGATTAAGGCATAACCGGTCCTTAGGGGTTCAATCGACGCCTTGGTGGTGCGGGCGGATGCCGCTGGCGCTACCAGCCTGCGCTTCTCGCGCATGGGAAAAACTCCGCTTGTCGGGGACTGCTGATCAACTGCCCGGGCTCCCGAAGGTTCCTGCCATTAGATTCGCGCCAACGCCACAGACGGCCCGCACGCGCGGTTTTGGAAATGCAACCCGTCCGCGCGAAAGCGAACCGAGGCATACAGCCATGAAAGCGGTCTGCGAAGCGCCTCGCAAGTGATCGATTCCTAGGGGCGTGGATCGGCGGTGAGCTACTGCTGATCGTGGGTGTGCCAGGCTCTAGATTGAAGGGCTGGGACCTCCGCAGTGCTCAAGGGTTCTGAGCAGGCGCCCGTGCTGGCAGTCATGCTGCTTGTGGGCGAAGGCAAGCAAGCCCAGGATAATCAAAGCCGCGACGACACACGCGGCTACGAGGTTCTGCGTCATGGTGCCACTCCAGGTAAACTGTGACTGGCTACTCGGCATCATAACGCGCGGCTCAGAAACACAAAATCCACCGCGTGAAGGCCTCACGGGTGGTGGATCAGATCGGGCCGTGTCCTGCGGAGCAGGGGGCATCTATCGGCCGTATCCCTTGCGGGGAGCCTCGCATTCCAGCCTGGAGAGCGTGTCCTTGCGGGGCCCCTTGGTCCAAGCAGGCAGACACTGACATCGCGGCCGTCCGCCAACGGTGCACCTGCGGACTCTTGACGGCCGACTCTGGCCGGAGTCTGCTCAGCGGGATGGGGCGGGATCAACACATGGACCTTGCGGCTAGCATTGAGCCGAGGTCTATTGCCGTTCCTCGTATTTATTGCAGCGAGGATCTCCCCGTTTCACCCGAGTAAGCTCCTGAAACGGCGGGTCACAGTGCAGCAGCGTGTACTCGGTGTCAGAAGGCGCCGGCAGGCGCCAGCAAAGCGCTTCACCAACGGGCACGACGTACGAATCCCCGCTGCTTATCGTATAGCTGCACGACGGCTCAGGCTTTTTGGTCTTCTCTTGGTCTTGTGCATGAGCCTGGGCCAGCGATGCCATTGTGAAGAACGCCACGGACAAGACACGCATTGCTCTCTCCTCTCGCGATGGCGCGCACACTCTTCTCACTCGGGATAACGGTTTCGTTCCGGTAGTTGCGCTATGGACATTCTCAGGGACGGGGCGCCGGGCTCCTTCCCCCGGCGCCCCGGTTGCTCAAAGCCAACCCCACGAGGCAGCGATTGGCTTGGCGCAAGGAAGAGATCAGTCGGGGAGGCAAGAAATTCCCGGATCCGGGCCGCGTTTTCATTTGACGACCCGATAAGCCTTCGCTCGCTTGCGCCGTATACCGGCGTCTGGGCCTTGCTGTCCGCGGCTCATGATGCCGATCCGCGAACATCGTCGGGCCGCCTCGCTCGACCACCAACGACGATTTTGCGTCGCCGCAGACCACGGCGCGAGCCCATGCTATGTCTCGGTGTCGGAGGATGAACGTGCGTCAGCGGTGACCGCGACCAATCAGTTCTCTGGGTGATGACAGGCGACACCCTGATCACCATCAGCCCGCCATTCCGGATACACCGTGCGGCACACATCGGATGCGCGCGGGCAACGGGGGTGAAAGTGGCATCCTGCGGGCGGATTGGCGGCGGAAGGGATTTCACCGAGAATGCGCGGCATTTGGCCTCGTATCCCCGGGTCGGGGATGGGCGAAGCATCGCGCAGCATGCGCGTATAGGGATGGCGCGGTGCGCCGAACACGCGCGCGACCGGGCCGCTCTCCACGATGCGTCCAAGATACATCACCGCGACGCGTGAGCAGAACCACCTGATGACACCGAGATCGTGACTGACGAACACGAAAGTCAGGCCGCGTCGCGCCTGCAGTTCTTTCAGCAGCAGCAGCACCTGGGCCTGAACGGAGACATCGAGTGCGGAAACCGGTTCGTCGGCGACGATCAGCTCGGGCTCGACAGACAGGGCGCGCGCGATCCCGACACGCTGACGCTGGCCACCGGAAAACTCGTGCGGGTGGCGGTCGTAGGCGGACGGCGGCAGACCGACTTCGTCCAGCAATGCGATTGCGCGTTCGCGTGCGGCACGACCGCTGGCAAGACCGTGCACGGCAAGCGGCTCCGTCAGGGCCTGGCCGATCGTGCGTCGCGGATTGAGTGACGAATAGGGGTCCTGGAAGACGATCTGCATACGGCGGCGCAGCCGTTGCAGCACGGATCCATGGGCGCCGGTCACGTCGATGTCGGCGAAGCGGACGCGGCCGGCATCCGGCGGAATCAGGCGCAGCACGGCGCGCGCTGCGGTCGATTTGCCGCAGCCGGACTCGCCGACGAGGCCGAACGCCTCCCCGCGCGTCACCGCGAAGCTGACGCCGTCGACGGCGCGGACGATCGTTGTGACCGGGCGCGGGAAGCCCTTGGTGACCGTAAAATGCTTGGCGAGGTCGCTGACCTCAAGCAGAACTTGGGAGGCCGTCATTGGGCATTCGCCTTCGGATCGGTCACGTCGTAAAGACCGTCACCGACGAGGTTCAATCCCAAGACCAATGCAAGAATGGCCAGGCCCGGCCATATGCACAGCCATGCTGAATCGAGAATATTCTCGAATCCGTCCCGCATCATGCCGCCCCAGGTCGGCGTCGGCGGTTTGACGCCGAGCCCGATGAAGGAGAGCGAGGCTTCGGTGCGGACTGCGGTCGCCATCCAGAGCGTGCCCATGACCAGGAGATCATTGACGATGTTGGGCAGCACATGCACGAGCAGAATGCGCAAATGCGAAAAGCCGAGCGCGCGGCCGGCCTCGATGAAGGCGCGTTCCCTAAGCACCAGAACGGGTGCTCGCGCAATGCGCGCGAAGGGGGCTATTGCGGTGAGCGCAATCGCAATGACGAGATTGGTGACACTCGACCCGAGCAACGCCACCATGATCATGCCGAGGATCAGGCTCGGGAACGACAGGAGGACGTCCATCAACTGCATTGTGACAAGATCGAAGCGGCCGCCGACATAGCCGCTGATCATGCCGATCGCCCCGCCGACGATGACGGCGCCGGCGATGGAAAGGAAGGACACGAGCAGGGACACCCGCGCGCCCCAAAGCAGCCGTGACAGCACGTCGCGGCCGAATTGGTCGGTGCCGAGCAGATACTCGGAACCGGGTCCCGCCAGGCGATCGAGGATGTTCTGTTCGAGCGGATCGCGAGGGGCGAGCCATGGTGCGAGCAGCGCCCCTAGCACGACGATCGTGCAGAGGATAACACCGGCGAGTGTCGTGGGATCGGTCAACAGCCGGCCGGCCATCGCACGCCATGGCGAACGTGGTGCGGAAAGGGCCACATCGGTCATTGCTTAACCCTTGGATCGATGAGGCCATAGCTGATGTCGGTAATCAGGTTCACGACGACGATCAGGAAACAATAGATCACCATCATGCCCTGCAACATGGTGTAGTCGCGCTGCGTCAGCGCGCTGACGATCACCTTGCCGAGGCCGGGCCGGTTGAAGACGATTTCGGTCAGGACCGAATTGCCGATCAGGATGCCGACATAGAGGCCGACCACCGTGACCACCGGAATCAAGGCATTGGAGAAACCGTGGCGCCAGATGATGGCGCGCCGCGGCACGCCCTTGGCGCGCGCAGTGCGGATGTAGTCCTCCCCGAGAACCTGCAGCATCGAACTGCGCGTCACGCGCACGACGTAGGCTGCCATCACGATGCCGAGAGTGATCGCGGGCAGGACGAGTTTGTGCAGGCCATCGACCCAGTCGCCCGGGCGCGGATTGCCGATCACCGGAAAGAGGTGCAGTTGCAGCGCGAAGACGATCAGGAGGAAAATACCCGAAACGAAGACGGGGAACGACAGCCCGAGCAATGAAAGCAGGCGTGTCAGCACGTCGATCGTGCCATTGCGATGTAGCGCAGCGAAGATGCCGGAGGGGATGCCGATCAGGCAGCCGATCGCCATGGCCGCCAGCGTCAACACGATGGTGTGGGGCAATGCTTCTGCAATCTCGCTCCAGACCGGGCGGTGCGTGACCATGCTGATGCCGAGATCGCCGCGCAAAGCATGGCCGAGGAAGTCGACATATTGCGCGCCGATCCAGCGATCGAGGCCGAGTTCTGCGCGCAAAGCGGCGAGGGCGTCCGGGGTCGCCCGATCGCCCAGGATGGCAATGGCCGGATCGCCCGGGACCACACGCACCAGCAGAAAGACGAGCGTCAACACCGCGAACAGCGTTGGTATCGAGGCGAGCAGTCGACGGATGATGAAGCCAATCACGAAGCGATCCTGTGGCTCTGTCCCGCTTAGCTCACTTGAAGTGCGTGGCTTCGGTCAAGACCGGACCGAGTGACAGCGACGCCTTCAACTCATAGCCGAAGTCGAGGTCGGCGCGATGCGCCCAGATTTGCAAGGCCTCGGCCAGCGGAACCGCGCAGACGGCCGCGACGATCTTTTTCTGCGCCTCGACCCAGAGTGCAACCTGCTTTTCGGTGTCGGGCTCGGTCTTGGCAGCGTCGATTTCCTTGTCCGCCACGTCGCAGTGGCTGAAATTGGTGACTGCCGTCGGCTTTCCGACGATGCTCGCGGAGTGAAAGAACTGGGTGAGGTAGATGTCCGCCACCGGAAATCGTGCCGCCGCGTAATAGACGATCGGGCTCAAATCCTTGCGGATCTGCTGGTGGAATGTGGCATGATCGACGACCTCGATGTCGAGATTGATGCCTGCCTTCTTTAGCTGCGCCTGCACGACCTGCATGCTGCCAAGCATCTGCGGCAACTGCGTGTGGATCACCTTGATCGTCACGCCGTCGGGATAACCCGCCTCCTTGAGCAGCGCCTTGGCTTTGGCGATGTCGGTATTCACGAGACCGACATCCTTCGAAAATCCGAGATAGCCGGCCGGAATGACGCTCTGGCCCGGCCGTGCCGTGTCGGCACCCTGCCACTTGACCAATTCCGGCCGGTTGACCGCATAGGCGATTGCCTGCCGCACGCGAATGTCGTCGAGCGGCTTCGCTGTGACGTTGAGATTGAGATTGGCGAGTTCGCCGGGCTCGAACACGTCGACGATCGAATTCGGCAACGCGCGGATGCGGTTGATCCAGGCCTGATCCTGCTTGCCGTAGATGAGGTCGATTTCGCCATTCTGGAAGGCGAGGTCACGCGAGGAGTCGGAGGGAATGTAGCGATAGCTCACGTGCTGCAGCTTCGGCTTGCCGCGGAAATAGCCGTCGAAGGCTGCGAGCTCGAGCGACTGGTTCGGCGTATCGGAAACGAAGGCGAAGGGGCCGGTGCCGACCGGATTGCGGGTGAAGTCCGCGCCATATTTCTCGACCGCCTTGCGGCTGACGATGTAGCCGCCGGAATAATTGGTGAGCAACCCGAGCAGACTCGGCACCCGCCGCGCCAACACGATGTGCACGGTGTAGGGATCCGCAGCCTCGATGGTCTTGAAAGCGGCGAAGTCGGCGGAGAAGGCCGACGTCTTGGCATCGCCCGCTCGCTTCAGGCTGAAGACGACGTCATCGGCGGTCAGTTCGCCGAAGTCGCCGTGAAACTTGACGCCGCGGCGCAGATGAAAGGTCCAGTCGAGCTTGTCGGCGCTTGCTTCCCATTTCTCCGCAAGATCCGGCTCGATCTGCGTAGGGTCCATCGTCCCCGGCTTGAAGCGCACGAGGCCATTATAGATCCAGGCAACCACGGTGCGGTCGATCGTGCTGACCGCGCGATGCGGATCGAGCTGGCCGACATCCTGGGCGGCCATGCCGATTTTCAGATCGGTCTTTGGCGCCGCCGAAGCAGGCACCGCAACGAGGGTGGCGGCCGCGAGGGCCGCACTAAGCGCGATTCGAAGCCTCATGTTTCTGTTCCTGCTGGTTGAATGATACGTCCTGTGCGAAACGATCGATACGGAACGGCTCGAGCGGGACATCCGTGCGTCCGTCGACGATGAGCTCGCTCATGATGGCCCCGATGACAGGGCCGAGCTGGAAGCCGTGACCTGAAAAGCCGAATGCATGAAACAGGCCGGGCGTCGTGCGGCTCGGCCCGATGACCGGAATATCGTCCGGTGTTTCGCCGTCGATGCCGGTCCAGCTGCGGATCACCTGCACGCCCGCAAGCCGCGGCACGAGCTGCAGCGCCTTCGCCATGACCGCATAGCTTGGTTCGGGCAATGGCCGTGAACGCGGAACATCCGGATCGGATTCCCCGCGGCCGCCGCCGAAAATCACGTTGCCACGGCGAATCTGACGCAGGTAGACGTCTCCGCCGACGACGCCCAGATTGGGCGTGATGAAGTAGGGCAGGGGCTCGGTCACCAGCATGTTCGGGCTGAGCGGCGAGACCGGAACCGCTTCGTCGAATGTCCTGGCGATCGCGCCGCCCCAATAGCCGGCTGTGTTCACGAGATACCTGGCGCAAAATTCATGCTCGCCCGACCTCACGATGAACTGAGAACTGTCATGGGCCACGGTACTGACTGGCGAGAATTCACGGATGTCAGCGCCCTTATCGCGTGCGGCTCGCGCGAGCGCGGGACTCAACAGTCGCGGATTGGCGGCGCCGTCGTCGGGAGCGAGCGAGCCGGCCACGACATCGGGGCCGAGCCACGGATATTGCTGATGGATGGCGTTGCCACCGATCATGATCAACGGAAGTCCGTTGCCTTTGGCGATATCGAGATAGGCGACGAGGTCGGCCTCCTCGGCTTGGTTGCGCGCGAGCTTCAGGTGGCCAGTCACCTCGAATTCGCAATCGGTGCCGACGAGCTCGGGCAGCTTCGCCCAGATTTCGCGGGAGCGGCGCGCGAGCGGCAATTCTGCCGGGTGGCGTCCCTGCTGGCGCACGCCGCCATAATTGACGCCGCTGGCCTGCCCGCCGATCTGGCCGCGTTCGAGCAGAATGCATCGCACGCCGCGGCTTGCGAGATGCAGGGCCGTGGAGCAGCCTGCGCCGCCACCGCCCACGATCAAGACATCGGTCGGCGTGGCGCTCATGCGGCCTCCGCGGGAAGGATGGGAATCGGCTTGACCGGTGGCTGTCCGCGCAGGCGGCCGACTTGCTCCACCGGGCAGGAAAGCGTGGCTGCCAGCACCTCGGCCGCTGCTGCGCCGCAGACGCGCCCCTGGCAGCGCCCCATGCCGACACGGGTGAGGGCCTTGGCCCGGTTGACCTCCGACGGCGCAAGCGTCGCCGATGCCTCGTTCGCAGCCGCGCGCAGATCGCCCACAGTGATCGCCTCGCAACGGCAAAGGATCGTATCGTCGGTCATGTCCGCCGCGAGTTTTGCCGGAAATGGAAATGCCCGCTCCAGTGCGGCGCGGAAGCTGGCGCCAGCCGTCAGCGTCGCATCGAGGCGTGCCACTGCAGACGCATCGACGGGCAAGCCGCGGGCCGCCACTACGGCCCAGGCGGCGCGTGCGCCGGCCGCCTCGGCGAGATCCGCACCGCGAATCCCGCTGCCATCGCCGGCGAGGAACACGCCTTCGACGGATGTTCGGCCGGTGGGTTCTTGGCGCGGCACCCAATTGTGCTGCACTGGATCAAAGTCGAACGGCACGCCAGCAAGATCGGCGAGCTGCGCCTCCGGCTTCAGCCCCCAGCCGACTGCGACGGCATCGACTGCCGCTTCGCGCCGGGTGCCCCGCGCGTCCCGCCAGCTCACCGATTCAACCTGGCGGTTACCCTCGATCGCGAGCGGGGTCACGCCCTCGGCGAGGGGGATGCCGTGCGCACGCAGCCACGCGATGTAGTAGAGGCCTTTGGCGAAGGTTGCACCGCCATGCATCAGCCCGAACGCCTGGCGCGCCTTGGTGGTGAATGGTGTCGTGTCGAGCACGGCCGCAACCTGCGCGCCGGCGCGGGCATATTGATAGGCGACGAGATAGAGCAGGGGGCCCGTCCCGACAAAGGCGACCTGCGCGCCAATGGCGCAGCCCTGCGCCTTCAAGGAAATCTGCGACCCACCCAGAGTGAAGACGCCCGGCAGCGTCCAGCCCGGCAGTGGGATCACCCGGTCCATCGCGCCGGTGCAAAGAATTGTCTGCTCGAAAGGCACTGCGCTGGCCTTTCCATCGCAGATGGTGTCGACCACGCCGGACCGCAGGTTCCATGCAAGCGACCGAGGTCGGAAGTCGATCGCAGGGCGCAGCCTGTCGAAGCTGTCGTGAATGGCCTGGGCCTTTGGGGCCTCGAAGCCGTATAGGGCGCGCGCCGTACGATGGAATCCGGCGGGCTGGCGTTGATAGATGCGTCCGCCGCTGTCCGGGGCTTCGTCGATCACGATCGGGCGCAGGCCTGCGCCGACAAGAACCTCGGCCGCGCGCGTGCCAGCCGGACCAGCGCCGACGATAACGACGCTCATGGCTGCACCATGCTGCGCGACACGCGCAGGCCGTCGGTTATCGGGGTCGTGCAGGCGCGCACGCGGCCGAGACCCTCGACGTTCACCCAGCAATCCTCGCATGCCCCCATCAGGCAGAAGCCCGCACGAAGGCCATCGCCGAATTCACTCGCGCGCAGGTGGCCGTCGTGCGCGAGAATGGCCGTGAGCAGGGTGTCGCCCTCGAGTGCGGCCGCGGGAGCGCCGTCGAGCATGAATGACAGGGCCGGCCGGTCCGTTTCCGCCAGGCGTCGCAGTCTCATAGCATGTCCTCCAGCCGGCAATTGACCAGCAGCTCCGCGATGGTCGCCGTGTTGGGTAGGCGCAGGACCGTCGCGATCAGTTCGGCGATGTCGCTTGGATCGCTCATTTTATCACGCGGCCATTTGGTGACATGCGCAGTCATGTCGGTCGCAACAAAGCTCGGGCAGATCGCGGTCGCACGAATGCCGTGGTCCCAGCCGTATTGCCGCACGGCATGGGTGAGTGCGAGCAGCGCGAACTTGCTCATCGCATAGCCGACGTTGGGATTGCGGACACGCTTGCCTGACATCGAAGCAATGTTGATCACCCGTCCTTCGCCGCTCTTCGCCAGATGCGGGAGCGCGAGGCGAATGAGTCGCATGGGCGCCTTGACGTTGATCAGCATCATGGCGTCGAGCGCCGACTCGTCGGGGTCGGTGAGATCAGCTTCCGGATTGATTCCTGCCGCGTTGATCAGGCCGTCGAGCCGACCGAAATGCTCGATCGTTGCCTCAATCCAGGCTTCCGCCGAGGGCAGTGATTCCGCGTCGTAATGATGCAGCTTCAGTCGGTCGGATCCGACCAGTCCGCGCGGATCGCGCACGGCTGCCGAGACGCGATAGCCGCCAGCGACCAGGCGCTCCACCACGGCGCGGCCGATCCCGCGGGAGGCACCGGAGACCATCACGACCCGACCAGTCGCCTCAAGCACGAGCAAGCTCCTTGGCGAGAGTGCTGGTTGCAACGTGACAGCGCGCGAGATGCAGCGGGGCGGCGGCGGCCAGAACTTGCGGCGCCTCGCATCCGGCGCGGCGCAATGGGCATCGCGGCGCGAAGCGGCACCCCTTCGGCATGTCGTTCAAGGGTGGCACACGACCCGGAATCGCGGCGAGCGTCTGCTCGTCACGATCCATACGCGGGATCGCCGAAAACAGCGCGCGCGTATACGGGTGGGCCGGCTTTGTGAAGATCTCGTGCACGGGCGCTTCCTCGACGATCTGGCCCGCATACATGACGGCAACGCGATCGGCGATCTGGGCAACGACGCCGAGATTATGCGTGATGAACAGCATGGTCATGCCGTGCCGTGCCTTCAAGTCGGCGAGCAGCCCGAGCACCTGGGCCTGGATCGTCACGTCGAGGGCGGTCGTTGGCTCGTCGGCAAGCAACAGCATCGGCTCGCAAGCGAGCGCCATCGCGATCATCACGCGCTGGCGCATGCCGCCTGAGAATTGATGCGGATAATCGTGGAAGCGCTGCTTTGCGGACGGAATTTTCACTTCCTCGAGTACGGCGAGCGCCTTCGCCTCCGCGTCCGCGCGCGACAGGCCGCGATGGATGCGCAGCGCCTCGGCGACCTGCGTCCCGATGCTCATCACCGGATTCAGGCTCGTCATCGGCTCCTGGAAGATCATCGTCATGCGGTCGCCGCGCAGAGCTTCGAACCCTGTCTCATCGAGCGATCGTAGATCCGTTCCGTCGAGCAAGATGCGGCCCGCCGACACGCGGCCCTGCGGCTGCGGCACAAGACCCATGATGGAGAGGGCCGTCACCGACTTGCCACACCCGGACTCGCCGACCAGGGCCAGCGTCTCATTGCGGTCGAGCGCGAAGGAGACGTCGTCGACGGCCGGATACCATTCCGCGCCAATGCGAAATTCGGCTCGAAGATCTTCGACACGCAAGACCGGTTCGCGCATGGGACGGGACTGCCAGAGCGAGGACGTCACCCTCTATTCAGGTCGTTGATTTCAGTCGTGTCAATGCCGTATTCCGATATGTGCAAAGAGCTGGCCCTATTTTTCCATTATGTGTAATATCCCCGTTCCCTATGCACGGAATATTTTCACTGATGGACGACGCCTTCGGGAACGGACCTTCCGGTAGTCTACCGCGCGCCGTTGCATTGCTGCGTGCGTTGGCTGCGAGTGGCGGCGAGGGGGCGCGGCTGACGCATGCGGCCCAAACGGCCGGACTGACCCCGGCCTCGGCGCATCGGCTGCTGCGCATGCTGATCGATGAAGGCATGGTCGAGCAGGATGCGCGCAGCAAGTACTACCGGCTGAGTATCGAATTCTTTTCGCTTGCGGCCCGAGCGGGGAATCCGAGCAATCTGCGCGACATTTGCCGACCTGTGCTGTTGCGGCTGTCCGCGGCGTTAGGCGACACCGTGTTCCTGCTGGTACGCAGCGGATACGATGCGGTCTGTCTCGACCGCTGCGAGGGGCCGGTACCGATCCGCTCCTTCACCAACGACGTCGGCGGCAAGGTGATCCTTGGCGTCGGCCAAGGCAGCATGGCAATCCTCGCCCACTTGCCGGAAGCGGAACGTGAAGAGGTGATCCGCTTCAACCTGCCGCGCCTCCTGCATTTCGGCCTGTTCGACGAAGTGTTCTTCCGCAATGAAATCGAGCGGGTGCGGAAAAGCGGCTTTGCTGCGCGCGGCTCGGGGCTTCTGCCGGACATGGCTGGGGTTGCCGTACCGATTCTCGATCGCGAGCGGCGACCGCTCGCCGCAATCAGCATCGGTACCACGCTCGAGCGGCTCAACGCCGAGCGCTTGCCGACTGTGGTCCAGGTGCTCCGGCGCGAGGCAGAGGCGCTTGCGCCGAAGATTAACCCGTTCGACGCAGCCTTGCGCAGGCCGGGGCTACAGGCCGGCTCGTATTGAGATCGCCCGCAAAAGCGGCGGTCGAGGCACGCCCGGTGAAGAACTGCCTTTGACGACAAGATGGCGATTGGCGCCGCGAGCCGATGAACACGAGGCCCGCGGGTTTGCGTTGGCGGGCCAACTACCTCGCACTCGAAAGCGACGCCTCGGTGGTTCGACGGACCGGGCTATTTCGCTTGATGAGGGACTTGAGCCTGTTGACCGCGCGGATGGCAAAACCGAGCGGGAACGGATTGTGCAGCCGGCAGAAGGCAACCTTCTTCACGTAGCCCTCGACATGCCATTTGGCGTGCGCACCTTTGCGGAAGAAGATGACGTCACCAACGCCATAGCGCTTCGGCGGCATGCCCGCGCTCTCAAGCACGATCGATCCTTCGAGGATCACCACCGTCTCGTCCAAATCATAGTACCAGTTGAACCGACCTCCGGTACAGGACCAGATCAGGGTCTTGGCGGTGTTGCATGCGCTCGTCGACAAAAGGCGCGAGTGTGCTTCCGGATTGCCTTCGATGACCCAGGATGGCTCGATGGGCGACGGCTTGAGATCATCTACATTGCAATGATCGGTTTCGATAAGCGCGAGCGGCATTGGTTTCCCCACTGCAATTTGCACGGTCGTTCGAAGCCATCCTCCGAATCTTCCCCCGCGTGTGAAGAGACCACTTTGCCGCGCCCTCAACGGAGGTACTCCTTGCTTGTTCACGGCGACCGGGAACAAGTGGCAATGGGCCGCGTTCGTCTGCTGCTTCGGTCCAGCCTGGTACCATGACAGAAGGCGGTGCGAACTCCTGCGGCCTCAGCTCGCCTTCCGGCTCGGGCCGTTCATTCGAGCGCTGCCGCGACCTCGTATTCAAAGGCGAATGGGCGCGGTTCTTCACCTTGATCGCAAACTTCTGCCTGCCGCCGCGGTAGGGTTGGTCGCTGGGCGCGTGATTGAAAACTGAACGACGAGGAAAGTCTGGCCGAGGATCCCGGGGCCATCGGTAACCTCGACGCGCCATTTGTTGTTCTGCCACAACGGACCGTCTGGCCCATCGTTGAGAATTTGGCCGCTCAATTCGATCGCCGCTGCTTCCGCAGCTTCGATATCGGGAAGCTCCAGCCCGACGTCGTCGAACACGGAAATGCCGTTGTGAACGTGAAAGAAGTAGCGGGTCATCCGCACGACTCCCCTCCAAGGGACGGCAGCGAGAGCGCCCGATCTCACCCCGCCAATGTGGGTGACAAGATAAATAGACCGGCGTGGAACCCGGAAGGCGGCTCTTTTGAGGGAGATGAATGCCCTTAGTGGGTAGGTTTCTGGTTAGAGCCCGAGCCGGCGGACTTCGCCTGGTCGAAGCGCATCTGATTTCACGCGCAGGCGGTGCTGCAAGAGCCTAGTATTGTGCCCGTCGCCGACGACCAGCGCGACTGCTTCGGTCGCCTTCTCAGGTTCGACCGCCGCAACCCAGTATGACCTTCCCCCGTCGGGCGAGATGACCGCGACTATGGGTAAGCGGACCATCATCAAAATATTCCATACTGAAAGGCGCAACTGTAAGTTTTAGGATATGTCTAATCAAGCCTCGGTCGCAGTTATGGTTAGCGTTGGCAGCCGCCTAAGGTCGTTTCTGTTCAGAAGTGAACGTTGAAGCCCGTGAAGTCCCAAGTTCAGGCCGAAGGTCCACGGCTCGCGCAAAGCCTGCCCCAGTGGCGGCCCTCAGTATCGAAAGCTCGCCGACCTAACGCCGTGCTGAAATGACTCCGCAGCCAACTCTCAAGCTGCGACCACCGTCTGTCCGGCGAGAAGCGAATCCAGTCAGGAAAAGTCGGCAAATTTGAACCAGTTCCTCGGTGCAAAATTGGACATAACAAAATTTCCGACCAGGCTAGGCTCGCTCGGCTTGGTCCACCCAAATACGCCAAGCAACCTCCAACGGCCCCGGCATTTAGGGTTGTGCTGGGGCCGTTTCTACTTCTGCTTTCGTGCGGGGTGATGGTGCTTGGTCCATGTTTAACGAAGCACTCTTGGATGAGCTGAGGCAGCTGGAGCGCAATGTCGTCGAAGCAGAGCTGCGGCTCGCCGAGCAGGAGGCGCTGATCGTTGACCTGAAACGGCAACATCAAGATGCCAGCAGCGCCCAGGCCGAACTGGAGATAATGCGCGAGAGCCAGCAGCAGCGCCAGCAAGACCGACAACGGCTGCTCTCGCTGCTGCAGCGGTAGGAACGGATCTGCACTCGTCGCTTTCGATGCTGGCAACCATCGGCTTGGGGCAATTGGCGCCAGGCACAGACAGGGCTCGTCATTGGACGAAAGGCGAGCATTCCAAGACACCGAAGGCAACGCGAAGCGCTCGGGCGTCGCCCCCGGCCGCGGACGGCTTCAATTCTCTGACGACAATGTGAGGACCCGTGCTGTGAAGCACTTCACAGCGGTCTTACAGACCAATCCTAAGATCATGCCGCGCAATGAAGCGCTTTTCGAATAGGAAATTGCTCATGGACATTGCACATCGTTCAGCGCCCATGCCGTCCCTGGTTCGTAGCTACGACGGTTCGATTATTCTTGGTTATGCGGCATTTGCCGTGATCGCACTCGTCGCCATCTATTTCGCGTCGGGCGGCCCAAGCTTCTCGGCAAGCGACCTCTCGGCAATGGCGATGATGCCATAATGCGATTGACGCCGTGGACCCCCTTGGCAGTTCGCTTCTGGCCGCCGGCCCTCGCCTGTCGATAACGCGTTGGTCCGGTCGCTACCATTGCGCGCAATGAAGCCGCTGCCGGATGGATGTTGTCCGTCCTCGCCGCGGGCGAGGCGCGGCTCTCAGACCGCGCTCGCGACGTCCTGCTTTTCTTCTCCGCGCGCGACGATATTGATTGCCTGACTGGGCAACGACCAACTCCGCCGAACGGCGCCCAGCGGGATATGCGTTAAAGTCTCCGTCAGTCGCCGCCACCAAGGCGGCCCTACAGTCGACAGTCTCCCCTCCAGGTGGGCGGCTTTCTCTCGAGCTGCCGTGGTTTCAATATTCGCTTTCAGCAGTTCCGCCAGGAGCTTGCTGGTGCGATCACACTCTCTCTCGAAGTCCGCCCGATGACCGCCGGCGATTGCCTTCATCTCCAAGAGATCGCTCTGCAGCGTTGCAATGTGCTCCTTCAGGGCGGTGACCACCTGGTGACCGGCGGGGGCCTGGGATGCGCGCGCGATGGGAGAATGGCTGATCTCGCTGAGGTCGACATGTACCAGCGTCTTGCCATCGTTCGAACGCGAGCGCGGCAGTCGATGTCGCTTGGCGAGCGCTCTTGCAGCTTCCGGGGAGATTTTTAGCCTTTCGCCAAGATCGGCGTAAGTAAGCATCTCGACGGGCATGTGTGTTTGCTCCCGTTTTGATCGGACGGTCACCGGCGAATATACCGACGGCAGGTTAAGGATCGGTTTACTATGATTGGGGCTCGGTACGCCCTCAAGCCGCGGTGGAGGAGGCCTTCCTTTTCGCCGTCGGACGGATCCCCAAGGCTCTCACAAGCGCCCTGACGAATTGCCCGCCGCCATCTTGCGATCTGCCCACGCCTTGATGTCGGCAACCGTCAGTGCCTTGAGGAACGGATTGGCGTTGATCAGCTTATCGCGTGTGGTCCGTCCCGTCGCGTCAGCGGCGGCCATCAGGGAAGCCGCATCGGCATTTTCCGCGGCGGATAATAGCGCCACGGCGCCCGCCGGTCCCGCGAAATGGGCAAGGTAGAGAGAACCGGGCGTGATCGGCAGACCGCGATTGTTGAGGATCGCGGCATATTCCTCGACCAGCCGCGTGGTGATCTCTCGCGCAAGCTCGGGATTTCGCCGCAGGTCCAACACCTCCTTGTCGCTGCGCCCTTGGATCAGATCGCGTCGGTGCCTTCGGACGGCTTCGAGCCACGTGTCATCGAGGAACTGGGCGGCACCGGTCGCGCTCGACCGCCGGTTCTTAATATTCGGGTCACCATTGGACTCGGCGACGATGATGCGCTCGACCAATGCCTTGGCGGCCGTCTTGTCGATCAATTTCCCGCTCAAATGCGCGTCGCGAGCTAAGATGAAGCTTGCGATGAAAGCCAGGCCGATCGCCACTCCAAGAGCAGCGGTGATGGTTTCCGCTGACAGCCAGTTCCGCGACGCGACAACGTAAGCACGCTCGTCTGGGCGAGGGGGGCGGATTTCGTCGCGAAGGCGTGTCTGCTCCGTCGCATGTCCGAGGCGCCGCGCGCAGCCATCGGCCATGTCGATGCGGAGAAACTGTTGCGCTAGGTCTGGCATCGCGTTGACAGGTTCAATGCTCGGAGGAGGCCATCGAAGGCACCCGACGGGCACGGTTTGACCTCCGCGACCGGTTTGGAGCGATTGAGTTTCGCAGCTACCTTGGAAATTCCCCGCTCGGGCCGAACTCTGGGCAGCACGACCGCGGATTTTCCTCCGCGTGCGCTGCGCTTGTGCTGCTCGATGATCTTCGAAGGCTGCTCCGTAATCATTGAGGGGTGATCCGGCGGGGACATCGCTTCGCTCGAGGAGATCGGCTGCGGTGGCGCTTCAAGCATGTGCGGGATTTCGAGGCGGTCTGCCGTCGTCAGCGTGTCGAATGAGCCAACGGCCGCCAGAGCGGTCGGCTCGTTCACAGGCTTTGTCGCGCGCGGCGGGGTCTCGAACTCCATCACCGCGACTGTACTGAGGCCGACAAGGATGAGAGCCACTCTCATCTGATTTCACGCTGTTCCGAGGAAGAAGCCTCGCTCAAAGTCCGCCGGAAATGAGCGCCCGAAAATCGGAGACGATTGCAGAGGTCCAATGAGGCGGCTTGGCGGCAGAATTAGACTAGCCGGCGCGGATACAGGATGAGATCCGAGATAGGGTTAACGCGGGGGCAGGGAAAGAAGCATGGGAGTGGTTTCGCGATCCGGAGATCTGCCTTCGCGGTTGCGTCAGAATGAGCGAGAGGCCGCGAAACTGAGGCGCCCTTGACTACAGGGCCGACTGGCCTGCGCTGATGACTTTGGCATCGGTCACCGGGTGGTCACCAGGGCGGTGACCGTGCGATCAGGCAGGGTAACTTGGAACTGCTATCCCTCAAGGTCGACGTATTGACGGAGCTTGAGCACGATGTCCGGCAAAGTGTGTCGCAGGCGGGCAGCGTTCTGGGAGGTGGTCGAGAACGGTGCGAACCTGATCATCGCGTTCCAGGGCCGATATCCGTAGACGGCGCTTCGTGGAAAGCCGTCCATTTTCCGAAGCTCGCTGAGGACGAGGTCAGCTATGACTACAGCAGGGAGCCGCGGTCGCTTTTCATCAGTGCCGGGGGCGGACGCGATCGGTTTTTGACGGCGGCGCTTCCGCAATAGAAGCCACTTCCTCGAGCTTTCTCGGCGCCTCTGCGAAAGGTGCGGTTTCGGTCGTGCCGGTGGGACTCATCCTCTTAAGCATCGCTGCACGAAACAGCGAAGTTTTCGCAGATTGAGGCAAAGGCCCGTTTTGCTTCAGCGTCCTCGAAGCAAAAGCGCGTTCCGATATCGGCTCGCTCGATCCACCAATCAAGCTTGCTTCCCCTTGCAATACGGGATGCTTCTGCGCGCAGTTGATCCAGCTGCCTGCCATAGGCTCGTACGATCAAGCAATTTGATTTGACCATGGAAAAATGCCCCAGAATTAAGATCCAAACATCAATGAAGTGCCGTTGCTTTCCCAGCTACGGAGCGTGAGCTGCGACGCGCGCAGTCAGTGGCTCCGCCGCACACGCGCGCTGAGCTATCCCTTCGAACCGCCAGAAAGTAACCGAGTCGGTCGCTCCGCAACGATCGCACGTCAAGCGCTCTTCGCCGAGCATGTAGCGTGCGCGAATCGCGGATGTGGCGTTTTTGCAGGACGGGCAAACCAATAAAAAATTGCGCATGCGCCAGCGTATCACCAGATCACCCAACACCCTCATAGGCCCCCTCGCGATTCAGGTATCTCATGACGGGAGCTTAGCCGAGCCAGAGGCGCCTGAATGTTCGATTTCGCACAAAGGAACCGGATACCTACCCAAATGATGTGGTCTGGCACAAACTGCATAGTGAGCATCGCGGCGACAAGACGTCCAAAAAAGAAGCAACGGACGAATGGGCGCGTCGAAATCAGCTCCTGGCCTGGCCTTCAATCCTATGAGCCCGGCGGATGGCTTTCCAGAACGAGGCGGAGATCGAGGGCATCGTTGCGGGCACCGAATTGCTGATCTTCGTGCTGGCGCAACCTGATGCAGAGCCAGCGCGAGACGGAGTGCACTGCCTGATAGGATCGTCGAAGACGAGGCCGGTGATCTCCGAGGCCGTCTCCTGGAGGGTGGACGATGAAGCGCCGGCGCCGATCCCACGGGAAGGCGCAACCGGCAGCGGCTGGCGACGCATGCCCGCCGGCTGACGTTAAGAGAAAACTGCGCTACACCTCGCCGGCTCGAACCGGCGGACTTTGCCCTGGCTCAACATACATTGAGTTCGGTGGTCGACGGCTGCGCGCGCTGTGTTCGTTCATTGCCTTCACCGCCTCATTTTCAGCGGCGCAGAAAGCAATGCATTTCCGATCGGCGAACACGAGCCACTGATGAAGGCCAACTTCCCTGATGACGTACTCGGCCATTTCGAGCGTCCTGGTAGTGAGCAGACTTGCATCTTACGCCCGTAGCCTTGCAGTTCTATTAACTGCGATCCAGCGACGCTTAGCGCGCTAAGGACAGTGGCTAGTCGCGCCCAGACACGAGGCCCGCGGGATCACGCTGGCGCGCCTACGCTTCGACAACACGCTGAGTGGGGATTCCTTTTTCAAGTCCTGCGTGGCGCCGAGATTGTTGCACACTCTCCTGCAGTACGGCCGGCTGCTTTTACGGATCACGTTCGACCGGTTGGACGCGGGGCGCCAGATAGCGGTTCGTCCAGTCGCTGCCATTGCACGAGAGCGGGCGCACGCATTGTCCTTCCGCGATGACCAGCCTCCGTGGCCGTCGTGATTCACTTCATCAATCCGAAATTCATCGGCTGCGCTCGGCCAGTCACCGCGCGCCTGCATCCCTGTCCGGAGCAAGTCGATCGGCTGCGGTGCGGCCTACGGCCTGAACAGCGCTGGCATTCCAACGTCGCGCGGGCAGGGCGTCTTATCCAAGTAAATGCGCACCCTTGCCGCCCGCAGTGCGGAGACGACCTACCTAGGTTAGCTTCTCAAGAGGGCGCGCCAAACGTGCTACGGTGCCAATGCTCGCGCTTGACTTGCGTCGTTTCCGAACGTCGCGCTGTGCATCGGTGCGCTGGCCATTATTGCCGCGCCCGGCCTGCTCACAAGCTTCACCATCCGGCACAAGATCGTCTACCGGTTCTTCACTCTCGCCAATCTGATGGCGCTCGGCTTCGTCGGAGCATTTCTGCTCCTCGGCTTCGTGGCCTCGAACGGAGGACACACGGTCAGGTTCGTGGCGGCCATCGCCAAGGTGTCGTTTTTGGGCACGATCGATCCGGGGCTGGCGCCGGTCCGGCCCGGGATCTGGCAGCAGATGTCGAACGCGCCGTTGCTGTTTCTGGTGCCGCTCCTGCTGTGTGCTGCGTTGGCATTTTGCCCGAGGAAGCCGGCGAGCCGTTTCGACCTTCTCGTCCTTGCAGCCATCGGCGGGCTGGCCGGCAGGGTTCAGCCGAGGCGTCATCGCAGCGGACGTCATCTTCACCGAGCCGCTCGGACTTGTGCTGTGCTGTGTGGCAGCAGGTCTTGCGTGGCGCCGTGGTTCGAACTGGATCCGGAGCGCTCTGCTGTGCTGCCTCGCGGCACTGGCCCTTCGTGGCGCAGCACAGGCCGAAATGACGGCGCTAACGGATGCCGCAGGGCCGAGATACTTAAGCGGCTGTTCGTCGAAGATGAGGCGCAAGTGGTGCCGCGAGCCTCGCGAGAAGCCGCGCTGAGGCAGGCTGAGGACTATCGCTTTGCCGTTCTGCAGATAGCAACCATCCTGCCGAACCGCGGAGCGATCGACTGGGGGCGGATCGGCGTAGTTGGCGAAGGCTTGAAGCCGTTTGGCGAGCGGCGCGGCGACATCTGGTTCACAGCGGTTCCTCCAGAACTGAAAGGGGCCACATTTTATGCGCCTCGGGACGCCCGTGCGGGCAGACTCTCCTGGTTGCTTGCCGTGGCCGATGGAAGCGACATTCCGCTGGTGCAACTCGAGGCCGTGCCGGACCGGTTCATGGTCATTCGGCGTCGGCAGGCATGAGGGCTGGCTCACAATTTAAACGGCCCCAACTGGGGGCCGCCAACCCGAGCGATACGGGTTTTCTTCCAGCAGTTGGGGGGGCATATCCTTTACGGCTGGAAGCTTCCAATTGACGCTCCGCCAACTCGTTGGTTCCAAAAATCTAAGGAGGTACCTCTTGCTCGTCAGGGGGGACCGGGAACGAGTAGTAATGGGCCGCGTTCGCGCTGAAGGCTTCGGTCCTGCCTGACACCATGACCGAAGGCGGTCGAACTCTTAACGGCCCCGGCCCGCCTTCTGGCTGGGGCCGATTTTTGGGTTGGCCAAGGGCGCGATTTCTATTGTGGTGGGCGAAGTCCCGGCGATGTGAGCCACTCGTTCATATGAGAGGCTGTTTCGGCCTGCCGCGCTTTGCGGATCATTTCGTCCCGCGCGGCGCCTGGTGGAAGCAATTTGGCTTCAGATCTTAGGCGTTTTGCCTGTTCGGAAAGTCGTTCTTCAAGTGATTGGGTTTGTTTGAAACGACGACGCTGCATGACGTCACCTCGTGCTTACGGGTCCTACCCGTAGGGTTCGCACTAATGACCTAATATGCCGGTGCGGACCATTCGGTTCCAATCACGGGGGCGAGATCGGCGGTCATCGACGACCTCGAACGATACGAACGGCTTTGCCTGAAGTCGGCGGAGCAGAGCACGACGCCAGAACGATTGGCGCCGCAAACGGCGCAGCACCGCTGCAATCAAAAGATCCGGCTTTTCGGCTGCGCTGCTTGGGAGGGCGCGGGACGCTGCTTGATCGGTGTCAGCTCGCCGGATGCGGAGATGATCGCGGCCTCCTGACGGCGGCACCTCGGGCAGACGAACTTCACCTCATGCGGTCGGCTCGACCAGCTTGCGTGTTTTGGGTTGACCGACATCGGCCAAGCCTCGCATTGCGGACACGGGATCAGAAAGCGACCAGGGTCGAGCATACCCATTCCAAAGCTCCAAGAGCCTGCCCGTAAGCTCAAATGTTCAACGTACGTAAATAGTTCCGGGGTCGGGCAGGGCGCGATGCAGACCTGCCACGTTCTTGATGCGCGCCACATCTTGAATGCGACCCGCGGCGAACCGACGACAACGAGTTTGGCCGAAGCGTCGCTGCTCAGCTTCGCTTCTCTTTCGATTTCAGCCTCATCTCGACTTGCTGGCGAATGGTCTTTGCAAGAGGCCGCCACGCCGCGACGATGAAGCCGCAGAGAAGCATGAGCCATGTCGCCAGGGCCGCGCACCACAATAGGTCTTCCAGAATCTTGGGCATGACTCGCCCCCAAATGACTGTCTGAAATGAGAACAGTGTCCTCCAACCTCGGCGCGGCCACAAGGCGTCCTAAAAGTAGTAACGGAGCGACGTGCCGAACGCCGAATGGGGCTCGACAGAATCACGACTACAGTCGCGGAGCCGGAGAAGTCCCTAAGCGTTGCCTTGCTGGGGGGTCGGGCCGTTCACCAGAATTCCTCGATCCATGATTGCGAAGCTGAGGATCGATTCTCGGGGCAACCGGTTGGATGCGCATGCGCATTCGGATGATGAGATGGGCAGGTTCGCTGACCCTTGTTGGTGTTCTTGTCTCTGCTTGCGTGAATTCCGACCGTGCGACGCCGACAGTTCGATCGGGCGCGTCTCGACAGGGCGCGTCTTGGGCCCGCGACCTCAACGAGCCGCCCCCAAATCGAGAGCCCGCCAACGCCGCGGCGGTCCCAGGAATCAAAGCGGATCTGAATGCTGTGCGAGAGAGAGCATCCCACTAGATCAGGGCATCGATCGCTGCAGGATCCTGCCGTGCCACACACCGGGTCTTGCGGATAGCCGCACCGGCCGTCCTGTCGGTTCCAACTTGATGTTTGGGCTGCAACGACAGACGGCGATGATGACATTGTGCCGGTGATTTGCCCGACGTGACAAACGATTTCGTAAAATCCGTAAGGCGTCGCACAGATGGGGCACCGGCTCCTTTGCATGGGGTTGTTTTCGATATTTTCGTTTGGGCGTGACCTGTGTCGGTTACACGGCGGTTTCTGACGCAGATGACCTGGTCCACATGCGCCGGGCGGAAGCTTCATTGCCTGCGGTAAACCCTGGGCTGCGGTACGCCCGGCTGCTGTCCGGACTGCTGCTGCCTGAACAGGACGCGCGGGTTCAGATCGCAATAGGTGTTCCAGCGGCCGGAAGCGGACGCCAGGCACTGCGCCTTCGTCTCATATGAGCAGTCGCCGGACCAGCCGAGCTGCCCGCCAAAGACGCACCAGGGGTAATCTTGAGAGACGGGAGAGGCGGGGCCCGCGAGGGCGGCTGTTGCCGCGGCGAGCAGGGCCAAGATGGCTAGCGTCGTGCGCATGATCATATCTCCTGTCGTAAGATCCTTAGCGGCCGGCAAGACCTCGAAAACATTGCACATGCCGCTTCAACGCGATCAAGCACGTTGCAGATCAGGCCAGGAGGCCCGCCGGTCCACCCAGGGCCTTTTTTCTCTCCATTTGTGAACCGCGTCACATCCGGAAATGCCGACCGCCTGCTACAGATGACGCATTGCTTTACCTGTCCATTTTTTAGAACACACCCCCGGCAGTCGCATGCCGGGGGTGTTTTTGCGTGGACTCGATCTGAGGCAGCTCTCGGTTCATGCGCTGTCTCCCGGTGGTTGGGGACGAGCCAATCGCGATTCTTCCTGATGAGTAGTAAATCAGGCAGGCTGGCCTCAGGCTGGTCACCGCGCCTGTGCTATAGTCCGATGCGTGATCTGATCCCCAACGGTCGACAACCGGCGGTTCCGCCGCTCGGTCGGCTATTCGACCAGGCAGTTCGTCGCAGATGGCAAAGCGACAGCGGAGACGATCGTAACGGGAGGGAGCCTGACCATGACCACGTTCGACAAGCGCGAGCAGGGCTTTGAGGCCAAATTCGTTCACGACGAGGAGCTCATGTTCAAAGCCACGGCCCGGTCCAACAAGATGCTCGGCATATGGGCCGCGGGGCAGCTCGGGCTGAGCGGCGATGCTGCCACCCGCTACTCGACGGAGCTCGTGACCGCCAATCTCGAAAACAAGACGGTCGATCACGTCCTGGGAAAAGTCTCGACTGACCTCTCTGGCAAGGGGATCTCACCCGAGCAGGTCGCGCAGAAGCTTCAGGAATTCCTGCACCAGGCCGTGCAGCAGCTGAAGGGGCCCGAATAGAGTTATTCGTGGCTGCGAGGCCGCGTCGCTCTGGCGATCGACGAAGGCAATCCCGATCGCCGATGCCACGAAGGTGACGTGGATCAGGACCTGCCACATCACGCCCTGCTCGGTATAGCCGGCGCGACCCGAGCCGAGACACAGTGATCAGATGTAGCCCGACGCGATGGCTTGCGGAAGACGCGACGTCAGGATCGTGCGCCGCCTGCGGCATGATGCTATCCTGACCTCCGGGCGGCGCTGATTTTCGGCTGACATCATTGGAGACATCGTGCGGACGATTGCGGTTGTTGCAACCATCGTGCTCTGCGGAGCCGTGATCAGCGAAGCAGCCGCGCTGCCGCTGACGCCATTTCGCTACGCGGACCAGGCGCAACGCTATTGTCCGACCGACAAGGTGGTATGGCTGGATTTCAAGAAGGGCCGCTACTACGGCAAGGGGCAGAAACTCTACGGGCAGGGCTTCGATGGCAGCTTCGTCTGCCTGAACGAAGCCAAGAGCAGCGGCTATCGCCGTGCGGTGCTTGGCCTGCGCTAAGTTCGCACAGTCTGGGTGGTGCGCGGGCTATTTGCTCTGGCTCGGGAGCTTGACCGGCACGTGCGGGGACGTGCTGACGACGCGGGGACTTCCGTCCGGATGGGTGCGGTCCGTGCGGATCAGGGATTCCAGGACCAGGAAGAATTTCTCGGCAAGCATGTCTCCCTCATCGGTGATGGCCTCTTCAAATTTGAGTCGAGGCATGAGGGAGGGAAATTCAATCAACTAAAACGGAGGCAGGCGGGCCGAAAAAACTGGACGCACGACCGGCAGGCTTTTGCGCCGCAACATTGCAAGCGTTGGAATAAGGGAAAAGTTGGCGCGCCTCAGGCGAACGCCAGGGCCATCAGACTCGAGCAGAGCAGAACCAAGCCGCCTGCGGTCAACGCCAGAAAACCGTCCGACACCAGATCATGGTTGCGCATAGGCCACCTGCCACTCTCGTACTCGATGCTCGACCGGATTGATTAAAACTTTCCGAACGCGCTCAATTGAAAGAGGTGATGCTTCCGCGCGAGGCATTATGCCCTCGTGCGGTATCCTTCGAATGCATGGGCCAGGAAAATTCCCGCGCTTACCAGACCCATCAATGCTGAAACCGTCTCAATCATCGCAAACTTCCGTTGCGCCCCTCGCACACGCGACAAAACGCGTACCGCCCTGCACAGTCAAAAGGATTCCAATGTGCGCACTTGCAATCGGGAAGCAGTGAGGATTCGCCGCAACAGTTTGTCCAGGACCGGGACGGGATTAGGATGCTTCGCGCGCCGGCGCTCCGTAGATCAACGGAGGAAATGCCAACCTCTGGTTTACCATCTCGGTGCGAGAGCCGCGCGCTCCCCATTTCCGCCGTGATCGCGTTGCGATATCGTCACTACTTCCGAGCCGGTGGTGGGCCGTTTCGGGCAAAGTCCGGCAGAAGGCCTTGCTTGCACGCAGTCGTGGGCTTGGGCACACATCCGGCGAGATGGTATTGGGGCGAATGGGGATCCGACGGTCAGATTCGATGATGCGGGCCGCACGTGGTGTTGCGGCTGCCGCGACCTGCCTCGCGCTCGCCAATTGCGCCTCATCTGGCAAATTCGCCAGCCGCGTCGATCCGAAATACGGCGTATCCTCCAGCCCGCGCGTCGTGGCCTGGGGCGATCCGGTGCCCAAGGGCGGCGGCACCTACCGCGTCGGCAAGCCCTATGTCGTGGCCGGCAGGACATACGTCCCGGAGGAGGATGCCCACTACCGCGCCGAGGGACTGGCTTCCTGGTACGGCGACGACTTCCACGGCCGCCTGACTGCCAATGGCGAAATCTTCGACATGGGCTCGCTGACCGCGGCGCACCCGACCTTGCCGATGCCGTGCTACGCGCGGGTGACCAATCTTTTCAACGGCAAATCGCTGATCGTCAGGGTCAATGACCGTGGGCCCTATCACGGTAACCGCCTCATCGACGTCTCGAACAAGGCCGCTGAACTGCTTGAATTCAAAGGCAATGGCGTCGCCAGGGTCCGCGTCGAATATGTCGGCCGGGCGCCCCTTGAGGGCTCCGACGACCGCCAGCTGATGGCCACCTTGCGCACCGGCATTCCGGCGCCGACCCCCTCGATGGTCCGCGTCGCATCGGCCAGGCCGTTCGTCCCGGAACTGTCGGCCTCCAGCCATGGCGCGATCCGTGGCGAGGTTCCGGTGCCAGAGGGGCGGCCCTACAGCCTCGGCAATACTTCGGCCGATGTGACCTCGATCAACGCGACCTCGGAATTGTCGGCTTCGAGCCGCAGCCGCGGCCGGGGGCTCCAGAACGCGCGCGCTGTGTCCTATGACCAGGACGGCCGCTATGTGTCGGATACGGCGCCATCGGCGGCCTATGCCTCCGACGACGGCGCGGCAGAGGCGCGCAACATCCTGAGCGGCCGCGGGCTCTACTGAGCCGCACTCTCCTTCAGGAACTCCACCAGCGCTGTGTTGACCTCGTCGGGTCGCTCCTGCTGCACCCAGTGACCGGCGCCCTCGATGATCAGCTTGCGCTTCAGGTTGGGCAGCACGTGCTCGAGCTCGTTGACGCGCTTGGCGCCGATCAGGCCTGTGATGACGGCATCCTTGGAGCCGGCGATGAACAGCGAGGGCTGATGGATCTGCGCATCCTGCCAGGGCGCGGTCAGCTCCCAATTGCGGTCCAGGTTGCGGTACCAGTTGAGGCCGCCGCGGAAGCCGGACTTGCGATAGGTCTCCGTGAAATAGGCGAGGTCTGCCTCCGTCAGCCAGCCCGGCAGCGGCTCCGAGCCGCTGGCGTGGCCGAGAAAGCCCTTGTCGTCCTGAACGAACATCGCCGCCGTCGGGTCGGACAGCCCGCGCCCACCCAGCACGATGCGCATGGTGTGGGCAACATCGCGCTCAAGCTCCGCCTCGGCAACGCCGGGCGTCTGAAAGTACTGCCAGTAGAAATTGGTGATGCCGTTCTCACGCAATAGGTCGAGCGGCTTGCCGCGGCCGCGGAACGGCGGAGGAACGCTTAAGCCCGCCACTGCCGTGAACATGTCCGGCCGGAACAGGGCCGCATGCCAGGCCACTGGTGCGCCCCAATCGTGACCGATGACCATGGCCTTGGTCTCGCCAAGCGCCTGCACCAGAGCAACGACGTCACCGACAGTGTCGAAGATGGAGTAGGCGGTAACGTCCGACGGCGCTGTGGTCCGGCCGTAGCCCCGCATATCCGGAGCGACGACACGGAAACCGGCCGCCGCCAGCGCCGGGATCTGGTGACGCCAGGAGTAGGACAGTTCCGGCCAGCCGTGGCACAGCACCACCAGCGGCCCCTGACCCTGCTCCCGGACGAAAAGGTCGATCCCATTGGCCGGGATCACGCGGGAGGACGACATCGCTTTTCCGCCTTCTTTCAGAGGTTTGGTCGGAAATCGTGAGGCGCCACGATAAGGACGCCAGCCCACCTGTGCAATCTTCGGGTGATGATCCGGTTCCTCGTGTTGTTTGCGCAGGGCCCAACTGTTAGAACGCCGCTCTCAGGGCTTCGCCATGGCATTTCGCTTTCCTTCGACCCGCCCATCCCGGTTCACTGCCGGGTGGCTCGCGCGCGGGCTCCTCGCGGCGGGCGTGGCGCTGAGCCTCGCTTGGGGCGGCGTGCTCTACGCCGCCAATCAGAGCGTGCAGGGCGCCAAGAAGGAAGAGGCCGGCTTTGACGGCGACGCGCCCACCGCGATCCTGATCGAGGCGTCCAGCGGCAGCGTCCTGTTCGAGAAGAACGCCGACGAGCTGCGCGCGCCCTCCAGCATGATGAAGCTGATGACTGCGGAGGTCGTCTTCAACGCGGTCAAGAAGGGCGACATCAAGCTGACCGACGAGTACCGGATCAGCGAGAATGCCTGGAGAAAGGGCGGTGCGCCCTCCGGCAGTTCGACCATGTTCGCCGCAATCAACAGCAAGGTGTCGGTCGATGATCTCCTGCATGGCGCGATTATCCAGAGCGGCAACGACGCCTGCATTGCGCTTGCCGAAGGGATGGCGGGCAACGAGCGCCTCTTCGCCTCCGATTTCATGACCAAACGCGCCCGCGAACTCGGCCTTACCAAATCGACCTTCGCCAATTCGAACGGGCTGCCAGACCCTGGCAACAAGATGACCGTGCGCGAGCTCGGCATCCTCGCGCGCCACGTCATCCTGGACTATCCGGAATTCTACAAACTGTTCGGTGAAAAGGAATTCACCTGGAACAAGATCCGCCAGCCCAACCGCAACCCGCTGCTCAACACCATGCCCGGCGCTGACGGCCTGAAGACCGGCTTCACCAAGGAGGGCGGTTACGGCATGGTAGGCTCGGCCGTGCAGGACGGCACGCGGCTGATCGTCGTCGTCAACGGCCTTGAAGACTCCGAGGATCGCGCCACCGAAGCCAAGAAAATGCTGGAATGGGGGTTTCGCAACTTCGAGACCCGGATCCTGATCGCGGCCGATCAGCCGGTGGGTTACGCAAAGGTGTTCGGCGGCGAAAGCCGCTCGGTCAAGCTCGTCGCCAAAACCCCCGTGAAGGTGATGGTGCACAAGAACGGCGGCGACAAGCTGATCGCGCGCATCGTCTATAGCGGCCCGGTGCGCGCGCCGGTCCAGGAAGGGCAGCCGGTCGGCGTGGTGCGGGTCTGGCGCAGTGGGCAAATCGCGGTGGAGACACCGGTCTATGCGGCCGAGGCCATCGGCACCGGCTCAACCATGCGGCGCGCGATCGACGGCGCGAGCGAGCTCGTGATCGGCATGTTCCGCGCGGGCGCCGAGAAGCTCTGACTATGACCGAGATCGCAGTGAAGCCGCCGTCCGGGCGCGGGCGATTCATCACCTTTGAAGGCGGCGAGGGCTCCGGCAAGTCGACCCAGATCAAGCGGCTCGCCGACCGGCTCAACGCCACGAAGCTGAAGACCATCGTTACCCGCGAGCCCGGCGGCTCGCCGGGTGCGGAGATCATGCGCCACCTCGTGCTGTCGGGGATGGGCAAGCTGCTCGGGCCGGATGCCGAGACGCTGCTGTTTGCGGCTGCCCGCGACGATCATGTCCGCACCGTGATCGAGCCGGCACTCAATCAAGGCATCTGGGTCCTGTGCGACCGCTTCGCCGATTCGACCCGGGCCTATCAGGGAAGCCTCGGCAGCGTGCCTGAAGGCGTCATCAACGCGATGCAGCGGGTCACGATCGGTGATCTCAAGCCGGACGCCACCATCATCCTCGATCTTCCGGTCGAGATTGGTCTGCAGCGCGCGGCCGCGCGGCGAGGCAGCGGCACACCGGATCGCTTCGAGGGCGAAAACCTCAAATTCCACCAGGATCTGCGCGAGGCCTATCGCAAGATCGCAGCCGGCGATCCCGGGCGCTGCGTGCTGATCGACGCCAGCGGCGATCCCGATACTGTCGCCGCGCGAATCTGGGCTGCGTTGCGCGATCGCGTGTTCAGCACACCGACGAGGGCGGCGTCCGCATGAGTCCTCGCCAGACCGAGCGGGAGACCGCGATTCCGCATCCGCGCGAGACCAGTCGCTTTTTCGGCCATCGTGAGGCCGAAGCGGCGCTGCTTACCGCCTATCGCAGCGGGCGCATACCGCATGCCTGGCTGATCGGCGGACCGCAAGGCGTCGGCAAGGCGACGCTGGCGTACCGGATGGCACGCTTCGTGCTCGCGCACAGCCATCCGCTCGCGCCTGCCGTGCAGCGGGCCGAGGATTTGTCGATTGATCCGAACGACCCTGTGGCGCGTCAGGTCGCCGCCGGCTCGCATGGCGGGCTGTTGACGCTGGAGCGCACGGCAAACGACCGCGGCGTGATGCGCACGGTCATCACCGTCGACGAGACGCGCGAGACGATCGCGTTCTTTGGCTCGACGGCGGCCGCCGAAGGCTGGCGCGTCTGCATCGTCGACACCGTCGACGAGCTCAACCCGAACGCGGCGAACGCATTGTTGAAGATCCTCGAGGAGCCGCCACAGCAATCGCTGTTCCTGCTGGTCAGCCACGCGCCGGCGCGGGTGCTGGCGACGATCCAGTCGCGCTGCCGCAAGCTGCGGCTGCGATCGCTTGCGACCGACGAGGTGATCGGCGCTGCTGCGATCGCCGCCGATGTCGAGGAGGCCGATCCGGCGCTGCGTGAGGCCGCAGACGCCGCCGAGGGCAGCGTCGCACGGGCGCTGACGCTGCTCGGCGGCGACGCGCTGAAGCTCCAGCAACGCACTGCGGCGCTGCTCGCACGCCTGCCGCAAGTCGATCCAAGGGAATTACACACGCTTGGCGATTCGCTCGGCACCAGCGACCGGGTGGCGCTCGCCGCCTTCATCGACGGCATTGACCGCTGGATCGCCGAGCGGCTGCATGCCGACGAGGCGAGCGCCAACCAGAACCTGCCGCGCCTTGCGCGCCTTGCGGAGGTATGGGAAAAGATCGTCCGCGCCGCGCGCGACACCGAAATTTACAATCTGGAGCGAAAGCCCTTGGTTTTCTCGGTGTTCGGCTGGCTGGCGGACGCAACGCGCTAGGCGCAGGTTCGATTCCAAATTTCGAGAAGCCGGTAAAGGAATTCGTGGTGGCAACGCGAGCTAAGAAAACCGTCAAGCGCAAGAGCGGCAAGAAGGCTGCGAAGAAGGTCGCGAAGCAAGCTGCCAAGAAGGCCGCGAAGCGGTCCGCCAAGTCGCGCGCTCGCAACGCTGCCAAGAAGCCCAAGAGGGGCGTGGCCAGGAAAGCGACGAAATCCAGGAGTCGCGTGACCAAGAAGGCGAAGAAGGCCGGCAAGACGAGCGCTAATAAGCAGGTCGTTGCCAAGAAGACGGCCGCCGGCAAGTCGGCGAAGGCTCCCGCAACGAAAACTCGCAAGACTGTGGTGGCTGCGCCTCCGGCAGCGCTGGCTCCCGTTGCAGTGCCTCCGAAAGTCGCGAAGCCGAAGGCGCGTGCGCCCGTGAAGCGAGTGGTTGCTCCGCAAGCCCAAGCTCCCGTCACGGTGCCTGCGCGCGGCAACGCCTTCTACATCACGACCGCGATCGCCTATCCGAATGGCCAGCCCCATATCGGCCACGCCTACGAGGCGATCTCGGCTGATGTCCTCGCGCGCTTTGCGCGGCTCGACGGCAAGGACGTGTTCTTCCTGACCGGTACTGACGAGCACGGGCTGAAGATGATCCAGACCGCGCAGAACGAGGGGCTGACGCCGTCGGCGCTGGCGACGCGCAACGCCAACCGCTTCAGGGAGATGGATCAGCGGCTCGACGTGTCGTTCGATCGGTTCATCCGCACCACGGAGGAGCAGCACCATCGCTCCAGCAAGGAGATCTGGCGGCGGATGGCCGAGAGCGGCGACATCTATGTCGACACCTATGCCGGCTGGTACTCCGTCCGCGACGAAGCCTACTACGCCGAGGACGAGACGCGCCTGAACGATGACGGCGTGCGGCTCGGCCCGCAGGGCACCCCCGTCGAGTGGGTGGAGGAGAAGAGTTATTTCTTCCGCCTGTCAGCCTATCAGGACAGGCTCCTGAGGCTCTATGAAGGCAATCCCGAGTTCATCGGCCCGGATGCGCGCAAGAACGAGGTGGTGAGCTTCGTCAGGAGCGGCCTGCGCGATCTCTCGATTTCGCGCACCACGTTCGATTGGGGCGTGAAGGTGCCCGGCGACGAAGAACACGTGATGTATGTCTGGGTCGACGCGCTGACCAACTACATCACCGGCGTTGGATTCCCCGACGAGAGCGATGGCAATTGGCGCTATTGGCCGGCCGACGTGCACATCATAGGCAAGGACATCATCCGCTTCCATGCCGTCTACTGGCCTGCGTTCCTGATGTCGGCCGGCATTCCCGTGCCGAAGCGGGTCTATGCCCACGGCTTCCTGTTCAACAGGGGCGAGAAGATGTCGAAGTCGGTCGGCAATGTCGTCGATCCCTTCAATCTCGCGGACCAGTATGGCGTCGATCAGATGCGCTATTTCTTCCTGCGCGAGGTGCCGTATGGCCAGGACGGCAACTACAACCATGAGGCCATCGTCGCGCGCATCAACGCGGACCTTGCCAACGACCTCGGCAATCTCGCGCAGCGCTCGCTGTCGATGATTGCAAAGCAGCTCGGCGGCGTGTTGCCGGAGCCGGGCGAGTTCAGCGACAACGACAAGGCGATCCTGGTGCAGGCTGACGGCATGATCGCGGCTGCCCGTGAAGCGATGGCGACGCAGCAGATCCATCAATGGCTCAATACGGTGTGGGCCGTGGTCGCCGAAGCCAACCGGTATTTTGCGGGCGAGGCGCCTTGGGCGCTGGCGAAGACCGATCCGGCGCGGCAGAAAACGGTCCTGTACGTGACCGCAGAAGTCGTGCGCCAGATCGCGGTCCTAACCCAGCCTGCGATGCCCCGTGCCTCGGCGAAGCTGCTCGACAGCCTTGGCGTCCCCGAAGGCGAACGCACCTTCGCGATGCTCGGCGGCAAGAAGCGGATCGCGCCCGGCTCGACGCTGCCTGCGCCGACGCCGGCGTTCCCGCGCTACGTCGAGCCGGCGGCCTAGGGGCCGGACAATGCTCGTCGACAGCCACTGCCATCTGGATTTTCCGGATTTCTCGGACGATCTCGACGGGATCGTGTCGCGTGCGGCTGCCGCAGGCGTTGGCCGCATGGTCACGATCTCGACGCGGGTGCGCAAGCTCGACCGGCTCATCGCCATCGCGGAGCGCTACGACAACGTCTATTGCTCGGTCGGTACCCATCCGCATCATGCGGATGAGGAGGACGGCATCTCGCCGGACGAATTGATCGCGCTGACGAAGCATCCCAAAGTGGTTGCGCTCGGGGAGGCGGGGCTCGACTACTTCTACGACAACGGTTCGCCTGAGGCGCAGGCGAGGGGCTTTCGCGCCCATATCGCGGCGGCACGTGCGACAGGCCTGCCGCTCGTGATCCACACCCGCGCGGCGGACGAGGATTGTGGGCGCATCCTGGAGGAGGAAGTCGCGAAAGGACCATTTGCCGCCGTGCTGCATTGTTACACGGGCGGACGCGAGCTTGCGGTGAAGGCCATCTCGCTCGGGCTGTACATCGGCTTCACCGGCATCCTGACCTTCAAGAAGTCGGAGGCCTTGCGCGCACTCGCTGCCGAGCTGCCGGCCGACCGCATCCTCGTGGAAACGGATTCGCCCTATCTCGCGCCGGGCAAATTCCGAGGCAAGCGCAACGAGCCGGCCTACGTAGTGGAAGTGGCAAAGGTGCTCGCCGAGACGCGCGGCGTATCGCTTCCGGAGATCTCGCGCCAGACCACCGAAAACTTCTTCCGCCTGTTCTCCAGGGCGAAAGCCTGAAACCAGGGACGCCGCATGACACTGACGCTGACGATTCTGGGCTGCGGCTCTTCCGCCGGCGTGCCGCGCCCGGCACTCGGCTGGGGCGCCTGCGACCCCAACAATCCAAAGAACCGCCGTCGTCGCTGCTCGCTGCTGGTCGAGCAGACCGGCGAGCACGGCACCACGCGGATCGTCATCGACACCTCGCCCGACCTGCGCGAGCAGCTCATCGATGCCAATGTCGACCACATCGATGCGGTGTTCCTGACTCACGAGCATGCCGATCAGACTCACGGCATGGACGATCTGCGTTCGGTCGTTCTGCATATGCGCAAGCGCATTCCGACCTATTTCAATCAGTCGACCGCCAAGGACATCATGGCGCGATTCTCCTATTGCTTCATCTCACCGGAGGGCAGCGACTATCCGCCGATCCTGACGCGGCATTCCATCGAGGCGGGCGAGACTCAGACCATCTTGGGGAAGGGCGGTGCGGTCAAGATGGCGGCCTTCCTGGTGCAGCACGGCCAGATTCCCGCACTCGGCTATCGGATTGGCGATGTTGCCTACACGCCCGACCTCAACGACATTCCGCGCGAGAGCTGGGGCGCACTGGAAAATCTCGATCTCTGGATCGTCGACGGCCTGCGTTACACCAGCCACGTCAGCCATTTCAGCATCAACGATGCGCTGTCCTGGATCGAGCGCTTCAAGCCGAAGCGCGCCGTCATCACCAACATGACCGCTGACGTCGATTACGAGGTGGTCAGGCAGTCGCTGCCGGCGGGCGTGGTGCCGGCCTATGACGGCCTGCGATTGGAAACGCGCTAGAGCGGTAGCCCATCTTACTGAATCGTTGGGGATTCCCAAATCAGCGGTTTCCTGATTCAAGCTGTTGGCCGGGACCGGAGGCCGGCGAGCATGGCGAAACCGTTGTCGATGGATCTTCGCGAACGTGTTCTTAGCTGTATTGAGAGCGGCGTTTCAGGCCGGCAGGCTGCTGAGCGATTTGGAGTGAGCCCGGCCAGCGTAAGCCGTTGGCGAACGCGCGAGCGGGAGCAAGGCGATGCTCTGCCAAAGGCTCAAGGCGGTGATCGCAAATCGCACCGGATCGATGCTCACCAGGCGGCGATCATAGCTTTGCTCGAGGCGTCGCCCGATATCACCATTGAGGAATTGCGGCACAGCTTGAGCAAACAAGGCCTATCCTTTGGCTATGGCACGATCCGCCGCTTCTTCGAACGTCACAAGATCACGCGCAAAAAAAGACTGCCCATGCCGCAGAGCAGAACCGTCCGGACGTTTTGAAGGACCGCGAGGCTTGGCGCGAGAGCCAGGACAAGCTCGACCGGGATCGCCTCGTCTTCATTGATGAGACTTGGGCATCGACCAACATGGCGCGAACACACGGCCGCTGCCGGCGCGGTGGCCAGCATTCCTCACGGTCACTGGAAAACGACAACCTGCGTAGCCGCCCTCACCACGAACGGCATCATCGCTCCATGGGTGCTCGATGGCCCCATCAACCGCGACGCCTTTGAGACCTATGTCGAAAAAGTGCTCGTCCCCGAGCTGCCGGAACACGCCATCGTCATCATGGACAACCTGTCCAGCCACAAAGGACCACGCATACGCAAGATGATCGAGGCGGCCGGCGCCACGCTCCTCTATCTCCCGCCCTACAGCCCCGACCTCAATCCGATTGAGAACGCCTTCGCCAAGCTCAAAGCACACTTGCGAAAGGCCGCCGAACGGACCATCGGCGGCCTTTGGGATGCGATCGGGCGCATCGTCGACACCTACACGCCCGCAGAGTCTAGGAACTACTCCGCCGCCGCCGGCTATTTGCAATCTGATCGGCTAACGCTCTAAAGCGCGCGTCCTACCAAGCACAGCGCATGACAGCCTTGCCGGTATAGAACCGCACCTGGCTGGAGAATTCGCCGTCGAAGCTTGCGGCCGCCGCCCAGCTGTTAAGCCGCGTTGAGCTGATCGATGCGTATCCGTCCGGTGAGGACCCGGGGGACCTGACCTTGCGGAGTTCCAGTGTTTAAGGTGGATGGAGCAATCCGTCGGATTTTAGCGTGTCAATCGCTTCGGCGAGGGTCAGGCCGCGATGCCGGCAGAACCATTCTCCGGTGTGACGATGCCACTGGATGTCGAAGCGATTGCGGCTAATCCAGTCGAGACGGGCGAACGGGGCGTCGAACTCTTCGCCGAGATTCTCCGGGAAGCCGGAGCGGTAGCGTTGAATGAAGCGATATTTGGTGCCGTGCCACTTTCCCAGGATATCGACGGGGTAGTTGAACTGCGTTGGCCGGATCGTGGGCAGGAAGCGGGGCTTCAGGAAGTCGTCGATCAGTTGCTGGCAGGCGGCCGCCACCGCCGATTTATCTGCCGCGGACAGACCGCTCGCTCTCATGTGTCCTCTTGGCTCACGCCGCTTCGACATGGCTCGGCACGGGCTTTTGCCAGTTCCAGGGCAGAAGCTCAGCCAGCCTCTGGATAGCATGATCGTTGATGCGCGCCAGCACGTCGGCGAGCCAAGCCTGTGGATCGATGTCGTTGAGCTTGGCGGTGGCGATGAGGGTGTAGATCGCAGCCGCACGCCGGCCGCCCTCATCGGAGCCGGCGAAGGTCCAATTTCTTCTGCCCACGGCGACAGCCCGAAGCTCGCGCTCGGCGGCATTGTTCGACATGCAAAGCCGTCCGTCATCAAGGAAGCGGGTAAATGCGTCCCAGCGGCTGAGGCAGTAATTGATCGCCTTGGTCGTGTCGTTGTTCCTGGAGAGCTTGGCGCGCTGCTCGCGCAACCACGCCTCCAGCTCGACGATTAAGGGACGGCTACGTTCCTGGCGCACACGCAGGCGTTCCTGCGGAGCAAGGCCGTTGATCTCGCGCTCGATGGCGAACAGAACGTCGATGCGCTTGACCGCCTCGGCCGCGATCGGCGCCTTGGTGAGCCGTGCCAGATCAAAGAACTTGCGCCTGCCGTGCGCCCAGCACGCGGCCTCGATGATCGGGCCGCCCTTGCGATTGGCCTCGTAGAGCCTGCCAAAGCCGGCGTAGGCGTCGGCCTGCATCAGTCCGGCATAGCCCGCCAGATGCTGCTCCGGATGCGCACCGCCACGATCCGGCGAGTAGAAGAACACGGCCGCCGGCGGATCTGGGCCGGCAAACGGACGGTCGTCGCGCACGTAGGTCCAGAGCCGGCCGGTGCGGGTCTTGCCCTTGGCCAGGACCGGCACCGTGGTGTCGTCCGCGTGGATGCGTTCGGCCGCAAAGACATGGCTCCGGATCGCATCGACCAGCGGCATCAGGGTTGCAGCGGAGGCGCCCACCCAGTCCGCGAGCGTCGACACGTCGAGGTCGATGCCTTCACGCTGGTAGACGTCGCTCTGACGATGGAGCGGCAGGTGCAGGCCGTACTTGGCGAACAGGACATGGGCCAGCAGCTTGGGCCCTGCACGCCCGCGCGCGATTGCGTGCGAGGGAGCTGGCGGCTGGGTGATCGCTTCGCAGGCCCGGCAGACGAGCTTCTCGCGCACGTGCTGGATCACTTTCCACTGGCGCGGAACGAGCTCCAGCGTCTCGGTCACGTCCTCGCCGATCTTGCGCAACCGGCTGTCGCCGCAGCATGGGCAGGTCGCCGGCACCGGATAGACAATGCGCTCCCGCGGCAGATGCTCCGGCAGCGGCCGGCGGGCTGGCTTGCGGCGCTCGAACGATGGCACCGCAATCTTCTCGGATGCCATTTGCGCCGCGGTCTCAGCTTGCGCCGCGTTCTCCTCGAGGTCGGCGAGCTGTAGCTCGAGCTGGTCCAGCAATGCGCCGCGCTCGGAGGACTGTCCGAACTGCTCGTGCCGGAGCTTCTTGATCGTGAGTTTGAGCTTCTCGATCAGCAAGCTCCCCGCCTGGGCCTCGGCTTCCGCGGCCAACCGGGCCGCTCGTTCGGCGCGCAGCATCGCCTGCAGCGTGGTCACATCGTCGGGAAGAGAATCATCAGCGCCCATCGCCGACCAGAGAATCACAAGACGCGGTCTCTGTCCGAACCGCTGATCGTGCCACCGATTCAAATCCCAGCGATCAGCCCGCCGCCCGCGGTCGCCAGGTCTGTTGCGGCATCCGCCAGTCGATGCCCTCCAGCAGGTAGCCAAGCTGGGCTGGGGTGATTGTCACCACGCCATCAGCCGACGACGGCCACAAGAAGCGACCGCGCTCCAGCCGCTTGGCGTAGAGCGACATCCCAAGCCCATCGTGCCAGAGGATCTTGATCAGCTTGCCGCTCCTGCCACGGAACACATAGAGATCGCCGCCGTGCGGGTCTCGCTTGAAGGCTTCCTGCACCAGCAAGGCCAGCGAGTTCATGCCGCGGCGCATGTCTGTATGGCCGGTCGCAATCCACACCCGGACGCCCGACGGAATGGGGATCACTGCGGCCGTCCATCTGCCAGTGCCGCGACCGCAGCCTTCAGCGTCGCCGCGTCGACCGTGCCCGTGATCCGCATCCGAGCCCCGGCAACAAACTCGATCTCGATCGACCCGCCGCTGTTGGCCGGCGCGACTGGACAAGGCGCCGGCCCTGCTTCCGCGACCACCATCGCCGGTACGAAGCCAGGTCGATGGACCGCATCCTTCGGCTCAGGCCGAAACGACCGTCGCCATCGCAGCAGCAATGAGCGCGAAACACCATACCGCCGCGCTGTTGCCGCGACCTGGCGCGGCGCCTGTAAGCTCTCCAGGACGATCCTGAGCTTCTCATCCTCGGACCAGCGTCGCCGCCGGCCTGTGTCCACTACTTCGAGCCGTTCGACTTGGGCACTGCGCCTATCACTGTCCATAAGGACAGTACTCAACAACACGCCTCATTCGGCAAGGCGGCCTTCACCGGACGGATACATCGATGCCGGGATGATCGCTGGTGATCGCCTGCCGGCCAGAGGCGAGCGCGGTGGCGACATGGGCCTGCCCGACCGTATGCCTGACGAAGGCGCCGGCCTGAAACAGATCGGAGCGGCTGCTGCCGACGCTACCGGCGAAATTGGTGCCGTCGGCCATCGCGACGCCAGGCCGCGTTTGCGGCGATAGCGAATAATCAGCGCCGACCAGGGTTGCAAAAATCCGGCTCGATGAGCCCGGGCCCAGCTCGGCCGGCCGACATCTCCGGATTGTCGCTGCTAGAATTGGGGCTGGCCCTTCCGACTCAGCCGCCAGCGGCCAGGAGTAGCGCCCACCGCAGACGAGAAGGCCCTGGTGAAGTGACTTTGGTCGGAGAAACCGCATTTGATCGCAATTTCAGTGAGCGACAATGTGGAGTCCACGAGCAGGCATTTGCTTTGCTCGATACGTTGATCCATCAGCCAACGGTGCGGTGGCGTTCCCGTACTTACCCTGAACGCGCGGGCAAAGTGGGCGGCCGATAAGCCGCATTCGCTCGCGATGCGTGCCAGCGGGAGTGCTCCGTCGAGATTCGCACGCATCAGCTCTTTCGCAGTCCGAAGTTGCCATGGGGCCAATCCGCTGCGTTGAGCGCGTGTTTCTGGTCGGCTGCTTGAGTACTCTCTGAGAAAATGTGCATTGAGCGCCATCGCGACATGGCCCACGAACAGTTCGTTGGCTTCATGAGGTTTCTCGAGAGCCGGCAGCAGGCAGGCCCCCAAGTGAGCTACGACGGGGTCGAAGATGTTTGTACCACTTGCAATATCGTACTGAATGTGACCAACGCCCAGCTCCGCCGCCAACTCGCTCAACGCATTGTGCGGCAGATAAAGATAGAGAAAGTCGAACGGATCCTGGAAGCGAACGACGGTTTCGCATCGAAGATCATAGACGCTTGTCTCATCCTTCTGGGCGCCCTTACGCGCATGACGGCCATCTATCCATGACTCTGCTCTTTGATGTCGCAGGCGAAGACAGAGTGCAAATGCCTCATCCGGAGGTGACGGCAGTGTCGGGTCGTGGACAGGTCCGGAATAGGCCATCCGAACCGCGGCGAATTTGCCTCTTTGGAGCGATTTAACTATTCCCGAGTTTGGGCTTTGGATCATTGGAAACAATTTTGCAAGCCGATCGCCGTAGAGGCCATCATCGGTCATTATCTATTCTCCAATCCGCCGTGGGAAACGATCGGCGGACGCAGCATTCAAAATGAATATTCCCATCCTCCCGCTCGCTGGCTGGCGGGAACCCTGGGTTGTCGGGCACTTCACCTACACCCATGCACGAAGCTTTTTTGATCACATTCGAGCGAGCGCGTTCTATTGCCGCTGCCCGGATTTCTTTGCGGGCTTGTTTTGATCAATCGTGGCTTGAGACGTTCAAGCCTTTGCGATTGCGCGCCTCTAGGGTTCTGCAATGCGGCAGCCTTCGCTTGGGTTGCCCTTGGAGTATTTGATGCATTTTACATTGATCAAACCGCACGCCACGTCGGCGTCCATGAGGACCAATCTATCTTTACTTGAGGATCTCGTTCGCGCAGCACATTCCCGCTTCGCAGCGCTGCTGTGCAAACTCGCCGAATTGCAGGACAAGCCATCGGCCAGCGCCAGGCGTGCCGGTGATTGCAACCCGGATCGCAGCGGGCACGGGCTTGCGGGCGCCACGCGGGATATGATCGCGATCGTCAAGGTGATGGACAAGATGGCCGACGAGCTCTTGCTGGAGTCGAGGCAATCGTGGGCGTCGGTCGGATACGTCTCCGGCAATGTCCACAAGATCACCTTCGGGCGATGGCGATTGCTCGGCGGCCGGACGCGAAACGATGTTTCGGCTGTCGCCGTCGATGAAAGGCTGAGGCGGATGCCGCGCTTGGTTATTTCACTATTGGAAGTGGCCACAATTCTGGAGGAGGCGGTCGCGGACTTGGTGTCGCCGACCGCGGGGGAAGCGCTCGGTAAGCAGTAACGCTCGTAAGCAGTACCAACGTCTTGAAGATGCCCGAGGCGCTCTCAGGAATTCGGTCTCGGTAAGCGCTACGCCGAGATCGCCTTCGCCGAGTCGACCTGATTGCGCAGCAGGAATTTCTGAATCTTTCCAGTCGAGGTCTTCGGGATCGGTCCGAATACCACGGCCTTTGGCGTCTTGAAGCCGGACATGTGGGAGCGGCAGAAGGCGATGATGTCGGCTTCGCTCGCGCTCGCGCCATCCTTCAGCTCGATGAATGCGCAGGGCACCTCGCCCCATTTCGGATCGGGCTTTGCGACCACGGCCGCGAACAGAACGGCGGGGTGCTTGTAGAGGATGTCCTCGACCTCGACGGAGGAGATGTTCTCGCCGCCGGAGATGATGATGTCTTTCGAGCGGTCCTTGATGATGACATAGCCGTGCTCGTCAAGCACGCCGAGATCGCCGGTGTGAAACCAACCGCCTTCGAAAGCTTCTCTGGTCGCCTTCTCGTTCTTCAGGTAGCCCTTCATCACGATGTTGCCGCGGAACATGACCTCGCCGATGGTTTCGCCGTCACGCGGCACCTCCTGCATGGTCTGCGGATCGATGACCGTGACGTCCTCCTCCAGCGGGTAGGGTACGCCCTGCCGCCGCTTCATCCGCGCGCGCTCGGGCGCGGACAGTTCGTCCCAGCCCGGCTGCTCGGCGCAGACGGAGGCGGGGCCGTAGACTTCGGTGAGTCCATAGACGTGGGTGAGCTTGATACCGATGCTCTCGGCGCCTTCGAGCACCGCGACCGGCGGCGCCGCGCCCGCGATCAGGCCAACGACGCGGCGCACAGCCGTGCCCTTGGGCGCATCGGGAGCGTTGATCAGCGTGTTGTAGACGATCGGCGCGCCGCACATGTGGGTGACGCCATGCGCCTTGATCAATTCGAAGATCTTTGTCGGCTCGACCTTGCGCAGGCAGACGTTGATGCCGGCGGACGCGGCAATGGTCCAGGGGAAGCACCAGCCGTTGCAATGGAACATCGGCAGCGTCCAGAGATAGACCGGATGCTGGCCGAGATTGCCGGCGAGGATGTTGCTGACGGCGTTCAGATACGCGCCGCGATGATGGGTGACGACGCCCTTGGGATTGCCCGTGGTGCCCGAGGTGTAGCTCAGTGCGATGGCATCCCATTCGTCCTGCGGCAGAACGGCAGCAAAACCGGGATCACCCTGGGCGACCGCCGCCTCATATTCGATCTCGCCGATACGCTTTCCGCCTGTGAACGCAGCGTCGTCGACGTCGATCACGAACGGTTTTGGACCCTTCATCTGCGCCAGTGCATCGATGATCACACCTGAGAATTCGGGATCGACCAGGATGATCTTGGCACCGCCATGATCGAGCTGGAACGCGATGGAGGGCGCGTCGAGGCGGATGTTCAAAGCATTGAGCACCGCGCCGGTCATGGGGACCGCGAAGTGCACCTCGTTCATCGCCGGCACGTTCGGCAGCATGGCCGCCACGGTGTCACCGATACCGATCCCCTTTCCCGCCAGATACGCTGCAAAGCGCCGGCACCGCTCATAGGTCTGCGCCCAAGTGAAGCTGCGACCCTCATAGACGGTGCTGACATGATCGGGGTAGACACCGGCGCTGCGCGCGAGGAAGCTCAGCGGTGTCAACGGCACGTAGTTGGCGGGCGTCTTGTCCAGGCCGATATTGTAGTGGTTCTGCCTCTCACTCATCGCCACCCTCCCTCAACGCTTCAAAGGAATCCGATCGAAATCCACGGGAATATCGCCACGATAATCAATCCTACGAGCAACGCCAGCAGATAGCCCCAGATTGGCCTGATGCCCTCGGCGGGGTCAACGCGGCCGATCGCGCAGGCGGCATAATAGCCGACGCCGAAAGGCGGGGCGAACAGGCCGATGCCCATGGCAAGGATGATGACCACGGCATAGTGCACCTCGTGGACGCCGACGGCCCGCGCGATCGGAAACAAAAGAGGCCCGAACAGCACGATCGCCGGAATACCCTCCAGTACGCTGCCAAGGATGGTGAAGGCCAGGATCGAGACCGCGATGAAGGAGGCCGAGCCGCCGGGCAGCCCGGTCATGGCTGATGCAAGCGAGCGCGAGAAGCCGGACTGTGTCAGGCCCCAGGCCATGCCCGTGGCGGTGCCGATGATCAGGAGGATCGCCCCCGACAGCGCCGCGGTCTCGACCAGCATCGGCAACAGCCGTCGCCAGTTGAAGCGGCGGTAGATCAAGAGTCCGACCAGGACGCTATAGACAATGCCGATGGTCGAGACCTCGGTCGCGGTGGCGATGCCCTCGACCACCGAGTAGCGGATCACGAAGGGAAGGGCGAGCGCGGGCAGGGCGATGACGAAGGTCTTGCCGATCTGGCCGGCCGTGGCGCGGCTAACATGGCTCATGTCCTCGTGTCGGTAGCGCCACCAGACCAGCATGCAGAGCGTCAGCGCCAGCACCACGCCGGGCAACAGGCCGCCGGTGAACAGTGCTGCGATCGAGACGCCCGTGACCGAGCCGATGGTGATGAGCACGAGGCTCGGCGGAATGGTTTCGGTCTGCGCGCCGGTGGCCGCGAGCAGGGCGACCAGATCGCCGGGTTTGGCGCCGCGCTGCTTCATCTCGGGGAACAAGACCGGCGCGACCGCGGCCATGTCGGCCGCCTTGGCGCCGGAGATGCCGGAGACCAGGTACATGGCGCCGACCAGCACGTAGTGCAGCCCGCCGCGGACATGCCCGAGCAGGCTCGCCAGGAACGCCACCATGGCCCGCGCCATGCCGGTCATTTCTATCAAAAGCCCCAGGAACACGAACAGCGGCACCGAGAGCAGGATCAGATGGCTCATGCCCTCGTCCATTCGGCCGACCAGCACCATCACTGGCGTGCGTGTGGTCAGCGCGAGATAGCCGAAGATGGCAAGGCCGAAGCCGAACGCAATGGGAACGCCGGCAAAGACGCAGAAGCCGGCGACGCCGACGAAGAAGATCACCAGGTTGAGATTGCCGAGCGGCCGCAGATGGGGCTCGGCGAGCCAGAACAAGCCGACGACGACGGCGACGGTCACGGCGGCCGTCAGCACGGTCCGATAGTCGGCCGCGCGCAGCAGGCGCAGCACCGCAAACGCCGCCATCAGGCAGATGCCGACCGGCAGCGCAGCGGCGCGCCACATGTTCGAGATCTGGAGCGCCGGCGTGGTGATGAAGCTTTCCTCATAGGCGTAGTCGTAGGACGGCCATACGATCATCACGAGGAACGCCAGCGCGGCGCAGACCGCCACGAGATCGAGATAGACCCGCATCGCTGGGCTCGCCCTCGCGACGAACGCCGTCATGCGCATGTGCTCGGAACGGCGGAAGGCCACCGCCGCGCCGAGCATCGCGAGCCACAGGAACAGAATGGATGCGAGTTCGTCCGACCAGACCAGCGGCCGGTGAAAGCCGTAGCGTGCGACCACGCCGGCGAACAGGATGACGATCTCGGCGACGACCAGGATCGCCGCCGGGATCTCGACGATGAAGCCGAGCACGCGCTCCAGCGAAGCCAGAAACGAAGGTCGCCGGCGAGGGGACTGCCCGGTCACCTCGCCCACCACCTCGGTCACCTGAACCTCGATATGAGCCATGACGGCCTTGACGCGTTACGAGAGTTTGCCGACGGCCTTTTCCAGGAGGTCCCAGGCCTGGTCGCCATACTTGCCCTTCCACTCGGCATAGAAGCCGGCGCTGCGCAGCTTGTCGCGGAACGGCGCGGTTGCCGGCTGGTTGAAGGTCAGGCCCTTGCCGGCCAGCTCCTGCTGGAGGTTGGCGTTGAGCTTGGCCGTATCCTCGCGTTCCTTCACAGCGGCCGCGTTGATGTTCTTGGCAACGATCGCGCGGACATCCGCCGGCAATTTCTCCCAGGCGCGGCGGTTGGCCAGGAACCAGAAGCCATCCCACATGTGGTTGGTCAGTGAGCAGTACTTCTGCACCTCATAGAGCTTGGCGGTCGAGATGATCGCCAGCGGGTTCTCCTGGCCTTCGACGACCTTGGTCTGGAGCGCGGAATAGACCTCGCTGAAGTTGATCGAGGCGGGCGCCGCATCGAACGCCTTGAACATCGAGGTCCACAGCGGCGACACCGGCACGCGGATCTTGAAACCCTTCAGGTCGTCCGGGCCGTTGACCGGCCTGGTCGAGGACGTGGTCTGGCGGAAGCCATTGTCCCAGATCTTGTCCATGACCTCGAGGCCGGCCTTCTTGATCTCGCCGCGCACGTGAGCGCCGAGGTCGCCGTCCATGGCCTTCCAGACCGTGTCGTAGTCCGGAAACGCGAAGCCGATGCCATTGATCGAAGCCGCCGGCACCAGCGTTGCCAGGATCAGGCCCGACAGCGTGAAGAACTCGACTCCACCAGAGCGGATCTGGCTCAGCATGTCGGTGTCGGAGCCGAGCTGGTTGTTCGGGAAGATCTGGAGGTCGAACTTGCCGTTGGTCTCGCTCTTGATCGCCGCGGCCATCTCCTTGGCGCGGATGTTCAGCGGATGGCTGTCCGGCAGGTTGTTGGCGTACTTGTACGAAAACTCGGCCGTCTGGGCGCGCGCCACATGGGGGGCACTGAGGCCGCCGAGGACCGCGGTCGCGGCGGAGGCCTTGAGAAGCGTGCGTCGGGAAAAGCTCATCGGGGTTTGCTCCCAAAAAGGTTTGTTGTTGTTCTGAGATGCAAACCTATACGGACGGAACGCCATGAGGTCATCTGCGATCTCGCGAGGTGTTGCTTATTGCAGCGGAGCCGAGCCGCGGCAATATCGGCTTTCGCAAGGCACCGGCTCGCCACCAAAATCCGCAAAACAACCCCATGCAAAGGAGCGCCTGGCAGATCATGCCAAGCTCAATGGCTGTGACGATTGGTGGGCTCGACCGAATCCGCGTTGTCAGGAATTTCGTCTAAATATTTGATCTAATTGGATATAAAAATATTCCATAATATACCTTATGCGAATTGCGGATATGGCCTTGCAGATCAGGCCGGACAATTCCGCAGCTACCCAGAACCCTGTTCCCGGCTCAGAATTGATCTCGAAACGAAGTCCAAAGCCGATCTCTGCACAGGCAGCAAAGACCGCCGTTCATGGGAGGTCCATCATGCAGGACCACGTCGCCCGCGGGCCTCAGTCCCCTGCGACTCCATTCGATGCCGCCAAGCTCGACAGGCTGATGGAGGCTGCCGGCCTCGACGTTCTGATCGCGACCTCCAAGCACAATGTGCAGTACCTGCTGGGCGCGGAGCGCGCGATCTTCTTCGATTACATGGATGCGATGGGTGTCAGCCGGTACCTGCCGGTCCTGGTCTATCCCATGGGTGCGCCCGGCAAGGCCATCTATATCGGGCATCGCCTGGAGACCCATCAGCGCGCCGTGGCGCCGCCCTGGGTGCCGCAGGTCCGGACCGAATCCAACGGCTCGGTCGACGCCGTCACACGGGCGGTTGAGCTCCTGAAGCACGCGGCCGTGCCGATGAAGCGGGTCGGGGTCGAGATGGCGTTTCTGCCGATGGATGCAGGCAGGGCGCTGGCCGACGCCCTGCCCGGCGCCGAGCTGAAGGATGCGCTGCTGACGTTGGAGCGTCTGCGCGCGGTGAAGTCGGCGGCCGAGCTCGCCAAGCTCAAGGCGGCCTCGGAGCGCGTGGTCGCGTCCATGCTGGAGGTGATTGCGAAGCATGGTCCGGGCACGACCAAGCAGGAGCTGTCGGACGCCCTGCGCATCGCCGAGGCGCAGCGTGGGCTGACCTTTGAATATTGCCTGCTTGCTTGCGGCAACAGCCACAACCGGGCGCCGTCGCCGCAGCGCTGGGAGCAAGGCGACGTGCTGTCGCTCGATTCCGGCGGCAACTATCACGGCTATATCGGCGATCTCGCCCGCATGGCCGTGCTGGGCGAGCCGGACGGCGAACTGAAGGACCTGCTCGCCGCGATCGAGGCCGTCCAGCGCGCCGCCTTTGCGGCCGTGCGGCCGGGGGCGCTGGGCGGTGCGATCTATGCCGCTGCCGAGAAAGAACTCGCCGGTATCGGCCAGCGCGACTGCACGGACTTCCTGGCCCATGGCATGGGCCTCGTCAGCCACGAGGCCCCTCGCCTGACCGCCAATGGTCCGGTTCCCTATGACGATCCGGACGCGCGGCTGCCGCTGGAGCCCGGCATGGTGGTGTCGATCGAGACCACGATGAAGCATCCCAAGCGCGGCTTCATCAAGCTCGAGGATACGGTTGCGGTGACGCCGACGGGGTATGAGATTTTCGGCGGGGGCGGCCGCGACTGGAATATTGGCGGGCGTGCGCTCTAATTTGGTCCTGCTCCGCGCGCGCCATAGGACCCTCATGGTGAGGAGCGCGGAATCCGCGTTTCCGGCATTGCAGACCCGCTGCTGACCTCGGTGAGGCGCGCGTTTGCACCTTGGCGATCGCCCTCGTCCGATATGTTTGGGCGGTCTAACCGCCTCGTCTCACACTGTCGAGAAATCGCTCGCGTTCGCCAGGCGCGTAGCCCTGCGAAGCTCCCGGATACGGCGCATCGTAATCATCGTACGGTGCCTGCCGGTAGCGGATTGACGGCCCAGGCGGCACGTAGGCAAAACCCGAAGCGGGGTCTGAGGCGATCATGCCCTGGTTGGGACGAACGATAGCGTGCCGCTGATGTGCGTGATGCACTGTAGCCGCGTTCGCAGAGCCATAGAGGGCGATCAAAAGGCTCAAGGCAAAAATAGAACGCATCGCTTTTTCTCCAATCGACCAGCCGCCTGCTTAGGTAAGGCTCAGGCCGCGCCGTCCCAACAAATCGCGGCTTCACGATTGGTCACATTGGTGGCATTGCGGGCGCCGGGTGGTGCAGTCCGGCATTTTCAGGGGCGAATTGACCCTTTTCCCGCGTGTCGGATCTGGTCAGCGATGTCATCTCAGCGAGATTAAAGTGGACATTGTGCTGGCGAGTGCGGGGATCCGGCAAATCGCATGGAGCTCGCAATCGGCGAGCTCTGCTGCGCACTCGGTAACTTCAGGCCTTGTGATGAACAGTCTGCAGGCCATACACCGGCGTCGGGATGCTCTCGTAGCGAGCTTTCAGCTGCAGGGAAAGGAATTGCGAGTAGTGTCGCGACTGATGCAGATTGCCGCCGTGGAACCATAGGCCCTCCTGCTGCGTCGGCTTCCACATGTTGCGCTGCTCACCTTCCCAAGGCCCAGGGTCTTTTGTCGTATTCGAGCCAAGGCCCCAGACCTTGCCGACTTTGTCGGCCATTTCTCGACTGACGAGATCGGCGACAAAGCCATTCATCGAGCTGTAGCCGGTGGCATAGACGATCACGTCCGCTGGCAATTCCTTGCCGTTGTCAAGCCTGACGCCGTTGGGGGTGATCTCCTCGACCTGACCCGTGAACAGTTTGATTTTGCCGTCAATGATAAGCTGTGAGGCGCCGACGTCGATGTAATAGCCCGAGCCGCGGCGAAGATATTTCATGAATAGCCCGGAATCGTCGTCACCGAAGTCGAGCATGAAGCCGGCCTTCTCCAGCCCGGCGTAGAAAGCGGCGTCGTCCTGGCGGATCTTGTCGTAGACCGGCTTTTGAAACTGATTCAATATCCGGTAGGGCAGTGAGGCGAAGATCAGGTCGGCCTTTGCCGTCGTCATTCCGCTGCGGACGGCACGTTCGGAATAAAGATCGCCGAGGGTCTCCATCAGCGAATCCGAGCGCACGATGTGCGTCGTCGAGCGTTGCACCATCGTTACGTCGATGCCGGTCTCGTACAGTGCAGCGCAGATGTCATGGGCCGAATTGTTCGAGCCGATCACCACCACCTTCTTGCCCTTGTAGGCGTCGGAGCCGGGATGGCGTGAGGAATGGTGCTGCTCGCCCTTGAAGGTTTCCATGCCCTTGATTTTCGGCATGTTCGGCTTGGCCGACATGCCGGTCGCGAACACAAGCTGCTTGGGCCGTAGCGTCATCTCCTTGCCATCACGTTCAACGACGACGGCCCATTCCTTCTTGGTGTCGTCCCAGCTGGCGTGTTTGGCCGCGCTGTTCGTCCAGTAGTTCAACTCCATGACCTTGACGTACATCTCCAGCCAATCGCCGATCTTGTCCTTGGGCGAGAACACTGGCCAGTTCTTGGGGAAATCGATGTAGGGCAAGTGATCGTACCAGACGGGGTCGTGCAGACAGAGCGACTTGTAGCGGTTGCGCCAGGAATCGCCGGCGCGTGCGTTCTTTTCGACGATGATCGTCGGAACACCGAGCTGTCGCAGCCGCGCCCCGAGCGCAATGCCGCCCTGCCCGCCGCCGATGATCAGTACGTAGGGCTGGGTCTTGAAGCCGAGGTGCTCGGCTTCCTCGTCACGCAGTTCCTTCCAGGTCTTGGCGCCTGGATTGACGCCGTGCCTGGCTCCGAGCGGCCGGCTGAAGCCAGCCTTTTCCTCATGGCCCTTGAGTTCGGCCGTCGTCGTCAGGAGCGTCCAGATCTGGCCGTTCTGCAGGCGGATGAGTCCATATCCGCGCGCGACCTCGGTCTCGAACGTGATCCAGGCCTCGGTCACGCCGCCAGCCTCGGTTGGCGCTTCACCTTCGGCGATTTTCCAGTTGCGCGGCTTCACATGCGCTAGGCAATGCGCGAGCATGTCGCGGATCTGATCGCGGCCTTCCATTGTCTTGATGTTCCAGGTGAACGCAACGAGGTCGCGCCAGTAGCATTCCGGAGCAAACATTCCGGCGGCGGCGTCGAGTTCGCCCGCCGCAAGCGCGGCTTCAAACTTGTCGAGGATAACTTGGACGCGCGCGCTAAGCGTGGTGTCGAGCATCGCTTCCTCCCGGATGTCGTCTGCAATTTTTTTCTGCGCAGGTAGTGTAACCTTATCCCAACCATCGCGGGAATCCAGACTCACGCGGCAGGGTTCCGGCAGGCTCCAGCATCTCGCAGGGCTCATTAACGTTGCAGGATCGCAACGCACACCACGCGCCTCACGTCATCGTTCCCGGCATGAAGCAGCGAACACCCACACCCATCGGGCCATACAGCGGCCAGACCAGCGAGACGTTAGACTAGCCCTGTTCGACTCGTCGATGACGGGCTCGTCGGGCACGTAAACCCACTCGGTTTCCACGTTGAAGGCGCCGGCCATCGCGCGCTCGAAGTCCACAGGCGTTGTCGGCACTCGGACGCGGTGTGCAGGCATCGGCGTGATTGGTCGCCACGAGGCAAGCAACGGCGGCCACAATCAAGAACCGGGTTTTCATGGGGGCACCCTCTTCGATTAGAGATATTTCCGCCACGAATTCCGTGCGCACAGCGGCCCTCGTCACGGACCGTGTGTGAACCTCTTCACTATGAGTCCCGGAAACCCCACATGGAGGTCAAACGATCACGTGCTGACTTTCGCCGCTTGAGCTGACTTCCGCGTCATCGCCGGCCGCCGACCTCGTCGATCCGGCGCAGCATGTCGGCCGGATCGTCGTAGACGCGGAAGGCGCCGGATTGGCGCAGTTCGTCCGGCCCGTAGCCGCCGCTCAGGAGGCCGACGCCAAACGCGCGGCAGCGGACGGCGGCCATCATGTCCCAGACGCTGTCGCCGACCACGACGGCCGTCTCGATCGGCGCGTTCAGCCGCGCGGCTGCGGCGAGAAACAGGTCGGGGTCGGGCTTTGCATATTTGACCTGGTCGCGCGTCACCACGGGCGTGCGTGCGGGATCGACGCCGAGCGAGGCGAGGTTCACGGCCGCGGTCTCCATCCGGCCGCTGGTGGCGATTGCCCACGGGATTTTCGCCTCCGACAGCCATTGCAGCAGTTCGCGCGCACCGGGAAGCGGGCGGATCTGGCCCGCCTGCTGCTGGTAGGACGCCGCGTGCGCGCGGCGCAGCCGGTCGATGCGCTCCTCGCTGATCTCGACGCCGATCTCGCGCAGGAGCTGATTGGTGAAGAGACCGCCGCTCATGCCGATCTTGCGATGGATGCGCCAGACCGAGAGCTCGAAGCCCTCGGCGTCGAGCGCGTGCTTCCAGGCGAGCACATGCTGATAGACGCTGTCGACCAGCGTACCGTCGAGGTCAAACAGGAAGACCGGTTCGATGCGCATGCAAGCTCTCCGTTACATTGCTGTGGCCCGAGGCGCCCTCGCCTTGCTGGGGCATGGAAGCATACGATCAAGTCAACAGCTTGTTCCTTTCGGCGTCAGCGATGCCGCAGCCGGCGGTTGACCCGGCGCGCCAGATAGTCGCCCGCGGACTGGACCGCCTGCACCAGTGCGATCAGGACGACTACGACGGCGAGCATCATCTCCGGCATGAAGCGCTGGTAGCCGTAGCGGATGCCGAGGTCGCCCAGCCCGCCGCCACCGACCGCGCCGACCATCGCGGAATAGCCGAGCAGGCTGACGACCGCGAGCGTGAGCGCGAGGACAAGGCCGGGCAGCGCCTCGGGGATCAGCACTTTGAGCACGATCTGGAGCGGCGAGGCGCCGAACGAGGATGCCGTCTCGATCAGGCCGGCATCGACCTCGCGGATCGCGGCTTCGACGAGCCGCGCAATGAAGGGCGTGGAGGCGATCGTCAGCGGCACGATCGCCGCCGTCGATCCGATCGACGTGCCCGCGATCATCCGCGTGAACGGGATGATCGCGACCACCAGGATGATGAACGGCGTCGAGCGCGTTGCGTTGACGACCATGCCGAGCACGGCGTTGACCGCGGGCGCGGCGAACAGCTCGCCTTTGCGGCTGGTTGCCAGGAACACCCCGATCGGCAGGCCGAAGATGGTGCCGAGCAGAGCGGCGACTGAAACCATGAACAGGCTTTCGCCGGTTGCCTGGACGATGAGATTGATCATTTCAGGCGACATGGCCGAGACGCTCCGAAGCGAATTGGTGTTGCAGGAGCCAGGCCAGCACCTGCTGTGCGGCCCCCTCCCCGCCGGGAATCCCGATCGTCAGCGAGCCGACGTGCTGGCCGCCGATCTCGTCGATGCGCGCGGCGAGCAGCGCCACGTCGATTCCGACCTCGCGCGCGAGCCGCGCCACGAGCGTGTCACCCGCACCCGTGCCGCGCACCTGAACGCGGATCACGGCCTGGCCGCCCGCAACCGGCTGCGCCGTGAGGCGGGAGGCCAGCGACACCGGCAGACTGTCGCCGACGACCTCCGCGATGAAGGATTGCGTGATGGGATGCCTCGGATTGGTGAAGATGTCAGCGACGTGGCCGCGCTCGACGATGTGACCGGCATCGATCACGACGACCTCCTTTGCGAGCTGCCGCACCACGGACATCTCATGCGTGATCAGTACGATGGTCACGCCGAGCTCGCGATTGATGCTCGCAAGCAGATCGAGGATCGCGCGCGTGGTCTGCGGATCGAGCGCCGAGGTCGCCTCGTCCGACAGCAACACGTTGGGACGCGTCGCCAGCGCCCGCGCAATGCCGACGCGCTGCTTCTGGCCGCCGGAAAGTTCTGAGGGATAACGATCGGCCTTGTCGGAAATTCCGACGAGTGCGAGCAGCTCGGCGACGCGCGTCCTGATCTCGGCTTTCGGCCAACCGGCGATTTCCAGCGGCAGCGCGACGTTGTCGGCTGCAGTGCGCGACGACAGCAGGTTGAAGTGCTGGAAGATCATTCCGATCGAGCGCTGCGCGAGCCGTAAGTTGCGGCCGGACAGCGCCGAGATGTCGCGGCCATCGACCACGACGCGGCCGGTGGTCGGCTTCTCCAACCCGTTGATCAGGCGCACCAGGCTCGACTTGCCCGCGCCCGAGCGGCCGATCACGCCGGTGATCGATCCGCGCGCAATCGCAAAGTCGATGTCCTGCAAGGCATGGACTCCGGACTTGTCGCGATAGGCCGGATAGATCTTCGAGATGGTTTCGAACCGGACCATGGCGTCGGGCGCATCGCCCTGCGAAATTGCGGCCTGTGCCCCGATCGGCTCCCCGACCACGAGCGCTTGATGTGCATTCATTCGATAAACTCTCATTCGCAAGACATCGCCGGCTCAAGCGGCCAAGCGAGGTGGCAGCGATGGAAAGGCATCAGGCGCACGGGACGCCGGACAGCGCGCTGCATTGCAGCATGCACAATCGCCCGATCCGGTCGGTCTTGCAATCGCGGATATTCAGGCCGGGCTAGACAAAGCTTTCCCGATTCGGTGCCTCAAGAGAAAATTCGCCCCGTGGCCTAACCTTACTGCGTCATAAACGCTCTAACTCCTCATCCTGAGGAGCTTGCGAAGCAAGCGTCTCGAAGGATGTGGGCCACAGGCGGGGCCTCATGGTTCGAGACGCGCTTCGCGCTCCTCACCATGAGGGTTAGTGACACAGTAAGGCTAAAATCGTCATCGCGCTTTAGGTTATTGTTTGAGCATGATCTCCGCGCAAACGCGTTCCGCGTTTGTCGCGAGGGAAAACCGCTGCACACTTTTCCGGATCATGCTCTAGCCTCCGCGGAGCTGCAACCACGGCAGCACGATCACGAGCAATCCGGCGAAATAGATCAGGCCGAAGATCAGGCCAAAGCTCCAGAACTGGCCTTTGCCGATATAGCCGCTGCCGAAATACATCGGCGCCGGCCCCGTCGCGTAAGGCGAGATCACGCCCATCAGGCCCAGCGAATACATGCAGAGCATCGCGAGCGTCGTGACCGGAAGGCCGGCGATGCCGGAGCCGACCGCGAGCACCACGGGCAGCATGGCTGCGGCATGCGAGGTGATGCTCGAGAAGAAATAGTGGATCCAGAAGAACAGCGCGACCAGCATGATCATCGCCGTCGACGGCGACAGCCCGGCGAGCGGCTTGGCGTATTCGTTCGCGAACCATTTGATGAAGCCGATTTCGTTGAGGCCCGAGGCCAACGTCAAGAGCGAGGTGAAATAGAAAAATACCTCCCAGGCGCTCTTTTCGCTGACGATATCGTTGAATTCGACGATGCCGGTGACCAGCATCAAGGAGATCACGATGAACACGACGGTGGTGGCGTTGATGAAGTTCGAGCCGAGGACGGGCAGGCTGATGTCTGGGGTCGAGCCTGTGATCCACAGGAACATCGCGAGCACGATCAGGCTCAGCATGATCCATTCGTGGCGCGACATTGGCCCCATCGTCGCCAGTTCCCTGCTCGCCCATTCGGAAATCTCGGGGCTCCGCTTCACCTCGGGACGGCAGATTGCATAGCTCAGGAGCGGCACCAGCAGCATCAGGAGGATGCCGAGCGGCGCAAAGCCGATGAACCACTGCGCCCAGCTTATGTCGATGTTTGCGGTCTTCTTGGCAATGGCGAGGGCCGCCGCATTGGGCGCAAGCGCGGTGAAGAACAGCGAGCTCGTGACTGCGGTGGCCGCGAACGCCGTCCACATCACATAGGTGCCGATCTTGCCGGCGGTCGGCCCGGGCTCGGAGCCGTAGATGCGCGGGATGTTGCTGATGATGGGATAGACGATGCCGCCGCTGCGCGCCGTGTTCGAGGGCGTCGCCGGCGCCAGCAGGAAGTCCGAAATCGCGACCGCATAGCCAAGGCCAAGCGTGTTGCGCCCGAGGCTGCGTACCAGTACGAGCGCGATCCGCCGGCCAAGCTGGCTCTTGCGATAGCCGATCGAGAACACGAAGGCGCCGACGATCAGCCACACCGTGCTCTCGGCAAAGCCCGCCAGCATCCAGCGCAGCGATTTGGTCGGATCGGGGTCGATATAGCCGCTGATACCGGCGACCGTCAGCCCGATCAGGCCGACGGCGCCGACCGGCATCGATTCCAGGATGAGACCGGTGATGACGGCGGCGAACACCGCGAAATAGTGCCACTGATTGACGTTGAGGCCCGCAGGCACTGGCCACAAATAGATCGCAAGCCACACCGCGAGCGGGGCGAACAGCTTCCAGCGAAATCCCTTCGCCTCCGGCGCCTGCGAGCTAGCAGTCATTGGCCCTCCCCTCAATTCCTCTTGCCGGCTCGTTGACCAAGTCTCGGCCGTCCCCGCGGGCCGTATACGGACAGTCCGCGCCGTGATCAATGGCTGCTGCAAGGCTGGCGCAGGGACGTCACTCGCGCACGTTGCGGGGCCTCGACAGGCAGGACCGATGTGCCTATCTTGCCCCCGCATGAGCAGCGATCACGACCACGATCACGACCATTCGGAACTCTCCGAAACCGAGCTGCGCGTGCGCGCGCTCGAGAGCATCTTGACCGAGAAGGGCTATGTCGATCCGGCGGCGCTGGATGCGATCATTCAGGCCTTCGAGACCCGGATCGGGCCGCATCATGGCGCGCGCGTCGTCGCCAAGGCCTGGACCGATCCCACCTTCAAAGACGCCTTGCTGGAGGACGGCAGCAGGGCGATCAGTACGCTCGGCCATGTCAGCCGCGTCGGCGATCATCTGGTCGTCGTCGAGAACACGCCCGCCCGCCACAATATGGTCGTGTGCACGCTGTGCTCCTGCTACCCCTGGGAAATGCTAGGGCTGCCGCCGGTCTGGTACAAGGCCGCGCCCTATCGTTCGCGTGCGGTGAAGGATCCGCGCGGCGTGCTTGCCGATTTCGGCGTGACGGTGCCGAAGGACACGGAAATCAGGGTGTGGGACTCGACCGCCGAGACGCGCTTCCTGGTACTGCCGATGCGGCCCGAGGGCACCGAAGGGTGGAGCGAGGCGCAGCTCGCAGAGCTCGTGACGCGCGATTCCATGATCGGCACCGGCTTTCCGAAGGCGCCGGGAGCGCTGTCATGAACGGCGTGCATGACATGGGCGGCATGGACGGGTTCGGCAAGGTCGAGCCCGAGCCGAACGAGCCGACGTTCCACGCGGACTGGGAAGCCCGCGTCCTGGCGATGGTGCGCGCGATGGGCGGCGCCGGCGCCTTCAACATCGACACTTCGCGCTTCTATCGCGAGACGCTGCCGCCGGACGTCTATCTATCGAGCTCCTATTACCAAATATGGTTTCTTGGGCTCGAGGAGATGCTGCTCGACAAGGGCTACATTGCGAAGGAGGACGTCGTGGCCGGCCATGCGGTGACGCCGGCAAAGCCGCTCAGGCACGGCAAGTTTGGAGTCGACGACATCGAGCGGATCATGGTGCGCGGCAAGTTCGCCCGTCCTGCTCCGGCGCCGGCCCGTTTTGACATCGGCGATCGCGTGCGCGCGAAGAACATCCATCCGACGACGCATACGCGGCTGCCGCGCTATGTGCGCGGCCATGTCGGTGTCGTCGAGCGCAACCATGGCTGCCAGGTTTTTCCGGATTCAGCCGCGATGGAATTGGGTGAGAATCCGCAGTGGCTCTACACGGTGGTGTTCGAAGGGCGGGATCTCTGGGGCGCGGATGGTGATCCGACGTCGAAGATCTCCATCGATGCCTTCGAGCCCTATCTGGACCCGGCGTGATGAGCACCGCTGCTGCAGCGAAGGCGACCGCGGCCGTCCCGAGCATTCCCCGCGATGACGACGGCCCGGTGTTCCGCGCGCCCTGGGAGGCGCAGGCCTTTGCCATGGTGCTGACGCTGCACGAGCGCGGCGTCTTCACCTGGACGGAATGGGCCGCCGCGCTCGCCGAGGAGATCAAGCGCGCGCAAGGAGCGGGCGATCCCGACACCGGCGAGACCTACTATCTGCACTGGCTCGCCGCTCTGGAAACACTGGTCGCCACCAAGGGCGTCACCTCCACAGAGACGCTGCACCGCTACCGCGACGCCTGGGACCATGCCGCCGATCGCACCCCGCACGGCCAGCCGATCGTGCTGCGGGCTGAGGATTTTGCGCGATAGCCGTGGGGGGCGCTATTTGCGCGCCACGTACTCCGCCCATCCCTTCGCGCGCAGACTGCACGCCGGGCATTCGCCGCAGCCGTAACCCCAGTCATGCGGCGCGCCGCGCTCGCCGAGATAGCAGGTGTGCGATTGGGCGCGGATGAGGTCGACGAGACCATCGCCGCCAAGTTCATGCGCGAGCTGCCAGGTCGCGGCCTTGTCGATCCACATCAGCGGCGTATGCAGCTCGAATGTCCGCGCCATGCCGAGCGAGAGCGCGGATTGCATCGCGCGGATGGTCTCGTCACGGCAGTCCGGATAGCCGGAGTAATCCGTCTCGCACATGCCGCCGACGATATGCGTGATGCCGCGCCGGTAGGCGAGCGCGGCGGCAAAGGTCAGGAACACCAGGTTGCGGCCGGGCACGAAGGTGTTGGGCAGGCCGTCGGCGCCCATCGCGATCGCGACGTCGCGCGTCAGCGCCGTCTCGGACACCGCAGCCAGCGTCGGGATCGAGAGCGTGTGGCTCTCCCCTAATCTTGCCGCCCAATCGGGACGCAAGCGCTTCAGGCCACCGACGAGCCGCTCGCGGCAGGTGAGTTCGATGGCATGGCGCTGGCCGTAGTCGAAGCCCAGCGTCTCCACGTGCGCAAAGCGGCTCAGCGCCCAGGCCAGGCAGGTGGTGGAATCCTGGCCGCCGGAGAACAGCACCAGGGCGGTTTCGGACGAAAATTGTTCGCTCATGGCCGCGATTTAGCATCGTGTGGCGGCGCCGCCAATCGGTGGAAATCGGTCTGTTTCACGGCGTTGTGCTGGGAACGCCGGGCCGCTTGCGGCATAAAGCGATCCTAGAGGAGAATTGGCCCGCAATGACCCCTTCCCGCGACATTTCACGCCTGATCGAGATCATGGCGACGCTGCGCACGCCGGTCACCGGCTGTCCCTGGGACCTCGAGCAGAATTTTGCGACGATTGCGCCCTACACGATCGAGGAGGCCTATGAGGTCGCCGACGCGATCGCGCGTGGCGATTTCGACGACCTTCGCGAGGAACTCGGCGATCTCCTGCTCCAGGTCGTCTATCACGCGCGCATGGCGGAGGAGGAGAACGCGTTTGCGTTCGGCGATGTGGTCGAGGCGATCACGCGGAAGATGATCCGTCGCCACCCGCACGTCTTTGCCGACAAGGACGGCAACATCCAGCCCGCCGGCGTCAAGAGCGCGTGGGAGCGCATCAAGGCCGAGGAGAAGGCCGAGCGCGCCGCGGGCAGGCCGCCGGAGGAGACGTCGCACAAGTCACTGCTGGCAAGCGTCAAGGCCGGCCTGCCCGCGCTCACGCGCGCGATGGCGTTGCAGCGCAAGGCCTCCACCGTCGGCTTCGACTGGAACGATCCGCGCGCAGTGCTGAAGAAGATCCGCGAGGAAGCCGACGAGATCGAGGCCGCGCTCGACCGCAACGACAAAGAGGAGCTGGCCGAGGAAACCGGCGATCTGCTGTTCGCCCTCGTCAACCTCGCCCGCCATGTCGACGCCGATCCGGAGACTGCGCTGCGCGCGACCAACGCAAAATTCGAGCGCCGCTTCGCTTACATCGAGCGCGCGCTGGAGGCGCAGGGACGCACGCTGGAGCAGGCCTCGCTGGAAGAGATGGACGCGCTGTGGAACGCGGCGAAGGCGGAGGAAAAACCGGCGTCAGAGAGACGCAAGAAAGCCCAGCGCTAACTCAAGCGTCGTCCCCGCGAAGTCGGAGACCCATACCAGTCTTCGCCAAACCACTCCCTGTGGTTATGGGTCCCGGCTCGCGCTTCGCTTGCCCGGGACGACAGCTCTCATGCGGCGTGATGCGGCACGGCGTCGAAGCGGTTCACCACGATATCCCGCTTGGTTTCGTCCACCCGCACAGTCATGTCGAAACGGCCGTCGTGCAGCTCTTTCGCCAGCACCTCGGAATTGCGATGCAGCCACGAGATTCCGGCGCCGTCTGCTGCGTCGATGGAGAGATCGAGCGTGGTCCGTTTTGCCGCAAGGCGCTGCTCGATCGCGGCAAGCAGTGCGTCAATCCCCTCACCTGACACGGCCGAGACCAGCATCGCGGGATGATCCGATGGCCTGCGCGCAGTGATGTTCAGCAGCTCTTCGCGCTTTTCAGGCTCGAACCGGTCGACCTTGTTCCAGACTTCGATGATGCGCCCGGAGTCGTCGGGGTTGATGCCGAGCTGGCGCAGCACGGCGTCGACGTCGCTCTGCTGCGCCTCGGCGTCCTCATGCGAGATGTCGCGAACGTGCAGGATCACGTCGGCCTCCAGCACCTCCTCCAGCGTGGCGCGGAAGGCGGCGACGAGCTGGGTCGGCAGATTGGAAATGAACCCGACGGTGTCCGACAGCATGGCTTTGCCGCCATGCGGCAGGTTGAGCGCACGCAAGGTCGGATCGAGCGTCGCGAATAGCATGTCGGCGGCCTGCACGTCGGCGCGGGTCAGGCGGTTGAACAGCGTCGACTTGCCGGCATTGGTGTAGCCGACCAGCGCCACGACGCGGTAGGGCACGCGCTGGCGGCCGGCGCGGTGCAAGCGCCGCGTCGCCTGCACCTTCTTCAATTCATTCTCGAGCCGCGAGATGCGCTCGGAGATCAGCCGACGGTCGGCCTCGATCTGCGTCTCGCCCGGACCGCCCATGAAGCCGAAGCCGCCGCGCTGGCGCTCGAGGTGGGTCCAGGAGCGCACCAGGCGCGAGCGCTGATAGTTGAGATGTGCGAGCTCGACCTGAAGCGAACCCTCCTTGGTCTTGGCGCGACGGCCGAAGATCTCCAGGATCAGGCCGGTGCGGTCGAGCACCTTGGCGTTCCATGCCTTCTCGAGATTGCGCTGCTGGATCGGCGACAGCGCACAGTCCATCACCACGAGCTCGACCTCGTGGCTCTTGATCAGCCCGCTGACCTCCTCGACCTTGCCCTTGCCGAGATAGGTCGCGGGACGGATCTGGCTGATCGGCGCGACCAGCGCGTCCGCAACCACGAGGTCGATGGCGCGCGCTAGGCCTGCGGCCTCTTCGAGCCGTGCCTCGACATCGCGCAGGACATAACTCTCCGCTTGCGCGTCGGCTCCGCCACCGCGCATACGCATATAGGGGCCGATGACGATCACCCGCCCCGTCTGTGCAGCCCCTGCCGACCGCGGACGGTCAGCACCCCCGTCGAAATTCCGGGGTTCCAATCAGGTCACTCTCAAGCCGGCTGATCCTCGCCGCCTTCGAACAGCTGGATCGGAGCGCCGGGCATGATGGTCGAGATCGCATGCTTGTAGACGAGCTGCGAGTGACCGTCGCGCCGAAGCAGCAGACAGAAATTGTCGAACCAGGTCACGATGCCCTGGAGCTTCACTCCGTTGACCAGAAAGATCGTCAGTGGCGTCTTGGTTTTGCGAACGTGGTTGAGGAAGGTGTCTTGTAGATTTTGTGCGCGGTCTGCCGCCATTGTTGTTATCTCGCTTTGAGTTTCTTGTTCTTTGGATCGTCCGACCGGTTGCTGCCCTCTTTTGCAGTTCGGAGCCTCTCCCGGTTGCCGTCCCCCATGAGATCCCCCTCCGGAGGGTCGGCGGTACGATTAGAGGACAGGTACGCTTATTAGGCAAGCTGCTTCACGCGGGAGACCGCATCCCAATCCTCCGAAAAACTACGGAAATCGATGATTTTCCTCTGATATTGTGGACGTGTGGCCGGTCCGACCAGGCTCAACCGACACCCAAGGCCTTCAACTTCCGGTGTAGTGCCGATCGCTCCATGCCGACGAATTCGGCAGTGCGCGAGATATTGCCGGAAAAGCGGCTGATCTGGGCGATCAGATAGTCGCGTTCGAACACCTCGCGTGCTTCGCGCAGCGGCAAGCCCATGATGTGCTCGCCATTGTTGCTGGTCGGCATTGCCGGGACCATCGAGCCGACGTCCTGCGGCAGCATATCGGCGGTGATGATCACCTCCGGTCCGCCGGCGGCGAGAATCATCACTCTCTCAACGTTGTTGCGGAGCTGACGGACGTTACCGGGCCAGACATGGGACTGGAGCACCGCCATCGCGTCCTGACCGATCTGGCGCTTGGGCAGCCCCGTGGCCGCCGAGATCTGGTCCATGAAATAGTCGATCAGCTCCGGAATGTCCTCGCGCCGTTCGGAGAGCGCGGGCACGCGGATCGGCACCACCGAGAGGCGGTGATAGAGATCTTCGCGGAAAGTGCCGGCGGCAATCTCTTCCTCGAGGTTGCGGGCAGTCGAGGAGATGATGCGGACGTCGACCTGCACCTTGCCGGTGCCGCCGACGCGCTGGAACGACTGTTCGACCAGCACGCGCAAGATCTTGTTCTGGGTCTCGCGCGGCATGTCCGCGATCTCGTCGATGAACAGCGTGCCGCCATGGGCTTCTTCGAGCGCGCCGGGCTTGCGCGGCTGCTCGCCATTGGACTGCTCGACGCCGAACAGCTCGTGCTCCATGCGCTCCGGCGTGATCGCCGCCGCGTTGATTACGACGAAAGGCCCGTCGGCGCGGCCCGAGGCCGCATGCAGCGTACGTGCGGTCAATTCCTTGCCGGCGCCTGCGGGACCGACGATCAGGATGCGGCTGTTGGCCTTGGCGGCGCGCTCGATGGTCTGGCGGAGCTGGTTCATGCTGGGCGAACGGCCGACCAGCTGGCTCGCGGTCGGGGCGAGCTGCTTGAGCTCCCTCACCTCGCGTTTGAGCCGCGAGTTTTCCAGCGCGCGCGTCGCCACCAGGATCAGGCGGTCCGCCTTGAACGGCTTCTCGATGAAATCATAGGCACCGCGCTTGATCGCGGCGACCGCGGTCTCGATATTGCCGTGGCCGGAGATCATGACGACCGGCAGGTCGGCATTGTCCTTCTTGACCTGCTCGAGCAGCTGCAGGCCGTCGAGCTTGGAGCCTTGCAGCCAGATGTCGAGGAACACCAGGTGCGGCCTGCGATTGGCAATCTCCGCGAGCGCAGAGTCGCTGTCCCGCGCGGTTCTGGTGACGAAGCCCTCGTCTTCGAGAATGCCCGCAACGAGATCCCGAATATCGGCCTCATCATCGACAATCAGAATTTCATTTGCCATGGATCGCGCCCGCTCTGTCAGTTGCCTGTTGAGGCTTCGATTCTTGTTGCATCATTAGTCTTTTCTGCCGGCTCTTTGGTTTCGGCGGCCGGCACCTTTGTGTCCGGTTCTTTGGTTGTTTCCTGGTTATTTTGGGCCGCGGCTTTCACCTCGATGGTGTTGGCATGGCCCGAGATGGCAAAACGCATCCGCATCCAGGCGCCGCGCTGGCCTTCCCGGAAGTCGGAGGCATCCTTCAATTCGATGCGCCCGCCATGGTCCTCCAGGACGCGGCCGACGATCGCAAGCCCGAGGCCGGTGCCCTTGGCCCGCGTCGTGACGTAGGGCTCGAGCAGCCGCGAGCGCGCGACCTTGGGCAGGCCGATACCGTTGTCGACGACGTCGATCAGCACGTCCTGGTCTTCACGCGAGACCACGACGTCGATGCGGCCCTTGCCGAGCTCTTCCGGTGGCACCTGCTCGATTGCTTCCGTCGCGTTCTTGACGATGTTGGTGACGGCCTGCGAGATCAGCCGGCGGTCGAACTGCGCGCGCAGCGGGTCTTCCTTGAATGTCGTCTCGATGTCGAACTCGGGATGCGCGACCTTCATCAGGAACACAGCCTGCCGCACGGTATCGACGACGTCCTCGCCTTCCATCACGGGTTTTGGCATGCGTGCAAAGCGCGAGAACTCGTCGACCATGCGGCGGATGTCGTCGACCTGGCGCACGATGGTGTCGGTGCACTGGTCGAACACCGACTTGTCCTTTTCTTCCGTGATGGTCTTGCCGAATTTGCGGCGGATGCGCTCGGCGGAGAGCTGGATCGGCGTCAGCGGGTTCTTGATCTCGTGGGCAATACGGCGCGCCACGTCGCCCCAGGCCGAGGTGCGCTGCGCCGAGACGAGCTCGGTGATGTCGTCGAGCGTGATGATATAGCTGTCGCGCGGCTGGCTGGTCTTCTCCGCGCTGACGCGGACCGACAGGTTGCGCTCCTGAGCGTCGCGCATGATGGTGATCTGGCCCTGCACGAGCCGCTGGGTGCCTTCCCGCGCGGTCTTCATCATGTCGTCGAGCTCGGGCAGCACTTCCGACAAGGGATGGCCGAGCGTCTCGGACTCGGCGTGCCCGATCAGCTTCTCCGCAGACCGGTTCAGGATGCCGACGCTGCCGGAGGCATCGACGCCGATGATGCCGGCGGAGGCCGAGGACAGCACGGCCTCGATAAAGCGGCGGCGGCTGTCGATCAGGTCGCTGGCGCTGACCAGCTCGTCGCGCTGGCTGCGCAGCTCCTGGGTCATCTTGTTGAAGGTCTCGCCGAGCTGGGCAAGATCGCCTTCGGATTTGTGCACGGGGACCTGGACATGGAGGTCGCCGGTCGAAACGGTATGGGCTGCGTTCATCAGCCGCCTGATCGGCGCCACCAGCCAATTGGCGAAGTTCAGCCCGATCAGCACCGAGGCCATCAGGATGGTCAGCGCGATGACCGCGAACATCAGCGCGAACGCGACCTGGATGCCCAGCCTGCGCGATTCGATCTGCGCATATTCGGCGACGCCCAGCTGGGTCTGCTTGACCTGCGCCACGACGCGAGGGTCGAGCTGACGGGCGACATAGAGGAAGGTGTCGTTGAAGGCGCGGAGCCGGATCACGGCCGCCACGTAGTTGTTTTCGGGCAGGACGGCGATCTCCGGCTCGCTCTCACCGACATTGCTGAGGAAGTCCGGCGCCGGAGGCGAATAGGCGAGCCGGATGCCGGTATCGGCCGATTCCAGGATGTTGGTATCCTTGTCGATGATCATCGCCCCCGGCAGGTTCCGGGAGCTTGCGCTCGCCGTCAGCAGCTCGCGAAACGACCGCCGGTCCTGGTCGTAGAGAGGTCGGGCGTGCGCGATGTCGTTCGCCATTCCCAGAATGTCGCCGCGAATGAGCTGCGCGTGGTCCTGCATATAGGCGAGCGCAATCGTCAGCGAGTTCTGGATCACCTCCTTGGTCGGCCCGGAGAACAGCCGGTCGAGGCCGCGTTCGATGGTGACGTTGGCGACGATCGCGACCAGCACCGCCGGCAGTACCGCGATCACCGAAAACAGCCCCACGATCTGGAAGTGCAGCCGCGCCGCCGCCCGCCCGCGCCGGCGCGCCTGGATCATCTGCCAGATCTCGTGGACGATGATGCCGACGAGGAGCAGGATGGTGCCGGCGTTGATCATCAGGAACGACCTGACGACATCCTGCGTCGGCTCGATCCGTGTCAGGCCGGTGAGGATCACGAAGGTCAGGAAGGCCGACAGCAGCGCCAGGCCGACCGCAAACGGCGCCAGCCAGCGCCGCAAGAAGCCGCGCTTGGGCTCATCTGCTGGCGACGTCTCAAAGGCTGCGGCCGAGGTAGCCGAAGTGTCTGCGCTGGTCATTCCGGCAATGGTGATGCTGAAAACGGGATCCGTGGATCACGGATACTGATGCATTCATATCACATTGTTGCCGAATTGCGACAATTCCGCGGCATCCCAACCGCGTCGGAGCCGCGCATCCACAACAGTCGCCACCCGCGGCCAAGCGCCGCCCCAGCAGGTTCCATGGCGATGATGTACTCGTGACACTTGCCGCGGCCGCAGCCGTCCTGTTGAGCCTTGAAGCCCTCAAGCCAATCTGGCGTACGCAGCTGCGACTTTGATCAGCCTCCGCTCCGATCGACCAGGATACCCAGATCCCGGATCTTCTTGCGCAGCGTATTGCGGTTGAGACCGAGCAGGTCCGCGGCGGCTTATCTTGCCGTGTCCCTCTCGGGTGACCTAGCTTCGTCTCTCACGAGTGCGGCAAGCCTGTCCAATTGAGTAGCCAAGCCGGAAAAGCTCCTCGCGATATTTTGCATTAGGAAAGCGCGGTCCTTGGAAATATCGGTGGCCCGCGACAGGCTTTTATAGTGGCTTGCGAGTTCCTGGCATTCCTCTGCGGTCATGATGCTAGCTCCGACGAGAACGCGGCTGGGACTAACGAGATTCTGCTTGCGCACGAGAAATTCGGGCGCCTAGCGAGAGCGCCCCCCGCCCGAAAAAATGCGGGGAGCCACTGCTCCATCCCCGGTAGGGAAACAACAAAATCCCGGGCTAGCATTGTTTTGCACGAACTGTGCCAAATTCTTGTGACACGCCGACGGAACCGCATGCGGATGGGCCTGCCCAAACAACGCTGGGGCGGCCTTTCGACGAGTGGAATTTCGAGATTCCGCGGGCGCCGCTTCACGAGACGCCCCCGGAGTGACATCCGAGGACCCTATCCCCCGCTCCGATAGACCTGGATGTCCAGATCCCGGATCTTCTTGCGCAGCGTATTGCGGTTGAGACCGAGCAGATCCGCAGCGCGGATCTGGTTGCCGCGGGTGGCGGCGAGGGCTGCAGTGAGCAGCGGGACCTCGATCTCCTTGAGGATGCGGTGATAGAGGCCAGGCGGCGGCATGCCGTTGGGGAAGCCCTGGAAGTGCGTGGACAGATACGCCTCCACAGCTCCGCCGAGATTGTCGACGCCTTGCTGGACGGCGGCTCCCGGGCTAACCGAGGGCGGCGCGAGCTCGCCGTCGATGACGGACGCGGTGATCACGTCCTGTGGATAGAGCGCGGCGAGACGTCGTGCGAGGTTTTCCAGCTCGCGGACGTTGCCGGGCCAGCGATGCTGCTTCAGCCGTTCGAGGGCCAGTGCATCGAGCTTCTTTGGCGGCAGGCCATCCTTCTCGGCGAGCGCAAAGAAGTGACGCACCAGATCGGGCAGATCCTCGATGCGTTCGCGCAGCGGCGGTAGCCGCAGCGGCACGACATTGAGACGGAAGAACAGGTCCTCGCGGAACAGCCCCTGCTGGATCAGGACACGCAGGTCCTTGTTGGAGGCGGCGACGATCCGCACATCGGTCTTGATCGGAGTGCGGCCGCCGACGGTGGTGTATTCGCCCTGTTGGAGCACGCGCAACAGGCGCGTCTGTGCTTCCATCGGCATGTCACCGATCTCGTCGAGGAACAGCGTACCGCCCTCGGCCTGCTCGAAACGGCCGGAGGCACGGGTGTTGGCGCCGGTGAACGCACCGCGCTCATGGCCGAACAGTTCGGATTCAATGAGGTCGCGCGGGATCGCCGCCATGTTGACGGCGACGAACGGACCGTTGCGGCGCTTGCCGTAGTCGTGCAGCGCGCGCGCCACCAGTTCCTTGCCGGTGCCGGATTCGCCCGTGATCATCACGGTCAGATCAGTCTGCATCAGCCGCGCCAGCACGCGGTAGATCTCCTGCATCGCCGGCGAGCGGCCGACGAGCGGGATCGCTTCCATCTCGGCGTCTTCGTCCGGGCTTGACGTCCGCTCCTTCGGCTCGGCCAGCGCCCGCCCGACGATCGCGATCAGCTCCTTCAGGTCGAAGGGCTTCGGCAGATATTCGTAGGCCCCCCGCTCGGAGGCCCGGATCGCCGTCATGAACGTGTTCTGCGCGCTCATCACGATGACCGGCAGATTCGGCCGCATCTTCTTGATCCGCGGCAAAAGGTCGAAGGCGTTTTCATCCGGCATCACCACGTCGGTGATGACGAGATCGCCCTCGCCCTGGCTGACCCAGCGCCATAGCGTCGCGGCGTTGCCGGTCAGCCTGACTTCATAGCCAGCCCGGGAAAGTGCCTGATTGAGAACCGTGCGGATGGCGGTGTCGTCATCGGCAACGAGAATGCTACCTACGGGCATATTTAATCCTCATTTTGCCCCCTGTGACGCAGGCGACGGCTTCCCGGCTGAGTCGGCGCGACTGCTTTGATCGGTGTGTTTGATGGAGGTCGAGTACATCGGCATCAGTACGCGGAAAGTGGTCTTGCGCGGCTGAGACTCGCATTCGATGATGCCACCGTGATCCCCGATGATTTTGGCGACCAGCGCAAGACCAAGACCGCTGCCGGTCTGCTTGGTGGTCACGAAGGGATCGAACAGGTTGGGCAGAAGATCGTCCGGCACGCCCGGTCCGTTGTCCTTGACGCAGAATTCAAGCGGTAGTGATACCCGGGATTTTTGACCGGGCACCGACAGGCGCACGCCGGGACGGAAGGCGGTGGTGAGCTGGATCTCGGCGTCGGGCACGTCGATCAGGGCTTCCGCGGCGTTCTTCACCAGATTGAGGAATACCTGTATGAGCTGATCCTGGTTGGCGAGCACCGGCGGCAGCGAGGGATCGTAGTCTTCGATGAAGCGGATGTTGCGGGCAAAGCCGGATTGCGCGAGCCGCTTCACGTGGTCGAGCACGGAATGGATGTTGACCGGACCGCGCACGACGGGCCGTTCGTCGCCAAACACTTCCATGCGGTCGACCAGCGTGACGATGCGGTCAGCCTCGTCGCAGATCAGCCGCGTCAGCATGCGGTCTTCCGAGGAGGCCTGCTGCTCGAGGAGCTGGGCGGCGCCGCGGATGCCGGAGAGCGGGTTCTTGATCTCATGCGCGAGCATCGCAGCGAGTGCGATCACCGAGCGTGCGGCGCTGCGATGGGTGAGCTGCCGATCCATCTTGTCGGCGATGGTGCGCTCCTGGAGCATCACCACGATGTGGCCGGGCCGCTCGGTGAGCGGGGCCACATGCAGATCGACCTGGCGGTCGCCGCCCATGCGCGGCGTGCCGAGATCGACCTTGTATTCGTTGACCGGCGAATTCAACGAGCGCACCTGGTCGATCAGCGCCAGTAGCGGGCTGCCGAACGGTACCAGCTCCCGCAGGAATTGGCGCTTGAGGAACTGCGTCGAGATCTCGAAGAACGCCTCGGTCGCAATATTGGCGTCGATGATCTTGCCGTCGGGGCCGATCAGCAGCACGGGGTTCGGCAGCGCGTTCAGGATCGCATCGCTGTCGGAGGAAAGCGGTCGACGATGTTCAGCGGCTGAGCTCATGCAGCAGCGCTCCATGCGAAGTCGTCGAAGGCATCTTGCAGTGAACGATGAACCGCGTGCGGATCCTCAGATGTGAGGATCTTCTGGCGCCAGGCCTTCAGCTTTTCGGTCGGCGCGCGGCTGAGACTGGCTGCGGCGTCGAGCGCCCAGCCGAGATGTTTGCGCGCATGCCTGAGGCCGATGCGCAAGCCATAGAGATCGCAGACGCCCTCATAGAGCGTGCGGACATAATGGAGTTGCTCGCTGAGCGAGGGCGCGGCCTCCTCGGCTCCACCCTGGAGGCGCCGGCCGATCTGACCAGGCAGCCAGGGCCGGCCCTGTGCGCCGCGCCCGATCATGACGGCATCGGCGCCGGAGGCCTCGAGCGCCGCGATGGCCCTGTCGTAGGAGGTGATGTCGCCGTTGACGACCAGCGGAACCGAAATAGCCGCGCGAACGTCGCGCACGGCATCCCAATCGGCCTCGCCCTTGTAGAACTGGCAGCGCGTGCGACCATGCACAGTGACAAGCTTGACGCCGGCGGCCTCGGCCCGCTGCGCCAGCTCCGGCGCGTTGCGGCTACGATCGTCCCAGCCGAGCCGCATCTTCAGCGTGACCGGAACCTTCACGGCCGCGATCGTCGCCTCGATCAGGCGCAAGGCATGGTCGAGGTCGCGCATCAGCGCCGAGCCGGACTGGCCGCCGGTGACGTGGCGAGCCGGGCAGCCCATGTTGATGTCGATGATGTCGGCGCCTTCCGCTTCCGCGATCCGCGCGCCCTCCGCCATCCAGTGCGCCTCGCAACCGGCAAGCTGGACCACATGCGGCCCCAGGCCTGCCGCTTCGCAGCGCAGTCGCGACATCCTGTGGCCATTGGCGAGTTCGTCGCTGGCGGTCATTTCGGACACGACGAGACCCGCCCCAAGTTCCGCGGCCAGCCGCCGGAAGGGGGAATCGGTCACCCCCGACATGGGCGCCAGGAAGACCGGGGTGGCGACATCAATATCGCCTATTCTCAAGGGCTTAGCGCCTAATCCTACCGAGCCGGTCACGGACGTCTCGTCTCAAAGGCGGCGCCTCATCGCGCCTGCCAAGACCTATCTTGCGCACAATTCTTGTGCAGTCAAGCGTCATGCCTACAGTTTAGACAGTTCTCGCAATCTTTCAAGTGCAGTGCAGCAAAAAGCTGTTGCTGACAATCCGGCAAACACCGCTGTTCTTCCGCGGTGACCGTGCTAGAGGCATGCCAAGATCACCCCTCGCCCCTATCATCACTATCAATTGTGTATTTCAGCGCTATGGCGAAATCAGAGCGGACGGCAGTTGTTCTCGTGGCGGCCGGGCGCGGGCTTCGCGCAGGTGCGGGTGGGCCGAAGCAATACCGCGCGGTCGGCGGCGTGCCAGTGATCTTTCGCGCCATGGAATCCTTCAGCAACCACCCTGACGTCGCGCTTGTACAGCCGGTCGTGAACCCCGACGACGGCGCGATGTTCACTGCGGCGGTCAAAGGCCTGCGGCATGAGGCACCGACCAGCGGCGGCGCGACGCGCCAGGCTTCCGTGCTCGCCGGCCTCGAAGCGCTGGCTCCGCACAAGCCGGACCTCGTGCTGATTCACGACGCGGCGCGGCCGTTCGTCTCGCTGGCCCTGATTTCCCGCGCGATCCAAGCCGCGAGCCTCCATGGTGCCGCGATCCCCGCGATATCAGTCAACGACACCGTCAAGTTGATCGGTGCGGCCGGGCAGATCGAGGCGACGCCGGACCGCGCGCGCCTCAGAATCGCGCAGACGCCGCAATCCTTTCGTTTCGACGTCATCCTCGACGCGCATCGTCGCGCAGCGAAGGAGGGACGCTCCGATTTCACAGATGATGCGGCGATCGCCGAATGGGCGGGATTGACGGTCGCAACCTTTGAAGGCGATGTTGCAAACATGAAGCTCACCACCCCCGAAGACTTCGTCCGCGAGGAAGCGCGCCTCGCCAGCCAGCTCGGCGACATCAGGACCGGGACCGGCTACGATGTGCACGCCTTCGGCGAAGGCGACCACGTCATGATCTGCGGCGTGCGCGTGCCGCACAGCAAGGGTTTCCTGGCCCATTCCGACGGCGATGTCGGTCTGCACGCGCTGGTCGATGCCATCCTCGGCGCGCTCGCCGACGGCGACATCGGCTCGCACTTTCCGCCGAGCGATCCCAAGTGGAAGGGCGCCTCCTCCGATCAATTCCTGAAATACGCGATCGAGCGCGTCGCGGCGCGCGGCGGCCGCGTCGCCAATCTCGAGGTGACGATGATCTGCGAGCGGCCGAAGATCGGCCCCTTGCGCGACACCATGCGCGCGCGGATCGCTGAAATTTCCGGTGTCGACATCTCGCGTGTGGCGGTGAAGGCAACGACCAGCGAGCGGCTCGGCTTCACCGGCCGCGAGGAAGGCATCGCGGCGACCGCGAGCGCCACCATCCGTCTACCCTGGAGCGTCTAGGCCATGGGCGGCAGCGACGCACGCGCCCTCTCCCGCTCGCTGCTCGATTTGTGCCGGATGCGCAAGCTGACGATCGCGACCGCCGAGTCCTGCACCGGCGGCCTTGTGGCTGGCGCGCTGACGGACATCCCCGGCTCCTCCGACGTGATCGATCGCGGCTTCGTCACCTATTCCAATGACGCCAAGCGCACAATGCTCGGCGTCGAGGCGAGCACGCTGCTGAACTTCGGCGCTGTCAGCAAGGAGACCGCGACCGCGATGGCGGTCGGTGCGCTCGAGCGCGCCGGCGTCGATCTCGCGGTCTCCATCACCGGCATCGCCGGCCCCGGCGGCGCCACGCCCGGCAAGCCGGTGGGGCTCGTCCACTTCGCTGCAGCCGCACGCGACGGCCGCATCATCCACCGCGAGCACCGTTTTGGCGCGATCGGCCGGAGCGCCGTGCGGCAGCGCTCGGTGGTCGAGGCGCTGCGCATGCTGATGGACCTCGCCCGCGGCCCGCAAGCTACCGCAAAGCCGCGCCGCGAGGCGGCGAGCCGCCTGCGTTCCCGCGTCGCCCGCTCGCCGCGCCGGAGGGCAGTGAAGCGGCGCAGGCCGCCGCGGGGATGACGGCGGCTGTCCGATCGAACATCGTTCAAATCTCGAACTTTTGTCCAAATCGCCCGCGTTTTGTACGCAAGAAGCGCGGCGCAACCGCCTCCGCGGATCCAGTCTGGATTGCTTCGTCGCAAGCGCTCCTCGCAATGACGGTGCGGCACGCGCGCACCTGGCCGTAACGGCTATGACGACGCGAGCTTCGGCCGACCGTAGACCGCGTCCGCCCGCTTCTCGAACGCGGCGGAAAAGCGCGCAAACGCGGCGTCGAACATCGAGCCCATCAGCATCGCGAGCATGCGGCTCTTGAATTCGTAGGCGAGGAAGAAACCGACATCGCAGTTGGCCTCGCCCTTCGGCTCGAAGGTCCAGCGGTTTTCCAGGTTCCTGAACGGCCCTTGAAGATATTCGACGAGGATTTTCAGATTGGCCCGGTCGAGCGTCACCCGGCTCGTGAAGGATTCCTTGACCAGCTTGAACGACACCGTCATGTCGGCGACCAGCACCTCGGTGCCGTCGGGTTTTGCAATCCGTTGCCGCACCTTCAAGGCGCTGCACAACGGCACGAATTCGGGATAGCGCTCGACGTCGGCCACCAGATCAAACATCTCTGGCGCGCTGTGGTTGACCCGGTGCTTGCTCGAAACTCGATGCATAGGACTTCAGCGGGCGGTCGCTGCCCGCGCGGCCTTCAGTCTCGCGAAATCATCGCCGGCGTGATGCGACGAGCGGGTCAGCGGGCTCGCCGACACCATCAAAAAGCCCTTGGTGTAAGCGACCTTTTCATACGAGGAGAACTCAGCCGGCGGCACATAGCGCATCACGGCGTGGTGCTTGCGGGTCGGCTGGAGGTACTGGCCGACGGTCAGGAAGTCGACCTCGGCCGAGCGCAGATCGTCCATCACCTGGAGCACCTCGTGGCGCTCCTCGCCGAGGCCGACCATGATGCCGGACTTGGTGAAGATGGCGGGATCGATCTCCTTGACCCGCTGCAACAGCCTGATCGAATGGAAATAGCGCGCGCCGGGCCGCACCGTCAGGTAACGCGACGGCACGGTTTCGAGGTTGTGGTTGAAGACGTCGGGCTTGGCCGCTGCCACCACCTCGAGCGCCCCCTCTTTGCGCAGGAAATCGGGCGTCAGGATCTCGATCGTGGTCGAGGGACAGGCGGCGCGGATCGCGCGGATCGTCCTGGCGAAATGCTCGGCGCCGCCATCGGCGAGATCGTCGCGATCGACCGAGGTGATCACGACATGGGCGAGCCCCAGCTTGGCCGTGGCCTCGGCCACATGTTCCGGCTCGGCCGCATCGAGCGCATTGGGCAGGCCGGTCTTGACGTTGCAGAAGGCGCACGCGCGGGTGCAGGTGTCGCCCATGATCATGAAAGTGGCGTGCTTCTTGTCCCAGCACTCGCCGATGTTCGGGCAGCCCGCCTCCTCGCACACCGTGTGCAGGCCGTTCGCCCGCACGATGTTGCGGGTGTCGGCATAGCTGCGGGTGCTGGGCGCGCGCACGCGGATCCAGTCCGGTTTCGGCGGCGAGGCGGCATCCGGCCGGTTCACTTTCTCCGGGTGACGCGGGCGCAGCGGGTTCGTGATGGTATCGACAATAACGACCATGGGGTGTCCGGTCTGTTCTGGTCCTACCTAATCGGTATCGCTGTTAGCTGCAACCCGGCTCGCGCCGCTTCAGGGAACATGGCAGATATGGGCAATATCCTGCTCTGTCATCTAGCGATTCTCACCTCGAATGGCTCCAAAATCGAAGCCCTCCAGGCCCGGCCTGAGCCCCCCTTTGGGCAAGACGCTGAAGCGTGGCTTCTTCGCGCGCAGCGTCCACGAGGTCGCCCCCGACCTGATCGGCGCGACGCTGCTGGTTGACGGCGTCGGCGGGATCATCGTCGAGGTCGAGGCCTATCATCATACCGATCCGGCTGCGCATTCCTACCGCGGACCGACGCCACGGAACCAGGTGATGTTCGGCCCGCCCGGCTTTGCCTATGTCTACCGCTCCTACGGCATCCATTGGTGCGTGAATTTCGTCTGCGAGGAGAAAGGCTCGGCCAGCGCCGTCCTGATCCGTGCGCTCGAGCCGACGCATGGGCTTGCCTCGATGCGCCGACGCCGGCATCTCATCGACGTGCATACACTGTGCTCCGGCCCGGGCAAGCTGACGGAGGCGCTCGGCATCACGATTGCGCACAACGCCCTGCCCGTCGATCGCCCGCCGATCGCATTGCATGCGCGCACCGGCGACATGGAGGTCACGACCGGCATCCGGATCGGCCTCACCAAGGCGGTCGAGCTGCCCTGGCGCTACGGCGTCAAGGGCTCGAAATTCCTAAGCAAGCCGTTTCCGCGTAGCGACTGAGCGGCCTACGAGACCTGCTTCAACCGCTCCACCGCTTCGAGCAGCTTGGCTTTTCGCGCCAGCGCGGCCTCGCGCTTTTCGCGCTCCTCCTCGACGACCTCTTCGGCCGCATTGGCGACGAATTTCTCGTTCGCCAGCTTGGCCTCGGCGCGCTTGACGTCGGCATCGGCCTTGGCGATCTCCTTGTCGAGACGTACGCGCTCGGCTGCGAGATCGACCACGCCCTTCAGCGGCAGCGCTGCGACCTCGCCGCGCACCAGGATCTGGACGGCGCCGTCGGGCGGGCGATCGGCGAAGGAGATGTCCGAGAGCCGTGCCATGCGCTTGATGACATCGGCCCAGCGCGACGCGCGCTCCCTGGTCTCCGCGGAGGCGCCGGCCAGCACCAGCGCGGTCAGCGTTGCCGGCGGAATGTTCATCTCGGCACGTACCGAACGGATCTGCGTCACCAGATCGATCACCCAGCCAATCTCGGCTTCCGCCGCAGGATCGGTGAAGTCGGCATGGTCGAAGATCGGCAGCACCATCGGGGAGATGAAGGCCCCGTCATTCGGCATCGATGCCGCAACCATCGCGAGTTCTTCCGCCGTCGGCTCGGCGGGCTTCAGCGGCCAGGGCGCCAGCGTGAGCAGTCCCTCGCGCTTGGCCGTCACCTCCCACAGCTCCTCGGTGATGAAGGGCATGAAGGGATGCAGCAGCTTGAGGATCTCGTCCCGCGCCCAGGCGACCATGGCGCGGGTCTCGGCCTTGGCCGGACCGTCCGGACCAAGCAGCACGGGCTTTGCGAGCTCGACATACCAGTCGCAATAGACGTTCCAAACGAAGCGGTAGATCGCGCCCGCTGCATCGTTGAACCGGTAGGCTTCGATCGCTTCCGTCACCTCGCGGGTGGTGTGCGCGGTCTCGTGTGCAATCCAGCGGTTCAGCGTCTGCGTCGCTTTCGCAGGCTCAAAACCTTCCGGCACGAGGCAATGGTTCATTTCCGCGAAACGGCAGGCATTCCAGAGCTTTGTTGCGAAATTGCGATAGCCCTCGACGCGGCTGGTGGCGAGCTTGATGTCGCGCCCTTGTGCCGCCATCGCGGCCAGCGTGAAGCGCAGCGCGTCGGCGCCGTATTCGTCGATCAGGTGCAGGGGATCGATGACGTTGCCCTTCGACTTCGACATCTTGGCGCCCCTCTCGTCACGGACGAGGGCGTGGATGTAGACGGTCGAGAACGGCACCTCCTTCATGAAGTGCAGCCCCATCATCATCATCCGGGCGACCCAGAAGAAGATAATGTCGAAGCCGGTGACCAGCACGTCGGTCGGGTAGTAGCGCTTCACCTCCGGCGTATCGTCGGGCCAGCCGAGGGTGGAGAACGGCCAGAGCGCGGAGGAGAACCAGGTGTCGAGCACGTCCTCGTCGCGGGAGATGAAGCCCTCGCGCTTGTTGCGGTCGAGCGCCATCTCATGTCCCTGCTCCGGCGTGATGACCTCCTGCTCGACGTAGTAGCCGAGCGCGTGGCTGACGGCCTCCTCCTCGGTCTCGGCGACGAACACCTTGCCGTCCGGCCCGTACCAGGCCGGGATCTGATGGCCCCACCAGAGCTGACGCGAGATGCACCAGGGCTGGATGTTCTCCATCCACTCGAAATAGGTCTTTTCCCAGTTCTTCGGCACGAACGCGGTCTCGCCGCTCCGCACCGCCGCAATGGCGGGCTTGGCCAGCGTCTTGGCGTCGACGTACCACTGGTCGGTGAGGAAGGGCTCGATCACGACGCCGGAGCGGTCGCCATGCGGCACCATATGGGTGTGCGGCTCGATGCGCTCGATGAAGCCGAATGCCTCCAGCCGCTCGACGATGCGCTTGCGCGCCGCGAAGCGCTCGACGTTGTGGAATTCCTCGGCGAATTGCGAGGCACCCTCCGGCAGGTCGCGCAGGTAATCCTCATTGTCGACGAGGTCGAGGCAGCCCTCCTTGTCGAGCACGCTGATCTGGCGCAGGCCATGGCGCTTGCCGACCTCGAAGTCGTTGAAGTCGTGCGCCGGCGTCACCTTCACCGCGCCCGAGCCCTTTTCGGGGTCGGAGTAGTCGTCGGCGACGATCTTCACCTTGCGGCCGACGAGCGGCAGGATCACGTGCTTGCCGACGAGCTTCTGGTAGCGCTCGTCCTCTGGATGCACGGCAACACCGGTGTCGCCCAACATGGTCTCGGGCCGCGTCGTCGCGACGACGATGAAGCTCGCGGGATCGTCCGGGCTGAAGCTCTTGCCCTCGATCGGATAGCGCAGATACCAGAGGCTGCCCTTGACCTCGACCTGCTGCACCTCGAGATCGGATATCGCGGTGAGCAGTTTCGGGTCCCAATTGACCAGCCGCTTGTCCTTGTAGATCAGGCCATCGCGGTGCAACTCGACGAACACCTTGATGACGGCCTTCGACAGGCCCTCGTCCATGGTGAAGCGCTCGCGCGACCAGTCGCAGGAGGCGCCGAGGCGCTTGAGCTGGTTGATGATGGTGTCGCCGCTCTCGGCCTTCCACTCCCAGACCCGCTCCAGGAATTTCTCGCGGCCCATCTCGCGGCGGCTGGGCTGCTGACGCTCCATCAGCTGCCGCTCGACCACCATCTGGGTTGCGATACCGGCGTGGTCGGTACCAGGCTGCCACAGCACGTCGCGGCCGCGCATGCGTTCGAAGCGGCACAGCACGTCCTGAAGCGTGTTGTTGAGCGCGTGGCCCATGTGCAGCGAGCCCGTCACGTTCGGCGGCGGGATCACGATGGTGAAGGGGGTGGCGTCGCGCCGGTCGGGTCGGCCTGCCTTGAAGGCAAGACTGTCCTCCCAGACGACGGACATGCGGGTTTCGATATCGGCGGGCTGGTAGTTTTTCTCGATCATGGGGCTGCTAAAAAGCCGTGCGCGGGGGTCAAGTCAACGGAAAGGTCTATGTCAAGGGAAAGCCCGACGGCAACGCGGCCTTCCGGCCCGGTCCGCAGGCCGAAAGCAGGGCGTTATCAGGACTGCACGGCCCGGACTTACCGGCCGCCGCGCGAGACCCGCTCGATTTCCGCCTTCACGATGCGTTCAACGAGGCCCGGAAGGTTGTCGTCGAGCCAGGATTTCAGCATCGGCCGCAGCATCTCCCTGACCAGATCCTCCAGCGTCCGCGCATTCGAGCTCAGAACGGTATGGGCCAGGGAATTGAAGGCGGATTCGACGGCCGAGACCGTTGTCTGCGCCAAGATCGGCTGCTGCGGCGGCAGCGGTGGCGCGTCGAAATCGACCGGTTGGTAGGATGGTGGTGGAGGAGCCGGGCGGGACGGCGGCGCCGCGGCTTCGGCGAATTCGACATCGTCGCCCGGGTCGACCTTGCGAAAGCTGGGTGGTGGCGGCGCAGGCGTTTCCACCGCCATCTCGTCGGTCAGTTCGAGCACGTCGGGCTCGGGTTCCGGTGCCCGCATCTCGGGCGCGGGGGTCGCCTCGTCCAGCCCCGCCAGCAGCGCGTCGATATCGTCCTGGTTGTTGCTCGCGGCCGGCGCTGGCGGCGGCGGAGCCGCAGGCTTTGCGGGCGGTGGCGGCACAGCAGGTTTTTCGGCGGCAGGCTTGGCCGGCGCGATCTTGGACGGCGGAATGTCATTCATCGCGGCCGGCTTGGGCGCCGGGGCGGCTGTGGGCTTGGCAGGTTCGGCGGCCTTCTCGGCCGGCGGCGGCTTGGCCTCATCGTCGGCAATGATGCGCCGGATCGAGGCCAGAATCTCCTCCATCGAGGGTTCTTGGACCTTTGCAGGCTGCGTCATCTCCGACTCCACATCATCAACGCCCTCGCATGCGTTGTTTTACACCAAGCACGACAGGATTGGCCGGTTCCGAACGGGTGGTTCGACAATTTCGCCGCGACAGCCTGACTTGTCCCCAGGTCAAGGCGATTGCGACTCATCGCGCGGCGGTGCGCCCCTGCCCACGTCGCCGAAGCCGTACGCAAAACAAAACCGTACGCAAACAATATGAGGGGAACGCGAATCGCGTCCTCACCTCAGTGAAAGGCTATGTCAGGGCATTTGATGATTGCAAGCAAACCGCAGGTCGACATCGCCATGAGGCGACGCCGACCTAAAGCGCGATGAGATTGGAATGAATCGTCATCGCGCTTTAGGTTGTTGTTTGAGCATGATCTCCGCGCAAACGCGTTCCGCGTTTGTCGCGAGGGAAAACCGCTTCACACTTTTCCGGATCATGCTCTAGCCTAGTCGGTGAGATCAGCGTCCGTCGGGCGTGCGCACGCCAACCCAGCTGTCGCGCACCTGCTGGTAGTGCACGCTAGGATCGTAGACGTTGGTCTTCAGGCTGAGCACGGTTGGCGACAGGCGGCCGACCGAGCTGAGAACGCGATAGGAGTTCACGACGCGATCGTGCTGCGCGTTGACAAGGTTGATGCGGGCGTTGACCAGCGCCTGCTGAGCGTTGAGGACGTCGAGCGTGGTGCGCTGGCCGGCCTTTGCCTCCTCGCGCACACCGTTCAGCGCGATCTCGGATGCCGTCACCTGGGCCTGCGCCGATTGCACCTGCGCCTTGGACGCTTCGAGCTGGCCCCAGGCGGATACGGTGTCGGAGCGAGCCTGGTCGCGCGTTTGATCGAGCGTGAGGCGCTGCTGCGCCAACGTCTCCTTGGACTGCCGGATCAACGAATATTCGGCGCCGCCTTGATACAGCGGCATCGAGGCCTGCGCGATGGCGGCAGCGCTGAACTGGCTTGGAGTGATCAGAGTTTGCTCATAGGCTTGATTGACCGAGGCTTGGAGCGAGAGCGTCGGCAGCAGCGCGCCTTCATTCACCTTCAGGTTCATGAAAGCGACATCGATCCCGTACATCGCCGCCGTCACCGTCGGGTTTTCGATGAGCGTGAGCTCAACCGCTTTTGGCAGCGATCGCGGCAGCAGGCGGTCCACCGGCGAGCCGGGCGCGAGATTGACGGGATCGTTGCCGATCACGCGCCGATAGGTCGCGCGCGTCGCCGTCAGCGTGGCTTCGGACTGCTGTTCGAGGGTTCGCCCCGCAGCCAGTTGGGCTTCCGACTGCGCCACGTCGGTGCGGGTGACTTCGCCGACGTTGAAGCGATCCTGGGTTTGCTTCAGCGTTTGTTCGAGCACGCGCACGTTGCTCTTGTTGACCTCGACCGTCGCCGAATCGCGCAGATAGTCCATGTAGGTCTGCGCCGCCAAGAACAGCACCTGCTGCTCGATATTGCGCAATCCCTCGCGAGCGCCGGAAACCTGATTCTCCGCGGCCCGGGTCCGGTTAGCTGTCTGGTTGCCGTTGAACAGCGTCTGGGACACGGTGAGACCGGCAGCACGCGGTGCATTATTGCCACTTAGGATCTGGTGTATCACGCGGCCATTACCACTGGCCGCCGTCGAGTCGGTGTGTAAGTATTGCACGCCGACGCTCGCACTCAGCGAGACTTTGGGCCGATAGCCCGACAATGCTTGGGGCACGTTTTCGTCTGTCGTGCGGACAAATGCGCGCTGCGCGTTGAGCTGCGGATTGTCCTGATAAGCGCGCACCAGCGCGCCTTCGATCGTCTCCGCCAAGGCAGACGACTGTCCGGCGAGCGCCATCAAGAGGACCGAAACCGCAGCTCCGGTGAAGAGCTTCACCCCATGCATCCCAGAAATTCCGTTCATTCTTATCGCCGGCTCGTGCCCGCGAGCCGGGTGACCGAGAGTCGTTGCCCCCGGCGCACCATAGGACGGGGCCAAGCCCGACGGAACTACCTGCGGGTTGCTCGAAGCGGAAAGTCTTCACGTGCAGCATCCCTGCCACACTTCTGATTTAGAAAGGTATTTTTAAGGGGTTCCACCACGTCAAATCCGGGTTCCACCTCGTCAAAAGACGAAGGCGGGCGACCGCGCGAGGCCGGGAAGGACCGGGGCTGCTGCGTCGAACAGCGCCCGGTGGCCGAATTCGCCGTGGGCGCGGGTCACGATCATGGCCCGCTGTGGCGTCGTCTCCGCTGACACGCCGACCAGCCGCCCACCCTCCTTGAGCTGCTCGAAAAGCGCGCTGGGCGTCACTTCGGTCGCCCCATTCAGGACGATCACATCGTAGGGAGCCGCGGCCGGATGCCCATCCCCGCTGGGCGCCGCTGCGCACGCCACATTCGCAAATCCCAGGGCGGCTAGATTGCTCTTCGCTTTTGCCGCGAGTGCTGAATCGCTTTCGGTCGCCGTGACTTGCGCAGCGAGCCTGGCGGCAAGGGCGGCGACGTAACCGGTGGCGCAGCCGACCACCAGGACACGATCGGCCTCGCGAATCTCGGCCGCCTGCAGCAACTTGGCGGTTAGCGCCGGCTTGATCAGATAGCGCTTGGCCGATCCGCCCTCGGCAACATCGAGATCAAGGTCGAGATAGGCCAGCGCCTGCCGGCTTGCGGGCACGAAAATCTCGCGGGGAATCGTGAGCATGGCATCGAGGATGCGGCGATCGGTGACGTCACTGGTGCGCACCTGGCCATCGACCATCTTTTGGCGCGCGGTCGCAAAACCGGACATTGGGGAACCCTGGAATGCGGACGGCGCCGCGGGAAAACGTGGCGGCATCTTTGGAACATGCCTCGCCAAAACGCAACACGGCGATTGCCCGAAGGCAGCAGCCTCGGGCCCGGTCCACCACAGGCCCTGGCGCCTTACACTCCTATTCGATCGCGACGGCGAGCCGGCCAATCAAGGCTGCAACTTCGTCCAGCCGGGCCGAATCGCGAGTCTCCACCGCGCGCGCGAGCAACGCGAGACATTCGTCGTCGCTGAGCTCGGGGATGTCGGAGGGCGGAATCGAGGGGGCGAACTGGGAATGGTCGATCTGAACGTTCGGCATCGGAATCAGCTCCGCGTAAGCCCGGCGTCAGGAAACCTCGATTTGAATTGAGTCGATTTGGCGTCGTTCCGATGTCGCGCGCCAGACAACGTGCACGACCGCGTGAATGGCTTCGCGCGCCGGCGCAGAGGTGTGCCGCAAGATACTGAATTTTATAAGGAATTTGGCTCCCCGGGCTGGATTCGAACCAGCGACCATCCGATTAACAGTCGGATGCTCTACCGCTGAGCTACCGAGGAAAAGGGCGAACCAGCGTTCGCGCGCGGCTGCGTATAACAAAGCCTCCGGCGCTTGCAAAGGACGAATTCGTCATATCCTCGCCCTCAGAGGCTGTGAATCTTTTTGACTGGTCGCAAGCGGTATAGCCGAAAGCTGGTGCTGTGTGATTCTCTTGCGGTGATGGATTCGCAGGAGGGATGATGGCCGCTGATGAATTGTTTGGGGATCTGCCGGAGCAGGCAAAGCCGCAAGCCGGTGCGGCGCCGCTCGCAGCGCCGCGACTTCGTGAGCCCCAACGCGATCAAATCGAGTTGCGAGCAGTGGATATCGAGAGCCTGATCGGGGAAGACCATCCGGTGCGCCTGATCTGGTCCTATGTCGAGGAACTCGACCTGAGTGAGCCGGATCAAAGCGCGGGGCGATCGGCCTGGTCACCCCGCGACATCGCCGCGGCTTTTGCTGGCGCTGTGGCTCTATGCCACCAGCGAGGGCGTCGGCAGCGCGCGCGCGTTGGAGCGGCTTTGCGAGAGCCATGACGCCTATCGTTGGCTGTGTGGCGGGGTGTCGGTGAACCATCACACGCTGGCGGACTTCCGGGTCGGTTGCGCCGACCTGCTCGACCGGCTGCTTTGCGAGCATTTGGCGGTGCTGGCGAAGGTCGGCCTCGTCAATCTGGAAACGCTGGCGCAGGACGGTGTTCGGGTCCGGGCCAGCGCCGGGGCCGCTTCGTTCCGGCGGGAGGCGACGCTCGATCGGCACCTGGCCTTGGCTGAGGCGGTGGTGGAAGACCTCAAACGCGAGGTTGACGCTCGTTCGGATGCTAGCAATCAGCGCATGAAGGCCGCCAAGGAGCGCGCCGCGCGTGAGCGCAGAGCGCGCGTCAAAGCGGCGCAGACGGCGCTCGCCGAAATCAAGCAGCAGCGCAAGGAGCGCGAAGAAAAGCGCGGCAACGGCAAGAAGCCGAAAGAGCCGCGGGCCTCCACGACGGACGCCGACGCACGGGTCATGAAGATGGCCGACGGCGGCTTCCGCCCCGCCTACAACGTGCAGGTGACGAGTGCCGCCGGCCAGCCGATCGTCGTTGACATCAAGGTCTGCAACACCGGGTCCGACCGCGGCCTGATGCGGCCCATGCTGGAGCGGCAGCGCGCGCGTCCTGGCGGGTTGCCCAAGGACCATCTCGTCGATGGCGGCTTTGGCAGTGCCGAGGACATCGAGTGGGCGCACGCCGAGGGCATCGATATCTTTTGCCCGCCCACTCAATCCAAGCACGGCACCGATCCCCATCTACCGCGACGCGGCGACGGCCCGGGGGTGTTGGCCTGGCGTGCGCGCATGGCGAGCGAAGAGGGCAAGGCCCGATACAAGCCCCGGTCGATTTGCGAGTGCATACATGCCCGCTGGCGCAACTGGGACCTGCGCCAATTGACCGTGCGCGGCTTCGAAAAGGTCCGCGCCGTCGTGCTCTGGTACGCCCTCGCCAACAACATCCTGCAAGGCAACCGCCTCGCTAGCGCATAGAGGAGCGTTCATCGACATCCCCCAACCTCGCCACAGCCGCCCAGCCCACGCGTTGCCACGACGAGGAACTGCCACATCCTTCGATGACCACGCAAAACGAGAAAGATTGGCAAGCTCTCAGGAGGAAGGGCGCTCGTCCCCTTCCCGCCGGTCGTGCCGCGGGCACACATACGCCGTGATCCGACGCTCACTCCGCGACGAAGGAGGTCGTCTTGGTGCCGGGGTCGTAGCGCAGGCTCAGCACGAACTTGCAGAGGTTGACGTTCTTCCACAGCACGGCCTCGTTGTAGTTCTGCCAGTCGACACGAATGTTCCAGACGCATCCTTCATCGTCGTCGTCGAACTCGACGTAAGTGCTTGCCTGGTTCTGCAAGACTTTGTCGAGTTCGTTGTCCCATTCGTCCTGACCATCGTCCAGCGAATTGAAGCCGAGGAACTTGATGGCGTAACCGGTCTCGTTGACGACGGAGACGTTGCGGGAATCTGCGGCCTGCGACGGCGCGGCTGCGATCGAGAGGCCGAACGCAATGAGTGCAGCAAGAAAATATTTCATGAGAAAGCCCCGATCAAAAGAACGTCCGGCGCCGCAACTCCCTGGGCAACCAATGGCGTTGCCGGCAAGGTTCGTCCGGAGCGCGATCGAGAGGTTCAACAACACGATCGATCTGCGCTCCGGAACGGTGCGCCACGCGAGAAGCGCACGGCCTGTTCTTATCGACTAGGGCTCATGCCAGCAATGAATGGGCATTCATAGCCGACACATTCGTTGCCTACTCTGCGGCGTCGGTTTGAGCCGCAGGCACACTCGCGGAAACCTCGCGTGCGACGCCATTGCTCTTGCCGGTGACGGCGCCGACCAGCGCCTTCACGGGATCCTCACCCGGCCTGCTGCCGCGCCTCGAGGTCCTTTTGCGCGATCGCCACCTCGTTGTCACGCACGATGGCGTTGCGGTCGCGCCGGCGGGTCTCATTGCGCCGCCGTCGAGTACGACCTTCTTGCCACCGAGGCCAGTGCGGACGAACGCCTCGTCGCGCGTGGCGCGCTTGTACAGGACGGTGAAGACGATGCCCAGGACGACGATCAGCGCGACGCCGATCATGGCCGGGACTCCGAGCAATCACGTTCCAGATCCTTATGCACGGTAGCGATTAGTCGCCGCCGGCACGCGGGCGGCGTTCAAGACGCGCGGATCAAGACTTCTTGCAGGCGCCGCTTGCAATTTTCATCGAAATAGGGGGATCCGGGACGATGTTGGCTCGCGACGGGCGGCGAGACACATCTTTGTCCGCAGCATATCCACAGGCCGGCGGCGCCGATTCCCTCGACTCGCTGCGCACAAACCCACAGGGCGGCGCGGCCTCAACCGCCCGCCTGCTCGAAAACGGCTCGGCAGGCCTCGCTCAGGCTCGCCTTGTTGCGACGCAGGCAGGCGGTGATGGCGCGGACGTTGGGGATCTCGCCGGCGCAGAGGCGGTAGACGTCTGGGGTGCAGGCCCGGCGCTGCTCGGGTGTGCCTTGCGCGGAGGCGGCGGATGCAAACAGCGTCAGGAATAGTCCGAGAGTCGAGGCCCGGCGAGCCCGGTTCTTCACGCCCGCGAACCTCAGGAACCTCGCCTTCATAGGTGCGTCTCCCGTCGGCCTCGTCCCGTCCCTGGCCTCTTGTTGGCCGTCACACCAGATCTACGGGAAAGAAACATTTGGGAATGTGATCTCTTTCACACTGGCGGGTCGCTGGACCCGCCTAGGTTGTGTCCGGGATTTTCTTAGGGAATCACTAACCAAACGAGCGCCGATCGCCGGATCGATAAAATTCGACCGATCCGCTCAATTGGGAAAAAAGCCGGTTTTGCCAATTTGCGCCGTCGGGAATGGTCCGGAGAGTGCGATGAGCGAAGCCGAATTCAACTTGCTGCTGGATGCCGTGCGGGCCGAGATCGAGCCCGTGCCGGAGGAGGAATTCGTGCCCCGCACGTGGAAATTCGACGCGCCGCCCAAAGCCGCCAACGACAACGAGGGCGCCTGGCCGCTGCTGCCTTTTCCGGATGGATGGTACGCCGCCAGCTGAGCGCAACGTCTCGCGCCCTTCTCCCGCTTCGCCACGTCCGCCAGCCAGAACGGCGGAGACAAGCAATCAGCTTCGAGTCCCGGACTGGTCTTCCGACGCGCGCGGCTCCTTGACGGGTTCTGCGGACGGAAAGATGCTCTCGTAGATTGCGCGGGCTTCTCGTATCAGACGGGCCCGCTCGAGCTCGGACTTCGGAATAAATCGGACAATCTCGCCCACATGCGCTCCAGGATTCGAGGCTTCGGATTCATCATCTGGGTAATGCGATCTTCATGCCAAGGCACCTGAATCGCGGTTAGCCGCCAACCCCGGACAAATCCGGGTGAGTTCCGGACGCGCCGCATCCTCCGGCGGAAAAAGACCGGCGCGCTGGCGTAATTATGCTGGGAAATCAGGAGTTTGTGATGGAGGCCACGTCCGGAATTGAACCGGAGTAAACGGTTTTGCAGACCGCTGCGTAACCACTCCGCCACGTGGCCTCAACGCAATGTTTTCAAGTACTTATGGCGCCAATCTCAAAGAACGAACCATGAAATTGGCACCCAATTGGCACCCTTTCGAGTGTCAGCGCAGGGCCGCGTTGATAGCGGCGGCGGCCTTGGCGTCGGTCTTCTTAAACATGTGAGCGTAGACCGCAAGAGTAATTGCCGGGCTGGCGTGCCCGAGGCGTTTAGAAATCGTGACAATATCCACATCCCCGTCGATGAGCTGCGACGCATGGGTGTGGCGCAGATTGTGATAGATCGTAGCCACCGACTTCGGCGGCTTCTGATCACGATGCCTTTAACTCACCGCAGGAACGCCGATCAGTACGGGATGGGAATCAAAGGTGATCGCTAGATAGGCAGCAACGCCGACCGCAACCGCGATCAGGTCCTTGGCGATCCCTCCGACCGGAATCGATGGGCTGCCTTGGTCGGCGCGGTGCTTGAGCGAAATCCGATCGTACACGGCCCAGCCCAGGATCGAACCAAAAAGAATGATCCCGCCGAGATCACCATTGGCCAAGAGATGCCCGAACGCCCACAATTTGACGCCGGCCAGCATCGGATGCTTGACCGTCGCATAGATACGTCCGCGGATATAGGACGCCGCCACCAGGATTATCGCCGGCAGCATCAGCGCGACGTTCAGGTGTTTGAGGAACCTTGGCGGCGTCCAGACCTGGACCCAGCCGGTCGCACGGTAATGCCCAAAGCCCCAAGCGATCAGAGCAATGCCTGCGAGAGACACCAGCACATAGACACCCTTGTAACGCGCCTCGCCCATTGCGGTGATCAGGCGACCGCGCAGTTTGCGTTGCGCAGTGAGGGTGTGAACGCCGAGAAACAGCACCAGACCCAGGATCATCACCGACAATGCCACGATGCCCATTCCCCCCAACGGTGTTCTTTACAATACACCGACACTTTCACGGGCGGGAATAGTGTTCGCTAAAGGCTCATACAACTTTGAGGTACCAAAGTGACCGATATAGTTGGCGAACAAATCAGGCCGGCCCCATTGACTAAGGTGGCGGGCCGAGCGCGAGATTTCGGCTTAGCCGCGTGTGGCGCGATTGCCACTGGTCTCGTAGAGTGGGCTGCGGAAGCGGCGCCTAGCTGTCCCCAGAGCCGGGCAACAGGCGCGGGATTTCACGCTTGCGTCGTGATCGGACTTGCCATCGCAGATAGAACCTCAAATAAGGATCGCTAACGTTAACCTCACGCTTATCGTCATCCCAGTCTATCGCCGCTTCAGAACTCAGGCTTCATTGCAATTATAGCGATATGTTTCAGCGCCGAGGTAATTTCGTGTTTCTGGGGCATCATCTCGACGAGCAGCGCATTAAGATTAGTTCTCAATTCCTCGTAGGAAATCGAAGGCTTCGGTCCCGTTTCGGCCAATGCGAGCAGCATCACCTGATAGATGTCAGCCTCTCCGCCGCTCCTGAGCGGGCGTTTCGTCCTTACTTTCCGGCTTTGTGGCCCGGCAACGAGGCGCTGATAGATCGGTAACCCTGCATCCTTCGCGAGGCGCTCGAACATCCTGGATTGCGCTTCGCTCCAGCCGGGCTACGGATTGTTGCAGACCTTCATCCTGGTGACACCAGCACCGATCGGATGACCGAAAATTTCCGACAAGGTCCGGCATTTTCCCTCGCTGCGGCCGGACTGATATAGGGGATCAAGGACTTAGGCAACCGCCTTCATCCGACTTCCCGATCGGTTGTGGAAGGTCGTTCAGATTGCGGCGGGGGTGCCGCTATCCAACCATATGCGCCAGCTTGGTGCCTGGACCCGATCACGGGATGGCGAAATCCCCTCGGGTCTGTACTGCCCGCTCCGCAGCGGGCAAGCCCTCGGCGGTCAGGTCAGCCGCGGCGGTTGCGGCGGAAATCGCGCCGGCGGCCACGGCCTGCCGGTTTTGGTGCAAGTTCGGGCGTCTCGGCCAGCACTTCGCGATAGCGTGTTAACATCCGTTCAAAACTCGCTTGCAGCGTCGCGGCGATGTCGGGCCGCCGCTGGAGGCTCGCGAGCATCATGGCTGCCGCCTCGATGGTGGCGAGCCCGTCGCGGCGCGGCTCGCGGCGCAAGCGCCCATAACGCGAGGGCCTCGCGGGATTGAGAATCACGCGCTGGCACTTCAGCATCCATGGATTGCGCCACCAGAGCGCCTTGGCCTGGCTCCAGGTGCCGTCGAGCAGCACCACGCCCTCGATCCTGTTCAGGATGGCGCGCTGATTGTCGGCGATCTCGCCCTTGCGCGTGAGCGCGATGATGTCGGCGTCGCTATCGAGATCGGTGGCGCGCGCCGATCCGAGATAGAGCACCGCCCAGCGGGCGGGATCCGCGACCGGCCGCCCGAGCGCCTTGGCAAGGCTCGGCCACGACAGCCCGACCCGCAGCGTCGCATCGGTAAAATGCCGCGCCGTCAGCCGCGCAGTGCCGAGCGCCCTGTCCTGCTCCTGCGGATGCTGAAGGATCAGGAGCGCGACGCGGCTGTCGAGCGGCGTGACGCTGTCGCAGATGCACAGCGGTATCGGCTTCTGGCAGTGCGGACATTCGGCGACGGGTTCGGGCGCTGCGGCGGTGACGTCAGACGGGTACGACATCCAGCCGCTATACGCTCGGCCCAGGGCTCCAACAACCGTTATTCCGCTGGCGCATGAACGGCGCCCGGCTCGGAGCGGCGGCGCAGGCGATCGATCAGCAGATAGATCACCGGCGTCGTGTAGAGCGTCAGGATCTGCGACACGAACAGCCCGCCGATGATGGTGATGCCGAGCGGACGGCGCAGTTCCGTGCCGGGCCCCGTCGCGATGACGAGCGGAATGCCGGCGAACAGCGCCGCCATCGTCGTCATCAGGATCGGGCGGAAGCGCGCCTGGCACGCCTCGAAAATCGCATCGGCCGACGACAGACCGCGCTGCCGCTCGGCGTCGAGCGCGAAGTCGACCATCATGATGCCGTTCTTCTTGACGATCCCGATCAACAGAATGATGCCGACGAAGGCGATCACGGTCAGCGGCGTGTTGGTGAGCTGCAAGGCAAGCAGCGCGCCGAGCCCCGCCGATGGCAGCGTCGAGATGATGGTCAGGGGATGGGCGAGGCTCTCATAGAGCACGCCCAGCACGATGTACATCGCAACCAGCGCGCCCAGGATCAGGAGTGGCTGACGGCCGCTGGTCCTGGCGAAATCGCCGGCATTGCCGTCAAAGCTGCCGCGAATGCCTTCCGGCATGTGCAGCTCTTCGACCGCGCGCTGGATGTTTTGGATGGCGCTCTGCAGCGGCACGTCGGGCAAGGTGTTGAACGACACGGTCGTCGAGGGAAATCCCTGCGAGTGAAACACGGCGAGCGCGGCGAGCCCGCGCTGGGCGCGGACCACGGCCGACAGCGGGACCTGCACGTCGCCGGCGCCGGCGACATAGATGCGATCCAGATTGGACGGATCGACCTGGAATTTCGGGTCCGTCTCCAGCACGATCATGTACTGGTTGCGCTGGGTGTAGACGATCGAGATCTGACGCTGCGAAAACGCGTTGTTGAGCGCGTTGTCGATGTCCTGCACGCGGACGCCGAGGCGTGAAGCGGCCTGCCGATCGATCGCAAGGGTAAGCTGCAAGCCGCCGGGATCGCGATCGGCGGAAACGTCGGTGATGCCTTCGACCGTCTCCATGCGCTTGGCGACGATCGGCGCCCACTGCTGCAAGAGGTCGAGATCGGTGCTCGACAGCGTGTACTGGTAGTTGGAGTCGCTCTGCCGACCGCCGGCGCGGACATCCTGCGCCGCAAACATGAACAATCGGATGCCGGCGACGCGATAGAGATTGCGGCGCAGCCGGTCGATCACCGTCTCGGTGGAGATGTAGTCACGCTCGGCCGGCGGCTTCAGGCTGATGAACATGGTGCCGCGGTTCGAGGCGGCCCCGCCCGGCCCGCCGCCGCTCGGCAGCACCGAGGCGATGCCGGCGACCGCGCGATCCGCGAGCACGATATCGGCGAGCTGCTGCTGCAACCCCAGCATCGACTGGAACGAGATGTCGGCGGAGGCACGCGTCGCGCCGATCACGAAACCGGAATCGTCGGTCGGAAAATAGCCCTTGGGGACCTTGATGTAGAGCGTCACCGTCAACCCGATGGTGGAGAAGAACACGAGCAAGGTCAGCAGTGGAAATTCCAGCCCCGCGCGCAAGGTGCGCGCATAGAAGGCAACGATGCGCGACAGGGAGCCTTCGATGATACGATCGAACAGCGTCGCCGAGCCCGAGGTGGTCTGCCGGATGTAATGGGCGCAGATCATCGGCGTGACGGTGAGTGACACCAGCGTCGAGACCACGATCGCAAAAGTCAGCGTCAGCGAGAATTCGCGCAGCAGGCGTCCCACGATGCCGTCCATGAAGATCAGCGGCGTGAACGCCGCGATCAGCGACAGGCTGATCGACAGCACGGTGAAGCCGATCTGCTTCGCCCCCTCCCGTGCCGCCTGGAACGGCCGCATGCCGTGCTCGAGGTTGCGGAACATGTTCTCGATCATGACGATGGCGTCGTCGACCACAAAGCCGACGGAGATCGCGAGCGCCATCAGCGACAGATTGTCGATCGAGAAGCCGGCGACCCACATCCCGGCACAAGTCCCGGCGAGCGCAAGCGGCACGGAAATACCGGCTGCGATCGTCGGCGTGATCCGACGCAGGAACACGAACACCACGACCATGACCAGGATGGCCGTCGCCAGCAGCGTCCACTGCATATCCTCGACGCTCGCGCGGATCGTTCCGGTGCGGTCGACCAGCGTCGATATCTCCACGCCCGCCGGAATCCACTGCTTCAGCTCAGGGATCAGCGCCTTGACCCGGTCGACGGTGTCGATAACGTTCGCATCGCCCTGCTTGGTGATCTGGATGACCACCGCCGGCTGCTTGTTGAACCAGGCGATCGAGCGGGCGTTCTTGACGGAATCCCCAATCTCGGCGACGTCGGCGAGGCGCACGAAATTGCCATTCGAGCTCTTGATGATGATGTCGCGAAATTCCTTGGCCGTGCGCATTTGCCGGTTGAGCGCGAGCGTCTCGCTCTGCCGCTCGCCGTTGAAGATGCCGACGGGCCCGAGCGGATTGGCGTTGATGATCGCGGTGCGGACGTCGTCGGTGGCAATGCCGGCATTGGACAGCGCGACCGGGTTGAGCTGGATGCGGACTGCCGGCTGGTCCGCGCCAGAGATTGTCACATTGCCCACCCCCGGCACCTGCGAGATGCGCTGCGCCAGCACGGAATCGGCGATGTCATAGATCGCGGCGGTGGAGATCGTCTTCGAGGTCAGTGCCAGGACGAAGACCGGGGCCGCGGCCGTATTCGCTTTCCGAAAGCGCGGCAGCGACGGCAAGTCGCTGGGCAGATCGGACAGCGCGGCATTGATCGCCGCCTGCACATCGCGCGCGGCGCGGTCGGTGTCGCGCCCGATGTTGAACTGGAGCTGGATGTTGGTCAGGCCGATCGAGCTCGTCGAAGTGATCTGGTTGATGCCGGCGATCTCGCCGAGCCGCCGTTCCAGAGGTGCTGCGACGGTTGCCGCCATCACCGACGGATCGGCGCCGGGACGGTTGGCGAACACGAAGATCGCAGGGAAGTCGACGTTCGGGACGGCGGCCACGGGGAGGAATTCGTAGGCCACGACACCCAGCAGGAACAGTCCGATCGACAGCAGCGTGGTGGCCACCGGCCTGCGGATGAAGGGCTCCGAGATCGACGCCATCACTGCATCCCCTCGGTCGCGCCGGCGGCCGGCGGTCCCTCCGGCTCGGGCGGCGGCAGCATGTACTCTAGGCGACGGTTGATCCGGTCGAGCGCGAGATAGATCACCGGCGTGGTGTAGAGCGTCAGCAACTGGCTGAGCAGCAGGCCGCCGATGATGGAGATGCCGAGCGGAAACCGCAGCTCCGAGCCCGTGCCGCTTTCGATCGCGAGCGGAAGCGCACCGAACAGCGCCGCCAACGTCGTCATCATGATCGGGCGGAAACGTAACAGGCAGGCCTGCACGATCGCTTCTATGGGTGGTAGCCCCTGCCCGCGCTCAGCTTCCAGCGCGAAGTCGATCATCATGATGGCGTTCTTTTTGACGATGCCCATCAAGAGGATGATGCCGATCAGCCCGATCACGGAGAGGTCCTGTCCAAACAGCACCAGCGCAACAATCGCGCCGACGCCGGCGGACGGCAGCGTCGAGAGAATCGTGATCGGATGGATGTAGCTCTCATAGAGCACGCCCAGCACGATGTAGATCGTGATGACGGCAGCGAGCAGCAGCCAGGGCTGCCCGGCGAGCGCCTTGGCGAATTCGGCGGCATCGCCCGCGTAGACGCCGACGATGTTGCGGGGCATGCCGATGCGGGTCTCGATCGCCTTCACGGCCTCGACAGCGTCACCGAGGGCGGCGCCCGGCGCCAGATTGAAGCTGAGCGAGACGGCAGGGAATTGCGCCTGGTGAGAGATCGCAAGCGGCGCCGTGGTGCGCGTCAGCGTCGCCACCGCCGACAGCGGCACCTGCGCGCCGGCCGCGCCCGGCAGATAGAGCTTTGATAGGATCGAGGGATCGCGCTGGTACATCGGCAAGGCCTCCAGCACGACGCGATATTGGTTGGCCTGGCCGTAGATCGTGGAAATCTGCCGCTGTGCGAACGAATCGTTCAGCGTGTCGGTGACCCCTTGCAGGTTGACGCCGAGCTGGCCGGCGCGTGTGCGGTCGATATTGAGCTGCGCCCGAAGGCCACCTTCCTGCGCTTCCGAGGAGACATCGCGGAACAAGGGATCGCGCCGCATCTCCGCAACCAGCTTTCGCGACCACTCCGAGACCAGCGCCGCGTCGGTGCCGGTCAGCGTGTACTGATATTGCGAGCGGCTCGACTGCGTCGAGATCTGCACGTCCTGGACCGGCTGGAAGTACACAGTCATGCCGGGGATGCTTGCGACCTTCGCCTTCAGCCGGGCCACCACCACGCCGACATCGTCGCGTCGTTCGCCGCGTGGTTTCAGCGTCATGACGAGGCGTCCGACGTTGGTCGTCGGGTTGACCGAGCCGGCGCCGATCACGGAGACGACGCCGATCACGTCAGGGTCGGCCTTGATGACGTCGGCGGCCTCGGTCTGCCGTTTCTGCATCTCCGCGAACGACACATCAGGACCAGCCTCCGTCACCGCGGTGATCGAGGCGGTATCCTGGAGCGGCAGAAAGCCCTTGGGCGCGATGACGTAAAGGGCGAGGGTTGCAATCAGCGTGGCAAAGGTCACGACCAACGTCGCGCGCTGGCGTTCCAGCACCCATAAAAGGCTCCGGTGGTAAAAGCCGACTGTCCAGTCGATGAAGCGACTGACCGTGGTAAGCCCCGGCACGACCATCTCTTCGTGGGCGTGCTTGAGGAGGCGCGAGCACATCATCGGCGTCAGCGTCAGCGAGACCGCGGCCGAGGTGACGACCGCGATCGTCAGCGTCAGCGCGAATTCGCGGAACATGCGTCCGACAAGGCCCGACATGAACAGAAGCGGGATGAACACGGCGATCAGCGACACCGTCAGCGAGATCACGGTGAAGCCGATCTCGCTGGCGCCTTTGAGTGAGGCCTGCATCGCGCTCTCGCCGTTCTCCATGTGGCGGACGATGTTCTCGATCATCACGATGGCGTCGTCGACCACGAAACCTGTGCCGATGGTCAGCGCCATCAGCGACAGATTGTCCAGACTGAAGCCGGCGAAATACATGATGCCGAAGCTGGTGATCAGCGATAGCGGCAGTGCGACGCCGGCGATCACGGTTGCGCGCAGCGAGCGCAGGAACAGCAGCACGACCAGGGTCACCAGCACGACGGCGAGGATCAGCGTGAACTGCACGTCGTGGACTGAGGCCCGGATGGTCACGGTCCGGTCCGAGACCACGGTCAGGTTCACGCCAGCCGGGATCGCGCGCTGGACCTTCGGAATCTCGGCCCGGATCTGGCTGACCACGTCGATCACATTGGCGCCCGGCTGGCGCTGGATGTCGATGATCACCGCCGGCGTGCCCTGGTACCAGCCGCCGGTTCGGTCGTTTTCCAGGCCGTCGACGATCTGCGCGATATCCCCGATGGTGACGGGCGAGCCGTTGCGGTAGGCCACGATGATCGGCCGGTAGGCGTCTGCCGCGGCGATCTGGTCGTTCGCAGCGATCAGGTAGGACTGTTGCGCGCCGTCGAGCGAACCCTTCGGACCCGAGACGTTGGCGCCTGCGATCGCGTTGCGCAGATCCTCCATGGCGATGCCGTAGGCGGCAAGCCGCGCGAGGTCGGCCTGGATGCGCACCGCAGGCTTCAGCCCGCCAAGCACAGAGACGCGGCCAACACCGGAAATCTGGCTCAGCCGCTGTGCCAGGATCGTATCCGCGATGTCGCTCATCACCCGCAGAGAGATCGTGTCAGAGCGCAACGCGAGCGTCATGACCGGCGCATCCGCCGGGTTCACCTTGGCGTAGGTCGGCGGGTAAGGCAGCGTCCTGGGCAGCACGCCGGCGGCTGCGTTGATCGCGGCTTGCACGTCCTGCGTCGCACCGTCGATGTCGCGGTTGAGATCGAATTGCAGCGAGATCTGGCTGACGCCGAAGGAACTCGTCGAGTTCATCGCCGACAGCGACGGGATCTGGCCAAGCTGCCGCTCCAGCGGCGCCGTAATGAGCGAGGCGATGACGTCGGGGCTCGCGCCGGGCAGTTGCGTCGTTACCTGCACGGTCGGGAAGTCGACCTGCGGCAGCGCGGAGACCGGGAGTGAGAAATAGCCGAGCGCGCCGCCGATCAGCAGCGCGATGCCGAGCAGGAAGGTCGCAATCGGCCGGCGAATGAAGGGTTCGGAGACGCCCATGACGCGATCAGTCGGTCGAGGTCGGGATCATGGCTGCTTCGCTCCACTGCCCGATGAATCTGCCCCCTGCGCCGGTCCGGTCTGGCCCTTCTGATCGCCCTCACCGCTTTGCCGCTTGGCGCGGCGTTCACCATCCTTGCCTTGCCCCTCCTTCGCCTGACCGTCTTTGGCCTGGCCATCCTTGGCGCTATCCCTGGCGCCATCCTTGGCCTCCCCGTCCTTCGGGCCTTCCTTGCCCTGTGGCGCGCGGGTGCGCTTGCGCGGCGCAAGGTCGGCCGACGGCGTCTGGTCGTCGCGGCCGACGATCACCTTGGAGCCGTCGGAGAGATTGGCAAAGCCGGTGGTGACGACGCGATCGGTCGGCGCCAGGCCGCTTGCGATCACGGCGTCATGCTCGTTCTGCTGCGTCACCGTCACGGGTTTTGCCGAGACGATATCGCCCTCGCCGATCACATAGCTGAAGGTTCCGACTGGACCGCGCTGCACGGCCGATGTCGGCACCACCAGCGCTTTCGGCAGCGTCTCGACCTTTAGACGAACATTGACGAACTGGCCCGGCCAGAGCTGGTAGCGGGCGTTGGGGAATTCCGCCTTGAGCTTGAGCGTGCCGGTGGTCGGATCGACCTGGTTGTCGATGCCGGTCAGCTTGCCGCTATCGATCACCGTGACACCGTCATTGCCGAACACGTCGACCTGTAGCGCGCCCTTCGACGCCGCCGCGTTGACCCGCATGATCTGCTGTTGCGGCAGGCTGAACCACACCGCGATCGGTTGCAACTGCGTGATGACGACCAGGCCCGTGGTGTCGGAGGCGTGGATGATGTTGCCCTGGTCGACTTGGCGTAGACCCGCGCGGCCCGAGAGCGGCGCCACGATCTTGGTATAGCTCAGCGTCGCAGACGCATTGTCGATCGCGGCCTGGTCGGCCTTGACCAGCGCCTCGGTCTGCGCGACCAGCGCGCGCTGGGTGTCGGCCTGCTGCTTGGAGCCGGCGTTGGAGGCAGCGAGCTGCTCGTAGCGTGTGAGGTCGATACGCTGGTTGGCGAGCTGGGCCTGGTCCTGCGCCTTCTTCGCCACGGCCTGGTCATACTGTGCCTGGTAGATCGCGGGATCGATCTCGGCGAGCACGTCGCCCTTCTTGACGTCCTGGCCCTCGATGAAATTCACCGCGATCAGCTTGCCGTCGACCTGCGAACGCACGGTGACGGTGTTGAGCGCGCGGATCGCGCCGACGCCGTCGAGATAGACCGGCACGTCCTGGACACGTGGGGACGCCGCCAGCACCGGCACGGGCAGATCGGGCCGCGCATTGGGGTCATTCGCAGGCTTCTGGTGCCATGCGGTCCAGCCGAAATAGCCGAGCCCGCCGAGGATCGCGAGCGTGATCAGTGTGGAAACAAAGCGGCGGCCGCGCCGGGACGTGCTGCGCTTGCCCGCCTCTTCCTTCGCGCCTTCCTTCGTGTCCGGCTTAAAGAGCATTGACCGGCTTCTCCATTCTCGGCTCCCAACCGCCGCCCAATGCCTGGTACAGACTGACGATCGCGAGCAGGCGGGCGAGTTGCGCCTGCGACAGCGCATCTTCTGCCTGGAACAACGTCAGCTGGGTATTGAGCACCGTCACGATGTCGGCGGTGCCCGCGTGCAATTGCTGTTCGGCGAGATCGAACGCGCGGCGCGAGGCCGCCACCACCACGCGCTGCAGCTGCAGCTTGATCGTGGTCTGCTTGATCGAATACAGCGCGTTGTCGACATCCGCGAAGGCCTGGATGATCGTCTTGCGGTAGGTCTGGAGCAACTCGTCCTGACGCGCCTTGGCATTTTCGAAATTGCCGAGGATCTTGCCGCCGTCGAAGATCGGCTGCGTCGCGCTGCCGACCAGCTGGAAGAAGGCCGCGTGCGGCTGGAACAGCGACACCAGCGCAGAGCTCTGATAGCCGCCATTCCCGGTGAGCTGGATGGTCGGAAAAAACTGCGCGCGGGCATTGCCGATATTGGCGGTGGCGGAGGCGAGCTGCGCTTCCTGCCGGCGAATATCGGGCCGCTGTGTCAACAGTTCGGACGGCAGCCCGGGCGTGACGCGCGGGATTGCGATCCGGTTCAGCGAGCCGCCCGAGATGCGTACGCTCTCCCGCGGGCGCGACACCAGCACAGCCAGCGCGTTGATGTTCTGGTCGAGCGTCTGCCGCAGCGGCGGCACCAATGCCTTCTGATTCGCCAGCACGCTCTCCTGCTGGGCGACGTCGAGGTCGGTACCCGTGCCTGCCTTGCGCCGCTCCTTGATGGCATCGAGGATCCGCTCGGCGCTGGCGATATTGCTTTGCGAGGTGCGCAAGCGATCCTGCGCGGTCAGCACCTGGAAATAGGCGTTGGCCACGCTGGTCAGCGTCGTCAGCGCCACGACGTCGCGATCAAAGCGATTGGCGTGAGCCGTCTCTTCGGCCGACTGGAGGGCATCGCGATTCTGGCCCCAGAAGTCGAGCTGGTAGCTCGCGCTCAGCGAAGCCGAGTAGTTGACGACCTCGCGACCGCCAATGGTGAGACCGGAGGCCGATGAGCCGGAGGTGCGCGAATAGGTCTCCGAACCCGAGCCGGACACACTCGGCAGCAGGGCTGCACCGGCCTGTCGCGCCTGGGCATCTGCCTCGAAGATGCGTGAAACGGCGGCGGCGATGTCCAGATTGACGGTCTGCGCCTCCTCCATCAACTGCGTCAGCTCCGCCGATCGGAAGCCGCGCCACCAGTCGAGCGGCGGCGGCGCGTCGGGCTTGCCGGCATATTTATATTGGCTGGGCACGTCGAGCGCCGGATCGGGCAAATCCTGCGTCAGCACGCAGCCGGCGGAGCTCAGTGCCAGGCCAAGCACCACCACCCGGCTCGCTGCGCCCAGCAGCCGGGGTTCGGGACCGTACGATCGCCGCACGGCGACCATCGGGAATCTTCGGGTCACATCCACCCCCTGCCGGGCAGACGCAACTGCCACCGCGCGCTCGGATTAGCCGATTCGCGGCGCGTCAGTTGGGGCGTGGTCTCCGTTTCGTTCACAGCGTGATGCTTTCCTGGACGCGTGCCGCATATTAGCGGGGCGTGACCGGGGCGGACAGTCCCGCAGTTGCGAAGCCCGCGCCGCAAACAGGCTTCACGAAGTCGCGAAACAAAGAGGTTTTGCCTAGTTTTATAGGCCTTCTTGCATTTCGACGCGCTCCTCGGCAGCGGCAAGCTTACCAACATTTCATGTGACATTGTCGCCACAGCGGGGTCGGGACGGCCACAAACGGGGCCGCACTCCACTGAAACCTGCGCCGCGGCGCACCGTTGCTCGTCCGACATCAATCGGCAGGGGCATTGCACATGCGCATCGCTGTCGTCGGAACGGGCATTGCCGGCAACGCGGCGGCCTGGACGCTCTCACGACGCTATCCGGTGACGGTTTATGAGCGTGAGCTGCGTGCCGGCGGGCACAGCCACACCGTCCCCGTCGATTATGATGGCACGCCGATTGCCGTCGATACCGGCTTCATCGTCTATAACGAGCTCAACTATCCTGACCTGACTGCGATGTTCGCCCATCTCGGCGTCGAGACGGTAGGGAGCTGCATGAGCTTTGCCGTATCCGCTGACGCCGGACGATTCGAATGGCGCGGGGGCGGCAACGATGTCTGCGAGCATAATGCCGCGGCTTTCGCCGCCCAGAAGCGGCTCGACGCGATCCAGGGACGCCGGCATACCTGGTTCTGCGGTGCATGGACCGGCTACGGCTTTCACGAGGATGGCCTGCGCTCGGGCCTTCGCGTCGCCGAGGCGCTCGGCGCGGTCGCGCCCTGGCGTGAGGTGCCGGTCGAGCTGGCGCAAGCTGCGGAGTAGCACGATGGCGACAGAAGCCACCCTGCTCGCAAACGACGCCGTATCGCTCTATGTCGGCGACGTCATGCATGCGCGGTTGAAGCCGATCGGCCACCGCTTCAGCTATCGCGTCATGAGCCTCCTGATCGATCTCGACCGGCTCGAGGAGGCAGGCCGGCAATCGGCCCTCTTCGGCGTCAATCGCGCAGGCCTCTACAGTTTCCACGAGGCCGATCACGTCGAGCGTGACGGGGCTTCCTTGCGCGCCCACGCCCAGCGCTGCGCCGCGCGGCACGATGTCGATCTGACCGGCGGGCGCGTGATGCTGCTCTGCTACTCTGCTATCCCCGCCTGCTCGGCTACGGCTTCAATCCTCTGTCGGTGTGTTTTTGTTATCGCGCATGCGGCGAGCTCGTGCTGGTCATCTACGAGGTGCGCAACACCTTTGGCGATATCCATCCTTACGTCCTGCCGGTCGTACCAGGCGAGATGAGCGCCGCCGGTCTGCGGCAGCAGCAGGACAAGCAATTCCACGTCTCACCCTTCATCGCGATGGAGGCGCGCTACCATTTCCGCGTCCTGCCGCCAGCCGACACCGTCCGCCTGCGCATCCTCGAAACCGACCGCGACGGCCCACTTGCTCGCTGCGACATTGAGCGGCCGCCGCCGCGCGCTGACCTCGCGGGCGTTGTTGCGGTCGTTCGTCGGGTTGCCGCTCGTGCCCCTCAAGGTGATGGCGGCGATCCACTGGGAAGCCTTGCGGCTCTGGCTCAAGGGCGCGCGGCTGATGCCTCGACCGAATGTCGCAGGGCGGCTCGCCGACGGCGCTGCCGTTCAACCCGGCTTGCAAAGCGGCTTGGCGGCCGCCGAAACGCGCGCTTATACTCTTCGTCGCTAACCGCCTGTGGGGGCGCTCTCGGGTCGAACCCGGGATCGGCGCGGCTGCCTGAGCGGTCGGACAGTGCCAGTTCAGGTGATGCCGATGTCGAACGCGATCCCGATCACCCCCGACAATGTCGAGACGGTCCTCGCCGACCTGCCGCGTCTGGTTCGTCTCGCGCTTGCCTTCGGCTCACGCCTGAGGCGCGGCACGCTCGACGTGATCCTGCCTGACGGCCGCCTCGTCCGGCTCGGCGGCCTCGAACCCGGCCCGAATGCGGTGATGCGGCTGCACAATTACGGTTTTGCGCCGCGCCTGATCAATGGCGGCGATATCGGGATTGCGGAAGCCTATCTCGCCGGCGATTGGGACACGCCCGATCTCACGCAGTTCCTCTATCTCTTTTGCGTCAACCACGACCTGATCCAGGCCATGCTCCGCGACAAGCCGGTGATGCGCCTCGTCCAGGTGCTCCGGCACTGGTTCAACCGCAACACCAGGCGTCAGGCGCGGCGCAACATCCATGCCCATTACGACATCGGCAACGCCTTCTATTCGGCCTGGCTCGATCCGAGCATGACCTATTCCTCGGCGCTGTTCGAGGAGAACACCACCGATCTCACGGCAGCCCAGACCAACAAGTATCGCAGGCTCGCCGAAGCCATCGATCTGAGGCCTGGACAGAAGCTGCTCGAGATCGGCTGCGGCTGGGGTGGATTCGCCGAATACGCGGCCAAGACCTTTGGCGCGCGCGTCGTGGGACTGACGATCTCGACCGAGCAGCGCGACTTTGCGCAGAGGCGCATCCAGAGCGCCGGTCTCGCCGAGAAGGTCGAGATCCGCCTTCAGGACTACCGCGATGAGCGCGACCGGTACGACCGCATCGCCTCGATCGAGATGATCGAGGCCGTCGGCGAGCAGTTTTGGCCGAAATATTTCGCGCAATTGCGTGATCGCCTGCTGCCGGGCGGCCTTGCCGGCATCCAGGCCATCACCATCCAGGACGGGCTGTTTCAGACCTATCGGCGCGAGGTCGACTTCATCCAGCGCTACGTGTTTCCCGGCGGCATGCTGCCCTCGCCCGCGGTGCTCAAGTCGCTGGGCGAGACGTTTGGCGTGCCTGTCATCCGGGAGCGCATCTTTGGGCAAGATTATGCCAAGACGCTCGCCACGTGGCGAAATAACTTCCGCAGCGCCTGGCCGAACCTCGTGCCGCTCGGTTTCGACGATCGGTTCCGGCGTCTTTGGGAGTACTATCTCTCCTATTGTGAGGCCGGTTTCCTTTCCGGGAATATCGACGTCCGGCAGGTCGTCTTCGCAAAGCAGCATTAAGACTTTGCGCCCTCGCCTTGTGTGGCCGGAGACCCTACTTTAGGGTTTCGCCCACTTCACAGAACCAGCCGGTAATTGCCTGACATGACCATCAAAAACGACGTTGTCGAAGCCATCGGCAACACCCCCCTCATCAAGCTCAAGCGTGCGTCCGAACTGACCGGCTGCACCATTCTCGGCAAGGCCGAATTCATGAATCCCGGCCAGTCGGTGAAAGACCGCGCCGGCAAATGGATGATTTTGGAGGCCGAGAAGCGCGGCGAGCTGAGGCCGGGCGGCCTCGTGGTCGAGGCAACCGCCGGCAACACCGGCATTGGCCTCGCGGTCGTGGCGAGCGCGCGCGGCTACCGCACGCTGATCGTGATTCCGGAGACCCAGAGCCAGGAGAAGAAGGATTTTCTGAAGCTATGCGGCGCCGAGCTCGTCGAGGTGCCAGCGCTGCCTTACGCCAATCCCAACAGCTACCAGCATGTCGGCCGCAGGCTCGCCGACGAGCTGCGTAGGAGCGAGCCGAACGGCGTGCTGTTCGCCGATCAGTGGAACAACCTCGACAATGCCAAGGCGCATTTCGAATCCACCGGTCCCGAGATCTGGGAGCAGACCGGCGGCAAGGTCGACGGCTTCGTCTGCTCGGTCGGCAGCGGCGGCACGCTCGCCGGCGTCAGCCGTTATCTGAAGGAAAAGAACAAGAACGTGAGCATCGCCTGCGCCGATCCGCACGGCGCGGGGATGTACGAGTATTTCCGGACCGGCGACGCCAAGGCGACGCCCGGCGGTTCGATCACCGAAGGCATCGGGCTCAACCGCGCGACCGCGATCGTGGAGACCGCGAAGGTCGACGATGCCTTCCTCATTCCCGACGACGAAGCGGTCAACCTGATCTACGACCTGCTCCAGCACGAGGGTCTATGCCTCGGCGGCTCGACCGGCATCAACATCGCCGGCGCCATTCACCTTGCGAAGAAGCTCGGGCCCGACAAGACCATCGTCACCGTGCTCGCCGATTCCGGCAGCCGCTACCAGTCGAAGCTTTTCAATTCGGACTTCATGCGCGCCAAGAATCTGCCAGTGCCGACGTGGCTTGAGAAGCGCAGCAACATCAAGCCGCCGTTCGTGTAGAGGCGAGCGAATTGGGGGTAGCGAATGGCGAGTAGAAATCCCTATTCGCTACTCGCCATCCACCATTCGCGCCTACCGCAAAATCTGGCTCAGGAACAGCTGTGAGCGCGCGTGCTGCGGGTGCGCGAAGAATTCCTGCGGCGTGTTGGATTCGATGATCTGACCGGCGTCCATGAACACCACGCGGTTGGCGACCTCCTTCGCAAAGCCCATCTCGTGGGTCACGACCAGCATGGTCATGCCCTCCTTGGCGAGGTCGACCATGGTGTCGAGCACCTCCTTGACCATTTCGGGGTCGAGCGCCGAGGTGGGCTCGTCGAACAGCATCACCTTCGGGTTCATGGTGAGCGCGCGTGCGATCGCGACGCGTTGCTGCTGGCCGCCGGACATCTGGCCCGGAAACTTGTTGGCCTGGTGCGGGATTTTCACGCGCTCCAGGAATTTCATCGCGGTCGCCTCGGCATCCTTCTTCGGGATGTTGCGCACCCAGATCGGCGCCAGCGTGCAATTGTCGAGGACCGTGAGGTGCGGGAACAGATTAAAGCTCTGGAACACCATGCCGACCTCGCGCCGCACCGCGTCGACGTGCTTGAGGTTCGGTCCGAGCTCGATGCCGTCGACGACGATCTCGCCTTCCTGAAACTCCTCCAGCGCATTGATGCAGCGGATCAGCGTCGACTTGCCCGAGCCCGACGGCCCGCAGATCACGATGCGCTCGCCCTTCTCGACTTCGAGATCGACGTCGCGCAGGACGTGAAAGTCGCCGTACCACTTGTTGAGGCCGGAAATCTTGACGATCGGGCTGGCGGACATGATGACTCCGTTCAGTTGCGGCGATGGGCGTTGAGCCGGTTCTCGACGAAGAGCGAGTAACGCGACATTCCAAAGCAGAAGAGGAAGTAGAGGACCCCGGCGAAGGCAAAGCCGGTGAACGCTGTCGACGGCGTCGACCAGACCGGGTCGGAGAAGGATGCCCTGAGCGAGCCGAGCAGGTCGAACAGCGCCACGATCGAGACCAGTGAGGTGTCCTTGAACAGCGATATGAAGCTGTTGACGAGGCTCGGGATGACGTGGCGCAGGGCCTGCGGGAGCACGATCAGCGAGGTGGTCTTCCACCAGGACAGCCCCAATGCGGAAGCCGCCTCGCCCTGCCCGCGCGGAACCGCAGCGAGCCCACCTCGGATATTTTCGGCCTGATAGGCGCCGGTAAACAGCGCAATGCCGATCAGGGCGCGCACCAGGCCGTCGACCGTGAAGTTACCCGGCAGGAACAAGGGCAGCATGTAGGTGGCAAAGAACAGCACAGTGATCAGCGGCACGCCGCGCCAGAACTCGATATAGGCGATCGAGAAGATCCGGATCAGCGGGATCGTCGAGCGGCGCCCGAGTGCCAGCGCGACGCCGATCGGCATGGAGGTGACGATGCCGGTCACGGCAACCACCAGCGTCACCAGGAGCCCGCCCCACAGACGCGTATCGACGATCGGCAGGCCGCCGTGGTCGAGGCCCATCAGCTTGATCACGATCGCGATGCCGAAGAAGGTCGCGATGCTCGATGCGAGCGCGCGCCAGCCGGTGCGCATTCCGCCGCCGAGGAAGAACAGGATCAACGAGACGACGACCGTCGTGATCGCGAAATCGATCCAGACCGACTGGCCACTCGCGTGGATCTGATCCCGCAGCCAGGTCAGCGGGAAGATCAGCCATTGAATCGCGGTGCCGACCAGCACGATGAAGTTTCCGACGACCCAGAGCAGCGGCCCGATGGCCGAACTCTTGCCGAGGCCGACCAGCACCTGTCCCGCGCCGATGACACTGTCGTCGAACAGTTGCAGCAGGTCGGCGGTCCAGCTCAGGCCGAAGCCGGTGATACCGCCGCCGTGCATTAGAAAGAATGCGACCACCGGAAGGGCGAAGAAGAACAGACCGGCATTGAGCCCCTTCGCCGGCAGGCGCGGTATCAGCAGCGGCAGCAAGAGGAGTGCCGCCAGGATGAAGGTCACATTGACCCGCCAGCGTTCCGCCTCGGGATAGAAGCCGTAGATGAGCTGCGGAAGCTTCGCCTGGATATAGGGCCAGCAGGCACCGACCGAATATCCGGCATTTTCCGGCAGGCACGCCGTACGGTCCTTGCCGGTCCAGACGGCGTCGATGAGCAGGAATTTGAACGCGGGAATGACGGTGTACCAGAGCAGCAACGCGCCGAGGATCGTCAGGAGAATGTTGGTCGGCGAGCTCAGCAGGCGCGTGCGCACAAGGCCGACGAAGCCGGTGGTCTTCACCGGCGCAGGCCGCTCGGCAACCAGGTCGTGGCGAACGAAGGATGACGCGGTGATGTCCGTCATGCTCCCAGGCTCCGGTTGATGCGCCACCCATAGACGCTCATGACCGCGCTGGTGAAGAGCGAGATCAGGAGGTAGACCGCCATGGTCATGGCGATGATCTCGATGGCCTGCCCGGTCTGGCTCAGCGAGGTACCGGCGAACACGGAGACCAGATCAGGATAGCCGATGCCGACGGCCAGCGAGGAGTTCTTGGTGAGGTTGAGATACTGGTTGGTCAGCGGTGGCACGATGACGCGCATGGCCTGCGGCACCACGATCAGCCGCAGCGTGCTGCCGCGGCTTAAGCCCAGCGATGATCCCGCCTCCATCTGCCCCTTGTGCACGGACAGGATGCCGGCGCGCACGATCTCGGCGATGAAGGCGGCTGTATAAGTCGACAGCGCCACCGACAGGGCCACGAATTCCGGGATGATCCGCGAGCCGCCGGCGAAATTGAAGCCCTTGAGCTGCGGCAGCTCGAAGGTGAACGGCAGACCGAATATCAGTATCGTGACGAGCGGCAGCCCGAACAGAAGGCCCAGCACGTAAGGCCAGATGCGGATCATGTGGCCGCGCTGATACAGCTCCCGCCGCGCATAGATGCGCAGCGCCAGCGAAGCGACGATACCGAGTGCCAGCACCACCAGGAACGCCTCCAATCCGCTCTCGCCGATCGGACGTGGAATGACCAGTCCGCGGTTGCTGATGAAGGCGATGCCCAGCAGCGAGATGCTCTGCCGTGGGTTGGGCAATGCCGCGAGCACCGCAAGGTACCAGAACAGAAGCTGGAACAGGAGCGGCAGGTTGCGAATGATCTCCACATAGATCTCGCCGACACGCGACAGCAGCCAGTTGGGCGAGAGCCGGCACAGCGCGACGATGAAGCCGATCACTGTGGCGAAGACAATGCCCACCACCGAGACGACCAGCGTGTTCAGGAGTCCGACCACGAACACACGCAGGAACGTGTCCGAGCCGGTGTAGGGGATCAGGGTCTGATTGACGTCGAAGCCCGCATTGTTCCTCAGGAATCCGAAACCCGCAGCAATGTGCTGGTTTTCCAGATTGGCGCGGGCGTTGGAGATGATCTCATAGGCCATCCAGCCCAGGATCGCGGCGAAGGCGAGCTGGACGGCGACGCCATTCCAGCCAGCCTTACCACCGAGAGCGCGCCTTAGCTTCAGCGCGATCTGCGGCGGTGGTTTTCGGGCCTCGGTGCTCATCGCCGCAAGCCGTGGGCTTGACAATCAGCGGATCGGCGGAGCGTATTGGAGGCCGCCCTTGTTCCAGAGACTGTTGAGGCCGCGGGCGATGCCGAGCGGTGAGCCGGAGCCGACGTTGCGGTCGAACACCTCGCCGTAATTGCCGACCAGCTTCACGATCCGGACCACCCAATCCTTGGTCAGGCCGAGCTGTTCGCCGAAATTGCCGTCGGTGCCGAGGACGCGCTTCAATTCCGGATTGTCCGACTTCGCCTTCTCGTCGACGTTCTTGGAGGTGATGCCGAGCTCTTCGGCCGTGACCATCGCGAACTGGGTCCATTTCACGATGTCGAACCACTGATCATCGCCGTGGCGCACCATCGGGCCGAGCGGCTCCTTGGAGATGATTTCCGGGAGCACCATGTGGTCGTTGGGATTGGCAAGCTTCAGGCGGTTGGCGTAGAGGCCCGACTGGTCCGTGGTAAAGACGTCGCAGCGCCCGGATTCGTAGGCCTTGACCGTCTCGTCGTTGGTGGCGAACGCGATCACCTCGTACTTCATGTTGTTGGCCTTGAAGTAGTCGGCGAGATTTTGCTCGGTGGTGGTGCCGGTCTGGACGCAGACCGAGGCACTGTTGAGTTCCAGCGCCGAATTCACCTTGAGTGACTTCTTCACCATGAAGCCCTGGCCGTCATAGTAGTTCACGCCGGCGAAATTGGCGCCGAGCGAGGTATCGCGCGAGATCGTCCAGGTGGTGTTGCGCGAGAGCAGGTCGATCTCGCCGGATTGCAGCGCGGTGAAACGGTCCTTGGCGGACGTCGGCACGTATTTGACTTTCGTCGGATCGTTGAAGATGGCGGCCGCGACCGCGCGGCAGAGGTCGACGTCGAGCCCGGTCCAGTTGCCCTTGTCGTCCGGCGACGAGAAGCCCGGCAGGCCCTGGCTGACGCCGCAGGACAGCATGCCCCTGTCCTTGATGGTCTTGAGCGTTTGCGCATGGGCGGCCGGGGCGGACAGGCCTGCGGCCAGAGCAAGGGTGAGAACCAGAGTTACGCGTTTCATGGGCTGATGCCTTTCAAGGGCGTCGTTTGGGGCGACGTGCGGTCGTCTCTAAGGGCGTATGGGAACGTTCGTTGAACATCTTTCGCTGAACGTCTTTTGCTGAACATCTTTCGCTGAACATCGTGCAAGCTGTGGGCCAACCCCATTGATCCCCCGCCGAAACCATTGGACGCCAGGCTCTCAGGCATGGTCCCCAGGCGGTGGATCGAAGGTCGCGGCAAGCCCCTCAACATGCGGCGACAGAATAGCACGTGCGCATCACAGAACGACTGGCGAGCCGGGTCAAGGGGTTGACGGGACTCTTCTGTGATCTGTTATTACCAGTTGCGGTTAACCGCCGTCCCGGGCGGGGACTTTCCGCGCCGACGATCCCAGTTTTGAAGGCAAACGCATGGATTCTTCTGCGGGCGCGAAGCCCTTCTCGCAACATCCCGACACCCGGCTGGTGACCTCCGGCCGCGACACCCAGGCGCAGAAGGGTTTTGTCAATCCGCCGGTCGTGCACGGCTCGACCGTGCTCTATCCGACCGCCGAGGACCTGCACGCCCATCGCGGCGAGTTCCAGTATGGCCGCCACGGCACTCCCACCACCAAGGCGCTCCAGGAGACGCTGATGGCGCTGGAGGGACCGAACTGCGCCGGCGTCGGCATCGCGCCGTCGGGCCTGGCTGCGATCACCACCACCCTGCTCGCGGTGCTGAAGGCGGGCGATCATCTGCTCGTCTGCGACAACGTCTATCGGCCCTCCCGCAATTTCTGCAACGGCCTGCTCGCGCGCTACGGCATCGAGACCACCTATTTCGATCCATTGATCGGCGCGCAGATCGAGACGCTGTTCAGGCCCAACACGCGCGCGGTGCTGGTGGAAGCGCCGGGCTCGCAGTCCTTCGAGATGCCCGACATTCGCGCGATCGCTGAGGTCGCACATGCCCGTGACGCGCTCGTCATCGACGACAACACCTGGGCGACGCCGCTCTACCATCGCTCGCTCGACCAGGGTGTCGACATCAGCATGCAGGCTGCGACCAAATATATCGGCGGCCATTCCGACGTCATGTTCGGCACCATCTCCGCCAATGCCAGGGCCTGGCCGCTCGTGACTGAGGCCATCCGCCTGCTTGGTGTCTGCGCAGGTCCCGACGACGTCTTCCTCGCGCTGCGCGGCCTGCGCACGCTGTCGGTGCGGCTGGCGCAGCATTATCGCTCGGGGCTGGAGATGGCGCGCTGGCTCGCCACGCGGCCAGAGGTCGCGCGCGTGCTCCATCCCGCGCTCGAGACCGATCCTGGCCACGCGATCTGGAAGCGCGACTTCACCGGCGCGTCCGGCCTGTTCAGCCTCGTGCTGAAGCCCGCGCCGCAGAAGGCCGTCGATGCCATGCTCGATAGCCTCAAGCTGTTCGGCATGGGCTATTCCTGGGGCGGCTTCGAGAGCCTTGCCATTCCCTTCGACTGCGACAGTTATCGCACGGCAACGAAGTGGGCTCCGGGCGGTCCGACGCTGCGTCTGCACATCGGGCTCGAGAGCGTCGAGGACCTCAAGGCCGATCTCGATCGCGGCTTTGCTGCCTTCAACGCGGCAATTTGAGCTTCGAGATTGGGCATCCCGCTCAACAAACGCGCCGCAACAAAGGTTGATGCCGGCACGTTGCAACAAAATCGTTGATCCGCGGTCGTTTGGGAATAGCCTGACCCTTCTCAATTCCGAAGGACGCGGAGCATGGGAAGCATGGTTCTGCTCGACCTGATGGGCGGCGTGGCGCTGCTGCTGTGGGGCCTGCATATGGTCCACAGCGGCATCTTGCGCGCTTTCGGTCCCGACCTGCGGCGGCTGCTCGGGCGAGCGCTGAGCAACCGCTTCAGCGCATTTGCGGCCGGGCTCGGACTGACCGCGCTGCTTCAGAGCAGCACGGCGACCGCCCTGATCACGAGTTCGTTCGCGGCGGAAGGCCTCGTAAGCCTGGTTGCCGCGCTGGCCATCATGCTCGGTGCCAATGTCGGCACCACGCTGATCGTGCAGGTGCTGTCCTTCAACATCGCGGCCATAGCTCCGGTTCTGTTCGTGCTCGGGCTCGTAGCCTTCCGCGCAGGGCCACGCTCGCGGATCAAGGACATCGGCCGCGTCTCGATCGGCCTCGGCCTGATGTTGCTGTCGCTGCATATCCTCCTGGATACGCTGGCGCCGGCCGAGAATGCGCCTGGCGTCCGCGTCGTGATGTCGGCCATCACCGGCGATCCCGTGCTCTGCATCGTCATCGCCGCCGTCACCACCTGGGCGGTGCATTCGAGCGTCGCCAGCGTGCTTCTGATCATGTCGCTGGCCTATTCCCAATTCATCTCGCCCTATGCCGCGCTGGCGCTCGTTCTCGGCGCCAATCTCGGCAGCGCGACCAATCCCGTGTTCGAGGGGGCGCGGCGTGACGATCCGGCCAGCTATCGTCTGCCGGTCGGCAACCTGATCAATCGCGTGGCCGGGATCGCGCTGCTGCTGCCGTTCCTTCATGCGATCGCCGACCAACTGCACTTCTGGCAGCCCGACCTCGCCAAGATGACGGCCGCCTTCCATGTCGCCTTCAATGTTGCAACTGCTGTGATCTTCATCGGGCAACTCGATGCCCTGTCGCGCCTGCTGACTTGGCTGTTTCCCGATCGCGTACGCCAGGAAGATCCTGCCCGCCCGCGTTATCTCGACGAGACTGCGCTCGAGACACCCTCTCTGGCGCTGGCGGACGCTGCCCGCGAAACGCTGCGCATGGGCGATCTCGTCGAGGTCATGCTGCGCAAGGTGATGGCGGCGATGATGACGGGCGACCGTGCGTTGGTCGACCAGGTCTCGAGAACGGACAACATCGTCGACAGCCTCGACGAGTCCATCAAGCTCTACGTGACGAAACTGACGCGTGGCAGCCTGGACGAGGGCGAGGGCCGGCGCGCGATGGAGATCATCTCCTTCGCCATCAATCTCGAGCATATCGGCGACATCATCGACAAGAATTTGAGCGAACTCGCCACCAAGAAGATCAAGCGCCGCTTCCAGTTCTCGGCCGAGGGCGCCGAGGAGCTGGCAGCCTTCCACAAGCGGACGATGGACTCGCTGCGCATCGCCTTTGGTGTGTTCATGTCGGGCGACGCCAACGAGGCGCGCAAGCTGCTGGCGGAAAAGGCTGCGCTGCGCAACACCGAGCTCGCCGCCGTCGAGCGGCATCTCGATCGCCTGCGCGAAGGGCGCCCCGAGACCATCGAGACCACCTCGCTGCATCTGGACGTGCTGCGCGACTTGCGCCGCATCCACTCGCACATCTGCTCGGTGGCCTATCCCGTGCTAGATGCGGCGGGCGAGCCCTACCGCGGAAACGAGGCCGAGACGGCCACCCTGCCCGCGTCCGACGCGGCGTCGGTCTTGCCGCGCTGAATAGAAGTCGCAAAGCTTGGGGCGCCGCGCCTACCGCGTCATTTTGAACTGGCGTCGAAAAAATATGGCCCCGCCAGTGAGCAGAAAGCCACCACAGCAAAGCAGGACTGGGGCTATCCACAACGTCAGGAACGACGGTAGGCGCGCATCCTCGGGCCGCCGAGGATCATAGACAATCTCCACGCGCTCGCCATCGGAATAGGGCTGATCGGTCGAGCCTGACGAGGACGTGAAGGTGATCGATCGGCCGTCGACCGTCAGGAATCGGAATCTTGGATAGAGAAACGTTCCGCCATGATTTCCGGCGCTCCGCGCGACGGCCCCCACGAAACGGGCCTCCGTCCGCTCGGCTCGCGCGAGAAATGCGACCGTGCCGCCGACCTTGAAGAGGCCGAGCGCAAGCAGCAGCAAACCGACCAGCAGGACTGACGAGAAGAGGACGACCGCTAGCTTGTTCATGCCGACCTGACGGATGTCTCGGTCTCCGTCCGACCGATGTCATCTTACATGCGGATAAGGATCAGCGATCCAGCGTCTTCGAGGCGCGACCACGGTTCTTCCAGATCAGCATGATGTTGCGAATGTAAATGATGGTCGCGAGCGCCTGTCCGAGGATGATGACCGGCTCGCGCTTCACGATGCCATAGACCAGCGTCATCAGCCCGCCGCCCATGGAGCAGAACCAGAAGGCCATCGGCACCACGCTGTTTCCGGCACGCTCGCTCGCGATCCATTGCACGAGAAAGCGCGCCGTGAAGAACAGCTGCGCGACCAGACCGAACGCGAGCCAGAAGTCGAACTTGGCGACGAAGACGTCATAGAGATAGTTGCTCAGCGCCTGGCCGTATTGGATGATCATGCCTTCACCTCAGTCACATCTGGTGTCGGCTTCTTGCGTCGGATCAGCCACCACACGCCGGCGAGATCCATGATCCCGATCCATAGCCTGTCGAAGAAACCGTAATTTGACACGCCGGCGCGGCGCGGCCGGTCGATCACGTCGACATAGGCGATCTCGAAACCCTCCCGGCGCACCAGCGCCGGCAGGAAGCGATGCAGCCCGTCGAAATAGGGTAGCATCAGAAACACCTCGCGGCGGAAGGCTTTCAGACCACACCCGGTGTCGCGCGTGCCGTCCTTCAGGATCGTGCCGCGCACGCCGTTGGCGATACGCGACTGCAGCTTCTTGAAGCCGGTATCCTTGCGCCCGACCCGCTGGCCGGCGGCGAGCCCGACGCGCTCGCTCTTCTCGACTGCCGCGATCAGGTCCGGCAGGAAGGCCGGATTGTTCTGGCCGTCGCCGTCGAGGGTTGCCACGATCGCGCCGCGCGCCGCCCGCACGCCGCTGCGCACCGCCGCCGACTGCCCGGTCGATCTGGCATGGCGGAGCTGACGCAGATTGCCCCGCTGCCTCATGATGGCGGACAGCCTCTCGCCGGTCGCGTCGGTCGAGCCGTCATTGACGTAGACGATCTCATAGGCCCAGCGGCCATCGAGCGCAGCGCCAATCTCTTCGATCAGGGGCGCGATATTGTCCGCCTCATTGCGCACCGGGACGACGATGGAAACCGAGGGCTGGAACGACAAATCGATGCTCGTGGTTGGAATTGGCCCGCAGCGGGAACCGGTCCGGTCGGCAGGCAGCCGCTTTTATGGGGCGGATGCCCCGCGGGCAACCCTTTTGAGGCGGACGAACACCGGCCCCGGAAGCGCCACGATCGCCCCGTCGCTCCGGATAGCGAAGCCGAGCCGGCGCGCCGCGAACCAGTAGCGGATGGCCATGGCGCCGACGATACCGACCAGGGCGCCGGCCACCACGTCACTCGGGTGATGGGCGAGCAGCACCAGCCGCGTCAGTGCAATCACGATGGCGTAGGTAAAGATGAGCACACGCAGCCGCGGCCAGAGTGCGCTCACCGCAAAGGCCAGCGCGAACGCCGTCACCGCATGCCCGGACGGCAGGCTGTAATGGGCTTCGGTCCCGCTGAACGGAACGAAGTTGAAGGGATTGGCCTTGCCGCCGACGAAGGGCCGCCCCCGCCCGATGACGAATTTCAGGATCTCGCCGACCAGCACCGAAAACAGCACGGAAAAGAAGATGTACTGCAACCGCGTGCCGAAGCCGAGCAGCAGCACCCGCGAGGTGCCGTGTCCGCCTGCCGCAATCAGTCCCACGGTCACGAGCGCGGCGGCGAGCGCCGTCAGCACGTACTCGTCCTTGCCGAAATCGGTGAGGATTTTGATCGGCCACAGGCCGGGCGTGCCGCGCGCGGGCATCATCTGGATCTCGGACGTGTCGAACGCGAGCATCAGCGCGATGATCACGGCCGCGCCGGCAACACTCAGCCACAGTGAATGCCGCGCCAGCCGGCGCGCCGCCTCTGCGCGCCGGGAATGCGAGGGCGCGCGTACGAGCTGCGTCAGCGCGCGGCCGGACAGCAGCAGCAACTGCGCGCCATAGCCGGAGCGATGTGCGACGTCGGTTGACATCCTACTCAGACCCCTCCGAGCGGAAGATCGCAATCGAGATCGCGCGCCCTTGCGAGAAGTTGTAGCCGTCGATGCGCGAGCCGACGCGGTAACGGAGCCCGATCGCCTCGGCACGCTGGACGAAGCTGCGCTCGGAACGCTGCTCGATGAACGCAAAGCGGCAGCTTCCTTGGCTGAGGAAGTCGGCAGCACCCGATCCGTCGGTCAGCAGCGTCGACGTGCCCGTCAGGAAGACCAGGCTCGGCTCGTGATAGCCGGCGGAAGCCGCCTTCGGGCCGACGCAACGCACGTTGCGCAATTCGCGCGCGATCTCGACGCTCGGAAACAGCGGAGTGAGTGACGGCAGGACCAGGCCGTAGACCACGACGGCCAGCATCAGCGCCGCAACCAGCGCATTGAGCAGCGAGCGTTCGGCGCGGTTGTTGTCGTAGAGCCACCAGGCGAAAAGGCCGAAGATCAGCGCCGCCGCGATGAACGGCCATGCGGCGAAAGCCGGCTGGCGCGTGAGCATGACCGCGCCGACGACCGCCATGATCGAGCCGAGCGCGGGAATTGCGAACCACCAGGCCGAGCCGCGCATCAGCCAGGAGCGCGACAGTACGCGACGCTCAATGGCACCGGCCGTGAGAATCGCGATCGCCGGGTACAGTGGCAGCACGTAGTGCGGCAGCTTGGTCAGCACCGCCTCGAACACGATCCAGGACGGGATCAGCCACGCCAGCAGATATTGCGCGCCGGGCTCCCGCCGTGCCCGCCACACCGCCGGCGCCGCCATCGCCGCAAGCGGCGCGCCCGGCCAGAAGGTGATCCAGAACAGCACCAGATAGAGTCCGGGCGGCGCGCCATGGGATTCCTGGGCGCCGAGCTTGCTCAGCATGTCGCCGCCGACGGAATCGGCGAAGAAGGCATCGCCCGCACGCCAGAAGATGGCGATGAACCAGGGCAGCACCAGCACCAGCACCCACATCAGGCCCCAGAGCGGGCGCAGCCGCCAGAGCCACGATGCGTCACGGTCCTGGATCGCCAGCACGATGATGGTGAGCGCTGCGAACATCAGGATCAGTGGCCCCTTGATCAGGATGCCGACGGCGATCGCGGTCCAGAAGATTGCGGGGTAGCTCCACGGCGGATGCGCCTCGTCCTCGCCGCGCTGCCAGGCGAGATAGACCCGCGCCATCGCTCCCATCGCCGCAACCACGGTGAAGAGCAGCACCGCGTCGGTCTTGGCGAGCCGCGCCTCGACGCCGAGCAGGACCGATGCGCACATCATCAGAGCCGCAAGCACGGCGGCCCGTCGTGTGACGAAGCCGAGCGCGGTCCAATAGGTCATCAGCACCGCACCGATCGCGCCGACCAGCGACGGCAACCGGTAGACCCAGATGCGCAGGTCCGCGCGCGGCAGCCCGAGCGCGGAAGCGGTGTGAACGGCGGCCGATTGCAGCCAGTAGATGCCGACCGGCTTCTTGTAGCGGACGTCGTCCTGGAAGCGGATGTCGACATAATCGCCGCTCTCGACCATCTGCTTGGTCGCCTGCGCAAAACGCGCCTCGTCCCGATCGACGGGCGGAATTGTGAAGAAGCCGGGCAAGAGCAGAAGCAGCGCACAGATCACCAGGAAGCCGATTGCGCGGGGATGACTGCCGGTTGCGGCATCGATCACCCGCACGAAACGGTTGCCCGGATTTACGGGGGTTTTCTGCTCGCGGGGCTCCCCAAAACGGGGACGGGTACGGGTGTCGGCCATTGGTTCCGCATACGCTGAAACCACTACCCGTTACAACCGCTTAAGCCGGGGATCATTGAATTCGAATGACAACTGTGTCGGCGGCGCCCATGGCGTCGATCACGGTGAGCCTGGCAAAGCCCGGCCCGGGCGGATCAATTAGGCGCTGGCGCCGTCCGTCGATCTCGCCGAGAGCGGTTCCATTGACCAGAATCGTCATGGGCAGAACGCCGCCAGCGACCTTCACAGGCATGGCGGCTGCATCGGCGCCGGCCGAGCGGTCGACGTCGATCCGGGAGCCGTTGAGGGGAAACTGGATGTGGGGCGCCTGCTCGCCGCTGGTGCGGACGAGCTCCCCGACGGGGCGGAACCGCCTCAGGGGTAACGGCAGCTGGGCGTTATTGGCGATCAGGGTTCCCTTGGGCGGCTTGGGCAGCGGAACCGGCAACTTTCCGCTTCGGGCGAAGGCATCAAACAGGATCGGCGCAGCCGCCGCACGGCCGATCAGTCCGGGAACCGGCGCGCCGTCGGGACGGCCGACCCAGACGGCGATGGTCATGCGGCCATCGAAGCCGACCGACCAGGCGTCGCGATAGCCGTAGGAGGTGCCGGTCTTGAAGGCGATGCGGTTGTGGGCGGCGTTTTCGGGGGGCGGCGTACCGAGGAGCACGTTGCCGACCTGCCAGGCCGCGACCTGGTCGAGCAGCCGCAGCGGCTCGCGCGCGTCCCTGTCGGTCATGACCTCGCGCAAGGGGCGCGTGGTTCCGAGCCTGGCGAGACCTGCATAGAGTTGCGCAAGATCCTGTAGCGTGACGCCGACTCCGCCGAGCCCCATGGCGAGACCCGGCGCCTCGTCCTTGGGGAGCACCAGATTGCCGCCGGCTTGCCGCAACCGCGAGGTCAGGCGGTTGGGGCCGACACGGTCCAGCAGCACGATTGCCGGCACGTTCAGCGACAGCTGCAGCGCCTTCTTCACCGGCACCGTGCCCTGGAACGTCATGTCGAAATTTTCGGGCGCGTAGGAGCCGAAGCGGACCGGGCGATCGTCGATGAGGCTGTCGGGGTGGACGAAGCCGTCCTCGAAAGCGAGGCCATAGATGAACGGCTTCAGGGTCGAGCCCGGTGAACGCAGCGCGCGGGTCATGTCGACCTGCCCGGCCCGGCTCTCGTCGAAATAATCGGCGGAGCCGACGCGCGCCAGCACGTCGCCGCTCTCGTTGTCGACGACGATGATGCCAACCGAGATGTTCGGCCCGAGCGCGATGGCGCGATCGCGTGCGAGCGGCTCCAGCACCTTCTGGAGGTTGGCATCCAACGTCAGCCTGATGACGGGCGTATCCTTGACGGTTGCAAGCGCGGTATCGGAGGCATGCGGCGCCAGGATCGGCATCGGCTTGCGCAGCATCGGCACGGGCACGGCCTTCGCCTGCTTCGCATCATCGGCGCTGATCTGGTGCTCCTCGACCATGCGGTCGAGGACGCGGTCGCGCGCGATGCGCGCCGCCTCGGGATAGCGGTCGAGCCGACGCGTTTCCGGCGATTGCGGCAATGCGACCAGAAGCGCGGCTTCAGCGAGCGACAGCCGCTTGGGCTCCTTGCCGAGATAGGCGATGGACGCGGCGCGAATGCCCTCGAGATTGCCGCCATAGGGCGCCAATGCGAGATAGAGATCGAGGATCTGGTCCTTGCTCAGGCTACGCTCCAGCTCGATCGCGCGCACGATCTGCCGCACTTTTGCATAGAGCGAACGCTGCCGCCGCGGCTCCATCAGCCGCGCGAGCTGCATCGTGATGGTCGAGCCGCCTGAGACGATGTGGCCGCGCGTCGCGAGCTGGATCGCGGCGCGCCCGAGCGCGAGCGGATCGACGCCGTCATGAGCGTAGAAGCGCTGGTCTTCATAGGCGAGCAGCAGCTTCACATAAGCCGGATCGACGTTCGCTTTGGTCTCGACCGGCAACCGCCAGCGCCCGTCGGCCATCGCATAGGCACGCAGCAGCTTGCCGTTGCGATCGACGATGGTGGTCGAGACCTGGCGCGCCTCGTCGAGTGGCAGAGGGCCGAGGGAGATGACCCAGGCTACGAAGGCGCAGGTGGCGAGGATGAACGTGAGGGCGGCAGCCGAGAGGACACGCGCGATTCCGCGCCCGCCTTCGCTGCCGTCATTCCGGGATGGTCCGAAGGACCAGGCCCGGAATCTCGAGATTCCACAATGCGCAATTGCGCATTGGGGCTCGGTACTTCGCACCGCCCCGGAATGACGAGAGGAACCTGCCGCTTCGCTCATCACTTCGCCGTCCGCACCTCGACGGAGCCCGTGCCCGTGCGGCCATAGCGCGAGGGATTGTACATGTCCTCGACATAGGCCTGCGGCAGCACGTATTTACCGGGCGAGACCGCGCGCACGACATAGGCGACGGTGAAGACCGACTTGGAGTCCGAGGCCCGATCGACTGCTGCGGTGAAGCGATCGTCGCGGAATTCGGTATCCTCGGGCTCCTGGCCGTCCTCGATCCAGTCGAGCGTGCCGCTGTCGCCCGACGAGACCAGCTTTGGATTGTCGATCTCGAGACCCGCTGGCAGATAGTCCGACACCATGATGTGCCCGTATTCCGGTTTCGCTTCGGTGATCTTCAGCACCACCGCAAAGCGGTCGTTCTGCCTGACCTTGCCGATGTCGGCGGGCTTGCCGTCGAGCGTGAAGTAGTTGCGCTCGATCTTGAAGCCGTTTGAAGCCGCAGGCTCCGGCGTCACCGGCGAGCCCGAGACCGAGACCACGGCCTGTATCGGAGCGTCACCGGTGTTGGTGATCTTCAGCGGCTTGCCGTCCAGCGTCGCCGCCTTGTAGCTGCGGTACAGCGCGGTCTTGACCGGCTGGCCGTCGACATCGAGCGACATATTCTCTTTCGCCAGCGCCCGCGCGGCCAGCACCAGCCACGCATTCTCCTGCGTCGACGTGTAGGACGTCAGTCCGCGCGCAGTCTCGACACGGGATACGGCCTGCGTCAGCGTCGCCTTCGGCGCGTTGCCTTCGCTGGCGAGCGAGACGAGGGCTGCGGCATCGCGGAGCTGCGAGCCGTAGTCGCTGCGGCCGAACTCCAGCGCGGGCTTGGGCGCGAGGCTATCGAGTGCTGCGCCGTAGACCCGCTCGGCGCGGTTGCGGTCGCCGACGAGCGCGAGCGCCGCCGCAAGCTGCGATTTGGCGATCGGCGTCGCCAGATTGTTCAGCTTGGTGTCGGCGAGATAGCGGAGGTCGCCGATCGGAGCCGTACCGTTACGCGCGAGCACGTAGAGGCCGTAGGCGAGATCGCGGCCGCCGTCCTTTTCCGGCTCGTTGGCATTGACGACGGAGTTGCGGATGCGATCGAGCGCGTTCTTGAACAGCACGTCGGGCACCACAAAGCCTTTTTCACGGGCGCGGGTGAGGAAGTCCGTTACGTAGGCGTCGAGCCAGGCGTCGTCGCCGCCCGCTGACCACAAGCCGAACGATCCATTCGAGCCCTGGCGCGCCAGGAGCCGCTCGATCGCGTCGCGGATGCGCTGGTCGACCTCGGTGTCCATGGCAAGGTGCGCGCCGGCCGCGAGCTCGTTGACGTAGAGCAACGGCATGGCGCGGCTCGTGATCTGCTCCGAGCAGCCATAGGGATAGCGATCGAGCGCCTTGAGGATCGTCGCGGCGTCGAGCGCGGTCGACAGGCTCGCCGAGACGGAGACGCTGCCGGTGCCCGGCACGAGGTCGGAGAACATGTCTGACGTCAGCGTCAGGCTCTCGCCCTTCGCAAGCGTCCGGATCGAGCGGCGCGCCAGCACTTGCGTCGCCGCCTTGACATCGAGCGCATAGTGCCGCGCGAGCACCAGCCCGTTCGGCCCCTTCATATCGACGTCGAGCGTCGCCTGCCCCGCCGCAGTCGCATCGAGCGCAAGCGAGAACGAGTTGCGCTGCTTGGCGGCGAGCTTGACCGTGGTCGCGGGACTGCCGGTCATCTTCACCGGGCCGCCTGTCTTCACGGAAATCGTGTAGTCGCCGGCCTGGCCGTCGACATTGTCAATCTCGAGGTTGACCGTGCCGTGGTCGCCATTGAGCAGGAAGCGCGGCAGAGTCGCCGTGAGCACCACGGGGTCGCGGATCACGACGTCGGTCGTGGCGCGGCCAAGCTTCGTGGCGGTCCACGCCACCGCCATGACGCGCGCGGTGCCGGCGAACTCTGGAATGTCGAAGCTCACTTCCGCGGTGCCGTCGGCGGCCACTGTGACGATGCCAGAATAGAGCGCGAGCGGCTTTTGTGTGGGCGGCGAGCCCTGGAGCTCGGCACCACCGGCGTCGCCGCCGGACTTGATCTGGCCGCGCGTGCCCTGCATGCCGTCGATGAGCTGGCCGTAGAGATCGCGGATCTCGGCAGTCAGGCTCCGCTGGCCGAGATAATAATCATCGGGCGCCGGGGGCTTGTAGTTGGTGAGGTTGAGAATGCCGACGTCGACCGCCGCGATGACGATCTTGGCGTCCTCGCCCGGATTGAGCCCGTCGAGCTTCACCGGGATCTTCAGCATCGAGTTCGGCCGGATCAGCGCCGGCGGCGTCAGCTTCACCGCGAGCGTGCGCGTCTGCTTGTCGATGCCGAACCATTTCAGCCCGATCGCCCGCCCCGGCATGCGCCGGGCAGCCGCATCGAGCGGTCGGCGCAGGGTCGCCACCACATAGGCGCCGGTGCCCCAGTCGTTGCCGACGGGGATCTTGAGCTGCGCGGTGCCCTCCTTGACGTCGACGGTCTGCGTTGTCAGCAGGCGATCGCCGAGCACGTTGATGATGAGTTTGCCGGCGCTACGCGCATTCACCGACACCGTCATGGTGTCGCCAGAGCCGTATTGCGGCTTGTCGATCGAGGTCTCCAAAAGGTCGGGCGTGTCGGCGCTGCCGTCCGAATACCAGCCGACATCGAACTGCACCGACGTCACCGGACCATCCGCGTCGTTCGATTTCACGTCCAGCCGGTAGCGGCCCGGCTGGGGATTCAGTGAAATGCGCGAGGGCCTGTCGGCGGCAATGGTGAGATCGCCATCAGCGACGCGCGAGGTGGACTTGACCGGCTCGTACTCCCAGTAATTGTTCTGGCGATACCACTGGTAGCGCGACTCCAGCTTGAGGAGCTCGTAGCGCAGGCCGTCGCGGGGAAGCGTCTTGCCCTCGGGCGAGACGAACACGATGTCGAACTCGGCCTTGTCGCCTTCGGCAACGTTCCGGTCGCCGAACAGCGGCTTGACGCCGATCATCGCGGCGGCGGGTGCGACCGGCAGCACGAGCTTGCGCTCGACCGCGCGACCGCCAGTCTCCGCCATGCGGACGAAGATCTGCGCCTCTTGCGGCCGGCTCGAGGCCGGCTGCTTGTCCAGCGTGACCGGGAAGGTCGCCACGCCATTGGCGTCGGCCTCCGGGAGGTTTTCGAGCGGCGTGCGTTCGTTGCTGGTGGTCTCCTCGTCGGCAACGCCGAACTGGTAGCCGGCAAAGCCGGGCCGCTCCGCGGCAGGCGCCACGAGCATGTCGCCTTCGAGCTGGAGGCCCGAGGCGGGCGCGCCATAGAGGAAATGGCCGTCGACCTTCAGTTCAACCGGGGCATTCGCCTTGATCAGCTTGTCCCTGGCGCTGAGATCGAACTCGATTCTATCTGGGACGTAATCCTCGACCATGAAGGTGGTCTCGCCGACTGATGAGCCCTTCGGATCGGTGAAGGCGCGCACCCGCCAGGTCCCGGTCGGGACCGCGGAGTTGAGCGGAACGGAGAGCGTGCGGCCGCCGGCGCCCTGGTCGGACAGTACGGCGCGGCGGAATTCGACGCCGTCGGGACGCTCGATCACCAGCGTGAGCGGTCCGCCGGTGACGGCATTGCCCTGCCCGTCGCGCAACAGCGCGGTCAGGTACACGGTCTCGTTGGAGCGGTAGACGCCGCGCTCGGCATAGACGAAGGCGTCGGCGCCGGGCGGTACCGCGCGTCCCGCAACGCCACGATCGGACAGATCGAAGGCGCTGGTTTTCAGGCTGAGGAAGGCATAGTCGGCCTTCTCGCCGCTGACGGTGAGCAGCGCAGGTGATAGCCCGCCCTCGCCGCGCGCCAAGCCCGCCTCGAACAGTACATGGCCGGCCTCGTCGCTCTTGCGGGTCGCCAAAATCTCGTTGTTGCGGGCGACCAGGCGCACCTCGGCCTTCGCCACAGGTTCAGTCGACGCCAGCGAGTTGACGAACACATGGATGCCGTCGTTGCCGGAGTACGCAGTGATCCCGAGGTCGGAGACAATGAACCATTGCGTTGCGAGCTGGTAATCGTCGTCGCTGCCCGGCCCCTTGGCCGTTGCCGTCATCACGTACACGCCGGGCTGGAGATCGCCGAGTGCCTGGTCGACCGGGAATGCGGTGGTGACGTCCTGGTTCAGCGTCATCGCGGTCGAAAGTTCGCCGGACCAGACTTTTACACCGCGCTCGCCACCGAGATCGGAGAGCTGGTAGCGCGACAGGGTTTTCTGGAAGTCGCTGTCGACGACCGTGTTGATCAGGTTGCGGTCGCCGATCCGGAACACGTTGATGTTGACCGCCGGCGTATTGACGCTGACCACGGGAATGCCCCGCTGACCTGTCCGCGGCAGCACATAGGCCCGGCTGGTGAAGCGCACGAACGGCTTGCGGTCGCGCACATAGATGTTGAACTCGGCCGATTTCGGCAGCCCCTCCTTCACCGTCGAAGGCAGGCCGGCGCGTAAGTTGATGTTGTAGCGTTCGCCATGCTTCAGGCCGTCGACGCAGAGCTGCTTGCCCTCGGCCGACAGTGCCGGCTTGTCGGTGCCTGCGAGCGCCAGGAACGGCGCGAAATCGGTGCGCTTGGCCAATTCCTCGGAGAACTGGAAGCAGGCGCGCGGGCTCGCCGAGTCGGAATCGACGGTATAGTCGAGCAGCCGGAAGCCATGCTCGTCGCGCAGCTTCTCATATTGGCCGCGGACGTCGGCGACCTCCCGCATGTCGAGCGACAGCCGCAGCGCATCCAGCGCCGGCCGCCACAATTTCCGCTCGGCGAGCGACTTGCCGAGGACTGCGAGCGCATCAGCCTCCTCGCCCGCATTGCCGGCGCGCTGATAGGCGATGTAGGCGGCAGTCGAGGCGCGCTCGAGCAGAAAGGTCTGCTCGCTCGAGCTCTTCGGCACGATCTGGAAGATGACGCGCGCAAGGCGCAGCCAGTTGCCGGCATCCTCAGGCGTGGTGGCGGCGATCTGGCCGAGGATCGAAAGGCCGCTGCGGCCATCGTTGCGCCGGAAGGCGGCATCCGCGTCGGTGCGCAGGGTCGCGTTGGTCTTGGCAACCGGCCCCGCCTCGGTTTTGATCTGCGCCTCCAGCTTGATCGCGGCATCGGCGAGATCGTCGCGCTTGAAGGCCTTGTCGGCCGCCTGCGCCGATACCAGGCCGAGCACCAGCGTTGCGCAGATTGTGACGGCGCGAACCAAATCGATCATGATGGACTCCCGGGAGCGCGGGCGAGCGCCGCGTGCGCGATGAAATGCGCGGAAAGGTGACAGACCCAAGGCGATGGAACCAGAATAGCAAAACGTCGCATGCGCCATTGGCAAGCAAGCCCGAGTGGGCCTCCGAAGTGCCGCCCCTGGCGCCGCCTCAGCCATGGCAGCACCGGACAAAATCAGCCGGTGGACAGAGTCCCGGACGCGCGTGCTACGTCTAAGCGCAGCTGGCGCAGAACGGGACCGTGAAAAGTCCATCGCTCTGCTTTGTCGCTGACTTGAGGAAAACGGTTCGATCCGGACTTGGCGGGGGCGCGGATTTTTCATATTTGGCGTGCTAAAGACGTCGCCGGGCCCCATCCCCCGGGGCCGTCCAGACGGTCCCGTAGCTCAACTGGATAGAGTAGCGGATTTCTACTCCGCGGGTTGCAGGTTCGAGTCCTGCCGGGATCGCCAGAAAAATCAATGACTTAGGGAATATTTAGGCCCTCGAATCGTGTTGCGCCTGTTGCGCAAAATTCCCTTGAATTCTCAATGCCTCCCCTGCGCTCCCGGCAAATCGGCGCGACATGGTGCGCGACATGGGCTCCTCTCGTCCACCGGCGCACAAGCGTCGGCGCGCGCCGAGAGCTGACGGATCACGTCTCCGCCAGCGCATTAATTCGCCTCGATTCGCCACCAGCCGAAAACACCCTGATTATACACAGAAGCGACACGATCGGCGCGGTGTGGACCGAGGTTGACCGGGTGGTGACCACCTGGACGGTCCCCGCCACCCGCCTGAAGGGCAACAAGAAGGGCGCCCGCAAGCGTGACCACGTCGTCCCGCTGTCGGACCGCGCGCTCGAGATCCTGGGCCACCTGCCAGATCGCGGCGAATGTCTGTTCGCCCATGAGGACGGCGACCGCTGTCCAACATGGCCATGCTCGAGCTGTTGGAGGGCATGGGCTTCGGCGAGGACTTGACCGTCCACGGCTTTCGTTCGACCTTCAAGGACTGGTGCACCGAGCAGACCGGCTTCCCGAACGAGATGTCCGAGATGGCACTTGCGCACAACGTGTCAGACAAGGTCGAGGCGACTTACCGCCGCGGCAACATGCGCGAGAAGCGGCTGCGCATGATCGCCGATTGGGCGACCTATTGCGCCGGTCCCGTGCCAGCCAAGGCAGGCAACGTGGTGCCGATGAGGGCCTGATTCTGCGCCGGTATGGGCCGCGTTCGCTTGTAAAGCGTCAAATTAAGTTGACGAGTCAGGCATCCTGTGTGCCTTTACTTCCCTTGCATGGCCACCGAACTTCTTCATTAACGCGACGTTAATTGCAGAGATGTTCGGATTTGAATTAGGGCATTTTCTGAGTCGCAGAGGGAGACCACCATGTCTATGGCAACCGGCCGTCTGCACGGCCCGGTAGATGAGCGTCCCGATCAAAACTACAGCACCCTTTTGGGGTTTGTTTCTCCACCCGTGAGGATTGATCCGCATACCTACGATGCCGAGCAGAGCCCGCAGGTCAATTTGCGAGATCTTGCGGAATCAATTCGTCAGCGATCGGCGACGACACCCACGGAATAGCATGGCTGGAGACCCGCCGGCACCACCCGTGCCCGTACCAGCAGCGGCCGAGGAGCAATTTCCGCGGTCGACGAGTTTGCCTAAGCAATCTCCGCTGTTTTGGGTCGCGGAGAAGGACAGGTATCTCCGGCAATTACTGATACGCGATATCCAGGCCGTAACGGGCCGGACCTTGCTTGTTTACTTTGCCTCCATGGCCGACCAACGGGCGCAAATCAGCCTCGGTGACGAAGTCTATTTCACCGAGATGTTGCGTGACGCCAAAGGCGGCCCGGTGGATCTTCTCATTGAGACCCCCGGCGGCTACACGGATCCCACCGAGAAGATTGCATCGTTGCTTCGCACTCTCGCACCAGATCTCAGGGTGGTCGTTCCATGCCGAGCAAAGAGCAACGGAACGATGCTCGCGCTCGTCGGATCAAATGTCATCATGGGACCCGCCTCGGAACTTGGCCCAGCTGATCCGTTCATTTCTCTCGGACCAAACAATATCGTTCCGGCGCATTTTTTGATCGGAGTGCAAGGTGTCGACCCGGTCTTTATGCAGGCTGCACAGCACGCCATCGCGCAGACCATGAAGCTGGCAGAAACCCTTCTCGGCACCGGCATGATGAAGGGCAAGCAGCCCGGAGAGATAAATTCTGTGGTCCAAGCGTTAGCGTCGCGCCAACAGTACCCGTCTCACGGTTCAGTCATTGATGCCGACGAAGCTATGCGCCTCGGTCTCTCAGTGACGAAGCTGAACTCGTCGGACGACCTGTGGCAGCGGTTGTGGCTCTTGCGCTGCATGTACGAGCACGACATCCGCCGCGCCGGAGCGATCAAGATCTTTGAAGGCCCAACCATCAGCAACAGCTTGCGGGCTGCTTAGGCCGCTATCGCGTAAATTTCTTTGTCAGCCCTGCCGCAAGGTTTGGCGGCACGTCAGGACATGCTCGAAGAACTTCGCAGTCCTATTGCTTAGCCGGTTCGGGCTGTGGCGTGGCCCTCGAGGCTTTGACTTTGCGCGAGGCTTGGATTGTGCGACCTGCTGTGGCGGCTCGGGTTCGGCCGTGGCCGCGGTCGCGCCATCAGGCTTGCCCTGGAATTGGATGCTGCACTTCTTGGCAATCGAGGCCTGCTCGATCGCGACCAACTGCCCTTTCATCTGCCCAAGCTCTGCCGCGGTCTGCTTGTCGCCACCCACAAGGAAAGCTGCAGGCCAGAAGATCACGACGGCGGCGGTCGTAGCGACAACATCCTTTGTGCGTTGGCTATCTTGTGCGCCCGATAAAGCTGCCGCTCGCGCCGAGTGGCTTGAGCTTCCATTCCAAGCTGCTGACACGTGAAGCTCTGGTAACTGACCGGCGACACGTAAGTGGCCGCGATATCGGCTGAAGATGAAGCGCAGCCGGCAAGCGCGACGGCAAGAGCCGCCAGACCCAAATTGCGCATAGTATTCCCCCCCAGAAATGGGCATGCGATCACATCCGCGGTGAACTTCCTCGGCTCGGCCGCTATGCGCGCCGCGAGCGTCTTCGCCTCAGGCCGGCATCCACGGAGCCCAGGCATGCGCCCAATCGACAATGTGCCCGACGACGTCCCCGCCGAGATGTGCGACATGATGGGCCGGGAAGCAGATCGCCCCTTTGCTCGAACGACGCGGCTTCCCCAAAATCGACGCGCTGATGGGCGGACGGTATACGCCGGCGGTCAAGCGCTACTTTGACGATGAATATCGCTTGAACACAGCCCAGCCGGCTGCGCTGCCGGATGGCCCAGAGGCGTTGGGGATATGGAAGGGCAAGAGGGGAAACGCCCCGCCGTGCCAAACCCTAGTTCGAGCTCAGCGCGCGGCGCAGGCCGGGGTGCATCCAATAATTCTCGCCTAGTTTGGGGATGTTGTCGTAACTGATCCTGTCCCAATGAATGCGGTCGGAGTCCTCCCGCATGAACGCGATCCTCAGCATCTCCTCGGTCGATTCGTTGCCGCGGATGTCGTGGAAGGGTCCACTTTCCCGGAAAATGATCGAATTCACCTGCGGGAATCTGGCGAAGATGACCGGCACCATCCGCGCGACGTTCACGTTGAAGCCGCTCACGGCCGTGCTAGCCGAAAGGACAGCGTCGAGGGTGTGTCCGACTACCAGGACGCCATTATCAAACGTCACCTGCGATTTGCCGCCGTCCAGAAGCGCTGCCGCAAGTTGCTCTGGCGTGGTTGCCTGGTCGATGCGTATCTGCCGCTCGTTCTCCGTGTTGAAGACCAGCACCATGACCAAGCCGACGAAGGCCGCGACCAGGATAAAAAGCACCTTCTTCATTCGCCGTGCCTCTTCGAAAACTCTCCTATCCGCCGCCGGGGCGGTGCAGGCGGAAGAGCCGCCTGGGCGTCGTACAAGGCGCGGTGCCGACTCTTCCGCCATGCGTCGATGGCATCGAGATCGAACATGCCCGTCGTCTGATCAGCGGCTGGGAAGCCGCGCTTGAGCAGGTCGGGCAACACCTTCTGAAATTCGTGGAGCGTGAGGTGCAAGCGGCGCGCGGCCTTCTCCGCAGGCACGTCGCCGGGATCAACGCGGAAGCGGATTTTCGATGACGGCGGTGTGTTCATCTATGGAGGGTTAGTGCATTTCAGCGCCGAAGCCGGCGACTTCGTCGAGCACCTTGATGTGGTCCCGGAGCAGGTCGGCCGCCTCCGCGATCTTCGCTTCGCGATCGGCCTCGTGGGCGCAGATGTAAAGCACGCCGGCGAGCACGCCGATCGCCTTCACGAATGCGACATGCGGGTCGGACCCTGCAGCGTCAACGTACTGCGATGCGATGTCGAAGGTGTCCTGCAGATGCGCCGCCAGTTTGGCGTTTGCCTCGTCCGTTGCCATTGCTGATTCCCAACACGCCCACGCCCGGCGTGTGTTCTAGCAGGCCTGCGCGCGGATGTCGTGCCTTCGGATCAGCCCATCCGAGGGCCGTAGAGCAGCCTTCAACGCGCCAGGATCCGCCGGGCCTGCTGCTGATCTAGATAGGATCGGCCAGCATCCGTGATGGCGAGAAGAAAATGGCCGTGTCTGGAATAGACTTGGCGGACCATGCCGGTGTATCCGGGGCCGGCTTTCAGGCGCTTTGTCGAGGGCCGTAGTGATGCTCATCGAGCCACCGATGCTTAGGGTTTTGCCGATCAATGCCTGCGTGAGGGCGCGGCACATGGGTTGGCTCTCATCTCCGAGCGCTCTGAACTGCTTCACCTTGGCGAATTCGCGCAGTATGTCGATCATGTTGAAGCCGTTGGCGGCGAGGTCGATGGCCGTTTCAAGCATGAGGTCGAGCCGCTGCTTATCGTCCAGGTCGTCCCGCCAGCTGAACACGGATGCCCCAAGGATGTCGCCCCGTCCCCTACCCCCGTTCACGGACACGCGACGTCTCATGTCGGTAAGCTGGACAATTTGCAAGTGCTGATTGGCGTGGAAAACGGCAACGGGAGCATGCCCGGCCGGTGATGGCGCGGTAGTGTCGGCCTGCACAAACGGGGGCGGTCAAAAGATGAACATACCTGACTTCGCGACCACCACAGGCACCATAGTGTTTGCGGGGATAGCTGTACGCTCATTCATCTTTGATGCGCCGTGAATCGCCGGCGGCAGGTCATCAGCGACCCACCAGCGGAGAGGTTTCGAGCTCTCGCTCCCATCCCAAGACTAGAAATTGTTTCTTCCGATGCTCACATCGTTAGCTCTCAAGCTCAACGCCGCGACATCCCGGTTTGCGACTGAAGCGTCCCTCGCGTGTACCACCTGGAGTGGCCCCGAGCTGGCCCGCGCGGGAGCTCTACGAAGTCGCAACATTGACGTCGCGGTGCTGGGCCTTGCGGCGGTATTGCCTTGGTCGACCAGTGCAACCAGCATATTTGGGATCGCAATTTTCTTTCTCATTTGGCCAACGATCAAGACGGAGCGGCTGGTTGCAGCCTTAAGTCAGCCTGCCGGAGCTTTGCCGATTGCGCTTGTAGTTCTTGCCGCCATCGGAACGGCCTGGGCAACCGGAGTACCTTGCTCAGAGCGGCTCGGCGCTCTCGACAAGATGATCAAGCTGCTGCTGCTCCCGCTCCTGTTGCTGCACTTCCGGTACAGTCGACGGGCAACATGGATATTCGCCGCCTTCGTCGGATCGAACGTCATTTTGCTGGGGTATTCCTTCCTAGCATACGCAGTGCCCTCGATGGCCATTGTTGAAAAAGTTGGTTACGCGGGCGTTCCGGTGAGAAATTATATCGACCAAAGTCAGGGATTTGCGTTCGTTGCGACTGCCTTGGCAGGTCTCGCGTTCGAGGCCGCGTCTCGGAAAGACCGCTATTCAGCTGCGGCCCTCGGAGCGACCGCTAGTCTATTCTTTGTCAACCTCGCCTTCGTCAACGTCGCTCGGACCGCATTTTTTTATATCCCCATCATGTTGGTCCTGTTGACGGTGCGCTACGTAAATCGAAGGCAAGTCGTTGCAGGACTGATCGGAGCAGCGATCATCTGCGGGGGACTGTGGCAGATATCTCCTAACCTCCATCGAAAAGTCTCCACGATTTTCGCGGAATTGGCTGTGCAGCCGGATGCTCCAATAGGAGAGAACGAGCCTTCAGCAGCTATGAGACTTGAATTTTGGCGCAAATCATTGCGATTTTTTGAAATGGCGCCCGTCATGGGCCACGGGACCGGTTCGATCCGAGGTCTCTTCCAGCAAGATGCGATCGGCCAGGCAGGGGTTTCGGCCGTCATTGTCAGAAATCCTCACAACCAGACGCTTGCCGCTGCCGTCCAGTGGGGCAGCATCGGAATCATAATTCTTTGGGTAATGTGGATAGCCCATCTGCGACTCTTCTGCATCAGCGCCCCGGTCGCCTGGATCGGTATGCTGGCGACAGTACAGAATATCGCAAGCTCGGTTTTCAACTCTCATTTGATGGATACGTACGAGGGTTGGCTCTACGTTCTAGCGGTTGGGGTTGCAGGAGGAGAAGTGCTCCGCATTCAGAGCAACACCGCCATCGCCTCGAAAGGCGCACACCAGGAAGCCTGCATCTAAGCCCGCCGCATCGCTGCGCATCTGGGGTGCGGATACATTGTCGCGTCAGATCCGTGGTAAGCTAAGCGTGAGGTTGCGTCAGCCGCGGCCGCTTCGAGGCGCGCTCATAGACTACTCAATCGCGCAGATTTGTCTCGATTATCTTGAGTTCCATTTCTTGCATAGGTATCGCGACCATAACGCCGTTACGGTGCCGCGAGTGCACGTCGAACAGCAGCGCGTCGTGTAGCCAATGATGCTGCACATGGACGTCGAGAGTGCCGGAGGCGATTGCCGTCGTGACGGAGTAGCGTCCGGATGCGAGGTTAGGGAGAACGAACACGAAGCGGGCCGCGACCTCCTGTCCTTGCCGGAAAGCCAGTCCTTGGTCGGCATGGCTCAAAAATGTGTTGTCCCCGAACAATGGTTGGCCGAGGCGATCTTTGACATGAAAGCCGACGATGGGACTTTCCATATCCGCGGCGATCTTGATCCGAATGGTTATCGCGACTGCCTCGCCGCCCTCGATCCAGGACAGTGGTGTGCCGTCCGGAGCTGTCATCGTTGTTTCGACAATTTCCGCAAGCCCGCTGCCGAAAGAGCTGCTCTCCTCGCGGGCATCGAAGATAGCTGGCTCCACCTGTGGCGCCGGTGGCCGAGCCCTCCTGGTCACCCCGTCTTCCTTAACAAGAGACATTGCCAAGGACCCCGCCCCCTTGTCGGAGGTTTGGTTCTGACTGGCCGCTACCTGACGAGGCCGTGGGCGGGCCAATCGAACAACATTTTCCGGCAGGCCCATCGCCTGGGCTTGTATCGCCGCGGCGTAGGCCTCGCAGACATCCTTTGCGGAGCCCTCCATTTGCAGTCGTCCCTTGTCGAGCCAGAGGGCGCGCTGGCAGAGACTCATCACGGCGCCGGTGTCATGGCCGCAAAAGAGAACCGTGCCGGTTTCTCGGAATTGCCGCAGCCAGCGTAGGCATTTTTGCTGGAAATAGGCGTCACCGACTGCCAGCGCCTCATCGATGATAAGAATATCGGCGTCGACATGGGCGATCACGGCGAACGCCAACCGCATCGCCATGCCGCTGGAATATGTCTTGACAGGCTGGTCCACGAAGTCGCCGATATCTGCGAAGGCGACTATGTCGTCCATTCGTGCCCTAGTCTCCTCCTGCGACAGTCCGAGCACCGAGGCATTCAGAATCACGTTCTCGCGACCCGTATATTCCGGATTGAAACCCGACCCTAGTTCCAACAGCGCTGCGACCCTCCCTTTGACCTGAACGTCACCGGTCGTCGGAGTCAAGGTGCCGCATACTAATTGCAACAGCGTCGACTTGCCTGATCCGTTGCGGCCGATCACGCCTACAGTCTCACCGCGGGCTACTCTGAAATCGAGCTCCTGCAACGCCCAGTGACGGCTGAAATAGGTCTTCTCGCCGAGTTCAGCGCCGAAGCAGCGCGCCACCGGGCGGACGAACCGTTGCAGACGCGGCACTACGCCCTGCAGCAGACGGTCCGTTGGCTGGGAATAGATTAGATACGCCTTCGAGAGGCCTTTGGCCGAAATGGCCGGGTCAGAGGACATCGGCGAATCCGTTTCGTAACCTCTGAAAAATCCAAAATCCGCACGCAAGCGCTGCCAGCGCCGCCACACTGTAAATCGTAAGTCCGACGAAATCCGGCCACCGGCCGAAAATCGTGACGTCGCGCGCTTGTTGCACCACGAAGGTGAGTGGATTGAGTAGGATGGCGCGTCTGAACGATTCTGGAATGGCCTCGATCGGAAAGAAGATCGGCGTCAGGAACAACGTCACGGTGATGAGCAAGGACACAAGTTGGGAAAGGTCACGCAGATAGACGCCCGCGGCTGCAAAGAAGAACACCAAGCCGATCACAAACAGCAGATAAGGAGCAATCACGAGCGGCAGCATCAGAACCGTGAAATAGATCTTTCCGTTCAGGAGAAGGTTGCCGATGAGGACGATGGCGATGCCGATGCCTGCGTTCACGAGCGCCGTAAGGACGGTAACGACCGGCAATATCTCGAGCGGGAACACCACCTTTGTGACGTAGCTTGCGTTTCCAAGCACAAGCGCAGGAGCGCGCGCCACTGCCTCGGCGAATATCGTATGGACCACCATTCCGGTCAGACAGATGACCGCGAAGTCGAACGGTCCGTCAGACATGCCTGGCCATCGCGCCTGGAACACCTTGCTGAAAACGAAGGTATAGACTGCCGCCGTGAACAGCGGCATCAGCACCGCCCAGGTGGCGCCAAGCATGCTGCCGCGAAACCGCTGCGTGAACTCCCGCGCCGCGAGACGAAAGATCAGCACGCGGTGGCGTCCCAATGCTTTGACGAATTCGGCGAGCGAGGCTGGGTGGTGCCGCATTGTTGAGGTTCAGTTTTTCCGGGACAGTTCGTCCTGGATGAAATCCAGGTTCAAAAGGACGTTTTCCAACCAGTCGACATCGAGCAATTCCGTATTTTCGGAGGTGTCGTCCGATAGGTCAGCGTGATCGGACGGCCGGCCTTCGCTTGCGTCACGAAACGCGGAATCTCGGACTCGCGGGAGGGTGTGACATTTCCGTAGCGGGTGGCGCACAGGATCGTGCCCGTGTCGAGTGCCAGGGAGCGTGCTTTGGCAACCATCAGCTTTTCCATCAGCGCATTGCTCATGCCCATGGCATTGATGGGACATACCGCCTTGTCGGTCGACAACACGACGACGCGCTGAACGACAGGTGAGGCTTCCGAGCATCCCGGAAACTCCAATCACGAGAACCTTCTGCATGGAAATCCCCAACTGGCGCGTACCTGCCCCAATTTCGATCTGATGTCTACCCAAGGCATACGTCCCGCTTTTGATACCCAAGAAACTGGCGTACGCCGGCTTCCATGCGTTCGAGGGTAAAGTCCGCCATGAAGGATTCCTGAGCAGAAAGGGCGAGACGCGCATAGAGCTGGGCATCCTCGACCAAATGCATCAAGCCGTCATATACAGCGTCGGGGTCCATGGACCGGCAAATGAACCCGGCGCGCGTCGATTTCAGGTATTGCGCAGGACTCGCATAGTCCGGCCCGTGGAAAAGGATTGGTCTCCCCGAGGCGAGGTAGGTTGGGATTTTGGATGGAAAACTGAGTTTGGCGACGTCGGCCATCGAAGTCGCATAGGGGTACGGACAGTAGAGAATGTCGCAGGTATCCGATAATAGCTCCACGGATTTCGCCTGCGATTGCCAACCAAGAAAATCAAGATGATCCTCTGGTATGGCTACCGGGCGCTGATGCCCGAATACGCGAATGGTTACTCGACGGCCGGCCACTTGCCAACGAGCGAGTTCGAGCGCCCTCACGAGCGCAAGCCATTCTTCATTGGCATAAAATTGCCCGGCCATTCCGATCACTAGCTCGCCGGTGGTTCGCAAGGCCGGCTCTGGCCGTCGCGCGATAGACCGATCGAGCGAGGCAATGATGGCCTGGCTCGGTGTCCCATAGAGCTCTTCGTATTGCCCCGCCATGGCCCACGAGGCGGCAGCACAGGCCGTCGCCGCCCGCATCGTTCGGTCGAAGGCGGCGACATCCCATCTGCGGTTGAAACGATCGACGCCGTGAGCTCGGAGCCACCAATCCAGCGGATCCCAAATCTGGGCTCGGAGCGGAACGCCGAGTCCGTCTGCAACCCCAGCGGCCATTCGGACCATGGTTTGGCCCTGAAGGATGACCCAGAGGGATGAGACGTTCTGTTCTTTGCCGTAGGCGACAGCCTGACGCACCAGCGGCGAAATCCTGGTCCGGCGACGGAACGTCTCGATTGCGGTCGCGCCAGCCAATCCGACCGAAATCCCCCGAATACTGCGACAGCTGAGTTCGTTAGGTTTGACCGCGAAGCGTATCGGGATATCAGCCAGGTCCGGATAAAGCTCCGGGCTCAGATGACGGTTTTGCACGCAAAAGATCGCCAATTCTCCGGCGGGGACGAACCGGCACATTTGCGCTGTGACAATCCCGGCCGTGAGATTGCTGGAGGGCGGTATGTCGGTGAGCAGTAGCGTCTTCATTATGACGCAGGCTCGCTGGGACTGTTCAAGGCATGCTTGTCGGCCACGGACCGGTACAGTCCGGCCAGCCGCCGGGCAAATAGTCGATCGCCGTACAAATCTTCGGCGGTGGTCCGCCCCGCCGATCCTCGCGCACGTCTTTCCGCTTCATCCCCGGCAAGGCGGCATATGGCCGCGGCGAGGCCGTCGATATCCCCCATCGGGACCGATATACCGACATCAGGAGCCCGGGCGACTTCAGGCAGGGAGGTGCCGTCAAATACGATGACCGGTTTCCCGCACGCCATCGCCTCGATCGCCATCATGCCGAACGCTTCCGCGGTCGACGGCATGACGAAGAAATCCGCAGCCTTGAAGGTGTCTAGAATCAAAGCCTCGTCGTTTGTCCATCCCAAATCGATGATCTGATGCCTTCCGATGAATTCATTCAGCTGCGCCTTAGCGTGGGTCGCTACAATGCAGAGCGGGACATTGATCTCTCCCAGACGGCGCAGGGCTTCAAGGAAGAAACCAAAGCCTTTATACGGGCTATCGGGAAAAGCCCGCACGCCTATCACCACCCGGTTTGGCAGCACCCCGAGGCGCGCGCGCGCGGCGGCGCCATCGCCTGGACAGAATTTCTCCAGCTCGATGCCGAAGGGAATGCAATGCAGCCGGAGGGCTCGACCGATCGGCGAAGATTGCACCATCCGCCGCATATGCTCGGATGCAACCACAACATCGATGTCGCTCTTGTGGATCAGCCGCTGCTTCCATTGAAAGTCCTGGGCCGTGCGATCGCGGCGCATCTCGAACACGAGGTCCAGCCTCGGGCATTCCCCACAGCCGATCTTCCACCTTTCGCAGCCCAGCGGGTAGATGCAGTGCCCCGTCATCGGCCAGGGATCGTGCCAAGTCCAGATACTCGGCTTGAGTCGGCTGAGCCAGGGCAGCGCATCGAGGCCGAAATAGCCATCGTGAATGATGTGATAGTGAACCACATCTGCTTCGCGGAACGCGCGATGTAGCGGCAGCGTGAACGATTGAAGCTGAAGACGCGAATGGAAAGAATACGCCCGTTCGATTCTTCCTAGCACTTTCGTTAAGTCGCGACTGCGAGGAATTTCAAAAAACTTGCTCGAGGAGTCGCTATCGCTCAGCCTGTTCCAGACTAGATGATGCGTTTCGATCCCGTCCGCCGCGAGTAGGTGGCGAACGTCGAAGCCGTTAAAACGACTTCCGATCAGGTCCGATGAATTAAGTTGAAGCACCTTCATGCTTTGAAAGCCAACACGCAGATCGCAATCATTGGGCAAATGCCCGTCGGTAGAACTCATCCATTTTCGGACGAAGCACTTCGACCGCCAGTCTCGATTTTATGATTTCGAAATTCTCGACGGCAGCAGTGTCAACCAGATTGTCGTCGGTCAACGCGCTTGCGAAGCGCTCGCATATCTTCTCAAAATCGTCAGGCGGGATGGCAAAGCCGGTCTTTTCGTGAACGAACCATTCCTCACAGCACGAGGTATTGGTCTGGATCGGAAAAGCTCCCATCACCATTGCTTCCAGCACCGACGTCGAAATAGCGTCAGAGATGCTGATTCCGAGATAGATTCGCGCCTGCCCGAAATGCCGCAGAATATCGTCATGAGTGGCCCAGTCGATCACCTTGATTTTGAGAGTTCCTGCTTCGGCGAGTTCGAGTGCGCGGACGCGTGGTTTTGCGCTGATCGAGAACAGAACGATCGTGTGATCCTTCAGCTGCTCGGCAAAGCGCTCGAGCACGGCAAGCGACACCATCGCGCGCCCGGCAAAATGATCATAACCCTTGACCATGATCAGCTTGCGCCTTGAGGGGGGCTCTGGATTACGGAGCGACAGGACGTGGTTGATGTCCATGCCGCCGGAATTCGGCAGAACCGGCAGGTCCGGTCCGCGATATCCGAATTCCCGTCCAAGTGCGAGGTCGCGATGGCATTCGCAGGAGTAGAGATCGATAGCTTCGCACACCCGCCGGATCTGCCGCGCATGGTCGGGTTGCCGGCCGAATAAAAAGATATCGCTGCCCCAGTTAGTCGCGAGCCAGCGAGGAAACGGACCTTTAATACGATCGCGCGCAGCGAGCACGAGATAGGCCGAATGTTGAAACTCCATCGAGTGGATCAAATCCGGCTTGAGCTTGCTGATGAGAGAGGCAAGCACGTCAGGACCATGAATGCGCAGTGTGGTTTGATCACTCTCGTCATCGCGTCCGAGGCGAACGGTTTCCGTGACATCGGCAATGGCGCCGATAGTCTGAAAAGTCGACAAGTGTCGAATTTTCACGCCTGAACTTGTGGTGTCAAAGGGCGGCGACTCAACGTCGATAACTTCCGCTGCCGGACTGATCAACATTGCTTGCTTGATGCGCTTCAAGGCATGAGCTGGGTCGGATCGCAGGAGACGCAGGAAGTTGAGGACGCGAGAACGGATACCTTTCCGGCGGGCTTCCTTCACGGCCTCTTTTGGCGGCTCGTCCAGGACCGGAACGTGAAGCGTCAAATCCCGCAGCTTGTGGTGTGGAGTGCTCGGCTCGAGCGGAAAAATATGGAGGTCGTAACCCAGATCCGCCGCGATATCGATCCATCGCGCGGTGTGCGGGCTATTGTGCATCGCTACAAAGAGTATCTTGCGCCGCACGGTCATTCAGCGATCCAACGACGAGATGACTGAACAAAACGCATCTCGCGCCCGCTCCACGTGGAATTCCTCGGCAAGGAGTGCTGCGTTCTTGGTGAGACGGCGCCTAAGTTTGGGGTCGTTGGAAATCGTGGTCAACGCCGCGACCAGCCGATCCGGATCGGAGGTGTCGACAATCAGGCCGGCGTCAGCATTCCGCAGGAGCTCGGTCGCAAACGACCCGGCGGGCGCATGAACCAGGATAGGGGTGCCGGCGGCAAGATATTCTCCGAGCTTGGCGGGCGAAGACGATAGGATCGCCTCGGGGATCGCGGAGTCGAATGACAGCGGCAGAAAAAGGACGTCCGCATTTCGTTGCAACGACAGTGCGGTCGACTGAGGAGTATGTGCATGATGGCGCACATAGGGGCCGTCGAGGCCGTTTGCGGCCAGCGCAGTAATGGGCTGAGAGGTGTAGACGTCGAGTTCGAAGCGGCCCGCCAACCGGTTAAGCGCCGCGTTCAGATTGCGAAAGGCGCTCGCCTGCGCCGAATACACTGATCCCGTGTACAGTAATCGGCAGGGTCGCCCGGCGTGTCGTTCCGGCTCATCCTGCGGTATGCCGGTGGGCTCATTGGAGAAGCCCGCGGGGTCAACGGGATTTCTCACAATATAGATCTTCGCCGCTGGGAGACGCCCGCGCACGTCGTTCGCCAGGACTTCGTTCGGTGCGATTATGGCGGCGGCGCCGCGGCCCCATATCGGCTCCCAAAATCGCGCCAGCCACCGGTAGATGCCTGGCTCCCACTGAAAGATGGGATCATCGAACAGATAGGCGACGAAGGGAACTTTCAGCCGCCGCGACGCAAAATAAGCTGCGGGAAGGTCGAACGGACTGGCCGTGCAGCCAACGATCGCATCGACCGACTCGTTTCGCAGGATCGATGTGATTTCCTTCGTTCTCGACATCGCACTGCGCAGCAACCCACCATAGTTGTTTAATTTCCGCAACGCTTCCGGTGCGGGAGATATCAATTGATGGCGGGGAGGACCAAGCGAATGATAGCTGCCGAAGCGGTTGCCTTCGGCCTCGAGCGCTTGAAGTTGATCCGTGAGGTAGACCGGAGGAGCAACTCTTGCAGGTACCATGAGACGCTCCAGAACTCTCGCTTGTCCACTCGCAGACGGAGGCGCGGCCGTGGTGACCACGGCGATTTTCGGCAAACGTGATGGATGTTCGCCGGCCACAGGCAGGCTTTCCTGAGGAACGCTGCGGTTCATGCCTCACCGCTGAGATTGGCTGGAGATCCGGCAGGCGAATCCTTTGGCACCTGCCACCAAACCGCCGCGCCGTCGACTTCGTGCATGGGTGCTAAAATTCCATAACGAGCTCGGAAGTCATCCACGGCCTGGGCGCAGGCCTTGAGAATGTAGTCGTCGACAATCACGAACCCGCCTGGAGATACTTTCGCGTAGAGTGCGTTGAGGGTATCCATCGTGCTTTCGTACATGTCGCCATCGAGCCGCAGAACTGCCAATTTCTCGATGGGGGCGGTCGGCAAGGTGTCCTTGAACCATCCCTCCAAGAACACGACCTGTTCGTCCAGCAGGGCGTACCGACGAAAATTGGCCTCGACTTCGGCGCGCGAGACGGCGAGCTGATCGAACGTGTGGTGCTGGTCGCCGGCGTCCGCGGGGTAGGCGGCTTCGTCAGGAGCAGGAAGGCCGCGGAAGCTATCGGCGACAAATACCCGGCGGCTTGTATCGCCGGCCGCTGCCAGAATGCCGCGCATGTAAATACATGCACCGCCGCGCCACACGCCGGTTTCGATCAGATCGCCGGGCACTTTTTCCTCGAGAGCCCGCTGCGTCAGCGCCCGCAAATTCTTCATCCGCGCGGTACCGATCATCGTCTCTGCGTGCGACGGCCAATCTCGTCCAACCGCCCGACGCGCGGGGTCAAACACGTTCTTCGCCCAAGGCGCCTGCGAAACGTCCGAACGCAGCGTTCCCGTTAACGAACCCTCTAGCAAGTCCAGATAGAGACCGACGGCATTTCCGTCGGCCGACCGCCTATCTCCTTCGAGGCGGGTTCGTATTTCACGCATCTGCGCTTCTGCTTGACTACCAATGGCGGTGACGTTTGCGGTTAACAATTCGATTTTCTGCTCTTGCGTTTGAGCCGCAACGTGGACTTTTTTTAGAACGAGGTCAGTGTGCTCGCTAGTAATCTCACCTATTGAACGAAGTACTACGTCGAAACGACTTGAGACCTCTCCCGAGAGTTTGGTTTGGAACGCGTCCTTCGCTAGATCCCGCTCAACCTCGCGCGATGATGCGAGAGCTAAGGCTGCATCGAGCTTCTCGGTGACACCCGCTAATCCAGCTTTGAGATGAGCGGATTCGGCCATTGCGACTAAGAGTTTGGTTTGGACCACGCCATTTGCTAGATCCCGTTCGACCTCGAGCGATGACGCGAGAGCTAAGGCTGCATCAAGTTTCTCGGCAACACTCGCTAAATCAGCTTTGAGATGAGCGGATTCGGCCGTTGCGATTGAGAGTTTGGTTTGGAGCGCGCCATTCGCTAGATCCCGTTCGACCTCGAGCGATGACGCCAGAGCTAAAGCTGCATCAAGCTTCTCGGTGACACTCGCTAATTCATCTTTGAGCTGAGCGGATTCGGTCGCTGCAATTGAACATTTGGTTTGCGATTGCGCAATTTCAATTCGCAGCTGCGATAATGCTTGGCTTGTCGCAACCAATTCGACGCTTTGATCCAGAAGTGCAGAGCGCAAGCGACGAACTGGCGGCAGCCGGTGGAAAATCATTCGTAACGCATTGCGCGGAGTCCAAATCATATCGTCGGAGCCTCGATCGTGTTGGCGGCGTGAGCTAATCTCGCAACTTCCGTTTCATGACGGGCAAGGTCAACGTCTTCACGTACTGCCGCAAGAATGTTGGCTATTCCTTTCGATAGCTTCGATGTATCGTATCCTGTAGATTCTTGGGAGGCGCGGACTACGGTTAGCGCACTGTCCAACCCTTCAATCCCATGTTTCGCCGCAACGCGTAGCCACAAGATGATGTCTTCGCCGAGGCGGACGCCCTCCGGAAATTGAAAGTTGTCCTTGAGATTGTTGAGCATCATGACGGTCGGCGTGGCAATTCCACACCCGCCGATTATCTGGGGGAATTTATTCCCCGCTCCTGAGTTGATGCGCACGAGACCGCGCTTGCGAGCCCAATGGCGGAAGTAGCTGGTGTGGCTGAATGCAGCGCAAGTGGCCTCCATAAAGCGCAGTTGCGATTCGATTTTATGAGGTAGAAATAGATCATCTGAATCGAGAAACGCTACGTACTTTCCCCTAGCCGCCATCCACCCCCTATTCCTCGCGGCAGCGGGGCCTGAATTCGCTTGGCGCAGAAGCCGAATGTGCGAAGCATGTCTTGCAACTATGGTTTCTAAGGAGCAGGCATCATCGGTCGAACCGTCGTCAACCACAATGATTTCTATGCGACGATGGGTTTGTTTCAAGGCGCTGCTGATGGCGCCTGCCAAAAGATGATACCGATTGTAAGTCGGTATTATGATTGAGACGAGAATATCTGAAAGGCCCTGGTTCGCCTGTTCCATCAGGCAATCCGCTGCGTCTGTGAGCCCGTTTGTCGCCAAAAAGTCTGCCATCTGAGCAAGGAAACGGAAATTGCTTCCCTCTAGTGCTTCTCGTTCGTCCACTCCGATGTCTTTGACAACACGCAGCCAAAATTGCGTTGCTTCGTGGATATGATTGATTTTCTTTGAACCCTGTTCGGCGTGCCATCGGCTGTCGATTAAGATCTCTGGCATATGGACGAACTCAATGCCGGCACGCTGCATGCGATGCCACAGGTCGTAGTCCTGGGTCGTCGGCAAGCTCTCGTCGAAAGTCCCGACTTTGGCGAACAACTTCCTTGGAACGAAGACAGAGCAGCCGTGAATCGAGCCTCGCAGAAGGGTATATTGCGGTTTGGCTGCTAGTGTCTCATGTGCAAGGCGAACGTCTGCAATTGTGTCGCTGTGTTCGTTGATCAAGCGATAGTCACTTATCAGAACGATGTCGCTGTGACCGCGCTTTTCCCACTCAGCCATTTGTCTTTCGATCTTGTTGGGCCAGTGTCGATCGTCGTGAGAAAGCCAGCAAAAAACATCGCCTTTCATAGCTGAGATACCAGCGTTGAGTGCCGAGGCAACGCCCCCATTGGGTTTCTCGATGTAGTGAATCCGGTCACCGTATGATCGAGCAATCTCTGCCGTGGCCCCCCCATCAGCCGAGCCATCGTTAACGACGATGACTTCTGTCGCTGGCCAAGACTGAGCGAGAGCAGAATCGATCGCGGCTCGCATGTAATTGGCCCCGTTGAACACGGGAACTATGATTGAGACTAAAACTGGCATTTCTTGCGCCCCACGCGTTGTAGCCCGACGTCTCCACGTCCAGAAACCGAGCGACGACGCTGGCCGCCGCGGACCAGCTTTCGCCCGAGTTCGGTGAAGTATTTGCGCATGAGGTCGCGCGTCAAATGCTGCATCACCACGATCGAGAATACCCGGTCGATGCCGACCGGAACGGCTTGCGCGAAGGTGCAAGGACCGTTGTAAGGTTGCTGACGCCGCGCTCGGACAACTAGGCGACGGCCCTTTTTCAGGATCGTTTCGCTGACATCTATACCGTAGACATGCTTCATGAGCGCGGCCAACCAGAGCGTCACTCGCCCGTAACCGCGGCCGATGCCTGCAAGACGCATGTCGCTGCGAAGCGGGAGAAACCATTGTGTCGCCTGCGCCGCTTCGTTAGAGGGGCGTTTCTCGAAATAATTCTCGTCCCGGAGCCTTTTCCAGATTTCGAGATTGCTTCGCATTGGCGCAGACATTCATATCCTCAAGCGTCTAGCAGGCGCAGTCAGCCAGCGGCCCATATGCTGCTAGAGTGCATTGCCGGTACCTGACAACGCTATTCTCCGCCTGAACCTTTGTGCCAGACGGTTCTGTTAACGTAGTCGACGTAGCTCAACACGATGCGAAGCACCTGCTTTGAGACCGGACCGGTTTCGTAGTCTGGCACTGCCTTGAACGTCCGGGAGCCTGTTTGATGATGATTGATGACGACCTGCACGGCCTCCAAGACGCGCCGGCTCTTCAGGCCACTCATGACGAGCGTCCCGACGTCCATGCCTTCGGGTCTCTCGTGCGCATTTCGGATTGTTATCGCCGGCAGGTTAAGCAGCGATGCTTCCTCGGTGATGGTGCCGCTGTCGGAGAGTACGCACAGGGCGCCCATCTGAAGACGAATGTAATCGATAAACCCGAAGGGCTTCGCGAACACAATCCGATCATCCATTTCGATCTGTCCGAGCGCATCGAGCCGCTTCCGCGTCCGGGGATGGGTGGAAACCAGAACGGGGTATCCATAGGTGGTCGCCAAATTCCGTAACGTGCCGAGGATGTCGCGCAAATGCTCGACGCTATCGACGTTTTCCTCCCGGTGGATGCTCACAAGGAAGAATGTTCGTTCTTCCAAACCTAGTCGCGTCAGAACATCGGACGCCTCGATCTTCGGCATGTAGAACTCAAGCACCTCCTGCATGTGGGAACCGGTCTTCATAATCGTCTCCGGCCGGATCCCCTCCGCGAGCAGGTAGCGGCGCGCGTGTTCTGTGAGCACGAGATTTACGTCGCTGAGATGATCCAATACCTTCCGATTCAACTCCTCCGGCACTCGCTGGTCGAAACATCTGTTGCCGGCTTCCATATGGAAGACGGGAATCTGTTTCCTTTTCGCGGCGATCACAGCGAGACAGGTATTGGTATCGCCGTATAGCAACAGGGCATCCGGTCTTTCCGTGTTCAGGACGTCGTCGGTCTTCGCGATGACATCCGCTATCGCCTTGGCAGGCGTTTCGTTGTTCACTCCCAGAAAGTGATCGGGTTTGCGGATTCCAAGTTCATCGAAGAAAATCTGATTCAGCTCGAAATCATAGTTCTGTCCCGAATGGACAAGAACATGATCAAGTTTCGCATCGAATTCCGCAATGACGCGGCTCATCTTGATGAGCTCCGGCCGCGTTCCGACCAATGTCATCACCTTCATCTGCGGCGCTGCCCCTTTTCACAATGCTGAAAGCGCGGGCCGAAGGGACGATCGTCCAAGTTCGGCGCGGACAAAATCCAGAGACAACAGGCGCTCCTTGAGGCCTTCAACTGTGAGGCGATAGGTGTTGTGAGACGTGTAGTCATCCACCGTCGAGAGCTCCACTTCACCCTCCACGAAGAACTTGTCGTAATTCAAGTCGCGGTTGTCCGCCGGGATCTGAAAGTACCGGTCCGAGTGACTGGCTCTTATTATTTCTTCGCGGCCAATCAGCGTCTCGAACAGCTTCTCTCCATGCCGAGTGCCGATGATGTTGACCGGATTGCTCGCCTCGAACAGCTCCTTCAGTGCGCTCGCCAGATCACCCATGGTGGCAGCCGGCGCCTTCTGCACAAAAATATCGCCTGGCCTGCTGTGCTGGTAAGCATGGACAACAAGCTCGACCGACTCTTCAAGCGACATCAGGAACCGGGTCATATTGGGATCTGTCACGGTGATCGGCAGGCCGTTCTTGATCTGCTGCATAAACAAGGGAATGACGGAGCCGCGGGAGCCCATCACATTGCCGTACCGGGTAATGCACATGATCGTGTCGCCAGCCACCCTCGATTTCGCTAGGACAACCTTCTCGGCCATAGCCTTTGACAGGCCCATGGCATTGATCGGGTATACAGCCTTGTCTGTGCTCAGGAAGACAACGCGCTCTACGCCCGTCTCTATTGCGGCCTGCAGCACGTTCTCCGTGCCAATCACATTGGTGCGCAAGGCCTCTATCGGATAGAACTCACAGGATGGCACCTGCTTCAGGGCTGCGGCATGGAAGATGTAGTCTGCCCCCTTCATCGCATCACGAACGTTTTCGAAGTCGCGAACGTCGCCCAAGATGAACTTTAGCTTCGGATTCCTAAGCTCCGTGCGCATATCCTCCTGCTTCTTCTCGTCGCGGCTGAAAATGCGAATCTCTGCAATCTCCGTGTGGAGAAACCGACGCAGAACGGCGTTTCCAAAGGATCCCGTGCCGCCAGTGATCATCAAAATCTTATTGTCAAACATTATTCATCTCTCAACGCAAATCAGTTTCGTACATTGTCTTGATCAGTTCCGGCCAGTCGGCCGCTCGATAGCCGGTCGCGCTGCGAAATTTCTCGGAGTTCAGAGAACGATCGATCTTCGTCTGATCGTCCCTGAGGATCTCAATTCGCTTTCCGTACTGGCGCGCGAGAAGATGTAGCAGATCAAACTTGCAGATCGGCCTCGCCGAGACGTGATAGAGTCCCGCGAGATCTTTTCTCGGCAGGACGACATCGCGAATAACTGCGGCGAGTTCCGTGGTCGGCAGCCCCGAAAAAACAGCCTTCGCGTAGCCCTTGACGGCGCCCTGCTGGGACAGAAACCATTCCACCAGGGAACGTGCGCTGTAGAGCTCTCGGCCGATGATCGACGTGCGCAACGTCACGGCATGGTCGTATTCGACGAGCTCGCCCAGAAGCTTCGATCGACCATAGAGATCCTTCGCGTCGGTGACGTCCTCTTCCGTGTAATTTCCTTTGGCTCCGGAGAAGACGCAATCTGTGCTGATGTGGACCAGCCGGGCACCAATCAAGGAGCAGATGCGGGCCAGCCGGTGCGGAAAGATCGCATTGATCGGGAGCGTGATCAGCGGGTCGGCCGCTGATGCAAGCTGCTTCACCAGGCCGATACAGTTGATAACGGCGGAAGGACGCTCCCGATCCAGAAGTGAGACAAGAGCATCCTCGTCAAGGACATCCAACTGCAGCAGACGCGCGGATGCTACGGATGAGAAGAAGCCGAGGGCAACTCTGTCCCTGATGGTTCCAACCACCTCGAAATCGGCGGATGCAAGAAAGGAGCGGAATACAGCTGCGCCTAACATTCCGCTGGCGCCCAGGATAAGGACTTTACTCTTAGGCATGGCAACTCATTTCCCTTTGCAAAATTCCCAGTAGCCGGCTCAGCACCTGATCGGCATCAAAGTGCTTTTCGTAATACGCCCGGCCGGCTCGCCCCATTTCCTGCCGTTTGATTGCAGGCATTTTCGTAAGAGCGATTATGTTTTGCGCGAGGCCAGCGCCATCTTCGGCTTGACCCGTGAGGCCGACCCCTGCCCGCTCGATCAGATCCGCGGCCGCGCCGTTAACGGCGCCGACGATTGGCCTGCCCGCTTTCATGTAAGCCTGTATTTTGCTTGGAATAGTTGCGTTGAGAGCTGGGTGATTGCCAAGAGTCACGAGGAGGCAGTCCGCGTGCCTGAACAATTCAGGCATCATACGACGATCCAGCATGCCGATCATTTGAACGTTCGTTAGCTTAGCAGCAGTGACTGCCTCTCTAAGCGTCTCGGCATGGCTGCCCGTTCCGGCGACCACGATCAGGATATCAGGGTGAAGCCGAAGAATGCGCGCTGCGTGGACAATCGTGGACAGGGACTGGGCTCTGCCAAGATTGCCTGCAAACACCACCGAAAACCGGCGCGGAAACAAGCCCGCGATAGCAAGGGGCAATGGAAGCGCTTCTTCGTCACTGGGGGGAGCAAAATTCGGGAGGACGAATATTTTCTTCTTTGGAATCATCTTGGCGATCGGCCCCACGAACTGGTTTGACTGGACCAGAACGGTGTCTGCGGCGCGATAAATGAATTTGACTAGAACATGAAGAGTGGCGACGACGAGGCGGCTATCTACAAAGCCGGTCGACGTCACGACCTGCGGCCACAAGTCCTGCACCCAGAGCGCAAGATGGCAACGTTTGAGCCAGCGCAGAAGAATAGCTGGAAGCGCCGCCGTTATCGGCATCGCGAGCACGAGGATAACGTCGAACTCGTGCCTTTTGAGCAGCCGCGGAAACCATAGCAGACCTGACCAAGCGAAGGACAGGTAGTTCAGGGCAAGGTTGAGCGCTGTAGCCTGGTGTCGCGGCCGGCTCGGGATTCTGAAGACTTGCGTGCCGGCGAACGTTTCGTATTGAACCTTATCCCGCGTATAACCAGGTGCGAGTTCGCCGGTCGGATAGTTCGGCTTGCCGGTCGCGACCGTCACTGAATGTCCGGCCTTGGTCAGCCATCGAACCAGGTCGTTGACAACAAATGACTCCGGCCAAAAATATTGAGTCACAATCAAAATACGCATTAGACCAAGCTCACCCATTCAGGCTTGGACGCTGCTTGATCGCAGAGCCATTCGTAAGTTTTAAGATATCGTCCGGCAATGTCAGGCCATGAAAACTGCAACGCGTAGCGCCGCGCCGCATCGGCTATCGCTTTCAGCTGAAATGGAGACAGCGACAATGCTTCTCGCAACGCTTGTCGCAACTGACCGATGTCATTTTTGACAATCCAACCCAGGTTCTTTCCCGCAAGGTGCGCCCAAGGCGTTGCGCTGGTGGTGATGACAGGGAGGCCGGCTGATAGTGCCTCGGCAACCGTGATCCCGAAGCTCTCAGTGTAAGACGGCAGCACATAGATGGAGGCGGTATGAAGCTTCTCCCATTTGTCCCGGTCGTATAGTGGACCGAGAAGTTTCACGTCGCCACGGAGACCGAGTTGTCGGATTCGCACCTCCAGGTAGGCGCGATAGCTCGGGTCGCCAAAACCATGGACATGCAGTTCATAGCCGCGGCGGTCCTCGAGGCCGCGCCACGCTTCCAGCAGGTCGGGAATTCCTTTTGTGGGACAGAGGCGAGCAAGAAAAAGAACGATCTTTTTCCTCTCCGCGTTTGCGTCCTCCGACGATATGACAGACATTTTAGGGCCATCGACCCCATTGGGAATGATGGCAATGGGAGGGGTCAGCCCGGATCTCCGAAGCTGGTCATGCTCCCGTTCCGAATTTGCAATCAGCAAATGGGCACGCTGAACTATTCTACGCTGGTAGAGAGTCCAGGCTATGAGCTTTTTTATTCGCTTGCGATCCAATGCGCGAGGCGACAGCGCACCATGTGGACTGATAACCAGCAAGGCACGACTACGCCTTGCTTGTAGCTGCGCAAGGCACTCAAAAGGGGTCCACAGTCCGTGAATATGGATCACGCCGCAAAGCAATTTCTTTGGGAGCACGCCAATGGAGCCAACGGTTCGGCCCGCCACGTAGACATGTTCGACATCTTGTTCCGGCGCCAGTCCGCAGACCAAGCGAGCGTCAACTCGCTGCGCCAACAAGGCACGATGCAAAGACAACGCAACAGCAGCCATGCCGCCGCCACTTTGGCTTGCATCCCGGACTACACCTGTAATGGCGCCCACCCCCGCCATTCGCATTCCACTACCTTACGCGATATTTCACTTCAGCATCTGCCCTCACGAGAGCCCCTCCCGTGAACGATCTCAAATAGATAAATCGACGACCTATACGACGTACGTCCTCCAACAAATCGACCACCGCTCTCACCGTTGAGCACGAGGAAAGCATTGAACGCGCCTCCCCGACCCAGCAACCAATACTGGAACTATGGGTGCGACTCCGACAAACACCGTACGGAACGTACCAATAACCGCGCCGCGCACGTGAGTGTGCTACCCCGACAACAGATCGGTACGCTTCGAACGAACGCCATCCTCCCGCTCCGGCCTTGCGGCTTGACGGGCCCGCCAAAATACCCTTGCACTTGCGTTTGCGTGGCGCGTTTCTAGGGGTGAAGATGCAGCAATTCTGCATTCGGTTGCAAAAGCCGCGGGAAAGCGGCGATACGTCAATCGGCTGCTAGTCAGCATCGCTGCCAGCTTCGAGAACCACGCCAGCTTGTTCGACGATTCCCTCCGCCAGCGCCTTGGCGCTGGCGGGATTTTTCCATGTCGCGGGGAATCGCAAATCAGTTGCGGCGCGGCGTTTTGCGCAAGCAATTCGTCTCGCCCGAGAGCCGTTTAGTCACGTCGATTCCCAGCAAGTCTCGTACCAATCGTGCCGATGTGTGGCCTGCTTCGAACAATGTCGGCAGAGGTTGACAAGCGCTCCGCATTAGGAGAAGCGCACGAGCTCTTTCGGCGCCTCTGAAATGCCAAGACGAATTTCGCCGGTAGCAGTCACTTGAAAGATTGCATTTCGATCAATCGCGGGAATTGGATATGGGTGGGACATGACGAGCGAGCAAATCGCTGAAGTTGAGTGGGACGGCAACGCGTTGGTCGGTTGGGTTACGATCAATGGGACTCCCATCAAGGTTGCGGTGGATAGAGACGCCGTTCATCGTCACGCGCCGGGCTTCAACGACGCCCTTACCTGGGAAATCAAACGTCACGGCGCCGAAATCCTCGAGAAGATGATGCCATTTCTTCGTGCGACCTACGGATGAGGCTGGCTATACGCGCGTTGATGTCGAATGAGATCGATTCGACGCGATTGAAGATCGCGAGGATGTGTTTCGGCTCCGAGCGTTGACCCCAATCAGCGCCTGATACCGACCCCACGCTGCGACAGAATTGAAAAACCGTTTCAGATGCTTGCGTGGTTCGCGAAGGGGTTAAACCTTGGGCGCCGATTGGGGGATCAAATGGCGCACAGTTTGGCGGCAAGCCCGCAACAGCCAGCGGACATTGCACGAGGTCCGAAACCGTCAACAATACCAGAAATGAACGGGCTTATTCGATGACATCGTCAGCGCGGGCGAGGAGTGTGGGTGATATGCTGAGGCCAAGCGCTTTGGCGGTTTTTAGGTTGATGACAAGATCGAACTTTGTTGGTTGCTCGACGGGGATGTCGGCAGCCTTTGTTCCGCGAAGAATCTTGTCCACGAGATCAGCTGTGCGACGCCAAAGATCAGGGTAGCTCGCTCCGTAGGACATCAAGCCGTCCGCTTCGGCATGTTCGCGAGTTGCATGCATTGTTCCAAATCCCTCCTTCAACGCCAGCGCGTTGATCCTTTTCCGCTCGGTGTTGATGAGCGGATCGATCACTACGTAAAGCGCTTGCGCTCTTCCGCTGATTGAATGCAGCGCAGGCTCGATGTGCTCGGGTTGTCGTATCTCAAGGCTCCTCGAACTGATGCCGAGCGTGCGCGCGGCTGCTTCGGCTTCGTGCATGTCGAGCACAGCTCCGGCACTGCCGATATTCGCGAGGATCGCCACCTCTCGAAGGGTCGGCATCACCTCGCGCAGGAGAGCCATTCGTTTGGGAGCCAGATCGCGTTGTTGAAGCGAGAGGCCAGTGACATTGCAACCAGGTCGGGAAAGGCTGGCCACGAGACCTGTCCCGACCGGGTCTCCCGCGGCCGCAAACACGATCGGAATGACGGAAGTCGCTTGTTTAGCCGCAAGGACCGGGGCGGTACCCGATGTGACTATCAGGTCGACATTTAGGCGCACGAACTCGGCTGCAATCTCGCTGTAGGCCGGCGCGTAACCGCGGGCCCAGCGATATTCAATGGTTATGTCCCGCCCCTCTAACCAACCGAGAGCGCGCAGCCGCTCCGCGAATATTGCCAACCACTGCCCCTGCGACTCAGGTGTGGCCGAGCCGAGAACGCCGATTTTCCGGGGTAACGCCGAGTGTTGGGCATGAACTGCAACTGGCCAAGTCAACGTCGAGCACAGAACCGCTTTGATGACATCCCGCCGCCGCATCAACCACCTTGCAGATACGTTCCTGAATCATCAGTAGAGCACATCATCGTCTCCCAATTACGACAGTCGAATGGCAAACAATCTAGCTATTCGATAACTTCGTCAGCGCTGACGAGGAGCGACCACGGAATCGAGAGATTCAATGCATTCGCCTTCTTGAGATTGATTACCAGCTCCCGCCTGGTCGGCAACTGAACAGGAAGATCGGCGGGTGTCGCGCCTCTTAGAACGCGGTCGACGTAGTCAGCCGCTTGCCGGTTTTGTCCGACCAGATCGTTTCAATAAGAGATCAGTCCGCCCGAAGCCGCGAAAAAGCGAAACAGATAGATTGCCGGCACGCGATACCTGTCAGGCTAATGTTGCTCGTGGCTCAAAACCTGCAATACTCTGATTGAGCAGAAAATTTCCGCTTAGACCACAAAAGCCGACGGTCGCGTCTTTCGGAGTACACGCCCTAAACGTTGATGCAGGTGTTTCGCTCGCGGATCGACGTTTGCGAGTTTTTTCGTCGCTCAGCTCCCATAGAACGCTAAAAATCCGCATTCACGCCCCCCTATACTATCTCGTCAATACTTGAGCCGAGAGGGTTCTGCATCAGGGCGCGGGACAGCAACCCAACCATCTTTGCGGAGATGATGCACATCAATTCCAAGCCGGTCTTGATCTCCCCGGAATTGGTATTGGCATCTACGTCGAGGTTCGCCTACTCATGTGCATTCCGCTCACAACTAAGGAGGATAAAAAGCGTGCTAGCCACCGTGCTTTCAGATCCTCGAGAAATCCTTGCAGAGGACGTGAAGGAAGCCCTTCTGAGATACTACTCTGGGCGGCGCAAGGTCGCGATTTCTATCAGCAAGCCAACCAGCGACTGCCCACTGCTATCTCTCTTGCTGGAGGATGGGCAGAGGCTTCAGCTCAGCGTGACGGCGGCACGGTCATGACAGTCCATAAGAAGTGACTTGCGGTTACGCGGCGCATAGAGGCGACAGTGCGGGTTTTACGCGAGATTCGAACAGGGGAGCGATCGTTACGGAAACGTCGGTCCTTGTTGAGGGCTCTGTTCCGGCAGCATCGCAATAGAGTGCAAGTGGCATAATCTTTTTGTACGAACTGCTCCAACATGAAGCTGAGATGAGATGGTTTGTCCGTTGCGTACTGTGTTTTTCGGGGCGCAGCCCATGGGACCAGTATAGATTGCTGGGTCATGACAGACAGCGATAGCAGCGACCCCGAAACATCGGAGATGGCAGATGAACAGCGCGAATTGAGGCGCTGCAAGCAAGAGATTGCGCGTCTCAAACAGCTGATCGTGCAGCTTTCTGAAATTGTCTTGCGCAACGTCGTAAAGAGCGACGAGGGGCGACAATCGGAACGCCCATGAGTCTCTGAGCGACGCCGAAATAGCGCGCTGTTCTCAGCAGCGTGGCTTCCCGCCCTGGGGGGGGGCACGGGGAGCGGCCCCGCCCTTCTGCACCAAGGGCGGGGCTCCTAATTTTTAGTTGGAAGCGCGGGATAGGTTAGGAGACACCTTGATGACGGGCTGGACTGATCAAGCACGCCTTGTTGTAACCGATGGCAGCGATTGCTTCTGAGCTGCTGTGACGCGCAAATGTTCAGCCGTGACGGTGAATTCTGGTCTCAACTTGCGGCCTATCTCTACGCTGTGATTGTTGCGTTGTTTGTGTTGTACGGCATTGTTCGACTTCTAACAGGGGACAATCTTGAATTATCTCTTAAACTCGGATGAGCGAGCATCGGGTATCTTTTTGGGATGGATTGCATGCGGCCGAACCGAATGATTGGCGGCAGCGGTCAAACGCCAATGGCACCATCCGAAAAAATCGCGCTCTTTATCGACGGCGCCAACCTCTACGCGACCAGCAAGGCGCTTGGATTCGACATCGACTACAAGCGCCTGCTCGAGGAGTTTCAGAGCCGCGGCACGATGCTGCGGGCGTTCTATTACACGACGATTATCGAGGATCAGGAATGTTCGTCGGTCCGGCCACTCATCGATTGGCTCGACTATAACGGCTACACGGTTGTCACCAAGCTAACCAAGGAATTCATCGACGCCAGCGGCCGACGCAAGGTCAAGGGCAACATGGACATCGAGCTTGCGGTGGATGCCATGGAACTGGCAGAGCATGTCGACCAGATGGTCCTGTTCTCTGGCGACGGTGATTTCCGCTCCCTGGTCAAGGCCGTGCAGCGGCGCGGTGTGCGGGTGACTGTCGTATCCACTATCGCGAGCCAGACGCCGATGATTGCCGACGAACTTCGGCGGCAGGCGGACGAATTTATCGACCTGGCACAATTGAAGCTGAAGCTGGGGCGCGATCCGTCCGAACGGTTAGGCCCCACGTCAAGACGTGCGCCGAGGATCGAAAATCGGAATGCTAGAGAGTCTTTGAGCGACCCGCCGACTAACAGTCCGGCGGAAAACAACGTTGCATAGTTGCCCGCTGTTCCAAGCGTTTTTGGATTCGAAGTGGAGTCATTTGCGCAAATGAAAGAGTGCAGTCCCCATCCAATCCAATTGGGGCGAAGATCCAGGAGCCGTAAGAGTGATAACGAGCAGCCCCACCCGGCGTTGCCTGGTGAGAGTGAGAACGAGCCACCATCTTACCCGGAATTGGCGGCGTACCTCGCCGTGGGCGCGCACTCGGGAGGGGTCATGGGCTTCTTGTTTGCCGGACGAGTGGCGCTTGCTTTTGCCGTCTTCGTTGCCGCTACATCGGGTATCTTTTTTGGATGGATCGCACGCGGCATAGCGAATAAGTAGCGGGCGCGTAGATGGATAGCGCGCCGCATGTCGAGACGGCGCTGGGGCCGCATCGTAGACGCCAACCATAAACTCGGCCTTAACGTAACGCCGGCTTAGCTCGGGCCCCGTTGGATTATGCAAATCGAGGTAAGACCATGCACTTTCGGCTGGCGGCTTTTGCGGTCGCGTTTTTCGCACTTGGCACTGCGGATGCTTCTGCTTTTTCGATGAGTTTCCGCTGGTGTGGCGCAGGCCCTTCCCCTGTCATCGCTCTTTCGGGCGTCCCAAAGGGAACGACGTCGCTTCAATTCCATATGGATGATCTCGACTACTCGACTGGCAATCATGGTGGTGGCGTGGTGGCCTACACTGGCCAAAACAGCGTGCCCTGCGGTGCGCTGCAGACGTACAACCCACCGGCCCCGCCCAAAGGCAGCCATCGCTATCAGATGAGCGTCACGGCCCTCGGTTCTGGGAATGCAAATCTCGGAACCGCTACGTTCACTAGGAAGTTCCCCGAGTAATTCGAGCCCTGGCCGACCATCAGTTGGATCGGCCGGACCTGATGACCGCGCCTAACGCGGTCGTCGAGCCGGGCATCCCAAGGCGATGCCGGTCATCTTGACTAATGACGAAGAGTTTGATGTTTGGATGCGCGCGCCGTGGGATGAGGCGAAGACGCTGCAGCGGCCGCTTCCAGCCGATCGTGGCGACGTAGGCGGCGAATAGCCGCCTATCCACACCCACGAGCCGCAGTAGCCCGCCGGCGTCCCACCACGCAACCGATTGATGATTTGCCGCCTTCATCCGTTGCCGCTTTGATGGCGGTATGTCCAGTCTTACCCGCCGCCGTGATCGTAGCGAACCCCATCGCGAAGCGTGGCTGATCTATTTCGGCGATGTCAGGATCGGGTTGGTCAGCCGGCGTGCGGAGTTCCCAATTCGGCGCCGCAATGGGGCTGGTCTTGCGGCTTTTACCCCGGCATTGACCCAGGCAAGCATCGAACTGGGGTCGCCGAAACTTTCGACGGCGCACGCGCCGGCTTCCAAGCCGCTTGGGAGGAGTTGGCAGCCACGCTCAGAGAAGCGGACTACGCGGCTTGGCGCCGCCAACGCGACTGGACCAACTGGAGGGACCGAATGCACAAAGGCTGGTTCTTGGAGCCAGCCTTTGTTGCGTCGGACCTCAGTATCTCGCCGCAACCGGCGCGCCGTAACCACCGAAGCGATAGTTCAGGCGGACGAGGCCCATATCGACGTCCTGGCCGATCCGGTCGCTTCCCGCTGCAATGCCGGCGGGCGTCGTGAAGCCAATGGTGCGGTGGCCGAGGAAGAGGTGGTCGTACTCGACGCCTACCGACCAGTTCGGTGTAAAGCCGAATTCGAGGCCGGCGCCGACCGCTCCGCCCCAACGGGTTTCGCGAGCCGAGGCCACCAGCGCGCCGCTCGGTATGTCGAAGACGTCATACTTGTCGCCGACAACTGCACCGCCGCCCTTCACGTAGAACAGCACGTTGTTCCAGGCATAGCCGATCTGGCCGGTGATCAGGCCGAAAGAGTCGATGCGCGAACGGTTGCGGTCCGCCGGGAAAACGGCGCTTGTGTTGTCGCCCCGGAAGTCAGCCCAGTTGCCCTGGCCCTCGGCACCAAACACCCACTGGCCAGACTGCCAGCGATAGCCGATCTGACCACCGACCGTGCCGCCGGTCGCATTGTGGCAGCCTTCACCGACGAGACTGCCGGGAACGCCGGTCACAGCGCCGGTGGCATCCACGAAGTCCCAGCATTTATGAGCCGAGCCGCCGCCGCCGTTGATGCCGATGTAGAAGCCGCTCCAGTCGTAGACCGCGGCGATCGCGGGGGGCGGAGCCTTCACGTACGGATGTGCAGCGAGATCCGCCGCACTCACCGGAGCCGACAGGCTCAGCGCAACTGCACCAATGGCCCCAATGGCCCCAACCAAAATCTTCTTCATAACTAGTTTTCTCCTAGACCGCTTCTTCAGTCCTGAAGCGTTGAAAAAAGGCGAGAACGTCAAGCGAATATTCCAAGGTTTTTTCTACCTTGGGTTCTAAGATTCGGCTGTAGCACCAAGGCCACAGACTCCGTCAAAGCGCGGAAGCTAAATTGCTGATATGTAAGTAAACCTTACCTTTTGCCGTACGAACTCTGCATGGCCACCGCCGGGAAGCACGTCCCGTCAGGGCCGGATTGGATCCATGAAGTGAAACACGACGGCTACCGGATGTTGGTCATCCGGGAGCGCGATCGCGTGCGCCTCCTGTCACGCAACGGCAGCGACTGGACCCAGCGCTATCCCTGGATCGCTGAGGCTGCGCTGAAGAACCGACAGAAGCATTTCGTCATTGACGGAGAGGCCGTGGTGCTCGGCGTCGACGGCATCTCCGATTTCAATGCGCTACACTCCCGCAAGTATGATCACGAGGTGCAGCTCTACGCCTTCGATATTCTCACGATGGGCGGCGACGATCTGCGATCGCTGCCGCTGCACATGCGTAAGTCCAATCTCGCGCGCCTTCTGCAGGGCCGGCCCGACGGCATCACCGTTGCGCCCTTTGAGCGGGGCGAGATCGGGCCCGACCTATTCCGCGCGGCCTGCCGCATGGGACTTGAAGGACTTGTATCCAAACACCGCGATCGGCCGTATCGGGGCGGCCGACAGAAGTTCTGGATCAAGGTCAAGAACCGCAGCCATCCGGCAATGGATCGCGAGATGTAGGATGGTTGTCTCTCTCGACCTCACGGCGCAACCGAGGTTCCAGAATTAACCCGCAGCGGCGACATCAAGCTTGATGCGAGGGTTTGATTGCAGCGTCGCCCCAGAGCGCTAGCTTCCGCACACCGGACACTGCCCCGTCCGGCGCAGCCGTCACGCCGACATACTGGCTTCGTTCTATCGGTGCGAGCAAGGCTATGTGCAAGCTGCTGTCAGCCGTTTTCAATGCCTGATTTGAGGGGGCCGCCTCTGCCTATTCTGGCGCGAGCGTCGCAAGCGCGGCTTCGATCACCGTGATTTCCTGGTTGACCTGAGCGATAGTATGTCCTGGATCGATGCCGGTAACGCTCACGAGCTGCCTTAGCAACTGCCGCCTATGTGCCAGAAGTCCTTCAAGCGCGTCACGATCTCTTAGCCTGATATAGCCGTCGACAATCAACTCAAGCGAGTGCGACATATATCCTCTCAAACCAAAAAACTGCTGCTTAACCCGTCTTCGCGGATTCGCCGGTTTTTGAAGGGCCTGCATCAAGTAGATCAAAGGCTTAGCTTAAAAGGTCTTCACTACGGCGGCTGGATTGGTTGACGGCGGCAGCGGTGATCCTGGGCGGCGGTTGCGGTGGCAGGCGGAGCTTGAGCTGGTCGACCAAGAGCTGGAGTTCGGGTTCGGGATGGGTGTAGCGGGTGAGCAGGATCTCGCGCCCATCGGTCGTCGGCAGATGAACGTCGATCATCTGGACGGCAGCGAACTTTTCGAGCGTACGACGTGCGGTCAGTCCAGGCGCCAGGGCATGAAGGCGACGGGCCAGTGTGACCTGCATGCAATAAGCCAGGAACGCGATGAAGATGTGGGCCTCGATCCGCGCCTCGTCTTGATGGAAGACCGGGCGGATCGCCAGATCGCCCTTGAGATTGCGGAAGGCTTCTTCGACGGCGACGAGCTGAACGTAGTATTGCCAGAGCTGGGCTGGATCGTTGTCGGCGAGGTTGGTGCGCAACAGATAGCGGCCTTCGCGCCGGCGCGTGATCCGTAGTTTCCTGCGATTGAGCGCGAAGATAAAGCTCGGACGTTGCTTGTCGACCTCGACGTCGATCAGACGCCAGGCCGCCGGCGCATGTGAGCGCGCGCCGCCGAGCTTCATCAAGAGCTCTTCGCGCGTAAGCTCCATGGCGGCGATCTGGCGCAGCCGCTTCCAGAGCCACTTCAATTGCCGGCGGCGCATGGCCCGTTCCTTCGCGATCGTGGCTTTGCGCGAAGACATAGAGCTCGTCATCGTCAGCCAGAAGCTTGACCTTCACCCCCTCGCGCGCATCCTGCCAGGGCTTGTCCACGAGGTGCTTCTCCAGGCGGTTCAGGCGGCCCTTCGGCGTTCCCACCAGATATTGCACCGGCGGATCGCTGTTGCGCATCGCGGCCAGCACGGCCTCGGTCGGCACGCCGCGATCCATCACCCAGACCCGGCGCGCCTTGCCGTATTGCTGCTCGATCTTGCCGAGGAACATCCGCAGCGTCTTGCTGTCGGCGGTGTTGCCGGGCAGCACCTCGTAAGCCAGCGGCAGGCCGTCGGGCGTCACCACCAGCGCGATCACGACTTGCGGACAATCCGGCCGCTTGTCGCGGCTGTAGCCGTGGCGGCGCTTGGCTCCCTCCGGAAGGTCCGAAGCATTGACCTCGAAGTAGGTGCTGGTCAGATCGTACAGCAGCACGTCGAAGTCGGCGTTGAACAGGTCGCGCCAGCGCCCTACCAGATGCGAGAACAGCGCGTCCTTGTGCGCAAGCAGCAGGTCGTGACAGGCATAGAGCTTGTGCTCTTCGGCCAGACCGAAGTCCGCGCCCAGAAGATCGGCCATTGCACTGCTGCCGAACCATTGGCGATGCAGCCGCCATTCGCTGCCTGGCGCAATCAACCGATAGGTCGCGAGCACCTGCAGGATCTGATCCCACCTGGTCTTCTTGCGGCTCGGCGGCAGCCGCGCGGCCCAGAACCGATCGAGCTGAAGCTCCTGCCACAACTGCCCGGCCAGCCAGCAGGCGCCCCATTGCCGCGGACGGCGAAGCTGCATCTCGGACAGGCGAAGCTGGACGATCGATGCATCACCCGCGACCGCCTCGCATCGATCCTCCGGGAACAGCGCCAACGTCCGCGCATGTCCGGCGTCCTCGTCGAACACCTCGATCGCCTTGCGCCATGCCGCCGCCTGTGAGGAGTTGATCTCGCCGAGATACAGCACATGCCGCTGCGCCACGCGGCCATCATCGAGACGCTTGTTCTCAACAATGTTCCAGTAGCAGTGCGTCTTGCCGTTCTTCCTTCGCTCGGTGCGGCGCAGAAACATGATGCGGCGATTCTACGTGCACCATCACGCCCTTGGGAATCGGGTAGGTCTTCACTACAGCCGTTTTCGGCCAAGACCGACGACGCCACCTCTTGCAGATCAACGACTTAGCCAACCGAAAAATCGTAAAATCACGATTTTCGCGGGCGAATCCGCGAAGTCGGGTTAACGGGAGATGGATTTTACCAGATCACGGCGCCAGCGCGCAGCGGCGCCAACTTGGAAACCTTGATCGGTAAGGCTAACGAGCGAACCTTGTTGTCGCCGACGAATGGCAGCGCTCATCCTGACGGCAGCCGCGGAGGTGACGATGTCTCGCGTAAACGTCGCCTTCCCGGCTAGGGGTCGCCGCCTCCAGAAGCGGCGGCCCCGCCTAATGCGAGCCGCCGCCCGCCGCTTCCCTTCATTCCGTCGCCCTAGCTACTAGGCCCGTCGGATCGAGCGCGAAAAATCCGACGGCGAAGATAATGACAAGCGCCGCGAAAGTGAGTTTTGTCAGCGGGCTCGGCTGCGGCGCTGTCGGCATAGCCCCACTCGGCGCCGTAGAGGCGGATCATCTCGCGATAGGCTCTGTTGATGAATCTGCGCTCGACACATCGTCCAGCAATGAACGAAGCCGCCAGCGCAAGGCCGCAGGCGAGATAGTCGTTCAAAAAGCCGCACAAGAAATTGCCGCCGGCAAGGGCGGCGAAAGTGGCCGCCGCGGCCGCGTTCCGTATTGTCTTAATCATTTTGGCTCCCCAGCCAATGGGCGGCATAGCATTTCAACCGTGACGATTAGCGGCGCAAATGACCCATTGTGCGCCGTCTTTCTGCATGGAGATGCGGCGCTCGCCCGCTTCGCGATCAGCTTCGCCCGCTGCGCCGGGCGTGAGGTCGCAGCGGATTAGGTTTTCGTCGAATTTGTCCGCGTCTTTCTCCGGGCCGCCCGCTCGCGCGCGTATGCACCGAGGTTCTCCGGTCCATCGGGAGCCGACGCGACAAGACTTCCGCGCGGCAGAAGCCCGTACTCTCTATCAAAGAATGCGCGGACAGCCCGGGTGTATCGACCGCCCATCAGGCCGTCGATTTTGGGGAAGCCGCGTCTTTCGAGCAGGGGAACGATCGCTCGCCAATGGCTGTAGCTCCCATGCCCTAAAACGGCCTCGCTCAACGACCGTTCGTCAGCAAACAAGGGTAATTGTTCGAGCGTGACGATAGAGCCGTGCTTTACCCGCGACCGTTTCGCGGACCCGGGTGCCGCTTCGTCGGACCGATCGCCGGTTGCTTTAGGTCTTCTGCTCACGTCGACGACGCCTTCTCGTGATCGGTTGCGGCGACTTACCGAGCATGTCCCCAAATCTGCGCCGTACGCTGCCGGGTTTCAGGATCATTGGGATCGAGTGAGGCGAGCCAGGCGTCCAACCGCGCGCAGCCAACGATGCCCGCGGCTGGACTGTGTGAACGGGATCCGGTTTGACAGGGCAGATCGCTTTGAACGTGTCGACCGATAACGCGCAATGGATCGCGGCCTGATCCAGCCGCAGCGCGGCTGGCCAGGAAAATCTGATCACGTCAGTGCCGGGCTATCGCTCGCTTTTGATTGCTTTGCCTGGGACCATGGTGACACCGGCCGGTGGATGGATCACTTTCCGCTGCTGAAATCCCGACACGATATCGTCATTGACGTCCTTGGCTCCATAGACGAACCGCGTATTGAAAAGGCATTTGTCCGATGTGGCTGCGACCTTCAGCTGGTCGCAGTTCTTCTCTAGCCACTCGCGCGCCTCCGCCGGCTCAACAGTGGCCGTGAAGGCGGCGAGGAAAACCGCGCCGCCCGCCGTGCAACGGTAGTCGTCAACGTCGGCGTAGTAGCAGTGCATTCTTCGGAGCAGGATCGGCTTGTCGAGGTATTTTCGCGTTCCAATGAAGAGGTCGCTAGGGTCGACGACCTTGTAATCGATATCGACTGATTTGTTTTCCACCGGTGCGGCGATCGCCGATTGCGCCACGGCCGAGCCGAACATAATCACGCTCACCAACGTGGCCGCCAAAGTATTTCGTGTCATTGCATTCCCCTCTATCCGGGCTGCTGCTGGCGTGCGGGCCCGGTTCATTCCATGGTAGTGCTGCCTATAGCAGAAATGTTGCGCCCAGCCCCGCAAAAGCGGTGGACAAATAAGTTCGATTTCGATTGCGGATGCCGACGACAAGCATGACGCACATGACGCAGTTTCCCTATAGAGGTGTCCCGTTTTCCACGGGTGAGTGTCACTTGTGTCAAAATCCTGCTTATCAGACGTATACGCGTGACGGTCTATAAGAAGAAAAATGACACAAGTGACACTCCGCTGGTCATCCAGGCAGCGGAGCGGGTGGAGCTGGCGCGCCGCGAGCCATCCGGCGACGCTCTAGCGGCGATGGCCGAGGCTGATCCCGAGTTTCAGCGCCTTCTGGCGCAGAGATCCTACGCTGCGTTTCGTCAGCCTTGCGATTTTGGCGACGGGCGTCTTGGCTTTCGAATGCGCGCGCAGCTCTTTGACGTCTGCCTTGGTATACTCGCGGCGCACGATCTTCTTTTTAGTCCTCTTGGCCATCATGACTCCGATTGGTTGGGAGCGGCCTTCTAACATGGACGGCTCGTTCTGCAACTCGCCCCGATATGCTCACCCGAAACCCTCATCGCTTCGTCTACGGCGGCCTTCATTGCGCATCGTTCGCTGATGCAGTATGGCGCCTTCCACACCGAGCCGAACGCGATCCAGCGCGACGAGATCGCAGCCCGCCAGTTGCACATACCGGCGTGGGGTAGCGGATTAGGTTTGATCCTAACCTTCACTCACTGACCCTTGTGTCTCCCCCGCAGGCCGACTCCCTGAGCTGATTCGGGTAGGAACGTAATGCCGGCCTTCTCCAGTGCGCTGCGTATCTTCGTCAATGCCTCGTCGCGCGCATCCGACCGCCATTGGAGCGTCGACGCGACTCGCGGCTCGCCGTCAATCTTCTCCACCTCTTGAATCGTCGACAGGCCGACGTCGGCCGCTGTGGCCAAGTCTGCAATTGTCCAGCGTAGGAAGGCCCGCGCCGCTCGGATCTGCGCCCCCGTGATTTTCATCTGCGATACTCCGTCACTATGCTTTCACTGTGACGCCTATTAAAACGAATTGTCAATGTTTATCATTGGGAATGATTTATATTGACTATCATAGGCAATGATTTATGTTGGCAATCATCGAATCCGAACCGGAGAGCAACCCAAATGGCCAGCCGCACCGCCCGCAAGACCTCGAAATTGAACCCCTTCCAGATCACGGCAGACGCCCTGCCCGGTGCGATCTTTTTCTCGCTCTCCGACCTTCGGGACGGCTGCCACGATGCGCTGACGGAACGCCGTGCGATCGACGAATACAGAGTCGACGGCGTTGAGGAAGCGCTGTTCGACACCCTGCACGCCCTCGGCTGGGACTATGCCGATATCGCGGCTGTGGCGCGCGGCGCAGCGAGTGCGACCTCCTATGGACTGCCGATAGCGTAGCATTACGTGTTACGGCGCCCTTTCCGCTTTCGCCCTTTTCCTTGGCTATCCAATCTGGATCGAGCAGGCGGGCGGAGTTGCGCGCATCATCTTCACGCATCCACTTTTCTAGAGGGCACTCTTCATCGGGAACAGTGGACGGCGCCACGATGCCCGATGCTTTGTCGAGTGCCAGGTCAATCGCCTTGCGATCCCACCGCTGCGTACCTGGAAGTGGACGCGGCAACCGTCCCGCGGCTACCCAACCGGAGAAGGTCGCAGCGCAAAGCCCACAATAAGCTGCGGCCTCGGCGCCAGTCATTAGGCGAGGCTCTGTCATTTTGGTGCACCCTTCCCGCGCTCCGCTTTCTTTTGATGGTACTTATTGCGGGCGCACTCCCTACGCCGTTCCTGCATCTCCAACCGGTACGCAGGCGCCGCGCGGGCGCGCTCCTCGTCGCGAAGTCGTTTCGCCTCTTTCGCCGGCCGACCCAGCTCCTCAAGCGCATGATCGAGCGCTCGCCTCGACAGATCCAACTCGGTTAGACCCAACGAATTAGGTACTGCAGGTGTTGGGCGGGGCGCCCGCTCCGGCACAACTCGAGTCTTGTCGATCATCAGCCGCACGCCGGACAAGGATGCCAAATACGCCTTACCGGGCCGGTATACTGCCAGCTTCCCTTGTCGCGCTCGTCGCTTGAGCGTATCTGCCGTCACACCGCCATGGGGGAATGCCAAGCGAGCAAGTTCATCGAGCGGTCGAAGTGTTTCGTCTGTCCAGTCGATCGACTCGTTCATTTTGCATTCTTGATTCCGTTGCGACGGGCGATCATTCTTGCCAATGCGTCTTCTTGCGCCACTTCGTTGCGAAGCGCCTCCAATTTCGCCAAGGCGCGTCCTTGCGCCCCCTCCAGGGCTTCGTCTCCGTGGCTTCTTCCTGAGACTCTTGGCTGCGACTTCGACACACGGCACAGCTTTCGCATATCTGCGATCGCCTGCATCGTGGTGTAATCTTTGCCAGCGATGCGCTCGACGATCAGGCGGCCGCGATCGGCCTCTCTGCGGAGCCCACTTGCAGTCATGCCGCCACCTGGAAAGGCCCGTTCAGCAGCGATCTTGAGCCGCAGCGGCGTCGTGTCTGTCCAGTCGATCGAATCGATCATGCATCAAAGATAGCCGATCTGTCTGAGGCCTGCTTAACGTTGACATTTCGCATTCAGCAACCACTCAGAAATTCCCTTGGCTGCTGGGACTTGCCCCTCTACTCTACATCGCGCGCTTAATATTGACATTTCGCGTCATAGGAGACGCCTGTGGCACTTTTCTTGAGCGTGTTGAGTCTCGGTTGCTTCGCAGGTGCAGGAACAACGTTCTTCCGGTACGACGGCCGCTATTTCGAATTGCTGATCACATGCGCCGTCGTATTGTTGGCCGCGGCGGAAATTATCAGTGCCGTTCGAAACGCGGGACCAGGGCAAGCGTCTGCCGATCCGGAAAGCGCAGACGCCGTCCGCGAACTCAAAGAGATCAGCGGCCGTTTGGTTAAGGTGCATCTCGCTATTGAACGACTAGACCAGCCGAGCAGCCTTGGCGCTCTCGAGAGTGATTGCCCATGACCACTCGCAAGCATGACTCGTTCTCCTACGCCCCGCGCGGCATGTCGCGGGATGAGGCGGCCCGCTACATCGGTGTCGGCGCGACCAAGTTTGACGAAATGGTTGCCGACGGCCGGATGCCGCGCCCGAAGCGCGTCGACGGTCGGGTGATTTGGGATCGGCTACGCTTGGATGCAGCATTCTCGGATTTGTCTGAGGAGAAGGTGGCGAACCCGCTGGACCGGATATTGAAATGACGAGTTCGATCAGCCCGCGTCTCTTGTCCGGAGCCGACGCCGCCGCATACTGTGGCGTGACGCCGGCCACCTGGTCAAAGTGGGTAGCGGAGGGCATCATGCCAAAACCACTCGCCGGCACACGCCGGTGGGACAAGAAAGCTATCGATTTAGTTCTTGATAAAGCATCCGGAATTGTTGCACCGTCCGTAGAGCCCGAGAAAGAATTCGCTCGGTGGGAAATCTCGACTGCTCATAGAGAGCGATCCAAGCACATCAGTAAACGACGTGCCGCGTACCCCAGGCCAAATGATCGGGATCGAGCTGCCAACCCTTACTGTTTCGAGAAGCTGCCCCGCCTGCGTTGCGCTATTACCACCCCCGGCCTGATCGATGAGATCATGAACGCCGACGCTCGCCGCCGCACCACGGGCCGCCGCGAATCGCTGCCGCAGAGACGCTGTTCCCGAAGAATGGAATTGCGACCGTTGTATCGTCACTTGCCCGCGTGACGTTGAGCGCGGCGCCAGCGTAACCCGAAATCAGCTTCTCGGTGGAAGACACCGCAGCGTAGCTCGCCCCTGGAGTGGTCAGGGCCGGTAGAAAGGCTGGTCTCACTCCCCCCTGAGGGAGTGGACGCGGGCCCAATCTGGAGCCCTGAAAGGAATGGATTAAGCCAACGCCAAGGCCGCAGCATTCAAGCGCGACGCGTCGGCTGACACTCCATCAATGTAGGTCGGGCACAGCCAGCCGCCCTCGCTATGCTCATTCCATGCATAGCAAAGCAGCGCCCTGGCCGGACAGGCAGCCTGAGACGCAGCGAAATCGATTGCGTCTTGAAGGTGCTCGGTGATCTGGCTCGCTAGTGCATATTCGTAATAGACCGTTCCTCCGCGCGGGGCAGTCTGCCAACCTGACATGCAGCACGGCACCATATCCGCTACTGCTGTCTGCTGTCGCCACCACGCCTCCACTTCAACGCGCAACATGTCGAAGGAAGTTTTCTCGTTGAACTGGATTGAATAGGAGCTGATCGCATCGAGACCGTTTGATACCTTGATCGCGTTCGCGCTCGTAGGATCAAAGTGGAGCACCACGATATAGGGATTTCCGAGGCCAGCCGATGTGCAGGCCGATCGAAACGTCGTGACTTGCGACGCCGAACTCGTGCCATTCCCGTCGTCGTAGAGATAGACTAGTGGTCGGCCGCCAAGAACGGTCTGATAATTTGACTGCGCGAGCAGCGAAACGACGTATGGAAGGTTTGTCGCAACGTCGGTGTTGAAGATACCGAACGATGCCCAGGCTAAGCACCAATTGATCTTATTTTTGATCGACGACGCCTGGAACAAGGTGAAGGCGCGGTTCAATTCTCCCGTAGTCGCTGAGCCGTAGTAAAAGAACGCCCAGTAGCCCAGTTTTGCGGCGACCGCATAATTGATCTCGGCGTCCATCGTCGTGGCGTTGCCTTGGACGCTGATCGTGTTGTCGCCAGCAACAGACCACCATGGTGCTCGGAAGTGGTATTGGTTTGGCCCCAAATATCCGTTCTCTTGGGTAAGCACGGTCGTCTCTGCATAGACTCCATTCCAGCGCATTGCGCCGACCGCGACCCCGTGCGGATTGCCGTAAACCCGCGCTGGCGTTGATGGACCAATCCGATTTGCGAGATTGAGCATTGTCAGTAACGAATGCGTGCGAACGCCGGGCCTCCCGCGCCACCGACATTGTTCGAGCCGCCGCCACCCCCTCCACCGCCATAACCGGACGTCGGTGCAGCACCGGCCGTGGGAGTATCGCCCCGACCGCCAGCACCACCGTTGCCCCACCAGCTCGAAGCACCGCCACCGCCGGGACCTGCGCCCGTGCCAGAGCCAGCATTGCCGGAAGCGAAGAGCGTACCTCCGACGCCGCCCGCACCGGCAGCGCCAGACGTATTGCCGCCACCACCGCCGCCGGAGGCGTTTCGATTACCGTAATAACTCGCAGCCGTGCCCGCGGCTCCAGCCGCCGCATTTCCGGTATTCCGTTGTCCCGATGATCCGGCGCCGCCAGTGCCGCCGGTACCACCGGCACCGGGATTGCCAGCACCACCACTGCTCAATGGAGGGAACGGAACGTTGGCGCCCGTGATCGTCAGATTACCCGCGGCCGTACCGGCCGCGCCGATCGCGCCGCCCGAGGGCGTTGTGGGAATAGTGATCGTAAGCACCTGGCCGGGCGTCACATCGAGCGGATGGTTGATAGCGTATTCACCGCAACCACCACCACCGCCGCCCGCTCCAGAAGTCGTTTGGCCGCCGGCACCAGGGCCGCCGCAAGCGATCGCATCAACGAACACGACAGTGACACCGGCAGGGACCGTCCAAGTGGAGACGCCCGCAGCGGTAATGAGTGCCGATGTCTGGCGATAGGGACCGTATCCAAGGCTCATCACTTACCACTCCCGCGCAGCGAAGGCTTGACCAGTGGTCGCGCCAAAAATTGAAATTGCAGCCGTTGGCACGCCGCCGGCCTCTGGTTCGTAGAATGCACCAGGAGGGAGCCAAAGACTTGGCTGCGTGGCCGCAGCAGTCCCGAGTGACGAAATCCAGAGATCACCGGTCGACTGGTTCTGCACGTAGAACCCGCGCCTGGAGGCATTTAGCGCCATCAAGGTTTGGGCACTGCCGCCCGCAGTGATCGTGCCCGACTTGTCGGTCAATGTCGTGCCGTTGATGAGGGTGTCGAGCGTGCTGACGGTTTGAGACGCGCCGTTGCCATCCTTGACGACGATCGTCGTGGGGTTGACCATGCTTTATCCTTTCAAAAGGCCAAGATGACGATGTATTGCGAGTTTTCAGGTCGCGTGAAAATGAGCCGCCAAAGCGTGCTCACTCCCCCAAGGACAGCGAGCCCACCACTCGTCACATACGTAACTGCAGTTCCGAGGCCATTTGCCGCTTCCTCAACCGGAATACCCCAGCCAAGCGCCGTATTGTCCGTGACCGGAATGCCGCCGCTCGCAACGGTAACGACCGGCCACGCCACTACGCGCATTCCTTCTGCGTCATGGCGCGCTCGAGCAATCGCGTATAGTCGCTCTCGCGAAGCCCTTTCACGCGGCTATTCAGCTCGACGGGCCGAATGCCGAAACGCCGTAGCGTCGCGTGCAAGGGCTCATTCGTGGCAAAGCCCAATGCGGCGCGAACAACGGGAAATCGAATTAACGGCTCGATCGAAGCCATGGCGATTGCCTCTAAGTGTTGGCGCACGCGATCGGCTGAAGCTCGCGCGCTGCCGGAAACTTGTCTTTGGGGAAGTGCCTTGGATGCCCGTTTGAGGGGCGCGCTAGGCGGGGTATTCGTGCGGTTTGAGCGCTACGTCGTTCTGCGCGGCGTATAAGGCCACTGGATCGATTTCGCCGCTTCGAAGCTCGTCATAATCGAGAGTCGGGTGCACGCCCGCGTACAAAATCAATCGGTGCGGCGAGGATGCCACGAACCGAGATAACAAACGATGAACAATCGCAAAGTGCGGCGAACTACGATAGTAACTGGATCATTTTCCAGGTAGAAAGGAAGAGCGCCTGCTTGCGCGGGCCTATGGCGATCACACCACATCCCGCGCTGTCTTTCGCATCATTTTCAATAGCGCCGCAGTCTCTCGCCTCAGCGCAACCGCCTCGGCGCTGGCGCAGCCGTGCTTCCATGCATTGCGGTTACCCTTCGGCGCGCCAGGGTTTGTACCGCCGTGCATCCTGCACCTACCGTTTGGCATCGACAGTGACTGGCACGGCCGGCCCGATCGGGTTTTCGCCCCACAGCGTTTGACCGGGTGCATAGGTGATTGCATGGGATTGTCCTTCTAGTTTCGTCTGAGCCCCCGGCCCCCCGTTGTGCGTCACGTCGCCGACAATTGCCTGGTCGGCATTGACGGTAACATGTCGAACCGTGATCGATTGGGCGCCTTTACCACGATGCCTGTTCAGTGCATCGAGCGTTACGGCAAAGCTGCGTTGGAGTTTATTCGCGGCGTTGAGGTTGTCCTGACGGCCGTGAACGGGCTGTTCGGGCAGCATGGCCCGCCGGTAGCATTCCATTGCCGCAGCATGGGCGGCGATCATTTGCGCGGCTAGCATGCCCTCGATTTCGTCCTTTGGCGCTATGCCGGCGAGCCCAGCGGCAGCCGCGCCGAACAGCACGTCACGCTCACCAGGGCCGGCATGAGCGATCCACAGGGCGCTCATCGTTTGATTGGCCAGGGTATTGTTCCAGCGGTCGCTTTGAGACCCGCCGATCTGCTTCAAGCGGCCTCTGCGGTCCTCAGGATCGTCAAGCACCACTGTCGGCGGTTTGGGTTTCTCACTCACGGTGCGTTCTCCAGGTTATGCCGCTGTCCGGGCGGCGCGATGTAATTTCTAAATGGATAAGTTCGACTCGCATTTCACGGTGAGTGTCACTTGTGTCAAAATCCTGCTTATCAGACGTATACGCGTGACGGTCGATAAGTAGGATTTTGACACAAGTGACACTCGGCTGGTCATCCGAGCAGCGGAGCGGGTGGAACTGGCACGCCGCGAAGGCGCACACCACGGAAACCACGAACGCCTTCGTTGGTCCTGTATTCTTCGAACTCCTTCGCGCGCATGGCATCGCAGAACTGTTTCTTCGTGCCTATGTACTCGCGCGCGGTATCTGCCCATCTTGACCACGACATAAACAGCTCCTCCCGCGGTGTTCTCCCGTCCGCTGTCCGCTCACAACGCTCGTCCAGCCACGTAGCCATGGCGTCCTCGCCGCTAAGATATTCCTCCGTCGCCGCCCGGACCGCCGCAGGTGGCTGCAGGCCGTCCCGCTGCCACGCCAGGCAGCCTTCCACCATCCACTGCAGGATGCCGCCCCATTCGGCTTTAAGCTTCTCAGGCAGCGCCGCGTCGCGCTCAGAAGGTGGGATTTTCACTGTGAAAGGAATCATATTCATGCGTCGCCGGATTGCTTCGTCGACCGAGCGCAAGCCGGGTTTGTGGTTTCCGGCAATGACCAATTTGAACTGCGGGACGTATTCGAAGAAGTCCTGCCGCATGAACCGTGCCGATATCGGGTCGCCGCCGGTCATGCTTTTTATTCGTGCTTCGGCCCATCGCCGGCCCTTCTCTGTCTCACTGGCCATCACAAAGCGCGCACCACGCAATCCGGCCAGGTCGGTCGGGTGGTCCTTGTGATCGCTGGCCGTGAACGTCTCCATCGGCGCGGTTTTAGAATAGTCGCCGAGAATGGCGGATATCGTGTTGAGCAGCACGCCCTTTCCATTGCCGCCCGGCCCGTAGAGGAAGAACAAGGCGTGTTCGCGCGTGACACCGGTCAACGAATAGCCAAGCATGCGTTGAACGAAGGCGATTAGTTCGGCGTCGCCGCCGAGAGATTTGTGCAGGAACGCTTTCCATGTCGGGCAATCGCCGCCGGGCGCAACGGCGGTAATCTTGGTCATGTGGTCGCCCGACCGCGCTTCGCGAATGACGCATGTGCGCAAATCGACAACACCACCGGGGGTGTTGAGCAACCACGCATCGGCGTCCCACACGGCAGCTTCGGTGGCAATGCGCGGATCCGTCTTGGCCATGCGTTCAACGGCCGCGACGGTTTTTGCGGACAGCACCTTGCGTGCATCCTGAAAATGCATGCCGCTGCCAACGCGGCGAAGGTGCTCGCGGACCAGATAATAAGCGCTCGACGTTTTATCCATCTTCCATCGGGTGCCGTCCCATCGCAGCCACTTGCCCATTTCTTCGCAGTGTCGCAGGTCGCCGACGTGCTCAGACGCAAATTCAAGCGCTAGGCTTTCATCGGCGTCGATCGGGATGACCTCGCCACGTGGTCCCATGAGTGAACTGCCGCGCGGCATGACCGAACCGTTCCCAGATTCCGCGCCAGACAAGCCGTAGGGCAACGGAGGCGCCACGCCCGGGACGATCGAAGGCGATGCCGCCAGCTGCTTCACAACGTCAGAAAACATCACCTTAGTGGATTTGCGCACCGGAAAATGCTTCCCCGTGATTTCCCGGTATCGATGGATCAGTGAGCCGATGCGGCAAAGGTTTCCTCGAGTGTCGACGGCCGCAAGTCGGGTCCATCGCGACATCAGCGCATCTTCCGTCGCTTCGTCGTTCGTCATCTGCCGCGCAACTTCCAGCGCTTCTGGCGTATCACCACAGGCCAGCTTGACCGCGCCGAGAGCCGCGAACCATTCCGGCTCGGTGTCGAATTCGCCGTGATTGTCCAGGAATGCGACCAGGGCGGAAACGTCCGCAACTTCGCTTTCTCCAGCTGTCCCGCGCGTGGTCACTTCGACCTCCGGCAAGCGCAGCATATCTAGAATGGCTGCCGGGCATTCGGAGGGCGCCGAAGCGTCCCGGGCAAGGATGTAAGGCTGGTCATCAAACGACGAGCCGGGGGCGATGCAGTAGCCGCGATTTCGCACCGAGATCACTTCGGCGTCTTTCTCGCCTTCGCCAAGTGAGCGGAAATGAGACACCGGAATTGAGATAAGGCCGCGATTTGCCTCCGGATTGAATCCCTCGGGAACGCGGAAAGCGAAATGCCAGCCCCCCGAGCGCGTGTGGCAATATGGCGCCGGGAGCTCAAAGCCGAGCGACTTGCACCAATCGACGAAGCATTGCCACGCGGCATCGCGCCCGATGGAAACGTCGACGTCGATCAAGATCACACCAGAAGCGCATGCACTGACCCCGAGCATAAAGCCCTCATCGATCCACGCGCGCCACTGTGCCGGGTCCGTCGAGGTTCCGTTATGCCGCCAAGGTCCCGCCGGTCGTTTGGTGCCAGCATTCACCGGAAAGAGCGCGAAGCCGTGCTCGATCGCGAAGGGGAAAAATTTCTCGAACTCGCTCATGCCGACACCCCCGAGAGCTGAGCGAAGCCCGGGTGCAATTTCAGCCAGGTGCGCACCTTCGTGACGCCGTGGTACCGAATGAAGTTTTCCCCGGCGGTTCGCCATTGATGGTGAAGCGTGAGACGGTAGAGTTGCGCGGCGTCGAGCGTGATTAACTCTCGCTCGCAGAGGTGTTCGGCGGCAACGGTTAACAATCCCGCCGCCGCTCGCATCGAATCGCAGGGCGTGTTATCGGAGGCGAGTAGTTCGCGGATGTGCTGGTCGAATGCGACGGCTCGATCGGACCAGGAGCGGGCGTGTAGGGCCGCATCAATCCATATCTCCATGAGCGGCAATCTCTGCAACTCACGTGTCAGCGTTGGATAATGAGGACGCTCGGGACGTTGCAGGAATTCGCCCGCGCGGCGGCTGCCATCAGCCATTAGAAAGACCGGAGAATGAGGCGCGCCCTGTCGACGCGAGCACCATCCAATTTGTTTAGGCATTTTTAATCAGGCTCCTATTGCCGCGGGTGCAGCGATTGGACCTGATCGTTCACATTGACAAAGTTCGAAGCATGCATTACGAAATGATTGCCACACCAATTCAGAAATACACGCTCGGTCGCCGCAAACGATCGGGCGTTTTCTTTTGGCGTTTAGGCAGCGACCTGCGGCAGATTGGCAATCCGCCCTTCCAGGGCCGCGCTACTAGTCGCGCGTTCAATCAGCAGCGCAAGATCCGACTTCCGCAAAGCCTTCGTCTTGCGGTTCAACACTACGACGGGGATGCCAAACGTGACGCACGCCCTGTGAAGCGATTTGTTGGACTCAAACCCGATCGCACGGCGAATGGCCGGGAAATGGATCAATTCCAGTGACGCATCAAGCATGAAAGCAAAACCTTCTAGTGATGGCGCGCATAGGGATGACCCATGCGCTGCCGAAACTCGGATAGATTTGGGGGTAAGTGCCCGTTGCCGGTCTGAGCGGAAGGGCTGGCCTTCGAGCGAGGTTACCTCGCTCATCGTTCTGCGCCGGTTTGAGCGGCAAGATCAGTTTCGTCGCTTTGAGAGGCCCGTCGCGAACAAGCCTCTGATGCATCCGTCGCGAACGAAACTAATCCATTCGCCCGGATAGTACCGCAATCTTCGCTAATGAAGAGTCAACCGCCGCAAATTACCGGAATAGGCACGGTTCGCCGCGGTTATGCCGCTTGGAGTTTGCACGAATCTGAAAAACGAGTCAGCGTCGCATTGACGAGCAATTCGCCCATCGCGTGTAGCGTCGCTCGCTTTGCCTGCAATTTCCTGTACACAACGTACGGTTCTGGCTCTTTCATTGTCCGGCGCACCGGCCGCTTCGCTCGGGAGCCATCGACACAACCAGTGCGAGAGGCCACCAATAGCGCTTTACAAAACCATTGAGGGTATAATGAAGGTCTTATTTTTCGCTGCGGTTCTGATGCTAGCCGCAACCACCGCCCAAGCGCAATCTTACGGTATCGGATCAAACCCGAGCACCCATACGACGTCTGGCTACACGAGGAGCAATGGCACCTACGTTTGCCCCGTACGTCTCAACCAATCCGAACGGTACGCAGCGGGACAATTACGGCGCCCGCGGCAATTACAATCCCTACACGGGTACGACCGGAACGCGCACGCCGCGGTATTGATCATGGTCAGTTCGGCCGCGCCGCGGGGTTAAGCCGTTCCGCAAGCTCGTACGCCTCTGCAAGATCCTCAGCACGGCCACTATCAAGAAAGAACACGATATCCTCGGACAACTCCTCTAAACGAGGATGATCCGCCGCGAATTTCATGACGATCTCGGTCGTGTAGTCCGTCTCTTGCTTTTCACGTTTCAGCTCGGCAATCTCGTTGCGCAGCTCAAGAATGGTAGCTTCATCGCGCGCCGCAGCGGCCCGATACTTCTCGATGCCCGCTCTTAATTCCCTTTCCAGTCGCAGTACTTCGGAGCGCAGTGTCTCGGGAGCGGAAGCCCAAGCGTCCTTGGCTTCTGCGGTAAAACGATTCGGTGCCGGCTCGGCGGTAAAGCCCGGCTTGGAGGGAGAGTCGGGGGCTTTCGCGGCCGGCACTAACTTAGCGCCGTGTTCGGCCGATTTAGTGTCAACTCTGGACATTCATAAACTTCCCTCTAATAACGAATTGCTAACTAAAACTTGGCGCAGTAGAGGTGCCCCGTGGAGCGCGTCATGAGCCTCAGAAACATCATCTGCAGTTTGGTCATGCTCGCCTTCGTATACGGCCTAACCTGGCTGCTCGGGCTGCTCTCGAGGGGCACGGACTTTTGGTCCTTCATGGTCTTCGGAGTCGTGACGATCGCTATCATGGTGAGTGCGGCCTTTGTATACGATCGATACGAAGCCGCTCAACAGCGCCATTCCCAAGAAGTGCTGCCACCACAGCGGCGGAATTCCCAATCATAGGTCCAGCTGCAGCGTTCCCCTGACGCGCAGTCAAGGCGTCAACAACCGCTGCTACGCGCGCATCGCGTGCTGCACCTTGCTCTGTCAAGGCGCGGGCCAGTTCGCCATAGCTGCGCGTGGGGTCATTGTGCAGCATGGCGTTGACCACGGTGCTGAGGCCCTTTTTCGCCCCCGTGGCGAGCAACCCGGTCAAGCTCATGTTCGGATTAACCAACGGCGTTTCGGTCGAAGGATCCGGCTTCATCGCCTTCGCCGCCGCGTTGCGCTGCGCCGTCTGCGAATTCTCGACTATCTTGTTGTAAGTGTCGCGGAATTTCAGGTTGCGATTGACGGTGTTGACCAGCTCGTCGGCCGCATCCTGGCCGTGAACAGTGGCCAGCTTCGCGGTATTCCAGCCGCCTTCACCCTGCAGTTCGCCTCGGAGTGCCTGCAAGTCGTTGGCTTTGGTGCCAAGGATGCGCTCGACTTCGCCACGGCTCCCCTTTGCAAATGCGATCTTTTCGCCCTGCGATAGTGGGTCGAATTCAGCCGCGAAACGCCCCGGAGACGGCGTGGTCTTGCCGTTGCCAAGATACTGCGTTCCGTTTTTCACCGCTTCCGCGCGCTGCGCCAACGCCGCAGAGACGGCATTGGCGTTCGCATAGCCGGGCACTTGCTGCTCGAGCGCTTCGTTCACGCGGAAACGCATCCGCTTGAGTGCGGCTTGCTGTCGTGACAATGCGCCGGCCGGCACGCCGAGCCCCGGCTGATCATACTCAATGACGTTATCAAGTTCCTGCTTAACCTTGTGCAAGACTTCGGCATCATTCTGCGAAACCGGCACTTCGTGGAAACGCGGATTGCCGAGACGGTCGTACTGCTGAATGCCAGCGGCGTCGAGCAGCGGTCGACGCTCCGTTGTCATCATCATGTCGCGCAGATTGGTCAACGCGCGATGCTCGTTACCGACCGACCGGGGAATGAGATAGTCCAAATCCGTCAGGATATGCGCCGTCTGGACGGGCGGAGCATTGTCCAGGGCGGCGGGATAATTGACGTTATCCACGGCGGTTCGGTGCGCCACGATAGCGTCGCGGACAGTCTGCGGGTCGCCGCCCTGATACGGTCCCAAAGCCGCATTGACATCGTTCTGAATGCGAGCGTTCGTACCTTTGTCACGCGCGGTCAGCGCGGTTTGCATCACCGAGCGGCCTTCATCGCTGTTGAGCGAAGCACCTTGCCCCTTGCCGAGCAGTGCCGGTCCTGCGTCGACGAGCATGGTATCCGGACCAAGCTCCGCGAGACGCGCTTGAACGGCGGCTGGCGTGTCGGCTTCCACCGCTTTAACGAGATGATTGCTGGCCGCACGAGACATGCCGTCGACCTTGCCGCGGAACAGATTGGCCGCCTTCTCATACGCGGCACCGACGACCTTGCCTACCGTAGGGATGGTCCCACCAACCATTCCACCCACCACAGCGCCGACTCCGGCATCCTTGGCGACTTGTATGGGATCGGTCCAATCCTTCGAACCGAACGCGCCTTGAACCGCGCCTATGCCGCCGCCCGCGCCCGCGCCGAGAAGCGTCTTGGTGCCGAGCGTTGCACCCTTGGCCGCGGCACCGACCACGGCGGCCGGGGCGATCACGCCGCCTGCGGCTTCAAGGACAGGCGCGGCAATTGGATGTGCTTTCTGGAAAGCTTCAGTTTCGCCTTGTTCGTTTTTCAGATGCTCGCCATACCCGCCAGCGCTTAGAGCCGTGTCTATGAGCGCTCGAGCCCGGTCGCCGAGTCCGAGGAACGCGCCGTTTTCCAGGGCGCGCGTCGGCGCATGGATCGCCTCGCGGATCGAATGAATCGTATCTGAGAAGCCGCCTCCGGACGGCGCTGCAGTAGCGGTCGGCGCAGCGGGTACGGACGGGGACTTACCGAATGTACCTGCGTCGTATGCCTTCTTCATCTCCCTATTGATCACGTCATCCGAGGTGCCCGCCGGAAATTCAACAATCGAACCGTCCGGCGCGCCGATGTGAATGGGAGCGCCGTTGAGTTGGGCGAGCAAGGCCGGGTCTGTCACCTTGTTGCCGACAGCGGGCCGCACCACTTTCATCAAGTCCGCATCCGACATCTTGGAATAGTCGGGGGCGTTGAGTTGAGCCAGCAATGCGGGATCTGTGACGCGCTGCTGTGCCTTGGGGGGCAGCGATTTGGCGATCTCATCCACCGTGTCGTTTTGTTGGTCCCGCGACAACTTCAGGAAATTGTCGTCGACTGTTACTTTGCGCCCATCGATATTTAGGACAGTGCTCTTGGGCGCAGTCACCTGCTTCAGCGCTGCGATTGCGGCGTGCTCATTCGGTGCATCAACGTGGTAGACGCCACCGTCCGGCGCAGTGAGTTCGAATGTCGCCATCTCAGTTCTCCGATTCTAAAACTCCCGACTCCGATGGACTGACACCACCAAGGCCGGGAGAATTCGCGCCGCTACATCCACGGTCGCGAAAACGCGTCAAAACGTGATCGTTCCGTTGGACGTGAACGTATAAATAAAATTGCCGCCGACATTGGTCTGAACGCCCCCTCCGGTAATCGCCGCCGCCGGAAGCGTGTTCGGATACGCGATCACGACAATTCCCGAACCGCCAGGGCCACCAGCCGAAGAGACGGTGTCGCTGCTCGTCAGGGCTCCCGCACCGCCGCCACCGCCAGTATTCGCCGTACCAGCCGTACCAGCCGCCGACGTTGTGCTTCCAGCGCCGCCGCCACCGCTCCCACCCGTACCAGCCGTTGTACCGCCGGTCGCGGTGCGGATGCCGCCGCCACCACCGCCACCATAGTTCACTGCGCTCCCGGTGATGGAAGATGATATCCCGGCACCGCCATTGCCGCCGTTTGTGGTTGTTGAATTGGCCCCCGCCGTGTTCGCACCGCCACCGCCGCCGCCAGCCGAGTTTGCGCTTCCATCGTTGCCGCCGGCATTTCCTTGGCCGGCCGTGGACGCGCCGCCCGTACTTGGGGATGCTGCGCGGCCGGCGCCGCCGCCGCTTCCACCACTTTGCGCTGCCAACCCAGGACCGCCGCCACCGCCGCCACCGATCGCTGTAACGGTGGAAGTAGCGGCCAGAACCGAATTCCCACCCTGTGTGCCGGAATTGTTGGCACCTCCAGCGCCACCGTTGCCCCCAGCACCGACGGTGACTGAAAACGATATTCCCACGGATGCATTAGCAGCACCTGTCAGGATACCCCCGCGCCGCCGCCACCGCCGCCCGCCGACGCGCCACCGCCGCCGCCCGCCACCACGAGATAGCTAAAGGTGCGCACCGCAGATATCGAGGCCAATAATCCGTTGATAGCCGCAGTGCTCATGACAATCCGACGCCCGAAATAATCCACTCCGTCGCTGTCACCTTGAGTGCCGTAGCGATACCGTTCGCAGCCAGGGTGCGCGAACCAGTGGCACCAGTGCCCGCAAATCTCAGCGTGTCCGAGGTGATCGCGATCGTGAGAACACCAGCCGCGTTCTGATTGACAAACGTCATGGTCGTGCCGATCGGATACGGCACGTTGGCATTGCTATCGATGGTGAAGGTGCGAGCCGTGGTGTCTGCAGACGGATGCAGGATGTGCTTTTGCGCATCGGCAAGCACGGTAGTGTACGCTGCACTTTTCGAATTTTGTGGCAAATTGTCGAAGAACACGCCCGCACTGCTGCTGCCGGTGAGCGTACCGCCCGAGCCGACATTGAGTGTGCTGCCATCCGTGCCCGCAAACGTGAGCGAATTGTTGATAGCAGCCGTTTTGCCGTTGGCCAGCGTTAGCGTCCCGGTACTGGTCGTGATCGTGAGTCCGTTGATGGATGTTGCAGTCAGCACGCCGAACGCGTTCGTACCAGTGAACGTTTGTCCGGCATCGGTACGTGCGATCGTGGCGCTGGTGGATGGGAATGTCTGCGTGGTGCCATCTGTGCCGACAAGCGTCAGTGAGTTGTTGATAGCAGCCGTCTTGCCCACTGCGACCTTCGCCACCGCCGTTGCCGCGAGAGCACGCGCGCCAGTCGCGCCGTCGATCAGGATAATGTCTCCCACGGCAACGCTGGTCGCTGCGGGTAAGTCTTTGGGGCGCTTAACAGTCATGTTACTGAACCCTCTGGATTTCGTGATCTACAGTCGGCCCATCCGGATCGACTGCCGCGCCAGCGAGTTGGCGCTGATGCTCGTTGACGATGGCGCGACCTAGCTCATCGACAAATTGATACGTGTCGTCGTCTGCATGCGCGCCGCTCGGGTCAGTCGGATGAAACGTCGCCATTATCAGGCCCCCGCAAAAAGGAGATAGTTCACAACCATGGTCGGCTGCACGTTGTTATGCGCACCGCCGCCAGTGTTGTTTGACGTGACAGAAGCGGTGCCACTGGCGCTAGAACTGTTGGCTGCAACAGTATTGGAAGTGACGATGGTTTTGTTCGCGGCACCGCCACCGAAGCTGATGACCTCCGTTCCAGCCCCGGTCACAAAATTACTGCTATTGGGCGCAACGGCTGTGATTGTCCCGTTCGACGTAATTCCGGTCGGTAACTGAGCCAGACTGAGTGTTACAGTTTCGCTACCGCCGCTGTTGCCAAGCACGTCTGGATTGCTTCCGAAATTTGCGGTCGTGAGTCGAAACGCTGACGATCCGCCCATATCGTCTTTGCCAGCGAGGGTGCGACCGCGGAGATCTCCTATGCCGAAAGTCGTCGAGCCGTCGCCATTGTTGTAGAATGTGTTCCCCGCGGTGATTTGGGTTTGCGCAAACGCCCATAGCGCCGCATATGTCGTCCGGCTCAAAGTCTGACCATAAGGAAACACGGTCAACGCTGGTGCCGTAATGCCGGTATAGGAAATCAACTCGCCCAAAAACCGCGCACCCGTCACGATCCCGCCAGGTCCAAATTCGACGGTTTCCACGCCGCCGACCGCGACGCCAATGTTGCCGCCAGCCGTCTTATAAAAGCCGGTGCTCTGCGCATTATTGAACGTGAGCGAAGGGGCACCAACGGCACCGTCCGCAGCCTTTACCGGCCCGGTCATCGGCGCGGTGCCGTCGCGGGACAGCCGATTCGTCAGCGCCTGCGCGATATCCTCGAGCGGCGGATTGTGCTGGCTCGCCTGAATCACCTGGCCAGTGACGGCCAAATATCCGGGCGGGAGGGTATAGACGCCGTTTGAAGAGGGCATATCAGTGCACCGCCTGAGTTAGAGGTTCGGCCGACATTTGGGTGCATGCCGCGAAAAGTTCTTTCGCAGCTTCGGTCGGTATCACCAGACCGGGTTGGGCATCGGTAATCACTGCCGCGATCGGAGGCGCAAAGCCTGCGCGCTCGAGCGTCTCGATATTGGCGGCCCTAATTTTGGATTCCATGGCATACGTGTCATCCGGCGTAACGTCGGTTGCACTCGTCATATCAAAAGACCTTTCGAATTCGGGGATCCGCCGTGGGCGGCTCAGGCGGCTTCGAATGCGGCGAAAAATACGCTTGGATTCAATCCCCATCGGCCGCCGATTTTCTTAGCGCCTGGGATTTTGCCGGCTTCGAGCGCGTTGAAGGTGCTTTTTTCCGGACGACGGATAACCTGGCTGATCGCTTTCGCGCCCCATATAATGTTCGGCGCGGCGGTGTCGTTTTGGGCAGACATGCGAGATCCTTGTCACGCTATGCGAGCAAGGATTCTATCAGCCATGCTGGAATGGAATGACGAGATGCCCTGCCCGCGATGAAAATCGGGGGTTCAGGACGCGCACTCGCTGCTCAGGGTGCTTCAGTGCAAAATCTCGCCAAATCTTCAAAATCGGCGCGTCCAACTCCACCCTACGCGCAAATCCTTAGAGGTTAGTTAAATTACCCAAATTTCCCTTCGGCTGCTGCAAGCTCTTCTGCGTGATCGGCGCGCGGAATGAGATGCGCGTAAGTGTCGATCGTGATTTGGATGGACGCGTGTCCAATCCGCTCGGAAAGCTCCTTGAGATTCAACCCGAGTCCGATCGGCGGACGAGCGAGGCACCAGCTCGCGAAGTGGTGCCGCAGACTGTGCGCGCCTGTATATTTGGCCTTCACGATCGCCCTGCCATCCTTGTCATGCGTCGGCTTTCCATCGGCATCAAGCACGGGCACCGTTACCCCGGCAGCTTCCCATGCCGGGATCAGACCGCGCTCGATGATGTTCGAGTGAGTTTCAACGTTTCCAGATCCATTCGGAAACACGAAATGCTGCCGGCCGTCGAGCTTCGGACATTGAGCTTTCCACTCACGGAGTGCGACAAGCGTCTTAGGCGGAATTGGCACAACGCGTTGGCTGTCAGCGGATTTCGGATTGCCGATCGCATTGTACCTGTCAGCACGTTGGCGAACGTGTAGCTCGCTTTTCTTGAAATCGATATCCTGCCAATGCAAACCGCGCAGCTCACTTGCACGCAAGCCGCATCGAACTGCCGTCAAAAAGAATGCGCGCCAACGGTCGCTAGTCGTGTGCAGCAAGAGCGCATCGATCTCGCCCGGCTCGGGGATGTCGCGACCGATAACGAGCTTGCGCTTTTGCCGGCGCTCCACTTTGCGCTTCCTGCGGCGATTGGCCGTCATGCTTCGAACGACGTTATGCCCCACCTTCCCACGTTCCATTGCGTCCGACAGGAGGCTGCTCAGGGACGTCGTGACTTTCTTGACCATGGCGGCCGAACGCGGCTCCGCTGCGCCGTGTCCCGGCGCTGGGGCGCCGTTTCGGAGCTTGTCTTGCCAATCCCGCGCGATGGCGACAGTCAACGCGGAGAGCTTCAGGCCACCCAGGTACGGGTTAATGTGGTAATCGAGGTGTTGCCGGTACTGATCGACCGTCGAGCGTTCCAGATCGCCGCAACCGTCTATCCAGAGTTCGCCGGCCGCTTCCACGGTGATGCTTTTGCTGGCGGGCGTGTGCGTACCCTTCTTCAGGTCGACACGCACTTGCGCCTGAAAGTCCTCGGCGTCCTTTTTGCGATCGAATGTCTTGATGTGGCGCCGGCGCTTGCCGCGGGCGTCCTTTTCGGCCGTCGAATATTGGACAATATACGCGAAGCGTTCCTCACCCGATTCCGTTTTCCAGGTCCGCTTCCTGATCGACATCACGCCGCCCCTGCCCACTTGGGAATGCGCGGGAATATACGGGAATTAACAGGAGGCGCAACAAGGGCGCAACATGAAGCAGAATTACCTAATGATTTCAATGAATGATAGCGGATTTCTACTCCGCGGGTTGCAGGTTCGAGTCCTGCCGGGATCGCCACATCTTCAGACCGCCGTTGATATCACTCATGTTTTTCGGCGATTTGGCTCGGTCGGCCGCTGAGACAATCCTTGTTCCTGAAATGAGCCTGGCCGCGGCGTTGTCCGCCAGCTTCATCCTATTGGCCTGGCCGACGTATTCTTGTGCCTCGTTGATAGTTTTCCATCCGTGCCACGCCATCAATTCATACGGTGTTGCGCCATGTAGCGCCTGCCTGATTGCGCTGGCCTTGCGCAGCCCGGGCGCGACCTGGGACTCCTGCCTCACGGCAGCGATCGCCAAACCAAATCCCGAACGATGCTGCGGACCCAAACGGTGTGCCTCGCTCTGTCGTCAGCCACACCATTGACGCCACGGCGCCACCGCGCCGGTGCAGCGCGAACTCGGCGACAAGTTCAGGCAACAGCGGGATAGAAAACTCGGTGCCGGTCTTCTGCCGGGCCATGGTGAGACGTCCATTCTTGACGCGCTGGTCGCCCATGCGGATGACATCGCTGCGGGCATGGCCGGTTTGTAGGAGCACCTCCAGAGCCAGCCGTGCCTTGGTGCCGGCGACATGACGCTTGCGGTAGACGTCGACCTCATCGTCGGTCCAGGCGTGGAAGCCTTTCGATTTCGGCTTGTCCGTCATGATCGGCGAGGCGAGCGGATCTACCGACATCAATCCGAGACCGATGCAGTGCTTGACGAAGTGGCGCATCGCCTTTTTGAAATTGCGCTGTGCGTTCGAAGGAATATGGATTGGCTTACTGTGGCGAAGCAAGCGCAGCCGTTCCTCTAAGTCATTGAAATTATGCACCTATTTGGTGCACGGTTTTGTTGATCCCTTGAGGAAATTTGGATTGATGTTATTGGGGAGACGATGGAGAGGACCTCTCTCGATAATGTGAACAAGGCCCGCCAATCCCACGGGCCTTGCCACCTAAAAGGACTTCGACACATGGCTGATGAACACCTCCTGGACGTGAGAGGAGCGCGTAGGGCTCTCGTCGAGATGCGCCGCAATTGGGCGAAGGCCATCGCGGGTGACTACCAGCGCGGAAAGACCGAGGACGCCATCAAGGGCATCATCGAAGTTCAGCAGGCGATCGAGGCAATTGATCGTGCGATTGAGGACGAGGGCAAGTTAAAGAGCAAGGGCAAGTAAGAGCCCTGATGACCGCCGGCGGGCCTCGCGTGATGCCGGCGCAATCAGCAGGGGGCGGCGATGCGCACGGAGCGTTGAAAAGACTCCAGAGCGGCACAACCTCCACCAAACAACCCGTCCTCAGCTATAGAAATAGACCAGAGGCAGAAAGACGTATGTCCACCAGGCGAAGCCGGCCAATCCGGCCAGGACGAGCATATCGTCATCGGTCATGGGGATCTCCGAGACCCGTTTCGATTACCCTCCAACCAACGACGGCGGTGCGCGTTTCAATCCGCGCATTCAATAGGGGAACATTTTGCGCCGCGCCGGGGCGTCGCCGTCCCGGTGACCGATCCGCGCCGCGCACAGCTCGGCGGTGCGCGCGTTGGTAAGGCTCTGGTGCGGTCTTGGTAAGGAAATATACGCGAACGTGATCTGGAAAACAGAAAAGGCGCGCCGAATGGCCGGCGGGCCTCGATGTTGTCGGTGACGACGATCAGGATTCGGCTCGGCGCTCATGACGCGTTCCGCGCGGCATCGCCGATCCTGACAATGCCGCCCTGCAAGATCTTGCAGTATAGCCCGCCGCGATTGATCAGGTGTTTGGCGATCCTCTTGCCGGTGACCTTCTCGATATGGCGACACGGAGGCACGAGCCGGGTTCCTTGCAGCAAGGTCTCGCCGAGCCAGAATTGGCAGCCGACCAGGTGGTTCAGCGGCATGCCTTCGACCGTAACATTGCGCCGGTGCTCCTCTGGGCTGAGTTCGATGCCGGAGTCGCGCTTGATTGCGACCAGCGCCTCGACCTCGAACAACGTGAGCTGCGCATCCTCCGCGCGCAGGTGCGAATAAAACCCTTCCCCGATCATGTAGCGATCGCCATCAATGCCCTTGCCCGCGATCAACGTGAGCGTCGGCATCGCTCGCATCGGCAGAAAGCTGCGAGGCGTGATGTGAAGGAAGCGCACTACGCCGTCCCATCCGATTTGGGCACGGGGCTGCACCAGCCTGTCGGCGAACTTATCCGGCACGCAATTTCTCCCTCGAGGAAGCAGGCTAACACCCGGCCGGGAGCGTGCAGGAGAAATGGGTGGTATGGTTAGTGACCTCTGGATAAAATTCGGAAAAATGAAGAATGCTATAGCGACAGTACAAGTACCTCAGCCAAAAGGCCGCCTCAGTTGGCGCTGCCCGGTCTGGTCCAAACGGCCTAAAATGTTCCGGAACGGAGGAATTGGGTGCGCCGCGGATGGAAATTCTCAGACGATCGTTGGAGCAAGCAACCACTCCGATTTGCGAGACCTGCAACATCGAAATGGGTCTCGCTCCGTTCTCATCGCGTCAGAACAGATGATATTGCACGCATTCATCTGCCCGCGCTGCAATAGAATTGGTCAAACCAAGACGCCCGTGCAACCGCCGTCGAAAGAGGAAGGTCCGCCAGCGTGAACCGGCGGTCTAGTGCTTGGCCTCAAACCGAGTTATCCGGCGTGGCCCTTCCCAAACCTCTACGGGGTGGTCGTCGATGCCCTCGCAGCCTTGCATCGTCCTCAGTGGCACAGAACAGAGCGATCGTTTGAATGATGCCGCCCTCGAATGCGAGGACATGGCCGTCGTCATAAATCGGTAATCTTGCGGCAGTGAACCTTCTCGCGACTCAAGCCCTTCTATATCTGGACGTCTCGTCAGACGGGAGCAAGTAATGACGGAACGCACTCAACTAGCAATGCCGCCGCGCGATCGACTGTTAGAAGAAGCCCGGAAGGAACTGGTTGAATTCGAGCGGCGAGAAATTGAGTTCCGGAAGAAGTGCAGAGAGGAGCGCGCGGCAGAACTGCGGCTCCCCCTCGAAAAAATCAGGGTTCACTGAAAGAAAAGGCCGCCTCCGTTAGTGGCCTCCTTCAATGGCGGCATCATGCACAACGTTTTCCTCGGCATTACCTTTATCGGAGTCGTCGTGCTCGTTTTTATGTCCCTTGTCGCCCTTGAAAGAATAATGGGGTGAGGACGCCCTAGCGCGAACCGGGAAAACCGGAAATCGGCCCCTTTGCGTTGTATGGCCGGATATCCCTCGCTAGTTCGAAAGGATATCCCCCACTTGCAGCCCCAGTCGTTTCTCAACGCCGGCTGGGGCCTTCTCTTTGCCGGCGGGCGTGCTGTCACAAACCTGTGGCATGACCATTGCACAGTGAAATCAACTGGGATTTCAGCGCCCAGTTTTGAAACAGAGCGCTGCCGGGGGGACAGGGAATTTCGAGCCCGGCAGCGCCCCTGCTTCATCGATGTGCCTGAAGCCAGATCAGGCGCATTCGTTACCCCCGATCAGCAGGACGCCGGCGACCGCTTCGGTGCGGCCCCCGTTCGGCCAGGAAGTCGGTCACGAACTCTGTTGCCAACCGCAGGATGATCAGCGCGTCCTCTTCCTTCTCAGGGAATTGCGGCAAGCTGGATGGCCGTGGCGGCGGCGCCAGGATTGTTCCTTCATGCCATCAACGTGTGCTGCCAGTCTTGCCAACCAACCTGTTCAAGCAACCCTTCGAAGTCTGCAATCCCCACTCCGCGGGATCGTCCTCGCAGTATTCCGGCTCCCGGCCGTCGTACAGGCCCGGAGCTTGCAGCGGTATTCTGCTAGTTATTCCGCCAAAATCTGTCGTCCGCGCGCAACAGTAAATCTGGTTCCGTTAAGGGAAACAGCGGTTTTGATTTGCGGGGTAGAAATGTCGGCGTAGGCTTACGAACACCGGGGCTGGCGAATACTTCACCTATTTTTTTGACCCGGCGGGGCCGCAGCGGCGCGGTTGTCGCTGCGGCCTTTTTGGGAACGAAAAGACCCGCCAGCCTGATCGACCCCTGTAAACCTCTTCACACGGGCATGGCGTCAGGATTGATAAGCTATGGTCGCTGGGGATTTAGAGGGCCCAGTTCGATGGAGCGTCGCCGGGGAAGTTCATTTCGAGATGGCGGCGTAATTTTTGGACCGTTTCAGCCAAATGAGTTTCAAACCATGGAAAACAGCGTAATCGTCCGCGTTTACGGCAGACAACTAGATCAATTGCGTGCCGAGGCGTCCCGAATTGCACGGGGAAGCAAAATGGATTGGTCGATCGAGCGGGCTGACAAGGGGATGCGTTTTTGCTTCGAGGACGCCGAAGCGAAAAAGACCTTTGCATCGATCTGCGAACACTTCGCCGTCCCGTATCTTGAGGCCTAAAGCAAAATCCGGAAAAGGTGAAGCGCCTTTCCCCGCGAAAAACGCAGAGCGCGTGCGCGGAGATCAAACGCAAACAACAACCTGAAGCGCGATGACGATTCATCCTGATCTCATCGCGCCTTAGCGAAACGAAGGCCGCCAACGTAAACCGACAGGCCTTCGACCATCTGGCAATCAAGCGCTCGCGGCCCGGCGCGCGTACGTCCGGTGATGGACGCCGGGCCCGACCATTTTCCACGTCCCCCTAGCATAAGGCGATTCACGGGGCGTCCTACACGTGTCTGTGCAATCCCCAGAACGCGATCAGCAGAAGAGCTGCGGCCCCGATTCCCAGCAATATGAGAATGGCTTCCAGCATGACGACTCAAGCTCCGCCCGCAGAAGGATACACCCGGGCGGATTTTTGTCAGTAAAGCCACGCGTCAGCTACGACCCGCGCAATGGGGGGCGCCCGGTCACCGGGTGGCGACTGGCCGGCACTGGCGCCCGTTGTCCGAGTGGTGACCGGGGACCTGAAAATGGAAAATCAGGGAGGCGGACGTGGCTGCACCAAGACGTTTCGGCCCATCCTGCCCGTTGCCAATTTGTTCGCATAGGCTGCCGTTCATACCTCCAGCAGACCAGGCGGTTGTGGTTATCGTAGTTTCCCCATCGAACGTTTGGTGAACGAGGGTATTCAGCCAGATGAACACGTCAGCCTGTTGCCTGAAGGCCGCCGCCTTCTCAGGCGCCTGGGGCTGGTCCCGTATGCTCCAAATTCGCCATCGAGAAACGCTCTTCGGATAGGCGCTTTTCAACAAATTGTCGTTCGGCGTCGGTTAGCTGGGTTTTGAGCAAGCCCTCGTACCGGTCGATATTCCTTTGGTGCGTTCGCAAGCGCAGATTTTTGGTGTCCATGAATACTCTCTCAACTGAAATATTTTGAGGAAAGTCACGAGACTAAAAGCGGAATTTGAACTGATCAAGACTGCATCAGTGTCGTTCGCCTCCTCCTTGATGTTGGCGATTGGCGTCAAACTCGGCCCGATGGTTCCAGTGCTTTGCTCTGGGGCCTGCTCGGCGGCTTCCTCAAGGTCTTGGCGGCATGCCGCGCCATGTCCTCGGTTACAGCGTCCAAGAATTGCCGGAGACGGTCGGCGCCAAGCTGGTCGTGGATGATCGCCATGACCACCGAGCGAGGCGACGGCCAATCATATCTGCTCACCGCCGACAGGATTGTTGAGCTTAGCTCCCGTGTGACGGATTGCGCGTTCGCGGTGCGAGGCCAACTGCAGCTCGATCACATCAACTGGCCACCTCCTCCGCCGGGCAGCCCACTGCATTCCCCAAATCGTCTAAAAGCATGATCCGGAAAAGTGTGAAGCGGTTTTCCCTCGCGATAAACGCGAAACGCGTTTGCGCGAGATCATGCGCAAACCACAACCTAAAGCGCGATGACGATTCATCCTAATCTCATCGCGCGCCAATCGGCTTCGTGATCACCGTTCGAAACAAGCGCCGCTGCGCGTCAATGCCTGCCTTGCTGGGCCGTCGATCCGTGAAAATACGGTTGTGGCGCGCAAACAACGATCCGAGAAAGAACGTCAAAGCGTGAGATCCCCGCAATTGCCGGAGAATCAGCGAATCACCTAGATCGGAAGCGGGGCTGGGAAGCGGAGAGTAGAATGAGAGTCGCTTCCTTGGAAAGTGTACTGGCGGCAGCCAGTTTGATCTTGGGTATCGTCATCGTGCTGTGGGGGATCAAGATCTTCTACGGTGCGTAAACAGACAGGACGCAGGCGTCGAACAAAAGACTTTCGAAAGGTCCACGACAGGCATCCCTTCCGCGGCGGCGGAAGCCCTGCTGTTTTTCAGGAGCTGAAGTGGCGAGTGAGCGCAACGTCATCAGGCTCTCATCCCGCTTCGATTTGCCCTTCCCCTTCGCCCGGTTCAACGTCACGCCGACGAAGTCGCCGTTCACCCAGGTGAGCTCGCAGCGACGGTAGGCGAGACCGGGACAAGGAAGAATTCCTTCAGGCCGAGGCCTTCGATCGATCTCTCGATGACCGGCCTGGCGCCGCCATCGGACACATCGTGGATCTCGCACGCGCGCTGCATGTGCCGTCGATACCCATGACGCGGGCCTCGTAGGCGCTTTCGAAAGCGACGCCGGGACTGGCACGCTGTTCAAACCCACCCATGAATCCGTGCCTCTTGGGGCGAAGCGCTGCCGGTAGCGGAGTGCAGTCGCGCTTCGCCAGCGCAGCGCCCCTCAAGAGCTTGTGTGAGTCACTTGAGGATCAGTTGCGCTGGCCGACCGATTGCGAGGAGCCCGTCGAGAGTTGCTCGAGAGCCGCCTGCTGCGCCCGTTCGCCAAAATGAATGCACAGGAAGAGCACCAAGCCGGCAACCGCAACGATCGCGAACCAGGTGAAGCTCATCCGCGCCTTCCTCGATCGGAGTGATCGAATTGAAGATCGCCGCATGCTCGGCGTCCGTCGTCGCGATCCGAAACGGCCTCGGCTGGTACGGGGGGCATCACACCGAGGCCGCCACTCCCACGTGCCGACAGTCGGCGGTCGTCGGCACAGCAAGGCAAGTCGGTCAGGAGCCAAGCGTTCCAAAACGCCGAGGCCAGGTCGGGGACGTCCCCTATTTCGCGTCGTTTCCACGCCGCTCGCGCGCAAGCTGATGCCACGCCAGCGCAAGCTGGATCAGTCGTTGCCGGTCGGCGCCTTCGGAGGCCGCAGCGCGCTTCATCGCCGCCTCGGCTTCACTTTCGGGGTCGTACTCCGCACTCATGACGGCGATCATGCCCCGCAGAAGTGGACAAAGCGTGACAATTCGCCCCGTACAAATGCGGGGACGCGAGCAACGACGCCTTGCGGCTTTCGGCCCTCCTTCGAATTGGCACTCGCTTTGCTCAGGCATGCACTATCAGCCAGACCCGCCGTGGGTCTGTTTCACAATGAGGCAAGCCCATGCAGCCGATGTCCCGCTTCGAAGCGACCGCCACCACACAGCTCCATGCCTTGATCGCGGACCTGAGATGGAGGGTTCAACTCCTCGATGCCGATATCAAGGAAGAGGAGCGCAAGGCCGGCGTGTTCGATCCGGCAAACCTCGCCTATCCCATGCTGGCCCAGACGCTGCGGGGACGCCGCGACAACCTCCAGGCGACGGTTGTGACACTGCAGCGGCAGCTCGAGGCCATTGCCCCCTCGGCTGACTGGGGCCGGGCCGCCTGATCCGGCACGTTCGTGTGACGGCCGGTTCACGGATTGCGACTGCGAATGTGAATTTAATCACAGAGCCGTCGCGATTCCTCGGCTGAAAGGCAACTCATGCGGCCGCGCGACGTTGCGGCCGCGGGTCACGCCAACAACCCATCAACCGACACCTCCTGCCCGCCATGACGCACGACGCTGAAGCCGCAGCCACGGACGCACAGGCGCCGCGCCGGAACCGCGATCTGCTCGGCATCGCTTATCTCGTAACCATCGGCGTCGTCATGGTCGCCTGGATCGGCGGCCTGATCTGAGCCGGAATAGCAGTGGTGCGTTGGCCGATCTTCTAGAAAAGATGTGGCGCCAGTTGCGCGGCCTTGATGCTGCCGCACACGATCATTCCCCAAAGCGCAACGCTGATCTGGATAGCGTCCAGCATGTCCCGTTTCCCCGCGAATCAGTTCACTCGTTTTTTCTTTCATCAGAACCGCGAACTCACCGGGAACACCAGACAAAATTTCAGGCAGTCGTTGTGCGTCGCCACAGGAAACACTGGGCTCTTCGAGCGATCGTGTCCGCGCGCCCAAAAATGATTGAGACATAGGCAACAGCGCGGATTGCCTAACGCGCCGCCACGCGCCGCCATTTTGCCTCGATCCGCGCCTTGATCGCGCGGACGCGCGCTTCGTGCGCGGCCCAGAATGCCCGGCTGGCCGCCGCAGTGCCGTGTTTGTCTGTTGCATAGACATCGGTCGGCTTGACCGGTGACGGCCGTGCTTGCGGTTTCGCGCTCATGACGGCCCGCGCGGGCTCGGAATCCGGCGCCACGACCGCCGGCGCACCTGGCGTTGCGAACGGCGAGTTCGTCGCGCTGAGGCGGTTGCGTGCGCGATTGCAGTAGATCACGGAGCGCGGCGTCATTGTCTCTTCGCCGTGCCCGGCGCGGTATTTCATCAGCGCGCGGCAGAGGTCGCCCTGCGCCAGCCGCCAGGCCCTGGCGAGATAGGCTACACCGTAGTGGATATTGATCTCGGGTCTGGCGAGCTCGGCCGTGGTGCCTTTGAAGCCGAGCATGGCTGCCGTTTCGGGCTTGACCTGCATCAGCCCGATCTCGCCGACGCGGCCGATCACCGTGGAATCGTAGCGGCTTTCGACGAAGACCACGGCTTCCGCAATATCGGGCGGTAATTTCGTCTTCGCGGCTTCCTTCTCGATCAGCGCGCGAACGGACGCGCGCGCCGGAAACGGCTCGGCATCTGCGACTGATGGAGCTTCGACACTGTCAGACGTGACCGCGCTGGTGACGCCGACGGCGGCTGCCTTATCATCCGCCGCGCCAGCGCGCACTGGCCCGGCTGCCAAGACAAGCGCAGCCGCTAGATAGAGCGGCGCGCCGTAAAAGATCCAGGGAAAACGCGTGCAAGACCTCATCGGCGCTTGATAGCCGAGGCCAGTTAACAACGCTTATCGGCAAATCCGCCGCGCGATCGCGCCGCGATACAGCGCGTCAAATGAAAGAGGCGGGCCTGAGCCCGCCTCGGTCAGATCGTGGATCGATCGGTTGATCAGTAGCACGCGCGTTGATCGGCAAGCACGTATTGGCCGCTCGGATAGCGGTAGTAGCAATTGCCCTGGGACCAATAATAACCCGGCTGCGATGCAGCCGTTGCGCCGGCGATCGCACCGGTCGCCCCGCCAAGCACGGCGCCGGCGGCAGCTCCGGTCGCGTTGCCGGAGATCAGCCCACCGAGCACACCACCGACGATGGCCCCGCCGAGCGCACTCGCGCCCGGGTCTGCCGGAGCTGGCGGCGGAGGCGGTGCATAAGCCGGCGGCGGCGCATAGGCCACCGGTACATCATCGATGTACTCTTCGGAGATATAGGCGGGCGGTCCGTCCATGCGCTCCGGATAGTAGTACCAGACGCCGCCAACGTCCCACCACCAGCCATAGCGGCCATTGTGGTTCTCATGCCGCCAGCGTCCGCCTTCCCAGGCGAGATTGCCGCGATAGGCGTGTCCGCCCCAGTCACGCTGCGGCACCGGCCCGCGGGTCGCGTAGCGTCCTGGCGCTGGTCCGCCCACCGGCCCCTGGTGCGCACCCTGCGGCGGCGCGACTCGCGTGGCCTGCTGCGGCGGTGGTCCCTTGCGCGTCGGCTGGGGAGCATTGGCGTGTGGCGGCGCGCCCGCACCGGGTGCCGGCGGCTGGCCGACCCTCGAGTCCTGCGCCTGCGCCGAAAGCGCGAGCAGCGACACGGCCGAAACCAAGGGAATGATAATCTTCATCCGGCTGGATGCACGCATTGATGCCTACCCCTTAACTCTCTCATCTGTCGTCGCCCATCTGTCGTCGCCGTGGTCCGGAGACCCAATCATGTCGGGCTCCGGGTGATGCCGGCGGACAAGGCTGATCCCGCTGATCAGCGATGTCTCGTTACAAATGATTAAGATCACGGCAATTTTTCGTCCGCCGCGTTAGCGCGCCGGCTCGATCACGTTGCAATTGGTGCGCCCCGACATCAGGCAATCCTGCATCTTGCTGGCGGCGGTAAGATCGCGCGCCAACCAAAGGCCGACGCCGAGGATGACGACGGCAATGATCAGTCCGGCGATGGCGCCGCGGCGATTATCGCCGGGCGGCCTTGGTTGCCGCTTTGATGGCGGATTGGGCTGGATATCGGGCATGGCAAGGTCAAGCCGTGAATTGCTGCCCCTTACCATCTCTGCGGCGCCACGTCACACCCTGCTCAGGGCTTGGGTGCGCGAAGCGCCACCTTGTTCGATGCTGAGGCGGCCTGCTGCACACGCGGCGCGCAGGTCGTGAGCACAAACGCCGTCCGGCTGCACTCCCATTCGGCGCCGAGCACGCCGCTTTCGACCGATCTGGGCTGGGCCAGGAAAACGGCGATGCCGGCGAGTGCCACTGTCGCAAATGTGATCGCGAGCGTTCGTAAAGACAGCTGGAAAATACTCATCGCCGTAGCTCCGTTCGTCTCGGTGCGGACACTAGGCGCCGCCCCGGTGCTCCCTTGTGAGGGGGATCACAATTCGGCAGTTTTTCCGGACTACGAAAGATCGGCGATTCCAGCGATTTTTCGCGACCTGATAGGCTGCGATTATGGGTGGCTTCGCGACGCGCATAGATGTACACGCTTGTTCGTCGCGCGGCACGCGTTTGTTCGCGGCCGCCGCACCCAAGGCGCTGATGTAGGATTGAAAGCGAGGAAGACAAGGCTCGTTCGATGAGTGGATTCAGGGAACCCGGCTTCGCAGACCGGCAAAAGGCGGCACAGGAAGCCCGCAAAAATCTTTTGAACAAATTCAAATCGCAGCCGGCGCACGACGACCCCGTGGTCGCGGCGCGGCGTGCCGAGCGCGAGGCGATTGCCGCCAAGCGCGCCGAGGCAAAGTCGGCGCGCGAGGCAGAAAAGGCCGAGCAGAAGCGGCGTGAGGAAGAGGCTGCGGCTGCGGAAGCCGCACGAATTGCCCGCGAAGCCGAGGAGGCCGCCACAAGACAGGCCGAGCTCGAAGCCGAGCAGAAGGCCAAGCGCGATGCGCGCTACGCCGCCCGCAAGGCCAAGGGCAAGCGGAGGTAACCGTCACACCGGATTCGATGCGACCGGCCCGCGTCTGGCGCGGTCCCGTCGCATCGAATCCGATTCCACGATGCGCAATTGCGCATTGGGGCTCGCGCCATCGCGCGCGCCGCAATGACGATGACGGCGTGATCACTTCTTCTTCATCATGCCGCCGTCGTCCTTCGTCATGTTATCCTTGGACATCGTATCCTTCTTCATCCCGTCATCCTTGGACATGGTGTCTTTCTTCATGCCGTCCTTGGACATCGTCTCTTTCTTCATCCCGTCCTTCTTCATCTCATCCATGGCGTAGGCGGGCGCGAAGGCCAGGCTGAGCGAGAGAGCGGCCGCGGTGACGCCGAGCGCGATGCGGGTACGAATGGTCATGGTTCATCTTCCCTTCGAGGGTGGTGGTTGCCAGCGACGGATGCCGCTACTCCTGCTCGACGGGACAGCCGACCCCGTTGTTACACGGGCGATCCGAATTTTTTCCGACCCTCGCCCTGCTTCCGTTTCCTGGCCGACACAATTTTGCCTGCGTGAGCCATGCTAGTGCGGTGGAACCGGAGCGCGCGTGTGCAGCGCAGCAAATGTCCGCGACTTGCCGCCGCATCCGGTCTCGCACTATCAGATGAGAGAATATCGGGCCGATGGCCGCCTAGGACGGGCCCAGCCGCCGGCCTCAAGACCCAATCAAGAACCGTTCAAGGGGATCATTCCATGTTCACGCGACGTCACCTTCTCGCGACAGCTGTTGCCGCGCCCGCCATTCTCCGTTTCAGCACCGGGACCGCGCAGGCCGCGACGACGCTGAAGATCTCGCACCAATTTCCGGGCGGCACGATCGATAAGGGCGACTTCCGCGACCGTCTCTGCCGCATGTTCGCAGCCGAAGTGGCAAAGCGCAGCAATGGCGACATCGCCGCCGAGATCTATCCGAACTCCTCACTGATCAAGACCAACGCGCAGTTCTCCGCCATGCGCAAGGGTGCGCTCGACATCTCGCTCTATCCGATGCCCTATGCCGGCGGAGAACTGCCGGAGACCAACATCGGCCTGATGCCGGGCCTCGTCACGACCTATGATCAGGGCATGCGCTGGAAGAAGGAGCCGGTCGGTAAGGCGCTGACCGACTTCCTCGCCGACAAGGGCATCATCCTGCTCACCTGGGTCTGGCAGGCCGGCGGTGTCGCCAGCCGCTCCAAGGCGATCGTGGCACCTGAAGATGCCAAGGGCATGAAGGTGCGCGGCGGATCGCGCGAGATGGACATGGTGCTGCAAACCGCGGGCGCCTCGGTGCTGTCGGTGCCCTCGAACGAAATCTACGCGGCAATGCAGACCGGCGCGTGCGATGCCGGCATCACCTCCTCCACCAGCCTGATCTCGTTCCGCCTCGAAGAAGTCGCCAAATCGCTCACCTCGGGAGCCGGCGCCTCCTACTGGTTCATGCTCGAGCCCTTGATGATGTCGAAAGCGATCTTCGACAAGCTCCCGAAGAACCATCAGGACATCTTGCTTGCGGTCGGCACCGAGCTCGAAGCCTTCGGCCGCAAGGGCGCGCAGGACGACGACATCGAGGTCGCCAAGGTCTACGAGAAGGCCGGTGCCAAGGTCAGCGCGCTCGATGCGGCGACCGTCGGCAAGTGGCGCGATATCGCCCGCGATACCGCCTGGAAGGACTATGGCGCCAAGACCACGACCGCGGCGAGCCTGCTCAAGCTCGCCTCCGAAGTCTCGGCATGATGCACGGTCCGCTTCCGGATCGTGACGAACCGGTCGATGCCGCCGCACGCCACGGGCTTGCGGCGGCGCTCGATCGCGGTCTCGCCTTCGTCAACAGCGTCATCGTCGTGCTGGCTGCGCTCGCGCTGGTCGCCGCCTGTGCGATCCTGAGCTACAGCGTGCTGAGCCGCGCCCTCTTCAAGGCCGCCAACTACTGGCAGGACGAGGCCGCCGTGTTCCTGCTGGTCGGCGCCACCTTCATGACGGCGGCCTATGTGCAGCAAAACCGCGGGCATATCGGCATCGAGGCGTTTGTCGGGCTATTGTCGCCGCTCGCGAACAGAATCCGGCTCTGGCTGGTCGACGCCGTGACGCTGCTGTTTTGCGCCTTCTTCACCTGGAAGTCCTGGACACTCACGCATGAGGCCTATGTCGACGGCCAGGTCTCGAATTCGATGTGGTCGCCGCCGCTCGCCATTCCCTACAGCCTGATGGCGCTCGGCATGAGTCTGCTTTGCGTGCAGATCATCGTGCAGCTCGCCCTTCCCTTCACCGGAGCCAAGCGCCGATGAGCGTGTTCGGTATTGGCCTGTCCTACGGGCTGGCGACGCTGTTTGTGATGTTTTCCGGCATGCCGATCGCGTTCGCGCTCGGCGCGGTTGCGGTCGTGTTCATGGGCATCTACATGCCCGCCGCTTCGCTCGATACCGTGACGCAGAACGTCTACGAGGAAATGGCCTCGATCACGCTGCTGTCGATCCCGCTCTTCATCCTGAAGGGTGCGGCGATCGGCAAGTCGCGCGCCGGCCAGGACCTCTACTCGGCCCTGCACGCCTGGTTGCACCGCGTGCCCGGCGGCCTCGGCGTCGCCAACGTCTTCGCCTGCGCGCTGTTCGCCGCAATGGCAGGCTCCTCGCCCGCGACCTGCTCGGCGATCGGCTCTGCCGGCATTCCCGAGATGCGCAAGCGCGGCTATTCCGGCGGCTTTGCCGCCGGGATCATCGCCGCCGGCGGCACGCTCGGCATTCTGTTGCCACCCTCGATCACCATGATCCTGTTTGCCGTCGCCGCGGAAAAATCGCTCGGGCGGCTCTTCCTCGCCGGCATCGGCCCCGGGCTTTTGCTCGTCAGCCTGTTCGGCGCCTATGCCGTGATCCGCTTCCGCCAGGAATATGCGGCGGCTGAAGCCGCCTACAAGAACGGCGGCCCTGAGGCTGCGATCCTGACCCGCGACGAGTTCACATTGGCCGAACGTTTCAGCGTGCTGCCGCGCGTCATTCCGTTCGTGCTGCTGCTCACGGGCGTCATGATCGCGCTCTATGGCGGCTATGCCACGCCATCGGAGACCGCGGGACTGGGTGGCCTGCTCGCGCTGGCGCTGATCGCGATGATCTACAGCGTCTGGCGGCCGACAGATCTCGGGCCGATCATGAAGTCGACGATCCGGGAATCGACCATGCTGATGATGATCATCGGCATGTCGCTGCTCTATTCCTACGTGATGAGCTATCTGCACATCTCGCAATCGGCCGCCGAATCCATCGTCGCGATGCACTTGCCGCGCTGGGGCCTGCTGTTCGCGATCCTCGCCATGGTGGTCGTGCTCGGTTTCTTCCTGCCGCCAGTCTCGATCATCCTGATGACCGCGCCGATCATCCTGCCGCCGCTGCGTGCCGCCAATTTCGACATCATCTGGTTCGGCGTCGTCATGACCATCGTGATGGAGATGGGGCTGATCCACCCGCCGGTCGGTCTCAACATCTTCGTCATCCGCAACGTCGCCCCGGACATCCCCTTGAGCGAGGTGATCTGGGGGACGCTGCCCTTCGTGCTGTTGATGATGGGTGCCGTGCTCCTGCTTTGCTTCGTGCCGGAGATCTCGACCTGGCTGCCGGATCTCGTTATGGGCCCCGACGGCAGCAGGTGAAGCTTCTACCGCGGGCTAACGGCACTGCCGTAGAGTGGGCAAAGGCGCCTAGCGCCGTGCCCACAATCTTTCGATAGCTACACACAGAAATGGTTTCACAGAAGTGGTGGGCACGCTTCGCTTTGCCCACCCTACGAGTTCGCTACGAAGCCGCACGCCGCTTCTTCGCATTCAATGCCGTCGCCACGCGACTCACCGGCGGACGACCGAGCAAGCCACTGATCTCGTTCGTCACCGGCAGCAGCTTCTCCATGTCGATACCCGTCCTGATTCCCATGCCCTCCAGCATGTAGACGACGTCCTCCGTTGCGACGTTGCCGGTCGCGCCCGGCGCATATGGACAGCCGCCGAGCCCGCCGGCGGCGGAATCGATGACGCGGATGCCCTCCTCCATCCCCGCATAGAGATTGGCGAGCGCCTGGCCATAGGTGTCGTGGAAATGCATCGCGAGATGCGCGGCCGGGACGTTCGCGGCAACCGAGCGCAACATGTCCTTCGCCTTGGTCGGCGTGCCGACGCCAATGGTGTCGCCGAGCGAAATCTCGTAGCAGCCGAGATCCCACAGCGTCTTGGCGAGATCGGCGACGGCTTTCGGCTTGATCTCGCCGTCGAAGGGGCATCCCAGCACGCACGAGATATAGCCGCGCACCTTCACGCCGTCGGCCTGCGCGCGGGCAAGGACAGGCTTGAACCGCTCGATGGACTCCGCGATCGAGCAATTGATGTTGGCCCGTGAAAATCCTTCCGAAGCTGCCGCGAACACCGAGACGACCTTCGCGCCAGCTGCACGCGCGGCGTCAAAGCCCTTCTCGTTCGGCACCAACACGTGGAATTCGGCATCCGTGAGGTGGCTCACGCCGCGCAGCACGGTATCCGAGCCCGCCATCTGCGGGATCGCTTTGGGCGAGACGAAGGCGCCGACCTCGACGGTGTGAAGACCGGCCGCGACCAGCGCCTCGACGAAGGCGATGCGCGCCTCCACGCTGACCGGCGTCTCCTCGTTCTGGAGGCCGTCGCGCGGCCCCATTTCGATGATGCGGACCTCGTCGCTCATATGATCTCACTCGCCGATCGGTTCGACCTCGGCAAGCTCGGCGCCTTCCTGCACGATGTCGCCGACCTTGCACTTGATTGCCGTCAGAACGCCCGCAAACGGCGCGCGCAGCGTCTGCTCCATCTTCATGACTTCGAGCGTCAGGATTGCTGCGCCTTTTTCAAGCTTGGCCCCCTCCGCCGCGAGCACCGCCACCACCGTTCCCGGCAAAGGCGCGGCGATCTTGTCCTCGCCGACGTGCTCCTCGCTCTCGCCGCCGAACGGATCCACCCAGTGTAGCTCGAACCGCCCGTTGCGCGTGCGCAAATAGAGCTCGTGACCATCGATCACGGCCGCGACCGATGATTTGACGCCGTCGAGCGTCAAATCGAATCCGCCCTCCTTCGGCGCCATCGCGAAAGCCAGCTCCCGCTCACCGATGACGAGCGTCGAGGGACCGCTGCCATAGTTCAGCGAAATCGTCTGCTCCGGCCCGTGGCCGACGCGGAAGGCGAAGCTGCGCTGACGCCGTCCGACCGGCTGCCAGCCAAAGGTCCGCCAGGGTGAAATTGTATCGTCCTGAGCGGCCCGGTGCTCCTCATTGACGATAGCTGCAACGGCCGCACACAGTTCGAGCTCGCCGGGCGCAGCGCCTGCCGCCGTCAGCCCCGCCAGCTCCCGCTCGATGAAGCCGGTATCGATCGCGTTCGATCGCACCTTCGGATGCGTCACCAGCGCCGAGAGGAACGGGATGTTGGTGACGATGCCGCGGACGTCGGAATTCTCAAGCCCGCGGTTCAACCGCTCGATCGCCGCATCCCGCGTCGGCGCCCACGCGATCATCTTGGCGAGCATTGCGTCATAGTAGGGCGAGACGGTATCGCCTTCACGATAGCCGGCGTCGATGCGCAGGCCACCGGCCTCCTCAGGCAAACGCCAGGTCGAAATCCTGCCGACCGAGGGCATGAAGCTCTTGGTCGGATTCTCCGCATAGACACGCGCCTCGATGGCGTGCCCATTGAGGCGGATCTCATCCTGCTTCAGCGGCAGCGTTTCGCCGAAGGCGACGCGCAACTGCCACTCGACGAGATCGATCCCGGTGATCAATTCGGTGACGGGATGCTCGACCTGGAGACGTGTGTTCATCTCGATGAAGAACACGTCCTTGCCGTCGGAGACGAACTCGATGGTGCCGGCGCCGACATAGCTGACCGCGCCGGCCGCCTTGCGCGCGGCGGCGCAGACGGTCTCGCGTTGCGCGGCATTGAGCGTCGGCGACGGCGCCTCCTCGATCACCTTCTGATGCCGCCGCTGGAGAGTGCATTCACGCTCGAACAGCGACAACAGATTGCCGTGGCTGTCACCGATCACCTGCACCTCGATATGGCGGGGATTGTCGACATATTTCTCGATCAGCATCTTGTCGTCGCCGAATGCCGCTTTTGCTTCCCGCTTGGCGCTGACGATCGCAGATCCGAGTTCGGCGGCCGAGCGCACGATGCGCATGCCGCGGCCACCACCGCCCGCAGAGGCCTTCACCAGCACGGGAAAACCGATCTTGTCGGCGGCCTTCGCAAGCGTCGTATCGTCCTGCGCCTCGCCGTGATAGCCCGGCACCAGCGGCACGCCAGCCTTCTCCATCAGCGCCTTCGAGCCTGATTTCGAGCCCATCGCCGTCATCATCCCGGCGGTTGGGCCGACGAAGACGAGGCCGGCATTCAGACACGCCTGCGCGAACTCGGCGTTTTCCGACAGGAAGCCGTAGCCGGGATGCACGGCCTCGGCACCCGTTTTCCGCGCCGCCTCGATCAACCGCTCGACATTGAGATAGCTGTCCCGTGCACGCGCGGGCCCTAGCAGCACGGCCTCGTCGGCGAGCGCGACGTGCATCGCGTCGCGGTCGGCCTCGGAATAGACGGCCACAGTATGCAGGCCCATGGCGCGCGCGGATCGGATGACGCGGCAGGCAATCTCGCCGCGATTGGCGATCAGCAGCGTGCGAAAGCGCCGGTAAAGGTTTGAGCGGTCCATCGTCACATCCTGAACAGGCCGAATTTCGTGGGTTCGATCGGCGCGTTCGACGCCGCTGACAGCCCAAGCCCGAGCACGAGCCGCGTATCGGCCGGATCGATCACACCGTCGTCCCACAGCCGCGCCGTGGCATAATATGGATGCCCTTGGCTTTCATATTGCGCACGGATGGGCGCGCGGAATTTCTCTTCCTCGTCTTTCGACCAGCTCTCGCCCTTGGCCTCGATGTTGTCGCGCCGCACCTGGCTCAACACCATCGAAGCCTGCTCGCCGCCCATCACGGAGATACGCGCGTTCGGCCACATCCAGAGGAAACGCGGACTATAGGCGCGCCCGCACATGCCGTAATTGCCGGCCCCATACGAGCCGCCGATCACGACGGTGAATTTCGGCACCGAGGCGGTCGCCACGGCCGTAACGAGCTTGGCGCCGTCGCGGGCGATGCCGCCGGCCTCGTATTTCCTGCCGACCATGAAGCCGGTGATGTTCTGCAAGAACACCAGCGGAATGCCGCGCTGACAGCACAGCTCGATAAAATGTGCGCCCTTCAGCGAGCTCTCGCTGAAGAGAATGCCGTTGTTGGCGATGATGCCGACCGGATATCCCCAGATGTGGGCGAAGCCGCAGACCAGCGTCGTGCCGTAGAGTTTCTTGAACTCGTCGAACTCCGAGCCGTCGACGATGCGCGCGATGATGTCGCGGACGTCGAACGGCTTGCGGCCGTCGACCGGCACGACGCCGTAAATCTCTTCTGCCGCAAACACCGGATCGCGCGGCCGACGCATGTTGAGGTTTGGCCGCGCCGGCGGTTTCAGCGTCCCCACGATACGACGCGCGATGCCGATCGCATGCGCATCGTTCTGCGCGTAGTGATCGGTGACGCCGGACTGCCGCGAATGCACGTCGGCGCCGCCAAGTTCTTCAGCGCTCACGACCTCGCCGGTCGCGGCCTTCACCAGCGGCGGGCCGCCGAGGAAGATGGTACCCTGGTTGCGCACGATGATGCTCTCGTCCGACATCGCCGGCACATAGGCGCCGCCAGCCGTGCAGGACCCCATCACGATGGCGATCTGGGGAATGCCAGCTGCGGATAGCTGCGCCTGATTATAGAAGATGCGGCCAAAGTGCCGCTCGTCAGGAAAGATGTCGTCCTGCATCGGCAGGAAGGCGCCGCCGGAATCGACCATGTAGACGCAAGGAAGATTGTTCTGGCGCGCGATGTCCTGCGCGCGCAGGTGCTTCTTCACCGTCATCGGGTAGTAGGTGCCGCCCTTGATGGTGGCATCGTTGGCGACGATGACGCACTCGCGTCCCGAGATCCGCCCGATCCCCGTGACGACGCTGGCCGAATGCACGTCGCCGCCGTAGAGGCTGTAGGCGGCAAGCGGCGACAGCTCCAGAAACGCAGTGCCGGGGTCGACCAGGAGATCGACGCGCTCGCGCGCCAGCATCTTGCCGCGCGCGGTGTGCCGCTTGCGTGAAGCCTCGCCGCCGCCGCCGGCGACCTGAGCGAGCTTTTCACGGAGGTCCGCGACGAGCGCGCGCATCGCCTCGGCATTGCCTGCGAAATCCGATGACGAAGGATCGATGATGGAGTGGAGCAGCATGGGTCCAGCGCTTCTATTGACGTGGTGAGATGCCGCAACAGGGTGGACCATTTTCGCGGCGATTCCAAATGGCTTCAGGCCGTCTCGGCCATCAGCTCCCGGCCGATCAGCATGCGGCGCACTTCCGAGGTGCCGGCGCCGATCTCGTAGAGTTTTGCATCGCGCCAAAGACGCCCGGTCGGAAATTCGCTGGTATAGCCGACGCCGCCGAGTGCCTGGATCGCCTCGCCCGCCATCCACGTCGCCTTCTCGGCGGAGTAGAGGATCGCAGCGGCAGCGTCCTTGCGCAGTGAGCGCGCGTGACCGCCGCGGTCGCAGGCGCGGCCGACGGCATAGACATAGGCGCGCGTGGCCTGCCAGGTCGAATACATGTCGGCAAGCTTGCCCTGCATGAGCTGAAAGTCGCCAATCGGCTGACCGAACTGTTTTCGCTCGTGCATGTAGGGCACGACTGCGTCCATGCAGGCCGCCATGATCCCGAGCGGACCGCCGGACAGCACGGCGCGCTCATAGTCGAGGCCGGACATCAACACCTTGGCGCCCTCGCCCACGCCGCCCAGCACGTTCTCGGCCGGCACCTCGCATTCGTCGAAGAACAAGGGATAGGTGTTGGAGCCGCGCATGCCGAGCTTGTCGAGATGCTGGCCGTGCGTAAAGCCCTTGAAGCCTTTCTCGATGATGAAGGCGGTGATGCCGCGCGGGCCCGCCTCCGGGTCCGTCTTGGCATAGACCACCAGCACGTCGGCGTCGCCGCCATTGGTGATCCACATTTTCGAGCCGTTGAGCACATAGCGGTCGCCGCGCTTGTCGGCGCGCAGCTTCATGGAGACGACGTCGGAGCCGGCGCCCGGCTCGGACATCGCGAGCGCGCCGACATAGTCGCCGGTAATCAGTTTTGGCAAATAGCGCTGCCGCTGCGCGTCATTGCCGTTGCGGCGGATCTGGTTGACACAGAGATTGGAATGCGCGCCGTAGGACAGGCCGACGGCGGCCGACCCGCGCGAAATCTCCTCCATGGCGACGATATGGGCGACATAGCCCATGTTGGAGCCGCCATATTCCTCCGGCGCGGTCATCCCGAGTAGGCCAAGATCGCCGAAGCGCTTCCAGAGGTCTGCGGGAAACAGGTTCGCCTTCTCGACCTCGGCGGCGCGCGGCGCGACCTCGGCCTCCACGAAGGCGCGTACCGTATCGCGCAGCATGGTGATGTCTTCGCCCAGGTCGAAATCGATGCTCGGGATGTTCATGGGCTGCGCTCCTCCAGTCTATCTTGCCTGCAAGCCTACCCCCGATCGGGCATTCGGGTCGTCGAAAAGGTTGCATTTTCCGCCATAGTTGGCGAGGATTCGGCATGCCTTTTCAAGCCACCGCAGCAGTTCCTCGCCGTGCCGTGACACCGGCCGCCTTTGTGCGCGGGGTGGTTGCCGCCTACGCCAGATATGGCCGCGACGCGGCCGAGGCGCTAGCCAAGAGCCAGGTGTCCGCCGACCTTCTCAGATCGGCGGACGGGCGGATCACGGCCACCCAGTTCGAGATCCTGGCGGGTTACGCCATGCGCGAGCTCGACGACGAGGCCCTCGGCTGGTTTTCGCGCCGGCTGCCCTGGGGCACCTATGGCATGCTGTGTCGAGCCTCGATCACCGCTCCCAATCTCGAGGTGGCGCTGAAGCGCTGGTGCCGGCATCATCGCATCCTCACCGAGGACGTGCTGTTCGAACTGGCGGTCGACCGCGACACCGCCGTGATCTGTATTCGCGAGCAGCGCGACCTCGGGCCCTTGCGCGAGTTCTGCCTGGTGACCCTGCTGCGCTACGTGCTCGGCTTCTCCTGCTGGGCCGTCGATTCCGCGATCGCGCTCCGCGCCGCGGAATTCCCTCATGCCGAGCCGCGACACGTCTCGGTCTATCCTACGATCTTCTGCAAGAACGTTCGCTTCGAAGCGGAACGCGCCAGCATCACCTTCGACAAGCGCTATCTGGCGCTGCCGCTGAAGCGCAGCCCGTCCGATCTCGACAGCATGCTGAAGGGTGCGCTGCGCCTGACCGTGCTGCCCTACCGGCGCGACCGCCTGATGGTGGAGCGGATCAGGCGCGTGCTGCGCAGTGCGCGCGGTCGGATCCTGACCGCCGACGACGTCGCAAGCGAGCTTGCGCTGTCGACCCGAACCATGCATCGTCGCCTCCGCGACGAGGCAACTTCGCTGCGCGCGTTGAAGGAAGAGGCAAAGCTCGAACTCGCCAGGGAAGCCTTGATGCGCGGCCGCGCGCCGATCAAGCGGATCGCCGAGATCGCCGGGTTTCGCAACGAGAAGAGCTTTTCGCGCGCCTTCCGCAATTGGACCGGCGCCTCGCCGCGCGAGTTTCGCGCCAGGTACCGTTAGGCTTGCACAGATGATCTTAACCGCTATCCGCCCCCTCGCCGCACGCGACGCTGCGCTTTGCCATGGATTGAGATGCAGGGAACGATGGCAAATTCGCTGACGAGCGCCTGCGTGCTCGAGACGACCGGCGCGCCAAGCGATCTGGCTGCGCGAAAACAGGCAACAGGGCGGACAACGAAATGGGGGCGTACCGGGGCTTATATTTGACTAAACGGCGGGCGTGGTCGCGGCGGCGATTTCCTGCACGGGCAGCGGTACGTCCTTGGCAACGCCCAGCACAGGGAAGCTGCGGACGTTCTTCACGTTCGGCATGGCGGCAAAATGCAGCAGCTGCTGCCGCATGCTGTCCACGCTCGGGGCCACGCATTTCAAGAGATAGTCGGTATCGCCGGAGATCCGCCAGCACTGCTGGATGCGCGGGATGGTGGCAATGGAGATCTCGAAAGCCTCCAGAACCGGTTGGGCCTGGCTGCCGAGCTGGATGGCGACGAACGAGATCACCTCGTAGCCGAGGAGCCGCTCGTCCAGAATGGCGCGCACTGCTTTGATCACGCCGCGGCTGACGAGGGATTTGAGCCGCCGCAGGCAGTTCGGCGCGGAGACGCCGACACGATGTGCGAGCTCATTGTTGCGGACGCGGCCGTCTTCCTGGAGCTCCGCCAATATCCTCAGGTCGACGCCGTCGAGCTGGTAACGCCCGGCCATACCCACCTCGTCATGATCCCGTCACGGTTCGCCCAGCGAAGCATGCGAGAAAATCCCTGCCAAGGGCTCGAGGGGAGGCTGGCAGCCGTACGGCCCTACGCTCAGCGCGTCCGGATCAGTGCGTCCAAGGCTCGCCGCGGCGGAAGGAGAAATTGTCGGCATAGGCGACCGGGCGGCGGATCGACTCCTTGGCCTCGATCACCTGGTAGGCAATACCCTTGCGCTCGCAATAGGCGATCGCCTCCTCCTTGGTCTCGAAGCGCAGCGTGATCTGCTGCTTCATGTCCGCCGACGAGGTCCAGCCCATCAGCGGTTCGACCGCGCGCGGCTGCTCCGGCTCATAGTCGAGCTGCCATTCCCGGGTCTTCCCCTTGCCCGATTGCATCGCGTTTTTGGCGGGCTTGAAAATGCGTGCGGTCATTGGACGGCCAGATCCCTTTAACGTCTATTCGGTCTAACTGTATGCGTCACCGAAGCTATTGGTGGAAACCACCGGGATAGTATAGAGAACACCGTATCGGGAATTTGAACGGTGATTCCACAATCCTGGGGGTAGCGTTGCCAACGGGTATAGTCATTATGCTGCGCCGTGACAATCTCAGCCCCCGCGCACCGCGGACCAGGAGCCTGGCCGCGCGGTACGGCTGATCTGGGCGTTCGCCGCGCGCTCCCCGTGTTCTGCGTTTCCTCCTCGAAAGCTGCTTCGAATGGCCTTCCTGAACATCAACGCAACGCTTCCCGAAAAAGGCCGTGACCTCCGGCTGGACCTGTTTCGCGGGGTCGCGAACTGGGCGATCTTCCTCGACCACATCCCCGACAACGTCGTGAACTGGATCACGACGCGGAATTACGGTTTCAGCGACGCCGCCGACCTCTTCGTCTTCATCTCGGGCTATACCGCCTCCTTCGTCTATGCGCGGATGATGCTGGAGCGCGGCTTCATCGTGGGCGCCACCCGGCTGACCAAGCGCGTCTGGCAGCTCTACGTTGCGCACGTCATCCTGTTCGTGATCTACATCGCCGCGATCAGCTATCTGGCCTTGCGCTTCGGCGATTCCGAAATGATCGATGAGTTCAATGTCGCCGGCCTCGTTGACAATGCCACCGAGACGCTGCGGCAGGGCTTGTTCCTGCGCTTCAAGCCGCTCAATCTCGACGTGTTGCCGCTCTACATCGTGTTGATGGGATTATTCCCGCCAGTCCTGTGGTTCATGCTACGCAAGCCGGACCTCACGATGGGGCTCTCCATCATCCTCTGGCTGGTAGCGCGGCATTTCGGCTGGAATCTCACTGCCTACCCGGCCGGCACCTGGTATTTCAACCCGTATTGCTGGCAGGTGCTGTTCGTGTTCGGGGCCTGGTGTGCGATGGGCGGAGCGCGGCGCTCGATGACGCTGATCAACTCGTCGATCACGCTCTATCTGTGCCTCGCCTATCTCCTGTTCGCGCTGATCATGACGATGGCGGGCCGCTTCCCGAACCTCGGCGCGATGTTTCCGGAGTGGCTGTTCTCGGCTTTCAACCCGAACGACAAGACCAATCTTGCGCCCTATCGCTTCATCCATTTCGTCGTCATCGTGATCCTCGTGATCCGCTTCGTGCCGAAGGACTGGCCGGGCCTGGAGTGGAAGGTCTTCGATCCCGTGATCGTCTGTGGCCAGCAGTCGCTCGCCGTGTTCTGCGTCGGCGTGTTCCTGTCCTTCGTCGGCCATTTCGAACTGTCGATGAGCTCGGGCTCGCTGTTCGCGCAGCTCTTCGTCAGCATCGCCGGCATCGCGATCATGACGACGGTCGCCTACTACATCTCCTGGTCGAAGCGACAGGACAAACCGTTAAAGCCGCCCGCTACGGCGAAGCCAACGGCCACCAGTGCGAAGGCGGGCTGAGCGAGCAAACGCGAAACGCCGCTTCAGGCCGCTTCGTCGCTATATTCGGTGAACTTCTTGTAGATCCACCGACGGCCGTCGTGGCGACGCCAGACCTTGCCGTAGACCAACTGCCCGTTGATCGAGCGCCTCGGCACGATAATGGTCCACAAGTGCCAGATCTCGGTCCAACCGGATCGTAAATCGGGGATTTGGGAGCTGCGATCGAAAACCATGACGAGAAACTCGCAAGAGACGAAGACGCCGCGGTGTCTGCGAAGTTGTGTGAGCTAGGTTCGTCGGCGCTGCGGCGAGCCGGGACTGATTTGATAACAGTCGACAAACTGGCCGCAACACGAGCGTGCGCTTAACCTAACCCATCAACCTTAACTGTCGTGGATGTGCAGGCCGCCGTGGTTGAAACGGTGTCCGGTCTTTTCTAGAATGCGTGAGATTTGAGATGACCGCGCCGTTTTGAGGCGTGACGATTTCGAACTGAATTGAATTTTTGAGACGCCTGCTATCCGGGTCGATCGAGATGAGTTTGCTCAGTGTGAATTTGCTCAACGTCAGTCTGCAATGTGCTTGTTTGCATCTGGCGATTCCGTCTCCGCCTTCGACGCCGACCGTCGGACGAGCCGCCGAAGAACTCCCCGATGCAGCGAATGACAATCAGACGGTTTGGCCGCTCGTCCCGTTCCCGGCGGGCTGGTGCGCGTCGAGTTGAGACGGTCCGCACGGCCAATCGGTTGGCTCCGGAAAAGCGCGACGCCGCTCAAGCGGAATATCATCGCTTGGCGGCGTCCGTTTACATATTGGGCGCTGAAATCCCCAATACCCGTATGTCTACCGCGGGCTCAAAAGGTTCGATGAAGCCTTGGTCATTTCGCATGAGGCAAACGCGCCATCTGCCTGAATCGCGCAGAAGTCGCGACGCGCTGCGAACAGAAACCCAAGGTTTGAATAGGCGGAGCTTGCCGCGGACTGAGACGTTACCGCTGCGCTGGAGATCGAACCGATCGCCGTGAACGACATGGGAGCCTCGCCAAATGCTGATTTGCCGGGCGCCATGCGAGATCCACCCTGTCCTTCAACGCGGCTCCCACCAAAAGCAGGCGCCGGGATCGCTTGCAGCGTGAGCGATACGACCTTCAACCCGCAGGCGGCGAACGTCGTCTTTCAATCCTTTGGCGATGCCTGTGAGCGAGGCCTCAATCTTCGTCGTAATCGTAGCCGCGACGGCCATAATAACCACGCCCCTGCTGGAATTGAGGCGGCACCGTTCCGTTCGGGTAGCAGCGTCCATCTCGGACGTCGACGTCTGCGCCATTGCCGCATGGGACAGGATATCTACCGTAGCCGTAGCCGTAGCCTCGACCGCGGCGATAGTAACCTTGCAGCGCTTCCTGCTCTTGCGGTGGAAGGTATCCGTTTGGATAACACATGCCGTCACGAGCGCTCACGTCCCATCCACGGCCGCATGGCGGGGGATGCCTGGGAACTCCATACTGGACCCGCTGGATGGAAGGTTGGATATCGGCGGCCGGCATTGCCTGGCCCAGCGTCAGCGCGGCTGTGAGAACAGTAACGATCATCGGAGAACCTCCTAGCTGCAGATTGGCCTAGGGAGAATGAACCCGATCTGAATGGGGCCGCCGGAGCAGCTATTCTTCGCACAGACCGGCAACGTAATGCTGCTGCGGATGTTCAATCCGTGACGCGGGCGAGCGGGACCGGGTCGTTCATTTCAGCCCTTCGCCTTGAGTGCCTGCTTGGCAGATCGCTGTCTCCGGTGCTCGGTTGACGGCTCCGAGTCTTCGTGGATCAGTTCTCTCGTTTGTCCGTCTCTAATTTTCTCGTGGCACCAGTTTATTGGCCCGACCTGACGATCTACGATCTTCTCGACCCGCTGCTCAAGCAGGTGCCGGCGGACGAACGCACGGGCGCGATCGTCAAGGGCCAGCACCGCACCTACGCCAAGACGTTCCGCAAGATTGCGCGCGCCCGCGGGACGGGAGAAGCTGCCGGGCGTGGTCTCAATCAGTCGCGATAGTAGTGCCGTGGCCGATACTCGTCCCTGTAGTACCGGCGCGGCTGGTAGTAGCCGTAGCCTTGGCGCGCGGCTTGGTACTGCGGCGGGATGACGCCATTCGGATAGCAACGACCATAGATGTCGATGTCATAGCCGTTGCCGCACCACCCACCACGAACCAGAACCAGTGGCGCTTCGTCCTGGATTGCGGGCACTTCGTTCTGGACGACTGCGGGTGTCCCGAGCTGAAGGGCGAGGATGGTAGCTGCGGCTGCGCTGGTCAATGGCATGTTCAGTTCCTTCCCATGGGCCTTGTTGTAGGAACTAAACGCCGCAAAGCCGCGCGCGGTTTCTCGGAGCGAGAGTGGATTTTGCTACTGGCCGCGCGCGGGCATTCATCGACTATTCATCAACCATGCCGGCTCGTGAGCGTGCCGGTGATGGCGGATACGGTTATTCTAGCGGATGAGCCGACAAGCCTTCGTTCACTTGCGCAAGATCAATTTGCGTCGCCGTTCCGCTCGCCTAGCCTCCGCAAGTTGAGCTTTCCGCTGTCGGCATACATCGTGGGTCATCAGCGGGGCAGAGCATCGAGCGCAGTCGGGCGTCTGCATAGCCCACGCGCGCTGTCTGGAGCTTGCCAACTTCGTGCGCCTTGATCTCATCGGCTCGCTGGACACGACCAGGGCGCGGGGCTCCGGTCCCGCGCCCTCTCAGGCCCCATCGAGGGATGGCTGCAGTGCCGGCATTTTCTGCTGAGGCTGGGTCGCCGTGGCGCGACTCTTAAAGTGGTCAAGGACGAACAAGCGTATCGCAGACGACAGATTGCCGTGCGGGCGGTTGCTGTCGATCTCGCAGACCAACTCCGACAGCGTCATGCTGCGCAGGCCGGAAATCTCCTTCATGCCATTCCAGAAGGCCGCTTCCAGGCTCACGCTGGTCTTGTGGCCGGCGACAACGATGGATCGTTTAACGACGGGGGATTTCATGGATTCCTCACACTCGATCGCCGCCCGCCTGAAATGAACGCGGGCTGTGCTCCAGCCCGGGAAGGAGAAGCAAAATCCCGGAATGACGTCAGTGTGGGCGAGTCGTTCGGTGCCGTCTGTTCGATATGCAACAAATCGTTCCGCAATCGCCCACTCGCACCCGCCCGCTGACCACCCGGTGACCGGGCGAGCGCGCTCTCATTCCAGAACCTCGTATTCGAAGGCAACGCCTTCCGGGTCGTTCTCATCGAACTCAATCGCGCCCAATTCGCTTTCCGCCCATTTCTATTGTTGCAGTTGCCGCTGCGCAGTCTCATTCCGCAATCAATTGCTCACGTATCGCCAGCATGTTTCGTTCAGGGACTAGACTAGAGTGACAGGTGTTTGACTGACACATCTGAAGGCATGGAATGGCTGTTTGGGAGGGCCGTCTATGCCATGGCGGCAGGTGCTGGCGATCGAGCAGCGGCTTCAGTTTATCAGGCCTGCGACGCAAGAAGGCGCGAACCGGCGCGAACTTTGCCGGCGGTTCGGGATAAGTCCGCAGGTTGGCAACAAGCGGATCCGCCGATGGTCGGCGGGCGATAGTGAGCATCTCGATCGATGCGCGACCGCACCAACGTCCCGATCGAAGCGAGGCGAGGGTCGAGCGGGCGCGTGCTTGGGGTTCGCGAGGCTCTCGAAAGCCCGTTTAGATTTTCTGCTAAGTGCTTGAAATTACTGGTCGGGGCACGCGGATTCGAACCGCGGACCTGCAGTACCCAAAACTGCCGCGCTACCAGGCTGCGCTATACCCCGAATGTCCAGCAGGCCCCGTCGATACACGCTTCAGGGGCAGCCAGCAAGGCGCTTCGGCCGGCTGTTTTCGTTTCTCTATTTGGCGCCGAACAGCGGGTGCGCGACGCGGTCGCCGGGGCGGATGCCGTATTTCTGGGCGGTGCCGGCCGGCACCTCCAGGACAGCACGGGCGAGCCCGCGCGAAGGGATGATCTTGGTCGACAGCGGCTCGGTATTCTCGGCGATCCGCAGGATGCGACCGTCGGCTCTGATGAAAATCATGTCTAGCGAGATGTAGGTGTTTTTCATCCACATCGTCACTTCCTGCTCGGGCGAGAAGTCGAACAGCATGCCCTTCCCGTCCGCGAGCTCCTTCCGGTACATCAGGCCGGTCGTCTTCTCCTCTTCGGTCGTGGCCATCTCGACGGAGAATACCTGAACGCCGTTCCTGGTCGCGATCTCGAGCGGCTGGAAACTCGCGGCCCGCATGGGGCTGACGCAAGCGGCGAAAACGAGGACTGCGGCCAACAAGCCCCGGATCAGCGACCAGGCTGCCTTGCGATCAAGATTCATGGAACGGCACTCATGCCAGCGGCGTGGGGTGGGATGCGCATCCTAACCCGGCGATCATGGCAAATGCCAGACTGCCCCACCCGCCCCGGCCGCTCACGAGTCCGGGAACAGCCGGCTGGAAGAACTGGTAGCTAGTGGGACTGGAGCCCCGGCGATCCGGTCTCGGGATGGATCTCGGCGGCCATCATGCCCTTGGAGCCCGGCCCATAGCGGACCAGCACATACTGGCCCGGGCGCAACTCGGTCATGCCGAAGCGGCGCAGCGTCTCCATGTGCACGAAGATGTCGGGCGTGCCCTCGCCGCAGGTCAGGAAGCCGAAGCCGCGAAGGCGGTTGAACCACTTGACCTGCGCCCGCTCGAGCCCGCTCGTCGGCGTCACCGTGACATGGGTGCGCGGCGGCAGCATCTGGGCGGGATGGATCGCGGTCGACTCATCCATCGAGATGACGCGGAACGCCTGGTAACCCTTGGTGCGCTGGATACACTCGACGACGACGCGGGCGCCCTCATAAGCGGTCTGGAAACCATCGCGCCTGAGCACGGTAACGTGCAGCAGCACGTCGGGCCAGCCATTGTCGGGAACGATGAATCCGTAGCCCTTCGAAGCGTCGAACCATTTGATGACGCCCGTGACTTCGACAAGATTGGCGCTGGCCTCACCGAGCCCGGTGAAGGGATTGAGTGCGGCATCGCGACCGGCACCAGCAATCTCACCTGGTGCCAGCCGCCCAGACGACGCGCCTGGCGCGGGAACCCCAACCTTCTTGGACTCGAATCCGTCCGACGACCCCATAACCCCGGACCTCACACATCAAAGGCAGACCGCCCTCAGCGACGGTGCCGAATCACGCGTCTGGACGAGACCTTCTCACCCTGACGCCACACGAATCTCTCGAATCAAAAGATAACATTCCCGGTTGCGGCGCATAGACAAAAAAGAGATTCGCCGGAACCTATGAACAGCCTTGCACAGCCACGAATCAAGTTCGACGTCAGTTGCCGACGAAGGGCCCCAAGGTCTCGCCGATGTCGTGGTGGATCACGAGGTCGGCGATGTCGTCCTGCTCGGTCGGCTCGCGGTTGATGATCACGAGACGAGCACCGCAATTCTTCGCCATCACTGGAAAACCTGCCGCCGGCCACACCACGAGCGAGGAACCAATCGCGATGAAGAGATCGCACTGCTGCGCAAGCTCCGTCGCACGCTGCATCGCATCTTCCGGCATCGCTTGCCCGAACGAGATCGTCGCCGTCTTCACCGGCTCGGCACAAAGGCTGCAATCCGGCGCGATGCCGTCTGCGTCAAACCGGCGCTTCACCCAGTCGAGCTGATAGGTCTCACCGCAGCCGATGCAGCGTGCGTAAGTGGTATTGCCATGGAGTTCAATCACGTGGTCAGGGGCAAAGCCCGACGCCTGGTGCAGATTGTCGATGTTCTGGGTGATGACGGCGGGAGCCTTGCCGGCGCGGTAGAGCGAGGCAAGCGCGCGATGACCGCGTCCGGGCTTCGCGGCGGCAAAGGTCGGCTCCATCGCGAAGCGTCGGCGCCAGGATTCATCCCGCGCCTCCTGGCTCGCGACGAATTCGTCGAACGGGATCGGACGGTTACGCGACCACAATCCGTCCGGCGAGCGGAAATCGGGGATACCGCACTCAGTCGAGATGCCGGCGCCGGTGAACGGCACGATGGTGCGTGCCGCGGCGATCAAGTCGCCGAGCCTGTCGACGCCGCTGCGAAGATCTGATGCAATCATAGGCAGCCATCCCCTTCGCGAAGGTACCCAGCACGCGACGAGGTCTGCAAGCGTTTTTCCGACCATCGCCTATCCACAATCCTGCAATGCCTCGTCCCCATTGACGCCCCATTCAAGGTCGAACAATGCATCCGTTCGAATCCGACTCAACGCAATGCGGCGGCAGCGCTTGAGTCGCTTGGTAAGAAGGGGATGGACATGACAGAAGAAGAACAGCGTAAAGCGAGGGAGCGAGAAGAGATCGCCGCGCGCGTCGCCGCTTTTCGCGCGACTCAGGAGAAATTCAAACGCGAACGAGAAGAATATTTTGTCTCGACGCTGGAGAACGCCCGCAAGGTCGAGCGGCCGTCGCTTTGGCCGTAAGGCCGTTTTGAATTGAACACGCAAAAAGCCCGGAGCGCTGCTCCGGGCTTTTTGTTTTGGCTTTTGGTCTTACCAGTGACGCCAGTGATGGTGTCGATAGTAGACCGGTCCGCCATAATAAGCATAAGGACCCGGTCCGTAGTAATAGCTCGGACCATAGTCATAATAATCCGGGCCATAACCATAATAATACGGATGGGACGCGGCGATCGCGCCCGCCGTGAGCGCGCCGGCTGCGAGGCCGAACGCGAGCCCCGGTCCGATTCCGCGCCCGCGCGCCTCTGCCGGTGACGCAATCGCGGTCGCGCCGACGGTCGCAACGGTGGCCAGAACTGCCAGTGTTTTTCTCATGCGCTTTCTCCTCCATTCCTGGTGGGACCAACGCCTGCATCGTCCGATGGTTGCGGGCGCTCGATGCCGGCGAAACCCGGCCCTTTCGAAAAAAATCGAACCATTGTGGAACAAACGGGCTCGCGGCGCATTCGACCCGCAAGTGCGGCAGCCTCCGCCATCCGGGTCGAGGCGAAAGCACGAAGCCCCGTCAGCATCCTCCGTGGTGCTGGCGGGGTTTTCAATTTCAGGGCGCGGTGGCAGCAGAGGCGCCCCTTTGCCAATCGGGGCAATTGAGGAGGTCCGTTTGCCGATATCCGCATTGCTTGCCCGCATCCGCAGGCTGATTCCCAGACGCCAGGATGAGCACTACGAGGAAATTGTCCGCAGTTTCGGGGTGGGCGCTTTGCGCCCGCCACCGACGCCGATGAGCGATGGCGAACTTGCCCGTGCGATCGCCGAGTTCCTGAAGGACCCGCCCTCGGCAACTTCGGTCTCGAACCTCGGGCGGCGGCTGGATCCGTCTTCCGGGACTTGAGTGATCGTCGAGCCGGAACAAAACTGCCCTTAGCGCGTTGGCTATCCTCGTTCGCGCAAAGAGGCTGCGATGCCCGCGTGGCTTGAAGTCCTGCTCAACCTGGTCGGCTACGCCGGATTCCTGGCTCTCGCCGCACACAGCGCCTCGCGTGCCCGCGGCCCCGGCGACGACTCACATTCGCGGCGATAGGATTCGCTGCGGCGCACTCAGTGCGTCTGCGGCGGTTGCCCCGCCGTCCGAATCGGCCGATCAGCCTTCACGAGCACGTGCGATCCCTCTTCCATCTGCGGGCGCAGCGAAAAGCTGATCACCATGAAGGCGGCGCAGAACAGCGTGCCGACGACCGTGACACGACGAAAGGTCTCCCGGTCGGCTTGGTAGAAGGACGGCGTCGAAGGTGGTGTCATGGCCGTTGTGTCTGCCACTCTCAATTGGCTTTGCCTGCGAGCCGACACCTATCGCAATGCGCCGCAACTGCAACGCGATATGGTTTTTAACCTAACCGAATAGGGTTATCCGATCTTGCGCAAGTTCTCGTTAGGCTTTGCCGCGCAACGCTTTCCGGTGCGCGATCAGATGTCGGCGAGCCGCTTCAAAGTCGCGCGAAAGCTCAGGCTGCGGTTGCCGCCGACCAGCACGGTACCGAACACCTCCGCCTCCTTGTCGGTGAACGTCCCGGAGAACCCGCTGGTGACCTCCTGCCCGCCGAACAGCGGCCGGACGAAGGGATCGGCAAACGGCGTGTGCTGGTTGGTTGCGAGCTCGCCCTTCCAGGTGCCGTTGCCGACCGTGTACGAACCTTGCGACCAGAAATACGGCCCGCCGCCGAGCAGCACCCCATCGCGCAGTACAAGCACGCCGCTGTCGCGACCCTTCACGCCGTCGAGCATGTGGATGTGGATGGAGTAGAGGCCGTTTTTCATGGCGGGCCCGACGATTCAACCCGGCGCCGACAGCGTCGAGCAGGGGCGCGAAGCGCGAGCCTGCCATGCAGCGGGTTGCAAGCTCCTCCCCTGCCCTCGCCGTGCGTTTGCTGCTATGGAACGGCCGAACGAAGCCCGCCTCAGTCAAGGACCGCCTAGGGAGAAAAAGACCATGCGTTACCTCCACACCATGCTGCGCGTGCGCAATCTCGACGTCGCGCTGAAATTCTACCAGGACGCGCTCGGCTTGAAGGAGGTGCGACGGATCGAGAACGACAAGGGGCGCTTCACGCTCGTCTTCCTGTGCTCTTCGGACGATCTCGAAGCGCTCAAGAAGCTCCCCCAGACGCGCGGCGCGCCGCTGGTCGAGCTCACCTACAATTGGGACGAGGAGAAATACGGCGAGGACCGCTATTTCGGTCATCTCGCCTACGAGGTCGACGACATTTACGCGACCTGCGACCGGCTGATGAAAGCCGGCATCACCATCAACCGTCCACCGCGCGACGGCAACATGGCGTTCGTCCGCTCGCCCGACCTGCACTCGATCGAGCTGCTGCAGAAAGGCGAACCGAAGCCCCCGCAGGAGCCGTGGCTGTCGATGCCGAACACCGGTCACTGGTAGGCAGCACGCTGGTTCCGTCTGGAACGAGCCCTGGCCTTCGGCGTTCACTCCTCAACAAGGACATCTGGAGGAGGACACGAATGGCGAGAGGGCTGTTGCTGTGGTTGCTTGGCGTGCCGATCCCGGTGATCATTCTGCTGTGGCTATTCTTCGGCCACTGAGGCCGGTCACCGCTATCGGATGCGTCTGAAAGCTCCGCCCGAGGCGGAGCTTTTTGCATGAGAGGGAGTTCGTCGACGCTGCTCGCGCGGCGCGCGATATTCCGCTATCACCCGCCGCAAAGCATGGGAGGAACAACGTGCCGGAGCAAAAGCTGCAATTGACCGTCTGGGGCCGCGCCAACTCGGTCAACGTTCAGAAGGTGCTGTGGTGCCTGACCGAGCTTGATCTTGCTTTCATGCGCATCGATGCCGGAATGCAGTTCGGCCGCACCCGCGATGCCGACTACCTCGCGATGAACCCCAATTCGCGCATCCCGACGCTGGTCGACGGCGACTACGTGCTGTGGGAATCCAATTCCATCATGCGTTATCTCTGCCTCGCCCATCGTCAGGACACCCCGATCTATCCGCAAGCCGCGAAACGGCGCGCCGGCGTCGACCGTTGGCTCGACTGGACGCTCTCAACGCTGCAGCCGGCCGATCGTCCCGTGTTCTGGGGTATCGTCCGAACGCCGCCTGGCGAGCGCGATATGGTGCAGATCCAGAAGGATGCCGACGCGGCGGCCGAGGTCTGGCGCATCCTCGACCAGCAGCTTGCGACACGCCGCTTCGTCGAGGGCGACGACTTCACCATTGCCGACATCGCGCTCGGTGCATATGCGCGCCGCTGGCTCGGCGTCGAAGGCATCACCCGCCCCAAGCTTTCCAATCTGAAACGCTGGTTCGCTGAATTCGCGAGCAGGCCCGGCTTCGAAAAGTACGTCGCGCCTCCGATGTCGTGACGACGTTGTTTTGGGGCATGATCTCGTCGGAAAAAGGTGCCCGGATCAGGCCCTAACGCCAGCCGCGTTCGACCAGCAGCACGCAGACGACCAGCACCAGCGTGACGGCGGCGGTCGCAAGCCGCGCGGTCCAGCCCATGCCGCGGCCGACCCACCAGAGCAGCGCGCAATACACCAGGATGGGGACGATGATGTCGAGCGACAGGACGTCCGCCGGCATGCGACGCTAGCGCCGGCTGGAGGCGCTGATCCCGACATCGAGCGTGCCGCCGATCTTCACGCAGCTTCCCGTGGCCTCGACCTTGACGAAGCCCGGGCCATAGGCGGCGCAGGCATTGGCGCTCCCCGTGCCCTTGAGCGGCAGCACCTTGCCGGTCTGAGGCGACCGATCCGATGTGGGCAGGCGCGCCGTCTCGGCACGGGCGGATGCGATGGCGAAACAGCCGATGGCGATGATGATGGAGAACGCGCGCATGCCGCCTTGTAGCTCGGGCACGGTCCGGTTTCCATCCGAACCGCCGCGGGTGCCGAAGGTCAGATGAATTTGATCCCGGCGGACTTGCCACGCCGCCACACCACCTGGCAGTTCCGGCCGGTCCGGGCATCGCGCGCGAAGGCCAGCCGGATGATGCCGGGCAGTTGGGCCGCGTCCTCGCCAAGCGTGATGCGGGCGCCCGAGGTGGAGATATCCGCCACGAGGCAGTGCCGCGCGGCGAACCCGCCCTCAAGCGTGATCCAGGCGTGCTTGGACAGCAATTTGCGTGCTTCCCGCTTCTTGGTTGCGGTCATCGGCCGAAACTCTCCTCCTCCAGAACTACCGCAGGGAACGCTAAGAAACCGTTGAAATTGCCTTCGAATTTTCCCTGGGCGGGGTTTCTCCACCGGTCCCAAAAGACGTTCCCGAATGGCTTGCCCCATCGGCCAAAGGCCACTATACGTTCGGCCGCCGCAGGGCATTCCGGGCACGACTCGTTTGGACCCCGGCACGGCGCAAGTTTTGCTCCCTTCGTCTATCGGTTAGGACGCCACCCTTTCACGGTGGAGAGAGCGGTTCGATTCCGCTAGGGAGCGCCACAGCCGGCCCTCGCACGCAACCAACGTATAGCTATCGGAATACCGCAAATTCCGGCCTCATCCGTGCATGAGGAACGAAACCGTCTGGATCATTGTGCCCGCCATCGGCTTCGCCATTTTCTTGGCGACGATCGTCCTGCTTATCGGCCGGTGATGCCAGGTTCCGCCCGCCAATCCCTGACCTCGGACTGGCTCAGAGACCTCGGACTGGCTCAGACCTCAAAATATACTAGAGTTCGGCGAGAGGATGTTTCATGCCGTTGTTCGTCGATCACGTCCGCCTTCGTCCGGTCGAGCCGCGCCATGCAGCGGCCTTCGGTTTCGCGCTGCTGACCACCTCATGCGCGCTTGCGAGCTTCGCGCTCGCCTGTGCGACTCCCTTTGCGGCGTTTGCCGTCATTGCCGCGGCCACACTGGCGCTTCGGCCGGCCCTGCTCGTCGTCGCCGGCGCGTGGCTCGTCAACCAAACCATCGGGTTTGCCGCGCTTCATTATCCGATCGACGTAGGCACTCTGGCCTGGGGTGTTGCGATTGCCGCCGCCGCCCTGGCTGCGACCACGGTATCGTCGGCCGCGCTCTGGCGTCTCTCCTTGAAGAGCACGCCGCTCATGCTCGCACTCGCGCTGCTTTGCGCCTACGGCGCGTACGAGCTCACGCTGCTTGCTATCACACCGCTCCTTGGCGGCACCGGTGCCTTCACGACGGCGGTGGTGGCACGCCTCGGACTGCTCAACGTCGCGTGGCTGATCGGTCTCGTTGCCACCTGCGAAATCGTTCGACTGATCGCTTCCGGCCGTCGCGACCACGCAGTTTCACGATAACGAGCCGTCGCGCGACCTCGTAGCACTCACATCGGGGATTGCCGCCGTGGCGATAGTGCACGCACGTCTGATCTAGTGGTTCGCTCCACAGCGCCCCCGAAGGCCCCGGCCTGAGACCCCGACGCTCGCCTCGGAAGCGGGGTAGCATTTTAACTTTCCTTCAACTGAATTGTTGGAATCGCTGGCCCTCAAGCTTTAGGGTGCGCGCGCGTACCCTCACAATCGCGGCGGGATCGGGAGTGTGGAATGTCCGTGGCTGATGCAGAGTTCGTCCCGGAAGGGTCCCAATCGACCCTGGCGCAACTTCCACCCGGGGTGATCGTCAGCGGACCCGTCGTTCAGGCCAAGCTGCGCGAAAGCTATCTCCTCCTCGGCATCCTTTACGTCGGCTCGATCGCGGGCCTGATCTGGGCCTTCACGCAAGGCATCGGCAAGGTGGAACTTGCTGTCTTCGCAGGCATGTTCTCGCTCACGACGTTCGGCATCGGCGCCGGCATGCATCGCTTGCTCGTGCATCGCAGCTTCCGGTGCGGGCCCGTGATGCGGACATTCTTCTGCGCCATCGCGCAGATGGCGATACAGGGCTCGATCGCCAAATGGGTCGCCAATCATCGCCGCTATCATCTCTACGCCGACCACGTCGGCGATCCCCACAGCCCGCTCTACGACGGCTTCGGCAACCGCTATATCAGCCTCTTGAAGGGCTTCCTGCATGCCCAGGGCGGCTGGGTGTTCGACCAGGCGACCACCGACAACGATTTCTACGCCAAGGATATTCTGGCCGACCCGATCGCGATGTTCTTTGTCCGCACGCGGTGGGTTTGGTATGGCCTGTCGGCGGTGTTCCTTCCGGCAGCCATCGGCTACGCCTGCGGCGGCATTCACACCATGATCGGCTGCGCGCTGTTCTCCGGGCTCTTCCGCGCCTACCTTCTCATCCTTGTCAGCCAGCTCACCGGCTCGGTCTGCCACAGCTACGGCTATCGCCGCTTCGAGCTCGACGACGCCTCGACCAACGAGCTTGTGACCACGATCCTCACCTTCGGAGAGGGACTGCACAACAATCATCACCGCTTCCCGCGCGATGCCTATGTCTCGCATGCCTGGTACGAGTTCGATCTCAACGGCCTGATCATTCTGGGCATGGAAAAGCTCGGCCTTGTGCATGACGTCTTCCGCGCCTCGCACCGTCAGCTTGAGCTTGCGGAGACGGCGCCGGAGGCGTGAGCCCCATCGAGAGCCGGCTGATCCCTTCCTGGCTGGTTGCCCGCGCCGGCCCGCCTTAACCGCATTCGACTAATCGCCTTGCCTTGGCCCAAATTTTCGCGGCAAACTGATGCCGACCGTGCCTTGTGCGCGGCCTTCGCTGTCATTGCTCGTTTGCGATCGGAGACCGAATGGCTGTCAACAAGATCACCTGGGAACGCGTCGGCCGGGTCACCGAGCCCGGTCGCTACATGTACACGTTCGGCTGGCTGACGATCACGGAGGGGGACCTCCAAGTCTGGCAGCAATATCCGGACGCAGCCTTCACGCTCCTGGCGCAAGTGCCGTCAGCAGATGCGGTCGGCGATGAATTCCATCTCGGCACGTTCGACATCTCGCCCGACGCCCAATCGGCTTCCGACGGCACATATGCGGGTGCGGTGACAGGCGGGCTGCACTAGGGCGCGATGAAGCTAGGATGAATCGTCGTCGCGCTTCAGGTTGTTGTTTGCGCAAGATCTCCGCGCAAACGCGTGCCGCGTTTGTCGCGAGGGAAAACCGCATCACACTTTTCCGGATCATGCTTTAGCAGCACGTCTGCACCGAACGCGGAGCGCCGCGGGGAACAGATGGCATAGGTGTTGCTTTGTCAGGGGCATGATCCAGCTTGCCGCTCCAGATCAAGCCGTCCTGCTACTGCTCATCATCGTCAGCCTGGGCTCATGTTTTGTGCGGGTCTTCTGGCAGCTCGAGCAGGTCCGCGCACGCCGCAACCAGCCGCCGCATCAGCGATAGGCGCTCTGGGCCTACCCGGTTTTCGCGATTTTGCTTGTGGACATGCCGTTCGAACATCGCATCGTAGAGCGAAGACGCGACCGGAACTCATTGTTTTGTCTGACTAAACATAGCTTCGCGCGGCCAGCGCGATTCTTGATGTAGATATCGAGCGGGGGGCGGTTATACGGTTGATTGCGCTCTCCCTTTCGATTCCCGCGTCGAGTACGGATGAACGGAAGCTGTCGGAACCGTAAAGGCTTGCGACAGCAAACGCATGACACATCGTCGCATCGCCGCAAGTGGATAAGCCGACCAAGGGAACCTATTGTCCAGCCGATGATGACCCTGCTTGAAGCATTGCCGACCGTGATCGGGACGGCCGCCGTCGCACCGGCCTTGTTGATGCTCTGGCTCGTCATTGCGGCCGAGGAGCGTCCCGGCCCGCCGGCCCAGGTCTGGACCGCCTTCGTGCTCGGTGCGGCCAGCATTTCGCTGCTGGGGCTCGCCCGTGCGCCGTTCGCCAAGATGGTCGCAGCTCCCGACGATCCCTGGGCGGCGCTCGCCATGCATTCGATCTTCGGCGTAGCGTTGCCGGAGGAAGCCGTGAAGGTCATCGCCATCGTGCTGGTTTCCTCGACCAAGCGGCGGAGCTTTGCCAATCCGATGGACACGGTGGTCTATGGCGCCGCGGTCGGGCTCGGCTTTGCTGCCTACGAAAACCTCGCCTATCTCGTGCAGCATGCCGACATGTGGCGCTCGCTGGCGGCTTTGCGCAGCGTGCTCACGGTGCCCTTCCACGGCGCGCTCGGCATCATTGCGGGGGCCTACCTCGCCATCGCCCGCTCCGGCACGGCGCTCGGCGCGCACCGCCATCATCGCGACTGGGCGCGTTTCTCGAGCCGCGTCCTGATGCTTGTGGGCCCGCTCGCGCTGCACGCGAGCTTCGATTTTCCGCTGCTGACCTTGCAGCGAATGCCCGACCTCGATCCGAATGTGCGGATGTGGTTCGGTGCGGCGAGCCTTCTGATCGGCTTCAGCTCGATCGCTTTCGCCATCCGCCTGGTGCGCCGCGTCGCGCGCCACCACGCACCGCGCACCGAGATTGCGCGCGAGCGCCTCAGCCAGCTTCGGCGGATGTGGGCCCTGCTGGTCATCGGCGGCGGCATCGGGTTTGTCGGCCTCGCTTTCGTGCTGACCTCGATCCATCACTGGCTGGTCAATCCCGATCACAACGTGACGCTGGTGCTGATCCCCATCGGTCTGACCTCGATCCTGCTCGGCATCGCCCTACTGGTTGTCACAACGGCGATCTACGTTCTCGGCCGCAACCGCATCCGCACCACCGCGGAAGGGTTTTCATCCGCGCCCTGAGTGGTCACTGCGGAACGCACATACTACAATGAGCTCTGGTCCTTGCGGCCTGGAGGCCACTATGACGTCGCCCGAGCAATTTACGCGCTTGGAGTCCGCCATGAGCCGAGCGGTCAAGGCGCATTGGAAAGCCTTCCTGTTCGAAGGCATCCTGCTCGTCATTCTCGGCATTGCCGCGCTGATCCTGCCGCCGCTCGCAAGCCTCGCGATCACGATCTTTCTTGGCTGGATGTTCCTGATTAGCGGCATCGGCGGGCTGGTCGTCACCTTCTGGGCGCGCAACATGCCGGGCTTCTGGTGGTCCCTGATCTCGGCGGCGCTGGCCGTGCTCGCCGGGATGGTCCTGCTGGCGCGGCCGATGCAGGCGGTGCTGACGCTGACGATCGTGCTCGGGGCATATTTTCTCGCCGAGGGCGTCACCACCATCATGTATGCGCTGGAGCATCGCCGCGAGCTGACCGGCCGCTGGTCGTGGCTCATGATCTCCGGCCTCGTCGACATCGTGATCTCGTTTCTGGTCATCACGGGCCTGCCGAGCTCGGCGGAATGGGCGATCGGTATCCTCGTCGGGATCAACCTCCTGTTCGGCGGCGCCACGCTGATCGGCATCTCGCTTGCGGCGCGCAACAGCAACACTTGATCGGCGCGTTGCTCGCCCCTTATTGGGGGTGACAAGCCCCAAATGCTGCGCTATAGAGCCGGCCATGATCACCCTCGCCACCAGCTATTTTTGGTACTTTAGCTACGGCAGCTTGCTGGCGGCGGGAGGATCGCGCTCAATCTGATACATTGCAGCAAGACATCCGAACAGCCGCCAGACCTGGCGGCTTTTTTATTGGCCGGCAGGTTCTCTAACAACAGGAGCCCGCCGTGCTGAGCACGACCGACGACCTTCGTATCCGCGAACTGAAAGAGCTGAGCACGCCGGAAGAGGTGATGCGGGAGGTCCCGCGCACGCTCACCGCAACCCGTGTGGTGATGGCAGCGCGCAACGCGATCCACGCCATCCTCAACAGCCAGGATGACCGCCTTTTGGTGGTCGTCGGCCCCTGCTCCGTGCACGATCCCAAGGCTGCGATCGACTACGCCGAGAAGCTCGCACGCCTTCGCGAGGATCTCGCCGACCAGCTCGAGATCGTCATGCGGGTCTATTTCGAGAAGCCGCGCACCACCGTCGGCTGGAAAGGCCTGATCAACGACCCCGACCTCGATGGCAGCTTCGACATCAACAAGGGCCTCCGGCTAGCGCGCAACGTGCTGTCGGCGGTGAACAATCTGGGCCTGCCTGCCGGCGCCGAATTCCTCGACATGACGACGCCGCAATACATCGCCGACCTCGTGTCCTGGGCTGCGATCGGCGCGCGCACGACTGAAAGCCAGATCCATCGCGAGCTGGCGTCGGGGCTTTCCTGCCCGGTCGGCTTCAAGAACGGCACCGATGGCAATGTCCGCATCGCTGCGGACGCGGTGAAGTCTGCCGCCCATCCGCACCATTTCATGGCGGTGACCAAGCGCGGCCGCTCGGCGATCGCGTCGACCGCGGGCAATGAAGACTGCCACATCATCCTGCGCGGCGGCAGCAAGCCGAACTACGACGCCGCGAGCGTTGCGGCGGCCTGCAACGAGCTCGCCAAGGCCGGCGTCGGACCGCGGCTGATGGTGGACGCAAGCCACGCCAACTCGAGTAAGAAGCCGGAGAACCAGCCGATCGTCACCGCCGACATCGCCGGTCAGATCGCTGGCGGCGAGAGCCGCATCATGGGCGTGATGATCGAGAGCAACCTCGTCGCCGGGCGCCAGGACGTCGTGCCGGGCAAGCCGCTCACTTACGGCCAAAGCATCACCGATGGGTGCATCGACTGGAGGACGACGGCGCGCGTGCTCGAACAGCTTGCCGACGCGGTCGAAATCCGGCGGAACACGCAGCGCTCCGGAGTCCACGAGCGCTCCGCGTAGACCAAGCCTGCGGGCGGGGCGAGCTGTCGCGCCCCTCCCGCAGAAAAATACTCTAGCACCCGCGGCAGATGCTCTTGATCTTCTTGTCGAGCGCCTGGTTTTCCTTGCTCAGGGGATCACTGGGATCGCTGAGGTTCTTCTCGCTCGGCACGTCGGAAGCGCGCGGCTGGCGATGACCGACGGGCGCAGGCAGTACCGAGCCTGACGCCGCTCCTCCCGATGAGGCTCCTCCCTTGCCGCCGGTCTGGGCGATGGCCGCACCATCGAGCAGGACCAGAAGCGACAGGGCCACGACGATTTTTTTCATTCTTCTCCTCCATTCCTTCCTGCCGACGCCCCAACCGCTTAGCTTTCGGGCGGATAGAGATGAACGTCGCCGCAATAGTCAACGATAAGATAGCGCGTTTCCGCCGCCGCATCACCTTTGGCGGGTGCGGTATTTTGCGCCCCCAACACGTAATTCGGGCCAACCGGCGATTTGCCGGCGCCACCGGGAAGATCGAGCACGAATTCCGGCTGGCACAGTCCCGATATCCGGCCGCGGAGCGCGCGCATCAATTCCTGACCCGTCGCGAGCGTGGTGCGCAGATGGGCAGTGCCCGGCGCGAGATCGCCGAGATGCAGATAGTACGGCTTGATCCGGCATTCGACGAAAGCGCGCATCAAATCCGACAGGGCGGAGACGTTGTCATTGACCCCGCGCAGCAACACGGACTGGCTCACCATGGGAATGCCGGCATCAACGAGGCGGGCGCAGGCGGCACGTGCCTTGTCCGTCAGCTCGCGGGCGTGGTTGGCGTGCAGGGCGACCCAGGTCGTCGCGCCCTCGACCTTCAACGCCGAAACCATCTCTTCACTGACGCGATCGGGATCGGCCACGGGCACTCGGGTGTGCAGGCGGATGACCTTGACGTGATCGATCCCGGAGAGATCGGCCATGATCTCGCCCATCCGCCGCGGCGACAGCATCAGGGGATCGCCGCCGGTGAGGATCACCTCCCAAATCTCGCTGTGCGCGCGGATATACGCAATCGCCGCGCGATAAGCGCTTTCCGACAGCGCGTTCTCCTTGCCCGGGCCGACCATCTCCCGCCGGAAGCAGAAGCGGCAATAGACCGCGCAGACATGCACGAGCTTGAACAGCACCCTGTCGGGATAGCGATGAACGATGCCGGGGACCGGCGACCAAGCCTGATCGCCGATCGGGTCGGCATCTTCGCCCGGCTGCACCTCGAGTTCCGCAAGATTCGGAACGAATTGCCGCGCGATGGGATCATCGGAATCGGAGCTGTCGATGAGACTGGCGAGTTCGGGCGTGATCGCGACCGCATAGCGCGAAGCGACGCGCTCGAGCGCCGTGAGCTCTGAGGCCGGCGCGAGGCCGTGCTCTACGAGCTCGGCCGGCTCGCGCAAGGTGCGTGCAAGATTGGTCTTCGTCATGTCTCACCTTGAGGCGGCGTCCACACCACCTGATCAATCCGCAATGCGCCGCTCGCCAACATCACCAGCCGGTCGAAGCCGAGCGCCACGCCGCTCGCCTCCGGCATTTGGCCGACGGCGGCGAGAAAATCCTCGTCCAGCGGATAGGCCTCGCCATAGCGCCGCTGCTTCTCCGCCATCGAGAGTTGAAAGCGCCGGCGCTGCTCCGCGGCATCGGTCAATTCGCCAAAGCCGTTGGCAAGCTCCACCCCGCAGGCATAGACCTCGAACCGTTCGGCCACCCGTGGATCGGCCACCTTCGCCCGGGCCAGCGCTGCCTCGGGAGATGGGTATTCGAACAGAATGGTCAAACGCCCCTGCCCCAGATTCGGCTCGATATGCTCGACCAGGACCTTGCTGAAGACGTCCGACCAGGTGTCGTCCTTCGTCACCCGCACTTTCGTCCCGGCGGCAGCGGCGAGCGCATCGCGGTTGCCCTCGCCGTCTGAAATCGTCGACAGCAGGTCGATGCCTGCGAACTGCTCGAAAGCACCGGCAACCGTCAGAAGCTCCGGCTCTGCAAAGGGGTCGGCGGTCCGGCCACGGAACGAGAACTGGCCGATCCGCGTCGCTTGCGCGGCGCGGGCGATCACACCGATGCAGTCGGCCATGATCGCATCATATGGGGTGCCCGCCCGGTACCATTCCAGCATGGTGAATTCGGGCAGATGCAGGTCGCCCCGCTCCCGGTCGCGAAACACCCGCGCCAGCTCGAAAATCCGGGGTTCCCCGGCCGCGAGCAGCTTCTTGCAGGCGAACTCCGGGGATGTCCGTAAATACCGCGTCATCCGGCTTCCGGCGGGGCGCATGATCTCCGTTCGGGGCGCGTGCAGATGGATCTCGTTGCCCGGCGAGACCTGCAAAACCGAGGTTTCGACCTCGACAAATCCCTGCTCGGCGAAGAAGTCCCGAACCGCGGCCGTAATGGTCCCCCGCGCCTGGAGGAAAGGCCGCCGGTCGAGGTGCCGATCCCTTGACCAGAACGGGGACGTGGTTTTGTCCCCAGCCATCAGCCGACCGCTCCGGGAGGCAGCAAAACGCTGGCATCCAACGGCAAAATCAGTATGTTGCGGCCCGAAACGGGCGCCGAGGTCCGAGTTAAGGCCCCCAGTCCCCCATCAATTTGACCACGCCCTGGCCAGTGCCGGGCCAAGCAAGCAGGAAATATAGCTTTGAGAGTCATCGCCAGTTCTATTCGCAAGGGCAACGTGATCGAGCAAGACGGCAAGCTTTACGTCGTCGTGACCGCCGAGAACATCCATCCCGGCAAGGGCACCCCGGTCAGCCAGATCGAGATGCGCCGAATCAGCGACGGGGTAAAGATCTCCGAGCGGTACAAAACCACCGACCAGGTCGAGAAGGTCACGATCGAGGAGCGCAACTACACCTTCCTGTATGAGGATGGCGACGGCTACCACTTCATGAACCCGGAGACCTATGACCAGGTCCAGGTTTCCAAGGACATCGTTGGTAGCTCGGCCGCCTATCTCCAGGAGAGCATGACCGTCAAGCTGTCCATGCACGACGCCAACCCTGTGTCGATCGCGCTGCCGCAGCGCGTGACGCTGGAAGTGGTCGAGACCGAGCCCGTGACCAAGGGCCAGACCGCCTCCTCCTCCTACAAGCCCGCAGTGCTCTCCAACGGCGTCCGCACCACCGTGCCGCCGCACATCTCGGTTGGCACCCGCGTCGTGGTGATGACTGAAGACGGTTCTTACGCCGAGCGCGCCAAGGACTAGGCAAGAGACCGAGCGGTCGGAACAGGCAAGGTCGCCGGGGGGCGAGACAACAGTGGGCAGGCACAGCTTCCGCTTCGTCTCGTCTCTTAGGGGATTGCTTACACTTATGGTCGCTGGCTCTTCGCCGCTGTTCGCGGACGAGTTCCGCACCCCATCGCTCACAGCCCTGCACGTGGATTGGCGCGCAGCACTCGACCAGCTCCGTAGCGAGATCAACGCGCATCCCGCGATCGCCAGTGACTTCGTGTTCACGCAGCGCCGTTCGGTCGGCCGATTCGACCCCCGCGCGCAGCCGGCGCTGGTGCAACTCAACGGGGTTTCCTCGCAGTTCTTCTCAGGTATCGCGCGCAGCTCCGTTCCGGTGCTGCTGCCGTTCGACGCCGCCGCCTATCTCGATGCGCGGCGCAGCGGCGCACCGGCGAACCTGCCGCTTGCCCGCTACCAGTCCGACTTCAGCCCGGCCGACGTGTTCGATGCGGGCCCTGCCGGCTACGACGCTGTCTTCTCGCTTGAGCCGGGCGTCGGCGACGGTCTGCCGCAGCGGGTGTTCGCAAAGCCGGTGGAGATCCAGATCACGGGCTCCGGGCTGATCTACGATCTTGCCGATCCCGCCGGCGGCAAGGGCGAGCCGGTCAAGGCGCTCTCCGGCCAATATCCGGATTTGCGCCGTTTCATCCGCGAAGGCTATGTGCGTTATGCCTTCAGCCGCTTCGGCGCCGCCTATGTCGTGTCGATCCAGTGTCTCGACAGCGTCGCAAAACCACGGCGGCTCGCCTGCAAGGAGGCTTATCCGGTTGCCGAGCGTTTCCTGAAGGCCTTGCATGTGGCGGGCGGCCAGCGCATGCGCCCGCCGACGGACCTCGCCTCCGAGATGGTCGATCGGCCTTTGGGGCGATCGGCGGATTTCGGCTACCGGCCGAGCGGCGACATTATTCCCAACACCGGCTACCGCAAGCAGGCGGGCCATCCCGACGTCATGGCCTATGCGCAGATCCGCTTTCCGCTGGCGAAGGCGCCGGCCTTCGTCCGCTCGCAATCCTACGGCAAGCGCGACAAGACGGAGGGACCAATCACCTATCCCTGGCGCGACAATTTTTGCGAGTCCCGCAGCTTCGAGGTCTGGCAGTGCCCGGGTGGCTACGGCCATCAGGGCGAGGACATCCACGCCGCCGATTGCCCAGCGAATTCTGACGCCAGCGAACGTTGCGACCCCAAACATCAGAGCGTCGTCGCCGTGCGCGATGCGACCGTGATCCGCGGGCCGAAGGACCAGGCGGCGACGCTCCAGGTGAACAGCCGAACCGAGCATATCCGCTTCCGCTATATGCACATGAATCCGGCCGCGATGAACGCCGACGGTCTCGTCAACGGCCGCATCGTCAGCGAGGGCGAGAAAATCGGCGTCATCTCCAATTATCTCGACCATCCCGGCGGCACCTCACTTCACCTGCATTTCGATGTCCAGGTATTCACCCGCGACGGCTGGATCTGGGTCAACCCTTACGTCACCCTCGTCTCCGCCTATGAACGCATGATCCACGGCCGCGGCCGCGAGATTGGCCCGGAGGTCGCCGGCGCGGCGCAGCCGCTTGCGCACGCGCTGCCCGAAGATGCGGTCAAGCCGGATCAGCGCGAGGGCGCGAGCAACGAGGAGAATTGAGGCGGGAACGGCCGTCGAGAGACGGCGCGTGCTCCGCTTCAACGTACGCATAGAGCATCCTGCCCATCGGAATACTGATGGCAGCGCATGATCCATTCCGAGCGTTCCTCCGCGATCGACTGGAAGTCGATGGTGTCGGGCGCCGGCAAGGCGACGCAATAGCGCAGCAAACCGACCAGCCTGATCGCGCTAGTTGATGAACGTTGTAAGCTGGGCGCCTTCATCCGCCACGAACACGGCGATCAGCTCCGCCGGCTCCGTGTTGCTCGCATTCGCCGACACCAGATGCGTCGAGCCCGGCGGTTCGAAGAAGGATTGCCCGACCGTGAAGGTCTCGACCGGGCCGCCGCCGAGCTGGGAGCGGATCTCGCCCTTCGTGATATAGGCGGTGACGGAGCCGGCGTGCCGGTGCGGACGCGAGAAGCCGCCCGGGCCGTAAGTGACGCGCACGATGGTGACGCGCTTGCCTGGTACGTTTGGCAGCGCGTACGAGCCGATCGGCTCGACCTTGTCGAGCGGCGATCCTTCCGTTGCGTTGGCGCAGAGCGGCGCCAGCGCGCCGGAGACGGTGTCCATCGTGAACGGCGGCGCCTTTCCAAGACCCAGCGCGCAGGCGAAACCCGCGACGATCGCGAGCGACAGCGGTCGTGATTGAAGTCGCCAGGGCGTGGCGGAGATGGCTGATATCGTTGACGACATCCTGTGTCCTCCGAAAGTGTATCGGATCACGACGCCTTGGCGTGCGCCGCGGCCGGCCGCTGCGCCGGCGTCCAGCGATAGGCGACCCCAAAGCGGTTCCAGACGTTGACCGAGGCGACCGCCGAAGTCAGGTACATCAGCTCCTTCTCGGAGAATTCGCGGCTCGCCTCGGCATGGACGTCATCGCTGACACCCTCGGGCAGGAAGGTCAGCGCCTCGGTCCAGGCGAGCGCGGCTCGCTCGCGCGCCGAAAAGATCGGAGCCTCGCGCCACACCGCGACCAGATTGAGCTTGTCGACGGGCACGCCGAGCCTCTCGGACAGCAGGATGTGATGCTGCACGCAGAAGGCGCAGCCGTTGATCTGCGAGGCGCGCAGCTTGATCAGCTCGACCAGCTGCTTGTCGAGACCGGCCTTGGCCGCAAGCTGGCCGAGCGCGAGCGTCAGGTCATAGGCATCGGGAGCAAGCGCCTTGAAGTCTTCATATTCGCTGCGGGCGTGTGACATGGACCTCATCTCGTGACATTATGAGTGTGCTTACAAGTTATCAGAGCTCTTATATTATGCGCAAGCCTCGCCAGATCACGAGTACGCAACCGGAACGGATGATCGTTCCGCCTGCCCCGGGCGAGGGCAAACGCGGCGAAGAGGGTTATCTCGGTTATCTCTTGCGCCAGGCCCAGGCCGCCGTGAGGCTGAGCATGGAGCGCAGCCTCGCCGATCTCGGCGTCACGCCGCCGCAATTTGCCGTCCTGACCATGCTGAAGGCCTATCCCGGCCTCTCCGGCGCCGAGGTCGCCCGCCTGGCGTTCCTGACGCCGCAGACCGTGGGCGTGATCATCGGCAATCTCGAACGCGACGGCGCTATCCGCAAATCGCGGCATCCCGTGCACGGCCGAATCCTGCAATGGACGCTCACGGCGCGCGGCAAGACGCTTCTGAAAACGTGCCGGGAGCGTGTCCTCGCCCTGGAGCACCGCCTGGCCGCAGGACTCGATGCGAAGGCGGAGATTGCCATTCGGCGCTGGTTGGTGCGGATCGCGGCGGAGCTGCAGGAGGGTTAGTCGCCACCCCGGTCGAAGTTCGGGAACTCCCTGCCGATGCTGTGATGCCCGCCGCCAAGGGTTTCCGCGATGATCGCCACGATCAAGGCAAGCAGTCCGCCGGCAAAAGGCAACGGATTGGCGCGGATGAGGTCGAACAGCTCATGCATGCCGCCATTCTGTGCAACGAGATGCGAAGGTTCCGTAAACCGATGGGCGCCAAAAGTCGCTCCCCCGGCGTCGGGTTTCACAAACGAGGGCGCCTGCTTCCGGCTAAACTGTCCGCATGAACCAGCCTGATTCCTTACCCCTGCCGACCCGCCGTGCCGCGCTGCAATCCGTGCTCGGCGCAGCCGCCCTCATCGCCTCTCCGGCCCTTGCGGCCGCTCCGCCCGGCTTCGAGGAATGGCGTGAGAGTTTCCGCGCTCGCGCCATGGCCAAGGGCATTTCGGCCGCCACGTGGCAGCGCGCGATGGCGCGTGTCGAGCCGGACATGAGCGTGTTCAAGGAGATCCGCAACCAGCCGGAGTTCAACGAGCAGGTCTGGCAGTACATCAACCGCCGCGTCTCCGACTGGCGCATCATCAACGGCAAGATCGCGCTGAAGAACAACGAGCCGCTGTTCGCACGCATCGAGCGTGATTTCGGCGTCGAGCGCGGCACGTTGCTCGCGCTGTGGGGCGTGGAATCCGCCTATGGCGATCCGCTGGTGCAGCAGAACCACATGAAGCCGGTATTTCCCTCGCTTGCTGCGCTCGCCTGGAACGAGCCGCGGCGAAAGGTCTACTGGGAGACCGAGCTGATCAACGCGCTGCGCATCGTCGACAGGGGATGGAGCACGCCGGAAGAGATGCGCGGCTCCTGGGCCGGCGCGATGGGGCATTCGCAGTGGATGCCGGAAGTCTGGCTCAATGTCGGCATCGACTACGACGGCGACGGCAAGGTCTCACCATTCGGCAAGCCCGACGATGCGCTGGGCTCGACGGCAAAATATCTCGTCAACCGCGGCAAGTGGCGCCGCGGCGAGCACTGGGGCTACGAGGTGCGCGCGCCCGGCAACATGAGCGGCGGCCGAACCTATGAAGCCTGGCAAGCCGCCGGCGTCATGCGCGCCGACGGCCAGCCGTTTCCGCAACCCAATGCTTCGGCGCAGATGTGGACGCCGGTCGCGGGCGGGCCGACGTTCCTGCTGGGACCGAACTTCTATTCGGTGAAGAGCTACAATCCATCGATGAACTATGCGCTGGCGATCTGCCATCTCGGCGATCGCTGCCTGGGCGCGCCGCCCTTCATCCAGCCCTTCCCCGGCTCCGAGCGTGCACTGACGCTCGCGGAAGTGCAGGAGATGCAGACGCGTTTGACGAAAGCCGGCTTCGATACCGGCGGCACCGACGGCCGCGTCGGCAACGACACCATGAAGGCGATCAAGGATTTTCAGCAGCGGGCCGGGATCGCGCCTGCGGATGGCTACGGCGGGCTGAAGGTGCTGGCCAAGCTAAGACAGGGCGGGTAGGCGCGAGCCTATTTCCACTGCCATTCCGGGGCGCGCGCAGGCGCGAACCCGCAATCTCGCGCCGCATAAGCTTCCAGGTTCGAGGCTCTTCCGAGCCCCCTACACCCTTCGAGGCACGCTGCCCGCGTTCATGCCACCGTCGATGACGAGCTCCGTGCCGGTGACGTAGCGTGAGGCGTCAGAGGCGAGATAGAGTACGCCGCTGGCGATCTCCGCTGCATGGCCGGCGCGCCCCAGCGGGCTTGCGAGCTTGGCGCGTTCCTCCGGATCGATCGGCGCATTGCTCTGGCTGCCGGCGGCGCCCGTCGGGATCTTGCCCCAGATTGGCGTGTCGATGATGCCCGGATGCACCGAGTTGACGCGGATGCCATCGCCGGCACCGGCGCATTCCATGGCAATCGATTTTGCGAACAGCCGCACGCCGCCTTTGGTGGCCGAATAGGCGGACAACCCCGGCGCGCCGCGCAGGCCCGCGAGCGAGGACATCATGATGATCGAGCCGCCGCCGATTTTGCGCATCAACGGTAGACAGTGCTTGACCGAGAGAAACACCCCGTCGAGGTTGACCGCGTTCTGCTTGCGCCAGTCCGCTAGCGTCATGTCGACGATCGAGGGCACGGCGATGCCGATGCCGGCATTGGCGACCAGCACGTCGAGCCGGCCAAAGCGTTTTGCGATTTCGGCTGCGATCTCCACCCAGCGCTCCTCGCTGGTGACGTCGTGCTCGAGGAAGACCGCCTTGCCCCCGGCTTTGGTGATCCGCGCCACGACCTCGGGGCCGCGGAGATCGTCGACGTCGGTTGCGATGACGATTGCGCCTTCTTTCGCCAGCAATTCGACGACAGCTTCGCCGATGCCCGAAGCACCGCCGGTCACGAGCGCGACCTTGCCTTCCATCTGTCCTGTCATTTGCACTCCCTTTTTTTATTGTTGGTTGACGCTTATCGGATGGTTTGTGGCCCCTGGTCAGGCAAAGCGACGTCGATCACGCGAAGTTGCACGCGCTCGGCGCCCTGGTACCGGTCGAGCGATAACGCGCCCGCGACATGCAGTTGCTGGCCGCGATTGGCGAGAAGCGCATTGCCGAGCTTCTGGCCAATGGAGCGGAACGCGATGCCGTTGACGATGGCGCCATCGCCCGACTTGAGGCGCAGCCGCAAATGCGCCTGGCCGACTTCGTCGGCATAGACGAGCTCATGCGCCGGCAGCGCCAGCATCGGCTCGGGATTGCCGCTGCCGAAGGGGCCGGCGCGATTGAGCGTGTTGGCGAGCTCCGGCGTCACCGCGCGCGCGGACACCGCACCGTCGATGAAGAGCTCGTTGACGTGGCGCGCCTCCGCGACGTCGCGCGCGAGCGCGCTCTCGAGATAGGCGCGGAATTCGGCGAGCTTCTCCCGGCGCAGCGTGACGCCGGCGGCCATGGCGTGCCCGCCGCCCTTGAGCAAAATACCGTCGGTAACGGCCTGACGGACCGCCTTGCCAAGATCGACGCCGGCGATCGAGCGGCCCGAGCCGGTGCCGATGCCGCCGGGTTCGAGCGCGATGGCAAACGCCGGCCGTGAAAACTTCTCCTTCAGCCGGGAGGCGACAAGGCCGACGACGCCGGGATGCCAGCCTTCGGAAGCCGTGACGATCACGCCGAGCTTGTCCTCCAGCCCGATCGAGGCGAGCGCCTCGGCTTCGGCCTGCGCTTCTGCCGCCTGCTCGATGATGCGGCGCTCGCCGTTGAGGCGGTCGAGCTCGGCGGCGATCCGTGCGGCCTCGACGCTGTCGCCTTCCAGCAGCAGCCGCACGCCGAGATCGGCGCGGCCGATGCGGCCGCCCGCATTGATGCGTGGCCCCAGCATGAAGCCCAGATGCCAGGCCTCCGGCGGGCCGTTGAGCCGCGCCACATCCATCAGCGCGGTGTGGCCGACATGGTCGCGCCGCCGCATCGCGATCAGACCTTTCGCGACGAAGGCGCGGTTGAGGCCGATGAGCGGCGCCACGTCGGCCACCGTGCCGAGTGCGACGTGATGCAGCATGCCCAAGAGATCGGGCTCCGGCATCTCGGAAGTCCAGAAGCCGCGCTGGCGCAGTTCGCGGTTGACGGCAACGAGCGTCACCAGCACGAGGCCAACGGCAGCGAGGTGGCCAAGGCCCGAGAGATCGTCGAGCCGGTTCGGATTGACCAGTGCATCGACTTCCGGGAGATCGGCGCCGCACTGGTGATGGTCGATCACGACCACGGACATGCCGAGGCGCCTCGCTTCGGCCAATGGCTCGATGCTGGTGGTGCCGCAATCGACGGTGACCAGCAGCGTGGCGCCCTTGGCGGCCAGCGCACGTACAGCCTCCGTGTTAGGGCCGTAGCCCTCGAACAGCCGGTCGGGGATGTGGATCAAGGGATCGAGCCCGCAATGGCGCAGGTGCCAGGCGAGCAGCGCGGCCGAGGTCGCGCCGTCGACGTCGTAGTCGCCGAAGATCGCGACCTTCTCGCCCCGCACCGCTGCCTCTGCGATTCGTTTTGCGGCCGCCTCCATCTCCGTCACGGTGAACGGGTCCGGCAGCAGCTTGCGGATGGTCGGATCGAGGAAGTCACTGACCGCGTCGATGTCGACGCCGCGCCCCGCCAGCACCCGCGCCAAAAGCTCCGGGAGTTGATGACGCTGGACGATGGCGAGCGCCCTTGCCGCTCCGCGCGCGTCCAGCCGGTCACGCCAGAGCTTGTCGGTCAGCGAGCGCGCGACGCCGAGGAACGCCTGGGGCAGCTCGACGGGCAAGGCAGTGGCGGGCGGCGTCATGATTCGAGGGCTCGATGAGTTCAGATCAGGCCGGTGGCCTCGGGCGATCAGGATTCCGCCGGGAATCTCGAGCCATTTGCAATGTCCGGGCTGAATAAAGCGGTGGATTGCCGAAACCAGATGCGATCTGACTATCATTTGAGCAGCCGCACCGGCAGCAAATTAAGTGGGCGTTAGGCGGAATCTTCGAAAAAGACCCATATTCGATCTGTAGTTTTTTGGTTCCGCGTCATTGCAGATCAGACTTCATTGCAAGGGAATCCCCTCGATGTCTGCTGCGCTGGCCCTGAAGACCAAGCCGCTTCCCACCGGAACCAATCCCGAGGCCGCCGACGACAATTCCGACATCTCCGTGCTGATCAACCGGCTGACGGCTGAGGTCAACCAGATCGCGGTCGACAAGACCAAGTCGATCCAGCAGATCACCAACCAGATGAAGATGCTGGCGCTGAACGCGCTGATCGAAAGCTCTCGCGCCGGCGCGCAAGGCGCAGGCTTCGCCGTGGTGGCGCAGGAGGTGCGCGGCGTCGGCCAGCAGGTCGAGACCATCGCGCGCGAGCTCGAAACGCAACTGACGAAACGCACCGGCGATCTCGTCGCCTCGATCGAGCGCATGAGCCAGCGGTCGCGCGGCGAGCGCATGGTGGATCTGTCGCTCAACGCCATCGAACTGATCGACCGCAACCTCTATGAACGCACCTGCGACGTGCGCTGGTGGGCGACCGATCCCGCCGTAGTGGACTGCGCAGCCTCGCCGAGCACGGTGACAGTTTCGCACGCCTCGCAGCGTCTGAGCGTCATCCTCGGCGCCTACACCGTTTATCTCGATCTCTGGCTCTGCGACCTCGACGGCAACGTCATCGCCAACGGCCGCGCCGGCCGCTTCCGTGCCGTCGGCCAGAACGTCGCCAACACAAGATGGTTTCGGGAGGCACGTTCCTTGCGCTCGGGCGACGACTACGTCGCCGGAGACGTCGAGAACCAGCCGCTGCTCGGCAACGCGCAGGTTGCGACCTATTGCGCGAGCGTGCGCGCGGGCGGCCAAGCCAACGGCGCGCCGATCGGCGTGCTCGCCATCCATTTCGACTGGGAGTCGCAGGCCCGCGCGATCGTGCAGGGCGTGCGCGTCGGCGACAGCGACAAGGCGCGCGTGCTGCTCGTCGACTCGAATCTTCGCGTCATCGCCGCCTCGGACGGCCAGGGCATTTTGTCAGAGCGCGTCTCGCTCTCGATGAACGGCCAGCGCTCAGGCTTCTATCATGACCGCAGGGGCGCCCTCGTCGCCTTCCACGCCACACCGGGCTACGAGACCTACCGCGGCTTGGGCTGGTACGGCGTGATCATCTGCGGGGCGTGACCAGCAGAAACCGAACGGCGAAAGCTCAGCCCGTTCGGCCCGTCCGAGCAAAATTGCGAAAACAACCCCATGCAAAGGAGCCGGGGGCGCCGCCCGACGCCCCGTGCATTTCGGAAAAACAGTTGACACGTCGGGCAAATCAGGGGCAATAGTCGACCATCGCGAGGTTTGCGGCAGGCCTGCGAAGAAGCTTGCGCTCGGATTTGAAGCACCTCCCCGCTATCGACTGTCGATGGTCTGCTGATGTCGCGTCTCCTGTGTCTATCGATTGCCATCGTTCTCTCGCTGCTGCCGGCCTCCGCACCGGCGGCGCCAACTCACAAGCGGCCGGCGCCGGTCTGGCGCGGCTACGGCTTCTTGCCGGCTATCATCAGCCGCCGAGCAACAGTCTTCCGCTTTACGCCCAGAAAGCCGCAGTGCGGCGCATGGCGCGCGGCAACCGACGGCCCTGGTATATTGATCCAGTGCCCAGCTACTACGGGTATGATGGCAACTGGCACTATTTCGGCCGGCCCGGCTTTTATGAAGGACGCTACAATAACGGCAGCTTTGGCCCATGCTGGACGCGGACACCTATCGGACCGATCTGGAATTGCGGCTGATTGGCTGATTGCCTCCGAGATCGCTTGGCCGATCTGACAGCGCTGCTCAATGGGCTTCTGCTTCCTCAACCCTTGCTCGAAAAAGATCGGAAGGGCCGAGGACATGAAATTTCTCCGTTTGAGGCCTGATCTGTGAACTAACTAACATTCGAAGGTCGTATTTCCCCTAGATTGCAGCCGGACGAGCTCATGGCGATTTGAGGCCTGACCTTTGAGGCTTGACCTTTGAGGCTTGACCTTTGAGTCTTGACCTTTGAGTCTTGGCCTATGGCCGCTGACACCGGTCCTTCGCAACCGTTCTGGCCAAAATCGCATCGACGCCAATGCAATTGAAGTCTGTTTAAGGTCAAATCGATGTAAGCGTTCGCGTAACGTTGAGTGTTGTGAGGCTGCCATGCCTGAGTTCAGCTCGACACGATCGCCTGTCCTGGATGTTCGGGCTCGCAATCTCCTGAGTACGGAGCAAGGCATACGGCGACACGTGATCGGAGCGCTTCGCAGCCGACGAACGAGCCTGAAGGGAGCGCTGCAGCCCCTGATCGACGAACAGGCCCGGATGCTTGCCCTGGAGCACGGACTTGACACTCCGACCATCGACAAGATCCTGCAATCGCAGTGCACTGTCCTCAATGTGCTGTCCGACCGTTACGACGCGCTCGACGACAGGACGGCGTCCTTCGCACTGACCTGACCGGCAGGATTCGGTTTGCCAACGAGCGCGCCACCGAGATTCTCGGCTTCTCGGAAGCCGATCTCAAGAAGATGCTACTGTCCGAGGCACTCGAGCTCGAAGGGGAAGATGCTGGCGAAAGACAAGCGGAATGGCTCGATGCACAGACGGGTTTCTCTGGTTTCGTCAAATTCCGCACACGTGACGGGCAACCCATCCCCGCCAGAATCAGCGGAGCGCCCTATCTGGAGGGGCCCAATAGCCGCGCCGGACTCCTGCTGCTCTTTGCCCCGCTCGCTGAAGATCTCGCCCGCCAAGAACTGAAGACCATCCTCGTTGACCATGAGGATCCGCAGGAAATCATCGAGGCGACGCTTGGCGCGATCCGCAAGGTCATACCATTCGAGATGGCCACGTTCGGAATCTACAACGAGGCATGCGATCATTGGCGGGCGCTCGCCATCGTGCCCCAGCCCCAGTGGGAGTGGACCACGCGCTGGTTTCGCGTGTCGCCCGGCGTGATCGACTGGCTCAAACAAGGCCGGACTTGGGACAATGATCTGCACTTGTTCGTCGAGCGGCTGAACCCGGACGAGATGGACAATCCGGTCAGCAAGGCCATCCTTCGTGATGGGCTCGACAGAATGATCGTGCTGCCCATCCGAGAGGCCGGCGGTCGCTTCCGGAGCGCATTGTGCTTGCTCAGCCGCACCCACAAGTTCACTGCAGCCGACCTGCGAACCTTGCATAACCTCGGCGTCGAGGAGGTCTTGCAGGCCGCGGACGCGGCCATGGAACGCTCCCGCGCCCTCGCCCAGCGACAGCTCAGGGACGACCTGAACAAGGCCGTCAGCACCCGCGCAATCGCGGAACTCCTGGCCAAGGGGACCATGCATTGCTTTGGCTGGGAATATGTCGGCGTATTCCGGGTCGACCGCGCTCGTTCGTGCTTTGTGTTGTTCGCAGAGCATTGCGAGAACGACCGGGACCTCCTGGTCAGGGAGGCCGGCAGCCGGGAAGAATACACGCAAAGCCTATCCGCAGGCATGCTTGGCCATTGCCTGGCCAAGCAGTCGATCCTGGTCGTCCCTGACGTCACTGATCGCGAGCGAAACTACGGCTTCATTCGCACTGCGCCCGATCAAAGGTCGGCGATGACGGTGCCGCTGTTCGTGAACGGCAAGATCGAGATGGTCCTCGACCTTGAATCATCCGAGTTCAATGCGTTCCTTGGACCCGATCTGGAGGCCGCACGCGGACTGGCTTCCGATTGCGAGCAGATTTTCGCTGCCCGTTGGCACCAGACCATCGAAGACAGCCTCATGAACAGGATTGAGCAGGCCGCCGTGATCGTAGATGGGGTCGGCGAGATTCGTCGTTTGAACCGCGCCGCCGAAGCCATGCTCGGGCAGGTCCGAGGCACACGGCTCGCTTCATTCGGGGCCCGCGACGAGGATTGCGCGGAATTGGCGCAGTCCGGCATCCAGCATCGCATCCGCATCCGTCTTCTCACAGGAGCAGAGCCACGTGTCGAGGTGGCGACGCTTGCAAACCGCGATCCGCTCTTTGACGACTATGGCCATCATCTCTGGCTCTTCACCAGCCTCGCCGACCAAAGTCGGGAGAGCGACTTGCAATATCTGGAAGAGACGGTCACCGCCGTCGCCCGCCAGACTCGGGCTCCCCTGCTGATGGCCGACGGCCTGCTACGGGGTGCCAAGAACCTCTTGCGCGAACCCGAACAGATGCAGGACTGCGCGAGTCTGCTTGATCAGGCTGCGAACCACCTCCTGAAGGCCGACCTCACGTTCGAACGGTTATCCGAACGTCTGACGGTACAGAAGATACCACGGGATGCGCCGATCGAGTTCGACGCGCTGCAGGGCCTCGAGCGCGAGATCGATAATCTGCCGCAGGAAGATCGGGAGGCAGTCGCCATCATCGACAAGATCGACCCGACCGCACGAGCACTCGTCAAGGGTTGGCCCGAGCGGCTGAGCTTTGCGTTCCGCTCGGCGCTGGGCTCCCTGCTCATGCTGCGCGTGACCCCGACCGACAAGCTGACGGTCGAAATCGCGGAGAGTCCGCCGCGTCACCTGCTGATACGCATGCACCTGCCTGAGCTTGCCATTCAGGTCCTCGAAACCCAGGTTGTAGATCCCATCGAGCGCAGTCAGATCCGGGCTCGGGAAATGGCCAGCGTCGCGGTTGAGGCGATTGAGATGTCCATCGCGCAGCACGGTGGCACGTTGACCGAACAACACGGCACGGGATTTGAGATCAGGTTGCCGCTGTGCGCCGAGGAGACCGCGCCATGGCCGCCAAGATTGCCATAGCAACCGCTGAACAGGGCATGTTCGAGACGCTGCGCAGGCATCTGCACGCGGCAGGCATTGCGCCGGATGACGTGCATGCCAAGACATTGAAGACCGCGGACCAGACAAGCGAATGGATCACCGCCGGCGAGCCGGGGCTGCTCGTCCTTGACGCCGAGTTGCCGACGGACCCGCGCGCGCGGCGGGATAGCCGCTCGACCCTCGGCGCGCGGAGTGTCTTCGAGGTCGTGCGGGCCCGCGAGCCCTGTGCGCTGGATCGGCACAAGCTTGCCCAGGAGCTGGCTGGACAAGTCACGTGGAGTCGGGACGCGGCTGTTCAAGAGCTTCGTGGTCAAGGCCGCTGGTGAGCACCTGTTCTCGCAGATCGAGAAGGCAGCCGGCGGGCTCGAGGGCCTGTCATTTCGATTCGTGATCAATGATGCGGACTTCTATCCCGCACCGTTCGAAGCAAGCGTCCGTTACCTCCGGACCGAGGAAAACGGACCTTTCGTGCTGCTCCACGCCCCGATTGTCCGGCGTATACCGCCTGCAATTCGGCTGAGGGCGACAGCCGCTGTCACACGTATCCCACGGGGCGCCACCCTCATGTTCGTTCGCTCGCAAATCGGAGAGCACCGCGAAAAGGCATATGAACGGGTGACGTACGACGGAAAGGTGTTCGACAAGCTGGGCAACATTGACATCGAGCTTCAATACCTGCGCGCTCTGCGAGAGGCCGGCCATTTCGACGTCAGAGAGGTCGACTTGTCGGATGCGCCGCCGGGCAAGGCGGCGGCTCACTTGCTTTCCCAGATCAATGAAGTGCAACCGACGATCCTTCACTACGCCGGCCATGCATGGAGCGATGGCCAGAGAAGCGCAACCCTCGTCCTACCCGGGCAAGCGCCAGACGAAGCCATGGGACTAAAGCTGGACAAAATGGCCGCGCATCAGGGCCTTTCGGCCACCAGGTCGTCTATCTCTCGGCGTGCCGCGGTATCTCCAAGGGCAGCGTGCAGCAATTGGTCATGAATGGGATTCCCTATGCTCTGGGGTTCCGCTGGAATGTCGAGGATGAGCGCGCACCTGACTTCGCGAGAGCTTTCTACGACGAGCTATGCGCTACCCAATCCGTTTGTCTGGCTTTCCGGAAAGCTTGCCGCGCCTCGTGGGAAGGGCTCAGCTACGAGGAGGAGAGCCCGATCTGGATCTCTCCCATTTTGCTCGCCCAGTCGACGGACTGGGCGATGAGGTCTTAATTCACGGGGGGAGTCTACATGACGCTCTGGGCCACACTAAGTACCGTGGTCGATCACTGGGCCAGCCGCGAGCTGGAACGCCCGTTCGTCGGCTACGTGCGATCTGCCAGCGGCAGCAACGCGATTGCGACGGACAAGACATTCGTCCCCGAGGCGAGTTATTTCGGCGTGCGCATGGTCGAGATGAACCTGCGCGAGGGCGGAAAATTCTTCAATTCGTTTCTTCCGCTCGGAGTCGTGCTCACGGAATTCAGCTTCGGCAGTGAGCGCCAGCGCCGCCCCACGATCCTGAGCAACGACGAGATCGCTGCCCAGCTCAGGGCCGCCGGCGCCACCCCGGGCTACATCGAATTCAAGAACATTTATGCCGTCAGGCGGGCTCCGATGAAGCAGGACAACCTGTCCCTCTTCGTGGGACTGTTTCGCCTACCCTTCCACGACATCGCCCAACAGGTTTTGCAACTCGCCGCCGACTTGACTTCGCAGACCGGCCTAGCACCGGGCGCAACCGAAGGGCTGAAAGTGGCGGAAAAGGTCTACGACCGTATCGCCGGCCTGTTCGGGCTGAACATTGTCACACCGCTGTTCTCGTATGCCGATGGGAACACGCTCGATCAAAGCGGTTACCTCCTGATCGCGGGGTCCACGCTGGACGACGCCACCGCGAGCCGCCTCACCGTGACGGACAACAGACTTCTTCTGGATGGCCGGCGCATGTCGGGAGTGGACTACTGCCTCCTCGCGATCGAGCACACCGCCACACTTCTCCCGGACGGGCCCGACTCCATCAACCCGCTGACGCAGCTCGGCTTCCATCAGCGTTGGCGAGATGTCGCACTCAGCACCATGAGACGGGATTTTGAGAAGGCCGAGGAGCAAATGCTGAACCTCCGGGCGGATGTGATCACCTCGCCCGAATTAGCCGAGAACGATCGCATCGTCGCTGTTGGTGCCTACGAAACCAGTTTCGACAAGCTCAAGGAACGAATGACGCCAACGGACGCGCATCGGGGCGCGCGCGGGCCGCTGCTGGTCGGACTCAAGGAGACGCCGCGCGGCGCGTCGGCCGTGGCAGAGGTTTTGGGAGGCGTTCGGCGGCGCCTGCTCGCAGGGGTGAAGAATGCGCCCGAGGACCCGGATAAACTTTTCGCACTGGAAGCCTCCGAGCTCAAGAAGACGCTCGACCAGGTGCCCCCGGTCGGCACGAATGCCGCCACCACGCTCGCTCGCGCATTCGATCGCGCGGTGACACAGCGCGGCCCCAACTAGCCTCCTCGTGCATGCCGAGCACGGAATGACGAGGCCACCAGCCTGGCGAGATCGCGACTTGTTGCAGTCGTTGACCCGTCAGTTAAAACAGCGGAACGCCGTCATCGCCCGCGGTTCCCTGATTGGCGGAGATCGCACCAACATTTGCGTCTCACAAGCAGCGGGAACGCGAGCGCTGGTTATCATGGCGTGCGTTCGGATCAATTTATGCGCGGGTGAATGTCAATGACCGTTGACAATGGCGCTCAAGCAACGAGGCCGCGGCCGATGGCCAATCTATAGGTGTGCCGACCCAGGGTGCGCTCGCGCTGCCCTGCCTCGCCCACGACCGCTCGATATGCCATCCTGGCCGCGAAATTACTGCCGAATGAGAGCACGCCCGTGACTGATCTTCGCCTGGGGCGCTGCCTGCCTGAATTCGCCGAGCGGGCGACCGAACACGCCTACCGGCTCTGGGCCATGCCCGACACTGTCGGCATATCCCGGCCGGTGCTGCTGATCGGCGGCGCGGTCACACTGCTGTTCGGCGTGAACGACGTGGCCTTGCTCGGCTGGCAGAGCACGACCTATGCACTGCTCCTGACACGCGTGGTGCCGACCGCGCTGGCGGGCGCGATCCTCTGGCGCATCCGGCGGCCGATCCGGCCCTGCCGTTTCGACCGCGCCATGGTGTCCTGGGCCGGGCTCGTGCAAGTGCCGGCGGTAGCCGGCGCGATGACGCGGCCGCCGGATTTCGTCAGTACCATGCTGGCGCTCCAGACGCTTCTGCTCGGCATGCTGGTCTTCGTGCCGCTGCGGATCCGCCCGCGCCTGATCATTTCGCTCGGGGGTGCCGTGTTGACGATCGCCGGCTGGGCCGCGGTCGTGCCAGGCGTCAGGCTCGGCACCATCGTGCCGGCGATGCTCTTCACGGCGCTCGCCGGCGTCGCCCTCATTCTCCAGCTGGAACGATTGCGCCGGTTCGAGTATGCGCGGCTTATGGAAGTCGAGGCGGCCAATGCGCAGCTCTCTGTCGAGATGGCGGAGCGAGCCCGGCTGGCCGCCGAGCTGGCCTCGCGCGAGCAGAGTCTGAGCAAGATCTTCGAGGTTGCTCCGGTGCCGATGAGCCTTGCGGATGCGGTGACCGGCGAGATGCTGCGCTCCAATCGCGCGGTGCCGGAAATGCTCGGCCTGGACCCCGAAAGGCACGGGCCTTTGAACGTGCTCGACTTCTACGACGATCCGCAGGAGCGGCACCGGATCGTCGAGCAGCTCTCGGCGGCGGGCAGGATCAACGATGTCGAGTTCGCGGCGCATCGCCAGGACGGCTCGCCGCTGCGGCTCTCGGCATCGGGGCGCCTGCTGGAGCTCGACGGCCGCCCTTGCATGCTGGGTGCCTGGATCGACATCTCGGCGCGGCACGAGGCGGCAGAGGCGCTGCGCCGGGCCAAGGAGGCGGCGGAGCGGGCCGATCAGGCGAAAAGCCGCTTCCTTGCCATGGTCAGCCATGAGATCCGCACGCCGATGAATGGCGTGCTGGGCATGCTCCAACTGGTGGAGAGCGGCGAGCTCGACCCGGTGCAGCGGCGGCAGGTTGCGATCGCACGGGATTCGGCCGAGAGCCTGACCGGGCTGCTCGATACGATCATCGACTATGCCCGGCTCGACGCCGAGATCGACCGGCCCGTCCCGGTCGATCTCGAGCTGGCGGAACTGCTCGAAGCGACCATCGAACTCATGCGCCCGCGCGCTGCTGCCAAGGGGATCGGTCTGGAACTCGACCTGGCGGGCCCGCTGCCATATGCAGTGCGCGCGGATCCGCGCCGGCTGCGTCAGGTGCTGGTCAACCTGCTCAGCAACGCCGTGAAGTTTACCGAGGCCGGGCGGATCACGCTGGGTGCGGCCGTCGAAGGATCGATCCTCTATTTCCGCGTCGAGGATACAGGGATCGGCATGCCGGCGGAGGCGCTTGACCGGATCTTCGACGAGTTCACCCAGGCGGATGACGGCATTGCCCGCCGTTATGGTGGCAGCGGACTTGGCCTCGCCGTGTGTCGTCGCCTCGTCGAGCTGATGGGCGGCACGATCGGCGTCGCCAGCACGCCGCGCATGGGCAGCGTCTTCACGGTCGCCGTGCCGGTCGAGCCCGGCGCCGCGCCCGAGCTGTTCACACCGGGAACGGGCGGGCGGCAGCGCCTGGAAGTGCTCGTGGTCGACGATGATTCGATCAACCAGATGGTCGCCTCGGGCCTGCTGGCCCAGCTCGGCCACAGCGCGACAGTTGCGGCGAGCGGAGATGCGGCGCTGGAACTGCTTGGCCAGCGGCATTTCGATCTTGTCCTCATGGATCTGCACATGCCGGGAATGGACGGGTTCGAAACGGTTCGGCGGCTGCGCCAACGGCCCGACACGGGGTGCACTGCGGTGCCGGTGGTCGCACTGACGGCGGATCTGGCGGCCGCCGACGATGCTCGCGTGGCGGCGCTGGGCTTTGCCGGCGTCGTCACCAAGCCGGTACGGCGCGCAGCTTTGGACGCGGCGCTTCATGTGGCGGTCGGCCGTGCGGAGCGGTCTGATGGTGCCGGGCGCTCCGATCGCCTTGCGGCCGACCAAGCGGCCGATGCCACCTATATCGCGGAGCAGACTGCCCTGCTGGGGGTTGCTGCGCTCGATCGCCTGTACCGCCAATTCCGCACCGCGGGCAGGCAGACGATCGGCGAGATCGTCGACGCGGTTCGGCGCGGCGATGGCGAGACGGTGCGATTCCTGGCGCACCGGCTCGCCGGTTCCTCGGCCTCGCTCGGCTTCGGCGCCCTCAGGGCGCAAGCCGAAGCGATCGAGCGAGCGGCGAGCTCGGGCGGTGACGGCTCCGATCGGCTCGCCAAGGCGCTGCGTGACACGTTCGAGGACGCCTATATAGCGCTGCGCAATCTGGTTCGGGAAACCCGGCTCACCCGGCAATCTCGACCGGCGAATCGAGACGATAGCCCTCGCCCTTGACGGTGCGAATCGGGCAGGGCATCGGCACGACCTGTTCCAGCTTGCCGCGCAGTCGGGCTACCAGGGAGTCAACCGTTCGGGGCGTCACGGCGATGTCCCGGTTGCTGACCACCTCGACGAGATAGTCGCGGGTCACCGTTCCGCCCCGCGCCAGCGCCAGGGCGGCCAGTAGATCGAACTCGCCGCGCGTCAGGCGCAGCACGCCGCCATCCTGGCGGAACAGTTCACGCCGCTTGAGATCGATGATCCAGCCGGCAAAGGACAGGATGACGTCGTCTGGCTGAAAACGCCGGTCGAGCGCCCGGCGGCGGGACAGCGCCCGCACGCGCGCCAAGAGTTCGCGCAGGTTGATCGGCTTAGTGACGTAATCGTCGCCGGCCGCCTCCAGCGCCTTGATCCGGTCGGAATCCTGATTCTTGCTGGTGACGAAGATTATGCCAACCGCGCTCTCGCGCCGCACTTCGCGCGCGAACTCGACGCCGTCGCCATCCGGCAGGGCGATGTCGAGCAGCAGAACATCCGCCGGAAGTCGCCGGAAAGCCTGGCGCGCCTCGGCAAGACTGGAGACGGCTTCAGCCTCATAGCCCTCGCCGCCGAAATATTGCCGCAGGATGGCCTGGGTGATCGGATCGTCCTCGACGATCAAAGCACGCTCGCGTTCTGCCGCCATCGCCTCTCTCGCGCTCGCCGATATGTCAACGGATGTTGACATATACTCTATCTATGGTTGTGAACAATATCTCTTGCTTCTATCGATCTCTGTGCGGGCCCGTGGTGGGCCGCGCTTGAACAGATCAAGCAAGATCACGTGTCAGGAGAGAAAGATGGCTAACCGCACGATTGCCGGGACAGTCCGCAAGGACGGTACGATCATCTCGGGCGCAGAGTTCTCCGTCGAAAAAACGAATCGCGGAGAATACGTGGTATCCTTCCGTCCCGCCTTTTCCAATGTACATGGCGGCAGCGCGACGCAAATCTACGAAGGGAAGGATGGTTCGACGCTTGATAACGTTGTACTGCGCGTGCTGAACGTAAACAACGCGATCGTCGCTACCGGCGGCCACAAGGGTGACCTGAACGATCGCGACTTCACCTTCGTCTTCAACGGCAGCTGATACCGCTAAGCTGTCATCGGTCCGCCGCCGTCACGACACCGAAGCTCATTCTACTCTTCTGGGAGCAGGAAGCACCAAACGTCGTATGGCTGAGAGAATTCCTCACATAGTAGACCACGGGCGGTGCGAGGGCTTCCTGGACGGGGCGGACCAACAACGCCATGGCTAATTACATGAGCGGGCTAGGCTTGGTTGAAGAGCCCGCGCTTCCGTTTTTCGGACGGGCGCGATCCATCACTGTCCCGAAACGAGGAGCGCAAGGTCAGCCCGATTCGACCTCACTGTGGCAGGGAATCCGGGGCAACGTCACTGGCAGCCTGGCTTCTTTGGGGAATGCCGATGTTGCACGAACCTGCTCCAACGGCAGGGACCGCAGCGCCCGTAAGTGCCCCCTGCCCTAGCACCCCAGCCGATCGGCAATCCCGCCAAAATCCTTGGCAACGATGTCCCAGTTGCCGGTGGCGTCGAAATCGATCTTCTGGAGCGGGCCGTATTCGGTCGGGCGCGCGACGAAGGCGGTCTTGAGACCATTGTTCTGCGCGGCCTGGAGATCGCCGTTGTGGGCGGCGACCATCATCACCTCCGCCGGTTTGAGGCCGAGGAGCCGCGCGGCACCGAGATAGGTCTCGGGATCGGGCTTGTAGTGCTCGAACAGCTCGGCCGACATCACGAGATCCCAAGGCAGGCCTGCGAACTTTGCCAGGTTGGTGAGCAGCGCGACGTTGCCGTTCGACAGCGGCGAAATCACGAATTTGGTCTTCAGCCGCCTCAAGCCGCCGACGCTGTCGGGCCAGGGGTGCAGGCGATGCCAGCCCTTGGTGAGGTAATCGAGATCGGTTTCGGTGAGGCCCTTGATGGCGAACTTCTCGACCAGCTTCTCCAGCGAGCGGCGGTGCAAATCGTCGAGAATGACATAGCCGCGCTCGGGATGTTTGCGCACGTCATCCATCGAAGCCATGTACATGCCGCGCCAGGCATCGACGAGGGCCGTCCAGTCCGCGGTGATGCCGCGGCCCTTCCCCCACCACATGAAGTCGGTGATCAGGCTGGTGCGCCAGTCGACGACGGTTCCGAACACGTCGAACACGAGGGCTTTGGTGGCTGAGAGATCGGACATGTGCGCTTTCCCCTGTTATTCTTGTTATCATTCCGGGGCACCGGGACCGCGCGAAGCGCGGCCCGGCGAACCCGGAAGTTGCGGCGCGAGATTTCGGGCTCGACGTCACCCCGGAGCGACGGCAGGCGTCAGTCGAGGTGGAACTTCGCCAGCTCGCGGTGCTCGGCCTTGATGTAGCGCACGGTGCCGGTGACCGAGCGCATCACGACGGTCTCGGTCTCGATCACACCGTCCTTGCGGAACTTGACGCCCGAGAGCAGCGAGCCGGTGGTAACGCCGGTGGCGGCGAACAGGCAGTCGCCGCGCGCCATGTCCTCGATGCCGTAGATCATCTTGGGATCGTTGACGCCCATCTTGGCGGCGCGCTCGCGCTTCTCGTCGGAGTCGAGGATCAGCCGGCACTGCATCTGACCGCCGATGCAGCGCAGCGCCACGGCTGCGAGCACGCCTTCCGGCGCGCCACCTGTGCCGAGATACATGTCGACGCCGGTGTTATCAGGGTCGGCGCAGTGGATCACGCCGGCAACGTCGCCGTCGGTGATGAGGCGCACGGCCGCGCCAGTCGAGCGCACGCTCTGGATGATGTCGGCGTGGCGCGGACGGTCGAGCACGAGAACGGTGATGCCTTCCGGCTTGACGCCCTTGGCCTTGGCGAGCCGGCGAACGTTGTCGGCCGGCGAGGCATCGAGCTCGACCACGCCCTTGTCGTAGCCCGGACCGATCGCGAGCTTCTGCATGTAGACGTCGGGGGCGTGCAGCAGCGTGCCACCATCGGCCATCGCCATGGTGGCGATCGAACCCGGCATGTTCTTGGCGCACAGCGTGGTGCCCTCGAGCGGATCGACCGCGATGTCGACCTTGGGGCCCGCCTTGAGGCCGACCTGCTCGCCGATGAAAAGCATCGGCGCCTCGTCGCGCTCGCCCTCACCGATCACGATGGTGCCTTCGATGGGCAGCTTGTTCAGCTCGCGGCGCATGGCGTCGACCGCGGCCTGATCGGCCGCCTTCTCGTTGCCGTGGCCACGCAGCCGCGCCGAAGATACCGCCGCCCGTTCCGTCACCCGCACGATCTCCAGCGTGAGAATGCGCTCGAGCAGCATCTGCGGGGGGACTGAAATATGGGTCGACATTGGCTCACTCCTTCAAAACAGCTCTCAGCGGATGTCCGCCGCATCAGTTCGCAACGTCACGGTTCGGTTCGAACCGCTCTTCCGGATCTTGCTCTAGTTCTTCTCGATCCGTATCACCTGCGGCCGCCCGCTGATCACCTTATCGTGCTGCACGGCGGCTAGCGCACGACGGACGGCGTCCTCGTGGGTCGCATAGGTGATCAGGATGACGGGCACGGGCACAGCCTTGCCGGCGGTCTGCGCAGGGCCGCCATTGGGGTGGCGCTGCACGATGGATTCGATCGAAATCTTCTGCTCCGCAAGCCGCGTCGCGATCGCCGCTGCCGTGCCCGGGAAATCGCGTGCCAAGAGGCGGATGTAGTAGCCGCCCTCGTGCCGCTCCATCGGCGCCTTGCTGGTGTCGCGCAGCTGCGCCACCGGCCGGCCGAATGGATTGGCGCGAATGCCGCGCGCGACATCGGCGATATCGGCGACGACGGCAGAGGCCGTCGCAGCGCCGCCCGCGCCAGGGCCGACCAGCGTGATCGGCGGAATGCCTTCGCCATCGATCGTGACCGCATTGGTGACGCCCATCACCTGCGCAATCGAGGACGACTTTGGAACCATGGTCGGATGCACGCGCTGCTCGATGCCCTTCGCCGTGCGCACGGCAACGCCGAGCAACTTGACGCGGTAACCGAGATCGGCGGCCGCGCGAAGATCTTCCGGAGCGATCGAGGAGATGCCTTCGACATATACTGCGCTTTGAGCAACTTTCGTGCCGAAGGCGAGGCTCGCCAGGATCGCGAGCTTCTGCGCGGTGTCGTGGCCGTCGACGTCGAAGGACGGATTGGCCTCGGCATAGCCAAGCCGCTGCGCATCCTTCAGGCATTCGGCGAACGACAGACCCTCCTGCTCCATCCGCGTCAGGATGTAATTGCAGGTGCCGTTGAGGATGCCATAGACGCGGTTGATGCCGGTTCCGGCGAGGCCCTCGCGCAGCGTCTTGATCACGGGGATCGCGGCGCCGACGGCTGCCTCGAAATTCAGCGCGCCGCCGTGCTTTTCGGCGGCTTTCGCCAGCTTGATGCCGTGCTTGGCAAGCAGTGCCTTGTTGGCGGTGACGACGGACTTGCCCGCGCTCAGCGCGGCTTCGACAGCGGACAGTGCGGGGTCGCTTGCCCCGCCCATCAGCTCGACGAAGCAGTCGATGCCGGGATCCGTGGCGAGCGCCATCGGATCCTTGGCCCATTCGACGCCGTGCAGGTCGATGCTGCGCTTCTTCGCCTTGGAGCGCGCGGTGACGGCGACGACGCGGATGCCACGGCCGCTGCGGCCCGCGAGCACGCGGGCCTGGGTTTCAATCAAGCGGACAACTTCGGCGCCCACAGTGCCGAGCCCCGCGATACCCACTTTGAGGGGTGCGACCATAATGCTTCGAAAACCTGCCGGAAGGAATTAACGCCGATTGGCGAGCGGAACGACGTTGTGCAACGTTTCGATGCCGCTTTCAAGGAAGCGGCGCACGCCGCGCGCGGCCTGCCTGATCCGTTGCTCGTTTTCCACCATGGCGATGCGGACATATCCTTCGCCATGCTCGCCGAAGCCGACGCCGGGCGATACCACCACGCCGGATTTCTCGACCATCAGGGTCGCGAACTCCATGCTGCCCACGCTGCGGAAAGCTTCGGGCAGCGGCGCCCATGCGAACATCGACGCATCCGGCGGCGGGATCTCCCAGCCGGCGCGGCCGAACGATTCCACCAGCGCGTCGCGGCGCTTGCGGTAAGTGTCGCGCATCTCCTTGATGCAATCGTCGGGGCCGTTCAGCGCCGCGGTTGCGGCAACCTGGACCGGCGTGAACGCGCCATAATCGAGATAGGACTTCACGCGGGCGAGCGCCGCGATGACGCGCTCATTGCCGACCGCAAAGCCCATGCGCCAGCCTGCCATCGAATAGGTCTTCGACATCGAGGTAAACTCGACGGTGACGTCGATTGCGCCGGGCACCTCGAGGACCGAGGGCGGCGGATTCTTGTCGTCGAAATAGACCTCGGCATAAGCGAGGTCGGACAGGATCAGGATCTCGTGCTTCTTCGCGAAGGCGACGAGGTCCTTGTAGAAGTCGAGGCTCGCGACGTAGGCGGTCGGGTTCGAGGGATAGCAGACGACGAGCGCCAGCGGTTTTGGGATCGAGTGGACGATCGCCCGCTCGACCGCTTCGAAGAATTGCGGCGTCGGCTCCGACGGCACCGAGCGGATCACGCCGCCCGCCATCAAAAAACCGAAGGCGTGAATCGGATAGCTCGGATTGGGGCAGAGGATCACATCGCCCGGCGCGGTGATCGCCTGCGCCACGTTGGCAAAGCCCTCCTTCGAGCCGAGCGTCGCGACCACCTGGGTGTCCGGATTGAGTTTTACGCCGAAGCGGCGGGCGTAATAGGCGGCTTGCGCCCTGCGCAACCCGGGGATGCCACGCGAGGCCGAGTAGCGGTCGGTGCGCGGCTTGCCGAGGGTCTCCTTGAGCTTCTCCAGCACGTGCGGCGGAGCCGGCAGGTCCGGATTGCCCATGCCGAGGTCGATGATGTCGGCGCCGGCGTTCCGCGCGGCCGCCTTGGCCCGGTTGACCTGTTCGAACACGTAAGGCGGCAGACGGCGGATACGGTAAAATTCTTCCATGGGTTCCAGGCTCCGAGCAACCGGCCAGGGCAGAATCGGGAGGGCTCGACAATTCAATCGAGAGGATGCCGGCCCCCGCCTGAAACCCACTCCAAATCAAATGTTTAGAGTGGGTTCTTTAAGGCAGGGACTGAACTCCCTCACCCTGACTTTCGGCTGAATGAGGTCTTTTAGCACGGAGAGGCGGTCGCGCCAGCGATTACGTTGGCGCGAGGTTACTTAGCTGACGGTTATTTGGCTTGAAATTACTTGCCGTTCGCGTCCTTGGCGGCCGCCGCGGCCTGACGGTCGCGCGCGGCCGTCAGCTCGGCTTCGATCTTGGCGCGCTGATCCGGCGGGATCACCGCCTCGTCGCGCGCCGGCGGCAGATCATGCACAGGCAGATAGCCGCCTGCCTCTTTCGGATGCGGCTGCGTGTCTGCCGGCGTCAAATCGGCGATCTGGCTCGAGCAGCCGCCAAGCGAAAACGCAATCATGAGCAGCGCACACGGCGCAAGCCGCCTCGTTTGTCGGTCCCACAACGCCAACACTTGGGGAATCCCCTACTCGTCCCAACAGCACGGCCGGTGGAGCTTACCCCCAACAGCGCACCTCGGCTCAAACCATTGCTGCCCTCAATGGCGCGAGCCGACTTACATCCAAGACCCCTGCCGCCATTGGTGAACCCTGATTGTGACAGAAGCAAGAACTATGTCGCAGTGCAACACATGTTCGCACGCGATTAACCTCAAAGCTGCGAGCTTCGCGGTGACGAATGCGGAATGAATCGTTACTGTTCTGTCCATGAGTACCGTCACGACCGATACCCCCAAGTCCGGGACAAACGCGTCCGAAAAGAAGTTCGATGCGGAAGCCTTCGCGATGAACGTCGCGCGGGCCATGGAAAGCGGAGGCAAGGCGCTTGCCGCCTACCTCAGACCGCGCGAAATCGGCGAGGTCCAGGACCGCCCGCCGCCCGAGCTGACCGAGATGGTCAAGACCTTCACCGCGGTCGCCGAATACTGGCTGTCGGACAATGCGCGCTCCTCGGAGCTCCAGGCGCGGCTCGCCAAGGACTATCTCGACCTCTGGGGCTCGGCGGCCCGCCGCATGGCCGGCGAGGACGCGCCGCCCGCGATCGCGCCCTCGCCGCGCGACAAGCGCTTCGCCGATCCCGAGTGGAAGTCGAACCAGTTCTTCGATTTCATGATGCAGCTCTATCTGCTCACGACCAAGCGCGCGCAGGAGCTGGTGAACGACGCGCAAGGCCTCGATCCGCACACTCGCCGCAAGGCGGAGTTTTACGTGCAGCAGATCACCAACGCGCTGTCGCCGTCGAATTTCGTGCTGACCAATCCGGAGGTGCTGCGCCAGACGGTCGCAAGCTCCGGCGACAATCTGGCGAAGGGCCTGCAAATGCTGGCCGAGGATATCGCGGCCGGCAAGGGCATGCTGAAGATCCGCCAGTCCAATCCGGACAATCTCGAGCTCGGCGTCAACATGGCGACGACGCCCGGCAAGGTGATCTACCAGAACGAGATGATGCAGCTCATCCAGTATGAGCCGACCACCGAGAAGGTGCTGCGCACGCCGCTCCTGATCGTGCCGCCCTGGATCAACAAGTTCTACATTCTCGATCTCAAGCCGGAAAAATCCTACATCAAATGGTGCGTCGATCAGGGCATCACGGTGTTCGTGATCTCCTGGGTCAATCCGGACAAGCGGCTCGGCAACAAGGGCTGGGAAGACTACATGAAGGAAGGCCCGCTCACGGCGATGGACGTGATCGAGCGGGCGACCGGCGAGATGAAGGTGCACACCGCCGGCTATTGCGTCGGCGGTACGATGCTCGCGACCACGCTGGCCTGGCTTGCCGAGAAGCGCCGCCAGCGCGTCGCTTCTGCGACATTCTTTGCCGCGCAGGTCGACTTCACCCATGCGGGCGATCTCCTCGTGTTCGTCGACGAGGAGCAGATCTCGGCGCTCGAGCATGACATGAAGGCCGCCGGCGTGCTCGAAGGCTCCAAGATGGCGATGGCCTTCAACATGCTGCGTTCCAACGATCTGATCTGGTCCTACGTCGTCAGCAATTATCTGAAGGGCCAGCAGCCGAGCGCGTTCGACCTGCTGCACTGGAATTCGGACGCAACCCGCATGACGGCGGCGAACCATTCCTATTATTTGCGCAATTGCTACTTGGAGAACCGGCTGTCGACGGGCAGCATGGTGCTCGACAACACGCTGCTCGATCTCTCCAAGGTCAAGGTGCCCGTCTACAATCTCGCCACCCGCGAGGACCACATCGCGCCGGCCGAATCCGTGCTCTACGGCTCGCAGTTTTTCGGCGGTCCGGTGAAATATGTGCTGTCGGGCTCGGGCCACATCGCGGGCGTCATCAACCCGCCGGCTTCGAACAAGTACCAGTACTGGACCAACGACAACATCAAGGCCGTCAACGTCGCGCAGTGGATGAAGGGCGCAGAGGAGCACAAGGGCTCGTGGTGGCCGGACTGGCGCGAATGGCTGGGTGGGCTGGACCCCGAGGAGGTCCCGGCACGCACGGTGGGCAGCGCGGCGGTGCCGCCGATCGAGGACGCGCCCGGCAGCTACGTCCGCGTTCGCGCATAGCGGAATCTCTCGCGCTTTTGTATAAGCTCCCTGTTTAGCACGGCGAACAAAGTGGGGATCGGACTATGACGCGCGAATTGTTCTGGCTGACCTTGACGGTGATCCTGACCGGCATCCTCTGGATCCCCTACATCATCAACCGCTGCCAGGTTCGCGGCCTTTCGGGCGCCATGGCCAACCCGTCCCGCAACGACAAGCCGCATGCCGAATGGGCGACGCGGCTGATGTTCGCGCACGACAATGCGGTCGAGAACCTCGTGATCTTCGCGCCGCTGGTGCTGATCCTGAACGCGATCGACTACTCGAGCAAATGGACGGTGCTGGCCTGCGCCGTCTATTTCTGGGCCCGCGTCGCGCATCTGATCGTGTACTCGCTTGGCCTGCCGGTGTTCCGCACGCTGGCCTTCACCGTCGGCTTCCTCGCCCAAGCCGTGCTGGCGCTGGCGATATTCAAGGTGGTTTGATCTCGTGTCCCGGACGCGGCGCAGCACGCCAGTGATGCGCCGCAGAGCCGGGACCCAGAGACGTTGGCAGCACCGCCGAAATATGTAACGTTAGGTAGTAACGGGCCGCCGGCGTCTTCTCCATGCAGACATGCTTTTTCGTCTACATCCTCGCGAGCAAACGAATGGCACACTCTATGTCGGGGTCACCAACGACCTCGCCCGCCGAATGGTCGAGCATAAGGCCAGGCTCGTTCCAGGATTTTCCCGACAGTACGACGTGACCCTGCTCGTCTATTTCGAAACGTACGCATCCATCCTCGACGCGCGGGCCCGCGAGCATTGCTTGAAGCGTTGGCGGCGCGCCTGAAAGCTCCGGCTGATAGAGAAGCTCAATCCAACTTGGCGTGATCTGACGAAGGATCTGAACTCCTTGGCGACCTGACTGGGCCCCGGCTCTGCAGCGCATCGTTTCACGCTGCGCTGCGTCCGGGGCACGAGCGCGCCCTACTCCTCCGGCAATCCCAGCATCAGCCGCATGTTCTGCACGGCGGCGCCCGAGGCGCCCTTGCCGAGATTGTCCAGACGCGCGACCAGCACCGCCTGGTGATACTTGTCGCTGGCGAAGACGTAGAGCTCGAGCGTGTTGGTCTCGTTGAGCGCCTCCGGCTCGAGCCGGCCGCTCCTGGTTGCCTCGTTCTGAAGCGGCATCACCGAGACGTATTTCGAGCCTGCATAACGCTGTGCAAGCGCGACCCGAAGATCAGCGCCATCAGGCTTGCCCGGCAGCGTGTCGAGCTGGAGCGGCACTGAGACCAGCATTCCCTGCCGGTAGTTGCCGACGGAGGGGATGAAGATCGGCCGCCGCGTCAGGTTCGAATAGAGCTGCATCTCCGGCAGATGCTTGTGCTCGAAGCCGAGGCCGTAGAGCTCGAAGGACGGCGCGCTGCCGTCTTCAAAGCTCGCGATCATCGACTTGCCGCCACCGGAATAGCCGCTCACCGCATTGACGGTGACGGGATAGTCTTGCGGGAGCAGGCCGGCATCGACGATCGGCCGCAATAGCGCAATCGCGCCGGTCGGATAGCAGCCGGGATTGGAGACCTTTTTCGCGGCCTTGATCTTGTCGGCCTGATCGGGCGTGAGCTCGGGAAAGCCGTAAGCCCAGTCGGGCGCAACGCGGTACGCGGTCGAAGCGTCAAGCACTTTCGGCGCCGAGGCGCCCATGCTGTCGACGAGCGCGACCGTCTCCTTGGCGGCGTCATCGGGCAGGCAGAGGATGACGAGATCGACCTCCTCCATCAGCGCCTTCTTGGCCGCCGGATCCTTGCGCTTGTCGTCGGGAAGCGTCTTCACCGCGACGTCGCCTTGCAGCTTGAGCCGCTCGTTGATGCCGAGGCCGGTCGTGCCGGAGCCGCCGTCGACGAAGACGACCGGCTTCTTGGTGGCAGCACCGGCATCCGGGGCTTTTTTGGTCTCAGCGAGGCTCATGTCGCGCTCCTTTCGAGCTTGGTCGTGTCATCTGCAAAGGCTTGATCAGTGAAGACTTGCGGCCGGGTCTGTCGCATCAATTGTGAAATCGCTTTCGCGTCGGCATCGCCATCGCCGAGCGCATTGGCGATCGCGGCATAGTCGGCTTCGGACTTGTGCTGGTTGAGCTTGAAACTGCCTTCGACCTCTTCAACCGTCATGACCAGGCCAACGATCGCCTTCTTCATCGACTCGAGTCGCCCCGCCGTCATCTTCGCCGAGGTCCAGGGCTTCTTCGGCTTGAGCCAGTCCTCGAACTTGGCGCTGAGCGTGTCGATCTGCACCGCGAGCTCCGCGTCCGACAAGACCCGCACCGGCCCGGTCAGATGCACCGACTGGTAGAGCCAGGTCGGCACCTGGTCCGGCGAGACGTACCAGTCCGGCGATACATAGGCTTCCGGACCATTGATCGCGAGCAGCCACGACGTGGACCCGTCCGCGAGCTTTACCAGCGGATTGTGACGGGCAGCATGAAAGGCGGCCTGCGGCGTGCCGTCATCGGCATAGGTCAGATAGAACGGCAGCGAGGACGCGACCGGCTTTTTGCCGTCGAAGGCGCACATGGTGCCGAACCCGCGCTCCTCCGCGAATTTGAGGCTCGCGGCGCGGTCCTGCTTGAAAAGGGGTGGCGTGTACATCTCGGTCTCCTGCTGGGCCTCTTGGGGGGCCGCCGGATCAGATCGCGCTGACAGGAGAGAGAATGCCGCGGATTGGATCCAGCGGCAAAGACGATGATCTCAAACGCGATCGACCGCCCAAACCGCGAAAGAGCGGCGGCGGCGACGGGCGAACGGAATGGTCGCGGCGTTGATCATGGCGCGCGGCTATAAGACCATGCAGTCCCGGCGTCAAGGTTTGACACCGTCACACCAGGCGCAAAATCCACTCCATGATCCTGGCCATCACGTCGCCGAACAACAGCAGCGCCGCCGCCCAGACCAGTGCCGAGACGAAATTGGCGGCCTGAAAGCTCCAATACGGCATCTCGAAAATGCCGGCGGCGAGCGGCACGGAGGCGCGCAAGGGGCCAAAGAAGCGGCCGATGAAGATGCTCGGCACGCCCCAGCTCCTGACGAAGGCTTCGCCGCGCGGCAGGATCTCCGGATAGCGCGACAACGGCCACATCTGCGCGACCTGCTCCTTGTAGCGGAAGCCGAACCAGTAGGAGACCCAGTCGCCGAGCGCCGCCCCGATCGCACCCGCAATCCAGACCGGATAGAAACTGATGCCGCTCACCCCGATCAGGGCGCCGATCGCAACCAGAGCACCCCAGGCCGGGATCAGAAGCGAGATGAAGGCGAGCGATTCACCGAATGCCAAAAGGAACACGATCGGTGCTGCCCAGACCTGATGAACGCGCACGAACTCCGCCAGCGCGTTCGCATATTGCTCCATGCCAAAAATGCCTTCCCCGCCCCGCCGCGCGTCCGTGATCGTGAAAATGACTGGTAAGCCAACGCCTTGCGTGACATCAAGTCACAAAGACCGGCTCGGTACGGGCCATGAAGTCAAATTGCCGGGAACAAAGGGCTGGGGCGGCGTAAAATCGCCGGGATTGGCTCGCAACGACACCGGCGACCGGCCGAAGGTCACTTTTTCAGGCCAGCCGTGGCATAGTCGGACTAACCGATTCGCCGCCTCCGCGGCCCTCAAAACGCATCAAGATATATGTCCAAGCAGTTGAAAACCAAAGTAAAAGACGACCTGTTCGGCGCCGATGAGCCGAAGCCCCGCGCGCCCGCCAAGGCAGCCTCGCGCGCGAGCGGTGGCGAGGCCGACTACACCGCGGCCGACATCGAGGTGCTGGAGGGTCTGGAACCGGTCCGGCGCCGTCCCGGCATGTATATCGGCGGCACCGACGAGAAGGCGCTGCATCACCTGTTCGCTGAAGTCATCGACAACTCGATGGACGAGGCACTCGCCGGGCACGCGACCTTCATCGAGGTCGATCTGAGCGCGGACGGTTTTCTCACCGTCACCGACAACGGCCGCGGCATCCCTGTCGACCCGCATCCGAAGTTTCCGAAGAAGTCGGCGCTCGAAGTCATCATGTGCACGCTGCATTCGGGCGGCAAGTTCGACTCCAAGGTCTATGAGACCTCGGGCGGTCTGCATGGCGTCGGCATCTCCGTCGTCAACGCCCTCTCCTCGCGCCTCGAGGTCGAGGTTGCGCGCAGCCAGAAGCTCTATCGCATGACGTTCGAGCGCGGGCACCCGAAGGGCAAGATCGAGGATCTCGGCAAGGTCAACAACCGCCGCGGCACGCGTGTGCGCTTCAAGCCGGATACCGACATCTTCGGCGCCAAGGCTGCGTTCAAACCCCAGCGCCTGTTCAAGATGACGCGTTCGAAGGCGTATCTGTTCGGCGGCGTCGAGATTCGCTGGAATTGCGCGCCCGAGCTCTTGAAGGGCGTCGAGGACGTGCCGCCGGAAGCGACGTTCCACTTCCCCGGCGGCTTGAAGGATTATCTCGCCGCCGCGATCCACGCCGACACGCTGGTGCATCCCGACATCTTCTCCGGAAAGTCCGGCCGCAACGGCGCGCACGGCGCCTGCGAATGGGCCGTGGCGTGGACTGCGGACGCCGACGGCTTCCTGTCCTCCTACACCAACACCGTGCCGACGCCCGATGGCGGCACGCACGAATCCGGCTTGCGCAGCGCGCTGCTGCGCGGCCTGAAGGACCACGCCGAGCGCGTCGGCCAGGGCAAGCGCGCGGCCTCGGTCACCTCGGAAGACGTGATGGTGGGCGCGGCCGTCATGCTCTCGGTGTTCGTGCGCGAGCCTGAATTCCAGGGCCAGACCAAGGATCGTCTCGCCACTGCCGAGGCCCAGCGCATCGTCGAGCAGGCGATGAAGGACCCGTTCGACCATTGGCTCTCCGGCAATCCGAACCAGGCCAACCGGCTGCTCGATTTCGTGATCGATCGCGCCGAGGAGCGACTGCGCCGCCGCCAGGAGAAAGAGACCGCGCGCAAGACCGCCGGCAAGAAGCTGCGCCTGCCCGGCAAGCTCGCCGACTGCACCGACGCGGGAACGGAAGGCTCCGAGCTCTTCATCGTGGAGGGCGACTCGGCCGGCGGCAGCGCCAAGCAGGCGCGCGATCGCAAGACCCAGGCCGTGCTGCCGCTTCGCGGCAAGATCCTCAACGTCGCCTCTGCCGGCAAGGACAAGCTGACGGCGAACACCCAACTCGCCGACCTCGTGCAGGCGATCGGCTCCGGCACGCTCGCGCAATATCGCGAAGAGGATCTGCGCTATCAGCGAATCATCATCATGACCGATGCCGACGTCGACGGCGCCCATATCGCTTCGCTGCTGATCACTTTCTTCTACCGGCAGATGCCGCGGCTGATCGACGAGGGCCACCTCTTCCTGGCGGTGCCGCCGCTCTACAAGCTGACGCACGGTTCCAAGTCGGTCTACGCCCGCGACGACGCACACAAGGAGGCGCTGCTCAAGAGCGAATTCAACGCCAACGCCAAGGTCGAGGTGAACCGCTTCAAAGGCCTTGGCGAGATGATGCCGGCGCAGCTCAAGGAAACCACCATGGACCCGGCGCGGCGGACGCTGCTCAAGGTGGTCCTGCTCGCCGACGACCGCGACACCACGGCCGATTCGGTCGAGCGACTGATGGGCACCAAAGCGGAGGCACGGTTTGCCTTCATTTCGGACAAGGCCGAATTCGCCAGCGAAGACATGCTGGACGTGTGAGTCCAACGCCACCTCTAAGCAGTTCATATCAAATAGTAATTTCGGTCGGCGCCAGCCGCTGGCTGAGGTGTGTCTTCCGTACAACTGCGGAGCGTTTTCGGGTGATTGTGTCTGACCGGCAACAGCTTTTCGCTGGGAACCAGCTATAGTTCGGGCATCAGTTGAACGGAATTCAGTGCGCTCGCGCCTGTTGGACACAGACCGGAACTTGGGGATTTGGATATGAACAAGATTGTACTCGCTCTGACGGCGGTCATGGCGATGACGAGCGCAGCTTCGGCGGCTGACCTGGGTGCCCGGCCCTACACCAAGGCTCCGGTGGTTGCAGCTCCGGTCACCAGCTGGACCGGCTGCTATCTCGGCGCCGGCGGCGGCGGCGCGATGACCAACAACGACTACAACGATTTCGTCACCGCGACCGGCGCTGTGCTTGATCCCAACATCACCGGTGGTGCACGCGGCTGGTTCGGCACGGTCCAGGGCGGCTGCGACTACCAGTACCAGAACTGGGTCTTTGGCGCGTTCGCCGATTATGACTTCATGGACGTGCACGGCGACCACTCCACTCTCGGTGGCTTTGCCGGTCAGCAGAAGCAAGACTGGCAGTGGGCTGTGGGCGGCCGCGTCGGCTATCTGGTCCTCCCGCAGTTGCTGACCTACGTCTCCGGCGGTTACACGCAGGGCCATTGGAAGGGCACGGACTATAGCTTCCTTGGAGCTCCGGCCGTTTCGACGTCTGGCTTCACGAAGGGCGGCTGGTTCATCGGCACCGGCGACGAGTATGCTTTGACCAGCTTCCTCCCCGGCCTGTTCTGGAAGACCGAGTATCGTTACTCGGAGTTTGACCGCGCCAACACTGACATCACCTTCTTTGGTGGCGGGCTGACGGGCGCTACCCAGACTCAGAAGCTGCGCGAGCACAGCGTGCGCAGCGAGCTGGTCTACCGCTTCAACTGGGGTGGCCCGGTCGTCGCCAAGTACTGATCTGAGATTCGACATTGACTTCAAAAGCCCCGGCATCGACGGGGCTTTTTCGTTGCTCACTCAATAGAACAGCCCGGCGTGGCGCTTGTCATAGTCGTTGCGCCATATCGCCGTCTCGAGCCATGCCGTCCCGGCCGGATCGAAGGCGCGCAGATCCGCTCTTCGCAGCCAGACCGCATAGATCGCGGTCAACGCGATCGCGAGCGCGAGCCCGACGCCTGCCCTGCGAAAGGACATGACAGCATCCCTCTCCTCGCCCCTCCGTCAGCCCGGTGGCCATTGTATCCGCACCAAAGCTACGGCTAGTCTGGCCCCAAGTTGTTTGCGACCGCCGGCATTGTCGATGTTGCGGCGCGACAGAAGCAGACCGACGGGAGGGACGCATGCGCAGATTTCTGCTGATCGCAGGCCTGTTTGCGACTGCCATCGGCCTGATCTGGATCGGACAGGGCACTGGCACGTTTCCATGGCCGCGGTCGAGCTTCATGGTCAACCAGCTGCAATGGGCCGGCTACGGCGCGGCCATGGCCGGGTTCGGGTTGGTCCTGATCTGGGAAAGCAGCCAATAGAAGAAACAAACAAGAAGAAAAGGACATCACAGCATGACACTCAGCCGGTTCGATCTCCGTGGCAAGGTCGCGATCGTCACGGGCGGCAATGGTGGCATCGGGCTCGGCATGGCTTGCGGGCTCGCCGATGCCGGCGCCGACATCGCCGTGATTGGCCGCAACGAAGCGAAGTCGAAAGCGGCGGTCGAGGATCTCCGCCAGCGCGGCATCAAGGCGATCGCGGTTGCGACCGACGTCACCGACAAGACGGCGGTCGAGGCGATGGTTGCGCGTGTCGCAAAGGAACTCGGCCGCATCGACATCCTCGTCAACAATGCCGGCATGAGCATCCGCAAGCCGCCGCACGAGCTCGAGCTCGAAGAATGGAGCAAGGTGATCGACACCAACCTCACCAGCGCTTTCGTGTGCTCGAAGGCAGCCTATCCCGCGCTGAAGGCGTCCGGCCACGGCAAGGTGATCAACATCGGCTCGATGATGTCGATCTTCGGCGCGAGCTTCGCGCCGGCCTATGCGGCGAGCAAGGGCGGCATCGTGCAGTTCACGCGCGCCTGCGCCAACGCCTGGGCGGCCGACAACATCCAGGTCAACGCCATCCTGCCCGGCTGGATCGACACCGATCTCACGCGCGGCGCACGTGAACAGGTGACTGGACTGCATGAGCGCGTGCTCGCCCGCACGCCCGCGGGGCGCTGGGGCCATATCGACGACTTCGCGGGCATCGCGGTGTTCCTGGCATCATCCGGATCCGATTTCGTCACGGGCACCGCGATTCCCGTCGATGGCGGATTCTCGGTGATGGCGTAGGAAGCGTCCGGCGCATTAAAAAAGCCCCGGCTTGCGCCGGGGCTTCGCGTTTCGTCTGGAAGGCTGTCCAGTCTCAGTAGCGCGCGATGACGGGCGCATCGAACTTGTAGCTCGCGCGCACCACCGCCCACTGAATGTCGCGCGGTTTGGCGTCGAAGGTGTAAGTTCCCGCGGCCGTGCCGGCGAGCTGATAGGTCTGGCTTGTGAAGGCGGCGTAGTTGTACTCGACACCGACGATCCAGTTGCGGGTGATGCCGTATTCCCAGCCGGCGCCGACGGTCCAGCCGTTTGCCCAGTGCGTCTGACCGCCCGCGCCAGTTGCCGGCCCAACCGTATCAGAGACCGAGAGGCGGTTGTTCGCGCCGGCGTAGCCGCCCTTGATGTAGAACAGGTTGTTCTGCACGGAGAAGCCGGCACGGCCGACGATCGTCGCCAGCACGTTGGTGCGCCAGCTGAACACGTCGTCACCTGCGCCGAACGCCGTGTTCACGACGGTGCCGCGATTGTCGAGCCCGGAGATCGTGCCTTCGAGGCCGAACACGTAGTTGCTGGCCTGCCAGTTGTAACCGATCTGTGCGCCGCCGATGAGGCCGGAGCCGCGCTGGCGATAGCCCTGGCCCGGCGTGAGATCGCCGAATGCCGTGGTGTTCGCGCTGTTGATGAACTGCTCGTTCGTCCAGGCGCCGCCGATGTGGCCGCCGACATAGAAACCCGTCCAGTTGAAGAGCGGCTCGATATAGGCCGGAGCCTTCGTGTAGGGCCGCGCGGCGAGATCGGCGGCGAAAGCGTGACCTGCAGCGACGAGCGCGGTGGTGCAGGTGAAGGCGGCAATCAACTTGGAACGCATTGTACAACCCTTGTCCTTGGATGGGGCGCACACTCACAGACAGTTCTTACTAAAATTGGAATCCACGAAGTTAAGCGGCATGACAGCTTTCGCTCGCTTCGAATCGAATTGCGCTGTTGCACTCGCGCAACGCGCACGATGCGATTTAACGCGCCGTTATCCCTACCGAACCGTTCACACGGTCACGATGCGCGCGCGACCGGCGAATGTACGTGCTCCGGTCGTACGCCGAGTGCGATAAAGCGCGCAGGAATTTTCTGGAGCCACGGCAGCGCCGTGACCAAGCGCACGATCAGCGGAACCTTCACGGGCTGGTTGCCGGGCCTGAGTGCACCGCTGATGATGTTGTTCTGCACGACGACCTGCATCGCCTGCGTCATCTTTACCGGAAATGCTCGCCGCTGCCGCACGGCGTCGAGCTCGTCTTCGGATGGGCAGCCGTTCCGGATCTTGTCCGCAAGCAGATTGGCGGTCGCAACCGCATCCTGGACCGCGAGATTGACGCCGACGCCGCCGACCGGCGACATCGCGTGCGCGGCATCGCCGATGCAGAGCAGGCCCGGCCGGGTCCAGCGCTTCATGCGGTTGATCGCGACGGTAAGGAGCTTGACGTCGTCCCAGCTCTTCACGTCGGAGATTCCGGATGAAAGGATCGGCGCCATGCGGACGACCTCGTCGAGCAGTGCTTGCAGCCCCCTCGCCTTCACCGCGTCATACTGCCCTTTGGCGATGACATAGGCGCATTGCCAGTACTCGCCGCGATCGAAGGTGATCATCATCTTGCCGGGCTCGACGCGCGCGAACACGTTCTCGGATTCGTTCGGCCGCTGTCCGGCGCGAAACCACAGCACGTCCATCGGCGCGCCGATCTCCTCGACTGCGAGGCCCGCGCGCTGGCGAACCGTCGAATGACGGCCGTCGCAGGCGATGGTCAGATCCGCCTCGATGTCGATCGGACCTTCCGGCGTCGTCGCGCGCACGCCGGCAATCGCCTCGCCGCGCCGGATCAGGTCGGTTGCCTCAGTGCTCATCATCACCTTGAGCGAGGGAAAGCGCTGACCGCTCTCGCGCAAGAAATTCAAGAAGTCCCATTGCGGCATGAAGGCGATGAAGGGGTATTTGGTGTCAAGCCGGCGGATATCGGCGATGCGCACCGGCGTGCCGCCGAACATGCCGTCGAGCGTCTGCAAGCGTTGATGCGGCAGTTTCAGGAAACCGTCGATCAGGCCGAGCTCGTCCATGACCTGGAGCGTCGAGGGATGCACGGTATCGCCGCGAAAATCGCGGAAGAAATCCGCATGCTTCTCCAGCACCGCGACATCGATGCCGGCGCGTCCCAGGAGATAGCCGAGCATCATCCCGGCCGGCCCGCCGCCGACGATGCAGCAGCGGACTTTCATGGAACGAGGTGCGGTTGGCTGTTGCAGCGCGTTGGCGTTCATGATCCGGTTCTCGGCGGTTTCAACAACGATTGTCGCGCCGGCTCGGCACCAAGATGCTGAGTGACAAGATCGAGGAACTCACTGGCCAGCGGCGAGATGCTGAGTGACCTATGGCGAATGACGCCAACCGTACGCTTGATTTCAGGGGCAGAGATGGGAACGGCCCGGATATTGGAGCCGGCAGTTGTCGGCAGGGCCATGGCCGGCAAGATGGCGCAGCCGACGCCTGCTTCCAGAAATCCAAGGATGCAGGAAACGTGCTCGACCTCGTAGAACCACCGCAGCTTCAGGGCGGCATTTCCGAGCAACACTTCCAGCAGGAGCCTGTTGCCACTGTCGCGCCCGCCAATGACGAGCCGAACTTTCGCCATCGCCTGTAGCTCTTGCAGGGTCACCTCGTGACGCGCGGCCAGCGCGTCGTCCTTGTGCACGGCCAGGACGAAACGATCTGCCAACAACGGTGCGAACGTTAGATCCGGATCTGTGCCCGGATCCACACCGATGCCGAATTCGGCCAATCCCGACAAGACCTGACGAACGACAAAGTCCTGGTTGCCATCGAAGACCTGCACACCGACATTCGGATGCCGCTCGGTGAACGTCCTCAGCAAGGACGGAAAGGCCTGGCACACGACGGTCGGAATGCTGGCCACCCGTATCTTGCCGAAGCGCCTCTCAGCGACCTCGCGGATCGAATCCAGCATCCCGTTGAGGTTGTTGATCTGCTGGCGAGCCATTGGAAGGAAATGGCGTCCAGCTCCGGTGAGAACAACCGACCTCGTGGTGCGGCTGAACAGCTCCACACCCAGCGTCTGCTCCAGCTTCTGGATCCGGCGCGACAGGCCAGGCTGGGTCAGATGGAGTTTCTCAGCGGCACGCTGGAAATTCAGCAGCTCCGCCGCGACCACGAAGGCCTCGAGTTCAGCGTTCTCGACTTTCATGCGGGAGTCTCATCAGTCGCAAGCGAACCCGCATTGGACCTCAATGATGGCGGTTCCTACCATCCTGGCGGATAGCCACAAAGGGAACAGGTAGCACCGATGCCCACCCAGCAGCAACTTGCTTCGACCATGCCGATCGCCGCGGCCGCAACACCCGAGGTGACCGGAGCGGACGCGACGTACCGGAAGATCGTGCTTCACATCATGCCCTTCATCCTCGCCTGCTATTTCTTTGGCTATTTGGATCGGGTGAACGTCGGCTTCGCCAAGCTCGGCATGGTCAGTGACCTCAGTCTGAGCGAGGCCGCTTATGGCCTCGGCGCAGGCTTGTTCTTCATCGGCTATCTCCTGCTCCAGGTGCCCGCCGGCTACCTGGTTCAGCTCTACGGCCCGCGCAATTGCATCGCGGGATCGATGATCGCATGGGGGCTTGTCTCTATGACGACCCTGCTGACGCGGGACGAAGCCAGCTTCTACGCACTTCGCTTTCTGCTCGGGGTCACCGAAGCAGCGTTCTTCCCGGCCGTCATTGCCTGCTTCAGCCTATGGTTTCCCTCGTACAGGCTGAGCAAGGTGATGTCCTTGCTGTTCCTTGCCCTGCCTCTCGGGGTGATCCTCGGCGGTCCGCTGTCCGGCTGGATCATGGACGTCACCCATGGCGGCTACGGTCTAAAGGGCTGGCAGTGGATGTTCCTGCTCGAGGGACTGCCCGCGTTGTTGCTTGGATTGTTCGCGATCAGGGCGATCGTCGAACGGCCGGACGATGTTGCCTGGTTAACGGCCGGCGAGAAAGCCCTGGTGCAGCGAGAGCTCGCCCTGGAAGCCCGGGACAAGCAGACGAGCTTGTTGCCAGCGTTGCGCGAGCCGACGCTGTGGATTCTGTTCGCGACGACGTTTCTCTACAACCTTGGCAATTACGGCCTCGTTTTCTGGATGCCGAGCATGATCAAATCAATAGGCGGGCTGACGAACTTCCAGATCGGTATCGTGACTGCGGTGCCGTACCTCGTTGCCGCCTGCGCCATGCTGCTCAACTCGTTCCACTCGGTGAAAACCGGCGAGAGACTCTGGCACACCGCGCTGCCCCTGATCGCTGGCGGCATCGCCCTGGTCGCGGGTGTGACCACGCGAGACGTGCCATTGCTGTCCCTCCTGTGCATGACCGTCGGCATCTGCGGCATCCAGTGCACGCTTGCCATGTTCTGGAGCCTGCCATCGCGCGTGCTTGCCGGAACCGCGGCGGCCAGCGGCGCCGGACTGGTCAATATCGGCGCGGCGATCGCGGGCTTTGCCGGTCCGGCGGTCCTCGGGCTCCTCGGTCAACTAACGGGCAGCATGACGGCCGGTGTTTCGCTGCTGGCGATCGCGCTGTTCGCCGCGGCTGGGCTGATCTTTGCGATTCCGCGGCACCTGATGGCCCGGCATATCGTCTCATCCTAAGGGGGCGACATGGTCTCCAAGGCTCCAATTCCCTCCACCCCCAAGCATGGCCTGCACAAACCGTTTCGGATTGCGACCGCCGGATTTCATATCGAGTCCGTGAGTTTCCTGCCAACCGCCTCGACCTGGGACGATTTCGAGCAGGTGGCCCTGCGCGGGAGCCGCATCGTCGAAGAACTCCGAGGCACCAACACCGTGATGGGCGGCTTCATCGAGGTCTGCGAACAGGACGGCGTGGAGTTGGCTCCGCTCGTGCACACGGCCCTCGGTGCCGTCGGGCCCGCGACCGACGAGGCCGTCAGACGTTACGCGGACGAGATGGCAGCCGGTATCCGCGCTCTGTCGGACCTGGATGGCGTGCTGCTCTTCCTCCACGGCGCGTGCTGGACGGCTTCCTATCCGGATCCCGAGCGCTTCATCATCGACACAGTCCGCGCCGCCCTGGGGCAGGACAAGCCCTTGATCGTCGCCCTCGACTACCATGGCAACATCGACGCAGACACGCTGAAGAACGCGACCGCAGCGTTCGCCTATCGAAAATCGCCGCATACCGATACGGGGGACACGGGACGCCGCGCCGCCACCTGCATGCTGCGCACGCTGCGGGGACAGATTTCGCCGGCGTGGGCGATCGCAAAACCAGGCGTGCTCGTCCCATCGATCTTCAGCGCGACCGCGCTGCGCCCCCTGGCGGATATCATCGAGGAAGGACAGCAAATCGAACGCGACAGCGAGCGCTACACCGATATTTCGTTGATGGCGGGCTTTTCCTATGCAGACGCGCACAATGCCGGCTTCTCGGTGCTGTGCGTCACGGACGGCGACCCCGACCGCGCTCGGAGGGTCGCGGACCATCTTTCGGATCGGATCTGGAGCGAACGGCATGCACTCTACAGCCCGTTCGACATCTACACCGCAGAGTCGGCGGTCTCCCGGGCATGCACGGGCCTGATGACGCGCAAGGCGGCGGGACGCCCCTATGTCCTGGTCGAGCACGCAGACCGAATGAACGATTCAACGTACCTGCTGGCCGAGCTGCTCAAGCGCCGTGTCCCGCGGGCTGCCGTGCCATTTCTCTGGGATGCAGCCGCTGCGCAGAAGGCGTTCGAAGCCGGCGTTGGTGCGGTGGTGAATCTCGAGCTTGGCGGCCACAGCTCGGAGAAGGCGGGGCCGACGCTCGACGTCGCCGCACGCGTGCTGTGGGCGGGCCCGAAGTCGTATCGCGTGTCGGGCTCCTACATGCATGGCATGCCCGTCGACCTGGGAATGACGGCGTTGCTTGATGTCGATGGCGTGTCGGTGAGTGTCGTCAGCGCTTTTGCATTCGCGGTCGATGGCGATGCATTCGGAGTTTTCGGGTTGCGTCCGGAAGACTTCGACATCATCGTGCTTCGTTCCAAGACCCATTTCCGTGCCTTCTACGAGGGACTGGCGGAGGAAATTCTGATCGTGGATACACCGGACCACGGCGTCGCCGACCTGCGGCTCCTGCCCTACGAGCGGCTGGATACGCATCGTGTGTTTCCTCTGGCTCCTGAAGGTGCCCGTTGATGTCGTCTGAACACGAGCAGAGGGGGACACGCGCGGAACGTCTGGCCCGCCACAGGAGAACGAACAAGCGATGACCGGCAAAGTGAGCGTGAGCCTGATCCAGTTTGATGCCAAAGTGCTGGAGCCGGAGTCGAATCTCGAGCGAATGCGAGCAGCGATCCTATCGGAGGCAAAGGCAGGCGCGCAGTTGATCGTGTTCCCAGAGCTGTCGAACACGGGATACGTGGAGCCGCTGACGCCGGGCGCCCCTTTCAGCCCGGCTTCCGGCGGATCAGAACAGTATGCCTTCCGATTATTTCAAGCAGCAGAACCGGTGAACGGCCCCTTCATCAAGTCGCTGTGCGACCTGGCTCGCGAGCACAGCCTCCATGTTGTTGTCGGGCTCGCCCTTCGTCATCCGGTGCAGCAGGGTGCCATGCATAATGCCTCGATCCTGATTGGTCCCCACGGCGTGCTCGGCACCTACCACAAGATTCACCGCTGGCATCTGGAAAAGCTCTACTTCATGGCCGGCGAGAGCATCTCCGTGCAGCAGACGACGTTGGGCCCGATCGGGATGCAGATTTGCTACGACATCCGGTTTCCGGAATTGACGCGGGCACTCATGCTGCAAGGCGCGCAGATCGTCACGAATGTTTGGGCGTCTTTCCGGCCCCAGGACAAGCCCCTGGAGGATGAGCAGATATTCACGCACCGCGCCTACACGCGCGCGACCGAAAATGGCCTCTTCTTCCTCAGTTGCAACCGCGCTGGCAGGCAGGGCAATTGCGCCTTCATGGGCCGAAGCGTCATCGTTGCGCCGGACGGCAAGATTCTCGCGCAGTCCACCTCGGAGGACGAGGACGTCGTACGCGCGGAAATCGACCTTGATGACGTCGCCCGCTATCGAAGCTATGTCGGGCTCGCCACAGACAGGCGCGCGGATATCTACGCACGATATCTGACGGCGCCCGTCTGAGAATTCACCGCACGGTGCGGCAGAAGGGGGCTGCACCTCGAAGCCAGCCTCATGGGTCAAATCGAACCGTTCAGTTGTTGCTGCGGTTCGCAGTGCGAAAGCTCTTGATCTCCGACACGCTGCCGTCGCGGTAGGTCAGCTCGACGGAGACGAACTGCGTCGAGGGCGCGAGCTTCATGTAGAGCGGCATGCCGGCGGAAATTCCCGAAGGGTCCCCGGTCGGGTCCCTCATGTTGCAAGGCGGTATCTTCAGCACCTGGTTCGGCACCGCGGTGTCGATGCCGATGCGCACCTCGCGGATGGCGCAGCGATAAGAAACCAGATGGGTATAGTAGACCAGCAGCCCGTTGAACTCGCGGAACGACAGCCAGCTCGTCGCGGTCATGTCGAGGATCTTGCGCTGATCGCGGAGCAGCGCAGCCTCGGGCTCGAACTTGATCGGAAACGGACCCTGCATGTCGCCGGAGGCATCCACATAGCGCACCTCGATGGTACCGGCCTGCGCGTCCGGCGGCAGCTCGATCGACGGGTTCGGCATCCGCTTGCGGGTGCGCGGGTCGAGCGCGTCGATGAAGCCGGTCTCGCGGAAATCGCCGTTGCCGGCCATCCGCCAGGAAACGCCGAGGGTCGGGTCTGCAAAGGAAAACGTCACCGTCCAACCACTGCTGTGGCGCGAGAAGTTCGCAATCGGCGCGTTGGTGACCTCCTCCTTCGGGACGCGCGGCACCGAGACCGGCGGCAGCGCCGCGACCTTCTGCGGCGGCGGGTCGTCCGGACGTGACGCGGCGTCGGACGCGACCTTTGCCGAACCATTCAGAAAGACGTCGTCGACCATCTGGTCGAAATAGACCGGCACCTGCTTGTGCTTGACCGTGTCGGCCATCTCGCTGACGAGCCGCCGGGTATGCTGAGCCACCTGCACGAGGTTCTCGCCGGGCTGCAACAGTTCCTTGGCAAACGTGCGCGTGAACACCGAATTGGGATTGGCATCGTCGTTCGACAGACGATCGAGCGCGGTCTGGCGGGGGCCGGCGGAGAACACCGAGAACACGCCTTCCGGCAACTGCGTCATCGGCGCGAGGCCTCCGCCGCCGGCGACCGCGCGCGTGCCGGTGCGCTCGAACGGATTGTTGCGGCAGGCATCGAACACGAGGATCGCAGTGCGCGCCTTCTTGTTCTGGAGCCGCTCGACGATGCGGTCGGCGAGGATGGAGGAATCGCGCACCAGCTCTTCCTGCCCTTCGGTCGCCGCCGGCACGTCGGTCGGCAGCAAATAGTTCTGGCCCGCGATCTCGAAACCGTGCCCGGCATAGAAGAAGAACGCGGTGTCGCCGGGCTCGATCGCCCTGTCGAAGGTGAGCAGCGTCTCAGAGAACTGCTGGCGATTCTGGTTCTCAGCTACCATCACGGAGAAGCCGAGCTGCTTGAGCGTATCGCCCATGGTGCGGGCGTCGTTGACGGCCTTGAGCAGTTTTGGAACGTTCCTGTAGTCGTTATTGCCTATCACGAGCGCGACGCGCTTTTCGGCATGCGCGGGGGCAGCGAGCGCCGTGAGACTGGCGGCGATGCCAACGGCTGCCAAAACCGAGAGAAGCCTGCGCGTCATCGAAAATCCCCGTTTGCAGGAGTCCTTGCCCGGCGCTCCTGCGGTCGCTGATGTCATAGTCGGCCGAGTCATGGCTGGGGTTCAACAGGGCCCGAAAGGGCTCCGCCGGGCTGGCCATGGCCCCTGCACCACTGTCCTATGGCATGCTCCGCTGGAATCTGCTTTTTCTTTGTTTGGTATTGCCTGTCTACCCGAGGGTCTTCCGTGTATCGCTGGTGCACCGACGAGGTCGAGCCGCAGGACCGCTTCGACTATTGGCGGGAGGTGCGCGCCAAGGGGCTGTTCGGCGTCACCGCGGAGCTCGCGCGGGAGCAGCGCGCTGATTTCTCCGGTGAGTTCTCGCTCCGGCAGATCGGCGGGGCCGGCCTCGTCGAACTGCGGGCCTCACCCTACCAGGTCGAGCGCAGCAAGACCGACATTGCGCACGCCGCCAGCGACAGCATCTGCGTCTATCAGCAGCTCGGCGGCGGCGGCTGGTTCGGCGGCATGCGCAGCGATGACTTCGCGATCGAAAGTGGCAGGTTCGCCACCAGCCATACCGACCTGCCCTATCGCACCGTGCCGCTCGGCGCCGCCGGCTTCCACCTGCGGATCCTGAAGATTCCGGTGGCCAGCATCCCCGGGCCGGACAGGCGCGTTCGCGACCTCACGCCGAAGCCGGTCGGCGACCCTGCCCTGGCCCCCCTGCTCGACGCCGCCTTTGCCGAGCTCGGCGAATTCGCCGGCGAGGACGAGGCTGCGCACGCCAAGCCGCTGGTGGAGGCGCTGGCCTGTCTCGTCTTGATCGAGCGCGGCATCGTCAGGCCCGCGGGCCGCCGCGGACAGTACGCGCTGCGGATCGCCCGCCTCTCGCTGGCGCGCCGCCTGATCGTGCGCCATCTGAACGATCCCCCGATTGTCCCCCGCGATGGTCGCCGACTGGCTCTGCGTGTCCCTGCGCCACCTCCACATGCTGTTCGAAATGGCGGAGAAGAGCTTCTCCCAGACCGTGACCGAGCAACGCCTGGCGCAAAGCCGCCGCCTCTTGCGCGAGGCGCCGGAACGGCTGATCGCCGATGTCGCCGCCGCCTGCGGCTTCGAAAGCATTGCGACCTATTACCGGGTCTTTAACGCCGCCTACGGACTGCCCCCGGGCGATTTCCGGGCCCAGCAAGCGGCGACGGACAAAGTTCCGGGAGGCTGACCCCGGGCGGGCGACGGGCGAAAAATCCAAGCTGCGCCGGCAAATTGAGCAAAAACGCTAGGTTTTTAAGAGCCTTCCCGCGCCTGCTCCATTGACTTTGCCCGATTCCGCCCTATGTTCCGGGCAACGCGGCTCGGTATCGAAACGCGATTCCTGAGCTTGGCGCTTTGTCCGCGCAGGTCAGCACCCCCAGCTTCTTTGAGAGCGCGCCGTTTCGGGGTGGAGCGCGACAGCCTTATTACCCCTCGATTCCGAACGGCGGTTTCGACTAGAGGCTCAATGTCCTTTTCAAATCTCGGACTATCCGAAAAAGTCCTCGCCGCAGTGGCGGCCACCGGTTACACCAACCCCACCCCCATTCAGGAACAGGCGATCCCCCACGTCCTTGCACGCAAGGACGTGCTCGGCATCGCCCAGACCGGCACCGGCAAGACCGCGGCCTTCGTGCTGCCGATGCTCACCATCCTCGAAAAGGGCAGAGCCCGGGCGCGCATGCCGCGCACCCTGATCCTCGAGCCGACCCGCGAGCTCGCCGCCCAGGTCAAGGAGAACTTCGACCGCTACGGCGCGGGGCAGAAGCTCAACGTCGCGCTGCTGATCGGCGGCGTCTCCTTCGGCGACCAGGATGCCAAGCTGACGCGCGGCGTCGACGTGCTGATCGCGACCCCCGGGCGCCTGCTCGACCATACCGAGCGCGGCGGTCTCCTGCTCACCGGCGTCGAGCTGCTCGTCATCGACGAAGCCGACCGCATGCTGGACATGGGCTTCATCCCCGACATCGAGCGCATCTGCAAGCTGGTCCCCTTCACGCGGCAGACGCTGTTCTTCACTGCGACCATGCCGCCGGAGATCCGGCGCATCACCGAGGCCTTCCTGCACAATCCGCAGAAGGTCGAGGTTTCCAAGCCCGCCACCACGGCGGTGACCGTCACACAGTCCCAGGTGCCTGCGGGGCGCGAGGCACATGAGAAGCGCGAGCTGCTTCGCCGCCTGCTGCGCGAGGCCAAGGATCTCAAGAACGCGATCATCTTCTGCAATCGCAAGCGCGAGGTCGCGATCGTTCACAAATCGCTCCAGAAGCACGGCTTCAGCGTCGGTGCGCTGCACGGCGACATGGACCAGCCGGCCCGCATGGCAGCGCTGGATCAATTTCGCAAAGGCGAGCTGCCACTGCTAGTCGCCTCCGACGTCGCCGCGCGCGGCCTCGACATCCCCGAGGTCAGCCACGTCTTCAATTTCGACGTCCCCCATCATCCCGATGATTACGTTCACCGCATCGGCCGTACCGGGCGCGCCGGCCGCACCGGCACCGCGATCTCGATCGTGACGCCGCTCGACCAGAAGTCGATGGCCGCGATCGAAAAGCTGATCGGCCTGAACATTCCGCGCGCCGAAGGCGAGTTCGAGGTCCACGGCGAGTCCGCCGAGCCAACCGAACGTTCGCGCGAGCCGCGTGGCCGGGAGCGGACCCGCGGCGGTCGCGGCAAGTCGCGCCGCGGCCATGAGCAGCGCGGTGACGCCAGGCACGCCTCGGACGCAAGGCCAGCACCGGAAGCAAGGCCTGCACGCGAGCCAAAGCCTGCGCGCGAAGCAAGGCACGCCCCCGAGCCGCGCCACGGCTCGCGCCAGCAGGCCAATACGTCGCACGTGCCGTCGATCGGCCGGCCCGAGCCGCGCCGTCCGCAGCGTGAGGCCGACAGCGAGCCCGGCGATCATTCGCATCTGCCGGCGTTCCTGCTGCGACCTGTTCGTTCCCCCGCCGGCGCCTGAGAAACGACCGTTTACCGGTCGTTCAGAATCGCCCGTTAGCCTACGAACATAATTTATGCATTGCAGCGATCGGCGGCGCACCGATCGCCGTGGGGAATGTTCAGTGGTCAACGTGCTCGATGAACACGAACGCACCATGGCGTTCGCCGAGGTGGCTCTCGGTCAGATCCGATCGCTCAGGCAGACCGCAATTCCCCGCAACTACGAGATCTGGTATGTCTACGCCACCGGCTACAACGCTCCCCTGAACAAGATCATCAACGAGACGCTGGCACGCAACGGCAGGCTGACCGAAGCCGATCTCGAGCAGATCTACGAGACCTACCTCTCCCACATCAAGACCACCGACCGCATCGACAAGGTCGGCGCGCGCGTCATCGGCGAAATCGACGACGTGATGAAGGTGCTCAGCGAAGCGCTCGGCATGTCCGCATCCTATGATGCGAGCCTGTCGGGCGCCGCCGCAAAGCTGTCCACGGCCAGGGACCGCGACCAGATCAAGGCGATCGTGGACGCGCTGCTGGGCGCGACGCGCGACATGCGCGAGACAAGCAAGGCGCTGGAGGACCGGCTGACCTTGTCCAAGAACGAGATCAGCAACCTTCAGCAGAGCCTCGAGGCGATCCGCGCCGAGAGCCTCACCGATCCCCTCACCGGCCTTGGCAACCGCAAATATTTCGATCGCATGATCGGCATGGCCGTGCAGAACGCCCTCGCAAACGGCGAGCCGCTGTCGCTGCTGTTGTTCGACATCGACCACTTCAAGTCGTTCAACGATTCCTACGGCCACCTCACCGGCGACCAGGTGCTGCGCCTCGTCGGCCTGTCGCTGAAGCAGACCATCAAGGGCCAGGACATCACCGCGCGCTATGGCGGCGAGGAGTTCGCGGTCGTGCTGCCCAACACCGCGCTGCGCCAGGCGCTCACGGTCGCCGACCACATCCGCCGCGCCGTGATGGCGAAGGAATTGAAGAAGAAATCGACCGGCGAGATCCTCGGCCGCGTCACGATCTCGGTCGGCGTCTCCATGCTGAAGCCGGGCGACGACACGGACTCCCTGATCGAGCGCGCGGATGCCTGCCTCTACGCCGCCAAGCGCAACGGCCGCAACCGCGTGATCTGCGAGGCCGATCCGGAATACAGCGCCGAAGCGCGCAGCCAGGTGGCTTAGCTCCGACCTCATTTGAGGAAGTCGTAGATTGGGCAAAGGCGCATCGCGCCGTGCCCACCATCTTTCCTACATCGCGATTCTCAGCGGTGGGCACGCTCGCTTTGCCCACCATACGGACCGCTACGCTTTCCGCCTGGCGCGCTTGCGAACCGCAGCCTTCTTGGCAGGCTTCTTCACCCTCGTCGAAGATTTGGCGGCCTTCTTCATCCCTTTGCTCGCCGCCGCCTTCTTCTGGGGCCGCTTCTTCACCTTGGCGCGCTGGGCAGCGGCGAGCGCGGCCCTCGCCCACTCGGCAAGCTCCTCGGAATCGTCGAACAGGCGCGCGGGCAGTTGCCAGTAGGAACTCACTGTCACTGTCTTGGCGCGGGTCTGGTACTGGAAGGGCGCCGAGCCTTCGGCCTCAAAGCCTGGGATTGTTACTTCATCGGCGCGAAAGAACAGCCCGGCGCGCAAGGCCAGCGCAAAATTGGTGCCGTCGGCAGAAATGCCATAGCCGGAAAACATCCGGCGGATGGTGACGGGGCCGAAATCGGCGAACAGGTCGATCAGGAATTCGCGGTCCATGGGCACCCTCGCGCCCCCAACGCAGCGCAGCGCGCCATCAGCGCGTCGACGCGCGTCTTCGACACGCTATGGCGCTGCTGAGCCGGGGGCCAGTCTTTTGCACCCGATGACTATAGCGTGGGTCCCAGCTTTGCGCAGCAGCGCACCGGACGATACTGCGCATCGCCGGGGAGCGCTGCTAGCGCGTCCGGGACACGAGAGAGTATTGGGGAGAAGCTACCCCTCGACCTTGGCCGGCCGCAGTTCAACCGACTCGCCGCAGCCACAGGCGGAAATCTGGTTGGGGTTGTTGAAGACGAACTGGGCCTGCATCTTGTCAGCCTTGTAGTCCATCTCGGTGCCGAGCAGGAACAGCACGGCCTTGGGATCGACCAGGATCTTGACGCCCTTGTCCTCGACGACCTCGTCGGTTGGGCGGATCTCGTGGGCGTATTCGACGGTGTAGGACTGCCCGGCGCAGCCACCGTTCTTCACACCGACCCGCAGGCCCACGATCTCCGAGTCCGCACGCTGCGTCAGCTCAGTGATGCGCTGCGCGGCGGCATCCGTCAGCCGCATCACCTGCGGGCGCGGGCGCCGCGGCTTGGGGGTAGTAGCTGGTGACGGCTGGGTCATGTCAGTCATGTGGTCCGTTGCGAAGCAAGTTCAATGCCAGATGTGGATCTCACCACATGTTGAGCACGAGGCGGGCCTCGTCGCTCATGCGTTCCGGCGACCAGGCCGGCTCCCAGACGACCTTGACGTCGACCACGCCGACGCCGGGAACGCTGGCAACCGCATTCTCAACCATGGTCGGCAGCTCGCCGGCGGCCGGGCAGTTCGGCGTGGTCAGCGTCATCAAGACGTCGACGGAGCGGTCGTCCTTGATCTCGACCTTGTAGATCAGGCCGAGCTCGTAGATGTCGGCCGGGATTTCCGGATCGAACACAGTCTTGAGCCCGGCGATGATCTCGCGCGTCAGACGCTCGGTCTCCTCCGGCGGCAACGCGGAATGCGTTTCCATCGGATTGGCTTTGATTTCGGCCGTGTCACTCATGCGAACAAATCCCGCGCCTTCAAGAGCGCCTGTGCCAGATGGTCGACTTCGTCCCTTGTATTATACATGCCGAAGGATGCCCGGCACGTCGCGGTCACGTTGAACCGCTCTAAAAGCGGCATCACGCAATGAGTGCCTGCGCGCACCGCGATGCCCTGGCGGTCGATCACGGTGGCGACGTCATGGGCGTGCGCGCCCTTCAGCTCGAAGGAGATCACCGGGCCCTTGCCGCGCGCTGTGCCGATCAGCCGCAACGAGTTGATTTCGCGCAGGCGGTCCTGGGCATAGGTGACGAGATCGTGCTCGTGGGCGGCGATGCGCTCCTTGCCGATCGAGTTGACGTAGTCGATGGCCGCGCCTAGCCCGACCGCCTCGACGATCGCGGGTGTGCCGGCCTCGAACTTGTGCGGGGGATCGCCATAGGTGACGATTTCGCGGGAGACCTCGCGGATCATCTCGCCCCCACCATTATAGGGACGCATCGCGATGAGGTGGTCGTATTTGGCCCAGAGCACGCCGATGCCGGTCGGTCCGTACACCTTGTGCCCGGTGAAAACGTAGAAGTCGCAGCCGATGTCCTGGACGTCGACCGGCAGATGCACGGCGCCCTGACTGCCGTCGACCAGCACGGGAATGCCGCGGGCGTGCGCGATTTTGACGACGTCCTTGACCGGCACGATGGTGCCGAGCGCGTTCGACATCTGCGTGATCGCGACGAGCTTGGTCTTCGACGTCAGCTGCTTCTCGAACTCATCGATCAGGAAATTGCCTTCATCGTCGACCGGCGCCCATCTGATCACCGCGCCGTGGCGTTCCCTGAGGAAATGCCAGGGCACGATGTTGGAGTGGTGTTCCATGATCGAGAGGACGATCTCGTCGCCAGCTTTGATGTTGGGCTCACCCCAGGACGAGGCGACGAGGTTGATCGCCTCGGTCGCGTTGCGCGTAAAGATGATCTCTTCGGTGCGGCTGGCATTGATAAACTGCGCGACCTTGGCGCGGCCGCCCTCGTAAGCCTCCGTCGCAGTATTGGCGAGGTAGTGCAGGCCGCGATGCACGTTGGCATATTCGCTCGTATAGGCCTGCGTCATGCGGTCGAGCACGGATTGCGGCTTCTGCGCCGAGGCCGCGTTGTCGAGATAGACCAGCGGCTTTCCGTAGACCTGCAGGGCGAGCGCCGGAAAATCCTGGCGCACCCGCGCGACGTCATAAGAACCGTTCAGGACCGCCGGATGCGTGCTCATGACCGTCGCTCCAGCCAGCGCTCGGCAATGCCGATCACGTGCTCACGCAGGTCATCATCGGCGATCTGCTCGATTGCCTCACCGACGAAGGCCTGGATCAGCAGCGCCTGCGCGTCCTTCTCGGACAGCCCGCGGGCGCGCAGATAGAACAGGAGACTGTCATCCAGCGCGCCGGCGGTGGCACCGTGGCCGCAGGAGACGTCATCGGCAAAGATCTCGAGCTCGGGCTTGTTGTCGGCCTCTGCCTCGTCCGAGAGCAGCAACGCCCGCGTCATCATCTTGCCATCGGTCTTCTGCGCATCGGGGCGGACGATGATGCGGCCCTGGAACACCGAGTGGGCGCGATCGTCGACCACGGCGCGGAAGATCTCGCGGCTGGTGCAATGGGGCACGGCGTGGTCGACGACCAGCGTCGTATCGCCATGCTCGGTCTTCTTCAGCAGGTTCACGCCGTTGACCGCGAGCTCGCTGCCCTCGCCTGCCAGCGTGATGAAACCTTGCAGGCGGCTCACGGCGCCGCCGGTCGTCATGTTGAAGAAGTTGAGCTTCGTATTCGCGCCGACCGTAATGATCTGCGAGGTGATGTTCACGGCGTCGGGCGCATCGTCCATCAGGCGGATATGCGCGACGTCGGCGTCATCACCGATCGAGACGATGACGGCGTCGTTGACCTGATAGCCGCCGGCGCCGGCCGCGACGAAGGTCTCGATGATGGTGGCGCGGACGCCCTTGCCGATCCGCAACTGCGAGCGGGTGAAGGCGGATGCAGACGCCAGGGTCGCGACATGGATGATCTGGAGGGGAGCGGAAGGCTGCACGCCGTCCGCAATTGACACCACGACGCCGTCGGTCGCCAGCGCCGCGTTCAGCGAGATCATCGCGTCCGTCGAGGCTGTCGCGAGCAGGTCGCCGGACTCCTTCTCCAGCGTTTCGCGCAGCGTCTTGACGCTGACCTGGGATGCGAGTGCCTTCAAATCCGACAGATCGGCCGCGAACACGCCATCGACCAGCACCAGCTTGCGGGCGCCCGCGAAGGCCTGTGCCTTCACGGCTTCGGCCGCGCGCGACAGCGCTGCGGCGTCAGGCGCGGCCGCAAGCGGCAGCACCTCGCCAAGGAGTGCGCGCAGGTCAGTGTATTTCCATTCCTCGATCCGGCGGTGCGGCAGGCCGAGACGCTCATAGGTCTCGAAGGCCTCGCGGCGCACTGCTGTGACCGCGGGCGAACCGGGCAGCCGGCCCTCGGCGCTGGTGAAGAGATCGCTCACCGCGCGGCCGTTCCCGGTCTTGGCCAAAGCAACGTTCATCGCAAAATCCCTTACGCCGCGTCCTCGAACTGGGCGTAGCCGGACTCCTCCAGCTCCAGCGCCAGTTGCTTGTCGCCGCTCTTCACGACGCGGCCGCGTGACATCACGTGCACGAAATCCGGCACGATGTAATTCAGCAGGCGCTGATAGTGGGTGATCACCACCATCGCGCGCTTGGGCGCGCGCAGCGCATTGACGCCGTCGGCCGCGATGCGCAGTGCGTCGATGTCGAGACCGGAATCCATCTCGTCGAGGATGCACAGGCTCGGCTCGAACAGCGCCATCTGGAGCACTTCGTTGCGCTTCTTCTCGCCGCCGGAGAAGCCGACATTGACGCCGCGCTTGAGCATATCCTGCGGGATGTTCAGCGACTTCGAGACCTCGCGGACCTTCCTCAGGAAGTCCGGCGTCGAATATTCACTCTCACCGCGCGCCTTGCGCTGCGCGTTCAGCGCGGTGCGCAGGAAGTTCATGGTGGCGACGCCGGGAATCTCGACCGGATACTGGAACGCCAGGAACACGCCCCTGGCGGCGCGCTCTTCCGGTTCCATCTCCAGGAGGTCCTCGCCCCTAAACAGGATCTGGCCGTCGGTCACCTCGTAGCCGGGCTTGCCCGCGATGACATGGGAAAGCGTCGACTTACCCGAGCCGTTCGGCCCCATGATCGCGTGCACCTCGCCCTCGTTCACGGTCAGCGTCAGCCCATGGAGGATCTCACGCTCCTCGACGCGAACCTTCAGATCTTTCACTTCAAGCAAAGCCATCTTGGTTTCCAGTCTATTCAAATGATCAAGGGAGCGCCGCGGCGCGCCGCGAGGGCCGGCAATTAACCGACCGACCCTTCAAGCGAGATCGAGATCAGCTTCTGCGCTTCCACCGCGAACTCCATCGGGAGCTGCTGGAGCACGTCCTTGACGAAGCCGTTGACGACGAGGCCGACGGCTTCCTCCTGGCTGAGACCGCGCTGGATGCAGTAGAACAGCACGTCCTCGGAGATTTTTGAGGTTGTCGCCTCGTGCTCGAAGGTGGCCGAGGAGTTCTTCGCCTCGATGTAAGGCACGGTGTGCGCGCCGCATTTGTCGCCGATGAGCAGCGAGTCGCAGGCGGTGAAGTTGCGGGCGCCGGTTGCTTTCCGATGCGCGGTGACGAGTCCGCGGTACGTGTTTTGCGACTTGCCGGCCGCGATACCCTTGGAAATGATCCGGCTCGAGGTGTTCTTGCCGAGATGGAGCATCTTGGTGCCGCTATCGACCTGCTGGAAGCCGTTCGAGATCGCGATCGAGTAGAACTCGCCGCTCGAATTGTCGCCGCGCAGGATGCAGCTCGGATATTTCCAGGTGATGGCCGAGCCGGTCTCGACCTGGGTCCAAGAGATCTTGGAGTTGTTGCCGCGGCAGTCGCCACGCTTGGTGACGAAATTGTAGATGCCGCCCTTACCCTCGGAGTTGCCGGGGTACCAGTTCTGCACCGTCGAATATTTGATCTCGGCGTCGTCGAGCGCGACGAGCTCGACCACGGCGGCGTGCAACTGGTTCTCATCGCGCTGCGGCGCGGTGCAGCCTTCGAGATAGGAGACGTAGGAGCCCTTGTCCGCAATGATCAGCGTGCGCTCGAACTGGCCGGTGTTGCGCTCGTTGATGCGGAAATAGGTCGACAGCTCCATCGGGCAGCGCACGCCCGGCGGCACGTAGACAAAGGAGCCGTCGGAGAACACCGCCGAGTTCAGCGTCGCGTAGAAATTGTCAGAGGTCGGCACTACGGAGCCGAGATATTTCTGCACCAGCTCGGGATGCTCGCGGATCGCCTCCGAGATCGGCATGAAGATCACGCCGGCCTTTTTCAGCTCAGCCTTGAAGGTGGTCGCAACGGACACCGAATCGAAGACCGCGTCGACCGCGATCTTGCGCCGGGCCGGATCCTCCTCCCCCACCTTCGGCTCGACGCCTTCGAGCATGGCGACTTCCCGCAAGGGAATGCCCAGCTTCTCGTAGGTTTTCAGGATCTCCGGATCGATCTCATCAAGCGAGGAAACCGTCTTCTTCGGCCTCGGCGCCGCGTAATAGTGGATGTCCTGGAAATCGATCTTGGGATACTCGACGCGGGCCCAGGTCGGCTCGGTCATGGTCAACCAGCGCCGATAGGCCTCGAGCCGCCACTGAAGCATCCAGGCCGGTTCGTTCTTCTTCTGGGAGATGAATTTTACGGTCTCCTCCGACAGACCCTTCGGGGCCTTCTCGGAGTCGATCAGGGTCTCAAACCCATAACGATATTGGTCGACGTCGATGCGCTTCACGCGCTCGACCGTCTCTTGTACGGCTGGCATTCCATCCTCCGCTCGCGGTTTCAAGGACCGCGGTGGATCAAACTCGGACGACTATTACGATGTTTCTATGCGGAAAGCACGCGCTTAGAACCGTTCAAGCCGTGTTTCGTCGCTTATCCCTTAAGTAGGGTATTACCGAGCTTTCGCCAAGCCTCCAGGGTACGATTGATGTCCGCCTCCTGCGTGGACCAGCCCAGACTGAGGCGCACCGCTCCCTGGGCGGTTTTGGGGTCGAATCCCATGGCGGAGAGCACGTGGGACGGCTGTACCTTCCCCGAAGAACAGGCCGAGCCTGAGGACACGGCGATGCCTTCGAGGTCGAAGCCGATCACGGCGGTCTCGGCCTTCATCCCCGGTCCCGTAAACAAGGTGGTATTAGGCAACCGCCTAGCATCGTCCGAGAAAATCATCGTGCCGGGCACGGTTCGCAGCCCATTTTCCAAGCGATTCCGGAGGCTTCGAAGATGCTCCGCATCCTTCGCCAGAGCCTGAACGACCGCCCCCACCGCCGCGCCAAAGCCGGCAATGCCGGCAACGTTCTCGGTTCCTGCACGGCGGCCGAGCTCCTGCCCGCCACCCCGCAGCACCGGTTCGAGCCCCGTCACGTCCCCGGCCAGGACCAGCGCGCCGATGCCCTTTGGGCCGCCGATCTTGTGTGCAGAGAAGGTGGCAAGATCGGCTCCTACCTCTTTGATATCAAATGGTATCTTGCCAAGCGCCTGAATCGCGTCGACGTGCAGGAGCCCCCCTGCCTCATGGGCGATCCGCGCCGCCTCCGTCACCGGCTGAAGTGCGCCGGTTTCGTTGTTGGCAGCCATGATCGACACCAGCGCCGGCGGCCCGGAACCGATCAGCGCCTTGAGGTGGTCGAGATCGACGACGCCAGACCGCGTCACCCGGATCTGACTAATGGCGTTGGCCGGAAACCTTCCGCCTGCCAGCACGGAGGCGTGCTCGATGGCGGACACCAGAAGCCGTTCGACCGGACCGCCCGACGGGCCTCGCAGACCCGGCGACAGCGCCAGCATGTTGGCCTCGGTTCCCGCGGAGGTGAAGACCACATTCCGCGGCAAGGCCCCGACGGCCCCGGCCAGCGCCGCGCGCGCCACCTCGACCAGCCGCCGCGCCTCCCGCCCCTCGGCATGCACCGAGGACGGATTGCCGACCAGATCATAGGCCGCGACCATCGCCGCCCGCGCCTCGGGGCGCAGCGGCGTGGTCGCATTCCAGTCGAGATAGACGCGGGTCGGCATGCCGCCCTCTTAGCACCTTTTGCCATCGCGCCAATCGGAACCCCGCCCGCATCAGGCTGGCTGCTGCTGCGCGATCCCGGCCGGGTGGCGCGGCCCGCTCCGCAATCCGAACAGCGGCCGCAGCCAGGCGATGCGCCGCGCGATCTCATATGTGACCACACATGTGAGCGCGGTGCCGACGATGATGATGGAGGCCTCGATCCCGGCCGACAAGCCGCCGTCATGCAATCCATGCGCGATCATGAGGATCGCGGTCTGATGCACGATGGAGTACAGGAAGATAGCGTCCGTGAGATAACGGCGCACGGGTCCGTCGGCCGTGAAGCGCCGCCGTGCGAAACCGAGCACCGCAGCCATTGCGAGCCACTGATAGCAGCCGTAGGCGATGCTGGCGCACTTCTTCAGCAGCGGCGACGACACTCCAGGGCAGCCGGCGTACCGGTCAGCGGTTGCCTCGCTCGGCGGTCGAACGGCTCCTGAATGAATCGCTCCAGGACTGCCGGACGATCGATAAAATCGCCGTGATTCCAATTGTTTAACTGTGGCGCCTGACCTCAGCGCCGGTTTTCGTCGTCGATTTGCCGCATGCGGCGGAGCACTCCTGATGCCGAGATGACCAGCTAAGCTCTTGAGTGCATTACGAGATGTCGAAGAAGCTTGCTTTTTGACCCTCAGCCTATGTTAGAACGCGCGCGTCAAGTCACCGTGCGCCACTCGCGCATCATCCGAGGGCGCCCTTCCACTCCAATTCGCGCTTTCGTCGGCTTTGCAGCCGGCGAAGCCGCCACAATCGGTTGATTGCTGAGGATCATCTCGAGGGAATCAATCAAGAGACCATCATGCCTGAAGTCATTTTCGCCGGCCCCGCAGGCCGTCTCGAAGGCCGCTACCATCCGGCCAAGCAGAAGAACGCGCCGATCGCGATGATCCTGCATCCGCATCCGCAGTTTCACGGCACGATGAACCACCAGATCGTGTACCAGTGCTACTACGCCTTCGCACATCGCGGCTTCTCCGTGCTGCGCTTCAACTTCCGTGGCGTCGGCCGCAGCCAGGGCTCATTCGATCACGGCACCGGCGAATTGTCCGATGCCGCCGCAGCGCTCGATTGGGCACAGACCATCAATCCCGAAGCGCGCGCCTGCTGGGTCGCCGGCTTCTCCTTCGGCGCCTGGATCGGCATGCAGCTCCTGATGCGCCGACCCGAGGTCGAAGGTTTTATTTCGATCGCGCCGCCAGCCAATCTCTATGACTTCTCCTTCCTCGCACCCTGCCCGTCTTCAGGGCTGATCGTACACGGCGAGAAGGACGCGGTGGTGCCGCCCAAGGACGTCAACACGCTGGTCGAGAAGCTGAAGACGCAGAAGGGCATCGTGATTGACCAGCAGGTCATCCCCGGCGCCAACCACTTCTTCGACGGCAAGCTCGAGCCGTTGATGGAGACCATCACCGCCTATCTCGACATGCGGCTCGCCAACGTGCGCTAAAGGCCTCACATGGGCTCGTTCGTTGCCTTGCTCCGTGCCGTGAATGTCGGCGGCACCGGCAAGCTGCCGATGAGCGAGCTCAAGGCGATGTGCGAGGAGCTCGGCCTTGCCGCCGTGCGCACCTATATCGCGAGCGGCAATGTGGTGTTCACCAGCCGCAAATCCGAGGCCGCGATCAAGGCCGCTCTGGAGAAGCGACTACACGCCTACGCCGGCGCGCCGGTCGGTGTGCTGCTGCGCAGCGCAGAAGAGATGGCGCAGGTCGCGGCCGACAATCCCTTCCCGAAGGCCGCGCCCAACCGCACCGTCGCGATCTTCCTCGACAAGGCCCCGCCGGCAGACGCACTCGCCGGCATCCGCAGTCAGAAGAATGAGGAAGTTCGCCTCGGCCGCCGCGAGATCTATGTCCACTATGGCGACGGCATGGGGACGTCGAAGCTCGTCATCCCCGCCGCGAAGACCGGCACTGCCCGCAACATGAACACGATCGCGACGCTGGCGAAGATGGCCGCAGAGCTGTGACGGCTGGGGAGCCGCTTCAAGCGGCGAGCTTCAACAGATGCGCGTCGTGACGCACGAGGAAGGCGCGCAGCAATTGCGGATAGTCGGCACCCACGGCGGTGCGAACGCTCGGACGCCTGGCAAGCTCTGCGCGCCATGCGCTGACCTTCGGCAAATCCTCGAAGATGCCCAATTCGGCGAGCTCATCGAACACGTCGAAGTAACGGAAGATCGGCGCGAAGACGGCGTCGACCAGGCTGAACGGTGCGCCGGCGAAGAACGGGCCGGCGCCAAGCGCGGCCTCGACGCGCGCGAACTTGCCCGCAATCGCCCGCCGCTTGCTGTCGAACACGGCCGGATCGGTCGCCGTCTCCAGCCCCCAGAGATCGCCGAGGATCGCGGAGCCGAACTCCATCCAGGCACGGTGCTCGGCGCGCTTGAGCGCGTCGGCCGGATGCAGCTTGCCACCCCCTTGTGTCTCCTCGATGTATTCGCAGATCACATTGCTCTCGAACAGCGCCACCTCGCCCTCTTCGGTTGCGACCACCAGCACGGGCACCTTGCCGAGCGGCGATATCTTCAAGAACCAGTCCGGCTTGTTGGCGAGATCGATGTCGACCCGCTCGAACGGCACGCCCTTCTCGGTCAGCGCAATCACGGCGCGCTGCACATAGGGGCAAAGCTTGTGGCTGATTAGTTTGAGGGCTGCAGTCATGACGGAGATCCTGACGGTTCATGCAATCGCATCAACATAGATGCATTTGCATGAAACCGTCAAGGTCGATGCATCTGCATCAACCAACCGTGATCTAAGGCCTTGCGATCACTCCGCCCGTCATCGGCATCGGCACCCCCGTGGTGGCCGGGTAGGACAGCGGCAGACCCTTCAAGCCGCGCGCCGCCAGGAAGCCGAAGGCCTGCGCCTCGATGGCATCGGACGCCCAGCCGAGCGTTTCGGCGGCCTCAACGGTCGCCGAACCAACGCGCTCCCGCAGCATGCGCAGCATGGTGAGGTTGCGCGCGCCGCCGCCGCACACGATCCAGCTCCGCGGCCGCCTCGGCAATAGCGGGATGATGCGGGCGATCGCCGCAGCGGTGAAGGCGGTGAGCGTTGCCGCCCCATCGGCCGGCTGTACATCACCAAGCTTCAGCGCGGCGAAATCGTTGCGGTCGAGCGATTTCGGCGGCGGCAGTGCGAAGAACGGCAGTTCCAGCGCCCGCGCGATCCAGGCCTCATTGGCCTTGCCGAGCGCGGCGAACTTGCCCTCGGTGTCAAACGCCTGATTCATGGTGCGGTACATGAAGTCGTCGAGCAGTGCGTTGCCGGGACCAGTATCGCAGGCGATCAGCGTGTCGATGCCGTCGATATAGGTGATGTTGGAGACGCCGCCGATATTGACGACGACGATCGGCCCCTCGCGCTCCAGCGATTGCGCTAGCGCCCGATGGTAGACCGGCACGAAGGGGGCGCCCTGCCCGCCGGCCTCGACGTCGGCGGCGCGGAAATCATGCATCACGGGAATATGGATCGCCTTGGCGAGCGCCGCTGCGTCGCCGATCTGCACCGTCATCCGCCGCTCGGGACGGTGCAGCACGGTCTGGCCGTGGAAGCCGACGATGTCGATCTCCTCCGGCTTCATCCGGTTCTGAGCCGTGAAGGCGGCGACCGCCTCGGCATGGGCCAGCGTCACCGCGCGTTCGGCCTCGGCCAGAACCCCCGGCCGGGCATCGCGCCGCGGCAAATGGACAGCCTCGGTGAGCGCCTGGCGCAGCAGGCTGCGCTCGGCATTGCTGTAAGGCCGGTAGCCGGACGGCCCGAACGCCTTGATCTGCTTTCCATCCGTTTCGATCAGTGCAACGTCGACCCCGTCAAGCGAGGTCCCGCTCATCAGACCGAGTGCGGTTAACATCATCTCAAGTAAGCCTCGACGTCTCCCTACCCCGACGCCTGGCTTGTATCAAACAAGCACATCTTATAATGCCACAGCGCGCCGTTCCGCGGCAGTCCGTTCCTTCCGGGTTCCGCAACTGGCCGCAATTACCGTAAAATAAGAATGATCAGAGCCGACGACAGATGAGCGCATTTAAATCGGATTTCCTCAATATTTTGCAGGAACGGGGTTTCATCCATCAGTGCTCCGATTTCGAGGGGCTGGACGCGCTCGCCGCCAAGGGCGAGGCGACGGCCTATGTCGGCTACGATTGCACCGCGCCGTCGCTGCATATCGGCAACTTCCTGACCATGATGATGCTGTACTGGCTCCAGCAGTCCGGCAACAAGCCTATCACGCTGATGGGCGGCGGCACCACCATGGTCGGCGATCCCTCCGGCAAGGACGAGACGCGCGCCATGCGCTCGATCGCCGAGATCGAGGCCAACAAGGTCTCGATCCGCGGCGTGTTCGCCAAGGTGCTGCACTACGGCGACGGTGCCAGCGATGCCGTGATGCTCGACAATGCGGAGTGGCTGACCAAGCTGAACTGGATCGAGATGCTGCGCGACGTCGGCAAGCATTTTTCGGTCAACCGCATGCTGACCATGGACTCCGTACGGCTGCGCCTCGAGCGCGAGCAGGAGATGAGCTTCATCGAGTTCAACTACATGGTCTGCCAGGCCTACGACTTCGTGCAGCTTTCGCAGCGCGCCGGCTGCCGGTTGCAGATGGGCGGCTCCGACCAGTGGGGCAACATCATCATGGGCGTCGATCTCGGCCGCCGCATGGGGACCCCGCAACTCTTCGCGCTGACGACGCCGCTGCTCACGACGGCCTCCGGCGCCAAGATGGGCAAGACGGCACAAGGCGCGGTGTGGCTCAACGCCGACCAGTTCAGCCCTTACGATTTCTGGCAGTACTGGCGCAACACCGAGGACGCCGACGTCGGCAAGTTCCTAAAGCTGTTCACGACACTGCCGATGAGTGAGATCAGGAAGCTCGAGGCGCTCCAGGGCTCGGAGATCAACGAGGCCAAGAAGGTGCTCGCCACGGAAGCCACCGCGCTGTTGCATGGCCGCGACGCGGCGAACCAGGCGGCCGAAACCGCGCGGCGGACGTTCGAGGAAGGTGCGTTGGCCGAGAGCCTTCCGACGATCGAAATTCCGCGTAGCGAACTTGAGGCCGGTCTGGGCGTGCTCAACGCCTTCGTCAAGGCGGGCCTCGTGGCCTCCAACGGCGAAGCGCGGCGTCAGATCAAGGGCGGCGGCCTCAGAGTCAATGACGAGCCTGTCACCGACGAAAAGATGACGCTTACGCCGGCCCATCTCACACCGGAGGGCGTGATCAAGCTCTCGCTCGGCAAGAAGAAGCACGTCCTCGTCCGGCCTGCATAGGCGTATGAGGTTTTCACTGCTTGTCAGGGCGCGCGGAAGCGCGCTCCCTGACGGGCAATGGATCAGAACACGCCCATAGGGAACGCTCAGCGCGACGCCGCGGCACAGTCGGGCGCGCCGGTGCGAATTGCCCTCGTCGTGCTCGCGCTGTGCTTCACGCTGTCGGTGTTCGGGCGCGGGCTCGGCGACAGCTTCACGGTGTTCCTGAAGCCGATCTCGGAAAGTTTCGGCTGGGATCGCGCGCAGATCGTCTCGGTCTACTCACTGACCTGGCTCGCGAGCGGCCTCACTGCGCCCTTCGTCGGACGGTTGTTCGACCATTCCGGACCGCGCAGCGTCTATGCGCTTGGGCTGCTCCTGCTCGGCGCCGCCTTCCTGATCGCGGCGCACGCAAACTATCTCTGGCAGTTCCAGGTCTCGATCGGCCTCTGCGTCGGCGTCGGCATCGCCTTCATCGGCATCGTGCCGAACTCAATCCTGCTCGGCCGCTGGTTCGGCCCCCGCCTGCCGACCGCGATGTCGGTGGTCTATTCGGCGATGGGCGGCGGCGTGCTCGTGCTGCTGCCGATCTCGCAAATCCTGATCGACCATGTCGGCTGGCGCGGCACCTACGAGATTTTCGGCTTCGCAGCACTCGGCCTTCTGCTTCCCTTGCTGCTGCTGCCGTGGCGGATGTTCGCCTCGGGCTCGCCGCATGTCGTCAAGAAGACCGATCCCGATTTCGTCGACGAAGGTTGGACGCTGCTCCGCGCGATGCGCCATCACGCGTTCTGGGCGCTGTTTTCGACCTTCTTCTTCACCGCGGTCGGCATGTACTCGATCGCGGCCCAGATCGTCGCCTATCTGATCGATGCGGGCTTCCCGCCATTGCAGGCCGCAACCGCCTGGGGATTTTCCGGCGTCGTGCTGGTATTCGGCATGTTAGGAGTCTCCGCGCTCGACGGCCTGATCGGCCGCAGGCCCTCGGTGCTGCTGAGCTACGCGATCTCGATCCTCGGCATCTTCCTCCTGTGGCTGTTGCAGTACAGTCCGAATACCCTCCTGCTCACCGGCTTCGTCGTCAGCTTCGGCAGCATGATGGGCTCGCGGGGACCGCTGATCTCAGCCACCGCCATGAAGATCTTTCACGGCAAGCGGATCGGCACGATCTACGGCAGCATCTCGATCGGCAGCGGGCTCGGCTCGGCATTCGGCTCCTGGAGCGGCGGCCTGATCCACGACGCGACCCAGAGCTACAAACCGCTGCTCGCCTTCGCACTTGCGAGCGTGGTACTCGGGATGCTTCCCTTTCTGGTTGTGCCCGCCTTGAGGCGTTAAGTGTACTGGAAGTAACCTGCAACCGTCGTAGTAACCGGGAAACTACGGAAAAATGCCGAATCTGCCGGGCTCAAAGTCCGGCCTGCGGTGTTTTTCTCAGTACTGACGAAAATGTCAGCGCGAATTGACGGCGCATGGCTTGCAGGAGGGAACCGAATACGTTTGAAGAGTTAAGGAATTGGATGGAAGGGCGCAAAACATGAATTCAATGTCTCGGTTTCAACCGGCTCTGTTGAGCCTGTTTCGCTTCATCACCGGCCTGCTGCTGTTTCAGTACGGCGTGGCCAAGATCTTCAAGTTTCCGGCGGTCCCCTACTTCGCCGACATCCCGCCGCTGATCTATGCGGCCGGCGCGCTTGAGCTCGTGCTCGGTGCCGCCCTGATGATCGGCCTGTTCACGCGGATCTCGGCGTTCGTCCTGGCGGGTGAAATGGCCTTCGCCTATTTCCTCGGCCACATGTTCAAGAGCGGCTCGCCGGTATTCCTGCCGCTTCTCAACGGCGGCACCGCGGCGATCCTGTTCTGCTTCGCCTGTCTCTACATCTCCGCGGCCGGCGGCGGTCCGATCAGCGTGGACGCGCTGGTGCGCAAGGAGGGCGAGGAGCCGAGCGGCGCCTTCGCGCGACGCTGAGATCGCCTGTATGCGCATTGGCACCGGCGAACTCGCCGGTGCCACGTCATCGCCCGCCGAGCACGTTCCAGATGACGGCCAGTGCCACGGCCAGCAGCACGGCCATGATGATACGGTGAACGAGGCGGTTCATTGCGGGCTTGCCGAGGCTGCTCACTTGTCGAAAGCCCTGTGCTGGTATTCTTGAGCCGATATTCTTGGGCCGATTTTCTTAACGATCTGAACGGACGCAAGCAGGCACGTGACGCCTCGCCGCGCTCATCCTATCGCCGCGCCACATTGCAACCGCTTGGGACCGGCCGCGACGATCCCGTGTCGCCCGACTGCGTCGGCAGCTCGTCGAACGGCGAGTTCTGCTTGCCGGTGTTGAACTCGAAGATCTTGCGGAATAGGCCCGGCGCCATCGCCGAGATCGGATTGACTCGCATCACGGGCGCGGCGGGCGTACCGACGACCTCATAGGTCACGCCGATCAGACCCTCATTGTTGCCGCCGCCAAGGAAGATGCCGAACAACGGAATCTGGCCGAAGATGTTGTTCACGCCGTACATCGGCACGAAGGTCCCGCTCATGCAGACCTGATTGCCGGGATAGTCGATTGCGCCTTCGATGGTGGCGCCGATCATCGGCCCCTTGACGACGCCGTCGCGGATGGTGAGCGCGCCGTTCTGCCGGGTGAATTCAGCGCGCAATGCGGAGAAGGCGACGCCGCTCTGCGTGCCGTTGGAGCCGCCCGCCGCAACGCGATCAAGCTGCTCCATGCCCTTGACCGTGAAGTCACGCACATTGATGAGACCTTCCCGCGACGTCGGCTCCGACGTCGGCGGCTCCATCGCCACCACCATCTGGCCGCCGAACACCTTGTTGGTGGTGTCGGAGAAGCGCAGGAAGGCGCCGGCGTCGTTGGTCTGGAGATAGATCACCTCGCGGCTGCCCTGCGCACGCCCGCCACGCAAATCCGCCGTCACCGGCGTGTCGCGGCCGATCTTGCCGTTCAGCGTGAAAGCCTTCACGGCTCCGCTCCGCCGCGACATCTTGGCATCGACGCTGCGCATCGCCTCGCCATTGAAGCCGGCGACCGCACCTAACTTGATGTCGATGTCGAAGTCGACGTTCCTCAGCTTGCTCTTGTTGTCGTCCTTGCCGGAATTGCCTGATATCGCCAACTTCAGGAAGCCGCGACCGTCGAACACGTCGCCGCGCATGGTGCCTCTCACCACGCCGTCGGGACCGCGCTCGACCCTGAGCGATGCCTTGTCGCCGTCGGACGGCGAATAGGTCGGGAAGTTCGCATTCATGAGATCGCCGTTCTGGTCGACCTCGAGCGAGCCCTTGATCGAGACGCCCGCGCCTTCGACGACGATGTCCTCGAGCCGCGTCGATTGCGCTGAAGGCACCACCTTGAAGCTGGCCTTGCCCGATTTGCCCGGCAGCTTCACCCAGCCCGGCAGGAGGTTGTCGAGCTTGAGCGAGGTCAGGTCGGCTTCGATGCCGAGGCGCGTGGTCTGCTCGGGCCCGCTCGCGATCTTGCCTGAGACCTTGACCGGCAGCGAACCGCTGACGGCGGGACTCAGGTCGAAGCCGAGACGGGCGCGGCTCGCATCGTCGAGCGTGGCCTGCAATTTGACGTCGGCATCGCCGTCGGCCGGCTTGCGGTAATCGAGCGAGGCCGCCTGCCCGTTGATCTTGACGTCGCCCTTGACCTGGTAGCCCTGGTTGCTGGCGACGATCTTGAGGCTGTTGGCCTCGAGCTTCTGGTTCATCACGATCTTGTCGGCGGCAAAGCCGTTGAGGTCGGCGGTGACGCTGTAGCTCGTATCCGCCTTGGTCAGCTCGCCCTTCACCGGCATGGCGAGCGTGATGTTGGCCGAGAACGTGCCTTTGCTGGTGTTGGGATCGACGACGGTGGCGGATAGATCGCTCAGGCGATCATTGGCGAGAATTTCCGCAGCCGCCGGCACCGGACCATCGACGCGGAATCTGCTGCGCGACGGCGACGGCTTTATCGCCATGTCCGGCACCTCGAAGGTGAAGTCCGAAAAGGTGATCTTGCGCCCCGCCGGCGTATCGGCAATGCCCTGCCCGATCGTCACCGTCGCGGTGCGACCGGTGATGTGCGCTTTGAGGTCGGCGTCGTGCACCGAAGGCATGCCGTCCACCGGGTGAACCGCGACGCCGCTGGCAACGATGTTGACCGACAGGCCGTCATCTGGGATCGGCGGTCCCTTGCGCGGGAGATTGCGCACCGGCGAGTTGACGCCGACCTCGATGCGCTGGAGCGTGCCGCGCTCGATCCGCTCGATCACCCATTCGCGCAGCTCCGGCACGATCAGCGTCGGCCACATCCGCTTGAGCGCGGACGCCGACATCGGCGTGCCCGCAAAGCCCAGCATCAGCCGCGGCTCGCCGGAATAGTCGATGGCGCCGGTCCCGGCGACGCCGATCTCGCCATTGCTGATGTCGGCCTGCGTCAGCACGACGCGCTTGTGATCGATGTCGAAACGGAAGCCGATGGCGATGCGGTTGAAGACCAGCGGCGCGTCATTGTCGATGCCGCCGAGCAGGATCGATCCGCCGCTGAACCCGAGCTGCCAGTCGTTGGTGGTGCCATTGGGCGGCTCGAGATGCGCGAGCAGCGTGACCCGGTTGGCGCCGGAGATGATCTTGAACGGTGCCACCAGCACCCGGCGCCCGGCGTCCCATTCGACGTTGATCTCGGCCGAGTCGATCGCCATCGGATAGTCCGGCGTATCGGTGTCGATGATGTTGCCCGCCCCGATGAGAACCTTGCCGCGGAAGAATGTCGGCAGGCCGTCGCGGCCGAGCTCGCCCTTGAGTTCGCCGGTCAGCGGCAGGTCGGCATTGTAGGTCAGGTCCTTCAACCGCAACGCCAGCAGGATGTTCGAGGTCGAGACCTTGTCGGCCCGGATATCGACCGAGCGCACGCCGTTCTCGGCAGGACCTATCGTTGCGCGGAGCGACCATGGCCGCGCGCCCTCTTCACCGAAGCTGAGCGCGACGCCACCGCCGTGCGGCCGGCGCAGGCTGAGGCTGATGTTCTCGAAGCTCCACTTGCTGCCGCGCTGCTGGTCATCGACGATCAGATTGCCGTTCTTCAGGCCGATCTCGTTGAGGTTCTGGCCGTCGAGCCCGGTCATGCTGAGGCTGTCGAGCCAGTCGAGCCCGGCAAGCAGTCCGCTCTGCGTGCCGCTGCCGGCCGACGACGCTGCAGCCGCGTCCTGACCGGACGGCGTGGCCGGAGCGGTCGCAGGAGGCGTTGCCGATTCCGGACGCGGGAAGGTCGGCGGCAGGCCCGCCTCCTTCTTCGACGCGACGCCGGTGGCGAGCGGCTTTGCGGTGTCGCCGGCCGACACCGTGACGGTGCCGTCAGGCGCGATCCTTATCGCGAGCTCGGCATCGACGAGATTGAGGCTTTCCGCGCGCAGCCGCCCCATCAGGAGCGCCATGCCCGACAGCCGCACTTCGGCCTTCGGCGCGCTTGCGACGATGGCGTGATCGCGGTCGCGGACGATGATGTCGCGAATGCGCACGGCGACGCGGATCCGCCCGGCGCGCTCGATCTGGGTGCCGCCGACCTCGACGGTATTGCCGTGGCCGATATTGTCCTCGATCGCGGCCGCGAGCCATGGCGTCGCCATGTCGAGATTGATGGGACCAGCGCCAAGCCGCCACCACAGCGTGGCGAAACAACAGACGAAGATGAAGACGAGCGTGCCGGTGACGAGGGCGAGCCGCTTGACCCAGCGATCAGCCGCAAGCCAGCGCCCGAACGCGCCGAAGCGGTCACCCAGGCGATGGAAGCGGGAATCGGAACGCGACAATAGCCGGCGCGCCCGGTGGCCCGCCGCCTCTTGGTCCGGATCCCAATCGATGTCATCCCATTCCGGAGAGTCCAACACTCCGGCGCGCCGATCGAGGTCCCGGTTATTGAAGGCCCCGTTGTGATCACGGTTATGATCTTGGGGCGACGTATTCCTAGACATTGCCTCTCGATACAGGCGCCCCTCTTTGGATTGAGCGCCGCCGGGGCCGCAGCCGTCCACGGGGACCAAACGCCCCTGCGCCGGCATTGCCGCCATTCCCTTGATATTCCTGCTGTTCGTCATGTCGCCCCGAGAGCGCGTTCAACGAGCAGTGGGGTGGTACTTGGAATTCCTTGTAACCATACTCCGGCGTCGTCAGACTTGCCCAGCCAAGGGCGCGATTCCGGCACGCCGGACGAGAGCTGCAATACCGCCTTGGTTGACCCGCCGAAAGCGTCGAAAGGAAGGCGTATGTCCAAGGAAACGCGAAAGAAATCGTCCAAAGCGGCCTCCGGCAGCCCAACTCCCAGGAAAAAAGGGACTCAAACGCGGACTAAAGCGACAAAGAAGCCCGCGACGACGCAGCAGGCCGCAACACGCAAATCAACCAAGGCCTCAACCGTTGCAGCATCGCACAAGGCCACGTCGAAACAGTTAAAATCTTCCGAATCGACTGCCGCCCCAGCGAGGGCCGCCAAGGGCGCCCTGTCCGAAGGCCAGAAGGCGCCCGCCTTTGGCCTGCCGCGCGACGGCGGCGGCCTGGCGAGGCTGGCCGACTATGCCGGCAAGAAGCTGGTTCTGTTCTTCTACCCACGGGCCGATACGCCGGGCTGCACCCGGGAGGCGATCGACTTCAGCCGGCTCAAGGACGCCTTCACTGCTGCCGGCACGAGCGTGCTCGGCATCTCGGCCGACCCGCCGAAGGCCCAGGAAAAGTTCCGCGACAAGCACAAGCTTGCCGTTCCCCTGATCTCGGATGAGCGACACGAGATGCTCGAGGCCTACGGCGCCTGGGGCGAAAAATCGATGTACGGCAGGACCTTCCTCGGGATTCTTCGCACGACGGTGCTGGTCGGCGCCGACGGCAGGGTGGCGCGGATCTGGCGCAACGTCCGGGTCGACGGCCACGCCGAGGACGTGCTGGCGGCGGCAACATCTCTTTAACCAGTCCCTCGAACTCGAGCGTTCCCGTTTCCGGAAAATTAACCATGAGCGACCCAGATTGCTTCGGCAATTCAGCCGTACGGAACCTCTCCGACCGGCGCGGGAGTGCCGATGTCGAAAAGTTCTGCCCAATTCTCGCAGTATCCCCAACACCATCCTCATGACCACGGGCGGCCCTTCAACCGCCGTCCGGTCAGCACCGCCACCGCCATATCCCCGCCCGCTGCCGACGACGCCTACACCATCGTCCATCATGGCAAGCAGGTCCGCCTCGGGCCCGTGGTGTTCTGGATCGTAGTCGGAACCGTCGTGCTGCTCGGGCTCTGGTCGGCGGCGACCGCCACCTATTTCGCCTTCCGCGACGACGTGCTGACGCGGCTGATCGCGCGCCAGGCCGAGATGCAATACGCCTACGAGGATCGCATCGCCGAGCTCAGGGCCAAGGTCGATCGCACGACGAGCCGACAGTTGCTCGACCAGGAGCAGTTCGACCAGAAGCTCGACCAGATCATGAAGCGGCAGACTGCGCTGGAGTCCCGGGCAACGGCGCTCGGCGCCATGCCCGACGTGACAGGATCGATCCCGCGCGCAACACCGCAGCGCGGCGACGCCACCCCTCCCCAGGGCACGCCAAAGCCATCGCCGATCAGCGACACCGTGATTTTCGTGGCGCCGCCGGATCGCGAGGCGCGACTTGAATCGCGCACGCCCGTCATCGCCAGCCCGCAGCCGAACCAGTTCGCCAAGATTCAGGGTTTTGACAATGTCCTGGTGCGTTTGCAGACCTCGCTTGACCAGGTCGAGCGACGACAGATCGCTGCGCTCAGCGCCGTCGAGGACAGCATTGAATCGCGCGCGCGCCGGATGCGCGGCGTGGTCAGTGATCTCGGCCTGAACCTCGCCGATCTCGAGGCCGCCGTGCCGCGGACCGCGATGGGCGGGCCTTTTGTACCCGTCAAGCTTACCGCGAATGCCGGCCCATTCGAGAAGCAGCTTTATCGTATCAACACCGCGCGCGCCGAGGTGGATCGGCTCAATCGCACGCTGGCGCTGGTGCCCTACCGCAAGCCCGTCATCGGCGAAGTCGAGTTCACCTCCGGCTTCGGCGTGCGCAGCGATCCGTTCCTCGGCCGGCCGGCGATGCACACCGGCCTGGATTTTCGCGCCGCGACCGGCGATCCCGTCCGCGTCACCGCCAACGGCAAGGTGGTCTCGGCCGGATGGTCGGGTGGCTACGGCCGCATGGTCGAGGTCGATCACGGCAACGGGCTCTCGACCCGCTACGGCCATCTCTCCGAGATCAACGTCAAGGTCGGCGAGATCGTGAAAATCGGCCAGGTGGTCGGACTGGTCGGATCGACCGGCCGCTCCACCGGCCCGCATCTGCACTACGAAACCCGCATCGATGGCGAAGCGGTCGATCCGCAGAAATTCCTGCGCGCCGGCGTGCGTCTCAGCGCAGGCTAGTCGCCCGATTCCAGCGCGTTCTCCATAGCGGCTGCTACGAACGCGTGGCCTTCGGCGGAATGCCCAGCGCCGTCGGCCGTGGACTCGCAACGTCCAGTTGTTGTCTCGCCAGGAACTCAAGAGGACGCCTTCCGGCATAGTGACCTTCGAAACGGCAATCGGTCGCGATCATGTTTTTCTACGTGGGGGTGGCCGCGTCGGGAGCTCCGCCTGCAGCAATCGTCGCGATTTTTCGCGCGGAGAACCAACGGTAGGCACAGACCGCGGTGCTGAGCCTCTGGATTGCGACAGAAGTTCTTCAAGGCGCTTGGCTTCAGCCTGCAATGACGGGACCAGGATGCGCTGTCGTGCTTCATCCAGCCGCTGCTCCACCGCGGCGATCGACAGGGCGCCTACCACATGCCCGTCGCCATCCCTGATCGGAACCCCAATCCCCCACGAGCCCTGCATGAGCAGACCGGGGTTGAGCGCATAGCCCCGCTTCCGAGTTTGCTCGATCAGGCGACGCAGCAGAACGGACGAGAACTTCGGATACTGCTCGCGCAGAACGCTGGCATTTGCGCGGAGGATGGCGTCGATTTCATCGTCGGCAAGCGCGGACAGCAAAGCGAGGCTGCCGGCGCCGACGCCCAAAGGATGGCGATCCCCGGCTTGAAGAACGTGCGTCCGGATTGGATATGAGCCTTCTTCGCGATGCAGACAGACAGAAAATGTACCACGTCTGACGGAGAGGAAGGTCGTATCACTTGTCGCTTGGCTGAGCCGCGCGAGCCCATCGAGCGCAAGCGCGTGGATACCGAAGCGGGCTGTCGCCAACGTGCCGATAACGTAGCTTTCCGGTCCGAGGAAATACAGTCGCGTGCTCTCGTCTTGATCTAGCAAGCCGGCTCGCACCAAGGCGAGAAGCACGCGCCGAACAGTAGGCTTGGGCAGCTGCGATCTCTTCACCAGGTCCGACAGCCGACTTCCCTGAGGAGAGGCACGTCCGACGAGCAGCAGAAGCTCGATCGCGCGATCGATGCTTTGGGTTCCTGCAATCCGCTCCGAGCGCTGACCGTCAGCCATGTCAAGTGGGTCTACATTATGGACTATGATCAACTAGCAGAATTCGTAGCGATGTCTACTTATTAACTTTCCACATTCGTTGGACGTCGAAGCACGAAACAGTGGCACGCTGTGCTTGGTAAACATATTGATCCATATTATGGACCACCTTCTCCCTCCATGGAGGAATGCGACATGCCCCGGAGCCTGTCGGAAACCGACCACTGTCCTCCGCGGAGCGCTTTCGGATTGAGGCTTCGGCCAAATCCCATAGGCGGTGGTCAGTGCCGCATTGAACGTGCCGTAGCATGCGCTTCTGACGGTTGCACGCCACTACTCGGGAAACGGCCTCGCCAGAACATGACGCGCTCACTCCTGAATTCGCATTTGTTCGATTTTCACGCGGGCTGGATCTACGTCCTTGGCGCCGGCGTCGCCGGCGGCATGACGCCTAAAGCATGATCCGGAAAAGTGCGAAGCGGTTTTCCGAAGAGATCATGCTCAGACAACAACCTAATGCGCGATGACGATTCATCCTGATCTCATCGCGCTTCAGAGGCCGAAAGCCGCTGAACAGCGGCGCCAGACCATCAACATGCGTCCGTCGATCACCAGCAACGCGCTACCGACGACCATCGCGCCCGCGATCTCGCGCAGCGAGACCGGCTCGCCCAACACGAGCCAGCCAAGAAGAATTGCGGTCACGGGAATGAGCAGCGTCACCAGCATGACATTGGTCGCGCCCGAGCGCCGCAGGATCTGGAAGAAGACGATGTAGGCAAGCGCTGTCGACAGACCCGCGAGGCCGAGCACTGCAAGCCAGGTCGTCACGCCCGGCATGGGCAGACGCCATGGCTGCTCCATGGCCCCGGCGACGATCGTCATCATCACGGTCGAAGCCATCAGTTGAAAGGTTGCCGTCCCGAGCGGCGGCGAGTCCTTCAGCAACCGCCGCGCCGCCAGTGCCGCAAGACCGTAGCTGAAGGCGCCGCCAAGGCAGAGCAGAATGCCAAACCCTTGTCCGTTCCTCGCCTCGGCGCCCCAGCCTCTCAGAGGCTGTGAATCTTTTTGACTGCTCGCAAGCGGTATAGCCGAAAGCTGGTGCTGTGTGATTCTCTTGCGGTGATGGATTCGCAGGAGGGATGATGGCCGCTGATGAATTGTTTGGGGATCTGCCGGAGCAGGCAAAGCCGCAAGCCGGTGCGGCGCCGCTCGCAGCGCCGCGACTTCGTGAGCCCCAACGCGATCAAATCGAGTTGCGAGCAGTGGATATCGAGAGCCTGATCGGGGAAGACCATCCGGTGCGCCTGATCTGGTCCTATGTCGAGGAACTCGACCTGAGTGAGCTGGAGAACCGGATCAAAGCGCGGGGCGATCGGCCTGGTCACCCCGCGACATCGCCGCGGCTTTTGCTGGCGCTGTGGCTCTATGCCACCAGCGAGGGCGTCGGCAGCGCGCGCGCGTTGGAGCGGCTTTGCGAGAGCCATGACGCCTATCGTTGGCTGTGTGGCGGGGTGTCGGTGAACCATCACACGCTGGCGGACTTCCGGGTCGGTTGCGCCGACCTGCTCGACCGGCTGCTTTGCGAGCATTTGGCGGTGCTGGCGAAGGTCGGCCTCGTCAATCTGGAAACGCTGGCGCAGGACGGTGTTCGGGTCCGGGCCAGCGCCGGGGCCGCTTCGTTCCGGCGGGAGGCGACGCTCGATCGGCACCTGGCCTTGGCTGAGGCGGTGGTGGAAGACCTCAAACGCGAGGTTGACGCTCGTTCGGATGCTAGCAATCAGCGCATGAAGGCCGCCAAGGAGCGCGCCGCGCGTGAGCGCAGAGCGCGCGTCAAAGCGGCGCAGACGGCGCTCGCCGAAATCAAGCAGCAGCGCAAGGAGCGCGAAGAAAAGCGCGGCAACGGCAAGAAGCCGAAAGAGCCGCGGGCCTCCACGACGGACGCCGACGCACGGGTCATGAAGATGGCCGACGGCGGCTTCCGCCCCGCCTACAACGTGCAGGTGACGAGTGCCGCCGGCCAGCCGATCGTCGTTGACATCAAGGTCTGCAACACCGGGTCCGACCGCGGCCTGATGCGGCCCATGCTGGAGCGGCAGCGCGCGCGTCCTGGCGGGTTGCCCAAGGACCATCTCGTCGATGGCGGCTTTGGCAGTGCCGAGGACATCGAGTGGGCGCACGCCGAGGGCATCGATATCTTTTGCCCGCCCACTCAATCCAAGCACGGCACCGATCCCCATCTACCGCGACGCGGCGACGGCCCGGGGGTGTTGGCCTGGCGTGCGCGCATGGCGAGCGAAGAGGGCAAGGCCCGATACAAGCCCCGGTCGATTTGCGAGTGCATACATGCCCGCTGGCGCAACTGGGACCTGCGGCAATTGACCGTGCGCGGCCTCGAAAAGGTCCGCGCCGTCGTGCTCTGGTACGCCCTCGCCAACAACATCCTGCAAGGCAACCGCCTCGCTAGCGCATAGAGGAGCGTTCATCGACATCCCCCAACCTCGCCACAGCCGCCCAGCCCACGCGTTGCCACGACGAGGAACTGCCACATCCTTCGATGACCACGCAAAACGAGAAAGATTGGCAAGCTCTCAGGATGATCACGCCGACGAGCCCCAAAGCGACGCCGGCCACGCGCCGCATCTGCAACGTTTCTTCGCCCGCTACCGCCATCACGATCACGGTGAACAGCGGCGTCGTTGCGTTCAGGATCGATGCCAGCCCGCTCGGAATGAAGGTCTGGCCGATCACGATCAGGGAGAACGGGACGACGTTGTTGAGCAGCCCGATCGCGAAGAACGTTCGCCAGCCTGCAACGCCCTTGGGAAAAGCGATCTTCCGGGTACGCAGCAGCGGCAACAGAATGGCCGCGCCGAGCGCGACACGCAGAAACACCAGAGTCAAAGGCGGCAATTCCCGCAGCGCCGCGCCATTGAAGAAGAACGAGCCGCCCCAGAGGATCGAGAGCACAGAGAGTAGCGACCAGTCTCGTGCGTCGATCCGGTTGGCGTTGGCGGGCATGGCGTCTCACATTGGCGATCGAAGGGACCGCCTACCGCGGAGCCAGGGACATTGCCACCCGATTTCCGATTGGGATGAGTTGGCCTATTTCGGCCGTGACACGAGCTCGATCATCCTGCCCTCGTCATCGTCGGGCATCACGGCTTTCGCCCGTGCATAAGCCTCCACGGCAGCGCGGCCGACCAGCGGCTTGTCGGCGAGCAGGCTTTCGGCGAGCTTCACCGCATAGTCCGCATCCTTGTGCCGCAGCGCCGCTGTAAACGTCGCGCCGGAGAAGTCGCGCGCGACCATGCGCCTGGAATGGCGCAGCACCTGCGGGCTTGCGGCGACGCCGGCCTGGATCGACTCCAGCACGAGCTTCATGTCGAGCCCAGCCTGCTCGGCGATCGCAAGACCTTCGGCGAGCCCTGCGATCTGGATCGCGCCCAGGAGGTTGTTGATGAGCTTGTAGACCGTGCCCGATCCCACCGCACCGAAATGCCGGATGGTCGTGCCGATCGGCTCGAGGAACGGCCGCGCGCGTTCGAGGTCGGCGGGATCGGAACCGACCAGCAACGTCAGCTTCCCCGCCGCGGCCGCGTCCGGCAGACCGGTCACAGGGCAGTCGATGTAGACGAGCCCCCGTCCGTTCAACTCGCGCCCCATCTCGCGCGCGTGATCATACGAGACCGTGGAGCACTCGATCGCGATCGTGCCGGCCTTTGCCGTCTTGGCAGCGCCATCGAGACCAAGCCATACGCTGCGCGAGGCTTCATCATCGGCAACCATGGTCACCACGGCGTCGGCATCGATTGCGGCGTCTTCGGGTGACGTAGCCCAACCCGCGCCGCGCGCGATCAGGTCTTCCCCCTTGGCCTTGCTGCGATTCCACAGCGCCACGGTAAAGCCGGCATCGAGATAGCGGCCGGCCATGCCGTGGCCCATGCGCCCCAATCCGATGAAGGCGATGCGGGGCATGGCTAGTCGACGTCCTCGATCTCGCCGGTGGTGGTGCCGAAGGCGCGCTGGGCAAGCGTTGCCGCCATGAACTCGTCGAGATCACCGTTGAGCACGCCCGAGGTGTCGGAGGTCTGCACGCCGGTGCGCAGGTCCTTCACCATCTGGTAGGGCTGGAGCACGTAGGAGCGGATCTGGTGGCCCCAGCCGATGTCGGTCTTGGCGGCCTGGTCGGCCGCGGCCTTCTCCTCGCGCTTCTTCAGCTCGATCTCGTAAAGGCGCGCGCGCAGCATGTCCCAGGCCTGGGCGCGGTTCTTGTGCTGGGAGCGGCCGGCCTGGCAGACCACCGCAATCCCGGTCGGGATGTGCGTCAGGCGGACCGCGGATTCGGTCTTGTTGACGTGCTGGCCGCCGGCGCCGCCCGAACGCATGGTGTCGGTACGAACGTCGGATTCCTTGATGTCGATCTTGATGCTGTCGTCGATAACTGGGAAAACCTGCACGCTCGAGAACGAGGTGTGGCGCCGCGCATTGGAATCAAACGGCGAAATGCGCACCAAGCGATGCACGCCGGCTTCCGTCTTCAGCCAGCCATAGGCGTTGTGGCCGGAGACCTGGATGGTTGCCGACTTGATGCCGGCCTCTTCGCCGTCGGACTCTTCAAGCACCTCGACCTTGAAGCCGTGGGTTTCGGCCCAGCGCGTGTACATGCGCAGCAGCATCTGCGCCCAATCCTGGCTTTCGGTACCGCCGGCGCCGGCATGGACTTCGAGATAGGAATCGAAACGGTCGGCCTCGCCCGAGAGCAGAGCTTCGAGCTCGCGCCGCGCGACATCCTTCTTGAGGGCTTGCAGCGCTGCTTCCGCTTCCGTGACAACGCCCTCATCGCCCTCGGCCTCGCCGAGCTCGATCATGCCGACGTCGTCTTCGAGCTCCTGTTCGACCTTGCCGATACCGGACAGCGCGTCCTCCAGAGAGGTGCGCTCCTGCATCAGCTTCTGGGCTTTCTGCGGATCGTTCCAGAGATTGGGATCTTCCGCGAGCTTGTTCAGCTCAGCGAGGCGCGCCGTCGATTTCTCGACGTCAAAGATGCCTCCTCAGCAGCCCGACTGACTGCTTGATCTCTTCTACCAACCGTTCGATTTCGGCGCGCATGTCGTTCTCTGGTCTCCCGGAATCTCCGCGTGCGATGTCGAGAAGGGGATGTAGCGGCGGGGGCTGCAAAGCGCAACCACCAGAGTGCTTTGGGTCGTCCGTCTTATCCTGGGGCCCTAGTACAGTCCGCCGGTGCCGGGCCGCATGAAGAAGCCGGAATCGGGCGGCGCCTGCTGCGGGCCACGGCCATCGGCATCGGCAACGCCGATGACGGAGTAGTTATCGGGCGGCGCCGTGCCCGGCTTGAAGGCTTCGAGGATCGTGCCACCGGTCTCGCCCGGGCCAGCCCGCATGCCGGTCTTGGCGACAACGCGGATCAGCTTGATGCCGGCCGGAACCTTGAACGGAACAGCCGGCTTGTCGGCGAGCGCGAGCTTGAGGAAGTCGCGCGCGATCGGCGCTGCGAGATGGCCGCCGGTCGCCGCATTGCCCTTACCAAGCGGACGCGGCTTGTCGTACCCCATATAGATGCCAACTGCGATGTCAGGCGAGAAGCCGACGAACCAGGCGTCCTTGGCTTCGTTGGTGGTGCCGGTCTTGCCGGCGATCGGCTTGCCGACCTCCTTGACCACGGTCGCGGTACCCGCCTGGACGACGCCTTCCATCAGCTCAGTGATCTGGTAGGCGGTCATGGAGTCGAGCACCTGCTCGCGGCGGTCGACCAGCTGCGGCTCGGCCTGGTTCTTCCATCCGGCCGGAGCATCGCAGCCGCGGCATTCGCGCTGGTCGTGCTTGAAGATGGTGTGGCCGTAGCGGTCCTGGATACGGTCGATCAGGGTCGGCTTCACGCGGCGCCCGCCATTGGCGATCATCGAATAGGCCGTGACCATGCGCATCGCTGTCGTCTCGCCGGCGCCGAGCGCGTAGGAGAGATAGTTCGGCAGCTCGTCATAAACACCGAACCGGCGTGCATACTCGCCAATCAGCGGCATGCCGATGTCCTGCGCCAGACGCACCGTGACCGTGTTGAGCGACTGCCGCAGCGCGTTCCGCAGCGTCACCGGCCCCTGATACTTGTTCGCGGAAAAGTTTTCGGGCCGCCAGACGCCGCCGCCCTGCCCCTGGTCTATTTCGATCGGCGCGTCGACCACGACGGTCGACGGCGTGTAACCGTTATCCAGCGCTGCCGAATAGACGATCGGCTTGAACGACGAGCCCGGCTGACGATAGGCCTGTGTGGCGCGGTTGAACTGGCTCTGGTCGAAGGAGAAGCCGCCGACCATGGCGAGCACGCGGCCGGTCCAGGGGTCCATCACCACCATCGCGCCCGACACCTCGGGGATCTGGCGGAGCCGATACTGGCCCTCGACCGGTTGCCCGTCCTTGTAGAGCGGATCGGCGTAGATCACGTCGCCGGGCTGAAGCACCTGCGATACCGCGCTCGGGGCCTTGCCCCTTGCGGGGCCCGAGGCAGCCCTCGCCCATCTCACGCCGTCGAGGGTGATCAGGCCGGTCTCGCGCTGCTTGCTGACGGCGCCACCGAGCTCGCGGCCCGGCTGAAAGCCGATGCGCGCCGACTGGTCACTGGTCTCCAGCACCACCGCCATGCGCCATGGCGAAATGTCGGAGAGCGACTTGATGTCGGCGAGCTTGACACCCCAGTCGCCGGAAATGTCGAGCTTGCTGATCGCGCCGCGATAGCCCTGCTGTTCGTCATAGTTCACGAGGCCGGTGACCATGGTCTTGCGAGCCATGACCTGGATCTTCGGATCGAGCGTCGTGCGCACCGAAAGGCCGCCCTCGTAGAGCTTCTTCTCGCCATAGCGCTCGAAGATGTCGCGGCGGACTTCCTCGGCAAAATATTCGCCGGCGAAGGTGTGGGCGCCGTTGGAGCGGTTGGTGACGACCAGCGGCTCCTTGCGCGCCTTCTCGGCGTCGGCCTGCTTGATCCAGCCGTTTTCCTGGAGGCGGTCGATCACGTAGTTGCGGCGCTCGATGGCGCGGTCACGGTTGCGCACCGGATGCAGCGTCGCGGGCATCTTGGGTAGCGCCGCGAGATAAGCCGCTTCCGCGACCGTCAGCTCGTTCACCGACTTATCAAAATAGACGAGCGAGGCCGCTGCAATGCCGTAGGCGCCGAGGCCGAGATAGATTTCGTTGAGATACAGCTCGAGGATCTTGTCCTTGGAGTAGGTCCGCTCGATCCGCATCGCCAGCAAGGCTTCCTTGATCTTGCGGGCGAACGACACTTCGTTCGTCAGGAGGAAGTTCTTGGCGACCTGCTGGGTGATCGTGGAGGCGCCCTGGGGACGACGGTTGGAGCCGTAATTCTGTAGATAGAGCAGACCGGCACGCGCCATGCCGGTGTAGTCGATGCCGCCATGCTCGTAGAAATTCTTGTCCTCGGCAGCGAGGAAGGCGTTGATCACGAGCTTGGGCACCGCCTGGATCGGCAAATAAAGCCGACGCTCCTTGGCATATTCGCCGAGCAGCGAGCCGTCGACCGCGTGAACACGGGTCATCACCGGTGGTTCATAGTCCTGAAGCTGAGAGTAGTCCGGCAAGTCCTTGGAAAAATGCCAGATCAGGCCGGCCACGGCCCCGACGCCCACCAGGAAGACCACGGTTCCCGCGGCGAACAGGAAGCCCATGAACCGTATCAGCAAGCGCATTATCTGTTTATCCGTTCAAACCTTGAACAACCCATGGAACGATTCTTGGCGCCGGCAATAGGCGCCTTCCTCAAGTCGCGAAATTCACCGGCGTACCAGATTACACCATTTAAGAGCTTCGTTGGGCATTAGCCCTAACACGCTTGCCGAGGGGGTTGTCGATTCCAACCGTCGGCGATTTTATAGAGCGCCCGCTGTGGCCAAACTAGGGCTTTGCGGGATCAACAAAACTCCGTTTTCAGTTGGACCCGGCCGTCGCGAGCCGTTTGGCCAAAAAGGCGTCGATGGCCTGGGCCATCGACGTCACAGTCCGGGAACGCCAGTTCTCGGAGACCAGGTGCTCAAGGTCTCCTTTGTTGGAGACGTAACCCAGTTCGACCAGCACCGAGGGCACGTCGGGCGCCTTCAGCACCCGGAAGCCTGCCGACTTCAGGGGGTGTTTGTGCATCCGCACCGTCGTCTTCATCTCGCCCATCAAGAGGTGGGCGAAACGGTTTGAAAAGGTACGGGTTTCCCGCTGAGCGAGGTCGATCAGGATGTCCGCGACGTCGGTTGGCTCATCGGACAGGTTGACCCCGCCGATGGCGTCGGCCTTGTTTTCGGTATCCGCCAGCCGCTGGGCCTCGGCGTCGGAGGCCTTGTCCGACAGCGTATAGATGGTGGCACCCTGGGCGTCGCCCTCCCCACGCCGCAGCGCATCGGCGTGGATCGAGACGAACAGCGCGGCATTGATGGAGCGAGCGACTTTGACCCGGTCGTTGAGCGGGATGAAAGTGTCGTCATCCCGGGTCATCACCACCCGGTACTTGCCGCTCTTCTCCAGCCGGTCGCGCAGGGCGAGGCCAAAGGCCAGCACCAGATTCTTTTCGCTCTCGCCGCTCGACTGCGTGCCGTTGTCGATGCCGCCATGGCCGGGATCGATCACCACCACGGGACGAGAATCGGTCGGCGCTGCCGGTTTTTGCTTGGCGGGCTCGGGCGCAACCGTTGCCGTCGCTGCCGGAGGAGCGTCAGTTGTCGCCGGGCGCAGAGCGGCCCGGCTTTCCGGCGCCGTCGACTGCACGAAAGCAGCGCGATCGACCTCCTCCAGCTCCAGCACCAGCCGGGCCGGCTGACCGTTGGCGGCTTCGAGCACGTAGGAATTGGCGATCTTGGCCGGGCCTGCGAGGTCGAGCACGAGTCGCGAGCCGCCTGGCATCACCAGGCCGTAGCGAAACGCCTTGACCAGCCCGCGTCCGGCCGCCCCTGTGCCGGCAGGAAGGTGGAAATTGATCTGGGGAACGTCGACCACCACTCGGTACGGGTCCGCCAGCGTGAAGGCCCGAAACGTGATGGTCTGGTCGAGATCCAGAACAAGGCGGGTCTGCCTGATGTCCCCGGCCAGACGCGCTGCCGAGACGACCGGGAAATTCGACACTGAGGCGGGAGCTAGCGGCTGATTTTCCGCGGCGGCGACGGGCCTGGAATCAGAGCACGGCAATGCTGCGGCGCACAGCAGCGCAGATCCCAGCAAAATCAGATGATTTGCGCGGCTCGCCACCGACTCCGTGCCTCCGAGCAGCTCTTCTAACGCAATAGAACCGCAGGGTTAATCGGTCCTTAACGGCGCAATGACCAAATCTCGCCAAGTGTGACCGGCGCGCGACGCCCCTGACGCTCCCTTGCACCAAGGTCGCATTCCTCGTATGTACGAACTGCTGACGGCCAATATTTCCGGTTGTGTCGCTCTCAGCCTCCCGGTGCAGCGCCGGAACTCTCAAGGTTTGAGGATTCCAGCGTTTTCCCCCCTTCTTCACGGCCAGCGCGGCGCGCGGCAGCGAGGTTGGACGGGTCAAGGCTCCGGTGGCGCCGGTCCCAGGTTACCACCAATTTCCAGGGACGGCTTTGACAGGCGGCATAGCCCGTAACCCGGCTCCTTTTCCTAAGGACCGGCCGTATTCCCCCGGGGCGAGCGCTTTCGCGCCACACCCTGGCCAGCAGCAACTGATTAAGGGGCGGCGCGCTCGCCGCCCAATGTTTCATACGGGCCGACGCTTGATGCGCCAGACTGTGCCGACCAAAACCGAGAGACAATTCGCGACATTGCGGAGCGAAACTTCCGCGCGCCGCGTTGTCCCCTCGGCTTCCGGTTCGGCGCGGCGCGAGCGCGGGTGTTTTGGCCTTCCCCTCACCCCCGAATCAGGTGGACCGTCGCGTCACCCGGCAGCGCTCATCGCGCCCACGGTGAATCGCGCCCGCCGCCGCCAAGAGTTAAGACATGCCCAACAAGATGTTGATCGATGCCACCCACCCGGAAGAGACCCGGGTCGTCGTGGTCCGCGGCAATCGCGTCGAAGAGTTTGATTTCGAGACCGCGCAACGCAAGCAACTGCGCGGCAATATCTACCTCGCCAAGGTCACACGGGTCGAACCGTCCCTCCAGGCCGCCTTCGTCGAATATGGCGGCAACCGCCACGGCTTCCTCGCCTTCAGCGAAATTCATCCTGACTACTACCAGATTCCGGTTGCCGATCGGCAGGCACTGATCGAGGCCGAGGAGCAGGCTCATCGCGAGGCCGAGGAGGAGAACGAAAACCGTTCCCACAACCGCCGCCGCTCGCGCCACCGCAACGCCCGTCGTCGCGGCCATGGCGAGCGCGTGCAGAGCGACATCGTCGAGGGCCTCGAGGCTGGCGCCGATACCGCCGCCCAGCCGCTCGAAGGCGAGATGCAGCCGGAGGTCGCCGAGGGCACCGCGCACGAGGGCGAGCAGCTGCACGCCGAAGCCGAGCATCACGACGCGTTCGAGGCTCACGAGCACGATCGTGACGAGCATGGGCACGGCGATCACCATGACGACCATGATCATGAACACCATCATCACGATGATGGCGAACACGAGCACGAGTACGACCACGATCACGACCATGCCGACGAGGCGCCCGCGCCCGTTGCAGCCGTCGGAGCCGAGCCCGTCGTCGCGACCGAGGTCGCAGCGGAGCCGGAGGAGGCTGCCGCTTCCGAAGCGCCGGCGTCCGAACCGCATGCCGAGGCGCTGGCGGAAGCCGTGACCGCCGCGATCGAACCCGCCGACGCCGTGTACGCGGCCGCTGAGAGCGCCGAGGCGCCGCATCCTGGGGCTGCCACCGAGGACGACGCCGAGGATGGCGAGGACGGTGAAGAGGCCGAAGAGGAAGTCGTCGAGTCCGTCGGCGGCGACGACGTGCTGGAGGAAGTGCCGGAGCGCACTTTCCGCCCGCGCCGCCAGTACAAGATCCAGGAAGTCATCAAGCGCCGGCAGGTGATGCTGGTGCAGGTCGTCAAGGAAGAGCGCGGCAACAAGGGCGCGGCGCTGACGACCTATCTGTCGCTCGCCGGCCGCTATGCCGTCTTGATGCCGAACACGGCGCGCGGCGGCGGCATCAGCCGCAAGATCACCAGCGCCCAGGATCGTTCGCGCCTGAAGGAAGTCGTGCAGGATCTCGACGTGCCCGAGGGCATGGGCATCATCCTGCGCACGGCCGGCGCCTCCCGCACCAAGCCCGAGATCAAGCGCGACTTCGAATACCTCATCCGGATGTGGGAGACGGTGCGCGACCTGACGCTGAAGTCGCAGGCCCCAACCCTCGTCTACGAGGAAGGCTCGCTGATCAAGCGCTCGCTGCGCGACCTCTACAACAAGGAGATCGACGAAATCCAGGTTGCGGGCGAAAGCGGCTACCGCGAAGCGCGCGACTTCATGAAGATGCTGATGCCGGCCAATGTCAGCGCGGTGAGGCAGTATCGCGACGGCCAGCCGCTGTTCTCGCGCATGGGCGTTGAGAGCCAGTTGGATGCGATGTTCTCGCCGACCGTGCAATTGCGCTCCGGCGGCTATGTCGTCATCAATCAGACCGAGGCGCTGGTCTCGATCGACGTCAACTCCGGCCGCTCGACGCGCGAGCACCATATCGAGGACACCGCACTCAAGACCAATCTGGAAGCGGCCGAAGAGGTCGCGCGCCAGCTTCGGCTGCGCGATCTCGCCGGCCTGATCGTCATCGACTTCATCGACATGGACGAGAAGCGCAACAACCGCGCGGTCGAGCGCAAGCTGTCCGATTGCCTCCGGCAGGATCGCGCGCGCATCCAGGTCGGCCGCATCTCGCATTTCGGCCTTCTGGAGATGTCGCGCCAGCGCATCCGCGCCAGCGTGCTCGAGAGCTCGACCGATCCCTGCCCACATTGCGGCGGCACCGGCCACGTGCGCTCGGTCTCCTCCGTCGCGCTCCAGCTCCTGCGCGGGCTGGAAGAGATTTTGATGAAGGGCGCGACCCACAATCTGGTGGTCCGCACCCGCACCGACGTCGCGCTCTATGTGCTGAACCACAAGCGCGGCCATCTGCGCGACCTCGAGAACGGCTTCAAGGTCACGCTGTCGATCATCGCTGATCCCAGCGTCAGCGGCCCGCAGGCCTTTGTCATCGACCGCGGCGAGCAGGTGCATACGCTGGAAGCCGCCAAGGCGCTGCTCGCGGCGCAGGCCGCGGCAAGTCCGCCGCCCGCCGCTGAAGAGGCCTATGACGACGAGGACGGTTTCGATCTCGAGACCGAATCCGAGGTCGAGACGGACGAGACCGAGGGTCTCGGCGAAGAACAGGCCGCAGGCGACGCGGTACCCGAGCAGGACGGCCAGCGCCGTCGGCGTCGTCGGCGTCGTCGCGGCCGCGGCGGCCAGCGCGAAGGCGAGCTTCGCGAGGACACCGCGCCGACCGTTCCCGAGCCGGCCATGGCTACAGGCGAGTCCGACGAGGAAGCCGACGCGGAGCAGGAAGGCGAAGAGACCGAGGAGCAGATCGACCAGGCCCGCAGTGAGCAGGGTGGCGGCGAGCGCCGTCGCCGGCGTGGACGTCGCGGCGGACGCCGCCGGCGTGGCGGTGTCGAGGAAGGACTTGCCGGTTCGATCAGCGACGAGCTGAGCGCCAATCCACCGCCTGAGGCGACGGAGGCGGTCGCCGATTTCGACGGCTTGACGCCGGAGACACCGTCGATCGCGCAGACCGAAGCGACCGTTCAACCCGCTGCGCCTCAGCCTGAAGAACCGGCCGACGCAACACCTGCCCCGGCTCAATCCGAGGCGGCCGCCGCTGATGGGTCCGCGTCGGACAGCGACAAGTCCGCGCGGCGTCGTTCGACCGTGCGTGAAAAGGTGAGCTTCCTCAGCAGCCAGCCCGAGCCTGCTGCCGAGGTCGCGCAAGCGCCCAGCGAGGTTACGCCGCCAGCTCCCGCGGCCGAGCCCGCACCAGAGGCCGCAGTCGAAACACCGGCGCCGCAGCCGCGTCGCGCCGGCTGGTGGTCACGCCGCTTCGGCGGTGGTCAATAGGTCGAACACCAACAGACAAAACGCCCGGCCAAGCCGGGCGTTTTGCGTTTGGATCAGCGGTGGCTACAGCGGCGGCAGTGCGTCGTCGAGCGGCGGCACGTCGCGGGATGCAATCTGCCGGAGCTGGTCGTAAAGGTCGGGCGCTTCGCTGGTGCAGAGACAGACGGCCTTGGCGGCAGGCGCATCGCCGGCGTTGAGGTAGGCGTGGCCCATGGTGCTGTCGAGATAAATGCCGTCGCCCTCGCCCAGAATCTCCGGCGCGTAGAACTCGGTGTGGACGGCGACGCGTCCGCTCGTCACCAGAAAATACTCTTCACCTGCGTGGCGCAGCAGCGGGCCGAACTCCTCCAGCGAGCGCGCACGGACTTCGGCCATGATCGGCACCATGCGTTTGCCGATCAGGTCGGTGCATTGATAGTTGTAGGTGTAGAATTTCGTGGTGATCACCTGCCCTTGCCCGGCGCGGCTGATGCTTCGCCGCGCCGTGACCGGCCGGCCCTGCTCGGGGCGCATCGCGGTCGCCGGATTGAACAGCTCGGCGATCTCCATCTTCAGGCCCGCGGTGAGCTGCAACAGCTTGTCGTAGGTCAGCGACATCAGGCCGTTCTCGACCTTGGACAGGGTCGAGAGCGCCATGCCCGTCCGCTCCGCCACCTGCTTGAGCGTCAGGCCGCGCGCCTGACGGGCGGCCTTGAGGCATTGGCCAAGCTGGGAATTGGCACCTTCAGGCGTCGCGATCTCGCTCATGCAGCAATCCTATCACGGCAGCGGAAAAAATATTGGCCTATCCATCTAATCTTTTCGGCCTAGAAGGCCCCAAATCGCCATTGTCGGGCCGCCTCCGAGGCAATCCGGCTAGGATTTATGCACGGAACCGGCCCTTTTGATGAATATTGGTGCGCCGACTGCATTTTCCGATATGCTAAACCGTTTTCATAATTTGAAAGGGATTGGCATTGTCCGGACTTTGCGATTCCAGTGCCGTTGAGCTGCGCCGCCTGCTGGCTGCGCGGGCGATCTCGCCTGTCGAGCTGCTCGACGCCTGCCTCTCGCGGATCGCCGCAACCAATCCTGCCGTGAACGCCGTCGTGACGCTGGATGAGCGCGGCGCACGCACCGCGGCCAAGGAAGCGGAGGCCGCCATCCTGCGCGGCGAGGAACGTGGCGCCCTGCATGGCCTCCCCGTTCTCATCAAGGACACCCAGGATACCGCCGGGCTGCGCACGACCTATGGCAGCCCTTTGCTCAGGGATCATGTGCCGTCGGCTGACCAGGCTTCCGTTGCGCGGCTGCGCGCGGCCGGTGCGATCATTTTCGGCAAGACCAACACACCGGAATGGGCGGCGGGCGGCAACACCCGCAACCCCGTGTTCGGCGCGACCGGCAATCCCTTCGATCCCATGCGCTCGGCGGCCGGCTCCTCCGGCGGCTCGGCGGTGGCGCTTGCCTGCGGAATGGCTCCGCTCGCCTCCGGCTCAGACACCGGCGGCTCCTTGCGCAATCCGGCCGGCTTTGCCGGCATCGTCGGCATGCGTCCCTCCTACGGCCTCGTGGCGAGCGAAAAGCGCGCCTTCGGCTGGTCCAACCTGTCGACCGACGGACCGATGGCGCGCAACGTCGCCGACACCGCACTGATGCTGTCGGTGATGGCGAGCGACGATGCGCGCGATCCGCTCGCCTACACCCTGCCGGGCGAGCAATTGCGCGGACGCGCCGAACGCTGGGCCGCACCGCGTCCTGCCGAGCTCGGCAAGCTGCGCGTCGCCTTCACCGAGGATTTTGGCTTTGCCCCGACCGAGCAGGCGATCCGCCGCGTATTCCGCCGCCGCGTGGGCAAGCTTGCGCCGCTGTTCGCCGAATGCCGCGAGGCAACGCCCGATTGCTCCGGCGCCGACGATGCCTTCGCCGTGCTTCGCGCAGGCATGTTCCTCGCCGTGCACGGCAAGAACTACAAAGAGCGTCCGGAGATGCTCGGCCCCAATGTGCGGGCCAACGTCCAGGAAGGACTGAGCTATACGCTCGAAGACTACGCGCGCGCGGCGACCGCGCAGACGCGGATCTATCGCGCCTATCAAAGCTTCTTCGAAAGTTGCGACGTGCTGATCAGCCCGACCATCACGCTGAGCCCGCGACCCTGGTCGGAGCTCTATCCGGCGGAGATCGACGGCGCGCCGACCAAATCGTACTTCCACTGGCTCGCGCTCGCCTATGCCGTGACACTTCCAGGTCATCCCGCGCTCAGCCTGCCGCTCGGCGTCGATGAGGCCGGCCTGCCGTTCGGTCTTCAGATCGTGGGACCACGCGGCGGCGACGTTATCGTGCTCTCGGTCGCCGCGAGCATCGAGGCCGAATTTGTCAGCAATCCGCAGCTTTGCCGCCCGATCCCCGATCTGGCACGGCTCGCCGCGGCGCCGCCTCTCTCGGCCGCGCCAGGCTTCCTCACCTGGGAATGACCCCACAGCAGAGTTAGCAGCGCCACGGGATCGCCGGCGAAACGGAGATGAGCATGCCTGAATTGTCGCAGCGGAAAACCGGGGTCGTCGCGTTCGTCCTGCTCTACATCGCCTACTGCATCTCCTACGTCGACCGTGCCGCGATCTCGCTGGCGCTGGCGCAGATCGGCAAGGACTTCAACCTCCAGGCCGCCGATCTCGGCATCGTCATCAGCGCGTTCTTCCTGGGCTATGCCGCCATGCAGGTGCCGGGCGGATGGCTCTCCGACCGCTTCGGCTCGAAATATGTGGTGATCGTCACGATCGTGATGTGGTCGCTGTTCACGGCCTTCACGAGCCTGGCCTGGTCGCTGACGTCGCTGATCGCGATCCGCTTCATCTTCGGCATCGCCGAGGGCGGCTTTCCGCCGGCGAGCATCCGCGCCATCGCCGAACTGTTCAAGAAGGACAGCCGGCCAAAAATGTCGGCGCTGCTGCTGTCGTCGAACTATGCCGGCAGCATGCTCGCGCCGCTGATCATGGCGCCGCTGATCCTCTGGCTCGGCTGGCGCCACGCCTTCAACACGATCGGCATCGCCGGCCTCGTGTTCGCGGCGGTCTATTTCCTGTTCGTCCCGCATCTGGGGCGCATGGGCGAGGCTCAGGCAAGAGCGGCGACGGCGAAGCCTGCGGACCGCGCGCCGATGCGCGAGCTGATGAAGAACCCGCTGCTCTGGCAGTTGATGGTGGTGTGGTTCGGCCTCAGCTGCGTCAACAAGGGGCTGGATTCCTGGATGCCGCTCTATCTGCTCCAGCAGCGCGGGCTCGACCTCAAGACCGTCGGCGTGGTGGCGCCGATCCCGTTCGTGATGGCAACGATCGCGACCGCGATCGGCGGCTGGGTCATGACGACGTTCTTCGCCGAGCGCGAAAAGTATCTTCTGATCGGCAGCTCCGCGTTGACCGGCATCTTCCTCTACGCCATGTACAGGGCCGAGACAATCGCGGTGCTGATCACCTATCAGTCGCTGGTCTATTTCTTCAAATCCTTCGTGCTGGCCTCGGTGGTCGCGCTTCCGACAAAGCTGCTTCGCGACGACCAGATCGGATCGGGCGTGGGCATGGTCAATCTCGGCGGCCAGAGCGCGGGCTTCGTCGCACCGGCGGCGATGGGCTTCATCGTGACTGGAACCGGATCGTTCGATGCGGCCTTCGGCTTCCTGGTAGCAATGACCGCGATGTCGGTCGTCGTCGCCGCGACCATCAACACGGCGCAGCCCAAGCTCGCGCCGCGCCCGGCCTGACAGGAGTTTTTGTCGATGCAAAGCGCGATCGTCCTCGGCGGCGGCATGATCGGTGTCAGCGCCGCGCTGCATCTGCAGCGGCGCGGCTGGTCGATCACGCTCGTCGATCGCACGGAGCCGGGCCGGGAGACCAGCTACGGCAATGCCGGAATGATCCAGGCGGAGGCTGTGCGGCCTTATCCGATGCCGCGCGACTTTGCCACATTGCTGAAGATCGCGGCCGGCCGCACCAACGACGTCCGCTATAGCCTCGCATCCCTCCACCGCCACGTCGAGCCGCTGCTCCGCTATTGGTGGCATTCGGCGCCGAAGCGGCATCGCGAGGCAAGCGAGGCATGGGCGCGCCTGATTGCCTATGCGACCTCAGAGCACGATATCCTCATCCGCGCGGCTCACGCCGACAATCTCATCCGCCGCGCCGGCTATCGGCTGCTGCATCGCGACCCCGCCGAGTTCGAGCTCGCGATCAAGACCGCAGAGGAAAACCGGCGCGACTTCGGCGTGAACTTCCGCGTGCTCTCGGGCAGCGAGTTGGCGAAAGCCGAGCCGTTGCTGCGCGACGATCTTCCCGGCGCGATTCACTGGCTCGATACATGGACCGTGTCGGATCCCGGCGCGCTGGTCGCCAGCTATGCCGACCTGTTCCAGCGTCTCGGCGGCCATATCCTTCTCGGCGATGCGCAGACGTTGCAGCAGACGTCCTCCGGCTGGTCCGTGCAAACCGACGACGGAGCGATCGATGCAGCCGATGTCGTCGTCACGCTCGGGCCGTGGTCGCCCAATCTGTTGCAGAAATTCGGTTACCGCATTCCGCTGGTGCGCAAGCGCGGCTACCATATGCACTATAGCGGCGGCGCTTCGCTCGACCTTCCCCTGGTCGATGCCGCACGCGGCTACGCCATGGGGCCGATGGCCAAGGGAATACGTATCACAACCGGTGCAGAGCTGACCGGCCCGGATGCGCCGGCCACGCCTGTGCAACTCGGAAGCGCAGAAGCGTCCGCACGCGAGCTGCTCGATCTCGGCGCGCGCGTCGAACCCGAGCCGTGGTTCGGCACCCGGCCCTGCACGCCAGACATGCTGCCGGTGCTTGGGCGAGCGCCGCGCCATCGCGGGCTCTGGATGAATTTCGGCCACGGTCATCAGGGTTTTACGCTGGGACCCGCGACCGGACGTCTGCTCGCGGAAATGATGAGCGGCGAGACGCCGTCGATCGATCCCGCGCCGTACCGGCCGGAGCGCTTCTAGTTCGCCAAGCCGCTCTGTATCTGCCCTGAGCGTCAAAATCCGGTCTGACGAGATCATCTCGCCCGGGAAGCAACGCGGCGGGCAACTCGACAAGAGCGAGCCTCCGCTTGGGTACCTCTTAATGGTCGGCGCCCGATCTACCGCGCGTTCCCAACCATCGGCATCATGCAGGCATTGAACGCTGTGAGGCAAGACAATGACCAACGATCAACGCGCGCAACTGCCGCCGATCCCTCACAACAGCAAAATCGGCATCGTCGGAGCAGCAATCCTCATGCTGGGGCCAATTGCCGCCGGCGCCACTCTAAGAGCAGGAACGCGCATCTATGAAGGCTTCGAACCGTTCGAGAAATCCGCGAATGAGCGTGTCTCCGCCGGCTTCGAAGGTACTAAGGGTCTCGCGCCCGTTTCCGACCAGCTGATGAGCGCGCTGGCGTCGCTTAGCCAGAGCGTTCAGGGCGCGCAGAAGCCCCTGGTTCGGGCCGAGGGCAACGAATGACCCTGTACCCACCAAGTTCATCGTGCTGACGCAACGAGGGGGGTTGGATGCGAAAGATTCATGCTCCGACCGTTGACGCGCAGAGCTGGGAAGCTCTCCCTGGCTGATCCCGAAAAGCAACGGGGAAATGACTTCAGCATGGCTCAACGATGGTTCATCGTGGGTGCGATCCTCCTGGCGGCCTCGTTCATTCAAATACCGATCGTTCTCGACCCTGATCTGGGCTGCCTGCTCACTGAAAACGAAAAGATCCTGGATGGCGGAAAGATTGGAATCGACCTCTTCGAGGTGAATTCGCCCCTTTCAATTTACATGTACATGCCGGCAGTGAAGGTGGCACGGATGACCGGCATTGCACCTGAAATCATCGTGATCATGATGGTGATCATCGAGATCGCGGGCGCGCTTTTTTTAATCGATCGAGCGGCTCAAGCGGCAAAGCTGGGAGCCAGAGAGAGAACCATTTCAACGTGGTCGCTCGCGCTTTTGCTTGCAATTCTTCCTGGCACGGTATTCGGCCAGCGTGAACACATGGCCACAATTGCACTGACCCCATTTGTAGCCATCACTGGGCTGCGTTGGCGCGGCTTCGAGCCCGGACCGGTCGCGATCCTCGCGGGCGTGGGGGCGGGGTTGGCCATGAGCATCAAGCCCTTCTTTGCTCTGGTGGCAGGCCTTCCGCTCATCCTTGGCATCGTTCACCAACGTTCCTTCAGAGCTTTGTTTACCTCTGAAGGATGCACAGCCGCGGTTATCGCAATCGGCTATGGCGTGGTCCTCGTTGCTGTCTTCCCCGACTATCTCTTTACATATGCGCCGATGGTCGCCGACGCCTATCTGCCGATCAGGAGGGAGTTTGGCGGCCTGGTTCTTGTTCCAATCGCGGTGATAAGCGTCTCTATTGCGTTCCTGCGCCTGTTGGCTCCTCAAGAGCTCAAAATGGGGAGCGACGCAATGCCGTGGTTGGCCGCCTCGATTGGCGGAGCCGCGAGCTTCCTGCTCCAAGGCAAGGGGTGGCCATACATGGCTTTCGCGCTGTGTATGTTTGCGATTGCCGCGCCGTTGCTGCACATTCGAAGGCCATTGCGAGCGCCAGTCATGATTGGCGGCCTCGCTACCATTTGGATTATCGGGCTCTATCTGTCCTCACCGGCCCCGGGGTTTCCGCCACTGAAGGGGCGCATCCAGGCACTTGTGAAGCATCCGCGGCTGCTCACGCTTACCGATCACGTCGGTCTGGGGCATCCGCTCGTCCGTCAAATCGACGGAACTTGGGTCGGCCATTCTTGCGCGCCGCAACTCTTAACTGCCGGTGCAATCGTGCGCCAGAACAGCTCACAACCAACTCAACCCGAGCAAGCAAAGTCGGACAGCGTCATACAACTCGAGCGGCGCCATTTGTTGGCGAGCCTGCGAAACGATCGCCCGGATGTCATTCTCGTGGATACTTACCTGCTTAGTTCGTTTCAGTTCGACTGGTTGGCTTGGGCTAATAGAGATCCCGAACTCCAGATGGAGCTCGGTCACTATCGTGAAGTCGAGGATGTTGGCCGCGTTCGAATATTCGTCGATCAATCGAAGTTGGAACGATGATCCGTTCAATGCCCTAGGTCGTGTGGACTCTTGGGATTCTCAAATCGGATGGAACATGATTCAAGGCTTTCTTTTTGGGAGGAAGCCTTGAGCGTCATGGACCCGCTCGTTCTGAGCGACGATCGATCTCGATGGCGCCGATAGGCCGCTTCCGCCTCCTTGAAGCGCGACAGCTCAGCCAGCGCCGCGCCAAGCTTGTTGTGAAGGCCTGCATCGCGCGGCCGCCGCAGAAGCGCGCGCTGAACCCCACCACCGCCCCATCCCGCTCGCCCTTCACGTCAAGCGCATCGCCCTAGGCTCGGCATCCACCCGCGCCCTGCTCGGTTGGGCCCCTAAACAGCCAGGGCTGATCGAGGATCTCGACCAGCCCTACTATTTCAAGGCGCAACGGCGCGATGTGCCGGCTGGCAGATCAGTCAGTCGTGAGCGCCGTCTCCATGTCGGTCGGATCGATCTGCTGGCTCAGCCGCGCGTTGAGCTTGTCGCGGTCCAGCTCGCCCTCCCACCAGGCGACGATCACGCAGGCGACGCCGTTGCCACAAAGATTGGTCAGCGCGCGGCATTCGCTCATGAACTTGTCGATACCGAGCACGATCGCCATGCCCGGCACGAGCCGCGGATCGACCACCGCCAGCGTCGCAGCGAGCGTGATGAAGCCGGCACCGGTGATGCCGGAGGCACCTTTCGAGGTCAGCATGGCGACGACCAGGATGGTGAGCTGCTGGCCCAAGGTGAGATCGAAGCCGAGCGCCTGCGCGATGAACAGGGTCGCCAGGGTCATGTAGATGTTGGTGCCGTCGAGGTTGAACGAGTAGCCGGTGGGCACCACGAGACCGACGACCGACTTGGAGCAACCGAGCCGTTCCAGCTTCTCCATCAACGACGGCAGCGCGCTTTCCGAGGACGAAGTGCCGAGCACGATCAGCAGCTCATCCTTGATGTAGGCGAGGAAGCGGAAGATCGAGAAGCCTGCGAGCCGTGCGATGGTGCCGAGGACGATAAGCACGAACAGCGCAGCGGTGACGTAGAAGGTCGCGATCAGCCCGATCAGGTTGAGGATCGCGCCGGTGCCGAACTTGCCGATGGTATAGGCCATCGCGCCGAATGCGCCGATCGGCGCCGCGCGCATCACGATCGAGATGACGCCGAACACGGCATGGGCGGCATCGTCGATGAAGCTGCGGATCACGTGGCCGCGCTCGCCGAGGCCCATGATGGCGAAGCCGAACAGCACCGAGAACAGCAGCACCTGGAGGATCTCGCCTTGTGCGAAGGCGCCGACCACGGTGTCAGGGATGATGTGCAGGATGAAGTCGACGGACTTCTGCGCTTCCGCCTGCTTGGCGTAAGTGGCGACGGCTTGCGCGTTGGCTGCGGCATTGCCAAAGCCCGCGCCGGGACGAACCAGGTTGCCGACGGCAAGACCGATCATCAGCGCGAAGGTCGACACGATCTCGAAATAGACCAGCGCCTTGACGCCGATGCGGCCGACCTTCTTGGCATCCTGGATGTGCGCGATGCCGGAGACGACGGTGCAGAAGATGATCGGGGCGATCACCATCTTGATCAGCTTGATGAAGCCGTCGCCCATCGCCTTGATCCAGTCGTTGGTCGCGACCGAGGGCCACAGCCAGCCGACGATGGCGCCGAGCACGATAGCGATCAGCACCTGGACGTAGAGAACTCTATACCACGGTTTGGCGGCCGCCTTCGGCGCGGCCGCCGCCAACGTTGTCGTCGCCATCTGCTCCCTCCCCTTAAACTCTCTTGGTTCTAGCCAAGATCAACTTGGTGGGCCGAGTCAAATGGAACGGCCCGGCCGTTGGCCGCCTATTGGCGGCGATCGACGCCCCGGCGAAGAGCCGGCATCAGCGTCGCCCCGAGGGCGTTCTTGATCAGCGACGCCGCGATGAACGGCACGATGCCGACCTGCCAGGCCTTGGCGGCGCCCAGCCCGAGGCCGAAAGCAAGCCAGGCAAATCCCATCGCCAAAATCGCGACGTGGCCGATGGCCATGGCCGCGAACAGCCGGAGCATGCTGCGATCCCAGCCACGCTCAGCGAGAAAGCCTGTGACGAAGGCCGCCACGACGAAGCCGAGCAGATATCCGGCCGTAGGGCCGACAAGTGGAGCGAGGCCGCCGACCGGGCCTGCGAACACCGGCAGGCCCATCGCGCCTTCCGCCAGATACGCGATCATGGTGGCACTACCGAGGCGCCAGCCATAAGCGGCGCCGATCATCAGCACGACCAGCGTCTGCAACGTCATGGGTACATAGGGCAGCGGCAGGCTGACCTTGGCTGACAGCGCCATCAAAGCCGTTCCAATCGCGACCAGCACGACCGTGCGCAGCGCGCCCGCGGCTTCGCCGCTTTGGATCGGCCACACGATGGCGGCGAGAGGAAAATGCGGGGCGGCAGCTGGCGATCTGTCAGACAAGTTGGACTCCGGAAGGCTCTTTAGAAAACTGGCGGGCTATTTAAGCCAGTGAGCGATCCGGTCAACCGCTTCCCGCATCTCGTCCGCCGATCGTGCATAGGAGAAGCGGATGAATGAGTGGCCGTGCACGGGATCGAAATCGATGCCGGGCGTGGCCGCGACATGGGCCTGCTCCAGCATCTGCTTGGCAAACTCAAAGCTGTCGGAGGTGAAATCCGAGACGTCGGCATAGAGGTAGAATGCGCCGTCAGCGGGCAGGAACTTGCTCAGGCCCGCCTTGGGCAGCCCCTCGATCAGGATGCGGCGGTTCTCCTGATAGCCGTGCTTGATCTCCTCCATCTCGGCAGCGCCGTCGAATGCTGCTTCAGCCGCAATCTGCGAGAGCGACGGCACCGAGATCGAGAGGTTCTGCTGGAGCCGCTCGACCGGCCGCACCAAGACGTCCGGCACCACCATCCAGCCGACTCGCCAGCCGGTCATGCAAAAATATTTCGAGAATGAATTGATGATGAGCGCATGGTCCGACAGCGCCGCCGCGGTGACGGCCGGGAATGCGTAGTCGAGGCCGTGATAGATCTCGTCCGAGATGAAGCGTATGCCGGCCCCCTCCGCGGCCTCGATCAGGCTGGACAGCGCCTCCCTGGACATCATGGTCCCGGTGGGGTTGGCGGGGCTTGCGACCAGCACGCCCTTGAGCGGCGCCTTGCGATGCTCAGCCAGCAGCGCCTCGCCGGTCAGGGCATGGCGGGTCTCGCTGGTGGTCTCGATCGGCACCGGCTCGCAGCCGAGCGCGGTCAGGATATGACGGTATGGCGGATAACCGGGCACCGTCACCGCGACGCGGTCACCTGGCTCGAACAGGGCAAGGAAGCCCAGGATGAAGCCGCCGGAAGATCCCGTGGTGACGACGATCCGCTCGGGGCTCACCGCGCAGCCATAGGCATCCAGATAATGGCGCGCGATGCGTTCACGCAACGACGGGATACCGAGCGCGGAGGTATAATCGATCCGCGCAGTGTCCAGCGCCCGGTGGGCGGCCGCGATCGCGGTCTTCGGGGCCGGCGCGGCAGGCTGTCCGACCTCCATGTGGATGACGTGACCGCCGGCCGCCTCGATTCGCGCGGCCGCCGCCATCACGTCCATCACCATGAAGGGGGGAACGTCACTGCGGCGGGATGGCGTCAGCCAGGGCTCCAGCCGGTTCCTCAATATCGCATCGCGCATCAATATCTGCTATTCGCTTCCGGTCCGGAACCCCAGGGGGCCGGAACGGGGCGCCCCGGCGCCCCAGACTGGCCGCATTGTGCGGCTCATTAGGGGCATATCCCGTATCCGGTCCGACGCCAATCACCAAGACCAATCACGAAACTGCATTTCAAGACCGATCGATGCTGCTCCAGCTCGCTTTGCGCAAGAAGGCCTCCGCTGTCACCGCCATCGTGACCGCGGCGGCCATGATGCTGTCGTCGCTCCCGGCGACCAGCGCGCAGGAGGGACCCAAGGGCCCGCCGGTGCTGCGCGACACCGAGACCGAACAACTGCTGCGCGAATATACGAGGCCCATCCTGCGCGCCGCCGGTCTGGAGAAGCAGAATATCCAGATGGTGATCCTCAACGACGCATCGTTCAACGCGTTCGTCGCCGATGGCCGCCGCATCTTCGTCAATTACGGCGCGATCATGCAGTCGGAAACGCCGAATCAGCTGATCGGGGTACTCGCGCACGAGACCGGGCATCTGGCCGGCGGCCACCTCGCCAAGCTGCGCCTGGAGCTCGCCAACGCCCAGACCCAGATGATCATCGCCATGCTGCTCGGCGCTGGCGCCATGGTCGCCGGCGCGAGGAGCGGCAACGCCAACAGTGGTCTTGCCAACGCCGGTGCGGCCGCCGTCGCCGGGCCGCAGGAGATGATCCGCCGCTCGCTGTTGTCCTATCAGCGCCAGCAGGAGGAGAACGCCGACCGCGCCGGCGTGAAGTTCCTGACCGCGACCCAGCAGTCGCCAAAGGGCATGTACGAGACCTTCAAGCGCTTCACCAGCGAGAGCCTGTTCGCCGCGCGCGGCGCCGATCCCTATCTGCAGTCGCATCCGATGCCGGCCGAGCGCGTCGAGGCGTTGGCCCAGTATGCGCGCTTGAGCCCCTATTGGGACAAGAAGGACGATCCCGCACTCCAGGCGCGCCATGACATGGTTCGCGCCAAGGTCTCCGCCTTCATGGAGCGGCCCGAGACCGTCTATCGCCGCTATCCGCTGTCCAATGACAGTTTGCCCGCCCGCTATGCCCGGGCCATCAGCACCTATCTGCACGGCGACCTACGCAGCGCGCTGGCCCAGATCGACGCACTGATCCAGGTGCAGCCGAACAACCCGTATTTCTACGAGGTGCGCGGCCAGGCGCTGCTCGAGAGCGGCAAGCCGGCGGAAGCGATCCCTGCCCTGCACAAGGCGGTGCAGCTCTCTGGCAATGCCCCGCTCATCGAGATGTTACTTGGGCAGGCTCTGGTCGGAACTGATAATAAGTCCTACACCGACGAAGCGATCCGGATTCTTCGTGCCGCGGTGGCGCGGGAGCCGGAGGCGCCGCTCGGCTACATGCAGCTCGCGATCGCCTATGGCCGCAAGGGAGACTATGCGGAGGCCGACTTGGCGTCGGCGCAGGCAGCCTACCTACGCGGCGACAACAAGACCGCACGCGAGCTTGCGACGCGCGCTAAAACCCGTTTCGCCATCGGCACGCCCGGGTGGGTCAAGGCCGATGACATCGTGGCGTCAAAACCGCCGCGCAACAATTAGACGATTAGAACGAAACCGACACCACGACGTCACGGCATGGCCACGTTAGATCGGCCGGGATGTTTTCCGAAACCTGCTTTCGACCAGAGGATCTGCCAATGCCTTCGCTGCGCCTGATCGTACCCGCCCTGTTTGCGTTCGCCGTGTTCGGCGCAACCGGGCCGGCCACGGCCGACAGCTTCACCGACTCCCAGCGCTCCGACATCGAGGCGATCATCAAGAACTATCTCGTCAGCCATCCCGAGGTGCTCGAGGATGCGATGGCCGAGCTCAGCAAACGTCAGGCGGCCGCCGAAGCACAGAAGCACGAAGCAAGCATCGCGCAGAATTCGGATGCGATCTTCAACTCGCCGCGCCAGGTCGTGCTCGGCAACAAGGACGGCGACGTCACCTTCGTCGAGTTCTTCGACTACAATTGCGGCTACTGCAAGCGCGCGATGGCCGACATGCTCGACCTCATGAAAAACGACCCCAAGCTGAAGGTCGTGCTGAAGGAGTTTCCGGTGCTGAGCCAGGGCTCGGTCGAGGCGGCCCAGGTTGCGGTCGCCGTCCGCATGCAGGATCCCACCGGCAAGAAGTATCTCGACTTCCACCAGAAGCTGCTCGGTGGTCGCGGCCAGGCCGACAAGGCGCACGCGCTTGCCGCCGCCAAGGAAGCCGGCCTCGACGTTGCGAAGATCGAGAAGGATATGGCCAATCCGGAAGTGCGTGCCACGATCGAGGAGAACTTCAAGCTCGCCGAAGCGATGGGCATGAACGGCACGCCGAGCTACGTGATCGGCAAGCAGATCGTGGTCGGCGCCATCGGCCTCGACGGCCTGAAGGAAAAGATCGGCGCCGCACGCTGCGGCAAGGCGACCTGCTAGTTCCCACTTTCGATTATCCGAACATGCAAAGGGCCGGCTTTTGCCGGCCTTTTTTGTTGTCAGGATCGTGGCGCGACCATTCATCGCGCATTCAACAAACAAAAGCCGCGGAACCTCTGAAGTTTCGGAACATCTCATTTCTCCTTTCGTTGTCGGCGCGGGCAATGACGCACGAAACACGTGAGGAGAGGTTCAATGACTAATCGCTTTATGATCTCGGTTGCCGCGCTGGCACTCGTCGCGGGCACTGGTCTCGCGAATGCGCAGGGAACTGGGACCAAGGAGTCTGGCGGCACACAGCAGATGCAGCATTCGCAATCGGGCGGCGCAGCTGAGCATGGAAGTGCCGCTGGCAAGGAATCCATGGGCAAGGAATCCATGGGCAAGGAAAAGGGCACTGTCGGTCAGGCCGGCGGAACGGAAGAGAAGTCCTCGGGCACCATGAAGCACGAGCAATCCGGTGCCATGCACAAGGAGTCTACGGGCAAGGAAGGCAAGGAAAAGGGCACCGTCGGACAGGCCAAGTCCGGCGCCGAGGAGAAATCCTCGGGTGCGATGAAGGAGGAGAAGTCCGGTGCAATGAAGGACGAGAAGTCCTCGGGCACGATGCACAAGAATCCGACAGCTGAGGAGAAGTCGGGTGCCACGAAGGGCCAACGCACCGATGAACGCGCCCAGGGTCAGCAGGACAAGTCGAAGGGCATGAGCTCCGAGACTCAAACCAAGTCCGGCACGGCCACCGGCGAGAACCGCCAGGGTCAGACCGGCACAAACGTGCAGGGCCAGGCTGGCTCCTCGACGTCGACCCAGACCACCGGCCAGGCCGGCGCTGGCGCCAAGCTCTCGACCGAGCAGCGCACGCAGATCACCTCCGTCATCCGCGAGGAGAAGGTTGCTCCGGTCAGCAACGTGAACTTCTCGGTTTCGGTCGGCACGCGGATTCCGCGTGAGGGCATCGAGCTGCACGCCCTGCCGTCCCGGGTCGTGACGATCTATCCGGAGTGGCGGAGCTACAGGTACATCCTGGTACGCGACGAGATCGTGATCATCGATCCTGCCACCTACGAGATCGTGGCGGTTCTCAACGCCTGAGGGCCGGCAGATCGACTACCCCAAAGGGCGGGCAGCAATGCCCGCCCTTTTTGCCATGGGCCGGCAGCCATGCTTTGGGCTGGTTAACAAGCAATTTCCGTAGCTTCCGCACAGCTTTTTGCAGTCCGGATGAGCTATCTCAGGCCCCACGGAAGGTCCTTCAAGGCTTCCCCTGACGCTCTTTGTTACCTATAACCCCGCCACCTCCGCCAAAGCACCTGCCGGGATTTGAATGGCTGAACCTGCGACCGACACGATCCTCGTCCTCAACGGGCCGAACCTCAACATGCTGGGGACGCGCGAACCGGAGAAATACGGGCACGCAACGCTCGCCGACGTCGAGGCGCTCTGCCGGGAGACCGCGGCGAAGTTCGGCCTCAAGGCCGACTGCCGCCAGTCCAACCGCGAAGGCGAATTGATCGACTTCATTCACGAGGCACACGGGCGCAAGATGGCCGGCATCATCATCAATGCCGGCGGCTATTCGCACACCTCGATCGCGCTGCACGATGCCCTGCTCGCGGTGCAGATCCCGACCGTCGAGGTGCACGTCACCAACATCCACGCCCGCGAGAGTTTCCGTCACCATTCCTACACCGCCCGCGCCGCGTTCGCGTCGTTGTGCGGCTTCGGCATCGAGGGCTACCGCCTCGCGATCCAGGGCCTTGCCGCCAAGCTTGGCATCAAGCCCAAAGCCTGACGCCCCTTTTCAAACAGAAGGTTCGGAATCAAGATCATGGCGCGCCAGCCAGACGATAAAGCAGCCGCAAAGTTTTCCAGCGAGGATTCCGCGCTCATCCGCGAGCTCGCGACCCTGCTCGACGAGACGAGCCTCACCGAGATCGAGATCGAACGCGCAGGGCTTCGCCTGCGCGTTGCGCGCAACGTCAGCGTCGCCGCGGCCGTGCCGACGTCGGTCATCGCGGCCCCTGTCGCGGCAGTTGCCACGGCGGCTGCGACTGCTGCGCCGGCGGATCTCTCCAAACATCCCGGCGCCGTCACCTCGCCGATGGTCGGCACCGCCTATTGGGCGCCGGAGCCGGGCGCAAAGCCTTTCATCGAGGTCGGCTCCAAGGTATCGGTCGGTCAGACGCTCCTCATCATCGAGGCGATGAAGACCATGAACCAGATCCCTTCGCCGCGCGCCGGAACGGTGACGCAGATCCTGGTCGAGGACGGCCAGCCGGTCGAGTTCGGCGAGCCGCTGGTGATCATTGAGTGAGGGAGTGGCGAATGGTGAGTAGCGAGTAGTTACTCTTCCCTATTCGCCATTCGCTAGTCCCCATTCGCCCCCTGAGGCACAATGTTCGACAAGATCCTCATAGCCAATCGCGGCGAGATCGCCCTTCGTATCCTGCGGGCCTGCAAGGAGCTGGGGATCGCGACCGTCGCCGTGCACTCCACCGCCGACGCCGACGCGATGCATGTCCGCCTCTCCGACGAGAGCGTCTGCATCGGACCGCCGCAGTCGAAGGACAGCTATCTCAACGTTCCCGCGCTGCTCGCGGCCTGCGAAATCACCGGTGCGGACGCCGTGCATCCGGGCTATGGCTTCCTGTCGGAAAATGCGCGCTTTGCGGAAATCCTCTCCGAGCACAATCTGCATTTCATCGGCCCGAAGGCCGAGCACATCCGCCTGATGGGCGACAAGATCGAGGCCAAGAAGACCGCCAAGCGGCTCGGCATCCCCGTGGTGCCCGGCTCCGACGGCGCGGTCGGTCCCAACGACGACGCGATGGCGATCGCGAAGGAGATCGGCTTCCCCGTGCTCGTGAAGGCTGCCGCCGGCGGCGGCGGCCGCGGCATGAAGGTCGCGCACAGCGAGGCAGACCTTGTGCTGGCGCTATCGACGGCCGCGAACGAGGCGAAATCAGCCTTCGGCGATGCGTCCGTTTACCTGGAAAAATACCTACAGAAGCCGCGCCACATCGAAATCCAGATCCTCGGCGACGGCCGCGGCGGCGCGATCCACCTCGGTGAACGCGACTGCTCGCTGCAACGCCGTCACCAGAAGGTCTGGGAGGAAGGCCCTTCGCCCGTCCTCTCCCCGGCCGCGCGCGCCAAGATCGGTGAAACCTGCGCCAAGGCAATGCGCGAGATGAAATATCTCGGCGTCGGCACCATCGAGTTTCTCTACGAAGACGGCGAGTTCTACTTCATCGAGATGAACACCCGCATCCAGGTCGAGCATCCCGTCACCGAGAGCATCACCGACATCGACCTCGTGCTGGAGCAGATCCGCATTGCCGCCGGCGGCGACCTGCCGGCCAAGCAGGAGGAGATCCAGATCATCGGGCACGCGATCGAGTGCCGCATCAATGCCGAGAACCCGCAGACCTTCCGGCCCTCGCCCGGCCGGATCTCGCAATACCACCCGCCCGGCGGCTTGGGCGTACGGATCGATTCGGCCGTCTATCAGGGCTACACGATCCCGCCTTATTACGATTCGCTCGTCGGCAAGCTGATCGTGCACGGCAAGACGCGCACGGAATGCCTGATGCGGCTGCGCCGCGCGCTGGACGAGATGGTGGTCGACGGCATCGAGACCACGCTGCCGCTGTTCCGGGCTCTGGTGCGTGAACCCGGCATCATCGACGGCGATTATCACATCCACTGGCTGGAACAGTATCTGGCCGGCCAATCCGGCAACTAGCGGCATCCCTCTCTTCCCCTGCTATGGAACCGAACGCCGCTTGCGGCGTTATCGGCGGGTTTTCTGCACGGGGGAGTGGAAATTCTTAAGTTCGGAACCGGAGTTGGCGTAACGCCTGACCTGAGACGGCGGCGCGCTCTTTGGCAGATCCTGCTGTTCGCGGCGGGACTCCTGGTGCTGACGGTGATCAGCGCCGGCTCGGTCTACCTCGTCAACAAGGCGCGCGATGACAACGCCTCGGTCATTCGCACCATCGAGGTCGAGAACCAGATCCACTCGCTGCTCCTGGAAATTCGGCGCGCCGAGAGCAGTGCAAGCGTATTTCTCCTCACGCGCGGGCCGGAATTTTGGACCGACCATCAGGCCGCAGTGGCGGCAGTCCTGCCGCATCTCAACAGGCTCGTGGAGCTGACCAAGGACAATCCCGCGCAGGCGGAAAACGTCGGTAAGCTGCGGCCGGCGATCGAAACCCGGCTCGACCAGTTCACGCGCGAGATGAATTACATCCAGCAGAGCGACTTCGCGCGCGCCGCCGCGCTCGTCCGCGAAGCGGCGGCCGGTGACGCGACGAGCACGATCCGCGACGCTGCGGACGCCATGCTCCGCGAGGAGCAGCGATTATTCGCGCTCCGTACGACCAATGCCAACAACAGCCAGACGCTGGCGGCGTCCCTGACCGGCATCGGCTCGGGTCTGGTCGTGGTGCTCGCGCTGATCTCGATCTGGCTGGTGCGGCGCTCGGCAGCCGTCCGCGACGAAGCGGAGGCCCGCCTGCGCGACTCCAACCTCAATCTCGAGGCCACCGTCGATGAACGCACCGCAGACTTGCGCGAAGCCAACAACGAGATCCAGCGCTTTGCCTATATCGTGAGCCACGACCTGCGCTCGCCGCTGGTCAACATCATGGGCTTCACCAGCGAGCTGGAGGAGTTGGGCAATGACATCTTCAAGCGCATCGGCAGCCTCACCCACGTCCCGGCGGACGGTCCGCCGCTGGCGATGAACGACGCCGCGGAAATCGCGCTCGAGGGGCCGGACAAGCAGCTCTCGCAGGATTTTTCCGAGGCGCTCGGCTTCATCAAATCCTCGATCGGCAAGATGGACCGCCTGATTTCGGCAATCCTCAACCTCACCCGCGAGGGCCGGCGCGAATTCGAGCCGGTCAGGATCGACACGGGCGAACTGATCGAGGCGATCGTGGCAACGGTGGCGCATCAGGCCGCCGAGGCGCACGCCGAAATCCGCGTCGGCGAGCTGCCCGAAATCGTGAGCGACCGGCTGGCGCTGGAGCAGATATTCTCCAACCTGATCGACAACGCCATCAAGTATCTCAAGGCCGGCGTTCCCGGCCAGATCGTGCTGCGCGGCCGCACCAAGCTCGGCTATGCGATCTTCGAGATCAGCGACAACGGCCGCGGCATCGATCCGAAGGATCACCAGCGCATCTTCGATCTGTTCCGTCGCGCCGGTCTCCAGGACAAGCCGGGCCAGGGCATCGGTCTTGCCCACGTCCGCGCGCTGGTGCGCCGGCTCGGCGGCACGATGTCGGTCTCCTCCGAACTCAACGTCGGCAGTACCTTTACGATCACACTGCCGATCAAGTGGAACGCCAGCAAGCGGAACGCAGAGCAATGACCCTGCCCGTCACCATCATCATGATCGAGGACGACGAAGGCCACGCCCGCCTCATCGAACGCAATATCCGTCGCTCCGGGGTGAACAACCCGATCGTGCCGTTCGCCAACGGCACGGACGCAACCCGCTATCTGTTCGGCGCTGACGGCTCCGGCCTCGTCCAGAAAGGCAACGCCTTGCTGATCCTGCTCGATCTCAACCTGCCCGACATGACCGGGATCGAGATCCTGAAGCGGATCAAGGAGAACAGGTACCTGAAGCCCTCTCCGGTCGTTGTGCTGACCACCACCGACGACTCCCAGGAGATCAAGCGCTGCTACGAGCTCGGCTGCAACGTCTACATCACAAAGCCGGTCAACTACGAGAATTTTGCCAACGCAATCCGTCAGCTCGGGCTATTCTTCTCCGTCATCCAGGTTCCCCCAGCCGCGACATGAGCCAGACCACGCCGACCCTGCTCTATATCGACGACGACGATGCGCTGGCGCGCTTGGTCGAGCGCGGCCTGACGCGCCGCGGCTACAAGGTCGTTCTTGCCGCAAGCGGCGAGGAAGGCTTGGCGCGTATCCGGCAGGGGAGCGTTGACGGCGGCATCGACGTCGTGGCACTCGACCAGTACATGCCGGGCCTCGATGGCCTCGAGACACTCGAGCAGATCATGGCGATTCCGGATGCCCCGCCGGTCGTCTTCGTCACGGCGTCGCAGGATTCCAGCATTGCCGTCACGGCGCTGAAGGCGGGCGCAGCCGACTACCTCGTCAAGGACGTCAAGGGCGACTTCATCCCGCTGCTGCATGTCGCGGCCGACGGCGCCCTGCGCCAGGCCGAACTCCAGAAGGCGCGCGAGGAGGCGGAAGCTGAAATCCACGCCTCGCGCGACCGCTACGCGGCGCTCGCCGCCGAACGCGAGATGTTGCTGCGCGAGGTCAACCACCGCGTCGGCAACTCGCTCCAGATCATCGCTTCGCTGTTGCATCTCCAGGCGAGCTCGGCTGCACAGGAGGAGGTCAAGGCGGCGCTGACCAATGCGATGGGCCGCGTCGCCGCGGTTGCGCAGGTGCACCGCCGCCTCTACACCTCACAGGATCTGAAGAGCGTCGTCCTCAACCAGTATCTGGACTCTCTGCTCGAGGACCTGCGCCGTTCGGCCGAGGGCAACCGGATGTCGCGCCTGACGCTGAAGGCCGAGCCGATCGAGATCGACCCGGACCGCGCAGTCGCGGTCGGCATCATCGTCAACGAGCTCGTCATGAATGCGGTGAAATACGCCTATCCGGACGGGGCCGGCCCCATTCACGTCGAGCTGACCTCGCAGGGCGAGGATCTCGTGCTGTCGATCGCCGATGATGGCGTCGGCGACAACGCCAGGGCCGATCCGCGCTCGACCGGGATGGGCCAGCGCATCGTTGCGGCGATGGCTTCCAAGCTCGACGCCTGCGTCGAACGTGATCCGGATCACGGCGGAACGAAGATCCTGCTGAGGTTCCGCCGCGTGCCCGTGCCATCGAGCACGGCGGGCAACGCCGCCGCGAGCTGACGCGCGATGCCTCGCATCGCCCCCATCGCAAGGCTGCTGCGATCCTGCTAATGTGCCGCGTATGACTGCGCGCGACTCCGCCTCGTCTGAAATCACTCCCGCCGTGCTGCTGCGTGCCTACGCCTGCGGCATCTTTCCGATGGCCGAGAGTGCCGACGATCCGACGCTGTTCTGGGTCGAGCCGGAGATGCGCGGCGTGATCCCGCTCGACGGATTTCGCGTCGCCTCGCGCCTTGCGCGCACCGTGCGCTCGGACGTGTTTCGCGTCACCGTCAACACCGCCTTCAAAGCGACGATCGCCGGCTGCGCCGCGCCGCAGGCCGGACGCGAGGACACCTGGATCAACAAGCGCATCCGCGACCTCTATGGCGGCCTGCACGAGCTCGGCCACTGCCACAGCGTCGAGGCCTGGCAGGGCAATGACCTCGTCGGCGGCCTCTATGGCGTGAGCCTGGGACGTGCTTTCTTCGGCGAAAGCATGTTCCACACCGCGCGCGATGCCTCGAAGGTCGCGCTGGTACATCTGGTCGCGCGTCTCATCTCCGGTGGCTTCGAGCTGCTCGACACGCAATACGTCACCGAGCATCTGCGCAGCTTCGGTGCAATGGAGATTTCCAGGCGCCGCTATACCGCCCTGCTCGACAAGGCACTGGCGGGTGAGTCCGCCGATTTCCTGAAGTTGCCCGGCAACGCGATCCCCGGGGCGCGCGCGCTCGAGATCATCGCAACGAGAAGCTGAAGCATGATCCGGAAAAGCGTGACGCGGTTTTCCCTCGCGACAAACGCGGAACGCGTCTGCGCGGAGATCATGCGCAAACAACGCGGGCTTTAGTTCCGGCCGAAGCCCGGGAACGGCAAGAGACCCGGCTGTTGTGGCGGCGGCGGAGGCGGCGCCTGCTGCTGTTGCGGCGGGGGCTGCGGCGGACGCGGCTGCTGCACGGCCTGCTTGGGCGCGGCCTTCTTCTGCGCGGGCGGCGGCGCCGGCGTGGCCGGCTTGCTCGCCGGATCCGGCGCTGCGGTCGCGATCGTCTGTTGCGGCTCTTTGCAGTCGGTCAGCCAGATGTCGTAGATCGGGTGCTCGACGCCATGCAGGCCGGGGCTTGCCGCGAACATCCAGCCCGAAAAAATCCGCTTCACCTCGCCTTGCAGCGTGATCTCGTCGACCTCGACGAAAGCGTCGGTGTTGGCGGCTTCGGTCGCCGGTCGCGTGTAGCAGGCGTCGGTTTTGACGCGCAGCGCGCCGAACTGCACGGTCTCGCCGATCTCCTCGTCGAAATTGATGATGCGGCCGGTGATCTTGTCGAGGCCGGAGAAGGTCGCCTTCTTGTTCACGATCTTCTGCGCCGGCGGCTCGGTGACGATCTCATCGCCCGGCTGAAGGCTCGCCGGCGTCTGCGGCACGCCGTTTTGCGGTGTGCCCTTGGGCTGGCGCTGCCCCGGTGGCAAGCCCGGGAGCGAGGGATTGGCGCCCGGCTGCGGCGGGGGGCTTTGAGGATTGGGCGGCGCGACCGCGATAGAGGGTTGCTGGTTCTGCGGCAGGACGTTGGTTCCCGGCGGCGGGGCCAAAGGCTGCGTCTCCACCGACCCCGGCAGCGCATTGGGCGCGATATTTCCTTGGCGGGGGACGGGACGGTTCGGCGTCGGCAGCACCCGCCCCTGCGGCGGCAGCTCCGGCACCTCCTCGTCGTCGTCGGGCATCTGCTGCTGCGGCTGGTTGCCGCGCGGAATGCTGCCGGGCGGCCGCAGCGGCGGCGGATCAGAGAAGATGGTGCCGATCTGCGCCTGCGCCGGAGGCGAGACGGTCATCGCTGCGGCGGCAAACAGCGCCGCAAGGCCGGTCAGGATCAGGTTTCGAGACATCTCGCGCGGCTTCAACAGCGAATCGGGTTTATCGAGCATTGTATAGGGGTTACGGCCGCTCGCAGATCATCCGGTTAACACGCCGAATACGGCGGGGGTGTGTTGTCGGGTAAAAACACTGCAAGTTCAAGCCAACGAGTGCCATCTCCTTCCATCCTTTAACGGACTTTTTCATGGGTTTCCGGGACCAATCCGGGACCGCCTGATCACTGTTCGTTCTCGTCAGCTCATTGGCAAGACAAAGCGCAATATCTGAAATGACGATGCCCATCACGTCAGCTTCGAACCGCCGACCAGGCCGATGATCGCTCCCACACCTGCCGTGAAAAGCTTCAGGGCAGTGTTGTAAAGCTCGGTCATCATGGGCGGTCCGGGGTCGTGCCCGAAGGCTACGATGAACGCGGCGACGCCTCCGCAGACGAGCGTGAGCGTAACGGTTGTAAAGAAAACGATGAGGAATTTGTCGGCCATTGGGTGCCCTTTCGCCGACACCCAACTGTAGCAGGAAGTATGGCGAAAAAAGTATCAAAAATGGTCTTCTCAGGATGAGAACTGTCATTTTGACTGAACGCGGTTCTTAAGAAAGTAAAAGAGGTGGCGACTCCGGTATTCCCCCGATCTCGCAATAACACTTTTTTTCTCCAACTGGTCGAGAATGCGTTTCGTGGCGCGCCAACCGAGCCCGATAAATCGGCCTGCGTCGGTCACGTTGACGCGCGGATTGTCCGCCAAGTAGTTCACGATCATTTTCTCGCTCTCAGAGAGAGATGCATATAGCTCGGGATTGATCCCGGCAGCAGCCTCCGAGCGGACATAGTTCCTGCGATGCTCAACATGATTTTTGAGCGTAACCGTTACTCGGAAGGTCCCTTCTGAGTTTTGAACGAAGATTGGATCTGGAAGGTTCGCATTTCGCATCGTATCGCGCATTCGGCGCGTGCCTTCGAAGGCGCATTGCACGAAGTCAAAGTAGTACAGTGCCCACATCGTGTTCGGGTTGCGGGGGTTATGGGCTTCAAACACAGTGTTAGCGGTCGTCGGGGGTAGGAAGGCTCCCGGAGACTCAACAACCAATCGATCCTCAAAAAGTTTGACGAATATGTTCATGTTCTTGAGGTTGTAAGAACGATGAACTACCGCGTTCACGATAGCCTCAGACCACGCTTCATCTGGGAATTCCGGTCTTGTCTCAAATCGCTGATCGATACCAAGCCGCGTAAAGCTCCGTATCAGAGGAGTGATGAACTGAATTGCGTGCGCTAACTGTATTGGAAGTGGACCATCAATCACGCGGTCGGCAATGACGTTTAACTTGCTGCCAAACTTTTCTTCTGTGCCTTCGTAGCGAATTACTCGGATGAAAGCGCCGGGGATGAGTTGACGAGGGTCCCGAGCGAATAGCAACGCGCATCCGAGATTTGGGACAAAACCTCCTGCTGTCTTCTTCCCGAGCTTGCTCATGGCAAGCACGTCTTCGATTGTAAATCTGTCCTGAAGTCGTCGTTTCTTGATGAACTCTTGCCGGTACGTCGCCAAAAGAGTTGCGTCAAATTCGTTTGGATATTGCAGGGGAACCCTTTCAGTCTCCAAGTCGAGCTGTCCCTTGTTCAGTTTGATCTCTCGCTTCTCCTCCTCTCTGAGAGATCGCTTTTCGTCGCCTTCTCTAATGAAGGCTTCCCCCGAGACAGTTTCAACTAGTTTGTCTTCGCGATAGTAGACTCGCATTACTTCGACGAAATCGTCTTCTCCCTTTGCGTTCTTGATCGCAACTCGCTTGAATTCAACTTTCGCATCTGGGCAAAGGCGACGAACTGTGCGGAGTTCGTTCAATTGATTTTCGTGAAGATGCTTGCACCCTATGATGCTGCCCTTGTCGGCAACACCTAGAAGGGTGATGCCGCCGTGCGGCTGTGTATTGGCCCACATCGAAACATAGTCGGCCAATGCATTCTGTTTGATGGACCCTGGTTTTCGTTCAACCCGATGGTCCTCTTTAAATCTCTGGACAGTTTCCGCTGTGCAAGTCTCGAAGATGTCATCCGGCGTCCACAGCTGCGGTAAAGTCGGCAACGGCGGCCCGAAGTCCATCTCGAACTGTTCTGCCATCGGGTTTTCCCAGTCGGCCCCATGCAGACTTGGAGCCAGAATAATTGAAAAATCAGATGTTTACTGTCTGCGCAGACTAGGGAAATTTACCCAACGCCAGCTACATCGAAAAGCAGACAGTGGCGAATATGAACAAGCCTTCCACAGCTCCCGCTGAAGCTGCCCTCACGCACTTCTCCTTAGATTGCAATTCCAAGGCACTAAGCCCTGTCGAATAGCTTTCCCGCCGGTCCGTGGCTTGCAATGCAACTACACCGCGTATTCGGCGTGTCAGGTTGGTTTCGAAAGAAAATTGTAATGTGAACACGACCAACTACTGCGTTAATATTCTCTATAAGTATTTGATTTTGTTAAAAACATTGCAATAATTCGTTTCCGGGACCAATCCGGGACCGCAAGCTCCAAGGGTTCGCCAAACCCTATAAAAATAGGCATCTGCAATTAACCCGCCGGAAGCGGCGGGGAAAGGGCGGTTTCCCCTCGCCCATGGGCCTCCGGCTGGCCAGAGAGCCCACCAGATGGGATAGTTGGGCGGCCGCCCCCTTCCGGCGAGCCCTGACGGATGCCGGCTTCCGTCGTTCCGTGGTGCAAGCGAACCCGAAAACGACATCCGCAAACCCTCGCAAGGCCTCCCATGCCAGTCGTCCTCGATCCCGATGCCGCCGCGGTCTACAAGGCGTTCCTCGACGCCGACCGTCCGCCTTATGAAACGCTGACCGCAGCGCAGGCGCGCGCAGATTATTCGCAAGCGCGCTTCGCGACCAATCCCGAGCCGCCTGAACTGGCACGCATCGAAGCGCTCGCGATTCCAGCGCCGCACGGCACGATCCCTGCCCGCCTCTACGTGCCAATGACACTACGCCAACATCACGGTCTATCGCCGGGCCTTGTGTTCTTCCATGGCGGTGGCTGGGTGATCGGCGATCTCGACACCCATGACGTCGCAGTCCGCAAGCTCGCCGTCGAGGGCGAGCTGATCGTGATCTCGGTCGACTATCGCCTCGCGCCTGAGCACAAGTTTCCCGCCGCCGTGGACGATGCCGTCGCCGCGACCCATTGGATCGCGGCGAACGCGAGCGCGCTCGGCATCGATGCGTCGCGCCTCAGCGTCGGCGGCGACAGCGCCGGCGGCAATCTCGCCGCCGTGGTCGCCATCGCCGCCCGGGACGCCAACCGCGTGAGCCTCGCAGGTCAGGTGCTGATCTATCCCGCCGTCGATTTCGCGATGATGCACCCCTCGCACAGCGAGCCCGAAACCAGCCTGCTCCTCACCCATTCCGTCGTCCGCTGGTTCCGAGACCATTATCTCAACGGCGCCGCCGACACGCACGACTGGCGCGCCTCGCCGGCCCGCGCCACGCTCAATGGCCTGCCTCCGGCCTATGTGCTGACTGCCGGCGCCGATCCGTTGCGCGACGAAGGCCACGACTATGCAGAGCGCCTGAGGCAGGCCGGCGTGCCCGTCGCCTATCGCCACTTCCCCGGCCAATTCCACGGCTTCTTCACCATGGGCAAACTGCTGCAGCAGGCCGATGTCGCGGCCGCAGAGATCGGCGCGTGGTTGAGGGAGTTAAGTTGAAGACGCTGTCATGGCGCGCATGCAGCGAAGCGGGATGCAGGGGCTGTCGTTATTTGTCCGCTACCCGGATTGCGCCGCGCGACCTCCGGGCCACGCGCGCAATCCACGGTAACGACTTGCTACTTTGAGCTTGGAGGCGATTGCTTCAAGAGTTTATCCTCACGTCGCCTTCCGCTTTCCGCCGAGGCGACACTCTCCTGGACGTTCACATGCCTCCCAGCCTGCAAGCCACCCTGGCCACTCCCGTGCGCTGGCTGACATGGCTCGGCGACCAGGGCACCCGCGCGGTGGCGGCGCTGGTGCTGTTCGGCATCGCGATCCCGCCGCTCGGCGCGCTGCTGCGGCCTTTCGTGACCGAGGCGATCTTTCTCCTGCTCGTCATCTCCTTCATGCGGGTCGACCTCGCAGCGCTCCGCGCGCAGCTGCGCCGGCCGGGGCTGATCGTCGCGGCAACCGCCTGGACGACGATCGGCGTTCCCCTGATCTTTGGCCTCGCCGCGCATCTCACCGGCTTCGATGCCCGCTTGCCCGAGCTGTTCCTTGCCCTGATGCTCCAGGCCATCGCTTCGCCGATGATGGCCTCGCCCGCGATCGCCGCGCTGATGGGCCTCGATGCCACGCTAGTGCTGGTCACGCTGGTGACCTCTACGGCGCTGGTGCCGTTCACGGCGTCGCTCTTCGCCGCACTCTTCCTTGCCGGAACGCTCAGCATCCCGCCGCTTGCTCTCGGCGCAAAGCTGCTCGCGATCCTCGCGGGATCGCTCCTGGTTGCCACGGTCATCCGCTGGCTGTTCGGCACCGAGGCCATCCAGCGTCAGCGCCGGCCGATCGACGGCATCAACATCATCATCCTGCTCGTCTTCGTCGCGGCCGTCATGGGCAACGTGATCGCCGACTTCCTCGCCGATCCCCTGCTGTCGATCGCCATTGCGCTGCTCGCCTTCGCAATCTTCTTTGCGCTGCTGATCGTCACGACGCTGCTATTCCGCCGCATCGGCTACGAACAGGCGCTCGCGCTCGGCCTGATGGTGTCGCAGCGTAATCTCGGGCTGATGCTGGCGGCGACCGCCGGCGCGCTGCCCGGCATGACCTGGCTCTATTTCGCGCTCACCCAGTTTCCCTACTACCTCGCGCCGCAAATGCTGACGCCGATCGCAAGACGTTTGACGGCGCAGCCGCAAGCAACAAGCGCGGCGGCAGCCGGTGGCGCCTTAAGGCACGATGAACCCTCATCGCGCGGGCTTTATCTTCGATCACGAAAACAGAAAGGTCCCAATCAGCAGGCCCGCGGCAAAAGCGAGGAGCCCCAGGGTGCTGGCTGACACGATGCGGACGAGGATGCGAACCTGCTCCTCGTACTCTTCTTCTGCGGTCTTGTGGGACTGAGCCGCCATTGCAATTGCCCTGCCATTGCCCAGATTTCTCCGCATGTAAGCTCGAAATCATGTTCAAGGCGAGGCATTTTGGTCCCGCCGCGATGCCCTGTTCGTGATCTGGGGGCTTTTCTTCAGGCGGGAAAGCGCAATCACAGCGGAAAACGAGCGCGCCCCGGGGGTTAACGGTCTAACCCGCCCGCGCCGCCCGCCGCAGCGATTGCGGCGGCTGGCCGAAGGCGCGGATGAAGGCGCGGCGCATCCTTTCAGGGTCGCGGAAGCCGGTCGATTGCGCGACGCGCTCGATCGCTTCGCTGGACGACTGCACGCGCTCGCGCGCCACCTCGACGCGCAAGCGTTCGATCGCCTTCGACGGTGTCGAACCGGTTTCGGCGGCAAACGCGCGAGCGAAATGCCGCGCACTCATGTTGGCGCGCTCGGCCAGATCCTCGACCGTCAGCGGCGTATCGAGGTTCTCGCGCGCCCAGGCGAGCAGCGGTCCAAAGCGGCCGTTCGGCGCCTTCAATTCCAGGAGTGACGAGAACTGCGACTGTCCGCCGCTGCGGCGATGGTACAGCACGAGCTGGCGTGCAGTATCCTGTGCGACCGCCTCGCCGTCGTCCTCCGTCACCATCGCGAGCGCAAGATCGATGCCGGCGGTGATGCCGGCCGACGTCCAGATGTCGCCGTCGCGCGTGAAGATCTGGTCCGGCTCGAGCTTGACCTTGGGATAGCGCGCGACGAAATCGCGTGTGCGGCCCCAATGAGTGGTGGCGCGCTTGCCGTCCAGCAAACCAGCCTCCGCCAGCACATAGGCGCCGGAGCAGACGCTCGCGACGCGCACGCCGCGCCTGGCCAGCCGCTGCACGAAGGCAAGCGTGGCTGGGCAGCGCGCTGCGCCCGCCACACCCTCGCCGCCCGCGATGATCAGCGTCGTGACCGCATTCGCCGATTTGAAATCGCGCGCCATCATCTCGACGCCGGACGAGCTGCGCACCGGCCCGGCATTCAGCGCCAGCACACGGATGACAGGCGCTCTCCGCGCATAGCGCGCCGCGATCTCGAAGACCGAGATCGGGCCCGCCGCATCGAGCAACTGGAAGTCGGGAAAGATCAGAACGCCGATCATGGGACAAGTCCTCAGGCTATGTCCGAAAACGAGGGAATTATGCCATTTCTGACAGAAGAGCATCATGGCATCGTCGGCCCGTCAAGCTGATTGTCTGGAGGCTCTCATGTCGTCACCGCTCAGAATCGGATGTCTGGTTTTTCCGCGCGTCACCCAGCTCGACCTCACCGGTCCCGTGCAGGTGTTTTCCTCCGTGCCCGGCGCCGAGGTGCATCTGATCTGGAAACGGATCGAGCCCGTCCCGAGCGATTCCGTGGTGACTCTGACGCCGACCACGACCTTCGCCGATTGCCCACAACTCGACGTGATCTGCGTGCCCGGCGGCTTCGGCACCGATGCGCTCGTCAATGACGAGGAGGTACTCGATTTCCTGCGCAGGCAGGCCGAGGGCGCCAAATACGTCACCTCGGTGTGCACGGGATCGCTGGTGCTGGGCGCAGCCGGCCTGTTGAAAGGCTATCGCGCAGCCACCCACTGGACCGCCATGGAGGTGCTGGCGCTGTTCGGGGCGACCCCGACGCGGACGCGCGTCTGCATCGACCGCAACCGCATCACCGGCGGCGGCGTCACGGCCGGGATCGATTTCGCGCTGACGCTGGTCTCGATTCTGGTCGACCGCACCATGGCGGAAGCGATCCAGCTCCGCCTGGAATACAATCCGGCACCGCCGTTCAACGCGGGCTCGCCGGAGACCGCACCCACTGAGGTGCTCGCACTGATGAAGGAACGGATCGCTCCCGCGCAAGCGCGTCGCATCGAAGCCGCAAAACGCGCCGCGGCCAGGGTGATGTGATCGATCGCAACAGAAAAAGGCCGCCTGGTTTCCCGGGCGGCCTTTCCTGTCTTACGACAGCTGCACATTCAAACGGGCGATTTCGGAGCTTCCAGACCGGGGGCCTATCTCCCGATCGAGTCCTACTCGGCAGCCGCTGCATTTCGGGACAGTCGCGAACCGTTGCCCGAACCGTACGCGATGGTCTCCCATCTCCGTAAGATGGGTACATTGAGCCGCATCGCTGGCGGCAGCGCAACGGCCGCTCATGCGGCGTCCCCGCTGTTCCCGTTGTTCACAGCGTCGTTAGCTGGATGCGAATGCATCCAGCGCCCAACAGCTTCGGAAATTGGATCTGCGGAATTGTCGGTTTAGCCAGGCGTCCAGGGCTGGTAGTCGCCGGTCGCCTTGGGGCGCTTGCCGGTCGCGAGCGTCGAGCCGGACGGCCGGTAGGCTTTGGGCGTGCCGGTCAGGTTCGGCTGATGCGGCTTCTCCCACTCGCGCGGCTTGTAGTTCAGCTCTGTCGGCGGAACATCGACGACGTGATGCAGCCAGCCGTGCCAGGCCGGCGGCACGCGGCTCGCTTCGGCATAGCCGTCATAGATCACCCAGCGCCGCTCGAAGCCGAGCGTCGGATCGATCACGCCGCCGCGGGTGCGGTAGTAGCGGTTGCCCTGCTCGTCCTGGCCGACCAGTTCGCCGAACCGCCGGGTCCAGAGCTGCGTGCCAAAGGTCTGGCTGTTCCACCAGGTGAAGAGCTTGAGGAAGAATTGTTTCATGCGGCAAAAGGCCCTGCTTCGTGGGGTCCTGATGCCATCCGGAAGCGAACTTGTCCAGTTGCCGCACGGCGGATGGGACATGCGCTGATCCGCCGCAATGCGAACGCGATCCGTTCATGCCGGGTACAGACGCGGTCAGGAATGCTGCGTTTCCCCCGCAAACCTCGCGGGCGCCTGGGAACCACTACCCGCTTGAGCGGTTTGAGTCCGGGAACAAGGAGCCGAATATGAACAATCTCAGACTTTTGAGTGCCGCGGCTGCGCTGGCACTGGTCCTCCCGCTGGCAGCCCCCTCCGTCAGCTTCGCTCAATCCCGCGTTCAGGGTGGTGGCGGCGGCGGTGGTGGCGGAGCCCGGGTGAGCGGCGGCAATTTCGGCGGCGGTGCCGCCGCCGTCCGCGGTGGCGGCGGCAATTTCGCAGCCTCCACGGCGGTTCGTCCCGGCGTTGCTGCGCCGGCCTTCAGCGGCGGCAGCCGTGTCGCCGCCGGTGCTCCGTCCGGCACCTGGAGCGGCGGCAGCCGTGTCGCGGCCGGTGCTCCGTCCGGCACCTGGAGCGGCGGCAACTGGCATGGCGGCGGCTGGCGCCATCACGGTGGCGGTTTCTGGCCGGGAGTGGCCGCAGGCGCCGCAATCGGAACGATCGGCTCATACGCCTATTATGGCGGTCCGTACTACAGCGATCCCTACTATTACGGCGACGATTACTATTATGACACCGGCCCAAGCGTAGCCGTCGTGCCCGACACCGGCGGTGATTCCGCAGCCTATTGCGCCCAGCGCTACCGGTCCTATGACCCCGCGTCAGGCACCTATCTCGGCTATGACGGCCTGCGGCATCCCTGCCCCTAGGGTCGTGTAGTTGCATCGCTCCAATTTGATCCGAAAGGCGCCGCTCTCACGCGGCGCCTTTTCACGTGTCGTCTCGCGCCGTGCGGGGTTTCACACGAACGCCATACGCGCGCTTTATGCACCGCACCGTGCATATCTGTACTGGTCCAATCCAAAATTGACCCGATCCACGATTCGCCTATATCAGCAAAGCTATGGGGACTTCGATTGGTTAGGCAGAGTCATGCCGCGTATTCTCGTGGTTGATGACGATCCGATGGTCGGCGCGACCATCGAGGTCCTCCTCCAACGCCACGGCTTCGACGTCACGTTGACTGACGGCGGCGAGACCGGGCTGGCTGCGCTCGAGGCGCAGACCTTCGACGCGATGCTGGTCGATATCTTCATGCCGCATATGCGGGGCTTCGAATCGATCCGCATCTTCCATGAACGCGCGCCGACGATCCCGCTGATCGCGATGTCCGGCTACGCCTTTGCCTCGTCCGCATCGCCCTCGCCCGATTTTCTCCGCATGGCGCTCGAACTCGGCGCGACGCGTTGCCTGCGCAAGCCGTTCACGCCCGAGACGCTGCTGACTGCAATCAAGGAATGTCTCGACGAGGCGACGCCGGTGAAGGACAACAAATCCCCTTGATTGCTTCGCAGCGCGTCATTCTCGGTGCCGGACTTGCGATCCTCCTGATCATCACTGCGGCCTCGATCGGACTCGACGTCAAGTCGCGGTCCGACACGTCATGGGTCGATCACACCGTCGGGACGCTGAAGAAGATCTCGGACCTGCGCCTGCTCGTCCGCCGCGCCGAAAGTGCGGCGCGGGGCTTCGAGCTCTATCGCAGTCGGGCCTTCGACGACGAGTTCCAGGCGACGCGCGGAGCCATCGCGCCTGCGCTCGCCGAACTCAAGCGCGCGCTCGGCGACAATCCCGATCAGGTCGCGCTGCTTGAGGGCACCGAACCGCTGATTCTGCGCCGGCTCGATATCGCGGCCGAAGCGATGCGGCTGCGCGCCGCCAACGACGAGGCCGGCATCGCCGCGCTCCAGGGCAAGGCCGAAGGCCGCGGCCTGATGGAGGCGGTGACCGTAAATCTCGACCGGCTGACCGCGGAGGAAGACCGGCAGCTTGCCGCCCGCGCGGTGGAGTCGCGCCGCACCGGCATCGTCCTCCTCGGCATCGACGTCGCGGGCGCGATGCTGATCCTGCTCCTGGTCGCGCTGCTGTTGCGCGAGACGCGGCGCACCAGCTTCGCCCTGCAAAGTACGCTGCACGAGACCAGGGTTGCCAACGAGGCGTTGGAGGCGGCCGTCGCCGAGCGCACCGAGCACCTCGTCACCGCCCATGACGAGCTCCGCCTCTCGGTGAACGTGCTGCAAAGCACCTTCCACAGCATGGCGGAAGCCGTGCTCGTCATCGACAAGGACAGCAACGTCCTTCTGTCCAATCCCGCCGCCGAGCGCATGTTGCTGCATCGCGCCGGGATGAACCTGACGAGCCTGCCCGCGATGTCGGATGTTTTCCACGGCGACGGCGTGACGCCGCTCGCCCCTGGGGAGCTGCCGTCGGCGCGCGTACTGCGCGGCGACGAGTTCGAAGAGATGGAGATGATCGTCCGCCCGCACAGCGGCAATCCCGTCCGCCATCTCGTCATCAGCGGACGGCCGATGCGCGATGCGCAAAAGGCGATCTCAGGGGCGGTGCTGGTCTATCACGATGCGACCATCTCGCGCGAGACCGAGCGGCAGCTGCAGCAGTCGCAGAAGTTGGACGCCATCGGCAAATTGACCGGCGGCGTCGCCCACGACTTCAACAACATGCTGACCGTGATCTCGGGCAATACCGAGACGCTGGTCGGCAGCCTCAAGGAACAACCTGAGCTGCAGCGCGTGGCGCGCCTGATCGACGATGCCGCGCAGCGCTGCGCCGAGCTGATCCAGCACCTGCTTGCGTTCGCCCGCAAGCAGCCGCTGGAGCCGCGCGATGTCGACATCAACGCGGCGATATCGGACATCGTCAAGCTCCTGCGTCCGACCCTCGGCGAGCAGATCCAGATCGAGACCGCGCTCGAACAGGGGCCGATGACCTCGCATATCGATCCGTCGCGGCTCACCAACGCCGTGCTCAACATGGCGATCAACGCCCGCGACGCCATGCCCGACGGCGGCAAGCTGCTGCTCGAGACGCGCCGGGTGACGCTGGACGAGGCCTACGCGCAGGCCAACCCGGACGTCGCGCCCGGCACCTATGTGATGCTCGCGGTCAGCGACACCGGCAGCGGCATGCCGCCCGATGTGCAGGAAAAGGCCTTCGAGCCGTTCTTCACCACCAAGGAGATTGGCAAGGGCTCGGGGCTCGGGCTCTCCATGGTCTACGGCTTCGTCAAGCAGTCCGGCGGCCACATCAAGATCTACAGCGAGGCCGGCCACGGCACGACCATCAAGCTCTATCTGCCGCCCGGCGAAGCCGCGAGCGAGACGACGACCGGCGCGGCGCCGGCGGCGACCGGCGGCGTCGAGACCGTCCTGGTCGTGGAGGACGACAATCTCGTGCGCAACTTCGTCACCGCGCAGCTGCAAAGCCTCGGCTACAAGACCATCTCCGCCGCAGACAGCCACACGGCGCTGGCGCTCATCGACCGCGGCGAGCCGTTCGACCTCCTGTTCACCGACGTCGTCATTCCCGGCGGCATGAGCGGACGCGTGCTTGCACTGGAGGTGGAAAAACGCCGGCCGGGCGTCAAGGTGCTCTACACCTCCGGCTATACCGACAACGCCATCGTTCACCAGGGCAAACTCGATGAGGGCGTGCTGCTGCTGACAAAACCCTATCGCCGCAACCAGCTCGCCGAGATGATCCGCCTGGCGCTCGGCAAGGAGCCGGCGAATTAGGGCGAGCGGCTTTGATCTGCATCAACTACGAGGCCGGATTTCCAGCCGACCGTTGCCGCCATGCGTGGTGGTACGAGACCATCCTCCTGATCCGCCTTTCGCGTGTGAGATTGCAAGGATCGGCATGTGAACGACCTGCGCAACCGCGTTGTCCAACTTCGGCGCTTCGGCGGTCCCGAGCAGCTGGAAGTGGTCGACGCTCCCCTGCCGGAGGCGGGGCCAGGTGAGGTGCGGGTCCGCGTACTTGCCTCAGGGCTCGAATACACCGATACGCTGATCCGTCGCCATCTCTACCCGCAAACCGCTTCCCGCCGCCCACCGTTCGTCATGGGCTACGATGTCGTCGGGGAAATCGATCAGCTCGGCGACCGCGTGAGTGGATTTCAGCTTGGCGACCGCGTGGCCGACATGACGGTGCTTGGGTCGAATGCTGCCTACCGCACGCTCCAGGCGAGCCACTTGACCCCGGTGCCGGCGGGTCTTGACGCGGCGGAGGCCGCTACGCTGATCCTGAGCTGGATGACTGCCTACCAGCTCCTGCACCGCGCTGCGCAGGTGCGGCCGGGACTGCGCGTACTGGTGCATGGAGCTGCCGGTGCTGTCGGTCAGGCACTGCTCGTACTGGGCGGCATGGCCGGCCTTCAGTTGTGGGGCGGGGCCTATGGGAAACACGCCGCTCTGATCCGCGAGCTCGGGGCCACGCCGATCGACTATCAGCGCGAAGACTTCACGCGTATCCTACCCGACGGATTTGATGTCGTCTTCGACGGCATCGGGGACGACGGCTATCGCCGCTCGTTCGCGGCGCTCAGGCGCGGTGGCCTGCTCTGCGCCTATGGCTACTCGGCGGGCGTTCAGGGGCAGCGGCGCATGGCGACGATGCTGATGTGGATTGCACGCCTGTATCTTTGGAGCTGGCTGCCTGGCGGCAAGCGGGCATTCTTCTACTCCATCAACGCGATGCGGTTGCGACATCCCGGATGGTTCACGGAGGATCTGGCACGCCTGTTCGCCCTGCTGGCGAGCGGCGCTATTCATCCGCGCGTCGCCGAGCGGGTCTCGCTGGATGACGTCGTTGATGCGCATTGGCGGCTCGAAGCCGGCGGCCTCGAAGGCAAGCTCGTCCTTTGCCCGGAGCTCACGTCGCGACGCGACCAGCATGCCGCCTGACACGGCGCGCACCGTTAGATTGGCGCGTCGCCAGCACGACGCCGGCGAGGGTGAAGATCAGGCCGGGGCGAAGCGCGTCCGCATTCCCCGTTTTGTCGAATCATGCATGCGGTAACCCGGTGACAACGGCCCGGCTTGGCGCGGATCGGCGCGGTCGACCGCTAGCCAGGCGGGCATGGCTGCCTGTACCTTCCGTAGCACTACGTGAGTCCTGCTGACGCAATGCTTCCGGCCAAAAATAAACCCGCCCTGTGAACAGCGGGATGAAGCCTTTCCCCGATCACCAAACGCAAATTTTTTCGGTTGGGAATCTCTCAGGACTCACTGATACTTGCCTTCACAACAGGCGCGGCTCCGACCCCTGTTATCCCCGTCTTTCCACCATATTTAGTATTTGATTCAGGAACTCGCACTAGTTCTTGACGTGCGCAACGGAGAGTCCTAGCTTTCGGTCCGTTCGGCGCGAGTGTGTTTGCGTCCCGCCGGTCACTCCCCAAAGGGTCTACGCAAATGACCACTCCGCCAGCCGAAGGGGGCAGCGGGTGAAGGGCTTGTCTGCCCTTGATTTGCCGACTCTCGGGGGCGCTCGAACGGGCCGAAACAGGCCCGGAGCAAGCGTGGTGTGGTGGTGTTGAACGCATGTCGCGCGCATCCCCGAGGGGGCGGATGCGGGTGGACATGCCGGCGGAGGACGTGGTGCGCGCACCGGCCCTTCCGTCGGGAGAAACTGGGCCGGATCCACCGGCTGAACTGCGAAGCCTGAAGGCCGAAAGGCCGGGAGGAGTCGCGCAAGAATAACGACCCGGCACCGCCCGAACCGAGGTGGTCCGGCTAGAAATGGACGGGGCAAACTATGAAAATTGAGCGGCGCCACACCACAGTAGGACAGTCACCCTATGCCGGGATCGATTTCCGGCTGACCACGTCTGAGATTCGCAATCCCGACGGCTCTGTCGTGTTCAAGCTGGATAACGTCGAAGTGCCGACCGAGTGGTCGCAGGTCGCTTCAGACGTGCTGGCCCAGAAGTATTTCCGCAAAGCCGGCGTCGCCGCGCGCCTGAAGAAGGTCGAGGAGGAGTCCGTCCCCTCCTTCCTGTGGCGCTCCGTGCCCGACACCGATGCGCTGGCCGCCCTGCCCGAGAAGGAGCGCTATGTCAGCGAGCTCTCGGCAAAGCAGGTGTTCGACCGCCTCGCCGGCTGCTGGACCTATTGGGGCTGGAAAGGCAAGTATTTCTCGTCCGACGAGGACGCCCAGGCCTTCTATGACGAGCTTCGCTACATGCTCGCCATGCAGATGGTCGCGCCGAACTCGCCGCAATGGTTCAACACCGGCCTGCACTGGGCCTATGGCATCGACGGCCCCGGCCAGGGCCATTATTACGTCGACCCCTTCACCGGCAAGCTGACCAAGTCCAAGTCGGCCTATGAGCACCCGCAGCCGCACGCCTGCTTCATCCAGGGCGTGGGTGACGACCTCGTCAACGAGGGCGGCATCATGGACCTCTGGGTCCGCGAGGCGCGCCTGTTCAAATATGGCTCCGGCACCGGCTCGAACTTCTCCCGCCTGCGCGGCGAAGGCGAAAAGCTCTCCGGCGGCGGCCGCTCGTCCGGCCTGATGAGCTTCCTCAAGATCGGTGACCGCGCGGCAGGCGCCATCAAGAGCGGTGGCACCACGCGCCGCGCCGCCAAGATGGTCGTCGTCGACGTCGATCACCCCGACATCGAGACCTATATCGACTGGAAGGTGAAGGAGGAGCAGAAGGTCGCCGCCCTCGTCACCGGATCCAAGATCAACCAGAAGCATCTGAAGGCGGTGCTCAAGGCCTGCGTGAACTGCGAAGGCTCGGGCGACGACTGCTTCGACCCGGAGAAGAACCCGGCGCTCCGCCGCGAGATCAAGCTCGCGCGCCGCAACCTCGTGCCCGACAACTACATCAAGCGGGTGATCCAGTTTGCCAAGCAGGGCTACAAGGACATCCAGTTCGACACCTACGACACCGACTGGGATTCGGAGGCCTACCTCACCGTCTCCGGCCAGAACTCCAACAACTCGGTCTCGCTGAAGGACGACTTCCTGCGCGCGGTCGAGACCGACGGCGACTGGAGCCTCATTGGCCGCACCAACAAGAAGGTGATGAAGACGCTGCGCGCCCGCGACCTCTGGGAGAAGATCGGTTACGCCGCCTGGGCGTCGGCCGACCCGGGCCTGCACTTCAACACCACCATGAACGACTGGCACACCTGCAAGGCGTCCGGCGACATCCGCGCGTCCAATCCGTGCTCGGAATACATGTTCCTGGACGACACGGCGTGCAACCTCGCCTCCGCCAACCTCTTGACGTTCTACAACACCACGACGAAGCGCTTCGACGTCGAGGGTTACGAGCATCTCTGCCGGCTCTGGACCCTGGTGCTCGAAATCTCCGTGATGATGGCGCAGTTCCCGTCCCGCGCGATCGCCGAGCTCTCCTACGAGTTCCGCACGCTCGGCCTCGGCTACGCCAATATCGGCGGCCTGCTGATGACCATGGGCCTGCCCTATGACAGCAAGGAAGGCCGCGCGCTCTGCGGCGCGCTGACCGCCGTCATGACCGGCATCACCTACAAGACGTCGGCGGAGATTGCGGCCGAGCTCGGCACCTTCCCCGGCTACAAGAAGAACGCCGCGCACATGCTGCGCGTCATCCGCAACCACCGCTGCGCCGCGCACGGCCAGAGCTCTGGTTACGAGGCGCTCAGCGTCAACCCGGTGCCGCTCGACCACGCCTCCTGCCCGCAAGCCGACCTGGTCGCGCATGCGCAGGCGGCCTGGGATGCGGCGCTGGAGCTCGGCGAGCAGCACGGCTATCGCAACGCCCAGACCACGGTGATCGCGCCGACCGGCACGATCGGCCTCGTCATGGACTGCGACACCACCGGCATCGAGCCCGACTTCGCGCTGGTGAAGTTCAAGAAGCTCGCCGGCGGCGGCTACTTCAAGATCATCAACCGCGCGGTCCCCGCAGCGCTGCGCGCGCTCGGCTATCGCGAGAGCGATATCGCGGAGATCGAGGCCTATGCCGTCGGCCACGGCTCGCTGTCGAACGCCCCCGGCATCAACGCCTCGACGCTGAGGGCCAAGGGTTTTACGGATGAAGCGATCGCCAAGGTCGAAAAGGCCCTTCCGACCGCCTTCGACATCAAGTTCGCCTTCAACAAGTGGACCTTTGGCGAAGATTTCATCCGCGACCAGCTCGGCATCGGCGCGGAAGCGATCGCGGCCCCCGGCTTCGACCTGCTGCAGGCCGTGGGTTTCACCAAGCGCGAGATCGAGGCCGCCAACGTCCACATCTGCGGCGCGATGACGGTGGAAGGCGCGCCGCACCTGAAGGCCGAGCACTATCCGGTGTTCGACTGCGCCAACCCCTGCGGCAAGATCGGCAAGCGCTATCTGTCGGTCGAGAGCCACATCCGCATGATGGCAGCCAGCCAGCCCTTCATCTCGGGTGCGATCTCCAAGACCATCAATATGCCGAACGACGCCACGGTGGAGGACTGCAAGTCCGCCTACATGCTGTCGTGGAAACTCGCCCTGAAGGCCAACGCGCTCTACCGTGACGGCTCGAAGCTCTCCCAGCCGCTTAACTCCCAGCTCATCAGCGATGATGAGGACGAGGACGATGCGGTCGAGGCGATCTACGAGAAGCCGATGGCCGCGCGTGCCGCCCAGGTCTCCGAGAAGATCGTCGAGAAGCTCGTCGAGCGCATCATCGTGATGCGCGAGCGCGAGAAGATGCCGGATCGCCGCAAGGGCTACACCCAGAAGGCTGTTGTCGGCGGCCACAAGGTTTACTTGCGCACCGGCGAGTATGACGACGGCCGTCTCGGCGAGATCTTCATCGACATGCACAAGGAAGGCGCGGCGCTGCGCTCCTTCATCAACAACTTCGCGATCGCGGTCTCGCTCGGTCTGCAATACGGCGTGCCGCTCGATGAATATGTCGATGCCTTCACCTTCACCCGCTTCGAGCCGGCGGGCCCCGTGCAGGGCAACGACAGCATCAAGTACGCGACCTCGATCCTCGACTACGTCTTCCGCGAGCTGGCGGTGAGCTACCTCAGCCGCTTCGACCTCGCCCACGTCGATCCCAACGAGACGGGTTTTGACGCACTCGGCAAGGGCGTCGAGGAAGGCAAGGAGCCGGATGACGAGGGCGGCCACCACGCGACGAAACTCGTCTCGCGCGGCCTCACCCGCTCCCGCACGGATAATCTGGTCGTGATGCGCGGCGGCTCGGCCACGGTCTCCTCCGGCAACGACAGCGCCCCCGCCGGCGGCCACCGCGTCACCGCCCTGCACGGCGCAGGCGCCCGCGCCGGCGATACGATCGAAGGCGCCGTCGCCCTGAAACAGGAAGCCAGCCACGACCTCTCTCCGACAGAGAAGCTCGAGCAACTCCAGTGGAGCAAGGCCGGCACCGCGCAGACGATCGTCCCCACCAAGGCCGAACGCCGCGCGGAAGCGAAGGCCAAGGGCTACGAAGGCGAGATGTGCAGCGAGTGCGGCAACTTCACGCTGGTGCGGAACGGCACGTGCATGAAGTGCGATACGTGTGGCAGCACGACGGGGTGTTCGTGAGGCGGTAGATCATCGCTACGATCGTTATGCCCGGGTTTCGCCCGGGCATCCACGAAGGGCGGCCGAAAGGCCGCCCTTTTGCTTACCCGTGGTGCCGCTCAAACGGCCATAGATATCAGATACATCGTCAAACCTAAGGCCGTCTGGCGCTTACTTGCAGCACCTCGGTAGGATACGATACGTTAAACGCCCAAAACGCGCTGGAATGACGATGGCAAAAACTGAGCCGCACACGCTTCGTTTGACTCGGCTTAAACTGACAAACTGGCGCAATTTCCAGTCGGCAGATGTTCTACTGGCGAAAAGGGCCTTTTTCATCGGCCCGAACGCATCGGGCAAGTCAAACCTGCTGGATGCTATTAGGTTTCTCCGCGATATTGTGAAGCCCATTGCGGGTGGCTTCAGCACTGCGCTCGAAATACGCGATGGCTTGCGCGCCGTACGGTGCCTTCAGGCTCGGCGCGTGAGCTACGTGGAAATTGACGTCGACATCGGAAATGACGAGCATCCAGCATCGTGGTCATACCGCATCCGTTTCACGCGGTTCGGTAGAGAGCAGTTTCCGAGCGTTGAGGAAGAAGAAATTAAGAAGGATGGAAAGCTTGTCCTCGAACAGAGGAGGTCTGCGGATACGTCCGAACCCTTTAGGTTCAGCCAATCGTTGATTCAGCAAGCGACGAATCAAGCCAAATTTCGCGAATTGGTCGAATTCTTCAGTTCTATTCGTTATCTCCATGTAGTTCCACAAATCGTCCGAGATCCTCGTCGGGCCCTTGATCGAACGGAAGATCCCTACGGCGGCGATCTCCTAAAGAGAATAAACGAGACAACTCCTCGTACGAGAGAGGCTCGCCTACGCCGAGTGGCTGAGGCGCTCAAAATTGCTGTGCCCCAATTCGTTGACCTAAAGCTCGACCACGACAAGGAGGGACGACCGCACTTGAAAGCTGGCTTCAAGCACTGGCGGCCGAATCCGACGTATCAAACTGAAGAAGTCTTTTCTGATGGCACGCTCCGATTGATCGGCTTTCTTTGGTCTCTGGGGGAAAAAGACGGTCCCTTGCTTCTCGAAGAACCTGAGCTTTCGCTGCATCCCGATGTAGTGCGACAACTCCCCTCGATGATCGCACGAATGCAAAGACTCTCGGGAAGACAAGTCTGTATGACCACGCACTCAGATGCGCTTGTTGGTGCGGACGGTGTTGGACTGCATGAGGTACATCGGTTGATTCCCGGAGAAAACGGCACGACCATTGAGACCGCCGGAAACAATCCGCAAATACGCATTTTGGTCGAAAGTGGATTGTCGGTGGGTGAGGCGGCCATGCCCCTGGCGCGCCCCAAGGGCGTCGAGCAACTGTCATTGTTCGATGCAGTCGGCCCCTGAAATTCATTACCTTGTGGAAGGAGATACGGACGCTGCGGTCGCTCGGCGGCTTATTCTTGCTTGCGGCGCGATACCAGGCATGGAGCGCGTAACTCGTGGGAAGGCGAGATTTGCATCCAATCTCCCCAAATACAACGCTGCCGCGGCTCACTACCCTTGGTTGGCGATCCGTGACTTGGATCATGATGCGGCGTGCGCGCCCGCCCTTGTCCAAATGGCATTACCAAAGGTAAGCCCACTAATGTGTTTCCGAATTGCCGTCCGTGAGGCAGAGGCTTGGTTATTAGGAGATCGTGAAGTTTTGGCTCGATCGCTGGGAGTATCGATTTCACGGGTCCCAGATCGGCCCGAGACGTTAGCCGATCCGAAGCTCACTGTCGTAAATTTGGCTCGACACTCAAAGAAACGTGCCATCCGCGAAGGACTGGTCCCTGCGCAAGGCTCAGGCATCCCGGCTGGTCCGGAATATGCCGCATGGATCATCGATTTCGTGCAAAGCGAATGGGATCCGCTCCGCGCGATCGCAAGCAAAAGCGTTCCCTCCTTGGAGCGGGCATTTGGTGCCATACAGCGGTTGGTCCAGTTGGCAGCCGCGAAATTGGATGCCGACCGCTAAAGCGAGCTTGGCCCGTAGGACGGGCGGAGCGAAGCGATACCCATCAATTGCCCGATGCCAACTGATGGGTTTCGCAAGAGCTCAACCCGTCCTACGCTGGCGTCCTCGCCTTGGCGAACGCCTCTAAATCCATCCAGTTCACGCCCCAGAGATGGCCATCGGGGTCCTCGAAACTGCGGCCATACATGAAGTCGTACTCATCCACAGGCGACGGATCGATCACGCCGCCGGCGCGCCCGGCCCTGCTGACGACATCGTCGACCTCGGCGCGGCTGTCGGCCGATATGCAAAGCAAAACCTGGCTGGTGGTCTTGGCGTCGGCAATTGTCTTGGTCGTGAACTGCCGATACTTGTCGTGGGTCGTCAGCATCGCATGGATCGTGTCGGAAAAGACCATGCATGATGCCGTGTCGTCGGAAAATTGCGCGTTCTTGACGGCACCAATCGCCTGATAAAAAGCGGTCGCACGCGCGAGGTCGCTGACGGGCAGGTTGATGAAGATCAGCTTTGCCATTTGGTGGCGGGCTCCTGTTGCTTCCGTTCCGAGGACGAACTGGCCACAACGGTCCCGACACAGCCTCCAAATTTTTTATTCTGGATTTGAGCTATCCTGTCTTACGGATCGCACCTTACCATAAGCAAGCGCAGCGCGTAGGACGAGTCGAGCGAGGCGATACCCATCAAACTCGGCCAAGTGATGGGTTTCGCAAGGACTCGACCCATCCTTGTATTAGCCCGATCTCTTATGATGGTGCCGTTCCGTGAGGAATGGCCCAGCCCGGGTGACGGCCCGAGCTGGGTCGCCGTTCGATCGGATCGGTACCCATCGAAGCCTTAAGGGCTGTCCGACGTAGCGAGATCGCGACCGGCACTTCATCGGGACCCGAATGGTTGAACGAACTTGAGGTTCGCATAACAAGGGAGGGATCGACGAAGATGGGCAAGCATACCACGACCTGTGCCGGGGTCGATACCGGCAAACGGAAGCTTGATGTGGCGATCGAGGGCCGCCGCGAGCAGTTGCAGGTGGAGAACACGTCGGAAGGTCACGAGGCTTTGTTGGCGTGGCTGCGACAGCATCGCGTCAAGCGCATCGGCATCGAGGCGAGCGGCGGTTACGAACAGCCTGTCGTCGCTGAACTGCGACGCAAGCGGTTTGTGGTTGTGGTGTTTCAGCCGGCTCAGGTCCGGGCCTATGCCAAATTCCACTTGCGGCGGGCCAAGAACGATAAGATCGATGCTGCTCTTATCGCAGCTTGCACCGCAGCGGTGCGGAAGATCCATGCCGCTCCCGATCCTCGGTTGCGGCCATTCGCCGAGCAACTGACCATGATCGATCAGATCGGCGAGGATATCGCGCGCCTCAAGAACAGGATCGAGAGCTGCCGCAATGTAGGGATTAACCAGCTCTGGCATGAGGATATCGCGCGTTTGGAACAACGTGAGAAGGCCGCACTCAAGGCTCTGGTCGCCTCGATCTGCAAGCATCCCGACCTTGCCAAGAGGCTTGCGCTGATCAACAGCGTCGACGGCATCGGGCTGCCGACCGCCGTTGCCATCCTGGTGCGTCTGCCTGAGATCGGCCGGATCACACGGGAGCAAGCTGTCGCTCTCGCCGGACTTGCGCCCTATGACGACGACAGCGGCGACCAGGTCGGGGTTCGGCATATTGAAGGCGGACGAAAGCGGCTGCGTCGCGCCCTTTATACCGCTTCACTGGCTGCATCGTTTCGATGGAATCCACAGCTCATCGAGCTCTACCGCAGGCTGACCGCAGCCGGAAAGGAACACAAGCGCGCGCTCGTTGCCTGTGCCAGGAAGATGCTCATCTGGCTCGCGGCACGCCATGGTGCGGCGAACCGCCGGTGCGATCCTTCTCTGTTTCTTAGTTGGACCGGGACGAGTTTCTTCGTCCCGACCTACGGCCTCTCACGACGCCGCGCGCAGCGTCCGTCAAGGCTGGCCGTCGCTCGCCAGAACTCACCTTATCTGCCGCCAGGCCACGCCTTGACGGACGCGAGTACGGCGTCATCGTGGCGGGCTCGGATGATCAAAAGGGCGTAGAACACAGCCACCATTTAATGGTTGCTACACGCAGTGGCCGATCACCACATGCCACAGAATGCGATCGTTGTTCACCACCAGTATGGCCACCGCCACCCCTCATAGCGCACCCACGACGACTCCAGCGGCGGGCCGTATGGATCGACCCGGTCGTCTTCAGGGCGATAACGATATCGTGGAACAACATTATAATCCCACGGAGTTGGCCTGAGCACGGGCACCGTGACAACAAGCCTCTGCTGTGGTTCACGAACGACTTGAGCCTTCCGCGCCCGGGCTTCCGCACCCGATATCCCAAGGTTGGACAGCACCAGGGCCGTTCCGAGCACACACGCCACGGTCATTATCTTCATGCGTTTGCCTCCTTCCCAGAGAGTGCTAAAGGACGCAAAGCAAGGCAAGCTAATTCGCTCTCGACTTGCCTGAATGACCGCTGTCGGCTCTGGTGAGGCGAAAGCGATACCCATCGGCATCGGCTCAGTCATGTGACGGGTTTCGCAAGGGCTCGACCCACTCCTCGCTCCCCCAAACACCCATGCCAAGAAAACGCATTCGCCTCCTCCCTCGCCTCCGCAGTGTCCGGCGGGGCGTTCGTTGGGCGCGAAAGAGGTTCGCGCGCGCGCCGCGGATGGTTCGGATCGCGGGCAGCGTGGCGATCCTGCTTGCGGTGGTCGTGCTGGTGAACCTCGTCTATCACGTGATCCGCAAGCCGACCGAGCTGTTTGTCTTTGTCGGTCACGGGCTCGACAAGGAGCCGGCCGAGAATTGGCGGCAATATGGGCCGCTCTTCCGTCGCTTTTCCACCGATACGATCACGCCCGAATTGCTGGCCGCGCTGGCGCAGGTCGAGAGCTCGGGCAATCCGGTGGCGCGCACGTACTGGCGCTGGCGATTGAGCCTCAATCCCCTCGCGATCTACCGGCCCGCCTCCAGCGCCGTCGGCCTCTACCAGATGACCGATCCGGCCTACGCCGAGGCCGCACGGTTCTGTGTCCGCGGCAACGCGGTCACGGAGACCGGCTGCGGGTTCACCAGCCTCTATATCCGCGCGATCCCGAGCCACGCCATCGAGCTCACATCCGTGTATCTGGATCGCAATGTGGCTGATGTCCTCGCCCGCGCGGGCGACGTGAGGGCCAGCGCGCAGCAGAAGCAGGATCTGGCTGCCTTCATCCATCTCTGCGGCGCAGGTCCCGCCACAGCCTACGCCCGCCGTCACTTTCAGATGATTGCCGGCGAGCGCTGCGGCGATCATCTCGTTGCCGCCTATGTCTCGGGGGTCAACGCGATGAAGCGGCAGTTTCAGCGCCTTGCGGCGGATAACGGCAATTAGCGCGCAGGACTTCCTACCTGATCTTGGCCAGGCACTCCTTCAGACGCTCCAGCTCCGAACGCACCTGCGCCTCCATCGCGTCCTGCAGTGCGAGTGTGCCCCTGCTGGACAACTCTGCGGAGGCCTTTCTGTCCAGGTTCTGCTTCCAATCCCGGATTGCTTGCTTGGTGGCCCTTTGAGCCTCCGACGTCGCCTTCAGGTACTCCTTCATGCAGGCATCGGCCATTGAGCATGTCTGGCAGTCCTCGGCGGCGGCCGGACTTGAAAGAAGCAGGACGAGTATCGCAGTAAGGACCCTCATTGCTCTTCCTCCCGCGACAGCATAGCACATCGCAGGGTTGCCAAGGGGAGCAGCGCGCGGCTGTTTCGGCGCCAGACGTCTTGAGCGATCGGGCGACGCTCCGCTGGAGCGCAACCGTGTGCCGAGGTCGCCATAAATTCTCCCTCACGCTCGCGTTGTCTTGATCAGGACGGCGGCGGGACCTATTCTTTCTACATCCTCGGACTCGCACTCATTCCGTTGACGCAAGACTGAACGGAGAGCGCATCGGTGCCTCAGACGAACGACCCCAAGCCGGACGATTGCAAGCCGGGCGATTCCAAGCCGGACGATTCCAAGCCGGACGATCCGCAAGGCCCAGAGCGCGCCGATGTCGAGCTGGCGCGGGCCCATGAACGGATCAAGAGCGCCAATGAAGAGCTTGCTCGGCTCGACCGATTGGTCTCCGGAATGGAGCGTGGCAGCGACAGCCCACCGATGCGCCAGGAAAAGGCCGCCGCGGAACCAAGCGATGCAAGCGTGGTCAAGGCGCCGGCGGCGGAGAGCAAGATCCGCCATCGGGGCCTGACAGGGGACAGGCCCATGCTGCGAGCCTTCGTTGGCCTGTTGCTGGCGATAGGTATCCTTGGTGCTGCGTTCGCTTCGCAATATCGCGATGAGGCCAGGGCGATCATGGCGCGATGGGCCCCGCCAGTCACGACGGCGCCCCCGGAGACGTCCGGGCTTCGCGCTCCGGCGAAATCGCCGGCTGTCCGGGTGGCGGCTGCCGATGAACAGCCTTCCCTGCCAGCGCCTCCGAGCCATAAGGAAGCGGACGATGTTCCATCAACCGGAACCAACACAGCCCCCAGTTCGACGTCCACCAATCCAGCATCCGGGAATTCGGCATCTGCCGATTCGACTTCCGCCGAGGTGGCGCAGTCGCTCAAGACCATCGCGCACGACCTTGCGAGCATCAACGAAAAGCTCGAGCAACTGAGAAGCAGTCACGAGCAAACGCTTCGCGACCATGCCAACGCCATTCAACAGCTCAAGACGACGCAGGAGCAAACCGCCCGCGACAACGCGCGCATCGCCGAGCAGGTCCAGGCGCTGCAAACGCAGCTTGCCGCCTCGTCCGCGAAACCCTCCGCACCGGGCTTGATGAAGCAGAATGTTGCAGCCCCGCGCCAGCACGTCCCTGCACCCGCGCCCTGGCGGCCCAAGCGGCCGCGAGCACCCTGGATGGCCCCGCCGGATATGGTCGAACCCTGGGGGTATCCTCCGGATTGGTAAGGTGCACAACGGTGGACACCTCTCCCTCCGGGAGAGGTGCATCCCTGGGATCACAGCGTTCAGTCAAAACTCATCACGCTTTAGGCGATTTTCTTGCTCCGCAGCCCTTCGTGCGGGTGTCGACGATCGCCACGTCGATTCGACTTGCGAACGTAGGTGACGAGCGCCTCGGGGTTCTCGAGCTTGATCCTGAGCGCCGCGACCAACGCGTCCTCGGCATCGATCGTGAGCGCCTTGGCGCGTGTCCCGAGCTTCAGCCCGACCGTATACGACGTCATGGCAGGTCCCTCGATTCAGGCGCCAACCCTACCGCAACTGGCGCCCCTGCGAAACCTGCAAGCTCCCTCAGCGAGGCCGACACCAGATCACGCCTGTTCTATCAGGATCGGCGAACCCAGTTCTTCGAAACGAAAGAGCGTAAAGACCCGCTGGCCGTTGAAGTCGAGGACTCTCAAGTCATCGGTCTCGTGCAGATTGCTTTCGACCGCCTGAAAGTGCCCGCCGTAGCGCGCTCTCGCGAGCGACAGAGGGACCTCAAACCCGACGAACTTGCCGATCCCTTTTTGCCTGAGCACCTCGAGCAGCTTCTGGTCGCGCAAGGACTGGTGCGAGGTGAGAATGAGCAGCGGACCGCTCGCCGTGAGCAGCAAAAGCGATTTCATAGGACACTCCTGCGCTGTTAGGACTGAACGACGCAGTCATGCGCAGTCTAGAGCATGATCCGGAAAAGTGTGAAGCGGTTTTCCCTCGCGACAAACGCGGAACGCGTTTGCGCGGAGATCATGCTCAAACAATAACCTAAAGCGCGATGACGATTCATCCTAATCTCATCGCGCTTTAGTTTAGCGCGTTGGATGGCTGGAGCGAAGCCTCCCTGTCAGTTGCGGCGCTTGTGGAACCAAACACCCATCAAAGGTTTGAAATAAGCTAGTCCGTTATGGGTGGCACTGACGAGTTGAGAGGCGAAAATGGTCCTGATGGGACTTGGCGCGCTGCTCATCATCGGCGGACTCCTGTACATGGCGCGCGTCACGATTTGGCGAGGACCGCTTAGTGGCCAGGATTCCGCTGGGGACGTTCGCGGCACGCTGGAGCCGCCGCGGCGCGGTCTGCGCTTCCTTGGCTTCAAATCGAACTGGCCAGGAGTTCTTCTGATGGCCCTCGGCGCAATGCTGATGGCATCAGGCGCCAACTTCTAGCCACGGCCATGCGCACGGCAAAAGATTTCAATCGCTACTATGAAACGCCTGACCCGTGGGGCTACGCAGGCGCGACATTCAGGGACAAGGTGCTGCGCCGGCGCCTGACGCGGTCCATTCGCAAGAAATCGGTTCTCGAGCTTGGTTGCGGCGAAGGCCACCTCACCCAGGTGATTTTCCACAGGGCACGATCGGTGACGGCCGTCGACATCAGCGACGTCGCGATTGCCCGTGCGAAGGCGTTGAATCTACCAAATGCCAGGTTCGAGACCGCCGATCTCCTGGACACGTCGTTTGGCGGTTACGACGTCATCACGGCCATCGAATGTATCTACTATCTGTCCCATGAGGAGCAGGGAGCATTCCTGGCGAAGGTTGCCAGGGAACACTCCGGCAAGTTGCTTTGGCTTTCGGGTCCAATCATCGACTATCAGAGATACTTCGGCCACAGGCGATTGATGCTCGAATTCAAGACGCTCGGATTCACCGTCATCAGATTTTACAATCTGTCGGTCTACTGGCACCCGCTTTCAGCTCGAATTGTCGGCAAGCTCCTCAAGCTGCCGCTTGGCTACAGGCTGCTGGATCGCCTCCCCGAACGGATGATCTACCAGAGACTGTACGCCCTGCGAGCACCGTAGGCGCATTTCCTCGGCTTCGTAGGGGGTAGCGCCACTTCTCTCAACGCCCGGACAGCAAAGAGGCGGGTTACGCTCCGCTAACCCGCCCTGTACGCATCGTGCACATCAGTTCGATTGCGTCACGCCGCCTTTGCGGCATTCTCCGGCTGCGCCGTTTCCATCGCGCGCATGTAGAGATCAAGCAGGGTTTCGCGCTCGTCGCGCTCATTCTGATCCTGCTTCCTCAGCTTGATGATCTCCTTGAGGATCTTCACGTCGAAACCGTCAGCCTTGGCTTCCGAGAAGACCTCCTTCTTCTGCTCGTTCAACTCCTGCAATTCGGTATCCAGGTTCTCGATCCGCTCGACGAACGATCGAATTTTTCCGCCGGGTATGGTGATGTCGGTCATGGTGCCTCTTTGTTGAATGAGGCGATGAAAATGACCGCAAACGAATGACCAATGTGTTAACTCAGGGGTCCCGCACAGCACGCGGGAACCCCGCGATGGGTCTCGCGAGGGGCTCAACCCATCCTGGGTTCTAGTTCTGTAGCGTCCGTCAGTACCCTGACTTTGTGCTCGAGCCGGTGGTCGACTTCGTGCTCGCGCCAGTGGTTTGACCCGGAGCGTAACTGGACGCGCCGTGGCTGGCCTTCTTCGAGGTCTTTGCGTGGTGCATCGCATGGTGCATCCTATGTCCGGGAGCGTAGCCCGAAGCGCCCGGCTCACCTTTCTTGGAGCCCATTTGCTGCATTTCGTGTCCGGGCGTCTGGCTCGATGTACCCTGAGCGAACACGGCCGGTGGTGCAGCCATGACTAAAGCCGCAGAGAGCGCGATGATCTTTGCTTTCATGCCGTCCTCCTCCTGACGATAAGCCCCCGCAGTTCAACGAAATGAACCCAGCGCCCGTTCCTCTGAACGAATATTCATAATGAGTGTGCGAGCGCCGCACGCCACCCACGCCGAGCCGCCGACGCCTTTGCATGGGGTTGTTTTCGAGATTTTGGTTGGCCGCCCTACCCGGCCACCCCTCAGGGGATCTCGTACACCGACACCCTGTCCGCGATGCCGCTCAGCGCCACGCTGCGGCGCGTCGGTATCAGCCCGCCGGCCTCGAGCAGGGTTTTCGTGTCGACATGCTCCACCACCTGCTCCGTCACCACGATTGCGCGTGAGGCGGCAAGCCCCTGGACGCGCGAGGCGATGTTGACGGTCTGGCCAAAATAGTCCTGCTGGCCGTTGAGCGTGACCGCCAGGCACGATCCCTCGTGGATGCCCATCTTGAGCAGCAGGCCCTGATACTGGCGCTCGGCGCCGAGCTCGCTCATCGCCTCGCGCATGCGGATGGCGGCGGCAATGGCACGGTCGGGCGTCTCGAAGGTCGCCATCACGGCGTCCCCGATGGTCTTCACGATGGCGCCCCGCTCCGAGGCGATGATCTCCTGCAACAGGCGGAAATGCTCGTTGACGAGATCGAAGGCGACGAGATCGCCGACATGCTCGTAGAGCCCGGTGGAGTCCCGCAAATCCGAGAACAGGAAGGTCAGGCTGAGGATTTTGAGGCGCTGGCCGATGGCGAGCGTGTCGGTGCGGTAGAGATCGCGGAAGGTCTGGTTGGTGAGGAGGCGTTTTGCGGTCAGCGCCGGCTTGCGCCGCGTCAGGAGAGCGTCGAGCACGGGGTTCGCGACCCACACCGCCGGCAGCACGCGGCCGTCGGTGCGGTTGTCCAGCGCGAGCCGCAACGGCCCGGGGCGCAAGGTGATCGCCTCGGCGGGCGTCTCGGCCTTGTTGAAGATCATCGAGAGGTTTTGCCGTTCGCTGGTTTCCTCGCCCTTGATCTGGAGGAACTGGGCGGTATGCGTCACGGGATCGAACACGATCAACGTGCCTTCCGGCACATGCAGGGACAGGATGGCCCGCTCGCCCGGCGGCAGATCGAAGGTTTCGAGCGTGACCTCGCGCAGCAGCGTCTCCAGATCGGGCGGAAGATCGATGGCCGAGCTCCAGAAGATCTGGCGATAGTAGTCGGCCAGCGACAATTCGTCGGGATTGTGGGCCGCGATCTTGCGCACGCGCGGGCTGATCGTGAAGGTCACCTCGACGAGATTGTCGAGCGTCGTCTCATAACCCGCGGCGCAGAAGGCGCAATGATAATGCGGGCTGTTGAGGGTCTTCAGGCTCTTGTTGGCGGAGAGAACGCCGGCGCAGCTCGGGCAGATCACGCTCCACGTCATCTCGGCCATGCCGAGCTGCACCGCGTGCAGCAGCCCCGCGACGACGCGCTCCTCGTCGAGGCCGGCACGCGCCGCGAGGTCCAGCGCGTTCATGCGGTTCAAGGCATGGTCCGGCGCCTCCCGCACCATGCGCTGGAGCATGTCGACGACGCCTTCGTCGGCCGACTGACGCAACACACCGAACAGGGTTTCGATTTCGCTCATGCGATGATGTTACCTTGGGACATACGGGCGAACCCCAACCCCGCCCCTCATCAAGTATGCGTGGCAAGGCCATGCACAAGCGGTATCGGGTGATTGCTGCGTCGCGATGTCAGCACGTTTTTCCGCGCCTCGCCGGGGTGGTGCGACCTGTCCGCCGTGGCTCGAAGAGCGCAGGCGGAAGCGGGCCGGAACTTCCTCTTGATTTACCTGGCTACGAACCTACGGTGCGCCTCGCCCGAACGGGCCTAAGAGGATGACGATGACTGACGCCACGAAATGCCCCGCTTGCAAGTCCGAGCATGCCTATCAGGATCGCGATCTCTGGGTCAGCCCGGAATGCGGCCACGAATGGGGCACCGCTGCGGATGCGGTCGCGGAGGCCGCGATCGAGGCGGGCGTGCGCGATGCCCACGGCAATGCGCTTGCCGATGGCGACGGCGTCATCGTCATCAAGGATCTCAAGATCAAGGGATCGTCATCGGTCGTCAAGGGCGGTACCAAGGTCAGGAACATCCGTCTCCAGGACGCCAGCGACGGGCACAACATCGCCTGCAAGATCGACGGCATTGGCGCGATGAACTTGAAATCGGAGTTCGTGCGGAAGGCGTAAAGCCGGCCGCATCGATGGATGCGAGGACGACCGTGAACGGCAATCGCTACTACGGAGTTCGGGTCGAGGGCGCGAAATATGGCGTCGGTTTTGGTTCGGCGCTCGCCATCGCGATCTCCTACACCAAGAACCATTCGATCCTGTGGGCGATCATCCACGGCATTCTGGGCTGGCTCTATGTGATCTACGCCGCCCTGTTTGGCTGATCGGCCTTTTCGGCCAAGGGATTCCTATTCAAGGGATTCCTCTTTACGAATACTTCGGACTTGCGGCATCAATCGCATCGCCATTGTCCGAAACGCGAGCGGCAGCCCGGATGGAGCGGAAGTGCAATCCGGGATTGTGGCCGACGGCACCATCGTACCCGATCTCGTGCTGCATCGCAACAATGCAGATTTCCGAGGCGGCGCGGACCGCGCATCCTGGAACGCTTCCATCGAGTCCGGCGTTCATCCTGCCAAATCTCATCACATGGCCGCCACGCCTGCGACAAGCCGCAATCGCGATTTCAGCGCAAATACGGCGGAGGCTCGCGGCTTCATCAATATTGGGGAGTAGCTTTGTAATGTTGAGCGCCGACCACACTAAGCCGACCGGAAAATCCGGCCAGCGGAACCGGAAGAAAAAGACGAGGCAGGCCAAGGCCGACGAGCAACAAGTGACCGCAACGGATCAGTTGCGGGATCCTGCGCCGGAAATTGGTGAAATTGGTCAAGCGACCGAGCTGGAGACCGGTATAGACCTCGATCCACAGTTCCCATCGACCGACGTCTCTGTCACCGAGACTGCAAACCCTCCGGCCGCTTCGATGGAACTCGTCCCGGTCAGCGTTCAGTCGATCGCAGATGCCTATGGCGATTACACCAGGAGGTCGCTTGAACACGCCTGGTCCTTCCTCGGGAAGCTGGCGAGCGCGCGCTCACCCGCTGAGGCGTTTGAGCTTCAGATGGAATTCGCGAAGCAGGCGTGTGAAACCTTCGTCGCAGAAACGCAGAAAATCGCCGACCTGAACAGCCAACTGGTCAAACAGAGGGTCGTCAATTTTGAGGGCTTCGTGGCCAGGATCACGCAGACCACGCTGGAAGTCCGTGCAACGCGCCACTAGCTGGCCGTCCCGTATCCGAGACCTCAAGGCCGCTCGCGCGAAAGAAAAGAGAGAGACCGCCCGAAAGCGGTCTCTCATCCCCCCGGATCAAGGGGACCGGATCCTGGGGGACCTAGGCGCTTACGGATACCTGCTCCTGCTCGGCGGGCTCCTCTTCCTCCTTGGAGGAAATGCTGCCCGCAGCTCCCATTCTGCGCTTCACCTGCTCGCACGTCTTGCGGACGTCCTCGGTGAACAGGGCGCATTCTTCGATCCTCTTGAAGATCTTGCGTCCTTCCTCACGGTAACCCGCGGCCGTTTCGCGCATATACGCTATCGCATCGTGCACCTGGGCCGTCAGCGCCTCACACTTTTGCGCTGCGCCGATCAACTCGGCTCCCATCGCCTCAATCTCTTTTGCAGCGGATTCATAGTCGCGAATGACCGCCTCTGCGCTGAGGGCGCCTACGCGCGTCACCCCCTCTGTGTGCTCGACATAGTCGGGCAATGCAATTGCAGCTAATGAACTTCCGTGGCGAACCGACGCAATGTCCGCCTCAAGTTGAACCAAGTTTACCGAGTCTTTTCTTCGCAATTGTTCGACACCTGCCATGAGTAGGTTCTCCCGATACGCGCCCCGAACAACCCCAACACTCGCAGTGTATTACGGGGGTAACTGGCCTTCTAATTGTATATGCTCTTGACCGCCTCAAGCTTGCCGTATTTTGACAGCGTCCCGCGGGACACCTACAGATGGTAGTTTTAGCAGTCGCTCAACCTGCTGGGGTGACGAGGCAAATCTCCTCCGATCCTGTTTGATGCGTGTGCGCGATCACCGTAAACACATGATCGACCGCCAGGCGAACCGCCGTCTCGACCGTCGCTCCCTTCGCAAGCCCCGCAGCCACGAGTCCCGACAAGAGATCCCCAGTCCCGCATGGCCGGATCGGCAGCCGCGCCGTCGCAATGCGCGACAGTTTTTCGTCCTGGCAGAGGATCGTCTCCACCTGCCCTGCTTGCGTGTCGGCGAGCGTGCAGCCGGTAGTGATGACGCCTCGCGGGCCCTGCGCCGCGATGGCGGCGCTCGCGACGACCAAGCCCGATGCGTCCTTGATTGCGATCCCTGTCAGCAGCTCCAGCTCGAACTGGTTCGGCGTGATGAAGGTCGCGGCCGGCACCAACCGCTCGCGGATCACATCCAAAATACCGTCGGCGACGTAGGCCTTGCCATCGTCCCCGATCACGGGGTCGCAGAGATAGATAAGGTTTGGATTTCGTCGCAGCGCGCGCGCGACGAAATCGGCGACGACCTCTGCGTTTGCCGGCGAACCGAGATAGCCGGTGAGAAGAACGCTTCCCCGCTCGATAAGGCCACGCTCCTCGACGCCGAGCAGGAGATCAGCGACCAGTTCCGCGTCCAGCACGCGTCCACGCAGGGTCGGATAGCGCGGATGGTTCGAGAGCAATGTCGTCGGCACCGCCGCGACATTCACGCCCGCCGCCTGCATGGGATAGACCGCGGCCGAGTTGCCGACGTGGCCGTAAACGACCTGGCTTTGAATGGAGATGACGAGCATGTGCGGGCGTAGGGTCCGTAGCTTCAGCTGCAACGATATCAGGTCGATTGCGCCACGACGATGATACCTTTCGCAACGGCGCAACCCCGTGACGCCCATCTGCGAGGTGAATGGATTGTAGTAGGGAAAGAAAAAGGGACTATAGTCCCTCCCCGCTGCCACACCGGACGTGCCGAAGTCCGCGATTTGTCAGGCAGCTTGCAGATGAGTGGAGCGAGACCCGTCAACCGCCTCACAGGAGCCGATGGGTTTCGCCAAATACGCGTTAAGCTTTCGCATTAACCGAAACTATAGGTTCCCTGCGGGAACTTACTTTTTCGTCACACGGCCGCAAAAAATTGACGTAAGGTTAGAGCGACCGGGCAGGACTTTGCATCTCGAACGGATTTTCAAGTCCCGGGGCTGGCTCTTGCCATACCAACTTTGATTGGCTCTGCGCATTCAGACTCAAAAGGCCGTTCCTCGGGCGGCCTTTTTTGCTCCTCGTCCCCGCGGACGTCATCTCCTGCGCACGTCATCATCGCGCAACCCATGTGAGTAGCGGGAACCGCATGGAACCCGCACGTGTCCCACGGGCAACACTCTCCCTGAAAAGCAGCGCAGTCGCGCTTTGTGCCATTGCGCGGCCACATCCTACCCCGAACAATTGCTGCGTCGCATGCTTGGCTGTTGCATCGGGTTCCGGCGGGAGCCTCTGGAGGCTGGGATGATGAACGATCAGCGCTCTCTCATCGTGGCGGTGTCGTGCCCTGCGGCGGTTCTTGCCGGCTCCTTTGCATTCTGGCTCGTCGCGGTCGCCCCGGGGGAGATCCAGAACAGCAGTGCCAACATCGAACTCCCCGCACCATCTCTGGCCGCGCAGACCGAAGTTGCGGATGTCCCGTGCTCTGCGAGCGTGAGCGAGCCTGTCACCGTGATCGGCGAGGTTCCGACGATCGCACTGCCGGCAGTGAGTACAACGACCGAGGTGGCGCCGACTGAGGCCGCAACCGAACCAGTCATCAAACTCGCGTCGGCCGATCCCGTGCAGATGCTGCCGGCGGAAGAGCCTCAGCAGCCCGTGAATTCAAGCGCGCCGAATGCGGTCGCTGCTGACGCCACGGAGACGCACGAGCCGGCCGTCACGCTCGCTACCGCGGATCCGGCGGACGTTCTGCCTGCGGAGACGCCGCCGTTCGCCGCAGCGAGCGCGAGCACGCCGGAACCCCTCGTTACCGACGCGAAAGCGATCGCGCACGAAAGTCCGGATCCGCTCGAAGCCGTCGATGAATGTCTCGTCGTCGACGTCTGCATCGACCGCTATCTCTGGGCGCTCTATCAGCGCACGCCCAAGGAAGACTCGATCAAGGTGCAGGACCGCCGCAGCGTCACGATCAAGCGGCGCGGCAAGATGGTGACGGTCATGCGGAGCTTCACCAAACTCGTCGACGAGGATTTTGCCTGGAAGGATCCGAAGGCAGCGGACAAGGCCGGCATGTCGCTGATGGACTATGTGATCGGCGGCATGGACCGCGGCTTCAAGCTGAAACTCTATCACGCGCTGCACGCGGCCGAGGCCGCAGGTCTGTCGCCCGGCATCACCAGCGCCTTCCGCGACGACTATCGCCAGTCGATCGCAAGCGGCCTGAAGGCCGCCTCCAACCGGTCGTATCACGGCGGTAGCTCTCGCGGCGGTTACGGCCATGGGCTCGCCGCCGATATCGTGAGCGTCAAGGGCGAGAACCGCGCGCAGCGCTGGGTCTCCACCGAAGTGCTGTGGAAGTGGGTCGATGCCAACGGCAAGGCGCTCGGCATCGGACGGCCCTATCTCGACCATGATCCGCCGCATGTCGGCCCGATCGACGGCCAGGAATACGTCTCTCGCCGCGGTGGCGCGACCTCCAAGGAGGCTGCAGCCGAGGCGAAGCCACACCGCAAGCATGTCGCCGCACGCGCGGCGCGAGGCAAGGCGAAACTGACGGCGGCGCGCGACGCGCGAAGCTCCGGGAAACAGCCGCAAGCAGCCAAAGCCTCAAAGGTGCGTACGAGCTGAGCCGAGCGGGCCGTAACCCAGCAGTTACCTCTGCGGCACCGGCGCCGGCGGCCGCACCGACGACCGCGGTGCACCGGGGGGCTTCGACGATTTCGCCGCCGCGTGCGGCTTTCCGGCAGGCGGACTGTCGACGCTCTCCAGATACGCGGCGAGCGCCTTCGCCGAATCCGCGCTGCTCGCATAATGGTCCTTCAGGAACCAGTAGAGCGTAAAGCTGAAGCGCCCCTTGGCAAGTCCGCGCGGGCTCCGGTGGCAGCTCGCGCAGCCATCGGCAAACAGCTTTTGCGGCGGCTTGCCCTCGTCGAGATTCTGCGCGCGCACGATTCCCGCCGTCAGCAGGATTGCTGCGGCCACACCAAACAGGGGCGCGACGAGCCCGCGCCCCGATCGATCAGATGACGTCACAATTGTACCCTATCCCCCATCAAGCGGCCGATCAGGCCGCCAGTAACGCCTCGAACTCGGCCGGCGCGTAGACCTTGCCATGCTCGTCGGTGATCACCACCTGCCAGCCTTCGCTCGCCCACACCCGCGCCTTCGCCACGATCACGAGCCGACTCTCACGCTCGAACCTATACGTCTCATTGTCGCGTTCTGCGACCATCTTGTAAGCCACTATCGTCCCCAATCGCAGTCCCCCGCACCCGCCCCCCACGTGCCAGCGGGCTTTGGCGGCAATTCGCCGGGAGCATGGCAATTTGGTGCCGTCCAAAGCATCGTGCAGCCTCGCGACCGCCGCCGCGGCACGCGAAACCGTCACTTCATGGACGTCGGGCGGGCTGGGCGGCGGTCAATGCACGCGAATGATGTGCGGCCGGCCGAGGTCGATCAGTCCCTGAACCGCCGAAAGGCGGTCTTCCAATGCTGCAATCGTCACAAGCAAATTATTGCGCCGCTCGTCCAAGATTCCTTTGTCGGCGTCGGACAACTTCGTCCGCGTCCGCAGCTGGTCGAGATCGAGAAGCGAGCCGCGATAGCCTGCGATCACGCGTGCAAGCTGCTTCGCCTCCTTCGACATCGACTTCATCGCGACATTTTGCCGGCGCGTCTCCGAGTGGCCTTGCTGCCTCATGGTCACATCCTCCCGTAAGCCCCTTGCCCCGAGTGGATGGGGAAAGCATCCGGTGAAGTTGTTACGTTCGATGAAATCTACCTCTGCGCAATTGCCTCAAATTGTGCAGGCCCGGAAAGGAAAAGCCCGGCTCGTGGCCGGGCTTTCGCTCTTCTTAGTGCCGCTCACGGCCTGGAGCCCCGCCGGCCGGCGCGCCGCCGCCATGCGGCGCGGCGTTGATATGCGGGGCACCGCCACCACCACCGCCGACATGGGGCGCTGCCGGCGCTGCTGCACGCGGAGCCGGCGCCTGCGCATGCGCATTCATCGGCGAGCCGCGGCTGACATTGGGTTGCGCGACGTGCGGCATCGCGGGACGCGCAGCAGGCGCGGCCGAGACGCGCGGCGCCTCGTGGCTTCGCGCGATGTTGGGCTGCGGGCGTGCCATCGGTTGTACGCGGGCAGCGGCGCGAGCGTTCTCATGGACCGCAGCGCGCGCATTCTCATGCGTCGCACGCACGGCGTTCTCACGCGTCATCCGCGCCTGTGCATCCGCCGGGCGACCGCGGATCTCGCGAGCCTGCGATTGCTCGCGCGTCACACGGGCTTGCGACTGCTCGCGCGTCGCACGATTGATCTCGCCGGCGCGGGTCCCGCCTCCGACCGCGATCGCACCTTCACGCGTCGCAGCACGGCCGATGCGTGCGGCTCGCGGATCGAGCGGCATCCGCGTCGCGTCGCGCTGGTGCGAGGTCCAGTAGTTCGCCCAGTAGTCACGACGGTGATACCAGGGCCGGCCGGCATAGTAGCTCGACCAGTACGAACTCAGCACGAAGGGCACCACCGGCACGTCGATCTCGTCGACATAGTCGGGCAGATAGACGTAGTGGTTGCGGTAGAGATATTCGAGATATTGCGACGACACCCAGCCGCGGTCATCCGACCAGCTCACGTCGCACCAGGCATTGCCCCGCAGGCAGCCGTGGATGTTGACCCGAGAGCCGCCGGGAATGCGATCGACCATCGGAAAGCCGGGCCCCGGCCCAGCCCTCAATCCGACGGACGCGGTGACAATGCCGGGCGCCGCAAGCGCGGCGGTCGGCGCAAGCAGCATGGCTGCAGCAAAAACAAGTCTAAGCTTCATGGCGTGATCCTCCTCATCCGAGCAGGAACGTTCGACCGGAACGAGCGTTCCGCGCCATGACGTTGAACCAGTTAAAAGATGGACGCGGCCGGCGTTCGGGTTCAATATTCATCCGCCATTCATCGCGCCGAGCGCGTTGAAGAGCAGTCCGGATGGAGCGAAGCGCTATCCGGGTAGCCTCCCGCGGGCTCTAATCCCGCCGATTGCGCTGCGCTCCATTCGGGGCTTCGATTTCCTCGCTCAGTCCACCGGCAACATGAAGCCATCGAAGAATGCCGCCAGTTCCGCGTAGGCATCGAGCGGCAGCACAAGGGCGACATATTGGTCCGGCCGCACCACGACCATGCATCCCGCATTGCGATCGATGCCGCGCATCGCGAAGATGTCATGACCGCTCCTGAGATCGCGGCAGAACATCTTTTCGTAGTCGCGAAGTCCGTACCGCCCCTTCGCGGGCAGAAGCAGTGACGGCATCGCGCCGATGGCGAGCTCGCGATGATCCTGCTGGAATACCGCGCGTACGTCGATCACCGAGTCGATATCCGCATCCCCAGGCGTATAGCGCCGCACGGGCGACTCCCGTCCCTGGCTCAGGAAATTGCAAAGCGCGGCAATTGCGCCATCGCCAGCTGTGGGGTTGCCCGCACCGGCAAAGGCAAAGATACGCCAGCGGCCGTCCGCTTTGGCGACGTGGCCGAGGTGAACGTGTTTTGCATCGGCAAGGCGGATGACCGGCGCGGAATGAAAGCGCTTGCCGATCACGAGACCGTTGGCCAGATGCTGATGCGTTGTCTTGCCGGTGAGAAGGCCCGGCCGATAATGCGTTGCCGTCCCCGCGGTGTAGCGCCCATGGCGGACAAAATAGTCCTGGGTCTTGGCCGCATCCGCGGCCTTGCCGTCGCCCTTGGCCGAGGCCAGCATCGCCGCCCATTCGCGATCGAACTCGATCAGCTCTTTTGCCACCGCCTGGCGTTCGGCCGAATAGCTGTGCAAAATGTACGGCACACACTGCTTGCGTAGCACCGCGGCGAGCTTCCAGCCCAGATTGAAGGCGTCCTGCATCGAGACGTTCATGCCCTGCCCCGCCTTTGGACTGTGGGTGTGGCAGGCGTCACCAGCGATGAAGACGCGCGGCAGCCGCGTCGCGGTCTCCACCTCAGGCACGTCGTCGAACTTCTCTGTCAGGCGCTGACCGATCTCGTAGACCGACCACCAGGCGATCTCCTTCACCTCGAGCATGTACGGATTGAGAATGCGACGTGCCTTCGCGATCAGATCGTCGGAAGTGATGTTGCGGTTCGCTACACGCTCGCCGATGTCAAGCGTCGTCAGCTCGACGTAGAGGCGCACGAGATAGCCGCCCTCGCGCGGGATGACGATGATGCTGCCGTCATTTGCCGACTGGATCAGTGCCTTGAAGCGGATGTCGGGGAAGTCGGTCACCGCGAGCACGTCCATCACGCCCCAGGCGTGGTTGGCGGAATCGCCGTGCAGCTCACAGCCTATGGATTTGCGCACGGTCGAGCGCGCGCCATCGCAGCCGACGACATAGCGCGCCTTCACGGTTTCAATCTCGCCGTGATGGCCGGGATCGACCCGCTCCAGCCTCACCGCCACCGCGTGATCTTCGAAGCGCGCCGCGGGGTCGACATGGAGCTCGATGAGATGCCGCGCGTAATGCGGCTCGAGCCTGGCCGGCGACTTGTGCATGACGTCGAGAAAGCCGTCATGCACGCGCGCCTGGTTCAGGATGACATGCGGAAATTCGGAGAGCCCATCCTCGACGTCCTGCACCCGGCCGCTGCGCACGATGTTTGAGCTGTGCTTGTCGTCGGGTTTCCAGAACGTCGTCTCGTTGACCCAATAAGCTTCCCTCATCACGCGCTCGGCAAAGCCGTAGGCGTGGAACATCTCCATGGTACGGCAGGCAACGCCGTCGGCCTGGCCGACGAGAAGCCTACCGGGCTTCTGCTCGACGATGCAGGTCTTGATGTCGGGAAACGCGGCGAGCTGCGCCGCGAGTGTCAGGCCTGCCGGACCGCAACCGACAATCACAACGTCGACCTCGTCCGGAACCTGGCCGGTCGCACCAGAGGCCTGAATGCGCTCTGCGGGGTCGGCGATATCGGGGTCGCCCGGCAAAAATCCGTTGAGATGGAACTGCATAAAACCTGCTCCTCCCCTTGTGCTTTAAAACGCCCTGCGGGCCGCGTTAGGCATCTCTCAATATTGCTCAGTATACTGACTATCAGTATACTCGTCAACCTCACCACCCGAGGAGCGCCCTGTGAAAGACAACAGCGACATGCCCGGCCATCTGGCCCGCCGCTTTCAGCAGATTGCGGTGGCGGTGTTCTTGGCCGAGGTGGAGAACGCAGGCTTCGATCTCACGCCCGTGCAATATGCGGCGCTCGCGACGATCAAGGCCAATCCCGGGCTCGACCAGGTAACGTTGGCAGGACTGATCGCCTACGACCGCACGACCATCACCGGTGTGATCGATCGCCTCGTGCAAAAGGGCCTCACCGAGCGTCGCGCCAGCAGCCGCGACCGGCGCGCACGCGAACTCGAGATCACCGACGAGGGACGCAAGACGCTGCGCGCCATCACGCCCGCGGTCGAGGCGGCACAGCGGATTATGCTGCGCGGCCTGACCGAGAAAGAGGCCAATGAGTTGATGCGGCTCATGCGCAAGGCGATCGCCGCCGGCAACGATCTCAGCCGCGCGCCGCTGCGCGAGTCGCCGACGTGACGCACTCAGGTCTTGAGCTTCAGCCGTCCCATGAAATCGCGTTTTCCCAGCGGCGCGCCCTTGTGGCGGAGGATGGCGTAAGTCGTGGTCGCATGGAAAAAGAAGTTCGGCAGCGAGAACGACATCAGAAAACCTTCCGCGGTGAATGGCAGCGTGCGGTCACCGACCTTGAAGCTGACATCGCGGCCGATCAGAGCATCGACGGCGTCCGGCGGAAGGGCGGAGACCTCGTTGCGCGCCTCCGTCACCAGCGCCTGAAGCGCGGCGTAGTCGAGATCGGGCTTGATGCTCGGCGGGACGAACACCCCGTCCCTTGCCGCTGCGAGCGCGCCGCGCGAATGATGCGCGACCGAGACCACCTGGGCGCGCAGCGGCCACATGTCCGGCGCAAGGCGCGTCTCCACGACCTCGGCCGGATCGATGCCCTTCTCCTTGAAATAGACAAGGCTCTTGTCGAGGAAGCCCCCGACTGCGCCCAGGGTTTGCAGATAGCTGGCAACCGTTGCGTCGTAGAGCGAAAAGGCCATGGCGTAACTCCCCCGTTTCGACGTCCTTCGGGTTAGAGTTCCTTCGCGGCGATTGCAACAGTGCCCAAATTTGTCGCAACGCGGCGAAACCTGGAACTAACTTTTTGGCTGATACCGTCGCTCCATTCCGCGCTTAACGCGCGCTTAACTTTGCGATCGGGGGCCTTGGAGATGTTCAGGTTCGTCATGGTGGCCGCAGCCGCATTGTTCTTTTCCGAGCAGGCGCTCGCAAACGGACACGGCTCGGATGCGCCGCCGCCGCCAAAGCCCGACGCCGCGATCGCGCCGGCGCGCGTAATCCTGACCAAGCAAGGCCCAAAGCTCGTCGATCTCAAGGGTATGACGCTGTACTATTACGAGCGTGACACCAGCGGCAAGACGTCGAACTGCGACGGCAAATGTACCCAGAGCTGGACGCCGCTGTCAGCGCCTACCGACGCCAATGCGGTCGGCGACTTCACCGTGATCACCCGCAACGACGGCAGCAAGATGTGGGCGTACCGCTATCGTCCGCTCTATACGTCTCCCGCCGACAAGGCGCCCGGCGACACCAATGGCAACGCCACGACCCTGCAATGGCGGATTGCCCGGCCCGACGAATAGCGCGACCGCTTGACGCTCAGTGCCGCGAACTGCTCGCGACCTTTGCATGAGGCACAGGATCGGCGGAAGCGTAGTTCACCTCCGGATTCCAGTGCAGCGCCGCGTACAGGATCATTCCAGCGAGAATTGAACCGTAAAAGCCGACACTCGCCCACCGCCATTTGCGCGCAATGCGGCGGCCGTCGCCATTCAATTGATGAAAGAATTTCCGCATGGCGCCTCCGATGGCAGCTTGCCCACGCGGCATAGCGCACGTGCAGCAAATCCGCTGTGAGGCAGTTCACCTTTTGCGGTTCTAGATTTCCAGCGCCGGCCAGCCCCGCGGTGTGAGGGACGGTTCACCACGCCTTTCCGGTTTTGCGGCCGGCAAAGGCAAGAGCATGGCTGACGCGGGCATCACCCGCGCCAGAATCCAGTCGCCCCGGTTTGCGCAGTCCGTCCCGGCGGCAGCACCACCACGGTCGAACCAAGCTTCACCCGGTCGTAGAGGTCGATCACGTCCTCGTTGCGCATCCGGATGCAACCGGACGAGATCGCCTGGCCGATATATTCCGGCTGGTTGGTTCCGTGGATGCGATACAGCGTGTCCTTGTTGCCGGCGTAAAGATAGAGCGCCCGCGCGCCGAGCGGATTGGCGGCGCCGCCGGCCACGCGTGACGGATAGGGCCCAAGCCGCGCCTGGATCTCCGCCGTCGGAATCCAGTCCGGCCATTCGGCCATCTTGCCGACCCGTGCCACACCGGAGAACGCCATCGCCTCCTCGCCGACGGCCACGCCGTAGCGGATCGCCTTGCCCTCCGGCATGACGTAGTAGAGATAGCGCGCGTCGGTATCGACCAGAATGGTACCTGGCTGCTCCTTGCGCGGATAGTCGACGATATGGCGAAGATACTGCTCAGGCACGTTCGCCTGCGCATAAGGCGTATGCGCCAGCAACTGCCGGTCGCGCGGCGTCATGCTTGCATCGTTGGATGGCGCCAGCGTTGCCTGCATGCAACCGCCCAGCGACAGCAATACAACCGACAGCATTGCGAGAGTGGATTTTTGCACAGCCTGCCCCAGGTTGCGCCCCCAAACCTTGAACATCTGCTGCCCAAATCGTGCTGAAAAAATGGCAGTCCGGCGGGAACACCGACATGTGTTCGGGAGCCAGGGGTTCCACGGGCGTCCGGCAAGGGGGCAGCCCCACACTCTCCTTCCCGCCGCCTTGCTTTGGTCAAACCCGGCTGGACTCGTGCGTATTGGGGCGGAGGACCGACTGATCTCTTTCAAACGGCTCGCGCGAATGCGGACGACCAAGGTTTAAGGAGCTTCGATGCTCGCGACGCTGAACAGCAAGCAAATCGTCGATGAAATCGTCAAGGACACCATAAAGGATAATGATCCACACGACGTGCTCGATATCGCGCCCGAGATCGTCCTCGCCTCGCGCCCGGACAAGCCCGCGCCCGCGCTGGTGCCCGACAGCGCGACACGTCCGGAGCCGAAGATCAACCTGGTGACGCAGGCTCCCGCCGCTGCGCCGTCGGTCGATACCGCAGTTCGCGCAGCGGCCAGCGATCTCCACGTCGCGCGCAAACGCTCGTCGGTCGGCAAATGGCTCAGCGGCGCGTTCGTCACCCTGCTGTTCGCCGCAGGCAGCGCCGCCGCGACCGTCGCCTGGCAGACTCACGGCGATACGGCGAAAGCAATGGTCGCTGCATGGATGCCGACGCTGGTCGGTTCGCCGTCGCAAGCAACACCGCCGGCGACGGAGCAGGCTTCTTCGTCAACCGAGCAGCAAGCGGCTGCGGCTGATCAACCCGCCGAGCAACCGGCAACTCCAGCTCAAGCGCAGGACAATGGCGACACGAGCTCACAGACGACAGCGCCCGACGCGGCGCAGTCGCTCCAGTCGATGACGCGCGATCTCGCCGCCATGACGCAGCAGATCGAGCAGCTCAAGGCCAACATCGCCGAACTGAAAGCGAGCCAGGAACAGATGGCACGCGAGATCGCGAAGGCCGCACCGGCGAAGCAGGCTGAGGCCAGGATTGCCGATCCGCGCGCGAGGCTTTCGGCTCTGCCGCCGCGGTCGCCGGCGCCGCCAGTACGCAAACCCAGGCCCGTGGCCGCGACCCCGGCCTATGCACCGACTTACGCGCCGGTGCCGATTGCGCCTCCGCCGCAAGCTGCCGCCGTTCCGCCGCCGCCACCGCCTGCTTCCACTTCGCAGATCGCCGATGACGACGGACCGGTGGTGCGACCGCCGATGCCGGTGCACTAGCCTCGGGCCATTCGCACTGATCGGACCAGCAGGCTGGATCATTTCAACGGTCGCAGGTCCGCAGGCTTCGGACAACTTCGTCGCCAACGTCATGACGCTGTTCGGGATGCCGGTGCTGTTCGCGCCGCTTGCGATCCTGTTCTACGCGCTCGTCTCGCTCGTGCGCTGGCCCACGCCGAAGCACAGGTGACGCTGTCCGAGTCGTGGTGAGGCGTTGAGTCCGGGCGACTACGGTAGCGAAGATTCGTGCTGTGCCCGCAAAGAGAAAAGGCCGTCGGGATCTATGCCGCCGGCCTTCTCTTGCAACTGCCGGTTCCCGGAGCCCGGTTCTGTTGCAATTCCATGGGGCAAGCATGACGCGCGCATATTTAATAAAATCTTAACGGCCTCGCGCGCCGCACATGATTTTTGCGTCATACGCACAGAGATTGCGCGAACGCCTCGTTCGGGAGAGATCGACTCAGTGGTAATATGTCTGGCGTGAGACTTGTCGCAGGACTTGAGAATTCAGGACTTGAGTAGTCAGGACTTGGTAGTGAACACTTGGGGACCTCGAATGCCTTACTATTCCTTCGATCTCGTGGTTGGTGAAGAGTTCAAGAACCAGGGCGGCATTATCCTCGAAGACCTCGAGGTCGCATCCGATCGCGCTGAACAACTGGCCAACGAGTTGTCGCAGGTGAACCCTGATCTTCAGCACAGGGGTTGCGCCGTGCGCGTCACCGACCGCGATCACAACGAGGTCTATCGGACGCCACTCGATCCCGTTCCGAGCTGGCAGCGGTACGGTTAGTCGTCGCGCATCGCCATCGCGTTCGCCATCGCAAGGACGGGGCGGCATTCCCGTGTGAGGCGTCCCGACCTGACGGGCCGCATGAGCGCGTGCGATCTTCCACCCCCGTTGCGCAACCGGGCGCCCAGCACTAGCCTTCCAAAAAACGGGAGGACATTGGAATGCGCTATGGTTGGTTGATCGCCGGCTTGATGCTGATTGCTGCACCCGCCCAAGCAGAGCCGCGGTCGGTCTATGTGACGATGGTCCTGCAGGCCTTCGCCGCCAAGGTCGAATGTCCCGGCACCGATCTCGTCTATCAGGACCTGGTGAAGAGAGCGCAGGACATGCAGCTGCCCGACGGCACGACCGAAAAAGTGCGCAAGGCCATCGCCTTCATGCACACCGGTGGCAAGATGGGCGAGAAGCAGGACGACGACCTCATGGCCGAGGTTGCGGTTGCAACCCAATCGACCGATTTCGACCAGCGGCGACTCGGGATGAGCGGCTGGTGCGAAGCCCAGAAGACCAACCTCGCCGGGCTCATTCACACCAAATAAGGCTCCCGCGGCGCAGCCATCTAAAGCTTGATCCGCGAAAGTGTGAAGCGGTCTTCCCTCGCGACAAACGCGGAACGCGCTTGCGCGGAGATCATGCGCAAACAACAACCCAAAGCGCGATGACGATCTAATCTCGTCGCGCTTCAGCCCGTCGGACAGTGAGGCGTTCGCGCAAACGTTAGCCATGCCGCGATGAACCGGTGGCCTTGGCCAACAATCGTCACAATCCTGGCAAGCATGCAGTCGGTTTCGTCAAGGAGATCCCGATGCGGACTGCCCACATCCTGCTTGTAGGCGTGCTCGCAGGCGCGTTGACCGCGCCCGTGCTCGCCAGGAATTCCAACAGCCAGCAGACCGAAGAGAAATCGGCCGCATCAACCTGCAGTGCGTATCAGCAGGCGCCGGACGGTTCGTGGACCCAGCTTCCCTGCAAGGAGACCGGCGAGCACAGCAGCCAGGCACAGACGCAGCATAAGCCGCCGGCGTCGGGCACCGAGCCGGGGGTGCACTGAGGCGGCGGCCGCGCCAGCTCAGCTCTGGTGCGGCCCCTTCATGACCTTCATGGCGTCCGCGATGTGGCGCCATTCCTTTGCTTCCTCGGCTTCGCCGCGGCTCTCGCAGGCCTGCGCCTGCTGGGCGGCCTGAGCGATCGCGGCAAAGCCGTGCTTCTCAAGCATCTGACGCGCGATGGTATGAACCTGGATCTCGGACATCATGGGCGCTCTCCCGGTTAACGCGTCGCAGCCGCGTCGTTGACGCCGCCGCAGCCCCTGTCAAACGGTCGAGCGCAAGCCGGGTTCCCTCCAGGCGGCGAACGCAACAAAGGCAGTCCGCCGTCGCCAGCGGACTGCCTTCTCATCCACCCCAAGCTCAAGCATGATCCGGAAAAGTCTGAAGCGGCTTTCCCTCGCGACAAACGCGGAACGCGTTTGCGCGGAGATCATGCGCAAACAACCACCTGAAGCGCGATGTATCCCAATCTCATCGCGCTTCAGACGAACCCGACCGGGCCCTACCCGACCGCCACCCGCTTGCGCTCGATGTCGTTGGGCACCTCAATGTCCACCTCGAGCGTCGAGACTTCGTCGCCGCGCTCCAGCCGCACGATCACCTTGGTCGGGTCGAGCTTGACGTGTTTCGAGACGACGGCGAGGATTTCCTCGCGCAGCACGCCGAGCAGATCGGGCTGGCCGCGCAATCCACGTTCATGGGCAAGCAGGATCTGCAACCGTTCGCGTGCGACGGGAGCAGACGCCTTGTTGCCGCGCAGAAGTCGGAGCAAACCCATGCTCATGCTGCCCTCCGTCTCAAGAGACGATCCATGAAGCCTTTTTTCTCGGAAGGCACGGTCATCCGGATGTTTTCGCCACACAACCGCTTCGCCGCGTCCATGTAGGCCCGCGCTGGCGCACCATCCGCATTGGACAGCGTCACTGGCGTACCAACGTTGGAGGCCTTCAGCACGTCCTGGCTCTCCGGGATTATGCCCAACAGCGGCGTTGCGAGTATCTCGAGGATGTCGTCGATATTCAGCATCTCGCCACGCGACGCACGCGAGGGATCGTAGCGCGTGATCAGGATGTGTTTTTCGACCTGCTCGCCCTTCTCGGCCCGCACCGTCTTGGAGTCGAGCATGCCGATGATGCGGTCGGAGTCGCGAACCGAGGAGACCTCGGGGTTCGTGACGATCACCGCCTGGTCGGCAAAGCGCATCGCCATGGAGGCGCCACGCTCGATGCCGGCGGGGCTGTCGCAGATCACCCAGTCGAACCGGCTGCGCAAATCGGCGATGACGGCGCGGACGCCCTCCTCCGTCAGCGCGTCCTTGTCGCGGGTTTGGGAGGCCGGCAGCAGCCAGAGGTTCTCGAGCCGCTTGTCGCGGATCAGGGCCTGCGGGAGCTTTGCAACCCCCTGCACCACGTTGATGAGGTCGAACACGACGCGCCGCTCGGCGCCCATCACGAGGTCAAGGTTGCGCAAGCCGACGTCGAAATCGACGACCACGACCTTGTCGCCGCGCTGCGCCAGCGCCGCCCCCAAGGCTGCAGTCGTCGTGGTCTTGCCGACCCCGCCCTTGCCTGATGTCACGACCAGTACCTTACTCATCTGAAATATCTCCTTTGCTGGTCAGTTCAGTGCTGTAATTCGCATGGTATTCCCCTGCAGCCAGGCCTGGGCCGGCTTGCCGCGCAAGGCGGCGTCGATGTCGTCCGCGGTCTGGTAAAACCCGTCAATTGCAAGCAGTTCAGCCTCGATCTTCTGACAATAGATACGCGCGGATGAGTGTCCGTTGACACCCGCCATGGCGCGCCCGCGCAGCGCGCCATAGACGTGGATGGATCCGCCCGCGACGACCTCGGCCCCGGAACTGACCGAGCCCAGGATCGTCACATCGCCCTCGGGGAAGATCACGGTCTGGCCCGAACGCACGGGGGTTTCGAGCAGCAGCGAGCTCGGCTGCTTCGTGACCTCGGCCTTCTTCGGCACGCTCGGCTCGAGTCCGCAAGACCGTCCCCCCGAGAGCAGCGGGGGCATGTTCGGCGTCAGCCGCGCCTCCTCCACCCCCTCGAGGCCGAGCACGCGGATGTTGCGCTCCTGGAGGCTTCCGAGCAGATGTGTGATGCCGGACTGACTGAGATCGACCGAGGACAGGTCGACCACCACGGGACGGCCGGCAAAGAATCCCGGCGACCGCGCCATCGTGGCGTCGATCTGCTGGAGCCAGTCGACGATCGGAACCGTCGGCACGAAGACGAAGGCGACGTAGGATCGGCCGCGCAAGCGCACCAATTGGCGTTGAGGTCTTGCTGCTGCCTCCATGGCTGCCGACTCGTCCTTGTTATTGAATGGTTAACGATGCGGCGGATTTGGTTAACGGGCAGTTAATTTTCCGACACTTACGCCGCCGCGAGTTGAAGCATGACCGCCGTGCTGACGCCGGGCCTCGCCCTTCGCGGCGTCCGCTGCTGACCAAAGACATCCGTCTCTTGCGGCCCGAAGTTCGATCGATCCCGCATGCTTGGCAGACATTGCTCGAGCTTCACAACACGCATCCGCAGCGGGCCAATTGGGCATGGGCCAACAGCCGGGGATCGGCGTTGGCATGCGCCTCGCAAAAGCGGTCTATGATTTGGGTTACCCGCTGGGTTAAGCCTTGCGCGATCTGGCTGTCCGCAAATCCCCGTAATGCTGGCTCCGGATCCTCGAACAGGCGAGTGAGATGAGACAGGGCTTCCATCGGTGACGGATCCCACCAGTCATAGTCCGGATCGAAGTACCAAGGCGCTTGCTGAAAGCGAACTTCGCGCCCAAAAGCGTGTTCCAGCCAATCATCAAAAGCGAGATTCTGCAGGCGCATCACAACAGCCCGGGACCGATATACAACGATCGAGCGAAGCGCACGGATTTGTCAGCCACCTTCGTCCGTATGCGTCCCGCCGCCTGCCACGGATCTGAACTTCACATGCGAAGGTGTTGCTCAAACGGCAGGATTTTAGGGATCGTCGATTCCCAATGCCTCGACAACAAAGACCGGCGTATCCGGTGAGGTCTACGGTACCACTCGGTCGATTCCCGGGCTACGACGAAGCACAGTACCGAGCGCGCCGGCGCGCTATCAGCGGGTCGTGCAAAAAGATCGACAGGCCGCTTCAATTTTCGCTATGCGCGCGGTCCGTTTATCGCGGCGAGGGTCTTTCGGCGCGAGGCAGCTCCTATCTACCACAGATGAAAGCCCCGCACTGAGATCGGCCACTATCCTGCGTTGGGCACCGCCTTTTCGATTTCGAGCCAGTCCACACGACGTGCCGGGCTGAGGCGGTCTACGCGGCATCGATCGTCATGCAGATGGGGTTGCTGCCTCGACGACGAGAACGATCTGCGAAGCGGAGAAGCTCGTTCAGAGCAGCCTTGCGCTTACGAACAACGCGCGCACGGCGTTCGTCGCCTGCACGGCAAGCATCGCGTTGTCGGCGGCGCCTTCGAGCGCGGCGACGGCGTCCTCGTGCAGCGAGCGGTATTCCATCCACTCCATCGAATTGTAGTTGGTGAGGAATTGATAGGCCTGGCCGACGGTCGCAATCGCCAGCGTGTTGCCGTTCAGGCGGATCTTGAACGTCGTGCGCAGCGGGGTATCGGAACTGGATGGATCGCTCATGGGCTGCTTCTGCACGAAAACGGCTTAACGAAGGGAAAACGGCAGCCCCCGCCGTTTGTTCACCTCAACTCAGGAGTCCGAGGCCGATGCGCGCTGCGACACCGACGTGGCGCCCTTCAGGCTCGGCACCACGACCAGGCGGTTGATCTCGCCGTCGTCATAGGCCTTCCGGAAGCGATCGTAGAACTTGATCGAGACGCATCCGTTGGAGTCGCCGCGCGGTCCGAGCATGTAGCTGTGCGTCAACAAGCCGACGCGGCCAAGGGCACTGGTCCCGTCGACCGGTGTCATGCGCAAAGCGGGCACGCCATGGAACAGCTTTTCGCGCGGCTTCAGTTCGTAGGTCGCCGGCGGGGTCGCGCCGACCATGCGCTGGTCGACATGGTTGGGATCGTCCATCATGGCGCCCATGCCCGAATGCGCCTCGAGCGCCACGCCGCTCGGCAGGTACACCGCCTTCGCCGAGATGTCGTAGACCGCGGTCTGCGAACCGTAGCCGAGCGCGGCGAGGTCCGGCCCCTGCCGGAACAGGCCGCTGTCGGGCGTCAGCGAGGCCAGCCTGATCTTGCCCGGCAGGATGTCGGAGAACTTTTGCAGCAGGCTGCGGTTGTCGCTCTTCGGCAATGAATCGGCGAAGGCTTGGCTGGAGGCGACCTGGGAGGCGAGGTCGGCCTGGAGCGGGCGCGACCGGGGCATCGGGACGTCGAGCTTCTGCGGTGGCGGCGCCGCCTCGGCCACCTGCTTGTCGTCCTCGGTCAGGGTCGATCGCCAGTCGTTACTGACGAGCTGCTGGGCGAGCAGCGCCTTGGCGTCGCGGAGCTTGAGCTGGAGCATGCTCACCGCCGAGCGCTCAATGGGACGCAAACCGGTCTCGCGCGGCGGCGAAATGGGCTGGAATCGATCGTCAAATGAGGTCATTGGGCCGTTGGGCGGCAAGGCGGCGGAGGCAAGCGAGGCGGTCTCGTTGCCACAAGCGATCCAGGCAGCCGCCCCGAGCGACAGCGCCATTGCGGCCAGCGACAGCAAAAATGTTTCCGCCCGCCCGATACGGCGGCGCGACAAGAGCTTCTCGGCCCGTGCTGCGTCGGAAACCATCAGATCCCCAAATCGACCCGCTCAACCCCGTCCCGAACCCCGGGGGTGCCCAACCCCCATCGAGACTCTATACCAACTACCACATCAGGAGCCAAAAGTTAGGCATAATCGCGGCCGGGGCGGGAGCCGGAGGCAGTTAATGAGCGATCCTTTTGACCTCGAACGCTTCGTCCAGGCTCAGAACGACGTCTATCCGGGGGTCGTCAGGGAGCTCTCGGCGGGACGCAAGCGCAGCCACTGGATGTGGTTCATCTTCCCGCAAGTGGCGGGGCTCGGCTTCAGCGCCATGTCGCAGCGCTATGCCATTGGCTCGCGGGCAGAGGCAGAGGCCTACCTCGCCCACCCCGTGCTCGGGCCGCGCCTCATCGAATGCACCGGCCTCCTGCTCGCGGTGAAGGATCGCAGCATCAACGCGATCCTCGGCGCGCCCGACGACGCCAAGTTCCGCTCGTCGATGACGCTGTTCGAAGCCGTGTCGGATGAGGCGATCTTCGGCCAGGCGCTCGTCCGCTATTTCGCCGGCGAGCGCGATGGTGCGACGCTCGAGATCCTCGCAAGCCTCGATCGCTAGCGCGCGGGCTTCAGCGCCCCTGGAAGACGGCGGCGCGACGCTCAACGAAAGACTGGATGCCCTCCTTCGCGTCGGCACTATTCAGCACGCGATCGCGGATCTTCGGTATGTAGGCGATCGCCGCCGCCTCGCCACCTTCGATGTATTTGGCAGCGGCTTCCTTGGTAACCTGGATGCCCAACGGCGCGTTGCGCGCAATGATCTCCGCGAGCGCCATGGCGCGGTCGACCTGCTGCCCTGCCGGCACGACCTCCTGCACCAGGCCGATCTCGCGGGCGCGCTGCGCCGAGAACTCGTCGCAAAGGAACAAATGATACATCGCGTTGCCCCAGCCGGCGCGCGACAGGAAACGGAAATGCGCGCCGCCGAGCGGGGCAATGCCGCGTTTGGATTCCATCTGGCAGAAGCGCGCATCGTCGGCGGCGACCACGATGTCGCCGGCGAGCATCAGCTCAATCCCGATGGTGAATACGATGCCCTGCACCGCCGTGACGATCGGCTTCCTGCAGCGTTTGCTGAGCCCGAACGGGTCGATATTGCCTTCTCTGATATTGCGCTTTTCGGCGGCCGGGCCGAAGAATTTCGGCATGTCGAGGCCGGCGGTAAAATCCCTGCCCTCCGCGCATATCACGCCGACCCAGTGGTCGTCGTTGTTGTGCAGTTCTGTGAGCGCGTCCGAGAGCTGCTCCATCATCGCCGGCGAGAACGCATTCTTCTTCGACGGGTTGTCGATGATGATCTTGAAGATATGGCCATGCATCTCGCTGCGGACCTGTCCTTCGGCTGTCATGCGTTGCTCCCTCAGTCGGTTTGTTTGAAAAACTTTCGTCGTCAGTTGACGGGCGGGATCGCGTCGCGGATCGCCTTGATCCGCGCGGGCGTGAACACGCCACTGTCCAGGAGATCGAGGATCGACAGCACGCCGCCGCGCGAACCCCAGCTTCCCTTGATGGTCATGATGTCGCGCGGCCTCGTGGTCGGACAGGAGCTTGCCGCCGATCGCCATGCAATCGGCTGCCAGGGTGCGGAAATGGACCTGAAAGCCCTGCCGCGCCGCGGGCGCGAGTTGGCCGACTTCCGCCTCCAGCACGGCATCGGTGAGGCTTTCCGCAAGCAAGCGGCGCTGCGCGAGGCTCAGCCGGCCTTCCGGGGCAGTCACGGTGATGATGGTCACGGTTACCTCTTGTTCGATATGACAGCCGTCATAATCAATACGAGACTGGCTATGTCAAGCGTCATAGATTAGATCTGGACCGAACCTCTGGACCTGGCCGATGACATCAACCACCCGCGACAAGATGATTGCCGGCGCCGCCGATTTGATGAGCCGGCGCGGCGTCAACGCCACCAGCATGCGCGACGTCGTCCGCCACACGGCAACGCCGCGCGGCTCGATCGGCCACCATTTTCCGGACGGCAAGCCGCAACTCCTCGCCGAGGCCGTTCGCTTCGCCGGGCAGCGGGTCTCCGTGCGGTTGGACAAGGCTTTGAGCGAGCTCGGCGTCATCGCCGGCTTTCGCGCCCTCGTCGCATCCTGGCGGCGGCGGCTGGAGACGACGCAGTTCGAGGCCGGCTGTCCGGTGCTGGCGGTCGCCGTCGACCACTATGTCGGCGAGACATCGGACAAGGGTGATGCGCGCGACGAGGCGACGCAGCAGCATCTGCTCGACCTTGCCCACGACGTGTTCACCGACTGGCAGCAGGTCATGCTTTTGGCGCTCAAGCGAGAGGGCCTTGCGGCTGCGCGCGCAACCCGGCTCGCCACCCTGGTGGTCGCCGTCATCGAGGGTACGGTCGCGCTGTGCCGCGCCGCGCGCAGCACGCAGCCGCTCGATCACGCCCAGCAGGAACTCGAGCTGATCCTATCCGAAGCCCTGGGCCGGAAGGCCGAATAATCGCAGCCCAGGTCCCGCCCCCGGAGGGGCGCGCCATCACCGTAAACCCGAGATTAATCCGGCCAGCCTAACCTTCGGGGAAGAGCCAACTTTTCCCGCGACCATTGCCGGACAATCCATGAAAATTGGGACGCTTCTGACTGCCGCCATCGTCTCGCTGTCGACCATCGGCGGCGGCCTCGCCGTCTATGTCGCGGTGACCAAGTATCAGACCATGGACCGCATCGCCGAGGCGCAAAGCCGGCTCCAGCTCGTGCGCGCGGTCGGCGATATCCCGCGCTATCTCAATCCCGAGCGCGGCTACGCCACCAATATGCTCTACGGTCCGGCTACGATCGATCCCGCGATGCGCACCGAGCATGAGAAGCTGCGCAAGCTGACCGACGGTGCCCGCGACAAAATGAACGCGCTGCGCAAGGAGCGACTTCCGGGCGGCCTCGACGACGGCAACACCATCGCGAGCAGTATCGATGCGCTGAATGCGAAGTTCTCCGCCCTGCGCGAAGCCATCGACAAGGCGATCGAGGGACCTGCCGACGCCCGCAAGGACGCCGCGCGAAAAATCGTCGCCGACAATGCCGTGTTCAACAGCGACATCACGGCGCTGCTCAACGAGCAGGTCCGCCGCATGGCGATCCTCAATGGCGATGCCTACCGCCAGGCAAGCTATGCCAACGTGGCCTGGACGCTGCGCGACGTCGGCGGGCTGAACTCGAGCCTGCACAAGAACCTCGTCGGCTCAATGAAGGCAGCGAGCGAAGCCGACTCGACATCAGCCGCACGCAGGGACGCCATGACCAGATCCTGATGTCGTTACAGGACCTTCGCGGCAATCCGACGACGCCTTCGAATGTCGCGGCCGCACTCGAGAAGATGAACTCCGACTATGTCGACGGCTTTGGCCGCGACCTCAAGCTCGTCAAGGACGGCGTCGCGAGCGGCAAGTACGACATCGACGTCGCGACCTTCTATTCAGACTCGCAGCGCGGCCTTGGCGCGGTGATCGGCGTCCGCGAGGCCTTCTACGACAATGCCGAGCAGATCCTCGGGGCGGCCTCGGCCGCCGCGCGGCTGAGCTTCACGATCGCGCTGGCGGGCCTCGCGGCCGTGCTCATCGCGAGCGTCGGGCTCATCGTGATGGTCCGGCGTCGCGTCTGCGCGCCGATCGTCAGCCTGACGATGCGAATGTCGCGCCTCGCCGCCGGCGAGATGGCGGCCGAGATTCCGGGCGCTGCGCGTTCCGACGAGATCGGCGCGATGGGCGCTGCCGTGCAGGTCTTCAAGGACAACATGATCAAGGCCGAGCAGCTCGCGGCCGATAAGCAGGCCGAGAACGACGGCAAGATGCGGCGGGCGCAGATCCTCGACGAACTCACCCGCGCCTTCGAGGCCAAGGTCTCCGAGCTCGTCGGCGGCCTGTCCTCGGCATCGGCCACGATGGAGAGCACGGCACAGTCGATGACCTCGACGGCGTCCGCGACCAACAGCCAGGCCGCGGTCGTCGCGGCCGCCTCCGAACAGACCTCGACCAACGTGCAGACGGTCGCCAGCGCGACCGAGGAGCTCACCTCCTCGATCGCCGAGATCGGTCGCCAGGTCGCCCAGTCTACCGAGATTGCGGCGCGCGCCGTGGACAATGCGCGCCGCACCGGCGATACCGCCCGCGCCCTTGCCGAGGGCGCGCAGAGGATCGGCGACGTCGTCACGCTGATCCAGAGCATCGCCGAGCAGACCAATCTGTTGGCACTGAACGCGACCATCGAGGCGGCGCGCGCAGGTGATGCCGGCCGCGGTTTTGCCGTGGTCGCCTCCGAGGTCAAATCGCTGGCGGGGCAGACGGCGAAGGCCACCACCGAAATCTGCGAGCAGATTTCCGCGATCCAGTCCGCGAGCGACGAGACGGTCGCCGCAATTCGCAATGTCGCCGACGTTATTGCCGAGATCGATCAGATCGGCACTGCGATCGCGGCTGCGATCGAAGAGCAGGGTTCGGCGACCAAGGAAATCTCGCGCAGCGTCCAGGAGGCCGCGCGCGGCACCCAGGAGGTCAATTCCAACATCACCGGCGTACAGCGCGCCGCCGACGATACGGGAGCTGCCGCCAATCAGGTGCTGGGTGCGGCCGAGCAGCTCTCCTCGCAGTCGCGCGACCTTGCCGGCCAGGTCAACCGCTTCCTCGCCGAAGTCAGGGCCGCGTAGGGTCATTATCCGAGCATGATCTCCGCGCAAACGCATTCCGCGTTTGTCGCGAGGGAAAACCACTGCGCATCTTGCCGGATAATGCCCCTTAGTACGGCGGCTGCTTGTGCGCGCGCTGTGCCTTGGCAGCCTCGACCCACCAGGTGAGATCGTCGGCAAAACGCGGGAACGAGCGTTCCAGCGCCTTGCCGCCCTCGCCCGTCGGCTCGCCCTCCGCCGACAGCGTCTGGGCGATCGGACCGACCGCGATCGTGCTCGATATCACCACCATGCCCATTTCCGACAACGTGCCGTGCCAGGCGGTTGCGGCGCGTGCGCCGGAGAAGCGACCGGCGGAGTAGCTGACGATTGCGGCCGGGCGCCAGAACCATTCCTCGAGAAAATGATCGGTGAGGTTCTTCAAGCCCGGTTGAATACCCCAATTGTATTCGCCGGTGACGAACACGAAGCCGTCGGCATCGCGGATCTGCGCGGCCAGCGTCTCCAGGGCCTCTGGTGCCTGCCCTTTTGGATATTCCTTGTACATGCGGTCGAGCATGGGAAGGCCAACCGCCTTCGCGTCGATGAAGGCGACGTCGTCGCCGCGGATCCGCAAGCCGTTGACGACGAAATGCGCCAAGCGAATGCCCATCCGATCGGAGCGGTAGGAACCGTAGAAAACGAGGATGCGATTGCCCATGATGGGCGCATCCTAGCACGAAGCGCCCGCGACGAAAGGTCAGGCCTTTCGGGCACGCTCCAACGTTTGCGACGGCGTTTCCCCGAACTGGTGCCGATAGCTTCTCGAGAAGTCGCTGAGGTGCCAGAAGCCGAAGGCGAGCGCCGCCGCCTTCACGCTCTCGGGCCCGGCCAGCAACCGCTTGCGAACGAGCCACAGCCGCCGCAAGCGCAAATAGCGGTGCAGGCTCATGCCGCGATAGCGCTGGACCGCATCATGCAGGCTGCGCACGGACAGGCCGAGCTTCCTGGCCAACTCCTCGCTGTAAATGGGCTGCCCGAGGTCATCGAGCAGCAGCGCACGGATCTCCTGGAAAGTCCCGAAATGCCGCTCATCGTTGGCTCGCGCAGTCCAGCGCGCCGGCAATATGCCTTCGAACGCCGCGTCGATCCCGGCAAGCAGGGATTCTCTCATCGCGGACGCCCTCATCGGCCATTCGACGGCATCGACGGGTTCCGAGGCAGCAGCGATCACCTCCCTGATCAGCTTGCGCAGCCAGCTCAGCGCCAGCGCGCTCGTTTCATGGATGCGGAAGTTCGCCTTCGTTTCCGGCCAGCCGCGCCCCATCACCTCCGGCGTGAACATCACCGAGGCGTATTCCCGCTCGACTTCCTCGACCGTGTTGAAGGCAGCGCCGCCGCCGCCGATGACGATGGCCGCTCGATCCCGCTGCGCGCCATTGAAACGGATGGGAACCTCGTGGTCGTCCATTGCGAAGCCGACCGCGGTGCAATTCTTCACGAGTTGCGCGTCCACGATGCGCGGAAAGGATTTCGTGAAATTGACGTCGCACCCCGGCAGATTCAGGATGGTCTGCTCGGCCGCTATCTTCCGCACGAGCGGTGTAAATTCCACGTCCAGAGTTCGAATCGAACTGCGGAATTCGTCAACATCGTCAAATCGAAATATCTTTGGCCCCAACGTCGGCGCCCCAAATGTCATTTGTCGCGAATCAAGAAAGCGTTATCTTATCGCAACCGTCACCCGGATTGGTCGCCCGCTCAATCGCATCTTGGGTGTTATCCGGCGCGTGCCTGGGCGCGCAAAAAACTCGCAACTCCGAGAGATATCGTGGGCACGTTTGCCGAATTTCGATATCGATTCAAATCCAAAGGACGGTGCGATGACACCACCGCGTGTTTCCGACATAACCTAAGTTTAACGACTTTCGCGCGCAATTGATCCCGTAGAAACACCGTCGTTTTTTTAGCGGATCAGGCCCGCCATGAATGCCATTTTGCCTGCCGATATTGTTGCCGAGCTCGAAAGCACCATCGCAGGGTGCGCTTATGAGCGCCGCGTCCGTATGCTTCGGCAGACGACCGACCTGCTCGTTGCAGGTCGCAATCGTCTTCAGGAGCCAGAGATCAATGCGCTGGACCAGGTCCTGCTTCGCATTGCGGAACGCATTGAGCCGAAGGCGCTCACGCAGCTGAGCGCAGCGCTGGTCGATCTGAGTTTGGCTCCCAGGGAAACGTCGCGCCGGCTTGCGTTCCATGATGACCCAATGGTTGCCGGCCCGCTCCTTCTCAAGTCCCGCATCCTCTCGGAGAGCGACCTGGAGGCGATCGCAACATCACGCGGCGAGCAGCATTTGCTGGCGATCGCCGGACGGAGCTCGCTTGATCCAGCCCTGACGGACATCCTGCTCAAGCGCGGCGGCAAGAATGTCGGTCGCGCGCTCGTGAGCAATCCGGGCGCCACGTTTTCCGACGCAGGCCATGCCATGCTGATCGCCAGGGCCCAACACGACGGCGAGATCGCGAGGGGGCTGGCATTCCGGCCCGACACGCCCGACAAAATCGTCCGCGGGCTCTTCCCCAGGCTGACGCCGGAGGCCAGAGCCTCCATACTTGATGCAGCCGCCCCCGCCTTGCGCGAGCGGATCGAGACCATGCTGTGCCCGACGCCAGCCGCGGCACGGCCGAAGCTACCGTCATCGATCGACTATTCGGAAGCGCGGCTCTCCGTCGTCGCGCTCAACCGCGTCGGCAAGCTCAACGATTCAACCATCAACCGCTTCGCCGTCCGCGGCGAGGCGGCCAATCTGATCGCCTCACTCTCGGTGCTGTCGGGTGCGCCGATCGACGTGATTGAAAAGATCATCGCAGACGAGGATTGCGAAGCGCTGGTCATGGCCTGCCGCGCCTCCCGCCTGAACTGGCAGACGACTCTCGCAATTCTCTGCAATCGCGGCGGCTCGCGCCTTTCCTACGAACAGCGCGAGCGCGCCCAAAAGCTGTTCGATGAGCTCTATCTTTCGACAAGCCAGTGGACCGTGCGCTGGGGCGAAATGGCCGCGAGCGCAGTTGCCGCTGACAATAACAACAAGCGTCTGAAATCGGGAGCCAACCGATGAGATTCGACAGTCGCAAATCACACCGCGTCCGGATGGATCACAAGCAGCCCGTCAACCTGATGGGCGCCGACGGCACCTGGCGCCGTACCTGCGTGCTGCTTGATGTTTCGGATACCGGCGCCAAGATCGAGGTCGAGGGAACTCTCGACGTGCTGCAAGCGAGGGAATTCTTCATGCTGCTGTCCTCGACCGGCCTCGCCTATCGCCGCTGCGAATTGGTATGGATCGACGGAACGATGGCGGGGATTCACTTCATCAGGCCGGGAACCAGGAAAGGACCAGCGAAGGCCAAAAACGAACTAGCGACGCAGAAGACCAGGGGCAGGTAGCCGTCTCAGAAAGCCACAGTCGTGCCAAGTTCCAGCCTCGTCGTGCCAGTCAGCAACGCCCCTGGGCCTCGGGCGGCTTCCTCGTTCGTGCATGTGCTTGCCGACAGCTCCGACAAGCTGTCGGGGGTTTGCTCGATCGTCGAGCGGAAGTTCGCCGTGGCAGGCGAACGGCTCGATGCCGAGGCACGGCTACCGCACTCGCCGATTGCCGTCGTCGTGCGGGCGGACCTTCGCGACGTCGACAACATCGCTGCGCTGAAGAAGCGAGCGGCGCGACTGGCCAAGGCGGACAAGCGCATCTTCCTGGTCGAGCCGCCTTCGCATGTTTGCATCTCGCAGGCTTACGCTCTCGGCGCCACGCACGTCCTGCCGGGCGCGCCCAACCAGACCAAGCTCCTGGCGGCGCTATTGGGGTCGCCGAACCCGGATGCCACATCCGCCGATGGCCAATCGCAACCGGAAGATGCGGTCGAGGCGGCCGCGACCGCCATCGGCTCGATGTTCAGCTCGGTCATGCTCGGTGAAACCATCGACGTCGACGGAGCGAAGGAGGCCGGCCGCAAGATCGCCAACCGCATCGCCGAGCACGGCCTGTCGGAATGGCTCACGACTGTGCGGCGCCATCATGAGGGAACCTACCAGCATTGCCTGCTGGTCACCGGCGTCGCGATCGATTTCGGGCTAAGTCTCGGCGTCAGGAAAGACGATCTCGAACGGCTGTATTCGGCGGCCATGTTTCACGACATCGGCAAGGCGAAGATTCCGCTCACGATCCTCGACAAGCCGGGGCGCCTGGACGCCAACGAGCGCACGCTGATAAAGACGCACCCGATCGCGGGATACGAGGTTCTGAAGGATCATGCCAACATCTCGCCCGAGATCCTCGATGCGGTACGTCACCACCACGAATATCTCGACGGCAGCGGATATCCGGACGCGCTTTGCGCCGACAGCATTACGGATGTCGTTCGAATTCTCACCATCTCCGACATCTTCGCCGCACTGATCGAGCACCGGTCATACCGACCGACCATGCCGCGCAAGCAGGCCTACGGCATTCTCCTGGGAATGCAGGGCAAGCTCGAAAAGGCGCTGGTCGCCTCATTCAAGCAGGTCGCGCTGACCCGCTGATCGCGCATCGGCGCCTCCAATGCGCGACCTTAAAGCGCCGACCTCAAGGCGACGGCCTTAGTGCGTCGCGCGGTATTTGGCGCGGTGCGGGATCGACCGGCACGCCAACCCCTCTGCCAACCGTTTCATGTCATCGCGCTTGCCGCTGCTGATCAGCCGGCCAAATTCCTCTGATGTGAAGGGGAGACTTGGATCATCATCAACCGGATACCGCACTCGCGGCCCGAGTAACCATCGCACCAGGCTAGCCAGCCGCCGCATGTCAATTCCCTCGCGCCAGCAACAAACCTTTCACCGCGCTTATTGTTCCTCCTGACGAGTCGAGATTGCAAGAGCCGGTTGGGAGTCCGCACCAAAAATTTCGGCCGGAGAATATTCTCGGGCGCAAGCCGCGATGCACGTCTGGAGTGTACGAGCTTCAGTCGGCAAATCCGACGTAGCGCACGAACTCACTGTTCTCCTGCCGATCAGACCGCACGGCATTGGCGGCAAACGTGTCGTCCGGATATCCCATCGCGACGCAGGTCATGATGACCTCGTCGTCGGGGATGCTGGCGACCTCGCGCACGATGTCGGAGCGCATGATGTCCTGCCCGTTGATGACAGACCCAAGGCCGCGATCCCATGCCGCGAGAACGTTACCGTAACAAAGCGCGCCGAGATCGAAGTGGCAGACCGCGCCAGGGTCAAGCAAGCGGTCATAGGTGAGTACCAGCGAGGCGCATCGAACTGACGAAGCCGCGCAGCACCCAATCCTGCCGCATCGGCTTGTCGTCGCGCGCGATCCCCATCGCGCCGAATAATTTCTTGGCGATGTCGACCTGGCGCGTGCGGTGAATGCCCTGGTATTCGCCATGGCTGACGATGTCTCGCTTGACCTTGGCGCCGGCGACCATCTCTTCCATGTTGCGTCGACGGACCTGCTCGAGCGGCGCGCCGGCGAGCACATGAAGGTGCCAGGGCTGGGTGTTCATCGAGGACGGCGCGCGCTTGGCCACATCGATGATCGCCTCGATCACCGCGCGCGGCACCGGGTCCTTCTTGAAACCGCGCACGCTGCGACGGGACTGCACCAGCGTTTCGAAATCCACCTGTTCCTCCTGCCTCTCCTGCTTTCCGTGCCACGCAATTCGGCATGACGCGGCCGCCGGTGGCCCGGGCGGCGCGCGAAACCTATGCTAGCGCACAAGCAAAACCAAGAACCCTCGCAAGAACCCTCGAAGGACCCGCCGATGACCGCGCCGCTCGATCCCGTCATTGCCCACGACGGCTTGGTTCGATCCGTTGCGCGACGAGGGCGCGGCCTACGCGCGGGCGCTGGAAGCTGCCGGCGTTCCGGTCAGGCATCATGAGGGAGCCGGCCTGATCCACGGCTATTTCAGCATGGGCGAAGCCGCCGAGGTTGCGCGCATCGAGGCTCAGCGCGCGCGCGGATTTCAGGGCATTGCTCGCCCGTGGCGCATGAAGAGCGGCTAGCTGCGGCGCGCCCGCTGCACAGCAGAGGGTCACGCGCGGCACAGCAAGCAGGGTTGAATCTTCGCTTCCGCCAGTGTCTCCTGCCGGCAGACCAGCGATTCCAACGAGCATGCCAGCCTATTGCATCCGTATTATCTTAGCCGCGGTCACCTCGATATGGCTGATGTCCGACGCGGCAGCCGCACCAGAGACGGTCTATTTCCGCAGCGCCGACGGCGGCACGCAGCTGGTCGGCTACCTGTTCCGGCCGACTAAGGCGGGCCCCGTTCCTGCCATCGTGCTGTTGCACGGCCGCGGAGGGCCCTATTCCAGCAACGTCAATGCTGGCTGCACCGTCGTTGGCCCCGAGGCCTCCTCACCCTGCAACGCCACGACCTTGTCGAAACGGCACGCGATGTGGGGCGAGTACTGGGCAGCGCGCGGCTATCTGGCGCTGCTGCCGGACAGTTTTGGTCCGCGCGGCAAGGCCCACGGTTTCGGCCGCTTCACCCATGACGATCCCGACCGCGACGACGTCAACGAGAAGACCGTGCGTCCGCTCGATGCCGAGGGGGCGCTGGCCTATTTGCGCAGCCGCGGCGATGTGATCGGCAACCAGATCTTCCTCCAGGGCTGGTCGAACGGCGGCAGCACCGCGCTGAACGTGATGATCCGGCAAGGCGCAAACCTGGCAGCCGGCTTTCGCGGCGCACTCGCGTTCTATCCGGGTTGCGGACCGAAGGCGCTGTTGCAGCCGACGATCTCCACGACCGCGCCGATCGCCATTTTCCTGGGCGCCGACGACGAGGAGGTGTCGCCCGCGTTCTGCCAGCAGGCCGCCGACCGGGCGCGCCAGGCCGGCAGCAAGATCGACGTCACGGTCTATCCGGGCGCGACCCATGATTTCGACGATCCCTCGTCGCAGCGCCAGTCGGTCGCCGCAAACCAGGCGGCGTTGAACGACGTGCAGGGCAAGGCCGTTGCTACGGTTGCACGCTGGAAAAATTGAAGGGACCGCCAAGCCGGCGCGCTCATCTTGCTTGATTGCGCCACGATTCGGAGTTCCAATTCCCGAACCATTGTTTAGGGAGACACCCATGATGAAGCGGATTTTCCTGGCTGGCGTCGTCGCCACCTTCGCGGCCGGCTCGGCCTTCGCGGAAGACACGTGCGCAAGCAAAGCGGTCGGCTCGGACGGCAAGCCTCTAGCGGGTGCCGCCAAGACATCGTTCATGAAGAAGTGCAAAATGGATACCTGCTCGGCCAAGGCCGTCGGCTCGGATGGCAAGCCGCTCGCGGGTGCCGCCAAGAACAGCTTTATGAAGAAGTGCGAGACGAGCGCATAGAGCGCGGCGCGATTAGCTTTCGATCCCGATACGCCCGCTCACTCGCGGGCGTATCTTGCTTTGGAGCGGCCCACTGCTTGAAACGGTCGTCGAAGGCTCTCATGCCGTGCCGGCGTCGAGGCAGCCTTCCATGATACGATCGATCTCCTCGCGCGAGAGGACGCCGATCTCCGCAACGAAGACGATCCGCGTTCGCGCTACCCCCTCGACCCTTGTCCCGCCTGTGGTCAGCGTCGCCCGGCCGCCGGCGAGTTGAAACACCATCACCCGCCCGGGCTGCTCGACGGTCTCGAACAGCCCCTTCGCGCGCGCCAGTTTCGGCGCGAGCCGGCCGATCGCCGCCTGCAACCGCGGCAGCGACACCGGCTTGTCCGACCTCCAGCTCATGGTTTCGAACCGCTCGGCGGCCGGCCGTTTCGGCCCCGGCTCGCGTGGCGCCGGCGCGCGATCGACGTCGGGCGCAAACAGCAGCGCTCCGGGCACTTCGCCCTGGAGAGCATCGACCAGGACGGCTGAGGGGCGCATCGCGCGAAGGGCATCGCGCATCTGCGTGATGCCGGCCGCGTCGACCAGATCTACCTTGCTCAGCGCGACCACGTCGGCTGCCCGTATTTGAGATCGCAGCAACGCATCGTCCAGCATGGCCATCTGCATCGTCGCGTCCACTACGCACAGCACGGTTTCCAGCGGCGCTTCGCGAAAGATCAGGGGATCCATCAGGTTGCGCACGACGTCCGCCGGGTCGGCCACGCCGCTGGTTTCGATCACGATGACATCCGGCCGCGAATCACGCCGCAGCAGCACGGCAAGCGTGCGCAGGAGATCGCCTTCCAGCGAGCAACAGATGCAGCCATTGGCGAGACTCACAACGCCATCGGCGGCGCCCATGATCAGCTCGGCGTCGATGTTGATCGCGCCGAAATCGTTGACGACGGCTGCGATCCGACGTCCGTCGGCATGCGCCAGTAAATGGTTCACGACCGTGGTCTTGCCCGCCCCGAGAAACCCAGCCACGAGCAGAACCGGGACAGGCACGCTTCAGCCCTCGGCAACGGGCCGGCGCACCGGCCGGCCGGGCCTTGCCGCCACATCCAGCACGCCATCGGTGATCAGCGGATGACCGCTGACCACGAGGTAGCGCACGCCTTCCGACGCACGATTCATCGCGGAGAATTCCGCCCGGTCGGTCAGCGTCTCGTAGTCGAACACCACGATGTCAGCATCGGCGCCGGCTGCGAGCCGTCCCTTGGCACGCATCGCGGGCGTGGTGTGCTCGAGAATCTGCGCCGGGATCAGCGCGCATTTGCGTACGCCCTCCAGCAGCGACACCGTGCGACGCTCCCGTACCCATTCGCGGATGAAACGCGTGAAGCAGCCGGCCGAGCGCGGATGGGACGTGGCGTCCTTGGGCAGCGGCCAGGCATCGCCAGTGTAGGTGCGGCCATCGGAGAGCGTCCAGGGCATGGCGTCGGACGCGATCGCGCCGCCGGGATACAGCACCGACATGTCCAGGAGATCGCGGTGGTGTGCGTTGTTCTCGATATCGAGGATGTGCCAGAGCACCAGCGTGGAGGGCTCCGCGGCCTGCGCCGCCAGCAGCTCCTCCCGATCGCGGAAGCGCCTTCCGTCAGCAACCCGCTGTACCGAGTCGTAGCCGGTGCCGTTGCGCGCCACGAATTCGGGATCGCTAAAGAACGCGGCTGCGAGCACGGTCGAACCGGTGCCGTAAGGGTAGGCTTCGACCGTGATCGGAAGCCCCTGCGCCTGCGCCTTGGCCACCAGCTTCACGCAACGTTCGATGTCGGTCTTGCTGGAGGAGTTGAAGTGGCAGATGTGCATATGCGCGCCGGTGGCGCCGGCATAGCCGATCAGGCGGATATAGGCCTCGGCCGCGCTTTCCGGATCGATGCGCGACATGAAGGCGACGTGGGTGAAGGTCGGCACGTCATGCGCGGCCGCCAGTTGGCAAACCGCAGTGAGCTCCTGCACGCCAGCGCCGGGGGCGTAGGCGTTGAGGATGCCGATGCCGATGCCGCCTTCGTTCAGCCCACCCGCCAGACGATCGAGGATGCCGTCCACCTCAGTGTCGCTCGCCACGTTGTCGATCCAGCGGCGATCGCGCATGGCATTGCCGAACGCCTCCAGCGAGCTTTCCGAGTTGGAGCCCGTCATCGCGCCGATACGCGCGAAGGCCCAGTTGGTGGAGGCGCCGTAGTTGAGCACGCGTCCCTTCGCGGCCTGTTTGCGATACCAGGCAACGACCGGCAGCACACCGGCCTCGAGGTCCAGCGTCGTCGTCACGCCGTCGAACGCCTGCATGCGATCGGCGGGGATCGACTGGCCATGCGCATGCAGATCGATGAAGCCTGGCGCCACCACGAGGCCAGTCGCATCGATCGTCCGCTCGGCGTCGCCAAGGGAAGTGCCGACCGCGGCGATCCGGCCGTCCATGACAGCCACGTCGCCGACAGCATCCATCCCGCTGGCAGGATCGACCACCCGGCCGCCCCTGATCACCAAACCGCCCATTCTCGCAACTCCCGCATTCCAAAAAGCCGGGCGAGCGTAGCGAGACGCATCAACGCGTCAAGGCGCGTACGGGAATGCTAGCTCCGCAATCCCGGCGCTTCCTGGCCGGTGCGGGCGACGTATTCGGTGTAGCCGCCGCCATATTGGTGAATGCCCTCGGGCGTCAGCTCCAGCACGCGGTTGGAGAGCACGCTGAGGAAGTGCCGGTCATGCGAGACGAACAGCATGGTGCCTTCGAAATCCGACAGCGCCGTGATCAGCATCTCCTTGGTGGCGAGATCGAGATGGTTGGTCGGCTCGTCCAGCGCCAGGAAGTTCGGCGGGTCGAACAGCATCTTGGCCATCACGAGGCGCGCCTTCTCGCCGCCGGAGAGCACGCGGCAGCGCTTCTCGACGTCGTCGCCGGAGAAACCGAAGCAGCCGGCGAGCGCGCGCAACGACCCCTGCCCTGCAGTCGGGAACGCGTCCTCCAGCGACTGGAACACGGTGCGGTCGCCGTCCAGCAGGTCCATCGCGTGCTGCGCGAAATAGCCCATCTTGACGCTGCCCCCGAGCGCCACCGTGCCATGATCGGGATCGCTCGCACCGGCCACGAGCTTGAGCAAGGTCGACTTGCCGGCGCCGTTGACGCCCATCACGCACCAGCGCTCGCGGCGGCGGATCATGAAATCGAGCCCGTCATAGATCCGCTTGCTGCCGTAACCCTTATGGACGTTTTTCAGCGCCACGACGTCCTCGCCCGAGCGCGGCGCAGGCAGAAAGTCGAAGGCGACGGTCTGGCGGCGGCGCGGCGGTTCGACCCGCTCGATCTTGTCGAGCTTCTTCACCCTGCTCTGAACTTGCGCGGCATGCGACGCGCGCGCCTTGAAGCGCTCGATGAACTTGATCTCCTTGGCGAGCATCGCCTGCTGGCGCTCGAACTGGGCCTGCTGCTGCTTCTCATTCAGCGCACGTTGCTGCTCGTAGAACTCGTAATCGCCGGTGTAAGTGGTGAGCGAGCCGGAATCGATTTCGATCACCTTGGCTATCACCCGGTTAATGAACTCGCGGTCATGCGAGGTCATCAGCAGCGTGCCTTCATAGTCGCGCAAAAACTTTTCCAGCCAGATCAGGCTTTCCAGATCGAGATGGTTGCTCGGCTCGTCGAGCAGCATCACATCGGGGCGCATCAGGAGGATGCGCGCCAGCGCGACGCGCATCTTCCAGCCGCCGGAGAGCGCGCCGACGTCGCCCTCCATCATCTCCTGGCTGAAGCCGAGGCCCGCCAAGGCCTCGCGCGCCCGGCCGTCCAGCGCATAGCCGTCGAGTTCCTCGAAATGATGCTGCACCTCGCCATAGCGCGCGATGATCTCCTCCATCTCGTCGGCACGATCGGGATCGGCCATCGCAGCCTCGAGCTCGCGCAGCTCGGCCGCGACCACGCTGACCGGCCCCGCTCCATCCATGACTTCAGCCACGGCGCTGCGGCCGCTCATCTCGCCGACATCCTGGCTGAAATAGCCGATGGTGATGCCGCGATCGATCGAGACCTGGCCCTCGTCGGGCAGTTCCTGGCCCGCGATCATGCGGAACAGCGTGGTCTTGCCGGCCCCGTTGGGGCCGACGAGGCCGATTTTCTCACCCTTGTTGAGCGCTGCGGAGGCTTCGATGAAAAGGATTTGGTGGCCGGCTTGCTTGCTGACGTTGTCGAGGCGGATCATGAGGTCTTTTTGGGGGAATTTGCGTTGCCGCCTCTTAGTCCATGCTGGCGCCCAGGGGAAGCCCGGCCGCCCCGGGTTCATGCGTCCCTGACGAATCCTTAGCAATTTTGCGCCAAAACCGCGCTGCGCCTGCCGGATCTAACGGGCGCGTGTTGACGTAACGTAATGTTGGAAATGCCCCGGGGAATGCCAATGAACCATCATTTTCGCCTTGCCGTGGCTGCCGCGCTGATGCTTGGCAGCGTTGGAGCCGCAACCGCCCAGACCCTGCCCGACTACATGGCGCCGATCTCCGGCAAGAGCGCGGCCGCGCCTGGCGATGTCGCGACCAGGGACGTGATCGCGCTGAACACGGCCATGTTCGATCTTTACGGTGACGCCGCAAAGGTGTTCCAGAAGAACATCCTCGACAAGCATCCGGTGATCCTCGGCCTGTTCTCGGGCGCCGGTGGCCGCCTGATCCTCTACCGGCCGGGCCAGCCGCCGCTCGATGCGCCGCAGGTGCCCGTCGTCTATCAACTCCTGAAATCGGTCGGCCACAGCACCATGGCGCTGGCCGAGGTCGTTGGTCCCTATGTCGACAATCCCGACAACAAATCGTGGCGCGGCGCGATGCTGGCCTATCGCAGCCGGATGCAGTCGGCGCTCGACGCTCTCGACGCGACGCCGATGCAGGCCGACTGGCGCGACAACAGCCGCACCATTCTGCAAAACAACATCGCCTTCATGGACGAGTGCCTCGCAAATGGTGCCATTCCCTTCGCCAAGCTCGAGGCGTTCGGCAAGAAGCAGGCGCCGTTCCTCGCCAAAAACGTCGCCTGGGCGGCCCAGACCCAGGTCGCGCACTGGATGGGCGTGCTCGCAGACTGGAAGGCCCAGCTCGGCCCCGATTGGGAGAAGACCTATGCTGCCAGCAACACAATCTATGTCGCGCGCCAGAACAACGTGATCTTCAGCGTGCTCGCGCAGTTCTTCGGCCCCGAAGCCATCAACACACGCTTGCTGCTGATCGAGACCGTGTCCTTCACGACGACGCCGGCCGACATGCTGGAAGCACTGACGCGGATCATCGCCGACCGCTCGGTTGGCGCGCTGTTCTTCGGCAATTATCACCTGATGGATTACGAGCTGATGGGGGGCGATGCGCGCGCCGCAATCATCGCCGAGACGGCAAAGCGCGGCATGACGCCGTTCCTGCCCCCGCTGGTTCCCTTCGGCTCCAAGCAGTGGCCCACCCTGGTCACGCCGGGCCCTGGCCCCGCGACGATCGCCGACCTCAAATAGCGCCGGTCGAAAACAGGGAACAAATATGGCGGCCGCCTCGCCGCGGCCGTCTTCATTCGTTGGTAAGTCCTATCCTGTCTATTGTCGCATGACGAATCACACGCTAGCGTTGCAGCGCATTGCTGGCGTTGATCGCGTCGCCTTCATCACGCCTTTGAAAATTTGAAGGAAATGATCATGCGGCCTTCGCGACGCGAGTTCGTGAAGTGGTTGTCGGCGGGAGGCATCTCCGTCAGCCTGTCGCAGCTTGCTTTGGCGAAGAATGCCCCCTTTGCCGCGCATGAGACGCTGCCAGGACGCGGCAACTTCAATCCAGCCACGCGGGGTGCCGGCCGCGTCGACGGCGTTGCCAAAGTGACGGGCGCAAAGCTCTACGCCTCCGATTTCCGCGCCAACGATATGCCGGGCTGGCCACAGGCGACCTCGCACGCGATCCTGGTCCGCGCCAACGACGCGACGCATGTCTACACCGGCATGGACCTCGCGCGGCTCGGCGGCGCGCTCAAGCCTTCCGCCGTCGTCACGGCCGACGATCTCGATCGGATCGGAACGCAGGTGCCGGAATTCCATGCCGGCGATCTGTTCTGCCCGGTCGGCAAGACGCCGCTCTATCTGGGGCAGCCGGTCGCGCTCTTGATCTTCGAGGCGTTCGACACCTTCGATCAGGCACGCCTCGCGCTGCGCGACGGCACCTTCGTCCGGTTCGGCGAGGAAACCGGGCCGGTGATCGCGCCCGACTACGGCTCCTTCCGCTTCACGCGCGTGGCGGGTGCTTCGCGCGACAAGCCCGACGTCTATTCGCCGATCCAGGCAGGCTGGGTCTCGCCCAAGAAGGTGCAGAGCACGGCGCTGCCGGTGTGGTCACCCCTCGCCAAGGAGATGCCGGCCGATTACGCCAAGGCGGCAAAGCATGGAGAGCAGATCCGAGCCGCGCTTGGCGCGGAAGATTCCTCGCTGCTGGTGCTGGATCGCGAGTTCGAGACGCAATCGGTCGATCCGATGTTCCTCGAGCCCGAAAGCGGCCTCGCCTGGTACGACAACAGGGGCGGCAATCTCGAGCTGGTGCTCGGCGTACAGTCGCCTTATGAGGCGACCAAGTCGATCGCGTATCTCTTGGCCAAGGCCCGCGCGCCCTACAAGCCCGCCCATATCAACGCGCAATTCGCCCATGTCGGCGGCGGATTTGGCGGGCGGGATCACACGCCGTTCGTACTCTATGTTGCGCTCGCGGCGATCTGCTTTCCCGGCAAGCCGGTGCGGCTCGCCCATGACCGCTACCAGCAGTTCCAGGCCGGCATCAAGCGCCACCCGATCAAGATGCGCTCGCGCATCGGCATCGATCGCGCGAGCGGGACGATCAAGGCGTTCGCCGCCGATCACGTGCTCGACGGGGGTGGTCTCGCCAATCTCTCGGCCAACGTCGCCGTGGTCGCCGCCACCGCTGCAATCGGCATCTACGATATTCCAAAGGTCGACGTTACGACCGTGGCACTGCATTCGCGCGGCGTCACAGCAGGCTCGATGCGCGGTTACGGCACGCTGCAAAGCATGACCGCGCTGGAGGTGCTGATCGACGAGGCGGCAAGCGAGCTCAAGCTCGACCCGATCGAATTCCGGCGGCGCAATGCGCTCAAGCAAAACGGCCGGACCATGACCGGCAATCCCTATATCGTCTCGGTCCGCACGCCGGAAATCCTCGACAAGCTCGAGAAGCATCCGATCTGGCAGCAGCGCGCGCAGTTCAAACAAGGCGCATCCGACCGGCTGATCGGCACCGGCGTCGCCTGCGTGACCAAGGACTACGGCTCCGGCGCGGATTGCTCGCTCGGGCGCGTCGAGCTGACCGCCGACGGCAAGATCGCGATCTTCTGCGACCACGTCGAGATGGGCAACGGCATCGGGACGGCACTGGCCAACCGCGTCGCGACCCATCTCGGCACGATTGCCGACGAGGTCTCGGTCGCCCGCGTCGACAGTTACGACGCGCTCGGTCTCGTCACCTCCGGCGATCCCTACACGATGGATCAGAAGACCCAGGACGCCGCCGAGAGAAATCCGCGCTGGGTGCCTGCGATCAGCTCGGCGACATCAGCCTCGATCGGCGCCCATGTCGGCACGCATTCATCTGCGGAAGCTGCCCGCGTGATCTTCCGCTTCGGCCTGTGGCCGGCGGCGCTGGAGCTCTGGCACATCCCGAAGACCGACGCACGCGCAAGGCAATGGGCCAGCGCGCGCTGGGAGAACGGCCAGCTCGTCATGCCTGGCCTGGAGCCGTTGGCGCTGCCGGCGCTCGCCGCAACCGCCCATGCGCGAGGCTTCGTCACCGGCGCGGTCGCGCACAGCTTTTCCCGCTGGGCCTGGTCGCGCGCGCGCTTCCCGCTGTTCGGCGAGCAATATCGCGCCGACATCGACGCGCTCGCTATCCGCCGGGGGAACGGCAGGTTCGAGCGCATCAACCGCACCAACGTCAAGTTTCCGCCGACCGACAACAACCGCATCGGCACATCCTACACCTCGATGTGCGGCGCGGTCGTCCGTGTCGAGATCGAGCGCGCGACGGGCGCCTTGCGCATCGCCAAGGCCTACAGCGTGTTCGAATGCGGCACCGCGCTCGTGCCCGAGGTCGTCATGGGCCAGGCCCATGGCGGCTTCGCGATGGGCGTCGGCTATGCCCTGCTCGAGACCTTGCCGCCCTTCGAAGGCGGCCCGGGCAACGGCGAATGGAATCTCGGGCGCTACCTCGTCGCGCGCGGCTCGGACCTCCCCTTGCGCGATCTCGAGATCGAGATGCTGAAGCCGTTGACGCCGGACGAAGAGCCGAAGGGCATGGCGGAGGTCGTGATGATCCCGATCGTGCCTGCGCTCATCAACGCCATCCATGATGCGACCGGCCACCGCTTCCGCGCGCTGCCGGTGACGCCAAGCCTTTTGAAGGGAGTGCTCGCGTGACGACACTTAGCCTCACCATCAACGGCCAGAAGCATGGTCCGATGGAGGTGCGCGACGACCTCTCGATGAACGATTTCTTGCGCGAAATGCTCGGCATGACCGGCACGAAATTCGGCTGCGGCGCCGCGCAGTGCCTGAGCTGCGCCATCATCGTCGACGAGCCCGATGGCACCAGCTACACCAGCCCAACCTGCATCGCGCCCGCCGTGAACTTCGACGGCAAGTCGATCCGCACCGTGGAGGGACACGCCAGAGATGGCGAGCTGTCCGCGCTGCAAAGGGCCTTCATCGATCATTTCGCGTTTCAGTGCGGCTACTGCACGGCGGGCTTCCTCAACGAGGGACAGGTCCTGCTCGAACGCCTCGCGCGCAAGCCGGTCGCCCGCGACGCGCTGGAGCAGACGATCGCCGACGCGCTCGACGGCCATCTCTGCCGCTGCACCGGCTACATCAAATATCACGAGGCGGTGCGCGACGTGATCCTGGCCGATTCACAACGCTACCTCATCGCCACCAAGTGACACGAGCCATGTTCTCTGACGCGCGCTTCAAGACGATGGCCGTGATCGCGGCGCTCGCCGGCAGCCTTTGCACAGGCTACGCGGCCTCGGAAACGGCAAGCCATGCACTGGCCTCGCCCGAGAGCTTTGCCGACATTGCCGACACCGAGAAACGCTCGGCGACGATGTTCACCGAGCTCGGAAAGGTGCTGACGCATCCCCGCTGCACCAACTGTCATCCCGCCGGCGACAGCCCGCGGCAAGGCGACAATCCGCATCTCCATCAGCCGCCGGTCACGCGCGGCGCCGATGGTCATGGTCTGGAGTCGATGCGCTGCCACACCTGCCACCAGAAGGCCAATTTCGAGCCCGGCCGTATCCCCGGCCATCCCGAATGGCATCTTGCCCCACGCGAGATGGCATGGGAGGACAAGACCATCGGCGAGATCTGCGAGCAGATCAGGGATCCCGCGCGCAACGGCGGCCGCAAGGTGGAGGAGCTGATCGACCACATCGGCAAGGATACGCTGGTCGGCTGGGCCTGGAAGCCGGGCTTCGGCCGTTCGCCGGTACCCGGCACACAAGCGCAGGCCGGCGCACTGGTTGAAGCCTGGGTGAAGACCGGCGCCGCGTGCCCTGCGCCGTGATGAGCCGCTGGGGCAAGCACTCTAATAAACGCCGGCTTCCGAGGCTGAAGCGGAGGTCGCCCCGCTTGGTCATCATCGACGGCTCATGACCCAGGGCGGATTTCCAGCAAGGTCAGCTTTCGTGCTGCTGTCGGCAGCATGGCGAACATACACCGGGTTCGATCTGAGCGCCGCGATGTCTGCGTGATGCGCCTTAGTCGGTGTTCGCGGCTAACAATGACCATGCCTTGTCGACGCCGCCGACGATCGCGTCCTTCAGCGCCCGCGTCACACGATCCGTGACCCAGTCGCTTTGGTGCAGTCTGGTTTCATCCCCCGGGTCGACCATCCGGTCGAACGAGACCCCCTCGACCTCGTGTAAGCCCTCCATGAACGCAAAGCGGTGGAACACATTGACGCCGTTGGCGTCCGCCGCCAGCTTGCTGATTGCCTTGACCATCGTGATCGCCTTGTCCTTCTTGGCGGGCGTCAGGACCGCCGGCAGATATTGCAGGTCCATCAGGATCACGTCGGCCTGCGTTTCGTCGCGCAGCTTGATAAGCCCATCGCGGATGGCCTTGGTAGTATCGTTGAACGTGGGAGGTGGAGGCTTCAGATCCGGACTTTGCCATACTGCATTCGTTCCGACCTGCCAGATCACCAGATCGGGCTTCTCGGCAATGACATCGGTATCGAACCGCTCGAGCTCGATCGGCGCTTCTTGGCCGCCAATTCCCTCGTTGACCATAGTGATCTTGGCGTTTGGATATGGGACCTGAAGAAGCGCCGGGAGCCGGTCTGGGTAGGGCTTGATGTTGCCTTCGCCCGCTGTCGTCGATGAGCCGATCGCAACGATCTTGGACTTTCCTCTGATGAGGCTGTGCGCGAAGTGAGGCAGGCCGTGCTCAAAGGGAATTGGCCCAACCGGGATGATCTGTGAGGGATCGCTGTCCACGGGTCACCTGTCAGTTGCGGCAGAAGTAACATAATATGGAGAAAGGATAGCGCGTCACGGCGAGATCGCCTAGCCTGCGGGCGTGCATCGCCCACCTCGCCCGGATGGGTCTTTCGAGTCCGAATTGGCCAACTGCGAAGTTCGGATCTGTGCAATGGTCCGCTTGTCGGGGTGGACCGGAAATGACGGGACGACTTCCCAAACGACGCGATTGGACCCACAGCGGACTATGCTCGTCTAATTCCGACGTCTGCCTTCGAGGGGCAAAGCGGACATCGCCCAGTCATAGGCGCTCTCAACCAACGGGCCGGCGGCCTAGCTATGTAATCGTCTACCGATAACTGTCGGCAGATGCTTACTCGCCCTCTTTTCGCTCGGGTGAGTGATACAAGCCGGAGCGTTTGGCGCACGAAGTCGACTCGAAAGACGCTCCAGAATAGCGTAGAGTTTTGCTCGCACTCCCGGCCTCAACCTAGAGCATTGAGAGCTCGACGATCCCGTCTTCAAGTTCCCCTGAGGCGAGGCGTGCCCGCGCCATATGCTCGAACTCCGTCCGATGCTTATGAAGATAACTGAAGGCTTGCTTATCCGTCTGAAACGTTGTCGTTAGTCTGCACATCTGTCTCGCTGCGCCGAGCGCAAGAGAAAAAGTGATTGTTCCGCCGCCGTCTGACTTGGCTCTAGGCACGATCCGCACTTTCCGGCATCTGGCTCGTCCTCGGCAAATTCATCGACGGTGTTAAAACTGACTATCGCTGCAACTTCCTCGTGCGCTTCGTTAGCGAGGGCGCCGGCAACGATGCTCGACGGATCGCATCGGCGGCCTCCCTTGTTTCGCGGAGCTCTCGAAGTCGCGCCATGTTCTTTCGAACCTCGATGGCCTGCCTTTCGACATCCGCCAATGCCCGCGCTCCTTCTTCGGCGGCCAATCGTTGACGGTTGGAACGCGCGATGCTTTCGGGTGACGGTTCTGCCGATTTCTTGGCGCTCATCCTTCACCCCGTTCCGCAATGGGCAAAACCCGCTCAATCTGGAGATCGAGCGGGCAGCATGGCCGTTTCAGTACATCCGTGAAACGGCACCACGAAACTCAGGCCAGCGAGAGGTTCTCAGCGCTGACTTTACCCCGCATCTTGTCGGTCTTGATCTCGAAGTTGACCTTTTGTCCCTCGGCTAGACCCGAAAGGCCAGCCCGTTCGACCGCACTGATGTGAACGAACACATCGTTGCTGCCATCGCTCGGCTGGATAAATCCGAAGCCCTTTTGGCCGTTGAACCACTTTACGGTACCTGTCGTCATTTCTTTCTCCAAAGCGCCCAAGCGCATGCCGCGTGATAATCACGCGGTAATGTTCAACTTCGTCGATGTCTTTGGAAAAAGAGCCCGCGGGCGCGTTCAACAAGGCACAGCGGCTAATCGAATGGGCTCAATATACATGACTTTCGCAAATTTACAAGGAAGGGGGCCAATTTGTTTCAGCCGGGCACTTCTGGTGCCGGTCGAGCAGCTTCGAACGGGCCTGTCGACGTGTAAGAAGTGCTTTATCGATTGACATGGTCGCGCGAGAGTGGTCACGTCACTTCTACCGAACTGGATCGCCGTGACGAGTAGACCGGCTTGTTCGAGGCCGGCGAAGAAATACGCCGTCACTCTCATCCTCATCATCGCAACGAGACTCCTGCGCAATTGGCTGCATGCAGGACTGCCGCGTTTTCGCAGCCCAGCGAGGAGTTTCAATTGCAGGTACTAGTCCGCGACAACAATATCGACCAGGCGCTACGTATTCTGAAGAAGAAGATGCAACGCGAGGGCGTCTTCCGCGAAATGAAGCAGCGACGCTCGTATGAGAAGCCTTCGGAGAGAAAGACGCGCGAGAAATCCGAGGCCATTCGCCGGGCCCGCAAGCTCGCTCGGAAGCAAGCGATCAGGGAAGGATTACTGCCAGCGCCCCCGAAGAAGAAGCTTCCGGAGCGCAAGCCGCCTTTGCCGGAGGTCACCAACAAGGAACGCGCTTAGCAAATGGAGCTTCGGTGCCGGGAGAATGCTCAGCATCGAAGAACGTTGTCATCGCAGATCTATTGCCACGGTAGTTGCGTCAGGTCTCGCTGTCGACAGCCCGCGCAGAAGATTCGTTTGAGTGCTAATGGTGGGACATGGCAAGGCCTTACGTCCTGAAATCAATGCCTCGTAGCACGATCCCCCGTGGGTTTCCTTCAAGTTCCGACGCTCGATATTTGCTGGCCGCACGCGCCTCTATGCGGTCCCGTAGGCGGGTGAACTGAGCTTCGCGCTGCTCGGGCCTCGCCTGCGGGCCGCGCTCGAGGTAGTCCATCGCGGAGGTCGAGATCGCGCAAGGGATTTCCCTCGCGCCGTCGTGCATCGAGAACAGCACGATCATCCGGTCGTATTCGAGGCCGATGTAGCGGCCGCTCGTGAGCGTCATGGCTTACTCCCTTGCGCGATCGCTCTCTTAGGCAATCGCGCCCTCACGCGATCGTTCCTTCACCCTCCGCGCTCCCCGCGTCCGGCCGCCCGCCTCCCCCTGCGCCGAGCATAGCGGGCGAGAGAACGCGGACGGCCGGGATCGCCTCAGCTCTCTCCGGAGAGCCGGGCGAAATCCCCGAGCACAGCCGCCACCAGCGCGCGGTGCCGCGCGTCCTCGGCGGGCAGGCTCGCGGCGTAGAGTTTGAGCACATAGCGCGCCTTCGCCGCCGCCTCCGGCCACGAGGCGGCCGGCACCGTCAGGAGGTGGTTCTCGAGATCGGCCTCGCGCTCGCGCAGCTCCCGCAGATTGGTCTCGACCTCGGCCAGCGCTCGGCGCAAATCGGTCGCCTTCTGCGCGGCCATGCCGCGATGCTTGTCGAGATCGACGGTGTGGTCAGTCATTGGCAACGCTCGCATCTGCGGCTTGCGCGTCTGCAAGGTCGACCGAACCGATCGACAGCATCTCCGTCGTGCTGCGCGCGGCTTCCGCGGGTACGATGATCATCGTCGCGACGCGCCAGACCGAGAGGGAGAGGCCCTCGATCGTCTCCTCGTCGGTGACGACCTCATAGGCGCCGGCGGGCAGCAGGCGCTCGACGCCGCGGATGCGGAACGGATGCTTGAAGGTGACGGTTTCGCGCCGCGAGCGGATGGTCATGCACGCCTGCCTTTCGCAGGAGGGGGCCCCGACCGACGCTGCAACGACGAGCATGCGCCCATTGCACGGCAATAGCCAGAAGTTTCGCCACCGCACCACGTGCGCCGATGCCGCAAGCCCCGCGCGCACGCGGATCGTTTTAGGGCTCGCTATTGGCCTGGCGCAGGCGTAAACTGCCCGCATCACCGTACTTTCCAACGGCATCGACCGGTGACTGAGGGTCACGCGCGCTCCCGCCGACAGCCTCGAAGGGGCATTCGATGTCGCGTGTTCGCATCTCGCCGTGGATCGTGCCGCGGGTCATCGTTCCGCTGTTTCTTCTGCTTCTCATATGTGCGGCGGCCTACCTCAATGGCTAGGACCTTGCGCGTGCCGTTCCTGGTCAGCGGCACCAACGAATACGGCAGTTCCAATCTCGGTCGCGGCAGCGCCGTGGTCGCGCTGCGGCTCGCAAGGAAGCTTTTGCGCCAGGGCTACATGGACGTGAGAGTCTGCACGCCGCGCGGGCGCGTGCTGCAGGCGGACGAACTGGACGAGCTCGAACCTCAGAAGGAGACAGACGACATGGCCAAGGGACAGCAGCGCAGCAATCGCGAAGCCAAGAAACCGAAGAAGGAGAAAGCCAAGGTGATCGCCGCGGCGCCAAGCCGCAAGGAGGCCGCCTGGCAGCCGGATTTCGGGCCGGCGAAGAAGAAGTAGGAAAGGGCTTCCCATCGAGCTGAGCCAGAAGCCGGACCATCATTCCGGCGCCCGCGAGGCACCTCCCAAGTCAGGCGGGAGCGCGACGTGTCTCTCAGCCGCGGATGCCTACGCGCAAAGCCCTGATCAGTGATGAATGGACAATAGGGCTGATACCAAATGGTTGCTAGGCAGCAGCGGCTCTATCCATGATGCGGAGGTCCAGGGCCGTTAATCCCTGCTGGCCTCGTCCGTCGGCCAAATGCCCCATTCCGCTGCGAGCGTGTTGATCTCGCGCGGCGCGATCGCTGAGGCATCGCGGCCGCGAAACACAGTGGCGTCGCAGCGATTGTGCCGGATCGTAAGGACATTGGCCACTCCCCGTCGCGAGTGGAATGAGGCGTTCAGTCGATCCCGAGCAGAGCAGCCAGGCATTCGCGCACGTCCGTGAGCACGACGTCAGTCCCCGCCCGGCATGCCGGAGAGGTCGTTGTTTCCCAGGAGATGCTGCGGGGCTGGTCGGCAAGCACCACGCCGTGAACGCCGGAGCCTTCGGGCAAATTCACTTCGAAGGGATAGTCGCGGACCCGGCTGGCGATCGGGCAGATGACGCAGAGGCCGGCTGCGGCATTGAACCAGGCCGGCTGCAAAGACGTTATCTCAGCAAGAACGTAGTATCCTGGAAAACAGGTCGCGCGTTCATCTCCGACTGGCAGCGGCAATGTCCTCCTCCGACAGTACAAGTAAAGCCAGTGAGGCGGCCCGCCGAGAGCGGAGACGAAGCAATTCGCTCCTGCTGGCCTTGCTGGTTGGTTTTCTCATCTTCGGCGCCGCAGCGGGCGCACTGCTTTATGCGTTGCGCCCGGAAACTCTCCGGATTGCGGTCGGACCGCCAGAAAGCAACGATAAAAAGGTCATTGAGGCGATGGCCGATGCCTTCGCCAATGAAAGCCGGACCGTCAGGCTGAAACCGGTCATCACCGAGGGGGCGGTCGAAGCTCTCGCTACGCTTCGCGCCGGCAAGGCCGAGCTTGCGGTCGGTCGCGCCGATCTGGAGATGCCCTCTGACGCGCAGACCATCGCAGTCGTGCGCAAGAATTTCGTCGTGCTGTGGTCGCCTTCCGGACTTGCGGGCAAGGGTCCCAAGAAAAAGCGCGCGCCGAAAATCAAGGAGGTTGCCGACCTCGCAGGCCACCGTGTCGGCGTGATCGGCCGGACCGCGGCAAACGCGTCATTGCTGCACGTGATTCTGAGCGCTTCCGGCGTAGAGCCCGACAAGGTAGCCATCACGCACTTCGGCACGGAAGATGTCGAGCCAATGGCGCGCGACATGACCGTCGATGCGTTCATGGCGGTCGGCCCACTCGACAGCAAGATCACGGCGGACGCCATCGCGGCAACGGCCCGGACGCGAGGCGAGCCGAAGTTTCTCGCGATCGAGACATCGGAAGCCATCGCCTTGAAGCACCCGCGTTATGAATCCGAGGAAATTCCGCCGAGCGTCTTCAATGCGGATCCGGCCTGGCCGGATGACAAGGTTGAGACGGTCAGCGTTAGCCACCTGATCGTGGCGCGAAAAAGCTTGTCGGAAACGACGGCGGCCGCCTTTTTCCGCCAGCTCTTCGCCGTCCGCCAGGCGATCGCCAGGCAAGTCCCCGGTGCCGTCCATATCACGAAGCCGGACACCGACAAAGATACCGAGCTGCCGGTCCATCGGGGCGCGGCGGCCGTCATCGACGGCAATGAACGCACCTTCCTCGACAAATACGGCGATTACTTCTGGTTCGGGCTGCTGCTTTTGTCCGCGATCGGTTCGGCCGGCGCCTGGCTGCGTCGCTATTTGAACCGGGACGAAAGGGAGGAGAATACCAGCCATCGCAAGAGAATCCTGGCGATGATCGCGACTGCGCGGACGGCGGAATCCAACCAGGACCTGCTGGCACTGCAGCGTGAAGCCGACAAGATCATCGGTGAAACGCTCGAATGTTACGACGACGGGGCCATGGAGCAGGAAGAGCTGGCGGCATTTGCGCTGGTGCTCGAACTCTTGAGCCATGCCATTGCGGAGAGGCGCGCCGCGCTGCAACGTGGCATCCTTGAGCCGGTTCGCGCGGCGACAGCCCAGAGCCTGACGCCGCGAGGGTGATTTCTTTCGAGATGGAAGGCCGACGATCAGACTCGGCGGAGTTAGCCACGGGCCTCCACCAATTGCGTACAACCTGAAATTTTCGAACCCAGCTGGCCGCGCGACCGTTCGAAAATTGCCGACCCGCAACAAACTTTGCCCCGCATGGACAAAAGAGTTTGACGCGCCGGACTTTCTCTGCGCTTAGATCGTGCATTCGTGACGGGTGAAATGCCCGCGCTCTTGAGGGCCACAATGCGTATCGCACGCACACACATCGCAGAGACTGCCGCCTTCGTCCGGCCGCTTACCCGGCTGGCTGGCTGGTCGTGCATGTCCGCGATGACGCGGAATATTCAGCTCGATGCCGGGCTGATCCGCAAAGCAAGAATGTAACGCTCGGCGCAGGGCCGCTCCCTCCGCCGTAACGGCAGGAGGGAAAGATGAACGCCCAGGACGACGTCAAGAAGCGATCTGATCAGAGCCTGGATGCGCGGCTTGTGCCGGCACAACGGCGGCTTGCCGCGCGGGTTGATCGTCTCGTGGCCCGGTGGCTCGAGCGCTGCGCCGCGAACGTCGAGGCCGCAAGCCGGTTGTTCGAGGCCGACCACAAGGCCACGCGTGACGTCGGGATCGGCGCAAGTCTCGTTTCACCTCGGTGTTGGGATGAGCCCCATGACGCGAGGCCGGCGGCGGGGTGGAATGGATCAGAAAGAGGGCTGCCCAGATGGCGGCAGGTGTAAACATTCACCGCGTGCTACAGCCCGCCCAGCAAGAACGCCACGGTCAGCAACGGCCGTGGCGCCTTGCGAACCATGCCGCGCACGATCTCGGTCCAGGGTCGTTGATCTCGGCCGGTCTCACCCGCCGGCCAGATGCCCCATTCCGCTGCAAGTGCGTTGATCTCGCGCGGCGCGATCCGCGAGGCATCGGGGACGCGAAACACCGTGGCGTCCGCAGGTCGTCAGCTCATGGAGGCAGACCAGAAGCAACCGGCCGCCCTTCCGAACGGCGCTTATGTGAAGATGCTATGGGGTGGGCGGCGAGGGTATGGGACCTTCGATGCTCTTCAACAAATGAGCGACGGAGCGCCCCATGTTGGAAGCTTTCAAGCAGGTCCCTTACCGCCCTCGAACAAGATAGCACGGTCATCGCCGTGATTGAGATGAGCCAATCGAAATGGCTCGTTGCAGCCGTTATTCCCGGGATCGAACGCCAGCCCCTCAAGAAGATCGATCCCGACGAGGAAATGCTACTGAAGCTGTTGCATCGGTGGCAGAACGAAGCTGGTCGCGCCGGGCGCGAGATCAAGCGCATCGTCGTCGCCTATGAAGCTGGCCGCGACGGCTTCTGGCTGGCTCGCTGGCTGCGGGCACGCGGCATCGAGACCTACGTGATCCATCCAACAAGCGTCGCGGTGTCGCGAACATCGGCGCGCGACGACGGATCGCCTCGACACGGAACTGCTGAAGCGCGCCTTTCTTGGCTGGCTGCGAGGCGAAAAGCGCCATTGCAGCATGGCGGCAATCCCGACGCTCGAGGAGGAGGACGCACGCCGACCGAACCGCGAGCGAGAGAACCTGGTCACCGAGCGAACGCGGCTCATAAACCAGATGAAGGCCATCCTGGTCCGGTACGGCATCCGCACCTTCAAGCCCACCCTCCGCAAGGCCGAGGAGAAGCTGGAAGGTCTGCGCACGGTGGAGGGAACACCGTTGCCGCAGAACACGCATGCTGAGATGCGCCGCCAACTCGCGCGCCTGCGCGTCGTGCGCGAGCAGATCAGTGCGATCGAGCAGGAACGGCTACGCAAACTCGCGGCGGCTCCAGCTGAGGAGAGAGGCCCTCACGCGATGGTTCGGCTCCTCGCACGGGTTCTGGGCGTTGGGGTCGAGACGGCGGATATGCTGGTCAACGAGATGCTCTTACGCCACTTGCGCGATCGCAAAGCGGTCGCCCGGTACGCCGGCCTCACCGGCTCGCCAGACGAGAGTGGCAAGCGGAGGCGCGAGCGAGGACTTGCACGTGCCGGCAGCGCTCGCGTTCGATGCGGCATGATCCAGTTGGCCTGGCGTTTTCTCAGATTCCAAAAAGACAGCGCCCTGGCCCAATGGTTCAGGATGCGAACGGCCGATGGTCGGAGCGCCACGCGCAAGATCATAATCGTGGCGCTGGCACGCAAGCTGCTGATCACGCTATGGCGTTTGGTCACCACGGGCGAGGTGCCGAGGGGCCTCATCTTACGTCCAGCATCTTGAGCGACAGCACGGAAGGGGAGGCATAACAGGACAACAGCTTGGCAGCCCATGCCGGGATCTGCCGACGACGATCCGAGGTGGTGGTGACCCGACGCCAAACCCACGGCTTCCACGCCGCTGTGAAGAATGGGCCCGCCGCCCCGGAGCTTTTGCCGCCGATGCGCATGACTTATATGAGGCTTCGTGAGTCAAGAGTTTTTTCGCGATCAACATTTCTTCCTTCTGTCCGTTTCAAGAGGCTCACGCGAGCGCAAGTCTGCATTGATGGCACGGCGGCTCCTCTGCTTGGTCGCGCTGAGCGGTCAACCCCCGGAGCCCGGAGGGTCGCGCCGGAAGGCGCGAGGGGTTGACGGCGAAAGCGCGCGCCGAGCTACAATCGTGTCCGGCCATCACGCTGCATACGTATTTTGCGCTCCTGATCCCCTCTTGCCCGATTGAAGTTCCGACTATGTTTGTTCAATTGATCCCAAGGCGGAGCTCTTTGGCTATGCGGCGCTCGCCGCATCAACTTATATCCGGTCGGGGCGAGCCCCGTACCAAGGTCCCTCATGCAACATGCGAGGGCACAGGGCTCCAAGGAGGATGGCACCCTTCTGCAACACGGCTTCTTTCAGCCAGTCATGCGCACGGTCACACATCCACCTTGGGATCGGTAATGTTGTTTTCGTCCACTTTCCGCGATTCAAATTACACCTTCAGAATGGCGCCCTCAGGCGCCAGACCTGTCTCGAGATAGCGCCAGAGAGCAATCAGCAACTTGCGTGCGACTGCGACGATCGTAATCCGCCGGATACGGCCCTTGAGTTTGCCGACACGATCGTGGAACCAGACGCTCAAAGGGCTGGCGGGCTGATGTCGCAACCACAGCCACGCGAGCTCAATCATGACCCTGCGAGCCTTGGCGTTACCGGCCTTACTGATACCTTGATCACGGCACGTCTCGCCGCTCTGGAAATGCGCCGGCGTCAGACCGACGTAGCTCGCTAGCTGTTTGCGATTGTCAAAAGAGCGGTAGAATACTTCGCCGACAAGTGTAGTTGCAAATTCGGGCCCGATACACTTGACTTTGGCCAGATCCTGAATCCGTTTTGCGCTGCTATGCTCCGTCTCAATCTTGGCCGATGCAATGGCATCGCGCTCCGCCTCGATCGTCTTGATCATTCCGATCACAAGCTCCAATCGCTGCAGTTCGCGCAGGATTTCTGCCTTGAGCCGCGGTGACAGTGTCCGGCCATCAGCGGTGCGCAATCGTTCCAGCCGCTTCATCCGATCGTGGCCCAGGGGTTGGTAGTCATAGATGCCATGGATCGCGAGCAGTCCCTTGATCCGGTTGACGTGTTGGATACGTTCGTTAATCAGCCGGCCACGCTCACGATGGAGCCGACGGTCGTCCTCCTCGGCGACACTAGGCACGCACACCACGCTCCAAACCTTCGGTTCCCCACGCAGATACGCCATCAGTGATCGCAGCAACCGCTCGACATCGACGCGGTCTGTCTTGGCTCGGCGCGCACGACGATCAACCTGCAGACTTGCCGGATCGATGACATAGTTGCGTATGCCGTGTGCTTCGAGCAGACGGTGAAGCCAGAAGCCGTCGTAGCCCGCTTCGTAGCAAGAAACCAATTCGACGTCTTTCTTCAGTTCTTGGGCGATCCGCGTCCCGATCCGCTCGCACAGCTTTAAAAGCTCCTTCCAATCACAGGCCTTCAACGTGTAGCGACTGATCTTCTCCGACGAGGGCGTGTTGACCGCGACAATCCAACTCTTCTTGCTCAATTCGATTGCAAGAACGCAGCGTACTGCGTCATCATGGGATGCGGCGGGCGGCGGGTTGTTTACTGTGCGGGCTTCCATCAGAGTCGTCTCCTATGCACTGGTGGGAAGGTAGAAACCGAGGCGGTAACACACCTCCCGTCCGTCGCGCCTGCATAGGATCTGCATCATGGTTCGATCCGCCCCGGATCGACCGAATACAAGGCTGTGGCGCGGATGCCCGCGCCCCGATGGCGAGCTCCCCTCGGATTTTGTCTTCGTCCCGCTACGGCATGACTCACCTAGTCTGCCGCCGTGCTCGTGACCGTCAAGGGCAAATCGCTTCGCGATGGCCAACGGCCACCCTTGACGGTCACTGTGCGCGGCGCCAATCGAAAATCGAAGGTCGGGACGAGGAGATGGTCGCCAGCTGGATCGAACAAGGAGAGATGGCAAGTTGATTTGAGCTTGACAGCGGTTGCCCCATACAAGGGTTTCGGATGCCGGCCGCTTGAGGGACAGCGCCGCGTATTCGGCGGCCGGCGTCCGAAAGCCTCCAAGGGAGGAAAACCGCGCATGAGGGAACGTGAGGCCGTGCCGCAGGTGCTATGGGGAATTGGGCGCCGCGGGCGGGCCGGCTGATTTGGATGGAGCCGGCGCAACGAATCGTGTGACGGCGAAGCGGCTGACGAATGCGCGACGGATGGCGTCGAACTCCAAAAGTTGCCCGACGATGTGCGACGGCAGGCGGATGTCTGAGCGCATCCTGCCGTGGCCGGTCGAGAGGCGATAAGCGCAACGAACAGATTTGCCAGATCGTGACGCGGTCATGAGGTATCGATCCTGATGACGGTTGCTGGACTTGTCGGCCGATGCCTTGGCGTTGCGCCGTGCACGAACACCTCGATGATGATCATGCGACCGCCGCAGCATGGACAGGCGGGCTTGCTGGGATCGACGGCTGCAGCGGTAGGCTGACCGTCAGGTTTTGCAGCGGCGAGCAGCTCCCGGGCGTGGGCGATATTGTCGGCGCAAGAGCCCTTGGCGAACAGGCCGTAGTGGCGGATGCGGTGCAGGCCTTTTGGCAGTACGTGGATGAGGAAACGGCGGATGAACTCGAAGGTCCCGAGCAGAATAGTCTTGACAGCAATCGCCCCATACAAGTCCCTTGACCCGAAGCGGGCACGAGGCGTCGAACCGCGGGATATTTTTTCCCGGGACATAAGCCAGCGATTTTGGCTAAGATTGTCACTCAAGAAAGCCAGTATTATCGAGCGGCCGTGGATCAAGGCGACGATCGAAAGCGCGCGGACGAACGTCGCAGCCTGTTGGCGGTCGCGGCAACTGCCTTCATTGTCGGAGCTGTGACTGGATGCATCGGAGCGATCTTCCGGTTCTTCCTCGGGCAGGCCGATCGCATGCGCGACGCAATGATCGCTTGGGGCCATGGCCATGCCATCTGGGGATTTCTGATTGTCGTCGGTGCGTGCGCCATTGGCACCTTCCTTGCCGCCTGGATGGTGCGACAATTCGCACCACACGCTTCGGGCAGCGGCATTCCGCATGTCGAAGCCGTGTTGCGCGATCAGATTCCCCCGGCTCCATTGGGACTGGTGCCAGTGAAATTCTTCGGCGGCCTCCTGGCGATCGGCTCGGGGCTGGCGCTGGGCCGCGAGGGTCCGACGGTGCAGATGGGGGCTGGCGTTGCGGTTTTGACCGCGCGCATCTGCCGGCTCCCATGGGCCGACGCCCGTGTTTGTCTGGCCGCCGGTGCCGGCGCCGGGCTGGCGACGGCCTTCAATGCACCGATTGCCGGACTAGTGTTTGTGCTCGAGGAACTGGTCGAAAGATTCGAGCATCGCTTTGCCGTCGCCGCGCTTGCGGCGTTGGCGACGGCGATCCCAATCGCAAGGCTTTTGCTCGGCGATGCGCCGGACTTCCGGGTTGAGCCGCTGAACTATGCCAGCGCGGAGTCCGCGCCGCTGTTCTTCATTCTGGGTGCCATCGCGGGTCTGCTTGCCGTCGCTTATAACCGCGCTCTGCTCGCGGCCATCGCAATTCGCGATCGTTTCGGACGGTTGTCGACCGAGCTCTGCGCCGGATTGATCGGGGCCGGCGTCGGCATCTTGGCCTGGCTCACGCCCGATCTCGTTGGCGGCGGAGATCAGCTCACGCAGCGGGCGCTGACCGGCGACGAAGACGTGGCGATCGTTGTCTTTGCATTCCTGATCCGGTTCGGCCTCGGCGCTGTCTCCTACACTGCCCGCACCCCCGGAGGGCTGTTCGCTCCCCTGCTCGTGCTCGGAGCCCAGTCGGGGCTGCTGTTCGGAGTGGCCTGCCGCGTTGTATTTCCGGCGCTCGCCATCCAGCCACAAGCATTTGCATTGGTGGGCATGGCCGCTTTCTTCACCGGCATGGTCCGCGCGCCGGTGACCGGCATTGTTTTGGTGGCCGAGATGACCGGTAACGTGACAATGCTGTTGCCGATGGTGGGCGCCAGCTTCATGGCCATGCTGATGCCTATGCTGCTGCGCGATCCACCGATCTACGAATCCCTGTGTGAGCATACGCTGCGCCTGGAGCGGCAAATTAAGCAGCGGTGAAGTGGGTTGACTCTGATGCTGTGTAGGCCGACGAGGTGATCAAACAATGCCGCGGCGCATGAGTCCGCAAATTTGAAGGGTTTCGGATGCCGGCCGCTTGAAGGACAGCGCCGCGTGTTCGGCGGCCGGCGTCCGAAAGCCTCCAAGGGAGGAAACCGCGCATGAGAGAACGTGAGGCCGTGCCGCAGGTGGGCTGACATGGCCGGCATGGGCTTGGCGCCATGCTGCGCCATAGTCGCGAAAGATATCCGCAACCTTCAGGGCCGTGCGCGACACGCGTGCGTCAGCCGGGCGGCCGGATCTCCTTGAGCTTGAGCGCGATATGCTCCAGCGGGCTCATGACCTCGCTGATCGTCTTGGGGGCGACGCGGGTGTAGAGCGCCGTGGTATCGAGTTTGGCGTGACCGAGCAGCGCCTGGATGACGCGGACGTCGATGTTCTGCTCCAAGAGGTGGGTGGCGAAGCTGTGCCGCAAGGTGTGCAACGAGACGCGCTTGTTGATCTCCGCCATCTGGGCGGCGGCGTGACAGGCGCGATTGAGCTGGCGCGTGGTCATCGGCTGGGCCGGATCGCGGCCCGGGAACAACCAGCCCTGCGGCCGCGCTGCAGGTGGTCTGCCGATGACGATCCGAGGTGGTGGTGATCCGCTTTTCACAATGGCTTTCAAGCCGCGGTCAAGGATAGACCCACCGCCCCGGAGCTCGCCGCCGATGCGCATGACTGCATCATGGTACGATCCTCAAAGAATCGACCGAATACAAGGCTGCGGCGCGATCAGCGCCTGATAGCGGGCTCGCCTCGGATTTCGTCGCCGGTGCCAATGCCGCTGTACACGTGGCGTCACGCTTACGGGCGAGAAGACGCGCCAAACGGCGTGTGAAGATGAAGATCATGAACTTCGCTGTCAGGCCTTTCTGGCATGGCACATTATCGCTCGGCACGCGCTTTCGCCGTCAATCCCGCGCGCCTAAAGGCGCGCCCCTTGCGGGCTGCGGAGATTGACCGCTCAGCGCGGCCAAGCAAGGGGGCTTCATGCCAAGAATGGAAGGAAGCGCCCGCTGAACCCAGCCAACCGGAGGACCCGACAAGAGAGCAGCATGTGGGGAAATTTACCCTTGACAAGGAAAGCCCCATACAAGGTGAAGAACCGTAAACATCCCGCGATTGAGCGGGTGATGGAGGCGCTTGGATGGAACCGGCCAAGCGAAGCAACCCGGACGAACGGCCATTGATACTGATCAACCCCCAACTTGCATAGTTGCGGCAGGGGGAAGCGGTTCGCATGGGCAAACCCGCCAAGGGCGAACCCCAATGAAGAAGGAGGCCTGCCGTGCATTTCGCTATCTCCGCCACGTATGGTCCAACTGATCCAACCCGGGCAATGTTGCCGTTCCTTTTCGCTGCGTCGGCGGTGCAGAACGGCGACAGCGTTACGCTGATGCTATTCGCCGATGCGGTGTTCGTAGCGGTCGAGGGCGCGGGCGCGAAGCTCGTACCGGTCGGCCCGCCGAACCGGTACGAGGAGATCACAGCGCATCCCAATGTGATGCTGATGGCGTGTAAGCCGTGCGTGGAGGCGCGCGGTCTAGCAGCATCAGCGCTCGACAAGCGCGTGAAGCTTGCTGGGATGAACGAGTTCCACGCCGCAGCCAAGCAGCCGGACGCGCGGGTAGTGAATTTTTAGAAGCTCGCGGTGGCAAGCATCGGGGTGCGGGATTCGTTTGGCCCGGCCCCCAGCACCGGTTGCTCTTGGGGGCACAGCGGAAGTTGACGGACAGCCGCCTAATGTAGAGGGCGACGCTCCTGACCCCAGGCGGCATCGGCTGCCCTGCGCAACGAAGTTCGGCCGAACTCACAAGAAGCCTTCTCTCAGTGGCTCCCGATGTTACGGACGAGCGGACACCGGCCTTAAATGGCAAAGCGACGCGGATGACTCATCCGGAACGACCTCGAAGGCCGCTTCCGCGCCAAGAAAAGCCGACTCGGAGTGATCACCATCAGGTTCATCCGCCTGGAGCTTCACTGGGCCATTGCCCGGGCGTTGCTCTTGCGAAGTCTGTCGAGGTCCTCATCAACCGATAGAGCCATGGGCGTATTGTGCGGCGTCATCCGATACGCCTGCAAAGATGGTGCGGCCGCAACCAAAGTCGGCCACGCCGACTCCGCCTCGACGGCGTGGCCGGTGCGGACCAGTGACGACAGCCAGATCGCCTTGCAGACGCCCAGCGCCGGCATTCGATCCATACATTCGCGGGCGAAACGCATCGCATTCTCGTAGTCCTGCACGGAATAGCGCAGCCTTGCCCCAACGCCAGCATATTGTGGTGGGCGTAGCGGGCTCCAGGAGATCGCCTTCTCGAAGGCTTCAATCGCTGCTTGGGTTCGACCGGCATGGTGCTGTGCGAGGGCGAAGACGAGCCAATTGTCCGGATCGCCAGGGCCGAGTTCAGTCGCCCGCTCGGCCGCGCTCACTGCTGCCTCAGGGTTCTGGCTCGAGTCGATTGCGACGGACAACACTCGCCACGAGCTGGCAAGCAGCGGGTCCAACGCAATCGCGTGCTCGATGTCGGCGATCGCCTGCGGCAAGTCCTGACGACCGAGCCCAGGATCGTGATGGCCAAAGATCAACAGTGTCTTCGCCTGTCCGAGATGCGCCCATGCGGGCGCGTAGTTCGGATCGAGGCGGACCGCCTGTTCCAGTTCCTGCCGCGCCTCGCGAAGGCCCTCAGGACTCGGCGCGATAGTCAACGCGATCGCGCGCAACACGCGCGCGTGCGCATCAAGCGAGGCTGGCGCACGGCTCCGTAACGCGGCCCGGTCCGACTCGCGCACGGTTGCACCAAGTGAGGCGCTGATGCGCGAGATCAACGCCTCAGTAACCTCGGGCAGGTCTTGCGCCGTGGGCTCGAACCGGCCGCTCCAGACGATGCGACTGTCGCCGGAAGCGATCAGTTGCACGTGGAGCTGCAGCCGGTCGCCGCGCCTCTCCGCGCTGCCGTCCACAAGGTAGCGCGCGTGGGTCATCGCGGCGATCTGCGCCGGGGACAGGTTCTTACCGCGAAGCTCGGCTGTGGCAAGGGGTGAGACGATGTGCAGGTCGGGGTTGCGCGCAAGGTCGCTGGCAATCATGTAGGCTAATCCGTTGCCGTCCGGACTGCCTTCGCGAGAGGCGTTGAGCACGCGCAAGGGCAGAACTGCAACATCGGCCACCATCCCGTCGTGTGCCTCGCGGCGTCCGGGAGCGACGGTGGGCAGCACGAACTGCCAGACCAACAGGATGGCGACAGCCGTTGTCACAAGGATGGCGGCCAGGCGATAAACGCTGATCTTCTGCACATCATGAGGTTTCGTGTCGGCCGCATCAACGATCAGAAGGTAACCACGTCGTGGCATCGTTCGCACGACTTGCTGCCGGGTGTCACCGAGTGCGCGCCGGATCTCGACGACGCATTGCACAAGCGAATCGTCGGTCACCGAAACGCCCGGCCAGACTCGCGCACTTAGATCGCGCTTTGTAACCAGCTCTCCATGCCGGCGCCCCAATTCGAGCAGGACTGCCAGAGCCTGAGGCCGCAGCTCAACGGCGTGGCCGTGCAGGTCAAACAACTGCGCCTGATCCAAATCGAGCGTATATCCGTTCAGCCGCAGGCAGGCCATGAGCATGCCTCCCACCATGGATCTTAGCGGGGTGGTAAAGGCGCCTCAAGGCAGGGACACAGCCCGATTTCGTCCTTTCATCGTCCTTTTTCGTCCGGTCTCACCACGGACCAGCGCTACGTTATTGGGGGCGCTACCCCAACCCAGCGGTAACCCGAGAAGAAACTGCAACGCAGCCAAAAGGGCGCGGAGTGTCTCCGGAGCGCAACAACAGAGGTAATCTCTTGCTTTTAAGGAGATTGCAAATGAGGAAGATATTTTCGATGGCCGCCATCACGGCGGCGACGCTGATCGTCCTGCTGGTCTGGCACTTCGCGGCGCACGCGCACGATCATAGCCGTCCCGAACTTAATAGCTGGTTCGAGAGCCTCAAAAGTGGCAAGGGGCCTTGCTGCTCCGACACCGACGGCAAGGCGCTATCCGACACCGACTGGGAGGTGAGAGACGGCCACTACCGCGTGTACATCGAGAGCCAATGGTGGGTCGTGCCGACCGAGGCCGTGATCAAGGAGCCGAACCGCGCCGGTCGCACGATGGTCTGGCCCGTCTACCATCGGGTGCTCGACAACCAGCTGCGGATCGACATTCGTTGTTTCATGCCCGGGGTCATGATGTGACCGCTCAGCGTTTTCGAACGAAAGCCTGTTCTACACTTGGTAGTCCGCTGGTGTGCCCGTCTGCGAAGTGGTGGCACGCCTCATCTAGGTCCGTTCAATGGGGCATAGCGGACTGGATCTGCTCACGTTGAGTTTTTCGCATTTTGTGAAGGGTTTCGGATGCCGGCCGCTTGAGGGACAGCGCCGCGTATTCGGCGGTCGGCGTCCGAAAGCCTCCAAGGGAGGAAACCGCGCATGAGGGAACGTGAGGCCGTGCCGCAGGTGCTATGGGGATTTGAGGGCCGCGGGCGAGTTGGCTGATTTGGATGGAGCCGTTGCAACGTATTGTGCGACGGCGACGCGGCTGACGAATGTACGGCGGATGGTGTCGAGCTGAACAAGTTGTCGGACAATTTGCGAGGACTGGCGGATATCTGAGCGCGCTCTGCCAGCCGCAGCGGCCTACCGCGCGAGCGGTTTAGTCCGTTGACTCGAAGCGGACATTGGCTTGCGCATCAGGCTCAACTAAGATCAAGCGCAGCTGCAACAGCTTGGTACTTTCTCAATGACCGGACGCGGCTTTACACGGCTGCTTTGCGTCGCCTGCGCAGCGGCATTCCCTTTCACCCTGGATGCGCTCACGCATCGAGCCTTCGCCCAGGCAGCACCGGCCTCACAAGGTGCCGGCCCTCGCTTTCGTGCGGACGGGCCGAATGCCGACGAGTTCGGCCAGAAGGAGGGGTATCCGAGTTGCAAGGGAATTGAGTATGTCGACCAAGCGCGCTGCCGCGTCGGAGCACTGAGCCGCTATGACACGCTGTTTCCCGCGCACACCATCACTGCCCCCAAACAATCAGTCCCGCTGGCGCGCGCAGCGAGCGAACCCGTCATTCGCTATGGCTTCGCCGGGCTTGAGCTCACGCTCGACGATTACCTCAATCGTCAGCCGGTCACCGGTCTCCTGATCGCGAGAGACAATACGATTCTGGTCGAGCGCTACCAGTACGGTCGCGCCGATACGGATCGCCTGGCGTCCTTTTCCATGGCGAAGACCGTGGTTGCGCTGCTGATCGGCATCGCCGTGAATGAGGGCGCGATCCACTCCGTCGACGACCTGGCGGAAACCTATGTCCCCGGTCTCAAGGACACTGAATACGGCCGCACGCCGATCAAGGCGCTGCTGCTGATGGCCTCAGGCGTCGCCTTCTCGGAAGACTACGCCGACCGATCCAGCGACATCAACAAACTGGCCCGTATGACGGTTGAACAGGACTCGGCCGGCAGCCTCAATGCGGTGAAGCAGTTCAACACCCGTCGCGACGCGCCGGGTGCGCGCTTCTCGTATTCGTCGGCCGAATCGCTGGTTCTCGGCCTTGTGCTCGCGGCCGCCACCAAACGGACTGTCGCCGACTATGCCGCCGAAAAACTCTGGCAGCCGCTGGGGGCGGAAGCCGATGCGACGTGGATCATCGATGCAACCGGGCAGGAAATTACGTTTGCCTATGTCAATGCGGTGCTGCGCGACTGGGCGCGTCTCGGCCTGATGCTGGCCAATCGCGGCAATTGGCAGGGCAAGACCGTCGTGCCCGAGGACTGGCTCACGGCGTCGGCCGCGAATGCGCTTCCGACCGACTCACCGCTGGTGAAGTACGGTTATCAAATCTGGTATTCCGCAGACACCAGGCGTTTTTCGCTGCGAGGCCTTCGCGGACAATTTGTCTTTGTCGATCCGGACCTGAAGCTTGTTCTCGTGCAGACCGCGCTCAGCAGTGGTCCGCCCGAGACCGCTGAGCTGTTTGCTCTGTGGAACGCGCTGAGAGCACAAGTTCAGTAGGCCGCAGTGGCAGGCCGCATCCGCCAGCGAGCCGGGCGCGTCTGAAATATTCCCTTTCGAGGGCAAAGTGGTCAGTGAGGCAGGTGTCTGGCTTCTGGCCCAAGGCCGGCACACAGACGTATCGGCTTCAACGTCGCCTTCCAACCGCACAGCGGACGCGACGAATTCATAAGTACACGCCCGAGGCCCGCCGCATCAACTTGAGCGAGGCAGCAAGACGTTAGGCCACGCTTGCCTACGAGGGCGACACCTTTGAGCTCACCGCTGTCTGCGGTGCAGCTTCCCGAACAACCGATGCCCACCTCATAGCCGCGGTCCGATGATGCCATTGTGCCCCTGATTTGCCCGACGTGCCAACGGATTTCGCTAAATCCGTAGTCCATCACCTCACGTCCCAGTTCCTTTGCATGGGGTTGTTTTCGATATTTGGTTGCTCGGTCCGGGAAAGCGTTCTAGTGCCGCTTGAAATACTGCACCTCGCGCTCGTGCTTCTCGGCCGCCGCGCGGCTCTTGAAGGTGCCTAGATTGCGGCGCTTGCCGGTTTTCGGATTCACCTTGCGTGAATAGAGGCGGTATTCGCCGGATGCCAGTTTGCGGATCATGGTTGCGTTTCCTGTTGCGTCTTTCGGGAATCAACCCACTGCGCGCGCGGACGGTTCCGTCACGGCTTGGCTTGCGGCGAAAACACCTGATTGCCGAACGGTTGCTGATCGGCAGGAACTCTCATCATGACGAAAACTTCGGTTCATGACCGAAGCACCCATCAAGACCAGGGCCACCACCCAGCATCGGCGTCGCATTGTGCAAACTCCGTTGTTCTTCTTGCGGCAGCAGTCGGCAAGCGCGATCGGCCACCTTACGGCACAGTCTATCGTAGCGTGTCGTCGCGTTTCGTTGCGCTCGATCAATGCTTGTGGAACTGCGCGCGTCGCACACACAGCAAGCTCAGAAGCAAAGCGTGGTGACGAGCTGGCCGCGCTTGTCCTTGATCGCGTAGGGACAGCGGATCCGCTCCAGCGCCTTCTTGGCGTCTTCATCGCCGAGCGCGGCCGCTCGCTCGTAATAGGCCTTCGCCGCGGCCGCGTCCTTCGGACCGCCGCGGCCTTCCTGCGCGAACGCGCCCATCCGCTCCAGTGCGCCCGGGTGGTTTTGCGCGGCCGCCTTCTCGAACAGCGCGCGCGCCGCGACGTCGTCCTTTTCACCGCCGTCGCCGCTCGCAAGCATCAGACCGAGCTGATACTGCGCTTCCGCATTGGTCTCAGCGGCCTTGCCGAGCAGCTCGCGCGCCCGCGCCGGGTCGGCCGGAGCTGCCCCGGGCGAACCGCCAAGCGCGGCAAGATTGCTGACGCCACGCGGGTTGCCGGCCTGCGCCGCCTTCTCGAACAGCTTTCGCGCCTGCGCCTCGTCCCTGGCGACGCCTGCGCCGGTGCCGTAGAGTACGCCGAGCTCGACCATCGCCGCGCTCGAGCCCTTGTCGGCCGCCTTGCGCCAGGCTGCCATCGCTTCCGCCATCTGACGATTGGCAGCGTGGGCGCGCCCAAGCTCGTACATCGCGCGGCGCGATGAGCCTGCCGCCGTCTTGCAGAACTTGATCGCGGTCGCGATGTCGGCGCTTGCGACCTCGGTCACTCCCTTGACGTCAGCCGGCTTGTCGGGATCGCTGGGATCGGCCGCCAGCCGATCGCACAGCACGAGATCGGCTGACTGCGCATGCGCAGCGAGCGGTGTCGCGAACGTCAGGAGAATGGCGCAGAGAGCTGTCCGCATGGCCGGCAGGTTGCGTCCGGGCATTGGCGAATTCAAGGCTCGAGGCCCGACTGCCGCAGCATGGGCGCAACGTCGGGCGAGGCCAGATGGCGCAACAGCCGGTCGGCGGCGCTTCAGGATCACGAGATCAGCGGCCTCGCCGTCCCGCAAACGCTTGAGCAACGCCTGCGTCGGCGCAAAGTCGGCGTCGATGTCGACACCGGTCGCGGCTTCGTAAGCGGAGGACAGGCTGCGCATCGCCCCCATCAGGCCGAGCGTCGAGAGCATGCGGACGGTGTTTTGCATGGTCCTGCGAAACGTCCAATCAGGCGGGATGCATCAGCTTCAGCGCCGCGGTCAGCCGCAGGCTGCGCTTGCCGGCGAGCGCGGTGGCTTCCAGCACCGCCTGCTCGTCGTCATAGGTGCCGGAGAATCCGATGCCGACCTCATGGCCGCCGAACACCGGATTTTCATCGCGGGCCGGCGTGTGCTCCTGGTTCAGGATCTGGCCTTTCCAGCGGCCGTTCGCTGCCGTGTAGCTGCCGAGATAATAGAACGAGGCATCGCCACCGAGGATGCGCCCGTGGTTGAGCAGCATGACGCCGGTGAGGCCCCCTTCGATGCCGTCCAGCATCCGCAGATGGATCGAATAGAGACCGTTGGCGATGCCGCCCTCGCCGACGCCGCCGGCGATCGGCACCTCGTCCTCCCTGATCGGCATCATCACCGACTGGAAGGGCACGCCGGGCAGTTCCTTCAGCTCGCCCTTGAAACGGTAGAGATCGCCGTCCGGCCAGCCCTTGGCGATCAGGGTCGCATCATCAGTGCCGGCCATCGCGCGATAGTTCGGATCAGGATTGTGGCGCACGGTCTTGATGACGATGGCGACCTCTTCGCCCGTCTTCTCATAAGTGCCGATATGGGCAAAGGCCGAGTTGCCGCCAAGCATCTTGCCGTCGCCGACATGCATGACGCTGCGGCCGACAGCTTCGCCGAGCTGAAACCGTACCTTGTAGAAACCTTCCAACACCAGCCGTGTCTCCGGCCTGCGCGCATCCGAGGCGCCAGTCTATCCCGCTTTCGGCCGTGAGAGACAATTTTCGTGCACCCAGACCCAACGGTCGATATCGCCAAGTGCCATCAAAATGCAAAAATCCGCCGAAGCCTCTCGGCCTCGGCGGATTTGAGAGCCAACCCGGACCAAGCCCCCAAGGTCCGGGCCGGGAGGATCTTAGGCCACGGCCTTCTTGTCGGTCGGCACAGACGCGATCGTCTTCAGGATCTGGGAAGCGATCTGGTATGGGTCGCCCTGCGAGTTCGGACGGCGGTCTTCCAGATAGCCCTTGTAGCCGTTGTTGACGAAGGAGTGCGGAACGCGGATCGAGGCACCGCGGTCGGCCACGCCATAGCTGAACTTGTTCCAGGGCGCGGTCTCGTGCTTGCCGGTCAGACGCTTGTCATTGTCCGGGCCGTAGACAGCGATGTGGTCCATCAGGTTCTTTTCGAACGCCGCCATCAGCGCCTCGAAATACTCCTTGCCGCCGACCTCACGCATATAGGCGGTCGAGAAGTTGGCGTGCATGCCCGAGCCGTTCCAGTCGGTGTCGCCAAGCGGCTTGCAGTGGAATTCGATGTCGATGCCGTACTTCTCGGTGAGGCGCAGCATCAGGTAGCGAGCCATCCACATCTGGTCGGCAGCGGTCTTGGAGCCCTTGCCGAAGATCTGGAATTCCCACTGGCCCTTCGCGACTTCGGCGTTGATGCCTTCATGGTTGATGCCGGCGGTCAGGCAGAGATCGAGATGCTCTTCCACGATCTTGCGGGCCACGTCGCCGACGTTCGAGAAACCGACGCCGGTGTAGTACGGACCCTGCGGGGCCGGATAGCCAGCGGTCGGAAAGCCGAGCGGACGGCCATCCTTGTAGAAGAAGTACTCCTGCTCGAAGCCGAACCATGCGCCGGCGTCGTCGAGGATGGTGGCGCGCTTGTTGGACGCATGCGGGGTCTTGCCGTCGGGCATCATGACTTCGCACATCACGAGCACGCCGTTGGTCCGGGCACCGTCCGGGAACACCGCGACCGGCTTCAGCACGCAATCGGAGCTGTGGCCTTCGGCCTGCTGGGTGGAGGAGCCATCGAAGCCCCAGAGCGGAAGCTGCTCGAGCGTCGGGAACGACGCGAATTCCTTGATCTGAGTTTTGCCGCGCAAATTCGGAGTCGGCGTGTATCCGTCGAGCCAGATGTACTCGAGCTTGTACTTGGTCATTGAGCCTCTCTGTAGATGATGCGAAAGGTGGGGACCGGTGGCCCCCGCACGTTGTACCCGGCCACCATCGGCCGGCGCCTTACAAGCATTTCGCGTGCCAATACGTCGCACTGCGGGAGGTTTTCCACGACCGGCCATCAGGCTGCGGAGCCGTCCGGCAGTCCACGGAGGCGTGCGGCAAAGCAGCACACCTTTGCGTTACCCCGCGCCGCAAAAAACCCGCGGAAAACGCCCGTTTTGACAGCATGCGCCGCGCTGCACCCAGGGGCCGGCTAAAACAGCGCCAAACGCTCGCAATTTTCGCGAAGTCCTCGGCCGTCTCCTCGCAACCTTCATAATGGCCGACGCGTTGGCCATCTGGAACCTGCCTTGCAGGATGCAGACAGACGGCTGCCTACAAATTAGGCCAACAATGATGCCGTTTTCAGCACTTTGCATTTCGACAAGCAGGGCCAATATGGGGTGACCCGGTAACCATAAGCGAACGAGTCGGGCGCACCATGGAGGTCAAGCGCTCCGGCCGAAGGAGATACCGCAATGATGAACAGTAACTTGGGCCAAGGGTCGGGCCAAGGGTCGGGCCAAGGGTCAGGCCAGGGATCGGCCACGATCTACCAATTCCCGGTCGGGGGCCGTGCGGCTCTCGGCGGTCGCCGCTATGGCGAAGCCAGGCTGCCGTCCGAACACGTTTCGTCGCCCGTCGTCGAGACGATCTGCAGCGGCAGCTGGTATCACCAGGAGGCGATCGAGGAAGCCAAGCCGAAATGGGATCGCTGATGCCTGCCTTGCGTTCGATAGCACCGCGCGCTCGCAAGCGTCCGGCGGAGTTTTGAAAAAGGGTCGAAACTGGATCGTTTCGGCCCTATTTGATTCTCGTGCTCAGCTCGGTTCGCAAGCCGTGACGGGCCGTTTCAGATGCTTGACCGTGGTACCGGTCTTGCCGATCTTCAACGTGATCCCGGCGCCGAAGTAACGTGCACCCGACAGCGTTGGCCGCTTGGCCAGCGGAATGGCGCCGCCGTCGATCTGCATGAAGGCGCGCTTGTCGCCCTCGTAGAATGTCACGATGAACTGTGTGCCGTCGGCGCAACGATAGCCCTGGAACGTCTGCGCCTTCGCGCCGGTCGCGCTCAAGGTTCCGCCGGCCGAGACGGCGACGGCCAAAATCAAAATAATGGCCTTGTGCCCATCCATGTTCGCCCCCCGTAATAGAATTCAAGTAAATCGCGCGCGAGCCGCGCGGCCGATTCCGCCGGCACCATAGCCCGGGCTGATCCTATGTCAGACTCCCCTGCCCGCCACCTCGCCTTGCAAGGCGCCAGCAATTTCCGCGACCTCGGCGGTTACGCGACTGCCGACGGCCGGCAGACGCGCTGGCGCCACCTCTTCCGCTCCAATCATCTTGGCCTCCTCACCGAAGCCGATGTCGAGATCGTCCGCAGCCTCGGTGTGCGGAGCGCATTCGATTTCCGCGGCGTCGAAGAGCGCGCGGATTCGCTGTGCGGCATGCGCGAGATCACCACGCATTCGCTGCCAATCGAGCCGACCGTGGTGGCGGCGCTCAGGGCACGGATGGCGGAGGGCACGCTGACCGCGCCCGTCGCGCTCGAGATCATGCGCGAATCCTACCGCAACTACGTCCGCCACAACACGCACAGCTTTCGCGCGCTGTTCAGTCATCTCCTGGAGGACCGCGCACCGCTCGTCATCCACTGCACCGCCGGCAAGGACCGCACCGGCTTTGCCTGCGCGCTGATCCTGCACGCGCTGGGCGTGCCCGAGGAGACCATCGCGGAGGACTATCTGCTGACGAACCGGTTCTACCGCCGCGACCCGTCGGCGGCATCCGAACTGCCGCAGGACGTGCGCGACGCAATCGGCTCGGTAGAGGCCTCCTATCTCGCAGCCGGCTTCGAGGCCGTGCGCGACGACTATGGCGATCTCGAAACCTATTTGCGCGACGGGCTCAAGCTCGGCACATTCGAGCGAACGGCACTCAAGACGCGCTATCTGCAAGCCTAACAGAGTCAGCTCGCCGGGAGATCGAGACGATGCAAGGAAAAGTTCTCATCGTGACTGGTGCGCTCGGCGCGCTGGGCCAGGTGGTGGCGGAGACGGCGCTGGCGCGCGGCGCGCGCGTCGGCGGCATCGATCATGTACCTTCGCAGGCCGTCGCGACTGCGCAGCATATCGAGCTCGGCGGCGTCGATCTGTCGGACGAAGCGCAGGCGAAGACGGCGGTCTCTGCGGCGGCAAAACATTTCGGCCGACTCGATGCGCTGATCAACATCGCCGGCGGCTTTGCCTTCGAGTCGGTCGGCGACGGCGACGTCAAGACCTGGCAGCGCATGTATACGCTGAACGTGCTGACCGCGCTCAACACCTCGCGCGCCGCGCTCCCGCACCTTGCGGCCTCGAAGGCCGGCCGCATCGTCAATGTCGGCGCGATGGGCGCGCTCCAGGCCGGCTCCGGCATGGGCCCCTACGCAGCCTCGAAGGCCGGCGTGCACCGCCTCACCGAGGCGCTCGCCAACGAGTGGAAAGGCAAGGTCACTGTCAACGCGGTGTTGCCCTCGATCATTGACACCGAGGCCAATCGCGTCAGCATGCCGGATGCGGATTTTTCCAAGTGGGTAACGCCGCAGGAACTCGCCGAGGTGATCCTCTTCCTCGCAAGCGACGCAGCAAGCGCCGTGACGGGCGCGCTGATTCCGGTGAGCGGACGCGTTTAGTCCGCCACCAGGAGCCGCAGATTGCCCTTGACGCGGATGCTCTGCTTGCCGGCAAGCGCGATGCCTTCGCCATAGGCGGTCTTGTCGGTGTAGGTGCCGCTGAAACCGATGGTCACGACCTTGCGGCCCCATACCGGCCGTTCGTCGAACGAGGGCGAATGCTCCTCGTTGGTCAGCTCGCCTTTCCATTTGCCGTCGGCCGAAGTGTAGCTGCCGTAGGCGAAGAAAAATGAATCGCCGCCCCGCATGGTGCCGTCGCGCAGCACCATGACGCCTTGATTGCCGCCCTGCACGCCATCCAGCATCTCGATCCGGATGTGATAGAGCCCGTTCCTGATTGTCATCTTCGCAAAAGCGCCCGACTGAACCGCTGGCCAAGATAGCCGCAGCATCCGCTCCCGATCAAATGGCGCGAGAAGCGAGCCCGATCCGGGCTAGACTGGCCGCAGTTGATTCTTCGACCGGAACAACAAGATTCGGAAGCTTTCCTTGGAAACCGCGCTTTATCTGCCCGTGAAACGCTTCCTCGAAGAGCTCGGCTTCGCCGTGAAGGGCGAGATCGGCGGCTGCGATCTCGTGGGCCTCAGCGCCAGCGATCCGCCGGTCGTGGTGATCGGCGAGCTCAAGCTCGCCTTCAATCTCGAGCTGATCTTGCAGGCTGTCGACCGCGCCCCGGCCGGCGATGAGGTCTGGATCGCCGCCAAAATGTCCTCGCGCGGCAAGGGGCGCGAGAGCGATGCGCGCTATCGCAATCTCTGCCGCCGTCTCGGCTTCGGCATGCTTGGAGTCACCGAGCGCGGCCAGGTCGAGGTGTTGGTGAAGCCGCCGACCGCAGCGCTGCGACGCGAGCCGAAAAAGCGCTCGCGACTCGTTGCCGAGCACCAGCGCCGCCAGGGCGATCCGGTCCTCGGCGGCAGCACGCGCGCGCCGATCATGACAGCCTATCGCCAGCAGGCGCTGGCCTGCGCCTCCGCGCTCGCCGACGGCCCGCAACGGGTGCGCGATCTGCGTGCGCGATGTCCTGATGCCGGCAAGATTCTGCTGCACAATGTCTACGGCTGGTTCGCACGGGCCGAGCGGGGAATCTACGGATTGACCGAGGCTGGGCATGCTGCACTGAAGCGCTGGCCCCAGCCCGCGATCGCGCTCGACGCCGGTCGGCCATCACCGTCCTGACATCAGATCAAATGCAAGGCGCGAATAATTGAGATGCCACACCAAATTCATATTGCAATGCAACATGGTCGGCACTAGGTATCCCGGATCGAAATGAGGCCACCATGAGCGCAGACTGGAATACCAAATATGGCACGCGGCGCGTCCGCCACGATCCGCCGACCCTGGACGAGGCGATTTTCGCCGCGATCGGCATCACCGACGATCAGGAGCAGCAGGCCGAGATCGCCGCGTCGCTGATGGGCATGCCGCTCGATGTCGTGCAGGCCGAGGTGAAGAAGCAGGCCCGCACCAACAGCCGTATCACCGCCACGCGCGTGATTGCCGGCGAACAAGGCGCGCAGCGCTCGGTGGTGGTCGAGCGTCGCGTCGTGCGCCGCTTTGGCAACGACAAGCGCACTGGCACCTGAAGCGCCCTCGTCTCTACTCGCGGATACGAAAGCGGACCGGCGTTGCCGGTCCGCTTTTTGATTCTCTTGGTTTGCGCACGATCTCCGCGCAAACGCGCTCCACGTTTGCCACGAGGCAAAACCGCTGCGCACTTTTCCGGATGGTGCTTTAGGCGGCGCGATTGCCGTACATGCTGGAAAACAGCTTCCACCATGTACTGTTGAAGCTCAGCAGCGCACGGCCGGCCTTGAACGGCGCTGCCGCGAGATCCGCAAGCTCGGCCTCCGGCGTCTTGGTGAGATCGATCGTGCCGGTGGATTCGCCGTGCCGGAATGCCAGATGCGCGCCGAACTTCTTCGCCAGCGCCCGCATCGCGTGATTCTCCGCGCCCGTCGTGATGCGCAGGCGCCCAAAACCCTTCCAGCGCGCTTCCGCGATCAAACGCCGAAACAGCACGGTGCCGACGCCCTGGCGACGCGCGGACGCTTCGACGCTGAACGCCACTTCGGGCAGCGAATCGCCTTCCGGCGGATGCAGCTCGGCCGCGCCGCGGACCACGCCGTCGACGATGTAGGCGACGATCACGGTGCCGTCGTCCGCGCAGCGAGCGGCGTAACGCTCGATGAAGCTGTCGTCGAGAAAACCGTTGAAGCGGTCGTGCCGGCTCTCGGGATCGAGCCTCAGCAGGTGATCGCGCAGGAGCGGCAATTCCTCTTGCTGGATCAGGGTCCGCACATAGCCCTGGACGGACGCCGTGTGGATGGTTTCTTCAAGTGCCACGTCAAAACTCCTCTTGGTGTCCCTCGAGGAGGCGTTCGAATCCCTAGACCTCCTATATTGTGCATCGCAGCATGGTTTGCAAGACGGGAACCGACGCAAGTTAGAGCCATGGCAAACGACCAATTCGTTAACAAAATCAAAGCCCCGTAATCATACGAGGATCATCTGGGTCTGCGTCACCAGCGCTACCAACTTACCGTCCTCGGTCTCCAGGCGGGTTTGCCAGACCTGGGTTCGCCGCCCCCGGTGGATCGGGGTCGCCGTGGCGATCACCGTGGCCCCCTCCTTCGCGCCGCCGATGAAATTGGTCTTGCTCTCCAGCGTCGTCGTCCCCTTGGCATCCGCCGGCAGGTTGATCACGGTCGCGGCAGCCCCGACGGAATCGGCGAAGGCCATGATGGCACCGCCATGCGCGATGTGGCCGAGCGTGCAGAGGTCGGGCCTGACCGTCATCTTCGCCACCACGCGATCCGGCTCGGCCGCGACGAACTGCACCCCCTTGAGCTCGGCGAACGGCATTTTCATCGCGTGAAGTCTTTCGAGCGGCGTCATCGGACTCCTCCCAGTCTCTTGAATTCTCAACGTGAATTGTCTCGCGGCGCAAAGCAATAACGTCCGAAGTCATGGCCGTGGTGATATCCATGCCTCTCCCACGCGCCACGTTTTGCCCGGGGACTCCTGGGTGGCCAAACCGGTTGCAACCCGACCTCGATCGGGTTGCCATCCGGAGCTGCGGCGCTTGCCTTGATTGATTCAAACACGGGCCGCTCCGTTGCGACGCCGAAGTCGCACTGTACGTCGATCACCGCTTGACGAACCCATAACTCGTTGGTTATACATCAATCCATAACCAGCGAGTTATTAGTGTCTCACATGCCCACCGCCCACGACGTGCTGTTCCGAACGCTTGCCGATCCGACCCGGCGGGCGATTTTCGAGCGGCTGTGCCGCCACGGCGAGCAGACCGTTGGCGCATTGACCGCGCGGGCTGGCGTGTCGCAACCGGCCGTCTCGAAGCATCTGATGGCGTTGAAGCAGGCGGGTCTCGTGCGCGACCGACACGAAGGCCGCCAGACGCATTACAGCGCACGGCTTCGCGCGCTTGCTCCGCTGATCGACTGGACCAGCAAGATGACCGGCTTCTGGCAAAGCCGGTTCGACGACCTCGAAGATCTCCTCAAGAGGATGGACCAATGAACAACACCGAGACCCGTTCCGTCGTCGTCGAGCGCGAGTTCGCACATCCGCCGCAAAAGCTCTGGCGCGCCCTGACGCAGCCGCATCTGATCGCGGAATGGCTGATGAAGAACGATTTTCTGCCGGAGGTCGGCCATCGCTTCAACCTCACCGGCGAGTGGGGCGGCGTGCTCGACTGCGAGGTCCTCACGGTGGAGCCGAACAAGGTGCTGTCCTACACTTGGAACTTTGCGCATCAGGACGCAGCCTACAATCTGGAGAGCGTGGTCACCTTCATCCTCACTCCGACGCAGGGCGGAACTCTGCTCCGCGTCGAGCAGGTGGGATTCCGCCCGGACCAGAAGCAGGCCTATGGCGGCGCTCATGCCGGATGGAAGCAGTTTTTGGCGAAGTTGGAAGAGATTCTGCCGCGGGCAGACTGACGCCGCCGCATTGCACTCTAGGACAGGAGGTCTCATTGAACTGGAATATGTGGATACGGCAGGTTCACCGCTGGCTGTCGATGGCCTTCACGGTGGCCGTCATCGTCAACGTCCTCGCCATGGGGCTGGCGAAGCAAGCGATCTGGATCGGTCTCCTGGCGCTATTCCCGCTCATCCTGCTTCTGCTCTCCGGCCTCTATCTGTTCGCCCTGCCCTATGCCACCAAATGGCGCAGCGGCTGACGGCTATCGCTTGCCTGGCGTAGAACGGGACCGGATTTCCGAACACAGGACCTCAAATGACTCCATTGGAAAAAATCGACCAACTGATTGCAGGGATCACCGACTGGCGCGGCAAGACGTTTGCGAGCCTGCGCAAGACCATCCTCGAGGCCGACAGCGAGATCGTCGAGCAATGGAAATGGATGGGCAGCCCGGTGTGGGAGCGCGACGGCATCATCGCGGTCGCCAACGCCCACAAGGGCAAAGTGAAGCTGACCTTCATGTACGGAGCGCGTCTCGCCGATCCCGAAAGACTCTTCAACGCCGGCGTCGATGGCAACGAGCGTCGCGCGATCGATTTCCTGGAGGGTGACAAGATCAACACGCGCGCGCTGAAGCAGCTCGTGCGTGCGGCGATCGACTATAATCGGGGCAAGGTGAAGAAGAAGGCGCCGGCGGCGCGTGCGAAACCCCGCAAGGCGGGGTGAAGCCCGATCATGTCACCGCATTGACGACCTGGTATTCCGGCCGGCGCCAGATTTCACCCGTGATCACCTCCTCGATGATCTCCGCCGCCTTCATCACCTCGTCCTCCCCGATATACAGCGGCGTGAGGCCGAAGCGCATGATGTCGGGGGCACGGAAGTCGCCGATGACCCCTCGCGCGATCAGCGCCTGCATGGCGGCATAGCCACCGGCGAAGGCGAAGGAGACCTGCGAGCCACGCTCCGCATGCGCGCGGGGGGTGACCAGCTCGAGCTGCGGGCAGCGGCGCTCCACCTCCGCAATCAGGAGATCGCCGAGCGCGAGCGAGCGGGCGCGGACCTCCTTGAGATCGACACGATCCCAGATATCGAGCGAAGCCTCGAGCGCCGCCATCGCGAGCACCGGCGGCGTGCCGACGCGCATGCGCTCGACGCCCCCCGCTGGCGCATAGCCAAGATCGAAGGCAAACGGCTTTGCATGGCCCATCCAGCCGGAGAGCGCAGGCCACGCCCGATCAGCGTGGCGCGGCGCGACGTAGAGGAAAGCCGGAGCGCCGGGGCCGCCGTTGAGATATTTGTAGGTGCAGCCCGCGGCGAAGTCGGCGCCGACACCAGCGAGATCGACCGGTAGCGCGCCGGCAGAATGCGCGAGATCCCAGACGGTCACGATGCCCAGCGCATGCGCTTTTGCCGTCAGCTTCGCCATATCGTGGCGGCGACCGGTGCGGTAGTCGACCTCGGTGAGATAGAGCACCGCAACCTCGTCCGACAGCGCGGCCTCGACCGCCTCCGGCGCCACGAGGCGCAACTGGTGTCCTCGACCGAGCGTCGCGATCAGGCCTTCGGCCATGTAGAGATCGGTCGGGAAATTGCCGGTGTCGGAGAGCACGACCTTGCGCTCGCGGCTGATGTCGAGCGCGGCGGCGAGCGCCTGATAGGCCTTGAGCGAGAGCGTATCGCCCATCATCACCGAGTCAGCCTCCGCGCCGATCAGCCGGCCGATGCGATTGCCGACGCTGCGCGGCTGCACATACCAGCCTGCGGTGTTCCAGGCGCGAATGAGCTCATCGCCCCATTCCTGCCGGATCACGCGGTCGACCTTTTCGGCCACGCCAAGCGGCAGCGCACCGAGCGAATTGCCGTCGAGATAGATCACGCCCTCGGGCAGATGGAAGAGCGTTCTGGTGTCGTCGTAAACGCGAAGTCGGGTCTTGGTCATGACTTGCTCAAAGGATCGTGCGCACGCGCCAGAGTTCGGGAAACAGCTCGACCTCCAGCATGCGCTTGAGATAGCTGACCCCACCTGTACCGCCGGTGCCGCGCTTGAAGCCAATGACGCGTTCGACCGTGGTCACGTGGTTGAAGCGCCAGCGACGAAAATAGTCCTCGAAGTCGACCAGTTTTTCGGCGAGCTCGTAGAGCATCCAATGCGTCTCCGGCGCCTCGTAGACGCGCCGCCATGCCTCCAGCACGCCTTCGTTGAGGCTGTGCGTCTCGCGGACGTCACGCGCCAGCACGGCAGGCGGCATCGCGAGGCCCTTGCGATCGGCGAGACGCAGCACCTCGTCGTAGAGGCTCGGCGTCGCCAGCTCCGCTTCCAAAAGCCGTGTGGCCTCGGCGTCATGCGCATGCGGCTTCAGCATCGCGTGATTGCGATTGCCGAGCAGATATTCGATCAGGCGGTACTGGCTCGACTGGAAGCCCGAGGATTGTCCGAGCTTGGAGCGGAAAAGCGTGTACTCGCTCGGCGTCATCGTGCGCAGCACGTCCCAGGCGCTGTTGAGCTGCTCGAAGATGCGGGAAACGCGCGCCAGCATCTTCATTGCCGGCGAGACCTCGTCACGCGCGATGGCGCGGCGGGCGGCACTGAGCTCGTGAATGGCGAGGCGCATCCAGAGCTCGGAGGTCTGGTGCTGGATGATGAACAGCATCTCGTCATGCGCATCCGACAGCGGATGCTGCGCGCCGAGGATCGCATCGAGCTGGAGATAATCGCCGTAGGACATGCGCCGGGCGAAATCGGTCTCCGCGCCTTCGGCGGTGGGATCGTAGTCGTTGCTGGTCATAACATCCCCTCTTCCGTCCGGTCTCCGTCAGTCGAGACCGACCAGGCTCGCGGTGATCTTAGACATGGGATCCCTAAGCCCGTCGACGACCGAGAAATGATTGTAGCCGGATTCGATCACCAGGCGCGTCGGCACGTCAAAACCGGTCCAGACATTCGCCATCAGTTCGGCCTGGCGAATGAATTCCGGCCGCTCGGCGCCGCCGACCCAGGCAGTGAGCGGCGCATACCCGCGCGGCAGATGCAGCGCGGCGCTTTCGAGCGTTGCCTCCTCCAGCGACATGCCGAGCGTGGCGTTCATTTTCGTCTTCAGGAGCGGGCGCAGATCATGCAGGCCGCTGATCGACAGCGTCGCGACAATGCGATTGTGGATTGCGAGCGCGAGCCGACTGTCGTCGCACAGCATGCGCGTGACGAGATGACCGCCGGCGGAATGGCCTGCGAGCCGGATCGGTCCGGAGACGTGCGCGGCCGCGGTGGCGATGGCGGCGGCGATCTCGGCCGTGATGTCGGAGATCCGCGCGGCCGGCGTCAGCGTGTAGCTCGGCAGCGCGACGGCCCAGCCGTGATGGCGCGCGCCTTCAGCAAGGTCGGTCCATGACGATTTGTCGAACCGCATCCAATAGCCGCCATGGACGAACACGACGAGGCCTTTTGTGTCGCCATCAGGCAGGATCAGGTCGAGACACTGGCGCTCGCCGGAGCCGTAGGCGATGTCAGGGCGGAAGTGCTTCAGCCCGGCGCGATAGGCGGCGGCGCGCTCGGCCCACAGTGCCGGCAATCTGTCCGACCCCGGCACATGAGCCGAGTTGGCATAGGCATCATCCCAATCCCGCATCGTTACTCCCAAGGATTCGCCAGCGACAGGTGGCCAGTCTGCCACCTGCGGGGCGTCGGTCCTAGTCTTTATTTTAAGCTTAAAGCAGTTTGCCGGCCCCTGTTTCGAGCAAGCGCGGCTCCTCGGGGGAGCGAAGCTACCAGCCCGTCATTGCGAGGAGCGAAGCGACGAAGCAATCCAGACTCTCGCCGCGGAGCGATTCTGGATTGCTTCGCTGCGCTCGCAATGACAGCGAAGCGAGAACGCTACGCCCTCTCCACCCCGCACCACTCGGCGATGAACAGCGCCATGGTCTTGGTCGACTTCTTCAGCGACTCCAGCTCGACATATTCATTGAAGCCGTGGATCTCGCCGCCTTCAGGGCCAAAGCAGAGGCTGGGGATGCCGTGGTTCAGACCATAGAAGCGGGTGTCGGTGAGCGCGGTGAAGACGAGATCTTCGACCGCGCCACCATAAACGGCGTTGAACGCCTTGCCGAAGGCTGCTTCCGGCGCGGCCGAGTTGGTGAGTTCATACCCCTCGGACAGGAAGCCGGACCATTCGACCTCGGGCGGATTGTTGGCGAGGAAGCGATGGTTGCGCGCCGCCGCCGCAACACAGGCCAAAATCTCCTTCTGATGATCGGCGATCGACCAACCCGGCAGCACAGCGATGCGGCAGTCGACGTCGCACCAGGCCGGCACGCTGGAGGCCCAGTCGCCGCCCCTGATGATGCCGGGGTTGAAGTTGATGGGATGGTTCAGCGTCTTGAAATGGCGATCGCCCTTGGCGCGCTCGTTCCATTCGATCTCGAGCTTTTGCAGCGCCTGGATCAGATGATAGGCCGCAATGATCGCGTTGGCACCAGAGCCGGCAAACGCCACATGGGTCGGATGGCCCTTCACGCGCAGGCGAAACCAGATCACGCCGACCTGCGAGCGCACCATCTTGCCGCCGGTCGGCTCCGGAATGAAGCAGGCATCGGCGCGATAGCCGCGCTGGAGCGTCGAGAGCGCTCCGACGCCGGTGCTCTCCTCCTCGATCACGGACTGGAAATGGATCCGTGCCGTCGGCCGAAGGCCTGCGGCCCTGATCGCATCGAGCGCGTAGAGCGCGCCGATCGTGCCGGATTTCATGTCGCAGGCACCGCGGCCATACATTTTGCCGTCCTTGATGACAGGCGCAAATGGCGGGGTGTCCCAGAGATCAAGCGGTCCCGCCGGCACGACGTCGCAATGGCCTTGCAGGATCAGCGATTTGCCGCCGCTCGTTTGCGGGCGGTAGGTGCCGACCACCGTGCGCGCCTTGGAGAAATCGTGCTCGATTGGACCGAAGCCGCGCAGATCCCTGAGTTCGTCGACATCGATGTGCCAGTCGTCGACCTCGTAGTTCCGCGCGCGCAGGAGGTCGCCCATCATGTCCTGACAGGGCCCCTCCGCGCCGCGGGTCGAGGGGATCGCGACGAAATCGCGTGTGGTCGCAAGCTGGGCCTCGAAGCCGGCATCGACGGCGTCGAGAATCCTCTGCTGCGTTTCGGCGTTCATGCTGGCACTCCGTCAGACATTCCCGTGGTCAAAGAGCCCGGCGAAGCTAGCCGATTTCAGCCCTCGGGGTACTCCTGAAAATAGGCATCCAGCAATGCATCATCGAGCAGTCGGCCTTCCGAATAGCCAGTCAGCGTCTGTGGCCGCGCAACTCCATCGAGCAGGCGCTTGCACGGTTCCGGCGCGCCGAGCACGGTCCGCACGGGAATCCGCTCCGCATAGATCGGCAGCGCGTAGTCCTCATCGTCGTCCGCAAGGCCCTTGGCGCGGATCTTTGCGGAGGCTTCCTCGATCTCCATCGCGATGAAGGACGTTGCCTTGATCTCCTGCGTGGTGCTCGGACGCAGCCCCGCAGTGCGATCCGGGAAGAAGCGATCGACCATGGCGACCAGCGCGCGGCTCTTCTCCTCCGCATCGGTCACGAGGTAAGCGGTGCCGAAGGCCATCACCGCGCGATAATCCGCCGAATGATTGAAGCCGCAGCGCGCCAGCACCAGGCTGTCGAGATGCGCAACGGTGAGACAGACTTTCTGGCCTCCCGATTGGTTGCGCAGCATGCGGCTCGCGCTGGAGCCGTGCCAATAGAGCTTGGTCCCTTCCCGCCAGAAGAAGGTCGGCGTGCAATAGGGCTGGCCTTCGATCACATAGGAGACGTGGCACAGCATCGAGGAATCCAGGATGCGGTGAACGGTGGCGTGATCATAAGAGCCGCGATCATGGCGCCGCTTGACCTGGTTGCGCGACGAGACCGGATAGGACGTGGTGGCGATACCGTCGGACACAGCGGCTCCTGTCGTGAAAATTGAATCTGAAAGGAGTTGTAGCGGTCCATTTGGTCTGCGATAGTTCCAATTCCGTGCGAAAAATTCCGACCAATTCAGAAGCCTCGCCGAAGGCCCCGCCGCGCAAGGCCGAGCTGACGCTCGATCTCGCGGGAGCGCACGTCTCGGCGAGCGCCTCCTCGGCGCACCGGCTCTACCAGGCGCTCTGCCACGCGATCGTGGAAGGCCTGGTCAGGCCCGGCGAGCCACTGCCGCCGACGCGGACGCTGGCGAAGCAGACCGGTTTTCGGCGCAACGCCGTCGTCACGGCCTATGAGCGGCTGATCGCCGACGGGTTCGCGGAGGCGACCGTCGGCTCCGGAACGTTCGTTGCCGCTAAAATTCCATCGCGCACAGGCGATGCGCGCAAAGCGAACATCATCGTCGAGGCGCCGCGGCAGGGCGCACTGGCACTCGGCTGCACCCATATCGACGAGCGCTCGCTGCAACGCTTTCGCGGTTTCGTCGGCCGGCGCATGCGCGCCTTCGGCACCGAACATCTGCACTATGGTGATCCGCGCGGCAGCCGCGAGCTGCGCGTGGCAGTTGCCGATCATTTGCTCTCGGCGCGGGGACTGCGCTGCGATCCCGACCAGATCATGCTGACGTCGGGCACGCTGCACGCGCTGCGCATCGTGCTCGGCGCGATTGTCAAGACCAGCGAGCAGATCTGGTGCGAGGACCCCGGCTACCCGACCGCACGCGCGACGATTTCCCATTGCGGCTATCGCGCCGTCTCCGTGCCGGTCGACGAGCATGGCCTGCGCGTCACCAACGGCCGGACGGCGGCCCCAAGGGCGCGCGCAGCCTATGTCACACCGTCGCATCAGTTTCCGCTGGGCGTGCAGATGTCGATGCCCCGGCGGCTCGAGCTTCTGGACTGGGCGAAAGAGGCCGGCGCCTTCGTGCTGGAGGACGATTACGACAGCGAGTTCCGCTATGACGGCGCGCCCCTGATGTCGCTTGCCGGCATCGACCGGCTCGAGCGCGTGATCTACATGGGCACGTTTGCCAAGACGCTGTTTCCGGGCCTGCGCATCGGCTATTGCGCGCTGCCGGAGCGCTTGATCGGCACGGTCGCGACCGCGCGCGCCGCGCTCGACCGCTTTCCCGGCACGCTGATGGAAGGCGCGGTCGCAGACATGCTCAACTCCGGCGCCTTCGCAACGAACCTGAAACGCGTGCGAAAACTCTATCGGGAGGCGCGGGATGCACTGGCTGCGACGCTTCAGGCCGAGTCCGACGGCCGGCTGTCGGTTCCCGTACCCTCGCAAGGCCTGCATCTGGTCGCGCGCTTCGAGCCGTCGGTGGATTTGCGCATCGCCTCTGAGGCCAAGCAGGCGGCCGGCGCAGAAGGCTGGCTGCTCGCCGACACCTATGCGCGCGCCCGTCCCCTGCCCGGCTTCGTCCTCGGCTTTTCCGGCCATTCGGTTCCGCAACTGGTGGCGTCAGCCGAAAAGCTCGCGGTGCAATCGCTGGCAGCGCTGCGCGGGACAATCCGGCGCCGCGCGCGTGACCAAGGTTCACTATGAGAATCGCGCGCGGCTTTCTAACATCAGCGGCAATCGAGGCCGGGATTTTCGTCATGACCCATTTTCGCACGATGTGCATGTGCGCGCTGTTCGCCGCAACGACGACAACGCTGGCGCGCGCCGATACGGTCGGACGCGAGCAGGACATCGTCGACTTGCGGCTTGGCCAGCGCGTGATGGTCGATGACGGAAGCTGCCCGGCCGGGCAGATCAAGGAAGTGCGCGGTGCGAAGATGACCGATAGCGGCATCACGCGGACAAGCACCTGCGTACCGCGGTTTGGACCGAAGTCGAAATAGGCGCAAACCTACTTCGCCGGGTCGAACATGCACTGAAGGGTCGGCTTGGCGATCTTGGTGAAAGTCGGTCCAATCTCGGACTGCTTTGCGACCGGCACCCATTCGTTCTCGATGGTCGGCACGCCGGTCTCGCTGATGCCGCGAAGCAGCGCCTCGCGCAGGTCGCGGTCCTCGACGACGGCGGCAGCATGATCATGCAGGCAGCCACAGACCTCCTCCGGATGCGCCCAGCGCCCGAGCATGTGCGGCGCGCATTGGCGCACGAAGTCGGTGCGCGGATCCGGCAATCTGTTGGGAGAGCGCACCTGAGCGTGGGCTGCCGTGATCGTGACGAGGGACGCGAGAAAAGCTGCGGCGCAGATGCGAAACATGATTGGCTTTTCTGATTCCTGCTGGTCTTCTTCTTGAGATCAGAGACGCGCAGCCATCACGACCGGCTGAGGCGCCTTGGCCCCAACCGGCGAGCCGCTGTATGCAAAGGTTCCGACGCCCGGCAGTCCACTTTCACTCGTTCCGGCCAGCGAGGACCCGAAGAGCACGAAGCCGAAAGCAAGGATGAAGCTGAACGGCCGCATGCGAAGTCTCCAGTTCCCGCGGTTGTACATCGGTGCCGCCGGTGCGTGATAACCATGGGCGGTTTCGTCCGTGATGCGCCAAAACATGAAAATGGTTTCATCTTCGCGAGAATTGTTTCGTCAGCACGGAGACGACGAAACATTAAGTCAAAAATCCCAATTATTTCAGTGAAGTCGTCTCGTGGCCGATGGCTGCTTCACGGCGCTCGACGTCCCCGCAGTCGGCTGCAGTCACTGTCCCGAGGCTGACGCTTCACGCGCATTTTACGTTTCTCTGCTGAAGAGGAACGCAAAGGAGTGCGAAGTCCGCTGAGCCGCCTGGTTCCAGTGACGACGGAAACCTTCGGACACAAGCCCGGCACCAAACCGAGGCTCCAGGTTGAGGAATGGCCATCATGATGGGGTCAGATCGCGCAATGGCGCGGGACGCGGACCAGGATTCGGACCGCGCCAACGAGAGACCCGGTCCACGCAGCGTCACCGGCGCGATGGCGCTGCAATCCTGCCGCGGCTATGAGGCGGCACCGCAGTCGTTCGTGCGGCTGACCGGCTCGCATCTCGCAAAGCCGCGCTTCGGCCGCAATCTCGTCACTGAGTGAAGAAGTCGCCGCACTTCTGAATGGTGGTATCGGTCGGCCCCCACGGCATGATCGGCACGGTCGAGGTCGAGTTCTTCGGCGAGCCCTCGATCAGCTTATCGGAATAGACCATGTAGACCAGCACGTTGCGCTTGGTATCGCAGCCGCGCACGATCTGCATCTTCTTGAAGAACAGCGAGCGGCGCCTCCGGAACATGTCGTCGCCCTGCTCCAGCTTGTCCTTGAACTTGATGGGCCCGACCTGCCGACAGGCGAGTGAGATGTCAGAGACCTCCTCGGCGAGCCCGAGCCAGCCCTTGAAGCCGCCCTTCTCCGGCACCGTGAAATGACAGGCCACGCCCTCGACCTCGGGATCGTCGAGGCCATAGGTCGCAAGCTTGTCGTTCGGGCTCAGCCATTTGAAAACGGTGGAGCGGCGGAAGATCAGATCCGGCTCGTCGGCGGCTTGCGCGAAGCCGGCCGGCATGGCAGCCAGCAGGAGGAATAAAGCGAGGCCTTTCAAGCGTATGCGGGAAAGACCGGGGAAACGAGATGACATGAAGTTCTCCGGTAGGAAGTCCCTGCAATGTAGGGATGCGAGGACCGATCAGGAAGGCAGCAGGCGAGGTCCGCGCGGCCGGCGTTTACCGCTCTGTGAGGCTTTTTTGCTACGGCTTGAACAAAAGTACCTGCCAGCAGAACTGCCGTGCTGGTGAACGCGTATCCCCTTTGCGAGACTAACTACTGATTTGGATGACGGATTCGGAAGGATGAGTAGCGTGAACGGCGTCGGCTCTTCTGCCGCAAAGGCGCGGTTGTGGCGGGTCGCCATTTTGACGGCGGCGGGTGCGATTGGCGCCACGACCCATGCGGAAGCCGCGATGTATTACTGGTCGGACTATACCGACGGCTCTTACTACCACCAGCCGCAGCCGCAGATCGAGCGTGTGAAGCCGCGCAAGCGCGGCACCGTCCCAGGCAAGAAGGAGATCGCGGAGAAGCAGACCGGCGCCAAGCCGCAAGGGCCGCTGGTCATCGCCATCTCGATCGATCGACAGAGGGTGACGGTCTACGATTCCAACGGCGTGTTCGCGGAATCGCCGGTGTCGACCGGCATGAAGGGCCATCCTACCCCGATGGGCGTGTTCAGCGTCATCCAGAAGCACAAGTTCCACCAATCCAATATCTATAGCGGCGCGCCGATGCCGTACATGCAGCGCATCACCTGGTCGGGCGTCGCCATGCATGCCGGCGTCCTGCCTGGCTATCCCGCCTCCCATGGCTGCATTCGCATGCCGATGGCGTTCGCGGTGAAGATGTGGAATTGGACCAGGATGGGCGCACGCGTGATCGTGACGCCCGGCCAGACGACGCCGCACAGCTTCTCGCACCCGCTGCTTGCCAGCCTGCGCGTCCCGCCGCAGCCGACGGCGAGCCTGGAGCAGCCCGTGGCGACTGTCGCCGACAAGGCGGACAAGGGCGCACCCGAGGCGACGTCTGCTGAGAGCAAGGCCGAACTGACCAAAGCCGCCGAAGTCAAGGCGGCCGAGGTCAAGAGCGTGAGCGCCGAGCCGGCGATGGAGCTGCGCGCGACCGTCGGCCATACCGTGATGTCCGACGCGACCATCGGCATCGCGATGGCGCGCGGGCAAGCCCCTGCCGACAAGACCGCTCCGAACGAAGACGCAAAGGCGGATGGTGCGAAAACCGCTGACGCATCCCAGCCGGCAAAATCGGATGAAGCGGCCGCCAAGCCGGAGAGCACCGAGACCAGGCCCGCGGCGACCACAGAGGCTTTACAGGCAGCCGCGAGCGGAAAGCCAGCGGACAAGGGCAGCACGGCAAAGACTGAGCAGGCAGACGCTGCCAAGCCTGAAGCTGCCAAGCCTGAAGCTGCCAAGCCTGAAGCTGCCAAGCCCGATGTCGCCGTGTCGGCGCCGACGCCTGGGCTGCCCGCCGCCGATGCGAAAAAAGATCTGACCCGCATCACCGAGCCGGCCGCGAAGCCCGAGCCGCCGAAGCGCGCCGGCCCGGTCGCGGTGTTCATCAGCCGCAAGGATTCCAAGATCTATGTGCGGCAGAACTTTGCGCCGCTGTTCGAAGCGCCCGTGACGATCGCGGCCAGCGACCGTCCACTCGGCACGCATGTCTTCACCGCGGAAGTCGACAAGAGCGATGCCAACGCGCTGCGTTGGTCGGTGGTGTCGCTGCCCGTCGCCGTCCGCGCTGTGGAGCGTGACGACGACAGCCGCATGATGCGCCGCCAGCGCATGGCCGGCGTCATCCCGATTGCCGCAAAACCCGCGATCACGCCGGATGGTCCGACCGAGGCGCTCGACCGCATTTCCATCCCCGCCGACATCATGGCGAAGATCAACGAGATGCTGGCCACCGGCAGCTCGATCATCGTCTCCGACCAGGGTATCAACCAGGGCGAAACCGGCGAAGGGACAGATTTCATCGTCCGCCTGCACTAAAGCATGACTCGGAAAGGTGTGAAGCGTTTTCCCTCGCGATAAACGCGGAAAGCGTTTGCGCGGAGATGATGCGCAAACAACTGCCTGAAGCGCGATGACGATTCATCCTAATCTCACGCGCTTTAGGCCGCGCATAACGCGGTCTTGAGCGCGCTTGGTCGCGCGCCCGGAGTATGATCTCTCCCCGGATCAACTTGGGGGACATCGCCATGCTGAACCGCAGGACAATGCTGAGCGCCGCTCTTGCCGCAATCGCCAGTCCCGTTGCGACCCGCGCTCTCGCCGAGGGAGCGATGAGCAAGATCTCGGCTTACGCCTTCTCCTTCCCCGCGCTCTCCGGCGACGATATCCGCTTGGCGTCCTTCACCGGCCGGCCGCTGATGATCGTCAATACAGCTTCGCTCTGCGGCTACACTCCGCAATATGCTGGCCTTCAGGAACTCTGGAGCGAGTTCCGCGAACGCGGACTGACCGTCATCGGTGTGCCCTCCAACGATTTCGGCAGCCAGGAGCCCGGCGGCGCGACCGAGATCTCGGAGACCGCCCATCACCAATACGGCGTTACCTTTCCGATCGCCGCCAAGGCCGTCGTGGTCGGTCCCAAGGCACATCCTTTCTACAAGTGGGCCGCGGATGTCCGGCCGAAGCAGGTTCCGCGCTGGAACTTCCACAAATATCTGATCGGCCGCGACGGCTATATTGCCGAGGTTTTCGCCTCGGCGGTCGAGCCGGCCGACACCCGCGTCAAGACCGCGGTCGCGAAGGCGCTCGCAGATAGCTGAGCTGGTCTCACGCGCCTGGGCACAAATGGTTCTCGGCGCCAAACAGCCGTTGCAATGGCGATGGCGCACCATCTAGGCTAGGATCAATTGGGGCGGACAGGTTCGGACGGGGGCAAAAAAGCTACGGCCGAACAACGGGATCAATCTATCGAGGACAACATCATGCGTGTTGCGGCAGGACTGATTTTGGCGAGCGCAATTTCTCTCGCGATGGCGAGCGCCGCATGGTCGCAGACCACGGCAGCGAAGCCCGCGGCAGCAACGCAGGCTGCCCCAGCAGCAGCCCCTGCTCCCGCACCCGCTGCCGCCGCCAGCCCGCCACCGGCGGCACAGGCCGCGCAGCCGGCACGCGCCGCCTGCAGCAATCCGAATGCACTCGGCGTCGCCCGCACCGTCGAGATCGACACCACTGGAGGGCCCGGCTTCGGGTTCGAGCACTTCAAGGAGCTCGACTTCCTGCGCGACCACGAGGTGGTGCTGACCTTCGACGACGGCCCCTGGCCGCGCAACACGCCCGCGGTGCTGAAGGCACTGGCCGATGAATGCACCACCGGCATCTTCTTCCCGATCGGCAAGCACTCGACCTACGAGCCGGAAATCCTCAAGCAGGTCTATGCCGCCGGCCATACCATCGGCGCGCATACCTGGTCGCACGCCAATCTCAACGACAAGAAACTGAACGAGCAGCAGAGGAAGGACGAGATCGAGAAGGGATTCTCCGCGGTGAAATGGGCGCTCGGCGGCGTCTCGCCCTCGCCGTTCTTCCGCTTCCCGGCGCTCCAGCACCCGCCGGAGATGGTCACCTATCTCGGCAACCGCAACATCGCGATCTTCTCCTGCGACCTCGACTCCTTCGACTTCAAGGCCTCCAAGCCCGAGAAGGTGATCGACACGGTGATGAAGAAGCTGACCAAGCTCGGCAAGGGCATCATCCTGATGCACGACTTCCAGAAGCACACTGCCGAAGCGTTGCCCGCGCTGCTCCAGCAGCTCAAGGCCGGCGGCTACAAGGTCGTGGCGATGCGCGCAAAGAGCCCGGTGTCGACGCTGCCTGAGTACGACCAGGAGTTGCTCAAGGACGTCAAGCTGCCGACGGTGAGCCAGCGCCCGGTCAACAGCGTGGTGACGACCGTTTCCGAATAGCCGTCACACTTGTCATTCCGCTTCGAAGGCTACGTCATCGTCTCCGCCGACGGCATGCTTGCCGACGCACGGCACGTCATGCCGAACAGCCTGAAGTTCGAGGGCGACAAGAGGTTCTTCGAGCAGGCGCTCGATCGAGCCGCGCTGATCGTGCACGGCCGGCACTCGCATGAGGGACAGCCGAATTCGCCCAAGCGCAAGCGGCTGATCCTGACCCGCAAGATCGCCGCGCTCGCCGTCGATCCCGAAACGCCGAACGCGACACTATGGAATCCGCTCGGCGCAAGCTTCGAGGAGGCCTCCGCCTTCGCCGCCGTGTCCTCGGGCGCGGTCGCGATCATCGGCGGCCCCGTCGTATTCGACATGTTCATGGAGCGCTACGACACCTTCTGGCTGTCGGAAGCCCCGCAGGTGCGCCTGCCCGGCGGCGAAGGCTGTTTCGTCGGCGTGCCGGCTCAGACGCCGCATGAGGTGCTGGCGGGGCATGGGCTAAAGCCGGGCGAGGCGCAGATACTCGATGCAGCACACGACGTCACCGTGACGCCATGGTACAGGGTGGATTACCCAAACCCACCCTACGAAACCCCTCACACGTCGCCGTAGGCGGCCTCGACCGGGCGCGTTGCGCGACCGTACCCCATGATCATGAAGAGCGCGCCGATGATCGAGAGGTTCTTCAGCGCGTCCACCAGCATCTTGCCGTTCTCTGGCGGCGTCTGGTTCCAGAAATCGTAGAACAGGAAAGTCGCGACCGCGACGTAGATGATCAGCAGCAGCGCGAAGAAGCGCGCACCGAAATTGAGCGCGATCATCACCCCTGCGATGATCTCGAGCCCACCGACCGCGATCGCGAGCAGCTGCGGCGTCGTCATGCTGGTGGCCTGCTCGATCTGCTGGGCATAGGGCGCGAACATTTCGGGCACGGTGATCTTGCTGGCGATGAAATCGGCGGTCTCCTGTATCGCGAACAGCTTCTTCGCGCCGGTATAGATGAACAGCACGGCGAAGAGGATTCGCCCGAAGGTCACGAACGCTGGCATGGTCGGCCTCTTGGCAATGCTTTAAGGGCGGGACGCTGACGCGACGACGAGGCAATTATGAAGAGTCCACGGACGGTTTTCAAACGGGGAAATTACTAAGCGCAACCTCCGCCAAAATGGTGACAGTTGGACTCGCGGAAGCTCCCCTCACCCGGAGTTCAAGCTGCGCTTTGAATTCCGGCCTCTCCCCGCAAGCGGGAGGAGGCGAAGAAGCAACGCGTCTCTAACTCACGTAAACAGGCTCGGCTGCTGCCGTGCCGCCCGCTCCTGGGCTTCGACCACGGCGACCGCCGTCATATTGAGGATCCCGCGCGCGGTGACACCCGGTGTGAGGATGTGCGCCGGGCGCGCCGGGCCGATCAGGATCGGTCCGACGGGAAGCGCGTCGGCCAGCACCTTGATGGTCTGGTAGGCGATGTTGGCGGCGTCCAGCGTCGGCATGATCAGGATGTTGGCCTCGCCTTCCAGGTTCGAGTGCGGCAGCACGAGCTTGCGTGCCGCCCCCGACAGCGCGGTGTCGGCCTGCATCTCGCCATCGGCCTCGATCTCAGGATGTTTCTCCTTCAGGAGCTGGGTCGCCCGGCGCATCTTGCGCGAGCTGTCCGTGTCATAGCTGCCGAAATCGGAATGCGACACGAAAGCGACCTTCGGCTTCAGCGCGAAGCGCTGCACGTGGATGGCCGCGAGCGCCGCGATCTCGGCCAGTTCCTCCGCGCTCGGATTGGGCCGCACCTGGGTGTCCGCGAGGAAGAACGCTCCCTTGGTGGTGATCATCAGCGCCAGCGCCGCATAGTCGCTGATCCCGCTCGAGAAGCCGATGATCTCGCGGACGTGGCGCAGATGGCTCATATAGCGGCCCTCGACGCCGCACAGCATCGCATCCGCTTCGCCGCGCCCCACGGCGAGTGCCGCGATCACGGTGTTGTTGGTACGCACCACGGTGCGCGCCCCTTCCGGCGTGACACCGCGGCGGCCGGCGACCTCGACATAGGACTGGACATAGGACCGGTAGCGCGGATCGTCCTCGGGGTTGACCAGGTCAAAATCCTTGCCCGCCTTGATCGACAGACCGAAGCGCTTGATGCGCGCCTCGACGACCGACGGACGGCCGACCAGGATGGGACGCGCGAGCTTCTCCTCCAGCACGACCTGCGTGGCGCGCAGCACGCGCTCGTCCTCGCCCTCGGCGTAGATCACGCGCACCGGCTGGGTCTTGGCCTTGGCGAACATCGGCTTCATGACGAGGCCGGAGCGGAAGGCGAAGCGCATGAGCTGCGTGGCGTATTCGTCGAAATTGGTGATGGGCCGCGTCGCAACCCCGGATTCTATCGCGGCCTTCGCAACCGCCGGCGCGATGCGCAAGATAAGTCGAGGATCAAATGGGCTCGGGATCAGCGAGCCCGGGCCAAAGCCGCCCGCCTCGCCGGTGTCGAAGCTACCCTGCGAGACCGCATCCGACGGCGCCTCGCGCGCGAGCTGCGCGATGGCCTCGACGGCGGCGTGCTTCATCTCCTCGTTGATCGCGGTGGCACCGACGTCGAGCGCGCCGCGGAAGATGAAGGGGAAGCACAGGACGTTGTTGACCTGGTTCGGATAGTCGGAGCGGCCGGTGCAGATCATGGCGTCGGGACGCGCTTTCCGCGCCTCCTCCGGCATGATCTCCGGCACGGGATTGGCGAGCGCCATGATCAGCGGATGATCGCCCATTTGCTTCGCCATGTCGGGCGTCAGCACGTTCGGCGCGGACAGCCCCAGGAAGATATCGGCGCCGCCGATGACGTCGGCGAGCGTGCGCTTGTCGGTCTTCTGCGCATACACCGCCTTCCAGCGGTCCATCAGCGTGTTGCGCCCGTCATAGACGAGGCCGTCGATGTCGCAGACCCAGATGTTCTTGCGTTGCGCGCCCATCGAGACCAGGAGGTTCAGCGTCGCGAGCGCCGCGGCCCCTGCCCCAGATGCCACGATCTTGACGTCCGACAGCTTCTTGCCGTTCAGCTTGAGACCATTGACGATGGCCGCGGCGACGATGATCGCGGTGCCATGCTGGTCGTCATGGAAGACCGGGATCTTCATGCGCTCCTTCAGCCGCGCCTCGATCTCGAAGCACTCAGGACCCCTGATGTCCTCGAGATTGATGCCGCCGAAGGTCGGCTCCAGCGCCGCCACCGTCTCGACCACGCGATCAATGGTGTCGGCGGCGATCTCGATGTCGAAGACGTCGATGCCGGCGAATTTCTTGAACAGGACCGCCTTGCCTTCCATCACGGGCTTGGACGCAAGCGGACCGATATTGCCGAGCCCCAGCACGGCCGTGCCGTTGGAGACCACCGCGACCAGGTTGGCGCGGGCCGTCAGCGAGGCGGCTTCCGCCGGGTTCTTGGCGATCTCGGTGCAGGCCGCCGCAACGCCCGGCGAATAAGCGAGCGCGAGGTCGCGCTGGTTGGCGAGCGGCTTGCTCGCCTGGATCTCGAGCTTTCCGGGCCGCGGCAGACGGTGATAGGCCAGCGCCGCCGAATGCAGATCTTCAGAATAGGACGACATGCCGTGTCTCGCCTCGCGTTTTGCGACCCCAGAGCTTCTCCCTTGCCCGGCCCCAGCCCTCAAGGCGGCATTCCGGACCATGGACACGGGATCAAGCACGGCCGGCGGCCGTGTGGCAACATCCGATTGCATCCCCATCAACAGACCGCGCCGTCAAACATTTGAAAACCAAAGCTTTCCCTGGACCGCACCTTGCATTGCGAATATGGCAGGTTGTTCTGCCCCGACTCGGCAACTGGAGCTGACCGCATGAGACGAATCCTGATCGGCCTGATCGCGCTTGCCGTGTTCGCGGGCGGCGGATGGCTTGGCCTCAATCTCTACGTTCAGCACCGCGCGACCGCCGAAGTCGAAGCCGCGTTCGACCAGATCCGCAGCCGCGGCGGAAAGGCAAGTCATGGCAAGGTCGCGTTCGACCTGATGACGCGAACCCTGACGGTCGAGGACATCGCGGTCCAACCGGGGCAGCCGCCGCTCGCCGGCGTCAAGCTCGCCAGCGTCAAGGCGGTCGGCGTCCGCCAGGGCGACGAGGCACGGTTCTCGGCCGATACGATCGATATCGCCGGCCTTAGAAGGTCAATGACGACAGCTATCATCGGGCCTACCGGCAGATCTCGACCGGGCCCTATGTGCTGACATCGACCCAAGGCGTGCGCGCGCAGGTCGATGGGATCACCATCGAAGACCTCGGATTTCAGCCGTCAAAGTTCCGCCCGGCCGATTTTCTGGCCTTGCTGCCGAAGGATCCGTCGTCCCCACCGCCCCCGGCACAGGCGCGCGAGATGATGGAGAAGGTGGCCGCAATGTATGAGGGTCTGCGTCTCGGCAAGGCCGAGATCCGCAATATCTCGATCGGCACGCCGCAAGGGACCGCCAGGCTCAATGCCATCCGTTACACTCAAGGCGAGTTCGCATTTGAAGGCCTCGACGCGCCCGCGCCGCAGGGCCAGTTCAAGATGGAGCGCTTCGCGCTGAAATCCTTCAGCATGGCGAGCCTGGTGCGCTGGGCAGCGAACGTCGCCAACCCCGGGCGGCCGCCCTCACCGGATCAGATGCTCGGTCTGTTCCGGGTACTCGAAGGCGCCGAGGTCAAGGGCGTTGCCGCGCCGTACAAGAACACCAGGAAGCTCGTCACGATCGACACCCTGAGCCTCGACTGGGGGCAACTGGTCGGCTCGATCCCGAGCAAGGCGCATGTGGTGGCGAAGATGGTTGCGCCCACCGATCCGGCCAATCCGGTGCAGCTCCCGCTGACGTCGGCTGGTATCGACAAGCTCGCGATCGATCTCGATCTCGGCGCGACCTGGAGCGAAGCCGCAGGCACCTTCGCGCTGGCGCCGGCAACGCTCGACATCGGTAACCTCGCGAAAGCACAACTGCGCGTCGCGCTCGGCAACGTGCCGCGCGCGGTGTTCTCGGTCGATCCCGCACAGCTCATGGCCCAGGCGCCTCAGATCGAGGCCGGCCCCATCGAGCTCTCCATACGCGACAATGGCGGCGTTGATCTCGTCGTGGGGCAATTCGCGCGGATGCAGAGCGTCAGCCGCGACGCCGCGCGCCGCGCCATCATCGAGATGATCAGAGCCAACGGGGACCGGGTCGCCTCCGCCAATCCCGATGTGGCCACAGCCGTCGAAGCGATCGCCCGCTTTGTCGAAACGCCGGGCCAGACGCTGACCATCAAGCTGACGCCGCTCGGCAAGGTTCCGGGGATGCAGCTGATGCAGCTCCTGAACACCGAGCCGATCGTCGCGCTCGCGCAATTCCGGATCGAAGCGTCGACGGGGCTGTAAGCCACGACGTCGCTGTGCTCCCTCGCCCCGCTCTTCGCGGGGAGAGGGTTGGGGTGAGGGGCTGCCTCCGCAATCACGGTAAGAGTTTGACTCGCGGAGAGTCCCCCTCACCCGGATCGCATCTGACGATGCGATCCGACCTCTCCCGCAGGCGGGGCGAGGCAAGGAGAGGCGAAGCGTCACTTCTGCGGCAGGTTCACCCGAACGTGCAGTTCGCGGAGTTGCTTGGTCGTGGCTTCCGACGGCGCGCCCATGAGCAGGTCCATGGCCTGCTGGTTCATCGGGAACAGAGAGATCTCGCGCAAATTCGTGGTGCCGCAGAGCAGCATCACGATGCGGTCGACACCCGCGGCCATGCCGCCATGCGGCGGCGCGCCGTACTGGAAGGCGCGGTACATGCCGCCGAAGCGCTCGACCACTTCCTGCTCGCCATAACCGGCGATCTCGAACGCCTTCACCATCGCTTCGGGTACGTGGTTGCGGATGCCGCCCGAGGCGATCTCGTAGCCGTTGCAGGTGATGTCGTACTGGAACGCCTTGATGGTCAGCGGGTCCTGGCCCTTCAGCGCCTCCAGCCCACCCTGCGGCATCGAGAACGGGTTGTGCGAGAAGTCGATCTTCTTGTCGTCCTCGTTGTACTCGTACATCGGGAAATCGACGATCCAGGCGAGCTCGAACCGCTCCTTGTCGGTGAGGTTCAGCTCCTCGCCGACCTTGTTGCGGGCAAGGCCAGAGAACTTCCAGAACTTGTCGGGATCGCCGGCGACGAAGAAGGCGGCATCGCCCTCCTTCACGCCGAGCTGCGCGCGGATCGCTGCCGTGCGCTCCGGACCGATGTTGTTCGCCAAGGGACCTGCGCCCTCGCCGCCCTCGCGCCACATGATGTAGCCGAGGCCGGGCTGGCCTTCGCCTTGCGCCCAGGAATTCATGCGGTCGCAGAAGGCGCGTGAACCGCCGCCCGCGGCCGGGATCGCCCAGACCTGGTTCTTGGGGTCTTCGAGCATGCGCGCGAACACCTTGAAGCCGGAGCCGCGGAAGTGCTCGGAGACGTCCTGCATCTCGATCGGGTTGCGCAGGTCGGGCTTGTCGCTGCCGTATTTGCGCAGCGCTTCGGCGAACGGAATCCGCCGCCAGCTCTTCGTCACCGGCTTGCCTTTCGCAAATTCCTCGAACACGCCGGTGATGACCGGCTCCATCGCCGCGAAGACGTCGTCCTGCGTGACGAAACTCATCTCGACGTCGAGCTGGTAGAACTCGCCGGGTAGACGGTCGGCGCGCGGGTCCTCGTCGCGGAAACAGGGCGCGATCTGGAAGTAGCGGTCGAAGCCGCTCATCATCAGCAGCTGCTTGTACTGCTGCGGCGCCTGCGGCAGCGCGTAGAACTTGCCGGGATGGATGCGCGAGGGCACCAGGAAGTCGCGCGCGCCCTCCGGCGAGGACGCGGTCAGGATCGGCGTGTTGAACTCGAAGAAGCCCTGCGCCTTCATCCGCTGGCGCATGGAATCGATGATCGCGACGCGCGTCATGATGTTCTGGTGCAGCTTCTCGCGGCGCAGATCGAGGAAGCGGTATTTCAAGCGGATGTCTTCAGGGTATTCCTGGTCGCCGAACACCGGCAGCGGCAGGTCGCCGGCCGGGCCCAGCACCTCGATCTCGCTGACATAGACCTCGACCTTGCCCGTCGGCAGGTCGTCATTGTCGGTGCCTTCCGGGCGCCGGCGGGCCTTGCCGTCCATCCGCACCACGTATTCGGAGCGCAGCTTCTCGGCCAGCGAGAACGCCGGCGAGTCCGGGTCGACCACGCACTGGGTCAGGCCGTAATGGTCGCGCAGGTCGATGAACAGCACGCCGCCATGGTCGCGGACGCGATGGACCCAGCCGGAAAGGCGGACCGTCTCGCCGATGTGGCTCTCGCGGAGCGCGCCGCATGTATGTGACCGGTAGCGATGCATGGTAGTCCCAAATGATGTCGGAGGATCGAATCGGACGGCCGAAGGCCGGTCCGAAGTTGCGGGTGGGTTTACCCGACGATGCCGGGTGCGGCAACCAATGGAACGGCCTGTTTCGGGCCTGAACCGCCCATTTTTGGCTGTTCGCGGCCGGAGCCTTTGCCGAGGGGCGTTCCGCGCCCTACATTTGTGGGTATGACCGTCCATTTCCCGTTCCAGAACTCCTATTCGGCGCTGCCCGACACCTTCTTCGCCCGCGTCGCGCCGACCCCGGTCGCCGCGCCACGGCTGGTCAAGCTGAACCGGCCGCTTGCCGTCCATCTCGGGCTCGATCCGGACCTTCTGGAGACGCCGGAGGGAGCGGAAATCCTGGCCGGCAAGACGGTTCCTGCCGGCGCGGACCCCATCGCCATGGCCTATGCCGGCCACCAGTTTGGGCAATTCGTGCCCCAGCTCGGCGATGGCCGCGCGATCCTGCTCGGCGAGGTCATCGACAAGGACGGCGTCCGCCGCGACATCCAGCTCAAGGGAAGCGGACCCACCCCGTTCTCCCGCCGCGGCGACGGCCGCGCCGCGCTCGGACCGGTGCTGCGTGAATACGTGGTCAGCGAAGCGATGTATGCGCTGGGCATCCCGACGACGCGCTCGCTCGCCGCCGTCGTCACCGGCGAGCATGTGATCCGCGAGACGGCGCTCCCCGGCGCCGTGCTGACCCGCATCGCCGCCAGCCACATCCGTGTCGGCACCTTCCAGTATTTTGCCGTGCGCCGCGACACCGATGCAATCCGCCAGCTCGCCGACCATGTCATTGCCCGGCACTATCCCGAGCTCCAAGGCGTCGAGCGCCCCTATCACGCGCTGCTCGCCGGCGTCGTCGCACGCCAGGTGGACCTCGTCGCGCGCTGGCTGCTGGTCGGTTTCATCCATGGCGTGATGAACACCGACAATACCTCGATCTCGGGCGAGACCATCGATTATGGCCCTTGTGCCTTCATGGATTCCTACGATCCCGCGCAGGTGTTTTCCTCGATCGACGAGATGGGCCGCTACGCCTATGCCAACCAGCCGCGCATCGGCTTATGGAATCTGACGCGGCTCGCCGAATGCCTGTTGCCGCTGTTCGGCGAAGAGCAGGAGAAGGCGATCGAGCAGGCGCAGGAAATTCTGGGCGCGTTTCCCGACACGTTCAGCGCCGCCTATCAGGCGGGGCTGCACAAGAAGGTCGGCCTGTTCACGAAGCGCGATGGAGACGAAGCGCTGATCCAGGATCTGCTGGATGCGATGGCAAAGAATACGGCCGACTTCACCCTCACCTTCCGCAGGCTGGGCGACGCCGCGGGCAATGACGACGGAGTTGCCGACGTCCGCGCGCAATTCATGGATCCGACGGCGTTCGACGATTGGGCCAAACGTTGGCGCGAGCGCATCGCCGCCGAGCCGCAGTCCGCGGCCCAGCGGCAGGCCGCCATGCACGCCGTCAACCCCGCCTTCATCCCGCGCAACCACCGTGTCGAAGCGGTGATCCGGGCCGCCGTTGACAACGACGACTACGGGCCGTTCGAGGAACTGGTGAAGGTGCTGGCGAAGCCGTACAACGATCAGCCGGATTACGCGGCCTACCAGGACCCACCACTGCCGGACCAGCGCGTGCTGCGGACGTTCTGCGGGACGTAGAGGCTGGCTCAGATTGTAGGGTGGATTAGCCGAAGGCGTAATCCACCAACTCGCTCACACCCGCTCTCCGAACTCACCGGCACCCCGGGTGTCACCGCCCCAATCCCGTGGAAATAATCCGGCGCGGACATCGCGATGAAACGACGAGTACGGCCAATCCCGCACCTTTGACACGTGCCCGTGTTTCACGGGATTGTAGTAGCAGTATTCGACGTGCCGCGCGTAGTCGACCTCATTGCGAATCAGGTGCTCCCAAAATCGGCGCTGCCAGATTCCACGCTCGTTCCGCGCCGCGCGGACGGCGCTCAGCCGCTCGTTGGCAGGCAGGGCTTTGGCAAAGCGAGTCTTGATCAAACGCCAGCGCACCGAGAAATCGGCATCGTCCGCTGGTAGCTCCCAGATTGCATGTAGATGATCCGGCAGGACGACAAACGCGTTGATGGCGAATGGATGGCTACGGCGCGTTGCTGCGACAGCCTCTCGCAAGATTTCGATCTGATCAGTCAGCAAAGCTTTCTGTCGATCAAGCAGGTTCACCGTGAAGAACCAGCATCCCCCGGGAACGAATGCGCGGCGGTAGTCGGACATACGCCGCAAATATCACAACTTAAGGTTTGATCACAGAGGTGGATTACGCCTTCGGCTAATGCAACAAGTTCGCTACCGCAGCGCGAGACGACCCGGTTGACCCCGTCTGCCGTTCTGCCCAACAATTTGCGGCATCGGCAACCCCTGTCATCAAACTGAAACACTCGCACTCTAACCGGCTGGCGGGCCGTCTTGCCGGAGGCGACCGTCCTCCCGCAGAGACCCGACACACGCCATGCCTTTCAAATTCATCCACCTCACCGACACGCATCTTGCGGGCCCGGGCCTGAAGCTCTACGGCCTCGATCCCCGCGCCCGCCTCGACGCCGCGGTTGCCGACATCAACAAGCACCATTCCGATTCCGCCTTCGTGGTGGTGACCGGCGATCTCACCCATTGGGGTGATCCTGCGGCTTACGCTGATTTTGCCGAAGCGATGGCTGCGCTGAAAATTCCCTACATCGCGATGGTCGGTAATCACGACCGCCGGGTGGCCTGCCTCGACGGGCTGAAGGCGGCGCCGCGCGACCCCAACGGCTTCGTGCAGGGCACGCGGCAGACGGCGCACGGCCTCTTCATCTTCCTCGACACCCTCGACGAGACGAGCGACGCCGGCGAGATGTGCGGCAAGCGCCTCGGCTGGCTCGCGGACACGCTCGCTAAGGCGCCTGCCGACACGCCGTTCCTCGTGTTCATGCATCATCCGCCCTTCCCGGTCGGCGTCCACGCCATGGACGAGATCGCGCTGAAGCAGGCCGGCGAATTTGCCGAGGTGATCGCACCCTATCGTTCGCGCATACGTCATCTGTTCTTCGGTCATGTGCACCGGCCGATCTCCGGCAGCTACGGCAAGATCCCCTTCTCCACCCTGCGTGGCACCAATCACCAGGTCTGGTTCGAGCTCGATCCGAAGCCCACCGACCATCTCGCAAGCCATGAACCGCCGGCCTACGGCGTCGTACTGGTCGACGACCACATGCTGGTCGTGCACAGCCACGACTTCCTCGACACCAGCCTGCGTTTTCCCTTCTCGCCACCAGAGGGAATGGACGATCGCGACTATGCACTCAACTTTGCGGCGCGGTGAGATGAGTCTTGCCGAAGGCGCGGCTCTCCCGGTCGCGGAGCCCGCATCGTCGCGCCTTCCCCTCGTGAAGCGATTGTCCGCTGCCTTCAAAGCCTCGCTTCCGGCCTATCTGCTGCTGCTGCCGTCGCTGATCTTCCTTGCGGCCTTCACCTATGGCGCCGTCGGACGGGTGATCGTCGATGCGCTCTATCAGCGCGCTACGCCGCGAGCGCCGAGTCGGTTCGTCGGGCTGGACAATTTGGCGGCCGTGCTCGCCGATCCCGCCTTCACCGGCGCCGTCGTCAACAACCTCATCTACGCGGTCGGCACCGTGGTGCCCAGCATGGCGCTCGCCTTTCTCTTTGCGCTGGCGCTGTCGCGCACCAATGCGGTGACGAGCGCGCTGCGCGCCGCGCTGTTCCTGCCGGTGCTGATCCCGATGGTCGCAGCCTCCGCGCTGTTCCTGTTCATTTTCCTGCCCAATGTCGGGCTCCTCGACCACTATATCGGCCGTCTGCTCCCCGTTCTGCCAAACTGGCTCGGCGATCCCGACACCGCGCTCATCGCAATCATGGTGATCACGATCTGGAAGAACGCCGGCTACTACATGCTGTTCTTCCTCGCAGGCCTCCAGGCCGTGCCGGAGGACGCGATGGAGGCGGCTTACCTCGACGGCGCCGGGCCGTGGCAGCGCCTGCGCTACATCATTTTGCCGGAGCTCAAGCCTACCTTCCTGTTCGTCACCGTGATCGCCGGCCTCAATGCCGTGACGCAGGTCGACCACGTCTTCGTCATGACCAAGGGCGGGCCGTCGAACGCGACCAACCTCGTGCTGTTCTACATCTACGAGCGGGCGGTCGAGCATTACGACGTCGGCAAGGCCTCGGCGGCGACGCTGCTCTCGCTCGGCGTGCTGATGGGGCTCACGGCGCTGTCCTTCCGCACGATTGCAAACCGGGAGGGCGGGCCATGAATCCGTTCAAGTCTCCGATCAAGTGGCTCCTCAAGGACACCCCGCTCGCCACCCGCAACGAGATCACGCCCAAGCTCGGCTTCGCGCTCGTGGTGCTGTTCGCGCTGGTCTGGCTCATCCCGTTCCTGTGGATGGTGGTGGCGACGCTGCGCCCCGCATCCGACGGCATCAACGCGATGGCCGAGCTGATGCCGAACCTGAAACCCACGCTCGACAACATCAGGGACGCCTGGGACATCGGCGACTTCCCGCGATACTTCCTCAACACCACGATCATCTGCACCGGCATCCTGACGGTGCAATTCGTCACCGTGACGCTGGCAGGCTTCGCGTTTGCGCGGCTTTCCTTCGCCGGAAAGACGCTGATCTTCTATCTCTTCCTGTTGCAGCTCATGCTGGTGCCGGTGCTGCTGATCGTGCCGAACCTGACGCTGGTGGCAAAACTCGGCCTTTACGACACGCTGACCGGCGTGATGATGCCGTTCTTCGCCTCGGCCTTCGGCACCTTCCTGATGCGACAGGCCTTCGAGGCGATCCCGACCGAGCTTGAGGACGCGGCGCTGATCGATGGCGCGGGCGTGTTCGCGCGCATCCGCCATATCTACGTGCCGCTGTCGCTGCCGAGCTTTTCGGCCTTCGCGATCGTTTCCGTCACCAGCCACTGGAACGACTTCCTCTGGCCGCTGATGGTGATCAATTCGCCGGACAAGCGCCCGCTCACCATCGGGCTCTCGGTCTTCACCCAGACAGCGGAAGGCACTCAGGCCTGGGGCACGATCGCGGCCGGCACCTTGATCGTGATCGCGCCGCTCCTCGTCACCTTCCTGATCTTCCAGAAGCGCTTCATCAGCTCTTTCGTCACCTCAGGCATCAAATAGGAGATTTTCGATGCTGCTCTCCCGCCGGCTTGCGCTCGGCCTCACTCTCGTGGGCGCCCTCGCCTTTCCCGCTTTCGCCGAAGGCCCGACCGAGATCGACCTGTTCTTCCCCGTTCCCGTCGACGGCAAGCTCGCCCGCGACATGGGCACCTTGATCAAGGACTTCAACGAGACCCACCCCGACATCAAGGCGACCGCGGTCTATACTGGCTCCTACGACGACACGCTGATCAAGACGCGGGCCGCGATCAAGGCTGGCAAGCCACCCTCCGCCGTGATCATGTCGGCCAATTTCCTGCTCGACATGCAGATCGAGAATGAGCTCACCAACCTCGATCCGCTGATCGCGGCCGACGGCACCACCAAGCCGCAGTTCCTCGGCCAGTTCTTTCCCGCACTGAGCGGCAATGCCGTGATCAACCGCTCGGTCTACGGCGTACCGTTCCAGAATTCGACGCCGCTTCTCTACATCAACGCCGAGCACGCCAAGGAAGCTGGTCTCGATCCTGACAAGCCGCCGCAGACCTGGGCCGAGTTGACCGACTGGGCCAAGAAGCTCACCAAGCGCGAGGGCGACAAGGTCACGCGCTGGGGCATCGCCATCCCCTGCGCCTATGACTATTGCGGCTGGATGATGGAGACGCTCACCATGTCCAATGGCGGGCGCTACTACAACGAGGAGTTCGGCGGCGAGGTCTATTACGACACACCCTCGATGCTCGGCGCGCTCTCATGGTGGAACGACCTCATCGCCAGGCACAAGGTGCATCCGCCGGGCGCAACGCCAGGCCCGGCCGTGAGCACCGCCTTCATCTCCGGCAACGCCTCGATGATGATGCTCTCGACGGGCTCACTGACCTACGTGCGCGACAACGCCAAATTCCCCTACAAGGTCGCATTCATCCCGCGCAACGTCCGCAACGCCGTGCCGATCGGCGGCGCGTCGCTGATCATCCCGGCCGGTCTGGAGGCCGACAAGCAGAAGGCCGCCTGGACGCTGATCAAGTGGATGACCTCGCCCGAGAAGAGCGGCTGGTGGAGCCGCGCCACCGGCTATTTCGCCCCGAATATGGCCGCCTACAAGACGCCAGAGATGGTCGACTTCCTGGGCAAGAATCCGGACGCCAAAACCGCGGTCGACCAGCTCGAGGTCGCAAAGCCATGGTTCGCCACCTACAAGACCGTCCCCGTCCGCAAGACCCTCGAGGACGAGGTGATGCTGGTCCTGAACGGCAAGAAGCAGCCGAAGGATGCGCTCGCCGCCGCCCAGAAGGCCGCTGACGAGCTGCTCAAGCCGTACAATGCCGAGACGGCGCTGAAGCTGCCCTAAGACCGGCATCATAGCTTGGTGGGGTGGGCAAAGCGAAGCGTGCCCACCGCTTTCACGCAAGGTGCAAGATGGTGGGCACGGCGCTATGCGCCTTTGCCCACCCTGCGTGATGCTCCAGCGTGGCCGCGTTAACCTCTCGTCCACCATCCGGCCCGCCCCGGTGCCGGTAACCACGACAATTAACAGACCCTCAATTTCCCCCCGACAAGTCTAGCGAACTTTCGGGGATTTGCCGTGGATCTGTTGGTATTCGAGTTTCTTGGACTGGCGATGCTCGCCATGTGCGTGATCGTGGTGGCACTGCCCTGCGGCCGGAAACCCTCGCAGCGGACCCGTTACGAGTAGGATTTTCCTCCGATCAGAGCGATTCCGCACCAAATTCAAGGCACGAATTCGCATCGCGCCCCTTGACATCACAGCACTTTCGGCAGAACGGCTGATGTACGTGTCATGGGCCGTTCATGGATCTGATTACTACCACCGCTGACCTTGCCGCTGCCTGCAGCCGGCTGGCCGAGCACCCTGTCATAACAGTCGATACCGAGTTCCTGCGCGAAACCACCTACTACCCGCTGCTGTGCGTGGTGCAGATGGCAAGCCCCAAGGAAGCCGTGGTCATCGATGCCCTCGCCGAGGGCATCGATCTCAAACCTTTCTTCGAGCTGATGGGCAACGAGAGGGTTTTGAAGGTCTTCCACGCCGCCCGCCAGGACATCGAAATCATCTGGCACCGCGCCAACATCATCCCGCACCCGGTGTTCGACACCCAGGTCGCGGCCATGGTGCTCGGCTATGGCGACAGCATCGCCTATGACCAGCTCGTCGAGAAGGTCACCGGCCACCGGCCGGACAAGACCCATCGATTCACCGACTGGTCGCGCCGGCCGCTGACCAAGGAGCAGATGCACTATGCCGTATCCGACGTCACCCATCTGCGTGAGGTGTTCGCCGCACTCGATGCCGACCTCAAGAAGCGCCGCCGCAGCGAATGGGTCTCGATCGAGATGGAGATCCTGACCTCGCCCCGCACCTACGACTTCCATCCCGAGCGCGCCTGGGAGCGGCTCAAGACGCGGGTGCGCAAGCCGAAGGACCTTGCGGTGCTGATGGAGGTTGCGGCCTGGCGCGAGCAGGAAGCGCAAAGCCGCGACGTGCCGCGTGGCCGCGTGCTGCGGGATGAGGCGATCAGCGACATCGCGACCCACGCGCCGACCACGCTGGAAAAGCTCGCGCATCTGCGTTCGGTGCCGAAGGGTTTTGAAAAATCCAGGTGGGGCGCGGACATCGTCGCCGCGGTCGAACGCGGGCTGGCGCGCGATCTGTCAAAACTGCCGAAGCTGGAAAAGCCGCGCAACAATTCCAACGGCGCGGCGATCGTCGAGCTGTTGAAGGTGCTGCTGCGGATGACCGCGGAGCGGCACGCGGTGGCGAGCAAGGTGATCGCGACCGTCGACGATCTCGAAGAGATCGCAGCCGACGACGAGGCCGACGTCCCCGCGCTGCGCGGCTGGCGCCGCGAGCTGTTCGGCGACGCCGCCCTGAAGCTGAAGCACGGCCAGCTCGCGCTTGCGATCAACAAGGGCCGCGTCGTCGGCGTCAACCGGGCGTAGCGCTTGGGGCGGCCGGGACGGGTCCAAGACGGCCGGTTCCTCCTCGCCAGAGCCCGACGACTTCGATGACGCCGTCATGGCGCTGATTTTATTTATATATCAATGGCTTAGTCTGATGTCGAGGACATACTGACTGGCCACCACAGGCTCCTTTGCATGGGGTTGTTTTCGATATTTTTGTCAGGCGGTCGCTCTCGGCACTCCGTGATTGCGAGCGCAGGGGCGCAATCCAGGCTGCTGCCGCGGAGGAATTTCGGTCGTCGCAAGACCCCGCAATGACGGCGCACGAGCCGCGGCCGCTATGCCGGCGTCAGCTTCGCCGCCTCGGGCCTCATGTCATCAAGCACGCCGGCGATGGTGCCGACGAGTTCGTCGATCTGGCCCTTGGTGACGATCAGCGGCGGGCAGATGGCGATGGCCTCGAGCATGTTCCGCGAGATGACGCCGCGCTCCTGGAGCATGCGCGCCGCGATGCCGCCGACGGCGCCGGGCGCGCTTGCGGCCGTCTTGCGCTCCTTGTCGAGCACGAGCTCGATCGCGGCGATCATGCCAACACCGCGGACCTCGCCGACCAACGGATGGCCTGAAAGCTCGCGCAGCCGCGCCTGCAGATGTGCTCCTGTCTCCGCAGCATGCGCGACCAGGCCGCGCTCCTCGATGATCTTGAGGTTCTCCAGCGCCACCGCCGAGCCGACCGGATGGCCGCCCGCCGTGAAACCGTGGCCGAGAACGCCGATCTTGTTGCTCTCGTCCGCGATCGGCTCGAACATCCGGTCGTTCATCAGGACCGCCGAGAACGGGAAGTAGCTCGAGGTGATCTGCTTGGAGACGACGATCGCATCGGGCTTGATGTTGTAGGTGTCGCAGCCGAACATCTTCCCCGTGCGGCCGAACCCGCAGATGACCTCGTCGGCGACGAGCAGGATGTCATACTTCTTCAGGACCTGCTGGATCTTCTCCCAATAGGTCGCGGGCGGAACAATCACGCCGCCTGCCCCCATCACCGGCTCGCCGAAGAAGGCCGCGATGGTGTCAGGACCTTCCCTCACAATCAGCGCTTCCAGCTCCTCGGCGCGCCGCGTCGCAAAAGCTTCTTCGCTCTCGCCGGCCTGGCCGTCCTTGTAGAAATGCGGCGAGCCCGTATGCAGGATATTCGGCAACGGAAGATCGAAGGAACGGTGATTGTTCGGCAGGCCCGTGAGGCTTGCGGAGGCGATCGTGACGCCGTGATAGGCGCGCATGCGGCTGATCACCTTCTTGCGCTGCGTCTGACCGAGTGCGTTCGAACGATAAGCGATCAGCTTCAGCACCGTGTCGTTGGCTTCCGAGCCGGAGTTGGTGAAGAACACCTTGCTCATCGGCACTGGTGCGAGGGCGACGAGCTTCTCGGCGAGATCGATCGAGGGCCCGTGCGATTTCGCGGAGAACACGTGGTAGAACGGCAGGACCTGCATCTGCCGGTACGCGGCCTCGACCAGCCGCTTCTCGTTGAAGCCGAGCCCGACGCTCCACAGCCCGGCCATCGCCTCGAAATAGCGCTTGCCGGCGGCGTCGAAGACATAGGGCCCTTCGCCGCGCTCGATCACCAGCGGGCCATTCTGCTGAAGGGTGCGCGCATTGGTATAGGGATGGAGCTGGTAGGCGACATCCCGGGCTTCCTGCGAATTGGGCAGCATCGTCATCTCATCATTCCTTCAGCCTTCGCCGCGCGCCGAACCGGCGCTCGTCAGTCGACGGCCTCGTCACTTGGCTATTGCGGCACGGCACAACTTGCAACGTCAATTCGTCGGCAGCAAACGCCCGGCAGCGTTGCAGAAAACAGGTCAACGCGTCGATTCAGGCGGCCCCGTCATCGTCGCCACCATCGGAGGCAGCATCAAGCGCCTCGCGCACCTCGACGAGTGCCATTGAGAGCAGATAGACGGTCGTCGACAGGCCAAGCCGGCGCGCCGCTTCAAGGGCGCGCGACAGATCGCCTACCAGACGTTCCAGCTCTTGCCCCCTGGACAATGTCGTCAGTCACTCTTGTCGCGGGCCGCGCCCGTCTATACCGCGATGGCGCCGCTGGTCCTGATCAGCTCGGCGCTCGGGCGAATAGTAGCAAAATTGCCGATCACATCCATCACCGACTGCTTGTAGGTCGCCGCATCGCCATGGCCCGGGTGGCGGCAGGCGACAGCGTCGGTGACGACCTGGTAGCGATGGCTCCTGTGAAACCCATCGACCGCTGTCGCCAAGATCGTCTCATCGAGGGAGAAACCGAGCAGCACGCAGCGGATGTTCCGCATGTTCGCAGTGTAGTCCGCGAACCGCGCGGAACTGTAGGCCGACGGCAGCGGATGCTCGAACGTCATCTCCCCGGGCCGCGGCTTCAATTCGACAATCCAATCGGTCAACTTGGATGCCGGATTGAACCAGGCGGCCTGCGCAATGCGCTTGAGGTGCATCACTGGCCAGAGATTGTCGCGCCACAGCGTCAACAACTCCAGGCAGCGCGAGGTCGTGACGTCGCCATCGAGAATGACATGGCGACGCCCGGGCGTCAGATATTCGACCTGCAGATCGGCGCAAATCAGGATCGGCGGATCGTCGTGCATGAACTCCGGCATTTTCTTGTTCGTAGCTGCACCAATTTCAGCGTTGGACCATCGAAACGGTACGCAGCGGCGATGTGACCGCCCGTCCCGCTGAGGCATCGAGCACGCCCGGCCGATCCCAATCGCCCTCTGGGCGGATGATCACGTAAGGATCACTGTCCAGCGTGATCGCGTCCGGTCCCGGCTCGATCTCGAGCACCATCTCGGTATAGGAAAAATCCGAGAATGTGATCTTGCGGTTGTGGCCGAGCGGCTTGGCGCCGAAATGAGCCCAGAAGTCGACCAGCCGGTCCTGCGCCTGCCCATAAATCTTGCGGAAGCCCTTGCGCTTCACATAGTCGACGCTCGCCTGCACGAGCTTGAACGATACGCGCGAGCGCCGGTACTGGTGCCGCACCGCGAGCCGCTCGACCTTGGCGAACTCGCCGAAGAAGCGGACCCGTAGGCAACCGGCGGGCTCGTTGCCGATGAAGCCGATGAAATGCGCGGCGACCAAATCGTTGCCGTCGAACTCTTCCTCGAAGGGACAGTCCTGCTCGGCGAGATAGACCGCGGAGCGGATGGCCGTCACCAGCATGAGGTCGCTGGGATCGCGCGCGATGCGAACCGTGATGGCGCGCGAGTCGGGTTTGGCTAGAGGAATTCTAGTGCCGTGCATCTGCAAAACTCCCTGCTTCGATCATCTCGCCCGGCCTGCGCATGGGCAGTCGATTCCACGGCCGCTGATAACACCAGAGGTCGGGCTGGAAGCTCGCGATAGGCTCAAAACCCGTCGCTTTCATGATGTCGCGTCCGGCCGCCGTCGATGGCTGCGCGAAACAATCGGCGCTTCGCAACCGCGGCTGCCGCAGATGCGCAGCCGCCTTGCCGAGTCCGGCGATGCCGCGGCCGGTGGTCGCGATGGCCCAGATGTAGATGGCCGAGACCTCCTCGTTGCCAGATGCGAGATGCCGGATGTCGGGCTCGGTCAGACAGATCTCGTCGAGCAGCAGCGCATCATGGCCCCGATCATTGAGAAACAGGAAGGCCATGCCGCCAACCAGCTCGCCGTTCCGTGAGAAGGTCAGAAGGCATTGGGAATCGAAGGTGAAATAGCGCGCGAGTTCCTGCTCGCCGATCCGCACGCCGGGGACCAACCGGTGCGCCATGTCCGCAAGCGCGGCAATTTCCGAGAATTGTGCACAATGGACGTCGATGTCTGGACTGAGCGGCAGCGCGTCAAATTCATGCCTTGCGGCAAAGGAGCCCCTTTCCATAGCCATCCTGCCCCTCTATCGTTTTGCCCCGTCCGTTAGGATGAGCAGCTTAGCGGGTAAGGAACAGATGTATGCAGCAACTATTGCACCGGGGTGCTGCGATGACGCAGCACCGCAGCGATGAGTCCCTAGATGCTTCCTGGGACGATTTGAAGCTGTTCCTAGCTTGCGCAAAATATAAAAGTTTCCGCAACGCCGCCGAGGAGCTCGGCCTCACCTCGACGACGCTGATGCGCCGGATCGATCGGCTCGAAGAGAGCATCGGCTGCAAGCTGTTTCTGCGCGACCAGAGCGGATTGACGCTGAGCGACGAAGGCACAGCGATGATCTCCGACGTCACGCTGATGGAGCGTCACGCCTTCAACGTGTTTCGCCGCGCCTCGCGCTCATCAAGCGACGCGACGGGCACCGTGCGCGTCGCAGTGACGGAAGGGCCCGGCAATTTCTGGATCCTGCCGCGGCTGATCGACTTCCAGAAGACCTATCGCAAGATCACCGTCGACCTGCGCTGCGCGATGGAGCAGGCCGATGTTGCGCGCCTTGAGTCCGATATCGCAATCCAGCTGGAGCCGCCGACCAATCCGGATCTGATCGTGGTCAAGCTTGGCCGGCTGCACATCTATCCCTTCGTCTCGAAGGAATACGAGAGCCTGCACGGCGTGCCCAAGACACTTGCCGAATTGCAGAACCATCGGATCATCAAGCAGAGCGCACCGCAGGTCGACGACACCGCCTATGCCCGCATCCTGGGCCTCAAGTCGCTCGAGGGCATCGTCGGGATCAAGACCAATTCATCGATCGGCGTGCTCTATGCGGTGGAACGCGGCGCCGGCATCGGCTTTCTGCCGACGGTGTCGATCGCACTCGGCGCGCCGCTCGTTGCCGTAGATCTCGGTGTCAGTCACCACGCCGATCTCTGGCTCACCTATCACAAGGAATTTCGCGCCTCCGAGCGACACAAGATCGTGGTCGAGTGGCTGAAGAAAATCTTCGATCCCCGGACCTATCCGTGCTTCCGCGACGAGTTCATCCACCCGAACGCGCTGGTGCCGATGATGGCGGCGGCCCGGGAGAGCTTCGGCCTGACGGGCTACGTCGCGGCGACGCCGACCTGATCGGCACCGGCTACCATCTGTACTCGAAGCCGACCGTGCCCTGGTGCGACCGTAGCTCGCTGCGAAACTTGGCGTCATAATTGACGTAGAGGCGCGCGGCGTTGGTCAGGCTGAGCGAGGCCGATGCGCCCGTGTCGAGGCCATAGCGGCTCTCGCCGATGCCGGGCACCACCAGGCTCTGCGTGCCCAGGCTGACCTGGATCGATCCCAGGTCCTGATAGAAATTGTCGACGAACTTGCCGTAGGCGGACAAGTCCAGAATCTTCTGGTCGAAGATGAAGTAGTGCCCGACCTCGGCGCCGAGCATGAGGCGCGCGCGTGCGAGTGCGGATGAGCCGATGGTCAGCGGAAAGCGGCTGCCCGTCTCCTGGAACGAGGCGCTGGTGGCGCGGACATATTCCAGCGCACCTTTGGGGACGAGGCGGGTCTGATCCTGGGTCCAGTAATAGCTGATCTCGGTCAGCGCGCCGTCAATGGTGGCGCGATAGCCCGCGGTCGCAAAGCCGAAGCCGGTGTCGCGGCTGGAATGGACGTTGCCGAGGCCGTGCACGAGCGCGAAGGCCCAGGTCCAGGATCCCTTGTCGACCGAGCCGTTGATGCCGAACTGGGTCAGATCCAGCGTTGCCGATTGCAGCGCCAGCGGCACGTCGATGTCGGTGTGGCTCTGGTCGACGAAGAAGCCGAGATTGACTCCCGGCGCAAGCCGGGCGCCGATGCCCGCGACTCCGCCAAAGGTCTTGCGCTTGTCGCCGACGAAGTCGCCCTGCGCGTCGGTTCGCATCGAAACGCCGTAACCCTCGAACCAGGTCCGGTAGCGCGGCCCTTCCGCCGCCTCCGCAGCGCCACCACCGCCGGGATTGGTGCGGGAGGTCCGGTCGAAGCCGTTCGAGGCCTGATTGCCCAGTCGCTCCAGGAAGCTGGAGCCGAGGTTGAGCATGGTATTGCCCGCCGACTGGCCGTAGTTCATCGCGGTCGGCGTCGGTGATGGCGAAGGTGTCGGAGTGGGTGTCGGCGTAGGCGTCGGGCTCGCTGTGGGCGTCGGTGTCGGTGTAGGCGTCTGCGCATGCGCCGGCGCAAGCATGATCATCAGGGAGAACGCAAAGGCTACCGCGATGATGCTCGCAGCCCGCCGGCCAAAACCCAGCCGGCGCGCCCGCCTCGTCCCTGAAGGCTGCGATAGGCAGCGCATGACGCCAAAATTCCCAAAGCAAATGGCGACGTGCAAAAATGCAACACACATCGCGGCACCTGCGACGATTTGCGCCGAACTGGCCTGAAGGGTCAATCGCCTGAGCGGCGCTGAACGGGGGGATTACCCCGCGCTGTGGTACTGCTGCCACAGATTGCAAACGCTGCCGCCGCGTGCCGGATCGGGACCTGAATTTTGCACGCTGCTTGCGAGCACGGGATTTTCATGTTGCAATATCCGGCACAATCGGATTTGGCCGCTCGACTGTGCGTTTCGCGACATTGAGACTCAAGACTCGAACAGACTTCCGGAAGCCCGTTTGTGGCGTGGCACGCGCAAAGACGTGGCCGCGTCTTTTTTATGTCTAAAGGAGGAGACTGGCGATGCAAAAGGGCACCGTCAAATGGTTCAACCCGACAAAGGGCTATGGCTTCATCAAGCCGAACGGCGGCGACAAGGACGTGTTCGTCCATATCTCCGCGGTCGAGCGCGCTGGGCTGACCACCCTTAACGAAAACCAGGTGGTTGAATACGATCTCGTGGAGAATCGCGGCAAGACCTCCGCGGAGAACCTCAAGGTTCACTGACTTTCTGTCGACGATCGACACAGGCAAACATGAATCCCCCCGGCTCCGCCCGGGGGATTTCATTTGTGGCCCACGCCAGGCGATTCAGCTCACCACCGGCGCGATCAGGAAATTCTCCGAACCCCCGCTCCCCGCGGTCTTGCAGACATCGCCCTCGATCCGGACCTTGCCGGTCGCAAGCAGGCGCAGCGCTTCGGGATAGATGCGGTGCTCGACTTCGAGGATGCGCTCGGACAGCGTGTCCGGCGTGTCGTGGTCGCTGACGGGAACCGCGCCCTGCATCACGATCGGACCGGCATCGGTCGCGGGGATCACGAAGTGCACCGTCGCGCCGGACAGTTTCACGCCAGCGCGCAATGCTTGGCCATGCGGGTCGAGGCCGGGGAACGACGGCAGCAGCGATGGATGGATGTTGAGCATCCGCCCGTACCAGGCTTGCGTGAACTCGGCCGTGAACAGCCGCATGAAGCCGCCCAGACAAATCAGCTCGATGCCGTGCTGGTCGAGGGCTGCCTGCAGCGCAGTCTCGAAGCCGGCGCGATCCTTGCCGAACGGCTTGCTCTCGATCACCAGCGTGGGCACGCCGCCCGCCCTTGCCTTCTCCAGACCTGGCGCGGCGGCCTTGTTCGAGATGACGAGCGAGATCTCCGCCGGAAAATCCGGCGCGGCAGCGGCCTTGATCAGCGCCGCCATGTTGGAGCCTCGGCCGGAGATCAGGATGGCGACGCGACGCTTCATGGGTTTTACAGCGACAGGTCGAGATGGCCGTTATAGACGACGCGATCCTCGCCCTCGACCGGGATGACGGTACCGAGTTGCGCCACCGTCTCGCCGGCATCGGTGAAGACCTCGACCACCTTGTCGACGGCAGCCGCCTCGACGATCGCGATCATGCCGATGCCACAGTTGAAGGTGCGCAGCATTTCGAGGTCGGCGATGCCGCCCTGCGCCGCCAGCCATTTGAACACCGGCAGTACCGGCAAGCGGGCGAGATCGATGCCGACACCGAGATGCTTTGGCAGCACGCGCGGAATGTTGTCGGTGAAGCCGCCGCCGGTGATGTGGGCAAGACCCTTCACCGCACCGGTCTCGCGGATGGCACGCAGGCAGGATTTGACGTAGAGCCGGGTGGGCGCGAGCAGCGCACCGCCGAGCGTCATGACGGGCGCAAACGGCGCCTGGGCCTCGAAGCCGAGGCCGGACTGCTCGACGATCTTGCGCACCAGCGAGAAGCCGTTGGAATGCACTCCGGAGGACGCCAGCCCGATCACGGCATCGCCGGCGGCGATGTCCTTGCGGGGCAGCAGCGTCCCGCGTTCGGCGGCGCCGACTGCGAACCCCGCGAGATCATAGTCGCCGTCCTTGTAGAGGCCGGGCATCTCGGCGGTCTCGCCGCCGATCAAGGCGCAGCCGGACTCGCGGCACCCCCCGGCGACGCCCGCGACGATCGACGCAGCAGCCTCGGGGTCGAGCTTGCCACAGGCGAAATAGTCGAGGAAGAACAGTGGCTCGGCACCCTGGACCACGAGGTCGTTGACACTCATCGCGACGAGATCGATGCCGATCCCGCCATGCAGGCCGGTCTCGATGGCGATCTTGACCTTGGTGCCGACGCCGTCGGTGGCGGCGACCAGGACCGGGTCCCTGAACCCGGCTGCCTTGAGGTCGAACAGGCCGCCGAAACCGCCTATCTCGGCATCGGCACCGGCGCGCGCGGTGGCGCGCACCATCGGCTTGATCAGGTCGACCAGGCGATTGCCCGCATCGATGTCGACGCCTGAATCGGCGTAGGTAAGGCCGTTTTTGCGGTCGGTCATGCCGGATTTCCAGTGGATTTGCGGCTGGTTACGTCGAATTCGAGGGCCGCGCAATGGCTCGCAAGGGGCCTGACGCTATACTATGTAGATATCAACCGGTTCAGCCTCCAAAGGGCCGGATTCGAGGTCACACCGGGTGCCGGGAAGCGCCGCGTGAGTATTCCGAACATCATTACCTTGGGCCGCATCATGCTGGTCCCAATCATCGTCTGGGCCATCGTGTCGAGCCAAATGGAAGTGGCGTTCGGTGTGTTCCTGATCGCCGGGATCAGCGACGCCGTCGACGGCTTCCTGGCCAAGCGCTTCAACATGGCGAGTGAGCTCGGCGCCCTGCTCGACCCGCTCGCCGACAAGGCGCTGCTGGTCTCGATCTATATGGCACTGGGGATCTGGGGCGCCATCCCGCGCTGGATCGTGATCCTGGTGGTCTCCCGCGACATCATGATCGTCGCAGCCGTGATAGTGTCCTGGCTGTTCGACAAGCCGGTCGCCATGAAACCCCTGATGGTGTCGAAACTGAATACCGCAGCCCAGGTGGCATTCGCAGCCTTGGTGCTGGCCGCACTCGCCTTCGGCTTCAGGCCGGAGCCCTATGATATCATCCTGATGGGCCTCGTCACGGTCTTCACGCTCACCTCGGTTTCGCTCTACCTCGTGGAGTGGCTGCGGCACATGAGTACGATCGAGGCGAAATGAGCGCGGACCGGCCCCGCAAAAGGCCAACTCGCAACCGATAGGTCCTTTGGCGCCAAACCCTTTGGCACAGGTTTTTGGCCGGCTCGCCCGGCATGGAGCAAAGCAAGCGTGGCAGGCCGCGTTCATCCCCGACAATTGGCGTTTTCGCTTCCGCATGCGGAGAGCCTCAGCCGGGACAATTTTCTCGAAGGCCCCGCCAATGCCGCCGGTCTCGCCCTGATCAATGGCTGGCCCGAATGGCCGAACCGGATCATGTGGCTGGCCGGGCCCGAAGGCTCAGGCAAGAGCCACCTTGCCGCAATCTGGGCCGAAGAGGCCGGCGCCCGCTCCACCACCGCCAATGCGCTGACCGCGGCCGCCGTGCCTGGGGCGCTCGCCACGGGCGCGCTCGTCGTCGAGGACCTGAAAGCGAAGGACCTCGACGAGCGCGCGCTCTTCCATCTTCTGAACCTCACGCGCGAGGACGGGGCCTATGTCCTGATGACCGGCCGCGATTTACCGGCGGCGCTGGATATCGAGCTGCGCGACCTCCGCTCGCGCTTACGCGCTTTGCCGGTGGTGTCGCTCCTGCCCCCGGACGACCAGCTTTTCCGCGGCCTGATCGTCAAGTTCTGCGCCGACCGCCAATTGAGCGTCGATGAGAGCGTGGTCAGCTATCTCGCCACCCGCCTGGAGCGCTCCTCCGCCGCGGCGCGGCGGGCCGTGGAGCTGCTCGACAGCGAAGCCCTGCGGCTCGGCCGGCCCGTGACCCGGTCGCTGGCCGTCGAATTGCTGCGCGACGCCTGATCTGTTCCAGGGCATGGACTGTTCGCCGCGGCCGCTTGACGGCGCCGAGCGGCGGAACATCAATGTCATCGAAACGTCATCGCACTAACACATGCTCTGCGCCGGTTTTGCGCATAAGTCGCAAGATGAGGCGAAAGAAGATGGATCGACTTCTCATGGACTCCGCGCAAGCCATTGAACTCAAAGAAAAAGAACCGGAATCAGCAGGCCTGCCGGCGATCGCCACGAGCCCCGAGCGATTCATCAACCGCGAGCTTTCCTGGCTGCATTTCAATCGCCGGGTCCTGGAGGAATCGGTCAACCCCCACCACCCGGTGCTGGAGCGGGTGCGATTCCTGTCGATTTCGGCAAATAACCTTGATGAGTTCTTCATGGTCCGCGTCGCCGGCATCAAGGCGCAGGTCCGTGAGGGCATCCCCGAGCGCAGCCCGGACGGCCTGACCCCGTCCGAGCAGCTGGCGCTGATCAACCGCACCGTCTCGCAGCTCGCCAGCGACCAGCAGGCGATCTGGCGCGATCTGCGCGGCACGCTCGCCGACGTCGGCATCGTGCTCGTCGACGGCAAGGACGCCACCAAGGCGGAGAAAACGTGGCTCGAGGACCACTTCCTTCACAACGTCTTCCCCTTGCTCACACCGCTCGCGATCGATCCCGCTCACCCCTTCCCGTTCATCCCGAGCCTCGGCTTCACCATCGCGCTCCAGCTCACGCGCGCCGCCGACGGCAAGCAGATGAACGCGCTGATCCGCATGCCCGGCAAGATCGACCGCTTCGTCCGCCTGCCGGCGGACGGCTTGGTGCGGCTGATCTCGCTGGAACAGATGACCGCCCTGTTCATCAACCGGCTGTTCCCGGGCTACAACGTCCACGGCCAGGGCGCCTTCCGCATCATCCGCGACTCCGAAATGGAAATCGAGGAAGAGGCCGAAGACCTCGTGCGCGTGTTCGAGACCGCGCTGAAGCGCCGCCGCCGCGGATCGGTGATCCGCCTCGAGGTCGATGCAAAGACGCCTGAACAGCTGCGCAACTTCGTGCAGCACGCGCTTTCGGCCGACGACGACGAAGTGTTCCTGGTAGACGGCGTGCTCGCCATGAACGAGCTGTCGCAGCTCACCCGCCTCGACCGGCCCGACCTCGAATTCACCCCTTACGTGCCGCGCCATCCCGAGCGCGTGCGCGAGCACGGCGGCGACATCTTTGCCGCGATCCGGCAGAAGGACCTCATCGTCCACCACCCCTACGAATCCTTCGACGTCGTGGTGCAGTTCCTCCAGCAGGCCGCACGCGATCCTGACGTCGTCGCGATCAAGCAGACCCTCTATCGCACATCCAACAACTCACCGATCGTGCGTGCGCTGGCCGAGGCCGCCGAGGCCGGCAAGTCGGTGACGGCACTGATCGAGCTCAAGGCGCGCTTCGACGAGGAAGCCAACATTCGCTGGGCACGCGACCTCGAGCGCGCCGGCGTGCAGGTCGTCTACGGCTTCCTCGAGCTGAAGACCCACGCAAAGCTGTCGATGGTCGTGCGCCGCGAGGGCGGCAGCCTCACCACCTATGTTCACACCGGCACCGGCAACTACCATCCGGTGACCGCGCGCATCTACACCGATCTCTCCTACTTCACCTCGGACCCGACCATCGGCCGCGACGCTGCGCGCGTGTTCAACTTCATCACCGGCTATGCCGCACCTAGCGACCTCGACAAGATGGCGGTGTCGCCGCTGACGCTGCGCAAGCGCATCATCGAGCACATCCAGGGCGAGACCGCGCATGCGCGGCACGGCCGGACCGGTGCGGTCTGGATGAAGATGAATGCCCTGGTCGACCCTGATATCATCGACGCGCTCTATGAGGCATCTCAAGCCGGCGTCCAAGTCGAGCTCGTGGTGCGCGGTATCTGCTGCCTGAGGCCGGGTATCCCCGGCCTGTCGGAGAACATCCGCGTCAAGTCGATCATCGGGCGCTTCCTCGAGCACGGCCGAATCTACTGCTTCGGCATGGGCCAGGGCCTGCCGAGCACGAAAGCGGCTGTGTATATCTCGTCAGCCGACATGATGCCGCGCAATCTCGACCGCCGTGTCGAGGTGCTGTGCCCACTGCAAAATCCGACGGTGCATCAGCAGGTTCTCGAACAGATCATGGTCGCGAATCTGAAGGACAATGAGCAGAGCTGGCAATTGTTGCCCGATGGATCGTCAACGCGTATGAAGGCCGCGAAGGGCGAGGAGCCCTTCAACGTGCACAATTACTTCATGACAAATCCGAGTCTGTCCGGCCGTGGAAAGTCGCTCAAGGAATCCTCACCGCGGCGTCTCACGCGCCGGAACGAACGCCATCAATCCTGACCGGAGATTGTTGCCGTGACACGGCCGCGCAAACGTGGCGCAAGCGTCGCGGTGATCGATATCGGCTCCAACTCGGTCCGTCTCGTCGTCTACGAGGCGCTCGCGCGCAGCCTCATTCCGATCTTCAACGAGAAGACGCTCTGCGGCCTCGGCCGGGAGGTGCAGAGCACCGGTCTGCTTGCGCCGGACGCGGTCGACAAGGCGCTGACTTCGCTGAAGCGATTTCGGGCGCTGTGTCGCGTGATGCAGGTCGGGCGCGTCTTTGCGATCGCGACCGCCGCGTGCCGCGACGCCTCCAACGGCCCCGACTTCATCGCCAAGGCGGAGCGCATCTGTGCGGTAAAGATCGAGATCCTGTCGGGCCCGCGCGAGGCGCGACTCTCGGCGCTCGGCGTCATCTCCGGCATCCATCATCCCGACGGCATTGTCGGAGATCTCGGCGGCGGCTCGCTTGAGCTCGTCGAGGTCCACCGCAACAGCGTCCGCAGCGGCGTGACGCTGCCGCTCGGCGGACTCGCCCTGCAGGATCTCGCGCACAAATCGTTGAAGCGCGCCGACCGCATCGTCCGCGAGGAGCTCGACGCCGTAGCGCAGCTCAAGGCCGGGCGCGGCCGAACCTTCTATGCGGTCGGCGGCACATGGCGCGCGCTTGCCCGCATCCACATCATCCAGAGCGGCTATCCGCTCCAGGTAATGCACGGCTATTCGATACCGGCGGCGGATGCGCTGGATTTTGCGCGACGCCTGCGGCGCCTGGCTGCGTCCAACATGCTGGCCGACATCGAAGTGGTCGCCGACGCGCGGCGCCCCCTCCTCACCTATGCCGCGCTGGTGCTCGAGCACATCATCCGCGTCGCACGGCCGAAGACGATCGTGTTTTCGACCTTCGGCGTGCGCGAAGGCCTGCTGCACGAGAAGCTGTCGGAAGCCGAGCGCGCCAAGGACGGATTGATCTGCGCCGCGGAAGAGCTCAACCAGCTGATGTCACGTTCGGCGCGCCATGCCCGCGAGTTGATGGAATGGACCGACCGCTTCGTCCGCGTGGTGAAGCTGCGCGAGACCGAAGAGGATCGCAGGCTGCGCCACACTGCGTGCCTGCTCTCCGATATCGGCTGGCGCGTTCATCCCGACCACCGCGGCGAGCAGACGCTGAGCCTCGTAGTCAACGGCAACTTCGGCGCAGTCAGCCACGAAGGCCGCGCCTTCGTCGGCCTGTCGGTGTTCTATCGATATGCCGGTCTGAGTGACGAGAACCAGCCGCCGGTGACGATGCAGGAACTGCTCTCGCCCGCCCAGCTCGAGCGCGCGCGCCTTCTGGGGGCGGCGTTCCGCGTCGCGCATCTGATCTCTGCGGCGCGTCCGGGCGTGCTGACGGCTACGCATTTCCGAAGCGGCAGCCGCAAGCTGATGCTGGTGTTCGAGCACCGCCTCGGCGATCTCGTCGCCGACCGCGTCGGCGGCCGCTTCAAGCAGCTCGCCCGTCTGGTCGGCCGCTCCGGCTCGATCGTAAGGCGCTAGAGTTTACTCGGCCGACACCTTGGCGTGACGCTCGGAGGCTTCGAGCGCGGCAACATGCAGGCTGCGTCGGCGCCAGATATAGCCGATGACCAGCACGACGATGACGCCGAGCACGGCGCAGAGATATTCGGCGCCAGCTCCGCCATGGGCAAATTGCGGCGGGATGCGCAAGCTTGCGAGCACCGAATCCAGCGATGCGCCGAACGGACCGTCGGACAGCGCATGCAGCTTCGGCTCGACGCCCGGATCGGTGGCGATCACTTCGCCGGCGATCCAGCCGAGCAGCGCCGCGCCGGCCCAGACCAGGATCGGCAGCTTTGACAGCAGCGCCATGATCAGCGCGGCACCGGCGACGATCAACGGAACGCTGATCGCAAGGCCGAGCACCAGCAGCGGCACGCTGCCATTGGCGGCGGCCGCGACCGCGATCACGTTGTCGAGACTCATGATGATGTCGGCGACAACGACGATTTGCACCGCCTGCCACAGATGCGAGGCCGAGGCGACGTCGTCCTCGTCCTCGTTTTCCGGCACCAGGAGCTTGGCGGCGATCACGATCAATGCGAGGCCACCGACCAGCTTGAGGTACGGCAGCGCCATCAGGCTCGCGACAACGCCCGTGAAGATGATGCGCAGCAGCACCGCGGCGCCGGCGCCAAACACCATGCCCCAGAGCTGATGCCGCGGCTTCAGCCCGCGGCATGCAAGTGCGATCACCAGCGCGTTGTCGCCGGAGAGCAGGATGTTGATCCAGATGATCTTGCCGACTGCGACCCAGAAAGACGGCTCGGCCATTTCATTGCGGAACTGGGTGAAGAACGACCCGAGCGTGGCGGGATCGAAGATCTGCCAGAGCCAGTTCACAATGCGTCCTTCCGATCAGCCGACGATCTCGTTGCCGGAGAAGAACTGGGCGATCTCGATCACGGCCGTCTCCGGGGCGTCGGAGCCATGCACCGAGTTCTCGCCGATCGACTTGGCATAGAGCTTGCGGATGGTGCCGTCGGCAGCCTTCGAGGGGTCGGTCGCGCCCATCACGTCGCGGTACTTGGCGATCGCGCCCTCGCCTTCCAACACCTGCACGACCACGGGGCCGGAGGTCATGAACTCGACGAGTTCGCCGAAGAACGGACGGGCCTTGTGCACGGCGTAGAAGGTCTCGGCCTGGCCCTTGGTCATGCGGATGCGCTTCTGCGCGACGATGCGCAGGCCGGCCTTTTCGATCACGGCGTTGACCGCGCCGGTCAGGTTACGCTCGGTCGCGTCGGGCTTGATGATCGAGAAGGTACGTTCAATCGCCATGGTTCTGTCCTTGAGAAGAAGGGGGTGATTTGGAGTTGCCGGGCTTATATCGGCGCTATCGGCGAACGGCAAGCGACCGGCCAAACGCCTCACGGGCGGATCGCCGCGGGGGGATTACGATAATTTCACCGAGATGAACCCAATCTGCAACGCCCGTTCAGCTCCCGGTTCAGGATCGCGGGCTTAAGGTCGGCCCCATCGAGACGCGTTCTGCCCTTCAAGAGACGTTTCGGCGGCCATTCCATCGACGCGCAGGCCCGCGCCGGCAGTTTTGAGGAGAACACTATGTTGAGGAAACTTTCGCTTGCTGCAGTCGCCGCGGTCGCGCTGGGTGCCGCGCTGGCTCCGACCTCTGCCTCAGCCCATTGGCACGGCGGCTGGGGTGGCTGGCATGGCGGCTGGCACCATGGCTGGGGCTGGGGCGCGCCGCGCTTCTATGTCGGTGGCCCCGTCTCTTACGGCTATGGCGGCTGCTATGTGCGCCAGCTGGTCCCGACCCCCTGGGGACCCCGCTGGCGGCTGGTGAACCGCTGCTACTGAGCCGTCAGCACCTTCCAGGAGAACGACCAGAAGAAGCCCCGGCGTCCCCCGCCGGGGCTTTGCCTTGCGCGCACATCGCCGCGCTCATACAATTTTTACGAGAATGACAGGCGGTCCCCAGGGGACCGAAACTATTTCGCCGTCAGGGACTTGGTAGGGTGTCGTTGCTCTTCACAATGGAACCCCGTGATGCCTCGCCCATTCGTCAATGACAGCGAACAGATGGACCGACGGACCAGCCGATCGATCTGCGACGCCATCGGCGAGCGGCTCCAGCAGAGCCTTCGGCCCGAGCCGCGGCTTCCGACCTATCTCGAGCATCTCGTGAACGAGCTACGCAAGCGGGATCGCGATCGCGATTCCCAGAATTAGGAACAACAACGGGGTTGCGTTTGCCTCGCGCTGCGGTGACAAGGCCGCATGCTCACCGTCACCGACCTTTCGGTCCGCCTCGCCGGACGCCTCCTGATCGACCAAAGCTCCGTGCAGATCACACCCGGCTCGCGCGTCGGCCTTGTGGGACGCAACGGCACGGGCAAGTCGACGCTGTTCAAGGTGATCCGCGGCGAGCTCGCCGCCGAGCACGGCTCGGTCACGCTGCCGCCGCGCTGGCACATCGGCAGCCTCGCGCAGGAAGCGCCTGACGGGCCGGAAAGCCTGATCGAGGTGGTGCTCAGGGCCGACCTCGAGCGCGACGGGCTGTTGCGTGAGGCCGAGACCGCGCACGACCCGCATCGCATCGCGGAGATCCAGACCCGGCTCGTCGACATCGATGCGCATTCAGCCCCTGCCCGCGCGGCTGCGATTCTCAGCGGTCTTGGTTTCTCGGCTGCGAACCAGTTGCGCGCCTGCTCGGAGTTCTCCGGCGGCTGGCGCATGCGCGTGGCGCTCGCCGCGACGCTGTTCGCAGCCCCCGACCTGCTGCTGCTCGACGAACCCACCAACTATCTCGACCTCGAAGGCACGCTGTGGCTGGAGGATCACCTCGCCCACTATCCGCGCACCGTGATCGTGATCAGCCACGACCGCGATCTCCTGGAGAGCTCGGTCGACCAGATCCTGCATCTGGATCGCGGCAAGCTGACGCTCTATCGCGGCAGTTATTCCTCCTTCGAGGAGCAGCGCGCCGCGCGCGAATTGCTCGATGCCAAGCAGGTCAAGCGCCAGGAGGCCGAGCGCGCACGCCTGCAAGCCTTCGTCGACCGCTTCAAGGCCAAGGCCTCGAAAGCGCGCCAGGCCCAGTCGCGCGTCAAGATGCTGGAGCGGCTGAAGCCGATCACGGCGCTGGTGACACAGGACGTGCACGAGATCAGCTTCCCGCCGCCCGAGAAGACGCTGTCGCCGCCGATCATCGCCGTCGACAACGTCTCCGTCGGCTATGATCCGGCGACGCCCGTGCTGAGCCGCGTCACCCTGCGGATCGACCATGACGACCGCATCGCGCTCTTGGGTGCCAACGGCAACGGCAAGTCGACGCTGGTGAAGCTGCTCGCAGGCAAGCTCGCGCCGTTCTCTGGCCGGGTCACGCGCGCCGACAAATTGTCGATCGCTTATTTCGCGCAGCACCAGCTCGACGAACTGAACGAGGATGCCTCCGCCTACGACCACGTCCGCAAGCTGATGGGCGATGCGCCCGAGGCCAAGGTGCGGGCGCGCGCCGGCGCGATCGGCTTTTCCGGCAAGGCGGCCGACACCAAGGCCGGCAAACTGTCGGGCGGTGAGAAGGCGCGGCTGCTGCTGGGACTTGCGACCTTCTTCGGCCCCAACATGATCATCCTGGACGAGCCGACCAACCATCTCGACATCGACAGCCGCGCCGCGCTTGCGGAGGCGATCAACGACTTTCCCGGCGCCGTCATCATGGTCTCGCATGACCGCTATCTGATCGAGGCCTGCGCGGAACGGCTGTGGCTGGTCGCCGACCGCACGGTAACCAACTACGATGGCGACCTCGACGACTACCGCCGCGTGGTGCTGTCGGCGGCGAGCGCGGACGACAGCCCGCGCGAGCGCAGCGCGCCAGCCGAGAAGCCGCAGCGGGCGCGATCGGACAATCGCGGCCCGCTCAAGAAGCGCATCGCGGAGGCCGAGGCCGAGATCACGCGCGTCAGCGAGATCATCGCCAAGATCGACACCGCGCTCGCCCTGCCCGACATCTTCACCCGCGATCCCAGGCAGGCCGCGCAGCTATCGAAAGCACGCGCCAATGCCGCCGACGCCCTGGCGCGCGCCGAGGAGCAATGGCTCGAGGCCAGCGCGCAGTATGATGAGGCGGCGGGTTAGAGGCTGTCCTCGGCCTCGGCCGAGCGAGGCCGCCAGCAAAATTTGAAAAACAACCCCATGCAAAGGCGGCCAAGAGGCCATGACGGTAATAAAATACCTGACACCCCATCATGAGCTTTACGTGAACTATTCGGCAACCTAAGGTGTATCAGTAGCGAGTGTGGGGCTCAGACGCGATGACGTGGGTCGATGCAGAACTTCGACCGCTGGACCTCGATCAGATACCCAGGTGCATTGCGGTGCATATGCGTGCCTTGTTTCTCCTGCTCGCATTTCTGGCCGCAGGCACATCCGCACAAGCCGATCCACAGCGATTTCGTGCAGGCATCACGCGCATCGCGGTGCAGGATATCGTCCCGTTCGATACATTGATTGTTTATCCGATAGACGCAACCGAATTTCCCTTTCAGGAAGGGCCATTCTCAATTGCCGCGACCCGCGATGCGCCCATCGCCGCCGGGCCGCGCTTTCCAGTTGTTCTTTTCTCGCATGGCGGAGGGGGAACGATCAAAGCGGGAGGCAGTTCGCTCCCTTATGCGGCTCTTCTCACGTCAATGGCGCGCGAAGGTTTTATCGTGGTCGCGCCGTTTCATCCTGGATCGAAACGTCCTCGGGAAGCTCTCGAAGATCGACCACGCCAGATTCACGGAGCGCTCGATGCCATGTTGGCCGATCCACGCTTCGGGGTGCATGCCGATCCTAACCGCCTTGGCATGATGGGATTTTCTTACGGTGGGGCCGTCACGCTGATCGTGGCGGGGGCATCTCCCAGCCTGGCTCATCTCGCGGCCTATTGCCGAGACCGTGGCAACGATCCGAAGGCTTGCGACGGCGTGCCGACCGATGGCTCCTTGGCCAACGCGGTCGGCAAGAGATCGCCAGATGCGCTCACCGTAAACGCCCTCGTACTCTTGGAGCCGTTCGGCGCCTTGTTCGATCGCGACGGACTGGCGTCGGTCGGCATGCCGACGCTACTCTATCGTGCGGAAAGCAGCGATCTCCAGGCTGATGGTAACATCGTCGCTCTCGCGGCGGCATTACCCCATCCGCCGCGGCAAGAGACGGTACCGGGCGGCCATTTCATATTCTTCGGCCCGTGCTCTCACGCGCTCGAGACCGAAGCGCCCGCGGCCTGCAAGGATGCTCCCGGCGTCGACCGGGCGGCGGTCCATCGGCGGATCGAGACTGAGATTGGAGACTTCCTGCACCGGCATCTATAGTGTGTCAGGATCCATCCGACAAAGCACAGGCTTGATCGGCAAGCGGAGCGCGTAGAGCCCGGCCCGCGCAGCGGACGTCCCATTCAACGCCCCTACCGGGCAGACGCGGGCCGAAAATAAAGCGGACTATCAAGGGCCAGGCCTGTCGCTTGCGCATCCATAAGCTTGGCGCCGCGCCCTGCCCGCGACTCAAGCTTCCGCTCAGGTCGCCTGCTTCTTCTTCGCCTTCGGCTTGGCGGCCTTCGGCATCGGCGCAGGCTCTGGGCTGCCCTCGATCGAGGACAGGCGGCCTGCGGTGAAGGTGTAGATGCCGGCACGCGGACCGCTCGTCCAGGTGATCACGGCGACGCGCCGGCCACTGGCATCATTGGAGAGATTGACGTTGCTCGGCGCGCCGATACCGCGCACCACGTCGCATTCGGTGTGACCGAGCGCGACCGTTCCGCCCGCTGGCGCCGGCGAGGCGGTCGAGGCGTTGGCGTCAGCGGGCGCACCCGCGGGCGCCATGCCCGGACAGGCGCCATCGGCACTGACCAGGTCCTCCGCCGTCACCGGCTTGTCGGGGGTCAGCGGCGGGGACTCGATCGAGATGTTCTTGATGAAGAGCCGGGCCGGCCTGTTGAACCATTCGGCATCCCTCGACAACATGTCGGACGCGCCGGAGCAGCCCGCGATCAGCGGCGCAACCGCGCACAACGCCAGGAGGAGCGTCGAAGGAAGCTTTTGATGTCGCACGATAAACCCAAATCCCCGCGTTAGGACCAGCCCTAAACGATTGTCCCAACATCACTTTGCGGCACGACCGTGGCTGGAGGCCAGCATTACCCCAAAAGCCGCAAATTATCATTAATTGGCAGGCGCCCACTAATTGCGCCGCTGCCACCGGCCGCGCTCGTCGGCCTGCCAATAGGTGACATCAAATCCGCGCGTCTTGCAATCCGCCCACGCGCTGCGCGCCAGCGCGAGCGCATCCGGATCGTCGCCGTTGAACAGCAGCACCATGCGCTCGTAGCGCTCCGAATCCTGGGGCAGCACGGCGTTGTCGATCAGAAAGCGGACATTGGCGCCGTTGGGGTTGTCCTCCCCGATCACCAGCACGACCGGCTGCTCCGTAGCGTCGCCGACCCGCCATGTCGCGTGCGGCAGGAAGGAATCGTCGCGATAGGTCCACAAGTGCGCGTCGAGCGCATCGGCGCGTTCCTCCGAGGTCGACTGCACCACCACGCGCCAGCCGCGCTCGAGCGATTTCTCGAGCAGCGGCGGCAAGACGTTCTCCACCGTCATGTTTTGCAGATGGTAGAACAGCACTTCGGTCATTTGCGCTCGTAATGATCGGCGACCAGACGGTCGAGCAGGCGCACGCCATAGCCTGAGCCCCAGCTCTGGTTGATGTCGGTCTTCGGCGCACCCATGGCGGTGCCGGCGATGTCGAGATGCGCCCAGGGCACACCGTCGACGAAGCGCTGCAGGAACTGCGCTGCCGTGATCGAGCCGCCGTGACGGCCGCCGGTGTTCTTCATGTCGGCGAACTGGGAATCGATCAGCTTGTCGTATTCGGGCCCGAGCGGCATACGCCAGACTTTCTCGCCGCTCTCGATGCCAGCCGTCAGGAGACGTTCGGCTAGCTCGTCATTGTTGGAGAACATGCCAGCATGCTCGGTGCCGAGCGCGACCATGATCGCGCCGGTGAGCGTTGCGAGATCCACCATGAATTTCGGCTTCACCTTCTTGGCGACGTACCAGAGCACGTCGGCGAGCACGAGGCGCCCTTCGGCGTCGGTGTTGATGATCTCGATGGTCTGACCCGACATCGAAGTGACGATGTCGCCCGGACGCTGCGCGTTGCCGTCGGGCATGTTCTCGACGAGGCCGATGGCGCCGACCGCGTTGACCTTTGCCTTGCGCGCCGCGAGCGCGTGCATCAGGCCGACGACGCAGGCCGCGCCCCCCATGTCGCCCTTCATGTCCTCCATGCTGCCGGCCGGCTTGATCGAGATGCCGCCGGTGTCGAAACAGACGCCCTTGCCGACGAAGGCGACCGGCGCCTCGCCTTTCCTGGCCCCGTCCCAACGCATGAGCACGGTGCGGCTCGGCCGCGCCGAGCCCTGACCGACGCCGAGCAGCGCGCCCATGCCGAGCTTGTGCATCGCCTTGACGTCGAGCACCTCGACCTTGACGCCGAGCTTGCGCAGCTGGCTCGCGCGCCGCGCGAACTCCTCCGGAAAGAGCACGTTCGGCGGCTCGTTGACGAGATCGCGCGCAATGATCACGCCGTCGACGACGTGACCCGCCGGCGCGAAGGCCTTTTTCGCAGCAGCCACGTCGGCGACAGCGAACGCGACGTCGGCGCGCAGGGCACCGCCCTCCTCGCCGTCCTTCTTTTTTGTCTTGTAGCGATCGAATTTATAGGCGCGCAGCCGCAGGCCCGAGCCGATCGCCACCGTCTGTTCCGCAGTCATGGCCCCGTCAGGCACCTCGGCAATGATGGTCATGGCGCTTGCGCCGGCCTTCAGCTTGCCGGCCGCCACGCCACCGAACTTCAGAAAGTCGTTCAGCTTCAGCGCCGAAGTCTTGCCAGCGCCGATCACAATCAGACGGCTCGCGGTCAGGCCCTCGGGAGCCAGGATGTCGAGCGCCGCGCCGGTCTTGCCCTTGAACTGGCTCGTCGTGGCGGCCCGCTTCACCAGATCCACCGCTGCCCCCAGCGCCTTGGCGGTCGCAGGGCCGAATCGCAAGTCGTCGTCGCAGAACGCCACCAGCGTGCCGCGCGGGACTGCGGAAAACGGAACGAAACCGACCTTGACGGCGTCGGACATGGACAACTCCTCAAAAAGACGAGACTTTTGCCGCTCCACGGGCACCGCTGAGGATGCCGACTGAACAGCGATTCACGGATCGGGAGCGTACTATGACCCGCCCGCACCGTGCATGCCAAGCGCTGCCCGTGGCCGGCGGGCCACAACGAGGGAAATATTAACCGTAGATCGAGGGTGCCACGGGGCAGCCATTTTGTTGACGGATCAAAGGGATGGTACTGAGAGTGTGACGTGGTGAAAGACGTGGCAGAACGACCCTTGGGGCCCCCTTTCGGGATGGGTCGGGACGTCCGGAATTTGGGACCCAGAAGGGGCCTTGTGGGGATCGTGCGGTAGCGCATGGGGTCGATCGACAGGTATATTTTCCGCACGACGCTGGCGTCGTTTGCGCTGGTCCTGGTCAGCCTCACCGGTGTGATCTGGATTACGCAGGCGTTGCGCGGCATCGACCTGATGACGAGTCAGGGGCAGACCATCCTGACCTTCCTCGGCATCACCAGCCTGGTGATTCCGGCGCTCGTGCTGATCATCTCGCCGATCGCGCTGATGATCGCGATCTCGCATACGCTGAACAAACTCGCCACCGATTCCGAGATCATCGTGATGAATGCCGCCGGCTTGTCGCCGTTCCGGCTGTTCTATCCGTTTTTCTACGCCACCTGCGTGGTCGCGCTGCTGGTCGCCTTCATCGCCGCCTATCTCGCTCCCGACGGCATGCGGCGGATCAAGCAATGGGACGCCGAGATCACCGCCGACGTCCTCACCAACATCCTGCAGCCCGGCCGCTTCGCCCAGCTCGACCAGAATCTCACGATCCGGATTCGCGAGCGCCAGCCCGGCGGCATCATGGCCGGCATCTTCATCGACGATCGCCGCGATCCGAAGGAGCGCAACTCGATCGTCGCCGAGCGCGGCACGGTGGTGAAGAGCGGCGGCGAGACCATCTTGGTGCTGGAGGACGGCAACCTGCAGCGCTTCGAGGTCGGCAAGCGTGATCCCGCCCTCGTGACCTTCGCCCGCCACGGCTTCGACATGTCGAAGTTCTCCAACCAGGGCCGCGACGTCACGCTCGGCATTCGCGAACGCTATCTGTGGGAGCTGTTCGCGCCGTCCGAGGACGACCCCGTCTACAAGCAGATTCCCGGGCAGTTCCGCGCGGCCTTGCATGACAGCCTGTTGGCGCCGATCTATCCCTTCGCCTTTGCCGCACTGACATTCGCCTTCCTCGGCGCACCTCGCACCACCCGCCAGAGCCGCAACTTCTCGATCGGTTCGTCAATCGTCGCGGTGTTCGGCCTGCGCATGATCGGCTTCGCCTGCTCGGTGATGGCGGTGAAGTCGCCCGGCCCGGTGCTGGTCCAGTACGCGATGGTCATGGGTGCCATCGGCGTTGGGCTGTGGATGATCCTCGGCGGCATCGTGGTCGAGCCGCCCCCTCGCCTCATGGAAGCCATCAACAGATCGAACGCACGCCTTGCGCGGCTGTTCCGACGTCCGGTCGCCGCATGAGCATGCTCACCAACACGCTCGGACGCTATTTCGCGGGCCGCTTCGTCGTCGCGGCGCTCGGCGTGTTCGCGGGCATTTTCCTGCTGCTGGTGCTGGTCGACTATATCGAGATGGTTCGCAAGACCTCCGGCCTGGCCTCCGCCTCCGCGATCATGGTGGCCGAGACCTCGCTATTCCGGGTGCCGCAGCTCTTGGAGAAGCTGACGCCGTTCTGCATGCTGATCGGCGCCATGACCTGCTACCTGGCCCTCTCCCGCCGGCTCGAGCTCGTGGTCGCGCGCGCCGCCGGCATCTCGGCGTGGCAGTTCATCTCGCCCGCGCTCGGCAGCGCGCTCGTGATCGGGGTGATCGCGACGATTGCCTACAATCCGATGTCGGCGAATCTGCGCGAGCTCTCCAAGCGCATGGAGGCCGAGCTGTTCGGCTCGGCGCCGGGCGGCGGCATCCAGGACGCCTCCGGCTTCTGGCTCAACCAGGTCACCAGCGAAGGCCAGGTCATCATCAACGCCGCGCGCAGCGAGCAGCAGGGCATCAGGCTGACAGGCCTGACTCTGTTCCGGTTTGATACAGAATATCACTTCAAGGAGCGCATCGAGGCGCGCGAGGCGACGCTGGAGGATGGCCGCTGGGTGTTCAGGACCGTGCGGCGTTTCTCTTTGGATGCGCCGCCCGTCGACCAGGACCGCCTGGAGATTCCCACGACGCTGACCGAAGCGCAGGTCCGCAACAGCTTTTCCACACCTGAGACTGTGTCCTTTTGGCAACTACCGAGCTACATCCGTTCGTCCGAAAGCTCGGGCTTCGCGACAGCCGGATATCGACTCCAGTACCATAAGCTTCTGGCGCAGCCGTTTCTGCTTGCAGCGATGGTGATGCTGGCAGCTTCCGTATCGTTGCGCTTCTTCCGGATGGGCGGCGTGCAGAAGATGGTTTTGAGTGGCGTAGGCGCAGGCTTTCTGCTCTACGTGCTGTCCAAAGTTACTGAGGATTTGAGCAAGGCTGAGTTGATGCATCCGATCGCTGCGGCGTGGCTGCCCGTTGTCGTGGGTGGCCTCACCGGCTTTTTGGCCTTGCTCTATCAGGAGGACGGATAGTGACTGCCGTCCGCCGAGGGCATGTGTCTGAATTGGCGCTGCGCACCGTGGTGCGCGCGAACGGACGTGGCTTGCCTGCCCGTAGCCTCCTGCTCGCCTTCGTTGCCGCGCTCGCGCTGGGTGGATTGCTCGATCTTGCCGCGACCGTGCCTGCGGCCGCGCAGAGCTTCACCTACAATCCGCTGCCGCCGCGACCGAAGCCGCCGAAGGCCGCCAACGACAACCAGATGCTCGTGCAGGCGACCGAGGTCGACTACGACTACAACAATTCGCGCGTCTCGGCGGTCGGCAACGTCCAGCTGTTCTACAACGGCACCAGCGTCGAGGCCGACAAGGTCATCTACGACCAGAAGACCAAGCGGCTCCATGCCGAAGGCAACATCCGCATGACGGATGCCGACGGCAAGATCACCTATGCCGAGATCATGGATCTGTCCGACGACTACCGCGACGGGTTCGTCGATTCGCTGCGCGTGGACACCGCCGACCAGACCCGTATGGCCGCGAGCCGCGCCGACCGCTCCAGCGGCAACTACACGGTGTTCGAGAACGGCGTCTACACGGCTTGCGCTCCGTGTAGGGACGATCCGAAGAAGCCGCCGCTGTGGCAGGTCAAGGGTGCCCGCATCATCCACGACCAGCAGGAGAAGATGCTGTACTTCGAGACGGCGCAGCTCGAATTCTTCGGCGTGCCGCTCGCCTACATGCCGTACTTCTCGACGCCCGACCCGACGGTGAAGCGCAAGACCGGCTTCCTGATGCCGGGCTTCACGTCCTACACGCAGTTCGGTTACGGCGTCGAAATCCCGTTCTACTGGGCGATCGCGCCCGATATGGACGCGACCTTCAACCCACGCATCACGTCCAAGCAGGGCGTGCTGATGCAGGCCGAATTCCGCCAGCGCCTGATCGACGGCGCCTACCAGATCCGCGTCTACGGCATCGACCAACTCGACCCCGGCCAGTTCGCCGGCCAGCCCGGCGACCGCCAGTTCCGCGGCGGCGTCGAGACCAAGGGCCAGTTCGCGCTGAACGACAAATGGGTCTGGGGCTGGGACGGCGTCCTGCTCTCCGACTACTACTTCATGTCGGACTACCGGCTGTCGCAGTACCGCGATCCGTTCTCCTCGTTCCTGAGCCTGCCGACGGAAGCGATCTCGCAGCTCTACCTGACGGGCGTTGGCAATCGCAGCTTCTTCGACGCGCGCACCATGTATTACCTGAGCTTCTCGGGCAACCAGGGCCAGGTGCCGGTCATCTACCCCGTGATCGACTACTCGAACGTGCTCAACTACCCGGTCTTCGGCGGCGAGTTCTCCTACAAGACCAACTTCGTCAACCTGACGCGTAACGACGCCGTGTTCGACCCGATCACGACGCTCGCCAACACCACCGGGCTCTGCACCATCACCTCGGCAGATCCCGCCGCGCGCACGCCCTCGCAATGTCTGTTGCGTGGCTTCCCCGGCACCTACACGCGTCTGACGGCGGAAGCGCAGTGGCGGAAGTCCTTCACCGATCCCTTCGGTGAAATCTGGACGCCTTTCGCCATTGTTCGCGCCGACGCGATCAACTCCTCGGTCTCGAACCAGCCGGGCGTGTCGAACTTCCTGCCGGTCGGCGACACCCAGGCGCTGCGCCTGATGCCGACGGTCGGCCTCGAGTACCGCTACCCCTTCATCAACGTGCAGCCGTGGGGCTCGACGGTGGTCGAGCCGATCGCGCAGGTCATCATCCGTCCGAACGAGACCTATGCCGGCAAGTTTCCCAACGAGGACGCGCAGAGCATGGTGTTCGACGCGAGCAATTTGTTCAGCGTCGACAAGTTCTCGGGCTACGATCGCGTCGAGGGCGGCGGCCGCGCCAATGTCGGCGTGCAGGCCACCACCCAGTTCGACAAGGGCGGCACCGTCAAGGCGCTGTTCGGACAGTCCTACCAGCTGTTCGGCCTGAACTCCTTCGCCGTCCAGGATTCGATCAATACCGGTCTGGATTCAGGTCTCGACAAGCCGCGATCCGATTATGTCGCGAGCGTCGGCTATTCGCCGAACCGGACCTACACGTTCAGCGTCCGCGGCCGGTTCGACGAGCAGACCTGGAACGTCCAGCGCTTCGAGGCTGAAGGCCGCGCCAATTTCGACCGCTGGTCGGTCAGCATGATCTACGGCAATTATGCGGCGCAGCCGGAACTCGGCTACCTGACCCGCCGCGAGGGCATCCTCACCACCGCCTCGGTGAAGGTCGCAGCCAACTGGGTGGTCCAGGGCTCGGCGCGCTGGGACCTCGAGGCCAACAAGATCAATCAATACGTGGTCGGCGCCGGCTATGTCGACGATTGCTTCGTGCTGGCGGCGAACTATGTAACGTCCTATAGCTACTCGGCGGGCAGCACCCCGCCTGTTCTGAGCCACGCGTTCATGTTCCAGATCGGCCTGCGGACGCTGGCGAACTCCTCGGGAACCAGCAGCTCCGCCGGCATGCAGTAAATCGATTTGACTCTGCGGGGCTTGTTCGGATCGCAAGTATGCGAGCGACGACATCCATGACGACCACATTGCGAGTCCATCGCCTTCTCCTCATCGCGCTCGGCACGGCGCTGCTCCTGACCGGCGGCTCTGTCCCGTCGCAGGCGCAGACCGTCGTCGTCATGGTCAATGGCGAGCCGATCACCGATTTCGACATCGAGCAGCGCACGAAGCTGGACATGCTGTCGGGTCAGAAGAGCCAGTCCCGGAAAGACGTCATCAACGAGCTGATCGACGAGAAGGTGAAGATCAAGGAAGGCAAGAAATACGGTGTCGAGCCAACCAGCTCCGATGTCGACCAGTCCTACGCCGGCATGGCGCAGCGCATGCGCATCACGCCGGACCAGCTCTCCAAATCTCTCGAGGTCAAGGGCATACGGCCGGACACGCTGAAGAGCCGCATGCGCGCCGAAATGGTGTGGACCAGCCTCGTGCGCGGCCGCTTCAAGGAACAGCTGCAGGTCGGTGAGCGCGATGTCGCCGCCGCCGTGCAATCCCAGAGCGGCGAAAAGCTGCAGGTTGAGGGGTTTGAATACAAGATGCAGCCGATCGTCCTGATCGTGCCGCACGGCTCGTCGGAGGCTGCGATCGAGACGCGGAAGAAGGAGGCCGAATTGTATCGCAGCCGCATCGCGAGCTGCGACGAAGCCAATTCGCTGTTCCGCTCGACGCCCAACGCGGCAATCCGCGATAGCGTCACCAAGACCACCGCGGATCTGCCCGAGGCGCTTCGCAAGGTGCTCGACGACACGCCGGTTGGCCATCTCACCCCGCCGGAGATGACCAAGCAGGGGATCGAAATGGTCGTGCTGTGCGCGCGCAATCCGACCATGATCGACACGCCGAAGCGGCGCGAGGTCCGCGAGAAGATGTACGGTGAGAAGTACGAGAAGACTTCGAAGCGGTATCTGGCAGAAATCCGCAAAGCGGCGATGATCGAATACCGTTGATGGCAAGGCCTCTCGCGCTGACCCTGGGCGAGCCTGCCGGCATCGGCCCCGACATCACGATCGCGGCCTGGCTGCGCCGCAACGAGTTGGCGTTGCCCGCCTTCTATCTGCTCGGCGATGACGCGCTGATCGCGCGCCGCGCCAAGGCACTCGGCGCCGATATCAAGGTCGCGCGCGTACGCGCAGAGGAGGCGGTCGCCGCCTTCCCCGACGCGCTGCCGGTGGTTGCGACCGGAGAGATCGCAACGGCCGATCCGGGCCGGCCCGACGAGACCAGCGCGGCCGCAGCGCTCGCCTCCATTCGCCAGGCCGTCGCCGACGTCCGCGAAGGCCGCGCCGGCGCCGTCGTCACCAACCCGATCGCCAAGAGCGTGCTCTACCGCGCGGGCTTCCGCCATCCCGGCCACACCGAATTTCTCGCCGAGCTCGCCGAACAGGATGGACGCGCGCCGCAACCGGTGATGATGCTGTGGTCGCCACGCCTTGCGGTGGTGCCGGTGACCATTCATCTTTCGCTGCGTGACGCGCTGGCGCAGCTCTCGCGCGAGCTGATCGTCTCGACGGTGCGCATTGTCGCAGCCGAGCTGAAATCGCGTTTCGGCATCGGCCGGCCGCGCATCGCGATCTCCGGCCTCAACCCACATGCCGGCGAGGACGGCTCGCTCGGCGACGAGGAGCAGACCATCGTCACGCCGGCGATCAAGATCTTGCGCAACGACGGCATCGAGGCCAGAGGTCCCCTGCCGGCCGACACCATGTTCCACGACGCCGTGCGAAAAACCTATGACTGCGCGGTCTGCATGTATCACGATCAGGCGCTGATCCCGATCAAGACGCTGGCCTTCGACGACGCGGTCAACGTCACGCTCGGCCTGCCCTTCATCAGGACATCGCCGGATCACGGCACGGCGTTCGATATCGCAGGCACGGGCAAGGCCAATCCCGCAAGCCTGATCGCCGCGCTGCAGCTCGCAAGCCGCATGGCCGCGCAACCGGCATGAGCGCGATCGACGACCTCCCGCCGCTTCGCGAGGTCATTCGCCAGCATTCGCTATCGGCCCGCAAGTCGCTGGGCCAGAACTTCCTCCTCGACCTCAACCTGACGGCGCGCATCGCGCGGGCCGCCGCGCCGCTCGAGGATTCGACGATCGTCGAGATCGGTCCGGGCCCGGGCGGATTGACGCGCGCCCTGCTCGCGCTTGGTGCTGCCCGCGTCATCGCGATCGAGCATGACGAGCGCGCGATCCCGGCCCTGCAGGATGTTTCCGCGCGCTATCCGGGGCGGCTCGAGATCGTGCATGGCGATGCCATGACCTTCGATCCGAGGCCCCTGCTCGCAGGACGCCAGGCGAAGATCGTCGCCAACCTGCCCTACAACATCGCGACCCAGCTGCTGATCGGATGGCTCACCAGCGAGCCATGGCCGCCGTGGTACGAGATGATGGTGCTGATGTTCCAGCGCGAGGTCGCCGAGCGGATCGTGGCGCGCGAGAACGAGGAGGCCTATGGCCGGCTCGGTGTGCTCGCCAACTGGCGCACTTATCCCAAGATCCTGTTCGACATCTCGCCATCGGCCTTCGTGCCGCCGCCAAAGGTCACCTCCTCCGTCGTGCGTCTCCTGCCGCGCGCGACGCCTCTGCCCTGCGACCGCCGGCTGCTCGAACAGGTCGCGGCCGCCGCCTTCGGCCAGCGCCGCAAGATGCTTCGCCAGAGCCTGAAATCGCTTCAGGCCGATCCGGCGCGACTGGCTGCGGCCGCCGGCGTCGATGCGACGCGGCGCGCCGAGACCATTCCGGTCGCGGGCTTTGTTGCCATGGCGCGTGAATTGGCCGATATACGCAGCCAAGCCTGAAGCATGATCCGGGCCCGGAGGGCCGCGTTTAGCGCAACGTGCGCAGCGTTTTCCGAAGAGAACATGCCAAACGATAAGCTAAAGCGCGATGATCGCGCATTGGCAGAAATTTCGGAGGAAGGAAAATGGCGTTGATGCGTCGGCAGTCCCTGGTCAAGTTCGATGCGCCTCTGTGCGAGACCATCATCGACACGCCCAAGCCGCAAGGAGGCGAGGTGCTGGTGCGCGTCGAGCGCTGCGGCCTGTGCCATTCCGACCTGCACATACAAGACGGCTATGCCGATCTCGGCGGCGGTAAGAAGCTCGACACCACGCGCGGTATGACGCTGCCCTTCACGCTCGGCCACGAGATCGCGGGCGTGGTGGAAGAAGTCGGCGGCGATGTTCCGGCTGACCTCATCGACGCCAAGAAGGCGGTCTTTCCCTGGATCGGCTGCGGCCAATGCCGCGACTGCGCCAACGGCGATGAGAATCTCTGCGTCAAGCAACGCTTCCTTGGCGTCTCGATCGACGGCGGTTTTGCCAGCCACGTGCTGGTGCCGGATGCAAAATACCTGCTCGATTACGACCCCCTGCCGGTCAACCAGGCCGCGACATTGATGTGCTCGGGCGTCACCGCCTACGGTGCGCTGAAGCGTCTCGTCGACCGTCCGCGCCAGCGCAACCTGCTGCTGATTGGTCTCGGCGGCGTTGGCATGATGGGTCTGTCGTTCGCGCAGGCCATGTTCAAGCAGCCGATTGCGGTCGCCGATCTGAGCCCTGCAGCGCGCGACACCGCGCTGAAGAATGGCGCGGCGACCGCCTACGATCCGGCCGAGCCGGAGGTTATCAGGCGCATCCTGAAAGAGACCGACGGCGGTTTCGACGAGGTCGTCGATTTTGCCGGCAACGAGAAGTCGATGGCATTCGCCGTGTCCGTGCTCGCGCGCGGCGGCAAGGTCGTGGTCTCCGGCCTGATGGGCGGCCAGTTTACGCTGCCGATGGTGCAGTGGGTCTACAAGCGCATGACCATCGAGGGATTCATGGTCGGCACGCTCGCTGAGGCCCACGAGTTGATGGCCCTCGCGCGCGCCGGCAAGATCAAGCCGACGCCGATGCGGGAGGAGCCGATGGCCGATGTCCAGAAGTGGATCGACTCTCTGCGCGCCGGCAAGGTCGTCGGCCGGATCGTGCTGAAGAACTGATTTCGCAGCGCTCGTCCTGCTCTGTCAGTCCGGCGGTTGCAAGCCCGGCGATTTCAGCCACTCGTCGATATGCGCGGCGATGTCCGCGTTGCGCGCCTGCCTGAGGAGATCATCGCGCTCTCGTCCCGGCGGCAGGCTGCTCGCGCGCTCCCTTGCGCTCCGAGCCTCATGGAGGAGGCGCTCGGCGAGAGATTGGGCGCGTTTGAAACGACGACGGTTCAACATGACAGGGTCTCTTCGTGCCCCGGCTTGATTGATCCAACCCGCGCGGATGAAAGTCGTTCGAAATGGAATCGGAAATCCGATCTTCATCCTGAAACGCAATGCGATTGAGATGAATCGTCATCGCGCATTAGGTTGAGCATGATCTCCGCGCAAACGCGTTCCGCGCTTGTCGCGAGGGCAAACCGCTGCGCCCTTTGCGCCAACACGGCCCGGCTCCGGGTCCGGATCATGCTTTAGCTGTACCGGATGATTTGCAGCAGTTTGACCTGCTTACTCACTTTGAGCCAACTGCAGCGACCTCGCCTCTTACCACGAAGCACGGCAGCAATCAGCCGACGCTAGTGCCAAACAATCTTCTCGGAAGCAGACGGTCATCGCGCTATATTCGTCAACGGCAGGGGTTTGCATCCCGCACGGGGAGCCCCATGAAGATCAGCTCGAAGAACATTCTCCGGCGCGTAGCGCGCAGGATTCGCCGCGACGTCGAAGATACTCGGATCGTGCTCGCGCGCCTGCCGCCGGGCGAGCACCGACACGATGCAGAACGACGGATTGCGCGAAGCAAGCTCGCCGAGCGTCTCGAACGAATGTCAGCAAGGCGTGAGGGCCAATGAAGGACATGCGCGCCCATGCCGAGAAGCTTCGCACCGAGGCCGCCGAATGTGCGCTCATCCGCGATCTTGCCACCGATCCGGAAAAGCGTGAGCTGTTCAGGCGCCTCGCGGAGCACCTCGATGTCCTGGCCTCGGAGGTCGAACGCGCGCTTGCCAGGAAGCTCGCGAACGAACGGCCGTAAGCTGCCGTCACCGCCTCTGCCCATTCGCATCGCTCCGCAAGGAACCAGCGGTGAGCGGCGGAACGGTGTTACCCGGACCGCGTTCTCGCCTCATGTCCATACGTTGCGTGGTCGAAAACTCATTCTACATCGCCTGGAATTTCCTGGAGAAGACCGGAGAGCTAGGGCAGCCCGACGCGTCCGCGAACATCATCCTGGATGCGATCCAGGCGCAGCTACGCGCCGGCGAGCGCCGGCAGCTCATGCTCGCCAACAAGGCGATTGCCGCCTACCGGGAACACGCCGCGCGCAACCGCGTTGCACCGGAAAAGGAGGCACGCCGTGGATAACCTCACCAAGCGCGACCAGCCGGATCGCAGCAAGATCAACATGCATGAAGCCTACGAGGTGAAGTGCTGGACCCACGCGCTTGGCGTGACCCGGGACGAGCTTCAGAAGGCGGTGGACAAGGTCGGTAATTCGGCCGCCGCCGTCCGCAAGGAGCTCGCAAGATAGCACGAGGGTGAGACCCGGTTTTGGGGACGCGCGACGCGTTCGCGTCGTCAAACCGGAATGATGCTCGGTCAGGGCCATGGTCATGATCCCGCAAACGACATCCCCCACAAAGCCAACTGCGCACGCGCCGAGCTTCGAAATCGTGATCCGGCTACTTTGCGTCGTCCCGGGGCGGATCAACCGACAGGCCTGGGAGCGCATCTCGGAATGGTCAGCCAAACCGACGTACCCCCACCAGACTCGCTTTCCAGCCTGATGCGTCCGCCCAAGCGTTCGGTCACGATGCTGTAGACGACGAGCAATCCAAGACCCGACGCTCCGTGGTGGCGCCGCGTCGTGAAGAATGGATCGAAGGCCTGCAGCTTGACCTCCGGCGCCATTCCGCATCCGTCGTCGGACACGACGAGTTCGACGTGATCGTGGCCGGCCGATCTCAGATCAACGCGAACCCGCCCTCCATCGTTGCCCGGATAGGCGTGGGTCATGGCATTCATGACGAGATGATTCAGGACCTGTCCGAAGAGGCCGGGGTAACTATCCATTTCAAGGTCCGGCTCGAGCCGGAGATCGAGTAAGATGCCCTGGCGCCGCAATTCGCGGTCGAGATTCGACAGCAATTGTTCTGACAACTCGCCAGCATTGAAGCGGCTCGGGGAAGACTGGCCCTGATCGAGAGCTGCCTGCTTGAAGGACTGGATCCGCTCTGCCGCGCGCGACAGATTGGCGACGAGTTGAGCGGACGCATCGCCCGTCAGGTTGAGAAATTCGCTGAGGCTTGAACGACGAACCTTGCCACTGGAAACTTCCGACGAGAATGCCTCGGACTTGCGCAGAAGCGTGGAGGCGATCATCAGGCTGTTCCCCACGGGACCGTTGACCTCATGTGCAACGCCGGCAACCATCCGGCCGAGTGCCGCGAGCTTTTCAGCTTCCACCAGCGACTCCTGGGTTTCCCGCAAGCGATGCAGCGCGGTTTCGGCAGCGTCTCTTGCTTCTCGCAGCTCCTGCTCGGCGCGCTTGCGTTCAGTGATCTCCTCGGCAGCGACGTTGACTGCAACGATCTCGCCGCTGGGCGCGCGCAACGGATGCCAATAGGTCACCCAGTAGCGCTCCTCGACCCGGTCGGCTCGCTGGCCGGAAACCTCGATTCCGACCACCGGCTCTCCGGTTTCCATGATCGAACGCACGATCTCTGCGACGGAATCGGCCAAGGCCGGAACGCAATCCCGCACGAAGCGGCCAAGGTGGTTCTCGACGGAAATTCCGCAGATCTCGGTGAGCCGCTGGTTGATTTGGAGATAGCGACAATCCGGAGAGAGGCAGGCAAGCCCGATCGGTGCGGTGTCGTAGATCGATTTCAGGGCGGGTTGCTCCGGAAACAGCAACACCTCGGATGCGAGCGTCGACTTTTGCGCCTGTACCATGTCCGCCTCGACTTGTTTTCGTGAGTTCGGGTCGCATCCTTCTTGGTGGCGGGCCTTTGCCGTGCCGCTATCGTCTCAGGACGACACACAGCAGCCATCCGGCCTCCGCAAATCGGCTATATTGTCCAAATTCCGCGAAAATTGGGCCAGGACAACCATTGTCCGTCGGGCAAGGCGACGCTCCAGGGATGCCAAGAGGGATGCCAAGTCTCGATCCGACAGTCAGAGATTTCCGTGACAGGCCGAGTCAAAGGCCGAGCCGAAAATTGTTCATTTTCGCGGCGGAACGCACGCTGTGCAGGCCCGATTTAAGCCTCATCCTCTCCGGATTTGCGGCTCATTGCCACCCAACTCTTTGACGAGAAGGGGGACAGTGACGTGTTGCGTAAGGCGTAGCCGGGAGACCAGGATGGGCAACCGAACCGCGAAGTTCATATCCGCTCTATTTGCGAGCGTACTTGCCGGCGCGCCGTTGGCGGCCGTGTCGCAGAACGCGCCGAGCGGAGAGAGCGCGCAGAACGCACCAAGCGGAGAGAGCGCGCAGAACTCACCAAGCGGACAGAGTGCGCAAAGCGCAGCCGACGATTGCTTGGCCTCGCCCAAGGCGACCGCACCGGAGGGCCAGCATTGGTACTATCGCATCGAGCGTGGCACCAAGCGGAAGTGCTGGTATCTGCGCGAGGAAGGAGCCAAGGTCGCGCAGGGCACGCAATCGCCCGTGCCTGCGCAGAAAAGTGACGCACCCGCGCCGCGCTCGGTGTCGGTGCAGGATGCGCACGCCGAACTCACGACACAAAACCCTGCCCCGGCGCCCGATACAACCGCATCAATCCCGGCGCCGAGCGCGCCGGTCGCCCCGCCCGCAACACTTCAGCGTCCGGTCACCGTGAGCGATGCCGACGCTGCGCAGCCGACCGTCGATGCGCGCTGGCCCGACCCGAACGTCTCGCCTGCCCCCGCGCCGCAAACCGCGCCTGCGCCAAAGCTGGCCGATGCGCGGCCCGCGCCGAAGCCTCAGGCTTCGCCGTCCGCCGGCACGATGACGCTCGCCTCGGCCGATGCCCCGGCCGAAAAGCCGACCGGTTCGCTCCAGACTCTGCTGCTCGTCGTCAGCGGTGCGCTGGCGCTCGCCGGCATCACCGGCAGCATTATCTATCGCTTCGCCGGCTCACGCGCGCGCGTCCAGGCTGAAGGCGGGCGACGCCGCATCAACTGGGACAATTGGGAGCCCACATCCGAGGACAAGAGCCGCGCGCCGTGGGTGAATGCGGCCGCGACTACCGCCCCGCGCGCGCAGCGCACGCGTCCGGTCGATTTCGGTGCCGCACTGGCCGCGGCGGCCAACGCCAATGGCGCGTCTGCCTCGCGCGTGGATCAGCGTATCGAGGATGCAATGAGCGGCCCTCAGGACCTGGACGTTCAGGACCTGGACGTTCAGGACCTGGACGTTCAGGACCTGGACGTTCAGGACTTCGACGCTGAGGACCTCGACGCCGAGGATCTGGACACCGAGGATCTGGACCGCGAAGAGCTGCACACCGCATCGCCCAAGGAAACCGCCGAGCCGCATGTCGCGGCCGTCGACGCAGCTGCGGATGACGGCCACAACGGCGATGCCGACGCGGTCGATATCGATGCGATCACCGCGATGCTGGAACGGCTGGCGAAGGAAGGCCCGCGGCTGGCGCCGTCTAGCCCTGAAGCTGATCTTGCAGACCTCGTACAAAGCCAACGACGCCAATCCGCCGCTCGCGCTTGAGTCGCTCGGCCTTCAGGATCGACTGGACCTCGGAGAAGGCCTCATCGACGTCGTGGTTGATGATGATGTAGTCGTACTCGGCCCAGTGGCTCATCTCGTGGCTGGCGCGGCTCATCCGCTTGCGGATCACCTCGTCGGAATCCTGCGCGCGCGAGTGCAGCCGCTTCTCGAGATCGGCCGCTGAGGGTGGCAGGATGAAGACGCTGACGACGTCGGCGCGGGCCTTGTGTTTCAATTGCTGCGTACCCTGCCAATCGATATCAAACAGCACGTCCTGGCCTGACGACAACGCTGCCTCGACCGGAGCGCGCGGCGTGCCATAGCTGTTGTCGAACACGGTCGCCCATTCAAGCAGTTCGTCGCCCTTCACCATGGCCTCGAAGCGCGGCTTGTCGACGAACAGATAGTCGCGCCCGTCGACCTCGCCGGGCCGCTTCGCGCGCGTGGTCGCGGAGACCGACATCTTCAGTCCGGGCATCCGCTCGATCAGAAGGCGCGACAGCGTCGTCTTGCCCGCGCCGGAGGGGGAGGACAGAACGAACATCAGTCCGCGCCGCTCGACACCGTCAAATCCGTGACCGCCCGTCGTCATCGATCACTCCAGATTCTGGACCTGCTCGCGGAACTGCTCGACCACGTTCTTCATGGCGAGCCCCGTATTGGTCAGCTCGATGTCGTTCGACTTCGAGCAGCAGGTGTTGACCTCGCGGTGAAACTCCTGCGCCAGGAAATCGAGCTTACGCCCGATCGGGCCGCCCTTGCCGATCAACTCGCGCGCCTGCGCGACATGGGAGGCGATGCGGTCGAGCTCCTCGCGGATGTCGGCCTTGGTCGCGATCAAAATCGCTTCCTGCATCAGGCGATCGGAATCGAAGCGCTCGGAAGTGTCGAGCAGCGTCGCGATCTGCTCGGCGAGCTTCGCCTTGATCGCCTCCGGCTTGCGCCCGGGTGCGGCTTCCGCCTTCTTTGCCAGCGCTTCGATCTCATCCACACGCTGGATCAGGATCTGGCCAAGCGAGCTGCCCTCGCGCTTGCGCATGTCGACGAGCTCGGCAAGCGCCTTGTCGAAGGCATCGGCCGCCGCGGTGCGCGCCGCCTTGTCCTCTTCCTCGTTGCCTTCGGGCTCGGCGACCTCGATGACGCCCTTGATGCCGAGCAGCCCGTCGATGCTTGGCGCCACCGCGTCGACCTTGCCGGCGATCTGCGAGGCGGCCTTCAGCACGGCTGAGAGCACGTCCTCGTTGATCCGCACGGTCGCCGCAGCGTTGGTGCGCTTGACGTTAAGATTGGCGTAGACCGTACCACGCGACAAAACCTCGCCGGCGCGCTTCTTGGCGTGGGCCTCGAGCTCGTCAAAGCCCTGCGGCAGCCGCACGCGCAGGTCAAAGCCCTTTGCGTTGACCGACTTCAATTCCCATTCGAAGGTGTACGGCCCGCTTGCACCGTGGCTTCTTGCAAAGCCGGTCATGGACGACAGCGCCATCGGGTCAATTTCTCCGGACAGATGAAGATTCGCAAAGGCCATCAAGGCACGCGAATCTTAAGACTATTTTGCCGCAAAGTGGAATCCGTAACCACCGCAGGTCGGGGTTGCGGCGCCAAAGCGCGATGAGATTGGGAACAAATCGGCATCGCGCTTTAGGCTATTGGTTGAGCATGATCTTTTCGGAAAACCGCTGCGCACCTTGCGCTAACGCGGCCCTGCGGATCAGGATCATGCCTAGCGCTGGATGACCTGCGGCGAGGGTTGCACCGCCCCCTGGCGAGCCGGGGCAGGATTGCCCGGGCGCGTCGCGGGCGGCTTCTTCTGCTGGGCCGGCGGCCTGGTGGTCGCAGTCGGAGCCGTGTCGGCCGGCGCGGCTGCGGCCGGCGCCTGGGCGTCATCGGCCGGCTCCACCGTGTCGTTCTGGATCTGCTTCTCCATCGCGCGCAGTTTTGCGACGTTCTTCTGGTGCGCGTCGTAGGTCTCGGTGAAGGCGTGGCCGCCGCTGCCGTCGGCGACGAAATAGAGGTCGCGGGTGCGGGCCGGATTGGCGGCAGCCTCCAGCGAGGCGCGGCCGGGATTGGAGATCGGCCCCGGCGGCAGGCCGTCGATGACGTAGGTGTTGTAGGGCGAGGGCTGGGTGATCTCGCTGCGCTTGATCGGGCGACCCAGCGTGCCCTTGCCGCCGACGAGACCGTAGATGATCGTCGGATCGGACTGCAGCTTGATCTTCTGCTTCAAGCGATTGACGAACACGGCGGCGACACGGCTGCGTTCGTCGGGCTTGCCCGTCTCCTTCTCCACGATCGAGGCGAGCGTCACCAGTTGCTCCGGCGTCTTGATCGGAATGTCCTGGCTGCGCCGTTCCCAGATTTCCGCGAGCACACGCTTGTGCGCCTGCTGCATGCGCTGGACCACCTGCTCGCGCGTGGTGCCGCGCGGGAACTTATAGGTCTCCGGCAGCAGCGTGCCCTCACGCGGCACTTCGCGCACGCTACCGGTAAAGATGTCATTGTCCAACAGCCGCGCCACGATCTGCTCGGAGGTCAGGCCTTCGGGGATCGTCACCGCATGCTGCACCACCTTGCCTTCGACGATGGTGGCAATGACGTCGCGCAAGGAAGCGCTCTTCTGAAACGAATATTCGCCGGGCTTCAGGTCCGAGCTCGCCTTCAGCGCGAACACGCTGGCGATGAATATCCAGGGATTGACGTCGGTGACGCCTTCCTTGTTCAGGACGTCGGCAATGTCGCGCTTGCCCGCGCGCGAGGGGATGTTGACGATCTTGTCTTCCTGAAGCGGCCCTGCCGCCTCGAGCACCTGCCGGCCGTAATAATACACCGCTCCGGCTCCGAGCATCGCGATCAGGAGGATGGTGATAATGGCGTTGCCGACCACCACGAAGGGATTGCGCGCGCGATCCGACCGCTTTGGCGGCGGCGGCACCTGTTCAGGCTCCAGCGCGGCGCGCGGACTTCGGGGCGAAATGGGCGGCCTTTCACTCATCGAAACCTGAATCCTGCCGGTTCACACGCAGCCTGACAATCGTCTGCCCGGCTAATAGCACACGCCCGCAACTATGACTTATCGCCGAATAAGGCAAAACGGTGAATTCGTCTCAAACGCAAGCTAATTAGCCAGACGCCTGACGATCACCGATGCGTTGGTACCGCCAAAACCGAAAGAATTCGACAACGCTACGTTGATCTCGCGCTTCTTCGCCGACTGAGGCACGAGATCGATCGCAGTTTCAACCGACGGGTGTTCGAGGTTGATGGTCGGCGGCGCGATGTTATCGCGAATCGCGAGCATGGCGAAGATCGCTTCGATCGCGCCTGCTGCACCGAGCAGATGCCCGGTCGAGGATTTGGTCGAGGACATCGCAACCTTCGACGCCGCGTTGCCGAGCAACCGCTCCACCGCGCCGAGCTCGATCTCGTCGCCGAGCGGCGTCGAGGTGCCATGCGCGTTGATGTAGTCGAGATCGGCCGGCGTCAGCCCGGCGCGCTTCAACGCGGCTGACATGCTGCGGAAGCCGCCGTCTCCATCCGGAGATGGTGAGGTGATGTGATAGGCATCGCCCGACAGGCCGTAGCCGATCACCTCGGCATAGATCTTCGCGCCGCGGCGCCTCGCGTGCTCGAGCTCTTCGAGGATCACGACGCCGGCGCCCTCGCCCATCACGAAACCGTCGCGGTCCTTGTCATACGGACGCGAGGCCTTCTCGGGCGTGTCGTTAAATCCGGTCGACAGCGCGCGCGCGGCGTTGAAGCCGGCGATGCCGATGCGGCTGATCGGCGATTCCGCGCCGCCTGCGACCATGACGTCGGCATCGCCAAGCGCGATCAGACGGGCGGCGTCACCGATCGCATGCGCGCCGGTCGAACAGGCCGTGACCACGGAATGGTTCGGCCCCTTCAGCCCATGCTCGATCGAGACGTAGCCGGAAGTGAGATTGATCAGCCGGCCCGGAATGAAGAAGGGCGAGACCCGGCGCGGCCCGCGCTCCTTCAACAGGATTGCAGTTTCCGCGATGCCGCTGAGGCCGCCGATGCCGGAGCCGATCAGGGTGCCGGTCGCGCACTTGTCCTCTTCGCTCTCGGGATGCCAGTTGGCATCGTTGAGCGCCTGTGTCGCCGCAGCCATCGCGAAGATGATGAAGTCGTCGACCTTGCGCTGGTCCTTCGGCTCCATCCACTGGTCGGGATTGAAAGTGCCGTTAGAACCGTCGCCCCGCGGCACGACGCAGGCGATCTTGGTTTGCAGATCGGAGACGTCGAAAGTCTCGATCCTGCGCGCCCCGCTCTCGCCGTTCAGGATACGCTGCCAGGTCGGCTCGACGCCGCAGCCGAGTGGCGACACCATGCCGAGGCCCGTGACGACTACTCGTCTCATATCCCAAAACTCCGGTTCTCAAGGACTCGCGGCCGATAATAAGAAACCGGTGGACCGCAGGCGCGATCCGTCCGGTTTCGTGGTTCCACCGCGGATTTTGGAGCCTTAGCTCTTCGCGTTCTTCTCGAGAAACTTGGTCGCGTCGCCGACGGTGAGAATCGTTTCCGCGGCATCGTCCGGAATCTCGCAACCGAACTCTTCTTCGAACGCCATCACCAGCTCGACGGTGTCCAGACTGTCGGCGCCGAGGTCGTCAATGAAGCTCGCGCTGTCGATAACCTTCTCGGGCTCAACACCAAGGTGTTCGACCACGATCTTCTTAACCCGTTCGCCAATGTCACTCATTGCTTAACCTCGTGTTGTTCCCTGTAGACCCGACCCCCCGGGACGATACGAGCCGTCGTGGTCGTTTTACTGCCTTTGCGTACGAACTTGATTTGGCCCCAACCTAGCCGATGCTGGGCCCGGCGAACGACGGCCAAGGCTCCGCATCGCCAATATACAGGGTTTCAAAAACCTGCAATGGCGTTCTTTGCCCGTCCGTTGAAGGTCCGGTTATCATACTTCAACTGCCTTGACTACAAGCCTCAATTCGCTTCGGAAACGGCCGTTTGCCGCATCCGGTCCGCCCGGCCCTAGGCCAGCCGGATTACGTTCAGATCATGGCCATGCCGCCGTTGACGTGGATGGTCTGGCCGGTGACGTAGCCTGCTTCGTTGGAGCTGAGATAGACCGCGGCTGCAGCAATATCCTCCGGCGTACCCAGCCGGGCGGCCGGAACCTTGGTCAGAATCGTCTCGCGCTGCTTGTCGTTGAGCGCATCCGTCATCGGCGTCTTGATGAAGCCGGGCGCGATGCAGTTCGCGGTCACGCCGCGCTTGGCGTATTCGGCGCCGAGCGTCTTGATCATGCCGATCAGGCCCGCTTTCGACGCGGTGTAATTGCCCTGGCCGGGATTGCCGGTGACGCCGACCACCGACGTGATCGCGATGATGCGGCCGAAGCGCTTGCGCATCATCAGCTTCGTCGCGGCGCGCGCGAGGCGGAAAGTCGCGGTCAGGTTGACGTTGATGACCTCTTCCCAGTCCTCGTCGCGGAGCTGCACGAAGAGATTGTCGCGCGTGATGCCGGCATTGGCGACGAGGATGTCGACCTGTCCCATCGCGGCTTCCGCTGCGGGCACCAGCGCCTCGACCTCGTCGGCCTTGGAGAGATTGCACGGCAGCACGTGAACGCGCTCGCCGAGCTTGCCGGCGAGCTCGTCCAGTACTTCTTTGCGCGTCCCCGAAAGCGCAACCGTGGCGCCCTGCGCATGCAGCGCCAGTGCAATCGCGCCGCCGATGCCGCCGGTCGCGCCGGTGACGAGCGCCTTCCTGCCAGTCAGATCGAACATGAAAAGCTCCTCACCCTGCCAGTCAGATCGAACATGAAAAGCTCCTCACCCCTGCTTCGCGGCAGCCAAGGCGTCCTTGGCCGCGGCAATATCGTTCGGTCCGCCGACGGCCACGCCAACGGCACCGTCGGCGATACGCTTGACGAGACCCGTCAGCACCTTGCCCGCCCCGATCTCGAAGAAGCGCGTGACGCCCTGACCAGCCATATAGGAGACCGACTCGCGCCAGCGCACCGTGCCGGTGACCTGCTCGACAAGGCGGCGGCGGATCTCGTCGGGACCGGTGATGGCGCTGGCCAGCACGTTGGAGACCAGGGGCGCTGCGGGCGCCTTGATCGTGACCTTGGAGAGCGCCTCCGCCATCGCATCGGCGGCCGGCTGCATCAATTTGCAATGGAACGGCGCGGACACCGGCAACAGCATCGCGCGCTTGGCGCCTTTACCCTTGGCGATCTCGACGGCGCGATCGACAGCAGCCTTGTCGCCGGAGACCACGACCTGACCGCCGCCATTGTCGTTGGCGGCCTGGCAGACCTGGCCCTGTGCCGCCTCATTGGCGACTTCGATCGCCGCCTCATAGTCGAGGCCGAGCAGCGCGGCCATCGCGCCGGCGCCGACCGGCACGGCCTTTTGCATTGCGAGACCGCGGGTGCGCAGCAGCCGCGCGGTATCGGAAATCGTCAGGCTCCCGGCCGCAGCCAACGCCGAATATTCGCCGAGCGAGTGCCCCGCGACGAAGGCTGCATCCCGCTCCACGGAAAATCCAGCCTCGGCCTCCAGCACGCGCTGGGTGGCGAGCGACACCGCCATCAGGGCCGGCTGGGCGTTTTCGGTGAGCTGGAGGGTCTCGGCCGGGCCATCCCAGATGGTCGCGGTGAGCTTTTCCCCGAGCGCGGCATCGACCTCGTCGAACACGGCGCGGGCCGCAGGAAAGGCGTCGGCCAGGGCCTTGCCCATGCCGACCGCCTGGGACCCCTGCCCCGGAAATGTGAATGCTGCCGTCATCGGCGCTCCCTGGCTTGCTGAGTCTCATTCAGGATCAGGCGGCCATTCTACGCCGGCGGCTGCCCGAGGTTCCCGATCATGCTCCAAAGGGGGCCGTAGACACTGACCGGGGGCGCAATGTCAAGCTGTGATGGGGGCAACACCCGCCCCCTTAGAAGCCGCCCGCTGTCTGGTTAGCGTCGACGTTCGCGCCCGCCCTCGCGCGTCGCGCGCTGCTCGCCAGTTGGCCGGGACGATCCTCGTGATCAGGCTTCGCGGTCGCCAGCCGCAGCACGGCAAGATAGTTCGGCTGCACTTCCATGCGGCCGGCGTGGCGGCTTTCGCAGAGCAGGCGATGCACCTTGGGCAAGTTGTAGCAGGGCACGTAGAACAGCAGATGATGCTCGAGGTGATAGTTCACGTAATAGGGCGCGATGAACAGGCGCTCGAGAAAATTGGCATGCGTGGTGCGGGTGTTGCGCAGGGGATCGCTGCTGTCGGGCACGACGGCGTGCTCTGCGATGTTGCGGATGCGGGTGATGACCATCTGCCAGGTCAGGAGCGGCACCAGCCATAACAGCGGATAGGCCCACCACACGCCGGCGGCCGCGAGCACTGCAAACAGAAGCGCATTCGTGACGCATTGCGGCCCGAGCTGCACCCAGAAATGCGCGGCGCGCTGCGACCACGGCCACTCCTTCGGACCCAGCGCATTAAGCAGCTGTGCCTTGCGCTGCTGGTAGCCGGTCTGCCCGGTGAGATCGCGGATGAATTTGCGGTGGTAGCTGAGCTGGGTGATCGGGAATGGCGTCGACAGCACGAGATCGGGATCGTCCTCCTGCTGGGTACGCGCGTGGTGTTGCAAGTGATAGCGGCGATAGCCCCGCGTCTCCGCGAAGATCGGATAGGCGCAGAACCATTGGCTCAGCGCCAGGTTGGTCTTTTCATCCGGCGACAGGCAGCCATGCGCGCCGTCATGCATGAGGATCGCCAGGCCCAGCTGGCGCGAGCCGATGATCGCAACCGCGAGAATGTAGGTCAGCGGATTGGGCCACCACGCGACCAGTGCGATCGCAGCCGCGATCAGCGCCCAGGCGTGCACGATCAGCGCAACGCCCTTCCATGTGACGCGCTCGCGCACGTCGACGAGCTGGTCCTCGGTCAGGAAATCGCGGGCACGCATGCGAAGCGCGGTCATGGCCTAGCTCTCCCCGTCCGTTGATATTGATGTGTCACGATGGTCGACGAGCCGCAGGCGTGACGCATCGCTTGCCGATCTCGCCTGCTCACCCAGCACGCGCAGCATCTCAGCGCACAGCTGATCCGGCGAGCGGCCCATCGCGTAGCCCTCCACGATGACGCCGATCGCCACCGCCCAGAACCTGCGCGAGCTCTCGTCGGGCGCACGCAACGTCCGCCAGCCGTGGCGCTCGACCTGGGCCGCATAGGCGCGCGCGCCCTCGGCGTGCAGGCGCTCGATGGTGCGCTCGACCAGCGGCGCCAGATCCTGTCGCCGCCGCGTCAACGTCAGCGCTTCGGCGAAGAAGGCCACCGAATCGGTCGCCGTCACCGTCTGCGCGAGCGCATGCGTATAGGCCTGCGGGGTATGCGCCTTCATGGCCGCCTGCTCGGTGGCGCGCGCCAGATACAGGAGATCGCGGCAGGCGCATTCGACGAACAGCGCCTCCTTGGTGCGGAAGTAATAGGTGATCTGGCTTGGGAATGCATTCGCGGCGGTCGCGATGCCGGAAATCGATGTCCCAGAGAGCCCTTGCTCCTTGAACAAGGGACTGGCCGCATCGAGGAGCAGCGAGCGCATCTTGCGCCCCGCCGAGCGGGTGGCCCGGGCAGCATGCTTTGGGTCGCTCTGAGGCGCTTCCACTGGACCTTTGGCAGATTTGGCCATCGGCACCTCCCGACCTTTATTTGTATGCTATACAAACAAATAGATCAAGAACAGGAGCATGCGGCTCGATTGCCCTGGAATCGAAAGGGGCCGCTCCTGAGGGCGGCCCCTTGCCGGTACAAATGGTTTCGAGATGAAATTCAGCCCCGGCAGTTGCTAACCTACAACTTTCCATAAGCTTTGGGGATTCCGTACAAGCGCGGTGTTCCCTTACCGGAACCGGCGCTGTTCTCTGCAGGTCTCAAAACCGCTCGCCGAACCTTGCCAAGCCGGCCAAAATCCGTATAAAGCGCGCCATCCGCAGACCCCGGCCGGGAGCTGAACGGACGGTCTCAGCAAATTCACGCCATCGATCTTCTCGTGGCGATTTTGATGTGGCAGGGCCAGTCGGCCCGTCGTCCCGTGTTTCCGCCTTCTGAGCTTAAGTCCGAGTCCTTTCCGAAGGCCTCGAAGGGCTTGACGCCGGGTGAAGCGCCAACATGAGGAAAGGACTTCCATGCCTCTTTACGAGCATGTCTTTCTCGCGCGTCAGGACGCGAGCCCGCAGCAGGTTGAAGAGCTGACGACACAGATGACCGGTATCGTCGAGGGTCTCGGCGGCAAGGTCACCAAGACCGAGAACTGGGGCGTGCGCTCCCTCACCTACCGCATGAACAAGAATCGCAAGGCCCACTTCGTGCTGCTCAACATCGACGCGCCGTCTGCGGCGATCGCCGAGATCGAGCGCCAGGAGCGTATCAGCGAAGACGTGATCCGCTATCTCAGCGTTCGCGTCGAGGAGCTGGAGGAAGGTCCCTCCGCGATGATGCGCAAGGCCGACCGTGATCGCGAGCGCGATGACCGCGGTGGTGGATTCCGCGGCGAGCGTGAAGGCGGCTTCCGTGGCGACCGCGAAGGCGGCTTCCGCGGTGACCGCGGCCCGCGCCGTCCGCGCGAAGAAGCTGAAACGACGGATGGGGAGTAAGAACAATGGCTGAAGCTGGTGCACGCCGTCCGTTTTTCCGTCGCCGCAAGAGCTGCCCGTTCACGGGCGCCAACGCGCCGAAGATCGACTACAAGGATTCCAAGCTGCTGATGCGTTACGTCTCCGAGCGCGGCAAGATCGTGCCGAGCCGCATCACGGCCGTGTCCGCCAAGAAGCAGCGTGAGCTCGCCCGCGCCATCAAGCGCGCGCGGTTCCTCGGCCTCTTGCCCTACGTGATCCGCTAAGACGAATTTCGACCGGCGGCGCTTGAAGCCGCCGGTCGACCCCAACGCGCGATGAGATTGGGATGAATCGTCATCGCACTTTGGATTGTTGCTTGCGCATGATCTTTCCGGAAAATCGCTTCACACTTTTCCGGATCATGCTGTGGTTGAACTCATAAGGCTTCCGGGTCGTCCGGTTGCCGATGGTTGGGGCGAAATGCCTCTAACCGCTCGAAGGGAGCGGGACAGCTGATGATGGCACTTGTACTCATTGCCCTGATCGCCGGCGCTGCGTCGGCGCTGATGTTCGCCTCGATCGTCTCGGGCGCGCTGATCTCACTCGTTCTGTTCTACCTCTCGCCCCTGCCGCTGATGGTCGCCGCGATCGGCTGGGGACCGCTGTATGCGAGCCTTGGCGGCATCGCCGCCGCGATCGGCCTCGGCGCCATTTTCGGCCTGCCCTACTGCCTCGCCTTCGCCGTCACAGTCGCGCTGCCGGCGTGGTGGCTCGGCCATCTCGTGCTGCTCGGCCGCCATGCGACCCCTGCCGTGATCACCGCGGGCGCTGAGCCGCCGGCCGAGCCCGACATCGAATGGTATCCGGTCGGGCGGATCCTGCTGTGGATCGCCGGCTTTTCCGCGCTGATCACGATCGCGGCGCTGCTCACGCTCGGCAGCGATGCCGAGGGCATCACGACCGCGCTGCGCCGCGGCTTGATGCGCATTCTCCACGCGGCCGATCCGCAGGTCTCCGGCGATACCGACCAGTTCATCGATGCGCTCGCGACCGTCGCACCGGCCGTTGCCACCATCGTTTCGATGATGACGCTCACCCTCAACCTCTGGCTCTCGGCCAAGGTGACGGCGACGTCGGGGCGGCTGCGCCGTCCCTGGCCCGCGCTGATGACCGCCGAGCTGCCGTCGATGACGCTCGCCGTGCTGTGTATCGCCATCGCCTTCTGCTTCGCCGGCGGGCTGATCGCGATCGCCGCGCAGATCATCACGGCGGCGCTGATGATGGCCTATGCGCTGACCGGCTTCGCCGTGCTGCATACGCTGACGCTTGCGCTGAGGAGCCGAGCGTTCTGGCTCGGCTCGACCTACGCCGTCGTCGTCGTGCTCGGATGGCCCGTGATCGCGATGATCGCGCTCGGGCTTGCCGATGCCATCTTCGGTTTCCGCGAGCGCTTCCTGCGCAGCCGGCCACCGCCACTGCCAACCCCTTAAGTCCACCCAAATCCCAACTCGCAGCACTTCAAAAGGAGAACGATTATGGAAGTCATTTTGCTGGAACGCGTGGCCAAGCTCGGCCAGATGGGCGAAGTCGTGAAGGTTCGCGACGGCTATGCCCGCAATTTCCTGCTCAAGCGCGGCAAGGCGCTGCGCGCCACCGCCGACAACCGCGCCAAGTACGACGGCATGAAGGCCGAGCTCGAGGCGCGCAACGTCAAGGCCAAGGGCGAAGCGTCCAAGGTCGCCGAGAAGATCGAGGGCAAGAACATCATCGTGGTTCGTCAGGCCTCAGAAGCCGGCCAGCTGTTCGGCTCGGTCACCGTGCGCGACATCGTCATGGCGTTCGAAGCGGACGGCGTTGCGCTCGCCCGCCCGCAGGTGCAACTCGACGCGCCGATCAAGACCATCGGCAAGCACACCATCACGATCGCCGTTCACCCGGAGGTCGAGGTTGAGGTCACCGTGACGGTTGCGCGCAGCCAGGAAGAAGCCGAGCGCATCAACCGCGGCGAGGACATCTCAACCCGCAACGAGGACCGCGACGCGGCCGCCGAGGCGATTGCCGCCGCCGGCGAGTTCTTCGATCCGGAAGCCCAGCACGAAGACCTCGCGCCGGCGCCGGCCGGAGAAGCGACCGAGCAGTAAGTCTCGCGTTCATGCATCAAACGGAAGCCCGGCCGCCGGCGGCCGGGCTTTTCGTTTTGGCGGCGACGTCCTCGCTCAGCATCGCGATCGAGGCCAGCGCAGGTGCGCCAGTGACGAGGTGGAACTCCCTTAGCGGGAGATCGGCGGGGTCGGCGAGCCGGACGGCTCGGCCGGAGCCGGCGGGGCGGCCGCGGTCGGGGGCAACGGCGCGTCCTGAGGCTTGGCCGCCGGCGCAGAGGCGCTGCTGCCGTTTGAAGAGGCATCGTCGGGCTTGGCCGCGTTGTCGACCGGCTTCTGCTCGGGCGGCGCAGCCTCGGTCGGTTTCGGAGCAGCCGGCGGAGCCGGCATCACCTGCGGCACCGGATCGGGCCGCAGCGCGGGGGTCTGGCTGGTCGAAGGCTCGATCTTGGCGCTCTCCGGCTTGTCGGAAGGCTTCTCGGCCCGCTTGTCCTTTGCGCTGTCGGGCTTGGCTTCGGTATCGACCTTGGCGCTGTCGTTCTTTGTATCGTTCTTGGGTTCGTTCTTCCTGTCCTCGGACGGTGGCTCTGTTGCGGCGGGCATCTCCTTGGGCGTTTCGCCCTTGGGCGTGTCAGCCTTCGGAGCTTCCTCGGGCTCGGGCTTGCCGCGCTTGCTCAGGCGCTGCTTGGACTTGCGGCCCTCGCGGCTGCGCTCATTGGTCGCCTGGCCATCGGGGCTGGCGCCTTCCTTCGCACCATCTTTGGCCCCCTCTTCACTCGGTCGCGCCATCCGCCTCGAACCGCCCCGTCCGGTCTCGGACGCGGGAGCGCCCTCGCCCTCAGGCCTCGCTGCGTCCTGGCGCTGACGCCGGCTGGGATGCTCGGGCTGTTGCGCGGCGCTGGAATTGGCCTCCTTCTCCTTGTCCTTCTCCTTCTCCTTGGCGCCATCCTTCTTGTCCTTGCCGTCCTTGGCTTGGTAGCGCGTGTCGGTCGCACCGTTGGAGACAAGGTAGGAGGAGAGCACGCCCGCCATGTCGGAGCTCGTGGTGTAGTGCTGGCGCAAGAAGCCCGGCAGCGAGCCCGGGGGCACCGACTTGAGCAGCCCACGCGGCGACTTGTGGCAGGCATTGCAGGTCTGGGCGAAGATCTGGGACGGGCTCTTGCCGGCCTCGAGGTTCGTCGCCTGCGCAAACGCAGCCTCTGGAGCGCCAAGGCCAATCAGAAGCAACACCGTCGCGAGGCTGAGCGCTCGGCTCGACATCCCGTCATCTCCATTGAAAATACGCAAGAAGGCCAGCCCGCGCGTCAGGCGGCGGGTCACCTTTTAGCCGATTGCGCTGCAATTGGAAGCGCGCTCTGTGGCAAGGATCTCATCGCGCGTTTTGCGAATATCGGCTTTGAACACAACGCAATAGCAGGTTCTGGGCCGACTGATTAAGTTTCCATGCGGATGCATAGGAACCAACGCGGTTCCGATGCGTCGGTGTGACGGCGGGGGTTAGTCGCATCTTTTCGGGTTCGCTCGATCGGGTGGTTCTATGGACCGTTTGCTGCGTGGCTTCCTGACGAAGTTCATCCGTCGCGGATCGATGACGGTGACGACCGCAAGCGGCGCAACGTTCACCTGTGGTGACGGGACCGGCCAGCACGTGGCCGTCCGCTTCGCCACCGCCGAGGCGCAGCGCAAGATCCTGCTCAACCCCGAGCTCGGGCTGGGCGAGGCCTATATGGACGGCGAGTTCGTCGTCGAGCAGGGCACGATCGCTGATGCGCTGGCGATCCTGCTCGATCAACCCGAAATGCTGCCGCAGTGGGCCAAACCCCAGTGGCACCTGCGCTACCTGACGCGGCATTTGAAGCAGTTCAACCTGCGTTCCCGGGCCAGGACGAACGTCGCCCATCACTACGATCTGGACGGCCGGCTCTATTCGCTCTTCCTCGACGCCGACAAGCAATATAGCTGCGCCTATTTCGAGACGCCGGACACTTCGCTCGATGATGCCCAGCTCGCCAAGAAGCGGCATGTCGCGGCGAAGCTCGTCATCAAACGCGGCCAGCGCGCGCTCGACATCGGGTCCGGCTGGGGCGGACTCGGCCTCTACCTCGCCGAGATCGCGGGCGCCGACGTCACCGGCATCACGCTCTCGACCGAGCAGTTGCAGGTTTCGAATGCCCGCGCGGCTGAGAAGAACATGACCCGGTCGGCCCGGTTCCTGCTCCAGGACTATCGCGACATTGACGGTCCGTTCGACCGCATCGTCTCGGTCGGCATGTTCGAGCATGTCGGCGTCAAGTTCTACGACACCTTTTTCAAGCGCTGCGCCGAACTCCTCGCAGAGGACGGCATCATGCTGCTGCATTCGATCGGCCGTTCGCAGGGGCCGGACTCCACCAATCCCTGGATCGCCAAATATATCTTCCCCGGCGGCTATATCCCGGCGCTGTCCGAGGTGCTGCCCTCAATCGAGCGCGCGGGTCTTCTCGTCTGCGACATCGAGATCCTCCGCCTGCATTATGCCGAGACGCTGAAAGCCTGGCGCGAGCGCTTCATGGCGCGGCGCGAGGAAGCGGTGCAACTCTATGACGAGCGCTTTGCGTTGATGTGGGAATTTTATCTGGCCGCCTGCGAGATGACCTTCCGCAAGCAGGGCATGATGAACTTCCAGATCCAGCTCACCAAACGCCAGGGCGTGGTGCCGGTGACCCGCGACTATATCGCCCATGAGGAGGCGCGGCTGCGCGGCCTGGAAGGCGGTAGCAAGCCGAGGCTAAAGCTGGCGGGCGAATGATGAGAATAATGAGTAATAAAGGCTAGTGACGCAGGCGCGCGGCCGGATAGAGCAGCGAGACCGGTAGCGCGAGCTGCGCACGAAACTGCGCCAGCGTCTCGGCCGGCAGCTTGGACCGCTCAGGTTCCGGGCGGGAGGCATCTTCCATGGCGGCGATCAGCGCCGACAACCAGATCCGGCTGCCTGCCTCGCTTTGCCAAGTCTGCTGCAATGTCTGCAGCTCCTGCCGCATTGTCGCCTCGTCTCCTGACGGCCGCGAACCGGATCAATTCCCTGCCCGACTGCTCGTTCCAAGTCTCACCCGAAAGAATCCGGGCTTCTGTGATCTGCTTCACAAAGTGGTGGTCGGAATTGTCCTAGACCGTCGTGCATGAGCAAGAAGATCCAAACCTCCTTCGACGTGCAGGACGATCTCCGCACCGACTATGCCTTGATCGCCACCGGCGTTGCCGCCGCCCTGGTTGCGCTGGTCTACCTCCTGATCGTCTGAACAGTCGGCCGGCCGGCGCGCCGCACGATGCGCGCCTGCAAAATAGGTCTGCGCGCCGACATATAAGGTTCACATCATCGGGATTTTTCCGTGGCCCGGCCTGAGCGAGATCAAGGCCTCGAGGCAAATTCTGCAAAAAATCCGTCAAGCACCGCGCGTGCTGCGACTGCTAATCATCCACCATTTTAAAGACCGGTTGATAGCGATCAGCTTTCGCTTCCGCTTTGCCTGCCGTCGGCGCTTTATCGCCGCCCCGCATCCCGCCATAAAAGTTGCTAAGCACCTCCAACCATGGCCCTGACTGATTCGACCGTCCTGAAACTCGCGCCCGACGCCGGAACCCCCGCCTACCGGAGCGCGCCGCACAACATCGAGGCGGAACAGAGCCTTCTAGGCGCCATTTTGGTCAACAACGACGCCTTCTACCGCGTCTCCGACTTCCTCGAGCCAAAACACTTCTTCGAGCCGCTGCATCAGACGATCTTCGAAACCGCCGGCAGCCTGATCCGGATGGGCAAGATCGCCACCCCGGTGACGCTGAAGACGTTCCTGCCCGCCGATACCGACGTCGGCGGCATGACCATCGGGCAATATCTGGCGCGGCTTGCGGCGGAAGCGACCACCATCATCAACGCCCAGGACTATGGTCGCACCGTCTACGACTTGTCGTTGCGGCGCGACCTGATCGGCATCGGCGAGGACATGGTCAACGTGGCCTATGACGCGCCGGTCGACTTCGCTCCGCGGGCGCAGATCGAGGACGCCGAGCGGCGCCTTTATGAGCTCGCCGAATCCGGCCGCTATGACGGCGGCTTCCAGAAGTTCTCGCAGGCGCTGACGGTTGCCGTCGATCTCGCGGCCAAGGCTTTCCAGCGCGATGGAAAGCTGTCCGGCATCTCGACGGGTCTGCGCGACCTCGACACCAAGATGGGCGGCTTGCAGCACTCCGACCTGATCATCGTGGCGGGGCGTCCCGGCATGGGCAAGACCTCGCTCGCGACCAACATCGCCTACAACGTCGCCCAGGCCTATGTCGGCGAGCTCCAGGCCGACGGCTCGATGAAGGCGACCAATGGCGGCGTGGTCGGCTTCTTCTCCTGCGAAATGTCGGCCGACCAGCTCGCAACACGTATCGTTGCCGAGCGCACCGGCATCCCCTCCTCCCACATCCGCAGGGGCGGCATCTCGGAAGCCGATTTCGAGAAGATCCGCGAGGTCTCTATCGAGCTCCAGTCGCTGCCCTTCTATGTCGACGAGACCGGCGGCCTGTCGATCGCCCAGCTCATGGCGCGCGCGCGTCGGCTGAAGCGGCAGAAGGGCCTCGACCTCATCGTGATCGACTACATCCAGCTGCTATCCGGCTCGGGCAAGCGCGCCAGCGACAGCCGCGTGCAGGAGATCACGGAGATCACGACCAGCCTGAAGGCGCTCGCCAAGGAGCTCAGCGTCCCCATCATCGCGCTGTCGCAGCTCTCGCGTCAGGTCGAATCCCGCGAGGACAAGCGGCCGCAGCTCTCGGACCTGCGTGAATCCGGCTCGATTGAGCAGGACGCCGACGTCGTGCTGTTCGTGTTCCGCGAGGAATATTACCTCGCCATGAAGGAGCCGCGTCCCGGCACCGAGGAACACGCCAAATGGCAGGGCGACATGGAGCGCACGGTGGGCCGTGCCGAAGTCATCATCGGCAAGCAGCGCCACGGCCCGACCGGCACGGTCGAGCTGCACTTCGATTCTTCGGTCACCCGATTCGGCGATCTCGCCCATGACGGCCAGTTGCCGGATCGCAGCGACTACTAGGCCTCATCGTGCTCTGCAGTTGCTCGGGTTGAACCGCGCTCACCTCTTGCGTAAAACGACGCCATGACACTGGCGTCCGACCCGAACCTCACCCCGCAAGCCGGCCTCCTCTCCGCGGAGGCCAACCAGGCCACGGCGCTCGCCGCTTATGGCGGCGTGCTCACTATCGACCTCGACGCGATCGTCGCCAATTGGCGCAAGCTCGAGAAGACCGCGGTGCCGGCCGAATGCGCCGCCGTGATCAAGGCCGACGCCTATGGTTGCGGCACGGAGCCGGTGGCGCGCGCGCTGCACAGGGCCGGCTGCAAGACCTTCTTCGTCGCGACGATCGCGGAAGCGCGCACCGCGCGCGCGGCGGTACCGACCGCGACGATCTACGTGCTCGGTGGCTATTTCCAGAACACCGGCGAGCACTTCGCCAAGATCGATTGCCGCCCCGTGATCGGCGATCTCAACGAGCTCGCCGAATGGGACGTGTTCTGCCGCCGCACGGGCTGGACCGGGGGCGCGGCCATCCATATCGACACCGGCATGAACCGGCTCGGGCTGACGCTCCAGGAGGCGCAGGCCATCATCCCGCGCATCAATGCCGGCGATCACGGCATCACGCTGGTGATGAGCCATCTGGTCTCCGCCGAGCAGCTCAACAGCCCGGTCAACGCCAAGCAGCTCGCAGCCTTCCGCACCATCGCGAGCGAATTCGCGGGCGTGCCTGCGGCGCTCGCCAATTCCTCAGGCATCTTCCTGGGTGCCCCCTTCCAGTTCGACCTGGTGCGGCCCGGCGCGGCGCTCTACGGCGTCAACCCGACGCCAGAGGCCGACAATCCGATGCGGCCGGTGGTCGATCTCAAGGCCCGCATCGTGCAGATCCGCAACATCGAGCGCGGCGAGACCGTCGGCTATGGCGGCACCTGGACGGCGCGGCGCCCCACGAAGCTCGCGATCATCGGGGTCGGCTATGCCGACGGCTACTTCCGCGCCGCCAGCTCCAATGACGGTACGCGCGGCGCCGAGGTGATCGTCGCGGGCAAGCGCTGTCCGGTCGCGGGCCGCGTCTCCATGGATCTGATCGCGATCGACATCACCGATCTGCCGCCGAACGCGGTGCGGCGCGGCCACATGGTGACGCTGCTCGGTGACGGCATCACCGTCGATGAGCTCGCGCATCATTTCGGCACCATCGGCTACGAGGTGCTGACGAGCCTCGGCCGCCGCTATGCCCGGGTCTACAAGGGCAGCAATGCGCCGGTCGAACAGCCAGCTCTCGCGCAGCACGCCGCGCCGTCCGCCGCCGAACCGCCCGCGCCCCCACCGCTGGCGGAGCAGCCGGCGAGCCCGCCACCGCTGCCAACCTAGCCGACCTTCTCGTGCCCCGGATGCAGCGCAATGCGTCGCTCTTCGCGGCGTAGTGCGCTGCTGAGCCGGGGCCCATCTGTGTTTGCGGCGCATGGGTCCCGGCTGTGCAGCAACGCTTACGCGTTGCAGCGCGTCCGGGACACGAGGGTGATTGCTTACTGCTTCCTGCTGTCGAGTGCCTTCTTGCAGGAATCGCTGAGCTGGTCGCGCTTGCCGTTGAGGCACGCGACTATGCGACCGCCGCCAGGCGCGATGCCGGCGCAGAATTTGTCATAATCCGCCTTGCAAGCGCCGCGCTGGTCGGACGATTGTGCCAGCGCGGACCCGGAGAGCGCGACGGCGACGGCGATGGCGGCGAAATTCAACTTGAGCATTTGATCTCCGGTGTCGAACGTGAGGGCCATCAGCTCTACATGAAGATTGCGACATTCAACATCAACAATATCAATCGCCGCTTGCCCAATTTGTTGGCCTGGCTGCGCGCGGCAAAGCCCGAAATCGTCGCATTGCAGGAGTTGAAGGCAAGCGATCGCGAGTTCCCGCGAGCTGCGATCGAGAAAGCCGGCTACGGCGCGGTCTGGCGCGGACAGAAGACCTGGAACGGCGTCGCCATTCTCGCGCGCAACGCCGAACCCGTGTTGACTCGCGATCGCCTGCCCGGCGACGTTGACGACATCGAAGCGCGCTACATCGAGGCCGCCGTGCGCGGCATCATCGTCACAAGCATCTATTTGCCCAACGGCAACCCGCAGCCCGGACCGAAATTCGACTACAAGCTCGAGTGGTTCGCGCGTCTGAAGCGCCACGCGAAGACTCTCCTCAAACAGGACCTGCCGGTCGTGCTCGCCGGCGATTACAACGTCGCCCCGACCGCGCTCGACATCTATCCGACGCGATCCTGGGACAGGGATGCCCTGATCCAGCCCAGGAGCCGCGCCGTGTTCAAATCAGTCATCGCGCAGGGCTGGTGCGATGCGCTCCGCACGCTGCATCCCGACAAGCGCATCTACACCTTCTGGGACTACAAGCGTAACCGCTGGCCGCGCGACGCAGGCTTGCGGCTCGATCACCTCCTGCTCAGCCCTGCCCTCGCCCCGCGCCTGACCAAGGCCGGCGTCGACAAGCAAATCCGCGGCGAAGACGGCGCGAGCGACCACGCGCCGGCCTGGGTCGTGCTGAGCAAGGCATCAAAGGGATAAGCAGATCTGGGGCGGATTGGCGAAGCGCAAAGCGGGGGCTTCCGTGGCGGCACCACAAATTTGAAAAACAACCCCATGCAAAGGAGTCGATGGTTGCAGGTCAAGACGCCTTGCAAAACTGCGAAGCCATTGACGCATCGGGCAAATCATCGGCCCGATGTCATCATCGGAGCGTTTTGCTCACTCACCACAAATTCTTGCCGTCGATCACGTTCACCGGCACCGCATCGAGATCGAAATCGTCGAACAGGCGGGCATTGATCGCGACCTTGGGATTGTCGAAGTCGGGCTTGCCGGTCGACCAGTCCGGCGACTCCGAAAAGGTTCCGCAGCCGCAGCTCGCGCAGTAATGATGTTTGACGGTGCGACTACCCCATTGATAAGTCGCGACGTTCTCTTGCGGAGAGAGCAAGCGGAACTGCGCCGGCGTGTAATAGGCCCACAACGCGCCGCGCTTGGCGCACAGTGAACAGGTGCAGCGCGTCACGCTGACTGGGGCCTCCGTGACCTCGAACACCGTCTCGCCGCAGTGGCAGCTTCCCTCGACCGGCATGGCCTGCTCCATCTCTCGAAAATGTCAGGAGATGGTCATAGCCGAAGCCTGCTGCCAACATGCTGTCAGCAGGTGTTGCGGCGCACTGCCTGGTTTGCGGACAGTCGCTTGGCGTTCGCGGCGCCCTTTCGCGGTAGCGTCGGACGATGGCCGCTGGCGTCGCGCCCGACAGCCCCGCCGCTTCAGGCCGTTCATCCTTCGAGGCTCGCTTCGCGAGCCCCTCGGCATGACGGGGTGAGCAGCGCCATTGCGAGCTAAGCGAAGCACTCCAGCCTTCCCGCATTCGCCGACATCGGCTCGCCCGGCTACACTTCCCCGATTCCCGGAGCCCTCGCCTTGGCCTTCCTCTTCGTCCTCATCGTCGGCCTGATCGCCGGCACCATTTCGGGCATCGTCGGCACGGGGTCGTCGATCATGCTGATGCCGGTGCTGGTCTATGAATATGGGCCGAAGGAGGCGGTGCCGATCATGGCGGTCGCGGCCGTGATGGCGAACCTGTCGCGGATCCTCGCCTGGTGGCGAGAGGTCGACTGGAAGGCGTGCGCGGCCTATTCCATCACCGGCATTCCCGCCGCAGCGCTCGGCGCACGGACGCTGCTCGCGCTGCCCTCGCGCGCGGTCGATCTTGCGATCGGCATCTTCCTCATCGCGATGGTGCCGGCGCGGCATTGGCTCGCGCGGCACAATCTGAAAGCCAATCTCTGGCATCTGGCGATCGGTGGCGCGGCCATCGGCTATCTCACCGGCATTGTGGTTTCGACGGGCCCCCTTAGCGTGCCGCTGTTCCTGTTCTACGGCCTGACCAAGGGCGCCTTCCTCGCGACCGAAGCTGCCTCCTCGCTCGGCCTCTACCTGTCGAAATCCGTGACCTTCGAACGATTCGGCGCGCTGACCGGCGACGTCGCAATCAAAGGCCTCATCGCGGGCTCCTCGCTGATGTTCGGCGCATTCATCGCCAAGCGCTTCGTGCTGCACATGAAGCCGGACGTGTTCCGCCTGGTGATGGACGCCATCATGGTCGCGGCGGGACTCTCCATGCTATGGAACGCCACGCAATCCCCCTGACACCGATTCACCAGTCCCCGATTCATCAGTCCCCATGGCCAAATCCACGCTCTCCTTCGTCTGCCAGAACTGCGGCGCGGCCTATAACCGCTGGCAGGGCAAGTGCGAGGCGTGCGGCGAGTGGAACACGCTGGCCGAGGAGGACGCGACCGGCAACGTGCCGGTGTCGATCCGCTCCAAGCGCAAGGGCCGCACCTTTGCGCTGGAGAGCCTCGCGGGAAAAAGCCCCGACGCCCCTCGCCTGTCCTCGGGAATGACCGAGCTCGACCGTGTCACCGGCGGCGGCTTCGTGCGCGGCTCGGTGCTGCTGGTCGGCGGCGATCCCGGCATCGGCAAGTCGACGCTGCTGACCCAGGCCACCAGCATGATGGCCCGCGCCGGTCATCGCATCGTCTACATCTCCGGCGAAGAGGCGATCGCGCAGGTGCGCTTGCGTGCCGAACGGCTCGGGTTGTCGGACGCGCCGGTGCAACTCGCCGCGGAGACGTCGGTCGAGGACATCATCTCGACGCTGTCGGACGGCGCAGTCCCGCGTTTGATCGTGATCGACTCGATCCAGACCATGTGGACCGACACGGTCGAATCCGCGCCGGGCACCGTGACACAGGTCCGCGCCTCGGCACAGGCGCTGATCCGCTTCGCCAAGAAGACGGGTGCCGCCATCATCCTGGTCGGTCACGTCACCAAGGACGGCCAGATCGCCGGTCCCCGCGTGGTCGAGCACATGGTCGACGCCGTGCTGTCCTTCGAGGGCGAAGGCTCGCAGCAATTCCGGATCCTGCGCGCCGTGAAGAACCGCTTCGGTCCCACCGACGAGATCGGCGTCTTCGAGATGACCGGCCTCGGCCTTCGCGAGGTCACCAACCCCTCGGAGCTGTTCCTGTCCGAGCGCGACCTCGGCACCCCCGGCACCGCCGTGTTCGCAGGGATCGAGGGCACCCGCCCCGTGCTGGTCGAATTGCAGGCCCTGGTGGCGCCGACCTCGCTCGGCACTCCGCGCCGCGCCGTGGTCGGCTGGGACCCGAGCCGGCTCTCCATGGTCCTGGCGGTGCTGGAAGCCCATTGCGGGGTCAAGCTGTCCGGCCACGACGTCTATCTGAACGTCGCTGGGGGGCTGCGCATCCACGAGCCGGCCGCCGACCTCGCCGCCGCGGCGGCGCTGGTATCCTCCCTGGTTAATGCGCAATTACCCACCGATGCCGTCTATTTCGGCGAGATTTCACTCTCCGGCGTGGTGCGGCCCGTGGCCCAGACCCCCGCGCGGCTGAAGGAGGCCGCAAAGCTCGGTTTCAGCCGCGCCGTGCTGCCCGAATCGGCCCGAGGCGAGGCTGGCGGCGACGCCGGGCTGTCGCTCAATGCCGTGAACAGCCTGACCACCCTTGTCGCCGAGATCGCCGCCCCCGAGAAAAATGCCACACCCGCCAGATTCCGCCGTGGAGAGGGCTAGCTGGAGGTGACGATCTCCGGCCCCGCCGCTATACAGCCGTCACAAAGCAGCATGGGATTGCGTGGTTCCAGACTTGCCGGGAACACCGTCTGCCCGTCACTTAGGGCGGCGGCCAAAACACCGATTCGCTGAGCACCTTTGAGAGTACGAGCGGACCAGACCAGCCGATGCCGATTACACTCCTCGATCTGATCCTGCTCGGTGTGATGTTGATCTCGGGCCTGCTTGCCATGGTCCGCGGCTTCATGCGCGAAATCCTGTCGATCGCGGCCTGGGGCGCAGCCGCGATCGTGACGCTTTATTCATTCTCGAAGCTGCTGCCGACCGCAAAGACCTATTTCAACAACGACACGGTCGCGAGCGTCGTGGTTGTGGCCGGCGTCTTCGTGGGCACGCTGATCGTCGTGTCCGTGATCACGGTGCGGATCTCCGATATGATCCTGGATTCCCGGATCGGCGCCCTGGACCGCACCCTGGGCTTCCTGTTCGGCCTTGCCCGCGGCCTCCTGATCGTCGTGGTCGCTTTCCTGTTCTTCACCTGGCTGGTCCCGGACAAGCAGCGCCCGGACTGGGTCACGGGAGCCAAATCCCGGTTGGTCTTGCAGGGAACCGGGGATTGGCTGATGTCGCTCTTGCCGGATGATCCCGAGAACACCATCTTGAAGAGATTCAAGAAAAACAAACCAGATGATGATCAAGCTGATACCGAGCAGCAGCCTGCGGGCGGCAGCGACGGCTACAGTAAACCGGCTCGTGACAGCCTTAAGAAGCTGATCGAGAAACCCGCGGCGCGTTGAATTGAGCCCGAAGAGAGGCGCGATGGACGAGATGCAAAACCCCGACTGGAACGCCCAGCTTGATCTCGACCTCCCCCCGGCCGGGCTCGAGCTTCAGGACGATCTCGAGGGGGATACGCTACGCGAGGAATGCGGCGTATTCGGCATCTACGGCCACCCCGACGCCGCTGCCATTACCGCCCTCGGCCTCCACGCCCTTCAGCACCGCGGTCAGGAAGCCGCGGGTATAGTTTCTTACGACGGCAACAGATTTCATAGCGAACGTCGCCTCGGTCTCGTCGGCGACACCTTCTCCCGCCACGAGGTGATCGACCGCCTGCCCGGCAGTGTCGCAGTCGGCCATGTCCGCTACTCCACGACCGGCGCCACGATCCTGCGTAACGTGCAGCCGCTGTTCGCCGAGCTGAACGCGGGCGGCCTCGCGGTCGCCCATAACGGCAACCTCACCAACGGACTGACGCTGCGCCGCGAGCTCGTCAAGAACGGCGCGATGATGCAGTCGACCACCGACACCGAGGTGATCCTGCATCTGGTCGCGCGCTCCAAGCGCGCCCGCTTCATCGAACGCTACATCGACGCGCTGCGTGAAATCGAAGGCGCCTATGCGCTGGTGTCGCTGACCAACAAGAAGCTGGTGGGCGCACGCGATCCGCGCGGCATCCGGCCGCTGGTGCTCGGCGAGCTCGACGGCTGTCCGATCCTGACGTCGGAGACCTGCGCCCTCGATATCATCGGCGCGCGCTTCGTGCGCGACATCGAGCCCGGCGAAGTCATTGTTTTCGACGAGAGCGGCCAGGACGTCCACAAGCCGTTCCCGCCAATGGCCCCGCGGCCCTGCATCTTCGAATACATCTATTTTTCCCGTCCGGATTCCATTGTCCACGGCCGCTCGGTCTACGAGGTCCGCAAGGCGTTTGGCGCGCAGCTCGCCAGGGAGAGCCACGTGCCGGTCGACGTGGTGGTGCCGGTGCCGGATTCCGGCGTGCCCGCCGCGGTCGGCTACAGCCAGTTTTCCGGCGTGCCGTTCGAGCTCGGCATCATCCGCAACCATTATGTCGGCCGCACCTTCATCCAGCCGACGCAGGCGATCCGCGAATCCGGCGTGCGCATGAAGCACTCGGCGAACCGCGCCGCGATCGAAGGCAAGCGCATCATCCTGATCGACGACTCGCTGGTGCGCGGCACCACCTCGAAGAAGATCGTGCGCATGATGCGCGATGCGGGCGCGACCGAAGTGCACTTCCGTCTCGCCTCGCCCCCGATCCTCTATCCCGATTACTACGGCATCGATCTGCCCGATCGCGGCGGCCTGCTCGCGGCAACACACTCGCTCGAAGAGATGCGCGAGATCATCGGCGCGGACTCGCTCGCCTTCCTGTCGATCGACGGCATGTACCGCGCAATGGGCGAGCCCGGCCGCGACCCGGCCAATCCGAAGTTTTCGGATCACTGTTTTACCGGCGCCTATCCGACGCATCTCACCGACCAGACTCAGACCGAACAGCAGCCGCGGCAGTTGTCGCTGCTGGCTGAAGCGAGCTGACGCCGACGGCGTCATCCCGGGGCGGTCCGCCGGACGAATTTCGAGATCCCGGGTTCGGTCCTGCGGACCGCCCCGGAATGACGTTGTGGCGGGGGGCTTGTGCCGGTCATCCACGCCTGTAAAACCCCGCCATGACAAACCTCCTCGCCAACCGCATCGCTCTCGTCACCGGCGCCTCGCGCGGCATCGGCTACGCCACCGCAATCGCGCTGGCGAAAGCCGGCGCGCACATCATCGCGGTCGCGCGCACGCAGGGCGGGCTGGAAGAACTCGACGACGAGATCCGGAAAGCAGGCAGCAACGCCACGCTGGTGCCGCTCAACCTCACCGACTTCGACGGTATCGCGCGGCTCGGCGCCGCGCTGCATGAGCGCCATGGCAAGCTCGACATTCTCGTCGGCAATGCCGGCGTGCTCGGCCCCTCTTCGCCGCTCGGCCACATCGAACTGAAGACCTTCACCGACGTGATGGCGATCAACGTGTCGGCGAATTTCCAGCTCATCCGCTGCATGGAGCCGCTGCTGAAACAATCCGACGCCGGCCGCGCGGTGTTCATCACCTCGGGCGCAGCCAACAAGGCGACGGCCTATGTCGGCCCCTACGCCGCCTCCAAGGCCGCGCTGGAAACGCTGGCGCGCGCCTGGGCGCAGGAGACCGCGAGCACGAAACTGCGCGTCAACCTGTTCAATCCCGGGCCGATTCGCACCCGCATGCGTGCAACGCTGATGCCGGGCGAGGATCCCTCAACGCTCGACACGCCCGAGCAGGCCGCCGAGTTCATCGTGCCGATGTGCGCGCCCGGCTGGGCGGAAACCGGCAAATTCTACGACTACAAGACGCGCACGCTGATGAGCTTCCGCCCGCCGGCCTGACGCCCGCGCATGCTGGCCGCCAGGCGGACACGCGGCCGATTGATGAAATTTAAGTCAGCATCGGACGATCGGGTTAACCGATCGGCCGGATCGCTACGATTGGCGCATTGCCGCAAGCATCAAGACACGCTATCGGACACATCAAGATCGTGACCGATCGCGCCGATAGTCAAAAGCCCCCCATCCAAGAGGGCCGTCCCGGCATCAACAGTTGGAGGAAATACGATGAAAAATTTGCGCGCGTGGCGCTATGCCGCGCTGTTGACCTGTGCCGGCCTCGGCTTCGCCACCTCGGCTTCCGCCCAAGACAAGAACATCAAGATCGGCGTGTTGAACGACATGTCGAGCCTCTATGCCGACATCGGCGGGCCGAACTCGGTCACCGCGGCGAAGATGGCTGTCGAAGACTCGGGCCTGAAGGCCAAGGGCTGGACCATCGACGTCGTCAGCGGCGACCACCAGAACAAGCCGGACGTCGGCGTCAACATCGCCCGGCAGTGGATCGACGCCGACAAGGTCGACGTCATCGCCGACACGCCGAATTCGGGCGTGGCGCTCGCGGTAAACAACCTCGTCAAGGAGAAGAATTCGGTCCTGCTCAACTCTGGTGCCGCGACCGCCGACCTGACCGGCAAGGCCTGCACGCCGAACACGATTTCGTTCACCTATGACACCTACATGCTCGCCAACGGCACCGGCAAGGCACTCACGAAGGCGGGCGGCGACACCTGGTTTTTCCTCACCGCGGACTATGCCTTCGGCCACGCGCTCGAGCGCGATACCGCGGCGGTTGCCACTGCCAATGGCGGCAAGGTACTGGGCGCCGTCAGGCATCCTCTGAACACGCCGGATTTTTCGTCCTTCCTGCTCCAGGCGCAGGCCTCCAAGGCGAAGGTGATCGGACTTGCCAATGCCGGCGGTGACACCACCAACGCAATCAAGCAGGCCGCGGAATTCGGGATTGTTGCTGGCGGCCAGAAGCTCGCAGCGCTTCTGCTTTTCATCAGTGACGTGCATTCGCTCGGCCTGAAAACGGCCCAGGGGCTGACCTTCACGGAGTCCTTCTACTGGGACCTGAACGACCGAACTCGCGAGTGGTCAAAACGCTTCGCTAAGCTGTCGCCGAAAGGCATGATGCCTTCGATGGATGCGGCGGGCGTATATGCGGGCGTGATGCACTACCTCAAGGCGATGGAAGCGCTCGGAGGCAATCCACATGATGGTGCAAAGGTCGTCGCCAAGATGAAGGAGATCCCGACCGACGATCCCGTGTTCGGCAAGGGCGTCCTCCGTGTCGACGGGCGCCACATCATCCCGGCCTACCTGTTCGAAGTGAAGAAGCCGGAAGAGTCGAAGGGCCCGTGGGACTACTACAAGCTGGTCGCCACCATCACACCGGAAGACGCCGCCAAGCCGCTCGAGGCGAGCGAGTGTCCGTTGGTGAAGAAGTAAACGGCGCTCCTGCAGGGTGGGCAAAGGCGCGAAGGCGCCGTGCCCACCTTCTATCCATCCATCGGCGACAGAAGGCGGTTCTCGCCTTCGCCAATCACGACAGCCGCTTGCGCTTATGCGCAAATGGATTGGCCTTTTCGCGGAGCGTGATCCGCACCGGCGTACCCGGCAGCTCGAAGGCGTCGCGCAGGGAGTTGGTGAGGTAGCGCAGATAGGCCTGCGGCACGGCGTCGGCGCGCGAGCAGAACAGCACGAAGCTCGGCGGGCGCGCCTTGGTCTGGGTGATGTAGTTGAGCTTCAGCCTGCGCCCCGAAACCGCCGGCGGGGGGTTCGCCTGGATCGCCTGCTCGAACCAGCGGTTCAACGCCGACGTCGGCACGCGCCTGTTCCAGACGGCATAGGCGTCCTGGATCGCCTGCATCAGACGGTCGATGCCCTCGCCCATCAAGCCGGAGACGGCGACGATCGGCACGCCCTTGACCTGCGGCAGCCAGTGATCGGCATCGCGGCGCAAATTGGAGATCGCGCCGCCGCCCCTGCTCTCCATCAGATCCCATTTGTTGACCGCGAGCACGACAGCGCGGCCCTCGCGCTCGATCAGATCGGCGATGCGCAGATCCTGCTCCTCGAAGCGGTGCTGCGCATCCATCATCAGCACGACGACTTCGGCAAAGCGCACCGCGCGCAAGGCATCGGCGACCGAGAGCTTCTCCAGTTTCTCCTCGATGCGCGAGCGGCGGCGCAGGCCCGCGGTGTCGAACACGCGGAAATCGCGCCCCTTCCAGTTGATCTCGACCGCGATCGAGTCGCGCGTGGTGCCCGCCTCCGGGCTGGTCAGGAGGCGCTCCTCACCGAGCAGATGGTTGATGAGCGTCGACTTGCCGGCATTGGGGCGGCCGACGATCGCAACCCGGATCGGACGCCTTGCAGCCTCCTCCTCGGACAGCTCCTCCTCGTCCTCGGCTTCATCCTCCTCGGGCGGCTCCGGCATCAGCCGGCTCAGGGCATCGTAGAGCTCGCCCATGCCCTCGCCGTGCTCGGCGGAAATCTGGATGGGATCGCCGAGGCCCAGCGCAAAGGCTTCCATCGCGCCGGCATCGCCATGCTTGCCCTCGCTCTTGTTGGCAACCAGCAGCACCGGCTTGTTGGCGCGGCGCGCGAAATCGGCGAAGGCACGATCGGTCGGCGTGAGGCCGACGCGCGCGTCGATGACGAAGAACAGCGCGTCGGCTTGCGCGATCGCGGTCTCAGTCTGCTCCTGCATCCGCGCGGTCAGCGAACCCCTGGCGCCTTCGTCGAGACCGGCCGTGTCGATGATGGTGAATGCAAGATCGCCGAGCTTCGCATCGCCCTCGCGGCGGTCGCGGGTCACCCCGGGCAGGTCATCGACGAGCGCGAGCTTCTGTCCCACCAGGCGGTTGAACAGCGTCGACTTTCCGACATTGGGCCGGCCGATGATGGCGATCGTAAAGGACATTGGTCATTCGTGCGCTGCCGGGGCTGCGCCTGTCAATGCAGTGAAAAATGTCAGCGTGTGAAGCTGCCGCTCGGCATCGGCGCCGGGAAAGCTCCCTGCGACTGCTGCTGCGTGGTCTGGGTCGATTGCGCGGGCTGGGTGGTCTGATCCTGATCCGGCTGCGGCGCGGTGGTGCGCTTGCGGACGATCTTCCGCTTCGGCGGCGGCGCCGCAGTGGGCGGCGCCGCTTCGGGCTGGGTCTCGCCATCGACTTCGCCAGCAGGTGCCTCGGCCGGCGCAGCGGTGGCTGCCGCAGGCTGCCTGGTCTTCTTCGACTTTGCGGCCTTGGCGGATTTCGGCGGCTCGGGCTGTGGTGCTGAGGCAGCAGCGGCGTCCGCATTCTGCTGGTCCTGTTGCTGCTGTGCGCCCTTGTAGAGGTCCCTCGGCACGCCCTGCTCCAGGCCCGGCACGCCCTCGGGGAAGACCGGCTTGCGATCACCCGGCAGCTTCTTCTTGGTGTCGAGCCAGTCCATGAGATCGCTCGGATCGAACCCGCCGCTCGAGCAGCCGCCAAGGAGGCCCGAGAAGGCGATCAGAACGGCGGCTGCGATCAAACGTTGCGTACGGCGCATCTCAAGTCTCGTCCAACTGTTCTCGGGCCGTCAGCTCTTGGCGACCGGCGGCAGCAAAGCCTGCAAGGCCTCGGCGCGCGAGCGCAGGCCCGGCGGGGTTTCACCATCCTCGGCAATTGCATCCAGCCATTTGCGCGCGGCGGCCGCGTCGCCATTGCGCCAGGCCGACAGGGCGAGCATTTCACGCGCGCTATGGCGGAAGGTCGAGCCGGCCGCGGCGGATGGCTCCAGCCGCTGCAGGATGTCGGCATAGGACGCCGTGTCGATCAGAAGCCCTGCAGCGCGGAGTTTTGCGAGCGCCTGCTGCTCGGCACCAGCGCTGCTGTCGGCCGCGATATCGTCATACATCTTCACGGCCGCCTTGGGATCGCGTGCAGCGGCCTCGGCCGCGGCGCGCAGGCGCGCCAGCGTGCGATAGCCCCGCGGCGCCCTGGCCGCGAGCTCGGTGAAGGCCGCCTCGGCCTCGGCGTGCTTGTTCTGCTCGGACAGCTCCACGGCCTTTTCGAAGGCGGCGCCGGCCTCGGCGGCCTTCTTGGCCTCCAGATACTGATAGCCGCGCCAGCCGCCGACCGCGGCCACGATCAGCACCATCAGGGCGATGAAGTAGATCGAATACTTGTCCCACAGCTTCTTGAGCTGCTCGCGGCGTACTTCCTCGTCAACTTCATCAAATAATTCAGACACTTATGTTAATCCCATGCCCGGCCGGGAGCGCGCGCCAGATCATTCGCGTCGAAAATCCGTCCCCGCGTCGCGGCTGCGATACGCTATCGATATGGCGGTGGCAAGGCAAAGTGAGCCGGATCAAGGCGTTAACCTTCCACCCCGCCGCGGCGCCGTCGGTTCCGGCCGCCCTCAAGACCCGGCCAGTGTCTCCCGCAACTGCCGCTTGAGCACCTTGCCATTGGCGTTGCGCGGCAGCGGCTCGGCGGTGCGGACAATCGTCTCCGGCACCTTGTAGTCGGACAGCCGCTCGGCGCACCAGGCCTGCAGCGCCTCGACCGCGACCACCTCGCGCGTGACGACGACCGCATGGACGCGCTCGCCGAGCACCGGACACGGTTTTGCGATGATTGCGCTCTCGACCACGGCCGGATGTCCGGCCAGCACGGATTCCACCTCGGCGGAATAGATCTTCAGGCCGCCGCGGTTGATCATGTCCTTCTGGCGGTCGAACACGCGGACGAAGCCGTCGGCATCGACCGAGCCGAGATCGCCGGAGTGCCAGAAGCCGCCGGTAAAGCTCTCGGCGGTCGCCTTCGGATTGTTCCAGTAGCCCTTGATCACGGACGCGCTTGCGATCCAGAGCTCGCCGATCTCGCCACGCGGCAGCTCACGCCCATTCGCGTCAACTGCGACGATCCGCGCACCGGGACAGGGCAAGCCGACGCTGTCGATGTGGCGCGCGGTGAGCTCGCCCGGCATGATCGTCGACGGCGAGGTCGTCTCGGTCGCGCCATAGCAGTTCATCAGCTTGAGGCCGGGAATTTTTTCGTCCAGCTTCTCGATGGTCGCAATCGGCATCGGCGCGCCGCCAAAACCGCCGATGCGCCAGCTCGAAAGATCATAGCTATCGAAGTCCGGCTGGAGCAGACACAGATTATACATCGCTGGCACCATCACCGTGTAGGTGACGCGCTCGCGCGCAGCGAGCTTGAGATAGTCGGACGCCCTGAACTCGGGCATGATAATCAGCGCGCCGGCGCAGCGCACCATCGTCGTGACGTTGGCAACGATGCCGGTGACGTGGCCGAGCGGCACCGCCGCGATCGACCGATCCGCCGCCGTGAGCGTGAGGCAAGTCGCGAAGACCATCGAGGAATGGATGATGTTGCAATGGGCGAGCATCGCGCCCTTCGGCTTGCCCGTGGTACCGGAGGTGTAGAGGATCATCGCGGTATCCTCTTCGCCGACATCGGCCGGCGCATCCGCGGGCGCGTGATCCCTGAGCTCGGAAAAGCGGGATAAACGCGGATCATCGTCGATGGCGATGCGATGCACGACATCGGGGACATCGCGCGGCTCCGGGAGGCGGTCGGCAAGCGCCGCCTCGTGGACCAGGACCTTGGCGCCGCAATCGGCGAGCACGTAAGCGATCTCGGGCTTCTGCTGGCGCGTGCTCAGCAGCACGGTCACGAGGCCTTCGTGCGCAGCGGCAAACAGCATCAACGGAAACTCGATGCGGTTGCCGAGCAGGAGCGCGGCGCGATCGCCGCGCTGCAGGCCGAGCCTGCGAAGCCAGGCGGCGATCCGCACCGACTGCGCGACGGTCTGCCGCCAGGTCAGCCTGGCGTTGCCGCAAATCAGCGCGTCACCGTCGGGATTGCGATCGGCTGCTTCCGCGATCATCGCCCAGAGGCTTGCCGGCCGCTCGCAAAATGCGCTCACCAGGCGATCTCCGAAGCGCGCCTCGAGCCGCATCGGGGGAAGCTGAGGTTGCGACCAGTCCATCGGGATGCTCCCGGCTTGTTGTTCTTGTCACCTTCCCTGCACGGACGGCCCGTCCTGTCTTGCGTTGATCGGCTAGGCCCTAAAGCACGATGCGATTGAGATCAACCGTCATCGCGATCATGCTCTAAAGCATGATCCGGAAAAGTGGGATGCGGTTTTCCCTCGCGACAAACGCGGAACGGTTTGCGCGGAGATCATGCGCAAACAACAACCTAAAGCGCGATGACGATTCATCCTAATCTCATCGCGCTTTCGCCTCACATCACGGGAACGCCGATCACGACGGGATGGAAGGCAAAGGCGAGCGCCAAATAGGCGACGACGCCGATAGCGACGGCGATCAGATCGTTGGTGACGCCGCCAACCGGAATCGGCGGGCCACCGGCATCCTTGCGATGCTTCAGCGAGATCCGGTCATACACCGCCCATCCCAGGAACGAGCCGAACAGGATGATGGAGCCGAGATCGCCATTGGCCAAAAGATGCGCCGCTGCCCACAGCTTGATGCCGGCCAGCATCGGATGCTTCAGCGTCGCATAGATGCGGCCGCGGATGTAGGACGCCACCACCAGAATCACCGCCGGCGGCATCAGCGCGACCGCGATGTGCTTCATCGCCTTCGGTGGATACCAGACGTCGATCCAGCCGGTCGCGCGGTACTGGCCAAAGCCCCAGACGATCAGGGCAAGGCCGGCCAGCGAGACCAGCGCATAGAGGATCTTGTAGGTGCCCTCGCCCAGCCGCGCGATCGCCTGCGCACGCGCCTCGCGTTTCGTCGTGAAGGTGTGGGCCGCGAAAAACAACGCGAGCCCCAGGATCATCACCAAAAAGCCCACGGCATCCTCCCCTGAATTTTCGCCCCCTCTAGCGGGTATCACTTCCAGCCTGCCGCCCGCAATGCGTCATTCCCGGATCACTGCTGCACCCCGGGCTTCTTCAGCTCGCGATTGTCGACATAGCGGATCGCGATCGGCCGTCCGGCCAGCGCCCCGGCAAAGCCGTCGGTCAGCCTCAGCGGCAGGCAGGCATTCAGCGACGCGTTGATGGCATCGAGGTAAGTGGTTCGCGTGTCCGCCGACGCGCCCGCCGTCGCAAAGGTCAGGCGCGGCGGGCCGATCAGGTTGCCCGACCTGTTGAGGCTGAAACGCACCGACATCTGCATGCCCTCCCGCGCACCGTCTGTTGAGGGAGGCGACCAGCACGAGCGCAACTCGGCGAAGAGGTCACCGATCGTGTCGAGATCGTGATCCGGCTTTTGGTACTTCGCACTGTCGGCTTGAGATGGAACAGTCTCGACCGTGACCTGGAGCGTCTCCCCGAACGGAAAGGGTATCTCGGTGATGCAGGGCCCCTGAAATGGCCCGCCGCACGGTTCGTACGAGAACGGGATCGGCTCGAAGTGCCAGCGCCGCGCGTCGGCAGAGACCGGCAGTGCCGCCATCAGGAGCAGAACGAGGATGCAGCGCCACATGACCACGGAACCGGAATGTTACGTCGGCAAACGTGGCATTGGCCGCGCACGGGTCAAGCCCGCATCCGTTCACATGCGCGCGTTTAAATATCGGCGTCGTCGCCCGGCATGACAGCCGAGAACCACGACCGCACCCTACCCCTTCTTCTTGACGTCCTTGACGTTGGCGAACTCGATACCCTCGGCGCGTTCCCGGGTATAGCCGAGATAGAATTCGTTCCGGGCCAAATACACGGGATCGCCATCGACATCGTCAGCGATGCTGGAGGTGTTGGCGGCGATGAAGGTGTCAAGCTTCTTTCGGTCATCCGAGGAAACCCAGCGTGCAAGCTGGAATTCGCTCACCTCGAACTCGACCGGCAACGAATATTCAGCCTCAAGCCGCGCCTTCAACACGTCGAGCTGCAGCGCGCCGACGACGCCGACGAGCGCGGGGGCGCCGTCGCGCGGGCGGAACACCTGCACCACGCCTTCTTCGGACATCTGCTGAAGCGCCTCCTTCAGCTTCTTCGCCTTCATCGCGTCGGTGAGTCGGACGCGGCGGACGATTTCCGGTGCAAAACTCGGCACGCCGACGAAAGTGAAATCCTCGCCTTCCGTCAGCGTGTCACCGATGCGCAAGGTGCCGTGATTGGGAATGCCAACGACGTCGCCGGCGAAGGCTTCGTCAGCGACCGAGCGATCCTGCGCGAAGAAGAATTGCGGGCTCGACAGCGGCATGCTCTTGCCGGTGCGCACCAGCTTGGCCTTCATGCCGCGACTGAGCTTGCCCGAGCACAACCGCGCGAAGGCGATGCGGTCGCGATGGTTGGGATCCATGTTCGCCTGGATCTTGAACACGAAGGCGCTCATGCGCGGATCGGTTGCTTCGACCTTGCGCTGATCGCTTTCCTGCGCGCGCGGCTCTGGTGCGAACTTGCCGAGGCCTTCCAGGAGGTCGCCGACGCCGAAATTGCGCAGCGCGCTGCCGAAATAGACCGGCGTCAGATGGCCCTCGCGAAACGCCTCCAGCTCGAACGGTTTGGACGCTTCGGTGACGAGCTCGAGCTCGTCTTTCACCGCGGACACATCGAGATTGGCATTGAGCTTGGCCAGTTCGGCGATCTCGATCTGCTGGGCGGCGCCGGTCTTGGCGCCGCCGCCTTCGAGCAGGCGCACGCCGCCATTGACGACGTCATAGGTGCCGAGAAAGTCACGGCCACGGCCGACCGGCCACGTCATCGGCGTGGTGTCGAGCGCCAGCGTCTTCTCGATCTCGTCCAGCAGTTCGAAAACGTCTCGGCTCTCACGGTCCATCTTGTTGATGAAGGTGATGATCGGGATGTCGCGCAGGCGACAGACCTCGAACAGCTTTCGCGTCCGCACCTCGATGCCCTTGGCGGCGTCGATCACCATCACGGCGGAGTCGACCGCCGTCAGCGTGCGATAAGTGTCTTCCGAAAAGTCCTCGTGGCCGGGCGTGTCCAGCAGGTTGAATACGAGGCCCTCGAACTCGAAGGTCATCACCGAGGTGACGACGGAGATGCCGCGCTCGCGCTCGATCTTCATCCAGTCCGAGCGTGTGTTGCGCCGCTCGCCTTTGGCCTTGACCTGGCCGGCCAAGTTGATGGCGCCGCCGAACAACAGCAGCTTTTCCGTCAGCGTGGTCTTGCCGGCGTCCGGATGGGAGATGATCGCAAAGGTCCGCCGCCGCGCCACTTCGGCGGCAAGCGGGGAACGGGCCGGCGATTCGGCTGTGATGGCGATGTCGGACATGGCGGGAGCGTTTGGCAGGGAAAACCGTGGGGATCAAGGGACAATGGCGCCCCCGATATGGGGGGTTCCGAGGCGAAACTCCACCCCGTAATGTCTGGGGTCAGCGCACAAGCTGCACTGCCCAATAGCTGAGCGCGGCGACCAGCGCGGAAGCCGGGATCGTGATCACCCAGGCGTAGACGATCGAACTCGCCACGTTCCAGCGCACCGCCGACACGCGGCGAGCGGCGCCGACACCGACGATCGCGCCGGTGATGGTGTGGGTGGTCGAGACGGGAACGCCGAGGAAGGTCGCCATGAACAGGGTCGCGGCACCGCCGGTCTCGGCGCAAAAACCCTGCATCGGCGTCAGCTTGGTGATGCGCAGGCCCATGGTGCGGACGATCCGCCAGCCGCCCATCAGTGTTCCCATCGCCATGGCTGCCTGGCAGGACAAGACCACCCAGAACGGCACGTAAAATTCCCCGCCGAGTTGGCCCTGCGAAAAGAGCAACACGGCGATGATGCCCATGGTCTTCTGGGCGTCATTGCCGCCATGCCCGAGCGAATAGAGCGAGGCGGAGGCGAATTGCAGGATGCGGAAGGCGCGGTCGACGGCGAATGGCGTCGACCGCACGGAGGCCCAGGAGACGACTGCAACCAGCATCATTGCGAGCAGGAAGCCGACCAGTGGCGAGAGCACGATCGCCAGGACGGTCTTCGACAAGCCACTCCAAACCGCCGCCGTGATCCCGGCCTTGGCCATGCCGCCGCCGACGAGACCGCCGATCAGCGCGTGCGACGATGAGGAGGGAATGCCAAGGGCCCAAGTGACGATGTTCCAGACGATGGCGCCGACCAGGGCGGCAAAAATCACCTGGGCGTCGACGATCGTGGGATCGATGATTCCAGTGCCGATGGTCTGCGCGACATGCAGGCCGAACACCATGAAGGCGATGAAATTGAAGAACGCGGCCCAGAACACCGCGAATTGCGGCCGCAGCACGCGGGTCGAGACGATGGTTGCGATCGAATTGGCGGCATCGTGCAGGCCGTTCAGGAAATCGAACAGCAGCGCGACCGCGATCAGTCCGACCAGGACGGGAAGACCCAACACGGCATCCACGACGCGCCCCCTGCTTTAAAGTTTGCGCATGATCTGCGCGCAAACGCGTTCCGCGTTTGTCGGGGAAAACCGCTGCACGCTCTTCCGGATCATGCGCTAGACCTGCTCGATGACGATGCTGTTGATCTCGTTCGCGACGTCGTCGAAGCGGTCCGCGACTTTCTCGAGATGGTCGTAGATCTCGACGCCCACGATGAAATCCATCGCGTTGCCATCGCGGTGCTTCAGGAACAACTCCTTCAGCCCGATGTCATGAAGATCGTCGACACGCCCCTCCAGTTTGGTCAGCTCTTCGGTGATCGCGGTCAGCATGGCGACGTTCTTGCCGATCTGCTGAAGCAGCGGCAGCGCGCGGCCCACAAGGTTGGCGCACTCGATCAGAAGCCCGCCGATCTCGCGCATCGGCGGCTCGAAGGCGCGGACTTCGAATAGCATCACTGCCTTGGCGGTCTGCTGCATCTGATCGATGGCGTCGTCCATCGAGGTGATCAGGTTCTTGATGTCGCCGCGGTCGAACGGGGTGATGAAGGTGCGGCGCACCGCAGTCAGCACCTCGCGCGTGATGTTGTCGGCGTCGTTCTCGAACTGATTGACGCGTTGGCAATAGACCGGCGTCTCCTCGCCGCCGTTCAGCATGCCCTGGAGCGCAATCGAGCCCTGGATCACGGTCTGGGCGTGGCGGTCGAACAGATCGAAGAACCGTTCCTCCTTGGGGAGAAAGGCACGAAACCAACGAATCATGGGATTAACTGCCGGGTTGAGATTGGCCGGTCCGGGAGGACTGTCACCCAACTGTCATAGACCATTTTCAGGCCGCGCGCGTGCCACCTCACGCCGCCCGAAGCAGTTCATCCACCGCTTTCAAGAATCTTGGAAATTACTTATATATCAGAGGCTTACAAAGATCTCCGAAGGTAATGCGCGATTTCGCCGACGACGCCGCGGCGGAAGGTGAGCACGCAGATCACGAAGATCGCGCCCTGAATCACCGTCACCCACTGGCCGTAACTCGCCAGGTACTGCTGCATGGCGATGATCACGAAGGCGCCCACCACGGGCCCGAAAATGGTGCCGAGACCGCCGACCAGCGTCATCAGCACGACCTCACCGGACATCGACCAGTGCACGTCCGTGAGCGAGGCGTTCTGCGCCACGAACACCTTCAGAGAGCCCGCAAAGCCCGCCAGCGTGCCCGAGAGGATGAAGGCCAGCAGCTTGTACTGATCGGTGCGATAGCCGAGCGAGATCGCGCGCTGCTCGTTCTCGCGGATCGATTTCAAGACCTCGCCGAATGGCGAGTTGATGATGCGATAGATCAGGAGGAAGCCGGCGAGGAAACCGACCAGCACGACGTAATAAAGCACCGTCGATTTGGAGAGATCGACGATCCCGAACAGATGGCCCTGCGGAATGCCCTGAATGCCGTCTTCGCCATGCGTGAACGGCGCCTGCAAGTAAATGAAATAAAGGAGTTGCGACAGCGCCAGCGTGATCATCGAGAAGTAGATGCCCTGGCGGCGGATCGAGATGTAGCCGGTCACGATCGAAAGCACGACGGCCGCTGCAACGCCGGCGAGGATACCGAGTTCCGGCGGCAGTGCCCACACCTTCAGCGCATGCGCGCTGCAATAGCCGGCGGTGCCGAGGAACATCGCATGGCCGAACGACAACAGACCGCCATAGCCGATCAGCAGGTTGAAGGCGCAGGCGAGCAGCGCGAAGCACAGCGCCTGCATCACGAAGAACGGATAGATTCCGGTAAATGGCACGGCGGCCAGGGCCAGCGCCATGAACACGAACACGATCATCTCGTCGCGCATCGCGCGCGCGGTCACGGGCAGGGTATCGTCTGTCAAGGCTGTCATATCAGGCCGCCCTTCCCGTCAGACCCGTGGGCTTCACGAGCAGCACCAGCACCATCAGCACGAACACGACGGTGTTGGAGGCCTCGGGGTAAAAATACTTGGTCAGGCCTTCGATCACCCCGAGCGCGAAGCCGGTGATGATCGAACCCATGATCGATCCCATGCCTCCGATCACCACCACCGCGAACACCACGATGATGAGGTCGGCGCCCATCAGCGGCCGCACCTGGTTGATCGGCGCGGAGAGCACGCCGGCGAGTGCTGCAAGGCCGACACCGAGACCGTAGGTCAGCGTGATCATGCGCGGCACGTTGATGCCGAACGCGCGCACCAGCGTCGGGTTTTCGGTCGCGGCGCGCAAGTAGGCGCCGAGCTGGGTCTTCTCGATCAGGAACCAGGTCGCAAGGCACACCACCAGCGAGAAGACGACGACCCAGCCGCGGTAGACGGGCAGGAACATGAAGCCGAGATTCATGCCGCCCTTGAGCTGGTCGGGAATGGCATAGGGCAGACCGGACGAGCCGAAATAATTCTGGAACACGCCCTGGATGATCAGGGCCAAACCGAATGTCAACAACAGGCCATAGAGATGATCGAGCCCAGTCAGCCATTGCAGCATGGTCCGCTCCAGGATCATGCCGAAGATGCCGACCACGATCGGCGCGATGATCAACGCCGGCCAGTAGCCGATGCTGAGGTAATCGTTGTTGAGCAGGAAATACGCGACAAACGCGCCCATCATGTAGAGCGCGCCGTGGGCGAAATTGATGATGTTCAGCATGCCGAAGATCACGGCAAGCCCCAGACTGAGCAGCGCGTAGAACGAGCCGTTGATCAGTCCCACCAGTAGCTGTGCATAGAGAGCCTGCATCGATCCCGCACCCAGTCCCTTCGGCGTTGCTCACGTGGTTCGCCGGCGTTGGCCGGCGAACCGCTATTGCTTCCTACTTCTTCAACAGCGCACACTTGCTTTCGGCCAGCGGCGTGAAGGCCTGATCGCCCGACACCGTTCCGACCAGCTTGTAGAAGTCCCACGGCGCCTTGGATTCGGAGGGCTTCTTCACCTCGAACAGATAGGCGTTGTGGATGGTGCGGCCATTCGGCTGGATCTCGCCCTTGCCGAACAGATCGTCCTCGGTCGGCATCGACTTCATCTTCTCGACGACCTTGACGCCGTCATGCGGATTGCCGCCGAGCGCTTCCAGCGCCTTGAAGTAATGACGCAGGCCCGCATAGACGCCCGCCTGCACCATGGTCGGCGGCGCGCCGTTCTTCATCTTCGCGGCAAAGCGCTTCGAGAATGCGCGGGTCTGGTCGTTCATGTCCCAGTAGAAGGTCTCGGTGAAATTGAGGCCCTGCGCGGTCTCGAGTCCGAGCGCCTTGACGTCGGTGAGGAACAGAAGCAGCGCCGCGAGCTTCTGATTGCCCTTGGCGATTCCGAACTCGGCCGCCTGCTTGATTGCGTTGGTCGTGTCGCCGCCAGCATTGGCAAGGCCGATGACCTTGGCCCTGGAGGCCTGGGCCTGGAGCAGGAAGGAGGAGAAGTCCGGCGTGTTGAGCGGATGCTTGACCCCACCAACCACCTTGCCGCCATTGGCCAGCACCACCGCCGTGGTGTCGCGCTCGAGCGCCCCGCCGAAGGCGTAGTCGGCGGTCAGGAAGAACCAGGTGTCGCCGCCCGCCTTCACCAGCGCTTGGCCAGTGGTGTGGGCGAGCATGTAGGTGTCGTAGGTCCAGTGCACGGTGTTGGGCGAGCACTGCGCGTTGGTGAGATCGGAGGTCGCGGCGCCCGAATTGATGTAGACGCCGTTCTTCTCCTTGATGACGTTGTTGACGGCAAGCGCCACGCCGGAATTCGGCACGTCGACGATGACGTCGACCTTGTCGACGTCGAACCATTGCCGCGCGATCGCGGTGCCGATGTCGGGCTTGTTCTGGTGATCGCCGGATATGATGTCGATCTTCCAGCCTTTCGCGGCGAGGCCGGAATCTTCGACCGCCATCTGCGCCGCCAGCGTGGAGCCGGGGCCACCGAGATCGGCGTAGAGACCGGACTGATCGGACAGCGCGCCGATCTTGACGGTCTTGTCCTGTGCGCAAGCCACGCCCACTGCGGTGAGCGACAGCGCGGTGCCGAGCAGAAATGACGCAATCGACTTGGTCTTCATGCAACTTTCCTTTTTTGAAGTTTCTCGTTGGTCGTTCTAGACGCCGAGATAGGCGTGGAGCTTGTCCATATTGGCGGCAAGCTCCGCATTGGAGAATCCGTCAATGATCTTGCCGTGCTCGACGACATAATAGCGATCGGCGACGGTCGAGGCGAAGCGGAAGTTCTGCTCGACCAGCAGGATGGTAAACCCCTCCTTCTTCAGCCGCGCGATGGTGTGGCCGATCTGCTGGATGATGACCGGTGCAAGACCCTCCGTCGGCTCGTCCAGCATCAGGAAGCTCGCGCCGGTGCGCAGGATGCGCGCAATCGCCAGCATCTGCTGCTCGCCGCCGGAGAGTTTTGTCCCCTGGCTGCTCAGGCGTTCCTTCAGGTTCGGAAACAACTCGAATATCTGGTCGAGCGAGAGGCCCCCCGCCCGCACGATCGGCGGCAGCAGCAGGTTTTCCCGCACGTCCAGGCTTGCGAAGATACCGCGCTCCTCGGGGCAGAAGGCAATCCCCATGCGCGCGATCCTGTCAGAGGTCGCGCGGATGATCTCCTGGTTGTTGAAACGAATCGAGCCGGCACGCCTGCCGATGATGCCCATGATCGACTTCAGCGTGGTCGTCTTGCCGGCGCCGTTGCGTCCGAGCAGGGTGACGACCTCGCCCGCATTCACGTCGAAATTGATCCCATGCAGGATGTGGGACTCGCCGTACCAGGCCTCCAAGTTGCGGACCTGGAGGATGTTGCCGCCCGTCGTTGCAGCCCTGGCCGGTGCCTCGGCGATCGCGGTGTCAGGCATGACCGGCTCCCAGATAGGCTTCCTTGACACGCTCGTCCTTGGCGAGATCGGTGTAATGGCCTTGCGCCAGCACCTGCCCGCGCGTCAGGACGGTGATGATGTCGGAGAGATTGGCGACCACGCTCAAATTATGCTCGACCATCAGGATGGTATAGTTTGCCGAGATGCGCTTGATCAGGGCCGCGATCTTGTCGATGTCCTCGTGGCCCATTCCGGCCATCGGCTCGTCCAGGAGCATCATTTCCGGGTCGAGCGCGAGCGTCGTTGCAATCTCGAGTGCACGTTTGCGCCCATAGGGCATCTCGACCGCTGGCGTATTGGCGAACTCGCTGAGGCCCACATCGTCCAGAAGTTCCAGTGCGCGATTGTTGAAGCGATTGAGCACCGACTTGGAGCGCCAGAAGTCGAACGAGCTGCCGTGCTGACGCTGCAACGCGACCCGCACGTTCTCCAGCGCGGTCAGATGCGGAAACACTGCCGAGATCTGAAATGACCGCACCAATCCCATGCGCGCGACGTCGGCCGGCGCCATGGCCGTGATGTCCTGTCCCTTGTAGAAGATTTTTCCGGTAGACGGTTTGAGAAACTTGGTCAGGAGATTGAAGCACGTCGTCTTCCCGGCCCCGTTCGGACCGATCAACGCGTGAATGCTCCCACGGCGGACCTTGAGGGCGACATCGCGGACGGCGAAGAATCCCGCGAACTCCTTGGTCAGCCCTTCCGTTTCGAGAATGAACTCATCGGCCAAACAGATTTCCCCCTCCCCGCGCGACGCGCTGGCCGCGCGTAGCTTTGCTTATTGCTATCGGCTTTCCGGAAGCCTTGGAGCCTTCCTGGAATGCCGCCTCCGGTGGCGGAATATGCCGGAGGTGACGGGGGTTAGGCAAGGCGGAAAGCTGAGCAGACGGAGCCGCCGACCAGGGGACAGATGCTCCCTTAGTCGAAGGCATTGATGTCGCACTGCCCGATGACCTCGCGCGCAAACCATCGCTCATCAAGCCGTCGTTAACGATCTTTCGTAGGCTCGGCCAGCCCTTCATGGAAGATTTTCCCGCGCGGTGGATCATCCGCGGTGTGTATTTCGCCGGAATATTGTTTTGGATTTCGAAAGCGCCACTCCGTCGGGCGTCAAGTCGATCACGCAACGTGATCTCCTGAACACGTGGCTGCCGCGCCGTCGCTTACGAGCGCCTGCTGCTGCCGTTCGCGATCGACGACAAAATCACCCATGTCATTGCGTCCGTGAAGACGATCAGCGAGGACGGCGGCTTCGAGATCAAGAATCTGAAGCGCGGGAAATGACGCGATGCCGCGCCCGAAAATGCGCGCGGTGATCGACCGCGATCTCGTTCATCGCGCGCCCGGCCGCATTATAGCCACCGAGATGATTAAGTTCGCCGACCCGGCCGCACTCGGCGTGACCGCCGAGATCATCGAGCCTGAACTAGCCTTGGCCAGCCTTCAGCGCTTTCTGGCGCCGACGTCCTTGGCGTAGATTTCCGGCTTGAATCCGACCAGGAGCTTGCTGCCCATCTCGAGCACGGGCCGCTTGATCATCGAGGGTTGCGCCAGCATCAAGGCGAGCGCCTTCTTCTCGTTGAGGCCCTCCCTGTCGGCCTCGGGAAGCTTCTTGAACGTGGTGCCGGCACGGTTGAGCAGCGTCTCCCAGCCGACCTTGTCACTCCACGCCTTGAGCTTTTCCTTCTCGACGCCCGCGGCCTTGTAGTCGTGGAAATCATAGGCCACACCGTTGGCATCGAGCCAGGCGCGCGCCTTCTTCATGGTGTCGCAGTTCTTGATGCCATAGATGATGATGGGCAAGGCCGTTCCTCGTGCATGGGTCGTCGTGACGATGGCCGGCGTTGTACGAAACTACCGCGCGCCCCACAATATTCGCTACCTGAGTTCACCACACGGATTGCACCATGCACGTCAACCACGATTCCACTGCCGCCGCGGCACCGACCATCGACTTCGACACGTTTCTGAAGGTCGACATCCGCGTCGGCACCATCATCGACGCAAAGCCGTTCCCCGAAGCGCGCAAGCCGGCGTGGCGGTTGTGGATCGACTTCGGCCCCGTGATCGGCGTGCGCAAGAGCTCGGCGCAGATCACCGAAAACCATCCGCTGGAAACGCTGGTAGGACAGCAGGTCGCGGCCGTCGTCAATTTCCCCCCGCGCCAGATCGGGCCGGTCGTTTCCGAGGTGTTGACGCTCGGTTTCCCCGACGCCGAGGGCAAGGTCGTGCTAGTGCAGCCGGGCAAACCCGCGCCGAACGGCGGCCGGCTGTTCTAGCACCACCCTTCCGCCTCACGGCCGTTTCGGAATATTCAGTCCGCGCTGCACTGCCGGTCGCGCCAGGCCACGCTCAAGCCAGGCGCCGACCGCCTTGAACTTGTTGAACTCGACCAGATCGCGCGCGCCATAGAATCCGATGAGATTGCGGACCCAGCCGAGCATGGAGATGTCGGCAATGGTGTACTCGTCCTCCATCACCCATTGTCGGCCGGCAAGATGCGTCTCCATGACGCCGAGCAGGCGCTTGGACTCGTCCACGTAGCGCTCGAGCGGCCGCTTGTCCTCGAATTCCTTACCGGCGAACTTGTGGAAGAAGCCGACCTGGCCGAACATCGGCCCGATTCCGCCCATCTGGAAGTGCACCCACTGGATGGTCTGATAGCGGCGTGCCGCGTCGTGCGACAGGAGCTTGCCGGTCTTCTCGGCGAGGTATTGCAGGATCGCGCCGGATTCGAACAGCGGCAGCGGCCTGCCACCGGGGCCGTTGGGATCGAGGATCGCGGGAATCTTGCCGTTCGGATTGAGCGACAGGAATTCCACCGTCTTCTGGTCATCCTTGCCGAAGTCGACGAGATGGACCTCGTAAGGCAGGCCGATCTCCTCCAGCATGATCGAGACCTTGACGCCGTTCGGCGTCGGCAGGGAGTAGAGTTGAAGGAGCTCGGGATTTTTGGCGGGCCAGCGCTTGGTGATGGCGAAAGCTGAGAGATCGGACATCAGGACCTTAGATGCATGTGGTGGGCGCATCTAATCTAGGCGAGGAGCGGAACAACGCAAGATCACAGGCCGTGCCGCCTGCACGTTCCGGTCACGACGACAAGGTTCGGTGGGGGACGGCCCGACGCATTATGGCGGCAATGTCATCATCGCCGCGATCGGCGCCATCGGTTCATGTTGCAACCGATACTCCATGAACCATTGGCCCGTGACCAGCAACATCGCCGTAAAGGCGATCGCCAGCATCGCGGTCGCCAATTGGCTGACATCGTTCATTGCATTCGTCCCCTCAGCAAAACTTGATCTCTCAACGTCGGCTCGTTAGCCGGGTTCCTTGCTCCCGCGAAAACAATGCCACTCTTTCCCACTCGGAACGCCACACGGGCGCTCTTTCAAAACCAGGGCGAGGGACCATTGAGCCACGCCCGCGTTGTCAGGAGATGAACATCGAGAAGCGCGCCTTGCTCGATCACGCCGAGCGTTGTCGCCGGGTCGCGGAAGACCTTGCCCATAACGAAGCCTCGCGACGGCTGCGGACGATGGCCGACGAGTATGAAGCCAGAGCGGCGAGGTTAGAACATCAGGAAGATCAACTTCGCCAGCATCTCAAGCAGCGCCGTGCGCAACGAGGCCGCACCGCACAGGCGGAAGCGATCGGGGCAGCTGATCGCTCTCAATAGTTGATCTCCATCCGCAACCCGCGCGGATCAGGATCTTCGCCATCGAGGCATCTGATGCTGTCGCGCGCAGCGATCGCGCAGGCACAGGCGTCGATCAGGTCGTCGCGACCGATGCCGGTGCCGTGGCGCTGCGTGAGCCATTTCCGGAGCTTGACAAAGCCGCACCTCTCCAGCAGCCGGATGCGCTGTTCGCGCCCGGTCGCCGACGCCTTTCGGTCCAGCTTTCGGCTGCCGGCGAGATTCCAGAAGATCAATTCCGGATGCGCTTCGCCGATCGTCTTCTGGCGATCCGGTGTCATGACAACGTCGAGCTCTCTGATCTTGTCCCTGATGTTCCAGAGCTGGCACGACACGCCTTTGTCGCCCTGCTGCCAGTAGTGCCGGTTCGCGGCGGCCATGTCCGCAAACGTCCAGAGATCGCGACGCGCGCCGAGGAAGACGGTAGCGCCGACCAGCTCGCGGGCACGAAGATCGCAGACCCGATAGCCCGTCATCTTCAATCCGATGGGCATGTCGACCATCGCGCGCTTATGCGGCATCGCGAGCAAGCGCGCGAGGCCCGGTGCATAGTCAAACCCATGATCGCCGCGCCAATCGATCCAGGCCGCAACCCAGCCAGACCGAAAGCCGTCGAGGCCGAGATAGCTTGGCATCCCCTATTCCGTCTGCTGCATGGCCTCCCGCGCCCGGGTCACTCGGTCTTACGGTCTTGCTCCGGGCCTTCACCCACGCGAGACAGCCCGGCGGCTCCCGATCAACTTCAGCCAAGGCGCCAAATGGAAGGCGCTCATCAGTAGGTACATTGTGACCATTCCGCCGAACGGCGACGCCCCCGCGGTCGAACACAACGCATCCGGAGATCCGCCGCCAAGAATGGCCGTCAGCAGCGCCATGATCGCGAACGTCGGCGCGGCTGCGAGGCGCAGCCGGTTGGCCGCGCCGATCGCCGCGGTCTGGCTCACGACTTTGCGCTCGCCTGCTGTTTCCGGAACGCCGCTTCTCCGGCGTCCGACACCTCGACCCATCTCTTGTCGGGCGCCGCACCTGCCTCGTAGTTGTCATGCCAGTTCCACCACTTGTAGGTCGGCGTCTGGGGATAGCCCTCGGGCGAGTCTTCCCACACCTCCTGCCGGCCGAGCGGTGTGATGTCGAGGTAGTTCCAGGTACCCCCCATCTGCTCGTCGCCACGGTTGTTGATGAAATAGGTACGGTAGAGTTTGCTGCCGTCGCGGAAGAACACGTTGGTGCCGTGCCATTCCCCCACGCCGAAGTCGGCGTCGAAGCTATCCGTGATCGTGTACCAGGGCATCTCCCATCCCATCCGTGCCTTGAGGCGTGCGATGTCCGCCTGCGGCGCACGCGAGACAAGCACGAGCGTGGTATCACGCGCGTTCAGATGAGCGAGATGGGCAACCTGGTCGGCCACCATGGAGCAGCCGCGGCAGGCGTGGTCGGGCCAGCCAAACACGCCCGGCTCGAAAAACGCGCGGTAAACGATGAGCTGACGGCGGCCCGCGAACAAGTCGAACAAGCTCGCTTTGCCCTCGGGCCCATCGAACGCGTAACTCTTCTCCACCGCGAGCCATGGCATCCGTCGCCGCTCAGCGGCCAGTGCGTCACGGGCTCGGGTTGACGCCTTCTCCTTGACGAGCAACTGCTGACGCGCAGCTTCCCACTCCTGCGCCGAAACGACATGAATCTGCATGGCTAACCTCCTGTTGGTTGTGGGTGCGTTACGTCAGGCCGGCAGCCGCCGGTCGTAGTCCTGCTGAAGCCGAGCCCAGCCATCCCAGAACGGCGCCGGCTCCTCGCCAGAGATGCGCGCGACCAGAATGTCGAGATGCATGTGCCAGCCGGCGCCGACCTTGAGCATGGTCGAGCGGTCGGGCAGACGACGATGGATCACGGTGAGCACCACGCCCTTTCCCTTCGGCTCCAGTTCGAAGGTCACGTCGCCGCTGTTGCTCCAGGCAATCGATAGCTTTCGTGGCGGATCGCACTCGGTGATCCGGCTCTGCATCCGATGCTCTTCGGGAAAGCCGGCCGGGCGCCTGCTCGGGGGATCGTTGAGTTCATCGTTGCGCCAGACGAACTCGAAGGGTGCACCGACGCTGGTCTCCATCACGCCCGCCGCCAGCCATTTGCGGCGAAGGTCGCTGTCGGTGAGGTACGCCCAGACACGCTCGATCGGTCCGGGCAGCAGGCGCTGAAGCTTCAGCGTCGTCGGTTCGATCAGTTCACCATAGGCATCGGGCTTGGTCTTTGCATCCATCGTTCTTCTCCTCACTTCTTTTTTGCCTTTGCCTCGTCTTCGGCGCGCAGCAAGGCCTCCAACGAGTCGAGCCTGTCATTCCAGAAGCGTTCGTAGCGTCGCAGCCATGCATCGGCTTCCGCGAGCCGTGCGGCTTGCAGCCGACACAGATGGGTACGGCCGCGGATCGTGCGTGTGACGAGGCCGGCATTCTCCAGCACACGAACGTGCTTCGAGGCGCCCGCGAAACTCATGCTGAACGGTGTCGCAAGCTCCCCGATCGTCAGCTCCCGTTCCGCCAGATGGCCAAGCATTGCCCGCCGCGTTGGATCCGCGAGGGCGTGGAAAACGGCGTCGAGATGCGCGAATTGTTCAACCATGTGGTTAAACATAGAACCCTGGGATCAATTGTCAACCGATCGGTTTAATTTATTTTTGGCGGAGTTCCGGCGGCTCCGAACAACTCGAGCTAGCCTGCGGGAGCCAGATACGGCACGCGCGGAATGAAGTAGGAGCAAGATCATGCGACGACCCGATCCCTACCAGGAACGTGCCCGCGAACTTTGCCTCGCCGCCGGCGTCGACCCGGATTCGCGCGTCGGCGAGGGACGCGGCCAGCCTGCCTGGTGTCTCTATCGAGATGCGGCGCGGAAAGAACAACTGGCCCGCGCGACCAGTGAGCTCGCACGCGAGATCGCGAATCTCCGCCCGCAAGATGAGTGCTTCAAGAATGCGCCGCTGAAGATCATCGGCGACCACGATGCGGCGATCGTCGCGCAGATGCGCAACTGCATGGCGGTCGGCAACGTCGTGTCCGGCGCAATCTGCGCGGACGGCCATCTCGGCTACGCCCAGCCGGTCGGCGGGGTCATCGCCTATGAGAAACAGATCAGCATCTCCGGCGTCGGCTTCGACATCGGCTGCGGCAACATGGCCGTGCGTCTCGATACGCGCTTCGACGACATCTCGGCGATCGTACCCACGATCATCCGCGATCTCACGAGAACGATCTCCTTCGGGGTCGGCCGGGCCAACGCCGAGCGCGCCGAGCACGAGCTGTTCGACGACGGCGATGCGTGGCGCGAGAGCGACATGGAAGCTTATCGGCAGAAGGCGGTCGCCCAACTCGGAACCGTCGGATCCGGCAACCACTATGTCGATCTGATGCGCGACGAGGACGGTTTTGTCTGGATCGGCGTCCATTTCGGCAGCCGCGGTCTCGGACATACCTCGGCGACGCGTTACCTGAAGGCCGCCGGCGGCAAGGACGGGATGAACGTCCCGCCCGCCGTCGTCGACGAGGACTCCGAACTCTGCCGCCGCTACATTGCGGCGATGCAGCTCGCCGGGCGTTACGCCAATGCGGGCCGCGAGTGGGTCGTGGAGCGCATCCGCCAGATCATCGGCGGCAGCGTCACCGAGCGCATCCACAACCACCACAACTATGCCTGGCGCGAGACGCATGGCGGCCGGGATTTGTGGGTGGTGCGCAAGGGCGCGACGCCGGCTTTCCCCGGCCAGAAGGGATTCGTCGGCGGCTCCATGGGCGACGACGCCGTGATCCTCGAAGGCGTCGACAGTCCCGAGGCGAAGGCTTCGCTCTATTCGACCGTGCACGGCGCCGGCCGCCTGTTCGGACGCAAGGAGGCGAAGCGGCGCTTCACTCGCGTCGAGATGGACCGCTGGCTGAACGAGCGCGGCGTCATCCTGATCGGTGCCGACCTCGACGAAAGCCCGATGGCCTATCGGCGCCTGCCCGAGGTGCTCGCGCAGCATGCCGGCACCGTCAAGGTGCTGCACACGCTGCGGCCCTTCGCCGTCGCCATGGCCGGCGAAGGCGAGTTCGATCCTTGGAAGGACTGATGTCAACGGCAAGTGGGAGGCATTGCCTCCCACTTCGTTATTCGCTTCCAGCGATCTTCGCGGAGCGCGTCAGCCTGTCCCCAACGCTGCGTAGGCGAGCCGCTTGAATTCGAAGAAGAACGGATTCCAGAACCCCATCGCCCGCTGCGCCATCAGCACACCGGCCGTGTTGGCGGCGGGGCATATCCACCAATGCGTGCCGGCGACGCCGCCCCATTGGAATTCGCCGGTCGAGTTTGGGGGGTCAAAAGACGTCGGCGCAAAGGTAACGGCGCCGCCGAGCCCAAATCCCTTGCCAGGAATGGCCCCGAGGGTTGCAAAACGGATGGTCTGGCCGCTGCCAAGCTGGTTCGTCATCATCTGCCGCAGCGTCTCGGGCTTCAAGAGCTCGCCCGATCCCGGCAACAGCGCCCGCACCAAGGCGAGCATGTCCGTCAGGGTCGAGACCAGGCCGCCGCCGCCCGACAGCCGCGGGAATGGCCGCCGATAGGCTTGCGGATAGGGCTGATCGTCGATCCGCCACAGGCCCGGCTTCATTGGATCGAGCACGTCGGCGCCACGATAGTAAGCGACCAGCCTGCCCTGCTCGGCTGCCGGTACGGAAAAGCCGGTGTCGACCATGCCGAGCGGATCGAAGATGCGCGTCTTGATGAAAACATCGAGCGCCTTGCCGGACGCGACCTCCACGACGCGGCCGAGCACGTCGGTCGCAACCGAATATTCCCAGCTCGTGCCGGGGTGATAGGACAGCGGCAGATCGGCGAGCTTGTCGATCATATCGGCGAGCGTCGTGAGCGGATTGAGCACCTTCGCTTCATTGTAAGCCTTGAACAGCACGGTACCGGGATCGAAGATGCCGTAGCTGAGACCGGAGGTGTGCGTGAGCAATTGACGGATCGTGATCGGGCCCTGCGCCGGCTCGACATCGGCAAGGCTCGTCGCGCCCTGCTTCAGCACCTTGCGATTGCTCAGCTGCGGCAGGAATTTCTCGATTGCGTCGTCAAGACCGATGCGACCATCCTCGACCAAAAGCATGATCGCGCAGGTGACGACGATCTTGGTGTTGGAAAACGCGCGGAAGATGTGGTCGGGCCTGAGCGCGACATTCGTCTCACGATCGGCCAACCCTACGCATTGCTGGTCGACGACCTCCCGCCCGCGCAGCACCGCCCAGGACACTCCGGCGACGATCTCCTGGTCGACGTAACGCTGCATCGCAGTCCGTGCGGCGGAAAAATCACGCGTCCTGGCGTCCATAAGCTCGTGCCTCCCTGAATTGGTCGACACCGATATAACGACAAATCGGCCGCGGGGAAGTCCCGCCCGCGCGAGGTCACGGCCGCGCCGACCGCGGCGCCTTTTTTGTTTCGCGGCGTGTTCACCCACGATCGAGCAATACAACGAAGAGCGCTGCAAACGTCCCGGCAAGGAGCTGATCGCGCTGCTGCAGAATGCCACCAGCCAGTCGACCTCCTACAGCTCCTGTGGCGGCGCCTCGTCCTCGTCCGGGTCGAGCTCGCTGCTCGTCGACTACAAGACCTGAGCGCAAGGCAAGGAGGCAAGGGCCCGGTCGCAGGCGCCACCGGCCTCATCACTCCTTCTGGAGCACGGTGACATGCAGGCGGCGGCGGATGCTCATCCCCTGTCGCTGGTAGAGTGCGATCGCAGACGCGTTGTTCGAAAACACGTGCAGGAAGGGAGTTTCGCCGCGCGCAACAATGTGGCGCCCTATCGCTCCAAGCAGCGCCTGGGCATAGCCGTGTCCGCGGTGATCGGGATGCACGCAGATCGCCGTCATCTCCGTGAAATTGCCGGGCTTCATCCGTTCGCCGGCCATCGCGACCAGCTCGCCACCGACGCGAATGCCGAGAAAGGTTCCGAGCTCGTGGGTCCGTTTGCTGAACGGACCCGGCTTGGTCAACGCCGTCAACGCCACCATCGCCGGAACGTCATCGACGCCGAGCGTCACGATCTCGGCATCATGGAGCGGGCTCACGGTGGGTGTGCCGATCATCTGCTCGCCCGTCTCGGCGAGCAGCGCCTTGAATCCCGCCGGCGCGGCCACCGCGTCATGCGTGAACAGCACGACATATTCGGACGGCGACATCAACTCGCCGAGCTCCGCATAGCTTGCTGGCGACAGATCGACCATGTCGGCGAAGGGCCCGATCGCCGAGGGATAACGCAGCGCCCGCGCACCGCCTTGTGCCAGATCTCGCTGTCGTATCGTCAGTGCGCTCCAGATCGGCCGGTCCAGCAGCGCCAAATCGGAATCGGACACGGGCTCTATTCCTTATCGAGACTTAGATCACGGCCGCATTGGCGACTGCCCTGCTCGGCCGGAATTTCCAGGCCACCTTTGACTGCATTGACGGTCACGGTGCCGTAAGGGAGCACCCGCCGGACCCCTCGTGAAAACTACGGCTTACCGCCGTGCTTGTCGCGGGCCCTGAGCTCATCGACCAGCACTCGCACGTTCTCCGAATAGTCGATCGGGATCGAGATCAGGTGCACGCCGCCCTCCCTGAAGGCCGCATCGAGCGTCGGCACGAAACCGTCGATCGTCTCGATACGATGGCCCTTGGCGCCATAGGATTTCGCGTACAGGGCGAAGTCGGGATTGCCGAACGTCAGGCCAAAATCGGCAAAGTGATCGACCGCCTGCTTCCACCGGATCATGCCGTAGGCGTTGTCCTGAAGGATCAGCACGACGAGGTTGAGCTTGAGCCGGACGGCGGTCTCCATCTCCTGGCTGTTCATCATGAAGCCGCCGTCGCCGGCGACTGCCAGCACGCGGCGCTCGGGATACAGCATCGCGGCCATCATCGCCGACGGCAGGCCGGCGCCCATCGTCGCCAGCGCATTGTCGAGCAGCAGCGTGTTGGCGACCCTGGTGCGGTAGTTGCGTGCGAACCAGATCTTGTACATGCCGTTGTCGAGCGCGACGATGCCGTTCTCCGGCATCACCTGCCGGATGTCGTGCACGATTCTCTGCGGCGTCGGCGGCCAGCGCGATTCAGTCGCGCGATCGGCGATATGCTCAAGAATCTGCTCGCGCAAGGGCAGCAGCGCGCCGGCATCCGGCAGCCGGCCTTCCAGGCGGTCGGCCAGCAATTCGAGACTCGGCCCGACGTCGCCGACGACCTCCGCATCGGGGAAATAGACCTGCTCGACGCTCGCCGGCGTGTAGCTGACGTGGATCACCTTCGGTCCCGACGGCCCCATGATGAAGGGCGGCTTCTCGATCGCGTCGTGGCCGATTGCGATGATCAGGTCAGCGGCGTCGATGGCTTCGTGGACATAGTCACGCTCGGACAATGCTGCCGTGCCCATATAGAGATTGGTGCCGCCGGGAACGGTGCCCTTGCCCATCTGCGTGGTGAAGAACGGAACCTGCGTCCTGCGCACGAAGTTCGCAATGCCGTGGGTCGACCGCGGCCGGCTGGTCGCCGCGCCCATCATGACAAGCGGGTGTTTCGCCGCCAGGATCATCTCTGCGGCGCGGTCGAGCGCGGCGCGATGGGCGACGGGAATCTCGATCGGATGCACCGGGACCACCGGCACGGACGCGACCTCCTCGCCCGCGACGTCCTCGGGCAATTCGAGATGCACCGGCCCCGGACGCTCCTCCATCGCGACGCGGAAGGCATCGCGGACCACGGTTGGAATGCTGGACGCACTGACGATCTGCCGCGCCAGTTTCGTGAGCGGCTTCATGCTCGCAACGACATCGACGATCTGAAAGCGCGCCTGCCGGCTGCTCATGATCGCCTTCTGGCCGGTGATCATGATCATCGGCATCGCGCCGAGATGCGCATAGGCGGCGCCCGTCGACAGGTTGAGCGCGCCCGGCCCGAGCGTGGAGAGACAGACGCCGGGCTTGCCCGTCAGCCGGCCATGGGTTGCGGCCATGAAGGCAGCGGCCTGTTCGTGGCGCGTCAGGATCAACTCGATCTTGGAGTTGCGCAGGGACTCGACCAGGTCGAGATTTTCCTCGCCGGGGACGCCGAAGATGCGGTCAACGCCTTCATTCTCAAGCGCCGTGACAAACAGATCCGATCCCTTCACCGCCCGTGCCTGGCCGCTCATGTCGCCTCCCCTCAACGTGGTCTCCGGCATTCCGCCGGAAAACTTGAACGGCATGGTAGCCGCCCGTGATGACAACTCAACTCACAATGCGGCGCGCCAGCTTAGGCGGCGTGTCCGCTAGAGCGGTCGCCCGACGTCACGATACCCGCCGATAGCGTGACGAGGCACAAGAGCGCTCCGAGCATGGCAAACGCCAGCGGCAGGCTCGCGATCCGGGCCACGAAACCGACGCCGGCAGGGCCAACCAGAACGCCGGCATAACCCGCGGTGGTGATTGCAGCGACGGCAAGGCCTGTGGGCATGGCTTGTTGCGAGCCCGCGCGACGAAACAGCACCGGCACCAGGTTCGAAGCGCCAAGGCCGATGAGAACGAACCCGGCCATGGCGACAATGGCGAGTGGCGCGACCAGCAGAACAACGAAGCCGGCAATCGCCAGCAGGCTGCCGACGATCAACGTGGCTCGATCTCCGACCCGCGCCACCACGGCATCGCCGCCGAGCCGGCCTGCGGTCATCGCGATCGAGAACAGCATGTAGCCGAGCCCGCCTTGCGTCTCCGGCGCGAGCCCGGCGCCGACGATGAGCAGCGCGCCCCAATCGAGCATGGCGCCTTCGACGAGGAAGGTGATGGCGGCCAGCGCCGCAAGCAGGAGCACGATGCCGTGTGGCAGGACGAACAGCGGTCCATTCTGCGCCTGTGCGCTACGCAGCAGGAGCGGCCAGGCCATGATCATCGCGGCCAGCATCAGAGCCGAGGCGATCAGCGTGCTTGCGAGCGGGCCGAGGTGAACCGACAGCAGCAGCGTCATCAGGCTCGATCCGGCAAATCCGCCGATGCTGAACAAGGCGTGGAAGCCGGACATCAGCGGACGCGTTGCGGCGCGCTCCACCTCAACCGCATGAATATTCATGGCGACGTCGATCGAGCCGAGCGCGGCGCCGAAGCCGAACAGGACCAGGCCGAGTGCGGCCGGCGTGCTTGCGACGACGAGCCACGGCAGGATCGCGGCGAGGCCAAAGCCGCCGACGAGAATGATCGGCTTGCTGCCGTAGCGCGCGCTCAAGGCACCCGTCAGCAGCATCGCGGCAACCGAGCCGATGCCGAGGCAGAGCAGCAGCAGGCCGAGAATGCCGTCGTCGACTGCAAGCCGCTCCTTGGCGAACGGCACCAGCGGCGCCCAGCAGGCGATGCCAAACCCCGCGACGAGAAAGGACAGGCGTGTCGCGAGCCGGGTGGCCGGCCGGTCGGCTGACAGCGTGTGCATGGGAACTCCGCGAGGCACTCAGGATTCGTGAGAAGCCGCAGGTAATGTGCGCCTCGGGCAAAACTGTGAAGACGCACGGAAGTTTCGGCTTGTCGGGCTTCGCGCACTCGGCCAATGATCTTGCCCCATCCCTTTCGCTTTTGCCCTGACATGACCCCCAAACGCTTCGAAGCCCATTGCCTGCGACTGCCCGCCGCAACCAAGGTGGTGCAGTGGGAAGGCACCTCCGTGTTCAAGGTCGGCGGCAAGATGTTTGCGCTCGCGCGCGGCTTCGTCGAGCGCTCCGGCGGCGGCTTCATGTTCAAGACGTCGAACATGGCTTACGCGATGCTGATCGAGCATGGCGTTGCGCGGCCTGCGCCCTATCTCGCGCGGGCCAAATGGGTGCAGCTCGTCGACAACGAAGCCCTGCCAGACTCCGAGCTCGCCGCCTATCTCGACCAGGCGCATGCGCTCGTGGTTGCAAAGCTGACGCGCAAGGCACGCAAGGAATTGCGGCTGGGACCGTAGGCAAGTTAGTTAGCCAACCCACCCTGCTGGACGGGCTTGGTCTCGCAGCGTCACGCGACCTTCAGGCTGAGCTCCGTCCCGCCCTTGAGCGGCAGTGTCATCGAGACGAAGCCGCTTTTGGGATCGCGCACGAAGTCCAGGAAATCTGGCTCGGCATTGTCGTTCATGACGTAGCCGCCGACGCGCAGTTGCGGCGCGACGATCTCGATCACCTGGCGCGCCAGTGAAGGCCCCTCCCCGCCCGGCCAGCCGTCGATCAGGATGAAATCGACGGGACCGCCGAGATCGCGCAGCGTCTTGCGCGCGTCGCCTTCGCGGATCTCGGCGTAGGCGGCAAGTCCAGCGTCGTCGAGATTGCGTCGGGCGGTCTCGACCTTGGCCGGCACGATCTCCGAGCCGATCACGGTGCCGCCGCCATTGTCGCGCATCGCGGCCGCGAAATAGAGCGTCGACATGCCGACCGAGGTTGCGAACTCGGCAACGCGCGTCGCGCGCAGGCTTCGGCACAACATGTAAATCAGCTCGCCCTGCTCGGGATGAATGGAAAAGCCCTGCTCGGCATAGGCATGCGGATCGCGGCTGCTGAATCCGCCGCGCGGTCCGCCGCCCGGCGGACGGCGCCGCGCGGCCTGCATTCGCTCGATCACGGCGTTGACACGCGCATCCTGGATCGGGCTGTGCGGTTGCTCTTGCGACATGATCGTATTCCCTTCAGCTCCGCAGAATCTCGGCCGCCGCGCGGTCGAGGATTTTGGCGATGCGCCGCGCCTCATCGGCGTCACAGCCGTGCTTGGCGCGCAGCGCGCGCTTCAGGCCATGGCGGGCGCGCTGCATCTCGTCGGCGGCATCGCCATCGAGATCGCTGACGCCGGCAAAGGCCTCGCGCACCTCGTCCATGCGGCGCCCGATCCGCGATAGCGCCTGAAGGATCGCATCCGCGGTGGCGCGATGCTCGGCGAGATGGGCCTGGCCCTGCGCGGTGACGCTGTAGCGCTTGCGGCCGGCATCCTGCTCGACGCTGGCGTGCCCGACCTCTTCAAGATAGGTCAGCGCCGGATAGATCACGCCGGGGCTCGGGCTGTAGAAGCCGTCCGAGCGCTCCTCGATGGTCTTGATCAGCTCGTAGCCGTGCGCCGGCTGGTCGGCGAGCAACGCGAGGATGACGAGCTGGAGGTCCTGCGACGAAAGCCGCCGCGCGCCTGGAAAGTCGGCGCCACCGCCACGGCCGAAGAAGCCATGGCCGCCGCGGCCGAAGCGATGCCGCCCGCCATGGCGGCCCATGGCGAATGCGAAGCGAAATTCCCGGTCGTCTCTGTCGTGTCGATTGTCTCGAAACATATCTTACGTCTCCTATTTTAGATATATCGTAAGATATGTTTTGAGAGTGAAACTGCAACGCACGAATTCGTGAGCGCTCATCAATGCGGCGATTCATATTGTGAGAAGGCGGACAGGGTCAGGCCGCCGGATCGCGGAAACCGTCACATTTGGCGCGCACGATCCGGGCGCCGCTCTACGGACATCGAGGGAGGAAACCATGGCCACCGCGGAGAACAGCAAGGCTGCCGGCACCCCGAAACTGCGCAGCGTCGATTTCAGACTCGAGATCGTCGTCGTGCCGGTATCCGACGTCGATCGCGCCAAGGCGTTTTACGCAAAACTCGGCTGGCGGCTCGATGCCGACTTCACCTCCGGCAACGACTGGCGCGTGATCCAGTTCACCCCGCCGGGCTCGAACGCCTCGGTCATCTTCGGCAGAAACGTCACCCCGGCCAAGCCCGGCTCCGCACAGGGCCTGTACCTGATCGTCTCCGACATCGAGGCCGCCCGCGACGCGCTCGTTGCCCGCGGCATCGAGGTGGGCGAGGTCTTTCACGGCAGCGGCGATACGCATAGCGGCCCGGACGAGCCCTACATCTCCGGTTCGCGCCGCGTCAGCGGCCCGGATCCCGCACGCGGCAGCTATCGCTCGTTCGCCTCGTTCCGCGATCCCGACGGCAATGGCTGGCTGCTCCAGGAGATCACAACGCGATTGCCGGGCCGCGTCGAGGCCGACACCACTTTCAATTCGACAGCCGAACTCTCGAGCGCGCTGCGGCGCGCAGCCACAGCCCATGGCGAGCACGAGAAGCGAACCGGCGGCAAGCACGATGAAAATTGGCCGGACTGGTACGCCGACTACATCGTCAAGGAGCAAGCAGGCCAGCCGCTGCCAACTTGACGCACCGTCCGGTGCAGCTCACGGCTTGCCAGCCTCACCCTCGCGTGTTGCGCAGGAGATTGTCGCGCAGTCTGCTCACCGTCTTCTGCACGACCGGGAATTGGTCGCCGAGACCGCTGGCCGCAACCAGGGACTCGCCGAGATCCCTGTCGAGCAGCTTTCGCCCCGCGGGCGTGAGGCTCACCCTCACCTGCCGTTCGTCCGCGGGATCGAGCCCGAGGTCGACGCCGAGATCGATCTCAACCAGGCCGGCAGCGCATTCTTCCTGCGCGCACGGTTGAACGTGAACGTGCCCGGCGTCGACCGCGCGGTTGCGCAGGGACTGATCGAGGCCGCGCACGGCATCTGCCCCTACTCCAAGGCAGTCCACGGCAACATCGACGTAACCACCACCCTCATCTGAACGGATCGAACCGCACGCTTCCGACGCGGACCAGCATCGGCTGGGTCCGCGCGGTGCGGTCAAGCCGACAAAGGAGCCAAACCATGAGCAACCATCTCCTGAGAACCGTACGTGTTCTGGCGAGCGCTGCCGTGCTCGCCGGAAACCTTCTCACCCTGCCGGCAGCGGCGCAGGGTGGAGCCGGCGTCACGCGAACCGATTTGCAGCGTCACGACCTCGGCGTTCCCGGACGCGAGGCCGTCCAGGTTCGCGTCGATCTTGCGCCTGGCGTGGCGTTCGGAAACCACACCCATCCCGGCGAAGAGATCATCTACGTGCTCGCGGGCGCGATCGAATATGATGTCGCGGGCAAAGGGCCGGTGATGCTGAAGGCGGGCGACGTGCTCTTCATCCCGGCCGGCACCGTCCATGCTGCGAAGAACGTCGGCAGCGTCACCGCGAGCGAGCTTGCAACCTATATCGTCGAGAAAGACAAGCCGCTGCTGACGCTGGTGAAGTGAAGCGCTCTATTGACTGAAACATGTTATCTGACTAAAGTCAGATATATGCTCGACCCCATTTCCCGTATCCGCCGTTTCAATCGTGCCGTCACGTCCGCAGTCGGCGCGCTCGATACCTCCTTCCTCGGGCGCGGCCGGCCCTTGGGCGCCGCGCGTGTGCTCAATGCGATCGGGCATGGGCGCGAGGACGTCGCCGAGATCCGCGACTATCTCGGCCTCGATTCCGGTCTGATGAGCCGCCTGCTCCGCAGTCTCGAGGACGAAGGGATGATCGAGACGAGCCCGCATGAGGACGACGCGCGCCGCCGCGTCGCCCGGCTGACGCGCGCAGGACGGCGCGAGTTCAGTGCCTATGAGGCGCTGTCCAACGCGCAAGCCGAAGCTCTCCTCGCGCAGCATTCGCAACGCGACGCGCTGCTCGCCGCCATGGACTTGATCGGCTCCGCGCTTGGACGGAGCCGCATCGAGCTTGTTGACATGAACCCGCGCAGCGACGAGGCGCGCTATTGCCTCGGCGAGTACTATGCCGAGCTCGCGCGCCGTTTCAAACAGGGGTTCGACGTCAAGCGGTCGCGCGACCCTGACGCCAAGGACATGGTCCGCCCGCGCGGCACGTTCATCGTGGCGATGTCGGACACGCTTCCGATCGGCTGCGTCGGGCTGAAGGGAACGGACCATGGCTACGCAGAAATCAAACGGCTGTGGGTCGCGCCTTCCGCGCGCGGGCTGGGGCTCGGCCGGCGCCTGATGGATGCGAGCGAAAACGCCGCGCGCGAGCTTGGCGTCACCGTGTTGCGGCTCGATACCAACAGCGCGCTGACCGAAGCCGGTCAGCTCTACCGCAGGACCGGCTGGAGCGCGATCGAGCGCTACAACGACGATCCCTATCCCGACCTGTTCTTCGAAAAGCACCTCTGAGCGCCACGCCGAATTCGGCTCCTGCGGCGTTATCGTAAGGACCGCAGGAGCATCGCCATGACCAGGACCGACCTCGCCGACGTCTACCGCAGCTACATCGCCTGCCTTAACCGGCAGGATTGGCAGGCGCTCGGACAGTTCGTGCACGAGGATGTGTCCCACAACGCGAAGCCGATCGGGCTTACCGGTTATCGCGCGATGCTGGCGAAGGATTTTCGTGAGATTCCGGACCTCCGTTTCAAGGTCGAGCTGCTGATCTCGGATCCGCCGCATATCGCGAGCCGGCTGACATTCGACTGTACGCCTGTCGGGAGATTCCTCGGGCTCGACGTAAACGGCAGGCGCGTTTCGTTCTGCGAGAACGTGTTCTACGAATTCCACAACGGCAAGATCTGGCAGGTGTGGTCGGTGATCGACAAGGCCGCGATCGAGGCGCAGTTGTAGCCCGGTCTCACTTCGCCTCTCCCGCAAGCGGGAGAGGCAGCGCACCTCCTCCACGGCTCTCACGCCGTCGCGGGCGCGACCTCACCTTGCGGCCTCGCAAACGGCCTGAACGTCATCGCCATCAGGAATGCGCAGAGGCCGAGCAGCCAGGAGCCGATATAGAGCCAGGCATAGCTCGAGAACGCGTCGTAGATCAGGCCACCGGCGAGCGGACCCGTCGCCATGCCGAGGCTGCCGGCCATCGCCGTGCCGCCGATGACTGTGCCCATCATGCGCAGCGGGAAGTTGTCGCGCGCCAGCGAGGCGTAGAGCGGCATGGTGCCGGCATAGATGAAGCCGAACACGGCGGCGACCGCGTAGAAGGTCGCCAGCTGGTGCGCGAAGACGTAAGCGAGCGCACCGAAGGCTTGCGCAAGCAGGCCCGAGACCAGCACGCGCTTGGCGCCGAAGCGATCTCCCATGAGACCGAAGGCGATCCGGCCGCCCATGCCGGCAAACCCCTCGACGCTGTAGATCGTCACCGCCGAGATCAGCGGGATGCCGCAACTCACGGCATAGCTGACGGTGTGGATGATCGGACCCGAATGCGTCGCGCAGCAGAAGAAGTTGGTGACGATCAGGACGAGGAATTGCGGCGAGCGCAGCGCTTCGCCGAGCGACATCTCCGACTGCAGCGCACCGACTTCAGGCGCTGCGGCCTGCGGATTCGCAAGTGCCGGGGGGCGGCGCACCAGGAGCGAGACGGGGATCATGATGGCGCCGACCACCAGCGCCACGAGTTGCATCGAGGTGCGCCAGTCGTGGCTGGAGACGAGCCAGGCCGCGAGCGGCGACATTGTCATCGGCGCCATGCCCATGCCGGCCGAGACCAGCGAGACCGCAAGGCTGCGATGGGTGTCGAACCAGCCGGTGACGGTCGCCATCATCGGCGCGAAAATCGCCGCGCAGGACGCGCCGACCAATAGCCCGAAGATGAACTGGAAGGCGATCAGCGAGGTCGCGTGGCTCGCGAACGTCAGGCTCAGCGTCAGCGCGATCGATCCGGTCAGCACCACCGGCAGCGGTCCGAACCGGTCGGTCAGTGTGCCCCAGGCCATGCTGGTGAAGGCCATCGCCAGAAAGCCGATCGTCATCGCGCTGGATACACCAGTCACCGACCATCCGGTGTCCTTCGCGATCGGCTGCAAGAAGACCGGCAACGAAAACATGCCGCCGATCGCGACGCAGCCGAGCAGGCCGCCGGCCGCGACGATCACCCAGCGATAGTTGGAAGGATTCATTTTCTGGTCTCCCATACAGATGCCTCTGGATGAAGACGAACAGGCCGAGCTCGATCCGACAGGACCACCATCCATCCTAGCGAAATTTCTTGCTGAGCTGGAACCGCCCCGCGCTGGTGCGACGCCTCTGCTGCCGCCTGCTGCCATGCAGCCATACCATGACGCACCTAGCGACATTTCAACGCCCCTATGCGACATCGACCTGCATCGCGGTTTGCCCTTCGCCAGAGCGCACCATCAAATAAAACGCAGCCACATGCGTGATCATGAGCAACGGCACGTAGACGATCGGGATCGCGTAGGTGGCACCCAACTCCCCTGCCAGCGGCGCTAGGCCAAGTTGATTGCCGTGGTAGTAGTCGATGATGATGTCACCTGCCCCCAAGAGATTGAAGGCAGTGACGAACAGCCAGAAGAGCGGACGGACCCGCACCGTGAGAAGCGCCAGCATGGCCAGCAATCCGGTTGCGAAGTCGCCGTAGGCCGCGAAGGTCGCGAAGCCGGTCGGCAGCTGGGGCCCGACCACGCCGGGAACGAGAAAAACGAGGCCGAAGAAGCGGAAGCTGTGCAAGGTGGCGATGGCGCGTTGCGCCTCGACCTGGTCCATCGACTTGAGCCAGGGCCACCCATAGGTACGGAGCCAGAGCAGCCACGGGACGTAGCCAAGAACGAGATGGATCTGGAAGACGGTTGCCGGTGACATCTGGATTCCTTTCACACGCTGATAGGCGCGGCCTCGAACACCGCAGTCAGGACGCCGAGCCGGCCTTCCAAAAGATTTCGCCCGAGGTTCGCGGAAAGCTCGGCGAAGGCCGGCCCCATCACCACGCCGAGATTGAGCGATGGCGGCGGGCCTGATGCGCGCAGCTGTGCGACCCAGGCCTTGGCGGCTTCGGTATCGTCTTGCCAGACGAGCGTGCGGAAACCGGCCGCTTCGATGGCCTCGCGCGTCGCGGCGGCTGAGAGCAGAAAACTCGTCGCCGGTGTCCGCGCCCACGGAACCGGATAGTGCGGCTCGCCGCTGTGCGACACGACGTCGAAAGTCGCAAACCTGCCGCCCGTCTTCAGCACGCGCCGGATCTCGCGATAGAGCCCTGCCCGGTCCGGAATGTTCATAGCCACATGCTGGAGCAACGCCACCTCGAAACGGCCATCGTCAAACGGAAGCTCCACCACGCTCGCGGTCTCGAACGACACCTGCCCGGTCAGCCCCGTGCGCTCGGTCAGATAGCGCGCGGCATCGACGAACGGCTCGCTGAGATCGACGCCGATCACCCGGCAGCCATACGTCGCCGCGAGAAAGCGCGCGGGCCCGCCGACGCCCGAGCCGACATCGAGAACCGACATGTCAGCGGCGATTTCAGCCAGCTTGGCGAGTTCGGCCGTCGCCGCGAACCCGCGGGTGTGGAACTGATCGAGGGCCGCCAGTTGTTGGGGGTCGAGCCGCCGTTCTTCCGGCCCCAGCACCGAGAGCGCCGTCTTCAAACGCTCCGTCAGGCCGGTCGCGCGATAGTGGTCGCGTACGCCGTCAAGGATATTGGTCACTGCCAGACTCCTTTGAGCTATCCGATCTCTCCGCAGACATACGACCGCTTCCGGCGAACGACTATCCGCGATAGTGTCAACGGGCTATGAAGCAGAACTTCACAGTCAGACAGAGCGCGCTCGACGGTGTGGAGGCATTCCTCGCCGTTGCCCAGCACCGCAATTTTCGTCGCGCGGCCGCCGAGCTCGGGGTGACCCCGTCGGCAATCAGCCAGGCCGTGCGTACGCTCGAGGCGCGCATTGGAGCCGCGCTGTTCGCCCGCACAACGCGAAGTGTCGGACTGACCGAAGCCGGCGAACGATTCCTGTCGCGCGCAAAACCCGCCTTCGAGGAGCTCGTCGCGGCCAGCGAGGCCGCGCGTGATCTCGGACAGCGACCGGCCGGGTTGTTGCGCCTCGCCGTTCCCCGCTCGGTCGTTCCGCTGATCCTCGAGCCGGTGATCGCCGCCTTCTGCCAGGCCTATCCCGAGATCGAGGTGGAGATCGCCGCAAGCGAGGAGATGGTCGATCTTGCCGCCGGCGGCTTCGATGCCGGCATTCGACTTGGCCAGCTGATTGCGCCGGATATGATCGCCGTGCGGCTGACGCAACCGTTCCCGTTCATGGTCGTCGGCAGCCCCGACTATATGCGCGGGCGGAAGCGGCCACAGCGCATCGACGATCTTCGGCAGCACGCATGCCTGCGCCTGCGTCGCGCGAACGGGTCGATCGCGCCCTGGCCTTTCGTCGACGGCAACAAGTCAGTCGAGGCCATCGTCTCAGGGCCACTGATCGCGCACGACTATGCCACGCTGCTCGGTGCGGCGATTAGAGGTCTCGGACTTGCACAGGTGCCCGCCCCGCTCGCCAGAGCGCCGATCGCCGACGGCCGATTGCAGGCGGTGCTCACGCCCTTCGCCGTCACCGGACCGGGCGTCTTTCTGTACTATCCGGGACAACGTCAGGTCCTGCCAAAACTGCGCGCCTTCATCGAGCACGTCAAATACCGCAGCGCAGATCCAGCGCGAAGCGCAACGAACGGCCGGGGATCGCGCAAGCGCAACCGTGCAAACAGCCGCTGACACCAAAAACTCGAAAACAACCCCATGCAAAGGAGCCGGGTGCTCTCGTCGCCGGGACGGGGCAGGCCATTCAAGCCTGCGGACTGGCCGTCGCCGATGCGGCGAAGACCCCTGCGGGGGCTGGGTGCCGCCGGAATGCGCAAATTTACAATGCATTGCACAACAAAATGCACTTTTAATTTTCAAGATTTGTGCGATGCTGTCAGCGCTCCGTGGCACTCCCAGCAAAAGGGGAACCCTGAAATGAAATTCGCGCTCGCAAGCCTGACCGCCGCCGCGGCCGTCGCCGCAACCCTCACCCTCGGCCAACCTGCTCGTGCCGCCGACCTGATCGTCGCAACAGACACCGCCTTTGTTCCGTTCGAGTTCAAGGAGGGCGACAAGTATGTCGGCTTCGACATCGACCTGTGGGCCGCCATCGCCAAGGATATCGGCGTGACGTACACGCTGCAGCCGATGGACTTCAACGGCATCATCCCGGCGCTCCAGACCAAGCAGGTCGACGTCGGGCTGGCCGGCATTACCATCAAGGACGAGCGCAAGAAGGTCATCGACTTTTCGGACGGCTATTACGACAGCGGATTCCTTCTGATGGTGCCAACCAACAGCACGATCAAGGGGCCGGAAGACCTTGGCGGCAAGACGCTCGCCGTGAAGACCGGCACGTCGGCAACCGACTACGCCAAGGAGCACTTCAAGGGGACGGAGCTCCGCCTCTTCCCCAACAGCGACAACGCCTATCTCGAAGTCGCGACCGGACGCGCGGACGCCGCAATGCACGACACCCCCAACGTCCTCTACTACATCAAGACCAACGGCCAGGGGAAAGTGAAGTCCGTCGGCCCGCAGATGATGGCCCAGCAATATGGCATGGCCTTCCCGAAGGGCAGCGAGCTCATCGCCAAGGTCAACGCCTCGCTGGTCAAGCTGAAGGGCGACGGCACCTACACCGCCATCTACAAGAAGTGGTTCGGCGCCGAGCCGCCGAAGAGCTGATCCACGTTCCGTGGCGCGCGCCGGCCTGGCCGGCGCGCCTTCCCTGAAGGAAAGCTCTCATGGATTTCGAGTGGTCGGTTATCTGGCAGGCCCTGCCTGAGCTCTTGAAGGGCGCCCGCCTCACCGTGCTGATCGCGCTGGCCGGGCTCGCCGGCGGACTGCTGATCGGCTTCGCCGCCGGCCTGGCACGCGCCTACGGCAACGCCGTCCTCAACGGCATTGCCTTCGCCTATGTCGAGCTCATTCGCGGCACGCCGATCATCGTGCAGGTGATGTTCATCTATTTCGCGTTGCCGATCCTCGCGAATGTCCGCATCTACCCGCTCGCAGCGGCGATCATGGCCATCATCGTCAACGCCGGAGCCTATATCGCCGAGATCGTGCGCGGCTCGTTTCTCTCCGTCCATCGCGGATTGCGGGAAGCCGGTCTGGCGCTCGGCCTACCACTTTGGAAGGTGCTTCTCTACATCATCGGCCCGCTCGCCTTCCGCCGCATGATTCCGGCGCTGGGCAACCAGTTCATCGTCAGCCTGAAGGATACGTCGCTCTTCATCGTCATCGGTGTCGGCGAACTCACGCGGCAAGGCCAGGAAATCATGGCGGCCAACTTTCGCGCCGTCGAAATCTGGTCCGCCGTGGCGATGTTCTACCTGATCATGACCGGCGCGCTCACGCTTATCCTCAGGATGACCGAAAAGAGGATGCGCATCCTGTGAGCATCGTGGAGTTCAAGAAGGTCACCAAGCGGTTCGGCCAGGTCACGATCCTCGACCAGGTCGACCTTTCGATAGAGCCTGGCGAGAAGGTCGTGCTGATCGGCCCCTCCGGTTCCGGCAAGTCGACGCTGCTCCGCTGCATCAACGCGCTGGAGGAGATCAATGGCGGTGATCTCGTCGTCGATGGCATCAGCGTCAAGGCCGGCGGCCGCATGGTCCGCATGATCCGCCAGGAAGCCGGCATGGTCTTCCAGCAGTTCAATCTGTTTCCGCAAATGACGGCGCTCGAGAACGTCGCCTTCGGCCCGCGCCGCGTGCGCGGCGAGTCGCATCAGGATGCGCGAAAGCAGGCGCTGGAAATGCTCGCCAAGGTCGGCCTCGCCGGCCGCGCTCACCACTATCCGAGCGAGCTCTCCGGCGGCCAGCAGCAACGCGTCGCGATCGCACGCGCGCTTGCCGTCAAGCCGAAGCTGATGCTGTTCGACGAGCCCACGTCCGCACTCGATCCAGAACTGAGGCATGAAGTGCTGCGCGTCATGCAGGCGCTGGCCGAGGAAGGCATGACCATGATCGTGGTCACCCACGAGATGGCCTTCGCCCGCAAGGTCGGCACCAGGCTGATTTTCATGGAAGGTGGCAAGATCGCAGTCGACGGCGAGCCGCGGGAGCTGCTGGCAAATCCGCAAAACCCTCGCTTGAAAGAGTTTCTGCAACATGTCGTATGACGACGGCCGCCGGCTTTCCTTCGTCGATGTCGCAGGTTCGCCGTTTGATGTCGGAGCTGCGCTTGGGCGCTTCGGCCGAGCGGCCCTGCAGGACCATTTCCGTACCTCCGCTGCGTGGCGCGAACTCAACACACGCCGCAGCGATCCCTTGATCGGCGTGATGGCGGACATCGTCCGGGAACGGTTTCCAAGATACTGGGCCGAGCTGCAGGGCCTCGCCGTCGGGCTCGCCATGCCATTCGACGACGTTTTCCTGTGGAACTGTCGCGGCGATATCTGGGCGATGGCGCCGGATGGCTGCACGACCGTGCAATTACCCGGCTCCGCGCATGTGATCGGCCACAACGAGGATGGCGCCCCCGACTTTGCCGGCCACTGCGCCCTTGCCCATGTTGCATCCGAAGGAGGCACACCGTTCACAGCCTTTGTGTACCCAGGCTCGCTGCCGGGACACACATTTGCGGCGACATCGAAGGGAATGGTCCAGACCGTCAACAACATCAGGCCGCTGGCCGGCGGCGCCGGCACGCCGCGCATGGTGCTCGCCCGCGCGATCCTCGACGCACCGGACCTCGACGCGGCTCTCACCGTGCTCAAATCCGCCCCGCGCGCCGGCGCATTCCACCTGACATTGGCGCAAGCCGGGGACGAGCGGCTTCTCAGCGTCGAGTTCACCGCCCGGGCACTCTCGGTCGATCGGGTCCAGGCGCCGCGTGTCCATTCGAACCATCTGATCCATGCCGACACCGGGCGCATGTCGCAGATCGTCACCGGTTCGTCCGGCGTGCGACAACGGCGCGGCGAGGAGTTGGTCGGCCAAACGCTCCAATCCGAACCGCAGGGACGCGCGCTCGGCATCCTGTGGGACGCAGCCGACGCGGAACTGCCGATCTACCGCACGGACCCGGCCGATAGCGACGTCGAGAACACGCTCGCGAGCGCCGTCTTCCGGGTCGGGGCTGACAAGGTCGAGTGGTCTGTCTACGATCGATCGCACGAAGCAGCTCGCTTCGATATGCGGGATGGGCTGGTGCCCTTCGCGGCGTGAACAGGATCAGGCCGATGCCAGGGCAAGCCGTCGCGGAGCCGCCGCGCACCATCGAGGATCTCAGGGCACTCGCGCTCTCGATCGGCCGCGACGAGGCAGGATTTTCGCTCGGCGCCAAAGCCCATGATGTATTCGCAAAGCTGGTGGAAGCGCCGGAACAGTCGGCGGTTCGCTCGATCTCGGAGCTTGCCGATCAGTTCGGCATCAATCCGTCGACGCTGACCAGACTGGCGAAACGACTCGGCTTCGAGGGCTTCAGCGATTTCCAGGCGGTCTTCCGCAAGGCCATCGCTGACGACCAGCAATATTTCTATAGCCGCCAGGCCGGTCGGCTCATGGCCGCACCGTCCGTCGGCAATGCCGAAGTCGAGACGTTCGTGCAGCTGGCGCGGGAAACGGCAGCGAATGTCGACGGATTCCTCGGACAGCTGGACGGAGCCGCTCTGCAAGGGGCTACAAGGCTCCTGGCAAACGCCCGCCGTGTTCGTGTCCATGGTGTTCGCCAATTCCACTCGCTGGCGAGCTTCCTCACTTATTGCCTGGGAATGGTGCGCTCGGACGTCGCGCTTCTGGATGCGCCGCGCCTTGGCGTCGCCGAGGCATTGTCACAGCTCGAGCGGGGCGACGTCGTCATCGTCGCCAGCTGCGCGCCCTATACGCGCAGCGTCGCGGAGGTGGCCCGGGTCGCGGCTTCGAACGGCCAGACGGTTGTCGCGATTACGGATTCCCGGTCGTCACCGCTCGTTCCTCCCGCAGAGCACGCTTTCTTCATCCCCCACGCTAGCAGCTTCTATTCGAACAGCATGGGCGCCTATGTCGTCTTCTGTGAAGCGCTGCTCAACCTTGTCGCGAGGGAACTGGGAGACAAGGCGCTAAACTCCCTGGCGGGTCGCGAGCGGCTGATTGCGGAGATGAACATAGAGGTTGGCTGACCGCCCGGCGGTCTGCTCATGGCAGCAACGCCACCTGCGCTACGCTGCTTTGGACTCCGTCACCGTCGAACACCAGATCATGACCATCCGCCCGATCGTCCGCTATCCCGACCGCCGGCTCGCGATCCCGGCACGGCCCGTGACCGTGTTCGACGACGCGTTGCAAGAGCTTGCAAGGGATCTGCTCGAGACGATGCGCGCCGCCCCCGGCATCGGGATCACAGCGCCGCATATCGGCATCCCCGTGCGCGTCGTGGTGCTCGAACTCGACGCCAAGGACGGCGCGCGGACCTACGTCAATCCGGAGATCACGTGGGCTTCACCCGAGATGATCCTGCATCGCGAAGGCAGCGTCTCGATGCCCGGCGTCAACGACGAGGTCACGCGCCATGCCCGCGTCCGGATCAGCTATCGGGATGTGGACGGCAACATGCAGACCGAGGAGTCGGACGGCTTGCGCGCCGTCTGCCACCAGCACGAGATCGATCAGCTCGACGGGATGTTCTGGATCCAGCGGTTGTCGCGACTGAAGAGGGAAAGGTTGATCAAGCGGTTTGAAAAGATGTCGCGGGGGTGAAAGGTCCTCCCGAGGGCGCTACCGTTGTCGCCGGCTTCAACACCTTCGTCGACGGCGCGCAACGCAACGTGACCTGGGCGTGGAGTCACGCGCCAGAACGAAGCCGAACCGTTTGGTCGGACACTCACATCCTGGAGGACCAAACAGTTTCAAGCAGCGCCAACCAGTTCAACCCAAGGACGTTTTCGATCTTCTTCGCATTCCAGCCCGCCCGCTCCATTGCCACCGCCAGATTGGGAAAATCACGAATCTCACGGATACCTTCGGGGTTTACGATCTCCCCGAACTTGGTCAGCTGTCGCCCAAAGCCCTTGTCATGGGTGATCCAATTGAAGAAGTCGGTCCCATATCCTTCGGTGAAATCCGTGCCAATGCCGACAGATCCCTCTCCGACGAGATTGATGACGTAATCGATAGCAGAGATGTAATCGTCCACGTTCGAATTGATGCCTTTTTCGAGGAAGGGTGGGAACATTGTAACCCCCACGAAGCCGCCCTTGTCCACGATGTAACGCAATTCTTCATCAGACTTGTTCCGAGGGTGGCTCTTCAGCGCAGCGGGAAGGCAGTGCGAATAGGCGACCGGCCGGCTGGATGCGTCGATAACATCGCGGGATGTTTTGGGACCGACATGGCTGAGATCGCAGAGCATGCCGACCCGATTCATCTCGGCGACGACATCTCGCCCGAAATCGGAAAGCCCGCCATCGGTGGATTCATAGCACCCGCTGCCGACCCAGTTCTGCGTGTTGTAGGTCATTTGGGCGATCCGGACACCAAGCGTCCGCAGAACTTCCACATAGCCGATCTGGTCTTCGAACGCAGACGTATTCTGCATTCCCAATATGATGGCGGTCTTGCCTTGGTCCTTCGCGCGGCGGATGTCGGCGACGCTTTCCGCCTTGAGGATGTAGCCTGAGAAGTCGCGAAACCAGCCGTTCCACCTCACCAGATTATCGACAGTACCTTGGAAATCTTCCCAGACGCTGCACGTACAGTTCGCCGCGGTCAAACCCGCCGCATGCATTGCCTTGAAAACATCCTCTCCCCAATTTGAAATGATCAATCCGTCGATGACAATGGATCTTTCGTGAATCGTTTTCGCGGATTGCTCCATGGGTTCCTCGCTTCAGTTGATTTGCGGATAGCCGTCGGTCGGCTTTGACGGGTGTCTTGCCCGCTCCGGGTGAATGGTCGCGTTCCCGGCATGCGGGACGCCAAAGTGAAGATGTTTGCTCTGTTGGGCGAAATCCGGCTCGCCAGATTTGCTTTTATTTCTTGCTTGCGGCGCAGATCCAGGTGCGAAACCGCTTCGCACTTTTGCTGGAGTTGCTTTATTTTGCTCCGAGCTCGAACCTGCAATTATCGAAGCCCATGGCCTCGCACTGCACTTCGCGACATTCTATCGCGCCTACCGAATGTCCTTGGCGTTCCGCGACATACCGAAAGCTCCCGCTCAGGAAACCTTCGAACATATAGCAAACAGGATGATCCGCTTTGCCGTCATTTTGCAGAACATAGATCGAGTTCTTCAGGGTGACGATTGCCGATCCAGCCCGAGCGTCGAGAGTCTCGATCCTGAACTGCCCCCAGCCTCGTGCCGTCAATCGTTGGAAGTAGCGCTCGAAGACTTGAGCCCCGTCGAATTGACCAATCTCGTCCTGCCTTTTGCACCAGTAATATGCTGACTTGGATCCGGCAGCATCCAGCACCCTTTTGTACGCGGCAAGGCCCAGTTCGCTTTCAACGGCGTTGTGGACGTTCGCCATGAAGTGCCGGGGAACGTAAAGCATCGGAAGTCCGTCGGTTTCCCAAACGCCAGTTTCCTCGTTGACGTCGATATCGATCGTTGGCCGCAAGATGATCTCCCAATCATTGAGGCAAGAGCGCGTATGTCGCTTGGCCGCAGCCCTCTGAAATCGGCGACCGCTCGGCAAGTCGCCAATCATGGATTTCGAAAGCACCCGCCAAGCGAAGCGAAACTTCAATCAAATCGTCACTGTCCATTTCTGCGAAATATCGAGACTCGGCGCCTAGGCCGCAGAGTTCCTGGTGGCGATGCGCAAACTTGTATCGCCATCACGCCTGCCGTCGTCCTGCATCAAGGAGATGCGGTAGGTCTCGGGCAGGGCCAATCCACCGATCAAAGCGAGCACTGCGATTGCCATGAGATAGAAAGCAGGCGCCAGATTGTTGCCGGTCGTCCCGATCAGCCAGGTGGCCATCAAGGGAGCCGTGCCGCCGAAGATCGTATAGGAAACGTTGTAGGTCAGGGCAGAGGCGGTGTACCGCGTGCGTGTCGGAAAGGTTTCCGACAACAGAGCCGCCGTTACGACGCCGCTGGCGAGAGCGCCTACGGCCAGAAGGAGCACTCCTAAGATTGCAAGTGGGAGTGAACCCGAGGTGGCGAGCCAGAAAGCAGGAAGGACGGTAAGCACCACCCATCCGCCAATGGCTGCTACGGTTTTGCGCCGCCCCACTCGGTCCGTGAACGCTCCGGCAGCGGGGCAACAAGCAGCGGCAAAAAGAAGTGCAACCGTCGACACCAGAAGGGCCTGCGGTCGCGTGAGATTCCCGACAACTTGAAGATAGGTCGCGAAGTAGGTCGTGAACGTATAGAATGAGAGCGCGGTCAGGGAGATGAATGCGCCAAGGCGAAGAATGGATGATCCCTGATCACGCAGCGTATCGGCAAGCTTGGAGTGACCTTCCGATTTCTTCTCCGACGACATGGCTTGGAACGCGGGTGTTTCTTCCAGTCGCCACCGCAGGTAGAGCCCGATCAGGCCGAGAGGCGCAGCCACAAGGAATGGTACGCGCCAGCCCCAACCGGACATGGCTTCGGCCGTCAGGCTGCTTTCAAGGACGAACACCAGCAGCGCAGCGCTTGCGAAGGCCGTGAAGGTTGAAACTGGAACGAAGCTGCCATACCAGCCCCGTTGGTCGCGCGGCGCATGCTCCATGACGTAGGCTACGGAACCGGCATATTCCCCACCGGCCGAAAAGCCTTGGACACAGCGCAGAACAGTCAAGAGCACCGGCGCCATGACGCCAATGGCGGCGTGGGACGGCAGGAGCCCGATAAATGTGGTGGCGCCGGCCATAAGCAGGATGGTCAACGAAAGAATGCTCTTTCGCCCGAGCTTGTCGCCAAGAATTCCGAAGAATACGCCCCCGAGCGGACGCATACCAAAGGCGACCGCGAACACGCCGAATGTCTTCAACAGCCCCAGGCTTACGTCCGAGCTCGGAAAAAACTGGCTGGCGATAACGGTTGCAAGGAAGCCGTATACGGCGAAATCGAACCACTCAACGAAGTTACCGATGGCAGCGGCGCTGACGACCTTGCGGAGCGTGCTCGCTGGAACTCGATTGTCTTGATAAGTCAGCACGACTGTCATTCCCCTCTTGATGGTTTGTAAGGTCCCTAAATCCAGCAAGTTTTGTTTCGGCGTGCCTTGGGCCGCACCTCTCTCGGATCTCGTTCATCTCTCGAGGCGCCAGCAACCTGGGCAGCGAGCACCAGAGTGTGAATGTCAGACGAGCTTGTAAAATATCAATTTCGCGCTTATTGATGCCATTCAGATATCAATTGGCGGTGCGATAGCGTTGGAACTGAGACATCTGCGGGCCTTCGCGGCCATTGGCAAAGAACTGCACTTCGGCAGAGCCGCCGATTCACTGCGCATCGCCCAACCCGCGTTGACCAAAACCATTCAGCAAATCGAGGCCGAAGTCGGCACTCCGTTGCTTACCCGCTCAACGCGCCGGGTCGAGTTGACGGAAGCGGGCAAGGCATTCCTCACCGAAATATCGGGTATTCCCACGCAGATCGAACAAGCTGTCGCACGGGCACGGAAGGCCGCGCGAGGGCTGCAAGGAGAGTTGCGCGTCGCCTACACGGATTTCGCCATCAACGGCCGCCTCCCGGAGTTTCTGCGCGACTTCAACCTGGCGCACCCAGACATCTCCCTCGATCTCGTTTTCATGCCGACAATCCACCAGCATGTCGCGATCCTCCAGCAGACAATCGATATCGGATTTCTGTATGGGGAATTTCAGCATCAGGCCACGAAAAGCCTGACCTTCGACGAGAACGAGTATGTCGTCGTCCTGCCGTCGGGCCACCCGCTCGCGAGCAAGGAGAGTTTGGCGCTATCAGAGCTGAAGGATCAGAAATTCGTTTTCGGCACGGGCGACAGCTGGGTCGTTTTTCGCAATCAGGTCTTCGCGGAATGCAGGGCGAAAGGATACTTTCCCGATATCTCCCTGGAAGCGACAAACAGCGATGGCATCTTCGGCCTGGTGATCGCGGGTGCCGGCGTCGCCATCTATTCGAGTTGCATAGGCAACCTTCCCAGGCACGGCGTTGCCGTGCGCAAGCTCAGCGACCTTTCCACACGGCTGCCAATTTCGGCGGTTTGGAGCCGCGGCAATCGCTCAGCGGTGCTGGATACGTTCGTGCGGTTTCTTGAACGATCCGTCATCGAGAATGGTCTTCCGAGCGAAGTCTCGAATGCAGGTTCGAAGTAGCCGATGCCCGGCGCAATATGGCCGGAAGCGTTTTAAGTCGCGATGGTTACGGCGCTACCCCTCGAGCGCCCCGATCATCTCGACCCGCGTCGCATGCCGGCCGCCCTCGAACTGGGCGGTCAGGAACGCATCCACGATATCGAGCGCCAGCCCTTCACCCACCACGCGCGCGCCAATCGACAGCATATTGGCATCGTTGTGCCGGCGGATCATGCGGGCCGAGAATGTATCGGCGCAGACGCCGCAGCGGATGCCCTTGACCTTGTTCGCCGCCATCATGATGCCCTGGGCGGTGCCGCATAGGATGATGCCAAACCGGCAATCGCCGGAGGCGACGAGCCGCGCCGCCGCTTCGCCGTGCTTAGGATAGTGTGTGCTCTCCGGCGTCATCGGTCCGATGTCGACCACTGCCCAGCCATGTGCCGCGACATGAGCGGCAATGGCCTGTCGGAGCTGAATGGCAGCGTGGTCGCTGGAGAGGACGATGCGGTTGCTCGCTGCCATGGAGAAGTCGTCCCCGTTTCGCGAAGCAATTTGGCGGCTTGGTCGAGTTGGATCAACTCACCCCCCACTCCCACTCAATCATTTAGGACGACGTTTCGTCGTTGATTTGCAGCCACAAACCGTCAAGGCTGACGGATAAGTTCCGACGGTATATCCGCCCACACTTTCCGGTCTTGAATTCACAGTAAAATTTGCGTGGCTGTGAGAGAAGGCTGTTTCGCCAACTATCGAAGTGAATCGATAGAGAATGAGCGCGTGTGCTTAGGAGCGACGGCTAATGTCGGCCTCCCCTCTCCGTCCGATACCGTCAATCGTAAGCGGTCTCTAGGAGAAATGAGATATGGCTTCCTTGCGGAAGAGCGGCGCTTCAGCTTCTACCCGTCGTCCAGAGCAAGCCTCGATCGCTGCGAACGTGAGCGACAAATTGCATGTTTCCGCTTTTCGGGGCGCGTTTTGGGTGTCACCATGCTCGTGAAAGGACGGGAGGGCCGCCATGCGCTGGTGTGTCTCGGTCGGGGCGCTGCTTGTTGCGGGGGCGATAGTCGGAGGTGACGTTGCTGGCATTGCCGCGCCGACCCCGAACTCTCGATTCGCCGACACCAACCACAGTGTACAGCCCGTCAATGTCGAGCTCGTTATCGCCGTCGACGTCTCCTATTCGATGGATATGGACGAACTTGCCATTCAGCGCGAGGGCTATGCACAGGCCATCGTCTCCAAAGACTTCCTGCAGGCGCTGAGGGCCGTTCCGGGCAGCAAGGTGGCCGTGACCTATTTCGAGTGGTCGATGTCGGGCGACGAGAAAATCATCATTCCCTGGCGCGTGATCGACAGCCCGGAATCGGCGGATGCCGTGGCTGCCGAGATCATGAAAACGTCGGTTCGTCGAGGTTCGAGTACCTCGATTTCCGGCGCGATCAATTTCGCGGTGCAGCTGTTCGAAGAGAACCCCTATCGCGGGTTGCGGCGCGTCATCGATATTTCCGGCGATGGGCCGAACAACGACGGAGCCCCCGTAACCGGCGCGCGTGACGCTGCCCTGGAGAAAGGCATCATCATCAACGGCCTCCCGATCATGGTGAAGGAGCCATCCCTCTCGACGACCGATATCGAGAATCTCGATCTCTATTACGAGGACTGCGTGATCGGAGGGCCGGGCGCCTTCATCATGACGATCAAGGATCGCGAAAAATTCCAGGAAGCGATCCGGACCAAGCTTGTTCGCGAAGTTGCGGGCCTCACGCCGGAGAGCGGGATCGTCCCAACCGCCGAGAAAGAGCCCCGGGTGCCCTGTCTGATCGGCGAAAAAAAATCGCAGGAGCGCGCCCGGCGGTGAGTGTCGAGACAATCATTCAGAGCCGCCGGACGAACAAACTTTAGACAGCAGTTTATCATCGTCGCCGCCCACGCGCCGGGGCATTGGAGGTGCTAACGTCCGTTCGTGGCCCACACCGACGAATTCTCGCGCGTAGCGGGCGAGCGAGGAGATGCCCTCCTCCTTCATCTTCGGGTTCCAGTGCTGGCTCGCAAAGTCCGCCAGCCCAAGGAGCTCCTTGTGGTCGAAGTCGGTCGCGCACGAAATGGGTCTGAACGTCAAAGATGAACTGGCCGGCGAGGCCTTGCGCGCGCCAGCATCAATTCGGGCTCCCGAGCCTCCACAGGCGCGACCTGGAAAACATTGCCGTAGATGTCGTTCATGGCGAGGAATTGCCGCCGCCATGCCGCAGCTCGTGTGCAGGAACTGCCTGCGGCTCAGGCCGAGGTGCTTGATCGGCGAGCTCGTTGATCCGTGCCTCGACCTTCTTTTGCGTAGCGCTCTGCGGGGGTGGCAGATACTCGCCGTTGGAAACAATCTGAGTGGGAATCGGCGTTGCCGCCGATGCCGCTTCCGCGCCCGCGACGAGACGCTGCTCTGTCTCACTAAGCCAGGCGCTCATTGTTCTCCTCCCTCTTTGGGCCATCGACAGTGCTGGTCGGTGCGCGCATGAGGTTGCGCGTTGGCCACTCCCGATCAGTTAGGTGGACGCATGCTCTCCTGCTCAGCTACGCACCAAGCCCATCACACTCGCCTCACGCCAGGCGAGTCTCACCATCGCTTCATCCTGCGAGAGAACAGTCACACTTCGGAAAAACTACTTACGGTAGTGGCGCGTCTTCGTTGAATTCAAGGCTCAGACTTCTGGTGGCGCAAGCGATGTTATCCGACAATCGCACTGTCCCAACGTGCCCCATCTGCGCCTGGTAGCGGTTGCCGGAACGAGCGCGGCGCGCTGCCGTGGTGACCTTTGCAAAGCCGTGACGTCGCTCTTTGGCTCTAATGCGAAGTACGGCGTGGCTCCGTAATCGTCTGCTTGGATGCGCCACCGGGCTTATTGTAAGCCGGATCCCGCTCCCTCGAGTTGAGAGAACCGGACAGTCAGAATCTCTTTCGTGGTTATTCTGCCGTTGGCACGTTTCTCGACCAGAATGAGCCGTTGCACATTGGGCAGACCGGCCGGTATCACCATTTTCCCACCTGCTTTCAATTGGTAGATCAGCGGAGGAGGAATGAGATCGGGAGCGGCCGTCACGATCACCTTGTCAAAGGGGGCGTGCTCTGACCAACCATAGTAACCATTGGCACTCTTGAGTTCGACATTGCTGCAGCGCTGCTGTCGGAGTCGTTGTTTCGCCGCTTGACCAAGCTCTTCGATGATTTCAACGGAATATACCTTGCGGGCGAGCTGCGCGATGACAGCGGCTTGATAGCCAAGACCGGTGCCGATTTCGAGAACACTGTCGTCGGGCTTGATGTCGAGCAAATCGGTCATCAAGGCGACGATAAATGGCTGCGAGATCGTCTTTCCGAAGCCGATTGGAAGCGGAATATTTTCATACGCATAGGGCTGAAGTTCGAGTGGCACAAACTCATGCCGCGGCACCTTGCCCATAGCCGTCATGACCCGTTCGTCAAAGGCATTCTTGCCAATTGTGTCACGCAGCACAATCGCGCCGGCGGTGATGACCGCGAGCATTTCTTCGCGCAGGGCTTCAAGGTCTTCTGCTCGCATTGGCAACTCTCACAAGCAACACGATCGCAAAGTTTGTCTCCTGATGTTCCGGCCACTTGCCGCGGATCACATCGGCAATGTGCATGAGCGAAATCGGCCGTGCACCCACGTACACCTGGTGCAGCTATTGCAACAACTGCCCACTTGCCATGACCGCTCCCGCAGGCGGCGCGGACGAGGTTCCTCAAGTGAAACTCCGTCGCCCATCATGCGCTGAAGACATCACGCCTAAAGACAGCGCATGCCCATTGAGGACAACGAGACGCCATCAAACGGACGGGAGAGATTGTACAATTTTGCCAGCTGCCCTTGAACTGGGAAATGCCGAAGTCTTCGTGGCGGAGCGGGCAGCGACCGCGCCGTCGCTGCTCCTTTCCTCGCGCTGTCAGCATTTTCATTTCTCTCTGACCTAGCCACATGTCCGCTTTTGTGCTGCTGTTGGGGACGAAGTGGTCCACGTGTCAAGAGATCTAGGACGAATGAGTGCGGTTCGAGTGCGCGGTCGACGGGCCTGAGGCTCTGGCCTGCCTCGAGAAAACTCGGCCGGAGGTGGTGGCAAGAATCCCGAGCCAGAGCCGGCATCAGCGCTGAGGAATTCTGATTCCACCGGACGGCGTGATGGAGGCGATCCATGCGACTGAGCTCAAGTGCCTTTGGGGACGGCGCGGCGATCCCGCAACGCTTCACTTGCGATGGCGAGGATCTTTCCCCACCCCTCGACTGGTCCGGCATACCGACTGAGGCCCAAAGCCTGGCTCTGCTTTGTGATGATCCCGACGCGCCGGTGGGCACCTGGCATCATTGGGCGGCCTTTGACATTGCGACCGATCGTGCGGGGCTTGCGGAAGGCGCTGCCCAACATGCCGACACGCAAGGCTTCAAGCAGGCAGTCAACGACTTTCGCCGACCGGGTTATGGCGGTCCCTGCCCGCCTCGCGGTCATGGCCCTCACCACTACCACTTCCGGCTGCTTGCACTCTCAACCGCCCACCTCCCGCTGCGCAAGGATCCGTCATGCCGCGATGTCGAGCGCGAGGCCCGCAGGCATCTGCTTGCCGAGGCAACCCTGACCGGCGTGTATCACCGATAGTGGCGCCAGTTGATCCAGGCCATGAAGATCTTTCTATGCGGCGACGTGATGACGGGGCGGGGCCTTGACCAGGTGCTTCCCTATCCCTGCGCCCCCCGCCTCCACGAGCGGTACGTGACGTCGGCGACCGACTATGTCCGGCTGGCGGAGCAGGCGAACGGACCAATTCCTGCACCCGTCGACTTCCCCTACATCTGGGGCGCGGCTCTGGACGAATTCGACCGCGCGCGGCCGGATGCCCGCATCGTCAACCTCGAAACCAGCATCACGCGCAGCGACGCCTATGTCCCCAAGGGAATCAACTACCGAATGAGCCCGGAGAATACCGGCTGCCTGGCCGCCGCCGGCGTGGACTGCTGTGTGCTCGGCAACAACCACGTGCTGGATTGGGGGCACGCCGGACTGCTCGACACGCTCGCGACCCTTGAGCGTTTTCAGATCAGGACGGCAGGGGCAGGCCGTGATGCCGCTCAGGCGATGGCACCGGCCATTCTGGACATCGCAGACGAGCCGCGCATCCTCGTATTTTCGTTTGCCGCGGCTGGAAGCGGCACCCCTCGCGATTGGGCCGCAACGGAAGATACGGCCGGAGTAAACCTGCTGCGGGACATGTCTGAGGCAACCAGCGCTGCGATCGCGGATCGGGTGATTCAATTCGGACGGCCGGACGATATCGTCGTGATTTCCATCCATTGGGGGCCGAACTGGGGGTACGGCATTCCGGAAGAGCAAAGGCGGTTCGCCCATCGGCTGATCGACAGGGCCCGCGTTGCCATCGTTCACGGCCACTCTTCACATCACGCCAAAGCCATTGAGGTGCACCACAACAGGCTCATCCTGTATGGCTGCGGTGACTTCCTGAATGACTATGAAGGCATCGGCGGCTACGAGCAGTTCCGGCCAGACTTGTCGTTGATGTACTTCGCCGACATCGATCCCTTGAGTTCCGATCTTGTTGCGCTCGAGCTGGTGCCGCTGCAGATCACGCGATTCCAGCTCAAGCGGATCGCGGGCGAGGACATCAAATGGCTGCAACAAACGCTGGATCGGGAAAGCCGGCCATTTGGAACGCGCGTCGGAATTGCCCCAGAGGGTAGGCTTGCACTGTCTTGGCCGAATGTCGGCGAGGCTGCCTAGCACCAAATTTCCGCGGCAATGGCAGCTCGGCCAGGGGGCGCCGCCACAACGGCCGGGTTGTTTGCTGATCCGGTCGGCGCCAAACTACCGTCGGGGCGCAGGAGCATGCCTGCGCGGGCCACAACGGAGGCAAGTGGGCGCCTTGATCGTGTTGTTCACGGACTTTGGGTTTCACGGCCCGTACACGGGCCAAATGAAGGCCGTGCTGCACCAGATGGTGCCGGGGACACCCGTTGTCGACCTGTTCGCCGATGCGCCGGTTGGCAACCCCAAGGCATCCGCCTACCTGTTGGCGGTCTATGCCGCATGGTTTCCGGTGGGGACCGTGTTTCTTGGTGTCGTCGATCCCGGCGTCGGCGGGGCGCGCCCGCCCGTCATTCTCGAGGCCGACGGCCGCTGGTATGTCGGCCCGGGCAACGGCTTGTTCGAACTGGTCCAGCGCCGCGCCAGCGAGGCGCACAGCTGGCACATCGACTGGAAGCCTGCAAGCCTTTCGGCCAGTTTTCACGGGCGCGACCTCTTTGCACCGGTCGCGGCCATGCTGGCACGCGGGGAGCCGCCCCCCGGCCGGCCCTGCCAGGATGACGCCCATCGCCGCGCGGATTGGCCGGACGACCTCTGCGAGATCGCGTACGTCGATCATTTCGGCAATGCCATGACCGGCGTGAGGGCGGCTGTGTTGCCATCCGACGCCAGGCTCGCCGTGGCCGGTCGGGTGTTGCAGCGCGCCAGGACTTTCAGCGATCTGCCGCCCGGTTCTGCCTTCTGGTATGAGAATTCGAACGGGCTTGCCGAAATCGCCGTCAATCAGGGGCGCGCGGACCGCGAGCTCGGTCTTTCGATCGGCATTTCGGTCGAGATCGTCTCTTGAATAAAGCGAGGTTCGATCACAGGTTCGAACTGTGATGGGCAAGGTAACGAGACAGCGCACTGGCCTTGATCGGCTGAAGCAGCAAGCGCGCCGCGGCAAGCCGCCGGCGAGCGGTAACAGGCGCCTGGCACAGCAAACCCGCAAGATTCTGCGCAAGCACTACGCAAGCAAATATCAAGTGCGGAGACGATAGACCGATGCCCGAACGGACATATAGTCGAGAGAACGAGATCGATGCCACTAAAGCAAGCGCTCGTCTGCCCGGACTCGACATCGACGTCATTCACCGACAATCGCCAGGCGGCGATTGGGAGCAGATTTCAATAAACATACGCGCCATGCCGTCCTTCGAAGCAGTCGGGCGCTCGTTCGAGGCAGCCGACCCGCTCGCGCTGTGGCTCAAAGCCGCGCAGTTGATGTGGATGCCGTGGCTGCTGGCGACGCAGACGATGATGCTGCCGGAAGGCCGAACGCGAACACTCCCGAACGCCAGCAGCCCTCAGCAAGAAGCACCGACGGCCTAGCGACCGCACCAAGATCGCCTCGCCTGACGTTCAACTGCGCCACCGCGTCCCATCTCCAAAGGCCTTGTTGTCTTGCCCAACCCACACGATTGTCACGCTCCGCAATCGTCCTACACAAAGGAAGATCTGCTCAAATCGAGCGAAGGGAGCTATTTCGGCCCAGGCAATGCGCAGCTGCCGGCACCGCCCATGCTGATGATGGACCGCATCACGGAGATCAGCATGGGACGGCGGCGAATTCGGAAATGGCCATATCACCGGCGAGTTGGACATCACTGTACCTACCAACTGACGCTGTGGGAGGCTGCCTCGTCACCGCGCACCCAGGCTTTCCTTCTGGTCGGAACGCCATTGCCGGCCGCGCTCGTGCGCTCGTGGAATCCGACTACCCGGCGTTCGTAGCCTGCCTTCCCAGGGAGGTCCTTGTGACAGGAGCGCAAGCGGCCGGACGCGGCGACGTCCGCAAATCGTGGTCGAAGCCCAGATTCGTCGATTACTATCTCGCTCAAATTCCCTTTTCCGTCGCTGCGCAGCACTGCGGCGGACACAAATTCATCTCGCTCGACGGAACGCGCCCCATCGAGTTCCTTCTCTACCTCTACTTCAGCAAGACCGAGGTCGACCTCAAGAACTTTGCGCTGCGCGATCTCGGCATTCTCCGTACCAATCAGGAAACGTCTTTCAACGCACGTTTCACTGACGGCGATGAGGCAGTGGCATCTTTCTACTACAGTCAGATCCTCGATCGTCTCGATGTCAAATCTGAAGCTGTCTGTCGCCAGGCTGCCATCGACGTCCTTGGAGGCCCCGCTTGCGGGACGGACTACGCCGCTGATATCCGCAGCCGTGCGGCACATCAGACGGGCCTGTATTTCGAGAAGAGTGACGAGAGTGCCCTCGCCCGTCAGCTCTATCGTGCTGGCTCTTCGCCCGACTGCAACGAACGCCTGGTGCGCCTGCTCTACAGCGAGGGCGAACGGGTCGAAGCCGAGGAACTGCTGCAGCGCATGATCGATGATCCCGCGAGCGATCGCGAGCACCTGTTTGCCACGGACTTCTATGCTCGCAAGTTCGGGGGACGGCGCACGGGACTCTACACCGAACTCCTTCTGCGGGACGCGCCTGTGTTCGCTGAGGTGGCAGAGAGCTTCATGGAATTCATGGGTGACGGCGTCTTCGTCGCCCATAACGTCAACTTCGACTATGGATTCATCGCGTATGAGTACGAACGGCTAGAGCGCCGCTTCCGGTTTCCCAAGCTCTGTACCTGCGCGGGAATGCGGCGGCGCTATCCCGGTCATAAATCCTACGGGCTCGGGAAACTGTGCGAGGTCTACGGGATAGAGCTGGACAATCATCATCTGGCGCTCTGCGACGCGCGCGCTTCCGTTCACCTGCTGAACCTGATCAACCGGAAACGCCACGAGGAAGTGGCGCAGGGTGCAGAGGCGGCCTAGGGTAGGCTCCTCCCCAAGGCCATGACATGCAGACTTGCGACGCGGCCTCCTCTGGCTTTACCCGATGAATGCATCGGCGCAGGACCAAATTTCCGCCGGGCGAACGCGCGACTATCTCGCAAATTCAAGAGATTTTTTCCAACTGAGCCAAAATCCGATCATTAGAGATCAATGGCTTACAATGAGAAATCCAACTGCAAAGTTCGTCGTGGTTGGCAGATCGACATATTCGAAATATCGGGGTTCGAGTCACCGGAGCGCTACCGCCTTTCGGACCAAGGCAATCTGACGTCTTAAGAGCGGCGGGAACCGCAAATCGACGAATCGAGCTTTCAGTTTGCGCTCGACAGGGTTCTTCAAAGCAAGGAGCGGAATCGCCTCGCGGCTCCATCACGTCCAAACGGTAGCGGCTTGAGCAATTAAACCTCTTGGACGCCCGAGCGCGTCCTGCGCAAAGATGGACTGGGGGCGCTTCTGAATGGACGAGGATACCCGGCACAAGGTTGGTCAAAATGGCATTGGACTGGACTCGCTGCGGCCGAGCCAGCGCTGGGTCGGGAACGGCTGCAATTGCCAGCGTCGAGCTGCCGCGCCCCAGACGCCGTTGGGCATGAACAGCATGATCAGGATGGCGAGCGTGCCGAGCACGACCAGATAGAGACTGCCATACTGGGCGAGATAGGTGACGAGCCCCCAGAGCAGCAACACGCCGACCATCGGACCTTCGATGGTGCGCACCCCGCCGATCACGACGATGAAGATGACATAGGCGGTCCAGTCGGTGACGCTGAAGGCCGCATCAGGGGAAATACGCGCCTTCTGCAAATAAACCACGGCGCCGACCATGCCGGTGGCGAACGCGACCGCGATCCACAGCACGTGGCGAGTCCGCGCGGTGCGGACGCCGACGCTGCGCGCCGCCGCTGCGTTGTCACGGCTTGCGGCCAGCGCAAGGCCGTGGTGCGAGCGCATGAAGGCGTAGATGCCGAGCGTTACCAGCACGGCGAGCAGCAACGCCAGCCAGTAAACCAGCACGTCACGCGCGGCCGCCGGGCGCAGGCCAAGCAGCGCCTGCACCGCCTTCAACCCGACCATCTGCGACAGTTCGCCCGGCGAGATCGACATCCCGGTGCCGCCGCCGAGCGACTTGAACTGGGCGCAGATCAGCCGCAGCGCTTCGGCGGCGACCCAGCTGCCGATCGCGAAATATGGCCCTTCCAGCCGGAACAGCAGCGGCCCGAGCACCGCCGCGACCAGCGCCGCGAACAGTCCGGCCAGCGGGATCGCCGCAACCGGATCGAGCCCGGCCATCACGATGCCGGCAAACAGCGCATAGGCGCCGAGCCCGACAAACGCCTGCTGCCCGACCGATACCAGCCCGCCCCATCCGGCCAGCACGTTCCAGAGCTGTGCCAAGGTCAGCATGGTGAAGACGAAGATCAGATCCTGGATCAGGTTGCGCGAGGCGATCGCGGGCAGCGCGGCCAGCGCCACGATCAGCGCGATGCCGGCCACGGCCGCGACGCGCGACAGCCGCGTGCCGACCCGAACCTGCCACACCGGCGCGTCCACCGGGCCCTGCTCGCGGCTTGCCGCGATATGGATGCTTTCGACGCTCATGTCCGCCTCGCCGGGAACAGGCCGCGCGGCCGCACCATCAGCACGACAAGGAAGGCGAGATGGCCGGCCAGGATCTGCCATTCCGGATTGATCCGCCCTCCGATCGCCTGCGCCAGCCCGAGCACGATGCCGCCCGCCAGCGTCCCCCACAGGCTGCCGAGCCCGCCGATGATCACCGCCTCGAATGCGTAGAGCAGCCGCGCCGGTCCGATCGACGGATCGAAGCTGGCGCGGATACCGAGCACAACAGCGGCGATCACCGACACTGCGAGCGACAGTCCGACCGCGATGGCGTAGACATTGCGCTCGTTGATGCCCATCAACTGCGCGATCGCGGGATTATCCGCAGTGGCGCGGAAGGCGCGGCCGAGCGAGGTGCGATAGAAGATGAGCTGGAGCAGCGCGACGGCGGCAACCGCCGTCACCAGCGCGGTCAGCGGCGCGAGCCCGACGCTCAGGCCGGGGGCGAGCGCCACCGACGAGGATTCGAAGGCGCCTGCCTGCAGCCGGCGGCTGTCGGCGCCGTAGCCGAGCAGCAGTCCGTTCTGGATCACGATCGACAGGCCGAAGGTGACGAGCAGGGGCGGCAGGATGTCGTCGCCGAGCGCCCGCTCCAGCACCAGCCGCTGCAACACGAAGCCGAGCACGAACATCGTGATGACGACCAGCAGGGATGCGGCCGCAAGCGGCAGACCGAGCGCGGTGGTGGCGCTGAGCACCAGATAGGCTGCAAGCAGGATCAGGTCGCCATGCGCCAGATTGACCAGGCGCATGATGCCGAAGATCAGCGACAGGCCGAGCGCGAATAGCGCATAGACGCCGCCGAGCAGCACGCCTTCGATGATGGTGTCGAACCCGCTCATCGCCCCCTCATGCTCCGAAATAGGCCGCGCGGATCGTGTCCTGATCGACATCCCTTGGCCGTCCGCTCAGCGTCACCCGTCCCTCCTGCAAACAGTAGAAGCGATCCGAAGCCCGCAACGCGCGGGCGATGTCCTGCTCGACCAGCACGACGGCGGTACCGCCTGAGCGGATCTGCGGCAGCATGCGGTAGATGTCCTCCACCACGATCGGCGCGAGGCCGAGGCTGATCTCGTCGCACAGCAGGACCGACGGGTTGGACATCAGCGCGCGGCCGATCGCCACCATCTGCTGCTGCCCGCCCGACAGCGCGGTGACGGCGCCGCGCCGCCGCTCCTTCAGCACCGGGAACATGCGGTAGACCGCGGCGAGATCCCACGGCGCGCTGCGTTTGCCGCCATATGCGCCGATCAAGAGGTTCTCCTCGACGCTGAGCGAGGGAAACAGCTGGCGGCCCTCCGGCACCAGCGCGAGGCCGAGCCGGACGATGCTGGCGGCGGACGCATCGCCGATCGCCCGTCCCTCGAGGCGGATCGCATCGGGACGGTTCTTCATCAGCCCCGCCAGCGATTTCAGCATGGTCGACTTGCCGGCGCCGTTGGCGCCGATCACTGCGACCGCCTCGCCCTCGTTCAGCTCGAAGTCGATGCCGAACAGCGCCTGGAAGTCGCCGTAGAACGCATCGAGCGCCGTGACATTGAGCAGCGCGGTCATGCCGGCACGCCCATATAGATGGTCTCGACCTCGCGCGAGCGCATCACCTCGACTGGTGCGCCCTGGGCGACGACCTTGCCAAAGTTCAAGACGACCAGCCGCTGCACCACCGCGAGCAGCGCATGCACCACGTGCTCGATCCAGATGATGCCGATGCCTTCGGCATGTATGGTGCGAATGGTCTCGACCAGTTCGTGGCATTCGGCATCGGTGAGGCCGCCCGCGATCTCGTCGAGCAACAGCGTGCGCGGCCGGGTGGCGAGCGCCCGCGCCAGTTCGAGCCGCTTGCGATCGAGCAGCGGCAGGCTGCCCGCGAGCCGATTGGCCTTGGCTTCGAGGCCGGTCAGATCGAGCATGCGGCCGCAATGCTGGATCGCATCCGCCTCCGACAGGCCGCCGCCGAACAGCGCGGCGACCGCAAGGTTCTCGAACACCGAGAGATGGTCGAACGGTTGCGGGATCTGGAACGAGCGCCCGATGCCGGCGCGACAGCGTGCCTCGGGCGAGAGACCCGTGATGTCGGCGCCATCGAGAACGATGCGGCCGGCATCGGGCCGCAGCAGCCCGGTGATCAGGTTGAACAGCGTCGATTTGCCGGCGCCGTTCGGCCCGATCACGCCCAGCGCCTCGCCGGAGGACAGCGTCAGGTCGATCGCGTCGGCAACGACGATGGCGCCGAACCGTTTCGAGATGGCATGGAGTTCGAGCATGGTCGCCCACATCTGGTTTCGGCGGAGAGGAGATGCGCAGCAACGCCACGCATCCTCTTCCTTCGATGAAGCAGCTGGCTTGCGCTAGCTCAGCGCCTGCATGTCTCCGCCGAGCGGAATCTGCGGCGCCAGCTTGTTGTCCGTGATCACCATGTTGTACTTGTCGCCGCTGAGCCGCCACTGGCCGCCGACCAGCGGCGTCTTGGCGATGTTCTTCGCGGCGAACGGCGGCACGGCGCTGGAGCCGAACTCGATCTGGCCGACGATCGTATCGAGCTTGGTGCCGCCGATCGCCTTCGCGAGCGCCGCGCCATCCGCTGGGTCGCCGGAGCGTTTGATGGCGTCGATCGCGACCTCGAACAACGAATGCACGAAGCCGATCGGCTGGGTCCATTGCTTGCCGGAGGCCTGCTCATATCCCTTGGCCAGATCGGCGGCGCTGACGCCGCTGAGGCTCGATTTGTAGGGATGCGTCGGCGTCCACCACACCTCGGTCGAGATGTTGTTGCCGCCCTTGCCGAGCGCCTGCACCGACGCCGGGAACAGCAGCGCCTTGGCGACCGACACGACTTTCGGCTTCAGCCCCTTCTGCCGCGCCTGGTTCCAGAACGTGGTGAAGTCGGGCGGGATGATCACGCCGGTGACGATTTCGGCATCGGCACCACGAAACGCCGCGATCTGCGAGCTGAAATCGTCGTTGAGGTTCTGGAAGCGGCCGGGATCGGTGAGCTTGAAACCCTGCTTGGCCAACACGGGCGGGAAGCCGATGGTGGTGTCGCCCCAGGCGTTGCCGTCGGCATCGTTGGGGAACAGCGCGCCGACCGACTTGTTGGTCGCGACCTGGCTCCACATGCTGGTGAAGACGCCGATCACGTCCTCCAGCCCCCAGAAATAGTGGAAGGTGTATTCGAACGGCTTCCAGCTCTTGGGATCGCCCGGATTGGCCTGCCGACCGATGAAGTTGGTCTGCCACGGCGCGACGGAAGAGATGCACGGCACCTGCTCGAGCTCGCACTGCGTCGCCACCGGATTGTTGGTTTCGGGCGTGGCGCCGACCACGATCAGCCCGACATTGTCACGGGTGATCAGCTCCTTGGCGACCTCGGCGGCGCGGTTCGGATTTGACTGACTGTCTTTTGTCACCACCTCGACCGAGTAGGTCTGTGATCCGACCTTGACGCCATCCTTGATGAACTTTCTGAACTCGCCGAGCACGAAATCGTCAGCTTCGGCAAAGGCCGCCAGCGGACCGCTCTTCGGAGAGACATAGCCGATCTTGATCGGCTTGTTGGCCGCCCGCACCGCCGGCGCGAACAAAGTCGTCGAGCCTGCGGCGGCGAAACCACCGGCGATGCCCTGCAGCACACGGCGGCGATCGAAAGACTTTATGTTCAGTAGGTCCTTGGTCATCTTCCCCTCCCTTGAGGCAAGCCGGTCTTCAAGCCGGCTGCCGTTCATTCCGTTCTGGAAAATTATCCGCGCAGCGTCGCATCACGCGGCGGCGACGGACTTCGCCTGCGCCTTCGCGCTACGGCCGAGGATCTGGCCGAACACGTCGAGCAGCACGTCGGGGGCATTCACTGCCGCCTCTCTGGCGCGCCAGGCGACATACATGTCGGGACGCACCAGCACGCAGCCGTCCTCGTCGACTTCGCTCTGGCGATACCAGTCGGCATAAATGTCGAGCGCATCGCAGCCTTGCGGGCCGATGGTGACGACATCGACCGGCAGGCCGTAGGCCTTCTCGATCGCGGCAGCCGCCGCCTTCCAGCCATCGCCCCCGATCCCGGTGAGCAGCGTGAAACGGCCCTTGCCGACAAGATCGAGCGTCGATTTGCGCTTGCCCTGATGCTCGACCCAGACATGCGGCAAGTGCGCGCCGGGCCAGGTGGTGGCCTGATAATAAAGTTCGTGATCGCGGCTGAAGGCCGGCATCGGCGTTCCGTCGGACACCACGGCGGTCGAGCCATAGCGCTGGTTCATCTCGACGCCGTGGCAGTTGAACTCGTAGCTCTTGTTGGCGATGGCCTCATAGAGCTTCTTGCGGCGCGCCTTGCCCTCGGCGGTCGGCGCCTTGCGCGCGGCGATCGCCTTGCGCGCCTCAATCGGATCGGTCGAGGCGACAAGTCCCACCGCCTCGAAGATCGGCGGGAAGTCGCCGATGCTCTTGTTGGCGCGGGTCACGATCTGCTTGCCGACCGGCTGGCGCTCAGCCGAATAGGTCTCGAGCAGCGACGGCGCCGCATGGCCCTCGAGCACCAGCTTCAGCTTCCAGCACAAATTATAGGAGTCCTGGATCGAGGTGTTGGAGCCGAGGCCGTTGGTCGGCGGATGGCGGTGCACGGCATCGCCGACGCAGAACACGCGGCCGGAGGCGTAGTGGCCGGCATACATCTCGTTCACGGTCCAGGTCGAGGTCGAGCGAACCTTGACCTCCAACGTCTCGTCGCCGACGAGATTGCGCACGATCGAGATCGCCTCGTCATTAGAGAGCTTGCGCTCGCCCTGCTCGATGTCGTAGCCCCAGATGATCAGCCATTCGTTCCAGGGCCGCACCATTCGGATCAGGCCGGCGCCGATGCCGCCGATCTCAGCGCCAGGCTGCAGCACCCAATAGAGTACACTCGGCCTGTGCGCGACGTATTTGCTTAAGTCCGCCTGCACGATGATGTTCATGCTGCCGGCGCGGCCCATCTGCCCCTCCATCGGCAGCCCGATCACCTCGGCAACCCGGCTGCGGCCGCCATCGGCGCCGATCAGATACTTCGCGCGGATCTGGTAGGTCTCGCCGGATAGCCGATCCTTCACCGTTGCCGTGACGCCGTCGGCATCCTGCACCAGGTCGACGAACTCGGTGTTGAAGCACAGCGAAGTGCCGCGCTGGCCGGCGGCCTCGATCAGGATCGGCTCGAGCAAATTCTGCGGCAGGTCGCAGATCCGGGTCGGACTGGAGAGATCGTAATCCGCCTTGCGCGAGGGATGATTGCCCCAGGAATAGAGCCGGCCGAACTCCTCGCCGGCGAGGCTTTCGCAGAACACGTTGTTGGCCATCAGATGCTGCGGCACCGCCTGCGCCACCGCCTTGTCCTCGAGGCCGAGATCGCGCAGCACCTCCATCGCACGCTGGTTGGTGATGTGGGCGCGCGGCGTGTCAGCCAGCCAGCCATATTTCGTCACCAAGATGTGCTTGACGCCGTACATGCCGAGCAGCGCTGCCGCCGTCGCGCCGGCCGGGCCGCTGCCGACGACAAGCACGTCGGTCTCGATCGGTTTGCTGGTCATCATCCTCTCCTTGGTCGTGTTGTTGGTTGCGATCGTCATTCCGCCGCCATCATCGGCCGGGGCACCAGCCCTGCGCCCGGTTTCATCTGGAAGTCGTAAGTCATCAGGTGCCACGGGCCGGAGACCTGCTCGCCGTTCGGCAGCGCTGCTTCGTTGCGCGGCTCGACGCGCGCGATGAGCTCGTCCTTGACGCCGAACACCACGTCGCTGCGCAGATATTGGTCGCCGTCGAGGAAGACGTGGGTGATCAGCGGCTCGTAGCCTTCGGCCTTGACCAGGAAGTGCACATGCGCGGGGCGCATCGGATGACGCTGCGTGGCGGTGATGAGATCGCCGACCGGGCCGTCGGTCGGGATCGGATAGCTGCACGGCAAGATAGTGCGGAACGAGAAGCGGCCGTCGGCATCGGCGACGAAGCGCGCGCGCAGCGACGGACCGTGGGTCGCGTAATCGGCCTTCTGCGAATCGTAGAAGCCGTCGTCGTCGGCATGCCAGACGTCGATCTCGGCACCGGCGAGCGGCTTGCCGGCGAGGTCGGTGACGCGGCCCTGCACGAACATCACTTCACCGTCGATGCCCTCGGAGATATTGGCACCGTGCGGCGTAACGCGGTGCTCGCCGACATAGAACGGGCCGAGCACCGTGGTCTCGGTCGCGCCCTCGCGCTCGCGGTGATTGACCGCGTCGACCAGCATCGAGACGCCGAGCACGTCGGAGAGCAGGATGAACTCCTGGCGCAGCGGCGTGCAGGTCTGGCCGGTGCGGGTCAGGAACTCGATCGCCTGATTCCATTCCTCGAAGGTGAGTTCGGTGCGGCGCACCAGATCGTGCAGCGATTTCACCGTCTCCTCGATGAGGAACTTCAGCCGCTTGTTCGGCGTGTTGGCGAAGCTGCGAACCACCTCGTCAGTGAGGTTATGCTCGTTGAAATTGGCCATGGTGTTGTCCTTGGATCCCTGAGGTTCAGTCCTGCGCGGGCGCATCGCCGCGCCAGGCTGCCGCGATCAATTGCTCGATCGGGGCGCGATCAATCGGTCTGGGGTTGGCATATGGGTTGCGCACCGCCATCTCCGCGGCGCGTGCGATGCCGTCCTCGGGCATTCCGATGTCGGCGAGCGCGCGCGGCAGCGCGAGCTGCCGGGCAAGGTCAAACAGGCCCTGCGGAGCGTTGGCGCTGTGCAGCGCCCGCGCGACGCGAGTCATGGCCTCAGACGCGGCGGCGGCGTTGTAGGCGGTGGCGTGCGGCAGCACGATCGCGTGAGTTTCGGCATGCGGCAGGTTGAACATGCCGCCCAGCACGTGGCAGAGCTTGTGGTGCAGCGACATGCCGACCGCGCCGAGGCAGACGCCGCACAGCCAGGCGCCATAGAGCGCATCGCGACGGGCGCCGGGATCGGCGGGCGCCACCACGATGCGCGGCAGCGCGCGGGCGAGCGCGGCGATGCCATCCTCCGCCATCAGCGAGGTCAGAGGATTGGCGTCGGGCGCATAAAGCGCCTCGACGGCGTGGGCGATCGCGTTCAGGCCGCTGGCGGCGGAGATGTGCGGCGGCAGGCTGATGGTGAGATCGACGTCGTAGATGACGGTATCCGGCACCAGATCCTGGGATTGCTGCGTGGTCTTGATGCCGTTGCGGGTCTCGCCAAGAATCGGCGTCATCTCGGAGCCGGCATAGGTGGTCGGCATCGCGATATGCGGCAATCCCGAGCGCAGCGAGAGCGCCTTGCCGAGTCCGACCGTCGAGCCGCCGCCGATCGCGACCAGCCCGTCGATGTCGCGGGACTCCACAATCCGAAGCGCTTCGTTGGTGACTTCAACCGGCGTATGCATGCGTGCGCCGGTAAACAGTCCGGCGAGCCTGTCACCGAGGCCTGTGCCGAGCCGTCGCCCGAGGTCGTGCTGCTCACTTGTGGTCAGCACCAGCGCCCGCTTGATGCCGAGGCGCTCTGCCTCCTCGCCGAGTCGCGCCGAGGTGCCGGCACCGAACAGGACGCGATATTGCTGCGAGCAATAGGCAAACGCGCCCTTGCCGGCATCACCGGCCGTCGCAACGGACGCGCCTCCGGCATCGACCAGCGCGATGCTCATGGTAATCCTCCCAAGCCGGCGGACCGGCGATCTCATGTCGTTGGGAGGAAGCTAGGGGCAGGCTGGCGCGGCGGGCCTGCACGAAACCGAAGAAAATTTGCACAAAACCGGAAAAATAATGCAGGGCCGAATCGGGCCTTCGACCGCCCCGGCCGCGATCAGCGGAACCTAGTGGCTGTGTCGGTATCGTCCGGGTGTTATGCCAGTAAAGCGGCGGAACATCCGCGTGAAATGCTCTTGATGGGAGAAGCCGCAAGCCAGCGCGATCTCGGCCAGACTCAGGGTCTCGTCGGCAAGCAGCGCCCTGGCGCGCTCTATGCGCAAATTGAGCACGTATTGATAAGGCGAGACGCCGCTGGTCGCCTTGAAAAGCCGCACGAAATACTCGGTGCTGCGGCCACACAGCTCCGCCAGCTGGTCGAGGCGGATATCGCTATCGATATTGGCATCAACGAATTCGCGAATGCGTGCCATCTGCCTGCCACTGAGCAGGTTCGGATGCTTGCCGGCTTCCGTGCTCGGCTTGTGGAAGTTGATCGCCACGAAACGGTTGGCGATCGCTTGCGCGATCGGATCGATGAAGAGCGACGAGGCCGGCAGACCACCGGTGATGGTATCACCGATCGCCGAGGCAAGATGCTCCAGCACAGCGTCCTGATCGCCGAGCATCGGCGCGAGGCCGCTGATCACGCCGGGTGACCCGTCAGGGCCGGCGAAAAGGTCGGAGCGCAGATAGATATGGGTGGATTCCAGCGGTTCGCGCAGGAGCACGTTGCATGCATGGCCCGCCGGCAGGAAGAAAACGCCACCGCGCGGGATGTGCCGGGCGACCGACTTGCCCTCCATCACATACGTGATGTCGACCGGGCCGCCCCGATGTAACACCATCAGATTGTCGGATAGTGCGTGGAAGTGCCCCTCAAACGGTCGTTCGCGCTGAACCGAGGCAAATGCGGACGACCAGCCGAGCCCTTCGCTCGAGCCGCGGAATTCGGCCTGGAAGCGGTTCAGGATCCCGTGCGTCTCCTGCACCCCAAAATTCGACGTCGCCTGCATCCGACAGACCAAGGGCTCGAGGCTTCGGTGCCGCGGAGTAAAACCCAATGGCCCTCAATTTTCAATACAATCGCTCCCATCGTTGCTGCAGCGCAATGGCGATCGATCACCGACGAAAATCTCCCGATGTCGACGCTACTTGGTCGAGAGCACCTCACCGAACCGCTCCCACCGCTTGCCGGTGAAGCGCATGAACTGCAGCTGCTCGACCGGCAGATGGTCACTCTCGCCGGTATTGACCTTGATGCCGGGCAGTAGCATCGGCAATTCCAGGTCTTTGATCGACAGCGCCTGCCGCAGAATGTTCTCGCGACTGAGGTCGTCGCCGGCCGCCTTAAGCACGTGCTCCAGCCCCATGCCGTTGTTGTAACTGTTGACGTAGTTGGAGTCGCGGACATCGCCATCAGGTACGTATTTGGCCATGTAGTCGCGCCACCCCTTCACGCCGGGGTCGTCCGCCCAGGCCGGATCGAGCGGATCTTTGACATAGGCACTCGAAATGATGCCGGTGCCGGCGTCGAGCCCGGCGGGCTCCATCACCGAGGACATCCATACCGACACATTGGTCAGGAACGTCATCGGACGCCAGTTGATCTCGTAAGTCTTGCGGATCGCCTGCGCAGCGAATTTCGGCGTCGCGGCGATCACGAGCGCATCCGCGCCGGTCGATTTGAGCTTCACGATCTGGGAGTCGATCGTCGGCTCGGTCGGCTCGTAGGTCGCCGCCGTGACTGCCGTGTCGAACCGATCGCCGAGCACATCCTTGAGCCCGGAAAGGTAATCGCGGCCGAAATCGTCGTTCTGCGCCAGCACCGCGAAGGTCGCCTCGGGTTTCTTCTGCAGGGCATAGCGCGCATACATGCGGGCCTCGTTGCGGAACGGTGCCATCACGCCCATCAGCGCCAGGGGAAACTGCGTAAGGTCGCCGAACTTCGAGGCGCCCGAGGCGACGAACAGCTGGGGCACCTTCTTGCCCTGCAGATATTTGGCGATCGCCGTGTTATGCGCGGTCCCCATAGTCGAGAAGATGAACGAAACCTGGTCGCTCTCGATCAGCCGGCGCGTCTGCTCCACGGTCTTGGGTGGCACGTAGCTGTCGTCGAGCGAGAGCAGGTTGACTTTGCGGCCGTTGATGCCGCCGCGGTCGTTGACCATCTTGAAATATGCGACCTCGCCCTTGCCGAGGATGCCGAAGGCGGACACCGGCCCGCTATAGGGCATGGTCTGTCCGATGCGGATCTCGGTCGCGGTGATACCGGGCTCGTCTTCGGCTACAGCCGGCGCCGCGAGAACGGACCAGACCACGTACAGCCCTGCAGCTGCGATAGCGCTTCGCATCGACACCTCCCTGATAGGCCGCGCTGAGAGCGGCTGTTTGTCCGGGGCATAGCTTTCCCACGATTCTTGCGACGTCTTTCGAATTACTCGGCTGCGAGCGGGCGTCCAATGGAGATGGGCGGGGTCCTCGAGCGCCAGATCGAAGTTCTAACCAATGCTTGCAGCCAAGCGCTTGGCCTCCGTCGTCGCTTGCCGGCGCATCGCTTCGAACTGTTGCCGTTTCGGATCGATGTCTCGATTGGTCGGGAACGACTGAAGTATCTCTCCGAACGACTCTGCGACTTCGTCTTTGAATTCGCCGTGCGGAAGAATGTATGGCTCGTTCCCGACGATTCCTTCGACCACCCGTTCGCCTACGGCGAGAGGATCCATCCCGGCTTCCAACGGCGAACCGCCGGCCGCGAACGGGCCGCCCGCCGATTGAGCAGAACCGAACGTGTTGAGGTGAAGCGTCGTGTCGACGAGATTGCTGCGAACTAGGCCGGGACAAAGGAGCGAAACGCCGATGTTGTGCGGTCCGAGCGCCATTCGCAACGACTCCGTCAGGCCGCGCACCGCGAATTTGGATGTCGAGTAGATGCCGCCGGGATTTGGAAGAGCGAGAATGCCGGCCATCGAGGAGGTGTTGACGATGTGACCACCTTCTCCATGCGCTCGAATCCGGGGAACGAACGTCGCGACGCCGTTGACGACGCCCCCGACGTTGATGTTCATCACAAAATCCCAATCCGCGAAGCTCGCGTCTTCCATAGGCACCATGCTCGATACGCCTGCATTGTTGCAGAGTATGTGGACCTTGCCGAATACCTTCTCGGTCTCCGTCGCCGCCCGTGCCGTTGACTCGCGGTCGGTAACGTCCAGACGGATCAGATGGTAGTTCTTGTTGGAGCGATCGAGGGCGGAAGCCGCCGCATCGAGATGCGATTGACGGACGTCCGCGATAACGACCTTCACCCCATGTTGCAGGAACGCGCGGGCCATTCCGAACCCGATCCCACTCGCGCCTCCCGTGATGAACGCGACCTTATCTTCGATATCTTTCATTTGATGGCGCTCCTGATCCCTTGCGCTCGCCCCTCGACGTCATCGCGCCTTCTCGAGCATGAGCGATGCCTCTGGCGTCGCTTCACGGATGCGCCATGCCACGAACGTGTCAGGCCGCACCAGGACACAACCGCTCTCCTCAATTTCGCACTGTCGATACCAGTCGGCGTAAATGTCAAGTGCAGCGCATCCAACTGGGCCGATCGTGACCACCGCGACGGCGATGCCATGCTTGTCTTCGACAGCGTCCGCGGCCGCCTTCCACCATTCGCCGCCGATTCAAGCGGGCCTCTTTCCAAGACTCACACCGCCATCAATCGGAATTTGCGCACCGGTAATGTAGCTAGACGCGGGGGACGACAGGAAAAGAGCTAATCCCTTCAGGTCGTCAGCGTCTCCAATGCGGCCGATCGGGATCGTGGCTCCTATTGAGTTTTGGACCTCGGGCTGCTTTAGCCACCCACCTCCTATGTTCGTGACGACGAACCCGGGCGCGACTGCGTTCACGCGGATTTTGTATTGGGCCAGTTCGAGAGCAGCGTTGCGCGCCAGATGAGCTGCTCCAGCCTTCGCGGCCATGTAGGCTGCCCCTATCATGCCCTCATTCAAGTAGGCGGCGATCGACGTTGTGACGACGATGCTCCCGCCTCCTCCGCCTCGTTTCATGTGGCGCGCGGCAGCGCGAATGGTGGCGAAGATGCCATTGAGATTAACCTCAATATTTCTGTTCCACCGCTCGTCCTCGTAGTTTTCGATAGCACCTGCCTCGGACGGGCTGCCGTCCGGGTTGGAAAAGCCAATTCCCGGGTCGATGCCTGCGTTGGCAAAAACGACGTCGAGGCGTCCGTATTCTGCTGTGACTTCTGCGAAGACCTGATCGACCGCCTTGCGATCAGTCACATCAAGTTTGTGACCTCGAACGTCCAAACCTCTTGCGGAGAGCCGGTCCACCTGTTTGCCCAGGGAGATCGAGTCCACATCAAGGATCGCGACCCGTGCACCGCTATCGGCCAGTGCTTCGACAAAAGCGAGACCGATGCCGCTGGCGCCGCCCGTGACAATCGCGCCATATCCCTCGACAGAGAACCTCTCGAACATCATCAGCTCCCGCCCTAATCGAATAGCCTAGGACATCCCCGGGATGTCTAGCTGTTCGCAAGCCAATGCGAGGTCGCCCCGCCAGCATTGGTCAATGCCATGCGCGTCTCCCCCAGAATTCCGCGTCGTTCTTGCGAAGCGTTTGTTGAAGCAATTTAGGAGAAGCAGGATACCGCCGCCTGCACAAATCGATCCGGCTTGCAAAAAACTGACACAAACTGCATGTCGCAATGCGGCATCATCGTCGGCCACTTGAAAAAAGAAGGGATTCCTCAGTTCATCCGCGTCGATACGCACCGGGCGTGGACAGAGCTTGCGGCACGGCGGCAGTGCCATTCCTGCCCTTACACCCGCTGCGGCAGGTTCAGCTGCTCCGCGAACCTGACGAAGTATTCGAGGCTCGCCGGGTTCGCCATGGAATCGGGGCTCGCCACCCTTTCGGCAGGAGTGCCAAGCAGCAGCTTGCGCACCGGAAGCTCCATCTTCTTGCCGGTCAGGGTGCGTGGGATCTCCTCGACCTGGAAGATCTCGCTCGGCACGTGGCGAGCGGAGCCGTAGGTGCGGATCTGTGTGGCGATCCTCGCCTTTAGTTCATCGGTGAGCATGAGCCCCGGCTGCAGCACGACAAAGAGCGGCATGTAGGATTCTCGCCCGAGATACTCGAGGTCGACAACCAGACTGTCGCGGATTTCTGCAATATCCTCGACAACGCGATAGATCTCCGCGGTTCCGATACGGATGCCAAACCGGTTGATTGTGGTATCGGAGCGACCGTAGATCTGGCTGGTCCCGGCGGCTGAAAAACGGATCCAGTCGCCATGTCGCCAGCGGCCGGGAAACTGCTCGAAGTAGCTCTCCTGGTAGCGTCGGCCGCCCTCATCGTTCCAGAAGAATATCGGCATCGACGGCATCGGCTTGACGATGACGAGCTCGCCGACCTCGTCGATGACCGGTTCACCCGCCTCGTTGAAGGCGAATGCTGCGACGCCCAGTTCACGGCATTGGATTTCTCCGGCATGGACCGGCAGCACAGGACTGCAGCTCACGAAGCCCGAAGCTATGTCGGTGCCGCCGCTGATCGACGCAAGCCAAATATCTGATTTGATCGCGTCGTAGACCCACCGATAGGCCTCGACCGGCAGCGGCGAGCCGGTCGAGCTGATCGACCGCAGCTTCTCCAGCGCGACGAATTCCTCAGGGCGCAAGCCGTCCTTCATGCAGTTGGTGAGAAACGCGGCGCCGCAGCCGAAATGCGTGACGTCGTATGCATCCAGCAATTTCCAGATCGCCCGATTGTCCGGCCAGGCCGGATTGCCGTCGTACAGCACGATCGAGGCACCGGTCAGCAGCGCACCGACCTGCAGGTTCCACACGATCCATCCAGTGCTTGCCAGGAACATCAGGCGTTCGCCGGGACGCAGGTCGTGCTGGAGCGACATGGTTTTGAGATGGGTAAGGACGATACCGCCGTGGCCGTGTACGATCCCCTTCGGCAAGCCCGTCGTTCCGGAGGAATAGACGATCCAGAGCGGGTGCGAGAACGGCACTCGATCGAACTGCAATTCGGCGTCGCCGCTGACGGCATCGCCCCAGCTCATCACGTTGCGCCATCGGATCGGTCTCTCCGCCGCGAGCGGGCCGGGAACATGAATGATCTGGCCGACGCTCGGAAGCCCTTCGCGCAAATCCTCGACGATAGGCGCGCGATCGTGGGTCTTGCCGTTATAAGTGTAGCTGTCGGCCGCAAACAGAACTTTCGGTTCGATCTGGCTGAAACGATCGAGCACCATGGTTCGCCCCATCTCGGGAGAGCAGCTGGACCAGATGGCGCCAATACTGGCGCACGCCAGAAGCGCAACGACCGTCTCCGGGCGATTGGGCAGGTAGGCGGCAACGCGGTCACCCCGCTTGATGCCCAGACGACGCAGTGTTGCCGCCAGCGCGGCCGTCTGTTGCCGCAGAGCTTCCCAACTAACCTCCCGGGCCTCGCCCGTTTCACTGAGCACGACGAGCGCAGGCGATACGGGCCGAGCAGCGCGGAAGATGTGCTCGGCATAGTTCAGGCGGGTATTCGGAAACCAATCGACGCCGGGCATCGCGTCCGATTGCAGCACGGGGGTCGGGTCGCCGTCTGCCCGCACGTCGAAATAGTCCCAGATCGATCCCCAGAAGGTGTTCAAGTCGCTCGTCGACCAGCGCCAGAGGTCCTCGTAGTCCTCGAACTTGCGACCCTGGCGCTCATCAAGCCAACCCATGTAATCCCACAAGCGAGACCCGACGATCTTGTCCTCGGACGGGGTCCACAGCAGCTCCAAAGTCGCAGTTGCTTTCATCGTCAGTTCTTTCACTACTTGCGGCGCCCTCCGCTATCCAAGCATCAAGCGAGTAAGCCTATTCGAGCTTCGGCGAGGGGCGCACGGCGTGCAAGGCTTTCGCTGGCATCGTCGAACACCAGCAAGCTGGTCGCTGCGTCCACGACAATCCCGGAATTCATTTGACCAGATCCGTAGACGTCCGCCAACTTGGCCGGCTCATGGGATGGTCGGCCAGACCTCCGGCCGCTACTTCACCACAAGATGCGGCGGCGCGTAAAATCGAATTTACGTTGGTCGTGACCCCACATATTCCGAGATCCACCTTTCCAGGAAAGCAGCGATGTCATCGCTGTTCCTTTCTTGCATCATCAGGTGGCCGTTGCCGCGCAGGCCATGGTCTTCGAGCCGCAGATGGACGGCTCGCACGCCTGCCTGAACGAGATAATCGACGGTGCCATGGTCGTGCATGGACCAGGCCGACGCCTCCGATGTCACGACAGCAACGGGTATCGATGCGAGGTTGGGAAGACGCCTCGCCGGCTCTTTCTGAACGAAGCAGTCCGCCAGCCCCGGCTTCTGAGCCTTGCGGATTTCGCGCCGCAGTTCAGTTGGGCCTTTGACGGGCGGATCGAACGTCATCGGGATCGCGGTGAGTCCGTAAGAGAGGTCGCCCAGCCCCATTGGCAATTGGGCGAAAGGCGGCCCCATTGGCTCAACCGCGACAATGCCTTTCACCAGGTGCGGTCGACTATCGGCCACGAGCCAGCCGAAGGGCGCGCCCATGGAATGGGTGAGCAGGATCGCTGGACCGATACGATCCAGCAATTCGGCTCCGGCTCGCTGCATCAGCTGTTGCGTCTGTGCCAGAAAGACAAGGAATGGACCTTGGGTCGCGATGAATTGGTCCAGAACTGGATCGCCTACGACGCCGGAACCAGGCCACTGATTGTGCTTTTGCGCGTTCGGCCAGCTGTTCGGCTGCTTGCCGGGCGCGGTAAACAGCGTCATGGCAAATTCGTAGGTCAGCGGAGGTGTCATGGGACCCAGAGCCTCCGGATGCAGGGGTGAGCGACCGTGCCCTGGGCGGTCGACGACATAGACCGCGTAACCCTGTTTCAGAAAATAAGTGGCCCATCCAGGCCGTCCATCAGCAGTACCGAGAAAATCCGTTCCCTGCCCCCCACCTCCATGCACCATCACGATGGGATATGGATGCCGGATGTGCTCCGGGATCTGATATTGTACGAACATCTGGCCCGCAGCGATGGTGCCATTCGGTGTCTGCTGGCGGACCAAACCGGTCCAAAAGAATCCCTGATCTGCCAGCACCAACGGAGCAGGTTTTGCTTTAGTTTGGGTCACGTCCCCTCCGACTTTCTTCAGAGATCCAGAAAACCGGTCGGCAGCCCGAGATTGCTGCGACCAATGTACTTCGCGAAGGTCATGTACTGGGAGGACATGTGTCCTCGATACATCTGGGCGTCGCCAAAGTATCGAAGCATCCTTGAGCCCTTCCGCGCCGCGGTCGACCCGGCGGTCTGGAACAAAAGTTCGATGGCTTCACAGGCAAGACGTGCGCCGGTCTGCAGCATTCCCCAGAGTCGCAAGTTTTCTTCCGCGGAGGCTTGCAAACCCGTCTTCGCCCACCGCTGGCAGTAGTCCATGTGCTTACGCAAACCCTGGAGCAGCACGCCTTCGGCTGCATCGGTCAAAGCTATGGCGCGGCCATAGTTGACCTGGAAATCAGTCTCGAAGGCGCGCTTGATGAAAGGTGGAACAAATGTGTTTTGCGAGAACAGGATATCGCGATATTCATCGATCGCCGCGCGCGCGGCACCGACGATAGGCGATGTCAGGGCCGCGTGATAAGGACCCATGAGAACGCCGAGATACATGGGGTTGCCATGCAATCGCGTTCCGGGTGTGCCATCGGAGAGATCCTGCTTTACACCCAGCGCGTCGAAGAACGCGGTCATGTGCTCGGGCACGAAGACGTTGTCCAACTTGACGCTGTTCGAGCCGGAGCCGCGCATACCCAAGGTGCGGTCTCCACCCCAATCGCCCAGAATTGTGTATTGCCCACGCGGCACAACGAAGTTCAGGATTCGTGGTGGGAACGAAGTTTGAAGCAACGTTGCGCCCAGGAAGTGCGTGCTGTGCGGTATTCCCGACGAATATGGCCACACACCATTAATGATATAGCCGCCCTCGACCGGCAGGCACGTGCCCCCGGGGGCAGCCCGGTGCGGTGACGCGAAATGTCCGGATGAACCGAAGATTTCGATCTGTGCAGCTTCCGACCAGTGCGAGGCTATGACGGGCGCATGAGAAGCGGCCAACGTCAAGCACCACCCTGCGGACGGATGACCGCGCGATATCTCCACCATGACGCGAAAAAATGTTTCGTAATCGAACTCGTAGCCACCAAACATTTTGGGCTGCAAGATCCGATAGAATCCAGCATCAATGAACTTCTGCTGGATTTCGTCCGAAAAATGTCCCCGCTCATCGGTTTCGTCCTGCGATTCCCTCAACAGCGTTCTCATCGACGCGGCGCGGTCCACCAGATCCTGCGGAGTGAGGTGAGGTTCCGGTGCCGGCAGGCTCTTGCGCATGGCCTGAACGTTCATTTCTATCTCCTGATATTTCCGTTGAGCGCGGTTGCGGCTAACCGGCGACAGGCATTTATGCCGGCGAACTCACAATCATTCTTCTGTGCCGCTCGAGCACCCGCGGCGCAGTTTCGTCCAGCATCAGGCAAAGCAAGCCTGCACAGATACAAAGCGTAGCGGCGATCCACATCGAGCTGGACGGACCGAACACGTCGGAAGCGATCCCAGCGAGGGCCGGGCCCGCGAAGCCGCCCGCGAGCTCGCCCACCCCCATGATGAAGCCAAGCGCAGTAGCAACATGGGTCGCCGGGATTGTCTCGGACGGGACAGTGGCCATGAACAACGAGAAGCTGCCAATGGCGAGATAGCCGACCCCCATGAACAACACCATCAAAGGCAAAGGTCCATCGAACATTACGGTTGTCACCGGGGCAACCACGCCGACGAAGCCTGACAAGATGAGAATCGGACGGCGGCCAAATCGATCCGACAGCGCCGGTACGATGATCGAAGACGCGGCCGTTGCGATACCGGTCGCGGCCACGGCAACGCTCATCACGCCGGGCGACAGACCGCGAACCTGCACCAGGTAGATCGGAAGGAACGTTATCTGGATCAGGAGCCAGGACACCATCAGGCAGCTCACGATCGCGCAAACCCAGATGTTGCGATGTTTCAGCATCGTCGAAAGCGGGATCGTGTTGCGCGCAGACGCAGCCGATATCGGAACGGCACCCGACGAAGGTTCACGGATAAATGCGACAATCAGGGCCGCCACCACGAAGCCAGGCACCGCCGCAATGTAGAAAGCACTTCTCCAGCCGTAGATCTGCCCAATTGCGACGAGCACCAGAGGAGCGGCAAAATTACTTAGAAGCGCGCTGAAGAAATTCTGCAGAACGCCCATGTTGAAGCCGCGACGGTGCTCCGACGATTCCGCAGCCATGATCGATTGCGCGATCGGAAGTACAGGTCCTTCCGCAAATCCCATAACGAGGCGCGCGGCAAGCAACGTCAGAAACGAATTGGCGAGACCGGATCCTACCGAGCAGATCGAGAAGATCACTATCGCGCAGACCAGGAGCGTTTTACGATTTTGAAAATAGTCCGAAAGAGTGCCGACGGCATAGCCGGCGATTGCCCAGGTCAGCGCCAGGCCACCCGCGAGGGCACCCAGCTGGGTGTTGTTCAGATGGAGCTCAGGCACCAGAAATGGAGCTAGAAAATTCAGCGCCAGACGGTCGAAAAATACGAAGCCAAACGCGGCTCCCATCAAGACGACAACGAGATTTTCATAACTAAAAATGCGATTCTTGCTCATGAGCCCTCCTTAGTGTTTCCCGTTCTGGTTTTTTTCGGCCGCGTTCTACGCGCATTGCGCCGGCGCGGCTTCTGATATTTGTTGAGGCGCCAGCCCATTGCGCCGGCTCTCGTACAGCCGCCGCATTTTCGCGAACTCGACGACCTGCTCGGCCACGAATGCAAGCTGTTGCGCTATGATCGGATCACTGCACGCACCATCTGCGGAAAATGGCCTCTGCGCGGTGTTAATCACCGCTGAAAATGGAGTCGGCCAACCGCGCAGCGCGTGAACAATGGTCCGCAGAGTCCCCAGCGTCGCTCCCATGGCTTGGGCTCCGCCCGCGCATACGATGGCGCCGACAGCGCGTCCGGCAAGATAGCTGCGCGCGTCGGCGCGGAGATCCTCGGTGTAGTCTATTGCGTTCTTGACCAGGCCGGAGATCGAGCCATGATAGCTTGGGGTGGCAATGATGACGCCGTCTGCGGTGCGCAGTGCTTCGACCAACGACGTCGCACGCTCCGTACGTTCGATGGCGTCGTAGTGAGGCAGGTTCAACGATTGGCCCGCGAAGATCTGTGTTCTTGCACCGAGCCGCGCGGCTTCTGTCAAAGCCAGGCGGAGCGCCCTCTCCGAGGTTGATCCGTCGCGCAACGTTCCGCCGATCCCGACGACGAGCGGAGACCAGTCCTTCATCGCAGCGGCCCACTTTCCTGAGCAGCACGATCACCCGAGGTGCAAGGCTCCTCAAGCGAATGCTGGCCAATTTGGATATGCGAGCACCCTCGCCCGGCATCGAACAATGCCATGCGCGTCTCTCCCTATCATCGGCGCCGTCATTGCGTGTGGCGCCTCTTCGTGAGGTGAAATTAGGACATGCCGGGTGGCTAAGCCTGCACAAACCGGACCGGTTTGCAGGAAACTGACACAAACTGCCCGCTTCGTTGACAGGAAACGAGCCAGCGTTCAGATCGGAAAGGCTGATCGTGGGGCTCTTAGTTCATCGCCCGTCGATAAGCGCCCGGCGACAAGCCCGTCATCCGACGGAACGTGTTCGTGAAATGCTGCTGGTGCGCAAACCCGCATTGCCTTGCAACTTCCGCGAGGCCAATGTTTGGATCCGTCAGGAGCAGTTTCGCATGATGAATTCGCACCCCCACAACGTAGCGGTGAGGAGACACGCCCAGCGAAGCCTTGAACACCCGTATGAAATACTCGGGACTTACGCCGCAGATCGCAGCCAAATCGTCCAGCTTGATGCAATCCGCGATGTTGGCTTCGACAAAATCACGAATCGAGCGGACGCTACGTGTACTCAGCTGGCGTTCCACAGCACACGGCGCTTTCCGCTCCCGTGCATTGAGCACGACAAGGCGATTGGCTATTGCATGCGAAATTGAATCGGCCAGGAGGGAACACGAGGTATCACCCTCACGCACCATTTCTTCCACCACTGCCAGGAGATTGCCGGTTAGGGGCTCCGGCTCACCCAACAAAGGCAAGAGGCCAAAATCGGAGTTCTGCGCTTTACCTTCAGAGCCAGAAAACAGTTCAGGACGCAGGTACACATGGATCGAATTCAACGGCGTATTTAGCGTCACCTCACAGTCGCGGCGCGGCGGCAGGAAAAAGATACCCTTCTCCTGCAAGTGCCTGGATACAACACGCCCGTCGATCCGATAGGTAACATCGACTGGTCCACTAGCTGCAGTCACCAGCAGGGCGTTGGCATTGGCTTCGAAGCGGCCCCTGAACGGCTCTTCCCGCTGAACCGATGCGAACATAGTCGACCAGCCGAGCCCCACACTGGATGCCTCGCGTTTCACGGCGAACTGTCGCAGCACGGAATGGACCTCGCCTCCGTCAAAAGGCCGCACGGTATGCTCATTTTGCGCTGCGGCTGGCGATGGTAGATCGGAGCGTTTCTGCATTGGCCCTAGCTGCTTGTTCAGTTGACGCTGCGACGGTACCGACCAGGCGTTTGACCCGTCAGCCTGCGGAAGGCACGCGTCAAGTGTTCCTGATGGGAGAAGCCACAGCGTAGAGCTATCTCAGCGAGCCCTTCCTGGTCTTGCTCGATCAATCGCTTGGCCCGTTCGACACGTGCCGCGATCACATATTGGTATGGTGATTTGCCGGTCGTTGCTGCAAAAGCTCGAACGAACGACTTTGTGCCGATGCCGCACGCGCTGGCCATCGCAGCAAGGGTGATCTCACCCTCAAGATTGGCTTCTATGAAATCCTGAAGGCGCCGAAGTTGGTATTCAGGCAGCCCAGCGGTCTGAACCTGCCACGGTTCGCTACTCCTGCTAATCGCGGAGACCCTGTTCGCAAGCGCCCGCGCTATCGGATCGATGAAGCGATCTGAATTCGGGGCATTCTCGCAAACCGCCTGCTCAACCGCCTGTGCCAGATGCTGTATAACCACATCCCGTTCCACCAGCAGCGGTGTAACATCGTGGACAGGAATTAAGTTTGCGCGGAGATAAATATGGAGAGTATCCAGCGCCCCATGCAATCCTACCTCGCACGCATGACCTGCCGGCAAAAAAAAGATGCTTCCTTTTGGAATGCAACGTGAAGTGACGTGCCCGCCGGACGCAAAGGTCGTCTGCACGGGGCCGCTACGGTGCAACACAATGAGGTCGTCAGCGATCGCTTCGAACCGCCCCTCGAAGGGATTCTCTCTTTGGATCGACGCGTAAATCGAAGACCATCCATGCCCCTCACTTGTAGCACGGATGTCGGCCCCAAACCGTTGCAGAACACCGTGGGTATCGGAGCCTCTAAACTCGCGCTTGGCTTCCATCTCGTGCTCCGCGTGTAGTCAGCTGACGGGGCCCGCTGCAGCGCAATATGCGCCTCGTGGTGATGAACGATAGTTCATTATAACCACGATGCTGTAAGCACGCCAGCGCCCTCGTTCGTCTGACCGAGCCTCCGCAAGGGAGAGGTAAGGGGCTGGAGCTGATCAGTTCTGTCGCCAAGATATTCGGCAGGTCGTCGATAAAGTTGATGCGCTTCTGCTATTCGTTGCTCCTTCAGCACTGGATCCTTCGCAGCCAGGTCCATGCGACGCCTCTGACGATAGATCTTGATGATACCGCCTTCTTCGACAGGGCTAGCTTCGAGCGCTCATCAGACCATCGAACATTGTTCCAGCACGGAGTCGCTCCTGGGGCACTCGTAATGCATCAACGACGAAATGCAGCTGTTCCGTTTTACGTTGCCGGGTCCACCTAGGCATCACGGATGCACCACGCAATCGGCCCCGTTAGCCAATCGGCAAGCCCATATCTAACCATCTTAACCGCGGCAGTGAGTGGATATTGTTTGAGGCAACGCGTCGGGTTGTTGTTCGAGGCGTTCAACCTATTCCGTATCTGACTGCTGGCGGCAACAATCACGCCAGAGAGCGCGCGATTCGCGAGCTCCACCGCGTCGGGTTAGAATGCTGATGAGGACCTTGTGTTCGTAAGAAGCCAAGTCCTGTCTTGGCACCATGAAGCGACTCGTCAAGGACACGAAACATCACATCCCATGACACGCAGCTGGTCGTTGATCATCGCTTTCTTTGCGTCTGTTTGGCCAGCTCGCTCGCGCAGTGATCGAGTTCAAGTTCAGTGCAAAGCACCGGGCGGCGGCACCCCAACGCATCAGCACCAACTCGCTCCCGGCTTCCGTGTTGCGGATCGCGGACGCTGCATCGTCGGGGAAGACGCCGGGCATCGGTTGCAAGTTGCCAACGTAGCCGTTTACCACGCGGAAGAGCGCGAGAATGGCGACTTGGTTGGTGGTGATACTGTAAAGGTTGCACATCGTAGGCGAACCAAAAAAAACCGGGTCCCGTTCCGCGGCCAATGCCCTTGTCGTGGAGAACGGCTCAACAGCGTTGGCGAGCGTCTCGCCGTCCATGCCAACACCGCTGTCGGTGACGAAGATGCGGATGTAGTCCCCGGCAGGCAGGTCCTGCTCATTCCGCTCGGCGAGGGTCACCTCCGATGCTCCTGTAACCCGAGGATCGCAGAACCAGTGATGACGTAAACCGCCTCTCCGAATCGACACTGACGCGCAAGGGCGCCCTCCGTGCACCATTTTGCAGGACAAGTGTTCGCCGCGACCGGCCGCAAGTCTCGATAGCCTTTGCACCCGTTTTTTGCGAGGTGGAGCAACTGCTTGCTTCTGCTTTTGCTGCCGAAGATCTCGTCTATGCCCGGTTCTCGGTGGGGCATGGGTCGATGAGCAGGTCTGTTTTGGTTGGGCGCTGAAAACGTCCACCAAACGTCCCGTTCTGATGCTCATTCGCTACAAGCGATTGATTTTGCTTGGTGGGCGCACCAGGGCTCGAACCTGGGACCCGCTGATTAAGAGTTCAAAACCGGCGCCTCTCCGCGATTTCTGAATCTGCGCCACACTACGATGAAGCCGAGAAAGGTCTTTTATTTATAGAGACTTGTCGCATAGCTTCGCAGCTCAGCGAACCCTGACCCTCAAACACCTCAGTTCGCCAAAACCGTTTGAAAACCGTTTTAGCAGTTCACGTCGACCCTCATGACAGACCTCAGCGATAAGGCCATCGCCCAGCTGCCGACTCCTGAAGATGGCTGGTATTTGGCTCGCGACACCGAGTTGAAAGGCTTCTTCGTGGTTGTCGGGAAGCGAAAAAGGACCTTCACTGTTTCAAGGTGATCTTAGACAACGAGGAAAGCGGGCATCCCTCCATCAGAGTATCGATTGGTGACGCCAGCGAGTTGACGACCAGGGCAGCCCGCGCGATTGCCAAGGAATATCTTGCTCAGATCAGCAAGGGACAGCACCCGAAAGCCAGGGAGAACGGAAACTCCGAACAAGCCGCAACTGATGGGAATGGTGCTGTAGGGCCGCCACCCTGGAGCAGGCTTGGCAACGCTACCTGGAAGCCCACTTGATCCAAAAAGGCCGTAGCGAGAAAACGATCAGCGGGTATTGCGATCACGTTGAACGTCTCTTTTCGGAGTGGCTGGAGACCCCCGTATGGGGACCGGCGATTTGAAAGCATGGTTTCTCGAACTGGCAAATCTTGAGAACCCAATCCGGCGCGAATTCCATCTTTTAGCATTGCTGTGTGGATCTAGACCCACCGCCTTGCAGCAGGTCAGACCCGAACACATAGATTTTCGACGGCGTACGCTCCACATCCCAAAGCCCAAGGGAGGCAGTAAGCGAGCGTTCGACATCCCGCTATCTCGGCAAATGATCCTGTGTCTCATTCGGTGCTCCGTTTCGGCCACTGTCTCATCTGGGTTATCGATCCGCGCTTCATCAGGTCCTCAGCCCTTGAAGGCCGTTTGAGCTTCCGGCAGATCCCAAATCTTGCCGATCGCCTTGGCGCCTGCCGAAATGATCGTGGCCTCATCACGGTGGAGATACCGGCCGTCACCCACCAGCACCCGTCCATCGACGATCACGTGATCGATATTGGCGCGGTTGGCGAGCGCGACGAGGGCGCGCCGGGATCGTATAGCGGCTGAAGGTGCGGATGCGTCATGTCGACGACGGTGAGATCGGCGGTTGCGCCCGGTGTGACCGTGCCGAGGTCCGGCCGGTTGATGATGCCGGCAGCGGTCGCAGCCGCACAGCATCTGCGGCGAGACCTCGAGCGACGAGCTCATGCCGTAGAGCGTGTCGTAAACCGTGAAGCCGTGGTTTCGCGAGACCTGCGCGGTCGAATAGATCGGGTCGACGAAGGCAAGATCGATCGTCGGGATGAAGTGCAACGTGGTCTGCTCTTCGGCGCGCAAGATTCCCGGAAATGAGAGCGCCGGGACCGCGGCTGCAGCTTTCAACAGGGAGCGTAGCGGGGAGCACTCGCCGCCAACAGGCGAGCTATTCACCATCGTAGCCAACCCACGACTACCGTCACCGACTGGCCGCTGCTGGCAGCTTGATAAGCTTTCGTGTGAAATCTGTCAGTGTCGAGCGAGTTCGAGATCAATTGCGATTAAGCCCCGTCAAGCATCGGGCTTCGCTTTTTGGCGCCGGCAGAATGTCCGGGCGAACCTCCAATCCAGATGCGAACAATAACTATGCTACGCGGCCAGGTCGTATGGCATCCGCGAATGTCCAGTTCGCATCCTTACCGAGTTCGGTCAGCGGATTGGCGTCGCAAGAATGGTGCCGTTATTGCGCAGTTAGGCTCGAAGCTGGCCATCGAACGCTTGCATGCGGACGAAGTCGCGCTACATGTAAACAGACCAATGGACATCCGACCCGTGCTCCTGCAGTCTGAGCTGTTCAAAGCTCTGACCTGTGAAAGTGGAACGTCGCAAGCTCGCGCCTATTTGCACCGTATTGAAGCATAGAGCAATGTTTGAAGAGAGAAGCAAATCCCGACCGCGCGTCGTAGTCGTGGGAACAGGCGGCACTATTGCATCTTCCGCGACCGTTTCCACAGACTTTCACAACTACGATGTCAGCGACTCCATCGAGCAGATCCTGGCAGCCGTCCCGGAAGCCGCCGAACTCGCCGACCTTTGCGGAGTGCAGGCAGTCAACATCAGCAGCCACAGAATCGACAACTCGATTCTTTTAAGCCTCGCGCGTCGCGTCTCAGAGGCGCTAGACGATCCCGGCACAGATGGCGTTGTCATCACCCACGGCACGGATACACTCGAGGAAACTGCCTATTTCCTGCATCTCGTGCTTCGAACGACCAAGCCCGTTGTGGTGGTCGGCGCGATGCGTCCGGCCAGGTCGCTGAGCTCGGATGGAGCACTCAATTTTTTCAATGCCGTCGCCACAGCCACAACACAGTCTTCCCGGGGCAAGGGTGTTCTGGTGGTGGCCAACGGTCACATCTACGGCGCTCGTGACGTCATGAAGCGGGACACATCCTCAATCGACGCCATTCAGGGATCGAAATTCGGCATACTGGGTGAGGTCCGGGAACATGCCGCCCAATTCTTCCATTCTCCGGTACAGCGGCATACTGCATCCAGCGAATTCGAGATCAACCGCCTGCAGGAACTTCCTCAGGTTGATATTCTGTTCGATCATCAGGCGGCGGGCACTCACCTTTGCCGGGCATCCGTAGAGGCTGGTTCCAAGGCGATCGTCGTCGCAGGCATGGGCAACGGAAGCTTGTCGCCCGGGCTACGCAAAGGTGCCGCGCTTGCGCGCGATGCCGGTGTCATCTTCATTCGCGCCAGCAGATCCGGTCAGGGCATCGTGGCGCCGCTGCACAGCGATGCAGAGCTGGGCATCATCACGGCAGGTTCTCTACCGCCACAAAAGGCGAGAATCCTGGCGATGCTCGGCATCGCCCACGCCAAAGACATCGAGCAGTTGCAGAGGGCTTTCGATAGCTATTGAGGAGCCCGGCTTTGGTTCGAACGCAATCCAAGTCGCAGGCCACTCTGGAACACCGACTCGGGCCCCGACAGCGCGTCGAACGAAAATGCGGACCAGGACGTCCCTGGTCCGCGTGAGTCTACCGGACCCGCTCGCCATTCATGTACACGGCATCGAGCGCCATGGCTTCGATCCCCTGGCTGGCAAGGATCTTTCGATACTCGCCGTTTTCCATAAGCACCTTGAGCGCGGCTGCGTAGGCATCACGCACGCTCACCTCGCTCCTTGCGAAACCAATGCCCTGGTAGACGTCGGCGAACGGCTCGCCGATCAGGAAATACGTGTCCTTCTCCTGATTCATTATGAAAGGAAGCGTTTCCGAGCCCTGGACGACCGCGTCAACGCGCCCCTGCCTGAGTTGAGTGCGAGCGTCGGCTGAGCTTTGGGTGCCGAAAATGACGATAGGCGGTCTGCCCGACTTTTCGCAGTTTTGCGCACTCCACTTTATGGCTTGATCCGGGAACAGTGTAACCCTGCTCATGCCAATGGTCTTGCCACAAAGGTCGACCGGCGTCTTGAACTCGTTCTTTCGCGAAACAACACTGTAGAACTGCGGGCCCGACTTCATGTAATCGACGAAATCGAGTGATTCGCGGCGCTTTGGAGTGTCAGCCATACCCGAATGGATGACATCGACCCGGCCGGTAGTCACAGCCGAGATCATCTGTTCGAAGGCAGTTTCTGTCCACACGACCTCCACGCCGAGCTGTTTGGCGAGCGCTCGGCCCAAGTCGATGTCCGCACCCTTCAGTTCGCCCGTCCCTGGATCCTTGTATTCCATCGGCGGATAAACCGGCTGGGTTGCGACAATCACCTTTCCGGCGGCTTTTATGCGTTCGGGCAACTCGGCGGCCACAACCGTCGTCATGCCAAGCCACGCAATGACCATGCCCACAAAACACTTATTCATTCATTAGCTCCTCTCTCTGCGATCTCACGTCGGCTTCCACACTGCGGCTCTAGTTCTCTGACTACAGCCGTGCCGGCAATTTTCGGAGTGATGAGATCTCCAATTCCGCCCTTCGCCAGCGAACGCTTTCAAAACTAATGCTCGTGGCGTCCCGATTACCCAGCCAGGACTTCCCGCGCTTCCGGAAGCTCCCATATTCTGCCAATCGCAGCCGCGCCTGCCGAAGTAATCGCGGCTTCATCGCCCTGGCCGTAATGGCCTTGGTCGACGAGCACCCGGCCATCGACGATCACCTGATCGATATTGGCGCGGTTGGCGAGCGCCACGAGGGCGCGCCGGGGATCGTATAGCGGCTGAAGGTGCGGATGCGTCATGTCGACGACGGTGAGATCGGCGGTTGCGCCCGGTGTGATCGTGCCGAGGTCCGGCCGGTTGATGATGCCGGCCGCGGTCGCAGTGACCGACTCGATCAGCTCCGGCGAATTCGCCACATCGGCGCGCTGCGATGACGTCTTCGAGATGATCGAGGCGGCGTTGAGCTCGCCGAGCAGGTCCATGTTGTAGCCGTCGGTCCCAACCACCGTCCGGACGCCGTGCTCGGCAAAACGGCTGAACGGCGCGGTGACGCCTCGGCGCGCAAACACCCGCGGGCAGTTCAACACGGTCGCGCCGCGCGCCGCCATCAGCTTCAGGTCGTCGTCCGTGCAGGCAATGCAGTGTGCCGCGAGCAGGTCCGGTGCAAGGAGCCCAAGCCAATCCAGATATTCCGCCGGCGTGCGCCCACCATACCGTTTGCCGATGGTCTCGACCTCGGCACGGCTCTGCGCGAGATGCGTCGTGATGGGAACGCCAAGCTCGCGCGCCCGCGCCGCGCAGGCCTTCAGCAGGTCGGGACCGCAAGTGTCGGTCGCATGCGGACTCATCGCGAGCCCAATGCGTCCTTCGCCGCGGCCATGCCAACGTTGATAGAGCGCGTCCCAGGTCACCAGGTCGGCTGCGCCGTCGTCGCCAGCATAATGGACCACGCCGTCCGGACCGGCCTTGGCATCGGACGTCGAGAACAGATAGGGCGCGCCATAGAAGCGGATGCCCATCTCCTCAGCGGCGTCAAACATCTCCGGAATGGTATTGCGGAACGGCTCCATCACGGTGGTTGCTCCCCCTTTTAGGAGCTGGAGGATGCCAAGCCGCGCGATGGCGAGCCGCTCCTCCGGTGACAACAGATCAGCGCCGCGTTTGGTGAGCGGCAACAGCACCGTATAGACGATGCTCTGGTCGTGGCGGCAGCCGTTACCATCCTCGGTGTGGCTGCGTGCCACAGCCTCGCTGAAGCAGTGATTGTGAAGGTTCAACAGGCCCGGCAGGATGAAACGGCTAGGCCGGTCATAGACCTGGTCGGCGCGCGGCTTGTTGCGCGTGACCGCGGCGATGGTCTTGCCTTCGAGCAACACCCAGTGGTCGCGCAGAACATGCTGCCGACCATCCTCGCGCGACAGGACATAGCTACCGAAGATTGCGATCGTGCTCATGCGGGGCGTACGTTCCAGAAGACGGGGGTGCCGTCGAGAATGCCGGTGATGCTCTTGCGATAGGCGGTAGGCTGCTTGTACAGGCCGATCGGAAGATAGGGAATTTCCTCGAAGGCGAGCGCCTGGATGTCGCGGCAGATTCGCTGCTGCTCGGCCAGATCGGATGCTGCAAGCCACTGACTGCGCAAGTCTCCCATTTTCTCGCTCGCGTACCAGCCGGCCACCTTGCCCTCGCCGCGCAGGTTGGAGTTGCCGGCCGGATTGAGCCAATCGATCCCCTGCCAGTTGGCGACCGCAGCGCTCCAGCCGCCCTGCCCGATCGGATCCTTCTTGAGCTGGCGTTGCAGCACGACCGCGAAATCCAGCGCCGCGTATTCGACGTTCATGCCGGCCCTGCGCAGCGTGTCGGCCGCGATTTCGCCGAGCGGCCGCTGCGCCAGCGAATTGGTGGGAACGAGCAGCACGATCTTCTCACCATTGTAGCCAGCCGTCTTCAGGTCCGCCTTGACCTTGGCGAAGTCGCGCGGTCCGCGGAAGATATCGAGGCCGACGTCGCTCGCCATCGGCGTCCCCGGCGCAAAGAAGCCAATCGGCGACACCTGGTAGGCCGGATCGGTACCCGCGACGGCGGTCATGAACGAGGACTGGTCGATGGCGCCGAGGAGCGCGCGGCGGATGGCGGGATTGTCGAACGGCGGCTGCAAATGATTGAGACGCAGCATGCAGGTATAGCCTCTCGGATCGAGGATCCGCGTCTCGATATCGCCGGCCGCCTTGATGACCGGCAAGAGATCATGCGGCGTCGTTTCCTGCCAGTCCTGTTCGCCAGTCTGGAGTGCGGCAACACCGGTGCCGGCATCCGGCGTCGTGGTCCAGATCACGCGCTCGTAGTGCACGATCTTGGGACCGGCGGTCCAGTCCGGCTTGCCATCGGTGCGGGGCTGATAGCGTTCGAAGCGAGCATAGGCGTTGCGCACGCCTTGCACGCGCTCGTCCGCAAGGAAGCGGAACGGGCCGCTCCCGACGACCTCGGTAAGCGGCTTGAAGGGATCCTGGCTTGCGAGCCGCTCCGGCATCATGAAACAGGCGTTGATCGCGGCCTTGCCGAGCGCCTGCGGCAGCAACGGGAACGGGCGCTTGAGGCGGAAGCGGATGGTGTGATCGTCAGTGGCGGACAACTCGTCGGTCGCCGCCATCAGCTCGCCGCCGAAGCCGTCGCGGGCCGCCCAGCGCCGGATGCTCGCAACGCAGTCGCGCGCCAGCACGCGTTCGCCGTCGTGCCAGAACAGACCATCGCGCAGCGTGAGGTCCCACTGCCGTCCGTCATCCGACACGACATGACCGGACAGCATCTGCGGCGAGACCTCGAGCGACGCGCTCATGCCGTAGAGCGTGTCGTAAACCATGAAGCCGTGGTTTCGCGAGACCTGCGCGGTCGAATAGATCGGGTCGACGAAGGCAAGATCGATCACCGGGATGAAGTGCAACGTGGTCTGCTCTTCGGCGCGCAAGATTCCCGGAAATGAGAGCGCCGGGACAGCGGCTGCAGCTTTGAGCAGGGAGCGGCGGGAGATCGGCATCGAACAAGACTCCTAGGACGAGAAACGTGCCAGACGGCCGACCGGCCCGCCGAGCACTTCGTCGTCGCGCATCACGGTGTGGCCACGGATGATGGTTGAGACCGGCCAGCCCGCGATCTTCTTTCCGGCGAACGGCGTCCAGCCGCAGGGGGAGACGATCCAGGAGTCCTCGATCGTGCGCTTCGCCTTCATGTCGACCAGCGTGAAGTCGGCATCGTAGCCCGCAGCCAGGCGTCCCTTGCCGACGAGGCCATAGACGCGGGCGGGCCCGGCCGCCATGAGGTCGACGAGGCGCGACAGCGGCAGGCGGCCGGCGTTGACGTGATCGAGCATGATGGGGACCAGCGTCTGCACCCCGGTCAGCCCGGCCGGGCAATCCGGCCAGGGCAGTTCCTTGGCGGCGCGCGAATGCGGCGCGTGATCGCTGCCGATCGTATCGACGATGCCGTCGCGCACCGCGGCCCAGCTCGCCTCGCGATGCCGCTCGCCGCGGATCGGCGGATTCATCACACCAAAACCCTTGAGCGTATCGTAACAGTCCGGTGCGACCTGGGTGAGATGATTGACCAGCACCTCGACAGTCGCGACGTCGCGATAGTCGCGCAGATAGTTCAGCTCTTCCGCCGTCGAGACGTGGAGGATGTGCGCCGGTCGACCTGTCTTGCGCGCCAGCGCCATCAGCCGCCGCGTGCCGAGAAACGCGCATTCCTCGTCGCGCCACTCCATGTGGGTGCGATGCGGCATGCCGCGCGAAAACATCGGCTTGCGCGCCTGGAGACGATATTCGTCCTCGCTGTGAAAGGCGATGCGGCGGCGACCGGCGCGCATGAGCTTCTCGAGATGCTCGTCGTCCTCCACGAGCAGCGACGCGGTCGAGCTGCCGGCGAACACCTTGATGGCGCAAACGCCGTGCTGGCTCTCCAGCTGCGCGAGTTCGCCGATATTGGTCTTGGCGCCGGCGATGTAGAGGCCGATGTCGCACCAGCTTTGCTGTTCAGCAAAACCGCGCTTCCAGTCGAGCCGCTCCTGATCGATGATCGCGGGATTGGTGTTTGGCATGTCGAACAGTGTCGCGATGCCGCCGAGCACCGCCGCGCGCGTGCCGGTCGCCAAGGTCTCGACCGCGGGATCGCCGGGATCGCGCAGATGGACGTGACTGTCGATCAGGCCGGGCAGGACGTGCAGCCCGCTGGCGTCAACTACCTGATCGGCCGTGTCGGCCGATGTCGCGGACAGCGTCGCGATGCGCCCATCAAAGATTCCGACATTGGCGGCTTCCTCACCCCAGGGCGTGACGCAGATGCCGTTCCGGATCAAAAGGTCAAAATGCATCGTCAGCCTTTCATGATTTCAGCAAGACGGCGCCGATCGCGGCCGCGACCGCCTGCTGCGCCGGCTCGACGACGGGAACGCCGATCGCCTGTTCGATCGCGGATCGATGCGAGGCCATGCCCGCGCACCCCATCACGACGACATCGGCGCCACGCTGCGCGACCAGCGCCCGGCCCGCCTCGATCAACCTGTCGCGGATATCAGCGCCGGCCGTCTCCGCGGCACTGGCGCCGACCGACCAGCTTCCGGCATAGCGGCCGTCGACGCCGATCTGCCGCACCATCCGCTGTTGGCGACCGATGCTCGACGGCGACAGCGCGATGATGCCGAACCGCTCGCCTAGCGTCAGCGCGCGCAAGATGCCCCACTCGGCGATGCCCATCACCGGCCGGCTGCCCGCCGCCTCCCGCGCCGCATGCAGGCCGGGATCGCTGAAGCAGGCGATCACGAATGCGTCCGCATCGTCGCGCGCGATGCGGCCAGCCAGCGGCATGACGACGCTGTCGGCATCGCGTTGCGAGGTGATGCTGGGCGGCCCCTCGGCCAAACCGACCACCACAATCTCCGGGCCACCCGCAATCCGCAACGGCGCGACGGCGTCATCGATTGCCGCCGTGACCGCCGCGGAAGAATTCGGATTGATCGTCAGGATGCGACGGCGGGTCATGGCGCTGCTCAACGGTTGCCGGCCTCATGGCGCTGGAAGTTCGCCGCGATCGCTTCGCCGGTCGTGATCCACAGATCCGGGCACGATTTGGCATAGGTCAGGAACTCTCGCAGCAGGCGCAGCCGCATCGGACGGCCGCTGCATTGCGGATGCAGCACGGTTGTCACCATCGCGCCCCAATCCCTGACCTCGTCGAGCTCATCCTTCCAGATCGAGAGCACGTGCTCCTTGGGGAAGATCGAGCGTGGGCTGAAGCGGGCGGACAGGCCATGCATCCAGTCGTCATAGCTCGCGGTCACCGGAAGCTCGATCGTTCCCGGCTTCCCGTCCGCGAGGCGATGGCGATAGGGCCGCACGTCGTCGCGGAACGAGGAGGTGTAGACGATGCCATGGCGCACCAGCGCCGCGCGCAATTCCTCGGTGAATTCGCCATAAGGTGCGCGGTAGCCGATCGGCTTGACACCAAGCCGGCGCTTCAGCGCCTCAAAGCCGCGCTCCAGCTCCTCCTCGATCCACGGATCGCCGGGGTCGGGCAAGAGATGGTGATAGCCATGATGGCCGATCTCGTGCCCGGCCTTGAGAATGGCCTCGGCCATCGCCGGATGCGCATCGACCGACCAGCCGGTGACGAAGAACGTGGCCTTCAGGTCCAGTTGGCTCAGCAGCTCCAGGAGTTTCGGCGTGCCGACGCGCGCCTCATAGCCGCCATAGCTCATGGTGATGAGGCGCTGCGCATGCACAGCGTCCTTGCTGGTCCACGCACTTTCCGCGTCCACGTCGAACGACAGGAACATCGCTGACGTGTAGGGTTTTGGCCAGGGATAGTCCGGCGCCGGGTCCGCGATATTCGCCGGGACGAGCGGGATGCTTGCGAGTGCTTTACTGTCCAGCATTGATGGTCGCCTTCTCTATTCCGTTGCCGTTCAATTTCCACTTTGCAAGCAGGGCACGATAGGTGCCATCGGCGATCAGCGCGTCGACCGCTTCCGCCATCGCCTGCTGCAGTGCCTTCTCCTTGACGGGCAGGGCAATCCCGGTAAATCCGGGCGCGAACATCGTGCCGACCGGTGCATAGGCTCCGGGCTCGAGGTCCATGATGTAGGGCAGCGTCTCGCTGCCCTGGACGGCGGCGTCGATGCGCCCCTGCCTGAGCTGGGTTCGGGCATCGGCCGAACCGTCGGTGCCGACGAACTGAATCGGATTGCTGCCGCAATGCGCCTCGCTCCATGCGGCGACCTGCACCGGGAAACTGGTCCGGCGGCTGGCGCCAACCTTCTTGCCGCAGAGCGCGGCCGTATCCTTGAACTCGGCCGCATGCGACTGCTGGACGAAGAAATGCGGGCCGCTGCGCAGATAATCGACGAAGGTCGCGGTTTCGTGCCGGCTCGCATAGTCGCTCATGCCGGACAGGACGGCGTCCACCCTCCCGGTCGCAATCGACGACATGAACTGATCGAAGCTCGTCTCCTGCCACTCGATCTTGACGCCGAGCTTGCGGCCCAACGCCTCGCCAAGCTCGACGTCAAAGCCGGACAGGGCGCTGGTGGCGGGATCGCGGAACTCCAGCGGCGGATAGTTCGGCACGATGGCAACCCTGATGCTGCCCCGCTTGGTGATTTCCGCAGGCAACTCGATCGCCATCGCAGAATTTGCCATGGCCCATCCGAACACCAACGCAACAACAGTCAGCCTGATCATCCAATCGCCCTCATCAGATCACCGCAGAAAGAAAGGCCCTGGTGCGCGCCTCGCGGGGCGCACCGAGAACGTCCGATGCCGTCCCGGACTCGACGATCGTGCCATGATCCATGTAGACGACGCGGTCAGCGACCTCGCGCGCAAAGCCGAGCTCATGCGTCACCACCATCATGGTCATGCCGCTCTGTGCGAGCTCCTTCATGACTGCAAGCACCTCGCCGACGAGCTCCGGATCGAGCGCGCTGGTCGGCTCGTCGAACAGCATCAGCATCGGCTTCATCGCCAGCGCCCGGGCGATCGCAACGCGCTGCTGCTGGCCGCCGGAGAGCTGCGCAGGATAGGCATCCGCCTTCGCCGAAAGTCCGACGCGTCGCAACAGCTCCATCGCCTCGGCGCGCACCTCGTCGGATTTGCGGCCCTGCACCTGCAGCGGGCCCTCGGTGATATTTTCCAACGCCGTCTTGTGCGGAAAGAGATTGAAACGTTGAAATACCATGCCGGTCTTGAGGCGCTGCCGCGCGATCTGGCGCTCGGTCAGGCGGCGCAACCGCCCGCCGTCCTCGCGCACGCCGAGCAGCTCGCCGTCGAGCCAGATGCCGCCGCTGTCGATCGTGGTGAGCTGATTGATGCAGCGGAGCAGCGTCGTCTTGCCCGAACCGGACGCCCCGATCAGGCACATCACCTCGCCTGCCCAGACGTCCAGCGAGACGGCTTTGAGAGCCTGAAACTCTCCAAAATTCTTGCTGACGGACCGGATCGCGACGAGGGGTTTTGTCATCGGGCGAACTGCATGGTGCCGCGGGCAAAACGACGTTCGAGCAGCATCTGCAACGGCGTCAGGATCGACACGACCAGCAGATACCAGAGACCGGCAACGATCAGCAGCTCGATCACGCGTGAATTGGCGTAATAGATGTTCTCGGCGTTGTGCAGCACCTCCGGATACTGGATCACGCTGGCAAGCGAGGTCGCCTTCACCATGCCGATGAATTCGTTGCCGAGCGGTGGGATCACCACCCGCATCGCTTGCGGCAGGATGATCCTGCGAAGCGCACTCAGCCGTCCCATTCCGATCGCCTGCGCCGCCTCATATTGTCCGATGTCGACCGACAGCATGCCGGCCCGCATCACCTCGGACGTGTAGGCGCCCTGGTTGATGCCGAGCCCAAGCAGCGCCGAGAGGAACGGCGTCATGACGTCGACGGCGCGCGCCGTCCACAGGCCGGGAATGCCGATGGTCGGGAACACCAGCGCGAGGTTGAACCACAGCAGCAGTTGCAGGATCAGCGGCGTGCCGCGGAACAGCCATGTATAGCCCGCGGCAACCGACTTCAGCACCGGATTCGGCGACAGCCGCATGATCGCGACCACCACGCCCAGCACAATGCCGAGCGCCATGGCGAGCACGGCAATCACCATGGTGTTGACGATCCCTTCAAGGATCACCTTGGCGGTCAGGAAGCGACTGACAAAGGACCACTCGATCTGGCCGCCGGCGAAGGCCCGGCCGATCGCCGCCAGCACCACGAGGATCGCGGCCGCAGCGAGCCACCGCCGCCAATGCAGCTCGCGTGCGGTCTGCATCTGCGAGAGATCTGCAAATCCCTCCGCGAGGGTTGGCGCCATCCTCATTGCGGAGCCGCATTCATCAAGGGCTGGGCCACGGCGTTGGCTCCCAATCCCCATTTGTCGAGGATCTTCTTGTAGGAGCCATCCGCGATCATGGCCGCGAGCTTTTCCGTGACGACTTCGCGCAAGGCCGTGTCGTCCTTGCGGAACATGATGCCCTGATAGCCGGTGGCGAAGGGCTCGCCGACCACACGGTACTTGCCGGCTTCCTGCGCTTGCGCATAGGGCAGCGTTTCGCTGCCCTGCACGGCGGCGTCGATGCGGCCCTGCTTGAGCTGGTTACGAACATCGATCGAGTTCTCGCCCGGAACGTACTGGATGGCCGGCTTGCCGCCCGCCTCGCAGTTCTGCTTGCTCCACTTCTCGATCTCGATGGGAAAGCTTGTGCTGCGCGTCGTTCCGACCTTCTTGCCGCAGAGATCGGTGGCCGCCTTCGCCTCACTGTCCGCCATCACAAAGAACTGCGGACCGGTCGTCAGATAGTCGATGAAGTCAGCGGTCTCGCGCCGCGAGCTGCGGTCCGAGATCCCGCTGATGATGAAATCGGCGCGCTTAGTCTGCAACGACGGGATCAGCTCGGCGAACGGCGTTTCGCTCCACACGATCTTGAGGCCACCGAGCCGTTTGGCGATCTCATTGGCAAGGTCGATGTCGAGCCCGACGAGCTCATTTGAGGCGGGATCACGGTACTCCATCGGCGCGTAGGTCGAGTTGACCGTCAACCGCAATGCGCCCGACTGCTTGATCTCCGCCGGGAGCTCGGCTGCCCGCGCTCCGACCGCGGCGGCAAGCGCGGCTAGTCCGACGATAATCGAGAGGCGTGTCATGTCAGCTCCTTTTGCCGACGCCGCGACCGGCTGCATCACGTCAATCCGCATCGAGTACGGCCGGCTCGATGACGCCGGCGCGTTCGGTGATCACCCTGTACTGCTCTGGCCGCCGATGAGCGGCGAAATTGAACATCTTGTCCTTGCCCTGGCGGCAGAGATCGAGGTCGATGTCGGCGACAATCACCTCGTCCGCCAATGTCTCAGCCTGGGCAACGATGCGGCCGTTCGGATCGACGATGCAGGAGCCGCCGATCAGCCCCGAGCCATCCTCCTCGCCGGCCTTGGCCACGGAGATCGCCCAGGTCGCGTTCATGTAGGCATTGGCCTGCGTGACCAGCGTCGAATGGAAGGTGCGAAGTGCTGCATCTTCCGTGGTGCCGCCATTTGGATCATAAGCCGCCGAATTGTAGCCGATGCAGACGAGCTCGACGCCCTGCAAGCCCAGCACGCGCCAGGACTCCGGCCAGCGGCGGTCGTTGCATATCATCATGCCCATGATTGCATGAGCCCATGCCGATCCCGCGCGGAAGGCCGGAAAGCCGAGGTCGCCATATTCGAAATAGCGCTTTTCGAGCTGCTGGTACCGCGCCCCCAGTCGCGGCTCGACCGAGCCAGGCAGGTGCACCTTGCGATAGCGACCGAGAATGTCGCCGTCGCGGTCGACGAGGATGGAGCAATTGTAGCGACGGCCATCGGGGGTCAGCTCCGCATAGCCGACGTAGAAGCCGACGCGGAGCGCGCGGGCGCGCTCGAACAGCGGCGCGACGGCCGGGTTCGGCATGGCAGGCTCGAAATATCGGTCAAGCGCCTCGCCTTCGATGAGCCAGCGTGGAAAGAAGGTCGTGAAGGCGAGCTCGGGAAAGACCACAAGGGTTGCACCGCCCGCGGCTGCCTCTTCCAGCAGCCTGAGCATCCGGGCCAGCGTAGCCCTGCGCGAGTCCCCTTTTTGCGTCGGTCCCATCTGGGCGGCGGCAGCGCGAAGGATACGGGCCAACATTGCCTCCAATATGTGCGCGCTGCCGCCTTCATAAGCGAAGAACCGATTGATACAGCGTGCAAATCCGCGGCCATTACGCGGAATCGTGGCGCCTAATGCAATCATTTGCGCTATGATATTTTGGCCGAGAGTATAATCTGGATTTATATGAATCTGCGTCAACTCGAGATCCTTCGTGCGGTCATTCGCCATCGGACAACGGTCGCGGCGGCGGACGAGCTGGCATTGTCGCAGCCTGCGGTCAGCAACGCGCTGAAGACCATGGAGGCACAGGCGGGCTTCGCGCTGTTCGAGCGGGTCAACAACCGGCTGTTTCCGACCGTCGAGGCGATGGCGCTCTACAAGGAGAGCGAAGCGATCTTTGCGCTGCACGCCAAACTCGAAAGTCGCGTGCGGGACTTGCGGGAAAACCGGTCGGGACATTTGTCGATCGTGGCCACTCCGCCGCTCGCCTACAGCGTCATTCCGCCTGCGCTTTCGGGCTTCCTGCAGCGTCGTCCCCAGACACGGATGTTCTTCGACGTGCGACGCTATGAAGGCATTATCGAAGGCGTGCTCAGCCACGTCGCTGAGCTCGGCTTTGCGCTCGGTCTTTCGCATCATCCGGGCATTGCGCACGAGGTGGTTCACACCGGTGAAATGGTTTGCGTGCTGCCGCCTCGCCATCCCCTTGCCGAACGGCCGATGATCTCCGCGACCGATCTTGTCGGCTTGCCCCTGATCGGATTGGAGCGCGGAACGCGACTGGGCGAAGCCGTGCGCAACAGTTTTGCGGACGCCGGAGCGCCATTCCAACCGACGGTCGAGGTGCGATACTGCAACACGGCCTGCGTTCTGGCGGCCGCCGGGGTCGGCGCGGCCGTCGTCGATCCATTCTCGCCACGTCAAAGCAGCAACGGCCTGATTGTCCGCCCCTTCACGCCCAGGACGCTCGCAATCGCCTACATGTTGTGGTCGGAAGCTGAGCCCTTGTCGCGTTTGGCCAAGGCATTCCTGAACGAAGTTCGCCAAGCAAGCCGCCAACTGGACTGATATTTCGCAAGGCTGATCCATCTTCAACCAGCGGCGAAGACGGATATTGCCTGCTCCAGCGCCGCATGAGCGCGCTCCACCTGTTCCTCCAAACCGTCTAACAGCCGTGCGTCGGCATCGACCTTGCCACGCGCCGTCTTCACCTCGCGACTGATCGCCTCGTGAGCCGGACCGCCCAGCAGTTTGCGGCGGCCTACGAACGCTGCGGGATTCATCGCATCGGAAAAGATCTCCGGCCGAAGACTAGGCCTCCTCGCCCGGCGTCTTGGTGAGATAGTGGCGCATTAGCCAAGAAATCGCTCTCCCGATGCTCCCACGAAATTGCCGCCTCTTCTTCAATGGGCAGCGGACTCCGCCATTTCCAAATGACGCCACCAAGAAGGAGAATTTCTCCTGTAAAATCAAATGGCTGGGGCGGGAGGGATCGAACCTCCGAATGGCGGAATCAAAACCTGCTTGATGATTCAACGATATCAACGCGTGTTTGAAAAAAGCAGAGAATTGTACCCCAGCAATCGGAGATTTCCGGCGACGCCGTAATAGCCATAGTGGCCGCGCAGGACGACGTTGATTTCATCGGCCTGGTCACTGATCTTGTAATGCCGTATTCGCCGCATCAGCTCCTGCAGAGACATAAGGCTGCGCCTTAGCCGAGATTTCTCGGTACGCATCCCAACCTTGAAGTTGCCTCTTTGGTTTCGCGTGCAATAGAGCGTTAGACCCAGAAAGTAGATTGTTTCCGGGCGGTCTCTGCCGCGTTTGCCCGCGTGTCTTTGCGCGAACCGACCAAACTCGACCAACTTGGTCTTGGTCGGCTCTAGAGTGAGGCCGAACTTCCCCAACCGAAGACGCAAGGCCTCCTGTACGCGGATGGCGTCCGATCGATATTGGAAGCAGATCACAAAGTCGTCGATATAGCGCACCAGTCGGGCTTCGCCCCGCAACCGGCCCTTCACCACGCGTTCGAACGAGGTCGAGAACGTAATGAAGGTAGAGGTTGCTCAAAAGCACACTGATCGATCCGCCTTGTGGCGTCCCTTGTTCGCTCGGATGCACCGCTCCGTCTTCCAAGATGCCCGCTTTCAACCAGCGCCGGATCAAGCTGATCAGGCGCGGATCACCGACTCGATGTTCGACAAACCGGAGGACCCAATCATGATCGAGACTCCCGAAGAAGTTCTTCAAATCCGCCTCCAACACCCAGCTGATCATGCCGCCGGCGATGACCTCATTGAGGGTCGCCAAGGCGTGATGGGCGCTGAGCTTCGGCCTGCCGCCGAACGAGCTGGGCAAGAAGTCCTGCTCGTAGATGGCGGACAACACCTCAGCCGTGCTGCGCTGGAGGGCCCGGTCGGCGACAGTTGGAACCCCGAGGGGGCGCTTCTCCGTCTTACCGGGCTTGGGGATATAGACACGCCGAATGTTCGGCGCCCGATATCCCTGTCGGTGGATGGATTGGAGCATCGGCTCGATCCATCCGTCGAAGCTCTCCCTCGCCGCCTCCACCGTCTGTCCGTCCACCCCGGCGGCGGAGCGCTTCGGAATCTGTAATAGATTCTTTTGCACTCGGTCGCGCGTGATGTGATGGGCCAACGAGGTGAAGCGAAGATTTGGCTCGCGCCGAGCTTTCACTGCTATTTGTTCAAGTTTCGTTTCCATGGTCAGCTGATCTTCTCTTAGAATAGAAGGCCGTGACTCCCGTTGAATGGAGCCCATGTCGCCCAAGAACAATTCATCTACCGCTGACCGCTTCCCCATGTAGTCGGCTCTCCCGACCTCCGAGTACTATCAGTCAGTCTGACTTCCACCCGGTCATCAGACCCTTCTCACCTCATCGGCTTGGCAGGTCCTACAAGCTTGCGCTTGAACCGGATGGATCTCCCTTGTTCACGTTGCTTCCTTTGGTTGCATGCTGGCGGTACGAACCCCGCGAGCACCTCAGCCCGCTCGCGATGACGCGGGTTGCGATTCCGCCCTCCCCTTTGAGAGACAGGGTCGGCTACTCCGATCACGTTCGATTTCGGGGCTATCTTCCCGTTCACTTGATTCCGGCCTGCAACCTCCCTGTCTACGCTTCGCAACGGCCGTTACCGGACGCCACGCAAGACTCGGTTCGCGGCTGCTCGCTAGGCTTTGCCGCGGCCGTCATCGCAGACGGCAGACTTCAACGCGCTTGCAAGGCGCAACCCTCTCAGATCCGGACGTGCAGCTTTCCCGCATCCGGCTCCTCTGACGAGTAACTGGATCAGGCCATTTGGTGACGCCAGTCGTGTACATGCCCGATCGGTATCGGGAAGACCTTCAAGATCGCGCTGAACCGCTCCCACGACAGCTTCGGCCGTTGGCTTCGCCGGAGTAGGACTCGCCGCCACGCCTTCATTACTTGAAGACGGAAGCGACCGAGGCAGGTGCTGTTGCCAGGGATGCGCTAGATCAAACGCGAAAAAATGTCGCTCATGATCGGTTAGAGCGACACATGAATGCCGGAGCGGGTAAGGCGGTGCGCCACGTGGGTTCATCGGACTCAAGGATAGATCGTGGTGCTGTTTAGGGACAAATAATCAGGATCGCCTTTGTCGTTGGCTGACTACCTCGCCGAGGCAACAGCGGCCGCTGGTATGGACGCTGGATCGCAATAGGTTCGACGGAAACTGTCGAAGAATTTGATGCCAAACTCCGTTCCGATGCTCTCCGGATGAAACTGGACCCCCTCAATGCTGTAGTGCCGGTGCCGCACACCCATAACATAACCATCGTCGGTCGCCAGGGCAGTCACCTCCAGCTCATTCCCGATCCTAGCGCCATCAATGATCAAGGAATGATATCGAACCGCCGTGAGGTCAGGCGGCGCTCCCGCGAAACACCCCCTGCCATCGTGGTTGATGCGGCTGTCCTTTCCATGCATCAGCCGTTTGGCGCGGATGACCTCGGCACCAAAGGCCAAGCCGATCGCTTGATGTCCAAGGCAGACTCCCATGATCGGAATGCGGCCTTTGAAATGATGGATAATATCGACATATCCCGCGTCCGCGGGGTGGCCAGGACCAGGGCCAAGCAGGATCATATCGGGATTCATCCGCTCGATTTTTGCAATCGAGATATAATCATTACGGACAACCGTCGGATTCATGCCAGCCTGACTGAGATATTGCGCAATGATGTAAACGAAGCTGTCATACGCATCCACGACCAAGGTTTTCACATCCGTCCCCTTTTTGCTGAGCTACCGCGCCGGCTCGCCTGTATAATTCTTCGGGAAGTCGGCGCCCGTTATGGCAACAAACGTGCCCGCGAGTTTGCTAAGGGTTTCCTGCCATTCCGATTCGGGTTGCGAGTCTGCGACGACGCCGGCAGACGCCCGAATGAAATACTCGCCGCGACGAAAGAGTGCGGTACGAATACAGAGCGCGAGGACTCCGTCACCACTAAGGGTGATGAGCCCACCCGCACCGGCATAAAAGCTGCGGCGCGTCGACTCGAAACTCTCGATCAGTTCCATGGCCCTGATCTTCGGCGCACCCGTCATCGTCCCCGCCGGAAACGTCGCTCGGATGAAACTGAACACATCTTCCTCAGGTGCAAGAAACGCCCGGACGTTCGAGACGAGATGCAGGACGTGAGAGTAACGCTCGACAACCATGCATTCATCGACGACAAGCGTGCCCGGCTCACAAACACGTCCAAGATCGTTCCGGCACAAATCGATCAGCATAACGTGCTCGGCACGCTCCTTCTCGTCCTGGCGGAGCGCATCGGCGATCTTGGCATCGGTTGAATCGTCGCCCGAGCGTCGCTTGGTGCCCGCAATGGGACGCATCGAGGCCTCATTATTCTCCTTACGAATAAAAAGCTCTGGACTGGCACCGATGACCAAGGTCCCGCATACCGGAGCAAAATACATGTAGGGCGATGGATTGATGCTGCGGAGGCGCCGATACACATCGAAAGGATCCGCGGCGGATTGAATGCGTACTTCGTGACCAAGCTGGATCTGATAGATGTCACCAGCTGCAATGTGCTCCAGGCAATCGCGCACCGTCTCTTCAAACTTTTGCTTCGTCATCGAATCTGTCACACGAGAGGGCGGAACTGCCTGAGGAACGTCAATCGGCTCGACAACGGCGGCGATTTGGTCGCGCAGGGTTTGCGTCGAAAATGGCTCATCGGCCTCATTCTCGAGATACTCGACCTTTGCCGTTCCCTGGACGATGTCGAATGTGAGTGTCCCTCGAAAGAGAGAAAGCGATATGTCCGGCACCTCCGTTTCTTCCGCCGGAATATGTCGCGGCAGCTTCTCGATCAGCCAAGCGGCATCATAAGAAAAAAACGAAAGAAATCCGATGTCGGTCGTCCCCGGTGGCGCGAATTCCTGCCGCAACGCTTTCAAAACATCCCATGTACGATCAGGCTTGATCGTCAGGCCGCTAGCGTCACAGTCAATAAACACACAGCTGTGCGCCCACGCCCGGAACATGCCCACAAATGGGTCTCTTCCCTCGACCAAAAGTGAGCTTCCACGGATGGTTATCTCGGCGACCTTGTCGAATCCGACAAGGGCCACCCGTACGTCACGCCCCGGCCCCGCAAGAGATTCGAGGATGTAGACGCCGTCCGCGCCATACCGCTCGCGCAAGGCGAGATAGGATTGCAGGGGTGTGCAGCCGGTCAAGGTCTCCGACTGCACACGCCATGACGGGCGGCCCGGCAACGCGATCGAATTCATGGTGATACTCATCTCCAACAACGTTGCTGGATTCGCCCAGATACGCCGCTATGCCGCGACCGTTGCGAGCGCTTCACTCATCTTTTCTTCGTCAGGCGTGTCGTCGACCAGCTTCCCTCCGAGGTAGTCGCTGTAGGCTTGCATGTCGAAATACCCGTGGCCACACAGATTGAACAGGATCGTCTTCTTCTCGCCACGCATCTTGCAATCCAGCGCAGCCTCGATTGCGCCCTTGATCGCATGTGTCGCTTCCGGTGCCGGCAGGATGCCCTCAGCCTTGGCGAAGGTCAGACCGGCATCGAAGCACTCAAGCTGCTTGTAGGCGACGGCCTGGATATGCCCGCTGTCGACCAACTGACTCACCAGCGGCGCCATGCCGTGGTAGCGGAGGCCGCCCGCGTGCGTTGCCGGTGGAATAAACGCACTACCCAGGCTGTGCATCTTCAGGAGGGGCGTCATGCGAGCGGTATCGCCGAAATCATAACCGTATTTTCCACGGGTGAGTGAGGGACAGGCTCGACCGCGATAATCTTGACGTCGCGCTCCCCCCTCAGCTTCTCTCCGAGGAATGGGAAGGAAACGCCGGCAAAGTTGCTGCCTCCCCCGGTACATCCGACCACGATATCCGGGTAGTCGCCCGCAAGATCGAACTGCGCCATGGCTTCCTGGCCGATGATTGTCTGGTGCATCAGCACATGATTAAGAACGCTTCCGAGCGCGTATTTCGTATCATCGCGCTGGACAGCTCGCTCGACGGCTTCGCTGATTGCGATTCCGAGGCTTCCCGTGCTGTTGGGATCCGCCTTCAGGATCGCACGTCCCGCCTCAGTGACGTCGCTTGGGCTCGCGATGCACTTCGCGCCGAAGCTCTCCATGAAAGCACGGCGGTAAGGCTTCTGATTGAAGCTTACCCGAACCATGAACACTTCGACTTCGAGCCCGAAGAAATTACCGGCAAGCGACAGCGCCGATCCCCACTGTCCCGCGCCCGTTTCGGTTGTGAGACGCTTCACGCCTTCCTGCTTCGCATAAAAGGCCTGGGGAATGGCGGTGTTGGGCTTGTGGCTGCCCGACGCGCTGACGCCCTCGTACTTGTAATAGATCTTGGCAGGTGTATCGAGCGCCTGCTCCAGTCGGCGGGCACGGTAGAGCGGCGACGGTCGCCATTGGCGATAGAGAGCGCGAACCGGCTCCGGAATCTCAATGCGCCGTTCCTTGCTCAGCTCTTGCTGAATGAGCTCTCGGGGGAACAGCGGCTCAAGCTCGGTGGCACCGATCGGCGCACGCGTTGCAGGGTGAACGAGAGGTGATGCCCCACCCGGAAGATCAGCAGCAATGTTGTACCAGGTTTTTGCGAGATGTTGCTCGTCCAACACGTATTTAACGGTAGTATCCATCACACTCCTCTCCTTGAAAGCTTGTTTCGCAGGACTTCTGCGTTGCTATAGTTCGTCCACGACAAACACGACCGTCTGTCCGCTGGCCGCGCCTCGTGACCGATGCCGGATATTGTCGGGAATGACGAATGCGTCGTTCTGCTTGCAGGTGAACTCGTCACCGGTCTCAAAGCTGATCGTGAACTCACCTTCGAGTACGAAACCCTGGTGCCCCTTGTCGCACCAGTTCTGCTCGTCGAATCCTTTAGGCAATTCGAGAATCCGAACACGTTTGCCGAACGCTCGCGCTAGCTTGACGCGGCCATCTGCGCCCGGCTTGGACCATTTGTCCCAGGATATTTCCGGGAGGTTGATCCGCACCGGCGATCGCTTGAGCGCACTCTGCTCAGAGGCCAATGATGTTTCGTTCGTCACAGTTTTCTCTCCCCGATAGTTGCTCTCAGAAGGTCCGCTGCAAGGGGATGATCGTCTTATCCGCCGTGCTTAACAGTAACGTCTATGGAAGGACGGTATTGGTCGGCAAACTCGGTTCTCTACTGGAGCCGATCGACACCTTCTGATTTGCTGGCGCCCGCGAGGACATCAAACGACCCGGAGTTTCCATCGTATAACCAGATGTGCACGTTGCCGTCTGTCAGGCGCACCCCATGAGCCTTCAGCAATCGAATGACGTCGTCAGTCGCGGCACGCACAGTTTCGCCGGCATCTCCGTGTATCGCTTCTATCGTGATAAGAACGCGCTTTGACGTTCGACTGACCGCGGACGCGCCGCTTTGCTTATGATTCCAATAGCGCGCATGTGCTCGGCCACGGTCATCGAGATACGTAACCTCCTCGCCGCTCAGCGTGCTTTCGTTGCCGGATATGTCGAAGAAGACTTCGGTCCCCGACGCCTGCCTTACCACGAGCGGTAACGGCATCGTCGATATGTCGACAGCGGCAATCGGGATGCCGTGAACGACGGCCGCGTGGTTACACGCATCCACGACGGGATTGATCATCGGCAAGCTGCCATCCTTCTTGAAGCGTCGTATCAACGCCTCCGCTGCATTGCGCGTCTTGGTCGGGTTGACGCCCATCTGCCGATAGACGTCGCGCCACGCCTTGATGCTTGCCATCTCGGCGACATCCTGCTCGGCCGACAGCACGATTTTCGGAACAGCGGATTCAAGCTGAGTGAGTTCGAACTCGTCGATCAAGACGAGCCCGGCACGAAATCCGTCGAAGCGCGTCATCAAGCCGGCATCGTAAGCAATGATATTCTCAATTCGCATGAGTTCCTCTGGGCCCTCTTGGCCGGTTACTTGTCGCCAGCCTGCTGCGCGGCTTCCTTCAACTGTACTGCGGTGAACTCACGAATGATAAGTTCATAGATTCGCTGCGTGATGTCGGGGTCACCGCCTGACGCTAGCGCACGCTCGCGAACACGCGCGATCACCGCCGCAACGCGATCGCTCGCTTGGATACTCGTCTTGGTCGGCTCCTTGAACTGGCGGGCTTGCTGCGCCAATAGGAGACGGCGCGCCAGAAGAGCCACCAATTCATCATCGATCGTGTCAATTTCGGCCCGCACTTGGCGCAGCGTGGTCACAGGTTCATCCATGGCGTACCTCTGATTGTGGATAAGATGAAAAGGACGAACGGATGGCGTGCTTCATGGCGTAGGGGCATGTGCAGTCCATTACGCTGCGGCTTGTCAACGGCGCTTCAGGAGCCGCGCCACTCAGCCGGGCGCCGCGGAAAGCGACGGTCTGACTGGGGTCCATCGGAAATCCGGGTTGCTCCGTCAGAATTCGCAGATCGAGATCGGGCTGCATCCGCGTCGTCATGGCCCATAGAACATCTTCCGGCGAGTAGATGTCGATATCTTCGCCTACGACATAGACATTCTTGACGTATTTGTGCGTATCGAGGATTTTCCTGCCGAGGAAATGAACACCAGCATCGCCTTCCCGGGAGGTCTTGCACACGCTCACGACCGCCACGAGAAGTCCGCCGCCATAGCTCGGACAGTGAACATCAAGTACGGTCACCCCGGGAACCTCGCCGGCTGCCTCCAGGATCGAGACCTCTTGGGGGATGGCGAGGAGTTCCGACTGCTCTCGTCCTGGCCCCAGAAACGTCTGGTAGAATGGCTGATCGCGTGTGGTGATCGCGTTTATTCGAACGAGCGGCAACGTCGATTTGCTCTCCCCCATATAGCCGAGAAACTCCGGCATGGAGTATCCGGTGTGTCCCTCGGGAGCTGCTTCTGCCGTGATCTCCGCTTCGAGGACAATATCGGTATTTGCGAAACAGAACGCTTCGTTTGTCGCGCATTTAGCGATAGGCACAGGACGGCCGCGCATGGCGCCCGCAATGTGGAGTTCGTTGGTAAAGAGCTCTGTGTGCGGCGGCGAGAATGACGACGCGAGATAGATCAACGGATCACCACCAATATTGATGGATATCTTGAGCGATTGTCCGCGCGCTAAAGCCGCCTTGTAAAAGGTCTCCAGATGCCGTCCCGGCACCATCCAAATCGTGCAATGCCGGTCGTCGACAACACAGAGGCGATGGATCGACACGTTGGACGCGCCTCCCGTCGGACTTTGAGCATAAACGATCCCCGAAGTGATATACGGTCCGCCATCTTGTTGAGTATAGCGCAAGATGGGTAAGGCACTCAGCGCCACTGGCTCGATCCGCCGCCGTTGGCAACGCGGATCTTGCACGACGATCGGCGCGATCTGTCGCTTGAGGCGGTTGGCGAGACCCCGCTTGTCCAGGGTCGGCGCTCCGGACAACAAGATGTTATTTCTCCGACGCGCGCCGAACAGACCCATGACGACGGGTATCGCTGTGCCGGTATAGACAAGGATGCCTTCGTCCTCGCTGCGCGAAGAGGCGGGAGAACCCGCCTGTTGTGCGTAATGACCGGCGATCTCGAGGTCGGGCGAGAGGACCTGATCAACATAGCTTACGGTTTCGCCGAGCCGAGCGAATTCGCGAAGCACCGATGCGAGATCAGACATGTAGGTCAGCGGCTCACCCGACGCGTCAGACGGCCGGAGCGGCAACTCGTTCATTCCCCAGATCCATTTTCTTCATGTCCTGAAACGCCGGCCGCAGGTGAACGAGCAGATCCGACAACCGGCTCAGCATGGCATGAAGAGCGGACATGCCTTCCCCGTCCGAAAAGACTTTTCCGGGGCGCCCCCTTCGAGAAGTACGGGGTAACCACTTCCCGGTTTGATCATGCGGTTAAGGAGGATGTTGTTCACAAGCTGATCGTGAACACTACCGAGGCTATAACGCCGTCCGATGGTGATCACTTCGCCGATTTTGTTTTCGAGGGGGCGCTCGAAACGAAGGAAGCAAACGCCCGCGCGCTCGATAAAGACCTGCATAGGATGCGCCAAACCGAAGCCATGGACCGGTGCGGCGTAGATGACAGCATCCGACTGGATCATCCGCTCGATGATGCGCGGCATGTCGTCGTCGATCGTACAGGGACGCTGCGCAAAATTGCAATCCCCGCACGTCCCGCACGGCTCGATGTTGAGTCGACCAAGGCAGAACACTTCCACCTCGTGCCCACGCTGTGAGAGATAGTCCGCTGAATACCGAGAGATTTGCTCGGTATTGCCGTCCGAGCGCTCCGATCCACAAAGAATCGTAACTCGCGACCGAGCGTCCATGTCCCCGCCTCAGATTTGCGCGCCACACCACCAACCGCTCGATAATGCAGCGATACCGACATCGAGCGCGGGCACCAAATCAAAAATCGTAAAAGTCGTCAATTATAAAAAGACTCTTTTTAGTTGTATCGTTGCATTTCTCAACGATGCTCGAAGAACAATCACGCTGACGCTGCTACGCGTGTTGCGGGCATGGCGGTGACGGGCGCCGGACTGTCATCGCCTAGCCATTGCAATACAGCCGCGCCCAAGCCGACGATGACCACAGCGCTCCAGGCTACAGTGTAAGAGCCAGTGAAATCGAAACTCATCCCGCCCAGCCACGCGCCAGCAAACGAGCCCAGTTGGTGACTCAAGAACGTAAAGCCGAAGAGCGTGTTGAAGTGCTGCAGTCCAAACATGCGTCCAATAAGCCCGCTTACCAACGGCGTGACGCTGAACCAGAGCAGCCCCATAACGAATCCAAATACCAACGTCGCCACATCGCTAATAGGTAGTGCGAGGTAGACGACGATCGTGAGCGTGCGCAGTAGATACACCAGAGCCAGTAGGCGCTTCTGACTAAAACGAGCACCGAGTAGACCGCCAATGTAGGAGCCGATGGCATTGCCAAGCCCGATCAATCCGAGGGCGCTCGCACTCACCGCTGGAGCGATCCCACAGAGCTGGAGAAATTGGGGCAAATGGGTGGCGATGAACAGGAGCTGGAAGCCGCAGGCAAAGAAGGCGACAGTCATTACGATGAATCCGCGATGATGCGCGGCGCTGGACAGCGTTGTTCGAAGTGACCCGAAGTCAGGCTGCGCAGCTGATACCGACGGAGCATCGCGGTCGCGTCCGATCGCGAATGAAATAACACCGGTAAGAAGCGCGACAATTGCAAAGGCAATCAGGGCGGCACGCCAGCCGTGCCCTGAAATCAAAATCTGCCCGAATGGCGCAAGCGCGAGTGTACCAAGAGAGCCGCCGGCGGAAACGAGCCCTACGATCTGGCTTCGCCATTGAGGCGGGGCAATTCGGGATACGGTGCCAAGCAGGACGCCGAAGCTGGTTCCAGAAACGCCAAGCCCGACCAAAACTCCAGCTCCGAGGTCCAGCGCGGCAGTCGGGGATGCTGTAGCCATAAGCAAGAGCCCAGCGGCATAGATGATCGCACAGCCTACAAGAACAGGGCGAGCGCCAAAGCGATCGCCCAGAATTCCGATGAAAGGTTGGCTGATGCCCCACACCAGGCTTTGGAGTGCAATCGCAAATCCGAAGGCAGACGCGGAAACGCCGAGATCGGCCTCCATGGGGGGAAGAAACAGACTTAGACTTTGACGGAGCCCCATGCTCAACGAGATTATCGTCGCGGCGACAACGGCAACGACGATGGCACGTGTAGACATCAGCGTCGGAGGAGTTTCAGCGGCCGAGTCCGAGGTTGTCATGCAAGCAGCTCCACGCCTCAAAGCCTTGAGGTCATAGTGCAACTTATGATAGAGGTCAAATATGACGATAGCTCGTCACGACCGACTGCGGGTTGATCAACAATTCACTCGAATGGAACTCGCGGCCGCTGTGACGCTCCAATGCAGTTGAATGTGTCGATCGATTTCTACAATGACAGCAGCCATTCGCTTGACTTGTGATCTCCAATCGAGCATGGGGGTAAATTGTGGAGTTGCTGAATGGTTGATTTACCCCGTCTAGTTGTTGGGATTTCCGGCGCTTCAGGCATTGCTTATGGCGTGCGACTACTGAGCGTATTGCGGCAAGCTCCAGTGGAAACCTATCTCGTGATTTCCAAGGCCGCAGAAATAGCCATGGCTCACGAGGGACCTGTCAAGGTTGCCGATGTGCGATCATTGGCCGACAGGTGGTACAAGGCCGACGACATTGGTGCAGCGATTTCAAGCGGATCATTCAGAACGAACGGAATGATCGTCGCTCCCTGCTCCATTCGTTCGATGTCGGAAATTGCTACGGGCGTCACGTCGTCTCTGCTGACGCGTGCAGCCGACGTGGTCTTAAAGGAAAGACGACGCTTGGTGCTCATGGTGCGCGAAACGCCATTGCATACCGGCCACCTGAGAACGATGACGACACTGTCCGAGATGGGTGCGGTCATCTATCCGCCGGTTCCGGCATTCTATGCCAGACCGCAGACTCTCGAAGATATGGTTGACCATACCATTGGCCGTGTCCTCGATCTCTACGACATCGATGTGGGCGTCGTCCGTAGGTGGACCGATGACGAAGGCGGTTCGGTTCGCCGGCAAGACGCAATTGAACGGAGATAAAGATTTCTCGGCACATCGGCGTCAAGCTACACGTCTTGCAAATTTTAACGGCTCGCATCGTGTGTATTCTCGGAAACGAGGCTCTCAACCCGGCAACAAGCGGTCGATGCGCGCTTCAACGGGGCGTGTCGTAGCTGCCAACTTTAATACCCCCTCCGCACTCGAATTCGGAACGATCATATGAACAGCTTGTTTGGGGTCATCGAGCCCTACGCGGGAGATCCCATCCTGTTACTCAACGATCTCTATCGGGACGACCCGCGGTTGGATAAGGTCAACCTTGGGATTGGCATCTACGTCGATGAGGAAGGCAGAATCCCCCTCCTGCCGTCTGTGCGGATCGCGAGCCAGCGCTTTGGTGAGCAGGCGCGCGGCTATCTCCCGATGGAAGGACATCCGCTCTACCGCGACCTCGTTTGTCGCTTGGTCTTGGGAGATCGGCATCCTGCTGTCGTTGAGGGCCGTGTCGTAACCGTGCAGACCCTGGGAGGCACGGGCGGCATCAGTCTGGCAGCAGATTTCCTCGCCAAGCATTGCCCAAACCGACGCGTCTACATCAGCGATCCAAGCTGGGAGAACCACCACGGGCTGTTTCAGCGCTCGGGCTTTGGAACAGCGACTTACCCGTACTGGGACCCGCAGACCCGCTCTCTTGATTTTGACGGAATGACCCATACCCTGGAGCACGCGAGCGAAGGCTCGATCGTCGTCATACAGCCCATTTGCCACAATCCGACCGGCCTCGACCTGGACCAGCGTCAGGAGGCGCTCCTCACGAAGCTGCTCCTTGCGAAACGACACCTAGTGGTCTTCGACATGGCCTACCAAGGATTTGGCTCCGGTTTCGATGACGATGCCGGTTTCGTGCGGCGCTTCGCCGAACGCTCCGTTGACGGCGGCTGTCTCATCGTAAATTCCTTCTCCAAGAACCTAGCGCTCTATGGGGAACGTTGCGGCGGCTTGACGGTCGTCTGCCGCGACAACGACGAAGCGGAACGCGCTCTCGGTCAGCTAAAGCAAGCGGTGCGGCGCAGCTACTCAACGCCACCGATCACCGCAAGCGCCCTGGTAACGACCGTTCTCGGCGAGCCGGATCTTTTCTCGCTATGGTCGAATGAGGTACGCCATATGCGTGAACGCATGCTCACGATGAGGCGTCTGCTCGCAGCAGAGATCCAAACGCTCTCAAATGCAGTGGATACAGCGTTCCTTCTGCAACAGCACGGCATGTTCAGCTTCACCGGGTATTCCACGGCACAGGTCGCTCGGTTGCGAGAGGAAGGTATCTATCTTGTCGGTTCAGGACGGATGTGTGTTGCCGGCCTTACGCCTGACAATATCAGGAAGGTGGCGGGGTGCTTCACAACGATCGCACAATCTTCGATCGCCTGACTTCGACTCTCTAGCGGCTTGACATCCGCGCGACGACTGAGCAAATCTCGAAGCCGACAGTCTCAAAGAAATGGTGGGCCCGTTCATTCGTCTTACCCGATTCCAGAAAAAGGCGACGAATCTCTCTAGCGCGTGCCTCCTTTTCAAAGTTCCGTCTGTCCGATCCGGCCGCGAAAATCGTTCGACAAAAATTGCCAAGTAGCGCGGCAACCGCCCGGCCTTGCATAAATCCTACCAAGGTAATCTTCCGCAATTCTCGGATTGGTCCGGTAACCGGCCATCGCCTGCTTGGCCAAGTCGAGCGAAGATCACCGGACCAGTTTGACCATTGGCGACAAAGCGACAAATGACCAATCACGGTTTCAATGAAGGAGCGCTAATCGAGCGCATCGAACGCGGGTTGATTTTGCTCGGCTCATCGAGGCCGGCTTGCTTTAGTTGTTCGCGAGCAAGGCTACCCGAGAGCGCTTGGAAGATTTATGCCAAGAAGGTCGGACGGCACTGAACCGGCCGGAAGACCGGACGGAGGCCACAGAAGCTCTGCGCAATCTGATCGACCGGATAGTTCTGGAACCTGGTCCCGAGCGCGGCGAGATGAACGCCACGCTCTATGGCGAGTTGGGCACGATCTTGAACCGGATGACCCGCCAAGACAGTGAAAAGTCGACAAAAACGAAAACTCCCGCAGCGCCGGCTGCGGCGCTGGCACCGCTACTTTGACCGGTCCAGACAACGGGAAACTCCCGCTTGATCATCGTCCCCCTCCATCCAGTGTATTCTGACGAGCAACAGAGAACGCTTCAGTCCTCAGTAAGTCGTGACCACGCGAGCGGCACGCTCACTGTTCGGAAGATCAGGCCCAACGAGGCACCGCCGCAAGTCCGCAAGATAGTCCTCAAGTGATACTTCGTGGATCGGCGTGATGGTGTGCTGAAGGCCGGCCGGCAACTGCACGCGACTCATGTACCAGCCGCGCATGCTCATCCGATCTGCGACGTCCAACAGGTCGTACTCCTCGTGAGAGTAGGCGATCACCCCGAGCGGCTGCTCTCCGAGAAAATGAAAGCCGCCAATCGCCTCGATCCCCGCGATGTATCGCTGTTTGATCTCCAATACCTTTCGGGCCAGTGCCAGATATCCGGCCTCGCCAAGATAATTCATCACGGCCCATGCTATAGCGCGACAATCAGGATGAGAGCGGCGCGTCAATCAAGATGAGACGAGGCGGCCGAGTCAGAGGATGATTGACGCTCGCGGCGGTTTTGGCAAGCCTTGATTGACGCTGCGCGACAATCACGCAGGATTGCCAGCGTCAACCATTATCGAGTTCGTTCGGAGTGGTGTGGACGGGCGGCCGGCCTGGACCGCGCTTGCGATCGAGGGCAACTTGTCGACGATAGCTCTCGACGTTCATCTCGAGGATCGTGGCGTGGTGCACCAGGCGATCGACGGCCGCGAGCGTCATTGCCTGATCTGGGAAGATACGCCCCCACTCGCCGAACGGCTGATTGGCCGTGATCAGCAGCGAGCGGCGCTCATAGCGGGCAGCGATCAGCTCGAACAATACGCTGGTCTCCGCCTGATCCTTGCTCACATATGTGATGTCGTCGAGGATCAGGAGGTCGTAACGATCGAGTTTGGCGATCGCGGACTCCAACGCCAGCTCGCGCCTAGCCACTTGTAGCCGCTGTACTAGATCAGTCGTGCGTGCGAAGAGAACGCGCCAACCGTTTTCGACGAGAGCCAGACCGATCGCTGCGCCGAGATGAGTCTTGCCTCCGCCGGGCGGGCCAAACAACAGCAGATTGGCGCCCGTCTTCAACCAAACGTCGCCCGCGGCAAGCGCCATCGCCTGTGCCTTCGATAACATCGGCACGCTCTCGAAGTCGAACGTGGCGAGCGTCTTGCCGGCAGGCAAACGCGCTTCCGCCATGTGTCGCTCGATCCGACGGCGGGTGCGATCGGCTGCCTCGTGCTCGGCAAGGGCCGCGAGGAAGCGGGCGGCAGGCCATCCTTGACGCCCGGCAGGCGCAGCTCACTGAGCAGCAGCTCGACGCGGGCGGTATCGATGGAGGTCGCCATGCTGGTCATGCTGCCTCTCCCAGGTTCGAGCGGCCCGATACGATGCTGACGGAAGCCAGCTCATCGTAGACGTCGAGCGATGCCAGCTTGACGGCGACACTCGGGATCGAGGTCGCCTCGGGCCGGAAGCGATCGCGCAATGCCGCAAGATCGGGTAGCCGTCCGGCATCGAGATCGATCGCGACCGCCTCGGCGAGCTCGGTTCGCAGGCGCGCTCGTGGGCCAGCGCCAGAAGCTCGGCCGTCACCTTGCAGGCGCGCCGATCGTCACCGTGTTCCCGCAAAGTCTCGAACAGGCGTTTGTAGGCCGGACGCGGGAAGAGCTGGTCGCGATAGACGAGGCTGACGAGAGCCATCGGCTTGCGCCGCAGGGCGTGGATGACGCGCCGGTAATCGACGACATGCCCGCCCTGGCTCTCCGACACAGGCCGACCGCGCCGCGGCGTCACGATCGGCGTGACGCCGAGGAAGCATTCGAGCCGGTCGTCGAAGGTGCGCACACGCAGGCGATGGCCAATCAATCTTGAAGGCACGGTGTAGAACACGCGTCTCGAAATGAAGCCACCTGACGATGTCACCGGGATCACCTTCTCCTCGAAGTCGGTCGTGCGGCCTTTCGGCAGCGGCCCCAGTGCTTCCTTCTCGAGCGCGATCCGCTTGACGAGGTTGGCATTGCGCCGGCCGACAATCTCGTCGACAAAAGCCCGCCAGGCATCGAGACTGGCGAAGTCGCGCGTGCCCCGCAGCAACAGCGCATCCTCCAGCGCTCGTTTGAGATGGCCATGCGCACTCTCGATCGAGCCATTCTCGTGTGCGATGCCCGCGTTGTTGCGCGTTGGCGCCATGCCATAGTGGCCCATCAGCGCGGCGTAGCGCTGTGTCAGATCCTCCCGCGCGTCGGTCGCCAGATTGCGGAACGCGGCCGACAGGCTGTCGCTGCGATGCTCTCGCGGCACGCCGCCGAGCGCCCACAGCGCGTTCTGCAAGCCCTCGGCCAGGGCGACGAAGCTTTCACCGCCGAGCACGACATGGGCATGCTCGAAGCCGGAGAAGGCCAACCGGAAGTGATAGAGCCGGTGATCGAGCGGCTCACCCGCGATGGTAATGCCGAGCGCGCTCACGTCGGTGAAGTCGGACAGACCCAGGCGGCCGGGCTCGTGCTCCTGGCGGAAGATCACGTCCTGTTCGGGGCCGTTGAGCGCCCGCCAGGCATTGAGGCGCCGCTCCAGCGTGCGTCCCGGCCAGCTCCGACGAGACGAGCGCTACCAGTAAACCCCGCCGCGCGAAGGGGTCAAAATTGGACGCCGATGAGGGGGCAAATTTGCAAGCCGATTGACACTCCGGGCAAATACCGTCGGCCATTTTTGAGCCGCGAACAGCCGGAGGTTTCCTTGTTTTACAGACACTTAGACAAAGAAAAATACCGTCAGGCGCAGCATCGCGCGTGACGGTATCGATCAGGATCGCTGGTTTCAATGGACGGTGACGCCGTCAGGGGCTCCGTCTGTCCAGATTTCTGCGTATCGATAGATGTCGAACGTAGACGACGAGTTCAGTCGTAAAATCAGCCTGTTAATTCGTGCATTTGGATAGAGGGGGATGGTCCCGGACGGGCCCGAATTATTCCCACTCAATCGTTCCGGGCGGCTTGCTCGTCACGTCGTACACCACCCGGTTCACGCCCTTCACCTCGTTGATGATGCGCGTCGCCGTCTCCCCCAGAAACTTCATGTCGAACTGGTAGAAGTCCGCGGTCATGCCGTCGGTTGATGTCACGGCGCGCAGGCCCACGACGTAGTCATAGGTGCGGCCGTCGCCCATGACGCCGACGGTCTTCACCGGGAGCAGCACGGCAAAAGCCTGCCAGATCTCGTCGTAGAGGCCGTGCTTTCGGATCTGGTCGATGTAGACGGCATCCGCCTTGCGCAGGATGTCGAGCTTGTCCTTGGTGATGTCGCCGGGGCAGCGGATGGCGAGGCCGGGGCCCGGGAACGGGTGACGGCCGACGAAGATTTCGGGGAGGCCGAGCTCGCGGCCGAGCTCGCGCACCTCGTCCTTGAAGAGCTCGCGCAGGGGCTCGACGAGCTTCATGTTCATGCGCTCGGGCAGACCGCCGACATTGTGATGCGACTTGATCGTCACCGAGGGGCCACCGGTGAAGGAAACGCTCTCGATCACGTCGGGGTAGAGCGTGCCTTGCGCGAGGAAATCGGCGCCGCCGATCTTCTTCGCCTCCGCGTCGAACACGTCGATGAAGAGACGGCCGATGGTCTTGCGCTTCACTTCCGGGTCGGTGACCCCTTCGAGCTCGCCCAAAAACTGCTTGGATGCATCCACGTGCACGAGCGGGATGTTGTAGTGGTGGCGGAACAGGTCGACCACCGTCTCGGCCTCGTTGAGACGAAGCAGCCCATGATCGACGAACACGCAGGTGAGCTGGTCGCCGATCGCCTCGTGGATCAGCACCGCGGCCACCGCTGAATCGACGCCGCCGGAGAGGCCGCAGATCACCCTGCCCTTGCCGACCTGGCTGCGGATCTTCTGGATCGCCTCCTCGCGGAAGGCGCGCATGGTCCAGTCGCCGCTAAGGCCTGCGATCTTGCGCACGAAGTTGCGGATCAGTTTTGCGCCATCGGGCGTGTGCACCACCTCGGGGTGGAACATCAACCCATAGTACTTGCGCCTCTCATCCTGGATGATCGCGAACGGCGCGTTCGGCGAAGTGCCTGCGACGGTGAAGCCTGGCGGCATCTTGGTAATGCGGTCGCCATGGCTCATCCAGACCTGATGCTTGCCGCCAAGCTTCCAGGTGTCCTCGAACAGCTTGCTGTCGGCCTTCACCTCCACATCGGCGCGGCCGAACTCGCGATGATGACCGCCCTCGACCTCGCCGCCGAGCTGGGCCGCCATGGTCATCTGGCCGTAGCAGATGCCCATCACCGGCACGCCGGAGGCGAAGATCAATTGCGGGGCGCGGGGCGAGCCCTCTTCGTGCACCGACTCCGGTCCGCCGGAGAGAATCACCGCTTTCGGCTTCATCTCCTTGAAGGCCTCTTCGGCCTTGTTGAACGGGACGATCTCGCAATAGACGCCGTCCTCGCGCACACGACGCGCAATGAGCTGCGTCACCTGGCTGCCGAAGTCGACGATGAGAATCTTGTCGTGCGCCGAGGCCACATGGGGCGACGACGGGGAGCGGTCGTGCTGTGCTGCTGTCATGGCAAGCAGATACGCGAGCGGGCACGCCCCCGCAATGCCGGAAACCGGCTTTCCCGCCGGATTTTTGGGCCGGTTTCGGCAGGAGATGGCCGCGTCGGCCGTAGGTGAGCAAAGGCTCACTTGCGCCGTATCCACCCGACGACGCCGAGCTGCGCTGAAGTGCGCCAGATGCAGCGCAAGATAGAAAACCGGCTTGACGTCCCGAGTCGCGCGCGGCGCCTTGAAGTAGCCCCATTATTCCGCTATATGTTGTAGCATCGATACTTGGCCGAACTACTGGGCCGCTTCGCCTCGTTTTTGACGGGCGCGCACGTTTCAGAGATTTCCCCAAAATCGACCAATCGGGCCGTCGTGCGCAAAACATATGCGTGTCGGTCCACGTGCGAACATCGTCAATGAAAGGACGAGACTATGGCAATGGGCACCGTGAAGTGGTTCAACAATCAAAAGGGCTTCGGCTTCATCCAGCCGGACGACGGCAACAAGGACGTCTTCGTTCACATCAGCGCGGTTGAGCGCGCTGGTCTGAGCACCCTCAACGAAGGTCAGAAGGTGTCGTTCGACATCGTTGCAGACCGCCGCAGCGGCAAATCTTCCGCCGACAACATCCGCGCCGGCTAGTCCGCCGCGCGACGCGCAAGGGCGCTCTGACCACGGACGTACTGGCAGAGCACAAGCTATCAAGCCCCGCCACCGAGCTTCGGTGTGCGGGGCCTTTGTTTTGCGCAGGACAGTATTGCCTCACTCACCGCTGTCATTCCCCGCGGAAGCGGCAATCCAGTACACAGCGGCCGTTCCGTATCCCATCACTGCCTCTGGAATGCTGGATCGCTTCCGCGGGCGATGACGGTTGTGATTGTGGATCGCGGTTCGCCGCTACGGCCGGCCTGGAGTGACGGAGCGTGGTTACGATGCCTTCTTCAGCACCGAGACGAAGAACCCATCCGTCCCTGTGCGGCGCGGCGTCATTAGCCAGCCTTCGTCGGATTGCAGCGCGGCCTCTGCAAAGGCGTCCGCCTTGTCCCAGAGCACGCTCGCGGTCTGCTCACGCGGCACGACTGAGAATTCCGGATGGCGCGCCACGAACGCCCTCACCTGCTCGCCGTTCTCCTCCGACAGCACCGAGCAGGTGATATAGGCGATGCGGCCGCCCGCCTTCACCAGCGGCACGGCGCGCTCGAGCACCTCGGCCTGGTCCTTCAGCCGTATCTCCAGGGCGCCCGGGCGCATGCGCCATTTGGCGTCGGGGTTGCGGCGCCAGGTACCGGTTCCCGTGCAGGGGGCGTCGATCACGACGAGGTCCGCGGTGCTGTGGATGTCAGCGAGCGGGTCGGCCTCGCCCTTGGGCGAGCGGATTTCCGCATTGTGGACGCCCGCGCGCGACAGCCGCTCATGGATCGGCGCGAGCTGGCGCTTGTCGCGATCGGTCGCGATCAGGCGTCCTTTGCCCTGCATGAGGGCCGCCAGCGCCAGCGTCTTGCCACCGGCGCCGGCGCAGAGATCGATCACCTGCTCGCCGGGTTTTGCGGCCGTGAACAGCGCCGCAAGCTGCGAGCCTTCATCCTGGACTTCAATGGCGCCCTTGATGAAATCCTCCTCGGCCTGGACGCCGGGATTGCGCGCGTCGGCGCCAAGCTCGATGCGCAGGCCGTTCGGCGACCATGGCGTCGGCTTTGCGCCGAGATGAGCGAGCGAACGCAGCACCTTGTCGCGATTGCCTCTGAGCGTATTGACGCGCAGATCGAGCGGCGCGCGGCTCGCCATTGCGGCAGCTTCGGCCGCGCGGATCTCGCCGAACACTTTGGCAAGGTACGGATCGAGCCATTCGGGATAATCGCCGGCAACCGAAGCCGGCGCGTCCTTGAGGGAGCGTGAGGCGAGCGCGGCCTGCTCGGCCTCGGTCAGCGGCGCAGGCGCATAGCGGCCGCCGTCGAACAGCGCGGCCATGGTCGGCGTGTCCATGTTGCGCTCCAGGCGCAGCATACCGAGCAGGCGCGCCCGCGCGGTGTCCGAATCCATTAGCCAGGCGCTGGAGGCGTAGCGACGCAGCACGTCCCAGACGAGGCCGGCGATCGCGGCGCGGTCGCCGGAGCCGGCGAAGCGATGCGCAGTGCCCCACTCCTTCAGCGCTTTCGCCGCGGGCACGCGGTCTTTCTCGATGGTGTCGATCAGTTCGATGGCCGCGGACAGCCGGGCAGCAGGGGTCATTTCCAATCTTTCAGAATGAAATCCGATGCTGAAAGCATCAGATCAGCAACAAAATCTTCAGCGCGAAGTAGATCCACATCGCGAGCAGCACCAAGACGCCGGCAAGCCAGACGGTCGAGCGCTGGCCCAGATCGTTCGAAGAGACGAAGACGCCGGCATGGGCGAACCGCATCACCACGAACACCCAGGACATCAGCACGATGAAGAGATCGGCATGGCGGAGCGGCAGCGCCAGTGCGATCAGCACATAGAACAGCACCGGCAGTTCGAACTGGTTGGCAAAGCAATTGGCGATCTGTGTGGCGCGCTTCGGCCAGTTCGGCTCGCCGAGCGCAATGTCGCGGATTTTGGTCTCGCCGGAGACCAGTGTCTGCCGCCGCGCCAGCGCCATCCAGATCAGGAGCGCGAATGTCAGCGCGACCTGAATGAAGACCGGCAGCAAAACCATTTGAACGGACATCGGAATCGTTCCCGCTTGGCGGAGGGCGAGACCGTCCTTAGCCGCCGCCGCTGGCCCTGACAATCAACGACTTGACCCGCCGTTCCCACATCTGCGATCAACTATCGATAGTTAAAGCGATTTTCGCTTCTCCTCCTGCGCGACCAGCGAGACGCTGTCGCGCCTCTGTTTTGAGCTCCCTGTTCGGTGATTCCGCCGATGGCGGGCTCGGCATCCCGACGTCAGCGCTTCCAGGCGTCGCGGCGGCCACCTCGCCCACCGTGTCGCCTCGCCGATCGCGAGCGCACCGCAGGACGCGTTCGCGATCCGCTTCCGCTTGCTGTGACCGTCATGGTCCCGACGCTTGTCAGGCCTAACAAGGGGTATGACCGAGTTCCGCCTCACGCAGATCTCCGACACCCATCTCGGCCGCCGCTTCCCCGGCCTGATCGCGAACTTCCATCGTGTCGCCGAGCACATCGACGCCGCAAGGCCTGATCTCGTCGTCAACACCGGCGATGTGTCCTTCGACGGTCCGACCAGCCGCGATGATGTCGAATTTTCCAAGGGTTTGCACGACGCCCTGTCCGTGCCGTGCCGGTACCTGCCGGGCAATCACGACATCGGCGACAATCCGACCGCGGTCGGGCCAGCGCCATCGCCACCGGTGGATGAAGCTCACCGCCGGCAATTCTGCGCAGTCTTCGGCCACGACCATTGGCGGTTCGATGCGGCCGGCTGGTGCTTTATCGGCCTCAACTCGCTGGTGATGAATTCGGGTCTTGCGTTCGAGGCCGAGCAATTCGACTGGCTGGCGTCCGAACTGGCGCGCGCGAGGCACAAGCCGATCGCGCTGTTTGTGCACAAGCCGCTGTTCCTGAACCTGCCCGACGACCCCGAGACCGTGGACACCTCCATCCGCTATGTGCCGCAGCCGGCGCGACAGCGCTTGATCGAGATGTTTTCACACCTCGATCTCCGCCTCATTGCGAGCGGGCACGTCCATCAGCGGCGCGATTTCACCTTTCGTCACACAAGGCACGTCTGGGCGCCCTCGGCGGGCTTCACGATCAATGACAAGCGCCAGGTGCGGATCGGGACCAAGGAAACCGGACTCGTCGAATACCGCTTCCAGCCCGACGGCTTTGAGGTCCGCCACGTCAGGGCGGCCGGACAGGTCGATGTCGACATCGAGGAATTGCTGGCGCAGATGGACCAGCCTCATCCTTAGGCAATACTTTGGTACCTCTATGCCCACAATAGAACCAGAAATAGTTAGAAACTCCTGATGACAACGTTGTCATTTCCGTCATATCGTTGTCCGCGGCGATTAAACGCCGCGACACGGAGTGACCATGCAGTCGTCTTCCCGGTGGGGCGCCCGGCGCCTGTCTGCGACCACGAGGGGCATCCCCCTGGTCGACGGCCTCGCCACAGCGGAGATCGGCAGCCAGCGCTGGCAGCCCGCCCGTGGCGACCTCGCGCTCCCCGCCCTCACCCTGGATGAGGCCGCCTTTGGGGCCAACCGCGACCTCTTCCTGCGCTGGTGCAGTGGTGCCGGCGTTGCCGTTGCACCGCACGCCAAGACGCCGATGTCGCCGGAGCTCGCCCTCTCGCTGCGCGAGGCCGGCGCCTGGGGCACGACGGTCGCCAACATCCAGCAAGCCGCCGTGCTGCTCGCCCATGGCGAACGACGCCTGCTCTTGGCAAACGAGATCGGCGGCCTTGCTGCCGGGCGGCGGCTCGGCGCGTTGCTGAGCGCCTATCCTGATGTGGAATTTCATGCCTTCGCGGACTCGCCGGCAGCAGTCGCCTCGCTTGCCGAAGCCGCGCACCTGTCGGGCCGCGGCGACATTTCCGTGCTGGTCGAGCTCGGCGCGGGGCGCGCCGGCGCGCGCGATCGCGCGGCGATCGAGGCCGTCATCGCGGCGGTGCTCGCCTCGAAGGGCCTCTCGCTCGGCGGCGTTGCCACCTACGAAGGCGCTGTCGCCACGCCGGACACCGAAGAGACCGCGTTCGCCATCGCGAAACTGATGGAGCGCACGATCGAGGCCTTTACGCTCGTGCGCAGCGCCGCCGCCGGCCGCCCGCTGATCCTCAGCGCCGGCGGCTCGGCTTATTTCGATGTCGTCGCAGCCGCGCTCGTACCGGTCGCGCGGCGCGACGGCAACACGCGCGTCGTCTTGCGCTCCGGCGCGCTGTTCTTCGCCGATCATGGCATCTATGCGCGTGCCTTCGCGGAGGTCGACCGGCGCGGCGGTCTCGTCATCGATGGCGTGCGCCGCTGCGCAGCCCAAAGCTTTCGCCCTGCCCTCACGCTCTGGGCCGAGGTGCTGTCGCGCCCCGAGGCGAGGCTTGCGATCTGCGGCTTCGGCATGCGCGACGCCTCGTTCGATCAGGGCCTTCCAGTGCCCTTGCGCGTCCTTCGCGATGGCGTAGAGCAACGCGACCTCGCCAAGACGCTCACCGTCACGCGGCTCAACGACCAGCAAGCCTTCGTCGGCCTGCCTGAGGACAGCCCGCTCGCCGTCGGCGACATCATCGCCTTTGGCATCTCGCATCCCTGCACCTGTCTCGACCGCTGGCGCGTGATCTATGGCCTCGATGCCGACGGCACGGTCACACGTGCGCTCACCACGCAGTTCGGCTGAGCAGCGCATGAACTTCCTCCCGCTCTGGCGCTATCAGAACCAGTTGATCGACGGTGCCTTCGTCACGCTCGAATTGACCGTGATATCGGCGCTGGTCGGGCTGTTGATCGGCATTGCCGGCGCCGTCGCGCTGAAGGGACGCGTCACGCCGCTGCGCTGGCTGGTGCGCGGCTACATCGAGCTGTTCCGCAACACGCCGTCGCTGATCCAGATCTTCATCGTTTTTTTCGTGCTGCCGACTTTCGGCCTGAAGCTACCGGCGTTTGAGGCGGCAGCGGCGGCGCTGTCGCTCTATTTTGGCGCTTATTCGGTCGAGATCATCCGCTCGGGCCTCGATTCCATTCCGCGGAGCCAGGTCGAGGCCGGGCAGTGCCTCGGGCTTTCCGACTGGCAGGTGTTTCGCCACATCGTACTGCCGCCGGCACTGCGCAATGCCTATCCGGCGGTGACCAGCCAGTTCGTCCTGCTCTTGCTCGGCACTTCCCTCGCATCGCAAGTCGCCGCCGATGAGCTGTTTCACGTCGCAGGCTTCATCGAGAGCCGGACCTATCGCAGCTTCGAGGTCTACGCGGTGATCTGCGTCGTCTACTTCGCAATGGCGATGTCGTTCAAGGCGCTGTTCGCGGTCCTTGGCGCAGCTGCCTTCCGCTGGCCGCGACGGCGCTGAGGAAGAGGCGATGCGATCCTTCTCCCTCATCGACCTCGTCTCGCTGTTCGCGGCCCTGCGCTGGACCGTCGTCCTCGTCGTGCTCGCGCTCGTCTTCGGCGCGCCGCTGGCGCTCGGGCTTGCCATGGGCCGCATCAGCCGCTTTGCCGGGATGCGCTGGACGATGGCGGCAATCATCCAGGTCATCCAGAGCGTGCCGCTGCTCGGCCTCCTGTTCTTCTTCTATTTCGGCATGCCGGTCTTTCTCGGCATCCAAATGCCCGCGATCATCGCCGTCACCATCGCCTATACGCTCTACACCGCCGCCTTCCTCGGCGAGATCTGGCGCGGCGGGCTCGAGGCGGTGAAGCAGGCGCAATGGGAGGCCGGGAGTTGCCTCGGCCTGTCGCTCTGGCAGCAATTCCGCCACATCATCGCGCCGCAGGCGCTGCGGCTGTCGCTACCGCCGACTGTCGGCTTCCTGGTGCAGCTCATCAAGGGCACCTCGCTCGCCTCGATCCTCGGCTTCGTCGAGCTCGCCCGCGCCGGACAAGTGGTGAGCGCAGCGACGTTCCAGCCGCTGCTCACCTACGCGCTCGTCGCCGCGATCTATTTCGCGCTCTGCCTGCCGCTCACGCTCTGGTCCCGCTCCCTGGAGGCCCGCCTCGATGGCTCTCGTTGAAATCCGCGACGTGCACAAGAAGTTCGGCCGGGTGGACGTGCTCAAGGGGGTCTCGCTCGACGTCGAGGAAGGCGAGATCGTCACGATCATCGGCCGCTCCGGCTCCGGCAAGTCGACGCTGCTTCGCTGCATCAACGCGCTGGAGAGCGTCGATGCCGGCGAGATCCGCGTCGAGGGGCAAAAGGTCCACACCAAAATGCGCGATCTCAAGAAATTCCGCCAGCACGTCGGCATCGTGTTCCAGGCCTTCAACCTGTTTCCGCATCTGAAGGTCGAGCGCAACATCACGCTCGCGCCGCTGCTCACCGGCCGCATCGACAAATCGAAGGCCCGCGCGCTTGCCGAGGACGTACTCACCCGCGTCGGGCTTGCCGACAAGATCGACGCCTGGCCGGAACAACTCTCCGGCGGCCAGCAGCAGCGCGTCGCGATCGCGCGCTGCCTTGCGATGGCGCCTCACCTCATGCTGTTCGACGAGGTGACTTCGGCGCTCGACCCCGAACTCGTCGGCGAGGTTCTGAAGGTGATGGAGGCGATGGCCAAGCAGGGCATGACGATGATCCTCGTCACCCACGAGATGGGCTTTGCCCGCAACGTCGCCGACCGCATCGTCTTCATGCATCAGGGCCGCGTCTGGGAACAGGGTCCGCCGGCAAAGCTGTTCGCCAATCCCGAGACGCCCGAACTCGCAGGCTTCATCGCTTCGGCGAAATGAACGTCGTCCCACCAATCAGGCCATCGTGCCGCCACCAGGAGAAAGTCATGAGAAAGCGGAAGTCCCTCTTCACGGTCGCCGCAGCGGCACTTGCCGTCCTCGCTGCGACAAGCCTTGCCAAGGCCGACAAGCTCCAGGACGTGCTCGGCGCAGGCAAGCTTCGCGTCGGCATCCTCACCGACGCCGCGCCCTGGGGCTTCAAGGACGACAAGGGCGAGATCGCGGGCCTCGATGCCGACCTCGCCAAGCTGATCGCCGCCGACATGGGCGTGAAGCTCGAGCTCGTACCGGTGACGGGCCCAGCGCGCATCCCGAGCCTGCTGTCGGACAAGCTCGACATCCTCATCGCAGGCCTCGGCGCGACGCCCGAGCGCGCGCAGCAGGTGATGTTCTCGCAGCCCTATGCGGTGGTGAATCTCGGCGTCTACGGCGCCAAGTCGCTTCCGGCGGCGACCGGCAAGAAGCCCGACAATCTGGAGGGGCGCACCGTCGCCGTTGCCAAGGGCACGACGCTCGACGTCTGGCTCACCGACAACGCGCCGAAGGTGAAGCTCGTCCGCTTCGAGGACACGCCGGCGGCGATCGCCGCCTATCTCGCCGGACAGGCCGATTCCTTTGCCGAGAACAGCGCGATCGCGATCAAGGTACAGGAGCAGAACCCGACCAAGGACGTCGAGCTCAAATTCCTGATCCGCCAGTCGCCGGCCCATGTCGGCGTGCGCCAGGGCGAGCAGAACCTGCTCAACTGGATCAACACCGACATCTTCACCAACAAGCTCAACGGCAAGCTCGGCGCACTGCAGCTCAAATGGTTCAAGGAAGAGCAGTCGCTGCCGACGCTGTAAGTTCAGACAAACGCTCCCGCGCGCTGTGCGGGAGCTCACCTTCACGAGGAGAATCTTCAGATGATCAAACGTTACGTCGTCGGCCCCCGCATGAGCCAGGCCGTCGCCGCCGGCGGCATGGTGCACATCGCCGGCCAGGTCGCCGATGACCGCAAGGCAGGCATCGTGTCGCAAACCCGGCAAGTGCTCGCCAAGATCGATGCGCTGCTCAAGGAAGCCGGCTCCGATCGCTCCAAGTTGGTCGCGGTCAACGTCTTCCTGCCGCACATCACCGATTTCGACACCATGAACGCGGTCTATGACGGCTGGATCGATCCGGCCAATCCGCCGGCGCGGGCCTGCGTCGAAGCCCGCCTCGCCGATCCCGATCTGCGCGTCGAGATGACTGCGGTCGCCTTGCTCTAAGGCCTCCGCCCTTCTTCCAACCTTCGGCCGGCGTCGGCGACGACGCGGCCCTGAGGCGATCCATGCATACCGGACTTTTTCACGAGATCGATTTCGAGAACGACCAGAAATGGTCCGGCCATCTCGGCATTCCCTTCTCGATCGACCGCTCCCCCTACTTCCAGCTCAAGATTCCGATCTTTCGGATCAGGAACGGCGCCGGCCCGAAGCTGCTTTTGATGGCCGGCAATCACGGCGACGAATATGAGGGCGAGATCACGCTGACGCGGCTGTATCGCCGGCTCGATCTTGCCGCCATCAAGGGCGAGATCACCATCCTGCCCTTCGCCAACCTGCCCGCCGTGATGGCGGCGCGACGGCGCTCGCCGCTCGACGAGGGCAATCTCAACCGCGCCTTCCCTGGCGATGCCGGCGGCACGCCGACGTTTCGTCTGGCTCACTTCCTCGAGCACGAGCTGTTTCCGCGCCACGACGTCGTCTTCGACATCCATTCCGGCGGCACCTCGATGGCGCATCTGCCTTGCGCGCTGATCGAGCGGCAGGGGCCGCCAGAGATGTTCAGCCATGCGCTGCGCCTGATGGAAGGCCTGGGGATGCCCTTCGCCTTCGTCGCCGAGAATGGTGCCGCTGCTCCGACCTCGATGGCGGCGGCGGCGCGCGCCGGCGCCATCGGGCTGTCAGGCGAATTCGGCGGCGGGGGCACCGTCACACCGCAGACGATGGCGCTCACCGCGCGCGCCGTAGACGGGTTGCTGCTCGCGCTCGGCATCGTGCAGGCACCCGTGCTGGGACCTCATGCGCCGGTCGAGCGCCCCACCGAATTGCTGGCGCTGCAGAGCCACGCGCAAGCGGTGTTCGCGACCCGGCGCGGTTGGTTCGAACCGGCGGTCACGGTCGGTGCGCGCGTCAAGGCCGGCGACATCGCCGGCTGGTACCATGATTTCGAGCGCCCGGAAGTGCCCGAAGAGGTGCTGCGCTTCCCCGCGGATGGCATCGTGATCTCGCAACGCCTGCACACCGACAGCCAGAGCGGCGATTGCCTGGTCCAGGTCGGGCGCGCCCTGACGCGCGAGGAGGTTTTATCGGAATGAGGTCAGGGATTCGATGACCGCTCCGGCAAAGCCAACCTACGATGACGTGCTGCGCATTCCGGCGCCGCCTGGCCGCGGCGCTGCGGGTGGACGACCGCCGCGCATCGAGGAGGTGGCTGGGCGCGCCGGGGTCGCGCCAATCACGGTGTCGCGGGTGCTACGCCATCCCGAGAAGGTCAATCGCGAGACGCGTGACCGCATCCTCGAAGTGATCGAGGCGACAGGATATGCGTCGAATCCGCACGCGCGCGCGCTGCGCTCGGGCCGGTCGAACGTGGTGGTCGCCTTCGTCTCCAACATCCTGAGCCAGCAGTTCGGCCTCGCGGTGCGCAGCTTCGCTGCCACGCTCGAGCCGGAAGGCTTTGAAGTGCTGGTCGGCCAGACCTCCTACTCCTACGCCAAGGAGGTCGCGATGATCCAGTCGCTGCGCGGCATCCGTCCGGCAGCGGTGATGTTCACCGGCGTGATCGAGCTTCAGGAGAACCGTTCCGCGCTCGCCGAACTCGGCATACCCGTGATTGAGACCTGGGCGTTTCCGCGCGATCCGATCGACATGCTGGTCGGCCTCTCCAACACCGACGCCGGCGCAATGGCGGCACGGCGGCTGTCGGACGCCGGCCATCGCCGCGTCGCCTTCATCGGGCGCACCGGCGGCCGCGGTGCGCTCCGCCGCGACGGTTTTCGCGCGGCAGCGGCCACGCTCGGGCTCGAGATCGTGCACGAGATCGGCGTCGGCGAGATTACGGGCCTGGTCGACGGCCGCACCGCTTTCACCGCCCTGCTCGATCACGGCGGACGCGTCGACGCCGTGTTCTGCGCCAACGATCTTCTGGCGACCGGCGCCCTGATCGAGGCGCGGTCGCGCGGTCTGACGGTGCCCCGCGATCTCGCCGTGCTCGGCTTCGGCGACAACGACGTGGCGGACCAGATCACGCCGGGCCTCACAACCATCACCTTTGATTCGGCTGCGATCGGCCGCATCGCCGGCGAGCTCCTGCTGGCACGCCTGTCCGGCACGCCGAGCGCCGAGCCGCGACGCGCGGTCGAACTCGCCCTGGTCGAGCGCGGCAGCGTCTAAAGCGTGACGAGATTAAGTGCGATCAGTCGCATCGGGACGCCTCTCCCCAGCGGGGAGGTGAATCCTCGGCATCGCACCGATTCCACCAGAACTCATCCCGCTTTAGCCTTACTGCGTCATAAACGCTCTAACTCCTCATCCTGAGAGCTTGCGAAGCAAGCGTCTCGAAGGATGTGGGCCACAGGCGGGGCCTCATGGTTCGAGACGCGCTTCGCGCTCCTCACCATGAGGGTAAGTGACACAGTAAGGTTAGAAGCTTACGGAAATGAACCGACGGTCACGGCTGCGGCTTTTACGGGCCGGTGTTGCCGATGTGACCCCTTGTTAACCATTGCCGGCCCCGCAAGGGGCTGGCAGCCGCCGATCAAGCCTTGTCCGGCCCGACCCGCACGAGCTGCTTGCCGAAATTGGCGCCTTTCAGGAGCCCCATGAAGGCGCCGGGCGCGCTGTCCAACCCCTCTGTGACGAACTCCTTGTACTTGACCTTGCCCTCGTGGACCCACCCGGACATGTCGCGCAGGAAGTCGCCGTGGCGAGCGGCGAAGTCGCTGACGATGAAGCCGCGGAAGGTCAGCCGCTTGGTCAGGATCGCGCGCATCATGCTGCCCGCCCACTTCGGCGGCTTGGCTTCGGTGTCGTTGTAATGCGCGATCAGCCCGCAGACCGGCACGCGCGCGAAGGCATTGAGCTGCGGGAAGACCGCCTCGAACACCGCGCCGCCGACATTCTCGAAATAGACGTCGATGCCCTTGGGGCACGCGTCCTTCAGCTTCGCTGCGAGATCGGGATCGCGGTGATCGATGCAGGCGTCGAAGCCGAGCTCTTTGACGACGTAGTCGCACTTGTCCTTGCCGCCGGCGATGCCGACCGCTCGGGCGCCCTTGATCTTGGCGATCTGGCCGACGGCCGAGCCCACCGCGCCCGAAGCACCGGCGACGACGACGGTCTCGCCGGCTTGCGGCTTGCCGATGTCGAGGAGGCCCGTATAGGCCGTCATGCCGGGCATGCCGAGCACGCCGATCGAGGTCGAGATCGGCGCCAGCTTCGGATCGACCTTGATCAATCCCTTGCCGTTCGAAATCGCATGCGTCAGCCATCCGGCGCGCGTGCGCACGATGTCGCCCTTGGCGAAATCGGCATTGTTGGAGGCCATCACCTCGCTGACCGTTTCGCCCTCCATCACGCCGCCGATCGGCACCGGCGCCGCATAGGACGGACCTTCGCTCATCCGCCCGCGCATGTAGGGATCGAGCGACAGCCAGATCGTGCGCAAAAGCACCTCGCCTGCGCCAGGCGTCGGCACCGCGAATTCCTCGATGCGGAAATCGGACGGTTTGGGCTCGCCAACGGGACGCGCGGCGAGAACGATGCGTTTGCCTTGGGACATGATGGCTTCCTCCTGGATTTCTTCGTCGGCGGGAGCGAAGCGGAGCAAGGAGGTCGCGTCAACACAAAAGCGCTCGACTGCGAGGTCGCGAATGCGCGCACATCTCGTGTCCCGGACACGGCGCAGCGCGTCAGCGATGCACCGCAAAGCCGGGACCACGCCAAGCATTTCCGTAGGAATTGGGCCCCGGCTCTGCAGCGCACCGCTGAAGAAGCGCTGCGCTGCGTCCGGGGCACGAGAGCAGAGCGCGCTTACGCCCCGCCCGGATAATTCGGAGATTCGCGCGTTATCGTCACATCGTGAACGTGGCTTTCGCGCAGGCCCGCACCGGTGATGCGGACGAATTGCGCCTTGGCGTGCAGGTCGTTCATGTCGCGCGCGCCGACATAGCCCATCGCGGCGCGCAGGCCCCCGGCGAGCTGGTGCATCACGTTGCCGACCGGGCCCTTGTAGGGCACCTGGCCCTCGATGCCTTCAGGCACGAGCTTGAGCGTGTCCTTGATGTCCTGCTGGAAGTAGCGGTCGGCGGATCCGCGCGCCATCGCGCCGACCGAACCCATGCCGCGATAGGCCTTGTAGGAGCGGCCCTGCCACAGGAAGACTTCGCCGGGCGTCTCGTCGGTGCCGGCCAGCAGCGAGCCGACCATGGCGATGTCGGCACCGGCGGCGAGCGCCTTCGCAAGGTCGCCGGAGAACTTGATGCCGCCGTCGGCGATGACGGGGATGTCGGCCTTCTTCGCCGCTTCCACCGCATCCATGATCGCGGTGAGCTGCGGCACGCCGACACCGGCGACGATACGCGTGGTGCAGATCGAGCCTGGGCCGATGCCGACCTTGATACAGTCGGCGCCTGCGTCGATCAGCGCCTGCGCGCCGTCTTCGGTCGCGACGTTGCCGGCGACGACCTGCACCGAGTTGGACAGACGCTTGATGCGGTTGACGGCGTGAAGCACGTGACGGGAGTGGCCGTGCGCGGTGTCGACGACGACGAGATCGACGCCGGCGTCGATCAGCCGCTCGGTGCGCTCGAAGCCGGTATCGCCTACGGTGGTCGCGGCGGCGACCCGCAGGCGGCCCTGTGCGTCCTTGCAGGCGAGCGGATGGGCGACCGCCTTTTCCATGTCCTTCACGGTGATCAGGCCGACGCAGCGATACTGGTCGTCGACGACGAGCAGCTTTTCGATGCGGTGCTTGTGCAGCATCCGCCTCGCTTCATCCTGGCTGACGTTCTCGCGTACGGTGACGAGATTTTCGTGCGTCATCAGCTCGGAGACTCTTTGCCGGCGGTCGGTCGCAAAACGCACGTCACGATTGGTGAGGATGCCGACGAGTTTGCCCGGCGTGGTCTTGCCCGCGCCGGTGACGACGGGAATTCCGGAGATGCCGTGATCACTCATCAGCTTGAGCGCGTCGTCCAGCGTGGCGTCGGGGCTGATGGTGAGCGGGTTCACCACCATGCCCGACTCGTATCGCTTGACCTGGCGCACCTGGGCGGCCTGCCCCTCGGGATCGAAATTGCGGTGGATGACGCCGAGGCCGCCGGCCTGCGCCATGGCGATCGCCATGCGGGCCTCGGTGACCGTGTCCATGGCGGAAGCCATGATCGGGATGTTGAGCGGAATGGCGCGGGTGACGCGGGAGCGGATGTCGACCTCGGATGGAAGCACGTCCGAGAGGCCCGGCTTCAACAGCACGTCGTCGAACGTAAAGGCTTCGCGGATGCCTTGAAGACCTTGCACCGTGGCCATATGCCAACTCCTTCCTGCGGCCGCGCCGCAAATGCTTATGGATGAGCGCCGCCCTCGGCGTACCTTGCGGCAGCACCGTCGAATCGGAGCCCATCGGTGGGGTTGACGCTGGTCGATAGCACGGCCGGGTGACGAATCAAAGCAATTCGGCCCGATTGCCAGCCATGCACAGGCTTTTTTGGCCCCTAGCGCGGATAACCCGGCGGCGGGCCGTGCTGGCGGATCGCGTCCACGACCTCCCGATGCCGCCGGTCTTCCCGCTTCATGTGCACGGCGATGATCGCATGCGCCGAGGGCACCAGCAGCAAAATGTGAAAAACCAGGCCGAAAATCACGCAAACCACGCACAGGACGAGGTTGAAGATCGCCGAGAACGGCTGCCCGTTCAGAAGCAGCCCGATCGGCGGCAGCAGCGCGGCAAGGATGTAGATCATCGCGGGATCTCCGGCAGGCGATGCAACCCGGGACACAGTTTGGGTCGCACCGTCACGCAGGATTTAGGTGCTATGCGCGGTTCCGCAATGGTCTCGGGGCAGCGACGGTGTTAAGCCCCATCGCTCGCATCTCCCTTCTGATTTCCATTAAATATCCGTGATGTCGGTCAACAAGCAACGCGTGATCCCGCTGATCGTGGCCACCGCCCTGTTCATGGAGAACATGGACTCGACGGTGATCGCGACCTCCCTGCCCGCGATCGCCGCCGACATCGGCACCAGCCCGCTGACGCTGAAGCTCGCGATCACCTCGTACCTGCTCTCGCTCGCAGTGTTCATTCCGGCAAGCGGTTGGACCGCCGACCGGTTCGGCGCGCGGCTGGTATTCGCGATCGCGGTCGGCGTGTTCATGATCGGCTCTGTCGGCTGTGCGCTCTCAACCTCCGTCACCGACTTCGTGTTCGCGCGCATCCTGCAAGGAATGGGCGGCGCGATGATGACCCCGGTGGGTCGTCTCGTCCTGCTGCGCTCGATCGACAAGAGCGCGCTCGTCAACGCCATGGCCTGGGTCACCGTACCGGCGCTGATAGGCCCCGTGGTCGGCCCGCCGCTCGGCGGCTTCATCACGACTTATGCGTCCTGGCACTGGATTTTCCTGATCAACCTGCCGATCGGCCTGATCGGCATCTTCATGGCGCTGCGCTTCATCGATCCAATCAAGAGCGAGGCGCAGGAGCCGTTCGATCTCAAAGGCATGCTGCTCGCCGGCATTGGATTGGCCGGCATCGCCTTCGGTCTGTCGGTCGCGGGGCTGAACCTGTTGCCCTGGAGCACGGTGCTCGCGCTGATCGCTGGTGGGTCGATCTCGATGACGCTCTACGTGATGCATGCGCGGCGAACGGGCTCGCCGGTGCTGGATTTCTCGCTGCTCAACCTCGCGACGCTGCGCGCGGCCGTCATCGGCGGCTTCATGTTCCGGCTCGGCATCGGCGCGCTACCGTTCCTGTTGCCGCTGTTGATGCAGATCGGCTTCGGGTTGTCGCCGTTCCAGTCGGGCCTCGTCACCTTCGCCTCCTCGCTCGGTGCCATGGGCATGAAGACGCTGGCCGCGCGCATCATCCGCGCCTTCGGCTTCCGTCACCTGATGACCGTGAATGCGGTGATCTCGGCGGTCTTCCTGGCGGCCTGCGCGCTGTTCACGGTGACGACGCCGTTGCTCCTGATCATGATCATTCTGGTCGTCGGCGGCTTCTTCCGCTCGCTGCAATTCACCGCGATCAACACTGTGGCCTACGCCGAGGTCGAGAGCGCACAGATGAGCCGCGCCACCACGCTCGTCAGCGTCAACCAGCAGCTTGCGGTTTCTGCCGGCGTTGCGGTGGGCGCCTTCTCGGTGGAGTCGACGATGTGGTGGCGTCACGTGAGCGAGCTCGACGCCACCGTGTTCGCGCCGGCCTTCATCGTGGTGGCGTTGACGTCGGCGGCGTCAAGCTGGTACTTCTGGCAGATGCCCGACGATGCCGGCCATGAGATCTCCGGCCGCAAGGCCGTCGAGATCGCCAGCCGCAAGGGCGCCGCCAAGAGCGCGGCCAGTGCCGCCGTCAAGGCCGCGACGGAGGATACGCAGGACATGCGGGATCAGCGGCTGGGGTAGTGCCTCTCCTTCGTCATTGCGAGCGAAGCGAAGCAATCCAGAGTCTTTCCGCGGAGACACTCTGGATTGCTTCGTCGCTTCGCTCCTCGCAATGACGGAATATGTGGCTAGCTCCCGCGAAATCCCGTCGCCAGCACATAGCGCTCCGACGAGTCCTGTCGGCTCGCCGCCGGCTTCACGTGGCGCACGGTCGCGAAATCGCGCTTGAGCTGGGCCAGCAGTTCGGCGTCGGCGCCGCTCTGGAAGGTTTTTGCCAGAAACGTCCCACCGGGCTTCAGCACGTCGCAGGCAAAGGCGGCTGCGGTCTCGACGAGGCCGACGATGCGGAGCTGGTCGGTCTTGCGGTGGCCGGTGGTGTTGGCGGCCATATCGGACATCACGATGTCGGCGCCGCCGCCCAGCATCGTGGTCAGCTTGTCCGGCGCGTCGTTGTCCATGAAGTCGAGCTGAGCGAAGGCGACGCCGGGGATTTCCGGCATCTCCAACAGATCGATGGCGACGACCTTGCCCTTGCCCTCCGCCGCGCCGACGCGTTTTGCGGCGATCTGGCTCCAGCCGCCGGGCGCAGCGCCAAGATCGACCACGGCCATGCCCGGCTTCAGAAGGCGGAATTTGTCGTCGATCTCCAGCAGCTTGAACGCGGCGCGCGAACGATAGCCTTGCGCCTTGGCCTTGGCGACATAGGGATCGTTGAGCTGGCGCTCCAGCCAGAGCTTTGACGACAGCTTGCGCTTGCCGCCGGTCTTGACCTGGACGTGCAAGCGGCCGGTGGTGTCCTTGGCCATCTCACCAGCTCCTGAGCGCGCCGTCCTCGCGCATCATCTCGACCAGCATGCCCTCGCGCAGACCCCGGTCGGCGACGCGCAGGCGCGGCAGCGGAAAGGCGCGGCGGATGGCATCGAGGATGGCGCAGCCGGCGAGCACGAGATCGGCGCGCTCGATGCTGATGCAATTGTTGTTGGCGCGCTCCTCATAGCTCATGCCGAGCAGCTTGCTGATGGTCGCCGTGATGTCGGCATCGTCCATCCAGATGCTGTCGATGCGGCGGCGATCGTAGCGCGCGAGATTGAGGTGAATGCCGGCAAGCGTCGTCACCGTGCCCGACGTGCCGAGCAGATGCATCTTGGCGAGATCGCGACCATGCTCCTCGGCAAAAGGGGCGACATGCCGTGCGACCTCCTCTTCCATCGCTGCGTAAATCTTGGGCGTCACGTCGCGGCCGCCGAAATGCTCGGCGAGCGTGACCACGCCAAGCGGGATCGACATCCAGGCCTTGATGCGCGGCTGGGGATTCTCGTCGGCCGGATCGCGGTCGATGCGCACCAGCTCGGTCGAGCCGCCGCCGATGTCGAACAGGATCGCGCCGCGCCCCCTGGGGTCGACCAACGGGGAGCAGCCGAGCACAGCGAGCGCGGCCTCGGTCTCGCGGTCGATCACCTCGAGCTCGATGCCGGTCTCGGCGGCGACGCGGCTGCGAAAGCCCTCCGCGTTCGACGCGGCGCGGCAGGCCTCGGTGGCGATCAGCCGCAGCCGCTTGGCCTTGCGCAGCTCGATCTTGTCGCGGCAGATACTGAGCGCCGCGATGGCGCGCTCGATTGCGGCTTCGCTGATGCAGCCGGTGGCCGAAACCCCCTCGCCGAGCCGGATGATGCGCGAGAAGGAATCGACCACGCGGAACCCGTCGCTGGTCGGACAAGCGATGAGCAATCGGCAGTTATTGGTGCCGAGGTCCAACGCCGCATAGACGCCGGTTCCCGACATTTGCGCAGGGCTGGCCGGTTGGGCAGCCAGCGCTGCCGTGGCCATCGCACCCAGCTCTCCGTGCGGCGCAAGGCCGTCGCGGAGCCGCGTGTGGTCATTCATACAAACGGTCTTTCCACGGCCCGACAGGGCCGATCCGGAATTGCTTTTTCGCGGGAAACTTTAGCAGCGCTTGAGGCCTGCGCAACAACCCATCACATGGGACCATGCCTATTCGTGCGTTGTCGTGAGCGGGGCCGTGCGTTATCTCAGCGGGGTCCGGTTCTCAGGCCGCCGCGAAACCCGCGCAATTGCCGGCTTTTCAGGTCATTCCATGCAAGAACACACCAAATCGTCCTCACTCGAAAACGCTATTGCACTGCAAAAATACGGCGTCGGACAGCCGGTCCGGCGCAAGGAGGACGACACGCTGGTGCGCGGCATGGGCCGCTATACCGACGATTTCAACCTGCCCGGCCAGGCCTATGCCGTGATCGTTCGCTCGACCCACGCTCATGGCGTGATCCGCGGCATCGGCACCGAGGCGGCCAAGGCGATGCCGGGCGTGCTCGGGGTGTGGACCGGCACCGACCTCGACGCCGCCGGCTATGGCCCCTTCACCTGCGGCCTGCCGCTGAAGAGCCGCGACGGCTCGCCATTGCTCCAGACCAACCGCCGGCCGCTGGCAACCGACAAGGTCCGCTTCGTCGGCGATCCCATCGCCTTCGTGGTGGCGGAGACGCTGGCCCAGGCCCGCGACGCCGCGGAAGCCGTTGAGGTCGATGTCGAGCCCCTGCCCGCGGTCACCGATCCCGAGGAGGCCGCACAGGCAGGCGCGCCGCAGCTTTACGACCACATCCCCAACAATGTCGCGCTCGACTATCACTTTGGCGATGCCGAGAAGGTCGAGGCGGCCTTCGCCGGCGCCGCGCATGTGACCAGGCTCGACATCGAGAACACCCGCGTCGCGGTGGTCTCGATGGAGCCGCGCGTGGGGCTTGCATCCTACGACAAGAAGACCGAGCGCTACACCATCCAGGTGCCGACGCAGGGCGTTTCGGGCAACCGCGCCAATCTCGCCAAGAACCTGAAGGTGCCGAACGAGAAGGTGCGCATCCTCACCGCCAATGTCGGCGGCTCCTTCGGCATGAAGAACATCAACTACCCCGAGTACATGTGCATCCTGTTTGCTGCGAAGACGCTGGGCCGTCCCGTGAAGTGGACCGACGAGCGCTCGACGAGCTTCCTGTCCGACAGCCACGGCCGCGCCCAGAAGATCCACGCCGAGCTGGCGCTCGATGCCGAGGGGCATTTCCTCGCGGCCAAGCTCTCCGGCTACGGCAATCTCGGCGCCTACATCACCGGCGTCGCACCGAGCCCGCTCTCGCTCAACACCGGCAAGAATTTTTCCAGCGTCTATCGCACGCCGCTGATGGCGGTCGATATCAAGACGGTTTTGACCAACACCACCTTGATGGGGGCCTATCGCGGCGCCGGCCGGCCCGAAGCCAACTACTACATGGAGCGGCTGATCGACCGCGCCGCCGACGAGATGGGGATCAGCCGACTGACCTTGCGCAAGCGCAACTTCATCAAGCCGAACCAGATGCCGTTCCCGGCCTCCTCCGGCGTGACCTATGACAGCGGCGACTTCCAGGCCGTGTTCAACAAGGCGCTGGAGCTGTCGGACTACGAGAGCTTCTCCAAGCGCAAGAAGGAGAGCAAGAAGAGCGGCAAGCTGCGCGGCATCGCCATCGGCTCCTATCTCGAGGTCACCGCACCTCCCGGCGTCGAGCTCGGCAAGATCGTGTTCGATCCGGACGGCACGGTGCAGCTCATCACCGGCACGCTCGACTACGGTCAGGGCCACGCGACGCCGTTCACGCAAGTGCTGTGCGCGCAGCTTGGCGTGCCCTTCGAGAACGTAAAGCTCGTGCAGGGTGACAGCGACATCGTGCACACCGGCAACGGCACTGGCGGCTCGCGCTCGATCACCGCCAGCGGCATGGCGATCGTGGAAACCTCCCGCCTCATCATCGAGAAGGGCAAGCGCGCCGCGGCGCATCTGATGGAAGCGTCCGAGGCCGACATCGAGTTCGCCGATGGCCGCTTCACCATCGCCGGCACGGACCGCAGCATCAACATCATGGACCTGGCCAAGCGCCTGCATGAGGGCAAGGTGCCGGAGGGCGTGCCCTCTTCCCTCGACGTCGACCACACCACCGAGCCGGTGCCCTCCGCCTTCCCGAACGGCTGCCATGTCGCCGAGGTCGAGATCGATCCGGATACGGGCGTGGTGCAGATCGTACGCTATAGTGCGGTGAACGATTTCGGCACGGTGATCAATCCGATGCTGGTCGCGGGCCAGCTCCACGGCGGCGTCGTCCAGGGCATCGGGCAGGCGCTGATGGAGCATGTCCGCTACGACGAGAGCGGTCAGCCGATCACGGGATCGCTGATGGACTACGCGCTGCCGCGCGCGGAAGACGTTCCGTTCATGAGCGTCGGCGATCACCCGGTGCCGGCCACGAGCAATCCGCTGGGTAGCAAAGGCTGCGGCGAAGCGGGCTGCGCGGGCAGCCTGTCGACGGTGGTGAATGCGGTGATCGACGCGCTCTCCGACTACGGCATCAAGCACATCGACATGCCCTTGACACCGGAGCGCGTGTGGCGGGCGATACATGAGGCGAAGGCGACCGCGTAAGGGACGCAAACGTCCACTGCTCCACCAACGCTATCATCGCCCGCGAAAAGCGGGCGATCCAGTATTCCAGAGACGGCGCGAGGATACGGAGAGGCCGCGGCGTACTGGATGCCCCGCTTTCGCGGGGCATGACACCGAATTTGGCGCACGAGCTTACAGCGGCCACTTACGCCGCCTGCATGCTGTCGCCTTCGCCTGATTTTATTTGCTGCTTCAGGGGGCGATCGTAGGCCCGCAGGAACCCCGGTCAATCCCCTCGCCTTTGGGCGGCGAATGCGGTACCACGCGGCCGATGAAGAGCCCCCCAGCCCCGCCCCGCATCTATGTCGACGCCGACGCCTGCCCGGTCAAGGACGAGATCTATCGCGTGGCTGTCAGGCACTGCGTGCCCGTGAGCGTGGTTGCCGGCAATTTCATCCGCGTGCCCCAGGACCCGCTGATCGAGCGCGTCGCAGCGGGCGCCGGGATGGACGCTGCCGACAACTGGATCGCGGAGCGGGCCGGTGACGGCGATATCGTGGTCACCGCCGACATTCCGCTCGCGAGCCGCTGCGTGAAGGCGGGTGCCGACGTCATCGCGCCGAACGGCAAGCCGTTCACCGAGGAATCGATCGGCATGACGCTCGCGGTGCGCAACCTGATGACGGATCTGCGCTCGGCTGGAGAAATCACCGGCGGCCCGAGATCGTTCGGGCCGCGCGATCGTTCCGCCTTCCTGTCCGCGCTGGACCAGGCCATCCGCCGCATCCAGCGCCGGCGCGCCGGGCAGGCCGCGACGGTCAAGGACTGAGCATGGCGCCGCCACTGATCCAGCTGAAGGACATCCGCCTCACATTCGGCGGCACACCATTGCTCACCGGCGTCGAGCTCAACGTCGCGCCGTCCGAGCGCGTCTGTCTGATCGGCCGCAACGGCTCCGGCAAATCGACGCTGCTCAAGATCGCGGCCGGCCTCGTCGAGCCGGACGGCGGCACCCGTTTCGTTCAACCGGGCGCGACGATCCGCTATTTGCCGCAGGAGCCGGACTTCGGCGACCACGCGACGACGCATGCCTATGTCGAGGCGGGGATGGCGCCTGGCGACGACCACCATCAGGCGCGTTATCTCCTGGAGCAGCTCGGGCTCACGGGCGACGAGAATCCAGCCAATCTCTCCGGCGGCGAGGCCCGCCGCGCAGCGCTGGCGCGGGTGCTGGCACCCTCACCCGATATCCTGCTGCTGGACGAGCCGACCAACCATCTCGACCTCACCACCATCGAATGGCTCGAGCAAGAGCTCGACAGCCGACGCAGCGCGCTGGTGCTGATCAGCCATGACCGCCGCTTCCTCTCCAATCTCTCACGTTCGACCGCCTGGCTCGACCGCGGCAGGATCAGGCAGATCGATCGCGGCTTTGCCTCGTTCGAGGCCTGGCGCGACGAGGTATTGGCGGAAGAAGAGCGCGATCAGCACAAGCTCGACCGCAAGATCGTCGACGAGGAGCACTGGCTACGCCACGGCGTCTCGGGCAGGCGCAAGCGCAACGTCAAGCGACTCGCCAATCTGCATGCGCTGCGCGCGCAGCGGCGCAACTATCGCGGCACCGCCGGCGGCGCCAACCTCGCGGCAGCGGAAGCGGAAGCCTCCGGCAAGCTGGTGATCGAGGCGAAGGGCATCACCAAGGCCTATGGCGAGCGCAGGATCGTCGAGAATTTCTCCACCCGCGTGCAGCGCGGCGACCGGCTGGGCATCATCGGGCCGAACGGAGCAGGCAAGACTACGCTGGTCAATCTCTTGACCGGCGGGATGCAACCGGACTCCGGCACCGTGCGACTGGGCGCCAATCTCGAAATGGCGACGCTCGACCAGCACCGCGAAAGCCTCGATCCCAAATCGACGCTCGCCGAGGCCCTCACCGGCGGCCGTGGCGATCACGTCATGGTCGGCGGCAAGCCGAAGCACGTCGTCGGCTACATGAAGGACTTTCTGTTCGCGCAGGAGCAGCGCGGCACACCGCTGGAAGTCCTGTCCGGCGGCGAGCGTGGCCGCCTGATGCTGGCGCGCGCACTGGCAAAACCGTCCAACCTTCTGGTGCTGGACGAGCCGACCAACGATCTCGATCTCGAGACGCTCGACGTGCTCGAGGAGATGCTTGGCGATTACGAAGGCACGGTGATCCTGATCAGCCACGACCGCGACTTCCTCGACCGCGTCGTGACCTCCGTGATCGCGCCGGAGGGCAACGGCCGATGGATCGAATATGCCGGCGGTTATAGCGACATGCTGGCGCAGCGCGGCGCGGATCTGAAGCGCGAGACGGTGAAGGCGCAGCCTCTTGCGGAGAAGAAGGAAGAGCGGCCCGCCGCTCCGACGTCCGCACCAAAACGCAGGCTGAGCTTCAACGAGAAGCATGCGCTGGAAACACTGCCGAAGAAGATCGATAGCCTGCACGCCGACATCGCGAAGCTGCAGCGCGTGCTTGACGATCCCAATCTCTACGCCAAGGATCGCAAGAGATTCGACGACACCTCCGCCGCGATCGCCAAGGCGCATGAAGAACTTTCCGCTGCGGAAGAACGCTGGCTGGAACTTGAAATGCTGCGTGAAGAAATCGAACAGGCTTGACCACGATGACAACTCCCCTAGCTGCCAAGATCGCCCGTGAATACGGCACCCCGTGCGCCGTCATCGACATGGACAAGGTCGAGCGCAACATCGCGCGCATTCAGAAGGCCTGCGACGACGCCGGCGTTGCCCACCGTCCACACATCAAGACGCACAAGAACCCGACGCTTGCGAAGATGCAGGTGGCGGCGGGCGCGAAAGGCATCACCTGCCAGAAACTCGGCGAGGCCGAGATCATGGCCAATGCCGGCATCGACAACATCCTGATCAGCTACAATCTGCTCGGCGAGGAGAAGATGGCGCGCTTGGGGGCGCTGCAAGCCAAGGCCAACATGACAGTCGCGGCCGACAACTCCACCGTGGTTGCCGGCCTGCCCAAGGCGGCCGCGGCCTCAGGGCGGCCGCTGTCCGTCGTGGTCGAATGCGACACGGGGCGCAAGCGTGCGGGCGTCGTGACGCCGGCCGAGGCGATTGCACTGGCGCGCGAGATAGCGGCCTGCAAGGGACTGCAATTCGCCGGCTTCATGCTCTATCCGACCGAGACCGGCTGGGCCGACGCGCAAAAATTCTATGATGAAGCGCTGGCCGGCGTGCGCGCACACGGGCTCGATGCCACCATCGTCTCGACCGGCGGCACGCCCAACCTCGTCAATCTCGGCAAGCTCAGGGGCGGCACCGAGCATCGCTTCGGCACCTACATCTACAACGATCGCATGCAGGTCGCGGCCGGCTCCGCCACCTGGGACGACTGTGCGCTGCACATCTATTCGACCGTGGTCAGCCGCGCCGCGCCCGAGCGCGGCATTCTCGATGCCGGCTCGAAGACGCTGACCACGGATACCGGCGGGCTTGATGGCCATGGCCTGATCCTGGAGCACCCCGAAGCCAAGATCGCGCGTTTCGCCGAGGAGCACGGTTTCCTCGACCTCTCCCGCAGCAATACGCGACCGAACGTCGGCGACGTCGTACGCATCGTGCCGAACCACGTCTGCGTCGTGGTCAACATGATGGACGAGGTGGTCATGGTGCGCGGCGACGAGATCATCGGCACACTGCCGGTGGCTGCGCGGGGGAAGCTGCGGTAGGAGCGCCGCGCTGCCGTTGAGCCGGTAGGGTAGGCAAAGCGACCTGTCCGCCGTAGCTCGAAGAGCGAAGGCGGAAGCGTGCCCACCATGACGGTGCCGCACGCGGAGACATGGTGGGCACGGCGCTTCGCGCCTTTGCCCAGCCTACGATTTATCGAGCCACCTCAACACGCCCCTGCCCGCGGCAGCACCGGTCGCGAACGATGCCTGCAACAGATAACCGCCGGTCGGTGCTTCCCAGTCCAGCATCTCGCCGGCAGCAAACAAGCCGGGCAGCTTGCGGATCATGAAATCGGTGTCGAGCTCGCCGAACGAAATGCCGCCAGCGCTCGATATCGCATGCGCGATCGGCGCGACGCCCGTCAGCTTGACCGGCAGGGCGTTGATCAGTTCGGCGAGCCGCTCGGGCGGCAGCGATGAGAGCGACAGGCCCGCCCTGATCGCGGCCTCTTGCAACAGGCCAACGGCGACCGGAGAGAGCTGCGCAGCCTTGCGCAGGAAGTTGGAGACCGACTGCTTTCCGCGCGGCCCGGCTAGTCGTTTGAGCAGCTCGCCTGGATCGAGATCCGGCCGCAACGCGACGCGCAGAATCGCCTCGCCCGTTGCCAAGATCGACTCGCGCAATTCAGCTGACAGAGCATAGATCGCGCCGCCCTCGATGCCGGTGCTGGTGATGAGCGCCTCGCCGCGCACCGCGTGTCCGCCAAAGATGAGGGCAATGCCCTTTAGCGGCTGGCCTTCGAAGCGCGTCCGGAACACTTCGGACCAGGCGACGTCGAATCCGCAGTTCGCTGGTCGCAGCGGCGCGATCTTCACACCCTTCTCGGCAAGCGTCTTTGTCCAGCCGCCATCGGAACCGAGTCGCGGCCAGCTCGCTCCGCCGAGCGCTAGCACGGTGGCCGTCGCGTCGATGGCGGAAGGGCCCTTGGGCGTCAGAAACAACAGCTGTCCCTCGTCATCCCATCCCGCCCAGCGGTGACGAAACGCAAACCTCACGCCGCCGGCATCGAGCCGGCGCAGCCAGGCGCGCAGCAAGGGCGACGCCTTGAACGCCTTCGGAAATACGCGCCCGCTGGTGCCGACGAAGGTCGGCTCACCCAGCGCCGCGCACCAGTCGCGCAGTGCGCTTGGCGGAAATGCGTCGATTGCGGATTGCAGTCTCAGTGCCGCCTCGCGATAGCGCGCCAGAAACTGCGGCAACGGCTCGCTATGCGTGAGATTGAGCCCACCGCGGCCTGCCATCAGCAATTTGCGGCCCGCAGACGGCATGGCGTCATAGACGGTGACGGCAGCTCCACCCGCCGCCAACACCTCCGCCGCCATCAGCCCGGCGGGACCGCCGCCGATGACGGCGACGTTGGTCAGAGTTTTACCCCGACCCGAGCGGCCGCTTGCGCGACATATTTCTGCGTCTGCTCGAATGCGCCTTGCAGCGCCTTGGCCTTCGACATGTCACTGATCTCCGCAAAATGTGCTGATATCGCGTCGGGCGTCCAGTCGGACTCGGCCAAGTTGATGCCCTCGCTCTCGATGATCCTGATCACCGCGAAAGAGCCGGCGCCGGCGCCCATGATGGTGCGGGTCGGGGCGTCGTCGCTGAGCATATATTCGACCGCCGGCGTGATCGCTTCCGGCTTCATCAATTGCAGCGCCTGCGGTGGCAGCAGCTCTTCCGTCATGCGGGTGGCAGCCGTCGGCGAGATGATGTTGACGCGGATGTTGCTCTTGCGACCCTCTTCCGCCAGCACGTTCATCAGGCCGACCATACCGGACTTCGCGGCGCCGTAATTGGCCTGTCCGAAATTGCCATAGAGGCCGGAGGACGAGGTGGTCAGCACGATGCGGCCGTAGTTGCGGTCGCGCATGCCGGCCCATACCGCCTTGCAGCAGTAGAACGTACCGACGAGGTGCACGTCGAGCACCTTCTGGAAGTCGGCCGCCTCCATCTTGCCGAACGACTTGTCGCGCAGGATGCCGGCATTGGCGCAGAGCAGATCGACACTGCCCCATTCCCTGGAGACGCGCTCGACCATCGCGGCGACCTGATCGAAGTTCGAGACGTCCGCTCCATCAGCCATCGCGGTGCCGCCTGCCTTGCGGATCTCCTCGACGACCGTTTCAGCCGGCGACAGCGAGCCGCCGGAGCCGTCGCGCGCGCCGCCGAAATCGTTGACCACGACCTTGGCGCCGCGGCTTGCGAGCCCCAGCGCATGCGCCCGCCCCAGACCATTGCCCGCGCCGGTGACGATGGCGACGCGTCCGTCAAACCTGATTGCCATGAGTGTTGCTTCCTTTTTTGCTTCTCCCCTTGTCGGAGAAGGCAGCGCGCCCGATGAGGGCAAGCGAGCTCCGCGAGAGATTGGCCGCTTTTGAGCAGCGATGGATGGCCGGGTCAAGCCCTGCCATGACGGGCCGCTTTACGCGAAATAGATCAGCCCCAACCATTCGGCGACCAGCGCCGGCTTGTCCTCGCCCTCGATCTCCACCGTGACGTTGGTGCGGGACTGCAATTCCGTGGGCTTGCGGAGCTTCGCCTCGGCGAGCACGAAACGACCGCGGACGCGCTTGCCCGAACGCACCGGCGAGATGAAGCGCAGCTTGTCAAAACCGTAATTGACGCCCATCGTGGTACCTGCGATGACCGGCATCACCTCATATGACATGATCGACATCAGCGACATCGTCAGGAATCCATGCGCGATCGTGGTGCCGAACGCGGTCTCCTTCTTCGCGCGCTCGGGATCGACGTGGATAAACTGGTGGTCCTCGATGACGTCAGCGTAGCTGTTGATGCGCGGCTGGTCGATCAGGTGCCATGACGATATGCCGACCTCCGTGCCGACCATGGCCTGATAGGCCTCCAAGGAAATCGGCGGCTTCTTCCAGACTTCATTCATTCGTTTCAGGTCTCACTTCTTGCTTTCGGCAGCTCAGGAAAATCCTCTTCCCGGAATTCCTGACCGCGCAACGGATCGGCGCGATCGTCATCGCGCTCGAGCCGACGTAGCTGCACGCGACGGATTTTTCCAGAGATCGTCTTCGGCAGCTCGGTCACGATCTCGATGCGGCGGATGCGCTTGAAAGGCGCAAGTCGCGTGTGCAGATGCCTGAAGATCGACAGCGCCGTCTCCGGCGAACGCTCGGCACCCGAAGTCAGAAGCACGAACGCCTTGGGGATTGCGAGCCGGATCGGATCGGGGCTCGGCACCACGGCGGCTTCGGCGACCAGCTCATGCTCGAGCAGTACGCTTTCCAGCTCGAACGGGCTGATGCGGTAGTCGGAGGATTTGAAGACGTCGTCGGAGCGGCCGACGAAGGTGAGATAGCCGTCCTCGTCCTCGAACACAACATCGCCGCTACGATAGAGCTCGCCCCCGACGCCGGACAATCTGCCGTCGTCGCCCTGGTAGCCCTGCATCAGGCCGGCGGGACGGCTGTCGCCGAGCATGAGCGTCACCTCGCCCTCCTCCGCGGGGTTGCCGTCGGCATCGCTGATCTGTACGCGAAAACCCGGCAGCGGCCGGCCCATCGAACCGATCTTGACCTTCTGGCCCGGCGAATTGCCGGCAAGCGCGGTGGTCTCGGTCTGGCCGTAGCCGTCGCGGATGGTAAGCCCCCAGGCGGCGCGCACCTGGTCGATGACTTCCGGATTGAGCGGCTCGCCGGCGCCGCAGGCCTCGCGCAGGGACACCTTGAACGCGGCGAGGTTCTCCTGGATGAACAGCCGCCACACCGTCGGCGGCGCACAGAGCGTGGTGACGCCGCAGCGGCCGATGGTCGCGAGCAGTTCCTTGGCGTCGAAGCGCGGTTGGTTGACCACGAAGATGGTCGCCCCGGCATTCCACGGCGCGAAGAAACAGCTCCAGGCGTGCTTGGCCCATCCCGGCGAGGAGATGTTGAGGTGCACGTCGCCGGGCAGCAAGCCCAGCCAGTACATCGTGGAGAGATGACCGACCGGATAGCTGCGCTGGCTATGCCGCACGAGTTTTGGTTTGGCGGTCGTGCCCGAGGTAAAATAGAGCAGCATCGGGTCGTCGGCATTTGTGGGGCCATCAGGCGCAAATATCTCGGAAGCTTTTGCGGTCTCTTCAAAGGCAAGCCAGCCGTCCGATTCCGCCCCCACCACGACGCGAACGAGACCGTCAGCACCGAGGCTCGCGAACTTCGCGACCTGATCCTGTGCCGCCACCACCGCCTTCGCCTTGCCGCGCTCGAGGCGATCGCGCAGCTCATCCGCGGTGAGCAGCGTCGTGGCCGGGATCACGACAACGCCAAGCTTGATCGCCGCGAGCATGGTCTCCCAGAGTGGAACGACGTTCCCGAGCAACAACAGAAGATGATCGCCGCGCTTGAGGCCTTGCGCGCGGAGGAAGTTGGCAACCTGGTTGGAGCGGCGCGACAGCACTTTGAAGGAGAGTTTTGTCTGCCGTTCCTGCGCGGCATCGATGATCCAGAGCGCGGGCCGATCCTTGCTTCCACCGTTCGACGCGAGTTCGGCGTCGAACCAGTCGAGCGCCCAGTTGAAGGGAACCGGATCGGGCCAGCTGAAGCCCTTGACCGCAGCGTCGTAATCCGTGCGGTGCTCTAGCAGAAACGCGCGCGCTTCCTGAAATGTCGTCATGGTCCGAGCCCGTTGAATTGACCTTCCAGCGTAACCCGGATGGAGGGGAGCGCAATCCGGGGCCGGTTACGCAATTCGAAGCAGCTGTCCTGGATTTCGCTTCGCAAGCCTAGCTATTTTCCGGCGAGGCTGCGAACGTGCTCGATAATCCCGGAAAAATCCACCCCGCCGTGACCGGCTGCGTCGAAAGACTGATAGATCTCCTGGGCATGCTTGCCGAGCGGGGTCGCTGCGCCCGCGGCCTTGGCGGCGTCCTGCGCCAACGTCAGGTCCTTCACCATCAGCGCTGAGGCAAAGCCCGGCTTGTAGTCGTTGTTGGCGGGCGAGGTCGGCACCGGGCCCGGCACCGGGCAATAGGTCGTCAGCGACCAGCACTGGCCTGACGAGGTCGAGGCCACGTCGAACAGCGCCTGATGAGATAGGCCGAGCTTTTCGGCGAGTGCAAAGGCCTCGCTCACCGCGATCATGGAAATGCCGAGGATCATGTTGTTGCAGATCTTTGCCGCTTGACCTGCGCCGGCGCCGCCGCAATGGACGATCTTCTTGCCCATCTTCTCCAGCACCGGTTTTGCCGCCGCGAAGGCTCTCTCGTCGCCGCCGCACATGAAGGTAAGCGTCGCGCCCTTGGCGCCGCCCGTGCCGCCCGAGACCGGCGCATCCACGGAGAGCACGCTATGCTTGGCCGCGAGCGCATGCGCCTGCCGCGCGCTTTCGACGTCGATGGTCGAGCTGTCGATGATCAGCGCGCTCTTGCTCATTGCAGGAACGACGTCGCTCCAGACGGCAAGCACATGCTTGCCGGCCGGCAGCATGGTGACGACGACATCGGCGCCCTTCACGGCGCCGGCCGCGCTCTCGGCAATGTCGGCACCATCGGCCTTGGCCTGATTGCGCGAGGCCTCGACGAGGTCGAACGCGACCACCTTGTGGCCAGCCTTGACAAGGTTGGCCGCCATCGGGCCGCCCATGTTGCCGAGACCGATGAATGCGATCGTGGCCATCTTCGTTTCCTCCGCTTGAGCGCGTTTCGCTCTGTTAGTTGAATTTCAGCTCCTCAGTGCCGATCTCGGCGAAGTACGGCGCGACCATCTCAGACGTGACGTCCTCGATCCGAGGCGGCGACCATTTTGGATTGCGGTCCTTGTCAATCACGGCGGCACGTACGCCCTCGCGAAAATCGTCGCTGCGGAAGACTTCGAGCGCGGCGCGATATTCGCGCACGAGGCACTCTTCCAGCGAGCGCGATTGCCGCGCCAACCGCAACAGCTTCAGCGTTACCACCATGCCGCGTGGCGATTTCTCGGCGAGCGTCTTGAGCGTCACTTGCGCGAACTCCGAGCCGTCGCGCGCGAGCGCAGCGAAGATGTCTTCCATGCGGTCGAACGCGAATAGTGCATCGATCGTCGCCTGCCTTGCGGCCACCGGCCCCGCGGGCTCGCCAGTCGCAAGGCCATTGATGAGCTTGCTCACCGCTGCCGCGGACGCGCGCAGAGGAACCTGCGTAAGCGCCTCGCGCAGCTCCGGGAGCTTTGCAGCAGGCACGACAGCATCGGCGAACCGGGCATGGATCGCATCCGGCCCGTTCATGGTCTGGCCGGTCAGGCCGAAAAACGTGCCGATCTCGCCCGGCGCGTGCGACAACAGATAGGTGCCGCCGACATCGGGGAAGAAGCCGAGGCCGACCTCAGGCATCGCGAGCTTGGTGCGATCGGTGACGACGCGATGGCTTGCGTGCGCTGACAGGCCGACGCCGCCGCCCATCACGATGCCGTCCATGAAGGCGACGTATGGCTTCGGGAACTGCTTGATCCGGGCGTTGAGAATGTACTCCTCGCGCCAGAGGACCTTGCCGAGATCGCCGCCGACCTTTGAGCTCTCCCAGAGCGTGCGAATATCGCCCCCGGCGCACAGGCCGCGCTCACCGGCGCCCTCCAGCACGATCACGCTGACGGCGGGATCAGCCTCGAAGCGGTCAAGCGCCTTGTCGATATCGCGAAACATCTCCAGCGTCACCGCGTTGATCGCCTTGGGACGGTTGAGCCGGATCACGCCGGCCGTACCTTCGACGCGCGCGATAAGATCGCCCTCTTCAAGCGCAACCGTCATCGCGCGCCCTCGATCAGCTTGCGGGCCACGATCAGTCGCATGATCTCGTTGGTGCCTTCGAGAATCTGATGCACGCGCAGGTCGCGCACGATCTTCTCGATGCCGTATTCGCTGAGATATCCGTAACCGCCGTGGAGCTGCAGCGCGTGGTTGGCGACCTCGAAACCGATGTCGGTGCCGAACCGCTTTGCCATGGCGCAGAGCATCGTCGCATCCGCATCCCTGCGGTCGAGCGCGGCAGCTGCGCGCCAGAGGAAGGTGCGCGCGGCCTCGAGCTCGGTCGCCATGTCGGCGAGACGGAATTGCAGCGCCTGGAATTCGTCGAGCCGCTTGCCGAAGGCTTTGCGCTCCTTCATGTAGGTGCGCGCCTTGTCGAGCGCGGCCTGCGCGCCGCCGAGCGAGCACGCCGTGATGTTAAGGCGGCCGCCATCGAGGCCGGCCATTGCGATCTTGAAGCCGATGCCCTCTTCGCCCAGCAGGTTCTCGACCGGCACGCGCGCATTCTCGAAGATCACCGCGCGGGTCGGCTGCGCGTTCCAGCCCATCTTGCGCTCATTTGCGCCGAAGGACACGCCTGGCATCTTGCCGTCGATGACCAGCGTCGAGATGCCGCCGGGACCATCGCCGCCGGTTCTCACCATCGCGACCAGCACGTCGGTGCCGCCGGCGCCCGAGATGAACTGCTTCTGCCCGTTGAGGACGTAAGTGTCGCCGTCGCGCACCGCCCGGGTGCGCAGCGCCGCCGCATCCGAGCCTGCGCCCGGCTCGGTCAGGCAGTAGCTCGCGATCAGCTCCATGGTGCAGAGCCTTGGCAGCCACCTCGCACGCTGGGTGTCGCTGCCGAAGGCATCGATCATCCAGGACGCCATGTTATGGATGGAGATGAAGGCCGAGGTGGTCGGACAGCCCGTCGCAAGCGCCTCGAAGATCAGCGCCGCATCGAACCGCGTCATGGCGGAGCCGCCGACGTCGTCGCGGATGTAGATGCCGCCCATTCCGAGCTTTGCAGCCTCGCGCATGATTTCGACGGGGAAATGCTTCTCCTCGTCCCAGCGGAGCGCATGCGGCGCGATCTTCTCCGCCGCAAATGCCAGCGCCATGTCGCGAACCGCGATCTGATCCTCGTTCAGAGCGAACTGCATGCTGGGCTCCTCACCTTCCTCGTCATTGCGAGGAGCGAAGCGACGAAGCAATCCAGACTGCCTCTGCGGAAAGATTCTGGATTGCTTCGCTGCACTCGCAATGACGGGCTGGGCAACAGCCCTACTTCATCAGCGGGATCGAGAACTCCGCGCCCTCCTTGACGCCGGACGGCCAGCGCGAGGTCACCGTCTTGGTCTTGGTGTAGAAGCGGATCGAGTCCGGGCCGTGCTGGTTGAGATCGCCGAAGCCAGACTTCTTCCAGCCGCCGAAGGTGTAATAGGCGATCGGCACTGGGATCGGCACGTTGATGCCGACCATGCCGACGTTCACCTTGGCCGCGAAGTCACGTGCAGCGTCGCCATCGCGGGTGAAGATCGCAACGCCGTTGCCGTAGTCGTGCTCCGACGGCAATGCCAGCGCTTCCTTGTAGTCGTGCGCGCGCACGACGGAGAGTACGGGGCCAAAGATCTCTTCCTTGTAGATCCGCATGTCCTTGGTGACGTTGTCGAACAGCGAACCGCCGAGATAGAAGCCCTTCTCGTAGCCCTGCATCTTGAAGCCGCGGCCATCGACTGCCAGCGTCGCACCTTCCTTGATGCCGATGTCGATGTAGCTCTTGACCTTCTCGACCGCCTCGCGGGTCACAAGTGGACCGTAGTCGGCGGAGGGATCGATCGAGGTGCCGATCTTGAGCGACTCGACCCGCGGGATCAGCTTTTCCATCAGGCGGTCGGCGGTGGTCTTGCCGACGGGAACGGCCACGGAGACAGCCATACACCGCTCGCCGCCCGAGCCGTAGCCCGCACCGATCAAGGCATCGACCGTCTGGTCCATGTCGGCATCGGGCATCACGATGGCGTGGTTCTTGGCGCCACCGAAGCACTGGCAGCGTTTGCCGGTCTGCGCCGCGCGCTCGTAGATGTATTGCGCAATCGGCGTGGAGCCGACGAAGCCGATCGCCCTGATATCGGGATCATCGAGGATCGCGTCGACCGCTTCCTTGTCGCCGTTGACGACGTTGAGGATGCCGGCCGGCAGGCCCGCCTCCATCATCAGTTCGGCAAGCCGCATCGGCACGCCGGGATCGCGCTCGGAGGGCTTGAGGATGAACGCGTTGCCGCAGGCGATCGCGGGCGCGAACTTCCACATCGGAATCATCGCCGGGAAATTGAACGGCGTGATGCCGGCGACGACGCCGAGCGGCTGGCGCAGCGAATAGATGTCGATGCCGGGGCCGGCGCCTTCGGTGTACTCACCCTTCATCAGATGCGGAATGCCGCAAGCGAACTCGACGACCTCGAGGCCACGCTGGATGTCGCCCTTGGCGTCGGGAACGGTCTTGCCATGCTCGCGCGCGAGCAATTCGGCGAGCTTGTCGTAGTCGCGCTGCACTAGCTCCAGAAACTTCATCATGACCCGGCCGCGGCGCTGCGGATTCGTCGCGGCCCATTCCGGCTGCGCCGCGCGGGCATTCTCGACGGCAGCGCGAACCTCCGCTTTTGAGGCCAGCGCCACCTTGGCCTGGACGTCACCGGTCATCGGCTCGAAAACGTCGGCGGTGCGGCCCGAGGTGCCCTTGACCTCCTTGCCACCGATGAAGTGCCCGATTGCGCGCATGGAATGATCTCCTTAGGTCCGGCCTTGATCGCTTTGACAAATCCTATTGACCTGCATTTTATAGGATTCAAGTCCGAGATAATGCACCATAGATGTGCGAAAATGCTGGATCAAGGCACGATCGATTGGGACGACTTTCGCTTCGTGCTGGCCATCGTACGGGGCGGCTCGGTGTCGGCTGCGGCCAAACAGCTCGGCGTCGATCATGCGACCGTGATCCGCCGCGTCGACCGGCTGGAGAAGCACCTTTCGGCAAAGCTGTTTGACCGGCGCAAGACCGGCTATCTCCTGACCGAGGCCGGCCAGCGCGTCGCCGATAGTGCGGAGGCGATGGAATCGACCATCGTCGCCAACCAGGAACAGGTCGGCGGCTCGCTCGCGCGGCTGACCGGCACGGTGCGGATCGGGGCTCCGGACGGCTTCGGGACCGCGTTCCTCGCGCCGCGGCTCGCGCCATTCGCGGACCGGTATCCCGATCTCGATCTGCAACTTGTGGCTACAGCAAGGCTGTTCAGCCTCTCCAAGCGCGAGGCCGACATCGCGATCAGCCTGACCATGCCGAAGGAAGGCCGCATCGTCGGCCGCAAGCTGCTCGACTACCGCCTCGGGCTCTACGCCGCCCCCGCCTATCTCGATCGCTTTCCGAAGATCACCTCGCGCGAGGTGCTGCCGCAGCATCGCTTCGTCGGCTATATCGATGAACTCCTGTTCACGCCGGAACTCGACTACCTGCCGCAGGTGTCTTCGAAGATTTCCGCCCGTTTCCGCAGCGCCAATCTGATCGCACAGCTCAACGCCACCCTCGCCGGGTTTGGGATTGCGGTGCTGCCGCATTTCATGGCGGCCGATTATCCGCAGCTCAGGCCGGTTCTGCCTGAGGAGATCTCGATCACCCGCACCTTCTGGATGCTGATGCATGCCGACAGCAAGGATCTCGCGCGCATCCGCGCCGTGGCGGATTACATCTGTGAGATCGTAGAAAAGGAGCGCGCGCTGTTTGCGGGGCGGTGAGTTCGTAGCGCGGGTAAAGCGAAGCGTACCGCTTCTGTCGCGATCGTGGATCGGTGGCGGGCACGGCGCTGACGCGCCTTCGCCCACCCTACGGCAGCTCGCCTAGTTCTGCTTCTCGCGCGGCCTCTTCGGCGCCGGTTCACGGCGCACAGATTCGAGCGCGGTGTCTCTGCCGGCCTTCAACACCTCGTCGGACAGCTCGCTCGCGCCGGCAATCCGCGCCAGCAGCATGGTGCCGGCCATCGTGGCAAGCGTCGCGATCGCCTGCTTGCGCGCGGCCTTGCGCGGCACGCCGGTGACGTGATCGGCCATCATCTCGATCATCTCGTCGAGCTTGCCGGCAAAGGCCTTGCGCGTCTTCGGGCTTTCGCGGGCGATCTCGGCGCCGAGCGCGGGGATCGAGCAGCCATGGCCGGGATCGTCGCGGTGCAGCGCGGAGAGATAGCTTTCCGCGATCAGCGCCAGCCGCTTCTCGGGCGCGACTTGGCCAGTCATCTTGCGCCAGTGATCCATCGAGCGGTCCATGGCGTAGGCAAAGGCTTCGATCACCAGCGCCTCGCGGGAATCGAAATGCGCATAGAACCCGCCATGGGTCAGGCCCGCCTCCTTCATGAGGTCGACGACGCCGATGCCGTGGGCGCCCTTCTCGCGCAGCCGCACGGACGCCTTCCTCACGATGCGGTCGTGGGTTTCCTGCTTGTGTTCCCGGGAATAACGCATGAGCGTCTCATTGAATGTCGAAGATCATCTCATAACACGAGAATGGACCAAGCGGTGGATTAATTCATGTCAAGTTATTGCCGATCATGGAAAAGGTTGCAGTTGCATGCACTGCGAGCGCCCCCTTGCCATCTCGGACGAAACCTTCGGTGTAGCTGGTCTGGCGCCCGAGCGTGATCAGCTTGCCCTCGGCCGAGATCAGTCCCGAGCGAACCGAGAGCGGGCGCAGGAAGGTCAGCTTCAGATCGAGGGTGACCGAGCCCTGGCCGGCTTCCAGCCTGGTCGTGATCGCGCAGCCCATGGCGGTGTCGAGCAGCGCCGCGGCGGTCGCTCCGTGCAGAAGCCCGATGGTATTTTCGAGGTCCTCTCGCGGCTCCAGTTCCATCACGATCCGGCCGGGCTCGACCACGGACATGGTGAAGCCGATCAGCATCGCAAGCGGCGGACCGGGCAGCCGGCCGTCGCGGATCGCCTCCATCACCTCAATGCCGGATAGTCCCATGGCGGCCCTGGCAACTGGCCCCGGCGCCTGCCAGGCCACCACCCGCTCGCGCCGGAGCGCGGGCGAAAACAGCTCGATCGGATCGGATGCAGTCACGGCGACCCCTTTTATATGATATGCATCATACTATAAGACGGGGTTCGCCTTTGGCAACTCCATCCCGTTCACCGCTTGACAAGCCACTGCTTGACAAGTCCTGCGTTTCGGACCGGAAGTGACCCGTGCGTCCAGCATCCGTGTCCACCAACGTTCGAGTTCCCACGATGGATATGCTCAATCCCCACTGCGGCGTGACGCGCGATGCGCGCGGCCTCGTCCACGTCACGATCTGCAATGCCGGCTCGCTCAACATCTTGAGTTCGCCGGTCACCGATGCCATGCGCGACGGCTTGCAGCGTCTGGCCGCCGACCGCAGCATCCGTGTGGTGGTGCTGCGCGGCCAGAGCGAGAAGAGCCTGATCGGCGGCGCCGACATCAAGGAGATGGCGAAGCTGGACCAGACATCCGCCGAGGCGTTCATCTCTCGCCTGCGCGATCTCTGCGAAGCCGTGCGCAACTTCCCTGCTCCCGTGATCGCGCGGATGCCGGGTTGGTGCCTCGGCGGCGGGCTCGAGGTCGCGGCGGCCTGCGATGTCCGGATCGCCGCGCATGATGCGCATTTCGGCATGCCGGAGGTGCGCGTCGGCATCCCGTCGGTGATCCATGCCGCGCTGTTGCCGCGCCTGATCGGATGGGGCCGCGCGCGCTGGCTGGTGATGACGGCGGAAAATATCGACGCGCCGACGGCGCTGGCCTGGGGGCTGGTGGACAAGGTTGCGCCGGAGGGCGGGCTCGACGAGGCGGTCGAGCACGCCGTGAAGGCGCTGCTCGCATGCGGCCCCGAGGCGCTGCGCATCCAGAAGGATCTGCTGCGCCAGTGGGAGGAGTTGCCGCTGACGGAGTCGGTCAACCTCAGCGTCAAGTTGTTCGGCGAGTCGTTCCTGACGGACGAGCCGACACGGCTAATGCAGGAATTTGTCAATCGGAAGCGGTAAATTCGCCTCAAAAGCGGTGTCATGCCCCGCGAAGGCGGGGCATCCAGTACGCCGCGGCTTATCCGTATCCTCGCGCTGCCTCTGGAATACTGGATCATCCGCCTTCGCGGGTGATGACGGCGCCGTGTGAGACGCGAGCTCAGTCCACCTCGAAACACAGCCTCCATAAATCTCATCCGACGCACGATAATTTGTCATGACTGGCGCAGTTGCATTTTTTGCGGCGCATCATATGATGTTCATAATTCTACAAGCATCATCCCAGGGAGCCCGCTCATGGCCGCCGATCCCGTCGTCATCGTCTCCGCCGCGCGCACGCCGCTTGGTCGTTTCATGGGCGAACTGTCGCCGCTCGCCGCACACAAGCTCGGTTCCCATGTGATCTCCGCGTCGTTGGAACGAGCAAAGCTTGCGCCCGAGAAGATCGACGAGGTCTTCATGGGTTGCGTGCTGCCCGCCGGCCAGGGCCAGGCACCGGCCCGGCAAGCGGCGCGCGCCGCGGGCCTGCCCGACGCGACCGGCGCGACCACCGTCAACAAGGTCTGCGGGTCCGGCATGAAGGCCACCATGCTGGCGCACGACATCATCCGTGCGGGCTCGGCCGACATCGTCGTCTCCGGCGGCATGGAGAGCATGAGCAATGCGCCCTATCTCTTGGCGAAGGCGCGCGGCGGCTACCGCGCCGGTCACGACCGCATCATCGATCACATGATGATGGACGGGCTGGAGGACGCCTATGAGACCGGCCGCTCGATGGGCGACTTTGGCGAGGCCACCGCGGAAGCCTATCAGTTCACGCGTAGGGATCAGGACGTCTTTGCGATGGAGACGCTGAGCCGCGCGCGCAAGGCGGTGGAGAGCGGCGCGTTCAAGGCCGAAATCGCACCGATCACGCTGACCGAGAAGGCCGGACGCCGCATCATTGCCAATGACGAGCATCCGCTGAAGGTCGATCCGGCAAAGATCCCCGGATTGAAGCCGGCGTTCCGCGCCAACGGCACCATCACGCCGGCGGCATCGTCCGCCAATGCCGACGGCGCGGCGGCGCTCGTGCTGACGCGCCGCACGCTTACCGATCGCAACGGCCTGCCGGTGCTGGCCGAGATCAAGGGCCACGCCACTCACAGCCAGGAGCCGCAATGGTTCACCACCGCGCCGATTCCGGCGATCCGCAAGCTCTTGGACAAGGTCGGCTGGAGCGTCGATGACGTCGATCTGTTCGAGATCAACGAGGCCTTTGCCGTGGTCGCCATGGCTGCGCAGCGCGATCTCGGCATCGCGAGAGAAAAGCTCAACATCAATGGCGGCGCTTGCGCGCTCGGCCACCCCATCGGCGCCACCGGCGCGCGACTGATCGTGACGCTGTTGCATGCGCTGGAGGCGCAGAACCTCAAGCGCGGTGTCGCAGCGCTGTGCATCGGCGGCGGCGAAGCGACCGCGATTGCGGTCGAACGCCTTGAGCACTAGGCGGATTGGCCGAAATCGAGGGAAGTCTGGCATTTTAGACACGCGCGACTCGTGCCAAAATTGCAGGCTCGAACAGGTCACGCTAAGTCCTCCAGGTAAGGTTGGGGCTCAATGATTTCGAACTGGCTCGCGGCAGCACTCAGCCGCCGCAATATCCACTACGGCTGGGTGATGGTCGGCGTGACTTTCCTCGCCGCGCTGATCAGCGCCGGCACCGTCGGCGCGCCCGGCGTGTTCATCGTTCCCCTGCAAAAGGAATTCGGCTGGAGCACTGCGGAGATTTCCTCGGCGCTCTCGATCCGCTTCATCCTGTTCGGCCTGATGGCGCCGTTCGCAGCCGCCCTCCTCAATCGCTACGGCCTGCGCAACGTGACGCTGACGGCGCAGCTTATCGTCGTCACGGCGCTGGTGGCTTCGCTCGCGATGACGCAGGTCTGGCAGCTCATGCTGCTGTGGGGCGTCGTGATCGGCATCGGCACCGGCATGACCGCGCTGGTGCTCGGCGCGACGATCGCCACACGCTGGTTCGCCGCTCGGCGCGGCCTCGTGGTCGGCATCATGACCGCCAGCGTCGCCACCGGGCAGCTCGTGTTCCTGCCGCTGCTTGCGAGCCTCACCGAGCGTTTCGGCTGGCGCCTTGCCCTCAGCTTCGTCTGCGTGATGCTCGGCGTCTCCGCAACCGCCGTGGCGCTCGTGATGCGCGACCGCCCGAGCGATGTGGGCCTGCGCCCGTTCGGCGACGAGGGCAGCGAGCTCCTGCCCGCCCCGCCGGTCAGCCACGCGCCGATCACGGCCGTTGCGCTCGGCACGCTGCGCGATGTCTCGACGTCGCGCGCGTTCTGGATCCTGTTTGCGACCTTCTTCGTCTGCGGCGCCTCGACCAACGGTCTCGTCCAGGTGCACCTGATCCCGATGTGCCTCGATTTCGGCATCCCGCAGGTGCAGGCGGCGAGCCTGCTCGCGGCCATGGGCATCTTCGATTTCTTCGGCACCATCATGTCCGGCTGGCTGTCCGACCGCTACGACAATCGCTGGCTGCTGTTCTGGTACTATGGCCTGCGCGGGCTCTCGCTGGTGTTCCTGCCGTTCAGCGACTTCTCCTTCTATGGCCTGTCGCTGTTTGCGATGTTCTATGGTCTCGACTGGATCGCCACCGTGCCGCCGACGGTGCGGCTGACGGCGCAAAAATTCGGTCCCGAGCGCGCCAATCTCGTGTTCGGCTGGATCTTCGCTGGCCACCAGCTCGGCGCCGGCACCGCCGCCTTTGGCGCAGGCCTGTCGCGGACGCTGCTGGCGAGCTACCTGCCCGCATTCTTCATCGCCGGTGCACTCTGCGTGTTCGCCGCGCTCATCGTGCTGGCGCTGGCGCGTCATCCAAAACCTGCGGTCGCGTGAAGGGATCGCCACCGGCTGTACATTTCGTGAAATTCTCGCAATCGGTCTTGTGTCGCGGCGCCACCATCGCACTGGTCCGGCCGCACCTTGTCGCGATTGACGGGCTCGGCGCGATCTTCCTGGCGATCGCGCTTACCTGCTTCCGCCGCATGCTGGAGCGAGCGCAATAGTTCGGGACATTCTCTCTCCGGACTGCGATCGATTGAGAGCGAGCTACGGCCTGATCGTCATATTCCCCGGCGGCCCTGGCGTGCGCAGCGGCTCCGCCAGCCGTGCGAACTCGCAGAGCAAGGACCGCGTCTTGCGGGGGTCGATGATCTCCTCGACCCAGAACTTTTCGGCCGAGCGGAACGGCGAGCGCAGCTTGTTGAGGCGCTCCTCGATCTCCTTCAGCTTCGCCGCCTTATCCTCCGCCGCATCGATGTCGGCGCGATAGGCGGCCTCGATGCCGCCTTCGAGCGGCAGCGAGCCCCAATAGGCCGACGGCCAGGCGTAGCGGATCGAGAAGCGATCGGCCGGCTGATGCACGACGCCGGCAACGCCAAACGCGTTGCGCAGGATCACCGTGCACCAGGGCACCGTGGTCTGGTTGACCGCGGCCATGGCGCGCACGCCGTGGCGGATCGTGGCCGCCTTCTCGGCGTCCAGTCCGATCATGAAGCCCGGACAATCCATCAGATAGACGATCGGCAGATGGAAGGTTTCGGCGAAGTCGACCCAGCGCACCACCTTCTGGCAGGCATCCGCGGTCCACGATCCGCCATAGTGGAAGGGATCGCTGGCAAGCAGCATCACCGCCCTGCCCTCGAGCCGCGCGAGCCCGACGATGACCGGCTTACCGAAATTGCCGGCGACCTCGAAGAACGAGCCCTTGTCGACGACGGACTCGATGATCGGGCGCATCTTGTAGACCTGCCGGCGGCTCCGCGGCACGGCCTTCGTCAAGGATTCGTCAATGCGTTCCGGATCGTCATGGCAGGGCAGCGTCGGCGGCAGTTCATAGACCGACGACGGCAGATAGGACAGGAAGCGCCGCGCGCAGGCGAACGCCTCCGCCTCGGTCTCGACGGCATGATCGACCGCGCCGGCGCGGGTCTGGATGTCGGCGCCGCCGAGATCCTGCTTGGACAGATCGTGGCCGAGCCGCTTCACCACCGGCGGCCCTGCGACGAACATCGCAGACGATGTGGTCATGATGGAATAGTGGCTGGCGGCAAGCCGCGCAGCGCCAAGGCCCGCCACCGAACCGAGCCCGAGCGCCACGACGGGCACGCGCGCGAGGTTCTCCGTCGTGAAACGGTACCAGCGCGTGCCGCCGATGCCGCCCGGCAGGTTCGCGGCGCCCTTGGTCTCGATCGTCTTCACCGAGCCACCGCCGCCGGATCCTTCGATGATGCGGATGATGGGCAGACGGAAGTCATGCGCCATCTCCTCCGCCATCAGCGGCTTGGCGGAGATCGACGCGTCAGCCGAGCCGCCGCGCACGGTGAAATCGTCGCCGACCACCACCACCGTGCGGCCGTCGACCCTGGCGCGGCCGAACACGCAGTTCGCCGGCGTCACATGCTTGAGCTCGCCATGCGCATCGTATTCACCGATGCCGGAGACGGCACCGATCTCGTGAAAGCTGCCCTTGTCGATCAGCCCGTCGATACGCTCACGAACGGTGAGCCGGCCCTGATCATGCTGTCGCTTGACCTTGTCAACGCCGCCCATCTCCCGCGCGAAGGCTTCGCGCCGGGCGAGTTCGTCGAGTTCCGGCTTCCAGTTCATTCAGTCCCCCCGACGCGATTGGCTTGTTATTGTTTCGCACGGCCATCGCGATCGGCTTGCGCTCGAGACGGTTGTTGAGGAAGTCGCCCTCGGCGCCTTCGAGCAGGTCGCCGACCGCCTTGCCGAGCTTGACCATCAGCGGCGCGACCTCACTGTGCAGCCGCTCCTCGTCATACATGGCTGCCAGCAGACCGATCGTGACCACCACAACGGTCTGATATTGCGGCGACCACATCGGCACCGCGACGCCATTGATGTGCGGGCTCCAGAGGCCGCACGCCACGACATAGCCATGCTCACGCAGGAACTCGCGGTTGGCCTCGATGCGCGGCTTCAGCAGCCGGGCCGCCTCCGGCGCCTCCCGCTCCATCTCCGCAACCAGGGCATCGCCGATCTCGGGCTGTAGCGCCGCCGTGTAAGCGGCGCCCGCGGCGGTCGACGCCATCGCGATCCGGCTGCCGGTTCCTTCATGCAGACCCAGTGCGCTCGCCGAACGGGCAAACTCGAGATAGACGAGATTGAACCGATCGGGGATGACGAAGCCCACCGTCCCCGGCAATTGCTCGGCGACGTCCTCGAGCCGCTGGCGAATGAGGTTGCGCAGTTGCGCTCCCTTCATCATCGAGGCGCTCATCGCAACCGCGCTCGGCCCTATCCGGTATTTTTGATCACGCGGCAGATAGACGAGCTGCCCCATGCGCGTGAGCGTATGCGTGAGCCGCGACACCGTCGAGCGCGGCAGGCCGCAGCGGTTGGAGATTTCGAGATTGCCGAGCCGCGCCTCGTGGCCCTCGAAGCATCGCAACACATCGAATGCGCGCGAGACCACCTGGATGACATCACTTTCGCCGGCTTCGCCAGCGAGCATTCCTTGCCTACTCAACCGCTCCGATCGTCGTCCCATGTTCCCTACCAAGTTGTTTCGCTCTGCGGAATTAAATTCCGCTTGAAGGACACGCTACCTCAGGCACCCTGCGACGACAACAAAAAGGCGAATGGCATGCCAGAAATTAAGATCGTCACGGAAGTCGCAGGACGGATCTGCGCGATTCCCGTTGAGGTTGGGAAAAGCGTCGCAGATGGCGATGACGTTGCATTCGTCGAAGCCATGAAGATGGAGATACCGGTGCCCTCGCCTGCGGCAGGGACGATCACGTTGCTTCTCGTCAAGCTCGACGACGTCGTCGCCGAAGGCCAGGCGATCGCGATCATCGCGAGCTGACGATCCGTCGTCTTGCGTTGAGCTGCTCACCGCGCAATTGCGCCTATGCGTCGAACTGGCCCTCCGCGATCGCGTCGGCAACGGTTGCGCGTGCCCTGATGGCGTTGCACAAGGGAGGCGATGAAACCGCAATCGCCCCTCGCCTCCACTGCCTGGACCCGTTCGAAACCGCCCTTGCTGCGGTTCCTGAACGATTGCCTCAACGAATTCTCGGCCGAGACCTCCGGCGCCGTCGCCGACTACATCCCTGAGCTCGGCAAGGCTGATCCTGCCTATTTCGGCATCAGTCTCGCCACGCTGGATGGCCATGTCTATGAAGTCGGCGACAGCCGCGTCCCCTTCACCATCCAGTCGATGTCAAAGCCGTTCGTGTTCGCGCTGGCGCTGGACATCCTGGGCGCGGCGCGGGTCGAGAGCGCGATTGGCGTCGAGCCCTCCGGCGATCCCTTCAACTCGATCCGGCTCAATGCCGAGAACCACCCATTCAACCCGATGGTCAATGCCGGCGCCATCGCCTGCACCGGGCTGATCCAGGAGAGCAAGGGCGAAGCCGCCTTCGAGGAGATCCGAAAAGCTCTCGGCCGATTCGCCGGCCGCGAGCTGGACGTTGACGAGGCCGTCTACACCTCCGAGAGCCAGACCGGCGATCGCAATCGCGCCATCGCCTACCTGCTACGCACCAATGCCGTGATCAAGGATAACGTCGCGGCCGTGCTCGACGACTATTTCCGCCAATGCGCGGTGCTGGTTACGGCGCGCGACATCGCCGTGATGGCGGCAACGCTCGCCAACCGCGGCGTCAATCCGGTCACCGGCGCGCAGGTGATGACACCTTACGCGATCTCGCGGACGCTGTCGGTGATGACGTCGTCGGGCATGTACGACTATGCCGGCGAATGGATCTACCGGATCGGCATTCCCGCCAAGAGCGGCGTCGGCGGCGGCATCCTCGCTGCCCTGCCCGCCCGGCTCGGTCTCGGCAGCTACTCGCCAAGACTCGACAAGCACGGCAACAGCGTGCGCGGCATCAAGGTCTGCGAGGCACTGTCGTCGCATTATGACCTGCACATGCTCAACCGCAGCGACGACGCGCGCAACGCGATCATCGCGGATTATCACATCGGCCAGAGCCCATCGCGTCGCGTCCGCCGCCCGCAGGAGCGGGAGATCCTCGCTGCTCACGAGGACGAGGTGCGCGTCATCGAGCTCGTCGGCACGCTGTCGCTCTCGGCCGTCGACTACGTCTCGCGGCGGCTTGCCGCACGGCCGCGCCCGCAGCTCGTGATCTTCGACCTGCACCGCGTCACCTCGACGACGCGTGCCGGTGCGCGGCTCGTCGCCGAGGCCTTCGAAGAGCTCGCCGCGCTGAACGTCACCGTGGTCCTGTCCGGCGTCAAGCGCGCCTCGCGGGAATGGGACACGCTTCGCGAATGGACGGCTGGCTTAAAGAACGTTCGCGACTTCTACCTGCTGGACACCGCGATCGAATGGGCGGAAGACCAGATCGTGTACCGCTATGGCGGCTCGATCGACTTCCACGAGACCACCGAGCTATCCGAGCAGCCGCTGCTTGAAGGCCTGAACGACGGCGAGCTGACGGATCTGGCCTCGCTCTGCACCATCCGCACCTATAAGTCGGGCCAGAAGATCGTCGCGGCCGGCAATCCCGCCGATTCGCTGTTCTTCCTGCGCAGCGGTGCGGTGCACGTCACGCTGCCCGACGGCGTTCGCCTGGCAACGCTGACGGCCGGCATGGCCTTTGGCGAGATGGCGCTGCTGGAATCGACCCGCTCGGCGGACGTATTGGCCGATATGGCGGCGACCGCCTTCGAGGTGCCGCTGAAGGATTTCGAGCGCTTCCGCCAGCAGCATCCACACGCCAGCGAGCGCATCATGCGCAACCTGGCGCAGCTCCTCGCCGACCGGCTCATTGTCGCCAATGCCAGGGTGGACATCCTGACGTCAACGTAACGCCGTCCGGAGCTTCCACCTCTCCCCGGCGGGGAGAGGTAACCCAAAATCCTCAGCTCATATCGATCAACCAGTTCAGCGGCTCGCCGCCTCGCGCAGGCGTCTGTTGATCCTGGCCGCGCTCTTGGCCAGCAGATCGGACGGCTTCTGGCCGGTCGCCGCGCACAGGCAGGCCCAGTAGTAGATGGTGTCGCCGAGCTCATCCACGAGGCCGGCCTGATCGAGCCAACCGTCGCGCAACAGCTTCTTGATGTGATCGGCAACCTCTCCGGCCTCGGCCGCCAGGCCGAGACCGAGATAGGACAGCCGTTCGTTGGTCGGGTGCTCCTCGACCTTGGCGATCGTCGCAGCCCAGGCCGCGAATTCATCGATGTCCATCGGCATCCCTCGCCGCTTACTCGATCTCAGCCCACGACCTCCGTCACCGGCTGGAGGTCGATCTCGAACGTCTCAAGAAATTTCGACGTCATGATGTAGAAGCCGACCGAAAGCTGCAATTCGACCAGCGCAGCCGGCGTGAGTTTTGCGGCAATCGCCTTGAAGGTCGCATCCGTCGGCTTGTTCAGCTTGACGATTTCATCCGTGAACGCGAGCGCCGCGCGCTGTGTTTCGGTAAAGCATTTCGCCGCCTGCCAGTTCGCAAGCGCCTCGTTCTGCTCATCGGTGATGCCGACATTCTTGCCGATGCGCTTGTGCGCGATGACCTCGTAGGGCGCCTCGCAGAGAATCCCAGTCCGTGTGATCGCAAGTTCCCGAACGATCGGATCAAGCTCGCCCCTGCTCCGGATCGCTCCGCCCAGCCGGCAATACTGCACGAAATAGTCAGACGAATGCGACATCATCCGGAAGATGTTGGCGTTGCGATTCTTGGCGAGGATGTCGCGGGTGCGCTCGGACGCCTTGGACGGATCGGCGTAGTCGATACGGGCCATCATTCACCTTGGGTCTTGGTCTTGTTGTGGTTCTTACGGAGAGCTTCTCGAGACTATTCTTGCACCGACACAAGAGCAACATCATCGAGTCAAATTGCCGCCGCATTGCTGAATGAACTTGCAGAAATCGATATTCGCTGCGTGGGGACAAATCGCAGCGGTGCTCGAAATGGGGTGTTCCGAGTAAAAAAAATCCGACCGTCGTTTGCGCAGGCGCGCCACGCCGAGTCGCGCCCAGGTCTAGGGAGTAAACGGCATGAAGGAAGCCACCAGGAGGGCGGCCTCGGGAGCGTTCGCGCATATGCTGGCGGTGACGGCGATGCTCGTCATTGCCAGCATATTGTTCTACGGGCGCTGAAGGAGCTTTCGTCATTCCGGGGTGGTGCGTTCTTGCCAGACCTAGAATCCCGTTCCAGGTTCGGTCCGTTCGACCGCCCCCGAATGACGAAAACCATCAGCTAGACCTTTGTGAAAAATGGCAAGAATTTTCCGGCAAACGAGGCGAACTGCGCGGTGACCTCGTCGCCGATGGCGAGATCCTTCTCGCCGTGCGCCATCATGCGAAAGCCTTCGGCGCAGTCGACGAGCAGGATGTTGTAGGGCACATGCGCGCGGGCCTCGGGCGTTGCGGCACGGCAAACAAGCGAGGTGGCGTAGACCCTGCCCTTGCCGCTCGCGCGATGTTCTCGCGGGTCTGGCGCGCCGCAGGCCGCGCAGAAGTCGCGGTGGAAGTACTGTACGCCGCCGCATGCCTTGCAGCATTGATAGACGATCGCCGCTTCGCCCTTTGTCCAATCCGCGATTCGCGCGCTCATCGCACCTGCTCCAGGAACATGCTGACATGGGAGGACAACACGCCGCCGTCGCCATGCAACAGCGCGATCGAGGCGTCGCGGACCTGGCGATCGCCTGCGCGCCCGGTCATCTGAACATGCGCTTCGACCAGATGCGCCATCGCGCCGGCGACGCCGCAATGGCCGTAGCTGAGGAGCCCGCCGTGGGTGTTGAGCGGCATGCGGCCGTCACGGCTAAAATATCCGGACCGGATGCGCGCGGCGGCCTCGCCGCGCCCGGCAAGACCGAGATCTTCCAGCAGCATCGCGAGCGTGATGGTGAAACTGTCATAGACGGCGGCGTAACGCACGTCTGATATCGCAAGACGTGAAGCCTGTTTCGCGCGCGCGATCGAAATCTCGGCACCAAGCTCGCTCAGCGCCGGAGCCGCGGTGACATGCTGATGGGTGTGCGCCTGCGCGCAGCCGCGGATCCGCACGCCGGCCTCGCCGGTCCGCTCGCGGCTCATCACGAAGGCGGCGCCACCATCGGATACCGGGCAGCAGTCGAGCAGTTTCAACGGCAGCGCCACGGGCTTGGAGGCCATCACGTCCGCAACCGTGATCGGGTCGCGGAATTGCGCGCCGGGATGGGTGCAGGCGTGTGCGCGCATCAGCACGGCGAACTCCGCGAGATCCTCCTCGGTCATGCCGTGCTCGTGCATATAGCGGGACGCGACGAGGCCGTAATAGGCGGGGATGGTCGGTCCCAGCGGCACCTCGTAGGCGGGATGGCCGACCTGCGCCAACGCCTGGATCGAGGCATCGCGGCTTTGCCCGCTGAGACGGTTCTCACCGGCGACAACCAGCACATGCCGCACCACCCCAGCCTCGACCAGGTGATGCGCGAGCATGGCCATGGCGAGCCCCGTCGCGCCGCCGACCTGCACAGCATGCGCGTAGGCCGGGCGAATGCCGAAGTGCTCGGCGAAGACGGTCGCCAGCATGATGTGCGGTGATACCGTCGAATAACCGCAGAGGACGCCGTCGATCTCCGCGCGCGTCAGCCCGGCATCGTCGAGCGCGAGCTGGGCCGCGCGGCTCATCAGATCGAGCGAGGATGAGCCGTCATGCTTGCCGTAAGGCGTGAGCCCGACGCCGGTGATGAAGCTCATGACGCTCTCTCCCTATTCCGGCGGCGAGCGTGTCACGCCGTCGCGTATCAGGACCGCAATCTCGTCGGCGGAATAGCCGATCTCCTTCAGGATCTCCGCACCATGCTCGTTGAGGCGCGGTGCGAGCCGCGACGGTTCGGCGTCGGTGTCCGACCACGTCGCGGTGACCTTCATGCTGCGGATCGGGCCTTCGGTCGGATGGTTGACGACCGGAAAGAAGCCCGTCGCCTCCAGATGCGGATCATGCAGGATCGTTTGCAAATCGTGCATCGGCATGACCGGCACGTCGGCCCTCGTCAAAAGCTCGATCCATTCGGCGGTCGTGCGCGTTTCGAAGATGCGCGCGAGCTCGGCATAGACGAAGTCGATATTCGCAGCGCGGCCGGCAAAGGTTGCAAACCTCTTGTCGGCGCGCAGATCGTCGCGACCGGTCGCTTCGAAAAAGTTCTGCCACTGCTTGTCGTTGTAGACGATCACGCTCAGATAGCCGTCCGCGGTCTTGTAAGGCCTGCGGTCGCGCGACAAATGCCGCGCGTAGCCACCCTTGTCGAGCGGCGGTTCGAAGGTGAGCCCACCCATGTGATCGCCCATGACGAAGCCGGCCATGGTCTCGAACATCGGGATATCGACGCGCTGTCCGCGCCCGGTGCGGTCGCGGTGCACGAGGCTGGCGCAGATCGCGCCGACCGCGGTGAGACCGACGATGCGGTCGACCAGCGCGTTCGGCACGTAGCGCGGCACGCCGTCGCCTGTCTGCGCCATCAATGCGGGCAGCGCCGTTGCACCTTGGATCAGGTCGTCATAGGCGGGCTTCGCGGCATAGGGCCCGTCCTGGCCGAAGCCGAACACGCCGGCATAGACGAGGCGCGGGTTGATCGCGGAGACCACGTCATCGCCGAGCTGAAGCCGCGCCATTGCCTGCGGCCGGACGTTGTAGACGAGGACGTCGGCGTCCCTGATGAGCCGCAGCACGGCGTCGCGGCCGGCCGGCTTCTTCAGGTCGAGGCAGATCGAGCGCTTGCTGCGATTGGTGTTGAGGAATACCGGGCCCATGCCGGCATGACGCATCGGACCGATCAGGCGGGTGACGTCGCCTTCGAGCGACTCCACCTTGATGATGTCGGCACCGTAGTCGCCGAGCATCTGGGTCGCATACGGCCCCATCAGCACGGTCGTCATGTCGATGACCTTGATGCCCTTCAACGGCCCCATCGCTCACTCCCGATTGCGCGGGGCGACTACGGCCCGCGATTTCGGCCAGCTAACTGAAGCAACGAGGCTCGGGCAAGGGCGGCCGGCGTATGGCCGCATGCGCCGCGTGCGAGCACGGCGCGCTGCCGGCTCCGGTTATTTCTTCTGGCGGGCTTCGCGGATCTTGAGCAGCCGATCGAGCTCGTCGTTCTGCTGGTTGATGCGATCGGCGATACGCGCCTCGCTCTGCTCGCCGGACGCGGCGGCGGCCTGCTCGATGAGCTGCCTGATATTGCTCTCGAGGATCGCGATACGATCGTTGAGTTCGTCTAGTGATAGCGAGCTATCATTGCTCATGATGCATTCCCCGGCAATCAATCAAGAGCAGGTGAGCGAAGCGCAACGTGCCCACCTTGACATAGCGCAAGGAAGGGTGGGCGCGGCGCATTCGCGCCTTTGCCCACTCTTACGGGTTACTTCAACGGCTCCAGCACGGAAACGTAGTTGGCGACGGCTGCGCCGCCCATGTTGAAAATGCCGCCCAGCCTGGCGTTCTTGATCTGCATCCCCTCGGGCGCCTGGCCCGCAAGCTGCATCGCGGTCATCACATGCATGGAGACGCCGGTGGCGCCGATCGGATGGCCCTTCGACTTCAGCCCGCCGGACGGATTGACCGGCAGCTTGCCGTCCTTCAGCGTCCAACCTTCCTTGATGGCGCGGGCGCCCTGCCCCCTCGGCGTCAGGCCCATCGCTTCATATTCGATCAGCTCGGCAACCGTGAAGCAGTCGTGGGTCTCGACGAAAGAGAGGTCGGCGAGCGACACGCCGGCCTTCTCCAGCGCGCGCTGCCAGGCGACCGTGCAGCCTTCGAACTGGAGGATGTCGCGCTTGCTCATCGGCAGGAAGTCCTGGGCATGCGCGGTGGCGCGGAAGCCGATCGACTTGCCCATGCCCTTGGCGGTCTCGGCATCGGCCAGCACGAGGGCCGCCGCGCCATCGGAGACGAGCGAGCAGTCGGTGCGCTTCAAGGGGCCGGCGACGTAAGGATTCTTCTCGCTCTCGGAGCGGCAGAACTCGAAGCCAAAATCCTTGCGCATCTGGGCGAAGGGGTTGGCGACGCCGTTCTTGTGGTTCTTGGCCGCGATCAGCGCCAGCGCATCGGACTGGTCGCCGTATTTCTGGAAATAGGCGCTGGCGATCTTGCCGAACACGCCGGCGAAACCGCCGACGGTGTCGCCGTCTTCCGGCAGGTACGAGGCTTTGAGCAGGTTCTTGCCGATCTCCGGACCCGGCGTGCGCGTCATCTGCTCGACGCCGACGACCAGCACGATTTTGGCCGCGCCGGCCGCAATCGCGCGCAGGCCCTGGTGCACGGCGGCCGAGCCCGTGGCGCAGGCATTCTCGACGCGGGTCGCCGGCTTGAAGCGCAGATTCGGATCAGCCTGGAGCACCAGCGAGGCGGTAAAGTCCTGCGGAGAGAACCCGGCGTTGAAATGACCGAGCACGATCTCATCGACATCGCCCGCCGAGATGCCGGCATCCGCAAGCGCCTCATTCGCCACGCGCGTGACGAGGCTTTCGACGGTCTCGGTGTCGAACTTGCCGAACGGCGTATGCGCCCATCCGACGATGCTTCCCGTCATGGTCATTCTCCTCAGGTCTTCCCTGCCCGATTCTTAGCCCAAAGGGCCAAAGAGTTCACCCGGCTTTGAGGCCCTTGAGGGTGCGCTGGCAGATGGCAGTTATGCCGGCCCAGTTCCCGGCCCTGATCTCGGCCGCCGGACACAGCCAGGAACCGCCGACCGCGAGAACGTTAGGCTCGGCGAGCCAGGTCGCCGCATTGGCCTCGCCGACGCCGCCGGTGGGGCAAAAGCGCACATTGGGGAACGGACCGCCCAGGGCCCGCAGGCCCTTGATGCCACCGGCCTGCTCGGCGGGGAAAAACTTGGCAACATCGAGGCCGAACGCCAGCGCCTGCATCAGTTCGGACGCGGTCGCAATGCCCGGGGCAAATGGCAAGGCGCTGTCGGCGGCGGCCTTCAACAGATCGGGCGTGCCGCCCGGGCTGATGCCGAATTTGACGCCCAGCGCCTCGGCGCGGGCGAGGTCGGCGGGGTTGAGGATGGTGCCGATGCCGACGATCGCCTCCGGCACCTCTGATATCATCGCCTTCGCCGCCTCGATCGCCACGGAGGTGCGCAGCGTCACCTCCAGCGTCTTGACGCCACCGGCGACGAGGGCGCGCGCCAGGGGCACCGCATCCTCGAGACGCTCGATGGTGAGGACGGGGATGACGGTCGCGGCCCTGAACAGAGCGGCGAGCTTTTCCTGTTTGGCAGTCGTGGTCATGTCGGTTCGATTCTCACTTTGTCGCTTGGCGCGAGATGGCCGGCCGGGGCCGCTTCTTCGGCGGCATGGCATAGGCCGGAATGATGGCACCCGGATAGCAGATCACGAGGCTCGCGAGGCGATGTCCGGCCTGCGCGGCCTCAACGGGATCGGAACCTGCGAGCCTTGCGGCAATATAAGCCGCGGCAAAGCTGTCGCCAGCCGCCGTGGTGTCGACCACCGGCTTGGTCATCGGCTCGGCACCCACCTGGCCTGTGCCGTCCGGGAAGCGCAACAGGCTGACAGGCTCGGCGAGACGGAACACCAGCTCGGGGGTGGGGATGCGCGCCATCAGCTCGGCATGGCTCTCGCCCGGATACAGGGCGAGCAGATCCTCGGTCGAGGTCAGCACGATGTCGGCGGCCTCGAATGCCGCGGCAAACACCTCGCGAGCGACGTCGCGATCGGGCCAGCCACGGGCGCGAAAATTGGTGTCGAACACGAAGCGGGTGCCGAGCAGGCGCGCACGCTTGATCGCCGCGAACAGGCGCTCGCGCCCGGCCTGATCGTAGATCGAGAGCGTGATCGCGGAGAGATAGACGATGTCGTAGCTCATCAGCGAGTTGAGGATCTCGTCCGTCTCCGGCAGATCCATCAGCCGGCGCGCGGCCGCGCTCTCGCGCCAGTGAAAGAACTGCCGCTCGCCCTTGGCATCAAGCTGGATCATGTAGAGGCCGGGCAGCTTGCCGGGCAGACGCACGACGCGCCTGGTGCCGACGCCCTCCGCGGTCCAGGCCGTCACCATCTCATCGCTCAAGGCGTCATCGCCGAGCGCCGTGAAATAGTCGACCTTGACCTCGAGCCGCGCGAGATAGACGGCCGTGTTGAGCGTATCGCCGCCGAAGCCGCGCGAATAGAGCCCGCCCTGGCCGCCGGACTGTCCTCCTCCTTGGGCCTGCCGAAGCTCGACCATGCATTCACCGATGCAAGCAACGCTCGCCATCACTTAACCCACGCTATTTCGGTTGCGTCAGGCGACGAAATCGCCGCCGAGCTCGTCTTCGATGTGAATGCGGATGATATCATCGAAGCTCTTCTCGGCGGTAGTGAAGCCGAGCTCGCGCGAGCGCCGTGCATCGAAATTGCGCGGCCAGCCGCCGACGATGCCCACGATGAAGGGATCCGGCTCCCGCTTGATGCGGGCGGCGACCTTCTCGCCCGCGACCCGCTTCAGGGCCGCGATCTGCTCGCCGACAGTGGCCGACAGGCCGGGCATGGTGAGATTGCGGCGCGGACCGACCGCGGCGAGGTCCATCGTGCCGGCATGGAGCAGAAAGCCGACCGCGGAGCGCGGCGTCGCGTGCCAGTGGCGGACGTCCTCGGAAACCGGCAGGATCGCCTCCTTGCCGGCCAGCGGCTCGCGCAAAATGTTGGAGAAGAAGCCGGATGCCGCCTTATTGGGCAGGCCGGGGCGGATGCAGATGGTCGGCAGGCGAATGCCGATGCCGTCGAGAAAGCCGCGGCGGGAATAATCGGCGAGCAGCAGTTCGCCGATCGCCTTCTGGGTGCCATAGCTGAGCAGCGGGGTGTGGAAGAACTCGTCGCCGATCGCATCCGGGAACGGAGCGCCGAACACCGCGATCGAGGAGGTGAAGACCACGCGCGGCTTGTAGCCGCCGCCTGCGAGGCGGATGGCGTCGAGCAGCATCCGCGTGCCGTCAAGATTGATGCGATAGCCCTTGTCGAAATCGAGCTCGGCCTCGCCGGAGACGATGGCGGCCAGATGGAAGATCACGTCGGGGCGGCCCGCGATCAGCTTCTCGGCGGCTCCGGGAACGGCAAAATCGCCGGAGACCGTGTCGACGGCAAAGCCCGCCTTCTCGGGCTTCTTCGGCTCGACCACGTCATGCATGGTCAGCCTGGTGATGTCGCTCTTGCCGAGCCGGCCGTCGCGCAAAAGCCGTTCGCACAATTTGCGGCCGACCATACCGGCAGCGCCGAGAACCAGAATGTGCAAGAGCCTACTCCTTCTTATTGGTCTTGAACGCGCCCGTTTGGACGCGCTCTTGACGCGGGGCCCGCGATCATTCCTTCACGGCGCCGGTCATCGCCGACACATAATGCTCCACGAAGAAGGCGTAAAGGATAACCAGCGGCAGCGACCCCGCGAGCGCCCCCGCCATCAGCGAGCCCCAGCGGTAGATGTCGCCGTCCACGAACTCGTTGACGATCGCGACCGGCACCGTCTTGTTGCTGGTCGATTGCAGGAAGGTCAGCGCGTAGATGAACTCGTTCCAGCACAGGGTAAAGCAGAAGATGAAGGCCGAGATCAGGCCGGGGATCGCGAGCGGCAGGACGATCTTGATCAGGATCTGCCAGCGGCTCGCTCCATCGATCAGCGCGCATTCCTCGAGCTCGAACGGGATGGTCTTGAAATAGCCCATCAACAGCCAGGTCGAGAACGGGATCAGGATGGTCGGATAAGTCAGGATCAACGCCATCGGCGAGTCGAACAGGCCGTACTGGAACACGACGGTGGCGAGCGGGATGAACAGGATCGACGGCGGCACCAGATAGGCGAGGAAGATCAGACCGCCGACGAGGTTGGCGCCCTTGTAGCGCAGGCGCACGATGGCATAGGCCGCGAGCACCGATGCGATGATCGAGAGCACCGTGGCACAGACCGCCACATACATCGTGTTCCAGAGCCAGTGCGGATAGTAGCTCTCGAACAGAAGCTTGTGGAAATGCTTGAAGGTCGGATTCCAGGTCCAGAACGGATTATACTTGTCGAGATCGAGCAGCTGGTCGTCCGGTTTCACCGAGGTCAGCGCCATCCAGTAAAACGGAAACAGGAGGATCACGACGATGATCGTGAGCGGCAGATACAGCGTCACGATCCGGCGCGGCACCGACTGAAGATAGCTCATGCCTTCGCTGTGATCGGCAGTAGGCGCCGAGCCCGACAGCACATTCTTGAGATCGAGGGATCTGGTGGGCAGGTCAGTCATTGCTCTCTCCCTGCTGCCATTTCCGGCGCTGCAATCCGAACCATGAGACCATGATCGCGGCGAGCAGGAACGGAATCATCGCGCTGGAGATCGCCGCGCCCTCGCCGAGCTGCCCGGCGATGATCGCTCGCTGATAGGACAGCGTCGCCATCAGATGGGTGGCATTGACCGGACCGCCGCGGGTCATCGCCCAGATCAGCTGGAAGTCGGTGAAGGTGAACAGCACTGAGAAGGTCATCACGACGGCGATAATCGGCGTCAGCAGCGGATAGGTGATGTACCGGAAATTCTGCCAGCGCGTGGCGCCGTCCAGGGTTGCCGCTTCATAGAGCGAGGGCGACACCGTCTGCAGGCCGGCGAGCAGGGTGATCGCCACGAACGGCACGCCGCGCCAGATGTTGGCGAAGATCACGCAGATCCGCGCCCAGGTCGTGTCGCCGAGGAAATTGATGTTCTGGCTGATCAGGCCGAGCTGCTTCAGCGACCACGAGATGATGGAGAATTGCGAGTCGAATATCCACCAGAACGCCAGCGCCGAGAGCACCGTCGGCACGATGAAGGGGATCAGGACCATCGCGCGCAGCATCGCCTTGAACGGCATGTTCTCGTTCAAAAGCAGCGCAAGATAGAGCCCGATCGCGAATTTGAGAGCGCTGGCGACGAAGGTATAGAGCAGGGTATTGAACACCGACAGCCAGAAGATGGCGTCGTCCCACAGCCATTCATAATTCTCGGCGCCGATGAATTGCCCGACCCGGCCGATGCGAGTGTCGGTGAAGGACAGCCAGATGCCGAGCCCTAGCGGATAGGCCAGGAAGAAGATCAGGAAGGCCATGGCCGGCAGCATGAACCAGAAGCCGACCCAGTTGCGGTTGTGCTTGAGCTGGTCCCAGGCACTCGCCTCGCGAAACTGCTTGGTTTGGGAAGCAACTACGACATCGGCCATGCCCGATATCCCCGATCAGAGTGCGAATGTGCGGGCGGCCAGACGGCCGCCCGCGTCGAGATCATCAGCGATAGATGCGCTTCAATTGCCGTTCTGCTTCCGCAATTGCACCCTTTGCGTCCTTCGTGCCGGTGCAATAGTTGGCAAACATGTCGACGATGATGAAGTCTGCGATCGCGGTTGCCGCCTTCTCGCCCACCGTACCGATGCCGGACGCCGGCAGGGTGCGCTTGGATGCCTGCGCGAACACGGCGTTCTTTGGATCGGCCGACCAAACCGGCGCGGTTTCATACGCATTCAGGGTCTGTGTCAGGTAACCCTGCGCTCCATCCAGCCACTTCTCGTAGTTCTCCTTCTCCAGCATGAAGGCGATGAAGGCCTTCGCCGCGTTCGGATATTTGGTGAAGTTGAAGGCGAGAATCGGCAGAGCAAGCTGCAATTCAGTCGGCTTGCCGATGGGCCCGACGGGGTGCAGCGCGTGATAGGTATCCTCGGCGAGTTCCTTCTTGGTCGGGTCGGTCTTGGCCGCGACATAGATCGAAATGCCGTTGAGGGTGCAATAGAGCTCGCCGGCCAGGAACGCCTTGTTGTTGGAGGAGTCGTTCCAGGATGGGGTTCCGGGGATGAAGGTTTCGGAGAGCGCCTTGCAGTACTCCAGTGCCTTCACGGTCTCGGGCGAATTGATGATGATCTTGTCGTTCTGGTCGACCGTGTAGGCACCGTGGCCCCACAGTACCCAGTGCAACCAACCATTGGCGTCGCCGGTGGCATGCCCAAGAGCGAAGCCTGCAGGCGTGTTGTTCGCCTTGAGTGCCTTGCACATCTCGAGGAAGCCGGGAAAGTCTTTGGGAAACTCCTTGAAGCCCGCCTTGTCGGTCGCCGACTTGCGGTAGGTCATGTAACCGCCGTTGGTCGCGACCGGAATGCCCAGCCAGTCGTCGCCAAGCTTGCAGGTCTTGGCCGCCGCATCCGTCCAGCCACCGTATTTCTTGCCGAGGTAATCGGCGACGTCGTTCATCTTCAGCACTTTGGTCGGGAAGAGCTGCGGTAGCGTGTGCAGACCCCAGGCGAGATCGAGCCCGGAGCCGGTATTGGCCGCAACGGAGGCCTTCGGCTGCACGTCCTCGAAAGATTCGCTGAACACGTTCATTTCGGTGCCGGTCGCCGCCTTGAACGCTGCGACCATCGCGTTGAATGCATCGTCCTCCGCCGGCACGAAGCGCTTCCAGCGCATCACAGTCAGCTTGGCGCCCGACTCGGCCTTCCACGGCGAGTCAGCCGCCCAGGCTTTCGCGAATTCGAACAGTGCAGGCCCAGTCAATGCGCCGGTTGCAGCCAGCGCCGTTCCGCCTTGAAGCAACGCCCGGCGGGTAAAGTCTTGCATGTCGTCCTCCCAATGGTGATTTTCTTGATTTGTTTAAGCCTGCCTTAGGCGTTCAGTCGTTTTCCCGTTCCTTCGTCGAACAAGTGAACCAGCGACGGATCGGGCTTCAGCCGGACCTTGTCGCCGGGATTGAACTGGTGCCGCTCGCGGAAGACGGCGACGACCTGCTCGCCGCCGAGCTTTGCGAACACCTGCGTCTCCGAGCCGGTCGGCTCGACCACGATGATCTCGGCTTCCGCGCCGTCGTCGGCGATCGTGAAATGCTCGGGCCGCACGCCATAGACGGCGGGCTTTCCGTCGGACGCGGTCGGCGCGGTCTTGAGCGGCAGCTTGACGCCGTTCGGGCCCTCGAAGGTCGCGATGCCGTTCGAGCGCACATGGCCTTTGAGGAAGTTCATCGCCGGCGAGCCGATGAAGCCGGCGACGAACTGATTTTCGGGCTTGTCGTAGAGCTCGAGCGGGGTGCCCATCTGCTCGACGATGCCGTCATGCATGACGACGATCTTGTCGGCCATGGTCATGGCCTCGATCTGGTCGTGGGTGACGTAGACGGTCGTGGTCTTGAGCCGCTGGTGCAGCTCCTTGATCTCGGTACGCATCGCGACGCGCAGCTTGGCATCGAGGTTCGACAACGGCTCGTCGAACAGGAACACCTGCGGATCGCGCACGATGGCCCGCCCCATGGCGACGCGCTGGCGCTGGCCGCCGGAGAGTTGGCGCGGATAGCGATCGAGCAGCGGCGTCAGCGCGAGGATCTCGGCGGCGCGCTTGACGCGCTTGTTGATCTCGTCTGAGCTCGCGCTGCGCAGCTTGAGCGAGAAGCCCATGTTGTCGGCGACCGTCATGTGCGGATACAGCGCGTAGTTCTGGAACACCATCGCAATGTCCCGCTCCTTGGGCTGGACATTGTTGACGACGCGCTCGCCGATCGAAATCGTGCCTGATGTGATGTTCTCGAGCCCTGCGAGCATGCGCAGCAGCGTCGACTTGCCGCAGCCGGAGGGGCCAACGAGAACGACGAACTGGCCGTCCTCGATCGGAATCGTCACGCCGTGCAGGACTTCAAAATTGCCGAACGATTTCCGCACATCGCGGATTTGCACAGACGACATCTAGCTCCCTCCTCACTGGTCCGCAGCGCCCATCGAGCACCGCTACCGCCTTTTCTTCTGGGGCTCCACCAACGAGGCCCCATCTTACAAGGCAGCATTGTCCGCAGTTTGCGCGGCTTTGGCAATTTGTCTTTGGTTAATCTGGGCTGGTAGCGCTGTCAACGTTCCTTTGTTTGCCGGAACGGCTATGCTATGAGCAACAAATGGGACGAAAACGCACCAAATCTGGCAAGATCCGGCTGGCGGAGGTCGCCGAGCTCGCCGGAGTGAGCCCTATCACCGCGTCCCGCTTTTTCAGGAATCCCGAAGCGCTTTCGGTTGCCAAGCGGGCGCGTGTCGAAAGCGCCGCGCGCGAACTCGGCTATGTGCCAAATCTCGCGGCGCGTGCATTGGCCTCGCAACGCACGGAAGTGATCGGCGTGCTGATCCCGTCGCTGACCAACAACGTGTTCTCCGACGTGCTGCGCGGCATCTATGACGCGTCCGAAGGCAGCCGCTACTCGATCCAGCTTTCCAACACCCGCTACAGCATCCTCCAGGAGGAGAAGCTTCTTCGCCTGTTCCTGGCGCAGAAGCCGGCCGGGCTGATCGTCACTGGCATCGACCAGACGACCGAATCGCGCGCGATGCTCGAGGCGGCCGATTGCCCGATCGTACAGATCATGGAGCTTGGACCCGCCCCCGTCGACATGATGATCGGCTTTTCGCACTATGAGGCGGCGCGCGCGGCGATCGCGCACCTGCTCGTGCAGGGCTGCCGCCGGATCGGCTTCGTCGGCGCGCGAATGGATCCGCGGGTGCAGCGGCGGCTGGACGGCTATGTCTCGGCAATGAAGGACGCCGGTCTGTTCGACCAGCGCCTCGTCGTGACGACGGCTACGCCGACCTCGGTGACGTTGGGGGGAACGTTGTTTGCTGACCTGCTCGCGCGGGAGCCGAACATCGATGCGGTGTTTTGCGCCAATGACGACCTCGCGCTCGGCGTGCTCTTTGAGTGCCGACGCCGGGAGATCACTGTCCCCGATCAGATCGCCATCATCGGCTTCAATGACCTCGAATTCATGGCGAGCGCCGTCCCCACGCTCACCAGCGTGCGCACCAACCGCTACGAGATGGGCCGGGCCGCCGCCACGATGCTGATCGAGGCCATCGAAGGCCGTCGTCCGGAGCAACCGGTGCTCGATCTCGGCTTCAAGGTGATCGAGCGGCAAAGCTCGCTGGCGCAGCGCGCCGACAGCCCGCCGGCCCTTTCGGAAGTGGTGGCGGGCCGAACAAAATGATAGCGTTACCAACGACCGATGACTAGTATCGCACTTGTGAGGAAACGACCGCCGCTTGCGCTGTTGGGCATCGCACAAGCCGACACGACAGACCAACGCCTGCGCGTTCGCATTCTAGGAGATATCAATGACAAAAAAGCCAACCGACGGGCATGCGCCCTCACCCAATGGCAGCCGCCGGCGCCTTCGTTCCCAGGAATGGTTCGACAACCCGCATAACCCCGGCATGACCGCGCTCTATATGGAGCGCTATCTGAACTTCGGCCTCACCCGCGAGGAACTCCAGTCCGGCAAGCCGATCATCGGCATCGCGCAAACCGGCAACGACCTCTCCCCCTGCAACCGCCACCACATCGAGCTCGCGCACCGTGTCCGTGAAGGCATCCGCATGGCTGGCGGCATCGCGCTGGAGTTTCCGACCCATCCGATCCAGGAGACCGGCAAGCGGCCGACCGCGGCACTTGACCGCAACCTCGCCTATCTGGGCCTCGTCGAGGTGCTGTTCGGCTATCCTCTCGACGGCGTGGTTCTGACCACCGGCTGCGACAAGACGACGCCGGCCTGCATGATGGCGGCGGCGACCGTCAATCTGCCGGCGATCGTGCTGTCGGGCGGCCCGATGCTGAACGGCTGGCATGACGGCGAGCGCACCGGCTCGGGCACCATCGTCTGGAAGTCGCGCGAGCGGCTGGCCGCAGGCGAAATCGACTACGAAGAGTTCATGGAGATCGTGGCCTCGTCCGCACCGTCGGTCGGCCATTGCAACACCATGGGCACGGCCTCGACCATGAATTCGCTCGCGGAAGCACTCGGCTTCTCGCTGCCAGGCTGCGCGGCGATCCCCGCGCCCTATCGCGAACGCGGCCAGATCGCCTATGAGACGGGCAAGCGCATCGTCGAGATGGTCTGGGAGGATCTGAAACCCTCCGACTTCCTGACCCGCAAGGCGTTCGAGAACTGCATCGTGGTGAATTCGGCGATCGGCGGCTCGACCAATGCGCCGATCCACATCAACGCGCTCGCACGCCACATCGGCGTGGAGCTTTCGATCGACGACTGGCAGAAGTACGGCCACGACGTGCCTTTGCTCGTCAACCTTCAGCCGGCCGGCTTCTATCTCGGCGAGGAATTCCACCGCTCCGGCGGCGTGCCGGCCGTGGTGCGAGAGCTGATGAAGCACAAGCGCATCCACGAGGACGCGCTCACCGTCAACGGCCGCGGCATCGGCGAGAACTGCGCGAACGCGCCCAAGCCCGATCAGGACGTGATCTGGGCGTACGACAAGCCGATGGTGAAGGATGCCGGCTTCCTGGTGCTGCGCGGCAACCTCTTTGATTCCGCGATCATGAAGACCTCTGTGATCTCCAAGGAATTCCGTGACCGCTATCTGAGCAACCCGAAGGATCTGAACGCGTTCGAGGGACGCGCGATCGTGTTCGAGGGGCCGGAGGACTATCACGAGCGGATCGACGATCCCTCGCTCGACATCGACGAGCGCTGCGTGTTGTTCATCCGCGGCACCGGCCCGATCGGCTATCCCGGCGGTGCGGAAGTCGTGAACATGCAGCCGCCGGCGGCGCTGATCAAACGCGGCATCCTGTCCCTGCCCTGCATCGGCGACGGCCGGCAGTCCGGCACGTCCGGTTCACCCTCGATCCTCAACGCTTCGCCCGAGGCCGCTGCCGACGGAGGACTTGCGATCCTCAGGACCGGCGACAAGGTGCGCATCGACCTCAACAAGGGCAGCGCCAATATCCTGATTTCGGATGGCGAGGTGAAGCAGCGCCACGCCGAGCTGAAGGCCAATGGCGGCTTCAAGCATCCGCCGAACCAGACGCCCTGGCAGGAGATCTATCGCAACACCGTCGGCCAGCAGTCGACCGGCGCCTGCATGGAGCTCGCCACCCGCTACCAGAACGTCGCTGGCACGTTCGGCGTGGCGCGGGATAACCACTGAATTGAGCACGCGTAGCCCGGGTGAGCACAGCAACACCCGGGTCAACCCGCCCCCGGATCGCGCTAGCGCGTTCATCCGGGCTAGCGCATTGAGGGCATCAAGGAGAACAAGAAAATGGCAGACCGCCTCAAGGGGAAACGCGCCGTTGTCACCGCCGCGGCGGCGGGCATCGGGCGCGCATGCGCCATCGCATTCGCGCGTGAAGGCGCGACCGTCATCGCCACCGACATCAACGAAAGCGGCATCGCCGAATTAAGCAAGGACGGCATCGCCGAGACGGCAAAGCTCGACGTTCGCAACACCGCCGACGTCAACGCCTTCGCCAAGCGCATCGGCACGATCGACATCCTGCTCAATGCCGCGGGCTTCGTGCACAACGGAACGATTTTGGACTGTTCGGAAGAAGACTGGGACTTCTCGTTCGACCTCAACGTCAAGTCGATGCACCGGACCATCAAGGCGTTTCTGCCGGCGATGATCGCGGGCGGCGGCGGCAGCATCGTCAACATCTCGTCTTGCGCTGCGCTGAGGCCGCCGGCCAACCGTTATGTCTACAGCGCGTCCAAGGCGGCGGTTTCGCTCCTCACGCGCGCGGTTGCGCTCGACTTCATCACGCAGGGAATTCGCTGCAACAGCATCTGCCCCGGCACGGTCGAGACGCCCTCGATGCTCGACCGCGCCGCCGCCGTCGGCCCGCAAGGCAAAGAGATGTTCATCGCCCGCCAGAAGATGGGCCGGCTCGGCACCGCAGAGGAAATCGCGGCCATGGCGGTCTATCTCGGCAGTGACGAAAGCGCGTTCACCACTGGCGTCGACCTCATCGTCGACGGCGGTTTCATGCTCTGATTGATCCTCATCCCGAGGAGGCGCGAAGCGCCGTCTCCTGGGGATGGGCCAGCGGACTTCATGGTTCGAGACGCGCGCTAGGGACGCGCTGCTCACCATGAGGGTGAGAGGGAGGAATTCTCGCATGAACAAGATCGACCTCAACGGCCGTTGCGCCATCGTCACCGGCGGCGCCCAGGGCTTTGGCCGCGCCATCGCCGAACGTTTCGTCGCCTCCGGCGCCAAGGTCGCGATCTGGGATTTTGACGCTGATCTCGCCGAGAAGACAGCCAAGGACATCGGCGGCGACGTTCGCGTCTTCAATGTCGATGTCGCCGACACGGCCGCGGTCGAGCAGGCGCGCGACGCGACCCTCGCCGCCTTCGGCAAGATCGACATCCTCGTCAACAATGCCGGCATTGCCGGCATCAACAAGACGGTCTGGGAGACCGATCTCGAGGAATGGCGCAAGGTGCTGCGCATCAACCTCGACGGCCCCTTCATCTGCTGCAAGGCGATCGTGCCCACGATGCTCAAGCAGAAATACGGGCGGATCGTGAACATCGCCTCGATCGCCGGCAAGGAAGGCAATCCGAACGCGGCGCACTACTCGGCCTCCAAGGCCGGCCTGATCGCGCTGACGAAGTCGCTCGGCAAGGAGCTTGCGGCGCACGACATCCTGGTGAACGCCGTGACGCCGGCAGCCGCGAAGACGGCGATCTTCGAGCAGCTGACGCAGCAGCACATCGATTTCATGCTGTCGAAGATCCCGAAGGGCCGATTCGTGCTGGTGGAAGAACTCGCCGCGATGGTCGCCTGGCTTGCCTCGGAAGACTGCGGGTTTTCGACGGGCGCAGTGTTCGATATCTCCGGCGGCCGCGCCACCTATTGAGGGCACCATGATCAGAGAAGGCGGATGCCTGTGCGGCGCGGTGCGGTTCAAGGCCGAGGGCGAGCCGCTCAACGTTCGGGTCTGCCATTGCCGCAACTGTCAGAAGGCGATGGGCTCGCCCTTCTTTGCCCGCGCGCTGTTCCCGCAGACCGCGCTGAGTATCGAAGGCGAGACCGGCCGCTTCCCAACGTCGGAAAACATCGATCGTGTCTTTTGCAAGCAATGCGGCACTCGGTTGTTCTCCTGGCGGCGGAACGGCACCGCCGCGGGGGTCGCGCTTGCGACCTTTGACGACCGCAACGCCTTTTCGCCGACCGAGCACATCTGGGTGTCGGAGAAGATGAGCTGGCTGAAACTCGACGACGGCCTGCCCCAATATCCGACCACGATTCCATCCTGACGCCACCGGGTTGGGCCGGCCCGCGACATGAGCTTCATCACAAGGATCAGCACCGTGGTTCGCCGCGGGGCTGAAACGTGGTAGTTCGGCCCATCAGGCCACGAACTGGAACACCCCGCTTGAACGTCTCCCTCTACGACCTTTCCGTCTGGGTGATCCCCCTGGTGATCGCCATCACCTTCCACGAGGCCGCACACGGCTTCGTTGCCCACCGGCTCGGCGACAACACCGCCTGGCAGCGTGGCCGGGTCAGCTTCAATCCGCTCCGGCACATCGACCCGTTCGGCACTCTCATCCTGCCGGCGATGCTGTTATTTGCACATTCGCCGTTCCTGTTCGGCTATGCCAAGCCGGTGCCGGTGAACTTCCGCAAGCTCAACAACCCGAAGCTCGACATGGTCTGGGTGGCGCTGGCCGGCCCCGCGACCAACATCCTGCTGGCGCTGCTGGCGGCCCTGGCATTCCATGCCATGCGCCTCGCGCCGGCGAGTTCGGCGCAATGGATCTTCGACAATTTGAAGAATTCGCTGCTGATCAACGTGGTGCTGGCCGTGTTCAACATGATGCCGATACCGCCGCTGGACGGCGGGCGGGTCGCGGTCGGCCTGTTGCCGCGCCCGCTCGCCCTGCCGCTGGCTAGGCTCGAGCCGTTCGGCATGCTGATCTTGATCGCCATCCTGATCCTGCTCCCCCTTGCGGGTTCGCAGTTCGGTCTAAATCTTGATGTTATCTCGGCAATACTGCGAACGTTGACCGGATATGTGATTCAGGCTGTTCTCTTCCTGACCGGCAACGGGTAGTTGAACCAGGACAAACCCAGAGAACCACAAGGGCCCGAGGCCAACTTGGTCAAAGCTGCCGACATGCTGATCGCGCGACGAGCCGACACCCGCGCCCGCGCCGATTTTGCCACCTGGAAGATGATGGCCAAGCTCAATGGGTTGTCAGCGCTGCCTCCAGAGGCCCAGGAGTTCCTCGCGAGCTACAAGAAGCTGCTGGAGCAGATGAGCGAGGACGAAGCCACCGAGGCCACCATCGCCTCGGTCTACAAGGCCTATTATGTCGAAATGGGCGGCGCCGGAACCCCGCCCGATGTTCGCCCCCGGGCCAGCCAGCCCGTGAAGGACAATGTTACCGCCTTCCGCCGCCCTGCGCCGAAGCCGAAGAAGGCCGGCACGTTCCGGGTGGCGGCGTTCGGTGGAACCGAGAAGCGGCCGCTTCCGGTGGCGCTGATCTTCGCATGCTTGGTCGTGGTCTACGTCGCGATCCGCTACTACTGGCGCTGAGCGGACTTCTTTTTCGTCTCCCGCGGCGGGAAGGTCACGTCGAGTGTGCGCTCGAACTTTTCATCCGTCAGTCCGGCCGGCGGTTGCGGCACGGGATCCGACCGACGAATCATCGAGACCGCCGCCGCATCGAACGCCTGGTCTCCCGAGGACTCCACCACGTCCACCGAAAGCACGTTGCCTTTGCGGTTGAGGACGAGGGTCACCTTGACCTTCTGGGACTTGGGTTCCCTGCCCTCCGGGTAGACCTGGTGCAGCTTGAAATGCGCACTGATCTTGCGGTTCCAGTCGGTCGTCAGCTTCAGGATGTCCTTGCCGACCCCGAGCACGGGCGCCATCGCCTTCTCAGCCTCGCGCGCGGCCTCGTGAAGCTTCTGTCTCGCCGTGGCAACCGACTGCGGCGATGCCTCGGCGGCCGGGGTCTCGATGGCCGCCACCTTCTGACTCTCGTCGTCCGGCTTTTTCGAATTGTTGTCGGTAACGATCCGATCGGCGTCGTCGACGTCCTGATGCTGATCCTTCGGCAGCTCGGTTTCCTTCACCTCCGCCTTTTGTTCGGGCATCGCCCGCTGCTCCTGCAAGGCCTCGCTGTCAGGGCCGGGCGGAAGTTCGGACTCGGGAGCATCGGGCGAAGCCATCTCGACGGCGAACTCGGCACCGGCCGCGCCCAAACCATCATCACCGCCATCCGTCCGCAAATTCGCCAGCGCCAATGCAGCGCCACCCAGATGGAGCCCAAGCGCTGCCACTGCGGCCAAAACCCACAGCCGCCGGGATGGTCTTGGCTCGATCTCGAGATCGGACATGGCAAGAGCCTCTAGGGCATGATCCGGAAAAGTGTGACGCGGTTTTCCGAAAGGATCATGCTCAAACAACAACAACCTAAAGCGCGATGACGATTCATTCCAATCTCATCGCGGTTTAGGGCTTGGCAGGGTCTGCCGCAGGCGCCCCTGAAGAGACTGGGACACCTTCCAGCGTAACCAGCTTGACCTTGGAGTAGCCACCCGAACGCAACAGCTCCATCACGCCCATCAGCTCGCCATAAGGCACCGAGCGATCGGCGCGCAGGAAAACGTATTTGTCCTTACTCATGTCCGAAAGGCCGTCGAGCGAGCCGACCAGGTTGGCACGCGTGACCGGATTCTCCCCGATGGCAAGCGTCAAATCAGACTTGATGCTGAGATAGGTCGGCTTGTCCGGCTTCTTCTGCGGCGTTGCACTTGAGGTCGGCAGATCTATGGGCAGGTCAACCGTCGACAAGGGCGCTGCGACCATGAAGATGATCAGCAGCACCAGAATGACGTCGATGAATGGCGTGACGTTGATCTCATGCGTCTCGGAGAAGTCCGCATCGTCGTCGAGATCATTGTCTGCGATCGAAGCGCCCATCGCTTACTCCGCCGCTGCGCGCGAATGATGAACACTGCCATGGCTGCGGTCGAGGTCGCGCGAGAGCAGCCGCGCCGCCGCACCCGAGGCGCGGCTCACGAGCTCGAGATAGCCCTTCGTCATGCGCGCGAAATGATTGTAGATGATGACGGCGGGGATCGCCGCGACGAGGCCGATCGCGGTCGCCAGCAGCGCTTCGGCGATGCCGGGCGCCACGACCGCAAGATTCGTCGTCTGCGACTTCGAGATGCCGATGAAGCTGTTCATGATGCCCCAGACGGTGCCGAACAGGCCGACGAAGGGCGAGGTGGCACCGATGGTCGCGAGCACGCCCATGCCGATCCGGATCCGGCGCGACTCCGCGCGGGCGATCTCGGCAAAGCTCGAGGCGGCGCGCTCCTTGATGCCGGCGTCGCTGGAGATGCCCGCGGACGCCCTCGCCTCGCGCAGCGCGGCCGCAAGGAATGACGGCAAGATGCCTGCCTTGGCGCCGAGCGCAAACTGGGCCTCCGCTAGCGAGCGTGCGTCGGCGATCCTCTTCAGGGCCGAACGCAGCCTGCTCTGCGCCAGCATCAGCTCGATCGATTTCGCGATGAAGATGGTCCAGGTGACGAGCGAAGCGAAGGCAAGCCCGATCATCACCGCCTTGACGATGATGTCCGCCGACATGAACATCGCCCAGGGCGACAGCTCCTTCATCACGGGCGCGGTCGATTTCAGCGCGCGGCCGGCATCAGTCGACGCCGCCTCGGACGCTGGCGGTGCGGGGACAGCGATCGCCGCAGGTGCGGCGGCCGATGGCGCTACCGGCGCTGCTGCCGGAGTGGTAGCCGGCTGCGATGCCGGCATTGCCCTCTGCTGCTGTGCCGAAGCGGGAACTGCGAGGGCGATCACCGCTGATATCACGGTTGCGGCAAAGCTTGCTCGGAAGGGTGTTGTCTTCATACTTCGGCCCAGTAGCGAATGAGGTTGTGATAGATACCCGTCAATTTGACCGTTTCGGGGTCGTCGCGTCCAAGCCGCTGCGCCAGCGCCTGAATGGCGGTATCGAGGTCAAAGATCAGGCTGCGGGCCTGATCGTCCCGTACCATGCTCTGCAACCAGAAAAAAGACGCAACGCGCGCGCCCCGCGTCACTGGCGTGACGAGATGCAGGCTGGTCGAGGGATACAGCACGCAGTCGCCGGCCGGCAACTTAACGTCGTGCGAACCGTAGGTGTCCTCGATCACGAGTTCGCCACCGTCGTATTCCTCCGGCTCGGTGAGGAACAGCGTGACCGACAGGTCGGTGCGGATGCGAAGGCCGGTCAGGCGATCGCCGCGGATCGCGTTGTCGACGTGCAGACCGAAATGGTGCCCGCCGCTCGCCGCATAGCGGTTGAACAACGGCGGGAAGATCTGGAGCGGAATCGCTGCCGCGAGGAAGCGCGGGTTCGAGGTCAGCGCCGAGATGATGCGGTTGCCGAGCTTGCGCGCAACCTCGCTGTCCGGCGGCAATTGCTCGTTGCGCTTGACCATCGCCGATTGCGCACCCGCCGTCGAGCGGCCGTCTTCCCAGTCGCTGGCGTCCATGATGCGGCGGAAATCCGCCACATCATCCTTGCTCAAGACGCCGGGTATGCAGGTCAGCATGATGCCTCGTTACCCTTCCGTTCAATACCGCGCCGAGACGACCAGATAGGCAGCACGTCCCGGAGCTTCCAGCACGAAGGGCGTGGCGCTCTGGTAAAGAGCGTCGTAGTAGCGCTTATCGAAGATGTTGTTGACGAACAGCTTCACCGTCCAGTGCTTGTCGACCTTCGCCTCGGCGAAGGCGTCGAAGCGCCAATAACCCGGGATCGACGTCCCCTGGTTGGCCGCGAGCAACGTGCCGCCATAGATCTGCGAGCGGTACACCGCCTGCCCGCCGAGCTCCCAGATGTCGTTCAGCTCATATTTCGTGAGCAGGCTGAAGGACTGGTGCGCCACGTTGGCGAGCGGCCGTCCGACATTCGTCGGATACAACAGCGGCTGCGGCGACGGCGCGAGCGACTTGGTCACTTCCGACTGCATCAGGACGAGGCCGCCGAACACGCTCCATTTGTCGGTGATCTTGCCGCCGACGCCGAGGTCGATGCCGCGGATGCGGTACGCGGCGCCCGCCGTGATGCAGGATACGGTGCCCGTCGTCGCCGGAATCGTAACCGGATAGGGACAGGTCGCGGTGGCCGTGGCCGGAGTAATATTCTGCGCCTCGCGCGCGTTTTCCTTCTCCGTCTGGAACAGCGCCGCTTGCAGCAACAGATGGCGATCGAACAATTCCCACTTGGTGCCGACCTCGATCGCCTTGTTCTCCTCCGGCCCGAAGATCTGGTTCGAGCTGCCGTTGAGAACCGGCGAAAGGCCGCCATAGGCCGTGCTGGTGCCGTCGAATTCGGCACCCACCGGGTTCGACGACGTCGCATAGGCCGCGTAGAAGCTTCCGTTCGGGAGCGGCTTGAGCGTCAGGCCGAGATTGAAGTTGGGCAGCCCGAACTCGGCGCTCTGCGATCCGAACCTGTTCACGCCGCCGATGGACGCGTAGCCACTGGTGTTGATGGTGTAGTCGTCATAACGAACGCCGCCATTCAGAATGACGAGATCGTTGTAGTTGATGCTGTCCATCGCATAGACGCTCTTGGTGTCGACCGAGAGATTGGTCGGCAGTCCCGCCAGCGTCGGCGTCCCGAACGGCAGAAACGTGTATTGCGGCGCGAACACGCTAACGCCCGACAACGAGCCACCGCCCGTGAAGGGGGTGCCGGTCGTCAGCTCCGAGCTCAGCCCGCTATACTTGTCGATATAAGACGTCTCCCGAGAGACCTCGACGCCTGCGAGCGCCGTATGCCTGAAGCCTCCGGTGTCGAACTTGTAGGTCGCCTCACTCTGGTTGGCCAGCACGCTGGTCACCTGATAGCGGCTCTGCGGATTGGCCGTGATGGTTGATGCCGACAGCGGAATCCTGGCGATCGGCGATTCCGCCAGCGTTCCGATGTAGTCATTGACGGAGCGCGAGACACGGATCTTGTCGCTGAGGACGAGATCGGGCGTCACTTGGACCTCGGTGTTAACAGTCCCGATGTCCTGCTTCACCTTGAAGAAGTCGCGATTGACGAAGCCGTAGAAATTGTTGCGGTTGGAGCCGAAGTCCGGAAACGGACCGCCGGCGGTCGACCGATAGACGTTTCCTGCCGCCGGGGATCCCGGCCGGTAATACGGCACGCCGAAATCCGGGATGCCGTGCAGGTAGGTGTGCACGTAATCCGCGGTCACCTTCACCGCATCGACTGGTGTCCATTTCGTGGCCACGAACGCGCCGCTGCGGTCATCAGTTACGAAGTCGCGGCCAGCGACGCCGGCATCCTGGAACAGGCCGCCGGCGCGCACCGCGAAGGTCGGGCTGATCACCTGGTTGACGTCGAGCGTCACACGCTTGGTCTTGTCGGTGCCAAACGTGGTGTCCATGTTGTAGAAGCTCTTCTCCGTCACGGCCTGCTTGGTGACGATGTTGATCGCGCCGCCCGTGGTGCCGCGCCCGGCGAAGGACGAGCCGGGACCGCGCAGGATCTCGACCTGCTCGGTGAAGAAGTTTTCGCGCACGCTGACACCGGGATCGCGCGCGCCGTCGATGAAGATGTCGTTGCGGGCGTCGAAGCCGCGGATGAAGAAGCGGTCCCCGAAGGCGTTGCCACCCTCGCCGGTGCCGAGCGTCACGCCCGCCGTGCTCAGGATCGCCGACTTCAAGGAGGTGGCGTTCTTGTCCTCGAGTACCTCCTTGCTCAAGACCGTCACCGTCTTCGGCGTGTTGAGCAGCGGCTCGGGAAATTTGCCCGACGCCTGGAGGTGATCGACCTTGTAGGGAGCTGCCGGATCGGCATAGGGATTGCGGTCCGGCGCGCTTGCGCTCTGGGACGGCGCGGCTGCGGCCTGCTGCGCCTGCTGGCGCTGCGCCGCGCGGCGAAGCGCATTGCGCGCACGAATCTGCTCCGGTGATGGCTTCGAGGCGGCAGGCCGCGGGCGCTCGACCGGCGCATCGACGCTGACCGGCGGAAGATTCGACTGCTGCGCCCCGGCGGCGCCCGAGAACGATGCCACCGCGATCAATCCGGCAACCGCCGATGCCGCCTTGCCAGAGCCGCCTTCGAATCTTTCGTCGATGAAATCGATTGCCGCGAACGATCGCAGCGACTTCGGTGCAACCACCTGCCCCATTACCCAACGCCCCATTTTCATGATCGCTCATGCGCACCATTCGCGATGAACGTTGGGCGTTGGTATCGGCCGCAAAATATGCGGTCAATGAGGGCAGGCCCGTGAGGAGGCTTGAATACTTCCAGATCAAAACGATTCTAATCTGGAGTTTTTAATCATTCTAAGATGAGAGGTTGTAACCGTTCTAAAGGAATGAAGAACACCGGGTCACATCGCACCGATTGTCGCCAATCAATCACTGCTCGGCGGCTTCATCAGCGAGAACAATTCGTCGACCGTTTGCTGCGCGACGGAACGAACGCGATCGGTGTTGTCCATGCCGGCGATGTTGACGCCCTTAACGACGGCTTTGATCTCGTCGCGAAAGTCGGTGAGGAAGCGCAAAGGATCGCCCTGCTCGTTGGCGACGCGCGCGATCAGGCCCGTGATCAGAATCTGACACGCGATCAGCTTGCCGTTCAGTTCGTCCATCATGCGCTCCCGTTGTGCGGCGCTGATATGGACGACGTCCCATGTGCTGACAACGGAAACACGGCGCGATCAATTTAGAACTGTTCTCGCGCACGACCGGAATTCGCACGGCCTGACCGATCGGCGCAGTGCAGACGATTCACACCCGGCGCGAGCATGTCGAATCTTATGCACGCTCGTCGATCTACCGCCTTGCGAGAACGGCTGTTCGCAACGTGCGCACGCCCCGCCCAGATCGGATGCAAAGCTTTCCAATTGTTTAGGATTCTCAAGCAACGGTGTTGTTTACACTGGAACTTGGCGTGTATTATACAGCGCTGCACGCCGGAACCCTTTCAAAGACCCATAATTCAATAATTGGGCAAACGAGCCGATACGAAGCCGATATGAAAAAGTCGCGGCCGATCCTGTGGTTTTCCCTCATCGCAGCCGTGACCATTGCGGGCTACTTCGGCTGGCAGCACTTCTACGGTCCGAACGCCGCCAAGACCCAAACCGCACAAAAAGGTTCGCAGCGGGCGGTCGCAGTTCCTGTCACCATCGCTCCCGTTCAGCAGGTCGATTTTCCGGTCTATTTGACCGGCCTCGGTACGGTTCAGGGTTTCAACACCGTACAAGTACGGACGCGGGTGGATGGCCAGATCGACAAGATCGCCTTCACCGAAGGCCAGATCGTCAATCAGGGTGCCCTTCTGGTCGAGATCGATCCCCGGCCGTTCCAGGCGGCGCTCGACCAGGCCAAGGCGAAGAAGGCGCAGGATGAGGCGAACCTCGCCAACGCCAATCTCGACCTTCAGCGCTATACCAAGCTCGGCGAATTCGCGACGCGGCAGCAGACCGACACCCAGCGCTCCACCGTCGCCCAGCTCACCGCGCAGATCGCCGCCGACGAGGCCGCGATTTCCAATGCCCAGACCCAGCTCGACTACACCCAGGTCAAATCGCCGATTACCGGTGTGGCTGGTCTACGCCAGGTCGATATCGGCAACATCGTCAATGCCTCCAGCCAGACGGCGATCGTCTCCATCGCTCAGATCGAGCCGATCACGGTGATCTTCACCGCGCCCGAGGACCAGTTGCCCTATATCAATGAGGGCCAGAAGGCCGGCGCGCTCAAGGTGATCGCGTTGACCACCGACGGCAAGAAGACGCTCGCGGAGGGCAAGCTCGCCGTCATCAACAATCAGGTCGACACCACCAGCGGGACTATTCGGCTGAAAGCGGTGTTCGACAACAAGGACCACACGCTGTGGCCGGGCCAATCGGTCTCGACGCGTCTTCTGGTGCGGACGCTGAAGGACGCCACCGTGGTGCCCGACGACGCGGTCCAGCATTCGACCAACGGTCTCTACGCTTATACTGTCAATCGGGAGAACAAGGCTGAACTGCGCAAGCTCAAGGTCAGTTACTCCATCGACGGGCGCTCGGTAATCGATGAAGGACTTAGTCCGGGACAACAAGTAATCACCGGCGGTCAGTTCAAGGTACAGCCCGGAAGCCTCGTCTCTACGGCGGTCGCGAGTTCGAATCCGGGTCAGAACAAGGTTCGACAGGAATGAACGACGGCGGGATTTCGGCACCTTTTATCCGTTATCCCATCGGCACCTCGCTGCTGATGGCCGGCATTCTCTTTGTCGGTCTGGTCGCCTATCCCCTGCTACCGGTCGCGCCGCTGCCGCAGGTGGATTTCCCGACCATCCAGATCACCGCGAACCTGCCCGGCGGCAGCCCGGAGACGATGGCCTCCTCTGTCGCCCAGCCGCTGGAGCGCCAGTTTGCCCAGATCCCCGGCATCGCCCAGATGACGTCGACGAGCTATCTGGGCACGGCCTCGATCACAATCCAGTTCGACCTCAATCGCAGCATCGACGGCGCGGCCAACGACGTGCAGGGCGCCATCAACGCAGCCAGCGGCCAGTTGCCGAAAAACCTGCCCTCGCCGCCGACCTATCGCAAGGTCAACCCGGCGGACTCGCCGATCCTGCTGCTGTCGGCGACATCCGAGACGCTGCCGCTGACCACCGTGAGCGATGCGGTCGACGCCCAGCTCGCCCAGCAGATCAGCCAGATCTCCGGCGTCGCGCAGGTGTTCATCGGCGGCCAGCAGAAGCCGTCGGTTCGCGTGCAGATCGACCCGGCGAAACTGGTCGCCAAGGGCCTGTCGCTGGAGGACGTGCGCAGCGCAATCGCGATCACGACGGTCGACAGCCCCAAGGGCAATATCGACGGCGACAGACGCGCCTACACCATCTACGCCAACGACCAGCTGCTCCAGTCCAAGGACTGGAACGACGTCATCATCGCCTATCGCAACGGCGGCCCGCTGCGTATCCGCGATATCGGCCAGGCCGTCACCGGCCCCGAGGACGCCAAGCAGGCGGCCTGGGCCAATGGCAAGCGCGGCGTGTTCCTGGTGGTGTTCAAGCAGCCCGGCGCCAATGTCATCGAGACCGTCGACCGGATCAAGGCAACGCTGCCGCGGCTGGTGGCGGCGATCCCGCCGGCGATCAAGATCGAGCTGATCAGCGACCGCACCACGACCATCCGCGCCGCGGTCGAGGACGTCCAGTTCACGCTGCTCCTGACCATCATCCTGGTGGTCATGGTCATCTTCGTCTTCCTGCGCAGCTTCTGGGCGACCGTCATCCCCACCGTCACGGTTCCGCTGGCGCTGCTCGGCGCGTGCGCACTGATGTGGGTGTTCGGCTATTCGCTCGACAATCTGTCGCTGATGGCGCTGACGATCGCGGTCGGCTTCGTCGTCGACGACGCCATCGTGATGCTCGAGAACATCACACGCTACATCGAAAATGGCGACTCACCCCTGGCCGCCGCCTACAAGGGCGCCAAGGAGATCGGCTTCACCATCGTGTCGATCAGCATCTCGCTGGTTGCGGTGCTGATCCCGCTGCTGCTGATGGGCGGCATTATCGGCCGCCTGTTCCGCGAATTCGCCGTCGTGCTCGCGATGACGATCTTCGTCTCGATGTTCGTGTCGCTGACGCTGACGCCGATGATGGCCTCGCGCTTCCTTCGTGCTCATGGCGAGGTGCACCACGGCCGCTTCTACCAATGGAGCGAACGCGCCTTCGACGCGATGCTGCGCGGCTATGAATACGTCCTCGACCACGCCTTGAGCTGGCGGCGCACCACGCTCACCATCTTCTTCGTCACGCTCGGCCTGTCGATCTACCTGTTCGTCCTGATCCCAAAGGGCTTCTTCCCGCAGCAGGACGTCGGCCTGATCACAGCGACCTCCGAGGCCTCGCAGGACATCTCCTTCAAGGACATGGTGCGGCGCCAGGAGGAGCTCGGCAAGATCATCATGGCCGATCCCGACGTCGCTTCCGTCGCGATGGCGATCGGCGGCAGTGGCCGAGCCGGCAACAATGGCAACCTGTTCATCACGCTAAAGCCGCGCAACGAGCGCGAAGCTTCGGCGCAGCAGGTCATTGCGCGGCTGCGTCCCAAGTTCGACAAGGTTGAGGGGGCTCGCCTCTACATGCAGGCGGCCCAGGATGTCCGCCTCGGCGGCCGACCGACGCGCACCCAGTTCGAATTCACGCTGCAGGACGCCGATCTCGGCGAGCTCAACGAATGGGCGCCGAAGATTCTCGCCAAGATGCAGACGCTGCCGGAGCTGCGCGACGTCGCCACCGACCAGCAGACGCAGGGCACCACGGTTCAACTCAAGATCAACCGCGACACCGCCTCGCGCTACGGCATCCAGCCGCAGTTGATCGACGACACGCTCTATGACGCGTTCGGCCAGCGCCAGGTCACGCAGTACTTCACGCAGCTCAACAGCTATCACGTGATCCTCGAGATCCTGCCGGAGATGCAGGGCGACCTCGACAGCCTGAACAAGCTCTATTTGAAATCGCCGCTGACCGGTGATCAGGTGCCACTGTCGACCTTTGCGACCTGGACGACCGACCCGGTCCGCCCGCTTTCGATCAGCCACCAGGGCCAGTTCCCGGCGATCACGATCAGCTTCAACCTCGCGCAGGGCGTGGCGCTCGGACAGGCCACGGAGTCCGTGCAGAAGGCGATGGCCGATCTCGGCGCGCCCGCGACGCTGAATTCGAGCTTCCAGGGCACTGCGCAGGCGTTCCAGCAATCGCTGGGCACCGTGCCGTTGTTGATCCTGGCAGCGCTGGTCGTGGTCTATCTGATCCTCGGCATCCTCTATGAGAGCTACATCCATCCGATCACGATTCTCTCGACGCTGCCTTCGGCCGGTGTCGGCGCGCTCGCGATCCTGATGGCATTCGGCTACGACTTCAGCCTGATCGCGCTGATCGGCATCATTCTCCTGATCGGCATCGTGAAGAAGAACGGCATCATGATGGTCGACTTCGCGATCGCGGCCGAGCGCGACGAGCACAAGACGCCGGAAGAATCGATCCGCCAGGCCGCGTTGCTCCGATTCCGCCCGATCATGATGACGACCATGGCGGCCCTCCTCGGCGGCGTGCCCTTGATGCTCGGGCACGGCACCGGCGCCGAAATCCGCCAGCCGCTCGGCTACGCCATGGTCGGCGGCCTGTTCGTCAGCCAGGCGCTGACCCTGTTCACCACGCCCGTGGTCTATCTCTATCTCGACGAGCTCTCCAACTGGTTCTCCGGCTGGGGCCGCTCTGAGGAGAGCGAGCACGAGACGACAAAACACGGCACGGTCAAGGAAGCCGCCGAATAAGCCAGCGTCGCCGGTCCCTTCCGGCGCGCTACGTCTCGACGCCGACTTCGGCGGACCTGCTTGCGGCGCTGAAATCCGGCAAGCAGCTGAAGGTCTCCTTCCAGAACGTGGCCAAGGAGAGCATCAGCATTCCGTTGCCGCTGACCGATTTCGCGGCCGCCTACGACAAGATCAAGGAGCGGTCGCTCTCCGTTTCACCCTGCCCCGAGATAAGCCTTCTGCACCTGCGGGTCGTTCGCGAGCGCCGCGGCGGTGCCCGACAATACGCTCTTGCCCACCTGGAGCACGGTCGCGAAATCGGAGACTTCGAGGGCAAGCTCGATCGACTGTTCGGCGAGCAGGATGGTCAGGCCCTCGCGATGCAGGCGGCCGAAGGTTTCGTACATGGACTCCACGACCGCCGGCGCCAGTCCCAGCGACGGCTCGTCCAGCATCAACAGTTTCGGGTCGCTCATCAGCGCGCGGCCGACCGCAAGCATCTGCCGCTCGCCGCCGGACATGGTGCCGGCGCGCTGGTTGCGGCGTTCCTTCAGCCGCGGAAAGATCACATAGACGCGATCGAGCAGCGCCGCCCTGCGCGATTTGTCGAGCAACGGCGTGGCGCCGAGCAGGAGATTGTTCTCGACGCTCTGCTGCACGAACAGCCGCCAGCCCTCCGGAGACAGCGCAAGCCCCTTGCGCACGATCGCAAAGGCGCGTTGGCCCGCGATCGCCTCGCCGCGAAAGCTGATCGTGCCGGCATGCACCGGGATCAGACCTGCGATCGCATTCAGCGTCGTGGTCTTGCCGCCGCCATTGGAGCCGAGCAGCGCGACGATGCTGCCTTCGGGCACCTCCAGCGATACGTCGGACACGCCGATCAGGTCGCCATAGCGCACTTCGAGGTGCTCGATCCGAAGCAGAAGCCCGCTCATGTGGGGCCGCCCATCAATTCGATCGGCGTGTGGCCGGCAGCCGCTTTCGCGGCGCGCGTGCCGAGATAGGCTGCGATCACCGCTGGATTCGCCGTTACCTCACGCGGGCTGCCACGGGCAATCTCCCTGCCCTGGTGGAACACCATCACTCGGCTCGCCAGCGACATGATCACTTCCATGATGTGCTCGACGATGACGAGCGTGATGCCGGCGCGGTGGATGTCGCGCACCAGATCGATCGCGAGCTTGACCTCGTGGGCATTGAGGCCCGCCATGGCTTCATCGAGCAGCAGCACCTTCGGCTCGGTCGCAAGCGCACGGGCGATCTCCAGCCGCTTGCGGCCGGGCGTACCGAGCGAGCGCGCAGGCGCATCCGCGAGCCTGATCATCCCGACCCGCTCCAGCACGGCGCGCGCCTTGGCCTCGGCCTCAGTGCGATGCGCGGCACGCAGGAACGCGCCGATCATGACGTTCTCGAGCACCGTCATGCCCTCGAACGTCTGCGGCACCTGGAAGGTGCGCGCGAGCCCGAGTTGCGCGCGCTGCTCGGGCGCGAGATCGGTGATGTCGCGGCCTTCGAACAGGACGCGGCCCGCGGTCGTCCTGAGATCGCCGGTAAGGCAGTTGAAGAAGGTCGACTTGCCGGCGCCGTTCGGCCCGATCAGGCCGAGGATATCGCCCTGCTCCAGCATCACGGAGGCATCGTCGACCGCCTTGAAGCTGCCGAAGGCCCTTGTGATGCGGCGCGCTTCAAGGAGCATGAGGCACTCCCGCTTCGCTCACGGGCTTGGACCGCGGCTTGAAGAGACTCAAGATGCCGCCGGGCTGGAAGCGCGCGATCAGCACGATGATGGCGCCGTAAACCACGAAGGTGAGGCCTGCGCCCTTGCCGCCAAGCACGCTGTTGGAGATTTCCTCCAGCGGCACGAGGATTGCGGCGCCGACCAGGGGACCGAACAGAAGCCCTGCTCCGCCGAGCGCGGCCATGATCAAGATCTTCACGGAGATCAGAATGCCGAGCCCGGACTCGGGATCGACAAAACCGAACATCATCGCGTAGAGCGCCCCGGCGACACTCGTCAGCGCCGCGCTCAGCATGTACGCATAGAGTTTCGTGCGGCTTGCGGGCGCACCGAGCGAGCGCGCAGCCCGCTCGGAATCCTTGATCGCGCGCAGATAGAAACCCATCCGGCTGTCGGCCATCCACCAGGTGATGAAGAGCGTGATCGCAAGGACCAGGAGGAAGAGATAGTAGTAGGGCAGCGACGATATGAACGAGAGATCGAAGATGTTGCGGGCCACCGTCGGGCCGCTCAATCCCACGGCCGCGCCAAGGTAATCGGTATTGGTGACGATCAGCCGCATCGTCTCGGCAACCGCAATCGTCGCCATGCTGAAATAGTGGCCAGACAGGCGCAGCGTCGGCACGCCGACGACGGCCGCCAGCACCACCGCAATCACGATACCGCAGGGAATGCCGAATAGCGGCGACAGACCGAACTTGGCGTAGGCTCCCATCGCTGCATAGGCGCCGCAGCCGAAGAACACGACATGACCGACCGAGACCTGGCCGGCATAGCCGCCGACGATGTTCCAGGCCGAGGCCGCGATCGCATAGAGCAGCACCAGTGCGCCGAGGCGCTGCTGGAACGGCGAGGACAGCAGCAGCGGATAGGCAATCGCGGCCGCTAACAGCACCGACAGCCAGAGCAAGCGCCGCATCACATCTTCCCCATCAGGCCTTGCGGCCGAAACCAGAGGAAGAACAGGAACAGGATGTAGACGACGATGTCCTTGTAGACGGCGCCGATCAGGAATCCCGACAGCGACTCGATGACGCCGATCAGGAGGCCCGCGACCAGAGCGCCGGGCACGCTGCCGAAGCCGCCGAGCGAGACCGTGACGAAGGCGACGATACCGAGCGTCTCGCCCACCGTCGGCACGATATAGAAGAAGTTCGCGATCAACGCGCCGGCTAGTCCGGTAGCCCCCGCCGCAATCGCCCAGGCGATCGCCTGCATCGTGTCGGGCCGGATACCCATGAGTTGGGCGGCGGTTGCATCTTCCGCCACCGCCAGCATTTTCGAACCGAGCGAGGTGCGCGTCAGCAACAGGTGCAGTCCGAGCGTCACGAGCATTGCGACGATGCCGGCGAGCAGCCGCGATGCTTCGAGACGCAGCCCCGCCACCGCATACGTGCCGCCGACGATATTCTGCGGCAACGACTTGAAGTCGGCACCGAACCACCAGAACACGGAATAGCGCAGCAGCAATGCGAGACCGAAGGTGCCGAGAATCTGCGCCAGCATCGGCCCTTTCATGATGTCGCGGATCAGGCCGAAATAGACGACGACGCCGAGCGTCGCCAGCACCAGTACCGCCAGCGGCGCGCCGACGATCGGCCCGCCGCCCATCAAGGTGTAAACGACATAGGCGACGTACATGCCGAGCATGACGAAATCGCCATGCGCGAAATTGACGATGTTCATCATGCCCCACACCAACGTGAGGCCGGAGGAAAACAGGGCGTAGACGGCACCGAGCAGGAGCCCGCCGACGATCACCTGCACGAGGACAAAGGACATGAGCCGCGCTGCCCTATCAAGCCGACAAAAAGCGGGACCGCCAGTCCCGCCTCCGAAATCGTCACCACCCTTTGTAGGGCATCAGCGGCGCCTTCTCGGCATTGCCCTTGGGCCACACCGAGACGTAGTTCTCGCCGTCCTGAAGCTGGATGATATAGGCCGACGCCAGCACGTTCTGCCCCTTCTCGTCGAACTTCACACCCTTGTAGCCCATGATCAGCTGCTCGGGCTTGAGGTCCGTTGCCTTCAGCGCCGCCTGGATTTTCGCGGGATCCGTCGAGCCCGCGCGGTCGATGGCGTCGACCAGCACGAAGAAGCCCTGCATTTCGCGCCCGACCGTGTCTTCCATCTCCTCGCCGCTCTTCTTCTTGTACATGTCGGCGATGACGGCGCTCGGCGAGCCGGCGGGACCTACGGCAAAGGACGAACGGTTGAACACGCCCTGCGAGAGCTTTCCAACCGCCTTGATGAACGACGGATCCGAATAGCCGGCATCGTCAGCCAGCAGCATCGGCGGCTTGTAGTCGAGCGACTGCATGGTCTTGGCAAACAGGATCGCGTCCGATGTGTAGGAGATCATCAGCACGACGTCGGGCCTCTTCTCCTTGAGCTGAAGCACCTGCGCCTGCACATCGGTAGCGTTGACGGCATAGGCGACGTCGATGACGCCGGTGCGCCCCTTCGCCTTGAAGCCGGCGGTGATCGTGTTGGCAACGGAGGTGCCGTATTCGGTGTTGTCATGGACCAGCGCGATGGTGTCGGTCTTGGCGCCGGCCGCCTTCATGTCGCTCAAAAATTCGTCGTAGATGCGAACGAAATCCGGCGCGATCGGCGTGGTGCGGAAAAACCACTTGAAGCCGCGCTCGGTGAGATTGGCGGCGACCGATTCCGGCGTCAGGTACGGAATGCCATATTTCTCGGCGATCGCGCTCGAGGTCAGCGTGATGCCGGACTGGTAGGCGCCGAGGATCGCGACCACCTTCTCTTCCGTGATCAGACGCAGTGCCTGGTTTTGCCCCGTGGCCGGGCTGCCCTGGTTGTCGGCGATGACAAGCTCGACCTTGGCGCCGCCAAGGCCTGCGAGCCCGGCGTTGTTGGCAAGCGGCAGCTTGTCGAGCTCGGGATGGGCGTTGTTGATGATGTCGGTCGCCACTTCGAGCGCAGCCTTGGCATGCGCACCGATCGACGCCGTGCTGCCGGACATCGGCAAGATCACTCCGATCTTGACGACCTTGTCCTCAGCCTGCGCGCCTCCCGCAAGCACAACGGACAACACGGCCGCGCAAAGCAGCCGGGTAGCGAGCTTCAATGCCATGAACCAGACCTCCCAAAGGGTTTCCCCGGCCAGATTATTAAGGCTTGGAAGCATTCTGCGAGCGGCCTGCTTCCGTTTGATTTTTCCTGGCGCGCGGAGGATGGCATGGCGGTCTTGAACCGGCAAGGTGAGACGCGATTGCACAATGCCGCATTGGCAGATGCGGATCACGTTGGCGCGCGAGGCGCGCCCGTTCGCGCAACCTGACATTGTGGTCGATGCCGAACATGCCTTCGCGGCGCGTTTCGCCCCTGCGCGGCCGCCCCGACGGCATCTTCATCGCGCCCTTCGAGGTCGGCGACATCGGTCCCGAGCTGTTCCGCGCGGACTGCAGCATGGGTCTCGAAGGCTTGGTCTCCAAACGGCGCCAATCGCGCTATCGTGGCGGCCGTCAACCCTCCTGGATCAGGATGAAGAACCGCAGTCACCCGGCGATCGACCGCGTCAAGGATGCGTTCACTTAAAACCCTGACGTCACGTTGCCTGTCATCCTCGCGAGCAGGTGAACGATCGAATGATCTCGCGGCTAACCGCAATTCATTAGAAATCTTCAACCGTCATATCATCCCGTCCCTTAATCAATCCTCTGGCGCGCCCTTCATTTGGCTCACTAAAAATCTGCTCACCATCGGAAAACGTTACTGTGATGGCATCATTCCAAATCACAGCCTCAACCTTCTTGCCGACCAACGCCCACAAGACTCTTAGGTCCCCAAGTCCCTCCTTGGGAAGGAATCTTGCGAGGTCTCGTCGGTGAGTGATACTGAAAATGGAGCACCGATCTGCATTTCCGATCTGACGAAGGTGAAATACACGTGGTACGGGCGAAGTGAGACTTCAACAAGCTCATCCCCCACAATTGGATCTGCGTCTTCTCGCTTGGTCATGGCTTTGTTGTAAGTTGCGGGACCCCAACCGGGTAGTGCGCGGCATCTCTTGGCACAACGCGGCTGGTAACGGGCGAAATTATTTGTCCCGAAGAATTGTACATCTCAAAGTACCCCTGTCCGATAACGGCATTCTTATATCCGACTCTGACCGATGACTGCGGGTCTTGTCCAGGGATGACGGCAGGAGATCCATCTGGAGAAACGACACATCCAACCTCGAGGCAGCCATCGTGATACCCGCCTGATCTCCCGTACTGCCCGGCGCGCAGCTCACAGCGCACAAGGGTCCATCGCCTCATCGGTTCAGGAGCGCGCGTTTGCGGAACTCTCCGCTAATTGCGCCGACCTGAGCGTGCGTTCATAGTCCGAGCGACAGCAGGTCGCGCGGCGGCTCGAGTCCCTCGGGCGTGGGGCCGCTGACCAGCAACTCGGCGACGTCAAGCCATTTGCCGCCGGAGGCCGTATAGCGCGTCGAGAGAGACTCGACGCGAAAGGAGCCAAACATCGCACGCGTTTCCGGGACATCGTTGACGGACAGGATGAACTTGCCCTGGATAAGCTTCAGCCGATCGGCCAGAGTCCTGAAAGTCGGCTCGATCGAACACGCCGGCGCCGTAGTCATCCTCCGAGCCCCAATAAGGCGGATCCAGATACAACAGCGTCGCCGCCCGAAGTTGGATTTGTCGATCGATATCCATAACGCGGCGCAGCCGCGTTCGCTGCGCCAGCGAAGCTTGCCCGCTCCGCCGCCGCAGCCGTTGGCACTTAGGCGGCGCGAACGTAGCCGTAGCGGAGGTTCGAGGGTTGCTTCGCAGCTTGAGTGTACTCGTTCTTGAGTGCCGCGAGGCGATCCTCAGAAAAGGCCGGCATCCTGGTGTTATCGGCTGCTTTCAGCTTAATCTTGTAAAACCTGGTTGCGTTGCCCGCGAAGATCAGCTGCTTGGTCGCGCTGTTGGCGTCGCCGAGCGGCGCAAAGCCGTACTTCTTCTGCATGTCCTCCGGGATTTCGAGCCGGCGGAGCGCCTCGATCTGCCACTGCGGTGAGCCGTACCAGACCGAGTCGGTGCCCCACATCACGTGGTCGACCCCCATGCCTTTGATCAGCGTGCCGACCAGCGCGGCGCAGAACTTCGGATGCGCCACCGCCGAGTTGGCAAAGGACGTGCCGAGCTCGGCATAGACATTGGTGACGCCGAACTTCTGCGGGATATCCGCGAGATCCGTGGCCCACTGGATGCGGCCGGTCTGCTCGAACTCCGCCCACGCCTTGTCCGGCAGCTCGAGGAACGCTCGCAGCGCCGAGTGATAGATCACGAAGTTCATCTGCGGCCAGTCCTTGGCAGCCTTTCCGATGTCCCATGCGGTTGCGTATTCCCACACGCCGGCGAACGACTTCTCGTAATCGGGCGGCAGCAGCCCCTTGTGGATGCACAGCGTGTTGATGCCGGCCTTTACCGCCTTTTCGTAGAACGGATACATCACCTGCTCGTCGTCGAGCCGCCACGGGAACTTGGAGGGCGCCAGCGGATCGCCGATGGTGTAGGACTTCCAGGAATCCGGCTTGTAGACCTCTATCGCCTTGTCGACCTCCTCCATCCAGCCGGGCTGCTTGGGGGTAATGACGCTGTGCGCCAGCAGGCGGCGCGATCCGGCGAAGTCGTTGATGAGTTCGCGTGCCTTGACGATCTGCTCGTTGGACAGAAGCCACCAGCTCGGATCGTCGAACGGCGCACCACTCAGGAGCGCCATGTTGGTGTCGCTGTCGTAGTAGATCTCCTTCACATAGTTCTGGAACTTGTAGCGGGCGAGCGAGGAGACGCCCTCCTCCTTCATCTTCGGATTCCAGTGCTGGCTCGCAAAGTCCGCCAGCCCCAGGAGCTCCTTGTGATCGAAGTCGTCGCGCACGAAATGGGTCTGGACATCGAAGATGAACTGGCCGGCGAGACCTTGCGCGCGCGCCAGCATCAGTTCGGGCTCGCGGGCCTCCGCGGGCGCGACCTGGAAAACATTGCCGTAGATGTCGTTCATGGCGAGGAATGCCGCCGCCATGCCGCAGCTCGTGTGCAGGAACTGCCTGCGGCTCAAGCCGAGGTGCTTGCCGTTCGCGTCGGCGAGCTCGTTGATCCGTGCCTCGACCTTCTTCTGCGTATCGCTCTGCGGAGGCGGCAGATACTCGCCGTTGGAAACGATCTGAGTGGGAATCGGCGTTGCCGCCGATGCCGCCTCCGCGCCCGCGACAAGGCGCTGCTCTCGCTCGCTAAGCCAGGTGCTCATTGTTCTCCTCCCTCTTTGGGCCATCGATAGTACTGGTCGGTGCGCGCATGAGGCTTCGCGTTTGGCCACTCTCGATCAGTAGACGAACTACACGTACCCTCCTGTTCGGCTAGGCACGAAACCATCACACTCGCCTAGCGCCCAGGCGGGTGTCTTCATCGCTTCATCCTGCGAGAGTGCAGACACACTTGAAAAACTACGTAAGGTAGTGGCGCGTCTTCGGCTGAATTCAAGGCTCAAACTTCGATTGGCAAGCGATGTTATCCGACAGTCACACTGTCCCAACGCGCCCATCTGGCGGCCTTCCCGGAATGAGCGCGACGCGCCGCCGTGGTGCGCGTGATGTTGCTCTTTGGCCCATACCGACGAAAACCACAGTTGGCCTGCGTGTCGACTGTTGAGGGTAGACCGGAAGTGGTCGGCACGCGGCTAAACCGACGCGATTGACCCAACTGCGACATGAATCATTTGCTGCGCAGATTGCGAAAGCGCTGAAGATCGACGCATTGGTGATGTCGCCCGGCCCGATGATTTGCTTGCCGAACCGCCCGCTTTATGCCGGATTGCGGTATAGTTTCCTCCCAGCAAAAAATGGGAGGAAACCATGGCAAGTGCAATGACCGTTCCCCACAAGCAAGCCCTCAACCGCCGCAACATCATCAAAGGTGCTGCGGCGCTGGCCGCGACGGCGGCGAGCCTCAAAGCGGCCTCTGCGGCGACCGTGACGCCGTTGGGCCAAACGGGCGCTCCAACAACGGCGAGCGAGCCGTTGCCCTTGGGGCCGCTGCCCGGCAGCCGCTATCCGGACTCCCATCTGGAATCTGCCAAGAAGGGGCCACCATCGTTCGGGCCCCCCGATTTCCCGGCCTTCGCCGGCACTATGGCGGTTGAGCGCGTCGCAACCGGGTTCCGCTGGGCCGAGGGCCCGGTCTACTTCGCGGCCGGGCGCTACGTGCTCTTCAGCGACATTCCCAACAACCGCATCATGCGGTTTTCCGAGGACGACGGTCACGTCAGCGTATATCGCCAGCCTTCGATGAATTCGAACGGCAACACCATTGATCGGGAAGGACGTCTGATCACTTGCGAACACAGCGGACGACGGGTGACCCGGACCGAACTCGACGGATCCATCACGATCATCGCCGACAAATACAATGGCAAGAGGCTGAACTCACCGAACGACGCAGTCGTCACTTCGGACGGTGCGATCTGGTTCACCGATCCGGTCTACGGGATCGGCGGTTATTACGAGGGCGTCAAAGCCGAGCCGGAGCAGGAAAAGCACAACGTCTACCGGGTCGATCCGAAGTCGGGTGATATCAAGGTTGTAGTCGACGACTTCGTTGAACCCAACGGCATTGCGCTCTCGCCCGACGAGAAGAAGCTCTATGTCATCGACACCGGCTTCACCGATGGGCCCAACAATCCGTCGCAGATCCGCTCCTTCGACCTGGATGTGAGCGCCGGGAAGGTGTCGAACAGCAAGGTCTTTGCGGACATGCCGAAGCCGAGCATTACGGATGGCGTGCGCACTGACACCGACGGTCGAGTTTGGCTTTCCGTCGGTTGGGGCGACCCGAATGAGGACGGCGTGCGTTGCTATACTCCCGCCGGCGAACTGCTCGGCAAGATCCACATACCCGAAACTGTCGCCAATCTGTGCTTCGGCGGTCAGCAACGAAACCGGCTGTACATCTGCGGCTCGACGTCGCTCTATGCCGTCTACACCAGTGTGCAGGGCTCTATGAAGCCGTAAGGCCAGCGATAACCCAGCCAATCTTATAAGGAGAGCCGCTCCCTCCGGGGCGGCTCTTAGGTTTTGCGTAGGTATTGCGCTGGTCAGATCCCAGTCGTCACCATTCTTGCGGCCGTGACGCCAATAAGTCGCTCGTTTTTCTTAACGCCAGGTTCCATCTTGCTTTGGCATTAGTTTTGCAAAGGGACATTGCAAAGGACAAACGTCGACCTTGATGATGGCTCGTTCATGTACTCCAGATAGCCGCGCATTCAGGCGATGCCACCTGCGTTGGTGCTGCCGTCATCCTCTTCGGCATTTTCGAGAGGCATTAACACAATGACCGCGCCTGAAGAATCAGGAATACGAGACTGGATGATTTTTGTCGCCTCTATCCTGCCACTCGTTCTCGCTGCCCCCACTCTAACACTTCACAAAGCGGCCGCCCGGGATCTCGAGGGCCGATATGCAAACTCTCCGCTCAAAGGCTGGTTCGACAGCCTCCGCTCAGGCAAAGGCCCCTGTTGTTCCGACGCTGACGGGACAGCGTTGGCTGACGTCGATTGGGAAGCAAAAGGCGGGCATTATCGCGTCCGCATCGAAGGCCAATGGTGGGACGTTCCGGATGACGCCGTGATCAAAGAACCGAACCGAGTTGGCCGGACGATGGTGTGGCCGGTCTACGTGAGCCCGATGGGCGGTCCGGTGCGGATCGACATCCGCTGCTTCATGCCCGGCAGCATGACATAACGGATGGCCGGCTGACTCTACAGCGAAGGTCAACAGCTCAGAAACTGCGGGGTTGGAACTGTCTCTTGCGCAAGTCGATCCTCGCCCCGGCTGTGGGCGCGCGCGTTCTACTTGCTCGCGTCAAGACAACCTCCAATGTCTTGACGCCAAATCAACGCGGTGGGTTTTCTCTAGGCCGCTTTACTGACTATGTCAGGTCGTGTGCCTTTAGCGTCGAACGGCTCTTTGGGGTAGACCGGACGTGGTCCCGGTCATCGCCGAATGCCCTGCACGACCGGCCACGGCGCCAGCGCCTTAAGGACCTCTTCCATTGCCGTCCCTTTGGCCGCCCCTTTGGCCCCTCACGGCCCGGTGGGCCACGTCGACTTCGCCCACCACGAACATGGTCCGGAACGGCAGCCCGGGCGACATGAAGCCCTGCGCAAGCGAGAGCTGCACCAGCGCGAGGTCGAACTGCACCCGCATCACCGCGCAGCCGATCGCCATGATCGAGCGGATGGCCGGCCCCACGCGATGGCCCCGCACCTGGTGACCGTTGAGCACGAGCCCGATCAACCGCACCCAGCCGATCGCGAACAGCGCGGCATCGACAACGGAAGGTGACATCACCAGCGTCACCCACTGGAACGCGCTCGCCGGCAGGATCTCCGGCGAGATCGCCATGGCGATGGCCAGCCACAGCATCGAGATGGTGATGACCCATTCGAAGCGTCGGCCTTCGAGATAGTAATCGAGCAGGGCCATGGGCTTCACCGCTTCAGGATGCGGGAGATCTTTTCGAGCGTGCGGCCGCCGAACTACATCGCAGTCAGCCACACGAAGGCCTGCGCAACGTCGCCCTTGAGCGCCGGCGTCGAACCGAGCCCTAGAACCGTGTCCCAGACCACCACCTTGGCGATGAAGATCGCGAACGACCAGCAGGCGATCGCCCGCGGCGCGGCTGTCCACCAGCGCCCCTCGTCGGCCTCGTTCTGCTTTCCGTTGAGCTCGCGCTCGCGAAGCTCCGCTCATAGGTGAGCCACTCGATCCCGCGCGGCAAGGTCGACGATCGCGGGCCAGAGGTCGATCGAGATGCTCTCGCGCCGCTTCATCTCGGAAGCGGTCGACGGATTCTTCAAGCCGAAGGTCCGCGAGAATTTCGCCGGCCCGCCGAATACGGCGAACACATCCGACACGGTCTTCTGCGAATCAGCCTGCTCCCATGGATTCGGCCTACATGATTCGTGTTGATTGCCTCAACATGATTTATGTTAACACGATTTGTGATCATACGCCCATGGAAACAATGGGTGAGAGACTGCGCACGGCGCGCGAAAAAGCCGGATTTCGCTCGGCAATGGCCGCAGCCAAGCGGTTCAGCTGGCCGACGTCGACCTATGCCGCGCACGAGAACGGGCAGAACCAATTTCCTGTGGAAGTCGCCGAGAGGTATGCCCGCGCCTTCAAGGTGTCGGCCGGGTGGCTCTTGTCCGGAGAGGGCGGCGAGGCGCGAAAGAACGTCGTGGTGGTGGAGGGCCTGGTCGGCGCCGGCGGCGCCATCGAGACAAGCGCGGAGCACCTGGATCATGACGGGCTGGACGAGATCGAGGTGCCCTTCCCCCTACCTCCTGATGCCGCGGCCTACCGGGTTGCGGGCGATTCGATGTTTCCCCGCTACGACGACGGCGACATCATCATCGTCATCAAGCGGGAAAGGCCGCCAACGGAGCTTCTCAACTTCGAGACGCTGGTCACCACGATCGAAGGCAACCGCTATCTCAAGCGCATCGTGGCCGGCGCCCGCAAGGGCCTGTTCGATCTGGAAAGCTTCAACGCCCCGCCTATGCGCAACGTGAAGATCCGGAGCGCGACCGAGGTGCACTCCGTCGTCAGGCGAGGGAAGTGGAAAAGCCTAGGTGCAGCGGGCAAGCGGAGGCTCGTCCAGCGCGCATTGAAGGGAAAGACCTGACGCTGGCGGTGATGCTCGCAGGCAGCATCGCTTTTGCGATCGTCTGTGCGGCCGTCCGGATCATTCCTCGGCTGGGTGCTGCCGGTCCCCACGATGCGAATTGTCGGTCAGACCGCGCGAACCTTTCTGGTTATAGTCAAGCTTTCGTGGTCGCACTAGGCCGTGTACCTGTAAACCCGGCGGCGTCATGTGACTGGTGACTATGTCCGCTTTGCTCCCATGGCGACCAAGTTCGTGCAGCAGCGCAGTATGTCGCGATGGGCACAATACAGACTCATGCGCCGCAGCAAAAGGGGCTATTCGATAACCTCATCGGCGCGGGCGAGCAACGCGGGCGGTACTGTCAGACCCAGAGCCTTTGCAGTCTTGAGATTGATCTTGAGTTCGATCTTCGTTGACTGCTGGACCGGCATATCGGATGGCTTCTCGCCCTTAAGAATTCTGCCGGTGTACACACCAGCCAACCGGAACCCATCGTCAACGCTGCTTCCATAGCTGATCAGGCCGCCGGCCGCCGCAAACTCAAGATTGCTGGAGATGGCAGGGATCGCATGGCGCAGCGCAAGCATAGCCAATCGTTCGCTTCGGGCAGTGAACAATCCATCGGTGGCGATCAGCAGCGCGGCGGAGTGCAATTGGACTATCCTTGAAAAAACCTCATCGAAATCAGCTTCGCTGGTTGCTTTTAGAACGTGCAGCTCAAGCCCGAGGACGCGCGCCGCCTCTAACAGATCTCTCGATTCGATCTGCGCAAGCGGAGTAGAGGGATTGACAATCAGTCCGAAGACAGTTGCGGCGGGCATCAACTCGTGGAGGAGTTGGAGCCGCTTCGGCCCAACCTCAACCGTCAGGTTGGTGACCCCCGTGATATTGCCGCCGGGCCGGTTAAGGCTGGCGACCAGCCCAAGTTGCACCGGGTCGCCGCCGACGAAGAACACTATTGGGATGGTGGTGGTTGAGGCCTTCGCGGCAAGGGCGGCCGCGGTATTGCCGGGTGCTGCCAAGACGTTGATCCCAAGGCTGACCAGCTCGCCGGCCAGCTTGGGCAATCGCTCAGTCTGGAATTCGGCCCTGCGATATTCGATTGTAGCGTCGCGTCCCTCGACAATTCCGACTTCTGCAAGGCCCTGGCGAAATGAACGGACGCGATCTGGGCCCACCCCGGCAGAGCCAAAGACGAGATATCCGATCACCGGCATTCTCGCCTGCTGCGCCCGTGCGCCGACGTAGCTTGCCACGGTCGCGCCAGCGAGAAATGTGATGAACACGCGTCGTCGCATGTGACCCTCCGAGAGTGGGTCTTGCGCAATCCCGAAACTATAGCAGCTTCGAGCGGCAAATGGCGCGAAAACGCCGGAAACTGATCCGGCTCCAATGTCCGAAACGGGTCATTTTCTACCAAGTCAGCGGGCCTTGCCCGTCAACTGATGTCCGCTTCACTCCAAGTGCGGCCGAAGTGTTCATTGCCGCGAAATGACGAAGGGCCACGACCAGAACTCGCCATACCTTCCACCGAATGCTAGAGTCAAACGTCTGGGGTTACTCGTTTCTGCTTTGCTTGTGCTTGTCCAGCCTGCTGCATGCGCCGAGGCGAATATGCGCAAGGTTGGCATCGTGACGATCGCCAGTGTCGATGCCGCGTCTCGCTCGCCCTTGTACAAGCAGTTCACGGACGCAATCCTTGCTTCAGCCCCGAGTCTGGACATTTCGTTCGAATGGCGAAGCGCCGAAGGCAAGCAGGATCGTTATCCGCAAATGGTGACCGATTTGGTTCAGCATTCGCGATCGTCTACCTGTTTTGAATCGCCAGTGCGTAAATCAACATAACTCATGTTGACATCTTTCATGTAGAAACCGACAGTTCCTCCCCGCGTCCACCCCGGGAGACGGACATGCCGCGCCAGCAAGTCAACGACACTTCCAAGAGCGATTTCCCTTATCAGCTGAGGCTTCATAGCCTTGCCTACCTGCCCAACATCAACCGCTTCATTGATCTCCGGCATCCGAAGGCCGGGCGCCATATCCTTCCGGTCATGGACGAGGCCGGCGATCGCCTGTTGCGCGATGCCTCGATCCAGTCATGTCTCGCCGCGCGCAGCGCCTATGAGGCCGAGCTCGCGATGCAGGCGAGGTGCGAGCAGGAGAAGCTCGCGCTCGCCGAGCGCCTCGCCCCGAGTGCGCTGGCGCCCTGCCGGGCCGATCTCGAAGGCTCCGCCGCCATCTCCCAGCTTGCCGACGACTTCATCGTGCAGACCACGCGCAACGACGGCGTGGTGTTCGCTGACCTCATCCGCATGGGCTGGCGAGGGGAGCAGTTGAAAGAGCACGCCGACGCCGCCCGCATCGTCGCGCAGCGGCGCCAGGAGAAGCAGATGGTGGGGGTCGTGGCATGAAGATCTCAGCTGCCAAGCGCCGCATGTCCCCGGATATGAATCTCCAGTGGTTCCCTGAGATCGATGGGAAGATCGTAGGTGGCCTCGCCATCCCCTTCTGTGGTTTTACCACGCGCGCGGACGCCATCGAAGCAGCACGCATTCACGCCGGCCTGACCAAAGCCGTTTGGCCCAAGGACAAGCTGCTACAGCACGGCCCCGAGCTGCCGATGGCCGAACGCGTGCGGCGCCACCAGCACAACATCCGCGAAATCCGCGCGGCCGGCTGCCAGGTGCCGACCATTGCGATGCCCGACACGCTCGACCCCGTCGAACGAAACCTGGTTCGTTGAGAGCGCTGTGCACAGTCAGCAGCTGCGGCAGTTGATCGGCAGGCTGGCGAAGCTGCCCGAGGACACGCTCGTTCCTGTGAGGCTGCCATGAAGCCTGCCAACGCCAAGGACATCACCGTCCCGCCATGGCGGCGCATCTGCGCAAGGCCGGCATTCCCGCGACCGAACGCGAGGCCATCCGCATCCTCACTGCGCACGGCTTCCGCTACGGCGACGTGCTCGTGCTCGTCGAGGACGCGCTGTTCGCGGCGCGCCAAGAGATCGTCGCCGAGACCATGAGAACCTGCTGCGCGGCGACCGCACGCCGGCCTATGTCAGCCGGGAGACCGGGGCTGCGGAGCTGCAGATCTCGCCCGACACCTGGGACCAGTGGGTCAGGGATGGCCGCCTGCCCGCCCCTTGCGACGCCTTTCCTTCCCGCACACCCCGCTGGCGCTGGGAAGATGTTGATCGTAAGCTCTCCGGCCGGACGGTGGTCGGGTTGGAGGCTGCCCTCAAGGGAGCGGCAAACTTTGGCAAGAAACCGGGAAGCCGGCGTGATGCTGCCTGAAGGCGTCGAAAAGAGCGTCGTTCGCAAGCCGAACGGAAAGGTCTATACCTACTACTATTGGAATCCCGGCCGCGGCACCCATCGCGAAGGCGAGCGCCTCAAGCTTCCGAATGCCGACACTCACCCGGACGCGTTCTGGACCGAGGTCAAGCGCCGCAGCGAAGCAGCCCCCACCGCCTATCCTCCAGGCTCCGTCGGCGATCTCATCGCGCGCTATCGCAAGAGCGACGAGTTCACGCGCCTTTCCGAGGGCACAAGGAGCAATTACGAGGTCTCGATGCGGCGCTTTGAATCCATCGAGACGTGGGGGCTCGTTGCGGCGCGCGATCTTGTGCCGCTGGTCGTGCAAACGGCGCGCGATGCGATGAAGGACACGCCCGTGATGGCCAACCAGATGCTCTCGGTTGGCCGCACGATCTGGGACTGGGCTATCCCGCTCGGCTTCGCCGAGGCCAATCCGTTCGACAAGGTCCGCGACTTCGAGATCCCCGACCGCGGGCACGTGCCCTGGCCGGCCTTCGCGATCGATCTCGTCGCGGCCCACGCCTGGCCGGACCTGGTGCGAATGCTGCGGCTCGGCATCATGACGTGCCAGCGCGGCAGCGACATGATCCGCATGGGCCCGGAGCACCGCGAGCGTAACGGCATCTGGTGCCGGCCGAAGAAGACGCGCAAGCGCCGACGCGCGTTTCACATCCCGCTCGCCACGGTCGATGCGCTCGAACTCGACCGCTGGGCCGAGACGCCTGTGCGCTTCACCAATTCGCGCTGGCTGAAACCCATCGATCGCTTCCGCGAGGATCTCTACCTCTACTCGCCGAAGGGCGCGCAATACACGGCAGACGGCCTGCGCGCGCGGTGGGGCCGATGGCTCGCCGACACGCCGGAGGGCAAAGCCCTGTGCCGGCGCTGGAAGGCGTGGGTGGCCGGCCAGGTCAAGAAGTACGAGTGGGACATCGACCCGGAAGATGCCGATCACCCGACCATTCACGGCCTGCGCGGCACTGGCATCCTCAGCCGCGCGGAGGCCGGCTATGACGTCGACCAGATCGCCACCGACATCGGCATGTCACGCCAGAACGTCGAGCACTACATGCGGTTCAAGGACCAGATGAAGGTCGGCGCGGACGGGCAGCAGGGGCTCCGAGTTGTGGGTGGCGATAAGGACTGAGGACTCAAAAAGAGTCAGACCGCCTTCAAAGCTGGCCGGCCCTTCGATCTGGCTGGAGGCGCTACGTCACCGGTCAATCCAAAGATGAGGTTTTCGAGCTCCGCAGGCGGCAGGTTCAGCTCACTAGCTACCTGATTTCTCGATACGCGGTCGCTCCACAGCTCCGTAAACACCTTTTTCCAGACGATAGATTCCTCCCGCGGCAAGCCATTGGGCTCCTCGGTCCGGTACCCGCGCTGGTTAATTTGAATGCAGAACGTTCGGTATTGCCAGTCACTCAAAATCCCGAGCTTGTGCAGACGGTATGCCAGCGCCGCCGTGGAAACTCCCCAGCGCCGCTTTGCCTGGACGAGTTGATCAAGTTTGGCCACGAATGGCAGGCGCGACAGCACGTCAGCTTTCGGCATCAAGAGCGACGATGCAAAATGGTTGGCCTCGTTCTCGGCATCCCGACCCTGCCTAGGCCCGCCATGCTTGTGCAAAACAAGGTGACCAAGCTCATGAGCTGCGTCTAGGCGGCTTCGTTCTGCGGACTTGAAGGTATTGAGGAAGACGTACGGAACGTCATTTCGCCAGCACGAAAACGCGTCGACGTTCTTAGTGTTCTCTGCCAACGAAAAAACTCTGACACCCTTCGATTCCAGCAGTTTGATCATGCTCGCGATTGGTTGCTCACCTAGGCTCTGGGAGATTGAAGCGAGACGTCACATAGTCGGACAAGAGATACGCCAATGAACCAGACGCCAGAGCCGCGTCACGCTCACGAGCCGTCATCGACGTAAGACTTCGGAAACTTGCGCTGTCCTTGTCCAAATCGTCGATGTCGTCTTCAAAGAAGAATTGCCGGGGGAAATGGAGAGCCTTGGCGATCAGATCGACAGTAGCTGGGTCGGGCTCATTGTTGCCGTTCTCAAGGCGCGTCACCGTCACCGGCGACATGCCAATCAACTCAGCGAATCCTTTGCTGGTGAGCCGTCGCCGTTTTCTAGCGAGGCTCAGTCTCTGCGGATTGAACATCAGACTCAAGTCTTGCGTGTGACGTTGATCTCGAACTCCTGCGTTGGTTCGCTATCGTCGATCACTGGGTTAGGCATGATGCCGGTCCACTCGCCGGGCTTGATGACGTAAATGCGCTCGTTGAAGCCCTTGAACTGACCATCTTCGATTCGCTTTGGGAACGATAGCTCCGCCCGAACGTCATCGCCGTTGATGTGCACGAAGAAGTACCACAGAGGGGCGTTCTCGCGACGATGCCTTGCGCGATCCTCCACGTCGAACTCGGGGAAGAGATTGCGCTGGCCAAGATCTACGGCCCTGCTTGCAGCCGGCCCCTTCTCTGAAATCGCCTTGTCGCGATCATCTTCGCACGCGCTATCCGCGTTCTGAAAGACGATCTTGATCCCCGTTGTCGGGTCGAAGGTCGCTTCGACGTTGCCCGCTCGATCAATTTGCCATCCCTTTGGCCGCAAGACGTCGCGCAGTGCGCCCGTGGCGTAGATATAGCTGAGCTGTCCGGCCGCATTGAGAGGCTGGTTCAGGACGAAGTTCGCCTTTTGCTGGACGACTGCGATCAATTCGCCGGCGGAGAGGCCGAGTTGATCCAAACGCGACGCGACTTCGAAATCCTGAGCAACAATGCGATCAGCGGCCATACAAAGCTCCATGTTAATTTTCTGCACCTCATTTGGGTGGGTGTGAGGGAGCCGGGCGTGGACCACGTCGCTCCCCAGGGCAAAAGCAAAGCCGTACCCGATAAGGACTGGACCGCGAACGCCGACGCGGCTATATGAGCGCCAGCAATCGCCTCAGTTTGCAAAACTTTTGCCCAGGATTGCAAAACTTCCGAAGAAAGCTTAGCAGTATCAGCTACTTCGGTGGGGAATGGTGTAACGGTAGCACAACAGACTCTGACTCTGTTTGTCTTGGTTCGAATCCAGGTTCCCCAGCCAGACTCGGCAAATCTGCCAACAGCTTGATCCGAACGGGCTTTTCGCCGCAGACGACGGACCGTCTATTCCATCGTGGACCGTGCAACCGGCCTACAATTCGGGCCCCAGGAGACCGCTTTCGCGGCGGCTCCTCACCGGCTCGGCCAGAAAGGACCCAGTGCTGGTCCCAACCGTTCAGCAAGTCCCGGCAGTACGTGAACGATCTCCAAAAGTGAGCAGAGCCGCCTCAGCCAGCGCCAACGACGGGGGCGCGAGCGGATGTCCCGACTCTCGCGGTGTCCGGAATTGTTGCTCGAGCTAGATCGCCGCCCGGGCTCGACCGCCCAGTCCGGCGCGCCGTTGACTGATGAGCCGTTCGAGACGTTGGGTTGCCAGCCCAAGAGCCGCATACTCGGCGGCCTCAGCCTCGCCGCGTGAGTACTTCTCAAGCTCCAATTTCAGGATCTCATCGATCTTCCATTCGGCGTCCGCCAGTTCAGCTTCGCTGTTCGCGGCGTTGATCTCCTCCGTCAGTCTGAAGAGCCGCGTCAGCGGACGATCCTCCGCAACGCCGGAGTCCTTCATCATGAACTTCCACAAAGCCGCGAGCGCCGAGGCGACGAAGCCGAGAATCATCGACAGATAAAAGAGCTTGTCGGCATATTTATCCAGGAAGGATTGCTGCTCACCGTCGAAATAGGCGGCCGCCCCGGGATGGATCGGGATATAGGCATCCTTATCTGCGCTGGCGGGGGCGATCTGGGCGAGCAGCGGATACTCCCCGACCAAATCGCGCCGAACATCCATCATCGACTTTGCCAGGGCAGCCACGACGGTTTCTCCGAGTTTCTTGTTTGCAACGAGGTAGAACGGGACGCGCAATGTCGTCAGATCCTCATCCGGGATTGCGGGCGAACCTCGAAGTGTCCCTTTCGGCAGATCGTAGCTCTCATACGCCCCGGCAGAGGCGGCGATCGCTCCGGCCAGCTCGATTGGCACGAGCCCAGGCCTCAGTTTTGCGCTGCGCGGGAAGACATCGCGGAGCATGCCGAGGTATTTTTCGGATATGGGCATCACCACCAGTAGAGCCTGCAGCTGCCTCGCCTGCAGCGCCTGCGCAGTATCCTTGGGCAAGATATCCTTGAAGCTCACCTTGGCCCGATCGAGGTCGTAGGCCTTGACGATCGCCGCGACGAGCGGCTGGTTCACAGTCGCGCCGATCACGCCGACGGTTTTTCCCTTGAGTGCGTCCATGGTGTCGATGCTGCTTCCGGGCGGAACGGCAAGCAGCGTCACGGCGTAAGCCATGACCACCACGGTCCGCGCGGACGACAGATCTCCGGTGTCAGCCCTGACGACGGCCAGGTCGGTCTCGCCACCTGCGAACGCGTTCCCGGCATCGAGCGCCGTCCCCTTGTCGATGACCTTGACTCGCACTGGCGCGCCGGCGTCGGCCATTCGGGCCGAGATGGCCGACATCAATCGCGTTGCATCGCCGTCAATCGAACCAGTCGCCACCGTGAGCGTGGTGGGATGGGTCGCATATCGATATCCGACAAGACCCGTGGCGCAGGCCAGTATCGCGAGGCTGAACACAAGGGTGATGCGCAGCCAGCGCGGCAGCCGTCCCGCAGCAAGCGCCGCGAGCACTGCGACGACGCTTGCAACGAACGCAATCCTTTCGACTCGAACCGACTCCATCGTGGCTGCCTCGCAACCTAGCACAACCCGACCGCGATGCCGCTCAAGGCGATCGGTAGCTTAACTTCCACAGGCACTCCCGCAAGCTCAAGAACGCTGCCCTTCGCATCTGAGGTGCTTCACCTTGCCCTCACCTAGTTTTTGGTATGATGCCAGACACCATCCCAGTCGGGTGCCGGTGCCGAGGACCGCAAGACGCCAACCCGTTCTAGGAAAACGCGCGCCGGCCCATCATCAGGCATCATGCGCAGGCATGCTTCGAAGTGCATCTGCGCTCCATCCCAATCCTGGCGGCGATACGCGGCGAGCCCCTCCGCAAATGCCTCGCGCAATTCCGCCCTGGACGGCTCGAGCTGACCGGCAAGCGACATCAACTCGTAAACACGAACCGGCTCCGTCTTGCCCCTCCCGCGCTTCGATATCCTCTTGCGGAAAGCTGGAAATTAGCAGCGGCACAGCCCAGCTTGCAGCCCTGGCGGTTCCCACGAAACCTCTTTCCAAGACCACGAAATACGCCTGAAACAGACCCCCACTATGCTGGTCGCCAAAATCATACAGGGACGGCCACCATGCAATTCTTCCTCGATCTGATCTGGGACTATTCCTGCGGCCAATATCTGGTCGCCCTGCCGGTGCGGGAGGACGAGCTATGATCGAGCTGATCTCCGGCCTCCTCGCCCTTTGCAGCATCGGCGTTTTTGCAGCGCACGCGCTCGACGCCTACCGCACCTCACACTCCTGAGACGGGGTGCTATCGCGCCCCTTCCCCATCGATCTGCCGCCCCATCAGCGCGATCGCCTTCTGGTAGACGCCGGCGGCATTCCAGGCTTCAATGGCCGCAAAGTTCGGCTCGCCCGGCTGGTAGCCGGCGCCGGCGCGCCAGCCATGGGCCCTCAGAAAATTCGCGGTCGAATTCAGCGCATTGGCGGCAACGTCGAGATTCCCGGTGCCATAGGCCAGGATGTTCTTGGGCATGAACTGGGTCTGGCCGACCTCGCCATGCATGGAGCCGCGTTGCGCGGGCGACAGCGCGCCGCGGTCGATCAGTTTCAGCGCCGCATAGAGCTGATCGGTGAAGAACTCCGGACGGCGGCAGTCATAGGCGAGCGTCGCGATCGAGGATAGCATGTTCTGATTGCCGCGCTGGCTGCCGAATCCGGTCTCCATGCCCCAGATCGCGATCAGCGGCCCCGGCGGCACGCCATAGCGCTGCTGGATCGAGGCAAACAGTGCGGCCTGCGATTGCTTGAGCGAGCGTCCGCGCGCCACGATGGTCGAGGCGCCGCGCTTGGCCAGGAATTGCTCGAGGGAGAGCGAAAAACTGCGCTGGCTGCGATCGGCCGCAATTGTCGCACTCGCGTAATTGACCTGCATCAACGCGCCGACGCCTGTCGCGCCGATGCCCTTGCCACGGGCCTCCTCGCCGAACTCGCGCTTCCAGCCTTCAAAACCGCCGGGCCCGTTGCCGCATTGCGCAGCGCCGGCCGTCGCGAGATGTGCGAACAGTGCGATCACGCCGAGCGCGGCCGTTGCAACTCTGCCCCTGTTCATTTTCGTTCCTCTGTTCCGGGGCATCCGCCCTGCTCGCAATCAACCAATTGCCGGCATTCGCCTGCCTTCACGGCATGATCCTACGCCTGCTCCGATCGCTCAAGCCCCGCCGCGCGCAAACCGCACGCTGCTCGACGCTTGACATTCGCGAGGTCAACCGCCGAGCAGAAAATCCACCATGATGCTCTGCTGCTGCCGATACATGTCGGTACCAGTCGCCGTGATGCCCCCACGCGCGGCGAACGCGGCTGTGAGCCCTGCGGGCGAGCGCACCTGGGCGATGGGATCGCCGACGATGACATAGAGCCGCGTCGCGCCGCTCAGCGTCGGGGCTACGCCGCTCAAGCCGGCACCGGAGAGCTGCCGGTCCCGGCAGCGGTCGCATGGGTCAATTCCAGTCCCTCCAGATTGCCCTCCTTGCGCCACTTGTCGAGCAGCCGCAGGAACGCCACCGGCCCGCGCCAATACTGGCTGTTGCGCGCGGCGATCGGATCGAACACGCCTTCGTTGTTGTAATAGCCGGGGGTGCATTCGGCGAGATAGGTCTGCCGGCCGATCGCGGCCTTCACGACCTCCTCGACCCAGGCGTTCTCGGCGGCGAGCGTCGGCTCCAGCGTCCGCACCCCGCGCGTGCGCGCCTCCTTGATCACATAGGCGATGTGGCGCGACTGCTCGTCGATGATATGCGGGAAGTTGGCGCTCTGGCCGGCCTGCACGGTGACGATCAGGAAGCAGTTGGGAAAGCCGCGGCTGTAGAAGCCGTGCATGGTCTTCACGCCCTCGCGCCAGCGCTCGGTCAGGCTGAGGCCGCCGCGGCCATAGAGTTCAAATCCCATGCGGCGGGCATAGTCGGTGCCGACCTCAAAACCGCTGGCATAGATCAGGCAGTCGAGCTCATAAGCCTTACCGCCCGCGACAACGGCATTTTCGGTGATCCGCTCGACGCCGTGGCCCTTGGTGTCGACCAGATGCACATTTGGACGATTGAAGGTGTCGAGATATTCGTCGTGGAAGCACGGCCGCTTGCAGAACGCCTTGTACCAGGGCTTTAACGCTTCGGCCGTTGCGGGGTCCTCCACCACGGCATCGACGCGGGCGCGGATCTCTTCCATCTTCCGGTAATCGGCCTGCTCGATCACCTTGAGAACCTGCTCGAGCGAGGTCACGGGCTCCGGCTGACGGCGAGGCGCGAGCAGGATTTCGCCGAGCAGGCCGGTCCAGCCGTCCTGCACCAGATCCTCCTCGAACGGCTCGCCGGAGATCACAGCCGTAAAGTTGTCCATGCGCTCGCGTTGCCAGCCGCGCTTCAAGCTCTTCGCCCAAATGTCATCTGTCGGCCGGTCGTCGCGCACCCCAATTGCGGACGGCGTGCGCTGGAAGACGTAGAGCTCCTTTGCCGAACGCCCGAGATGCGGCACGCACTGCACGGCAGTCGCACCGGTGCCGATGATGCCGACGCGCTTTTCGGCCAGTCCCGTCAGCGCACCCTCCGCGGTGCCGCCGGTATAGGCATAGTCCCAGCGGCTGGTGTGAAAGCTGTGGCCTTTGAAACTCTCGATGCCGGGAATTCCCGGCAGCTTCGGCCGGCTGAGCGGCCCGCCGGCAAGAATGACGAAGCGGGCGCGGATCTTGTCACCGCGATCCGTCTCGACCAGCCAGCGCGCCTCCTCTTCCCGCCATTCCATCCGCGAGACGACGGTCTGGAACACTGCGCGCCCGTAGAGGTCAAAATGGCGGCCGATCCGGCGCGAGTGCTGATAGATCTCGGGCGCGCGCGCATATTTTCGCACGGGCATGTAACCGGTCTCTTCCAGCAGCGGCAGATAGATGTAGCTCTCGGTGTCGCAGGCGGCGCCCGGATAGCGATTCCAGTACCAGGTGCCGCCGAAATCCGCGGCCTTTTCCACGATGCGGAAATCGTCGATGCCGGCCTCGCGCAAGCGCGCACCGCACAACAGGCCACCGAAGCCCCCTCCGACCACGACGACCTCCGTTTCCTCGCTGATTGCCTGCCGCGCAAAGCCGGGATCGGCCCAGGGATCGTCGAGATAGTGGCCGAATTCGCCGGTCATCTCGACATATTGCGCCTTGCCCTCGGCGCGCAGACGCCGGTCGCGCTCGTCGCGATAGCGCGCACGGAGCGTTGCGATGTCGATGTTGGATGCGCCGGTTGTGCCGGTCTTGTGATTGTCCAATGACATCGATGCTTCCTCCGCCGCGGACGTTGCTCTTCCGACAATTCAGACCAGTTAGCCCACAAAAGAGGGGATGCGCAACGTTAGTTCAGCACCTCGACGGTCGCCGAGCGGCCGGCGACGAGTGCGACGTTGTCGGGGATCTGGTCGAGCGCGATCCGCACGGGAACGCGCTGCGCCAGACGCACCCAGCTGAAGGTCGGGTTGACGTTGGCGAGCAAATTCGCGCCCGCGGCGCGGTCGCGATCCTCGATGCCTGCAGCGATGCTTTCGACGCGGCCGGCGAGCCTGACGGGTTCACCCATCAGGCGGATCTGCGCCTTGTCGCCAATGCGGATGCGCGCGAGCTTGGTCTCCTCGAAATAACCCTCGACATGCAGCGTGTCGGTGTCGACCAGCGCCATCACGCCCTTGCCGGCCGTCACATAGGCGCCCGGCCGCAAGTCCATGTTGGTGATGACGCCGTTCACCGAGGCCCGCACGTCGCTGCGATCGAGATTGAGCTGGGCCACTGCACGGTCGGCGACCGCCTGATCGTAGGTCGCCTTGGCCTGCAACTGCGTGGCCAGCACCTGCTCCTGCTTCTGCTGCGAGACCGCGTCGGTGGTCAGCGCGCTGTAGCGCTTCAGGTCGGCATTGGCCTGGTCGAGCGTGGCGCGATGGCCGGCCAACGCTGCGTCGGCCTGTTGCAGCGCCAGCGCAAAGCGCTCCCGATCGATGCGGAAGAGGACGTCGCCGCGGTGAACCTTCTGGTTGTCCTTGACCAGAACTTCCGTGACGAAACCTGACACGTCGGGCGCAACCTGGACCACGTCGGCGCGGACGCGCCCGTCGCGCGTCCACGGCGCCTCCATGTAGTAGGCCCAAAGCCCGCGGCCGACGGCGATCGCCGCAACGACCACAAGCACCGTCAAGGCAACCCGGCCGAGCCAGGCGAAATTCCCCCTCATGGCAGAAACTCCGAAAGATACACGACGCCGCCAAGAATGCAGACGAACAGCGCGAAATTGAACAGCGCGCGATGCCAGACCAGCCGGTAGAGGCCGATGCGCTGCATCAGCCTGCGCAAGAGAGCGCTGAGCGCAAACGCCACGATCAGCCACAAGAGCAGCGCCGGGACGAGCACGCCGTAAATGTCGATCTCGTACCTCATGCCGCAAAGCTCTCCCCTCGCTGCGGGCGATAGGCCGGCGCCTCCGGAAACAGTCCGCGCCGGATGCCGACGAGCCCGAGCAGCGCGTCCTCCCGCGCCTGCGGGTTGGGATCCTCGACGGCCGCAGCAAGCGCAGCGTCGATGCGCGCGAGCAGCTCGGGCGGCATGCCGCCGCCGACATAGCGGCGGAATGCGGCGGCGAGTTGATCCAGCATATCGTCCAGAACGAAGAGCGTGGATGCTGCGATCCCGTAGCGAGCCCGCCTGAGGTGTATGATGTTGAGTCCGATGCGCAGCTGTGCCAGGCTCTCGGTATCGCGACGGTCGGCCTCCGAAACGAAGGCGATACGCTGCACGAGCAATCCCATCCGGTGCAGCATCAGGCCCGCGAATTCCGCGCGATCGTGCTTGCCGCGGCGCTCGGCGGCGACCGCCAGCGTCTTCCAACTCGACAGCACCAGACGCTTGGCGACCCACTCCGCTCCCACCCCGCGCGCGATCCGGGTCACGAGCTCGGCAACGACGACGCCGATGAAAAATGCGAGCGCGGAATTGGCATAGGCGGCAAAATCCGCGCTGTAGGTCGATTGCAGCGCGAGCAGCGTCGCCGTGTTCGCGGCGAGCGCCATGCCGGCGCCCGTCGTCGCAGGCCGCGCGATCAGGAGGCCATAGAGCAGGAAGGTCGGCGCCAGCGCGACGATCAGGACCTCGATATGGGAGATCGCGGGCACCAGCGCGAAGAGGTAGATCGCGACCACGACGATCGCGACCAGCGACCACAGGCCAAAGCTGCGGATGAAGCGCGCGGGATCGTCCTGGGCGGCGAAGAAGCAACAAGCCACTGCCGCCATCATCGGCGCCGAGGCGCCATCCGGCCAGCCGGTCCCGATCCAGAAGGCGCAACAGATCAGGATGGCGATGACGGCACCGGCCGCCGACCACAGCGCCAGGCCGCGGTCGCGATGACGCACGGCCGCAGCATCAGCCTCGGGACGGAAGACGAGATCGACCGTCGAAATCCTGCGGCCCGCGGCGATCGCCTCGCTCAACGCGCGGCAGTCACGGGAGAGATCGACAAGCTCGCGCAATCGCGACAGGAGGCTGGTCGTTATGATCCGCTCCCAGGAGGCGTTGCCGTCCAGCGCCGCCTGCCGCGCCTCGATCGTGGCGCGGATCGGCCCGGCCGGCCGCCGCGAGTCCTCCAACACCCATGTGCCGAGATCCCCAAGAAGGCGGTTCAGTTCGGGCTGCGCCTGGAGACCCCGTTCGCCAAGCGCGGCCAGCCGATCCTCGATCGAGGCGATCACCGGCAAGAGCATCAGCATCCGCAACCGGATTTCACGCAGGCCTGTGACGGCCTCGGCGTCCGCCAGGCGGTCATAGCCGAGATGGACCGCGAGCGTATCGATCTCGACGATGTCGGTGGCAAGGCGCAGCCGGAGCGTGCGGCGTGCTTCGTCGGTGCCGCGACCGAGCAGTGTGTCGTGGCTGAGGCGGCGCGCGTCCCGGAGCCAGTTGTCGACGCGCGCGGCGACGGCCGGCGCGACGCTGCGGGGAAACACGACGGTCGAGACGAGGCTCGCACAGATGATGCCGAGCGAGATCTCCTCCATGCGCGAAAGCGCGGTGTCAAAGATGTTTCCGGGGTCGGAGACGGAGGGAAAGCCGATCAGCGCAACCGTGTAGCCGGCCAGCATGAAGAGATAGCTGCGCGGCGTGCCGTCGAGCAGCGAGACATAAAGACAAAGACCGACCCACAATGCGATTGCGAGACAGAGCAGTTCCGGCGCGTCGACGAGATTGGGTACTATGGCCACCGTCGCCGTGGCTCCGACCAGCGTTCCTATCACGCGGAAGAACGCCTTCGAGCTGGTGGCGCCGGCGAGCGGCTGCGAGGTGATGTAGACGGTTGCCATCGCCCAATAGGGCCGCGGCAGGTCCATCCATAGCGCGATGACGAGCGCCAGCATCGACGCGGCAAACGTCTTCAAAGCAAAGATTAGGTCCGCGTGGCGGACAAGGAACGGCTCATCAACACGCATGATTATTTCGACTCTGAACCAGTCTTCGCGTCATGCAGGCGGCTGGCGCGCTGTTCGATGCGCTGGAGCGTCGTGAAGGTTATCGCAAGTTCCTCGGCTCCGATATCCTTGAGCAGTCTCGCCCGCACCCGGCGCAGGACGCGGTTGGTTTCCTCGACCTTGGCTTTACCAATTGCTGTGAGGTGTAGCGTTTTGGCACGCCGGTCGGCCCGATCCTCGCGGCGTTCTACCAGACCCTCGATCTCGAGCAGATCGATCAGCCGCACCAGGGAAGGTCCCTCGATCCCCAATTCGTCGGCGAGCATGCCCTGACGCACCGAAGTTCCCTGCCTCGACAGCACCATGAGCGGAATCGCGGTCGCATATGACAGGCCGTGATCGGACAGCGAGCGGCGGTCATCGGCCTGTTCGAGGGCCTGAGGGGCCGGATCGACGGCCTCGCCCATCTCGGGGTCGGCCTCGACGTCAGTGATGTCGACTACGCCTGCAACGTCGTGCTGTTCTCCGAATTCGCCGACCAGACCGCGCTTGCCCCTATGCGACCCATCCGGAGCACCTGCGCGTGCGCGAGGCGCTTGGCGACTTGCGCACCGGCCGCTTTTAGGTCGATTATCCCATCAAAGAGACGCCGCATGATCGGTTCGTTCACCTTTGAAAACCTCCCCTGCCGCGTCGTGTTCGGCAGCGGAACGCTTGCGGCGGCCAAGGCCGAGGTCGAGCGGCTCGGCGGCAAGCGCGCGCTGGTGCTGACGACGTCGCAGCAGGAGGCGCAAGGCAGGAACCTCGGCGCGGCACTCGGCCCGCTCTATGCGGGCCTGTTTGCCGGCGCCACCATGCACACCCCGGTCGAAGTCACCGCGCAGGCGCTCGCGGCGATGAAGGCTTGCGAGGCCGACTGCGTCGTCTCGCTCGGCGGCGGATCGACCACGGGCCTTGGCAAGGCGTTGGCTTTACGCACCGGCGTCAACCAGCTCTGCATACCCACCACCTATGCCGGCTCGGAGATGACGCCGATCGTCGGCCAGACCGAGAATGGTCTCAAGACCACGGTGCGCGATGCGGCCGTACTGCCGGAGACCGTGATCTACGATGTCGACCTGACCTTGACGCTGCCGGTCGGCCTGACAGCGACCTCGGGCATCAATGCGATCGCGCATGCGGTCGAAGCGCTTTACGCGCGCGACGCCAATCCCGTGACCACGCTGATGGCGGAAGAAGGCATCCGTGCCCTCGCGCGTGCCCTGCCCGCCATTGCCGCGAAGAGCGACGACCGCGAAGCGCGGACCGAGGCGCTCTACGGCGCCTGGCTCTGCGGCGTCTGCCTCGGCACGGTCGGCATGGCCTTGCATCACAAGCTCTGCCACACGCTCGGCGGCACGTTCGACCTGCCGCACGCCGAGACCCACACCATCGTGCTGCCGCATGCGCTGGCCTACAACGCGCCCGCCGTGCCCGACGCGATGATGCGCATTTCGCGCGCAATCGGCGCGGCCGATGCAGCGCGGGGGCTGTACGATCTCGCGAAGCGGCTGCATGCAAAGCTGGCGCTGCGCGACATCGGCATGGCCGAGGGTGGTATCGACAAGGCGGCCGATCTCGCAGTCACCAACGCCTACTGGAATCCGCGCCCCCTCGAGCGCAATGCCATTCGAGATCTGATCGCGCGGGCCTGGGCCGGAGAGCCGCCGGCCGCAACCCAAGCGGCGGCCTGAGGCGATGCGGCGCACGCTCATCAGATCCGCAACCATCATCAGCATGGACGATGCGATCGGCGATCTGCGCACGGGCGATGTGCTGATCGAAGACAACCGGATCGTCGAGGTGCGCCCGAAGATCGACCTCGGCAGCCGCACAGCCGAAACAGAGATCGTCGACGGCACCGGTCGCATCGTCATCCCCGGGCTGATCAACGCGCATATGCACACTTGGCAGACGGCCTTGCGCGGGTTTGCCGCCAACTGGACGCTGCTCGAATATTTCCGCCGCATGCATGCCGGGCTGGCGACAGTGTTCCGCCCAGACGACATCTACATCGCGACCCTCGTCGGCGCGCTCAACCAGATCAATCAGGGCACCACCACACTGGTCGACTGGTGCCACAACAATCCGACGCCCGGCCATACCGACGCTGCCGTGCGCGGCCTGATCGAGAGCGGCATCCGCGCCGCTTTCTTCCACGGCTCGCCAAAGCCGGAGCCCAAACCGGGCGAACCGCATTTCTCTGAGATCCCGCATCCCCGCCGTGAGGTCGAGCGGTTGCTGGCGGGGCCCCTCGCCGATCGCGACGGCCTCGTCACGCTCGGACTGGCCATTCTAGGCCCGCACTATTCAACGCTCGACGTCGCCATGCATGATTTCCGCCTGGCGCAGGAGCTCAAACTGATCGCATCGATGCACCAGGGCGGCGGTCCGGCCAAGACGCCGGGTGGCTGGGAGAAGCTGATCGAGGCTGGTCTCGCCGGACCCAACGTCAATATCGTCCACGGCAACGACCTGCCCGATGATCTTCTGGCACGCCTCGTCGATCTCGGCGTCTCCTTCTCGGTGACGCCCGAGAACGAGATGATCCAGGGCCACGGCTTTCCGATCACGGGACGACTCCTGAAGCGCGGCGTCCGCCCCTCGATCGGAATCGACCTCGAATCCGTGCTGGCCGGCGATCTCTTCTCCGCCGCGCGCGTCGCGCTGTCGATGCAGCGGGCGCTCGACAACGCAGAATCCCGCAAGAACCACGGCACCATTCCGGCGACGACGACGATCCCGGTGCGCGAAGCGCTGCGCTGGATCACGCTGGAGGGCGCCCGCATGCTCGGCCGCGACGGCCAGATCGGCTCACTGACGCCCGGCAAACTCGCCGATCTCGTTATCATCGATACCTCCGATCTCAACCTCGTCCCGGTGCACGATCCCGTCGCCACCGCGGTGATGCAGACGAGCCTCACCAATATCGAGGCCGTCATGATCGGTGGCGTCTGGAAGAAATGGAATGGCCGTCTGCTGGTTGACGGGCTGGAGACCAAGAAGGAGCTGCTCGCACGATCGGGGCAGCGGCTGGTGCAGGATATCGAACGACAGGGACGCGCCGCCTGAGGCGCCAACGGGCAACAAGAATGACACCGCCGAGGTCGTGCTGAAACCCACCGTCATCACCAAGGACAATTTCGGGCCTTTCGACGTGCCGCTCGAGCAGCGCGCGTGCCCGACCTGGGAAGAGGCGCAAAAGCTCGGCGCAAAGCAAGCTCGCTCTTTCGAAAATCGGGACGGCCGTTCAATACGGCCGTCCCCAACATATCGTCCGGAGACATCATGCTGTTTGCCATCCACGCCATCGACCGCGGCGGCGCCCTGCCGACCCGGCTCGCCAATTACGACGCGCACAAGGCTTTCCTGTCGGACAGCTCACGCTTCAGCGTCAAGATCGTGATGTCCGGTCCGCTCGTCTCCGACGACGGCGAGAAGATGATCGGCAGCCTGTTCTTGATCGAAGCGCCGGGACGGGCCGAGGTCGAGGCCTTCAACCGCGCCGATCCGTTTGCCGCGGCCGGCATCTGGGAGAAAGTCACCATCACCGGCTTCCTGCGCCGCCAGGGCTGAGCCGGTCCTCACCTCGCCCGCAGAAGGGCCGCGGGACCGGGCTGGTTGGCCTTTCATCAAAAATCGAAAAACAACCCCATGCAAAGGCAAGAGCGGCTGTCGGATGACGTTTGCGGATTTTACGAAATAACTTGACGCGTCGGGCAAATCACTCGCAATATGCCATAGTCGTACAATCCGGAATGACGGATCGTCTCCGTGGAAACAGGGGGACGGCCGGACTTGCGGAGGCTTCCCCTCAATCCCCCCTCCCACCGCGCCCTACGCGTCGATGCCGCGCTGAACCAGGATCCGCTCGGCGCTGTCGTTCCAGACGTCCATCTTGGTGATCTTGCCGCCCTTCACCACGAAACGATCGACATAGCGGTTGCCCTCGAAGGACGTGCCATCGTGCCATTCGCCGTAGAGCGTGCCGACGCTGTAGACCACGGTCTCGCCCTCGCCGGGGCAGACGTCGAACCGCTCCATCTTCTTCTTGACCCAGCGATAGCGCTTGGCGTTGAAGCCGACCGGCCCGCGCGGATGATCGAACTCGCGCCCGCCGGTGAAGGTGATCACCGTGCCGGGTGCCATGTAGACCGCCGCGGCCTCCGGATCGGGAATCATCGAGGCCGTCAGATAGGCTTCGACGATCTCGGCGTCGGACATGGTCTTGCTTGGGGCTTTTGCGGCAACGGACATAGCGGCTTCTCCGAAAGATGCGGGATACTACCGCCGGTCTGCTCGAACGCATGCATATTTTTTGAACATTTCCCTCGCTAGACTGCCGGAATTCTGGTGGCGCCCCGCATGGCACATTCCTGTACGCTCACGCCGCAAAGTGCTGGTGCCATGACGACGCGGACCCTCGACCTGATCTTTCGCAACGCGCTGATGCGCGGCGCGACAGCTGCTGCGGATATCGGCATCTCCCAAGGCAAGATCGCCGCGATCGAGCCGTGCCTTCAGGCCGAAGCCGTCGAGATCGACCTCGAAGGGCGGCTCGTACTGCCCGGCTTCGTGGATAGCCACATCCATCTCGACAAGTCCTGCCTGCTCGGCCGCTGCGGGCACGAGCACGGCACTCTCAGCGACGCCATCCGCGCGGTCTCGGCGATGAAGCGCGATTTCACGGTCGAGGACGTCTATGCCCGCGGCGCCAGGGCTCTGGAGCGCGCGATCGTGCATGGCACGACGCGGATGCGCACCCATGTCGAGATCGATCCGCGGATCGGCCTGCGCAGCTTCGAGGCGGTCAAGGCACTGAAGCACGACTATGCCTGGGCACTAGATCTCTCGCTGTGCGTCTTTCCGCAGGAGGGGCTGACCAATGATCCCGGCGCCGAGGAGCTACTGATCCAGGCGCTGCGCGACGGCGGCGAGGTGATCGGTGGCTGCCCCTATACCGACACCGATCCGACCGCGCATCTCGCGCGCATCTTCGACCTCGCGCAGGAGTTCGACGTCGATGTCGATCTCCACCTCGACTTCGACCTGGATACAGCCTGGTCGCATCTCGATGAAGTGTGCCGGCAGACCGAGCAACGCGGCTATCAGGGACGCGTCGCAATCGGCCATGCCACCAAGCTGTCTGCGCTGCCGCCGGTGCGCCTGAAACCGGTGGTCGAGCGTCTGGCAAAAACCGGTGTCGCGGTCACGGTGCTGCCCGCAACCGATCTCTATCTGATGGGCCGCGACGCCACCCACAACGTGCCTCGCGGGATCACGGTCGCCCACAAGCTCGTCGCGAGCGGCGTGCTGTGCTCGGTCGCGACCAACAACGTGCTCAATCCCTTCACGCCCTTCGGGGATGCCTCGCTGCTGCGGATGGCGAATTTCTACGCCAACGTCGCGCATGCACCAGTTGGCGAGTTCGACACCTGCCTCGACCTCGTCACCGAACTGCCGGCCCGGCTGATGAACTTGAAGAACTATGGCATCAAGGTCGGCAATCCCGCCGACTTCGTCGTGCTCGATACGCGCGACAGCCGTTTTGCCATTGCCGAGCTGCCCGATATCACGATGGGCTTCAAGAACGGAAGGCCGGTGTTCGAACTGCGTCAGGCCGTTCTGTTTCCGCCGTCAGACCGCGGCAAGCCGCGCGCCGTCATCCCTCACGCTTGATCTTCGCCAGGATCCGGTCGGCCTCGGTGCGCCAATCGGCGCTGCGGGCAAACTCTTTGGTGCCCTTTGTGCCGAACAGCCCCTCGTCGGCGAGATCGGCGACCCAGGCCTGCCGCTCGGCGGTACCTTGCGCCGACCACGGTGTCAGCCCCGCCTCGCGTACGGTCTCGGCGACCTCGCGCACTTCCTCGGCGCGGCGGCGGCCGTGCTCGATCACGCGCTGGAAGAAATAGGCGCCCTGCTTCTCCCAGGCGATCCCGGGAAAGGTCTCCGCGAGCGAAGCCAGCACCGCATCCTCGACGCCATAGGCGCGCGCGGTGGTAAAGCTCTCGATCACCATGGCTTCCAGGCCCTTGATCATGATGCTCCGGCACATCTTCACCGCCGAGGAGACGCCGAGCTTGTCGCTCGCGATCTTGGCGGCAAAGCCGATCGAATTGAGGAGCGGCTCGAGCTCGCGTGCACCGGGGCCGCCGAGCAGCAGCGGCACCTTGATGCGAAAAGGCGGCACCGAGGTCATCACCGCGCCCTCGACATAACGTCCACCGGCGTCATCGATCAGCTTCGCGGCGCGCTGCTTGGCGCCCGGCGAGGCCGAGTTGAAGTCGAGAAACCAGCGGCGCTGGTTGATCGCCGCGGCGCAGGCCTGCGCCACCGACACAGCCTGGCTCGCGGTCACGGCCGAGACGATGAGGTCGCATCTTGCCGTCAGATCGGCGTGCGAGGCGGCCAGCTTGACACCATGCTTCGTGGTGTGATCGCGCAAGGCCACGCCCTGCCCGTTCCCGAGCTTGAGGTCGAAGGCTGCGACCTTGATGTCCTGCTGACGCAAGTCTTCCGCAAGGATCTTGCCGACCTCGCCATAGCCGACCAGTCCTATCTGCCACCGCCTGGGATCGTCCAACATCAGTTCATCCTTCGCGTTGAATCGTCAAAGAGCTCCTCGACCGCAAAGCGGCGCGGGATCAGGGCCTGCTGATACGCATAGTCGATGATCAACTCCAACGCCTTTCGGTTGGCCTCGACCCCGAACGGCAGGAGATCGGGCGACCCGGCCACGCCTGCCTTCGCCTTGGCTGCTTTCAGGAGATCGTACACGCCCGAGACGACATCAGGGCGCGATCTTGCCAAAGCCTCGGTCACGACCACGAGATGATTGACCGGGACCACACCACGCCGCGCGTACCAAGTCGCGGCCTCCGCGGCCGGATCGGGGAACAGCGGCTTGAGGCGCGGATCGTTCGAGGCCTCGCCGAGCACGGCGTCGAGCTCGCCATCGAGCAGCATTTGCAGGATCGTCTTGTCCTTCGGCGCGCGCTCGGTGGTGTCGACATATTCGGCCACGTGGGGGTCCTCGAAGGTGATCCACTTTATGTTGTGGAGGTCCACGCCGTAGTCGTTGGCCAAAATGCCCCTGATCCAGGCGCCGGTCGTGGTGGTGAACGATCGGATTCCAACGCGCTTGCCTTCGAGGTCTGACGGGCCGAGCGTGCCGCGCTCGGGATTGTACAACGCGTAAGCATGCTGGAAGCGGCCGAGCATGGTCGCCGGCAACAGCACCAGCGGCTTGCCGTGGGCTTTCGCCATCAGATAGGTGGCGATCGCCATCTCGCAGACGTCGAAAGCCTGCTCCCGCACCATCGGCTTGAACGCCGTATTGGTCGGCGCGTACTCGATGAAGTCGAGATCGAAGCGGTCGGAGCGGAGCTCGCCGCTCTTCAAGGCCTGCACATGCGGATGACTGCCGAGCACGGTCCGCAGCTTGAGACGATCCATCAGCCCGCTCCGCTTCCCGTCTGCTCAGACGTCCTCGGGATTGTCGAGATAGACGAGCCCGGCCTTCGCCAGGTCCTCGCGCATGTTGTACATGTCGAGGCCGAGCTCGCCCGAGGCGAGGCGGTTGCGCTTGCCGCTCTCGTCCGCATTGCGCTTCCTGGCCTTCTCGGCGACCTCGGCCGCGAGCCGCTTCGGCACCACCACGACGCCGTCGTCGTCGGCGACCACGATATCGCCGGGTTCGACATTGACGCCGGCGCAGACCACGGGAATGTTGACCGAGCCGAGCGTCGCCTTGACCGTTCCCTTGGCCGAGATGGCGCGCGACCATACCGGGAAATTCATTTCGTGCAGCGCCTTGACGTCGCGGCAGCCGGCATCGATGACGAGCCCCTGCACGCCGCGCGCGTGAAGCGAGGTGGCGAGCAGGTCGCCGAACATGCCGTCGGTGTTATCCGTGGTGCAGCCGACGACGAGGATGTCACCCCGCCTGCACTGCTCGACAGCGACATGGATCATCCAGTTGTCGCCGGGCTGCGCCAATACGGTGACCGCTGGGCCGGCGATCTGCGCGCCGGGCCAGATCGGCCGCATATAGGGCTTCATCAGTCCGAGGCGGCCAATCGCCTCGTGCACCGTGGAGACGCCATAGACCGCCATGCCGGCGGGGTCGGCGCGCTTGATGTTGCGGACAACGACCGGCTTCATGCCAAGACCTCCTCGACCGTCGGGAACAGGCGCTGATAAGCCTCGCCATAGGTCATGGGCACGCCGGTGTTGCGGCTGCCCTGGATGCCGCGGTTGAGCGCGACGCGCTCGTAATAGCCCCAGAGATGCTTTTGCGCGGCGAGAATCTGGAACGCCTCGTACTTCTCCTTCCAGACCTCGTCGATCTTAAGAATCAAGTTCGGCCTGAAATTGCACATCTCGGGCTGATGCGGCTCGAACAGGAACACCGGCGGTGCGGCATATTTGTACTGCGCGCCGGGCTTGTGGCCCATGGCCTGCGCGACGATGCGGGTCTCCTGCGCGAAATGCGCCGCATTCGGGTGGTCGAAATTATAGGGATCCTCCAGCGCATGGGTCAGCACGAAGCTCGGGCTGAGCTCGCGGTAGATGTCGACCATGCGGTCGAAATGCGCCTCGTTCAGCCTCAGCGGATAGTCGCCGCAGTCGAAGAACTCGATCTCGGCGCCAAGGAGTTTGGCGGCGCGTTCGGCCTCGTCCTTGCGGCCGGCTTTTACCGATTCCAGCGTCGCGCCCTTCTCCTTCCAGGCGAACTGACTCTCGCCGCGCTCACCGAAGGACATGCAGACGATCTTCATCCGGTAGCCTTTCCTGGCATGCAGCGCGATGGCGCCGCCCGCGCGCCAGACGAAGTCGCCGGGATGCGCGGTAATCACAAGACCTGTCTTCATGAGACAAACTCCCCTTTCATCTCTTCAAGAGCTTGACTTGCTCCCTGCGCAGCGCAAGCAGCCAATTCATCACGACCCTGCGGCCGGCACGGCCTCGCCGTCGGCCGCCATGGCGAGGAGAACCTGGACCCAGAGCTCCTTCCACCAGGCGCGGCTGCACGGCTTGTCGAGAGCGCCGTCATTCTCCGAACTCGAACAGGCGGGCCGGATTGCTGACCAAAATCTTCTGCTGGAACGCCGCCTCAGGCGCGAACAGCGGAATCAAGTCGACGAGGTCGCCGTCATTCGGCATCACCTTGACGTTGGGATGCGGCCAATCCGTGCCCCAGATGACGCGGTCGGCCGCGGTCTCGACGATCCTGCGTGCGAACGGCACGGCATCGGCGAAGGGCGGGCCCGCCGACGACACGCGCTCGGAGCCGCAGATCTTGACCCAGCATTTCTCGTCGCGCCGCATCAGGTCGATAAGGATCCTGAACGGAAGCTGGTCGAGCCCCTCGGACGCCTTCACCCGTCCCATGTGATCGATGGTGTAGCGCACCGGAAGCCTCGCCAGCATGTCGGCATAGTCCGGCAGGTCGATCGCATCGAAATGCAGGTCGATATGCCAACCGAGCGGCGCGACCATCGCGATCACCCGGTCGAACACGCCCTTGTCCGGGACGCCGCCGAGATGGCGGACGAAATTGAAGCGACAGCCGCGGAAACCGCCTTCGTGCAACGCACGCAGGCCCCGCTCGGTGATGGTGTCATCGATATTGGCCACGGCGCGATAGGCACCGTTGCTCTGCGCGATCGCATCGAGCGCAACGGTGTTGTCGGTGCCGTGCACGCTGGCATTGACGATGACGGCGCGCCCGACGCCGAGCTTGGCGTGCAACGCCTTGAAATCCTCCAGCGGCGCGTCGGGCGGCGTGTAGGAGCGGTCCGGCGCGTACGGATATTTCGAGCCCGGGCCGAAGATGTGGCAGTGCGCGTCGCAGGCGAGCGGCGGCAACTTGAATTTCGGCGTGCGCGTGTTTGGATCGGGCGGCGGAATGGTCGGCGTGTACATCTGATGTCTACAGGTCAACTTGAACAGGCACGCGGGATTGTCGACAAGGAGCTCGTGTCCGCGCTCGCCCAACGACGGGCCTTTCGCTCTTCGCGTCGCTGGCGACCGGTTCACGTCTTGCTGTCGGCCGCTAAGCGCCGACGTGCCGGCGCGGCCTGGTCGAGCGCCGGCGCCTGGAACGAGGCCACTGTCGCCCGAACGAGCTGCTCGATCGCGGCGGCCGCATCGCTGCCGTCGGCCTCGCCGCGCGACAGGCGCGAGACGCGCTCCGGCGTCACCAGCGAGTAATAGAGGGCACCGAGCAGGAAATGGCTGCGCCAGACGATCTCGGTGCGCGGCACCTGCGGCAGGCTCTCATGGATCGCGTCGATGAAGGCGTGGCTGGTGTCGTCGAAGGTCTGCGCGATGATGCGCCGCGCCACCTCGTTGCCCTCGGCCGACATCACGGCGCGCAGCCGCGTGAACCGCGCCCCGCCGCCGGCAAGATCGCTCCCCGAGGTGAAGGCCGGCACGATATAGGCCCGCACGATCGCCTCCAGCCGGTCCTGGAGATCGCGCACGCGCTTGGCGGCGGCTAGCAGCTCGGACCGGCGGAGATTCATCGGTCCGCAATGGCGGCGATAGATCTCGAGCAGCAGACCGTCCTTGGTCTTGAAGTGATAGGTGACGCTGCCGGGGTTGGCCCCGGCGGCCTGCGCGATATCGCGCACCGACACGGCGTTGAAGCCGTTGGTCGCGAACAAATCTTCCGCCGCGGCGAGGATCGCCTCGCGCATGTTCGGCTTGCGGGCCGTCTCTTTGCTGGTGGACTTGCGTGCCATGTGATTTGTACTATCGTACAAAAGATCAGGTCTCGTCAACAAAAACGATGGGTGACAGCGCGCGGGCGCAGGCGGCCCGCACGGACGTTCGTCCCAAGGAACGCTGGAAGATGCTGGGTGAGCCGATCATGAACGATATCCAGAGGGAGCACGCCCTGGCAGGCGCGAGTCCACGGCTAGTTGTGCGCGCTCGCCCGCATTTTCTCCGGCGCGACGACGCGCCGAACGAACTCCGCATCGTCATCTCCGGTCGGCATCAGGATCGCGCGTTCGCGTGGCAGCGCTTCGGGCAACTCATCGCGAATGAAGGCCACGAGCTTCTCCCGGATCTCGCAGCGCAGATCCCAGGACTGCGGCGCATTCCTGGCGCTGACCAGCGCGCGAAGCTGGATGGTGCGGGAATCGGCATCGATCACCTGGAGATTGACCACGGCGCCGTCCCACAGCTTCGACTCCTTGACCGCCTCCTCCAGCCTGCGGCGGATGCGCGGCACGTCGGCCCGGTAATCGACATGAAGCGCGATGGCGCCGATCAGGGAGGCCGCGTCGCGCGTCCAATTCTGGAACGGCTTTTCGATGAAGTAGGACAACGGCACCACCATGCGCCGCCAGTCCCACAACCGCACCACCACATAGGTCGAGGCGATGTCCTCGACCCAGCCCCATTCGTTCTCGATGATCACCGCGTCTTCGATGCGGATCGGCTGAGTGATCGCAATCTGCAGGCCCGCGATCAGATTGCTGAGCAGCGGGCGTGCGGCAAGACCGACGATGATCCCGGCAGCGCCGGCGGAGGCGAACAGGCTGAGCCCATATTGCTTGACCGAGTCGAACGTCATCAGTGCCGTGGAGATGGTGATCATGATGATGAGCGTGTCGATCACCCGCTTGAACACCCGCACCTGCGTGACATGCTTGCGCGCGATGAAATTCTCGGTGACGTCGCGGAAATTTTGCAAATAGCGCGCCGCCGTCATGTCGACCGCCCGGATCGAAATCCAGCCGATCAGCGCGATCACCGCCACAACGAAGAGATGCCTGAGGTCCAGACGCGTCTCGTCACCGAGCGGCGCCCATGGCAGGACGAGGGCGACAGCCAGGAGACAGAGCGCAAGCTGCGTCGGCCCTGCGGTGCGGTCGAGGAACGGATTGACGAGAGCAAAGCGGCTTGCAAAGGCGCGCCGCAGGAGCTGCGCCGCAATCCGATACAGGAACAACGCCGCCAGCATCGCACACGCAATGATGCCGAGGCCGATGAACCAGGGCGGAACCCACCCGAAGAGTTCATCGACCCTTGCGATGATCGGTTGTATCTCCATCCTGCCTCCGGAAAACCGCTTGCGACCTGGCGCTCAACGCCCAACGCTGCGCTTCGCTCCCCCGTTTGGATGCAACGCAGCATTTCCCGTCGTGCAACCGAGGCAGAATCCGGCTATCAATGGCCATGACCCGACGCACCGGCAGCGCCGATCTCCCTCTCCACACCGGGCGGGTTCCGCCGTGGCTCGCAAGCCGCATGGCTTCGCTGGGCGCGATCGTCACGCAAGCGATCGTCCATCATTACGGCCGCGACGAATTCATGCAGCGGCTGTCGCATCCCTTCTGGTTCCAGTCGTTCGGCGCCGTGATGGGCATGGACTGGCACTCTTCCGGCATCACCACCTCCGTAATCGGCGCGCTGAAGCGCGGGCTGACTCCGCTCCAGAACGAGCTCGGCATCTACGTCTGCGGCGGGCGCGGCCAGCACTCGCGCAAGACGCCGGATGAGCTCCTGGCCCTCGGTGATCGCGTCGGCTTCGACGGCGCCAGGCTGACGCGAGCGAGCCGCCTCGTTGCGAAGGTCGACAGCGCCGCGGTACAGGACGGCTTTGACCTCTATCTGCATGGCTTCTTCGTCACCGCCGACGGCAAATGGACGGTCGTGCAGCAGGGCATGAACGGCGAGAAGCGACAGGCGCGCCGCTATCACTGGCACTCCGAGGCGCTGAACAGCTTTGTCGATGCGCCGCACAGCGCGATCGATGGCCCTGCACAGGGTGAGATTGTGAACCTCACCGACCACCGCGCCGACGTCTCGCGCTCGGCGCAGCTCGAGCTGCTCGCGGGTCTCGGCCCCGATCGCATCGTGTCCGAATTCGAACGTCTGAGCGGCCTCGAACCCGCGCAAGCCGTGCTGCCGCACCTCATCATGCCCGCGCATCACGACGTGCGGCCGAAGGATGTCTTCGCGCGGCGCCTGCACGGCACGCTGGCTGCGGTCGCCGAGCGCGGTCCTGTCGATTTTCCGGAGCTGTTGCTGACGCCCGGCGTCGGCGCGCGCACCGTGCGCTCGCTCGCGATGGTCGCCGAAGTCGTGCACGGCGCGCCCTATCGCTTCAAGGATCCCGCGCGCTTCTCGCTCGCCCATGGCGGCAAGGACCGCCACCCCTACCCCGTGCCGATCAAGGTCTATGACGAGACGATTCGTGTGCTCAAAGGCGCGATCGCAAACGCAAAGCTCGGGCGCGAGGAGGAAATGCAGGCGATCAAGCGCCTCGACGACCAGGCACGGCGGCTGGAACGAACCACGCGCGGTCCATCGGTCGAGGCCTTCATCGCGACCGAGCGCGCGGCTTCACCGGAACTCGACGGCCGGTCCGTGTTCGGCTGGGAACGCGACCTCGTCGGCTCGAAGAAGCTGACCGGCTCGTAAACCCTCTAACCCTCGTCCTCATCCTCCACGAGTCGGTTGGCCGAGTGATCCTGGTACTGTTCGGTCTGGATATATTTTCCGTCCATGCCCCTGATGTCGGAATGCTGCGCCTTGTCGCGGTTCGACAGGATCATGTTGTCGCCGATCTTGTCTTTCGGAATTTCGGTGAGCGCGCCGTTCCCCGCGCCCTTGCCATGCGCACCGGTTCCAATATGCGTCTTGCCTCCGCTGGGCATGGATTGCTCCATAGTTGCTGCTCCGCACGAAGTTAACGCCCGCGCGTCGGATATTGTTTCGCGGATCGCGCATCGGGATCATAGCTGCATGGTTCTCGAATCGCTCACGTGACTCAGTTCGCGAGCAATTGTTCGGCCTTGGCCGTGCGATTTCCTGCCCCGCGGTTCCCACCGGCGTCTGCGACGACAGGCAGTTTCGCGATCGCACGAAGACCCGGCCGTTTGCGCCAATTTACCTGCGACGAATCGACGGCGAGGCCAAGCCGCGGCCAGCGCGTGAACAAGGCCTCTAGCGCGCAGGCCGCCTCAATGCGCGCGAGTTGGTGGCCGAGACAGAAATGGATTCCCGTGCCGAAGGAGATGTGCCGATTGGGCTTGCGTTCGAGATCGAGCTGCTCCGCATGATCGTGAATAGCGGGATCCATGTTGGCCGCGGCAAGCATGACCATGACGCGATCGCCCTTTTTCAGACGCACGCCCTCGAGCTCGAGATCCCGCCGCACATAGCGCGGCTTGGAGAATTGCACCGGCGAGACGAAGCGCAGGAATTCCTCGACGGCAAGGCCGGCGCGAGACCAATCCTCTTCCAGCCAATCGCGCAAGCCGGGATTTTTGAGGAGCTCATAGACCGAGCCGCTGATGAGATGCGTCGTGGTTTCCGAGCCCGCGGCCAGCAACAGGAACACCATCGATACCATCTCGTCCGGCGAAATGCGGCCGCCTTCCCGCTCGACCTGGACCAGTTCGGCAATCAGGCCCTCGCCGCCCTGCGCGCGGGCAATCCGCAATTGCTCTTCGAGATAGGCGCGCATCTTGCGGAACGCGAACATCAGGCGGAAGAAGCTGACGACGTTCGTCAGCGAGGACATCGCATTCGCCCAGGCGATGAATCGGGGTCGATCGGCCATCGGCAGGCCGAGCAGTTCGGAGATCACCGACAGCGGCAGGATGCGCGCGTAGCGCTGAACGAGATCGGCCGGACTTCCTGTCGCGAACAGTCCGTCCGCGAGATCATCCGCGATGGCGCGGATCCGCGGCTCCATCGCGACGATCGCGCGGCGGCGGAAGGCCTCGTCGACGATGCTGCGCAGCCGCTTGTGATCCGGCTCGTCCATCGTCAGCATATTGTTGGCGATGGTCGTGACGAGTTTCGGCATCCACCAGCGCAGGCCTGCGACCTTGCCGTCCTCCTTGCGCAGCGTGAACGTCACGCCGTCCTTCAGCACCTCCGCCGTCGCATCGTGGGTGGTGGTGATCCAGACATCGCCGATGAGAGGAAAGCGGGTCGCGACCACGGGCCCGGAGGCGCGCAACGACGCGATCGCCTTGGGCGGGTCGCGAAAGAAGGCGTCGCTGGTGAAATCGATGCGCGGTGTCATGGGTCACCGCCCTTGTTGATGGAGCGCCTCACCACATGGTGCGCGCAATCGCCGGCGCAAGTGCCGGAACGTCGATCAAAAGAAGGCGATCAGCCGCGCCCCGGCGACCGTGGCCCCGATTTGCGCTGGCTGGTATAGGCGCCCCAATGGCTCCAGCTCCCGTTGCTGAGGCTTTGCAGGTCGGTCGCGAGCGGGCGGCGCGTACGCTTCTCATAGTCGGCGATCGTGCGTTCGAATTGCGCGATCTTGCGCTTGAGCTCCGCGATCGCCTTCTGGCTCTGTCCGTTGCGCTTGGTTGACGCGATCTCGCCCATCGTAAAGCGCGCGGTCTCGAGCGCCTTCAACTCGGCGCGATTCTTCTTCAACTGAACCCGTTGCCAGGCGATGTTGCTGTCGCTGTCCGCAACCATTTGGGAACTCCGCTGATTCGGCATCCCTATAGTATCGCCTGCCGAATCGGCGCCGCAACGGGCGCCGAGCGGCGAAAATGCGGCTTTATTGCGCGGCTGAAACCCGTTTAGCGCTCGGCAAAGGCCTTTTCGACCACGAATTGCGCCGGCTCGCCGTGATTGCCCTCAATGAAGCCGCGCTCGGTCAGCAGCACGCGGGTGTCGGCGACCAGCGCCGGACTGCCGCAGATCATCACGCGGTCGTGGGCCGCTTCGAGCGGCGGCAGGCCGATGTCGCTGAACAGCTTGCCCGAGGTGATGAGGTCAGTGATGCGGCCACGGTTGCGGAAGGGATCGCGGGTGACGGTCGGGTAGTAGATCAGCTGGTTGCGGATGTAGTCGCCGAGCAGTTCGTCATTCGGCAGCTGCTCGGTGATCATCTCGCCATAGGCCAGCTCCCTTACGTGCCGGCAGCCATGCAACAGCACGACCTTCTCGAATCGCTCATAGGTCTCGGGATCCTTGATCACGCTCAGGAAGGGTGCGAGCCCGGTGCCGGTGCCGACGAGGTAGAGATTGCGACCCTCTTCCAGATTGTCGATCACGAGCGTGCCGGTCGCCTTGCGGCTGACGATGATCTCGTCGCCTTCCTTCAGGTGCTGGAGGCGCGAGGTCAGCGGGCCGTCCGGCACCTTGATCGAGAAGAATTCAAGCGTGTCCTCGTAATTGGCGCTGGCGACGCTATAGGCCCGCAGCAGCGGCTTCTCGCCGACCCTGAGCCCGATCATGGTGAACTCGCCGTTGCGGAAGCGGAAGGTCGGGCTGCGGGTGGTCTTGAAGCTGAACAGCGTGTCGGTCCAGTGATGGACGCTGAGGACGCTTTCCTGGTTGAAATTGCTCATCTCACCCTTCCCTTGCCGGCGCGCAGGCGATTGTCAGCTATGCATCATTCGTATACGATCGTTCGTATACAAATGAATAATCCGGCTTGATCCTTTGGTCAAGGCTGCCCAAGATCGCGAGCGTTGCAGTTAGGAATAAGGAGCCTTTCCATGGCGCATGACGCACCCCAGGCGACCGGGCCTTCGAAGCTCGTGATCCGCAATATCGGCCTGATGCTGTCGGGCGCCCTGGAGAAACCGATCCTGGATGGCGACACGATCGTCGCGGAGAACGGCAAGATATCAGCCATCGGCCGCTTCAAAGACGTCAATACGGACGGTGCGACCAGCATCGTCGATGCCAACGGCACCACTGTCGCACCCGGCCTGATCGACAGCCATGTCCACCCCGTCGCCGGCGACTGGACGCCGCGGCAGAACCAGATCAACTGGATCGACAGCTACCTCCACGGCGGAGTCACCACCATGATCTCGGCCGGCGAAGTGCACATGCCCGGCCGCCCGCGCGACGTCGTCGGTCTGAAGGCCATGGCGATCTTTGCGCAGCGCGCATTCTGGACGCTGCGTCCAGGCGGCGTGAAGGTTCACGCCGGCGCGCCCGTCATCGAGTGCGAGATGGTGGAGGAGGATTTCAAGGAGATGGCCGCCGCCGGCGTCAAGCTGCTCGGCGAAGTCGGCCTTGGCGGCGTCAAGGACGGCCCCACCGCGCGCAAGATGGTCGGCTGGGCGCGCAAATACGGCATCCAGAGCACGATCCACACCGGCGGCCCCTCGATCCCCGGCTCCGGCCTGATCGACAAGGACGTGGTGCTGGAGGCCGACACCGACGTGGTCGGCCATATCAATGGCGGCCACACGGCTCTCCCCGACGACCAGATCCGCTGCATCTGCGAGGGCTGCAAGCGCGGGCTCGAGCTCGTTCACAACGGCAATGAGCGCTCGGCCCTGTTCACGCTGCGCACCGCGCGCGAGATGGGCGATTTGCACCGCGTCATCCTCGGCACCGACGCGCCGGCCGGTTCCGGCGTGCAGCCGCTCGGCATTTTGCGCATGGTCTCGATGCTGTCCTCGCTCGGCGAGCTGCCAGCCGAGATCGCGTTTTGCCTCGCCACCGGCAACACTGCGCGCATGCGCGAGCTCGATTGCGGCCTCATTGAAGTGGGCCGTTCCGCCGACTTCGTCATCATGGACAAGGCGCAGCATTCGCCGGGCAAGAACATCCTGGAGAGCGTCCAGCTCGGCGATCTCCCCGGCATCGGCATGACCATCATCGACGGCATCGTGCGGACGCAGCGCAGCCGCAATACGCCGCCCGCCGGGAAGGTGCCGGAGGTGGTTGGGAAGTAGGCCATCGCGTAGGACCGGTGGGTGGGCAAAGCGAAGCGTGCCCACCACTGCGGCCAACCAAGACAGCAGAAGAAATGGTGGGCACGGCGCTGACGCGCCTTTGCCCGCCCAACGAAGGTGGCATCACCGCAACTTGCCCAACAACGCCATCAGCAGCTCGCGCTCCTTCGGCTCGAGCGGCGCCAGCGTCTCGCGCGTGATGGCGAGCGCGTTCGGCGCGACCTTTTCGGCGAGCTGCTGACCGGCACGTGTGAGGCTGACGAGCAGGCGCCGGCCATCCTCTGGATCCTGGCTCGTCTCCGTCAGTCCGCGAGCGCTGAGCCGGTCGATCACGCCCTTGATGGTCGCAACGTCCATCGCCGTCAGCCGACCCAACTGGTTCTGCGAGCACGGTCCGGTCTCGGCAAGCTTCGACAGTGCCGCCCATTGCGTCGGCGTCAGGTTGGTGCCGATGTCGCGGGCAAAGATCGCGCTGTGACGCTGCCACACCTGGCGCAGGATGAAGCCGACCTGCTCGTCGAGCACATAAGGCGGCTTGGCCTGCCTGACGCTCTTCTTGGCTGCAACGCCTCTCGCCATTCCCGCCCCGCCCTCACAATGACAGATGCGCGTCGCGGATATCCGGGCGCGCATCGAGCTCGGCCATCGTACCACCGAAACAGATTCGACCGCGCTCGATGATATAGGCGCGATCGGAAATCAACCGCGCGAAATGCAGATTCTGCTCGGAAACGACGATGCTGACGCCTTCCTTCTTCATGGTCAGGATCGCATCGACCATCTGCTCCACGATCTTTGGCGATAGCCCCTCCGACGGCTCGTCCAGCAGCACCAGCGACGGATTGCCCATCAACGTGCGGGCGATCGTCAGCATCTGCTGCTCGCCGCCGCTCATGCGGCCGCCCGGCCGGTTGCGCATCTCGTTCAGATTCGGGAATAGCGTGAACAGCTTTTCGCGCGTCCAGTATGGCGCGTTCGCCCGTTTCGGCTGGCGGCCGACTTCGAGATTCTCCTCGACCGTGAGGTCGGTGAAGATACGCCGCTCCTCCGGTACGTAGCCGAGCCCACCGCGGACGATCTCATGCGTCGGCCGTGACGAGACGTCCTTGCCCTCGAACACAATCCGGCCCGAGCGCTGCGCCACGAGGCCGACAATGGAGCGGAACGTCGTCGACTTGCCGGCGCCATTGCGTCCGAGCAAGGCGACCACCTCGCCGTCACCGACCTCGAGCGCGATGTCGAACAGGATATGGGCCGGACCGTAATGGCTGTTGAGCCCCTCGACCGTGAGCTTCATGTCGAGGCTCCCTCGCGATGACGGGCATCATAGACGAGGCCCTCGCCGAGATAGACCGCCTGTACTTGCGGATTGCCCCGCACCTCCGTCGGCGAGCCCTCGGCGATCAGCGTGCCGCGGTTGAGCACGATGATGCGGTCGGCATGCTCGAACACCACGTCCATGTCATGCTCGGTGAAGAGCACGCCGATGGATTTCTCCCGCGCGATGCGCGCGGTGAGCCGCATCAGGTCGATGCGCTCGCGCGGCGCCATACCGGCGGTCGGTTCGTCCATCAGCAGGAGCTTTGGCTGGTTGGCCAGCGCAACCGCAAGCTCGAGCCGCTTGAGGTCGCCATAGGCGAGCTCGCCGCAGGGACGATCCGAATAGCCGCCCATGCCGACGAGTTCCAGGAGGCGCACCGCCTCGTCGCGATCGAAGCGCGGCGCCGCCCCCCAGAGATTGAACAACTGCCTTTGGTGCGAGATCAGCGCGACCTGCACGTTCTCGCGCACCGTCATGGTCGCGAACGTCGCGGTGATCTGGAACGTGCGGCCGACGCCAAGGCGCCAGATCTCGCGCGGTTTCCTGCCGGTCGTGTCCTCGCCGAGTAGACGGATGCGGCCGGAGTCCGGTCTGTTCTGGCCGTTGAGCATGTCGAAGCAGGTGCTCTTGCCGGCGCCGTTCGGGCCGATCAGCGCAAGAATCTCGCCGGCACGCAGCTCGAACGAGACGCCGCGCACGGCATGGATGCCGCCATACGACTTGGTCAGGCCTTCGACCGCGAGAAGTGTGGGTGCGACGCTCATTCGGCGGGCCCGATCGGTTTGGCGAGCAAAGTGGAGCCCGGCGGCGAAGCCCCCTTGCGCCGTTGCGCGAGCATCTCCAGCATGCCGACGATGCCCTTCGGGAAGACGACGACGATCAGCACGATGAAGCCGCCGAGCACGAGCTTCGACAGGTCGGTCTGGCTGACGAGCCAGATATTGAGTGCCTTGTACACGATCGCGCCGATCACCGCGCCCGACACAGTCTCAACGCCACCGAGCAGCACCATGACGAGCGCATCGACCGAGAGCGAGATGCCGAGATTGTCCGGGAAGACGCTGCCCTTCAGGTACGCGAACAGCGCTCCGCCGATGGCGGCCGTCGTTCCCGCGATCACGAACGCCGTCCACTGCATTTGCTTGACGTTGATGCCGATCGCTTCGCTCCGTAGCGCCGAGTCGCGCGTGGCGCGCAGCGCGTAGCCAAACGGCGAGAACACCGCGATGCGCAAGGCGATCGTCACGAGCGCGGCAACGCCAAGCGCCAGCCAGTAGAAATGCGAGGGGCTCGCCGCCCATTTTTCCGGCCAGACGCCCAGGATGCCGTTGTCGCCGCCGGTGACGCTGACCCACTGGAACGCGATCGACCATACGATCTGCGCAAAGGCGAGCGTCAGCATCGCGAAATAGACGCCCGAGAGCTGCACGGCGAAGAAGCCGAACACGGCGGCACCGAGACAGCCGAGCAGCGGCCCCAGCAGCAGGCAGACGATCATCGGCAAGCCGGCCATCTTGGCGAGGAACGCAATACCATATGCGCCGAGCCCGAAATACGCGGCGTGTCCAAAGGACGCGAGGCCGCCGACCGCCATCAGGAAATGCAGGCTGACGGCGAAGATCACGAAGATCGCGATCTCCGAGCCGACCGTCAGCGCATAGCTGCCGGCGAACAGCGGCAGCCCTGCCGCGAGGACGAGCGCAGCAAGTGCGGCCAGCCGTTCGTTCGACGTCAGCGGCCGCCAGGGATTGACGGTGAGGCCCGGCGTCCGGCGCGCGGGCGCCTCAGGCTTGCCGAACAGGCCCCACGGCCGCACGATCAGCACCACCGCCATCACCAGGAAGACCAGGATGATGGAGATCTTCGGGAAGATCAGGATGCCGAAGGCGTTGAGCTCGGAGACCAGCACCGCCGCGACGAAGGCGCCGACGATGCTGCCGAGACCGCCGATCACGACGACCACGAAGACCTCGACGATGATGCGCAAATCCATGGCGTGATGCACGGCATCGCGCGGAATCTGCAGCGCGCCGCCGAGCGCTGCGAGGAAGACGCCGACCGCGAACACCGACGTGAACAGCCATTTCTGATTGACGCCGAGCGCCGCCACCATGTCGCGGTCCTGCGTCGCCGCGCGCACCAGCACGCCCCAACGGGTGCGCTGGAACAGCAGCCAAAGGATGCCAAGCACGACCGGGCCGAGCACGATCAGGAACAGGTCGTAGCTCGGGATGTTCTGGCCGAAGAAATCCACCGCGCCCTTGAAGCCCGGCGCACGGCGGCCGAGGAGGTCATCGGGGCCCCAGATGAGCACGACCAGGTCCTCGACCATCAGCGTCAGGCCGAAGGTCGCGAGCAACTGGAACAGTTCGGGCGCGTGATAGATGCGCCGAAGCAGCACCATCTCGACGAGGACACCGATCAGCGCCACCGCGAGCGCCGCTGCAACGATGCCGCCCCAGAAGCCGAACGCGCCGGAGAGGCGATCCGTCAGCGTGAAGGCGATGTAGGCGCCGACCATGTAGAAGGCACCGTGCGCAAAGTTCACGATCCGCGTCACGCCGAAGATGATCGACAGGCCCGAAGCCACCAGGAATAGCGACGCCGCGCTGGCGAGTCCGGTCAGAAACTGTACGACATAAAAGGCCATCGGCGGTCCGGCTTCACAAGACTCTCAGCATACGGGCTTCATCCTTCGAGACGGCGCTTCGCGCCTCCTCAGGATGAGTCCGAGACCCTCATGGCGAGGAGCGCGGCGACGCCGCGCGTCTCGAACCATGAGGCCCCCGGTGTAGTCGCAACATCAATCCTTCGGGCGTAGCTTCTCGACTTCGGCATCGCTCGGCAGATAGTCCGCGCCCTTCTTATAGGACGAGTCAACCATGACGCCCTTGCCGTCCTTCAGGGCGGTCTTGCCGACGAAGGCCCCGAGCGTCGACTGGTGATCGATCTTGCGGAAGGTCATCTCGCCGAAGGGTGAGCCCACCGAGAGCCCTTCGGCTGCTGCGATCAGCTTCTCCGGATCGGTCGAACCGGCCTTGGCCAGGATCGCCGCCGCCGACTTGATGGTCTGATAGCCAACGATCGAACCGAGGCGCGGATAGTCGTTGTACTTGGCCTGGTAGGCCTTGAGGAACGCGTCATGCTCGGGGGTCTTGATCGAGTACCAGGGATAGCCGGTGACGATCCAGCCCTCGGGCGTCTCGTCCTTCAGCGGGTCGAGATATTCCGGCTCGCCGGTCAGGAAGGAGACGACCTCGCGTCCCTTGAACAGGCCGCGGGTATTGCCTTCGCGCACGAGCTTCACGAGATCGGCGCCGAAGGTGACGTTGAGGATCGCCTCCGGATTGGCTTGGGCGACTGCCTGCACCACCGGGCCAGCATCGATCTTGCCCTGCGGCGGCCACTGCTCGTCGACCCACTGGATGTCCGGACGCTTCTCCGACATCAGCTTCTTGAACACCGCGACTGCCGACTGGCCGTATTCATAGTTCGGCGCGATCGTCGCCCAGCGTTTTGCCGGCAGCTTGGCCGCCGCTTCCACCAGCATCGCGGCCTGCATGTAGTTCGAGGGACGCAGGCGGAACGTGTACTTGTTCCCCTTCGACCAGGTGACGGCATCGGTCAGCGGCTCGGCGGCGAGGAAGAACACCTTCTTCTGGTTGGCGAAGTCGCTCACGGCAAGGCCGATGTTCGACAAGAACGTGCCCGCGAGCATCGCGACGCCTTCGCTCGACACGAGCTCATTGGCCGCGGTTTGCGCATCGGCCGGCTTGCCGCCGTCATCCTTGGAGATCACGACAAGCTTCTTGCCGTTGATGCCGCCGGCCGCGTTGATCTCCTCGACGGCGAGCTGCCAGCCCTTACGGTAGGGCTCGGTAAACGCCGGCAGCAGCGAATAGCTGTTGATCTCGCCGATCTTGATCTCCTGCGCCTTCACCGAGCCGGCCATGCCGCCGACCAGGAGCGCAAACGCCGCGCCCACAAAATACTTCGTTGCTCGCATCCCAACCTCCACTGATTTAAAGATTAACGCAGGCCGTCTTCGCCCTTGATCTCTGCAACCGTTAAGCCCCCGACCCGCGGCAGCGGACGGCCGCTGTCGGTGACGGCGACCGCAACCATGATCTCGTTGGCCCGCGGCGCGTCGTTGATCTGCACTTCCATGCCGTCAAAATGGCTGCGCACGAAGGCCGCGTCCTTGTGGCCCAAGGGAATGTCGAGCGTCGTGCCGGGCCCGCTGCGCTTTTTCGACGACGGGATCAGCGCCGCGCCCTTGGTCAGGGTCTTGCGCACCGGCGCGCCCATCTTCGGATGCAGGATCGCGGCCGCATGCTCCAGCTCGCCGTTCTCGCCGACGGCAGCGGCCTTGCCGTAGCTCTGCACTTTTGCACCGTCGATGCCGAGCGCCGCTACGGCACGCTTCGACAACAAATCGCCGAGCTCCTCGCCGATCGCGATCAGCGGCGACAGGTCCTCGACATATCTTCCGGCGAACGGGTTCTCGATCACGGCGATCGCCGCGGCGCGCCGGGTCGGCGGCGACACGGACCTTCCCATCTCCATCTGCGTCTCTTCGACGACGGTGACGATCTTGCGGATGATCGCGCTCATGACTTGCTTCCCCGTTCAGGCATGGATCGCGCTCCCCGCGATGCGGGCGCGCGGCCGCTGCCGTTCAATATCCCTGGTCCCGATGACGAGCATATCACCACAAAGCCTGAGCACGGCACCCTCGATCAGCCCGCGATCGAACACTTGCCGTGCACATTCTGCGCCAGATTGGAGCGCCTCACGAATTTCTGTCTGAGACAACGCGCCGACGTCGCGGGTGACGAGACGCGCGCCGAGATCATTGTCGGGCTGGATCTCGTTCGCCGGACGGCGCTCGACCGCCGGATGCCCTGGCAGATCGACGGCATTGGCGATGACGGTCGCTGCCGCATCGGCTTGCGAGGCCGTCGCAGCCAGCACCGTCACCGCATCGGCAATTCCGAGCGAGAAACTGCGGCCATGGCGCCCGCTGGTCGCGATGCCGCGGACCGGATCGTCCGCCTCGATCGTCATCGCCCGCATCACGCCGTCGCGGTCGGGTCGGTCCATCAAGCCGATGGTAAAGTGCTCGCCTTCGCCAAGATGAAGCGCGATATCGCCACCGTTGTTGACGTAGGCCTGGTCGAGCTGCGCGGCATTCAGCATGACGCTCAGAATTTCCTCCGCCACGCTGCCCGCAACCGCGGCCATCGGCGTGATGAAGCAGTCGGCCGCATACGGCGCGACCGCGGCGTGCATCCGTCGCGCAACGAGGCCGGTCAACGAACAGACCCCCGCCGTCGCGGGCTTGCGCAATTCCGTCAACTCCGCGCAGAGCGCGTCGAGCAGCCCGGTGAAACGCCCCGCCGCCGCCTCATAGGCCGCGCGCACCCGGTGCCCGGCTCCCCTCGCCTCCACGATCAGATCAATCGGACCATCCTGCAAATGCAGCCGCCGGCCATCAGACAGCAATGCGATTTGCGGGAGTCTCATCATGCGCGCCGCCCCGGGATCGGGTTCTGCCACGGCACCTGGCGGCTATCATCGCTCTCCTGGACCTCGGACAGCGGACGCACATGGTCCATGTGGCCCCCGAGCGCAGCATAATCGGACAGCCTCATCGTGAACTCGATCGGTGCGACAAGGGCCGGCGTCGGCACATAGCCGAACGCACCGGCCGGCATCTGCGTGACATCGACCATGTAGGTGATACCGCCGCCCGGCCAGACATAAACCGGCGCGCCCCCGCTGGTGACGCGTGTCAGGGCATCCTTCACCGAGCGCGTCAGCCGCACCGGGTTGTCGGTGACGCCGGCGCGCAAGGAACCGCCGGCCCCCGCCATGAACAGCACGGTGCACAAGGCCGGCTCGCAATTCTCCTGGATGCGCTCGACCGAGAATCGCAAATCCGCCGGCATCTCGGTCTCGACAGGCTTCAAGGCATCGTCGAGCACATAGTAGGACGCGTGCTCGCCGGTCGTGGAGACCATCAGCATGGTCAGCCCGGGTTTCGCTTCCTTGGCATCGAACGGACCGAGGATCGACAGCGGATCGGAGATGTTCGTCCCGCCCCAGCCCGTGCCGGGATCGGCGACCTGAAAATAGCGGCCGGGCGTCGAGCGCCGGCCCTTCATCTTGATGCCGGTGTCGGCGATGTCGAGCAGCTTGCCGGCCTGGTGCTCGCTGAGCACGCCGGTGATGTGGTCGTCGACCACGACGACCTCGTCGACCTTGCCGTGCCACTGCTTTGCGAACATGCCGATCGTCGCCGAGCCGCAGCCGACCCGCATGCGCTCTTCCTTCACGCCGTTGACGATCGGTGGCTCGCCCGCCTGCACGACCACCGTCGCGCCACCGTCGATCGTGAACTCGACCGGCTTGCAGTTGGAGAGATCCATCAGCGTATCGCAGGTGACGCGGCCCTCCTTCTTGGAGCCGCCAGTCAGATGATGCACGCCGCCGAGCGACAGCATCTGCGAACCGTATTCGCTGGTCGTGACGTGACCGACCGCCTCGCCCTGCGCGCGCACGGTCGCGCTTTCCGGGCCGAGATAGCGGTCGGTGTCGATCTTCACCTTGACGCCGCAATAGGAGAAGATGCCTTCGGTGACGACGGTGACCATGTCGACGCCATCGACCTCCGACGAGACGATGAACGGCGCCGGCTTGTAGTCGGGATAGGTCGTGCCCGCGCCGATTGCTGTGACGAAGGTCGAGGGTTCGTGGACGATCTTGCCGTCCCAATCCTCTGACCGGCTGAACGGCACGAGCTTGCCGCCATGCGAGACCGTGCGCTCGAGGATGATATGCGGATCGACGCGGACGAGCTTGCCCTCGTGGTTGGCGTAGCGGTCACAGGCACCCGCGGCGCCCGGCTTGATGTAGCACATCACCGGACAGGCATCGCAGCGGATCTTGTCGGAGGCAGCGCTCGTCGCTTCAGTCACCATGTCAAAGCCAGCGGATCACGGCGGTTATCATTCGTATACGAACGATGTTGCGCGCGATGCCGGAAGCTGTCAAGCGGCGCCACCGGCAAAACCGCGAGGCTGCCGAATAAAACCTCATCCGCCTGCCCGCCCTGTCCACAAAGCAGGCAGCCGCGCTGCACTGCGGCATGCGGTGCTTGCACGTTTGTGTACAAACGGTATCGTCATGCTTCGCAATTCGACACGCGCGCACCGCGCCGGGACCAGAGATGACGCAGACAATGATCCGCCTCACCGTGAATGGCAGGATCCACGACGTCGCCGCCGCACCGGAGACGCCGCTGCTGTACGTGCTGCGCAACGACCTCGCGCTCAACGGTCCCAAATATGGCTGCGGCCTCGGCGAATGCGGCACCTGCACTGTCCTGATCGACGGGCTTGCCGCGCGTTCCTGCGTCATTCCGATCAGCGGCTGCGTGGGGCGCGACATCGTGACGCTCGAAGGTCTCGGCACGCGCGACAAGCCCGACCCGGTGCAGCAGGCCTTCATCGATGAGCAGGCCGCGCAATGCGGCTACTGCCTCAACGGCATGATCATGACCACGAAGGCGCTACTTGCGATCAACCCTCAGCCGACCGCGCAGGAGGCGATGGCAGCGCTGCGTTACAATCTCTGCCGCTGCGGCACGCATGTCGAAATCGTCCGCGCCGTGATGCGCGCATCAGGCCAGCTTGCCGAGGCCGGTGATTGATGGCCTCCCCTGTTTCGAATGAAGCTGAGCGGCGCTCCGGCTCGCTCGTCGTGGCCCGCGCACTGGACGACGGCGCGTCCGAGACCTTTGTCCGGATCACCGCGGACGGCTCGGTCAGCGCTTACAACGGCCATGTCGATCTCGGCACCGGCATCCGCACCGCGCTCGGCCAGATCGTTGCCGAGGAGCTCGACGTGTCCTTTGCCCGCGTCGTCGTGGTGCTCGGCGATACGGCCGTCGTGCCGAACCAGGGCGCGACGATTGCGAGCGAGACGATCCAGATCACCGCCATTCCCCTGCGCAGGGCCGCCGCGCAAGCGCGGCATTTTCTGATCGCGCGCGCCGCCGAAAGGCTGGAGCTGCCGTCTGCGGAACTCAGCATCGAGGACGGGCTCGTTCGCGGCCACAACCGCAGCATCAGCTTTGGTGAGCTGATCGGCGATGAGACGATTCGCCTCGAGCTTGCCGATGATGTCACCGTGAAACCCGTCGGCGACTACGCCATCGTCGGCCACTCGGTGCCGCGCGTCGACCTGCCCGCGAAGGCGACGGGCGAGCTGACCTTCGTCCACGACGTCCGCGTTCCCGGCATGCTGCACGGCCGCGTCGTGCGTCCGCCCTATGCCGGCGTCGATGCGGGACCGTTCGTGGGGACCAGCCTGATCGCGGTGGACGAGTCCTCGGTGCGCGACGTTCCCGGCCTCGTCGGCGTGGTGCGCATCGGCGACTTCGTCGGCGTCGTCGCCGAGCGCGAGGAGAATGCGATTCTGGCCGCAAGCCAGCTCAAGGTGAGCTGGAAGCCAACACCCGCCCTGCCCGATCTCGCCGATCTCGAGACTGCGCTGCGCGCCAACCCGTCGACGCCGCGCACGCTGATCGACAAGGGCGACGTGACCGCGGCGATCGCCGGCGCCGCCAAGCCGATGCAGCGCACTTACGTCTGGCCCTACCAGATGCACGCTTCGATCGGCCCGTCCTGCGCCGTCGCCGACTATCAGGACGCCGCAATCAGAGTGTGGTCCGGCACGCAGAATCCGCACATCCTGCGCACCGACCTTGCCTTGCTGATCGAGCGGCCCGAGACCGAAATCGAGGTGATCCGGCTGGAGGCCGCCGGTTGCTACGGCCGCAACTGCGCCGATGACGTCACCGCGGATGCACTGCTGCTCTCGCGCGCGGTCGGACGGCCCGTGCGGGTGCAACTGACGCGGGAGCAGGAGCACGCCTGGGAGCCGAAGGGCGCCGCCCAGCTCATCGACGTCAATGGCGGGTTGAACGCCGACGGGGGCGTCGCCGGTTACGATCTCGCCACGCGCTATCCCTCGAACGCTGCGCCGACACTCGCGCTGCTTCTCACCGGCCGGATCTCGCCCGAGCCCGACGTGCTTCAGATGGGCGACCGCACCGCCATTCCGCCCTACGATTACGACCACATGCGTGTCGTCGCCCACGACATGGCGCCGATCGTGCGCGCCTCCTGGTTTCGCGGCGTCTCGTCGCTGCCTAACACTTTTGCGCATGAATCCTATATCGACGAGCTCGCGACCGAGGCCGGCGTCGATCCGATCGAATATCGCCTGCGCTATCTCAGGGATCAGCGCGCGGTCGATCTCGTCAATGCGGTCGCCGAGCGCGCGGGCTGGACGCCGCGGCCGGCGCGGCAGGACAAGGACGGCGAGATCGTGCACGGGCGCGGCTTCGCCTATGCGCTCTATGTGCATAGCAAGTTTCCCGGCTATGGCGCGGCGTGGTCGGCCTGGATCACCGACGTAGCCGTCAACAAGATGACCGGCGATGTCAGCGTCACCCGCGTCGTCGCCGGCCAGGATTCCGGATTGATGATCAATCCGGACGGCGTGCGCCACCAGATCCAGGGCAACGTGATCCAGTCGACCAGCCGGGCGCTGATGGAGGAGGTCTCGTTCGAGCGCGGGGCGGTGGCGGCGCGCGAATGGGGCGCCTACCCCATCATCCCCTTTCCCGACGTGCCCAAGATCGACGTGCTGATGCTGCCGCGTCAGGACCAGCCGCCGCTCGGCGTCGGCGAGTCCGCCTCGGTGCCGAGCGCTGCGGCGATCGCGAATGCGATCTTCGATGCCACCGGCGTGCGCTTCCGCGAGCCGCCGTTCACGCCGGAGCGCATCCTCACGGGTTTGCGTAGCGACGTGCCGACCGAGGCTGAGGCGTTACCTGCGCCGGTGGCCGTCCCGACCCGTTCCTGGACAAACCCGTTTGCGAAGCGCGCCGGCATCTTCGCAACGATGGCCGCGCTCTGCACGGCCGCGATCGGCATCGGCGCCGCCCTGGTGCCGGGCCGCGCCATCGCGCCGATCGGGCGGCCCGATGCGTCCGTCTATTCGGCGGCGACGATCGCCCGCGGCCGGCAATTGGCTGCCCTTGGCAATTGCGCGGAGTGCCACACGACCGTCGGCGGCGCGCTGAACGCCGGTGGTCGTGGGCTGGAAACGCCGTTCGGCACGATCTACAGCACCAACATCACGCCCGACATCGACACCGGCATCGGCGCCTGGTCCTATCCCGCCTTCGAGCGCGCGATGCGCGAGGGACTGCATCGCGACGGCCGGCAGCTCTACCCCGCATTCCCCTACACGCATTTTGCGAAGACGAGCGACGCCGACATGCAGGCGCTGTACGCCTATCTGATGGCGCAGCCTGCGGTACACGCGACGGCGCCGTCGAACTCACTCGCCTTCCCGTTCAATCTCCGGCCGCTGCTTGCGGGCTGGAATGCGTTGTTCCACCAGACCGGCGAGTTCAAGCCGGATTCGGCCAAATCCGAGCAGTGGAATCGGGGCGCCTATCTCGTCGACGGACTCGGCCATTGCAGCGCCTGCCATTCGCCCCGCAACGCGCTCGGCGCCGAGCAGCGCAATGCCTATCTTGCCGGCGGCTTTGCCGAGGGCTGGGAGGCGCCGGCGCTGACCTCGCTGTCGCGCGCGCCGATTCCCTGGAGCGAAGACGAGCTTTACGCCTATTTGCGCACCGGCCATTCGCGCTTCCACGGCGTCGCGGCGGGCCCGATGGCGCCCATCGTGCGGGACCTTGCGAGTCTGCCCGATCACGACATCCGCGCGATGGCGGTCTATCTCGGCTCGTTCAACGACACCGCGACGAACGGCCAAGCGCAGGACGCGCTCGCCGCCAGGCTCGAGAGCGCCACGCAAGTCACCATCGCTTCCTCGACCGGCGCGCGGCTCTACCAGGGCGCGTGCGCCGTCTGTCACGAGGTCGGCGGCCTGGCGCTGTTCGGCAGCCGTCCGTCGCTCGCGCTCAACAGCAATCTGCACGGCGCAACGCCGGATAATCTCGTGCAGGTCATCCTGCACGGCATCACCGAGCCCGCATCAAGCGACCTCGGCTACATGCCCGCGTTCAAACACAGCATGAGCGATGCGCAGGTCGAGGAGCTCGTCACCTTCCTGCGCAAGCAGTTCGCGCCGGACAAGCCGGCGTGGACCGGCATCAGGGAAACGATCGCCCGCGTCCGCACATCTGCAAACTAAGGCAGGATGAGCTTTGGTCGAATCGATGTAAGCAGAGAACTCAGAATACCTCTCCCCGCTGGGGAGAGGTGATCCCCGGGATCGCCAGCCGAGCCTGATTTCATCACGCTTTAGGCGTGCTTCTTGATGTCGACCGGCGGCGTGCCGTGGGTGTGGAAGGACTCGATCGTCCTCAGGCCCCACGCCTGGCCCTTCTTGCGCTCCTCTTCCGTCCATACGATCGGCTTCCAGTCGGGTGCGAGGATGAGGCGCGCACCGGCATTGGCGACTTCGACGCGATTGCCGCCGGGCTCATAGACGTAGAGGAAGAAGGTCTGCTGGATCGCATGCTTGTGCGGGCCGGTCTCGATATAGACGCCGTTCTCAAGGAAGATGTCGGCAGCGCGCAAGATCTCCTCTCGGCTGTCGAGCGCGTAGGTGACGTGGTGGAAGCGGCCGGGCACGCCGGAGTGGTCGAGCGAATAGGCAAAATCGTAGCTCTTGTTCGACATCGTCAGCCACATCGCGGCTTCGCGTCCGTCGTTGAGCACGATCTGCTCGGTCAGGCGGCAGCCGAGATAGTTCTCGAAGAACTCGCGATTGGCCTTGATATCGACCGCGAGGCAGTTGAGATGGTCGAGGCGGCGCACGTTGACGCCGCGCGCGGGAAAACGCTGCGCCTGGTTCTTCAGCGCAGGCTTCAGCTCGGGCGGAGCCTGATACCATTCGGTCTCGTAATAGAGCTCGACGATGTGGCCGTCGGGATCGCGGCAGCGGAAGGTCGGCCCCTGCCCCATGTCACCGTCGATCCAGCCGATGTCGAAGCCGGATCCCTTGAGCGCGGCGACGCGCCGCTCCAGCGCCTGCTGGCTGCGCGCGCGCAGCGCCATGTGACCCATGCCCGAGGTCTTCGACGCCGTGAGCTTCAGCGAATAGCGCTCATAGTCATCCCAGCCGCGCAAATAGACCGACTCGCCTTGTCGTCCGCTGACGGTCATGCCCATGACGTCGACGAAGAATTTCAGGCTCTCGTCCGGTTTCGGCGTCAGCAGCTCCATGTGACCGAGATGGGCGAGATCGAGGATCGGTTCGGGCTGCATCATTTCCTCCATGGCATGACGGTGATCCGCCTCGCGGGATCGCAATATCCGGCACCGAGCGCGGACGCGAGCGCCGCAAGCGCATGAGTTGACGGTTCCTAATCATTTGTACCAATGTACAAATGATTAGGTCTAGTCAACAAACTCTTCAACTCGCTCTTAGGGTTTCGCCCTGAGCGCAGGCATCTCCGCAAGTGGCAAACTAGCTCCGCGCGTTTCAGGGACCGGCTGCCGGCATGGTAAAGACTGGGTAAAGACGTCTGATGCCCGTTGCACGGAAACAGCGTATTCCCGGCCGATTTCCGCAACAAGTTCCAACTGGGAACAAATCTCCCGGCCGAATTGTCGCAGATTTAACAAAGCGACGGCGCCTCGCATTTAACCGTTTGTGCAGTGACGGCTGCGCATAGTTGCGAACAAATCCTTGTCGTTGCCAGGTTCATCATCGTGACATCCTTTGGACGCGTGATTTCGGTACGCGGATCGCTCGCCCGGGTCGGGCTTTTGGCGGAAGGCCGGATGCCGATTTCGGAAGTGCGCGCCACCGTCGGGCGCTTCGTCAGCATCCGCTGCGCCAGCTCGATCATCGTCGCCATGATCACAGAGGTCTCCTGCGAGAACCTGGGGCATTCCGATACCTATATCGCCATTGCCTCCGTCGACCTGCTCGGCGAGATCCTCAACGCCAGCGACAAGGCGAAATTCCAGCGCGGCGTCACCAACTATCCGACCATCGGCGATGCAGTCGACCTGATCACCAGCCAGGAGCTGCGCACGATCTACGCGCCGACGGGATCGGACCAGATCAACGTCGGCTTCCTGCAACAGGACCGTTCCGTCGTCGCCTATGTCGACGTCGAGGAAATGCTCTCCAAGCATTTTGCGGTGCTCGGCTCGACCGGCGTCGGCAAATCGACCGGCGTGTCGCTGCTGCTCAACGAGATCCTCAAGGCGCGCCCGAACCTGCGCATCTTCCTGCTCGACGTCCACAACGAATATGGCCGCTGCTTCGGCGACCACGCGCTGGTGCTCAACCCGCGAAACCTGAAGCTGCCGTTCTGGCTGTTCAATTTCGAGGAAATCGTCGACGTGCTGTTCGGCGGCCGGCCTGGCGTACCCGAAGAGCTCGACATCCTCGCGGAAGTCATCCCGATCGCCAAGGGCGTGTACACGCAGTATCAGAACGCCGACCGCATCGGCCTCAAGCGTATCGATCCCAAGCAGGTCGGCTTCACCGTCGACACGCCGGTGCCGTACCGCCTGGTCGATCTGATCTCGCTGATCGACGAGCGCATGGGCAAGCTGGAAAACCGCTCCTCGCGTATCGTTTATCACAAGCTGATCTCGCGTATCGAGGCAGTGCGCAACGATCCACGCTACGCCTTCATGTTCGACAATGCGAATGTGGGCGGGGACACCATGGCGGAGGTAATCAGTCATCTGTTCCGCCTGCCCGCCAACGGCAAGCCGATGACGGTCATGCAGCTCGCCGGTTTCCCGGCCGAGGTCATCGATTCCGTCGTCTCGGTGCTCTGCCGGATGGCCTTCGATTTCGGCCTGTGGAGCGACGGCGTCTCGCCGCTGCTGTTCGTCTGCGAGGAGGCGCACCGCTATGCATCCGCCGACCGCAACATCGGTTTCGGGCCGACCCGCAAGGCGGTGTCGCGCATCGCCAAGGAAGGCCGCAAATACGGCGTCTATCTCGGCCTCATCACCCAGCGTCCGGCCGAGCTCGACGCCACCATCATCTCCCAGTGCAACACGCTGTTCACGATGCGCCTGGCCAACGATCGCGACCAGGCGCTCTTGCGCGCCGCGGTGTCGGACGCCGCCGCCAACCTGCTCTCTTTCGTGCCCTCGCTCGGCACCCGCGAGGTGCTGGCGTTCGGCGAAGGCGTGGCGCTGCCGACGCGACTGCGCTTCAAGGAGGTGCCGCCGCATCAATTGCCGCGCGGCGAAGCGACCATCAGCAGCGTTCCCTCGGTCACCGCCGGTCACGACATGCATTTCGTCGGCGCCGTGCTCGAGCGCTGGCGCGGCGCCACCTCGCAGCGCGACGTGCCGAACGATCCGGTGTTCTCGGCGCCGCCTGCGAAAATGCTCTCCAGCCTCGACGCTCCGATGCTCCAGCCATCGATGGGGCTCGATCCCGACCGCTTCTCGCTGCTCAAGAAGCCGCTGCGGTAAGGCCACGCTTTCTCCACACCGTCATTGCGAGCGCCGCGAAGCTATCCAGAGTGTTTCCGCGGAGGGATTCTGGATTGCTTTCCCAATGACGGCGGATGGAGCGTCGCTCATAACTCGCACGTTCGTTGCGGCCAGTTCGGCCTGACAGATTGAGCAGACCGCCCGCATCGACTATGGTTTCCGGCCCCAAGCCGGAATCCATGCACATGACAAAAACCGCCGCGCAACGCTTCCCCGCTCCCGCCCTCGCCACGCTGCCCGAGGACATCCGCACCCGCCTCCTCGCCGTGCAAGAGAAGAGCGGCTTCGTGCCGAACGTGTTCCTCACCCTGGCCTACCGGCCCGACGAGTTCCGCGCCTTCTTCGCCTACCATGACGCGCTGATGGAGAAGGACTCCGGCCTCACCAAGGCCGAGCGCGAGATGATCGTGGTGGCGACCTCGGCCGCCAACCAGTGCCAGTATTGCGTGATCGCGCACGGCGCGATCCTGCGCATCCGCGCCAAAAATCCGCAGATCGCCGACCAGGTCGCGGTGAACTACCGCAAGGCCGACATCACGCCGCGGCAGAAAGCGATGCTCGATTTCGCAATGAAAGTGTCAGCCGACGCGCAGCGGGTTTCCGAGGAGGATTTCGCCGCGCTCGCGCCTCACGGTTTCAGCGACGACGACATCTGGGACATCGCCGCGATCTCGGCATTCTTTGCGCTGTCGAACCGGCTCGCGAACTTCACGGGCATGCGACCGAACGACGAGTTTTACCTGATGGGGCGCCTGCCGAAGCAATGATCGCCTCGCTCGACTGGCCCGAGATCGTGCTGCGGCTCGGTACCGCCACGCTGGCGGGCTGCGCAATCGGCTTGAACCGCGACCTGCACGGCAAGCCGATCGGGCTGAAGACGCTCGGCATCGTCGGCCTGTCGACCGCGACCGTGGTGCTGCTCGCGGTCCAGTTTGCCGAGCCTGGCAAGATCTCGGACGCTGCAAGCCGCATCATCCAGGGCATTTTGACCGGCATCGGCTTTCTCGGCGCCGGCGTCATCGTCCACGAGAGCCGGCGGTTTCGCGTACGAGGCCTGACCAGCGCCGCCTGCACCTTCCTCGCCGCCTGCCTCGGGATCGCCTGCGGCGTCGGAGAGTGGCTGATCGTCGGCACGGCGTTTGTGCTGGCCTTCCTGATCCTCATCGTCGGCAACCGCGCCGAGCACTGGCTGCACCGCGTGCTCGGCGGCGAGAACGAGCCGCATGATGCGGAACAATCCTAATCGTTCTCGTTGCTCTCGAGGATGAAGGCTGCGGTAAAGATCGAACCGGCGCCCGTCCGAACCTCGATCACCATGTTACGCTGCCGATCCAACGTTGCATGGTCTTGCGCCATTCCCGCCAACGTGCGGGCAGCTTCCATCTCGGCCGCTCTCTGGCAAGGCAGCTCCAGACCGACCTCGTCTGCTTGGAGGTCCGATCCGTCCCTGATGTCGAAATAGTATCGCGTGGTCACGGTCGTGCCTTCAACGGGGCAATGATTGGCCAACGAACTCACTGAATCACCGTTCCTACTTCCCATGTCTCCGTTCGAAGGAACAGCATCCTGAAGCCGCCTTCCCCTTGACGGTTGTCACAATGCGGCGCCTTGATCTCCAATCGAGACATGGCGCTCTCGAGCACCGACAGCCTGAGCCTTGCGAGCCCGCGGGTCTTTGGCCGCCTCATATCAGCCCTGCTGACAGAAGGCTGGCAGCAGGGCTCACCTATGGTCGCTCGCGCCGCCGGGGGCGCCCGGCAACCACCGGGGGACATCTGAAAAACGGAGATGAGACGACGATGACGGAACGTACGGGGGGATGCGCTTGTGGCGCGATCCGATTCAGGATCACGGCGCCGCTAATGGGTGTCGGGGTCTGCCACTGCACCGACTGTCAAAAAGCTTCCGGGGGCGGCCCAAACTACGTCGCGCTCGCGCCGATAACCGCCCTCGAAGTCACGAAGGGCGATGCAAAACTCTACTCCAGCAAGGGCGGTAGCGGCGAGGACGTCGGACGCGGCTTCTGTCCGGATTGCGGGACTTCGCTATGGGGCCTGTCACCGAAAGTAACGTTTGCGACCATTAAGCTGGGCGCGCTCGACCACAATTCAGACCTGACGCCGGATCTGCATCTCTATACATCGTCGGCACAGCCGTGGCACCTGATGCATGAGGGCCTGCCGACGTTTCCCAAGATGCCGCCATCTCCTCCGCCCGGAGTGTGAACTGCTCCGGTTCACCCCGCGACGGGCCGCATCACTGATGCTTCGCCGTCAACTGGAGCGCCGGGGCAAAGCGTTCGGAAAACGTTGCGGCCTTGGCCTCGCGAGCTGCGGCAAGCGAGGCCGAGATGAAAGTGTGAAACCCTACCGAGGCGACCGCGAGCAAGGCGGCGGCGAAGACCAGTTGGCGCATTCCTCCCTCCTTTGTGGGCTCGACTGCCCCGAAGGATGGAGCCGCTTTGTTTCAGGACCTCTTCGTGCGGCCGGAAAATGATTTCGCTCAAGAGACTGTGATGAAGGACCGGTTCGTGCGGCCGCGTGCCGCAACGAGGCTGGCATACCTTCGTATAGCCCGCCCATCCCTTCTTATGCCCTCTGCATAGACTCGTACAATTGAGTGAGGGCGAGCGGTTCTTATGCTCGCGGACTAGTCCAAAGCGACGCATGCACAGCGCGAACTTCGCTCTTGAGCAGCGCGACTAACAATAGTCACCGTCGTTTTACCATGGGCGCGAGCCGTGTCGGGAATTTCGCGCCCGCGATCACGATCGTGAATCGCAAGACTGCCGCGACAAGCAGCCCTTGCTGGAATGCAGAGTCTGTAGGGAATACTCAAAATGAACGTCGTCATTCAGAAGTTCAATGGCCTGTGGCATCTCATCGTCGGGTCATGTCAGATCCGAACTCCTTTCCTGGAAACCCAGGATCGCGAGCTGGTCGTGACTTATGCCCGGCGCGTCTACCCCGGCGCCAAGATCTTCCAGCGCGACTGATGTGAGCGTTGCGCCTAAAACGCAGAGATTGGGATGAATCATCATCGCGCTTTAGGAAAGCCGCTTCACACTTTTCCGGATCGTGCCTAATCCTCCGACGCCGGTCCGCACCAGCCTGGCAGATAGATTGCGTCCTTGGTCTTTGCGGCAGCCAGCGCCCTCTCCAGTGCCTTGTCGAAATTGGCATCGACCGCCTTGCGCGACAGCTTGCGACGCAGAAAGTCGGCCCACAGGAATTCGGAAAACGGCGTGGTGTCCTTGGCGAAGCCGCCCATGCGGCGAAGCTCGCCGGCGAGGCTGCGGAACGGATCGTCCTTGAGATCGGCGACCGATTTCGGCAGGTCCTTGAAATGCCGCCGCCCCCCCTTCGCGTCATAGGGGTAGACCCAGCGCTTGTTGTCCATCACGCCCCAGAAGGCATCGCGCTCGACCATCCTGAGGTCGCCGACGATGGTGACCAGGACGTCCTTGACGCCCTCGTCGTGCAGCGCGCGGGCCAGATGATGATGGTCGATGACGTAGTAGCGCTGATCCGGCCCGTGAACCACGGGGATCATGTGCCTGCCCAGCGAGTCCGCCTGCTTCTTCTGGTCCTGTTCTCGCCAGCGCCTGCGCTTCTCCTTGACCTCGCGCATGCCGACCGTCATCTGCGTCGGCCTCAGCGACAGGATCGACACCGGATGCACTCTGGGCTCGCGCGTGTTGGTCATGATCGAAAATCCCACAAAGGTTGCAAAGAACGTCCTGAGGTCCGTACGATTATGCCATGACGGCCGGCACGGCAAATGCCGATGCGGCGCGAAGAGATCGAGAGCGGATGCTTTCGCGGGTCGTCAGGCTCGGCGGAGATCATCGCCGAAGGGTTGACGCTGAATTTCTGGGCCGACAACGCCATCGCTGCATGACGGCATCCTGGCCGGTATTCATCGCGAGCGCCGCGCTGGTCTTTCTCGCCTTCAACGCGTTCTTCGCCTTGTTCTACTGGATCGGCGACCTGCCGATCTCGAACGTCCCCGGCAGCGCCTATATCGACTATTTCTATTTCTCGATCGAGACGCTCTCGACCGCGGGCTATGGCGACATGCACCCGCAGAGCCATTACGGCCACCTCATTGCGACGGTCGAATTGTTCACCGGCATCTTCTCGATGTCGCTGATGACCGGGCTGATCTTCGCCCGCTTCTCGCGGCCGAGCGCACGGCTGTTGTTCGCCGAAAATCCCGTGATCTCGCTGCATGAGGGCAAGCCGACCCTGATGGTCCGCCTTGCCAATGAGCGGCACAACGTCATCGCCAATGCCAATGCGCGGGTCTGGGCGTTCAAGAGCGTGGTGACGAAGGAAGGCCAGCTGCTGCGGCGCTTTTACGAACTCGCCCTCGACCGCAACGAGATCCCCGGCCTGGCATTGAGCTGGACGCTCTATCACACGCTGGACCGAGACGAGCCCGTTGCATGGTTTGTCGGCGGACGACATGGAAGCCGCAATCGTGGCGCTCATCGTGGTGCTGTCGGGCTACGACGTTGTTGCAGCGCAAACGGTGCATGCCCGCAAATCCTGCGAGCATTTCGAAATCAGGTTCGGCCATCGCTATGCCGACATCCTCGATACGCAGGACGATGGACGGCTGCGCATCGACTACGGCAGGTTCCACCAAACACTGGAAAGGACCGGGGAAGGATAATTCCGGATGCGCGGATGCACGCTGTATTTGCGAAGATTTTCTGCAACGCCTCGCGCCCGTGTGCTATCTAAATTTCGCTGCTTTGAAGGCTGATCCGCGACCGATCCTTGGCATGAAAACCCAGCGGCCCATAACCTCGGACGACGAGCACCGGGTGCTCCAGTTCAGGCCGCGCAGCGAGCTCCAGGGCATGAACCGGCGGGGGAACGGGACGGTACAGCCGTTGCACGCCCAGCCCGCGCCGGAACCGCTCGACCTCTCGCGTTACGAACAGCCCCGCACCGAGCCGGACGACTTCCGCCACCGCATGCTCGCCAACATCGCAGCCCTCGCCTTCACCATCGCGCTCACCGCGATCGGGATCTGGCTCGCGGTCAGCATTGCCGACCTCAGGCGGACCCAGGACTGCGTGCTGATGGGCCGGCGCGACTGCGTGAAGATCACGACGCCGCATATCTAGGCAGCCTGGCCCGAGCAGCCCCGGTTGGCGGGGCTCCGACCGGCATCCCGAGCCAGTCCCCGGGCTTGTCCTCACCCCGGCCCGGCTCCATTGAACTCAGGGCTGCCCTCCGATATACGGGCACTCGACCCGGCCAGAGGGCGTTTGAGGGCATCACTCGGGGCGCGATGCCCGCCCACCGTGCCTCTCTGGAACATCTGACAAATACCTGCAATATATCAAAGGCTTAGTGATGTCCTCTACATTCGATCAGGTCGCCACGATCATCGCTGAAACCTGCGACATCCCGCGCGACACGATCACGCCGGATAGCCACGCCATCGACGATCTGGGCATCGACAGCCTCGATTTCCTGGACATCGCGTTCGCGATCGACAAGCAGTTCGGCATCAAGCTGCCGCTGGAGAAGTGGACCCAGGAGGTCAACGACGGCAAGGCGACCACCGAGCAGTATTTCGTGCTGAAGAACCTGTGCGCGCGCATCGACGAGCTGGTGGCGGCCAAGGGCGCGAGCGCCTGATCGCGCGACCATGCAACTCGAATACTTCCATCTGATCGACCGCATCGTCGACCTCAAGGTCGATGAAAAGAAGATCGTCGTCGAAGCCCAGGTCCCGAAAGAGAGCACCATCTTCGAGGGGCACTTTCCCGGCTATCCCTTGATGCCCGGCGTGCTCCTGATCGAATCGATGGCGCAGGCCTCGGGCTGGCTTCTGCTTGGCGTCCTGAAGTTCGAGCGCATGCCGATTCTCGCGGCCGTGAAGGAAGCCAAGGTGCGCGGCTCGGTCTTCCCGGGCGACCTCATCAGTATCGAGGCGAGCGTCGCCCATGAAGGCTCCGGCTATGCGATGACCGAGGCCAAAATCAGGGTCGGCGGCAAGCTGCGTGCGAATTCGACGCTCACCTTCACGCTGATCCCCTTCCCCAATGCGGATATGCGCGGATACATGGACGCGGTCGCCAAGCGCGTCGGCTTTCCGCAACAGGCCGTTTCGCCATGACCGACACTCCTGCTTCGAAGCCCGGCCAGACGGAAGTCTGGATCACCGGTATTGGGCTCGCCACTTCGCTCGGCGAAGGGCTGGACGCCAACTGGGCCGCGCTCGGCGAGCGGCGCATCAATGTCGACGAGAAGGGTTTTGCCCCTTTCATCGTGCATCCCCTGATGCCGGTCAGTTTCGACAGCCAGATCCCGAAGAAGGGTGACCAGCGCCAGATGGAAGCCTGGCAGCGCATCGGCACCTATGCGGCGGGTCTGGCGCTCGATTCGGCCGGGATCAAGGGCAACAAGGACATTCTGTCCAAGATCGACATGGTGGTCGCGGCCGGCGGCGGCGAGCGCGATCTCAACGTCGATACCGGCGTGCTCACGGCCGAGGCCAAAGGTGCCAATGCGCCCGGCTTCCTCAACGAGCGGCTGATGAGTGATCTGCGGCCGACGCTGTTCCTGGCCCAGCTCTCCAACCTGCTCGCCGGCAACATCGCCATCGTGCATGGCTTAGGGGGCACCTCGCGCACCTTCATGGGCGAAGAGGTGGCGGGCGCAGATGCCACGCGTATCGCACTGGCGCGGATCGCCTCGGGCGAGAGCGACATTGCGCTGGTCGGCGGCTCGCACAATGGCGAGCGCAAGGACCTGATGGTCCTCTACGAATTCGGCGACTTCAACCTGAAGGACAAGTTCGCCCCGGTCTGGGCGCGCCAGGGCCACGCCGGCTTCGCACTCGGCTCGGCCGGTGCGTTCCTGGTACTGGAATCGAAGGCCCATGCGGAAGCGCGAGGCGCCAAGCCGTTCGCGAAGCTGACGAGCGTGGTAGCCGATCTCGCCAGGCGCAAGCAACCGGGCGAGTTGACCGCGACGCTCCAGAAGCTGTGGTCGAAGCTGCCCAGGCGCGAGGGCAAGGGCGCGATCATCACGGGTGCAACCGGCGCGGAGCCGGCGACCGCCGAGGAACGCACCTTCCTCCAGAGCCATTCGGATTTTCCGGTTCGCGCCACCGGTACCATGTTCGGCCACACCATGGAGACGCAGTTCCCGCTCGGGATTGCGCTCGCCGCACTGTCGCTCTCGCGCGGGGCCCTGTTCCCACCGAACGATTCGACCGGCCTCGAGATTGAAATGCAGGGGGCTCCGGCCCAGATTGTGGTGGTGGGAGCCGGACACTGGCGTGGCGAAGGCATGGCGCTGGTGGAAGCGGTGAGTTGAGCTGCGCATTCGGCTGGCTGTTTGGCACGATTGAGACGAGCGGGGGAAACATGACTGCACCACGCGACAAATTCGGACGGCCTGTCGTCGTCGTCACTGGCATGGGCATCATGACCTCGCTCGGCGTCGGCAAGGCCGACAACTGGTCGAAACTCGTCGCCGGGCAATCCGGCATCCGCACCATCACGCGCTTTCCGACCGACGGGCTGAAGACGACGATGGCCGGCACGGTCGATTTCGTCAGCGTCGATCCGTTCTCCTCCACCGGCCTCTCCGAGCGGATGGCCGAGATGGTCACGGAGGAAGCGCTGGATCAGGCCGGCATCGGCGCCAAAGGTGATTTCCCGGGCCCCCTCTTCCTCGCGGTCGCGCCGGTCGAGGTGGAATGGCCGCAGCGCCGTGAGCTCGGCCGCGCCGTCGGCCAGCCCGACTTCACCTACGATGATCTCCTGCGCATCTCCGGCGGCGGCAAGTACACGGCCTATCATCACCGCTTCATGTTCGGCTCGGTCGCGGCCCATCTCGCCGAGACCTTCGGCACCAAGGGCTCGCCGATCTCGCTGTCGACGGCCTGCGCCTCGGGGGCGACTTCGATCCAGCTCGGCGTCGAGGCGATCCGCCGCGGCGAGACCGATGCGGCGCTGTGCGTCGCGACCGACGGCACCGTGAATCCTGAAGCGCTGGTTCGCTTCTCGCTGCTCTCCGCCCTCTCGACCCAGAACGAACCACCGCAGGCCGCCTCACGGCCGTTCTCGAAGAATCGCGACGGCTTCGTCATGGCTGAAGGCGCCGGCGCGCTGGTGCTGGAAAGCTATGAGGCGGCGACCGCGCGCGGCGCAAAAATCCTCGGCGTGCTCGCCGGCTGCGGCGAGCTCACCGATTCCTTCCACCGCACCCGGTCCTCCCCCGACGGCAAGCCGATCATCGGCTGCATGAAGAAGACGCTGGCCGATGCCGGCATGGAGCCGGACCAGATCGACCACATCAACGCGCACGGCACCGCGACGCCCGAAAACGACAAGATGGAGTATAATACGACATCGGCCGTGTTCGGCGAACTCGCGCAGAAGATTCCGGTCACCTCCAATAAGTCGATGGTCGGCCACACCATCTCGGCCGCCGGCGCCGTGGAGGCGATCTTCTCGCTGCTCACGCTCGAGCATCAGCGGATCCCGCCGACCATCAACTACGACAACCCGGATCCCACGATCCTGTTCGACGTCGTCGGCAACACCGCGCGCGATGCCCGCGTCACCGCCGTGATGTCGAACTCGTTCGGCTTCGGCGGCCAGAACGCGTCCCTGATCCTGACCCGCGAACCGGCCTGACCGGACGCACATGTCGCAGGCTACGGCGAGCATGAAGGCCCGCGCGCGGGAGGCCGCCAAGTCGCTCGGCGCGAGCCTGATCGGCGCGGCTACCGTCGGCATGCTGCGCACCACGCGCTATTTCGATCCGCTGAAGACCTCCAACTTCTTCGCGCGCGTCACCCAACTGATCGGCCCTCGCCTGCGCGAGCACAGGATCGGCCGCGCCAATCTGGCGGCCGCCTTTCCGGAAAAATCTCCCGAGCAGATCGAAAAGATCCTGATGGGCGTCTGGGACAATCTCGGCCGCGTCGGCGCCGAGTTCGCCCATATCGATCACATCTGGGACTATGATCGCGATCATCCGGAAAAGAGCCGGATCGAACTCTCGCCGCGCAGCATCGAGCTGTTCGACCACATCAGGGACGACGGCAAGCCAGCGCTGATCTTCGCTTCGCACCTCGCCAACTGGGAATTGCCGGCCCTCGCGGCCGTCGCGCACGGCCTCGACGCGGCGATCCTCTATCGCCGCCCGAACATCGCTTCCGCCGACCGGATCATCCAGGAGATGCGCCAGGTCAACATGGGTACGCTGATCCCAGCGGGGCGCGACGCGCCGTTCCGGCTCGGCGAAGCGCTCAGGAACGGCCAACACGTTGCGATGCTGGTCGATCAATATCTGACCGGCGGCGTCGAGGTCACCTTCTTCGGCCGCAAGACCCGCGCCAATCCGATGCTGGCGCGGCTGCTCCGCCAGGTCGAATGCCCGATCCACGGGGTGCGCATCATCCGCCTGCCCGGCTATCGCTTCCGCGCCGAGCTGACCGAGGAGATCCCACCGGTGCGCGACGCCGACGGCAAGATCGACGTCCAGGGCACGACGCAGGCGATCACCAACGTGGTCGAAGGCTGGGTCCGCGAATATCCGGAGCAGTGGCTGTGGCTGCATCGGCGGTGGCGGTAGCTGCTCCGTCGTTGCGAGGAGCGAAGCGGCGAAGCAATGACCGGTGCGCCCCCCTCATCTCCCCGTCTTCACCTTGGTCCAGAGCCGGTTGATGATGCGCTGGGTCGCCGGATCGCGGGCGGTGATGACGAACAGCTTTGAGAGCGTCGCCTCGTCCGGGTAGATGTTCTTGTCGTTCAGGATCTTCGGATCGACCAGTTTCTGGCTGGCGAGGTTGCCGTTGGCGTAGGACAGGAAGTCGGAGTTCTTGGCCGCGACATCCGGGCGGTAGAGATAGTTGATGAGCTCGTAGGCCTCCGGGACGTTCTTCGCATCCGCAGGGATCGCGAGATTGTCGAAGAACATCTGCGCGCCCTCTTTCGGTATAGCGTAGCCGATCTCGATGCCGCTCTTGGCCTCGGCCGCGCGGGCGCGGGCCTGCATGATGTCGCCGGACCAGCCGACTACGAAGCAGATCTCGCCGGTTGCCAGCGCGCTGAGATATTCGGAGGAGTGGAACTTGCGCACGGACGGGCGCACCTTCATCACCGCATCGGCCGCCTTCTCCAAGTCGGCCTGCTTGGTCGAGTTCGGATCGAGCCCCAGATAGTTCAGCGCTGCGGGAAAAATGTCGTCGGCGGAATCCAGCATGTGCACGCCGCAATCTCTAAACTTGGCGAGGTTCTCCGGCTTGAAGACGATGTCCCAACTATCGATCTTCGCATCTGCCCCGAGGATCTCCCTCACCTTCTTCACGTTGTAGCCGATGCCGGTCGTGCCCCACATGTAGTTGGCGGCAAAGACGTTGCCGGGATCGTAGATCGCGAGGCGCTGCGTCACCACGGGCCAGGCGTTGGCGAGGTTCGGCAATTTCGATTTATCGAGCTTCTGGAAGATGTTCGCCTTGATCTGGCGCTGCAGGAAATAGGCGGTGGGCACCACGACGTCGTAGCCGGACTTGCCGGCCATCAGGCGTGTCTCCAGCGTCTCGTTGGCGTCGAAGGTGTCGTAGACCACCTTGATGCCGGTCTCCTTGGTGAAGGCCTCAAGGACGTCCGGCGCCATGTAGTTGGACCAGTTGTAGAAGTTGACCACGCGCTCCTCGGCCCCTGCGGGAGCGGAAAGGAGGGTCAGCGCTGCGGCGATTGCAAGACCGAGGCAAAAGCCAGAGCGGCTGACGTTCGTCATCTCAGATCTACCTCTTTCGTCCACGCACGGCGTCGGACAACCGCTCCAGTGCGGTGTCGAGCGTCTGGTCCTTCTTGGCGAAGCAGAAGCGGACCACCGAGGTAACCGGGTCCTGCTCGTAGAAGGCCGACACGGGGATCGCCGCGACCTTGTAATCTTTGACGATGCGCCAGCAGAAATCGGTGTCGCTCTCATTGAGCCCGAGCGGCGACAGGTCGACGGTGAGGAAGTAGGTGCCTTGCGACTTCAGCACCGGGAAGCCGAGGCTTTCCAGGCCCTTGGTCAGACGATCCCGGCTCCGCGCCAGATCCTTGCGCATCGAGACGAAATACTCGTCCGGCTTTCCGAGGCCGTAGGCGACCGCAGCCTGGAGATTGGGCGCGGTGGTGAAGGTCAGGAACTGGTGCACCTTGGCCGCGACCCGCAGCAAGGGCGGCGCGGCGCAGACGAAGCCGACCTTCCAGCCCGTCAGCGAGAAGATCTTGCCGGCCGAGCCGACCTTGATGGTGCGCTCGCGCATGCCGGGGATGGTAATCAGCGGGATATGCTTGTGCTGGTCGAAGGTGACGTGCTCCCAGACCTCGTCGCAGATCGCGATCACGTCGAACTTCTGGCAGTAGCGCGCCAGCAGTTCGAGATCCTCGCGCGGATACACCACGGCGGATGGATTCAAGGGGTTGTTGAACAGGACCGCCTTGGTCTTTGAATTGAACACGTTTTTGAGCATGTCCTCGTCCAACCGCCAATGCGGCGGCTGGAGCCGCACCAGGCGCGGAATGCCGCCGGCCTGGCGGATGATCGGCAGGTAGGAATCATAGACAGGCTGGAAGCAGACGACCTCGTCGCCGGGCTGCACCACCGCGAGGATCGCCGAGGTCAGAGCCTCGGTGCCGCCGGAGGTCACCATCACCTCACTCATCGGATCGAGCTTCAAGCCGTGCCAGTGCCCGTAATGCGTCGCGATCGCCTGGCGCAGCTCGGGGATGCCCATCATCGACGGGTACTGATTGTAGCCGTTCACCGAGGCATCGGCCGCGGCGCGGCGGATGTCCTCGGGACCGGGATCGTCAGGAAAGCCCTGGCCGAGATTGATGGCGGCGTTGTCGCGCGCGGCCTGCGACATCGCCTCGAATATGGTGACGGGCAGGTCCGCGAAGACCTTGTTCAGGGCGGAGCTCTTGGACATCGGCCGGATCAGCCACCGACCTTGCTGGGAAGACCCGCCGCCTTCCACCCCAACATGCCGCCCGCGAGATGCTTGTCGTAGGCAAGTCCCGCCGCCTGCGCTGCGAGCGAAGCCGTCACCGAGCGCTTGCCGGAGCGGCAGGCGAACACGACTTCCTTGCCCTGGGGATTGGGAATCGCCTTGGGATCGAAGGTCGAGAGCGGCACGACGACGCCGTAGGGGTAGGCCTCCGCGGCAACTTCATTGGGTTCGCGGACATCGACCAGCAGATAACGCCCTTCCGTCACACCCTTGGCGACCTCGTCCGGGGTCAGATCTTGCACCTGGTTTGCCACTTCATCCTCCAGAATGGCCGCGCGGTAGGCCGGGCTGCCCCGGCCGGCGGCAACGTCGCCTCTCGGCTGCACAAAATCAAGCGCTACAAAGGCTTGAGCGATGCCCCGCAACTTAAAGCTAAATCGCAGGGCATTGAAGCGGAGCTTTAGATCGCCCGGCTAGATCGTCACCTGCGTTCCGACCTCGACCACCCGCCCGCTCGGGATCTGGAAGTAGTCGGTGGCATCGTTCGCCGAGCGGCTGAGCGAGATGAACAGGCGGTCCTGCCAGCGCGGCATGCCGGAATGGGCGGCGGGCTTCAGCGCCCTGCGCGACAGGAAGAACGAGGTCGACATGATGTCGAACTGCCAGCCGAGCTTGCGGGCGATCGCCAGCGCCTTCGGCACGTTGGGCGATTCCATGAAGCCGAACTTCAGCGTCACCTTGGAGAAGGTCGGGCTGACCTGCTCCAGCTTGACGCGCTCCGACGGATCGATGCGCGGGGTCGGCGCGGTCTCGATGGTGAGAATAACATTCTTCTCATGCAGCACCTTGTAGTGCTTCAGACTATGCATCAGCGCGGTTGGGGCGCTCAGCGGGTCGGAGGTAAGGAACACCGCCGTTCCGGGCACCCGCTGCGGCGGCCGCTTCTCCAACATCGCCACGAGGTCGGCGAGCGGGAACTCGAGCTTGCGCGACTTCTCGAACAGGAGCCGGCTGCCGCGTCGCCACGTGTACATCAGGATGATCATCAGCGAGCCGAGCGCGAGCGGCACCCAGCCACCCTCGAACACCTTGAGCAGGTTCGCGGCCAGGAAGGTCAGGTCGAGGAACAGGAAGGGTGCGATGAGCGCCCCGGCGGCGAGCGGCGACCACCGCCAGACCTTCCAGATCACGACAAAGCCCATCATCGCCGTGACCACCATGGTGCCGGTTACGGCGATGCCGTAGGCCGACGCCAGCGCGCTTGAAGAACGGAACAGGAGCACCATCAGGATCACGGCGACCAGCAGCAGCTGGTTGATGCGCGGGATGAAGATCTGGCCGGAATGGGCCTCAGACGTATGTCGAATTTCAAAGCGCGGCAGCAGCCCGAGCTGGATCGCCTGGCGCGTCAGGGAATAGGCGCCGGTGATGACGGCCTGGCTGGCGATGACGGTCGCCAGGGTGGCAAGCACGACCATGCTGCCGCGGAGCCAACCTTGCGGAAACAACTGGAAGAACGGGCTCACGATCGCCCCGGGGTCATCCAGGACCAGAGCTCCCTGCCCCAGATAATTCAGCGCCAGCGACGGCAGCACGATGAACAGCCAGGCGGTCTGGATCGGCCGCTTACCGAAATGGCCGAGATCGGCATAGAGCGCCTCGGCGCCGGTGACCGCCAGGAACACCGCGCCCAGCGTGACGAAGCCGATGATGCCGTGGTGGAGCATGAAGGACACCGCGTAGAGCGGGTTCAACGCGAACAGCACCTGCGGCTGCCGGACGACCGGACCGATCGCCGCCACTGCGATCACCGCGAACCAGACGCACATCACCGGACCGAAGAACGCCGCGACGCGGGCCGTGCCGCGCGATTGCACGGCGAACAGGCAGACCAGGATCAGCACGGTCAGCGGAACGATGTAAGGCTCGAACGTCAGCGTGACGTCCTTCATGCCTTCGATGGCTGACAGCACTGAGACCGCCGGCGTGATCACGGCATCGCCGTAAAACAGGGCGCCGGAAATGATGCCGAGCAGGACGATGGTCGCCCCGCCCGGGCCGACCGCACGCTGGGCCAGCGCCATCAAGGCGAGCGTGCCGCCCTCACCGTTGTTGTCGGCGCGGAGCAGGATCACGACGTATTTCAGCGTGACCACGACGACCAGCGCCCACAGGATCAGCGAAACCACGCCGAGCACAGCAGCCGTCGTGGGTGCGCCTTCCGCCCCCGACGCCGCCGTCACCGCCTCGCGGAACGCGTACAGTGGGCTGGTGCCGATATCGCCATAGACAACGCCGATGCTGCCAAGGGTCAGCGCGCCGAAACCGGCGGTAGTGTGGGCATCCGCATGCCCATTGGCCGCCACCGTTTCCGGGGCGGGAACTGCGACTTCACTCGTCATGGGAGAGACTGTTGGCCTCTAAGGATGCTTTACTGCGCAATGGCGGCAGAGCGCGCGGGCTTATAGTCCTGCGCTACCGGCATAGCCTAGTGCGATTTTGGGCCTTTGCCATGCAAAAATCGCATAAGTCCCGCCAATTTCCGTCAGATAGTGACCTGGGTGCCGACTTCAACCACCCGTCCGGTCGGAATCTGGAAATAGTCGGTGGCGTCGTTGGCGGACCGGCTCAGCGCGATGAACAGGTGATCCTGCCAGAGCGGCATGCCTGACTGCGCCGACGGCTTCAGCGAGCGGCGAGACACGAAGAACGACGTCGACATGATGTCGAACTGCCAGCCTTGCTTGCGCGCGATCGCGAGCGCCTTGGGCACGTTGGGCTGTTCCATGAAGCCGAAGCGCAGGCGTACTTTGGAAAACTTGTCGCTGATCTTCTCCATGCGGAAACGCTCCGAAAGATCGACCCGCGGCGTGTGCGCGGTCTCGATGGTCAGGATCACGTTGTGCTCGTGAAGCACCTTGTTGTGCTTGAGATTGTGCAGCAGCGCGGTCGGCACGAAGGCGGGATCGCTGGTGAGGAACACCGCCGTGCCCTTGACGATATGCGGCGGTCGCTTCTCCAGGCTCTTGATGAGATCATCGAGAGGAACCTCGATGCGCCGTGTCTTCAAGGTCAGGATGCCCGTGCCCCGCCGCCACGTCCAGATTGTCGCCGCCATGACGACCCCGAACAGCAGCGGCACCCAGGCGCCCTCGAGCAGCTTGAGCAGATTGGCGCTGAAGAACGTCATGTCGACTACGACGAAGGGCAGGATCACCGCCGCAGCGGTCGCCGCGCGCCAGTTCCAGAGCTTCCAGATCACGATGAAGCCCATGATCCCGTCGGCCACCATGGTGGTGGACACCGCGATGCCATAAGCTGAGGCAAGACCGCTGGGGGTCCGGAACAGCAGCACCAAGAGCATCACGCCGATCAGGAGCAGGCGGTTGACGCGCGGCAGATAGATCTGGCCGGCGTGGGTCTCCGAAGTATACCGAACCTCGAAGCGCGGCAGCAGACCAAGCTGCACGGCCTGGCGCACCAGCGAATAAGCGCCCGTGATCACGGCCTGGCTTGCAATCACGGTCGCCGCAGTCGCAAGCAGGACCAGAGGCACGATCAACTCCTCCGGCACCATCCGATAGAAGGAGTGTTCAAGCGCTGCCGGATCGGACAGCACCAGCGCGCCCTGGCCGAAATAGTTGATCAGGAGCGAGGGCAGCACGAAGAACAGCCAGGCCAACTGGATCGGCCTGCGACCGAAATGGCCGAGATCGGCGTACAGCGCCTCCCCGCCGGTCACCGCCAGGAAGACCGCCCCCAATGTCACCAGCCCGATCTCCCCATGCGAGAGCAGGAACTGGATAGCGTAATAGGGATTGATCGCCGACAGCACCGACGGATCGTCGCTGATGTGGACCAGCCCCATCGCCGCGATGCACGAAAACCAGATCACCATCACCGGCCCGAAGGCGGACGCAACGAGCGCCGTGCCCTTGCTCTGGACCGCAAACAACACCGCCAGGATGAAGACGGTGAGCGGCACGACATAGGGTTCGAGTCCCGGTGCCTTGATCTTCAGGCCATCCACCGCCGACAGCACCGAGATCGCCGGCGTGATCATGGAATCGCCGATAAACATGGAGGCGCCGACGACTCCGAGCGCGAGCAGGAACCAGCTTCGACGCCCGAGCGCACGCTGGCCGAGCGCCATCAGCGACAGCGTGCCGCCCTCTCCGTTGTTGTCGGCGCGCAGCAGCAGCAGCACATATTTGGCGGTAACGACGATCAAGAGCGCCCACAGGATCAGCGAGAGCACCCCGAGCACGATGGCCCGCGAGACCGACTCGCCATGGGCCGCGCCCCTGACCGCCTCGTGGAATGCGTAGAGCGGCGAGGTGCCGATATCGCCGAAGACGACGCCGATGCTTCCGAGCGTCAGTGCCCAAAAGCCCGACTTGGCCGTCGTCTCCTGGCCGTCGGTTGTCGTGATGCTGGCGGTCATGAAGATGGAGAACGCTTCTTCCCTGGACTTTGATCCAGCGCCTTTTGACGCTTCCGGCAGCATAGCAGGCACTGAGGCGGGATGCTGCGACGGCGCAGCCAGGTTCATCGCCGGCGCGAGGACGTGCCTCAGGTAAAAAGGTAGCGCAAGGGATTCAAAGCGGGATGGTTTTTGGTTGAATCGGTGCGATGCCGTCCGGAGGGAGAGGTCTCCCAATGCGACTGACCGTACTTAATCTCATCCGCTTTAGGGCTTCAAATTCGGCGGCAGCGGTGGATCTTCGCGCATCAGGGTGATGGTCACGCGGCGATTGGCGGCCAGTGACGGATCGTCTGGAAACAGGGGCTGGGTGTCCGCCTTGCCGGAGACGGCGAAGATGTGCGAGGGCGGCAGCCCTTCATGCTCGAGGATCTGGCGCACGGCATTGGCACGGTCTGCCGAAAGGTCGAAGGCGCCGTAGTCGCTACGGTTCGGCACGAAACCCGCGGCAGTATGGCCGACGATGGAGACCCGCAGCGGCGTCGCCTTGAGCGGGACCGCCAGCTTCTCGATCAGGCGGCGGGTGCGGTCATAGGGCACCTTGGAGCCGTCCGCAAACATCGAGCGACCGTCCTGGTCGACGATCTCGAGATTGAGGCCCTGCTTGGTCTCCTCGAACATGATGTGCTTGGACATCTCGGTGAGCTCGGGCAGGTCCTGAAGCGCCTGGCGCAGCGAGGCCGCGGCAAGCGCGAAGTCGCGATCGACCTTGATCTTGGCGCCCGAGGTGCGGTCGCGATCCTGCTGATCCGGGGTCGGTGTGTTGGACGCATCCTCGGGCTGGATGTGATCGACATTCTTCAGCTTGGGACGCGTTGGCAGGCCGTCGGATTCGATGATGCCGGCATAGCGCGCCTCGCTCTGGATGCCGAAGGCGTCGCGCATGGAGCCTGCGACGATCTTGAGCTTGTTGGCGTCTTGGGTCGAGAACGCGACGAGCATCACGAAGAAGCTCATCATCAGGCCCATCAGGTCGGCGAAGGTCACGAACCAGCCGTGACCGCCTCCATGTGCATCGCCGCGCTTCTTCTTGGCCATGTCCTAAACCCGGCGTGGCTGATCAGGCCGGCACCGGCTCGCCCTCGGCATGGCGATGCTTCTCCGGCAGGTAAGCCAGCAGCATTTCGCGCACCAGGGTCGGGCTCTTGGAGTCGCGGATCATCAGGATGCCGTCGATGATCAGCGTGCGGTTGGTCTCCTCGTCGAGCAGCTTGCCGTGCAGCTTGTCGGCGATCGGCAGACAGAACAGGTTCGCGACCAGCGCGCCGTAGAGCGTGGCGAGCAGCGCGGTCGCCATGAACGGGCCGAGCTTGGAGGGGTCGGTCATGTTGGCGAACATCTGCACCATGCCGATCAAGGTGCCGATCATGCCGAAGGCCGGGGCGCAGTCTCCGATGGCGCGGTAGATCTTGCTGCCCTCGTCCAGATGCATCAGGAAGTTGTCGCGATCGCGCTCGAGGTTGTCGCGGATGAAGTCGAGGTCGTAGCCGTCGGCGACGTAGCGGATGCCCTTGGCGAGGAACGGCTCGTCGGTTTCGACCTTTTCCAGGCCGACCGGGCCCTGCTTGCGGGCGATCTCGGCGATGCGGGCGAGTTCGTCGACGAGGTCATGCGCCGACAGCCGGCTCATCGTGAAGGCGAACTTGGCGCCGAGCGGCAGGCCGTGCAGCAGCGCGCTGAGCGGAAAGCGGATCATGGTCGCCGAGATCGAGCCGCCGAAGATGATGATCATCGCATGCTCGGAGATGAACATGTGGAGATCGCCACCCATGATCATCATCACCGAGATGACGATGAGGCCGGCCACGAGCCCGACGCCCGTCATGATATCCATGGGAGACTCCAACCCACACGCCACACACCGGCCGTCCTGGCCGGCGGCGCGGCCCAACCCCGAACCGCGTCGGAGGAACCCTAAAGAGCTGCCATTAAAGACGCGTAAAGGTTAAGTGCGGCCGCCTCGATCCGGCCACATCGCCGGGCTCATCGCGCGGGCGAATTGCCGCGAGGCGATCCCGATCGCAAGTCTTTGCTAACCATAATGGGCCGGAGCTATCCCGACAGGCCGGTCAGCTTCAGGCTGAGCGCGCGCAGCCGCTTGCGCGCCTCGATGTCATAGGCCTGCGGATTGGCGCGCGCCTCGTTCATGCCGTTGAAGAACAGGCCGCTCTTGCCTGCAACGTCGTCACCGCTCACAAGGTGCACGATCGCGTCACCACCCTGCTCCACCGTCGACATCGGCGTGATGCCTCCGGCGCGCACCATCGTGGTGTTCATGTACGTTGCCGGATGCAGGGCGTTCACGGTGATGCCCAGGCTCTTCACTTCCTCCGCGAAATCGATAGTGAACATGATCTGCGCGAGCTTGCTCTGCGCATAGGCGCGCGAACCGTTATAGCCCTTCGTGATCATCACATCGTCGAAATCGATCGGATGCTGACCAAGCGAGGCCACGTTGACGATGCGCGATGGCGCTGCGCTCTTCAACAGCGGCAGCAGGACGTGCGCGAGCACGAAGCCCGAAAGGTAGTTCACGGCAAACCGCAGCTCGTGACCGTCGGCGCTTTCCTGGCGCTGCGGCCCGCCGTTCTGTGAGCCGATTCCGGCATTGCTGACGAAGACATCGAGACGACGATGATCGCGTATCACGGCGCCCGCGAGCTCTTGCGTGCCAGCCATCGACGACAGGTCGGCCTTATAGAAGGTCGGCTCGGCGTGGCCGGCCTTCTCGATCTCGTCGATCAGCGTTTTCGCGCGCGCGGCGTCGCGGCCATGGATGAGGACTTTTGCGCCCTCGGCGGCCAGGCGGCTTGCGACATAGCGGCCGACCCCGTCGGTCGAGCCCGTGATCAGCACCGTCTTGCCGCGCATGTCCATAGCGTCACTCCATGCTAGTGAATCTCCGCCGAACGCTTCAGCGCGGCCTTCAGCTTCTCCAGCGAGAAGTCGGGGCTGCGCGCGATCTCCAGGATCGGCGTCTCGCGGCGGCCGCAAAGCTCGGCGGCCTCGGGCAGTTTTGCCGCGACGTCGAGCGGGATCACGATCGCGCCGTGCCGGTCGGCGTGGATGAGATCGTCGGACTTCACGGTCATGCCGGCGACCCGCACCTCGCCGCCGAAGCTTTCCGCATGCACCCAGGCATGCGAGGGGCCTATCGAGCCGGCGAGCGCCTGGAAGCCCGGCGCCCATTGCGGGACGTCACGGACGGAGCCGTCGGTGACGACGCCGAGGCAGCCGAGCGCCTTGTGCACGTTGCTCTGCACCTCGCCCCAGAACGCACCGTAGCCGACGTCCGGGCCGTCGATGTCCTGGATCACCGAGATGCGCGGACCAAAGCCGGTGCCGACATATTCGTAATAGTCGATGCGGCGCTTGGCCTGCTCCTCGGCGGGAAGCGAGGATTTCAGCACCGAGCGGATCGTCACCGTGCGCGCATAGCCGACGATCGGCGGCAGATCGGGGAACGGGCAGACCAGCGGCTTGGTGGTGAAGCCGATCAGCCGCCGTTCAGGCGCCACGATCTCCATGGCGTTGCAGATCGTCGGCGTGTCGTAGCGGCCGAGCGCTTCGAGGACGGATGCAGGCAGCGGCCCGGTTGCGGATGTCGTCACGGCGTTCTCTCCCCTGTTGGCCGCGGCAGATCGCAAACGCCGCAGGCCGTGGCGATATAGCCGAGATCGGGCGTCAACCCAACGCGCGCGCCTTCATGGCAGATATCCGCACCTGCGGCTTAATGCAGCCGCTCCGGCCGGTCGTCGTGTGGGGTTTCCGGCAGGTTCGGCGACAGCGTCGGCGCGGGACCGGACGGCGCGACACCGACCGGCGCGGGTGATGCCGCGGCGGCGTATGCACGCGCCTGCTTCTGATAGGAGCTCCAGCCCAATGGCAGGCCCAGCAGGTAGAGCGCGGAGCCGGCCAGAAGGATGTGCCAGGGATAGCTGATCAGAAGCGCGATGAAGAAGATCACGCCGACGAACACCGGCAGCACCAGCTCCGGCGGCACGCGCATGCGCACCGTTTTGCCGGAGAACACCGGCAGCCGAGATACCATCAGGAAGGCGATCAGCAGCGTGTAGCCTGCCGTCACCGCCGCGGGCCAGCGTCCGAGATCGAGGAAGGCCGCATAGATCGGCAGCAGCACCGTGATCGCACCGGCGGGCGCCGGAATGCCGGTGAAGAAGTTCGAGGCGAACGGCGGCTTATTGGGATCGTCCATGGTGGCGTTGAAGCGCGCGAGCCGCAAGCCGCCGGAGATCGCGAACACCATGGCCGCGATCCACCCCGCATTGCGCAGCTCATGGAGCTGCCAGAAATACAGCATCAAGCCGGGCGCCACGCCGAAATTGACGAAGTCGGCGAGGCTGTCGAGCTCGGCGCCGAATTTCGACTGGCCCTTGATCAGCCGCGCGATGCGGCCGTCGATGCCGTCGAGGGCCGCAGCGAACACGATCGCATAGACCGCAAGCGTCATCCGCCCTTCGATTGACAGCCGGATCGAGGTCAAGCCGGCGCAGATCGCCAGCAGCGTGATGACGTTGGGCACCAGCATCCGCACCGGAATCGGGCGGAACCGCCGGCGGCGCTCAGGGTTCTTGAAGTCGTAGGGCGTCATGGCTTTGACCTCGCTCCAGCCTGATATAGCAAGCCGCCCCGCATCCCGCCAATGCGCTAGCAGTTACCTTTCGCCGACGTCATAGTTAACTGGCGCGGTAGGACCGGCCGGTGTCGTCAGCGACGATATCGGCCAAAACCGTCTCGCCGGCGATCGCGGTCTGGCCTTCCGAGACCAGCGCCCTCGTGCCGAGCGGCAGATAGACGTCGAGCCGCGAGCCGAAGCGGATCAGGCCGAACCGCTCGCCGGCTCCGATCGACTGGCCCTCCTTGACGAAGCAGACGATACGCTTGGCCACGAGGCCGGCGATCTGGATGACGCCGATCCGCCCCTGCGCCGAGGAGATCACCAGCGAATTGCGCTCATTGTCCTCGCTCGCCTTGTCGAGTTCGGCATTGATGAACAGGCCGGGCCGGTAGGCGATGCGATCGATCCGCCCCGCGATGGGGCTGCGATTCACGTGGCAGTTGAACACGCTCATGAAGATCGAGACCCGCGGCAGCGGCCGGTCGCCGAGCCCGAGCTCGGCCGGCGGCAGCGCCATGGTGACCATCGAGACCCGCCCGTCGGCAGGTGATACCACGAGCCCCTCGCGCACCGGCGTCACCCTGACAGGATCGCGGAAGAACAGCGCGCACCACACCGTGAGCACGGTGCCGATCCACCCCAGGGGCGACCAGAGCCAGAACAGGAAGAGGCTCACCAGCGCGAAGATGCCGATGAAGGGATACCCTTCCTTGTGGATTGGCGGGATCTGCCGTTGGATCGAATCGAGAATGGACATCGCTAACTGCCGCCTGGGGTTGATGACGCGCGGGTCATCTCGCGCGCGGGAGAGGTTTAGGCCAGAGTTGGGACCATAGACAAGGTCACTCGGCGGCCGCCGGTGTGATGAGGACGTCATCGACCGGCGGCGGCTCGCGGTTCGGCGCCTCGGCGGAGTCGGCGATCTTGGCGAGCTTCTCGCGCGCGGCCTCCGCCTCGCGCTGCCGGTTCCACATGCTGGCATAGAGCCCGCCGAACGCCAGCAGGCTGGCGTGCGTCCCCCGCTCGGCGATCCGCCCCTGGTCCAGCACGATGATCTCGTCGGCACTGACGATGGTCGAGAGCCGGTGCGCGATCACCAGCGAGGTGCGATTCTTCGAGACGCGGTCGAGCGCGCCCTGGATCTCGTGCTCGGTGTGGCTGTCGAGCGCCGAGGTCGCCTCGTCCAGCACCAGGATCGGCGGCGCCTTCAGCACGGTACGCGCGATCGCCACGCGCTGCTTCTCGCCGCCGGAAAGTTTCAAGCCACGCTCGCCGACCTGGGTCTCATAGCCCTTCGGAGCCATGCGGATGAAGTTGTCGATCTGCGCGAGCCGTGCTGCCTGCTCCACGTCGGCATCGCTTGCGTCCCAGCGGCCATAACGGATGTTGTAGCGGATGGTATCGTTGAACAGCACGGTGTCCTGCGGCACCATGCCGATGGAGGCGCGCAGCGATCCCTGCGTGACGTCGCGGATGTCCTGGCCGTCGATCAGGATCTTGCCGCCGGAGACGTCGTAGAGGCGGAACAGGAGCCGCGAGATCGTCGACTTGCCGGCCCCGGACGGTCCGACGATCGCGACGGTCTTGCCGGCCGGCACCTCGAAGCTGATGCCTTTGAGGATCGGCCGCGCCGCCTCGTAGGCAAAGCGTACGTCCTCGAAGCGCACCGAGCCTGCGGACACCACCAGTGGCCTGGCGTCGGGCGCGTCCTTGATCTCGGCCTCCCGCGACAGCACGTCGAACATCTTCTCGATGTCGATGATCGCCTGCTTGATCTCGCGATAGACCATGCCCATGAAGTTCAGGGGCTGGTAGAGCTGGATCATCATGGCGTTGACCAGCACGAAATCGCCGACCGTGTTGCGCCCGCTTCGCACGCCGATCGCGCACATCAGCATGGTTGCGGTGAGCCCGAGCGTGAAGATAACGGCCTGCCCGGTGTTGAGCACCGCGAGCGAGGTGTAGGTCCTGACGCTCGCCTCCTCGTAGCGCTCGACCGAACGGTCGTAGCGCTGCGCCTCGCGCGCCTCGGCGCCGAAATATTTCACGGTCTCATAATTGAGCAGCGAGTCGATCGCCTTGGTGTTCGCCTCGGTATCGGAATCGTTCATTTTGCGGCGGATGCCGATGCGCCATTCGGTGGCGACGTAGGTGTAGTACATGTAGATCACGACGGTGATCAGAGTTGCGACCACGTAACGCCAGTCGAACTGCCAGAACAGCACGGCCATCAGCAGCGACACCTCGACGATGGTCGGGATGAGCTGGAGGATCACCATGCGCACGATCACCTCGATGCCCTCGCGGCCGCGCTCGAGCACACGCGTCAGCCCGCCGGTCTTGCGCTCGAGGTGAAAGCGCAGCGACAATTCGTGCATGTGGATGAAGGTGATGGTAGCAAGCTTGCGCACCGCGTGCATGGCGACGCGGGCAAAGATGCCGTCGCGCCACTGCGTCAGCACCGCCATCAGGATGCGCGTCGCCCCGTAGCTTGCGGTGAGGACCAGGGGCGAAGCGATGACCCAGAGATGCCAGTTGGAGGCTTCCACGGGCGCCGTGTTCGCGCCGGTCAGCGCGTCGGTCGCCCATTTGAAGGTGAACGGCACCGATAGCGTGATGAGCTTGGCGATGAGCAGCAGCACCATCGACCAGACCACGCGCATCTTCAGGTCGAAGCGGTCACTCGGCCAGATATAGGGCCACAGATGCGCCAGCGTTCCGGCCAGGGTCGCCTGCTCCGCGGAATTGCGCGCTGAAGCAGGGACGTCGTCACCGGCGCGGGACGAATGAGGGTGAGCCATAGACAGCCTTGAAAAGCCCGCCGGTTGCGAGCCCGTTTGCGATTAACCGTTTTCGCTTGTCATATAGAGCCTTCCCGGCTCGAACGCACCCCGCCAACAGGTCAGTTCTTTGATTATCTGTCGCTATTTACCGGTAGATTTCCGGAAGCTCCGAATCACCGATGGGACTTGACGCCCCTTCGCTGCAATGCATCATGGGTTCAATGAGCACTATCAAAACCGTCTGTGTCTATTGCGGCTCCGGCCCAGGAACCAATCCCCGTTTCATCGAAGGCGCCAAGGCGCTCGGCAAGGCGCTCGCGGAGAACAACGTCCGCCTCGTCTATGGCGGCGGCTCGCTCGGCATGATGGGCGCGGTCGCGACCTCCGTGCTCGATCACGGCGGCTCCGTCACCGGCATCATCCCTGACTTCCTGCGGATGCGCGAGAACGCGCTGACCCGCGTGCAGGAGATGGTCGTCACGCCCGACATGCATGAGCGCAAGCGGCTGATGTTCGAACGCTCCGACGCCTTCGTGGCGCTGCCCGGCGGTGTCGGCACGCTGGAGGAGCTGGTCGAGCAACTCACCTGGAAGCAGCTCGGCCGTCACGCCAAGCCCGTGCTGCTCGCCAATATCGACAATTTCTGGGAGCCGCTGTTCTCGCTCCTGTCGCACATGCGCCAGACGGAATTCATCCGCGCCGGCCTCAACGTCGACATCCTCAAGGCCGATCGCGTCGATGAGATTTTGCCAAAGCTGACGGCGGCTGCAGCAAAGGTGGCCGAAGCAGAGAAGAACCTCGCGCCGGAGGTTGCGCGGAAGCTCTAGAGGATGATCCGGAAACGTGCGAAGCGGTTCTCCCTCGCGACAAGCGCCGAACGCGTTTGCGCGGAGATCATGCTCAAGATAACTGCTATTCGCTCGGAAACGTCACCGCCTCGATCCGATTGCCGTCGGGATCGGTGACGAAGGCCGCATAATAGCGCACGCGGTCGTGCGGACGGATGCCCGGCGCACCGTCGGAAGCGCCGCCCGCCGCAAGCGCCGCGGCGTGAAACGCGTCGATTTCGGCAGTCGTCTTCGCCCGCAGGCAGATGTGCGCCCCGCTCCCTGGCGGCACGCGCGGCATGCCGGCGCGCAAATTGATCCAGAATTCCGGATAGGCCTTGCCGAAACCGACCGTCCCCGGCCGCGTCACGAGCCGCGTCAGCCCGAGCGTTGCGAGCGTGGCCTGGTAGAATTTTGCCGAGCGATCGAGATCGCCGACGCCGACGGAGATGTGGTCGATCATGTAATACCCTCACCCATCGTTGGCGGCCTCTCCGCACTCTCTGCTGTCATCGCCCGGCTTGACCGGGCGATCCAGTATTCCGAGGCGCCGCGGCGTCACGGAGAAGCCGCGGCGTACTGGATACCCCGCTTTCGCGGGGTATGACGGCGGTCACGGGTCTTACGCCGGCGCGCCTGACTTCACGAGCTTGTAGATCACTGAATCCATCAGTGCCTGGAACGAGGCGTCGATGATGTTGGGCGACACACCGACCGTGGTCCAGCTGTCGCCGTTCTCGTCCTCGCTCTCGATCAGGACGCGCGTGACGGCGCCGGTGCCGCCATTGAGGATACGCACGCGATAGTCGATCAGCTTCAGGCCTTCGATGTATTTCTGGTACTTGCCGAGATCCTTGCGCAGTGCGACGTCGAGCGCGTTGACGGGCCCGTTGCCCTCAGCCGCCGAGATCAGCCGCTCGCCGGCGACGTCGACCTTCACCACGGCGAGCGCGACGGTCACGCGCTCGCCGAGCGCGTTGTAGCGCTGCTCGACGTTGACGTCGAACTGCTCGACCTCGAAATAGTGCGGCACCTTGCCGAGGGTGCGGCGCGCCAGCAGGTCGAACGAGGCGTTGGCGGACTCGTAGGCGTAACCCTGCGCCTCGCGCTCCTTCAGCTCCTCGACCAGCCGCGTCAGCTTCGGATCGCTTTTCTCATAGGCGATGCCGGCGCGGTCGAGCTCAGCGATGACGTTGGAGCGCCCGGCCTGGTCGGAGACCAGCACCTTGCGATGGTTGCCGACGGACTCCGGCGCCACATGCTCATAGGTCTGCGGATCCTTCAGCACGGCGGAGGCGTGGATGCCCGTCTTGGTGACGAAGGCGCTCTCGCCGACGTAGGCTGCGTGCCGGTTCGGCGCGCGGTTGAGCATGTCGTCGAGCGTGCGCGAGACCTTGACGAGGCTTGCGAGCTTGTCGCTCGTCACGCCGATCTCGAAGGAATCGGAAAATTCCTTCTTCAACTTCAGCGTTGGGATCAGCGAACAGAGGTTGGCGTTGCCGCAGCGCTCGCCCAGCCCGTTGAGCGTGCCCTGGATCTGCCGCGCGCCGGCGCGCACGGCCGCGAGCGAATTCGCCACCGCCTGCTCGGTATCGTTATGAGCGTGGATGCCGACGTGATCGCCGGGGATGTGGTTGATCACCTCCGTGACGATGGTCTCGACCTCGTACGGCATGGTGCCGCCATTGGTGTCGCACAGGACCACCCAGCGCGCGCCAGCCTCATAGGCAGCCTTCGCGCACGCCAGCGCGAAGGCTGTGTCCTCCTTGTAGCCGTCGAAGAAATGCTCGCAATCGAGCATCACCTCGCGACCAGCCTTCTTCGCGGCGCTGACGCTGTCGCGGATCGAGGCGAGGTTTTCTTCTTTCGTGGTCTCGAGCGCGACGCGCACCTGGTAGACGGAGGATTTTGCGACGAAGCAGATCGCATCGGCCTTCGCCTCCAGCAGCGCGGCAACGCCGGGGTCGTTCGACACCGATCGGCCCGCCCGCCGCGTCATGCCGAAGGCAGTGAAGCGGGCCTGCGCGAGTTTTGGCCGCTCGGCGAAGAATTCGGTGTCGAGCGGATTGGCGCCGGGATAGCCGCCCTCGACATAGTCGATGCCGAGTTCATCCAGCATCTGCGCGATGACCTGCTTGTCGGCCAGCGTGAAATCGACGCCGTTGGTCTGCGCGCCATCGCGCAGCGTGGTGTCAAAAAGATAAAGGCGCTCTCTGTGTTGCGTACTCATCAACGCCGCCCGTTGTTGTCACCTCCCCCTTGCGGGGAGGTCGACGATGCGCAGCATCGTCGGGAGGGGTGCCCCGGGTGAGATGGGAGTTTGTGGCTACCCCCCTCCCCAACACTCCCCCGCAAGGGGGGAGGGAGAAGAGAGAGGATCGCACGGAATAAAGGCGCTCCTTGCTCATTGCGGTGCTCCGAGCGTCTTCTTCATGGTGGTGTTGGCGAGCCATTCGTCGTTGATCGTGACGCTGTTGCGCTGCTGGGCGGTGTAGCCGCGCTTGGCGAAGAAGCCCTGCGCGGTGTCGCTGGCATCGACCGTCAGGCTCGTGGCGCCACGGCTGCCGGCCAGCTTCTCCAGAGCACCGACGAGCAGGGTCGCGATGCCCTGCCCGCTCACCGCCGGATGCACGTAGAGCATGCGGATGTGATCGCTGCCGCGCAGCGAGGCAAAACCGACCGGCGAGCCGTCCAGCGTTGCGACCAGCGTGAGGTCGGAGGCCAGCCTGCGGCCAAACTCGTCGTCCCCGGCCGCCGCCATCCAGGCTTCCTGTTGCGCCTCGCTGTAGTCGTCGCCGGTCAGCTCCTCGATCGCTGACGCGAAGATCGCGGCAAGCATCGGGACATCGGCCGGCAGGAACGGCCGCAAGGCGGGCTTTGGCAAAGTCTGTCCCATCGTCTTCACCAGATCCCATAGAGCTTGAGCACCAGCGCCACGGCGGCCGCAAGGAGCGCGATTTTCAGCGCAATGTAATAGAGCCAATGCCTCGGAAAAGGCGTGTCGGGCCGTTTCATCACGAGAGCTCCCAGGTCGTCACCGGCTTGCCGTCGGCATCCTTGCCGTCCTTGAGCACGACGCCCTTGGCGGCGAGCTCGTCACGGATGCGATCGGACTCCTTGAAGTCTTTTCGCGCACGCGCCGCCGTCCGCTCCGCAATCAGGCGATCGATTTCGCTCGCGTCGACGCCGCTGGCCTTTTGCTTCCGTGCCTCCCACTGCGCCGCGCTTTCAGAGAGAAAGCCGAGCAACCGCAAGGACGCCGCCAGGCCGGCGACGTCGCTGTTGCGTAAGCCGTGCAGCGCCGCGATCGTCTGCGGCGTGTTGAGGTCGTCCAGCAAGGGCTCGATCACCGACGCAGCCGGCTTGCCCGGCGCGACGTCCGCCGCGACACGATACCAGTCATCGAGCGTCTTGCCGCTCTCCTCGAGCGACTTCAGCGTCCAGTCGATCGGCGAGCGATACTGCGTCTTCAACATATTCAGGCGCAGCACCTCACCCGGCCAATCCGCAAGCAGGTCACGGATGGTGATGAAGTTGCCGAGGCTCTTCGACATCTTCTCGCTCTCGACCTGAAGGAAGCCGTTGTGCATCCAGTAGTTCGCCATGCGCGACTGGTGGAATGCGCAGCAGGTCTGCGCGACCTCGTTCTCGTGATGCGGAAACACGAGATCGATGCCGCCGCCATGAATGTCGAAATGCGTGCCGAGATGCTTCCAGGCCATGGCCGAGCACTCGATGTGCCAGCCTGGACGGCCCGGCACCTTGATGCCGGCCGGCGACGGCCATGACGGCTCGCCCGGGGTGGACGGCTTCCAAAGGACGAAATCCGTGTTGCCTCGCTTGTAGGGCGCGACATCGACACGGGCGCCGGCGACCATCTCGTCCAGTGAGCGATTGGACAGCGCGCCATAGCGCGGCAGTTCGGAATCGGCCGCGTTCATCGCATGCGGCGAGAACAGCACGTGATCCTCGGCGGCGTAGGCAAAGCCGCCGGCGACGAGCTTTTCGATGATCTCGCGCATCTCGCCGATATGCTCGGTCGCGCGCGGCTCGACGCTTGGTCTGAGCGCGCCAAGCGCGTCGACGTCGGCATGAAACTGCCGGACCGTCTCCTCGGTGACCTTGCGGATCGCCTCGTTGAGCGGCAGCCCTGGAAAATCCCGCGCGGCACGGTCGTTGATCTTGTCGTCGACGTCGGTGATGTTGCGGACATATTTGACGTGCGCCTCGCCATAGAGATGGCGGAGCAGCCGAAACAGCACATCGAACACGATCACCGGCCGCGCATTGCCGATATGGGCGAAGTCGTAGACGGTCGGTCCGCAGACATACATGCGGACGTTCTTCGGATCGAGCGGCACAAAGGGCCGCTTTTCTCTCGTCAGCGTATCGTGAAGACGCAATTCCATATGGATACCCATCGGCTGTTGGCCGGGCGTCCAAGGCTCTCAATGTTTTTGAGAAAAGACGGCTCCAGCCAGCGAATCGCTAGCTCGTAATCTCGCGGCAAATGGCGCAAATGGCGAGGAGACCGTTCATGCGGAACATATGGGCCACAAGCGGGGCTGCCGTCAAGTGAGCCGCGAAAAAGCCGCTTTCTCTACTCAAAGCGCCTGCCTCCCGTCATCAGGGTTAATCATCCTTAACCTTTTGAGTTTATTCATGTGGTGGCGGTTCCTCCCAAGCCACGGTGCAGTTCATGCGATCCCTCCCGGCACTTCTTTGCTGTGCCTTCATCGTCGCCGCGTCCAACGCTTCGGCGGAGACCCGGGTCTTCATCATCGCCAACCAGGCGGACGGCTATGGCGTCGACCAGTGCCTGGCCAAAGGCGACCGATGCGGCGCGCACGCCGCCCGCTCCTATTGCCAGTCCCGCGACTTTGCCCAGGCCTCGTCCTATCGCCGGGTCGATCCCGATGAAATTACCGGTTCTGTCCCCAAATCCGGCGCAAACTGCTCCCATGGCCATTGCGACGAATATGTCGCAATCACCTGCCAGCGCTGAATTCGGTCGGAGCTGGGGGACTTTAGGTCCAATCTTCGCCCCCGAAACGACGTGACGATGCCCTGAGAAGCGGGTATTGGAGGGCGCGCACGGGCCCCATGTTTGGGGCCGTGACATCGCTAGAATGGCGGATATGCCGGAATTTTTGTCTCTCTCTCGCTCCCGTTCGATCCTTGCCGGCACCGCGCTGATCAGCGCGCTCGCCCTCGGCACTGATGCCCTCGCACAAGCAGGTCCCCCCGGCCCGCCGCCATCAACGCAAGCCTCGCCGGCGACGAACCCGATCTGCTCGCGGCTGGAAGGCCAGCTTGCCGCGCTCGACCGCGGCGGAAGCGGTGATCCCGCGAAGGACGACCAGATCCGCCGCTACCAGGATTCGGCGACCCGCCAGCAGGCGGAGCTCGATCGCCTCACCTTGCAGGCCAAGCGCATGGGCTGCGACAGCTCCGGCTTCTTCTCGCTGTTCAACAACCAGTCGGCGCAATGCGGTCCGGTGAATAACCAGATCCAGCAGATGCGGGCCAATCTCGACCAGATCACCTCCAGCCTCGAGCGGCTGCGCAACGGCGGTCCTGGCAGCTACAGCCCCGACCGCGACAACCAGCGCCGCTCGGTACTGGTCGCGCTCGCGCAGAACAACTGCGGCCCGCAATATGCCAACGCTGCGCAGTCGCAAGGCCCCGGCAATTTCCTCAGCAATCTGTTCGGCGGCGGCAACAACGCCAACCCAAACCCGGTCGGCGCACCGCCCGCGGATCTCGGCCCGCAATCGGGGACTTATCGTACGGTCTGTGTCCGCACCTGCGACGGTGCCTACTTCCCGATTTCGTTCGCGACGGTCCCCGCGCGCTTTCCGGATGACGAGAGGACCTGCAAGGCGCTGTGCCCGGCGGCGGACGCCGCGCTCTATGCCTATCGCAATCCCGGCGAGGACATGAACGCGGCGGTCTCGGTCAACGGCCAGCCCTACACCGCACTTCCGAACGCCTTCAAATTCCGCAGCGAGTTCAACCCGTCCTGCTCGTGCAAGGCCGCGGGCCAGAGCTGGGCGGACGCGCTGAAATCGGCCGACGACAAGGCGGCGGTCGAGCAGCAGGGTGACATCATCGTCACCGAGGAAAGCGCCAAGAAGATGCAGCAGCGGCAGCTCACCAAGGGCGCGCCGGCGAGCGGCAAGAAGGGCGCGCCACCGCCGCCGGCCACGGCGAACGCCCCGGCCGCTCCTACTGCGCCCGCGGATTCCACTGCGACGCCCACGAACGAAAACAAGCCGATCCGCTCAGTCGGGCCGACCTTCATCGCTCCGAAGCAATAGTTCTGCACCTACCTCGAGCGTGGGCCGCCGGAAGCGGCCAACTTGCTGTTACTGCTCGCCCTCGCGGCTCCACGGGAAGAGATTGGCCGGAAAGTCCGCTGCATAACGCCTTCCCTTCGCGGGCGGCGGCGGTTCGTCCGGCGGATTCGGATTCGGCTCGACCACCCTCCGGTAAAGATGCCAGGTGGCATGACCGAGCACCGGGAGGACGACGGCGAGACCGACGAAGAGCGGCAGCGAGCCGATCACGAGCAGCGCCGCGACGATCAGCCCCCACCCGGCCATCGCAGCCGGATTGGCGGCCACGGCCCGCAGCGACGTGCGGATCGCATCGATCGCGGTTGCATGCCGGTCGAGCATCAACGGAAACGACACGACGCTGACGCATAGGGCCACGACCGCAAACAGGAAGCCGACACCGCAACCGACAATGATGAGAGACCATCCTTCCGGCGTCATCAGCACGCGCGTTGCGAAGTCGGGAATGCTGGCAGCTGGCGCGTTACCAAAGATCGTGACGTAGATCGCATTCGCGACGCCGATCCAGGCCCCGAACAGGACGAGCAGGAGCACGCCAAGCTCGATCATGGCGCCGAACGATGGCGCGCGCAGGACCTTGATCGCGTCCCATGCTTCGACGTCCTCGCCGCGCTCGCGGCGACGGCTGAGCTCGTAGAGACCGATCGCGGCAAAGGGGCCGACCAAGGCAAACCCGGCGGCCAGCGGAAACAAGAGCGGCAGCACCGAATAGCCAAGAACCATCCTGAACAGGACGAGACCGAGAATGGGATAAATCAAGCATACGACGAGCGCATGACTCGGCATCGCCTTGAAATCCTCCCAACCCAGACGCAGCGCTTCTGCCAAGTCGGACAGGCTGATCTTGCGAATGGGGTAAGAGGCCGCCTCGCCGAACAAGTGCCGCTTTACGATGTTGTCGGAGTACAGAGTGGCCATGGAACGCACCCTCCCGTGCTGAAGGTCGCGGCGGTGAAACGACGCGCTTTCAAGCCACGCGTGTCCGCCTCATGAGCGGGAAACGCGATCGGGCTGAGTACGGCAAACCCAGGTTCAACGAAACGAGCCTGGCCCGACGGAACCCGTCGCGACCTGCCTGACGAGCTTAACGCGGTCAGCAATTGGAGCCAAGCAGCGTTCTCGGTGAGATGAATTGTGCATCTGCACACCACCAGGTTTGTGCGACGCACCACCCAACGCGCGCGACTGACGGCTCGCCGCGGTGCACGGCGAAGAGTCGTCCGCTCCGCGTCAGCACGTCAGTATGCACTTGAGCTATTGACGCCGGGTTCGACGGGGATCATTTTAAAAGTCTAGACGCCCCCAGCTCCGATGAGGCTGGCGGTCGCGACTTGTCTCTTGATATCGCGGCCGGGTGAATGGGAGAAGCAAGAGGCGCGGCGGTGGCCAATTGTGCCAACGCAGATAAGTCGGCCATCGCGACAGACTTGAGCTTCGCCCTGGATTCGTATCCGCAGCCTTGATGGCAAGGATGGATCAGGATGGCTGTCGCACTGATACTGCTGTTGGTCGCGATAGGCTCGGTGCTGTTTCACCTCTACAGCCCGTGGTGGTGGACGCCGATTGCAACCAACTGGAACTACATCGACCAGACGATCAACATCACGTTCTGGATCACCGGGGCTGTCTTTACCGCGGTCATCGCGTTCATGGCCTACTGTGTCTTTCGCTTCCACCATAGGGAGGGAAGACGGGCAGACTACAATCCCGAAAACAAGAAGCTTGAATGGTGGCTCAGCGTCGGGACCGGCGTCGGCGTCGCCGCCATGCTCGCGCCCGGCCTGGTCGTCTGGCACCAGTTCGTAACAGTTCCGGCGGACGCGACGGAAGTGGAGATCATGGGCCAGCAATGGCAATGGAGTTTCCGCTTGCCAGGCAAGGATGGCCGGTTGGGCACGTCCGATGTCCGCAATATTACACCCGAGAACCCGATGGGGCTCTATCACGACGATCCACATGGGCAGGACGACGTCGTGATCGAAAATGGCGAGTTGCATCTTCCGATCGGCAAGCCGGTCAAGGTCCTGCTGCGCTCCATCGATGTCCTGCACGATTTCTATGTGCCGGAGTTCCGGGCCAAGATGGACATGGTGCCGGGCATGGTCACCTATTTCTGGATCAAGCCGATCCGGACAGGGACCTTCGATGTTCTGTGCGCGGAGCTCTGTGGCGCCGCTCATTATCAGATGCGGGCCAAGGTGATCGTCGAGGAAGAGAGCGACTATCACGCCTGGCTCGAGCAGCAGAAGACGTTCGCCGAGTTGTCAGGTCGAAAAGCCGTTGTGAGGGCGACGTACCAATCCGGCGGCAAATAGGCAAATGCCGCGAAACATAGATCGGGCGCGCGAGCCAGCGCATTTCATCCGCCCGAAGGAAACGACCGAGGAGGTACTCTATGGTCGATGTTCCATATGATGGGATCGCCGGCATTCCGCCTGCCGAAGTGCCCGATGTCGAGCTCTACCATCCGAAGAGTTGGTGGACACGGTATGTCTTTTCGCAGGATGCCAAGGTCATTGCCGTCCAGTACGCGCTGACAGCTTCGGCCATTGGGCTGGTTGCTTTGGTCCTGTCGTGGCTGATGCGGCTGCAACTGGGATTTCCCGGCACCTTCTCCTTCATCGATGCCAATGAGTACCTCCAGTTCATCACCATGCACGGCATGATCATGGTGATCTACCTGCTCACGGCGTTGTTCCTGGGAGGCTTCGGCAACTACCTGATCCCGCTGATGGTCGGCGCCCGGGACATGGTCTTCCCCTATGTGAACATGCTGAGCTACTGGGTCTACCTGCTCGCAGTCCTGGTCCTGGCCTCGACATTCTTCGTGCCGGGAGGCCCGACCGGCGCCGGCTGGACGCTGTACCCGCCGCAGGCGATTCTCTCCGGCACACCCGGGCAGGATTGGGGCATCATTCTCATGATGTCGTCGCTGATCCTGTTCATCATCGGCTTCACCATGGGCGGGCTGAACTATGTGGTGACGGTGCTGCAGGCGCGCACCCGCGGCATGACGCTGATGCGTCTGCCCTTGACGGTGTGGGGCATTTTCACCGCCACCGTCATGGCACTGCTGGCATTCCCCGCGCTCTTCGTTGCCTCGGTGATGCTGCTGCTCGACCGTCTGTTGGGCACCAGTTTCTTCATGCCCTCGCTCGTCGAGATGGGCACGCTGTCGAAATATGGCGGCGGCAGTCCGCTGCTTTTCCAGCACCTGTTCTGGTTCTTCGGCCATCCCGAAGTCTACATCGTCGCGCTCCCCGCCTTCGGCATCGTCTCGGATCTGATCAGCACGCATGCGCGCAAGAACATCTTTGGTTATCGGATGATGGTCTGGGCCATCGTGGCCATCGGCGCGCTCAGCTTCATCGTCTGGGCGCACCACATGTATGTGAGTGGCATGTTCCCGCAATTCGGGTACTTCTTCGCCACGACGACGCTGATCATCGCAATCCCCACGGCGATCAAGGTCTACAACTGGGTGCTGACCCTGTGGCGCGGCGACATTCATCTCACGGTGCCGATGCTGTTTGCCCTCGGCTTCATCATCACCTTCGTGAACGGCGGACTCACCGGCCTCTTCCTCGGCAACGTCGTCGTGGACGTGCCCCTCTCCGATACCATGTTCGTCGTGGCGCATTTCCACATGGTGATGGGTGTGGCACCAATCATGGTCGTGCTTGGGGCAATCTATCATTGGTATCCCAAGGTCACGGGACGAATGCTGAACGACGTGCTCGGCAAGTTTCATTTCTGGGTCACCTTCCTCGGCGCCTACCTGATCTTCTTCCCCATGCACTACCTTGGACTGCTGGGGGTTCCGCGTCGTTATTTCGAACTCGGCGACGCGGCGTTCATCCCGCCGTCGGCGCATTCACTGAATGCCTTCATCTCCGTGGTGGCCCTGACCGTCGGCTTCAGCCAAATGGTGTTCCTGTTCAATCTCTTCTGGAGTCTGTTCAAAGGTGAGCCCTCAGGCGGCAATCCATGGCGCGCGACGACGCTGGAGTGGCAGACGCCGGAGACGCCGCCCGGCCACGGCAACTGGGGCAAGGAGCTCCCGATCGTCTATCGCTGGGCGTATGATTACAGCGTACCGGGCGCCGAGCAGGACTTCATTCCGCAGAACCAGCCGCCGCGTGCGACGCCGGCCGTTCAGGGAGCCGCTTCGTGAGCGCCATCATCCTGTTCCTGGCTGTGATTGCGGTCATCGCGGGATGGTGGCTGTCGCAGCAACGGCTGACGGCAAAACCCTGGCTGGAGGAAGGTCCGATGAGTGACTTCCCCGGCACGGACGCCATGACCTGGCCGGCAGCGAAGATCGGACTTGGCGTGTTTCTCGCCGTCGCAAGCGGATTGTTCGTGCTCTTCATCAGCGCTTACTCCATGCGCATGGCCATGGTGGACTGGCGGGCCCTGCCCGTGCCGACCCTGCTGTGGTTCAACACGGGCGTCCTGGTCCTGAGCAGCGTCGCGCTGCAATGGTCGTATGTGGCCGCGCGCCGACACGACATTGACGGCGTCATGGTGGGCCTGCTCGCAGGCGGAGCATCTGCAGTTATCTTCCTCGCCGGGCAGCTTCTGGCCTGGCAACAGCTCAACGCCGCCGGATATTTCATGGCGTCCAATCCCGCCAATTCCTTCTTCTACCTGTTGACTGCGGTGCACGGGCTGCACCTGACGGGCGGCCTGGTGGCGCTTGGCAGAACCTCGGCCAAGGTGTGGCGACACGACGCTGCGACGGATGACATAAGTCTGAGCGTGGAGCTGTGCACCATCTACTGGCATTTCCTGCTGCTGGTCTGGCTGGTCCTGCTCGGTCTGCTGACCGGCTGGACCGACCATTTCGTCGACATCTGTCGCCAATTGCTGAGCTAGGGAGGGCGAAACCAGATGGCCGAGACCATGCTGACGAATACGGAACAAGGCGCCGGGCGACTTCCGGGCTGGCGTGGCATCGCCGCCGACTGGGCGTCCGATCAGCGGGCCTTCAAGAATGTGTCCTGGGGCAAGGCCATGATGTGGATCTTCCTCCTCAGCGACACATTCATCTTCAGTTGCTTCCTGCTGTCCTACATGACGGCGCGCATGTCGACGACCGTGCCGTGGCCCAATCCGAGCGAAGTCTTCGCGCTCAACTTCGCGGGCAAGCACATCCCGCTCATCCTGATCGCCATCATGACTTTCATCCTGATCAGCAGCAGCGGGACGATGGCGATGGCCGTCAATTTCGGCTATCGCCGCGATCGCGTCAGAACCGCAGCCTTGATGCTGGTCACTGCGGCGTTCGGCGCAACCTTCGTCGGCATGCAGGCTTTCGAATGGACCAAGCTGATCAGGGAGGGCGTCCGGCCCTGGGGCAACCCGTGGGGCGCGGAGCAGTTCGGCTCAAGCTTCTTCATGATCACCGGCTTCCACGGCACCCATGTGACGATCGGCGTGATTTTCCTGATCGCCATTGCACGCAAGGTCGGGCGCGGAGACTTCGACGTCGGGAGGCGCGGCTTCTTCACGAGCCGGAAAGGATACTACGAGATCGTCGAGATCATGGGCCTGTACTGGCACTTCGTCGATCTCGTGTGGGTGTTCATCTTTGCGTTCTTCTATCTTTGGTGAGGTCGGCGCATGACAAACGCAGCGTTACACATGGAAGGACAGCTCCAGGCTCATGCGCATGATGCAGCAGCAGAAGCGGTGCACGCCAAGGGTCAGCAGCATCCGATCAAGCTCTACCTCGTGGTCTGGGGTTGGCTGTTCGTCCTCAGCACTTGCTCCTATCTGGTCGACTATTTTGGCATACACGGCTATCTCAGGTGGTCCCTGATCCTGCTGTTCATGGTGTTGAAGGCCGGCCTCATCGTCGCCGTCTTCATGCACATGGCCTGGGAGCGGCTGGCCCTGGCCTATGCCATTCTGCTGCCGCCAATAGCCGTGCTGGTCTTCGTGTCGATTATGGTGCTCGAATCCGAATACACGCACCTCCTGCGGGTGCTGTTTTTCGCAACCCCGTCGTAGCACTCATCTGAGCTCACCACTGTCATGCCCCGCGAAGGCGAGGCATCTAGTACTCCTCGGCAGGAGTCAGTTTCTACAATTTCCGCCGCGGAGTACTGGATCATCCGCTTTCGCGGATGATGACACATAGACGTTGGCGTGACCGCCCGCCTCTCTCCAGTGTTACCCCTCGAACGCGTCGATCGAGGCGCTGCTGCAGCCCGAGAGCAGCGTCTCGTCAGGCTCGGGCAGCGGCTCACCCTTGTCGCGAAAGCGGTTGGTGATGGGATAGCGGCGGTCGCGGCCAAAGTTCTTGCGCGTCACCTTCACGCCCGGCGCGGCCTGGCGGCGCTTGTACTCGGCGATGTTGAGGAGATGGTCGATTCTAGCGACCATCGCGCGGTCGAAGCCGGCGGCAATGATCTCTTCCAGCGGCTCTTCGCGCTCGACCAGGCGTTCGAGCACCGCGTCGAGCAGATCATAGGGCGGCAGCGAATCCTGGTCGATCTGGTTCTCGCGCAACTCCGCCGTCGGCGGGCGCGCGATGATATCAGGCGGAATGACCTCGCCGGAGGGGCCAAGCGCGCCATCCGGCTTCCACGCATTGCGCAAGGCTGCGAGGCGAAACACCTGCGTCTTGTAGATGTCCTTGATCGGATTGAAGCCGCCGTTCATGTCGCCATAGAGGGTGGCGTATCCGACCGACATCTCCGACTTGTTGCCGGTGGTCACCACCATCAAGCCGGTCTTGTTCGAGATCGCCATCAGCAGCGTGCCGCGGGTGCGCGCCTGGAGGTTCTCCTCGGTGATGTCGGGCGGCAGATTCTTGAAGATATCGGAGAGGATGGTCCCAAAACCGTTCACCGCCTCTGCGATCGGCAGCACCTCGTACCGGATCCCGAGGTGACCTGCGAGTTCGCCGGCATCGGCGATCGAGCCTGGCGCGGTGAAGCGATAGGGCAGCATCACGCCATGCACCTGATCCGCGCCCAGTGCATCGACGGCGATCGCCGCACACAGGGCGGAATCGATGCCGCCGGAAATGCCGAGCAGCACGCCGGGAAAACCGTTCTTGCCGACATAATCGCGCAAGCCGAGCACGCAGGCCGCATAGTCGGCCTTGTCGCCTTCGGGCAGTTGCGCAACCGGACCCGTGCAGCGCCAATCGTCGCCGGTCTTGGTGAAATGCAGCGTGGTGATGCTCTCCTCGAATGCCGGCAGCTGCGCGGCAAGCGAGAGATCGCCGTTCAGCGCGAACGAGGCACCGTCGAACACCAGCTCGTCCTGGCCGCCGACCTGGTTGAGATAGACCAGCGGCAGGCCGCTTTCGGTCACGCGCGCGACCGCGACTGACAAACGCACGTCGCCCTTGTCGCGGGCGTAAGGCGAGCCGTTGGGCACGAGGATGATCTCCGCGCCGGTCTCAGCCAGCGTCTCGACGACGTTCTCGTAGTCCTCGGATTCCTCCAGCCAGATGTCCTCGCAGATCGGCACGCCGATCCGCACGCCGCGCACTGTCACCGGGCCGGCCGCAGGGCCGTGCGCAAACAGCCGCTTCTCGTCGAACACGCCGTAGTTCGGCAGGTTGGCCTTGAAGCGCAGGCCCGCGATGCGGCCGCCATCGAGCAGCGCGCAGGCATTGCAGAGCCTGCCGTCTTCGACCCAGGGCGTGCCGACCAGCATGGCGGGGCCGCCATCGGCGGTCTCGCGCGCGAGCTTTTCGATCGCGGAGCGGCAGGCGGCCTGGAAGGCTGGCTTCTGCACGAGATCTTCGGGCGGATAGCCGGCGATGAACAGTTCCGGAAACAGCACGAGATCGGCGCCGGCGCCCGCGGCGTGCGCCCGCGCCGCGCGCGCCTTCGCTGCATTGCCGTCGATATCGCCCACCGTCGGATTGAGCTGGGCGAGCGTCACGGCAAACTGGTTGACGCGTTCGGTCATCTGGCTAGATCAGCCCTACCCGCTCAACAATGGCGAAGATCCAGAACGCGCCCGCCATCAACAGCGCGACACCAACGGCGGCCGAGCCCATGTCCTTGACCTGACCGATCTGTTTGTCGTGATCGAGCGTCAGGCGATCGGCGAGCTTCTCGACCGCCGTGTTGAGCAGTTCGACGACCAGCACGAAGGCGACCGCACAGACCAGCTCGACCGAACGCATCGCGGTCGCGCCGATGAACCAGGCGAGCGGCAGCGACAGCAGGAGTGCAAAAATCTCCTCGCGGACGGCCTGCTCCGAGCGAATGGCGAAGGCCAGACCGTTGCGCGAATTGATCGTGGCCTTCCAGAGCCGCAGCAAGGTTTTAAAGGCCCGCTGCGGCCGGCATCGGCCTGGCCTTGCCGGCGCGATCCTGCTTGAGCAGCTCCGCGATCAGGAACGCCATGTCGATCGATTGCTCGGCATTGAGGCGCGGATCGCAGACCGTGTGGTAGCGGTCGTTGAGATCCTCGTCCGTGATCGCACGCGCGCCGCCGAGACATTCGGTGACGTCCTTGCCGGTCATCTCCAGGTGCACGCCGCCGGCATGGGTGCCTTCGGCCGCGTGGATCGCGAAAAACGACTTCACCTCCGACAGGATGCGATCGAACGGCCGCGTCTTGTAGCCGGTGGTGGAGGTAATGGTGTTGCCGTGCATGGGATCGCAGGACCAGACCACCACCCTGCCCTCGCGCTGCACCGCGCGGATCATGTTCGGCAGATGCTCGCCGACCTTGTCGGAGCCGAAGCGGCCGATCAGCGTCAGGCGGCCGGGCTCGTTGTCGGGATTGAGTACGTCGATCAGCTTCAACAGCTCGTCGGCCTTGAGTGACGGGCCGCACTTCAGCCCGATCGGGTTCTTGATCCCGCGGAAATACTCGACATGGCCGTGATCGAGCTGGCGGGTGCGGTCGCCGATCCAGATCATGTGGCCTGATGTCGCGTACCAGTCGCCGGTGGTGGAATCGACGCGAGTCATGGCCTGCTCGTAGCCGAGCAGCAGCGCCTCGTGGCTGGTGTAGAAATCGGTGGCACGCAGTTCGGGATGGCTCTCAAGATCGAGGCCGCAGGCGCGCATGAAGTTCAGCGCGTCCGAGATGCGGTCGGCCAGCTCCTTGTAACGGCGGGACTGCGGCGAATCCTTGAGGAAGCCGAGCATCCACTGATGCACGCTGCCGAGATTGGCGAAGCCGCCGGTCGCGAAGGCGCGGAGCAGGTTCAGCGTCGCCGCCGACTGGCGGTACGCCATCAGCTGCCGCTGCGGATCCGGCACGCGCGCTTCCTTGGTGAAGGCGATGTCGTTGACGATGTCGCCGCGATAGCTCGGCAGCTCGACGCCACCCACCTTCTCGGTCGGCGAGGAGCGCGGTTTTGCGAACTGCCCGGCGATGCGGCCGACCTTCACCACGGGGACGGCGCCCGCATAGGTGAGCACGACCGCCATCTGGAGCAGCACGCGGAAGAAATCGCGGATGTTGTTGGCGCCGTGCTCGGCGAAACTCTCGGCGCAGTCGCCGCCCTGGAGCAGGAATGCCTCGCCGGCCGCGACGCGTGCCAGCGCCTTCTTCAGATTGCGCGCTTCGCCCGCGAACACCAGCGGCGGAAAGCTCGCAAGCTGCGCCTCGACGTCGGCGAGCGCCTTGGCGTCGGGATAATCCGGGACCTGCAGCACGGGCTTGCTGCGCCAGCTCTCGGGTGTCCACCGCTCGGACATCGCAAATCCTCTTTCTAAAAGCAAAAACCGCAACCTGATCTGTGCGCGAGCCGCCTTATACACAGGCTAGCATCGCCTCGCCAGTTGTAAATCCATTTCCGCATGCAAGCGCTTGCGGGCAAAGCCGAATTCGCATTTGCTGGGGACCGTGGGAGAAATCTTGGGGCGTGCGCTGCTCATGGACGCGGCACGCGCGACGACGTCTTTACCGACGACATCAGCTTTCCGGCGGTCGACGGCTATTCGCTGACCGGCACCCTGTTCCTGCCGCGCGGGGCCAAGCGCCACGCCGTCCTGATCAATTCCGCAACCGCCGTTCCCCGCAAAGTCTATCGGGGCTTTGCCTCGTACCTCGCCAACCTCAAGGGTATCGGCCATTTCGGCTTCTTCCCCGACCACCGCGACACGCTCTGGCGCGGCATGGCGGAGTGGATCCAGGGGGAATGACGGCTAGCGCACCATGGTCGTCAAAGACGAGTAACGCTTGCCCGGCCGTGCTTCACCCGGCAAGAACTGCGCGAAGGCGTCGCTCACGCGGACCGCCGGCGGCGTATCGCTTGCGAAGCGAAACTCCTTCGGCCGCGGCGCGTAGAAGTCGCGGCTATAATAGGCGTCGTCGAAACGCGTCTCGTTGATGCCGAACAATGCGTCGCAGACGAACAGGAGTGCGTAGACTCCCGCAATCGCAACGACGATCTCTTTGAGAACAGACATGATGCCCCACCCTTTTCCGGGAAGAGTGCCCGCGGGTTCCAAAGGCCAGGTTTAAGGAAGCGCAGCACTTGTCGGGAGGGTTGCCCGCGGGTCGGCAAATTGCAGACAATTTGAACGAATGCGTACCATTGGGGTGCCGCGCCGGGGCTGCTCGGGCGCTGGGTTAGCTAGCTGCGTAGCCTCGCGCGCGCCACCTCTGAGCGAGGCCCAACGCCGGCTCAATGGCCCGCGGCTTTCGCGCGATCCGCCGCCTTGCGAGGTGCGGCCTCGCTGAGGCGATCGACCCAGGCGATCCCGATCGCGGAGACGATGAAGGTGATGTGGATGATGACCTGCCACATCACACCGCTCTCCGTGAAATTGCTGCGCGTGGTGCCGAGATTGCCGGCCTCGATGAAGGTCCTGAGCAGGGAGATCGAGGAGATGCCGACAATTGCCATCGCAAGCTTGATCTTGAGCACGCTGGCATTGACGTGGCTCAGCCATTCCGGCTCGTCTGGATGGCCGCGCAGGTTGAGGCGCGAGACGAAGGTCTCGTAGCCGCCGACGATCACCATCACGAGCAGGTTGGAGATCATGACGACGTCGATTAGTCCGAGCACGGTGAGCATGATCTGCTGCTCGTTGACGTCGGACCAGTGCGCGGCGAGATGCCAGAGCTCCTTCAGGAACAGGAGGACATAGACGGCCTGCGCGACGATGAGGCCCACATAGAGCGGCAATTGCAGCCAGCGCGAGCCGAAGATCAGGCGCGGGAACAGGCCGAGCTGCGGCGAGGCCGCGCGGCTCAAAGTTGCTTGAGATTCAGGCGTCATGGATCACTCCGGATGGCAGGCGAAGTCAGAAAGGCTTGGGATCAGAGGCTGGCGATGACCGGCGCGAGTTCGAGCGAGCCGCGCCAGATCATCTCGAAGGCGACGTAGACGATGATGGCGAGACCGACATAGGCGATCCAGCGCTGCTTCTGGAGCACGCGGCCGAGCAGATCGGCGGCAACGCCCATCAGCGCCACCGACAGCAACAGGCCGAAGGCCAGGATGAAGGGATGCTCGCGTGCAGCGCCGGCAACCGCCAGCACGTTGTCGAGCGACATCGAGACGTCGGCGGCGACGATCTGGAGCGCCGCCTGCCGAAACGTCTTGCGCGGCGCCAGCGTGCCGGCCGAACTGCCCGTTCCCGAGTGACCGAAGGCCAGCTCGCCGCGGCTCGCAGCCTGCTCACGCAGCTCGCGCCACATCTTCCAGCAGACCCACAGCAGCAGCACGCCGCCGGCAAGCAGAAGGCCAAGCAGCTGGAGAAGCTGGGTCGCTACCCCGGCGAAGATGATGCGCAGCACGGTCGCAGCCGCGATGCCGACGATGATGGCGCGGCGGCGCTGGCCAGTAGGCAAGCCCGCCGCGGCAAGGCCGATGACGACGGCATTGTCACCGGCGAGCACGAGGTCGATCAGCACGACCTGAAACAGCGCAGTCAGTGCCTCGGGGGTGATGAATTCGGTCATGTCTTGTCATTCGGGCGCGAGCCGGCGTCGAGCCAGTGCGGCTTGCGGCGCTCGATCCAGCCCAAAACTTTCGAGCGCTGCGAGCGCAAGCCGGGTACGTCCTCGGCGAGCAATGCGAGGCCGAGCGGCAGCATCCAGATGCCGAGCACTGGCAGGAACGACAGCACGCCGCCGACGACGAGCAGCACGCCGGCGGGCATCCTCACCCAGCGGTTTGAAGGCTGCAGCAGATAGGTGACCGTGCCGCCGACGCGCGGCGGCAGGCGGCCGATCAGCGCGTCAAGGCGCGGATCGCCGCCGGCGGCCTCACCGGCGGCGCGCTCGCGCGATCTCGCGTGATCGTCGGACGCCACGCTCATTCTCACGCTCCGGAGACGACGCGGCCTTCGCTGCGCGCTGCGACCGACGCGACCTGCTTCGATCGCGGCAGCACCAGCGTCAGCAGGCGCAACAGCTTGATCGCCTGCACCTCATGCGGATGCACGTCTTCGTCCGCCGCGGCGACACGTTCGGAAATGTCGACCAGATGCGCGGCCAGCGGCAGGTCCGACACCGGGCGCAGCGTGTCGATCACGACGCTGGCGAAATCAGGCTGCTCCAGCCGCTCGGCCAGCTCGTCGAACATCTCGGCCAGCCGCGCTTCGCTGACATGCGGGGCGAGCCCGCGTTCCCGGATGAAGCGGATCACCTCCTCGCGCTCGACTGCGGCGACGCGGCGGTCGGCGACGGCGACCAGCGCGCCGGCAATCACGAGCGCGGCGGCGGCCTGCTCGTGCAGGCTGGACGGTTCGGTGATCTCGCCCTGGATCGGGCTCAAAGGTTCTGCGTCAGTCATCATAGCTCCTCAAGCTTACGGTTGTGACCGCACGCGGGGGGCGATGAGGATGGCTGGTCGATGAGAGCAGGTGCGCTGGGCCCAACGATCGTCCAATCCAAACGCATTCGCGCGCGGGACAGGTCATCCGACATCACGAGGTTGGCCGAGGGATCGGCGGCCTCGTCAGAGGGGCCCGGATTCTGTTGAAGACAGAGATAAAGTTCGCTCCGACCAAATCAAGCCGGCCGAGCTGCGACCAGCAGCCGCGGGAACGGGCGTGCCGTTCATAAAATCGCCATAAGGGATATACCGCCCGTTTACCTTGTTCGCCGGCCTGCCCGGTGGCAATCTCGCAAACCGAGACCGAAGAGAGCCAGTCATGTCGCGCGCGGGCGCCAAATCGCTTCCCCAATTGAGCGTCCGTATCGATCTGGATGCCGAGGACCGGATCGGGCCAGGCAAGATCCAGCTCCTGGAGAACATCAGGGAGCACGGCTCGATCTCGGCGGCGGGACGCGCGATGGACATGTCCTACAAGCGTGCCTGGGATCTCGTCGACGAGATCAACCGCATCTGCGGGCACGCCGCGGTCGAGCCCCAGACCGGCGGCAAGAACGGCGGCGGCGCGATGCTGACCCCGTTCGGCACCGCCCTCGTCGCGCGCTACCGCAAGATCGAGCGCGACGCCGCGCGCGCCGTGCGCAAGGAGCTGATGGCCCTGAAGACGGACATCAAGCGCTCGCGAAAGGCGTGAGCGGTTCGAACGCGCATGGATAGCCCCCTCATCGTCCGCCCCGCCTTTCCCATCGATCTCCCACAACTCCTCGCGCTTTATCCGCACCTCGATCCCACCGATCGCATTCCCTTCGCTCAAGGCGCCTTATCGCTCAATTCATTGCCGCACAGGATGGAGCCAAAAATGGACGTGATCGCCGGAGCTCCACGCAAGCTCGTTAAATGCTGCTTCATGGACCGACGCTCTTGCTCAGGCGTTTGAATTTGTTATGGGCCGCGCGCGACGAACTGGAGTTGCCCGTGCGGGAACTGGCCAGTTAACCCAAACAACCATCTCACCAAGTGAGGAGGGTTTCTTGATTCAGCCCTGGACACTGTTGTCGAGCGAAATGGCCTTCGACCACCGTTGGTATAAGCTCCGGCGAGACACCGTCAAATTGCCTGATGGGCGCGTTGTTGACGACTACTTTGTCTCGGAGCGGCCCGGTGTGGCTATTGCGGTCCCGCTCACAACAGAAAACAATGTCATCCTCGTTCGGCAATATAAGCATGGCGTTCAGGCAATTACGTTGGAATTTCCGGCCGGCACCTTTCGGTCGGAATCACCGGCGACGGCAGCAGCGCGGGAACTTGAAGAAGAGACCGGCTATTCGCCGAACAGCATGATCGACTTAGGAACTTGCTTTGACGATTCAAGCAAGAATTCGAATCTCGTGCATATTTTCCTTGCAAGCGGATGTGTGCTGACAGGGAGGCAACGGCTTGACGAATTGGAAGCGGCGTCAGGAATCGAAGTTGTATTAATGTCGCTGCAGGAAGTAACTCAAGCGCTGGAAGACGGAGAAATAAAATCCATGTCTTCGGTTGCCGCGGGCTATAAGGCGCTCCGCGCAATCGGCGCATAAGGACGCGAACGATCAGGCTTTGGGCCGGCCCATCGATTTCAACTTGGTTTAAGAACGCATAAAACCTGCTATCGCACGAGGGGCACAGCGGGCCTCATCGATACTCTGATCTGCGGTGGGAATACGAGTACACGTCCCTAGTTCGGCCGTACTGTGATCTCGGGAGCCGGCTGAATCAGCGCCTCACCAAGCAGGCTTTGCTCGGCCTTCGGAATCGAGAAGCGGACCTTGAAGCCGTCCTCCGTCTCCAGCGTGATGATGCGCTGGGTCGCGTCGGTCGATTGCTCGACCACCCAGCCCGCCAGCGGATAGGCATAGCGCAGGCTCTGGTCGCCATAGCGGGCCTTCAGCGCGGCTTCGAGCAGGCCCGGCAGCGTCATGATCAGCGCGCGAACGCCGGCCAGCGGATCGCCGAGGCGATGGCACGCGGTGCTGACCTCGTCATCATCAACCGTTTCGGCATATGGGAGCGCGACGGAAGGGCTCGCGCACCTGATCGCGCGGGCGCTCGAGGCCGACATTCCCGTGATGATCGCGGTTTCCGGCGACCACTTCGCCGACTGGATCAAGTTCGCGGGTGGCAGGAGCGTCAAGCTCCGCTGCGACCGCCACGCGCTTGACACGTGGTCGGATCGTCTCGCGACGCGCGCCATGCCCGGTCGGGGCCGAGCATTCCACGGTCTGCGCCGTGCTGAAATGAACCTTGATCGCGGCAAGGTCGGCGCGTAAGGCGCCCTACTCCGCCGCCTGCCGCACGTGGCGCGCGGTCGGCGTGCGCATGGTGACGAGCTCTTCGGCCGCCGTCGGATGCAGCGCCATCGTGGTGTCGAAATCGGCCTTGGTCGCCTTCATCTTCACCGCGATGGCCACCGCCTGAATGATCTCGGCGGCGGCATCGCCGACGATGTGGCAGCCGAGCACGCGGTCGGAGGTGCCGTCGACGACGAGCTTCATCAGCACGCGGGTGTCGCGGCCGGACATCGTCGCCTTGATCGGGCGGAACGTCGTCTTGTAAATGTCGACGTGGCTGAATTGCGCGCGCGCTTCGGTCTCGGTCAGGCCGACGGTGCCGACCTCCGGCTGCGAGAACACGGCGGTCGGGATGTTGGCGTGGTCGACCCGCACCTCGCGCTTGCCGAATACGGTGTCGGCGAAGGCGTGGCCCTCGCGGATCGCAACCGGCGTCAGGTTGAAGCGATGGGTGACGTCGCCGATGGCGTAGATGCTGTCGACCGAGCTTTTCGAGAAACCATCGACCGCGATGCCGCCGTTCTTCGGATTGATGGCAACGCCGGCCTTCTCGAGGCCCAGATTGGCGACGGCGGGATGGCGACCGATCGCGAACATCACCTGGTCGGAGGCGACGCTCGATCCGTTCGACAGGTGGGTGGTGAACTCGTCACCGTGACGATCGACCTTGCTCACCGTACAGCCGGTAAGGATGGTGATGCCCTGCTTCTCCATCTCGCCGCGGACGTGGGCACGGACGTCGTCGTCGAAGCCGCGCAAAATGTTGTCGCCGCGATAGATCACGGTGACATCGGAGCCGAAGCCGGCAAAAATCCCGGCGAATTCCAGTGCGATATAGCCGCCGCCCTGGATCACGATCCGCTTCGGCAGCTTTTTCAGATGAAACGCCTCGTTGGAGGAGATCACATGCTCGATGCCGGGGATCGGCGCACCATGATTGGGCGCGCCGCCGGTGGCGATCAGAATGTACTTAGCCGTGAGCGTATTGTCGTTCTCGAGCAGGCGGATGGTGTGGGCATCCTCGATCACCGCGCGGCTCTTGACGATGCGCGCGCCCGACTTCTCGACGTTGGTGGTGTAGGCCGCCTCGAGCCGCGCGATCTCCTTGTCCTTGTTGGCGATCAGCGTCGGCCAGTCGAAGCTCGCGGGAGGAACGGTCCAGCCGAAGCCCGCGGCATCCTCGATCTCCTGGCGCACATGCGATCCGATCACGAACAGCTTCTTCGGCACGCAGCCGCGAATCACGCAGGTACCGCCCATGCGATACTCTTCCGCGACCATCACGCGCGCACCATGACCGGCCGCGATGCGAGCGGCGCGCACGCCACCCGAACCGCCACCGATGACAAAGAGGTCGACGTCGAATTCAGCCATTGTCCACTCCGACCTCCTTGCCTCTCGCCCGCGTCACATGTCCTTGCCGCGCTTCTTCATCTCGGCGCGGAACGCGGCCGCGACGATCTCGGAGAAACTCTGCGCCCATGAATTCGTGAAGGCCATGCCCTGTTCGATCGCGCGCGGCTCGGCGTTGATCAGCTTCTGTCCCAGCGGAGACTTGTAGAACGCCACGAGATCCTTGAGCTCCTGCTCGGTGAACTGGGCAGCATAGGCCTGCGCCATGCCCTCGCCGATTTCCTTCTCGCGGCCGGCGAGCTGCTGCGCCACCACCGGTGCCAGCTCGTTGAGGTCCTTCTGGTAGTTGAGGTTCTGCCCGATCAACGCGCCTTTGACCTTCTCCACCATGCCGGGAACGGCGTTGGCATACAGCGCATTGGCGTTCTTCATGGTCAGGATTTCCTTGGCCGCCGCCATCGCCGCGGGCGACGCCTTGGGCGCTGCCGCCTGCTGCGCAGCCGCGGGAACGGCGCCAAAAGCCGATCCCAGGCCAGCCAGTCCCAAGGCCAGTCCCAAGCCGAGTCCGGCCACGGGCACCATCTTCAAAACGCACTTCATTCCTAGTCTCCTTTCGGCTTTCGCCGTTCAATCACGCGGATTCCCTCGCTGCCCGCCAGAACGGCCGAGCCGGCCAAGCCGATGAACAGTCCATGCTCCACCACGCCGGGGATCGCACTCAACGCGACCGCGAGCCGCGCGGGGTCCTCGATCCGTCCGAGATGGGCATCGAGGATCCAGTGGCCACCATCGGTGACGAAAACGTGGCCGTCCTTGGCCTTGCGGAGCGCCATTTGCCCGGAAACGCCGGATTGCGCAAATGCCTTCTCGATCGCCCGCCGTGTCGCGCCAAGCCCGAACGGAATGACCTCCACGGGCAGCGGGAAACGGCCGAGCGTCGTGACCCATTTGCTGTCGTCGGCGATGACGATCATGCGATCTGAGGCCGCGGCGACGATCTTCTCGCGGAGCAGCGCGCCGCCGCCGCCCTTGATCAGGTTGAGCTCGGGATCGATTTCGTCAGCGCCGTCGACGGTGATATCGAGGTGGTCGATCTCGTCCAGCGTGGTCAGCGGCACGCCGCAACGGACCGCGTCGGCACGCGTGGCTTCCGAGGTCGGCACGCCGATCACCTTGAGGCCGGCGCGCACGCGCTCGCCGAGCAGCTCGACGAAATGCTTGGCCGTCGATCCGGTGCCGAGACCGAGCTGCATGCCATTGCGCACCTCCTCGAGGGCGCGTGCAGCCGCCTGTCGCTTCAACTCGTCCATGTCCACGTTCGGGCCTGCCCTTTTTGTCACTCTCGAAGGTCTCAACTGGAGGGACCGCCGGAAATAGGTCGTTTTCGGCGGCCTATCTAGCCTTGTTTTGGCCCGGAGAACAGGCCTGCGGAACGAGGTTATAAACTGATCTTATGGCTGCTCCGCTTGCAGAAGCTCCACCTTGTCGGTAGCGCATGATCATGATCGCTCACACCATCGTCTTCGATCTCGACGGCACGCTCGTGGATACGGCGCCCGACCTGATCACCGCGCTGAACCATGTGCTCGACCGCGAGGGCCTGCCGCCCGTGCCGCTGCAAACGGCCCGCAACATGATCGGCGCCGGCGCCCGCAAGCTGATCGAGCGGGGCTTGGAGGCCGAAGGCCGGATCGTCGGCGTCGAGGACATCAACCGGTTGACGGCGGATTTCATCGCCTATTACGCGGACCATATCGCCGATGAATCGCGCCCGTTCGAGGGGCTGGAGGCCGCGCTCGACCACCTCGCGGAGCGTGGCCACCGGCTCGCGGTGTGCACCAACAAGCTCGAATGGCTCTCCAGGCGGCTGCTCGACGCGCTGGGCCTCAGTCCGCGCTTCGCCGCCATCTGCGGCGCCGATACCTTTGGGGTGCAGAAGCCCGACCCGACCATCCTGCGCGAGACTGTGGCCCGGGCCGGCGGCCAGCTCGCTGCCAGCATCATGGTCGGGGACGCCGGAACCGACATCGGGGTGGCCCGGCGCGCGGGGGTTCCCGTGATCGGCGTCAGTTTCGGCTACACCGACGTGCCGATCGAGGAACTCAAGCCGGACCGCCTGATCCATCATATGCGCGACCTGCCGGCGGCGGCAACGAGCCTGATGGAGCGCCTGAGCGCTAAAGCAAGCGCCTGAGATCGTTGCGAAAAAAGACCGCATTAACCATCTATTAACTATGCGTGCCCGGCCCATTGCCTGGGCAAACCGGCGTCACTAAGGTTCGCCCGGAGATTGTGGCTGTTCGTCGCAGTGAGTTGTGATTGTCATGCGTCGTGTGATTGCGATTGCGTTTGCGGGGGCGAGCCTGGCCGGCTGTTCCCCCATCTCGTGGGACATGTTCAAGTCGACGCCGCCCGCCGTCCAGGTCCGGCTCGAATCGAACCCGCCCGGCGCCGAGGCCGTCACCTCGCTCGGGCCGGGCTGCAAGACCCCCTGCGCGGTGTGGGTTCCCGCGCCGGATGCGCCCTTCACCGTCAGCTACACGCTGAACAAGTACCTGCCGGCCTCATTGCCGGTGAACGTCATCAAGCTGCCTGGCGATTTCTCCACACCTGCGTCTGCGACGACCGATCCCAATCCGGTCTTTGTCGAGTTGCAAGCAGCCTTGCCGCCGAAACCGGCGAAGAAGCCGCGTCGGCCGAAGAAGCCGAAGGCGCCGAAGGTAACGGCGCCCGCCGCGGCAGGCTCTCCGTTCCCCGACCCGAACTCGGGCCCGCCTCCCGCCACGCCGCCGCCCACAGCCCCCGCGCCTACGCGCTAATTGGGTGCAGCGCACGATTGTCGGCAATGGCAGGGATGCTTAGATTGCATCCAATGTATTTACCAGCGCGCAAAGCGCGGTGATGGCGATCGTGATAAGGCTTGTTGAATGAACGGACCCGCTGTGAGTCCCCTGTCCCCGCTGGCCAGCCCGATGACCGACCCGTTCGGCCGGACCATCACCTATTTGCGGGCCTCCGTCACCGATCGCTGCGACCTGCGCTGCTTCTACTGCATGTCTGAGGACATGACCTTCCTGCCCAAGGCGGACCTGCTGACGCTGGAGGAGCTCGACCGGCTCTGCTCGGCCTTCATCGCCAAGGGCGTGAAGAAACTGCGGCTAACCGGCGGCGAGCCCCTGGTCCGCCGCAACGTGATGTCGCTGGTGCGCTCGTTGTCGCGTCACCTCGCGAGCGGGAGCTTGCGCGAATTGACGCTGACCACCAACGGAACGCAGCTGGCGAAACACGCCGCGGAACTCGCCGATTGCGGCGTCCGTCGCATCAACGTCTCGCTCGATACGCTCGATCCGCAGAAATTTCGCGAGATCACCCGCTGGGGCGAGATCGACAAGGTCCTGGAGGGCATCGAGGCGGCACGCGCGGCCGGGCTCGCGGTGAAGATCAACGCGGTGGCGCTGAAGAACCTCAACGAGGACGAGCTCCCCTCGCTGATGCGGTGGGCGCACGGCAAGGGCATGGGCCTGACGCTGATCGAGGTGATGCCGATGGGCGAAATCGGCTCGGGCCGAATCGACCAGTATCTGCCGCTCTCGCTGGTGCGCGCGCGGCTCGCCCAGCAATTCACGCTGACGGACTTGAACGAGACGACTGGCGGTCCGGCGCGCTATGTCAGCATCGCCGAAACCGGCGGCAAGCTCGGCTTCATCACGCCGATGACGCACAACTTCTGCGAATCGTGCAACCGGGTGCGCATCACCTGCACAGGCACGCTGCACACCTGCCTCGGTCACGAGGATGCCTCCGATTTGCGCAAGCCGCTGCGGGAGTCCGCCGGCGATGCGCTGCTTGCGGCCGCGATCGACCGTGCCATCGGCCTCAAGCCCAAAGGGCACGATTTCATCATCGACCGCCGGCACAACCGCCCGAGCGTCAGCCGGCACATGAGCGTCACCGGCGGCTAATGGAATGCCGGTAACCTAACCCCCTGACCGTACGTCAATTTGCCCATTTTCCGATTGACGGCGCGCCAAGCCGCTGAAATGGTGCCTCCGCCTTGGCTTGCCCGGCAGCATAAACCGGCGCGACCCTCGATGGTCGCGGTCAAGACGGCAAGGCATCAGGGGGAGGACTATCGCTGCAATCGCTACGGACGATGAGCCGTCAAGTCGCGTGCATCCGCACGCCGGCTGAGCGATGCACGTGAAATGCACCCCAATGAGTAAGGGCCGCGGCGGAGAAAAGTAAGATGCGTCCATTGTTGGCGGTGAGCAACGCCATCGACCTCCTCAATGAAAAGATCGGCAACATCTGTAACCTGCTGGTGCTGCTGGCGTGCCTGGTCAGCGCCGCCAACGCGATGATCCGCTACGCCTTCAGCTACTCGTCGAACGGCTGGCTCGAACTGCAATGGTACATGTTCGCCGTGCTCGTGATGTTCGGCGCGTCCTATACCTTCAAGCGCAACGAGCACGTCCGCGTCGAGATCTTCTATCTGATGCTGTCCGAGCGCGGCCAGCTCTGGCTCGACCTGATCGGCACGCTCTTCTTCCTGATCCCCTCCTGCCTCCTGCTCGCAAAACTCTCCTGGCCGTTCTTCATGCAGGCCTATGACGTCGGCGAGATGTCCGGCAATGCCGGCGGCCTGATCCGCTGGCCGATCAAGTTCGTGATCCCCGCAGGCTTCGTGATGCTGGCGCTGCAGGGCGTTTCCGAAGTCATCAAGCGTATCGCGGCTCTCAAGGGCTATGTGACGATCGACGCCAAGTACGAGAGGCCGACCCAATGACGATTACGCTGGAGATGATGCCGCCGATGATGTTCGGCGGCCTGGTTCTGGCGATGCTGATCGGTTACCCCGTCGCCTTCACCTTGGCGGCGCTCGGCCTCTCGTTCGGTTTTCTCGCGATCCATCTCGGCTTCTTCGACCTGAATTTCCTTCAGGCGATTCCGGGCCGCGTGTTCGGCAGCGTGCTCGCCAACGAGCTGCTGCTCGCGATCCCCTTCTTCACCTTCATGGGCTCCGTGCTGGAGCGATGCGGGCTGGCCGAGGACATGCTGGATTCCATGGGCCAGCTGTTCGGTCCGATCCGGGGCGGCCTCGGTTACTCCGTCATCATCGTCGGCTTCATCCTCGGGGCCATCACCGGCACGGTAGCGGCGCAGGTCATCGCCATGGCGCTGATCTCGATGCCGGTGATGATCCGCTACGGCTACAATATCCGCTACATCACCGGCGTGCTGGCGGCCTCGGGCACCATCACGCAGCTCGTGCCGCCCTCGCTGGTGCTGATCGTGCTGGCCGACCAGCTCGGCAAGTCGGTCGGTGACATGTATCTCGGCGCCTGGGGCCCATCGATCTTCCAGATCATCCTGTTCGCCGGCTACACATTTGCGCTCGGCATCATCAAGCCGAGCCATGTTCCGGCGGTGCCGAAAGAGGCGCGCACGCTGACCGGCTGGGCGCTGTGGAGGAAGTGCCTGCTCGGCATCATCCCCTCCGCGGTCCTGATCTTCGTCGTGCTCGGCACCATGATGCTGGGCCTTGCGACGCCGACCGAGGCCGGCGCGATGGGCGCGGTCGGCGCCATCGTCCTCGCCGCGATCCACCACAAGGACTTCTCCTCCACGGGACGCAAGATCCTGATCATCGGCGTCATCACCGCCGGCATCGGCACGATCGTCGCGATGCTGTTCAGCGAGAATATCGTCTTCAAGATCGCCTATGCGATCACCTACCTCGCGGTCGCCTGGATCTGCATCGAGGCGGCGCGCATCCCCGACCTGCGCGACCTGATCAAGCAGGGCTACGAGACCACCATGCGCATCACCTGCATGGTCACCTTCATCCTGATCGGCTCGACCTGCTTCTCGATCGTGTTTCTCGGCTGCAACGGCGGCGTCTGGCTCGAGCATCTGCTCACCTCGCTGCCCGGCGGCGTCTGGGGCTTCCTGGTCTTCATCAACCTCTTCATCTTCTTCGTTGCGTTCTTCCTCGACTTCTTCGAGATCGCCTTCATCATCCTGCCGATGATCGCGCCGATCGCGCAGAAGGTGCTGGCGCCGGTGGTTGGTCCCGACGCCGCGCTGATCTGGTTCGGCGTCATGCTCTGCGTCAACATGCAGACCTCGTTCCTGCATCCGCCGTTCGGATTCGCGCTGTTCTACCTGCGCGGCGTTGCGCCGCGCTCGGTGAAGAGCTCGGACATCTACTGGGGCGCGGTGCCCTGGATCGGATTGCAGATGATCATGGTGCTGCTCGTGATCGTCTTCCCGTCCGTGGTGACGGGCCTGCTCGACAAGCCGGTCAATGTCGACCTGGACAAGGTGAAGATCGAGGTGCCGCAGATCGACCTGCCCCCGCTCGACCTCGGCCCGCCGCAGAAGTAGTCCGGGCGGGCCGACACGGACCACATTGACCAGCGGACGTTCATGACGATGGGCCTCGTCATGAACGCGGTTGTGGTTGGCCGGTGCCATCGCTGTACCAGTCGCGGCCTTTGCGATGCGCTTGCCGGAGATCGCTGACGCGGCGATCTCGTCCCTCCTCGGACGAAGGAAGATGCCGCCGGTCGGCCTCGCTATCTTTTGCCAGCTTGAAGCACAATGTGAACTGCGCGCCGCCGCCAGGGAGGTTTTCGACGGCGATGCTGGCCGCATGATCCTCCGCGACGCCGCGCACGATCGACAGCCCAAGGCCCGCGCCGTCGCTGCGCTGGCGGTCGGCGCGCCAGAAGCGCTGGAAGATCAGCTCGCGCTCGGCCTCCGCGATGCCCGGGCCGCAGTCGCGTACCCGCACCACACCATCGCCGCTGACCTCGACGTCGACGGCGGTATTTTTCGCCGTAAACTTGATGGCGTTTTCGGCGAGGTTGAAAATCGCCCGTTGCAGCATCTCGGAATTGCCGTGGATCAGGACCGGCGCATCGGTGCCCCGCAGCGCGATATCCTTGTTCTGGGCGAGCGCCAACGGCGCGATCGAGCCGATCACCTCGGCGCAGACGGCGCGCAGGTCCGCGGTCTCGCCGGGATCGAGCACCAGCGTATCGAGCTCGGCGATCTCCAGCAGCTGCGCGACGATCCGGCTCATGCCCTCGATATCGGCATGCAGCGCCTCTCTGGCCACGCCATCGCCCAACGTCTCGATCCGTGTGCGCAGGATCGCAAGCGGTGTGCGCAGCTGATGCGCGGCGTCCGCGGTGAACTGGCGTTGCACGCGAAAGCCGTCCTCGAGCCGGTCGAGCGCCTGGTTGACGGCGGTGACCAGCGGCAGGATCTCGCGCGGGATCTGCTCCGTCGGAAGGCGGATATCCGTGCGCGCCGGGCCGATATTGCTCGCCTCCTGCGATGCCTTCAGCAGCGGCGAGATGGCGCGGCGGAAGATGATGATGTCGGTGGCGAGCAGGACCAGGAGGATCGGAATCGTGATCCAACCGACGCGGCGGAAGAAATTGGCAACGATGTCGTCGATGATGACGTCGCGATGGGCAAGATCCTCGGCGACCTGGATGCGCACGGTCTTGCCGTCGACCTCGCGGGTGACGCCTGCGCCGGATATGGTCTCCGAGGCCGCGGCGCCGGTCTTCTTGTGCGAAGAGAACAGCACGCGGCCATCGGCGTCGCTGATGTCGTATTGATAGCGGCCATAGGCCTCCGAATAGAGGCCCCGCAGGCTGTCAGGCAGGTTGAACGTGATCCTGCCGTCCGGTTGAACCGCGATGCGCTCGCCCAGTACCTCGGCCTGCGCGCGCATGGCGGCGCGATGCAACTGCCCGATCTCCGAGTTCAGCAGCCAGAACAGCACCAGCGGCAGGAAGATCGCGACCACGGCGATCGCGACGATGTGCAGGAAGACGATGCGCCAGATCAGCGATTTGAACGTCGGCGATCGCAGGCGCGCCACGCTATTTCTCCTCGGCAATCAGATAGCCGACACCGCGGATGGTGTGGATCACCACCCTCGCGCCATGCTCGGCGAGCTGCTTGCGCAACCGCGATACGTAGACCTCGACCGCATTGGAGGCGACCTCGCCCTCGAGCCCAAAAATGTGGTCCTCGACGTTCTTCTTCGGCACCACCCGCCCCTGGCGCCGCAGCAGGATCTCCAGCACCGAGGTCTCGCGCGACGAGATGATCCGCGGCTGGTCGTCGACGAAGATCTGCCGGCTCTCGGTGTCGTAGACGAGATTGGCAAGGCGCAGCGAGCGGCCGAGCAACTGGCCGGGACGCCGCAGGATCGCCTCCAGCCGCGCCACCAGCTCCTCCAGCGCGAACGGTTTTGCGAGGTAATCGTCGGCGCCGCTGCGCAGGCCGTTGACGCGATCCTGCAAACCGCCCCGCGCGGTCAGCACCAGCACCGGCAGCGGGTCCATATGGCGGCGCAGCTCACGCAGCACCGCAAGGCCGTCGCCATCGGGCAGGCCGAGATCGAGGATCATCGCGGCGTAGCTGACGTTGCGGACCGCCTCGCGCGCTTCAGTCGCGGTGCTGACGATGTCGCTCTCATAGCCAGCCGCCGTCAGGCCGTTCGCGACGAGCCGCGACAGCTCGACATTGTCCTCGACGATCAGAAGGCGCATTCGTCCAATCCGCGATTGCGAGAGGCGCAGCCGAGTGGTCCACGCCACGTGGCCGATGTCTCTCATCATTCGCTGGCTTCGGCCAGCAAAAAAGCGTGAGCCGGCCATCGACCGGCCTGCGGCTACCCGTAAGGTAAGCGTCAGCCAAGGCTGATAACAGGGTTCCGCCTTTTGCCACGACGATTGCCTCGCTGTGCCCCTGCCGCACGGTGAGCGGTGGGTTGTGCGCAAATGCATCCGAAACCAGGGTGAAGAGGTCATGCATTTCGCATCAAGCATGCGGGCTTTGCGGCGAGCGTTGCTGCCGTAGCCGTCCTCGTCGCCAGCGCCTGGCTGCACACGCGCACGAACGAGGTGCGCTCGGCCAAGGCGGCCCAGTCGGCCGCCGAGGCCGCTCGTCCTCCTGTCAGGCTCGTGTAAGGGGGCGCAACCGGAAATCCGCGATAGGTCGAACATCACCGCTCTGCCTCGAAGCGAACGTCAACGTCCGGCGAGAAGACTTGCGCGCCGTCCACAGCCTTTGACGCGCCTCTCAGCGGCCCCGCTATCGGCCCAATTCGGATGACGAACGATCTCCCTCTTGCGCGGCTGTCGGGGCGATAGCGGGTACCGGAAGCGGGGATCTGTGGATTTGTGAGGGACGCCCCGTCGGGGTGTCACCACGGGACGATCTCTCGATGATTGCATTTTGCCACTGATTTGCCCGACGTGTCAACCAATTTCGGGAAATGCGCAGCTCGCGTCGCGGCAACGCCCCTCCTCCTTTGCATGGGGTTGTTTTTCAGATTTTGGTCGGCGCCCCGCCAGGGAACGCAAAAGCCCGGCCTCGCATCGCAAGACCGGGCTTTCGTGCTCGACGGGAGATCGTGCCGCGGCGCGCGGGTCACGTCAGCTCTGCGAGTGACGCGCCATGAAGATGTCGTAGCCGACCTCGGCGACCTGAAACCAGGCGTAGCTGTCGTTGGAGAACTTGGTCAGGGACTCGTAGACCTTCTTGAAGTTGGCGTTGCCCGCGCTGACCTCGCTATGCAGTTCCTTGGCCGCCTTGTAACTGGCATCCATGATCGGCGGCGGGAAGGCATGCAGCTTGGCGCCATTTGCGAGCAGCTTGCGCAAGGCCAGCGGGTTGGCGTGATCATAGCGCGCCATCATCCAGTTGTTGGCGTAATGGCCAGCCTGCTCCAACACGCTCTGATAGAATTTCGGCAGCGCGTTCCATTTGTCGAGGTTGACGAAGGCGAGCAGCATCGGACCACCTTCCCACCAGCCAGGATAGTAATAGTGCGGCGCGATCTTGTAGAAGCCGAGCTTCTCGTCATCATAAGGACCGACCCACTCGGCACCGTCGATGGTGCCCTTCTCCAGCGCCGGATAGATGTCGCCGCCGGCAAGCTGCTGCGGCACCACACCGAGTTTTTGCAGGACGCGGCCAGCGAATCCGCCAATGCGGAATTTCATGCCCTTGAGATCGTCGGGCGTGGTGACCTCTTTCCTGAACCAGCCGCCCATCTGGCAGCCGGTGTTGCCCGCAAGCAGCGAGATCACGTTGTAGCTCTTGTAGAACTCGTTGAGCACCTCGCGGCCGCCGCCCAGCATGTACCAGGCCTGGTTGATGCGCATGTTGGGGCCGAACGGCACGGCAGAGCCGAAGGTGAAAGTCGGATCCTTGCCGAAGTAATAGTAGGACGCGGTGTGGCCGATCTCGCAGGTCGCGTTCTGTACGGCGTCCAAAACCTGCAGGCCCGGCACGATCTCGCCGGCCGCGAAGATCTGGATCTGGAATTTGTTGTCGGTCGCCTCCGCAACCATCTTGCACATCATCTCGGCGCCGCCATAGAGCGTGTCGAGCGATTTCGGCCAGCTCGTCGGCATGCGCCATTTGATCTCCGGCATCGATTGCGCGATGGCGGGAGCGGCGAGTGTGGCGGCGCCGGCAGCGCCAAGTCCGGTAACTTTGATGAAGTCTCTTCTTTTCATGTTTCCCGCCCTGATGGTTGCGATTGCGAGCCTTCTTGCCGAGGCTTGCGGGCAGCATGGAACATCCTGGTACCGATTTCCATCCCGGTAATCGCGGGGAAACGCAAAAAGCCCGGTCTCGCGAGGAGATCGGGCTCATGCAGTCTTACGACCTTTGGCTTAGGTGATCAGCCGCGGGTACGCGAGCGGATCATGAAGCTGTCGTAGGTGTATTCGGCGACCTGCCACCACAGATATTCATCCGAGCGGTAGGCCTGCATGGCGTCGATCGACTTCTTGAAGTCGGGGTTCTTGGCCGAGATCTCGGCCCACAGCTCATTGGTCGCCTTGAGGCAGGCTTCGAGCACCTCGTTGGTGAACGGACGAAGCTGGGTGCCGCCGGCCACCAGGCGCTTCAGCGCCGCCGGGTTCTGCATGTCGTAACGCGCCGCCATCCAGGTGTTCGCGTTCGCGGTCGCGTTGGTCAGGATCGCCTGATAGTTCTTCGGCAGCGCATTCCACTTGTCCAGGTTGGCGAAGGCATGCACCATCGGACCGCCCTCCCAGAAGCCCGGATAGTAGTAGTACTTGGCGACCTTGGCGAAGCCGAGCTTCTCGTCGTCATAGGGACCGACCCACTCGGCCGCGTCAATGGTGCCCTTCTCCAGCGCCGGATAGATGTCGCCGCCGGCGAGCTGCTGCGGCACCACGCCGACCTTCTGGAGCACCTGACCGGCGATGCCGCCGATGCGGAATTTCAGGCCGGAGAGATCGGCGACCGTCTTGATCTCCTTGCGGAACCAGCCGCCCATCTGGGTGCCGGTGTTGCCGCAGGGGAAGCCGATCACGTTCGACTTCTTGAAGAACTCGTTGCCGAGCTCGGCACCGCCGCCCTGGTACCACCAGGAGTTCTGCTGGCGCGCGTTGAGGCCGAACGGCACCGAGGCGTAGATCGCAAACGTCGGGTCCTTGCCGACGTAATAGTAGGACACGGTGTGGCTCATCTCGACCGTGCCGTTGGAGGTCGCATCCAGCGCCTGCAGGCCCGGAACGACTTCGCCGGCCGCGAACACCTGGATCTGGAACTTGTTGTCGGTCATCTCGGCGACGTACTTCGCCACCTGCTCGGCGCCACCATAGATGGTATCGAGCGATTTCGGAAAGCTCGACGTCAGGCGCCACTTCACCTCGGGCGAGGACTGCGCAATCGCCGGCGAGGCCACCGCGGTCGCCGCCGCGCCTGCTGCCGACACTTTCAAGAAATCACGACGCTTCATCTTCAGGTCTCTCCTTGCTGGGGCGTTTTCCCCGACGTGTCTTTTGCCGCCGCTTGTCTCGGCGATCCGTGATGGCCTCTTCGAACCAAAGGCGCTTGACTGCCGGGGCCTTTAGCACGGAAGCCCGGCTTTCGGAACGCGACAATGGCATGACGGGAGTGTACGAAAGTCGCATTCCTCGGCAGGAAGGCTCAGCCTGTGGAAATTACGGGTTTGAGCTGGTCCCGGATCTGGCCCGCGATGGCGCGATAGATCGCCGCATGGGGCCCATCCGGCTCGCTGTCGACCACCGGTTTTCCGGCGTCCGACGTCTCGCGAATCGCCATGTGCAGCGGAATTTCGCCCAGGAACGGGACGGCGAGTTTCTCGGCCTCGTGTCGCGCCCCGCCATGGCCGAAAATGTCCGATTTCGTGCCGCAATGCGGGCACTGGAAATAGCTCATGTTCTCGACGATGCCGAGCACGGTGACATTCACCTTCTTGAACATGGCAAGGCCCCGCCGCGCGTCGATCAGCGACAGGTCCTGCGGGGTCGAAACGATGACGGCGCCCTTCAGGGGTACGTTTTGCGCGAGCGTGAGCTGCGCATCGCCCGTCCCCGGCGGCATGTCGACGACCAGGATGTCGAGCTTGCCCCACTCGACGTCGCGCAGCATCTGCGTCACCGCCGACATCACCATCGGACCACGCCAGATCATCGCGGTCTCTTCCTCCACGAGGAAGCCGATCGACATGATCGAGAGGCCGAAGCGCTTCAGCGGAATCATCTTCCGCTCCGCGTTCAGCGCTGGCTTGTCGCGCAGGCCCGTCAGCCGCGGCACCGAGGGACCGTAGATGTCGGCGTCGAGCAGCCCGACCTTCAGCCCGAGGTCGCGCAGGCCGAGCGCCAGATTGAGCGCGGTGGTCGACTTGCCGACCCCGCCCTTGCCGGAGGCGACTGCGATGACGGCGGAGACGCCGGGAATCTCGGCCTGGCGCGACATCGGGGAGGTGCCGCCCTGCGGCGGCCGGTGGGCATGGGCCGGCTGCACCCCCGGCGCGCCGCGGCTCGGCGGCTGCGGCGGTACGGTGCCCGGCTTGCGCTCGGCAGTTAGCGCCACCATGGCCGTGGTAACGCCCGGAATGGCGCGCACGGCGGCCTCGGCCTCGGCACGGACCTGCTCCCAGGCCCGCGCCTCGGCGGCATCGACATTGATCGAGAAGAACACCTTGCCGTCACTTGCGCTGATCGCGCTCAACACATTGGCATTGGTGAGCGCGACCCCGCGCGGCGATTTGATCCGGCTGAGGCTGTCGAGAACCTGCTGCTGCGTCACGCTCAAAGCGCATCTCCTGAACGACGCATGATCCGGAAAAGTGTGTAGCGGTTTTCCGGGAAGATCATGCTCAACTATGAGGCCCGAAAGCGCGATCCTGATCACGCTTTCGGGCGATGCGCCCCATTAGAGCGGAAACGCCCAAAAGGCTACTGCCTGCCAATGTCGCCGGCTGTCTCGACCGGGGCCGCCGCCCCCTGCTCCTTGGCCGCCTCGTAGTTCAACTCGATCATGACCCCATTGGGGTCATGCACGAAGATCTGCCAGAGGTCGCCACCCGGCACCTGCCGGGAGTCGAATTTCATGCCCTTGCCGCTCAGGCGCTGCCTCATGCCGTCGAAACCGCGGCTGACGAAAGCGACGTGATGGACAACGCCTGAATCGGGCTTTTGAGCCTCATCCGTCACGGAAATATCAACGAGGTGCACCACCGGCTTGCCCTCGCTGTACATCCACGCACCCGGGAAAGCGAAATCGGGCCGCGGGCCCTTTTCGAGACCCAACACGTCCTCGTAGAAGCGGACGGTCTCGGCCAGTTTCCGGGTCCGGATGTTGAAATGATCGAGCACGCCAACGCTCACAGCCATGCCTTGCACTCCCTTTTTTTATGTCCTTATTCGTTCATCCTAGCACAGGAGACCATCAAACGAAGCCGTTGCCCTCCGGCCTCAAGGGTTTATGGTGCGCCTCCGATCCGCCCCCTCCGGGGGGAACCGCCAAAACCTCTTGAGACTATGGCCCGGCCGGCTCAAGGCCGGTCAAGCCCGCAAGAACACCCAAGCACAGGCAAGGTCACCCATATGGCTAAAGTCGCTTTCCTCGGTCTCGGCGTCATGGGCTTCCCCATGGCCGGCCACCTCGTCAACAAGGGGGGCCATGAGGTCACCGTCTACAACCGCACCGCGGCCAAGGCGAAGGAATGGGCGGATAAGTTCGGCGGCAAGACCGCAGCGACACCGAAGGCGGCCGCCGAGGGCCAGGATTTCGTGATGTGCTGCGTCGGCAACGACAATGATCTGCGCGCGGTGACGATCGGCCCCGACGGCGCGTTTGCCGGCATGAAGAAGGGCGCGACCTTCGTCGACCACACCACCGCCTCTGCCGAAGTCGCGCGCGAGCTTGATGCGGCCGCCACCAAGGCCGGCTTCAAATTCGTCGATGCCCCCGTCTCCGGCGGACAGGCTGGCGCCGAGAACGGGGTGCTCACCGTGATGTGCGGCGGCGCCGCGGACGCCTATGCCGGTGTCGAGCCCGTCATCGCGGCCTATGCGCGGATGTGCAAACTGCTGGGACCTGCGGGCTCCGGACAGCTCACCAAGATGGTCAACCAGATCTGCATCGCGGGTCTCGTGCAGGGACTCTCCGAAGGCATTCACTTCGCCAAGAAGTCGGGCCTCGACGTTGCGGCCGTGATCGACACCATCTCCAAGGGCGCGGCGCAGTCCTGGCAAATGGAGAACCGCTACAAGACCATGAATGACGGGAAGTACGATTTCGGCTTCGCCGTCGAATGGATGCGCAAGGACCTCTCGATCTGCATAGCGGAAGCCCGCCGCAACGGTGCCAACCTGCCGGTGACCGCGCTGGTCGATCAGTTCTATGCCGAAGTCGAGAAGATGGGCGGCAAGCGCTGGGATACGTCGAGCCTGCTCGCGCGGTTGCAACGCTGATGGCCGCTTGAGCCCGGACCCGTCTTGCTGATCGCGATCGCCGCCATCTTCGTCGTTGCCTACGCGGCGATCGCGCTCGAACACCCGCTCGGCATCAACAAGAGCGCGACCGCGCTCGTCGGCGCCGGCCTGCTCTGGACCGCCTACGCGGCCATGACCGGCGATCACGCGCTGATCAGCCGTCAACTCGACGAATCCGTCTCCTCCACCGCGCAGATCGTGTTCTTCCTGATCGGCGCCATGACTATCGTCGAGGTGATCGACGCCCATGACGGTTTCGAGATCATCACCTCGCTGATCCGCACAACGAGCCAGGCAGCCCTGATGTGGCTGGTCGGCTTCGTAACGTTCTTCTTAAGCTCGATCCTGGATAATCTGACGACCACCATCGTTATGATCTCGCTGATCCAGAAGCTGATCGGCAAACGCGCCGACCGGCTGCTGTTCGCTTCCCTCATCGTCATTGCGGCCAATGCGGGCGGCGCCTGGACCGTGATCGGCGACGTCACCACGACGATGCTCTGGATCGGTGGGCAGATCTCGCCGCTGAGCGTCATGGGGGCGGTCTTTCCGGCGTCCCTCGTCAACCTTCTCGTTCCTCTTCTCGTCATCAGCATTTCAGTGCGCGGCAAGGTCATCGCACCGCCCCCCAGGGAAGACCGGTTGCAAGGGGTCGAACTGTTTGAGCGCAATCTGATGTTCTATCTCGGGCTCGGCACGCTGATCGCGGTGCCCGCCTTCAACGCGGTCACGCATCTTGCGCCCTTCATGGGCGTCCTGTTTGGGCTCGGCATCCTCTGGATGGTCGGCGAGATCATCCATCGCCACAAGGACGAGCACGTGCGACGTCCCCTTACCCTGGTGCATGCGCTGACCCGGATCGACTTGAGCTCGATCGTGTTCTTCGTCGGCATCCTGCTCGCCGTCGCCTGCCTCGAACATGCCGGCCTGCTGGCGAGGCTCGCAAGGTGGCTGGATACGACCATCGGCCGGCAGGACATCATCGTCATCCTGCTCGGCCTCCTCAGCGCCATCATCGACAACGTGCCGCTCGTCGCCGCGACCATGGGCATGTACGACCTCGCGCGCTACCCGCCCGACAGCTTCATCTGGGAGTTCATCGCCTATTGCGCCGGCACCGGCGGCTCGATCCTGATCATCGGCTCGGCCGCGGGCGTCGCCGCCATGGGACTCGAGAAGATCGAGTTCTTCTGGTACGCGCGCCGCATCGCAGGACCCGCGCTTGCCGGGTATCTGGCCGGGGCGGTGGTCTATATCGCGCAGCACGCGGCGATGCACTGAGCCAGCCACTCGCGCCGCGGTTCCCGCGACCGAATTAACTCCCCGTTAACGTAATTCTTTAGCTCCTTAAGTCAGCTCTTAAGGATTTGTTGCCAGAGATAGAGAATGCAGAAGGCCCGCGTACGGCGTGGGCAGGAATTCGTGTTGCTTGATGAGTAACCCCGCTGAAAAGCCCGAGGTCGTGCAGCTTCCGGCCGAGCCGGCCAGCGTGCCATCGGCGAGCAATCGCCGGGCTGCGGCGCAACGGGTGCGCGAAGCGCGCGACAAGTTAACGTCGACCAGCGGAACACGGCCCGCCTTTGACAGCGAAATGCTGCGCCAATATGCGCAGACGCGGCTCTCGGCATCCTACGTCGTGATGCTGCTGGTGGTCGCGACCGGCTTGCTGTTCGGGCTCTGGATGCAGCCGGTTCCAGCGGCGCTCTGGACGATCGGCATGCTCTGCATCCACGCCGCCATGATCCGGAGCTGTCGCCGCTATCTCGCCGAGCCGGCCTTGCCCGCCGTCACGCGCAAATGGCGCACGCGATTCGTCGTGCTCGACCTGCTCTATGGCCTGTGCTGGATGGCGATACTGATCCACCCCGTGCTCGACGTCGTCACGGAAACGCTGATGATGTTCCTGATGCTGCTGGTGATCGCAGTATCGAGCATGCTGGCGGCCAATCTGCCGATCGCAGCGCTTGCGGCCACCGCGCCCGTTGCGGTCGCGATGGCGCTGAGCTTTGCGATGAGCGGCTCGCTGGACAATTACATCCTGGCGGCGCTGTCGCTCGCCGCCGAAGGCTATTTCGTGCTTTTGGCGCACCGGCTGCACTCCTCGACTTTTGCAACGCTGGAAGCGCGCGCGGAGAAGGACGCTCTGATCGGCGAACTGGAACAGGCCAAGGCGATCTCGGACGAGGCGCGGCACCGCGCCGAATCCGCCAACGTCGCCAAGTCGCGCTTCCTGGCGCAGATGAGCCACGAGCTACGCACGCCGCTGAACGCGATCCTCGGTTTCTCCGAGGTCATGAAGAGCGAGATCTTTGGCCCGCATCAGGTCGCCGTCTACAAGGAATATTCCGCCGACATCCATAATTCCGGCGTACATCTGCTGAATCTCATCAACGAGATCCTCGACCTGTCACGGATCGAGGCCGGCCGCTACGAGCTCAACGAGGAAGCGGTGTCGCTGGTGGGCATCGTCGCCGACTGTCATCATCTGATGAAGTTGCGCGCCTCGAGCCGCGGGATCACCATCCACGAGGTCTATGAGCAGGCGATGCCGCGGCTGTGGGCCGACGAGCGCGCGATCCGCCAAGTCGTGCTCAATTTGTTGTCCAACTCCATCAAGTTCACGCCACAGGGCGGCGAGATCTGGCTGAAGGTCGGCTGGACCGCTTCAGGCGGGCAATATCTCTCGGTGAAGGATACCGGTTCCGGCATCCCCGAGGATGAAATCCCGGTCGTGCTCGCCTCCTTCGGCCAGGGCTCGAACTCGATCAAATCGGCCGAACAGGGCGCCGGACTTGGCCTTCCCATCGCCAAGAATCTCGTCGACCTGCACGGCGGTACGTTCACGCTGAAATCGAAGCTGCGCATCGGCACCGAGGTGATCGTCACCTTCCCGCCGGAGCGCGTGATGAGCGCGCTTGCGCCGATGGCGGAGGAAGCTCCACCGTTGCAGCCCGACGGTTCCGGTGTCGCGGACGAGAAACGCCGGCCGCGCCACAAGCCGATCATGAGCGCAGGCACGGGTTCGTAAGAGATGCTTGCAGAACTGCCCAGCGATCCTTCACGATGCGGGAATGAGCAAAGATACGCCGTGCATAGCCGTCTGCATGATCGACCCCAAGACAAAACTGTGCTTCGGCTGCGGTCGCACGCTGCCGGAAATCGCGCGCTGGCACGCCATGGAGCGTGCGGAACGGCTCGCCCTCATGGCGCAGCTTCCCGCACGCATGGCGGATGCAGGATTGATCCCGATCAGTTCGGCGTCGAAATCCGCCTGACGCTGCCGAACGGAGGCGTGCGATGAGCCGCCTCTTCCTGGTGCTGCTCCTGTTGACCGCGACCGCGGGCGCCGTGGTCGCCTACAGGGATCCCGAGCAGGTCGCGCGCGCCAGCGACACCGTCTCCGATCTCATGCGCCACCGCACCAGCCTGAAGACGCGCGCCGTGGAGGTCCAGCGCGGCCGCGGCGGCGAATTCGCGCTCCAGGCGCGGATCAACGGCGTGCCTGCACCGATGGTGGTCGACACCGGCGCGACCTCCGTCGTGCTCACCTACGAGACAGCGAAGGCGGCGGGCCTGCCGCTGGAGCTGCTCGACTACGACGTCGACGTCGAAACCGCCGGCGGCCGCACTAAGGCGGCGCGCCTGACGCTGGATCGGCTCGCGATCGGCAAGCTCGTCGAGCGCTCGGTGCCAGCGCTGGTGGTGCCGCACGGCACGATGAAGACCAACCTACTCGGCATGACCTTCCTCGACCGCCTCGAGCGCTGGGAAGTCCGCGCCGACCGCCTGATGCTGCACGGCTACCCCTAAACATAAGTGAGCCCGGCGCCTCGAAAGATCGCGGACGCCCTGGTTCATGACGGGTCGTGCCCGCGCCGGCATCGCGACGATGGATTCGCGACTGCTGTTCTTCGGGACTGCGGAGCGTGTCGCTATTCCGCGGCTTCCGCCATTGAGCGATCGCTAACGCGTGCAATCGCATCGCGAAGAACGTCGAGACCGGCGCCCGGCCTCACGCCATGCTCAGCCAGATGCCGGCGGAAGGCACGCGCGCCGGGCACGGCATGGAACGCGCCGACGAAATGCCTGGTGACGGCGTGCAGCCGCGTGCCAAGCGCAAGCTGCTCGGCAATGTAGGGCATCATGGCCTCGAGCGCGGCCTGCAACGTCGCATGCGGTGCAGCCTCACCGAAGAACTCCGGATCGACCGCGAGCAGCCGCCACGGATCATGATAGGCGGCGCGCCCCAGCATCACGCCATCGACATAGGCGAGATGGGCTTTCGCCTCGCCGATGCCGGGAATCCCGCCATTGATGATGATGGGCACCTCGGGCATCGCTCGCTTGAGGCGATAGACGCGATCGTAGTCGAGCGGCGGGATGTCGCGGTTCTCTTTCGGCGACAGGCCGTTGAGCCAGGCTTTTCGGGCATGCACGATCAGCGCATCAGAGCCCGCGGCGACCACCGCGCGCGCCAGCCGATCGAGCGCGACTTCCGGATCCTGGTCGTCGATGCCGATGCGGCATTTCACCGTCACGGGCACGCGGACCGCTCGCTTCATCGCATCCACGCACGAGGCCACCAGTTCGGGCTCGGCCATCAGGCACGCGCCGAAGCGGCCGTCTTTAACCCGGTCGGACGGACAGCCGACATTGAGGTTGATCTCGTCGTAGCCGAAATCGGCACCGATCTGCGCCGCGAGCGCAAGCTCGCGAGGATCCGACCCGCCGAGCTGGAGCGCCACCGGATGCTCGCACGCATCGAAGCCAAGCAGCCGCGCCCGGTCGCCATGGATGACGGCGCCCGTCGTCAGCATCTCCGTATAAAGCAGCGCCCGACGCGTCAGGTGACGGTGGAACACTCGGCAATGCCGATCGGTCCAATCCATCATGGGCGCCACAGAGAACGTCCAAGTCTTTGAACTTGAATACTTTTCTTCCATTTCAGCGGCTTATGTGTTGCACTTTAACCACCGATTTTGACCGATTTTTCTAACTAAGTACGACAATGTTGCACCGACATGTTGTGCCCGCGGTGGACGGCTTTTAGACTAGGGGCAAGTAATGAGAACCATCGTCGCCCGCAAGCGCAAAGACGGCACCACAGCAAATCTGGCGCAGCTCCCCGTAAAGCGCGCTGGCGCAATTGTTCATCGCGAGGACGTTTGATCGGAAACAAGCGGCCGCAGCCTGGCTCGAAAAAAGAGAGCGAGAGCTCGCCGTGCCAGGCGCGTTGGAGCGAGAAGGAATCTCCGATCCTCCACTCGCAGACGTCATCGATCGCTACATCGCCGAGTCTAATAAGGAGATCGGCCGCACCATGGCGCAAGTGCTCGCTGCGGCAAAAGCTACGACATCGCCGAACGTCAGTGCTCAACCATTACAAGCACCGAGATCGTGGCTTTCGCGAACCAGCTCGTGGCGAAGATGCAGCCACAAACTGTAAGCAATTATCTCTCTCATTTGGCGGCCGTCTTTGCAATCGCTCCTCCAGCGTGGGGATTCAATCAGACGGCCGTGAAAGACGCCGAGCGCGTGCAGGTTCAAGTAGCTTTCGACGCCAAGGGACAAGTATGGATCCTCACACGACGGAATTTGCTTCCGGAACGAGTCTCGGCCGGCGGTCGGGATAGCCCATCGCGGTCTGGTACCGCTCCAAAGATGCGGTGTGCTCTGCTGAACGGCGGACGCTTCGTCCCTGGTTGCACCACGCATCTCGGACGCACAAAGCGGTCACAGGTTCTTTTCGGCGAGCTCCCGAAACTCGTCGGGAACGGAACGAGAAATGCCCAGTGCCACCGAGCCGTAGCCAATCGCATTCCATCCGAAGCGATGTCGGATCTTGTCGACGGCGCAGTCGGCCGCCCATCGTGCCATGCCGATTTTTGTGCCGGGGCGGCGACGTTCATCTCGAAGTCCAAGCGGAAGTTCAAGCTCCAGATCCCAATGCTCTTCGAGATGCGACACAGAGATCGCAAGCAGCGAGATGATCTTCTCATCAGGGTGTTCTTCGAGGACCGCGCGCACGAGATTCTCAGCAGTCTCGGCGAGGATCACGGTCGCGGAAATCGGTGCGTCGAGCGTCACCGAGCGCGTCGCCGAATTCAGATTGGCGAACCGAACGCGGACCGTCACGGTTCGGCCAGGCCTGGATTTCGCGCGGAGCCGCGTGCCGATGCGGTCAGCGAGGTGACGCAGTGTTGGTCGAAAAACATCTTCTTCGGCGGGCTTCCGGCCAATCGCCGATTGCGCTCCTGCCGATCCGGCCCTGCGGTGAGTCCTGATTTCCCGTGGATCGCGATTCCACGCCAGCGCCGCAAGTCTCTCTCCGGCCGCCGGACCGAGCAGCTGCTCAACCGACCATCCCGGCGTCTTTGCCAGCTGCCCAATTGTTAGCACGCCTATCTCGGCGAGCCGCGCCTTCGTGACCTGCCCCACCCCCCACATCAGCTCGACAGGCAAGCGGTGAAGAAATTCCAGCTCGGAGTCGGGATCGACGACCACCAGCCCGTCGGGCTTGGCCACTTGCGAGGCAATTTTTGCCAGATGCTTGGTGCGCGCCACTCCGACCGAGATCGGAAGACCAAGCTCTGCCCTCACACGCTGGCGGATTGCCCCCGCGATTTCGGCCGGCGGACCGAAAAGATGAGTGCAGCCCGCGACGTCGGCAAAGGCCTCGTCAATGGAAATCCGTTCCACCAGTGGAGTGAAGTCGCCGATCACCTTGATGGCGGCATCGCCCAACCGCTGGTATTCCCTGAAGTGCCCGCCGACAAAAGTGATTTGCGGACAGAGCTCGCGCGCTTGTCGTCCTGGCATGCCCCCGCGCACTCCGAACGCCTTCGCCTCGTAAGAAGCGGCAAGCACGACCCCACCGCCGACGGCGATTGGCTTGCCGCGCAACGAAGGATCAAGCAGTTGCTCTACTGAGGCATAGAAGGCGTCCAAGTCCGCATGCAGGATAGTGGCAGTCGTTGCCATCCCGATCGTTCGCCCGTGACGTTTCGAGGACGTTCCAGCGTCAAGAACATAATGAGAACGTTTGCGGTGGGTGTCAAGCAGAGAGTGCCGCCACACGAAACAATCCACGCGGACCGCTGCCTCGGCGTCTCGAGTGGAAGGCATGGACGACATTGCTCGCCGCACTATTCCCGATGATCGAGCAGCCCCTCACGGGGCCGGCGCTCGAGAGGCCGAATGAGGCAAACGAGCTGTTTGTCGGCTATGTTGCGCTGGCCCTCACACCCACTTCCTTCGCACGTATACCAGCATCCTGCCACCCGATCGCCTGCGCCGCAGCGGATTGACAGCCTGGCAACTTCGGACCGCGAAAGACATCATACGCGCCAATCTCGATGGTGAGGTTTCCCTCGCGCGCGTCGCTGGCGAATGCGGCTTGTCGGCAGCGCATTTTGCCCGCGCTTTCAAGGCTAGTACGGGGACGCCGCCACATCGCCGGCTGATGGATCAGCGCATTGAGGAAAGCAAAAGCCTGCTCATTGGATCTTCATTTTCGCTCTCGGAGATCGCGATCAAGTACGGTTTTTCCGATCAAAGCCACTTCACGAGAGCGTTCTCCGCGAGGGTGGGGACGACTCCAGGACGCTGGCGCCTGGCTCGAGGAGGCTGACCTTGGCGTATGCACAGCTTTAACCGCTTGAAAATGCTGGATAGGACGGGCACTTTGCGTTTCTGACTCGCCAATCGCGCTCCGAACCTCTCCTTCGGCCCTCCTTGCGGAGGCGAAGTTTCCCATGAGGCCCTATGGCTGCCACGTCCGCCGACAAGCTCAAGCTTTTTCGTATCCGCCGCGCACCAAAAGGCGGCCGCAAGGCTGCTGCGCCCGGGCCCGACGTCGAAGAGAAGATCCTCGATGCGGCGGAGTTCGTATTCGGGCATTTCGGCTTCCGGGGAGCGACGACGGCTCTGATCGCCAAGAAGGCATCGATCGCGAAACCCCACATCTACTACTATTTTGAGGACAAGGAGGATCTGTACCGCGCAGTGCTGGAACGCGCGATGAACATGTGGGCGCGAGACATGGATAATCTGGACATGACGTCCGACGTCCAGACTATCCTCATTCGATATATCCACAAGAAGATCGATTTCTCGCGAGACCACCCTCATCTATCGCGCATCTATGCGAACGAAATCATCAGCGGCGCACAATTCATCGGCAGCTTCATCGAGAAGGTCTCAACTCCATTGCTGCTCGACAAGGTCGCGACGTTGGAGCAATGGACGGCGAGCGGGTCCATTCGCGCGATCAGCGCAGTGGATCTCTTCTTCTGCATCTGGGCAATGACGCAGGCTTATGCCGATTTCTCGAGCCAAATGATTATCATGAAGGGCAAGAGGCAGCTGGAGGATGCGGACTTCGATTCCGCAAAAGCGACCATCGTCCAGCTCGTTCTTGGCGGCCTCGGGCTTGAAGGGAGCGACAAGCCGACGAACCGGCTCCCCGCCAAGCGGGGCACGGCAAAGCCGGGCGCCTAGGCACGATGAGATCTGGATGAATCGTCATCGCGCTTTGGGTTGTTTTCTGCGCACGACGTCCGAGCAAGCGCATTCCGCGTTTATCGCGAAGGAAGATTGCTTCGCACCTTTCGGGATCATGCTTTAGGCCCTTGTTCGGCCGCGCGTATCCCGGCCCCTCAAGACTTTCCCCCGACAAATCAACGTCACTTTCCGGCGCTCGCGGCCGGCCGGATGGCTCTACCTTTAGTTGTTCGTGCGACTTGCGTCAAGGACAGGACGCGGGTGCGAAAACGTCATTGTAAAATAATTTTATCGAACGTAAAACTATTTTATCGATCGTTACAAAGATGGCATGTCGCTTGCTTCAGTCCGATCGCCTCGCATGGTGCGGGCCTTCGCCAAACAAACATTGGAGAGAGGACATGTCATCCAAGAGCGGCGACGTTCCCGCGCTGGTCATTGTCGGTGCCCATCCCAAGCTCTATAATCACGACCTTGCTCCGACTGCGCCCGAGGGACGAACCTGGGGAGTATTCAGCCTCTTTGCGATGTGGATGTCGGATGTCCACTCGGTCGGCGGCTATACGTTCGCCGCAAGCCTGTTCTTCCTCGGCTTGACCGGATGGCAGGTTCTGATCTCCATGACCGTCGGCATCACGGCAGTCTATTTCCTGATGAACCTCATTGGCCGCCCCTCTCAACGCTACGGCATCCCCTTCCCGGTCATGGCGCGCGTGTCGTTTGGCGTGATGGGAGCCAATCTCGCCGCCATCGTGCGAGGCGTCGTCGGCATCGTCTGGTACGGCGTACAGACCTACTTCGCGTCGAGGGCGGTTCAGGTCCTCATCATCACCTTGGCACCTTCGGCAATCGATCTTACCCACAACAGCATTATCGGCCTATCCACCCTCGCCTGGCTCAGCTTCCTGTTCATGTGGCTGTTCCAGCTGATTATCTTCCTGAGCGGCATGGAGCGCATCCGGCGCTTCATCGACTTCTGCGGACCGGTGGTCTACGTCGTCATGCTGGCCCTTGCGGCCTGGATGTTGTGGCAGACCGGCCTTTCGAGCCTGTCGCTTCAGCTCAGTCCGCCCGCCGCATCCAACGCGGCAACTATCGGCGTGATGGCCAATGCCGCAATGCTGATCGTCGCCTACTTCTCGGCCCTCCTGCTCAATTTCGGTGACTTCGCCCGCTTCGCCAAGAGCGAGGACGCCATGAAGGCGGGAAATCTGCTCGGCTTGCCCGTCAATTTCCTGGTGTTTTCGATCATCACCGTGATCGTCACGGCCGGCACCCTCAACGTGTTCGGCGAGGCGATCATGGATCCGGTGCTGATCGTCGAGAAGATAGGCAATCCGATCGTCGTCATCGTCGGTTCGATCACGTTCATCGTTGCGACCATGGGCATCAACATCGTCGCCAACTTCGTTTCACCCGCCTACGACATCTCCAATCTCAATCCGGAGCGCATAAACTTCAAAATGGGCGGTCTGATCACGTCGATCCTGTCGGTGCTCGTTTGTCCCTGGCTGTTCGTGGCGAGCCCATCGGCGATCACGCTTTTCGTGAGCGTCTTCGGCTCCACTCTCGGGCCGATGTTCGGCATCATGATCGCCGACTACTACCTCGTCAGAAAGCAGATCGTGCCGATTGACGACCTCTATACGATGTCGCCCAGCGGCGCGTTCGCTTACGACGGCGGCTGGAATCACAAGGCGCTGATCGCGCTCGCACTATCCGGCGTTCTGTCGATTGGATTGTCGCTGCTAGGTGCCTATGGGCTGATCTTCAACGTCGGCGACTGGGGCTGGCTCATCGGAGCGTGTGCCGGAGGAACGATCTACCGGGTGCTGTCGAAAGAGCAGAGCTCGGTTTCCATCGTCGTCGGGGCAGGTGAATGACGGTCGTCTGCGCGGGTCCGCCGCCATGCCGGCGGCCTTCGCGCACCAGTCTCAGAATGCGCGTTCGACTGAGCGCGCATTCAAGATTGAGACGAGCTCGCGATCACCTCAGCGGCTACTGCCGATTGTCTGCCCGTTCTGCGGTCTAGAGGGGATGCAAATCGTTGACCGCTTCTTCCAATGTGGTTGCGCCCCCCAGCGTTGGCTGGCATGGCAGCTTCGGACCGCGAAGTCCTGTTGCCCATAAGATTGGCAAAGGTGTCGGCGAGCATGTTTGGACCGGTCGTTGGCAGAAGCCTGGCGCAGCCCAGAACCTCGTTCTCATCTGAGACGAAAGGAAGATAGGTCGGCCGGCCCGTGCCGGAGAGATCATGTTCAACGGTCGCGAATTGGGGAAAGCCGGCCGCAGCCGCACGCGCGACGAGCTGCGCCAGATTCAGATCGTGTTTCAGCATGCCGACACAGCACTTAATCCAGCGAAGTCCGTGGAAGACATCCTGGGGCGTCCCCTCACCTTCTACCACGGCATGAAGGGGCAAGATACGTGATGCGCGCGTCAGCGAGCTCCTTGATCTTGTCCATCTACCCAAATCGGTACGCCATCGGCGGCCAGGAGAGCTTTCAGGCGGGCAGAAGCAACGCGTGAACTTTGCTCGCGCGCTCGCTGCCGAACCTACCTTTATCCTGTGCGATGAGATCACGTCGGCACTTGATACTGTGGTGGCGGCCGCGGTGATCCAGCTCTTGAAGGACTTGCAGCGAGAGCTCGGGCATTCCTACGTCTTTATCAGCCATGATCTTTCCGTCGTTCAGGCGATCTGCGACGAGATTATCGTCATGTATCGCGGTCAAATGGTCGAGGAGATCGCGCCGGCGCTGTCGAAAGCACCAGAGCACCCCTATAGTCGGCTTCTCTTCTCTTCGGTACCCAAGCTAGACCCGCGATGGCTCGACAGATTGCATCAGGACTCGGAGCAGGTGCGGACCTATTGCCACCACTAAAGACGACCCGTGAAGGTAGCAATCAAGGCGGAAAGAGGCTCGTCAGCGGCATGTGGAAGCGTACGATGGGTGACTTCAGCACGACGAAACTGAAATACTTGTCGATGCCAATATCCATGTCCGTCAGGCGCTCCATGATCGTCTGGTACTCGCCGATATCAGCGGTGACGAATTTAAGCATGTAGTCGTAACCTCCCGAGACCAGATGGCATTCGATGAGCTGGTCGACCTTCTCGACCGCACTCAGGAAGCGCGCAAAGTCCATCTGTCGGTGGTTCTTCAACGTTACTTCCGTGAATACGGTAATCGTCTGCCCTAGCTTGCGCATGTTGATCTGGGCGGAATAGCCCTCGATATACCCCTCGGTCTGCAGCGGCCTTACACGCATAAGACAGGGGCTGGGCGACAGGTTGACCAGTTCGGCAAGCTCGACATTGGTGACGCCCCGTTCTTCTGGAGCTCGTGCAGGATCTTGATGTCCGATCCAGCTTCATTGATCCCTCCATTGACCCCTCCTAGCATTACAGTTGCTATTTTCGGTGAGTTCTGAATCCATGGGTGACCATGATTCGGGATCTGATGATTGGTGGTGCGTCGGTTGAAGATACGCTGACGCTATGGGCTTCCTCGGTGCGAGATGCCAAGCAACGCATCCGTCCGCTGTTTACGCAGGAGCGGGTCGCGGCCTCGGCGTGGCAGTTTCTCGACGGACTGTTGGGCAACGAACCGCGCAAGACGGGTTGGATGCGGGCGGAGGCGGCTGGCGATCCAGGCCCGTGGCGCCAGCAGGCGATTCTGGGCCGAGGGCATTGGGACGCCGACGCGCTGCGCGACATTGTGCGCGAGTACGCGCTGGAATCGCTTGGCGATGAGGACGCGGTCCTGGTCATCGATGAGACCGGCTTTTTGAAACAGGGCAAGGCCTCGTGCGGGGTCGCGCGCCAGTACACTGGCTCGGCGGGCAAGATCACCAATTGCCAGATCGGAGTGTTCGCCTCCTATGTGTCGCGGCATGGCCATGCCTTCGTCGACCGGGCGCTCTACCTGCCAAAGGAATGGACGGACGACCCCGCTCGCCTGAAGGCAGCGCATGTCCCGAGCGGTGTGGGCTTTGCGACGAAGCCCAAGATCGCGCGTCGAATGATCGCTCGCGCGACCGCCGCAAAGGTGCCGTTCTCGTTCGTGGCGGCGGATTGCGTGTATGGCACGGGCGAGATCGAAACCCTGCTGCGCAAGGCGGGCAAAGGCTATGTTCTGGGTGTTGCGTCCAATCATGTGTTCCGTTCCTGGGGCAAGCAGCAGCCTGTCGCCGGCACCGCCGCCGCGATCGCGCAGAGTCTTCCCAAGAAGGCCTGGCACCACCTGTCGTCCGGCGAAGGGACCAAAGGTCCGCGCTGGCACGACTGGGCCTATCTCGAGTTGGCCGATCTCGAAGCCAGTGAATACAACGACGACCTTGCCGGGGAATGGACGCGGGGTCTTCTGATCCGCCGCAACATTGCCGACGGCAGCTTGGCCTTCTTCTCCACATGGTGCCCCAAGGGCACCTCCATCCAGAAGCTGGTGTCGGTGGAAGGCCATCGCTGGGCCATCGAGGACAGCTTCGAAACTGCCAAGAACGAGTTCGGTCTTGATCACAACGAAACTCGCTCCTGGCATGGCTGGCATCGCCATGTCTCACTCGTCATGCTTGCCTTTGCCATGATGGCCGTCATCCGTCATCGGGCCAACGCTGAGCCAGCACTCAAAAAAACACGACGCCGGCGCACCAAACATCGTTCCTGATCCGCTGGTCGATCCAGGAAATCCGTCGCATCGCTATCAAGCTCGCTCAACGGCGCATCTCGATCGACCGTGTTCTCGCATGGTCGCTTTGGCGGCGAGCTCACCAGGCCGACGCTCGCCGCGCTCACCTCAGACGAAAAATGCAACTGTCATGCTAGTGCAACGCACAGCAGAAAATTTGGTAACGTGAGCTAAAAGCTTATCTCTGCTTCGGCCCCTATCCATCACTGAGGAGTATCGTTCGGGCAGAACGCCATTTTGCAGCACACAGAGGATACAGCATAAAATGCTGGACCACTATCGAATCCAGGTGCCGTCCGCGCCGACGCGCGGCTTAGGATGCAGCTACCGAAATCAGGAACGCAGGATGCCCGCACCACTCAGCCACATTGAGACATCGCCGGATCTCCCCGACAGCGCCGACGCGGTGATCATCGGAGGCGGGATCGTCGGGGTCTTCGCCGCCTACTATCTCGCCATGCGGGGCCTCAGGGTCGCTCTCGTGGAGAAGGGTCGGATCGGAGCCGAGCAATCCAGCCGAAACTGGGGCTGGTGCCGGCAGCAAAACCGCGATGCCCGAGAGCTGCCGATGGCGACCAAAAGCCTGGACCTGTGGGAGAGGTTTGGCGCTGAAAGCGGTGAGAACACCGGTTTCTCTCGCTGCGGCCTCCTCTACCTCAGCAACGACCAGACCGAACTTGAGGGCTGGGCGCACTGGCGCGACTTCGCTCGGGGCGTCGGCGTCAGCACTCGCATGCTCGATGCGACCGAAGCGACTTCCCGTGGGGCAGCTACCGGGCGGGCCTGGAAGGGCGGTGTCTTCTCGGCGAGCGACGGCATCGCCGATCCCGCCAATGCGGCACCTGCGGTCGCGCGGGCCATTCTCAAAACTGGAAGCATAGTGCACCAGATGTGCGCGGCACGTGGACTGGAGACCCAAGGCGGTCGCGTGAGTGCGGTCGTGACCGAGCGCGGCACGATTCGCACGAAGGTCGCCATACTGGCAGGCGGGGCGTGGTCCTCCTCCTTCTGCCACCAGTCCGGCATCCGCCTTCCACTCGCGTCGATCCGCTCATCCATCCTTTCGGTATCGCAGGGTGTGAAGGGCTTACCTGATGCAATGCATACTTTCAGCGTTTCGGTGACGAAACGCGGCGATGGCGGATATACGCTCGCCATCAGTGGTCGAGGGCGCGTCGATCCGACTGCGCAGCAACTCCGCTTCGCCCCGCAATTCCTCCCAATGTTCCTGCGGCGCTGGCGCAGCCTGCTCCCCGGCGGCCTCGAGGGCGTAAGATCGGGACATGAAACGCTCCGCCATTGGCGGCTCGACGGCCCGACGCCGATGGAGCGTGTTCGCATCCTGGATCCGGCTCCCGATCGAAGCACGATTCAACTCACGCATCGGCGCGCCCTCGAACTTTTGCCGGCACTGAGGGACACGAAAATCACGGCTGCATGGGCCGGCTACATCGACTCGACGCCCGACGGCGTGCCGGCCATCGGAGAGGCCTCGAGCCTGCCCGGCTTGATAGTAGCCGCGGGCTTCAGCGGCCACGGCTTCGGTATCGGCCCAGGCTCCGGGCACCTGGTCGCGGATATCGTGACCGGAGCGGCGCCGATCGTCGATCCGAAGCCCTACAGGCCAGATCGCTTCGCCGGCTTTGCGGTTGGTAGGGTTTCGGATTTTTAGGCGCGATCGGCTGATCCAAAAGAAGACGCTCACAAGCTTGAATTCCAGCGCTACAGCCCGGCACGACGGAAGGGACGGCTCGCCGCCGCGATCCTGTCGAGGTTGGCAACCCGGCTCGCTGGCCTATCACAGCGACCGCGCTTGCTACCGGGCACCGCAAACCTCGGCGGCTTCACTTCACCCGCGTGGCGAGAAGGGTGCGAAGGAACCCGAATAGTTCTTCGCGAGCGGCGGGGCATAGGTGTTGCGCTTGGAGGTGCGCAGCCCCAAGCGCGCAACGCCTTCGGCAAGCGCCACAGCGCAGGCCACGCCGTCGAGAACCGGGACACCAACCGCCCGCTCCAGATCACGCGCGAGATCCGTCATACCGGCGCAACCAAGCACGATCGCTTCGGCGCTATCCTCGGCGAGCGCGCGTTCGATCTCGTCCTGTATGGTGCGGCGCGCCTGCGAGCCCGGCTCTTCGAGCGCGAGCACCGGCACGTTGGAGGCCCGCACCCGCGCGCAACGCGCCGCGAGTCCGTATTTGACGAGGTTGTGCTCGATCGGCGCGAGCGAGCGGGCAAGTGTGGTGACGACGCTGAACTTGTGGGCTATGAGGCTCGCAACGTGGAACGCAGCCTCACCAATGCCGATGACCGGCACATCCGCGACACAGCGCGCGGCTTCGAGGCCCGTATCGTCGAAACAGGCGATGATGAAGGCGTCGGCGTCGCGGCACTTGCCGATCTCTTCAAGAAGGCCCGGCAGCGAAAACGCCTCGTCGAAATAGCCCTCGATACTGGGCGGGCCATAGGTTGGGTTAGCGGCCAGGATATCAACGCCAGGCGAAGCTGCCGTGCGAGCCGCGGCCTCAATCTTCCGGGTCATCGAAACGGTGGTGTTGGGATTGATGATGTGGATGCGCATGGGATGAAGATCGCTTTCTCAGAGGTCGCCACCAAGATAGAGGTGTTTGACGCGCTCATCCGCGATGAGGTCGGCTGAGGCGCCGGAGAGCGCCACCTTCCCGGTCGTCAAGGCATAGGCGCGGTTGGAAACACGCAGCGCCATGCGCGAGTTCTGCTCGACGAGAAGCACGCTCACCTTTTCGTCTCGATTAATGGTCACGATCGAGCGGGCGATGTCCTGTACGATTTTCGGTGCGACGCCCAGCGAAGGCTCGTCGAGCAGTAGCAGCTTCGGCTTGGCCATCAGGGCGCGAGCTATCACCAGCATCTGCTGCTCGCCGCCGCTCATCGTGCCCGCCGGCTGGGACAAGCGCTCCTTCAACCGCGGGAACCGTTCCAGTGCGCGTTCCAGCGAGTTGCGCACCTCGGCGCGGTCGCTGCGCGAAAATGCGCCCATCATCAGATTGTCGCGCACGCTCATGAGCGGGAAGACCCGCCGTCCCTCTGGAACCATGACGATACCCAGCTTGACGATCGCCTCCGGCCCCAGGGCGTCGATACGTCGTCCCTCGAATTCGATCTTGCCCTTCGCTATCTTCCGCAGGCCGGTAATGGCGCGCAGGATCGAAGACTTACCTGCGCCGTTGGCGCCGATGAGCGCGACGGTTTCGCCCTCCTGCACCTCCACCGACACGGTCTTAAGCGCATAGACATGGTCGTAATAAAGCTCGACCTCGCTCACGGACAGCAGCGCGCGCATGCTCAGAGCCCTATGCTTTCGTCTTCGATGCCGAGATACGCCTCAATCACCCTATCGTTCTGCTGAATCTGCGCAGGAGTGCCTTCGGCGATCTTCGAGCCGAAATTGATCACGACAATACGGTCGGAGATCTTCATCACCGCAGCCATGTCGTGCTCAACCAAAAGCACGGTGACGCCGCGCTGGCGCACGGCGCGCACAAGCTCGACGGCGTGGCGCGTCTCCTCGTGGTTCATGCCGGCGAAGGGTTCGTCGAGCAGCAGCACCTGCGGGCTGGCAGCGAGGCCGATTGCTATGCCGAGGGCACGCAAATGCCCGTGAGGCAGGTTGCTGGCAATCTCGCTTTTCACCTCACCGAGGCCGAGGAAGTCGAGAATTTCGTCGCTGGAGCGGCCGAACGCCTCCTCGTCGCGACGCGCGAGGCTGGTCTCGAAATAATAGCCGATGAGGCTGGCACGTGAACGCAGATGGTGGGCGACGATGACGCTATCACGAGCCGTCAGTCCCTTGAAGATCGTCGTCTCCTGGAAGGTACGGACCACGCCCTTTCGCGCCACGATGTGCGGGGCAAGACCGGATATGCGCTCGCCCTTGAAGAGGACTTCACCGCGCGTCGGCTTCAGGAAGGATGAGATCAGTTTGAAGATCGTCGACTTGCCGGCGCCGTTCGGACCGATGACCGAGAGGATTTCGTTCGGCTGGACGTCGAAGCTGACATCGTTGACGGCAACGAGGCCGCCGAACTGCTTGGTCAGGCCTTTGACCTGGAGGATCGGCGTCATGTCTTGTGCCAGCTCCGCCGCCGCGAGTGAAAACGGATGCTTAGAAGCCCGTTCGGCAACACCAGCATCAAGACGACCATCACGCCCGAATAGATCAGAAGCTGATATTGGCCGATCGCGAAGAGAAGATCCCATCCGAAATACAGAACCAGCGTACCGAGCATCGGCCCAAAGACATAGCCGAGGCCGCCGACGAAGCAGTTGAGCATGAAATTGATACTGTCGTTGACAGTGAAGCTCGAGGGGTAGATCGATTGCGCAATGGCGATGAAGATCGCACCGGCCACGCCGCCGAGAAACGAAGAGATAGCGTAGGCAAGAATGCGCATCGCCGGCACGTTGATGCCCATCGAGGAGGCCAGCTCCTCATTCTGCTGCATGGCGACGAAGATCCTGCCAATGCGTGAATGTACGAGACGGTAGAGCGCCGCAAAGCACAGGGTCATCATGATCGTCGACAAATAGTAGAAAGCGATGTTGCGTTCGGCGAAGGCATCGAAGGCCGGAACGAGCGTGACGCCGAAGGCGGCGATCCCGCCGGGAGCGGGAATGCTGGTGATACCCTTGGCGCCATTGGTGATCGGCAGCGCCAAAGCGAGGAGCCGCGCGACTTCGGTGAGCACCAGCGTCACCATGGCGAAATAGACGCCGCGCAGTCTTAGGATCGGCAGGCCGACAAGGACGCTAACGGCGGCGCAGAACAGGCCGGCAAGCGGCAGGCTGAGCCAGAAGGAGATGCCTGCAGAGGCGACCAGGATGGCAGAAACATAACCGCCCATCAGTGCAAAGGCGCCCTGGCCGATGTTGATGCGGCCGATATAGAACATCAACCAGACCCCGCTGCTGGCGATTGCCAGAAGGGCGACGGAGCTCAGGGTGTAGTAGAAATCGGTGCGGCCTGCCGCCTTGATCGCCAAGGGAACGGCGAGGAAGACCACCAGCATGAAGACCGCAATGGCGACCAGGCGCAACGGGCGAAACATCGGCTCAGCCCCAAGGCTTGCCCATCAGGCCATTCGGCCGGATGGCGAGGAAGATCAGCAGAGCCGCGAAGATGACGAGATAGGTGATGTCGCCATAGGCGTGCAGGACGGTCAAGCCGACCGACTCCAGCATGCCAAGGATGAAGCCGCCGGCGATGGCTCCGCCAACGACGCCGGCGCCGCCGATCATCACCATCAGGAATGCCTTGAGCGATATCGGCCCTCCGATGCCGGAATTGACGCCTGTGATCGTCACCAGAAGCCCGCCAACAAGACCGGCAAGCATGGCTCCGAGCGCGAAGCCAAGAAATGAGTAGAACTCGACCGGCACGCCCATGAGTTGCGCGGCGATGCGATCCTGGGCAAGCGCGCGCATCGCCCGCCCCGGCTTGGTGTATTGCATCATCAGGATGAAGCCGACGATGAAGAGAACGGCCAAGCCCCCAACGACGATGCGGTCATAGGGCATGATGATATCGCCAGCCCGCAGCACGCCATTGACGATCTTCGGGACGCCACGCTGCTTCTCGCCGAACAGCAGGAGGATGACGGCATCGAGGAAATAGGCGATGCCGGCCGCCAGCAGCATCGTACTCTCCTCCCGGACGCTGCGTCTGATGACGGTTCGAAACAGGAACCGCTCGATCAGCCCGCCGAGAACTGCCAACGTAATCGCCGAAGCAAACAGCGCAACGACGAAGGGCAAACGCAGTTGGCCGTAGATTTCATAGGTGACGAAGCCACCGAGCACATACATCTGCCCGTGCGCAAAATTGAGCACGTTCATCAAGGCGAAGATCAGTGTCAGACCCAGCGCAATCAGCGCATATTGTGCGCCGAGATAAAGCCCGTTGGCGACGACTTGCTCCACGACCGCTCTCCGCAGGAGGGACTTCGTTCAGACGCTCGTGCCGTCGCCGCCGACCACCCGGGGCAAGTCGCATTCAGATCAGACGCAACTCGCCCCGGCTTGTTGTTCAGGCGCATGCCCTCGGGCGTCGACGGACCGGATGAAGACGCCAGCAGGCGTGTTCAGTCGACATTCGCAACAAACAGGGTCTCGAACTTGCCATCCTTGTATTGGTTCACGACCAGCGGCACCGCGAGCTGGCGCTTCTGCCCGAAGGACGTCGTTCCGACATAGTGCAGGGTCGCCGAACTGTCCTTAAGATAGGGATTGGGCGCTGAAAACGTGTCCATTTCCTTCTTGAACTCATCGACGTTGTCGATTGCCTTCGGATCTGCCTTCAGCGTGTCGACAATATACTGCAGCGCATAAACCTTGGTGTTCGACTCGTCGTTATACTCGCCGAATTTCTTGGTATAGCGGTCGATGAATTCTTCCATCGTTTTCGAGCGGATTTCCGGCGTCGAGGCGCCACCCACCGAGATGAAGCCGTTGGCCAGCTCGCCCGCGCCTTCCTCAAGCACCTTGGCATCCTGCGCAGTTTCGGTCGAGATAATCCCTTCAAAGCCGAGCTCGCGAGCCGAGCGGATCAACAGCGGCGCGTTCGCCGGTGCCACACCCGACAACACCAGGAGATCCGGCTTCAGTTTCACGATCGGCGTCAGCACCGGCGTGAAGTCGCGTGTGTCGTTCTCATAGGTGTCCTTGTCGGCTACCACATTCAGGCCCAGCGCCTTGGCCGCGAGGACGCCGCCGTCGCGCTGACTGATGGGATCGGATTCGTTCGCGCAGACGAACGCTACCGTCTTCACGCCCTTGTTTTCTTTCAGATACTTGTAAATGGAGGGAGCCGACTGGTAGTTCGCCACCATGCCCAGGACTGCATTCGAAGCGGGTTTAGTGTAGAGCGCCTTCGGGAAGGCATAGGGAAAATAGATGATGCCAGCCTTTTCGGCCACTGGCCGGACCGCTGCGGCGCCGTCATCGACGTTCGGCCCGACGACATAGTGGATGCCTTCCTGCGCCATTTTCTCCATGCCGGCGATGGCGCGCTTGGGATCCTTCTGGTCGTCGAAGGTAACGACGTTGATATCGTACGTCTCGTTACCGATCTTGACCCCGCCCTGCTCGTTCCACCAAGCGGCAAGCGTCTGCATCGAACGAACATTCGAGGTGCCCCACGCGGCAGCGGGACCGCTGGTCACACCGACAAAGCCGACCTTGAGAACCTTGTTCGCAGCTTCAGCGGTTGTGACCGCCGTAGCAACGCCGAGCGCAGAAACTAGACCCAATAGGGCGGCACGAGACAAGGATGCGCTATGTTTCATGGTCTTTCCCTCCCTCTGGTGGCCGACGGGCGCGCCGGTGCCGGCGCGCGAGCGGAGTTTTGCTTGGCGACGACGATGCATGAAGGCAGTGGGATTATCAACATGAAAAAGGTTGATTGTTGACAATCTTGGATACTTCGTACACACAATGGAGAGATGATCATCACTTTTCGGTCTCGCCCCCAAGAGCGGGCGCGGACTCTCGTCCCCAGACCGAGCGCCGAACGATGCGCGACGGTGCGCGAGCAAGTATGGGAAGGCATAGCGGACGAATGACGGTCCAGCTCACTCACCTTCCCCGGCCCCTTGCCGACAGCGCGATTGTCGAACGCGTCTTTGCTGCGGTGATGGAGCACAAGCTTCCCCCTGGTGCGAAGCTTGCCGAAAATGCGCTTTGCGAGGCGTTCGAGGCCAGCCGTGCGCAGATCCGGCGCGTCCTGGTGGTGCTGGCGGGTCGGGGCGTAGTGACGCTACATCCCAATCGTGGAGCCTATGTCAGCAGCCCTAGCGCAACCGAAGCGCGCGAGGTCTTCGAAGCACGTCGCTCAATCGAGCGCTCGGTGGTGCTGTCCGCAGCGAACCGGATTGACGTGCGCGCCCTTGACGAATTAAGGGCGAACTCCCGCGCCGGAGCCGCAGCGGAGGCCCGCGGCGACCGGCGCGAGTCCATACGGCTATCCGGGCAATTCCACATTCGGCTCGCAGAAATCGCCGGCAATTCGGTGTTGACCAAATACCTCGAGGAACTGGTAGCACGCACTTCGCTGATTATTGGCCTCTACGGATCGAGCCGTGCGCGCACTTGCTCGGAAGCCGAGCACGACACCCTGCTCGACGCGCTCGCTGTCGACGACAAACTACGTGCTGCTGACCTGATGGAAGAGCACCTGCACCACATCGAAGAGGCGCTCGACGTGCGCGACGGCCCTGCGGAACCAGTCGACATACGGCAAATCCTGCAGACCTGAACGTCGAATTGGCTCAGAAGGTACCCTGACATCGGGGAGCTCTCCTCTTCAGGAGCTCTGGGCGTGGAATCGAGGCCCCGTGCGCTGTTCGACGGATGGGATTTCCCCTGTTGGATTGATCCATCTCAATAAACCTCCCGAGGCGAGACTAAAATCTCTGGGTCGATGAGATGAATTGTATCGGTTGCAATAAGCTCAAAATCAATGGAGGAGCGTTATGATCAGGCTGGTCACGCGTGGTTGCTTCACCGAGAGTTATGCCAAGGGATTGGTTAGCGCACCCGAGGACAGAGAGCCGGCTGTACGCAAGCTGATTGAGGGTGCTGGTGGCGAGCTCATCAGCTTTTACTTCACGACCGGCGACAGCGACTTCATGGTCATTTCTGAGGCGAACGAGTCCGAATCCATCATCGCCGCAATGTTGGCAGCGGTGGCGGCAGGCACAATATCTAACGTGAAAACTGCAAGAGCTTGGACCGGCGCTGAATTCAAAAATGTGGCCGAAAGGGCTTCCAAAGCAGCGAGCCACTATCGAGCCCCCGGCAAGAGCTAAGCGCGATCGCTGGCCTGACTCGGGCATCGAGCCCGTGCAGGACGGCCGCATCCATATCGACAAGATCAACGCGCCGTTCCTCTACTCGCTCAAGGCCAGCGGCCCAAAATGAGCGGGCCCGGCGCCTAGGAGGCCGGGCCCATAACCTCAACAGCGGCTACACCGTCGCTCGGCTACGAGTGACCAAAGTGCTAGGTGGCCACTAGTTCCAGTGAGCCTGTCAACTGAGGCGGCCTTGCTTCATTTGGCACTAGGCGGCTGTAGTTCGCTGTGCATTAGGTTTTGGATATCCGCGCGCCCTATCGGGTCCTGTTCTGGAAACGGCTCCTGAGTCTTCCGACCCAAGAACGTGTCCGCCGTAGCTGTCCTAAGAACTTCACGGGATCGCGCTGACATCTCGCGCGCTTGCTTGGCAAGCTCCTCAAACCAAATGTGGATTGAAGGTTGGTCCATGACCGGCTCCCCCTTTTCTATGCAGGCGGGAGCGCAATCGGTCTCTCAGCCACCGACGCCTACGGAACAGAGCCTCGGCCGGTGATGTATGACAATACCTCTTTCGCGAATGGGCTACTATCGAAAAATGCCCGAGGAGTGCCTAAGCTTCGGCTAATGGGACGCGCTGAACTTCCGGCAAAAGCATGAGGCCGTGGTGCTCGGCGTCGACGGCATCTCCGATTTCAACGCGTTGCACTGCCGCAAGCACGATCACGAGGTCCAGCTCTACGCCTTCGACATTTTTGGCCATGGGTGGCGACGACCTGCGCGCCCTGCCCTTGCACATGCGCAAGACCAACTTGGAGCAGCTTCCAGCGAGCCGGCCGGCCGGTATCACCGTGGCGCCCTTCGAGCGCGGCGAGATTGGCCCAGATCTATTCCGGGCCGCGTACCGGATGGGCCTCGAGGGTCTGGTCTCGAAACATCGCGATCGGCCTTACCGCGGCGGCCGGCAAAAGTTCGGGATCAAGGTCAAGAACGCAACCGTCCAACGATGGACCGCGAACTATGATGGAGGCCCGGTGACGACACCCGTGCCGGCAAATTAGGACCGGCATTTGGCAATTAAGTGTAGGTGAGAGGCTGCCATGCTCGACTGCCGGTTTTTCCCGATACAGTGAATACGCCGCGAGGGAACGAAAAGACCCCCGCCCGGGGCTGACCGGCTGAGGCCTTCTGCTGCCCGCTCCGGAAGCGTGAAATCAGATGCGCTTCGACCAGACGAAGTCCGCCGGCTCGGCCACTGCCCTTCAGCGCCCAGTTTGAGACAAGGCGCTGCCGGGGGGATTGGCATTTCGAGCCCGGCAGCGTCCCGTTTCGAGAATATCGAGACAGTCGCCGACGATGCGTCGCCACCACTGGCGGTTGCGCTCCCTGTGCGATTTGCTTTTCCACTGGCAGTAGCTCGTGCGCGGTCCGGCGTCTACACACGGCGCCTTTGCCGCGCGATGGCTCAGTGTCCACGTCCCAAGTCGTGCTCAAGGAGAGTAATCGCCGCCTTGATGCGCCGGATTTCGGTCGCCTGCTCCTCGGCGCTATATGGGTCGGCATGGTTGCTGCCCCAGACTTCGCCTCGTTCGATGCGAACAAGACGGTCCTTGAAGGTCGCGAGAAGCTGCTCTTGGTATTCACGGACGCTGATCATCGACGCGCCCTTAAGTTCCGACCATCCTGTTAACGCAGGGGCGGCTGAGATCCACTTGATGCGCTTCCTTTACTGGCTGCGCCGCAATAGACGGCATCGTCCAGCAGCGCAAAGGGCGAACGGCGTATGACCGTTCACCGGCGCGCAGGTGCTATTCCGGGCGGCTAGGCCGATTATTTCAGCGAGCTACTGATCGAGCCAAACTTGTCGTTTAGGCTCGTGCCAAGACCGTTGACCACCGTGATGATCGCCAGCGCGATACCGGCTGCAATCAGCCCATATTCAATCGCCGTGGCACCGTTTTCATCTGCAATGAAGCGCTTTACCAAAATCATTTTCTACCCCTGTGGGTTGTAATCCCAGGAGCCTTTGTAGCGGACCGCGCTTTCGATGAGGTAAATCGACTAGCGCGAATGCGGTTAACGGCTGTTAGCCAACCTTCTCTCGCCTACGCTGGCGCTCCCCATGCCTCATTTGGAACCGAATCGCAGACTTCTGTAGGTCGATTGAAAATGAGGTAGCTTCCGTAGCCGATGTCGCGCGATCTCTCGAGCCCAAGCCACTGGCTGCAACGCGCAGCCCAGACGCGCGCCAAAGCGGAACGCACCAGAGCCTCGGCTACCAGAGCCCGGCTGATCAAGATGGCCGAGGAATACGATCTTCTTGCCGAACAGGCCGAGCGGCAACTGGAAGATCAAATCAGGGATCGAGACCAATTAGAACCTGAGTTGGCCGGGCATCGACCACACGATCCAGCTTCAGGGCGCTATGAGTGAGCCTTATCGCCTCGGCTAACCCTTCGCGGGTCGACGCATAATAATTCGGCAAAGCCCGAAGGTAGAAATCATAGGCCGTCAGGTTCTCCGGCCGCCCCGACGACTTGCGCACAGACCCCTCAAGGCCATAGCGGACGCCAAGGCTGCGCCCGACCTCCTTGATATCGACCGCCCTGCCCTTGAATGTGAAGCTCGAGTTTCGGACAATGACAAACAACCATTTGAACCGTGAAAGAGCCGTGATGATCTCTTCGACCATGCCGTCAGCAAAGTACTGCTGCTCGGCATCGCCGCTCATATTCTCGAACGGCAATACGGCGATCGAGGGCTTGTTGGGAGGCGCAAGTGCGGGCTCTGATGAAGCCGTAGGTGCGGCCGTCCCGACAGTAGGCGAGCGATCCTCCTCGTGGACGACGCCGACGAAACGAAAGCCCTTTCGTGGCAACGTCTTGATGAGGCGCTGTTCCTCGCCGGAATCGCCGATCGCGCTTCGGCCGCATTGAGACGGGTCGTCAGCGCCATGTCGGAAACGATACGTCCATTCCAGACGGCATTCACGAGGTCGTCCTTGCTGACGACCCGCTCCCGGTTTCGGATCAGATAGTCGAGCAGATCGAAGACCTGCGGCGCGGTCGGGACGACATTAGAACCGCGATGGAGCTCGCGCCGATCGGTGTCGAGGGCGTAGTCCTCGAAGAAATAGCGCACGATACCGCTCCTTGAGCCACCTCACAGATCGCCTGACGTAATTCAGCACCGTTGGAAGCCGAAAGAATAAGCGGCCGGTAAGGAAAACGTAAGCGGGATATCAAGCGCATCCTGCTGGGCCTGGCATGCTTGCCTTTTCGGAGGCCGATACCGGGAAGATTCAGATGGCTACAACCTACGACTTGTCCGCGTCGAGAACGACCTTCGCGCCGGTTCGACTTGTGCTGAGCCTGCTCGCCAGTTGCCGCGCTGCCCTTCGCGAATCGCACGAACGCCGACGGATTCGGGCCGGGCTGTCAGACCTGAGCGACATGGCGCTCCAAGATATCGGTATCTCGCGCGGCGAGATCGACTACGTCGCCGCGAACCGAGATGTCGATCCACGAGGCGTCCGATCCGCGGGATGCCCAACGATCCAATAGTCTTCGACGAAAAACGCCTGCCGGGTGGGCTAATGGCCCAACTGCCGATCAAGGCTCCAAGCCTTGCTCATGAAATGCAGCCGTACTGACCTTTATCGAGTGCGCGATCGGATGAACCTTTTGCCGAATTTTCAGGACCCATAGTGAACAGCTTCACATGGTGCGTCGGGGGCCCCGGGCTAACGTGAGCTTGGAATTCGCAGTGGGAATACCTCCAATTCAAGAGGGTGAGTCCCATGAAAACCCTGTTCTTAATGATGACTGCCATTGCCGCCGTCTGTGGCGTTGCGACCACTCACGCCGACGCGTGCGCATTACGCCTCCCAACTTTTGAACTTACGGGCTTCCCGATCTCGCGGCATCAAGTAGCACTGCTGGGCTCGGCCCACGTGGAGGAGAGCACGGTTGCGCCGACGCTAACGTTAGACGGAATGCCGGCTTCTCCCCATCAGATCGCGGTTCTAACTCCACGTGCGAAAACACTGAAAATTGCTGAGGCTTCGCTGGATCCAAGTCAACTCACCGTCGGCTTGACAAGGCCTAGCTCGCAGAGAAGCACTTGGCAGGCCTTGTGTGCCTCTGAGTGATGTGCGCGGTGTGAAGAAGTGATGCCGCGGCGAACTACTTTCCGAGTTGTCGGAAAGTAAGGGCTTTCGAACTAACTCCAGCGGGCTTCCCTATGGACTATTTTAGTGAGGATTCCGCACACGTTACCCATGGCTTTTCGCTGAACGACCCTTCTGCGAGCACTTGCGAAGACGGGATCACTCGCAAGCGTTGGGCGAAAGCCGTGCTGGCCTTCTACATCTGCTTATTCTTCCTGGGTGGCGCGACCTCCATTGGTGTCTACCAGAGCATGACCATGTCAGGCGGCATAGAACAACACGCCACCTTGCGCACCGACATTCGATCTACCCACTAACATCCGACACATCTCACAGTCGAGAGTGCCATTCGCCGTCATCTCAATACGCCGAATCTCGGAGGATTCAGGTCATGGCAACGACAGCATATACCCACACCACCTCATGAGTGCAGGCGACGCGAAACTAGGAGGGATGGATCACCGCTGGTTATGGCGTCTTGGCAGCAATCGCACTTGCTGCGTTCTATTTTGCGTCAGGCGGTCCGGGAAACGGCGAGACTGCCCTTGCCGTCATGGTGGCTATGCCCTGATTTGACGGCGCGCGATGCGAAAACTTCTGATTCTCTTTGTCGCTTTTGCGCTCATGTTGGCCGCACGAGGCCAGCACCAAACCGATTTCGTGCCGCGCCCGACCGCACCTATGCCACCAGTCAACGTGCCCTAGGTCGGTTCTCCGCTGCGCCGGCCCGTCGAGGCATGGCGGCCGGCCTGGATCGGGACGGAACAAGTTCGCTTCTTCAAAATAGAAGGCGAAATCCTGTCTGCCGTGTCATCGTTCCGAGAAGATCCGAAATATCCGGGACGGCGCATCCGTGGTGTGGCGATTTGGCGGAAGGACCAGACTTGGCCGAGCCCTTCACCAGCGCTGCACGCCCCATTGAGCTGACCTCAGTGAGGGGCGTCGCCACTTCGCTGATGGGCCACGAGCCGCTATATCCTGTCGCCGCGTCGCGCAACTGATGTACCCTATACACCAGCTGCCTATCAGGACATTAAGGCCAATTGTTTTAGGCCGGAAACGATCCGGTATTAGGGGCTCGCGCCGCAATGAGGTTAGAAACCAAGGTTACAGCCGCATTCGCCGCCGCGATGATCTCGATCGTCCTCGCCCTGGGCTGTGTGGGAATTGTCGTAAGCCGGACAAAGGTCAGCCCAGAGGCAATTGAGTTATCGGTGATCCACACAGAGAATGCTGTCGAACGGGCATGGAGGTTGCCGGCTGCCGCATCATTTGGGCATGAGATTTCTTGGCAGGCCAACGCTTCTCTTTGCGGCCCGTCCAGTCTAGCCAACGTATTTCGTTCGTTCGGCGAGGATGCCACAAGCGAAAGGTCCGTTTTGGCCGGAACAGGACTTTGCTGGACTGGTTTCTGCATCATGGGCTTGACGTTAGATGAGCTTGCTGGTCTCGCGCGCGCTAAGACACGTCGCAGCGTGACCGTACTTCGGGACATGAGTGCAGAAGAATTCCGAGAACATCTGAAGCGCTCCAATGATCCAGCCCGCCGTTACATAGTTAATTTCGATCGGAAGGTGATCTTTGGAGCGGGGGCCGGCCATCACTCTCCGATAGGCGGATATCTAGAAAAGGAGGATCTGGTTTTCGTTCTGGACGTCAATCGCGATTACCGTCCATGGCTTGTGAAGCGCACGCGCTTGTTCGATGCAATGAATACTTTGGATGGGCATAACAAGCGTGGCATGTTGCTGATCGAGTAACGCTCAGCAGACTCGACTTCGGTTTCGGGTCAATCCCGACATTCTTGCAGTTGGCCAGCCATGTCCCTCTGCCCCCAGCATTAGACCTACTCCTGCACTGTGCCAATTGAAGCGATGGGCCACTGCCGGACTCATGCGCTGCAATAGGTGACCTATTCGATCACCTCGTCAGCTTGGGCAACGAGAAAGGCCGGCATTTCAATACCGAGCGCTCTTGCGGTTTTGAGGTTCACAGCAAGTGAGAACAGCGTTGGTCTTTCGAACGGGAGATCGCCCGCCTTTGCCCCATGCAAAATCTTGTCGAGTAGCGAGGCTTGACGGTCAGACGGTGGGTCTCACTCAAATGATGTTTGAGCCAGGTCCTCCTCTTGCTGCAGTTGCGCTCGCATCTTGTCCGCGGACCCATGCAGAAGGGTCTGATAGGCGGCATTCAGCCTCACATCCCACTTACCGATTTCGGCTTTGCCGCACTCCAACATTTTTGAGGAAACGCCGTCGGCTTGGGCCATGCACGCGTCGAACTCCGCGCTCTGCTGCGCGCTTGAGAAAATGCGGCGATATAGATGGCGGCTCCCAAAACGAGGGACGATTTTCCAGAACATCGTAGCGGTCCCATGCGTCTTTCTGACTGAGGCAGACCTAGCCCGCCTGTTGTGGCTATTTCGCGATGACTTTGAAAGGCAACGACACTATTTGGACATCCCCGTGCGTCTCCTTGACCGTGCCTTTCAACAAGCCATAGCAGAAGACGTTGGATCCACGTTTGCGGATCGCCAGGCCGTCGCGGACGCCCACGTCTGTGACAAAGCCGACGATGCCCTTCGCCATGCAGGCCGTCGTCAACAAAGGAGCGGACTGTGCTAGACGAAGGGTCTGGTTCGCGTCCTCCGCATCAGATCCAGCGCGTCATCGCTATTGGTACGATCGCCCTGACCGACTGCTCGTGGCCGACGCGTCGGCAGTTACGTCATCCGGACCCAGGCGTTTTTGCATGTCGCGGACTTCACAGCGGCGTCGATGAACTTCACGCCTGCTAGGCCATCCTCTACCGTGGGGAAGATCACCTCAGGATCCGGCTTTTGGCCGGCCTCTGCCGCGCGGATGGCGCGCGCCGCCTCGGCATAGATTGTCGCGAAACCTTCAAGGTAACCCTCGGGGTGGCCAGAGGGGGCACGGGTTGCCCGACTCGCCTCGCCCAAAACGCCGGCGCCGCCCCTGGTCAGGAGCTGCTTCGGCCGGCCGTAGGGCGTGAACCAGAGCTGGTTCGGATTCTCCTGCGCCCATTCGAGGCCGCCTTTGGTGCCGTAGACGCGCAACGTGAGGCCGTTCTCATTGCCGACGGCGACCTGACTCGCCCAAAGCATGCCCTTGGCGCCGCCTTTCCACCTGAGGAGTATCTGAACATCGTCATCGAGGCGCCGCCCCTCAACGAAGGTCGACAGTTGTGCGAGCAATTCGTCGAGCTCGAGCCCGGTGACGAAGCAGGCAAGATTGTAGGCGTGTGTGCCGATGTCGCCGATGCACCCACCGGCGCCGGACCGGGCCGGGTCCGTACGCCACGCCGCCTGTTTGTGGCTGCTTGCCTCCAACCGCTCGGTCAGCCAATCCTGGAGATATTCGGCATGGACCAGCCGGATCTCGCCAAGGTCGCCATTCGCGACCATGGCGCGTGCCTGCCGGACCATGGGATATCCCGTGTAGTTGTGCGTCACCACGAACACTTTGCCGTTCTTCCTCACGAGCGCCACCAGTTCCTCGGCCTCCGCGACGGTCGTCGTCAGCGGCTTGTCGCAGATGACGTGGATTCCGGCTTCAAGGAAGACTTTCGCGACCGGGCTGTGCATGTGGTTTGGAGTTACGATCGAGACCGCCTTGATGCCGTCCGCTCGCGCGGCTTCAGCCTTCGCCATCTCTTCGAAGGAGCCATAGGCGCGATCGTCGGCAATGCCGAGCTCCTTCGCCGAGGCCTTGGCCCGAACCGGATCGGATGCGAGCGCGCCGGCAACGAGTTCAAACTGGTCGTCGATACGGGCCGCGATGCGGTGTAAGGCACCGATAAAGGCTCCTTGGCCGCCACCGACCATGCCGAGCCGGATACGACGATGACCGCCAGCTTCATTGCTTGCTTCGATAGCCATATTGTCCCCCTCGCTCAGGAGATGCCGAGCATCTTGCGGTTCGCTGAGTCGTCGGTGCCGGCGCTTGCGTAATCGTCGAAGGCTTTCTCTGTGACTCGGATAATATGGCTCTTGATAAACTCGGCACCCTCGCGTGCGCCCTGCTCGGGATGCTTCAGCGCACATTCCCACTCAAGCACCGCCCAGCTGTCGTAATCGTATTGCGTGAGCTTCGAGAAGATGGCACCGAAGTCGACCTGGCCATCGCCGGGCGAGCGGAAGCGGCCGGCACGCTCGACCCAGCCCTGGAACCCGCCATAGACGCCCTGGCGGCCAGTCGGATTGAACTCGGCGTCCTTGACGTGGAATGCCTTGATGCGCTCGTGGTAGACGTCGATGTAATCGAGATAGTCGAGCTGCTGCAGCACCAAGTGCGACGGGTCGTAGAGGAGGTTCGCGCTCTTGTGGCCATTGACCCGCTCAAGAAACATCTCATAGGAGACGCCGTCGTGAAGGTCCTCACCGGGATGGATCTCATAAGCGAGATCGACACCGTGTTCGTCGGCATAGTCGAGGATCGGCCGCCAGCGCCTGGCGAGCTCATCGAATGCTGTCTCGATGAGACCGGCCGGGCGCTGCGGCCAGGGATAGACATAGGGCCAGGCAAGTGCACCGGAGAAGGTCGCAAGTGCAGTGAGCCCGAGACGCCTGGAGGCCAAGATCGCGCGCTTGACCTGGTCGACGGCCCACTCCGTGCGGGCCTTGGGATTCCCGCGCACTTCCGGCGCGGCGAAGCCGTCGAAAGCGGCGTCATAGGCCGGGTGAACGGCAACGAGCTGGCCCTGGAGATGGGTCGAGAGCTCGGTGATCGCAAGCCCGTGGTGGGTCGCGATCCCCTTCACCTCGTCGGCGTAGTCCTGCGACTCCGAAGCTTTCCTAAGGTCGAAGAGCCGCCCATCCCCGCTCGGAATCTGAACCCCCTCGTAGCCGAGTGAGGCGGCCCATCCGCAGATCGAGTCGAAGGAATTGAACGGCGCCGCGTCGGCAGCGAACTGAGCGAGGAATATCGCCGGTCCCTTGATCATCTTCATCGAATACTTCCTTCTACCCTGGACGCTCCAGCAGCACGCGCCCGCTAAGTTCGATACCACACCAAAACCCGCCTCCCCTTGCCGGTTCCAGGAGACAGAGCGGGCATTTCAGCCCTGCCCAGACCGGGCAATCATATTTGGTCGGACAGTCCCGCTTCAGAACGTCTCGCCGGCCCACAACGCCATCGCATCGACGTCGGACAGCGGCGCCGGTCGCTCGACGCGCGAGCGCACTGCGATCTCACCGCCTTCGACGCTGGCCTTGAGGATCGCGTGCTTCACCTCCAGCGCGTGGCTCGCCAGCGCTCCGGAGGAGCGGTGTGGCGTGCCGCGCAGCACCGCACTTGCGAGTTCGGCGACGCCCAGGCAACGATAGTTGGCTTGGTTCGGCATGTGATCGGCCCAATTTGGCGAGCGCCAGTTGGGCTTGCCGAAGGGCCGGTCGTCGGCAGGGACCGAGATCCAGTCGCCACCCTTCTCGGTGTATTGCACCGCGCCGCCGAAGAAGTTGGGGTCCGGCACACGCAGCGAGCCCTCGGTGCCGTAAAGCTCGATCGGCGGATGTCCGTGTTTCCAGACGTCCCAGCTCATCGCAAAGATGATGTCGGCGCCTGATTCGAAATGCAGCAGCGACATGACAGTCGTCGGGGTTTCAACCGCGACCGTCTTGCCGTTCATCGGCCCCTTCGAGGTGACGAGCCGCGTGGCGAAGCCGGCGCTCGCACGCCCCTGCACCAGCGCAACGGGACCCAACAGATTGATGAGGGCCGCAAGGTAATAGGGCCCCATGTCGAGGATCGGCCCGCCGCCCGGCTTGAAGAAGAAGGTCGGATCGGGATGCCAGTGCTCCATGCCATGCGACATCAGGAAGCAGGTGCCATAGAGCACTTTGCCGATCCGCCCCGTATCAACGAACTCGCGCGCCGTCCGTCCGCCGCCGCCAAGAAACGTATCCGGTGCGCAGCCGAGCTTCAGGCCGCGACGCGCCGCCTCCGCGACCAAGGTCGCGGCGTCGTTGGCTTCCACCGTGATCGGCTTTTCGCCAAACACGTGCTTGCCGGCGTTAAACGCCGCGTGGCTCACGCCGTAATGCGCGTTCGGCGTGGTGAGATTGACGACGATCTGGATATCGGGGCGCGCCAGCAGCTCCTCGATCGACAATGCCTCGATGCAGAACTGCGCCGCCTGGGCTTGCGCGGCCTCAGGCCGCAGGTCAGCGCAGGCGATTAGCTTGAGATCGCGGAATTTGGGCATGTTGTGCATGTAGATCGTCGAGATGTTGCCGCATCCGACGACGCCGACTCCGAGCTTGCTCATGATCGCTCCCCGTTACGCCCAGGCGGCCACCGTCTCGCGCGCCCGGCGCGCGAAGCGGGCGACGTCGTTCGGCTTGTCGTGTTCGGCGACGAACAGGGAGACCCCGGCCTCCCTCATCGCCGCGCGCAGCGCCGACCAGTCCATGATGCCGTGCCCGGGATCGGCCCAGCCGTCCTCGTCGGCGCACTGTCCCGAGGGCGCGAGATCCTTGATGTGGCAGGCGACCAGGCGCTGCGCATGCTTCTTGATCTCGGCGACCGGATCGCCGCCACCGCGCACAATCCAGGCGAGATCGGCCTCCCAGACGAGATCGGGGGCCTCCTCGAACAGGCATTCGAGATAGGTCCTGCCGCTCTCGCTGCGGCCATATTCCCAATGATGGTTGTGCCAGCCGAATTTGAGACCCTCGCCGGTCACTGCTCTTCCGAGGTCAGAAAGCTCGCGCCCGATGGCGCGCCATTCCTTTTCTCCGCCCTCGCGCTCGCCCAAGGGTGGGGCCGGCGCAAAGATGGTCTCGATGCCGAGCCCTTTGCACATCTTCGCCGTGCCGACCGCGTCCTCGCGCAGCCGGTCGAGGCCGACATGAGCGCTCGGCGCAGTCATGCCGTGGAGTTCGAGCAGACGCCTCAGCGTTTCGGGATCGCTGAACAGCGCGCCCCAAGGTTCGACCATCGTGTAGCCGAGACTGGACAGCAGGGCGAACTGCGCCTCGATCGGGGTGATGGAGCGGGCAGAATAGAGCTGGATGGAGAACCGGTCGATGGGCTTGGTCATGTCTTGCTTTCGGCTGCATGGAGGATCTAGAGGCGCTGTCCGCTCGTCTCATCAAACAGCGACAGGGCATCGGCGGGGAATCGGACGGTGACTGTGTCCCCGACACGCACCTGCGCGTCGGCGTCATAGCGGAAGGAGAAGGCGGTGCTGTCGGCAAGGCGACACCAGATCAACGTGTCCGCGCCCATCGGCTCGATCATCTCGACGCGCGCGGAAACGGAGGATGGATCGTCGGACGCGGTCACCTCGATATGCTCCGGCCGGATGCCGAGAACGGCCGGTGCGTCGGTCGGCTGGGTGCGAAAGACGTAGCCGTTCAGGCCAAGCCGGTTTACGCCGGCGATGAATCCGACCTCGCTGCCACGCGCGATCCGGCCGGAAATGAAATTCATCGCGGGCGAACCGACGAAGGAGGCGACGAACCGGTTGACCGGCTCGCGATAGATCTTCTTCGGCGTGTCGAGCTGCTGGATCACGCCGCCCTGCATCACCGCGATCCGGTCCGCGAGCGTCAGCGCCTCGATCTGGTCGTGCGTCACGTAGATCATGGTGGCGCCGAGCCGTGCATGCAGCCGCTTGATCTCGACCCTGAGCTCGGCGCGCAGTTGGGCGTCCAGATTGGAGAGTGGCTCGTCGAACAGATAGACGCCGGCATGCCGCACCAGCGCTCGGCCAATCGCGACACGCTGGCGCTGGCCACCGGACAGCTCGCTGGGACGGCGGTCAAGGAGGCTGGTGAGCCGCAGCATCTGCGCGGCCTCGCCGACGCGGCGCTCAATCTCGTCCTGCGGCGTGCCCGCGACCTTCAGCCCGAACGACATATTCCGCCGTACGCTCATGCGCGGATAGAGCGCGTAGCTCTGGAACACCATCGCGATGCCGCGATCCTTTGGTTCCGCCCAGGTGACATCGCGGCCACCGATATGGATCTCGCCACCCCTGACGTCGATCAGCCCTGCGATCGCGTTGAGCAATGTCGACTTGCCACATCCGGAGGGCCCAAGCAGCACGAGGAACTCGGACGCCCCGACGTGGAGATTGAGATTCTCCAGTACCTTCAGGCCGCCAAAGCCGATCTGAAGGCTCCTGATGTCGACATTCGATTTCTGCATGCTGCGTCAGCCCTTCACTGCGCCGGCGGCGATGCCGCGCACGAACCAGCGGCCGGAGCCGAAATAGACGGCAAGCGGCAACAGCGCGGTCAGCAGCGTCGCCGCCATGTCGACGTTGTAGGCGCGCTCGCCTTGCGTCGAATTGACGATGTTGTTGAGCTGCACCGTCATCGGTAGATTGTCGCGGCCGGCGAAGACGAGGCCCAGGATGAAATCGTTCCAGATGCCGGTGGTCTGCAAGATCACCGCGACCACGATCATGGGAGTGGCCATCGGCATCATGATCCGCGCATAGATCTGGTAGAAGCCTGCGCCGTCGACGCGGGCGGCCTTGAACAACTCGACCGGCAGCGATGCGAAATAGTTGCGGAACAGCAGCGTCATGGTGGGAAGACCGAAGATGGTGTGGACGGTCACGATGGTGATGAGCGACTGTCCGAGGCCGGTGAAGGAAAACACACGCACCAAGGGATAGAGGAACACCTGATAGGGAATGAACGCGACCACCATCATCGCGCCGAACAGGATGTTGGCGCCGCGTACACGCCATAGCGACAGCGCATAGCCGGTGAGCGAGCCGATCAGGATGGAGATGGCGACCGACGGCACCAGGATGCGCAGCGAGTTGAGAAAGCCGATCTTGATGCCCTGGCAGGTCAGACCGGTGCAGGCCGAGGTCCAGGCCTTGACCCACGCGTCGATGCTAGGAGCTGCCGGCAATGCCAACAGATTGCCCTGCCGAATCTCTGCCATCGGCTTCAGCGAGGTGACGACCATCACGTAGAGCGGCAGCAGGAAGTAGAGCGCGGTTATGAAGATGAAGGCATAGAGGCCCCAGCGCGCTGGGCTCCTGCGCTTCGTCCGTCTTGCGGCATGCAACGCCTGCGCCTCCGCGGTCATCGCATCTCTCCTTTGCGCGCGCGCCAGTAGAGATAGGGCGCGACCACCGCGATCACTGTGATCAGCATGGTGGTGGCCGCCGCTGTCGCAAGGCCGATATTGGCGCGTTCAAAAAGATGATCCATGACAAACTTGGCAGGCACCTCAGAGGCGATGCCGGGCCCGCCATTGGTCATCGCTACCGAAAGGTCGTAGAGACGCACCACACCCGTCGACAGCAGCACTGCGGCAGTCGCAAAGCTCGCACCCATCATCGGAATGATGATCCACACATAGACCCGCCATTTCGGCAGGCCGTCGACCCGCGCCGCCTTCCAGATCTCCTCGTCGACGCCGCGCAGGCCTGCAAGCATGATCGCCATCACCAGCCCGGAAGCCTGCCAGACGCCGGCGATGACCAGGCAATAGATGGCGGTCTCCGGCCGCACGATCCAATCGAAGGCTGCGCCTTCGAAGCCCCAGCTGCGCAGCACATGCTGGATGCCGAGCGCAGGGTTGAGCAGCCATTGCCAGACCAGGCCCGTAACGACGAAGGACATCGAATAGGGATAGAGATAGATCGAGCGGATCGTGTCCTCGGCCCGTACTCGCTGATCGATCGCAACCGCCAGCAGGAAGCCGATCAGAAGCGCGAGCGAAACGAACAGCACGCCGTAGACAAGGATATTGTGGACCGAGGTGATCCAGCGATCGTTGCCGAGCAGCATCTGATATTGCCGGAGCCCGACGAAATTGTTGTTCGGCAGCATGCGCGAGTTGGTCAGCGACATCCAGACGGTCCAGCTGGTGGCGCCGATATAGACGACGAACATCACCAGCAGCGCCGGCAAGAGCGCGGAGACCGCGGAGAGTCGTGAAGCCAGCGAAAGACGCATCGTGTCACGGGAACAAGGGCGGATCTGATGATGGTCCGGGGCGGCCGACAAGTCAGCGGCCCCTTGGTCGGGCGCGTCAGTACTGTGCCTTCAGCACGCCACCAACCTTGGCGGAGAATTCGTCCGCGTTCATGTTGGTGTTCCAGTATTGCGAGATCGCATCCTCCAGCGCACCAATGAGCGCAGGAGGGGCCAGCATGTCGGCCGACGGCAATTGCTGCGCGGCATTGGAGACGTAACGCATACCCTTCTGGGCGCAGGCGTCGAGTTGGGAGGCATCGACGTCACTGCGCACCGGGATCGATCCCTTCCTCAGCGAAAACTGGATCTGAGTCTCTGGCGTCAGCATCAGCCGGGCGAGCGTCATCTGCGCCGTGGTCGTCAAGCTGTCCTTCGCCTTCGGGAACACGAACACGTCCCCACCCATCATGTATCCGCCGCCATGGTTGGACAGCACGGTGCAGCCATAGTCCTTTTCGGGGATCTTGCCGGCGGCGACGAATTCGCCCTTGGCCCAATCGCCCATGATCTGCATGCCGGCCTTACCCTGGATGATCAGGTTGGTGGCATCGTTCCAGTTGCGCCCGGGCGCACCGGCGTCGACGTAGTCCTTGAGCTTCTTGTAGGCGACCGCGACGGCCTTGAACTCGGCACTTTGCGCCAGTGCCGCGTCGCGCTTGCCCATGATCCCAACCCACATCGGTCCGCCACCGACGCCGATGAGCACCGCGCTGAACAGGTTTCGTTCCCATATCTTCTGACCCGAGAAGGCCAGCGGGATCACCTTACCGTCGACTTTCAGCTTGTCGAGAACAGCAAAGGCATCGTCCCAGGTCTTCGGCTCGGCGGCGCCGACCGAGGCGAGCACAGCCTTGTTGTACCAGAGCCAGTTCTGGCCATGGATGTTGATCGGCACCGCGAACATCTTGCCGTTGCGAGTTGCAGCCGCAACGAACGCCGCTGGCATCACGCCCTTCCAATTGCCCTCGGTGGCGACCGCATCGACATCGGCGAGCAGATCGCCTTCCACCAGTTCGTCGAATTGCTTGCCGGTGTTGAGCTGCATCGCGGTCGGAGGATTGCCGGCGACGGTGCGGCTGATCGCAGCATTTCGCGCGTTGGCGGCACCCGCCACGGCGCTGTCGATCCATGTCCCACCCGCCTTGGCGAACTGATCGGCAAACACCTTCACCGCGGCGGCCTCGCCGCCTGAGGTCCACCAATGGATGACCTCGGCCTTCATCTCTTCTGCGGAGACAGGCACCGAGGCTAAGGTGGCAATCGCCACTGATGCGAACAGCGCACGCTTCATCATTCCCTCCCATATCCGCCTTTGCAGGCTTGTATTTCGGCTTCCGGCCCTTAACGGGCTCGTTATGGCTTTACTTGCCGCATGTAATCGATTACATTTTTTACCTTAGCAGAACTTCATGATTTTGCAAGTCCCGATATGACGCCGAGATGGCGAGCCTCAACATGGCCAAGCGAACCAGAGTGACACGCCAAAAGGCGACCAAGATCGCCGACGTCGCGCGGCTGGCGGGAGTCTCGGTTGCGACCGTCAGCCGGACGCTGGCGCGCCCCGAGGTCGTAATTGAGGAAACCCGCACACGTGTGCTCGCTGCCGTGCGCGACACCGGCTACACGCCGAACATTTCCGCAAGGAACCTGCGCGTCCGGAAGACCATGATCGTGCTGGTGGCCGTGCCGGACATCGCCAACCCGTTCTTCGCTGAGGTTCTCCAAGGCATCGACGACACGCTGTCGGCCGCCGGCTACGGACTCATCATTGCCAATCTGGCCGGCTCACCGGAGAAGGAAGCACGCTACGTCGATCTGGTCTGCGCCGGACAGGCCGACGGCGTGCTGCTCTTGTGCGGTCATGTGATACGCAGCCCCCACCGCGACTTGCGCGACGCGCGCGTGCCGCTGGTTGCCGCCTGCGAGTACATCCCGCGAGAACGCTTCCCGCAGGTCACAATCGATAATGTCGAGACTGCGCGCGAGGCGGTGCGACACCTGATCGAACTGGGCCACACAAGCATCGCTTATCTGTCCGGGCCGCCCCCCAACATCCTCGAGCAGCAGCGTCTCGAAGGTTATCGGCAGGCCCTGCGCGAGGCGGGAATTGCGGCCGATGCGGGATTGATTCTATCCGGCGATTTCACCTTCCGCACCGGTGTCGAGGCCGGCCAGGCGCTGCTTGCACTCGAGCCGGCGGCGCGCCCGACCGCGCTGTTTGCGGCCAATGATGAAATGGCGATCGGCCTAATCAAGACCGTGCACGCGGCCGGACTCCAGATCCCGGACGATCTCTCCGTCGTCGGGTTCGACGGCATCGCCTACGCCGACTATTGCGAGCCCACCCTGACGACCATCGTCCAGCCCCGCCGCGACCTCGGGGCCATCGCCGCGGCCGAACTGATCGCGCTGATGACGACCGGCAAGGCGGGGCTGCGGAAGGACATTAAGCTTCCCGCCACGCTAACCCTGCGCGACAGCACGCGCTCGCCGCGCAAGAGTCCCGGCCATTTATCCGGGGGCGCGAGGTCCGGCTAAAGCGGGATGGGGTTAAGTTGAATCGATTTGGGATTCCCAAATCAGCTTGTTTCTGATTCATCATGCTGGCTGGACGGAGGCCAGCATGGATGGGCAAGCCGTATTCTCTGGATCTTCGCAAGCGTGTCGTGGCTGCGATCGAGGGCGGGATGTCCCGCAATCAGGCGGCCAAACAGTTTGGAGTAGCGATCAGCACGGCTATCGGCTGGATGCAGCGGGTCGAGCAGACCGGCAGCGTTGAACCCGGCCAGATGGGCGGTCACAAGCCGAAGGCTGTTTCGGGAGACCACGCCGTCTGGCTGTCGCAGCGGATCAAGGACGGCGATTTCACCATACGTGGTCTCGTTACCGAGCTTGCCGGTCGCGGTCTGAAGGTCGACTACCACTCGGTCTGGGACTTCGTACATGCCGAGAAGCTCAGCTTCAAAAAAAAGCGTGGCGGCTGGCGAACGGGATCGACCCGAGGTGGCGCGGCGACGAGCCCAGTGGGCAAAGTATCAAAATCGCGTCGAAGCTGAGCGCCTGGTCTTCATCGACGAGACCTGGACCAGGACCGATATGGCACCCTTGCGGGGATGGGCGCCGCGCGGGTGTAGACTTCACGCCAAGGTTCCCCACGGCCGCTGGAAGACTATGACCTTCCTGGCGGCCCTGCGCCACGACCGGATCGATGCTCCATGGTTCATCGAGGGGCCGATCGACGGCGTGAGCTTTCGCGCCTATGTCGAGAAGGTTCTTCTGCCCGTCCTTCGACCCGGCGATATCGTCATCTTGGACAACCTCGGCAGCCACAGGAGCAAAGCAGTTCGCCAGCTCATCCGTTCGGTCGGGGCCAAGCTCTTCTTCCTGCCAAAATACTCGCCCGACCTGAACCCGATCGAGCAGGTCTTTGCCAAGCTCAAGCACCTGCTTCGCAAAGCTGCCGCGCGAACTGTCGACGCAGTCTGCACCGCAATCGGCAACGCACTCGATGCCTTTACCTCAGAGGAATGCGCCAACTACCTCAAAAATTCAGGCTATCGAACTTAATGCCATCACGCATAGGAAGGCACAATTCTCCTAGATCCAGCCAGAAACTTATCGGAAGCGGCGGTCGCTACGCGACCCTGCACTACGCCCAATTTTTGGTCCTCTAATCTCTCGCCCCAATCCATCATGGGGGCCACAGAAAAGCGATAGGAAGCAATCGTCAGAGCTTCCGTGCAGGATCTCAATGCAAATGCGAAAATGCCTAGCCTGCGTCCAGAACCTGGACAACTTCGTAGAGATGTGGATCGATTTGATCCGTCAAGTCGTCAAACTTGCCCCACTCCTTACGAAAGTCCGGCGATTGGTGGGCAGACTGCAGCAGTTCGCGGCTTTGCCATTGGACGTAGTTGACGATGCGTCGGCCGTCGACGCTTCGATGCAAGCTGATCGAGACAAAGCCAGGCTGGCGAGCCATAAATCGTGCTCGATCGGCCATCAGCGCGAGCGCTTCATTCTGTTTATCCGGCTCGGCTTCGATTACGGTGATCTGCGTCACTATTCGACCACCTATTTGAATGTGGGTCATGGAGCCACTCCTTTTCAAGTGCGCTCAGGTTCCCTCTTAGAGCTCCCTCGGCTTCCAATAATGCTCTTCCGACGGATTGAACTCCCAAGCGTGATAACGGTTCAAATCGGGCACCATTTCACTTCGTGCTCGGATCTCGCATCCCGGTATAAGCGTTTTTGAGGAGCGACAACACGAAGCAAGACCTCCTCGAGGAATTTTCTACCAGGTCGATTGGCTGGATTCTGCTCGAGACGCACAACGCGAGTGCCGCCCCGCTGAGCGACCAGCAGCATGACGGCACGCTTCGGCATTGTCGTGCCTGTTGAACCGAGCAAGCGCAATACCGTGGTGTCGCACTTCGATGCCGAGCACTAGCTCACCGTGGACCGTCGCATCGCGGCTCTGTTGTTGGCGTAAAGCGCTTTGAAGGCCGCGTGATCGGCGTCGTAGCGATTGCGGTTGGCCTCGTTCGGCGCGATTTTGGACTCGATCGGGTTAATGCGGTCGATGTCTTCCGGTGCGAAGATCCCGCAGCCTATGCCTGCGAGAAAAGCAGATCCGAGCGCAGCACCCAGCGTCTGCCGACGCACATTCTGACGGATGCCCGCAATGTCGCTGACGCATTGTGTCCAGAATGGATTCTGCACGCCGCCTCCAGCCGCATAAATGCTGCGGGCCGGCTGTATTTCGGCAAAGCCATCGAGATTATGCCGGGTCGCGTGTCCGATCCCTTCGATCAGCGCACGATAGATATCGCCGCGCCGGTGCGCGAGCGTCAGCCCGAAGATCAGGCCCTTGGCTTGCGGATCATTAATTGGCGTTCGCTCACCACTGAAATAGGGCAGCATCAGAATGCCGTTTGCGCCGGGCGGGCTTTTGAGTGCCTCTTCCATCAGCGCCTGGAAGGATGAATCATCGTCGGAAAGTCCCGTCATTTCCTTGCGAAACCACTGGGTGAGGCCGCCTCCGGTCGCAAGCCCGCCCATGACGCTCCAGGTGTTCTCGAACAGAAACGGCGCAGCCCAGAACCGGGGGTCGACGACGAGATCGGCATTGACCTGGATGAAAAAGGCCGTGGTACCATACATGATCATCAAGTCACCCGGCTTTTGCACCCCGACGCTCATCGCTTCGCTCGCCGCATCGATGGTGCCAGCGATCACGGGCGTGCCCGCGGCAAGTCCGGTTTCTGCTGCGGCCTCCCTGCTCACATGGCCGATAATCTCCGTTGTCCAGGCGATTTCGGGTAGCCAGTCGACAGGGCAGATCCGTTCGATCGTCTCGCGATGCCAGTCTTTGGCGGCAAGGTCATAAAATGGCGTGTAGCAGGACGCGCCGTAATGATCGACGACCCACCGTCCCGTCAATCGGTGCACGATAAAGCTAGGGCACCCGACGATCCGCGCAGTTTTGCGGAAAGTGTCAGGCTCGTGCTTGGCCAGCCATCGCACCTTCGGGCCGACAGATTGTGTCGTCAACGGATTGCCGGTGCGGGCCAACACGGCCGCTGCGCCGAGTTCGACGTTGAGCTCTGCGATTTCAGCTTCGGCACGTGTATCCACGCCATATAAAATAGCCGGGCGCAGGGGCTCGCCCACTTCCGTCACAGGCAGCGCACAGGGGCCAATCCCGCTGCATCCAACTGCCGCGATCGCAGCCGGGTTGATCCCATTCTCCCGGATCAGCTGCTGGCTCAGCGTGCGAAAGCCTTCCCACCAATCCTGCAGGGCATCATGTTCGGCGAGTCCTGGCCCTGGCACGCGCATATCGTGCTTGCGCCGCGCGGTTGCCCGAAGAGTACCGGACTCCTCGAGCAGGACGCCTTTGCTGGAATAACTGCCGATATCGATGCCTAGGAGATAGCGCATCTATATCTCCTCCGTTCGAAGGAGAAACCCGCTTTCATATCACGCAGAGCCAAGGCCAGCAGCGCCGCTATCTGTTCCAGATCGGCCAGATCGCAGGTTTCGATCGGCGCATGCGTGTAACGCGTCGGATAACCGATATCGATGGAGGGAATTCCTTCGCCCACGAGCTGCACGTAGGAGGAATCCGTGAGGCAGCCGGTATGAGCGCTGCGCTGGATCGGTATGCCGACACGGCTTGCCGTCTCCACAAGATGGTTGAGCAGCGCGGGATGAGCAAGCGTGCCATTGAGCGTGCCGCGCCCGTGGAAGCTGTAAAGGCCAAGCGCCGGCCCGCTGCCAAGCTGCAATTCGCCGCGCTCCGCGAGATCAGGCGTATCGGAGGCGACCATGATGTCGATCGAAATGGCGGCATCCGGCCTCAGACGCTGGGCCGCAAGCATGGCGCCGCGCAGGTTGAACTCCTCCTGGACCGAAAAGACCGCATGCAGCGTCGCCGGAACGGGTTCATCCAAAACTCGCTGCACGAGGTCCATTAGTGCGGCGCAGCCGGCGCGGTCGTCGATCGCCGTTCCGGACACACGCGTGCCGGCCAGCCGTTCGAAACAGGGGCGGTAGGTGACGGGCGCCCCGATTTCGACGCCGAGGGCGCGCACCTCTTCCGCCGATTGGGCGCCGAGATCGAGGAAGAGCTTGTCACAGCCGAGCACCTGGCTCTTTTCGTCCTGCGGCGTGGCGTGGTGCGCCTTGATGCCGACGACGCAGGGAACCTGCTTGCCCTCTTTGTTCGTGATGACCACGCGCAGGCCCGGCAGCACACGTTCTGGCACCCCCCCAAGCCGCTCCACCCGAACGAAGCCGTTCGCTTCAATCCGCCGTACCAAAAGGCCAAGCTGATCGGTATGGGCGAAGACCATCACTGATGGAGCTGCGGGGTCCGTCCCCTTCACCGTCAGGGTCAGATTCCCGAACGCATCGCCGTGACTCTCGACGCGGCGGTCGGAATAGACGGCCCGGATATAGTCGCTCACCGGATCTTCGTAGCCGGAAAGACCGGATATCAGGCAGAGTTCTTTGGTCCATGTCTCGATGCGGGCGAGGCTGCGTTGGTCAATCGTCACTTGGATCCAATCCGGTCCGCCAAAGGACCTTTGCTGTTCATCAATCTGGATCGAGCCGGCGCCGTGGACCACCGGATCGGGCTGAGCGTTTCTCAAACGACCGCGCGCGCGGCAGAGCGGATCGCCCTAACCTTTTCCATGAAGACCCTAACACGCGCCGGATCGACCGGATTTTCGAAGACGCCGTCGACCTTGAATGTCGATCCCACGACTGCCCCGTCCGAAACAGCGAGCTGGCGTTCGATATTGTCGAGCCGGCAACCCGTATTGCAAAGCACGGCCGTACCCGGCACGGCCTTCTTGACCGTGGAAACGACGTGGGTATCCGTTTCGGCACCAGCAGTGAGGCCCGATACGCAGATGGCGTCAGGCCGGTTGTTGAACGCAGTCGAGCGGGCGATATCTGCAATCGAGCGATCGCCCAGATAGGCGGCGGCTTCGGGCACGATGTTGAATAGAAGCCTGAGCTTAGGGGCGAGCCTTGCCTTGTGACGCGCCGTTTCACCGACATTGGTGTTCCAGAGCCCGAAATCGCTGGCGTATACCCCGCTCATGATCTCGCGGATGAAGCTTGCGCCGGTGGCGGCCGCGAGATCGATCGAAGCAATGGGATCCCACAAGACGTTGACGCCAAATGGCACTTTGATGAAGCGCCCGAGCTCACCGATGACGCGTGCCATGGCCACTGTGGTTTCGGGGCGTACCTTGGTCAGGTAAGGCAGACTGAATTCGTTGGAAAACATTACTGCGTCGACACCACCGTTCTGAAGATGGTCGAGATCGGCAAGGGCCATTTCGATCACTTTCCTCATGCCGCCGGCCGCATCGTATCCGGGATCGCCCGGCAATGCCTGCAAGTGGCACATGGCGATGATCGGCTTGTCGACATGAAAGGTTTCCTCGAGCCACTGCATGAGCGCGTCCTCTTTTGAATTTTGTTCGGCTAAGACATCTCGTCGCGAGATAACAGGGCGAAAGATGGCCCCTCACCATAATCTGCTGTAGATGAACGTCGGCCACGACCACCCTACCATATACGTCCGGCTCTCAGCGCTCCCTCGTTCGCCGGGCCGAAGACAACGGAATGCGTTCCTCTTTGCCCCATTTTAATCGATAACGGCAACGAAATCGTCGAGAGGCGGAGATCCGCCCCACTGTTTGACCCTGTCCCTACTTAGCTGCGCCCCAACGACAGGTCGTTCGCGACGCACGATCGGTGACGCAACCGTGCCCAACACTCTGGTTCAATTGGTCGGCTTTGCGAAGGCCGCCGATCCGCGTGCGCTCATTGCAAAGGCTCGCATGTCGACCTTTGCTGCGCTTCAGAGCTAGAGCCATCTCCTCGGGAAAAGTCGCCGATTGCCCATCGCAACAAGGCCGGTGACGTGCTTTGGCTTGCCAACCTGTCAGGCGAGCCTCAGCGCCTGAAGGTCAAGGGCTTCGATGGCCCTGCCAGACTAGATGTTCTCGACGAAAAAAGCTTTGAAGCCGCCGTGCACGATCCCGCTTGGCTCGACAGCGACAGCACGTTCATCCGCAAGGTCGGAACCTTTGAGCTTCCGTCCTACGGGATAGTCCGAATCAAGAGCGCCTGATCTCCCATTGGTACTATCTGCGCGCCAATCATCTCAGAAAGGTTGCGCGATAGCTATGATACAGCACCCGTTGCAATGTAGTTTAGCTGAAGGTGCTTAAAGCGCTCAAGATTTCCCTCGAGCCTGTAAACTTTAAGGACATGACCCGAGAGAGAATGATCGAGTTCGTGCGGAAGCGAGCCGAACGTGCAACCGACGGGCCAATAAGCAGTCATTGCGATCCGGGGCCGCAGCAGGCATGCTGCAAATTGCGCTGCAATACCGCACCGGCGATGAGATCATTTCGATAGGCACAATGTAGGATATGCAATGCAGCGCGGGGTTTTGTTCGACCTCGATGATACTCTTCACGATCGTGCCGCCACCATTCCAATGTTCGTATCGTCTCGGGCCCGCAGGCTTCTGGCGATGCAAGCACCCGATGCCGTGCGGTTCGCAGAACGCTTTGTCCAACTCGAAAAGCGCTGGCGGATCTGGAAGGATCGGTCAATGCAGTCGAAAAAGAGCTTGAGAAACCGAGCGAACAGTAATTCCTGCTTAAGAGGCGGCAGGAGGGTCGACGATGATGGGGGCGGGATCGCGCTGTCCTGTGGCGGCAATCTGGACCCATCGCTCACGCGCAACACAACGCACCGGCGGGTCGACCGACTAACGTCGATTTCGTTCCAGCCATGGTTCCGGTACAGCGTCTTGTTATTTTTCGACTTACCGACCGAGCCTTTCGAGGATATCCTTCCACCGATCAGAAGAGGTGGTCGGGCCGCTATGACCACCCGTGGACTGGACTGCCACCTCGATTCGTCTGCGAGACTTTCGGGCGATGATCGCACCATCCCGGATTGTGGAGGATTCGGATGAAAGCCTTCTTGCTCGCCTGCGTGGCGGCTGTCGTAATCGCGGCAGCCTCGGCTGTGGTGCTAAGCAGCATCCAAGAGCCCGTCGCACAGGCCTTTGCGACCACTGGCGTACGCCTCTAGGGATCGGCAAAGGCCGCTCTCTGCTGCTACTCCGCCGCGGAGGCTGCGTGGCGCGGCTGTCTTTGACTGCCGTTCGGACCCGTGCGCGCCAGTTCCTCGTCCGCCCACAGGCTGTGATGCTCGCGTGCCCAATTGACGTCTACCTCGCCCGATCCCATCGCCTCGAAGGCACCTTCCATGCCGAGGGTGCCGATATAGATGTGCGCCAGCATCGCGGCGATAAACAGAACGGCAATGACGGCGTGAACGATCTGAGCCATCTGCATGCCCTCAATCCCCGTGGTGTAGAACGGGAACATGAGGACATAGCCGCTCGCGGCGACCAGACCGCCGCCTATCACCACGATCCAGTAGATTGCCTTCTGGCCGGCGTTGAACCGATAGGCCGGCGGATGATCATGCCCGACGATGCCGCCACCTCGTTTCATCCACTCGACGTCCACCTTGTTCGGGATGTTGCCGCCGATCCACATCAGAAAGATCAGCACGACTCCGATGGTGAACGGGAAGCTCAGGTAATTGTGGGCATACTTCGCCCATTGCGACCATTCGGAGAAGCCTTCGAGACCGATCAGCGGCAAGAGCAGTGGTCGCCCGAAAGTGACGTTCAGGCCTGAGATCGCCAGAATGATGAAGCAGGTGGCGGTCATCCAATGCACGAAACGCTCAAAGGCGTTGAAGCGCACGATGGAGCGGCCCGACCGGCCGCTTTCGAGACGAACCATGCCGCGCGTGAGATAGAAGATCACGAGCACGGCGAGCATGCCGATGATCGCAACGCCGCCGATCCAGCGCAGTATCACGGTGCGGAATTCGCGCCATTCGCGCCCCTGCGGCTGCACGAGCACGCTTGACCGCTGGTCCGGGATGCTGACCCGGCCCTGGATGCGGTCGAATTCCTGCAACAGCTGCTGCTCCTTCACCGAGCTCGCGGTCGGATTGATCTGCTGGGCGCTCACCGGGACAGGCGCCGCCATGACGAGCAGGAGCAGAGCCCAGGCGCCGAAGGCCGGCCGAATGAACTTTCCAAATGACGCCATGAACTCCTCCTGGATGTTCCTCCGCCCTAGCTCGCGACCCGCATCAGGACTCGATCGTCTCACGATAGGCCGTCTTCCAGCCCCATGCGCCCGATCCGTAGCCGCGCTTCATCACGCGCTCCTTGTAGATCTGCGCTATGATCTCGCCATCGCCGGCGAGCAGCGATTTCGTGGAGCACATCTCGGCACACAGCGGCAGCTTGCCTTCGGCGAGCCGGTTGGCGCCGTACTTCTCGTACTCCTCCTTGCTGCCGTCGGCCTCGGGGCCTCCGGCGCAATAGGTGCATTTGTCCATCTTGCCGCGCGAGCCGAAGTTGCCGACCTTGGGATATTGCGGCGCGCCGAACGGACAGGCGTAGAAGCAATAACCGCAGCCGATGCAGAGGTCCTTGGAGTGCAGCACCACGCCATCGGCGGTGGTGTAGAAGCAGTTCACCGGGCAGACCGCCGCACAGGGGGCATCGGTGCAGTGCATGCAGGCCATCGAGACCGATCGTTCGCCAGGTTTGCCGTCATTGATGGTGACGACACGGCGTCGGTTGATGCCCCAGGGCACCTCGTGCTCGTTCTTGCAAGCGGTGACGCAGGCATTGCATTCGATGCAACGGTCGGCGTCGCAGAGAAATTTCATACGTGCCATGGCCGTTGCTCCTTATGCCGCCGCGATCTGGCAGAGAGTGACCTTGGGCTCCTGCATGCCCGTCGCGGGATCGTAGCCGTAGGTGGTGATCGTGTTGGCGCTTTCGCCGAGCACAATCGGGTCGGTGCCCTTCGGGTAGTTGCTGCGCAGATCCTTGCCCGCGAACCAACCGCCGAAGTGGAAAGGCATCCAGGCCACGCCCTTGCCGACCCGCTCGGTGACGAGCGCCTTCATTCGCGCCCTGGAATTGTTCTCAGCGCCGGTGACCCAAACCCAGCCGCCGTCCTTGATGCCGCGATCGGCGGCATCGCCAGGATTGATCTCGATGAACATGTCCTGCTGCAATTCGGCGAGCCACGGGTTGGTGCGTGTCTCCTCGCCGCCGCCCTCATATTCGACCAGACGGCCGGACGACAGGATGAGCGGAAATTGCTTGGCGATACCCTTTTCCACCGCCGCCTTCTGCACGGAGAAACCGATATTGGGCATGCGGAACTGCTTGGCGTCCGGCAGCGTCGGATATTTGGCAACGAGGTCGACGCGCGGCGTGTAGATTGGCTCGCGGTGAACCGGAATCGGATCGGGCAAGCCGAACGCATTCATGCGCGCCTTGCCGTTGCCATAGGGAACGCAGCCATGCGCCAGCGCGACGCGCTGGATGCCGCCCGACAGGTCGAGCGACCACGACACCGTGTCCGGATTGGCCGGACTGATCTTGTTGATCACGGCCACTTCAGCTTCGGTGAGCTCGGTGTCCCAGCCGAGCTTCTTCAGAACCGCCAGCGTAAATTCCGGGTAGCCATCCTGGATTCCCGACCCTAGCGAGTATGAGCCATCCGCGAGCAGGCTCACTTTCCGCGTCGTGCCGTCCGGCAGCTTTTCCTCGCGCTCGAGACCGAAGCGTGGCCGGAACGTGCCGCCACCGTCCATCACATGCAAATTGGTATTGTACAGCAATGGCGTGCCGGGATGCTTGACCTCGGGTGCTCCCCAGCACGGCCACGGCAGACCGTAATAATCGCCGCCGACCTCGGGATCGTCCTTCGGCGCCCGCATGGTCAGCATGTCGAACTTGGCCTGGTTCTTCATGTGAGCCTTGAGGCGCTCGGGCGATTGCCCGCAATAGCCGGTCGACCAGCTGCCGCGGTTCATCTCGCGTAGGACATCCTCTGCTTCAGGAAGATTGTTCTCGACCTTGATTTTCTTGAACATTTGGTCGGCGAAGCCGAGCTTCTTCGCCATCAGATAGATGACCTCGAGATCGTCCTTCGATTCGAAGACCGGCTTCACGATCTGCTCGCCCCATTGCAGCGAGCGGTTTGAGGCCACGCGCGATCCCTTGCACTCGAATTGAGTGGCAACCGGAAGAATGTAGACGCCGTCCTTGCGTCCGGCTTCGACCGCGAGCGAGGCCCAGGTCGTCGGATGCGGGTCCGCGATCACGAGCAACTCAAGCGCCTTCAGGCCATTGAGGGATTCAGGAATGCGGGTGATGCTGTTGGAGGCGTGTCCCTGCACGAACACCGCCTTCACATTGTCCTTCTGCGCGACCTGATCCTTCGGCAGCGTCACCGCCTCAAACCAGCGCGTCAGCGGGATGCCGGGGGTTTCCATGATCTGCTTGGAATCGAAGCGCGACTTCAGGAATTCGTAGTCGACCTCCCAAACCCGCGACCAATGCTTCCAGGCGCCTTCGGCGAGGCCGTAGTAGAACGGCAACGTGACGATATCGAGCCCGACATCAGTCGCGCCCTGCACGTTGTCGTGGCCACGGAAGATGTTGGCGCCCTTGCCCGCACCGCCGACATTTCCGGTCATCAGCAGTGCGATGCAGCTCGCCCGAACGTTGGCGGTACCAACGGTCTTCTGGGTCTGGCCCATGGCCCAGATCAGCGTAGCCGGCTTCTCCGTGGCAAACATCTTGGCGACGCGCTTGAGCTGCTCGCCGGGAATGCCTGTCACACGCTCGACTTCTTCCGGAGGCCACTTCTCAACCTCTTTCTTCAGGTCGTCGAAACCGTAGACGCGCTGCCGGATGAATTCCTTGTCCTCCCAGCCGTTCTGGAGGATGTGCCACATCATGCCGTAGAGCACTGGGATGTCGGTGCCAGGCCGCATTCGCACATATTCCGTCGCGTGTGCAGCCGTGCGCGTCAGGCGCGGGTCAATGACGATGAGGTTGGCCTTTTGCAGCTCCTTGCCCTCGAGCAGATGCTGTAGCGAGACCGGATGCGCCTCGGCCGGATTGCCGCCCAGGATGACTTGCGTCTTCGCATTGCGTATGTCGTTGTAGCTGTTGGTCATAGCACCGTAGCCCCAGGTGTTGGCCACGCCGGTGACGGTGGTTGAATGACAGATGCGCGCCTGGTGATCGGTGTTGTTGGTTCCCCAGAACGCACCGAGCTTGCGGAACAAATAGGCGCCTTCGTTGGTCATTTTGGCCGAGCCGAGCCAATAGACGGAATCGGGGCCCGACTTCTCACGCACAGCTTGAAGCTTGTCGCCGATCTCGTTGATCGCGGTCTCCCAAGATACCCGCGTCCACTGCCCGTCCACGAGCTTCATCGGGTAGCGCAGCCGCCGCTCGCTGTGCACGAGCTCGCGCACGGAGGCTCCCTTGGCGCAATGCGAGCCACGGTTGATCGGGGAATCCCAGCTCGGCTCCTGGCCGATCCACACCCCGTTCGAGACTTCCGCCGTCACCGTGCATCCGACCGCACAATGCGTGCAAATGCTCTTGCGGACGGTTGCACCCGCGGTGAGCGGACCGGCCATCGCCGCCTCCGCCTTGCGGACGCTGCCGAGCGGCAGGGTGCCAAGTGCTGCGAGCGCGCCGCCCGCAAGTCCGGATTTGCGCAGGAAACTACGGCGGTCGAGGCCGCCGGCCTGAGTTGCAAGGGAGACGGCAACCGAGCCGTGGCGCAGGGAATGCTGGTGTGTTCGCTTGATCAGCACGGTCAGCCTCCCTTAGCCGGATAGCGATTGACGCGGTAAAAGGCCTTGACGTGATCGGATTCCTTGTAGCGTGCCTTGCGCTTCTCATCGTTGGTCTCGCTGTCGGCCTGCGCGGACCCGACCAGCGGTGTCGCGAGCGTCGCGCCGGCGCCCACCGTGCCGACGCCCACCTTGCGCAGGAAGCCGCGGCGCCCGACTAAGGTTTTCCTGTCTTCACTCATCGCATCTCTCCTGGACCTGCGCGTGCAAGTCAGTTGGCGAATGTGAATGCTTCGGTCTCAATCTCGACAAAGGCGCGACCGAGTGCGCCGACCGCACGATAGAAGTTGGCGCTCTCCGCGCTCTCGATATCGGCGAACAGCCGCCCCATCCAGGGCGCGACGTGTTTCTCGAAAAAGGCGCGCTGCGCTTCGGACGACGCCTCGAAGCGGCCCCCGGCAAGACCTGCCATGATCTCGCAAAGGATGGCCGCGTGATCCTCCGGCTCCGAACCGTTCGCAACACGCTGGATTCCGAGCGCGGTGAGGTCGGCACGCAGGCGCGACAGCGGCCGCTCGTTGAGAAAGCCGGTCAGATAGTAGGAGGCATAAGGTAAGAGCTCGCCGCGGCCGAGACCAACGAACAGATCGAAATATTCGCGTTCGACCTTCGCTGCGACCGCCCCGGCAGCGGCCACGGCCAGTGCAGCATGCGCCCGCCCAAGCTGCGTCGCGTCGCCGGTCAACGCAGCCAGTTGATCAAGCAGCTTTTCTGACGGCGCCGCGGATAAGAGCGTGGCCAGCAGCAAATATTCGCGCGAGCGCGCCGCGTCGACGGGATCAATCAGCTCTTCGGACACGAGCGGCTCGCTGTATAGATCCGGCCGCAAGTCATTGCGCGAGACGCCGGTAGCGGCTTCGACCGCAATCACCCGTTGTGCAGGAACCTTGCTCCAGTTCGAGACGGAGGGTTGGCTGATGCCGATTTTGCGCGCGAGCTTGGCCACGCCGCCGGCGGCGTCAATGGCGCGATCGAGACCATCATCTCGCACGTGGACCTCCCATCAAGTCCGCGTCTGCAAAGTCCCCGGCCGCCTGATTATTGCTTTTGTTACAAAGAACTAGCGAATCCTAGTCTTGGCTCCGCGGGTGGTCAACGCCTGTCCATAGCCTGACGCTATAGCCTTTGGTCTGAGCATCTAGATTGGCAGCGCACCGCCATGCGTGCGACGCCGCACGGGCGCGGCTTCATGCTCCCTCTCCTCGGTCACCGCCGGTTGCGCTGCAACAGGAGCGGACTCAATCACAGCAGGCTCGGCCGCATTGGCAACGGGTTCGGCTGAAGAATCCTCGGGTTCGACCGATCTCTCCGGCAACGTTTGAGCCGCCTCGCGCACGACGCCAACGATCCGGTCAATGAGTGCCGCCAGTTGCTCGTTGGAACAGTCAAGCGGTCCAAAACCCGGCATCGCGTTCGGGTCGTTGAAGTCCCACGCGTTCTCCGCAAGTCCGACGAACTCTCGGATGGCAGGATCTGCGCTCCAGGCGCGACGAAGCGCCGCACGTGTCAGCTCCGGCGGAATCCCCCTGCGCAGGAATGCCTTGATGTCGGTTGCTGATGTGATCGTGTCGATCGATGGCAGGCTCGATAGGTCGAATTCGGCCTGGTCGTCGCTGGTGGCCGGCGGCGGTGCAGATTGCACGTCCTCGTGAATTGCCGTGGCCGGCGGCGCGGCATTCGCCTTCGCCGCCTGCTTGCGGCGAGACCAGCGCGCCAGGAATTTGTCCTCGTCCAGCTTGTCTTCGCTCATTCGTGTCCGCCTTGATGTTGGCGGCGCGCCAGCGCCTCCGGATCGGCCTGGCGCCGCTTGCGCTTGAAGAACTCCCGTTCCACGTGGTGCTCGGCAACAAAACTTTCAATCGCCTCGCGCAGCACCTCGGGCATCGGCACCGCCTCGACGAGATTGGCGCCGGCCTCGGTGAACGCCTCGCCCTCCGCAGGATCGGCCGTGGCAGCCGCCAGCGAATAAGGCCACGCACCTTCAGCCGGCGACAAGACGGTCCAGATGCTCGGAGCGCCCGAGGCGAGATTGTCACGATAGCGCGCCGTCTCGGACGTGTAGAGATCGACTGTGGCGCTACCGGCATAGAGCAGGGTTTTGCTGTCCTCTTCGCGGAGCACCGTCCAGGGTTTTGTCTCGGGCTCATCGGGCAGCACGGCGACAGCGCGCCAGACGAAGTCGGTCCAAGGCGAGTCCGCCTTGCGCCGCTCGACGACGATGCCGATGGGAATGCGCAGGAGTGGGAGCGCGGCGGGGCTCACGTCACCATCTCCAGGCGCTTGATCGGCAGCCCCGTCAACAGATTCTGCGGCTTCATCCCGAGCTTCCGATCGGACGTCATCGCCAGGATCAAATAGATCGACTCGCCCCGCATATCCTCGGTGGCCGCGCTCGCGTCGGCAAACGTCAGGCGAAACAACGACAACACTCGTCCGGCACTGGGTTCATCGAGCTGCTCGCCATGCCAGAGACGGTCGCCGAGACTGGTGGCGTCGGCGTCGAGCCCGACATACCAGCTGAGCCGCGCTTCATGCAGCTCCCGCAGCGGCTCGATCGCGACGTCGATCGCGAGCAGATGGGAGATCCAGCGCGCCATCGCCTGCGCCAGCGCAGCCGGTCCGCGGCCGCCTGAGGTGAGGTCGAAAGCCATGTCGAAATGGTCGCTACGCCGCCAATATTCCTCGGCATTTCCGTCGCTCAATACGTCCAGCTGGGCGTCGGTCACAGCTCCCAGCATCGACATCAGCGAAAGCACGGGAGCTGGGTTGCGTCCGCCGACGACCTCCTCATCCCCCAGCAGCAGGGCCTGATCATGCGGCAGGATGCGCTGGGGACGGAAGAACAGTTCCGCAGCGCGCAGCACGTACGCGTCGTCGCAGTCATCGAGAGCGTTGCGCAGGATCACCTGCACGAGCTGATTGACGAACAGCGGCGGCAGGTTGCTGGCCCGCGAATGGACGGTTGCGAGATAGGCAGCCTCAAGTGTCGAATGCCGGAGGAGGAGATCGCGAAAGGCGAGCACGAAGTTCCAGTTTTCTCGGGCGTCCGCATCTGCGATCACAGCGATCTCGCCTGCGCTGACGGGCTGGCGCGGATCGGCGAGCAACTCACGATGCAACCGCCGCTCGACCGGGCATGCGTCGTCCGGCGGCATCAGCTCGGGACGGGCAAAATAGGCTTTCAGGAACTCGTCGGTGACGCAAAGCCCGCCGCTCTCGTCGCGATCGAGCAGATGGTGACCGCACGCGATCCAGAAATCTTTCATCGCCGCCGCTCCTCGCCCATATCGGCAAGGTGGAGATCAAGGTCAGGCTCGACATCATCCTCCATTTCCATGAACGAGAATGCCTTGCCATGGCCCTGCGCTTTCCGCAGTTGCAGCCTGCGGAACGCCTCCCGGACTTCGCCATCGCTCGCCGATCGGTGGACGGCAATGAGCGAGCTGATCGGATGGGTGCAGAGCGATTGCACAAAAGCGACTTCCTCCTCCGCAGCCGTCCGCGCGGTTGCCAGATCCGGCGCGCCGAAGCGATCGACGAGCTGCCTGGCAAGGAGTTCGATCAGCGCCCGGCAATCATCCTCCGTCGCCGGAACGATCTGCGCTAGCGTCGACCAGCCCCAGGATTGCGCGCCGAGAAAGCCGCTGCGAAAGGCCGCGCGCGCCTTGCCCCTGAGCTTGGCAGGGTCCTGATCGCAGAAGCGGAAGGCGCCGGAGACGGCCCACTCGCCTGATCCGGCGGCAAAGTCGAACACGAAGGTGTCTGAGGGATCGAGCGCGATGGTCCGTAGCAGCTTCACAAGCGCGGCCCTCCAAGCTTCGGATCAAGCCAGGATGGCGTGGCGAGCGCCTTAGCGAGCTCACTCCGCCCAGCCCGATCAGTGTTGATGCGGCGCGTGAGGAGATCGCCGCAATCGTCGATCCGCAGAATGGTTTCCCGTTCGCGGGCCAAGCGACTGAGATAATCGCGCGCGATGCCGTCAAAGCCATCAACCTGCCAACTGTCGATCGCCCGCATAAGGTGCCGCGCAAAGCTTTCCGTTACTTGCGCTGCGCCCGCCTCGCCAAACCCCTCCTCATCCAGCGCGGACGCCAGCGGGTGAACACCGGCCCCCTGCTCGGTCATTGTGACGGTCCGGATCATGGCACCGAACACGAGCCATGCCGGCGGCTTGTGCTCGCGCGCGGACGATGGCCATCCCATCCGCCCGCCGCCGACAAGGCCGCCGTCAATCCGGACCGCATCTGGCCAGTCGATCGCAACCGTCTTGCTCGGCGGCGCATAGGCACGAAGAGCGTCGGTGAGCGCGACCATGCCGGCGTAGAAGGCGCGCCTAGCCGTGCTCAAGGCTTCGCCCGGCTCGAGCACCACGGCGAATTCGGCGAGATCGAACCGCCCGACATAGGCCAGCGTGCCGGCACCCCTCTCGGGTGCAATGCGGCAAGCGTGGGCAAAGGCATCTCCGCTCTCGCGCAACCGGACGAGTGTGAACGGCGGCGGCAGATGGATGGGTTCCGCCAGGGAAACGTGGCTGGCGGGCGTCGACGGCAAGTCGGCCTCCACATTCCTTTTCTTCCCGATTGGAAATATCTATACGAGGCAATAGGTCGGCGCGAGTCCGTCCTCCGCGCCGCACTGACGGAGGGCTCAACCTGGAGCAACCAGCAAAGACCGTCCTGATCTGCTCGTGCGAAGACACGATGCGCCTCGACACGGCCGCGATCCGACGTGGATGCCCCAACTGTGACATCAAAACCTTTCGTCATCTCTGCGGTGCGGAACTCGACGATTTCCGCAGTGCCGCAAAGGCGGACGGCGCGCTGACGGTCGCCTGCACGCAGCAGGCGGCGCAGTTTACCGACGAGGCCGGCGAACGCCCGGCTGGGATCAGCTTCGTCAACGTCCGCGAAACCGCGGGCTGGTCGCGCGAGGGCGCTAATGCGGGCGCGAAGATGGCCGCGCTGCTTGCGGCCGCTACGATCTCCGCACCGGACTATCCGCTGGTCACGCTGTCGAGCGACGGCATCATCCTGATCTATGGGCGCGATGAGGCGGCGATCGAAGCAGGCAGGCTCCTGGCAGGCCACCTCGATGTAACGGTGATGCTCAAGCAGCCGACCGACATCACGCCGCCTGCGACGACAGTCTTCCCGATCGTGAAGGGCACTATCCGCAACACGCGGGGACATTTTGGTGCCTTTGAGCTCACGATCGACGACTACGCGCAGCCCCGCCCGTCGTCGCGCGATCGCTTCGTGTTCGAAGCCCCGCGCAACGGAGCGACCTCGCGCTGCGATGTCGTGCTCGACCTCTCCGGCGAGGCGCCGCTGTTTGCCGCGCACGAGCTGCGGGACGGCTATCTCCGCGCGGATCCGAGAGATCCCGCAGCCGTGCTGCGTGCGGTACTCGCCGCTCGCGATCTCGTCGGAAGTTTCGACAAGCCGAGATATGTCGATTTCACGCCCAGCCTGTGCGCACATTCGCGCTCGAAGTTGACCGGATGCCATCGCTGCCTCGATCTCTGCCCGACCGGTGCGATCACGCCAGACGGCGACCATGTGGCCGTCAACGCAGAAGTCTGCGCAGGGTGCGGTCAATGCGCGGCTGCTTGCCCCACAGGAGCTGCATCCTACGCGCTGCCGCCAGCCGATACTCAGCTGCAGATCCTTCGCGCCATGTTGCTCGCCTATCGAGCGGCCGGCGGCGCTCATGCAGTGCTGTTGCTGCATGACAGCCCGCACGGCACGCCACTGATCCATGCGCTCGCCCGTCATGGCGGCGGATTACCGGCTAACGTACTTCCCCTCGCCGTCAACGAGCTGACGCAGGTCGGGCTCGAAGCGGTCATCGGCGCATTCGCCCATGGCGCATCCGCCGTACGGTTCCTGCTGCGTGAAAAACCACGGCACGAGGTGACCGGGCTATCGCAGACGATTGCCATGGCCGAAGCCATTCTTATCGGCCTTGGATTTGACGGATGCCGCGTCGCGACGATCGAAACCGACGATCCCGACGCGCTCGGTGCGCAACTGGGGGGGATCGAGATGCTTGCGGCGGTCGAGACGCCCGCAACCTTCAAGACCGTCGGCAAGCGGCGCGACCTGCTTCGATTTGCCTTGAGCGAATTACACCGCCTGGCGCCAACGCCGGTCGACGTGGTTGCTCTGCCGCAAGGCGCGCCCGTCGGCGCGATCAGCGTCAACACGGATGGATGCACCTTGTGCCTGTCCTGCGTCTCGGTGTGCCCGACCGGCGCGCTCCGCGACGATCCCGAACGGCCCGTGCTCAAGTTCGCCGAAGACGCCTGTGTGCAATGCGGCCTGTGCCAGAGCACGTGTCCCGAAAAGGTCATCAGTCTCAGGCCGCAGATCGATTTCCGCGCGGCCCGCGCACCCGCGGTCGTGATCAAGGAGGAAGAGCCCGCGCTGTGCGTCCGCTGCGGCACGCCGTTCGGCGTCAAGAGCACGATCGACCGGATCGCGGCAAAGCTCGAGGGCCGGCATTGGATGTACCCGGTTGGCGACAAGCGCCTCGACGCCTTGCGGATGTGCGCCGACTGCCGCGTCATCGTCATGAGCGAACAGCAATTCGATCCGTCCGCCGGTGTGCCCGAGAGGGCCCCGCCGCGGACGACCGATGACTATTTGCGCCAACGTGACCACAAGAACTAAGAGCATAGCATTCGCGCAAATGGCTACTTCGCGGTAACGCGCGCCAGAAACGCCGTGAGTGCGTGGCGATCTTCCGGCGAACCGATACGCTGCTCCGGCATCTTGGTGCCGGGTGTATAGGCAGTCGGACCAATCTCGAACAGTCTTGCAACCGTCTCGGGCGTCCAGACGATATCCATGGTCTTGAGTGCATCGGAAAAGCGATAGCCCGGCAACGACGCGATCTTCCGACCGTATAATCCCGCCAACGTCGGGCCCGCGCGCTGCGTTTCCTTGTCGGACAACGTGTGACAGGCGACGCAGGCCCTGAAGATTTCGGCGCCGTGATCGCCGGCATAGGCGGCGAGCGGGTCGGCTGGCGTGCCCGACAGCTTCGAGCCGACGGCGTCGCCTGTCAGCGCATTCCAGCGACTGATCTTGCCGTCGGCGCCGCCGGTCAGAAGCGTCGCGCCGCCATCGGGCAGGAACGCCACGGACCAGACCGGCCTGCCGGGTCCGACGAGCGTGCGCAACACGCTGCGCGCCTTACGATCGATGATCGCCACGTTGCCGCCAATGCCGGCCGCGGCAATCAACGCGCCGTCATGCGAGATCGCAAGGGCAACGATTGGCGTGGCGTCGGCCACGACGTTGCCGCTTTCCTTGCCATCGGCGGCCATCATGCGCAACTTTCCGTCCGCCGCGCCCGTGACGATCTCGCCATCCGGCGCAATCGCCACTGCGTTCAATGGCGCAGGGAACGTGGCAATCTCGGACGTGCCGTCCGCCAAACGCCAGATCCGCGCCGTTAGGTCGTAGCCCACGCTCACGAGCGATTGTCCGTCCGGCATGAACGCCACGCCGTTGACGTTTTGCGAATGCCCTTCCAGCACGCGCGACGTGCCGTCCGATAGGGACCACAGCCGCACGGTGCGGTCCCACGAGGCCGACGCGAGTGTCGACGCATCCGGCGAGACAGCGAGCGCGACGATAGGCCCCGTATGACCTTCGAAGACTCGGTCAGGTTGCTGTCGGCCAGCGGTCCAGATCGCGATGCGTCCGTCCGCGCCGGCCGTTGCCATTCTTGTCTCGCCCAGGAACACGACCGCATTCACCGCATCCGCATGCAAGCGCAACACCTGCTCGGCGGATTCAGTTGCCAGCGACCATCGGATCGCCGCGGTGTCGAAGCTTCCCGACAGCACCGTCTTACCGTCCACCGAGACGGCGACCGCCCGCACGGGGCCACCATGCCCGATCAATTGCGCATGCACGGGCCCGGCTAGCGGCGCAGCCATGAGGAGCACAACGGAGAGACGCAAACCTAGGTTCATTCACCGTCCAGGCGATTATGAGGCGGGATCGACCATCCCATTCTGCTTGAATTTTGCTGCGCAGCCAAAACGATGGCCCTGTATGTTCCGTTCCACAGTGCGACGAGCAGCGTCTTGAGCACCGCAGCACGGGGGCCTAAGCTCCACTTAGGACCTCAAAGCTGGGGCCAGCCATTACATACGACCGAAAGCGTATTTGCAGGTGTTATCGCGACGGCTTCACACCTGGCTATCGCATCTTCCTAGTCGGACCAACCAGGAAGCGTCTCCCCTGCTCATCTTCATCGCGGTCGTGCTGGCCCTGCTGCTGGCGATTCTGGAAGTCGACCGGCTCGGTGCAACGCTCCAGTTCCTGGGACTATCCGGCAGCCTAACCGGCATGCAACCCGGTCTCACCAATTTCATGGGCCCTTGACGGTTCAAGGATGCCGTTGTTGGCGCGCCCGGTGCCTGACGGCGGCCTATTGCCCCGCGTGTGGGGCCCTCATTTTTCGCGGGGAAACACCAACGATCGATCATCGAAGTCTTGAACCGGAAGTTTGTCCGCCTGCGATCCGGTTTGGTGCTCTTGCACGCCGGCGAAACGGGCCGCTCCGGTTGTCCAGACAACTGGCCACGTGTGTGATCGCAAGATAGTCGTTGCGGCAACGAGCGACGCAACGGCAATCAGTCCACAAATTGTCAGGCGCTTCATGAGACTCTCGGTTGATTTTCGGGAGCGGAAGGCCTGAATAGCGCCTCATCCGAGTTCCTGATGTGTGCTGCATCACATCTCTCGCAACGGTGATCGGTGAGAGCGATTACTTCGCCGGTACCGTGGACATTGGCACCGTCGACCACTCGAGTCAGTTGACACCTTGTTTGGACAAATTCCAAAGGTGCTTGGAAGATTCCAAATCAGTGCTGTAGACAATTGGCAGGAAAGATAGATGGGAGTCTCTCGACAGCCGCCATGCCTTTCCTTCACGCGGCAACGCACTAGCCACGCGTTTTCAGGAACGCACCAGAATTCGTCACCGACCGACTGTTGTGCGTGTCAGGCGGGCGGCGCACAGCAAATGACGATGGACAGCAATTCCCCGAACTAAGCTTCTGAAATCACGATACTATTTCGCCATGCCCCGTCGATCGCTCAGCGGAATCGCGCGCACACCGCTTCAGCGGCACCGACGAGCAAGGACCATCTCGCATCGCAACAAACCGCCAATAGACGCGGTTATCCTCATGCGAACCGAGCAACGCTTTTGGCCTCTACAATCTTCCGTGCTTTCTTGAACGTCTTCACTTCACAGAACGACAACATCAGGAATGGATCGGGGTTACTGTACGGAGATAAGCGGCCGCCAGTAGCGTGCGGTGGGATTTTGCGCGGCCATCTTCGTTGACGCTATCCCTCTTCGGGGCAGATGCTGGACGTTGCGCCATGAGCTTGTACACGCACCTCAGATTTTTTGTTCTTCTTGCTGCTTCGCTATTCCTCGTTTCTCAGCCAGCCTGGGCGACGAAACGCGTGGCTCTGGTGCTCGGCAATTCCAGTTATCAAAACGCACCGCTGCTTCCAAACCCGGCCAACGACGCTGCGGCCATCGCTGCGACGTTAAAAGGCGCAGGATTCGATGTGGTTGACTCAAGGCTCAACCTTTCCTTCACCGACATGCGGCGGGCACTGAGAGATTTCGCCGATCAGGCCCGCGATGCCGACATCGCCCTGGTTTACTATGCAGGTCATGGGATCGAGATCGATGGCACAAACTATCTGATCCCGACAGACGCCAGACTTGAACGCGACACAGATATCTATGACGAGGCGTTCTCGCTCGACCGTGTCTTGCTGGCAATCGAGCCGGCGAGGCAGCTACGGGTCGTGATCGTCGACGCCTGCCGTAACAATCCTTTTGCCGACTCGATGAAACGAACGATCGCCTCGAGATCGATCAGCCGCGGGTTGGCCCGGGTCGAACCCACAGTATCCAATACGCTGATCGCATTTGCCGCTAAGGCTGGATTGACAGCGCTCGACGGCAACAGCAAGAACAGTCCATACGCGACGGCCTTGATCAAGTACATTGCAAAGCCTGGGCTCGACTTGCGCAGGGCCTTCGGCTTTGTCCGCGACGATGTTTTGCAGGCCACGGGCAATCGACAGGAGCCTTACGTCTACGGCTCGCTTGGCGGCGAAGATTTTGCGCTGGTGCCTGCCCCCAAAGCGGCGGAAACAGCGCCGCCAGCTAACCCGCAGTCGGAGGTCCGTCGTGACTACGAGCTAGCGTTGCAGCTCGGCAACAAGGCCGCCTTGAGCGCTTTCCTCGCCCAGCATCCGGATGGATTCTACGCTAGCCTGGCCAAGCTTCAGCTTGCCCAAATCGACGCGGAGGACGCACGCGTTGCAGCGACCGAGAAGGCACGGCAGGCCGAACAGCAGCGAGCTCGGCTTGCCTCGGATGGGGCGCAGCGCGCCGACCAGGAGAAGGCGGCTGCGGATTTGAAGGCTGCGGAAGAGGCCCGCATTGCTGCCGAAAGGACAAAACAGGCGGCGCAGGAGCAAGCAGTCGAGGCGGAGAGGAAGCGCAGGGAATCCGAAAGCTCGGCAGCCGGCATCGCATCGGGGAATAAGCTTGCCGCTCAGAATGCAGCCTCAAACAATCCTGCAGGCGCTACGCCCGCTGAGGACGAGAAGGGCGCGAAGATCGCCGCCCTGAGCACCGAGCCACCCCAGACCGATCTCGTCAAGTCGGTACAGAACGAATTGAGTCGCGTTGGCTGTTTCACCGGGGCCGTCGATGGCAAATGGAATGCGGCTTCGCAGCGCTCACTGGCACTCTTCAACCGGCACGCGGGAACCAAATTGGACGCCAAGCTCGCAAGTCTCGATGCGCTTGACGCGATCAAGCTCAGGCCGTCGCGAGTTTGCCCGCTGATCTGTGACCACGGCTACCGGCCCGACGGCGACCAGTGCAGCAAAATCACCTGTGCCGAGGGCTCGTTCCTCAACGACGACAATGAATGCGAGAAGCGGCGCGGGAAGAAGCCGGTTGCAAAGCGCAATATGGACGACCGCCCGTCGCGTGCAGATCGTGCTGCCCGTGAGCCGGAGCCCACAGCGGACGTTCCGCGACGACCGGCGAGCCCGAAGCCGCAGGCGGATAATTCGAGGCGCAGCGCCTCGGGCGCAGCAGGGCAGATCTACTGCAACGACCTGACATGCCGTCCCGTGAAGCGCGGCTGCCATCTCGAATACCGCGGCGGAGGCGGTTACGGCGCCGATCCCAATGCCGAGGTCTGCAACTAGCGCGGCGGGACCTGGACAGCGTCGTCGCAGGCCGTTGATTTGGTATCATGAGCGTGTCGAGCGAGCCCCTGGCCGAAGCGGAGCGACCTGCGTGCCATGTGAGCTGGAGCAGAAGGATATTGGCACCTTCCCAGGGGTGACATTGTTCACGAAGCGAACCGCGCCTTGCATGAAGCCAACCGCGGTCTACCTTCCGCCGAAGCACATAACTTCGGCCACCAAGCTCGACCTCGTGATCTGGCTGCACGGATTCTATGTCAAAGATCATGAATTCCTATTCCACAACGATCCTGCGCGATTGCGTGAACAAGTTCGGGATTCGGGTAAGGACGTGGTGCTGATCGCGCCATTCCTCGGTTACGAATATGCCGTTGGCGAAAGCTTTGCCGGAAATTACAGCGTGAAGGACCTGGCGACCCCAAACTGGGGCGAACGCTACCTCGAGGAGGTTCTTGCGGGACTTGCAAAGTTCCTGGGTTCTGTCTCGAGCTCTCCTCCTCTGCTCCAAATCGGCAAGCTGATCATCGCATGCCATTCTGGCGGCGGGAACGCCATGCGCAATCTTGTCGGCAGCTTGGGAAAATATCAGTCGAACCTCAGGGCATGTTGGGGCTTTGACTGCCTTTACGGGGCGAAAGCGCAGCCTGACGACGCTACATTCTGGTATCAATGGTTGTCGGGACAGAACGGATGTTCGCTGGAGATTATCTATGGTCCGTCAACACTCCCGCAGTCGGTGAAGTTGGACCTGATGGGACGTGGGCTGGCGACGACCGAGGGCGACAGAACTCAGTCCCAGCGCCCTGCGCTCAAGAATCTCAACGTGAGCTTGGGTCACTACGACGTATTTCCAGCTTTTGGCCAGTTGGTCAGGGTCAACGATCTGGACCCGGCTTTCGTGGATCAATTCATGATTCCGCAGGTCGCCGACAATGCTCCATTGACGCACAAACCGAAGCCTCAGCACGGAGAATTCCTCCGACAGGCAATTTCCAACGTTCGAGATGCGTTTCCCTTTCCGAAGGACATTCATTACATGATCGCTCGGGGCGGCTTCTTCAGTCGGCTGAGCAAGCTGTAGCATTGCCTGGATGCACTCAGTGGCGGGCGCCAACTAGCCGATCACCCGATCGGATGCTAGTCTTGCTTGCGGGTGCGAGGAGGACTTCGCGGACATGACGGAAGGACCTTTCAACCCAAACACCGCGCCGAGGGCCGGAAGTACGGCCCAAGACCGCTCCGCGATGCGTGCGGACATGAACAAGGTTGCGCTGGAACTCCGCGAGGCCGGAATTCAGCTCTACGGCTTCTACAAGATCCACGACCTCGTGCCGTACTGGAATCCACTCGGCTTTGATTTCATGTGCGATAACTGGCGGCAGTTGCTGGACGCCGCCGGAAAGGCCCCGCGGCTGGGATCCGATCAGATCGACATGCCGGGCTATGATCCGTGGCTCAAAGCCGGCGTCAAGAGCGTCGGATTCACGCAGACCGGCAAACCTCCGCACGTGCACCTCGACATTGCGATCGATCGGCCCGGCTTGTGCCGTATCTACATTCTGGAAGAAGACAACGCGCGACGTCTCGATGTCCTGCGGCGCGCCCGAATCGTCACCGCGAAAGACTCCGATGTCTTCAAGACGATCTACCGGCGAATGGAGGGCCTTGGCGTCGATCTCAATAACCACATCGGCCCGCATCTGGAAGCGGGGCGGCTCGTACTCGACGGCATCAATTTCGTCGCCCAGGACCACAAGCGCCTGCTGGATGTACTCACCAACCTGAAATATCCCGGCGGCAACAATGTCTTCTTTCGCGGAGAGAAATCTGGCCGAGGCCATTTCTTTGGGATGGCCTCATTCCTGGCCACCGATGGCATCGGCTTTCGGCAAATCTGGCAGACCTTTGCGGCGGAAAGACCCAGTGCAACCGGCGACTCGCGGACCCCAGCGATGGATCCCAAGGCTTCCGCGCGGTTCGGTGATTCCCAGAACCTGCCTGATCTCACCTCGGTGCATTGCGCCGTATCAAAGCGGATTTGCAACTTCCACATCGACGAGATGGGATTCGTGGTCACGGATGCCAAGGGCACCATCATCGTCGATCCCGATGCCCTGCGACATATCTTCGTTGAATTGCTCTGGAAGACCGACTTGCAGGGTAAGCTGCCGTTCTGGGCGCTCGATAACGTCAATTTTGTCATCCCGAGTTCGCCGAACGATTTCTCTCGCGTCGGAGTCAGTGTCGACGTCGCGCGGTTCGGACGCGTGAAGATTGCGCTTAACGGGAGTTGTTCGGCTGACGGCAAGATGGAATCATCTGGCACTCTCACGCTCGGGTTCAGGTTCTGAGGCAACCGGCCGCCGGCCGTGATGGTGGTGTTTCGAAACAGGTTCGCGTACGTGACCTGGCTCTAACGGGCCTTGATCACCTGATGGAATACGATTTGGCGTCGAACGACCAGCTGTTCGACATCAGCCTTCCACTGCCGACGTCCGGCACGCGTAACTCACTGGTCCAAGCCGATAGGTAACTCAACGCGTCGGACTGGCTTTGCGGCTTGCGCGCCAAGTCGGGTAAATCGAGCAATTGCACGCGCCGCTCGCTCAGGATCGCAACAATCACAGCGGACCCGCTCGGCGGAGCAACAACATACTCAAAGCCACGTTGCCGTGCCGCCGGGGTTGGAACAACGAACTCGACACCGGGCTTGACGAAATTGATGTCGCGTTCGCCCGACTGTGCCAACAGTTCGGGAGTCGGAAAGATCTGGGACATCCGTCCTTCGGCATCAACATCCACTAGAATGAGGTATCCCGCCTTTCTGGTCGTCACACCAAACGACACCTTGCTGCCGACGGCAACGGTCTCGCCTGGCAATATCTGCAAGGACAGGCTTGCGCCGTTGGTCTGCCCAGGGGCGGTCTGTACGCGCCGAAGCCACGGCGCATTCATCGTGCTTGGATCTGGCGATGCCGATGGCAGCGGTGCTGCCAGGGCGGTCCCGCTTCCCGCCAGCAACAGCACGAATGTTCGCCATGGTCGCTCGCGGCGGATGGGCTCCGGTGGCGGCATGGCCGGCTTCCCAAAACGTCAGGGAACGCTAAAGAAACTGATGGACGCGATGCGCGCGTCCGCAGGCAAATAATGCTCAAGGCCCTTGATCAGCTGACCTGAGGCGCGACGCCGGTTGAGCTGCGTCAGGACCGTCTCTAAATCCACCATGCGTTGCTGTGAGGTTACCGCAACGATCTGCTCCGCACCGAACGGCTCCTGCACTTTCAGCGGCAGTCGCAGATTCGTCGATCGGGCGAGCGACGCATCGGAGCCCACCGGATACAGCATCTGGATCGTACCATCGCCGGACACATTGAACAGCAGCACCGCCCTTGAGGCTACGTCCGACAGGTCAACTTCGACGGTCTGTCCGCTGCGCTGCTGTCGATCGTCCGGCCACATTCGCATGATCTGCGGCGACCGTGTCGCCATGCGCTTGAGTTCACGAATTGCTGCGGCCCGATCAACGACCGTCGGCAAGTTGGCGACGTCCACCCCATAGGCGACCACATCACCCCAGGCGATGACGTCGTGGGACACAGGATCCCAGATCAGGTCGGGATTGTCCGTCGGCTGAACGGCCTGCACCGTAACATCCTGCGGCTTCACGCTCGCGAAATAGCTCATCTTGCCGTCAAGCGCTGCCAGACGGATCGGCGCCGCGAGGCGGAGCGCCGTCGGCGCGGCGCTGGCCGGAGCGGTCGGCGCCGTCGCCGTGACAGGCGGCGCAGGTGCCTGTCCCTCGGCAGGCGCCGCTGCTCCGGACTGACCTGAGGCTGCTCTCGCGGTCGGCCCCTGGATCAGCACCACACCGCGCGTCAATTCAAAGGCGACGTCGGTCTCCGGTGTTTGCGCCGGCGATGATATCGTCACGACATTCTGCCGCTGGTCTGACAGCTGATAGACCACCTGCCGAACATTGCTGAAGAGTTCCTTGAGCGTCACCTTCCCATCATGGTTGATGTCCGCGCTGCCTTCCACTGCCCGTGCGATTGCATAGCTTAGAGCCCCGCGCAGGCCATCGATCCCGGGGATTCGCACTTCCGGCGCCTTGGTGTAACGATCAACCGCAGCGATGAACGCAGTGTGATCGAGGTCGAGTTCGGACTTCGGATCATCGCTGTCTGATACCGGCTTCAGTTCATCGACCAGGAGCGTATAGCGCGGCACCTGACGAAAGCTCATCTCCGCGGCACGTGGATCGATATCGCGCACCATGCCGCCACCATGGCAGGTATCCACTACGAAAATCACCTTCGCCCCACGCAGCTCAAACTGCCGGATGAAATGATTGAATTCGCCACCCAGAATTCTCTGAACAGACCCGGCCGGCGTGGTTTCGAAGCCAGGAAGCAGGAACACATTCTCCATCCCGTCCGGTTCCGAACCCTTGACGCGCTCCGGCTCTTGCGTGCCATGACCGGCGATTGACAGGAAAATCAGGTCATTGTTCTTTGTCCGCTGCACCAGTGCGCTGATCTCACGCAAGATGGTTTCCCTGTCGGCCTGGGCGTTGGTGAGTTCGGTGACATCACCGACTCCCATCGTCCTCAAGCTCGACACAACGTCATCGGCGTCGGCTACCGCGCCCTTCAGCTTGCGCACATGCTGATAATCGTCGATCCCGATCACGAGTGCACGCACGGCCCCCCCGTCTGGATTGCTGATCGAGAGTCCTCTTGCAGCATGCGCGCGCGGAAGTGGCAGTCCGATCAATGTCGCGAGCAAAATAGCGGCGCAGAACCGCCCGATCTTGTGCTCAAGTCCTCTGGGCCTTCGCATCGTGATCCACCTTCAGCTCATCAAGGTCTACCCCCAAAACACGCCGGTGGCGCCGGCGGCATGCCATCCACGTGCCTGGAGCAGCCTGCGAGCAGTATTCCATACCCATCTGTAACGCCAACAAGACGCGCGGTTCATCGCCTCTTATTTGCGGAGCTGCGGCCCGTCCGCGCATCGGTTTCCTGATAGGCATTTGCTGAAACGGTCGTCTGATCATCTGCGAAAGCGCGAAAGCGGACTGGAGCGTAGCCGCGCGCGAGCAGGCTCGCCAACGGATAGACGTTGCGGCAGACACGCCCGTTGCAGCCACCAGTCGAGGATTCCATCACCTCCGCTTTGCGATCGGGAGTGAACCGCAGGAACAACATGACGTGGGAGCCTGGCTTGTTCAGCGCGTCGCCCGGCTTCAGGTCCCAAGGGTTTGCCACAGGCCCCGCGATCGAGGGGATCGCGGCCGTCGTGTAGTGTACGGAGAGGCCCCATGCGGCGCTGACGAATGCAGAACAATCAACACCGGCCACGTCCGGCCGCGGCGCATTGCGGGTGCAGACATTGCCAGCCAGCGCTCCGCTCTCAATCCGCTGCCTGAAGTTCGCGAGCGAGCCGTGGCAGCCCCAGCAATAGGGCACACCACGCACTTCCTGATTTACCTTGCCTTGGAGATACCAAGGCCGGCGAACGCGCTCGAAGCCACTGCATTGAGTGTCGGGATCGCTGCCATAGTTCGCGGGGGTCAGCTTCCACTGGATGCCCTCGAATGCAAACGCTGTCTCGATCGCCTGCTGGCGATTGGACGGACGCACGGCGGTTATCGCGTCGAACTTGGTGTCGGGCTGCCGCGCCGGCGCGCCGGCCGCGTTCGGCGACGGTCGCGCGTCGATCACCGATACCTTGCCCAAGGGGCGGAAGCCGACACCCACCACATCGACGCCGTCCGTCTTGGTACGCAGAAAATAGACCTCGCCATCGCCGGAAACCGTGACGAACCGCCTGGTGAGCGGCGTATTCTCCAGAGGTAGCTCGTAGATTCCTTCGAGGCGCCCGTTCGCGGCATAGCGTGCGACGAATGTGGAAGCGTTCTTCGCCGACGTCGGAATGTCCTCGGCCAACACATAGAAGCGGTCGCTGTTGTCGATCTCGAGAAACTCCACTGTGCCAAGCTGGTTGCGCACGCGCAGGCTGAGCTGGCCAATGGTCTCGTTGGTGACCATGGTTTGGATCTCAATCCGTACGCTGGCATTGCTCTTATCTGGAATGATATCGGCGATGATCGATCCCTTACCGCGGGAAGCAATGTACTGCCGGTCGGGCTGCCGCGTCGTCCGGATGATGGCCGCGCGGGTGTTCTTGTCGAGCAGGTCGGTTGCGCTGCTGGGCAGCTGCGACCCCATCTGGGCGAAGGCCGAGGCGGCGACCTGGTCGTCAGTGCCACGGGTCGAGACCTCCTCGAGCTGGATCACGTCTCCACCGAGACCGCGCGTAGACTGACCCGGCGCCGCCCTCAACGTGCGCACGCCGCCGTCCCAAACCATGATGTCGTCATTGCGCACAACGAGGTCGGTCGGCTGGACGTCGTTCGGCATCTTGAGGATGTCAGGATCGACACTCGATTGTTTGGGATCGAACTGGAGAATGCGTCCGTTGACTTGATCGAGCATGAACAGGTTGCCCCGCCCGTCGGTGCCGAGCGCCTGCGGGCCTGCCAGCTCGACGTCCTCGCTGGCGGGAACGATCCCAACCATGGAGGCAGCTGAACCGCCGGCAAAGCTTCGCACAACTGTATCGTCGGCATACGCCCCGGTGGCGAGACTGGCTACGCCGAAAACGAATATCCAGATCCACCTAGTTCGACGAAGCATCTTCGCCTCAATGTCCCCGAACCGTTTGCCGCGTCGGATCGACCAATCCAAGACTGCGTCAGTGCGGCGCATCAATTAGTGGCAAGCCATCTCAATCGCGTTCAATTCTATCACTGGACGGTGATTGTTCGAACCTCCTCATCTTGCGATGCAAAATCATGGCTAGAAACAGATTTGAGCAGGTCAACGAAATTCAGCCTGACGCGATCACTCTGATCCTGAAGCGCGACAATGGTGGCAATTCCGGATCGATCGTGTTCCCAGCCACGGCCAGTGGGGGTCGGCTGACCACGGACCAGGTCAGCGGTCAGTTGCCCGCCCAGGACGCCTTTCGCGGCGCCGTCCGGCTTGCCAACGACATGAAGGTCGCGATTGTGGTCTGCGACCCAGACGGTATCTGGAAGTCTGAGTGGGGCGATCTTTATCGGGCGATCGACTGACCTTCGCCGGAGCCGGCGACGTTGAATGGAGGATATCATGGTGATGGGACCGTCAACCCTGCCACGGTTCCGGTCGGGGGCTTTGATGGTCGCGCTGTTGGCTGCGACCGGTTGGCCGGCGCAGGCCAACGACTCAGCTGCAGAATTGTCGATCGGCGGGCTCCAGTTCGTTCGTACCAATGACGTGGCGATGCAGAGCGAGGACCTTCATATCGCGCTCGACAGGATCAGCGTTCGCTACCAATTCGCCAATACCACCACCAAACCGGTCACGCTCACTGTTGCCTTTCCGCTGCCCGATATCGACCTGTCGGAGGCTGAGAACGTTGCACTGCCATCGAGCGACCCGCTCAACTTCGTCGACTTCGAGACCAAGATCGACGGCAGCCCGGTGCAGCTGACCATTCATCAGCGCGCCATGGTTGGCAGCAAGGACGTCACGGCCCTGCTCAATCAGCTCAAGCTGCCGCTGCTGCCGATCGGTGGCCGCGAGATGCGGATGACCGACCTTCCGGCGGCGACCGGAACGCGGCTCGTGGACGACGGTCTTCTGATGCCTGCTGGTATGAGCGACAACGGTCGCCAGCAATATGCTCCAGGCTGGGTAACCAAGACGTCGGCGGTGCGCCAGCAGGTGTTTCCGCCGACGCGCACAGTCGTTGTCGAACATCAGTATCGCCCGAGCGTCGGGTCCAGCCCCGACACCATCCTGCGCTCGAGTCTGCGCCACAGTAGCGCACTCGCTCCGGAGGTCGAGCGCTACCGGAAGGAGTATTGCATCACGGATGCATTCCTCGCCGAGCTGGACAAGCGCGCTGGCAAGAGCGAGACCAACGACGCGAAGCTGCAGGAGCGGCGTATCTCGTACATACTCAAGACCGGCGCGAATTGGGCCGGGCCGATCCGGTCATTTAGGCTGGCCATCGATCCAGGCAACAGCGATCATCTGGTCAGCTTCTGTCCGGGACGGCTCAGCGCGTCCTCCACCGGCAATTCGCTTGAATATAAGGCAAGCGACTTCAAGCCGGATGCCGACCTGAAGATCCTGATGATCGGTAGGTTCTGAGCAAACAGCTCAGTTCGTGAGCAACACATAGCGTGCAGCCGCGGTAATCGTCGTGTTGCCGCGCTGAGCCTCGCTCAGCGCCTGCAGGAAGAACGTGTCGGCAGCCATAGGTCTCGGCTGGCGCAACGAGTCAAGAACTCGCGGGGCCGCCACGACCAACAACAGTTGCGGGCCGGTCGCGCGCGCCGTCGGGAGAGTAAACGAAAGCGAGTCAGTGCCCGGCTTTAGAAGATAGGACAGGCTCTGGACCTCGCCGCGATCCGATACCATGAGCAGTTCCACCACGCGGTTGGCGAAGTTCTCAATGGTGCCGGTCAGGGTTTCGCCGGCTTTCAGCTCTGTCGCTGACAGGTTGATGCGCGGCGCTCGCGCCTGATCGCTCCCGACCTGACTCAAAAACTTGACGGCCGGACATTGCGCTTGGGTCACCTGCCTCACGCCGACGGAAGCCTCGAATCCCTGCTCCCGCCGAAACGCCTTGTCGAAGGTGTCGAACGGGGCGGTCGAGGCGCCGAAGCCCTCGATCACGGCGGCGCTTGGGCTCACTGCAACCGGCAGGATGAAGAAGCAGTCGCCACCGGCATATTGGGCCACATATCTGCGGATGCGCTCCGCTCGCCCTGGCGCATCGAGTGCCGGAGACGGCGTCACCGTCGGCTGTGACGGCAGCTTTGGCGGCTCCTGGCTGCCGGGCTGTGGCGGAGCGGGCTCGATCCTCTGTGGTGTCATTGTCCCGGCGAGCTTCGGAGGTGGCGGCAAAGCCGCCACACCCGGCGCCGACCAGACCAATTTGTAGAAGGCATATCCACCGCCCAGCAGGAGCAGCAGCCCCGCCACGCCTGCTCCCAGCCAGAGGCTGTGTGGCCGCTGCGCGGTTGATGGTGTCCTGTCTGTCCTGTCCCGCAGCGCCGACGGCCCGGTTTCCGGCCGCGCCAGCGGATCGAAGCCGTACAAGGGCGTGGCGGACGCCTGAACCGGAGCGGTCGGCGTCCAGTTGGCAACCTCCGCCATGGTCGGACGCAAGGCCGGATCAGGTTGCAGCATCCGCTCCAGCAGAGGCCGGATCCGCAGGTCCACCGCACCGAGATCGGGCACACGCCGGCGTTTCTCCACCAATTGAAACTGGCTGCCGCCCATGTCGAGCTTCTGTCCGGTCAACGCATGGAACAGCACGAGGCCCAGGCTGTAGACGTCGGACTTCGCGGTGACATCGTTGCCGTACAACCCTACCTGCTCCGGCGACGCGTAGTTGTCCTTGCCGGCGAAGCCCGAGCCGATGATGGTCTTGTCACCCAACTGGGTCGACCGGGCGATGCCGAAGTCGATGATCTTCGCCCGCCTCACATCGTCGAGCGGCACGATGATGTTGTCCGGAGAGACGTCGCGGTGGATGATGCCATGCTCGTGGGCGGCTTGCAGTCCCGATCCGACCCGATGCATCAGCTTAAGCAGTGCCTCGAAACTCAGTGGCCCTTCGTCGAGCATGTTCGAGAGCGAGCGGCCGTTCACGAACTCCATCGCGAGATACGGCCGCTGCAGCACCGGCTCCACAGTGAACAGGAAGTAGCGAACGATCGCGTCATGCGGAAGATTGTGGAGCGCCGCGGCCTCTCGACGGAACAGCCCGAGCGCCGCCTCGTTGTCGACCATGTCAGGCAGCAGCATTTTCACCGCAACCGGCGCTCCGGTCTGGATCTCGCGGCACTTGTAGACCTCGCCCATGCCGCCTGCCCCGATCATCGCTTCGATCTCATAGATACCATTTAACCGCGTGCCGGGCGGCACACCGCGGTAGGACGATCGGATGGGATCATTCGGAGTCATGGTTGCGGCTCCGGATCGAGCGGCGATCTCGTCGGCTCCGAGGACCGCAGCGTCAGCAGCCGCACGATCACGATCGTCACATTGTCGAACCCTCCGCGATCGAGGGCCAGTGCGAGCATGTCATCGCAGGCCGCCTGGGCACGGCGCGTGGCCACGTGCTGCAAGATCTCTTCGTCCTGCAGGTGCCTGGTCAGACCGTCACTGCAGATCACGAAGATGTCTTCCGGCTCAACCGGACCGGTCACCACCTCGAACTCCGGATCAGCAGCAACGCCGACGGCCCGGGTGATGGCGCTGTTCGGCCAATCCTTGACTTCCTCGCGCGATATCGAGCCGCCTGCGATCAATTCCTCCAACTCGCTATGATCGTGCGACACCTGGCTAATGCTGCCATGGTTGATCCGGTAGACGCGGCTGTCGCCCGCCCATATGCAGGCATAGTAGCCGTCGCGCACGAGCAGAACTGCCGCCGTGGTGCCGACGGTGGCTCCATCCAACGCACGGCTGAGAGCCAAGATCTGCTGGTTCGCACTGAACAGCCGTTCCTCGCACTGCGCCAGCAGGTCAACGGCGGAGGCTGGCGCACCGATCGCGTCGAGCGACTCGACTACAATGCGACTGGCAAGATCGCCAGCCTCATGGCCGCCCATACCGTCGGCGACCGCCCACAGGCCGACGTCGGTCCGCACCAGGCACGAATCCTCGTTCCGCGTCCGCACCCGCCCGATATGCGTGACGCTGCCAACATCGAACAGAGACGGGATGTGGACCATCGCGATCACCCCGTGCCGGACGCCGCCCGGCCCAGATCGCCGGTCAGCAGGGTGGAATAGTGAAAAGGATCCGGTAATCCGCGGCAGCAGAGCGCTATTGATGGGAAGCCTTCGCCTCCGGCGGTCCACCAGAAACTTGCCGCGGCATAGACCTGTGGATTCGCAGTGCAAAGTGCACCAAAAGACTCAGCGAACGTATCGGCCGCTGAAACCATTCCCAACGTCGCCGTGCCCGACGACACGATTGGCGGCCCCTCAGCGCCGGGCGCCTGCAGCTGCGGCACCGCGAGCCGATCCAGCGCATCGGAGATCTGCTCATAGGTCGCAGCTCGATCCAGGGTCGAGAGCAGGAACGTCTCGGCTTGTCCAAACCATGCGTCCTGCGGGTCGATGCTTGGCGGCGGCAGCAAAGCGCCGGCATCCATCACCGCGTGAAGCGTCAATGGATAATACCGCCCCACCCCGTCGAGCGAGGGCATCATTGCACCCATGACAGTGCTGCCGCAGATTGCGTCGCCGAGCCAGAACCGCCAAACTGGCGCGGTCAGGAAGGCCCGCTGCCAGTTCGAGCCGAGCTGATGCCGGCTTGCCGACAGCGCGGCCTGCACCCATGGCTCCCAGATTTCCAGGAAACTGCGCGGCGTCGCGATCGCGATGAAATCGCGCTTCGCGCCGATCTTGCCGAACAGCCCGCAACGCATGGTCATATTCCACTTGGGCAACGAAACTCGCGGAGCACCGTCAGGTTCAGCGGATTGCGCATCGAGCCCGTCGAAATCTGATAGTTGAGCTCGCGCCCGGCGACGATGAAGGTCGCGCTGGCGGTTTCCGCCTTCGCAACCAGCGAACCGGCCTCCAGCATCCGGAACAGCGACCATGGGCCGTTGCGCTCAAGCACGGATGGCGGGCCGGAGTCGTTGCTGACTGAAATCGCGGTGCGCGGCGATGGGCCCGGCCAGAGCACGGTGGTCGGTGCATTGCTTTGTGGCGGTGATGGCGGAGGTTGAGGCGCGCCGAACATGGAAGAAGTGGCCGGCCCGGGAGTGGTCGGACTCGTAATCGTGGTGCCACCGATCTCCGTCTTGATGGTAACGCCGGGGCCGGCTGCGCCGGGCGGCCGGATCGCAAGCGATACCGCCGGCACACCGCCGCCTGTCTGGAAGAAGGCATCGCGGATATAGGCCGCATTCTGGAACTGTTTCAGCGTGTCGGGTGAAAACGACCGGCCAACGGGGCTCTCCTTTCGCCAGACCCACTCGGGTCGCGACGTGTCGGCGTACGGCGAAAGGAACTGAGCGAAGAACTTGTCCATAATGCCGTTTGGACTGAAAAGTTTGGCGAAGTCCGCGAGCGGCACCTCCTGATTGCTGCCGCGCACAAACGGGTAGCGGTTGGTCACTGCCTGCTGGCAGACCGGCGTGACCTGATCGCGCAACGACTGCAGGATCTGTCCGGCGGTCGAAGCGGCGATACTCCCTTCGAACTCAGCAGCGGCCGCTCGCAGCATGTCGGAAAACGGCGGTGGCATGCGCGAGGCATTGTTGCGCAGGGCTGCCACCTGGGTCTGAAGCGCGGTTGTCGCCTGCGCGGTCAGTTGCGGATTCTCGACAATCAGCGTCAGGTTCTGTGCAATGTCGTTCAGGTTGGCGATGGTCGAGTCGATCGGGCGGTGGGTGCTCTCGCCTTCCAGCACCGCATGGTAGGGTTTGAATTGCGCCTCGATCGCCGCTCCGGGCGGGCCATCCTGGACATTCGTGAATAGTGCCGGCGCGGACGCCGCGGGCGCCACAGCAGGAGCCGTAGCATTCGCCGGCTTCGGGCGTTCCTTGGTCAGCATCGTCTCGTCGCGCACCGATTCGAGAATTTGCCGCATCGGTGAGGTCGGTGCCGAAAGAGCCCTCAGCACCTCGTATTTCGGCTTATCGGCTAGCAGCTTCTTCAGCCGCAGGCTGCCGAGTGCAGTGCGCCAAGTCGTCACAAACTCGTTCGAATAGACGTTGAGCAGATCGCCGGCCAAGCTATCATACTGCTGATCGATGGCTGACTGCTGGCCGGCATCGCCCAGGACCCACCGCTCCCGCTTCATGCGCTCCGACAGCCCGGGCAGTCGAGCGATGAACTTTTGATGGAAGCCATTATACGTGAAGAACTCGGGGACCCGCACGGTGTCCAAGGGTTGTCCCGTCGTAGTTTCGAACACGATGGCTACGTCCGGACCGCCGCGGCGGCTGACGATCCAGTCGCCCGCGGTCGATGCGCGCGCCTCCGATTTCAGAAACTCGTAGGCGCGCTGCGACACGCTCAGGCGCGCCAACGAGTTCTGGGCCTGCTTGATCAGCCGGCCATCGAGTCCGACCAGCGGTGGCTGCTCGGTCTCGAGGTCGAACATCGCCATAAGGTTCTCATCGAGCAGACGCCGCCCTTCGGCGTTGGTCGCGCCAGGATAGAGATTGTCCGCCCAGTCGCGTTGCATCCAAGAGCGGATCAGCTCGCGGTCTGGTGACTGCAGGCCGCCGAGCATCAGGTAGACCTTCAGCGCCTCGTAGACGAAGGCAGGCTCCTCGATGCGCGCATTGAGCTGCTCCTCAAGCCGATACAGCAGGCGCGGCCGGAACATCCGTTCAAGCGCCGTATGATAGGCGGCCTTCGAGGGCGATAGCAGCCGGGTGTGTTGGCTGAGCCCGTAGCGGGCCGACAATGGTACGGGCTCAACGCGCGATCCATAGCCAGCCGGCGCGTTGCGAAGCCGATAGAGCAGCGGCAGCACCTTGTCGAGATCATGGTCAGCGATCAGCGTCTGTTTGATCAGGGGCGAGCCAGCCGCTGCATATTCGGCATCCGCCTGCAGACTCTGCTCGATCAAATCAGAATTGCGCTTGTAGCTGGTCACCCAGACCGCGATGAGCCCAATCGAAACCAGGCCGATGAAGGACAGCGCTGCGGTTTTCAGAATCAGCGCGCGGCGCACGGCGGCACGGTCGGTGGAGACCCAATCGGCCTCGCCGATAATGACTTTGGAAATCAGATCGGCGAGAAAGTAGCTCTTGCCCGTCCCCGAATAGGATCCGGCACTCACCTCCTCTGCGCCGAACGTGCGCGCCAGCGAGCCGATCAATTGGTCGATCGGCGTACCTTGCTGAGTACCCGAAGTGAAGTAGAACCCACGCAGGTTGGCATTCACATGATAGCGCGTCGGCTCGAATATCTGGTTGAGAAAATTGTGGATCTGAGGCTTGAGCCGCGCCATCTGCGCCGGGAAGCCGAACAATTGCACGCGGTGCTGCGCCGTCGGCTCGTCCTGCAGACGGTCAAGCGTCTCCTCGCTCAGGCGCTCCAGCAGACGGTCGAACTCCACCGGTATCTGCCCCACCAGATTCTGGGTCTTGTCGGCAGTTTGGAATGTGGCGCCCCAGACCTGACGGCGGCCGGCCTCGCCGAGATAGGCGAAATATTCGGTGAAGCCGGCAACGAGATCTGCCTTGGTGAATAGCGCGTAGACCGGGAAGCTGACCTTGAGTCTTTGATGCAGCTCGAGCAGGCGCATCCTGATGGCATCGGCGTGCAGTGCGAGCTCCTGCTTCGGCAGCGTCAGCACGTCTTCGATACTGATGGCGACGAGGACGCCGTTGATCGGTTGGCGCGATCGGCTTTTCTTCAGGATGTCCAGAAAGGCCAGCCAGCTGTCCTTGTCGACCTTGCTATTGGAATCCTGGGTGGTGTAGCGGCCAGCCGTATCGATCAGCACCGCTTCCTCGGTAAACCACCAATCGCAGTAGCGGGTACCGCCGACTCCGGCAATCGCTGCCGGCGTCGCGCCACGCGCGAGCGGAAATTTGAGCCCGGAATTGACCAGCGCCGTGGTTTTGCCAGCACCTGGCGGACCGATGATGACGTACCAGGGTAGATCGTAGAGATAGCCCGACTTGTTGCCGCTCGCGGTTTTCAGCGTCGCGAGCGCGTCCTTCATGCGTTCCTTGAGCACCGGCTCGTCGCTGACAGGCTGGTCCACACCGCTGATGCCGTCCGCGATCTCTTTGGCATTCTTACGCCGCTTGAACAGGTGAAGGCCAGCGACGCTTGCCACGGCTGCGCCGAGCAGCAGAATTGCGATCTGGCGGACGATATGGTTCTCCAGCGGCCGCCAGTCGCCGAATGCGACGAAGGGACCCGCGAAGTAGATCACCGCCCCGAGCGAGCTGAGCCCTACTCCATAGAGAATGATGCGGAGAATGTCCTTGGCAAGCATTTACCCGTATCCGTGAGCTGGCGGTGTCTGCTCATTCGCTGCGTTCGATAAAGATCTCGACCCGCCTGTTCTTGGCGCGTCCCTCAGGTGTGGAATTGCCGGCGATGGGCGCATCCGACCCCTTGCCCTCGACATCGATGCGCGAACCATCGGTCAGGCCAGGCTTCAGCGCGGCGGCGACCGCCCTGGCGCGCTCGACCGACAACTCGAAGTTCGAAGGGAAGCGGACGGTGCGGATCGGCGAACTATCGGTATGGCCGACGACCCGGATTCGACCGGGCTCCTTGTCGAGGGTTGCCGCGACGCGGGCCGCAACCGGCTTGAAGCCATCAAGGATGGTGGCTTGGCCCGACGCGAACAACGCCAGGTCACAGACCCTGATCACTATGAAGCTAGCGGTCTGGTCCGCCGTCATGGCACAGACGGTGTTCTCCTTCGCTAGCGCGTTGCGGATGCGCTGCAACTGGGTGATGCGGTCCGGTGGTGGCGGCGGTGGCGGCGGTGGCGGCGGCGCAATGATCTGACGTTTGAGCTCGATCGGGTCACTGGGATGGAGCGCCAGCGCCACCTCCGCAGCATTCTCTGCCCGGCCAGCGAGCAGCGTGCGCAGGACGAAATAGGATCCCGTCAGCAACGCGGCGACCACGGCCGCCACCAACCAAATGGGAATCGGGAGACTCTTCCGGCGACCAGCCAGCGCCTGCCCACGCCAGTTCGGCGAAAGATCGTTGGTCGGCTTGGGCCGGACCCGGCGCAGCGTTTCATAGAGATTGCGCTGGATCACCTGCAGGTTGGCAAGTCCGCCCGCCGATGTACGGTGAATGCCCTGGAACCCGAGCGCAAGGCAGGCGTGCTGCAGTTCGAGCACCGGATAGTTGACCAGCGGATCAGCCTTCAAATGGTCGAGCACCTCGAAGAAACGAACACCCCCGACCCGCTCGCCGAAGAACCGGCTGAGCATCGAGTATTGGGCCCAGACGTGGCGATCCTCGGTCGGGATGTGTTGCACGATATCGTCGGCGGTGGCGCAGAGGATGTATTTCGCTGTGTTGGCCTGATGCTCTGAAATACCTGCCGACCGGATGTCCTTCTCGAAGAACTTGATGGCGTCGGCGACCTGCTCCATCAGGCTCGCGAACGACGCACGCATGAGCGCCACCCGCAAACGGCCAAGCAATTGCAGCAATGGACCGGCGGCGCGCATCACCGGATTGGCGTTTGGCGCGACCAGATCATCGACCCGCAGCGGTGGCCCCGGCGGGAGGATCGGTTGCGGCGACTGGGCCTGCGCGGGCGTAGAGATCCACTCCTCGGACGGGTGACTGGTCGGCGCGGCGGCGTAATTGGCGTTCGACGGGACGCTGGAAAAGGACGGCGGCGAAGGGGCGGCCCGCGAAGGCGATGGCGGGGCGCCTGAATGTCCTGCAGGTAGTTCGCCCGCTGGAGGCTGGGGCGGAGCCGGCGACAATTTCCCGCCCGGGTTCGGACGGATGATCGTCCGTTCGCCCCGACCGAAAGGATTGACCGGCTTGTCCCTGTCGCTCATGGCCGATCTTCCAGGATAGCCCAAAGGTACAGCTCAAGCTCCGGCCAGTCACCGGAGAAATGCATCCCGATCGAAGCCGCCGTGCTGAACTCGGGCCATAGCGGTGACTTGCGGTCGAGATAGAAATAGACGTGATCTGTGATGGCCCGGATGTGCGGCGGCGGCGTCGGCAAATGCACCAGCGTCAGCCCCGGCAGGTTGGCGTGCACGATCTCGTTCATCCTGGTGTTCGGCCCGACCTTGAACAGGTGCGGGAATTCGTTCTGAATCTCCACGAGGGGTCGCCGCGCGGTGACCTCCAGGACCAAGGTTGCGTTGCGGAACAGCGCCCGATCGCGGATCGGCGATATGAACGCGTTCTGGGCGCGCTCGATGATCTCCAGACGGATTGCCCGCCGGCCCAGCCGCGCGCTCAGGAAGTCCTGGATGTCGCGCACCAAGGGTGTGAAGACGTTCTCGAGATTGTCGTGATCGTAGGCCGGATAGTTACGCGCGCGCCGTTCCGCCGTGGCAAACGTCGCAAGTTCACCCGCAAACCTCAGCAACTCCTCGTACAGCCGTTCGGGGTGCACGCTGCCGGAACGTTGGAAATGGGTCAGCACAGGAATAGTGCGGTTCAGCACTTGCAGCACCAGGTAGTCGACGCTCTGCAACCCTCCCCCGGACGACGGATCGACCGCGTAACGCGCCAGTTCGTCGAGCTTTGTCTCTACCCAGCCGATGATGCGGTTGAGCCAGCCGTCGATGATCGGATGTGCGGCGCAGATCAGCATCGGCGGCACGAACTTGTCGTCGAACAGGATGTTCTTGTCACGCACCTCAAGAACGCGCGCGATGCCGAGGCCCATGTATCCGGGCTTGCTGGTCTTACGCAATTCGAATGACAACCGCGGATAAGCGATGTCGATCTCTTCCTCGATGCGTAGCGCGGAGGTCGAGTCGATGAAGGTTTCTGAAGTACGAACATAACGACTGGCGCTGTCGGTGCGGTCCTCATCCACCTCGCGGGTGTTTGGCGCCGCGACCGGCATCATCAGCCATACGATCTGGCCTGCGGCCGAATCCGGTACTTCGATCGCTTCCGGAATCGGGCTGTCCGCAGGAATATCGAACGGCGTTCCGTCCGGCATGACGCCGGACGCGCTGCGCACCGCGAATTTGCTCTGTTCGGTAAGATCCTTATCGATCTCGAGCTGTGCGAATCCCCAAGGGTATGGCGTTGTGTAGCGAACGCGCTTTTCCAGCAAATGTTCGATGTAGCGGTCGTTCTGCTGCAGATGATGCGGTCGCAGAAACAGACCTTCTGACCAGAAAACCTTGCTGTACCAAGACATTCCTGCATCCACTACGCAATTGTCGGCGACCGCGTGGTCGCCGAAAGCTTACTTTGACCCGGCCTTGTCGGTGCGGTCGTAATAGTCCGAGAAATGCAACATGAAAGTATCGATCGGCGCGCTGTTGTCGCGGCCGAGATGCGCCTTCCAGCGCGTCAGGAATTCGTCCCAGAGCTTGCTCTTGTTCGAGCCGAGCCAGGATCTCGCACCGCGCTGAAGCTCGAGCTCACGCGCCATCAGCGTCGGATCGATACCGGCGACCAGCTCATGGACAGCATGCTGCATCGCCATGTACGTCTTCAATTGATGTGATTTGAGGTCATCGAAGCCCTGTGCGAAGGCGCGTGGCGCGTCGAGGTAACTACGCGTCGGCGGTCCGAACAGAATGCGCATCGCCTCTTCCGAGGTCGGCGAGAATTTCAGCGGATTGTTCTCGATGGCCTGGACGGTGGTCTGACTCATGCTGCGAGTCAGCCGCTTGGCTTGAGTTCGCGCCTGCAGCAGCGCCATCAGATTATCCACGGTCACGCGCAAGATGATGCCAAGCTGTTCAGCAAGCTCGGCATCGGTCTTGTTGGCAAAGAAATTGTCCGGCAATCCGGCAGCGTGTGCCACCAGCCGCGCGAACTCGGTACCGCCGGCCGGCATGGCGGTGACAGGTTCCTCCTCCGCCGCCCGCGACGGGCGCGGCGTCTCATCCTCCGGCCGCTGTGGCGATGGCAGCGGCTGGGCGGCCCCAGGTTCATCATCGGTCCACACCGATGGCCGGCGCGGGGTCGGCATGGCGGGTGGGCGCTCGCCTTGCGGTCTAGGCGCGGCAACCGGGCCGGCTGCCCAGCTCATGTCATCCTGTACGGACGGCTGGAATGGAGGCATTGGTGACGAACGTCGAACGGGATCGACACCCGGCGCCGGGACGCTCGCCGCCCAATCCAGAAATTCCGGATTGACGGGCCGCGCGGTCTCGCGTGGCTTCTTCAACTGTTGCGGGTCGATCGGCGGCGGCACGTCACGATCGGATGCCCACAGCTCCTCGTAATTCGCATGCTGCTGGAGGAGAGCCGCATGCGGTTGTGCCTCATGGTCAGGGGCGCGCCCGCCGGCCTCATCCTCCAGCGAAACTCCAATGATGTAATGGCCGATGGTGAGCCGGTCACCGTCGCGCAGGCGATGCGGCCCCCGCATGCGCTGATCGGCGCCGTTGAGAAAGGTGCCGTTGGTCGAGACGTCGTGCAGCCAGTAGCCGCCGTCGCGAAAGTGCACCTCGCAATGTTTTCCCGAAATCATCCGCGCCGGATCCGGGAGCGTCCAATCGAGGTGACGATCCCGGCCAATATCTATCGAACGCCTGCCGGTGACCGAAAATGATACAGGTCCTCCGTCAGGAAGGTTGGTTTCGTTCTCGATATTAAAGCGAAGCACCATCACATCGTCTCGTTAGCGTGGAGGGCGCGGTTCGCCGCGTGCTAATTGAATACCATCCTCCAGGCATGCCGTCATTATCCGGTCCCGGGAGTCCCGGGGCAGCCGGCAAAGTCCGATCAGCAGGGCTGCACGCACCGCCCGCGCCGCCTGATCGGGCTTGGCTTCGATCGGCTTAAATTCCGCGGGAACCACGCTTCCGCCGGACCAGCCGGCCGCCAGCGCCAGCCACGTCGCTGGCTGCTCGGGATCGTTGGCATTGCCGACGGCCAGCGCCTTGTTCCGGGATTGCTCATCCGACTGGCGGACCCAGGTCTCCGCGAAATTCAGCGACCTGCTGTCGTTGGCGTCGAAATGGTCGAACATCCGTCGCAATGAGCGACACCCCCAGGCAACGGCCACGCGCCTGGGGAGCAGATAGGCGCAGAACGACACGGCCTGGTGCCAGTTGCGCGCATCGGCGGCCTCCTGAAGGAAATCCAGCGAAGGTTTGTCGGCTTCGGCCTTGCCGACATCATAGCGCGCCATGGGATAAGCTCGAAGCAGATCCTGAACCGTGCTGAACCGAACCTGGCCCATAACCGTCAGCCGACAAGGGTTGGTGTGCCGTGGGCGACCAGCGGACCACCGGCCGAAAGCGCCATGGCAGCCTGCGCCGTCATGGCGATCGTCGGCGCGTTGATGACGATACCCGCCGGAGACAGGATGATCTGGCTGGGACCAACCTGCAGGGTGATGTTGGCATTGGCCGTCAGCGTGATGCTGATGCCCGCGTTGACAGACTGATCCATGGCCAGCGTGACGTGCTGACCGCCCAACTCGATATCGAGCTTGTCATTGCCATTCTTGAGCGTGGTCTTGCGGGTGTCCCCGCCGAATGCAACCTCGCCGATGGTTCGAGTCTCGCTGTCACGGACCGTTACGTCGTAATCCTTCTCGGCATGCAGCGTGATCTTCTCGGATCCCTTCTTGTCCTCGAAATTCCATTCGTTGTAGCCGCCGCTCCCCTTGGTGGAGTCCGACTTCAATCCCGCGATCGTCTTCTTGGACGGTAGATCGTAGGGCAGTTTGTATTCGTCGTTGTACACGGTGCCGATCACCAGAGGTCGGTCCGGGTCCCCTTCCAGAAATTCGACAACCACTTCCTGTCCGACACGCGGGATGATCTGACCGCCCCAGCGCTTGCCGGACCAAACCTGGGCCACGCGCAACCGGCACGACCGCTTCTTCTTCCGATCCCAGAAAAAGCGGACATAGATTTCGCCCAACGACTCGACGTCGATTTCCTCGCTCGAATTGTCGTCTTTGGTCACCACCTTGGCCGTCTGGATGCCGTTGATCCTTGGCTTCGGCGTCATCATCGGCGCTCGAAAGGCTCGATCGCTCGGCAGAAACTCGTAGCTGCCGAAATAGACGTGCTGCCCGGCGTCGCTGGGACCACCAGTGCGATAGGACTCGATCGAGAACGAGTGGGTGGCTCGGACCACGAGATATTCAACATTCTGCGAGTCCTTGGAGTGCTTTTCGAGCTTGGTCAGTCCCCCCGGAAACAGATTGACGGCGTCGCCGTTGCCGCGACGTCGCCGATCCATCGCCTGCTCGGCCTGGAGCTGGATCTTCGCGTATCGCTCGCCGTCGGATTTTTCCTTGAACTTGCCTGGATAGTCGTAGAACTCCATCTCCGAGCGGGTGTAGTGCTCGGAGCCCTTGGCGTCGCTGATCATCTGCGCGTTGGGTTTCTGGTAGTTGTAGTCATTGAGCTCGATCTTTCCGGTGCGAAATCGGCGTTCCGAAACCCATTCGTAGATGTGCTGCTCGCCTCGACGGTCCGCGCCGGTCAGAGGGATGTAGGGGATCGTGGCGAGACCGCTGATCGGGCTGTGCGACGACTTGGAGTCCGCCAGCACCAGCGTGTGCTTGCCGCCCTCATGCTTGAAGAAGTAGTAGATGCCGTGCTGCTCCATCAACCGGCTCACGAAATTCAGGTCGGTCTCGCGATACTGCACGCAGTACTCGAGCTTCGGGCAGGAGCCCTCTTCGGTGAGCCTGGATTCAAAATCAGTGAAACCGCGTTCGTTGAACACTTCCTTGATAATGTCGGGCGCTTTCTTGTCCTGAAAGATCCGGCAATCGGTGGTGCGCGACAGCAGCCACAGCCAGGGCTTCAGCACTATCCGGTAGCTGAAATAGTCGTTCTTCACTCCGAGCCACTGGGCTTCCGTCAGAATCCCGCTGAACTCGCGCTCCTTTTCGTGCAATTTTATGGTGAGCGTGCATTGCTGGCCAATCGCACGGTCGAAGTCGAGGTCGGCATCTTCACTGAGACACTCGATACGATACTCGAACAGTTCGCTGAGACCTTCCGAGGCCTCGAACCCGGCAAACACCAGAACGTCCTTGCCGAGAGGTGTCTTGAGTTCGCAGAGGCGGGTATCCTGGGTAAGCTGGCCCATGTGGGCGTTAAACTCCCTGGCTAACCACATGATCGGCTGCAAAGAGCAGATCAGGCGTCTTGCAAGAACCACGGAAATCCTGCCCGCGACTGGCAGCCCGGGCAAGTCCGCCCGAGCTGGCCCTCCTGACGCGCCACAGCAGCCGTCGAAAGAACCACCCCGGGCCTCAAGTAGTCGGCTCCAAGAGCTTGCCGGTTCACGCGAAAATGTCATGATCGCGGGAATGAACCGGCACCAGCGAGCATCTTACCCATAAGAAATCGGATCATGATCCCCCTGCGTGATCCGCCAGATGTCACTGGTTCGGGAGAGGGGCCATGGCCGAGCAGAGGACGGTCCTCGCATGCTTGATGTCGCCTCCCTGACGCAGCCGATAGCCGCCGACGATCCCTGCGGGCCGGATCTCGATGCCCTCGGTGACGTGCAATATCTCAATTTCTTCGCAGCTGCGGAATCGTTGTTGCCGATGTCGTACTTCGAGGTCGTCAACGCCAGCGGAGAGCGCGGACGCTTCGATCCGAAGGCGGTCGATTTTGCCGGCCAGTTTGCCGCCGCACGACCGCTTCTGGCGCGCACCCGCGATCTGCGTCTGAACTTGCTGCTGGCCAAGTTTTCCATCCTCAACCGCGATCTCGACGGCTTTCTCAGCTGCCTGAAGGCGACCAACTTGCTGCTGCGCGAGCAGTGGGAGGCGGTGCATCCGAGGGGCGAGGACGGCGACTACGCGCTTCGCGCCGTAACGGTCGAAGCGATCGACGTGTTTCCGACCGTGATCAACCCGCTCCAATTCCTTCCGCTGATCGAAAGCCGCAGGTACGGCAGCCTCAACTACCGTGCCTATCAGGTTGCCAAGGGCGAAATTCCCGCGGCCGACGCCGACGTCGACATGCCTGATCTCGCGACCATCGAGCGCATCGTCAGCGAGACCGACCTCGACACTCTCAAAGCCGCCAGCGCGCGGTGCTCCGCAGTTGCAGCCGAAATCGCCGACACCAAGGCGATCTGGCACGAAAAGTTGAACTCCGGACAACCCATCAGCCTCGACAGGCTCTCCGGTTTGGTAAACGGCATGGCCGCCTGGCTTGCGGGTCTCGTCACGGCGCGTGATCCAGCCGCGATCGCCGCGCCTTCGGAAGACGGGGCTCGCGTCGACGCGCAAGTGCCGCCGGACACGATTGGCGCGCTGGCTTCGTCGGCGCAGGCCTCCGCAGCGCTTGCCGCGGCCGCCGACTATTTTTCCCGAATGGAACCATCCAACCCGGCGCTGTTGCTGGTGCGCCAGGCACAGGAGATGGTCGGCAAATCGTTCATCGAGGTGATGCGAATGCTGGTGCCCTCCCACGTGGAGAGCGCTGCAATCAACATCGGGCGCAACAAGGTCTTCGACCTGCCGATCGAACGGATGGCGGAGCTCGCCACCTCGCATTCATCCACGACTGAGAACGATGCTCAAGATATTGTTTTTTCAGTAGAAACCAGAGCGCAGGCCTTGGGTCTGCTGGCGAACGTGGCGTCGTTTTTCCGAGCCGCGGAACCTTCCAGCCCGATCCCGTTCTTGGTCGATCGCGCGCGCGATCTGGCACAACGAGACTTCCTCAGCTTGCTGGATGACGTCCTGCCCGAAGGCGCCCTGAAGACAATCCATAAATCGAATTGAACCCGCTTTTCGCTCGATGGGACTAACACGACATAAGGAAGCTTTGCCGACCATAGGCTGAGACGCCTTGTGCACCTGCGTCGCGCAATCGGCTTCCAAAGCGATTTCGAGAGAGGGAACCATGGCTACGGACAGCGGTCAAAAATTCATTCGGCGAAACCGCGCACCGCGCGTGCATATTACATACGAAGATCCCTATGACGCCGAGCGGCTGATCGAACTGCCGTTCGTCATGGGCGTCCTCTCTGATCTTTCCGGCAACAACCCCGGTGTCGAAAAGGCGAAGGTCGAGGAACGCAAGTTTCTCGAGTTCGACATGGATAATTTCGACAACCGCATGGCGGCAATCCAGCCCGGCGTGACCGCGCGCGTCGCCAATCGTCTCAGCGATGGCGCCGACGAAAAACTCTCCGTCAACCTGCGCTTCAACAAGATGGCCGACTTCACGCCGGTGGCGGTTGCCCGGCAAGTGCCAGCGACGGCCAAACTGCTCGAAGCACGCGAACAGCTCGCCAACCTGCTGCGCTACATGGATGGCAAGGTGGCTGCAGAGGATCAATTGAAAAAACTTCTCAGCGATCCGCAACTGATGGCCGCGCTGCGGGAGCGCGCGACGACCCCGTCAATTGAGCCCGACGCTGAGACCTAAAGGAAGGAATGGGGACCATGGCAAAAGAAGCAAGTCGTAAAGAGACCACCACCCAGGTCGGGACAGTCGAGGCCGACGAGTTTGCCGCCCTGCTCAAGCAAAGCTTCAAGCCGCGCACTGAACGTGCGGCGACCGAAGTTGAAAACGCGGTATCCACGCTTGTTCGCGAAGCGTTGAAAGACACGAGCGTTATCAAATCGGACGTGCTTGACACGATCGAGGAGATGATCGCGCGGATCGACCAGAAGTTGACCGCGCAGATGAATGAGATCCTTCACGCACCCGAATTCCAGGCGATCGAAAGTGCCTGGCGCGGCCTTCACTACCTGGTGTTCAATTCCGAGACTGACGCCACGCTCAAGATCCGTGTAATGAACGTCTCCAAGAACGAACTGTATCGTAACCTGCGGCTATACCCCGATGCGCGCTGGGATCAGAGTCCGCTGTTCAAGCAGGTCTACGAATACGAATTCGGCCAGTTGGGCGGCGAACCGTTCGGCTGCCTGATCGGCGATTACTACTTCAGCCACGTCCCGACCGACGTGCAGTTGCTGCGCGACCTCAGCAAGATCGCCGGCGCCGCACACGCGCCCTTCTTCACCGGAGCCGACCCCACACTGATGGGAATGGATTCCTGGACCGAATTGTCCAACCCTCGCGACATCGGCAAGGTATTCGACACGCCGGAATATGCCGCCTGGAAGGGGCTGCGTGACCAGGATGACTCGCGCTATCTCGGCCTGTGTATGCCGCGTGCGCTAGGTCGCCTTCCCTACGGCGCGAAATCGGAGCCCGTAGAAGAGTTCGCCTTCGAAGAGGAGACCGACGGGCACACCGGCGACAAATACGGTTGGATCAACGCAGCCTATGCGATGGCGGCCAACATCAATCGCGCCTTCAAGGAGTTCGGCTGGTGCACTCGCATCCGCGGTGTGCAGTCCGGCGGCGAAGTCATCAACCTGCCGACACATACCTTCCCGACTGACGACGGCGGCGTCGATTTGAAATGTCCGACCGAGATTGCCATCAGCGATCGGCGCGAGCACGAACTTGCAAAGGCGGGCCTCATCCCGCTGATCCATCGCAAGAACACCGACAAAGCCGCCTTCATCGGTGCCCAGTCGCTCTATAAGCCGAAGAAATATTTCGGCGAGAAGGGTGTGGACGCAACCGCATCCGACAACCTGTCGTCACGTCTACCCTACATGTTCGCAGTTTCCCGCTTTGCGCACTATCTGAAATGCATGGTTCGCGACAAGATCGGATCCATGAAGGAGAAGGATGAGCTGACGGTCTGGCTGCAGACCTGGATCAACGAGTACGTTGATGCCAACCCAGCCCTGTCGTCAGAAGCTCAGAAAGCGCGCAAGCCGCTGGCCGCTGCGAAGGTAGAGGTCATAGCAAACGAGGAGAACCCGGGATATTACAACGCACGCTTCTTTCTCCGTCCACACTTTCAATTGGAGGCGATGGACGTCGGCCTCAGTCTGGTTTCGCGCCTGCCGGGCCCCAGCTCCTGACGCCGCATCATCGCAACCGTAAACATGCAGAATTTTGAGAGGACTATGCTATGGCTGTCGACATCTTCTTGAAACTCGATCCGATCAAGGGCGAGTCGCTGGACGACAAGCACAAGGACGAAATCGATATCTTGAGCTGGTCGTTCGGCGAGAGCCAGACCGGCACTTTCCACAGCGGCTCGGGCGGCGGCGCCGGCAAGGTCAGCGTTCAGGATCTCCATTTCACTCATTTCGTTGACAAGGCCACGCCCGAACTTTTCAAAGTTTGTGCGAACGGCAAGCACATCGATAGCGCGATCCTCACCGTCCGCAAGGCCGGTGAACATCCGCTCGAATATCTCAAGATCGAGATGAAGAACGTTTTGGTTACCAGCGTATCGACCGGCGGATCGCACGGCGAGGATCGTCTCACCGAAAACGTGAGCCTGAACTTCCAGAAGGTGAAAATGATGTACAAGACCCAGACGGAAAAAGGCGGCGCCGGCGCGTCACCGACCTTCGGCTGGGACGTTGCGGCCAACAAGGAATGGGCCTGATCTTCGGCCTCTCGCCTGGCGCCGGTTGCTGATAGCAGAACCGGCGCCTACGCGCCGGACCTGCTACGCGAAGTTCCGTCAGACGCAAACTGCCGCCCCGCGAAGCTGCATGCGCGCCGACCGACATGGGGACCGCAAATGACCGTTACGCCAAAGAGGGAGCGGCTTTCTCCACCGTTGATGCTGGCCTTTCGCGCGGCTCATGACGCCCGTGATGCTCGCAAGAAGCTCAATTTGCGCGATCAGTTCGGCGAGCGGGTCATTGCGGGACGGCGCAGCTCAGGCCGCTTTCCGATCTCCGAAACATTGCTCCGGCGCGAGGTCGCCCATGACCTCGAAACGTTGCTCAATACGATTGCTCTGGAATCGACCCTGAACCTGACCGGCCGGGATTGTGTCCGAACGTCGATCCTGAACTACGGCTTTCCCGACATCGCCCACCGTTCGATCGACGAGGTCACCGACGAAGAGCTCAGCGATGCGCTGCGCACGGCGCTGACGACGTTTGAACCAAGGCTCGACCGTAAGTCCATCCGGGTCCGCCGCGACAGCTCGGTCGGCCCTGAACAGCTCAAGTTGCGCTTCATCGTCCATACCGACCTGAAGTGCGAGCCGCTCAACGTGCCCGTGGAATTCGTCGCCGACGTCGACCTCGACAGTGGTGACGTCCAGATCAACCGACTTTAGCATGAATCGCGAATTCCTCGACTTCTACAATCGTGAACTGTCACTGCTGTACGAGCAGGCGGGAGATTTCGCCGAGGAGTATCCTGGCATCGCAGAGCGCCTCGGCGGCCTGATCCGCGACCGCTCAGATCCGATGATCGCAGGCCTGCTGGAAGGCGCCGCGTTTCTCGCCGCCCGCGTTCAGCTCAAACTGAAGCACGAATTTCCCGAGTTCACCGCGAACCTGCTCGAGCAATTGGTTCCGAACTATCTCGCCCCCACTCCGTCTGCCATGCTGGTCAAGGCGCAGCCAACCTATGCCGACCCGGCATTGCGCGATGGCAAGAAGATCGCGCGCGGCGCGTATTTCGACGCCACTTATCGCGAGCGGGAACGAAGTCTTGCCTGCCGATTTCGACTTTGCCGCGACATCGTGCTCTGGCCGTTTGACGTCACCGGCGCCGAATACTTCACGACGGCGGGCGCGCTGCAGGCGCTTGGGATTCCGGTCGGCGGCGACGTCATCGCCGGGCTCAAACTTTCGCTGACCCATCGCACCGCGATCCGGCTCGATGAGGAACTGTCGGACGCAGAGGCCCGGACCAAGCCGGAAACCTGGTTCGCAGGCTGCCGCGCGAGCGAACTGCCCATCTACCTGACCGGCGCCGAATCCGACGCCATCGCGCTCTACGAGCAATTGACCTCGAACTGCGTAGGCGTCTACTTCCGCCATCTCGACGATTTCGGCGATCCTGTTGTGATGCGTGCGCCCAAAGACAGTGTGCAGCAAGTCGGCTTCGACGAGAACGAATCACTGTTTCCGAACGATAACCGGATCTTTCGCGGCTCGGAGCTGCTGCGCGAATATTTCGCGTTTCCACGCAAGTTCCTTGGCATCAACCTGACGGGACTTCGTGCTGTGATGCCGCGGCTGCGCAGCAAATCGATCGATGTCGTCTTCGCGTTTGATGAACACAATTCGCGGCTTGCCGCTTCGGTGCGTCCCGAGACCTTCAGCCTCTATACTGCGCCGGCAATCAACCTGTTCGAGAAGACGAGCGATCGCATCCCCGTCAAGTCGAATACCTACGAGTACCACGTGGTGCCTGACCGCAGCCGTTATCTCGAATACGAGCCGCACCAGGTGCTCGAAGTCTACGCGCACTTTCCCGCAGAGAAGGACAAGCGGCCGGTGCGCCCGCTATATTCGGCCGCCGTCGACCAGACCAGCGGATCAGTCGAGGGGCTTTATTTCACCATCCGTCGGCTGCCCCGGCGCCGCACGGTGGAGGAGAAGACGTACGGCGCAGCCTCTGACTACACCGGGACGGACATGTTCCTGTCGCTGCTCGAGCCCGGCGAACTGAACGGCGACAGATCTGCCACCGAACTCAGCGTCCGGGCGCTGTGCTCCAACCGGCATCTCACCGAGCACCTGCCGGTCGGCCAGGGCGGCGCCGACTTCCGACTGCTGGACGACACCTCGCTCGAGCTGGTTTGCGTCGCCGGTCCTACCCCGCCACGCGAACCGGTGGTGGCCCAGCTGCGCAGCCGCAGCGAAATCGCCAACAACGGAGTCGTCAGTTGGCGGCTGATCAACATGCTGAGCCTGAACTATCTTGGCCTGGTCGAGCGGGGTGGCGGCAAGAACGCCGGAGCGCTGCGCGAGATGCTGTCATTGTTTGCCGACCAGTTCGACGACGCTACGGAACGCAAGATTCGCGGCGTGCGCAGCATCGAAAGCCGACCTGCCGTTCGGCGGGTACGCGAACGCACCGGTAGTGGCGCAGCACGCGGCCTGGAGATCACGGTCACGCTCGACGAGAAAGCATTCGAGGGCAGCGGTGTGTTCTTGCTCGGGGCCGTGCTGGAGCGCTTCTTCGCGGACTATTCGGGCTTCAACACCTTCACCCAGACGGTCATCTCGACGTCGGAACGCGGCGAGATCATGCGCTGGCCGGCGCGCATGGGCACCCGGAGACCGCTGTGACGCTGATCGACCAGATGAAGGCCGAACCCTGGCGGTTCGATTTCTTCCAGACGCTGCGCCAGCTTGAGCGTGCCAATCCGGATCGACCGCGCATCGGTGACAGTGCCGCGCGTCGCGAGGAATTTGTTGACCTCGGCCAGACCCCCTATCTGGAGTTCCCCGCTTCCAACCTCAGCTCGGTCGACGACCGCGATGGCCGGCTCAGGATCATGGTCAAATTCCTGGGTCTCCTCGGGCCGCAGGGCGCACTGCCGCTTGCCACGACCGATGAAAGCGTCGGCTGGCAGTTGATGCGAGATGACGCCTTCCCCCGCTTTCTCGACCTCCTCAATGGACGTTTCCTGCAATTGTTCTTTCGCGCCTGGGCCGACGCGCGGCCGATCGCCCAGCATGATCGGCCGACCGAGGACCGCTTCATCGCCTATGTCGGATCCTTCGCCGGCCTGGGCTCCGACGTTTTCGCCAGACGAGACACCGTACCGGATATGGCGAAGCTCAGCTTCGCCGGACTCATTGCACCCAGGGCGAAGTGCGCGTCGCGGCTGACGCGGTTCCTGCAGGGCCTGTTCGACGTCAAGGTCGAGATCGACGAGTTTGTTGGCACCTGGCTCTCGTTCGAACCAAGCCACTGCAGCCGGCTCGGCGGGGCGCACGCCAAGCTCGGCCACGACGCTCTTCTGGGCTCACGGGTGTTCAGCGTCGAGGACAAGATCAGGGTTCGAGTTTTCGTCAAGGATTTTGCCCAATACGAGCAGTTCCTGCCGACCGAAGCTCGTAACTTGTCGGAGCCGCTGGCGGACGCGGTTTTCTTCTATATCGGCGACGAACTCGAGTGGGAGGTGGAACTCGCCATTCCGGCGGGAGCGGTTGTCCCAGTGAGGCTCGGACAGAGCGGACGACTTGGATGGACCACCTGGGTCTCACCAAACTGGACCTCGACCGAGGAATATCGGCGCGACGCCCGGTTTCACCTCGGCGAGCGATTGAGGGCCCGGCGGAGCGACGCAGCCGATGCTCCAGCGATTTGAACCTATGCACTGCTCCCATTGTCCTAACACCATGGGATTCGAGCCAATTCCCGCAAGGAGCCAGGCATTCGCCGAGGAATTGAGCAGGAGTGGCCGCCGTGACCGACATTAGCCTCGAGACCGTAACGGGCAAACTGAACCGGGCTGGCTACGATGCCTTCATACAAGCCCTGCGTCACGCCAAGAGCGCCGGCAACCGCAATGTCGAGCTCGCGCACTGGCTGTTTCATATCCTACAGCAGGAACGCACGGACCTCAGCCTGTCGGTGGATCACTACAAGCTCGACCGTGCACGGCTGTTGTCGGACCTTGCTGACGTCATCAACGGCTTTCGCAAGAACGAAACTGACATGCCGGGTGTCGCCAATCCGGTCATCGATATCCTCGATCGCGGCTGGCACTATGCCACGCTGTTCTTCGGCGAGACTCAGATCCGCACCGGCCATCTGCTGGTGGCCGGGCTGAAATCGAACGAAATCCGCCGTGCGCTGAACAACATCTCGCAGGAATTCGCCAAGGTAAACGTCGACGCATTGGCCGCGGAGCGCCGTGCCGTCTGGGCCGGCTCCGAGGAGGAGACCATGCGGCCGTTGGACGGCTCGGGATTGGTCGGGGCCGGTACAGAGGGCGCGGCCCCGGCGGGTTCCAAGGGCACGACGCCGCTCGATCGGTTCTCCCAGGATCTCACCGCCAAGGCAAGGTCGGGCCAGATGGATCCGATCCTCGGTCGGGACGACGAAATCCGCCAGCTGATCGACGTGTTGATGCGCCGGCGGCAGAACAATCCAATCCTCACCGGCGAAGCCGGTGTCGGCAAGACCGCCGTGGTAGAGGGCTTCGCCCAGCGTATCGCCGCTGGCGACGTGCCGCCGCCGCTGCGCAATGTAAGGCTCTGCGCCCTTGACATCGGCCTGATGCAGGCCGGTGCCTCCATGAAGGGCGAGTTCGAGCAGCGCTTGCGCTCGGTGATCGACGAGGTACAGAGCTCACCTACCCCCATCATCCTGTTCATCGACGAAGCCCACACGCTGATCGGCGCTGGTGGTTCGGCCGGCACCGGTGATGCGGCCAATCTCCTGAAACCTCCCCTCGCCCGTGGCACGCTGCGTACGATCGCCGCCACTACCTGGGCAGAGTATCGCCAATACATCGAGAAGGATCCCGCGCTCACGCGACGCTTCCAGCCGATCCAGATCGATGAACCCGATGTCGAGACCTGCTGCATCATGCTGCGGGGCCTTCTCGGTCCGATGGAAAAGCACCACGGTGTTCGCATCTCGGATGCTGCGATTGTTGCAGCAGTCAATTTGTCGCACCGCTACATTCCCTCACGACAGTTGCCCGACAAGGCGGTCAGCCTGCTTGACACCGCCTCGGCACGCGTGGCCATCAGCCAGAGCGCGACGCCCGCCCTGATCGAGGACACCCGCGTTGCGATTACCGCTCGCGAGGCTGAGAGATCGGCGCTGGTCAGCGACGGAGATTTGGGGATCGAGGACAGCGAGCGCATTGTCGCGATCGACAGCGATATCGCAACGCTGAAGGAAAAGCTGACTGCCCTCGAGGCCGATTGGGCCGCGGAGCAGGAGCTCGTCAAGGACATCCGCAGCATTCGTGAGATCCTGTCCGAGCCCAAGGAAGGCGAGGATCCGGCTGCCAAGCGCGCGGAACTGCGCGGCAAGTTCGAGACGCTGGAGAACATCAATCCGGAAAAGCGAATGGTCTATGCCCATGTGGACCAGCAATCGGTAGCGTCCGTCGTGTCCGACTGGACCGGCATCCCGGTCGGCCGGATGATGCGGGACGAGATCGAAACCGTGCTGAAGCTGCCTGAGATTCTCAACCGCCGCGTTGTCGGCCAGTCCCATGGGCTGACGATGATCGCCAAACGAATTGAGACCAGCCGCGCCAAATTGGACAATCCGTCAAAGCCGATCGGCGTGTTCATGTTGGCCGGACCGTCCGGGGTGGGCAAAACCGAAACCGCCCTGGCGCTTGCCGAGACTCTCTATGGCGGCGAGCAGAACATGATCACGATCAATATGTCGGAGTTCCAGGAGGCGCACACCGTTTCGACCCTGAAGGGTGCGCCACCCGGCTATGTCGGCTATGGCGAAGGCGGTCGTCTCACCGAGGCGGTTCGTCGCAAGCCCTACAGCGTCATCCTGCTCGACGAGGTGGAAAAGGCCCATCCCGACGTACATGAAATCTTCTTCCAGGTGTTCGACAAGGGGATGATGGAGGACGGCAACGGGCGGCGGATCGACTTCAAGAACACCCTGATCATTTTGACCACCAACGTCGGTACTGATCTGATCATGGGCCTGTCGCGGGATCCAAAGTATCGCAACGAGCCGGAAGAGCTCGCCAAGATGCTGAGGCCGGAATTGCTGAAGGTGTTTCCAGCCGCGCTCCTCGGACGCATTGTCTTGATCCCGTACTTCCCGCTATCGGACGAGATGCTCGCCGGGATCGTGCGGTTGCAGCTCGACCGGATCGGACGGCGCCTCCGCGACAATCACAACGCGGCCTTCAGCTACGACGATGCGGTCGTGGAGCACATTGTGTCACGTTGCAACGACCCGGATTCCGGCGGACGCATGATTGACAACATTATCACCAACACGTTGCTGCCGGAGCTGTCACGCCAGTTCCTCAGCAAATCGCTGGCCAAAGAGGAAGTCAAGCAGACGCGAGTCTCGATCGTGAACGACAAGTTCGCATATTCGTGGAACTAAGGACGATGAACGTACAAACCGAGCATCGCCACCCGAGCACCGGCCCCACACCATACGACGAGGTCTTCTACCCCGGCCACGTCTACGGGCTCACCCACCCCAATCATCTCGCAACGATTGCTACCGTTTACGGCATGCAACCGGCTCCGGTCGAGCGCTGCCGGGTGCTGGAGCTCGGCTGCGGCGTTGGCGGCAATCTATTGCCGATGGCCTTTCAATATCCGGACAGCGAATTCATCGGTGTCGACCTGAGCGGCGTCACGATCGAGCGCGGCCAGCGTAATATCGCCACATTGGGCCTGAGCAACATCAAGCTCCTGCATTGCGACATCATGAATGTCGACGCTGATTTCGGGCAGTTCGACTACATCATCGCCCACGGCGTGTATTCATGGGTCCCGCCGGAGGTGCGCGAGAAGATGATGACAATCTTCAAACAGAACCTCGCGCCGCAGGGGGTTTGCTACGTCAGCTACAACGCACACCCGTTTTCGCATCTCCGCGATATGGTGCGCGACATGATGCAATATCACACCCGCCGCATCGCCAGCATGAAGGAGAAAGTGGGACAAGCTCGCGCGATCATGAAGTTCCTGAGCGACGGCTCGAAGGCCAACTCGGTGCACGGTGCGGTCATGCGCGATCAGTGCAACCGCGTTCTCAAGGTCCCCGACGAACTGTTGTTTCACGACGATCTCGACCAGGGCGCTACTGCCTTCTTGTTGCACGTGGTCGCCGAGGACGCCGGTCGCCATGGCCTGCAGTATCTGGGCGACGCCGATTTCTCACGACGCTATCTTGCCGGCTACGCCGAGGAGGTCCGAGCCACGCTGCAGCGCTTCCCAGAGAGCGAGTTCATGGCACGCGACCAGTATCAGGACTTTATCGATGGTAACGGCTTCCGACGTACTTTGCTCTGTCACGACCGCATTTCGCTGTGCCGCCGGGTCGACCTCGATTTCATCACCCGGTTCCATCTGTTAAGCACCGCAAGTCCACTTCAGCCCGATGTCTGCTTGACCGACAATTCCGCCATGGAATTTGAGAACCAGGACGGCAGCAGGATCACGGTGACCAATCCGCTCTTGAAGGCGGCTCACCTGTGCCTCGGACGGGCCTGGCCGCGAGCGCTGTCCTTCGGCGAACTGCTCGATGGTGCCCGAGCGCTGCTGGGGGGCCGGCAGGCAGATGATGATCAACAGACGCTGACGGAGGCGATGTACATCCTGGCTTCCAGCGGCGAGGTGTCTTTCCTGGTCTCACCGCCCTTTCTCGTGAAAGAAGTTTCCGACCGCCCGCAGGCGAGCCTGCTCGCCCGGAGACAGGCGCAAACAAGCTCGTTGGTCACCAACCTGCTCCACCAGACAGTGCAGTTGGAGGACGACAGGACCCGACATTTCCTGCAGTTGCTCGACGGCACCCGGACCATCGAACAGATCATTGCCGAAATGACCGAAACTTTCGGTTCGACCACCAGGGTCGAACCAACCGATCATACTGAGCAGCTTGCCGATCCGCTGCTGCTGTCGACTCGAGGTAGCGTCGAACGTTCGCTCGCGGTTGTCAGCAAGCTGGGCTTATTGGTCGCCTGACACTCAGATCGGTCGACCTGACTCGACTTATTCGGACCGGGATTTGAAGTGAGGTCGGAGCCTTCGCCGCCGAACCGGCGCGGAATCCGCCAATCAGCCATCATGGGTGTATTGCTGGCCGAGGACCCATCCGGTGAAAATGCCGGCAGGCCCGCTGGTATAGACTGGATGAAGGCCTACACCGGCACGCAGCATCCGCCATTCGTGCTCGCCGACCCAGGGAATTCCGGGATCGCCCTTTTGATATTGCGACAGCAGCGTTCGGGCGGCCAGTTCGGCATTGGCGTAAATCTGTCCATTGGCCCAACGAGGTCGAGGCAGGCCCGTCATGCGGCAATAAAGCGCCGTGCAGACATAGGCGGACGCCTCTTCCGCGTTGGCATCAAGATCGGTGCGCAACAGATCGTAGGCTGCATGCAGGCTCTCATGGACGATATAGGCCTCGTCCATCCTTCCCGCCGCCGACGCGACTTCCAGCGTGTTCGCCGCGACCACTGTACCGTCCGCCCGAGTGCGCGCGACGTCGTTGTATTGGGCGGCCACGCCTGCCGCGAGATCTGTCGGTGGTCTGACGTGGACCTGGCCCAACCGGATCGCGCGCGCGACGTGATGGAACGTTTGTGGCGCAATCGTCACGTGGCTCCCTCGGATCGGAAACCGGAAGCGAATTCGAGCGACTGCCGGGCCATTGAGCACCTGCAGCACCCTGCTCTGAAGTGACATCGGATTGCCCTCACCTCTGACACCGCCTCAGCATGGTTGTCGGCGCTTCTAACAGGCAGGTTCAAACGGCATTTCAGGGAGGCCGGAACTCATGCGAACATCGCGATCCTGCGAATGCAGGCTTTCACTTGCGGATTTGCCTTGCGCGACCTGACGGTCAGCCGCCAAATCGCTTGACCAGTTTTGAACCTTTGGCTGTGGCAATCTGCTGGTCGGTCAAGTCGCTACCCACGCTCAATCCTTTCGTCATGAGGTTGCTGCGCAGTGCCGCCTGCTTCTCGTCGGCGTAGTCTATCTCGACGTGATCAAGACTCATCAGATGGCCGAGTTCATGGGCCCAGGCGCGTCCACTGGCGAAGTCATTGCCATACCACTGGACGAAGCTGGCCGGCTCGGGATCGCTATGGAGGTATGAGCTTCCACCAGCGGCGAGATTTTCAATCGGATTGACCAGGTAGATGTGGACCGCATTGTCCGGATCATGCCGGGAGCTGAGAACATCGAGCAAGCGCTGGTCATTGTTGCGTGCGCTCTTTGCCATATCGAGCGGCTTATCGATCAGTGAATTATTGATCACGAAGGTAATCTTGGCCTTTGACCAAATGGTGTTGACCACATTCAGAGCCTTCTTGGCCGCGTCGGAACTCCATTTTTCTGGCTCCCGGACACCCTTCTCGGCAAATGGAGTGATGTAGATTTTCAGCGGAATGGACATGAGTTTCTCCGAAGTTAGAAATTTCGACCGAATCTCCCATGTGCGCCTGCGAAATCGGCGACTCACTTTCCCGGCGACGCTGGTTGATCCCTTACCTTGGTCGCACAACTCAGCCGCAACCTCATCGGATAAGCGCTTCAACTGTCATTTCATTAGTCGCGCTTCGCGCTCCAATGGAAGGGCTTTCGCGACCGCCGCAACCGCCTGGGCGACCAGCTTGAACCTTGCGATCTGCCAGGACGACCAATGACGCATTACTCCTCAAGCTCAGGGGCTCCCGGTGCTGCTGCGAGGACGGGTCGGTCGACACGCCAAGACCGGAGCTCAGTGCCAGAATTGGGCGGATGACCAGCAAACCGTGATCTCTTTGTTGAACGTCATCCCGACAGCCGACGGTGGCGCGAACGGCGGCCTCGGTGGTCGCGTCGTCGCTGGGATCGCGAGCGAGGATCTCTTCAAGGCAATTCTGCGCTTCCAGGGGCAATATTTTCCGACGCAGCAATCGGGCTTCGTCGATCCCGGTGGCGCCGTCCTCACCCGAATGGAGCAACTCGCCGCCCGGCCTGCGGCAGTCCCGAAGGCGGCGGGACCATGGGGCGAATTCAAGAGCGGATCGGTTCATCGGGCTCTCTACAAGGCCGTGGTGGGCGACCATTCCCTCGACCACACGGAGGTCGTGGAGATTCTCCGCGCCACGCTCGCGAACGGCTTCGTGAGCACGAGCGAATTGGACGACCTCCAGATGGTGGCCGAGAAATCCAACACCATTGCGGACCGACCGAAGGCGATGCTGAAGTTGTTCGTCAGCCAGGCGAGGGAAAAGATCACCAAAGATGGTCCTTACAAGCTGGCATCAGCCATGCATGTCTTCGCCTCAAATATGGCCTGCGATTTCCTCAGGCGGCGCGGAAACGGGTACTGGCCACACCTTGATCGGGACGCAGTCGGTGTCGGGCTGCTGTTGCGGCTCGCGAAACCGAGCCTGCTGCGCCAAGGGAATGCAAACCTGTGCGGACCGGCCGCATTCCTGTTTAACCTTCTGTCGGACCAGCCGGGGGAATATACCCGCTATGCCATCGATATGTACGAGAAAGGAGCTGCGAAAATCCAACGTTTCTTGATTAAGCCGAGCGGCGATCTACGCTCCTATGACCTTCCAGCCGGAGCCGTTGACGCGATCGACTGGTTGACGATGGCGAGCCTTCGAAACTCGGAGGATTGGTTCATTCATTTCGACTCGACTGACGGAACACTTTCCGGTGCCACGACCCAGATGGAGATGGCGTGGTGGTTCAATCGAGCCGGCTATTCCGACATCAGGGAGGATGCCAATCTTCTGCGCCATCAGCGGAGCACCAACAACATGGATGAGGCCAGCCGACTATTTTCCGCAGGCTACCGTGTGTGCCTGCTGATCGATGACCTGATGCTCTACTCGGCGCAGCAGACAAAGTCGGGCTCGATGGTGCTCAAGGATCGTCATTGGGTCGTCCTGCGGTCGAAGATCGACCGCTCCGGCGGAAACGTGAAGATGACGATCTTCACCTGGGGACAGGGGGACTACAAGGTGCCACAGGGCGCCCCTCTCGCGGTGGATCAGTTCCTGGAGAACTATTACGGTTACGTGGCTGCCAAGCCGTAGTTCGGCGACGTCGGTGCCGCGTTAGTACGATGGGCCACCGGCCTCGAAGCCGGACCGCCAAATCATCTCGGCGCAAGCAGCGAGGATAAACGGCTGGCTCATCAGGGGTGGGGATGTCCCGATCGCTGTTGAACTACGTCGGGCCGACGTTGCCGGAATGAATGTTACGCGGCCCTCGTGACGTGGGCAACGGGGTTGATCGTCATGCGATTGTGGCGAGCTTGAAGGGCCGCACGCAAAACCGACAATTGCTTATGCGCCTTCAATCGTCGGAAGCCCTTGTTGGCCTCGATCATGCCGGCCGCGACCCATCGCAAGGCCATGCCGGCATCCCGCCAGCGTTTGACGTTGCGCGTGACGCGGCGAATGGTGCCCATCATGTTCTCGGCGATGTTGGTACAAGCGAGCGATCGACGAAGCTCCTTCGGCAGCTTCAACCGGACGACAGTCAGGATTTCGTCGAGGCCTTCGAGGATGCTGGCCGCTACGCCGGGCCATTGCTGGTCGAGTCGACGCGCGAGATTGCGGATCAATTTTTCAGCCTTGTCGGCGTCATCGAGCTCCCAGGCCTGGCGCAGCACCCGACGGGTGGCCGCATGATGCTCTTTCGGCAGGCGTTCCATGATGTTGCGCGCCTTGTGGATCTGGCAGCGCTGGATCGCAGCGGCCGAACCGAAGGTGCGGCGGATCGCCTTCGACAACGCCTTCGCGCCGTCGGCGATGAACAGTCTTGGCACCGTCGGGTCGAGCCCGCGCGAGACCAGGTTGTCCAGCAGGGCCTGAACCGTTGCGGCGTTCTCGGTCGCCCCTTCCACCAGCGCCAGCGGATGCTTGTTGCCTTCGCCGTCAACCCCGATCGCGGCCACCAGCACGAGATCGTCGCCGAGATGCAGCCCGTCGATTTGGACCACCAGAAGGTCGAGCGCGGACAGATCGGCAGCCATGAAGTCGGCCAGCCGCGCCGCCGACAGCGCTACGAACCTCCGCGAGGCCGCCGACTTCGAAACCCCCGATCCGGGCGGTGCCGGCACGTCACCCTCGGGCAGCCGGACAGCGCGGCCGAACCGGCGCGTCGACACATTGATCAGCATCAGGTTCATCGCCCAGCGACCGAGCCAGTCCTCCTCCGCCGCCGTTTCCCAGCTCGGGATCGTGACCTCGCGGCCGTCCACGCCCCGGACCCGCGGGCGCTCGACCTCGATCTTGCCGCCGTGGAAGCCGATCCGTCCCCGCGTTCGGCCCCAACGGTGCGCCCGCCGCGCCGCGTCGCGACCGTGGCGCGGCCCGCAGGCCGCCGTGACATCCGCCTCCATCATCGTGCCGAGCGCCTCGATCCCTGCCGCAAGGCAGAACCGATCGAAGCTCGCCCGCACTTCTGCAAACGCTTCGTCCACAGCCCCGGTCGCCGGCCAACCAGCCGGTGTGATATCTCTCGTCATGGCGTTGCTCTCCTTTGTGGAATCAGCACCCCGAGCCTACCGGCTCAAGGTGGGCAACGCCGACCTCTTCAGAAATTCAACAGAACCCGGGACATCCCCTCAGGGGTTCTCTTGATCGGTTTGTTCAGCGCGTCAAATGTTGGACATGGGGTGCGGTCATAAAGCGCCACTTGCGCAAGGGGCCGGCCATGACATTGAGGTAATACATCTCGAAGCCGTAAGGTGCGCCGCAGGGATGATGACCGCGCGGCACGCAGACTACGTCGCCATCATGGACGGCCATGGTCTCGTTCAGTTGCATGTCGTCGGTATAGACCCTCTGGACCCCAAAACCATCGGCTGGGTTCAGCCGGTGATAATATGTTTCTTCCAAATAGGTAATACGAGGGAAATCATCCTCGTCGTGACGGTGGCTCGGATAACTGGACCAGTGTCCGGCCGGCGTGAACACTTCCGTCACGAGGAGAGAGTCGCAATAGTCCTCGTTTTCCATGGCGATGTTATTGATATAGCGGGTGTTGGTGCCCTCCCCACGCTGGGTTAACGTGATCCCGTTCGGCCCGATGCGCCGGGGCGCATGCCCGCCCTTGGCGGGCGCCGAACAGACGGCGATTACGCAATCCGTCTCGGCCGTCGCCTCCCAATCATTGCCGTTCGGCAGGTAAACGCAGTGCGGCGGCGATTTCTCGAAGACGCTCAAACGATCGCCCAGGACGCCCCAGTCCTGCCCTGCTCCATGGAGCCTCGCCTTACCCTCGACCATGACGAGAATGACCTCGCGGTCGCCGGTCGCCTCAGCCGCTCTATCGCCGCCCCGAAGGCGGTAGAGAGAAAATCCGACAAAGCGCCAGCCGGCCAAGGCCGGCGTGATGTCGTGTACCTTGCCGTGTATTCCAAACGGACGGTGAAGCAGAGTGGGCATGGTTTTCTCCTATTCGCCCGTTAGGATGGTGTGGCGGGTAGCGAAATCGGCAAGTTCTTTCTCCGCATCGCCGTAAATTGCCCCGCCTCACTACGTAGGCTATTGCCCGCCTTCTGAAGCGCCTCGCCAAGACCGGCGACATATCCGTGGCCAAAAATCGCCCACACACCATCGACGAAACGCTCGCCATCTTCCGTCATCTGCGAGGGGAGCCATTTCACCATGGCCCGCCCCGCTGTCAGCCGAATCGCACTCATGCAGCCCGCCCCCGCACCTTTTTGCACGATGCATCCCACACTCGGCAGAGCCGGGCATAACGCGTCGCCATATCGTCGACTGCCACCTGATCCGGCACGCTTCCGATGAACCAGCGCCGCGCAGCCTCACCAAAGATTGTGCGCCCCACGGCAAAGCCCTTGACCAGATCGAAGCCTGCCGCGATCTCAAAACTCGCTGAAAGCTCTGCTTCAGTCGCATCCAGTCCAAGGACGACGATGCCGCGCGTATGCGTGTCATGCGCCTCGATTGCGGCAATCGCGTTGGCCCATCCGGTCTGCGTCTTCATCGGCTCGAGCTTCCACCAGTCTGGATAAATGCCGGCTACGTAGAACTGATGGATCAGCGTTGCTGTCGTCATGTCGTCAGTAGCACCGACTTTGCTTGGAATGATCTCCAGCAAGAATTCCAGCTTGTTTCGCCGTGCCGCCGCAAACAGCCGGCTAACGGTAGCCTCCTGGGCAGCACGGGTTTGGGCATCATCGTTCGGGTGGCAGAAGCAGAGCACCTTCACAACATCCTCGCGAGCCCATTCGACCAACGCGCCGCAGTCGGTCCCGAGTTCCGGCTCAAGCGTCAGTGGGCGGGACCCTGGCCATTCCGCCGGACGCCCGATCCACAGGCCGGTGCCGGAGGCGCGATGGAGCGCCGAACGGCCGATGCGGTTGTCGCAGAGAATGCCGTAGCCGCTTTCGCCGTTCTGGACGCGAAGTGCAGCATCAAGGCACAGTTCCTTGAACGCTGCTCCCTTCTCGGGTGTATAGCCGTCCATCTGCTCCAGTTGCATGCGGTGGTCGAAGGCGAAAACCCGCATGGTGGACCAGTCGCCGTTCACCCGGGTGTGCCGCGTGGTCGACCAGTGGATCTGCTCCAGTTCTGGATCGTTGCGCAGGTCCGGCCGAACAACGCCGCGCTTCAGGAAGAATTGCAGTTCCTCCCAACTCGGATAGGCTGGCGTACAGCCGTGGCGGCTCACCGCGAAGGCACCGCAGGCATTGGCGTATTTCAGCGAAGTCGACCAATCCTGATCCGTCATCCAGCCGCGCAGCAGGCCGGAGAAGAAACCGTCGCCGGCTCCCAACACGTTGAACACCTCAATCGGAAAGCCCTGCCCGCTCTGGCCCTTGTCGAGACTCTCGGGGATCTCGCCCTCGAACGCGACGGCGCCGAGCGGCCCGCGCTTGCAGACTAGCGTCGCGGCGCTTACGGCCCGTACTGCACCGAGAGCCGCAAGCGTATCGATCGATCCGCCAGCTATGTGAAACTCCTCCTCCGTGCCGACGATCAGGTCGAAATAGTGCAGCGAGGATTGCAGCTTGGCAGTGACGTTGGCGCTTTCGACGAAACGGCTTTCGCCGTCGCCATGGCCCGCGACACCCCAGAGGTTGGGGCGATAGTCGATGTCCAGCGCCGTGCGCAGGCCGTGCCTGCGCGCCAGTGTCAGCGCTTTGATGACGGCCGCTTCCGTGCGCGGATGGCTAAGATGTGTGCCGGTAACGACAACGGCGCGTGCCGAGGCAATGAAGGCCTCGTCGATGTCGTCCTCGCAAAGCGCCATGTCGGCGCAGTTCTCGCGGTAGAAGATCAGTGGAAACTGGGTATCGTCGCGAATGCCAAGGATCACAAGCGCGGTAAGACGCTCAGAATCGATCTTGACGCCATCAGTCGCAACACCTTCGCGAGCAAGCTGCTCCAGGATGAAGCGACCCATATGCTCGTTGCCGACGCGGCTGATGAGCGCCGTCTTCAGTCCCAGGCGCGCGCTGCCGCAGGCTATATTTGTAGGTGAGCCGCCAATGTATTTTTCGAACGATCCCATGTCCTCCAGGCGGCCACCGACCTGGGAGCCGTAAATATCCACGCTTGCACGGCCGATGGTGATGACATCGAGTGCTTTCATTGATTCGCCCATTGTCCAAACCCAAATTGGAACTGTCCACGCAAGACCCTTGACGCGATCCGCAATCCTCCGGCTCTCGAAGAGCCGACATACGATTCCGCATCCGAGGCTCGGCCAGCGCAGGATAACCAACCTTACGGCGCCCCAAAAGGCCGCCATCCGTAGCAACTGCGCAGCCGGCGAGATTTGGGGCGCGGCAAAGGTCCGAAACCTGCTGCTGCGACTAATCTTCAACCCACCTATTCAGAGGGGCACCGGAGCTCCGGTCTTGAGCGATGTCGTTGAGCGCGGCGAACATGGCCAGCACTCGATGGCGGCAACGGCTCCTTCCGCACGAACCTTAGTGATTACGTTCGGGCCTAGTTGGTCAACGTGGGCCGTTCGACCACTGCTTTAATTTCAAATATAAAATATTCGGACCCTGCCGGGGATCGCCTAGGCGCTTGTCAGCAAGCCGCCGAGATTGCCTTTCGATGCCTGGTCGCTCCAGGTAACGCAAATTCTGTAGGCGGCAGAGCCGATTCTGCGCGTCCTGAACGAGTCTTGAATTTACTTTTGGCACATACTATCTTGCGACGAGATCAAGGCCGTCCCCGTTCGAGCTTAGATGCCCCAGGAGATTTGATTTGCCACTCGCAAACGAGTCCTCACCCGTTTCGAAGAACGGGATTGATCAGGAAGCCGAGTACAGGGCTCAGACACGGCTTTGGCTCCGGCTCCTTGCCTGCACGACCATGATCGAGGGCGAGCTGCGGCGGCGATTCCGCGAGGAATTCGATTTCACCATGCCCCGCTTCGATGTTCTGGCGCAACTCGATCGCGAGCCAAGCGGATTGGTATTGGGAGAACTGCCCAAACGCCTGATGGTCTCCGCCGGAAACCTCACCCCCATCGTCGATCGCCTGGTTGAGGACGGTTACATCACCCGCACGCCTTCGAACCTCGATCGGCGCGTGCAGATCGTTTGCATGACCATGGAAGGTCGGAAGGCCTTCAGGCGCATGGCCAAGAGCCATGGCTCATGGCTCGCCGAGCTGCTGGCAGGATTCCCGGCTGCTCGGCTCGATGGGTTGACCAGCGAGCTCGACGAGCTCAAGGGCGCCGTCAGGGATGCGATGCAGAAGCCGTGAGCCGACGCTCAGAAAACCGCTGCACATTTTTCCGGATCATGCCTAACGCCGCACCCGAATGCCGGCCGCCTCGCGGTCCCACGTATCCGCTGTCACGCCCGCATCACGCAGCGCGCCCTTCTTGATCTTGCCGTTCTCCGTCAGCGGCAACTGGCTTACGATGCGCACATAGCGGGGAATGGCAAAATAGGCGATCTGCCCTTCGCAATGCCTGACGATATCAACGGGCTCCAAGGCTTGTCCGGGCTCGAGCAGGATCGCGGCGGCGACCTCGTCCTCTCCCAGTTCAGACGGCAATGGGTAAATGGCGCAAACCGCAACAGCGGGATGCGACTGGATGGTCTGCTCGACCTCCCAGGAGGACACATTCTCGCCGCGCCGGCGGATCGAGTCCTTCATGCGGTCGATGAAGCGATAATGTCCGTCGGAATCGCGAACGACGCGATCGCCGGAGTGGAACCAGAGGTTTCGCCAGGCTTCGACCGTTTTCTCCGGCATGCCGAAATAGCCGGTGGCGAACGCAAACGGCTCCCTGGCGCGAAGGAGGAGCTCGCCCGCCTGCCCATCAGGCAACTCTGAATCATTTTCATCGACGATGCGGGCTTCAACGCCGTCGGCCAGATAGCCCATCGTCCCGGGGCGATCGGACGGGATCGATCCCGAGAACACGAAATTGGTCTCCGTCGATCCATAGCCGTCGACCAGCGGCACCCCGAACCGTTCGAGGAATGGCCGATGGATTTGGGGCGGCACGCCGCCACCGAGCGCGACGCGAAGGTGATGTGCCGTATCATTCTCCGTCCTGGGTTGCGCCAAAAGCATCGAAGCCATGGCGCCGAGCAGATAACCGACGGTCGCATCGTATGCTCGCGCAGCCGCCCAAAAGCCTGACGCCGAGAATTTCGGCTCCAGGACGTATGTGCATCCATTGAGAAGAGCCTGATAGAACGCGTTCAGGGCGTTGGTGTGAAACAGCGGCAGCGTCGTGAACAGCACGTCGCCCTCGCGGATGCCCAGCGCCCGCGCTGAATAAATGCCCCACCAGAACAGTTGCGCCTGCGGACAGCACACGCCCTTGGAGGGGCCCGTGGTGCCGGACGTGTAGAGGATGGCAACGATATCGCCTGGACGAACCGCGCCTGCGGGAGTGCCTGATCGAAGGGCGGGCAGCGGCACCGACGACATCTTCGTCTCGGTGGCAGACCCGATCGTCCATGTCTGGAAAGGCAGCTCGACGTTGGCGTCGACAGTTTCGATGGCGGCAAGAAATGGTGCCTCGGCGACAAGCAGCGCGGGCCGCGAGTTGCGAAAAATATGGGAAAGCTGGAAGCCTCTTAGCGCGGTGTTGATCGGCACCACAATCGCGCCGAGCCACGCGCACCCCAGGTAGACCTGAAGAAATTCTGGGCGGTTCGAGCACATCAGCGCGACCCGGTCGCCGGGCTTGATCCCGGCGTCGATGAGTGTTTGAGCTGATGCGGCCGCGATCGTTGCGGCCTGTGAATAGGTCCAGCGCGTCTCCCCGGCGACCAGCAGGACGCGATCGCCGTAGCGCTCGGCCTGCCGCGTCAGGATGGTGGAGAGAATCCTGTCCACGGGTGGAAACAGCGCGATCGCGCGCGCCCAGGCCGGTATCGCACTGCCCTGCTCCACCGTCTTGCCGACATTTGACCGCACATTGCTCTCCGTCACAATCACGCCGATCAAGGCAACAGCTTGTATTTTCCGTCCTCGATCTGAACCAGGATGCGCGAGCGATCATCGACGCCGTGTCGATCCGCCGGCGTGTAGGTGTAGACGCCTTGCGTACCGACCACCTCCTTAGTGGTGAACAGCGCCTCGCGAAGCGCGGTGCGGAATTCCGGCGAGCCCGGCTTGGCGCCAGTCGCCGTCGCGCGCTTGGCTGCATCTGTGAATACCAGCCAGCCGTCGAAGGAATAGGACGAGAACGAGTCGGTCGGCGCCTCGCCATTCGCCTTCTCGAAGGCCGTACGGAAAGCCAGGGCAACCTTCTGGATTGGATTGCTGGCTGGAAGCTGCTCGGCCGCGGTCACCGGCCCGGTCGGGCAGATGATGCCGTTGGCAGCCTTGCCTGCGAGACGCAGGAAATCGGCGCTGATCAGCCCGTGATTGCCGTAGAGCGGCCCCTTATATCCGCGCTCGGACAAAGCGATCACCGGCAGCGCACCCGGCGTTCCCGTGCCGCCGAGCATGATGGCGTCGGGCCGCGCCGCCAGCGCGCGCAGCACCTGGGCAGTCACCGATGAATCCGATCTGGCGTAGCGCTCGTTGGCGATGACCTTGATATCGGCCGCCTTGGCGCTTAGCGACAGTGAATCGTACATCAGGTCGCCAAAGGCATCCGAGAAGCCGATGAACGCGACGGTCTTCAATCCTCGCGCCTTCATGTGGTCAACGATGCCCTGGACGAGAAGCGGCGTCGGTTGCGGCGTCTGCACGACCCAGGGCCCGCCATCGCCGGGCGGCACCGGCGCGATCGGTGACACCGCGATCATCGGAATCTTCATCTCGACGGCGGCCGTGGCCATCGCGAGAGTCTGCGGCGCTCCGGACGTTCCAATCAGAATATCAACCTTCTCCTGCTCGACGGGCTTGCGCGCGTTGCGCGCCGACGCCGTCGGGTCGGATCCATCGTCAAGTTGAATGACGCGGAGCTTCTCGCCGCCGACCTCGCCGACATAGGCCTCACCTGCCGCGATCCCCTTCGCGTTCGGGATCCCGATCGACGACACCGGACCGCTGAGGCCGGTGACGAATCCGACGAGGATGTCCGCCTGCCCGACTTGCGGAACGGCGAGGAGCAACGCGGCCGAGGCCAGCAGAGTCTTCATCGAGATCATGGCACCTGTCTCTCTTGGTTTGCGTTTCTTCTGTCTGACTAGCGCCATCCGCTCGCCTCAGTTCGCCGAAACCAAGGCGATCACGCGCAGCGGGCTGCCGGAGCCGTTCTGGATCTTCAGTGGCGAAGCCACGATGACGGCGCCGGTGGCGGGAAGGTGATCGAGGTTGCAGAGGCACTGAAGGCCGTACCGGCCGGCACCGTGCAGGAAATGATGCGCCGGATAAGGCGGTTCGAAATGGCCGGCCTGCCCCGCGTCCGTGCCTATGGTCTCGGTGCCGAAGCCGATGATGCCGCGCTCCTCCACCAGCCATTTCATGACTGTCGGATTCGGGCCTGGCGTGTGCGCGCCGTCATCCCTGAGGTTGGCGTAGTCGCGCCAGCCTTTTTTCGACCAGTCGGTGCGGAGCAGAAGCCAGTGCCGCTCGGGAATCCGTCCGTGCTTCGCCTCCCAGGCTTCGACAAGCGGTACCGTCAGCAGGAAGTCCGGATCCTGCGCCGCCTGCGCCGAGCAGTCGATGACACAAGCCGGAGCGACCATGTCCTTGGGGGGCATCGTGTCGACGGCATTGTTCGGTAGATCCTTGCCTGTGAACCAGTGAATCGGCGCGTCGAAATGCGTGCCAGTGTGCTCGCCGAACGTCACGTTGTTCCAGTACCAGGCCGGACCGCGATCGTCATAGCGCGAAATCTCCTGGATGCGGACGGGAGCTGCCTGGCCGAACTCCGGCGGCAGCACGATGACCGGGAAATCGGGACTGAGCGTGAAGGTCAGATCGACGACGCGCACCGCGCCGGAAGAAATCGCGCCCGCCAGTTCCAGGAGATTCTTGCTTTGCATTGTCACGTCCTCCGGCTTGGTTGAAATCCTGATTTCACCTGTCGAGCTCGCGCTCGAGCGCTTTCGGATTAGCGGCGAGACGCTGCCTGATTTCTTCGGCGACGTCCCCGACATACATCTCTTCAAGTCCGCCTCTGAGTCCGGATACGATTGCCTGCGCGACGGCACGTGGCGCGATCTTGGGCGGCGGCACGGTCTGGAACCACTCCGTGTCGACTGGGCCCGTGAACAGGTTCATCATCTTGACGCCGCCGGGCCGCAACTCCGCGCGAAGGCACAGCGACAGCGACAGGCAGGCCGCTTGCGACGCCGAGTAGGCGCCGAAAGTAGGCCAGTTCGCCAGTGCATAAACCGACAGGATGTTGACCCAGGCAACGCTGTTGTTGATGCCATCGGCGCCCCGCATCCGCATCGCGGGCCCGAAGCCCTGCGCGAGATTGATGAAGCCGAGATAGGCCTGGTCGATCTCGTCCCGCGCGATGCTCGTCCCCCTGCGGTCCAGCAGGCCGCCCGGCCGCACATATTCCGTCGTGTTGACGAGGATATCGACCTTGCCGCCGATGTCGGCCGCGAGATCAGCCACAGATTTTTCATCGGCCGCGTCGAGCGTAACGACTTCGATCCCCCCTTGCCCGCGCAACAGCTTCTCGCCGGCAAACGGCCGCCACGGTTCGGCAACGCCGACGAACACCGTCTTCGCGCCTGCAGCCTTCAGCGCAGCGACTGCCTCCTGGCCGATCGCGCTGCGCCCGTTGGTCACCAGCACCCGCCGGAATTTCGGATCGGCCGTCATTTCGCGCCACTGCCTATCGTCTGCCATGTTGGGCGTCTCCCCCTCGGGTCGGGCGAAGGCCACCGCCTGACCGCTCTTGTCGAGCTGAAACGACATGCCGACGGGCGCGCCCTCGGCACAGTCGGCATGCAGATGCGCCACCATCGTTGGACCGCAGTCCAGCTTGACGAGGCCTATGCGCCAGGGCGCCCGCTCGCGGAAATAGAGGTCGCTCGGCACGCGCGCCGTCGTTTCCGCCAGCAAAGTACCGCGGCGCGGAGCATCGACGAACGCAAGAGCGGCCGACAGGCAGGCGGGGCACGCCTCACGTGCCGGATAGGCGAAGGCGCCGCAGGCCTGGCAACGCTGGAGCATGAAGCGTCCTTCGGCAGCGGCGCGCGTGAACCCGTGCGACGTCCTGCTGCGCGGCCGCGGCGGCGACGTGGGTAGCCGCGTCCGCAGCAGCGGGTTCTTGCGCCGTGGCGGCTCAATCGGATCGATCATCGCGAAGGCCCTGCAAAGATCGCGGCACCGGAGGCCAGGCCGCGATCATAATTGATCATACCGAAGCCCGAGGCCAAACCGAGATTTGCATTCTTCACCTGCGTGGGACCTGCGGTTCCCAGGACCTGCCGCAGTCCCTCGACGAGACCGAGATAGGCGCCTGCGGCGCCGGCCTGCCCGACCGAGAGTTGTCCGCCCGAGGTATTGTGCGGGAAGTCGCCGTCGACGGTGAGATCGTGCTGTCGCACGAATTCTGCGCCCTCACCCTTGTTGCAGAAGCCGAGGTCCTCGAACTGCATCATCGTGATGATCGGATAGTCGTCATAGGTCTGGACGATATCGAGATCGTCAGGCTTCACGCCGGCCATGGCGTAGAGCTCACCGATGTCCATCGCCCAGCCGCCCCGCACCTGCATCGGGTCGTCGGCGAAGGCATTGTGCCGCTCGATCGTCGACAGCAATCGTGCGGCCGGTAATCCAAGCGAGGCGGCAATCTCGTCCCGCATCACGAGGAACGCCTCGGCGCCGGCGCAGGGCATGACGCAATCGAAGAGATGAATGGGATCAGAAATGGGGCGGGCCGCCAGATATTGCTCGATCGTCAGCGGCGTCTTCATCAGCGCGTGCGGGTTGCGCAATGCATTGGCGCGCTGGGCGACCGCGATCCTACCGACGTCCTCGCGCGTGACGCCGAACGTCCGCATATAGTTGCGCGCGATCAGCGCAAAGCTCGCATTGGCGCCGCCCGCGCCATAGGGATAGACCGCGTCCTGGTTGAAGCGCGAGAAATTCTCGAGCGTCAGGCGGAAGGAATCGACGTGATTGGTGTCGCCGGCCACGCAAGCCACGATGTCGGCATCGTGCGCCTGCACCGCGCGCGCGGCCTTCCGCAACGCCGCGATGGCGCTGGCGCCGCCGAGCGGGATCGTGTCCAGCCATCTCACGCAGAGTCCGAAATGCTGCGTCAGCCCGATCCCGCTGTCAGTCCCCATGGTGAAGCTGGAGACGCAGAGGCCGTCGATGTCGGAGGCCTTGATGCCGGCCTGCGCGACGAGCGCACTTAGCGCTCGGCCGATCCACCATTGCGCGCTCTCGATGGAATAGCGCACATAGGGGATCGTGACGGGGGCCGCCATCACGATTCCGTCGTACGGTGCGCGCAGCGAATTTTTCAACGGCCGCCTGCCTTGCTTGCTCGCTCAGATCACGGTCAGCTTCACGTCAATATTGCCGCGAGTCGCGTTGGAATAGGGGCAACGCTCGTGCGCGCCTGCGACGATCTCCTCCGCCACCGGTTTCTCGACGCCGGGCAGGCTGATCTTCAGTTCAACCACCAGCGCGTAGCCGACGGGGACCGGTCCCATGGCAACCTTCGCAGTGACAGAGGGGTCAGCCGACGGCGCGATCTTTCTCGTGCGCGCCACGAGCTTGACAGCGCCAAGAAAGCACGCGGCATAGCCGGCCGCAAAGAGCTGCTCCGGATTGGTCCCCTCGCCGCCGGGTCCGCCCAGCGACTTCGGCACGGACAGCGACACCGCCAGCAGGCCGTCGGCGCTCGCGGCCTTGCCGTCGCGGCCTCCCGTCGCCGTCACCTCGGTCTCGTAAAGGATCTTCTCGGGTCTCATCATATCTGCTCTCCAGAACTGGGAGGTTCTTCCGGCGCTAACGCTTGTTTTGCGCGCGAGCAGCGCACGGAAATCGTCGCGGGCGAGTGCGCTGGCACGCATGAAGCTCGGCCCGCGACTCGGCTCGGTTCCGTTGAGCTGCCTGAGCTGCACCCACATCTCGGCACTCTTCAACGCCACCGCGGCGCAGTTCACCACAGGCGCGTGCCCGACCTTCAGGCCGTGCTCGCGCCCAATCAGCAGACCCGGCAGCACACCGGCGGGAATCACCACATCGGCGCCGCGCTCCACCAGCGGAAGGGCGCAGGCCATGAAATCCTCGATCATCCGGGCTTGGGCCGCCTGATCGCCTGCGAATGCACTTGCGAAATCTTCCGGCTTGCAGCCGAGGCCCGTCACGTGGACGACGCGATCACCGAGACCGTAACGTTCGGCCTGCTCGTAGTGCCAGACCTCGAAGACGGGATCGAGTGTCACGAGGCCGAGGCGCCGGCCGAGTTGCGAGGCTGCAAGCAACGTCGCCTCGCCGGTCCCGATCACGGGAATGTCGAGCGCCGAGCGGAGCTCGTAAAGTCCGGGATCCTGGAAGTGGCCCATCACGAAGGCGTCGAACCCGCCCTCCTCGGCCGCAATGCCGTTGTCGATCGCTTGAACTGCACAGCGCAGTTCGGCGAGCCGGCCGAACTCCCGATCCGGCGGCGAAATGCCTTCGACATGAACCGTCGTGCCCGGCGCGGCAATGTTGTTGAGATACTCCGACAGCCGCGCCATGTAGGGCGCGTTCACGCTCGCATCGACAAAACTTTGCCAGAAGATGCGCATCGCCCTTCTCCTCAAACGGTGACGGGAGCATCGGCCGTCGGGCGCCGACGGAGATATTTCAACCATAAACTAATTGGTACGTCAAATGCGCGCGGCGAAGCCAGCCAAGGATGGCCCGCTATCGCGACGAGGGGCGCGTTTCGTGTGACAAAGAGCTGAAAGAAATGGCGCACTCTGACGGAATTGTATGCAGCAACATTTTTTTCTGACAGCCCCGTGCCACGTGTTGACGGCGCCCCGGATAATACTTTAGGCTTTAAGTAATCCGCCGCCGGCAGATGGCCGATGGCCACGACAATGATGTTGCAGGGCACCGATTTTGAGAAACTCAATCGCGTGGACTATCGTCGGGCCCGAATGGCCGGCAGCAGCATCGCAGGTCGCGCAACGCGGCTGCGGCAATCGCCTTCCCCTGCCTAGACAGCTGCCCGCCGGTTTCCGCTGGCCCGCCCGCGATTTGAGCGGCACGCCTCGCCATGGCCGCTGACGCCCGACCGAGCGAAACTTTCTTCTCGCCGCGCCCGGCGTCTGGCGCTGCAGCAATGCCCTCAATCGGTTCGTTCGCGGCTCCGGATTCCTGCGCGGCATCCAGGCAATCGTACCCAGCATCAATGGAGGACAACGCAAATGCGGCAGACGACTCTGAGCCTAATCGCACTTGTCGCCGGCGTCTTCGCAGCCCCAGCTGCGCAGGCCGACATCACCATCGGCTTTGTCACCTCGCTGAGCGGCAACGGCTCGTCGATCGGCATCCCTTATGGGCGCGGCATCAACGCCGCCTATGAATACAAGAAGACGATCAACGGCGAGACCGTCCGCCTGATCCAGCTCGACGACGGCTCCGATCCGTCGGCCGCGACGCGCAACGCGCGCAAGCTCGTCGAAGAAGAGAAGGTCGACCTCCTGATCGGCACCGCGACGGCGCCCTCGACCATCGCCATGGCGGCCGTCGCTAGCGAATTGAAGGTGCCGATGATCGCGGTCTCGCCGATCGGCAAGCTTCCGGAATCGCCGGAACAATGGGTGGTCTCGGTGCCACAGCCGGCTTCGCTCCTCGTCAAGATCGTCGCCGATCGCATGAAGCGCGACGGCATGAAGAACATCGGCTATATCGGCTTCTCCGATGCGTGGGGCGACCTTGTCTATAACGGGGCCAAGGCCGCCGAGCCCCTTGACGACATCAAGGTCCAGACCAACGAGCGCTATGCCCGCACTGATACCTCGGTGACCGCGCAGATCCTCAAAGTCATGGCTGCACGGCCCGACGCTGTGCTGATCGGCGGCTCCGGCACGCAAGGCGCGCTGCCCCTACTCACGCTCTCCGAGCGCGGCTTCAAGGGCAAAACCTACGGCACAGTGGCGCTGGTCAATCCGGACTTCGTCAATGTGGGGGGCAAGGCCGCCGAGGGCATTCAGGTCTCCGCCGGTCCCGTAATCGTCGCCGAGCAGCTTCCGGACGAACACTTTGCCAAGAAGATCGCGCTCGATTTCCGCGCGGTCTACCAGAAGACCCACAATATTCCGACCACCGACGGGTTCTCCGCCTACTCCTTCGACGCCTGGCTGATCTTTGCCAACGCCGCCGAGCTGGCGCTGAAGACCGCGAAGCCCGGCACAGCGGAATTCCGTACCGCGCTCCGGGACGCCATCCTCAGCACCAAGGAGCTGCCAGGCGTGCATGCCGTCTACAACTTCAAGCCCGGTGCAGTGACAGGCGTCGACGAGCGCGCGCTGGTCGTGGTCCGCCTGACCGGGAGCGCCTGGAAGTACGCGCCCTAAACGGAAAACGGCAGGCGGTCAGAAACGGGAACGGCGCCTCAATGACGAGCGACATCGCAGCCATTCTTGCGATCGACGGGATCGCCACCGGCGCAGTCTACGCGCTGGTGGCAATCGGAACCGTCCTCATCTTCACGGTGACGCGGGTCATCTTCATTCCCTTTGGCGACATCGCTGCGTTCACCGCGCTGACACTTGCCGCCCTTGATGCCAAGCGCTTTCCGGGGACCGGCGCGCTGGTCGTGATCCTGGCCTGTCTTGCGACCCTGATCGAAATCATCTCCCTCCTTCGCGCCCGCGAGCTGCGCCTTCTGCCGCACGCGCTTCTCTTCTATCTGGTCCTGCCCTTGGCGGTGGTCGGCGCCGCCTGGCTCGTCATGCGGACGGACCCGCCGCTGGCGATCCGGCTCGTGCTCGCCTTGATGCTGATCACGCCGATCTCCCCTCTCCTCGACCGGATCGTCTTCCGCCCGATCGCCGACGGCTCGGTGCTCCTGCTGCTGACGGTCTCCGTGGCGCTGCACTTCGCGCTGGTGGGCCTTGGCCTCCTGTTCTTCGGCCCCGAAGGAGTCCGGACCGAACCGCTGACGTCGTTCTCGACGGAGTTCGCCGGCGTCCTGATTTCCGGCCAGACCATGCTGATCGTGATCGCCGCGCTCGTCTTCAGCGGCCTGCTCTATCTCTTCTTCGACTTCAGCCTGGTCGGCAAATCCCTGCGCGCCACGGCCGTGAACCGGACCGGCTCCCGGCTGATGGGAATACGCCCGGCGCAGGCCGGCACCATCGCCTATCTCCTGGGCTCGCTGATGGCCGGCGTATCGGGCATCCTGATCGCGCCGGTGAATACGGTGTTCTACGATTCCGGTTTCCTGATCGGCCTCAAGGCGTTCGTCGGCGCCATCGTCGGCGGCATGACCAGCTATCCCGGTGCCGCGATCGGCGCGGTGGGGGTCGGTATCCTCGAAAGCTTCGCATCCTTCCAGAGCAGCGCGCTGAAGGACGTCATCGTATTCTCGCTGCTGATCCCGATCCTGATCTGGCGGTCCCTTGCCTCGCTGCATTCCGAGGAGGAGATCGAGGAATGACGCGCTTTCATGTTCAGCTTGCAGCAGCGGCGGCGGTGGTGTGCCTCGCACTCGCGCCCCTCGTCCTCAGTCCGTTCAGCATCACGCTGATGAACTATATCGGCATCTATTCGCTCGTCGCTATTGGCCTTGCGCTCCTGACCGGGGTCGGCGGCATCGTGTCGTTCGGACAGGCGGCCTTCGTCGGCATCGCGGCCTATGCGACCGCCTGGGTCTCCGCGCTGAACGGGCAATCGCCCTGGCTCGGCCTCCTGTTTGGCGTGGTGCTGACTTGCAGCGTCGCGGCCGTCCTCGGCGTCGTCACCTTGCGGCTTCAGGGCCATTTCCTCTCGCTCTCGACCGTCGCATGGGGCCTGGCGATCGGCTTTCTGTTTGGCAACGTCGAAGGACTCGGCCGCTTCAACGGCATCTCGTCGATTCCACTGATAAGACTTGGTTCGCTCGCGCTGGTCTCCAGCGCACAGATCTATTTTCTGATCTGGGGCATCGTCGCCGTGATCCTCTTGCTCGGCTACAACCTCCTGGACTCCCGGCTCGGCCGCGCCATGCGGGCACTGCGCGGCGGCAACACGCTGGTCGAGAGTCTCGGCATCAATGCCTTCCAGATCAAGCTCGTAACCTTCGTGATCGCGGCTTTCCTGGCCTCGCTGTCCGGATGGCTCTACGCGCATATGAGCCGTTTCATCAGCCCGGGTCCGTTCGATGCCGGCATGGGCATCGAATATCTGATGATGACGATGGTCGGCGGCGCGGGCAGCCTGCTCGGCGGCGTCGTCGGCGCCGCCATCGTCACCCTGCTCAAGAACAGCGTGCAGGATTATCTGCCACTAATCGCCAAGGGCGCGTCCGGCCAGCTCGAGATCGTCGCCTTCTCCGCGCTCTTCATCCTGTTCCTGCAATGGGCGCGGCAGGGCATCGTGCCCTTCGTTGCGCGCTATTTGCCGAAGACCAAACGCGAGCGGCCGCAGCCGGCGCCGCCACTGCCCCGCCGCCCCCAGCCGACGCCGGGCGAGCTTCTTCTGAAGGTTGACGGCGCCGAGCGGCGGTTCGGCGGTCTCGTCGCGGTCAACAATGTCAGCTTCGAGGTTCGATCCGGCGAAATTCTTGCCGTTATCGGACCGAACGGCGCCGGCAAGAGCACGATGTTCAACTGCCTGACCGGCGCGCTCCGAGTCAACAAGGGCGAGATTGTCTTTGCGGGACGCCCCATCACGCGTGATGCTCAATCCCGCATCGCCAAGGCCGGCGTCGCCAGGACCTTCCAGCATGTGAAGCTGAGGCCGCGCATGAGCCTGCTCGAAAACGTCATGCTCGGAACCTACGGCCGCACCAGCACCGGCCTGTTCGCCGGCGCCTTCCGGCTTAATCAGCGTGAGGAAGCCAGCGCCCGGCACGAGGCGCTGATGCAGCTCGAGCGCGTCGGGCTTGGCGACAAGCCGTTCGAGCTCGCGGGCAATCTTCCCCTCGGCAATCAGCGCATCCTGGAGATCGCGCGCGCGCTCGCCGCAGACCCCGCGCTGCTGGTGCTGGACGAGCCGGCGGCGGGCCTGCGCCGCCAGGAAAAGCTAAGGCTTGCGGAACTCCTGCGCTCGCTGCGCGCCGATCACCTCACCATCCTCATCGTCGAGCACGACATGGAATTCGTGATGTCGCTGGTCGATCGCATCGTGGTGCTCGATTTCGGGTCCAAGCTTTGCGAGGGCGCACCGAGTGCGATCCGCAACGACGAGCGGGTTCAAGAGGCCTATCTGGGAGGCGTCGCGTGAGCGAGATGTTTTCCATGACCGACGTGACCGTCTGCTACGACAACGTCGAAGCCGTCCGCAACGTCTCGCTTGCGGTCGAGGAAGGGAAGATCGTCACTGTCATCGGCCCGAATGGTGCCGGCAAGACCACGCTCCTGATGGCAGCCATCGGGCTGCTCGCATCGCGCGGTCGCATGGTCTTCGGGGGCTGCGACATCGGCAGGATGTCCGTCGAAGACCGCGTCGAGCTCAGGCTCTGCCTCGTTCCAGAGAAGCGCGAGTTGTTCTCCGACATGTCGGTCGCCGACAACCTTCTGCTCGGCTCGTACAGCCTGCGCGACCGCTCGGGCGTCCAAAAGACCCTCGACGAGGTCTATGACCGTTTCCCCCGCCTGAAGGAGCGGCAGCGCCAGGCCGCCGGCACGCTCTCGGGCGGCGAGCGCCAGATGCTCGCGCTCGGGCGCGCACTGATGGCCAAACCAAAACTCTTGATGCTGGACGAGCCCAGCCTTGGTCTCGCACCGCTGATCGTGCGCGAGATCTTCCGCACCATCGCGTCCCTGCGTGACCTCGGCGTGTCGATCCTTCTGGTCGAGCAGAACGCCCGCGCTGCGCTCGAGACAGCCGACTACGGCTATGTGCTCGAAACCGGCGAGATCGTGCAGTCCGGTCCGGCCAAGGACCTCATCCACGACCCCAGGCTGATCACGGCCTATCTCGGCGGGCACTAGGATGAAACCAGTTCGACCGAAGGCTTTTGTGACCCGGCCATCAAAATATCGAAAACAACCCCATGCAAAGGAGGCGATGCTGCCGCCGCGATGCTCTTCGTATTTTACGAAATCATTTGACACGTCGGGCAAATCAGGGGCATAATGCCATCATCGCAAGCCGAACCTCATCTTGCCCGCTCGAGGCTCTCGCTTCATCTGCGTAAAGCGCTGGATCGAGTGCAGTCCAGCGAGCATTACATCACCGATTTGCCTGGCCACCTTAGCGAGCCGTGCGCGAAAATATTTCCAGAACTTTGTCGGCCAGGGCGTTGCCGAGATCGACATTGTTTCTTGCGGAGAAATGGATCCCATCAAGACCGTCTGTTGAGATCACACGTCCTGCGTCGAAGAAGTCAACCTTCATGAAGTCGGCCAGAGACTTGTAGTGTGTTGCAAGCTCTATGGTCTTTTCGCGTCCACCCTCAAACATTCCCTGGAGCCAAGGATCCGGTACGGGCGCAAGTGGAGGCGGTGCGACCACGAGCACATGAGGTGCTCCGTAAACAGTCCCCACGCCACCGGCCGAAGTGAGCACCTGGCCGACGAGTTTCGACATTCCGACCGCAATATCGTACGGCGTGCGCCGATAGTAACTCTTCGCATCGTTTGTGCCGAGCATGATGATGACGAGGTCCAGCGGAAGGTGACTTGCCAGAGCGGTTGGCAGATAGGCCGACCCGTTCAGGCGCGGATCAACTGGATCATCGATCGTCGTAGTACGTGCACTCAGGCCCTCTTCCACGATTTCGTAATCGGACCCAAGTTTGGCGGCCATGATTCCCGTCCACCGCTCTGGATAATAGAATCTTGTCGTTGGCGCTCCTTCGTTAACAGCAATCCATCCCCAGGTCAGAGAATCACCAAAACACAGGATTCGCCTAGTCATGAGAAGCTCGCTCGGTTGGACTTGGAACGGCTGCGGCGGACAATTGCGGCGCGGGTTCGACACCCGGACCATGTCCGAAACAATGGTCTCCCGCGAAACATAGCAGGTTGACGCCAGGCTGGAGTAGATTTCCGGTTTCGGTTATTCGCGCTGGTTTGGCCCTGCTACGATGACTTCCGGTCCGCCCTGGTGACCGGACATCTTAAGCGTCGACCGGAAAGTCTCAAACGGCACAATACCGGAAGTTCGACCTTCAAAAAGCCGCGCCAGCAACGATCTATTAATCGTGACGGCTCACCTCACGTTTCTTACGAGTAACGTTTAAGTTGTGCGCGGCGTACTCTGGACACTTCGGGCAAAATGAAGAGATCCCTCCAATTGAGTCAGCCTTGCACAACGCGCGCTCCTGAGCTTATGAGGCGACAGAACCTTGGCGCGCTGTGAGAGCCGCGCGCCGGGCCCTTTGCTGTTCTCAAAACTCCCGCTCCATTGCTGGGTTCGGTTCTTCATCTTGATCCAGTGTCGATGTCGCTCGCTGCGATAGATGCTTTCGCGCCGCTTTGAGACCAGTCCCTCGAGAATGGGTCGACACGTGACATTCGCCGAATCGCCGGCCGGCGCCCTACTTTCGGACTATGCGGCTTTGTTCGCGCACGACCGCATTGTATCGGTCGATCTGGCCCGCAAGTCTCGACCAGCTTTGAGCAATATTCTTCAGAATCATAGCCTGGTCTTCGCTCCTCGACTCTTTGGTCATGCGAAGGCATTCCGCCGCCTGATCTTGGCAGTGCTGTGCGCTATCCATGGCCATTTCTCGCGCCGGACTCTGCCTTTGGTTCAGTACCTCTGAGTTGCCGGCCAGTTCCAGCAAATGTTGTACAGAGGCGGGGATATCCTCCCCTTCGTCTCTGCACCGCTTCAACTCGGCAGCGATTTCGGTCGTGATATTGCGCGACCACCCCCCGGCGGTGTTGAAGGCGACGATGCGCACCGGATGGTTGTACACGCCGTACAAGAGGTCGCGGACGAGCATCTCGCGATACGTATCCTCGCCGTCATCGCTCTCGCGCCAGGCGCGGCCTACCCATATCCCGAAGGTGTCCAGCAGTACGAGATACATGTCATGGTCCGCATCTTGCGGCACTGTCGATGGTGGCGAGCGCTGCGGCGACGCCGCTTCGAAACGCGCTTTCTCCGCATTCGGATCAAATGTATGGGGCTGTGAACGTCGTCTCATGGCGCTCCTTCAATGCTAGAATGAGGGGGGAGCGCGATGGGCGATCTCATCCCCGATATTGCCCGGGGTCCCCGCGGTGATCGTCCTTAACGTCTGTCCGGATTTCAGGTTGCTATTCGATCGAGGACATTGGCCAAACTGCCTAGCGCGTCCCGAGAAGGTCGGCTGAGCAATGGTGTGTTCTCGGTAAACGACGTGGCAAGCCAATCTCTGATTTTCCTGTGACAGATTGTCTGCTCTACATCTCCGAACTGACATTCGCAAAGGTGCGGCAATTTGTCTGTTATGGAAAGGCACTCTCAGAGTCATGTCTCGCAACATGAAAGCTCTGTTCGATCACTAAAGTAGGCACGCGCGAGGTGCTTCGGCACTTGATGTCAGCCGCAAACTCCGATCATGCCTTTCTTGGACTGCTAGGAACTTCTCTTGTTTGAGATCATTGGCCGTCTCGTCGCGGGCCGTTGGTGCAGCCCCGGTCGTGATAGCTGACCTGACCGACTGAACGATCGGCCAGCTTTGACGTCCTTAACTTGCGCTTCGTTCCAAGCCCGCGAGGCGATTTATGAGAACGCCGTTAGCGGCGATGGCGCTGCTATGCCTGTTTGTCAGCCGGCGCAGTGTGCGAGCGCTCCTTTTCCGGCTTGGCATCCTACTACTCCAACGAAAGCGGCAGTCGCACGGCCTCCGGCGTGCGCTTCGACGACCGACTGCCAACTGCGGCGCATCGTTGCCTGCCGTTCGGTACAAAATTGCGGGTGTCGCGCGGCGCCCGATCGGTCGTGGTCTCTGTCAATGATCGCGGCCCTTTCGTCCGTGGGCGCGTCCTCGACCTGGCACTGGCTCCCGCACGCGAGCTCGGCTTGGTCGGACGTGGCATCGCGCACGTCGACGTGGAGGTCGTCGAATAGAAAAATCCGCGGATTTCGCCCCTGAGCTCAGCTAGTCTGTCACCGACAAAGCGAGTGGGACTTACTTCCTGTCGCCACTTTGCTGACGGGCCACAAGGCGACATTCCATCCTTGAAAATCAGCCGAGCGCCAAGGACACTCCAAACTCATTGTCATTCATAGGCGCAAATTCATAGCGGGGGTACACGTCCTTTGCCCGGCCGAAGAAAAACTCGTCGAACGCTTTCGTAGCACCGGAAGCAGTGAATTGTTGACGCGGGCCAAAGCGATCTGGGTGGAGAACGGCTCAGCGCCCGGAACGGCAACAAAATCAAAGTGATTTGGGAATATCCGCGCCCAGTACGAAACAAGATGATACCACGTGAAGGCTACGTCCGCGTAGCCGCGGGCGACCATCTCAGGAAGGTCGCGATGCATGATACCAAGGCGACCTGGAAAATTCGCCTCAGCGGCGACGAGAGCATCGGCAGCTGGCTTTCCAAGCAGCGACTCTGCGGCAGCAAGACATTTCGCACGAACATCGCCCGCATCCGGCAGCGCAACGCTGGTACCCGCATGGATCACGTCAGCCAGGCTACGAATGCCGAGCGGATTGCCTTTGCTGACATGCGAGGAAGCGCATTTCCGTCGCGATGGCCACTAGCCGACATCATCGCCTCGCGAGCAAAGCCTTAACAACCTCGGCCTGCGCATGCCGTGACTACCACTGCATGCAAATTGAAAGTGACGCAGGCGATCTTACCGGGCTTCGTTCTCGTCGGGGGATAGAGCCAAGCGGCAAAGAGCCGAAGTGTGCATAAGCCGACCGATTCAGCCTAGTCGCCGGGAATCTTCACGATCTTGATCTCGATCGCCGAAAAATAAGCAGCGAGGTCTTCCACATCGTTATCCGATAGCGATGGCGCGACAGGCGACATCGCGTCGTTCTTCCGCGCTCCAGATTTGAAGGCCTGGAGTTGTGTGACGAGGTAAGACTCGGTCTGACCGGCGATGTTTGGCGCATCTGGAACCTTGGAAAGCCCGTCAAGACCATGACATGCCTGGCACATCAGCGCCTTTGCGCGACCGGCCTTCACGTCGGCGGCGCTACCTACGCCGTTGCCGGCAACGAAAAGCGCAACCGGGACAACCAACCTTACGAGCCGAAGAAGGCGGATAGGGGCTTTGTCCGCCTTGGGTCATGAGCGCCGCTCGGACGGTCGGCCAAACCGCTTCCGGTCTACCCTAGTCAACCGACATTTTAGAGCTCCGCCCGGACTTGGTGTTCGCCAGAAGCTGACCTCGCGATTGGCTTATGGCCCCGGCACCATCATGGTCGGCTCTTCCAGCAGGGAAAAGTCGTAGCCCTCGCAGCTAACATTCGGGTTGGTGGGTGCAAACATTCCGAGCGGGTTGTCCTTGAACAACCAGGCATGCAGATCGTAGTGCACGTACTCCTTTGGAATGAGCGGCCAGTGTCCTTCCATCGGGCCCATGAAGGGTTGGTCGAACAGAGAGGGGCGCTGCTTGGTATCTGCCGTTAGAGGCACCAGCCACTCAACAGCCACGAGCTTCAATTCCTTGCCCACGGGTTCGTAGATCAAGACGTTGGGCTTCATCGGATCGGGAGCGCCCCGCACTGTGAGATTGGCAAAGTGCACTCCCATAGCGCCTTTGGCATACTCCATGTGGTGCGGTATTTTTTCGCCGGAATAATGCACGCAGCCCACCGTCGACAGGTAGCGGTCGCGCACGGCCACCTTGTAGTCCTGGTATTTCTCCAGCGATTTGCGCAACGTGTCGAGTTGAGCCTTGTAAGGCTCTTCTGCCGCAATTGGTCCGAGTGCTGCACCGATAAAGGCAAGACCCAGCGCGGCGACGAAGGTACCACGGACGGATTTGCGCATGTTCCCTCCTAGCTTTTCATCAATGCGGTGTCGGAATGCACTGGCCTAACCAAGGGTGAGCGTTTTTGCCATTTCCAACAAGACGGTAACAACCTCGTGGCCGCCAATCGCGATGGAAAAATGGTGGTACTACCTTGGGCCTTTGATCGCTCAGCCGACGGACGCGTTCTTCATCGCTCGACTTGCGGCGTCGCCAGGAGCTGCGCTGGCACCGCGCGAGACTCCGCCTACGAATCGACTAACGATCGCTGAACCGTCACCAACCGGGCGGGCACTAACCTTTCAGCGCGGCTGGTCTGACCGCAAGTGGGAAAAGGCCGCGAAGCCGCCGCAGCCGAAGACCCTATTATGGAAAGTCGCCATGGCCGACACCCATACCCGCGACCCTTCGTGGAAAACCGATCTAATCTGGCACTATTTCCACACCGTCACGACGGCGGCCAAGGCGCCCGCCTATCGCAAGTTCTACAGCAACCAAGACCCCGGCGACGAATTGGACAACCGCCATCGCGTCTATGAAATGCTGGTTGATGAGCCGCTGCACACCCATCCCACCCTGTCGACGACTTCGACGGACGAGTCGATGGAAAACTACAAGAAGAGCAAGCTGCCATGGAACCAGAACAACGGCGGTTTCCTCAAGGCGGTTAACAATGAATATTGGTGCGGTTCGATCCTCAAGATCGTGTTCGTCCGCTACATGGGCTGGAAAATGGCCGAACCGACGGCGCGCGATCAGGTGAGCGTTGGCCGCGATCCCAGCAAAGCGGTGGCTTGGACAATCAAGAATCTCGAAAACAAGGTGCCGGTGCGGGCCTCCCTCGGCGGCGCCCATTACGTCGGCATCGTCGGCCACCGCACTACGGGAGCCGACAACAAGGTTACCGAGTTTCTGTGCCTCGACCCATGGGCCTATGGCATCGACGGCGGCAATCAGGCGATGACATATGCCGGTACGCCGACCGCCTTTCTCGGGATCAGCAGACGCGACGGCGCGACATGGACCTATAGCAACAAAGCCCTCGCCTTCGTCGAACGACCGTCCTAGTAAATAATTCCAGCAGCGAGTTGCCATCGGGCGCGTACTGAACTTGCGTGGTCAGCTTGATCAGATCGCGCGCACCGGCTCCGCCAAAGACGGCACGTCAAAGGGCGAATACTCGATCCTTTCGGGCACAGGTACCTATGCGAACGCCACGGGCACGGGAACCATCGAAAGCGCGCCGAACCCGTTCAAGGGCGTCAGCCTGTTAAACATAAAGCTCGTCATTAAAACTGCCGGCTCATGACACCGCAAGTCCACAGGCCCAGCAGTCCCTCGCGTGGGCATTGGCCCGGCCGGTGGCGGATTGCCGGCCGGTCAACCTCCTGAAGAGCCGGCTCGAGTCGTGAGGCCGATCATGCCTATCGGCCAAGGGACGGGATCGCGTTTGAGATCTGCTCCGGATCAATACGCGAAGAACTCAACGTAAGCAAAATCCATTCGGCCACGCCCCGTTGACTGGACCTCAATGAGGCGTGTTGCCCACTTCGCTGATGGATCCACTTCGGATTTTTGCGTTACGCAGCTATTCGATCACCTCTGCGGTGGCCGCGAGCAGCGCCGGAGGGATGTCGACACGTGCACCGCAGCAAATTGACAGTTACTCATTCCATCGCTTCATCGGCGATGGACAGCAGCGTCGGCGGTGGGACAGGCCGCGTCCAACGAAAGCTTTGCAACCCCGGCAGCAGGACCAGCCCGCGCCTTTAATGCAAATAGCGGGATCTACGGAACTCGTCGCACTGACGAACGTTTTTGTTTGCGAATGAGCAGCGCCGTCGCCCCGGCGCAGTAGGCGCCGAGGCGAGGCGCTGAGCTTGCACGGGGGAGAATGCTCATGAGACTCACCCTTTCGGTCATCAAGGCTGACATTGGCTCCATCGGCGGGCACACGAAGCCGTCCACCCGCATGATAGCGACTGTCGAGAGCGAGGTTGCCAAGGCGATCTGTAATGGCCTCTTGATCGACGGTTTCGTCTGCCACACCGGCGACGACATTGCGATCATCATGACGCACACGCGGGGCGACGGAAGCTCCGAGGTCCATCAACTTGCCTGGAATGCGTTTCTCGCGGCGACCTCGGTCGCGAAAGTCTCCGGACTCTATGGCGCTGGCCAGGATCTTCTCGCCGACGCGCCTTCCGGTAACATTCGCGGCGCCGGGCCGGGCGTCGCCGAGCTCAGCTTCGACCACAGCCTTTCCGGCGTGCGCCCCGCGGAGTCTTTCATGGTGTTCGCGGCCGACAAATGCGGCCCCGGCGCCTACAACCTGCCGCTCTATCTCGCCTTCGCCGACCCCATGTACTGCGCCGGGCTGATGCTGCCTCCGATGATCAAGGGATTCCGTTTCCATGTCATCGACATGGACAACACGGCCGGCGACAGCCTGCTCGAGCTCGACGCGCCCGCCGACAGCTACCACATTGCCGCTCTGCTTCGCGACAATGAGCGCTTCGGTATCGATCGCATCATTTCTCGAACCCATGGAGAGGTCGTCGTCGCCGTTTCGGCACAGCGCCTCCACGCGATCGCCGGCAAGTACACCGGCAAGGATGATCCAGTCGCGATCGTCAGGAACCAGGGGATTTTTCCTGCTCCTGAGGAAATTGTCTCACCGTTCGCCAAGGCACACTTCGTTGGCGGCGATGCACGCGGCTCGCATGTGATGCCGCTCATGCCGGTGCCACTCAACACGCCCGTTACCGGCATGTACTGCCTGCCGATCGTTTCTTGCGTCGGCTTCTCGATCGACAAGGAAGGCCGCTTTGCCGAGTCCTACACCGATTTCTTCGACAACCCGGCGTGGGATGAAGTCCGCCGGCGCGCCCAGCGCAAAGCCATCGAGATGCGCAGCCAAGGCTGGTCTGGCGCCGCTATGCTACCCTATTCCGAACTGGAATATGGCGGCTTCCGCGACACCGTGTCCGGACTGCTGAAGCGTTTTCGACTGCGCGACGACCGAAAGCCGGAAGCGGCCGAGTAGCGACCGCCGAAGGCTGGAGCGACAGTCACGGGCACGACTGCGATATCCCGATCCGGGAGGTGGGTATGGCAAAAAAGCGCATCGGCATTCTCACCGGCGGCGGCGACGTCGCCGGCCTCAATGCAGTCATCAAGAGCGTGACTTATCGGGGCAGCGAGGACGACATCGAGGTTGTCGGTCTGCGCCGTGGTTGGGAGGCCCTCACGCACCTGAACCTCGACGACCCAAACAGCAGGTCCCATTACGTCATCCCGCTGAATCGTGAAAACACGCGCACCATCGACCGGCGCGGCGGCACCGTGCTGCACTCGAGCCGCGTCAATCCCTCCAAGATAAAAAAGCTGCCCGAACATGTCAGCGGCAATGATGTTCCGGTCTCGCTGAGCACCAAGGGCGGCATCGCGACAAAGACATGGGACCTCACCAGCCGGGTGCTGGCGAACCTTTCGGGACTTGGCCTCGAACACCTGATCGCCATCGGCGGCGACGACACGCTCAGCTATGCCGCCAAGCTCAACGAACTCGGCGTCAAGATCATCGCCATCCCGAAGACGATGGACAACGACGTCCGCAACACCGAGTACTGCATCGGCTTCTCGACCGCGATCACCCGCGCCAGCGATGCCATCCAGCGGCAGCGCACCACCGTCGGCTCGCATGAGCGAATTGGCATTTTCCGCGTCTTTGGCCGCGATGCCGGATTCACCGCACTCTACACCGCGTATGCAACCTCGATACGATGCGTCATACCGGAGTATAAGGTCGACCTCGACAAGCTGATCCGTTTGCTCATCGAGGACAAGCGCGCCAATCCGAGCAATTACGCGCTGATCGTGCTCAGCGAGGGGGCTCAGTGGGAAGGTTACAAGCTGCAGGAATACGGCGAGGCTGACCCCTACGGTCACCGCAAGAAGGCCAACGTGGCGGAATCGCTCGCCGACGAGATTAAGCGGCGCACCGGCGAGGAGACGATCACCTCCGATCTCACCTACGACCTGCGATCGGGCGATCCGGACTTCATCGACAAGCTTGTGGCCCTGACTTTCGGCAACATGGCCTACGATGCCATGTTGCAAGGCAAGACCGGCCTCATGTCGGCGCTGGTCGAGGGCCGCTACGACCTGGTGCCCATCCCTGACGCCAAGCTCGGCCCGCGCAAATTGGACGTCGCAAGCACCTACAACACGGAGCGCTACCGGCCCATTTACGCCAACAAGCGGGGGCTGCCGATCTTCCTCAACCGCTCGTCATAGTGCGCCGGGCAAATGGGGATAGCGCGACCGAATTCTCTCGCAAGCCCGACGCCAGCGATGGTCCGCGGCATGCAGGGTCGGGGTCGGGCCCACTACCGACGACGCGATTGACGCATTGCGACCTCGAACCCGACCCCGCTTCCTTGCGTCGACTTTCGGCGCGCGATTTTAGCCGGGGAACTCGGCCACTCGTCATCCTTGGCGCTGCTCTCACGCGCTCGGAACGAAAGGCCGCGGACTTTTGTTCAACCATCCGGACTCCAGCTAAGGAGAAGGACTATGATTGCTTACGCACTTATGATCTTGGGCGCCTTGCTCGTGTTCAGCACCAGCTCGGTGTACGCCGGTCCCTGCAACACGGCGAGCCGCGATGCAGGATCGGGAAATGTGCCCGGCTATACCGGACAAACCACTGGCTCCACAGCAACCGATACCCAGCAGCATCCGCCGACGTCTTCGATGAACAAAGCCTCGGAGCATACCGCAACGTCGTCGGAAGACGCCCAGCGCCAGATGCAGAGCCAGCCTACCGCTGCCGAGCAATCGACGACGACCCGGCCCGCACCCTCCGAGCAGTCACCGGATAAAACGGCAGGCACGGTCGAGCAGACCCGCCCCGAGCCCACTGAACAATCAAAGAAGGCGACAGCCGGTGCTGCCGAGCCCGCACCGTCCCAGAAAAAGGCGACGGACTGCTAGAACCGCGGGAACAATCGATTCAAAGGGGAGCGTATCGAGGGCAGGCCGACACTGAGACTGTAACCCCTCACCCGGATCGCATCTGTCGATGCGATCCGACCTCTCCCTCCGGGAGAGGTGAATCCTCGGCATCGCACTGATTCACCCAAAACTCATCCTTTAATTCTTGGGCCGAACCGTCCTCGTCAGCATCGGAAAATGCTTGTTGCCGCCTGAGAATGGCGGGAAATGGACGAAGTCCTGACGCATGCGCTTGATCACATCGGAGCCGAGCGCGTGCGAGAGGGCTTCCGGGCTGTCGAACACCAGCTTGTTGCGCTGCATGTGCTCGACCCGTCGCGACGGCAACCGGTCGACCCAATCGATGCGCGTATAGATCTCGATCTGCCGCACGTTCGGAAAGGTCCGCATGATCGATGGATGGTGCTCCAGATAGTGCAGGTTCCAGGCATTCATGTCCTCGGCCGGGCCGGGATAGTGCACGAGGTAGCTGCACGGGATTGCCGTGCCCTTGGGGTCTTCGCCCTTGGGGTGCTCGGCGAGATCGACGGGAAAGGAGCGCGTCAGCATTACCTGATGCGTGACGTCCAATCCGGACAGGCTCGATAGCCCCTCGCCCGCAGCGAGGTTGGCAGGAACTCCGCATCGATCCAGAACGGCCTCGCACGCGAATAGATCCCGAAACCGCAATTGAAGCGCCAACAGGGGGCCGGCCCCATCAGCCTTGTAGGGATGGTCGACCGATTGATCGAGCGGCGTGAACAGGAGGCCCTCGGTCATCTCCGGGATCGATCCGACCATTGCTGCGGCGGCCGCAAGATCCTCGGATTGGATGCGCCGTTTGCCGGCGGGATCAGAGAATGTCATGAAGAACGAGATCATCACGGCGTCGCCTCGGCTTCCTCGTCGGCATGCAAATGCGCCGCGAGCGCTGTGCGAATATCATCGGGCCATGGAAGTGCACGATGATCCACAAGCGAGGTTGCGGCAAGGATCTGCCGGGCTCGCCAGCGTATGCCGTCCGCGCCTGAGACGGTATGGGCCAAATGCAGCGATGAGCCGCCGACCTTGCGAATGCAGGGCGAACGTCAGGTGGTCACCGAAGCTCGATGGACGGGAAAAATCGCAGGTCAGATGCACCGTGGGCGTCCCGATCTTGCGGACCTTGATCAGTTCGGGCCAGGGAAAACCGATGGTCGCCCAGAATTCCTCGACGACCCCGTTGAGGATGTTGAGGTAGGACGGGAAGTAGGCGATGCCTGAGGGATCGCAATCCCCGAACCTCAGCTCGCGCCCCAACGAGAACGTCGTCATCAGATCGCAACGACGGGATGCCTGATGACACCGACGCCATCGACGCCTGCTTCCACAACGTCGCCCGGCCATAGCCATTCCTGGGGGCTCATGCCGGCGCCGACGCCTTCAGGCGTGCCGCTCGCGATGATGTCGCCGGGCTCGAGCGTCATGCCCGACGAGATGTCCGCGATCAGCACCGGGATATCGAAGATCATGTATTTCGTGTTGGAATCCTGCTTCATGACGCCATTCTTCGTCAGCCAGAGCCGCAGATCATGCGGGTTTGGAATCTCGTCCGCAGTGACGATGCAGGGGCCGAACGGCGCATAGGTGTCCATGCCTTTTGAGAATATCCACTGGCCGGCGCGGCGATTGTCGCGCGCGGAGATGTCGATCATCACCGAATAACCGAAGACGTGCTCCATCGCCTTTTCGACTGCGATGCGCGTAGCGGTCTTGCCGATGATGACCGCGAGCTCGACCTCCCAGTCGAGCTGCTGTGTCATCTTGGCGTTGTGCTGAATCGCGGCCCCCGGACCGATCACAGAGGTCGGCGGCTTGGAGAAGACGACCGGCTGCTTCGGCAGGTCCTTGTCGGTATCCAGGCTCTTGGCGGACTCCGCCACGTGCGCGCGATAGTTCAGCCCGATGCCGAAAATGTTCTTTCGCGGGCGCGGGATCGGAGCCTGCAGCTTCACATCCTCGACCGCAACCGCAGAGCCGGCCGGGAAGCGGCCATTTGCACTCTCCAGAGCGTCCCTCAGCGCCGGCAGCAGAGTCACGCTGTTGTCGATGAGCGACAGCATGTCGCTCGGCCATGCGAGATCGCGCGACGCGCCAAAGCGCCCGACGTCGACAACCAATCCGTTGACGAGGACGCCGAGACAGGCACCGCTGGAGCCCAAGGTGTAAGTGACGAGGCGCATGCTTGATCCGACTCTTTCGGTTGAGCTCTGAAAACGAGCGATGACGTGTCAGGCAGCGGCCGGCTGGTGCCCGGCGTTGTCGCCATAGGCCTCTTCCCGGTAGAGACCGAGGCCCTCAATGACGGGCAGATCGTTGAAGCAGAACAGGCAGGCGTCCTCGCTTTCGGACGCGTTGCCGTGCTCGTGCCAGGCCCAGGAGGGAACGCAGAAGATGTCGCGCTCCTCCCATTCGAAGCGCTTGCCGCCGATCACCGAATAGCCGCGGCCCTTGGCGACCTGGTAGATGAAGCTACCGGTGTGCCGATGCGACTTCGTGTTCTCGCCCGGCCGCAGCAACTGCATGCTCGCGCCGATCGTCTGCATCACGTGCCCGCCCGTGATCGGATTGACATAGTTCATGAGAATGCCGTCGTAGGGCGACCCATCGGTCGCAGCGCCATATTTGCGCAAGGAATCGTAAGTCGGCTCCCACTCATATTTGAACATGGGTGAATAGCCCTTCGACCAGCGCGAGTCGGCCGGCCGAAGACCGGGATTTCCCCAGGTCTTGGTCATGTCGTCCACGGGATAGCCGGACTCCTCCTGCTGGATCTTCGGATGCACGACGAAGAAATTGGCTTCCAGCGCATTGACGAGCGGGATGTCCAAGCCATCCTGCCAAATGCACACCGAGCCATTGCCTTCCACCCCGTGCTCATGCCAGGTGCCGTTCGGCGTCAGCACGAAATCCCGTGCGCCGAGCGTCATCTTGTGGCCGTCGACAATGGTGTAGGCGCCAGCCCCTTCCATGATGAAGCGGAGGGCCGAAGCCGAGTGCGCGTGTGCGGTAGCGACTTCGCCGGGATGCATTACCTGCAGTCCCGAATAGAGCCAGCCGACCGCGGCCGACACATCGCGGCGGCCTGGATTGTTCAGGTAGATCACCCGCCGCCCCGCCTTCTCCGGCGAAACCAGCTCGACCGAGCGCAGCACGTGCTCGCGCAAATCGTTGTAGCGCCAGAGAACGGGAACGGAGGCGGATTGCGGCTGCCATGGCTCGATCTTGTTGGCGACCGTCCAGAGCGCGCCGGCTTCGTACTTTTCGAGATCCTTGTAGTAGGCCTTCAGCTCGGGCGTGTCTTCGACATTGGACCGGCCGATCACGTTCTCGCGCATCCTATCCTCCAAGTCTTGTCCTGAAGCGTCTTGTCCTGAAGCGTCTTGTCCTGAAGCGTCTTGTCCTGAAGTCTGTCTCACGACGTCGCCTGTTCGACGCGTCCCGAACCGTCATTCCGATTTGCCGGGAATTGACGAGAAGCCCACCTGCTCTTCCCCTGCGACACGCTCTGTTTCTGCCAGGCCGAGCGGCGCCAGCGGACGACGGTTGACCCGCAAATCGAAAATATCGAACCGGTTGTAGTGCCCGACGATGTCATGCATCTGCTTCGGCTGGATGCAGCGGCCGAGATCGATGTCGGCATAGACGATGCCTTCGTCGTCGATCAGGGGCTCGCCGACCACGCGGCCATCCGGGCCGATGATGCCGGAGAATGCGCTGGACTTGCGCTGCAATCGTGCCCGCGCATCGGGAACGACTTTCTCCATGGCCGAGATGATCTCCTCCGAGACGGTCGAGCAGGAGACGATCGTAAAGATCTTGCCTTCGAAGGAGTGGGCAATCCCGCGCAACTTGATCGCCTCCGCCATGTCGTAGTCGGGTGGCGCAACGGGCAGGGAGATATAGCTTGCGACGTGCACGAGTTCGCCCTGCCCCAGCAGCGCGAAGCGCGCGAGCGTGTTGGTGTTCTCGCCGCACGCAAGCGCTCCGAGCGGCCCGATCTCGGTATCATAGACCTTGAGGCTCGACCCGTCACCGCCGGTCCAGGTCAGCTTTTCCGCCCAGGTCGGCACCAGCTTGCGGTGCTTGCCGAGCAGCGCGCCATCCGGGCCGATGAAGACCAGCGTGTTGTAGATGGCGCCGAGCGACACCGGGCTGCGCTCGTTCACACCCAGCACGACGCAGCATTCGGCATCGCGCGCGGCCTTCCGGACGACGTCGATCTCCGGCCCCGGCACGAGCACGGATTCCCTGACGAGCTTTTCGAACCATGCGCTGCCGGTGACGGGATCGGTGATCCAGTTCCAATAGGGATAGCCGGGAACGAACACTTCGGGGAACGCGACGAGCCGCGCGCCATTGGCCGCTGCCTCACGCACCAGTGAGGCCGCCTTGTCGACGGTGGCGCCCTCGTTGAGATATACAGGTGAAGCCTGGACGGCGGCAGCTTTAAAGCGCGGCAGCTTCAGCATCGGCCCTACCCTGTCGCTGGCTCATGATCGCCTTGTCGGAGCAGAGGTCCGCAAGCGTGACCGCATGGCGCAGCGTTGACTTACTTCACATGTAAACGTATGCTATAGCATATTTCTGGAGGGTGCAATGGCTGAACGATCTTTTGCTCGCGAAGTCGAGGATCTCCGGCTCGGCGACGGCGACACCTTCCGCGGCGAAGGCATCCTCGCCATCACCAAGGCACTCCTGCAATCGGGTGTCGCCTATGTCGGCGGCTATCAGGGCTCGCCGATCTCGCACCTGATGGACGTGCTCGCCGACGCCAAGGATGTGCTCGACGATCTCGGCGTCGTCTTCCAGAGCTCCGCCAACGAAGCCGCCGCTGCGGCGATGCTGTCGGCTTCGGTCATGTATCCGCTCCGTGGCGCGGTGGCATGGAAGTCGACCGTCGGCACCAACGTGGCCTCCGACGCGCTCGCCAATTTGGCATCGGGCGGCGTCACCGGCGGCACGATGGTCATCGTCGGCGAGGACTACGGCGAGGGCTCGTCCATCATGCAGGAGCGGACCCATGCCTTCGCAATGAAGTCGCAGATGTGGCTGCTGGATCCGCGTCCCGATCATGAATGCATCGTCAACCTGATCGAGAAGGGCTTTGAGCTCTCGGAAGTCTCGAGCACGCCCGTGATGCTCGAGGTTCGCGTCCGCGCCTGCCACATGCATGGAAGCTTTGTCTGCAAGGACAATGTCCGGCCGGCGCATACCATCAAGGATGCGCTGAACAATCCCAGGCGCGACGTCGGCCGCATCGTGCTGCCGCCGGCGGCCTACGAGCACGAGCAGGAGAAGATCAGGACGCGGATGCCCGCGGCCATCAACTTCATCCGGGAGAACAAGCTGAACGAACGGATGGGGCCGAAGCAGGGCAAGGTCGGCATCATCATGCAGGGCGGGATGTACAACAATGTCATCCGCGCACTTCAATATCTCGGTCTGTCGGACGCCTACGGCAACACCCAGGTTCCGCTCTACGTCATGAACGTCACCTACCCCGTCATCGATACGGAGGTTGCGGAGTTTTGCGTCGGCAAGGACGTCATTCTCATTGTCGAGGAAGGCCAGCCCGAATATCTGGAGCAGGCGATCAACACGGTCCTGCGCCGCAAGGACATCAACGCGCGCGTCCACGGCAAGGACGTGCTGCCGATGGGCGGAGACTATACCGCGCAGGTCCTGCTCGACGGCGTCCGTGAATTCCTGGAGAAGACCGATCCGAGACTGCTAGGCAACCGGCCGCCGGCGCCGGACGCAACACCCGTGCTTCGTCACCCTGCCGTCGAGAAGTTGAGGCAGGTGGTGCCGGCACGTCCGCCCGGCCTTTGCACCGGCTGCCCGGAGCGGCCGATCTTCGCCGCCATGAAGCTCGTCGAGGAGGAGCTTGGCCAGCATCACGTCTCGGCCGATATCGGCTGCCATCTGTTCTCGATCCTTCCGCCCTTCAATATCGGCGCGACGACCATGGGCTTTGGCCTCGGGCCGGCCTCGACTTCGGCCTTCAACGTCAAGGCGGACAAGCGCTCGATCGCCGTGATGGGCGACGGCGGTTTCTGGCACAACGGACTGACCAGCGGCATCGGCAATGCCGTCTTCAACAAGCACGACGGCGTGTTCGTCATCGTCGACAACTACTACACCTCGGCGACCGGTGGTCAGGACATCCTGTCGTCGCGCGCGATCAACAAGCGGCGCAATACCAATAATTCGATCGTGCAGGCCGTGAAGGGTATCGGCGGGCAATGGGTCCGGCAGATCGACCGCACCTACGACGTCGGCCGGATGCGCGACACACTGAAGGAAGCGCTGACGACGAGGGAGGAAGGCCCCAAGGTCATCGTCGCCTCCTCCGAATGCATGCTGAACAAGCAGCGCCGCGTGAAGCCGCAGATGAACAAGGCAATCAAGGACGGCGTGCGTATCGTCAAGGAACGTTTCGGCGTCGATGAGGACGTCTGCACCGGGGACCATGCCTGCATCCGCCTGTCGGGCTGCCCGTCGCTCTCGGTGAAGCAACTGGACGATCCCTTGCGCGACGATCCCGTTGCGGCAATCGACAATTCCTGCGTCGGCTGCGGCAATTGCGGCGAAGTCGCCGAAGCGGCCGTGCTCTGCCCCTCCTTCTATCGCGCCGACGTCATTCACAATCCGACCGGCTGGGACAGGTTCAAGTCCAAGGTCGCCATGGCCGTGATCGGCTGGCTGCAACGGCGACGCGACCGCCGGCGTCCGGCGCTCGAGGCGCTGGCATGAGAGACGAAACTGTCAGGCTGGCACTGCCCGCCGCAGGTGATGCAACCGAGCGGCCGGTCTCCATCGCCATCGTCGCGATGGGCGGCCAGGGCGGCGGCGTCCTGACCGACTGGATCGTCCAGCTTGCCGAGAACCACGGCTGGGTCGCGCAGTCGACGTCGGTGCCCGGTGTCGCCCAGCGCACCGGCGCCACCATCTACTACATCGAGGCGATGCCGCCACTCGATGGCCGCAAGCCGATCCTGTCGCTGATGCCGACGCCCGGCGACGTCGACGTGGTGATGGCGGCGGAATTCATGGAAGCCGGACGCTCGATCCTGCGCGGCCTTGTGACGCCGGATCGCACCACGCTGATCGCGTCCAATCACCGCTCGTTTGCGATCGGCGAGAAGATCGCGCCGGGCAACGGCATCGCCGACAAGGGCGCGGTGACCGGCGCCATCGGCGTCGCCGCCAAGAACGAGATCATCTTCGACATGAACGCGCTGGCGCTCGCCAATGGCAGCGTCATCTCGGCCGCGATGTTCGGCGCCCTTGCAGGCGCCGGCGTGCTGCCCTTCAGCCGCGAGAGCTATCTCGACGTGATCCGCGCCGGCGAGAAAGGCGCCAACGCCAGCCTGCGCACGTTCGAAGCCGCCTTTGACCGGGTGCAGTCGAAATCCCCGGAGCCGGCGACGCCCTTGCCAGCCAAGGCAGCCGACAACGCTCCTGCTCCCACTGCCGCGGATCCACGTCTTGCCGGCCTCGTCGCCCGGCTGACGCAGGAGTTGCCCGCGGCCGTCCAGACAATAGGCCGCGCCGGCCTGAAGAAGGTCGTCGATTTCCAGGACGTCGCCTACGGCGCCGAATATCTCGACATCCTCGGTAAGCTCCACGCTGCCGATCGAAGCTCCGGCGGCACCGCTGCTAGCTTTGCTTTCACCCAAACCGCGGCAAAATATCTTGCCAACGCCATGGCTTATGACGACGTCATTCGCGTGGCCGACCTGAAAACACGCGCCGGCCGCCGCGCGCGCATCGAGGGCGAACTCGAGCTGTCGCAGGACCAGGTGCTCCAGACCACCGAATTCATGCATCCCCGCATGGAGGAGGTCATGGGCATGCTGCCGGCTGGCTTTGGCCGCTGGCTTGGCGGGAAGCCGCGTCTCCTCGGTTGGCTCGACCGTCATGTCAACAAGGGACGCCGGGTGCGGACCTACTCGCTGCCCTGGTTTCTCGCGCTCTATGTCGTCGGCGGACTTCACGGCATGCGCCGCCGCTCCCTGCGTCACGCGATCGAGACGGCTCATCGGGACGAATGGCTCAGGGCCGCAACGGAGGCTGTCCGGACCAACTACCAGCTGGGCATCGAGATTCTGCAATGCCGTCGGCTGGTCAAAGGCTATTCCGATACCCACAGCCGCGGCCTGTCGAAGTTCGACAGGACGTTGGCTGCGATCAAGCTGATCGAGCGGCGCGAGGATGCCGCCGACTGGGCGCGCCGGTTGCGGGAAGCCGCACTGAAGGACAGCGCGGGCAAGGAGCTCGACGGCGTGATCCAGACCATCAAGACCTTCGCCTGATGTCGTCAGCGACGGCAGAGGATTGGATTGCCGTTCGCCGCGAGGGACGTCAGGATCTGACATCTTGACTACGATTCTCAGGTTGTTAATCGGAGGAAAAGACCAGCGGTAGTTTTCCCCTCAACGAGACACTCTGTACGCGATGGTTATGCGATGCCGGCAGCACTCAAAGAGAGCATTGGTCCCGTGTTCGGGCAGATTGAAACCCGGCTCTGGCTTCAACTGCTGGCCCTGCATGGCGAGTTCTTTGCGTCTCTGAATTCCATGCTGCACTCGGAGTTTGGCTTGTCGTTGGCAAAGTTCGACGTGCTGGCCCAACTCGATCGCTATGGCGACGGAATGGCGCTCGGACAGTTGTCGCAGAACTTGAAAGTGTCCGGAGGCAACGTTTCGGGGCTGGTGCAGCGCCTTCTGGCCGACGATCTCATCAGCAAGAAAATGTCGAGTGAGGACCGCCGGTCGTTCATCGTGCGCTTGACGCCGAAGGGCGAAGCGCTGTTCCGGAAGGCGGCCGACGTGCACAAGAAGCATCTCAGCAAACGGCTCGAGAGTATCCCCGCCCAGGAGCTGGAGGCTGCGCTTTCGGTGTTGCGGTCCCTCTCCTCAAAACTTCGCACCGAGAGCAAGAAGCAGAGTCGCAGAAAATAATGGCCAAAGAATCCAGGAGCAGATGGAAATCCGGTCCACCGCGGACCCGGGAGCAGCTACAGAGCTATATTCCCTATCTGTTCAACCGCCTCGCCAATCGCTGGAACCTGGATCAGAACCGCGATCTGAGCGAGCACAACATCAACAACGTCGTATTCCGGACGCTGTCGGTACTGTTCATCTACAAGACCCTGACCGTGAACGAGGTTGCCGTTCTCGCAGTTACCGAGCAATCGACGGCGAGCCGCATGGTCGAGTCGATGGTGTCATCGGGCCTCGTCAGGCGCGAGATCGCCGAGGAGGACCAGCGTCGTCGCGTCGTTGGATTGACGGCGGATGGTGAAGCTCTCCTGCGAAAGATCTGGCCGATCATGGAGAAGAACTATGACCGGCTCACCGCGGGCATCGACCCCGATGACATCGAGGTGTGCGCGCGCGTGTTGGCCAAGATGGTCGAGAACATCCGCCAGAACCAAATCTGATCGGTATCAAGGGCCGAGGCCGACGAGGCTGGTGCCGCCGCAGACATAGAGCACTTGTCCGGTCACGAAGTCCGAGCGCTCGTCGAGGAAGAAACCGATCGCATGCGCCACGTCCTCGCGGGAGCCGAGCCGCCCGACCGGAACGTTGCCCGCCATTCGGTCCTGCTGCTCGGAGCCCTTCGGGATGATGCTCCAGAAATTGTCGGTCAGGATCGGGCCCGGCGCGACGACGTTCACCGTGATCCCGCTCGACGCCAGCTCCAGCGCCCAGGTCCGCGCCATGCCATGCACGCCGGCCTTCGTCGCGGAATAGGCCGAGCGCGTGACCGCGCCCATCGCGGCTCGCGAGCTGACGAAGACGATGCGGCCGAAGCGGCGCGAACGCATGCCCTCCAGCGCAGCCTGGGTCAGCAGCATCGGCGCGCCCAGATGCAATTGCGCAAGCGTCAAGACGTCTTCCGGCTTCGCATCGGGCAGCAGGTTCGGCAGGATCACGCCGGCATTGTGCACGAGACTGTCGATGACGTGATCCCGGCAGATTTCTTGCGCAATCGCACGCGTTTCGTCGATGCTGGTCAGGTCCGCGCGATAGGCCGTGAGCAGATCATGCGTCCAGTCAGGCTTCTCGAGCCCGACCGAGACGACGCGCTGCCCCTTCTCCACGAGCGTTTTGGCGAGCGCTTCGCCGATCCCGGAATTGCCCCCGGTGATGAGTGTGGTGCGGATCTCGCTCATGGTCAGACCTGCCGCTTCTTGAGGTCACGGAGATCGTGGAACGCGCCTTCGCGCATCCGAGTCGCGACGAAGTCCTTTAACCCGCCGCGCTGGATCTTCTCCGTTGCGGTCAGCGGGAGTTGATCGACGAAGCAGATCCAGCCCGGCGCCTTGTAATAGGCCATCTGCTCGAGACTCCATCGCACGATGTCCTCGGCAAGCGCGCGGCCCGCGCCGGGCAGCTTGGCGATGACCACCGCCGCGACCTCGTCGCCGCGAACCTGATCGGGCGTCGCCGCGACCGCGGCCTGCCGGATCGCGGGATGGCGGTTCAGAACGGATTCGACCTCGACCGCGGCGATGTTCTCGCCGGAGCGGCGGATCACGTTCTTCTTGCGATCGACGAAATGGAGGTCACCATCCGCATCGCGCGCCACGATGTCCCCGGTATGGAGCCATCCGTCCTTCCAGGCCTCGGCGGTAGCTTCCGGATTCTTCAGATACTCCCTGAAGAAGCCGTAGCGGGGGTCGGCACCCGCCCGCCGCACCAACAGCTCACCCGGCGTTCCCACGGACGCATCGTTGCCGCCATCATCGACGATCCGAACATCGACTTCGGGCGCCGGACGGCCGAAACAGCTTGTGCCGACCTTGCGCGGCTCGACATTGGCGGCGATCACGCCGCCACTCCCGGTCTCCGTCATCGCCCAGGCCTCAAGCAGCGGAAAGCCGAAGCGCTGCTCGAATGGCGCGTGCAGGAGCTTGTCTACGCCGGCGCCGAAGCCGAACCGCACGGTGTGCGTGCGATCCTGCGCCGACGGCGGCGCGCTCATCAGCATCGAGGGCATGACGCCGAGATAATGCAGGCAGGTCGCCCGGCTGTCCCGCACCGACGCCCACCAGGTGCGTGGATGGAACCGGTCGAGCATGGTCAGGCTGCCGCCGACCGACAGCATCGCCATCAGCGACACCGCCATCGCGTTCATGTGGAACAGCGGCAGCGGCGTGATCATCCGCTCGCCCTCGCTTCTGAGATCGATCAGCCCGCCGACATCGCGATACCAGTTTCCGGAATGCAGGAAATAGGTGTTGGTGAGCACGCAGCCCTTGGGCTGGCCGGTCGTCCCCGACGTATAAAGCAGCGCGCATTCGGTCGAGCCGTCGCCTGCATTTGTCGGCCGCGCGCCGCCGAACGGTGCTGGAATCTCGCCGCTGTCGGTCACCACGGGAATCGGCCGCCCGGCCTGGTGCGCTGCCGTCTCGACCTCGTCGCGCCGCTCGGCGAGGACGAAGGCCGCATTCATTTCGGAATGCGCGATGATGTATTCGAGCTCGCTGATCCGCAAATCCGGATTGATCGGCACCACGGAAACACCCAGCGCATTCAGCGCGAACCACAGCTCGACGAAGACCGGCCTGTTCTGGAGCAGCAGCCCGACCCGATGGCCTTCGCCATAGCCGCGGCCGGCAAACGCCGTTCGCCGACGCTCCACCCGTTCGAGCATGGTGCGATACGAGATCTCGCCGGCCGCGATGCCGTAGATGTCGGCCGTCTCGGGCAACACGTTGAGAAAGCCGGCCTCCCCCCGGCGGAGCGCGATCTCGCGGAAGCGGGCATGGACTGTGGTCGCAGCGGTCAAGGCGTACTCACATGAAGAGCTGGATGTTGCCGAACGGTGCGTCGAAATTGACGAGATCGACGCGCTTGAGCTTAATCTTGAGGCCATCGCCGGACCGCACAAGCTCGTGCGACGCCCACCCCGAATAACGCTCCAGCATATCGCCGCGCGTCTCGGTGTAGATGTAAGAGGTCCGCGTCTTGAACACGCCGGCAGCCTCGTCGCATGCGACGATCCGCGGCGCCTGGAGCAGGTGGTGGCAGCGGCTCTTCGGCTTCTGGCTGAAGGTGCGTTCGCCGGCCAGCCGCTCGACGCGCACCTTGAGCAGGAGCAGATCCTCGTACATCAATGACGGCTGGAGCACCGGATCCTGCTGTTGCCATTCCAGGGGCATCCAGTAGCGCCCCTCCTGGTGAAACAGATCAAGCCACGCCTGCCACTGCATGGTGTCGAGCAGCTCAGCCTCCCGATAGATGAAGTCCGCGATGGTTTTCTCGTCGATCATTCCGCGGCCTCGACGCGCTGATCCATGTCCATGGTTATGAATTTGGCCCAGGCATGAAACTGGTTCCGCATCTGGCGCTCCGACGTGCCATTGATGACTGCAGTAACATCCTGCTCTTCATTGCTCTCGTAGAGCCGGCGCAGATTGACCCATTGATTGCCGTTGGACTTCAGCCCCTCCTGGGCCCGCTCATACATCTCGAGATCGTCATGCCCGACGATCGAGGTCGGCGCGTTGATGAAGCGGTTGTACATGAGCGCACGTTCATAGAGCTTGTCGGGCGCACCGACTAGGCGATAGACCCAGCTCTCGACCAGCGTCTTGTCCACCGCGATAGGAATGAAGTTGCGCAGGATCTGGACGGCGCCCTTGACCATGATGTTCGGGAAGTAGACGGTGTTGTGCCGGACCTCTCCCAGGATCTCGTGCGCCCGCTTCTCGCCATAGGCTGCAACCATCCGGGCGAGATAACCTTCGATGTCCGAATAGTTGGAATGGATGGAATTGGCGACACCGGTGTGGCCATGGCCGTTGGGCCAGATCCGGATGCCGCTCTGCTCGTAGAACTCATACGGGCTCATGAAGGGCCCATAGAGCTGCACTGCCATCGGCGTCTCCGTGGAGTCGCCGTGCTCAAGCCTCCAGACCTTGACGGCGGTGCCGGCCGAGCTCTCATGCGCCACCATGGGATGGCAGGTATCGGTCTGGTTCTCGACCAGCATCTTCCAATTGCAGGTGTGCATGTAACGGATCGGCGCGGCCTCGACCGCCAGCTTCCCCTCCGGCGACCGGTCGACCATGTTGTCGATCGTCGAAAGGCTCTCGCCAAAATAGTCCTCGAAGGAGACACCGCTTTCGCTCAGGCGCGCGAAGATGAAATCGCGATAGATGACGACGTTCTTGATCTTCGACAGCCCCTCGTTCGCCTGGGTCTCGGCGAAGCCGGTGTTCTCATAACCCTTCTTCAGGGGGATCGCGAGCAGCGATCCGTCGGTCCTGAATGACCAGGCATGATAGGGACAGCGGAAAAATTTACCGGTATTGCCGCAGGGTTCGGAGGCAATCTTCACGCCCTTGTGCGGACAACGATTGTAGAAAAGGTGGATGGAGCCGTCGCCATGGCGGCTCGCCATCACCGGCTGCCGGCCAATATTGGCGGTGATGAAATCGCCGGGCTTCGACAACTGGCTGGCATGCCCGACATAGATCCAGCTATTCGGGAACAGATGCTCCATCTCGAGCTCGAAGATTTCAGGATCGACATAGACGTCGCGGTGCACCTCGGCCTCGCGCACCAGCGCCTCGATCGCGCGAGAATTGTTTCCGTATTTCGCCATGGCGTCCCTTGCCCCCTCAGAGATCCAATACGAGCCGTTCCGATTTCGCACGCGACACGCAGATCTGCATGACCTTGTTGGACGCCTTCTCGTCGTCGCTGAGAATGACGTCGCGATGATCGGGCACGCCTGCGATCACGCCGCACTGACAGATGCCGCAATCGCCCCGCTGGCAGTCGTAGAGAACATCGAGCCCCGCCGCTTCCAGCGCCTGGATGATGCTCTGATCGGTCGCAACCGTGATGATCTGCCCTGTCGACTTGAGCTCCACCTCGAATGGCCTGTTGGGAGAGCCGGGTTGCTCGGTCTTGAACAGCTCGAAATGGATACGATCTGCCGGGATGCCAATGGCGAGGGCGCCCGCCTTCACCGCGTCGATCATGCCGGCAGGGCCGCAGACATAGACGTGGGCGTCTGCGGGCGCATCGCCAAGCGCCGCCGCGATGTCCAGGCGCGACTCGTCGCTGTCGTAATGAACGGACAAGCCCTTTGGACAGATCGCCCGCAACTGCGGCAGGAAGCCCAGCCGCCCCGGCGTTCGTCCGGCGTAGTGCAGGCGGTATGGAACTTCCCGCGCGTTCAGCTCCGCGGCCATGGACAGAATCGGCGTGACGCCGATGCCGCCGGCCAGCAGCAGCGCCGGCGAGGCTCCCTCTTGCAGACGGAAATTGTTGACCGGCGCGGTCGCTCTCACGATGTCGCCGGTCTTCAGCGCATGCATGAACTGCGAGCCGCCGGTCGACATCTCCTCGCGCAACACCCCGAGCGCGACGGTGTCTCCAGGCAGGCCCGGCAAAGCCATCAGAGAATACGGCCGGTCTTGCCCGTTCGGCAGCAACACGCGGATGTGCGCGCCCGCTTGCCATTGTGGGACAGCACCGCCCTCCACGCCGAACACAAGGCTGCGAATGACCGACGTCTCCGCAACGACCGACTGCACCTTGAGCTTGAGCGGATGCGTGTCCATTCAGGCATCTCAAATTATATGAATTTGCATATTTTTAGACATGTAATAATTGATTGTCAATCGTCGTTGCGCAGGGTTGGAATGCGGGGCGACGGCAAGCAATTCGCGGCGATCGTCACGCGCGCATTTCATTCGGCGGGCAACACGCCTCCGATCACTGCCGTGCGAAACCGCAAGGCGGCGCGACCGCTTCTAATTCATTGAAAAACTTGAAGAGATAGTAGCGAAGTCACAGCTGGTGCACCGCGCCGAAAGCTACATTCGGCGCAGTGCTTCTTTTGCTGGCTGGCCAACACCAACCGATCTATTCGACCGATATCCTGATTTCGCCGAGCCCTTCGATCCCGCCAGTCATGACTTCCCCGCGCTGCACCGGCCCGACGCCCTCTGGTGTACCCGTCATGATGATGTCGCCGGATTTGAGTGCCATCGACTGCGAGCAGATCGAGATGATGTCGGGCACGGGCCAGATCAGCTTCGAGATGTCGGAGTCCTGTTTGATGACGTCGTCGACGGCAAGCCAGATGCGCCCGGCATTTGGATGGCCGACTGCCGAGACCGGTCGCAGCGGGGCGATCGGCGCCGAGAGGTCAAAACCCTTGCCCCAGTCCCAGGGACGGCCCTGCTCACGGGCCTGGAGCTGAAGATCGCGACGGGTCAGATCGATGCCGACGCCGTAGCCCCAGACGTGATCGAGCGCACGTTGGAGCGGGATATCGGCCCCGCCCTGCCCGATCGCGACGATCAACTCGATCTCATAGTGGAAGTTCTTCGTCTGCGGCGGATAGGGAACGGTCGTGCCGTCATCCACAACGGTATCCGCGGGCTTCATGAAGAAGAACGGCGGCTCGCGGTCAGGATCGCGTCCCATCTCGCGCGCATGAGCCGCGTAGTTGCGGCCGACGCAGATGATGCGGCGTACCGGAAAGCGCGCCGTCGAGTTGTGGACCGCGACCGAGGCATGCGGCGGCGGGGGCAGAACAAAATCAGGGCTGGTCATGTCGTCACGCATTGCCGCGATCCTCCCGGAACAAATGTAGCGCTTCCTGAATGGGCCGATCCGAATAAGAGAAAATCACTGCGTCGCCGTCGAGCGCTTCATGACGCACGCGATGCCAGGAGGGGACCACGAAGACATCCCGCTTGCTCCACTCGATCACAATGTCCTCGCCGGATCGTGGCGAGACGACGCTGCGGCCCTTGCCCTCGATCGGCACGAAAACCGTCGCGTCGGTCGAACGGTAAGTCGCGGTTGCGAAATTTTTCGGCAGGAGCTGGATGAAGGTCGCCATGGTGGCCATGGCATGATTGCCCGTGATCGGGTTGGTGTAGCGCATCTTGAGGCCGTGGCATGGGTCCCAGGCAGCGGCGCGGCGCAAGCGTTCGAGCGCCTCGCGCGTTCGCGCATAGGGATAATTGAACACCGGCGACGTGCCACCGCCTCCCCTGTGATCGACGGGAAGGAGGTTATGACCATAGCGGGCGTCACTGTCGCCAACCGGCCGGGTGATCGGTTGTTCGTCTACATCGAGATGTTCTGCAAATGATGCATCCAGCATCTGAATGACCGGGATGTCGAGACCGTCCAGCCAGAAGACCGGATCGGGACTGGGATTGCCGTGGTCGTGCCAGGCCCATGGCGGCGTAATGATGAAATCCCCCTCGTGCATGATCGTACGCTCGCCGTTCACGGCCGTGTAGGCGCCTTCGCCCTCCAGGATGAAGCGTAGCGCCGATTGGGTATGGCGGTGGGCCGGCGCGACCTCACCCGGCATGACGAGTTGCACACCGGCATAGAGATCGGTGGTGATCTTGGACTGTCCGCGGAGGCCCGGGTTTTCCAGCACCAGAACGCGCCGCTCGGCCTCCTTTGCCGTAATGAGACCACCGGCCTCAAGCATGTACGCGCGGATGTCCTGGAAGCGCCACGAGGCTGCTCGACAGGCGCTCCTCGGCTCGGCAGTCACGAGATCGGCCAGCGACAGCCACAGGGCCGTCAAGTTCTTCTTGTCGATCTTGTCGTAGAAGGCACGCCGCTCCGGCGTGTCGGCCGTGGGCGCCATGATTGCTTGTTGGGACATTGTCTGCCTCGCTGTCAATGATGAAGCGTCGCGGTTGACGGCACGAGCTTGAGCGATGGCTCTCGTCTGCGCAGCCCGATCACCGCCAGTCCCGCCAGCAGCGCCGGGACCGCCGCCGTCAGCACGACGGACTGCGCAGTCCACCCGAAGCCGAGCAGAATGCCTCCCGCGACCGGGCCGATGATCGACCCGATGCGGCCCACGCCCAGCGCCCAGCCCACGCCGGTGGATCGGATCTCGGTCGGATAGAGGCTGGCTGCAAGCGCGTTCATGCCGATCTGCGCACCCACCACGCCGAATCCCGCGAGGAAGGTGGAGATCATCAGGGTCCAGACATTGGCCGATCCGAATGCGATGCCGGCGATGAAGAGCGCGGAGGCGGAATAGGCGCCGCCGAGCACCAGATACGGGTCGAGCCGATCGACGAAGCGGCCGAGAACGATCGCGCCCACGACGCCTCCGGCGTTCAACACCGCCGTCGAGAGGATCGCGATGTTGAGCGGCAGGCCACTCGCCTTGAGCAGCGAGGGCATCCAGTTCACGAGAAAGTACATGACGAGCAGGTTCATGAAGAATGCGACCCAGAGCAGCAGCGTCATGGATGCGCGGCCTTCGGCAAGAAGCTTCGCCACCGGAAAGCCTGACGCTTGCGCGGGAGGCATGACATAGCGGCTTGCCGCCGCCTGGGAGGCGGCCGGGTCGAGCCTTGCGAGCAGGTTTGCGATCCGCTCGCCGGAGACGCCGCGCGTCACCAGAAAGCGGATCGATTCGGGCAGCCAGATGGACAGAGCGATCAAAGTCACCAGCGGAAGCATGCCTCCCAAGACGAAGACCGAGTGCCAACCAAGCGCGCCGATGAGAGGCGCGCTGATCACGCCGCCGATCGTCGAGCCCAGCGGAAAGCCGCAGAACATGATGGCGATGAGCAGCGCGCGCATCCGCTTCGGCGCATATTCGCTGGTCAGCGCGATGATATTGGGCATGGCGCCGCCGAGGCCGATGCCCGTCAGGAAGCGATAGACCAGGAGTTCGCTCAGCGTGGTGGCGCGCGCAGTGACGAGCGCGAAAATGCCGAACAGCAGCACGGAGAGCAGAATCACGTTCTTTCGGCCGAACCGATCGGCCGCGGGGCTCAGGACAAAGGCGCCGACCGTGAGGCCGGCAAGGCCCGCACCGAAGATCGGACCGAAGCCGGCCATCGCGATCCCCCATTGCTCGGCGGTGACGGGCGCGACATAGGCGATCGCCTGCGTGTCGAAGCCGTCGAGCATGGCAATCCACCCGCAGAGAACGAGAATCAGGAACTGGAGGCGTCCGAACCGCGCCTGTTCGATGATTTCGGTCACGTCGATGGTCTTCGCAGTGGACATCACGAACTCCAGTGAGCTTGGGTTTCTAGGCCGGTGACAATGCGGTTGGAGAGCAGGCGCGCTCATGCGTCCAATGGCGCATTGCGCAGTTGCTGACGATCGATCTTGCCCGTTCCGGTCTTCGGCAATTCGGACCGGTATTCGATCAGGCGCGGATATTTGTAGGGGAGCAGTTTCGACTTGACGTAATCCTGCAGCTCACGCGTGAGCGTTTCACTGGCCGCATGACCGTCCCGAAGGATGACGAACGCCTTCGTCGTCATGCGACGATCGGGCAGCTCCAGTCCGAGGACCGCGCATTCCCGGATTGCCGAATGCTGCAACAGGCAGAGCTCGATCTCGAGCGGGTAGATCCATTGGCCGCTCACCTTGATGAGGTCGTCGACGCGACCGACGAACGTGAAGAATCCGTCGGCGTCCTCGACGAGCCTGTCGCCGGTCCAGATCCACCCCTCCTCGCGCATAGTCTGCGCGGTCTTGTCCGGCCTGTTCCAGTAGCAAGGTGCGTTGGAGTGACCGCGTATCCACATGACGCCTTCTTGGCCTTGGACGACGGGCTCGCCTTCGGGCGTGGTCAGCCGGATCTCGTATCCGGGAACGCGCTTGCCTGCGGTTCCGGTCTTCTTCTGCGCGTGCGTATTCGAAAGATAGATGTGCAGGACCTCGGTCGATCCGAGCCCTTCGACGATCTCGAGTCCGAAACGTCGCTTCCAGTCGGTGAAAATGTCCTGCGACAACACCTCTGCTGCTGACAGGCACAGACGCACGCTCGACAGGTCGGCAGACTCGATACGCGGATGGTGGAGCAGCGCGTTGTAGAGCGTCGGCAGGCCGAAGAAGAGCGTCGGCTTGAACCGCTCGATCAGGTCGAGAACGGCACCCGGCTCGGGCCGACCGGCGAGAAGGACCGTGCTTGCGCCGACCGAGAACGGAAACGTGATCGAATTCCCGAAGCCATAGGCGAAAAAGATCTTCGGTACGGAGAAGCAGATGTCGTTCTCTTCGATTGCCAGGATATGACGGCCGAAGCTCTCGGCCGTGTAGGCCATGTCGTGCTGCAGATGCACGATGCCCTTCGGCCGGCCGGTGCTGCCCGAGCTGTACATCCAGAACGCCATGTCGTCGCGGCGCGTGGGTGCGGCCTCCAACTCGGATGGAAACCGGTCGAACCAATGATCGCCATTCAGCACATTGATCGAGGACGGCTCACACGCGGCGTCGCCGTTGAGAACGATGAGCGTGCGCAACCGCGTTCCCGCGGTGGTTTCCTGGTCGAACAGGGAAGCGTACTCGGCGTCGACGATCGCGACCGGCGCAGCCGAATCCCGAAGGTAGAAGCCGATGAGGTCCCTCGGCGAAAGAGTGTTGATCAACATCGGCACGAAGCCGGCGCGGATCGCCCCAAAGAACACCGCGGGATAGGCTGCGGTATCGTTGAGCAGAAGTAGCACACGATCGCCCGCGGCAAGTCCGAGCGAGCTGAGGCCGTTTCCGGCCCTGGCGGCGCTGACGCACAGCTCGCCATAGCTGGTGTTGCCGGCAGCGGCGTAGACGGCAACCTTGTCGGCACGCCCCGCCTTCAGGTTGTCGAACAGGATTTCGCTGGCGTTGTAGCACTCGGGAATTTCGAAACCGATCTCCTGCGCCCCGGGAGCATCGTCGGAGACGTGATCCACGATCGATTCCATAAGAATCAGATCCATTCCGTCCGTCATGAGAGAGTTCCTCGCTATCGCGAATTGATGGAGGTCAATGAATTCGCGTCGTGACGCGCCATGAAGCGCGGCGACATTGCGCGGAGCTGACTGTCGTCGATCCGGCCAGAGCGGGTGATGTAGCTATAGCCAAGATCCAGTGGCGCCAGCTTCATGTGCGCTGCAAAGCGCTCGTACCAGGCCGCACTCGTTCTTGCGGCCTTGACCAGCTTTTCCACTACGGGGCGGCGTGCGGTCTCGTAAGCCTCCAGCGCACGGCGGAGATCACGTGGTTCATTGTCCAGGGCATTGACGAGGGCGATGACGTCCTCGAGCGCGAGGCGCGTGCCCGATCCGATCGAGAAGTGCGCGGTGTGGAGCGCGTCGCCGACGAGCACCATGTTGCGGTGGGACCAGCGATCGTTCCACAACCAGGGGAAATTCCGCCAGATCGACTTATTGTTGACGAGTGGATGCCCCTCGAGCGTGTCGGCGAACACCTTCTCGCAAATCGCCCTGCCCTCTTCCTCAGTCTTCTCCGCAAAGCCGGCGCGCAGCCAGGTCGCGCGATCGCACTCGACGATGAACGTGCTCATCGTCGGAGAGTACCGGTAATGATGGGCGTTGAAGCTGCCGAGCTCGGTTTCGACGAAAGTCTGCGTCAGCGTCTCGAAGCGTTTCGTGGTTCCGTACCAGGCGAACTTGTTGTCGTCGTAGGAAAGGGAGGTCTTGAAGTCGCCCTCGTAGGCCCTTCGGACCAGCGAGTTCACGCCATCGGCAGCCACGATCAGATCGTATCCTGCCAGCTCGTCGACGGAGCGCACGGGCGAGCCGAACCGGAGATTGGCGCCAGCGGATCGTGCGCGCTCGGTCAGCTGCGTGATGAAGTCGAGCCGCCCGACCGCGGAGAAGCCGACGCCGTCGAGTACGATGCGCTCGCCGCGATGAACGAGCGTGATATCGCGCCATGTCTCCATGCCGGCCGAGACGGCGTCCGCTGTTTCTGGATCATCGGCGCGCAGGAAGTCGAGCGCCTTGTCAGAGAAGACGACTCCGAATCCCCAGGTGGCCCCTTCGGGATTCTGCTCGAAGACGTCGACCTGATCCTCGGGATGCCGGCGTTTCCATAGGTAGCCGAAGTATAGCCCCGCAGGACCTCCCCCCAGCACAGCGATGCGACTGAGCCGCATGACCTTCCTTCCCTGTTACTTTTGCTTGCCGCCCGTATTTGCGTATTATGCAAATCATTTCTGGAAATGCAATATTGTCTTACATGTTGTGGAATGATTTTTATTATATGCAAACCTAGCGGCATGGCTAAGGTGCGGGCCTGGTGCCAAACGACGGGAGGATTTCGGATGTTCGAAACAGCTTTTACGATCGAGTGGGGCGATTGCGACGAGGCTGGAATCGTCTTTTATCCCAACTACTTCTATTGGCTTGACTGCACCTATCAGCGCTGGCTGCGCAGGCATGGATTGAGCCAACGCGAGCTGCGGCGGCGCTTCAACAGCGTCACGCCGCTCGTCAATGTCGCTGCCCAGTTTATCGGGCCTGCCCGCTACGACGATGAGCTGGTGGTGCGCGCGGAAGTGGCGGAGTGGCGGGAGCGGCGGTTTCGAATCGACTACAAGCTGTCGGTGGGAAACGTGCAGGTCGCCGGCGGCTTCGAACAGCGCGCCTGGGCCTCGCTCACGGATACGGGTGAACTTCGCGGCGCGAACGTGCCGCCCGAGTTCAGGGAACTGTTGAAATGAAGCGCAAGCCTGCGAAAGACACTGGCGAAGAGGGCGGCGGGACGGCTCCCGGTGGCATCCAGGCTCTCGACGCCGCGCTTTCGGTTCTCCGAGTCCTGCGCTCCTTCGATGGGCCGGCGGCGCTATCGGATATCGCGCGCGAAGCGGGAATGCCTCCAAGCAAAGTCCACCGCTATCTCGCGAGCTTCATTCATGCGGGCCTTGCCGTACAGAAGGAGCGTTCCGGCCGCTATGACCTGGGACGCGAAGCGGCAGAGCTGGGCGTTGCGGCAATCAGCCGGAACAACTTCGTCGTCCGAGCGTCCGACGAGCTCGAGGAATTGGCCGCGGCGACGGGTCAGGCCGCGTTGCTTGCGGTCTGGAGCCACAATGGCCCGACGGTCGTCAGGCTGGAGAGAGGTCCCAATCTGACGACGACGTCGATCGGTCTTGGCAGCACCTTTCCGTTATTGGACTCCGCGACCGGACGCATCTTCCTCGCGTACCTGCCCTACCCGCAACTGGCGGCTCGGATGCACCACGAACTCGAGCGAGCGGCGACCACTGGCGTGAGCTGGCCGGATCTCAATCCCGACGCGACAAGTGTCGAAGCATTGACGACGAAAATCCGCCGCGAGCGTGTCGCCTATGTTGACGGACGTTTCATTCCGGGCTTGAGCGCGATTTCGTCCGCAATCACGAACTGGCAGGGAGAGATCGAGGTCGCGGTGACCCTGTTCGGCACGCACAAGGAATTGCTGGAGCCGGGTAGCGCCACGCGAACCGCTTTGGTCGATTTTGCCTCGCGTCACTCGATCGCCCCACCGGCCCAACTCGGCAATTCGAGTCATCGAGCGCGATAGACGGCGCGCCGCCGCATCGTTGTGGAAGGTCAGCGGGCCAGGCTCTCTAGCCCGCTGCCGTCACGAACGGACTACTTGGCGATGCAGGTATCGACATTCTTGGATGTGCAGACGTCGAGGCCGGTATAGGTCGGATCTTTAGGCGCAGCCTTGCCTTCCTTGACGTCCTTCAAAGCGAACATGGTCTTGTAGCCCATCTCGAACGGACGCTGTCCGACCTGGCCGAGCGACAGCCCCTCCTTCATCTGATCGATCTGAACCGGCAGCGTGTCGGCAACAACCAATGCCAAGTCCTTCTTGGCTATCTTGTCCTTGAAGGGCGCGACCGCAGCGCGGTTAGCGTCCGGCACGAATTGCGGGAAGCCGCCCGTCGGCGTGAACGCGTCCAGGGACGGATTCTTTGCCATGATGTCCTGGAATTGCTGCACCGACAGAGGGAAATCGTCGTTGGTGTAGAGCGGGCAGCCGTCGATCTCCTTCCAGCCATTCTGTCCGGTCAGCCGTTCCCCGGGCGATTGGGCAGACTCCTTGCCGGCCAGCGTGTCACGGATGCCCTTCATGCGCTCGTTGTGGTTGGCTGCCGCGGCGCCGCCGGACTGGATGCAGATCGTGCCGCCCTTCGGCTTGATGGTCTGCACGATCTTGGCGATGTTGACGCCGATCTCGTAGTTGTGCGTGCCAATATAGGCGAGGCGCAGATCCTTGTTCTCGGGGAGAACGTCGGAGTCCCAGGTCAACACGGGGATGCCCGCGCCCTTGGCGGCCTGCAGCGCAACGGCCATCGCTGCCGCGTTGGCCGGTGCCACGGCAATGCCGTCCACCTTCTTGGCCACGAGGTCCTGCACGATCTGCACCTGCTCCTCGCCGCCGCCATGCTCTCCGGGGCCGATATACATGCACTGGAAGGCGCCCTTGGACTCGGCTTCCGCCTTCTTGCAGCCGTCCCGCGCCTGATCGAAGAACGGATTGTTCATGTTCTTGGGAACGAGCGCAAAGGTAAACTTCTGCTGCGCGCAGGCCTGTCCACCCATCAGCGCTGAAAACGCCACGGCGGCCATCAATAGATGCTTATGCACGTTTCTCCTCCCTTTTTGTTGATTCCAAGTCTCCGATCCTACTTCCATCGGATTCCTAACTACGCTTCCAGACAACCCACTCGCGGATCGTAGCAAGAAGCGACGTTCCACTCGTCTGCATGCCGACAAGCACGGCAATGACGATGAACATACCAACGAAGGCGCCCTGCCAATTCGAATCGATGCCGGCCATCAGAAGCGCATTACGGATCACCTCGAGGAACGCCGAGCCGATGACGGCGCCGAAGGCGGTTCCATAGCCGCCCATGAGGTTGGCGCCGCCGATGACCGTGCCGGCGATCACACGGAGCTCGTAGCCCGTCCCCATCGCGTTGATTGCTGAGCCGCTGTAGCCGAGGAGCAGCAGCGAGGCGACGGAGGCCGTGAAAGACGAAAACACGTAGGCTTGAAACTTGATCCAGTCGACCGGCACGCCGGTCAGGCGCGCGGCGCTCTCGTTGGAGCCGATCGCATAGAGGTGTCGCGCCCAGGCCGTGAACATGAAGACGGCGCCGAGAATGAGGGCGAGGATCAGCATCACCCAGAAATGGGACGAGAGCTCCGCAATCCAACGTGGCGCCCAGCCAGCTGGCGCATGGAGCGGCCATTTCGCCTGGCCGATCGCCCTGACGATCGGCGCATCCGGACCAAACTGGTACAGCATCTGGTTGCCGGACAGCACGACGGCCAGCGAGCGCGCGATCGACAGCATCCCGAGCGTCACGACGAAGGACGGCATGCCAACATAGGCAACGAAGAAGCCGTTGAAGGCCCCACACGCCAGTCCCGCGAGGAGTCCGGCTGCGAAGGCGACGTACCAGGAATAATGCCAGGTCAGCAGCAACCCGGTGACGATGGCAACGAGTCCCATCACCGAGCCGACGGACAGATCGATGCCCCCGGTGATGATGACCACAGTCATGCCGAGGCTCATGATCGCCAGCGGAGCGAAGTTGCGCGTGATGTTCGTTACGTTGTCGGCTGTGCCGAAGCTCGGCTCCAGCCAGGTCATGAAGATCACCAGAACCAGAAGTGCGGCTGCGACCCAGAATGCCTGATTGGTCACCAGGCGCTGGAAGGTCGTCTGCTCGCGAATGCTGACGACGTCACTGATTGCGGCGTGTGTTTCTTCTATCACTTTGGCAGAACTAGGCTTCACGGATCGCCCCCGTAATCAGGCCGGTGATCTGCTCCGGCGAGGTCGTCGCGGTTTCCTTGTCGGCCACTTTTGAGCCACGCCGGAGCACGATGATACGATCGCAGACGGAAAACACGTCAGGCATGCGGTGGCTGATCAGCATCACCGATACTCCCCGAGACTTCAGCCGACGGATGAGCTCGAGCACTTCGGCGACCTGTCGCACCGAAATGGCCGCGGTCGGCTCGTCCATCAGGACCAGCTTGGCATTAGACAGCCGGGCCCGGGCAATCGCAACAGCCTGGCGCTGTCCCCCCGACATCTTCTTCACGAGGTCCCGGGGACGCGTTTCGGATTTGAGTTCGGCGAAGAGCTCGCCGGCGCGCCCGATCATCGACTGCTTGTCGAGGATGCGGAACGGCCAGAAACCCATCTTGACTTCGCGCCCCAGGAAGACGTTCTCCGCGGCGGTCAGGTTGTCGGCGAGCGCGAGCTCCTGATAGACAACTTCGATGCCCTCGGCCCGCGCTTCGATCGGCCGGTGGAAATGGCACGACTTGCCGTCGACGACGATGGCGCCCTCGGTCGGCGGGAAGTTTCCGGCAATCAGCTTCACCATGGTCGATTTGCCGGCGCCGTTGTCGCCCATCAGCCCGACCACTTCCCCCGCATCGACCGAAAAGCTGACGTCGTGCAGCGCCCGAATGGCGCCAAAGCTCTTCGAGATGCTCCGCACATCGAGCAAAGCCACGCGCGTTCCCTCCCTGCGGTGGCGGCACTATCCGGCCGCTTCACATCGCCCTTTTCTGCAACCAATATTGCATCAACTGTAATCCCGCAACACCTATTTCACATGCTGGCGGCGGTCCCTGCAGGGCCGTTCATTGCGGCTTGGCCAGGACGCGTGGACATCGGGAGTGTAGGAGACCACGTCCAGCTCGCCTGGCGCGATGCCGTCCCGTCTTTCAGTCCTGGCATTGAAGATCGTCGAAAAGTGGCCGGCATTGCGATGCGATTTGCGAAAGCAGCGATGCAATGAACCAAGCCAGGCAGTAGACCGCCGCCCGCTCGTCACAGAGAAAGGGCTTTGGCCTCGGAACGACTCAGAGCGGCGCGTCCGGGTGCGGTGACGTATCGTAGGCGCCCCAGATACTTTGATCGAAGTTGATCGTGGCTCCCGTCATCATTCCGGACTCATCGCAGGACAGGAACGCGACGGCACGCGCGACCTCGACGGGATCGAGCAATCGGCCGAAGGGCTGCCGCGCCGCGACTCCTTCGAGCCAGTTGGCAGACCGGCCATGGTAGACCTGCTGCGTGTTGAACTCGCCTTCCGTGGCCATCCAGCCGATGTTGAGGCCGTTCACACGGATGCGGTTGCGCAGCAGCGCATGAGCCGTATTTCGCGTCAGCGTGTCGAGCGCCCCTTTCGATGCGCAATAAGCAGCAATGAAGGACTGGCCCCCCATCGCCGACATTGAAGAGACGTTGACGATCGTACCCTGGACCCCGTCGCGGCGCATGAGCTTGATCGTATCCTGCATCAGAAAAAACGGGGCACGCGTGTTGACAGCGAAGATCCGGTCGAAAAGTTCGGGGCTCGTATCGATGATGGTGCCGCGGCTGGTGTCGCCCGCGGCGTTCACCAAGGCGTCGACGCGCCCGAAGGCCCGGTCCGCCTCAGCCACGACTCTGGCGCAATCCTCCGTCTTTGTCAGGTCAGCGCGCACAAATACCACTGCTGCGCCCGTGGCAGCGGCGATTGCATCGGCCTTTGCCCGTCCCTTCGTCTCGTCACGGCCACACGTGACGATGCCCTTCGCGCCGCGCTCGGCGAAGAGTTTGGCGATCGCGGCCCCGAGCCCCTGCGTACCGCCCGTGACAATCGCGATCTTCCCGTTCATCGAAGTCATTTCGGTTCTCCAAGAGTCGGTTGGAGCGCTGCTTGGCGTGCCGCTACCGCCTCTCGACGCTCGAAGGCACGTTCAACATCACGCGAGATTGCGGACATCGACCTTCCTGCCGGTCCTGGCGGACTCGACTGCCGCCTCCGCAAGCGCGAGCGCGCGGTAACCGTCGTCGAAAGTCGCCTGGGTCGGCCGACCATCGCGAACGGCGGCAATGAATGCGCCGATCTCCGCTTCGTAGGCCTCTGCGTAGCGTTCGATAAAGAAGTTGAGGTAAGGCTCGGCCGCATCGCTGGTGGTCGAGCCATAAAATCTCAGCTCGTGCGCCTTCTTGTTGTCCGAGATGACCATGCCCTCGCTGCCAAACAGCTCGATCCGCTGATCGTAGCCAAAGGCAGCACGGCGGGAGTTGTTGATGTGGCACAGCTTTCCGTCAGCAGTGCGCATGATCACCATGATGGAGTCGAAGTCGCCGAAATCCGTTCCAATGGTGGGATCAACAAGCGCACTGCCGGTCGCGAAGACCTCGGCCGGCTCGTCGTTCAACATGAAACGCGCCACGTCAAAATCGTGGATCGTCATGTCACGGAAGATACCGCCCGAGACCGCGGTGTAACCTCGCGGTGGCATCCCCGGATCGCGTGATGTGATGACGACTTGCTCAAGTTTCCCGATCTTGCCCGCGGCACAGGCGTCGCGCGCGGCGCGGTGCCCGGGGTCGAAGCGGCGATTGAAGCCAATCTGAATTGGTACGTTGCAGCCTTCAATCGCCTTGCGGCATGCCCGCACCCGATCGAGACTGAGATCGATCGGCTTCTCACACAAGATCGCCTTGCCGGCCTTTGCCGCAAGTTCGATCAGATCGGCATGCGTGGCAGTCGATGTCGCAATCAGAACCGCGTCGGCCTTGCCAATCGCATCTTCCACGCTTGCGGATACCCCGCAGCCATGCGCTCTGGCGACCGCTTCGGCTGCGATCGTGTTCAGATCGAATACCGTCTCCAGGTGCGCCCCCTCCGCCTTGGCAAGATTCCGGGCGTGCAAGACGCCAATGCGCCCGCACCCGAGCAATGCGAATTTGATCGCCACCGTATCCTCCCGCCGACGAATGTTCGATTTACTTGCAAGAGTTATTGCGAATATGCAAAAGTGTCAATAATTGTTCGCCGACGCTATCGATGATTTCTGCTCCGCCGCCAGAGATGGCGATGCGAGGGTGCGTGAGTCTCTTCGGGTCTTTAGCCCGTCCGGTAATTGTCAGCGGGATTGCTGGATAGTTGACCTACAGATGCCTGGCAGTGCCGACTTATTACGGACGACGGCCTTCCGAACGAGAGTGAACTTGTCAGCATCTGCACACGATGAAACCAATGATGAGAGCACCTTAAATGCAGGACGTGAGGACACCGGAAGACTATGAGGAATTGATCCGTGTCATCCACGATCGCTACGATGACATGAGCAAGTCCTATCAAAAGATAGCCACTTATCTGACCCAGAACCCGAATGATGTCGCGGTTCTGTCGGTAAACGCCATCGCCGATCGCTGCGGCATCCATGCTTCAAGCTTCGTGCGCTTCGCCCAGTCACTTGGCTATGAAGGTTTCAAGGAGCTTCAGGCGTTATTTCAACGGCGCTTGTCAACCGCCGCCCCGGGTTTCGAGGCGCGCATCAAGGCTCTGGAAATCGAGCTCGGCGCGCGCGCGGATCGTAGCGAAGTTGGTTTTCTGCGCGACCTGGTCGTCCGTGACATTGCTTCTCTTCAGGACATGCTCTCGGACATTCCGCCGAAAGCTCTGTCGGAATCGGTGAGCCTGCTTGAGAAGGCAGACTCGGTCTTTCTGATCGGGCAACTGCGTTCAGCGCCCGTCGTTGAATTCCTTCGCTACATCCTGACCATGCTGGGCAAACGTTGCGTGTTGCTCGACGCGGGCGGCGGTCTTGCTACGCACATCGCGCGTACGATCCGCAAGAAGGACGTACTCGTTGCGGTGTCGTTCCGATTCTACGCAAACGAGGTCGTCAACGTTGTCGAGGAAGCCGGGCGCAATGGCGTTCCCATCATTGCGATATCGGACAGCACGTTGTCACCGCTGGCTAAGAGCGCCCGCGTTCTGTTCGCTGTTCCAGAGCATGAATATACATTTTCGCGTTCACTTGCCGCTCCGATGTGCCTTGCACAGGCTTTGACGGTAGCGCTGGCAGCCAGACTACAGAAAAATGACATCAATCCGCGGATTCCAACGGTTACCGGCAAGTAACGCCTCAGAAAACCAGTCGCCGATCGGTTACGGGCGCAAATCGCACCATGTCGGGCGTTGGATGGCGGGCACGCGGGCGGGATGCGATGGCCTGCGGTTGTCCCGTCTGGGCAGACTTTTCAATTGCGAGCAGTGCGCGCAAGTCCGCCAACCCCTCCTCGCCATCAGCTTCGGGCGGCGTTCCAGTTTTGATGCAATCTGAAAAGTATTCCACCTGCGCGCCAAAATGGTCGATTTGCGGAAACTGCGTTTCCTGGACCGCACCGTCGCGGCGCAGACGTAGTCTTGTTGCAGTCTCGAACCTGAAGCCGGGGTCGAGTTCGAGATCGCCCGCCGTCCCGACGACCCGATAATTGTCGACGGCGGCTGCCCCGAAGCTGGCGACGAATTGTGCCAAACCGCCTGAAGGGAAACGCAGCAAGGCTGTGACGGACGCTTCCACCTCGCGAAAGCGCGGGTCATCGTTCGGTCGCTGCACCATCGCCATTGCCTCGACAGGCTCTTCTGCAAAGATGTGACGAGCCGCGTTGACGCAATAAACCCCGACGTCTTGGAGCGGTCCACCCCAACTCGCAGCTTTCAGTCTGTGGTTCCCTGGCGGCGCCTGAAAACTGAACACCGATTGAAAGAAGAGCGGACGGCCGATCGCGTCGTTGCGGATATGTTCGAGTACCGCAACGGTTCCCGGTTCGTTGTGGAGCCTGTACGCAGTCATCAGAAACACGCCGGCGTCGCGGGCAGCGGCGATCATCGCGAGAGCATCCTGTTCGCTCGTGGCTAGCGGCTTCTCGACCAAGACGTGCTTGCCGGCTCGAGCCGCTCGAACGGTGAAGTCGGCATGCAAGTGGTTGGGAAGAGCAATGTACACCGCGTCGATGTCAGAGCTTCTCAAAAGGGCATCGTATCCGTCATAGCCGACAATCTGCCCAATACCATGGAAATCCGCCAACCGCGCAGCCTTGTCCGGATCGCCCGTCACAATCGCGGTAACCTTTGAATTTGTGGACTGTCCGACTCCCGGCAAGAAGGCTTGTTGCGAAATCCAGCCTGCACCGACGACTGCATACTTGATCATCGCTTCCTCTCCCATCACTCGCGTTGCAGCCGCGCCCGCCTGCCGCCAATCAGTCATACAGCGAGGGCCGTGGCCCATATCTCAGGGCGGCCACACCATTTCCGGCGAGAGCCTCGGCGACTTGCTCTGCGATGGCCGAGGCGACATAGCCGTCCCATGCGCTCGCGCCGACCACCGCTCCGCTCTTCACCGTGCTGACCCAATCAGCCATTTGCCTGCGATACGCCTCTTCGAACCTCGGCACCCAATTGTCCGGATACGAATGACCGCCAGCTCTGTCTCTGTTCAAGAGCGTCAGCGATGCCGGAGCCAGCGATACAGTGCCTTGCCGTCCGACCAGTTCGACATGGACGTGATAGCCGTAGCTGGCGTTCACGAAAACCTCGGTCGAAACAATCTCGTTCTTGTCGGTTTTCATCGTGATCATGAGGGGCTCGCCGCCGGGGCCCGCCTCCACGTGCGCAGAAACCATCTCCGACCCCAAAAGCCAACGGCTGATGTCGATCTCGTGGACGAACGAATTCGTGATGGCCATCGAACCGTTGAACCAATCCGGCGCGCGAACGTTTCGGTGCACGTTGTGCAACAATACGGGGCCGCCCAATTCACCGGTATCCTTGACGCGCTTGATCTCGCGATAGCCAGGGTCAAACCGTCGCATATATCCGACCTGAATGAGCCTGCGACCCAAAGCGACTTCCGCCTGCACCACATCCAGGGCATCTGCTGCCGATGACGCCAAAGGCTTTTCGCAGAGAACAGGCTTCCCCGCCTCGATGCAGGCGAGCGTTAGCGCCGCATGTGTGGCGTCGGGCGACGCAATCACGATCGCGTCGATCCGATTCGACGCGATCAACGATTGAGGATCCGAAAAGACGGTTGCTCCAGATGCAACTGCCTGCGCCCGAGCTGCGTCGGCATCAAAAATCCCCGCAAGATGAGCACCGGGAGTCTCGTGTCGGAGTATCCGAGCATGCTCGGCGCCCATTACACCTGTCCCGATGACTCCTATCCCGATGCTCATTTCAGCTCCCCTCCCGACTTCGCACCAAGATGAATCCGCCGGGACAGGGCGAGAGCTGAGCGCGGCATCCGATCGGTCGGGTTCATTGCACGACCTCGTATCCAGCAGACGCCATCAAGCGCATCAGCTCCGCGTGGCCTTTCTTGGCCATTTCGAGCGGAGGGCTGACCTTCGGGTCCTGCTCCGCCTCGACGACGAACCACCCCTCGTAACCGTAGGACGCGAGGCGGGCGATGATCGCGGCGAAGTCGAGCGAGCCGTCGCCCGGCACGGTGAACGCCCCCTTCACCACCGCATCGAGGAAGCTCTCCCGCTTCCGGTCGAGCTTGTCGATGACGCTGCTGCGGACGTCCTTGGTATGCACATGGCTGATGCGGGAATGATGTTTGTCGATGACACGCAAGACGTTGCCGCCGGCAAAAGCCATGTGGCCAGCATCGAACAACAGCGGTAGCGCCTCACCGGAATTGGCCATGAGCAGGTCGAGTTCAGCTTCGGTCTCGATCGCCGCAGCCATGTGATGATGGTAAGCGATCGGCATTCCCTGCCCGGCACACCACTCGGCGAAGTCAGTCATCTTGCGTCCATAGGTCTTCATCTCCTCGTCCGAAAGTCTGGGTTTGGTATCGAGCGGCGCGGAGCGATTGCCCTGGATCGAGCGCGCAGTTTCGCCATAGACGATGCAGGGCGCCTTCGCCGCAATGAAGAAGTCCATCTGGGCGCGAACGCGGTCCTTTTCCCGTTCGATGTCACCGTCGAGCAGAAGGCCAGAGAACCAGCCGCCGCATACGGAAATGCCAAACCGGGCGAGTACCGGCCCGAGTTCCTTCATGTTCATAGGGAAGCGCCGTCCGGTCTCCATTCCCGTAAAACCGGCAACGCTCGCCTGCCGCAAGCACTCCTCCAGGCTCACGTCGTCGGACAGCTCGGCGAGATCGTCGTTCCACCAGGCAATGGGGGCAATTCCAAGTTTCGCTTTCATGACTCATCACACTCCGATGCGCTGCTTCGCGCGGATCTCGTCTTGCTGCTTGCGCGCGCTTCGCACCGTCTCGCGCGAAGATACCTCGGGCACACCGACATCCCAGTCGGCATCGCCGGGAACCCACGAATAAGCGTCCGATGCGATCGAAAGCACGGTGGTGCGGTCGTTGCCTTTGGCCCATTCGAGCGCGGCAACAAGCTCGGCAAGGCTCTCGCAACGCCGTGCAGCCGCCCCCATGGATTCGGCGTGCTTGGCAAAGTCAACGTGAAGAGGATTGTCGCGGTTCTGAACGCGACAATCGGTCAACAGATTATTGAAGCCTGGCACGCCCTTGAATTGTTGCAACCGGTTGATCACCGCGAACCCGCCGTTGTCGCAGACCACAACAATCATCTTGTGACCGCTCAGAACCGTCGAGTAGATGTCCGAGTTCATCATCAAATAGGTGCCGTCGCCGACCATCACGATCGGCGTACCGCCGAGCCCGCCGGGCCCGGAATTGGCCATCGCATGGCCCCAACCGGCCGCGACCTCGTAGCCCATGCAAGAGAAGCCGAATTCGAGGTCAAAGGTGTTAGGCGCCTTGACGCGCCAGCCCTTTGCGACTTCGCCCGGCAGCCCGCCTGCGGCCGAAATTAAGGTATCTCTCTCGCCTGCGGATGCATTCACCGCCTGGACGATCTGCGCATAGGTCGGCACCGGGGCGTTGCTGGGGGCCTGCAGCGACTCGAGCAGCGCGTCCCATTCCCTGAAGAGCATCTGAGCACGCGCCATGTGGGCGGGGTCGACGCGCCAGGCGCCGAGCGCCGCATCGAGCTCTTCAATGGTTTCCCGCGCGTCGCCCACCACCGCCAGCGCACGATGCTTCACTGCATCGAACCTGGCCGCATTGATCGAGATGAAGCGCGCGTCCGGGCTGAAGGCGGTCCATGATCCCGTCGTGAAATCCTGAAGGCGCGTACCCACCGCAAGAATGACATCGGCTTCGGCTGCTAGCGCATTCGCTGAGGTTGAGCCGATAATTCCGATCGGCCCCGCATGGGCCGGGTGATAGTGGGTCACCGCGCCCTTGCCGGCGACCGTCTCCACGACAGGAATTCCGCGCTTGACCGCGAAATCCGCGACGACATGTCCCGCCAGCGAGTAGCGCACGCCGCCGCCTGAGATGAGAAGCGGCTTCTTCGCAGTCCTGAGCAACGCGGCTGCTTCCGCGAGTTTCTGACGGTCGGGACGCGGACGCGGGATGGTCCAGTTCCGAGACTCGAAAAAGACCTCGGGGTAGTCGAAGGCTACCTCCTGGGTATCCTGTGGTAGCGCCAGAAAGGCCGGGCCGCAGTCGGCCGGATCGAGCATGGCGGCCACTGCCTGCGGGAGAGAAGAGATGATCTGCGCGGGATGCGTGATCCGATCCCAGTAACGCGTGACCGCCTTGAACGCGTCGTTCACGGTGACGGTCGGGTCGCCAAAATGCTCGACCTGCTGAAGAACCGGATCCGGCAACCGGTTGGTGAACGTATCGCCAGCGATGAGAAGGACAGGCAAGCGGTCTGCATGAGCTGTCCCCGCCGCGGTCACCATGTTCAGAGCACCGGGGCCAATGGACGACGTCGCCACCATGATTTGCCGCCGAAGCTTGGCCTTGGCGAATCCGACAGCCGCCAGCGCCATCGACTGCTCGTTCTGTCCGCGCCAGGTCGGCAGACGATCCTGCACCGCCTCCAGGGCCTCGGACAGGCAGGTCACGTTCCCATGACCAAAAATGCCGAAGACGCCGGCGAACAGGGGCACGCGCACGCCGTCGATTTCGGTGTACTGTTGAGTCAGCCATCGCACCACGGCCTGCGCCATGGTGAGTCGGATTGTCGCGCCGGTCATGTGGTCTCCTCCCTCGACGGTTTGCGAGGAACATAACCATTTGCATTGAATATTGACAATAACATTTTTCCGCAACAATTATTGCCGACAACGTCTTCCATTCGGAACGTGCTCGTTTTTCTCTTAGGTCGCCTCAACTGCGAGCTCATCGTGAACAGGACTTCCGGCATGACCAAACCGAAGCTTCGCATCGGCCTCATCGGTAGCGGATTCATGGGGAAGACCCACGCTTTCGGCTACTCCATCGCCGCGCGTGTCTTCGACCTCCCTTTCGAGCTGGAACTTCATACGATCGCGGATATCAGCGACGAGGCCGCCGCAAAAGCAGCCTCGGCCCTCGGCTTCGCGCGCGCGACCTCGGACTGGCGATCTCTCGTGGCGGACCCAAGTATCGACGTCGTGAACATCACCACGCCCAACGCACTCCACAAGGAAATGGCCTTGGCTGCGATTGCCAGGGGCAAACATGTGTATTGCGAAAAGCCGCTGGCGCCGCTTGCGACAGACTCCCGCGAAATGGCCGAGGCCGCCGAAGCGGCCGGAGTCAAGACGCAAGTCGGGTTCAACTACCTTTGCAACCCCATGCTGGGCCTCGCACGCGATATGATCGCGGCGGGAGAACTCGGCGAGATACGCGGCTACCGCGGTATCCACGCCGAAGACTACATGGCCGACAACACTGGGCCGTTCACATTCCGGCATGATCCGGTGGGCGGCGGCGCGCTGGCCGACATTGGCAGCCACGCACTAGCCACCGCCGAATTCCTGTTGGGTCCAAGCGCCGGACCGATCACTCGCGTCATGGGCGATTGCGTCACGATGATCAGGGAACGTCCGGATGGCAAAGACGGCCGAAGGCGCGTCGAAGTCGATGATGTCGGCCGAGCTTTCCTCCGTTTCGCCAACGGCGCCTCCGGCTCGATCGAGGCGAATTGGATTGCGACGGGGCGGAAGATGCAACACGACTTCGAGGTCTATGGAAGCAGAGGCGCCCTCGCCTTCAGCCAGGAACGCTTCAACGAGTTGCACTTCTTCTCGACCGATGACCACCTTGGCCGTCAGGGATTCCGGCGGATCGAGGCAGGCCCGGCGCATCCCCCATACGGCCTGTTCTGCGTTGCGCCAGGCCACCAGCTTGGTTTCAACGACCTGAAGGCGATCGAAGCAGCAGCCTACCTGGATGCCATCGCCGGACGTCGATCGGAGCCATTCAACTTCCGCGCCGGCCTGCGCATTCAAACGCTGGTCGAGACCATTCACGCATCGAATCGCGCTGGAACGTGGAAGGACGTTCCCTGAGAAATTCTCAAATCTCCTTCCTGACGCGACCGGCAATATGCGCGCGGTTGGGGCTGGTCGTCTCGTCCGGGTGACCGTGCCTAAAGTGGACGCGGGTCTGAGGGGACGAAGGCATTGCGATTGCACCAGCAGTTGGCGCGACGCCCGGGCAATCGGATCGTCGCTTCCGGCGGCACGTTTCGCGACGAAGCGCGGCTGATCGTCGCCGGCCATAGCTACCATTTGCTCGCTCCGGATCAAATCGACGCACGGACCCTCGAGAGTCTCATTGAGCTCCGCCGACGCACGCGGTGCGATGCCGAGGATTCACCTCTCCAGGAGGGAGAGGTCGGATCGCATCGCCAGATGCGATCCGGGTGAGGGGTTACAGTCTCAGTAAGTGCTGCGGCCCCTCATCCGCGCCGACGGAACTGATGCCGGCGCTTTCGAGCAGCATCGCGAGCTGTCTGCGAACATGAAACATTCGTGTTTTCACGGTCCCGCGTGGGATGTCGAGAATCTCGGCCACTTCGGCAACCGATCGTTCATGATAAGATCAGATCTATGACGAGCCGATGCTTCAGGCGCAGCTTGCCAATACAGGAAGAGGCAGTCGATTCCGTCGCCATGTCCGCCGGCAACAGTGTCCGGCATCACAATTCCGCCGGCGTCCCGTACTGGCCGCTCAGGGCGGCGAATCTCCGCGAATTCGCTCGACGAGATCTGCGCGCGAGGGTGCTGGCTCAAATCGGTCGGCGAAATATTGCGTTTCGTGCGCCACCAGTCCGTCGCGGAATTCCATGATGCTCACCGCATAGGATGGCATGTCGTCATAGCTGAGCGTGAATTCGGTAACCCATAGATCGCCGCTTCCAACAATTCGCCGGACCGTGAAGCGCTTTTTGTTCGGCTGGACGAACCGGCTCTGTTGGATGTTCTGCCGACCGCGGATCCGCTCGCCTGATTGCGGATAGTCGAGCACGGCATCCTCACGGTAGATGTCATGCTCCACCGTGAAATCGCCGACATCCGATGCATGCCAGTGACGCTCCAACGCAAGGCGCGCATTTCGATCATCCATCTCGGTCCTCCCATGCGTGCTCTCGGCAAACATTGCCATTGTTACTGAGACTGTTGGTTCCATCGCATGTCCCAGCGCTACCCCCGGGCGAGAGGCCTTGTGGCTTTCAGTCCAATCCCTCGACGATGCGGACGTCCCGCTCGCAGGCGTTGCCAAGCGCCTTGAGCGCTTCTTGATAAGCGGGGCTGTCGTGAGCCGCGATGGCCTGTTCGACGCTGTCGAACTCCGTCACCGTGGCGCGCTGAGCGGTGCCCTGCTCATAGGCCCTCGCGGCACCGCCGCGCGCCAGGAAGCGGCCGCCATTGGAGGTGATGGCCGGTCCGGCCAGCTTTGCATACGCGGCGAGCGCCACCGGGTCGGAGATCGAGCGATAGAAGGTGATCCAGTATCCCTTGGCCATGACTATCCTCCCGGCTTCCAGATCCTCCCACGTGATCCGCGCCCAATCGCTGGAGCAACGGCCTTATGCGTGCTGATGGCGCGGATCGTCGTGCATGTCGTGATATTCGAGGCCGAGCGGGCCGACCGCGGAAACCTGCGTGACGTATTCGCCGGACTTCGCCCAGTGAAAATGCCAGGTGTCACCGGGCAACACGATGACGCTTCCGGGCGGGTTGGCCTTCACCTTGTCGCCCTGGAAGGTCTAGCCCAGCCCGATGTAGAAGACACCCGACATGATCGTGTAGATGCGGTCCTCCGGATGCTTGTGCGGCATCAGCTTCTTATCTCCGGGCACTTTGACCCGGACCACGTAGGGCCCGGGTTCGGCGGGATGGCCCTGAACTCGGCCTGGTCGGGCCGATGATTGCGGGCCATCGCTCTGTCTCCTTGCTCACAGTCAGCTAGACCAGCTTCGCATCCAGCGTGATGGTGGCGTTGAGCACCCTAGACACCGGACAATTCTTCTCGGCCTCCCCGGCGATGCGGGCGAAACCGGCATCGTCAAGGTTCGGCACTTTGCCGCGCAAGGTGAGCGCAGACTTGCTGATCTTGAATCCCTTGCCTTCCGGCTCGAGCGTCACCGCAGCCTCCGTCGAGAGCTCCGCTGGTGTAAAGCCCGCGAGCTGCAGGCCGAAAGCCAGTGCCATCGTGAAGCAGCCGGCGTGAGCGGCGGCGATAAGCTCCTCTGGATTGGTCCCCTTCTCGTTCTCGAAGCGTGTCTTGAAGGAATAGGGTGTCTCGGCAAGCACGCCGGATTCGCTGGATAGATGGCCGCTGCCGTCACGGCCGGTGCCCTGCCACACTGCTCTTGCCTTGCGGATCATCTTGTTTCTCCTTGCTGGTCGCTCCTCTTCTCACACCTTCAGTAGAAGATCTTTACGGCGCTGCTTGCAATCGTTTTCTGGTCGTACTCATCCAGTTTGTTCCGCCTTTTCTCTTCGGATGAGGCTGCATCAAGGTGGTGCGAGCGCTGTCCGGAGCAATCCATCTTGATCTCAGATCGGGCCTCTTTCAGCGAAATCCATTAGAGTCACGGAACGGAACATTCATGACAGGTTCAAAGGGCGCCGGCCGCCACCTAAAACGCGATCTCTCGCGCCACATACGGCCAGACGACCATCCGCATCGATCAGGTCGCGCCTGGACATTCGGACGGCTGCCGACGATATACAGAATTCGAGGAATGGCCATCAGGCTAAATGTGGTCGAGAGAGCGTCTGCTTCGGTTGCGCGCGCGCTTCGTCACGCGGAGCAATTGTCTTCGAACTATCTGCGATCTATCTGGATGAAGCCGACAAGCCGTCGACCAGTCCCTGCTGGAACTGGCCCAGCAGCTCGCGGCCCGCTCCATCGCTCGGCTGGCAGACCTTCGGACCATCGCATCCCTAACTGGTTGATAGACAACGAATGGTCGCGCCATCAGCTTGCTTTCTCTTTCACGTACCGTCCCGGCGCGGCTTCACCCGGAGGATAGAGGTTGCTGCCGAGCTGCGTGCGTGCTGCCAGCTTGTCTTCCGTCCATGGCTCAAGCCAGGCGATCCAGTCGTTCCACCAACTGCCGGGCTTCTCCTCCGCGCCGGCGAGCCACGCCGCTGGATCTTCATCCCGATTGGCGGATACCCAATAGCTTCGCTTGTTCTTCGATGCGGGATTGATCACACCGGCAATATGCCCGCTCGCGCCGAGGACAAAACGAATGTCTCCGCTGAGCAGGCCTGTTGTTCGATATGCCGATCGCCAAGGCACGATGTGATCTTCCATCGTCGCGAGGACGTAGGCAGGCAGATCGACCCGGCCGAGATCGACGGGCGTGTCGCACATCGTCAGCCTGTTCGGCTCCCGGAGGTTGTTCTCCAGGTACATATTCCTGATGTACCAGCAGTACATCGGGCCGGGCAGATTGGTGACGTCCGCGTTCCAGAACAGGAGATCGAAGCGTTCGGGCGGTTTTCCCTTGAGATAGTGATTGACCACGTTCGGCCAGATGAGCTCCTTCGAACGCAGCGTCTGGAACACGAACCCGAGCTCGGCGCCCCGGTAGATTCCATCCTTCCCGATCGTCTGCTCACGCAGACGCACGCTCTCCTCGTCGACGAATACCCCGAGGTCGCCGGGCTCGCGAAAGTCGAGCATCGTCGTCAGCAATGTCACGCTCGCGACCGATTCGTCGCCGCGCGTGCGCAGAATCGCGAGGGCTGAGGACAGGATCGTGCCTCCGACACACCAGCCGACGACGTTGATCTTGTCGGCGCCCGAGATCGATCGGGCGACCTCGATCGCACGCATTGCGCCGCTCGCGACGTAGTCGTCCCACCCAAGATGCCCATATGACGCATCGGGATTGCGCCAGGACACCATAAAGACGGTCAAGCCGCGCTCGATCGCAAAGCGGACGAACGAATTCGCCGGCTGAAGATCGAGGATGTAGAACTTGTTGATGCAGGGCGGGACGATCAGCAACGGGCGAGCAGCCACCTGCTCGGTCGCCGGTTCATACTGGATGAGCTGAAACAGATCATTCTCGAACACCACCGCGCCTCTCGATGTCGCGACGTCCTTTCCCACTTCGAACGCGCGTTCGTCCGTGATGGTAAGGTTTCCCTTGCCGAGATCCGCCATCAAATTGTCCAGGCCGGCCTTCAGGCTTTGACCTTCCGTTTCCGCCGCGATCTTGATGGCGTCGGGATTGGTGGCGGCAAAATTGGTCGGGCTCATTGCCTCGACGAGCTGGCGCGTGAAGAACCGCAGGCGGTGCTTCTCCTTCTCGTCGAGATCGAGAGCTTCCACGAAGTCGACGCAATAGCGCGCGTTCAGCAGATAGCATTGCTTCAGCAGGCTATAGAGCGCATTGTCGCGCCATTCCGCGCCGTTGAACCTCCGGTCCCCCCGCACCGGCTCGACCGCTGCTTCGGCCTGCATGCCCGCGCTCGTCTTGAGGACATGTTCCGCGAGCGCATAGAGGCGCCTCAGATGGTCAGCCTGGAGTTCGACGAGACGTCCTGTCGATTCCATCACCGAACCGGTCTCCGTGCGGTCGCCAGCCGTCGACGCAGACGCTAGAGATCGCCACAGGCTCGCGCCAGCCTTCACGAAGGCATCGACGAACTCGTCAGGCATGTTGAACGGCCGATTCATGTCACCCTCACTCGGACGAAGTCGAATGTGTTGTTCGTTTCCTGCTCCGGACCCGCTTCTCTCTGGCTGCCTTCGCGGTCATCGCGTAACATCAAAGGATGCCGTGCCGGCTCCCTCTCCGATCGTCATGATCCCGCGCGGACAATCGAGCCTTCCCTGATCCCGTCAACGTTCACCGAGAGACGCTTGATCTTGTCGTACAAGGTTTGCTTCGGAAGCCCCAAAAGCGCGGCGGTTCCCTGGACGTCGCCCTGCCTGCGGCGCAATGCGTCCTCGATGATCGATCGCTCGATGTTTTCGAGTTGGCGAGGCAATGACACGTCCGAGCTTCCGAGGCCTGATTTGTTGATCATCTTGCCATCGAGAACCCCAAGCACGAAGCGGTCCGCGACGTTGCGAAGCTCCCGCACATTTCCCGGCCACGAATAAGCCAGGAGGGCGGACGTCGTCTGATCATCGAGGATCGGGGCATCGCGCTCGAACCGTCTGGCAGCTTCCAGCGCGAAATGCTCGAACAGCAGCGGAATATCTTCGCGCCGCTCGCGCAGTGGCGGCAGCTCGATGAAGGCGACGCCGAGACGATAGTAGAGATCCGCGCGAAATACTCGCTTCTCGCTCAACTCCAACAGGTTCGTCTTGCTCGCCGCCACGACGCGGCAGTCCACCGAGATCGGCTTGTTCGAGCCGACGCGCTCGATCGACCGATCCTGAAGCGACCTCAGCAACTTCACCTGCACGCTGAGCGGCATGCTCTCGATTTCGTCAAGGAAAAGCGTTCCTCCATTCGCATATTCGATCTTGCCTATGCGCTGACGCGTGGCACCTGTGAATGCGCCGATCTCGTGCCCGAACAATTCGCTTTCGACCAGCGATTCCGGAAGCCCGCCACAGTTCACCGGGACATAATTGCCGCGGCGCCGTCCGCTGTGATTGTGAAGGCAGCGCGCGACGACGTCCTTGCCGGTGCCGGTTTCGCCGTAGATCGTCACATCGACATTCGTTGCGGCCAATGTGGATACGAGCCTGCGCACCTCCTGGATCTGCGGCGATCGGCCGAGCAGACTCGCCTCGATGCCCTGGCGATCCGCCAAGGCCGATCGCAACGAGCGTACCTCCAGTGTCAGCCGTCTCTTCTCGACCGCTCTGCGCACCACGGAAACGAGTTGCTCCGACGAGCATGGCTTCTCGATGAAGTCGTAGGCACCATTTCGCATCGCCTGAACGGCCATCGAAATATCGCCATGCCCGGTAATCAGGATCACCGGCAAATCCTGATCCAGCCGGCGCAGATCAGTCAGCCAATCAAGACCGCTTTTGCCGCGCAGGCGTACGTCGCAGACGACAATAAACGGCTTGTCGGATCGGACCGTCGCATCAGCCGCTTCGACGGATGCGAAACCGGAGACGGCAAAGCCGGCAAGTTCCAGCGCCTGAGCGCCGCCGATCCGGACATCGTCGTCGTCTTCGACATAGATCACGCCAATCGATTGGTCATCGCTCATGCGAAGCCCCTGCTGTGTCAGCCAGTGGAAGGAGCACGACAAATTCGGCGCCACGTGGCACGAGATTTCGTGCATGCAGTTCGCCACCAAAGGAGCGCGCAATGTGATTAGACAGCATCAGGCCAAGACCGAGGCCTTTGCCGGCAGGCTTGGTCGTCACGAAGGGCTCGAACATGCGCTGGAGGACGTCGGGTGCAATTGGGGGACCGCTATTGCTGATGGCGATGCGGGCACGGGCAGTCTGCCCCTCCTCTCTGCTCGCCCGGATCGAGATCGATTTTGGTTCGACCCCTTCAAGGGCATCCAGCGCATTTGCCAGGATGTTGCAGAGGAGCTGTTCGAGCCGGATCTGATCAGCGAGGACGCGGAGACCCGCCTCGACGTCCATTGAGACTTCGGCTCCGCTTTCCTTGACACGTGCAGCGACGATCTTGAGCGATTCGGTCAGCGCATGCGCGACTGAGACCGCATCAAGTGGGCTATTCGACTTGTAAGCGAAGACCCGAAGCTGACTGGTCAGGCGGCCGAGCCTGCGCACCAGTTCACCAATTCGGATGAGATTCCCGCGGGCATCGCCAATCGCGCCGCGATCGACGAGCAGGATCGCGTTGTCGGCAGCGGTCTGCAGAGCCGCCAGGGGCTGGTTCAACTCATGGACGATGCCGGCCGACATCTGGCCGAGAGCAGCAAGCTTGCCGGCATGAACGAGATCGTCCTGCGCCGCGCGCAGTTCAGCGGTTCGCTCCTGTACCCTGATCTCGAGTGTGTCGTTCGCCGCCTGCAACGCGACCTGGCTGGCGAGCCGCTGCCTGATTTCCCTCCTGCGCTGTTCGAGCAGACCAAATGCCAGCAATGCCACGATACCGGCGAGCCCCGAGAAGCTCCCGATGGCGAGGGCCGTCTGTCTCATCGGCCTCTCGTCCCCGAGAAGCAGGAGCCTCCACTGGTTTCCGTTCAACCAGCGTTCGTCGATGCTGTAAGTCGAGCCGTCCTCAGCCGAAACACGCCCGCCTCCCTCCAGATACGTCCAGCCGAGCGGCTTGAGCTCAGAAATTCCGTAGGGCTTCGAGCGGGAGATGTTCTCGAGAACTTCAGGCGACAATGGCACAATCGGACGAAAGCGCCATTCATCGCGCGAGGCGAGGATCGTGACCTGACGTCCATCGACCAGGGCAATGTCGCTTGCCCTATCGCGCCATTCGCGCTCAAGCGACTCGAGATTGACCTTGACGACGGCGACGCCCTTCGTCAGGCCGCCTTCCTTGAGAGCATAGGAAAGATAGTAGCCGGCCCGCGCGCTCGTAATACCGACACCGAAGAACGCACCGCGGCCAGTCGCAAGAGCTTCGCTCATATACGGCCGATACGAGAGGTTCCTGCCAACCGGCGTACCCGGCTGATCGAAATCGGCAGCAGCCAGTGCCTCGCCGGTGACAGCCAGGACGTAGAGGTTGTCCGCTCCCGCAAGCAGGTTGATCGATTTCAAGTACATGCTGACCGCGTGCTGCAGTGCGGCATCAGCGGGGTCGCCGAGCAAGCGAAAAACATCAGGCGATGTCTCCAGCAGCGACGGCAGGTACTCAAATCGAGAGAGGTAGCCATCCAGCCGTGCCGCCTCGACGGCCAGCCGTTGCTGCGCTACGGCGTGCAGATCGCCCAGTCCCCGATAGAACGCACCGGCATATCCAAGCCACGAAGCGGCCATGACCAGCACGATTGCCATCGCGCCGCGAACAAGCCAGCGCGGCGAATGGGGAGCCGCCGAGCCGACTTGGGGACTCCCCTTGATGTTCACCAGGGATGGCAGGTCCGTCATCTCATGAACCAAACAAATCCGAGGCGTGTCGGCCGTCCCCTCACGCATAATGCAACTCTATGGTCTTGCCCCGGAATACGCGATAGGAAAATCACCGACAGGATCAAACCGGGCGCCTTGGGGAAGACAACCAGAAGAAGGCCGACACCAAGAGCAAGCCAGGCTTCATTCGCATCCCCCAACGGACCTATTGACGCAACCATGGTGTCGCGCTCCACGGGCGTTGCCCTATGCATCAGCATGCCGACCCCAAGGTCGTATCCCTCGCTCACGACGCAGACGAGCAGCGATATTCCCATCGACCCGATGAAAACGAGCGGCAGCACTTCATCGAAGGACATCGAGATCATGCGTATTCTCCCCTGCCCTGATACTGCTGCGGGTCGTTCGCCAGGTTTGCGGCGAACTGCACGCGCGCAAGGACCACAGCGTCCATCAGCATCCCTCCCCGTACGTTACCGTCGTCAAGCAGTTGCGCAACGGAAGGGCTCCCTGCCGTTGCACGCGATCAATGAAGCTTCACGTGCGGCTCCGTACGCCGCGTAATCAGGCGGGCAAGCGTGTCGAGCGCGACCTTCACCGGTCCGTGCAGCGCGTATTCGTGCATCTTGTAGAGGGACAGGTACATCATCCGAGCGAAGATGCCCTCGAAGACGAGGTTTCCACCGACGAGCGCTCCCATCATCGATCCGACCGTGCTGAACTCGCCGAGCGACACCAGGGAACCGAAGTCCCGGTAGCGGTACGGTTTGAGCGTCTCGCCTTGCAGAAATCGGGGAATTTGCGAATAGAGGTGAGAGGCCTGCTGATGAGCCGCCTGTGCGCGCGGCGGGACGTTGCCGTGCTCGCCCCAGAAGCAGGCCGAGCAGTCGCCTATCGCGAAAATGTTGTCGTCACGGGTCGTTTGCAGCGTCGGACGCACGACCAGCTGGTTGATGCGGTTGGTCTCAAGGCCAGCGATATCGTTCAGGACGTCGGGCGCCTTGACACCGGCGGCCCAGACAATCAGCTCGGCGGGGATCGTCCGGCCGTCCGCCAGGCTGACGTGGTCCGCCCCGACCTCCGAGACCTTGGCGCCGACCAGCACGTCGACGCCCAGCTTGACCAGGAGCTTTTCAGTCTCCCTCGAAACTCGCTCGGGCAGCGCCGGCAGAACCCGTGCGGCAGCCTCGATCAGCGTAATCCTGATGTCCTTCTGGGGATCGACCTGGTCGAGCCCGTAGGCCACCACTTCACGCGTCGTCCTGTGGAGCTCAGCAGCAAGCTCAACGCCGGTGGCGCCGGCCCCGATGATCGCGACCTTCAACTGGTGAGCGCCCAAGGGCGAGGATTGAGCATGCGCGCGGATGCACGCATTCACCATGCGTTCGTGGAACCGCTTCGCATCGGCCTGCGACTCGAGCTTGATCGCATGGTCGAGGACACCGGGCGTTCCAAAGTCGTTGTTCTGGCTCCCGATGGAGACCACAAGCACGTCGTAATCGAATGCCCGCTTGGGCGTGACCTCCCGGCCTTCGGCATCGACGTAAGGCGCCACCTGCACCTGGCGCCGCTCCCGATCGATCCCGATCATGTCCCCGATGCGGTAGCGGAAGCCGTGCCAGTAGGACTGCGCGAGATAGTCGACCTCGTGAGCAGCGATATCCATGCTCCCGGCTGCAATCTCATGCAGCTTCGGCTTCCACACATGTGTGCGGTTTCGATCTATCAGGGTGGCGTCGAGCTTCCCTCTCCGTCCATACTTGTCGCCAAGTCGGGTCGCGAGCTCCAATCCTCCGGCTCCGCCTCCGACGATCACGACCCGGGGTTTGCCCGGCTGAGGATTACTCATGGTGGCCTCGACCGATCAGGTTCACAGCTTGCCAACCGCCTTTGTAGATCAAGCTCTGTCTGAAACCGTATCCGCAATGGCGACGGCAGCCATGTTCACGATGCGGCGTACCGTTGATGATGGCGTGAGAATGTGGGCCGGCTTGGCGGCGCCAAGCAAAATGCCGCCTACGGTCAGTCCCTGGCCCGCAGCCATCCGCAGCAGATTGTAGGAGATGTTGGCGGCATCGAGATTCGGCATCACAAGGACATTTGCCGGCCCCTCGAACCCGGAGTCGGGAAACTCGTGGTCGAGTACGGACTGCGACAGCGCAGCGTCGCCGCGCATCTCGCCCTCCACGATCAGATCAGGCGAGCGTTCACGAATGATCGCCCGCGCCGTCCGCATCTTCTGGGCCTCGGGAAACGCCGAGCTGCCAAAGCTTGAATGCGACAGCAGCGCCACCCTCGGCGTGATGCCAAATCGCCTGACTTCCGCCGCCGCCAGCAGGGCGATCTCGGCGACCTGCTCGGCGGTCGGATTGAGATTGCAGTGCGTATCGCAGATGAAAAGCTGATGCTGCTGGAGAATGAGCATCTGCATGACGGCAAGCGCCCGCACGTCGGCCCGGGTCCCGATCACGTTGCGGATGGCCGCCAGGTGGTCCGCCGTCCTTCCGATGACACCGCACAGCATCGCCTCGCCCACGCCCCGCTCGAGCAGGAGCGAGGCAAGCACCGTTGCGTTGCTTCGTGCCTCCGACAGCGCCAGCGCTGCCGATACGCCGTCCCGCTTCCTGCGCGCATGATAGATGTCCGCGCAGGCGGAATAGACCGCTGCATCATGCGGATCAATGATCTCGGAGTCGCTGCCGGGCCTCAGTCGAAGACCGAAGGCCTTGATCTGCGCCTCGATCGTTGCGGGTCGACCGAGGAGCAGCGGCCTGGCGATCCTTTCGTCGGCAATGACCTGAGCGGCCCGGAGCACGCGCTCATCCTCGCCCTCCGCCAGAATGAGCGACTTGCCGCTTCCCTTCGCCACCGTGAAGACCGGCTGCATCGCGTTGCCGGAGTGATAAACGAACCGGCTCAGCTTCTGACGATAGGCTTCCATGTCGGCGATCGGACGCCTGGCAACGCCTGTTTCGGCCGCGGCCTTGGCCACCGCCGGCGCGATCATCTCGATGAGGCGCGGATCGAACGGCTTGGGAATGAGATAGTCGCGACCAAAACGAAGCCCCTCGCCCTTGTAGGCGGCAGCAACCACCTCGGGCACCTCCGCCATCGCCAGATCGGCGAGCGCGCGGACCGTCGCAAGCTTCATCTCCTCATTGATTGTTGTCGCTCCGCAGTCGAGCGCGCCGCGGAAGATGAACGGAAAGCACAGGACATTGTTGATCTGGTTGGGGTAGTCGGAGCGTCCGGTGCCGATGATCGCATCGGGGCGGACCGCCAGTGCATCTTCCGGCATGATTTCGGGGATCGGATTGGCCATGGCGAAGATCAAGGGATCGCGCGCCATCTTCCTGACCATGTCCGAGGTGAGCACCTTGCCGGCCGACAAGCCGAGAAAAATGTCCGCGTCCTGAATAATCTCGTCGAGCTTTCGCGCATCCGTCTTGACGGCATAGCGCGTCTTGTTGTCGTCCATGCTCTCGGTACGACCGGCGTAGACCACGCCCTTCGCATCGGTCACGATGATGCGGTCGCGTCGTAGTCCCAGACTGACGATGAGATCGAGGCACGCGAGCGCCGCCGCCCCTGCACCGGAGCAGACGAGCTTGACCTCCGAAATCTCCTTCTTGACCAGCTTCAGCCCATTGAGGATCGCCGCGGCCGCGATGATCGCGGTGCCATGCTGATCGTCATGGAAGACCGGGATCTTCATGCGCTCACGGAGCTTCCGTTCGATGTAGAAACATTCCGGCGCCTTGATGTCCTCCAGATTGATGCCGCCGAAGGTCGGCTCCATTCTGGCGATCGTCTCGATCAGGGCGTCGGGATTCTCCTCGGCGAGTTCGATGTCGAACACGTCGATCCCGGCAAACTTCTTGAACAGGCACGCCTTGCCTTCCATGACCGGCTTGCCGGCCAGCGCACCGATGTTGCCAAGACCGAGCACGGCGGTGCCGTTGGTGACGACGGCGACGAGGTTGCTGCGCGCTGTGAGATCATCCGCCTGCGAGGGATCTTTCGCGATGACGAGACAAGGTTCCGCGACGCCAGGCGAATATGCCAGCGCGAGATCGCGCTGCGTGGCCATGGCCGTCGTCGGCACGATGGAAATCTTTCCCGGCCGCGGCAGGCGGTGATATTCGAGTGCGGCTTCCCTCAGATCCTGGTCCATCGTGATCCCCGACTTGATTCCCTCGTTCGAGAGGCCGGCCCAACCGGCGGCCCCTCTCCTCCTCTGCGCCCTTGGCTCAGATCATGTTTTGGCCGCCGTTCGCGGAAATCGTCGCCCCCGTAATGAAACCTGCATCGTCGGATGCAAGGAACGAGACCACCCGCGCGATCTCATGCGGCTCGCCCAGACGGCCGACCGGGATCTGCGGCAGGATGTTCTTGGCGACGATCTCCGGTTTGATCGCCTTCACCATGTCGGTGGCGATATAACCGGGACAGATCGCGTTGACGGTGATGCCCGCCCGCGCCCGTTGCCGGCATAGCTCGCCGCGACCTTATAGCCGGCCGCTTTGAGCGCGATCGAGATCGCCTCTCCGATGCCGCGCGTTCCTCCGGTCACCACTGCAACCCTCGACATAGATTCCTCCTGATCTTGATCGGTTTGTCTTGCGGCTCCCGGAGAGCCATCGTCTTTCGCGGACCGCTTGGTGCCTTCCGCTTGATGCTCCGTAGGAACGACCGGAAACCGGCGTCCGCGCTGCGGAGACAATAACCACGTCCGTCGTGAATCAACTCCCTTTTTTCCGATTTGAACGAACAACAGTCCGCAACGCACACCGTGTTCAGAGGCTTTGCGGCTCGCTCACGGCCATTTCGAAGTCCGCGGGATCGACGTCCCGATCGAGCGCCACGCGCAGCTTCTCGCGGTCAAGCTCACCTTCCCACCACGCGACCACGACGCATGCCACGCCGTTGCCGCAGAGGTTCGTCAAGGCTCGGCATTCGCTCATGAACTTGTCGATACCGAGCACGATCGCCATGCCAGGCAGCAGTTCCGGCCGGACCGCAGCGAGCGTACCTGCGAGCGTGATGAAACCCGCGCCGGTGATTCCCGAGGCTCCTTTCGATGTCAGCATGGCAACGATCAGAATCGTCATCTGTTCGCCGAAGCTCAGATCGACGTTCATCGCCTGGGCAATGAAGAGAGTCGCCAGCGTCATGTAGATGTTGGTGCCATCCAGGTTGAACGAGTAACCTGTCGGGACGACCAGCCCGACCACCGACTTGGAGCAACCGAGGATCTCGAGCTTCTCCATCAGTTGCGGAAGCGCGCTCTCCGAGGACGACGTACCGAGCACGATCAGCAGCTCGTCCTTGATGTATTTGAGAAACTTGAAGATCGAGAAACCGGCAATACGGGCGATCAGGCCGAGCCCGACGACCACGAACAGCAGCGACGTCAGGTAGAAAGTCCCGATCAGCCCCGCGAGATTTCCGAGCGCCTGAGGTCCGTAGCGGCCGATCGTGAACGCCATTGCACCAAAGGCACCAATCGGCGCGACCTTCACGACGATCGCAATGACACCGAACATCGCGTGAGCGACATCGTCGATGAATGCGCGGATGTGAGCCCGCTCGCCGAGGCCCATCAACGCGAAGCCGAACAAGATGGCAAATAGCAGAACCTGGAGAATTTCACCTTGCGCGAATGCCCCGACGACCGTGTCGGGGATGATGTGCAGGACGAAATCGACCGACTTCATTTCGCTCGCCTGCTTGGCATAACCGGCGACCGCCGCAGCATTCGATTGGCCCTGGAATCCTGCGCCCGGCCGCAGCACGTTGGCGACGATCAGGCCCAGCGCCAGGGCAAGGGTCGAAACCACCTCGAAATAGACGAGCGATTTGACCGCCACGCGGCCGACCTTCTTCACCTCCGAGATGTGGGCAATTCCGGAAACCACCGTGCAGAAGATGATCGGCGCAATCGCCATCTTGATGAGCTTGACGAAGCCGTCGCCCATCGCCTTGATCCAGTCGTTCTTCGCAAGCTCTGGCCAGAGCCAGCCGACGATGACGCCAAGCACGATTGCCACGAGCACCTGCACATAGAGAATCCGGTAAAACGGTTTCTTCTGCGGCGCGGTCGTCGTTGCAGGCATATGTCTTCTCCCTGGTCTCGCTTTGACGGCGTGGCGGCAAGCGATGCTATTTCTTCTTCTGCGGCGGCAGATCGGTGCAATGCCCCTCAAAAACCTCAGCCGCCATGCCGATGGACTCGCCGAGGGTCGGGTGCGGGTGAATGGTCTTGCCGATATCTGCCGGCTCGCACCCCATCTCGATCGCCAGGCATATCTCGCTGATGAGATCGCCTGCGTGCGTCCCGACGATCCCGCCGCCGATCACGCGATGGGTGGATGCATCGAACAGCAGCTTGGTGAACCCCTCGTCGCGACCATTGGCGATTGCGCGGCCGGAGGCCGCCCAGGGAAAGACCGCCTTGCCGACCTTGATGCCCTCGGCCCTGCACTCATCTTCGGTCTTGCCGGCCCAGGCGACCTCGGGATCGGTGTAGGCAACGGACGGAATCTGCCGCGCGTCGAAGTAGGATTTTTCGCCATGGGCGACCTCCGCCGCGACATGGCCTTCATGAACGGCCTTGTGCGCAAGCATCGGCTGCCCCACGACATCGCCGATCGCGAAGATGTGCGCCACATTGGTGCGCATCTGCTTGTCGACCTCGATGAAACCGCGCTCGGTCACGGTTACGCCGGCCTTGTCGGCGCCGATCTTCTTGCCATTCGGGCTTCTGCCGACCGCCACCAGAACGAGGTCATAGACCTGCGGCTCCGCAGGCGCCTGTTCGCATTCGAACTTCACCTCGATCCCGGCTTCGGTCGCCTTGGCGCCCACCGTTTTGGTCTTCAACATGACCTTGTCGAAACGGCGTGCGTTCATCTTGTCCCAGACCTTGACCAGGTCACGGTCAGCTCCCTGCATCAGGCCGTCGAGCATTTCGACGACGTCGATGCGGGTGCCGAGCGTTGAATAGACAGTCGCCATTTCAAGCCCGATGATACCGCCGCCAATCACCAACATGCGTTTGGGGATCGACTTGAGCTGAAGCGCCCCGGTCGAATCGACGATGCGGGGATCCTCAGGCAGGAACGGCAGTTTCACGGCCTGGCTGCCTGCGGCAATGATTGCCTTGGCGAACCTGATCGTTTTCTTGGCGCCGGCCCCGACGACGTCGAGATGATGCGGGTCGACGAAGGTGCCGACGCCCGTCACGACCTCGACCTTGCGGGCCTTCGCCATGCCGGCGAGGCCGCCGGTCAGCTTCTTGATGACGCCATCCTTGAAGCCGCGCAACTTGCCGAGGTCGATCTGCGGTGAACCGAAGGAGATTCCATGATCGGGGAGATGCTTGACCTCATCGATCACCGAAGCCGTATGCAGCAGCGCCTTGCTCGGAATGCAGCCGACATTGAGACAGACACCGCCGAGCGTGTCGTAACGCTCGACCAGCACGGTCTTCATGCCGAGATCTGCGGCACGGAAAGCCGCCGAGTAGCCGCCGGGACCGGCGCCCAGCACCAGCATGTCGCATTCGATATCCGCCTTGCCGGAATAGGAGGCTGCAAAAGGCGCAGCCGGCGGCGGGCTGGCGGTCGCCGCCGGCTGCGATGCTGGCGCGGGCTTCGGCGCGGCCGCCGCACTCTCTGCCTCTAGCACCAGGATCATCGAACCTTCGCTCACCTTGTCGCCGGTCTTGACCTTCACGTCCTTGACGACGCCGGCATGCGAGGACGGAATCTCCATCGACGCCTTGTCGGACTCGACCATGATGAGGCTGGTGTCGACAGCGACGGTCTCGCCCGCCTTCACCAAGACCTCGATCACCGCAACGTCCTTGAAGTCGCCGATATCCGGGACTTTCACTTCGATCTGCTGAGCCATGCTGCCTCTCCCCCGGTCTCAGAACAGCACGCGCCGTAAATCGGCGAGCACGTTGGCGAAGTAGACGTTGAAGCGCGCCGCCGCCGCGCCGTCGATGACGCGATGATCCCAGGACAACGACAGCGGCAGGGTCAGACGGGAGGTCCAGGTCTTGCCGTCAGCCGAATGCTGCTTCCAGTAGCCCTTGCACACGCCCATGATCGCCACTTCCGGTGCGTTGATGATCGGCGTGAAGTAGTGGCCGCCGATTCCCCCGAGCGAGGAGATCGAGAAAGTCCCACCCTGCATCTGGTCGGGCTTGATCTTGCCCTCGCGCGCGAGCTTGGCGAGGTCATTCATCTCCTTGGCGATATCCGGCACCGACTTCTTGTCGGCGTCGCGGATCACCGGCACCATCAAGCCGTTCGGCGTGTCCGCGGCAAAACCAATGTGCCAGTAATTCTTGTAGACCAGCGTGTCGCCGTCGAGGCTTGCATTGAACTCCGGAAACTTCTGCAGTGTCGCGACAGCAGCCTTCACCATGAATGGCAGGAGCGAGAGCTTCACGCCGCTCTTCTCAAGCTCCTTGTTCATCTTCACCCGGAATTGTTCGAGGTCGGTGATATCGGCCTCGTCGTGGGTCGTGACGTGCGGGATGACGACCCAGTTGCGGTGCAGGTTGGCCGCCGAAATCTTCTTGATGCGTCCAAGCTCCTTGCGCTCGACGGGCCCGAACTTCGCGAAATCCACCTTGGGCCAGGGCAGAAGATCGATCCCGCCGACGCCGCCTCCGCTTGCGGCCGCGGCCTGTGGCTTGGCGGGCGCGGCTCCGACTTTCGCGAAAGCCTCGAGGTCTTCGCGCAGGATCCGGCCGTGATTGCCGGAGCCTTTCACCTTGCCGAGGTCGACGCCGAGCTCGCGCGCGAGCTTGCGCACTGCCGGACCCGCATAGGCGAGCGCGAAAGCCTTTTCGTCGACTGCGCCGGCTTGTGCCGCCGGAGCAGCTGCGGCTACGGGCGATGTAGGAGCCGGTGACGGCGAGCCGGCGGCGGCAGGCGCACCGCTGGTCGCAAGGACGAGGATAACGGAGCCCTCGCTCACCTTGTCGCCGGTCCTGACCTTGATCTCGCGGACCGTGCCCGCAAGCGGTGCCGGCACCTCCATCGTCGCCTTGTCCGACTCGAGCGCGATCAGAGGATCCTCTGCCTTCACGCTATCGCCCGGTTTGACGAAGATCTCGATGACCGGAACGTCCTTGAAGTCGCCGATATCGGGCACCCGCACCTCGGCGACGCCAACCGGCGCGCTGACGGGCGACGGCGGGGCGCTGACGACCGGCCGAGTGTCGCCCTGTTCCGCGCCGGCGCCATCGAACTGTACGATCACCGCACCTTCGCTCACCTTGTCTCCGACCTTCACGACCACCGATTTCACCACGCCGTTACGCGGCGACGGCACCTCCATGGTCGCCTTGTCGGACTCCAGCGAGATCAGCGGATCCTCCGCCTTGACCTTGTCGCCCGGTTTGACGAAGACCTCGATCACCGGGACGTCCTTGAAGTCGCCGATATCGGGAACCTTGATGTCGATCACTCCGCTCATTGTTCTGCCTCGGCTCCGCTGCGTCACACGGTCCAGGGCGCAGAGCGCCCAGCGTCGATTTGATATTTGGCGATAGCCTCGGCCACGACCGCCGGCTTGATGGCTCCATCGTCGGCGAGTGCCTTGAGCGCAGCGACGGCGACGTAATGCCGGTCGACCTCGAAGAACTTACGAAGCTTCACGCGGTAGTCGCTACGACCGAAGCCGTCCGTGCCGAGCACGACGTAGCGGCGCCCGGCCGCCTGGACGTATTCCCGGATCTGATCCGGGTAGTTGCGCATGTAATCCGTGGAGGCCACGACCGGCCCGGGATGTCCTTCCAGCTGCGCCTCCACCCAGCTCTTGCGCCGCGGCTCGGTCGGATGCAGCAGATTCCAGCGCTCCGCGGCCATGCCGTCGCGACGCAACTCGTTGAAGCTCGTCGCGCTCCACACATCGGCGGTCACGCCGAAATCGGCCTTGAGCAGATCGGCGGCCGCCATCACCTCGCGCAGGATCGTGCCGGAGCCGACAAGCTGGACGCGAAGCTCCTTCTTCGCCGTCTCGCCTCCGCCGTTCAGCAGATAGAGTCCCTTGAGTATTCCCTCCTCCGCGCCCTTGCCTGCGTCGGCGAGCGCGGGATGCGGGTAATTCTCGTTCATCAGGGTGATGTAGTAGTAGACGTCCTCCTGCGCCTCGTACATCCGGCGCATGCCTTCGCGCACGATCGTCACGACCTCATAGGCAAAGGTCGGATCGTAGGACACGCAGTTCGGAATGGTGCCGGCAAGAATGTGGCTATGCCCGTCCTCGTGTTGCAACCCTTCGCCATTCAGCGTGGTGCGGCCGGCGGTGCCGCCGAGAAGGAACCCCCTCGCACGCATGTCCCCTGCGAGCCAGGCGAGATCGCCGACGCGCTGAAGACCGAACATCGAGTAGTAGATATAGAATGGAATCATAGGCACGTTGTTCGTGCTGTAGGAGGTCGCCGCGACGATCCAGCTCGACATGGCACCGCCTTCGTTGATGCCCTCCTGGAAGACCTGCCCGCTCTTGTCCTCGCGGTAGTACATGAGCTGATCGGCGTCCTGCGGACGGTAGAGCTGACCAACCGAAGAGTAGATGCCGAGCTGGCGGAACATGCCTTCCATGCCGAAGGTTCGGGACTCGTCCGGCACGATCGGCACGATATGCTTGCCAATCGCTTTGTCGCGCACGAGTGCGCCGAGCATCTGCACGAAGGCCATCGTGGTCGAAATTTCGCGGTCGCCCGTGCTTTCGAGCAGCCGCTGGAAGGCCGAGAGCGGTGGAATTTGCAGGGATACGGACTTGCGTCTGCGCTGCGGCAGGCAGCCGCCGAGCTTCTCACGCTGCGCCCGGAAGTATTTCATCTCCGGGCTGTCTTCCGGCAGGCGGAGGAAGGGGACTTTCGCCAGGTCCTCGTCGGCGACCGGCACCTGGAAGCGATCGCGGAAGCCGCGCAGAGCGTCCTGCGTCATCTTCTTGGCCTGGTGCGCGATCATCTGGCCTTCGCCCGACTCACCCATGCCGAAGCCTTTGACGGTCTTGGGCAGGATGACCGTGGGCTGACCCTTGTGATTGACCGCGGCGGCGTAGGCCGCAAAAACCTTCTCCGGATCGTGACCACCGCGAGCCAGCTTCCAGATATCGTCGTCGCTCATGTCGGCGACGAGTTGCTTCAGCTCATCGTACCTGCCAAAGAAATGCTCGCGGATGTAGGCACCGCTCTTGCTCTTGAAGTCCTGGTACTCGCCATCGACGCACTCCTCCATGCGCTTGAGCAGCAAGCCGCTTTTATCTTTCTCCAGCAGGCGATCCCATCCCGATCCCCACAGCACCTTGATGACGTTCCAGCCTGCTCCGCGGAAGACACTCTCGAGCTCCTGAACGATCTTGCCGTTGCCACGAACAGGCCCGTCGAGTCGCTGAAGGTTGCAGTTGATGACGAAGATGAGATTGTCGAGCTTCTCGCGACCGGCGAGCGAGATCGCGCCGAGCGATTCCGGCTCGTCCGTCTCGCCGTCGCCCATGAAGGCCCAGACCTTGCGGTTCGATGTCTCGGCCAAATTGCGATTCTGGAGATACTTCAGGAATCGCGCCTGATAGATCGCAATCAGGGGCCCCAATCCCATCGACACTGTGGGGAATTGCCAGAAGTCGGGCATGAGCCAGGGATGCGGATAGCTCGACAGGCCCTTGCCAGCGGCCTCCTGCCTGAAGCTGAGAAGCTGTTCCTCGCTCAGCCGCCCCTCGAGGAAGGCGCGCGCGTAGATGCCGGGCGAACTGTGCCCTTGGACGAGAATCAGATCGCCCCCGTGCGTCTCCGTCGGCGCATGCCAGAAATGACCGAAGCCGATGTCGTAGAGCGTCGCGGCCGACTGGAAGCTTGCAATGTGACCGCCGAGCTCCGAGCTCTCCTTGTTGGCACGGAGCACGATCGCAAGGGCATTCCACCGGATGATCGAGCGCAGCTTGTGCTCGATCGCGCGATCGCCCGGCAATGCCGGCTGCTGACTCAGAGGAATTGTGTTGCAATAGGGTGTCGTCAGCGTCTGCTGAATGCCGAGCCCACCCTTGCGGGCGGCATCAATCATCGTATTGACGACGAACTCGGCTCGCTCGTTGCCACGATGGCCCTGTATTGCTGACAGCGCATCCAACCACTCCTGGGTTTCCTGCGGATCCAGGTCGTGCGCGTCTGCAACTGTCATCATGTCCTCCATTGCGTGCTAAACCGGCATCAAGCGTCGACGCGCGCCCGCCCCCTGCGCTCCGGCTTCCGGCGGCGCGCGATGCTAGGCAGGCGGCATCGCCTGTCGCTCTAGGTGATGATTTGAATACGGGCTGGCATCTGAGCGTTCCCCTCGCCTTGCTTGGTCTGGAGCTCGTGCTCCTTTTGCCGACGACCCAAGCAGCATCCGTGCCAGCCCTTAAAAGGCTGAGCCATTCGTCGCATCCTATTCATTTTGCGAGGTTCCCCGCAAGCCCTTCGGCCTGACCAGGGACGATCTGCCCGAAGCTCCGGAAAACGACCCGGAGACCTCATCCGAAATATCGGACCGTCTTGCCAACAGTTCCCAAGACGACCGATATCGACCGCCGGTCTCGTGCTCCGATTGGACTACGATGCGAAGCCGCTCGCGGTCTACTCGGCAGACGACCGCTCGCAATTTGAGATCTGACCCACATGCCTCGGGCAAGATCAGAGGTCTTCGAGGCGACGCCAAGAATGTTGCACGCGGCGATCGTCTCTGCTGAACGCAAAATAGTAACCGCCGCTGCCGGGCTGATCATGTCTACGATCAATCGCAACGCCCGAATAATGGCAATACAGCAGAGTGCCGACGCCACCGTGGCCGACAAAGAGCACATCGCCCGGTTTATTCCGAGCCAGGACGTGTTCGACCTCGCGGACGATACGCGACTGGGCGTCAACCGCCCGCTCCCAGCCCCGAACGCTGATTTGGGGCTCGGCAAAAAACCGATCGGCCACCGCCTGAAACTCGTCCGGCATCAGGAAGCCGGTTGCGGACCGGTCATTCTCATGCATCGCCTCCCGCACCTCTACCTCGAGGTTCAGCTTCGTGGCGATGATCTCGGCTGTCTCGATCGCCTTCCGCTCGCCACTGGAGATGATCTGCGTGGTGCGCGCGAGCTGCCGCGTGCTCGCGACTGCCTCCGTGCGAGCCCTCCCGATCTCACTCAGCCCCCATGATGGGACGGCGATCGCCGGATCAATGTTCACCTGAGGATGGGTGAGATAGCGCACGAGGCTCGTCATGAGCTAAGCATCGTGCCGCGTCGAGACCCGCAGGCCCGCGGCGTCGAAGACGTGTACGTCCTGGGCTGCGGCAAAGAACGTAACTCGTTCGCCCGGCATCGGGGTCCGCCTGCCGCGCACCTCGGCAACGAACAGCCTGTCATCGGCGCGGCGCACATAGGCGAAGGAGGCTTCGCCGAGCCGTTCGACCAGTTCGACGACGCCTTCCACGGCGAAGGGACCGTCTTCCCCTCGGCCAAGATGCTCCGGACGGACACCGACCGTCAGCGTGTCGCCCACCTTCAATGAGGTCGTCGGCACATCGAAGCTGCGAAAGCCGGGTCCGGCCACCCGTACACATCCGCCCTCGATACTGCCAACTTTGGCCTCGAAAAGATTCATCGCGGGCGAGCCGATGAAGCCGGCGACGAACAGGTTGGCCGGCGCATAGTAGAGATCGAGCGGTCTGCCGACCTGCTCGATGCAGCCCTTGTTCATCACGACGATCCGGTCGGCGAGCGTCATCGCCTCGACCTGGTCGTGCGTGACATAGACGATCGTCGATTTCAGCAGCCTGTGCAAATTCGCGATCTCGACGCGTGTCGAGACGCGCAAGGCCGCATCGAGATTGGAGAGCGGCTCGTCGAACAGGAAAACAGCGGGCTCGCGCACGATCGCGCGGCCGATCGCAACACGCTGGCGCTGGCCGCCGGAAAGATCGCGCGGATAGCGCTCGAGCAGCTCGTCGAGCCGCAGCATGCGGGCCGCCTCCGTGACGCGCCGCTCGCGTTCGGCCGGAGGCACGCCGGTAAACTTCAACCCAAAGGTCATATTCTTGCGCACATTCATGTGCGGATAGAGCGCGTAGGACTGGAACACCATCGCGATGCCGCGCTCGGCAGGCGCGAGCGTGTTGACAAGCTTGCCAGCGATATGGATGTCGCCGCCCGATGCGCCGTCGAGCCCGGCAATCATACGCAGAAGCGTCGACTTGCCACAGCCTGAAGGGCCGACGAGAACGACGAATTCACCGTCCTGGATGTTCAGGTTGACGTCGTTGAGCACTGTCGTCGCGCCATAGCGCTTGTTGAGGTGCTCGATGCGCAGATTGGCCATTCTGACAACCTATTTGACCGCGCCGGAGGTGAGGCCTGCGATGAGTTGGCGCGAGAGGATCACGTAGATGACCACGACCGGCAGGATCGCCATCGACAGCGCGGCGAGCACGGAATTCCAGTCGGTGATGTACTGGCCAAGAAACTGCTGAACGCCGAGCGTGACCGTATGCGTCGAGTCGCTCGACGTCAGGATCAGCGGAAACCAGAGGTCGTTCCAGATCGGCACTATGGTGAACACAGCGACGGTCGCGATCGCCGGCCGCAGCAGTGGTGCGACCACTTCGAAGAAGATACGGGTTTCCGGCACGCCGTCGCAGCGAGCAGCGTCGCGCAGGTCCTTGGGGATCTGCTGGATGAACTCGCTCAATATGAAGATCGACATCGGCAGGCCCTGCGCGACGTAGACGAGGATCAGGGCCGTCAGCGTGTCGTTGAGGCCAGCAGACCGCATCATGTTGAGGATCGCAACGGAGCCAAGCCGGATCGGCACCATGATGCCGATCGACAGAAACAGTGCGAGCGCCGTCGAACCGCGAAAGCGGTACTCGGTCAGCGCCCAGGCCGCCATCGCACCAAACAGCAGCACGAGCGCCATGCTGACGAGGGTCACGATCAGCGAATTCGAATAGTAGGTCAGGATATGGGAGGAGCGGAACACCTTCTCATAGCCGACGAGACTGAAGGTTGTGGCGTCCGGCGGAGCGAGCGGGCTACCGAAGATGGCGTTGCGCACCTTGAACGAATTCATCACGACCAGCAGGATCGGACCGACCGCCAGCAGGCTGTAGGCGATCAGGACGAGATGGACGCCGAGGCTCCTTGCGCGCTGCTCCGCCGTCATGCCGCCTCCTCAGAAAGCGTAACGGCGGATGCGCCGCTGGACGAGGAAGAGATAGAGGCAGAGGCCGACGAGGATGATGAAGAACATCACGGTCGCGACCGCGGAACCCATCGTCGGATTGCCGAGCTGGAGCTGATTGCCGAAGAAGGTGCGATAGAAGAAAGTGCCGAGAATGTCGGTCGCGAAATTCGGCCCCGCAAGCGCGCCCTTGACCGAATAGATCAGATCGAAAGCGTTGAAGTTGGCAACGAAGGTCAAGACCGATACCAGGCTGATCGTCGGCAGGACGAGCGGAAGCTTGATGTGGAAGAAGATGCGGAAATGTCCGAGCCCGTCGACGCGAGCCGCGTCGATCAACTCTTCGGGGATGTTGAGCAGCGCGGCATAGATGAGCATCATCGGGATGCCGACGAATTGCCAGACGGAGATGAGGGACAGGGTTACGAGCGCGCTCGATTCAAGGCCGAGCCAGGGAGCGAATAGTGAGCCCAGCCCCACGGCCTTCAAGGCGCCGGCAGCTACGCCCCAGAGGGGGGAAAGGATCAGATTCCAGGAGAAACCGACGATGACAACCGAAAGCATCGTCGGCAGAAACATGACGGTGCGATAAAAGCCCTTGAGCCTCAGGCCCGGCAGGCTCAGCAATCCTGCGAGCGCGATGCCGATCGGATTCTGCACGCACATGTGCACGGCGAAGAATATCAGATTGTTGCTGAAGGCATTCCAGAACGGCTTTGACCACAGCGCGTCGCCGAGCAGCGTTTCGAAGTTGGCGAGCCCGACGAAAGACCGGGCCCCAGACGGATCGCTCGTGTAGGTGGAGAGCGCCATCGTCGCGACGAGCGGATAGATCGAGAACAGGGTGTAGATCGCGACCGCCGGCCCGAGAAAGAATAGCAGAAGGCCCGCGAGTTTTGCGCGAGGCATCTGGGCGGTGATGTTCGAGACCGATTCGGGCATGACGGGAAAGAGATTGAACCTACCGTGCGTTATCGTCCCTATCCGCGTTCGAGGCTCGCGCCATGTGTTAGCGGAGTGTGCAGCAACTATCGAATAGGACAAGGAAGGTCCCTCTCCCCGCTTTCGCGGGGAGAGGGACTGGCGTCACTTAGCGGGCTTGTACCACTTGTCGAGGCCGTCCTGCAGTTGCTTGCCGGCGGCATCAGGCGTCAGCTTGCCGTTGACGACCTGCGCCGACACGTTCCAAAGCTCGTTTTCCAGATTCGGCGTACCGCGCGACAGGATCTGATACGAGTTGCGGATGGTCGACTTGCAGGTCTGTCGCCATCCAACCATCGTCGCTGCGACGTCGTCCTCGACCTTCACCGGACTCTTGGCGAGGGAGAAGAAGCCGGGAAGCGCATTGGCGTAGATCGTTGCGAATTCCGGCGTCGTCAGCCATTCCAGGAACTTCTTCGCGTCTTCCTTGTTCTTCGACGCTGCATTGACGCCCATCGCGATATCGGTGTGATCGGAGATATAACAATCCGTCGTGCCGGCCGGCTGCGGCGGCGGGAATGCACCCATGGCGAACTTCGCCTGGCCGCGGAACGTCGAGATATCCCACGAGCCAGCCGCATAGATCGCACCCTTGCCGAGCGAGAACAGGTTCTGACTGTCGGCGTAGGTCTGCGCCTGGAAGCCCGATCCCAGATATGGCGCCCAGCTTGCGATCTCCTTGAACACTGCGACGTATTGCGGGTCGGTAAGCTTCTCCTTGCCCGCAATCAGATTGGCGCGACCAGTCTCGCCCTTCCAATAGTCGGGACCGATGTTCTGGAATCCCATGGTCGCAGCCTCCCACTGGTCAGCCGTGCCCATCACCAGCGGGACATAGGTCCCGTCCTTCTTCAGCTTCTCGAGGACAGCGTGGAATTCCTCAAGCGTCTTCGGCTCGGATACGCCGACCTTGGCGAAAGCTTCCTTGTTGTAGATGAACCCGGCGATGACGGAGGCGATCGGAACACAGAAGGTGGTTTTGCCGTCGTCCGTTTGCCATGCGGCCTTTGCGACATCGGAGAAATTGTCCATGCCCTTGAGGCCGTCGACCGCGTCGAGCTGATGCTTCTGATAGAGCGCGAGCGAGGCGTCGAACGGACGGCACGTGATGAGATCGCCGGCGGTGCCGCCATCGAGCCGCGCGTTGAGCGCGGCGTTGTATTCCTTGGGCGCTGAGGGCGCGAATTCGATCTTGATGTCGGGATAATGCTTGTTGAAGGCTGGGATGATCTTCGAGTTCCAGATGTCGGCGTCGTCGTTGCGCCAACTCTCTATCTTCAGCGAGCCTGCCTGGGCCGACGCGAGCCCCGCAAGCAACGCCAACGTGGCAACCTCGGCTCCTATTGCAGCTTTGAACGTCCGTCTCATGCTACGCTCCCTTGTTCGGGCCTTCGCCCGTGATCCCGTTGACGCTTGCGCGGCGCAACGCGTCGTCTATCCGGCCTTCCGCAGCAGCGAGCCACGTGACCGCTTCGCTCATGCTGACGATCCCGCTGGCGATCAGGATCGCCGGCTTGACCTCGCCGCCGGCCTCGCGCAGCGCCGCTTCCGCTTCCGCATCACCGACGCCGGCGATTGTTGCGACGATCCCGCGCGCCCGCTCGCGCAATTTTGCATTGTCGGCCTTCAGATTGACCATCAGGCCCCGATGGATGTGGCCAAGCTCGAATCCCATCAAGGATGAGAGCATGCCGAGCGCGGCCTTTTGCGCAGCTCCGGCCGCGAGCCGTGTCGAGCCGCGCAGCGCCTCCTCCCCGCTTTCAAGCAGGATCGACGAGTCGGCACCGACGAGCAGGGGTACCCCCGGGCGATGTGCGATGCCGATCACGAAAGCGCCGCGACGGCGTGCCTCGGCGGCGGCCGCGACGGTGAAGGGCGTCGAGCCGCTCGCCGATACGGCGATCACGGCGTCGCGGGAGAGGTCACCGAGCCCGGCCATAGCCCGCTCACCGGCTGCGGCATCGTCCTCGGCGGCCCCATCGATGCGGAACGGCTCGGCGGTCCCGCCGGCCAGGACAATTGCTATGCGGCTCGGCTCAAGGCCGAACGTGCCGGGAAGCTCGGCTGCATCTTCGGCCGCCGCAAGACCGGAGGAGCCTGCACCCGCATAGACCAGACGCCCGCCTGCTCGCCAGATCGCGGCGAGGCGAAGCGCAGCGGCGCGGATGTCTCCGGAAGCAGCCGCGACCGAAGCAATCGCCTGGCGGTAGGACGCGAGCATCGCCTCCGCGAACATCGCCTCATCGATCATCAGGACACCGCCAGTGTCGCGCCACCCCTCTCCGTCGGTCCCCATGCTCGGCAGTATCGACATCGTGAATACCAGTGGTAGATACCTCTTGTATTTCTTTTAGCCACGTGACATACCACTTGTCTAGAGGCGTTAAGAAATTTTTTAGGAGGCTCCTTGGCGACGGCCCAGTTCTTCCTCGGTGTGGACGGCGGCGCGACCCGTTGCCGCGCGAGACTGCGTGATTCGTCGGGCCGCGAGCTCGGGCGCGGCGTCGGGCCGGCTTCGAACATCTATCTCGATTTCGATGAGGCCATGCGGGTCGTCCGTGAAACGATCGCGTCCGCGATCGCCGCCGGCGCGCCAAGGCAGGAGATCGCAGTCGGCCTTAGCCTTGCCGGACTTTCGGACGACAATGAAGCAGAGCGCGTCTCCGCGGCCCTGCCCGGCTTTGCCCGCATCGTCGCCGTCAATGATGCTGTCGCCGCCTGCGTCGGTGCCAATGGCCTCGGCGACGGCGGCTTGATCATCGCGGGCACGGGCTCGGCGGGCATCGCTCGCGTGGGAGCTCGAACGACCATCATCGGCGGACGCGGTTTCTGGCTCGGCGACGACGGATCTGCCGCGCGCCTCGGCGAATCGGCCTTGCGCGCGACGCTGCGTGCGATCGATGGCCTCGAGCCGATGAGCGGACTCGCGCAAGCGCTCGGGCGCCATTTCGATGACGATCCATTGCGGATGAGCCGCTGGGCAGCGGACGCGAGGCCCAGAGACTACGGCGCCTTCGCGCCCCAGATCCTGGACGTCGCCAGGTCCGGAGACACACGCGCACGCGAAATTGTCGGCGAAGCGGCCAGCGCGATAGCGGCGCTTGCGAACGCGCTGAACGCGCTTGGCGCCGAACGCATTGCGCTCGTCGGCGGCTTCGGTGAGCCCTTGCGCCCCTTTTTGCCGCCTGATGTGGCCAAGCGCCTCGCCCGGCCGCGGCGCGACGCAGTCGACGGCGCAATCCTGCTCGCTGGCGGAACGCTCGCGGAGGACGCGGCATGTCCATGACGGTCGAAACCGCGCCGGGCCAGAAGCTCTATCGTGCCGTGGTCGACGCGCTTCGGCGCGAGATCGAGACCGGACGCTTCGCGGAGACGCAATTGCTGCCGGCCGAGCGCGTATTGTGCGAGCTGCTCGACGTATCGCGCACCACGCTGCGCAAGGCGATTGCCGATCTGATCGCCGAAGGAGTGCTGTTTCACCGCCATGGCGCCGGCACCTTCATCCATCGCGCAACGCCGCGGGTCGAACAGCCCTCGTCGCGCCTGACGAGTTTCACGGAAGACATGCGACTGCGCGGATTGGAGGCGAGCTCGCGCGAGCTCGAGCGCGGCGTGTTCCTGCCGACGCCGGAAGAGGCCATGATGCTTGGCGTACGGCCGAACGAACGCGTGTTCCGGCTCGGCCGCCTGCGCCTAGCCGACGGTTCGCCCATGGCGATCGAGCGCGCCGCTGTGCCGATACGCTATCTGCCTGAACAGGATTCGGTCGGCGGCTCGCTTTACGAAGCGCTCTCCGCGAAAGGCTTCAAGCCAACCCGGGGCCTGCAGCGCTTGCGTGCGACCCTGGTCGATCATGCGGATGCGGAACTGCTCGGGGTGCCGTCCGACAGCCCGGCGCTCTATATCCAGCGCATCGCTTACCTCGCCGACGGATCCTGCGTCGAGTTCACGAAATCCTGGTACCGCGCCGACGCCTATGATTTCGTCTCCGAACTCACGCTGTCGCCGCCGGCCCGAAAGGCGCACCGATGACGACCCACATGTTTCAGGAGATCGGCGAGGCAGGCGATGCGGTTGCGCTCCAGCTCAGCCAGAATGCGGAGCGGCTCGCTGAATTCGGGACGCGTCTGCGCGCCCTCGATCCACCGCTCGTCGCGACCATCGCCCGCGGCTCGTCGGATTGCTGCGCGCTCTATCTGAAATACCTCGTCGAGATCGTTTCGGGGGTGCCATGTGCCTCCATCGGCCCCTCCATCGCGACGCTTTATCGTACGCCGATGCGCCTCGAAGGCGGCGTTTCCGTCGCGATCTCGCAATCGGGACGCAGCCCGGACATCGTCGAAATGCAGCGCGCTGCACGACGCGGCGGTGCGCTGGCCGTCGCACTCGTCAACGACGTGTCCTCACCGCTCGCGCAAGAGGCCGAAGTGCTGCTGCCCTTGTGCGCCGGCACGGAACGTTCCGTCGCCGCGACCAAATCGATGGTTGCAGGTCTCGTTGCGGGCGCGAGCCTCGTCGCGGCCTGGCGCGAGGATCGGCAGCTCGCAGGCGCCCTCACCGGCCTGCCGGACATCCTGCGCGGGCAAGCAGCGCCGCCGCCCGCGGCGATGCTCGAGAGGCTCGCAAATGCCCGCAGCGCTTTCGTACTCGGCCGCGGCGCGACGCTTGCGATCGCCGCGGAGGCAGCGCTGAAGCTCAAGGAAACCTGCGCGATTCACGCCGAGGCCTACTCCGCAGCCGAGGTCCTGCATGGGCCGGCCGAACTTGTGGCCTCGGGCTTTCCCGTCATCGCCTTCCTGCCGTCCGACGCGGCGCGAGAAGGCATGCTGCCGGCACTCACGGCGCTGGCCAGTGCCGGCGCGACGGTGATTACTATCGAAGCGGGCGGCGCTGATGAGGCGGATCATCTCGCGACGGCAAAAGTCGGGGCGACGCTGCTGGAGCCCATCGTCATGATCCACCGCTTCTACCGCCTTGCCGAGGCTCTTGCGCTCCGGCTCGGGCGCGATCCCGACCGCCCGCGCAACCTGCGCAAGGTGACGGAGACTGTTTGATGATCGTTCTGTCCGGCGCGCGGATTTTTGATGGCGAGCGTTTTCTCGACGACCACGCAGTCGTGGTCGAAGGCGGACGCATCGCGGCAATCGTCCCTCACTCCGAGAGACCTCACGGCGCCGTACACGATCTCGGCGGCGGCCTGCTCGCGCCCGGCTATATCGATGTGCAGGTCAATGGCGGCGGCGGCGTTCTGTTCAACGAGGACCCGACACCCGAAGGCATTGCCCGTATCGCCGCGGCACATCGCAAACACGGCACCGTGGGGCTGCTGCCGACGCTGGTGACCGACACGCCTGAGGTGATGAGCGCCGCGATTGCCGCAACCCGTCAGGCGCGGCACCTGACTCCGGCGGCACTCGGCATCCATCTGGAAGGGCCCTTCCTGGATCCGCATCGCAAGGGAGCACATGTGCTCCGGTACATCCGCAACCTCGCGCCCGGCGACGTCGCCACCATCGTCAACGCAAATTGCGGCGCGGTCATGCTGACGCTCGCGCCCAATCGGGTCGACGCGGAGAGCATCGCCGAACTCGCGCGGCAGGGCGTGCTCGTCTCGCTCGGCCACTCCGACGCAAGTTACGAGGAGGCGTGCGCCGCGGTCAAAGCAGGGGCGCGCGCGTTCACTCACCTGTTCAATGCAATGAGCGCGCCGGCCGGACGCACGCCGGGCATGGTCGGCGCCGCGCTCGATCTCGCCGAGGCGTTCGTTGGAATCATCGCGGACGGTCATCACGTACACGAGGCGAACCTGCGTATCGCCTTCGCCGCCAAGCGGCACGATCGCTTCATGCTGATTACGGATGCAATGCCACCAGCGGCCGGCGGGCCCGATCAGTTCGATCTACAGGGCCGCCGCGTGACTCGTGCAGACGGCTGCCTGCGGCTCGAGGATGGGACGCTCGCAGGCTCGGTTCTGACCATGGACGAAGCCGTACGTTATGCTGTCAACGTCGTGCGACTCGATCTCACCGATGCCCTCGCGATGGCGTCGCGCGTTCCCGCGACATTTCTGCGGCGCGAAACGGAACTCGGCCGCATTGCCCCCGGATATCTGGCGGGCCTCGTGCATCTCGATGACGATTTGCGCGTGCTCGAAACCTGGATCGAGGGCCGCCCGGTCGCCGACGGCTCCTGACGCACGGATCTGCCGGGCGTTGTTTCGATTGAAGGACGCGATTGAGCCATGTCTTCTTCAACCTCATCGACAGCGAAGCCCATCCGCGTTCTCGTGGTTGGGCTCGGCACCATGGGAACCAGCCACGCCCGCGCCTATAGCGCGATCGACGGGTTCGAACTCGTAGGCCTCTGCACCCCTCGCGCGGCCGATCGCCATGACCTTGAAACCGAGTTTCCCAGTCTGCCGCGTTTCGAACGATACGACGAGGCACTCGCGTCGTTGCGTCCGGACGCCGTCGCGATTTGCACCTACACCGAACACCACGCCGCCATGGCTCTTCAGGCTTTCGCGGCAGGTGCGCACGTTTTCTGCGAAAAGCCACTGGCCGAGACGCTGGAGGCCGCCCGGAGTGTGATCGACGCCGCACGTGCAAGCGGAAAGGCGCTGCTGATCGGCTATATCCTGCGCGTCCATCCATCATGGTCGCGCTTCGTCGAAATAGGCCGCACGCTCGGAAAGCCGCTCGTGATGCGCATGAATCTCAACCAGCAATCGGCCGGCTCTTTCTGGGAGGTTCACAAGAAGCTCATGCTGTCGACCTCGCCCATCGTCGATTGCGGCGTGCATTATGTCGACATCATGTGCCAGGTGACGCGCTCGCGACCGATCGCGGTGCACGCCGTCGGGGCGAGGCTCACGGACGAGATCGCACCCAGCATGTACAATTACGGTCATCTTCACATCGCGTTCGAAGACGGATCGGTTGGTTGGTACGAAGTTGGCTGGGGACCGATGATGAGCGAGACCGCTCATTTCGTGAAGGACATTATCGGACCGAACGGCAGCGTGTCGATGGTTGCCAGGGAGAGCACTGAGGCGACTGCGAGCTCGGCGGACCATGACTCGCATACGCGCACCAACGCGCTCCGTATCCATCACGCAGCCCGCAACCCGGAGGGCCGCTTCGCAAGGCCTGACGAAATCCTCTCGACCGAAGACGAACCAGGCCATCAGGAGCTCTGCGAGCGCGAACAGCGGCTATTTCTCAGTGCCATCCATGGCGATATCGATTTGTCAGAGCATCACGAGGCCGCGATCAACTCGCTGAGCATCGTCTTTGCCGCCGACGCCAGCGTCCGCAGCGGCGAAGTTGTGCGTCTGTAACGGCAGCATAAAAGCTTTCGCGTCAGCGGCATGCTATCCAGTCACCCCGAACTTAGGTGTTACAGGTCCTTCGATCGTACCGACGGTCAGGGGCTCCGCCACTCCGACAGTCCTCACATGCAAACGTTCGAACGCCGGGCGGAAACTGCCTTGTGCCCTTCCCGTCAGTTCCAGGCCGGTCGCTTGCCGGCACAAGCGGAAGGATAGAAGCAGAGCATCGGTGCGCCAAGCTGCCGTGTCGCCGTCATCCTCGTAGAGATCGGCGGTGGAATGCGACGCCGGCGCGCCGAAGACCATGAGGGACCGCTCGCCTGGATTGCCGGCGGAATCGATGTCAACGACCGGAATCATGGCTCCGGCACGCGCGAACACGGGCAAGCGTCCCAAGGGCGCGGCGACTTGCACGGTCTGACCACCAGGGAAGTGTCGCCCATCGTGCCAGTCGTACCAGCCACCTTCGTGCACAGGTAGCTGGACGCGGCGATCGGAAGCGCCCTCCTCGAGCACGGGAGCGACGAGCAGATCGGGGCCGAGCATGAAGGCGTCCTCGACGTCCCTCACCGCCGCATCGTCCGGGAAATCCCAGAACAGCGGACGGACCGCCGGCTCATGGTCCCGGCTGGCGCGCCACATCTGCGTATAAAGGTAGGGCAGCAGCCGGTGCCGCAGGCCGATCACCGCGCGCACCTGAGGCAGCACGGATGCGTGCATCCAGGGCAGAGTGACCGAGCCGTCGTCGTTCCACGAGTTCATGATCATGCGCGGCCAGAGCGCGCAGAACTCGACGAAGCGGCAGAGCAGCTCGGGGCCCGGTCTTGGGCCGTGAAAGCCACCGACATCGTGGCCGATGTTGAAGAGCCCCGACAGGCTCATGTTGAGGCCCTGGGTGAGATTGAAACGCAGCGTCTTCCAGGCCGTCTCGTTGTCGCCGGACCAGGTCTGGCCATAGCGCGCCAGCCCTGCTGGTCCGCCCCGAGTGATGACATAGGGCCTCCGCGAGGGGGATCGGTCGGCCTGCGCCTCGAAGGAGAGCTTCGTCATCAGCAACGCCTGCGCCGGGCGCGCCAGCGCCTGGGCGAAGGGACGACCATCACCGGCACAGACCGCGTCCTCATCCCAGATCTCGAACTCATTGTTGTCGTTCCACATGGAAACGACGCCATGGTCGAGCAGCGCATGCTCGATACCCGCGCGCCACCACCGGCGCCCGTCTGGATTGGTGAAGTCGACGTGAAAGCCCACGCCGTCCCAGAACTGCGCGACTGCCGGAGTGCCCGTCACGCTATCTTTCACCAGGATCCCGGAATCGACGGCCTCAGTAAGCCGCGGATGATCGTCGAGCAGACACGGCTTGATGTTGGTCACCGGCTGCATGCCGGCTTCGGCGAGCCGTGTCATTGTCGCCGAGGGATCGGGAAACTTGTCGTGGTTCCAGTTGAACACATAGCGACGCCCGCCGATCGAGGTATAGCCGGAGCCGAAATGGAAGCTGTCGCAACGGATGGCGTGGCGGCGGCAGTCGGCGATGAACTCCGTGACGCGCCGGTCGGCGTCGGGCGCATCCGCGATCGCCATCGACGTGACACCGAAGCCGAGCGACCAGCGCGGCACGAAGGCCTGTCCCCCCATAAGCCAGGAGAAACGGCGCACGACCTCGCGCACGCTGGGCCCCGCAAGCACGTAGAAGTCGAGGTCGCCATCGTCGGCGCGATAAGACCGGAACGTGCCATGGTAGTTGTCGATCGTGCAGCCGAGATCGACCGATCCGGTGGCGAGATTGTCGTAGAAAATGCCGTGAGCGCCTTGCGGCCCGTCGACGATGACGAACGGCAGCATCTTGTAGAGCGGATCGCTCAACTCGGCGTCGAACCCGCAGGGGTCTACGGCGTCGATGGCAAAGCGCCGTCCCGTGCGATCCAGCGGGCCCGCTTTGTCGCCGAGGCCATAATGGCGCTCGTCCGGATGGCGCGCCATCATGTGCACAATGGCCGGGGTTTTGTTGGAGACAAAATAGGCCTGGGTCGGCCGGTCACGCAGGAACGGCTCGATCTCACCATCACGACGCCAGGCAATGCCGAACGGACGAAGCCTGACCTCGGCCGTCAGCCCCTCTGCCGCGACGCTGACGGTACCCTTACCCACTGTGACCGTCACCGCGGGATTGGCGAATCCCGACACATCATCGCGGTCGCGTCCCCCATACGGAGGCTCGTCGCCGCCAGGCGCCAGCGACCAGCCTCGATCAAGTCGAAAGCCGTCCGCGCGGCGCAGCGTCACCCGGCCGATATCACGCTCGAGGATGCGCACCGCAATGGTGGCTCCGTGCCCGACGTCGAACATTGCGGCACCGCCCTCGCAACCGCGATAGCGGCCCTCAACCAGGGCTTTCATGTCTCAGCACTCCGTCATTGATCTTGTTCTATCGTCGCCTGCCCTTGCGTTTCAGCGGCCGGGCCGCACCGCAGCCCCTTCGGCGTCGAACAGGTGAAGGTGGGTCGGCTCGAAACGAACCGGGAGAGTCTCACCGCGCCCCAGCAGCGCCTGACCGTTCTGCCGCACCGTGATCTGCGGCAAGCCGGGCGCGCTGCCATAGAAATACGTGTCGCCGCCGAGTTGTTCGACGAGGTCGATGGTGAGTGTCAGATCGGCGGCGCCGTCAGCGAGCGCGATATGCTCTGGGCGCACACCGAGCGTGGCCGATGCGCCCGCAGTGAGCGAGCCCGTCGTTACCTTGATCGGTTCACCGGCCTCGCCGACGCGTACCAGCCCCGGCGACACCACCTGCACGGGCAGCAGGTTCATGCGCGGCGAGCCGATGAAGCCCGCAACAAAGAGATTGTCGGGCCGATTGTACAGTTCGAGTGGCGTGCCAACCTGCTCGATGCGCCCGCTGCGCAGCACGACGATGCGGTGCGCCATGGTCATCGCCTCGACCTGATCGTGAGTGACGTAGATCATGGTGCCGCCGATCTCGGCATGCAGCGCAGCGAGTTCCTTGCGGGTGGCAACGCGCAGTTCGGCATCAAGGTTGGACAACGGCTCGTCGAGCAGGAAGATCTTGGGATCGCGGACGATCGCGCGACCGATCGCCACGCGCTGCCGCTGGCCGCCCGACAGCGCCTTCGGCTTGCGCTCGAGATATTCGGTGAGGCGCAGCATCTTGGCCGCGCGCCGAACCCGGCCGTCGATCTCCGTACGCGCAAGACCCATGTTCTCGAGCGCAAAGGCCATGTTCTTGTAGACGGTCATGTGCGGATAGAGCGCGTAGGACTGAAACACCATGGCGAGTCCCCGGTCCGACGCCGGCACGCGCGTGACGTCGAGGCCATCGATGGCAATCTCCCCTTCAGTGACATCCTCGAGCCCGGCAATGATGCGGAGCAGGGTCGACTTGCCACAGCCGGACGGACCGACGAAGACGATGAATTCGCCGTCCGCAATCGCAAGATCGACCCCGTGGATCACTGCGATCGTCCCGTAGGCCTTGCGGACGCTCTTGAGAGTCAGGCCAGCCATGAAGATACCCCCGCCGTCATTTCATCCCCGTATTGGCTATGCCGGTGGCGATGAAGCGCTGCAGAAAGACGAAGACAAGAGCCACCGGGATCAGCGACACCACCGTCATCGCCAGGAGATAATTCCACTGGGTCTGCAGCTCCCCCTGGAAGGCGTTGAGACCGATCTGCAGCGTGAAGGACTCGGACTTGGTGAGCACCGCAAGCGGCCACAGAAACTCATTCCACCGCCACATGATGGAGAAGATAGCCAACACGGCCAGAGCCGGTGCCGCCAACGGCATGACGATCCGCCAGTAGATTTGCCACTCGCTTGCCTTGTCCATGCGTGCCGCCTCGATGAGGTCTCGCGGCAGTGTCAGCATGTACTGTCGTAACAGGAACACGCCCGTGGGCGTCGCGGCGCCCGGAAGGATGACCGCCCAGAGCGAATTGACGAGGCCGAGTTTCGTGACGACGAGATAGACCGGCACGAGAATGATGGTGATCGGGATCATGAGCGTGCCGATCACCATCAGCATGGCTATGGTCTTGCCTCTGAATTCGTAGATGGAGAGAGCATAGGCAGCCATCGAATTGATGAGCAGCGTGATCAGTGTTGCGATCGTTGTGACGAACACCGAGTTCCACAAATAGCGCGTGAAGGCGAATTTCTGGAGCGGCTCGGTGTAGTTCGAGGTCACGAAACTCAGGTGACGAACTGGCGCGAGCTTGGCGGTTGGCACGCGATATTGCTGCTTGGGATCGGCCGGATCGATCATCTGGGCGATCAACCCGACGCGACGAACTTGCGCAAGCTCGCGACGCTCGCCGTTGTCGAGGGTGGCTGCAAAAAGCGGCAGCGGCTGCGGAAAGCCCGGAATCCTGATCTCCTGCTGGGACAGCGGCAGCAGCGAGGGCGGAAATTCCAGGAGGCTCGCCTGGGTCTTGAACGAGGACAGGACCAGCCACACGACAGGCCCGAACATCAGGATGACGCCGAGCCCGAGATAGGCATAGGCGGCGATATCGGTCCAATGCCAGTGCCCACTCCGACGGCGGGCGCGCAGCAGCTGAATTGGCTTCATGAGGCGCTCCGGGTGCGAGACAACTGCGCCAGCGTGAGCAGGAACAGCACGACGCCAAGCACGATCGACGCCGCCGCGGCGAGGCCGAAATTCTGTACCTGGCCCGCAAACGCCGTCTCGTAGATGTACTGCACGATCATCAGGGTTGCGGTGCCTGGTCCGCCGCCGGTCAGTACGAACACCTCGTCGAAAGTCTGCACGCCGCGGATCAACGCCAGCACGATCACCACGATGAGGTTCGGCCAGAGCAGCGGCAGCGTGATCCGCCAGAACACACGCCAGCGCGGCGTCGCGTCCATCTGCGCCGCTTCGTAGAGATCGGCTGGAATGGCCTGCAACCCCGCGAGCAGGATGAGCGTGTAGAAGCCCATATGTGCCCAGACCGAGACGAACACTGACCAGAACATCGCCCAGCCGGGATCCACGAAGAACAGGACCTTCTGCCCACCGAGCGTGGTGAGCCCGGCGTTCAGCAGCCCGTCGCGCTGCAGGATCCATTTCCAGACCAGCGCAACAACGACCGGTGACAGCAGCACGGGAAAGAAATAGACCGCGCGAAAAAAGCCGCGGCCGCGGATCCGCATGTTCAGGACCAGCGCGGTGACGAGCGAAAACGTCACCATGGATACGAGCTGGAAGATGGTGAAACGCAGCGTGTTCGCAACGCCGCGCCAGAAATGATCGACCCGGCACGAGGCGGGATCGAAGAAGGAGCCGCAATCGAACAGATAGGCGTACTGATCGGTCCCGACATAGGGGCGCTGCGAAGGAAACAGCGACTCCCCACCGGTGAACGAAAACACCAGATCGATCGCAAGCGGGACGAACACGAACAACGAGAAGAAAACGAGGTTCGGCAGCAGAAACACATAGGCCATTCGCCGCTCGCCGATGAGCTGCTGCAACAGGCGCATCGGACGATCGACGAGGCGCAGCAGGGTGCCGAGCACCGTGCTGAGCGCCGACCCGCCCGCACGGCGCAAGCGCGCGAGCAGCGAGGCCGTCGCCGCAGCCTGCGGTTCAATGCCAGTTGGCAAATCGGTCAGCACCACGCACCCGGCCTACTTCTTGTTGCGTTCGGCGAGCTGCTGCTCGATGTCGCCCGAGATGCGTTTATAGGCCTCGTCGAGAGTGACCTCGCCGGAAACGGCCTGGCCGAGCCGGCTGATCACCGCATTGAGGATGACGCGGCTCGCCGGATAGCCCTGCAACTGGTTGGCCGCTGGCGCGAGCTGGCTGACGCCGGCGCTAAAGACCTTGAGCGCGGCATTCGCAACCGGCGACGCATCCTTGTAGTCGAGGCCTTTGCGGGCGAGACCGAGATGGCCCGGCACGAACAGGGAGCGGGCATAGAACTCGGCGACGACCTCCTCGCTCGCGAGGTAATCGAGCACGCGCGCCACCTCCTGGGGGTGCTTGGTCGACTTGATGCCGACCAGCGCGGCACCGCCTGGCATGCCGGAGCAATTCGCGGGCCCGCACGGTGTCGGCACCGCCACCCAGTCAAACGCCGTGCCGATCGTCTTGTCGAACTGGCTGATCTGCCATGAGCCCGATTCATACATAACGACCTGGGCGTTCTTGAATTCCTCGTTGGCGCCGCGGTAGGTCGCCCCCGCCACCGAGCCCCACAGCTCCTTCGACATCACGCCGCTGTTGTGCCAGTCATAGATCAGCTTGGCCGCGCGCTTGAACCCGTCGTCGATGACCGCCGGCTGCCCCTGGCCGTCGAAGACAGCGGCGCCTTCTGAAATCGCCATGCCGAAAAAGCGATGACCGGAACGGTCGAACGCGATCGGAAACGGCGCCTGGACCTTGTCCGCCACCTCTTTTGCCGCCTTGGCCCAATCCTCCCAGGACGCTTTCGGACCCGGCATTGCGACGCCCGCCTGCTCGAACAGAGTCTTGTTGACGAAAGGACCGGTCACCGTCAGCTGGGTCATGAAGCCCGGGATCGAAGACGTATCGCCCGGCACCCGCATCCACTGCAGGAAGGGACCGTAATTCGCTTCCCAGTAGTCGGCGTTCTTCAAGTAGGGGCGCAGATCCAGCATATAGCGGGCAAGGCCGCCCATATCGCCGACGCGAGCAATGTCGGGCCCCTGCCCCGAAGCCAGTTGCACGGGCAGATTCTCGTTGATGGCCTTGAACGGCACCTGGTCCAGAACGACGTGGATGTCCCGGTTCTTGCTCTCGAAGCGGCGGAGGAGATCGGCCATCACCTCGCCTTCGTTGCCATCCGAGTACCAGGTCATCCGTAGCGTCGTCTGCGCCGCGGCGGCGCGAATGCCAAGGCTGCCCGGCAGCGCCAAGAAGCAGGCCAGCAGCACGGACGCGCCAATACCCCCTCGGATGATCGTCCTCATTGCGCCCTCCCTGTGATCTTTCACGTCTTGGATTCTAGCTTGGCAAACGTTTGCCTAAGCTGTCAATCACTATATTGTCGGTCCCTAGTGGAACAGAGCCGAGCCGAACCATGTCGAGCAAGCATCACTCCGCGCCCGCCTCGTTAGCGACCGTCGCTGCGGCCGCCGGGGTTTCGATCGCCACCGTCTCGCGCATCGTCAACGGCGAGACGCGGCGGGCCTCTGCCGAGACCATCGAGCGCGTCCGCAAAGCCATCGACGTCGTGGGCTATTACCCCAACCACGCCGGCCGGACGTTACGCCGTCGCGAAAGCCGCCTCGTCGCGATGCTCGCCCCCAACCTGGACAATCCCGTGATGGCCGCTATCGCCGCCTCAACTGAAGCCGCGCTGCGCGCCGCCGGTTATGTAATGATCCTCTGCGACACTCACGATCGGCCCGATCTGCAGGACGAGTATCTCAATGCCATGCGCTCGCAGGTGGTACGGGGCTACATCATGGTCGCCAGCGTGCCGAGCGCAGTGCTGAAGGATTTCGTCGCTGACGGCGCGCCGATGGTCTTCGTCAACCGTCGTCCACCGTTCGGGCGCGGCGCCTTCGTTGGTATCGACAACATCAAGGCGGGCGCCGACGCAGCCGACATGCTGTGGTCCGCGGAACTAAAGCGCTGCGGCGTGCTGGCGCCCGCCCAGGGATCCTCCGTCACGCGGGATCGGCTCAAGGGATTCTGCAGCCGCATGCGCGCGCTCGGCGCCACAGAAATCCAGAAGGCTGAGGCGGCCGGCCGTTCCCACCTCGAGATCGGCTACGAGGCCGCCCGGCGGCTCGCTGCGCGCAATGGCTGGTTCGAGGGGCTGATGTGTGTCAGCGACCAGATCGCCTACGGCGCCTATCGCTTTGCTCGCGAGAGCGGTATCCAGGTTCCGGAACGCTGCCGGCTCGTCGGCATCGATGGCAACCCACTCAACCGTTGGATTGCACCATGGCTGCGATCGATCGAGGTGAAATACGAGGATTTTGGCGAACCAATCGTCGAGTTGCTCGACCAGGTCTGGCGCGCCAGAGGCCACGCTGAGCGCATCATGCCGCATTGCATGTCATGACAAGGTCTGATCTTCGAGTCCATTTGTCGCGCACATCGCCGTCACTACAGATCTCGTGCAAGCGGTCGCGCGCAAAGTCCTCGACATCCAGCGCCCGCCTGTGCTCCTGCATGCCCTCATGCAACAATCCGTCGTCCTTCTGCGCGAATGCGCTTCGTCTTGCCTTGCGCTTCGTCTTGCCTTGCGAAAGCGGCACGTTGACGAGATTGAGGCAAATGATACGATTTGAAAGCGCCGCGCCTAGCCAATCCAATCGAACCAGGCGCGCCGGAATGAAGGCGTAAGGGGCCCACCCCGTCGAGTCACGCGTCGTACGTGCGTCCTACCCCTCGTACCTCGCACGCGGGCAAACGGAGAACGGAGATCGGTAACGGCGTGCCTTGCCGCATCGGGGCAGCTTTATGGGGGATGATGCGGTATACCGGGCGAACACACCATCAGGCGCGGCACTCCGCTCGGCCGCGGCATGGTTTACCGATATGAACCTTTCATCGTTTATGGTCGCTGGCTGGACCCACGGTCCGCAGGTTCTTTGCGACGAGGAAGGGATTCTCCTGTGCCGAACCTGCCGCGAAGGCCTCGACGACGAACGACAGGTTGTGCTCGCCGTCGTTCCGGCGGCGGAACATCCAACCCCGCAAAGCCTTGATCGCCTCACACACGAATTCGCACTGAAGGACGATCTGGATAGCGCCTGGGCGGCGAAGCCGCTGGAACTCGTGCAGGATCGCAACCGCACTATTCTCGTCCTCGAAGATCTCGGTGGCGAGCCGCTCACCTGGCTGATGGATACTCCCATGGAGACAGGGAGTTTCCTGCGCCTGGCGATCCAGATCGCAGCAGCCCTGAGCAAGGTCCACCAGCGCGGCCTGGTGCACAAGGATATCAAGCCAGCAAATGTCCTGGTGAACCGCAGCAACGGAAGCGTGCGCCTCACCGGCTTTTGCTTTGCTTCCCGCAGAGCGCGCGAACGGCAGGCCCCGGCCACGCCCGAATCGATCGCCGGCACATTCGCTTACATGTCACCCGAACAGACCGGGCGCATGAACCGCTCGATCGATTCCCGAAGCGACCTGTACTCACTCGGCGTCACGCTTTACCAGATGGTCACCGGTTCGCTTCCATTCATCGCGTCCGATCCGATGGAGTGGGTGCACTGCCATGTCGCAAGAGAGCCGGAGCCGCCGAACAAGCGATCCGGGAACGTCCCCGCCGCGGTTTCTCGGCTCATCATGAAGCTGCTCGCCAAGATGGCGGAGGAGCGCTACCAGACTGCAGCCGGCGCCGAGAGGGATCTGCAGCACTGTCTTGCAGAATGGGAGCTGCGGCGCCGCATCGACGACTTCCCGCTGGGCCGGCACGACACGCCAGACCGGCTGCTCGTTCCCGAAAACTTGTACGGAAGAACGCGCGAGCGCGAGATGTTGCTCGCCTCGTTCGAGCGCACCGTCAAAACCGGCGCGCCTGAGTTGGCGCTGGTCTCGGGATATTCCGGGATCGGCAAATCCTCTGTCGTCAACGAACTCCATAAAGTGCTGGTGCCCTCGCGCGGGCTGTTTGCATCGGGCAAGTTCGACCAGCACAAACGTGACGTCCCGTATGCGACGCTCGCCAAGGCATTCCAGAGCCTCGTTCGGCCCCTCCTGGGCAAGAGCGAGACCGAGCTGGGCGAGTGGCGCCATGACATCCAGAGCGCGCTCGGTCCAAACGGACAGCTCGTCGTGGACCTGATCCCGGACCTGAAGGCGATCATCGGTGAACAACCGCCTGTCCCCGAACTGCCGCTCCAGCACGCGCAGAGCCGCTTTCACCGCGTGTTCGAGCAATTCATCGGTGTGTTTGCCCGATCCGAACATCCGCTGGTGCTGTTTCTCGATGATCTGCAATGGCTCGATATGGCGACGTTCGAGCTGCTCGAGGATCTATTGACCCGGTCGAATCTGAAGCACCTGATGTTGATCGGCGCCTATCGGGATAATGAGGTGGATTCCGCCCATCCAGTGGTGCGCATGCGCGAGGCGATCAGGACACGGGGCGGCCGGATCGTGGAGATTACGCTCGCGCCGCTCGGCCGCAGGCATCTCGGCCAGTTGCTTGCGGACGCCCTTCGTTGCGAGCCGAACCGCGTCGCGCCGCTGGTGCAGCTCGTGCATGAGAAAACTGGTGGCAATCCGTTCTTTGCCATCCAGTTCATGTTTTCACTGGTCGAAGAAGGGCTGCTCGCGTTCGACCATGATGCGGCACGCTGGTCTTGGGATCTCGATCGCATCCACGCCAAGCGATACACTGACAACGTCATCGACCTCATGCTCGGAAAGTTCACCCGGCTGCCGGTTGCAACGCGCACCGCCTTGCAGCAGATGGCCTGTCTCGGAAATACTGCCGAGGTCGCGGTGCTTTCGATCGTCCTCGGGAGGTCGGATGAGCAGGTCCATGCAGACCTGTGGCCCGCTGTTCGACACGAATTCATAGAGCCCCAAGCCGACGCCTATCGGTTCGCACACGATCGATTCCAGGAGGCGGCCTACGCGCTGATCCCGGAGGGAGAACGCGCCGCCGCCCATCTGCATATTGGCCGGCTGTTCGCTGCGCGAACCACGCCGGAAGCAGTCGAGGAAAACGTCTTCGAGATCGTGAGCCACCTCAACCACGGCGCGGAGCTGATCAGCACGGTTGAGGAGCGCGTGAAGGTGGCGGAGCTGAACTTGTTGGCGGGCCGGCGCGCCAAGGCGGCGCCCGCCTTTGCCATGGCGCTCGCTCACTTCGCCGCCGGTGAGGCCATGCTTCCGGAAGATCGCTGGGAGCAGCACTACGCGCTCAGCTTCGCCCTGGCGCTACAGCGGGCCGAATGCGAGTTCGTTTGTGGCGGGCAGGAAACGGCGAACCGCCGCCTTGCCGAGCTGGCGAGCCGCGCGGCCACCCTGCCCGACCTCGCGGCCGTCACCCGGCTTCGCATGGAGCCAAGCGATCGTGACGTCGAAATTGCTCTCGACTATTTGCGGCGCGTCGGCATCGACTGGTCGGCGCATCCCACATCGGACGAGGTCCGGCGGGAATATGCGCGGATGTGGCAACAGATCGGTGATCGCCCGATCGAGACCCTGCTCGACCTGCCCCAGATGGCCGATCCGGTCGCGCGGGGAACCATGGACGTTCTCACGGTCCTTGTGTCGCCCGCCTGGTACATCGACGAGAGCTTGCGCCGTCTCATCATCGGACGCATGGCCAATCTCAGCATGGAATACGGCAACTCCGACGCCTCATGTCTCGCATACATCGTGCTTGGCACTGTGCTTGGCCCCGACTTTGGCGACTATGCTGCCGGCTACCGCTTCGCCCAGCTCGGCCTCGACCTGGTCGAACGACGTGGGCTGGATCGGTTCAAGGCTCGCGTCTATCTCGGCTTCGGAAGCTGGACGCGGCATGTGAGGACAGCCCGCCCCTGGCTCCGGCGGGCCTTCGACGCCGCACAGCAGGTCGGCGACCTCAACTACGCCAGCTTTACCCGTCATCACCTCCTGACGCATCTTCTCGCCTGCGGCGATCCACTCGCCGACGTGCAGCGGGAGGCCGAGGTCGGACTCGATTTCGCACGCCGCGCGTGCGTTGACCTGGCGGCCAATCGAATTGCCGGGCAGCTCCAGCTGATCCGGACGCTGCGCGGACTGACCACGAAGTTTGGCTGTTTCGATGAGGCCGAGTTCAACGAGGCGCAGTTTGAACGTCGCCTTGACGAGGACCCACGTCTAGAACAGGCCGGCTTCTGGTACTGGGTCCGCAAGCTGCAGGCTCGCGTCCTCGCCGACGACCCCGGTGCGACCGCCGCGGCGACGAAGGCCGACCAGCTGCTGTCGACGTCGAAGGCCCTTTTCGACCGGGTCGAGTTTCACTTCTATGCTGCCCTGGCGCAGGCCGCCTCGGGCGAGGCGGTGTCAGACCGCGGGCGAGCGCCGCATCTTGACGCCCTGGCCGTCCATCATCGCCAACTTCAGCAATGGGCCGAGATCTGCCCTGAAGACTTCGCCGACCGCGCCGCTCTCGTCGCCGCTGAGATAGCGCGGATCGAAGGTCGCGACCTCGATGCGATGCGCCTTTACGACCGGGCCATCGCCTCCGCGCACGCAAACGGCTTTGCTCAGAACGAGGCGATCGCGAACGAACTCGCCGGGCGCTTCTACGCGACGCGCGGGTTCGAAAAGATCGCCTACGCCTATCTGCGCGATGCCTACTACGGATATCTTCGCTGGGGAGCTGATGCCAAAGTAAGACAGCTTGAACGCCTCCATCCTCGCCTCCACGTCGCAGAGGACACCAGCTCCGCCGGCAGGCCAACCGTCCAGCAAATGGATGTCACCACCGTGGTGAAAGCGTCTCAGGCGGTCTCGAGTGAAATTGAGCTGCCGAAGCTCATCGAGACGCTGATGAAGATCGCGCTAGAGAACGCGGGCGCGGATCGCGGCTTGCTCATCCTGTCGCGGCATGATGACTTCTGGATCGAGGCGGAGGGCCAGTCCAACGGCGATGGGTTTGCGGTTGTGATGCATCAGACTCCCCTCTCGGCGCCTGACTATCCGGAGGCATTGGTGCGCTACGTCGTTCGCTCGCAAAAACCGCTTATCGTCGATGATGCGACGCGGCCCGATCCGCTTTACGGCGAAGGGTACGCGCCTCGCCGACATCCCAGATCGATCCTCTGCCTGCCGCTCATGAAGCAGGCCAAGCTCACCGGATTACTCTATCTCGAGAACACACTGACGACGCACGCGTTCACGCCCGATCGTGTTGCGGTGCTGGATCTGCTGGCAGCTCAGGCTGCGATTTCTCTGGAGAACACCCTGCTTTATCGTGATCTTCAGGAACGCGAAGCCCGCATCCGGCGGCTCGTCGATTCCAACATCATCGGAATATTGTTCTGGGATGCGCACGGCGATATCAGCTACGCCAACGATGCGTTCTTGAACATGACCGGTTATTCCAGACAGGAGCTGGTCTCCGGGACAGTCCGCTGGAAGGATATGACGCCTGCAGAACACCACCACGAGGACGCGCAGCGCATCGAGCTCCTCCGCGTATGGGGGCAGATCGCGCCGCGCGAGAAGGAATTCTTCAGAAAAGACGGGAGCCGCGTTCCCGTTCTCATCGGCTCCGCCGCGCTGCCGGGATCCCATGACGAATGGGTCTCCTACGTCCTCGACCTGACAGAACGCAAACGGGCGGAAGCCGAAGCGCGCGAGAGCGAGCGGCGCTATCAGAGAATGCAGCTTGAGTTGGCGCACGCGAATCGGGTCGCCACTATGGGACAGCTCACCTCCTCCATTGCCCATGAGGTCAACCAGCCCATCTGCGCCATTGCCATCAACGCGGGGGCGGCGCTGAGCTGGCTCGCCCGGAAGGCACCCGATATCGAGAACGCGCGGATATCAATACGGCAAATCGCCGATGACGCGCATCGCAGCGGTGAAGTGATCGGCCGGATTCGTGAACTCTTCCAAAAAGCTCCGCCGCGAAAGGAGCATGTGGATCTCAACGAGGTGATACGGGAAGTGCTCGTTCTAACCCAAAGCGAAGCGCTGAAAACCGGGACTTCGGTGAGGCTTCAACTTGCAGAGGCTCTGCCGCTGATCGAGGGTGATCGCGTGCAGTTGCAGCAGGTTCTGCTCAACCTCGTTGTCAACGCAATTCAGGCCATGACCATCGACGGGACAAGAGACTTGCTCATCACTACCGCCGCGACCGACACAAACATCGTGCTTGTCCGAGTCGCTGATTCCGGGGCAGGCCTCGATCCACAGACGCGCGAGCATGTTTTCGATCCGTATTACACTACCAAGCCTGACGGCTTGGGCATGGGACTTGCGATCTGCCGTTCAATCATTGAGGCCCACTATGGACGTTTGTGGGCAAGCGACAACCAACCTCGCGGGGCCGTGTTTCAGTTCACGTTGCCGGTTCAGCAAACGGCGACCCATTTGTAATTTTTTTGGCAAGGCGACACGGCTGGGCATCTACCCCCGGCTTAAGGGGCGATGTCGTTCTCATCCTTAGCCCTCGCCTCCGCTCCGGCTATCATGAGCTTGGCGGGGCCTTCTCGGCCCCGATTTGCTGTCGATGGCGTCCTCGGTCTACAGGCAGCAGGTCCGGCAGCTATGATCTGCTGTCCGTCAGTGCGCCGACAAATGAATCACGTTCCATGACGCCGGGCTTAGATGCGCTCGTAGCCGGCCACCTTCGATGGCACTCTCCTGTAACGGCGCCGGCTTCACCCGTTCCGGCGCGTTCTTCGTATTTGTCGCCTGGAGATCGTCGTGGCGCAATTCAATCGCCTGGGAAACAGCGACATGGCCAAACCCACGTGCCTCGACGTTCACCTCCATCTCTTGCTTCAGGTCCCGGTTGAGCAAGAAAAGCGAAAGACTGCCGTCCTCTCCTGCAACTGCCGCGACCTTCAAATACTGCACGTTGGACACCTGGAAGGTTAGCTCTTGCACACCTCGAGGATCATAGTAGGACGAATCGTAGCTGTCGCACTCAACCTGCGTGCGTAAAACCCTGCCGCGGCCGAAGCGGCTCATATGAGCGAAAGGAAAGAAGATGGTCTGGCGCCACGCTCCTCCGCCGGTCTCGGTCATGATCGGCGCGATGACGTTGACGAGTTGCGCGAGGCAGGCGACCCTGATCCGATCGGCGTGATTGAGCAAGGAAATGCAGGCACCGCCAAAGGCGAGTGCGTCCTCCATCGTGTAGATTTCCTCGAGGATCGGCGGCGCAACCGGCCAGCCCTCCTTCACCCGGTCGGCCCGGCTGCGGCGCGTTCGATACCAGACGTTCCATTCATCGAAGCTCAGCATGAGACGCTTGTTGGAGCGCCGCTTGGCCGCCACCGCATCGGCCAAGGCGACGACCTCATCGATGAAGCGGTCCATCAGGTCGGGGCTCGCGAGAAACGATGCCGTGTCCTGCCTGTAGTTGTTGAGATAGGTATGGAGCGAAATGTAGTCGACGTGATCGAAGGTGTGCTCGAGGACAGTATCCTCCCACTGGCCGAAGGTCGGCATGTTGCGCCCCGACGAACCGCATGCCGCAAGCTCGATGGTCGGATCCACCCAGCGCATCATCTTGGCCGCTTCGCTGGCGACCGCACCGTAGGCGGCGGCGCTCTTGTGCTCCATCTGCCAAGGTCCGTCCATCTCGTTGCCGAGGCACCACAGCTTGATGTCATGCGGCTGGTCCCAGCCGTGCTTGCGGCGCAGCTCCGACCAGGCCGTTCCGCCCGGATGGTTGCAGTATTCGACCAGGCTGCGGGCCGCGTCGCCGCCGCGGGTGCCGAGATTGACCGCCATCATCGGTGCGACGGCGGCGGCCTTGCACCAGTCCATGAACTCGTTGGTGCCGAAGCTGTTCGGTTCCGTGCTGAACCAGGCGAGGTCGAGGCGCGCCGGTCTCGCCTCCAGCGGCCCGACGCCGTCCTCCCAATTGTATCCCGACACGAAATTGCCGCCGGGATATCGAATAAGCGTCGGGCCAAGCTCCTTCACCAGCGCGAGCACGTCCTTCCGAAAGCCCTTCTCGTCCGCGGTCGGATGGCCGGGCTCGTAGATGCCGCCATAGACGCACCGGCCCAAATGTTCGATGAATGCACCGAACAGACGAGGATCGGTGTGACCGATGGCGAAGTCGCGGTCGATCAGAACTCTAGCTTTCCTCATGCTCTTCTCTCGGGTGCTCCGGGACTGGTGAGATCGTTCGTGCTGAGAGATACGTCTGCCGCGGCATCGGCGGCCTCAGGTAATAGCACGGCTTCACGCAATTGGCGCGTATAGGGATGCTGCGGCGCCTTCAGGACCGTTCTCGCATCGCCGATTTCCACAACGCTGCCCTTCTGCATGATCATGATGCGGTCGCTGATGTAGTAGGCTGTAGCCAAATCATGCGTGACATAGATGATCGATATCCCAAGATCGTCCCGCAGCGTCTTGAATAGATTGACGATGGATATGCGCAGCGACGCATCGATCATGGACACCGGCTCATCCGCGACAATCAGTTTCGGCTCGGCCAGAAGTGCCCGGGCGATTGCGATCCTCTGAAGCTGTCCGCCGGACAGCTCGTGCGGGTATCGATGGCGCACCTCCTTGAGCGAGAGTCCGACTTTGTGCAGCGCGTCATCAACGGTCGTCTCGGTTGCCCCCTCGCCGGCCTCACCGGAAAACCGGCGCCGCGTCACGAACAGATATCGATCGAGCCGCTTCAGCGGGTTGAAGGACTCAAACGGATTCTGAAAGATCGGCTGCACCTTGTGCATAAAGGCCATGCGACCCGCGGCATTTCGAATAGCAGCGAGGTCGATGCCGTCGAGCATCAATTTGCCGCTGGTCGGCGTTTCGATGTTCAGGATCATCCTGGCAAGCGTCGTCTTGCCGCTGCCGGATTCGCCGATGATCGCAAAGATCTCCGGTCGCCAGGTGGCAAGCTGGAAGCTCACCTGGTTCACCGCAGCAATCTTGTGCCTCGACAATAGCCCTCCCCGGACGAAGGTCTTGCTGACCCGGGAAATGTCGAGGAGCAGATCGTTCATGCTCGGCTGCCCTGATTGATGGCAAAGCAGGCAACGCGATGCCGGGTATCGGCCTCCAGCATGTCGGGGACCTGGCGCTTGCAGATCTCGCTGGCGAGCGGGCAGCGCGGATGGAAGCGGCATCCAGGCGGCGGATCGGCCAGATTTGGCGGGGAGCCGCCAAGTCCCTCGCGGGGCGCGTCATCGCCGATGCGCGGAAGGCTCGAAATGAGATGCCTGGTGTAAGGGTGAAGTGGATTGCGGAAAATCTCCGCGGTTGCGGCCTCTTCCACGAGACGCCCGGCATACATGATGGCGAGGCGATCAGTGATGTGCGCGTGCACGCCCATGTCGTGGGTGACGAACAGGACCGACGAGCCGGTCTCCCGCTGAATGCCCCGGATCATGCCGAGCACCTCCTTTTGCACCACCACATCCAGTGCGGTCGTGGGCTCGTCGGCAATGATGAAATCAGGACGGCAAATCGTCGCGAGCGCAAGCGTGGCGCGTTGACGCATGCCGCCTGAGAGCTCATGCGGAAAGGCCGCCAGCACCGAAGGGTCGAGCCTGACCCGCGCCAGATGGGCGACTACCTGCTGCTCAAACTGCTTCCGGCTACCGCCGATATGCGGATACGCGAAATCGACGAATGCCGATTCGACGCGGCGAACCGGGTTCAGCACATTCATCGATCCCTGCATGATATAGGACAGATGCCGCCAGCGAATTCGCGCCACATCCGCTGGCGGCGCGCGGTGCAATCCGCCATAGCCGGGCAGGAATGCAAACTCCACGCTGCCGCCTACGATCTCGAGCGGCGGTCTGATCGCTCCTGCGATGCTCTTGATCAGCGTGGTCTTGCCGGAGCTGGACTCTCCGGCAAGCCCATAGATCTCGTCACGACGTACAGCGAAGCTGACGCCATCGACCGCTTTGACGCCGCGCCTGACACCGGAGTGGCTGGTCCGGTAATGGGCCTTGAGGTCGCGAACCCAAAGAATCGGTTGGGCGTCTTCGGGCACGTGCGGCTGCTGAACGATGGCGCGCATCACGAGGCCTCTCCGACGCTCCAGAGGCGGCTTCGCGGATCGATGTAGGCGTTCGCCGATACCGCGAGCAGGAAGAGCCCGATAAACGCCATGATCACCGCGATGGTCGGGAAGGCGATCCACCACCAGACTCCCGCCACCATTGCGGTGTGCTGGTTGGCCCAATAGATCATGCCGCCGATCGTCGGCGTGTTGATGTCGGTAAAGCCGAGCACCGCAAGCGTCACCTCAAGCCCGATCGACCACACCATGTTGTTCATGGTCGTAGAGAACACGATCGGCATGACATAGGGCAGATGCTCCTGAGTGAGGATCTGCCATGTTCCCATACCGGAAAAAAGGCTGGTCTGGGTGAATTCGCGCACCTTCAGGCTCATGACCACGGAACGGATCAACCGGGCATCATAGGCCCAACCGAAGCAGGCCATGATCAGCGCCAGCATCAGCCAGGAGATGCGGTCGCGCATCACGAAATAGAACAGCACCAGGATCGGCAGCAGAGGAATGACGATGAAAGTATCATTCACCGACATCAGGGCGCGACCGATCCACCCGCCCTTGTAGCCGCTTATGAGTCCGATCGTGAGGGCAAACAGGCGGCTGATCAGCGCCACCGTGCATCCGAACAACAACGTATTTCGGATGGCAAAGCTCAGTTGCCAGAACACGTCCTGGCCGCGCGATGTCGTGCCGAACCAGTAGGTCAGCGACGGCGGCATATCGGGCGGCACTACATACACGCTTTCCGGCGGATAGGGCGAGAAGCACGCCAGCATGGACAGCAGCAGAACGAAGGCGAGCAGCACGGCCCCGATCCGGAATTCAGGGCTGTAGCGCAGCAGGTCGCGCAGGAGGACGGCCATCAGCTGACCTTCACCCTCGGATCGAGCAGCGGATAGAGAAGATCGATGGCGAGCACTCCGATCGACACGCCGAGGATCGAGATGCTGGTGACGCCGAGGACCAGGCCGTAATCTCCGGCATAGACGGCGTCGACCAGGAGCGAGCCGAGACCGGGATAGCCGAACACCTTCTCGGTGATCACGGCGCCGTTGAAGATTCCGCCCAGCGACATGGCGAGCCCCGTCACCTGTGGCACGAGCGCGTTACGCATCACGTAGGTTGTCAGGATGCGCCAGGATCTCACGCCGGCAAGTTCAGCGTAGACGACGAAGTCCTCGGCCAGGATATTGGATACCAGCGAGCGCATGCCGAGGAACCAGCTCCCCACGCCGATCAGGATCAGAGAGAGCGCCGGCAGGATCGCGTGCTGCAGGACGCTCAGAACGAATTCAGGCGTCCATGTCTGGGACAGGTTCATCGCCGCTCCGCCGGTGATCGGAAGCACCGGCCAAAGGAAGCCGAACACGATCAGCAACAGCATCGCCAGAATATAGTATGGGATCGGATGGAGGCCCATGGCGATCACCCCCATCAGCTTCAGACTGCGGCTCTGCCTGTAGTAACCGGCAAGCCCGCCCAGCAGGTTTCCGAGCCCCCAGGCGACGATGGTCGAAACCGCAAGGAGTCCCGCGGTCCAGGGCAGCGCACGTCCGATGAGGGTACCGACGGGAGTCGGAAACGCCGACATCGAGGGACCGAAATCGGCGCGCAGGATCCGGTTCCAGAACAGCAGGTATTGCTCAACGGGCGTGCCGCTGAGACCATAGAGCTCGCGCAAGGAGTTGCGCATCTGCTCGATCGCCCCGGGCGCGGTGTTGCCGAAGGAGGTCACCGCCGAGATCGACTGCTCGACGGGATCAATCGGCGAAGCATGGGTGACGACATAAGCGATATTGATGCCGATGAAGACGACCAGCAGAAACTGGCCGAACCGCCGGCCCACATAGGCGAGGTATCCGCTCATGGGTGCACCAGGGATGTTCGCCAAAGTCGTCCGGCCAGATGCGGCAAATGCGGTCGCTTTTGTGTCATCGCATCCTAACTTGCGGGCTTCAGCCTGACGAACATGTAGCGCGAATTGCCCCAGTTCGGCACCGGATTGGTGTAGGGATTCTCCGAGGTCGGAAAGCCGGTCCAGTAGGTCTGGTCCATTGCGGTGAATACGTTGTAAGCCATCAGCGGTATGGTGGGCATCTCCTTCGCGGCGAGCTTGACGTACTCCTTGCCGAGCTCGATAGATTGCGGATCATCGAAGCCGACCGTCCGGATCTGCTCGATGATCTTGTCGAGCGCGGGATTGGACCAGCGCTGCCAGTTGCGGAGCGGCTGCGGCTTGCCCGGCTCGGCGACGAACTGCGAATGCCAGCTGTCGAGGAAGTAGGACAAGTCCTGGTGGCCGCCCCAGGTTTCGACGCTCCATCCGATGAAGGTGTCGAAATCGCCGGCCGCCCGTCGCGTGGGCAGCGTCCCCTGCGCGACATCGATCTTGGCGTCGATACCCGCCTGCTTCCAGAGCTGCACGATCATCGTTCCGGCGCGGGTCATCACCGGACGCAAATCGCCTTCGACCATGACGCGGACGCTGAACGGCTTGCCGTCGGGCGTCATCCAGCTGCCGCCCCGCTTGCTGAAGCCGGCCTTTTCCAGCAGCTCCTGCGCGGCCTGCGGATCGGTCTTCCACCAGCCCCTGCCGAACGCCTTGGCAATCTCCGCAGGATCGGATGGGATCTGCTCGCCCATGGACGGCCGCAGCATATCGGCAATCTGCTTTCCGATCGTGGGATCGTAGGGCTTGATCCTGCGCTTCCCGGTATCGACCTCGAAGGCCTTGAGCCACTCCTCCATCGGCTCATGATAGGTTGCCGGATGCGTTCCGGTCGGCGGCACCCCGATCGCCGATATCGTGGCGGCGCCGCGATAGGCCGCCATCGCCACGGCCTTGATGTCGATCAACAGCGCCAGAGCCCATCGCACATCCGGATTCCTGAAATTCTCATTCTGGGTGTTGAAGATCACGGCCGGAAGAGTTGGATCGGGGTGACCATAGGGAAAGCCCTTGAACCACGCGCGCGTCGCCTTGCTCTGCTTCGCCAGGGCAAACATGCCTTCCGGCGCAATATCGTGGATCACGTCGAGCTCGTGATTAAGCTGCGCGATCACCCGCTTCTCGGGCGGGCCGGGATCGACATAGGCGAGGTATTTCGGACCGGGCTTGCCGAAGCGCGCCAGCGTGGTGCGCTGCCAGTCGTCCCGGAGCTGCCAAATGTACCATTTGCCTTCCGGATCGTAGCTGTGCAGCACGTAGGCCCCGAGTGAGATCGGCTTGTTGAAATCGAATTTGACGGGATCGTCGACCTTGTCGAAGACGTGCTTGGGCAGGATCCACACCGCCCCCCAGCGCACCGTGAAATTGGCGTGGAAGCGCGAATTCGGCTTCTTGAGCTTGAACACAACTGTATGGGCGTCCGGTGCATCAACGGATGCGACGTTGCTCGCCAGCACCGCACTGAAGCGCATGGCCGGATTTTTGATCTGCGTAGTCACCGTCGAGACGACATCGTCGGCGGTGAATTCGACCCCGTCGCTCCAGAAGATGCCGCTGCGAAGCCTGACCGTCATTTCGGTAAAGTCGGCGTTGTATTGCGGCTTGTCGGCAGCCAGCGAATTGTCCCAGACACCGTCGAGGCCGCGCTCGGGATCGATGTACCAGAGCGTATCGAGCGCGACCTGCTGCAGTCCGTTCGACTGCGATCCGGCATTGATTGCCCAGATGTTGAACCAGCCCGCGTTCTTGACGGTTCCTTCCGGGTTTTCCAGGATCAGCAAATCCCTTCTCGGGATGTTTTGCGGAATGCCCTGCGCATGGCTCGGCGCCCCCAGCGGGACCAGCAGCGAGCCGAGCGCGCACGCAACCAGCACCAATGCACGAACGCAACGCATCATGTCCTCTCGGCGCAGCTTGTCCCGACGCTTGTTTTGGCGCGATGCTAGAGGCGCCAAAACCGTTGAACAACAAAAATCTTGAGCCGCGGGGAAGACGGGGAGGACGCGATTTGAAACCTCCTTCGCCGCATTGGCGTTCCTCTCTGGGCGTGGCCTCCGTCGCCGCGCCCGATGGCGGCAATGAATGGCATCGGAAAGATGGCTCGCGTTCTGATCGGCACCTCGGGGTGGCACTATGCATCGTGGCGAGGCCCGTTCTTTCCCGAGGGTCTGCCGTTGAAGGAGCAGCTTCGCTACTACGCCGGTCAGTTCGAGACCACTGAGCTGAACGGCGTCTTCTATCGCACCCCCACGCCGGAGGCTGTCAAAGCGTGGCGGGAGCAGTCCGGGCGCGACTTCGTCTTCGCGTGGAAGGCTTCCAAGTTCATCACCCATTGGAAGCGCCTGTCCGATCGATCCGTCAACAGCCTCGCGCTTCTGGAGGAGCGCATCGCGTTGCTGCGTGGCAAGGCGGGACCGATCCTGTTTCAACTGCCGCCGCAATTCGAGGCGAACGCCGAGCGCCTGGCCGCCTTCTTCAAGCTGTTGCCGAAGAAGCGCCGCTACAGTTTCGAATTTCGTCATCCGAGCTGGTATCAGCCGCGCATCATCAGAATGCTGGCCGAGGAAAACATCTCGCTGTGCCTGTCGGACCATCACGACGCGCCGGCTCCCTGGACGCGCACGGCGGACTTCGTCTACGTCCGCGGCCATGGCCCGAGCGGGCGCTACCACGGTCACTACCGGCGACCGGCGCTTGCGCAATGGGCGCGGCGCATCCGGTCCTGGAAGCGGCAGGGCTGCGACGTCTACGTGTATTTCGACAACGACCAGAAGAGCGCCGCGCCGGCCGATGCGCTGGAGTTGAAAGGGCTGCTGTCACGATCGGCCTAGGGCCGACGACTTGGCCTGCGATCGCCATCACGTCTTCACTTCGGAACCGGATCCGAGAGCCCTGCCCCCGGGTCTTCGAGCCGTCCGCTTCTGGCGAGCTTCACGGCGTGGCCCAGCACGCGGGCCGTATTCGTTACCTCCGCTCGAAATTCACCGTCCTCGTCCAGCGCCTGGTGCGATGTGGCGTAGGGCTCCATGTAGCCGACATAGCCGTCGAGCTCGGCGAAGCGGCCGGCCGAGATCAGCTGCATGTCCGTCAGCCAATCGGACAGGGTTCGGCGAACGCCCTCGGCGCCGACGCTGTCGCCATGAACGATCAGGCCGAAGTGTCGGCCCGCGAGATGGCGCGGATAGGACCAGCCCTTCAGCTCCAGCGCCTTGGCCTCACTGGCCTTCTTGCCGTGCGTCGATGTCGGATCGGGATTGCCGCCGTCGGCGCAGACCAGGCGATCCATCATCGCCTTGAGTCCGCCCGGCACGTGATACCAGTTCACCGGCGTCACGATCAGGATGCCGTGCGCGGCTACCCACAGCGGGTAGATTTCGTTCATCCAGTCCGCGCCCTGCCCAAGCGAATAGTTCGGATAGCAGCTGCACGGCCAGTGACAGAGCGGCATGGCGGTGGCAACGCAGGACTTGCAGGGATGGATATTCCTGCCGAACTCCGAGGTCAGCCTGGAGAGATCGAGGATATCGACAGCGAATCCCATTTCGGTGAAGACGGGCTCGGCAAGCTTCACGATGCGCCAGGTCTTGGACATCTCGCCGGGACAGGTGTGCTCGCTGCGAGCCGAGCCGTTGACGATCAGGATGCGCGGCGTCTCGCTGGCGTCGTCATGTCGCCGCTGCGCTTCCAGAATCGCGGCGCGCGCATCGAGCCAGTCGACGGCGATCTCGTAGCTCGGATCGGCAAAGCCAGGTCCGGCCTTCCGAGTCAGCGGAGCCTTGCGCGAATGGCTGTAGGCGTCCCAGGCCGCGGCGACGATTGCGTCGAGCTCGCGCTTCAGCGGTGCGAAGGCAGGATCGATGAACTGGCGCTTGTAGCGGCTTTCGAAGGCCTCGCGCGACAGCTTGACGGGCGGCATCCCCTTGCGAATGTCCGGTTCCGTCATGGCGTCTCCTGCTGCGATGGCTGGATGATTGCAATCAACGAGAGGCTGAGCCGCCGGTTCCGATGCGGATGATGCACGCGGTAGAGGCTCCCAGGGCTTCACTTCAAGCCGGCACGGCGAGGTCTCCGCAAAAATATCGAAAACAACCCCATGCAAAGGAGTCCGATGGACGCCCGATGACGAATTACGGATTTCACGAAATCATTTGACACGTCGGGCAAATCACTGGCATAATGCCATCATTGCAGCGCATGGGTCGGCCCTTGCACCGGCGCGCGAATTCTCATGAAAAAGCCTAGACGTGAAGCTGGATCCCGCGATCAGGCACTTGCGAGACGGCTTCGAACTTGGCGATGCGCTGGTCCAGGCGCCACAGCTCGATGCGATAGAAGCTCACTAGCTCCTGGGCCTTGCGCTTGGCATCCTCCTCGCCGTCGCAGACGAGATTGATGCAACCGAAGACGCGGCCGTCGGGATCAATCTGGAATGCCCGGTAGTGTTTCATGATCTGCCCTCTCCTTGCCAGCGCTTGCGCACGGCCGGGGCGGTCAACCAATCGGTCAGATTGGAAGCCACTTCGTCCTGCTTCGCACGGCGCAGCAACATCTCTCGCTCCTTGCCGGCCGGAAGACGACGGGCACGTTGGCGGGCCTGTTCGGCCGAGATCTGCAAACGCTCCTGAAGCGAATGCGTCTGTTTGGTTCGATTACGCTTTCCGGTCATCTTCTGCATTCACGGATGATCATGCTCGAAGGGTGTCGGCCCCGGCCGGAGGCTCAACCGCCGGGGCCGATCACCTAGCCGCACCGGGGGCGGCCCGGTGCAGGAGCCGTTCGCAAGTTTCGGAGCGGAACCGAGTTCCGGCATTTCCATAGGTTAAGGTCGAGGCGATTGTTGCTGCCGCCACGTGAGGTGCTGAATTGCGATGCAACGAGGGGCGCACGCCCGCTGTTATCGCCCGCGCGGGCGCGTGCTCGAGCGCCGACTATTTGCGGCGATACAGATGCAGATAGCTCGGCGAGAACAGCGCCGCGTCCTTGAGCGCGTCGAGATCGCTGATGGTCAGCGTTCGCTCACGCAGCACGATCAGACCGGCGGCGCGCAACTCCTGCACGGTGCGATTGAGATGAACCACCGAAAGGCCGGTGGCGTCGGCCAGATCCATCTGGGTTACCGGCATGATGCAGGAATTGCCGTCGACCAATCCAACCGGGCGCAGCCGCTCGAAAATCTCGCAGAACAGATGCGCCACGCGTTCCAGCGCGACACGGCGGCCGAGATTGATGGCCCATTCTCGCTGGATCGCGCCGTTCAAGAGCGTCTCGCACCAGAACGCCTCCGCGAGCGAGCGGTCGCTCGCGACCAGGCTCTCGAAGCGCGCACGCCTGATTTCGGTATAGACCACCGGCGTCAGGGTCGCGATCGAGTGATCCATCACCGCCAGAAGGAACGCATGCGCGTCGCAGGTCTCGCCGGGAAAGATGAAGTTCACGATCTGGCGTCGCCCGTCCTCGAGCGTCTTGTAACGGCAGAGCCATCCGGACAGCACGATGCGGACGCTGTCGACGGGGTCACCCTCGGAGATCAGGTCCTCACCCGATCCGGCGCGCTGCAGCCCTTCGAGAACGGCGTGCTCCAACGATGAGGACGCTTCAGCAGACAACGGCCGCAGCGCATTCAGGCGGCGGATGACCGGATCAGTCACGCTTCGATCGAGAGTAGATACAGGCATTAGCTAGCGTCCCCCCCCCCGGCGTATGGAACGTGCGCTTGCTCAAGGGGATGATGATCGTGCATTGCAGCCCCGAACCGGTGAAGGCCATCGTCGTCTGGCCCTTGAATTCGAACGCCAGCGTGCGCTCCAGAAGCTCCGTGCCAAAACCCTTTCGCGGCGGCGGCGTAACCTGCGGCCCGCCCCGCTCGCGCCATTCGAAAACCAGCTCCGGCGGATCGGCGGTCTCATCGAAGCGCCAGGAGATTTCTATCCGCCCCGTGGGGCGGCTCAAAGCGCCGTATTTCAGGGCATTGGTCGCGAGCTCGTGGATGGCGAGCGCAAAGGTTTCCGCGGCTTTGGGCTGGAGGCGCGCCTTGGGGCCGGAGACCTGCACCTGCTCGCCTTCACGGGCGTTGTAGGCCAAAAGCTCCTCGACCACGAGATATTCGAGATCGACGCCGCCTTCGGGATCGCGGGTCACCAGCGCCTGTGTGCGCGCGAAGGCGTTCAACCGGCCGTCGAGATGGAAGGCATATTCCTCGACGGTGCCGCTCGATTCCGCCGAGCGGCGGGCGATCGAGCGCACGACCCCGAGCGTGTTGCGGACGCGATGCTGAAGTTCGGCGAGCAGCAGGCGCTGACGCTCTTCGGCGCGGGTGATCGCGGTGACGTCGATGAAGGTGACGACCACGCCGGCGATGAAATTGTCGATGCTGCGATAGGGCAGGATGCGCACGATATAGCGGGTGCCGCTGTCCGGCGCGGTCAGCTCGCGCTCGAGGGTTGCCAGGGTCCGCAGCACGCGGCGCACATCGTCATAGAGCTCCTCGATCGGGATGCGGGCCTTGATGTGACCGATCGGTCGGCCGACGTCTGTTTCGACCAGATGCAGGACCTGTGTGATCGCGGGCGTAAAATTCATCACCCTCAGGTCGTTGTCGAGGAACATGGTCGCGATCTGGGTGCTCTCGAGGAAATTCTTCAGGTCGCTGGTGGCACGGGTCAGCTCCTGAACGCGATGCGCCAGCTCGCCATTGACGGTGGTCAGCTCCTCGTTGACCGACTGCAACTCCTCGCGCGAGGTCTCGAGCTCCTCATTGGCCGATTGCAACTCTTCGTTCAGCGACTGGTATTCCTCGTTGGAGGATTTCAGCTCCTCGTTGGTGCTCTCGAGCTCCTCGATGGTCGCCTGCAACCGCTCTCGGGTTGCTCGCAGCTCGCTTTCCAGCCGCTCGACGTGCTCGGTACGCACCAGCGCATTGGGGGTGCTCTGATTGACATCGATCACCCCGAGGGGGCCGTCCTTGAACAGGACGACGAAATTGCGATGACCACCGGCGCCCTCCTGGATCGGCTCGACGGTGATGTCGACGAGCACGCGGTGGCCGTTCAGTCCGAGCTGCACCTGTTCGGCATGGGCGGCCTCGTTGGTCTCCGCGGCGCGGCTGAGCGCGGTGCGCAACTCGAGCCTGAGATCGCGATGCACGAGCTGGAGCAGATCGAGCGAGGCGGTCCCCGCCGTCGGCTCGATGTAGCGGCCGGTGCGCCCCGAAAAATGCAGGATCTGGAAATTGTCGTCGGTGATGACATAGGCGGGCGCGTAGCGCTCCGCGATGCGCTGGGCGCGGCGCTCGAGCCCAACGTCGGAGCCGAACGAGCGCACCGGCGGCACTTCGACCGGCGCCCTGCCCGCCGAGGTCGTGATCGGAAACTCCGGGGGCAGCCGCGTTCCGGTTTCGAGCTTCTTGAAGATGCGGGCGCGGCGGTCGACCGGCGCGAACAGCTTCGGGTGCCGCGTGACGTTCTCGGAATTGCCGAGAAAGAGGTAACGGTCCGGCAACAGCGCGAAATGGAACAGCGGGATCACCCGGTTCTGCAATTCGGCATTGAGATAGATGAGGAGGTTGCGGCAGGAGACGAGGTCAAGCTTGGAGAACGGAGCGTCCTTGATGACGTTGTGCTGCGAGAAGATGCACATCTCGCGCAATTCCTTCACCACGCAATAGGTGTCGCCCTCGCGCACGAACCAGCGCGCCAGCCGCTCGCTCGTCATGTCCGCCTCGATATTGGTGCGGTAGCGGCCAACGCGTGCGGCCGCCAGCGCACGACCGTCGATGTCGGTCGCGAAGATCTGGACCTGCGGCGCGGAATCCAGCCGCGCCATATGCTCGCGCAAGAGGATGCCGATCGAGTAGGCCTCCTCGCCGGTGGCGCAGCCGAGTACCCAAACGCGAACCTGCTGGCCCACGCCCTTGCCTTCGAAGAGCTTCGGGATGATCTGGTTCTCCAGCACCTCGAACTCGCGCTTGTCGCGGAAGAACTCGGTGACGCCGATCAGGAGATCGTTGAAGAGATGCCGGGCCTCGTCCTTGTCGTTCCTAAGGAAATCGACGTAGGCCGGAATCTCGTCGATCTGGACCACCTGCATCCGCCGCTGCACGCGGCGGAGAAAGGTGTTCTGCTTGTAGCCGTGGAAATCATTGCCGGTCTTGGTGCGCAGGATGTCGGCGATGCGCGAGAGCGAGGTCGCGGCCGCGGCCAGCACCTCGTCGAAGCCTTGCTTCTCCTCGAGGCGCCGCAGATGGCGGGCATAGACCTGGATGTGCTCGGGGATATCCTCCGGCGGCAGCACGTAGTCGGCGATGGAAGCTGGCGTGTTGCCGTCGAGCAGCTGCTCGGACTCGGGCCTGGCTGTCTTTTCAGCGATGGCCAGACCACCGTGGTCCTTGAGCGTGGCGGTGCCGAGCGTGCCGTCGCCGCCGGTGCCGGCCAGGATCACGCCGATGGATTGCTCGGCGCGCTCTTCGGCGAGCGACACCAGGAAACTGTCGATCGTGGCGCGCTCGCCGGGTGCCTGCTCGGCCTTGCGGATTGCGAAGCGATCGCCCTGGATGGTGGTGATCATCGCCGGCGGGCACAGGTAGATCGTACCTCCCTCGATTGTCCCGGTGTCACCGATGTCGGCGACCTTGGCGCCGTTGGAGCCGCGCACGACCTCGCGCAGCCGGGCCTTGTCGAAGGCCTCGTGATGTTGAAGCGCCAGCACGATGGCCTGATCCTCCGCCACGGTCAGCTTGGCAAAGAAACGCTCGATGCTCTCGAGGGCGCCAGGCGATGCGCCCACGCCGATGATCAGCGGGGCCCTGACTTGACGCTCTCCCTCGACCGGCTGGTCGCCGACTTCATTCATGGCTTTGGTAGCTCTCATTGGCTGGCCGGGAGCAACGGGCGCCCGGCCCCTGCAAATAGCAGAAACCGATCTTACCCCAACAGCTCAAAGGCAGAAATGTCGTCTGCGCCGTTCAATCCCGCAGCGCAAGCGTTGTCGGGCTCCAAGGGGGCATACTCGCCCTATGGCGCTGGAACTCACGATGCAAATATCCGAAGAACTGACGGCCTTGATCAAGCGGGCCGAGGGCGCCACCGCTACCACCCGCCGGCCGCTCGACGAGAGCGACCGCTGACGCCGCAGAGTCGTGTGTGCGCGGAATTCAGAAAACCGCGGGTCAGCGTCCCCCTGGCGACGCCGGATCCACCTGCTCCCTGAGATAGATGACGCGCTGCTCGATCAGGGTACGGTGGCGCTCCCACTCGACCAGGGTCTGCTGGAGGAGCTCGACCAGCCGTTCCGCCTGTCGCGTATCGTGGCCGTCGGTCCTGAGTTCACGTACCAGGTCCTCCTGGTTGCGGAGCCGCAGCCAGCCTTCCTCGATATCCCGATCGGCCTTGACGAGAAGGCGCTGCTCGGCGTTGAGCTGCTCGGTACGTTCGGCGAGGGAGAGGGCCATCGCGGTTCAAGCCTCCCGTTTGCGGACCGGAGGAGCAAGTGATTGTAGCACGACGCGCCGGATCATATCGGCATATTCGCGATATTCGGCAGCCCGCGTCTCGTACATTTCGGCGACCGCAGGCCGGCCGTTGCGCCTGCCGTCGCGAGCCATGCGCTGCACCAGCTCCGCGCGTTCCTCGATGATGCGCAGCGCAACCCGCAAGGCTTCGTCGACGCGCCCCTCCTGCTCCTTGGCGAGGGTATCGGCGGTGTAGGCATGTCCGACCTGGCAGCGGAAACGCATCGGGCGTGATCCTTTGACCTCGGACAGGACGCCACCACAACCAGGGCAGGTCAGCGCGACGGGATCGGCCAGCGCGACGAGGCTGTCGCTCCCGATCCGGTCACCGGCCGCAATCTCGACCTCGAGCTTGATTTCCGGCGGGATTGGCAACGTCGCCCCCGGAGGTTCCCTGACGAGATCGGACAGCACGTCCCCCATGGTCGCGCCGGGCACGCAGAGATCGATGGTAGTCGCCTCGAGAGCGCGCCTTGGCATTTCGTCGGCGATGGCGTCGGACGGATCCTGCACCACGGTCGTCCCGCCGCAGCGCTTGATCGCATTGAGGCCGGCCGCGCCATCGGACAACAGGCCGCTCAGGAGAACGCCGATCACGCGCGGACCGTGGTGCAGCGCTGCCGAACGGAACAGCGCATCGATCGCCGGCCGCACCATGTTTTCTCGCGGACCGCGCCCCAGCAGGCTCCCCGGCTTATGTTCCTATAGGCTTGGAGGAGCGCTGGAGGCGCCATGTCCGCATCGTCCACGTTGTCTCGTCAACCCGCGCCGCTGGCGGGCCGCCGCATCCTCGTGGTCGAGGACGAGTATTTTCTCGCCGATGACATCGGCAAGACGCTTCGTGCGCTCGGTGCCGATGTCGCGGGACCGGTGGGTCACATCGAGGATGCAGTCAAGATTTTGCACGACGGCGGCATTCTGGATGCCGCCGTGCTGGACGTGAACATCCGTGCCGAGATGATATTCCCCATCGCCCGTGAGCTGAGGACACGCCAAGTGCCATTCGTGTTCACCACGGGCTACGACAAGATCTCCATCAGTTCCGAATTCCAGGACGTGCTGCTCCTGGAGAAGCCGATCGATCTTGCGGCGATGGCCCGGAAGCTGGCTGCACTGATCGCCGATCCGCGGATCTGACACGCAACAGCGCGTGGTCTCTTGCGCCGCCGATCGTCACGAGATGAAGAGACATTGGATGATCCACGCACCCAACCACGCGCTCGACACGAAGCTGCTGGCGACGTCATGCGAGCTGGTTCGCAACGCGCTCGCGCTGCTGCGCAACAGTGAGTGCCCTGCGCCTGCGCCATGAGCTGGGACGCCCCGCACTTCCGCACAGCGAAGGTCAGCCGTCCGGACGTAACGCCGGGCCGGCGCGCTCACAGCAAGTTGACAGTTAGAGCAACAGTTAGAGCAGATGAGCGAAGGCCAGCCAAGCGGTCACCGCAAGGCACAGCGCCGCGGCGAAATAAGGTAGCGCGACGCGCAAGACGACCTCCCGCCCTCTCAGCTCAGTATCATCCAGACAATCGCGCCCGTCATCACGAGAAAACCCGTGATGGCCGTCGCGACAAAGGCCTGTTCCACGCGATCCATAGCCATGGCAGCCCCCTTTTCCAGCCGCACCAGTGTGATGGGAAGGGATGTCTTGCGCATTAGGGTATGTGAATCGACCGCTTCGACTTATGTCCGCAGATGTGAGCCAGCTAAGGCCGCGCCGCAGGAGTTGCGGCGATGCGGCGCCACGATTTCAACTATTCACGCCAAAATCTCGCCAGTTCCTCGGCCGTCACCAGATCCACCTGACCGTGGAAGCGATTGCGGTACATCGTCATGAGCGCATCGTGGCCGACGTCCGAGGAACTGCACAAAGCGTCCTCCACGATGACGACCCTGAAGCCAAGGTCCACCGCGCTCAGGACGCTCGACAAGACGCAAACGTCGGTTTCCGCGCCCGTGACGACCACCGTACCGACCCGCTTTTCGACCAGCAGGCCTGCCAAGCGGGGGTTGCTGAATGCCGAATAGGCCGGCTTGTCGATCACGTGCGCCGGAGGAACGAGCCGGGCCAGAGCCGGCACCAGATCGAGGCCGGACGGCGGCATCCGGGCGCGCGTCGCCTCTCTCCAGCGGCGAAAATAGTGCTGCCAATGTCCGGGACGATCTTCCGGATTCTCAGGCGTGATGAAGCGTGAAAAGACCGTTCGCGCCCTGTAGCGCGAAGCGATCCCGGCGATCGCAGGTAAAACCCTTTCCATCCAGGGCGTCGCCCAAAGCCCGCCGGGAGCGAAGATCTTCTGCATATCGATGCAGAGGTGAACGGCATCGCGAATCTCGGCGATCTCCGACCTGTCGTGCCTCATCGTCCTCCACCGTCGGCGTCACGCGATTGCAATGAACTGCCGACGATGTGGTTCCGTTTCGGCTCCATTTCAGGAGGGCGGTGCCGATGATCTATCTCGTCTTGCGCGCAAAGAAGTTCTGGAATGCCGCGAGCGCTTCGGGCGTGCGCATGCGCTCCGCAAAAAAATGGTTCTCCTGTCCGATCCGCCGCTCGATCTCGTCCGTCGGAGGCTTCAGGAGCTTGCGCGAAATTGCGACGGCGTCGGCCGGCAGTGCACAGATTTCCCGTGCCACCTTCTGGGCCTCGACCAAGGCGTGCCCGGGCGCCACGATCTGGTTGACGAGACCAGCCTCCCTCGCGTCCTCCACGCTCATCTCGCGGCCCATGACCAGCATCGCAAACGCGCGCTGATGCCCGACCATGTGCGGCACGAGCAGGCTGGTGGCGCCATCGGGCACCAGGCCGTAGTGGATATAGGGCGAGGAGAAGGTCGTCGTCGTGCTCGCGATCACGTAGTCGCAGTGAACCACCATCGTCATGCCGATGCCGATCGCGATGCCGTCGACCGCGGCAATGATCGGCTTGTTGTTGTTGACCAGCGCCTGAAGAAAAATCACGGAATTGCGCGGCCGCGCGCCATCGTCGGCTTCGGTCGCGGCTTTCAGGAAGTCGCCGATGTCGTTGCCGGCCGTGAAGACACCCGAACGGCCAGTCAGGATCAGACAGCGGATCGCGGGATTGGATTGTGCGGCGTTGATGGCGTCGCTCATCGCCAGGTACATGTCCTGCGTGAGCGTGTTCTTCTTCTCGGGACGCCGCATCGTGATGGTGCGGGTGGCGCCGTCGTCGGTGACGATGATGTGCTCGGCCATGGCTTCCCTCGCATCATGAGCGAATGAATCCGAATCGCAGCGGCCCAGTTCCCTGTCTTCGGACAGCCTCGCACACGGCAAGCCAAAGCAAAGCGAAAAATCGTTAAAACGAGACCGCGCGCGCTGCCAGAATGAAGCGCCTTTGGTCCGCTAAGTTATTGAAATCATTGGAGCGGGTGAAGGGAATCGAACCCTCGTATTCAGCTTGGAAGGCTGCTGCTCTACCATTGAGCTACACCCGCGTCGGGGATCACCTAACACGGCGCGCGGGGCGCCTCAACCGTCCAGACCCCGCCTTTTGGGCGTTGCGAACAGGTCCTGTCCCGTCCCGCGCCGCCCGTATCAGGATGCAGCGGCCCGCACCTCCTCCGCGCTGCCGCGACGGCCGGCCATCCCCGCGGCGAGCAGAAGCGCGGCGCGGCTGGCGCCAGTGGACGCGATCCCCTGGCCTGCGATGTCGTAGGCAGTGCCGTGCGCGGGCGTGCAGATCGGAAACGGAAAGCCGCCGAGCAGGGTCACGCCGCGATCGAAGCCCATCAGCTTCATCGCGATCTGCCCCTGGTCGTGATACATCGTCAGCACCGCATCGAAGGCGCCGTTCTTCGCGCGCAGAAACACGGTGTCGGCCGGGAACGGCCCTTCGGCGGCGAGCCCATCGCGCTGGCCGGCTTCGACCGCGGGCGCGATGATGTCGATCTCCTCGCGTCCGAAATTGCCGCCGTCGCCGGCGTGCGGATTGAGACCGGCGACCGCAATGCGCGGCCGCGCAAAGCCGGCGTTGCGCATGCAGCTGTCGGTCAGCTTCAGCGCACGATGGATGCGCTCGCAGGACAATCGCGCGGCGACGTCCTTCAGTGGGATATGCGAAGTGACCCGCGCATTCCAGAGCTCGCCCAGCACGTTGAACTCGCTGGCCGCGGACTTGAGCCCGGCGACCTCGGCGGAGAACGCGATCTCGTCGTCGTAGTCGGCGCGCGCAAGCCGCATCGCCTGCTTGTTGAACGGGGTGAAGCAAACGGCATCGACGCGGCCGTCGCGACCAAGCTCGAGCGCGTGGCGGTAGTTCGCCAGCGCGAAGGTGCCGCCGGCAAGGCCCGCAACGCCGCGTTCAACCTCCGCGGGATCGAGATGGCCGAGATCGACAAACAGCGCGTCGGCCCCCGCAGCGCGAAGGTCAGTCCCCTGCTGCACCGTCGTCAGCTCTGGAGCAACGCCGGCGACGCGCGCGCCTTCGTCGAAAATGCGGCGGTCGCCGATCACGACGAGCCGGGCACGGGCGCGGATGTCGTCGAGCGCAACGAGCTTGGCGGTCAGCTCCGGGCTGATGCCGGCGGGGTCTCCCATTGCGAGAGCAATGAGCGGCTTTGCGGTCATATGATCACCTTCTCCTGGCTTGTCGTCTCGGCGGCTGATGACGTGGGCTTGCGCCGCGTGAGCTGCAGCACAAGCGGAAGCAGCAACAGCGCGATGCCGGCCACCACCAGGCACGTGACCAGCCGGTTGGCAAAGAAGATTCCGAGCGATCCCTTGGACATCAGCATCGACTGCCGGAACGCGTCCTCCGCCTTGTCGCCGATGACGATCGCGAGCACCAGCGGAGCCAAGGGATAGAACAGCTTCTTGAAGAGATAGCCGACGATGCCGAAGCCGAGCATCATGACCACGTCGAGATAGGAGTTCGATACCGAGTAGGCGCCGACGACGCAGATGATCACGATCAGCGGCGCGATCACGACGAAGGGAATCCGCATCAGGGCGGCGAACACCGGCACGGTGAACAGTACCAGCGCGACGGCGACGATGTTGCCGACATACATCGAGGCGATCAGGCCCCAGACGAAATCCTTCTGGTCGACGAACAGCATCGGGCCGGGATTGAGCCCCCAGATCATCAGGCCGCCCATCATCACGGCCGCGGTGGCCGAGCCGGGAATGCCGAGCGAGAGCATCGGCAACAGTGCGCTGGTGCCGGCGGCGTGATCGGCGGTCTCCGGCGAGATGATGCCTTCGACCTCGCCGGTACCGAAGTGACGGCCACGGCGCGAGAAGCGCCGGGCGATGCCGTAGCTCATGAAGGACGCCGCGGTCGGACCGCCCGGCGTGATTCCCATCCAGCATCCGATCGCAGCACTGCGCAGCAGCGCAATACCATGCCGCGGCAGCCGCGCCACCGCGCGAAACACCTCGCCCCAATCGATCTTGGAAGAGACTGCGCGGGCATGAACCTCCTCTTCGACCGCGACCAGGAGCTCGCCGATGCCGAACAGGCCCATCACCGCAACCACGAAGCTCACGCCCTTGACGAGTTCGTCGACACCCATGGTGAGGCGCACGCTGCCCGAGACGGTATCGATGCCGATCGCGGCGATCGCAAAGCCGATCGCCAGCGCCACGACGGTCTTGATCGGCGCCGCACCGCCCATGCCGACGAAGCTCGCAAAGGCGAGGAAATAGACCGCGAAATATTCCGGCGGCCCGAAGGCGAGCGCGACCTGCGCCACCCATGAGGCGAGAAAGGTGATCAGGATGACGCCGACCAGCGCACCGAACGCGGCCGAGCCGAAGGCGGTGGCGAGCGCCGTCGTGGGCCGGCCGTCGCGCGCCATCGGATAACCGTCGAAGGTGGTTGCGACCGACGACGGCTCCCCGGGGATGTTGAACAGGATCGAGGTGACGGAGCCGCCGAACAGCGCGCCCCAATACATGCTTGAAAGCAGGATGATGGCGGATACCGGTTGCATGCCGAAGGTCAGCGGCAAGAGCAGCGACACGCCGTTCGGCGCGCCGAGCCCCGGCAGCACGCCGACGAGAATGCCGAGCAGCACGCCGATCACCATCAGCACCAGATGCGGCACCGTGACCGCGATGGTGAAGCCGTGCAGGAGTTCCCCGAGATTGTCCATCGTCCTCTCCGTCAGAACCCGAACGCCGTGGCGAGCGCGCCGTGCGGCAGCGTCACCTGGAACATGCGCTCGAACACCGCGTAGAGCGCCAGCGATGTCGTCGCCGCCATGGCGAGCGCACGCGGCGCGGACTGATGTCTGGGGATCGCGAGCACCGCGAAGATATAAGCAGCCGAGGCGAGATACATCCCGAGCAGCGGGATCACCGCAACGAAAATCGCGGCCGGCACGAACAGGCTTGCGAGCCGGCGCAGCTCGGTCGGTGTGATCGCGACGGGAACGCTCGCGAGCGTCACGCCCGGCAGCGCGCCACGCGCGAGATTGTAGAGGCTGCCGAGGACGATGATGATTCCGGTCAGGAACGGGAACGTGCCGGCGTCCACGCCCGCGCTCGACCATCCGATGCCGTTGTCGAGGCTGGAGACGACCACCGCGACGCCAAAGCTGCCGGTGAGGATAGCGGTCGACACTTCGAGAGCCCGGCGCGATATCATCGATGTCTTCTCTTCGGCGCGAGACGCATCATGCTTCGATGCCTCACTTGATGAGCCAGCCCTGCTCGCTCGCAACCTGCTTGAGGTGTTCCAGATCCTCCCTGATGAACCTGTCGAAGTCCGCGCCGGTCAGGAAGGTGTCGACCTGGGAGGTCTTCTCGATGTAATCCTTCCATTCCGCCGTCGCCTGCACCTTCTTCATGAGGTCGACATAGAACGCGGCCTGGTCCGGCGTGACCTTGCCGGGCAGCCAGACCGTGCGCGGCTGCTCATACTGCTTGATGTCGAGGCCCTGCTCGACGCAGGTCGGAACGTCGCTCCAGCCTTCGGTCGCTGTGATCTTCGGGCCCTGCGGCAGCCGCTTCGGGCTGAAGGCGCAGAGCGGGCGCTGCGTTCCGCCGCGCCATTGCCCGAGGCTTTCGCTGGGATTGTTGACGTGGGAATCGATGTGCCCGCCGGCGAGCTGCACAGCGGCCTCGGCGCCGCTCTTGAAGGGGATATAAGTCAGTTTGACATGACCGGCCTTCTCGATCATGCGGGTCAACACCTCGTCGGTGTCCTTCGACTGCGCGCCCCCCATCTTGAATTCGTTCGATGCCGCCGCCTTCAGATAGTCGCCCGCCGTCTTGTAGGGCGCATCCTGTTTGACCCAGAGCAAGAACTCGTCCTGCGCCATGGCCGCGATCGGCGTGAGATCGGTGTAGTTGAAGGCAACCTTGGAGACGAGCGGCTGTTGCCAGGCGTTCGACGTGCCGAAGATGACCTTGTAGGGATCGCCTGCGGAGGCCTTGCCATAGACATAGCCTTCGGCGCCGCTGCCGCCGCCCTTGTTGACGACGACGATCGGCTGCTCCGTCAACTTGTATTTGGTGATGATGTTCTGCACCGCGCGCGCCAGATTGTCGGTGCCGCCACCCGGCCCGGCCGTGGCGACGAACTCGATCGGCTTCTGCGGTTGCCAAGCCGCAAACGCCGGCATCGTGCCGGCGAGGACGACCGCGGCTGCGGAAAGCAGAAGTGTTGACGTGCTACGCATGAAGTCCTCCAGCTGATTTTTGTTTTTTGTCTGTTGTTCTTGTCCGTCGTATCGACGCCCGGTCAGGCGACTCGTTCCTCGCGCTGCGTGGACGCCGAAACAATTGCGCCCTGCTTTTCGAGCGCTTCGATCTGCGCTTCATCGAAGCCGTATTCCAGCAGCACCTCGCGCGTATGCTCGCCATAGACGGGGGCGCCGGAACGAACCCCGCCGGGCGTCTCGGAGAATTTGACGGGCAGCCCGATGGTCTTCACGGGACCGAGCGTCGAATGCTCGACCTCGACGACCATCTCGCGCGCCAGCGTCTGCGGATCGCTCAAGGCCTCCAGCATGTCGTGCACGGGTCCGCACGGCACGCCCTTCTCATCCAGCGCCGCGAGCCAATGCGCCCGCGTCCTGGTGCGGAAACGCTCGCTCAAGACCGCCTCGAGCTCCTTCAGATGCGCCATGCGATCGGCGCCGGTGATGAAGCGCGGATCGGCGGCGAGTTCGCTCGCGCCGAGCGCCTCCAGCATCAACAGCCAATGCTTCTTGTTGGCGCCGCCAACCACGAGCCAGCCGTCCGAAGCTTCAAAGGCCTGATAGGGCGCGTTGAGCGGATGCGCCGAGCCCATCGCGCGCGGCGACGTACCCGCGGCCAGCGCGATCGTCGATTGCCAATAGGTCTGCACCAGGGCTGCTTCATAGAGCGAGGTCTCGACCCACTGCCCTTCGCCGGTCTTCAGGCGATGCGCGTACGCCGCAAGGATGCCCATGCTCGCGAGCAGGCCGGCGGTGATATCGGACAGCGGCGGGCCGCATTTCACCGGCGGACCGTCGGGACGCTCGCCCGTAAAACTCATGATGCCGCTCATCGCCTGCGCGACGAGATCGAAGCCACGACGGTGCTTGTAAGGGCCGGTGCGGCCAAAGCCCGACAGCGAGCAATAGATCAGCGATGGAAACTCCCTGTGCAATTCCTCGTAGCCGAAGCCGAGGCGCTCCATCGCGCCCGGCGCGAAATTCTCGACCAGCACGTCCGCGCTTGCGATCAGCCGTCGCAGCACCTCCTTGCCGCCGGCAGTCTTCAGATCCAGCACGATGCCGCGCTTGTTGCGGTTCATCATCAGGAAGGAGGCGGCCTCCTCGCCGATCTTCGGCGGTACCGAATGGCGGGTGTCATCGCCGTTCGGCCATTTCTCGATCTTGATGACGTCGGCGCCCATGTCGGCGAGCATCAAGGTGCAGGTCGGCCCGGCCATGACATGGGTGAGATCGATGACCCTGAGGCCGGCAAGCGGTCCCGTGGGGCGAGCGGTGGCGTGCGATTGGTCCTTCTTCATCGGCTCGTCCTATTGGCCGCGCCATTGCGGGGCGCGCTTGTTGAGGAAAGCATCGAGCCCTTCGCGAAAATCCTGGCTCGTGTAGCACGTCAGAATGAGGTCTTCGCCCTCCTCCCGCGTCAGCCGCCTTTGCAGGCGGGCCACCGCCTGCTTGGTCGCATTCAGCGTCAGCGGCGCGTGGCTGGCGACGAGGCGGGCGACCTCGTCGACACGCTTGTCGAGTGCCGCAACGTCCTCAACGACCTCGCTGAGCAGGCCGACGCTTGCGGCCTCGGCGGCGTCAACGAGGCGCGCGGTGAAGATCAGATCCTTGACGCGCGCGGCCCCAATGAGCGCGGTGAGACGGCTGACATTCGACATCGACAGGCAATTGCCGAGCGTCCGCGCGATGGGAAATCCGATACGCGCGCTCGTCGTGCCGATGCGCAGATCGCAGGCCGCGGCGATCCCCGCCCCTCCGCCGGTGCAGAAGCCGTTGATCGCCGCGATCGTCGGTACCCGGCATTGCTCGAGCGTGGTGAGCACGCGATCGATCCGGTTCTCGTAGTCGAGCGCGTCCTGCGGTGTCCTGAATTCACGGAACTGATTGATGTCCGTGCCCGAGGCGAAGGCCTTGTCGCCCGCACCGCGCAGCACCAGAACCTTGAGGGAATGATCGCTGCTGGCCTGTTCGCAAATGGCGGCGAGCCGCTCATACATGGCGAAGGTGAAGGCATTGCGCGCCTGCGGGCGGTTGAAAGTGATCCGCCCGATGCCGTCCTCACGATCGAAAACGAGGTCTTCCGCCTCCGCGACCTGTCGGTCCATTTCCTCACGTCCCCTCTGTTTTTTGCATTTTTGAATGCAAAATTTTGGATTTTCAAGCTGGAACTTCCATGCTTGGGGCTATAAACTCATTTTTGCATGCAAAATCGAGCCTTGTCCCATGCTTCATGAGGACGTCGTCAGCCGCATCCGCGCCATCCTGCTCGACGGCGAAATCCCGCCGGGCGCACGGATTCCCGAGCGCGAGCTGTGCGAGCGGCTCCAGATCTCGCGCACGCCGCTGCGCGAGGCGCTCAAGGTGCTCGCCGCCGAAGGCCTCGTGCAATTGCTGCCCCATCGCGGCTCGCGCGCGGCCAAGCTGACCGACAAGGACATGCGCGACCTCTTCGAGGTCTGCCAGGGCCTCGAGGCGCTTGCCGGCGAACTCGCCTGCGAGCGCATTACGGAGGACGAGATCGAGGAGATTGCCGCCGCGCAAACCGCGATGGCGCAGCACTATCGCGACGGCGATCTAATCCAGTATTACCGCTGCAATCGCGCCATCCACGAAGCGATCGTCACCGCCGCCGGCAATCCCGTGCTCGCAAGCCTCTACAATTCAGTGACGGCGCGCATTCGCCGCGCCCGCTACGTCACGCCGATGACGCCGCTGCGCTGGGCCCTCGCCGTCAGGGAGCACGAAGCGATCCTCAATGCCTTGCAGCGGCGCGACGGCACTGGCCTCTCCCACATCCTGCGCGCTCACCTGCGCCACAAGCGCGAGGAGGTCTTGCAGGCCGGATTTGCCGAAACGGATGGCGCGGCTCTCGCCGCAGTGGACGACGGCCACGACTGACCACGCGCGACGAGATCATCAGAGGCGGAGATTTATTCCAGAACGGTGGCAAAAATTCCGCCCCTTAACAGCCGCGCGATCTCGACCTATATTGAATCTCCCGAAACCAACGAAAGGAGGTGATCCAGTGTCTTATCTCAAGCGCTGTCACCTCGCTGGGATCGCCCGCTAGGCTTTGACGTGAAGCCTGGCAACGGGGCGCTCTCAGCCCTGGACCAGCGAGACAACAGATCGGGCGCGACGGGGTCTTTCCCGCCGCGCCTTTGTCTTTCTTGCGCACATCCTGGTCTTTTGCGCTACCCGCACGATCACTACGGCAGGTTGCCGGTCAGCACGTCGCGGACCTTTTGCGACAGCTCCGACTTCCGGTACGGTTTTCTCAACAGCGCCACGCCGGGATCGAGATGACCCTCATGCACGATGGCGTCGTCGGTATAGCCCGAGGTGTAGAGCACCCTCACATTCGGACGGCGCTCGCGGATCGCCTCGGCCAAATCGCGTCCGTTCATGCCGCCGGGCATGATGATGTCGGTGAACAAGAGATCGAACTTGACGTCCTGCCCCACGAGCGCGAGCGCGGCCGCACCATCGCCGGCAACCAGCGTCCGATAGCCGAGACTGCCGAGCTGGGCGATCACATAGCCCTGCACCAGCGGGTCGTCCTCGACAACCAGAATCGTCTCGTGCCCGCGCGCCAGGCTGGGCGCGACCACGGGTCCGGCCTGGCTCGCCGTCCGGCCGATCGAGCGCGGCAGGAATAGTCTCACAACCGTGCCGCGACCTTCCTCGCTCTCGATCACGACCGTGCCGCCGGTCTGCTTGGCGAAGCCGTAGACCATGCTGAGCCCGAGCCCAGTGCCGCGGCCGACGCCCTTGGTGGTGAAGAACGGCTCGAACACGCGGTCGCGGATGTCGGCGGGGATGCCATGGCCGGTATCGGCCACTGCGATCATCACGAACTCGCCCGGCTCCATCTCGCGATCGCCGGACTCGCCCGCGCCGTCGAGCACGCGATTGGCGGTCTGAAGCGTGAGCTTGCCGCCGCCCGGCATGGCGTCACGCGCGTTGACGGCGAGATTGACGATCGCCGAGGAAAGCTGTGACGGATCGGCCATCGCGAACCACGCATCGTCGGCGAGCTCGGCGTCGATCTCGATGTGCTCGCCGAGGATCGGCTTGAGCAGACGCGCGGTCTCGACCACGAGGCCGTTGACGTCGATCTCCCGCGGGTCGAGCGGCTGGCGCCGCGCGAAGGTCAGGAGCTGATTGGTGATCTCGGCGCCGCGCGTCGCCGCGTCGTCGATCAGCTGCGCGATAGCGGCAAGCTGCGGCTTGTCGCTGAGGCCCTCCTGAAGGATCTCGATGGTTCCAGTGATGACCGTCAGCACGTTGTTGAAATCATGCGCGACGCCGCCGGTGAGCTGGCCGATCGCGTCCATCTTCTGCGATTGCCGCAGCCGCTCCTCGGTCTCGTGCTGGTCGGTGAGGTCGGTGGTCGAGCCGCGATAGCCCAGGAAGCGGCCGTCAGCGTCGAACACCGGCCGGCCGTTGACGCTGAAGTGTCTGATACGTCCGGCGGCATCGCGGCCGCGATACTCGAACTTGCGGAACGGCTCATGGCGCTCCAGTGCCGCCATGTGGTCGCGCCATTTCTGCGGCTCGGTCTCCAGATCGACTGCACCATCAGGACGCCGCCTGCCGATTGCGCGATCGGGCTGCACCCCGAAGGCGCCCGCGCGATCCGAAATGTAGGTGAATACGTGATCCGGCCCAGTCTCCCAGAACCAGTCGGACGCCGTTTCCGCATAATCGCGGAAACGCTGCTCGCTGCGCCGCGCATCGGCCTCGGCATGGCGCCGGACCTGGAGATCGCGCTCGAGATTGGAATTGGCGAGCCGCAGATCGCCATACGCTCGCTGCAGGTTCGAGCTCATGGCGTTGAATGCGTCGATCACCTTGTCGAGCTCGTCGATCTCGTGCGACGGTCCGCGCTCCAGGTGCAACGGCGGCTGCGGCCGCATCAGCGTGTATTTGCTCACGAACTCGGCGATGGCGACGAGGTGCCTGGTCACCAGCAGATGGAACATGTAGATGATGAAGAGGGAGACGAGAAACGTCTTGGCCGCCTGGCTTGCCAGGATGATCAGGGCTCGGTTCACCAATTGCTTGTAGACATCGGTCAGCGTCGCCTCGACATGCAGCGTGCCGATCCTGTGCTTCTCGCCTTGCGTGACGTAGTCGATGGGATAGTCGCGCGCCACCACCGAGCGGCCGCCGCTGTCGCCGACCGCAACGCGCATCGGCTCTGGACGATCGGCGAATTCGCGAATCTCGACGGCCTGAATGTCGGGCAGCCGAAGAATGCCGTTGAGCTGCAGCTCGAGCTGGTTCCTGTCGAGACTCCACAGGCTCTCGCCGAGGCTGCCGAGATAGCTGCGGCCGATCTCGTTGAGTCGCGTCTCGATGAGACCGACCTCGCGGTCGTAGTCCAGATAGAGCTGAAGCGTAGTCAGCGTCAGCGTCACGATCGAGGAGAACAGGAGCACGGCGGCGAGCAGGCGCAGACCGATGCCGCTGCGAAACCAGGAGAAGACGCGCGGCAGCGGAGCACCGATCGGCACCCCGATTCGCGGCAGATCCTCATTCGCAGCCGCCGGCGCTATCGCGCGGCAGCGATTGGGATCGTGCTTACCTGCGTTTCCCATGCACCACTCCCCCGAGATGGCGGCAAATCCTGCGTCGACCCGCGGTGGCCTTCCGCAGTTCGACAGTTCAGCCTCCCCTGGAAGACCAGACCCGCTCGCGCAGCCTCCCTGCCATTTCCTGGACGATTCATCGTCTGTGGGGGTCAATTTTTACGCCCAGCCGCAGGAGGCCCGCACAAATTAGCACCGTGCGTGCTAAAATGACATCAGTGAAAGTGCGGAGTCGCGTTCCGGTCGGCCGATGGCCGCCGTGATTCGCGGGGGCACAATCACCATCCGCGGTAGATCGTACCGATTCCTGAATCCAGTGGTAGCAGAGGTGAGCGGGAGACGCGTCATGTGGCGGATAGGTCTTGTCGGCGCGCTGCTGCTGCTGTTCGCCCACCCGTCGCAGGCCCAGTCCGTCATCCGGCTGGCGCGGATCGCCAACATCCCCGACCAGTATGTCGGCGGCGAGATGCTGCGCGTGGTCTATGCGCGGCTGAACATCAAGCTCGAATTCGAGGACGTGCCCGGCAAACGGGCGCTCGCGCTCTCGAGCGCAGGCGAGATCGATGGCGAGATTCAGCGCATCGGAACGCTCTCCAATGACTATCCGACGCTGGTCCGCGTCACGCCCGCGATCAACTACATCGAGCCAGCGGTGTTCGCGACCAAGTTTCGTTTTGACGTCGCCGGCTGGGATTCGATCAAGGACTACAGCGTCGGCATCGTGCGTGGAGTCGGCTCCTCGGAGAACGGCACGCGTGGATTTGGCCGCGTCACTGCGACCACGAACCTGGAGAGCTTGATCCGGATGCTGGACGCCGACCGCTTCGACCTGATCGTCACCGACCTGTTCAGCGGCCTCGTCGCGGTGCGCAAGCTGAACCTCCAGGCGCGGGTCCATCCGCTTTCGCCACCGCTCGAGCGGATCGACATCTACCACTATCTGCACGAGCGCCACCGCGACCTCGTGCCGAAGGTCGGAACGGTGATCGAGGAGATGACTGCAAGCGGCGAGCTCGCCAGATTGCGCGAGCAGCTCGTCAAGCAGGTCCTGAGCGAGTCCTGACCGCTGAGGACACTTGAAGCGCGCGATACCGCTCGTGCACCGCGACTGGCATGCCGACGACCTAGGCGAGCGCCGCCTGGCAGGAATAGTTGCCAGCGAGCACGGTGAACATGCCAGGCCGGACAATCGGGCTTCAGGACGATTTCGTTGCCCGCGCGATCACGCAATATTTCCTGATCGGCGATTGTCGTATTCATCGGCCGTCATACGTCCTAGAACCGGCAAAGATGCAAACAAGTGAGGTGACGATGCTCTACGCCATCCTGGCCTATCACGTGGAAAGCGAGGTCATGTCCTGGACGAATGAGGAGGATGCCGCCGTCATGGCGAAGCTTCGCGAGGTCCAAGACCCATTGAAAGCCAAAGGACATTTCGGGCCGGCGGCACGGCTCGACGAGACCAGGAAGGCGCGCACGCTGCGCGGCCCCGGCGCGGGCGTGGTTCTGGACGGGCCCTTTGCCGAAACCAAGGAGCAGCTGCTCGGTTTCTACATCATGGATTTCCCCGATGAAGCCGGCGCCATCGCCGCCGCGCGGAATCTGCGCGAGGCCAATCCGAGTGCCGTCTACGAGATCCGTCCGATCAAGCTTTTCGTGCCGGCCGATGGGTTTGGTGCGACAGGGGCGGAGAGTTGAGCGAGCAGGCCGCCTCTATGCGCCGCTGACTGTCGGCGCGCCGGCGAGGCGGCGGATCAGAAGTGCCCCGAAAGCGAGAAACCAGACATAGGTAGCGTATTGCGGCACGACCGCCGCCACCGCCGTGCCCGGCAGGAATACGACGAGCGGAAACAGCGCCGTACCGAATTCATGGCGCCAGCCGCCGAACACCAGCCACCACGCCGATCGTGACGTCGGTCATCTGCGCACCCCTCTCGGGACTGGAACTTTGGTCCCGACCTGTCCCCTAAATCCTAAAGCGCGCCCCGTCCAGCCGCATTGCAGATCGCCGCGGGATCGCGGAATCTGCGGCTTTCACCGGGGCGATTCGTGGCGGCTGCGACATATCTGGACACGCTGAATGCCGAGCAGCGCCGCGCCGTCGAGCATGGCGTGGCTGATGGCAGCACCGTCGGCGGCCCCCTCCTCGTCATTGCCGGAGCCGGCTCCGGCAAGACCAACACGCTCGCCCACCGGGTCGCGCATCTGATCGTCGCGGGCACCGACCCGCGCCGGATCCTGCTGATGACGTTTTCGCGCCGCGCCGCCGCCGAGATGGCGGCCCGCGTGGAGCGTATCGCCAGAAAAGTGCTGGGCGAGAACAACGCCGCGATCATGCGCGACGCCTTGAGCTGGGCCGGCACCTTCCACGGCATCGGCGCGCGGCTCCTGCGCGAGTATGCCGAGCGGATCGGCGTCGATCCCGCCTTCACCATCCACGACCGCGAGGATTCTGCCGATCTGATGAATCTGGTCCGGCACGACTGCGGATTGTCGCGGACCGAAAGCCGCTTTCCCGCGAAGGGCACCTGCCTGTCAATCTATTCGCGCTGCGTCAATGCCGAGATGGAGATCGAGAAGGTGCTCGGCCAGCATTATCCGTGGTGCGCGGGCTGGGCTTCCGAACTGAAGCGGCTGTTTGCGGCCTATGTCGAGGCCAAGCAGACGCAGCACGTGCTCGACTATGATGACCTCCTGCTCTACTGGGCGCAGATGATGAGCGACGCGCTGATCGCCGAGGAGATCGGCGGCCGCTTCGATCACGTGCTGGTCGACGAATACCAGGACACCAACCGCCTGCAATCCACGATCCTTCTGGCGCTGAAGCCGGAAGGCCGCGGCCTCACCGTGGTCGGCGACGATGCGCAGTCGATCTATTCCTTCCGCGCCGCCACCGTACGCAACATCCTCGAGTTCCCGCAAAGTTTTTCGCCGCGGGCCGAGATCATTACGCTGGACCGCAACTACCGCTCGACGCAAGCAGTGCTGGCGGCCGCCAATGGCGTGATCGGCCTTGCCCGTGAGCGCTTCACCAAGAATCTCTGGACCGACCGCACCTCTTCGCACAAGCCGCAGCTCGTCGCCGCGCGCGACGAGGCCGAGCAGGCGCGCTACATCGTCGAGCAGGTCCTGGCCAATCGCGAACAGGGCTCGCGGCTCAAGCATCAGGCGGTGCTGTTCCGCACTTCCTCGCACTCGGGCCCGCTGGAAATCGAGTTGACCCGCCGCAACATCCCCTTCGTCAAGTTCGGCGGGCTGAAGTTCCTCGACGCCGCGCACGTCAAGGACATGCTGGCGCTGCTGCGCTTCATCGAGAACCCGCGCGACCGCGTCGCGGGCTTTCGCATCCTGCATCTGTTGCCCGGTGTGGGACCTGCAACCGCGCAGCGCGTGCTCGACTACATGGCGGAGAGCCCCTCGCCGCTTGCCGCGCTCTGCAAGCTTCCCGCGCCGCCGCGCACCGGCGACGACTGGACCGCCTTCATCCGCACGGTCGAGAACCTCAGTTATTCCGAATGGCCGGCCGATCTCGAGCGCGCGCGCCTCTGGTACGAGCCACATCTCGATCGCATCCACGAGGATGCCGAGACGCGCCGCGCCGATCTCGTGCAGCTCGAGCAGATCGCGAGCGGCTATGTCTCGCGCGAAAAATTCCTCACCGAGCTCACGCTCGATCCGCCGGATGCGACGTCCGACCAGGCCGGCGTTCCCCTGCTCGACGAGGACTATCTGATCCTCTCCACCATCCACTCCGCCAAGGGCCAGGAGTGGAAGTCGGTGTTCCTGCTCAACGTCGTCGACGGCTGCATGCCGTCCGACCTCGGCGCCGGCACGAGCGCTGAGCTCGAGGAGGAGCGCCGCCTGCTTTACGTCGCGATGACCCGTGCCAAGGACGACTTGCATTTGATCGTGCCGCAGCGTTTTTTCACCCACGGTCAGGCTGCCTCGGGCGACCGGCATGTCTATGCCTCGCGCACCCGCTTCATTCCGGAAGCACTGGTGCCGCTGTTCGAGCGGACGACCTGGCCGAAGGCAGAAGCCGGTACGGCACGGACCGCGGCGCAGGGGCCGAAGATCGATATCGGAGCCAGGATGCGGGGCATGTGGCGCTAGTGCGGGACACGCGCACGAAGCCGCACGAATTCCAAGGGAGCATGGAGATGACGACAGCAGGAAGGAACGCGATCAAGGCGGAGCTCGACGCGCTGCGGAAGCTCGCACGCGAAGTGATCCAGACGACGAAGGGCAAGAGGCCCCTTCCCGTCAAGGACCAGCGCACCCTGCGCCAGCAGCAGAAGAGGGCAGTCGACGCCATCGTCGCCGAAATCAAGGAGTTGAAGCAGTTGAAGCGCCGCGTTCTCCAGGCGCGCGCCCCCGAGGCCATGATGGAAAAATTCGTGCCTTGATGCGAGCGCTTCGGCACCAGCGCAACGAAACCGTGCCCGCGCAGCGATGGCTGCGTGAGACCCTGGTCGGGATGTTCGCGAAGACAGATTGAGCGAACCGGGCGTCGGCACGATGAAGAATCGGAAACCGTGCATTTCCGGAAAGCAGTCTTGTGATAGCGCGGCCGGCGACTAGATGACCGGCTTCTCCCCACAGAGACCTGATCAATGACTGCACCGCTCGAATTCGGACTGGATACTTTTGGCGACGTCACCAAGGACGCAAGCGGCACGCCGCTGCCGCACGCGCAGGTGATCCGCAACGTCGTCGAGGAGGCGGTGCTGGCGGACGAGCTCGGCATCGACTTCATCGGCCTCGGCGAGCATCACCGCGCCGATTTCGTGATCTCATCGCCGGAAGTCGCGCTCGCGGCGATCGCGGCCCGCACCAAGCGCATCCATCTCGGATCCGCCGTGACGGTGCTCTCCTCGGACGACCCCATCCGCGTGTTCCAGCGCTTTGCGACGCTGGACGCGCTTTCGAACGGTCGCGCCGAGGTGATCCTCGGGCGCGGCTCGTTCACGGAATCCTTCCCGCTGTTCGGCTTCGACCTGCGCCGTTACGAGGAGTTGTTCGAGGAAAAGCTCGACCTGTTCACCGCACTTCTGTCCCAGAAGCCGGTGACCTGGGAAGGCAAGCTGCGACCGCCGCTGAAGAACCAGCTCGTCTATCCGCCGGTCGAGCACGGCCAACTCAAGACCTGGATCGGCGTCGGGGGCAGCCCGGAATCGGTGGTGCGCGCCGCGCATTACGATCTGCCCTTGATGCTCGCGATCATCGGCGGCGATCCCAAGCGCTTTTCGCCCTACGTCGATCTCTATCACCGCGCCTACAAGGAATTCGACCGCGCGGTGAAGCCGATCGGAGTGCATTCGCCTGGCTACGTCGCCGAGACCGACGCGCAGGCGCGCGAGGAGCTGTGGGCGGACTACAAGACCATGCGCGATCGCATCGGCAGGGAGCGCGGCTGGCCGCCAATGGGCCGCGACGAGTTCGTGCACGAGGCCGATCACGGCTCGCTCTATGTCGGCTCGCCCGAGACGGTCGCGCGCAAGATCGCCGCGACCGCGAAGGCGCTCGGCATCTCGCGCTTCCAGCTCAAATATTCCGCGGGTCCCCTGCCCCATGACAAGCTGATGCGAAGCATCGAGCTCTACGGCAGCAGGGTGATCCCGATGGTGAGCGAGATGATGGCTGGGGACTGACCCTCAGCCCTTGAGCGCGGTGACGACGACCTCGATCAGGGCGCTGCCACCGAGATCGGCGACACCAACCGTGGCGCGCGTCGGCAGATTGTCGCCAAAGAACTCGGTCCAGACCGCATCCATCTCCTTCTTCTTGGAAAGATCGGTCACGAAGATCGAGGCGCTGACGACGCGCGACGCATCGGTCCCCGCCTCCCTCAGATAGCCTGCGATCTTGCCGAGGATGTTGCGGGTCTGCTCGGCCATCGACACGCTGGTGTCGTCGGCGATCGTGCCGCCGACGAAGACGAAGCCGTTGGCCTCCACGGCGCGGTGCATGATCGGCGTGCGGATGTTGCGGGTGATGGTCATGACGTCCTCTTGTTCGTTCTAAAGTGTGATGAGATTAAGTACGATCAGTCGCATGGGGACACCTCTCCCCAGCAGGGAGAGGTGAATCTCGGCATCGATTCAACCATTCATCCAGCTTTGGGGGTGGAGGAACGGAAACGGTCGATGCTGAGATCGCCGATCCGGGTCTGTGTGCCGCCACCCACGATCAACTCCGCCATGACGGCGCCGGCGCCGGGGCCGAGCTGGAAGCCATGCAGTGAGAAGCCGAACTGGTGATAGAGCCCGGCATGGCGGCCGCTCGGACCCAGCACGGGCAGATCATCCTTTGTCTTCGCCTCGATACCGGCCCAGGCGCGCATGATGGTGGCGTCGCGCATGACCGGAAACAGCTCGAACACGGTGCCGGCGCTGATCGCAAGGCTCTGCCAGTCCAGCACCGTCTCGTTGCGGTCCTGGTCCGCCGTTGCCAGATGGCCGCCGCCGATCAGCACGGTGCCGTTCTTGAACTGCTTGAAGGACAGCTTGCGGCCGCGCAGGATCACCACGGGATCGATGAAATGCGGCACGCGCGAGGTGATCATCAGCATCGGCGCCACCGTATCGACCGGCACCGGCTCGCCGAGCGCGGCGGCGATGCGCCCCGCCCACGCGCCGGCGGCGTTGACCAGCACGGGTGCGGCATAGGTGTCGGCGCCGACATCGACGCGCCAAAGAGCGCCCTCGCGGCGCACATTGCTTGCCGCCACGCCCTCGCGGACCGTGGCGCCGAGCTGCTCCGCCTTGCGCCGGAACGCCGTCGTCGTCTGGGCGGGATTGGCGGCTCCATCGCGGCGCGAGACCACGCCGCCGGGACAGGTGTCAGCCACCGCAGGCACCAGCCGCCGCAGCTCTGCGCCGTCGATCAGCTCCTCATGGGTGAAGCCCAGCGCGTTCAGCTCGGCGACGCGCGCGCGGTATGCCGCAAGCTCGGTCTCGTCCTCCGCGACCAGAACCTGGCCGTGACTCTCAAAGCTGCAATCATCGTCGAGCAGCTCTTCGATCCGCTCCCAGATCCCCATCGAGCGGATCGAGAGCGGGATCTCGGCGACGTCACGCGCGAGCTGGCGCACGCCGCCGGCATTGACGCCGGAGGCGTGGCGGCCGGCATAGTCCTTCTCGATCAGCACCGGCTTCATGCCGGCGAGCGACAGGTGCAGCGCCGTCGAGCATCCGTGGATGCCGCCACCCACGATGATGGCATCCGCAAGCCTGGTCATCCGCGCACCACCGCCTTGACGTCGTCTTCCGTCTTCGGCATCGCCGCGAGCTCGGCCAGCGTGATCGGCTTCACCGGTGCGCGCAGCCGGTAGTAGCCGATCTCCTGCGGGGTCTTGCCCCGCGCCTCGGCCATCAGCTCGGTGACGGTGAGACCGCACAGGCGACCCTGGCAGGGGCCCATGCCCGTGCGGCGATAGGCCTTGAGTTGGTTCGGACCCGTCGCGCCGATCGCGACGGCATCGACGATATCCCTGGCCGTCACCTCCTCGCAGCGGCAGACGATGGTGTCATCCGCGGGAATGCGGAATTGCCGCGCCGGGCGGAACAGCGTGTCGAGGAAGGCGCGGCCGCGCTCGGCCTGCGCCAACGCGGCCTTGAGCGTAGTCATCGACGTGAGCTTCGCAGCAGCCGCGGGCGAAAGCGCCTCGAGGGCGGCGCGCGCGGCGATCCGGCCGCGAACCACCGCGGCGTTTGCGCCGCCGATACCGGCGCCGTCACCGGCAATCGCGATGCCCTCGATCGACGAGCCGCCATCGCCGTCGAGCACCGGCGACCAGCAGAGTTGCAGATCATCCCAGCGATGCTCGATGCCCGCCGCCATCGCGAGATTGACGTTGGGCACGACGCCCTGATGCAACAGAAGAAGGTCCGCAGGGATCGCCTCGCGACGGCTGCCTGCGACATAGCTCACGCTGGCGAGCTGCCCCTCGCCGGTCGCGGCAAGCTCGGTGACACCAGTCGTGACCGGCACCTTCGCCTTCACCTCGCGCATCATCGCAAGGCCCTTCGTAAAGTAACGCGACGTCACGAAGGCGAAGGCGTGCGGCAACGCGGCAAGATAGTTCTTGCGCTCGGTCGTATCGAGAATGCGATCGATGCGGCCCCCGAGGCGCAGGATCTGCGCCGCGAGCAGCCACAGCAGCGGCCCCTGCCCCGCGATGACAGTGCGTCCGTCGGGAACCAACGCCGACGATTTCAGCATGGTCTGCGCAGCGCCCGCGGTCATCACGCCCGGCAGCGTCCAGCCCGGAATCGGGAACGGCCGCTCCAGCGCGCCGGTCGCTAGGATCACGCGCCGCGCCTTGACGAAGGCTGACGCGCCACCGACAGAAATCCCGATCTCGAGATGACGATCGAGGCTCCAGACCGTCGCGCGGTGGATGATCTCGGCCTTGCTCGCTCGCACCTCGCCCACGAGATCGGCGCCCGCCCAATAGTCGGCGCCGAGCTGGTCGCGCGCCGTCACGGGCGTCGACGCAATCGCGCGCCAGACCTGACCGCCGGGGCCCGGGTTCTCGTCGAGAAGCAGCGTCGACAGGCCGGCTGCCGACGCGGTCGCCGTTGCGGCAAGACCTGCGGGCCCTGCCCCGATCACAACGACGTCGTAGGCGTCGCGCTGAGGAGCCGCGTTCATCGGCCGATCTCCCTCTTGCCTTTCTGGATTTCGATCTGCATACCCGCGGCGACCGGCACCAGGCAGCCCTGGCGGTTGCCGACGCCGTCGATGGTGACGAGGCACTCGAAGCACACGCCCATCATGCAATAGGGCAGCCGCGGCGCGCCGCTGACCGCGGTCGCCCGCCGCACGTCGCGCCCCGAGGCAAGCAGTGCGGTGGATACGGTGTCGCCCTCGCGCGCCTCGACGGCAACGCCGTCGACGAAGATCTGCAACGATGGACGCTTGTCCTGATCGGATCGTCTGAACATTGGATGCCTCTTGGCTCCTTCTTGAATGTCGCTAATAGCCGCTGTTGTTCGCTGCGCCCTCGCTTCCGAAGCGGCGCGCCGAGAACGCGCCGACCAGTTCCGGCTCGAGCGCACCGCTTGCGACCATGCGCGCGATTTCGAAAGCGTGGTTGGAAGCGAGCGTCACGCCGGAATGGCAGCAGGCGACGAAGGCGCCGGGATGCGTCTCAGACTGGTCATAGATCGGGAAGCCGTCCTGCGGCATGACGCGGATGCCGGCCCAGCTCCTGACCACGTTGAGCCGCCCCAGATGCGGAAACATCCGCAGCGCGCGGTCCGCCATCACCGCGCTGATCGGATGCTTCAGCGCACGATCGTCGAGCTCGTCCTCCTTGCTGTCGCCAATCATCACCGTGCCCTCGTCGGTCTGGCGGATCGTCGTCAGGGGATGCGGCAGGAACGGCATGGTGCGTTCGGTCACCACGATCTGGCCGCGCGTCGGCCCCATCGGCGCAAAGAGGCCGACCATCGGCGCGAGCGTCTGGTTGGCATTGCCCGCCGCGAGCACAACCTTGTGGGCACGGATCTCGCCCTGCGGCGTCATCAGGCGGAATCCGCCGCCGCTCCTTGTGATCGCCGAAACGGGCCGCTCCGGAAAATAGCCGACGCCGAATGCCTTGAAGCCGGTATGGAACGCGCGGAAGGTGCGCAGCGAATTGACGTGGCCGTCGAATGGACAGAAGCTGCCGCCGGACACCTCCGGCCCAATCAGCGGCAGCATCTTCCTCACCTCGGATGCCCTTAGCATCTCCATCCTGTAGTCGGCCGCGCCGACCTGGTTATGCATGCGCGTGACGAGCTGGGTGCGCTGCTCGTACTCATCCTCACCGAGCGTCAGATGAAAGCCGCCGTTCTGCTGGAGGCAGACGTCGAGGCCGGTCTGGTCCTTCAGCTCGGCGGCGAGGCCGGGCCAGGCCTGCGATGCGCGCACGGTCCATACGGTATAGGCGGGCATGCCGAGCCCCTTGCTCTGCACCCACACCAGCGCAAAGTTCGCGCGCGAGGCGCGCTTGGCGATGTCGCCCTCGTCGAGCACGGCAACGCGCTTGCCGAGCCGTCCGAGCCCCCAGGCAATGGCGGAGCCGAGCAGTCCGCCGCCAACGACGGCGACGTCATAGTCCCTGTGCATGCCTTCTCCTATCGCCCGGGATCGCCTTTGCCGGCGAGCACGCGATCGAGCCCGTAGAAGCGGTCGAGCAGGATCAGGGCAGTCATTGTGATTGCGATGACGCTCGCCGAGACTGATGTCACGAGCGGATCGATGTTGTCCTGGATGTAGAGGAACATCCTGACTGGCAGCGTTTCCGTGCCGGGTGCGGCCAGAAAGACGGTCATGGTCAAGTCGTCGAAGGACTGAATGAAGGCGAGTGCCCAACCGCTGATCACGCCGGGCAGGATCAGCGGCAGGGTCACGCGGCGGAATAGGGTGAAGCCGCCGGCGCCGAGCGAGACCGCAGCCATCTCGATCGAGCGGTCCATGCCGGTCGCAGCCGCGAGCGTCAGGCGGAGCGCGAAGGGAAACACGACGATGACATGCGCGATCAGCAGCGCCGCGAACGTGCCGCCGAACCCGAGCGAGGTGAAGAAGCGCAGGAAGGCGATGCCGAGCACCACATGCGGAATCATCAAAGGCGACAGGAACAGCGCCGCGAGCACATCGCGGCCGGCGAACCTGTAGCGCGCAATCGCGAGCGCCGCCGGCACCGCGAACAGCAGCGCGACAAAGGACGACACCATGCCGAGCCCGAGGCTGACCCAGAAAGCGTGCACGAATTCGGGATAGCTCGCGATCGTCCTGAACCAGCGCAGCGAGAAGCCGTTGATCGGCAGCGACAGAAAACCCTCTGGCGTGAAGGCGACCAGGCAGACCACCACGATCGGCGCCAGCATGAAGACGACGAAGAGCGCGTGGAAGGTGAGCGCGAGCGGGCCGTTCGTCCTCATCGGAACACCTCGGCATAGCGACGCTCGATCAGCGCATTGCTGCCGACGACGATCAGCACCAGCGCGAGCAGCAGCAGCACGGCGACCGCCGCACCAAGCGGCCAGTTCAGCGTGTTGAGGAACTCGTCATAGGCGAGCGTCGCCGCGACCTTCAGCCTGCGGCCGCCGATGATCGCGGGCGTTGCGAACGCGCTCGCCGACAGCGAGAACACGATGATCGCACCCGACAGCACGCCGGGCATGATCTGCGGCAGGATGATGCGGCGGATGATGGTGAAGGCGCCGGCGCCGAGCGACATCGCGGCGTTCTCGATCTGCGGGTCGACACGCTGCAGCGCGGCCCAGACCGACAGCACCATGAACGGCATCATGACATGCGCGAGCGCAACAACCATACCGGTCTCGGTGAACATGAAGGGTAAGGGCGAACGGATCAGGCCGAGCGACATCAACAGCTTGTTGACGAGGCCGTTGTTGCCGCCGAACAGCAGCGCCCAGCCGAGCGTCCGCGCCACCACCGAGATCAGGAGGGGCCCAAGGATCAGGAGCAGAAAGAAGCCCCTCCAGCGTCCGCTCATGCGGTTCAGGATATAGGCCTCGGGCGCCCCGAGCACCGCGGTGATCAGCGTTGCCAGCAGCGCGATGCGGAACGTCCGCCAGAACATCTCGGCGTAATAAGGATCACTGGCGATCTCCCGCCAGTTTTTGAGGATGAAGACCGGCTCGATGCCCTTGTACTGTCCCCAGTCGTGAAACGAGAGCATTATGGTCATGAGAAGCGGGATCACCAGGACGCCGACGAACAGCATCAAGGCAGGCAGCGTCAGCGCCCAGGACGCGCGCGTCTCGGTAGATTGGGGCGATGTATCGGCGGCCGCGGTCATGCAGCGCCTCCGCTCGCGCGCAGGCTCATGTCCTCCACGCGCCATGCAAGACGGACCGCCTCGCCTTCTGCAGGCTGCGGCGTGCCGTCATTCTGCCGGATCACGATTGCCGGTCCGCACTCGGTCTCGCATTGGAACAGCCAGTGATTGCCCTGGAAAATCCGCGTGACGATTTTCGCAGCAAGCCCAGCGTCAGCAAAGCTGATCCGCTCGGGGCGGAGACTGATCGTCACCGGACCGGTCACGCCGACCGGCGCCGGCGCGTGCCAGGAGCCCGCGACCAGCCGCGCAGGCTGGGCCGACCGGTCGATCGTCGCGGCGAAATCGTTGGTCTTGCCGAGGAACTGCGACACGAAGGCGGAGGCCGGCCGTTCATAGGTCTGTTGCGGCGTGCCGATCTGCTCGATCTTGCCCTGGCTCATCACAACGATGCGGTCGGACAGCGACATCGCCTCGTTCTGATCGTGGGTGACGAGAATCGTGGTGGTGCCGATGGTGCGCTGGATCTGGCGCAGCTCGATCTGCATCTCCTCGCGCAGCTTGGCATCGAGGTTCGACAGGGGCTCGTCGAGCAGCAGCACGCTCGGCTGGATCACCAGCGCGCGCGCCAGCGCCACGCGCTGCTGCTGTCCGCCCGACATGCGCCGCGGATAGCGCTCCTCCAAGCCCTTGAGACCAACCATTGCCAGCGCCGCGCGGACCCGCTCCGCGCGTTTGTCCCTGGGCACGCTTCGCATCTCCAGACCAAAGGCGACGTTCTCGGCTGCGGTCATGTGCGGAAACAGCGCGTAGCTCTGGAACACGATGCCGAGGCCGCGTTTCGCCGGATGCACCTTTATCATATCGCGGCCCTCGAGCCGGATCGCGCCGCGCGACGGCTCGAGAAAGCCCGCGATCATCTGCAGCGTCGTGGTCTTGCCACAACCGGAGGGGCCGAGGAACGAGATGAACTCGCCCCTCTCCACCGCCAGGCTGAAATTGTCGACGACGGTTTGCGGGCCGAACTGCTTGCCGACGCGATCGAGCTCAAGGAAGGACATCGCGCTAGCGCTCGACCTCGCGATTCCACCGCTTGGTCCACTCCTCGCGCTTCTCGTTGATGACGGTCCAATCGGGGTTATACAGCTTTGCCGCGCGTTCGCCGATCGGCGCCATCTTGCCGAGCTCCGGCGGAACGACGAGCGATTTCAATACCGGGCCGTAGCCGTAATCCTTCAACATCACGAGCTGGATTTTTGGATCGAGCAGCATCTTGATAAAACTTCCCGCAAGCGGCGAAGCGTTGGGCTTGGCGATCGGACAGGCGGTGGTCAGAAGCGTGGCCGCCCCTTCCTTGGGATAGACGAAGTCGACGGGGAAGCCGGTGTTGGCAAAGCTCTGCACGCGGCCCGTGCCCCACACCGCGATGACGGCCTGGCCGGACTGGAACAGCTCGGTCATCTTGCCCGGCGACGGCTCATAGGCAAGCACGTTCGGATTGATGTCGTTCTTGAAGATCTTGAAGCCCGCATCGACATTGGCCTCGCCGCCGCCATTCATCTTGGCGAGCATCACCAGCGCCTCAAGGCCGTAGGTGTTGTTGATCGGCGGGATGACGAGCTGCTTTGCATATTTCGGATCTTTCAGATCGTCCCACGAGGTCGGCGGCGCCCAACCCTTCTCCGCAAACACCTTGGTGTTGTACATCAACCCGGTCGCGACGAGACCGATCGCCACCGCGCGATCGTCCTTGAAGCGCGCGGCGTCATAGAGATCGGCCGGCAGGCCATCGAGCTTGCCGCAGAAGCCAAGCTGGATCGCCTGGTACATCGGACCGTCGTCGACGATCGCGACGTCGATCTGCTGATTGCCCTTCTGCGCCTGGAGTTTTGCCAGCGTGTCGGTGGAGTTGCCAGCGACGTATTCGACCTTGACGCCGTTCTCCTTCTCGAAACCGGGGATCACCTCGTCGCGGATCGTCTTCTCGAACGAGCCGCCATAGCCGGCGACATAGAGCGTCTTCTGCTGTGCCGAGACGATCGACGGCGCCGCGGCAAGCGCCGCAATGCTGACCGCTGTCAGAAGGCTGAGAGTCTTCATAAGGACCAATCTCCAATACCGGGATGAGGTGACGTGTCGACGATCAGACGGCCAAAGCGCACACGCGTTCCCCTTGGCGCAAATCCCCATCCGACCAGGGCTCCGGCCTCTGCTCTGCGGGATTTTGGCGGCAATCGGGGGATCTTGGCCCCGACCTGCCGGAAAAACGGGCTGACTCCAGCACTGATGAAAAAGATCTCAGAGCTCTACTTCCATCGTCCAATGAATAATGGCACCCTCTGCATGCCGAAATGTTATGAACAGAAAACGCGATGGCGCGGATCAATTCGCGGCAGGTGGAAGCCTTCCGCGCGATGATGCTGACCGGCAGTGTGACCGAGGCCGCAAAGCTGATGGCCGTGACGCAGCCGGCGGTCAGCCGTTTGCTCCGCGACTTCCAGGCGCTCTTGAAAATGGAGCTGTTCGAGCGGCGCGGCACCGGGCTGGTGCCGACCGCGGCCGCAATGGCGCTCTACACGGAAGTCGAGCGTTCCTTCGTCGGCCTCGAACGTATCACCTCCGCTGCCGAGGAGATCCGCGGCCGCCGCACCGGCTCACTGCGGATCGCAGCGCTCCCGGCGCTCGCGAACGGTTACCTGCCGCGGCTCGCCGGGCATTTCCTGAAAGAGCGCCCCAACCTCAACCTCGCCTTCTTCGGCGTGATCTCGCCGATCGTGGTCGACTGGGTGCTGAACAATCAGTGCGACATCGGCTTTGCCGAGGTGCCCATCGCCCATTCCGGCCTGCCGAGCCTGCGGCTGCCGGCGCTGGCGCGAGTTGCGGTGCTGCCGGCCGGACATCGTCTCGCAGACAAGGAAGTGCTGGAGCCGCGCGATTTCGAGGGCGAGACGTTCATATCGCTGTCGGCGGGATCTGCGAGCCGGCACCTCGTCGACCAGGTCTTCCACCGCAGCGACGTCCGCCGCGTGCTGCGCGTCGAGACCACGCTGTCGGAGATCATGTGCGGAATGGTGTCGTCGGGTCTTGGGGTCGCGATCTGCGATCCCTTCACCGCGCAGGAATTCGCAACCCGCGGCGTCATCGTGCGCCGCTTCCTGCCGCGCATCGACTTCGAATTTTCCGCCGTCTTTCCCGCCCAGCGCAGCCCCTCGCCGGTGGCGCTCGATCTGGTCGAGGCGCTACGGCGCGCATTGGGGGAGATGGAGGGGTAATCTGGGAGAGACGGGATGTGAGCTTCAGTCCGTCTTCGCTTTCGCTGCGCTCCAGCTCCGCCGGACACGCTTCGCCCTGACAGGCTATGCTCGGCTGCGCCACGCGTAGCCCGTCAGGGCGAAGCGTGGTGGCGCTCGATCTGGTCGAGGCGCTACGGCGCGCATTGGGGGAGATGGAGGGGTAATCTGGGAGAGACGGGATGTGAGCTTCAGTCCGTCTTCGCTTTCGCTGCGCTCCAGCTCCGCCGGACACGCTTCGCCCTGACAGGCTATGCTCGGCTGCGCCACGCGTAGCCCGTCAGGGCGAAGCGTGGTGGGGGAGGCAGGACTCGAACCTGCGAAGCCATGAGGCGGCTGATTTACAGTCAGATTTTTCCCATAGCGCCCCCGGACAAATCAGGACACCCACACACTACTTTTCTCTCATATTTCTTGAATTTCAGTCATTTGTCTGGCATTGTCGCTGACAAAGGGTAACAGTAACAGACGGCGGGTAACCGTTACCCGGCTGTTACCCCGAGGGAGACTGATTATGACAAAAGCCCTCAGTGACAAGCGGCTGGAAGCGCTTGAGAAGGCGGCAGCGCCGGCCTCACGGCAGGAGATTCCAGACGGCCTGCTTCCTGGCCTCTACCTCGTACGCCAACCGTCCAAGGCCTTAAGCTGGGCCGTGCGATACCGGAACGCCGGTAAGACACGCAAGGTGACGATCGGTCCCTACCCCGCGATCGGCCTCAAGGCCGCACGCGAACTCGGCGGCAAGGCCTTGCGGGCGGCAGCCGAGGGGCGCGACCCGGCGCGTGAGAAGCAGGACGCCAAGGCCGAGGCCAAGCGGCAGGCGGCCGAGGAGAAGCGCGCCGAGCGCGATCTCTTCGAGAACGTAGCAGCCGAGTTCATGAAGCGGCACGCGGTGAAGAATACCCGCGAAGGCAGCTTCCTCGAGACCGCGCGAATCCTCGGCATGAAGCGAACCGATGCAGGCGAGTGGGAGGAAACCGGCAATGGCGTGATCGCCGAGTGGAAGGGCCGGAAGGTGCAGGACATTACCCGGCGCGACGTCGTCATCATGGTAGACGCGATCGTCGACCGCGGCGCGCCTGTGATGGCAAACCGGACGTTGGCCGCGGTGCGCAAGCTATTTAACTGGTGCGTCGGACGCGACGTGATCAACGCGTCGCCAGCCACATTGATCGAGCCACCCGCCAAGGAGGACAGCCGTCGACGCGTCCTAAGCGACGACGAGCTCCGCCTCATCTGGAACGCCGCCGACACCGACGGGTGGCCGTTCGGTCCGATCGTCCAGCTGATGCTGCTCACCGGTCAGCGCGAGAACGAGATCGCGCGCATGCGCTGGAACGAGCTGGATCTCGACAACGCAGTTTGGACGCTGCCAGCGAACCGCACGAAGAACGATGAGCCGCACACGGTGCCGCTCTCCGACGCTGTCGTGTCGATTATCAAGGCGTTGCCGAAGATCAAATCTAAGGATGACTTCGTGTTCGTCGGTCGTCACGGCAAGGCGCCGACCGCGTTCTCGCATGCCAAGGTCAGGATCGACGATGCAGTTACGACAGCCAACAACGGCAAGGAAGTTCCGGCGTGGGTGTTCCACGATCTTAGGCGCACCATGGTGTCCGGTATGGCGCGGCTTGGCATCGCCCTGCCTGTGATCGAGAAGGTCATCAATCACAAGTCTGGAACGTTCCGCGGCGTCGTTAGTGTGTATCAACATCACGATTTCGCGGCGGAAAAGCGTACCGCCCTCACCGCCTGGGCTTCGCATGTTGATGGCATCATGTCCGGCAAGGCGCCGGCATCCAACGTCGTGCCGATGCGGGAGCGCGCGTGATGTACGAGTTGGAGGATCAATGGATAGAGGCATTTCAGGCCCTGCCCAACACGAAACCACTAGTCGACATGCTCCGAAACAGGTCTATGCCGATGCCGTTTGGCGCGCGCGATCAACTGGCCGAGATGATCTCACCAGGGAAGCCGGCGCTTGAGCCGTTCGTTTTTGAGCTAAAGCCGAACAAGGACTACGACATCGGAAAGATGTTGGAAAAGCTCGAGGTAGCGTACCTTTATGGTGCAGCGCGAGCAGATGGCGAGAAGTCGCAGCAGGCCGCCGATGAGGTTGGGCATGAATACGCGCGTCTAGATGGACGCACCGTGTACCGCTGGCTCCAAGTGGTGAAGGAATTTGGGCGCCGGCTGCGGGGGAACTAGTACTGACAGCAGGAAGGCATTTTGCGTGTCAGTGACACACGCGCCTACCTGACGGTATCTCTGGCGTGTCTCAACCGACTAGCGCCGTCAAACAACGTCAATGGCGCTCAGTCAACACCAAAATGGAGAGCGCCAACATGGCATTAATCCCTACCCGGCAGGTCGCCGCGCGGTACAACGTGACATTGCGTTCGATCGACCGCTGGATCCGTGATCCCGAACTCGGATTTCCGAAGCCGATCCAGATCAATACCCGAAACTATTTCGACGAGGTCGAGCTCGACGACTTCGACCGTCAGCGCGCGCTCGCTCGCAACAACAAAGTGTCGGGGATCGCTTGAGCCATGGCCCTCCCCATATGCGCGGGGCCCGATCACCACTGCGATGGTGATGGGCCCCAGATAGTTGATCGGCTTCCCGGCGCGATCGATCCCACAAGTAGTCGCAAATTTCGGCGTGCGCAAGCCCGCGATCGGCACCGTTCAGCTGTGCACGAAGCAGGCCACATCGTCATCGCACAGTGGCGCTGGGGCCCCTGTCGCCAAGCTCTGATTACGACGTCTCGACAGCTAATCCATGACGCGCGGAGGTACCTGTGACAGCCTCCGTTCTCATTAAGGGCGCGTTGTTTCGCTCGCCGGAATCCAAAATCTCGGCGGGCGGCAAGCGCTATGCGCGCGCGACCCTCAAGGTGAAGGCCGCAGCCGATGATGGTGTTGAGTGGTGGTCGATCATGGTGTTCGGCGACACCGCCGCCGAGCAGCTACTCGATCTTCGTGACGGCGATCATCTCGCCGCTCAAGGCCAACTCCGGACCGAGCTCTACCAAGGCAAGGTCCGGTACACCTGCTTCGCCGACCAGATCTTGCCGCTCCGGATGAAGAAGAAGCGCAAGGAAAAGCCGGAGCCGTCGAAGCCAGGTCCCGTGTCGGCCGATGCCGATCTCAACGACGCAATTCCGTTCTGAGGGGCAACGATGAGCGACACGGAGGATGACGACGACTGCCCATGGGACGAAAACTTCGAGCCGTTGCCGGACGCCGAGGCGCCGTCGATCGAGCCGGCGGATGTCGACCTGGACGTCGACCTTGGCGACGGTCAGCATGAAAAGCCTCACAAGCCGCTGCAGCTAGACTTGGCGCCGTATGCTTTCCCGGACCCTGCATCGATCCCGCCGAGACAGTGGCTCTACGGCCGCCACTACATTCGCGGCGTCGTCGGCGCGAGCATAGGAGCACCCGGGCGCGCCAAGAGCACGGCGGTGCTCACCGAGATCATCAGCATGGCGGTTGGCCGCGACCTGATGAGCGGCGAGACCCTGCCGTCAGGACCACTACGTGCCGCGTACCTCAACGGCGAGGAGACCCAGGACGAGCTCGACCGCCGGGTCGCGGCCATCTGCCAGCGGTTCGGCATCACGCCGAGCGACTGCCACGACCGGTTGTGGGTGATCTCGACCCGAAACAGATCGATCCGCATCGCCGTCAGTGACGACCGCGGCAATGCCGTGGTCGCCCAGAAGGTTGTCGACACTCTCAGGAGCCTGTGCGACGACAACATGATCGACGTGCTCGCGGTCGACCCCTTGATCTCATTCCATCGCATCAGGGAGTCCTCGAACGAGGCGATGGATCTGGTAGTTAAGGAGGCGTTCGGCCACATTGCCGGCGCGTCCCGCTCCGTCGAGCTGGTCCATCACACCAGGAAGCTCGGCCCCGGCGAGAGCATCTCTACCGTAGATGATGCCCGTGGCGCCTCGGCCATCCTCGGCGCCGTGAGGTCCGCCCGGACGTTCAATTTCATGACGCCGCCGGAGGCCGCCAAGCTCGGCATCAGCGACGACGAGCGCAGGAGGCACATCAAGATTGAGAACGGCAAGAGCAACCAGGGGCCGATCGGCGCTGCGCACTGGATCAAGATCGAGGTCGAGAAACTACCGAACGGCGACGATGTTGCGTGCTCCACCTTGTGGATTCCGCCGAACCCCTTCGATGGGGTCTCCGTCAGCGATATCGAGGTGGTACAAAAGGTGGTGCAAGGTGGAGCTTTCCGCGCCGACAGCCAGTCGCCCGAATGGCTTGGTTGGTGGATGGCTGAGAACCTGCCTCACCTCAACATCAAAACCCGCCACAGCGACAAGCCGCGCGACAAGGCCGAGGTCGCAAGGCTCAATTCAATCCTGAAAATATGGGAGAAGAACAAGGTCATCGCGATCGAGCCGCGCAAAGACGAGAAGCGCCGCGAGCGCCGCTTCTACATCGTCGGCGAGGCGATCAAGGTCGAGACTGCGACGCTCGAAGACGCAGCCTATGACGACTCATAAGGTGGAGCAAAAGGTGGAGCAAAGGTGGAGCGCTCCACCCCTCCAAAAGGCCGCTTTTTGCTCCACTGCTCCACTTGCTCCACCCTCTTATAGGGTGAGCAGGTGGGGCGGAGCAGCGGCCCCGCTGTTTTGGAAGCGCCGCCGAGCACACGCGAGTGGCGCGCGTGCCAACCTAGTCTTTTGGGGTGACAGGTCGGCGAACTGCGCCGTCGGCTTTCCTGATGTACTCGATGGCGTACCGGCGGCATGAAAAGGCGCCCGCCAATGCGATTGTTATGGCGGCGTAGTAGTGCAGTGCCTCGGATGACAGCGGCGACGCGTTCGCCGTCCTCTCGGAGTAGATCCAAACCCAGATCACTGGGATGAAAACACCCGTCAGGAAAAGTCCTACCGACAGGTTGTTCCAAAACGTGGCTCTAAGCTTCAATTCCTCAACGCCCATGTGCGCACCCTGGTGTCAAAAAATCACACAACATCAAAAAATCACACAACAACGTCCGATTTTTTCGCGCCTCCCTCTCACCTTCGCCACGTCCTCCTCGGACCGGCCGAACGGCGCCACCATCAGCCGTGCCTCTATCACAACCGTGCGAGCGACGCAGACAGGCACAGACACCTGATACCTTATCAGGAATCCAAGGCTTGATTCCCCTATACGCTAACAATCACTTTCGATGGTCTAGCGAGCAGCGGGGTAACACCCGGGTATCCTTCAGTCGAAAATTCGAGCCGATTGATGTCAGAACACGCCATGGTCACGCAACAGTCTCCGCCACCTCGTGCTGCAATAACGCGCAAGCCCCTGACGCGTTTCGACGACCGTAGCGCCGACGGCCGCCGGCTTGCCGATCTCTATCGCAGCTACCGTGCAGCTTGGAATCAATTCCATAGGAATTACTCAACTGTACGGATATCGCCCCTGCCGTCTCGTGTATTGAGGTTCTCAGGAACAGGATGCCGGCATCACGTTCGTCGGCTGCTCGTCAGGTGCTTGCCGGCCTTACCGCAGCTCCGCACTTGGCGGTGCCCCTACCGAGGAGACAAAAGCGATGGTCAAAACAATAGCGCCGGACGACATCCGAGATCTTCTCGGCGGTTTCGCCGCGGCAATCGAACTCGATCAGCTGCGGGTCGACGCGTTGCCTCTGGAAAAATTTCATCCCTGGTACAGCGACAGCATGTGGCGCGCGTGGCGTCGCGATCACATCACTTACATCAATAACTTGCTCACGACCGTATCTGCCGTCTCGCCTGCCGTACTAGAAGAATTGACCCAGATAGCGATCACTTGTGAACCCGCAGTTGTCGGGCAAATCGCCATCGATCTCTTTGCCGAACGGGCCAGTGAAAGTTGCCTGCAGGAAAACCTTGATACAGCGGCGCTTTTCTTTCGCTGGTTGATTGAGCAGGTCGGCGACAGGTCATGTGAAGGCAAACCGATCGATCGAGACCCTAGACCTTTCATGTTCCGGTGGCTGCCTGTCACTGATCCGCTGCGCATCGCTCAAGATCCTGAATGCGCTTATGGCCAACCTGCCGGATTCGTCAGTTGAGATGGTGGACAATGCTCAACCCGTCAATTTGGGTGAGTTGCGCGGGTTAGTCCTCCCGCAGCGGCGACGGGTCGTGGGTCCTTGGAAACGGTCCGCTAGTGCGGGGAGACGCGAGTATCGATCGAAGACTGATGCTGCAGCGATGATGGAGTTCGTCGCCGTCGCGGAGCACCGCCCGCTGGCGTGTCTGGCGAGATGCCAACTTCGATTTCCGACGCGCGCGCCGCGCCGATCGGGCAGAAGGCGAAGGGGAAGTAACGCGAACCCAGGGCGATCTACTCCTCGATCGGACGCTGCCCGATCTTCGCGGTGAGTTCGGCGATCTTCTTATTGTCCTTTGCCTTTATCGCCTTTCGTAGCTCCTTTAAATCGTCTTGGCTGAAACCCCGTGCTGCTTGGCGCTTGCGCGATTGGGCCGTCGGTTCGGCACTTCCTAAACGCTGACCAAGCACTCGTTTGGCCTAGCATTACAGTTGCTATTTTCGGTGAGTTCTGAATCCATGGGTGACCATGATTCGGGATCTGATGATTGGTGGTGCGTCGGTTGAAGATACGCTGACGCTATGGGCTTCCTCGGTGCGAGATGCCAAGCAACGCATCCGTCCGCTGTTTACGCAGGAGCGGGTCGCGGCCTCGGCGTGGCAGTTTCTCGACGGACTGTTGGGCAACGAACCGCGCAAGACGGGTTGGATGCGGGCGGAGGCGGCTGGCGATCCAGGCCCGTGGCGCCAGCAGGCGATTCTGGGCCGAGGGCATTGGGACGCCGACGCGCTGCGCGACATTGTGCGCGAGTACGCGCTGGAATCGCTTGGCGATGAGGACGCGGTCCTGGTCATCGATGAGACCGGCTTTTTGAAACAGGGCAAGGCCTCGTGCGGGGTCGCGCGCCAGTACACTGGCTCGGCGGGCAAGATCACCAATTGCCAGATCGGAGTGTTCGCCTCCTATGTGTCGCGGCATGGCCATGCCTTCGTCGACCGGGCGCTCTACCTGCCAAAGGAATGGACGGACGACCCCGCTCGCCTGAAGGCAGCGCATGTCCCGAGCGGTGTGGGCTTTGCGACGAAGCCCAAGATCGCGCGTCGAATGATCGCTCGCGCGACCGCCGCAAAGGTGCCGTTCTCGTTCGTGGCGGCGGATTGCGTGTATGGCACGGGCGAGATCGAAACCCTGCTGCGCAAGGCGGGCAAAGGCTATGTTCTGGGTGTTGCGTCCAATCATGTGTTCCGTTCCTGGGGCAAGCAGCAGCCTGTCGCCGGCACCGCCGCCGCGATCGCGCAGAGTCTTCCCAAGAAGGCCTGGCACCACCTGTCGTCCGGCGAAGGGACCAAAGGTCCGCGCTGGCACGACTGGGCCTATCTCGAGTTGGCCGATCTCGAAGCCAGTGAATACAACGACGACCTTGCCGGGGAATGGACGCGGGGTCTTCTGATCCGCCGCAACATTGCCGACGGCAGCTTGGCCTTCTTCTCCACATGGTGCCCCAAGGGCACCTCCATCCAGAAGCTGGTGTCGGTGGAAGGCCATCGCTGGGCCATCGAGGACAGCTTCGAAACTGCCAAGAACGAGTTCGGTCTTGATCACAACGAAACTCGCTCCTGGCATGGCTGGCATCGCCATGTCTCACTCGTCATGCTTGCCTTTGCCATGATGGCCGTCATCCGTCATCGGGCCAACGCTGAGCCAGCACTCAAAAAAACACGACGCCGGCGCACCAAACATCGTTCCTGATCCGCTGGTCGATCCAGGAAATCCGTCGCATCGCTATCAAGCTCGCTCAACGGCGCATCTCGATCGACCGTGTTCTCGCATGGTCGCTTTGGCGGCGAGCTCACCAGGCCGACGCTCGCCGCGCTCACCTCAGACGAAAAATGCAACTGTCATGCTAGTTCTCCTTGGATCTCCCGTTGATGGGAGAGGACCGCCCCCTCGGTGTCCGATCCCGTCGAATTGACCAAGCTTGCCTCCGCAAAGGCCGATTGCCAAGGTAGGACCGAGCGCTAGATTGATCGAGCGCAGACTGCTTCGGCCGCGCTGACGGCGCGAACGTCGTTGGAAATTGTGTCGGGCGCACTTGGGAACGTGATCGGGATCAACGGCATGGGGCGACTACTCTCCGGGCCGCTTCCGTTTGCGCCGGCGCCAAGGGCGTGCAGAGCTGCGGCCAGGGCAGCGGCAACTTCACGAGAAGGCGCAGAGCGTGATGCCAGCATTTTTCTCCTGACAAGCTCGATGCACGCGACAGCGTTGGCTACCTCCGTTTGCTCTGCGACCTGCCGTAACCGGTCCATTTCTCCAGCGTCGATCCGCCTTGCGTTGCCATACCAAATATCTTTCGTTCGATTGAAGGACAATTCCAGACGTCGTGAGACGCGTAGGATCGCCGCCTTGACGCTGTCGCCGACAGGCCTTGGCTCGGCGCACCGATGCACTAGGTTCCGTGCTTCATCGATAGGTGAGCCGCAGGACGAGCGAGATAACGCCGGGCGCGAGGGTTCAATCGCCGCATCGTAAGTCGAGTACATCTGTTGATACCTGTTCCTTATTTTTCTCTTTCCTGCCGGGCCATTGCCTCGGCATTGATGTCCTCGGCTGTTTCTTTAATCCACTCGCCGGCTCCAACGTGGGATTCGGCGGCACGCTGTGTCATAAAGCCGTAAAGGCGGCGATCGCGGATCGCGCTAACGACTTTTTCCAGATACTCAGCCGCTTCTGCAGCTGACAGGGCGTATTCAATGGCAGCAGTCGTATCGAAAGGTGGCGGGTCGCTCGATTTGGGGTTGGGTTTCGCTCGAAACTCAAGTGACACGGTTACGATCATAAAATCGTCCGGATGGGGCTTGGGCCGTTCTTTTCTTTCAGCCATTCACGTTGTCTCCTTGAGGTTGTTGACCGCAGAGGTCGGAGGGGTCGGACAGGGCATAGCTCCGCTGTTCACCGGCAAGGTGCATTGGGTTGCTCACGGATTGATTGTTTGATAGAAAATCTATTAACGCGCCTGAAAACGGAAATCAATAGAAATTCTATCAATGGGGCAAAATGGTTTCGGTTCGTCAGCTGAAAGCCGCACGCGTGCTATTGGCATGGTCGCAGGGGGATTTGGCTCAAGCCTCGGGAATATCTGAGCCGACAATTGCTCGTCTTGAATCGACTGATGGACCTGTTCGGGGGAGGCCAGATACGGCCGCGGCCTTGGTCGGCGCCCTCGAGAAGGCCGGCGTCGAGTTCATCCCGGAGAACGGAGGCGGAGCCGGCGTGAGGATGAGGAAGCGAAAGCGCTGATTTTTTATCCCGAAGTACCCCACCCATTTTGGGGCCCCAGCCTTCCTACTTTCGATCTCCAAAAGAGCCCTTCCGCGGTTCGGCCGAATGGAAATCCCTCCAGATCTTACCCACGCCATAAAAGGAAGATTTTTTTGACGTCAGAATCGCTGCAGAGCCCTGATTTCAAAGGACAAAAAATTCCTCCGAAATCCCCCAAAAGTCGGATTTTGACACTCGTGCTGGCAATTTCGGTTCTGCCGGCTCTCGCAGCCCGTGCGGACGACATAGTCGGGCAGGCCAGCGTGATCGACGGCGATACGATCGAGGTCCATGGCCAGCGCATCAGGCTCTGGGGTATCGACGCCCCGGAGAGTGATCAGCTCTGTCGAAACGATGACAGCAAGCTGTACCAGTGCGGACGCGCTGCCGCGACGGCGCTCGCAGGTCTGCTCTGGGCCATCAAGCGGCCCGTCACCTGTTCCCCGGTTGATCGAGACCAGTACGGGCGCACGATAGCAGCGTGCTCACTGGGAACGCCCGGCCCCGATATCGGACACTGCTTGTCGCGAACGGCCATGCGCTCGATTGGCCGAGATACTCCAAAGGCAAATATGAGGACGCGCAGCGCAGCGCAGAGAAGACCAACCGTGGGATCTGGGCTGGAAGCTTCGCCGAGCCGTGGCAATACCGCGCTTGCATGAAGGCCGGCGGCAGACCGGCCGCGTGCTCTGACGAGGCCAACGATCGCCGTTGATCGGACTGCCGGCTATTTGGGGTCCTCGAAACCGGGCCGGCCAATCTTTGCCGTCAGCTCGGCAATCCGCTTATTGTCCTTCGCCTTGATTGCCTTTCGAAGCTCTTTCAGATCGTCTTCATCGAACGCAGCGCGTCGGCGGGGTGGCCGTTGGGCAGAGGCCTTGGGACCCGGCCCCAGGCGCTCGCCGAACCTATGTTTGGGTTTCTCTACAGTTCGACTGAGGACAAGATCATCCCAACTGCCGGCTAGGTCCTTTGTTTGCCTCGAGCGTGGGGTAGGTGGCGGTGGCGGTCGTTTCAGCTCTTCGAGAGACTTCATTCCCCGCTCGATTACTCTCACGGAGTGCATCCCGCCAAATGCTGGCTCCTCGCCAAGAAGCTTATGTGCTGCCAGGCGGAGCGCGCCCTTCACGATATCGTCGAAGCCATCCTCGCGGCGCCAACGACGATAACGCCAATCATCGTCCACTGAATAATCCATTTCGGCTTGCGGCAAGCACAACGCCTCCTGCAACTCTACAGCCGACATACCCCGATCCGCCTGTTTTTCGAACTTGTTGATTGCCTCCACGACGAGAGCCAGACGACGGATGAGATAGACCGCTTCCGTGTCGTTGCCCGCCATCGTACGAAGCAACGCGGCGGCGAATTGAGACAGTGCACTCTGGACTTCGATCTTAACCTGCTCAAGCTGCCGATCCGCGCGAGCATTCGGGTTGCCGCTGACGAGCCTCAACTTCGGAGGCTTATCCCCCTCGTCATCCTCGCCGGTTGCCACCAAACTTCTCCCTTTTTCCGGGCTCAGAATGAAGCTTATGACCTGGACATCCTGCTTGCCAACCCTCCGCACGAGACTAAGCGCACCTCAACTCGCTCACCAGATTGATTTCAACCGGTCCGATGCACCTCACATCTAGCTACCGAGGCGCAACCGCGGGACCTAAGACTTGGATGGCAGCAAAGCCAGAATTAGGACCGGTCGTACCCGATGTATTACTACACCAGGGCAGCTGAAGCCGTGGCATATAGGTATGCCGCCAATCACATATGTTGTCAGGTCCACTCCGCTTCAAAGCTATCTTCACGGGTTCTGCTTGGCTAATCAGTATGTGCGCGACGATCAACCCTGCGCCGATTGGAAAGGCCCACGGCTGGAAGCGGAGGTGGCTCATTCGATCGAGAAGCAACATACCCGCAAGTATGATGAGAGGATCGGTAAAAACGAAATACTCTACCTTTAACCCTCGGCGCACGCCCAGCGAGTCGATGGCGATGGCCGCAAGCATTAGGAGACCCGCCTGATACGATACTTGCTTCTCTCCACACCTCCTGGCGTAAAGGATCCCCGGTATGGAGGCCTAGACTGAAGCAGCGGAGCAACGAGATCCGTTGCCGCTTGTTCCTAAAGACCCGGCTTACAGGCGATGGGAAAGCTTCTGGACTACCCCGAGAAGCACGCCTCGCCTTCCCGCTCTTTGACGGTACGATGTGCCGGCCGTCCAGCGTGGGGAATCGGCATGAAATCGCCCGTCGTCAAGCGATCGATCGTCGTCGCCGGCCACAAGACCAGCGTCAGCCTGGAAGAGGCCTTCTGGAACGGCATGAAGGAGATTTCCAGCCAGCGCAACATCACGCTGTCGGAGTTGGTTGGCGAGATCGATAGCAACCGCCCGCACGGCAATCTGTCGTCCGCGATACGCCTGTTCGTCCTCGACTACTTCAAGAAACGCGCCGCGGCTGATGCGATCGCGCACAAGGCCAGCGGCAACTGAGACCGCCTCAATTCAGCTTCCGGCGGAGCTTCCTGATGATCTCCCGGAGGTCGGCCACATACGCCTCGATGATCCGACGCGCCTCCTCTGAGCGTGACGGCTTGGGCTTCGTCGATTTCTTATCCGGGGTTGGTTCGTCGGAGGAGTTCATGGCCTGATGCAGCGGCGAGGAAAAACGGCCCGGCACGGACAAGCCAAGTCGGGCCAAAGTTGCAGACCCGGGAGCTCCGCCAGGAGCAAATACCCGGAAAACGGTTAGGTAGGCTCTCATTGCCTGGTTGATCTAGATCAAAGGCCCGAGCTGGGGCTGAAGGCGAAGGAATAAAAATGAGACTTTGGCTAAGAGTGCTCGGACCCGTGGTCGGCGTCGCCGGGTTTTTCGCCGCCTTCATACTTATTCCGGGCCTCTGGGGCTACGCGGTTGGATTTGCGGTCTTCTTCGGATGCTCGGCTATTTGCGATTGGATTTGGCGACGCAATGCGAGCCGCGAGGAAATTCAGCGAGATCTGGAGGACCGAGCACGAAACACGTCACCATAAAGGCTGAAGACCCCGAAAAAGACCCGGCCTCAGGCAGGGGAAGAAGCCCGAAGCCGGGTGAAGTTTACCTTGTTCGCTCCGAACGAGGCACACGAAACCTCATCCGAAGCACGGACGAAACAACGGTCGGGACAGGGTGTTCCAAGGAGCCCCGCGCGCGGCTCATGACCGGCGCGAGATCCGGCCAAGAGCACATCAAGCAGCCGCTCGATGATGCTGGGGACAGCTAAAGTGAGGCTACGCGCCCCTAGGCGAAACGAATAGCCCCCATACCGAGAAGTATGCGTCGGTCATTACCGTGAAGAAGATGAGTAGCATCATCGCGCGCACCCTCCCAGCGCCGAGCGAGCTAACGCTGGCGCACACACTTTGCGTTCAAAGTTCAAAATGCAATCACCACACCCGCGGCCGCCAAGGCTCCTTGCAAACACCGACAAACCATTGAGGGCTCAAGGCTAGGGAGGCGTCCCCAAATTCATATCAGGACACGCGCACAGCATACGACGAGTCGCGCTCCTGCACTGTTGCGCGACCGGCACTGTGGCCAAGAAAGAATGGCCCAGGCTACGATAGACCTGACTTGGACCGACGAGGCCCCCGGTGATGGACTGGACAACAACACCGCCTGTTCACGCTGTGGCGGATAGAAGCGGTACCCCTAATTTGACGACAGGCTATTCATATTTGTGCTAGCTGGAACCCGATGGTGCCGGGAAAACTCGGCAACCCTGGGATGTCAACTATTCAGAACTCATCAGCGGGATCATATGGGACCCTTCCTAGCATGACAGTTGCATTTTTCGTCTGAGGTGAGCGCGGCGAGCGTCGGCCTGGTGAGCTCGCCGCCAAAGCGACCATGCGAGAACACGGTCGATCGAGATGCGCCGTTGAGCGAGCTTGATAGCGATGCGACGGATTTCCTGGATCGACCAGCGGATCAGGAACGATGTTTGGTGCGCCGGCGTCGTGTTTTTTTGAGTGCTGGCTCAGCGTTGGCCCGATGACGGATGACGGCCATCATGGCAAAGGCAAGCATGACGAGTGAGACATGGCGATGCCAGCCATGCCAGGAGCGAGTTTCGTTGTGATCAAGACCGAACTCGTTCTTGGCAGTTTCGAAGCTGTCCTCGATGGCCCAGCGATGGCCTTCCACCGACACCAGCTTCTGGATGGAGGTGCCCTTGGGGCACCATGTGGAGAAGAAGGCCAAGCTGCCGTCGGCAATGTTGCGGCGGATCAGAAGACCCCGCGTCCATTCCCCGGCAAGGTCGTCGTTGTATTCACTGGCTTCGAGATCGGCCAACTCGAGATAGGCCCAGTCGTGCCAGCGCGGACCTTTGGTCCCTTCGCCGGACGACAGGTGGTGCCAGGCCTTCTTGGGAAGACTCTGCGCGATCGCGGCGGCGGTGCCGGCGACAGGCTGCTGCTTGCCCCAGGAACGGAACACATGATTGGACGCAACACCCAGAACATAGCCTTTGCCCGCCTTGCGCAGCAGGGTTTCGATCTCGCCCGTGCCATACACGCAATCCGCCGCCACGAACGAGAACGGCACCTTTGCGGCGGTCGCGCGAGCGATCATTCGACGCGCGATCTTGGGCTTCGTCGCAAAGCCCACACCGCTCGGGACATGCGCTGCCTTCAGGCGAGCGGGGTCGTCCGTCCATTCCTTTGGCAGGTAGAGCGCCCGGTCGACGAAGGCATGGCCATGCCGCGACACATAGGAGGCGAACACTCCGATCTGGCAATTGGTGATCTTGCCCGCCGAGCCAGTGTACTGGCGCGCGACCCCGCACGAGGCCTTGCCCTGTTTCAAAAAGCCGGTCTCATCGATGACCAGGACCGCGTCCTCATCGCCAAGCGATTCCAGCGCGTACTCGCGCACAATGTCGCGCAGCGCGTCGGCGTCCCAATGCCCTCGGCCCAGAATCGCCTGCTGGCGCCACGGGCCTGGATCGCCAGCCGCCTCCGCCCGCATCCAACCCGTCTTGCGCGGTTCGTTGCCCAACAGTCCGTCGAGAAACTGCCACGCCGAGGCCGCGACCCGCTCCTGCGTAAACAGCGGACGGATGCGTTGCTTGGCATCTCGCACCGAGGAAGCCCATAGCGTCAGCGTATCTTCAACCGACGCACCACCAATCATCAGATCCCGAATCATGGTCACCCATGGATTCAGAACTCACCGAAAATAGTTCGCGGTAGGGACGCTCATTGCTGAGCGCCCCCCGCACAGATCCGGACGGGCCCAATTAAGGCATCCGGCTCCTACCTTGGGTGTGTGACGGCGAAGCGCTGTTGCGGCCAGGGATGCAGGATACGGGGTTGAGGAAACCAGTCATCTGCCAACTTCGTCATACGATCCCAAGTGAAGCCGTCTCGTTGGCTACGCCGCCGAAGCGTTCGTCGCCAGAGGTCGGTCACATAATAGCGGAAGGCTGAAAGCGCCCGTCCGTTTGCAGGAACCGCATAGTAGGCGAAGTGGCCGGTGATGACCTGTCTCAGCCATTTACCCTGGACGGGGATCGGTTGGTGCATTCGATACCGCAGCTCTGCCTTGATATCCTGAAGCTTCGTCCGCAGACGATCGCGACGGGTCTTCCTTTCGAGCAGGAAGTTCCCCGGCGTGACCTGCCGCAGATGTGGGTGAAGCCCAGAAACATGAAGGTCTCCGGTTTGCCGAGCCCGCGTTTCTTGCGAGCGACCGCCGCATGGCGACCGAACTCAATCAGGCGGGTCTTGTCCGGGTGGAGCGACAGCGCGAATGCCTCAAACCGTTCACGCATCGCATCAAGGAAACGGCGAGCGTCGTCCTCATGCTCGAAGCCGGCCACCAGATCATCGGCATAGCGCACGATAATCATATCGCCGTGAGCCTCATGCCGTCGCCAGCGTTCGGCCCAAAGATCGAATGTGTAGTGCAGGTAAACGTTGGCGAGCAGCGGCGAAATCACCGATCCTTGCCCCGTGCCCCTGTCATCCACGGTTACGACCCCGTCTTCGAGGATGCCCGCCTTCAGCCATTTACGGATTAGGCGGATGATGCGCTTGTCGCCGATGCGGTGCTCCAAAAACCGGACCAACCAGTCTTGGCTCACACTTCCGAAGAAGTTTTGCACGTCGGCGTCAAGTATCCAGTTCACCTTCCGGGAGGTGATCGCTACCGCCAAGGCATCCAACGCGTCATGTGGCCCCCGGCCGGGTCGAAACCCGTAGGAGAAGCCGACGAAGTCGCCTTCGTAGATGGCGTTGAGCACCATGACGGTTGCGCCCTGAACGATTTTGTCTTCCAGAGCCGCGATCGCCAACGGTCTCTCCCGGCCGTCCGCCTTCGGGATATACGTCCGGCGTGACGGTTGGGGCCGATACGCTCCTCGATGGACCCGACGATGCAGATCCTCAAGCCGAGGCTCCAGGTCTGTCTCGAAGTCCTGCCATGTCACACCGTCCACGCCGGGGGCTGCTTTGCGCTTGAGCGCGTAGAACGCCAACCGGAGCGTGTCAGTGTTGATCTGGTGGAGAAGCGCAGTGAACCGCTCTTTCTTCCCAAGCTTTGCAGCTTGCCGTACGCGGTCCAGCGCCTGGGTCACGCGAGCCCGGGTCTGCGTCCGGTGCGTGCTTTGCTGTCCCGCGTTCCCCTTGGTCCTAGCCCTTGGCTCCATCGCCTCTGCCACCGGAGCTCCGGCTTTATTCGGCGACTTCGTAGCTACTACGGCCGAGTCAGACTTCTCCTGATCGTTCATCGGCGGCTACGGCTCCTCGCCTTCCCACCGCGGGCCAGGCTGCTCAGCGAGCATCTGGCCAACCAAGAGATCTCCCGGTTCCCGTACAAGAAGCTTCCGCACATGCCAGGGTCTGCGACCACGCCGAAACGACTGGGCGCTCGCGATATCGCACCCCTTCGTGTTGCCTTCCGCTCAGTTGACAGCGTCGGCTCTCGGAAAAACATTCTTTCGCGGCTCAATGGCTGGCCTATGCGCTCCCCTGCCGACGCTTCGCCGACATCCTCGCGGATGCCCGCGCACGGCTCGGGGCCGATGTGGATCGCTATTCCTTCATCGTAGTGGACTTCCACCACCTACTCCTTGCCGGTCTCCCGGCGCACCAACTGTAATGCTAGTTACTGTTGTCGCATTGATCGCGAGTGTCGCGGTGTGTTCTTTAGTGGCGCTCGGAAAGCCGAATTAGAAACAGCATTGGTCGCAGGACCGTCTGTGGGGACTAAGGGCGAAACGTTCGCGCCGTTGCGGCAAATCCAAGTTACGCCGACTGCCCAATCGCATGCAGGGCGACCGCGAGGCATTGTTGTCTGGCCTGAGCTTACGGTACGGTTTGCCCGGCAAACTTGGGCCTCAGCCCTGCGAGCTGGGGCCCAATTTTGAAGATCGCCCCTCACTTGGATACTTTGATTTCGATGCGCGGTGCGGCGGCGGACGTGGGACGGCTCCGGCGTTTCTGCCAGCCCCGAGCGCCGGGGCCCGCTCCTCAGACAGAAGCAAAAACGCCGGGCGTAATCTCTTCGTCTTCGCCCTCCTCGCGCAATGCTTGCCGTATTCACACCGATCCAGCCAATAGCCCGCCGAGCGTCATTTACGCTGCTTGGCCTCCGCCAGAGGTGCCTCCCCGCGCGGCGAAGCTTCATCATCAGGGGGGTCGAAAGCGACTTCAGCATCGTGGGCCTGCACATCTTCAGGTGAAGAGGTTCGGATCGAACGGTCCCCGCGCGCCTTCAGGGCAATCCCGGCAAATACCCACGCGATACTCCAGCAAATGGACCACAGCAGAAAGCCGAAACCCTTTCCGGCCAGTAGGGCGGCCAAAAACGAAAACACGTACGAGAGGAATGGCCATTTGCGGGGCCCTCCAGCCGAGAGCACCGCTCCAACCGAGACCAGAAATGGGGCGAAAGAGATGGCTATGACCCCAATCAGCTCGATCGTGTCCATGGTAAGCACCGCCTTGATAATAGGAGTTTTTCCTCAGCCTATTATTGAGCTGGACGTGAGCGAAGCTGGATCCCGAGTTAACCTTGATGGTCGCAATGCGAGTTAAATCGGTAATTTTTGATCCACTCCGCAACCTTGCTCGTCACGCTCAAAACGGCAGCGTCACACGATTGTGGCATGGCCATTGAACAGTGCTATCAACTGGGATTTCAGCGCCCGGTTTGAGACAGACCGCTGCCGGGGGGACAGGGAGTTTCGAGCCCGGCAGGTCCTGTTTCGCGACTACGTAGGACAGCCCGGCGATGTGTCGCCAGCCGCTGCCGGTTTCGCTTCCTGTCGATCGGAGCAAGGGAAAACGATGATGAGGATGTCCCTGATTCTCACTGCCGCCATCATTGGCTTTTCGGCAACCGCCTACGCTCAAACCGCAGCGCCCAAGGCTACCGCCTCGTCCAAGGCTGCCAACAAGCCGCGCAAGCAGCCGCCGCCCCCGATGGGCTGTAAGCTCTTAGGAACAGTCAAAGGGACCAAGCTTTGGGCCGGCGATTCAGAAGGGGGCAGCACACCAGCCGCCGAACCCACTGCGCCAGCAGCACCTGCCGAAGAGCCCGCCAAACAATAGAATGGCGACGCCCGCGGCCGTTTTGAGCGGCCTAGAAACGACCGCGCCGCGAGGCGGGCATAACAAATAACCCCCAGCGCTCGCACGCTGGGGGTGGATGCTAAGTATGACCTAGGTAAAGCAATGGACCGTCGATAGCAGACGATCCCTTGGTGCATTTGTGAAGCAGTTCACACATGGCAGAAAAAGCCCGCCAGCGTGAACCGGCGGGCCCCCTTATTGGGGCGGAATGGACGACCGACTAGGCGAACTGCTCTCGAAGCTCCTCGGCGGGTTCGCCGCCGACAAACTCGATCATCAGCCTTCGGGCTAGCTCGATCTCCCAGTCCGCCTCTTTGTCGGCGACGGTCCAGCCGCCTCGCAATACGCAGGCAAGCACCACCAGCACTTTCGACTTTCGGCCAACCTCCGTACGCGCCGGGATTGCCCACATTTTTTGGATCAGCTTATCCATGCGCTCGAAGTCTTGCTCACTCTGGACGACGAGCCGATCGTGCTCGATGAACTCCGGCATCGCCCAGATTCGAGCCCAGCGCTCAGCCTCAGTGAGCACGCCCTCGTTGATAAATCGCTTGCCCTCGGCGCGCCAAATTTTCTCAAGTCGTGGGATTTCTCCGTCCCCGTCATCGTAATCGTAATGGGCGACGGCAGCCCAATAGGCGTCGAAGATTTCCTCTTCCAACTGCACCAGTGCGGCGGCGTCCGCGGCGCTGGGGGCCGATACGGCCGGATATGCGACGGCCGTGGCTCCGACCAGGGCGGCGCTACCGGCGGCAACGCCGGCAGCCTGGGAAAGGAACGACGCCGCGTCTGAGCGACGGATACACCTGTGCTATTCTCGGAATTAACCTGAGCCATGACTTACCTCGTGGTTTTGGGCCAGCCTGACTCGGCTATTGCCTCTTGGTGCAGACTCAGTTTTCATCGCATCCATTGCTGTCAGACTGCTTTTTTGAGGAATTTTTAACGTGAACGGCGAAGCCGAATGCACGCTATGCTACCAAGCTCGGGTGCTCAAAAAGCTCATTCCCGTGGCTAGGGGCTACGGTCTGAAAATTTATGAGTGCGCCGGCTGTAGCAGCAATCTATTGCTCGTTACCAGACTGAGGATGCCCAATAAGATGCGGGCGAAACCTTCTCGCACGAGAAAGTTCAAAGCGGCCATTGATGCAGCGCTGAGGCAAGCGGCTGCTCTAAAACCCGCGCGCGGATCGAAGAACTCCAAACGCGCAGAGCGGGGCATTACGGAAAATCCGAGGTAAGTCAGTTGCACCATGGCGTGGCGCTCTGCCCCATCTTGAGCGGATTATCCTATTGCGACGCGGCTGAAAGACCCCGAAAAAAGACCTGGCTTTAGGGGAGCCTGAAGCCAGGTGAAGTTCACTACCTTAGCTCCGAACGAGTACGCGAGCGCCCATCCGAAGCACGGACGAAACAACGGTCGGGACAGGGTGTTCCAAGCGGCCCCTGCGCGCTGGTACCACATTAGGAACGAAGGCTTCGGAAGCAGGTTGCCGGTTCGGTGCTTGAACTTGACCGTCAGGTACCATCTCTGCGTGACATGGCCCCAGCTTTCCCCCCTGAGCTGGGGCCTCTTCATTGGCCGTCCATCCGGGGCAGCGCGATTTGCGGCAAATCCGAGGTAAGCCGATTACCCAATCGCATGAGGGGGCGACCGCGCATGTTGTTCATGCCTGGGCCATGGTTGGCTCGGCCACTTGGCCTCAACTTCCGAACCCCCCTTGGAGTTGGTGCCAAATTTTGAAGAACGCCCGCGGCGACATACGCGGACGGCTCCGGCGTTTCCGCCAGCCCCGAGCGCCGGGGCCGCTCCTCAGACACAAGCAAAAACGCCGCCCGCTAGCCGCGCGCCATTTATTTACGCTGCTTGGCCTCCGTGTTTTTTCGTGATGCTGGCCGAGATTTACCGCTCGTTGATGTATGTCCCTGCTTTATAGGTCAACAGTTGCGGCCTGGTTCTAACGGTGTACCGTTCCATTGGGGGAACGGAGAACGCCCGCGATGAAAGACAATGCAGGCCCAGCTAGACCTAATTCGGTCGCAGATTGCCGAATGCGAGAGGCTCCAGAGTACGGCGGTTGGAATAATGGTTAGTCGCCCTCGCCCGGCCTTTTTTCGTGCGTATGCGCTGATGCGCAAGCGACCTCCGCGTGGGGACGCAGAGGCCGCCAACCTTGGGGAAGGTTTGCTCCCGATTGGGGGGCATTTGACTTGGGGTTTGGTCGGGAGCTTCGATTCAACTCGGTAGGTCGGGAGTCGTTCCGCTCCCATCGTGGAAAACGGCCTCAGTCTTAAGGTGGCTGGGGCCGTTTGCATTTTCGAATGCTGCTCCGAGCAGGGGGGTCATCGGAGCAGTTTTGAAACGCACTCCCTTGCTGCTTGTTCCTGATTCGTAAAATGCAGCCGGAAACCTTATCTTCGGCCCATACGCATGGCATACGAGCTTTGCCTGGCGACCGCCGGCAAGCAGGTCCCATCGGGACCGGACTGGATCCACGAAGTGAAGCACGACGGCTACCGGATGCTGGTCATCCGGGAAGACCAGCGCGTGCGCCTACTGTCGCGCAACGGCAGCGACTGGACCAAGCGCTATCCCTGGATCGCCGAGGCCGCGCTGAAGAACCGCCAGAAGCATTTCGTCATCGATGGCGAAGCGGTGATCCTCGGCGTCGACGGCATCTCCGATTTCAACGCCCTGCACTCGCGCAAGCACGACCACGAAGTGCAGCTCTACGCTTTCGACACTCTCGCGATGGGCGGCGACGATCTGCGCCCCCTCCCCTTGCACTTGCGCAAAGCCAACCTCGAGCAGCTGCTCGCGCGTCGGCCGGACGGCATCACCGTCGCGCCTTTCGAGCGCGGCGAGATCGGGCCAGACTTGTTTCGGGCCGCCTGCCGCATGGGGCTCGAGGGCCTGGTGTCAAAGCACCGCGATCGGCCGTACCGCGGCGGCCGACAGAAGTTCTGGATCAAAGCGAAAAACTGCAGCCATCCGGCGATGGAGCGAGAGCTATGACTGTCTTTGTCTACGTCAACACGGCCGAACAGGTCGGCGACGCTGGGCACATCAAGGTCTTTGGCACGGTAGATGCCGCGGAAAGATGGTTCGAAGAGAACGACCCGGAAGGCGTCGCCTTCGAATACGAGGTTCTGGAATGAGAGCGCGCTACCGCGCCGTTGAGATTGATCAAAGGAATTAGGCCCGCCAGCGTGAACTGCCGGGCCTTCTCTCCGATTTCACTTTTTCAGGCAAAGACCAATTGTCGGTGAAGTGCCACACTTCCCACCATCTGCGCTGCCACCACTAGGACAGAACACCGACACTAGCGTTTCGCTGTTGTCGCAATTGACGGCGCCGTCAGCCTGTACCGCTCGGATATTGACCGACGCCGGATCGCCCTTGTCTCCCTTGTCACCTTTCGGCCCCTGCGGCCCTTGTGGTCCTTGCGCGCCGGCTGGGCCCTGGGGTCCTGGCACACCCTGAATCCCTTGCGCGCCCTGTGGGCCTGCCGGGCCCTGCGGTCCTGGGTCGCCCTTTGGTCCGGGCTCCCTGCCACATGCTGCAAGTACAAGCACGGCGATCATGACGGCCACCGTAATCACTTTTTGCATTGCGATCCTCCCAATGATCGAGACCATTAAACTGGTCACCGGAGAGAGCCGCAATAGACGCAATAAAGAAGCCTGCCAGCGTGAACCGGCCGCCAACATGTCACCCCGCCTCAGCGATGCGGCAAACCAACCCCAGCGGCCTCAGCACCTAAGCATGAGGGGCACGCTCGGAAGCGAAACGACCCCAGCGCGGTCGCGCGCCGAGGTCGCCGTTTCCCTAAACACTCCCAGCAGTCGGGGGAAGGAATGACCGCAGGGTGCAAACAAGAAGATTCCTGGCCTTACCACTCGTTCCCGCCCATTCCGCGACGAAACCATTTTTCAGCGCCGCGAAGCTGTCCAGAAACAAACCCGGCCTAGCCTCTCCCCATTGGACCAAAGGGGAAACGGTTATGTCAGCTTTCATCAACGCCTTGTCTCGTAATGCGCGCACGCTCGTGATCGTAAATTCGTTGGCCGGCGCCGCTCTCCTGTTAGCGATGGCAGCTCCCCAGCCCGTCTCAAATGCTGCGCTCGGTAATGAATGGCAATGCAGCAAGACGGCGTTTGTTTTAACAACGTGCCGCCAGACCCCCTAGTCACGCGGAAGCTCCGGCGGGCCTCGTGGCACAGGCATTGCTCTTATTCGAATGACTGGGATTGTAGAGCCCCAGTTTGAAACAGGGCGCCGCCGGGACAATGTATTTCGAGCCTGGCGGCGTATCTTTTTGAGACCGCGCGTCTACAGCCTCAGATTCAAAGCGGGTAAGGGCGCCTAAGTTGCCGGCGCAGAACCTCACCCGAGGAAGGCCGGCTCCGCCGGGACCTTCGGCGATACTTGCTTCGCCCGAGAAGCGAACTCTCCCTCAACTTTATCGATCTCAGCTTGGTTGCGCTCGATGAAGCAGCGAGCTCGTCGCGGGACATCTCGGATAGCGCCTTCTGTTGAGAAGCCGGAGCTTCCGAGTGGGCGCGATGTGCCCTGCCCGGTCCAGGACCTTGATCGATAGATCTGGCCGCACGCGCGCTCACGCTGTAAGACCGACTGCGAGCGACCCGAGGCTAACCACAGCGTCCTGGCGACGACACCTAATCGGCCATCTAAGCCGATTGCCTAGCGTCTAGACGAGAACGACTCCTTCGACAGCAAACCGTGGTTCACCACCGTAGCTCTACGACGTGATCGCTGCGACAACAGCGAGAACCGCATAGCTTTTCAAAGCCATTTCAATGTTGGTTCGGAGGAGTGGATATCCGCATTCAACGGATAGTCCACGCCTTGAGGGCACCAAGTTGTCCATTCATGACCGGTGAGTTCGTAGCGCATTCGAGGCTCCAGTTTGGAGCTTGAATCACGCGTGGGCGCCATCATCAACCTGCCGCGCCCGCCATGATAGACACCAATATCCTGATTTTACTTCCGCTATCGGAGCTACAGCCGACCTAGCCGCACATGCTGCTGGCCGTCCCGGTCGAAGATGACCCATCTGCGATATACCCTGCTCAGATCTCTTGCAGTGCAAAATTGACCATCAAGCCCGTTTCAGTGGTCGCCAATTCCTGTTTTGATGGCCTGAGTTGAACGACAGCACGACGCGCTGCCGAGCCTAGGTAAGGCAATGCAACGACGTTATTTCATCAGCTTGTTCGGCGGCGCGGCGGTCACGTGGGCACTGGCGGCACTTGCGCAGCAGGCATCGAAGGTACCCCGGATAGGCATCCTATCACCTGGCCGCTCCGAGCTTCCCGATCCAACATTCAGCATGCTCAACGCCTTCCTGCAAGGACTGCGCGACCTTGGTTACACGGAGGGACAGAACCTCGCCATAGAGCGCCAATATGCCGATGGGAATTCGGATCGGCTCCGCGAGCTGACTGATGAATTGGTTGGGCGCAAGCCCGATGTCATTGTCGCGTTAAGTACGACAGCGGCGCGACCCGCCAAGCAAGCCACTGGCACAATCCCCATCGTCGCGGTAGCTATGGCCGATCCGGTCGCTGACGACCTAGTTGCCAGCCTTGCACGACCAGGCGGGAATGTGACGGGGACGACCTTTCTTGGCCCAGAGCTGGCCGCCAAGCGTCTACAGTTGCTCCGAGAGGCCTTTCCTGGGCTCACCCGTGTTGCGGCCCTCTGGCATCCCAATGCATACAGCGAACGCACGATGGCAGGCCTATTGAATGAGATTGAGGTCGCGGCCCGGACTTTGGGATTACAGCTTCAACTCGTGCCCGCGGTTGCCCCGGACGACATTGTCAGCGCATTCGCCGCGATGGCCAGAGATCATGCCGACGCTCTCATCGTAATGCCCAGCCCGATGCTGTTTGGCGAATACCGACGCATCGCGAGCATTGCGGCGAACAGCAGGTTACCAGCAATGGGGGCGGCCAGGGAATTCGTAGATCTCGGGGGCCTCATGTCCTACGGAGCGAACTTGCCCGATCTTGCCCGGCAGACCGCCACGTATGTGGATAAAATCCTGAAAGGGGCAAAGCCAGCAGAGTTGCCTGTGGAACAGCCGATCAAATTCGAGCTGGTGATCAATCTAAAGTCGGCGAGAGAGTTGGGGCTGACGATCAGCCGCGAGCTTCAGCTGATTGCCGACGACGTGATTGAATGAAGACGCTGTTGGCTGCAGTGCATGAGTCCGGTCCTGTGACATCGCGACACATTGCACCGCCACAAGACCTCGGTCGCGAACGGGGCATAGCGGAAGTTGACAGACCGCCGAGTGTTCCAAAGGGCGACGCTCGTGGACCCGGAGCGGTAATCAGCCGCTCAGTTTTGTTGTGATGCACAACGTGGCGCACACTTAACGATGTGGTAGCGTGTCGGTCTGGCTTGGAGAGGGGCCGCATGAGGCGACGCGATTTCATGACGCTGGTCGGCGGCGCGGCGACTGCGTGGCCGCTCGCGGCGCATGCGCAGCAAGCTCAACGCACGCGGAGCGTCGGCGTGCTGATCGGCTTTGCGGAGACCGATCTGGATGTGAAGTCTTGGTTCGCGGCTTTCCGCGGCGCGCTCGCGAAGCTGGGGTGGACGGAAGGCAGCAATTTTCAAATCGAACTTCGCTGGGCCAGCGATGATCTGAATAGGATGAAGGCATTCGCAAAGGAGCTTGTCGATCTGCGACCCGACGCAATCCTCAGTGTGACCACCCCCGTGACCAACGCTCTTGTCCGCGAGACGCAGACAATTCCAATCGTGATCGTGAGCGTAGCCGATCCGATTGCCAGTGGTTTCGTCGCGAACGTCGGACGTCCGGGCGGCAATGTTACCGGGTTCGCGCTTTACGAGCCCTCGATGGGCGGGAAATGGCTGGAAATGCTCAAGCGTATCGCGCCGGGCGTGACGCGAGTGGCGCTGCTTTTCAACCCGACGACAAGCGTCCCGATCAAGTTCTACATGGCTTCAATTCAAGGCGCCGCATCATCGTTTACCGTCCAGGCGAGTGCTGCTCCGGTTCACGCCCAGGATGAGATCGAAGGCGTTATCGCCGCGCTAGCGGCCAATCCGGGTGCCGGCATTATCGCAATGCCGGACCTATTCAACACGATAAATCGTGACGTGATTATTGCGTGGACGGCCCACTACCGCATCCCCGCGATCTATTTCTTTCGCTCTTTCGCGGACTCAGGCGGCCTGATCTCTTATGGGCCAGATTTCGCCGAACAGTATCCGCGGGCAGCAGGGTACATCGACCGCATCCTCAAGGGCGAGAAGCCTGGGGACCTTCCGATCCAAATGCCAGTCAAAGTACCGCTGATCATCAACTTGAGGACGGCAAATGCACTCGGCCTCGACGTGCCGCTGGGCCTGCTGAACGCTGCCGACGAGATTATTGAATAGGTGCGTTGTTTGCCGCAATTGCTCACAGCCGGTTCTGGCCCAGGCTGTTCTCTAATTCCGGGCCTGCGGTCAAGACTCTCCAAACACATCCTTGCCGGGTTCATGGTTCTCTCCGCGGTAGGGGCATGCCCTCCGCATGATGGCGTAGGATGACGCTGGCGGATCAATGTGTGAAGCGCGCTTGCCTTTTGAGCATCGCAAAGCCTGGGGCGATCGCACCAACGCCAACGTCCCGGCAGGGACCTTGGATCCCGCCGGTGCTCGGCGGGAATTCGCTATCTGCTATGCTGTTTGCACGGCGGTCTCCTTTGACGACCATCTAAATTCGGTACCATCGATCCACATCCGATGCAGAATGACCGCGAGCTTTCGCGCGACCGCAACTTTGGCCTTGCGTAGCCCAGTTCGCTTTGCAAGCCGAATGCCCCAGGCTTTGAGCGCTGACCATTTTGCTACGCGTGTGAGCAGCACATTGGCTGCCTCATAGAGATAGCCGCGCAACATTTTGTCGCCGCACTTCGAGATTCGACCCGTCCAGTCGATCTCGCCGGATGCGTAGCGTCGGGTCGTTAGTCCGACATAGGCTCCGACGCTTCTTGACCTTTTGAAGCGCGTAGGGTCGTCGATCGTTGCAAGAAAGCAAAGAGCCGTAACAGGGCCGATGCGGCGATCGCTTCGGGGTCGGAACGAACAACGCCTTCGTGCTCAATCTTTCCCGTCCGATCAACGATGCAGATCGCTGTTAGCTTCAAAGAAACGTCAAGTCCGACATAGCGCTCCATTGCAGCTCTCCTATCATTGCAAGGCCCAAGAGGTGAGCCTCATCGATTCTTGGAGAGCTGATTCTCAGAGCTTCAGTATGGCTCCGGCCCGGAATTACCCCATGTGTGAAAAGCCACGAGTCAGGTACGATTCCTCCGTCAGCCGGTTCAAAGTTCAAGTCCAACTTGAGAGTTTTCCTGATGGGGGATACGGATGGGACGCTTCGTTGAAGGCGCGGACAGATCCCAGCTGACGCTCTTGCCGGAATGCCTGGAGGATTGGGTAAGCGAGGACAACACGGTCCACGTGATCGATGTGTTCGTCGAGGCGCTCGACCTGCATGGACTGGGGTTTGAGCGTGTGATCGCCAAGGAGACGGGCCGGCCCTCCTATCATCCGGCAGTCCTTCTGAAGCTTTACATTTACGGTTATCTCAATCGGGTACAGTCCAGTCGCCGACTGGAACGTGAGGCGTGCCGCAACATCGAGGTGATGTGGCTGATCGGCCGCCTGGCTCCGACCATAAGACGATCGCCGATTTCCGGAAGGACAATGGTGCGGCGATCCGGAAGGTTTGTGCGAAGTTCATTGCACTATGCCGGCAATTGGGCCTGTTGCAGTCCCCAAGCATCGCAATCGACGGCAGCAAGTTCAAGGCGGTGAACAACCGCGACCGCAACTTCACGCATGCCAAGATGGCGAGGCGGATGGCGCAGATCGAGGAAAGCGTCGGTCGATATCTGCGTCAACTCGATAGCGCCGATCGGCAGGAGCCATCGGAAGCGATCAGCATCAAGACGACGAGGATCAAGGAAAAGATCGCTCGGCTGAAGCAGGAGATGAGCCGCCTGGAAGTGCTTGATGCGCAAATGCGCAACACGCCGGATCAACAGATATCGCTCACCGATCCGGACGCCCGTTCGATGGCCACCAGCGGACGCGGATCGGGTATCGTCGGCTACAATGTCCAGGTCGTGGTGGACACCGAACACCATCTGATTGTTACGCACGAGGTCATAAACGTCGGCAACGACCGTGGGCAGCTTGCTCGGATGTCGAAGCAAGCCAAAGAAGTGCTCGAAGTGGACAAACTCGAGGCGGTGGCCGACCGTGGCTACTTCGATGGAGGGGAGATATTAGCCTGTACAGAGGCTGGCGTTGCAGTCACCTTGCCCAAGCCCATGACGTCGAACGCCAAAGCGGAAGGCCGGTTCGGCAAACAGGACTTTGCCTACCTGCCTGATGAGGACGTCTACCGCTGCCCATCCGGCCAGCTGCTGCCCTATCACTACACCAACATCGAGCATGGAATGACGCTGCGCCGTTACTGGTCGACAGCGGCGTGCCAAGGCTGCGCGATCAAGAGCCAATGTACGCCGTCCAAGGAACGCCGCATCACGCGCTGGGAGCATGAGCATGTGGTCGAGGAGGTCCAGAGACGGCTGGATTCCAATCCTGACGCCATGCGGACGCGACGCGAGACGGTCGAGCATCCCTTCGGCACGATAAAAGCCCGTATGGGTGCGACCCACTTCTTGATGAAGCGCCTACGGAACGTTGCCGCCGAGATGGCGCTGCATGTTCTCGCCTATAACCTCACACGGGTGATGAACATCGTCGGCAAACCGAGCCTGATTGCAGCCATCCGCGCCGTCTGAAGGCCGGAAAGTGCGTCCAAAAGCGCAATACCGCGTCGCGATACCTACTTTGGCCAGTCAGTGGATGATCCAACGCGAGAACATCGGCCGCCTGCAGTGATTGGCGACCACGGCCGCGCGCCGACCTATCCGTTTGCACACAACCAAGACCCAAACCGGACTACTCGGGGAGCTCACAACCTCTCTTTAGGCTACCCACTTTAGCCAGTATGATCTCCATTCTCAGTCCGTGGGGGACCTCATGAGGCGACGGGAGTTTATAGCGGGCCTGGGTGCTGCCGCAGCTTCGCCTCTTCCGGTGCGTGGGCAGCAGGCACCAAAGCGGGTGCCGCGGGTCGGTGTTCTCATTGGTTTCGCGGAACAGGATCCGGCCACCCAGCGTTTGGTTGCTACTTTCGTCAAGAGTCTCGGCGATCTAGGTTGGGCGGTAGATCGCGACGTCTCCATTGAACTTCGTTATGGTGGTGGGAATTCTGAGAAGAATCGGGCTCTTGCGAAGGAGCTGGTTGCGCTCAAGCCCGACGTGATTTTTGTCAATTCCACATCGGCCACTCTCGCTGTGCAAGGCGCGACGAGCACCGTGCCGGTGGTCTTCGCCACAGTCTCCGATCCAGTCGGCAGCGGCATTGTGGCCAGCTTGGCGCGACCTGGCGGCAACATCACCGGGTTTGTAAATGTGGAAGGATCAATTGCCGGAAAGTGGCTCGGGTTCTTGAAGGAGGTGGCGCCAAACGTCAAGGCCGCCGGTCTAATGTACAATCCCACGACTGCAACCTATTTCGAATATTATCTGAAGCCATTCATGGCGGCAGCTGAAGCTACCAATGTAAGGCCGTTTACTCTTCAAGTCGGCAGCGCTGCAGATATTGAGCGAGCGTTCAGGGAAAGGACGCCCGGCGAAGGTATCGTGGCGATGAGCGATCCATTCCTCACCGTGAACAGCGCCTTGATCCGCGAGATGGAGCTACAGTTTCGCATTCCGGTCGTTTCTGGAGTTTCGCGAAGCGGTTCTCTCCTGTCCTATGCTCCGAATACGGAAGATCTGTTTCAACGCTCTGGCGCTTATGTTGACAAAATATTACGCGGGGCGCGGCCCGGCGATTTACCGGTGCAACTACCCACCAAGTTCGACTTGATCATCAACCTGAGGACAGCAAAAGCGCTCGGTCTCAAAGTGCCCCAGACCATCATCGCTGAAGCCGATGAGATGATCGAGTAACCCTACTTAGGTCCAGTGTTGTGCCCAAGGCGACGAAGCTGGAAACGCTGCGCCGGTCCGCTGTCAGGGTTAGACCGGACGTGTGCCTCGTGATCCTCGACCGGCGCTTTTGGACCCGAGGCCGACATGCGAAGAACCGCGATTAATTCATAGCGTTCTCCGATCGAGGGCTGCGGCGCGCCAATTGGTTTGTTAATGTAACGCTCTTGTTGCCGTACGAACGAACTCGATGGAGGTAGCCAATGTCTCATCTTGGAAGCTGCTTTTGCGGAGCAGTCAAACTGGAGGTCATGGGGTCACCGGAGGCGATGGGCTATTGTCATTGCAGTTCTTGTCGCTCGTGGTCCGGCGGACCTGTAAATGCCTTCAGCCTCTGGAAGCCAGAGGCGGTACGGATCACATCGGGAGCCGAGCATGTCGCGATGTTCCAGAAGACTGAGCTCAGTCAGCGTCAGTATTGCGTGAAATGCGGCGGGCACCTGATGACCAACCATCCGCCGCTGGGGTTGGTTGACGTTTTCGCTGCGACACTACCCACATTGGAATTTGCGCCCGGTGTACACGTAAACTACGCCGAGACAGTTCTGCCGATGCGAGACGGCCTTCCCAAGCTAAGGGATTTTCCGAAGGAGTTTGGCGGCTCAGGAGAGCTCGTCCCGGAATAAAGACGGCGAACGCTGCATAGCGCGCGACTGACAGAGATAGCCGGAGCGTTCGCTCGTTCCGCAAAAAAGAGCGCCCCGACAAGAACCTTAGGCGCGACCGAACCGTGCGGCTCTACGAGTGCAGAGGTCTGATGTTCTGGTTCATGTGGAAGAAGTTCGTCGGGTCGTACTTGGCTTTCAAGGCGGCAAGGCGGTCGTAGTTGTCGCCGTAAGTGGCCCTAAGTCTGCTGTCGTCCCCATCCTCCATCATGAAATTCACATAGCCGCCGTCCGCGGAGTAAGGATGCACGGCCTCCCAATAGCCCTTGGTCCAGCGCGTGATTTCACCTGCTTTTTGCGGATTGGGATCGATGCCGGCAATGACCATCGACCAAGTCGCTTCGCGCGTGTTCCAGGCGGTGTCGCTCTTGCCAACGCGATGGACGGCGCCATCGATTGGATAGAGGTGCATGAGCGAAAGCGCGCTCGGTGCATTCCGCGCCTGCTCGATATGGGCGTCAATTGCTGCGTCTGTCAGTTCTTTTACGAAATCGCCGCGCCAGTACCATTGCAGGCCTTTCGGGAAGAACGGGTCGAACATGGATTGGAGGGCCGGATAGGGCATTTCGCCCATCCAGTTGAAGAGCGGCGCGGGCAGCTCACCGAGCAACCTGGCCATGACGGTCTGGCCATCTTCTGTCGGACCGTTGTAGCAGCCAATGATGGCGCAGGCGCGCTTGCCCTGATGTTCCGCCGGGAACGGGTCCACCGGTGGAACGGTCTTCAAACCGACGAAGACCCCGAGTTCTTCGGGAGCGCTAGGCAGGAAATCCCTGTACCTCTGCATGACGGTCCGGGCGTTTTCGAGATCCCAAAAGATCGGACCGGCATAAACCATGTTCACCGGATGAGCCTGGAACAGGAAGCTCGTGACGATGCCGAAATTGCCGCCGCCGCCCCGCAAGCCCCAGTAAAGGTCTGCATTCTCCGACTTGTTGGCGGTGACGATGCGTCCGTCAGCGAGCACGACATCCGCCTCGAGGAGATTGTCGATGGTGAGGCCATGCTTGCGGGTGAGGTATCCGGTGCCGCCGCCGAGCGTAAGCCCGGCGATCCCGGTGGTCGATACAATGCCGGCCGGCACCGCAAGCCCGTAGACATGCGTAGCGTGGTCAACATCACCTTGCGTGCAGCCGGGACCGACGCGGACGGTGCGCGCGGCCGGATCGACCCGCACGCCTTTCATCATCGACATGTCGATCATCAGCCCGTCCTCGACACTGCTAAGGCCAGGCCCATTGTGCCCGCCTCCGCGGATCGCGACCTGGAGTTCGTTCGCCCTTGCAAAATTGACCGCGGCCACGACGTCAGCGACGTCGGCGCATCGCGCAATCATCACGGGACTCTTATCGATCATCCCGTTGTAGAGGCTCCGCACAGCGTCGTAATCGGCATCCATTCGCCTGATAACCGGGCCGCGCATGTTGCCGATGAAGGTTTCGGTGGCCATGGCCTGCATGATGTCCTCCCGTTCCACCCACGATCGGTCATTGGGTCGGAGATCACTCATGAGGCCCCCGAGCGTTCTCCGCCCGTTGGGCAACGGTAGATCAAGTGCGGCGAGATAGCCATCACAAATCTGCAACACGTATACTTCCGGGCAGTCGGACGACGAACCGCGTGCCGGCTCCAGGGCGCCGTGCCGCACTACCGCCGCCTTGGAGAGCGGCGACCGGACAGTGCGCGCCTTTCACGTCAGAGAGTCCGATCATGACCCTCAACAGGCACTCATACCAAGATGAGCGAACGGGTTACCCGCATGCTCGCAACTACTTCGTCGAGAAGCCAACCATTGTTAAGTTCGCGGGTGCGGCCCCCTCGGCGACCTTTGGGCGCGGAGCCAAAACGGTCACCTGATGGGGCGACGCAGGCATGCCAGCAGACGTCAGCGTTGGGCCGGGCGACTGCTCCTCAACACCGGAGCTCCCAATCAGCGCAACCTGGAGCGACGTAATCGGAAAGCCCATGACTTCAAACGTTGGCAGTTCTGCAGCAACGGCGGCGCCTCCGCACACCATGAGGGCGGTGGCGGCGGTAATCGGCAATAATTTCTTCATGGTGATTCTTTCTCGGTCAGAGGTGTTTAAATTCAGCTTCGGTGACCTTTTGTTTTGTTCTTGCTTATGAGTGTTTTGTTCTTGCTTATGAGCTTCAGCGCCCATCGGAGGGCTTACGGTAGCAGGATAGCCGGCATGGTTCTTGGCCGGTGACGAACAGCGGAGCGAAGGCTCGGTTCGCAAATTGCCCACAATTTCTAAATGTAGTATCAACCATTATTCGCTCGCATGAATGGCGAGGGGAGCCTTCGGAGATGCTCGTAGTTTTCGATTCCATTCGAGAATGGCGGGAGCGATCCGTGTGGCGCAGGGCTGATTTCAAGCCGCTGTCGAACTGGCCGTTTCGTGCGTCGGTCGATCCGATTTTTGAAGGACTGCATATCGCACGAACCGCGTTAAGTCCCGGCGTCGCGATTCGCGACAGGGAAATGGTCCGGGATGGCGACGACAGTTTCTGGCTTCTGATCTCTCAATCGTGTCTTGAGATAGAACATCTAGGCTGCGATTTGCGGCTCGGCCGTGGCGACGCCACCCTGACGCATCTCTGCGAGACAGGGAGCTTCAGTTCAGGTCGGCACTTTGGCTATATCGGGGTGCTGCTTCCAAGCTCGGCAATCGCGGGACGCGGCGTACGCCTTGACGGCGGGCTGATGCGATACCTGCCTCGGCAATCGGACGCATTGCAGCTGCTCCGAGGTTACATCCAGACGCTTGAAAACAGTAAGATTCGCCCTTGTGGTGAAACACGCGAGACGATCTGCCGACACGTCATCGACCTCGTTGCCCTCGCTGTTGCCTCGGATCGAGCCATCGGCGAGAGCAGTTTGAGCGCGGTCGCAGCCGCCCATCTCAACGCCGCGCTCGATCATGTTGCCGCACGCTTTTGGGATCCCGAACTCAGCGTCGCGGCGGTCGCACGGCAGGTGGGAATTTCACCGCGCTATCTGCAGCGGCTACTGGTGACTGCCGGACCATCCTTCACTGCCCGCGTCACCGAGTTGCGCCTGCAACGGGCCCTCACGCTGTTGACGAAACCACGCGACAACAAGCGTCCGATTTCCGATATCGCCTTCGAGGCTGGCTTTACCGATATTTCGCACTTCAACCGCCTGTTCCGCTCTCGCTTTGGCGACACGCCCCGTGGTGTCCGCGGACTAGGTTGACGTAGGAGCGCTGAAAGCCTCGAAACTCACCATTCCGCAGACGCTGCTCGCGACAGCGACTGATTGGTTGAATAGGATACGACTTGCTGCACCGCATGAGTCCGGAAGTGGCCCATCGCGTCATTTCGCTGCGCGGACATCGAGTAAGCCGCACCAGTCAAACTCGATTTAAGAGACGCGCTCTGATATTCAGCGCAGATCGCGGCGAGCGCATTGCCTTGCGGCGATCGATTGGGATTGCTCGCCTCCCGCGGCTTGGTCGACTTGGCGATAGCGCGCTCGACGATCCCGAATTGCTCCCCGTACAGAATGAACGTCATGTCGCGGAATGGCGACCGATCGCCGTCCGGCAATTCGGGCATCTGCTCAAGCTCGCCGACCCGACGGACAGCCGCGAGAGCTCGTCCTCTGTTATACCGGTCAGCGCGATCTCGAAACCGCCCTCCACGAGGTCGGTCAATTCGAGCCGCAGCGTCTCGTCATCCCAATCGCTGGCGTCGGTCAGCCGATTGTCGGCGATGACATAGGCGCGTTTCTGCTGATCGCTCCACCCGCGAGCGACGATAACGGGGACCTCGGTCATTCCTAACAGCTTGCCGGCGGCCAATCGGCCGTGCCCGGCCAGCACCATCCCATCATCGGCGGCAAGGATCGGCATGGTCCAGCCCCATTGCCGGATTGACGCCGCGATCTGCTCGATTTGCTCGGGGGCGTGCCGGCGCGAATTGCGCTCATAGGGCCGTAGCCGCTCAATCGGCCATGTTTCCATGGCCGGTTTGCTCGCCAGTGCGTTCATGATTTGCCGCCTGTGGGGCCGTTTACGGTTCGGAACGAGACTTGGAAAAGGAACACCGCCATGTCGGTCTGCATTGAGGAACCATCAGATGCGTCGATGGAGGACCGCCCGTGAACAGAAGAACGCTGAACAGTCTCGCAACCGCATGCGTCGCCCTTCCGCTCGCCCTCGCCATGGCTCCGGCCACGGCTCAGCAGGCCGGGCGAACGCGGGTCGGCACACTCACCTGCAACATATCGCCCGGGGTTGGCATGATTGTCGCGGGACAGCGGCAACTAAGCTGCATCTATGCATCGGCGAGAGGCAGGGCGCGTGAGGCTTATGAGGGCACCGTCAGCACGCTTGGGCTCGACATCGGCGCCACGTCTGGCGGCCAGCTGACGTGGGCCATTTTTGCGCCGACCACGCTGCGCCGGGCGGCGTTGGCGGGAACCTATACGGGTGCGACCGCCGGCGGCACTGTTGGCGCCGGAGCGGGTGCCAACGTCCTGGTCGGAGGCTCGGATCGCACGGTCACCTTGCAGCCGTTGTCCGTGCAGGCGCAGACGGGCATGAATATTGCGGCGGGCGTATCCAGCATGGAGCTGCGGCCGGCCACTGCGCCCGCACGTCGCAGGGCCCCGTGATGACATCATCCCGGTAAGGGTATCGAGATTGTCTAGCGCCAATTGAGACGGCCTCTATTTGTTCTGTGCGGCTATTTTACTTGATCTCGATCAGGGGAATTGACCGCTCAAGAACGGATGGAGGCCAAGTGAGGCGGCCTCGGAGACCTGCGGGGTTTCTCGCGCCCGCGCTCGCCTTCTAGCCAACGCTTGGTGATCTCCGATTCCGGATTTCCGAGGAACCAAAAGGCCAAAACACGGTCCCGAAAAACGCAAAAGGCGGGCGGTCCCCGCGATCCCGCGCCCTGCGACCTAGGGGAACCGCAAATTGCGCGGGCAACCTAACTTACTGCACGATTTGACGACAGACTGTCGTCCCGGCGCGTGGAGCCGAGTACGCCGTTTGTGTGGGGATCGGCATGATCTTCTTGTTGTTTGCCGTAGCCATTGCCGCCGCCTTTTTTGTCGGTTCGCTCATCTTGCTGCGGCTCGGTCAGCAATTGGGGTTGCGGCATCGCAAACGGAGCGGCGCCGAGGGTACGGCGGGATTGGCGACTGTCGAGGGCGCGATATTCGGCTTGATGGGCCTGCTGCTGGCTTTCACAATCTCGGGCGCGCTTCAACGGTTCGATGACCGCCGACAACTAGTCATTCAGGAAGCGACGGCGTCGACCACGGCGTATGATCGCCTCACCATCTTCGGCGGCGACGATGCTCGCAAATTGCAGGGCATACTGAAAGCATACGTTCAGGCTCGCGTCGATCTATATCGGATGCCCCACGACTTCCTGCTCCTGCAAAGAGCCGAGGATTTTTCCGACCAACAAGAGGCCAAGCTACTCGACCTGAAGAGCCAGTTGTGGGACGCCGCCGTTGCCGCGTGCCCGCAACCGAACTACCGTCCTGCATGCGCGTTGTCGCTCCCGGCGCTGAACAGCCTATTTGAAGTCGCACGGCTGCGTGCGGGCGCGTCCGAGAAGCATCCGCCGCAGATCATCTTCTTCATGCTGTTTGGGCTTGGTCTCGGCTGCTCGCTGCTCGCTGGCTTCGGCATGGCTGCGAGCGCGGGGCGCAGTTGGATACACATGGTGATCTTCGCCGGAACCCTGGCCGTCGCACTCTACATCGTCACCGATATGGAATATCCGCGCCTCGGCCTCATCCGGATCGAGAGTTTCGATCATTTCCTTGTCGACGCTTACGAGCAAATGCGCCCGGTTCCAGTCGGGCCTTAGAATGCGCCTCGGTCAGCCGCGCGATCATCACCTTAGCAATCGAGGGGCGGCGGGCCGCCCTCGCGCGCATCAATCGACCCACGAGGCCCGCCAACCCTTGCGGTCGGCGTATCCGAGCACGCGCTGCCGATCCCAGCCGATCATGTATCGGAGGATTGGCGCCGCCCGGATAACTCGGTTGGTCTGACCGATGACCACGGCGGCGTAGAAGTGGGGTGCGTCGATGATGATCACGTCGATGATGATCATCAGCCGTTCCCTTGCTGGGCGCGGGCCTTGTCCAATTCGAGCGGTTCGATCTTGAGTGCTTGGTCCCGGTAGCCGAGGGAGACCAGCGCATTGTGGGCGTCAGCCCATGACATCGCGCGAGCGACGTATCGCTCGCCGACGTTGCGGTACTAGGCGCGCCATTGCGCGAGGTACTCGGGATCGAGCCGGTTGACCGCCCGATCTCGCGCAACCGCTCGATCAGCACGGCCTAGTCCTTGTAGGGCGGGACGCCGGGCGGGGGATCTTCCGGCTTGTCCGCTGTCGACTGCTCGTGTTCGGACGTGTCCGCAGGCGGCTTGTCCGCATGGCGCCGGTCCTCGTGCTCGTCCTCTTTCGGCTTGCCTGCCATGGCACCCTCCGTGTTAGCGGCGCCGGGTCGACATCGCCCGGATGACCGCGATTGCGAGGTTGAGCGACATCTCCTGCCGCATCACCTCGGCGAAGTCCTTGTAGAGCGGCACGTCTTGCCGGATCGGGACCGACGGCCGCAGCGAATACATCAGCTTGATGCGGCCCCTTCGCCTTGCGTGTCGATCGGCCCTGGCGTTGGAAGATGAAGCGCCCGCGCTTGAAGCTGTTCCGCAAATTCCTCGGCTGCTGCTGCGTCCGCACGGCACCGCCGCTCGTCCGCTGCACGTTGACCGACGACGGGATCGAAAGGTTGCCGCCCTTCGCCCGGCGCGTGCCGCCCTTGGCATGCAGAAACAGGTTCGCTCGACCGATCTTGTCGTAAATCTCGACCGTCAGATCGCCCTTCGTGGCGCGCGAGCCCTTGGTGGTCAGCGCGGCATTCATTCGCCATGATGTAGGGGATTTGATCAGCGGTCGCGCCGAGGTCCATGGCGCGCTGCTTGGTCTGCGAGAAATCGAAATCAACCCCGAGCGTTGGCATAGGTAGTAGATGCGCTCCATAAGGCGTAGATGTCAGCTTCCGACGGCCAAGCGAAATCTTACGCTCAATCAGAGCATTACTGCTCGTGACCCCGGAGCAGACATTCGCTGCCTTTCGATGACGAACGGGATTGATCGGATCTTCGATCGGGATGTAGGCTCGATCCCTCACGAAGGGAACCAACCATGTATGCGCGTCTCTACGTCGGCGTGGCCGTCATTGCCGCACTCACTGCGCCCAATGCCGCCACAGCTCATGAACTCATCGTCAAGCCAACCTTGATGAGCGCCGCCGCAGGAGCACAGCTCGACTTTGCCGTACTTTCTTCGCACATTTTCATCTCAAGCCAAGAACTTGAAGCGCCGGAGGACATTCGCGCCGGTTTTGCATTCGATGGCAAGCGAACGGATGTGCCAGTCAAGCCCGACGAGGGCTCGCTCGCCTATTTGGGAAGCATCAAATCACCAACCGACAGACCGTTCTTTCTGACTGCAACTCGTCTTCCGCAGATTTGGGCGACCACGCCCCAAGGAAGCAAGCAGGCGACAAAGAAGACGCCAGGCGCGACTAATGCATTTAAGATCGACAAGTTTGAAAAGACATTGATCAACGCCTCGGCAAACGCTGCCGGTTTCGACGCCACCATCGGCGATCCGCTGGAGATCGTGCTGACGACCAACCCGGCAACAGCAAAGGTTGGCGAGGCTGTCGGCGTCAAGGTGCTCGCCAACGGCAAGCCGATCGCGGTGACCGTCAACGCGACCTACGACGGTTTCTCCAAGCAACCTGACACCTACGCCTATACGACCCAGAGCAAGACAGATGGAACGGCGGTTGTGAAGATCACGCAACCGGGTCTATGGATGGTGCGGGTACAAAACGCTGTCCCGGAGATCACCGATCTCTATGACCGTCACTTGACGCGTGCCGTAACGGTGTTCTCGATCAAATAGGTCTGCCACGCGCGTCATTTGGCGCGCCTTGTCTCCCCGACCCCGACCTCTGGTGAGGTCCGCTATCATGCCGCTATCAGGGGGTGCAGCGGACCTCAGCTCATATGCACCCTAAATCTGCTATGATTAGTACACGCCCAAAAAACCGATCCCGCCGCCGGGATCGGTCGAACAGTCTTGCGTTAGTGGGAAACAGCACGGCGGCCCCCATCAAGCGCGTGGCTTTGGCTTCGGGCGCGTGCGCGAAGAAAGCACCCGTTTTTTCGAGCCGTCAACGTAAATTTCTGCGGCCTCTATCGGCAGTTTGGGAAAGATGTCGGGCAAGAGATCAGCATCCAAATCGATTACGTCGAGAGTAATCAGCCGCTTGGTCACGGCCTTGCGCAATCGCGCCAACGCCTCGGCGTAGCTCATCACACGCCCAATTTTTTTTGCTTCGATCCGCCAGGATCGATAAGCGGAGTTGAACCAACCGAGATCACCGCTCGCGTTTGCTTCGTTGATCTTCTCCTGCACATGTCGCACCGCCGCACGTACGCGCGACATCGCCGCGTCGTGATTGGTCAGCGTCATATTCCATCGCTCGGCGACGGCCTCGATTTGGCGCCGCGCAAACTCGGCCCGAACCGCAAGCCGCCCGTCGGGATCGCGCGGCAGCACCTCGATCGCCTCCGCCACGATCGCCTCGGCGGTGTCGCGATCCTTCACCCAGAAGGCGCAGCCGATCGCGGACAACCGCCAATTGTCGCGGATGCCATCTAAGGTCTGGCCGAGGTCGCGCGAGACGCCGAGATGCACGGCTCGCCGCGCGGGATCGTCGCGATATAGATAGCAGCCACGCCGAAAACGATCAGGTACTCCCGATCGGCACCATGGGGGATTTCAAAATCCATCATCGCGGCGGGGACTCCTAGACGACGCCATGATCCGGCTTGTTGACCCAATGCGCGGAGCCGTCGATGTCGTACAGCGAGGGTGTGCGCAGTTTACCGCGCTCGAAAACGTCCTTGGTCGGGTGCGCCAGGACGATCACCGCGACCTCGTATTGCCGTCCGAACCGCTTCAACATGCGGATTGCGCGCCCGATATACTCGGACATGGTTTCGTCGCGGCGCCGGGCGTGCTCGATCTCGTTCCATGGGTCGATGACCAGCACGCCGATACCATCGCGCAGCACGGCGTCGCGGGCCTTCTCGATCACCCAATCCAACGTGATGTCGTCTTCGTCATCATCGTTCGGGTCGTTGTCGATGAAGACGCAACTGTCCTCGATGAACCGGTCGGTCGCGGGGTCGGGCGCGTCACTTCCCGAGATGATGCGGCGCAGCTTGTCGTGCAGGTACGGCACCGTCGGCATTTCGGGCGAGAAGATCGCTGACCGCCACCCATGCAGCCGCGCAAGGTTCGTGAGCAGATTGGAAATCCACGTCGATTTGCCGTGGCTGGGGATGCCGGTGACGACCATGAACTCGCCCGGGAACAGTTTCATCCAGCCGTTGCCAGCAAGCCGTCGAAGATCGGCCAGCCGATCGAGACCGGCACGAGCGGCGCAAGCTTGGGATACTCGGAAAGCCGATAGAGCCCGCGCACGGGATACGGTTTCGCCTCGCGTATCAATTCGCTGACCGCCTCGGCGCGTGCTGGCGACGCACGTCGTTCAAGTCCTTGCAGCCGGGCCGATAGGTGACGAACTGGCAGCGCCCGGCGCCGAGACGCCGCACCAATTCGGCGGCGAGCCGCTGACCGGGCCCATCATCAATAGGATCGCTCGGCGCTCGGTGAACCCCCTGAGCGTGCCGACCTCACCCGCGTCCATCGGACGGCTGTAGCCTTTGAAATCCGCTGAAGACTGCGACGAGGCGTCGGCTCACTGCTGTAGGGTCTGACATGCGTGCCCCAATGCCAACCTGTGGCGACCAGTGTGTGGCCGGGTGCTCGTCGCGTCAACTGACGAACGTCAGCCCTCTGGGACCCCGGCCATTTGCATGCCCTTGTAAATGCGTTCGCGCTGGGCAAGAAAGGTTGGATTATCGCTCGACGAGCCAGCGCGGAAGCCGTTGATTGTATAGGTTGGGTTGACTGCAAGCCCTGTCATAACCGCGGCGTGCGCTTCATTGACCTGACCGAGATTGGCTAGGGCGGCGGCGAGATAGAAATGGGCGTTGGGAAGATTTCGGTTGATTTCAATCGCGCGGCGGAGCCACGCAACCGCCTCCTCGTCGTCACCGAGATATAGTTTGGCAACGCCAGCTGTCGCTACCCAACTGAAGGCGAAGGTGTCACGAGGACTGAGACGGAGCGCTTCGCGAACGTGAGCCTCGGTTTCATCGCTGCGACCGATGAAAAGCTTGGCCATACCGATTGTAGCATGAGCGGCAGCCAAATTCCGGTCCAGGACCAATGCCCTCTCGCATTCGGCGATGGCTTGGTGTCCGTGCTTCGAGAAAATTAGCAGACGCCCTAGGAACAGGTGGGCCAACGCATGACTGGGTGCCAGTGAGAGAGCCTTGGTTAAAGCTGCCCTGGCCGCTGCAAGTCGAGTGGCTCGATCATCGGTGTTATACGCGCCTGCCAATGTTATTTCGACCCCAGCGGCGCCGATGAGTGCCTCAACATTATTGGGGTCGAGCGCCAGAGCGCGCTCGAAGAAAACACGAGCTTGTGCCAGATGGTCAGGGGTTATTCCCTTGTTCGTCCACGCCATGCCTTGAAAGTAGAGATCTGTTGCGTCGGGTCGTGGTGATTGCTCGGCGCGGCGCGCCTCAGCGGCGATTAACGCGGTGTCGAGTTGCCGTGCCAAGTGCGCAGCGATTTCGTCCTGCATATCGAACAGATCAGCGACGGGCTTATCGAAACGCTCGGCCCATAAGTGATTGCCAGTTTCGGCGTCGATCAGCTGCACGTTGACCCGAAGCCGGTTGCCGCCACGCTGCACCGAGCCTTCCAGAACATAGCGGACGTTCAACTCGCGCCCGACCTGCTTCACGTCAACAGCCTTCCCCTTGAATGTGAACGCGGTGTTGCGCGCGATCACGAAAGATCCGGCAATGCGCGACAAGTCCGTGGTCAGGCTCTCGGTCACGCCATCGACGAAATAGTCTTGCTCGGGATCGCCGCCCAAGTTCGCGAATGGTAGAACTACAATGGAAAGGCGCGGAGCCGATTGTGGGATCGGCGTCGTGACACAGTTGTACGTTTTCCCGCCAAGCCCATCCCGAACCACGGCATAGGCGCGTATCGGACGAGCGATATTCTTCAGGCTCTGGTCGCCCAGATCGGCGAACTCGACCGCGACCTTGCCGCGGACCTGATCGTAAGCCGAAGCCGAGATACAGATGCCACTGGGTTCGGCCATGCCCTCAAGCCTCGCCGCGATATTGACGCCGTCACCTAGAATATCGTCGCCCTCGACCAAGATATCGCCGAGATTGATCCCGATCCGAAACAGCATACGCCGATCCGGCGGGACGCTCGCGTTGCGCGCGGCCAACACTGCTTGCATCGCGACCGCGCATTCCACCGCATCGACGACCGACGGAAACTCAAGCAGCAAGCCATCACCCGTGGTCTTGACGATACGGCCGCCATGCTTGGCGACCAGCCCGCCGCAGACGGCGCGATGTTCGCGCAGGATGCCGGCGGTGCCCACCTCGTCGAGGCCCATTAGGCGCGAATAGCCGGCGACGTCGGCCACAACTATCGCCGACAACCTGCGCTCGACCCGGCTTGGAGGCTCTTGCGGCATGGCACGCAAATCCCGCCCAGGATACTGTACGACGGATCAGACAACAGTGCCAAACGCGTTTTGACGGGATGCCCACCGGCTAATGTCGGTTGTTGGCCCTTCGCGACAAATTGCGCCGCGACGCGACCTCGGTCGCTGGAAGCTGTCGAGCAGCCGCCATTTGAAAGGACGACGCTCGTGCCCCCTTGCGGACCTTCCCGACCGGGAGGACAATGCCACTCGTAAAGGAATGTTGGAGCTGCTGCCTGCTGTTGGTGCTTGGCTGCCAGCGGCTTGGTCCGGTCCGCCTTTGAATCCCTCGCTCTTGCAATGCGGGGACGCAATGAAACGCCGCGATTTCATTTGGCTTCTTGGGACTTCCGCGATATGGGCGACCGAAGCTGAAGCGCAACAGCCGCTTCGGACGATTGCGCTCATTGGAAACACGCCGGCGGCGTTTGGTCCCTGGCAAGCCGCTCTTGTTGAGCGACTTGGCCAACTTGGCTGGATTGCGGGCCGCACGCTGCAAGTCGAGTATCCGTGGTCCGAGGGGCGCCGAGAGCGTGTCGTCGAAATTGCCGCAGAGCTAGTCAGCAAGAAGGTTGACCTCTGACTGCGCGCCTCAACGACGTCGACCCCAAGGTCTGGCTCGCCGACGTCTTCAGACACATCGCAGAAATCGCGCAATCCCGCCTGCACGAACTGCTCCCGTGGGAGTGGAAAGCAAAAGGCGCCGCTGCGGCTCAGGCCGCCTGAAATCCTCGGCATCATCATAGCCGGCAACGACTATCCGCACGCCCGGGAATCCCGCGGTATTGGTCGCATGCTTACGCTACAGCGCGAGATCGAGCGCCTGCAAGACGCCAAGCGCCGTGCCCTGCAAATCGCCGATGAGCGGGCCAAGGAGGCGGCCGCGCTGCGGCAGGACCCTATCGTCCAGATGGTTCGAATCTGGCGCGAATGCCCCGAGGAAAAGCGACCGTCCGTTGAGGCGCTGTTAGACCGCATCAGGACGGAGCTCGCATCGCCCAACCGCGGGGATGCATCATGAAGCGCCGTCGCCGATCTCACAGGACCCGCAACCGGCAGCGGCTGGCGGCTCACGCCCGCCGGCTGAGGCGGTAGTTATCCACAATCTTGGCGGCGCTGGCGTTTTGTTCGGCGCCGCTGGGATCCGGATCAAATCATTTAGCGGCTGGAATGCTACAGACCTAGCCGACCAGATGTCTGCAACCAAGAATTCGAAGTTGATCACCCGGGTGGCGGCGGTGGCTCTGATTCTGTAGTGCGCTTCGGTCCTCGCATAGCTTGCAATCTATGCGTAAGCGACCGTGAATATGAAGATATCCGCTTATCAAAATCAAAAAGCCATCGTCGTTGTCGCAATTCCTCCAAAGTGTCTTCATATCTCTGCAGAACAGCTTCGTACCCCTGTCGGACGTCCCAGTAGAACGCAGACGGATAACCAGGAACTTTAATGTTAGACACCTCCAGTCCGTCTCCCTTTAGATTCCAATATGCCTTCTGAGTTGCGTAATGTTCGAAGTACTCGGTAAAGCTCACCGGGACGATGGCGCCTTCCAACAGGTGAACTTTAGTTTTCAGAATTTCGTTGATCTGCTCGTGAATCGGAAGAAAGAAGCGAGTGTAAAATACACCTTCAAGCTCGTGTCTCTCCTCACCCGATTTGCCTTCGCTGACCTCGTCAAAAACGGCCGCTAGACTATTTAGTTGGTCGGTTAGAGCTACTAGCGGCGCATAAAATTCCTTCGCCTGGCTCGAGGCATGCTCCAGCTCAAGCTGTAGCCGTTTGGTGCGGTCTTCACGCCATCCTGTTAGGATATAAACTGCGCACCATCCCAGCGCAGCGATCGCCGCCGTAGTTATAGCTCCTGCAAGGGAGAAAGTTTCGTGCTCAGCCGGCATATGCAAACTCCAGCAATCTTGCCGCTTACCCGCTGCTGCTTCACACAGCCATCTAGGCTTTCGAGGTTCCTCAAAAAGGTAGGACGCGGATTCCACTCTAAAGTTCAAATGGTGCGCCGCGAGATGCGTCCGGTAGCAGGGCGCGGGGCTTCGGTCCGCGCCAAGCACGTAAGAAATCTATCGGCCGCAGCAAGGGCACCCCTGCCCGACTGGGCCCATGCCGATGTCGGTTTTCTTTATATCTCGCTCCTCTTTGAGCACGCCACTTTTTGGTAACGACTTTCTTGGACGCTCGTCAGCAGCCGGCTCTTGAGCTCGTCCAATGAGACGAGATCGTCTGCCGCTCTAAATTTCTGCATCGCTTTGGCGGCTTCATCGATCTCGCGACTCAGGCGGTCGATGAACAGATGCATGAATCGTGGGTCGTCAGTCGGGAAATTCAGATTTCGCCATTCCAGGTCCCTCGCGGCGATTATGATGTGAAGACGAGGATTGTCGACCAGCCAATCGCACACCCGGTCCAGGTCGCCGAAGTCCTCGGCCCGGTCGATCAGCATATCCCAAAGGCTCGGTGCGGTGCTGCGCGTGCAGCCGGAATCGGACGCGCGCCGGGCTAGGTAAAGCTTGAACGCCGTTTGCCACCTCAATCCTCGGTAATCTTCCCAAGCTGAAAATACTACCAATGCGTGCGGCGATCGATACCAAAATGGGGCTCCTCGGAAGCCCCTTTTGAACGTGGAGCAGAGAGCGGTCGCTCCCTGCTTCACCCTCGTCATCTTACCGTTGCGATGCACGAGTCCGTTCACGGGAGCCTGATCGGGATTATCGATATTGAGTGGTAAGCGGACCACCCGCAACATCGGGGGGATCCACGGCGCGTAGTGCCAAATGGCGGAGCATCGCAGACTTGCCAATTGGAGCGCATTACAGGCTGCAGCATCATAGGGGAATCGCGAGGGAGTAGTGCCCATCTTCATCGGCCATGGCGCGCCAAACCCTACAAAGAGCAACATCACGTTCCTGAACGATTCGGGAATCCGGGCCGCAGCATTATGCCACCGTGTGCTCGCGACATGCCTGGATCCGCTTCCTCGTCTTGATCGGCCCCGTATTGACGTCGCGTATCGACAATTGCTCGACGAACCAACCTTTTTCGCGCTTGAGTTGCTGTCGTTCCGACTAACCTTTGGTTGCGATCTTCCGTGCGCCCCACTATCATTCCCGGATATTGATGTGATGGTGAGTTATTATGGCGACAAATTATTCTCCCCTGACCATCAACCGCCATCTCGATGCCCGCCTCCGCAGCATTCAGACGGCCGCTATCCAGGGCGATGCCGCGCGCCAGGAACTCGGCGGGCTGCTGCAGCACGCCTTACAGCTGGAATTTGCGACGATCCCGACCTATTTGTCGGCGGTTTTCAGCCTGACGCCGGCAAATACCAAGATCTCCGAGTTGATCCTGCGGGCGGCCATTGAAGAGATGCTTCATATGACCGCGGTGGCCAATCTCATGAACGCCATCGGCGTCGCGCCCGACATCGTGGCCGCGGTGCCCGACTACCCCTGTCAGCTGACCATTCTTGACCCGCCGCTCAAACTCGATCTCCGTTCCTTTTCGTATGATCTCGTCAAAGATCTTTTCATGCAGATCGAAACGCCGGAGGAACCAGTCCATTATCCGATGGCCCTCGCCGCAGGTCGGCCCAGAACGATCGGGCAATTCTATGAGGGCATCATCGAGATCATCGATCGTGACACCATTCCCGGCTTGTTCGGTAACGCCACGCGCGACGCATACAAGCAAAGGGAGGTCGTTCCGAATTTCAGACCGATCGCCTATATCAGCAACCAGGACACCGACACCTACCCGCTGAAGAACGACATCAACTTCAGAATCACGGACAAGGCATCCGCCGTCCGGCATCTGCGCTGGGTCGTCGGTCAGGGGGAGGGCACGGCCCCCTTCAACCCGCTCACCGCCGAGGGCATTCCCGCGCACTTTTACCGGTTCGAGTCGATCATCAAGCAGCGTTTTCTCGTAAAGGACGAAAGGGTCAAGACACTCGGATATTCCTTTTCGGGCGGTGATCTGCCGTTTGATGAGACCGGCGTACATGAATTCGTAACCAACACTAAAGCCGCAGACTTTGCCGGCAATCAAGCCGTCAGCCGGCAGATGAAGCGTTTCAACGACTCCTACACCAGCATGGTCAACTCGTTGCAGCAGGCCTTCAACTGCCCGGCTCCGGAGCAGAAATCGCAGGCGGACGTGGCCTTCGCCGACGCGATGGGCACCATGCAGACCCTACCCAACCGTGCCACGGCCATCATTCAAACCGCACAGCAGCAAAACGTGAAGGCCGGTATTCCATTCGAGTTTCCCAAGCCGCCGATCGCCTGACGGCGCCCATCGATCCCAAACTGGAGGTATGAATCCATGGCATTTCCAGACGATCTAGCAGATGTCGTAGCCTTCAAGATTCATCCGGCCATCGGCTGTGCCAGGCTCGCCAGCAATGAGGATTATTACGAGTTCTTCGATTACGAGGAAAAGCGGAAGACCGCAGGCCCGCAAAGCGTGAAGTACATGTCACTGCGTAACGGCAAGCACTGGATCATGCGGCAGGCAGTGAGGTTCAGGATATTCGCGTACGGCGCCGATGGCCGCGAGATCGGGGAATTGACGGGCGACGTCATGACCAGGCTCGGGCTACGCGCGACCTGGACCGCGAATGTGGCCAATCGAAAGCTCAATGTCTGGTCCCAGGGAGCAACGCCCGCGGTCGAGGCGCAGGCTTCCGCCACCGCGGGTGAGAGCAAGCGGCTTGAGGGCAACAATCCCTGGCGTCCGGGCAAGGTCTGGCTCGGTGACATTACGGGCGATGGCCTGTTCATCCCACCGATGGGAGGGGCGTACCGCAAGACCGCCAACACCTCCATTCCACCTTACGGCAATCACAGGAAAGACAATGGCATCCTCGACACCACATCCGATGGCTCGATTAATGTCAGCCTGGCCGGCGCCAACAACATTCCCGTCGTGCCCGCCTGCGTCATCGTCGCGCCGCAGGATCATTCTCCCGATGTCGGTCCGGGCCAGATCAACAATTTCCAGAACAAGGATTTCGTGCAGCAGACGCGGACCCTTCTAAACATACCGCAAAATGCCAGCCTTTCCGGCGTCGGCTACGCCATGGACCTTGCAATGATGAAAACCATGAACGCCGACTACAACCCGGGCATGGAGATCTGTCTCGACGGCGGACCCGCATTGACCAATCCCGCCGGCGCGTTTTTTCCGCGGGGACAGCAGCACATCAACGCCAACGAGATCCGGCCAAGCTATGCGACCACAAGGCCGGGCCAGTTGACCGCGGGACTTTGCTCGGCCTGGCAGACCGATCTGAGCGCCTGCCTGAACTACTGGACGTCGACCTATCCCGATGAATTGACGTTCGACACGGCACCGGAGACGCGAGTTCTCGCGCGACAGCAGTTTGCAGCCAACGGCCCGCGAATCAACAATCCCGATTGGCTCAACGCCAACATCGACATGATGGAAATCGGCCGCGACGTGGAGAATGACATCAATGACCTGCACGGAACGGAGCGAGACGCCAATGACAACGCCGGCAACGTGCCGGTGGCGCCATTCCCGCTGGAGGCCGAGAAGCTGCCGCCGGAGACGTCGTGATGGCGATCGCCGGTCCTGTCGAGGAGATTGATCGCCACGCTCACACGCGGCCGCGCTCGGCAAAGCTCCATCTGTTCGAGAGCGAGGCGGGGCACTTCGCTCTCGATGTCGAGAGCGGACATATCCATCCGCTGCCCGCGGGGCATGCCGACGTCCTGGACGCAACATTGCGTCTGGGCGATCCCGGTCGTGCCGAGTTGACGGCTCTCGCATTCGGTATCATGACGCCGGTGGCGATGCAGACCCGCGCGCCCGCAAACGTGCCCGTCAAGGCCATATCGCTCGCGGTCGCGCAGACGTGCAACCTCGGCTGCACCTATTGCTATGCGCAGCAGGGAACATTCGGGGGGACGGCAAGCAGCATGCCCCCCGATGTGGCGAGGGCCGCGATCGACCGGCTGGTCGGAGAGGCCGCTTCAGGCGAAAGCCTGACCCTGGCGTTCATGGGCGGAGAGCCGCTGGTCAGCCGCCAGACGCTGCACGCATCGACCCGGTATGCCGCTTCCGCTGCCGCCGCGCGCGGCATCCGCATCGGCTTCACCATGACGACCAATGCCACCTTGCTGAACGACGAGGACATCGCGCTGTTCGAGGAATACGGCTTTACGCTGACGGTCAGCCTGGACGGCCTGCAGGCAACACATGACAATTTGCGGCCGTACCGCTCGGGCAACGGCAGTTTCGAGCAAGTGGCAAGGAATGTGAAAGCCCTGCTGGCGGCCAAGCGGCGGCGCTATCGCGTATTGGCCCGCGTCACCGTGACGCCGAAGAACCTGGACCTCCCCGAGATTATGTCCGGCCTGCTTGATATGGGTTTCGACGCCATCATGTTTTCGCCGATGGTCAGCGCGCCCAGCGGCAAGGATGAGATGGACGCGGCTGATCTCGATCGGATGCTCGAGCAATTGATCAGGTGTGGCGACATTTTTCGTGACAGCTTGCGACAGGGCCGCATACTGCCGTTCTCGAACGTCATCACGACCCTTCAGCGCATCCATTTTAAGCAGCGGGAACAGTATCCCTGCGGCGCCGGCGGCGGATATATGGGCGTGTCGGCGGAAGGCGGACTGTATGCCTGCCATCGCTTCGTCAATGACGAAGATGGTCTGATGGGCGATGTATTCACCGGCGTGGATCAGAGCAGGCAGTCCAACTGGCTCGATAGCCGCCACCTTCAGAAGCAATCTCCCTGCAGCGCGTGCTGGGCGCGCTACCTCTGCTCCGGAAGCTGCCACTACGAGTCGATCAAGCGCGGACGCCCGGCCTGCGACTACATTCGCGGGTGGTTGAATTACTGCCTCGTCCTTTACACCGAACTGTTACGGTCGAATCCAGACAACTTGCAGCGTATCCTGACGGTCCATTGATTTCTCTTGCTGCGGACGAAGCATGGAATTTGCCGCCGAGCATGATGTCGTGATTCTGGGGGCGGGGCCGGCGGGAGCCTCGGCCGCCATCCGACTGGCGCAAATGGGCCTGGATGTTGGGCTGGTCGAGCGCCTTCACTTTCCGCGCAGTCACGTCGGCATTTGCATATCGGATGAAACAGTCGCGCTGATTGATTACCTCGGCCTTGGCCGCGAATTCGACAGCGCGCAATTCTGGCGGCGCCATCTCACGGCCGTGAGGTGGGGAGACCAAGAGGCAAGGCTCGTTCCCCAACAGGGATATCATGTGGATCGCGCCGTGCTCGACGAACTCATGTTGCGCCAATCACGTTTGGTAGGCGTGAGGATTTATCAGCCGGTCCAGGTCCAGGAGGTGAAGCGGCTGGAAGATTTTGGCTGGGGCGTAACGATCGCTGCGAACGCACGACGACAGCGCCTGAAGGCGCGATTCATCGTCGATGCAGCCGGACGGCGTCCCGCCATATCAGGCGCTCGCATCAAGGATGGTCCGCCGCTGGTATCGATCCATGCGAACTGGGCGCTTACAGGGATTATCGCGTTCGACGGATTGATCGAAGCCGGCGAGGATGCCTGGCTCTGGTACGCCCAGACGGCGCACAATCAGGCGGTGGTATCTGTCTTCTGCGATCCGCGCAGCCTTAGAGCAAGCAAGGCAGATGGCATGCAAGCGCAGTACGCCGGCGTGCTTCGGCAATTCCGCGCCTTACGGCCGGGGCAATTAGGAGAACAAAGTTCCGCTCCGCAAATCTGCGATGCCACCAGTCACCACGCCAAGGATCCGGTCGGCGATCGTTACATCCGGCTCGGGGATGCGTGTTTCAGCGTCGACCCGCTGTCATCGCAAGGCGTCCATCTGGCGTTGCAGTCCGGCCTGCAAGGCTCAATTGTCGTCAACACCATCCTTCGAAAGCCGGAAAACACCGAAGTAGCCCGGCAATTCTTTTTCATGCGCACCCGCGAACGGATCGGTCGTTACACCGGCAGGACGAAGCAGGAATATGCGCGGGTCGCGGCCATCTACCCGAATGCATTCTGGCGCGCGCGTGCGAGCGATGCCTCCGCAGCAATGGCCGTAGGCGGCCCCGATTCATCCGTGGAATCGCCGCCGCGCGCAGCATCCGACCAGGTCGCCGTGTCGCCCCATGTTTCGCTCGGCGCAGCGCCTGTGATCGATGGCGTCTTCGTGCAGGTCCGGCAGGTTGTCAGGCACCCCAATATCGACGGTGACGTTGCTTACGTCGAGGGCGCCGATCTGGCTCGCTTGCTTTCAGCTCTGCCGCAGCGGTTCGCGTATTGCGACATTCCGAGCTTTTGGCGAGATCACGTTCCGTCGGCTACCGGCGACAGGATCGCGTCATGGCTATGGAGCAAGCACGTCCTCGTGCGTGCCGTCTGAGAACTGCAACTCACCGCACAACGTCCGCGATCTGCTCGTCGCGCCGCGGCAGGCTCCCCCTCGCCGATCGATGCCAGGATCGCGCTGACCAGATCCGCTCTCCCGAAAAGTAACAAGCAGAGCAAGCTCGACGAAGTGAAACGAGCACCTCGCCTTCCGAAAGGCTATCCATCCCAACCGCAGCAGCGATCACTCAGGAGGCAGTTGCACATCGCTTCAGCGTGTATTACAATGCTATAAATCATTTAGATTGTGCGTCGCGGAAGCCCCAAGGCTCCGCCCGATATTGTAAATTGTATCTCGAAGCTTCCGGCTAACGAAATAGCGTGCCTTTTCTGCCAGCCAGAGAGGAACGGCTATGAAGCGCCTCCTAGTTATCGGATTCGTCCTCGCGATGACCTGCAACGTAGCTGCAGGTCAGCAGAATACAGCAATTATCGAATATTCGGATATGTGCGATGCATCGGCTGCAGTCGCCATATCAGCGGACATGTTCATTGTCGCAAACGATGAAGACAACCTCTTGCGTGACTACCGCCGCGGCGAGCCAAAAGTCGCGCAGGCATTTTCGCTTGATCAGTTCCTGAGACCCGCCCCCGACGAGCCAGAGGCCGACATCGAAGGCGCGGCGCGCATAGACGATCGAATTTATTTGGTTACGTCGCACGGGCAGAACAAAAACGGCAAGAACCGCCCTAGCAGGCATCGATTATTTGCGACGACGGTGGCGGTCCAAGATGGCGAAGTCACACTCACACCTGTGGGCACTCCCTACAAGCGTAATTAGCGATGATGGTGGTCGCAGGATCAACGGCAAGGATTGCAAGAAAGTCGACCGGAAAGCGCAAAGCTTTAGAGCAATGTCTCTGATTGTTCCCTAGCTGGAGGCACGACTTTTTAGCCTTCGATTCGGGCCGATAGGAGTAAGTCTATTCACATTAGGAGGGATTTATGGCCAAGCGATCGGCACGCCGAACTGCTAGCGAGCAGGCTGAAGGTACGCCACGCCTCGGCACCGTGGTGCGGTTTACGCCGCAGGCGGCTCGCGCGGGTGTCAGACAACTCGAAGGAAGTGGTTTTCGAGTGGCATCATCGAAGGATTTCCGCTCAGCCAAAGCAGTGCCAAATGATTTCGATGGCGCTGATGTACAGTACTTCGAACGCTTTGGAATCGCCATCGTCAGGCGGGACGGCGAACGGTTGAAGCCCATGGTGGAGAAAGCCATGCAGCAGAAAACAGTAAGCGCTGTTCGGCCTGAGCGGACGTATCGCGCTCTTGGTGCGGCCGGAATGCAAAGAGCTGAGATTCCGCAAGCGTCATTCGCTGGCGTCGCATCATTGGATCAAGATTACCTGCGGGGCTATCGTGATGGCATTAATGAATTGATTGATCGCCTGTTGGGCAGCGAAGCGGTGGAGGGCGAGCGGGCGGCCATGCCGCGCGTTGACGAGACAACGGCCACTTGGGGACTGCAAGCGACAAAAGTCATTGGCAGCAGTCTGACGGGCGCCGGCATCAAGGTCGCGGTACTCGACACCGGCTTCGATCACACTCACCAGGATTTTGTCGGTCGTGCCGTCACCAAGAAGCTGTTTGCCAGCCACAGCAGCGAGGATGATATGGTCGGCCATGGCACACACTGCATCGGTACCGCTTGCGGTCCCATGCGTCCGACCACGGGCCCGCGCTACGGCATCGCCTACGAAGCAGAAATCTACGCGGGAAAAGTCCTAGGTGATGACGGCGTCGGCACCGATCGCTCGATCATCGCTGGCATGGAATGGGCACTGGATCAGAACTGCCAAATCATTTCGATGTCGCTCGGCGCCGCAACGCGACTTGGAGACCAGCCGAGCGACGATTACGAGCAGATCGGACAGGTCTGTCTGGACGCCGGGACACTGGTGATCGCTGCCGCCGGCAACGAAAGCACTCGTCCGCAGCGGATCGCCCCAGTCGGTTCGCCGGCGAACGCGTCCACGATTCTGGCGGTGGCAGCCGTGGATAGTGCCTTCCGCATTGCCTCGTTCTCGTGTGGTGGAATGAATCCCAACCAGGAGGTGGACATTGCCGCACCTGGTGTTGCCATACTTTCGAGCCTGCCTGGAAACAAGTATGATCGCTGGGATGGAACCAGCATGGCGACACCCCACGTAAGTGGGATTGCAGTTTTAATAGCGCAGTCCAATAATGCATTTCGAGGCTGGGCGCTATGGGCGCGCCTGCTTCAGATTTCAAGGCGACTACAGCTTCAACCGCGGGACATTGGCAAAGGATTTGTCCAGGCGCCACCTTCGTGAGCCGCAAATCTGGGTGATGTATGTATGGTAGAAAAAGTTGACGTCACGATCCGAATAGAGAAGTCGGAGCAAAATCGAATGGACGAGATCGTCGACGCTCTCAAGGTGAGCGGGCTCGGCGATGTGGAAAGCCATAAGCGGTTCATGATTGTCAACGGTAGCGTCAACGCAGATGGCCTTGACGAACTCCGCAAAGTGAAGGGCGTTGCGTCGGTTCGTCAAGATAGCACCTATAAGACGCAGGAGCGCTGAGAAGCACCCGCGTTGCGCTTCCCCTATGTTCGGGCTGCTCGACCACGTGTGTGACGTAGTTGGGCGATTTCGGTGCTCAGCGACGCCGGCGCTATTCGCGAATGCGAGCAGCACGGCTGGATGCAGAACTGCGAAAGATCCGCATGCCCGCGGGAGCGCATTCCAGATCGCTCGGACGGATCCGCCAGCCGGCACGTTCATCGAAATGGCTGCTGCCGAGTTCGCCAAGGTGCTGGACTCGATCAGTGATACCTGTCCCCTGCCCAGCGACGGATCGAAGCCGACTTGGGACCGTTCTGAACGTCTGGATCGGTTTTGGCGGCTGTGAAGGGCCGACTGGACGGTGGAAAACTCCGCCACTCGCATGAAGGCCGCATCCCATTCCTTCGGGGTTCAGCCTCGTTATCGTCACGCCCCCGTCGCCGGATAGGCGACATCGACACCATGCGCCGGTGCCTCCATTCTTCTTAATCACCGCTCCTCCACTTGCCGGTAGTGTGCGGAAAGTTCTGCAAAAGCTGAGAGGCTAAAGCGGTCATGGTAAGTCCGGTGATTGCGAAGATCACCGCTCGTAGAGGAGCAAGGACCACCATGACCGTGACGAAGATTAGGACGGATGTATCTGCGGTCAAACGACTTTTGGCCTCGGATAAGGAGTTCCTCAAGCCGCTGATTCAGGCCGCTGTGCAGGAGACGCTCGAAGCCGAGATGACAGAGACGCTGGCCGCGGAGAAAGGGGAGCGGACCGGGGGACGGCTCGGCTATCGCTCCGGCTACTATCCACGTGCGCTGATCACCCGGGTCGGCAAGATCGAGCTGCGGGTGCCGCAGGATCGCCAGGGCCGGTTCTCGACTGAGCTGTTCGAGCGCTATCAGCGCTCGGAGAAGGCGCTGGTGGCCGCGCTGGCTGAGATGTACGTGCAGGGCGTCTCGACGCGGAAGGTCAAGCAGGTCACCGAGGAGCTGGTGGGGCATGCGTTCTCGGCTTCGGCGATCAGCGCCATCAACAAGCGGCTGGATACCTCGCTGAAAGCGTTCTGCGAACGCAAGCTGAAGGAGCCATTTCCCTATCTGATCCTGGACGCCCGGTACGAGCGCGTGCGGGACAATGGGATCATTGCCAGCCAGGCGGTGCTGATCGCGATCGGGATCGACTGGGAAGGCCGCCGCCAGGTGCTCGCGGTCGAGCTCGCCAACCGGGAGAGCCGATCGAGCTGGAAAGAGTTTTTGGAAGCCCTGAAGGCCCGCGGCCTGCATGGTGTCGAGTTCGTCGTCTCCGATGATCATCCCGGCTTGAAGAAGGCGATCGCCGAAGTCCTCGCCGGGGTGTTTTGGCAGCGCTGCTATGTGCACTTCCTGCGCAATGCACTCGACTATGTGCCGCGCAAGGTCGACGACGATTGCTGCTGGAGCTCCGCTGGATGTATGACCGACGCGACCTCGGCGAGGTGCGGCGCGATCTGGCGGCCTGGCTCGGCAAATGGGGCGGCAAGTATCCCAAGCTCACCGGCTGGGTCGAGGAGAACATCGAGGAGACCTTGACCTGCTTCCGGCTGCCTAAGCACATGAAGTCGACCAATATGCTGGAGCGTCTCAACGAGGAGATCAGGCGACGCACCTACGTCGTGAGAATCTTCCCCCACGCCGAGAGCTGTTTAAGGCTGGTGCGGGCGCTGACCGTCGAGCGCCACGAGGCTTGGCTCGAAGACCACCGCTATCTGAACATGGATCTGTTGAAAGAGCACAAGAAGGAGGCGCTACGCCAGGCGGCCTGACCACAGGCCCACCAAAGGGATGGACGCCACTCCTCTCCGCCGCCGTCGCTCGCCAACGCTTGCGCTCTGGGTGAGCGAGCGACGGCGGCTCCGAGGGGATGGCTCGCCCGGACCCCATGATCGATTTTGCTGAACTTGATCACAGAACTCACTTGCCGCCCAACGGACTTTGGCTGCGACGGCATCGGGATATCGCACTGAACTCCGAAAATGGAACTTTCGGATATGGCGCTTTGGGTCCCCTCCTGTAGGGCTCCAAGGTCAGGACGCACTCAACTAACGCCGGAAGGTTCTCGGCGGTCAGTTGTGTGGAGGGATAGCGGTCGAACTCTCGTTGCGGCTACCTACCCAGAAGCTCGCGAGCCCCCAAGCATTCGTGCTTCCGGGCGGGAGACGGTCCCCACTGGAGCACCGGCTGAACAATATGAGTGCCATTCGCATCCTGCAGTCCATTGAACAAATAGATCGTCTGACCGTTTGCGACGGTCGGCGCTACCGGCTCGGTCCACTGGGTTATGAACGAGACGACCGGATGTGAGTATTGGTTTGTCCAACTAGACCAGGACCGCCATCCCCCCGCCTCCGCCGCCACTTCGACCGCCGGCTCCTGGTCGATGGACGCCCAAGCGTCGCTCTTGAGTGTCCGCATTTCCCAACCGCGGTCAGTCTGGCGTACGCGCGTTCCGCCCTCAACTTGCCGAACTTGCGATCCTCTCTGTGGCCCTTTTGAAGTGAAAAAGACATCATTCATCGACTGATCCTACGCGACGTCGTCACCTAAGAGGACGTATCCCCGACAGCTGGGTTGTTAGCTGATTGATATTGATCTGCTCAATGAGACGATCTGCTTTCAGCCTTCCAGACGCCCGAAACGGCGTTCCAGCTTTGTCGCCCCGCGCGAACGCGAAAGTCAGCTTGTCCGTATTGACCTCCGAGAAGGATCCCAGATTGCTTCCAGGTCCGATGAAACTTGTAAGCGTCCAAGTGGGACCACCGTTCACATTCTTCGTAACGACGAAATTGACGTATCCGCCGAAGACGCCGTCGTCGGAAAGCTTCTTGCCCCAATCCACGTGTTGCGAGGTGAAAGCGAGCTCGACCGTTCTTTTAAGACCCAGTTCGCCTGCGAGATTTGTATCGGTCGGCCAGCATTCCGCCAGATCGCCCCCCAACTTCCTCACGGCCTGGGCCTCCTTCTGCAAGGCCCGCATTGAATAATAGAACTTCTGTGTAAAATTTTGCTCTCGCGATTGGCTGAGCGTGCCACCCAATTCGAACGCAAAGGGCGCGTTGACGTATGTCAGCGATGGGCTGAGGCCACCGGTATCGTTGACCGTCAGATTCAACTGGACTGCGACGTCGATGTCGTCACCGAGCAAAGCATCAGAAATTCCGTCACCTCGCTCGATTAGTTGGATCAGCTCGCAAGAGACCCGCCGCGAGATGGAATGTATCGTTGGCCCGTTTTCATTGGCGGGGATATCGAAGTTAGGAACGACCGCCGCGCATCCGGAGAGCAAAAAGGAAGAAAGCGAGATCCAGAGCGAGACGGTTCGCATTCGTACGACCTCACTCATCTCGAACCCTCCCGCAAACTCCTGCAAAAGCCCACCTCGTGTGGCACAGTGTTCACGTCGGGCCTCAGCTCGCCCAGCGCCTCGCAGACCGACCTTTTTCTTGTCTTGCATTGAATGGTGGTTGAGTTCGCCAAGACCTGGCAATCGCACAATGGATCGTTAGCCGCGATCGTCGCCTCCTGCTCGAGTTTTTCGAACGCTGCGTCGATCTCTGCAGACGTTGGCGGCGTCTTACCGAAGTAGTACATCATCGAGTAAAAGCGGCGCTGGATGCCTTTCCACATCTGTCCCCCCAAAAAATGACTTTGTCCAAAGGCAGATATTGGCTGCATCCCAAGCGAGAAACAATGGCCTCACGCCCGCGCTGATCGATTATCCCCCACCGGTCCTGCGCTCAATTCACTTCGCTGCATCGCACTCACGGCTCGGCGAGACCTTCCTCGTCCGCTCAAGGCGGTCCCTTCGTGCGGATGGTACTGCTCGTGGGCAGCCACCCCCGGCCTGCGGCGCGGGCCGCCGGCTGGATGCCGAAATGCTCCTGAAGTCGCGCGGCAAAGCAGCCATTTCGATAAGCCGGCCGACAAACGTGTTCCGGGCGCCTGTCTCGCGCTAGCCGTTGCTACTGGCCCGAAGCAGGCCTGCATATCATCCTGCGCCTTGCGGATTTGGTTAGCTATCGCCTTTGCACGAACAGCTACCGGGTGCCTATCGATGTTGTAATCGTAAGCCGAGAAGCTCTCACTCGAGGTGACCCGCATCGCCGGCACCTGGATAACCACAGAACTCAAGTGAGCACATTGCTGAGTGAACTTCTCCAAGACCGAGTTGCCCATGGTCCGATCAGCTTCAGGAAGCTCGGACATCTTGCTCTGGAGCGTTTTGAGGTATGATTGCCACGGCCTGACCGTTTGCGCAGGTACGCCCTTGTCGTACCAGTCGCCTTGGGTCTCGCCCGTTTCAGGCGAGGGCATCGTCTTCGGGAGATTTCCTGTCTTCCTTGCCATGATCACTTCTCCTTAGACGACACAACAGCGAATTGGGTCACCGCCACGGCCAGGGCGCAAAAGGGGGACTCAAAGCCAGGCTATAGGCCGTTCGAAAGGCGGCATGACCACCAAAATCCTGGCGCTGACCGATGCGGTGGGCAATCTGGTGCGCTTCGTGCTGCTGCCGGGACAGCGCTTCGACACCGTTGGCGTTCCCCCGCTCATCGAGGGGCTGACCTTCGAGGCGCTGATCGACGACAAGGCATTCGACAGCAACGCCATCATCGCCGAACTCGACGCCCGCGGCGCCAAGATCGTCATCTCCCAGCATCCGCGCCGCGCAAGACCTCTCGCCATCGACCAAGAAATGTACAAATGGCGCCATTTGATCGAAAACTTCTTCGGCAAGCTCAAGGAGTTCAAACGCATCGCGCTACGCGCTGACAAAACCGACCAGAGCTTCGCCGCAATGATCCAATCTCGCCGCAGCCGTGATAAACTCCCGATGAATCCAAACAGACCCTAGCCAAGCGCGTGCCGCTCGGCACAGGGATCAGCCGCTCGCTGAATGGGACATCCAAGCTCGCTTTCATCGAGGCTGGCCGCACGGTCGAAACCGAGGTCGAAGTTCCGGGACGCTGCATCTATTGGGTCGCCTTCATCGACAAGAAGCGTCTTCTTGGGGCTGAAGAAGGTCTCGCAGAAAGGCGACTCGCATCGCGCATCGGTTTCCAAAGCACTGCAATGGCGGCGACCATGAATGGCCTGAGGCCAGAGCTGGTACGGAACGATCATCTGTCGAATTTGTATTTGGAATCCTGGGCGATGCAGGCGCTCGTGCTGCTGCACAGGGCCCTGGACGAGGCGGCGCCACGAGGACTCGATGCTCGAATCGGGAAGAGTGCCTTATCCAAAGTGATCGACTTCATGGAGGCAAATGTCGGAGAGGATCTAACTCTGCAGACTATCGCAAAACTGGTCGACCTCAGCCCGAGACAATTGAGACGCGCCTTCGTGGCCGCCACGGGGTCGGCCCGAACGAAATGTTCATGAACATCCGGCTCGAACGCGCCGCGCGGGACCTGCGGGAAAGCGCTAGAAGCGTGATGGAAATATCTTTGGGCTGCGGATTCAGCCACGCGCTGGCGAACTAGGGAGTTCCGACCGCTATGGATAGCGCGGTCCCGTCCTTACCGGTCGCCACAAACTCCTTTCCCTTCCGGAATACTCGCACCGTCAGGGACCGATCCGGAAGAGGAAGTTTTCCGACAGCACTAGATGTCACGACGACCTTACCGTCCGCCTCGCTCGCTCGATAAGTGGTGAGCCGGTAGCCATCCTTCAGATAGTCGAAGCCGTCTCCCGCATCTTCGTAGAGGCTTCCGCTTGCCTTGCCTTGCTCGTCAAGAGAAACGAGTAGCGTGAGCGGATCAAGCGGTTTTTCATCAGTATGTTGCATCGATGGTCCCGTCGGGATGACTGAGCCGGGACGCTGGTAAAGCCGCGGAAGATTGGGGGCGTCAATATCGGTGTTTCCGGGCTTTTCTTCCTCGAGCGGAAGTCCAAATCGATGCCAGTCACTCTTTGGCAGCGTCGGCTCCTTGACAGCAGTGGGATCGACCTGCGCAGCGACCAGAAGATCTGATCCCACCAAGAAGCTGTCATCGACGGATCGTAGCTGCAGATCTTTCGGATCTGCAAAAAACACCGGGCTCATAACGGGCAGCCCGCTGCTGCTGGCTTCGTGAAAAACAGTGTAAAGATAGGGCAACAGCCGATAGCGCCTATCAATCGCAGCGCGGTTACTGCGAACTACATCCGAGCTGAAGGCCCACGGCTCGCGTGCCCAACCAGGAGCTGGCGTTCCCTTTGGGCCGAAATTTCGTTCGTAATGTGCCCGGCTAAATGGATACATAGCACCAATCCCAAACCAACGAGCGAAGAGCTTGGCGTCCTCGTCCTTTGAGAGTGGCTGCTTTTCGTCTTTGGAATACCTGTAACCGCCAATGTCGGCGCCGGCGAATGGCTGCCCCGAGAGCCCCAGATTGAGGATCATCGGAATGGACATTCGCAGATGCTCCCAATTGGCTGTATTGTCGCCCGTCCAAGCCGCGGCATACCGTTGTCCACCAATGTAGTTGGCGCGTGCGAGCACGAACGGACGGTGATCGAGTGCGGCCGAGGCCATCCCCTCACGTGTCGCTCTTGCCATCAGCATTCCGTAAACATTGTGATAGCGGATATGAAGGCCTGCTGCCCGGCCATTTCCCTGCGGATGGCCGTCGTAGCCTGTCAGCGCGGGATCACCGAGGTGACGGTTATCATCCGGCATCGTGTGAGAGGGCACAAACACTGCCGGTTCATTCATGTCGTTCCAGACGCCCTCCACGCCTTTGGCCCGAAAATCCTTGAAGAGAGTTCCCCACCACGTCCGAACAGATGGAGAAGTGAAATCCGGAAACAGTGAATATGTCCTCATGGTCTTGTCAGGATCCTGGATCGGCCATTGGTTACCTCGAAAAGGCCCCTTGCCATCCGCGGCCTTGACCCAAACGTTCTGAGCCACGCCGGTGTCGAACACGGGACTTGCACCGGACGAGGTCTCCGCTCGCACTGCTGGATCGATCATCCAAACATTATGCACCCCAAGAGCCGCCAGATCGCGGTTGAGGTCCGGCGCGTCGGCGAAGGTTTTCGGAGAGAAACTGAAGATCCGATAGTGATCCATGTAATCGATGTCCATGTAGATGGCATCGAGCGGAATGCGCGCCTGTCGCGCCTTAGATGCTTCCGCGAGGACCTTAAGCTCGGGTGTGTAGGAGAAATGGGACTGGTGATATCCGAGGGCCCACTTCGGGGGGAGAGGCATATAACCTGTCAGTTTGGCAAGCTCGCGCAGAACGTCCTGCGGCGAATTCCGGTCAATGACGATCAATGGGAACGGCGTGTCAGAGCGGAAGGTGATATCAGTGGTCGTATCTATGACGACCTTCCGCGTGGTATCGGCCAGCACTCCGTACGCAGATCCATCCGCGCGAACCGCAAGTATCCAAGGATGGGATTCGTAGAGGTTTGTAGCGTGATCGTTGTAGTAGGGATACCCGTAATTATCCATGTTCCACGCGGTGGTGGATTGGCCATTGCGTAGCAGATGACCGAAGACCATGCCGGTCCCGTAAAGTGATGTCCCGGGTTCGATGTGGATCGAAGCTGCGCCTTGGCTGAACTTCGGTACGACTGGGAAGTCCTTCGGCGCCGGGCCAGTACCCGCAAAATCCTTCTGCAAGGCGTAGGATGGTTCGGCTTGTTCGCGTGACTTACTATCCGCAAAGAAGCGCACCACGCCAGTATCGATCGTCTCGTTGAGTTGAGATTCTTTCGGAGGGGCTTGGAGCAGGCCGTAGGCGATTAGTTCAGCCGAGGCGCCGGTCGGGGTGCGGTCCGGATTTTCTGGGGCAAAAGTCGAGAGGTAGACATGGCCGTCAGCGATAGTGGGTGGTGAGAATTTGGCGAAGAACCCGCCCCCATCCTTTTGCCTGTTGGTCCATATCGGTTCGGCGCCAGCTATGTTCGCTGCATCATAAGCTTCAAGTATGCCCGGCACGTTGTGCCGGTTTGCGTCTGCATTCAGGGGTCGCGATGCCCAGAGGATCCCGGTGCCTGGCTGATCGCCATTTGCGGACAGCGAGAGAGAGGCACCTGGCATGCCCATAGCGGCGGTCGTTTTTCCTTCAACAAGTTTTCCGAGCTTGGATTGCTCAAAAGAAAATGCCTTGAGCTTGTCCATCTCGGGCCAGAGGTAAAGCATAGGTCCCTTTGGACCCTTCCAATAGACAGGGGTACCGTGGAGATGGTGCCAGTCGTTTGGACCATGGTAGCGCGGCGGTCCTTTATAGTGAGGTGGCGCAGGCAAAGGCTTCGGCTCGGGCGTAATCCGGATCGCTTGTACAACTGCGGATGCAGTAGTCGCGCGTCCTTGCCCGAGGGCTGACCGCTTCAGGACATACAGGATGCCGTCTTTGCCACCGGTAATCACAAGGTCCTTCACATCCGGTCCGAGCGGCACAGTTGGACCTGACGACCCGAGATCAAGATCCCAGGTGTTCAAGAAATCCGTGTTGTCCGGCGTGAACCAACCATCGAGCTTCATTACGGGCGCGGTCGAAAAATCTAGAACGCTGTTTCCGTAACTACCCGCGATATCGGGGCCGTTACCGGTGACCGTGAGCAGATGCCCGCTCTCGTCCGCCGCCAGCCCCCCGCCCGATTGCCAAATTCCCGCCTGCTGACTCGTCGGCGACGTGCAAAAGATCCAAGGATCCTTTTTCAGGTCATGTGTGTCGAAACCAAATATCCATCCGTGAAATCGCCGGATCGCTTTGTCCTCCACGTCCCCCTGCGACGCAAACGCCACGTAAAGACGGCCATTCAGGAGCAAGAGCGCCGACCTGTTCAGCGCCAAGAATGGATCGAAATCGATAGTCGCACTCCCCGCCGAGGTAACAGTCCCATCCGGCTTGATGTGGGCGTCGATCTTAATCGGGCCGCCGCTCTTTTCGGATCCATCGCGGAGATCCAGCGCGTGAAGGTAGTAGTTATAGGAGGGCTTGCCGTCTTTGACTTCCTTGGATTTCGCGACCACGAATAGGGTTTGGTTCTGAGTGTCGATCACTGGGGTCGAAGTAATTCCAATGTTCGGATAGAGATCATAGTACGGGGGGACATAACTCGGCATGTGATCATGGCTATACGCGCTCACATCGAGACGAGGTATTGGGCTGCCCAGATTGATGTGCCATACGGTCGTTCCCGTGTGGGCGTCGATGCCATAGACGCCATTACTGGAAGTCGCCACATACACCATGCTCCTGGCTGCACCTCCGATCTCGACGGAGGTCACGTAGAGTGGCTGGCCGAATGAGTTGCCGTCCAAGGGAACCGAAAACAGCTTTCCAAAGCTCTTGGTATTGACGTTGGATGTATTGAGAATCGTCTCCTTAAGATTGGCCCCCGTCCGTTGCACATCGTTGTGAAACGTCAAAACGTTCGTGGCGTTCTGAGAAAGGCATGGGCCAGAGATCGCAGCTGTTCCGAGCGTCAGCGCGGCAAACCACAACGTCGCTCTGCGGCACAAACCGACAGGACGGCTAGTCACCCTCGTCGCGAGTAAAAAGTAAGACCGAGTTCGCAGGTACGACCAATGATGCGCTCGCCGAGAATCCATGAAGTCCCCTCCCCTCAGCAAAAATCTGGCCACCATTGCCGACGATCCATGGATTTTCCCAATGATCGTAGGCATCGGAATTGAAGGCTTCGAGCCAGCGGCCCGCACTTGGAAATCCAATTTCGTAGTCGTAGTAAGTTGAATCGCTAAGACTGGAGACAACTACGACATCACGCCCAACCGCCTCGATCCATCGATGAACGGCAATCACGCGATCTTTCTCACACACATAAAACGGTCTTGCCTCGAAGCCTCGAAGGGCGGGATGTCGTCTGCGCTTCTCGACGGCATCCTGCATAAAGTGAAGATGATCCTTCATCGAGCGGTCGCCGCTCTCAAGGCCGGCCCACCAAATATGCAGCGGCGAGTTCGGGACTTCGCTCCACTGCTTATCTTCAAGGAATTCCTGCCCCATGAATATTTGCGGGATTCCGGGCAAAAACAACAGCAGAGCGGAGGCAACCCGAGCGCGGCTGCGCGCATACCAGGAGCGCGCGTTGGAGCCATCGGCCAAAGCAGGAATCCGAAGTTCTTCGCCCTGCTTGACGATGTCGTGGTTCTCAACGCAGGTGACCGCCTTCCAGGGAATAGAAACGGAAGACGGATTGACGTTCGAAGCGACCGCTAAGAGAGGCAAAGGAAAGTTACCCCCATAGGAGGCCTGCTGGATTGCATTCCGCAAACTGGTGCGAAGACCGTCGTGCTGAATCACGTCAAATCCCGCTCCTGCGGGTGGCGTTTCCGTGATGGCAGAGGTGACAGGCCAGTGCTCAGCATTCTGTAGCGCACGAGGCTTCTTCCACCGAACCGTATTTGTAAGATCCTGGCAGAATGCGAAGCCGGTGCTTTGATTCAACCGCAGCAACGCACTGGTCTCATCATACCGAAATCCATCAACATGATATTCGTCGAGATAGTACCCTGCACTGTTGATTAGAAACTGACGGACGTCCCGATTCCATAGGGCGAAGGACAGGCCTCCGGCCATTGGCTGGTCCGTGAAATAGAGAGAATTGTTGTTATTGCTGTCAGTGAAGCGATCGCCGAAATAGATCGCCTCATCATCTCCGATGAAGCCGCCCGCATGATTGTAGACGACATCAAAGATGACCGCTAAACCGTACAAATGGCAAAGGTCTATAAGGACTTTCAGTTGGTTCGGGCCCGGCACGAGATCCGTCGCGCTGGCTAGCGGCTGCTGGCCACGCGCGGTGAGGAGCCTGTTCACCGTCACAAAATGCGAAAGAAGCACTTGCCTGTCATAGACAACATAACCCCAGTCAGGCGAGAAATAGTCCGAGCCGTTGTAGCCCATGGTGGGATCGGTTTCGGCTTCATCGATCGGAAGCAGTTGCAGGACGTTCACGCGAAGCGCAGCCAGATGCTCGATCTTAGATAGTACGTCGAGGAAGGTACCTCTGGCACCAACTGAAGGGGGCGCATAGGCGCCCACATGCAACTGGTAAATGATCATGTCGGAAAAATCAGGCGTCACAAACGCCTGGTCGTGCCAGGTGTAAGATGACGGATCTCGAATGATGCAATTGCAGTGGGGAAATGGCGGATCGATGCTGAGATCCCGGGCGTACGGATCGCGCTTGTATCCGCTACTTCCCATGCCTACGACATAGAACTTGTATAGATCTCCGTCTTTGGCATTGGGTACAAATCCCGTCCAATACCCGCTTTCATCCCGCATGAGATTGTCAGGTTGCGGGTCCCATTGAGCAGCGCCGTTGAACTCACCACACACGTGAACCGCAGTCGCGCGCGGAGCCCAGACCCGAAAGGTCGCGCCCCCTTGGGTGAGCGTGGCACCCATGGGTGTATCTAGACTGATCCAGTCTTGCGAGATCAACTCGTGCTCCTACTTGGAGGCCAAACCAGCTTGCCGCCGATCGAGCCGGCATCAATGAACGAATTAGAAAGAACAGCCGCAAGTAGAACAGGCGATTTCCGGGCGCGCAAGAAAATTCGGACAGATCGAACAGAGCGACAGAGAGCATGACGATGCCTAGGGAAACGGCACCCACTCTGAAAGCGGAGCCAGCGCGGCGCTGTCTGGCGTATCGACGTTCACCGCGACACAGACGGCACGTGGATTGACCGGAGAGTTCCCGGTCTTGGCGACGAATGTCGCTATCTGAACCCGGTAGTACAAGTAGGTCTGGCGACCGTAACGGGTTTGGCCTTTCTCGACCGACATGATCGCCTCTTCATCGGAAAGGGAGGGAGCTAGAGCATCGAGGCAGGCGCGCACAAATCGGGTGTCCATGTCAGCCATGTGTTTGCTTCCTTTTCCAGTCCAGCCGCAGTTTACGGCAAATTCGAGTAGACCAAAACATCACATCCGAAGGCATCTCTGTCGAAACTGCGGGCAAACTGGTGGCGCGAAGATTCGCGAGGTTGGGCGTCGAGGCCGGAACGTCCAGTTTTGAGAGACGCTGCGAACTTCATCACTCGCCAAAGAAATTGCGCTCGGCAGCCGAGGCGCGTGCTTCAACAATGCTAAATCTTTAGTTGAGTGCCCTTTGGGGGGAAGGGATATGCGGGGGACATCAAACCCGGCCGCGATGGGATTTCGCGCGGCTTTGGGAATATTGAGAACGGAGCGCATCATCGCTGTTTCCAATCGAGCGTTACCACCCAGGCATGTGGTTCGGCCGTTATTCTTTGTTGCTCCAGGGGTGCACGACCACGCCTTCAATCGAGACGGAGACGAGGCAAGTACCCGTTTCCGAAATCGTCGAGCGCGTGAAATGCGAAATCAGGCTAGCGACCAAGGGTCGGTTAGCTGATCCCTACTTCGCTTTTCTGAAGAAGTGGGACGCGACGGTCGATCTGACGCTTATCGTCAACGAGCAGTCCGGCCTTAGTCCCGGAGTCTCCGTGATTGAGCCTTTGAAGACCGTCACGTTGGCAGGAAAAGGTACATTTAGTCAGTCCTTCTCGGCCGGCTTAGGCGGCGGTGTCACGGGACAGGCCAATCTGTCGGACACCGTCATTGAACGAACTGGCCTACGTCGATCCCGGGCTAAACAACGCGTACCTGAGAAATCAATATTACCGGATGTGCGTTCCGCCTCAGGGGAACGACCAGAGGTTGTGCAGAAACCTGCACGACAGCTTTGCGTAGGTTGCAATGTGCAAACGCGCAAGTTGTTCGCGGGCGCCTTTTCGCGTATGGTTCCAACCAAAGGCCAAACGGGGCGCGTCATGAACAGGATGCCTGCGTGATCGACGCGAGCCTGGAGCCGACACCCGAGCCTCATGCCGACCTTACACCCTTTCGACCACACCCCACCAGTTCGAACCGATGCACTGGCGCAAAGTTAATGGCGACGTGACTAGCGCCACGGGACGAACTGATGGCGTTCTGAATGGCCGAAGAGAGGCCCCGTTCTATTTGTTCACAGGATGCGGCGACTGCGGCGTCTCGAGTTCCAAGCTATGCGAACTGGACATCTGAAGCGCTCGTACACAATCCAGTACTGATGATGGCCATCCACGGCTACGTAGCGAGTCGCAATCAATCTTGGCTGGATCGGCTTCCGGATCATAGGCTTCTACATTCTTAGCAAGACTCGTGATCATCCTTCGCTCCATTTTTCATACCAAACGGGCCTAGGCGGCGACCGCTTTCGGAAGGTAAGCCTGCCAGCAGTGACTTGCAACTGTGCGCTCGGTCTGTACCCGCGATCACGCTTGTACCGGCGAATTGTTGGCCGGCGCATTATCATACACACTACCAGCTATTGCTTCACTTCATGTTTTTCGAAACCTGACGACAATCCGCACCGGCCCAGTCCTCGAGGCGGCGGTCTCTCGCTATCTCAATTATCAACCACCGTTCTGAGGAAAGCGTTAACGATCAATAGCGGGCTGTTATGGGGTTGGACGGGAATTGGGCACCGACTGCCGCGAAAGGCGATGCAACATCGTGGTCACGACGGCCTGGGCGCTGAGCTGAAGGTCCGCTCGGCGCTTAACAGCTTCCGCGGTCTCACCACAACAGTCGGCGATTTGAGATCCGACAGAGTCAGAAGCAACGGTCACTACGCCGATCACGGCGCCTGTCTTGATCACCAATTCGTTCTGTCCGATGTAGAAGATCGGCAGCGCCAGAACGTATTGCGGGTCAAGACCGGGCAGGGGCTTTGGCCTTATCAGGCTCTTGCTGTCGGGCGCCTTCCCCCAAGCTATTACCTTGTTTTGGAGAAACGCCGCTCCGGCGATGCCTCCTCCCAGAGGTACAGCAAATGATTGTGGCGGTTCGATTGACCATGAGAGGCAGGAGCGCACCGCATGGAGCTCCAAATTGGAGCTATCGTAGACCATGAGGAAGACTGCCTGACGTTCGGATGGGTCAACGCCAGCGAGGTCTTGCATCAACGTTGCGGCAAAGTCCTTAAACAAATTACAGCATTCCCTGTCCACTTCAGCCAGCTTGGGGCTACCGGCCCCGCTTTTCTCGGCTTCGCTGTATTCCCGGATCCGGTCGCGGAAATCACAAAGTATTTTTTGCCGCACAGTGGTGCCGTCGCGTACGGGAACGTCGGCTATGTTGCCCTTGGGTACCTTCCAGCGCAGCTCGTATACGTAGCCGGGCACCGGGTTTTCGATGTCAAGCTCCCAAGCCAATTCCTGCGGGATGTACCGTAGCTTGTGCTGTTCTTCCCCCTGTAAATCGTCGTCGATCTCGAAGTGATCAAAGGTCCTGAACCTGGGATCGGCCGTCGCGGTCTCCATCGCCACATCTGGCAGGAAAGTGAGCGGAAACTCAGGGTACCGAGGAGCTCGGCGGCAGCGAAGCTCTGGATGGACATCGGCGAGGCTGGGCGGCAAAACCAATCGGAACAACAGCCGATCGGCGGGATAAGCAACATAGCGTCGGACACTTTCGTGGTCTCGCCCCTTTAGACGGGCATCAAGTCGTGCCCGCTCGGCAAGCTCCCAGCTGTTCATGGCAATGCTGTTGGTGACGGCATGGTGGATTCGGTAGTCAATAGCTCGCGACGATCCGGGCTCGAGTGGTTGTTTCAGTTGGATCCAGCAATATCCACGCTGACCTTGCGGAACATCGTCCAATGCGTAGAGGTTATTGTCCTCGGCCCGCCACATCAATTCCATGGCATCTTGATATTGTCGATCGAGCTGGATCAGGTCATTAAAGCGTTGCCCATGGGATGGAATGGTTACCAGAAAGGGAAAGCCTTTCACAACTTCCGCGCCATGTAACAATCTGATCTTGCGTACCTCGGTCGTCATATTGACGTTCCCGACAGCATCGATTCGAGTTTCCCAGCGCAGAAGGCCGGCAGTGCGCTTGGTGAGCTCCCGTGCGCGGCTGAATGCGCGCTGTTTGAGCTTAGGAAGTTCCTCCCTGTACGGTTCTTCGTCGTCGCTCCAAATCTCGCCGCGCTCTATGGTGCGTACTGCAAGGCGTCCGTTGGGTTCGGTCTCAAGCAGCCGCAGGGTGTTGTTCGCCTTGTCCTCGTCGGCCTTCGCTGTGCTGCCGGCTGCGAGCACCGTTAAGGGGTACGGATCCGCTCCATCGGTGTTTAGTTCAAGTCGCGCGAACTGAGGTCTATGCTTATGGCCATGTAACACCAGGTCGAACTTGTGGTTCTGGAGCTGCTGGAGAAGGTCTCCGCTGTTGCGAAGCACGAGATAAGGTTCGAGCTTCGCCTCACGAGCAATCGTTCGGAACGACGCAGCGGAAACTGCAATCGGTAGCGGATGATGATGCAGAACGGCTATGCGAAGCAGAACGGCGTCGGTATTTTTTGCTTTACACGTTTTTGGGCACGCCTGGCTCTGCTCCGCTCTGAGACCGTGATCCAATCGTGTGATTTGACTTTGGCCAACCTCGCCAGACGCAAACGCGCGGCCGCGTCCCTTCGCCGGGTTTGAGTCGAAACATACGATTGTGATGCGGCGATGTAAGCTCTCGGTCGGCCAAATACCCCCGTTGCGGCACCTATCGCAGCTTTGGACACGCCCATCGCATGTACTCGCTTTGACGTAGCGGCGGATCCAATTGCCGGGCTTTAGCCCTTTGAGTCTGCGTCTCCACGTCAACTTCTTGCAGTTCTCGTTTAACCCGAGCGAGATGCCAAGCTCGGCTTCGATTTTCTCCTTCGCCTCATTTATATCGCTGAACATAATCCGTTCGAACCATTCCGGGAGGAGGATACGTTCGAGCCACCTCGGCCAAACCCGGAGACGCAAATTTCCCCAAAGCCGGACATCGTGATTACCTGGGACAATGAACAGCTCCGGTTCCGAGGAGCAGCTCGCGCAGACGTCTAACAGTTCGGCCTTTACGGCCATCATTTGAAACGGCCGCGGGTGATCAACGACGTCGCCAGAAACTATAAGGAGATCGGGGTTGAATTCTTGGATCCGCCTGCGCACGTTTCTCCAAACGTCTACGTCAAAGGTCTTGCCGAAGTGGATATCAGAGATGTGCGCGATCTTGGGCATGGAAAGCGATCACTCCTGCCGAGTGGTCGGCTCAGCTGTTGTGGCATCATGGGCCTACATGTCGCCGGTTGTAAAGAGGTCGACTTGACTCGCCGCGGCGCGTTTGGAGCCGCCAGTCAACAGCTTTGCGCCAGCGGCGCCTAAGCGCGAGTTGCCGGCTGCTTGACAAAGCGGCGACGATGCGGCGAGCCCCCGACATCCGCGCTTACGTTCGTGCGGTCAAACCGGCCTTCCGGACGGCGATCGAAGCTCAGGACGACGAGGTTGAGCGTTGGGCGCAGTGGGCGCGGCGCCCCCCGAGGCCGATCGGATTGACCCGGTCAAGAGCGGCCGGTTTCTCCAGGCACGTGACGCCAAGGACAGCGAACAATAGTCGTGGGGTAAGATGTTGGGCTTCGCGCGCTTCCCTGACCGCATCGCTTATACCCAGCCCAGAGGGCGCGCTCGAAGCAGCAATTGAGGGCATGCGGAGGCGTGCCGCGACGCGCGGCTTTCTTACCCCAAAGCTTCAGAAAGCAGATCCGAAAGCTCTCCAGCTTTGCTGGCCGCACCGGCTAGCTTTTGTTCCGAGCCGCGAGTGCCCTTCCGGCGGCGAGTGCGTTCGCGACTTCCTCATAGCCCTCACGTCCACTGAGCTGCTGGTCAGCGGTGTCCAAGGCGAGAGCCGGCCGCAACTGTAGGATATACTTTCTGCCGTCTTATTGCGCTCGTCGTCACCAAACCGTGCACCGATTACTGCTCAGTGGCGACGTATACGTTGCTGCAAAAGTCGCTCGATCGCCCCTTCCAGTACCGTCGACGAGGATGGATGGACCCGAGTCACTCTCACCTGTCCTTTTCTTCAGGAACAGCGATGTCCCGTTCCCGAGCCTCCGCAGTACGCTCGTCGACCAACCACAGCGCCGCCTGTCGCTCGCTGGCCAAGGACCCGCTGCACCACGCTTGTGCCCACCCCCACAGTGCGGCCAATCTTGAGAATGCCCATCCCCTCAGCCTTCAGTTCGCGAATGCGGGCCTCAATGGCCGGCTTCACCGGACGCCGACCGAGTTTGACGCCGCGCTCCTTGGCTCGCGCGAGACCCGCGTTGACGCGCTCCCGGATCATGCCGCGCTCGAACTCGGCGAAGACGCCGCACATCTGGAACATCGCCCTGCCCGACGGCGTGCTGGTATCAAGCGCTTGCTGGTGCAGGTAGAGATCGCATCCAAGCGCCTGCAAGTCGGTTAGGAAAGCCACCAGATCCTGAAGACTGCGGCCAAGCCTATCGACCGACCAAGCAGCGATCATGTTGATCTTGCGCACGGTGGCGTCCTTGAGCAGTCGATCGAACCCCGGGCGCTTGTCGCGCCCTTTGGCGCCCGAGCTCGCGATATGGAAAGTTGCCCATCTGCTTGCCGACTTAATCAGAATAACCTCCTGCCTACCTAGGTCGCCACGACCACTTCAACTTCCTTCAGAATTCGGCATAGTAAACTGCTTCCACGCTAGTTCGGAGCTGATCAGCTCCTCGTGCAATACGGCTGACCTGCCGCCGTCGATCGCGACCTCGTAGGTCTCGCGGGCTTCCTCCTTAGGTGCAGCCACGGCAATGAGCTCCCGGCCATCGATCCGGGCTTTGAGTGAGCAGAGTACCGCGTCGACCGGAACCGGAAAGGTCATCGTCGGCTCGATGTCCTGGCTCTCCTGGTTACGGAACGTGCGCACGGACGTCACCGCTGCGATGCCACCCACCGCGGATTTCCACGGCGAACGCGGTCGAGATCAGCGGCACTGGCTGCTCGTCGCCTCGGACCAGCGCCCGCACACCCTCGCGGAAGGGCTGAAGAGAATCAACGATCTTCGGCTTCCGAGCGGGCATTGCGCCTTCCTTTCAATTTGCCTGATCTGGCCGACTTGACCGACTTACCGTGCTTCACCGTTTCGAGGATGCTGCGAACGCGCGCGAGCACCTCGTCGACATCGACATCTCCCCGAATCAGGGAAGCAGTTACCTTGAGCTTGAGACCCGGAGCCAGCTGGCGCACGACCTCATCGATTCCTTTGATTACCTCGTGCGCGGAGCGACCTTCGATGTGCGCGCGGATCTCCCGCTGGGACATTCCGGCGTCCCGCAAGTGCTGGTACACCCGGATCTGGGCCAGGTGCTCCTCTCCGTAATGCGCGTGCGCCTTCCCGCCCTCGTCAGTGCGCGGCGGATCCACGAAATTCTCGGAAATCAGGTAGCGGACATTTCGGATCGGCATTGCCGCCCGTTGCGCCAGCTCCTTGATGTCCACCTCGCCCTCCCTCTTGCATGCACCTCCCTTTGACAGTTACTGTCTACCACCTTTGACAGTTACTGTCAAGGACGGAGCTTTACGGTTGCGGGTTTGGCCGCCTCGGTGCTGCACGAACTTAACGGTCGCGAATGCGAGGAGCATCCGCTGAATGGCCGCACCGCTGCGTCCTTCGTTGAGATGGTCGGAAAGCTCCGCAATTCCGGATGGCCTGCGGACCCGGAGCTGGCGCGCCTTTGGTATCAAACGCATCTTGGACCTATCCATGCGGAAATTCGGCGCGCTCTGATTCACCTGAACAGAGTGCGAGCGGTCATCCCTCGCGCGAGCCCTTCTTGTCCGAACTACTTACGCTCGTAGGCGAGGTCCTGGCCGATATCGCACGGACATTAATGTTAGCCATTCGACGAATTCGCGCCGGCGTCAAAGGCGATGAAAAGGGCTGAATGGCGCATCAACCCAAGTAAGCTACTTTGTCGGGCGTCTGACCTGTCCTGGATCGCTTTTGGATGCGGCTTGCAGGTTCGGGCGCTCGTTCGCTGGCATGACGAGGCCCGAACCAACGCGCACCTGTGATGTCCGCGCAGGGTCGTCATCTTGATTTTTCCCCGATCCTTCATGAATGGTTACAAGCGGTCTAGCCAAACGCTGCACAATTTCGCGCCCTGAACCTACCCCCTTCCTTTCTCGTGCATTCGCAAGCTGACGCGCGATCTGCGGCGCCGCAACACTGGTGCCGTTCATGCGGACAACCGACCCGCTGCGTGTTCCTGCTGCGAGGATGCCTTGATAGACACTCGACTGGTCGCTGAGTGCCAAAGCATCTGGCCCCGTCCGTTCGAGGGTATCCGACTCCTCGCGGTCAATTGCTTCCGCGGCACCTCTGGCGGGTGATGTCGGGCCACCGGAGGAATACTTTACAGCTCGATTTTCGTTGTACAGATAACCACCAGCAACGATTGTGCGAAAACCAGTCGCAATGGCATTTATTGATCCATCACGCTTAATTGTGCTGTCATTATCTACTTCCACTTCTCTGCCAGAAATCTCGTCAAATCGCTGGTAGCGGTCGTCGATGAAATACGATTGCCTACCGTTCTGCGGATAGCCAAGTGGCCGATCATCCCATTGAATCGAAGCTTCCACGTCTCCAATCTCTTTGTCAGTCAGATTCTTGAGCCCAATCGTCCACGTGCCGAAGGGTGCAAGTTGTCGCGCAGAATCGTGCAAAGCCGTGGGCAGTAGGGCAATCATGTACCTCCCTCTGTTCGTGGGAGGGCCGATAAATTCGTAGTATACCTTGCAAAGAACAACATCGTCATTTGGAGCCCACTCGATCGCACGCTTACGTGCTCCAGCGACTAGAGGCAAACTTCTCTGCCCACCGGGGGGCTCTAGTGTGAGCGCCATCCAGCCGGCACGCGGGGGCTCAGGCAGAGCCGGCAACCAAATCTCCAGATAGCTGCATGTTCTGTCATCCGGTAACACACGGAACTGCAACTTTTTCTCGTGTCCGTTTTTGCCATCACTTGGAGGAAGCGAGATCTTAGCGTGCAGGCAGGACAGACGACTGTTCCCTGACGGTAGCACTACATCGGTTGGCGACTCCCGGCCGTTGATTCGAGCGTCGATTGCAAGCTCGATCGGGTGGGTGCCATCGCGGGGGCCAGCCAAAATACCGGAGCTAAAATTAATCACCACCGGCAACGCATCGAACTGGCGCTGTCGCGCGATATCCTGAGCTCTGCGCAGGATGTAGTCGACGCCATCAAGAACATAATATTCGAGGCCGAGGCCGGACGTGTCCGCAACCGTAACCGTCGGCAATTTCACGCAAACAATCGGCCGCTTTCCGTCGCGGGCCAGCGGCGAAGCCTCATCATACCCGCATGCCAAGTCCATCACATGCGTGCCATGCCCGATACGCCTTGCTGCAGCCTTATGCGCAGATTGGCCAAAATCGACAACGCCGGTTGCACTGTAGAACAGGTCTTCATCCACCTGTCCTGCGCTCATACACTCGCGAAGTGATTTGTCGATGTCGGCTTTTGTCAGCTCTAGGCCATAGGGAACTTCGCCTTTGAATCGACCATCTTGAATCCAGGCGTACTCCACTCGAGATTCGTCCGGGCCTCTCCGAAAACGCTGATTCGCAAATGCAATGCCTTCGTCAATAATCCCCATCACGACGGGGATTTCTTTGCCCTGTTCGGGTTTCCCGATACTATGTTGTGTCTCGGGAAGAGGCCGTTTTGCCTCGCCACGCTGGACTTTGTGGGTGGCGTGACGAGGCAATTTGTGCGCAATTGCGATCCGATGAATGTGTTGGGCAATTGAGGAATCGTCTTCAAGAAGCTTAAGAGCTTCATGAGGCATTACTAATGTAAATTGGCTGTATTCGAGATCAGAACGGACGCCGTTACCCTTAAGCTTGCCGGGGTCTCGAAGTTCGCTCAGAAAATCTCTTGCGGTCTTGCTAAGTTCGGTCTCGCTAAGTTTAGCATACAAGAGATTGAGAAAATCTCCTTCTCTATGGCCCGGCTGCAGACTGACGAGAACGGGGACAGAGATTGCTTCATCCTTTGGGTCTAGCAGCCACTTGGCAGCAACTCGTACCCAATCAATGTACGCGTCAACGAGCACCGGCAAGTCATCTTTCCATTGAAGTGCCTCTTTCGCTGCCATCATTCCCTCCCGGGGCGGACATGAATATTGTTAGGCTACTCGGACCACTCGCTCGTTGCTTTTTCCCAGAGCCATTCTAGTGGTTTCGAGGCTGCTGCGGAGAGAGGTCTCGCCTTAACCGTGGCATAGCGCCCGACGACAGCCTCCTTCAATCTAAGCCTTCGCGCCTCGACGTCATAGAAGTTCTGCCAATTGAAATCGGCAGAAATGCCGCCATCGCCGTGAAGCGGATACCTCGGTCCATTGAAATCACAAAAGTGGCACTCTTCTCGTTTTCCTCTGCAGAGACTCACCAGGTATTCGGCCAGTGTCAGGCCCAAGAGGGTGCCGGCGACGCTGTCGACCGGAAAGTGCACGCCGGCCACCGTGCGGTTGATTGCAATGCGGGCTGCCTGCCGCATAAGCTGATTCGCCCAAACGCTTTGCGATCTTTCCGGGTCGTTGGAGAGAACCGCCAACAGATGCGCGAACATAAAGGCCTCAGTCGCATGGCCGCTGGGCAACGTACCGTGCAGCGGACAAGCTATTATGGGCTGTATTTGAGGCGAGTATTCATGTGGCCGGCGGCAGGCCAGCGCATGCTTAATGCGCATCTCCACCGTGTAGGCGAACCGCAGAGCTGCGAGGATCAGCTCCATCGTCCATCGTGTTCGCTCCGGGTGCAAAAATGTGATGGATCCGAAGAAAGCCTGCGGAACACTCAATTGAGACACGATCTCTACTGCACGATCGGGGCGGAGATCAGCGTAGGATGCGACGAGGGCCAGTTGATCCAGAAAGATTTTCGGGTCGGGACGGCGGAAGCTTGCAAGGAGGCCGTCGCCGCTCACGATAGACATTGTACGACCCTCGCCCTCTCCATCCGCAAGAAATGAGATGCGCGAGATGAGTTCGAAATCAAAAATGCTCGCCCGCTCGCCGGCTCCCAGTCGTGCGAGGTTTACTTCGCGGTCATCCTCAAGTGTGAGTGGCCGAGGTACCCGCTCCGGGCGCGACCATGCCCCCACAATTCCATCGCGGTTGGTAATCAGCGCATCGATGTAAAGCGGGTTATAACCCGGACCACTGAACACAAATCCGCCGATGGCGCCGCCCGCGGCTCCGCTGGCGCCGCTCGCGCCACTCGCGCCGCTGGCGCCACTCGCGCCGCTGGCGCCACTTGCTCCGCTTGCGCCACTAAGTCCAACGGTGAAGCTGCTCATACTTGCCTCCTACGCTTGGGGTGGAGGATTGCACTGGATGCCATAGCGCACCGGCGCAATCCGCGGCCAAAGGAGTCATCCTGGAACACCAGCCTGCCGCAGTGCACTGGACCATTCCTGGCCAGTCCTGCATCCAGCGCTAGGGGTGCGCCTGAGATATCCTGTTATCGTCAACCCGGGCTCCAAGCTCATCAATTCGGCCACGGTTTGACGTGCGTCCAGGTCGTGTCCAAGTTGCCACTGTGCGATTGCCATCGCTCTCAGTGTCGAGGTGTGACGGCGATTGGCTTTGAGCGAGCGGCGGGCATATTTGAGCGCAAGCTCATATTTACGAGCGGCAAGATAAGCGGTCGCTGCCAGAGTGTCGTAGTAATATCGATGGGGATCGAGAGGTGACAATCTGATCGCCCTCTGTGTATCAGCGACGGCATGAGCTCCCTCATCCCTGAATGCATGCAGTGTTCCCTTGAGCAACCAGGCAAGCGAGTTATTTGAGTTCGCGCGCACCGCCAGCGCGTAGCGCTCGGCAGCAATGTCAAGCTCCCTGGTCATATGAGTGTGGACCAACCCACTAACTGCTAGAGCAAGAGAGCTGTCCGGATCTGTGTCGAGCGCACGCTTTGTGCAATCGAGGGCACAACTCCGGTCCTTAGTTGAATCCTCGGTCCATCCTTGCTGGATCCGCAAGACATACCATTGAGCCATCCAGGAATGGGGAACTGCATGACGCGGCGCGCGTTCAATAAGGGCCTGTAGCAGGTGCCGGGCTTCCGAAAAGTCGGCAGCCGACATTCGGTGCATCAACGTAATGGCGCTCATCAGGAGCGAGTAACTCTCCAAGGTTGGGAGGGGGCTGGAGCGCGCTCGCTGCAATTCGCAAAATTGAATTGCGTTCGCGACCTTGGAGACGATCTGGCTAATCAGCTCCTGTTGCCCATTCAGAATGCCTGGAATGCTGTGGGCCAGTTGGTCGGCCCATACGACACGTTGGGACCTGACCTCAGCCAATTCTAAGTTTAGCGTCACACGATGGTCGTCGGCACGATAAGATCCTGACAGCACAAAGTTCGCACCGAGGTGCTGACGGACGTCTTCCATGTTAAATTGACGCCATCGAAATGCCGTCGTCGAAAGGCGCGAGAGCACGGCAATGTCCGGGCATCGGGAAAACGCCCTGATGATTTCCTCGGCTAGCACCTCGCCAAGAAGTTCCTGGTCGATTGCTTGGGGGCGAGGTACGAAGGGAATAATCGCAATCGACGGCCGTAACTCACCCAGTAACGCTGTGCATTTGACTACAGGCCTGGGGCCGGCTGGGCCGATCCGGTAGGCCCGAAGGGGTTGCTGGATGTGCTTGACGTAACATTCGCCAAGGTCTTCGATTTCGGCATCCAGGGTTGGGGTTAACAGGTCCCGAGCCTGCGCCGAGATGACCACCTCGTTTGGGCCGGCGAGGGACGCCAATCGAGCTGCTAAGTTGACGTCTCGTCCATAGATATCGTGATGATCGACAATCACGTCGCCGACCTCTATGCCCATTCGCAGAAACATTTGTTCATCAGCAGGCAATCCGGAACTTGCCTGAGCACTTTCCTGCTGGATTGCAAACGCCGCTGAGGCCGCGAGCCGGACGTCGCCGAATTCGAGCAGCATCCCGTCGCCGAGACTCTTAACAAGACGGCCACCACGGGCAGGAAGCACCTGCGTTACCACCCGATCGACAAGCTTCAGCCAGCGACAGACGACACCTTCCTCGTCTTGCCCTATCAAACGTACCGACTCGACCATGTCCACGACTAAAATCGCCGCGGCTTCCCGTGTCATGACAGGGACGCCCTGGAGCGCTGCACAAATCTGAGATCTTGAACGCATGATCCTGCCTCCAGGTTGAAACACCGAGCGGCATGGTCCTCGTTGAGCTTGATCCTTACGTTCGATGGCTCACCGAAGCACTTCTATGGTTCATGACAATTTTCGTACCGTCGCCGAAGGCTGTCAACAAGAGCGTTCGCCATCCATTCCAGGACCGCGCGCCACATCGACTTCAATATGTCTGTCGAGACCGAAACCTAACGATGAATGCAGCCTTTATCGTAGACTGATGCACCGCGAACGCGTTGTCTTTCCTAAGCAGGACGGACATCCTTGCCCAAGTCTACCAAGTTTGATCTTAGACCCCGTTCGCCAGACCGAATGTGAATGGGATCACACTTCGTAAGGGGCCGAATTTTTTGATGGCAGGTATCGAGGTCCGCGGCGCTGCTGCCGGTGCCGGTCGCCCTCATCCGAAGCGCTGCAGCCCTGAGTCAAAGCGGAGCATCAATAGGCAATTTTGAATAGCCGTCGATCTCTAAACCGCCCGCGCTGCATGCTGCAGCGCTCGCGGCAGTTGGCCGAAAGCCGTCGCATCCTCTCGGGATCGCGGACCTGGCGGCTTCGACCGCGAGCCGCATGCGAGGCAGACAAGGCTGCCTCGACAATGCCCTGACGATGCCGCTGCTGTTAGCCGCTCCGGCACCGCCGGCCATCACATGCGACCTGCTGAGTGTCCCAACCGACGCTTGTCATGCGGCGAGAAACGCCGCCATCTACGCGCTAGTCTAGTCAGTAAGGCGATCAGCAAATGCATCCCGGGGCTCAGTTGGTTGTACTTCAAAATTGTCGGCCATGAGGAGCCGAGCCGTGATCGGGCAGCATTCACCGGCGCTGTTTTCGAGTTCTTGTCAAGATGTTAAGCTTCAGCTTCGCCTTGTTTTCGAGGCGCCTTGAACGATTAGAGGCGATGTCGTCTTGAGGCGCGCCTGCTCCGATTGTGGTCCACAGCTGGGCCGGGCCGTGCGCCTTCCTGCTTTCACCCGGGGAGGCGGCGCATGGAGTTCGTTCATGGGTATGGTCTACTTCGAGGACTTGAATGTTGGAGATAGTTGGACGTCGGCGGAGTACACCGTCGATCACGAGGAAATGCTGGCGTATGGTCGCACAAACGACCTGTGGCCATTTCACGTCGACCCAGAGTCAGCCACCAGATCGCCGTTTGGCGGATTGATCGCCAGTGGCGGCTGCACAATCACTCTGTACCGCATGTCCCATGAAATAGTGAACCAGCCGGATCGAGTGTGGGCCTTCTTGGGGGCTTTGATTGGCACGTCAAATTCGTCGAGCTTGTTCGTTCAGGTGACCGGCCGCACGAACGCATCACAAGCCGGAACGGGGCATCGTCAAGCACCTCATCGAAGTGATCAATGATCGATAACGCGTGGTGTTGTCTATTGAGAGCACCACGCTGATGGCCACTAGCTAGAGCGCGCCGAATTTTTTGAGAAGCCAGTTTAGAGCCCTCGCCGTCCCCCCGTCGACGTCACCGTTGCCTCTGCCGGTATTGGTCGAAATCGGCATGTCTCGCACTATTTCTTTAAGCCATTGAGGGGCCCGGGGCAGGTAGTCAGGCCAGTTCTTCAGCTGATACTGGTATATCCCAACAAGTTCCGCGGTCGCTCTCCCATACGTCCGCGTGCGTAGCTCGGGTCCGAGAAGCCGTCGAAGAGATTCACGGTTGTTGTCCGAAATGCCGGGCTCATGGAATAGAAGAAACAATAAGCCATTCTGCAGGTTGGCTACTTTGGGACCACTGTCGCCCATATGAACCGGCTTAATTTCCTTCATCTGTGGCCTCCCTCTGAATGAACTAAAAGCTATGATCAGCGAATATCGCAGGATAACAAAAGTAAAACTACCCAAGGTTGGGTGCGTCGACAAGCGGGCGCGAGTCGCCACGGTGGCTGAACTGCGGGTTAATACGTCGATCAGACGTCTGGTAGAGCGTATCGCCGTCGTTACCTTTCGACGCTCGAACTCGGCAAATACCCCGCACATCTGAAGTTCGGGGCAGCGACGCTGGATGTTGTTCGCTTGCCGCAGCCTGGTAACGGTCCCCCACCCTTTTCTGATGCGCCCACCGCAGCGATGGCCGACTCAACCGAGCATAGATCTAGCCAAGTGTGGGGCACTTCACATTACAGCTTGGTCGCTCGGTGTACCTTTCTAAGTTACTCGGGGCACGTGTGCAGATGCGAGACGCGCCTCCATGATGCCCCCTCATTAGAAATTGCGCCCTGCCTCGGCGAGGGCAGAGCCAATTATGCAAGCGTCGCCTGCTATGTGGGAGCGCATAACATGGACATCATTCGAGAAATCGTTGCGAAGAGCGAATGGATTATTGCGGTCTCGGCACTCTTTGTAGTCGCCTGGGCCCGCTTCAACTCTCCACCTACCAATCGCTCCGGTACTACGTTCGCACTATTCTTCTGGGGCGTGATATTTTACTACGCCTTGATGATACCGCTGTGGATCGTCGTGATGATTGGACTGGTGCAGGGTAGCATCGGGTTCGACTTCATTGTCAGCACGTTGATACACGTTAATCCCGAAGCGCAAGCGCAGCTCGCTCAATATGCTCCGATTGTAGCCGTGCTCATGATCGTTGTCGCTTCGCACTTCCGGGAGGTGGCACGGATCGATAGGGCCGCGCGGGCATTTTGCGTCAAATTGGCCGCTATTCCGCGAGAAGCCGACCGGCTCGCGATTGAACTCGCGCAAACCGCCGGTTTTGCCCCGCAGGGGCACGTTCGAAGTGAAATCATCAATATCATTTCGGAAAATATCAGTCCGCAGGCACTAAGTTTCAATAGGGATGGTACGCTTCCCGAACGGTTCACAAGGGCAGTCGGCCTATACAACCTGTTCATCGGGCCCAGACACAACGCTACAACACTTGAATTCGCCGGAAATGGATATGGTCGATCGGTCTACGCAAGGATCATGCAAATGGGCGATTCGGTGGCCACGCGTGCAGATGCCCGCTACGAAGAATTGATGCACACCGGTCTTGCCTTTTTCACTTCCGCGCTGCCTACCCCCGAATTGAAAGAAGCGCTGAACCGCAACATTGCGGAGGTCACGAACCTCACTTGCAGCCTCGTTTCTCGTTATGTCCTCTTTTGCGAAAGGACTCACAGCGGTCGGTTGCAGCGCCTTGCGAAGATGGGCTTCGCCTACCGTCCCGGCCCGACGTTTGGACTGGATCAATGGGCGACAACGATCTTCCTCGTCATTGCCTGGAGCATTGGCACGATGGTGTTTATGCCGGGGACGCTCCCGCTCGACGTAGGAAAAGTCCTAACGATTGCAATTACATTTGGGATTTCAATCGGTTTCGCAGTCTCAGGTGCGATCGTCGTGGCACAACGTTTCATTGGACGCAAAGAGGGCGACTCGCCAACATACCCGCCTATTGCCGAGTTGGTAGTCGCAGGTCTCATTGTTGTGGGACTATCGATTGCCCTCCGTATCGGTATTCCGCTCGTGTCCGCCTTGATGCAAGGCGAAGGATATCAGTACGTTCTTAAGCAGTTCATTGAACGGTTATATGGGGTCATTACGCCTTTCATCTGCACGGTCTCGCTTGGGCTTATTTGTTCCTATCTGGGATGCTCGCGTTGGAGCTGGTACCGCGTCGCCGCCCTCGGGGCTCTGGGGAACGGTGTTGCACTGACCTGCGCGGGGTGGCTGGTCGCGCATATGGTCGGCCAGCAAGTGCTGGCTCAGTTCTATGCACATCCGGAGGACGCGGTTCATCTAGTGGCGCTAAGCACGGGCTTAACCGGCCTCATCGTCGGTGGCATGGTTCTCGCGGTCTTCAACGAGTCGGAGCGCATACGCAAGGTTACCGCCGAGCGGGCGGGCAACGACCCGCACAAGGATTGTCCCTTGCATGATGCGCCCCCCATTGCTGACGATCTCGAACATCTAATGCCATCCAGATCCGACGCCGCCTACGATCTCGGCTGCTACGCTCGTGCAAGTGTAGAAGCATTTGAGGGGAATTATGTATGCTTTAGGCCGGCCTTCTCGAACCCCGAGATTATCAATGCTTACCTCATGGCCGTTCATTGGGACGAGACCGAGTCCTGCCTCATGTTCGAGGAACGAGAACGTGTCGATGCTGGGCACACGCAGAAGGGCCGAGTCTACATCCCCGACGGGCGGCCATTCGTGAACTTCGTTACACTCGAAAAGGGAGCGATACGTCTGATCATGGTGTCGCGCCCCGAAACGAGTGACGAGCCCGCGCGCGGTCTGATCACGACGCTCTCAAATCCCGGTGGTGCACAGTTTACGCCAGCGAGCGCTCCGATCGTTCTCCGACGCGTGGTCGATCAGACGCCTCAACTTGGTTTCATTCGGCCCGGTGCGCCCGACTACGAAGCCTACCGCCGAGAACTTGAGATGGTGGTGCCCGTCTTCGGCTTCTTTGCGCTGGCTCCGCGGGCAAATACGAGCACCGAACTCCGCCCCGTCGAATCGCCGCACGACTTTCAGCTATCGGTCGTAAGTTGATCGTCCTTTGCGGTCGGCCCTGCGACCATTGTTTCAACGATTGCCGCTCAGCGGAGTGACTACGAACCGCCAAAACCTCTCAGACGCTCGCGCTGCATGGCCCCCTCGGCTGAGCCTTGCCCCAGCAAGGGATCGCTCCCGCATGTGTGCCCAGACTTCCCTTGTGTGCCTATTCTCGGCATTGGCGGCCATGGGGCGCACGTGGCTTCGTGACTGCCCGAGCAGCCGTCCAGGCAGCCACCGTCGGTCTCCTCTTGTCCCTGCCAGCAGCGAGGCCCGCTTCCGCTGGCACGATTTTTCTGGGGATTGCGTTGGGCCGCCTAGGTCCGGCGCCGGGCGACGTGCGACTCTGATCCCGCTCGGAGCCGCAACATGTCTGACATTGAGCGTACCCTGGCCGGATTGCAGATGGTTATCCGCGAATGCGAACGGCGGACATTGCCGCGGTCGACAACCCGCGTTGACGACATCGTCAGGGCCTGCTTGCCTTTTAAAAGCATGGCGGCGTCGCGGTGCATTTCGCCCTCACCTGCGATGCGTCGTCATCCCGCTTTAAGGACCCGCTGCACGACACTGGTGCCGACGCCGACCGTGCGCCCAATCTTAAGAATGCCCATGCCTTCGGCCTTAAGCTCGCGAATTCGGACCTCAATCGCCGACTTCACCGGACGGCGGCCGAGTTTCGTCCCCTTCGCCCTTGCCCTGGCGAGCCCAGCGTTGACCCGCTCACGGATCATGCCGCGTTCGAATTCGGCGAAGACGCCACACATCTGAAACATGGCCCGTCCCGAAGGCGTGCTTGTGTCTAGCGCCTGCTGGTGCAGATATAGATTACAGCCGAGCGCCCGCAGATCTGTCAGGAAACCAACCAAGTGTTGCAGGCTGCGGCCAAGCCGATCTACTGACCAGGCTGCGATCATGTTGATCTTGCGCGCGGTAGCGTCCTTCAGGAGACGATCGAACCCCGGCCGCTCATCTCGGCCCTTGGCGCCCGAGATTCCGGCATCCTCGTAGATCCCAACAATTTCCCATCCAGAACGCGCCGCGACAGCTTCCAATTCGCGACGCTGATTCTCGGTCGTCTGCCCGTTGGTACTGACTCTGAGATAAATGCCGACGCGCTTCATGATCGAGCCCTCTGCCGAGGCCCTAGATATAATCCTATTCATACCGAAATCAAGTGTTTTCCGTATGGCAGCTCGCCGCGTTGGCGGGTCCTGAAAAACCAGGATCTTTCAAGCGATGGTCGGGAGAGGTTTTCAGTATAGGCCAGATTCAGTACAGATGGCGCTCGTCCGTCGCGAAGATCATGCGCCCTTTCGTCCTCGAGCTGCTAAGAGGATCGAATGAAGGCGGGAGTCCATACGTACAGTCCTCAACCATCCGTCCGGAGGATCTCCTCGGAGACCTACTCCTTAGCGACGGCGTGGAGCCGCACAAATGCGAGAAAAGGCGAGCCGCCGCCGTTAAAAAAATCCTGGACGTATGCTCATATAGTGCCTTGTAAAATGATAGACTAAACTATCATCCCATTTCCCCGTGCGCGGCATTGCAATGCCCAGACTATTGAGATGCTTTGCGATCGCGCTGCATTTTCCGTTGTGCAAATCAGGCCGTGCCAGAATAGCGCCCGATGCCTCGCGAACGAAGCTCCACGCGGATTCGCTGCTTTCGCCGATGTACAAAGCGATACGATGTTCCTTCAGGAAGCCAATTGCAGGAATTTGATCATCTTGAATGACCTGTGAGGACGCAGCCACCCTAGGCCGTAGCCGAAAAGATTTTGATATCTGAGTGGACCACCCCGGAGCCCCGTTGGCTGTATCCCTCGTTGGCGGGGTCTTTTGCTTAAACGAAGAGTGGCGGACAAGCTTCGCGAAATCCGCGACGCTTGTCTTGATGCGCGTCAAGAATCGATTGATGCCCTTATACATCCGTCGGAATCGTCAGTTCCTGGTCGCGTAATTCTACAGTCACGAATTCAACCCACTTTGGCGACTGGCCCCAACTGCATGAGCTCCAAATCGCCGTGGCTGCCAGGTTCTTCGAGAATGAACCGGCGCGCGTTGGCTCTCGTCAGTATCTAAGACAAAGACGCTCTCCACGGAAGCAACCGCGCTCCGTCAGTTTGCTCCAATCACCTTCAAGGCTGCTGTCTTCGGATCTCCGTAGAAGATCGGGTCGACATGCTCCATGATATCGGCGCTCACATCGAGGAAGTTTCGCTTGTTCTCTATCGGGATGAGCGCGCGCTTAGCGCCATTGTCCTTGGCTACCTGAAGGGGCTCTGTGAGTGAGCGGAGCGGCTTGATGTTTCCCTGGACGCTCATGTCTCCGAGGAGGAGCAGCGCGGGACTCACGGGCGCTTTCCGCAGTGCGGAGTAGCAGGCCACGAAGAACGCAACGCCGAGCTCGGCTTCGACACGGTTCGCAAGAAGATCAATTACCTCCACATGAAAGTCCGATACGTCAAGATCACGAGCCACGCTGAGATCGGTCTTCTTTGCCTGCAGGAAGCTGAACGCCCGCTGCACCGATTCTTTCATCGCTCCGGCTACCCCGCCCGCGAGTTTCAGTTTTCCAGTTCCGTTTGAAATGGAAACCTCGACGCGATAGAGGCCAACTGTGCCATCCGACGTGACGCCGGCGCTGTAGACAGTGCCGGGCGCTAGTGGATCAGTCGAAATGAGATCGCGTCCGCCTTGCTCGGGTACCCCGACAAACTTTTCTTCACCAGTCTCCTGAAGCGTGTAGCTGAAGGATGTGTGGTAATATTCGAAGGAGCCCATCTTCTTGAGCTGCTCCTTCACGCGCCGGCGTCCGTCGAGCGCCAGCTCGAGAAGCTCAGCGAGCTCTTCCTGCGTGACCTGGCCGTGCGGAAAAAGGATCTTCATGAGACCCGAGACAGTCTTGCGGACCGCCTTTCGGTCTCGGGCATTCAGGTGGGCACCGAGGGAGAAATAGCGGTCGATGATCTCCGTGAAGTTATGTTTCCTCATCTCGCGGAGAGCCTCGGCAAGGTAATCCACGACAAATCCGTAGTGGTTCGTGAAGAGGTCGTTCCGCATTTTAGGGATCTCCCAACCCGGGAGATAGAAGTGCATGCGATCAATGAACGCCATATCGTCGCGAATTATGTCAGGCATTGGTGCGAACAGGTGGCCTGTCTGCACCATCACGTCGACAGGTTGGTTCGTGTTGCCAAACATGGCGATGCTTGCGTCACCCGAAACGGCCTCCTGCCCGCGTTGGAACGTCCCAGACTCGCAGTAAGTCTTCATTGTCGTGATGACTTCCTTGGGCATTTTTTGGAGGTCCGCGACCTCGTCGAAACCGACAACGTCCCAGATCTGCACCATCCCCTTCTGGCGACCGGACATGTGGCCAAAGAGGTTCGCGACCGTGGTGCCTCCTGTAAGCAGGGCCGAGTACGGTGACACCTCCTGGACAACATAGCTCTTGCCCGTACCTCTCGGTCCGAGTTCGACGAGATTATAGTTGCGCTCGGCGAGCGGGATGAGGCGGATAAGGAACAGCAGCTTCAACCGCCGCGACATCTCCCCCGGTTCGTATCCCATGCTTCGCATGATGAGATCGAGCCACTCGTCCGTCGTGAATTCACTCCGAATTCGACGGTACTCCTCGAGATCAAAAGTCGCGATCTGGATCGGGGTCAGCTTATCGATCCAAAACGGATTCTTCCCCCGCGACTCCTCGTCATACTCGAACCGCATATCCACCTGAGCCCAGACGCCGCCCATTACGAGACGCTCGTACTCACGCACGTAGTGCTCGGGTAAGTGCACGTTCTTGTGGCCAAAGTTTGTAACCTCAGCCCAGTAGTCCGAGTCGACAAGGCGGACTTTCACCTTGTCGATGAAGGTGTGACGGCCGCGATCCTTCACGATCGCCTGCGCCCTCATCGACTCGTCTGGGCGAATGTAATTGTTTGCAAGGGTATCGTTGACGACCTGCAGTCCCATCTGAATCGCCACTTCGTCTGATGACGCGCAATATTTTCCAAGAAGAAACTCCAGGACGAAAACCGGGACGTTTGCACCAACCTTTACTTTCCGAACTAGATCCTTTCGAACGACCTTGCCCGCAAACAGCCGATTAACCTTGTCGTCAAGACCGTCTCGCGAAGGAGCACCGTCGGTCGTCATGGCTTACACTCCAAGTCGAACTGGGATGTCGTTGGGCGATCTGTATAGCTCAGCGTCGGTCGCCGGGTCCTGCACCACTACGCGGACCGAGGGCGCACTCTCGTCGGTGAGCAGGAAGGCGACCGTTACTGGTCTGTTCGGTACGAGCTCCACGCAGCCGGTCGCGCGATCAAACTGCGCATCAACCGCCAACCCAACGGTGCCGACTTGCTTTCCTGCAGCCATCAGCAGCGGCCGGACCTGAATCCCTATCGCGCCGAGTATCATCTGTTTCTCGCCGAACGTGAATGTTACGCTGAAGATACGGTTAGTTACCGCCTCAGGAAGCGCAGTCACCGTAATCGGGCCCGCGGACGGCCGGGCAGACTCCCGGGCCTTCGTTCGGACCGTCAGCACCGGGATCACGAGCTCCTGGAGGGATGGTCCGCCGTGGTGAAACGCCAAGTCCCCGCCGGCCAAAAACACTCCCGATGCCGCCGGGAAGACGAACTCGAGGTCGGACGGATACCCAAGTGCAGAAGCCGCGACGCGCACGCATCCCGGCGGTGTGCTCCCTCCGCGACCAATCCAACAGCGGCGATGCAGCTCAACCGTGTCGCCTCCTGGCGCATCGGTGCGCATCGAGTCGTCCCGGTCGCTCGCGAAGAATAGATGCCCGTGGTCCGCCGTAACCACGGCGTGCTCGATACCGGCGACCGCCAGCTTACGGATCGCTCGGGCGAGGTTGTCGATCACCGTGTCCATGACTTGGCGAGCCTGGAACGAGAACCCTGTCTCGCCCGCGTGGTCGATCTCCTGCGACCGAACGACGACGACGTGAGCCCCATCGAGCTTCTTCGTCAGCCTGGATGGCTGCTGGCTGAGCAGCTCATCGAGCGCGAAATCGACAAGCCCCGGCACGCGCGCAGCCGCGAACTTTTTCCTGCTCGCGAGGTCAGGCAGGAAGCTATCCTCAATACGCCCTCCCAGCTTCTCCCCCTGCGCGACAACGGAGAAGCTCGATGATGCTCCCGGCATCAGAGCCGCCATACCAATGGGCGTTATGCTAGGCAGCGCTCCAACTGCAACGCGGATGGCTACCTCTGACGACTTTGGCAAACGCTCCGCGAGATCGACGCCCATCTCGAAACGCATCGCGTCTACGAGGAAATAGGCTACGGGTTTCGGCCGCTCGGACACAACCTCGCTGAAGACGCGCGTCTGGTGGAGCATCCCTGCGATCGTCCACCCGGCCTTCATTAGCGCCTTCGTGAAGCCGTCCGCCATCGCGTAACAGGCGTCCTCGTAGGCCCGCCGAACGACACCTAGCGGGCGTTCCTCTGGTTCATCTTCGAGATTGGCTACCCAAGCTTCGAGGCGACGCTGCGCCTGGTCGAGCCGGTACCAGCCGTCCTTGCTAACGTAGGCGTTGAGCCAGGCCGTTGCGTCGCCCGACATCTTGTCGACCGCACTTTGTATTTCGATCGCCAGATTGCCGAGCTCAGCCATGCGTCGAGTTGCTTCCCACTGGGCCTTTCTTCCAACGTCTCGGTCAATCCAGAAGCTCTGCTCGCACTTCGCAACGAGCTCGAGGGCATCGCCGAATTTCCTAGCCGCGATGAGGTCACCTGCGTAGCGAAGGAGAGCTCTCTCCTCGAAGCGGAAGGTATCGATCGCGCTGAGCGCGCCAGGAAGTAGCTTTGCCGCCTTGAGGCCGAGCTCTTCCTCGACGCGATCCGCCAGCGCCGCATAAGCGTCCGGGTAGCTGCTGCGCAGTCGTCGCGTGAGTTCGCGAACGGCCGCTTTCTCGTCCCTCGTTGCGGGCTCCGGAATCCCCTCGAGGGACGTGGGTGGCTCACAGGAGAGGTCCTGCCTGAGCTCCCCTGCGAGCACGTATCGGAGCGTCACCGCCCGCAGCTTCGGTAGCGCTACTTCCGTTGGCAGCTCGAGGCCAAGACGAACCTTGATGAGCTTTTCAAGCTCCCGCGTCGCGTCCTTGCTCCCGATCTCCGCGTCGCGGCCGTCGCTCACGATCCACGCTGCCAGGAGCGCGTCGTTCCCGCTGGTGTCGTGGAAGATGCTTTTCAGGATTGAGGGGAGCTCCCCATGCGCGCTGCCCGCCGCCGCGCGCGCAAGGTCGTCGTATGAGACCTTGCGGTCATAGGGGATCATCTCGTCGACGATCCCCAAAGTGTACTGCTGCAGGAGAACATGCTTCGCGAGCTGCTTAAGCTGTGGCTCCCAGGTGGTGCCGGCCTTCTCGAGCTCCATAAGCACAGAAGCCCGTCGGTCGCGCGCGCACCCTGGCATGTACACGATGAGCGCCGTCGCGGTATCGCCGTTTATATGCGGCTCGACAGCCGCACGTAACTCGAACATCGAGCCGGCATACTCCGCAAGCCGCGTAGCTATGCCATTCACCGTGATCGCCACCAGCTCGCCCGTCTCTCGCGCACCGCCGCGCATTTCATTGACGAAGGATTGGAACTCGCTGCGCTCGTCATACCAAACGACGACCCAACGCGACTTCAGCTTGTCGGCGAGCTGCTTTGCTACATAATCGTGAAGCGGATGCATCAGGCATCTCCTCCATCAGCAGTGACAGTGGATCGCCGTCGACTACCCCGCCCGCGCGTCCCGTTTCCTGCTGCGGCGGGTGCCTCTAGCACGCTCTTGAGCGCGGACTTAACCGCAGGCGACGAGCGCTCACGTACGAGCTCATCGATGCTGCGAGCAGGCGTTTTGCGTGCTGTCCACTTGCCACTATCGCCTTCGACCCAAAACACATCGTCAAGACCGTGGGCTATGGCTACGCTTCGGTCTTTCGCAGACTGCGGTACCACCCGCTCAGGCCAGAGGCGCATCGCGAGATGCGACCAGTCGTACTTTCCCTCGCAGAGTGCGTCCCACGTCGATTTCAGCTCCTTCTGCCAGGACTTGTTCTGCGGCACCAGTCGCCACAGCGGCGCGAAGTTGATCATAACGCCGTCATCGAGGTTTGGATTCCAGAGCGGAGCGACACGCTTCACCTCTTCGAGGAAGGCGCGGAGCTCTCCGACCAGGGTCTCCTGGGCGGCCAACTCCTTACGCTGTGTGGCGGTAGCTCTTTCGCGAAGCTCGCTGGTTAGCAATTCCAGGCGGCGCTCTTCATGGGCGAGTTTCGGCGCAGCGTAGTCGTTCTGGACACGGAAAAGTGTATCTCTACTGAAGCTATGGACATATAGCCAGATCGAGTAGCTTGCCGAGGGTGTCGCGAGCTGCCAGTAAATCGGCGCCTTGCGCCGGCTCTTACTGTATCTCTTAACGTGAACGTTGAAAAAGGTTCGAGCGAACCACTCGCTAAGACTCTGCACCCCAAGACACTCAGCGACCTCGTTTAGCCGATCATCCGCACGGTCAAAAATACATTCGAATACTGCCTGAATCGCGCGCCTCACATCACGCTGATGACCGAGGTCGTCCACAAGAATGCCGTCTGCTGGGACAGCAATCGGATAACTTAAGGGCGGATCCAGAACAGGGAGGCCGCTATCTCCAACGAGCACACCAGGGGCGCACGCAGGGAGCTGTTGAAACGCATGTTGGGACTCTTGGGCATCGACCTCTGATGACGCATGTCTGATGTCCCACCGGCCGAATGCAACTCCCATCGACCATTGAAGCAGATCGACACACATCTCCGCATTGCGAGCGGGACTTGGAACGCAGTGCACTTCGCCCCACGCACACAGCGCCTCAGGAGATACACTCCAGGCGTGCGCGACTGACTCGATAGAAGCGGACAGATAGTGCGAGAGCTTATTGGCGAAACGCACGCCGCCAAGCTTCTCGATCGCTTCAGGCGGGGCGGCATCGCTCGGAGAATATCGCGATACATACCCTGCGGCTTCGCTGGGCACTTTGTCTGCCGAGGGCCACGGCCACCCGGTGAACTCAAATCCCTGGCGCACGTCCGTGGGCATCAACTGAACGCTAACGGCGATTCTTTCTTCCGATTCGCGTATCATCGCGTATGCTTGACGGTAGGCGCCATATAGTGATCTTTCGAGCCGCTGACTCCAACCCAAAATGGTGTCCCCTGGCGATACTCTTGGACCGAGAAAGGACGCGTCAGTCTCATCGGTGATACAAGGGCTCAACGTAGCAAAGAGCCTATCCACTCGCTTCTTGAACCAGTCGCAATCCTTGCTATCGGGCTTCGGAATGGCGATGCGCTCAAAATAGCTTGGGTAAAAGTGACGCGCGGCAGATCCCCGAACCGAATGATCACCGGATCCAGACAGCGCCTCGACCAGGTACGTCACAAACCACGAGTTAAGAATGAACAGCAGATACGGAAGACTCTCCGAGAATTCTGGGATGATAGCTGGGCCGGCGTAAGAAAAGCTAGATCTTGCGGCGAGCGCGCGAACGGAGAGATTGGATGTCGTGCGTTCCGTATATGTGACGCCTGGACGACCATAGAGCTCAGCGTTGCCTGGCCTCCGAAAGAGCTCGTGGTTACCCCACCGGATAACCAAGTGTAGATCTGACTTGTATCGGCCAAAATCACCGCCTTTGGCAAACCATCGCCAGCGATCCGAAGCTATTTCGCTCGGAGCCACCTCCCAATGTGCGCGGACAAAGCGCTCGTCATCTCCACTGGCCAATCCGGCCTTGCTGGTAAACCATGATGCCAGCGCATTATTCTGAAAATAATCGAGCCATCGGTCGGACAGAAAGTAGACTATCTTCGAAAGAGGCACACGTTTGAATCGGTCGAGCGCGTGTGCATAGACCGATGCCCCCTCCTCACCCCTGACTCCTGCGCGCAACAGCTCTCCCTTGTCTTTGCCTGCGAGACAAGAGATGAATACACATTCGCCGGGAGGTCGGTTCGCCAGGACAGCCGCGTCCACCTCTACGACCGCGTCAAGCACTCCATATCCCAAGTCTCCAAGACACGTAGCGCTCAGGGTTCCACCGAGAAAAACCTGATTTCTCCACGATTCAAGATTGTCGTGGAAAAGAAGCGCTCGGCTCTTAAGAACTCCAAGCACTCCGCCAGCGCGCAACATTCCGGAAAAGCGGTCAATGAAGGCGGCGCCTAAATCAGCGGTCGCCGCCGGTGACGACTCGTACACGGTCGCCCTGCTAGGCAATGAAGGCTCCCCAAAGGGCGGATTCATCACCACGACGTCGTACTTCTTCTCCGCCACCTCCAAAAGACCAATGCCGTGAGCAGCGTCGTTTGCGAATAGCCTACGCCTCGTGCTCATTCGCTCGCCTTCCTCCTGGATGAACAGGGATAGCGTCTCACGAATCCGCTCTTCGGGCGGCGCGAAGATATCGCTGGACTGCCCCCGCTTCGGAGTACTTGCCAATAGCGTCTCGACGCGCAACAGGAGCCCGAGGTCCCCCGCAAGGCTTAGCGCGTCAACCAGTCCGGTGAACACGCGGCCCAGCTCTGCGTCACCAAGCTTCGCGACAAACTCCTTCGCGATCTGGTCATCGGCTACCAGCGGCTCCGCGACAACGATGTTGGAGCGGCGAACCTGCAAGCGCTCCGCGCGACCAACCCCAAAGTCGCGGTACGCCTTTTGCGCACGCATCCAGAGTGCGAGCTGGGCGATCTGCGCGCAGCGAGGGTCGATGTCGACGCCGTGCAGATTGTGCGCGAGGATAAGGCCCGGAACAGCCCTACGGAGTGCGTCTAGGCTGGGGCAATCCTCTGCCAACGTGCGGCCCGTCTCCTCGCTCTTCGGGCTCTCGAGATCGGCATATGCCTCCTCGTAGATCTCGAGCAGAAGATCGAAAGCATAGAGAAGGAAGTGCCCGCTGCCACAAGCTGGATCGAGCAGTCGCAGGTCCCGCGGATCCTTCTTCGCTCGCGGTTCGAATGCCTCACCAGACTTGCGGACCATGTACTCGCATCGCTCAGCGAGGACCGTGTTCATGCCGCGCATCTCGTACCAGATCCGGCCGAGCGTATTGTCTGTGAGGAATTGGACCACGTAACGAGGCGTGAAGAACTGATTACGTACCGCCAGCTCTCGGCTGTTTCGCGGCGCCTGACTCTCCTCGCGCATCTTCCGCCGCTCGTCCTGGCCGTTGAAGAATTGGTAGACCCACCCGATGGTCTCGTCCTCTCCCCATACGCGAGCGAGCTCGCTGGCATTCAGTATCTCGAGGAGCTGCTCAAAGCTCGCGCGCTTCGGCCAAAGCACACTCGACGGATCGCGCCGGTCGAAGAGAACCTTCACCTCGGTCGCCAGCTCGTCGAACAGCGACTCGACGTAAAGCCGGTAGCCCGCATTGTTGGGCAAGAGTGGCAGGCCCTGGGCCATGCCACAGAACTCGCGGTAGCCGGCGGACTGCTCGCCCTTTGTGATGCATTGCTGCACCAGCTCGCGTGCTTCGAGCATCTTGAGCGCAACGAAACGGTTGAGCGTGGTGAAAGCAGCGTCGCGCAGGTAGTCGCACACGGCGTCCGATGCGTTCATGCCGGCGGCGCGCTTGTGGTCGATAGCGGCGACGATGCGCTCACGCTGGAGGACCTGACGAGCCGAGAGGTGTCCACTGGGCTTCGCAGCCACAACCCCGTCGCGGTGCACATCGAAATCGCCCTCGAGCTGCGAGGCGAAGTCCTCCTCGAGGAGATTTCGTGCCCACTGCGTGGCGCGCTCGATTGCGTTGCGAGTCTCCTTGTCCATCAGCGTTCCTCGTCGTGTGCCGTGGCGATGGTTGCTTCCGACCGTCCCTGTGGGAACCGCTCTGCTAACCATCGAACCCGGACGACTCCGTCTGAAGGAGCATCGGCCAGCGGCGAGACAAGATGCCGGGCAATCTTGGGTAGAAGCAGTACAAGAAGCAGATCTGAGGAGTCCGGCTCTAGAGCGAAACGCGTGTTCCCTTGCGCATGAAGGCGGCAGGCGAAATTCTCTAATGCGTTACGCCCCCCTTCTGTCAGTGGCTCAGGTTGATCGAGAAGGCGCCTAATGCCATCTGGGCTGACGAGCCTGATAGGTCGTAACGATTCAAAGAGAGCTCCAGCGTTGCGACCAAAATCAACACCCGGAAAGGATCCGCGCATCCGGGCAACGAAATCGTAAACATCCGTGAATGCACCTTCCTGCTCCCTCTGTCGGCGCTCAGTTTCGGCGAACAGGCTCGAGATGGTACCGTCGCCCATGCGAACCGACTGGCCGAGCATCATAAGGAAATTGCGCTCCTGCTCTGAGAGCTCGCCGGCAGCCGGCTTGTAACCGAGGTCGTGCTCAATCTCGTTCCAGACATGTGCCATCATGCTGCACACTTGCACCTCGCAAGGCACGTCCATCACATTTGTATAAGTCCCAACCCCATCTCCAGGCGTTAGAAATACCTCAAGGTGGCTAGCACGATAGAAGTTCGTGGGATCGCCTTGATTCTTATCCTTCCGCTCGTGAAATGGTCTTTGACCGCCCGCATCGATGAAACGTTTGCAGACAAGTTGCACAACCTGATCCTCGTGCCTTTGCTCGTACGTTGCAATTCTCACGGCAGCGAGATCACGGATCTGATCGAAGACAGCGTCGACATCGGGGATCGACTTCTTACCCGTGGCCGCGAAACGGCGGAGTTTGCCCTCTAGGCTCTTGGGACTTTTCGCGCGTGACGTGACCTGGGCGCGTATCGCATTTCCCTCGACGATCTCCGAGCGGCATATTTCAGCGATGCGTGCCGAAAGTTTGAGGTAGCGATCGTACTCACGATGATATCGCTGCAGGGCTTTTTTGATGGTGTCGTCAGAGATCGTCACGGCGGTCCCTACTGAACGATGACTTTCTTGCCCGCGCCGATAAGACGCGCACATTCCTCACGAACCCCATCGAGCGCCGCATCAAGTTGCTCTTCGGTCTCTATGCCGCCAGCAAAGTAGCCGCTGACACTCACTGCGACGACGCGCTCGCCGTCGATGATGCGCAGAAGCTCCGCGATGGCTACACGGAGTCGCCCCTCGCATGCATCGCGGTCGGCCCGGAGCTGCGGGATGGGCACGTGCTCCGCATCGCGCTTCTGCCCGCGTTCGAATGGCTCAGCGAGGAGGCGCCGTTCATCCTGGTCGACCTCTGACCAACCCGGGGACTTGACAAGCTCGCCAAAGGCTTTGGTGTACGCCGTGACGCGTGCTTCAAGCGCCTCGTCGAAGCGGCGCGCATACTCCGTCTCGATGGCCTTCGTATGCTGCTCGATCGACGGCAGCTCCTTGAAGAAAGTCTCACGGGCGAGGAGGTCCTCGAGAGCCATCGCCCACCCGCGCAGGTCGTCGGCTATATCTGCCTCCTGGTTCAAGAAGTTCCAGAGGCTCGACTGCGCCTTTCGTGCTCGCTCCAGGTCGTGGAGACGGGGCTCGGACAGCACTTGCTCGAGCTCGACGGCGCGCTTTATGGCGTCCTTGATGGAGCGGTGGCTCGTATTGAAGGTCGCGATGGCGTTATCCTCCGAACCTCGCAGGATCGCCTTCATCTGGCCGATGGCGGAGTCGAGCACCGCTCCACCGGGCAGGCGATGCGCGGTGAGCATCGCGAGAGCGGAGGAGACCGTGTCCTCGTGGCGAGTGACCTCCTTGCGGAGCTCGGCCACTATTGCGCTTGCGTTCAGCTCCTTGACCTCGCTGCCGAACGTGTCGCGGAAGGCCTCCGAGGCCTTCACTAACTCCTCAAACTCGATGCCCTTTCTTGGTCGAAAGGACGCCTGCCGAAACAGATTGTTGTTCGAGAAGGTATCGCGCGCTTCGACGCTGGTCACGGTGTCAAGCGTCTGACCCTTGCTCGTAGCCTCGATCTTGCCGGCGCGAAGTAGCGACAGGACGAGAAGGCGCACGACCTCGAACTCCCAGCCGAAGGGCTCCTTGGCGAACTCATCGGTAAGGTATCGACCACTCGCAGTGTCACCGTAGTTTGCCCGCTCCTCTATGCGAGCAAGGACCTCCTTAAGCGGCCCGCTTTCGGCGCGGAAAACGGTCTTGCCCTTCTCGTCACGGAGTAGGCCCAGGCCCCCGAAGACCGTCGGCAGACCCTGAAGGTTCTCCGCAGTGAAGAGCGCATCTGTGCCCTTCTTGACGTCGGCGGCCTTCGCCGCCGCTTCCCCAAAGCGGTCGAACACCTCTGGCAACACCTGTCCAAGCACTTCTGCCGCGGTCTTTCCCACGTCGGTGGCTCGATCGCCTAGACTGCGGTCGTTACCCCGGAAGTAGATGCGTCCCGAGAGACAGGCCGCACGGAGGAGCCTGCGCAGCTCATCGTTATGGCGTCGCTGACGAACGCGCTCCTCAGCGATGAGCGCAGGAGTGTCTTCGGCCTTTGTTTCCCGCTCCTTGCGTGCGAGCATCTCCTTCGAGCGGAAAAGCTCGACCGTCTCGCGGTCGATAGTGTCGGTCAGTGCGATGGCCCAGAAGATGTGCTTGCGCTCCTGCTGGCTGCGCGTGCGAAGTTCGGCGGCAAGCGAATCGAAGTCTTTCCCATCCTCTGCGAGATGGAGCTGGAAGATAATATCACCGCTCACCAACTCGCGGCCGTGAATGGCGAGGCCTGCCTTGAACGTCTTGGTGTCAAAGAGTATGTGGGAGGGCTGCGGCTGCCAGAACGCGGACAGCACCTCTGAGTACAGGCGGTGCGAGTCACCGGGCTTGGGACTGATACCGTTCCTGAGCCGTTCCCAGTCGTCCTCGGCGGGTGTCGGTATGCGATAGCCATCATCGCCGTGACGAACCTTGTGTGCGGCCTCGAGCTCTCGCAGCGCCTCCTTTACCGCCGCTAGCTGGGAATCGGCTCCCACGTCCGGATGGAGCGCAGCCGCAATGTTCTCGGGGCTGCGGTGAACACTCTTCACGTACTGGAGCAGACAGATCGCTTTCGCTACGGGCTGAGCGAGTGGATGGTTCAGCTCCTTCGCGATTGCCGCGATCTTCGCGCGCACTTCGGAGCTGATATTCCCCTCGACGAGATCATAGACCTGGTCGAGGCGCACGAGCGCGCCGAGCGGTGCGTCGGCGAGATTTACCGCCGGATTGATCAAGAGCTGTTGTGCGAGCTTGATAATAGTACGGTTCGCACCGCCAACGTGCTTGCTGGCGCCGCCCTGCGTCCGCAGACCCGACACGACCTGAATGATGAGTTCGATCTGGTAGGGTAGCAGGGGATAGAGATCGACGAAGTTATCGCGCGTGACCTCCGGGAGCTTGATATCAGCCGTGAGCCGCGTGTGCTCGGTGAGGCGACCACGATGCTCTTCGAAGCGCTTACCGAGGGCGGTCTGAGCCGCGGCGTTCTTCGAGAGAACGCGGCGGCTGGTCACCTCGGAAATGTCGGACGGCTCGAGATGCACTTGCAGCGGAAACCGATCCATCAAGCGCGCAAGCTCAATCTTCTTGTCGTCCAACCCGCTGACCAGTTCGCCAAGCTTCTCTTGCGAGGTCACGACCACCCAGAGCTTGCCACGGCCCTTGACGCCAAGGCTTTGGACGATCGCTTGCAGGTCGAGCATCTTCTGGACGTCACGCGCAACGAACTGACCAACTTCATCGACTACAAACATAAGTGAGCGGCCAGGCTGGCGGCGCTGCATGAGCTCGCCGGCGCGTTCTGCGAGCTTGCCGGGCGTGATGTCCGCCTTATTCTTGACGGCTTTTACCCAGGAGTCCGCCATCGGATATGTCTCGGGATCCAAGCTGTTCAAGACGCGACTCGCCTCCGAGAGGGCGAATGCAACCTTTCCCTTCTCGGCGGCCCAATCTTTCTTGAAGAGCCGTTTGTACTCTTCCTCAAAACGATCGAGTTGACCCTTCTCCTCAAGTCCGATCTCGAGCTCGGATAAGTCCAGATCCTTCGCGTAGCCAAGACTCTGCAAAAAGAGCCCATACATGATTTCCGTGAGAGTCTGGTTACCGCTGCGAATCCCGCGATCCGTCGAGACGTCGAAGATAACAGCGTGGGTAGGGATCTTCTCGTTGATCGCCTTGAGCAGAACGGAAAGCTTGTTGTCACCTGCACGCTCGGCAAAACGCTCGGCGGCGGGTTGGCCTGCGAAGACGCGATTGGCGATCGAGAGCCCGAGCATCTTGGCAAAGCTCGACTTGCCAGAGCCGAAAAAACCGGAAACCCAAATCGCGATGCCCTCGTGAGGCTTGTTTGGCGTTGCTTGATAAGCGTCGAAAATGTTGGTGTAGTGCGAACGGATCGCCTGGGTGACGACGTACTCGTCGATTTCGTCCCGGATGATCTCCTCATCCGTCTGGTCGACCTTGATAACTTCCTCAATACGACGATGGATGTCGTTCGCGAAGAGCGTCTTGATGGGCATCTGAGCAGTCATCGCATTATCCTCGTCAGAAGATCTTTGGCCGGTAATTGTGCTCGGCATCGAGCACCCCCATAAAACGCAGGCCGGCCGCGCCATCGAGATCGCCGGGGTAGAAGAGAACGGTCGGGACACTCACGCGCCCCTTAAGCTGCTCCAGTAGCGAGAAAGTGCGGTAGACCGGAAACAGGGCACCCGTCCGTAGAATGAAGACGACGTCACTCAGGGGGTCTGGTGTCTCCGGCATCCGCGCCGCAACGAGATCGACCAGCGGCGAATACTCAGAGAGCACAGAGTGGACCGTCTCGACGATGGTCTCGACGCCTTGCTCTCGCTCCGCAAGAAACCATTCTTCGAGCGGACGCTGTGATCGCATCGCCTCATCCAGACACTCGGCCAGCGATATGCGTTTGATGCGCTTGCCCTTCTGAGAAAGGCGAGTTTCGAGCAGCGTCACTTCCTTCCGCAGTTCAAATTCTTCCTCGGGATTGTAGCGGAAAAGGGCATAAGGCATATCGTGATACGCGCTGATCCGTTGTCGCGGATCCGGGAGCTCCAGAACGGGCTCGAGGCTCTGTCTGATGCGCTGTTCGAGGTCGCTCATGCAACCATCCTCTCTGCGTATTCGCGGGTGCTTGTGCACGGCAGGGACAGCTGCACGAGACTGCCAGCGACCTGATAATCAAGCTTTCTAAACTGGTGTAGCCTGAGGAGCTCATGCTCGACGTCGAGAGAATTCATGAGGAACAGGTGCCATTCCTTGGAAGCGAGAACCTTGCTAGGGTTGAGCTTCTCGTCGCGCATCGCGTGCAGCAGATACAAGAAGCTTTGCTCCGGCAAGTGATAGGAGGCGAACTCCTTCGCGGTCGATCCGCGCAAAAGCCCGAAGTCGACGGCGATCTTGAGCAGGCCCGCCGCGACCCGCTTTGTCGTCTCCTCGGACCAGGTGTGCTCGACGGTTCCTCCGCGATTGCCGATGCTACCGACGTACGCTTCGACTTCTTCAGATCGCACGCGCAAGGTGCCTGCCTCATAAGCACTAAACAGCCACGTCTCAAGGAAGTCGCGGACCAGGAACTCGTCGCGCGTCATGTGCCAGAGGAGAAGCGGCTTCCACTCATCAAGCGAGACGCCACGCTTGGCCAGCATGACGAGGGGTTGATCGCGTCCGCCTGGATCAAACCTGCGGTTCAGCACTTTGGCGACGTCCCTGAGCCATGTCGCGCTACCAGCACCGATGAAGTTCTCTGCCCTAAGGCGATCAAGGTTCTCGCGCTTAGAGCGATCGAAATCCCAGGCAGAGAAGACAGCGTAGGTTTCCTCAATCATCGCTCCCTTGATTATGGTGAACGACGACACAATGTTCGCCTTGGAGCGCGCAGTCATGCGTCTGGTCTCTTGGCGTACGGAACAGCCACAGCTGCCGGCTCGCTGCGCGCGAAGCCAAGAGCAAGCAATGCAATGTCCGAATCTGTTCCACCAAAGACTGCAGGCAACGGCACCGCGCGCCCTTCCGCAGACCGACGGAGACGCGCATAAGCATCAAGCTCGGCATCAGAAACCAGTTCGAACGTTCGCAGAAGTTCGACTAGATCGGTGCTGCCGAGAGTTTCAACTCGATCGAAGAATGAATTCCACTCGCTTGCCCGATCAAGCCATTGCTCCCATCGCGCGTCGAACTCTTCTTCGATGGCATCAGGCAACTTCCACAGCGTCACGCAGCCTGGCGGGTTAAAGACTTCGTCACATCTCTGCGCAGCAATGGCAAACACCGAACGAGCCTGCGCGAAACGGTAAGTGCGTGGGAAGCCGCGGCGTAACACCACCGCGCCCAGTCGACCCAATTGACCATTGCTGTTCCACCATCGAGCAACGTCAAGCTCACCAAATCGGGCGACTAACGTGCGAAGCTTGAGCATTTTCTCGAAACTAATCTTTGGGCGCTCCATCACCTACGCTCAACTCGTCAACTGCCATCACAATGACGATCGGATGGTAAGGATGGCTCCGACGCGCGGCAAGAGTATTCAGAAGTGCGCTCTTTCCGATGCCCGAATGGCCCAGGAAACAAGCCATAGTCCGATCTGGAGCTAAGCTCCTGATTCGATCGATCTCATTGTCGGGCAGCTGACGATCGGGAATGTGAACTGCAAGGCACGGGCGCCCCTCGTTAACGTACCAGTCGACCAATTCGTGCTCGTCCCGCGGCGCATCTTGCAATGCAAACTGGCCGTCGCCCACGGCCGGAATCTGTTCATTCATTGTCGCCCCTACCAGCGCGAGCTAGGCCTCTTTTCAAACATCTTTCGTCGCGGAATGCAATTCTTGCGTGCAGACTGAGCGGATAGGACCTTAGTCCGATTTGAGCTGCGAGCCCTGCGATGTCATGATGGGCGGCTTCTTATTCTTGGCCACGTTTCTCGCGATTCGTATCGTTGTCTAGACAGTGCTGACTGACATGCTGCTAGATGGAGGTCAACGCGCAAAAAGGCAAAGTCGATCAGCCGAAACCGTATAGTAGTGGTTCAGAGGTTATTATGGAGGAATGGATTGCGGTGTTGAGGGCTGCTGACGCGGCGGCGCGATGGCACGTTCACCAGCGACGAAAGGGCGCAGCGCAGGAGCCCTACATTAACCACTTGCTCGAAGTCGCAAGCCTTGCGGCTGACGCTACACATGGCCGAGATCCTGAGCTGGTCATTGCAGCCCTCTTGCATGATGCCATCGAAGACCAGGAGGTTCCCTCCGAACTCATCGCGCGGGAGTTCGGGACCAGGGTTGCTGCACTCGTTGCGGAAGTGACGGACGACAAATCACTCGACAAGGTGGAGCGGAAACGGCTGCAAGTCGAGCACGCGCCCAATAAGAGTGACGCAGCAAAGATCATCAAGCTCGCAGACAAGACCAGTAACGTGCGCGCGATTGGGTTTGCCCCCTCTCCCGACTGGTCGGTCAAACGCCGGCTCGAATATATCGACTGGGCCAAGAGGTCGTTCAAAGTCTTCGGGGCGTCTGCCCGTGGCTCGAGGAACAGTTCGATCGCGCCGTCGAGGAAGCCGAGCGGTCCTTGGCCGTCCCGAAATCGCGGGCCTGAGGACGCCAGGGGCGGCATGTCACCACATCTCATTCTCCACATCCCCCACAGTTCTCGGCTCATTCCGCCCGAAGAGAGGGTCCAACTTGCTCCGGACGATCGGACGCTGGCGCTGGAGTTGCTCCGCATGACGGATGCGTTCACAGACGACCTGTTCGCGCCCACAGAGTTCGAAGCTGCAAGGGTGGTCTTTCCAGTCAGCCGTCTGGTCTGCGACGTCGAGCGATTTCCCGAGGACGCGGACGAACCGATGGCGTTGCGGGGCATGGGCGCTATTTATGTGAGAACAACCGATGGACGGCCTTTGCGCGAGCACCTGACGCCTGCCGAGCGGGCTCGCCTCATCGAAACCTGGTACCGCCCCCATCATCAGAGGCTCACACAATCGGTGGAGCAGGCGATCGCCGACGGGAAGACCTGTGTCATCGTCGATTGCCACAGCTTTTCGTCGCGACCTCTGCCGCATGAACCCGACCAGGACCCGGTCCGACCTGACATCTGCATCGGGACTGACGACTGGCATACGCCCGTACAACTGCGCGACGCTTTGGTTGCCGCGGCATCCGCTGGCGGGTTCTCGGTCCTCGTCGACCCGACCATTCGCCGGCGCTCTGGTCCCTGCAACACACTACCGGCGGGAGCCGAAGGTCCGGGCCATCATGATCGAGATCAATCGACGGCTTTATATGGATGAACAGACCTGCGAGCGACTGCCGAGTTTCGGCGACGTGAGGCAAGCCGTTTCGGAGATGTTGGCCGTGGCAGGTCCGCTATTCGGCATGATGTGAAGCCGATGCTCATCCATCATGCTTCGAGCCCACGAGCTCATGCGACGGACGCAACCCCCGCTGCGGAGCAAGCGTTGTCAACGCAATCGCGTATTGGAGAAAAGTTGGAGAAGCGCCAAGTGACCAGCGCGAAAACCCGACCAACTAATTGAAATCACTGGCGCTCCCTAGGGGAATCGAACCCCTGTTTCAGCCTTGAGAGAGCACATTCGCTCGCCCGCGGCACTCGCGGAGTGAAGGTGGGCCGCCGGACTGATCGGCTGGTTACCCCCTTTGTTACCCCTGCAGAATGGCCAGCGCCGCGCAATCACTGAAACAAGAAATTGTGAAGTAGAATCAATGGTGGGGGAGGCAGGACTCGAACCTGCGAAGCCATGAGGCGGCTGATTTACAGTCAGCTCCCTTTGCCACTCGGGACACTCCCCCGCTCGACGGCAACACAATCGGACCGGACCTTGCCGGTGGACCGAAAACGGCCATGGAGACGTGAAGACCGCGACGGCCCGAAGGGACACGGGGCGCGGCCGGGCGCGTTTATGGGCGAAGCGGCGGGGCAAAGTCAACCGAGCTAAGCAGCTAAAATCGCCTCTTTGGACACCCAAATTGCCAACTTTCGGAACCCGTGAGACAAGCGAGCCCATGAACGATCGCAAATTTGCTCAAAGACCCCGGCGCGGCGGGGCTAAGCCCTTCAACAAGGGCCCAAAATCGGTGTCCCGCACCTCCTGGCGCGACCGCGACTCGCACCCCGACGGACCGGTCATCCTCTATGGCTGGCACACCGTCACGATGGCGCTCCAAAACCCCGAACGGCGGATCCGCAAGCTCACGCTGACAGAGAATGCGGCCCGCCGTCTCGCCGAGGAGAACATCGAGACCCGCATCGCCCCCGAGATCGTCCGTCCCCAGGAGATCGACCGGCTGCTGTCGCCCGATGCCGTCCACCAGGGCCTGCTGGCGGAGGCCGATGCCCTGCCCTCGCCTGACATCGAGACCCTGGAGCAGCAAGGCATGGTGCTGGTGCTCGACCAGATCACCGACCCTCACAATGTCGGCGCGATCCTGCGCTCGGCCGCGGCCTTTGCCGTGAAGGCGATCGTCACCACCGCGCGCCACAGTCCCGAGGCGACCGGCGTGCTCGCGAAAGCCGCTTCCGGCGCGCTCGAGCTCGTGCCGATCGTGACCGTGCAAAATCTCGCCCGCGCGCTGACCGCGCTCAACGAGCGCGGCTTCCAGACCGTCGGCCTCGACAGCCAAGGCAGCGAGGATCTCTCCGAGGTCGCTTTGCGCGAGCCGCTTGCGCTGGTGCTCGGCGCCGAGGGCAAAGGTCTGCGGCAATTGACGCGCGAGACATGCAGCGTGGTGGCGAGGCTCGACATGCCCGGCGAGATCAAGAGTCTCAACGTCTCCAACGCCGCCGTGCTGTCGCTGTATGTCGGCGCGAGCCGGCTCGGGCTGATGAAGCGCTGAGTTCAAGGCAAGGCAAAACGCCCGTCCGCGTGATGCGAACGGGCGCCTCGAAACTCAACTCAACCGATCGTGCGATCAGTAATAGCGGCGCAGCACGCGGTGGCCGTAGTAGTACGGCGCGGGACGATGTGCGTAGCCGTAGCGCGGGCCATAGCCATAATGCACGCGCGGCAGATAGCCGTAGCGCGGACCGTAGCCGTAGCGATACGGACGGTAATACGGCCGGTGGTGGTAGTAGGAATAGGCGGGCGCTGCGACGGCCGCGCCATAGCCGTAAGACCGTGGGCCGTAATTCACGACAGCGTCTTCCCGATAGGTCGGATACGGCGCGAAAGCGCCGGGGCCGGTGTAGGTCGGGCCTTGGTTGACGTAGTAGTACTGCGCGGTCGGCTCAGCGAGGCGCTCAAAGCCCCAGCCACCGCCGCAGCCGACGTCGCAGCCCGAATAGACCGGTGCGATCGGCGCCGCGCAGGGGCTCCAGCCGCAGGCCATTGCGGGCGCTGCCCCCACCACCATCACGGCTGCCGCCGCGACCAGTCCTGAAATCATCTGACGCATTACTTTCTCCTGTCGATTTTCGGTTTGTTGGATTTTGCTTGGTATTGATCTGCCCGGACTACTTGTGCAGCTCAGGATTGCCGGGTGCCTCCGCGTGAGGCGACGGGCGGACATGACGATGCGGATCGACGTCGATCTGCGGAGCAAGGATCACCGGCGGCGGATTGGCCGGCACATCCACCTGCGGCGGCAGCGGCGCCGATTGCACGCCCCAGCTCCGGTAGTAGCTCTCGGCCGGCTGTGGCGACTTGCGATTCGTGGGCGGCTCGACCTCGAGACGGCCATAGCCGGGCCGCAAGCCCATGCTCGGATAATAATGGCCGACATCGCTCGGCTGCCGCTCGCCGATGTAGCGCCCGCCATAGATCGTGGGCTGCACCTGCACGTTTTTCGCCAGCCCCCATTCGCCTTCGACGACGGTATAGGACGCATCGATGCCATTGATGATGACGGGCACGCCGGGACGGCCAGGAATCACGATGTCGAAGCCGTCACCGGCAAGCGCCGTCGCGGGCAGTCCGGCCAAAAACGCAAGGAGCGCGACAGCGCGCATGAAAGGGGTCCCGGATTAATCGGCCGAGAACCTATCCGATCACCACAGTCAGAGTGTTAAGGCAGGCCGCTGAAATTCTGGTAAGCCTAACGCGTAAGGATTGGCGGGCGCTCAAATGCGCGCACCGGCGCTATCGAAGCGTTAACGGCAACCGCGCGCTCGGCCCGTCGCATGACGCCGCCCGGATGTGGTTGCGCAGCAACAAACTCACACCCTGCACGGGCTCACGTCGATGTGACCCCACCGGCGACAAACGGCGGAACCACGGCCGCACGCCGCACTTACCAAACGTCTCAATCACATGGAGCAAACGCCATGACGAGCCTGAAGCTTCTTGCCGCGGCTGCGATCCTCGCGTCCGCGCTGGCGACACCTGCTTTCGCGCAAATGGCGCCCGACCCGAACCGCTGCGCGGGCCTCTTCAAGGATCCTGCTTGCCAGAACGTCGCCCCCGGCACGGCCACGGGCAGGCACTATCGTCACCAACGCACCGCCTATCGGCAAGCGCGTCCGAATGATCAGACGGGCTTCTGGCCGGCAGACGCGGCAGCTGCGACTGCCGGTGCCGCCGTCGGCACCGCGGCCGCCGTCACCGGCGCTGCCGTTGGCACCGCAGGCGCAATCGCAACCGCCCCGTTCCGCGGCTGGAATAATTCCTACGCCTATTATGACCAGGGCGGTCCCGCCTGGCACGGCGACTGGAACAGCTACGCCGCCCGCAACGGCATCGTTTGCAGGCCTGGCACCTTGTTCAAGGGCGACGACGGCCGCCAGCACCTCTGCCAGTAGACGTTCGCTGTCAGGCTGAATTGTTCAGGCGGCCCTCGGGCCGCCTTTTTTTTGACCGCTTGCGCTTGAACCGGCTCCCGGGAGACAGCGCCCTCGGTTCTGGCACTTTTCAGACAAGTCTGGTATTGCGACCGCACCCAAGCGGACCCGCCGGCCTTGCCGGCTTGTTGTTCCCTGAAAGTGGCCGGCTTAGCTCAGCGGTAGAGCAGCGGTTTTGTAAACCGAAGGTCGGGGGTTCAATCCCCTCAGCCGGCACCAATTGACTATTCACCCGCTTTCGCTAGTCTTCGTTTGAGCGGCATAAGCCGCTGAAACGTCGCTATTTTCCCTTCGTTTGCGTTCGTACCCCTCCGCCAGCCACCGCGCTTTTTGTTGGTATCTCTGTTGGTACGTGTGGTCGCGGGCGGAGGAGATACCAACAGACGTTCGGGAAACGCGAAAAATCGAAGGTGAGCGATGGCACTGACGGACGCAGCCTGTCGAGCCGCCAAGAAATCCGAAAAGCCGTACAAGCTGAGCGATAGCGGCGGGCTCTACTTGCTGGTGGAGACGGGAGGATCACGCCTCTGGCGTCAGGCATACCGGTTCCGCGGCAAGCAGAAGACGATCTCGTTGGGTGTTTATCCCCACGTCGGCCTCGCGGCCGCGCGCGACGCGCGCGACGCCAACAAGAAAATGTTGGCAGCGGGGATCGATCCATCCGAGAAACGGAGGGCCGATAAGCAGGCCGCGGCCGTAGCGCATCTGACAACGTTCGACCGCATCGCTGACGATTGGCTCGAGGATCAGCGCAGCCTCACAGGTGGACTAGACGCGCCTAAAGACCAGCGCAAAAAGTCGCCGGAGACGATCGAAAAATTGGATTGGTTGCTGTCGCTGGTTCGGCCCCAGCTCGGCAAGCTCGATGCGCGCACATTGACCACTGCGCAGATCGTGGACGCGCTAGATCGCATCGGTGCGCGCGGTCAACGTGATACAGCCCACCGATGCCGCGCGACGGTCAGCCGCGTGCTTGCCCGTGCAGCCAGACGTGGCGCTATCCCGGTCAACCCGCTAGGCGATACCAGGAACAGCGACATCACGATTAGGGGCGCCAAGGCCGTGCAGCACCACGCCAGCGTCACGGATGCGCGCGACGGTGACCGCGACGGGGACGCGGCGCGGCGGTTCGGCAAGCTCCTCCGCGACGTGCGCGGCTATCACGGCGCGCCGCAAACCCGCCTAGCGCTCGAATTGCTCGCGCTGACTGGGCTGCGGCCGGGCGAACTGAGGCGACTACGCTGGTCTTGGATCGCCGCTGACAGCGCCGAGCCGGTCGTCACGTTGCCGCCCTCGCTCATGAAGATGCGCAAGAGCCACACGGTTTACCTCAGCCGGCAGGCAGTGGCGTTGCTGCAAGAGCTTCGGCAACTCACCGGGTGGACGGCGGAAAGCGCCGAGCGCGTGGCTGCCGGCGCTGATTTCCTCTTCCCATGCCAGCAACCGCGCCGCACCGTTGGAAAGGACGGGCAGCCGGTGAAGCGATCCCGGTATCGCCCGTTATCGGAAAGCGCGATGAATTCGGCGCTGCGGCGGCTCGGCTACGCAAACAGTGACCACGTGGGTCACGGCTTCCGCAGCGCGTTCTCGACGTTGGCGAACGAAGCTCACGCTGCGCGAGCCGACGTCATCGAGACCGCGTTGAACCATATGGACGAGGATGCTGTGCGCGGCACGTACAACGACGCGGCGTACCACGAGCAGCGGCGCAGACTGTCGCAATGGTGGGCCGACTATCTCGACGAGCTCCGCGGGTTTGGCCGCGTGGTGCAGTTGAGAGCTTGAACATGGTGGTGCTTCATTGGAACGATGCCCCTGCCGTTTTCGGCGATCGCAAAATGCGGTGGTCGCTCGCCAGGATCGAGCGGCGACTTTGGGGAGACGGCGACCTCGACTTCACAGACAGCAGTTTCTCCGCACCACCGGGCTGGGTGCCCTGGAAAGAACCGAAGAGAGCACTTCCAATCGATGAATTTGTAACGGGCCTGATAAAGGGCAACGTGCGCGGCCGGAACAGGGTTATTCAGCTCCGCGACGCCGCGACCTTCGGCGCTCATTGCCCGTATGAGATTGCGCGCCGCGGTGCGAGCTACGCTCTTTCGCGCGCGTGCAGCGAGCAACGAAAAGCCGAAGCTATAGCCAAGACGATCCGGTCACCCCTCACCAGCGCTGCCGCGCGCAGCAGCAAAATCGGGAACATCGCCGACGTGGTCACCAAGCACGCGTCGGACCTTTCGCAGGTCGCCAACTTGGCGTCATTGCGTGTTGCCCACAACCAACTGCTCGAGCCGGACTTCTCCGGCCTAGAAGCAACGAAGCGCGCGTCCGAATTGCTCGCAGAATTGGGCGAGCTTCTCCCATCGGTGCGGGCCGAAGTTAGCGCACATCACCTCGCGCTCTCCCAAGTCGTAAAAAGCGAGGAGGACGCAAAGAACGTCTGGCGCGTCGAGTTTGTGTCCCAGCTAGGGGATACGTGGATTTGGCTCGTTGGGGAGCGACCAACCGCTCAGGGAGCCTTCGTCGGCTTCATCGAAGCGATCTGGAACAGTCTCGAGGAGCCCGCGCCCAAGGAATGGAAATGGGAGCGGCCGATCAAGACCGCCATCAAGCGCAAGGGTGAGGCCTGGCTCCAGACACACCTTAGCCCCTGATAGGCTTGGGTGCGTCCTTATCGAATGTTCCGATCTTCTGTAGGAGCGATCTCGTACACACAACGAACGTGGACGGGGCAATGCGGAAGAACACGAAAAGCGGGGATCGGGCGCAAGACGCGACGAACATCGAACAGCAAACCGAGCCAGCTCACGATCTGGATCTGAGCTACGAGGACTTTGTCAAAGCGCATAGTCTCTCTCCGCTCAACGACATCAAGACAGCCTGCCGCGTGGCGAACGTCGGGATGACGCGCTTCTACGAACTCGTGGCCGAGGGCGTTTTCGTGCTGGTCCCAAATGGCAGCCGGCGAAACGTCGCGGCAAAAAACCTTCACGAATACTACAGGTCGTTGATCGCTGCCGCGCGCTCCCGCGCCGCATGAGATCGACTTGCAGCCGCGCCGAGGCAGTCTCCGGCGCCGGCGCAGCCGCCGCCGGCCGGAAGTACGCCGGCGGCAAACGCCCCCAGGTCCGCTCCGGTGCCTGGGGGCGCCCTTCCCTTCCCCACCATCGAGGATCTGAGGATGCGTGAACGCCATCCGAGCCCCGTTCGCCGCGCAAGCAAACTGATCGGCCTTGCACGCGACCTGTCGTCGTTCTGCCGAGAGCATCAGCATCGCGATCTGGCTGGCGGCATGACGTACGCTGAGCTCTTCGAGATCAAGCGTCAACTCGCGGACGCGCTGCGCTGGCTTCAGCAGCTCGGCGTCCGCACGCCGAAAGCGCGCGCCGCCGAGCCCACGACGGTGGACGACGAAGTTTTCTGAGGAGACGGACGATGATGCTTGCATTCCCCAACTCTCGGAACGCCGGCATGGTGAACCGAGTGGCGGCGCAAATGTCGACGAAGGGCTCGGTTGATGATGCCGAGGATGAACTGGCGTTCGTGCTTGAAGTCATCGCCGGCAGGCTTGAGGACCTAGGCGTCGCTGAAGGCGACATCGACCGAGAATGTCACGATTTGGCGCGGGCAGCCTGGCAGCGCTGGCAGCAACTGCAACTTGAGGCAGGTGCAGCATGACCGAACGGTTCGCCGCCATTGCCGCAAGTCACCGACCTGTAGCAACACCTCCTCCACCTCGGCTCCATGTCGAGATCGCCCAGCGCAAGGCGAAGATCCTCCTACTCCCGGGACGCTTCCGCGGCGCAGATCACGTCAAACGTCACGTCGACTTTGTCCTCACGCTCGACGCCGAACGAGGCGAGCAACATGTTCAAAGAAACCTGAGGGCTCTCCGCCGAACCCTAGATGAGCTGGGTGTCACGCCGGCGACAGCCGAACGCGAGGTGCGCCGCTTCGAGGGCGCGGTGAGAGCCGAGCTCTGGCGGCGGGTCTTGCTCCGGGATGGTGATCAATGAGGAGCACCAACCTCGCCCACGACGTCAACGCGACAGAGAACGCCGATCGACCTGAGAGTGCTGGCCGACCAGGCCGAACAGACGACCATGTTGCGCGGTTTCGCCCACCAGAGCTGCTTCGCCTGATGGCAATCCGTTACGGCCGCAAGATACCCAACGACGAAGCTGGCCCTCGCTTCCGGGACAGAGTGCTCGACACCTATGCGCTCTGCGGGAGCGAAGGGCGACGGCGAGCCGACAACTTCCTGGCCCTGCGCTGCAGCTGGATGACGCCTGACGAGCGGGCGGCAGCGGTCGGAGAGGCTTTCCACAGTCAGCGCTACTGGTCTGCCGAGGCCTTGGGAAACGATCTCGATGTCACCGAGGCTGAGCGCAAGCGGGCTCGCATCCGAACCTTCCGAGCTGCTGGTATGTCTGATGAGGCGATGGAGGTCTTGTCGAGAGCCAACGATCGAGACCGCAAGCGAAGGGAGCGAGCTGAGGCTCGACTGCATCCGGAGCCTAAGGTTAGCGTGGTCGCCCGCCGGCTGGAGGCAATCTTGAGGATCCTTCCGTCCAACTGGGTGAGCATCAAGACCGCCGGCGCAGAGGCTAAGCGCAAGAGCCCCACTCACTTCGCCGGCAAGACCGGGAAGCATCTAGCGGCCGCAGTTCATGATGCCGTGAAACTCGGCCTCGCCCAAGGTCAGCTCGAAAAGAGGGTCATCCCTGGACCGAGATTTCAGGTTGCTAAGATCCGGCGGAGCAACCCGTGAGTGTGGCTCCAACCGCTCCCCTGCTCAGACTGCGGACACAAAATCCTATCGGTAGGATCACGATAGAAAAAGGCTGTCCGCAGTCTGGATTTCAGACTGCGGACGCGGAAATCCTATCGATAGGGAAAGTGCGTCCGCAGTATTCTTATATAACTGATAGCGGACTGCCGGGCTGCACAGCGGTCGAGATTGAGCGCAAGGGTCGGTCGGCTGATCGCCGCCGGCCCTCCAACCAGATCAGCGAGGCCGGCGCGCCCCAGCGCGTCCGGCCGCCGAGCACCGGCGATGGGTTCAATGCTCACCGCGAAACCGCCCGTCTTCACCACCAGCACGCCAAGACGATAGAAAGAACGCGCGTGCGCGAGCGAGCGCAGGGTGCTGGCGAGCTGGCTCGGCGTGGAGTTGTGGAGACGCGGACCGGACGGAGAGCCACCAGTGCCTCTCTCATCAGCGGCATTGCCTCTCCTGCGCCGCTCACTGGCGGCGGTGCGCCGCGTGCTCAGTGTTTCGACGCCAGGACCGGTGAACCCGCACCAGCGCCGCTGCCAGCCGCGCTGCGCCCGCGAATGCCGCGGAATTTCGGTAAGTATCTTTCACCGCGCCGCCGCCATGCGAGCGCGATGGGCCCGGTAAATCACCGTATCTGGGATTTTAAAAACCGAGGTTTTGTTTCCTTCCCGGTGGTCCATGCCTGAGGGCCCGAACCGCTCCCGGCGATGTTTTTCGGGTCGTCCGCTCGCCTTGCGACGGGAGCTAATCCGCGTTCTCGAACGGGTCGACCGCCTCTCGGTCCGAGAGATCGCCGGCTTCGCATTCGCTGGCCGCATCTGCCGATCGCGACCGCCGTCCTGCACGCGGTCGCAGCTGAATTCGGCCCGCCGCGCGCTCAGTCACCTGGTCGCCAGAGGACGGGTGGTCGTCGTCGGTCGTCACCGGCGACGCTTGCTATTCGCGCTCGCGGATCGCCCTTTCCCGCCGCTCGATCTCGGACCCATTGATGGCTGATCGAGGCGACACTGGCGACCTCCAACGCATCCTTGGAGCGGTCGAAGCCGGCGAGGAGCTGACCGCGTCGAAGCGCCGCGTCGCGGCGGCGCTGCGCAAGGCGATGCTGTCAGCAGCGATGTACGTAAAGCGGGATGCGCTGATCGTGGAGTGCCGGGGGCGATTTTATGCGGATCGCTCGGATCATGATGCGGCACACGAAATCGCCTCTCAGTGGGGCCGCTATGTTGACACAGCATGGCGACGCGATCGCTCGTCGACAACCTGTCCCGTACGACACATTGGGACGATCCGCGGCGCGCTCTGGGAGATCACACGGATATTCCCACGCGCTCTAAGCGCCGGACAAATCAGGCGAATACTTGCGCATTCGCGATGAGCAATGCAACTCGTCAGGATGACCTCCAACGTCATGTTGGAGAACCACGTTGTGACAGACCTGCTCGATACACTGACCATCCCGCACGCTGTGCGGGAGCGGCTCCAGACCTTTCGAGATATCGCCGCGCAGCGCCATGCGGCGGTGCTCGAGACTTCCGCCCAGATGCGCGAGGCAATAACCAAGCTACAAACTGACCGGGAGCGGCTTCGTGAATTGGAGCGTGGAAAACGCGACAAGGCTCAGCTGGCGCGCCAACAGGCGGACATTGACCGCAGCGAAAAGGTCCGCCATGAGCTCGTCGCCCGGGTCGAGAAGCTGGGTCCGATTTGGAATGCAGCGCACAGGCTGAGCGAGCAACTCGAACGCTACGTTCGCGCCAATGCCCCCATCGGGATCAGGATGTACGAGGGCGGCGCTCCGCAGTTGAGGAACGGTGAAACTGCCCTTGCCGGCATCGAGCGCGCCGCCCGCCGCACGCGCTCGCTCCGGGCGGACCGTCAAGAAGTTTTGGCAGCGCCTTTTCCGAGCGCGATGGCAAAGGACTTTGCTTGGCGGCAGATGCAGGCCCGGGTCGAAGCAGCGAAGCCGGACGTTACCAATCTGGTCGACAGGCTTGAGCCGATTTACTTTCCGAAAAACCGCGCGTGCCTTGAGCAACAGGGCAGCTCCGACGTGTTCGCCGTCGACGTCGTGGGACTATTGGCCTGGATCTTTCCGACAGAACTGCGCGCCGCGATCGAGCGAGAGATTGACGCGACGGCAGACGACGCGATCGCCCTTTCGCCTGCCCAGCGGCTCGAAAAGCTCAAGGAGATCGACGGAGATATTCTCGCCAGCGAGCGCGAGGAAGCCGCCTTCGCCGATCTGGCCGGTCTCTTGCCGCCGTCGGACATCGACCCGCGAGCCTCGCTCGGGCTTGCGGACGTGATGCAGGCGCCAGAAAGGAACTGACGATGGAGATCCTCGCCCGCGTCGCGGCGGAATTGTTCGGGGTGCCGCTGTTTCTCGAACCACGAAAGGCCGCGACTATCGCGGCTGTCCTGGCCAACCGGGTCGGGCTGGATGGCGACCTCGCGGCCTTCGTGCGGTCCGCTGGTCCGCCGTTGGCCACCCGCGCGCCGGTTCGCAGTAGACCAGCGAACGGCTACGCCAAGATTGGCGGCGGCATCGCGATGGTCCCGGTGATTGGATCACTCGTGACCCGCGCCGGTGGTCTCGACGCCGAGAGTGGGCTCGTCTCCTACGACGCCGTTTCTGGCGCGGTTCGAGCTGCGGACGCCGATCCGGATGTAACGTCTATCCTGCTTGACATCCACTCGCCCGGCGGCGCGGCGACGGGCGCAATCGAATGCGCCGACGTCATCCATGCGGTCGCACGAAAGCGACCTGTCGTCGCAGTATCGAACTCGCTTTGCGCCTCTGCCGCCTACATGATTGCGGCAGCGGCCAGCCAGATCGTAGTGACCAAGACGGCTGTTACCGGAAGCATCGGCGTCGTGATGCTTCACCTCGATCGGTCACAGCAGCTCGCCGACCACGGCTTGGTGCCGACCTTCATCTTCGCTGGCAAGCACAAGGTTGACGGCAACGAACTCCAACCGTTGTCGACGGAGGTTAAGTCTGACCTCCAAAGGGAAGTCGACACGCACTACAAGATGTTCGTCGATAGCGTCGCATCGCACCGTCCAAGGCTCTCAGTCGAGGCACTCCGCTCCACCGAAGCGCGCACCTATCTCGGCGCAGAAGCCGTTGAGGTCGGGCTCGCCGACGAAGTCGGTACCGTGGAAACGGTGATGCAAGATCTGGCAGGTTTTCATAAACAGGCCGGGAGCACTTGGACGAAGTACGACCTGATAGAGCGCACGCGCGGAAAGATTGACGCCTCGATCGAGCGTCTTAAGGATGCGCACGCTGCCGGCGTACGCGCCGGCGCAGCGGCAGCTCTCGCGGAACGCAAATCATGAGCGCTGATGAGACAACCATCGCCAATGTGCGCTGCGCCGTGATGAATGCCGTCTTTGACGACCGCGAGAGATCGCTCGAAAGCGCCGTTGAACGCGCGATCCTGGCGGGCATCGAGTTCGAGCGCGCTAGGGTCGCCTCCATCCTCGAGAAAGTCACGCCTCGTCCTGGTCTCGAAAAGGCTTTGATCATCTTGGCGTTTCAACCCTCGACAACCGTCGAGAGCGCTGCGCAGTTCATGGAGACCTATTCGCCCGAAGAGGCCGACTGCCAGGCCTTGCGCAGGTCGCTTCGAGTGGTGGTCGATAACAGCGAGCAAGTGAAGGCAAACACGCAATGTGCAAGGTCTTCGAGGCAAGCGGATGGCCTTCCAACCAAATGATAATTGTACGTGTGTCGGCAGTTTTATACACCTCGTTTGGTGACTTTTGTGGGGGGGACACGATGGATTGGGAGTGGTGGGCGTCGCACGCGCCGATAGCAACGGCGAGTATCGCGTTGATAGCTAGTTTCGTGGCAATGCGAGCGATCCGAGTGCAGCGCAGTATTGCGAAGAACAGAGCGGCCGTCGACTTTTTCATCAAGACCGAGATGGATCAGCCGATGCTTACCGCGCATGCGAGGTATGAAGCGGCTGCGCTGATTTTGGCCAAGCATACCGATAACTCAACGCTGATGGCGAGGTTTGAGGCTAGCGACGACTACGCTCACGTAAGATCGTATTTAAATATCCACGAGCTTCTCGCCGTCGGCATCAGGAAGGGCGTCATCGACGAGGACGTTGCCTACCACTTCTGGGCCGATACTCTGATCCGCCATTGCAACGAGTGCGAGCCTCTGATCAAGCGTCTAAGGCAACGGCCTAGTCACGGGGCGGCATATCTTGAGCTGACGAGCTTGTACGAGAGGTGGAGCGCAAGAGTAAACGAATGGCACAGTAAAAATCGGGTAGTTGCGATGCACTAGGTGAGGCCGGGCAATGCCGCGCGCAGGGGTCGCGACGATGTCGAGCGGCTAGGCGGCGTTCGCGGTGCCCTCAAAAGCAGACATCAACGGTGTCCGCGTGAACGTCCAACTAAGGGCCAGATCCCGACGTCCATTCCGAACTTCACTCCAGCGCGTGAGCCCAGACATCTGCGTCAGGCTGGGTCGGTCGGAGCAGGTGTTGGCCCGGCCAGTCTGTGGCGCCGACGCTGTCTTGGGCAGCAAGCCGGACGTATCTTCGCACTAAGATAATTCGGAACGAAGTGTCTCGGCGCGACTTGGCACGGTGAGACCGTCGCTCGCCGTCAACTAAACGGCGCATGTCGCGGATAGCCAAAGGTTCTACGCAAGACCCGCTGCAACTACAAAGCGCTCGCGCAGATAGCCAAAAGCGGCGGTCTCCAGTTTCACGGAATGCTCGGAGGCGGAAAAGCTGCGGTAGGCAGGCGCTGATTTCTAAATCTCCGCGCCCTTTTGTCGAAGGAGACGTCGCTATGCCATATCGCGACGACATAGACCACAAACACAGCCAAGCAATTATGAAAGTGATTGGCCAGAACCTGCGCGTGTCGCTGAAGCCTACGCCGGAGCAACCGGACAGCCTTAGAGACCAAATCGAACGGCTTCGGGAATTGGAGGAACGCTCACCATCAATAGTCCCCGCTGACGAGCGTGAGGGAAGAGACGGCTAAATCCTCTCCAAACACATCGCATCGGCTCGCCTCCGTGTGCACTTACTTTTGCGAGGCGACATCTTCCGCGAGCATCTCCAATTGGTGCGCTAAACTGCTAAGGCTATGCGCGATGTTTCTAAGCAGAGTGGCCCGCCTCGGGGAGATCCCATCTATTCTCGACTGGGTATTATAGCTGCTGGCTAGCTCGCGGCATTCGGAGACGCTGGGCATGCTCCGCTCCTCTGTTGGCCAAGAAAGAGGCCACCAATTGAGGGGGTCTCTTTTTTATGCTTCGGCGCTTCGTTTTTACTTATTGCGCGGATCGTCGCCTGGATCGATGAACTCGATGCCACCCGGCCCGGTGAACACAATTTGGACCATCGTTTCTTCGTTTGTCGTCCAAACATAATGGGGGTGCTTTGCCGGCAGCGCGAAGACGGAGCCCGGCTTCAATATCTCGCCTTTCGCGGGATCAAACTTTTCCCCCATGGCGTTCCCAAAGCTGCCACTCATCACGGTGACGACCTCGGCATAAGGATGGGTGTGTGGCGGCACTTTATAATTCGGCGGGAATTTCACCCGCTGAACGATCGTCTCGGCCTTTGTTGGGTTACCGATCAGGATGGCGGTATGCGCGCCCCTAAAGACCGGATGTTCTATCCACGTCAGCCCATCGGGCTTGACCACCTGCATCGCATCTTGAGCCATCGCAGAACTTGCCAACACGATCAAAGTGGCGGCGACAAAGGACTTTTTCATCCTAGCCTCCTCCCTAATGTTGTTGCGGAGCTGGAACGCCCATAGCATACAGCGAAAACTAAGACTGAGGGCGGTTAATTTTCGGATCGGCTTGTGTCGTTTATCGCGAACCAAGTCCGAATTGGGTCACAAGCGGCGATTTCCTCTAAGCTTTGGGTGCGTCCGGTATTCCCCGACAGACCGACGTGAAAAACGAAACCCGAGAACGAGCGGCGGTCGCGCACGTGAATGCTCGGCTGACGGCGATGAAGTCCAAGGGCGAGCTGCGGGAGTTGAACCAGTCATTCAAAGAGGCGCGTGCGGTCGACCCGTCGCTGCGTTACTCGGAGTTCATGGAGGCGAAGAAGGCGGCGCTATTGGAGGCGCTGGCGAGCAGAAGCAGCTAGGTACCAGCCCTGTTGGCAGATCCGGCATCGTGCGGTAGCAAGCCGCTGCAGGACTTGCATGGTCAATCGGAGGGCATCCAGTGGACGACTATCCCGAGCATCTCGCCCCTGAGTTCGAGAACAGCGGTGCCGTCAAGACCCCCTTTGACGAATGGTGGCCAAAAGTTAGATTACACTTCCCGAACGTGCCGGAGAACGTCGCGAGGTATTGGCTACATGAGCATTGGAGCCATTCACCCTACGCCTTTCTGAAATCGGCCGACTACAAGTTCACCTTGGTACGCTGGTCAGGGCAGAAGCTATTTGAGGTTCTCTCGACTTGGAGCAACTTCGACCCGAACAACCTGACATGCGTAAGGAAGGGCAAGGAATTAGTAGAAGATTGGCCCTTCAATGAGCCCTACCGCACGGTAGCTTACATGCTGGAGCATCGCGACTTCCCGGCGCCGCTCATCATTCTCGACAATCGGGATGGGCATGTGAATGCGGAGACCGCGAGATTTGCGTCAGACGCTCTGCCGAAAGGCTACGTTCTTATTGAAGGCCACCGCCGGTTCAACATCGGTCTCTATCTGCAGTCGACGGGCAGGATGAAGCCTGAATTCGAGGTCTGGCTGATGGAGCGCCGTTGATTGCGACCATCCTCAGCATTGCGCGTGTCGAGTGGAGGCTGCACTCCAACGTTGCGTATTTTGCTGTTGAACAGCGGCTTTTCCGTTGGCTTTGCGAGGTCAGCCGATAGTCTGATCGGGGCATGAAGATCATCTCCATACGCCAGCCCTGGGCGGCTTTAATCATCACCGGCGGCAAAGACGTCGAGACCGGAGCAGTCGAGCTCAAGGACGTCGAGAACCGCTCCTGGGCGACCAACTATCGCGGTCCGGTCCTGATCCACGCAAGCCAGCGTCCGGACGCGATCCGGCCGGACAAGATCGAGAGGCGCTTCGGAGTGCGTCTCACAGACGAGCAGCAGCTGGGTGGCGTGATCGGCATCACCGAGATCGTCGATTGCGTCCGGCCACACCCAAGCCGCTGGTACGCACCCGAGCACTTCGCGTTCGTGCTCGCCAACTCGCGGCCGCTGCCGTTCGTCCGCTGGAAGGGGGCGCTCTCGCTGCGCGACGCGCCGCCCGAGCTACTGGACCGGTGCGGGTGCGAAATATAAAGCGATCACATCAGTCTAGTTTGCATTCCGCCGCGATCCGTGCGAGCGCCTTCGCATTTCCTTTGGTCTGAAAGATGATGGTTCGCGACACGCCATCGCTGTTCTCCAAGCGTATCGCTGTCTCTCGCCCTTTTCGTATCGTGCGAACCATGTCGGCTTGAGTTTCAACCTGAATTAGGCGCTCGTTGATCGCTTTGCCGACCGTAGTCATGACTGGTTCGGTATCGGTACGTAGCTTCACGACGTATGCCGTGCCAATTTTCAAAGGTTTCGGATCAATCTGCGCGCTATCGAGCAGGGCAATAGAAAGATCCTTTTCGATGCAGCGAACTACGAGAGCTGTGCCAGAATTGGCGCTAGCACTCACATCTGGCACCGCAGCGATGAACGTCCCACCATTCCCAAATCGATCTTCTTTGTTGTCAATCAGCCACGATCCGACGACTTGGCGTTCATCCTTCGCGTGAGCGCAGACGGTTGCAGCGAGCAGCATCGTCGCTAGAACCGAAACTTCAATCGCCCTCATGTAGCCACCCCCAAGCATCTTTAGCGCCCATCATCGTCTTAGACGAAAACGGGTTGGCTTCGCTATACTACGAAATGTGTGCTCGGCTACAGATTGTAGTATTCCACACCTACAGTTTGTAGCAGGCTTTTCCCTTGGCATTGTGAGGCACGCCGTTACGCTTCTTCTCGTGAACAACAGCGCGCTCAGCGCGAGAGGAGAAACGACTTGCAACAGCAGACCTGCCCTGTCCTGACCCTGGCTTTGAAGTACGACGCGCTTGCCAAGCACTGGCTCGAACATGAAGACGACCGCACCTACGAGAGGCTCCACTACCTCGTTCTGACGGCCGACCATCTCTCGCCGCAAAGCATCACGGGTGCGGCGTTTCAGATCGCGTGTGCGTTGTCCGAGATGAACGCGACCATGGGTGAAAAAGCATCGCCGGTGCGGTTAGCGTCCGAAAGGCGTGTGATGAGGTTGTTGCGCAGTGCGCTCATCTTGCTGGAGCAACGCAGTGCTGATCTTCCTTCGCTGTGGAAGTTCGTCGTGCCTTCGGGCGAAACGGCGCTTCTTCGCAAGTACGGCACGAACTGACAACGTTACGCGAAAAGGAGATCGGACAATGGAGCGGCGGCGCGAGCCGCCGCTCCTCGCGCTAGGGAGCCGCCCATGAGAGCGAGCGACCGCCAAGCGAGATTGACGCGAGCGAAACAGCTCGGGCGGCTGGCGTATGACGTGCTTCGCTTTGAGGATCTCGTCGGCATCATCGAGATCGAAGGCGAGGACAAGTACCTGCGCGAGTTCGCGCACCAAGGGTTGTCCGGATCGCTCCTGACGCCGCGAAGCCCGATGCGACCGGATGAGTTTTCACGGATACAGATCCGGCACCTGGGTCGGAAAGTGCTGGAGCTGCGCTGGTCCAAGGCTGGCGACTTTCGCCTCGTGACGTACGAGCCCGGCGAGTGGGAAGAGCTCCTCGACCAGCTCGCGAACGTGTTCTGAGGCGCCCCAACTTTACCGACCTTCCGACGAAACCAAATATTCACCAACTCCCGCGAGATCGAAAGTATCGAACCCAAGCAGGAAAAGCCCGGCGTTCCTGGTCGACGGCGGCGTTGGAGTGATCGGCTCCATATTCGAGACAATTTGAAAACCACCCGCCGTAGCCCACGCCTGCTGGATAGTCCCACCCACTTTCTCGTCTTCGTTATCCGCGATCAATCGGCGGAGCACCCGCTTTGGAGCATCATAGGCAACGATCGGATGCGTTTCGCCACGCTCCCTGCATGATGCAAGTTCGTCCTCGATCGCCTGCTCGAACAGTCCCGGCGAACTGCCAATGACAATCACGGACTGCGATGCAGGACGTTCTAGGCTTATTTCCAGTAACTCCTTCTCATGAAAATCGACCGACAAGGGCGTTGTTGTGCGGGGGGCCAACTTGAACACACGCAAGCGGTTCTCGCGGTGACACCATCCGAAAACGACTGCGGCGAAGAATGCGCCTTGTTGGGCGATGCTTCCGACTTCGCGCATGTACTCTGCCCCGGCTCCAGCAACAAATCGGGCTATGTCCGCCATCGAGGGCGGAGGTGCGCCGGGAGATCCAATCAGCTTTCCCAAAAAAGTGTTCGAGAGAGCGTGGGTCGCAAGTGCGCTAAGCGTCGCGCCGCTATATGCGAAGCCCACGTCGGCTCTGAAAACCTCCCGGTCAAAAGAACCGCTCTCACTTGGCTGCTTGCAGCTTATTGTGATCGGCAGGAGCTTTGGACCGTGCTCAGTAAGGACGCCATGATTACCAACGATGCGGCTATCCGAGATCGCCATCAGGCGATCGCCCTGGACCTTCCAAACGGCAACCAGCGTCAAGATTGTCTCTCCCGCTCGTGGGTAGAACGCAGCGCCTCCATGGCGATATTGCCCCGCTCCCCAGGTTTAGAGGGCTGGCGGCTTGTCGACCGTGCCGACGCCTTCGCAATTTTGGCAAACGCCGCGCAAGCGTTCGTGCTTGTTCGGATCGCCGCAGCAGACCGGACAGGGCACGCCTTCGTCTGTGCCAATCTTGGTGATTTCCATCTGGCCGTTGCAGACTATGCACACGCATTTGCCGTTGCAGACGGGGCACAGGGTATTTCCGCCGGGCATTCTCAGTCCTAACGGTTGTGATCAACCTGGCCCGTATTACACCGATCGGACGGCCGGCAGGCGGGCTCTGCTGGCGTTGTCCCCGGCAAAACTTCGCCCAAGTTCGCGATCTGTTGGTATCTGCGTTGGTATCGGCCCAAGCTGTACACAAAATTCGTTTTTTAAATCAGTATGTTACACTGAGATCGCAATCCCCTCAGCCGGCACCAGCTACTTGGCGCTGACATGCACGCCTCATCCATCCGCCTTACCTGGACGGGCCGCGCGATCGCGCACTAGGTCGGCTTCGAGATCGATGACGATGTGGTGCAACAGACGCGCGGCGAGCGGGTCCGTCACCTCCTGCGCCAAGATCCTGTAGCGGGCGATCTCGCTTTCACGCTCGTCGAAACCTGCATCTGTGACCATCGCTGCACCTCCAGCAAACTTGACGCGAAGGGCCCGCACTTCGTTTCGCTAAAATTTGCCGATCATTTTTCATGGTTCACAGCTTGTAAATAATGTCGATTGGCGTTCGTCCCGCAGCAGGACAGTCTGGAGACGAGCATAAAAGACGGCCTCAGCATCTGGGGGCCCTGGTGGAGGCTTAATGCTGAGGCCGCAAGCCCACGCCGGTGTTGAGACGGCACGTCGGCAAGCTGCTGTGCTCTGCTTCGCGGGTTCCCGCACTTGCTTATGTGAATCCGGCTGCGCCCCGCTCATATGTCGCAGGCCTTCCGCGCATCATTTCCCCACCTCGAACGCCAGCAGCACGCAAAGGCGCGCGTCGCGCCGGGAAACGCATATGCCCGTTTCAATGTCAGGCGCGGCACCTGCTCCGCCGTCAGCCCGGCCATCCCGGCCGGCTGGAAACGGCTGTTGTTGAGATCGGCGCCCCGGCCATTCCAGCGCGGCCCGTCGATGCTTTGCGGAAAGGCGGCGACACCCGGCTCTGTGGATCGCCGCTATCGTGGCACTGCGCGCAATGCGTGGCATAGAGTGTCGCGCCATCCTGCCGCGCAATCGCAGGAGCGCCGCAAGAGATCAGCAACAAGAATACGATCGCGTTCAGCTTCATAGTTCCCATTCCGGCAAGAACAGCGAAGCGAAATCCCGGCCGGAGGACGATCGGGGATCATCGGGCAAGACCTCGAGAAAAATGTACGGTCAAATTTCTGTCGCAGGCACACTATACCAGGCGACGCTCCCCGATCGGTATCCTGCTTGAAGAAGGCTGCTTGATGATCACGCGACGAACCACGCTTGCAGGTCTCGCCCTGCTCTCGCTGTCGCCTGCCGCGCGCTCCGAGCCCGGTCATGATGTCGTGACGCGTCACGCTGCGGACGCATCCGGAAAACGGCCCGCCGTGATTCTGCTGCACGGCTCGCGCGGCATCGAGCTCAGGCGACGCGCCTATGAACGATACGCCGACGCGCTTTTGGCCAAGGGCATCGATGCCTATCTCCTCCGCTACATGACCGAGACCGATATGGCGATGCTGCATTCGAAGACGAGCACGAAGGAAAGTCGCGAGGCCTATGACGCGACGCGGTTCGACGGCTGGTCAGACACGGTCTCCGCGACCGTCACGAGCATCCTCGGCCGGCCGGACAGTTCGGGGCGCGTCGGCCTGCTGGGCTTCTCGCTCGGCGGCTTCATCGCCGCCAACACGGCCGCCCGCGACGAGCGCATCGCCGCGCTCGCCGTGCTCTATGGCGGCATGCCCGATGCAATGGCCGGCAAGCTCAAACATCTGCCGCCGATGATCGAGCTGCACGGCGAAGCCGATCAGAACGTCTCCATCGCGAGCGGCAAGAAACTGATCGAGCTCGCCAAATCCGTCGGCGCCGAAGCCGAGTTCGTGCCCTATCCCGGCAAGCCGCACGGCTTTGATTTTTCCGATACCGATCCGATGACTGCGGATGCGATCGACCGCGTCAGCCAGTTCTTTCAGGCGCGGCTCGCCAGCTGACCACACATTGGATCAAAGCTCAACATGAGGTAGAGTGCGCAATCCATATTCCAGCCAGGAGGGAGCCAAGATCACCGCTGGTGCGATCGCGGCCGTCGTCGCGACGGGCATGCTGTTCGCGGTCGCGTTCGCCCTTCTGATCGCGCCATGAGGTCTGCAGCGCCGGCGGCGCAAGGCCGCCGGGTCTGCCGTCCCAGCCTAACCGGCGCGCACCGTTGACAGGAATTTGCCGACTTCGAGCTTCAGCCGATTGCTGTCGGTCGCCAGCATCTTCGCGGTCGACAGCACCTGCGAGGAGGCCGAGCCGGTCTCGGCGGCGCCGCGCTGCACGTCGCCGATGTTCGAGGAGACCTGCTGGGTGCCGCGGGCGGCCTGCTGAACATTGCGGGCGATCTCCTGCGTCGCCGCACCCTGCTCCTCGACGGCGGCTGCGATCGTGGAGGCGACTTCCGACAGCCGCTCGATCGTCGCCGAGATCTCGCGGATCGCCGTCACCGAATCCTGGGTGGCGCTCTGGATGCCGGTAATCTGCTGGCTTATCTCGCCGGTTGCCTTCGCGGTCTGCTCGGCCAGCGATTTGACCTCGGAGGCGACGACGGCAAAGCCGCGGCCGGCCTCGCCTGCGCGCGCCGCCTCGATGGTGGCGTTCAGTGCGAGCAGATTGGTCTGGCCCGCAATCGTGTTGATCAGCTCGACGACGTCGCCGATACGGCTCGCTGCGGCCGACAACTCGCTCACCCGCTCGGTCGTCGAGCGCGCCTGACCCACCGCATCGATCGCCATCCGCGCGGATTCCTGCACCTGGCGACTGATCTCGTTGACCGACGACGACAGTTCCTCGGTCGCGCTTGCGACCGACTGGACGTTGCCGGTGGCTTCGCCCGAGGCCACCGCGACGACCGACGTCAGTTGCTGGGCGCGCTGCGCGGTGGTGGCAAGCGTCGAGGACGATGCCTCGAGCTCGGTGGAGGCGGAGCCGACGGTGTCGATGATTTCGCCGACCGCGCGCTCGAACCCATCGGCGAGATCGACCATGTCGCGCCGGCGCTGCGCGGCGGCCTGCCGCTCGGCGTCCTCCTGCGCCTTCTTGAGCCGCTCCACCTCGAGCGCGTTGGTCTTGAAGATTTCGACTGTCTTCGCCATCTCGCCGATCTCGTCGCGGCGATCCTTCTCGGGCACTTCGGTGGCGAGATCGTTCCGCGCCAGCCCCTCCATCGCGAGCTTGAGCCGGGCAATCGGCTGCGACATCGCCTTGAGGCCGAGGAAGAGCGCAATCGCGACGCCGATCAACAGGCCGACCGCGCTGACGCCAATCATCGTGCGGATCGAGGCGCTGGCCTGCGCGCCGAGCGATTGCCTGCGCTTGGTCGCCTGTTCGACCGTGACTGTCACAAAGCTGGCGATATCGGCGAGCGTTGCATCCATCGCCGGATCGCACTCCTTGTGGGCGCGGTCGGCAGCCTTGGCGTTTTCCTCCGCCGTGCTCGCCTTGGCGCCGGCCTCGAGCACCGGGTCGCAGGCGGCAAACACGCCCTTCAACTTGTCGCCGATGGCGCGGATTTCGCCGGCGCGGGCTGCATCCCCCTTGATCGCGGCATCGAGGAGGCCGGCGATCTCATCGCGGTTGTCGCTCGCGATCTTGAGGCGCCTGGCGTTGCCCTGCTCGGTGGTCTCCGTCAGCGTGGCATAGAGCGCGGCGTGATAGGATTCCGCCCGCCGCAGCGCACGCGTCAGGCCCAGCGCCGCAGCTTGGGCGCCTGTCAAATCCGAAAAGCTATCAACCGTCGAAGAGAGCTGGACGGCACTGAACGCCGCCACGCCCAGGAGCGCGCAGCCCAGCACGGCCACGATCAGGCCGACTTTCAAGACTATCTTCAGGTTATTCAAAAAGCGCATGGCAACTCGTCCGGTTGGGGCCAACTCGAGGACCCGGCAGCGACCCGGCCAATGGAACCCACAGACGTTAAGATTTGATACAATTTGCTGCGCGTAAGATTACGGAAGAATGGCTTTTCATGCCCGTTCTGTAAGCTTCGCGTAAGGTTTCTATGACCGCTGCGACATTGACTGGATCGTGCGCGACATGAAGGCGGTTTTGCCAAACCCCTTCCAGTCGGTGTGCTCGACGAGGTCCCAGCCGAGTCGCTGATAGAACGGGGCGGCGCTGATCGTGTAGAGGAAAATCCGCGCAAAGCCGCGCCGGCGGGCATGCTCCTCGATCGCACGCACCAGCACGGCGCCGGCCCCAAGCCGCCGAGCCGAGGTCGCACCAGCGTGCAAGCTGTGCACGGAAACGCTACAGCTAGCCTGAGTGCGGGCGCCGTCGCTGTTCAGGTCGGCGACGCTTCCGTCTTCTCCTCGTGGCGGTCCTGCGCACGTACCAGCTCATCGGCGAATTTGAGCACGAGACGCCGCTTGTCGGGCGGCAGCGACAGGAAGGCGCGCACCAGGAGCAAGCCCTCGGCCTCGTCGGGCCATTCGTTGTTCGGTTTCATTGCCGTAGTTTCGGGCGATCGGGAAGAATATGCAATCCCCTGCAAGCGCCTTGATTCGGCGCGGCCGGTTTGCTGGAATGGGACGCGCTCAGAGGTGGACCATGAAGTGGATCAGGGAACGCGATGCGCTGATTGCGCAGACACTGGCCTTTGTTCAATCCGTGACGGGGCGGAAGGAGGAGTCACTCCTGACGGGGCCGCCTTCCATGCCCCCTCCGGCAGCCGTGGAGGTCGCCTCCGGGGTGGTGATCGAAGAGGTCCGTGAGCTCGACCAGCCGCCGCTGGCGGCGCCTTCGCCACAGCCCTTCCGGGTCTCTCCGCCCCGGAGATCGGGCGATTTCCGCAGCGAAGTACAAGCCAGGGTTGCCAACTTCCGCAAGCATCAGGAGCGATTCGAGCGCGAGCGCGAGGAGTTTTGCCAGTCGACCCTCGCCAAGGTCAGGGACGCCATCCACAATCCCCCGCCCCGGCCTCCGGCCGCGACATAAGCTCAGGCCATCAGAGCCACGACCAGACCAGCAGCAGATTAGCCGCACAGGCGCCGAACAGCGCCAGCGTGAGCGGCAGGAGCATGTGCTCGCAGGAGGTTTTCAGGTCGGTCGTCATGGCCAGAAACATCCGCTGATTCCAGCCTGGGAGTCCCAGGGATTCTTTTTCTCGGGATTCAGGACTCGTTTACGACTCAAGCCTCGATCGTCCGGATCACGGATCCGTGATGACGCGCTCTCCGGCGGCTGAAACCCTCAATCCGCTTAAGCGTTGAGGGCGTTCGGGAGGCAGGACCCATGCCCTACGCGCTATTTTGCAACGACGCCCAACTCAGCAAGGCCTACCCAAGCGAGGCCGATGTTTGGAAAATTGCGCAGCAGAGCGGGTTGGTCGTGGACGTCGCGACCGACGAGGACAGGCCGGGGCCGCGCCGCATCCTGGACAATGACTATGAGATCAAGCCGTGCCGCGTTGGTCCCGGCGAGGATCCAGCCAAAAACAAGGCGGACGCGGAGCGGCAATCCAGGATGGAGCCGCAGTTCAATTCGTGAAGACGCGCTTCAGGGCGTTGCGATCGCCAGCGATGCCTGCTCGCCCGACAGCACCACGCAGGCCTTGCGCCGATGCAGCCCGCGGATCGCACCGGTGACCTTCAGCACCCGGCCCGGTCCGCAGGAAAAATCCTGTACCAAGGCCACTTCATAGGGTGCCAACACCAACGGTTCGGATTTGAGGATCGTCTGTGCCGAGCACGGCAGCGTGACGAATAACGAGATCACCACCGACGCCAAGATACGCATGTTCGCCATCTCACCCAGCCCGGCAATTCCATAATAACGCGTCCCGGCATGCGCGTTCCGTAAGCAGCAAAAATTATTTTTGCTTTACCGCAGGCCCGTGACGCTGACCGGCCATGCAAAACAAAGGCCGGCGAAGCCGGCCCTTGCAGTCTGTCGTTGCTGTCGAGGATCAGTAGCGCGAGCCGGCCGGGCCGCCCCAGCCGAAGCGGTAGTTCACGCCGACCTTGACGGTATGGTCGTCCTCCCGGCCGCGGACGCCGACGACGTCGGCCGGGCCGGCGGTGACGGTGGTGTTGCCGAAATTATAGTACTGGTACTCGGCCTTGGCCGACCAGTTCGGCGCGAACATGTATTCGAGGCCGGCACCGACGGTGTAGCCGTCCTTGTTGTTGCCGGTGGTGGCGACCGCGGTGGGCACACCGCCGACGCTGGCGCCGAAATTGTTGTTGCGCCAGGCGTAGCCGCCCTTGGCGTAGACCAGCGCCGGGCCCCAGGTGTAGCCGAGGCGGCCCGTCACCGAGCCGAGCTGGTTGCTATTGGAGGTCACCAGCGTGCCGGCCGGAAACAGGACGCCATTGTTGTTGGATGGCAGCCAGGAATACTGGGCCTCAATGCCCGCTACCCAGTTGGGTGCGAACTGATAGTCGAAGCCGCCCTGCACGCCGCCAAGGAAGCGGGCGCTGCTCGACTGGAAGGTGTTGTCGCCGGCAAACGCACCGCCGACATGGCCGCCGACGTAGAAGCCCGTCCAGTTATAGACGACCTGCGGAGCCGTGTAGGCCGGGGCCTTGGTATAGGGACGCGCCGGTATGTCGGCCGCGGCGGCTGGCGCTGCCAGCGCGAGCACAGCGGCTGCGCCGAGCAAAAACGTCTTCATGGATGATCCCCGTTATCTCGAATTCACCCTCAGCAAACAACGTGGCCTGAATTTGGTTGCTTCGCGGCGATGCCGGAGCCTTGATCGTTCGGTGCAGTGACGAGGCCGCAATAACGACTTTTCGTTCCCCGGCGTTCCCTCGTCACGACAGATTTTTTCGCTCGCGCGCACACTGCCGTTATCATTTGTCGCCAGGCCCACGGCCTTGTTCAGAGCTCCCCGAAATGTGATCAGCGGCTTCCAGGCGCTCCTCTGCTAGCACCTGCCGGTGAAGATGCGCTTTGCGCTACCGCGTCATCTTTTCCAGTTCTGGAAACGGTGCGTAAACCGCACCCGCGCACAGTTCGCCAGCCCGATCGGTGACCCGGTCGGCGCGTCCACTGACGTAGACGATCGCCCGCTCGCGCATGCCCCGGTAGCTGCCGTCGCTCTCGCGCGGGGTGAAGTGCAGGCAGCTCACATAGAACGGCCGACCGCCGACGGTGCGCAGCACCGGATCCGCCATCGCGGCATCGCGTACGCCGACCGGATCGCTCAGATAGATGTGCATGATGGCAAGCGCCTCGCTGCGGAAATTATCCGGAAACGGCTGCAGCGCTGGACTTTGCGCATCGTCCACCAGGGACGGCCGGCCGCCGTCGCTGCCGAAGCATGCCGCCAGCATCAGCGGCAGCATCAGGACGCTCGCACGTTTTGCCAATCTCCCCACGATTCCCCTCTCACCGACCGGACGCAAAGCCGTTCTAGACGCAAGGTCGGGCCGAGGGAATTCGCTTCTCGCTACTGAAACGGCTTAACCGGCCCGCCGCCATCGCTCACGCTTTCGCGAGGGCAATGGCAGTCGGGCCGGGCCTGAATCCTGCGCGATGGCAGGGCAATGTGGGTCGCCACCGCGCGGGATCAGTTGCTAGCTGCGCTTTTCGGTCGTCACCGGCGCGCCCGGCTTGGTGACGTCGGGCTGGGCCTTCGGCTGCTTCTTGGCCGAAAGCATCTTGTGGTGATGACGATGCTTGTGGACCGACTTGTGCTCGCTCGGCGTGACGGCGGCGTTGGCGTTCATCGCCTTCGTCTTGGTGTCTAGCTTGGCATCCGTCTTCGCGTCGGCCTTGACGTTGGTTTTGGCGCCGGCGTTCGACGCCTTGGTCTGCGTCTGGTCGGCCTTGATCACCGGTGCCTGGGTCGTGGTCTTGCCTGCCTCGGCAGCGAAGGCCGGTGCGGCGATGACGGAAGCGGCGATGAAGGCTGCAGAAATGGTCTTCAACATGGTGTGTCTCCTCTTGGCAGGATCTTGAGGCGGCGCCCTCTCGCCGACCCTTCGATCATGGTGCAGACGTTAGGCGGGACGCACTGAACCCATTCTGAAGCACGCAGACGGCTTCCGTTCATCTCGATGACAACTTTGTCATGTTGTCGGCGGCAGGCCCGGCCATGGTGTTCCGGAATAAGCCGGGCGGCCGGGAATGTTTTTACGGCCCGGGTGTTCCGGTCTTGAGGCAATCGTGTAGGATCGCCGCGTTCCATACGGGAGAGATAGATGCGCAGACTTTCAATGCTTCTGGTACCTGGACTTGTCTCGATGGCCATGGTCGCAACGCCGGTCCTGACCAGCGCCTATGCCAACGGTAGCGACGAGCCCTCGCCGCCGAAGTCGGATACCTCGTCCAAGAAATCGAAGAAGAAGAGCTCCTCTGTCAGCGATCCCAAATTCCTCGCGGCCTATCGCACGGCCTACACCACGATCTACGATCGCCACGACTATGCGAGCGCGATCGACCAGCTCAAGACGCTCAAGCGCGATGACGTCGCGGACGTCGCCAACCTGATCGGCTACTCTTACCGCAAGCTCGGCGACTACAAGCAGTCCCAGGTCTATTACGACCTCGCGCTCAAGGACGATCCGAACCACGTGCGCACCTGGCAGTATTACGGACTCTGGCAGCTCGAGCAGGGCAACCGCGAACAGGCGCAGTATCATCTGAACAAGATCGCCTCGCTTGCCGGCACCGGCAGCGAAGAATATCGTTCGCTTGCCGCAGCGCTCGACAAGCCGACGGGCGCAACGCTCGTCTACTGACCACCACTCCCACTCCAGAGTTGAATGAACCGGCGCAACTCTCGGGGTTGCGCCGGTTCTGTCATGTCGGCTAGCTTTGGCGAGGGACCTCTCCTTCGCGTGTGGTGGGCAATGGATGCGTGGTTACGAGCCGCGATCGACTACATCGTCTCATGGATCGAGTTTCAGCTGATCGGGTCGCAACAGCCGGGCCTCATCGTCGCGATCACCCATCGCGGCGAAGTCGTTGCTGAGCACGCGTTCGGCCTCGCCAATCTCGACACCGGCGAAAAGCTGACGCCGCGTCACCGCTTTCGTATCGCCTCGCATTCCAAGAGCTTCACCGCCGCCGGCATTCTGAAGCTGCGCGAGCAGCGCAAGCTGCGGCTCGACGACCCCGTCGGCGAATATGTCGGGGACTTGCATCCGCGCGTTGCCGAGACGACGATCTCTCAGCTGCTCTCCCATAGCGCAGGCCTGACGCGCGACGGCGCCGACTCCGGCCAGTTCATCGACAGCCGTCCCTACCTCGACGAGAACGAGCTGTTGGCGGAGCTGCAAACGACCACTGCGATCGAGCCTGGCACGCGCTTCAAATACTCCAATCACGGCTTTGGCCTGATCGGGCTCGTGATCGAAGCCGTCACGAAACAGCCCTACCCTGCGTGGATCAAGCGCGAGATCATCGCAGCCGCCGGCCTTCGCGAGACCGAGCCGAGCGCGCCGCTTGCCCGAGGCACGCCATTCGCGCGCGGCCACACGCGAAAGCTGCCGTTTGGCGAGCGCTGCGTGATCCCCGGCGATAACCTCACGCACGCGATGACGCCCGCCGCCGGCTTCGTTGCAACCGCCGCCGACACAGCCCGCTTCTTCGCGCAGCTCGCACCCAACGCAAGAAAGAGCGTGCTGTCGGTCGCGAGCCGCCGCGACATGACGCGAAACCACTGGCGCATTCCGCAGAGCTTCGAGGGCTATTACGGCCTCGGCGTCAACGCCGGCAAGACCGACGGCTGGGACTGGTTCGGCCATAGCGGCGGCTTCCAGGGCTACATCTCCCGAACCTGCTCCATTCCGGGCTGCGAGCTCGCCATCACGATGCTCAGCAACTGCATCGATGGCGCAGCGCCAATCTGGATGGACGGCGCGATGCAGATCCTGCGCGCGTTCCAGAGTCGCGGGAGACCTGACCGGCGGTCACGGGACTGGACCGGCCGCTGGTGGACGATCTGGGGTGCGGTCGATCTCGTGCCGATGGGCAACCGCGTCGTGGTCGCCAATCCGCATTTCAACAATCCGTTCATGGATGCGGCCGAGATCGAGGTCACCGGTCGCGATGCCGGCACTTTCGCCACAGCCGCAGGCTATGCCAGTCATGGCGAGCCGGTGCGCCGCAGCCGCGACAAGCGCGGCAGGGTCAGCGACATCTGGCTCGCCGGCATCAACGTCAAGCCGGAGAGCGCGATCGCCCGCGAGATCGCGCGCAAATATCCGCCGCGAAAGCGCCGGCCTATTGCTTGATCATCGCCTCGACTTCGGCACGGAACGCCTGCCGCGATGCATCACGCGAATAGAACATGTGGCCGCCGGGATAGACCACGAGCTTGACGCGCGGCGCTGAGGCGAAGACGGGCAATTGGTCGAGCACGATCTGCGAGCCGAAATAGGGCGTGGCGAGGTCGAACAGGCCGTGTCCGACCAACACCGTCATCTTCGCGTCCGTTGCGAGGATCTGGCGCAGCTCCGACACCGACTGCGCGGGATTGATGCCGTGGCCGAAATCCCAGGCCCGTTCGACCGCGCCATTGAGAACCTCATAGGAGCCGTCCGGCCGCCAGTTGAGCTTGCGCGTGAGGAGATCGACAGCGGCACTGGTCAGCGGCGCCTGAAGCGTGTCGCCCGAGGGATCGCCGAAACGGGAGCTGGTGGAATCGGGATAGGGATCGAAGCCACGCACGGAGGCATCGTATCGGCCGGTCACCTTGCCGTTCTTGCGGTCGAGCTCGCGGCGGAATTCGCCGACGTCGAAGCGGCCGGCGAGCCTGCGGCTCACCGCCTGGTCGATGCCGGTCAACGCCGCGACCTTGTCGGCCAGGCGCGAGGCCGCCTCCCTGTCGGCTTCGCCTTTGACGAGGTCGGCCAAGAACTCGCCGCGCGCGTAAGCTTCCACGTCGGCCAGATCGGCGCGCTTCACCGGACCCTTGGCTTCGCGCACGGTCGCGACATAGCTCGGAAGCGTTGCTACATATTGCAGGAGGCTGGTGCCGGCGAACTCGCGGAAGTCGAACAGCGGCGAGATCATGATCAGGCCGTTGACGCCGACGCCCTGCTGCATCTGCAACTGGCGCACGACCTTCGGCCCACGAATGCCGCCATAGCTTTCGCCCGCGACAAATTTTGGCGACAGCAGCCGGTCGTGCTTCTCGAGCCAGCGGCGGATCACCAGCGCCAGTGCGCTGACATCGCCGTCGACGGAATAGAACCGCCTGCGGACGTCCTCGCCGGTCGCCACGAAGCGGCTGTAGCCGGTTCCGACGGGATCGATGAAGACGAGGTCGGTAAAATCGAGCCAGGTCTCTGCATTGGGCATCACCTCCGGAGAGGTCGATGGCGTGACCTCGTCGGCATTGATCGGCAGCCGCCAGGGACCGGCATTGCCGAGCTGCAGCCAGGCCGACGATGCGCCCGGCCCGCCGTTGAAGAAAAACGTCACCGGGCGCGTGGCGCGGTCGGTCCCGTCGAGCTGATAGGAAGTGTAGGCGAGTTCGGCCTGCGGCTCGCCCTTGTCATCGAACAGGCGGATGGAGCCCGCGGTCGCCGCGAAGGCGAGCGTCCGCCCAGGGAGCTCCAGCGTCTGCCTGGTCGTGGAGTCCGGGGGCAGGCGATGCTGCTCGGCCGCGGACGGCGTGCTCGGCGGTTGGCCGGCGCGCGCCCCGGGACCGCCCTTCTGGCCTGCGGGCGTCGCGGCATCGGGACGCTGCGGCGGGTCGTCCGCGCGGACCGGCGCGAGCGTGGCAAGGGCGAGGAGCGCCAACAAAAGCCCCCCGCGGCAAAGCGCCGATGATGTGATCACGCTGCTCACTCCCTGTTATCCGCTACAGGCTGTAGCACAAGACTGCGACAAAGGCACGGCATCACGGCGGATTGACCGTTTGCCATGGCTCAGGGTCACGCTCGACAAGAACCGCAGAGGTCGTATAGACGACCTCGGCACACGTTTTCGAGCCGGCCTGACCCTTTCGAGCCCCGCGATTTCATGACAAAGCCCAAGCGATATGATCGGATCGCCTTCGTCGCCAGCGCGGGCACCGAGGCCCAGGAAGCCTATGCGCAGCTGACAAGGCTGTACGGCAATTGCACACCCGATGAAGCCGACGTCGTCGTGGCGCTCGGCGGCGACGGGCTCATGCTGCAAACGCTGCACCAGAACATGCGCACGGGAAAGCCAATCTACGGCATGCACCGCGGTACGGTCGGCTTCCTGATGAACGAGTTCTCGACGCACGACCTGCGCGTGCGGCTCGAGGCCGCACATGTGTCCGTGATCCATCCGCTGCTGATGCGCGCCACCGACGTGCAGGGCGCGGTGCACATTCATCACGCGATCAACGAGGTCGCCCTGTTTCGTCAGACCTATCAGGTGGCGCGGCTGAAGATCCTGGTCGATGAGCATGAACGCATGTCCGAACTGATGGCCGACGGCATCATGGTGGCGACGCCGGCGGGCTCGACCGCATACAATCTTTCCGCGCAGGGTCCCATCCTGCCGATCAACGCCGCCCTGCTCGCCCTCACGCCGATCAGTCCCTTCCGTCCGCGCCGCTGGCGCGGCGCCCTCCTGCCCAACACGGCCTATGTCGTGTTCGAGGTGCAGGATTGCGAGAAACGTCCGGTCGCGGCGGTCGCCGACCATGACGAGGTGCGCGACGTCCGCCGCGTCGAGGTGCTGTCCGACAAGACCATCTCGATGCGGATGCTGTTCGATCCCGGTCACAGCCTGGAAGAGCGGATTCTGCGCGAGCAGTTCGGCTACTAGCAATCACCTACGCCGCTTCCACACCCACAACTGTCATCGCCCGCCTTGCCTGTCATCGGCTCGCCGAAGGCGATACCCGGCGGCGGAGCATGACACCTGTTTGGTCAAGGAGCTGACATCCTCGGACCGGACTCGGCGAGCCGGCAAAAGCAACGCTTCGTTAACCCACAACGCGATATGGTTAACGAAGTTTGACCGCTTCGGCCCGGGCGTCATGTTTCGCATCGATTTCAACAAGCTGCGCTTCCTCGTCTGCGACGACAATCCGCACATGCGCCGCATCCTGCGGACGCTGCTGCACTCCTTCGGCGCGCGCGAGGTCTACGAGGCGGAAGACGGGGCCACGGCGCTCGAAATGTACAGCCACTACGTGCCCGACATCGTCATCACCGACTGGGCCATGCCGATCTTCGACGGGCTCGAGCTGGCGCAGATGATCCGGCAGCCGGAATCCAAGGGCAACCCCTACGCGCCGATCATCATGCTGACAGGTCACTCCGAAAAGCGCCGCGTCACCGTGGCGCGCGACGCCGGCGTCACCGAATTCCTGGCCAAGCCGATCTCGGCCAAGGGCCTCTACCAGCGCATCCTGAACGTGGTCGCCAATCCCCGGCCCTTCATCAAGACCAAGACCTATTTCGGACCCGATCGCCGCCGCAACACCAGCTCCGCCTATATGGGCCCCGAACGACGCGTCGGCGAAAAGCACGAGGTGCTGCAGCAACCCTCGCTGCTCGACAAAGCGCGATCCTCCATCTAGCGAGCGTCCTCAATCATCGAGGCAGGCATCATGGCCAAGAACAGCCCCAGAGACATCGAGGTCAAGGCCTTCGCTACCCATCACGTGATCACGCAGCCCAATCCGCTGCGCAAGGTGCTGCGCCGGGTCGAAGAGAAGGACATGGACGATCCGGTCGGTCGCGCCGAGCAGGCGCTCGCCGGACTCTCCGGAGAGTTCAAGGACTGGATGGCGATCGAGACCGGACGGCTGGCTGCGGCCTACGCGGCCGTGCAGAAGGGCGGCTTCACCAAGGAAGCGCGCGACGAGCTGTTTCGTGCGGCCCACGACATCAAGGGCGATGCCGCGACGTTCGGCTATCCGTCTGCCGCGGTCATCGCCGAAAGTCTGTGTCGCGTCATCGAGCATGCGCCGGATCTTGCCAAGGTGCCGAGCGAACTGTTCTCCCACCACATCAACGCCATCCAGGCCATCGTACACGAGAACACCAAGCTCGACAGCCTGAGCGTCTCGGGCGAGCTCAGCCGCCGCCTGCGCAGGGTTGCCGACGACTATCTCGCCCACGTCAACCGGGATCGCCCCGAGCATCTCGAAGCAATTCTGGCGCCGAGCATCGTGCCGGCGGATTAAGGGCTCACCACATGCAAGCCGCCGTAGGGTGGGTTAGTTAGCCGAAGGCGTAACCCACCTCTTTGATTTCCGCGTGTCGAGTAAAGTGGTGGGTTACGCTTCGCTAACCCACCCTACCGAGACTTCGCTACGCCGCGATCAAGTCGTCATAAAGCGGGGCGATCGCCTCCTCCGCCACGAGCTCGTCGCAGAACAGGCGCGCTTCCTCGCGCGCCGATTCCGTCGCGAAGCGGCGCAGCAAGATGAGAAGCGGCTCGGTTGCGTCGCGATCAGTCTCGCAATGGGTGAGCACGCGCTCGACCATGCGCCTGCGCAGCCGCGCAGCGCCATCCTGGGTGTCGGCAAAGCCGTGCTCGTGGCAGGCCTCGAGCGCAATCTGGAAGGCCGCGAAGGTCGATTCCGGAAAGCCCGCCCGGCGCAGAAGCGCGTGCAGGCTGGCTCCGCCGCGATCGTGCAGCAGCGCAGCGACGCGCGCCTGCGGCATCTCCGACAATTCCGCAAGCGCCGTATTGAACAATTCGAGATTGCCCGACAATAGCGCGCGCAGGATCAGGCCTGCCGTAAGCTGCGACGTCGCGCGCAGGTGGCGCACGAGGCCTTGCATGTCCTCGCCGCGCGAGCGCGCCGCGATGTTGACGGTGGAGCGGTCGCGCGCCTCCGTTGCGATGCGCTCGGCGCGATCGGTACTCAGCCAGTTGCGGGCGATCACGAACTGCGACAGCGTCTCGGCGAGTTTTGCGACCAGCGCGGCGCGCGTGGCCGCGGGCAGATCGTCGAGCACCAGCAGTGCTTCGCGGATCGCGGCAAGATGGCCGTGCCGCTCGACGATGCGGTCCCAGGAGAACGGCGCGAGCGCTGCATAGGGATTTTCGATCAGCTCGAGCGCGGCCGCCGCACACCCGACCTCGGCGATCGCGGCGCACACCGACGCCGGCAGCGCGATGCGGCGCGCGACGGCGCATTGCACCTCGCAATTGCCGGTCGCGACGATGTCGACGAGATCGGCATCGATCAGGAGCGGCGAATATTCGAGCACGGGAAGCGCGACCGAGGGCTGGTCGGTCGACAACGCCTGAACGATCGCCGCCGGCGCCTCTGTCGAGCGCGCGAAGGCTTCCGCCATGGCCTGGCGTACCAGCGGTGACGGATCGTCGAGCTGCATCAGCAGCGCGCCTTCGGCGGCGAGGCGATCGTCGCGAGAAAGATCTGAAATCAACCACGCACGGGCCAACGCCCGTGTTGCCTCGGCCCGCTCACCAGCCGGCGCAGTCCTGATCCAATTGACAAACTGCCGAACGATCATTGTGCTTCCGGCCGACGCAACCAAACGAAACGGTGACGCCCGTCACCCGCAAGACAAAATAAACCACGACGCTTAACAAAGCGTTCACCATAACTGACTGGTTTTATTGACGTTTTGTTAAGGGCTGCAAAATGTGCAGCGTGGCTCTCAGCTCGAGAAGGTACCGCCGCGATCGCTGAAGAGGTCGAGCGGCTGCGGCGCACGAACGTCCGGCGTCGCATTCGTTACCGAGGTGAGCGAGGCATTATTGCCCCACAATTTCTGTACGGTGGCCGAAACCGGCTGCGTGCTGTCGCCGGGCTGGTAGATCGAGCGAAACACCGGTGTGCTCGGCGAATTGTCCGCCACCGTCATCGCCGAGGTTGCGCTGACCGGCGTCGCCACGCGCGTATCCGGGAAGGTCTGGAGATAGGCCGCGTTGTTGATCAGCGGCGTGGGCTGTACTCCATTCGCGCTCGCGACCTGCGTCGTCGACGGCGTGTCGCCATAGAGCGCCATGGCCGTACGCGTCGCCTTCGAGTTCGCGGCGCTTGCGTAGCGCGAATCGAGCACCGAATAGACCTCCGAGACACTGCGTGCCCGGCCGTCCTGCGCGTAGAAGATCGAACGGTTGGCGGCCGCGGCATTGGGAAACAGCCGCGCGCCGACGGCTTGGGGATTGTCCTCGGCGTTGGCGATCAGCTTGGCCGCGCCGCCGACGCCCATGAAGTGCGCCATATAGAGTTCGCTGTCGCTCGGACGGCGGCCGAGCAGGCCCGTGAGCTTGAAGCTGTTCGACTGTGCCAGCACCGCTGCCATGCTCGATGCGGCATCGGGGTCGTCGCGCAGCTTCATGATCGAGCGCCGCATGGTCGGGTCGGTGACCGTGTAGCTGCCGGAGGAGGTCTTGGTGATGGCATCGGCATAGCTGCCGTAGCCGAGCAGGGCGCCCGCTTCCTTCACGGTGCCGAGCCAGGTCTGGTCGATGAACTGATAGAGCCCGTGCGCAGACGAAGTCGACGCACCCGCGGTCGGATTGAAATCCGATTCCATCTTCGCGGTGGTCAGCATGTATTCGAAGCTGACGCCGGTGAGATTGGAGGCCTGCTTGATCGCGCCGGTCACACGCACCCGCGACGGATCGATCCCGGCCGTCGTCGTGGCACTTGAGTTGTCGACCGACATGATGGAGCGCCAGCCCTTGCGCGGCAGTTGAGTAGCGCCACATTTCAGCGCCCTGTCGTGCCAACCTGGGACAGCTATGGTTAATGCGGGGTTAAGATGCTTCCGCTTGTCGTTCCGGGGCGCACCGAAGCTGCGAACCCCGAATCCATTCAGCCGCGCGTATTGCCTATCGATGGATTCCGGGCTCGCGCTGCGCATGCCCCGGAACAGCGGAGGCTACTTCTTATAGACCGCGTCGGGATCGAACAGTCGCACGGCCTCGACAAAGACGAGCTTCGCGTCCCCACCATCGGCTTCCACCTTGCGGTAGAAGCACGAGCGGCGGCCGGTATGGCAGGCTGCGCCGATCTGCTCGACCCGGATCCAGACCGCGTCCTGATCGCAATCGGTGCGCATCTCGACGACGCGCTGCGTTTGACCCGACGTCTCACCTTTTCGCCATAACGCGTTGCGCGAGCGGCTGAAGTACCAGGCCTCACCCGTCGCGATGGTTTTGCGTAGCGCCTCGTCGTTCATGTGGGCGACCATCAAGACGTCGCCGGTCGCGGCATCCGTCGTCACACAGGTGACGAGGCCGGCCCCATCGAACCTGGGCTGGAAGCTCAGCCCTTCCTCGATGTCGTGGGAGTGCGTGGACACGAGACCCCTTGCAAATTCGCCCGCGAGGTCAGCGCTGTGAGCCTCGCACCAGGGACAGGAACCGGGCCTGCTCCGCAGGATTGTCGCGGAACATGCCAGTGAAGCGGCTGGTGAACGTCATCGCACCATGCTTGGCAACGCCGCGCACCGACATGCAGGTATGCTCGGCCTCGACCAGCACCGCAACACCGCGAGGCTTCAGGATCTCGTCGATCGCAGCCGCGATCTGCGCGGTCAGGTGCTCCTGGGTCTGAAGCCTGCGGGCGAAGATGTCGGTCAGGCGCGCGAGTTTGGACAGGCCCACCACCCGCTCGACCGGAGTATAGGCGATGTGCGCCTTGCCGTAGAACGGCATCATGTGGTGCTCGCACTGCGAGGTGAACTCGATGTCGCGCACCAGCACGAAGTCGTCATAGCCGGCGGTCTCGCCAAAGGTGCGGTCCAGCACCTCGGCCGGGCACTGGTGGTAGCCCTGATAGAGCTCGTCGAAGGCCTCGACTACGCGGCGCGGCGTATCGAGCAGACCCTCGCGCTCGGTGTTCTCGCCTATATAGGCGAGCAGGGTCTTCACCGCCTGCTCGGCCTCGGCGCGCGCCGGGCGCGGCTGGTCGGCGCGGGCGGCGACAGCGAGGAATTCGGCAGGATCGAGCTCAGCGGGCCGGCCTTCCGGCTGCTTGTCGGAAGGCTTGTTCGGGCGGATGGATTTGATCAGCGCGTCCATGTCAACTCCGTTCGACCGGCCTTCTGGCCGGAGTGTCACCGGCAGACGGGGCGGGATGCCGCCGGACGCCTGAAGAGAACAACCAATTCTGGCGATAAGTCGCCCTCGCCTCAACGTCGGACACGAGGTCTTCGATCATCCGACAAGGCTGCCGGACTGTTTTTCTGCCAGTTCCGACCCTATATAGGGCCGAGGACGGCGGCCGCCAAGGCCGATCCCGCCGGAAGCCGCCCGGAAGGTCTTAGGCCCCATCACATGCTGAACGACATTTATAACAAGCGGATCATCGAACTGGCCGGGAATATTCCCCGTCTGGGTCGCCTCTCCGATCCCGACGCCAGCGCCACTGCTCATTCCAAGCTGTGCGGCTCGACAGTGAAGGTCGATCTCAAGATGAGTGGGGATACCGTCACCGACTTCGCCCATGATGTGAAGGCCTGCGCGCTCGGACAGGCGTCTTCATCCATCATGGCAAGTCATGTGGTCGGCTCGACTGCGAGCGAACTCCGTGAGTTACGTGAAACCGTTCGCAAGATGCTGAAAGAAAACGGTGCGCCGCCGGACGGAAAATGGGCCGAGATCAAGTTCCTCGAACCGGTCCGCGACTACAAGGCGCGCCACGCTTCGACACTGCTGACCTTCGACGCCGTCGTCGACGCCATCGGCCAGATCGAAGCGAAGACGAAGCAGCCGGCTACCGCGCAGGACTAGCTCCTGCTGCCGTCACTCTGGCAGCCCAGCAAAGCGCGGCACCCGGAATAACCGGGCCATTGTCGGGCTTACTTCTGCGACGCCGGGCCAGGCGCCGACGCACCGCCGGTCGCCACCAGCGCTTCCGCCGTCTTGGTCGACTTTACAGGCTGCTCCGGTTCCGCCGCAAAGCGGTCCTGAGCCTTCGGCGCCGCGTCGGCCATCGCAGGGGCCGAGACATCGACGTGCGGCAGCACATCGGAAGCGGCATCGGTCGTCACCAGATTGGTCAGCTTGAGCTCGGCCGTATTCAATTCGTGCAGGTCTTCCCAGGGCGGCACATTCAGCGCGAGCGACAGCAAGTCACCGGCGCCGCCCATGTCGAAGGTGTACTTGGCGAGCCGGCCGATGTCGCGCTCGACGATCATCAGGTCCTGCGCACTGTAGCTTGCGGCCCGCGCGTCGTCGGCGCGGTCGCCCATCCAGATCTGATGCACGCGGACATGAGCTGCATCCGGAACATAACGCTTCTTGCCCGCCAGGAGCAGGAACACGCACATCGATTCGCAATAGGCCTCAGACGCGACCGCCGGACGCCCGCCCTGCCCGCCGCGATTCGGCATGCTGATGCCGACGGTGGTCAAAAGGCCGAGATTACGGAAGCGCCGACCGAGCGCGATCGCATCGTTCACGGACCCACCGCTCGAGTCGAGCACGACGGTCGCGCCGCCGAGCTGCCGTCCGCGGGCAAAATCCTCGAAAGCCTTTGGCGTATCGGCGGTGATGATGCCGACGGCGCTGACCCAGCCGCGGCAATTCGGCTCGCATGCAACCCAGTTGAACTTCATCGGCAGCTTGCGCTCTTCGAGCGTACCGCCTGCATGTGCGGAAGAGCTGAAGGTTGCGACCGCGCCCGCCAGCGCAGCGCAGCAAGCGGTGGTTCCAACCAGCAACCAACCGCGAATATCAAGCGACTTCAGGAGTCTCAACGTGGTCCCTTCCCCAAGCCCCAATGTCGCGCAAACATCCCCCAGTTGCGCCAGATGAGTCTATACATACAGACGTATGTTCCTATCTCACGAACGTCACAAAAATGGTATCCGTGGGAATACAGCTCGTCCATAGAGACTTGCTGCAGTGCTCCCTAAAAACAGGCAAAGTATGGCGCGCGCGCAACAAGTTGATGTTCCGTGCGCAGGAACCGCGCAATTCGCGGCACAGGTTTGCAGCAAAGCGCACATGAAGCATTCAGCCTCCGAATTTGGTTCCACAATCTCCGCCATGCTGCTGCTCCTGCCGCGCAATGTCGGGCGTGGGCTGATCTGGCTGTACCGGCACACGCTCTCGCCGCTGGTCGGCTACAACTGCCGGCACTTGCCGACCTGCTCCGTTTATGGCGACGAGGCGATCGAACGTTTCGGGCTCTGGGCCGGGGGCTGGATGACGCTTGCGCGGCTGTTGCGTTGCCACCCGTTCGGAACATCAGGCATCGACAACGTGCCACTGACGGCCCCGCAAGGCGCACGCTGGTATCTGCCCTGGCGCTACGGACGCTGGCGCGGCGTCAACGCATCCTGATCTCAATCCAGCACTTCCAAGCGTACCGCGCAACTCTGACGTGCGCGGAACCGCGAACGCTACGATTGCGTTGGTGTGTTGTGACGCTCCCATCGGGAGGAAACAACAATGCGCTGGAAAATCAGCCCCCACGGTCACGACCGCAGGACCATCGACCTCCTCGCCATCATCGCGCTGCTCGCCCTCGTCCTCGGCTCCGGTTGGTACCTGGCAACAAGCCTCGCAACTCCGCCAAGCACGACGGCCTTCATCGTTCCGAGCCAGAGCGTTCACTGGTAGCTAGCGAAACCAGAAGAAGCGTCCGGGCGGCGGCGGGATCGGCTCGGGCGGACGCGGCCGTCTGGGACGCACGGGCTTTGGCGTCGGTTCGGCCGACGAGGTGGTCTCGGCCGGCATGGTCTCGCTTCCCGGCACCTTCACCGACAGCAGCAGGTTCGATTCATTCATGCGCCAGCGATAGCCGATGCCGAAATCGATCGGCTGGGCGCTCGAGAAGAGCTCGGCATAGCGTTCCTGATATCGGCCGGGAAATTCCGCAATCGGGCCGAGGTAGCGCCCGAACGGGAAGAACCGCCATTGCCGCGCATTGTAGTTCGCGAGCGGAATGCCGGAATCGTCCTGGATGATCGTGGCGCTGTTGGCGAGCAGCCAGTCGCGCACCATCGTGAAGTTGCCGGCGTGCAGGAGATACGACGCGCTCTTGAGCAGGCTGTTGCCGGGTCCGAGCGTTTCGCAGAACTTCAGGAAGCCGGCCGCGCGCGCGCCGGGATTGGAGAGATCGGTCGAGAAGTAATACAGCGTCCGAGCCGCGCCGTCGCTGCCGGCGAAGGTGATGCGCACGCCGTGCGTGGCGTTCGGACCTGCGTTTTCGCTCGCCATGTGCAGCCCGCCCTTGTCGTCAATCGAGATCATCTCGACGTTGCGGATGGTCTTCCCCGAACGCGCCAGGAAGACGTAGAGGATCGGCAAGGTGCCGTTGACCTCGTTGATGCGCAGGTCGACCTTCATATGCTTGGTGATGAAGAAGCTGAAGCTGAGGATCGAGCTCAGCGACTGCTCCACATTATAAAGCGCGGGCGCAATCGCGCCGCGCGGCACGCGCGTCAGGTCGGGAACGTTGCCGACCGGCTCGAGCGCGCCAAGCACGTAGGTGCTTGCCTTGGAATAGAACGCGTCGGCGTAGAGGAAATCCGGCCCCGAGAACATGTAGAACATGGTCGGCCGGGGCGCGGCCAGATTGACCTCCGACCAGGCGCGGATCCTGGAAAGCTGCCGCTGCTCGAGCTGGGCGAACGCACCGTCGAAGAATTTTGCGTGGCGTTGCCAGGATGGATCCCTGGTCAGCGCCACAAGCGGAGACTCCGCGGATGGCTGCATGCCCGCGAGGAAGCGCGCCGTATCGTCGGCCGTCACGGTGCCGGCCGCACGTGCGGGAGTCACGACCGCGAACAACAAGGTGAAGGCAACGGCCGCAATCTTCATGGGTCGAAACACGTCTATTCGCGATGGCGTGAGGTTGCAGCGGCGTCCGGCCTTCTGCGGAAAATGGCGTAGATCAACAGGCCCGAGAGCATGATCAGCATACTCGACAGCGACTGAACCGGCCGCTCGTTCAACAGATAGTACATCATGAAGGCGGTCACCAGCAGGAACACCACCGGCGTGACCGGGTACCCCCAGGCGCGGTAGGGCCGCGGCAGAGCGGGATCGGTAAAGCGCAGCTTGATCACCCCGAGCACGGTGAAGAACGAGCAGAACAACAGCGCGAACTGGATGAAGTCGAGCACGGCCTCGAAGCTGCGCGTGAAGAGCAGCAGGTTGGCGACCGCGAGCTGAAACAGGATCGCATAGGCCGGCGCGCCGCTCGCCGATTTCCGGGAAAACACGCGGAGCGCAGGAATGTCCTCGCCCATCGTCATCATGACGCGCGGACCGATCCACATCATCGCGCTGATGGAGGAGATCAGACCGATGCAGATCATGGTGCCGACGATGCGGCCGCCGAGGTCGCCGAAGATGGCGGCGCCGCTGATGCTCGCGACCTCGAGCTGGCCGGCGAGCTTGTCCATCGGGGTTGCGTAGAGAAATACCGCGTTCAGCGCCACATAGAGCAGCATCACGATCAGCGTGCCTGCAAGCAGCGCGCGCGGCAGGCTCTGCTGCGGCATGTGCAGCTCGCCGATGATGTAGGTCGCCGCGTTCCAGCCGGAGAAGGAGTACATCACGAAGACGAGCCCGATCGCGAAGGGCGCGCTGGTGACGTGGCCGAAGTCGCCCGCCGCCGGCATGAACGACACCGGCTGTCGTACGCCGATCGCAAAGCCCGCGACCAGGAAACCCAGGATCAGAATGACTTTCAGAATCGTCGAGACGAGCTGGAAGGTCGAGGAGTGTTTGACGCCGGTGAGCTGCACGATCGACACCAGCCACACCACACCGATAGCAAGCGGGATCGGCGGCAACGTCGGAATGACCGACTTTGCATATTGGCCGAAGGCCATCGCCGCGAGCGCGACCGGCGCGGCAAAGCCGACGGTCGCCGAGACCCAGCCGGCCAGAAAACCGAATCCGGGATGATAGGCGCGGCCGAGAAAATTGTACTCGCCGCTCGAGCGCGGGAACATCGCCCCGAGTTCGCTGTAGGAAAATACGCCGCACAGTGCGACGATGCCGCCGACCGTCCAGAGCAGCAGGATCGAGAAGCCGGACGGGATATCCTTGACCTGGAAGCCGAGGCTCGTGAACACCCCGACGCCGACCATGTCGGCGACGACGATCGCGGTCGCCACCAGGACGGAAACGCCGGACTCGCTTCCGAGACGCCGGCCCGTCCACGCCGGGCTTCCCGCATCTGATGCCGTCATCGCCGTCCTTAGCTGAGGCCTCGCGCCTCTCCCAAGCATCGTGCAGATTGGTCCAGTCAATTCAAGCAGGGTTAACACGGGTTAAATGAGGCAAGCGAAGGCGGTATTTTCGCACCACATATGCTCGCTTGCGGGCGATAAACCTGCTCCCGTGCCGTGAAGGCCGGCTCGCCCTCGCCCTCCCCACAATCACGACACGATTGCGTGGTCCTTTTGAGCGTTCCGGATGTGGGGACTTTTCTCCGGAAGCTTAACGTCGCCTAAACACCAGTCGGCTCAATTAGCTCAAGATAGCCGATTGCCTTGGGGTTAGTGGGTGGATGGTCGGGGCCGATCCGAGAGTCGAAACAGCCATGGTTGCTGACCGGGCGAGATCGCCCGGCATGCATCGTCGCGCGCTCCGACTTGCCTGCCGGATCGGCCTCGCCTTCGTCTTTGTGCCGCTCTCGCTGACACTGGTTCATTGCGGCCAAGCCCCCAACCCGACGACGCTCGCCGCGAACTCCCAAGCCAACACTCAGGTCATCGCCAAGACGGACCGCCAGGTCGCGAGCGGCGACACATTCGAGGATCGCTTCCCGGCGCCGCAGTTCAAGGAGCGCTTCCCCACCGCGAGCGAGAGCTTCCTGCAGCGGCAGATGTCGGACTTTTCGCCCAAACGCGCGGCGCAGCAGGCGGAGCCGGCGCCCTACAAGGTCGCCTCGCTCGAGCCGCAGGTGCCCTATCAGCGTCCGCAACGCGACGACCTGACGACGCTCGTCAGCATGAAATCGTCCGCTTTTCCCTATTTCGGCAACAATCCCGCCTCCGATACACCCTTCCTCAACATCTCCCAGGGCGATCGCCGCGGCCACCGCAGCTCTTCGGGACGCGTGTTCTGGCAGGACGAGACCTACAATGACAGCCGCGTGCTCGTGCATGTGCCCGAGCATTTCGACGTGCGCAAGCCCGGCGTGATCGTGGTGTTCTTCCACGGCAACGGCGCGACTCTGGAGCGCGACGTGCGCGACCGGCAATTGGTGCCGCAGCAGATCTCCGACTCCGGCGCCAACGCCGTGCTGCTTGCACCGCAGATGGCGGTCGACGCCGCCGATTCCAGCGCCGGCAAGTTCTGGCAGCCCGGCGGGCTCAAGCGCTTCATGGCGGAATCCAGCGAGCATCTCGCTCGTCTCTATGGCGATCCCGGCAGCGCGCGCGCCTTCGCCAACATGCCGATCGTCATCGTCGGTTATAGCGGCGGATTTCTGCCGACCGCCTGGAGCCTCGAGGTCGGCGGCATCAGCGACCGCGTTCGCGGCGTCGTGCTACTCGACGCGGTCTATGGCGAGCTCGACAAGTTCGCCTCGTGGATCGAAAGTCACCGCTCCGGCTTCTTCGTCAGCTCCTACACGCACTACACCGCGCGGCGCGATCGCGAGCTGATGAGCATGCTCCGACAAAAGGGCATCAGCGTCTCGGAGGACATGGATGGTCCCCTGCGTCCCGGCAGCGTGGTGTTCGTCGAGACCGGCGACGGCATCAGGCATCGCGACTACGTGACCCGCGCCTGGACGCAAAATCCGCTCAAGGACGTGCTGGTCAAGATGTCGGCAACACCATCGCTGGCGCTGACACGCGTGGCCGCAGGTGCGCCATCCTCATCGAGCCGCTAGCATCGACGATAGCTGCACCCGCCGTCATGCGTCTGTGCTGTCTCCAAGGTGTCGTTCGGACAATCAGTTCTTGGGCAGCTTCGGAATGCTTTCCGCAAAGCCGTTGAAGCAGGCCAGGCGCTCGTCCTCTTCCTTGAAGAAGCGGCAATCGGCAACGCCCTTCGCCTTCGCGGGCTTCGGCTTCGGCTGCGGCGGGATCACCCCGTCGTAGCAGTTGAGCCGATCCTTGGTACCATCGTCGATGTCGAGGCAGGCCTGGAGCTTGACCGCGGTGGACTGCGGCTTGCCCTTGGGCGCGGCAGCCTCGGGTTTGCCCTTGGCCGCCGCCTCCTTGGTCCCCTTGCCGCCCCCCTTGGGCTTGACCTGCACCAGCGGCTTGTCGCCGACCATCGGCGTGTCGGTTTGCGCAAAAGCGGCGGCCGAATACAGCACCGCGACAAGCGCCAGAATCATCCTCATCTCAGTCAGCTCTCGTTGGTCCCCAACCCTCGCCTTCTAGCGCCGTCCTGCGCTGTTTGCCAAGCGTCCACTGAGGGGAAAAGCCGGATGTGAGGGCTTTGCACTATTATGCTGCGACCGTCGCCACGGCCGGCCGGGGCCGGGTTAGCCCAACAACGGCAAGTGCGAGGACGACGAAGCCGGCCGCCACGAAGCCGATCGTGTGCAAGAGATCGCGCGCGAACAAGGCCCCGCCCGCTGCAGAGCCCACGGCCTGCCCGATATAGAGCACGGACGTGTTGAGCGAAACGGTAACCGGCGCCAGCGACGGCGCGGCCGCGACCAGGCGCACCTGCTGCATCGAGTTGGTCGAGGCAAAGCCCAGCCCCCAGATCGCGACCGAGAGGATCATCAGTGCAAGATTGCCGGCGCCCAGCGTCCATCCGGCGACGCCCGCGAGCAACAGGCACGTGAACAGAACGGATGTCCTGTAGGGCCCCCAGGTGTCGACGATGCGCGTGGCAATGAGGAGGCCGAGAAAGCCGCAGACACCGTAGATGCCGAAGACCAGACCGATCGTATCGGGACTGGCATCCGTCAGCTTCTTCAGGAGCGGCCCCATGAAGGTGAAGATCACGAACTGCCCGGACATCTGCAGCATGGTAATCGCAAGCAGCAGCACGATGGTGCGATTGCGCCCGACTTCGCGCCAGGTCTTCAAATCGACCGGCGTACCCTTCAGCCCCACCGGCATGCGCCATAGCAACAGGAGGAAGCTGAGGCAGCCAAGCCCGCCAATCGCGCCGTAGGATGCCCGCCACCCGTAGCGGCTTGCGATGAAGGTGATTAGCGGCAGCCCGACGGCCGCGGCAATCGACCATCCGAGAAACACATAGGCGATCGTGCTGCCGCGCTTTTCAACCGGCACGATGATCGCCGCAGTGCCGGCGGCCTGCGGGGTATAGAGCGCGCCGATCGCGAGCATCACCAGGCGAATGGCGAGCAGGCTCGCATAGTCGGGTGCGAGGGCCGAGCCGATATTGCCGACGGCAAGAAGCGCGAGCGTTGTGGTGAGCAGCATGCGCCGCTCGATCCGGCTGGTCAGCCACGCCGTCAGCGGCGAGCCGATGCAGAGCGTGATGGCGCCGAAGGTGATCAGAAGGCCCGCAGTGCGGATGGTGATGTCCAGTCCTGAGGACAATTCGGGGAGCATTCCGGCCGGCGCCAGCACCGAGCAGCCGGTGACGACGTTTCCAAGCATCAGGGCGGTAGGCGCGAAACGGCCGGCGGCGAGATCGGATTTCATGCAGGCGCATGTAGGCAGCAACGGCACGGCATGGAAGGGCCGATCAAATCTATTTCGGCGGATCTCTATTTCGCCGGATCCACAATGTCGCTGCGCGCTCCGGCCGTGTTCACCTTCGCCGGTGCGCAGGTGGCCAGCAGCCGGTCGAGTGCAGGGGCCAACCCCTCGTTCGAGAGCCGGCTGGTGCGGGAAGGCCCGACGCCGTCCGGGCCCTGCGCCGCCTCCGTGAAATCGAAGTGTGGCGCATCCGACAGCGAAAGCAGCGTGGCCCTCCTGAATTGCGTGCCCCAGAACTCAAATCCCTGCAGCGTGACGGGACTCGAGCTGAGCGCGAGCGAATTTGCGCTTCCCAGCGCCACGCGAACCGAGGCGGGGCTGGCCGCGGACGCCGCCGGACGCCGGAACTCGAGTGCGAAACGATCGAGATCGAAGCATGTCAGGCGCCAGGCAAACAAGCGAAAGGATTTGTCGGTGTCATTCCGCTCGGCGACGATCTTCTGCACCATGCTTCGCGTGCTGAACTCAAACAGCCACGGCGTCTCAACGTGCCCTCGTCGATCGATGCCGAATCGCGCGATCTCGTCGCGCGTAAGCACGTGCATGTCTTCATATCTCACGGTGTCGGCGAGCCTGAGCAGACCGAGGTCGCCACCCATCCTGGTGATGTAGTTCGTCAGCAGCTGATCGGCCCGGTCGAGGCCTCGCTTGTTCGCTGCTGCGCGCATTTCCGCTGTCGGCGTCTCGATACGGAAGAAGGTCACGACCTTGGGCGAGTGCACCCCGAGCACGGCATCCGGAGCGATCTCCCGTATCGCAGCGCCCAGGATCAGATAGGGACAGGCCGAGGCGCAAACGACCCCTCGGGTGGAGAGGTCGCCGCGCAATTCGCGCCCCGAGGCCTTCAGCTTCAGACAGACGTCGCTGTCCTGGGCCTCGAAGCCACACTCCTCCGCCTCCGTGCGCCCGACCCGCGCCACTGCGGACCGCTCCCGGAGCATGGCGCCCATCGCCACGGCCTGATCCAGATTTCCACCGGGCGAGGAGAAATAGATCGGCAGGCCACGATCGGGGACCTTGTGCAGGAATCTGCGAAACCGCGGTGCGGCTCCGGCGTCGATCGTGCCTTCAGCAGCGATCCAGCGGTCGCAACCGCGGCCGCAGGCATCGGGCCTTCCTTTGACGACATAGAACGTGATCGGCCGTTGCGAGGTCGGCGGTATCTTTGGCCGCATTGGTGGCATCGGGCGTGCCGGCAACGGCTGACGTAGTTGGGATGTCACAGGGGCTGCGAGACTCGGCCCGCGACCGGCGCGGCCCAGGCAGGAGCGGACGTCGGCCCGCCGACCATTGTCAGAAATGTGACCAGGACGATGCCGGCGCCTTCCCTGAGGCAAGTCGATCCAACCCAAGTCAATCCAACCCAAGTCAATCCAACCCAAGTCAATCCAACCCAAGTCAATCCAACCCAAGTCAATCCAACCCAAGTCAATCCAACCCAAGTCAATCCAGCGAACGTCACGAAGCAACCAACCCCAAAACCGGTAATCCATCCCCGATAAGCCCATGAAACAACAACCTGTGGACGCATGCAACGTCGAGATCGCGTCCGGCGCCGGGCTTCGAAACGGGATGTTTGCGGGCAATTTCCTCGTTTTGCCCGATTGCGCAGGCCGAATCGCCTGATATACCGGCTCGTTCCCGCTTACCTGCGCTCGTTCGCAGGAGTGAGCTTCAGGAGAAATACCCATGTCCGACGACCACAAGTCCGAATCCGGCTTCCAGTACAGCCTCAGCAATTTGAAGCCCGTGACCCCGGCCGCCAAGGTTACCCTCACCTTCCCCGACGGCGCCAATCGCCAATTCGACAAGGGCATTACCGGCCTCGACATCGCCAAGGGCATCTCGCCGTCGCTCGCCAAGCGCACCGTGGCGATGGCGCTCGACGGCGCGCTCGCCGACCTCAATGATCCCATCGAGTCTGATGCCAAGATCGAGTTCGTGGGCCGCGACGATCCCCGCGCGCTGGAATTGATCCGGCATGACGCCGCGCACGTGCTGGCGGAAGCCGTGCAAACGCTCTGGCCGGGCACTCAGGTCACCATCGGTCCGGTGATCGAGAACGGCTTCTACTACGACTTCTTCCGCAACGAGCCGTTCACCCCGGAAGATTTTGCCGCGATCGAGAAGAAGATGCGCGAGATCATCGCGCGCGACAAACCCTTCACCAAGGAAGTCTGGGACCGCGAGAAGACCAAGCAGGTGTTCCGCGACAAGGGCGAGGCCTTCAAGGTCGAGCTGGTCGACGCCATTCCCGGCAGTGAGCCGATCAAGATCTATTTCCAGGGCGACTGGTTCGATCTGTGCCGCGGCCCTCATATGACCTCGACCGGCAAGATCGGCAACGCCTTCAAATTGATGAAGGTGGCGGGCGCCTATTGGCGCGGCGATTCCAACAACCCGATGCTGACCCGCATCTACGGCACCGCCTTCGCCAAGCAGGAGGACCTCGACGCTTACCTCAAGCAGATCGAGGAAGCCGAGAAGCGCGACCATCGCAAGCTCGGGCGCGAACTCGACCTCTTCCACTTCCAGGAGGAAGGTCCGGGCGTGGTGTTCTGGCACCCCAAGGGCTGGACCATCTTCCAGCAGCTCATCGCCTACATGCGGCGACGCCTGACCGGCGACTACAGCGAGGTCAACGCCCCGCAGATCCTCGACAAGGTGCTGTGGGAAACCTCCGGCCATTGGGGCTGGTATCGCGAGAACATGTTCGCGGCGCAGTCCGCCGGCGACGAGGCCGAGGACAAGCGCTGGTTCGCGCTGAAGCCGATGAACTGCCCCGGCCACGTGCAGATCTTCAAGCACGGCCTGAAGAGCTATCGCGACCTGCCGCTGCGGCTCGCCGAGTTCGGCGTGGTGCATCGCTACGAGCCGTCCGGCGCCATGCACGGCCTGATGCGTGTGCGCGGCTTCACCCAGGACGATGCGCATATCTTCTGCACCGAGGATCAGCTCGCCGACGAGTGTCTGAAGATCAACGACCTGATCCTGTCAACTTATGCCGATTTCGGCTTCACCGGCGACCTCACCGTCAAGCTGTCGACCCGCCCCGACAAGCGCGTCGGCACCGATGCGATGTGGGATCATGCCGAGCGCGTGATGGCAACGGTGCTGCGCGAGATCCAGTCGCAGAACAACCACATCAAGACCGAGATCAATCCCGGCGAAGGCGCGTTCTACGGGCCGAAGTTCGAATACGTGCTGCGCGACGCCATCGGCCGCGACTGGCAGTGCGGCACCACGCAGGTCGACTTCAACCTGCCGGAGCGGTTCGGCGCGTTCTATATCGACCATGACGGCGGCAAGAAACCGCCGGTGATGGTGCACCGCGCGATCTGCGGCTCGATGGAGCGCTATATCGGCATTCTGATCGAGCACTATGCAGGCAACTTCCCGCTCTGGCTCTCGCCGGTGCAGGTGGTGGTCACGACCATCACCTCGGAAGCGGACGAATACGCCAAGCAGGTGGTGGAGCTGGCACGCCGCGCCGGCCTGCGGGTCGAGATCGACCTGCGCAACGAGAAGATCAACTACAAGGTCCGCGAGCACTCGCTGGCCAAGATCCCGGCGCTGCTCGTGGTCGGCAAGAAGGAGGCCGAGACGCATTCGGTCTCCGTCCGCCGGCTCGGCAGCGACGGCCAGAAGGTGATGCCGACGACCGAGGCGCTGGCTGCGCTCGTCGACGAGGCGACCCCGCCCGACGTCGAGCGGGCGCGGGCCACGGTCTGATCGCTGAAATCGGTCTAAACTCGCTTTCGGTTGCGGGCATGCATGCCTATCTCGGGTAGGCATGCCCGACGACCAGCCGAAGAGGGAACTTCCGTGCCCGACGCCATCGAACTTCTGAGGACCCGCCGTTCCGTCAAGCCGCGCGAGATGGCGGGGCCCGGCCCCTCGCCGTCCGAGCTAGAAACGATCCTGACCATCGGCGCGCGGGTGCCGGATCACGGCAAGCTCACGCCCTGGCGCTTCATTGTCTTCGAGGGCGAGGCCCGCGCGCGCGCCGGCGAAGTGATCGCGCGCGTGTTCGCGCGCAAGAATCCGGGCGCGCCGGCGGCCGACATCGAGGTCGAAAAGAAGCGGCTCACTGACGCGCCGCTCGTCATCGGGATCGTCAGCTTTACCAAGCCGCATCCGAAGGTGCCGGCCTGGGAGCAGGAATTGTCGGCCGGCGCCAGTGCCATGAACATCGTCACGGCCGCGACTGCGCTCGGCTACGGCGCGTGCTGGCTCACCGGCTGGTTCGCCTTCGACCGCGACGTGCTGGAAGGGCTCGGCCTGAAGCCGGACGAGAAGCTCGCTGCCTTCGTGCACATTGGCAGGCCGACCAAGCCGACCGAAGACCGCCCGCGGCCGGCACTTTCGGAGATCGTGACGCGGTTCTAGCGCAGATCCGGACCCGAAGGGCCGCGTTACTAGCGCAAGTGTGCAGCGGTTTTCCGAAAAGATCGTGCGCAAACAAAGACCTAAAGCACGATAACGATTGATCCCGATCTCATCGCGCTTTAGTCTAGTCGACTTCTCGGAGTTGACGGACCACGCGACTTCCGGCTTTGATCTTGCTGCGCCGGCCGGGCAGGATACCGAAGTGAAGCTTGCTCACGCCTACGCCGCCGCCTGACGCTGCGCGGGCTCCCGCCATGACCACCACACGACGAACGTTCCTCGCCGGCGCAGCGCTGCTCGCCGGCACCGCCGTGCGCAGCCGCGCGAACGACGCCCCCGCGCCCTCGCCCGACCAGCTCGAGCGCATCACGGCATTCTTCGACAACGAGGTCGCGGCCCGCCGGCTGCCGGGTGCGGTCATCCTGGTCCAGCAGCATGGCAAGCCGCTTTATCTGAAGACCTTTGGCGTGCGCGACGTCCGTATCGCCCAGCCAATGACGCCGGACACGATCTTCGCCATCCACTCCATGACCAAGCCGATCACGAGCCTAGGGGCGATGATGCTGATCGACACCGGCAAGCTCGCGCTCGCCAATCCGGTCTCGAAGTACATTCCCTCCTTCGCCGATACCAAGGTTGGATTGGAAGTCACCAATCCCGACGGCACGCTGTCCCTCGACATGGTGCCGCCCAACCGTCCTGTTACCATCCAGGACCTGATGCGTCACACCTCCGGCATCAGCTACGATTACATCGGCGGCAAATGGGTCGAGCAGGCCTATCATAACGCGATGATCTTCGCCGGCCAATTCGACAACCGCGAGTTTGCCGAGCGCATCGCTCGACTGCCGCTTGCACGTCAGCCCGGCACGCTCTGGCGTTATGGCCATTCCACCGACGTGCTCGGCCGGGTCATCGAGGTGATCTCGGGGCAGACGCTCTACGAGTATCTCAAGCAGAACGTGCTCGATCCGCTCGGCATGACCAGCACCAAATTCGTGCTGACGACGCCCGACGAGTTCAAGCGGATGGCAAGGCCGCTGCCGAACGACACCATCCTGCTCGACGCCGAGCGTGATCGTCTCGCGCATCCCGAATGGGAATCCGGCGGCGGCGGCCTGCTCTCGACCATTACCGACTACGGGCGGTTTGCGCAGATGCTGCTCAACGGCGGCGAGCTCGACGGCAGGCGCTATCTGAGCCCCGCTGCCTTCAAGGACATGACGACGGATCACATCGGGCCGGGCTCGGGCGTTGACCGCGACTATTTTTATTTCCCGGGCGACGGCTTCGGCTATGGCTACGGCCTTGCGGTGCGCACCGATCCCGGCGATGCCAAACCGCCGCCGCCGGGCTCGATCGGCGAACTGAAGTGGGATTCCGGCAGCGGCACCTACTTCGGCGTCGATCCCAAGCTCGACATGATCTACGTCATGATGCAGCAGACCCAGACCGAGCGCGGCCGCATCACGCCCGCCTTCAAGGCCCTCGTCTACGACGCCTACCCTCCCGGGCTACGGCGCCCGTGAGGCGCGCTGTCCGAACTTGGTCAGCAGCTGCGCGATCTCGCCGGCGGGACACGCCGCGCTGAACAGGAAGCCTTGCACCTCGTTGCAGCCCTCGGCGCGCAACCAGTCGAGCTGATCCTCGGTCTCCACGCCTTCCGCGGTCGTAGTGATGTTGAGGCTGCGCCCCAATCCTGAGATCGCACGCACGATCGCGACGCAATCGGGCCGCTGCGCGAGGTCTTTGACGAAGGAGCGATCGATCTTGATCTTGTCGAAGGGGAAGCTGCGCAGATAGCTCAGGCTCGAATAGCCGGTACCGAAATCGTCCATGGAGATGCCCACACCGAGCTCGCGGAGCTGATGCAGGGTCGCGAGATTGGCATCCGTCTCGGCAAGGAAGATCGACTCGGTGATCTCGAGCTCGAGCCGTTTCGGCGACAAGCCCGATTGCGCCAGCGCCGAGATCACGACCTGGACCAGGTTGCGGCTGCGGAATTGAGCAGGCGACAGGTTGACCGCGACCTTGATGTCGACAGGCCATTTCACCGCCTCGCTGCAGGCTTCGCGCAGCACCCACTCGCCGAGCTGGGTAATCAGCCCGATGTCCTCGGCGACCGGAATGAACTCGGCCGGCGAGACCATGCCCTTTTCGGGATGTCGCCAGCGCAACAGGGATTCGAAGCCGGAGATGCGATCGGAGGCGATCGCGACCAGCGGCTGGTAGTGCAGCTCGAACTCGCCATTGGCAAAAGCGTGCCGCAGATCCAGCTCCATGTCCCTCCGCTTCTGCGCCTGGAGATCCATCTCCTTCTCGAAGAAATGGTGCACACCGCCGCCATCCGATTTCGCCCGGTAGAGCGCCATGTCGACATTGCGCATCAAATCCTCGGACGTCAAACCATCACCGGGCGAGAGCGCGATCCCGATGCTGGCGCCGATTACCAGTTCCAGGCCGTCGATCTCGTAAGGCGCGCTCAACATCTCGATCAGCAGGCTCGCGCAGGCGCTGGCTTCGTTCGGGGAGACGTCGGCGGCCAGGATCACCGCAAACTCGTCGCCGCCGAGCCGCGCGGCGAGATGGGCGCCGCGGATCGCGGTGCGCAGACGTTCGGCGACCTCCTTGAGCAGGCGGTCGCCCATGGGATGACCGAAGGAGTCGTTGATGTTCTTGAACAGGTCGAGGTCGATGCAGAGCACGCCGACCCGCCTGCCGCCGGCCTGGTCCAGCGCCTGCTTCAGGCGCTCCTGGAAATATTCTCGGTTCGGCAGATTGGTGAGCCCGTCATGATGGGCCATGTAGGCGATGCGCGCCTCGGCCTTCCGCCGCTCGGTGATGTCGACCACCGCGACCAGATAGCCATCGCGGCCTTCGAACGTGACGCGGCGGCCGAAGGTCAGGACCTCGATCTCGCTGCCATCGGCGCGCAGGTGCCGCCAGCTGCGAGAGGAGCGATAGGTGTCGCCGATGCGTTCGAGCGCCTCGTTTTGGCTGTCCCATTCGTCCTGCGGCCAGATCTCCGGCAGGCTCATGCGCAGGAAGGTGGCGCGGCTATAGCCGTAATGCTGGACCGCCGCGTCATTGACGCTGAGGAATTGCTTGGTCTCCGCGTCGAACACCCACATCGGCATCGGGTTGTTGTCGAACAGGAGCCGGAACGAGGCGTCACGCCGCTTCAGCGCAGTAACATCGGACATCGTTAGTGAGACCACGTCGGCAAAGACGGTGGCGCTGAGCCGAAGATAGCGGCCGTCGGTCTCGATCTCGAGTTGCACACCGCGGCCGCCAGAGACCACCGCAAGCAGAAGTTCCCGGACATCGGGCGATGCCAGCAAATTGCCGCCATCCCCGAGGCGGCGCCACAGCAGGTTGCCGCTCGGAACCTTCAGGATCAGTTCGGCGCTCTTGTTGTGGTGCACGACCTGGAAATCGAACGGCCGTCCATTGGCGTCGCGCAGCGTCGCCAGTGACACGACCGCATCGTCGGTCGCGGAGAAGATCGCATCAAGCAGATTATATTGCGTGCCGCGCTCGTTGATGTAGGCGCCGATCAGCGTGGTGCCCCAGCGCGAGGCGGTCGGCAGTGCCAGCACGTCGTAGGTCCTGACCATGCCGTCGCGGACGCAATGCGCGTTTGCGAGATGCGGCCGGCCGTTGTCGAGCGCATTCGCTGCGGCCTCGATCAGCGCAATAGCGCAATCCGGAGCGAGCGCGGCAACCGAGATGTCCCAGCGCTCGTCACCAAGCCATGTCTGCACGTAGCGCCCACTGCGCGACAGTTCGAGCGTGCCGTCATGTCTGAGCAGCGCGATGTGGTCGGCAAGCCGTCAGAGGCTCCCCAGCATCACATCTTCATAGCGCGGCAGCCGTTCGCCCGGGCGAAGGGCGGTGCGCCATTTGCGTTGAAGCACCGGGATGTCGTCGAACGTTTCGGCGGCCGGTTTTCCCGGCGTCTTCTTCGCGGCAGTCATAACGTTCCCCACGCACTCCTGACGTGGCATCCAATGCAGGCCGACTTAACGGTATGTAAAAGATATCCCGCCGCAGGGCGCGTTAGAGACTGTGACAGTTTCGTCTCGCTCTCGATTTTTCCAAACCGTCCCCGCGCGAAGATCCTGGATTGCTTCGCGGAGCCTGTCATCGGGCCGCGCTACGCGCGGACGCGCGGACCCGGTGGCTCGCCCTACGGGATCTCCTCGACGGCAAACGTCGATCGCCGCCTTCCGGCGTCTTCGCGGGGACCGCGTCACGCTCGTCAGTCCCCGCTCGAAGCTGCGGACCGGTTGTTCAGATAAGCCTGGGACAGCAGGAAGAAGAGCGCGCGCTCACCCTGATACTTGGCTGCCGGACGGGTGCGCTCGTATCCATCGGCAAACACTTTGCCCGACTGGTCGCAAACCTGCCACCGCCAGCCAAACCGCTTGCGCCTCGTGAGGACCACTTCGAACATGCCGACGGGCTGCGCCCCCTGCTCGTTGCCGGCCACGCGGGGCGAAAGACACAAGTCCCGCGCATCCGGCCCGTTGGACGGATGCCCGACATATAACGCAGCAGGAGCGAAAGAGAACAAAATTGATTATCGGAATTGCGCTGCAGGTGCGGTGTTTCCCCAGGCCTTGCGCCTGAAGACGGATTGGTAGTGCACTCGCCGGAAACACAAGGCGGAATGGCCGGTAAGCAGAGACTCACCGATCAATCCCATGGCGAGCCTCAGCGGCCGACTCGCGCCTGCAAAATGCGCTGGCCCCACAGCCTTGGCTTTCGCGCGCGCGACGCAGAGGTCGACGAGAGCCTGGCTGGCCTTTCGTGCGCTGGATGAGAAGCGCGGCACGATGTTGGGAAATCGCTCTGGACGAAGGTGGTGCCCAAGCCGGCGCTTACCTTCCCCGTGTTGGTCGAGGCGCTCGTTATCGGAGATGATCAGCGCGCGACGACCTCGACTTCGCCATCGACGCCGTTGACGACGTTGAAGCCACGCTCATAGACCTTGCCTTCGTTCTTGGCGATGGCGCGGTATTCGCCTTCGGAGAGCACGACGCGCGGGAAGGCGCCGATCGATTCCTTGATCACGTCGCCGCCGGGAGTGAGCACCGACCAGGCGGTGTTGGCGAGCGCCTCGCCGCCCTTGTCGCTGACAAGCTTCAGCGTGATCACGGCGGCGCGGTGCGTGATGGTCACGTCAGTGAGCTTGCCCGCCTGAACGCGGATGTCGGAGCGCACCACCGAGTTGGCGTCGCCATAGTTGGAGATGATGTAGTAGGTCCCTTCCGGCAGCAGCACGACGTCGCCGGCGGCGACGTTCGGCACCAGCGAGGAGCGCTCGCCGCCTTCGAACTGGCTGCCCTTGTAGATCGCGAACGAGATCTGGTTCTGCGGGATGCGGCTGGTGCCGACGCGGCCCTCGATGCGCAGCCCTCCCGCCGGGAGCACGAAGGCCTCGCGGTCCGTCTCGGCCTTCAGACTCACCGTTCGCACCGCGCTGACGAGGCCGAAGGCGACGTGCACGACGTAGTTGCCGGGTGGCAGCACGATGTTGGGCGTGGCGTTGCGGTCCTCGCGGATCAGCTTGAACGTGCCGTTCTCGTCGGGACGGTCGGCGAACACCCGCCACACCAGCCCACTGGTGATCGGCGGCAGGTCCTTGCCGTATTTCGCGGTCAGCGACAGCACGGCCTGGCCGGGCGCAGCCGCCCCCATGGGCGCGGCCGGCGGAACGGTCGAGAGCGAGGGCGGGATGGTAGGAGAAGCCGGCTGCGTCAGCGTCGGAGGCAGGCTCGGCGGCGCCGCGCCCGAGGGCGGCGCAAGGCTGACGGCCGCGCCGGGATCGGGTACGGCGGCCGGCGGCACCGGCGGCGGGCGGTCGGAAAACAATTGCGCGTGAGCGGCGCCCTCGCCAAGGAGGAAACAGGCAAGCCAAACGGCTGGCAGCAGCCATCCGCCGCGCCGCCATCGTCTGATGCCGTCACCCCCGAAAATCATGTTCACCTGCTTTCACCGAAAACGCGGCAAATTCAAGCCACCGGAACCCCGGGAAACACCTGTTTCTGGAACCAAGCGGAACCTCAGCTAGTTAGTTTTGCAGCAATCGGCCACCGCCATATTCCTGCCCAGCGTCCTTCCCAAAGCGGCATAAACCATGCTTTGCCGTGTTTCTGGCGGAGCGGGATCGCGGTACCTAGTCTGGTCGGCGTCAGTCGGGTCGTAGGAGATCTTCGGTGCTGGATATGTTGAAGGGGCGCGGCGCGAACGGCTCCAACGGCGAGAAAGTGGGGCTCGGCAGCATTCGCCGGCCGGTCATCGGCCTTGCGCTCGGGGGCGGTGCAGCGCGCGGCTTTGCCCATATCGGTATTCTGAAAACGCTGCTGGCCAACGGCATCGTACCGAACGTCGTGGTCGGCACCTCGATCGGCGCGGTGGTCGGCGGCGCCTATGCGTCCGGTCATCTCGACACGCTGGAGGATTGGGCGCGCAGCTTCCAGGGCGTGCGCAACATCCTCTCCTATCTCGATATCCGCCTCAACGGCTCCGGCCTGATCGGCGGCGAGAAGCTCGCGACCCGGCTGGAGGCGGCGATCGGCCAGACCCTGATCGAGGATCTGTCGATCAAGTTTGCCACCGTCGCCACCGAAGTCCGCACCGGCCACGAGATCTGGCTGACACGCGGCCGCATGGTCGAGGCGATGCGCGCTTCCTATGCGCTGCCGGGCATCTTCGCGCCCGTACTGATCGGCGACCGCTGGCTGGTCGACGGCGCGCTGGTGAACCCGGTGCCGGTCTCTGCAGCGCGGGCGCTGGGCGCGGAAATCGTCATCGCTGCAAATCTTTCCAGCGACATCTTCACCCATTCCACGACGATCTATTCACACGGCGCGATGGCCGCTCCGGTCGAGCCGGCGACAACCGAGGATGCTGCGGCCAAGGACACGGCCAAACGGCGCTTCCCGAGGTTTTTCTCGCCCGAGCGCACGGTGAAGCGCGAGTTCTTCGGCGGCGGCGGACGACCCGGCATCTCCTCGGTGATGGTGGATGCGTTCAACATCATGCAGGACCGCATCACCCGCGCGCGTCTTGCGGGCGACCCGCCGGACATGCTGATCACGCCGCGTGTCGGCCAGATCGGCTGGTTCGACTTCCACCGCGCTGACGATCTGATTGCCTTCGGCGTCCGCGCCGCCGAGCGCGCGATCGACTCCATCCAGGAGGCGATCCACGTGCTGGCGCCGGCGCCGGAAGGCACCGCGCCCAAGACGAGCGACAAAACGGGCGACAAGGCCGCCGAGAAAGTCAGAGAATAAGGCTCAGGCCGTCTTGATGTAGTCGCGCAGGGCTTCCTGCTCGGCCTCGTATTCGCGCACGCGCCATTTGACGACGTCGCCGATCGAGATCAAACCAACCACCTTGCCATTGTCGATGACCGGCAGATGGCGGAACTTGCCCGTGGTCATCATCTCCATGATCTCGGCGACCGTATCGGTATCCTTGCAGCTCACGACCTTGCGGGTCATGACATTGGCGACCGGCTCGTCCAGCACGCCGGCTCCGCGCTCGCCAAGCACGCGCACGATGTCGCGCTCTGACAGGATGCCCTCGATCCGGTTCTGGCTCATCACGAGCACCGCGCCGATCTTCTTCTCGCTCAGCAGCTTGATTGTGGCCGATACCTTCGCGTCGGGCTCGACGCTCGTGATCTGGTGGCCCTTTGTGTCGAGGATAGAACGTACCGTCATTGCCGCCTCCCTGAATCCGACCCTGCCCTCCAAGCTTGGGGCCGGTCTTGTTCGCGAGTCTTCAACTAACAGTCTCAATGCCGGGTTTCATTCCCAGGCGCCGCGCGAAGCAGGGCCGCTACCGGCTTGTCGCATCACGACATTCTTCGCATGCGATGATGGATGAAATCGCTCCATCCCGCAAGCGCCGCTTCAGATGCGATCTGAAATGTCCTGTGATGACGCATCCGCAGCATCGGGGCGTACGCGCGGTACGGGATCGAACAGCGAGAACAAGAGAAGCCCCGCGAAGAAGCCCCCGATATGCGCCTGCCAGGCGACGGTCGCGCCCTCGGTATCGACCCCGATGGCCCCGATGCCGAAGATGATGTTGGCGCCGAACCACACGCTGAGAAAGCCTATCACCCGTCCGTCGCGCAGTGCCCGCGATAGCGGCAACGCCGGCACCTTTGCCGCCGTGTCGGCATCGCTGCGGCTGAAGGACAGGAAGCTGCCCCGCACGAAGGCAAAGCGGATCGCGGCCGCCATGGCGCCGGATACCGACGCCGACGCCCCGATCATCGGCGCCACCGCATGCTCATGGGTGAGCAGATGAGCAAGCGCGCCGGCCGCCGCCGTCACCGCCAGGAATAGGTAGAAGCGCACCGGCCCCAGGCGCCGTGCGAGCGCGCTTCCGAACGGCAACAGCCACAGCACATTGAAGCCGAGATGGGTGAGATTGGCGTGGAGCAGCGAATAGGTGACGAAGGTCCACACCTTCGCACCGGTGCCGCCGGGGATCGCGAGATTGAGCAACGAGGAATCGTAGCGCTTCGGGATGAAGCCGAAGACGTCAATGGTCCAGTTTTCGAGCTCCGGCGGCAGCAGGACCCGCAGATGGATCACCGCCAGCAGCGCGATGTAGGCCGTCAGCGCGCCCGGCAGCGTCAAAACCGGCTCGCGCGGCGCGTCCTGAAGTGCGGCCGGCTCATCCGGCGGGGAATTTGGCGGGGGGTCCAAGGGATTTTTTGCCTTCAAGGCGTAAGCAGAGCGACAAGCGTGGAGATAGTCGCCTTTGCCCACCCCGTGCAAGTGCACAAAAGGAAAAGGGAGGGCCTGGGAAAGCCCTCCCTGTCCGTGCCGGCCTTCCCGGACCTGCAAGGAATGAGGAGTATCCCACCCTCCCCGCAGCCCGCGGCCAAACTGTTTGACGCCTTGTGTACAGGCCCCGCCGAGAACCTGGAGAAAAGCGGCGGAGCTTGCGACCGCCGAAACCATAGCAGCCGCGCGAACGGGTTAAAGCCCATCGTTAATTTAACGTTAACGACGCAAAGAGCTGCCCCCGAGGGCCAAAAACCCGCCTCCGGCATGGACGCTGCAAATCCTCTCCTGCACAACAAAGAAGGGGCCCGAAGTGCACTGAAGTGGGACAAGTCTGTCCCATGACGTGTGGCCGAGGGGCTAACGTAGAATCATGAAACATCCGTCAAGCCGCGAATTCTTCGCCTACTGGGACGACAAGCGCGGCACCGCGCGGGCGCCTGATCGCGCCGATATCGATCCGGCCGCCGTCCGCGGCCTGCTCGGCGACATCTTTGTCCTCTCCTGCGAGCCGACGCTCGGCTTTCCTTTCCGCGTCGCCGGCACGCGAGTCTGCGCGCTCGCCGGCCGCGACCTCAAGGATCAGAGCTTTGCCGCGCTCTTTGCGGGCGAAAGCCGCACCGAGATCGAGGAGATCACGGCAATCGTCGCCGAGGAGACACTCGGCGCCATCGCCGGCCTCATCGCAACGCGGCAGGACGGCACCCGCGCGCATCTCGAGCTCTTGCTGCTGCCCTTCAACGCCCGTCCGCATACCCCGGTGAGCGTCACCGGCGTGCTCGCTCCGTTCGACGACGAATACGGCGCGCTCGGCGAATTCACCCTCACCTCCTGGCGCTATCTGCACCAGCCGGAGAAGCTGTTGCCCCGCGCCATCCGCAAGCTGCAGATCGCACGCGGATTGATGGTATATGAGGGGCTGAGATAGGCGCGCGCCTCGGGCGCGCGGGAACATCGTGCAGTCACAGTGGCGCCGCGCCGAGCCCTCCGACATGCCGGCGATCATCGCGATCGCCACAGTCGTCCATCCCGATCTGCCAGAGCGCGCGGACGTGCTGGCGGAGAAGATGAGCTTGTTTCCGGAGGGTTGCCGGGTACTCATCGCAGGCACGGATGTCTTTGGCTACGGTGTCGCTCACCCCTGGACGCTCCACCTCCGCCGCTCGACGACTTCCTGCAAAGGCTGCCGTCGGCGCCGGACTGAAGGTGCCGTTCGGCTGGTGGAAAGCTTGATCGTCAGATCGTGGCTGTGCGGACGCGACTTGGGCTCGGGCACGATCAGCGCCTCACCTTCGAGATCGGCGATCTTGTGAGCGGTGGTCGACGCCATTCTACAGCTCGAACGAATGATCGCATTCGTAGCAACCATTAAATGGTGGCTGTGTTCTACGCCCTTTTGATCATCCGAGCCCGCCACGATGACGCCGTACTCGCGTCCGTCAAGGCGTGGCCTGGCGGCAGATAAGGTGAGTTCTGGCGAGCGACGGCCAGCCTTGACGGACGCTGCGCGCGGCGTCGTGAGAGGCCGTAGGTCGGGACGAAGAAACTCGTCCCGGTCCAACTAAGAAACAGAGAAGGATCGCACCGGCGGTTCGCCGCACCATGGCGTGCCGCGAGCCACCACTGTGTTGGCAAAGATGAGCATCTTCCTGGCACAGGCAACGAGCGCGCGCTTGTGTTCCTTTCCGGCTGCGGTCAGCCTGCGGTAGAGCTCGATGAGCTGTGGATTCCATCGAAACGATGCAGCCAGTGAAGCGGTATAAAGGGCGCGACGCAGCCGCTTTCGTCCGCCTTCAATATGCCGAACCCCGACCTGGTCGCCGCTGTCGTCGTCATAGGGCGCAAGTCCGGCGAGAGCGACAGCTTGCTCCCGTGTGATCCGGCCGATCTCAGGCAGACGCACCAGGATGGCAACGGCGGTCGGCAGCCCGATGCCGTCGACGCTGTTGATCAGCGCAAGCCTCTTGGCAAGGTCGGGATGCTTGCAGATCGAGGCGACCAGAGCCTTGAGTGCGGCCTTCTCACGTTGTTCCAAACGCGCGATATCCTCATGCCAGAGCTGGTTAATCCCTACATTGCGGCAGCTCTCGATCCTGTTCTTGAGGCGCGCGATATCCTCGCCGATCTGATCGATCATGGTCAGTTGCTCGGCGAATGGCCGCAACCGAGGATCGGGAGCGGCATGGATCTTCCGCACCGCTGCGGTGCAAGCTGCGATAAGAGCAGCATCGATCTTATCGTTCTTGGCCCGCCGCAAGTGGAATTTGGCATAGGCCCGGACCTGAGCCGGCTGAAACACCACAACCACAAACCGCTTGCGTCGCAGTTCAGCGACGACAGGCTGTTCGTAACCGCCGCTCGCCTCGATGCCGATGCGCTTGACGCGATGCTGTCGCAGCCACGCCAACAAAGCCTCGTGACCTTCCGACGTGTTCTCCACCTGCAACTGCTCGCGGCGGCCCTCGATCGCCACATCAAGCTTCCGTTTGCCGGTATCGACCCCGGCACAGGTCGTGGTATGCTTGCCCACCTTCGTCGATCCCTCCCTTGTTATGCGAACCTCAAGTTCGTTCAACCATTCGGGTCCCGATGAAGTGCCGGTCGCGATCTCGCTACGTCGGACAGCCCTTAAGGCTTCGATGGGTACCGATCCGATCGAACGGCGACCCAGCTCGGGCCGTCACCCGGGCTGGGCCATTCCTCACGGAACGGCACCATCATAAGAGATCGGGCTAATACAAGGGTGGGTTAGCCGAAGGCGTAACCCACCTCTTTGGCTTCCGCGCGTTGAGTGAGGTGATGGGTTACGCTTCCCTAACCCAACCTCCGGCATCCCGCTCGCGGCAGCTACGAGCGGCCCCTTGTGGCGTCGGCAGTTCGATCCCAAATCGCCACTGCACGAGATGCACGCAACACGGGTGACTCATGGAAGATATCGCTTGCCGACAAGCTCGCGACATTCCAGGAGTTCTGGTCTCCACGCACCGTCGCCACCTTCAATGACTGCGATGTGATGGTGGTGAAGGTGAAGGGAGAGTTCAACTGGCACAAGCACGATGACACCGACGACTTCTTTCTCGTCCTGAAAGGCAACCTCGACATCGAATTGCGCGATCGCACGGTGACGCTCAAGCCGGGCGAGCTTTATATCGTTCCCCGGGGCGTCGACCATCGACCGGTGGCGCATGAAGAGGTTCATCTCCTGTTGATTGAGCCGACCGGCACGCCGAACACCGGAAACAAGGCGACCGCGGCACCGCGCAAGCTCGCCTAAAGGGCCGATTGCCCTATCGGACACTAGTCCCGAAAGGTCGCCAGCTTGCTGAAGCTGCCGGCAAGCCTTGCTCTGGCCTGCGCAACATGGTCGCGCGCCGCGTGGCTCAAGGCACGAATGGCACGCCAGGCTTCGGTCTCTTGCAGCCAAGCCTTGGCCTCGACGAACCTCGTATAGGCCCAGGCGAAGGCTGGAATCCTCATCAGCTTGTCGCGCGTGAGATGGAACAGGCGCTCGACCAGCACGAGCTTGAGCAACTCGCCGACGAGGAAAGCCGCAGCGCCACTCAAGACCTGGCCGGTTGCGGCCAGATAGGCGGCCACGGGCTTGATCGGTTCCAGGATGATCACGGGCACGGAGAACAAGGCGAGCGAGGGATAAGGCGGCAGCGATCTGATCCAGGCCCGCAACCGCTTGAATTCCAGATGGCGTCCAAGCCAGCGCGATATGGGCCTCGCCACGGCCATGAAGACCGCGTCCACCAGAAAGTAGACGGCGGCCAGGACGTAGGTGACTGGTTTCAGGATTTGCTTCACGGTCATTCTCCCGTGAAGAGAAAGCCGAAACTTGGACCTAAGTTTCACCGCCGCGCGGATATCTCGCGGAGTCTTGATGGAACTTTCTGGGCAAGGAAATCACGCGAGCAGTTCCGGCCACGGCACGATGGTCGACTTCACCGTCTTCATCGCCATCGCATCCGCCACCGCCTGCGCGACGCCCTGTTCCGTGAACGGATAGATCGTCTGCATCTTCAGCCACGGATATTTACCCGCCGTGCGGTAGAGCATGTCGACGCCGAGCGGCAGATCGTTGCCCGTAAAGCCCCAGGAGCCGAGCACGTTGAGGTCCTTGGTGCAGATGCGATGCCATGAGGTCTCGATCGATCCGGCATCCGTGAACTGGCCCATCTCGACATAGGTGCCGCCGTCGCGCAGCATCTCGATGCCTTCGGGGCCGGCGGTAGGATGGCCCGAGCAGTCCATCACGAGATCGGCACCGAAACCGCCGACGATGTCGCGCACGGCCTTGATGCGATCCTGCGGTGACTTCTGCTCATCGATATTCACCGTCGCCTCCGCGCCGAACTCGCGCGCAAGCTTGAGCCGCGGCTCTTCCGGCGCGCCGACGCAGATCACGCGGCCTGCTCCCATCTCCCGGGCAGCCGCGACCGCGAGAATGCCGATCGGACCCGTCCCCTGGATGACGACCGTGTCGCCCCAGGTGAAGCCGCCGGCGCGGCTCGCGCGGTTGAAGGCGCGGATGCAGGACGTGAGCGGCTCGGACAGCGCGCCCAGCCGCAGCGACATGTCGTCGGGCAGCTTGTAGATCTTGGTGCCCGGCAGCATGTCGAGATCGACATAGACATATTCGGCCCAGCCGCCCCACAAATGCGGCGCCATGTCGAAGCCGAGGTAGCGGCCGTAATAGACCGGCGTCAGGCACTTGTTGGCCGTCGCCGGATAATGGATGCAGTAGTAGCAGCGGCCGCAGGGCATCAGCGGCGGGATCATCACCTTTGATCCGACGTGAAGGGGCTTGCTCATGAAATCCTCAGTGAACTCGTCGCCGCATTCGACGATGACGCCGCCGAGCTCATGTCCGAGCGTGAAGGGCCAGGGCAGCGGCTTCGGCCAATGTCCCCTGAGAATGTGCAGGTCGGTACCGCAGACGCCGCAGGCACCGATCTTGATCAGGGCGGCCTTCTTCCCGACCTTCGGCCACGGCACGGCGCGGATGACGGGTTCAGCGCCCGGCCCGGCGTGAGTGCATACGCGGATCGACTCCATGGCGATTTCCTTGCTGCCCGTCTTGTGTCGAATGTCGCGAGCTGATGCGGAGCGTATGTGAGGCAGACGGCGCTGCCAAGCAGCCGTAGCCCGCACGGAGCGCATCGGAATGCGGGACCCGGATTTCGCCGCGCGCTCTATCCAGGCTATGAGGCCGCTTGACCAAGGACATCAACCTCACCCCAGGGCATCCCGCTAACGGCATCCCGCTAACGGCGCGTTAACCCTATGCGCCTTAGGGTCGTTGGGACTCCGCCCAGGCGGGGGTCGGGTAGTGAAAATGGCGTTGGCGAACAAAAAATTTCTTCCGGCCGCCGAGGAACGTCGGCGTTTCCAGCGGGTGAAAGTGCATCTGCTCGGCCGCTATATGCTGCCGGACCGCCGTGAATTCCCCTGCCAGGTGATCAACATGTCACCGGGCGGCCTCGCTTTGCTCGCGCCGGGCATCGGCAATGTCGGCGACCGTGTCGTCGCCTATCTCGACCATATCGGCCGCGTCGAGGGCAAGATCACCCGGATCATCGACAACGGGTTCGCCATGACGATCGGGGCAACGCCGCGCAAGCGCGACAAGCTCGCCGCCCAGCTCACCTGGCTCGCCAACCGCGACATCCTGAATCTGCCGGAAGATCGCCGCCACGACCGTATCGTGCCGCGCAACCCGATCGCGGTGCTCACGCTCGAAGACGGCACCAAGATGACCTGCCGCATCATCGACCTGTCGCTGTCCGGCGCCGCCATTGCCGCGGAGAACCGGCCGCCGCTGAAATCGCAGGTCATGCTCGGCCGCGTCCAGGGCCGCGTGGTCAGGAACCTCGAAGATGGCTTCGCGCTCGAGTTCGTCCACGAGCAGCCGGTCGAGACTCTCGAAGAGAGCGTTACCGCGCGGTAAAGCGCAACGGTTTGAAAAATCCAGCAATCGAGCCGGAAAAGGCGACTTCGCAGCGCGGACGCCGTCTCTTCCGCACCTCGCGCGGATGCGGCTGCCGGTTAACGCGGGCGGCCACGCGGAGCGAAAACGCTGAGTTCCCCGACCTTCGTCCGTTAATGCCTACAATTTTATTCAATTGCAGTATTCTCGAATTTTAGTCGAGTTCTACTCAAATCTAAATCGCATTCAGCGCTCGTTTTACTTGTATTCGTCTCGACTTGACTTGGCTCACTTAGCGGCAACGCAAAAGCTTCGTGCGATTTGTGGTCCCAACAAGAAACAGGGGCCACGATGTTCGACTTCAGGGGACAGGGGAAAGGGCTGGCGGTTGCGGCCATGCTCTTCGGGATCAGCGCGACGGTGCAGGCCGGCGAAGGCCGCCTGCTCTACGCGAGCCTCGGCGACAACACGCGTGCGCCGATCGGCTGGGTCGAATTCTGTACCGACAATGCTGCCCAATGCCAGGGCGGTCCGTCGCAGCCGCGCGACATCGTGATGTCGCAGACGGCATGGCGCGATCTGCTGAAGGTCAATCGCTGGGTCAACGAGACCATCAAGCCTTTGACCGACATGGAGCACTGGGGCGTGATCGAGAAGTGGTCGTTGCCGACGGACGGTTACGGTGACTGCGAGGACTATGTGCTGTTGAAGCGCAAGATGCTGATCGACGCCGGATGGCCGCGCGAGGCCCTGCTGATCACCGTCGTGCGCGACAAGAAGGGTGAAGGACACGCGGTGCTGACGGTCAAGACCGACAAGGGCGAGTTCATTCTCGACAATCAGAACGAGAATGTCGTCGCCTGGACCGAGACCGGCTACCGCTTCGTCAAGCGCCAATCGCAGAGCGATCCCAACGTCTGGGTCTCGCTCGGCGATACCAAGCCGGCGGTCTCCACCGCCAGCGCAAAGGATCAGTAGTCAGCAAGGAACGAGTTACGCGACCCGGTCACATCCCCACCCCTCCCCGTCCCAGACCGGTTCGCGCGCGGCCAGCCATCCCCCAATGGCTGGCCGCAATCTTTTCTGGTGGGTTCAACCGCTCGCACCAGGCGGCGGAAGAAGCATCGTGATCCGGTCGCGACGATCGGCTGCATCACGCTGTTGACTGCGTGCTCGCCAATCCGCCGTCCCATCTCGGTATCGACCCGGGTCGAGGACAGGTAGTGAAATCCGGCCCAGACGCGAGCATTCGCAACCTCGTCGGCGAAACTCGCCATGCCTGGAGCCGAAACCTTCTTAACCTAGGTGAATTATCGATGGGGGCTCGCAAGTGGTGAGGCGAGCCATGCATTTCCTGTCGCCGGGTGACGTATTTTTCATGTCGATGATTACCGGCCTCGTTCTGTTGGCGGAGGTCGGGCTTTTCATCGTCTTGGGCATCATCTGAGGGTCAAATCGGTTCCGCGGCGTGGAACAGACGACCTCTCCAATCGTTCACCTTGGCCGGAGGATCGTGCCATGCGTGTCAACGATTCCGAGCCACTGCGCAGTCCGACCGAAATTCGGAACCGCACTGTGGACGAGTACATCGCACAATCGTTAGAGCAGTTGCGCATCTCGTTGGACCTTCTGAAGCTCAGAGTGCCGAGAACTTGGGGGTGGATCGACTATCGTGCCTATGTCATGGACCCTGACGGACATATCGTCGGCCGCTTTGATCTGATGTGCGCCGATGACGCCACCGCGAAATTGCGAGCGGAGCTACTGGCAGATCACGAGGTGATAGAGCTTTGGCAGGGTTTTCGGCGCGTCGCTCGCTTTGAGCCAACGCTTATCGTGCCCGCACTTGAGGCGACATGAAAAATCCTTCGCCGGGAATGCGCAAGGCATTGCGTCAGGCTCAGCTCTACGGGCATCTGGTTGTCCGAAATGACAGGCTGTATCACCCTGGAGGCAACCATCCGATCTGCTCTGTTCAGACCGCGCGGGAGATGGTCAGGTCCGGGTGGATGAGGAAGCGAGACGGCGAATACGAGATCACACAGGACGGACAGCTCGCCGCCGAAAATGAAAGCTTGCATTGACGCGAGTCTCTGGCCCCACGGAGGCTTGGCGATCCCCGCCTTCAGGCGCCAAGCACGTCGGAGAGTCGCGGCTCGTCCGCGGCCGGCTCTCTCAGGAACAGCTCGGCCTCGATCTCCGTCAGATGTGAGAACATCAGCTCGCGTGCCTGCGACTTGTCCCGCTTGCGGATCGCGGTGACGATCTCGGCGTGATGGCTGGTACCGCAGGCGGGCGTGTCGTGGCGGCGATAGAGCAGGATGATCAGCGAGGAGCGCGCGATCAGCTCCTTGAGAAAGCCGGCATAGATGCTGTGGCCGGACATCTCGGCGACCAGCCGGTGAAACTCGCCGGACAGCCGGATCGAGGCCCTGGCGTCGCCGCGGCTTTCCGCCGCGTGCTCCTCGGCCAGATGTTGTTGCAAGCGCTCAAGCCAATCCGGCGACACCGCGTCGATGGCGTGATCAACGATCGACGGCTCGATCAGCCGCCGCGCCTCGAACACCTCGCGCGCATCTGCCGGCGTTGGCCGCGCAACAAAGGCGCCGCGATTCTTCTCGATGCTGACGATCCCCTCATGCGCGAGCTGGTGCAGCGCGGTGCGGACCAGGGTGCGGCTCGCGCCGTAGATCTCTCCGATCTCGTCCTCACCGAGCTTGGTGCCCGGCAGCAGCCGATGCTCCAGGATCGCGGTCGTCACACCCTCCCGGATACGGCTGACGCGGTCACTGCCATTGTCGGCTGCGAGCGATGTGTCAGACTTCGGCTGAGCTTTGGCGGCCATAGACTTTGGCTTGTTGAATGTGGGCTCGTTGATTTGGAGCTCGATCGTTGGCTCCAAAGGTTAGTCGACCGGCCGTATCCAATGACAGGCGAAACTTTATACAATCCCTGACCATTTTGCGTGCATCATGCTTTGCGGTGGCTACCGCCGCGCCGCCCGGATTTGCCGTCTCCGGGCTAACGATCTGACATTGCTACGCAGTTCCGAAAAAAATGCCGCGGACTTCCGCTTGGCACGGGCCTTGCCGAGGGAAGCGCTAAATCGTCCTTTCCTTGGGAGCCCCATGGCCCTTCCCGCCGCCCTTGAACTTGTCTCGGTCACCAAGCGCTATGACACGACGCTGGCGGTCGATAGCGTCAACCTCAAGATTCCGGCCGGCACCTATTGCTGCCTGCTCGGCCCCTCCGGCTGCGGCAAGACATCGACGCTGCGCATGATCGCCGGCCACGAGGCAGTCAGCGAGGGCGACATCATCCTCGGCCCCCACAACGTCACCGACCTGCCTCCGGCCAAGCGCGGCACGGCGATGATGTTCCAGTCCTACGCGCTGTTTCCGCACCTCACCGTGCTCGACAACGTCGCCTTTGCGCTGAAGATGCGCGGTATCGATCGCGCGACGCGCCACAAGCGCGCGGGCGAGCTGCTCGAACTGGTGGCGATGACGCCCTATGCCGCGCGCCTGCCGGCGCAGCTCTCCGGCGGCCAGCAGCAGCGCGTGGCGCTGGCTCGCGCCCTGATCACCGAGCCGCAGATCCTGCTGCTCGACGAGCCGCTCTCTGCGCTCGACCCGTTCCTGCGCGTCAGGATGCGCGGCGAGTTGAAGCGGCTGCAGCGCGAGCTCGGCATCAGCTTCATCCAGGTCACGCACGGGCAGGAGGAGGCGATGGCGCTCGCCGACCACATCGTGGTGATGAACGGCGGACGGATCGAGCAGCAGGGCAGCGCTCGCGATATCTTCCATCATCCGCGCACCGAATTCGTCGCGCGCTTCATCGGTGGGCACAACGTGCTCTCCGATGCCGGCGAGATGATCGCGGTGCGCGCCGATCAGCTCGGCATCAAGCCCATCGCGGACGGCACCTTCGGCGCCCCGGCACTTTTGACCGAGACCGAGTACCAGGGCTCCTATGTCGCCGTCTCGCTCACGCTCGACGACGGCACCACCCTGTTCTCCCACGTTCCCGAGGCCACCTTCGACGCCCACCCCTTCCGTCCGGGTGATCGCGTGCTGGCCACCTGGGACCCCGCCAAGGCGCAGCGTCTGCAATAGCGCCATCCAGTCCAGAAAATGCGCAACACAGAGGAGTGACTGATATGACAGAGACGACGAGGAAGACCGGCGTCAGCCGTCGCACATTGTTGAAGGGAACCGCCGGCCTCGCAGGTCTCGCCGCCGGCTCCGGCGCCATCACCGGCTTCCCCTACGTGATGTCGGCCGAGCCGAAGGTGCTGCGCTATCTCGGCACCGCCGTGAACGAGGGCGATGACATCTCGAAACAATGCCTGAAGGACACCGGCATCAAGATCGAATACGTCACCGCGACGACCGACGACGTCACCAAGCGCGTGATGACCCAGCCGAACTCCTTCGACGTGCTGGACACCGAATATTTTTCGCTGAAGAAGCTCGTGCCCTCCGGCAACATCCTTGCCCTCGACGCCAAGAAGATCAAGGAATTCGACAACATCACGCCCGTCTTCACCAAGGGCGAGACGCCCGGCGGCAAGAAGATCGGCAATCAGGGCACCGCGCCCTGGAAGGTGCTTTATCTCGAAGGCAGGGATTCCAAGACCTTCGCCAAGTCCGCGACCGAATTCGTGACGCTGATTCCGACGGTCTACAATGCCGACACGCTCGGCATCCGTCCCGATCTCATCAAGCGCCCGATCAACTCGTGGGCCGAGCTGCTCAATCCCGAGTTCAAGGGCAAGGCCTCGATCCTCAACATCCCTTCGATCGGCATCATGGATGCGGCGATGGTCGTGGAAGCCACCGGCAAGTACAAATATGCCGACAAGGGCAACATGACCAAGGAAGAGATCGATCTCACCATGAAGGTGATGACCGAAGCCAAGAAGGCCGGTCAGTTCCGCGCCTTCTGGAAGGACTTTAACGAGAGCGTCAACCTGATGGCCTCAGGCGAAACCGTCATCCAGTCGATGTGGTCGCCGGCGGTCACCAAGGTGCGTTCAATGGGCATCGCCTGCACCTTCCAGCCGCTGAAGGAAGGCTACCGCTCCTGGGCCTCGGGCTTCTGCGTCTCGAAGGGCGTGTCGGGTGCGAAGCTCGATTGGGCCTACGAGTTCGTCAACTGGTTCCTGTCCGGCTACGCCGGCGCGTACCTCAACCGGCAGGGTTACTACTCCGCGGTGCTCTCGACCGCGAAAGCCCACATGGAGCCCTACGAGTGGGCCTACTGGATGGAAGGCAAGCCCGCCGAGAAGGACATCAAGGCGCCCGATGGCTCGCTGCTCGAGAAGGCCGGCGCCGTGCGCGACGGCGGCTCGTATGAGGACCGGATGGGCGGAGTCGCCTGCTGGAACGCGGTCATGGACGAGAACGACTACATGGTCCGCAAGTGGAACGAGTTCATCGCAGCGTGATGGACACGTCCGACGAACTCTTGCAACAGGCATCCCCGGGCTTCGCCCGGGGATCGGGACAGACGCGCCAGAAAGCGGCGCGTCTGTCGCCCTCTTTCATCTCCTGGCTCCAGGCCGGGCCGATGATGCTGGTGTTTCTCGCCTTCTTCCTGATCCCGCTGGTATTCGTCGTCATCGTCTCTTTCTGGGACTACAACGAATATCAGTTGCTGCCGGCCTTCTCCGGGCGCGGCTACACCGACACGTTCGAAGGCTGCATCGCGCAGCTCCCCCAGCTCTGCACGATCGGCAAGACCTATCTGAAAACGCTGAAGCTGTGCTTCATGGTCTGGGCCATCACCCTGTTCATCGGCTTCTGGGTCGCCTACTTCCTCGCCTTCCACATCAAGTCCAAGACCTGGCAGATGGGCCTGTCGCTGCTGTGCACGATCCCGTTCTGGACCTCGAACGTGATCCGCATGATCGCCTGGATCCCGCTGCTCGGCCGCAACGGCCTCGTCAATTCCGGGCTGCTCAAGGTCGGCGTGATCGACCAGCCCGTCGAATGGCTGCTCTATTCCGAATTTTCCGTGGTGCTGGCGCTCGTGCACCTCTTCACTTTCTTCATGGTGGTGCCGATCTTCAACTCGATGGTGCGTATCGACAAGTCGCTGATCGAGGCCGCCTATGACGCCGGCGCCACTGGCTTCCAGACCCTCGTCAACGTCATCATCCCGCTCGCCAAGCCCGGCATCGTGATCGGCTCGATCTTTGTCATCACCATCGTGATGGGCGACTTCATCACCATCGGCGTGATGGGCGGCCAGCAGATCGCCGCCGCCGGCAAGATCATCGAGACCCGGCTCAACGCGCTGCAATTCCCCGCGGCCGCGGCAAACGCCGTGATCCTGCTCGCGATCACCTTCCTGATCATCACCATGATGTCGCGCATCGTCGATATCAGGAAGGAGCTGTGATGCGAGAGGGACGCCCGCGCAGCTTCTACGTCCTCGCCTTGTTCTTCGCGGCCTACGTGCTGTTTCTCTACGGCCCGATGATCGCGATCTACATCCTGTCATTCCAGGGTCCGCAGGGCGGCCTCACCTTCCCGATGAACGGGGTGTCGACGTTCTGGTTGGCAAAATTGTTCGAGGGCACCGGCATTGTCGATCTCGGCGCCGCCTTCCGCCGCTCGCTCCTGCTCGGCCTCGTCGTGATGGCGGTCACCGTCGTGCTGTCGGTTGCCGCCGGCATGGCCTTCCGCCGCAAGTTCAAGGCGCAGAGCATCCTGTTCTATTCGGCGATCGCGAGCCTCATTGTCCCCTCCATCATCACTTCGCTCGGCATCTCGCTGGAATTCCGCATCATCGACGATCTCATCAAGGCGCACTGGAACGAGAATTTCGAGACCTCGATGGGCCTGCTCACCTCAGGTTTAGGTGCGCATCTGACCTGGACGCTACCGTTCGGCCTGCTCATCATGTTCGCGATCTTCAATCGCTTCGATCCCAGGCTCGAGGAAGCCGCGCGCGATCTCGGCGCTACGCCCTGGCAGACTTTCCGCCACGTCGTTTTGCCGATCATCCTGCCCTCGGTGATCGGTATCGGACTGTTCGGCTTCACGCTGTCCTGGGACGAGCTTGCCCGCTCCAGCCAGGCGATCGGGTCGGTGAACACACTGCCGCTGGATCTGCAGGGCCTCACCACCACGGTGACGAAGCCCGACATCTACGCGCTCGGAACCATCATCTCCGCGGTTTCCTTCGCGGTGATTGCCCTCGCGCTCGGCACCATCCACATGCTGAACAAGCGGCAGGCCGCAAAGGGCTCGGATGCCGGCAAGGGACTGGTGTGAGCTGATGCGGCTCCACATCGTCAATCCCAACACCACGGCTGCGATGACGGCAAAGGTCGCCACGGCCGCCCGCGCCGTAGCATTGCCGGAGACGGTGATCGATGCCCGCCAGCCCGCGATGGGCCCGGTCTCGATCGAAGGCTTTTACGACGAGGCCTTTGCGGTGCCCGGCTTGCTCGGCTGCATCCGCGACGCCGACCGCGATGGCGCGGACGCCCACATCATCGCCTGTTTCGATGACACCGGTCTCGACGCCGCCCGCGCGATCGCAAAAGCGCCCGTGATCGGCATCGGCGAAGCGGCCTTCCACATGGCGAGCCTGATTGCGGCGCGCTTTTCGGTGGTGACGACGCTCAGTGTCTCAATCGTGCCGATCGAGCATAATTTACGGAAGTACGGCCTCGCCGAGCGCTGCGCCCGCGTCCGTGCCGCCGAGGTTCCCGTGCTCGCGCTGGAACAGCGTAATGCGGATGCGATCGGTAAGATCTCCGGCGAGATCACGGCCGCGATCCGCGAGGACCGCACGGAAGCCATCGTGCTCGGCTGCGCCGGCATGGCCGACTTCGCCGGCGAGCTCGCGAACAAACACAGCCTCCCCGTCGTCGACGGCGTCGCCGCCGCCGTGCCGATCGCCGAAGCGCTGGTGCGGCTGGGGCTCAAGACGTCGCGGCTCGGGCCCTACGCAGCGCCGCGAGCGAAGACGTATTCCGGGCCGTTGAGCGGCTTTCGGCCCTGAAACCCACGGCCTGAATGGTCTGCTCCGGCCGCGACGGCCCTTTTTTCCGCCCCTAGCCTCTTTTTGGTCCCATTTCCTGCCGAAATGTAACGTTTTCGGGACGCCCCGGCGGCCGTTGCCGCTGGTCTTCGCCACTTCAGTTCATTTTTGGGCTTTGTCAGCGATGATCGATCTCGCACCGCGCGATACGCGAACCAGCGCCTTCACCCGTCTCGGCAGCCAGCCGATCGCGCTCACGGCTGCGGCCCTGCTCCTGCTCGTCACCGGCGTCACCTCGATCGCGATCTGGCGAGTCTATACCGGCGCGACGCCAGAGGCCGACCGGACGGTGGTGTCCCGGCAGCTCCAGGTCCGCGCGGCGCAGGCCTCCGAGCAGCTCGTTGAGAAGACCAGGGGGCTGGAGGCCACCCAGCAGGAATCCATCGACCAGCTTCAGGTGGTGCAGGACCAGCTTCTGACGCTCAAACGCCTGCTGGCCTCGCAGCAGGCCGACACCAAGCGCCTGTCGGAGCAGGTCGCGACCCTGACCGAATCCGTAGACGGGCTCAAACAGTCCTTCGCCAGCGCACAGGCCACGGAAACCGAGACGCCGTCGGCGACCCGGCGGGGAGCGGCGCGCCGCCATGCCAGCCTGCGCAAGCGCGGCAAATCGCGAAGCTGATCCGGTCAGCGGCGATTCGTTCCCGGCTCATACGCCAAAATTTTGCGGCGTGTGAACTGGATCACATTTCCCCGTATGATTCCGCGTCATGCTGCCTGTCACCGGATGGCGTGAGCCAATTTCAATATCCGGGGCTGGCAAGGTCGTTGGCGGTATACTGCGTCAACGGCCTTGTTTTTTACGGCTGCTTTTCAACTACTTAGGGGATCGGCCCGTCCCTGCCGGCTCAGCAGCCGCGGCAGATGCTTTTCACCGTCTTGTCGATCTGCTTGTTCTCCGCATCGACCGCCTGGTCGACCGACCTGTCTCCACCGGATCCCATGCCAACGGTGCCGCCGGAGGACTGCGCGGTGCCGAGGCTGTTGGTCCCGGGCGGCGGAACAACCCCGCTCGTCGACCCGGCGCCGCCCGGACCATTGCCTGACGTCGTCGGATTGGCCGGGCTGAGCTGTCCTTGAACGGCGGGATTTTGGCTGCCCGTTCCCGCCGCCGCACCGGTGGTCACGGAGCCACCCCCCGTCGCGCCGGACGCCGCGCTGCTGCTGCTTCCGCCCGTGCCGCCTCCACTGCTTTGCGCGAACGAAGTCGTCGGCATCGCAAGGACGGCAAGGCCAAGGAGGGATGCGGCCATCGATGCCGAAACTGTTGCTGTCAATCTGATCATCGGAAACTCTCCCTTTCGAGCACCAACAATGGGCGCACAGGCGCGTTCCGGAACAATTCCGTCAGGCACGATTTGACGAGGGAGGCAGCGACATGCGCAAGCCGATCGCATTCGACGACGACACGTTCGGCAAGCTCAAGCAGCTTGCGCGCGATCGCATGGAGACCCTTCAGGATCTGGCGGACGAGGCCTTTTCAGACCTCGTGGAAAGCACGGCATACCGGACGACCTGAAGGAGGCGCTGCGCAAAGCGCGATGAGATTGGGATGAATCGTCACCGCGCCAGAGGTTATTGTTTGCAGCATGATCTCCGCGCAAACGCGTTCCGCGTTTGTCGCGAGGGAAAACCGCTTCACACTTTTCGGGATCATGCTCTAGAATCCGGAAAGGCAACATCATGACGGTTGATCGCGATCCCTTCGCCGAAGGCGAGCGCGCCGCGCGCGAGAACATCCCGCGCGAGGCCAATCCCTATCAGGACGGCAGCGACGAACATGCCCTGTGGTCCGCGGGCCACGAGAAGATCGCCGGATCCCGCGAAGCCCGCGGGTCCGAAGGGAGCTGACGCGCGACGTCAGACGATCCGCTTCAGGCCCTTCTTGAAGCGCGGGCCATTGGCGACGTAGAACTCCGCCGCGCTGCCCATCCTCGCGACTTGCGCGTCGTCGAGCGTGCGGATCACGCGCGCCGGCGAGCCGATGATCAGCGAGCGCTCGGGAAATTCCTTGCCTTCGGTGATGACGGAACCGGCGCCGACGATGCTGTTGCGGCCGATCTTCGCGCCGTTCATCACGGTCGCGCCCATGCCGACGAGCGCGCCGTCCTCGACGGTGCAGCCGTGCAGGATGACGTTGTGACCGATGGTGCAGTTCTTGCCGACGTGAAGCGGAAAGCCGAGATCGGTGTGGCAGGTCGAGCCGTCCTGCACGTTGGAGCCCTCCCCGATCTCGATCCACTCATTGTCGCCGCGCAGCACCGCGCCGAACCAGACGCTGGCGCCGAGCTTGAGGCGCACGCGGCCGATCACGGTTGCGGTGTCGGCGATGAAGTAGTTGCCGTCGGCGGGAAGATCGGGCGCCTGCCCGTCAAGCTCATAGATCGCCATGGAGGTCTCCTGTCACGAAACCTTGGCATAGCGGAGCTGCGACGTTCAAGCAAAGGCGGCAACACGCCAAAAAGGCGCACTCAGGCGAGCACGCCGGCGGCGCGCAGCGTCATCAGGAAGAACGTGCCGCTCATCATGCTCCAGAAGCCCGCGATGATGGTCGCCATCATCACGAATTCGACGCGCCGGCTTTCCAGCCGCGCGCCCCGCAGCGTGTTGCGCATGATGATGAAGGGCGCCGCGAACACCAGGAATGGCACGGCGGCAAACGTCTTCGGCGCCACCCCCTCCTGCAAGAGCCCGAAGCCGGCAGGCCGCTGCGAAAGCGCCTGGTAGCCGTTCACGAGCGCGCCCGCGAGCGCAAACCCGATGCAGATCGAGAAGAAGGAATTCAAGGTCTCAGGAGTCATCGGAAGTTCCGCCCATACGCAACGCCGGTCCCTTCCTGTGACAAAAAGTGCCGGTTAACGCCACATTAGCCTTAAGAAAAGGTTAACGGGGCGTCCCGCTGCCGTCCTCCCCCATGGGGTGCGGCAGGCTGCGCGGAACCGTCGCCGCGTGGCATATTCGCGCTTGATTCGTCGGCCAGCGGCCGACTTTACGGCGACCTCATTGATGAGCGTATTTTCGGCAACTTCCACCCGCGGCCGTCAGGGCCGGACGAGAGCGCATCTTACTCCGCTCGTGCTCGGCGGCGTGTTCGCGGCAGGCGCGGTGGCCGTGGTCGCCTATCTCTTGTGGCCGACCTGGGGGACGGTGGTCGGCGCCAATGCGCCGGACAGGCTGCCGGTCAGCGTCGGCGGCACGCTGTTCAACGTTCCGACGGCGGCGATCCGGATGAAGATCCAGCGGCACACCGGACCGCAGGAGCGCATCGACATCGACTTCCTCTACCCCTCGCTCGACGTGCCGGGCACACCGAAGCACCTCACCGCCGACGACGTGGATCCGGCGGCCATCCAGCCGATCGACCGCATCTTCCTGTCGATCGCAGCGCATCACGATGCGCTCGCGCCCGAACTGCGGGTTAGCACCATCTATCCGCGCTATCTCGATCAGGCCGTGACGTCGCCGGAGGACGGGCTGACGATGCGGATGTTCCGCAGCGATACGCCCTATGGCGACGAGGACCTGTATTCCGCGGCAAGTCCGGCGCTGACCGCGCGCTGCACGCGCGATGCGGCCACGCCCGGCATGTGCCTCTCGGAGCGCCGTGTCGACGGCGCCGACCTCACCTTCCGATTTCCCCGAAGCTGGCTGTCGCAGTGGCGCGACGTGGCCGGGGCGATGGACCGGCTGACGGCGCAGCTGCGCGGCCCGAAGGGCTGAGCGGGGGCTCGTCTGCCCTGCCGCAAGATCGGCTTGCAGGACGCGGGCTGAGCATCCCGACTAAAATATCGAAAACAACCCCATGCAAAGGAGCTTGGCGCTGGGATGCCGAATTTCGTATTCTGCGAATAAGAGTTGACACGTCGGGCAAATCAGGGGTACGATGTCATCATGGCAAACCTGTCGCCGGACCAGATAAGCGTGCTGTCCGATGCACCGGAGATGCGGGTCACCACCATCTATCCGCGCTATCTTGATCAGACGTCGCCGGAGGACGGGCTGACGATGCGGATGTTCCGCGCTGAGACGCTTTACGGCAGCGAGGACCTGTTCTTCGCAACGAGCCTCGTGTTGACCGCGCGCTGCACGATGGAGCACGCCCGGAACGTGCCATTCGGAGCGCCGCATCGACGGCGCCGACCTCACCTTCCGCCTGCCGCAAAGCCGCTATCGCGGTAGCGCGACGTTGCGGAGGCAATGGAGAGGCTGACGGCGCAGTTACGTGGGTCGGAGGGGCGAGCAGACCAGGGCTTCTACTCATAACCGCAACCGTTCGACGATCTTGGTTGAACGTCCGCTTAGCACCCACAAGCCGCACAAAAGACGACATTGTCAAACCAACGCGATGGGCCATAGCACGAAGTCGCTGCGCTCCAGCCCGCTGCGCGGGAGCAGGAGCCGAGAGGCCGGTAGCCGGCTGAGAGGACAGCGATAGCGGGATGGCAAGGTCAACACGATCAACCAGCCTAGTGTTGGCGTGCAACACATGATCGCGCGCGGGTCAGCATCTTCATGCGGCCAGCCACATCATCGGCCGCACCGACAACGCAATGATAGAAAATTGCCTTGACGAAAGCGCCAACCAGTTTGCTTGAATGTGCCGTCTATATTTCGGCTTCGCAAGAAATTGATACAGCCATGTCGCGGGACCGATCGAGCGATTAATCGCGCAGTGGTTGTCGGATGTGTTATTTCTGCACGCGCAACTATTTGAAATTACACATGTCGCGAACATTAAAAGTACTCTTGTGCAACCCTCATGCCGAAACGCGGAAGTTGTGGAAGCGTTCTCTGTCGGGTTGCCGCCTCTCCTCATAGCGCCCGCTGCTTAACCGGTGCCCAACCTCCCGCGACTTCGTGCCTTGGCGCTTTTTGGACGCCGGTCAGTTGAGGGGGCGGAGCCACTTTGTTGCCGGCGTCCAAAAACCTTGTATGGGGCCTATCGGTGTCAAGGAGAGAGTGGCGGTGCTGTTGAGTCATTTTGTCACGTCACTGGATTGCATTTGCGGCATGGATAGCTCCCTTGCTCGGCTACGCTGAGCGGTCAAGCCCCAAAGCCGCTTGCGGCGCGCCGAAGGCGCGGGGCTTGACGGCGAATGCGCAGTCCGAGCCATCATAATTGTCGCCGCAACGTACAAAGGTCATTCGGCGCTGTTGGAGGCACTGTGAATTGCTATTGTGGGGCTCTCCTTTCACCGACATGAGTAGTTTTGCAGCCTGAAGATCGGCACGACTGATCCGAGGGGAGCTTGCCATCGGGGCGCAGAAGTCACGCCACAGCCTTGTATTCGGTCGATCCGTGTGGGGATCGCAACCACGATGCAGTCATACGCATCATCGGCGAAGCTCCGGGGCGGCGGGCCCCTTCTGCACAGCGGCATTTGAAGCCATGGTTTTAGGTCGGGGCACCGCCACCTCGGATTTATCGGCAGACCCGAGCACACGGGGCTGCCAAACCGTTTGTGCTATATCGTTGCTCTCTTGCCCATGCTGTCGTTCATGATGCCGGACGTAACACGACGCCCTGCGGAACCTCGCCCCTTGTCACGAGACGCCAGAGGGCGATGAGCAGCTTACGCGCCAGCGCCACAATCATCGTCTTGCGTGTGCTGGCGCGTCCGTCGGCGGTTCGCGCCGCGAACCATTGGGCCAGGGCGCTGTTCTTTTGGAACCTGATAAAACGCCAAGCCAGCTGGATCATGTCGCTGCGGACGCGGACATTGCCAGCCCGCGCAAGCCGCCGTTTCGATACCAGAGCCAAGGACGCGGGCAATCAGGCGGACCATCGCGTCCGGGCTTTTCGTCTCCGCAGCAGGAGCCACCGCGAGTTTGCGCAGGCGTTCCTGTTCGACCGCACGGATCTGGTCGCGTACGACGCGTAGCCGCGCGAGATGACGGCGCAGTTCCGAAAGCGTGTTCTGCGGCAACGGCGTGCCTCATGGCTCGGACTGCGCATTCGCCGTCAAGCCCCGCGCCTTCGGCGCGCCGCAAGCGGCTTTGGACAGTTCCAAGCGGGCAAATTGTTCAAAAGGACTTCCGCAGTTGAACCATCTCCTTGTCGACCGGACTTACGTCTAGGCGGAGATTTGCCGTTCGCTCTGCCGAACGGCAGCGACAGAACGGTTCGTCACTGCCGGATTTAACACGACGCAGTCCGTGGAGGTGAACGTGACCGAAACCCGGCTGGCCTTGCTGCAGGGCGGGACGACTGCCCTTGCAACCGAGACGATCGCTGCTTTGCAGCAGACATTAAGGGGAAGCGTTTGTCTGCCTGGGGAGGCGGGTTATGATGATGCCCGCACGATCTGGAATGCGATGATCGACCGCCACCCAGGTATGGCAGTCCGTTGCAGAGGCGCTGCAGACATCACCAATGCCGTTCGGTTTGCGCGTGAGCATGGCCTCTTGCTCGCAGTGCGAGGCGGCGGCCATAACATTGCCGGGAACGCGGTCTGCGAAGGCGGGCTCCTGATCGATCTCTCGCAGATGCGCTCGGTTCGGGTCGATCCCACTCGCCGCACGGCGCGGGTTGAGCCGGGTGCCAAGCTCGGCGACTTCGACAAAGAGGCACAGGCCTTCGGGCTTGCCACGCCACTCGGTATCAACTCGACGACAGGAGTGGCGGGTCTCACACTCGGCGGCGGTTTTGGATGGCTTGGCCGCAAATTCGGCCTTACTGCCGATAACCTGATCTCGGCGGACGTCGTAACTGCTGACGGCAAGCTCCTGCAAGCGAGCGCGTCCGATAATTCGGACCTGTTCTGGGCGCTTCGGGGCGGCGGCGGCAATTTCGGGGTCGTGAGTTCGTTCGAATTCCGTCTTCATCCCGTAGGTCCGATGGTCCTATCCGGCCTGATTGTCTATCCGTTTGCGCGCGCAAAGGAGCTTCTTTCGGGATATCGCCGAGTTGCGGCGAAAGCACCCGACGAGCTGACGGCCTGGGTTGTGCTGAGACAGGCCCCGCCCCTGCCTTTCCTGCCTTCCGAGGTCCACGGCAAGGAAGTCCTCGTCTTTGCGCTCTGCTATGCAGGCGACGAAGGCGCCGGCAAGAGCGCCTTGGAGCCGCTTCGGGCGCTCGGAGAGCCGATCGCCGAAATGATCGGCATGCAACCGTACGCGGCATGGCAGACCGCATTCGACCCGCTGCTCACGCCGGGCGCACGCAACTACTGGAAGTCGCACAATTTCCTTGAACTCAGTGACGGTCTGATCGACATCCTTGCAAGCTATGCCGCGAGGCTTCCGACTCCGGAGTGCGAGATTTTCATTGCCCAACTCGCCGGGGCCACCAGCCGCGTCCCGCTCGATGCTACGGCTTACCCGCACCGCGATGCAAATTTTGTCATGAATGTCCATACGCGGTGGCGCGAACCAGCCGACGACCGGCGATCGATCGACTGGGCTCGGCAGCTCTTTGCCGAAACGGCGCCTCACGCAACCGGCGGTGTCTATGTCAACTTCATGCCGGAGGACGAAGGCGATCGCGTGTCGAGCGCATATGGCGCGAACTACGCGCGGCTCGCGGCGCTGAAGGCCAAGTACGATCCGGATAACCTGTTCCGGTTGAATCAGAACGTCCGGCCGGCCGCGGCACAGCGGCCCGCCGGCTGACCGGAAGACAGCAAGTTGGCCACCGCAGAATGGCTGCGTAGCCTCTGTTCGCGGGCCGCCGCGGCGCAGGGCACAGCTATGACAACGCGACGCCTTGCGCCGCATTTCGTCGGTCGGGTCCAGAAACGACCTAGCGCCATGCTACCTTTCACGCAAACATCGCCGGCGTTATCTGGTCTACCTCGATGATCGTGTCGGCCGGAATATTGGCGCGCCTCGCCGCATTGCGAATGGCGTCGGCGTTTTCGGCCTCATAAAGACAGTAGGTTTTGCGCTTGTCGGCACTCAGAAAGGAGAAGATCCACTTCACTCCTTCTTCATCGTTGATGAGATCGACTCTGTCGACTCCTTCCTTCGTCAACTCCAGTTTTTCTGCGAAGTTTCGCTCGATGATGAAACGCGGCATGGCCCTCTCCCGTGTACGAAGTGGCACATCAGTGCAGTTGACCGCGGAGCCTCGTAAGCAGAGCGGTCATGTTCAGGCGACCCGCCGTCGCCAAAGATTCGTTCAACAGCGTATCGGCATGTGCGATGTCGCCATGGCGGCCGCGGCGGCGAAGCATGTGCGCGTATCGGTGCTGCGCATGCGCCAGCCAGGGCCATGCATGCATGTGCCGGTCCATCTGTAGCGCCTCCTCGAAGTGCTCTTCGGAACGATCCCAGTCGCCGAGCATGTCGGCGAGAGCCCCGAGGAAGCGGCCGGCCGATCCGTAGCAGACGGTCGCGATACCGGCTGTGATAGTCACGTGGCGGTAGGGCTCGAGCAGATCGTACAAAACGCGCGCGCAGCGCTCGTCCTCGAGCGCCGCGCAGACATCGGCAAGATAGGAAAGCGTCGTGCTCCGCTTCGCATCCATCGGGAAGGCGAAACAGGTCTGCCGCAACTCGTCCAGCATCTTTTGTGCCTGCGGCTTAAAGCCCAGCTCCGTCGCGACGAGCGCGAATCCGGGCTTCCAGGTATTGCCGTCTGGTTCGTTATTGATCAAATGTTTGATGACAGGGGCAATCTCCGCCAGGCGTCCCTGCTCACGGCGGATCGTGAACATTTGCACGCCGTAGACGCCTTCGGCACTCTCTCCATGCGTCCTGCGACCGATCGCATACGCGTTCTCAGCGAGCTTCTCGGCGGTCGGAAAGTCGCCGATCAGAAGAGCCTGCATGGCTCGCCCAAGCTGCGCAACCCATTCCTGGTGGAGCATCTGCCGACCTTCAATTGCTGACTGAAACGTGTCCAAAGCCGAGATCATCCCCTGGTAGTCGCCAAATTCGGCCGCATAATAGATGTGCACCGAAAGAATTCGGGTGCGGAGGTCTGCGTCATTCAGCCGATCGGCAATCGCGAGCGCCTCGCGCAGTCGGTTGCGCAGGTCCGCAGATTGTGTCCTCGAGAGCGCGATCGGCCCCAGAAATGGAGTAAACAGAACTTCACAGAGAGAGCGGTCGTCCTCGAGGCGGCGCGCCATTTCGATGGCCTCGGAATTCAAAATGTCAGCGCGCGCGAAATCACCCTTCATCAAGAACCCTCTACCGAGCCAACTCAATATCTGGCAGCGCTGACGGCTGTCTCCTCCTTCGATTGCCGATAAAGCTTCGAGCAGCAGCGCGATGGAAGGATCAAAAGATTGATAGTAGAAGCGGGCCTGTCCAAATCCGATGGCGCAGTTGGCGAGTGCATCGCTGTTTCCACGGGCTCGTGCCTCGCCGGCGGCACGCTCGAACGTGTCCGAAGCCTGCTGCAGATGGCCAGCCGCCAACTGCGCCCGACCCAATGCAATTCTTGTCTCGAGCACGGCGTCCTCGCGCCCTTCCGCATCGGGCAGTCTCTCGGCGATGGCCAGGGCCTTCCCGTAATGTTCGATGGCCTCGTGGTTCGCCGAGCGCGCCAGCGCGCGCTCGCCCGCACGCCGCCAGAACGGCAGGGCCAACTGTGGTAATCCGGCCTCGGAAAAGTGTCGCGCAACCAGCTCCGGCTGTCTGTCCGCTGTCTCACGGTGGTACTCGGCAAGGGCGCGGGCAATTGCCGCATGATACCGCTGTTTTCTGCTCGTCAGCAGGGACTGGTATGCCGTGTCCTGAATGAGGGCGTGCCTGAACGCCAAGGCATCCTCGGAAGGCCCCCCTCTCAGAACCAGATGCGCCGCCATCAGCTCGGCGACGGCAGCATCGAGATCGGCGGCCGGAAAATCGCACACATGAGCAAGCAGGTCTCGGCTGAACTCGCGGCCGATGACAGAGGCGATTTGGGCGGTTTCTTTCGCGGTCGGCTGGCAGCGATCGAGGCGTGCCATCAAGGAGCCCTGCAGCGTCGTCGGAAGCCCCACCTCGAATTCGCCGACGCCGGCCTTGCGCTCGACCAGAGAGTGGGCCAGCTCCTCGATAAACAGGGGGATGCCATCGGTCCGACCGACGATCTCATCGATCACGCGCGCGCTGGCAGTGGCGCCGGCAATGTGTCGCACCATATCGGCGATCTGAGGCTTTGCCAGCGGCCCGAGGGAAAGCTGCAGCACATGGCTGTAAAGGCTAGGCCATTCACAAGTCCAGCTCGGCCGGTGTGTCACGAGCAACATGATCGGTGCTCGGTTGATTGGCGCCATCAGCGCATCGAGCAGCTCGGTCGTAGTGGGATCGATCCAGTGAGCGTCCTCGACCATGATCAACACTGGAGAGCGCGCGGCGCGCTGCAGGAACCGGTCCACCAGCGTCTGCAGTGTGAAGCTCTTCCTTTGCTGTGGCGTCAGGTCGATCTTGCCGTACCGATCATGGCAATCGAGGGACAGAAGCTCTGCATAAACGGGAGCCACCGTCCGAATGTCCGCGCCCACGTCGGCGAGCATATGCTCGAGCTTGTCGAGCCGTTGCTGGTTGCTATCGCCCGGCCGAAAGTCGGCGGCACGGCCGAGATTCTGAACAATCGGAAACAGGGTACTGTGGGTATGATAGGGCGAGCATTGAAACCGCAGGACGACATGCGGCGGCATCGCGCCTAGTTTTTCTGTAAAGGCCTGTACCAACCGGGATTTGCCGATGCCGGCATCCCCCGAGAGCAGGATTGCCTGTCCCTCTCCTGCGCGCGCAAGCTCCCACCTTTCAACGAGTAGCGCGAGCTCGTGCACGCGACCTACGAATGGCGACAGCTCTCCGGCATGCGCCGCATGGAATCGGCTTTCGACCTCTCGCTCGGACTTAACGAGATGCACGCGGGTGCCTGTCCCGAATCCCTTAAGAGGCTTCTCACCGAGGTCCTCGACGACGAAGGCGTCGCCGATCAGTCGCCTGGTCGCCTCCGCGACGACGAGTTGATTGGGTTGGGCGATCGCCTGGAGCCTGGCTGCCAGATTGGGGGTCTCGCCGGCGACCGCGCCTTCCTCTCGGACAGAGCCGGCAAAGAGGTCCCCGACAACGACTCGCCCCGTGGCAATCCCAACGCGCGCGTTGAGCTCGACGTCCTTGGTTCTCAGAAGTCGCACGGCGGCCAGGGCCTCAATCCCAGCTCGAACCGCGCGCTCGCCGTGATCCTCGTAGGCACACGGCCATCCGAAATACGCCATGACACCATCGCCCAGATAACGGGCGACGTAGCCGCCATAGCGGGTGACTGCGCCGGAGACCCGATCTTGGTAGCTACGCAGCACCTCCCGCAGGTCCTCGGGATCGAGCCGCCGAGATAATTCGGTGGACTCAACCAGATCGCAGAACAGGACGCTCAGCAGGCGTCGCTCCGGCGGCCGCTCGGGGGGAGCGCGCGGCAACGGCTTATCGTTCGCAAGGAGAGAGTTGGCGTTTGCCGCCGATAGCGCGCCTCCGAAGGACTCGGCCACCGCGGCCAGGATGATCTTGCGGTGTCCGAGCGATACCCCCAGTTCGCGAAGATCCGTCTCCGTAAGATGCGGGAGCACCCTCAGGTCGACATCACCGGCGGCGAAGGCATCACAATATTGCCCGAGGCCAAGAGCGCGCAGCCATGTATTGATGTCTTGGCTCATGAGCCCGCTCGCTGCTTTAGATGTTTCCTCCTCATGGTTCTTGCTCCCGGTCAACTGTGGAGCGCGTGTGCGCCTTTCGCCGGGGAAAGTGCCTCGCCCGCTCTCTTGGTTCCGGGTTGAGCGGGCGCGGACGATATTCTGCAGCGAGTACTTCGGCAGCCGCAGATCACTCTCGATAGGACCTCGTGCCGATGCAACACCTAAGTCCCTACGCAATCACGCTGCACTTTACCGCAAACGTGCAGCCGCGCATAGAACTGCCGCAGCGCGATAATGTCGCAAATGCTGCCCTACATCGCATTCGGCCGGAATAGCGAAGAGGTCCAAGTCGAGATCGACTTGGAAGTCTAGACCAACGCATTGCCATGTTCACCTGTGGGTCACGAGCCGTAATACCTGCTGCGAGCAAATCAAGTCGGCTCTGCCTCTGACAGGAGACCTCAGCGATACCCGCTAGATCTGTCGCGATGGGCCATCAGAAGCGGTCGTTCGTTGTCAAGCGACTACCGACTGCTTCATTGCAAGCAACTGATCTAGGTCGTCGGGACGTGGCTGCAACGGACGTGGGCTGGTAACTGGGTCACTGGCATAGCCGGGCTTTCATGAGCCCGTCGGCAAATCTAGCCCAGTCCTGCTCTCTGAGAAATGGCCACCGTCTTAGATCGCGCATACGAAAATCCGGGCAGGCTTGCATAAGACGTTCGGCTTCCCTGCCTGCGTCCGCGACGGCTCCGGCATGGGTATAACAGCTAATCAGCAGCAATAGACACCTTGGGATGTCGCCATGGATCTGATCGGAACGACGAGCCCATTCGATTGCGGCCAGATAGTCTTCTCGAAGGAAATTCCCGATCGCCATATTATCCATGAACCAATTGTTCGCCGGGAATCGAGGATTTGCTTCCAGAGCCCGCTTGCACTCGCGCAGTCCGGCCTCTGCATCGCCCGCGTACATCCTCGTCATGCCGAGGAGATCGATCGCCAGCGCGTAGTTGGGGTTTAGTTCGAGGCAGCGCTTTGCCTGACGAACTGCTGCATGGAGATCGCGCTTGAGATAGAGAAGGTTCAAGCCATAGATAAGTTGCGCAAAATCGCTGCGCCCGTTGAGCTCGGTCGCTTTTCGCGCGAACTGTAGCGCGATCGTCGCGTCTGCTGGCGACACCTCCCGATACCCACAAACCACCTCGACCATTGCTCCCCACGCCCGGATCGCGAGCGCCATGAAGTTGTTCGGGTCTCTCTTTACCACGAGATCGATAAGCGTGACGGATCGCTCGTAATCAGCCCGTCTCGAATTCAACAATATATGACCCGCCTGACCCATGAGTTCCTCGTTGGTCTGCTCTTCAAGCGAGCGCAGGCGGGAGCGTTCCGTCTCTCGTTCATAGACCTCGTATCGCAAGGCCGAGCAGATACGAAAAGCCAGATCATCCAAGGCGTCGAATGTGGACGCCATATCTCCATCGAAGCGCTCGGACCAAAACTGCTTTTTCGACCGTTGGTCGAGAATCTTCATGATGACTCGAAACCGAGAGCCTGAGGTCTGAACGCTGCCAATAGCATGATAGTTGGCCTCATTGGCTTCGGTGACCAGCGATATGCCAGTAAGATTGGCAAGCGATGACGCCACTGCCTCGTTCAGACCTGCGGCCAGGGGCACGACTCGCGGGTCGCCGCCTAATACATCAAGCGGGGACAGCGCCAGTGAAGGTTTTGCTCCGGCAGGCTTCCCGATCCCTTCCGCGTCTGCACTTGCGGTCACCAATGGTGGCGCTCCCTCCGGCCGCCAATGGAAAACCGTGGTCGCCTGCGCGATGTTTTTTAGTCGCTGTTCCCCGCCATTCTCGAACTGAATGTCGATCTTGCCCTTGATTTCAATTCTTACTTTCTCGGAGATGCAGATGCCATTGGGGCGGGCCACCTGTTCAAGACGTGCAGCCAGATTGATGGTATCGCCGTGGCGATCACCGTCCTCAACGATCACATCACCCAGATTAATCCCGATGCGCACATCGATGCGTTGCTCATCCGAAACATCGCTGTTGCGCTTGAGCATGGACCGCTGCAGCTCTACCGCGCAACTTACCGCATCCACGACGCTGCCAAACTCCGCGAGGAGTCCATCGCCCATGAGTTTGAAGATGCGCCCGTGATGCCTCGTGATTTCTGGCTCAAACAGTTCCTTGCGATGCGCGCGAATTCTTTCGAATGTGCCCTGCTCATCCGCGCCCATCAGACGGCTGTAGCCGACCACATCGGCCGCCAAAATGGCTGCCAAATGCCGCTCGATGCGCTCGCTCGACATCGAAGTTTGTCCCGAAACCAACCGCGCAGGCCGATTAAAGCATATATGGTTCGAATTTCTACCAGTTTCGTTGGGAAGAACGTCCCAAAAAGGTCAAGAGCCGGGGGGCGACGCAAGCGCCGAGTAGAGTCCGGACCACATCAGAGACAGCCGACTTCGTGATGGCTGCTGCGCTGTTCGGCACAGGGCCAATAGCTGCCCACAATGTTAAGACGGCGGCGCGCACTTCGAAACTAACACCGGCACGTCCGGTCGAATCTTCCGTGCCAACGCGACGCGCTCGTTCCAATCGAAAGTAAAAATGGCGAAAACCTTCTGAGAAACGTGCTACACTCGGCCTATGAAAACGTTTTCAGATAAGGTCCGCGACATCGTGCGCAAGATCCCAAAGGGGAAGACCATGACGTACAAAGCTGTCGCTGCTAAAGCCGGCAATCCGAAAGCTGCACGCGCGGTTGGTGCCATAATGCGCACGAATTACGACCCATCGATCCCGTGTCATCGCGTTATTGCAAGCGACGGCTCAATGCGCGGCTACGTTCGTCCGCGCCGTCGGCCGGCCCAACAATGATCCGCTTGACAGGGAGCTTCACCGCTGTATCGCGGAAAACGTGACGTAGCGCGGTTTACCGCTGGCTTTGGGTCACGAGCGTCGCCATCTGCAACACTCGGCTGTCCGTCGACTTCCGCTGTGTCCCGTTCGCGACCGAGGTCTGGTGGCGGTGCAATACGTCGCGAAGGGGCAGTACCGGAAGAGCGCAGCTATTCGATCATCTCGTCAGCCAGCGCGAGCACGCTCGCGGGGACAGCGATACCGAGCGCCTTCGCGGTTTTCAGATTGATGACCAAAGTGAACTTGTCCGCCTGCTCGATCGGGAGATCGCCGGGCTTCGCGCCGCGAAGAATTTGGGCGACCTGACCACCAGCGCGACGAGCCTGATCCTCCCAATCTGTTGAGTATGACATCAACAGCCCAGCTCGCGCCCACCCAGGATAGGGGCCGCACGATGGTTTACCGGTCTTTGCAAGAGAGGCCACAACTTGGGGAATGCGGGGCGTCAGTCTCGCATCGGTGCTCGGGTAAAAAGCGCTTACACCATCGCGTTGCCCCGCTGTGATGGCGTCCTCAATATCGTCGACCGTCCGCAACGGGTAGGTCGAAATCTCAATGCCCATTTGCCCGGATATCTTTTGCGGCAGGTCTCCCCAAAGTTTAAGATTTTCCGCAAGTTCAATTATCGCCAGCCGTGTCAGGTTTGGCACCATCTCCTTGAAAAATCCGAGGAGCTTTGTGAAGACACTCTCCCAGCCGCCCAAGGCATTCTGGACGTTGCCCGTAATCATGCCGCCCGGCCTCGCATAGCTTTCTGCCCAGCCGAGTGCGATGGGATCGACTGCAATGGATGTGAAGACCAAAGGTGTGTTCGGCACCAGCTGGTGTGTCAGACCGACACCACCGCCCAGTACCACGTAGACCCGAGGCTTCGAGCCATCCAGCTCTTTGACGTGCTCTTGCAGCCGCGCGTAGTCACCATTGGCGAAGCGCAGCGTGAGACGATAATCCCTGCCTTCGACAAGGCCGGCTTGTTTAAGACCCGCGCGCAGTGAGGCTACTCTTGCAGTCGCAACCTGCTCCGGTCCTGCCCCGATCAGTGCGACTAGCGGCAGGTTCGCGCTCTGCTGGGCCAATGCCGGCAGCGGACACGCCATCGCGGCACCGCCGGCCAATTGCAAAAACTTGCGCCGCTCCATTCTGTCCCCCACTGCGCGTTCTGTGAGGCGCCGATCAAAACACAACGCCCGGCTTTCGACCAGCGTAACGAGCGACCCGTAGACGTCGGCTGCGGGTCACGAGCCGTAATACCTGCTGCGAGCAAATCAAGTCGGCTCTGCCTCTGACAGGAGACCTCAGCGATACCCGCTAGATCTGTCGCGAAGGGCCAACTTCCGGACTCATGCAGCGCGGCAAGAGTAGAGCTATTCGATCACCTCGTCGGCGCGTCCGATCAGGGAGAGGGGCACAGTGATGTCGAGCGCCTTCGCCGTCTTCAAGTTGACAACCAACTGAACCTTGGTTGCCTGCTGCACCGGCAGGTCTGCAGGCTTTTCGCCTCTCAGGATGCGGCCCGTGTAGACGCCGGCAAGGCGGCTCGCTTCGGCAAAGTCGCCGCCATAGTCCATTATGCCGCCAGCCGCGGCGAAGGTGCCGCCCTGAAAGATGGCGGGGAGCGCATGCTGCAGCGCCATCTTGGCGAGTTTGTCGCTATTCGCCGTGAAGAGAATATCTCCGCCGATCACCAATCCACTGGACCGCAATTGACCAGCGCGAGCGAAGACCTGGTCAAAATCGCTCTCAGTGCTCGCATGCAGGACATGGAGCTGCAGTCCGAGCGTATTCGCCGCGGCCTGCATCTCCCTCAACTGGTTTTCCGTGGTGGGATTTTTCGGGTTTACCAACAGCGCAATATCTTTCGCCGCTGGCAGGAGTTCGTGCATCAACTCTAAGCGCTTCGGTCCCACCTGCACGTTCAAAGAGGTCACGCCGGTGACGTTTCCGGCCGGCCGGCTGAGACTGGGCACCAGACCAATCTGCACGGGATTGCCGATAGTAGTGAAAACGATCGGGATCGCCGCGGTCGTCCTTTTTGCGGCGAGCGCCGCCGGGGTCGTGAAAGCGGCGATCGCGGATAGCTGGCGTTGGACCAAATCGGTCGCCATTGTGAGCAGGCGATCGTACTGACCTTCCGCCCAGCGGTATTCCATGGCAAGGTTTTTGCCCTCGATATAGCCCGTCTCGCCGAGACCTCGCCGAAACGCAGCCGTAAGCGGCGCCCACCCCTCCGAGCTCCCGCTGCCAAGAACGCCTACCACTGGCACCGATGCAGCCTGTTGCGCTCGCGCGGCGGCCGACCAAAGTGCGGCCGCGCCGGACGTCAGGATGAAATCTCGACGCTTCATATCTACCGCTCCAAGGATCGCCGCGATCGATAGTATCTGTTCAGTTCGGCCCGGCAAGTGCGCCGCGCTACGAAGCTCGGCTCATGTCCGAGTTGGGGTGACAAGCTGACATATGACCAGTTCTGGTGCGAGACGCACGTTGGCGACAGAAATTCGCTAAGGTGCAAACTCGAAGTTGCCACAGCCGAGCCGACATTAACCATATGGGGGATCGCGCACTAAGGATCCCTGACGGTTAGTGCGCCCTTAACATTTTTGCGCAAGAGATAGACCCTTAGCGCGGAGATCAATACGCAAAGCGAATGACGGCGGACATTCATCCTCTGAGGTGGATTGTTTGAGAACGCTTCTCGTGATCGCGCTCGCGGCGACCTTGGTCGGCTGCAGCCGTCAACCATCATACCAAGCGGCTACCGGAACGGCGGCTCATCAGCCGATCGAATTCGCATCATTGAAGACCGATCCGCCGACAGAAACCAAGCTCAAGAACGAAAAGCCGCCCCCTCTTCGGGTCCGTGACAGGGTTGCCCGTTTCATCGCCAAGAAAGCAAAACCTGCAAGCATCAGAGCAAAAACTGAGCCTACGGCAACTCGCGTCCCGCTCCCGCCTCCCTCATTGAGGACGCAACTCGAGCCGAAAAGCAAAGCCGATGCGGATTTGGGTACGATAGGGCAGCCCACTGTGGGTCTCTTTCCGAATTCTAAAAGCAGAACCATGAAAGAGCAGGTGGCGGCTGCGACCGAGGTCGCGGAGCGAATGACGGACAATGTCCCCACGGACCTCCTGGTTGCCGTTGTAATGGCTCGTCCGCAGATCAAGTCGGTAGCCGATCTTGCGGGTAAAAGTGTTGCGATGGATGAAAGGTATTCTGCATCCAGCGTTGATGTTTGGGTCGGGTTTGTGGTGGCAGGGGTCTCCGTCAAGGTGAGTGCAGGATACAGCGCGGCGATCGATCGGCTCAGCAATGGCGAGGTGACGGCTGCTGTGCTGGCCCTCGTGTCTCCTGACGCAGCGGACGGGTTTCCTGAAATCGCTGGCTACAAGATTTTTCGCGTCCCGCTTTGGCCATATGCTTCGAAGGCTCGGCCTTAACCAATGAGCAAAACGATCTTCAAAATCTAAGCCTTTGTTGCGATGACGCCCAAAATCCCGAAATCCAGGCTAAGGGTTTGTGACAGTCGCACGAGCTGGTGGAACGCCTATTGGGCAAGCGGCCGCGCCAACCGTCGCGTTGCTCGCCGTGCCGAACTTCCGCTGTGGGTCAAACAGCGAAGAACTCAGGTTGAGCAAATCTGGTCTGCTCTGACGTAGCGAGCGGACCTCGGCCGAGGACGAACAGCTATGATCGCGCCAGCGCGCAATCCAGCGAGTAGCGGCCGCCTCCAGTCACGAAGATCGCCAGCGCGCCCCGATGATGGAAATGTTCTTCAAGAAATTGGTGTACTGTGCGATCTGTTGGGCGCCAGCCGGATATTCCCAGTACCTGTGCGCGATCGCCGTCGCGACGACGACGAACACGATGGTCAGTATTGCGCAATAGCGTGTGCCTAGGCCCAGGATCAAACCTGAGGAAAGCAGGATCTCGAAAAAGAGAGCCGCGGACGTGAACAGGAGAGGCGCCGGTACTTTCAGGGACGTGAAGTAGCCCAATGAGCCGGCGAAATTGATGGCACTTCCATACGCTACTCCCACGAAAACCCATGCGAGCAGGACGCGTGCGAGCAAGATCAGAACGTCGGCGCTGTTCGTTGCGAAGCCGTCGGCCGCTGACAGCAGAGGATGAGAACTGCATTTCATCACGACTCCCCCCTGGGCATGGTCGGGTGCGTGCGGACACTCGTTATGCATTGCACTTAGAGCTACCACGGTCGGCTTTGCTTTTGAAGCCACTCCGCCTGACCGCGCCCCCGGGGCTCCTGGATCCCGAGCACCAGCGACTGGCGTCCTTCGCGGTGCGTCAATGTCCGCTGGGGGTCATTCGCTGCGTACCTAAGATGGCCCCGAGCGCTCCACGGCCGCAAGCCACTGAAAGCAGACACGATCTGCGCGTCATCACGCATGCTCGGCACCCTCACAACCGAGGAGTACGGTCATGCCTGACGACGACAGCCTCTCCACCAAAGCTCACCGGACACCCTGGAACAAGGGAAAGTTGATCGGAGCCAAACCTCCGCTTCGGCCAAACCAAGTCTGGTCGATCCGAACCCGGCTCCTGATCGAAAGACGGACCCGCGACCTTGCCGTTTTCAACCTTGCGATCGACAGCAAGTTGCGTGGTTGCGACGTCGTCGCCTTGAGGCTGCACGGCTCGCTAATTCCCTGTGCGCCGAATGGCTATGCGGTCGATCGTGCGACCGTCCGGCAGAAGACCGGGAGGCCGGTCAAGTTCGAGTTGACGGATCAGACCCGGCAAGCCGTTGACGACTTCTTGAGGGAAGCCGGCAAGAGACCAGGTGAGTATCTGTTCACTGGGCGTCGTGGGCGCGATCGGGCAATGACGACTCGCCTGCTCGCCTTCTTGCCGACTGGGTGACAAGCATCGGGCTTGACCCGAGGGTGTTTGGCACCCACTCCCTGCGCCGGACCAAGGCAACGCTGATCTACCGCCGCACAGGGAATTTGCGAGCCGTGCAGCTCTTGCTCGGCCACACCAAGATCGAAAGCACAGTCCGCTATCTCGGCAGGTGGACGACGCGCTCGCGATTGCCGAACAAGTTGATGTCTGAATCATCAGGGCAGAGCGGACATGCTCTGCCCATCGGCCATCAGCCGCTTCGGGCCAACAGGCGATCTGGTTTCTGGAAAGTGCGAGCGATCAAGCAGGAGACCTGCACTTTCCGGCGTAATCGTGCAGCACAGCGAAACCATAAACACATCCAGCTAATGCTGCATACATCGAACCGAAAACGGTGCGCATTTTTACCCTGATTGCACTGGAAACGGTCGGCCGCAATCCCGGTTACTCCATGAATTTCAAACTCACCTGGATTGAGCTACATGAAGCCCGGATTGCGCGGGAGGTAGCTGACCCAATCTCCGAATTGTCGATTCGACATCAGCAACATCGGAAACGTTAGACGCATTGCGTAGTCCGTCGCCGCCTTGAGCGCTGGCTCGCTCGCGCTCGGCACGAAAGCCGAAATGTTTGGAGAATTGCTCCGTGCCGCGAACGATAAAGCAGCAGCAAACGCGGAACCCACGAGATCTTGCCGAAGGACTGCAAGCGGCCCAATGTGTCCTTCGGAAATATAGACATACCCTACGCAGTCACTGCCGGCGTGGATGGTGAACCCGCTCGTCGTGCTGTCGCCCAGGAGATATCGATGATGCTTCTCTCTGGAAACGCTGAGAGCACTGACATCGATGACCGCAAGTTCGTCAAATCTGGCTGTCTTGGCCGTGAGAGGTTCGAGATGGAGCCGCGGCTCAGCCAGCCGCGACGCCAGCTGATCACGAGGCACACTGACCATGTAGATCGGGAAGCGCGGGAATAGTCCGTGACGAATGTAGAGCCCTTGAGACACGTTGTTAAACGCGAAAGTAATTAGAGCTCTGATGGATGTTGCGCGCATTCGTGCATGATCGAACGTCTTGCTGATAAGCTGACGGCCAATGCCGTCGCTCTGGCGACCAGGCGACACGAACAGCTGCGCCAAAAACCAAAGCTCACCACAAACCCAACTCCACGCGAAGCCGATGATTTCTCCGTCTTCGTCGGCTACCCATAGACCTTCGCTATCGTCTCTTAGCGAGAAGGCCTGAAAATTCGGAGGGTGCGAGGTTGCCATCTTTCCGAAGCCCCGCCGTTCAGTGAGTTCATTGATGCTTGCAACCACGATCTCATCGGCTCGCTTCAAATCGTCCACTCGAGCGGGTCGGCACACGACAGCCATTTTCGAGTCCTCCTCCGGTATCGGCACGCCGGACCAACCATAGAACCGGGCCGCAGCGTAGAGGCCTTGTACTGACATCCTGAATCTGCATGAGTCGACGGAATGCGCGCACTCGGCGATCAGGCCAGCGGCCGGATGTTCTGGTTCATGCGGAAGAAGTTCGTCGGATCGTATTTCGCTTTGATCCGCTGCAGACGCCGGTAGTTCGGTCCATACGCAGCAGCGACAGGATCGCCCGGCTCGTCATCATCCAGATAATTGACGTACCGGCCGGAAGCGAAGAAAGGTCGCATGCTTTCGTACGTTTCGCGTGCCCACGAAACGCAGCGGCTCGTATCGTCAGGCTGCATCCATTGCGCGAGTACCAAAAAATTGTAGCCCTCTTGCCGATGCGGAAATGCCGTGTCCCCTGCACCAACACGGGTCACCGCGCCGTGGATGTGTTCAAGAAGCAGCTGGCCCATCGGGGTCGGGCAGCGCGCGAAACATTCGATCATGGTCGCAATCGCAGCATCACTCAGCTCCATGAGGAAGTTCGATTTCCAATAGTTGAGGGCGCCTTTGGGGTAGTTGGCGTCGATCATGCTGTTGAGCTGGCAATAGGGCATCGGCCCGACTGCGTCCATGATCGGAGCCCCGAACTGCTTCAGCGGCCGTATGGCTCGTTCGGCATCCGTCGCGGGGCCGCAGTGACAAGTGACAAGAGCAGCTACCTCTGTGCCGGACCCGTCGGGCGCATGCGTCAGGGTCGCGAACAGGGTATGCTCGTCCGCCAACAATTGCGTACTGGCCCGGAAGAATTCGAGCAGCTCTCGCGACTTTTCGATGGGGTGGATGATTGGCCCGCCGGCAATGATTGGCCCGACCGTATGAAGGTCGTATTCGAAACTGGTGGCGATGCCGAAGTTTCCGCCGCCGCCGCGGATGGCCCAGAACAGATCGGGCTCCTCTTGCTTGCTGGCCCGCAAAATCTTGCCCTCGGCGGTGACGAGTTCGACAGCCCGCAAATTATCCAGGGCCAGGCCGTACTTGCCCATCAGCCAGCCTAGTCCTCCGCCGAGGGTCAGTCCGGCGATCCCCGTGGTCGAGACCACGCCGCCGGTGACCGCAAGTCCGTGAAGCTGCGTCTCGCGATTGACCTCGCCCCAGGTGACCCCGCCCTGGGCCCGTACGGTTTTGCCGATGGCATCGACATGGACGCCCTTCATTGGTGACAGGTCGATCATTATCCCGCCATCGATGCTCGCCCGTCCTGCGACATTATGGCCGCCGCCACGAACCGCGACCTCAAGGCCGAGCTTGATCGCAAGAGCGACGGCATCAACGACGTCGGCCACACTGCGGCATCTGGCAATTAATGCTGGCCGTTTATCGACCAGCCCGTTGTGGACCTTCCTCGCCTCCTCGTAGCCCTCGTCCGTTGGGTGGAGGAGTTGTCCTCCGAAGGAGGGACTAAGGTCGGCGGCGGCGCTGATGACAGACGCGATGGACGACATGACACGGTCTCCTCAATTGATCCGCGATATCCTCAATCGCGGGCTGTCTCGGAGCAAACCCGAAGAATTCAGGTGACGATGAATTGATTTCACCTAGACTGGCCGTATGCACAAGCTGCCGCCCCTGATCGAGCTTCGAGCTTTTGAAGCCGCCGCCCGCCATCTGAGCTTCAAGAAGGCTGCGGCAGAACTCGGTGTGACGCCGACGGCGATCAGCCACCAGATCGGACTGCTTGAGCAGTATTGTGGTCGCGCTCTATTCCGCCGCAGACCACGGCCTCTTTCGCTGACCGATGCCGGAGCGCGGCTGTTCCCCGCCATTCGCGGCGGGCTTGAGGCGTTTGCCGCTGCAATTGCGGCTGTCAGGCAGGAAAGCGACCAACAGCCTCTTCGGGTGACGACGACCAACGCTTTCGCAAGTCGCTGGCTCGTGCCTCGCCTGCCCCTGTGGCGGAAGTTGCATCCCCACGTGCCGCTGGAGGTTATCGGCACTGACACAGTGCTCGATCTGCAGGCTGGAGACGGCGATGTCGCCATTCGTTATGCGACTAGCCGAGTCCTGCCGACAGACGGGATCGTCGACAATCTCTTCAGCGATACATTCTGGCCCGTCTGCAATCCGCGCCTGCTTTCAACGGGGCGCCTGAAGAAACCAGTCGACCTCGCAAACCACGTTCTGATCCACTCTTATTGGTCGCCGGCCGATCGTGAGCCGCCCACATGGCAGAACTGGCTTGCCGCGGCTCAGCGCAGGTGGCGGGAAGTGCCCCAATTCAAGGACATGCAGCACTTGAGTTTCCGGGAGGAACTGCATGCCATCGAGGCGGTAATCGCCGGGCAAGGCGTCGGGATTTTCAGTGATGTGCTCGTGGCACACGAACTCGCCGCCGGCACGCTCGTGAAAGCATTCAAATTGAGCTTGTCTAGCTATAGCTTCTATGTGGTCAGTAAGCCAGGCCATCCGCGCGCAAGGACCATCCGAGCCTTCTCGGAGTGGTTGCAGTCAAGTACGTAATCCGCTTCTCTGTTGTTCGAATAGTCCGTTCCGGGGTCACAAAGACGCGCCCGTCGCCGGCGTTCCCTACGAGCGCATCGCCGCGCCGATGCCAACATCGCGACGGGCGGGGCCGCAACTCCGCAGCTGCGCCGCGTCTACTCCTGATCGATCAGATCGTCCTCGAGGATCGCCATCTGGAACTGGAACGAGCGATCGTCGTCCTCGTCATCGACGAACAGCACACCGATGAACTCCTCGCCGATATACACCTCGGCGGAATCATCCTTCTTCGGCCGCGGCACGACGCGAATCTTGGGATTGCCGAACACGCGCTTCAGGTACGCGTCGAGCTTCCTCACTTCTTTGACGTCCACGGCAAGTCTCCAATCGAAATCTAACGTGGCGGGGTTTTAGGACGAGATGCGACAAACCGCCAGCATGAATTCCCAAACATTTTGGGGACGATCGGGGCCGGAATGTACGGCGCCGATTCAAGTCAACCGCGATCAAAGCCCCCTATCAAAGTCCCATGGCGTTGATCATCTGGTCCATGGTGCGCGACGGCTCGGCGCAACCGGCCTCGCCGACGATCTTGGCGGGAACGCCGGCAACGGTGACGTTGTGCGGCACAGGCTTGACGACGACCGAGCCGGCCGCAATGCGCGCGCAGTGGCCGACCTCGATATTGCCGAGGATCTTTGCGCCGGCACCGATCATGACGCCGTGACGGATTTTGGGATGGCGATCCTCGTTCTCCTTGCCGGTGCCGCCGAGCGTGACACCATGCAGGATCGAGACGTCGTCCTCGATGAGCGCGGTCTCGCCGCAGACGAAGCCGGTGGCGTGGTCGAGGAAGATGCCGCGGCCGATGCGCGCGGCGGGATTGATGTCGGTCTGGAAGACGGCCGAGGCGCGGCTCTGGAGATAATACGCAAAATCCTTGCGGCCCTTCCGATAGAGCCAGTGCGCGAGACGATGGGTCTGGATCGCGTGAAAGCCCTTGAAGTAGAGCAACGGGTCGATGAAGCGGGAGGTCGCGGGATCGCGGTCGTAGACCGCAACGAGATCGGCGCGGAAGGCGTTGCCGAGATCGGGCTCCTCGCGCAGCGCCTCGTCATAGGTCTGACGCACGAGATCACCCGAGAGCGAGGCATGATCGAGCCGGTCGGCCAGCCGGTGCACCACCGAATCTTCCAGGCGGCTGTGATGCAGCACGGTCGAATAGATGAAGGTCGCAAGCTCGGGCTCGCGGTGGACGATATCTTCAGCCTCGGTCCGCACCCGATCCCAGATTGGATCGAGCGCGGCGAGCTTTCCTGCCGGATTGACCTGATGCATTGCCATGGCGTGCTCTCGAAATTCGCTCGTTTCGTTTGACCTATAGCACAGTCTAGCGTGCCCTGTCCCTGTAGGCTTGCCTGAGAGTGAACACCGGGTTGCCGTCAAAAGTCCATCAACGCGTTGAATCAAAAGACTTTCTTGCAGCACCCCTAATACGGCAAGGTTCGTTCAAGGTGGTCAGCGTTTTGCCAAAATCAAGCGGGGCACCGTCAAACTATTGGTGAATTCCGTCCCAACCGTTATTGCGGGCATCGTCGATAGTCGACGGAGGGGTTTTGAGCATCACCACCGACATCTTGCGCGCCCGCGCCGTGGGATCAACCTGGCTGAAACTGGCCGGCGTCGCGCTCCCCCTCCTTCTGATCGCGCCGGCGTTCTGGAACGGCTATCCCCTGCTTCAATGGGATACCGGCGGCTATCTGGCGCGCTGGTATGAGGGCTATCTGGTCCCGAGCCGCTCGACCGTATTCGGGCTCTATCTGCATATGGGTGAGAGCTCGAGCTTCTGGCTCAACCTCGGCGTCCAGTCTCTGGCAACGCTGTGGCTGCTGCAACTCACGCTCCGCGTGCTCGGCCTGATGGAGACCTTCCGCTTCGTCGCGATCAGCCTGCTCCTGATCCTGTCGACCGCGCTTCCCTGGCTTGCCAGCATGCTGCTCACCGACATCTTCGCAGGGCTCTCGGTGCTGTCGCTGTTCATCCTGGTGATCGGGGGCGACCGGATCTCCGGCATCGAGCGAAGCTCGCTGTTCGTGTTCACCGCCTTTGCCACAGCGACCCACAGCGCGACGCTCGGCGTCCTGTTGGGACTTTGCGCCGTCGGCTGGTTGGTGCGGCCGTTGCTCGGCAAGCGCCTTCCCCGCGCGGGGCTCGCGCACGGCAGCCTGACCATCGTCGCCGGCGGGGCGATGCTGGTCATGGCGAACCATGCGCTGTCGGGCCAATGGGCATGGACACCCGGCGGCTATGGCGTCGCTTTCGGCCGCATGATGCAGGACGGCATCGTGGCGCGCTATCTCAACGACCACTGCCCGCGCGGGAGTTTCAAGCTCTGCCCCTATCGCAACGAATTGCCGGCGACCGCGGACGAGTTTCTGTGGGGCAACAGCATGTTCAACACGCTCGGCCGCTTCGAGGGGATGAACGACGAGATGAGCTACATCGTCGTGCATTCTCTCGCCGACTATCCGGCCTGGCAGGCGGGTGCAGCACTGCGCGCCATGGGCCAGCAATTGCTGCATGTCGGGACCGGCGAAGGCACCAATGGCTGGATTCCGCACACCTACGGCATCATCGAGCGCTACATCCCCGCCCAACTCGCGCCGATGCGCGCCGCGCGGCAGCAGCACTGGCAGATCAATTTCGATGACGTCAACTGGCTGCACGTCCCGGTCGCGCTCGCTTCGATGCTGGCGCTCGTCGCCCTGCTCGGCCATGCGCTGGCAATCCGGCGGCTCGACGACCTGACGCTGCTCGGAGCGACCGTGACCCTGGCGTTGCTCGGCAACGCTTTCATCTGCGCCGTCATCTCCGGCCCGCACGACCGCTACGGCGCGCGAATGGTGTGGCTTGCGACCTTCGTCGTGCTGACGGCGCTGGCGCGCGCCTTCGGCAGGGACGAGCAGGCAGACGATGGCTCAGCCGCGGCGTGACAGGAAGTCGATCACGCCGGTCTTGTAGACCTTGTCACCGACCGCGCGCATGTGATCGCGGTTCGGGATGTCCAGCACCTCGGAGCCGGGGATGATCTCGCCCAGGGCCTTGGCCGAGCCTGCGATGTCATCGGTGGAGCCGACGGCGATCAGCACCGGGACGTCGATGCGCGCCGCCTGTTCCTTCTTCATCAGCTCGCGGGTGCCGCGCAGACAGGCGGCGAGCGCCTTGCGATCGGATCGCGTCTGATCGGCAAACGCACGGAACGTGCGCCCGACGGGATCGGTGACGTCGTCGAGCGAAGGCGCCTCCAGCGCCTCGGCTACACTTTCGCCCGGCCCGGTGCCCTCGATCAGGCCACCGATGCCGATGCCGCCGAGGATCGCCGAGCGCAGGCGCTGCGGCTCGTTGAGCCCGAGCCAGGCGGTCATCCGCCCGCCCATCGAATAGCCCATGATGTCGGCCTGCGGGATGCCGAGATGGTCCATCAGCGCGAGCACGTCGCCGGCCATCGCCGGAATGGAATATTGCGCGGGATCGTAGAGTTTTGCGCTCTCGCCATGGCCGCGATTGTCCAGCGCCAGGACGCGGCGGCCGTTCTTGCGCAATTCCGAGACCCAGGTCGGATAGACCCAGTTCACGTTCTTGCTCGATGCAAAGCCGTGCACCAGGATGATCGGGTCACCCTCGCCTTCGTCCAGATAGGCAATTTCGACTGCGCCGTTGTGAAAGCTCGGCATCAACTTCAAGTCCGCGTGTGTTGGGAAGAGGATGATCTTAGGCGCTGACGGCTGCGCCCGCCAGAGCGATCTGGGCCCGGCGCAGCTTCCGCGCCCGCCTGCGGTCACACCAGGCCTGCGTCAGCCGTTCGGTCGTGGCCTTGATCGAGGACAGGACACCGAACAACGTCAGCAGCGCGCCGAACAGCCACAGTGCGAGATCGAATGCGCCGGTCGCAAGCAACAGCGCGCCGCGGCCGAGCAGCTTCATGATCGCGCGCGTCTTGCCTCCCTTGGCCTCCGCGAGACGTGCCGCTCGCGCAACGTCCTTCGGCCCTTCCGCAACGCGCAAGCTATCGAGCGCGCCGCGCGTGCCCGCCTTTTCGGTGACGCGGACAACGTCCTTGCCGAGCCTAACCAGCGCGCCGGCCTTCTCGACGCGGAACGCGGCCCTGATGGCACTCATGGTCTCGCCCGGCCGCAGCACCGAGCCGGTGGCGACCGCATGCTGTAGTGCCGGCGTGTCCACCACCTCGCGCGCGGAGCGGCCGGCCCATTCCGCCAGTCCCTCGCCGAGCCGGCCGACCTTGCGGGCATCCTTCACCAGCGACAGGCCGGCGCGCGCCGGCGCCGCGCCGCCGACCGAGACATAGGTCGCCGCCGTCACCGCAAGACCGGCCGCGGCAAGCCCGAGCACGAGGCGATCGGTCTCCTCGCCCATGGCCAGATGCTTGCCCTCGCGCACGACGTCCCGGACATCGCCGATCACGAAGAGATCGCCGGCGACCGTCCCGGAAAGGCTTGCGACGTCGTCGGCATTGCCGGTGACGAGGCCGACCGCAAAGCGCTTGGCAAAATGCGATGTGGAGTTCTCTTCCCTCACGGCGTCGCTGACCCGGCTCAAGAGGTCGTCAGGCAGCGCGATGTTGCGATCGCGCGCGAGCTCGACGAAGCTGTTGGCAAGATCGGCATCGTGGGCGGCGAGCGCCGCTTCGATATTGTCCTCGACCAACGCAGTGTTCTTTCCCGAGTTCTTGTCCAGGAGGGAATCGAGCTTCAGCTCCGATAGCGCAGCCGGATCGTCTTTCGCCGCCAGAACAGCGCCCGCCTCGCGCGCATGCGGCACGACCTGCACGAGTACGACGCTGCATGCCACGAGGGTCATCAACGCGGTGCTGATTCGCAGCCACTTCATGCTCAAAGCCCGGACGTTCACCTGGAAATTCGCCTGCCGGTCAGGATTTCCTTCGTCCACGGACATAGTATGCCAAATTTGCGACACAACGGCCCCGACGAAAGAAGGGCTTCTCTGAGGCGACAAGATTGTGTCGAATTTGCATGAGCAAATGAGCATGGGGCACAAATGAGCATGGGGCAGTTGCGAACCTTTTGGTTCCACTGGACTAGCAATCATCTGCACCCCCCAGTATGGTCCGCGGCTTCAATGATGCCGCGTCAGGTTTGATTGTGTCTGCCGCCATTGCCACTCCAGGATGAGTTCCGATGTCCGACCATGTCGTCCCGCACTTCCACAACGATGCCGGTGTCCCCGTCATCGAAATCGGCTCGCAGGAGTTCATGTGCGTCGGCGCCAACCCTCCGTTCGACCATCCGCACGTATTCCTTGATCTCGGCAACGACAACGAGATCATCTGCCCCTATTGCTCGACGCTGTACCGCTTCGCGACCGACCTGAAGGCCGGCGAGGCGCGCCCGCCCGAATGCGTGCTGAAGGACAAGGTGGCCTGACCGGCGGCATCCGCTAAGGGGTGGCCGTCTCCCGAACGATCATCATTGCCGGTGCCGGAATCGGAGGATTGACGGCCGCGCTCGCGCTTGCCGCCAAGGGCTTTCGCGTCGTCGTGCTGGAGAAGGCCGAGCGGCTCGAGGAAGTCGGCGCCGGCCTGCAATTGTCGCCCAATGCGAGCCGCATCCTGGTCGAGCTCGGACTGACGGACCGGCTCGGCTCGCGCGCGGTGACGCCGGAGGCGGTCAGCATCATGAGCGCGCGCGCCGGCGGCGAGCTGATGCGCCTGCCGCTTGGTGCCGCAGCAGCCGAGCGCGCCGGCGCGCCCTATTGGGTGGTGCACCGGGCCGATCTGCAAGCAGCACTCGCCGCGGCGGTCGCGGACCATCCTGATATCGATTTGCGGCTGGGTGGGACATTCGAGGATGTCGCCGCGCACGCCAAGGGGCTCTCCGTCGTCTATCGCAGCGGCACCTTGCGCCGGAGCGAAGTGGCAAGCGCGCTGATCGGCGCCGACGGCGTCTGGTCGACGGTACGCCAGCATCTGTTTCCGGACGTGCAGCCGCGCTTCTCCGGCCTGATCGCCTGGCGCGGCACGTTCGAGGCGACGGAACTACCGAAGGAATATACGTCGCGCCGCGTGCAGCTCTGGATGGGGCCGAACGCCCACCTCGTCGCCTATCCGATCGCGGGCGGACGCCAGATCAACGTGGTGGCGGTCGTGCCCGGCACCTGGAACAGGCCGGGCTGGAGCACGCCCGCCGATCCTTCCGAGGTGATGGACGCCTTCCCCGCGCCGCGCTGGCCGGGCCCGGCGCGGATGATGCTCAACGCGGTCGATAGCTGGCGCAAATGGGCGCTGTTCACGCTGCCCGACGGCGTTGGCTGGAACAAGGGTGCGATCGCGCTCGTCGGCGATGCCGCTCACGCGATGCTGCCCTTCGCCGCGCAGGGTGCAGGAATGGCGATCGAGGACGCCGCCGTGCTCGCCGAGCACCTGAGCGGCAACGCCACCGAGAGCGCCGCCACCATCGCGGCGGCGCTGGCGCGCTATGGCCGGGTGCGCGAGGCGCGCGTCAGGCGCGTGCAGCGGACCGCGCGGCAACAGGGCCGCATCTACCACCTCGCGGGCAACTTCGCACTGGCGCGCGATCTTGCGATCCGCGCGCTCGGGCCAGAGCGCATGCTGGCGCGGCAGGACTGGATCTATCGCTGGCGCGCGTGAGGCGCGACGCCGCCTTCAGTGGACGGCGCTGCCGGACTTCGAGCCAGGTGCCGGCTTCGCCGCAGGCTTGGCGGCGGTCGGCGGGACAGGCGGCGCAGGCGGGGGCGTCGGCTCCATGTCGCTGTCGCGGCACTTGTTGCGCCGCCAGGTCTGTTCCATGAGCTTCTGCTGCCCGCGCAGGGAAATATAGTCGTTGCGGTAGGCGAGCTCCGAGACGACCGCACCGCCTGCGCCCGTCTCCGCCTTCGCCATCAGCTTTTCGAGGTCCTCGATGCGCTTGACCAGGCCCTTGCGTTCCGGGCCGAGCTGCTTGCAGTCCCAGAGCTCGTATTTGCCGGGGTCGACGAAGGCCGGGCTGATGGTGTCGCTGACGCTGGCACAGGCGGTGAGCGCAGCACCCAGCCCGAGCAGCGCGACCAGCGCAAGCGTGGGTCGGCGGCGATTGAGAATCGAAACAGACATGCCGGATTGGTAGTCCCCGTAGATTGACATTGCCTAAAGCAGCCAGAGATGTCCGGATTGAGGCTTCGCCTTGTGCGGTCGGCTCGCTTCAGGAAGGGCACGCCTCGCCCCGTCCGGCCCCAAGCCAGACGGCCAGCAAGGGCGGTTTAAGTATTTGATCCCGTTGGATCAAGCCGCATTACCGCCCGACTGAATTCGCGCTGGCGGATCATCGCATGTCGGGATGGCGTGCAATGGATTCTTCAGCGCCGAGGCTCGCCAGAAAAGCCGCGTAGAGACGATTGGCGTGCTCGCAGCTACTGCCGCACCCGCAAACCCCTAATCCGCTGTACGCGTGAATGCGCTGGCGCCATTGACGCGGCGGTGGCGATCTGCGCCCACTTCGCAGAGTGGGCGGCTCTCTGGGACCGCTCGACTTGACCAGACTTGATCGTCTTCGCGCTGCGAGTTGCCTAAGCTGTCAGAGCTCCTGACATTGCCATCCGCTTCCGGGCTTTCAGGCCTATCCGTCTGGGTCAGGAAGAGTTGCTTCCGCATCTCGAAGAGACAAGCACGGCAATATTCGCGGTACAGAAAATCGAAAATGGCGGGCAAGATCGAGCCCTCCGCGGTTTTGAATGACCGTCGCGCTACCACATCTACGGCTCAGCGCATGTGAACAGGATCACAAAACACGCGATCTATTCCCGATGGCGCATCTGTTGTCCAGCGAGTGCTTGCAGCCGCATGGCCTTGACCATCAACCCTCAATTGAAAGAGGCCGCCTCAGGTAGGCGGCCTCTTCGGGAGGTAAAGGCCCAATCCGGGGCTGGTGAAACTGGCCTTCGCCGACCTTCTTACCCGGAATCGCCTCGACGTGCAGTTACTCAAAAGGAAATGGGTGTTCGCCCAAGAGAACCCGTAGTTTCTCGTGCCCGGCAGTGAGGAACGGCCTCGACACCGGGGCTGGTAAGGTGGCCGCCGAAGCCGTCCCCGTCGCGCGCGCCGAAGCGCGCACTTCAATGTATTGGGGAAGTGCCGCCAAGCCAGACACTCTTTTGGATTATTCCGGGCGTCATAGTCCGTGAGTGTCGGAATCGAAAGGGGCCGCCTCCAGCGACCCCTTGCCGGTTGAAATCTTGTTCGGGATGCGAAATGCCAGCCCCGGCGGAATTAGCTTAGAGGTATTTCCGGCCCACCGTGATTCCGGAAAACTACCGTGCGTAGCACTGTCCTAATCTGACGCCGACTGCACACCGCGCGGCTGGCTTGCGTGTTGAACTGAGGCGGCATCGGTTGGCTGGGGCCATCAAGGGCGCAACGCTGGATTGTTGAGGCCAGCGAGGGCTAGCAGTGGGCCCAGACTGATTGTACATCTCCACGAGCCGTGACTACCTACCTCGCAAATTCGACCCGTGATGCGTTACACCCCCTTGTTGTGCTTGCTCTTGACTGCCTGCTCCTCAATCTGGAACGACACCTCAGTGTCCTTGCCAGCGGTGCAGCCGGTGCAACCGCCTGGCCAGGAGATCATACAGAAAGGCGTTCAGACAGCTGCGACGGAGGCGAAATTAACTCGGCCAGTTGAAATCTCTGGCCTGCGAAAGGCTGATCATGGGCCAGGAGATTACTTTGTCTGCCTGCGAGAGGCGAACCAGTTGCCTGACAAACCGCGTCCTATCTATTCCGTGTTTTTCGACGACGTCTACAAGGGTTCGAGGCAGTCCGTCATTCTGGAAACCTGTGAGCAGCAGCAGTACTCAAGAGTGAACTGAGGCTCGGCGGGGGCACATGGCCCAACGCGCAACCGTTCAGGACACTACAGCATGAGGGGCTTAGAAAATGCAGAACCGTTCGAAGCGCGCGAGCCCATCGATGATATGCTGATCCTGTCCCATACCGGCGCCGACAGATGCCCCCCTGCCCTGCAGGACACGGCCCGATCTGGTCCACCACCCGTGACACCATCGCGCGGTGGATTTTGTGTATCCTGAACGGTGCCCATGCGAGACCGATCAGGCTCCCACCGGCGCCGCACATCAGTGTCCCAAGGGTGCACTTTGTTGACGCGCGGCTAAGCCAGCTCAGAAATCCACAACACACAAAAACACACATTGCAACAATTCAATTAATCGTTGAGAGTGACGCCACATCCACACGGAATGACGGTAGAGACAAGCATTTGACCTGCAGTCCATTTACGCTGGACGCATCCAAGAACGACACGTCATTGGCTCTGGATGCGCTCCGCGCCATCGCGGCTCAGATGGTCTGTGTTGGTCACGGTATCTCGTTCTTCATGCCGGGACTCCGCCAATCGGGGCTCCCTCTGCCCCAGAACGTCGGCGTTCTGCTGTTCTTCGTGCTTTCTGGGTTCCTGATTACCTACACACTGATCGAGAAATCGAGAGACCCCAGATACACCTTCTTGCAGTTCTTCATCGATCGAACCGCTCGCATCTACTCTGCCCTCGTGCCGTGCCTTCTGATTGTGGCCCTCGTCGATACGGCGACAATACGGCTCATTGGCGATCGCTTCATCGAGGGCAATCGAAGTCCAGGCATCTTTCTCGCCAATTTGCTGATGCTCGAGAGCTACCGCGGTCCCCTTGACTACCTGAGCGCTCTGCAATGGCCGATCTTCGGATCTGCCAGCCAACTTTGGACGCTCGTGATCGAGTGGCACATCTACCTGTTCGTGGGCGCGCTGTTTTTTATAGGGGCGACTCCAACCAGGGCGGCTTTGCTGATACCGATAGCCATCATTTTTGGTCAGATCCCAATCCACTATTTGTTCGGAGCCCTGCAGGAGGACAATGGCATCGGTCGATCGCTTTTCGCCCTCTGGCTCGGAGGCGCTTACAGCTTTGTGGTCGTCAGTTTCGGTGCCCTGAAAGGCAGAACAATAGGAGCAGTGCTGGCCGTCGCTTCGATGGTCGCATATGTCGCGACAACCCCCGCATACCTCGAATACAGACCGAGAGGATACCCATATCTCGTGATCTTTGTTTTGGCGGTCGTCGTTGCTACACAGGGGGGACGGATCGTTGTTTCTCCGTGGCCCGCAAAGATCATCCGGTTTTTCGCCAACTATTCCTTCACCCTCTACCTTGTTCATCACACTCTGATGGCTCCGGCTTTTCTGCTCTGGAAAGACGCCGGATGGCTGGTCTTCATCCCAACGGTCGTAGGCGCGAACATTGTCTCGGCCATCGTCGCCAACTACACCGAAATGAGGCACAAGCAGCTCGCGCAGTTCCTCCGACGTGGGATCTCGCGCGTTGAATCCTATGTGCGTGGCGATCGCGACGTCACGAGTTCTATGCCCAGTGAGCGTTCCTCGGACTAGCGACTGCAGTTACGGCCCAGACGATCTGCGCCTCTCCGACATCGAGCGGATACCGATGAAGCTCACTGCCGAACGCCCCTTCACCAACCCAGAGACCGAGACCGCGGCACACAACCTGGTCGAGATCGCCGCCGGCATCGAGCCCGTGCAAGACGGACGTATCCACATCGAGAAAATCAACGCGCCGTTTCTCGACGCGCTCGAAGCCAGCCAGGGCCGAGTTTGGCGCAGGGATTAAGCAAGCGGTCGAACACGGCTGGCTCGCGCTGCACCTTTGTCCGGCTCTTGAAGTCAGGGCCCGCCAAGCATTCAACCATGTGAATTTGGCACCTCGTCCAGAACCAATTCTGGACGCTTTGTGCGCCCGCCAACGTGAACCGGAGGCCTCGCGTGTCCGCCCGGTCACCAGCCGTGGTGACCACCCGGTGACCGGTGCCAGTTCGAGGCATGGCGCGCGACCGAAGCGGGGAATTTTTTACGCCGACTGATCTCTTTCCCGCGCCCAAGCCAATCGCTGATCCCCGTGGGGTTGGCTTCGGGCACCGGGGCGCTGGGGGAAGCCTGGTGCCCCCCGAGAATGGCGCCGCGTTTTGCCACAGGCCCAGCTTGTGACCCCAGGTATAACTACCGGAACGGAAACCGGTATAATAGGTGAAAAGAGTGTGTGCTGTTGCGACCCGAGAGGAGAGAGCAATGCGCATCTTATCGGTAGCGTTCTTCACATTGGCTTCGCTAGCTCAAGCTCATGCACAAGAGAAGATCAAGAAGCCGCCCGAGTCAGCCTGCAGCTATATGATCAGCGTGGGGGATACGTACACAGTGCCCGTTGGTGAGGCGCTTTGCTGGCGCGTGCCACCGCCCTCTTACAGGGAATACACGCTGCTCCACTGTGACGGACCATCGTTCCAGGAGCTTCGCCGGGTGAAGCGAGGCGATCCTCGCTGCAGCAAATTCGAGGAACGGCAATAGATCTTGGCGCGATGCTGGTGGCAATGAGCGTCGCCAACAAACAGACCGAAACTCCGTGGCTGAGGCGGTCGCCTCTTCAGGCCTGCCGGTTCACGCTGGCGGGCCATGGGCGTCCAGGGGGCGGTCATTCGCGTATGAGATCCGTGGCGCTCCGGGTTGCGGCGCAACTTGCGGGGCTCGCCAGAGATCCGCTCGGCCCGGTCGCCGGAATGCGCTCATTGCTCTTCTTTGATGGTCCCGTCATGACAATTGTCGCGGTAGCGGCCACAGTTGTTGTTGCCTTCTATGCCGAGTTCTTCCCGGTACATGCAGGCATCACGCAGCCACTCGCAATTGACATGCGGTGTTGATGGCGAGCAAACCTTGCGAAACTTAACGCAATTGTCCTCGCCTTCGCCAAGTTCGTCTTTCATTTCGCACGCGCGCCGCAAGTCCCGGCAGTCGCCGCCTTGCGGCGTCGTCGCATTTGCGGTGAACTGACCGTCCACATGGGCCGCCAACAGGGCGAATGTTATGACGATCATGAACGCAATGATCGTTGGCCTGTTTGGCTTCTCGCTCATGTTATAATGGCCTCAAATGAGGTACGCGGCATTGTTGCCGCACCGCTTTTTTGGTGCTCTCGCATTTCCCCTTAGGAACGGTCGCCGACCGCAACTGTTCCTGTTGGCTCGGAGCAGAGCCTGCGTATTCGAACGACCGCAGCCAAGGCGACTTTCATCGGACCAGCAACCTTCCGCCGCGCCCCAGGTCGCAGGATTTTGGCGGCTTATCCGCCGGAGGTAGCAGGGAAGCCTTGCCTTTACTAAGAGTCGCTCGAATAATTGCCTCAGGCCATCGGGACGCGGCCAGAAGCGTCACCATATGCGAAGAGGAACGCATGCCCCCTTTTCAGCGAGCGACGCCGACTTCGTTTCGCGCGGAGGAGGTTTCCTCCAGCCCACTGACCGGTCGACGGGAGCTGCTGAGAATTGGCTGCGCCTGCTGTTTGGCGCTGGTGGCACCGCGTGCTTTAGCGGACGCGATGACCCCGGAAGTCGAACGACATCTCGCCGCCGCCGAACAGGCGGCGGGCACCGATCTCAAGGCGTTACTTGTCCTCGGCAAGGCCGCGGATCCTAATTTTCAGGCGCCGCCGCAAGATGTGGAGAAGTTGATCGCACTGCCTGCACCGCCGCCCGGCAAGGCATTCGACAATCTGTATTTCGTCGGCGGCAAATGGGTAAGCTCGTGGGCGCTGACGACTTCCGACGGCATCATCCTGTTCGATGCAATGAACAATGATAATGATGCAGAGCAGACCATCGAGCGGGGCCTCAGGACGATCGGGCTCGATCCGTCCAAAGTGAAGACGATCATCGTAACCCACGGCCATGGCGACCACTATGGCGGCGCAAACTACTTCGCCCGGAAGTACGGCTCGCGCATCGTCCTCAGCGAGGCGGACTGGACGATGATGGAGACCAAACCCGAATTTGACCGTCCGGTGTATGGGCGTCCGCCGAAACGCGACGTCGCTGTGGCGGATGGCGACAAAATCACGCTTGGCGATGCCGCTGTCGACATACTGATTACACCGGGCCACACGATGGGTACGATCTCGCCGATCTTCGACGTGAGATCGGGATCGCAGAGTCATCGCGTGCTGCTTTGGGGTGGCACCGCCTTCAATTTCGGCCGGCAGCCGGAACGGTTACAGGCTTACGTCGATGCGACGGCGAGGGCGCGCGAGGTGGCGAAGCAGCGAGGCGTCGATGTCTTCATCTCCAACCACAGCTTCTATGATGGCTCGATCGAGAAGCTGGCTACAGCCGCGAGTGGGGGTAGCAATCCGTTCGTGCAAGGAGCGCCAACTGTCGAACGTGCACTCACCGTCATGAATGAATGCGCGCAGGCGGTGCTTACTTCCTGGAAGGCGTGAGGGAATGGACCCCATTTTGCCGCGGTGCGGGAGTCCGTTCCTGGCGGCCAATCGCGACATACTGCGCTGCCGCACGAACTTGGTCGCTACAGGAGCAAAGCGAACGTAGTCACCAGTCACATGACGCCGCCGAATTTACAGGTACACGGCTCAGGACCGCAGGAAGTTCTGGATCAAGGTCAAGGACCGCAACCAGGCCCCCAAGTTGAATTGGGCAGTGTCCCAGCTTGTTGTCCGGTTCCGCCCAAGGGCCTAAGATGTTCCGGTCGGAGGAATTGGGTGCGCCTCGGATGGAAATTCTCAGACGATCGTTAGAGCAAGTAACCACTCCGGTTTGCGGGACCTGCAACATCGAAATGGCTTGGTCCCGCTCCGTCCTCATCGCGTCAGAACAGATGATCCTGCACGCATTCATCTGCCCGCGCTGCAACAGAATTGGTCAAACCAAGACGCCTGTGCAACCACCGTCGAAAGAGTAAGGCCGCCGGCCGTCGAGCGGTCGGGAGTTCGCTCGGTCACCGCCGCGAGGTAACCCACCCGGTGACCGCAGCCGCTCGCTAGTTCATCTTTCGGCGGAGCCTCTTGATGATCTCTCGCAGGTCGTTCAAGTACTCCTCGATGATCCGTAGGGCCTCCTCTTTGCGCGAAGGCTTGGGCTCTGACACATCGTTCTCGGATCGATGCTCGTCTGACGGCGTCATGGTCCGATGTTGTGCTGGAGGCAAAGGCTGCCGTTGAGATAGATCAATGGTCGCTGACGACTGCTCAGACTTCGGCAGCGGCTCCCGCGTCCATGGCGCTTCTGGGCTACTCCGAGAGCACGTCTCGCTTTGCCTTCCCCTCGCGATACGATCAATTTGCGCCCGGCGGAGCGCACAGCGAGGGACGGCTCCGGTGTGTACCCAGCCTCGCGCGCCGGAGCCGTTTTCGAGCACGAGGAATAATCCGTGAGATCCCCCGTCGAGAAACGATCCATCGTCGTCAACGGCCACAAGACCAGCGTCAGCCTGGAAGCGGCCTTCTGGAATAGCATGAAGGAGATTTCCGACCTACGCGACATGACTCTGTCGGAACTGGTCGGCGAGATCGACCGCAACCGCCAGCAAGGCAATCTATCGTCCGCGATCCGTCTGTTCGTCCTCGATTACTTTAAGAACCGCGCCGCGGCGGCACTGCAGCCGTCCCGTGATGGAGCGTGAGCCATGGCCGTCTACGACCGCCACTGAGGTCTTCGCCACCATTGAGCATCGCGCTTGGTCAATCTCTTCGGCGATAAGTCCGAACGTATGGGCGAGCCTACACCCATCACGTCGAGCGGGAGGTCAATTGTTTTCGGGCCTTCGAACGCGTGAAGGACAAGCCGTGAACAGGAATTTGCAAAACAGCGAGGGATAGCCTGCAAAACAATTGCGTGAAAGAGGCAAATTCGCTAGGCAAATCAATGCGGCGGGCATGGCGGAATTGGTAGACGCAAGGGACTTAAAATCCCTCGGTGCGCAAGCGCTGTGCCGGTTCGACCCCGGCTGCCCGCACCATCTGGCGACGATACATGCGGACGCGCGCATTGATGGACAGGTCGAGAGGATTGCGGCCAAAGAATTTCGGCCTCCTTCACGTGACACCTCGATTGAGCCAAGCGTCGGCCCCCTCGGGGCTGGTGTCGTCAGGTGTTTCTCTGGTTGGCAAGCCCGAGTCGCAAGGACGAGCCCCACCCCGCTTAACAGCCATCCCAAAACGCTGCTTGTGCGGCGCAGCATCCCCGCTACATAAGCCTCTGCAAATGCAGAGGTAGCTTCGTGTCCGACGTCAATGCCGACAGTTGGGTGTCCTCGGGACACCGTCCGATGGGGTTTCCGGAATTCGTCATCGTGATTGCCGCCATCATGGCGCTCAATCCGCTTGCGATGGACATGATGCTGCCGGCGCTGCCCAATATCGGAGCGGCGTTTCAGATTCCCGTCGCCAATCATCTCCAGCTCGTGCTGTCGACGTTCCTGATCGGGTTCGGCGCCGGGCAGTTCGTGATGGGGCCGCTGTCGGACCGGTTCGGCCGGCGGCCGGTGCTGCTCGGCGGCATGACGGTCTATGCGATCGCGAGCGTGCTCGCGGTCGCGGCGCCCTCGTTCGAGACGCTGCTGCTGGCGCGCGCGCTGCAAGGGCTCGGCACCTCGGCGACGCGGGTGATCGCGACCTCGATCGTGCGCGACTGCTATGTCGGCCGGCGCATGGCGAGCGTGATGTCGCTTGCGATGATGGTGTTCATCGCCGTCCCCGTGATCGCGCCGTCCTTCGGACAAGCGGTGCTGCTGGTGACGCACTGGCGCGGCATCTTCATCGTACTGATGGGCTATGGCCTGCTGGCGCTCGGCTGGACCGTGCTGCGTCTGCCGGAGACCTTGCCCGAGAGTGAGCGCAAGTCGCTGGCACCGCGCGACGTGCTCGACGCCTTCCGCCAGACCCTGACCGACCGGCAAACGCTCGGCTACGCGGTCGCCGCGGGCTTCGTCATCGGCTCGCTGTTCGCCTTCGTGTTCTGCGCGCAGCAGGTGTTCACCGGCATCTACCATCTCGGCCATTATTTTCCGCTCGCCTTCGCGGCGATCGCGGCCGGCACCGCCATTGCGGGCTTTGCCAATGCGCGTCTGGTCGGACGCCTCGGCATGCGCGTGATCTCGCACGGCGCGCTGGTCGGCTATGCCCTCGTCGCCGGCCTCATGCTGCTCACCGCGAGCCTGCACATGCTGCCGCTGTGGCTGTTCATGGTGCTCTCGGCACTCATGATGTTCTCGTTCGGCATGATGATCGCCAACTTCACCGCGCTCGCGATGGAGCCGCAGGGCCACATTGCCGGCACCGCGTCCTCGCTCTACGGCTCGATCACGACGCTGTTCGGCATCGTCGTCGGCATGACGATCGGCCAGAGCTTCGACGGAACGTTGCTGCCGTTTTCGACCGGCTTCTTCCTGTGCACGCTGGCCGCGCTCGCGGTCGTCGCCGTGGTGGAGAAGGGCCGGCTGTTCCGGCCGCATCATCGCGCAGGCTCTTAGGTCGCGCGCGAGGAACCTCACCCGCTCCTCCATGTTGTCATGCAGCAATCGGAGGCACGACATGGAACCAGAGACCAAGGACCCACCTGCGAAGGACGCCAAGAAGGTCGAGCAGGACATCAGGGAACGGCAAGAGACCACACTGCCCTTCGCCAGCGAAGGGCTCGAGCAGTTGCGCGACAGTCATTGTTGAGAGAGCGCCTTATCGCGGCGCGCGCTTGCTCGCGCTGAATTCGTCCGCAGAGCTCGCCGGCGGATCGCGTCCGTCATCATGCGGCGGCACGAGCAGCACGACCAGCTTGCGTGTGACGCCGCGCCGGCCGAGCAGCTCAGCCTGAAGGTTGAATTCGCGCCTGACGAAATCCCCGGCGCGCGCCGAAGTCCGCTCCATCCAGCCGAGGCAATCGGGCTGGTCGTGGAAGCACAGCGCCGCCCAGCCGCGCTCCAGTGTGCTCTTGCGCGGCAAGCCCCAGCTATATTGATAGGCGAACGGCCGCGCATAATGCGGATGATCGGGGCTGTAGAAGGCGGTCGCGAAGGCCAGCGCGTCGTCGCCGCTGACGGCTGACAGCGGCACGCCGGTGTGATCGCGCCACTGCCGCGTGAGCTCGGCAGCCGCCTCGTGATAAAACTCCCGGCCTTCTTCGTAGCCGTGCGCGTTGCGGTAGGCGGCATGGATGGGGGCCACGACCACGAGTGCGACGACGCTGACGCCTGCAACCAGCACCATGGCATTGACGGCATAGAAGCGCTCGATCGGATAACGCGTGCCGCACACGATCAGAACGACGAACAGGAACAGTCCCTGCAACGCCCACAGTGACGGCAGGTCCGTGCCCACGGCGAGCGAAGTCAGCATCGGCAGGAGCAACGTGCCGAGCGCAACGTAGAACAGCAGCTTCAATCCAGGATCCATCGCGCCGAAGTCGGCCGGCAGGCGTTTCAAGCGGTCGCCCGCAATCATCACCCAGGTGACGGCCGCAGCGCTCATCGCCGCGACGAGCCCGAGCGCAAACGACTTCACCTCGCCCAATGCCGTGACGAGGTCGGCATTGGCGTGCGTCAGGGCATAGGAAAAGGTCGGGGCACCCGTGGTCACGAGCCAGTGGAGATGCGGCGACAAAGCCAGAAGCCCGGTGACGGCGGAGATCCAGGGCGAAACCGAGGTAAAATAGGCCCGGCGCGCCGGGTGCATCGCTGCGGCCAGCGCGAAGCTCGCGACCAGGAATACCGAATAGTATTTCCCGACCATCGCCAGCGCCGTCGCAAGACCCACGGCAATGGCCCAGCGCGCCGTGCGCGTCTCGAACGCACGCAGGAAGCAGAAGGTCGCGAGCGGCCAGACCGCAAGCAACACGCTGTTGGCATTGAAACGCTGGGCGTGGAATTGATAGGCCGGCGTCAGCATCAGCAGCAGCAGCACCAGAAGGCGCTTCTGCCCGCTCACGAAGCGGCGCGAGATCAGGTCGACGAACCACAGCGCCAGCGCGGCGTTGGCCATGGCCATCAACTGCATCGACCAGTCGCTCACGGGGAAGATCGCGGTCCAGGCGGCCGCCACCCAGCCCATCAGCGGCGGATGTTTTGGATAGCCCCAGGCAAAATGCCGCCCCAGCGTCCAGGCTTCGAGCGTGTCCGGATGCAGGCCGGCCCCCAGATAGGCGATTGCGAGATAGAGCGTCCAGACTGCCGTGAAGGCCGCGAGCAGCAGCGGCACACCCCAGCCAGCCTCCACGCCGTCGAGCCAGCGCAGGAAGGGACGACGCCAGCGGACAGGCGAGCGATCCGAGCGTTCGGCCATCGCCTGGAATGCAAAGTCTATCGGCACGTCATTCAATTGAGGGAGGAAAAGAGCCGGACAAGCGGCGCGACATCTATTTCAGCTCCTGAAACAAATAGCAACAACCGGAAACTGGAACAGTTTCAAAGGCGCGCCGTTCTCGCCGCACAGACAAAAATGGCCGGGGCGACTGCCCCGGCCATCGTCGATGTCGTCCGCCTGGAGAGGGGCGTGTCGCTTATTCGGACTTGTCCATATTCCAGAATACCGGCGTCGCGGGGCCATCGATCACGCCCGAGATCGACTTCCGCCAGGAGCTCGGCGCGAGATACTGCCCGAGCGGGACGTAGATCACCTGATCATAGGCTTCCTTCTGAATCTCGGTGGCGATCTTCTTCTGCTCGTCGAGTGAGGGGGCGCGGACGAAGGCGTCCTTGAGCTGCTCGATCTTGGCGTCCTCCGCCCAGCCGAACCAGCCGCCCTTCTTGCCTTGGCCGCCGATCGAGAGGTTGGCGATCGGGTTGGAGACGTCGGCAGACACCCAGTTGGTGAAGAACATGTTCCAGCCGCCCTCCTTCGGCGGCTTCTGGCTGGCGCGGCGGCTCACCACGGTCTGCCAGTCGGTCGCCTGGAGATCGACCTTGAAGCCGGCCTCGCGAAGCTGCTGCGCCGCCACGATCGGCTGCGCCTTCAGCGTGATCACGTCGCCGGGCGCCATGATCACCACCGGCGTGCCGTCATAGCCGGACTCGGCAAGCGCCTTCTTGGCTTCCGCCAGGCCGCCGCCCTTGACCAGCGTCTCGGAGCCGACGTCGGTTGCGAACGGCGTGTCGCAGATGAAGAAGGCGCCGCACACCTTGTAGTATTTGGGATTGCCGACCAGCGCGTCGAGCACGTCCTTCTGGCTCATCGCCAGCAACGCTGCGCGCCGAACCTTCGGATTGTCGAAGGGCGGATAGAGGAAGTTCATGCGGCCGAGCGTCTGGTAGCCGAACTTGTTGAGCACCTCGATCTTCAAATCGTTGTTGGCCTCGAGCACCGGCAGCATGTCCCATGGAATGTTCTCCATGAAATCGATGTCGCCCGATTGCAGCGCGTTCACCGCGGTCTGCGAGTCCGGCATCGTGACCCACTCGACGCGGTCGACCCTCACGACCTTGCCGCCGGCGGTCCAGCTCGACGGCTCCTTGCGCGGCACATAGTCCTTATTCTTCTCGTAGACCGCCTTCACGCCCGGCTGGAATTCAGCCTGCACGAACTTGAATGGGCCGGAGCCGATCTGCTCGGGAATCTGCTTGTCCGGCGGCGTCTCGGCGAGGCGCTTGGGCATCATGAAGGCGACGCGAGAGGACGGCTTGCCGATTGACTCCAGTACGAGCCCGTAGGGCTCCTTCAGCTTCAGCGTGAAGGTCTTGGGATCAGTCGCCTCGATGCTTGCCGTGAACCGCATCATCTGCTGGCCCATGCCATCGACCGCGGCCCAGCGCTTCAGCGAGGCGACGCAGTCTTCGGCCGTCACCGGCGTGCCGTCATGCCATTTCAACCCGTCGCGCAGCGTGAAGGTGTAGGTGAGCTTGTCGTCGGAGATCTTCCAGTCCGCCATCTGGGGCTGGATCTTGAAATTCGAATCGGTCGCGATCAACGTATCGTAAACCATGTAGCCATGATCGCGCGTGATGTAGGCCGTGGTGAAGATGGGATCGATGATCCTGAGGTCGGAGTGCATCACTGCGGTGATGGTCTTGCCGGCGGCGAGGACCGGCGAGGCCAGCGCCGCGAGCGCGACGGCCGACAGCGCGAGTTTGGAGACGATCGCGCTGCGTCCCCGGCGCAAGAAGTGGAACATCGAAGCTTCTCCTGACGTGAAACTGGTCAAAGGCAGGCTATTGGTTGAGCATTCGGATCGTTCTTTGGGCGAACTAACCTCATGCAATGCCTTGGTCTTTTCGAGACTTGCAGAGAGCATCGAAGGCGTCAATCCGCTTTCGCTGCATGCCCATGCGTCCGCGCGCACGGGCTCCGTCTTTGCGCGTTTCGCTCTACAACGCGTCCCCGCCTATCATTTCCTGATGCGCCGAATGCGCATCCCACGCGTGCGAAGCTGAAGAGGCCTCCTATGAATCCAGCCAATCTCCCATTTGATTCCGAGGCCATGCTGCAGGGCCTGCGCGCATGGGTCGAATGCGAAAGCCCGACCTGGGACGCGAGCGCGGTGAACCGCATGCTCGACCTCGCCGCGCGCGACATGGCGATCATGGGTGCGACGATCGAGCGCATCGCCGGACGGCAGGGTTTTGGCGGCGGTGTGCGCGCACGCTTTCCGCATCCGAAGCAAGGCGAGCCCGGCATTTTGATCGCCGGGCACATGGACACCGTGCATCCCGTCGGCACCATCGAGAAACTGAAATGGCGGCGCGAAGGCAATAAATGCTACGGCCCCGGCATCTTCGACATGAAGGGCGGCAACTACCTCTCACTCGAGGCCATCAGGCAATTGGCCCGCGCCTCCTTCGTAACGCCGCTGCCGATCACGGTGCTGTTCACGCCGGACGAGGAAGTCGGCACGCCGTCGACCCGCGACATCATCGAGGCCGAGGCTGCGCGCAACAAATACGTGCTGGTGCCCGAGCCCGGCCGGCCCGACAACGGCGTCGTCACCGGGCGCTACGCCATCGCGCGCTTCAACCTCGAAGCAACGGGGCGGCCGAGCCATGCCGGCGCGACGCTCTCCTCGGGTCGTTCCGCGATACGGGAAATGGCGCGACAGATCCTCGCGATTGACGCGATGACGACTGATGATTGCACTTTCTCGGTCGGCATCGTGCATGGCGGGCAATGGGTCAATTGCGTTGCCACCACCTGCACCGGCGAGGCGCTCTCCATGGCCAAGCGCCAGGCCGACCTCGACCGCGGCGTCGAGAAGATGCTGGCACTGTCGGGCACGACCAATGATGTCAGCTTCAAGGTGACGCGCGGCGTCACGCGTCCGGTCTGGGAACCCGACGCCGGCACCCTGGCGCTGTACGAGAAGGCGCGGGGGATTGCCCGCGAGCTCGGCGGCGAGTTGCCGCATGCCAGCGCGGGCGGCGGCTCCGACGGCAACTTCACCGGGGCGATGGGCATCCCGACCCTCGACGGCCTGGGCGTGCGCGGCTCCAATGCCCACACGCTCGACGAACACATCGAGGTCGACAGCCTCGCCGAGCGCGGCCGACTGATGGCGGGGCTGCTGGTGACGCTGACGTAGATCGACCTTGTCGTGTGGGCAAACGCGCTCTTGCGCCGTGCCCACGATCGGTCCGCGCCGGAAATCGCGTTGGTGGGCACGCTTTGCTCTGTACGCAAAGACGTGGATGCCGGACATGACGGCCATCCAGAATTTCAGACCCCAATGGCATGGGAATTGCTGAAATGTTAGGCTGGGTGGCAACCTGCCCAAGGGTGCCTCGCCGGTTTGACTCTAATCTGACGGATCCAACTTGCTCGGATATCTCGTTCGCCGCATCCTTGCCGCCGTTCCCGTGATGGGCGTGGTCGCGCTGTTCGTCTTCCTCCTGCTCCGGCTCACCCCGGGCGACCCTGCCGCGATACTCGCCGGTGACAACGCGACGCCCGAACGGCTCGAGCGCATCCGCGCCTCGCTCGGCCTCAACGAGCCGCTCATCGTGCAGTTCTTCACCTGGATCAACAAGCTCCTGCACGGCGATCTCGGGACGTCGCTGATCTCGAACCTGCCGGTGCTGAAGATGATCGGCCAGCGCGTCGAGCCGTCGATCTCGATCGCGCTCTCCACCATCATCCTCGCCGTCGTCGTCGCCGTGCCGCTCGGCGTGATCGCGGCGTGGAAGCATGGCACCTGGATCGACCGCTTCGTGATGGGCCTCTCCGTGCTCGGCTTTTCCGTGCCCGTGTTCGTGGTCGGCTACGTCCTGATCGAGATTTTCGCCATCGACCTGCGCTGGGTGCCGGTGCAGGGTTTCAAGAGCATCACGGCCGGTTTCGGACCGTTCTTCGAGCGCATCATCCTTCCGACCTGCGCGCTCTCCTTTATCTATATCGCGCTGATCGCGCGCATGACGCGGGCGGCGATGCTCGACGTGCTCGGCGAAGACTACGTGCGCACCGCCCGCGCGAAAGGCATCAGCGAGGTCGCGGTGATGATGCGGCACGCACTGCGCAACGCCGCCGTTCCCGTGATCACCGTGATCGGCACCGGCTTTGCGCTTCTGATCTCCGGCGTCGTCGTCACCGAAAGCGTGTTCAACATTCCCGGCATCGGCCGCCTCACGGTGGACGCGGTGCTGGCGCGCGACTATCCGGTGATTCAGGCCATGATCCTGCTGACGTCGCTGATCTATGTCGTCGTCAATCTCCTGATCGACGTCGCCTACACGTTGCTTGATCCGCGGATCCGGTACTGAGGCAGGGATAAACAAGGTCAAGCATGTCGATCGACACCCTCCCCGAATCATCCATTCCGATCACGAAGCCGCTTCGGCCAAAATTCGGATTTCTCACCTCGACGCCGATCATCGCGGCCGCGACCATCTGCCTCGCGCTGATCGCACTGATCACCATCCTAGCGCCGCTGATCGCCCCGCATGACCCGGTCCTGCTCGCGCCGTCGCAGCGGCTGAAGCCGGCCTCGGCGCAATTCCTGCTCGGCACCGACGCCTTCGGCCGCGATCTCTTGTCGCGTGTGATCTATGGCGGCCGCGTCTCGCTGTTGATCGGCATCGGCTCGGCGGCTCTGTCGATCGCCATTGGGCTCGCCATCGGTCTCGTCTCCGGCTTCTTCAAGCTGGTCGATTCCGTCATGATGCGCGTCATGGACGGCCTGATGGCGATGCCGAGCATCCTGCTCGCGATCGCCGTCGTGTCGCTGTCGGGCGCGAGCATCTGGACCGTGCTGGTCGCGATTACGATTCCGGAGATCCCGCGCGTGGCGCGCCTGGTGCGCTCCGTCGTCCTGTCCGCGCGCGAAGAGCCTTATGTGGAAGCGGCGATCTCGGTCGGCTCGTCACTGCCGAAGATCATGTGGCGCCACCTGATGCCGAACACGATCGCACCGCTGATCGTGCAAGGCACCTATGTCTGCGCGTCTGCGATCCTTACCGAGGCCATTCTCTCCTTCCTCGGCGCCGGCATCTCGCCGGAGACGCCGACCTGGGGCAACATCATGGCCGAGGGGCGCCAGTTCTTCCAGATCAAGCCGTCGTTGATCTTCTGGCCGGGCCTTTTGCTCTCGCTCGCGATCCTCAGCATCAATTTGATTGGCGACGCCGCCCGCGACGCACTCGATCCCCGCATGAAGCAGCGGGAGGGCAAGTAAGAATGACCAGCACCATCCTCGACATCAACGACCTCACCGTCTCCATCGGCAAGACGCCGAACGGACCGAAGATCATCGACGGCATCTCAATCCAGGTCCGCGAGCGCGAGACGCTGTGCCTCGTCGGCGAAAGCGGTTCCGGCAAGTCGGTGACCTCGCTCACCGTGATGGGCCTGTTGCAGAAGGGCTCGCTGGTGCCGACCGGCGGCAGCGTCAGGCTCGTCGGCGAGGAACTTCTCATCGCAACCGACCGCCGCCTGCGGCAGTTGCGCGCCACGCAAATGGCGATGATCTTCCAGGAGCCGATGACCGCGCTCAACCCGGTCGTGCCGGTCGGCCGTCAGATCGACGAGGTCCTGCGCGCCCACACCGATCTTGACGCCAAAGCCCGGCGCCACCGCATCCTCGAGATGATGGAGCAGGTGCGGCTGCCGCAGGTCGAGCGCATCTTCGCCTCCTACCCGCACCGCCTCTCCGGCGGCCAGCGCCAGCGCATCATGATCGCGATGGCACTGGTACTGGAGCCGAAGCTGCTCATTGCCGACGAGCCGACCACCGCACTCGACGTCACCACGCAGAAACAGATCCTCACTCTGATCCGCGACCTCCAACGCGATCACGGCACCGCCGTGCTGTTCATCACCCACGACATGGGCGTGGTGGCCGAGATCGCCGACCGCGTCGCGGTGATGCGGCAGGGCCGCCTGGTCGAGACCGGTACGCTCGATTCCGTGCTGCGCAATCCGTCGATGGAGTACACCCGCAACCTGCTCGCCTCGGTGCCGAGCCTGGTGCCGCGCGCGGCGCGGCCTGAGACCAAGGAACCGATCGTGCTGGAGGCCAACGACCTCGGCAAGGTCTATCGCGAGCGCACATTCTTCGGCAAAGGCCGCGAGGTTGTCGCCGCCGACAAGGTCACCCTCACCTTGCGCAAGGGTCGCACGCTCGGCATCGTCGGCGAGAGCGGCTCGGGCAAGTCGACGGTGGCGCGATGCATCGTGCGCCTGATCGACCCGACCTCGGGCGGCGTGCGCCTGGCGGGCCGCGAAATCTCCGATCTTTCGCGGCGGCTGCTCCAGCCGCATCGCCAGAAAATCCAGATCGTGTTCCAGGATCCCTATCGCTCGCTCAATCCGCGCGTCAGCATCGGCGAGAGCATCGCGGAAGGCCCGATCAATTACGGCGTCTCGCGCCCCGATGCGCTGAAGCGCTCACGCGAGCTTCTCGAGCTGGTCGGCCTGCCCGCTGATGCAGTGTCGCGCTATCCGCACCAGTTTTCGGGCGGCCAGCGCCAGCGCATCGCCATTGCGCGCGGGCTCGCGCTCGATCCCGACGTGCTGGTCGCCGATGAAGCGGTCTCCGCACTCGACGTCTCCGTGCAGGCGCAGGTGCTGGAACTGCTCGACGAGATCCAGAAGCGCCTCGGCATAGCGATCCTGTTCATCACCCACGATCTGCGCGTCGCCGCCCAAATCTGCGACGAGGTCGTGGTGATGCAGCACGGCCGTGTCGTGGAACAGGGCCCGGCAGCCGACGTGCTGACGCATCCGAAGCAAGTCTACACCAGGTCCCTGCTCGATGCGGCGCCCGGCCGCGGCTGGGATTTTGCCAATTTCCGGCCGGTGGAAGGCGTGGCGGCGACGGTCTGAGCCACACACTCCGCCGTCATTCCGGGGCATCGCGAAGCGATGAGCCCGGAATCCAATAGCCGCAGGACCTGTTGAGCAAAAGATTCGGGCTCACGCCCAAGTGGGCGCGCCCCCATTGCGCAGTGCGCAATGGGGAATGACGAGCGGAGAGGATGCGCCGCGCTCGCAACGGCGGCGAAGTGTACCATTCCCAAAACGGCTTGAGGCCATGCGCGACACGATGGAGTCCCTTGCTTGCCCTCGCCGCAAAGGCAGAGCTAACGTCGCGCGCATCATTTGACCCAACTGGATCAAGGACAAGATGCCCACCATCGACCGCATCGACGGCTACGCCGACGAACTCACCGCCATCCGCCGCGACCTGCACGCCCATCCCGAGATCGGCTTCGAGGAGGTCCGCACCTCCGGCATCGTCGCCGACAAGCTGAAGAGCTGGGGCATCGAGGTGCATCGCGGCCTTGGGGGCACCGGCGTGATCGGCGTCATCAAGGGCAAGGGCACCAGTGCAAGGCGCATTGGCCTGCGCGCCGACATGGACGCGCTGCCGATGGAAGAAAATACCAATCTGAAATGGCGCTCGACCATCCCCGGCCGCTTCCACGGCTGCGGCCATGACGGTCACACCACGATGCTGCTCGGCACGGCGCGCTATCTCGCCGAGACGAAGAACTTTGACGGCACGGTGCATCTGATCTTCCAGCCGGCCGAGGAGGGCCTCGGCGGCGCGCGCGCTATGATCAAGGACGGGTTGTTCGAAAAGTTTCCCTGCGACGAGCTCTATGGCCTCCACAATGCGCCGGACCTCAATCTCGGCGAGGTCGCGATCCTGCCCGGACCCGCAATGGCCGGCGCCGACTTCTTCGATCTCCGCATCAACGGCTATGGCGCGCATGGCGCGATGCCGGAGCGCTCGAAGGACGCCGTGATGATCGCAACCACGCTGGCGCAGGCCATTCAGACCATCGTCAGCCGCAACGTCGAACCGCTCCAGGCCGCTGTCGTGTCGATCACCCAGATCCATGCCGGCTCCGCCTACAACGTCATCCCCGGCGAAGCGCATCTCTGCGGCACCGTGCGCGCCTTCTCGGATGACGTGCGCGCGCTGATCCGCGAGCGCATGCGTACCATCTGCAACGGCGTCGCGGCCGCCTTCCAGGTCGAGATCGAGGCCGACATACGCGACGCCTTCGGCGTGCTGGTCAACCAGGTCGAGCAGTCCAAGGCGGTCGAAGAGGCCGCGCGCACCGTGGTCGATCCCGCCAAGGTGATCACCCGCATCCAGCCGAGGATGGGCAGCGAGGATTTTGCCGACATGCTGCAGACCATTCCCGGTGCCTATTTCTGGGTCGGTCACGACGGCTCGGTGCCCGTGCACAATCCCGGCTACGTGCTCGACGACAAGATTTTGCCGATCGGCGCCAGCATGTTCGCCCGCATCATCGAGCAGCGCATGCCGGTCGGTGGCCATGCATAAGCCGCGCACCTACGAGAAGCTCACCTCGCTGCACGATCTGTCTGCGGTCGATCTGATCGCGGGCTACAAGGCCAGGCAGTTCTCGCCGAGCGAGGTACTGGAGGACGTGATCGCGCATGTCGCAGCGTGGGAGCCGCATCTCAGGGCGCTCTACGCCTTCGATCCCGACGGCGCGCGCGAGGTCGCAAAGGCATCGACCGCGCGCTGGTCGGGCGGCGAGCCATCCGGTCCGCTCGACGGCGTGCCGGTGACGGTGAAGGACAACATCGCGACCAAGGGCGTACCGGTGCCGCTCGGCGCGGCAAGCGTGAAGCTCGTGCCGGCGGAGAAGGACGCTCCGCCAGCCGCGCGGCTGCGCGAAGCCGGCGCCATCATCTTCGCCAAGACCACCATGCCCGATTACGGCATGCTGTCGTCCGGTCTTTCCAGCTTTCATGCCCTCGCCCGCAATCCCTGGGACCTCTCGAAAAATCCCGGCGGTTCGAGCGCCGGTGCCGGCGCCGCTGCAGCGGCCGGCTACGGTCCGCTGCATCTCGGCACCGATATCGGCGGCTCGGTGCGGCTGCCGGCGGGCTGGTGCGGTCTCGTCGGGTTGAAGCCGAGCTTCGGCCGCGTGCCGATCGATCCAGCCTATGTCGGCCGCGTCGCAGGGCCAATGACCCGCACCGTCGACGATTGCGCGCTGATGATGAGTGTGATCGCAAAGCCCGACCGCCGCGACGGCATGAGCCTGCCGGCCGACACCATCAATTGGAAGGCGCTGGAAAAATCGCCGAGAAAACTGCGCATCGGCCTGATGCTCGATCTCGGCGTCGGCCTGCCCCTGGAAAAGCCGGTGCGCGAGGTCGCGGTGAAAGCCGCGAAAGCCTTCGAATCCGCGGGCGCCGTCGTCACCGAGATCGAGGGCATTTTGACGCGCGAGATGCTCGATGGCCTCGACAACTTCTGGCGCGCACGGATGTGGGACGATCTGACGAAGCTCACGCCTGCCGAACGAGCCAAGGTGCTGCCCTATATCTTCAGATGGGGCGAGTCCGGCGCAAAGCTCTCCGGCGTCGAGGTCATCAGAGGCTTCAACCAGACCATGGCGATCCGCGCGGCCGCGGCAAAGCTTTTCTGCGAGCTCGACTATGTGATCTCGCCGACCGCGCCGAGCGTGAATTTCCCGGCGGAGCTCGCCTCGCCCACCAACGATCCCATGAAGCCGTTCGAGCACATCTGCTATACCGTACCGTGGAATATGTCGGAGAACCCGGCGATATCAATCAACGGCGGCTTCGACCCAAAGGGCTTTCCGATCGGCGTGCAGATCGTCGGCCGCCGTTTCGACGACATCGGCGTGCTGGGCATGGCCAAGGCGTTCGAGGGTTTGCGCGGTGCGCAGCCGCCCTGGCCGTCGCCGCCGAGGAAATAACGTCTTCCGTCATTCCGGGGCGCCGCGAAGCGGGGCTATGGATTCCGGGCTCGCGCCAAAGAGGGCACGCCCCGGAATGACATGCTACAAATCAAATGAACAAGATGAACAAAGGGAAGGAAACCACCATGGCGTATGAGACGATCGAGTACGAGATTGCCGACGAGATCCTCACCATCACGCTGAACCGGCCCGACAAGCTCAACGCCTTCAACGCCAGGATGCAGGCCGAGTTGATCGAGGCGTTCGACGCCGCCGACGAGGACGACAACATCCGCGCCATCATCGTCACCGGCGCGGGCCGCGCCTTCTGCGCCGGCGCCGATCTCTCTTCCGGCGCCGACACCTTTGATCGCGACGCAAAGCGCGGACCGGTGAAGCGGCTTGCGAGCGGCCAGGTCGACTATAGCGATCCGCAGGTGCGCGATGGTGGCGGTCAGGTGACGCTGCGCATCTTCAAGAGCCTGAAGCCCGTGATCGCCGCGGTGAACGGCCCTGCGGTCGGCATCGGCGTCACCATGCAGCTTGCGATGGACATCCGCATTGCCTCGGAGGCAGCGCGCTTCGGCTTCGTGTTCTCCCAGCGCGGCATCGTGCCGGAAGCAGCGTCGAGCTGGTTCCTGCCCCGCCTCGTCGGCATCTCGCAGGCCCTGGAATGGTGCTACACGGGCCGCGTCTTCCCCGCACAGGAAGCGCTCGCCGGGCGGCTGGTGAGCAAGGTGGTGCCGCCCGATGATCTCCTGCCGACCGCGCGCGCGCTCGCCAAGGAGATCGCAGCCAAGACCGCGCCGGTGTCGGTCGCGCTGATCCGGCAGATGATGTGGCGCATGATGGGCGCGGACGATCCGATGGAAGCCCACAAGATCGACAGCCGCGGCATCTACGCCCGCGGCCGGTCGGACGACGTCAAGGAAGGTGTGACGTCGTTCCTGGAGAAGCGCCCCGCGCAATTCAAGAACAAGGTGTCGAAAGACATGCCGGACTATTTCCCGTGGTGGACGGAACGCGAGTACAAGTGAGCCTGGAGCCGACGGTGCCGCAAGACGGCGTCGTCCTCCTGCACGGGATCAGCCGGACGGCGCGCTCGTTTCGCAAAATGGAAACTGCAATCGGGCGCGCCGGCTACGCAACGCTCAACCTCGACTACGCCAGCCGTCGCAAGGCGCTTCAAGACCTCGCGGATGACATTCATCCCACGATGGGCCCGGCGCAAGAGCGCCTTTGCCCACCCTGCAAGAGGCAGCGTCAATCCATCACCAGCGCCACACGCCCGATCGCCTTGCGATCGATCAGCAATCGCATCGCCTTTGCGTAGTCCTCCAGCGGCAGGCGATGCGAGACGTTGGGACGCAGCTTGCCCTCCTCGGCCCATGCGAGCAGCGCCTTCAGGCGCACCTCGCCGAGGGCCGGATTCTTGCGTACCGCTTCGCCGGCGCGCACGCCCAGCACGCTCGCGCCCTTGATCAGCAGCAAATTTGTCTTCGCGGAGCCGATGCCGCCGGTGAAGCCGATCACCAGCAGCCGCGCGCCCCAGGCGATGCAACGCATCGAGTTCTCAAAGACCTCGCCCCCGACGGGATCGAACACCACGTCGGCACCGCGGCCATCGGTGATACGCTTGACGGCATCGCGAAACGGCCCGCGTGCATAGAGCACGAGGTGATCGGCGCCCCTATTCTTTGCGATCGCGAGCTTCTCTTCCGATGACGCGCAGGCAATCACTGTCGCGCCCAGCATTTTGCCCAGTTCGACGGCCGCGAGCCCCACGCCGCCGCCGGCGCCGTGCACCAGCAGCACCTCGCCCGGCTCGACCTTGCCGCGATCGATGAGCGCGTGATAGGCGGTGCCGTGGCCGGCGAGGAAGGTCGCGGCTTCCGCATAGTCGAAGGTCGACGGCATCGGCGCGAGCTGAGAGCTGGCGACCACGGCTTCGTCGGCATATGCGCCGTAGCGCATCTTCACGATGACCTTGTCGCCGACGCCGATGCCGCGCGCCGCAGCATCGACCTCGGTCACATCGCCCGCGGCCTCCACGCCTGGCGTGAACGGCAGCTCGGGCTCGAGCTGATATTCGCCGGCTGCCATCAGAATATCCGGAAAGTTGAGGCCGGCGGCGCGGATCGCAACCCGCACCTCACCCTCCGCAAGCGGCCGCGACGGGAAGGCCTCGAGCCGCAAGCTTTCGGGCGGACCAAGCTCGCGGCAAACGACAGCCCGCACCATCAAGCTGCACTCGCCTTGCGGCGAAGTAGCGCCTCGCGGATCAGAGGCAGCCGATCGTTGCCGAAATACATGTCGGTCTTGTCGAGAAAGATCGTCGGCGAGCCGAAGCCGCCGCGGGCGACGACCTCTTCGGTGTTGGCCTTGAGCTGATCCTTGATCGCCTGCTCGGAAATTCCGGCGAAGAACTTTTGCGCGTCGACGCCGACCGTCTTGCAGATGTCTGCGAGCACGGCGTCCTGCGAGATATCCCTGTCCGCGCCCCAATAGGTCTCGAACACCGCGGTCGCGAACGGCACCATGTCTTTGCCAAGCCAGATGCAGCCGCGCATCGCTTTCACGCTGTTCACCGGAAACACCGTCGGGGGCATCTTGATCGCGAGCCCCGCCGACCGCGCCCAGTCATTGAGGTCCTTCAGCATGTAGCGTGCCTTCAGCGGCACCGGCTTTTCGCGCTGCGCGTAGACGCTGGGATTGACGCTGTTGAAGATGCCGCCGACCAGGATCGGCCGCCAGGAAATCTCGACGCCGAGCTCCCTGGCCAACGGCTGGATGTTGTGGAATGCGAGATAGGTCCAGGGGCTGGAGCAGTCGAAGAAGAAGTCGATCATGGCGTTTCCTTGTTTTATACTTGATGCGGTCCTCATCCTGGAGGAGGCCGCGTAGCGGCCGTCTCGAAGGATGGCCGCGGGCAACAGCGGGGCCTTCATGGTTCGAGACGCGCCTTCGGCGCTCCTCACTATGAGGAACTGGCACTACTGCTTTCCCAGGACGTCCTTCGCCATTTGTCCGAACATCACGCGCTGTGCCCTCTCGTCGACTTTTGTTGTTCTGTACCTCGACGTTAAGACATGGCAGGAAGGTGCGCAATGACAACCGATGCGGAGGGCGCCATGCTGTTTCCAACCACCATCGCCGGCTCCTTGCCGAAACCGGAATGGCTCGCCGAGCCGAACATGCTCTGGGCGCCCTGGAAGTCGAGGGGCGATGAACTCTTGCGCGCCAAGCGCGATGCGGCGCTGATCTGGCTGAAGATCCAGGAAGACGCCGGCATCGACATCGTCACTGAGGGCGAGCAGGCGCGGCAGCACTTCGTGCATGGTTTTCTCGAGAAGATCGAGGGCATCGACTTCGCGCACAAGGTCGAGATGGGAATCCGGAAGGATCGCTATAAGGCGATGGTGCCGCAGTTGGTCGCGCCGTTGCAGCTCAGGGAGCGCGTCCATGCCTTTGAAGCGCGGGTGGCGCGCACGCACACGAAGCGGAAGCTGAAATTCACCCTGCCCGGCCCGATGACCATCATCGACACCATTGCCGATCGTTACTATGGCGACCGCGTGAAGATGGCCTTCGCCTTCGCCGATCTCCTGAACGCGGAGGCCAAGGCGTTGCAGGCCGACGGCGTCGACCTCATCCAGTTCGATGAGCCCGCATTCAACGTCTACATGGACGAGGTCAACGATTGGGGCATCAAGGCGCTGGAGCGCGCCGCCGAAGGCCTGACCTGCGCCACGGCCGTGCACATCTGCTACGGCTACGGCATCAAGGCCAACACCGACTGGAAGGAGACGCTTGGCGCGCAGTGGCGGCAATACGAGCAGATCTTTCCGGCGATCGATGCCAGCTCGATCCAGCAGGTCGCGATCGAATGCCGCAATTCCAAGGTCCCGCTCGACCTGCTGTCTCTGCTCAAGGGCAAGATCGTGCAGGCCGGCGTCATCGACGTCGCCAGCGATACGGTCGAGACGGCGAACGACGTCGTTGAGGTGATCGATGCGGTGTCGAAATTCGTGCCCAAGAGCAACATCATAGCGACGACCAATTGCGGCATGGCGCCGATGCGGCGGGAGATCGCGGAAGCCAAGCTGATGGCACTCGGCGCCGGCGCTGCGCTGGCGCGCGAGAGGCTCGGTTGATGCGGCTCGCGTGCAGCGTCGCGTTGCTGGCGGCACTCGCGCTGCCAGCGCACGCCGAGGATCGTTCCGTGCTCCTCAATTGCAAGGCCATGGTAGATCGCGCCGCGAATGATACTGGCACGGCGAGCGAAGCCGAGCTCATCCGCTGCCGCCAAGTGATCCGCGAATGGGCGCTGCGCGATGCGCGGATGATCGTGGACGAACAGGGGCGGCCGTTGCGATAAGGTATGTTTCGCGCCACACGCACACTGCGCTCTCTCCCCCTTGTGGGCAGGGCAATCGCATTTGGCGTTTTGGAGGCCGTGAACGTGGTCGGCCTTCATGGTTCGAGACGCGCCGCAAGCGGCGCTCCTCACCATGAGGGTCTAAGATTTTGCCGCGAAACAAGAACCTCATCCTGAGAGCTTGCCAATCTTTCTCGTTTTGCGTGGTCATCGAAGGATGTGGCAGTTCCTCGTCGTGGCAACGCGTGGGCTGGGCGGCTGTGGCGAGGTTGGGGGATGTCGATGAACGCTCCTCTATGCGCTAGCGAGGCGGTTGCCTTGCAGGATGTTGTTGGCGAGGGCGTACCAGAGCACGACGGCGCGGACCTTTTCGAAGCCGCGCACGGTCAATTGGCGCAGGTCCCAGTTGCGCCAGCGGGCATGTATGCACTCGCAAATCGACCGGGGCTTGTATCGGGCCTTGCCCTCTTCGCTCGCCATGCGCGCACGCCAGGCCAACACCCCCGGGCCGTCGCCGCGTCGCGGTAGATGGGGATCGGTGCCGTGCTTGGATTGAGTGGGCGGGCAAAAGATATCGATGCCCTCGGCGTGCGCCCACTCGATGTCCTCGGCACTGCCAAAGCCGCCATCGACGAGATGGTCCTTGGGCAACCCGCCAGGACGCGCGCGCTGCCGCTCCAGCATGGGCCGCATCAGGCCGCGGTCGGACCCGGTGTTGCAGACCTTGATGTCAACGACGATCGGCTGGCCGGCGGCACTCGTCACCTGCACGTTGTAGGCGGGGCGGAAGCCGCCGTCGGCCATCTTCATGACCCGTGCGTCGGCGTCCGTCGTGGAGGCCCGCGGCTCTTTCGGCTTCTTGCCGTTGCCGCGCTTTTCTTCGCGCTCCTTGCGCTGCTGCTTGATTTCGGCGAGCGCCGTCTGCGCCGCTTTGACGCGCGCTCTGCGCTCACGCGCGGCGCGCTCCTTGGCGGCCTTCATGCGCTGATTGCTAGCATCCGAACGAGCGTCAACCTCGCGTTTGAGGTCTTCCACCACCGCCTCAGCCAAGGCCAGGTGCCGATCGAGCGTCGCCTCCCGCCGGAACGAAGCGGCCCCGGCGCTGGCCCGGACCCGAACACCGTCCTGCGCCAGCGTTTCCAGATTGACGAGGCCGACCTTCGCCAGCACCGCCAAATGCTCGCAAAGCAGCCGGTCGAGCAGGTCGGCGCAACCGACCCGGAAGTCCGCCAGCGTGTGATGGTTCACCGACACCCCGCCACACAGCCAACGATAGGCGTCATGGCTCTCGCAAAGCCGCTCCAACGCGCGCGCGCTGCCGACGCCCTCGCTGGTGGCATAGAGCCACAGCGCCAGCAAAAGCCGCGGCGATGTCGCGGGGTGACCAGGCCGATCGCCCCGCGCTTTGATCCGGTTCTCCAGCTCACTCAGGTCGAGTTCCTCGACATAGGACCAGATCAGGCGCACCGGATGGTCTTCCCCGATCAGGCTCTCGATATCCACTGCTCGCAACTCGATTTGATCGCGTTGGGGCTCACGAAGTCGCGGCGCTGCGAGCGGCGCCGCACCGGCTTGCGGCTTTGCCTGCTCCGGCAGATCCCCAAACAATTCATCAGCGGCCATCATCCCTCCTGCGAATCCATCACCGCAAGAGAATCACACAGCACCAGCTTTCGGCTATACCGCTTGCGAGCAGTCAAAAAGATTCACAGCCTCTGAGGAGCCCGCCAAAGGCGGGCGTCTCGAAGGATGGGCCGCAAAGAAACCGCTCGCCAGGTTCTTTTTCAATGCGATAGCCCTGCCCTTGTGGGGGAGAGTTGGAGTAGCCACAAGCTCCGCTCTCACATGGGGCTACCCCCCTCCCTGGCCCTCCCCCACAAGGGGGAGGGAACGCACCGTGCGCTGGGATGGAGCACGGGCTCATAACCAGCGCTTAGCGCGCGCAGCGTCGATGGCGGTGTGAGCAGCATTGCTTTGTCGAGCTCGCGCTTGGCCGCCACATAACCCGCTGGTGACCACAACGCTGCCCCGCCCCTTGCGATCAAAAAACTCTCCTCGCCCTCCTGTACCATTGCGCCGTGCGGCAGTTCAGCGATTGGCATCGGCAGCGCATGCAGCCGCTTCTTGCCGCGATCGAGGCGCTCGCGGTGCAGGACGGCGTCGATCGCCTTCGCGCCGATGCCGCTCACATCGTTCCCCTTCTCCCAGGCGGCCCGAAACCGTCTGGCGTCGTCGCGGCGGCAGAAGAAGCAAGGGCGGTGGCCGGCGGCGAAGGCGGTGGCTTCGTCGAGGAAGAACAGCTCGGTCCAGCTCCGGCGCGCCATCACCGGCCGCCGCCAGCCGCGAAATTCGCACATGCAGGTGATCCAGGCCGGCGTCGACCAGCGCTTGCTCAACAACGTCTTCGTTGCGGGATCATGAATGATGCCGCGATTGCCCGTGAATATCCCGCGATGCGGCGTCGCGATGATCTCGCCGGTCGGCGTGACTCGGTTTTGCAGCGGCATGGGCGCAGCCTCTGGGCGTCATTGCGAGCAAAGCGAAGCAATCCAGACATGCAGACGTGGAAGCAGCCTGGATGGCTTCGTCGCTTCGCTCACAATGACGGAAGTCACGCGGCGCCGTCGCGAAGCGGCGGGTGGTAGGACAGCGCGGTGTCCCAGGGGAAGAAAATCCAGGTGTCCTGCGAGACTTCCGTAATGAAGGTGTCGACCAACGGACGGCCCTTGGGCTTGGCGTAGACAGTGGCGAAATGCGCCTCGGGGAGCATCTCGCGGACGAGCTTGCCGGTCTTGCCGGTGTCGACGAGGTCGTCGACGATCAGAAGTCCCTTGCCGGTACCGCCGCCGAGCTTCATCGCCGCGTCGGAAATGCCCTTCAGCACCTGGAGATCGCCCTGCTTCGTGTGGTCGTAGCTGGCGATGCAAACCGTATCGATGATGCGCACCCCGAGCTCGCGCGCCACGATCGCGGCCGGCACCAGGCCGCCCCGGGTGATCGCGATGACCGCGTGGAACGGACCGACCTCGTTGAGGCGCCAGGTCAAAGCCCGGCAGTCGCGGTGAAACTGGTCCCACGAGACCGGAAAGGCCTTGCCAGCCCGCTCCTGCGCACTCAGTTCCGGTGCCTCACCCATCGTCGTCTCCATTCGTCGCAATCGTCTTCTGCTAGCGGGTGACGTTCAATCCCGCCAGCATTTCCTTCACCGCCGCCATCGCTGCCGCCAGCTTTTCCGGATCGCGCGAGCGCACCACAAGGTTGGTGTTCGGCTTCTGCTCCTCGTCCATGAAGGGATAGCTACCGATGATGGTGTCGGGATGAGCGCCGGCGATGGCCCGCAGGGGCCCGCCGATGTCGCCTTCGCGCGCATTGGCGCGGACCGAATCGGAGAGCATGCGCACGCCCGATTTCAGCTTGGGCGAGACGATATCCATCATCGCCTGCATGATCGATGGCACGCCCGCCATCACGATGACATTGCCGATCTTGAAGCCGGGGGCGAGAATGGTCGCGCTCTGGATCAGCTCGGCGCCGTCGGGAATGCGGGCCATGCGCAGGCGGGCCTCGTTGAGGTCCTGCTCGCTCCAGCGCTCGCGGAAGCGGGCGACCACCTCGGGGTGATGGTCGATGCCGACGCCGAAGGCCTTTGCCACGCTGTCGGCGGTGATGTCGTCATGGGTCGGCCCGATGCCGCCGGTGGTGAAGACATAGGTGTACCGATGCCGCAGTGCATCCAGCGCCGCGATGATGTCGGGCTCGTCATCGGAGACGACCCGGACCTCCTTCAGGTCGATACCGATATTGGTCAGATATTCGGCGATGAAGCCGATGTTCTTGTCCTTGGTCCGGCCGGACAGGATCTCATCCCCAATGACCAGAATGCCCGCCGTGACGATCTCGCTCATAAACCTGTCCCTCACCTGTAGCGCCGACTTTGCCGAGGTAACGCGTTGAAGTCACGCGGTTTTGCTGCCGAAATAAGCAGTCCTCCGCCATTTTTTCAGGCAAGTCTCCGGCCATCCCCGGCAAATGCCCACAGTCCATGCTTATCGCTCTGGCCCGGCCCTTGCTACCACCGGGGTAAGTCATGCACTCTCACAAGCATGGCCACGGAGTACAGTCGGGATCGATGGCAGTCGCGTTTGACGAAATGAACATTCCCGGCGGGGATCTGCGCCCCGCCTATCAGGAGCTGGCACGCTGGCTCAAGGAGACGCCTCCCGAGGCGCTCGAATATCGCCGTCAGGAAGCGGAACTGCTGTTCCGCCGGATCGGCATCACCTTCGCGGTCTATGGGGATTCCGAGTCCACGGAGCGGCTGATTCCGTTCGACGTAATCCCCAGGATCATGTCGGGCAAGGAATGGGCGCTCCTGGAGAAGGGCCTCAAGCAGCGCGTGCGGGCGCTGAACATGTTCCTGCGCGACATCTATCACGGTCGCGACATCCTGCGCGCCGGGGTCGTGCCCGACGACCTGATCTTCCACAACCCGGTGTTCCGGCCCGAGATGAACGGCCAGCAGGTGCCGCACGACGTCTATGTGCACATCGCCGGCATCGACATCGTCCGGGTCGACGCCAACGACTTCATCGTGCTGGAGGACAATGCGCGCACGCCGTCCGGCGTGTCCTACATGCTGGAAAACCGCGAGATCATGATGCGGCTGTTTCCGGACCTGTTCGCCCGCCACAAGGTGGCGCCGGTCGAGCGCTATCCGGACGAACTGCTTGCGGCCTTGCGCTCCGTCGCGCCGCTCAGTGCCTCGGCCGAGCCGACGGTCGCCCTGCTTACACCCGGCGTCTACAACTCCGCCTATTACGAGCACTCGTTCCTCGCCGACAAGCTCGGCATCGAGCTCGTCGAGGGCAGAGATCTGATCGTCAAGAACAACGAAGTGTTCATGCGCACGACGGAAGGGTTGAAACGGGTCGACGTGATCTATCGCCGCGTCGACGATGACTTCCTCGATCCGCTCACCTTCCGCCCCGATTCCGTGCTCGGCGTGCCCGGCCTGATGTCGGCCTATGCGGCCGGCAACATCACGCTCGCCAACGCCGTCGGCACGGGCATCGCCGACGACAAGGCGATCTACTCCTACATGCCGGACATCGTGAAATTCTACCTCGGCGAGGAGCCGATCCTGAAGAATGTGCCGACCTGGCGCTGCCGCGAGCCGAAAGACCTCGCCTATGTGCTCGACAATCTGAGCGAGCTCGTCGTCAAGGAAGTGCACGGCTCGGGCGGCTACGGCATGCTGATCGGCCCCGCGGCAACGAAGGCGACCATCGAAGCCTTCCGCGAGAAGCTCAAGCGCGAGCCCGAAGGTTTCATCGCGCAGCCGACGCTGGCGCTGTCGACCTGCCCGACCTGCACCGCCAGCGGCCTCGCGCCGCGCCACGTGGACTTGCGGCCGTTCGTGCTGACGGGCAGCAAGCGCACCACCATCGTGCCGGGCGGGCTGACCCGCGTGGCGCTGAAGGAGGGCTCCCTGGTCGTGAATTCGAGCCAGGGCGGCGGCACCAAGGACACCTGGATACTGGACGAGTAGAGAGAATGCTGTCGCGTACCGCCGAAAACCTCTACTGGCTCGCCCGCTATGTCGAGCGCGCCGAATATCTCGCGCGCACCATCGATGCGACGCTGCGCGTTACCGCTCTGCCGGCAACCTATGTCGGCAAGACCAACGAATGGGACTCGGCGCTGCTCACCGCCGGCGTCGCCGCGAGCTTCTATCAGAACTACGAGGAAGCCAACGAGCACAACGTCGTCGAATATCTGTCGTTCTCCGCCACTAACCCGTCCTCGATCAAGAACTGCATCGAGGCGGCGCGGCTGAACTCGCGCTCGGTGCGCACCGCGCTGACCAGCGAGATGTGGGACACCATCAACTCGGCCTGGATCGAGTTGCAGGCCCTGTGGAGCAAGGGCACCTCGACGCGCGAGGAGCTGGCAAAGTTCCTGCGCTTCGTACAGGAGACCTCGTTGCGCTTCGACGGCTCGGCCTACCGGACCATGCTGCGCAACGATGCATATTGGTTCTCGCGCTTGGGCTTGCACCTGGAACGCGCCGACAACACCGCACGCATTCTCGACGTGAAGTACCACGTGCTGCTGCCCGAGGAGGAACATGTCGGTGGCCCCCTGGACTTCTACCAGTGGAGCTCGATCCTGCGCTCGGTGTCGGCGCTCACCGCCTATCACTGGGTCTACCGCGAAACGCTGAAACCCTGGCTGATCGCAGATCTGCTCATCCTCAACGACACGCTGCCGCGGTCGCTGGCGAGTTGCTACGGCAATCTCGTGCGCAATCTCGACCAGATCGGGGTCGCCTATGGCCGCCAGGGCCCGGCCCAGCGCCACGCCCGCGGCATCCGCAACCGGCTGGAACACTCCAACATGAACGACATTTTCCAGCACGGCGTGCATGAATTCATTCAGGAATTCATCGCGGATAATTCCAGGCTGGGCGAAATCGTCACGAAGCAGTATTTGATCTAGCCAGGACTGAAACTCTCACCCTTCGTCATTCCGGGGCGATGCGAAGCATCGAACCCGGAATCTCGAGATTCCGGGTTCGGCTCTTCGAGCCGCCCCGGAATGACCGATCTAGAAACACCATGCGCCTGCGAATCCTGCACACCACCACCTATCGCTACGAGCCTGCGGCCACGAGCGTGATCCAGATCCTGCGCATGACGCCCGGCAGTCATGACGGGCAATATGTGGCCGAATGGCAAATCGACGTCTCCACCGACACCAAGCTCGACATGCACGAGGACGCCTTCGGCAATGTCACCCATGTGCTGTCCTGTGGTCCCGTCGCCGATATCAAGATCACCGCCGAAGGCCTGATCGAGACCCATGACACCGGTGGCGTGCTGCGCGGCGCCGACGAGCGCTTTCCGTCGGGGCTGTTCCTACGCTCGACCGAGCTCACCGCGGTCAATCCGGAGATGGCGAGCTTTGCGCGCCAATTGCGCAGCGAGGCCGAGAGCGACACGCTCGGTTTCCTGCACGCACTGATGCCGGAGATCAGCGAGCACATGACGTTCGACGAGGACCCGACCAACAGCGGCACCTCGGCGGTCGAGGCGTTCACGCTCAAGCGCGGTGTCTGCCAGGACTACGCGCACATCTTCATCGCCTGCGCCCGCACCGCCGGCGTGCCGGCGCGCTTCGTCTCCGGCCATTTCCTGCGCTCCGACGGCACCGTCCATCAGGACGCCGGCCATGCCTGGGCGGAGGCTTTCGTGCCCGATCTCGGCTGGGTCGGCTTCGATCCCGCCAACTGCATCTGCTCGACCGATGCCCATGTCCGCGTCGCGATCGGGCTCGACTATCTCGGCGCCGCCCCGGTGCGCGGCACCCGCTATGGCGGCGGCGCGGAGACACTGACAGTCGCGGTGAAAGTCGAGCAGGCCGGACGATCGGGGCAGTGGCAGAGCCAATCGCAGGGATAGAGACAGCGCCACGAACTCGCCCTCATCCTGAGAGCTTGCCAGGACGCGCGCGCTGCCGCTCCAGCATGGGCCGCATCAGGCCGCGGTCGGACCCGGTGTTGCAGACCTTGATGTCAACGACGATCGGCTGGCCGGCGGCACTCGTCACCTGCACGTTGTAGGCGGGGCGGAAGCCGCCGTCGGCCATCTTCATGACCCGTGCGTCGGCGTCCGTCGTGGAGGCCCGCGGCTCTTTCGGCTTCTTGCCGTTGCCGCGCTTTTCTTCGCGCTCCTTGCGCTGCTGCTTGATTTCGGCGAGCGCCGTCTGCGCCGCTTTGACGCGCGCTCTGCGCTCACGCGCGGCGCGCTCCTTGGCGGCCTTCATGCGCTGATTGCTAGCATCCGAACGAGCGTCAACCTCGCGTTTGAGGTCTTCCACCACCGCCTCAGCCAAGGCCAGGTGCCGATCGAGCGTCGCCTCCCGCCGGAACGAAGCGGCCCCGGCGCTGGCCCGGACCCGAACACCGTCCTGCGCCAGCGTTTCCAGATTGACGAGGCCGACCTTTCGCCAGCACCGCCAAATGCTCGCAAAGCAGCCGGTCGAGCAGGTCGGCGCAACCGACCCGGAAGTCCGCCAGCGTGTGATGGTTCACCGACACCCCGCCACACAGCCAACGATAGGTGTCATGGCTCTCGCAAAGCCGCTCCAACGCGCGCGCGCTATCAGGCTCTCGATATCCACTGCTCGCAACTCGATTTGATCGCGTTGGGGCTCACGAAGTCGCGGCGCTGCGAGCGGCGCCGCACCGGCTTGCGGCTTTGCCTGCTCCGGCAGATCCCCAAACAATTCATCAGCGGCCATCATCCCTCCTGCGAATCCATCACCGCAAGAGAATCACACAGCACCAGCTTTCGGCTATACCGCTTGCGACCAGTCAAAAAGATTCACAGCCTCTGAGGAGGCGCGCAAGCGCCGCCTCGAAGGATGGGCTGCGGGCAACATCGGGGCCTTCATGGTTCGAGACGCGTGCTTCGCACGCTCCTCACCATGAGGGTTGAGATTCAATACTCGCAATTCCTGTAGTCCGACGTCTCGCAGGCCTGCATCATCTCTTTCGCGCGGGCGATGTCTTCCACCGTCATCGTCGCGGAGACGGTCTTGAGCTCCGCCTTGGCCGTGGCATCGCCGCGGGAGGCAGCGAGGCTCAGCCACATGAAGGCGTGCGCCGAGCTCTTCGCCACCCCCTGCCCGCGCTGATACATCGCGCCCAGCATGCCTTGCGCCTTTGCATTGCCGGCCTTCGCCATACCGCGGAACACCTGGATCGCCGGCACATAGTCGCCGCGGTTATAGGCGGCCATGCCGTCCTCCCAGGGGCCGGCCATCGCCGCAGAGTTCATGCCCAGCGTAGCCGCGATCAGGCTGCCGATCACCCGCTTCCTCATGTCCCCCTCCTTCGTCCTCGCCTGCTTCTAGCGGGTTGGTACGGCACGCGCCAAGAAAAGGTTTCACGGCAACCGCGGCCGGGGAAATGGGGTTGGAGCGCCACGCGAAATTGGCTACTAGTCTTGCGCAACTGTTCGCGTTCGGGGACTGGAAATGACCTATTGCTGCGGAATCCTGGTTCGGGAAGGCCTGGTTATGATCGCCGACACCCGGACCAATGCGGGGCTGGACAACGTCTCGACCTTCCGCAAGCTGCACATCTTCTCAAAACCCGGCGAGCGCATCATGGCGATCGCGAGCGCCGGCAATCTTGCGATCAGCCAGTCGGTGCTGTCGACGCTCACCGAGGGTCTCGAAGACCCCGACACGGGCGACATCGAGACGCTGATGAACGCGCCGACCATGTTCCAGGCGGCGCAGCGCATCGGCCGCGCCATTCGCGCCGTGCATTCGACCGAGGCTGCGGCGCTCAAGGCCGAGGACATCAATTTCGACGTCTCGTTCCTGTTCGGTGGCCAGATCAAGGGCTCGCGGATGCGGCTGTTCATGGTCTATCCGGCCGGCAACTTCATCGAGTGCACCACCGACACGCCTTACCTTCAAATCGGCGAGCACAAATACGGCAAGCCGGTGCTCGACCGTGCCATGCATTACGACGTCGAGCTTTACGAGGCGCTGAAGACCAGCCTGATCTCGATGGACTCGACGATGCGCTCCAATCTCGGCGTGGGCCTGCCGATCGACGTGCTGGTGGTGCGCACGGACGCGTGCGACGCCGATCTCAACCATCGCATCGAGGCGGGCGAACCCTATTTCCACGACCTGCGCTCGCGCTGGTCGGCGGCCTTACGCGCCGCGCATCAGAACATTCCGCGGCCGCCCTACAAGAACGACAAAGAAGCCAAAACCTGACAGAAAAGAAAAGGCAGGAAACGATGAGTGAAGCGAAAAAGATCGCAGTGGTGACCGGCGCCGGTACCGGTGTCGGACGCGCAGCCGCACTGGCGCTGATGGACGCCGGCTTCACCGTGGTGCTGACCGGACGCCGGCTCGACAAGCTCGAGGAGACTGCAAAGCTCGGACCTGCCGGCAAGAGTCTCTGCGTCACCGCCGACATGACCAATCCCGGCTCGATCGCCGCGCTGTTCGCCAAGGTGTCGGAGACCTATGGGCGTCTCGACGTACTCTTCAACAATGCCGGCATGGGCGCGCCTGCGGTCAACTTCGAGGATCTCAGCCTCGAGCAGTGGCAGGCGGTGGTGAACACCAACCTCACCGGCCCGTTCCTCTGCACCCAGCACGCTTTCCGCATCATGAAGGACCAGAACCCGCGCGGCGGCCGCATCATCAACAACGGCTCGATCTCCGCGCACGCGCCGCGGCCGTTCTCAGCCGCCTACACCTCGACCAAGCACGCGATCACCGGCCTCACCAGGGCCAGCAACCTCGACGGCCGCGCCTACGACATCGCCGTCGGCCAGGTCGACATCGGCAATGCCGCGACTCCGATGACCGACCGCATGGTCGCCGGCCCCGGCGTGATGCAGCCCGACGGCACGATGAAGCACGAGCCGCGCATGGACGCGAAGGCGGTCGGTGATGCCGTCGCCTACATGGCCGGCCTGCCGCTCGATGCCAATGTGCTGTTCATGACGGTCATGGCGACCAAGATGCCGTTCGTCGGACGCGGCTAACCCACTTTCCTTTCGCTCTCCCCGCTTGTGGGAGAGTGAGAGGGCTGCACTTAAAAAACCAAGACAACCCCATGCCCCAGTCGGCGGATGGAGGTATCATGCTACTCCAGCCGCTCGATCTTCCGCAGGCTCGGGAACAGTTTCATCCACAGTTTCATCCATAGCAGCGCGACCGCGATTGTGCCGATGCCACCGAGCACGGCGGTGGGCATCGCGCCAAACAGCGCGGCGGTGAGCCCGCTCTCGAACTGGCCGAGTTGGTTCGAGGCGTTGATGAAGAGGAAGTTGACCGCGTCGACGCGGCCACGCATCTCGTCGGGCGTCGAGAGCTGCACCAGCGAGAAACGGATCACGCGGTTCGCGGACATTGGCTGCTCTTGAGCGAGGCCCGTGGCGCCCAGCGCGGCTGGTGTTGACATTGACGCGTGACCGAGGCCGGACGCGTGACCGAGGCCGGAGGTCTTGTCAACAACCGGTCGGCCTCCGTCAGCCCCGGCATTGCCTTTGCAACGGCCCGGTTGCCATAATCGTTGCGGGAATGGGGACATCATGCTGCGACTGCAATCGGCACTCGGCATTTTCGCATTGCTGTTGATCGCCTGGGCGCTGGCGGAGAACCGTCGCGCGGTCTCGCTGCGCCAGGCGGGAATCGGCCTCGTCGTCACCTTCCTCACCGCAATCGTCCTGCTCAAGCTGCCGTTCGTCGCGCATGCCTTCGGCGCCATCAACGATGCGGTCGGCGCAATCTCTGCGGCCTCGCGCGCCGGCACGTCCTTCGTGTTCGGCTATGTCGGCGGCGGCCCCCTGCCCTTCGATGTGAAGACGCCGGGCGCCGATTTCATCCTCGCGTTCCAGGCGCTGCCGATCGTGCTCGTGATGAGCGTGCTGACGACGCTGCTGTTCTATTGGCGCGTGCTGCCGCCGATCGTGCGTGGCATGGCGTGGCTGCTCGAGCGCACGTTGGGGGTCGGCGGCGCAGTCGGACTGTCGACCGCGGCGAACATCTTCCTCGGCATGGTGGAGGCCCCACTGTTCGTGCGGCCGTATCTGGCGCAGATGACGCGCAGCGAATTGTTTCTGGTGATGACCGGCGGCATGGCCGGCATCGCCGGCACGGTGCTGGTGCTCTATGCGACGCTGCTCGCGCCGCTGATTCCGGACGCCGCCGCGCATTTCGTCATCGCCTCGGTGCTCGGCGCGCCGGCCGCAATCCTGATCAGCCTGATCATGGTACCGGAGACCAGTGACCGGCTCACCGGCGGTTCGCTCAAAGACCCGGACATGCACGCCTCCGGCACGATGGATGCGATCGTCAAGGGCACCTCCGCAGGGCTCGAGCTGTTGCTCAACATCATCGCCATGCTGATCGTGCTGGTGGCGCTGGTGTATCTCGTCAATGCTTTGCTCGGGCTGCTGCCAACGATCGGCGGCGCAGCGATCTCGCTGCAACGATTGCTGGGCCTCGTGATGGCTCCAGTGTGCTGGCTGATGGGGCTGCCATGGGATCAGGCGGTGACGGCGGGTAGCCTGATGGGCACCAAGACGATACTCAACGAGTTGATCGCCTATGTCGATCTGTCGAAACTCGCCCCCGACGCGCTCGATGCGCGCTCGCGCCTGATCATGCTCTACGCGATGTGCGGCTTCGCCAATTTCGGGAGCCTCGGCATCATGATCGGCGGCCTCGGTGTCATGGCGCCGGAGCGACGCGAGGAGATCAATGCCCTCGGGCTGAAGTCGATCGTATCGGGCACGCTGACGACGTGTTTGATGGGCGCGATCGTGGGAGTGCTGACGTAGACTCTCTCCGCCCGTCATTCCGGGGCGCCGCGCAAGCGGCGAGCCCGGAATCCATCGGGCCGCAATACGAGCTGTGAAATGGATTCCGGGCTCGCGACTTTCGTCGCGCCCCGGAATGACAGCGTCTTACGCCTTCAATTCCACCGTCTTGAACTCGGCCGGCAGGATGATCTCCAGCAATTCCACGTCGTCGGAATAGTCGAGGATCATGTGCTTGATCTTCGGCGGCTGGGTCCAGGCACTGCCCGCTTCCATCAGCGTTTCGCCCTGGCCTTCCATGTAGGTCTTCACCCAGCCCTTGAGCACGTAGACCATCTGGAATTCGACGTCGTGATAGTGGAGCTTTGACACCTCGGCCGGATTGCACGGCGGCAGCAGGCGGATGACGTGGGCTTGCGCGAGTCCGTGGGTCGCAGCGGCGATGCCGAGATCGCGATATTGCGCGTAGGCGCGCAGGCCGTCGGCCTTGAAATCCTCTTCGCGGTGATGGCTGACGGCGATGCGCTGCTTGGGCCGGGTACGTGTCTTGGCAGGAGTCTTGGCGAGTGTCGTGCGAGCTTTCGCCTTCACTGCCTCGCGGGCTGAAGACCGCGTGGCGACCTTGTTGCCGTGCCATTTCTTCTTTACCGCGGATTGCGCCGCGCTGCGCGATGTCACCTTGCGCTTGACCATTGTTGCCTCCCTGATCTTTGTTCTGGAGGCGAAGGCTAACACAGAATTCGGAATCGTAAGGGTGGGTTAGCCGAAGGCGTAACCCACCGCTTCTGTCGACGCGCGGAGAGCAAAGAGGTGGCTTACGCTGCGCTAACCCACCCTATACGAGGCGCGGCAGCCTCAGTTCAACCTGAACACGCCATCGACCGCGCGCAGCTCGGCGGGCTTGATCAGCTTGGAATGCGCTACCGTCACCGAATAAAGGGGACCGTCGAGCTTCTCCTCCCAGAAGGCGAGGAAATCCGTCAGCGCCGGGAATTTCGGAAACAGATCGTAGTTCTGCCAGATGTAGGTCTGCAGCAGCGAGGGATGATCCGGCATCCGATAGAGGATCTGCGCCGTCGTCAGCCCGTAACCCAGCAACTGTTTCCGGAAGTCGTTGGAAACACCCCCAACCCGCAAGCTCATGCCAGCCTCCTTTGCAGGAGCGCATATTCAAGGGGTGGCCTGCTCGGACTGGCCCAAAGAGCCACCCGGTGGAGATGCGCTCACATGAGAGAAATGTGACGCATACGGCCAACCCATCTCAAGCCCAAAAGTTTAACAAGTTGTTGAAATTCAATGCTTTAGCAGCAGATCGGGGGGTCTGCTAATAGCGCGCGAGGCCTCGTTTAACGATGGTAAATGATTTTGGCAGACAGGCCTTCTGAGTGCTGATTTTTCTGCTAGAAGCCCTTGCTCCCGTAAAAAACCTGTCCTATCTCAGTTCTCGCCTGCGCTAGCACTCGCAGGCAGCGACTGCTAACACCCAAAAATCTCCAACTCGTGCAATTGCTTAGGAGGACTGCATGAAATTCCGTCCGCTTCACGACCGCGTCGTGATCAAGCGCATCGACGCAGAAGAGAAGACCGCTGGCGGCATCATCATTCCCGATACGGCCAAGGAAAAGCCCTCCCAGGGCGAAGTGATCGCCGTTGGCCCGGGCGGCCGCGACGAGAGCGGCAAGCTGATCCCGATCGACGTCCAGGTCGGCGACCGCGTGCTGTTCGGCAAGTGGTCGGGCACCGAGGTCAAGATCGACGGCCAGGACCTGTTGATCATGAAGGAAAGCGACATCATGGGCGTGCTCGAAGCTCCCGCTTCGAAGAAAAAGGCCGCCTAATCCAGCCGCTCGCACCGCTCACCCCTGAGGAGCGCCTGCCGGGCGCCTCGCCAAGGGTGAGATAAGACCAAGACAACTCAGGGAAACCAATATGTCAGCCAAAGAAGTGAAATTCGGCGTCGACGCCCGTGACCGCATGCTGCGCGGCGTCGAGATCCTCGCCAACGCCGTGAAGGTCACGCTCGGTCCGAAGGGCCGCAACGTCGTTCTCGACAAGTCGTTCGGCGCTCCCCGCATCACCAAGGACGGCGTCACCGTCGCCAAGGAGATCGAGCTCGACGACAAGTTCGAGAACATGGGCGCCCAGATGGTGCGCGAAGTCGCCTCCAAGTCCGCCGACGCGGCCGGCGACGGCACCACCACCGCGACCGTGCTCGCGGCCGCGATCGTCCGTGAAGGCGCCAAGGCGGTTGCCGCCGGCATGAACCCGATGGACCTCAAGCGCGGTATCGACCTCGCCGTCGACGCCGTCGTTGCGGACCTCGAAAAGAACACCAAGAAGGTCACCTCGAACGAGGAGATCGCCCAGGTCGGCACCATCTCGGCCAACGGCGACGCGGAGATCGGCAAGTTCCTCGCCGACGCCATGAAGAAGGTCGGCAACGAGGGTGTCATCACCGTCGAGGAAGCCAAGTCGCTCGAGACCGAGCTCGACGTCGTCGAGGGCATGCAGTTCGATCGCGGCTACATCTCGCCCTACTTCGTCACCAACGCCGACAAGATGCGCGTTGAGATGGACGACGCCTACATTCTCATCAACGAGAAGAAGCTCTCCTCGCTGAACGAGCTCTTGCCGCTGCTCGAGGCCGTGGTGCAGACCGGCAAGCCGCTGATCATCGTCGCAGAGGACGTCGAGGGCGAGGCGCTCGCCACGCTCGTGGTGAACCGTCTGCGCGGCGGCCTGAAGGTCGCGGCCGTGAAGGCTCCGGGCTTCGGCGATCGCCGCAAGGCCATGCTCCAGGACATCGCGATCCTGACTGGCGGCCAGGCAATCTCGGAAGATCTCGGCATCAAGCTCGAGAACGTCACGCTCAACATGCTCGGTCGCGCCAAGAAGGTGATGATCGACAAGGAGAACACCACGATCGTCAACGGCGCCGGCAAGAAGGCCGACATCGAGGCGCGCGTGGCCCAGATCAAGGCGCAGATCGAGGAGACCACCTCGGACTACGACCGTGAAAAGCTCCAGGAGCGTCTGGCCAAGCTCGCGGGTGGCGTCGCGGTGATCCGCGTCGGCGGCGCGACCGAGGTCGAGGTGAAGGAGCGCAAGGATCGCGTTGATGACGCGATGCATGCGACCCGCGCGGCGGTCGAGGAAGGCATCCTGCCGGGCGGCGGCGTCGCCCTGCTCCGCGCCACCGAGCGGCTGAAGAACCTGCGTACCGCCAACGACGACCAGAAGACCGGCGTCGAGATCGTGCGCAAGGCGCTGTCCGCGCCGGCCCGCCAGATCGCGATCAACGCCGGTGAAGACGGCTCGGTGATCGTCGGCAAGATCCTCGAGAAGGATCAGTACACCTACGGCTTCGACTCGCAGACCGGCGAATACGGCAACCTCGTCACCAAGGGCATCATCGACCCGACCAAGGTCGTGCGCACCGCGATTCAGAACGCCTCCTCCGTGGCGGCGCTGCTGATCACCACCGAGGCCATGGTCGCCGAGCTGCCGAAGAAGGCCGCTGCCGGCCCCGCCATGCCCCCGGGCGGCGGCATGGGCGGCATGGACTTCTAAGGTCCGACGCTCTCGACGAAGTGCGAAACCCCGGCAGCAATGCCGGGGTTTTTGTCTTTTTAGTATTCTACCAAAGGTCGTACCGCCTTTGTCAGTCCGGGGCGGCGCGCAGCGCGGAGCCCGGAATCCCTTTCACCAATCGCACATGGCCTATACGCATGGCCTATTACGTCTGCCTGCTCGCCAACAAGAAATATGGAACGCTATATATTGGCGTGACGAACGACATCGTCCGTCGCATTCGTGAGCACAAGACCAAGTCGCCCCTGGATTCACCAAAAAGTACTCAGTGGACAAGCTGGTCTGGTTCGAAACCTACGATGACGTCACGACCGCCATTGAGCGCGAGAAAGAATTGAAGAAGTGGCGAAGGGACGAAAGGCTTCAATCGACGCGCGCGACAACGCCGATCTCACCAGACAAACGAAAGGCCGCCCGTGGGCGGCCTTTCTGACGTCACGCGCTCTCAGGCGCCTTGAGGCGCACCAGCCGCGTCAGCAGGGCATCGAGGCCCTCGCCGTCACCGGCATGGAGGTCGATCCGGCCGACCTTCTCGACCAGCCGCTCCAGCGACTCCAGCTCCTTGAGCCGCAGCAGCAGGGGGTTCTCCTCCATCAGGCGGGCGGTGTTCAGAAGCGAGCGCGTCGCCGCGGTCTCTTCCTGCCGGCGGATCAGGTTCGCCTTCGCGACCCGCTCCGCTTCCACCACCTTGTTCACCAGCTCCCGGATTTCGCCGGGCAGGATCACATCCTTGACGCCGAGCTCGGTGACCTCGACGCCTGATACCGCGACGCGTGCGCGCACGTAGTCGCGCAGCTCCGCATCCAGTGCCGCCTTTGCAGACAGCACCTCGTCCAGCGTGCGGCCCGCCACCGCCTCGCGGATTGCGAACTGCACCAGGCGGTACAGCCACGCATCCACGTCGGGCATGGTTGCGACCGTGCGCTCGGGATCGACCACCCGGCGGAACGCCGTCAGCGTCACCCGCAGCGCGATGCGATCCTTGGTCAGCATCTCCTGCGCGGTGATCTCGACCGTCTGGGGCCGCAGGTCGAGGCGCTTCACCTCGATCTTGCGGCCGACGATCCAGAACGCGTGCCGGCCGGGCGCAAGCCGCTCCACGAGCCGGCCCTCGACATAAAGCAGGCCTGCCTCGTGGTTCTCGACCACCGTCTCGCTCACGACGGTCGAGCGGTTGCGCTCGATCATGGTCAGATGCCGCGCGTCGACACGGGGATCGCGCGACACATCGATGCGCTCGACATCGATGCGGGTTGCGACCTTCCAGTAGACGCGCACCTGCCAGGGCGTCATCAGATGCACGGGCCGGCCGTCGAGGCTGACGATGGCGACCTCGTCCGCCTTGGTCTCGACCGCTTCGAACAGCTCGACGGCAAGATCGGGCCGCGCGGCCTTCAGCACTGCGTAGCGATTCGCGGGGAATTCGCTGCGAACCACATCGAGCACCTCGGCCTTCAGCTCGTGCAGGGGATCGAACAGGCGATGCCGACCGGGCGCGAGCACGCGCACGAGCTGCCCGTTGCGCGTCAGCAACGCACGCTCGCCGTCTTTCACCGTCACGTTCAGCATCAGCAAGTGCCGGATCATGGCACGCCTCCATCATTTGCGCCCGGCCGCAAGCGGTCGGACGGCGGGTTTCGTTTGCAAAGGATGCGAGGACGCGGACGACGCTTCCTGAGAAATCGGCGGGCCGAGGCTTGAGCCTGCATGACGACGGGCGCACGCGCGCAATCGCTCGAGGTGTCTCGAGCGGTCGTGCGGAGCCACCCGGTGTCAGCGCAAGCGGTATCCGCCGCGGCGCAAAGCCGGTTTCACAGTGTCGTTGCTCGGACGAAAGCCTTTTGGGCGATGCGGCCGGACGGCGACTGAAGCGCGCGTCCGGTCCTCTTCAGAGGTATCAGCTTCGTAGGCTGAAACGGAGCGCTGGAGCGGGATTCGAACCCGCGTCACGATGATTAAACGTCATCTGCTCTACCACTGAGCTATCCTTTGTGGAGCAAGAGACCGGAATCGAACCGATGCCTTCGGGTTTCAGCCCGACGCTCTCCATGAGCTACGTCCTGCTTTTCTATCCTTCGTTCGGCGGAACACGAAACCGGAGACCGGCCCGCGCCAGTCGGGATCTCAGAGAGCCCGAGCCCGTGGCCATCGCAAAGGAGCGCGGACATAAGGCAAGCGCGGAGCCTTGGCAAGAGATTTTTTGCGTCGTGATTTTCCGATCTGCGAGGTCTTACGCCTGATGAAACGCGAAATCCCGAAAGCAGGCGCGCACCCACTCGATCGTCAGGCGCGCCGCGGGATCGCGCTTGAGATGGTTTTGCACAAGCAACCAGACGTCGCGGCGCTTCGCGAGCAAGGTGGCGCGCAGGCTGCGATCGGCGAGCAACGGCTCGCAGCTATATTCGGGCAGCACGCCAATCGCCTGATGCGACCGGATCATCGTGCGGATGACGCGGATGTTGTCGGTGACGCAGCGCGCATTCTTCAGCCGTTTCGCGCGCAAGAATTGCGCGTCGGGAATCACGTCGAGTTCGTCCGGGTAGGCGCACACGATCGGGTCGCTCTCGCCACGGTCCGCTGGCTCGAAGAAATACAGGCGCACATCGGCGAGTTTCGAGATCGTGAAGTCGCCCTTGTCGGGCTTGCGCAGGCGGACGGCGAGATCGGCCTGCCAGCGCGAGAATTTCACGTTCTCGCTGGAGGTGAGGAATTGCAGCGTCAACCCGGGATTGGTGCGCAGGAAGTCGCTCGCGCGCGGCGACAGCACCTCCTCGGCGACCGTGTTGGTAGAGGCGATGCGCAGGCGTCCCACCGGACATGCCAGGCTCTCACTGAGGCGACCGATCTCGGCGGCATGTGCGGCCATCGCCTCGACATGCGCCAGCACCGCCTCGCACTGCCGCGTCGGCTTGCGGACGCCGTCGGCGGCCTCGAACAGACGCAAACCGAGCGCACGCTCGATGCGCGACAGCCTGCGCCTGCCGCGCATCTCGCCGACCGCGAATTCCTCGTCGGCGACCGCTTCACGGTTGCGGATGCGCATCTCACCTGGGCCTTGCTGCTGCTCCGTCCCGCAGGCGTCGACATTGCGCAATGGCCGCCGCTGGTCAGCTATCTGACCCGCATGCAGGCGCGGCCCGCCGTGCGGGACGCGATCGCGACCGAAATGGCGCTTCGCAAAACGGTGGCGGCTTAGGGACTCACTCGACCCGCGCGAGCACGGCGAGCTTGCGGATGCCTTTGTTGCGGTAGGCGTCGAGGAAGGCGGAGTAGTCGCGGAACGACACGCAGCCGTTGGAATCGCCGTTCGGCCCGAGCATGAAGGTGTGCGCCAGCAGGCCGTCGCGGCCGTAGATCGCGTTCTCGCCGCCGATCGGCGTCAGCCGCAGCGCCGGCACGCCGTGGAACAGCGCCTCGCGCGGCTTGAGCGTGTAGATGTGCGGCGGCGTCACGCCGCGCATGCGGACGCGCGATGAGCGCGGGTCGTCGAGATTGGAGCCGAGGCCGGAATGCGCCTCGAGCTTGGTGCCGTCGGGCAGATACACCGTCTTCGCGGTGATGTCGTAGACCGCGGTGTCGCGGTCATAGGGCGGCGAACCGCCGAGCATCGGGTTCTGCTCCTTCGGCGCGATGCTCGCGGTCACGCTGGCATCGGCTGAAGCGTAAGCCAGCAGGCCGCCTGACGGCTCGCGCTTGCCCCAGAGCTTCTCGACCATCGACTGCCGCGGCGAGGCGATCGCCATCACCGCCGCCTTCGCGCGATCCGCGAAAGACTTCGTGGGCTTCGCTTCTGGCACGCGCGCGGCCTCGGCCGGCTCGGCCGAGGCAACCTGCACCGGCGCATCTGCGCCGCGCTTGGCCTTCGCGGCGTCTGCGATCTTGGCGGGGCCCTGCGCCTTCGGCGCTTCCGCAACCTTCACGGGCGCGGCGGGCTTCGCAGTGTCCTTGGCGTCCGCCACCTTCGTTGCGGGAACCTGGGGCGCGGCGCTCGCCGCGTTGGACTCCACGCTCTGGGGGGCTGCGGCGGCAAAACGCTCGTTGAACATTTCGCGGGTCATCGGCGTGACCACCTGCCCGCGATCGGGCAGCATCGCGAAGACTTCCTTCACCGCCGCGCCGGCCTCGCGCAGCGCAACCTTCGGTGCGCGCTTGATCACGGGCTCGTCGTAGCCGGCGGTGCCCACGGTCGGATAGACGCTCGCGCCGAAAATGTAGTTTTGGACGGTCCAGCCGGCGCCCAGCACGAGGCAGCCGATCGCGGCGGCGCCGACGATGGTCTGGGTGGTCAGTTTCCGGGAAGACTTCCGAGAAGATTTCTTGGACTTCCGTGCCGCGTTACTTTGCGCAGCGATACTCGTACTCATTCGCCTTGCGTCCAGGACGGTGTCACTCAGTCCCCCTTCGAAGTGCCGCTGCTGGTCACGGTCCGAGAGCTGCATCTCGCAGAGGGTCGGAGCGTCATTAAGGCGACTTTTAGTTAAATGCGGATTAAGTTCGGGCGGATGTAGGGCATCTCGTTAGCGCTGTCCCATTTCGAGAAAAAAGCACGTAAAGATACGGACTTAACCAAGGTTGTTAACCATGATTCTCGACCGATTCAGCGAGTCTCATGACGCATCCAACCAAGGCCTTTTCGTGATCTTCAACGCAGCCTCGATCATAACGACCAAGCGTTGCGCGAGGCTGGCGGACTCCTCCGATGCGACACGCGATGCGCTGGCACACATCGATCACATTGCGCGACGAATGACACGCGACACGGCGCGCTGACCGAGAGTCGATCACGCCCTCGTCTGGCAAAGAGCCCCGCGGCAAAATAGGTCCCACCTCGGCACTTTTCGGCAGCCTCCGCGCATGATACGGTCCCGTATCAACATCGCCTTGAAATGTGCCGAGCACGCCAATGGAGGCTGGCATGAGAAGGGTCGCGCACGCCGGATTTTGGGCTCTCTTGTTGATCGGACAGGCTCTCGCTCAGCCAGCCAGCACGGGTTGCACGTCATCGCCGTCAGCCGCCGGAACGCAGGCCGCTAATACGCAGACTTGGCGCTGCGACAACGGCATCACGATTGTTGCGGAAAATGGCGCCAGATTTGAACTTAAGGACGCCAACCGCGACGGACATATCGACTCGGTCGAGTTGAGCAGCAAGGCGCTGCTGGTCGAGGTTCCCAAGAAGCCCGGCGGCAATCCCTTCAAGGTGCTGACGCCGCAGGCGATCGCCGCGGTACGTGGCACGAGATGGGCAGTCGATGCCGCCGACGGCAGCAAGACGTCCGTGTTCGTCGCCGACGGACGCGTCGGCGTCAGCCGCAGGGCCCGCGGACAGGCCGTCGTGCTCGGACCGGGCGAAGGCGTGGACGTCGAGGCGACCGGCATGGCGGAGGTCAAGCGCTGGGGCCAGCCGCGCATCGACGCCTTGATGGCAAGACTCGGACAATAGAGACTCGGACAATAGAGACTCGGACTATAGGTGATGACAGCAGAACGACGGGTATGAGTGGCCGACGCGTTCAGATCCTGATTGCGCTGATCCTCACCGCGCTGTGGGGCGCCGCCATTTACATCGCTCACGCGAACGGCCATCTGCGGTTTCTCGATCGTCTCGAGGCGACGTTGACGGACTTGCGAACGCTGGTGCGCGGCGTGCGGCCAGCGCCAGATCTCGTGACCATCATTGCGATCGACGACGCCGTCGTGAAGCGCGGCGGCCGCTATCCGCTTCCCCGCGCCGACCTGGCGCGCGTCGTCGATGCCGTCGCGCAGTTCAATCCGAAGGTGATCGCCGTCGACCTCCTGCTGGTCGATCGTGGCGCCGGACTCGGCGATGCCATGCTGGCGCGTTCACTCGCTGCCGGCCCAACGGTCCTTGCCGCCGCGGCGATCTTTCCAACCGCCAGCGATACCGTGGCGACGAGCAGCGAAGGGCCACTTGCCGCCCTGCCCCAGGCCGAGCGTTTCCTGCTGCCGCTGCCGGCCTTCGCCGATCATGCCGAGGTCGGCATCGTCAACGTTGCGACGGGGCAGTCCGGCTCCCCGCTCTCGATCCCGATGTTGTTCCGGACGGGCGACAGGGTCGAGCTGTCGTTTCCGCTCCGGGTGGCGAGCCGCGCGCTCGACCAACCGCTGACGATTGCACCCGATCACCTCATGCTCGGCGATCGTACAGTCCCGACCGACACCGACTTTTCGCTACCGATCACCTATTACGGCCCGCGCCGCACGATCCGCACGTTGAGCGCGCAGAACGTTTTCGACGGCACGCTCGATCGCGGGACTATCGAGAACCGGATCGTCGTGATCGGCGCCTCGGTCGCCGGCGGCGGCGATTTCTTCCCGACGCCGTTCGATAGCCTGATGCCCGGCGTCGAGGTCGTCTCGACCGCGATCACGCATCTCGTTGCCGGCGACGGCATCGTGCGCGACCGCAAGGTTCACATCGCCGACGCATTCGCCGCGACCCTGCTGCCAATGGTCCTGGTAGGCCTTCTGGCGTGGCGGCGGAGCGCGATCGGCCTCACTGTGGCGGCCGTGGTGGTGATGGCCTGGGCCGCGCTCAACCTGCTGGCGTTCACGCACGGCATCTGGCTCAACGCCGCAACCACGCTCGCGGCCGCAGTGCCGCCAGTTGCGGTCTTTGCCGGCGTGCAATTGTGCGCGGGAGGTCGCAGAACGCAGTACCTGACCGCAAGGAGCAGATCGCTGGCGCAATTCCAGGCGCCCGCCGTGCAGGAGTGGCTGGCGCGCGATCCCGATTTCCTGGCGGAACCGGTCCGCCAGAATGCCGCCGTCGTCTTCATCGACCTCTCCGGCTTCACGGCGCTCAGCGAACGGCTCGATCCGGACACGCTTCGCGACCTGTTGAAGGCGTTTCATGCGCTGGTCGACAAGACGGCTGTCTCGTGCGGTGGAATGATCACCGGATTTCTCGGCGACGGCGCGATGATCCTGTTCGGCCTGCCGCGCGCAGCGCCTGACGACGCGGCCCGGGCCGTCAAATGCTCGGTCGACCTGCACCGCGTTGTGGAAAGCTGGATGGCATCGCTGCCAGCACCGTCCAGGGATCAGCTCGGCTTCAAGATCGGCGCGCATTTCGGTCCGATCGTCGCCTCGCGTCTCGGCGGAAGCCACCAGCACATCACCGCGACCGGCGACACCGTCAACGTGGCGAACCGGTTGATGGAGGTCGCCGCCCAGCACGATGCGCAGCTCGCGTTCAGCGATACCCTGCTTGACACGGCCGACTTCCGCGGTGGTCCCCACGGCATTCTGACGGGACCGTTGCAGACACCGGTTCGCGGCCGCTCCGGAGCGGTCACCGTCTGGTTCTGGCACGAAGAGCGGCAGCCGGGACAGGCCGCGGCTGAGGCCGACGTCGCCGGCTGAATGCTCGAAACCTCTTACCGGACTTCCGGCGGCGGCGAACGGTCGAGAACCTCGCCTTTGGTGCCCTCCAGCAAATCGATCCCGTAGGTCTCGACGACGAGCGGCCCCCGCTTGCGCTGCAATTCCGCTACGCGCGTCACCTGCGTGAAGTTCTCGTTGAGGAAGGGATGACCGTCGGGACGCAGCTCGTCGACATAGAGCAGCTTGCCGGCGAGCAGCTTTGGATCGGGCTCGCCCATATTGACCCACCGGATGCGCTGGTCCCGCTGGACCACGCACGTGCCGCGCGGCAAATAGAAGGCGAGCCAGGCCGTGGTGCCGTAGTCCGGCGCCAGGATGCAGGTCGCGCCGGTCTTCACGCGCACCGCCTCGATCTCGGCTGCGAGCGGGCGCCAGCCGACGCCGACGCTGCGCACGGTGGCGTCGCGGCGATAGCCGGACAGCCAGCCGGTATTGGCCTGCACGATGAGGGCCGCAAACATCACGATGCCGGCGGGCGCTGCCCATTTGAGGCAGAATGCGACAAGTTCCTGCTGTCGCGGCTTCCATTGCGCGATGTGGGCGGCGACCGCAGCCGCGACCGCGAAGGCGGGATAGACCGGCGCGAACCAGTTGGCCTCGACGCGGGCGTGCAGCGAATGCCAGACAAAATAGACGACGATGGTCCAGAACATCGCCTCGACCAGGATGCGCGAGGCCGACGCGCCGATCCTACGCCATGTCAGCACATGAAGACCCATCGCACCGAGGATGAAGACGAGCGGAGTTGCGAATGCAAACTGCGTCGGGATGAGCTCGGCGATGAAGACGGGACGGAAATCCTCGATCCGCGCGCGACCGAACTGCTTGAGGAACGACACCCATTGATGGTCGGCATTCCAGAGCACCACGGGCGAGAAGATCGCAAACGCCACGATGCCGCCGAGATAGGGCCAGGGCGAGATGAACCAGCGCCGCAGCTTCGGCACCGCGGCGAGCCAGATCAGGATCGCGACGCCGAAGAACAGCGCGGTGTATTTCGACAGCAGCGCAGCGCCGACCGCAGCGCCCACCGCAAGCCACCACACGCCGCGGCCGGTCTCCAGCACCTTGGCGAGGAAAAACAGCACGAAGCTGGAGGCGACCAGCAGCGGCGCATCTGGCGTGACGATCAGCGTTCCGACCGCGGCCATCAGCGTCGCGTTGAGCAGGATCGCGCTGGTTGCGGCAACGCGCGCGCCGCCGAAGAGGATCGCGGCGGCGCGATACACCGCATAGCTCATGGGCAGTGCGAGCAGGATCGAGACCAGCCGCACGCCGAGCTCGGTATCGCCCGCGATAATCGTGCCGGCGCGGATGACGTAGGCGACCATCGGCGGGTGGTCGTAATAGCCGCCCGCAAGGCTCTTCGACCACATCCAGTAATAGGCTTCGTCGAACGTGATCGGCGTGAAAGCGGCGGCGACCAGCCGCAGCACGACCATTGCAATGATGATCAGCGTGGCATTACGGACGATGCGCGCGTCGGCCCCGCCCATGATGCGCTATTTCTTGCGCCAGACGAACAGTCCGGACATCGCGTAGTTCCACACGACGCCCATCAGCGCGCCGGCCATGCCGGCAAGCCACCAGATCGGCTCCTGGTCGTAGACCGAGAAGGCGACGCCGACATTGGCGAACAGGCCGACGCTACAGACGATGTAGAAGGCGATCAGGCCGCGCAGAATCGCAAAGCCCTTCAACCGCTGGTCGCGATAGGTGAGGAAGTTGTTGAGGATGAAGTTGCTGGTCATGGCGACGAGCGCGCCTGAGGCCTGCGCCTCCGCGAACGGAGCCTTGAAGATCTCGAGGGCGATGAACAGCGTCGCGAGATGCACGACGAGGCCGATGCCGCCGACCATCGCGAACAGGAGGAAACGCAGCGACACCGCGTCGTTGGTCAGCTTCGCCAGCACCAGGCCTAAGAAGTCCAACGCGACCATGGAATCGAGCTTGCTCTCGCCATGCTGGCGCGCGCCGAAGGTGTAGGGAATTTCGATCGTGCGCAGCGTGCCGCGCGCGGACGCGACGACGTCGAGCAGGATCTTGAAGCCATGCACCGAGAGTTTTGGCGCCAGCTGCTCGAAGCGGTCGGTGCGCATCATGAAGAAGCCGCTCATGGGGTCGGCGATCTCGACCTGCAGCACCTGCTTGGCGACTTCGGTCGCAAGCGCGCTGGCGCCGGCGCGCTGCTTGTTGAAGCCTTCGCTCTTGTAGCCCTCGATATAGCGGCTGCCGACGACGAGCTCGGCCTGCCCGCTCGCGAGCAGCGAGAGCATCTTCGGCAATTGCGTCTCGTCATGCTGAAGATCGGCGTCGATCACGGCCGCATAGGGCGCGCTGGAGGCCAGGATGCCTTCGATGCAGGCGCCCGACAGGCCGCGGCGGCCGATGCGGCGGATGCAGCGCACCCGGCTGTCATGCCTGGCGAGCGCCCGCACCACGTCCCAGGTACCGTCGGGCGAATTGTCGTCGACGAACACGACCTCCCAGGCGATGCCGTCCAGGGTCGCCTTTAGCCGCCCGTACAGGACCGTGACGTTGTCACGCTCGTTGAAGGTCGGGACGACGACGGACAATTCCGGCGACCGTTGACCGGGCTGCGGAGCTTGCTGTGGGCTTTCGGGGCCCGGTCTGATCGCTTCATTCATGACGGGGAGCGTATATCCGCCGCATCCTGCGATGCCAAGCCGAGGTTTTGAGGGGAGAGCGCCGAAAAGGGGTCCAAAAATGCCAACGACCCCAGAATAACGGGCTCGCGTACATCCGGCGCAGCCGAGCTATTCTAAGGTCGTTTCAGCGCCGGAGGGGTGAGCTGCAACGTCGCTGTTAAAAGGTAAATGGGAACTGCCATGGCCGTCCGCAAGGGCGCAAAATCCCTTCTGAGGCTCTTATTGGTTGGGCACTTCCCGAATGACCGGCCCCCGCGGGGCCGCTGCGGCAGGGGCCGGGGTAGCAGCCGGTGCAGGCTGGGCTGCAGCCTTCGGTTTCGGCGGCTTGCCATACTGGCCGATCGGCCCGAACACTACGGCGACCGCCAGCACGATCGCCGCGACGATCGCGCCAAAAATGCCTCCGACCGACTCAGACGTCATCCTGCCCGTTCCCGCTCCGATGAGCCCTTCTGATATCACGGAAGCGCGGCCGGCCGGAAGGGCCGCGGGTTCCGACGGTTAATTCTGGGGCGAATGGCGATTGCTTCTCCTCCCCGATTCGCTATTCGCCACTCGCTATTCGCCTCGGTCGGAGGCCGGCGCTTCGCGAAGCCTGTCACAGGCAGTGCCAATAGTCGTCGCGGCCCTAAATCGCCAGCTTGTGCGCGCCTCCCGCGTCGTCGTCATCGGCAATGGCAGCAGACGTCACCATGACCAGCGCCAGCGCGATCAGCATCCGCATCTTGTTCTCCTGTTATCGCAGATCCCGATCGCGAGCTTAGACGGGGCGTCGCAGCTGGCCATTCACATCTCGTTTGATTAGGATGTACGCCCTCCTCCCATCCGCGCGAGATCCTCCGTGGCCAAAGCAAAACCCGCGTCGCAAAAATCGGGCAACATCTTCATCGGCATTGGCGGCTGGACCTTCGAGCCCTGGCGCGGGGTATTCTATCCGGAGAAGCTCGCGCAGGCGAAGGAGCTGTCCTATGCCGCGTCGAAGCTGACCTCGATCGAAATCAACGGCACCTATTACGGATCGCAGAAGCCGGAGAGCTTTCGCAAATGGGCGTCCGAGGTACCCGATGGATTCGTCTTCTCGGTCAAGGGACCGCGCTTTGCCACCAACCGGAGGGTGCTGGCGGAGGCCGGCGACTCCATCAAGCGGTTCTACGATTCCGGCGTGTTGGAGCTGCGCGACCGGCTCGGCCCGGTGCTCTGGCAATTCGCGCCGACCAAGAAGTTCGACGGCGCCGATTTCGGCAAGTTCCTCGAGCTGTTGCCGCGCAAGCTCGATGGACGCGCGTTGCGCCATGTCGTCGAGGTTCGGCACGATAGCTTCTGTACGCCCGACTTCGTCGCGCTGCTGCGCGAGTTCAAAACGCCTGTGGTGTTCGCCGAGCACGGCAAATATCCGGCGATCGCGGACGTCGTCAGCGATTTCGTCTATGCGCGGCTTCAGAAGGGCAGTGACGAGTTGAAGACCTGCTATCCGCCGAGGGATCTCGATGCCTGGGGCAAGCGGTTTCAGGCCTGGGCCTCGGGCAGTGAACCGGACGACCTGCCGAAGGTTGACAATGCAAAGCCCAAGAAGGAGCCGCGCGACGTGTTCGCCTATGTCATCCACGAGGGCAAGGTGCGCGCGCCGGCCGGCGCCATGGAACTGATCGCACGGGTCGCCTGAGGTCTGGCATGGCCAAAGCGAAAAAGCTCTTCACCATCGGCTACGAGCAGACGCCGCCCAAGGCGGTGCTGGACGAGCTGGAGCAGGCCGGCGTCAAGCTGCTCGTCGACGTGCGCGCGGTGACGTCCTCGCGCCGGCCGGGCTTTTCCAAGAAGCAGCTCGCGGCCGGGCTCGACGAGCGCGGCATCGCTTATGTCCACCTCGCGGCGCTGGGCACGCCGAAGGAAGGACGGCTCGCCGCGCGCAGCGGCCAGTATGCGGCGCTTGAAAAGATCTACACAAAGCATCTGAAGACGCCGCAAGCGAAAGAAGAGCTCGACCAATTGTCGGCGCTGGTGAAGGAGGGCGGCCCCGTCTGCCTGCTCTGCTACGAGCGCGACCACACCCACTGTCACCGCCAGATGATTGCGGAAATCATCGAAGAGCGCGATGGCATGAAGGTGGAGAATCTGGCGGCGCCACAGCACTAGCCGTCATTCCGGAGCGCGCGAAGCGCGAGCTATGATGCGCAATTGCGCATCCGAGAATACGAACTCTGCGGCCCGACAGATTCCGGGCGCAGCGCTTCGCGCTGCCCCGGAATGACGACGCAGTGAGGGTCATGCCTCCCCCGCCAGCCGGAACGTTCCTTCCATCATCTGCACGCACTGGCCGCCGACATGGGAGGACAGAAGCGCGCCGTTCTGCTTCACCGCGCGCGTCAGCAGGATGCTCGGCCTGCCCATGTCAAAACCCTGGCCGATCGTGAGCTTCAATTCGCCGTCGCGCGAGGGATCGAGATCGGCGAACAACGCCGCCGCCGCGACCGTGGCACTGCCGGTGGCGGGGTCCTCGATCAGGCCGCTGGCGCCGGGGAAGAACATCCGCGCCTGGAGATCGCAAGGCGCTTCCGCCGCAGGCACCTCGCGCGTGTAGAAGTAGATCGCGAAGGCGCCGTCACGCGGCAACACCCGGCCGAAGGCCGCGGCATCGGGCTTGGCCCGCCGCAGCGCATCGCGCGAGCGCACTTCCGCCACCAGGGACGGCGTTCCGACGCTAACGACCTGCGGCGCGTGGCGATCGGCCGTGATGTCCATCGCGGTCAGCGATAGACAGGCTGCGACGTCATCAGCGGAGACTTGCGAGAGGCGGCTCAGCGGCTGTGGCGCGGTGAGCTCGGCGTTGACCACCCTGCCCTGCTCTCGCCGGATGTCCACGGGCACGAGGCCAGCCTTCTCCTCGAACAGCAGACGCGACTTCGGCTCCCTGGCGATCGTCGCAAGCACGAACGCCGTGCCGACATTGGGATGCCCGGCAAAGGGTAGCTCACTGACGGGCGTGAAGATGCGCACCTCGGCATCGTTCGCCTTGTCGCGCGGCGGCAGCACGAAGGTGGTCTCGGAATAGTTGAACTCGGTCGCGATCGCCTGCATCTGCTGCGTCGACAGCCCGCCGGCATCGAGCACGACGGCAAGCTGGTTGCCGCCGAAGGCGCGGTTGGTGAACACGTCGACGGTGATGTAGCGCCGTTGCATCTTTCTTGCCTCACTCAAATTGCAGCCTCAACCGGCTGCATCGGCATGCATGTTACAGGCCGAAGCTATCAGCCGTCATGCCCCAAAACTCGGAGCACTCGGTGCAATCACGTGAAGAGATCAGAAGCGGAAAAGCTGAAACGGCGACGCCAGCACCTGCGCGCGCTCGCCCTTGTCAGGCACGATCTCGTCAAGGAAGCGGCGGTTTTTCTCGTAAGTCTGCGTCGCCTCGAACTGCGTGTGCGGCCAGTCGCTGCCCCACAACAGACGGTCGAGACCGCAGGCGGTGCGCAGCAGCGGATAGGCTTCCTTCGCAAAGCTCTCACCGGCGGCGCCGTTGCGGTACGGCGCGGAGATCTTGACCCAGACGTTTCTGGTCGCACCCAGCTTCAGCACGCCCTGGAAGCCGGGATCGGCGACGCCAAGTTTTGGATCGGGCAGCGCGAAGTGATCGAGCACGACCGTGATGCCGCGGTCGAGTAGCTGCGGCGCGAGCATTGCGAGATCGGAGGCATTGCGCTGGATCTCGACCTGCCAGCCCAGTGATTTGACGGATGCGAGCAGCGCCTTCCATTCGGGGGCAGCAAGATCCGGCAAGGTCTGGCCGACGAGATTGAGCCGGATGCCGACCACGCCGGCGCGATCGAGCGCGGCAAGCTCCTCCGCTGGAACCGCGGGATCGATGACGGCGATGCCGCGCAGCCGGCCACCGGCCGCCTTCAGGCAGTCGACGAGATAGGAATTGTCGGTGCCGAGAAAGCTCGGCTGCACCAGCACGCCGTTGGTCATGCCGTTGCGATCGAGCTGCTGCAGATAGAGATCGAGCGGCGCGTCATAGTCCGGCGCATAGCGCCGGCCGGGCGCAAGCTTGAGGCCGCGATGGAAGACGTGCGCGTGGGTGTCGATCGCCGGCATCGTCACTTCACTCATCGCCCTGCCCGCACTGGCGAGCACTGAGGCGAGGGCAACGGCGCCCGCGCCGAATTGACGGCGCGTGAGGCCGTGTTCGCTTGTCGTCATGTTCGTAACTCCACATTCGCAGGTCAGGCGCGCCCGGCGGCGGTCTGCTCAAACACCTTGCCGCGGGTTTCGGGCACCATCAGCACCGCGATCAGCACCAGCGAATAGGCAAAGGCCGCATCGATTCCGATCGCAGGTCCAAGGCTGATGTGGTCGCTGAGATAGCCGACGAGGAACGGAAAGGCGGCGGAGACGACGCGGCCGAAATTGTAGCAGAAGCCGACGCCGGTACCGCGCACGCCGGCCGGATAGAGCTCGCTGAACAGCGCCGCCATGCTCGCCGGAATGCCCGCGGAGAAGAATCCGAGGGGGAAGCCCAGCACCAGCATCTGCGAATTGGTCAGCGGCGCGAAGATGTAGATGAGCACGGTGACGATGCAGGCGGCGGCGAATGACGCGACGTTCGCGCGCCGGCCGATGCGGTCACTGATGATACCGCTCGTCACGCAGCCGCAGAAGAAGGCAATGATGATCACGGCGAGATAGCCGCTCGAGCCCAGCACCGACAAATGGCGTACCTCGCGAAGATAGGTCGGCAGGAACGTGGTCAGTGCGGCGTAGCCGCCATGTGCGCCGATGCCGAACAGGCCGCCAATCAGGGTCGCGCGCAGCACGTCGGGATGAAAGATGCCTGTGAGCGTGGCGAGGAATGGTGGCTCGACTTCGCGCGATACGGCGCGCTGCGGCTCCTTCAGGCCGCGCCGGATGAAGATGATCAGCAGCGCCGGCAATAACCCGATCGCGAACAGGATCCGCCAGGCGATATCCGCCGGCGCATAGGTGAAGACCAGCGCAGACAAGAGCACGGCTGCGCCCCATCCCACCGCCCAGGCACTCTGCACCGAGCCGAGCGCCTTGCCGCGATGCTCGGGCCGGATGATCTCGGCCATCAGCACTGCGCCGCAGGCCCACTCGGCGCCGAAGCCGAGACCCTGAATGGCCTTGAGCACGAGGAGCTGGGTGTAGCTCATCGCGAACGCGCAGGCGAAGGTCGCAAGTGCGAACGTCGCGACCGTGATCTGGAGTGCCCTGACGCGCCCGAAACGGTCGCCGAGCGCGCCGCCGAGCCAGCCGCCGAAGGCGCCGAAGAACAGCGTGATCGAGCCAAGCAGGCCGGCATCGGCCTTGGTGATGCCGAAAGCCGCGATCAGCGCAGGGATCACGAGACCGAACATCTGGACGTCGAGCGCATCGAGCGCCCAACCGCCAAAGCTTGCCCAGAAGGTGCGCCGCTCGAGCGGCGAGCTTTCGCTGTACCAGTTTGCCATGGTCTCTCCCCTGAATTCTTTATTGCTTGAATGTCGTTGTTATCGGCGCTTACCGGATCTCGGCGTGGTATCGGAAGCGGTTGGCCGGCCCGCGCGAGCGGCGCCATTCGATCGGGCGCCGCTCGAGATCGAGCGCAAGACGCTCGATGACGATCAGCGGCGCATGGGCCCCGAGCCGCAACAGGCGAGCCTGCATCTCGCTCGCGGTCTCGACCGTCAGGATTTCCTCGGCCGACACCACCACCTCGCCGCAACGCTCCTCATAAAGCGGATAAAGCAGGTCGCCGAACTCGGACGGGTCGAGGTCGAGGATCGCCGCGAAGCGCGACTTTTGCAGCCAGATCTCTTCGGCGAGCAGCGGCACGTCGTCGATCAGGCGCAGACGCGACAGGCTGATCACGGGCTCGCCGACGGGAATGCGCAGCGCGGACGCGACGGCGGACGTTGCCGGCACGCATTTCCGCCTGAGGATACGGCTCTGCGGCACGCGGCGCTCGCCGCTCTCGGACTGGAAGCGGAAGAAGCGGAACAGCGAGGAGTTGAAGCGCGCGCGGCGGACGAAGGTGCCGCGGCCCTGTTGGCGCTCGAGGACTGCGTCGCTGACGAGCTGATCGATTGCCTTGCGCACGGTGCCGATCGCAACGCCGTAGTGCGCGGCGAGCTCCGATTCGGACGGGATCGGCTCGCCAGGCCGCCATTCATTGCGATTGATCCGCGCGGCGAGATCGTCGCGCAGGCGCTGATAGCGTGGCAGGCGGTCGTCGAGCGGGGCGGAATTCATATAGTCATATAGATGACTAGATGAAGGGGGAGTCAAGGACTACTAAAATACCATCGATCAGCCCGAATCAATGGGGCTGTCGCTTTGGTCGGCAAGCGTGCGCGGTCATCGCAGACGAAGAACCTACGCAGCGGTTTGCGAGGTCGGGTTGGCACACTTCGCCAACCCGTCCTCGTCTGCTTCGATCGTCAGTTCATCGTCTTCGGCATGCATGGCGGCTCCTTGTAGGGCGCGGTGGCAAACGCTCCCTCTGCTGGAGCCCTCACGCAATCGGCAGCCGCGTGCGGTTGGGGCACGGCGCGCCGTGCGGCGACGTCGCGGGCTGCTGCGGCTTGCGTTTGATAGACGGCAGCGGCGATCAGGGCGGCCGAGACGAAGGTCAATCGGGTCCTTGGTTTTCTCCACGTGACAAACGGAAGCCGGGACGTTTCCGACTTCCAGAATGCAAGAGCGGAAAGCTGCTGGAGATATTTCATCACGCGCCTTCAAGGAAACGCGAGGTCTGTCTGAAGGCGTCGAAAGCACCCCTACCCCAGTTGAAAGACCGCCATCGGCCGCTCGTAGCCGCGCACCTCGACCTCGCCGAGCGCGACGGCGTCGCCGCCGTCATCGCCCAAGGCTTCGCGCACGGCGGACGAGATCAACAGCTGCGAGCCGAAATCCTTGTTCAGCGCCTCGAGCCTTGAAGCGAAGTTCACGGTGTCGCCGATCACCGTGTATTCCTTGCGCCGGGGCGAACCGATATTGCCGGCGACGACCTCGCCGAAATGGATGCCGATGCCGATCCGCAGCGGCCAGCTCGAGCCCGCATTGATGCGATCCATTGCCGACAGCATCTCGCGGCCGGCGGCGACCGCGCGGTGCGCGGCATCGGATGCGGCAAGTGGAGCGCCGAACAGCGCGAGGAAGCCATCGCCCAGAAACTTGTTCACGATGCCGCCGTGGCGGTCGAGGATGTCGACCAGCACGGCGAAGGCGCCGTCGAGCCGGTCGACCACGTCCCGCGGCGAGCGCGAGCGCGCGCCGGCGGTGAAACCGCGGAAGTCGACGAACATCACCGCGACGCGCCTGATGTCGCCGCCGGCGCTGGTGCCCTCCGCCATCAGCCGCTCGACGACCTGCGGCGAGACGTGCTGGCCGAACAGGTTCGTCACGCGGTCGCGCGCGGTCGCGGCGGCAATGCTCGCGGCAAATTGCCGGCGCAGCTGCGCGCCGACGGCGCCTGCCAGCACGCCGCAGACCAGGATGATGACGCTGCGCACCGCGTGGAAGTAGATCAGAGGTTCGTTCGAATCGCTGGCGGCATTGAAGTACATCGCGACCGCAAACAGCTCGGCCGCCGCAACAAAGCCGGTGAATGTGGAGATCCGGAAGTCGAGGCGCAATGTCGAGAGAATGATGAAGATGAAGTAGACCAGCGGCGAGGCGAAGCCGAGCGCCTGGCTCGCGCCCATGCTCCGGACTTGCAGCAACAGGATCACGGTGGGCATTGACGTTTCGATGAATGCGCCGATGTAGCGCCTCACCACCGGCAGGTCGCGGTCGAGCTTGAGGTTTCGCCTGATCTGGAAATGCACCCAGACCTCGAACAGGATGAAGCCGATCAGGAGGCCATAGACCTGGCTCAAGCCGATCGTCCCGCGCCACACCCGTTCCACGACACGGGGATCGAGCAGATCGATCCCCGTGAAGAACAGCACCATGACGCAGCCGGTCACAATCAGCGACCGCACCCGCAGCAGTTCGGTCCGGAGCACCTCGCGCCCCAGCTCGCGCTCGAAGTCCTCGGACATGCCGCCCCGCCGCCGTGCTTTCCTGCTGGCAAAACCGACCATCTCGCCCCCTTGTTGCGGAGGTATTTTGCCTCAATCGAGCGTGCGGCGGAAGCGCGTCACGGCGATGACCATGGCGACCAGCATCAGGGCTGCCAGCGCCAGCGTGTCATATTGCAAGTTCTGGACGGTTGCGCCCTTGAGCATGATGGCGCGGACGATACGTACATAATGCGTCAGCGGCAGCCCCTCGCCGAGATATTGCGCCCAGACCGGCATGCCAGCGAACGGGAACATGAAGCCGGACAGCAATATGCTCGGCAGGAAGAACATCATCGACATCTGCATGGCCTGGAGCTGGTTCTGCACGATTGTGGAGAAGGTGTAGCCGATCGCGAGATTGGTGGTGATGAACAGCGTCGAGAGCAGCGCCAGCAGGGTGAGGCTGCCGAGCACGGGCACGCCGAACAGCAACACGCCTATCGAGAGGATCAGGAAAGCCTGGATGAAGCCGACCAGCACGTAAGGGATGATCTTGCCGAACATCACCTCGACCGGCCTGATCGGCATCGACAGCAGGCTCTCCATGGTGCCGCGCTCGACCTCGCGCGTCACCGACAGCGCGGTGAAGATCAGCATGGTCATGGTCAGGATGGTGCCGACGAGGCCCGGCACGATGTTCAGCCGCGAGGACGCGGCCGGATTGTAGCGGGCGTGCGCGCGGATCTCGAACGGCATCTCCGGGGGATCGCCGATATAGAGATCGTGCGCAAGCGCGGTCTGCACGATCATGCCGAGCGAGCCTAGCGCGGCGCTGGCCGCGACCGGATCGGTCGCGTCGGCGGCGACCAGCAGCGCCGGCCGGTCGCCGCGCCGCACCGCCCGTTCGAAGCCGCGGGGGATCTCGACGCCGAACAGCACCTTGCCGGATTTGAGCAGGTTGTCGAACTCGTCGACGTCGTGCACCTCGCGGGTGAAACGGAAATAGGCGGTGTTCTCCAGCGCCTTCAGCACCGAGCGCGCGAGATCGCTGTCCTCCTGGAGCAGCACCGCGCTCGGCAGGTTGTGCGGCGTGGTGTTGATGGCGTAGCCGAACAGCAGAAGCTGCATCACCGGGATCATCACGATCATGGCGAAGGAGACGCGGTCGCGCCGCAGCTGGATGAACTCCTTCACCACCATCGCATAGGAGCGCCGCCAGAATCCGAAGCGCTCGCGGATGTCGTGACCTTGATCCGATACGTTGATGGCGCTCATTGGAAATTGTCCTTCGAGCGGTTCATGAGTTCGATGAAGACGTCTTCGAGCGAAGGATGCGATTTCTGCCAGTGCAGGCCGGACCTGTCGCGCCAGGGCGCGATGCTGACCTCGAGGGCGGTGACATCGCGGCCCGAGACGTGCAGCGAGGTTCCGAACGGCGCGACCATATCGACACCGGGCTTGCCGGTGAGATCGGCGGCGAGGCCGTTGAGGTCATCCCCAGTGACGGTGTAGGTGGTGAGCGCGGACTTCGCGATCACCTCATCCACCGTGCCGTGCGTCAGGAGATGACCGTAGGCGATGTACGCGATCTCGTGACAGCGCTCGGCCTCGTCCATGTAGTGAGTGGATACCAGCACGGTGAGGCCTTCGGCGGCAAGCGCATGGATCTCGTTCCAGAAATCGCGCCGTGCCTTCGGGTCAACGCCGGCGGTCGGCTCGTCCAGCAGCAGGAGTTGCGGATTGGGCAGCGTGCAGGCGCCGAGCGCCAGCCGCTGCTTCCAGCCGCCGGAGAGCTCGCCCGCAAGCTGCTCCTCGCGGCCGGAGAGACCGAGCCGGTTGATCATCTCGGCTGCCGCGCCGCGCGCGTCGCGCATGCCGTAGAGCCGCGCGACGAATTCCAGGTTCTCGCGCACCGAGAGGTCCTGGTACAGGCTGAAGCGCTGGGTCATGTAGCCGACCTGGCGCTTGATGCGCTCGGCGTCGCGTTTGATGTCGTAGCCGAGGCAGGTGCCCTCGCCGCTGTCGGGCGTCAAAAGCCCACAGAGCATGCGGATGGTCGTGGTCTTGCCGGAGCCATTGGGACCGAGAAAACCGTAAATCGAGCCGCGCTTCACCTGCATCGACAGATCATGCACGACCTCGCGGCCGCCAAAGGACTTTGTCAGCCCCTTGACGTCGATCGCGATACCGTTGCCGGCTGTCCCGTTCATCGCTTGTCCGCTATCGGAGTCTTGATTTCAGAAGACTTGGGATTGAGATAGACGTCGATCGGTTGCCCCACGCGCAGCGCATCGGGCCGCGAGGGCCGCGCCTGGATCAAATAGACGAGCTTGTTGCGCTCATCGAGGCTGTAGATGACGGGCGGCGTGTATTCGGCCGTGGTCGCGATGAAATAGATCTTCGCGGTGAGATCGGCCGCGCAATTGTCGCAGACCACCCTCACCTGGTCGCCGATCGCAAGCTTTGGCAGCTCGGTCTCCGGCACGAAGAAGCGCAGTTTCATGTTGCCGGGCGGCATGATCGACAGCACCGGCCGCTGCGCGGCCACCATCTCGCCCTCGCGGAAATAGATCTGCTGGATCGTGCCGGCGACCGGCGCAAAACCCTTTCGCCGCGCCAGCCGCGTCTCCGAGGTCGCAACGCGCGCCTCCGCGACCCGCAAGGCGGAGACCGCGGAATCGAGATTGGCCTGCGTGCCCGAGCCCGTCTTGCTGAGCGAAGCCGCGCGATCATAGGTCTGCTGCGCATTTGCCAGCGTCGCCTTGTTCTGGTTGAGATCGGCGAGCTGGAGATCGTCATCGACGGAGTAGAGGGCATCGCCGACTTTCACTTCCTCGCCCTCGCGGACGTTGAGCTTGGTCACACGCCCCGCTTCATCGGGGCTGACGAAAATCATGTCGGCCTCGACCCAGCCCTGGAAGCCAGGGTCGCGCTGTTCCTTGCAGCCCGCAAGCCCGGTTGCGAGCACAGCGACCACTGCAAATGCAAAAACTGCTTGCGACGACCTCATGTCGTCCTCCGTTCGCCGAAAATCAGATCAAGATGGACGCGCAGCATCGCCTGCGCATCGAGCGGCGCGTGCCGCGCAAACAGGCTCTGCCAGATCACCGCGGTCAGCGCCGGCGCGACCAGGATCTGCGGAAAGCGCGCCAGGTTCTTCTCGCGGATCTCGCCGCGGGCGATCCCGAGCTCGATCAGCGCGCGCATGCCGGCGATCCCGCGCGACACCACCTCGCGATAGTAGAAGTCGGCCACGGCCGGAAAGCGCGGCCCCTCCGCCACGATCAGGCGCACGAGATCGCCACGCCTAGTGTTCGCAACCTCCTTCAGGAAGTTGGTCGCAAAGGCTTCGACGAGGTCGCGCACCGAGCCGGTTGGCGGCGGCAGCGTGGTAAGCCGCTCGACCACCGGCACGATGACGATGCGCACCAGCTCCTCGAACATGGATTCCTTGTCCTTGAAGTGCAGGTAGATCGTGCCTTTGGCGACGCCCGCGCGCTTCGCGATGTCATCGAGCCGCGTCGCCGCGAAGCCGCGCGCGATAAATTCCTCCAGCGCCGCCTCCACGATCGCAGCGCGCCGCTCCGCCGCGCGCGCGGCGCGGTTCGAAGCGGGAGCCGCAGCCTCTTCGCTGGCTTCGGGCATCTTGGCCTTGGCGCCGGTTGCTGACGGCAAGGCTGCTTTGGTCGGCTTCTTCGTCATTCGGCATTTATGACTGACTAGTCAGTCATAGTCAAGCGTTCAATTCGCCCGATCGCTATTGCGACGAATTAGTATTGACTAATGCATTAGTATGTACTAATTGAATGATCATGCTTGAAGCCGCCCCAAACCCCGTCACCACCGTCATGCGCGCTCTCGCCGATCCGACCCGCCGCGCCGTGTTCGAGCGCGTCTTCGAGAGCAAGGAGATCAGCGTCGCGGAGCTGACGCGCGGCAGCGGCGTGACCCAGGGCGCAATCTCGCAGCACCTGAAATCCCTCAAGCAGGCCGGTCTCGTCGCCGAGCGCGCGGAGGGCCGCAACGTCTATTACCGAGCCGCGCCGCAAGGTCTCGAGCCTCTCGTCGAGTGGATGGATCATTACGGCGTCTTCTGGCGCGAGCGTTTCCACAATCTGCGTGAGCTCTTGAAGGAGATCGACCAGTGAATGCAGCGGAGTTGAAAGCCCAGACCAAGGACATCGTCATCGACGAGGTCTTCCCTCACGCGACCGAGACGATCTGGAAGGCTCTGACGAGCGCGCAGTTGATCGCGCGCTGGCTGATGCCGCCGACCGGTTTTGAAGCCACCGAAGGAAACCACTTCACGTTCCAGACCACTCCGGGAGGCGCGTGGGATGGCGTCATCCATTGTCGGGTTCTGGAGGTCGTGCCGAACCGGCGCCTCGTCTACGCCTGGAAGGGCGGCGACGAACGCAACACCGGCTACGGCGCGCCGCTTGACACCGTCGTGACGTGGTCCCTCACCCCCGTCGAAGCTGGCACGCGGATCCGCCTGGTTCATGCGGGCTTCGTCATGCCCAGGAACGACTCCGCCTACAACGTCATGAGCGGTGGCTGGAAGAAGGTCGTCCGCCAGCTCGGCGAGATCAGCGGCGAAGAGTGAGCAGGAGATATCGCGATGACCAAGCCCTATACCGGCGGCTGCGCCTGCGGCGCGATCCGCTATTCGATTGCCAGTGAGCCCCTCTTCGCCAACCACTGCCAGTGCCGGGACTGTCAACGTGAAAGCGGCACCGGCCACGGCTCGTACCTCACCTTCGCGCGCCCCGGCGTCACGCTGACAGGCGAGGCAAAGCAATGGGACATGGTCGGCGACAGTGGCAACGTGAAGACGCGCGCCTTCTGCTCCGTGTGCGGCTTGCCGGTTTACATGACCTTCGCCGCGATGCCCGACATCTTCACCATCCGCGCCGCGAGCCTCGACGAGCCGGCCCGCTACAAGCCGCAGGTGGTCACTTACGCCGCGCGCGGACACGGCTGGGATCACCTCGATCCGAGCCTGCCGAAGTTCGAGGCCATGCCGCCGGCGTGAGGCGCCGGCGCCAGAGCGCGCGGCCTTTTGGTACCAACAATTTGGCCACGAGTTCGCTTCACCTCTCCCGCTTGCGGGGGAGGTCGGCGCGAAGCGCCGGGTCGGGGGCTCTCTCCGCGTCGGGATTGTCGATTGCGCAAGCACCCCCACCCCAGCACCGCCCCACAAGCGCCCCGCAAGCGGGAGAGGGAGCGCACCTCTTTCGTGGCAGCACTCAAACCTCGCCTCACAACGCTCTAGCCAAAATCGAGCACCATCCGGCCGTCAATCTTGCCGGCCTTCATCTTGTCGAACACCGTATTGATCTCGGCGAGCGGCACCTTGGTGACTTCGGCGTGCACCTTCCCGTCGGCTGCAAAGGCGATCGCCTCGTCGAGATCCCTGCGGGTGCCGACGATCGAGCCGCGCACGGTGATGCGCTTCAGCACGACGTCGAAGATCGGGGTCGGGAATTCCCCGGGCGGCAGACCGACGAGACTGACGGTGCCCTTCCGGCGCACCATCCTAAGCGCCTGCGCGAAGGCGGCCGTCGAGACTGCGGTTACCAGCACGCCATGCGCCCCGCCCCCGGTCGCGGCCAGCACTTTTTCGACGGCATCGGCATTCAGCGCATTGACGGCGAGGTCGGCGCCGATCGAGCGCGCCAGCGCGAGCTTGTCCTCTGCGATATCGATCGCGGCAACCTTGAGCCCCATTGCCTTGGCGTATTGGATCGCGACGTGGCCGAGACCGCCGATGCCCGAGATCACCACCCACTCGCCGGGCCGCGCCTCGGTCTCCTTAAGTCCCTTGTAGGTCGTCACGCCGGCGCACAGGATCGGCGCAACGCCGGCGAAATCGATATTGGCCGGCAGCTTCGCCGCGAAGGCCGCAGAGGCGATGACGTATTCGGCAAAGCCGCCATTCACGCTGTAGCCGGTATTGTGCTGGTGTTCGCACAGCGTCTCCCAGCCGGTCTCGCAATATTCGCAGTGCATGCACGAATCGTGCAGCCATGCGACCCCGACGGCGTCTCCGACCTTGAGGTTGGTGACGCCGGGTCCGAGCGCCGCGACGGTGCCGGCGGCCTCATGACCGGGAATGAAGGGTGGAACCGGTTTGACCGGCCAGTCGCCGGACGCGGCGTGCAGGTCGGTGTGGCAGACCCCGCAAGCCTTCACCTTGACCAGGACCTCACCGGGACCCGGCTGTGGCACCGGCACATCCCGGATCTCGAGCGGCTTGCCAAGCTTGGTGACGACGGCGGCTTTCATGGTCGGCATCGGTCTGCTCCTTTGCATTTGCGCGAAAGGCAGACTAGTGACCGCGCGCGATGCGCCCTTGATTGACGTCAAACGGCACAATGTTTGCGCACGGCGAAGCAGCAGTATCAAAGCAGTGACAGCAATTTCGCGTGAACGCGCCGACAGCGTCAGCTGTGGAACCTCAAGCCGTCGACAATTTTATCGACCACCTTGCGCTCGGCGCGGATCGCGATGCCGACGAGATTGAGATCGGCACGGCTGACCGCCCTCACCGCCTGGCGATTGGCGGCATCGTGCGTGGTCGCGAACATCTCCTCGGTATAGACCGCCGGCGTGACGTTGCGCGACAGCGCGCGATCGAGCGCGCGGGACAAGGCCGGACCATCGGCGCCGTAGATCAGGATCGGCTGGCCGATCAGGGAAAGATATTTCGTCTCCGAGGCGTCCTCGTAGGGCTCGCCGATGCATTCGGGAAAGGCAGCGGCGATGCCGCCAGCGAGGAACGATGCGACGTTGAGCTTCTGCCAGGTCTGAAGGTCGTTGCGGATCACGACGGCGATCTTGGTGTCGAACTGCATCTGTGCCCCTCACGCGTCATTCCGGGGCGCGTCGAAAACGCAGGCCCGGAATCCAGAGGTTTTATGACACAAGATTCCGGGTTCGCGCTACGCGCGCCCGGAATGGCAGAGGAGAGATCACCCCTTGGCGTCGCAGGCCCAGGCGCGGATCACACATTCCTTGCCGCCATATTTGTAGCATTCGCGCGTAGCGGCGTTGAGCGTGGTCGAGATCTTCGGCTTCACGGCATAGCCATAGGCGCCGCAGGGGTTGGCGAGATCGACTGACATCGCGGCACAGGCGCGCTTCATGGTCACAGTCGTGCACTCGCCCTTGCACTGCTTTTGTGCTGCTGCCCGCGCCGCGGCTTCGCCGGGAAAGTCATAGGCATGGCCGTAGGCGCCACATTTGCCGACCGCGAAGGCGCCGGCGGCGTGCGCGTCTGTGACGTAGCGCGCTCCCGCCACGGCAACGCTCAGCCCAAAGAAAAACACCGCGCAACGGCGCGCGACGACGTTGGAAGCCATGGAAATTCCCCTCCCCCCAGGCAGGTGCGGGCGACTCTAAGCGCGGCTCGTTTCCACTTGGTGAACGAGTGGTTGGAAAGGCATATCGGACGAACGAAATATACATTCGAAGCGGTCGCCTGGAACGGCATCAGCGCGGGCGCCGACACGTTCACGTTTAACAGCGGCGACAAGGCCAAGCTGACGAAGGGCGGCGTCGATCTGAAGGCTGCCGGCAGCGAGAAATTGTCAAGCACCAAGAAGTAGGCGAGCGAAGCGATCAGCTTCCCACCGCTTTGGTTTCCGTGAAGACTGTAGTGGGTTACGCCTTCGGCTAACCCACTACACGCATCTACAGCGCCGCTATCCGCGTTTTGCCGCTTCCAGTGCCTGCGGGGTGTCGATGTCGAGGAAGGCGCTCTCGCCGTCGACGGGCACTTCGGCCACGACTTCGGCATGCTTGGCGATCAGGTGGCGCGCGCCGATGTCGCCGTCGAGCGTCATCAATTCGCTGAAGAAGCGGCGCGACCACAGCACCGGATTGCCGCGGCGGCCTTCGCTCACGGGCACCGCAATGAGGTTGCCTCGGTCGGGCGCGAAACTGTCGATGAGGCGGTCGATCAGACCAGCATCGATCAGCGGCATGTCGCCGAGGCAGACCAGCGCGCCGTCGCAGGTCTCCGGCACGGCCGCGATGCCGGCCTTGACTGAACTCGCGATGCCGCCGGCAAAATCCGGATTGCGAACGAATTTCACCTTCAACCCGGCAAGCGCCTGCTCGACCAGCTCGGCCTGGTGGCCGGTTACGACGATCACCTCGGACGCTTTCGAGGCCAGCACCTGTTCAGTCGCGATCTGCACCAGCTTCTTTCCCTCGAGCTCGGCGAGCAACTTGTTCGGTCCGCCCATCCGGGTCGAACGCCCGGCGGCGAGCACGATGGCCGCGACGTGGCTGTTGCCTTCGGCCTCGGGTTTTGCGCGCGGCTGCGGCCGCGTGACGATCTCCATCAGGAGGCCGCCAACGCCCATGCCCATCAGCTCGGCGCGCGTGACCTTGATGCCGGCAAGCAGCCGCATCAGCACCCAGTCGAAACCGTTCTCGACCGGCGAGCGTGCGCAGCCCGGCGCGCCCAGCACGGGCACCCCGCCGGCGCGCCCGATCAACAGCAGATTGCCGGGGTCGACGGGCATGCCGAAATGCTCGATCGCGCCGCCGATCTCGGTAATGGCAGCCGGGATCACGTCGCGACGATCGGCGATTGCGGAGGCGCCGAACACGATGACGAGCTCGGCGCCGAGGCCGAGCAGCGCCCTGATCGCAGCCGACAGCGCCGTCTCCTCGTGCGGAACCCGCCGCTCCGCGATGATGGTCGCGCCGGCGGGCGCGAGCCGCTCGGCGGTCACGCGCAGCGTCTTGTCGACGACCTTGGAGGATAACCCCGGGAGCAGGGTCGAGACCACGCCGACGCGCTTGATCACGTAGGGCGCAACGCGCAGCACCTCGCGGCCGGCCGCCTTCACCGCGGCATCGCGCAACGTTCCTTCAACGCCAAACGGGATGATCTTGACGGTGCCGACCATCTCGCCTTCGACCACCGGCTTGAAGGCAGAGAGTGTTGCAAATGTGATGGCTTCGTCGACATTGTTGATGCGGTCGACCGCAGCGCGATCGATCACCAGCACGCCCGGGCGCGCCGCGAACAGATTGGCGCGGCCGGTGAAGGCGCGCTCGACATGGATGCCCTCGCCGCCGACGGCCTCTGCAATGCCGGCAGCCGCGACGTCCTCGGAGACGTCGCCCTGTTCCATGCGCACCACGACGATGTCCTTGATGCCGGCGCGTGTAAGCGCCTCGACCTCGGCAGGCCCGATCGTCGTGCCCTTCTTCAGCACCAGTGGACCCTGGCGCAGGGTGTGGACGGTCACACCGCCGATCGCATCCTTCGGACTCGCCGGGCCGAACTTCATGCCGCTTCTTCTTTTTCTTTCGGAGGCAGGCGGAGCACCGCCGTGATCTCGGCCATGATCGACACCGCGATCTCCGACGGCGAGACCGCGCCAATTGCAAGACCGATGGGCGCGTGGATGCGGGTGATATCAGAGTCCTTTGCGCCCTGCGCCCGTAGCCGGTCGCCGCGCTTGGCGTGCGTCTTCCGCGAGCCGAGCGCGCCGATATAGAAGCAGTCGCGCTCGAAGGCGTGCAGCAGCGCGGGATCGTCGATCTTGGGATCGTGCGTCAGCGCGACGAAGGCGGTGTAGCGGTCGATGTTGAGCGGCGGCAGCGCGACGTCGGGCCATTCCGCGATCAGCGGCACGTCCGGAAAGCGCTCGGGGCTCGCAAAGGCCGTGCGGGGATCGACGACCGTGACGTCGTAACCGAGCGAGCGCGCCATCGGCGCCAGCGCCTGGCTGATATGGACGGCGCCGATGATCACCATCTTCGCGGTCGGCGCATAGACGTTGAGGAACAGCTTCCTGCCGCCGACCTCGACATTGCCGCTCTTGCCCATGCGGAGCTGCTTTTCCAGCTCGGCGCGCAGCGGATCCTTGGCAAAATCTCCGGCCTTCACCAGCCGCTGCTCGCCACTCTCCGTATCGGTGACGAGGATGACCGGCCGCCGCGCGGCGCGCTCGGCATTGAGTTCGTGCAGGGTTTCCAGCTTCACGGCTAGCCGACCTTTTCGACGAAGACGCGGATGGTGCCGCCGCAGGACAGCCCGACGTTCCAGGCGGTCTCATCGGCGACGCCGAACTCCAGCATCTTTGGCTTGCCGCTCTCGATCACATCCATGGCCTCGGTGACCACCGCGCCTTCGACGCAGCCGCCCGAGACGGAGCCTAGAAATGTACCGTCGTCGTTGATCACGAGGCTCGAGCCCGCGGGCCGCGGTGCCGAGCCCCAGGTCTCCACCACCGTTGCGAGGGCGACGCCATGGCCGGCCTTCTGCCAGTCCTCCGCCGCCTTCAGGATATCCTCGTCGCGATCGAGCATGGCCTACCTCTCAAGCTGCGGAACGGATCAGGCTGCGGTGATGCGGCGGCAGCGGCTGGGAGAGCGTCTTGATCAGCTCCTGGATCGAACTCAAATTATGTACGGCGCGGAATTCGTCAACGTTGGGCAGCATCATTTTGATACCCTGCGCCTTGGCTTCGAAGCCGCCGAACCGCAGCAGCGGGTTCAGCCAGATCAGGCGGCGGCAGGAGCGGTGCAGACGGTCCATCTCGAAGGCGAGCTTGGAATCCGCTTCGCGCTCCAGCCCGTCGGAGATCAAGAGCACGATCGCGCCCTGGCTCAGCACACGCCGCGCCCACAATTTGTTGAAGTTGTGCAGCGAGGTCGCAATCCGCGTGCCGCCGGCCCAGTCTTCCACCGCGGCCGAGCAGCTTGCCAGCGCCTCGTCCGGATCGCGCTGGCGGAGCGCACGGGTGACGTTGGTGAGGCGGGTGCCGAACAGGAACACGGAGACGCGCTTGCGGGCGTCCGTGATGGCATGGAGAAAGTGCAGGAACAGGCGGGTGTACTCGCTCATCGAGCCCGAGATATCGAGCAGCGCCACGATGGGTGCCGGCTTCTCGATCCGCCCGAGGCGGTGGATGTCGATGATGTCGCCGCCGGTATGGAGCGAGGCACGCAGCGTGCGGCGCAGGTCGAGGCGCAGGCCGCGTGGATCGGGCCGGTGCCGGCGCGTCAGGAGCTCGGCCTGCGGCAGCTTCATCTTCTCGATCGCACGCAGCGCCTCATTGATCTCGGCGGCGCTCATCTGCGCAAAATCCTTCTTTTGCAGGATCTCCTTGTCGGAGACCGACAGGCGCAGATCCTGCTCCTGGCGCTGTGGCGTCTCCGTCATATGCGGCTGCGACAGCGCCTCCTGGACCCGGCGCGAGGCCGGCGGCGGCTTCTTCTTGGCGTGATCGGGCAGCGGCACCGAATCCAGCATGTGCTTCCACTCTTCGGAAGGCCGGAAGAACAGATTGAAGGCCTGCCTGAAGATCAGCGCATGCTCGTGGCGCTTGACGAAAATCGCCTCCAGCGTGGTGAAGACGTCGGCGCGGCTGCCGATGTCGATCACCTGGAGCGCGTTGACGGCGTCGATCACCGCGCCGGGGCCGACGGGAAGACCGGCGGCACGAAGCGCGCGGGCGAAGCCGACGATGTTGTCGGCGAGCTGCTCGGTCCTGTCAGGCGCAAGGTGATTGATGGCCATGGTCCAACACCCTCACTCGTCATTCTGGGGCGCCGCGCAGCGGCTAACCCGAAATCCATTCCCCGCAGTCCGTGCGGCCCGATGGATTCCGGGCTCGCGGCTCTGTCGGCCCCCCGGAAATGACGACCTTCCTCATGGCGCGAGCTAACTCTCGCTCGTCGCGTCCTTCAGCACCTTCTGCAAGGCATCGCCCTGCATGCGGACGATGTCGTCCTGATACTTGAGCAGCGCCCCCAGCGTGTCGCCAACCACTTGCGCCGTCAGCGAACGGGCGTCGAGCTCGGACAGTGCCGTCGCCCAATCGATGGTCTCAGCGACGCCTGGCGACTTGTAGAAGTCCTGGTTGCGCAGCGCCTGCACGAAGCGCACGACCTGCTGCGACAGCTTTGCCGCGATGCCAGGCACGCGCGTCTTGATGATCGCGAGCTCGCGCTCGGCGGAGGGGTAGTCGACCCAGTGATAGAGACAACGCCGCTTCAGCGCGTCGTGGATCTCGCGGGTGCGGTTGGAGGTGATGATGACGATCGGCGGATGCGGCGCCTTCACGGTGCCGAATTCGGGGATGGTCACCTGGAAGTCGCTGAGGATTTCGAGCAAATACGCCTCGAATGCTTCGTCGGCGCGATCGAGCTCGTCGATCAGCAGCACCGGCGGGCCTGCAACGTCGGGCTCCAGCGCCTGGAGCAGCGGCCGCTTGATCAGATAACGGTCGGCGAAGATGTCGGACGAGAGCTGCTCGCGATCGGTATCGCCGGCGGCCTCCGCCATCCGGATCGCGATCATCTGCGCGGCGCTGTTCCACTCATAGACCGCGGAGGAGACGTCGAGGCCCTCATAGCATTGCAGGCGGATCAGCTTGCGGCCCAGGGCCGCCGACAGCACCTTTGCGATCTCGGTCTTGCCGACGCCGGCCTCGCCTTCCAGGAACAGCGGCCGCCCCATCCGCAGCGACAGGTACGTCACCGTCGCCAGCGACCGCTCCGCGAGGTAGCGGTGCGAAGTGAGGAGTTCGAGCATCGCATCGACCGATGCCGGCAGTGCCGCTGCAATCATGAAAGAGCCAGTCTCGCTACGCCCGAACCGGGCTCATCACTCTTTGGCGTTGGCAGCGTCGACGGCGCGCCGCGTCAGCACACCGATCAGGTGCGCACGATACTCCGCGCTGCCGTGGATATCGCTGTTGAGGCCTTCCGCCGGCACGTTGATGCCGTCGAGCACCTTCGAGGAGAAGCGCTTCTTCAAGGCTTCCTCGAAGGCGGTGACGCGGAACACGCCGTCCGAGCCGGCTCCGGTGACGGCGACGCGCACATCCGACGGACGCCGCGCCACGAACACGCCAACCAGCGCATAGCGCGAGGCCTGGTTGCGAAATTTGATGTAAGCCGCCTTCTTTGCCAGCGGGAACATCACCTTGGTGATGATCTCGTCACCTTCGAGCGCGGTCGAGAACAGACCCTGAAAAAATTCTTCCGCCTTCAGGCGGCGCTTGTTGGTGACGATGGTGGCGCCGAGCGCGAGCACCGCCGCCGGATAGTCCGCGGTCGGGTCGTTGTTGGCGAGCGAGCCGCCGATGGTGCCCTTGTGGCGGACGGCCGGATCACCGATTCCGCCGGCAAGGCTTGCGAGCGCCGGGATCGCCTCGCCCACGACGGCCGACGTCGCGACATCGGCGTGCTTCGCCGTGGCGCCGATCACCAGCGAACGGCCCTTCATCTCGATCGTGTCGAGACCTTCGATATGCGAGAGATCGACCAGATGCGGCGGGCTTGCGAGGCGCTGCTTCATCACGGGAATCAGCGTGTGGCCGCCGGCGATCACCTTGGCGTCCTCGTTCTTCACCAGGAGATTGGCCGCCTGCCGCACGGTCCCGGGGCGATGATATTTGAATTCGTACATAATGGACTTCCTGATCGCGAGATGCGCGCGAGTGTCGGTTTACGCGAGGTCGGATTTCGCCATCGCCTTCGCGCCGGCGGCGATCGAGGCGACGATGTTCTGGTAGCCGGTGCAGCGGCAGAGATTTCCTTCCAGCTCCTCGCGAATGGTGTGGTCATCGAGCTCGTGGCCCTTGCGTTGGACGATGTCGATCGCGGTCATAATCATGCCGGGCGTGCAGAAGCCGCACTGCAAGCCGTGATGCTCGCGGAAGGCCTCCTGCATCGGATGCAGCGGCGCGCCGTCAGCCGCCAGCCCCTCGATGGTCTTGACCTCATGGCCGTCCGCCATCACCGCAAGCGTGGTGCAGGATTTCACGGCCTTGCCGTCGAGATGCACGACGCAGGCGCCGCACTGCGAGGTGTCGCAGCCGACATGGGTCCCGGTCAGCCGCAGATGCTCGCGCAGGAACTGCACCAGCAAGGTGCGGGGGTCGACGTTGGCGTTGACGGGACTGCCGTTCACGATAAGGGAGATTTTGGCCATCAGGACTCTCTGGTCAGCACCCCGCCGGGTCCCGGCGAAGCGGTTCTTATAGTTATTCCAACCCATCATATGGGCCATTGCACCTTCGGGCAACATCGCCCGAGATGCAGGCAGTTATGCCTTAAGGCGTAGGGCTAACCCTGTACCGCCTTGGCGAAGTTCGCGAAAAATTCGTCGGCGAGCTTTTTGGCGGCGCCGTTGATCAGGCGCTGGCCGAGCTGCGCCAACTTGCCACCGATCTGCGCCTCGACATCATAGGAGAGCAGCGTGCCGCCATCCTTCTCCGACAGCTTCACCGTCGCGCCGCCCTTGGCAAAGCCGGCCACCCCGCCCTCGCCCTCGCCGGAGATCTTGTAGCCGTTCGGCGGGTCGAGATCGCTGAGCATCACCTTGCCCTTGAAGCGCGCCGACACCGGGCCGACCTTCATCTTGGCGACCGCGCGGAAACCGCCGTCGTCGGTCTTCTCCAGTTCCTCGCAGCCGGGGATGCAGGCCTTCAGCACCTCGGGTTCGTTGAGCTTGGCCCATACGGATTCGCGCGACGCCGCAAGCTGGACTTCGCCGTTCATTGTCATGGCCATGGACCGCCTCCCGGGATCACTGATGCGACGCTGCTCAAGTAACGCAGGGCCGCAGCAAAGGAAAGGGCGGCCGACGATCACATGCAATGCATATTCGCACTGCAAAAAGCTTGCGCGAACGGTTTGGGATTGGCAGACGCGGCTCTTGGTGGTTAGGTCCCGCGCAACATGAGCACATCCCTCTCCCCTCTGCTTGCGCCGATGCTGTCGAGCGCGGCCATGCGCGCGGTCTGCGATGACCGGGCTTACCTGCAAAACATGCTCGAATTTGAGGCAGCGCTGGCCCGGGCGGAAGCTGCGACCGGCGTGATTCCGGCAAGCGCGGCCGGCCCGATCGAAGCCGCCTGCAAGGCATCGGCGTTCGACCTTGCCGCGCTCGCGGAGGCCGCCACGAGGTCGGGCAATCTGGCGATCCCCCTCGTCAAGGCGTTGACCGCCGACGTCGCCAAGGCCGATGCGGAGGCCGCGCGCTACGTGCATTGGGGCGCGACCAGCCAGGACGTCATCGACACTGCGACCATGCTCATGCTTCGCGCCGGGATGGACGCGCTGGACTCCGACCTCAGCCGCGCCATCAAAGGGCTTGCCGCACTGGCGCGCAGCCATCGCAACACCGCCATGGTCGCGCGCACCTGGCTCCAGCACGCGCTGCCGATGCCGTTCGGGTTGAAGGCTGCCGAATATGCCGCAAGCCTTGCCCGCGCACGCTGCCGGTTGCGGCGGCTGCGCCGCGAAGGCCTCGCGCTGCAATTCGGCGGCGCCGCGGGCACGCTCGCAGCGCTCGGCGACAAGGGGCTTGTCGTCGCCGAACGACTTGCACGGGAGTTGAACCTGCAGTTGCCCGAAGCGCCCTGGCACACCCATCGCGACCGAATCGCCGAGGCGGCATCGGCCCTTGCGATTCTTGCCGGCAGTTGCGGCAAGATCGCCCGCGACGTCTCGCTGATGATGCAGACCGACGTCGCCGAAGCCTTCGAGCCCGCCGGCGAAGGCCGCGGCGGCTCCTCGACCATGCCGCACAAGCGCAATCCGGTCGCAGCCGCAAGCGCCCTTGGGGCCGCGACGATGGCGCCGCAATTGGCCGCGACGGTATTCGCGGCTCAAGTGCAGGACCACGAGCGCAGCGCAGGCCCGTGGCACGCGGAATGGCCGACGCTGCCGCAATTGATGCTGGTCGTCTCCGGAGCGCTCGCGGCCATCGTCGACATCGCCGAGGGTCTCGACGTCGACACCGCGCGCATGCGCACCAATCTCGATGCGACGCATGGCCTGATCATGGCGGAAGCCGTCACTTTCGCACTCGCCGAGACCATCGGCAAGAGCGACGCGCATCATCTGGTCGAGGCTGCCAGCAAGAAGGCGGTTGCCGAGAACAAGCACCTGCGCGACGTGCTCGGGGCTGATCCGAAGGTCACCGCGCATCTTGCGCCGGAAAAAATTGCGGCATTGTTTGAGCCGATGGCCTATCAAGGCGCTTCCCAAGCCTTGATCGACCGGCTGCTCGACAGCCTCGACCGCGAATAGAATGGAGACACCGCCATGCCCATGATCGATGCCGACGGTTGTCTGCTCAATGTCTCCGTCGAGGGCCGCGATGGCGGGCCGACCCTGATGCTCTCCAATTCGCTCGGCACCACGCTGCAGATGTGGGAGCCGCAAATGAAGGCGCTGACGCAGGTGTTCCGCGTCATCCGCTATGACCGCCGCGGCCACGGCAAATCAAGCGTGGCCCCCGGCCCCTATTCGATGGAGCGCTTCGGCCGCGACGTGCTGGCGATCCTCGACGACCTCAATATCGCGAAGGTGCATTGGTGCGGCCTGTCGATGGGCGGAATGGTCGGGCAATGGCTGGGCGCCAATGCACCCGAGCGGTTCGGCAAGATCATCCTCGCCAACACAAGCTGCTACTACCCCGATCCGACCAATTGGCTGAACCGCATCAAGGCGGTCAGGGAAGGCGGTATCGCGGCCGTCGCCGACACCGTCATCGCCAGCTGGCTGACGGCCGATTTCCGCGAGCGTGAGCCGCAGATCACCGCGAAGATGAAGGCGATGCTGGTGGCCTCGCCCGTCGAAGGCTATCTCGCCTGCTGCGAGGCGCTGTCGACGCTCGATCAGCGCGCGTTGCTGCCGAAGATCAAAAGCCCGACGCTGGTGATCGCCGGCCGCCACGACATGGCAACGCCGATCTCTGCGGGCGAATTGATCCGCAGCCAAATTCCCGGCGCCAGCATGACCATCATCGATGCCGCCCACATCTCCAATGTCGAGCAGCCGCACGCCTTCACCGACGCGGTGGTCGGCTTCTTGACGCAACGGTAGTTTCACACAAAGCGTCATTGCGAGGAGCGTAGCGACGAAGCAATCCAGACTTTCTCTGCGGAAACATATCTGGATTGCTTCGCTACGCTCGCAATTACGGAGGAGGAGACACGCATGGACGACGAGAAGCGCCGCGATGCCGGCATGAAGGTGCGCCGCAAGGTGCTGGGCAACGCCTGGGTCGACAAGTCGGTTGCCAACCGCAATGCGTTCAACACCGATTTCCAGGACCTGATTACCCGCTACGCCTGGGGCGAGATCTGGACGCGGCCGCATTTCGACGAGCGGACGCGGCGCGTGCTCGTCATCGGCACCATGGTCGCGCTCGGGCAATGGGACGAATTCCGTTTGCACGTGCGCGCTGCACTCGCCGAGGGCGCCTTCACCGCCGACGACATCAGGGAAATCCTGTTGCAGCAGGCGATCTATTGCGGCGTGCCGGCGGCCAACCACGCCGTCAAGGAAGCCTCAGCGATTGTGCAGGAGCTCGGCCTGCTCAAAAGCTAGCGGAACCTTGGCCGCCAGAGCATTGGGTGCCAGAGCCTTGGGTGCCAGAACCTTGGCTTCCAGAGCATTGCTTTCAACAGGTCGCCGGGCCGGCTGCTCGATCAGGAGCACGACGGCGGCGCCGAGCAGCAGCAGCAGCTCGGTGGCATGCAACCTGAGGGCGGCCATCTCGCCGACCTTCGAGGCCATCACCATGCTCGCAAATGACATCAGGCTGCCGATGAAAAGCGCAATCCCGAGCGCCTCATCGGAGCCGCCGGACCTGCGCACCCGGGGAATCGAGAGCAACGCCAGAAAAATGGCGAAGAACGCCACCACAGTGAGGCGGCCGAGCGCCAGCAGCCACGCCGCGCGGACCGTGCTCATGCCTGACATCTGGAGCTGGTCGCTGATGAACAGCGCCACCGCGACGCTTGGCCGCTCATAGAGGCCGTGCACGGGGGCGACCATGATGTTGAAGGCAATCAGCGTCCAGGCCGGGATGAAATAGGCGGCCAACAGCACGCCATTGATCGAGCCGATCCGCCAGTTCTTCAGCATTGCCGCTTCCCGTTTGATTCCATTGGACCCGAGCCGGTCGGGCCTTTGCGGCAGCTAACTCCCCTCGACTCGAGGCGGCAATTTAAACTCTTTGTTTACCTTAACTGCTGTGGATAAGCCTCAGCCGGGCAAAAGGAAAAGTCCCGCCTTTCGGCGGGACTGTCACAACTTCAACGTGCTTCGAGATCAACGTTGGTCCTGACCATGCTGACCGGGCTTGTCGCCCTGACGCATCGGATCCTGCTGCTGCTGTCCGGGCTTCTGACCGCCACCCTGCTGCTGCTGATCAGGACGCTGGCCGGGCTTCTGATTCTGCTGGCCCGGATTCTGGTTCTGCTGCTTCGTCATTGCGGGAAACTCCCTTATTGGACGTCAGAGCCAGATAACGGCCGGCCTCTCTTTTGGTTGCTTGGGAACCCGGGTTCCCCCCCAAGGTGGTGGAACCGGGATGCAAAATGAACTCTGTACAAGCCTTTATACCAAGGCCAGCCCAGTTGCGGCGGCCAGTTCCCTCCTGTTACAAGCAACGGAATGCTCAAGGGCTGCCGGGGCCCAAGAACTCTCTCTCAAGAGCTCCCTTTGAGCCGCGTCAGTTCCAGATAACGGCAGCCCATGGACTATTTCGCGCAGCAACTCATCAACGGTTTCGTCCTCGGTTCGATCTATGGCCTGATCGCCATCGGCTACACGATGGTCTACGGCATCGTCGGCATGATCAATTTCGCCCATGGCGACATCTTCATGATCGGCGGATTCATCGCCCTGATCACCTTCCTGATCCTGATCTCGTTCGGCCTGACCACGGTCCCCCTCATCCTGCTGGTCGTGCTGCTGGTGGCGATGGTGATCACCGCGCTTTACGGCTGGACGATCGAGCGTATCGCCTACCGGCCGTTGCGCCATTCCTTCCGCCTCGCCCCGATGCTGTCGGCGATCGGCATGTCGTTCGTGCTGACGAACTTTTCGCAGGTGGCCCAGGGCGCCCGCGTCAAGCCGATACCGCCGATCATCACCGGGGGCTATACGCTGCATGAGAGCGCGGACGGCTTCCTGATCCAGCTCTCCAACATCCAGATCCTGGTCGTCATCGCCACCGTCGTGCTGCTCTCGATCTTCACCTGGCTGGTCTCACGCACGCGGCTCGGGCGCGATATGCGCGCCTGCGAACAGGACCAGACCATGGCGGCGCTGCTCGGCGTCGATGTCGACCGCACTATTTCCATGACCTTTGTGATCGGCGCGGCGCTCGCCGCCGTCGCGGGCCTGATGTACCTGCTGTACTACGGCGTGGTCGATTTCAATATGGGCTTCGTCGCCGGCATCAAGGCGTTCACGGCCGCCGTGCTCGGCGGGATCGGCTCGCTGCCCGGCGCGATGCTGGGCGGACTTGCGATCGGCCTGATCGAGACCTTCTGGTCGGCCTATTTCTCGGTCGAGTACAAGGACGTCGCCGCATTCTCGATCCTGATCATTGTGCTAATCTTCATGCCGACCGGCCTGCTCGGCCGTCCCGAAGTCGAAAAAGTCTGACGGTCCGCCTGCGTGACAGCGCTCTCACACGAAACTATATCCGCAACCCGCACAGCAGCGGGCATCCCCTTCATCCTGAAAAAAGCATTTCTCAGCGCATTCGTCGCGCTGGTGCTGTTCTCGCTGATGATCGGCATCCGCACCGAGGCCGGTCCCGATGGGCAACTGACCTACTGGACGCGGCTCGGCGAGCTCGCCTCTATCGTCGGCATCGTGTTCGGCGGCTCGATCGTCATCGAATTGCTGCGGCAATGGATCGGCCCCGTCGGCACCGAGAAGCTGGTGCCGCCCGCCGTGCAACGCGGCATGTCGATCCTTGGCACATATCTAGCGCCGGCGCTTCTGATCTTCACCCTCCTCGTGCCTGTCATCTTCTATAATCAGCGCTACATCCTCGACCTCGCGATCCTGGTGCTGACCTATGTGATGCTGGGCTGGGGCCTCAACGTGGTGGTCGGACTCGCGGGTCTGCTCGACCTCGGCTACGTCGCCTTCTACGCAGTGGGCGCCTATTCCTATGCCCTGCTCGCCACCAAATTCGGCTGGTCGTTCTGGGTCTGCCTGCCGCTCGCCGGCATTCTCGCCGCCTTCTGGGGCGTCCTGCTCGGCTTCCCTGTGCTGCGGCTGCGCGGCGACTATCTCGCCATTGTGACACTTGCCTTCGGCGAGATCATCCGGCTCGTCATCCGCAACTGGCAGGAGCTGACCGGCGGACCAAACGGCGTCGCTAGTATCCCGCGCCCAACGATGTTCGGAATCCCGCTCGACAACAGTGACGATGGACTTGCGGCGCTGCTCGGCATCGAATTCTCGCCGACCCACCGCATCGTCTTCCTGTTCTACCTGATCCTGGCGCTGGCATTGCTCACCAACTGGGTGACGATCCGCCTGCGGCGTCTGCCGATCGGGCGCGCCTGGGAGGCCTTGCGCGAGGACGAGGTCGCCTGCCGCGCGCTCGGCATCAATACCACGACGACCAAGCTCACGGCGTTTGCGACCGGCGCGATGTTCGGCGGTTTTGCCGGCGCCTTCTTCGCCACTCGCCAGGGCTTCATCAGCCCGGAATCCTTCACCTTCCAGGAATCGGCGCTGGTGCTCGCCATCGTCGTGCTCGGCGGCATGGGCTCGCAGCTCGGTGTCGCGCTCGCGGCGCTGACGATGATTGGCGGCTTCGAACTGTTCCGCGGGCTCGAGGTCTATCGCATGCTGGTCTTCGGCTGGGCCATGGTGCTGATCATGATCTGGCGGCCGCGTGGCCTGATCGGCCATCGTGCGCCGACCGTGTATCTCAAGAAGGCGGAGGCTATCTCCTCCGACCTCGTCAAGGAAGGGCACGGATGAGCGGCGAGCGTATCCTCAACGTCAATCAGCTCACCATGCGTTTCGGCGGCATCGTCGCCGTCCAGGATCTATCTTTGGCCGCCGAGCGGCACAAGATCACCGCGCTGATCGGGCCGAACGGCGCCGGCAAGACCACCGTGTTCAACTGCATCACCGGCTTCTACAAGCCGACCGGCGGCACCATCCGCCTGACGCATGACGACGGCAAGGACATCGCGATCGAACGGCTGAAAGACTTTCGCATCGCCAAGCGGGCCAAGGTCGCGCGCACCTTCCAAAACATCCGCCTGTTTCCCGGCATGACCGCGCTGGAAAACCTGATGGTGGCGCAGCACAATATGTTGATGCGTGCCTCGGGCCTCACCTTTCTCGGCCTGATCGGCGTCCCCTCCTATCGCAGCGCGGAGGCGAGCGCGATCGATCTCGCCACCACCTGGCTGAAGCGGGTCGGCCTGTTGGATCGCGCCGACGACGCGGCCGGCAACCTCGCTTATGGCGATCAGCGCCGGCTCGAGATCGCGCGCGCGATGTGCACCGAGCCCGCCCTGCTGTGCCTCGACGAACCCGCCGCCGGCCTGAACGCGCGGGAGAGCGCGGCGCTCGGCGAACTCCTGCTCTCGATTCGCAACGAGCAGCGCACCTCGATTCTTCTGATCGAGCACGACATGTCGGTCGTGATGGAGATATCGGACCACATCGTGGTCATGGACCACGGCGTCAAGATCGCCGAAGGCACGCCGCGCGAGGTGCGCGATGATCCAAAGGTGATCGCCGCCTATCTCGGCGCCGACGAAGAGGAGGCGATGGCGGTGATGGAGAGCGGGTCGTGACGGCGGCATCCACTCCCTTGCTCGCGATCCGCGGCCTGCGCGCAGCCTATGGGAAGATCGAGGCGCTGAAGGGCGTCGACCTCGAGATCAATTCCGGCGAGATCGTCGCGCTGATCGGCGCCAACGGTGCCGGCAAATCGACGCTGATGATGACGATCTTCGGCAAGCCGCGTGCCCGCGCGGGGCAGATCCTGTACGAGAGCAAGGACATCACCGCCATCCCCACCCACGCGATCGCCCATTTGCGCATCGCCCAATCGCCGGAGGGCCGCCGCATCTTCCCGCGCATGAGCGTCGCCGAAAACCTGCAAATGGGTGCTGACGCCACCGGCTGCACGGAGACGGAACGGGAGACGACGCTGGAGCGCGTGTTCAGCCTGTTTCCACGCCTGAAGGAACGCTTCGCCCAGCGCGGCGGAACCCTGTCCGGCGGCGAGCAGCAGATGCTGGCGATCGGGCGTGCCTTGATGAGCCGCCCGCGCCTGCTCATGCTCGATGAACCCTCGCTGGGGCTCGCACCGCTCATCGCGCGGCAGATTTTCGACGCGATCCGCACCCTGAACCGGCAGGACGGCCTGACCGTGCTGATCGTCGAGCAGAACGCCAACCATGCCCTGAGGCTGGCCCATCGCGGCTATGTCATGGTCAACGGCCTGATCACGCTCGCGGGCAGCGGCGCCGAATTGCTGCAGCGCCCCGAAATTCGCGCCGCCTATCTGGAAGGCGGCCGGCACGCCTGAGCGGCCCCACCGTGCCCGACTACGCGGCTAGATATCTTTGCCTATGCCCGTATTTTGCCGGTGACTTCTCCGTAAATTCATTCAAGAATGGCGCCGGTTTGAACCGGGTCTACCCGGCAACTCCCAACAGACGACTTACCCACGAGGTATCTCATGAAATCACTGAAGCTCATCGGTCTGGCATTTGGCGCGTCCATGGCGCTTTCGACGGCAGCGCTCGCGCAAGACCTCACCATCGCAGTTGCGGGCCCGATGACCGGCACCGAGTCCGCGTTCGGCCGGCAGATGAAGAACGGCGCCGACCTGGCAGTGGCTGACATCAACGCCGCCGGCGGCGTCAGCGGCAAGAAGCTCGCGCTCGATGCCGAAGACGACGCCTGCGATCCGAAGCAGGCCCGCTCGGTGGCGGAAAAGATCGCTGGCGCCAAGATTCCGTTCGTCGCCGGGCATTTCTGCTCGTCGTCGTCGATCCCGGCCTCGGAAGCCTATGCGGACGGCAACGTCCTTCAGATCACCCCGGCCTCCACCAACCCGCTCTTCACCGAGCGCAAGCTGTGGAACGTGGCGCGCGTTTGTGGTCGCGACGACCAGCAGGGCCTGATCGCCGCGCAGTTCATTGCCAAGAACTACAAGGGCAAGAACATCGCGATCCTCAACGACAAGACCACCTACGGCAAAGGTCTTGCCGACGAGACCAAGAAGGCGCTCAACAAGGCGGGCATCACCGAGAAGCTCTACGAGTCCTACAACAAGGGCGACAAGGACTTCAACGCGATCGTCTCGCGCCTGAAGAAAGACAACATCGACCTCGTCTATATCGGCGGCTACCATCAGGAAGCGGGCCTTATCCTGCGCCAGATGCGCGACCAGGGCCTGAAGACCGTGCTGATGTCGGGCGACGCGCTGGTCGACAAGGAGTACGCCTCGATCACCGGCCCCGCCGGCGAAGGCACGCTGTTCACCTTCGCACCCGATCCGCGCAACAAGCCGAGCGCGAAGAAGATTGTCGAGGCCTTCAAGGCCAAGGGCATCGATCCGGAGGGCTATACACTCTACACCTATGCCGCGATCCAGGTCTGGACGCAGGCCGTGAAGAAGGCGGGCACCACCGACGCCAAGAAGGTCATGGAGACCATCAAGGCCGGCAAGTGGGACACGGTGCTGGGCCCGATCGAGTATGACGCCAAGGGCGACATCAAGCAGATCGACTATGTCGTCTACAAGTGGGATGCCAAGGGCAACTACGCCGAGCTCGGCGCCAAGGGCACTTAATCAGGGTTCCCAACGTTTCTGCCTCCATCACAAACGCCCCGGTTCGCCGGGGCGTTTTCGCATCCGGCAGTCAGACCGCCGCCTTGAGCCTGCCAGCCTGTGCCGATTTGAGCGCCAGGAGGAGATCGTTGGGCCGGAACGGCTTCTGGAGGCAAACCACGCCGGCGAGACCGGGCGCCTCCTCCATGAAGTCGAGCGCGGTCATGCCGGAGATGGCGACGATCGGGAAGGCCGGGGAACGCTCGCGGATTGCGGACATGACCTCGAGGCCGCTGGTTTCGGCCAGGAAAATATCCACGATCGCAGCATCGAACGGCGCCTCACTGAAGGCCTTCAGGCCGGCAGCCGCGCTCTCCGCCTCCAGCACCTCGAAATGATGGACCCGGAGCACGATGGACACCATCGCCCGCACGTCCTTCTGGTCGTCGATCAGGAGAATGCGGGGCATGGGAACAACTTCCGGCGTCATGAAAATGGTGGCAGCCGGTAAATCTGCCACCCTGAAAGGGATCCGTTACAGTGGTAGAGATATTATTTCCCCAGTCAGTAAAGGACAGCTTACCCACTGTCGGCTCCTCGCTCTCAGGAAAATTAAGTAAGCTCTAACCTTCGGTTGAGTCGCGTATCTTCCCATCAGAGCGCGTGCCCAGACCCCGCTACCGCGCAGAGAGGTAGCGGGCTAGGATGATCGGGGCAGTGTCTTACTGGAAGTGGCAATGGCGGCTCGCAAGAGGTGAACGTGCTGGCACCGAACGACCGAAGCACCCTCCTTTCGACCTTGCCGGCTGCGCAGAGCGATCGCACTGCAGCATTGGCGATCGTCGCCGCCTCGTCGGTTCTTTTCGTTCTTGCCGTTCCATTCGCCGGCACGCCGCTCGCGCGCATACCGGCCTTCGTCGCGAGCTATCAATCCGCCCTCGCGGTCAGCGACATCATTACGGCCGTGCTGCTGTTGTCGCAATTCGCGGTGTTGCACACCCGCGCCCTGTTGATGCTTGCGACGGGGTATCTCTTCACGGCGGCGGCGGCGATCGTCCACGCCCTCACCTTTCCCGGGCTTTTTGCGCCGACGGGATTGCTGGGCGCCGGCCCGCAAACCACCGTCTGGCTTTATATGCTTTGGCACGGCGGCTTTCCGCTTTGCGTGCTGGCCTATGCGTGGACGAAGGGCCCCGAAGGCGGCGTCAGGATCGCAGGACCGGTCCGCCATGCCATCGTTTGGAGCGTGCTCGGGGTCGCGGCGGTCATGGCCGTCTTCACCTGGGTCGTCACCACCCAGCACGACCTGCTTCCGGTGCTGCTGCGTGAGGGCCGCTACACCACGACCATGATCGTCGTGGTGTCCTTCGTGTGGTCCTTGAGCTTCGCGGCCCTCATCCTGCTGTGGTTCCGCAAGCCTCATTCCGTAATCGACGTCTGGCTCATGGTCGTCATGTGCGCCTGGCTGTTCGACATCGCGCTCTCGGCCATCGTCAACGCCGCGCGTTTCGATCTCGGTTTCTATGCGGGGCGCATCTACGGTCTGTTCGCCGCGAGCTTCGTGCTCGCGGTGCTGTTGATCGAGAATGTCCGGCTGCAGTCGCAGACGATGGATCTGCTCGGCATGCTGCGACGGCAATCCGCCTCGGAGCGCGATCTTCATGGCGAGCGCGAGCGGCTGTTCAGCGCGGTCGTGGAATCATCCAACGATGCGATCATCACCAAGACGCTCGACGGCACCATAACCGCCTGGAACCGTGCCGCCGAACGCGTATTCGGCTACTCGGCGAAGGAGGCCGTCGGCAAGCCGATCGACATCATCATGCCGGAAGGTCACCGCGACGAGATGGAGGAAATCCTTGCTCGCACGCGCAACGGCGAGGTCATCGAGCAGCATGAAACCGTGCGGGTGAACAAGAATGGTCAGCCGCTCGACGTCGCGCTCAGCCTGTTCCCGCTGCGATCGGCAGACGGAAAGATCATCGGTGCCTCAAAGGTCGTCCGCGACATCACGGAGCGGAAGCGAACGCAGGCGGCGCTCAATCGCGAGGTCGAGGAGCGTCAACGCATCTTCGAAACGTCGCAGGACCTGATTCTGGTCACCGACGGCTACGGCAATTTCGTCCAGGTCAGCCCGAGCGTGAAGGACATCCTCGGCTTCGGCCCGGAGGAAATGGTCGGGCATACTGCGACCGAGTTCATCCATCCCGATGATCTCGAAAAAACGCGCGCGGAAATGCGCGCCGCGCGGCGCGGCCTGACCAAGCGCAGCTTTGAGGCGCGTTATCCCCACAAAGACGGGCACGACGTTACGCTGAACTGGATGGGCACCTGGTCGGAGCCGGTGAAGCGCCATTTCTTCATCGGACGCGACCTCACCGAAAAGCAGGCGGCTGAGGCGCAGTTCAGGCAGGCGCAGAAGATGGACGCCATCGGCCAGCTCACCGGCGGCGTCGCGCATGATTTCAACAACGTGCTCACGGTCATCGCGGGCACGATCGAGATCCTGTCCGAGGCGGTTGCCGACCGGCCCGACCTGGCGGCGATCACCAGGCTGATCGACGATGCGGCCGAACGCGGCGCGCAATTGACCAGGCATCTCCTCGCCTTTGCCCGCAAGCAGCCGCTGCAGCCGCGCGAGGTCGACCCCAACGCGCTGGTCGTGGAAGCCGCCAAACTGCTGCATCCGACGCTCGGCGAGCAAATCACCATCACGCCGCAACTGACCGAGGACGCCTGGCCGGCGCTGGTCGATCCGAGCCAGCTCACCACCGCGATCCTGAACCTCGCCTTGAACGCGCGCGACGCCATGCCCGACGGCGGAACGCTGGTCCTGGAGACCCGCAACATCTTCCTCGACGAAGGCTATGCGAGCATGAACCCCGACATCATCGCTGGCAACTACGTGATGATCGCGGTGAGCGACACCGGCACCGGTATTCCGGCTGCGCTGATCGAGCGGGTTTTCGACCCTTTCTTCACGACCAAAGAGGTCGGCAAGGGTACAGGGCTTGGGCTGAGCATGGTGTTCGGCTTCGTCAAGCAGTCCGGCGGGCACGTCAAGATCTATAGCGAGGAAGGTCACGGCACGAGCGTGAAGATCTATTTGCCGCGCTCGACCGGCGTGCAGGAGACCCCGCTCGAGGCGATGCGCAATGCGCCGGTCGAGGGCGGCGATGAAAAGATCCTGATCGTGGAGGACGACGCGCTGGTACGCCAATATGTCGTGACCCAGATCAGGAGCCTCGGCTACGACGCGCTGGAAGCGGCGAATGCGGCGGAAGCGCTGACGCTGATCGACAGCAATGCCGATATCGACCTGCTCTTCACCGACGTGATCATGCCAGGCGCCATGAACGGCCGCCAGCTCGCCGACGAGGCGGCCAAGCGCCGGCCTGCGCTGCGCACGCTGTTCACGTCAGGTTATACCGAGAACGCCATCGTCCATCACGGCCGGCTCGATTCCGGCGTGCTGCTGCTCGCGAAACCCTACCGCAAGTCCGAGCTCGCCAGGATGCTCCGCACCGCGCTCGCCAGTTGAGTGCGGCTTGCACCTGCGCTATCGCTGAAGGCACTGCCGCTTGCAGCGCCGGGAGTGCCGCCTTGAAGAACCTCCTCACCGACGTCGTCGGCGTGCGCGTCGGGCACGCCCACGACGAAAAGCTCGCCTCGGGTGTAACCGCGATCGTGTTCGACGAGCCGGCGGTCGCGGCGATCGACGTTCGCGGCGGCGGGCCCGGGACGCGCGAGGACGCGCTGCTCGACCTTGCCAACACCGTCGAGCGCGTCGATGCCATCGCGCTGTCGGGCGGCTCCGCGTTCGGGCTCGAGACGGGCGGCGGCGTGCAGGCCTGGCTCGCCGAGCGGGGCCGCGGATTCCGGGTTCGCGAGGCGCTGATCCCGATCGTGCCGGGGGCGATCCTGTTCGATCTCCTCAATGGCGGCGACAAGGCCTGGGGCCGCTTCCCGCCCTATCGCGACCTCGGCTACGCCGCGGCAGCCTCGGCCGGCACGGACTTCGCGCTCGGCAGCGTCGGCGCCGGCCTCGGCGCCACGACGGCGAATTTCAAGGGTGGGCTCGGCTCGGCGTCCGCCGTGACCAGCAACGGCGTCAAGGTCGCGGCGATCGCCGCAGTCAACGCGGTCGGTAGCGTGACGGTCGGCGACGGCCCCTGGTTCTGGGCCGCGCCGTTCGAGGTGGGCAGCGAGTTCGGCGGATGCGGCCTGCCGGATACCTTCACGGATGACATGCTCAAGATGCGCATCAAGGGCGGGCCGGCCGCGAGCCCGCGCGAGAACACGACGATCGGCCTCGTCGTCACCGATGCGACGCTGACCAAGGCGCAAGCCAAGCGGCTCGCCATGATCGGCCAGACCGGCTTTGCCCGCGCGATCTATCCCGTGCATGCACCGACCGACGGCGACGTGCTGTTTGCTGCTGCGACCTGCGAAAAGCCGATCGATCCGATCGTCGGCCTGACCGAGCTTGGCATGATCGCGGCCAACGTCGTGGCGCGCGCGATCGCGCGCGGCGTGTACAGCGCCACGGCGTTGCCGTTCTCCGGCGCGCTGGCTTCGTGGAAGGATCGGTTCGGCTAGGGGCGCTGGCCTACACGCTGACCGACAGCGACGAGGCCGCGGTGGCCGACAAGGCTTGCGCCTCGCGCTGGATCATCTGCTCGATCCAGTTGTAGGACGAGGTCGCCGAGTTCGAACCGTTGGAGTTGGAGCCGGAGCTCGACGCAGCTGGCGTCGTCATCGAGATCTTCGAGCCGTCGGCATAGGTGACGGTGGTCGTGGTCGAGCCGTCGCTGTTGGTCACGGACGTCGAGGTCGCCCCGGTCAATGGATCGGAGCTGCCGCCCGAGCCGCTGGCGTCGCCGGAGCCGCTGGAGCTGCCGCCGCTTTCGGCATGGTGGTGACCGTGATGCCCGCCCTTCAGCGCCTTCGACATCTCGTCGAGGCTGACGCTGCCGTCGCCATTGGTGTCGAGTTTGGAGAAGACGTCGTCGGCCTGCCCCAGATTGGTGCCGCCCGCTCCCAGCGCGTTTTCGAATTCCGATTTGGTGATCTTACCGTCGCGATCGCCATCGATCTGCGAGAACAGATCCTTCAGGGCGTGCTGCGGGCTCACCGAGGTCGACGAGGCCGAGCTGGAGGAGCTGCTCGTGCTCGCCGACGACTGGCTTTGCGCCGCAATCAGCGCGCTCATCGTCTCAGGCGAGATCTGCGGACAATTGCTGGAGTTGACCGACGAGCTCGCGCCGCTCGTCGTGCTGCTGCCGCTCTCGATCGAGAACGGGCTGGTCGCTCCTTGCGTGAAGCCGGTCTGCTGCGTCGAGGACGTCTTCGAGGACGTCAACGACTGCAACGCGTCGAGCGCACCCGATACGGCACCAAGGGCGAACAACATTCGACAGCTCCAGACGATGCGGCAAGCCGCGGCCAATGCTCAGACCCAGTCAGCAAGCGGCGTGCCAGCGCAAAAAACTCAATCAAATCCGGCTTTCCCGCGCCTCGCGCCGTCGGAAACACCGGCAATTCGTGCCGGGCGCGGCAGAATTTTCCGCCCATAGGAAGCGCCTCCCCTGCATTGCTCCCCCGCATCGCCCATGTTAGGCGAGGCCCATCGTCACACGGCCCAACGGCTTTTTCGGGAAACTGTGCCCATGACCCAAGCCCTCGCACTCCGCCCCCTGGTGATCGCGCCGTCGATCCTGGCGTCGGATTTTTCCAGGCTCGGCGAAGAGGTGCGCGCTGTCGATGCCGCCGGCGCCGACTGGATGCATCTCGACGTCATGGACGGGCATTTCGTTCCGAACATCTCGTATGGCCCCGACGTCATCAAGGCGATGCGTCCGCACACCAAGAAGATCTTCGACGCGCATCTGATGATCTCGCCTTGCGATCCCTATCTGGAGGCCTTCGCCAAGGCCGGCTGCGACCACATCACCGTGCATGCGGAGGCAGGTCCCCACCTGCACCGCTCGCTTCAGGCAATCCGCGCGCTCGGCAAGAAGGCTGGCGTCTCGCTCAACCCGGGCACGCCGATCAGCGCGATCGAATACGTCGTTGACCTGATCGATCTCGTGCTGGTGATGTCGGTCAATCCCGGCTTCGGCGGACAGGCCTTCATTCCCTCCGCGCTCGGCAAGATCCGCGACATCCGCGCGATGACCGCAGGCAGGCCGATCGACATCGAGGTCGATGGCGGCGTCGGGCCCGACGTCGCCGGGGCGCTGGCGGCGGCCGGCGCCAACGCCTTCGTCGCCGGCACCGCGGTGTTCCGCGGTGGCACGCAAGAGGCCTACAAGACCAACATCGACGCGATCCGCGGTGCTGCCGCAAACGCGCGCGGCGAAGCGATCTGAATCAGCGCGCAAGAAATATACTGCGGGTTTCTACGGGTGTTGCGCCGCGACACACTTCGCATTGTATCGTACCCCCGTATTCATACCAGCTTCCCTGATTCGCACAAATCAATGCACAAGAGCACTCCCCTTCTTGACGGGAGCACATCATGACGATGACCCTGGTCTGCACTGGCGTGACGTTGTGGCTTGGCTTGAATGCAGCGATAGTGGCACGCTGCTTCTATGTCCCGCGACCGGTGAAGGTTGTGGCTCGTTCCGCCCACATCATCCATCTCATTCGTTACCGGAGCTGAACGCCAGCATCCCGCGGCGCCCGCATCCGGACCTCAATTATTTCTTCGGTCACTCGCGCGTACCGCGTGTGAGGCCAATGACGACACCGGGTCCGAGATCGTGGACCTGGACCAGTTCTGGTCACAGCGTCGGCACTGAAATCCCTTTCTGGAATCACTTGATGACACCGCTTTGCCCCAACTGCCTGAACGAGATGTCGAAGGCAGCCACCTCCCGCAATCTATTCCACTGCGAACCCTGCCGCGAGATCATCCAGTTCTTCGGCGTCGGTCCAGACAGCAGCGACGCCGGCCCGGACTTCTGGCTGCCGATCCGCCGCAAGCGCGGCGGGCACGGCGCGCACGCCGTCTAGAGCGGTAGCCCATCTTACTGAATCGTTGGGGATTCCCAAATCAGCGGTTTCCTGATTCAAGCTGTTGGCCGGGACCGGAGGCCGGCGAGCATGGCGAAACCGTTGTCGATGGATCTTCGCGAACGTGTTCTTAGCTGTATTGAGAGCGGCGTTTCAGGCCGGCAGGCTGCTGAGCGATTTGGAGTGAGCCCGGCCAGCGTAAGCCGTTGGCGAACGCGCGAGCGGGAGCAAGGCGATGCTCTGCCAAAGGCTCAAGGCGGTGATCGCAAATCGCACCGGATCGATGCTCACCAGGCGGCGATCATAGCTTTGCTCGAGGCGTCGCCCGATATCACCATTGAGGAATTGCGGCACAGCTTGAGCAAACAAGGCCTATCCTTTGGCTATGGCACGATCCGCCGCTTCTTCGAACGTCACAAGATCACGCGCAAAAAAAGACTGCCCATGCCGCAGAGCAGAACCGTCCGGACGTTTTGAAGGACCGCGAGGCTTGGCGCGAGAGCCAGGACAAGCTCGACCGGGATCGCCTCGTCTTCATTGATGAGACTTGGGCATCGACCAACATGGCGCGAACACACGGCCGCTGCCGGCGCGGTGAACGCCTGCGGGCCAGCATTCCTCACGGTCACTGGAAAACGACAACCTGCGTAGCCGCCCTCACCACGAACGGCATCATCGCTCCATGGGTGCTCGATGGCCCCATCAACCGCGACGCCTTTGAGACCTATGTCGAAAAAGTGCTCGTCCCCGAGCTGCCGGAACACGCCATCGTCATCATGGACAACCTGTCCAGCCACAAAGGACCACGCATACGCAAGATGATCGAGGCGGCCGGCGCCACGCTCCTCTATCTCCCGCCCTACAGCCCCGACCTCAATCCGATTGAGAACGCCTTCGCCAAGCTCAAAGCACACTTGCGAAAGGCCGCCGAACGGACCATCGGCGGCCTTTGGGATGCGATCGGGCGCATCGTCGACACCTACACGCCCGCAGAGTCTAGGAACTACTTCGCCGCCGCCGGCTATTTGCAATCTGATCGGCTAACGCTCTAAGCCACGCTCGCGCTTGAGCTTCGCGCAAACGCGTTCCGCGTTTGTCGCGCCTGAAATCCGCTGCACACTTTTCAAGATCGTGCGCTAGCTAACCGGCAGCTTCGCCTGCCCTCACCGCTTCTGAATCCGCGGCCATTCTCGGCGGCCGCACCACGGTGACGGTGCAGGTTGCTTCCGACGCGACCTTCGATGAAACGCTGCCCAGCAGTGTGCGCCTGAACGAGCTCTGCCGCGCCCCGATGATGACGTGGTCGACCTGATTGATCTCGGCGAATTCGAGGATCGCGGCGGCCGGATCGACCGCTTCCAGCACATGAACCGTAAGCCGGCTCTCGTCGAGCTTGAGCGGCGTCGCCCAATGCCTGAGCGCGACCATCCGGTCGATATGCTTGTTGGATCCGTCGTCGTCGAGCGTCCGGTCGATCACGAGACGGTTCAGCTTCAGCACGTTGACGCAGGCGAGCCGCGCCGAGGGTAGCGTAGCCAGGATCCGCTCGGTCGTGACGAGCAGCGCCTCATTCAATTCAGGCGCGCCTCCGGCGGTATCGAGCGCGATCGCAAGGATCGGGCTCGAGGCGATCTGTGCCGCCACGTCCGATTTCGGCCGCGGCTGCGTCGCCTCCTGATTGAAGCGACGCCGCCAGGCGACCGAAAGCGGATCGCGCTTGAGCCGCTCCGAGCGCGCAGTGAGCCTCACCCTGTCGGGATGGGTGAGATCGAAGGCAAGCTGTGAGGCAGTCGGATAGCGCCGGACCGGCTCAATCTCCAGGCACCGAAGCACGATTTCCTGAAGCCAGGGCGGATAGTCGGGACGCAATTTGCGCGGCGGATGCGGATCGCGCCATAGCCGGCGCCGCATCGCGCGCAGCGTCTCGCCCTCGCCGAACGGACGCTCGCCCGTTGTGAAGAAATAGAGCAGCACGCCCAACGAAAACAGGTCGCTGCGAGGATCGTCGCGCACGCCCAACAGTCGCTCCGGCGCCATATAGGGCGCGGTGCCATAGGGCAGCCGGAACTCCTCCTGCAACAAATCTGGCAGATGGTCGTGGTGCGACAGGCCGTAGTCGATCAGCACCGCCTCGCCGCTTGCCCGGAACATGATGCTGCTCGGCTTGATGTCGTGGTGGATCACGTTCTGCCGGTGCAGATCGGCAAGGGCTGTCGCGATCTTCGCGACCAGGACGCGCGCCTCCTCATATGGCAGCGGCAGATCGGGCAACCGTGGATAGAGCGTGGTGCCGGGAAGCTGCTCGATCACAACATATGCCTGGCGCGCGAAATCGCCGGTGCCGAAGCAGTGCGGCACGTGCGGGCCCGCGAGCCGTGGCAGGATCATCTGCTCCATCTCGAATGAGACGATGGCTGCCGGGTCCTCGCCCTCGGATACCCGCGGAACCTTCATCAGAAGCGGCGCGTCGATTCCGTGATGGGTGACCGTCCACAGCATCGCCATGCCGCCGGCATGCACGCATTCACCGACCATGAAGCCGTCGATCTCAGCTCCGACCTTGACCAGGGATTTCGGCATCGCTCAGCGCCCCTGCGACAGCCGGTCGGCCAGCCAATGCGGCAGGCCGTTCTCTCGGATCCGGCTCGCCGCCGCCTCGATGTCATAGGGTACACGGCAATAGGTGATCTGACAGCTCTCGGTGTCGAACAGCGTGAAACAGGCGGAGGGATCGCCGTCGCGCGGTTGGCCGACCGAGCCCATCACCGCGAGCCATTGCCGGCCCCGCAGGAGCTGCACGGGAACGTCGGTCTTGGGCACGAAGCTCGTCATCTTCGCGGTCACAGACATCGAATAAAGCGCCGGACGATGGATGTGGCCGCAGAATGTGACGTGGCACGGCGTGGCGATCAGGCTTTTTGCGGCGTCCGTCGTCGAGCGGACGTAGTGCCATCGCGTCGGTTGCGAGGCTTCCGAATGCACATAGAGGCGGTCGGCATCCGCAACGGACATCGGCAGCTCGGCGAGGAAGCGGCGCTGCGCGGCATCGAGCCGGCCGCGGGTCCATTCGATCGCGATCTGCGCCTCGGCGTTCATGGTCTCGGAGGACGATTGGACCGCCTGGTCGTGATTGCCGCGCACAGCGACGGCGCCGCGAGCCACCAGTTCCATCGCGGTATCGACCACCCATTCCGGATCGGCGCCATAGCCGACGAAATCGCCAAGCAGGACGAAGCGCTCCGCGCCACGCTCGCGCGCCACCTTCAGGCATGCGGCAAAGGCCTGCCGGTTGCCATGGATATCCGAAAAGACGGCCAGTCGCACGCGTCCTCCATCTTCAAACTCTATTCGTATGCCGATAAAGCCAATTTGAGGGACGTCAACAAGATGCGACAGCACGCGGCTGTTGACCAGCCGGCGCCGCTCAGCCGGTGTCGGGATCTATTGCTCGTCCTTGGGGGGCACTCTGGGCGGCGGCAACGGCGTGAACACCGCGTCCCTGCTCGCTGCCCGCCGGCGGAGCCCTGAATTCGCCGGTCGATGAATCGCCGCCGGCCGTCTCGATCACTGCCTTGGGTGTCACATATTCCCGAACCATGGCGATGATGGTGCCGTCACCGCCGCCAAAATCCGCGGCGCGTCCGCCCTGCGGGCGTCCTGCCGCCATCTCGTTCTCCGCAGCATGGGTCTTTTCAGCGGCGCTACCACCGAGCAGATCGCCTCGTACCTCAATCTCAGTGTGAAGACTGTGCAGAATTATCACTACCTGATCAAGACGAAGACCGGCGCACGGACGGATGCACAACTCGTGCGGCTGGCCGCGAGCTGCGGGCTGACCCGGGTTTAAAGCGGGATGGGGTTAAGTTGAATCGATTTGGGATTCCCAAATCAGCTTGTTTCTGATTCATCATGCTGGCTGGACGGAGGCCAGCATGGATGGGCAAGCCGTATTCTCTGGATCTTCGCAAGCGTGTCGTGGCTGCGATCGAGGGCGGGATGTCCCGCAATCAGGCGGCCAAACAGTTTGGAGTAGCGATCAGCACGGCTATCGGCTGGATGCAGCGGGTCGAGCAGACCGGCAGCGTTGAACCCGGCCAGATGGGCGGTCACAAGCCGAAGGCTGTTTCGGGAGACCACGCCGTCTGGCTGTCGCAGCGGATCAAGGACGGCGATTTCACCATCCGTGGTCTCGTTGCCGAGCTTGCCGGCCGCGGCCTGAAGGTCGACTACCACTCGGTGTGGGACTTCGTACATGCCGAGAAGCTCAGCTTCAAAAAAACCATCTCGGACAGCGTCCGCCTGTGGGCGTAGAAACGGCTGAGGTCTATGCTCGTGACGGAAGGGAGCGGCCGACAGCTTTTTGGTGGCAAATTATCCCGCAAAAAAACATGGTCCATGGGCTGTTGCGCACGTGAGAGTGGTGACGCCGTCAGGCGATCCCGTTTAGGAAATTGATCATCAGCGCGGCCCAGCCCTTCCGTTCTCAGGGAGGATTGGCAATGGGTCGACACAAATCGAAGAGCAAGGGCCGCGACACGATGTCGGTGGTTCATCCAAATGCGGCCGCGATCGACGTCGGGGCCACGATGCACATGGCCGCCGTGAATGCAGATCGCGCGCCTGAGCCGGTACGCAGCTTCCGTACCTTCACAACCGATCTGCATCGGCTGGTCGACTGGTTTGCAGAGTGCGGCGTCGACACGGTCGTCATGGAGTCGACCAGTGTCTATTGGATCCCGATCTTTGAGCTCCTCGACGCTCGTGGCTTTGCAGTGTTCCTTGTCAATGCGCGCGATGCCAAGCACGTGCCCGGTCGCAAGACCGACGTCAGTGATGCGCAGTGGCTGCAGCGGCTTCACACCTTCGGTCTGCTGCGTGCAAGCTTTCGGCCCAGAGGTCAAATCGCCGAATTGCGTGCCTACCTCCGTCAGCGTGAACGTCTGCTGGAGTATGGGGCATCTCACATCCAACACATGCAGAAGGCGTTGACTGAAATGAACGTGCAGCTCCATCACGTCGTCACCGATATTACTGGCGTGACCGGGCTGCGGATCATCCGCGCGATCCTTGCCGGCGAGCGCAATCCGACAGTGCTCGCGCGCATGCGGGATCGGCGTTGCCACGCCACTGTCGAGACGATCGAGAAAGCGCTCGCCGGTAACTACCGCGTTGAGCACCTGTTCGCCCTCGAACAGGCACTCGCCCTCTACGACACGTACCAACAGAAGGCATTTGCCTGCGACGCTCGGATCGAGGCCGTGTTGAAAGAGCTCAGCGGCCTTCGTCGTCGCGAAGGAGGTCAATTGCCAGCAGCACGTCAGAATAGATCCCATCAACAAAATGCGATGCTCTTTGATGTCCGCGCAGCGCTGTTCGCGCTACTCGGCAAGGACGTTACCCAGATCGACGGTCTCGGCCCCTACCTCGCACTTAAGCTTATCGCTGAGTGCGGCGACGACCTCTGCGCTTGGCCGAGCGCAAAACACTTTACGTCTTGGCTCTGCTTGGCGCCGAGTAACAAGATCTCCGGCGGCAAAGTGCTCTCGGCGCGCACACGCCGCTCGGGGAACCGAGCCGCGGCCCTTCTGCGGCTTGCTGCGGCAACCGTGGGACGAACCGATACAGCGCTAGGCGCTTTCTACAGACGACTCTCAGCTCGCATCGGCAAGGCCAAGGCAGTGACCGCCACGGCGCGCAAGATCGCAGTGCTGTTCTATAACGCGGTGCAACACGGGATGCACTATGTAGATCCGGGCGCGTCCTCCTACGAGACCCGATACCGTGCGCGGGTGATTGCCAATCTGCATCGGCGAGCCAAGGCCTTCGGCTTTGTACTCCAGCCCATAGACCCACCTCCCAGCATCGCCGTTTCTTAGGAAAGCGTGGCGGCTGGCGAACGCGATCGTCCCGAGGTCGCGCGGCGGCGAGCCCAGTGGGCAAAGTATCAAGGTCGCGTCGAAGCTGAGCGACTGGTCTTCATCGACGAGACCTGGACCAGGACTGATATGGCCCCCTTGCGGGGATGGGCGCCGCGCGGGCTCAGACTTCACGCCAAGGTTCCTCACGGCCGCTGGAAGACCATGACCTTCCTGGCGGCCCTGCGCCATGACCGGATCGATGCGCCATGGTTCCTCGAGGGGCCGATCGATGGCGTGAGCTTCCGCACCTACGTCGAGAAGATCCTCCTGCCGACCCTTCAGCCCGGCGATATCGTCATCTTGGATAACCTCGGCAGCCACAGGAGCAAGGCAGTTCGCCAGCTCATCCGTTCGGTCGGCGCCAAACTCTTCTTCCTGCCAAAATACTCGCCCGACCTGAACCCGATCGAACAGGTCTTTGCCAAGCTCAAGCACCTGCTCCGCAAAGCTGCCGCGCGAACCGTCGATGCGGTCTGCGCCGCTATCGGCCACGCGCTCGACGGCTTCACCTCCGAGGAATGTGCCAACTACCTCAAAAATTCAGGCTATCGAACTTAATGCCATCACGCTTTAGCAGCAGGGCTGCCGCAACTCTGGCAGATGCCTTCGGACCATCCTGATGCTGTGCAAAGATGGAACGAGCCCCCTCGGCTCTCGTTAGCAAAGTCGAGGAGGAATGCCATGAGTAAGGCTATTCGCAAGGCAGTCGCCCATCCCCCGATCATCACCGTAGGCGAGCTCATCGACGAGCTTTGCCGCTTGCCAGATACGGCCGCCGTCAGCTTCCGCTGCCCGATGCTCGAACAGGAGCTTACATTCTATCGATTGCGCAAGCGGTCAAAGGACATCGTCGAAGTCGAAGTGAATGTATACCCCGAGAGTCCACCGGTCGTACCATCGGCCGGCGACGGCTTTCACGCGCGAAGGCATGCCGCTCACCCGACATCGCCCCGCGACAGCGCTCACCTCCACAAAGCCAGGGGGTGAGTAGCGGTCAGGCTGCCTGTAACCCGCGCAGCAGCAGCGCCAGCAGCGCATCTACGCGTGCGGGCAGATCGGCGTCCTTCCACTCGTCGGCGTGAGCGGGATGGTGATAGCGGCTGGTCGCATCGAAAATCGCGCGTGCGGTGGCCTTCGTATCAGCGACGTCAAACACGCCCTGCTTCACCCCGTCGGCCAGAATGGCCGACATCTGCTCGACGAGGGCGTCCTTGTGGCACTTCACCGCCGCGCAGGCTTCACGCGCGAGCGTCAGATAGGTCTGGAACATCTCGGGATCATCGCACACACGCTCGCGCTTGGCTGCGAACAGCGTCCGCAGCCAGGCCTCGAGCCGGGCCGGAGCTGGCCCCGTATCCTGGGCGATCTTGCGCAGCGGCGCATCCATGCGCTCGAGCCAGCGCTTGGCCACGGCCTCACGTAGCGAGGCCTTGCTCGGAAAATGGCGATAGACGCTGCCATGACTGACATCGAGCGCACGGGCAACGTCGACCACGGTGGCCTTGGCAAGCCCATAGCGCCTCAGCACGTCCTCGGTGACTTCGAGGATGCGCTCCGGCGTCAAGACAACGGCTTCGTTCATGCCAGCACCATGTTCCCGTCAGAGGGGCCGTTTCACCCGGCGATCAGGCCGCGTTCCGAAGCGGCCTGCCGGTCGTTCGGAAAGCTCTTGCCTTAATGCGGCAGTTTTGCAGCCTGCGCCGCGATCTGGCGCGCCACCAGCACATTGAGCCAGTGCCCAATCTGCCCGGCGATATTGAGGATTTCGGTCGTCATAGTCGTAAGTCTCCACTCGTCCACGACCCACCCTTCAATTACGGCCCAAGTGTCCGATTGTTTCGGACCTTCGGCTCCCTGGGCGGGACCGCGGGACGCCCAATCGGAGCGTCCGCAAGCCAATATACACGTCTCGATGACAGATTTCAATATCTGTCAGTCAGATTTCTGTGATCGACAGGTTCCTCGAAAACCCTCGCTATCCCCCGTTCGCGAGGCCAAGTCGTTTGTTTCGCCCTCCCCGCTCTGCTAAATCGCGGCGTAAAAAGCATTTTGGCCGTTGTGCGCGCCCTCAAGGCGCGCCCCGCCCCACCCGGAGCCTAGCGATGATCCCCCGTTATACCCGCCCGGAAATGGCCTCGATCTGGGAGCCGCAGACCCGGTTCAAGATCTGGTTCGAGATCGAGGCGCATGCGGCCGACGCCCTCGCCGAGCTGGGGACGATCCCGAGAGAGGCCGCCAAGACGGTCTGGGACAAGGCCAAGAACGCCACCTTCGACGTCGCCCGCATCGACGAGATCGAGCGCGAGACCAAGCACGACGTCATCGCCTTCCTCACCCACCTCGCCGAGATCGTCGGCCCCGAGGCGCGCTTCGTGCACCAGGGCATGACCTCCTCCGACGTGCTCGACACCTGCCTCAACGTCCAGCTCACCCGCGCCGCTGACCTGTTGCTCGCCGATCTCGACAAGGTGCTGGCCGCGCTGAAGAAGCGCGCCTTCGAGCACAAGATGACGCCGACCATAGGCCGCTCCCATGGCATCCATGCCGAGCCGGTGACGTTCGGCCTCAAGCTCGCCTTCGCCTATGCTGAATTCTCGCGCGCCAAGGAGCGCCTGATCGCGGCGCGCAAGGAAGTTGCAACCTGCGCCATCTCGGGGGCCGTCGGCACCTTTGCGCAAATCGATCCACGCGTCGAAGAGCATGTGGCGAAGGCAATGGGCCTGACGCCGGAGCCGATCTCGACCCAGGTGATCCCGCGCGATCGTCACGCGATGTATTTTGCCACGCTCGGCGTGATCGCCTCCTCCGTGGAACGTCTCGCGGTGGAAATCCGCCATCTCCAGCGCACCGAAGTGCTCGAAGCCGAAGAGTTCTTCTCGGAAGGACAGAAGGGTTCCTCGGCCATGCCGCACAAGCGCAACCCCGTGCTGTCGGAAAATCTCACGGGTCTGTCGCGCATGGTGCGCGCTTATGTGACCCCGGCGCTGGAAAACGTCGTGCTCTGGCACGAGCGCGACATCTCGCACTCCTCCGCCGAGCGCATGATCGGGCCTGATGCGACCGTGACGCTGGACTTCGCGCTCGTCCGACTCGCCGGCCTGATCGACAAGCTCCTCGTCTATCCCGTCAACATGCAGAAGAACCTCGACCGCCTTGGCGGCCTCGTGCATTCGCAGCGCGTGCTGCTGGCGCTGACGCAGAAGGGCGCAAGCCGGGAGGACGCCTACAAGCTCGTGCAGCGCAACGCCATGCCGGTCTGGCGCGGCGAAGGCGACTTTTTGCAGCTCCTGAAGAAGGATGCCGAGGTGAAGAAATATCTCACCGACGCCGAGATCGAGGAGCAGTTCGACCTCGGCTATCACCTCAAGCACGTCGACACGATCTTCAAGCGCGTGTTCGGGGAGAATTGATCACATCTCCGCAGCCCGGGTGAGCGCAGTGCTACCCGGGACCACTCGCTTCGCTCATCCTGGCTACAACTCAAAGAAAGCGGACCCCTCCCATGCCCGTCATCAACCGCGTCGCCGCGCTCTCCGACGAAATGGCCGCCTGGCGCCATGACTTCCACGAGAACCCCGAGTTGCTTTACGAGGTGCACCGCACCGCCGGCATCGTTGCCGACAAGCTGCGCGCGTTCGGTTGCGACGAGGTGGTAACCGGCATCGGCCGCACCGGCGTGGTCGGCGTGATCCGTGGCCGCAAGGCGACGTCCGGCCGGACGATCGGCCTGCGCGCCGACATGGACGCGCTGCCGATCATGGAAACCGCTGACGTGCCCTACGCCTCGAAAGTTCCGGGCAAGATGCACGCCTGCGGCCATGACGGGCACACCGCAATGCTTTTGGGCGCCGCGAAATATCTCACGGAGACGCGCAATTTCGACGGCACTGCTGTCGTGATTTTCCAGCCTGCGGAAGAAGGCGGCGGCGGCGGCAAGGCGATGGTCGACGACGGCCTGATGACCCGCTGGGACATCCAGGAGGTCTACGGCATGCACAACATGCCGGGCCTGCCCGAGGGCCATTTCGCCACGACCCCCGGCGCGATGCTCGCCTCCTCCGACAACATCCAGATCATCGTTCACGGCAAGGGCGGCCACGCCGGAGCCACCCCGCACAAGGCGATCGACAGCGTTCTGATCGGCTCGCAAATCGTCAACGCGCTGCAGTCAATCGTCGCGCGCAACGTCGACCCGCTGAAATCCGCGGTCGTCTCGATCACGCAATTCCATGCCGGCACCGCCTTCAACATCATCCCGGAGGTCGCTGAGCTTAGCGGCACGGTGCGCACGCTCGATCCGGAAGTGCGCGATCTCGTCGAGCGCCGCATCGGCGAGGTCGCCGACAGCGTGGCGCGCGCCTATGGCGGATCGGCCGAGACCAACTACACCCGCATGTATCCGGTGACGATGAACCACGCGCGCGAAGCCGGAATTGCCGCCGAGGTCGCCCGCGACATTGCCGGCGCCGATCGCGTCAACGAAAAATTCATTCCGATGATGGGCGCCGAAGACTTCTCGTTCATGCTGGAAGCGCGTCCCGGCGCGATGATCCTGGTCGGCATGGGCGACGGCAACGAGTGCCACCATCCCGCCTACGTCTTCAACGACAACATTCTCGGCCACGGCGCGTCCTATTGGGTGCGCCTGATCGAGAAGACGATGCCGGCGGGCTAACCCCCCTATCGTTACGCGGCACCGGCACGCTTGCCGGCAAACTCGATGAAGCTGCGCTCGTCGTCGTCGGACTGAAAGGCGATGCGGGGGATGAAGACCCCCGCGGTGCGGTCCATCCAGAGAACGACGATGTTCCTGGCGACGCTCACCCCCTCGATCGCCGGCCAGTCCACGCTGAGCGCGGTGCCGTTGCCGGCGTCGACGAAGCCCTGCTCCGTCATGGTGATCTCGCGGCTGCCGAGGACCCAGCCGGCGTCCTTGCGGCAACGCGCCGGCTGCCAGGAGCGCGAGCCGCATCCACTTCCATAGACGCGAGCCTGCGCAAGACGCACGAACTCTGTCCAGTGCGCCAGATCGCGATGGTATTTCAGCGGCGACATCCGTTGATCCCTGAGAAGAAACCGCTGCCCGGAGGCAGGTGCCGGGCCACCATTGCCCGACAAGGATTCGTCGCCCGACCGCTCCGCGAGGTTCGGACAAGTGTGCCGATTTGCCGAGCCGATTAGGAGGCCCGGCGGCGGACGTCTTGCAGATCCGCATCCATGCCGGCGGCAAGCCCGTCAGCGACAATTCGCGCGATCTTGGCGAACGGCTTGCGCGCATCGATGGCAACGCTCACGGTCTGCGGATCGCCCTTGTCGCGCACGGGCACGAAGACCAGCGCGCCGCTGACCAGCTCGGGAGCGGCATCGAGCTCGGAGGTGAAGGCGACGTAATTGCCGCTGCCTGCCAGGCGCTTCACCAGTTGCAGCGAATTGGTCTCGATCGTCTTCTCGGATAACAGCCAGCCATGTCGCGCCTCGAGGTAGCGCCTGATCGCCAGCGCCTTGTTCTGCAGGACGAACGGATAGCCTGCCACCTCCTGCATGCTGGTGGTCTTGCCCCTAGCCAACGGATGGTTCGGCGAGACCACGCAGCCGAACGGCAGCTCGCGCCGCCACAGCACGTGGATCTCGCGATGTGGGTTGAGATTGAAGGCGGCGATCAGATCGGCGGCCCCGGACAACAGCGCCGCCTGCGCCTCGTCGGTGCTGGCGATCTGAATCTCCAGCGAGATTCGCGGGTGGCGCTCGTTCAGCTCGCTCACGAAGCGAGGCAGGAATCCATTGACGTGGCTGTCCATCGCGACGAGGCGCACATGGCCCTGGTTGACGCCCTGCAACTGCTTGAGCTCGGCGTTGGCCCGCCGCTCGTCCGAGCGCCACCGCCGCGCGAGCGCCACCAGCGCGTCGCCGGCTGGCGTCAGCCGCATGCCGCCGGTCACACGCTCGAACAGGGTGACGCCGAGATCGCGCTCCAGAAGCAGGATCTGCCGGTTGATGGCAGAGGCCGCGATGTTCATTTCCCGGGCGGCGCTCTGGATCGATCCCGAGCGCGCCACCTGGTCGACATAGCGCAACGCCGCCGGAACCAGCGATCCTCTCACGTGACCTGCACCTGACCCACGTCCATTCCAATTTGCCCATTCTAATTTTGAGTACAGAGAATTGCCTATTCTGTGCTGGACGGCAATGGGTGATTGCGCCGAACATGCGCGCTGAGGTGATCTCCTTCGGCCGCGTCGAGAACCCGGTCGCAGGCTTTGGGGCAAGCGATCATGACTGCGTCTCGCTCGCATCGGCTCCGGCTCGATGCCATCACGCACCGGTTCGGCGCGAGCACGGCCGTGCAGGATATCAACCTCGACATTGCGGGCGGCGAGCTCGTCGCGCTGCTCGGCCCGTCCGGCTGCGGCAAGTCGACCCTGCTGAGGATCATCTCCGGCTTCATCCGGCAAAGCGAGGGCCGCGTGCTGTTCGACGACAGCATGGTCGATGCCTTATCGCCGGCGGAGCGTGGCGTCGGCATCGTCTTCCAGAACTACGCGCTGTTTCCGCACATGAGTGTCGGCGAGAACGTTGCTTACGGCCTTCAGGCGCACAAATGGCCGCGCGAGCGCATCGGCAAGCGCGTCGCCGAGATGCTCGACCTCGTCCATATGGGTGAATTTGCCGGCCGGAAGCCGCGCGAGCTATCCGGCGGCCAGCAGCAGCGTGTGGCACTCGCCCGCTGCCTCGCCATCGATCCCAAGGTACTGCTGCTCGACGAACCGTTCGGAGCCCTCGACAAGAATTTGCGCCTCGACATGCAGATCGAGGTGAAGCGCCTCCAGCGGCAATCCGGCATCACCACCATTCTGGTGACTCACGACCAGGAGGAAGCGCTGTCGATGGCCGACCGCATCGCCGTGATGTCGCGCGGGCACATCGAGCAGGTCTCGACCCCGACCGGCATCTACGATACCCCGCGCACGCTGTTCGTGAACGAGTTCGTCGGCACCACCAATGTCCTGCGCGGCGAGATCATCGAAGGTCCTGCCGTGCGGCTCGAGCACGGCCCCATTCTACCCGTCGGCCCGGACAAGACATTCCAGCAGGGACGCGCGGTCGTGGTTTCCATTCGTCCCGAACAGCTGCGCTTCCGACCTGCTCCGTCCGATGGCGCCTTCGCCGCGGTCATCACAACCGTGCTGCCGCTCGGCGCGCAGGTCGTCTACGACGTCGCGCTGACTGGCGGTCCCTCGCTCAAGGTCGCGGAACCCCGCGATGCCGAGGGCGGGCTGCGCCCGGTCGGCGCAACCGTGTATCTGGCGCCGGCTTCGCCGGCGGCCTGCCATGTATTCCCCACATCCTGAACCTGGAGAGGACACCGCCATGACATCATTCAGGACCGTTACGATCGATCGCCGGCGCCTCTTGCGCAGCGCCGGCGGCCTCGCGCTCGCGGCGAGCCTGCCCCGCTTCGCGCGCGCGCAGAACAAAACACTGATCGCGGCAACCTTCCCCGGGACGTGGAATGAGGCGGACCGCGACGTCATCGCGCCGGCTTTCAAGCAGCTGACCGGCGCCGCCGTCACGCAATCCATCATCCTCGGCACCGACCAGGTATCGCGGCTGGTCGCCGCCAAAGGCAACAAGCCGCCGTTTGACGTCGCCTTCTTCGATGCGCCTCAGGTAATCGATGCGGTCCGCGAAGGCCTGATCACGGAATATCCCATCGCGCAGTCGCCCAACTACAAGGACTTGCTGCCGACCGCGCAGGACAAATGGGGCCCGAAGATCACCATGCAGGTGATCGGCCTCGGCTACAATCCCGACAAGATCAAGACGGCGCCGACGAGCTGGGACGACCTGCTCGATCCCCAATACAAGGGCCGCGTCGGCCTGACCGCGCTCAACAGCCAGCTCGGCATCGCCTTTCTCGCCGAGCTCAACCGCGTCAAGGGCGGCACCGACGAGGATTTCGAGCCGGCCTTCAAGTTCCTGAAACAGCTCCTGCCGAATGTCGGCGCGATCGGCGCCAATCTCGGTGCGTTTGCGACGCTGTGGCAGCAGGAACAGATCGACATCGCGCCCTACAATTTCAATTTCGTGCAGACGCTGAAGGCCAAGGACGTGCCGGTCGAGTTCACGATTCCTGCGACGGGCGCGGTCGGCTGGTCGACCAGCCTGCACATCGTCGCAGGCGCAGCCGAGCCCGAGCTCGCCGTCCAATATATCGACCTGCATCTGGCCGTGGCGACCCAGGAGAAGCTGCTGAAGCCGCCCTATGACGTCATTCCGACCAATGCCAAGGTCAAGATCGAAGGCGCCATCACCAAGTCGCTCGCCAAGACGCTCGATGACGTCGCCAAGATCCGCACCATCAACTGGGAGAAGATCAATCCACAGCGCGGCGCGCTGATCGATCGCTTCAATCGCGAGATCAAGCTCTAGGGGAGCGCCGGCGATGGAGGCCGATTCCAGGCTCGCCCTGCCACTTGCCGCCATCTTCACGGCGTTCTTCGTCGCGCCGCTCGTGGTCCTCCTGCTACTGTCCCTGCATGGCGACATCGCCATGCAGGGCTGGACGCTTCACAACTACGTCAAGTTCTTCAGCGATCCCTTCAGCTACTCGATCCTGATCGAGACGCTCCTGCTCGGCGTCAAGGCGACGCTGGTGTGCCTCGTGTTCGGCTACCCCGTCGCCTGGCTCTGCGCGCGCGCCGGGGCGCGCTGGCAAAGCGTGCTGGTGTTCCTGGTCATCCTTCCGATCCTGACCTCTGTGGTGGTCCGCACCTTCTCCTGGATCGTGATTTTGGGACGGCAGGGCCTGCTCAACCAGGTCGTGATGGGACTCGGCCTCAGCAACGAGCCGCTGCGGCTGCTCTACACCGAGGTTGGCGTGGTGATGGTGCTCGCCCAGGTGCAGATGCCGCTGATGGTGCTGCCGATCCTCACCGTGCTGTCGAAGCTCGACCCGAACCTTGCCGATGCCTCGCGAGTGCTCGGGGCCGGCGAATGGCGCACCTTCTTCCGCGTCACGCTGCCCTTGTCGCTGCCCGGCATCATTGCCGGCTGTATCCTGACCTACGCCGCGAGCATCACCGCGTTCGTCACGCAGACCCTGATCGGCGGCGCGCGGCTGATCTACATGCCGCTCAACATCTACCAGCAGGCGGTCGGGGCCAACAACTGGCCGTTCGCCGCGGCGCTGTCGATCATCTTCATGATCACGGTGATGATTGTCGTCGGCGTGCTCGGCGCTGTCGGCCGCAGGAGTGAAATCCATGGCCGCCGCTAAGCGCATTCGCTGGGACGCCCTGTCGCTGAAGGTCGTATTCGGGCTGCTCGCGGCCATCGCCCTGCTCTTCCTGGTGCTGCCGACCGCAGTGGTGCTCCTGACCTCGTTCACCTCGTCGCAATCCCTGCGCTTTCCGCCGCCCGGACTGTCGTTGCGCTGGTATGTCGCGCTCATCGATGCCGACCAGATGCAACGCGCAGCCTGGAACAGCCTGGTCGTCGCGTTGTGGACCACGCTGCTGTCGGGTGCTTGCGGCACGGCTGCGGCGCTCGCGATCACGCGCAGCCGCTCGCCCCTGATGCGTGCGGCGGACCTCCTGTTCATGTCGCCGCTGCTCCTGCCTGCGCTGTCGTTTGGCTTTGCGGCGCTGATCTTCATCAACCGGCTCGGCCTCTCGCCGAGTATTCCCCTCCTCGTGCTCGGCCATGTCATCGTCTGCGTGCCTTTCGTGCTGCGCACAACGCTGGCCTCCCTATCGCAGCTCGACGCCAGCCTGCTCGAGGCTTCCGAGAGTCTCGGCGCCGATCGCCTGACGACGTTTCGCCGCGTCACGCTGCCGCTGATCGGGCCCGGCATCGGGGCGGGCGCCTTCCTCGCCTTCATGGCGTCCTTCGACAACGTTCCGGTGTCGCTGTTCCTTGCCGACGAGCGTACCGAGATGCTGCCGATCCATCTCTGGCAACAGATCGAGACCAATCTCGACGTCCGCACCGCGGCCGCGTCCGGTGCGATCGTGATCGCCACCTTGATCCTGATGCTGCTTGCCGAACGCTTCGCCGGACTGACCCGGCAGATGCACTGAACGGAGATTTTCGTTGCCGGGACACTTCACCCTCGATACCCTCAACCGCGCCGCCACAGCCGATTTCATCGCCGCCCTCGGCGACGTCTTCGAATATTCGCCCTGGGTCGCGACGGCCGCCGCAGCGCGGCGGCCGTTCAAGAACCTCGCCGCCTTGCGCGATGCGATGATCGCCTCGATCGAAACCGCGCCCGCAGAGCAGCGCCTCAACCTGATCCGTTCGCATCCCGATCTCGCCAACAAGGCGCAGCGTGCCCAAGGCCTCACCGCGCATTCGACGCGCGAACAGGACGGCGCCGGCCTCGACCGACTGTCGGAGCCCGAGTTCGCAACGTTCGAGAAGTTGAACAACGCCTACAGGGCGAAGTTCGGCTTTCCCTTCATGATCTGTGTCCGCCGCCACACCAAGGACTCGATCCTCGACGCCTTCGCACGCCGGCTGAACAATGACCCGGCGCAGGAGGAAAAAGAGGCGCTGACCGAGATCGCGCGCATCGCAAGCCTCCGCCTTGCAGGCATGATCGCGAGCGAGGAGGCGCTTCCAGTTCACGGCACGCTGTCTGTCCACGTCCTCGACGCGCATTGCGGGCTGCCGGCCGACGGTATGAAGTTCAGCCTGGTCGAGCTGTCACGTCACGGCGAGGAGCGCCTGATCGGCGATCTCGTGACAAACGCCGACGGGCGCACCAGCCCGGAGCCGATCGAGGGGCGGCCCGTGCCGATCGGCACTTACGAGCTGCGCTTTCAGGCGGCTGCCTATTTCGCCGGCCGCGGCGTCCTGCTAAGCGATCCGCCCTTCCTCGACGTGATCCCGCTGCGCTTTGGCGTGTCGGAGCCGGAGCAGCATCTGCACGTGCCGCTGCTGATCACGCCATGGAGCTATTCGACCTATCGCGGCAGTTGAGGCAACGGCGAGCCCGGGCTCGTCCGCACCTAGGCGTACACCACCTCATGCCGCATCACGAACGGATCGAGCAGCCTGTGCACCTCGCCTGCGACCCCTTCGCGCTTGCCTTCCGGCACGCCCGCGATGGTCACCGTCGCGATCGAACCGTGGCTGCCATGCGCGCCGACCTTCACCTTGCAGTCGATGCCTTTCTCGGTGAGCGAGGTGAGCACCTTCGTGAACACACGCTGGGCCGCATCCCAGCGCAATTGCGGCTTGAACACCTTGCCGACGCCGGTGACGGGCATGGGATCGATCGGAATGATCTGCACGGGCACGGCGGCGCGCTCGGGCGTGCGTTCGCGCACCCAGGTCTCGAGCTCGCCCGGCTCGATCTTGGCACCGGGTTTCAACTGCACATAGCCGACGGGGAGTTCGCCGGCATAGGCGTCGGGTTGGCCGACCACGGCGGCAAAGCCGACGGCCGGATGCTGGAACATGATCTCCTCGATCGGTGCGGGATCGATGTTGTGGCCGCCGCGGATCACAAGATCCTTGGCGCGGCCGGTGATCCATAGATGGCCGTCCGCATCGAGGCGGCCGAGATCGCCAGAGTTGACCCAGATCTCGTCGACGAACGCGCCCTCGTTATGGGCATCGTTGAGATAGCCGCCGAATACGCCGGGCCCGGCCATAATCACGACGCCGATCTCGTCCACGGCGCAGTCGCGCTCGAGCCGCCCCTCAACGTCGAGCTTGACGATGCGCACGCGGGCGTAAGGCATCGGCAGGCCGACCGAGCCGAGGCGGATGGGGCGGTCCGGATAGGCCATGGTGTGCACGCTCGAGGTCTCGGTCATGCCGTAGACCTCGACCACCGGCAGCTTCAGCTTGTCCTGGATCGCCGAGCCGACCGCGACCGGGATCGCCGAGCCGCCGCCGGCGGCAAATTTCAGGCTCGAAATGTCGGCACCACCCGGCGGCACCGCGAGCGTCGCCGCAAGCACGGTCGGCACGCTCGACAGCGCCTCCGGCTTGAAGCGTTCGACCAGCCGCCAGATGTTCTTCACCGCATTGGGATTGCGCCAGCCGGACGGCGACAGCACCACGAGGCAGCCACCGCCCGCGAGCGTCGTCAGCACCTGCGTCAGCGAGCCCCCGACGTGAAACAGCGGCATGCCGAACAGGAGATTGCCGCCGGGCTTCGACTTCAGGAGCAGGTTGAGAGCCCAGGCCTGATAGACCTGATTGGCATGGGTGTGACGCACGAGCTTTGGCGTTCCGGTGGTGCCGCCGGTATGGAAATAGGCCGCGATATCGCTGCCGGGAATCTTGCGACCGCTGACGAGCCGGTCCGCCGGCTGCTGCTTCATGAGATCGTTGAACGCGAAGATGCCGTTCGCGGGATCGCCGCCGCCGACCTGCACGATCGCCTTGAGGCGTTTCAATGACGGGCGGATCTGCTCGACCTTTTGCCAGATATCGGTGCCGGGCATCGGGCCGAGCGTGACCAGGATCGTGGTGTTGGCGGCCTCCAGGATCTCCGCGATCTGATGCGGCTCCAGCAGCGGATTGACGGGATTGGCGATGCCCGTGGCCTCCGCGCCGAACAGCGTCACGAAAGCATCGGGCAGGAGCGGCAGCATGAAGCTGATGACGTCGTCTTTGCCTGCTCCCAGCGCGTGAAACATGTTGGCGGCCTGCGTGACGCGCGCGACGAAATCCCGGTGAGAGATGACCAGCGGCGCATCAGCGGGATCGGCATTGGGCAGGAACTGGATTGCCGGCGCATCGGGATTCCGGGCCGCCCCGAGCCTGATCGCATCATAGGTGCTTTCGGCCGCGATACGCTCGGCGTAAGGCACCCGCTCCAGCGTCCGGACCTGCTCGTCCGTGGCCAATTCCGGATAGTCCTCGCCGATGATCCGATCGAGCGCGTGAATGCCCGCCATTCCGTTCGTCCTCCCTCATGACTGGTGCCCGCGCCTGGCTTGTTTGAAGTTTGCTTTCAGGCGGGGCTCGATCCGCCCGCGCGGATCAAGAGCGGACAGAATGATCGATGATCGGGCCCCCGTCCATGCCCGGATTGCTCACCGGCGACAGACAGGCGCACTCAGCCAGCGGAATCCCTCCATTGTGGCGGTTCGGAACGCGGCCGGTTAGTCGTAGTTCACCTTGGGAAAGAAATCGCCGCGGCCTTCCGGGGTCATGTCCAGGAGGCCCCACAGCGGGTCGACGAGATCACCGGCACGGTGGTGCTGATTTGGCGCGGACGGCGCATAGGCCATCTCGGAGCCCCAACTGTGTCTGATCGCTCCGTCGCTTTTCTTGAACACGTTGAAGATCGTCTCGTCCCAGTTCTCGTTGTCCGGCACGCGGTGCTGGCCACGCATGCCCGCGGACAGCTTCGAGGTATCGCCGAAATAATCGGCGTCGTAGGAATTGCCGGCCGTCGAGAGCAGCAGCAGGTGATTCCAGCCGCGCTCGTGAGCCCAGGCCACAAGGCGCGCTATCGGCGATTTGGCGACGATATACATCGCGGCGCGCTGGCCGACATGCCTTGCCGTACCATCGAGACCATCGAGCAGATGCGTGCAACCCGGACATGGCAGCGCGCGTTCGGGTCCGTACATGAAGCTGTAGAGGATAAGCGTGTTGCTCGGCCCGAACAGCTCGGACATCCTCACCTTTTCCGGCATGCTGTTCTTACCGATCCGCTCGAACAGGTAGTCCTCGGGCACTTCGCCGCCGAGCGGCAGCGCGCGACGTTTGGCCGCGACGGCCTCGATCTGTGCACGGAGCGCCATCTCCTCCTCGAGAAGCGCGTTTCGAGCCGCACGATATTCGCCGCTTTCATTGGGATAGCGAAGATGCTCCATCACGGCCTCCGGATACTCAGGGATGAACAGGGGCGATGGCCCAACGTCCCAGCGACAGGCGGGTTCCGGCGCCTAGGCACCCCGCCCGTTGCATTCCGGTGGCCGCCTGCACCCGGTGCTCGACGACAAGGTGCTCTCGGCGCCCGTCATCCGCGAGCTGATCACCGGTGGCCAAGGGCAGATTTCAGGAAACTTCACGGTTCAAGAGGCCAGCAGCGTCGCCAACAAGCTGCTCTCCGCGGCACTGCCCGGAGGTCTGACGCTGGTCGAGCAGCAGGTCGTGGAGCCAAACGGCGCGAGCCGGTAGGCGCGGGATGCCGGCCTTCACCGTCCGGACAGGCCTTGCAACCATTCGCCCAGGTTCGGTGGAAGGTCCGCCGGATCCGTGCTCTGGGTCACGACGGCGGTGTTGCCGCCGCTCTTGCGGTAGACGGTCGTCCGTCCGGGCTCTTTCACGATGCGCACCTCGGCCCGGGCGGGATCGCCGCTCTGGGTGATCACCGTCTGGCCGTTGGCGTCCTGGACGATCGTCGTGTGACCGTCTCCATCACTGCCGCCTGCCGACACCGGTCCCGTTCCACCAGACATCATCATCGCCACTCCTGCTGCAAACAGAATGAGCTTCATGACGCGCCTCTTCCGATCACCGCCCGAACTGGAAGATGCCTGCCCAGTTGAAGCGGCCGAACTGACTGACCGTTCCCTTGTTCATCTCACCAACCTGGACGAGAAGCGCGCCGGTGGCATTGCCGAGCTGCGTGGCCTCGGCGGTATTGCTCGCGCCAAACTGACCGATTGCGGCGCTGGTCGTGCTGCCAGTCTGGTAGACGCTGGCATAGTTTTGTGTTCCGGTCTGGATGATCGTGGCATCGAACGGACTCGTGCCACCGAGCTCGATGACCCTCGCGAAATTGAATTGACTGCTTTCCTTGACCTGCACCGCGCCCGGATCATTGCCGGAGGCAAGCACAGTCTCGATATCGATCGCGCTCGTCGATAGGCTGGTCTTGATCGAGCCCGCTGATGCCGCCGAGCTCCCGCCGATCGCGGAGGCCAAGAGTGCGGCGAAAATCGAGGCTTGAGCACTCCATTTCATGGCCGCCCCCTGACGCTCCGGAATGTAAACGCCTTCAGATCGGAGTTCCAGACTCAATGTCCAATCTGAGTGATGCTCGAAAGGTTGATGCCGCCGGCCTGGGCCACCGCGCTGCTATTGCTCAATTGACCCAATTGCCCAACTGAGGTGACGTTCAACGCTCCGGTTTGACCGACCGCCGCGCCGTTGGTCCCGCCGAACTGCAGCACGCCGGTGGCGTTGTTGGTTCCGGTCTGGGTGACGGTCGCGCTGGTCGTGCCACCGATCATGAAAATGCCGGCCATGTTGGTCGAGCTGCTTTGGTTCAAGACGACTGGCGGCCCGTTGACCGAGACGATCGTCTTGATGTCGGCGCTTTGCGCCTTCGCCGGGCCGTTCGCTGCGCAACAAGAGATGAGGACTGCCATCGCAGCGATCAGAAGATGCTTGTTCATCACATGCCTCCATATTGTTGCCGAGATCTTGGCAGGACCTCAGGTCACGGAGCTGCCTGCAGAATCGTGGAGCCGTTCAGGATCCCGAGTTGGCCGACGGCGGCAGTGTTGTTCAAGCCAATCTGACCGATCAGGCTCGTGTTGGCACCGCCGACCTGACCGACCGCAGCATTGTTGGTCGCGGTAGGCATCGTGCCGCCCTGTCCGATCGTCGCCGAATTGACCGACGATAGTGATCCCAACTGCACGCTCGTCGCCTGGTTGTTCGCACCGAATTGCAGCGTCGTCGCGGTGTTGTTCACCGGGCCGGTCTGCGTTGTAGACGAAGAATTCGCCGTACCGAACTGCAACACGCTGGCGGTGTTGTCGGCTTTCGCAGCGACAGAGGTCAACGCACCGAACATGACGGCGGTCGCGACTAGATAATTGATCCGCATGTGAATTCCTCCGTAGTAGCAACTGGTCGATCCGCCGTTTCATCAACAGGCGTGATCGCAATAATTCGGAGCATGGCCCGGGCGCGCCGGCGCTGTGACGCGCCCAGGGAGGTACGGGGCTGGCTTAGTGCTGCACAATGCCGCTCAGGTTGACGCCGCCGCCGATCTGCCCAACGGCAGCGAAGTTGTTCGGCGCGCCGCCGATCGAGAACTGGCCGATCGAGCTGGTGTTGTTGCCGGTCGCAACCTGGCCGGTAGCGGCCGCGTTCGCGGCGCCGACCTGAGTCACCGTGCTGGTGTTGTTGAGCGAAGGCGTGGTCGTGCCTTGCAGCGTGAGCGCACCATTAACGAAGCCGACCTGAGTCGTGGTCGAGCTGTCGTTCACGTGACCCTGCTGGTTCACGGAGGAACCATTTGCGAGGCCGATCTGGAAGGTGGTCGCGGTATTGTCGGCGCGGGCGCCGGCGGTGAGTGCGATCAGTGCGACGGAAGCGAGAATCAACTTACGCATGGAGTATCCCTTTCGTGCCAAGGTTAGCGATGTCGTATGCAAAACTCTGCGACATCATGCGGGATACTGTGAACCGTCGACGGGGCGCTTGATAGACTGAGGTTCATGCTAGTCCGGACGGACTAGATGCCGCGCGTGACTTCGGCTCCGTTCGATGCACCGGCGCGCTGACGCATCGTCGCAACGTCCGGCCTGATGCTGTCGACGAGCCTCACAACCTCGATCGGCGAGCGCATCTGCAGCTTCCGCATCATGCGCGCGCGGTGCACCTTCACCGTCACTTCGCTGACATTCAGCCTGGCCGCGATCTGCTTGGCGACGAGTCCCTCCGCCATCAGCAGCAATATGTCGCGTTCGCGCACCGTCAGCTCCTCGAAGCGCCGCCGAGCTTCGCGCACGACGTGCTCGCGCTCCAGCCGCCTGCGGTCGCGCTCCACGCCGAGCCGCACCGCGTCGAGAAACTCCTGCTCGCGAAACGGCTTGGGCAGAAATTCCACCGCTCCGCGCTTCATCGCCTCCACGGAGACGCGGATATCGGAATGACCGCTGATGAACACGATCGGAACCGGGACCCCGGAGTCGGCCAGCGTTCGCTGCAGATCGAGCCCGGTCGGCGAGGTCCCAGGAAAGCGAACGTCGAGCACCAGGCACGATGGGCCATTGGAGAGTTGCTCCGCCGAGAACTCGTCTGTCGAACCGAACAGCTTCACTTCAAGTCCGGCGTCATGGCAGAGATTTCCAAGCAATGTCCTTATTTGCTCATCATCGTCAATCACATAAATCGTTGCCGGGCTCGTACTCATGGCACAGAGACTCCAGATTTGAAAATTGAGTCGTAATCTCGCGAGAACCGACGGGCCCCAGCTCCTCGATACAATCAAACATTCATACTAATTCAGCGTCGTGACATCTGCGGGCCAGTTCACACTTCCTGCGTTTGCTTCTTCTTGGCAAAAAGAAAATCGATAGCGTCGCCCCCACGGGCGAACGGCGCACCGCGTCACTGGTCCGCATTTGACGGAGATCTCTCATCGTCAGCGAGATCGCACTATCGCGGCAGAGATGACAAAGCACGCCGAATGCGGAAGCACGGGCTTCCGTGCGACGAATGTGCTGAAGCCGCTGCCGTGTCGCCCGTGTGCTCATGGCGCGCTCTCATCCACGAACAGAAATCAGTATGCTCCGCCCGGCCCATACCCCTCCACACCATAACACATCTTGCAATTAGTGATTGAGAAAGATCGATTCCGAGTCCGGATCGAGTCCCGGAGTATATGCACCATCCTAAAAGTGGCGGTTCGGCGACTCACAACTTGACGTTTGTTTCAGGGAGCGCACACGTCCAGAGACCTAACACCGGCGACATATTGCTTGACCGTCAAGCGAGAGCACGGAAATTACTACCTGTGCGCGAAATTGTGCATGACGGTCTTCTTTTTTGATAAGGCCGGGGTTTCAATATGCGTTTTGTGCCGATCCTCATTGCGCTGGGTGGCGTTTCCGCATTTTCGGCGGGTTTTGCCATTGATCCCGCCGGTATGCGCTCTTCGGCCACGTGGATCGCGAACCGAGCCGGACACGCTTATCGCGCAACCACGCAGACCATCCTGCCCGCCGTGCAGGAAGCTCCGACCATCGGCTCCGACCCGCCGATGTTCCGCTATGCCTCGATCCAGCGCGGCAGCATCGAACAGACGATCACGGTCACCGGCGCGCTTCAGCCCGTGAAGACGATCGAAGTGGGATCGCAACTGTCGGGGCAGATCTCGAAGGTCCACGTCGACTTCAACGACAATGTGCGGAAGGACCAGCCGCTGGCACAGATCGACCCGCGGAGCTTTGCGGCCAAGGTCGACGAAGCCAAGGCGGCGGTCGAGATGGCGCGCGCCAATGTCGAGCTGGAGCAAGCCAAGCTCGACCGCGGCAAGATCGACCTTGAGAATGCGAAGGGCACAAGGGCGGTGCTGGCGGCCAAACTGGACAGCGCCCAGGCGGTCAAGGCTTCGGCGCAGCGGACGCTCCAGCGCAAACTGGCGTTACAGTCGCAGAACGTGGTAGCGACCACGACGGTCGAGGACGCGCAGACCGATTTCACCGCGCGCCTCGCACAGGAGCGCGAGGCGGAGGTTCTCGTGACCCTGAACGCCTACGCCGTCGAAGGTGCCACCGCCGACGTGCGCCGGATCGAGGCCGAGCTCCAGCAGGCGAGGACAGCCGTGCCGGAGAAGGAGGCCATTCTCCGCGCCGCCGAGGCCGATCTCGACCGCACCATCATCCGCTCTCCGATTGACGGTGTGGTCGTCGGCCGGTTCATCAACGAGGGACAGACGCTCGCGGTCGGTCTTGAGGCGCGAACTGCCTTCCTGGTGGCGCACCGGCTCGAGGACATGGAGATCCACGCCCAGGTCGACGAGGCAGATATCGGACGCATCGCCGCCGGCCAGCGCGCGCACTTCACGGTCGATTCCTATCCGGACCGCCGCTTCGAGGCAGTCGTGCGGCAGGTCCGCAAGGCGCCCAAGACGCAGCAAAATGTGGTCACCTATACCGTCGTGCTGTCGACCTCCAATCTCGACGGCGCGCTGCTTCCCGGCATGACCGCGCTCGTCAAGATCGTGATCGACCGCCAGGACGACGTTCTGAAGGTGCCGGTCGCGGCGCTCCGCTTCCAGCCGAGCGGCACGCAGCCGTCCACAACCCAAAGCCGGGACGGCGTATGGCTGCGCACGTCTACGGGCTCACTCAAGCGCATCGCTGTCACGGTCGGCACCGACGGCGCCGAACAGGTCGCGCTCAAAAGCGGCGACCTGACCGAAGGCAGCCAGGTGGCGGTCGGTCAGGCGATCCGGCCCGCGGGCATGGAACTGCTTGGAATAAGGTTCGGGTCATGACAGCCCTCCCCGCACTCGTCAGCCTCAGATCGGTCTGTCGCACCTACCGGACCGACGGTGTCGCGGTGACCGCGGTGCGCGACGTCAGCTTCGACATCCGGCGCGGCGAAAGCCTTGCCATCATGGGCCCTTCGGGGTCAGGGAAATCGACCCTGATGAACATGATCGGACTACTCGATCGTCCGAGCGAGGGCGAGATCCTCCTGGAAGGCGGCGACGTCGCCGACCTGCCTGATGACCGCAGGTCCGAATTGCGCGCGCACAGCATCGGCTTCGTGTTCCAATCCTACAATCTGCTCGCGCGCCACAATGCGCTCGAGAACGTGGCGCTGCCGCTCGTTTATGGCGGCATCCGCCACAAGCAGCGGATGCTGCGTGCCGAACAGTGCCTTGAGGCGGTCGGCATGCTGCACCGGGCGCGGCATTTTCCGCGACAGCTCTCCGGCGGCGAGCAGCAGCGTATCGCGATCGCGCGGGCCCTCGTCGCATCGCCTGCGATCTTGCTCGCGGACGAGCCGACCGGCGCGCTGGACAGCCGGACCGGCGCCGAGATTCTGGCCCTGTTCGACGCTCTCCACGACGGCGGCCAGACCATCGTGATGATCACGCACGATTCCAGCGTGGCCGCGCGCTGCGAACGAACCATCCGCCTGCATGACGGCGAGGTCGTCGCGGATGAGATACGTGATCCAATGCCGAAAAAGGTCTGGGCATCATGACGGCATATCAGGCCCTTCAGACCGCCCTTCATGCGCTGCGCTTGAACCCGCTGCGCAGCATCCTGACCATCCTGGGCATCGTGATCGGCGTGGCCTCGATCGTCACCGTCTTCGCCATCGGCAAGGGCGCACAACTTCGCGTCGAGGAACAGATCCGTTCGATCGGCTCCAACGTGCTGATGATCATGCCGGGCGCGGTCCAGCAGGGTGCCGTTCGCATGAAGGCCGGCACCAAGCTGACGATGACCGAGGGCGACGTGCAGGCGATCCTCGATCAGATTCCGGAGATCCAGACCGCGGCAGGTTCGGTCTCGGGCACAGCGCAAGTCATCCGGGAAAGCAAGAACTGGAACACCACGATCAACGGCACGACCACATCGCACTTCATGGTGCGCGACTGGCAATTGTCGTCCGGTCGATACTTCTCCACGGCCGAGGAAGCGAGCGCCGCGAAGGTTGTCATTCTCGGCAGTGCCGCCGCCAAAGAGTTGTTCGCGCTGGGCGACGATCCGATCGGCGCGCAAGTCCGGATCATGCAGGTCCCGCTCGAAGTCATCGGCGTGCTCGATCGCAAGGGGCCCTCGCAGGACGATGTCGCCTTCGTCCCACTGACCACGGCCAAGCTGCGCTTTCTCGGCAGCGCAAGCGGTATCAACCGGGACGCCATCGCCTATATCCTCGTCAAGGTCGCCTCCGATACTCAGATGGCGGGCGCGATCAGCGAGATCGAAGGCCTGCTGCGGCAACGACACAGGATTCCCGCCGGCCAGGCCGACGATTTCAAGGTGCAGGATCCCGCGGCCGCCATGGAGGCGCAACAGGGCGCCATCCGCACCGTGGCGCTGCTGCTGTTCGCGATCGCCTCGGTCTCGCTCCTCGTCGGCGGCATCAGCATCATGAACGTGATGATCGTTTCCGTCACTGAACGTACCCGAGAGATCGGAATTCGCCGCGCCCTCGGTGGCCGGATGCGCGATATTCGTTTGCAATTTCTTTGTGAAGCTCTCGTCCTTTGTCTTCTTGGTGGCGCCATCGGTGTCGTCGGCGGCATCACGCTGTCGATGACGGTGGCGCGATTGGCCGGCTGGATCACTGCGATCGACATGCGGTCGATTGGCCTTGCCGTTGGATTTTCAGCCATGACCGGTGTGATCTTCGGGTTCTATCCCGCCCACATGGCTTCCAAGCTCAGTCCGATCGAAGCGCTCAAGGTGGAGTGAGAATGCTGGGGCGATCGAATGAACCTTCAGGCCAGGGAGGAGTTGGTCATGACTACAAGCGTACCGATTACACCGACGCCGCGTGAGCGCGAGCTCATGATGCTGATTGCCCGCGGCATGCAGAACAAGAACATCGCCTACGAGCTCAAGATCTCCGAAAATACGGTTCGCGCGCATATCGGCAACATCATGCGCAAATACCGCCTTCAGAACCGGACCCAGATTGCCATTATCTTCGCCCTTCACGCGGCTTCGCCATCACTGCGCAGTGATCTCGTAAGCGCCTCCGGGCCGACGCTCACTTCGGCTCCCGTGTCGATCCAGCATCGTAGCGTGAACAGCGCCGCGAAGTGAACGCGTTACATTGGCCGCCGTCAGCCGGCCGAACACCGATGAGCGCGGGGATACTCCCTCCGCTGCGCTCAATCGGAATCATCGGCGATCCGCACGATGGCGGCAACGGGGCCGCCGCCCGGAGGCCCCTGATGCTCGGCCCCGCCGGAGACGTAGACGGCGCCGGTTCCAGCAAGCCCGCCGATCAGGCCGCCAGCGGCAGCGCGGGCATGCCGTGTCGCGCTGATATCGGTATCCTCCAGCATCGTGTGACGAAAGCCGCGGACGCTGCCGTTCGGCGAGGCCTCCGCCTTGGCGAAGATGTTGACGAGCTCGCGGCCCGCTTCCGCCGTCGATCCGCCCTTTAGCCCCACGCTTGCGAGCGCCTCGATCACGGCAGCCGCGTCGATAGCATCGCGCATGACGGCATGACCGATCTCGAACGGGCTCGCCGAAGTTACCGAGTTGCCAAGCACGATGACGACGTTGTGCATCAGTTCGATCCCAGCCGACGTCGAGGCGACGCTTGAGAACAGATCGAACCGCCGCAGCACGTCCTCGTCGCGGATCACGCCCTCGATCTCGCCGAGCGCCACCGCGACGCCAAGCGCGGAGGCGCCGCGCGAATAGGCCATCGAGCTGTAGGCGCTTGTTGTCACGGTTGTGTTGCCGCGCGCTGAGGCCGCCTCGACACGGTCGCTGGTCAGCAGCGGGCATTTGATCTGCACGAAATGCACATCCGTCGGTTCGGTGATGCCGGCATCCGCCATGGCTGATACCACCGCTTTCGCAGTTTGCTCGATCTGCGCGCTGCGACCGAGCTCCTCGGGCAAAAAATCACGGGTCTGTGCCATACCGATGCTGAGCCGCTTTCCCGCAAGGCCAGCCGGCGCCATCGCGATGCTTTGGCGCGTGAAAACGGTGATGTGCGGGCTGAGCACGCCTTCGGTGCCGCCGGACATCACGAACGCGATGCGCTGCTCGACCTGATGAGGCTCGAGCCCGACATGCGGCGCCAGCGCCATGCAGAGTGCGGCCACGGCGTACTCGCGCGTGAAGTCGTTGACGCCGCCATTACCCTCGGTCTTGCCCAGGATCGCGAGGATCGCCTGCGGATCGATCTCGCCCTGCTCGATCATCCCCAAAAGGCCCGCCACATCGCCCGGCCCTTTGGTGGCAATGCGAACGACGCCGACCGATGTTGTGCGCATGCCATTCCCCCCGCGGCGCGGAGCCGGCCGCGCAACGAGCATAACGGTCGAGGCGCGGATTTCCAGACTGCAAATTTGCCGTTCGTTTCGTCAGGCTGTCATCGAACCTTGCACACTATTGCAGCAGACGGCGCCGACGACCGCTCCACGTCGTCAAAGGCTGCTGCGCCGGCTCAGCCAGGCTGGTTGGTGGGCGTCGGCTTGGTCAATTTCCTGCGGACCGTCGTCGACCTCGGCGAGCGCGCGCTCGGCACCGTGCCGGAATGCGTCGGCGTGGCCGCCGGCTTCTTCCCAGAGCTGGTGGGCACGTACGCGAATCTGCTCGTCGGTCGGGAAGCCATCACAAGTCTCCCGGCGGTCAACCGGTGCCCGTGATCTGCCGCTCCAGGCGCTGCGCCGCGCGAAACTCATCCAGATGATGGATATTGGGCGCGAACGCCGCCTCCCTGGACAAGAGATGATAGACGCGCGCGACGGTTCGCTGCTTGCGCTTTGCCGGACCCGCCGGCAAGGCGCGCGCCTTTCGGGTGGCCACGATCGCGTGCTCACGAAAATAGTCGCAAGAATCGGACATGACGGCTCACCGGACATTGCTTTCGGTGCTAACGGCGTCGAATGGGGTCCGTTCCCCCCACCCGGCCAGACCGGATTTTCGGTCCCGACGAGTGGACAATTGCCGAAACCGCCGCGCGGGCTAGAATTGGCCGCTTGCATCGAATCCGCAGGTCATCTTACTCAAACGATCGTTATCGGTTTCGATTATCCGTATCCGGAAGCACCGACGGCTTGAGGCGTGGGGAAACATGATGGCGTCCAGCGCAGATATCTCGTCGATTTTGAACCGTATTCTCGATACGGCTGCGGACAATTTCAGGGTCGCGAAGATCCTGATGCAGATGGGCCTCGACCCCAACAACATCACCTACGATGCCCTGTTCAACCGGCTCCTGGAAATCTTCCTGGCCAACATCACGCTGGCCAATCTGTTCGCAGTCGTCGGCGCGATCTTCTTCGTCGCGACGCTTCTGATGCAGACGATGGTGCCGCTGCGGGTTGCCAACATGATCGGCTGCGCGTTGTTCGCCGTCTATGGGTTGCTGTCCGGCAACACCTCGACCTTTCTGCTCTATCTTCTCTTGGTCCCGATCAACGGCGTTCGCCTCCGCCAGATGCTCAAGCTCGTCAAGAAGGCGCGCCACGCGACGCAAGGCGACATGTCGATGGAATGGCTCAAACCCTTCATGACCGAGCGCAAATACCGCCGTGGTGACACACTCTTCAAAATACACGACCCCGCCAACGAGATGTTCCTGACGGTGACCGGCAAATTTCTGGTCAAGGAGATCAACATCGAGATCCCGCCTGGCCGCCTGATGGGGGAGCTCGGCTTCCTGACACCGAACAACCAGCGGACCGGAACGGTGGAGTGCATCGAGGACGGCCAGGTGCTGACCATCACCTATGAACGGTTGCTCGAGATCTACTTCCAGGATCCGCAATTCGGCTACTACTTTCTCGTCCTCGCCAGCCAGCGCCTGCTCGAAAACATCTCGCGCTTGCAGGAGCAGCTCAAGGCGGAACGCGCGGCGACCACGAACCGGATCGCGTAGAGCAGTCAGCCGTTCGCGCGAGGATCCAACCGACGCGTCGGGCAACCCATTTGAAATGCCGTCAAAGCGCTCGCCCCAAAAGAGCGATGGCGCTGCCCACTCTCCGTCATTGCGGCACGCTTATCCCGCCTTCGCTTCCTCCGTCAGCATCCGTACCGCGACGCGGTCGCGGCGGATGTAGTGGTGCCAGGCGGCGGCTGCGATGTGAACCACGATCAGCGCCAGCAACACGTAGGCAAAGAGGATGTGGCGATCTTCATAGGCGCGCGCTGCCTCGCGGTCGGGAGAGGTGAATTGCGGCACGTGAAACAGGCCGAAGAAGCTGGAGTAATCGGGCGCATGCGCGCCGGAATGGGCCCAGCCGAGCATCGCGACCATGATCGTGATGAGATAGAGCGCGGCGTGGCTGATGCGTGCGGCGATCTTCTGCCAGGGACGGCTGTCGTCCGGCAGCGCCGGCGTCAGGTTGCCGACACGCCAGAGCAGGCGAAGGATCGTGAGCAGCAGGACCACATAGCCGATATCGGCGTGGATCGAGCGGTAGAAGAAGCGGTCGGGCCTGGCCGGCACGTGGTTGACCCACCAGCCGAAGCCGATCATCCCGATGGTCGCCGCCGCGAGGATCCAGTGAAACCCGCGGGAGATACTGCCCCAGCCGGCGGGCGTGTTCCTGATCATGTCGGCTCCCCCGAATTTTGCGGATGTCCCCAAGTGCGGCGCAGCATGCCGCGATCTGATAGCGAGCGAGCGTGATCGAGGCGATTTGAATCGTTCAAAATCGTGTTCCGCCGGCTTCCGCCGCAAAAGGGCCCCAAAAACCGATTGGTAACCATCGCAGGGCTAGGGTAACCAAGTGGCAGAGTCCCCGACGATATTGGTGTTCGATTCCGGCCTTGGCGGGCTTACCGTGCTGCGCGAGGTCGTCGCGGCGCGTCCCGACGCACATTACGTCTACGTCGCCGACGACGCCTTCTTTCCCTACGGCCATCACAGCGAGGACGAGATCATCGCCCGCGTGGTGCCTCTGATGGGCGAGCTGATCGATACGCACGATCCCGATCTCGTCGTCATCGCCTGCAACACCGCCTCCACGCTGGTGCTGTCGCATTTGCGCGAGGCCTATTCCGTGCGCTTCGTTGGCACGGTGCCGGCGATCAAGCCGGCCTGCGCGCAATCGAAGACGCGGCGCGTCTCTGTGCTCGGCACCAAGGGCACCGTGAAGCGCGAATACACGCGCGCCTTGATCCGTGATTTCGCACAAGGCTGCGAGGTGACGTTGGTCGGCTCGCCCGAACTCGCCTCGCTCGCGGAGGCTGCGCTCGGCGGCAATGCAGTCAGCGACGGCGATATCCTGGCCGAGTTGAAACCCTGCTTCGTCGGCAATGCCGGCGACGCGACCGCGCGCACCGACACGATCGTGCTCGCCTGCACGCACTATCCGCTGCTGCTCGACCGGCTGACCAAGCTTGCGCCTTGGCCGGTGGACTGGATCGACCCGGCACCCGCGATCGCGCGCCGCGTCTCGGACCTGCTCGGCCCGCGCTCCGCGCAGATTGCGCCGACTGGTGCGGAAATGATCTTTACGTCCCGCCGTGCGCATGGGCTCGGCCCTGCGCTGACGCCATTCTTCGGCGGGCGCGTCCCGGCCTGACTTTTCGCTTCGCTGGCACACTGCTACGTTGCGTCGCCCCTATCCCCGCAGGTTCTGGCCATGTCAGCCACACCAACGCCGCTCAACCGTCTCCGCCAGCTCTGGCGCGAAGGCCGTCCCGCCTTCGGGGCGATCGCAACCATTCCGAGCGTGCAGACGGTGCAGATCATGGCGCGCTCGCTCGACTGGATCATCGTCGATCTCGAGCACGGGCCGATCGGCCTCACCGAAGCGCATGCGATGATATCAGCCACCACCGGCACGCCATGCACGCCCCTGGTGCGGATCGCTGCCAACGAGCCCTGGCTTGCGAAGGCCCCGATGGACATCGGCGCCTTCGGCATCAACTTCCCGATGATCACGAGCCGCGAGGAAGCCGAGAAGGCGGTGCGCAGCGTGCGCTATCCGCCGCGCGGCGATCGTCTCTGGGGTCCCTTCCATGCGCCGTTCCGCTGGGGCCAGTCGATGCCCGACTACATGGCTTCAGCCGACGACGAGATGCTCTGCATGATCACCATCGAGCATGTCGAGGCGGTCAACCGTATCGACGAGATCATGGCAACGCCCGGCATCGACATCGCGGTGATCGGTCCTGGCGATCTTGCCACCTCCATCAACAAGCGCGGCCAAATGGACGACCCAGAGCTGTCGGACCTCGTCGCCCGGGCCGAAGCCGGCATCCTTAGGAGCGGCGTGCCGATCGGCGGGGTGGCGCGCACCGCCGATCAGGCCAACCGCCTGATCGACCGCGGTTACCGCGCCATCGCTCTCGGCTTCGACTGGTCGCTGTTCCAGCGCGGCATCATGGCAGCGTTCGAGGGGATCAGGCGATAGATTGCCCTTTCGAGCGGTTCTCAAGCTCGGTTGCAGGTTACATCAAATTAACCATTTAAAGCATTGAAGAGACATTATTTTACCGAAATTCTTGAACCTTCTTCTGAACCTGAGAAAACCGTGATTCATGAACCCGCTGGCTCCAACCGGACTGGTTCGTGCTAGATCAGTGCGGCGGGCGAACGAGTGACTCGCCACACCTATTCGAGCCCGCGGAAACCCGAGGACGATGCGCGGTACACCCAGAAAAATCTCGCTGCTGCGGCGCATGGTCTTCGACCTCATGCACGCCTCGATGGGCGTTCCCTTCGTCTCGCTGTCGCGGCCGCTTCAGATTCGCCCCCTGCTCGAGGCCCGCGCCGGCGCAAAGCTGCCGGCTGGCTGGGCCGCAATCTTCGTCAAGGCCTTCGCGCTCGTCGCCCGGGACGAGCCGATCCTGCGCACCCTCTATGCCAAATGGCCGTGGCCGACCTTCTATGAGCTGCCCAAAAGCGTGGCGATGGTGGCGATCGCCCGCGTCGTGGACGGCGAGGAATGTGTGGTAGCGCAAAGGATTGCCGGCCCGGACGCCCTGCCATTGGCCGAGATCGACGCCATGATCCGGCACGCCAAGGAGGCTCCGCTGCAGGACGTGCCGATGGTTCGCAAGATGATGCTGGCGATGCGCCTGCCACTGCCGCTGCGCCGGCTGGCGTGGCTGGTCGGCCTCAATTTCGGCCGTCAGCGCGCCAGCTTTTTCGGTAGCTATTCGGTCACCTCGGTTGCAGCCTATGGCGGGGGAGAACTCCACGCCATCACGCCAGGACCGTTCATCCTGAGCTATGGGGTAGTCGAGCCGGACCAGACCATCAATGTCGTCCTTCGCTGGGACCACCGGATTACCGATGCCGCCCCGATCGCCCGGGTCCTGACCCGGCTGGAACAGGGCCTGAACACTGAAATCGCTGCCGAATTGCGCGGCAGCCGGCAGGCTGCCGAGCCCAAGCCGATCCGGGCTGTGGCGACGTAAAAGATTGACAGGACGGCCCGATTTCCCCTAAAAGCCGCCTGCTCGCGGGCCGGTTTCGGCCCGCGAAGCGTTTCGCGACCCGTGGTCTTGTCCCTTGAAGCTTTGGGGATGGGACCTGTCGGTGCCGGGGTTTCCCGGTCACACAGGAGGGCGCGTTTCCTCAAACCAACCTAACTCTATCAAGAGGACGCGATGACTAAGCGCAGTGAGGCGAAGTACAAGATCGATCGCCGTATGGGCCAGAACATCTGGGGCCGCCCGAAGAGCCCCGTGAACCGCCGCGAATACGGCCCCGGCCAGCACGGCCAGCGCCGCAAGGGCAAGCTCTCCGACTTCGGCGTGCAGCTGCGCGCCAAGCAGAAGCTCAAGGGCTATTACGCAAACATTTCCGAGCGTCAGTTCCACGGTATCTATGTCGAGGCGAGCCGCCTCAAGGGTGACACCGGCGAGAACCTGATCGGCCTCCTGGAGCGTCGTCTCGACGCGGTCGTGTACCGCGCCAAGTTCGTCTCCACGATCTTCGCCGCCCGTCAGTTCATCAACCACGGCCACGTCAAAGTGAACGGCCGCAAGGTCAACATCTCGAGCTATCAGCTCAAGGTCGGCGACGTGATCGAGGTCAAGGAAGCCTCCAAGCAGCTCGCCCACGTCCTCGAAGCGAGCCAGCTCGCCGAGCGTGACGTGCCCGACTATCTTGAAGTCGACCATGGTAAGATGACCGCGAAATACGCGCGCATCCCCGGCCTCTCCGACGTGCCGTTCCCGGTGCAGATGGAGCCGCACCTGGTCGTCGAGTACTATTCGCGCTGATAACGACCTTCGAAAGGCCCCGGCAAAACCGGGGCCTTTTTGCTTAAGAGACCCGACAAGGGCCGTCCCAATCCAAGAGGCGCCGCATGCTCTACACCCCTCCTCCGACCGATCCCAACGCACCACCCGTCCGCATCAACCTGCTCTCGGATACGCAGACGCGGCCAACGCCCGCAATGCGTGAGGCGATGGCGCGCGCCGAGGTCGGCGACGAGCAGGTCGGCGACGACCCGACCACGAATGCGCTCTGCGAGCGCGTTGCGGACCTGCTCGGCAAGGAAGCCGCGGTGTTCATGCCCTCGGGCACGATGTGCAACGTCACTGCGACGCTGGTGCACTGCCGTCCCGGCGACGAGATCCTCGCGCATGAGACCGCGCACATTATCGCGCGCGAAGGCGGCGCACATGCCGCGCTCGGCGGCTTCCAGATCACGCAGCTCCAGGGGCCCGACGGACAGTTCACGCCGGAGACCCTCCGCAAGGCGCTCCATCCGCGCACGCGCTATCAGCCGCCGCAGAAGGTGGTCAGCGTCGAGCAGACCGCCAATATCGGCGGCGGCACGATCTGGAAGAAGGCGGCGCTCGACGAGATCGTCGCGATCGCGAAGCAGAATGGGCTGGCCACCCACATGGACGGCGCGCGCCTGCTCAACGCGACCGTCGCCACCGGCATCGCGGCGCGCGACATGATGGCCGGCTGGGATTCGGCCTGGATCGACTTCTCGAAAGGCCTGGGCGCACCGATCGGCGGCGCGCTCGCCGGCTCGCGCGAGTTCATCGACGCGGTCTGGCAGTGGAAGCAGCGCCTCGGCGGCTCGATGCGGCAATCCGGCGTCTGCGCGGCCGCCTGCATCTATGCGCTCGACCACCATGTCGATCGACTTGCGGATGACCACGCCAATGCGCGTGCGCTGGCGCGCGGGTTGTCGCAGATCGCGGGCATCGAGGTGCAGGAGCCCGAGACCAACCTCGTGTTCTTCAAGCCCGACGGCGCCGGCGTCTCCGGCGACAAGATGGTCGCCGCCTTGCGCCAGCGCGGTGTGATGCTCGCGATGATGGACGGACGCATCCGCGCCTGCACGCATCTCGACGTAACGGCTGCGATGATCGAGGAAGCGGTCGGCCATGTGCGCGAGATCGTGCGCGGGGCGTGATCAGAGTATGATCCGGAAAAGTGTGCAGCGGTTTTCCCTCGCGACAAACGCGGAACGCGTTTGCGCGGAGATCATGCTCAAACAATAGGCTAATGCGCGATGACGATCCTTGCCAATCGCATCGCGCTTTAGCGGCCCATCGCCTCGTAGACCAGTCGCTTCAATTCAGTCTGGATCGGCCCACGCCGCGACGGCGACTGCATCATGCAGATGACGAACATGTCGTCGGCGGGATCGATGAAGAAGAACGTGCCGCCGACGCCGTCCCAGCGATATTCGCCGATGGGCAGCGGCGCTGTCGCTCTGGTCTGTACGGCGAAGCCCAGGCCAAAACCACTCTGGGTGCCCGGAAAGTCGAAATCGCTATCCCTCGCGATCCCGGTCCCCGGCCCGATGTGATCCGACGCCATCAGCGCCACCGTCTCGCGCTTGAGATAGCGTCGGCCGTCGAGCTCGCCGCCATTGAGCAGCATCTGCGCAAAGCGCGCATAGTCGCCGATGGTGCCGACCATGCCAGCACCACCGGATTCCCAGCGCCGCGCAACGGTCGAGTCGCCGATGCCGGCGATGGGACGGTCGAACCAATCGTTGGGCAGAGGTTCGGCGATCAGCGGACGCTTGGCATCATCAGCAACGAAGAACGCCGTGTCGCGCATGCTCAAGGGACCGAGCAGCCGCTCTTTCTCGAATCCATAGAGCGACTGCCCCGACACGACCTCGATCACTCTCCCTAACACGTCTATCGAGTGGCCATAGTCCCATAGCGTCGCCGGCTGTTCAGCCAACGGCAGGCGCGCCAGCCGTTCGACGAATTCCGCGTTGTCGGGATCGCCTTCGAACAGCCCCCCGTTCGCATAGAGCTTGCGGACGGGGCTGTCGCCGTAGAAGCCATAGGTGATCCCGGAGGTGTGGCGCAAGAGATCGAGGATCGTGATCGGCCGCGCCAGCCGTTCGAGTGCCAGCTTGCCATCGGGCTGTGCAACGCCGACATTCACGTCGGCGAAGGCCGGAATGAATTTCGAAAGAGCGTCGTCGAGGGCAAGCTTGCCGTCGTCGACCAGCATCATCGCCGCGACCGAGGTGACCGGCTTCGACATCGAATAGAAACGGAAGATGGTTTCGTCCGTCATCGGCTGCGCCGTCTTGACGTTGCGCAGGCCAAATTTCTCGTACAGCACGGGCTTGCCGTGCTGCTGGATCAGCAGGATCGCGCCGGGAATTTTGCCGGCCGTAACCTCGCCACGGAGATAGTCGGAGACGGGCGCAAGCTTCTGCGGATCGAGTTCACGGCCCGCAAGCAGGTCCTCTGCCGTTGCAACCGCGGCGAATGCCAGGAGCCCAGCACAGACAAGCAGCCAACGTAGGAGGGCCAACCGTCCTTCGGCGGAAAGACGGCCCAGCCTCATCGTCAATCGCCGGCGCTGTGCGCCAACAGCGCCTCACGATGCAAGACAGCACTTCTCTCGGAGAAGCAGCAGAAGATGACCTGAGTGACCGAAGGGGTCGTAGCCAGAGCTTCGATCGTGGTCGCGACCGCAATCTGCGCGGCGCGGTCCGCCGGGAAACGGTAGATTCCGGTCGAAATCGCCGGGAATGCCACGGAAACGAGCCCGTGCTTGCGGCAGAGCTCCATTGAACGGCGATAGCAGGAGGCGAGCAGATCGTCTTCGCCTTGGGCGCCGCCATTCCACACCGGTCCGACGGTGTGGATCACATGCGCCGCCCTCAGCCGGTAGCCTCGCGTGATCTTGGCATCACCCGTCTTGCAGCCGTGGAGCATGCGGCACTCGGCGACGAGATCCGGGCCGGCGGCCCGGTGGATCGCACCATCGACTCCGCCCCCACCGAGGAGCGACGTGTTGGCGGCGTTGACGATGGCGTCAACGCCGAGCGTCGTGATATCAGCGACAATGATCTCGAGCTGCGCACCACCGATCCGGCGCGTCAGCATCGCCAAGGATCAGGCCGCCGCGTTGACCGCAACGCCCTTGTCCGCGAAGAGCTGCTGCAGCTCGCCCGCCTGGAACATCTCGCGCACGATGTCGCAGCCGCCGACGAACTCGCCCTTCACGTAGAGCTGCGGAATGGTCGGCCAGTTCGAATAGACCTTGATGCCGTTGCGCAGCTCGGCGGACTCCAGAACGTTCAGGCCCTTATAGCCGACCCCGAGATGGTCGAGGATCTGCACGACCTGGCCGGAGAAACCGCACTGCGGAAATTGCGGCGTGCCCTTCATGAACAGAACCACGTCGTTCGACTTCACTTCGCTGTCGATGAATTCCTCGATGCTCATATCCATGTCCTTCCGGGGCGGAGCCCTCGTCGCTTCGGGCCGGCTCAGCCATCTAACCCGATACCTGCCCTATATGTAGCGCAAACTATTGGACATCCAAAGTAAAATGGCGGCGACGAAGCCCTGCCATGCACCCGGCTTGCCAGTTCAGGGCCGGCGGGGCCATAGCCTGATGGCTCTAATATCATCACCGAGGAGGACTTTTATCCCGTAAAGGAGGCCCTATCTAGGACGAACCTGTCTCTTGGAACCGAGCTACGTCTGCAACGTTCTCTTGTCCACCTGGAGAAGACCGTGACGAAACAAGCCTCCGCGACGGCCAGCCCGCTCACACCTTTCTCCGAATCCGGCAGCTTGGCTGAAGCGCTGGTGGATGCCTTTGTGGCGGTCCGCCGCGAGACCGAGCGGCGCGCAGGCCCGCTCAGCGCAGAAGACCAGCAGATCCAGTCCATGCCGGATGCGAGCCCCACGAAATGGCACCGCGCTCATACGACCTGGTTCTTCGAACAGTTTCTGCTCGGCGAACACTGTCCGGGCTATGAGCCCTTCCATCCCGACTTCGCATTTCTGTTCAATTCCTATTACGTGACTGCCGGTCCACGGCACGCCCGGCATCGCCGCGGCGACATCACACGGCCGAGCGCCGATCAGGTCACCGCCTATCGGACCTACGTCGATGCCGCCGTCGTGAGATTCTTCCGCGAGGCGGACGAGGCCAAGCTTCGCGCCATCGGCCCGCTGGTCGAAGTCGGCCTCAATCATGAGCAGCAGCACCAGGAGCTGATGTTCACGGATATCCTGCACGCCTTTGCGCAGAATCCGGTCTTGCCTGCTTACGACCCCGACTGGCGCTTCCCGACCTCAAACAAGACTGGCGCGCAGTGGCTGCCCCTGAACGAAGGCATTCACAGTATCGGCCACGCCGACGACAGCTTTCATTTCGACAATGAGAAGCCGGCGCATCGCGCGCTCGTAGGGCCCGTGAGGATCGCGCGCAATCTCGTCACCAATGCCGAATGGCTCGCCTTCATGAGCGACGGCGGTTACCGAGCCGCGCCGCTCTGGCTGATGGACGGCTTTGCCGCGGTCAGCAACGAGGGCTGGCAGGCGCCGGGGCACTGGCGCGAGATCGATGGCAGCTGGCAAATGATGACGCTCGCCGGCCTCAAGCCGGTCGATCCCAACGCGCCGGTCTGCCACGTCAGCTATTACGAGGCGGATGCGTTCGCGCGCTGGGCCGGAAAACACCTGCCGACCGAGATGGAATGGGAGGTCGCGGCCCGCGCCGGTCAGCTCAACGATGCCTTCGGCATCGTCTGGCAATGGACCCGCAGCTCATATTCGCCCTATCCCGGTTACCGCGCAGCGGAAGGCGCGCTTGGCGAGTACAACGGCAAGTTCATGGTCAATCAGCTGGTGCTGCGCGGCTCTTCGCTTGCAACTCCGGACGGGCACAGCCGTACCACCTATCGCAACTTCTTCTACCCGCACCACCGTTGGCAATTCACGGGATTACGCCTCGCCGACTACGACTAGAGCATGATCCGGACCCGAAGGGCCGCGTTAGCGCAAAGTGTGCGGCGGTTTTCCGAAAAGATCATGCTCAACAATAATCTAAAGCGCGATCCCATCGCGCTTTAGCGTTCTCATCCGACGACAACCGCGCGCCGGAATGCGCGTTCAGGAGAGTATCATGAATGTGCACGCCAGCGCTTTGGCCGAAGCCCATCTTCCTGACGAACAGACCACCGCCTTTGCCCGCGACGTCATCGAGGATCTGTCGCAGCAGCCGAAAAAACTGTCGCCGAAGTATTTCTACGACGCGACGGGATCAGAGCTGTTCGAGGCGATCACACGTCTGCCGGAATATTATCCGACGCGCACCGAGCTCTCGATCCTGCGCGAGCGCGGCAGCGATATCGCGAAAATCATCCCGGACCATGCGGCGCTGGTCGAGTTCGGCGCCGGCGCAACCACGAAGGTCCGCCTGCTCCTGAAGCATTGCAGGTTGGCCGCCTACGTGCCCGTCGACATCTCAGGAGATTTCCTTCAGGGGCAGGCAAACGGCTTGCGGCGGGATTTCCCCTCGCTCGGCATCCATCCGGTCGCCGCAGACTTCACTGCGCCGTTTGAACTGCCGTCCGCAGTCGCCTCGCCGCCGAAGGTCGGCTTCTTCCCGGGCTCGACCATCGGCAATTTCGAGCCGCACGAAGCCCAGGCGTTCCTGAAGAGCGCGCGGGAGATTCTGGGCCAGGGCGCGCTGATGATCATCGGTGCCGATCTCGAAAAGGACGAGCGCGTGCTCTACGACGCCTATAACGACGCGGCCGGTGTGACTGCGCGCTTCAATCTCAACGTGCTGGTGCGCATCAACCGCGAGCTCGGCGGCAATTTCGATCTCTCCGCCTTCACCCATCGCGCGATCTACAATCGCGAGCAGCACCGCATCGAGATGCACCTGATCAGCAGGAAGAGCCAGACCGTGCGCATGCTGGGAACGAGCTTCTCGTTCCGGCCGGGCGAGAGCATTCATACCGAAAACAGCTACAAATACAGCCTGGAGCGGTTTGCAGCGCTGGCGCGCGGCGCCGGCTGGCGGGTACGGGAGAGCTGGACCGATGCGGCGCGGATGTTCTCCGTGCATGCGCTGGTCACGGCGGAGTAAGCCTCTCCATCGTGTCGCCAGACAGACCGGCTCAGGAAGTCGTCAGCCATCGGTCAATATCCCGCGCCGACCACTGGTGGTGTGGATGTTGTCGATCCGCCAGCAACCATCCTCCCGCACGAAGTTGCAGGTCACGACCGCCGGCGGCCCCGCGGTTCAATGCCCCTCCGCCCCTTCAAGCTTCGTGCGCAACGACACCGACTCCCACACTGCCACCACGATCAGGATCGCCGTCGTCGCGATCGAGAGCCAGAGCGGCGATAGCTCGCCGCCGAGCCAGCCCAGCGCCAGAAGCAGCAGGATGCCGACGCCGTGCGAGAGCTGGAGGAAGCCGCGGATCGCATGCTTGAACAGGATGGTGCCGACCAAGAACACCAGCGGGCCGCCGACCGTGCTCAACACCGTCCTGAGATCGGGATGTCCGGTCGGATGCTTCAGCACCAGCTCATCGGACACGGCGGTCAGGATGATGCCGGCAATGATCGGCATATGCAGGTAGGTGTAGGCGAGCCGCGCCAGCCGGCCGGACTCGGCGGATTTCGAGATCAACTCGGAGCCTGCCTCGGCGCCCTTGTGGAAATAGATCCACCACATCGCGATGCTGCCGAGGAGCGCGGCCAGGAAGGCAAAGATGTTCTCGCCGGTCCAGCTCAACTCTGCAAAGGTCGCGCCGTTGACGACGACGGCCTCGCCGAGCGCGATGATGATGAAGCCTGCGCAGCGCTCGGCCATATGGCCGCCCTCGACGGCCCAGGCCTCCATGGAGGAGAATCCCAGCTTCGGGACCCAGAAGCGCGCAGCCGGAGAGATGTATTCGAACACCACTGCCGCGATCCAGAACCACAACCGCGTCTCGCCCTCCGCAAGGCCGCCTGCGATCCACAGTACGGCCGAGACCGAGAGCCAGGCCAGGATGCGAATCGCATTGTGCCGCACCAGGATCCGGTGCGGCGGGGTTGCGAACAGCCAGAACGCGGTACGCCCGACCTGCATGGCTGCATAGGCGATCGCAAACCACAGCCCACGCCCCTCGAACGCCGTCGGGATCGAGGTCGACAGCACGAGGCCGCCCAGCATCATCAGGAAGAGCAGGACGCGGACCGGCGTCAGCTCGGGGTTCAGCCAATTGGTGACCCAGGCGGTGTAGACCCAGACCCACCATACCGCGAGGAACAGCAGCGTGACCTGCACCGCGCCGAGCGGTGTGAAACGGCCGAGCAGCGTGTGCGAAATCTGCGTGACGGCGTAGACGAAGACGAGATCGAAGAACAGCTCGACATAGGTCACGCGGCTCGGCTGGTCCGGCACGATGACACGAAACATCGCGCCGCGTGGATTGTCCGCAGCCATCGTTGACCCCGCCGTCAAAAAGTTCAGCTTGCCCGTCAGCTTCCCGGCACGCCGGTCTGCAGCGCCAGCGCATGCAATACGCCGCCCATCTGGCCGCGCAGCGACTGATAGACGATCTGGTGCTGCTGGACGCGGGACTTGCCGCGGAAGGATTCCGAGATCACGGTCGCGGCATAATGGTCGCCGTCACCGGCGAGGTCGCGGATCGTCACCTCGGCATCGGGGATCGCTGCCTTGATCATCGCCTCGATATCGTGGGCGTCCATTGGCATTCTGCTCTCGCTCCTGTCTTCGCAATTCAGGCCTTCGAATCACTTGCCGGGGTCCCCGGGACCGGCAGGCCCAAACTTAGCGTGAACGGCCTTCTAGGTCACGCTTCCAGCGACTATATTCGCCCCTCGAGCGGGATAAAGGCACGACAAAGGCCGCGCGCGGCCAATCGACCAAAAAGGCGTGAAATCATGAAGCTTCCGGGCCCCGACCACCCCATCACCATCACTCACAATCCGAGGCGCGTCCGCGTGACGGCGGGCGACGTCGTGATCGCAGACACCACGAAGGCGCTGACGCTGAAGGAGGCCCGGTATCCGGCCGTGCAATATGTGCCGCGGGAGGATGCCAACATGGCCTTGCTCGAGCGGACCGACCGCGTCACCCATTGTCCCTACAAGGGGGACGCCAACTATTTCAGCGTCACAGCCGACGGCAAGACGCTGGACAACGCGATCTGGACTTACGAGACGCCGTTCCCCGCCATGACGGAGATCTCCGGCCATCTCGCCTTCTATCCGGACAAGGTGAAGATCGAGGAAGTCGGATAGCCGCCGTAGGGTATAGTGCCGCTACGCCCTGAATATCGTGAGCCCCAGGATCAGGAGCACCAGGAAGATCACGACGAAGACGTAGAACAGGAAGCGCGCGACGTCGGCAGAGGCGGCCGAAAGGCCGGTAAAGCCGAGCACGCCGGCCACGATCGAGATCAACAGGAAGATCAGCGCCCATTTCAGGATGGTCATCGCCTGCTCCGCGAGCTCCGCGCCGCCAACGCCGGCGGGCAGTTGAAGATTTCGTGAACTCTAACGTGCAGGGGACAGACCGGTTCCTCCACCGCTGGTGCGGCGCGAGACGGCCGTGGCCGACCGAAACAGACCTTGCTGAATACTCGTCCCGGCGGCAACATCCGGGACAGTGAGAACGCCACCGGGGGGTGAATATGACAACCATCTCAGATACGGCGATTGGTGCGGATGTCCGCCCGGCCTCCAAAAGCAAAGCGCGAAACCTATCCCTCGATCGTGCCCGGACGTTCCTGACCCTTGTGGTGCTGCTGCACCATGCGGTCATCCCCTATACCTATTTCGGTCACACCGATCCGACCGAGTGGATCGGGTTCGACCTGATCGTGCTCGCCAATGACTCCTTCTTCATGGCGATGTTCTTCTTCCTGTCGGGACTGTTCGTATGGCCCGGCCTCGGCCACAAGGCGCCGCTGACCTTCATCCGCGACCGCCTGCTGCGCCTCGGCCTGCCGTTTGCGATCTGCGCGCTGACGCTGATCCCGCTCGCCTACTACGCGCTGGCATTACAGGGAGGCTCTGATCTCACCTTCTCGGCGTTCTGGTGGAAGACGGTAACAGTCGGGCCATGGCCGAGCGGCCCGATCTGGTTCGTGTGGGTGCTGCTCGCCTTCGACGTCACGGCGTGCCTGCTGTACCGTGTCTCGTCGACACTGGTGTTTCCGATCAACCGGGTCTCACAATTGGGCTTCAAGGAGCCGTGGCGGTTCTGGCTGCTGCTCTGGATCGTCACCGAGATCGCCTACATCCCGATGCTGGTCCACTACGGCGTCAATCACTGGTTCGAGTTCGGTCCGTTCTCGGTGCAGGCGAGCCGCGTGCTGCTCTATGCGTCCTACTTCTTTATCGGCGCCGGTGTCGGCTGTGCCAGCATGGCCACCGGTGTGCTGGGCCCGGACGGCCAGTTACCGAAGAGCCGATGGAACTGGCTGTTTGTCACACTGCTCCCCTACGCGGGCATGTGGTGCATGATCTTCGTCAAGCGCGAGATCCTGGGCAATCCGCCTCATCTGCCGTCGTGGTATCATGCAATCTACGGCTCATTCTTCGTGCTGTTCTCGGCCGCAATCCTGCTGACGATCCTCGCCTTCTTCCTGCACTCGAAAGCTCCGGGACCGACGTTGCTCGACCGCATGCAGGGCGAAGCCTACGGCATGTTCCTGGTACACTATCCGATCGTGCTGTGGATCCAGTATTATCTGTTCGACGTCAGCGTGCCGGCGATCGTCAAGGCGACGATTGCGTTCGTGCTCACGGTGATTTTGAGCTGGGCCGCCACCGCGGCGCTCCGAAAGATTCCCGGCGCGACGCGGGTGTTGTAGCGCCAATATCGATCAGATCGTCCTTTGCGAGGAGCCACCCGGTCCCGCCTTTGGCGGGCCGGATGACAGGCTCCGACGACGCAATCCAGACCGTCTCCGCGGACAGATTCTGGATTGCCCCGCTTCGATCGCAATGACAGAAAATGAGGCGGCGACTTACGCCACCTTCGCGCCCATGTACTCCGGCAGCCAGCGCTCGAACGCCGTTCGCAACGTCTCGATCCCGACCGGCGCCTCGCCGGCAATCGAGATCGCATCCCCGCCCGTGGTGCCGATGCGAACGCAAGGTACCTCGCAGCCGCGCATCTTCGCCAGCACAAGGCCGGCCTGCGTTTCGGGAACGGTCACGACGTAACGCGCCTGGTCCTCGCCAAACCAATAGGCGTGCGGCACGAGCGCGGCCGGCGCAGCCAACAGGCGCGCGCCGATGCCGCTGGCCATCGCCATCTCGGCCAGTGCGACCAGAAGACCGCCGTCGGAGAGGTCATGTGCCGCGGTCGCGGTACCCGCATGGATCATGCCGCGCACGACATCGCCGTTGCGCTTCTCGGCGGCGAGATCGACCGGCGGGGGCGCGCCCTCCTCGCGACCACAGATGTCGCGCAAGTAGACCGACTGGCCGAGCCAGCCATGGGTCTCGCCGATCAAGAGGATCGCCTCGCCTTCGTCCTTGAAGGCGAGCGAAGCGGACTTGGTGAAATCGTCGAGCACGCCAACGCCGCCGATCGAGGGCGTCGGCAGGATCGCCCGGCCATTGGTCTCGTTGTAGAGCGAGACGTTGCCGGATACGACCGGGAAGTCGAGCGTGCGGCAGGCTTCCGAAATGCCCTTCAGGCAGCCGACGAACTGGCCCATGATCTCGGGCCGCTCCGGATTGCCGAAGTTGAGATTGTCGGTGATCGCGAGCGGCTTGCCGCCGACCGCGGTAATGTTACGCCAGGCTTCGGCCACCGCCTGCTTGCCGCCTTCGAACGGATCAGCCTCGCAATAGCGCGGCGTCACATCCACCGTCATTGCGAGCCCCTTCGGCCCGTCCTCGACCCGCACGACGGCGGCATCACCGCCGGGGCGTTGCACCGTGTTGCCGAGGATGACGTGGTCGTACTGCTCCCAGACCCAGCGCTTGCTGCACAGCTCGGGCGTGCCGATCAGCTTCTCGAGCGCAGCACCAAGGCCCACCGGCGCCGACACCTCGCGCGCATGCACGACCGGCAGCGCAACGGACGGAACATGCGGCCGGTCGTAGACCGGTGCCTCATCGCCGAGCTCCTTGATCGGCAGGTCGGCCATGACGTCGCCGCCATGCTTGACCACGAAGCGCTTCGTCGGCGTGGTGTAGCCGACCACGGCGAAATCCAGCCCCCACTTGCTGAAGATCGCCTCGGCCTCTTTCTCCTTCTCGGGCTTGAGCACCATGAGCATGCGCTCCTGGCTCTCGGAGAGCATCATCTCGTAGGCGCTCATGCCGGTCTCGCGCGTCGGCACCGCGTCGAGGTCGAGATCGACGCCGAGGTCGCCCTTGGCGCCCATCTCGACCGCCGAGCAGGTCAGGCCCGCCGCGCCCATGTCCTGGATCGCGATGACGCAGCCCTTCTCCATGATCTCGAGGCAGGCCTCGAGCAGCAGCTTCTCGGCGAAGGGATCGCCGACCTGCACGGTGGGACGCTTCTCCTCGGACTTGTCGTCGAATTCGGCCGACGCCATCGAGGCGCCGTGAATGCCGTCACGCCCCGTCTTGGAGCCGAGATAGACGATCGGCATGTTCACGCCGGAGGCGGCCGCATAGAAGATCTTGTCGGCATCGGCGAGGCCGACCGCCATGGCGTTGACGAGGATGTTGCCGTCATAGCGGGTGTGGAAGCGCACCTGGCCGCCGACCGTCGGCACCCCGAAGGAATTGCCGTAGCCGCCAACGCCGGCCACCACGCCGGAGACGAGGTGCCGCGTCCTGGGATGCTCGGGCGCTCCAAAGCTCAACGCATTCAGACAGGCGATCGGCCGCGCGCCCATGGTGAAGACGTCGCGCAAGATGCCGCCGACGCCGGTGGTCGCCCCCTGATAGGGCTCGATGTAGCTCGGGTGGTTGTGGCTCTCCATCTTGAAGACCACGGCCTGGCCGTCGCCGATATCGATCACGCCGGCGTTCTCGCCAGGACCCTGGATCACCCAGGGTGCTTTCGTGGGCAGACCGCGCAGATGGATACGCGAGGATTTGTATGAGCAGTGCTCGTTCCACATCGCCGAGAAGATGCCGAGCTCGGTGAAGGTCGGCTCCCGCCCGATCAGCTTCAGGATGCGCTCATACTCATCTGGCTTGAGCCCGTGGGCGGCGACGAGTTCGGGAGTGATCTTCGGTTCGTTCTTGAGCATGGATTCGGCGCTTTCGGCGGGGTCTGGCCGTTCTTAGGAACATCCACGGCCTGGGAAAAGCCCTTTAAGGTGCATTTTCCCACTGTCCATAGTTTTGCAGAAGAGGCCCGCGGGAACGGGGAATTGCACGGCGCGGACGGATCGGATTTAAGGGCAAAAACCTCGCATTTGAAGGCCCCATTCCTTGCACGAGCTGACCAAAACGACGTCTCCCCACCGCCCGGACCTGCATGTCGCGACCGAGGGGGAATTCAAGGGCTGGCAGACCTGGATTCGCGACAGCTTTGAGAACCATATCGGCCCCTTCTGGCACCGTTTCGAGGAGGACGGCCGCGTCCGCTGCGCCTTCCGGGTCGAGAAAAAGCACCTCAACGGGTCCCAGAACGTCCATGGCGGGTGCTTCATGGCGTTCGCCGATTACTGCCTGTTCGCGATCGGCCGCCATGCGCTGGACGGCCGGGGCGTGACCGTCAATTTTGGCTGCGAATTCCTCGATGCCGGGCACGAGGGCGAGCTGATCGAATGCAGCGGCGAGGTCACCCGCGCCGGCGGCTCGCTGATCTTCCTGCGCGGGGAGATGATGGCAGGCGGGCGCAGGCTGTTCACCTTCTCCGGCACGATCAAGCGGGTGAAGCGGAAATCGCCATCGCCGACCGGCGCCTAGCCCGGGAGCCGCACCGCCGCGCCGAGGGCAAACTAGCGCGCCCCGCTCAGGTCGAGAGCTGCTTTTCGGCGATCGAGAGCCACTCGGCCTGCGCATCGCGCAGATATTTCGGTGCGCGCCGCATCTGGATCAGAAGCTCGTTGAAGACCACCCGCGCGTCCGCGGTGCGGCCGACCATTTGCAAGAGCCTGCCGTAGCGCACCCGCGCCTCGGCGCCGGGGAAGTAGCCCGACACGGCATGATATTCCTCGAGCGCCTCGTCGAGGCGTCCGACCTCGGCGACCGCGCGAGCGTACAGCAGATGCGCTTCGGCCGAGTCGGACTCCGGCCACTGCTGCTGGAGATCGTCGAGGTGGCCAGCGCATCGGCCGGACGATTGCCGGGAAATTCCGCCTGCGCCTTGCCGAGCGCATAAACCGGGTCGTGGCCTATCGGCAGCTTCAGGATCAAAGCGCAACGCGCCGCGCGATCTTCGCGCGTATCGAACAACCTTCCGTCAGTCGCGATGTCGCGTGATGAGGTTCACGCCGCGTGGTCGAGATGTGCGACGAGGCCGGCGAACAGGCCGCGCCCATCGGTGCAGCCCATGATGTCTTCGACGTGATTTTCCGGATGCGGCATCATGCCGAGCACGTTGCCCCTGTCGTTGACGATGCCGGCGATGGAATGTGCCGCGCCGTTGATGTTGTAGGCCTCGTCGACGAGGCCTTCGGGCGAGCTGTAGCGATAGAGCACCCGTCCCTCGCCTTCGAGGCGCTTGATGGTTTCTTCATCCGCCTCGTAATTGCCCTCGCCGTGGGCAACCGGCACGCGGATCACCTGGCCGGCATTGTAGCCGCGGGTGAACGGCGTATCGGAGCGCTCGACGCGCAGATGCACGTCGTGGCAGATGAATTTCAGCCGCGCATTGCGCATCAAGACGCCCGGCAGGAGCCCGGTTTCGCAGAGGATCTGGAAGCCATTGCAGACGCCGAGCACGAGGCCGCCGTTCGCCGCATAGTCGCGCACCGCATCCATCACCGGCGCCCGCGCCGCAATCGCGCCACAACGTAAGTAATCGCCATAGGAGAAGCCGCCGGGCACCACGACGAGATCGGTTCCTGGTGGAAGCGAGGTCTCGGCGTGCCAGACCATCGCCGGCTCCTGTCCCGAGATCAGCTTCAGCGCACGCGCCATGTCGCGCTCGCGGTTGATTCCGGGAAAGACGAGAATCGCGGCTTTCATGCTTCAAGTTCCGGCGCGGAATGGAATCGGGGCTGGCGCAGCGCGCCAAATCGTGAGGAGACATAACCATTTGACGCGGATTTTACCAGTGCTAGCCTCGCCGGACCGCGTTGTGCACAGGCCATGGCCCACGATTTGGCCGAACGATTTTGCCCGGGATTGAAGCCATGAACGTCCCGTCGTCCCCCACCTCCCCAGCCGAACTGGTCTCCACTGAGGGTATCGTTGCGGCCGGCGCCTATGTCGACGGCCGGCGCGTCGCCAACATCGCGATCGGTGAGGCCTCGAGCTGGCGGGCAAAGCCCGGCCACGTCGTCTGGATCGGGCTGCACGAGCCGGACATGGCGCTGCTCAGCGCCGTGCAGAAGCAATTCGATCTGCACGAGCTCGCGATCGAGGACGCCAACCACGCCCATCAGCGGCCGAAAATCGAGCAATATGGCGAGGCCCTGTTCATCGTGGCGCGCACCGCGCAACTGATCGAGGGCCGGATCGCCTTTGGGGAGACCCACATCTTCGTCGGCGACGGTTACCTCGTCACGGTCCGTCATGGCGCCTCGACATCCTATACGGCGGTGCGTGAGCGCTGCGAGAGCTGCCCGCGGGCGCTGGCCCGCGGCGAGGACTACATCCTCTATGCCATCCTCGATTTCATCGTCGACAACTACTCCCCGGTGCTCGAGAGCATTCACGAGGAGGTCGAGGGGATCGAGGACTACGTGCTGTCGAATGTGATCACCAAGGCGCAGATCGAGCGGCTGTACATGCTGCGCCGCGACCTCCTGCGGCTGCGCAACGCCATCGGCCCGCTGGTCGAGGTCTGCCGGCGGCTGGAGCATGACGAGCTGTCGATGGTCCGCCCGACCATGCAGCCGCTGTTCCGCGACGTCACCGACCACGTCAGGAACATCCAGGAGCGCATCGATTCCATGCGCGAGGTGCTGGCATTCGCGTTCGAGGCGAGCCTGCTGGTCGGGCAGGCGCAGGAGACCGCGGTCTCCAAGAAGCTCGCCTCGTGGCTCGCGATCCTCGCTGTCCCAACAGCGGTCGCCGGCATCTACGGGATGAACTTCAAATACATCCCGGAGCTGCAGCTGGAATACGGCTACTTCATCGTGATGGGACTGATGGCGCTCGCCTGCCTCGGATTGTACTGGCGCTTCCGCCGCGTCGGATGGCTGTGACGCCTGCGCAAGCTGCGCCGATGCTAAACGATCTCGACGCGATAATTCTCGATCACGGTATTGGCGAGCAGCTTGTCGGCGGCTTCCTTCAGTACTGCCTCGGCCTTGGCCTTGTCCGCGCCGGCGAGCTCGATGTCGAACACCTTGCCCTGACGGACGCTGGCGACGCCGTCGACGCCGAGCGATTTCAGCGCGCCTTCGATGGCCTTGCCCTGCGGATCCAGAATGCCCGTCTTCAGGGTAACGGTGACACGTGCCTTCACGTCGATAGTCCCTCTTAGCTCTTCACCAGCACCGGGCCCGAGCCCGCCGGACGCTCGTTCTCCATGAGGATGCCGAGCCGCTTTGCAACTTCCGTATAGGCCTCGAGCAGGCCGCCGAGGTCCCTGCGGAAGCGGTCCTTGTCGAGCTTCTCGTTCGACTTGATGTCCCAGAGCCGGCAGGAATCCGGCGAGATCTCGTCGGCGACGATGATGCGCATCATCTCGTTCTCGAACAGGCGGCCGCATTCCATCTTGAAGTCGACGAGGCGGATGCCGATGCCGAGGAAGAGACCGGTGAGGAAATCGTTGACGCGAATGGCGAGCGCCATGATGTCGTCGATCTCCTGCGGCGTCGCCCAGCCGAAGGCGGTGATGTGCTCTTCGGACACCATGGGGTCGTTGAGCTGGTCGTTCTTGTAGTAGAATTCGATGATCGAGCGGGGAAGCTGCGTGCCCTCCTCGATGCCGAGCCGCTGCGACAGCGAACCGGCGGCAACGTTCCTCACCACCACCTCCAGCGGCACGATCTCGACCTCGCGGATCAACTGCTCGCGCATGTTGAGGCGGCGGATGAAATGGGTCGGCACCCCGATGTCGTTGAGGTGCTGAAACAGGTACTCCGAGATCCGGTTGTTGAGGACGCCCTTGCCCTCGATCACCTGGTGCTTCTTCGCATTGAACGCAGTGGCGTCGTCCTTGAAGTGCTGGATCAGAGTGCCGGGCTCGGGACCTTCGTAAAGAACCTTTGCCTTGCCTTCATAAATGCGACGCCGACGGCTCATGGGGATGTACCGTGTTTTGTTAAAATCCATGAATTTGGTGTGCTCCGGTTGACAAGGATTAGGACCCACAGCGGAGCTGCCGTGAACGGCCTGGAACCCATAGAAACAGAACAGGAACCAAACCTTTAGGCAACCTATCCGATTGGCTGTCCCAGCACAATCGATCCGGCTCTTCCGGCACCAACTTATACCGTCTTGCCTGCGGCTTAACGGCTCGTTGTTCTGCCGATTCGTGCCCCTTATCTAGGCATGGGCCGGGGTAACCGCAACGCGGCGTCACGGCCGGATTCAGCCAGGGAATTGGAACGGAAAAGCATGACCACGTTCGACAAGCGCGAGGAAGGTTTCGAGAAGAAGTTCGCCCTCGACGAGGAGCAGAAATTCAAGGCCGAGGCTAGGCGCAACCGGATGCTCGGCCTGTGGGCGGCCCAGCAGCTCGGCATCTCGGGCGATGCGGCCACGGCTTACGCCAAGGAGGTGGTCGCGGCCGAATTCGAGGGACCAGGCGACGGGGGCGTGCTGCGCAAGATCATGGCCGATTTTGCCGTCAAGAATGTCGCCATCACCGAGCAAGCGATTCGCGCCAGGATGAGCGAGCTCGCCGCGGTGGCGATCGCCGAGGTGAAGGCGGGGAAATAAGGATTAGGGAGTGGCGAATAGCGAATGGAAAATCCCCATTCGCTACTCGCGCTTCGTCATTCGCGGCCTTCACCCCTCCTTGAACCCATACTCCGGCACGTTGCCGCTGGCGCCATAATATTTGTACGGCAGGAACTTTCCGCTCATGGTGATCTTGACGCGGTCGCCCTTCGGGTTGGCGACACGCTCAATCGCCATGTCGAAATCGATCGCCGACATGATGCCGTCGCCGAACTCCTCCTCGATCAGCGCTTTCCAGGCCGGACCGTTGACCATCACCATCTCGTAGAAGCGGTAGATCAGCGGATCAGTCGGCGGCATCGGCGTGCCGGTGCCGCGCATCGGCACCTCATTGAGCATCGCGGTCTCAGCCTTCGACAGGCCGAACAGCTCGCCGGCGTTAGCGGCCTGCGGCTTCGTCAATTTCATCTGGCCAAGGATCGCACCAACGATCAGCACCTCCGAATAGCCGCCAATTGTCTCGCAGATGTGTTTCCAGCTCCAGCCCTTCTCGCGCTTGATGTCGAGCAGCTTTTCGGTGAGGTCGGAACGCTTCATGTTGAGGGTCTCCCTTGACTAAGCATTGTGTCGCGTCAGTGCATTACCTTGCGGGAGACGATGCCACAACGTCGTTTCGTGTCGTCTTGAGTTGCACGAAACGTGCCAGCAAAGCCTGTCGCAGTGGGCAAAGGCGCGCAGCGCCGTGCCCACCCCTTCTGTCTCGGTCCTGTTGACCAAAGAGGTGGGCAAGTCGCTTTGCCCACCCTAGGAGTTTGGCGATCCTTCGCGCATCATCGCTTGCAGTGCCGTAAGCTGCGGCTCGATGTCTTGCTCCACGTCTGCGGCGCGCATCTCAATCACCCGATAATCCCGCGCCTCCAGCCACGCCCGCCGCGCGGCACGGTCGGCGACGATCGTCTCGCTCTCGCCTGGATTGACAAGCTCGATCGCGATCCGGTGCGCAAACGAAACGAAGTCCGGAATATGCCGGCCGACTGGAGTCTGGCGTTTGAACTGGCCGGCGAAGCGGCGGTCGCGGGTGAGCGCCTGCCAGAGCAGGCGCTCGGCGTCGGTCGGGTTGCGGCGGAGCAGGCGCGCGAGTCCGCGCACGGTAGAGCCGCTGTCGGGCACCCCACCCTGGCCGTGCTCGGCGAGCAGTGCGCGCAATCGCGTCGCCTGCTCGCCGTCGAGCACCCCGCCCTTGGCGGGCCCTTTCCGCCCCTCCGCGATCGCCATCACCACCCCGTGCAGGGTGTGCATGTCCTGCTTGGTCGGCTCCATGCGGGTGAAGATGTTGCGCAAATTGACCAGCATGGTGTCGCGCTTTTCGGCCGGGCGCAAAAACTCGACGCGGTCGAGCTCGCGCACGAGATTCTCGAAGAAGGCCTGGATCTGGTGTTGCGAGGCGCGCTCCGAGCGCTCCGGCATCGTATGGGGTAGCGCGCCTTCCATCGCGCGCTTGAACCACTCGTAGCCGACGAGCAGCACCGCCTGCGCGAGGTTCAACGAGGCGAAGCCGGGATTCACCGGAAAGGTGATGATGCGGTTGGCAAGGGCGACTTCCTCGTTGGTCAGCCCCCAGCGCTCCCGGCCAAAGAGGATGCCGCACCTGCCGCCCGTGGCGATATGGCCGGCAATCTCGGTCGTCGCCGCTTCCGGGCCGACCACCGGCTTGGCCTGGTCATGCGCGCGGGCGGAGGTTGCGAACAACAGATCGAGATCGGAGACTGCCTGCTCGACGGTGTCGAACAACTCGACCCGTTCCAGAATGTGGTCGGCACCAGCCGCCGCGCGCTGGGCGGCGATGTTCGGCCAGCCATCGCGCGGGTTGACGATGCGTAAGCGGCTCAGGGCGAAGTTGCCCATGGCACGCGCCGCCATGCCGATGTTCTCGCCGAGCTGAGGCTCGACCAGGATCACGATGGGACCGTCGAGGGCGAGGCCCGCCTTGCTCTTGTCAGTCCCCGACATCTCGTTCTGCTTTCACGCTGGTTCTCAAGGCCTTGGAGAGGCCGCCTTAGGAATTGATTCAAACCGGCCACCGACCGGCGCCGCCTGGTTGCGCCTCGTTTGCCTGTCCTGACAGAATTCTCAAGCGAAATAACGGGGTTAGATTCGGCTTTTGAATCTCGCCCGAAACTCCAGCTCCCCCGCTGGGCACAGCGCCGCCGCGGCTCCCCATCTCAAGGATGCGGGATGGGCTAAAAGTGCATAATCCCTTGGCTTTCGCGCGTCGCTTCCCGGTGCTAAGAGGCGGCGGATATTCCCTTTGGCGCCCGTCAGCGCCGTTCCCAAGAGGCTCCCCCGATCATGGCAAAAATCAAGGTGTCCAACCCCGTCGTCGAGCTCGATGGCGACGAGATGACCCGGATCATCTGGCAGTACATCAAGGACAAGCTGATCAACCCGTTCCTCGATGTCCAGCTCCTGTATTTCGACCTAGGGATGGAGTATCGCGACCAGACCAACGATCAGGTGACCATCGACGCCGCCGAGGCCATCAAGAAGGTCGGCGTCGGCGTCAAGTGCGCCACCATCACCCCGGACGAGGCCCGGGTGAAGGAATTCAACCTGAAGCAGATGTGGAAGTCGCCGAACGGCACCATCCGCAACATCCTCGGCGGCGTGATCTTCCGCGAGCCGATCATCTGCAAGAACGTGCCGCGCCTCGTGCCCGGCTGGACCAAGCCCATCATCATCGGCCGCCACGCCTATGGCGACCAGTACCGCGCCACCGACATCAAGTTCCCGGGCAAGGGCACGCTGTCGCTGAAGTTCGTCGGCGAGGACGGCACCGTGATCGAGAAGGAAGTGTTCAAGGCCCCCGGCGCCGGCGTCGCCATGGAGATGTACAATCTCGACGACTCCATCATCGACTTCGCCCGCGCCTCGTTCAACTACGGCCTGATGCGCAACTACCCGGTCTATCTCTCGACCAAGAACACTATTCTCAAGGTCTATGACGGCCGCTTCAAGGACATCTTCCAGGACGTCTTCGACCGCGAGTTCAAGAAGGAGTTCGACGCCAAGGGCCTGACCTACGAGCACCGCCTGATCGACGACATGGTGGCCTCGGCCCTGAAGTGGTCCGGCGGCTACGTCTGGGCCTGTAAGAACTACGACGGCGACGTGCAGTCCGACACGGTCGCGCAGGGTTACGGCTCGCTCGGCCTGATGACCTCGGTCCTGCTCACGCCGGACGGCAAGACGGTGGAAGCCGAAGCCGCCCACGGCACGGTGACCCGCCACTACCGCGAGCACCAGAAGGGCAAGGAGACCTCGACCAACTCGATCGCGTCGATCTTCGCCTGGACCCGTGGCCTCGCCCACCGCGCCAAGCTCGACAACAATCCGGAGCTGGCGAAGTTCGCCAACACGCTGGAGAAGGTCTGCGTCGATACCGTCGAAGACGGCTACATGACCAAGGACCTCGCGCTGCTAGTCGGCGCCGACCAGCGCTGGCTCTCGACCACCGGCTTCCTCGACAAGGTCGCGGACAACCTGGCGAAAGCGCTGGCAGCGTAAGTGCCGTTCGCATTTTCGCCGGACCACGGTTAGACATCATCACGGGCCGCGCCTCAGCGCGGCCCTTCATTTTGACGCCATCGCGGAGCCGGCCATGTCCATCAAGCTCGCCGTTCGCACTTTGCTGCTCTCCGCCCTGATCGGACCGGCCGCAGCCGCGGAGCAGGCACTGCCCGAGGCGATTGCCGCATCCGGCGAGACGGTCGTGCTGAACGTCCACGCCGAGGGCGCGCAGGTCTATGAATGCAAGGCAGGGGCCGACGGCAAGCTCGCCTGGGCCTTCCGCGAGCCGATCGCGACGCTGCTCGTCGACGGCAAGACGATCGGCCGCCACTATGCCGGTCCCAACTGGGAGCATGTCGACGGCAGCGCCGTGGTCGGCAAGGCCATCGGCAACGCGCCAGGCGCTAGCGCAGGCGATATTCCCTGGTTGAAACTCGAGGTCGCCTCACGCCGCGGCAGCGGCGTTCTGACACCCGTCACCACCGTCCAGCGCATCAACACCCATGGTGGCAAGCTCGAGGGTGCTTGCGAGAAGGCCGGCGAGTTCAAAAGCGCGCCCTACTCGGCCGACTACATCTTCCTGCGCAAGGGCTGACCCGGGACTGCCTGGTTAGCCCGCCCCGCCGCCCCCCTCTTTCTTCGCCTGCGCGAGCTCGGCGACCGCGAGATCGCCGGCCTCGCCGAGACGCGCCTCGGCGGTCTTGCGGACGTGAGCAGCGAGCGTCGGCATGCGCTCGATCAGCGCATGAAAGTCCTGCGCGTCGAGCAGCAGAAGCCGCGTCTTCCGCGTCGCGGTGACGGTGCCGCTCCGCTTGGTCCTGTGCAACAGGGCGATCTCGCCGAAGAAAGTGCCGTCGGTCAGCCGGACGTGCTGGTTCGGCAGCGCGATCTCGACCTCGCCCGCCGTGATGAAATACATCGATGATGCGACCTCGCCGCGGCGAACCAGAATCTCGCCCTGCTCGATGGTGCGCGCGCGCAACAGGCGCATGATGTCGGCGATCTCCGATGCCGTGAGATGTGAGAACAACGGCACCCGCGCCAGCATGCCCCAGGTGACGACGAAGTCGCGGCGCTTCACCTCTTCCGCGAAGGCGCTCGAGATGATCGCGACCGGCAGCGCGATCATGGCAAAGCCGCTGATGATGGCGAACACGGAGACGAACTTGCCGAGCGGGGTCACCGGAACGACGTCGCCATATCCCACCGTGCCGAGCGTCACGATCGCCCACCACATCGCCTGCGGGATGGTGCCGAGCTTCTCCGGCTGCACCTCGCGCTCGATGGCGTAGAGGAGCGAAGCGAAGGTGAGCACCACGCCGATCAGGATGACGATGCATCCGATCAATGCGCGCCGTTCGGCATGGACGGCGGCGAGCAGCGAACGCATCGCTGGCGAATAGCGGATCAACTTGAAGAACGGCAGCACGCCGAGCGCCGCCATCGTCGAGTGCCGGCCGGTGGCCAGCACGAACGCTGCAGGGAGGAACGCCATGAGATCGATGATGCCGAGCGCGGAGAAGACGTAGGAGAACCGGTCGGCAAGTGGCGACGCCTTGCGCTGCGTATGGCCGGCGACGGTCCAAAGCCGCGCCGCATATTCCAATGCGAACACGATCACCGCGAGAATGGCGACGCCCGTGAACAGCGCGCCGAATTGAGCGTCCAGATCCGGTACCGAGGCGAGCGTCATCGCCACGACGTCGAGCACGATGACGGCCACGATCACCTGGATGAAGTGCGACCCGGCGGAATAGGCCAGCGGATCGTGCTCCAGCAATTCGTACAAGCGATCCCTCAAATTGGGATCGCGAAGCCCACGTCCTCGCGGAACGAGGCGCACGGCGATCTACGCGCCGACCATGGCTTTTTCGATCGCCGACAGTGCCGCCGCCGCATTGGCGCCGTCGGGCCCGCCGGCCTGCGCCATGTCAGGCCGACCGCCGCCACCCTTGCCGCCGAGCGCTTCGGAGGCGACGCGAACCAGATTAACTGCGTTGAAGCGCGAAGTGAGGTCGGCGGTGACACCAACCACAACGCCGGCCTTGCCGTCCTCGGTGACGCCGACGATCGCGACGACGCCGGAGCCGATCTGCTTCTTGCCGTCGTCGGCAAGGCTCTTGAGATCCTTCATCTCGATGCCCTCGACCGCACGCGCCATCAGTTTGACGTCGCCGACCTCGCGCACGCCTGCGGCTGCGCCATTGCCGGACGACGCAGCGCCGCCCATCGCGAGCTTCTTGCGCGCGTCGGACAATTCACGCTCCAGCTTCTTGCGCTCGTCCATCAGCGCGGTGATGCGCGCCGGCACGTCCTCGAGCGAGGTGCGCAGCTCGGCGGCTGCGGTCTTCGCCAGCGCCATGGTGTCGTTGGCATGCTTGCGTGCATGACGCCCGGTCAGCGCCTCGATACGGCGCACGCCGGAAGCGACCGCGCTCTCGCTTGTCAGCGTGATCAGGCCGATATCGCCGGTGCGCTTGACATGAGTGCCGCCGCAGAGCTCGACCGACCAGCCCATTGCGTTGGCGCCGTGTTCGCGCGCGGTCTTGCCCATCGAGACGACGCGGACCTCGTCGCCATATTTCTCGCCGAACAGCGCACGCGCGCCGGCTTCGCGGGCCTCGTCGACACCCATGATGCGCGTCGTGACCTCGTCATTTTCCAGCACAACGTCATTGGCAATGTCCTCGACGCGGGCGAGCTCCGCCGGCGTGATCGGCTTGGGATGCACGAAGTCGAAACGCAGGCGATCGGGCGCGACCAGCGAGCCGCGCTGAGCGATATGATCGCCCAGTACCTGGCGCAGCGCCTCGTGGAGAAGATGCGTCGCGGAGTGATGGGCGCGGATCGAGGACCGGCGCGCGTGGTCAACTTCGAGCTGGAGCGCGGTGCCGGCCTTAAGCGTCCCCTGCTCCACCGTGCCGATATGCACGAAGAGATCGCCGAGCTTCTTCTGCGTGTCGGTGACACGAAATTTGATCCCGCCCTCGCCGACCATCACGCCGGTATCGCCGACCTGGCCGCCGGACTCCGCATAGAACGGGGTCTGGTTGAGCACGATCGAGCCGGTCTCGCCGGCCTTGAGGCTGTCGGTTTCCTTGCCGTCCTTCACCAGCGCCGCGACGACGCCTTCGGCGCTCTCGGTCTCATAGCCGAGGAATTCGGTGGCCCCCAGCTTTTCGCGCAGCGGGAACCAGATCGCCTCGCTGGCGGCCTCGCCCGAGCCCGCCCAGGACGCACGCGCCTTCTCGCGTTGACGCTCCATCGCATCGGTGAAGGCAGACTGGTCGACGCTGATACCGCGCGACTTTAGCGCGTCCTGTGTGAGATCCAGCGGGAAGCCGTAAGTGTCGTAGAGCGTGAAGGCGACGTCGCCGTCGAACATGTCGCCCTTCTTCAATGACGCGCTCTTCTCGTCGAGGATGGCAAGGCCGCGCGCCAGCGTCTTGCGGAAGCGGGTTTCCTCCAGCCGCAGCGTTTCCTCGATCAGCTTTTCCGCGCGCACCAGCTCGGGATAGGCCTGGCCCATCTCACGCACCAGCGCCCAGACGAGGCGATGCATCAGCGGCTCCTTCGCGCCCAGAAGCTGCGCGTGGCGCATCGCCCGTCGCATGATCCGGCGCAGCACGTAGCCGCGGCCCTCGTTCGAGGGCAGTACGCCATCAGACACAAGGAAGGCCGAGGAGCGGAGGTGATCGGCGATCACCCTGAACGAGGCGACCGTCTGCTCATTCGGTCCGCTACCAAGCGCGGACGCGGTCGCATCGATCAGCTGACGGAAGAGATCGGTCTCGAACACACTGTCGACGCCCTGCAGGATGCAGGCCATGCGCTCCAGCCCCATGCCGGTGTCGATCGAGGGGCGCGGCAACGGCTGGCGCTCCTCCTTCGTCACCTGCTCGAACTGCATGAAGACCAGATTCCAGAATTCGAGGAAGCGATCGCCGTCCTCTTCCGGGCTGCCGGGAGGCCCGCCCCAGATGTGCTCGCCGCGATCGATGAAGATCTCCGAGCAAGGGCCGCACGGACCGGTATCGCCCATCGCCCAGAAATTGTCCGAGGTCGGGATGCGAATGATGCGGTCCTCGGAGAAGCCCGCGATCTTCTTCCACAGGCCGGCCGCCTCGTCGTCGGTGTGATAGACGGTGACGAGCAGCTTGTCCTTCTTCAGCCCGAAATCCTTGGTGATCAGATTCCAGGCGAGCTCGATCGCGCGCTCCTTGAAGTAGTCGCCGAAGGAGAAGTTGCCGAGCATCTCGAAGAAGGTGAGATGGCGCGCGGTGTAGCCGACATTGTCGAGGTCGTTGTGCTTGCCGCCGGCGCGCACGCATTTCTGCGAGGTGGTGGCCCGGTGATAGGGGCGCTTCTCGACGCCCGTGAAGACGTTCTTGAACTGCACCATGCCGGCATTGGTGAACATCAACGTCGGATCGTTGCGCGGCACCAATGGCGAGGACGGCACGATCTCGTGGCCGTTCTTGGCAAAGAAGTTCAGAAAGGTCGACCTGATCTCGTTGACGCCGCTCATGTTCATCCAATCGGGTGCAAGATCCGCCAGAATCCGCCCAAACCTGAAATTAAGGCTGATATCTGCGGGCGATAGCGCTTTTAGACAAGGTGAGCTGCCCTGTCCAGAAACTGTGCAGAGAGATCAGAGGGTTGCCGCAGCCGCGCAATAGGCCGTTGATAGACATTGCGGCCGCGTTGACAGCCTTGGCCAGCCTGTGTTCTGTACCTACATGTAACGTACGGCCACGTCGGGAGAGACCGGCTTTGTTGCCGGCGCCGAAGGAGCAACCGCCCCGGAAACTCTCAGGCAAAGGGACCGTGTGGCTTTGACAGCATCTGGAAAGAGGCGCCGACGGGCATTGAAGCCCGGGTGGCACCCGCCGACGGGATAATACTCTCAGGCACAGCGACAGATGGGGCTTCGACTGGTTTCCCTCGGGGAATTCTCCCCGGGAACCGCGAGGGCCCCTGTGATGCTTGCGTCGGACGACAAGAACTCCCTGAAACGTACCCTTCTTTACGACCTCCATGTCTCCGTGGGCGGCAAGATGGTGCCGTTCGCGGGCTATGAGATGCCGGTGCAGTACCCCGCCGGCGTGCTGAAGGAGCACCTCCATACCCGCAGCAAAGCGGGCCTGTTCGACGTCTCCCATATGGGCCAGATCGCGCTGCGGCCGAAATCCGGGAGGATCGAGGACGCCGCCAGCGCGCTGGAGCGGCTGGTGCCGCAGGATATCGTGGCGATCGCCAAGGGGCGGCAGCGCTATGCTCAGTTCACCAATTTCGACGGCGGCATTCTCGACGATCTGATGGTCGCCAATTTGGGTGATCACCTGTTCCTGGTCGTCAATGCCGCCTGCAAGGCCGAGGACGAGGCACATCTGCGCGCGCATCTCTCCGATGACTGCATCATCGATTCGCTGAACGACCGCGCGCTGATCGCGCTCCAGGGTCCGAAGGCCGAAGCGGCGCTGGCGAAACTTTGTGCAGAGGCACCGGCCATGAAGTTCATGGACGCCGGCCCGCACGAGGTCGCCGGCATCAGGTGCTTCGTCTCGCGCTCCGGCTACACCGGCGAGGACGGTTTCGAGATCTCGGTTCCGGCTGCCGATGCCGAACGCCTCGCCAAGATGCTGCTGGACAATCCGGACGTGCTGCCGATCGGTCTCGGGGCCCGCGACAGCCTGCGGCTGGAAGCCGGGCTCTGCCTCTACGGCCACGACATCGACACCGCCACCACGCCGGTCGAGGCCGCGCTGGAGTGGTCGGTGCAGAAGAGCCGCCGCAGCGGCGGCGCCCGCGCCGGCGGCTTTCCCGGCGCCGAAAAGATTCTCGCCCACTTCGATCACGGCGCATCCCGCCGCCGCGTCGGCCTGCGTGCCGAGGGCCGCGCCCCGGTGCGCGAGGGCGCGCTGCTGTTTGCCGAGAGCGCGGGCGGCGATCCCATTGGAAAGGTCACATCGGGCGGTTTCGGCCCAAGCCTGAGCGCGCCGGTGGCGATGGGCTACGTGCCCATGAGCCTGAGCGCGCTCGGCACAAAGCTCTTCGCCGAGGTGCGCGGCCAGCGCCTGCCGCTCGCAGTCGCTGCCATGCCCTTCGTGAAAAACACCTACAAACGCTGAGGACGAGACAATGACCACTACGCTGTACACCTCCGACCATGAATGGCTCGCCATCGACGGCGACGTCGCCACCGTCGGCATCACCGATTACGCCCAGCAGCAGCTCGGCGACATCGTGTTCGTCGAGCTGCCCAAGGTCGGCCGCGCGCTGAAGAAGACGGAAGCTGCGGCCGTGGTCGAGTCCGTGAAGGCGGCGTCGGACGTCTATGCGCCGATCTCGGGCGAAGTGCTCGAGGTCAACCAGGCGGTCGTCGACGAGCCGGCGCTAGTCAATTCGGAGGCCGCAGGCAAGGCCTGGTTCTTCAAGATCAAAATTGCCGACAAGAGCGAGCTCGGGGGCCTCATGGATGAAGCCGCCTACAAGGCACACACGGCTTAAGGACGATGGAGCAAGCGATGACCGCGCACCGTAAATCCAGCGGCGAAACCGCCGCCAGTTTCGTTCGCCGCCACATCGGCCCCTCAGTGCGCGATGTCACCGCAATGCTCGAAACGGTCGGCGCCAAGAGCGTCGATGCGCTGATGGCGGAGACGCTGCCGGCCTCGATCCGGCAGGCATCTCCGCTCGATCTGGGCAAGCCCCTGACCGAGACCGAGGCGATCGCGCACATGGCCGAGCTCGCAGCCCAAAACCAGGTCTTCACCTCGCTGATCGGCCAAGGCTATTCCGGCACCATCCTGCCCGCGGTGATCCAGCGCAACATTTTGGAAAACCCGGCCTGGTACACGGCGTATACGCCCTACCAGCCCGAGATCAGCCAGGGCCGGCTGGAGGCGCTGTTCAACTTCCAGACCATGATCTGCGACCTCACCGGGCTCGACGTCGCCAACGCCTCGCTGCTCGATGAAGCGACCGCCGCGGCCGAAGCCATGGCGCTCGCCGAGCGGCACTCGCAGGTGAAAGCGCAAGCCTTCTTCGTCGACAAGGACGTGCATCCGCAGACGCTCGCGGTGATGCGCACCCGCGCAGAGCCCTTGGGCTGGAACCTGATCGTCGGCGATCCCCTCAGTGATCTCGACAAGACAGACGTGCTTGGTGCACTGCTGCAATATCCCGGCAGCTCGGGCGCGGTGCGCGACCTGCGGCCGGCCATTGCGACGCTGCGCGCCAAGGGCGCCCTTGCGATCGTTGCCGCCGATCTGCTGGCGCTGACGCTGCTGGCCTCGCCCGGCGAGCTCGGCGCAGATATCGCGATCGGCTCGGCACAGCGTTTTGGCGTGCCGATGGGCTATGGCGGCCCGCACGCAGCCTACATGGCGGTGCGCGATGCGCTGAAGCGGTCGCTGCCCGGCCGCATCGTCGGCCTGTCCGTGGACTCGCGTGGTGCACCCGCCTATCGCCTCGCGCTCCAGACCCGCGAGCAGCATATCCGCCGTGAGAAAGCGACCTCCAACATCTGCACCGCGCAGGTGCTGCTCGCCGTGATCGCCTCGATGTATGCGGTCTATCATGGCCCTGAAGGCCTCTCGCAGATCGCACGCATGGTGCATCGCCGCACCGCCGTGCTGGCCGCGGGTCTGCGCAAGCTCGGCTTCGCGCCACGTTCCGAACACTTCTTCGATACAGTCAGCGTGGACGTTGGTACGAAGCGTGACGAGATCATCGCGCGCGCCACGGCCGAGACAATCAATCTCGGCCTCGGCAGCGACGGCCTGCGCATCGCGCTGGACGAGACCACGACCCCGGCCACCATCGAGGCGGTCTGGCGCGCGTTCGGAGGCAAGCTCGCTTATGCCGAGATCGACGCGACCACGCGCGAGGCGCTGCCCGAGGCGTTGAAGCGGACCACCGGCTTCCTCACCCATCCGGTGTTCCATGCGCATCGCTCGGAAACCGAGATGCTGCGCTACATGCGCAAGCTCAGCGATCGCGACCTCGCGCTCGACCGCGCGATGATCCCGCTCGGCTCGTGCACCATGAAGCTCAACGCGACCACCGAGATGATGCCGCTGACCTGGCCGGAGTTTTCCAGCCTGCATCCATTTGCCCCGCGCGGGCAGGCGGTGGGCTATCATGCGCTGTTCGCACGGCTTGAAAAATGGCTGTGCGACATCACCGGCTACGACGCGATCTCGCTCCAGCCGAATTCGGGCGCGCAAGGCGAATATGCCGGCCTGCTTGCGATCCGCGGCTATCACGCGGCACGTGGCGAGAGCCATCGCAAGGTGTGCCTGATCCCCTCCTCCGCCCACGGCACCAACCCGGCCTCCGCCGCGATGGTCGGCATGGAGGTGGTGGTCGTCGCCTGCGAGAAGAATGGCGACGTCGACGTCAATGACCTCCGCGCCAAGGCCGAAAAGCATTCGGACGATCTCGCCGCGGTGATGATCACCTATCCCTCGACGCATGGCGTATTCGAGGAGCACATCAGCGAGATCTGCGACATCGTGCATGGCCATGGCGGCCAGGTCTATCTCGACGGCGCAAACCTGAACGCGCAGGTCGGCCTGTCACGGCCCGGCGACTACGGCGCCGATGTCAGCCACCTCAATTTGCACAAGACGTTCTGTATCCCGCATGGCGGCGGCGGTCCGGGCATGGGCCCGATCGGCGTAAAAGCGCACCTTGCGCCGTTCCTGCCAAGTCATCCGGAGATTCGTCATCCCGCGCCCCACGCGGACGCGGCGGTTGGCCCGGTGTCGGCAGCAGCGTTCGGCTCGGCCTCGATCCTGACCATCTCCTACATCTACATCCTGATGATGGGCGGCGAAGGCTTGAAGCGCGCGACCGAGATCGCAATCCTCAACGCCAACTACGTCGCGGCGCGTTTGGATGCGTATTTCCCAGTGCTCTACAAGAACGCGAAGGGCCGCGTCGCGCACGAATGCATCATCGATCCGCGCCCGCTGAAAACGACGAGCGGCGTCACCGTCGACGACATCGCCAAGCGCCTGATCGACTACGGCTTCCATGCTCCGACTATGAGCTTCCCGGTCCCGGGCACGCTGATGATCGAGCCGACCGAGTCGGAATCAAAGGCCGAGCTCGATCGCTTCTGCGACGCCATGATCGCGATCCGGAAGGAGATCGCCGAGGTCGAGAGCGGCCGCTTCAAGATCGAGGCATCACCGCTGCGCAACGCGCCGCACACCGTGCACGACATCGCCGATGACGATTGGAAGCGCGCCTACAGCCGCAGCGAAGGTTGCTTCCCCGCCGGCACCTCGCGCACCGACAAATACTGGTGCCCGGTGGGCCGCGTCGACAACGTCTATGGCGACCGTAACCTCGTGTGCACCTGCCCGCCGGTGAGCGACTACGCGCAGGCTGCGGAGTGAGGCCAACGGCTTAACGAAACGGGCGCCGAAGACGTCGGCAACTCAACGTCCTCAGCGCCCGCTCCTCGCGAAACTTTACCTGCGCGAGCCCTACTCCTCCGTCGGCTCCTCGCCGTCGGCGTCGCGCTCGGGATTGCCAGCTAAAATTTGCTCGGCAATCAGGCCGGAGTTTTGCCGGATCGCGGTCTCGATCTTGGCGGTGACGTCCGGGTTGGCCTTCAGGAACGCTTTGGAGTTCTCGCGGCCCTGGCCGAGGCGCTGGCTGTCATAGGAGAACCAGGCGCCAGACTTTTCGACGATGCCGGCCTTGACACCGAGATCGAGGATTTCGCCCATCTTGGACACGCCCTCGCCGTACATGATGTCGAACTCGACCTGCTTGAAGGGCGGTGCCAGCTTGTTCTTCACCACCTTCACGCGCGTGGTGTTGCCGACGACCTCGTCGCGCTCCTTGATCGCGCCGATGCGACGGATGTCGAGGCGGACCGAGGCGTAGAACTTCAGCGCGTTACCGCCGGTCGTGGTTTCCGGCGAGCCGTACATCACGCCGATCTTCATGCGGATCTGGTTGATGAAGATCACCATGGTGTTGGATTTGTTGATGGAGGCCGTCAGCTTGCGCAGCGCCTGGCTCATCAACCGCGCCTGGAGACCGGGCAGCGATTCCCCCATCTCGCCTTCGAGTTCGGCCTTCGGCACGAGTGCCGCGACCGAATCGATCACCATCACGTCCACCGCGCCCGAACGCACCAGCGTGTCGCAGATTTCCAGCGCCTGCTCGCCGGTATCGGGCTGGGAGATCAGGAGGTCGTCGATGTTGACGCCGAGCTTGCGCGCATAGACCGGATCGAGCGCGTGCTCCGCGTCGATGAAGGCGCAGATGCCGCCCTTCTTCTGCGCTTCCGCCACCGTGTGCAGTGCCAGCGTCGTTTTGCCTGAGGATTCCGGCCCGTAGATCTCGACGATGCGCCCCTTGGGCAGGCCGCCGATGCCGAGCGCGATATCAAGCCCGAGCGAGCCGGACGACACCGCCTCGATGTCCATCGAACGGTCGCTTTTGCCGAGCTTCATCACCGAGCCCTTGCCGAACTGGCGCTCGATCTGAGAGAGCGCGGCAGCCAAGGCTTTACTCTTGTCCATGGAAGATCCTTCGACGATACGCAGGGCAGTAGCGGACATTTGGTCGTGCTCCTTATGGCGGGGATTCGGCGTCGCGACAAACGGTTGGCGAAGCAGGTCGGCGATAAAAGTAACGTACACCGTTTGTTCCAGGTTCGCAATATGTTCTTTTGCGCTTCGACGGTACTGTCCGCATTTAACCCTCTGTGTACTAATTTGAATTCGGCAGTGTCCTAATTTGTTCGTCAGCTGCCACAACCTGTTCATCCACCAGATGGATTAGGCGTAAGAGGTGGGCAATTGGTGCCATCCCGGCGGGGCGCCGAACCGCTCAGGGTGGAGACGGTTTCGGGTTCACACCAAAATCCGTGAAAACAACCCCATGCAAAGGAGCCGGGCCAATTGTGATCCACGTGACGCCAAGGTGATTTCGACAGCCTTTTAGCCCGTTTATCGCCGGGCGCCGATCGAGGAACGGTGGAAAGATGTCTTCGGCTGTCTTCAGGATTGCGCTGTCGCTGACAAACTTTCGATCCGGCCACCAGTCTCGTGCTCCCAAGACCACGACTGAAGGGGCTGGCAGGCCGCCGCAATGTCGCTCGCTCTCATGGTCCAAAACTGAGGACGGCGGCGAGCAAGGCCGCACCGCCTAAAGCATGATCCGGAAAAGTGTGAAGCGGTTTTCCCTCGCGACAAGCGCGGAAACGCGTTTGCGCGGAGATCATGCACAAACAACAACCTCTAAAGCGCGATGACGATTCATCCCAGTCTCATCGCGCTTTAGCGGCCTCTGTCTCTCCGCGCGTGCCGGCCTACAGCACGGCCAGCAGAATGAGCCCCACGACCAACACGACAAAACCCATCGCCGTCGCAGCGGCGAATGATCGCTCTACGTTATCCATATGCCACCCCCTGATCGGCGGGCCACGTTCCCCCATGGCGTCGCCGAACTCGCAGAGTCTCCTCAATCGCTGTGTCGTAATTTCTGCGAGTGGGTGTCGGAATTGGGACGGGATTCGTCCTTGAGATGGCAAGGCGACCCAGCCGCAATCTGGGCTTGAAGAGTCAATCGCCCACTTCTGCCTGTAAGCTCCTTGTAAGCTGCGCGGGTTAACTTTGCTTGGCTACGGTGTTGCAGCCCAGCACCTCAGCCTCCAATAACCTTCTGCCCCGCCCGGCTCTCCCCGGCGGGGCTTTTTTTGTTCGCTGTCCCGCAATCAGCATCATCCGGAAAAGTGTGAAGCGGTTTTGCGCGTCCGCTGCACCGAGAAGGATCTGATCGCGGCCGCCGCCACGACAGGCAGCATCGCGGCCCAGGAGATCAGCCAGGACAGTAGCCAGTGTTTGAGGACGTCGGGCACCGCGGTTGCGGGCAGGCTCGCAATGGCGGCGGCGGCGATCAGGCAAGTCGGGCGGTGGATCGCGCCGAACATGAAATGGCTGTAGCAACCGGAAATGCCGAGCAAGAGGCGCTTTTGTCTTTCGACCCGACACGGGCGAAGCAAGGCACTTGCCGCGGCCTCATCTCGCCCCGCGAGGCGATCCGGGTGCTAGCGGCGGCCCGGCGGATGGCTCGCCGCCGCAGCCAGGCGGCGGCAGTTTCGACAGTCCCTCGAAGCGCCAGAAGGTGATCTGGCTCGTCTCGCCGCATCGCTCGCAAGCTAGCCTCTCCTCGCCGAGGCTGTAACGCCCGCGCCCGAAGACGGCAGGCGATGCCGGCTGCCTGCAATGCGGACAGACCAGCGAAAAGTTTCGCGCAGCCCAGCGCAACATGAGATTCCGAAGCCAGCCCACTTTACGAGGTCGAGTTTCTTACGAGGTCAAGTCAGGTACCATATCGTGAAACCTAGCGGTGTCATGTGTGTTCAAACATTGCAATGGGCGTTCATGCCGCATGTCGTTCGTTGACATGTCGCTCGCGGAACCCGTGGTTCTCCGGCCATGAACAAAGTTCCTGCCCCGGCCGCCGCACCCGGTCAATTCGGATAGTTGGTCCGCCCACCGTCCCGGTCGTGCATCTGAAGGATGCGCACAAAATCTGCCATGCTCGAACGATCGTCCCCTTCGCTTGCGCGCAGATTGTAGCCGTTTGTCTCGGCCCGGTCGCGTTGCCAGACCCACTTGAGGAGGTCGACGATCAGTTTCATGGAATCCGAACGCGTTGCCGGGTCGCCGGGTGTTGAGCCGAATGGTTTTGGATAAATCCTTGCCGAGCCAATGCACGGTCGGCCGGCTGGTTCCCTTAGCCCTGCCGAAATTTTGCGTTGCACCATTCGAGGCCAGCATATTTCGCAACACCTCATCGCCGGGTTTCGCACCGTACGGAAGGATTTGTTTGCATTATCCATGGCTTAGCGGCAAATTTGATGCACCGGGGGAATATTATGACGTTCAACATGTTATGTTAACCAACGGTGAATCGTGGAGGTAGGCCATGAATCACAGGGGCATCGAGTTCACTGTGGCCAAGACGGCGATACAAGGCGTCTGGCAGTGGCAATTCCGTATCGGTGAAACGGTCAAGACCGGCAAGACCGAGACCAGGATCGATCTCCTTGCCATCCGTCGCGTGCAACTGCGCATCGACCGGGAACTCAAGGCCATGGATCGCAAGACGGCTTGAGCTGGTCGCCCTTGTCAGCGAGATCCGCCGTGCCCGTGTGGCTGCGGGGTAATAAGCATTGTCTATAAAACTTTGCTGCTGACGAATCCCGTAGAGTTCCGGAGTTGATCTACCTGCGGTTTGGGATTGCACTGCGCGCCTACATGGCCTCGGGACGCGGCCATTACGCGATCGGTGCCAGCCATGCCGCTCTATTTCTTCCGGATCCGGAACGGGCGCTATTCGGGCTCATCCGAGCAGGCCTCCGAATTTTCCGACCGCGATGCCGCATGGAAGGAAATGACCCATGTCTGCGCCGACATGGCCGCCGGTATCGCCCGCAAGCTGCAAGAGAATTCCGAATGGCACATGGAGCTCCTGGACGAGGCCAAGCAACCCGTCTTCCGGATTCGGATCGTCGCGGAATCCTTTGATTAGAGCATGATCCGGAAAAGTGTGAAGCGGTTTTCCCTCGCGACAAACGCGGAACGCGTTTGGGCGGAGATCGTGCGCAAACAACAACCTAAAGCGCGATGACGATTCATCCTAATCTCATCGCGCTTTAGTCGCCAAGGTCAGCCGCGTCTGGTCGCCCTGCCCTCGGGCTTCCCGGCCGCCTCGCTGGCCGCCTCGCGCTGGCGCTTCCGCCGCAAATCGCTGGCGCGAACGAAGCGCGCCCCGACGTGTTCGCCATTGCGCCAGGTCAGCATGCAGATGCGGATCACCTCGCCGCCGGTCGTGAACGACAGGCCGAACACTTTCGGTACCGGCAGCGCACCGACGTCGATGGAAACGCCGTCGTCGGAGACATCGACGATCGTGCATTCGATCCACGGCGCATCGGGCGCAGGAATCAGAAATCCGGGCCTATAGAGATCGACCCGCACATGTCTGCGGGCGCCGAGGTCTTTGCGGTGCCGGGCCATGGCTCTCCCCTGGGAGAGGAGAGCCTAAACCGCAAAGCTTTGAACGGGGTTTCCGAAAAAGACTAAAAGTTGCTGCAAGCTGAAGGTCGGTCCAAAGCGGGCGGCCCTGGACCATGATCCCGTCCCGAAGGGCCGCGTCGGGGCAAGCTGCGAAGCGGTTTTCCCTTGCGACAAACGCGGAGCGCGTTTGCGCAGAGATCATGCTCAAACAACAACCTGAGACGTGATGACGATTGTTCCCAATCTCATCGCGATCTAGTCGGCGCTCGGCAGCCTCCGCATCGTGAACTCGATGTCGCCGCCAGGCAGTTCGCGCCAGCTTTCGACCTCACTCATATAGCCGGCCTTGGGATAGCGGGCGAAGAAGGCCTGCGCCTTCGCCCTCGCCGCCTCGCGCGGCAATGTGAAGGTCTCGCGCAAATAGCCGTCGCCCGCCTTGCGCCGGCGCGCCATCCGGTCGGCAAGATCCCGCGGGCGAAATACCATGTCGCAGCTCCTTCACCCCTACCGCCCCCTTGAATATAGGGACACCGGAGAGCGAAGAGGAGTCCGGCGGACAGGGACGGTCAATTGGCGGTTGGAGCGGTCTTGGTCTTCTTGGTCGCAGCAGAGGCTTTTGGCGCGGCAGCCTTGGGGGGATCGGCGCGCATGCCGCCCCAGGGATCGTTGGCCGCCTTGGCGTCCGGAATCTTCTTCAGCGTCTCCTTGTAGCGCTGGTCGCGCTCAGCGTCGGCCGCCTTCTCGTCATCGGTCTTGCCTGGCGCATCCTCCATCATATTGATGTGGGGCATTGCATTTTGCGCGTAAACCGGCCCGGCAAGCACCGCCAGCAGCGCCGCCACACGGGAAACCTTCATCACGTCACTCCTTAGTCATCGATGGTCGGTCCGGCGCGTCGTCAGCCGTGACGCCGCATGCCCGTGCGACCCGCTAGAAACGGTCCAATCTGCAGGATTTGGGCGATTGCAGCCAATCGTCCCAGATCGGTCCGCATTTGGTGCACCCGCCCAGCGCAAGGCCGACCAGGCCCAAGCAAAACACCAAGACAAATCGTCGCAACATCATCCACCCTGTTCGGAAAGCGCCGCATCATAGGGGCCGAAGTCGGGCATTTTCAAGCCAAGGAGGGGCGCCGGGGAACGAGGTGACTTTGCCGGTCCAAACCGGGCAGAATGGCCGAAACATCGGGCAACAGCGGGAAACGGAATTCATGCCAACGCAGCCAACGACAGAATTCGGCATCGAGGAGGCAAGGCGCGTGCTTGGCGACGTGTTCGCGCCTTGGGTTCAGGATCTCGGCCTGTCGGTCGAGCGCATCGACCACGAACCGCCTCCGAACGATCAGGATTGGCAGCCAGGTGCGGTGCTGCGCATGGCGTTCTCGGAGCGGCTGTGCCGCAGCGGCGGCGTGGTCTGCGGCCAGGCCCTGATGGCGCTCGCCGACACCTCCATGGTGATCGCGATCCTCGCCGCCAACCGCGGCTACCGGCCGATGACGACCGTCGACCAGACCACGCACTTCATGCGCGCGGTCTCATCATCGGACGTCTTGGCTGATGCGAAGGTGGTGCGGCTCGGACGCACCATGAGCTTCGGTCGCGTCACGCTGTTGTCCGCCATCGACCACAAGCCGGTGGCGATGGTCTCGAGCGCGTTTGCGATGCTGCCGGGCTAAAGCGCAATGAGGTCGGGATGACTCGTCATCGCACTTTGGGTTGGTTCTTTGAGCATCATCTCCGCGCAAACGCGTTCCGCATTTTGTCGCGAGGGGAAACCGTTCGCACCTTGCGCTAACGCGGCCGCGCCATAATTGATCAGCCTCCTTGCGAGGCCGCGGGAAGCGCACGCGCCCGCCGCGCACTGTCGTAAACGAAGTATGAAGCGCCCCGCAAGTACGACGTATATTGAATTTAGTTCGATGTAATTTCTGTGCCGTAATTTACGTACTCTGAGTTTTTTGGATTAACGAACATGATCGAGAAGCGTGCAGCGCAGCGACATCGGGTTTTCAAGGGTGCGACGATCTCGTTTGAAAGCCGCGGCGTTGCCTGCATGGTTCGCAATTTGTCGAGCGGAGGCGCTGCAATCGACCTCGACGGCCGCGTTTTGCTACCGCCGTCGTTCACCCTGTCGATCTCCAGCGATCAGTTCGTGCGCAAGTGCCGCACCGTGTGGCGCAACGACAAACGCCTCGGTCTTGCCTTCGAACAGTAACGCACAGGCTGTGAACCGCGGTTCGCAAAGATGCGCCTTTTGCCAGGCGACTAGACCGTCCTGCGGCGACTCACGCGCCAGCGGAAGCCGGCGATGACGAGCGCGATCGTCACGAGCACAAGCACGGCGACCGCAGCCCAGAACCGGCCGCCGGGACGATCGAGCGTGCGCGACAACAACGAGGGCGATTCCCCTGCCGGCGCCAGGCGGAACGCGACCACGCTATCGCCGATCGACGTGCCGCCCTCCGAGTGGCCGCCGGCGCCGATCGCGACATATTGCTCGCCCTTCCAGAGATAAGTCATGGGATTGGCAACGCCGGGCACAGGCAGCCGGCCCTGCCACAGCTCGCGTCCGCTGCGCGCATCGAAGGCGCGCAGATAAGCATCCATCGCGCCGGTGAAGACGAGACCGCCCGCAGTGATCGCGACGCCATTGACGAGCGGCGTGCCCCACGGAAACGGCAGGCCGAGCGGCGCGAGATCCTCGGTGGTGCCGACCGTGGAGCGCCAGAGGATCTTGCCGGCCTTGAGGTCGACCGCGACCATCTCGCCCCATGGCGGCTTGACGCAGATCAGCCCCATCGGGGACATCACCACTGAACGCGACATCGCAAAAGGCGCGCCATTCTGCTGGCCGAAATCATGGCCCGGCGGCGGGTTGAAGCCGGCCGCATCCGCACGCGGGATCAGCTTGATGAGGTGCGCAACCCGGCTGGTGTTGGCATAGAGGATCTGGTTGACTGGATCGAACGCCGCGCTGCCCCAGTTCACGCCGCCGCCGGTGAACGGAAACTCCAGCGTACCTTGCGTCGAGGGCGGCGTGAACAGGCCCTCATTGTGTGCCGTTGCGAACTGCTGTTTGCAGGCGGAGCCCATGCCGGGGATCAGCGAGAAAGTATCGTCCGCCGAGATCGTCTGCTGCGTCAGCGCCGGCACATGGGTCGGGAACGGCTGCGTCGGCGACAGTTTTTCGCCCTCGGCCGCGCTTTGCGGAACGCTGCGCTCCTCGACCGGCCACACCGGCTCGCCGTTGTCGCGGTCGAGCACGAAGACGAACCCGTGCTTCGTCGGCTGGATCACGACGTCGCGCTGACCTTCGCCGGTATCGATGCGCGCGAGCGTCGGCTGCGCCGGCAGATCGTAATCCCAGAGATCATGATGCACGATCTGGAACGACCATGCGAGCTCGCCGGTCTCGATGCGCAGAGCGACGACCGAATTGGCGTGCTCGTTGTTGCCGGGACGTTTGCCGCCCCAGAAATCCGGCGAGGGCGAAGTCGTCGGCAAGAACACCAGTCCGCGTGCCTCGTCCACCGACATCGGTGCCCAGACATTGGCGTGACCGGCCTCGATGCGGTCACGCTTCAGAGGCTCAAAGCTCCAGCGCGGCTGGCCGCTGCGCGCGTCGAAGGCGCGCACAGTGCCCGCCGGCGCGTTGACGCGCCGGTTGTCGCCGATCGCAGAACCCACCACGACGACGCCGCGCCCGACCGCGGGCGGCGAGGTGATCTGGAATTCGCCGGGCCATTCCAGCTTCATGCCGACGTCGATTCTGACCTCGCCCTTGTCACCGAAACCGGCACAGGGAATTCCGGTCTTCGCGTCGAGCGCGATCAGGCGGGCATCGTTGGTGCCCGTGAAGATGCGGGCGCGGCACGAAGCATCCGCCGGCGCCTGGTCATCGACCCAATAGCTGACGCCGCGGCAGACGAAGCGGTTTGCGGGGCGATAGTCGGTGCTGATTTTCGGATTGTAGCGCCACTTCTCGGCACCCGTACCGGGATCGAGCGCGATCACCTCGTTGAAGGGCGAGCAGAAGATCAGGCTGTCCTCGACGAACAGCGGCGTCGCTTCGAATTTCGTGCGCTTCATCACCTCGGGCGGACGCGTGACGAGATCGCCGGTGTGATATTCGAAGGCGCGAACGAGATTGCCGACATTGTCGGGCGTGATCTCGTTCAGCGTCGAGAACTTTAGACCGCCGGGATCGCCGCCCCAAGAACTCCAGCCCGCGTTCCAGCCGGCATCCGAACCGAACGCCGGTGCAGTCGCGAGCATCAGGATGGCGAGCAAGCCGCCTGGTCGGCGCAGGCGGATCATAGGCGCAGGTCCGGCACTATTTCGGCTTCCTGGCGGGCTCGGACTGGCGCGCGCCGCCCCACGGGTCGTATTTCTCCTTGGGATCAGGAATGCGCTCGAGGGCGGCCTTGTACGCCTTCTCGTCAACCTCGGGGGCCTTCTTCTCGGTCTTGGGACCGTCATTGCCGTGGCGTCGGCCGCCCATTTGGGCCTGCGCAGGCGCGGCAACGACCGCGAGCACTGTCACCGCGACGACAACAATCCTCATGCGTCAATCCCCCCACCTGGCGTATCAGCCTAACCTGCATTGCCTTATTGGCAAATCCCCGCTCCCGCTCAGCAAATATTGATCGGTAGGGACTTCGATCGGCCGCGTTCGCACCTATTTGTGGTTGCGCAGGGGATCTTCACGGATGCTACGAATCATTGCTCATGCGGCACTGCTCGCTGGCGCGCTGGCGCTCGGCGCGTGCGGCTTTGCTGACAGCCGCGCGCCGGTGCCCGAGTTCATGCGCATGAAAGACGCCGAGCGGCCACCTCCCGAACCCCCGCCCGACGTCAAGAAGATCGTTCGCGAGCAGCTGGAGGTTGTTTTCACGGCGGCGTCATATCCGCGCGAGGTGCAGGTCGCCCCGCCCCATCACGAGGTCCGCGGGCTGGGGTGGACGTCCTGCGTGCGCGCGCAGCTCACATCGGCAACCGGCACCGCGCTCGGCACCCAGACCTACATCGTGACCATCAGCGCCGACAAGGTCGTCGACCGGCGCCGCGCAGAAGCCGACGACATCTGCGGATCCGAAACCTATGAGCCGATTTAGGGGGAACGGCCCGTCTTCCGCCCGGACAAGAGGAGTTCCCGGGAACATCAGTCATGTTCAGGGGAAAAACCCGCAAAGGCCCCCGGAACGAATGCGCGCCCCCATTCTTGTCACCCCGAGGGCAGTTGCCACGGAGGAGACTGATGCGGACAACGATGATTGGACTGCTGGCGGGCGTCGGGGCCCTGGCCGCGACGGGAGCCGCGAAGGCTGCCGATATCTACACGACCAGCGAATACACCAATCCCGATCTCGTGCAGCAGGTGCGCCTCGTCTGCGACGACGCCGGCCGCTGCTGGCGCACCCATAACGGCGCGCGCGTGATCGTCCGCGATTCCTACGGCTACATGCCGCGCGACCGTTACTATGAGCGACGCACCTATCGCGACTGGGACGAACCGCGCGCGGGCGTCGGCATTCGCGCGCCGGGCGTCAGTGTCGGCGTGGGTGTCGGCGACGATCGCTGGTAGTTCCATCCAGCCTGGAGATCGAGGGGACCGCATGGCGATGGCCGTGCGGTCCCCCTCTCGTAAAACGGTCTCAGGCAGCAACCGTCTGCTGCTGGCGCGAGGCGCCTCGGTGTGAAAGCCGATACAGCCGTCACAATGCGCGGCAACGCCGAGCGCGAGCGCAATCAGCTCCTTGGTTTTCTTGTCGAGCGCGCCATCCCGCGTCGCGGCCTGCGCGAGATCATGATCGCCAGGTGGACCGGCAGCGCCTGGGTGCTCTATTTCGCCGATGCGCCGACGCTGGTGAAGATCTCGCCACGTTCCAGGCACCCTTCATCGCCTATCTCTGGATCGGCATTCTCACCGCCACCATGCAAGCTGGCCGTCGAGGTCGGACAGGACCAGACCCGCGAAGTCAGGATGTCGGTGCAGGTCGATCCGGTCCGCGTTCCGCAGACGGCGGTGGGTATCGAGATCAGGATCACGGATCGCGCCAATGGCGAAAGCGCAAGCACGCGCGACCATTTTGTGCCGGCCGACCAGTAACGAGGCGACATCCGGCGGACTGCGCCGGATGGTCAACGGATCGTTAACACTACCGTTCGAATTGGCGGCTCGCGCCAACGGTATCTTCCAATCTTTGCGCTAAAGCATGAGCTGACGCGGTCCGGGCTTCGGCGCGGCCGGCGTCGACGAGGAACGGCGGGACGTGGTCGATATCGCACATCGAGCTGCGATCAAGGGCGCATCGGCAAGCGATGCCACGCCTCCGCGCGCCCGCAACCTCTCCGATACCGCACCGCTCGTCCCGCTCGTGTCAGTTGACCTCAGGCAATGGCAGGCTCTCAGCGCGCGGGCGATCGAGCCGAACGGCTATTATCTGCCGCCCTGGGAGCTCGCCGTCAGCGCGACCGCCCGGGGCCGCACCGGCGCAATGGCGCTATGCGCGGTCGATACGTCGACGCAACTGATCGGGCTGATGCCGGTCGTCTCGCTATGGCGCGCCTTGAAAATCCCTCTCCCCGCGCTGGCGAGCGCGCATCCCTACGGCACGCTGTGCAGTCCATTGCTTGATCGTGACACCGCTAGCGAAGCCGCAGCGCGCCTGCTCGATCAGGCGCGGGAAGCCGGCGCCCACGCCTTGATCCTGCGCGACGTCGCGCTCGATGGTGCGGCGATGAGGTCGCTGGCTGCGATCTTGACCAGCAACGGTTTGAAGCCGAGCGTGCTGAGCTCGTACATGCGCGCCAGTCTCGATGCGACGCAGGATGGCGATACGCTGCTGCGCGCGGCACTTGGGGCGAAGAAGCTCAAGGAGCTTCGGCGCCAGCGGCACCGGCTCGAAGAGCATGGTCCGGTCATGTTCGACGTCGCTCGCACGCCTGACACGGTCAAAGCAGCGCTCGAAGCGTTCCTGCAGCTCGAGGCGAGCGGCTGGAAAGGCAAGCGCGGCACTGCCCTGATCCAGCACGCAGGCGATGCCACCTTCATTCGCCGCGCCGCGCCCGCGCTCGCCGAAACCGGCCAATGCGAGATCATCAACCTGCGCGCCGGGACAACGCCGGTTGCCGCCGGCCTCGTGCTGCGCCACCGCGACCGCGCCTTCTTCTTCAAGCTGGGGATCGACGAGCGTTTTACGAAATATTCGCCGGGCATGCAGCTCACGCTCGACCTGACCCGTCATCTCTGTGCCGATCCAGCCATCGCAAGCGCCGATTCCACGGCAAGCGCCGACCACCCGATGATCAATCCGGTCTGGCGCGGCCGCTTTGCAATCGGCGATGTGCTGATTCCGCTGCGGCGGAATGATCCGGTGGTGGCGCTGATCAAAGCGGCACTGGTCGCGCGCACCGCGGCGCTGGACGCCGCACGGGCAGCGCTTCACTTGCTCCGCAAGTAGAACGACTACTCCGCTGCCTGCGCGTTGATCTCCTCCGACACCTGGCGGATGGCGCGGGCGAGCAGGTTCGGATCCTGGGCGCCGGAGACGGCGTATTTCTGCGCGAAGACATAGGTCGGCACGCCCGAAATGCCTTTCTCGGCAGCGTCCTGCGCCTGGGCCGAGATCAGGGCGACGTCCTCGTCGGAGGCGAGCCGTCGTCGCACGTCGTCCGCACTGAGCCCGACATCGGCCGCCGCCTGCACCAGCACGTTCACATCGGTGAGATCGCCGCCGTCGCGGAAATAGAGCTCCATCAGCCGCTGCTTCATCTCAGGCGCCTTGCCGGCAGCCTCCGCCCAGTGGATCAGGCGGTGGCAGTCGATGGTGTTGGGCTGGCGCTGCACGAGATCGGGCCGATAGGTGAGGCCCTCCTCGCTCGCGGCCGCGACGACGCGGCCGGCGATGCCCTTATAGGCCTCGACCGAGCCGAATTTCTTGGTCAGATACGCCTCGCGGCTGATGCCCTCGCGGGGCACCCAGGGATTGAGGAAGAACGGGCGGAAGTTGAGCTCGACCGGCACGTCCGGCACCAGCGCCAGCGCATTCTCGATCCGGCGCTTGCCGATATAGCACCAGGGGCACACCACGTCGGAGACCACGTCGATCTGAAGTGGCTTCAGCGTGCTCATGTTAGGTGAGCTCATGGCAATCTCCTTCGGCGGACTTTTGGTTCCGCCGGAAGATAAGCTGAACGCGCCCCGAGGCAAGGGCGCTAGCCCATTTTGGCCGCCATCTGCTTCAGCCGCTCTGCCGTGCGCTCATCCGCCGGGAAGAACGTCTCCAGCGCCAGCTCCGACAGCGTGATATCGACGGGCGTGCCGAACACCATGGTGGTGGAGAAGAAACTTAGTATCTCGCCCTCATGGCGCAGCTTGAAGGGGATCGCGACGCTGTCGCCCGAGAGCGGCGTGGTGCGTGCCGGAATCGGATAGCTCTTCAGATCGTTGTAGAGCTTGATCAATTCAGGATCGGCGGTCGCCTCGCATTGCCGGTGCAGCCGCTCGAGCAGATGCCCGCACCATTCAGCGAGGTTGACGGTACGCGGCGCCAGCGCCTCGGGATGGAACGCGAGCCGCAGCACGTTGAAGGGCTGGCCGAGCAGCCGCTGCGGGATGCCATCGAGCAGCGGCGCCACCATGCGGTTGGCGGAGACCAGGTTCCAGTGCCGGTCATAGGCGAGTGCCGGGTTTGGCTCATGCGCCCTAAGTACGAGGTCGATCGCCTGGCGGGCTGACTTCAAGGCGGGATCCTCCAGCGGACGCTGCGGAAAGGCCGGCGCGTAGCCGGCGGAAACCAAGAGCACGTTGCGTTCGCGCAAGGGAACATCGAGCCGCTCGGCGAGCTTCAGCACCATCTCGCGCGAAGGCATCGCGCGGCCGGTCTCGACGAAGCTCAAATGCCGCGCCGAGATTTCCGCTTCGCCCGCGAGATCGAGCTGGCTCATGCGGCGGCGCTGCCGCCATTCGCGCAAGTGATCGCCGATATGGATGGGCTGGGCGCGCTCGGCTCGCGCCGCGGATGCGTGTGCGTTCATGGTCGAAAACCTAGCACGCGGATTTCGTCCCTTCCATTACGTCGGAGGTAATCGAATTGCTCCGCCGGGCAGCTCATCTTCGCAGACGACAGGAGATGACCATGATCGCGCTACTTCTCTATCGGACCGTTGCCGACACCCTGCTGCCCTGGTCACTGAAGTTTGCAACCCGCATGCTCGCGCGCAGCCTGAACATGCCGGAACCGCTGGTGCATTCGACCGGCGACTTCGTCGTCGCGCAGGTGCTGGCGTTCGAGCACAGCGTCGGAAAAAGCCTCTGCCCGTTCCGTCTTGCACGCATCATTCGCGCCTTCTGGCGCGGCCTGCACTGATCTTCACCCCGAAGCCCACAGAAGGAGAACGACCATGATCTTCGCATCCACCTTCCTGCGCCGCGCCTTGCTCGCCGACGCGATCTTCAGCGGTATCTCGGCCGTCGGCCTCACGTTCGGCGCCGGCGTCTTCGCAACCCTCTTCAATCTGCCCGAGGCGCTGCTGCGGGAGACCGGCCTGTTCCTGATCGCCTATGCCGCACTGGTCGGATGGCTCGCCTCGCGCAGCTCGGTGCCGAGAGCGCTCGTCATCCTCGTCGTGGTCGGCAACGCCGCCTGGACGGTGGCGAGCATCGCACTGTTGTTCTCCGGTGCGGTGTCGCCGAACCTTGCCGGCGAGCTGATGGTTGTCGCGCAGGCGATCGCGACCGGCGTGTTCGCGGAGTTGCAGTATGTGGGGTTGCGGAGGAGCACGAGCGCTGTGACGGCGTGACGTTGCGTTACCAATCGCTGTCGTCGCCCGGCTCGACCGGGCGACCCAGTATTCCAGAGGCAGCGGACGTATGCGGAGAAGCCGCGGCGTACTGGACGCCGCAACCTGCGCGGGGCACGACCGCGGAGATTGGCGCCTACGCCCGCGCGCGGCCGTTGGACTTGCCGTTGACGTGCTTGCCGTTGACGTGCTTGCCGTTGAGCTTCTTCGTTTTCGCACCCGCCTTCTGCGCCTTGCGCTCGGCGCGCGCCTTCACCTTGGCCCGCTCGACCCGCGCCTCGGCGCGGAGCTTCTTGCGTTTCTTCTCACAAGATTGGCACTTGCAGCCGATCGGCTTCAGATAGGCTTTGAAGTAGTCGGTGCCGTAGTCGTAGTTGATCTCGTCACCGGGCTCGATGTTCTTGATCGCCCGGATGAAGACCTTGCGCTCGCGCGGGCGCACGTCGGATTCCGCATTCGGCCGGCAGGAATGGTTGATGTAGCGGGCGACGTTCTTGCGCACCGAGCCGTCGATGGTCCAGCGGCCGTTGAGCTCAAACAGATATTTGTTCTCGATGTCGTCCTGCTCGGGAATCCGCGAGTCCAGGATCGGTCCGAAATAGCGGATGATCCGGGTACCCTTCTTGATCGGTTTGGTGGCGAAGAGGCCGAGTCCGGTCTTGGAGCGGCCGACGCGATAGGGCTTGTTCGAAGAGATGGCTGGCATGATCAGACGGATACGACAAACACGAACGAAGGGCCTGCCCAGCAGGCGAAGGCGCTCTTCTAGAACGATTCCGCGCTCCTGTCAGGTGTTTCCCACCCCCGTTTGAACCTTCCCCACAACGAACGCGCCCGATTTTGAGCGAGTTCCGACGTAGGACGCAGGTCTGTCCCGGCGAGGCCGGCCAGCGAGTTCGCACGCGACACTGCCGACCAATATGCGCGCGGGTTCAGTGCGGCTCGAAGGCAGACCGAGCTCGCGACGCGTCAGGGCTTGGCGGCGCCACTCTCGATAGGCTGCTTCCCCGTCACCGTCGACTTCAGGATGGCCTCCAGAAGCAGTTCGGCCGTGGTGCCTTTGGGCAGCCGCTCCAGAATGTCCACGAGGCGGCCGTCGAGCAGCAGCATGGTGAAGCCGTGCACCATCGACCAGGCGCGCGCGATCGCGGCAGCCTGGTCAAGCGTCATGGTATCGCGGCTGATCTGCTCCTGCCGCATCGCGCCGATGGCGTTGGCGAGCCCCGCGAAGGAGGCCTCCGCGGCTTCGTGCAGCGAGGGCCTGGAATAATCGAGCCGCTCGGTGCGGAACATGATGCCGTACATGCCGGGATGGGCCTGCGCATAGGCGACATAGGCCTTGGGTCGCGCCAGCGCCCGCTCGAGTGGGGTCGTCGCGGCATCGCAGGCCGAGGCCATCGCCGCATTGAACTGGCGGAAGCCGACCGCAGCGAGTTCGCTGACGAGACCGGTGAGATCGCCGAAATGATGGGTCGGCGCGGCATGCGACACACCAGCCTCGCGCGCCACCGCACGCAGCGTCAGGCCGGCGAGCCCCTCGCGCTCCAGCACGCTTTCCGCCGCCTTCAGCAGCGCCTCGCGCAGCGCCCCGTGGTGATAGGGCGTCTCGGCCTTTGCACTCGCGGCACGGCGCGACCGCTTCCTCGCGGCGGATGACGGCGATTTTCCGGGGCGAGTGCGGCGGATTGTTTCGGTCTTGGCCATGAGTGGGGTTATATGACGCGATTTTGACAGTGTAAAGATTTCGCTTGACCGAAGCTTGAAGCAACAATAGTCTATCTTTACGATGTAAAGATCGGGAGTATCCGCAGTGCAGCAGGACATGTTCAGCCAGGTGCCGGCCAATCGCGCGCCGATCCCGTTCGAAGCCGACGCGCCGTTCCTGAAGATCGTCGGCGAATTGCCCCGCGAACTCAACGGCACCCTCTATCGCAACGGCCCCAATCCGCAGTTCGAATCTCCCGGCGCACACTGGTTCGTCGGCGACGGCATGCTGCACGCCTTCCGTCTCGAGAACGGCCGCGCGAGCTATCGCAACCGCTGGGTCCGCACGCCGAAATGGCAGGCCGAGCACGATGCCGGCCGCGCGCTGTTCGGCGGCTTCGGCCGCAAGCTGCCTGATGCGCCAGCAAGCGCGACCGACGGCGGCGTCGCCAACACCAACGTCATCTTCCACGCCGGCAAGCTGCTCGCACTCGAGGAAGGCCATCTGCCGACCGAGATCGAGCCGGACACGCTCGCCACGCGTGGCTACTGCAACTACCAGGGCCGCGTCGCGGGGCCCTTCAATGCACATCCGAAGATCGATCCCGTGACCGGCGAGATGGTGTTCTTCGGCTACAATGCGAGCGGCCCGCTCACGCCACCCTGTCCTACGGCGCGATCGACGCTAGCGGCAAGGCGACGCGCTTTACGCGTTTCGAGGCGCCCTATGCCAGCATGGTGCACGACTTCATCGTCACCGAGAACCACGTGCTGTTTCCGATCCTGCCCATCACCGGCAGCATGGAGCGTGCGATGAAGGGCCAGCCGCCCTACGCCTGGGAGCCTGAGAAAGGTGCCTATGTCGGCGTGATGAAGCGCAACGGCTCGCCGGATGACATCGTCTGGTTCCGCGCTGAAGCCTGCTACGTCTTCCACGTCATGAACGCCTGGGAAGACGGCAACCGCATCATCGCCGACGTCATGCAGTTCGAGGAGGCGCCGCTGTTTCCGCATCCCGACGGTAGGTCGACGAACCCCGAGAAATCGTTCGCGCGGCATTGCCGCTGGACCTTCGATCTCACCGGGAATACCGACCGCTTCCAGCAGACTTATCTCGACGATCTCACCGGCGAATTCCCGCGCGTCGATGACCGGCGCGCAGGTTCGAAGACCAGCCACGGCTGGTACGCCTGCGCCAATCCAAAACTGCCGATGTTCACCGCGCTGTCCGGCATCGCGCACGTCAACGGTGCGGGAAATCGCCTCGGCCAATATCTGCTGCCGGCCGGCGACAGCATTTCAGAACCGGTGTTCGTCGAGCGAGGCAAGGATGCCGCGGAAGCTGACGGCTGGCTGCTCGCAGTGGTCTGGCGCGCCCGCGAGAACCGCAGCGATCTCGCCGTGTTCAACGCCACTGATATCGAGGCCGGCCCCGTCGCGCTCGTTCAGCTCGGTCACCGGGTGCCCGACGGTTTTCATGGCAACTGGGTGGGTGCGGCGTAAGACCTTCCGTTATTCGGGGCGGAGCGAAGCGACGAGCTATGATGCGCAATTGCGCATCTGAGAATCATGTTACCGCGCGCCGCGTGAAGGATTCCGGGCTCGCGCCAGGTGGCGCGCCCCGGAAGGACACTGCGCTTCGAAGCTGCCGAGAATCTCGCCGAGGAACCTCACATGCACATGCCGGCCATCACCGCGTTCTATCTCGCCATCCTCGCCCTGATCTACGCCGTCCTCGCGCTGCAAGTGGTCGGGCTGAGGCGGAGCAACAAGGCCGCCTTCAGCGATGGCGGCAACATGAGCTTGCGCAACGCAATCCGCGCCCATGGCAACTTCATGGAATATGTGCCGATCATCACGCTGATGGTGGCCCTGATCGAGATGTCGGGCGCCTCCGCACTGCGCATTCACTTCTTCATGGGCGCACTCGTGCTGTCGCGGTTGCTGCATCCGATCGGCATGTACGCCGCGCCGAACTCGCTACGGTTTCAGATCGGTCGCGTCGGCGGCATTTTCATCACCATCGGCCTGTTGATCGCATGCGCGCTGACGATCCTGTCGCGGCTGCCGCTGGGCGATTTCGCCGAAAAGATATCATCGCAAGCCATTGCAGCAATTCATTTTTTACAAGTCATTCACATCATTTTGACACTGTAAAGATTTCGCTTGACCCCGCCCTTGGTCTGAATTATTCATCTTTACACTGTAAAGATCGGCTCGATCGAGGCGGCTCATGACACTCTTCCTGATCCTTGCCCCCTACGGCGCCTTTGGCTTCCTGATGTTCCTGGCATCGGCAAAGGTCAGCGTGATCACGGCCTCCGCGATATGCCTTGTCACCATCGCGATCGATGTGGGGCGCGGCCGCTCGGTGAAGATCCTCGCCGCCGGATCGGCGATCCTGTTCGCCGGCATCGGCGTCTATCTCACGCTCGTCGATCCCACGCTGAGCGCGCTGCCGGTGAAGGTCTCGGTCGATGCCGGCATCTTCATCATCTCGCTCGGCTCGATGCTGCTCCGCCGCCCCTTCACGCTGCAATATGCCCTCGAAGAAGTCCCCGCCGAGACGGCGGCGATGCCGGGCTTCCTGCGCGCCAACTACACGATCACCGCCGCTTGGACCGCGGCCGCGCTGTTGATGATGGTCTCCAACATCGTGCTGCTCTACGTGCCCGGCCTGCCGATCTGGTCGAGTCTTGCCGTGGCGATCGCCGCCCGCAACAGCGCACTTTATTTCACGAAATGGTATCCTAAGCACCGCAGGATCAAGTACGGCTCGCCCGCCGTGCTGCCCAACTCCTAACCGACAGGACCGACGATGAAGGACGTATTCGCCCGCCTCGCCTCCGATTTCCTCTCGATCATCGTCTTCCTGGTCATCTATCTCGCAACCGACAACATCATCCTGGCAACGTCGTTGGCGATTGCGGGAGCGATCGCGCAGGTGATCTATGCCCGCGTCAAGGGCAACTCGCTCGGCTACATGACCTATGCCTCGCTCGCACTGGTCATCGTGCTGGGGAGCGTCACCATTCTCACCCAGGATCCGCGTTTCGTGCTGGCAAAACCCTCGATCGCCCATTTCGCGATCGGCGCGATCATGCTCAAGCGCGGCTGGATGCTGCGCTACATGCCGGCACGCGTGACCGGCGTCATTCCGGAATATGTCACCGCCGCAGGCTACGCCTGGGCCGCGCTGATGTTCGCGCTCGGCGCCGGCACCATCGCGGTTGCTGCGACCGGCGATCTCAAACTGTGGGCGTTCTACGTCTCGGTCGTCGCGGTCGGCGCCAAGGTCGCGGCCTTCGCCATCCAATACGTGATCTTCCGCATCGTCATCACCGGGCGCCTGCGCGCCGCCGCCCGCGCCTGAATGCGGCGAAGAGAGCGTTAGGCAGCGGCTTTGAGTTGGGCTATACGCTCAACTCTGGACGGAACGCGCAACGCGGGCTCATCGCGACAGCTTAGGGAGACGGGAATGGCTGTGGACGGCAACTGGAATCTGACCATGACGACGCCAATGGGTGAGCGCCAGGCGACGCTGAGCCTGACGAGCTCGGGCGGCACGCTCACGGGCACGCAGGGCGCGGAAGGCAACACCGCCGAGATCTTCGACGGCGCGGTCAGCGGCGATTCCGTCAACTGGAAGGTTTCGATCACCAACCCGATGCCGCTGACGCTCGAATTCATCGGGACGGTCTCCGGCAACAGCATGAGCGGTGAGATGGGCATCGGCCCGATGGGCAACTTTCCCTTCACCGGCACGCGGGCCTAACCGCTCTCTTCACCCATGCATGCTCTCCGCTTCCTCGCTGCGACGGTCTGTCCGGCGCAGCAGCAACGGAGCGCGATGCAGCTGACCAAGAACCGCGGTGGAGCGCGCGAGCCGCGCTAGCCTCTGTTCGGCAACAGATCAGCCGCGACGATCTTTCCTTGACTTCTTTCCGCGTGCGCCCTTCGCATGCCATGCGCTTGCCTGGTGCGGTTGGCCGGCGTGGCCGAGCTTGTTCCGGTGCTTCTTTTTCTTCCCGAGTTCCGGCTCGCTAGAGCCTGATGAGATTAAGTTCGATAGCCTGAATTTTTGAGGTAGTTGGCGCATTCCTCTGAGGTGAAGGCATCCAGTGCGTGGCCGATTGCGGTGCAGACGGCCTCGACGGTTCGCGCGGCAGCTTTACGGAGCAAGTGCTTAAGCTTGGCAAAGACCTGTTCGATCGGGTTCAGGTCGGGCGAGTATTTTGGCAGGAAGAAGAGTTTGGCGCCGACCGAGCGGATGAGCTGGCGAACCGCTTTGCTCCTGTGGCTGCCGAGGTTATCCAAGACGACGATGTCACCGGGCTGAAGGGCGGCAGGAGGACCTTCTCGACATAGGTGCGGAAGCTCACGCCATCGATCGGCCCCTCGATGAACCATGGCGCATCGATCCGGTCATGGCGCAGGGCCGCCAGGAAGGTCATGGTCTTCCAGCGGCCGTGGGGGACCTTGGCGTGAAGTCTGCTCCCGCGCGGCGCCCATCCCCGCAAGGGCGCCATATCGGTCCGGGTCCAGGTCTCGTCGATGAAGACCAGCCGTTCAGCTTCGACGCGACCTTGATACTTTGCCCACTGGGCTCGCCGCCGCGCCACGTCGGGACGATCGCGTTCGCCAGCCGCCACGCTTTTTTTTGAAGCTGAGCTTCTCGGCATGCACGAAGTCCCACACCGAGTGGTAGTCGACCTTCAGGCCACGGTCGGCAAGCTCGGCAACGAGACCGCGTATCGTGAAATCGCCGTCCTTGATCCGTTGTGACAGCCAGACCGCGTGCTCGCCCGAAATTGCCTTCGGCTTGTAGCCGCCGATCTGGCCAGGCTCGACGCTGCCGGTCTCATCGACCCGCTTCATCCAACCGATGGCCGTGCTGATCGCCACTCCAAACTGCTTGGCGGCCTGATTGCGGGACATCCCGCTCTCAATTGCCGCCACTACACGCTTGCGAAGATCCAGAGAATACGGCTTGCCCATCCCATGCTGGCCTCCTGCCCAGCCAGCATGGTGAATCAGACGCGGACTGATTTGGGAATCCCAAATCGACTCAGACTAATCCCATCCCGCTTTAGCGAATTTCGACCCGCTGTCGCCGTGCGGCTTGCCCCGTTGCTTACCGGTTGTCGCATCACCGGAATAGTCGCTGCGAGGCGCACTGTGATTGTTATCGCTCGCCTCGCGCCGGGGCGCGTGTGTGCGCTTGTCCGAGGGCGTCTGGCCCTGGAGAGCATCAGCCATCGGCTCGATGCGTATGCTGTCCTCCTTGTTCGGACGCCGGATCTTGACGGCGAAGGATTCCGCGACCCGCTCGGAAATCTCGAACTCGGTGGTGGTGTCCATAATCCGGATGGCGCCGATGTCACGGTTGTCGATGCCGCCGCGACGGCAAATCATCGGTAAGAGCCAGCGTGCCTCCGCGTTCTTTCTTCGTCCGATAGCGGCGCAGAACCATACGCTGGCCTCCGCCATGCCGTGACGCGACAATGACTTTCCCGGCTTCGATCGGGGTCCGGCGGGGCGGTCATCGCCGCGCGAGGTTCTCGCGTTGTCTCGACCGCGCCCGTCGCGTGGCCGCCCGCTAGCCTCACCGAGATCGAGAATGTCTTCGGGCGAAGGAAGCCGCGCGCGGTACAGACGCGCGAGCGCCACGGCGATATCCTCAGGCGACCGCTCGGCGAGCAACGCCCGCGCCAGGACCAGATCGTCGGAGGTCGCCTCCTCGGTGAACACCGCATCCTTCAGCATGCGTTCATGATCGAGCTTGCGGATCTCATCCGCCTGCGGAGCTGTACCCCAGACAGCGTCGGTGCCGGACAGATTCAGCAGCAGTTCCGCACGCCGTCGTCGTGCGGGTGGCACCAGCAGGACGCTGACACCCTTCCGGCCCGCACGGCCGGTGCGACCCGAGCGATGCTGCATGACCTCCGCGTCATTCGGCAGATCCGCATGAACGACGAGGTCGAGGCTCGGCAGATCGATGCCGCGCGCCGCCACGTCGGTCGCCACGCAGACGCGGGAACGTCCATCCCGCAACGCCTGCAGAGCCTGGGTTCGCTCGTTCTGCGTCAACTCGCCGGAGAGCGCGACCACGGAAAAACCGCGCTCGAGCAGCGCCGCCTGCAAATGCCTGACAGCATCTCTCGTGTTGCAAAACACCAGTGCGCTCGGCGACTCGAAAAAGCGCAAGACGTTGACGACCGCGTGCTCGACGTCGCCAGGAGCGATCCGGATGGCGCGGTACTCGATATCGGCATGACCGCCTTCGTCGCCGGCGACCTCGATCCGAAACGCCTGTTGCTGATACTGCTTTGCCAGCGCAACGATGCCACGCGGAAAGGTCGCCGAAAACAGCAACGTGCGGCGCGTGTCCGGCGTGGTCTCGAGGATGAATTCCATGTCCTCGCGAAAACCGAGATTGAGCATCTCATCGGCCTCGTCGAGAACGACGGTCTTCAATTCCGAGATGTCGAGATGGCCGCGCCGCAAGTGATCGCTCAATCGGCCGGGCGTCCCGACCACGATGTGGGCGCCGGCCGCAAGCTCGCGCTGTTCGCGGCGCGGATCCATGCCGCCGACACAGGAGACGACGCGCCCCTCGGCATGTTGATAGAGCCATGCGAGCTCGCGATGGACCTGCAAGGCGAGCTCACGGGTTGGCGCGACGATCAAGGCAAGCGGTGCGGCAGCCCGCTCGAGGCGCTCCAAGCTGCCGAGCAGATTCTTTGCAATGGCGAGCCCGTAAGCAACGGTCTTGCCGGAGCCGGTCTGGGCCGAAACGAGAAGGTCGCGGTCAACAGCTTCGTCCGCAAGCACGGCGATCTGAACAGGGGTCGGCCTTTCATAGTTGCGCTCGGCGAGAGCGCGAGCGAGCGGCGGACTTGTGGTCGGGAATGACACGAGATGAATAGCCTTGGTTGGTTCAGGCAGCGATGGTCCGGCCGAACGACTCGAAGCCGGCAGTCCGGCCGACGGCGCGGCCGCACGCGCGGCGACTTGTATCCGTTGCGAACTCTTCCGAGGACCCAAAGCGCAATGAGATTGAGATGAATCGTCATCGCGCTTTAGGTTGTTGTTTGAGCATGATCTCCTTCGCAAACGCCTTCCGCGTTTGTCGCGAGGGCAAACCGCTGCACACTTTGCGCGAACGCGGCCCTGCGGGTCCGGATCATGCTCTAGCCCAGATTCAACTCCTTGAAGAAGTCGTTGCCCTTGTCATCGATGATGATGAACGCCGGGAAATCGACCACTTCGATGCGCCAGATCGCTTCCATGCCGAGCTCGGGATATTCGAGCACCTCGACCTTCTTGATGCAGTGCTCGGCGAGGTTCGCCGCGGCACCGCCGATCGAGCCGAGATAGAAGCCGCCGTATTTCTTGCAGGCCTCGCGCACGGCCGGCGCGCGGTTGCCCTTGGCGACCATCACCATCGAGCCGCCTGCGGCCTGGAACTGGTCGACGAAGGAATCCATGCGGCCCGCCGTGGTCGGGCCGAACGCACCGGAGGCGTAGCCCTCGGGCGTTTTCGCAGGACCCGCGTAGTAGACCGGATGGTTCTTGAAATAATCCGGCAGTGGCTCGCCCTTCTCGAGCCGCGCGCGCAGCTTGGCGTGCGCAGAGTCGCGCGCCACGATCATGGTGCCGGTCATCGACACCCGCGTCTTGATCGGATGCTTCGACAACGTCGCGAGGATGTCCTTCATCGGCTGGTTGAGGTCGATCTTGACGACCTCGCCGCCGAGTGTCTGCTCGACCTGCGGCAGATATTGCGCGGGGTTATGCTCGAGCTCCTCGAGATAGATGCCGTCCCTGGTGATCTTGCCGAGCACTTGGCGGTCGGCCGAGCAGGACACCCCTAACCCGATCGGCAGCGAAGCGCCATGGCGCGGCATGCGGATCACGCGCACGTCGTGGCAGAAATACTTGCCGCCGAACTGCGCGCCGACGCCGAGCGACTGCGTCATCTTGTGGATTTCCTGCTCCATCTCGACGTCGCGGAATGCGTTGCCGTCGGGCGAGCCGTGCGTCGGCAGCGCGTCGAGATAGCGGGCGGAGGCGAGCTTTACCGTCTTCATGCAGAGCTCAGCCGAGGTGCCGCCGATCACGATCGCGAGGTGATAGGGCGGGCACGCGGCGGTGCCGAGCGTCAGCACCTTCTCCTTCAGGAAAGCAAGCAGCCGGTCCTTGGTCAGCACCGAGGGGGTTGCCTGGAACAGGAAGCTCTTGTTGGCGCTTCCGCCGCCCTTCGCCATGAACATGAACTTGTAGGCGTCGTCACCCTCGGCATAGATCTCGCACTGCGCCGGCATGTTGTTGGCGGTGTTCTTCTCCTCATACATCGACAGCGGTGCGACCTGCGAGTAGCGCAGGTTGCGGCGCAGGTAAGCGTCGCGCGCGCCTTCCGACAACGCCGCCTCGTCCTCGCCGTCGGTGATGACGTTGCAGCCTTTCTTGCCCATGATGATCGCGGTGCCGGTGTCCTGGCACATCGGCAGCACGCCGCCGGCCGCGATGTTGGCATTCTTCAGGAAGTCGAGCGCGACGAACTTGTCGTTCGGGCTGGCCTCACCGTCCTCCAGGATCGCGCGGAGCTGCTTCAGATGCCCCGGCCGCAGATAGTGGTTGATCTCGCCGAAGGCAGCCTCCGAAAGCGCCCGCAGCGCCTCCCGCGACACCACCAGCATGTCCTTGCCCAGAACCTTTTCGACCCGCACGCCCTCGCTGGAAATCTTCTTGTAGGGTGTCTCATCCTTGCCCAGCGGAAACAGCGGGGTGTGCTTGTAGGGCGGGACGGGCTGGGACTGATCGGGAAAGGCGGTGGGAGCGTTCATGAGGTGGATCTCGGGTTCTGGGGCTCTCTTGCAGGCCCCTGGCATAGAGGCGTTCTAAGCGCATTTTCGGCGCAAAAGGAAGGGAGCTCTGAGCCGTCCGGCCATCCCGATTCGCTGTCCTGGCCTCGGTCGTTCCAGACGCCATCGTGCGGCGGTCACGTTCAGCGCCCCCGCACGACAATGCCGGGTTGCACCCCTTGCGCTTCGGTCCCGCCGACTGTTGAATGCCCGCCCGAAGGGGCTTTTCATCATGACATTGAACTTGAACGTCCGTGGCGCCACCCTGCTTGCCGCCGCAATTACCGGCCTTGCCGTCCTCGCCTCCCCTGCCCGTGCGGACCAATGCGACGACATTGCAAAGCAGCTCGCGAGCGGCATCGACGGGCTGAAGGTCAACTTCAAGGCCGCCAATATCATCTACCTCACCCAGCCGGCGGCGAAGGAATTGTCGCTCGGCTGTCGCGCCCAGGGTCAGACCTATTCCAACGAGCTCTACGCCAAGGGCGACCGCCGGCCGACGCCGCAGTTCTATGATCTGGTCGCCTCGGCGGCGGCGATCATCTTCACGCTGCCGAAGGACGACACCACGACCGGTGCGACGCGCTGCCTGAAGCGCATGGGCATTTTGCGCGGCGACAAGGTGACGATGCGCTACAAGCGGCTGAACATGGAGTGCACGCGCACCAGGACCGAAGCCTCGATCGCGATCACGCGGCCGAAGGAAGAATAGGCGGAGGCGTAGTCTTCTGCTTGCTTAGTCACAACGCCGGCTCCACAAACTCCGTCATTGCGAGCGAAGCGAAGCAATCCAGACTGCAGCCGCGGTGGGATTCTGGATTGCTTCGCTGCGCTCGCAATGACGGGGAGAGAGCGGTCTCTTGCTGACGCGCTCTCAATTGCGGTGACAAAAGCCACCGTCATGAGCCGCGCGCACGAAAATCCCTCGCATTTTAACGATCCGCTTCACGGAAGCTTCGGCTCCCGCGGATCATGCTCGCGTGTTTCAATCTGTGAGGATTTGCGGATGAGTGTTTCCAGCGTTACGCCGCCCCCGATCGCGATCGTGGTGCCGAACTACGACACGACCAAGCAACAGGACGACCAGACCCAGGCCAACGATTCCGATTCCAGCTATCAGCCGCCGCCGGCTCCGCCGCTGCCGCCGGGCCAGGGCACGCGGATCGATCAGTACGCCTAACTCTCGCTCGCCTTAAAGCCGCATCTTTGCCAGATAGCGGCTCTAGCATCATGTGCGAACTGCAACGGAAACGCGCATGATCGCAAGACTGCTCTTGCAGAACTCGATTGTCGTCGTCGCGATGGGCTCGCTGCTGTTTGCGGGCGCTGGCACGCTCGATTGGCGTGGTAGCTTTAGGCGTCGAGCTCCTTGTAGCGACGGAAGATGCCCTGCTCGTTGAAGGGAATGCGGCGCTCACTTGCGAGATAGGCCTTGATGTTCGGCCGCGCCGCGACGCGGTCGCGCAGCGCGACGAGGCCGGGGATCTCCTTCTCGAACGCGCGCATGCGCTTTGGAAACGCATAGCGCAGGCCGTCGACGATCTGGAACAGCGACAAATCGGCGTAGGTCAGCCTGCGGCTGGTGACATAGACGCCGCCATTGGCATCGAGAAGCTGTTCGAAATAGCCGAGATATTTTGGCACGCGCTCCTTCCAGAACTCGGCCGTGCGCTTCTTCGCAGCCGGCCGTGCGTCCTCGTAGTAGAGCGACGGCCCGAGCGGATGATGGGTATCGTGGATCTCCAGCACGAAATCGGCGATCGTCAGCTGGAGCTGGTGCACCCACAATCTGCCTGCTTCGGTCTTCGGAGCAAGGCCGTGGCGGCTACCTAGATAAAGCAGGATGTTGGCGGTCTGGCCGATGACGAGCTTGCCGGCTTTCAGGAACGGCGGCGCAAAGGGCGGCGTGCCGCCATGCGCATCCATCAGCTTCATCATCGCAGCCGTGCCGCGGGGCCCGCGCGCCACGTCGACATAGGTCGCCCCCGCCTCCTCCAGCGCCAGGCGCACATATTCGCCGCGGCCCTGGATTTCGGGCCAGTAATAAAGCTCGTATTTCATGAAGGAGTCCCGTGAGAATCCGGGACAAGTCTAGCACGCGATGCCAGTTCCGTCGTTGGCGAGACGAAACCCTGCCACCGCATTCCCGTCATTTGCGAGCGAAGCGAAGCAATCCAGACTGTCATCGCGGAACGGATCTGGATTGCTTCGTCGCGGAGCCTGTCATCCGGCCCGCCGAAGGCGGGACCGGGTGGCTCCTCGCAATGACGGGCGAGAGAGCCGGCCTCAGTTCGCCGCGAAACAGTAGAGCAGCCCGTCGCCGCCGGTGCTCTTCAGGTCGGCTTGCGAGCAGCCACCGTCGGACCCGCGCGACAGATGCGAGCTATTCCACGATTTCGAGGCCTCGTCGTCGCGCAGGCCCCGACGATCGAGATGGCCGACCATCGCGGCCCCTTGCGTGCTCGACGTCCAGTTCTTGCAGGTGCGGTCATCCGGACCGGGAAAGGCGGTGCCATCAGGTTGCGATCCCGTGAGGACGTCATGCCGGTTCGGCTGGTCGCCAATACCGTTGATCCCCTCGCCCTTCTCATTCAGAGCAGTCTGCTTGGTGAGATTGTTGGTCGGGCTATGCAGGTCGGCAACGTCCTTTGCGATGACGGCACCCTTCGCATTCTGCCACGGCCCCTTTCCGATGCGGTCGCGCGCATTGACGGCCGGCTTGCCGTCGGCGGCCTGTGTCGAAAGATACGCGTGCCAGGTCTTGGTACCGGCGCCGGCGGACTGGGCGAGCTTCTGGCATTGCGCATCGGCACCATCGAGGCCACCGAGATCGGCGCCCTTGCCGGGCCCGTTGGAGGTGACGAAGAAGGTCATGTCGGCCGATTGCGCCTGCGCAGGCGGCGCCGCGAGCAAGGCGAGCGCAGCCACGGCGAACGCGAGGCCTGGGGATGTCGTCGGTCTTTCGAAACGGGTCATCGTTTCCTCCGGTTAGGATCGTATTTGGGCCGCCGCCTGACTCGAACCCAAGGCACGCCGCATTATTCCGTCGGCGTGGCGTGAAGTTGCCCGAACAAAAAAGGCGCCGTGCCGGAGCACGACGCCCTTGTTCCCTCATTTGCTGGCGATCAATTGGCCTGCTGGATCGCCGACAGTTCCCAGTTGCTGCCGGGCCGGCGCGCGAAGGTCCAGACCTCCGTGACCTCGCTCGGCTGCTCGCTGCCGGCGACGATCGCGCCGGTGTTGCGATCGACCGTCTTGTCGGTCAGCGCAAAGCGCATCGCGACGGTCGCATAATCGGTCACGTCCTCGCGCCAGGCTTCGGCCAGGTCGCCCTGCAACAGTTTCACGTTGGAAACCTTGTTGACGACGTTGCGGGCGCGGTTCTCTGCCAGATCCTTCTCGAAATAGGCGACCATCTCCGGCGTCGCCAGCGTGTGCAGTTTTGCAACGTCCTCGTTCGACCAGGCGGTCTGGATGTCGCCGAGCAGGCGCTCGAAGCTTTCGTAGTCGGCTGGCTGGATCTCCAGCGGAGCGTTGTTGGCGCCGAGCCCGAAACCAAGTCCGCTACGATAGCTCGGCTGCGGTCCGCTGCCTGCACCAGCGCCGGCATAGGCCGCCTGCGACATGTGACGGCGCTGCCACCATGACATCGCCATCCGCACCAGGAACACCACCAGCACGATCTGGAGGATCAGGCCGAGGATCGATGACAGGCCGCCCAACCCACCGAACAGGCCGCCGCCGAACAACAACCCGAACAGGCCGGCGCCGATGAAGCCCGCGGCGAGCCCGCGCAGCATGCTGCCGCCCGGACGGTTGAACATGCCGCCGCCTATCGGCGCGGTCGAGTTCGCGCCTGGCTGGCTATAGGTGCGGTTAAAGGGTGTGGCCGTGCCCGGTGCGGTCGAGGTTGACGGCGGCGCGGAGAAGGTCCGCGAACCGCGCGAGCCCGACGAGAAACCGCCACCGACGCGGGCGTCGGCGGAGGTGATCGCGAGCGCGGTCGGCAGCGCGAGCGCAAGCACGACGGCAATCGCCTTCACGAGACTGCGGCTACGTAACGAGAAATTCATGTGCGTTTCCCAAATCCCCGGCATGGGGAGGTGCGATTAAGATGGGCAGTGGAACGCAAAAGTGAAGCCGGTTTCGGAACCTGCGGCTGCGGCCCTCGGTCGCGGAGCGGTGCTCTATTACCACTTGTCTATCGAATCGTTGCCGCCATGGCTCCAAGCGGCCGTCCCGGCGGAGAGTCACGCGACTCCGGAGTTTACCCGCGCGCTCTTCCGCCCTATCCCGCCTCACCCCGCCTTCATCGTCTCCTTCACGGCGGCGACGAGCTGGCTCAGCGTGAACGGTTTTGGCAGGAAGTCGAACTGCTGGCCTTCGGGCAGGCTCTTCTCGAAGGCGTCCTCGGCATAGCCGGATACGAAGATGAATTTGATGTCGGGATTCTTCTCCCGCATCGCCTTCAGAAGCGTCGGGCCGTCCATCTCCGGCATCACGACGTCGGAGACGACGAGATCGATGGCGCCACTCTGCTCGTCCAGCACCTCCATCGCCTCAACGCCATTCTCGGCCTCGACCACGGTGTAGCCGCGCGAGCGCAGGCCGCGCGCGTTGAGTGCGCGCAGGCCCTCCTCGTCCTCGACGAGCAGGATGGTGCCCTGCCCCGTGAGATCGGTGCGCGGCTTTGCTTCGGCCGCGGGTGCCTCCCTGGCCGCGCCGTTCGTCGGCGCGACGGCAGCGGTGCCGGTCGCCGGCGTTTCGACCTGCGCTTCGGGTTCGGCATGGTGCCGCGGCAGAAAGATGTGGAACGAGGTGCCCTTGCCCGGCTCGGAATCGACGTAGATGAAGCCGCCCGTCTGCTTGACGATGCCGTAGACGGTGGACAGCCCGAGCCCCGTGCCCTTGCCGACCTCCTTGGTCGAGAAGAACGGCTCAAAGATCTTGTCGCGGATATCGGCCGGGATGCCGGTGCCGGTGTCGGCGACCTCGATCCGCACATAATCGGCAGCCGGCATACCCTTATAGGCGAGCTTGCCCGCTTCCTCCGCGGCGACGTTGGCGGTGCGGATGATCAGCTTGCCGCCGTCGGGCATCGCATCGCGTGCATTCACCGCAAGGTTCACGATGACCTGCTCGAACTGGGAGACGTCGACCTTGACCGGCCAGAGGTCGCGGCCGTGGACGAGATCGAGCTTCACCTTCTCGCCGATCAGTCGGCGGAGCAGCATGGTGAGATCTGAGAGCGCATCGCCGAGATCGAGCACCTGCGGCCGCAGCGTCTGACGGCGCGAGAATGCGAGGAGCTGGCGCACCAGAGTCGCAGCCCGCGTCGCGTTCTGCTTGATCTGCATGATGTCCTGGAACGACGGATCGGTCGGCTTGTGCGCATTCAGCAGGAAGTCGTTCGCCATCATGATGGCGGACAGCACGTTGTTGAAGTCGTGGGCGATGCCGCCGGCGAGCTGGCCGACCGTCTCCATCTTCTGCGACTGGTTGATCTGGTTCTCCAGCGCGCGCCGCTCTGTTGTCTCGAGCATGTAGACGATCGCAGCTTCCGTATCGCGCTCATCCTCCTCGACCGGCGTGACGAAGAACTGGCCCCAGCGCTCCCTGGCTCCTTCCAGCGCCACCTCGACCGGCGAGACGTCAGCCTGGCCTGCTGCGGCCCGGTTGATCGCCGCGATCAGCAGATTCCGGTCGCGCGAATTGATCGCGCGGAAAATCGACTTGCTGGCGCTGTCGAGGCCAAGGCCCTGCGCCAGCTTGGCGTAACGCGCATTCGCCCGCACCACATTGCCGCCGCGATCCACGGTAGCGATCGCCATCGGCGTGTGGTCGAAGAAGCGCATGAACCGCACTTCGGCGGCGCGGTCGGGATCGCTGCGCTCGTCGCGGGCCCGGCTGATCACGAGGGTGCGCGACGGGCCCGGCGTACCGTCGGCTCCGAAGGCCAGCTTGTGATAGAGCCGCACTGGCATGGTCTTGCCGGTGCGCATGCGCAGGTCGATGTCGAAGACTTCCGTCTTCACCTCGCCCGGCACCGCTACGATCGAGGTCAGCAGCGAGGCGCCATCGCCGGAGACGATGTCGGTGAGCTTGAGGCCGCCCGAGCCGATCTCGGCGAGATCATAGTCGAGCCAGTTGGCGAGCGTCGCGTTGACGTAGGCGAGCTCGCCGGCCGGATCGACCGAGAAGAAGCCGCACGGCGCGTGATCGAGATATTCGATCGCGTGCTGGAGCTCCTGGAACACATCCTCCTGGCGCTCGCGATCGCGGGTAATGTCGGCAATCGACCACACCGCATATCTGGCTTCGCGCTTGCCCGCGCCGAGCGGGCGCACCCGCATGCGCAGCCAGCGCCCTTGGCTGCCATCATGGCCGGAGGTGCGCACCTCCTCCTGCTGCCGCTTGCCTTCGCGGGCGGCTTTCAGCAGGCGGAACACGGCCTCCGACACATCAGGGTTGCCGATGAAGACGCGCTCGACGGGCCGCACGTCCTGCGGCCCGGAGGCGCCTGTCATGGTCAGGTAAGCCGCGTTGGAATAGACGACATGGCCGCGCGGATCGGTCACGGCGAGCCCGTCAAAGGCATGATCGGAGATGCGAGCAATGATGGGATCGTCGAGATTGCGGTCGGCGAAGCGAACGATGCCAGCGGCAAAGGCGAACAGGTTGAACAGGCCAACCATCGCCAGCACGGCGAGGATGCCGAGGATATAGGGCTGCGCCTGGGTCCGGCCGAGCGTCATCAGCCCGACGGCGACCGCCACGAGCGTCGCCGCCACCAGGAACACCAGCGCAATGCTGCCCGAGCGCTGCGGCGGCTCATGCACCGCAACAGGCTCGTGTGACAGGTCGTGGTCGGTCTCGGCGGTCATCCCAGGTCAGCGCAGCCTGTCGGCAGGAAAAGAACGCGCGAACCGCGCGCAACGGGCCCTCCCTGCCTGAATCGGACCCGCAGGCGCAAGGGCGGTAGGGGCGAAACGTACGCTGATTCCCAGTTTACGGCCATTTCCGGTACTTTTCGGGTGCTTTATTGCCGTCCGGCGCCGAATCCGCGCTTCAGCCGCATGACGTACCCGATGACCTCGGCAACAGCATGGTAGTGCTCGACCGGGATTTCCTGGTCGATCTCCACGGTGGCATAGAGCGCGCGCGCCAGCGGCACGTTCTCGACGATCGGAATGTCGTGCTTGCGGGCGACCTCCCTGATCTTGAAGGCGAGATTGTCGACGCCCTTGGCGACGCAGATCGGCGCCTGCATGCCACGCTCGTAGGACAAAGCCACAGAATAGTGGGTCGGATTGGTGATGATCACGGAGGCCTTTGGAACTGCCGCCATCATACGCTTCTTGGCGCGCTGCTGCCTGAGCTGCCTGATCTTGCCCTTGACGTGCGGGTCGCCTTCAGACTGCTTGAACTCCTCCTTGATCTCCTGCAGCGACATCTTCTGGCGCTGGAACCAGGACCGGTACTGGAACAGGTAGTCGGCGATCGCCACGACCGCGAGCGCGGCCACCACAGCGCCGAGCAGGTGCACGGTCATGCTGGTGGTGACGCCGAGCATGGCGGACGGATCGAGCTTGACCATCGATTCCACGCGATGCCCCTCCGGCCACAGGATCATGGTCATGACCGCGCCGAGCGCCACCAGCTTGCCGACGCCCTTGAGGAAGTTCGCCGCCGCCTGCTTGCCGAAGATGCGCTTGAAGCCGGCGCCGGGCGAGATCTTGCTCAGCTTCGGCTTGAGCGACTCGCCCGACCACACCAGCCGGTGCTGGAGCATGTTGCCGGCGATCGCGGCGAGCGCCAACATCAACAGCGGCACGCCGATCGCGGCGATAATGGCAAATTCGAGCTGCTGCGCCAGCGCAATCAGGCTCTTGCCGTCAGTCCTGATCATCCAGGAATTGGCGAGCAAATTGCGCATCGGTATCAACAGGCCGCCGCCGATCGAGCCCGAGAAGGTCGAGATCACGAGCGTGCCGCCCGCGATCACGAACCAGGTGTTGATCTCCTGACTCTTGGCGACGTCGCCACGTTCGAGCGCCTCCTCGAGACGTTTTTGCGTCGGGTCTTCTGTTTGGCTCTCGGGATCGTTGTCTTCCGCCATGGATCACCTGAGCGGCATCATCTGGTGCATCACACCGATGAAATAGTCGAGGAAGGTGCCCATCATCGCCGCGAGCACTACGGCGAGCACGAGGAAGCCGGCGAAGATCGAGAGCGGCACGCCGACGAAATAGACCTGCATCTGCGGCATCAGCCGTGCCAGCACGCCGAGCCCGATATTGAAGACGAGGCCGAACACCAGGAACGGCCCGGAAAGCTGCAAGCCCAGCCGAAACGCGGCCGCGAAGGCGCGCGTCGCAAGCGAAGCGACATCGCCGCTTGCCATCGTCTCCCCCGGCGCGAAGATCGCATAGCTGTCGTTGAGCGCTGATATCACGAGGTGATGGCTGTCGGTCGCGAACAGCAGCGTCACGCCCAGCATGGTCAGGAAATTGCCGACCAGCACGCCCTGCTGGCCCTGCGTCGGATCGACCGAGGTGACGAAGCCGAGCCCCATCTGCTGCGCGATCACCGCACCGGCGACCTGGAGGGCGGCGAGCGTCACGCGTGCGGTCGCCCCCAGCACGATGCCGATCGCGATCTCATGCAGCATCAAAACCAGGAGCGAGGCGATCGAGCCCATGTCGACGTGGTAGGCGCTCCGATGCAGCGGCAGAATGATCAGCGTGAGCAGCAGCGCGATCGACAGTTTGATGCGCGTCGGAATGTTGGTCTCGCCGAGCCCCGGCAGCAGCATCACCATCGCGCCGACCCGGGCGAAGGCGAGCATGAAGGCGGCGGCGAGCGCCGGCAGCAGCGAGATGTCGATGCGCATGGCTTACGCACTGTGCCTCAGCCGCCGATGATTCGCGACGAGATCCGCAGCATGTGGGAATGGAGCGCGTCGGCCATGAATGGCAGCGCCAGCAGCATGGTCGCGAAGATCGCGAGGATTTTCGGCACGTAGATCAGGGTCTGCTCCTGGATCTGCGTCAGCGCCTGGAACAGCGACACCACGACACCAACCACGAGCCCCACCACCATCAGCGGCGACGACACGATCACGATCGTCCAGATCGCATCTCGCGCCACGTCAAGCGTTTCAGGTCCGGTCATTGCACGATTCCTCTATACGAAACTCGCATCCCCGCCGACGCGGCGGCGAGTGGGGCGACGCCCTCTCCCCGTCATTGCGAGCGCAGCGAAGCAATCCAGAGAGGCATCCGCGGAAAGATTCTGGATTGCTTCGCTGCGCTCGCAATGACAAGTGCAAGGAATCAAATCGCCATCTTCATGATGTCTTCGTAGGACTGGATCACCCGGTCGCGCACCGACACCAGCGTCGAGACGGCGACGTCGGTTTCGGCCACCGCCGTCACCACGTCCATCACGTTGGCCTTGCCGCTCGCCATGGCCACGGTCTGCGCATCGGATTTGCGACCTGATTCCATGACGCTGCCGATGGAGTCCTTGAGCAGTGCGGCGAAGGACGGGCCGTTCGTTTCCGACCCCTTGCCGGCGGCGCTGTTTTCGAGCACGCGCGCGAGGCTGGCATAGGCGTTGGCAGCAATCGTCGGTGAAGCCATGGCTTTGAGCCTCCTGTTCAGGCCTTGAGGATGTCGAGCGTGCGCTGGATCATCCGGCGCGTTGCACTGATGATGTTGAGATTGGCTTCATAGGACCGCTGCGCGTCGCGCATGTCGGTCATTTCGACCACCGAGTTCACGTTCGGATATTTGACGTTGCCGCTCGCATCCGCGGCCGGATTGTTCGGCTCGTATTTGACGCGGAAGTCGGACTGATCGGGCTTGATCTTGCCGAGGGTGACGACCTGCGCGTCCAGCGTGCGGTCGAGCGTGGAGGAGAAGGTGGGTACCTTGCGGCGGTAGGGATCGCCGCCGACGCTCTGGGCGGTCGAGTCCGCGTTCGCGATGTTTTCCGAGATCACCCGCATGCGCCCGGCCTGCGCACGCAGGCCGGAGGTCGCAATCGCCATCGAGCGGGCAAAGTCGCTGCTGTCATTGGCCATGATGCGCCTCCGCTAGCTTTAACCCTTGCCGATCGCAGTCTTCAGAAGATGCAGGCTTTTCGAGTAGAGCGAGGTCGCGGCCGCGTAATCCATCTGGTTCGAGGCGGACTTCATCATCTCCTCCTCGAGATTGACGGCATTGCCCGCAGGGCGGGTTTCGAAGCCCGCATTCTTGTTCTGGTCGAAACTCGACGGTGCGCCGGACGGCGTCATGTGCGCGGAACTGGTGCGGGCCATCGCGAGCGGCCCCATCGAGCCGGTGACCGCGCCGGTCTTGTCGAACTTGGGCTCGACAAGGTCGCGCGGCCGGAAGTGGGGCGTGTCGGAATTGGAGACGTTCTCGGACAGGACGCGCTGGCGTTCCTGGTGCCACTGCATCTTGGTGCGAAGCGCCGAGAGCACCGGGAGGTCATTGATGGACATGGCTTGCGGCTCCTTGCCCCGGATCAGGCCCGGAGCTAGGCAGAATTTGCCGCCTGTATGGTTAACGGCTGGTTAAGATGCTAGCGGCAGGTGTCCCTCCTTGAGACGCGCCGGTTTCGCGCCCGTGATTCTACGCCTCCAAAACACTCGTTAACCCAATCGCTTGGCTCCGGAACTATTCCCAAGAAGTCATTTTGGATCGGACGATTCATAGGTTATTAAGAACCCGGGGACGGCAGAACTTGCCGTTGGGTGTTAAGGGATCGAACTTCTGGGGCGTCGCGGGCTGGTGGTCGGGATGGATTTCGACCATTGGCCGCATGAGACAAGCGCCATTTGCCGGGGACAAGCATGCAAGGCCCTTTGACCTTTATCTTAGCGTTCATCGTCGTTCTGGCGCTGATCGGCTTGGCCGCGTGGTTGGTTCGCCGATTCGCCACGAACCGGCTGGGCGCCAACACGCAGCGCGGCCGGATGCCACGGCTTGCCGTGATCGACGCTGCCGCTGTGGATGGCCGCCGCCGCCTGGTGCTGGTCCGGCGCGACAATGTCGAACATCTCCTCATGATCGGCGGCCCGACCGACATCGTCGTCGAGCCCAACATCGTGCGCGCGGCCCCGAGTCGCGATCAGTTGCCGCAACGGTCCGGGAATGCCGAGCCGCCGCGCCTCGCCCCAATGCCCGAACCTGCCGCTTGGGATGAGCCCTCGCCGCGCCCCGAATTGCTCGACCTGCCCGAGCCGCAAATGACCGAGCCGCCGCCGCGGCCTGCGCGCCCCTCCTTCGCCGATGAAGTGCGCCGGCCCGCGCCTGCGCTGGCCGAGCGCCGCAGCGATCCGCTCGCCGGCTTCACCGCCGAGCCGATCGCGCCGCGCCCCGAGCGCGAGCCACAGGTGAGGCCCGAGCCGATGCCGCCGCGCATCCCACGCAGCGAGCCGATGATGCCGCGTCCGCCGCGCCAGAGCGAGCCGGCGAAGATCCCGCCGGTGCGTGCCGAGCGCGCCGCCGCGCCGCCGCCTCCCCCGGCGCCTTCCGCCCCGGCCGCATCTCCGCCGCCGGCCGCACCCTCGAGCGCCGAACAGAATCTCGCCGAGATGGCGCAGCGGCTCGAAGCCGCCCTGCGCCGGCCCGCCGGCGAATCGGTCGCGCCTCCCGTTGCTCCCGAGCCGCCCGCACCCGCAGTGCGCCCGTCGCGCAACGAGCCGCCTCCCCCGGCCGCGCCCGCAAAGACGAGCTTTGAAAATCTCGAAGACGAGATGGCCTCCCTGCTCGGCCGTCCGAAGCCGCCTTCGTGAGACGCCTGGCCTTCCCGCGTAGAGTTTTTTTCCTTCCTGTCATGATCGGCGCCGCTCTCCTGGCGGCGCCTGCGCATGCGCAGGACATCAGCATCAATCTCGGCGGTCAGGGCGGTGGGGGCGTCACCGAGCGCGCCATCCAGCTGATCGCGCTGCTCACGGTGTTGTCGATCGCGCCGTCGATCCTGATCATGATGACGTCGTTCACGCGCATCGTGGTCGTGTTGTCGCTGCTGCGCACTGCCATGGGGACCGCGACCGCGCCGCCGAACTCGGTGATCATCGCGCTGGCGATGTTCCTCACCTTCTTTGTGATGGGACCGGTGCTGCAAAGATCCTATGACGACGGCATCAAGCCGCTGATCGCGAATCAGATCAGCGTCGAGGACGCTCTCGAGCGCGCCTCAGTCCCTCTGCGTGGCTTCATGCAGAAGAACGTGCGCGAGAAGGATCTGAAACTCTTCATGGACCTCTCCGGCGAGCCGCCGCCGGCAACCCCCGACGAGCTCGCACTCCGCATCCTCATCCCCTCGTTCATGATCTCGGAGCTGAAGCGTGCCTTCGAGATCGGCTTCCTCCTGTTCCTGCCCTTTCTGATCATCGACCTCGTCGTCGCCTCCGTCCTGATGTCGATGGGCATGATGATGCTGCCGCCGGCGGTGGTGTCGCTGCCGTTCAAGCTGATCTTCTTCGTGCTGGTGGACGGCTGGTCGCTGGTGGCGGGAAGCCTGGTGCAGAGCTATGGGGGGTGACGCGCCGGTGTGCGGCCGCCTAAAGCGCGATGAGATGAATCGTCATCGCGCTTTAGGTTGTTGTTTGCGCATGATCTTTTCGGAAAACCGCTTCGCACTTTTCCGGATCATGCTTTAGCCGTTCACGTCATACTGCTTGCTGAGGTGATCGCCGATCTGCACGAGCATGGCGACGCATTCGGGGTAGCCGGGCTTATTGATGGTGGCTTGGTCAGATTCGTCGCGGAATTCCCAGCTTTCGCCATCGCGGAGAATGATGATCTTCATACCGTCCGAACAATCGGCATGGACCTTCAATTCGGCTTTCGCCATGGCAATCAGTTCGGCTTCGGACTTGACGGGCTTGCTCATCTCATCGCTCTCCGGGCACCGGCGCTCGATCCGGATACGCTGCGCCTTGATTGGCAAGTTGCCGCCTCATGGAGCAACTGTCGAGAGGCCGAAGGTAGCAGAGAGCCTAGCGGGTCATCTTGATCTGCCTCACGGGCGGGATCGCAGGCAGCGAGCCGGTGTGCTCGGTGTCGTCCTTGGCCTGCGGCAGCATGGGCGCGCGGGCGGTGGCGTCCGGGAAGCGCTGCTTCATCTCGCGCAGGAAGCCCTCGAGCGTGTCGACGCTGGCAGCGAGTTTTGCGATCTCGGCGAATTCGGCGCTGGAGGCGGCTGCCGGCTTGCTCGCAATGTCGAAGGCGAGCCGGTCGGAGCTCTCGCTCATCAAGGGCGCGTATTTCTCGCGGAAGCGCGACAGCCCGATCGCATCGTCGGCGAGCGCGTAGCCGACGGCGGCGCGGATCACGTCGCTCTTCTCGACCGCGTTGAGCGGCTTGAAGTCGCGAAAACGCTCACCGTAATAGAGCTCGATCTGCTCGGCGGATTCGCGCCAGCGCCGCGCCGCCCAGAAGATGTCGGAGCGCAGGCGGATGGCCTCGCGGCCGGCGACGTTGGAGACGATGTCGAGCGCGAGGTCGTGGCGGCCGACGTCGCTCTGCGCGCGCGCCTCGAGCAGTAGACGCTGCTGGCGCAATTCGCCGGAGAGGTCGCTGATGCGGCTCGCGCGCAGCGCCGAGATCGCCATGTCGGGCTTGCGGTTGGCGAGATAGACCATCGCAAGGCGGGCGGCGACCTGCGCGCGCGCGGCGCCTTCGAGGCGGTGGTCGACCTGGTATTGCAGGAGCTCGGCGGCCTGGTCGAGCAGGTCTATGGACGCCAGGCGATCGGCAAGCTTGCGGATCAGCTCGTCGCCGCGCCGGCCGATCGGCGTCAGCTCGCGGAACTCGTAGAACATCCCGAGCGCCTCGATCGGCGGAAGATCGTCGCCCTTGGAGCTCAAGAATATCTGCGCGAACAGCTCCTGCGCGAGGTCCTGCGCCTGGCGCGAGGCGTCCGCATTCGGCTGGAGCTTGGTCGCGGTGCGCGCCGCCGCGAGCGCATCCCGGTAGCGCCCCATGTCGGCGTGCATCCGCGCCAGCATCTGGAGCGTCTTCACCTCGATGGCATCGCCGCGCCAGGTCATCGCCAGCGTCTCCAGCTCGCGCAGCGCGTCGTCCTTGGTGATCTCGTCGCGTTTCTGACGAAGCGCGACCTCCAGTTGCTTGGCTTCGGCCGCCGCCGGCCGGTCGTCCGAAGCGACCGCGAATGTGTAGTCGTCGAGCGCGTCCTTGTCGTGGCCGAGCGCTTCGGCGAGCCGGCCGCGCAGCACCGCGAAAGACGGTGCCATGTCCGGCGGGACGCCGACGACTTCGAGCTCGCTGCGCCGCTTGGAGGCGCCGGCATAGTCCTTCACCTCGAGCGAGGCCCGCATCGCATCCATCGTCACGATGCGCTGGATGTCGAGCGGCAGCGAGGCGATGGCGAACTCGACGTTCTTGAATTTTTCGCGCGCATCGGCCCATTTGCCCTGTCGCGCATAGGCGAGCGCCTTCCAGAGCTGCGAGTCATGGCTGTTGCCGATCACGGGGTTGGCGAGATCCTTCAGCCCCTGCCCCGGCCGGCCGATCAGGATGCTCGAGATCGCGTGCAAGATCAGCGCCGACGATTCCTCCTTGTTGAGGGGATCGGTCAGCATGACGTCGGTGATCGCCTTGGCCTCGTGATACATGGCGCGCGACATGTAGAAATGCGCGAGGTCAAGCCGCGGAATCGAGCGCTGCGCCGGCTCGACCGCCGCGATCGCGGCCACCAGCGCGCTCTGCCGGTTCATGAACAGTTCGGACTGGCCCTTGCGCCATTCCTCGATGTTGAATATCGGCCGCACCGCGGTCGGCGCGCGTTCGGCGGAGACGTCGACCGGCGACAGCGTCAACCCACCCTTCTTGCCGAGGATGACCTTGTCCTGGCCCACCTCGACGCCAACCTCGTCGGAGTTCGGACGAATGGCGATGCCGTGCGCGGATTCGAGCAGCGAGAGATCGACCAGGTCCTGCCGCTTGATGAAGCCGCGGACCGGCCGCGGCGCAGTGACGACGTAGAGCGTGTCGCCGGCGTCGGGATCGGTCAGCTTGTGCAGCATCCCCGGATTGGCGAACGGGATCGCGATATTGGCGAGCGCCGGATCGGTGATGTTGCGCATCATCATCAACGGTAGCGGCGTCGCCTGGATCTTGTCGGCAAGCGTCAGGAGCCAGTTGGTCTCCTTGCCGCTCTCCTCGCTCGACAGCGAATAGACCAGCGGCCGGTTGAGGCGGATGCGGATGGCCTGGCCCTTGTCGAGCGGCTTGCGGCTGACCTCGCCGATCATCGCGCCGCCCTTGGCACGGATCGGCTCAACGTCGACCGGCTTCGGCGTATCGAATACCAGCCAGACGGTGTCGCCGCGGCGAAACGCGGCGGCGGGTGTTGCGACCGAGAGCGGGAACGTCACGCGCAGGCCGTCGCTGTCGCGGCGGACATCGACGCTCGGCGTGGCGTCCTGCGAAACGACCGGGGCCGGCGCCTCGACCGGTGCGGCTTTCGCAGTGTCCTTCGCGTCCTTGACCGGCTCCTTCGCGGCCTCCTTCACCGTCTCCTTCGGCGCCTCGGCGACCATCGGTGCTACCGGCTTTGGCGCGGTAGCCGGCGCCTCTGCGGCCGGTGGTGCCGTTTTTGGCCCCTCGACCGGACGCGCGGCTACAGCAGCGACAGGCTCTTGCGCGGCCTGCACCGGCGCGGGTTTCGGCACCTCGGCAGCCGGCGGCGCGGCCGCGGCCTCAGGCTTCACCTCGATCTTCGCCTCGCGCGCGATGGTCTCGGAGGTCGGCGGCGAGATCTCGCGCGGCTTCTCCCTCTGCTCGGCGGCCGCGCGCGGTCCGTGCTCTGCGGCCGGCTTTGCCGGCGCCAGGACCTGCTCGGCCGTTGCTGCGGCCTTGTACTTGTCCGGCTGGAAGGCGACGTCGACGACATAGTTCTTGTCGTCGCGGAAGGAGTGCACATCGGCCTCACCGATCAGCGCGATCTCGACATTGGTCTGGTCGATGTCGGCCTTCTGCTTGATCGAGGCCACGTTCGGCGGGGCCGCAACGACCGCGTCGGCGAGATCGAAGTTGAGATTGGCGTTGAAGGCGAGCGTCAGCTTCTGCTCGTTGAGCACCGAGGAGACGCCGACGCCGTCGGGCATCTCGAAGACGAAGCGCACGAAGGTCGGCTGCACCGAGGCGCGGACGCGGATCGGCGGGCGCTTCTTGGTCTCGGCGGCCACGCGCTGGACGCGCAGCGCGCGCTCGGCGGCGCGCGCGCGATCGGCGAGTTCCTTCACCACGTCCATCGGCAGGCTCGGCGGCGCGCCCTTCCAGCCCTCGGGCAGAAGGTCGACGAACGTCCGCTCGCCGGCATTCATGGTGTTGACGGTAACGCGGCGCGCCAGCGACAGGCGGATCGCCCCGCCGTCGGGATCACGCCGCGCGGAGTTGACGTAGTCGGGTGCACCTTCCGGGATGCGGTCGACCGGTACATCGACCGGTCGCTCGAAGCGGATGATCAGGATCGAGCCGGCGGTCGTCACCTCGGAGGGAACGTCTTCGCCGAGCTTGATGACGAGGCGCGCAAAGCCGCCGCCGGCCGAGAATGTCGCCTCACCCCGTACCGGATCGGCACGCGCGGGCGAAGCCAGGCCCACCAACAGGCAGGCGGCCAGTGCGGACAGCGCGTGGACATGACGGCGCGAGCCCGGCACCGAGGTCAACACCAAGGCGCGGGCTCGCGACCAAAATCCAGCGGCAGCCTGTCGCGCCATTGGCGGCATTTCATCCGGTCCGACGATTCATGCCGGCAATGGGGGCCGGCCGTGCTCGACTTTAAGGTTTCGCCAATTAAGGACTTGTTAATGCTGTCGGATTGATTTGACCTGCGCTCGCTGCGCCGCACCACCGTTCCCGAACGGCCAGTTCCCCTCCGGCCTGTCGGCAGTTCGCTCTATCGGCCGCACGTGCACGGAGCGCCGCCGCGGCCGCCGTTCTGCTATAGTGCGGACATGACGATGGGGATCGCCGGACCCGGCCAGAAGGCGCCGCGGCGCAGTGTTGCGGCAGGGTTCATTATCGCGGCCATCGCCGTCGTCATTGGCCTGATCCTGCTCGCTCTCCTGAGCGACGTCCTGGTCGACTGGATGTGGTTCGCCTCGGTCGGCTACAAGCAGGTCTTCTGGATCACGATCGGCGCCAAAACCGCTGGCTTCCTCGCCGTTTTCGCAGCGACTGCGACCGCCTTGTGGGTGAACGCCCGGATTGCGCTTGGTCTTGCCGGGCGGCGAAGCCGGTTGCCTGCGGCCTTTGTCCCAACACTTGCCGCGGCTGTGGCTCAGCCTGATCCGCTTGAATTCCTGCGCGAGCGACTGCCGTGGCGTAAAGTGATCGCCGCCAGCAGCAGCCTGTTCGCCTTGCTTGTCGCCTGGGGCGAGGTCGGCAACTGGAGCACGCTCCTCCGGTTCATCTATCAGGTGCCCTACGGGAGCAATGATCCCCTATACGGCAAGGATATCGGTTTCTACCTCTTCTCCCTGCCCGCGTTTGTCGCCTTCAAGAACTGGGCAATGCTGACGCTCGTCATGAGCGCACTGCTCGCCGGATTTGTCTATTGGGTGCATGGCGACATCGAGGACCGGGCCCACCGAATGTCGCCGGCCGCGATCTCCCACGGTTCGGCGCTGCTCGGCCTGTTCTTCGGCGTGAAAGCGTGGTCCTACGGCCTCGACCGCTACCACCTGCTGTTCGGCGACAACGGCGTAGTGGTCGGCGCAGGCTATACTGACGTCAATGTCGAATTGCCGGTCCTTTGGATCCTCATCGCGCTCTCGATCGTCGCCGCCTTGGCCGCATGGGCGAACCTGTCGGTCCGCACCTACAGCCTCCCCACCGCCGCGATCGCACTGCTGTTCGGCGCTGCTTTCCTGCTATCGGGCATCATCCCCGCAGTTTTTCAGCGCTTCTACGTCAAGCCGAACGAGCTGGACTGGGAGCGTCCCTATATCGAGCGCAACATCGCGCTGACCCGGGAGGCCTATAATCTCAATCGGATCTCACCGAAGCCGTTCCCTGCGGACCAGACGCTGACCTTCAGCGCGCTCGAGGCCAACAAGGCCACGATCGAGAACATAAGGCTGTGGGATTGGCAACCACTGGCCGACACCTACGCGCAATTGCAGGAGATCCGTACCTACTACAAGCTGCGTAACCTCGATGTCGACCGCTACTGGCTCGGCGGCACCTACCAGAGCGTGATCCTCTCGGCGCGCGAGTTGAATTCCGAGCTTCTGCCGCCTAACGCGCAGACCTGGGTCAACCGTCACATCCTGTTCACCCACGGCAATGGTGCGGTGCTGAGTCCCGTCACCCAGAAGAGCAGCGAAGGGCTTCCGCTCCTCTACCTGCACGATGTTCCTCCGGTTGCACAGGGAGGTCCCGACATTCGCGAGCCGCGCATCTACTACGGGCAGCAGACCGACGACTACGTCATCGTCAAGGCAACCGTGCCGGAGTTCGATTATCCCAAGGGAAAGGACAACGTCTACGCGTCATATGACGGCGCCGGCGGCGTCCCGCTGTCGAGCTTGTTTCGGCGACTGATCTTCGCCCACTACTTCAACGACGTGAACCTGTTTCTTTCAGACTACATCGGCTACGGCAGCCGGATCATGATCCGGCGCAACATCCAGGAGCGGGTCGGCACGATTGCCCCGTTCCTGATTCTGGATCGCGATCCCTACCTTGTCGTCAGCGAGGGCCGGATGTTCTGGATTCAGGACGCCTACACGACCAGCGAATATTTTCCCTATGCGCAGCGTGCGTCCGGCCACAATCTCAACTACATCAGAAATTCGGTAAAGGTGATCATCGATGCCTATAACGGCACGGTCGACTTCTATCTGATGGACCAGGCGGACGCGATCGCCGCGACCTATCGTCGAATTTTCCCGGCTCTCTTCAAGCCGTTCACCGCAATGCCTCCCGATCTGCAAAGGCACATTCGCTATCCCGAGGACCTCTTCCTCATCCAGGCTCGGCTTTTCCAAACCTATCACATGGAATCTGCCGATGTTTTCTACAACCGCGAGGACCTCTGGCAATTCCCGCGCCAGCCGGCCGGCGATGGCGTCTCTTCAATGGACGGCACGACCGCGATGGCGCCCTACTACATCATCATGCGACTGCCTGGCGAAGCGCAAGCCGAGTTCTTTCTGATGATCCCGATGGTACCGAGCCGCCGCGACAACATGATCGCATGGCTCGCCGCGCGCTGCGATGAGCCCGGCTATGGCAAGCTGATCGTGTACGAATTTCCCAAGGAGAAGCTGGTCTACGGACCGTTTCAGATCGAGGCGCGCATTCATCAGAACACGGAGATATCCCAGCAGATCTCGCTATGGAACCAGATGGGATCGCGGGTGATCAGAGGAAACCTGCTCGTGATCCCGATCGAGAACTCCATCCTCTACGTGTCGCCACTATATCTGCGGGCCGAGCAAGGACACTTGCCGGAGCTGAAACGAGTGATTGCCGCCTATGGCGAGCACGTCGTCATGAAGGAAACGCTCGAGCAAGCCTTGTCGGCGCTCTTCGCGAACAGCGGGCCCTCAACGGCAGCGCCGGGTGGGACCGCGGAAACGCCTGGCGATGGGGCCGCGGCAGCACGCGCACAAGAGGCACTCGCTCACTACGGTCAGGCCATGGAGCGGTTGAAGTCCGGTGATTGGGCAGGCTTCGGCAAGGAGATCGAGGCGATGCGCAGCCTGCTTGAAGACATCCGCCGGCAATCGAGCAGTCCGTGAGGGGGCTGGCGTTGGCGCGTGCCCCCGGCGTGCTCGCGCATGTAGCGGAGTGAGTGGCCTTCAAGGACAACTACGCATCAGCTTCTATGTTCACCAAAACTTCGCCGGCGATGATCTCGGGGCTCCCCAGATCAAGGTCATGCAGGCTTGCTTGAACAAAGTCCAGCACTCTGCTGTTCGCCGCATTGGCGCTTTCGCGGTCCTCGAAAATCATCACCGCGACACCAACGCCTTCGCCCCCATCCAGCATATAATATGATTTGAATCCGCGCGATTCCCTCAGGATCCGACCAACGCCGCTCTTTGCGCGGCGAGCAGCATCCGCAACCGAACGGACCTTGGTGTACTTTCGAATGAACACGTACATCAGGCCACCCATCCGCCTTAGTCTCAGTCCCTCACATCGAAGCATATCGAGCTGCTGCTCGACCGGTGCCGACTTCCGAAACGGGTCATTGGCAGGCATCCCCGGCGTCTGACGCTGCCCGCTTGCCGCGGCACGCGGACGATTGGGAGTCAGAGCTTGTGCATCTATCGCACACCATAACGCCCGAAGTCCTCGCCGATCCCGTCCTGAATCCTTTCGGCCGCCGAAAGATCCGTATCGCCTCCCGCCTTGTCGCCCTGCCTGAGCCGGGCAAGTCCGCGTCCGTAGAGCGCACTTGCCATATTCGGGGCAAGGCGCAGCGCAGAACTATAGTCATCGATAGCCGCACTCCATTGACCCATCTTGAGATGAATCAGCCCGCGCGAGTCATGAGCCGCGGCGTTGTTCGCTGCCAGCTGAATGGCCTTGTTGCAATCCTCCAGCGCCGCCTGCAGCACACCGGTCATGGCACGGGCCCAGCAGCGGGCGTTCCACACAGCATCCAAATTCGGCTGGAGCCGGATGACCTCATCATAGTCTCGTGTGGCGTGATCGTACTCGTTCTTCTTCAGATGGGCCGCGGCGCGGTTGAAATATGCGTCGACATAGTTGGGGTCGAGCTTGATGGCCTCATCGAGCGCCTTGATCGCAAGGTCGTATTCGCCCTTCCTCAAATAGGCCACGCCGCGATTGTTGAAAGGCTTGCTATAGGCTGGATTGAGCTCGATCGATTGATCGAAATCGCGGATGGCGCGGTCATAGTCTCCCGTTTCGGCATAAGCATTGCCACGATTGTTATAAGCTATGGCCAACGCCTTCGTCGCGCCTTGATGTGCGTTGATGAATGCCGTGCAACCACCAATTCGCGTTTCGAGCGGCGCGTGCTCCGCGCTGTTGCAGAGCTCGACCGTCTTGAGATAGCTCCCATCCTCCTTCGGAGTCTGCGCCCCCGCCGGCAGCCCGAGCAACAGCAGGATGAGACACAACGCCCCACAGCCGGTGGTTCTTCCTCTCGCACGCTTCATATCAGGGTCCCGATCGCGAAACTTGGGGACTTCGTTGCTGATGAATCTTCCTAGCACCGTCGGCAGATGTTCAAGTTGAGTTTGCGTTCGGCTTTCTGTCCGGATGGGACTGCCGTGGCGGGCTTCTTGCCAGTCTTGCTCTTGCCTTCTTCAATGAGTGTCGAGAAATTTACCGTCCCATTGTCGGAGATCTCCACATGGGGCGTGGTCCCCCGGATGCCCATTGTTGCGACGGGCGTGTCGATCTTCATGTCGCCCGTCTTGGCAACGTTCCCGGCAACGAAGGTGAACGTTCCCTTGGCGAGGCTAAAAAGCGTCGAGTTGGACTTCCCATTTGGGTCGTACACATACTCGTCCAGAACCATGCGCGCGTTGCTCGATAGATTGAACGAGGCGCCATCGGTGAAGTTGATGCCGACCCGACCATCCGGCCCGGTCCGCACCACGTCCCCCTGATATACGAGATCACCGATCTTGGTTCGACTGCGCTCATCTGAGGTATTGGCCTGAACGACCACGGCGCCCACATGTTCGATCATGACTGAACCGGTGACCGCCACAACCTTCCCAATGGGTTTGGTCGACGAGTCCGCTACAGCGGGCTTGGCGGAATCGGTTTGCGCGCGCGCCGTACCCGGCAAAAGACTGGCCAGCGCCAAGACGAGGGCGGCCACCAATCCAGGTGTCATATGTGTGCACATGATCCCCCCTTCTGAGAAGATCGTGTCGCTATCGCTGTCCTTTTTTGGACCACGAAGCGCGGCAGCAATACATACAAATGTGTTGTTCAATTTAGCTTAAGGTTCTAGGTTATCGCCGATATCGCGTGAATGCCATTAATCAAATTCGTCTGATTAGGAATTTGAAGCGCTGGATGGAGATGTCTCGCGGCGGGGGTTCATGTCAGCGCTCGCGAGCTACTCCCTCTCTTGAAGTGACTGGTAATCTTGAAGTGACTGGTAATTTCGATCAGCAGATTGCAGCGGGCAAACCCTAGGGCTGCCGGCGCGAGAGCATTTTGATCTCGTAGCGAGGTCAGACCAGAGCAAACACTGCGGCACCGCGCCGGCCTGAGTTTTCGTAGCAGGCGAGGTCGAAGCCTATGTCAATTGCGTTCGGCACCGAGGCCGGAGACGAGGCCTGTGTTGTCCCTCCTCTCCAAATTGTCGGCACCGTTCACAGCGCGCTCGGTTGTGCGACGATCCGCCGTGGAAGCGGTCTCGCCACTCAAATCATGGTGGGCGATCCCATCTGCCAAGGCGACGTGATCGAGACTGACGCCGACGGCCGGATTGGTCTTCGCTTCATCGACGATACTGTCTTCAACCTCTCCGGCGACACTCGTATCGAGCTGAGCGAATTCGTCTGTGGTCTCGACGACAGGTCCTGTTCAGCCCTGCTCACCATATCCAGAGGGATCTTTGCGTTTGTTGCCGGCAGGTGGGCACGAAGTGGCGCCCTGCGGATCGACACGCCCTTTGGTGGCATTCAAGGTCGGATTCATACGGGCGGCTTCGGAATGCTCACGCTCGCAGCACTGACCTTCTCGATGTTGAAGGATGCCGAGGCCGCGGACCCGAACATCACGCTCCTGGATAATGACAGGATCACATACAAGGACCTCGAGCACGGCATCTTCGAACTCGTGACCAAGGAGGCAGTTCCGCGACATATCGTCATCGAGGATCCCGGCGAAACGGTTGTGCTCAACAAAGCCGGGTCCGCGATCAGCGTCAGCCAGGTCGTCAATACCGCGGCTCGCATGGAGGAACTGCGGGAGGCCCAACATGAGGTATGGGCCAACCTCTCGAAAGAGGTGGCCCCAAAGGGCTCCAGCACGCCTCCGCCCGTCGAGTCGTTGTCGCCGGAACCGATCAATTTCACAGAGCCCGACGGTCCCGCACAGCAACATGCGCTTCCAATCGTGCTGCCGAGCACCGTCCCGATTCCCGATAATCCGATCATTCATCCGCCGACGCTCAATTTGCAGGCGGGACCGACCGAACACGACACGGTGGTGTTTGACACTTTCACCGCGACCAGCGGAACGTTCAGTGCCAGCAGTATTGACGGCACGCCACTGACCTTCGGCATCAGCGGCGGGACCGCCGGCAATACTGTGGTGGCTGGAGTGACATACGATGTGTCCAAGGACAGTCCTTATGGAACGCTCTATGTCAACAGTGCGAGCGGCGCCTACACTTTCGTGCCGAATAGTGACGCGATCAACGCGTTGACGGCGCCCACGACCGATGCCTTCGATATCACGGTGTCGGACGGCAACCTCTCCGTTAGTCAGACTTTCACGATCACCATCGATGGCGTCAACGACGCCGCCATCATCTCCGGCCCCGCGACCGGCTCGTCGATCGAAGCCAGCGGCGTTGCCAATGCGACACCCGGCATACCGAGCGCAACCGGCACACTCACCGACACCGACGTCGACAATACCGCCAATACCTTCACGGCGATCAGTTCGCCAAAAGCGAGCACAGGCGGCTATGGTACCTTCACCATGACGGCGGCCGGCGTCTGGACTTACACACTCGACAACACCAACAGCAAGGTACAAGCACTGAACGTCGGGGATACCCTCACCGACACCTTCACCGTAACCACCGTCGACGGTACGCCGCAGGTGGTGACGATCACCATTCATGGCACCAACGATGCCGCCATCGTCTCGGGTGACACGACCGGATCAGTGACCGAAGCCGCCGGCTGCAAACCGGAAACATCGATTGTGACCGGCACGCTCACCGACACCGACGTCGACAATCCAGCCAACACGTTCACGGCGATTGGCGTGCCAAAGTGCAGCGAGCACGGCTACGGTACCTTCTCGATCACGGCGACGGGCGTCTGGACCTACACGCTCGACAACAAGAATTGCGCAGTGCAAGCGCTCAACGTCGGCGACACCCTGACCGACACGTTCACCGTAGCCACCATCGATGGCACAGCACAGGTGGTGACGATCACCATCCATGGCGCCAACGACCCCGCCATCATCTCCGGCACGACGACCAGCGCGGTCACCGAGGCGGCCGGCTGCAAGCCGGGAACACCGACTGCGACCGGCACACTCACCGACACCGACGTCGACAATCCGCCCAACACGTTCACGGCGGTATGCTCGCCCGAGGCCAGCACGGGCGGCTACGGCACTTTCACGATGACGGCTGCGGGTGTGTGGACCTACACGCTCGACAACAGCAACAGTGCGGTGCAGGCGCTCAATGTCTGCGACAAGCTCACCGATACCTTTACGGTGACCACCATTGACGGCACCCCACAGGTCGTGACGATCACAATCCACGGCGCCAACGACCCAGCAATCGTCTCCGGCACCACGACCGGCTCGGTCACCGAGCCCGACTGCAAGACACAGGGAGCGCCGATTGCGACCGGTACACTCACCGACACTGACGTCGACAATCCAGCCAACACGTTCACGGTGGTTTGCGAGCCAAAATGGAGCACGCACGGCTACGGCACCTTCACGATGACGGCGTCGGGCGTGTGGACCTACACGCTCGACGAAGACAACTGCGCGGTGCAGGCACTCAAGGCCTGCGACACGCTGACAGACACCTTCAGGGTGACCACCATCGACGGCACCACGCAGGCTGTGACGATTACCATCCACGGCGCAGGCTTTCAGGGCTTCGACAGCCCGACCGCCGCAACGCAAGCGGCTTCGCCACCAATCGACGGAGCGTCGCAACATGATACCGCAACGAGTGGAGGCGACGGCAACCCGACACCTCAAGCGGCAGTCAGTCCTGTCCCAACGAATGCCGACGTGACCGGCGCGAATACCGGCAACGTGGTGACGGCCGATAAGAGCGGCGATGACATCGTCCAGGAAAAGTCCGGACCCGAAACGATCAATGGGTTCAATGCAAGCGATGCGCGCGGCGATGGACACTGGACGAACAACGGCGGCGACTGTTTTGTTTTTTCCTCCGCGGTCGCCTCGCTCTCCGGTGCACTCGAGCGCACCATTGCGTCTCTTCAGGCCGCCGGCGCGGACCATCCCGAATTATCCGATCCCGCACACTTGCTCCTGACCTCGCCTCTGCCCGCAGTGCCGGGCCCTGAAGACGCTTTCCACTTCAGGCACGAGATTCCCAATTCCAGAGGCTCGGACGCCATCGACACCGCGGAGTTGCTCCCTCTCCATTCATCGATCGATCAGGCTGCAGGCGCTGCAGCGGATCATGGTCCGGGCCAGGAGGCCGCTGACACTTCGGCTGCGGCTCTGATTCATGACGCAATCGCTCGCGCCTCCCATCACGATTTGATGGGGTGAAGAAACAGATCCCCACGTTCATGCGCGATTTCCGGGTGGCAGATCTCCCCCGTGGTTCCATATTGAAACAAAATTTGATCGAAGATCAAAGAATAGCGTGAATATTCCCCAAAAGCGTCTTGATTTCTTTCTGCCATCCCAGCTGGGCGTAATTTGTGGATGGGTAAGAACATATGACCGATCAACAATTGGCACTCAATGCGATTAGCGAGGCGCAATCGATTCTCGAGGATTACTTTCAACCTCGACCTCAGAGTATCGAACGTACTCTCGACAAGCTGATCGAAATTCTCGAACGTCCTGACCTGGTCGTCGCTGTAAATCGATTGCAGCGAAGCAATTCTCGTGCAGACCAATGAAGAACCGGCTTCGATCGATCGCCCTCGCGGCGTGCGCCGGTGCGCTGTTGCCGATCGAGATATCCGACGCCGTGGCAAAGCAACAATGCAGCAGCGCGGCCCCATCGGCTACACGGGGGCACTGGTGGTCCTATCGCATTATTGATGGGCGGAAATGCTGGTACGAGGGCAAGCCCATGCTCGACAAATCGTTGCTCGAGTGGCCGAAAGGCGAGTCCAAGCAAGCAAATGCCGCCGCGGACATTACAAGCGCCGTGGCGCCAAGGTCGACTAATCGATTGGACGCACAAGCCTCGGCCGCTAAGCAGCTCGATACGTTCGACGCCCGTTGGCGCGCTCGGATCGGAGACCGCTGACGGCTGCAAGCTGCAAGCTGGATGGCACCGGGCCTAACTTCAGTGCTCGACGACTTCGCGTGTTGCGCGGAAACTTCCGCACGCGAGCCGGCTCTCAGTGCTGCCTCTTGGTCAAATCTGCCCCAAGGGAACTCTCCTGATCCGAGCATTCGTCAACGTCACAATCCTCCTCAGACGTCGGCAACGCGTGCTGATGGTCCAACGTCGTCGTCCAGGCGGATGTCATCGCGAGAATGAGCAGGCGATTCACAGCGTCGTTCACGGCCTCAATTGCGCGCTCTGCTACGGACGCGTAGTTCATAGCTTCCTCCCGCGCTGCTGATTGCGAATGACCAAAACTAGAACGAACCGTTCGGCGCGAGTGTCGTGCACCTCACATTTGCACGCGTCAACTCATCGCACGTTCATAAGCTGAAGCTCCGTTCGGCCACAGCCGACACGCGAAGCTGGGCACTTCATCCGGCACAAGGTTGGTTGCCGAGTGCTCCAGCTCAACCCATGAGGTGTTGCAAGCAATGCACGACTCAGAATGAGTAGCGTCGTGACGATCCGAATTCGATTGGTCAGTGGGGGCTCGATCGATGCACGGGGAAGCCAATTGCATTCTGTGTAGCAGGGCACGAGCACTCGTTGCTCTCGTTCCAATCGCCAGGGGATATGTTCTGAAGGTTTATGAGTGCTCCTGTTGCCACAGCACTCTGCATCTTGTGACACGTTTCACCAAGGCGGCGCTGGTCAAGCAAAAATGCGGCATGCCAATTCCCGTCGGAAAATGGCACGACTCGTCCGCGGGCAATGTCGCCGATCGCAGAGGGCACCGTCGGCTCGCGAATTAGAGGCGGTGCAGGCCGCCTCCGCACCTAGCCGAACGTCCTCATGATCTGAGACAACATTGCCGTTGCGCCTCGGGTGTACCGGGCGCCGAAAAGCTGCTCATCCACGAAATGAAGGGCGAGGAGAGCAACAAATGTAGCCATCGCAACTCTCATGGCGAGAAGCATGATCGGCAGATATTATCGGCGGCTTAATTCATCATTGCAGTCAGACGCCGCACTGCACAAATCGTGACGTCAGCATAGCGGGATACCGCATGCCCCGAGGCTCAGTGCCGCGGGTGTCTTTGGCTGGTTTTCAATTGGGCTTTTGGGTCGGGCGGCCCTCGATCTTGGGGAGGTCGGCATCGGCGGAGCGGTCCCCGCCACTGCCGGCCCGGCGCGCCATCTCGACGGTCAGCCGCTCGGCGGCCTCGGGCTGCATCAACCCCATGATATCGGACATCTTGCGCGGCGCGATCTGCGTCGCGATCTCGATCAGCACGCCCATCTCCAGGCGGTCGAACACCCGCGCGGCGTCCTTGGGCTTCATGCCCTCATACATGGTCACGAGCCCCTTGAGGCGCTGAGCTTCCGCCGCCTTCTGCTCGGCCGCGGTGGTTGAAATACGGGACTCCACCGCCTTCATCTCCTCGACCTTGGACTCGATGCGCTTCTCGGCCGCCTTCAACAGGCTCTCGCGAATGTCGATTTCGCGCTGGCGCGCTTCCAGCTCCTGGCGACGGTTCTGCAAGCGCTCCAAAATCGCGCGCTCGGCGGGCGAAGTCTGCTCGCGGGGTTCTTCCGGCTTGATCACCTGGCCTTCGGGCTTGGTCTCGGGCGCGGCCGGCTTCGGCGCGTCTTCCTTGGAAGCCTCCTTCGGCGCCCCGTGCGTCGAGCCGGTGATGTCGGGGTCTTCGCGGCCGGTCGGGAAGTTGAGGTTCTCCTGCGCCCAGGATTTCTTGGTCGGGTTCGGCTGGTAGTCGAATACATAGCCGCCATTGATCACGAGGCCGGCGACCTTCAGCGTGGCGAGGGTGGCGACTGCGATCAGTACGACAGGAATGACGCGGATGTTACGAAAGGATTTCATGCAGCGACTTTATGCGGCAAGTCCGTTGGACCTTCTGCGCTCGGAGAACGCTTCGGCGGCCGCCGCCACCGCCTTCGCCGCCGAGGGCTTGGCGACCGGGGCTGCGGCAGCTTCCGGATTCGTCGCGGGGCGCGCGGCGATGGCGATCTTGGACAGGCGCCGCACTACGTTGTCGGCCTCCCCGAGCTGACGATAGAGCTGGTCGGACATCTGCGTTGCCGCGGCGAGCTGGCTGCCGAGATTTTCGTTGACATCGCGGACAGCGAGCTTCAGCCCGCCGATCGCGCGCTCGGCGATCTCGGTCGCTGTGATCAGCTCGGCGATGACGGCTTTCAACGAATGCTCGTCCGCCTTCAAGCGGGTCAGCCGCTTGTTGAGCAGAATGCAGTAGCCGATCGTCAGCATCAGGAGGATTGCGACCAGGGTCTCGATCGCCATGCCTAAGGAGTGGTTCATGGTGCCTCCATCATCTTGTTCTGCTCGTCGACCTTCTCGAACATCGCAAGTGTCGTGCCTGGCTTGCGCAGGGGTTTCGTCACGCGGATCGCGACGCGGTCGCCGACGCGTCCCATCCGCCCTTCCGTCAGCGTGACGCTGCCGCAGCGGACGGTCACGTTGGTATCCGCGCGCATGTCCAGCGGCAGCGTGTCGCCGACCTTGAGCCGCATCAGTTGCTTGAGCGGGATGTCGGCCTCGTAAAGCACCGCGTCGACCGCGATCTCGGCCTGCACGATCTCGGTGGCGAAGTGGCCTTCCCAGATCGGGTCGCGGCCGAACTTCTCGCCCATGAACATCTGCAGCAGCACGCCGCGGATCGGTTCGATGGTCGCATAGGGCAGCAGCAATTCGATATTGCCGCCGCGGTCTTCCATGTCGATGCGTAGGCGCACCAGGATCGCGGCGTTGGCCGGACGGCTGATCGCGGCAAAGCGCGGATTGGTCTCGAGCCGGTCGATCGTGAAGGTCACCGGCGACAGTGGCCGGAACGCCTGCTCGGCGTCAGCCAGCACCACCTCGACCAGCCGCTTGACCAGCTCGGTCTCGATCGTGGTGTAGGGCCGGCCCTCGATGCGCAGCTGGCTCGTACCGCGGCGGCCGCCGAGCAGCACGTCGATCATCGAGTAGATCAGGTTGGAGTCGACCGTCGCCATGCCGAAGTTTTCCCACTCCTCGGCCTTGAACACCGAGAGCACGGCCGGCAGTGGGATCGAGTTCATGTAGTCGCCGAAACGCACCGAGGTGATGCGGTCGAGCGAGACTTCGACGTTGTCGGAGGTGAAGTTGCGCAAGGAGGTCGTCAGCAACCGCACCAGGCGGTCGAAGACGATTTCGAGCATCGGCAGACGCTCGTAGGAGACCATCGCCGAATCGATGATCGCGCGAATGCCGGAATGGTCGTCGAGGGTGACGTCGCCGACGGTGAAGCCGAGGAGATTGTCGATCTCCTCCTGCGACAGCACGCGCTCGCCCGAGTTCTTGCCATTGCCGAGATCGCGGCTGCCGTCTTCGACCATGGCCGCCCATTGCAGGGCCATGGTCTCCGACAATTCATTCTCGGCAGCAGCCTTCGCGGCCTCCGCGGGATCCTCAGAATCGAGCGAGGCCTCCCATTGGGCGGCTATGGCATCTTGGTCGACTGGATCGTTGCCCGCCATGGCGCTAGCCCATCACCCTCACTGCACCATGACTTCCTTGAACAGCACCGCGCTGACCTGGATCGGCGCGACCGCCGCGTTGACGCGCTTGGTCAGCTCTTCCTTGAGGCGGAAGATGCCGGCCGAGCCGTTGAGGTCGGAGGGGCGCAGTTCCCGTACATAGGTCTGGAAGATGTCGGTGACTCGCGGCATCGTCGGCTTGATCGCCTCGATCTGCTTCTCTTCCTTCAACTCGAGCACGATCTTCAGCCGCAGATATTGCACGCGCTCGCCGGGCGCGCCGGCGAGGTTGACCATCATGTCGGGCACGTCGACGAAGGCCGGTGGCTTCGGCGGCGGCGCTGCCTCGGCATGGTGCTCGTCATCGCCGTGACGGAAGAAGAAGAACCAGGTCGCCGCACCGCCGCCGAGAACGGCGAGCACGGCGACAGCGATGATGATGAGCTTGAGCTTGTTCTTCGGCGGGGCCGCTTCGGCGCCTTCGGTGGCTGCGCCGCCTTCCGCTTCATTCTCTGCCATGGTCGCCGCGCTCGCTCACTATAAAGGGTCTGAGAGAGCGAAGCCCCCTGGTCGGCCAATGACGCGATACAAAATGCCCCAGCGCGCAACGCGCTCCTCATAGCTGCAAACGCTACGGTAATGATGGTTAACAGAACCTTTCGATTGCCCCCGCGCTAGGAAAAATCTGCCGGGCAAACATGGTCAACAGAACCTTTCTGCCGCTCCTCGCTCACCCCCGCCGAACACCTAAGCGACTGCAAATACGTCATTTTCTGCGTTGGCACGGGTTTCGCTGAGGAAAGGCCGAGACCGGACGGATTGGGAGAGCCCGAAGGTCTCATCGACGGGTCGGCCAAGACGCTTGGGAGAGCGGCGAAGCAGGACCTCCACAGGGGAGAACCATCCGATGCAGAACGCGCTTCTGGTCGGTTTATCGCGGCAGATGACGTTGGAGCGGCAGATGGATGTCATCGCCAACAACGTCGCCAATGCCAACACCAACGGCTTCAAGGCCGATCGCACGCTTTTTGAGGAATTCCTCAACTCCGGCGCGCATGAGGACAATTTCGTCGGCTCCGATCGCCGGATCTCCTATGTGCAGGACCGCGGCACCTTCCGCGACGTCGGCCAGGGCCCGATGGAGGAGACCAAGAACCCGCTCGACCTCGCGGTCGACGGCAATTCCTATTTCGCGGTGCAGACGGCCGACGGCGAGCGCTACACCCGCGACGGCAAGTTTTCGCTCAACAACCAGGGCCAGCTCGTCACCTCGGACGGCAACCTCGTGCTCGGCAATGCCGGCCCGATCACCTTCCAGCCGACCGACCACGACATCAACGTCGCGCCCGACGGCACGGTGACAGTGCTCGAGGGCACCGCCCGTACGGACTCCATCCGCGGCAAGATCCGCATGGTCGCCTTCGACGATCCGCAGAAGCTCGCCAAGCAGGGGGCCAATCTCTACGCCCAGGGTTCCGCGAACCAGCAGGCCGACGCCAAGTCAACCGTGCGCCAGGGCTACATCGAGAAGTCGAACGTGAACGCGGTCGGTGAGATGAGCCGCATGGTCGAGGTGATGCGGATGTACACCCAGGTCGCCAACCTGCTGCAGCAGCAGAGCGACATGCACAAATCGGCGATCGAGAAGCTCGCCGACGTTCCAGCGTAACGCCATCAGGAGACGATTGACATGCAAGCGCTTCACACCGCTGCGACCGGAATGGCGGCACAGGAACTCAACGTGCAGGTCATTTCCAACAACATCGCGAACCTGCGCACCACCGGCTTCAAGAAACAGACCGCGGCGTTCCAGGATTTGATCTACGAGCACATCCGCCGCGTCGGCGCGCAGTCGTCCGACCAGGGCACCATCCTGCCGATCGGCGTCGACATCGGCGGCGGCGTCAAGACGGTCGGCACACCGCGCAGCATGACGCAGGGTACGCTGTCGCAGACCGGCAACGATCTCGATCTGGCAGTCTCGGGCGAAGGTTTCTTCAAGATCCTGATGCCTGACGGGACCTTCCAGTACACCCGCGACGGCACCTTCCAGATGGACAACCAGGGTCGCATCGTCACCGCGCAGGGCAACCCGGTGCAGCCGACCATCACGATCCCGAACAACGCCTCGGGCCTTACCGTCAACGTGCAGGGCCAGGTCTCGGTGACGCTGCCGGGCTCGTCGACTTCGAGCGTCATCGGCCAACTCTCGCTGACGCGCTTCATCAACAAGGCGGGCCTCCAGCCGGTCGGCAGCAACCAGTTCACTGAGACACCCTCCTCCGGCGCGCCGCAGGACGGCACTGCGAGCTCCCAAGGCTATGGCACGATCACGCAGGGCAGCCTCGAACAGGCCAATGTCGACGTGGTCTCGGAAATGAGCGACCTGATCGCCGCGCAGCGCGCCTACGAGATGAACGCCAAGGTGATCAGCGCCGCCGACCAGATGATGCAATCCACGACGGCCCTGTTCCGCTAGGGAATGACGATGATGCGCAAGACCATCACTGCCCTCGCCGCCCTGCTCGCGCTGTCCGTGCCAGCATATGCCGCCGAAGACGGCATCGCCCCGCCGATGCTGCGCGCCAGCATCACCGTCACCTCCGACGTGGTGCGGGTCGGCGACCTCATCGACAATGCGGGCTCCGCCGCGCAGATCCCGGTCTATCGCTCGCCCGATCTCGGCACCACCGGCGCGCTGCCCGTCGCGCAGGTACTGAGCGTACTGCGCGCCAAGCAGGTGATCGGCGTGATGACCGGCGACCTCAAGGAGGTCACGGTCACGCGGCTCGCGCGCACCATTACCAACAAGGATCTCGAGCTCGCAGTCGCCTCCGCGCTCGAGCGCCGCTTCGGCCTTGGAGACGCCGCCAACATCACCGTCACTTTCGACCGCGGCGTCTCCGACGTGCGGCTGGACGCCTCCAACACCGGCGCGCTCCAGGCGATCGCCACGCGCTACGACGCGCGCAGCGGCCGCTTCGACCTGAGCTTCGAGATCAACAATGAGAACAGCCTCGCGCCGGCCAGGCTGCGCCTCACCGGCACCGCGATCGAGAGCGTGGAGGTCGCCGTGCTGACCCGCGACATCGACCGCACCGAGTTGCTGAAATCGTCCGACGTCGCGCTGGAGCGACGCCCGAAGGCGGACGTTCCGGGCGAAGCGGCCTCGCGCGAGCGCGCGGTCGGCATGCAGCTCCGTCATCCGATGCGGGCGGGGACCCCGATCCGCGTCGCCGACATCGCAAAGCCCGACCTCGTCCAGCGCGACCAGAACGTCACCATCATCTACCAGGTGCCGGGCCTCTATCTCACGACCCGGGGCAAGGCGGTCGATAGCGGCTCCGAAGGCGACACCGTCTCCGTCCTCAACGTGCAATCCAAGCGCACGCTCCAGGGCGTCGTCACCGGCCGCGGCCAGGTCACGATCCAGGGCGCCAGCCAATCCGCGCCGGCCGCCCCCGCAGTCGAACAGACCTCGTCCAGGCGCGAGGAGACGCCCGCAGCGGCCGCCCTCGCCCAAAGCCTGATCCAGGCCCCCGTTTCGCCAACCCAGATCGCGCAAGCACAAGCCAAGTCAGAGTAAGTCATGTCCAAGTTCAGTTCCGCGGCCCGTCTTCGTCGTATCGCCCTCTCCGGCACGCTGCTCGCAACCTTCGTCTTTGCGAGCGGGTGCTCCTCGATCGACCGCCTGTCGCAGATCGGCGAACAGCCGAAACTGTCCGCGATCGACAATCCGACGACGCAGCCCGGCTACAGGCCGGTGCAGATGCCGATGCCGAAGCCGGAAGTCGCCTCCTACAATCCGAACTCGCTGTGGCGCAACGGCAGCCGCGCCTTCTTCAAGGACCAGCGCGCTCATCAGGTCGGCGACCTCCTGACGGTGACGGTCAACTTCACGGACAAGGCCAACATCGCCAACGAAACCCAGCGCAGCCGTACCAGTAAGGAGGATTCGGGGATCACCGATTTCATCGGTAGCAAGACGGTGACGCAGCCGCTAAAAGTCCTGCCCGGCCGTATCCTCACCACCGATTCAACGTCCTCCGCCGACGGCAAGGGCTCGGTCCAGCGCCAGGAAGCCTTGCAGACCAACGTCGCCGCCGTGGTCACGCAGGTGCTGCCCAACGGCAACTTGGTCGTTGAAGGCAAGCAGGAGATCCGCGTCAATTACGAGATCCGCGAGCTGGTTGTCGCCGGCATCGTTCGGCCCGAGGACATCCAGAGCGACAACACCATCGACTCCAGCAAGATCGCCCAGGCCCGCATCGCCTATGGCGGCCGCGGCCAGATCACCGACGTGCAACAGCCGCGCTACGGCCAGCAAGTGATGGACGTGCTGCTGCCTTTCTGAGAGTTTCTTTGAGAGCTCCCACATCTCGTTGTGAACCTAGGCACGACGCGATGTTCTACGCGGCCTCCGGTAGCTCCCCTGCCGGAGGCCGCAAGAATTTTAGCAAGACGGCACAACCGCGGACCGCGAGTGCGGTTCCGCCGTTGGAATACCGCGCAGATACACTCCGTCATTGCAATGACGGAGGAGAATGAGGTTATGTCCTCACGTAAACTTCGCCTCCACCACACCCAGCCCGTCCAGTTCCATCCTCACCTTGTCTCCAGCCTTCAGCCACAGCGTTTTCACGAGGCTGCCGGTGAGCACGAGTTGGCCGGCATGCAGGCCCTTGCCTTCGGCGGCAAGGTGGTTGGCGAGCCAGGCAAGCGCGTTGTGGGGATGGCCGAGCACGTCGGCGCCGGTGCCGTTGCCAGCCTCTTCGCCGTTGATAAGGGCGCGGCCGGCGACCGCCTTGAGGTCGGGCAGCGACGAACGCGGGACAGCCTCGCCAAGCACGCAGCCGGCGGCGAAGAAATCATCCGCGATCAGCGTCGGCGCGCCCATCGTCTCCCACTTCACATAGCGGTCATCGACGATTTCGATGGCGGGAGCGTAGGCATCCACCGCCTCTCCCACCCATTCGGCGGTGAACGGCGCCTCGCCGGGCGCAAGATCGCGCTTCAGCCGCACGCCGATCTCGCATTCGACGCCGACGCGGACATAGTCGGAGGCAGCCAGTTTTGCGCCGCTGTCATGCACGACCTTCTCGAACACGCCGCCGGCGCAGGGATGGTCGATCTTCATGTAGTCCTGCATGACCTGGCTGGTGCAGCCGATCTTGTAGCCGACGAGCGGGCCTGCATGCGGCAGCAGCAGATCATGCAGCGCACGCTGGATCTTGTACCCCTCGGCCTCATCGCGCGGGGGAACCTCGAGCGGCGCGAGCGGGGCATGATTGCGGCGCGCCAGCGCGATCGCCTTTGCGGCTGTGAGAATTCTGTCCACCATCGGCGCCGCCTCCAACGCTACGCAACTCTACCGCGCACTTCAGCATCCCGGCCTCCGGCTGACAAGCGCCGCCGGGTGCGTGCATGTCATGCCTCGACCAGGCCGAGCCGGGTCGGGCGCTCGCCGAAGCCCAGGATTGCCTCTTAATTAATTGGGACCACGCCTGCCAGCCCAGCAGCGGTCCGGCGCCTGAAATCGTGGAACCCGGCGCGCTGCCGGTTCCCTCTCCCGCTGCAGCAACCCGCAGGGTGCTGTCGCCGATCATCTCGTTCTCGTCATTCGGGACGGCGGTCGAGAGCGGCGAGCGACATGCAGGACGTCGTCGCAGCCCGCAACTGCCTCGCGCCAGCCCTCGTCTTGGGTCGGATGTCGCAAAATCTGCGCTCGCGGGCCGGCAAATTTGATCCACCAGACCCTACTGCCGGCCTTTAAGGAGTTGTTGAGCCGGTCCAGGCTTTATGGCGGTGCGTGCCCCGCACTCCCGCAGGATGCGTGATGACGGCAATGCTTCGTGCCGCTGGTCGCATCTTTAGACATTGAGTCGATCCTATTGCTCCGACTCGCAAATACATCCTCACCTGAAGTGAAGGCTCTTTCTCATGCGAGCTCACGTGAGCATGAAGGAGTTGAGTCTAGCCCCTTGATCGTGATTCATTTTTCCCGTTCGCGGTGAACTGGATCACCGCTGGACGTGGTCGTGGCGCGCGAACGCGGGCCACGACAGCATGAGCGAACCACATTGCCTTCGTCACGCACGTTCTAGTGCGATGCGGATCGCGATCTCCACCGGCGAATAGTCGCCGTCCGCTCGCTCCAGCCGGTAGGGTTCGGCGAGGTGCAGGCACGGTTGCACCAGGAAGCGCGGCCACGTTCCCCGGTGTTTCTGCGCGGCATGAACCAGGAAGGGATGGCAGATGTAGACCGTACCGGCCGGGCCGGTCGCAAGCGCGATCGGGCAGTCCGCCCCCATTCCATCCAGCTCCATGCGCGCCCGGCCCGCCTCGCCAGCTGGCTCGAGATAGCGCGCCATCTGAAGGTGCGAGCCGACCCGGATCCGGGTCGGTGCATCGTTTTCGCCGACATCGGAGAACAGGAACAGGAGCAGCAGCGCCCGCCCCCGCGAGGTGATGTTGACGCGCCAGGCCGAGAAATCGCTCGTCTCGTTCGGGTCGCAGTCCTCGTCGGGGAAGCTGACGTCGACATGCCAGCCGGCATCACCCGGATCGTCCGGGTGCGGGAAGCGGACCGGCAAGGTGCCGATGTCACGGCGCGGACGCCATCGCCCCGGTCCCACGATCTGGTCGAACGCCGCATGAAGCACGGCCGTGTTGATGGCGTCGCGGAACGGCGCATCACTATAGCCCGGCAGCCTGATCACCGGTCGGGTCCATGTCGCAGGGTCATGCTCCCTGCACGGCAGGTCGCGCCACATGATGGCACGGGCCGCGTCGGCAAGGTCGCGGGAGAATGCGTTGTCGATCCGGACAAAACCGTCACGGATGAAGTGGGCGATTCGCGCGGGCTCGAGCGCGCGCCGGCATTCATGGTCAGTCATGATTGTCTCTCATTGGGGCGCCAGCCTGTCTCGTCCGCGAAATGCGGAACTGGCCGGCATAATCGATCGGGGATCGCGCAATCAGGATTGCAGATGCGGTACCTCCGCGGCGGAGGCGTTGCCGCTCAGCCCAGGAAGAAGACCGATGCGATATTGAGAGAGCAAAACATCATGGCCGCGCGAGTCTACGCGCGGGATCCGCGGCATTCAAGCGGCGGACGCCTTTGGCTTTCCGGCCTATTCGTCGCGATAGACCTTTTCGCGCTTCTCGTGGCGCTCCTGCGCTTCCACCGACAGCGTTGCGATCGGGCGGGCTTCCAGCCGCTTCAACGAGATCGGCTCGCCGGTCTCTTCGCAATAGCCGTAGGTGTTGTCCTCGATGCGCTGGAGCGCGGCGTCGATCTTGGCGATCAGCTTGCGCTGGCGGTCGCGGGCGCGCAGTTCGATGGCGCGGTCGGTTTCGGACGAAGCCCGATCGGCGAGATCGGGGTGGTTCACGTTCTCCTCCTGCAGGGCTTGCAGGGTGAGCTTGGACTCTTTGAGGATCTCATCCTTCCAGGCGAGGAGCTTCAAACGGAAGTACTCCTTCTGCCGGTCGTTCATGAAAGGCTCTTTTTCGGTCGGTCGGTAATTTTTCAACTTTTCCAAGGGCGGCCTATTCTTTTTAAGCAACGACTCGCGACGGACAGGGTCCGTTGAGCGGGGCTTATATAGCGGCCTCCTGTGACAGACAATATTTCCCTGATCTTGGCGTTACCGCCTCCAAGTCCTTGCACCGGCAGGTTTATCGGCAAGTGCCTGGGGGCGGTTATCCACTCAATAGCCGACCGTGAAGCGCTTCCGCAGATGCGAAGGCCGCTCGATCTCATCGGCGAGCGCAATGGCGTAATCGGCGAAGGTGATCCAGCTCTTCCCGCTCGCATCTGCGAGAAGCTGATCAGTCCCAAGCCGGAACTTGCCGGTCCGCTCACCCTCCACGAACAGTGCTGAAGGCGAGATGAAGGTCCAGTTCAGCTCCTTTTCCTGCCGCAACAGGTCCAGGAATGCGGAACCTTTCTCCGCTTCTGCCTTGTATTGCGCGGGAAAACCGGGGGTTGTGACCAGTTTCACGCCGGGGGCAACCTCGAGGCTGCCCGCACCGCCAACCACGATGTAGCGGCCGACCTTGGAGGCCTTGGCAGCGCCAATCAGCTTGTGCGGGTCACTGGCCATGAAGTGTACGGAACTGATCGCGACGTCATGCCCGGCCCACAGCTCAATGAGCCGAGCCTGGTCGAGCACATCGCCCTTGGTCGGGGTAACATTTGGCAGGCTGGCGATCCTCTCTGGGTTCCGGGCAATCGCGGTGACGATATGCCCGCGGCGGGACAGTTCCTTGGTGATCTCCGAACCGGCCCGGCCCGAGGCCCCGGTGACTGCGATTTTCATGGAAGGCTCCTTTGCTTCTGTGGTAACTAGTGGTAACTAGATATCGCAAAGGATGCTGGTGTTAAGAGAGCACTTTTGCCTTACCTGCTTACGCAAGAGTAACCGGAACGGATCGCGAGGAACGAAGACATGAAGCCCGATGTCTACGCAGCCAATTGCCCGACGCGCCAGATCCTGGATCGTGTTGGCGACAAATGGGCTGTGCTGATCCTGTTGCTGCTGCGCGAGGAGGCGATGCGTTTCAATCGGTTGCGCCGGACGATTGAAGGCATTTCGCAGAAGATGCTGAGTCAGGTTCTCAAATCGCTCGAACGCGACGGACTGATCAAGCGCCGCGCCATGGCAACCGTTCCGGTGACGGTCGAGTATTCGATCACGCAGCTCGGGCTGACGCTCGCAGCCGCGGTCGATCCCTTGCGCGACTGGGCTGAGCAGAACCTGAAGGACGTCCTCGCCGCTCAGCGCCGCTACGACGCGCAGCAGAAGCAGGAAGCAGCGTGAGAGCGCAGGCGATCTGTGCGCATCAAACTCCGCTGTCATGCCTGGCTTGACCGGTTGAATGCGCCCAGTATTCCAAACAGCGTAATTCATAACAGGGGCCGCAGCGCACTGGTCGCCCGGTCAAGCCGGGCGACGACCGCTGAGAGGTAGTACGTGAACGCGGTCGGCAACGAGCCCGCGGCTCAGCCCTGTCCGGCCTTTGCCAGTTCAACCTCGACGCGGAGCTCGATCTCGGAGAGCACGGCATCAAGACCTGGATCGCCGGAGGACGATTTGAGGTTCGCTGCCGCATCGCGCAGGCGCATCACCGTCGAGGCATCGAGATTGCCCGACAACAGTCCCATCTTGAGATCATCGAGCACATCGAGCGCGGACTTGCCACGGGCGACCGAGCGCTTGCGCCGCTCGACCGGATCCTCCTCGATGCCCTGCAGCGCGAGCAGGGCATCGATGTTGGCGGCGGCCTTCGGCGCGGATGCGGACTTGGTGTCCTGTGTCGAGGAGGTGTCAGGCAGCACGAAGGTGCCGGAGCTCGTTCGCCTGGTCTGGCTGGCGGGCGCTCCAAGCGTGGTGCCGTTCGGTCCGTAGATGCGCATCGAAGGAATCCGCGTGATCGATGGCGGCAGCTTCGCTGCATTATGGTTAACGAGGCGTAAACAGCCCGGCAAAATCTGCCGACAGGCGGCAGTTTCGTTTCCTAAGACGAACACCGGCTGGCGCCGACAAAGCGCAATTTAATCAACCTATTCAGCCACCTAGCTTGACCGCACCACGCTGGCACAGCGCTCGCATAGAGAGGTTCGGACCAGCTCGTCATGGGAGTGTCGAACCGGTCCGAGATCTGAAGGAGCCTCGGGGAGCAGAGGATGCCAGGCGTGCGTTGGGCAAGGTTATTGGGGGTGGCAAGTGCCGCGCTGTCAGCGCTGGCGCTCGCGGCCGCGCCTGCAAGCGCAACCTCGCGCATCAAGGACCTCGCCAATATCGAAGGCGTCCGGCAGAACCAGCTCATCGGCTACGGCCTCGTCGTCGGCCTCAACGGCACCGGCGACACGCTCAACAACATCCCCTTCACCAAGCAGTCGCTGCAGGCGATGCTCGAGCGCATGGGCGTCAACATCCGCGGCGCCACCATCCGCACCGGCAACGTCGCCGCCGTCATGGTCACCGGCAATCTGCCTGCCTTCGCGACGCAAGGCACGCGCATGGACGTCACGGTGTCCGCGCTCGGCGATGCCAAGAATCTGCAGGGCGGCACCCTGCTCGTCACCCCCCTGTTGGGTGCCGACGGCAACGTCTATGCGGTCGCCCAGGGCTCGCTGGCGATCTCCGGCTTCCAGGCCGAGGGCGAAGCCGCCAAAATCGTCCGCGGCGTGCCGACGGTTGGGCGCATCGCCAACGGCGCCATCATCGAGCGCGAGATCGAGTTCGCACTGAACCGCCTGCCGAACGTGCGGCTGGCGCTCCGCAACGCCGACTTCACCACGGCAAAGCGCATCGCCGCCGCCATCAACGACTATCTCGGCGTCAAGAGCGCCGAGCCGCTCGATCCCTCCACCGTGCAACTCTCGATCCCGCCCGAGTTCAAGGGCAACGTCGTCGCCTTCCTCACCGAGATCGAACAGCTCCAGGTCGATCCCGATCTTGCCGCCAAAATCATCATCGACGAACGAAGCGGCATCATCGTGATGGGCCGCGACGTCCGCGTCGCCACCGTCGCAGTCGCGCAGGGCAATCTCACCGTCACGATTTCCGAGAGCCCGCAAGTCAGCCAGCCCAATCCGCTGTCGCGCGGCCGCACCGTGGTCACCCCACGCACCGGCGTCAGCGTCACCGAGGACGGCAAGAAGTTCGCGGTCGTCAAGGACGGCGTCTCGCTCCAGCAGCTCGTCGACGGCCTCAACGGCCTCGGCATCGGCCCGCGCGACCTCATCAGCATCCTCCAGGCGATCAAGGCCGCCGGCGCGATCGAAGCCGACATCGAGGTGATGTGATGCAGACCAGCACGATCAATTCGGCCCCCATCGCCTCCTCAGCCTTCTCGGTGCAGAGCCGTAACGGCAGGCCCGACTTCGAGCTCGCCGCCGCCCTGCAAAAAGTCTCGCCGCAGCAGCAGGCCAAGGCCCAGAAGACCGCGACCGACTTCGAGGGCATGTTCCTCAACGCGATGTTCTCGCAGATGACGTCGGGCCTGAAGGGCGAAGGTCCGTTCGGCGACACGGTCGGCACCGGCGTGTGGCGCTCGATGCTGACCGAGCAGTACTCGAAGAATTTCGCCAACGCCGGCGGTGTCGGCGTGGCCAGCGAAGTCTACCGCACCCTCATCCTGCAGCAGGCGAAAACCGTCCGCACGGCATAAGGTCCAAACGACATGAACCACTTCAACTCGTCACGTCAGCCGGTGCCCGCCCCTCGCGCTGCCGCCGCCCCCGGTAGCGCGAGCGCGCCGGGCAGCGCCGAGGCCCGCAAGCTCGCCGAGGACCTGATGGATGCGATGAACGCGCTGCTCGGGCTGATCGAGCGGGAGACCGAACTGGTGCGTGCCGGCCGCTTGCGCGAAGCGCTTGCATTTGATTCGAAGAAGCAGGAATTGTCCCGCCGCTACGTCGGCGCTGTCAGCCAGCTCAAGGCGAACCAGACCCAGCTTGCGAAATCCGCGCCCGAGCTGCTCTCGACGCTGCACCGTCATCACGATGCGTTCCGCGCCATGCTTCAGGTCAACCTCACCGTGCTCGCAACCGCACACGCGGTGTCCGAAAGCGTGATCCGCGGCGTCAACGCCGAGATTCAGAAGCGCAATGTGCCGAACACCTACACTGCCGCCGGCCGGCGCGCGGCACCGGGTCCGCGCCACATCACGCCGCTCTCGGTCAGCCGCTCGCTCTGATCGCGGCAATAAATAGCGACAATTTTCCTCAAAACCGCACGCCGATCTTGGTGCGCGGCTAGGTACGTTTCCTAACTGGAGCTTTAAACCTGGCGCCCATAGTTGCGCGATTAGACGGGTTGGGATTTGACTCGGGGGCAAGGCCAGGAGGCTGCCGTGAGTACAGATTTCAGCATCAGGCCGGTGGGGATACCGGCTCCCATATTGTCAGTAACGACGTCGAACACGGCGGCGAACGATGCCGTGCAGACCGATTTACCGGTCAGCCAGACGGTCGCCGCAAGCGACGCGAGCGCGGCCGCGCGCAACGATTTGCAGGACAATGAGAACGTCTCGCGCCAGGTCGTGTTCAACCAGGCCGCGGCTTCGTTCGTCTTCCAGGTCGTCAATGAAAAGACGGACGCGGTGGTGACGCAATTTCCCGACGAAGCGATGCTGCGCCGTCGCGCCTATTTCCATGCGCTGGATTTGAGCAGGTCCGAGCCGTCGCGTCCGGTCTCGACCGACCGCAGCGCCTAGGCGTCCAGCGTGGCCTGAGCCGTATCGAGATAGGTCGAGCCGGTCGCAGGATCGGTCACGACATTCTTGATCTGCGCCTTGCCGATATTTGTCAGCGTGAACTTCGTATTGCCGAAGCGAAATGAGCTGTCCTTGATCAGCACCTGCTGATACTGCGTCGTGCTGCCGCTCTGATACCTGACCTGCGCGCGAAAGCCGTCGACATTCGAGATGGCAAGCGAGAACGTCTTGCCGTCGGGATATTTGCCCGTCCAGGTGCCCTTGTAGAGCGTCGGATCAACGGCGACGTATTTGGTCTTGCTGGGAGTGGATACGCCGGCCGCTTTGTACGACGTCGACAGGATGCTCATGAGGTCGGCCACGACGAACCTCCTACGGCCGCCCCGAAAGCCCGGCAGCGATGTTGCGGTTGATCTCGATCAGCGGACGGAAGTGATCGAACTGCGGGCTCATCTGGAGCGCTGCAGTCTGACTCAGAACGAACACGCTGATATTGGCGATCTTCTGGCGGACGTCGAGCGGCTGCGGATTGTTGTCTCGCATCGCTTCGCTCAGGAAGATCGTCCAGAGCTTGCGATTGAACATCAGCGCCTGCGTGGTCTGCTCGCTGAGCGGATCGGCGCTATTGATCGCGTCCTGCAGCTTGTTCGCGGCCTTCAGCAGCGTCTGCGCCTCGATGTCGCGAGGAGATGCAGTGGTCGTAGCGACACGCGCGTAGGCCGAAGCAGCAGAATTCGACATCAATCACACCTTGGAGGTTTTACCTAGCCCGTTGAACGGGCTTAAGGATTTCTTTCCCAACCCTAGGCAGCACCGCTTAAGATTTGCTTACGTGAGAGCGCGGAATGACTCCGGACAATTACGGGCCGAAGATTCTTCGCTCACGTCAAGGCTAAGTTCGGGTTGCGTGCACTGTAAACAACCGCGTCCGTTATGCGCTGATTTCTAATCGAGTGTTAGCGATCTCGTTCAAAAAAAACGGCGAGGCATTGGCCTCGCCGTAATTCCATTCGCTTCGATCGCCGGCGTCACGCTTAGCGGAGGAGCTGCAGCACGCTCTGCTGCGATTGGTTGGCCAGCGACAGCGCGGAGACCGCGATCGACTGGCGGGTCGACAGCGCCTGGCTGTTGGCCGCTTCCTCGTTGGTGTCGGCCAGAGTGAGGTTGGACGAGCCGGTCTGCAGCACGTTGATCAGGTTCTTCGAGAAGTCCTGGCGCACCTGCACGATCGACAGGTTCGAACCGAGCGCGGAGCCCTCCGACCGCAGCGTGCTCGAGGCCGCGTTGAGGCTCGTGAGCACTTTGTTGGTGGCGCCGTTGTCGATGAAGTCGACGCCGTTGACGAGGTTGCTGAGGCCGAGGCCCGCCGCGTTGAAGACGACGCCGTTGATGCTGAGCGTGGAGCTGCCCGTTTCGTTGAAGATGAGCTTCAACGTATCGCCGTTGAGCAGATTGACGCCGTTGAAGGACGAGTCCTGCGAGGTGGTGTCGATCTGCGCCAGGATGTTGTTGAACTGGTTGACCAGGTTCGAGCGCGCAGTCTGCGCGACCGGATCTTGGATCGGCGGCTGCGCGGTCGTGAAGGAGACCACGCCGGTGATCGTACCGCCGACCACGCCGCCGGCGGTCACGGAGCCGAGCGTCGAGGAGGCGTATTCGTTGACGGTCGTGATCGTGAGCACGCCGTTGGCGTCGATCGTCGCCGTCAGATGGTTGGCCTGGAGCTGGGAGTTGAGCTGATCGAGCGTCTTGACAGTGCCGTTGGTGCCGTCGCCGAAGGTGACGTTCACAGGCTTGCCGCCGTTGAAGGAGGTGAAGGTCAGGGTCTTGCCAGAGATGCTGCCCGTTCCCGGAGCGCGGCTCGCGGTGAAGGCGGTGCCCGTGCCGGTCGCACCGGTCAGACCGAACGCCGACAAGGCATTCCCGGTGCCGGTGATCGACAGGTCCGCCGAGGTGCCGGTGCTGAGCTTGAGTGTCCCGTTGACAATCGACGAGAGCGACGAACCGCTTGCCGCCACCACGTTGCCGGCGCTGATGGTGCCGGCACCGGTGGCGAGGTCGATCGCATTCAGCGTGTCTTGAATGTTGCCACCCTGGAGATAGACCACCGTGTTGCCGGTGGTGTTGTCCGTCACAAGGTTGCCGATTTTGGTGGAGCCTGACGGAGCGGCGGCAGGTGCCGCCGCGTTCTTGAATGCGATGGTTTTGCCGTCGACGTTGAGCGTGGAGCCGTCCTGAACCAGCGTGCCCAGCGTGGCTGCCGTCGTCTGGCGCGGCTTGGTGACGGTGACGTTTCCGGAGCCGGTCGCCGTGGTCAGGCCGAGCGCCTTCAGGAAGTCGGCCTTGCCGGTGACGCTGAGGTCGGCGCCCGTGCCGGTGGTGAGCGTGAGGACACCGGCGGCGATGGAGGCGTTGGAGCCCGAAGAGTTCGACAGCGTTGCGGTGCCGCCCGTGATCGCGGCCTTCTGAACGCCGCTTGCCAGGTCGATCGCATTCAGCACGTCTTGAACCGTGCCGGTCGGGGCGCCGCTCGTCCCCATGTAAACGGTCGAGTTGCCGTTGCCGTCGGTGACGATGTTGCCGCTGAAGCCGGAGCCGGCGGGAACGTTGGCGGCCGCCGGAACATTGCCGGCCCGGAACGTGATGGTCTTGCCGTCGACGATGAGTACGTCGCCGTCCGATGGCGCACCGTTCGCCGCAATCGTGCTCGCGCTGGACGGACCGAGCAGGGTGAGGCCCGGGGCCAGGCTGGCCGCATTACCCGCACCGTCCGGAGCCGCCGCGCCGACCAGCGACTGCGAGATACCGCCCAGCGTGGTCGCCGTGGTGATGGGGTTCGTACCGCCGGCCGTGCCGTTCGTGACGACGTTGCCGCTCGCGGTTGCGTTCGTATAGCTCGTGGTGCCGCGCAGGTCCGCGGGGCTCGCGCCGGGAATCGTGGTCGAGATGTTCGACTTGGTCGAGTATCCAACGGTCGTCTGCAGCGCCTGGTTGGCGATCGACTTCGCGCTGTCGATCAGCTTTTGCAGCGAGGTGATGCCGGTATTCGCGGCTTGCAGCACCTGCACGCCGTTGTTGATGCCGTCGAGCAGGTTGCTGATGTCGCTTGCCCGGTTGTCCAGCCCCTGCGCCGTGAAGAAGTTGGTCGGGTTGTCCAGCGCCGTGTTGACCTTCTTGCCGGTCGCCAGGCGCTGCTGCGTCGTGGCCAGCAGGTCGGCCGTCGATTGCAGCGACAACAGGTTCTGGCGAACGGACGCCGAGAGAACGATGTTGGACATTGGCGGGTCTTCCTTTTGAACCGGATACGAATCGGGCTCGCCGATCTGGAAAGCGGGCTTTGGTCCAGTTTTAGGGGCTGTCCTTTAAAGTATGGTTAACGCCGACTTAAGGGATAGGGTTAATGCCGGGTTAGCGCCCTTCCCGGCCCGGAAACACGGAATCTTCGCGGCCCTAACTAACGGCAGCAAAAAGCGGCGGGACCGAAGCCCCGCCGCCGGTTTTAGTTTCGTGATTTCAGCCGCTTATTAGCGAAGCAGCTGGAGCACGCTCTGCTGCGACTGGTTGGCCAGCGACAGCGCGGACACCGCGATCGACTGGCGGGTCGACAGCGCCTGGCTGTTGGCCGCTTCCTCGTTGGTGTCGGCCAGCGTCAGGTTGGACGAGCCGGTCTGGAGCACGTTGATCAGGTTCTTGTTGAAGTCCTGACGTACCTGCACGACGGAGAGGTTCGAACCGAGGGTCGAGGCTTCCGAACGCAGCGTGCTAGAGGCCGCGTTGAGGTTGACCAAGACCTTGTTGGTGGCCGCGTTGTCGATGAAATCGGTGCCCTGCACCAGCCCGGCCAGACCCAGCCCCTTCGAGTTGAAGGTCACGCCGGTGATGCTCAGGCTCGACTTCGCAGTCTCGTCGAACACCAGCTTGAGCTGGTCGCCGTTGAGCAGGTTGACACCATTGAAGGACGAGTCGACCGAAGTGGTGTCAATCTGCGACATGATGTTGTTGTACTGCGACACCAGGTTGGAGCGGGTCGCCTGGGCAACCGCGTCAACAGTCGGCGTCGTCGCATTTGTCCAGGTCAGGGCCGTCGTGATCGTGCCGCCGATTCCACCACCGGCGACGGCCGAACCGATCGTCGAGGACGCGTAGTCGTTGGTCGCCGAGATCGTGAGCAGGCCGTTGGCGTCGATGGTCGCAGCAAGGTTGTTGGCCTGAAGCTTGGTATTGAGCTGGTCCAGGGTCTTGACGGTGCCATTGGTGCCGTCGCCGAAGGTGACGTTGACCGCCGTACCGCCGTTGAAGGAGGAGAAGGTCAAGGTCTTGCCCGAGATGCTGCCGGACGCCGCGCTGCGGCTCGCCGTGAAGGCGGTGCCGGTGCCGGTCGAACCGGTCAGGCCGAGCGAGGCCAGCGCATTGCCCGAGCCGGTGATCGACAGATCCGAGTTCGCACCGGTCGAGATGTGCAGTGCGCCGGCGACGATCGAGGAGTTCGTCGCACCGGAAGCGGTCTGCAGGGTCGCAGTGCCTGAGGCGACGGACTTGACCGACTGCACGCCGGTGGCGAGATCGACCGCGGTCAGCACGTCGGCAACCGTCGCCGCCTGCAGATACACCGTCGAATTGCCGTTGCCGTCAGTCACGACGTTGCTGCCCGTGCCGGCAATGCTGGAGCCGGTCGGAACGTTGGCGGCGGCAGGCACCACCGCGTTCTTGAACGTAACGGTCTTGCCGTTGACGTTCAGCGTGGACCCATCGGAGATCAGCGTGCCGAGCGAGCCCGAGCTGGTGGTGCGAGCCGCCGAGACCGTGGCATTGCCCGAGCCGGTTGCGGTGGTCAGACCCAGGGCCTTCAGGATGTCGGCCTTGCCGGTGATGTTGAGATCGCCGCCGGTCGAGGTCGTGAAGGTGATCTTGCCGGCGGTGATCGCCGCCGCAGTGTTGCCGGTCGGCGTGCTCAGGGTAGCCGAACCCGAGGCGACGACCGCATTCTGGGCGCCGCTGGCGACGTCGATCGCATTCAGGAGGTCACCGACGGTTGCGGTCGAAGAGGTCGCGCTCGTGCCCGTGTAGACGATCGAGTTGCCATTGCCGTCCGTGGCGATGTTGCCGGTGACGCCATAGCCAGCCGGCGCGGATGCAGCCGCGGGAACCGCGGTCGCCGAGATCGTGATCGTATGACCGTTGACGGTGAAGCTGGTACCGTCGGTGAACTTGGTGTTGGCACCAGTGGTCAAGCCGGTGGCCGCGTCAAACAGCTTGGTGGCGGTCGTGATTGCAGCAGCCGACGTGTCGTTGACGGCAGTGACGGCGGTAAAGGTGCTCACGGTGCCCCCCAGCGTGGTGCTGCCGGTTGCGGCCGTTGCACCGCCCGCAGCGCCCGAGAACAGCACGTTGGTCAGTGCGCTCGTGCTGGAGTAGGTCGTGGTGCCGCGCAGGTCGGAGGCCGTCGCGCCCGCAATCGTGGTCGAGACGTTCGACTTGGTCGAATAACCGACCGTGGTCTGGAGCGCCTGGTTGGCGATCGACTTCGCGGAGTCCAGCAGCTTCGACAGCGAAGTGATGCCGGTGTTGGCGGCCTGGAGCACCTGCACACCGTTGGCAATGCCATCGAGCAAATTGTTGATGTCGCTGGCGCGGTTGTCGAGCGACTGGGCGGTGAAGAAGTTGGTCGGATTGTCGAGCGCCGTGTTCACCTTCTTGCCGGTCGACAGACGGGACTGGGTGGTGGCGAGGAGGTCGGCGGTGGACTGGAGAGAAAGCAGGTTCTGGCGAACCGACGCAGAGAGAACAATACCGGACATGACTCTTACCCTTCTGGTTTACGCGTCTTCGTTCGATCGCTTCGGATCGAGTGACGGGCACAGCCTGAGGGGACATGGCTAACAAAGGGTGAAACCTGCTCGCGAGCCGTAAGCGCCGGTTCACCATAAGGCTGCGCGAGCGCGTCGAGATCGGTGACGATCGATTTGAAACTCTTCACGTTTTTTCGGCGTTTGCTCCCCGTTAACCATAACCAACAGTTACTTTTTCAGAGCCGCCAGACCACCTCTCGATCGGCTGCGCAAAAACAAAGCGGCGGGGCCAAGCCCCGCCGCCATGACTTGATTGCGATGTCTGCCACTATTAGCGGAGCAGCTGAAGCACGCTCTGCTGCGACTGGTTGGCGAGCGACAGCGCCGAGACGGCGATCGACTGGCGGGTCGAGAGCGCCTGGCTGTTGGCCGCTTCCTCGTTGGTGTCGGCCAGCGTCAGGTTGGACGAACCGGTCTGCAGCACGTTGATCAGGTTCTTGTTGAAGTCCTGACGCACCTGCACCACGGAGAGGTTCGAACCGAGCGTCGAGGCTTCCGAGCGCAACGTGCTCGAGGCCGTGTTCAGCTTGGTCAGCACCTTGTTGGTCGCGGCGTTGTCGATGAAGTCGGTGCCCTGCACCAGCCCGGCCAGACCCAGACCCTTCGAGTTGAAGGTCACGCCGGTGATGCTCAGGTTGGACTTGCCGGTCTCGTCGAACACCAGCTTGAGCTGGTCGCCGTTGAGCAGGTTGACGCCGTTGAACGAAGCGTCCAGCGAGGTCGTGTCGATCTGCGTCATGATGTTGTTGTACTGCGACACCAGGTTGGTACGAGTGGCCTGGGCAACAGAGTCAGCAACCGGCGCAGTCGCGTTCGACCAGCTCAGTGCAGTGGTGATCGTGCCGCCAATCGTACCGCCAGCGGTGGCAGATCCGATCGTCGAGGACGCGTAGTCGTTGGTCGCCGAGATCGTGAGCAGGCCGTTCGCGTCGATCGTGGCGGTCAGGTTATTGGCCTGAAGCTGCGTGTTGAGCTGATCGAGCGTCTTGACCGTGCCGCCGGTGCCGTCGCCGAAGGTGACGTTGACCGCCGTACCGCCGTTGAAGGAGGAGAAGGTCAAGGTCTTGCCCGAGACGCCGCCGGACGCCGCGCTGCGGCTCGCCGTGAAGGCGGTGCCGGTGCCGGTCGAACCGGTCAGGCCGAGCGAGGCCAGCGCATTGCCCGTACCGGTGATCGACAGATCCGAGTTCGCACCGGTCGAGATGTGCAGTGCGCCGGCGACGATCGAGGAGTTCGTCGCACCGGAAGCGGTCTGCAGGGTCGCAGTGCCTGAGGCGACGGACTTGACCGACTGCACGCCGGTGGCGAGATCGACCGCGGTCAGCACGTCGGCAACCGTCGCCGCCTGCAGATACACCGTCGAATTGCCGTTGCCGTCAGTCACGACGTTGCTGCCCGTGCCGGCAATGCTGGAGCCGGTCGGAACGTTGGCGGCGGCAGGCACCACCGCGTTCTTGAACGTAACGGTCTTGCCGTTGACGTTCAGCGTGGACCCATCGGAGATCAGCGTGCCGAGCGAGCCCGAGCTGGTGGTGCGAGCCGCCGAGACCGTGGCATTGCCCGAGCCGGTTGCGGTGGTCAGACCCAGGGCCTTCAGGATGTCGGCCTTGCCGGTGATGTTGAGATCGCCGCCGGTCGAGGTCGTGAAGGTGATCTTGCCGGCGGTGATCGCCGCCGCAGTGTTGCCGGTCGGCGTGCTCAGGGTAGCCGAACCCGAGGCGACGACCGCATTCTGGGCGCCGCTGGCGACGTCGATCGCATTCAGGAGGTCACCGACGGTTGCGGTCGAAGAGGTCGCGCTCGTGCCCGTGTAGACGATCGAGTTGCCATTGCCGTCCGTGGCGATGTTGCCGGTGACGCCATAGCCAGCTGGCGCGGATGCAGCCGCGGGAACCGCGGTCGCCGAGATCGTGATCGTATGACCGTTGACGGTGAAGCTGGTACCGTCGGTGAACTTGGTGTTGGCACCAGTGGTCAAGCCGGTGGCCGCGTCAAACAGCTTGGTGGCGGTCGTGATTGCAGCAGCCGACGTGTCGTTGACGGCAGTGACGGCGGTAAAGGTGCTCACGGTGCCCCCCAGCGTGGTGCTGCCGGTCGCGGCCGTTGCACCGCCCGCAGCGCCCGAGAACAGCACGTTGGTCAGTGCGCTCGTGCTGGAGTAGGTCGTTGTGCCGCGCAGGTCGGAGGCCGTCGCGCCCGCAATCGTGGTCGAGACGTTCGACTTGGTCGAATAACCGACCGTGGTCTGGAGCGCCTGGTTGGCGATCGACTTCGCGGAGTCCAGCAGCTTCGACAGCGAAGTGATGCCGGTGTTGGCGGCCTGGAGCACCTGCACACCGTTGGCAATGCCATCGAGCAAATTGTTGATGTCGCTGGCGCGGTTGTCGAGCGACTGGGCGGTGAAGAAGTTGGTCGGATTGTCGAGCGCCGTGTTCACCTTCTTGCCGGTCGACAGACGGGACTGGGTGGTGGCGAGGAGGTCGGCGGTGGACTGGAGAGAAAGCAGGTTCTGGCGAACCGACGCAGAGAGAACGATACCGGACATACTGTTACCTTTCTGGTAGCTACGCGTCCTGTTTGACCGAGATTGATCAAACGACGGGCGGACGGTGCGTCCAAGCCTCTAACAATCCGTGAAATGAAACCGCCGGTTTGTCCGCGTCGGGCCGATGGCGGCTGCTCACGAGGTTTCAAACTCGGCTTTTGTGACCGCCAGCGCATTGAAATTGTTCGATTTTCGGCGACGGGGTCAGATGTTTACGACCCGTTAACCACATTCGGCAAGGATCAGTCCCAAATCAGACCGACAGCCGTCATTACGTGGGCACGCGCGAGGCTCGTTACAAAAGGGTTGATGGAGAACAGGCATGGCTCTCAAAGTCGAGCTCAGACCGCACGAACGCATCATCGTCGGCAACTGCGTAATCACCAACACCGACCAGCGCGCCCGCCTCCTCATCGACGGCGAGAACGTGCCGATCCTGCGCGAACGCGACATCCTGACGCCCGAGACCGCCGACACGCCGGCCAAGCTCGTCTATCTGGCCGTGCAACTGATGTACATCTCGCCGGACCCGCAGAGCCAGCACGGCACCTACTTCAATCTGGTGCGCGAGATCATGAGCGCCGTGCCGAGCTCCTGGCCAATCATCGAAGGCATCAACAACAACATCATGAGCGGCGATCTCTACCGGGCGCTGAAGGAAGCGCGCAAGCTGATCGCCTATGAAGCGAAGCTGAAGGACCAGTACGACGCCACGCATCCCAAGGACGGCGTCAGCTCGGCCGCCTGAGAGCTGTCTTTCGATCATCGCCCATTTTCTCGACGAACAAGTCGGCCCCGGATCATCTCCGGGGCCGATCTCGTTCCAGGCCGTGCGCAAGGCTACGGCGCAGCGAGCGGCGGCGATTCAATCTCGATCAGGTTACCGCCCGATCGTCGCGCACCGAAATCCAGCACGGCGGCAACCAGCGCATCGATGTCGGTCACATCCGTACGGTGATTGACGATCGCCGCGCGGATCGCGAACTGGCCGTCAATCGTCGTGCTCGAGGGCGCGGCGATGCCTGATACCTGGATGTCGGCGACGATCTCGCGATTGATCTCGTCTGCGTCGGGTGAGCGGTAGCGGAAGCAGACGATGTTGAGATTGACTGGCGCGAGCAGCTCGAGCCGAGGCTCGGCGATGATGCGCGCCTCCAGAACTTTGGCGAGCGCGCAGGTGCGCGCGATCATGGCGCCCAGCCTGTCGGTCCCGAACGTCTTCAGCGTGAACCAGGTCTTCAGTGCGCGAAAGCCACGCGACAGATCGGGACCGAAATCACACGGCCAGTGCGAACCCGCAGCCAGCCCCCTCGCCTCGCGCCGCAGATAGGCCGCAGGCTGCGCAAAGGCCTGCCTATGCTTCTCGCCGTCGCGGACCATGAGGAAGCCGGCGTCATAGGGCACCTGCCCCCATTTGTGGAAATCGAGCGCGATGGAATCCGCAAGCTCGATGCCGGCAAGGCGCGGCGCAAGTCCAGGTGAAAGAATCGCAAGCGCGCCGAACGCACCATCGACGTGAAACCAGATCCCCTCCTCGTGGCACAATCGGGCGAGATCGGCGAGATCGTCGATGGCGCCAATATCGACGGTGCCGGCGGACGCAACGACGAGGAACGGCTTGAAGCCGACCTCGCGATCGACGGCGATCTGCGCGCGCAGCGCGGCAAGGTCGATGCTATGCTCGGGGTCGACACCGATCTGGCGCAGCGCATCGGAGCCGAACCCCGCGATGTCCATCGCCTTCGCGATGCAGCCATGTGCCGCCTTCGACGTGTAGGCCGTGAGTAGCGCACCGTCACGGCCGATGCCGTGCTGACGCACAAGCGTGCCCAGCGCGCTCGTGCGCGCCACCAGCACCGCCATCAGGTTCGCCATCGACGTCCCCGTGACGAAGATTCCGCTGGCACCTTGCGGGAAGCCGAACAGCTCGCGCATCCATCCGGTGATCTGCCGCTCGACCTCGATCGGCATGTGATCGCGGCCACCGAGATTGGCGTTGAGCCCGGCCGCCAGCATCTCCGCGAGCATGCCGACCGCGGTGCCGCCACCATGCACCCAACCCATGAAACCCGGATGGACGTTGCCGGTCGTGTAAGGGGCGATCACATCTGAGAACTCGCGATAGACATCAACGAGTTCGGCTTCCGCACGCGGCACATCCGACTTCAGTTGCGCGCGAACGCTGTCCGGCGCGGGCTGCCACACAGCCCGCTCGCGCACATTGGCGATCGAGTCGATCGTCTCGTCCAGCATGCGATGGGCGAGCACGCGAAACTCATTCCAGTCCTGCGGATCGAGCGAGGTGCCCGTGAGCGCGCTTCGCACGTCGCCCCGGATGATCTCGTTCATGCCCCGCTCCCGTTCGCCTTCGCATGTCGCGACAGCATTGCCGTGAACGCGGCAAAGATCTTGCGCATCTGCGGCTGCTTGTACGGAAACACGTCCGGCGAATCCATGTTGTGCACTACGGCCGTGTTGTCAGCTTCGAAGATCAGAAGCTCGCCGCGCCGGTTCTCGGCGCAGTCGATGGTGAAATAGTCGAGCCCCACGCGAGCGATCATCTCGTCGAGCGCGGCACGATGGCGGCCCGCGAAGCCAGTATCGAAGTCGCGCATGAAGGCGGCTTCCTCCGCGCGCTTCTCTTCGCTGAAGGCCATGTTGGCATTGAGATACCAGATATCCCAATGGTCCGCGATCGCCATGTGACAGGCGTACGGCCTGCCGTCGACGATGGCGAGCCGATATTTGCGGAACAATCCGTCGGCGCTGGAATAGTCGACGAAGCGCGCGACGAAGAAATCGTGGTCCTGCCGCGCGGCCAGATAATCCGCAAGCGCCGCGAAATCGTCGACCTTTGCCAGTCCCGCGCCTGCATGCGTGCCGCGCGGCCGCACGATCATCGGAAACTGCAATTCGCTCGTGATGTCCTCGCACCGGATCCGCGCATGCGACAGATCCGACAATTGCGCGCGCGTCGCGCCGACCGTCGCGGGGATGTCGAGGCCCGCCGTGCCGGCGAGCAGGCGATGCAGCTTGTCGCGGTCGAGATTGGCGATGCGATCCGGGCGGTTGAGCAGCGGCCGCGGCCAGCGCGATGCGGCATTGTCGATCGCCGCGAGCGCCTCGCGGCATTCCTCGGAATCGGATGCGACGACGATGGCGACGTCGTGATCCGGCAGCGGCTCCGGCAGGCCAATACCCTTGACGACGTAGAGCGTCAACAGCTCGATGTCCGAGCTCTCGAGCAGGAATTCGATCGGAGTATTGCCGCCCATGTCGATCGCCGCCGCAAGTGCGAGCACGCGCAGCGCAGGTTTTGCAACGGCGCAAGGCGAGCGAAACAATTGATGAAAGGCGAGCACCTCGGCCTGGATCGCAAGGCCCGCCTCCTTGTCACCGAGAAGTTGCGCGATCAGCGACAGATCGAGCCCCTCGCCGGCCTGTGCGGTGCCGTCGGCGATCTTGCTCACGAGCCGATCGCGGAGCGGCCGCAGATCGACGCCGACGAACGCCTGGTGCGTCAACCGCGCAAAGCCGATACGATCGGCGACTTGCGGCGCGCTCGCGCCGGGCGGATGCGAAACTTCAGACTGCATGTCAGGCTCCGGATGCAGATGCCGCATCGTTCGTGCGGCCAAGCAGCAGCTCGATCTTCACCAGCACGTGGGCGATGCGATCGAGAACGTGCCGAAGATTCCTTTGCGCTTGCGCCGCATTGGCCGACCAAGCACCGGTCACGAGCTGCGCGCCGATGCAGAGCCGCAGTGGCGCGGCTTGCGTGCCGTCCGGCCGCTCCAGCCGCACCGGCTGGCCGACGAGGCAACGCTGCGCGGCCACCTGCCGGTCGGCGGCACTGCCGACCACGTCATCGCCCAGGTCGCGGGCGAGCGCACGATAGACCGCGTTTGTCTCGGTGATCGACACCGACCGGCCATCGCGCAGAAGCATGACGGGAAAAATCGTGTCGTGGATGAACTCTTCGTCGTCCACGCTGCCCCGGCGCGTGGCGGGCGCGATCGCGCCGAGTGACGGCGTCAACGCGATCATGTCGTCGATGCCTGCCCTGAGCTCGCCCAGCGCCCTGGCGCGGAAGGCTCCGGGTAGCGCGTAGTAGCTGGCGATCTCGGCCATCGCCGCCTCCCAGCGCAGCCATTGACCGAAATTCGGCCGACGCTCGAAACGTGATCGCAGGCCGTTCCAGCCCTTCGGCCAGTCGAAACGGCTCGCGTAATCGAGGAAGCCCGGCGCAATCTCGTTCAAGCGATCGAGCGCGCGCGCAAATCCCTTGGGCACCAGCAGCGCGCCGCTGAAGGCCGGACCACCGAAGAATTTCGAGCCGGTGACCAGCACCATGTAGCCGCGGTCGAGATAGAAGCGCAACCGCCGCCGGCCCAGCCGCATCTGGCAGGCATCGACCACGATCTGAACCTTGCCCGGCCACCGCTTTGCGATCTCGTCGAGACAGCCCTCGCTCGGCGCACGCCAGCCGAGCTTCGAGGAGTCCATGACCTGAAGCACCACGGGTGCACCTTGAGCGATCGTGGCCTCGATTGCGCGAAGCACCGCGGAGTCGGCGTCCACCTCATCCATCAGCGGCAGTGCAATACTGTCGCCGCCAAGACCCGCGATCACACTGTCCTTGCGGACCGACAAACCGCTCGCCGTCACCGAGCTGAAATGGCGCCCGCGCGCCGTGAACGCCGTTCCGCTTCCCGTCTGGTCCGAGCCGACGACGATGGTGACCGGCGGCGCGCCGAGCACCGCGCGCGCCAGGAACAGCGCGTGAAGCTGCGCATCGGTGCCGGAAGGCGCGAACACGACATCCACCCGCGGCGAGAGCTGGAGGTGGGCGCGCAATTCGTCACGCATGTCCTCGAGGCGGGCGTCGAAGGCGACCTCAACCTCGTCGAACAGCGACTTGTGCACGAGTTCCTCACGCGCGAGCGCGGCGCGCTCATAGGCCACTTGCGAGATCGAGGATGCGGTCGAGGATGCGAAATTCCAGATCTCAGGCGTCGGCTGCGGCGCGCAAGCGTAGGCGTTGAGACCGTCGCATGGATCGAGCGCGAGGCGCGGGTCACCGCCGGAGGCAAGCAGCGTCTCCAGCGGCGTAAAAAGGTCGCGCAGCCCGTAACGCGGACCGTCGTCAACATGGAGCCGGGATATGCCGAGGCTCATCCGGCCGCCTCAGGCAGCATCTGCTGCGGCGGGTGCCGGCGCGAATTGCGAGGTGATGTCGCCGTGGAACACCGATCGCCCGACGTGGTCGAGCGAGCTCTGGATGTCGGCCCAGATCTCGCCGCCGATATCGGTCCAGCGCTTGCAGAAGGCGAAGTCTTCGGAAAGATAGGTACTGGTTGCCGGGTCGATCATGCATTCGAACAGCGCGAAGCGGTTCTGGCTCCCAGCCAGCGTGTCGTGAGAATGTTCGCGGAAGAACTGCAAGCCGGCGTAACTCGGATGCCGGCACATCGCCTCCAGCACGTGACGGCGGATCATCAGGAAGCCGGTGCCCGCGTAACGCACGCGGGTAAATCCGTTGACGACGACGATGCGGTCGGGATCCTCGATCTCGAGCACGTAGTCGAGCGAGGCCGCCGGCACGTCGACCCGGCCGGCCTGGATCGCCCGCTTGGCCTTGTCCCAGTTGACGCGCTTGATCGGATAGCATCCGGCGACGACGTCGGCGCCGCATTCGATCAGCCGGAACACCTGTTCGGGCGCAAAGCCGATGTCGGCGTCCACGAACAAGAAATGCGTTGCCTTGGGATCGTCGAGGAACATCGCGACCAGATTGGCCCGCGCGCGGGTGATCAGCGCGTCGCCCTCGCGCAAGAGAACCTTGAGCTCGAGATTGGACATGCCATGCACGGCGCGCTGGAGCCTGAAGATCGAGCTCGCATAGATGCTCGACACCTGTCCGCCGAAGCACGGCGTTGCCACCACAAGCTGCATCCGATCCGACATCAATGGCCCCGCGCGTCCGAAATCCTCACCAAGAGGTAAACAGGCATGGTTAATGGAGCCTTAACGCTGTTACAGGAACTTGACGAGCGAGAGCTGCGCCAGCTTCGCCGTGGTCTGGTAGGACGCCTGGAGCGCGTTCTGGAGCGCCAGGATCTCGCTCGCGACCTGATCGGGAGAGGCCGACTCGGCCTGGTCGATGATGGTCTGAAGCTGCGCCTTGGCCTGGGTCTGGCGTGTGGTGGCATCCTTCATCGTGTTCTGGGCCATCGCGATATCGGTCTGGATATCCTCGATACGCTGCTGCCCGGGCTGCTCGGTCAGCGCCTGCGCAACCCGCTGGCTCAGGGCGGACACCTGACCGCCCGAATATTGCCCGGTCGGCGACGTCGAGAAAGTGCCAAACACAGCGGTCGCCTGCATCTGCCGGCGGATCGCGTCCTCATCGGCCTGCGCGCCATATTGAACCGTGACGGCATCGTCGACGCGCGCGACCGCTGTGGAGCGTGCCGAGCCGGGCCCGTCATTGCCGGTGTACCATTTGATCGTGTTGGCCGAGCCGTTCACCAATGTCGTCGCCGAGCTCGCCGGCGACGAGCCGACACGCAATGGCGGCTGCGTGGCCGTGATCGGAGAGGAGCTGAAACCAAGCGCCCCCAACGCGGCCGTATTCGAGCTGGTGATGTTCAGGCTTGCCGCGTCATCGGTGTTGATTGTGATCACGCCGCCATGGATCGTCGACGGTTTCGAGGTGCCCGTGATGGAGTCGATCTTGCCGAGCAGGGTCTGGATACTGTCGGTGACGTTGAGCTGGTTGCCGGTCGCGCCGGAATTGACGAAGGTCAGCGTGGTGCCGTTGACGGTGATGGTATTACCGGCTGCAAAGCTGGTCCCGATCGAATCCGAAGGCGCAGTGCCCGACAGCAGCGTCGCACCGGTGACCGGCGCCGGCGTCGCCATCTGGTTGTTGACGGCCGTGCCGATCGCCGAGCTCGCAGTATTGAAGAAATTGTCGCCGGCCGTCATGGCAGACGCCGCCACCAGCGAGGTGTTGGCAAGCTTCTTGATTGCGGTGTTCAGCGCGGTGTTGAGGTTGGCGGCCGTGTTGTTCGGCGTGGTCGGGTCGATGGCGAAGCTGCCCTGTGGCGCTGGTGTTGCGCTGGACGCGGTCAGGTCGATCTGCTCGGTCGTACCGTCCGGCAGCCTGAACTGAACGCTCAGTTTGTCGCCATTGTTCGGATTGTTGCCGTTGAGATCGACCGAGAAGGACACCGGCGAACCGCTCGGCCCCGTCACGGTGGCGCCGGTCAGCTTCGAGGAGACCGCCGCAATCTTCAGCCCGAACGGCGATCCTGCAACATCCTCGGCCACCTGCACCGAGCTCGCCGTCGGCTGCGTCTGCACCAGCCGGCCCATGCCGTTGGCGCCGAGGTCGGCGGCCTGGCGCTCGGCCATGACGGTCTTGAAGCCGGCCTGCGTCGTCGTGCCGTTGATGATGGCGTCGGCGTTGGCGACGGACTGCGAGTTGAAGGCGGTCCCGGAGAACAGATAGCGGTTACCCGACTGGGTGTTCAGCACGCCGACCATCGAGCCGAACTGCGCTGCCGCGGTGTTCTGCGCGATGGTCTGGCCGTTGACGTTGAGATCCTGCGCGGTGCTGGCTGCGCCAGTCTGCACCGTATTGCGGATCGTCGACAGCGACTGCAGCGCGGTGTTGGCGAGGTTGATGCTGACGTTGACGTTGGTGATCGTATCGGTATAGGCCGCGATGTTCGAAAGCTGCGCGCGGGAAGCAATCGCAAAGCCTTCGTTGGTGCCCATGCCGGAATAGTTCTGCGACAGCTTGCCGGTGGAGAGCTGCGTCGATAGATCGGTGAGCTGCTGATTGATGTTGCGGATCTGCGCGCCGAGAACCGACGATGAGTAGTTGATGCTGGCGATCGACATCTTTCAGAGCCCTAAACTGGTTACCTTTGAGCCTGGATCAACGTGTTCATCATGCTCTGTACCACCGACATAACGTGGGCGTTGGCGGCATAGGCATTCTGCAGCTGGATCAGGTTCGACATCTCCGAGTCGATGTTGACGCTGGACGTCGAGTTGAACTTTGCCTGGAGCGTCGAGACCACGACGCTCTGTCCTTGCTGCAACGCCGTCGCCTGGGTCGAGGCGTTGCTTTGGATGCTCAGAAACTGCTGCAGATAGCTCGAGACCGTGCCGCTGAAAGGCTGGCTCGACGAGCCCAGCCCCGTCGTCGGCGAATAGGAGAACACCGAGCTGGTGAGCTGCGTGTAGAGGAAGTCCGAGCGCGTGGTATCGCCCGCGGGCGTCACCGGCGAGGTGTTGTAGACCGAGAGCTTGCTCGGATCGGTCACCACCGCCGCGTTCACCCCGATGCGCCCGGCAAGTCCGGTCATCTGCGACCCCGAGGAGGTAATCGCCCCGGTGTAGAGCGCACTGCCATCGGTGAACAGCGGCAATTGCGCATTGCCCGACTGGAGCGACGAGATCGTCTTGGTCACCGAGACCGAATTGACCGTGCTCGAACCGGTGCCATCGGCCGTGATCTGGAGCGTGGTGCCGGAGCCCGCAAACGACAGATGCGCGCTACCGGCAAGCGCGGTGTTGAGCGTTGACAGGATCGAGCCCATCGGCGCGGAGAAGTCGATGCCGACTTTCAGGGGATTGGCATTGGTGGCGTTTTGCAGCGGCAGCGCCGCCGGATCCGCCACGTTGACGATGGTGATCTGGCGCTGGGTGTTAGTCGCCGTATCGGTGTAGGTCAGGTTGACCGAATTGCCCGGCGCAGCACCGGCGAGGTCGACCTTGAAGCCGGACGGCGGGCCGGCGACCGCTGTGCCGGCGGTGGTCTTGTCGGACATGGCGCTCGCCATCGTCGCCGCGAATTGGTCGACCTGGGTCTGTGCCTGCACCAGCGTCTGTTCGCGCAGCTTGAGGTCGGCCGCGATCTGTCCCGACGAAACCACGTTGTTGGCGACAACGTCAATCGACGAGCCGTTCGGCAGCGAGATGTTGAACGCGCCGACGCCGGATTTGGCCGGATTGCTGTCATAGAGTGAGTTCGCAGTCAACGCGCCCGCCGACGCGAAGCTGAACTTCGAGGCCAGCCCCGCGCCAACGAGCTGGATGCCAGTGTTGGTGTAGACGTTGGCCTGGTTGGAGCCGTCGGTGACGACGCGGACGTCGACATATTTCGAGAGCGTGTTGATGGCCTGGTCGCGCTGATCCATCAGCGTCGCCGCCGACGGATCGGTCGAGCTCAGGCCTTGCAGCTTGGTGTTGATGTCGGCGATCTGCTGCATCGCCGCGTTGGCCTGCTGCGCCGAGGTGCCGAGATCCTGCTCGACATTGGTGCGCAACGACTGGATACCCTTGGTCGTGAGGTTGAGCTGCTGCGCCAGCGATTGCGCAGCGGCGACCGCGACGGTCTGCGCCGACGACGCGCCTGCGCTCGTCGACAATGCCTGCAACGAGCTCGTGAAATCGTTCAGCGCGGTTTCGAGGGTGCCGCTGCCGCCGGGATTGCCGTAGACATTCTGAAGCTGCTTCAGGATGTTGGCCATCTGGTCGGCATAGCCGCCGCCCCCGGTCTCGGTGCGCAGCTGGCCCTGCACGAAGGTATCGAGGTCGCGGCTGACGCCGGTGGTGATCACCGTCGAGCCGAACTCGCCGGTGGTGACCTCGATCTGGTTCGGCGACTGGGCAACGTAACCCGGCGTCTGCGAATTGGCGACGTTCGAGGAGACGATCGAAAGCGCGGCCTGGTTGGCACGCAGGCCGCTCATTGCGCTGGCGAGGGATGAACTCAAACCCATGTGACTGCCCGCCCTTGGTTACGCTGCGTCAGCGCTGATCAGCGCAACACGTTCAGGAGATCCTGCACCATCGAGTTCGCCGTCGTGATGACCTTGGTGTTGGCCGAATAGGCCTGCTGGGTCACGATGAGCTTGGTGAACTCGTCGGCGATGTCGGTGTTCGATCCCTCGAGCGACGAGCCGCTGATGGTGCCGGAGGCCCCCGCGATCGCCGGACCCGACTGGTCAGTGACGGCATAGGCGCCGCCATCGAGCGCCTTCAGGTAGTTGGTGCCGTTGAAGTGCGACAGCGTCACCGAGGCGAGGTCGAGGTTTTGGCCGTTGGAGAAGGTGCCGACCACAAGACCGTTGTTGTTGACGGCGACCGAGCGGAGCTGACCGGCGGCGTAGCCGTTCTGCGTGATGGTGTTGATGGTGACCGCGCCGCTGGTGCTCGCATATTGCGTCAGTCCACCCGAGGAGATGTTGAAGGCGACGGTGCCGAGCGCCTGACCGCTGACGGTGACGTTGGGGATGGAGATGCCGGAGCCACTCGGCGAGCTCAGCGAGCCGTCGCTGGCGAAGGTGAAGGTCTGCCCGGTATTGACCCAACCAACCCCCGTGCCGGTGGCATTGGGGTCGGTCTGGTAGAACAGGTTCCAGCTGTCGGTATGGCCGGCGCCCAGCGACGCGCTGTCGGTCTTGGCCCAGCGCAATTGCAGGTTAACGGGCGTGCCGGCCGCGTTGTACGCAGTCACCGCACCGCCGCTGATCGATTCCTTGGTGAAGGTCGCGATGTCGTTGCCGATCACGGTGCCCGTGCCGGCGGTGCCGCCGCCGTTGCGGGTCTTGCTGATGGCGGAGGTGAAGCCGAGCGCGGCGAAGGCGGAGGAGTTGGAGCTGGACATCGTCAGGGTGGAGACGGTGCCGGTATTCAGCGTGATCACGCCGCCCGCAATCGACGAGCCAGTTGCGCCGCTGAGACCATCGATCTTGGCCAGCAAGGTCGAGATGTTGTCGGTGATGTTGATCTGGTTCGCGCCCGACGCACCCGAGGTCATGAAAGTCAGCGTCTGACCGTCGACCGTGATGGTATTGCCGGCCGCAAAGCCCGACGAGAGGACTTCCGCGCCGCCCGCCGTGGCGCTGCCGCTCAGCACGGTGGAGCCCGTGATCGCAGGCGTCGACAGCACGTTGCCGCCGCGCGTCACGGTGCCGAGGCCGAGCGCGGTCGCTGCCGCGCCACTAGTGACCGACACATCGGTTGTGGTGCCGGTGGCTATCTGAATGTTGCCGCTGGCGGTCAACGTCGCTGTGACGCCGGCGCCGCCGGCGGTCTGGATTGCGGTCAGGATGCTTTGAACCGTCGCCGTGGTGCCCGCTCCCAGGCCGATCGTGGTGTTGCTGCCGGCCGTCGTGACGGTAGTGCCGCCGTTGAAGGTAACCGTGTTGCCGTTGATCGTCAGGGTCGTGCCGCTGAGCGCGGTGAGGATGCTCGAGGCGAGATGGTTGCCTGCGGTCGCGTCGAGTGAGGTGGTCGCGGCTGCGGCCGCCGATGCATTGTCCTGCAGAGCGACCGAGCCCGTCGCGCTCGTCGAGGTATAGGCCGAGCGCAGATTGCCGGTGGCTGCGGCGCCGGAGATCGTCGCGTTCGTGTAAGGAGCGGGCGGCGTGCCCACCGGCAGCGGGTTGGCCGCGAAATCGGACGGATTGATTCCACCCGCTGCGAGCAGCGTACCACTTGCCGCCGTCGAGCCCGCGACCGTGTTCGGCTGGGTCGGCAGGTTCGCCGCATACTGGATCGCGGTGGTCGCCTGCGCCGGGATGAAATTGTTCGCGAACTTCAGCACCGTCGGCACGCTGCCGGTGGGATTGCCGGTCTTCGCGTCGACCGTGACGCCCATCAGATAATAACCGGCGCCGTTCACGAGATTGCCGTTGGCATTGACCTGGAAGTCGCCGCGGCGGGTGTAATAGGTGACGCCGTCGAACACCGGCACGTTGTCGACGACGCCGCTTGCCTTCTGCACTGAGAAGAAGCCGTCGCCAGTGATCGCCATGTTGGTGGCGACGCTGGACGATGAGATCGTGCCTTGGGTCGTGATCGTCGCCTGGGCATGCGCGGTGACGCCGCCGGCGACCTGCTTGCTGGGCACCTCGGCGTTGGGAATGAGGTCTTCGAAGCTGGTCCCGATGCCCTTGTAACCGGTGGTGGAAGAGTTCGCGATATTGCCGGAAATATTCTGAAGCGCGTAGGACTGCGCCTGCAGGCCACCCACCGAGGTGTTCATTGCATCGAAGATACCCATAACTTTGTCTCCAAAATCGATCTCGGCGGCCGGCCGACCCATGGCCGCAATCGAAGGGAGACGTCGCAAGGCCTATGCCAATGCAGTACCTCAATGAAATCAAAGATTTAAATAGACATGCCCCGGCCGTGAGACCGGGGCACAATTGCCGGGCCGGCAACAATTGCCGGGCACACCCCCTACGTCGCGGACGCTGCCGCGGGGTGGAAAACAAGCCCGAAACCATCGATGCAATAACGCAATCCGGTGGGCTTCGGACCGTCGTCGAAGACGTGGCCGAGATGGCCGCCGCAGCGCCGGCAATGCACCTCGATGCGAACCATGCCGTAGGTGCGGTCCTCGGTCTTGCCGACATTGCCTTCAATCGGCTGGTAGAAGCTCGGCCAGCCGGTGCCGCTTTCGAACTTGGTGTCGGAAGCAAATAGCGGCAAGTCGCAGCCGGCGCAGGCAAAGACGCCCTTGCGATGCTCATTCAGAAGCGGACTCGAGCCGGGTCGCTCGGTGCCGTGGTTGCGCAAAATCTCGTACTGCTGAGGCGTGAGTTGGGCGCGCCACTCCGCCTCCGTCTTCTCGATCTCGAATTTCTCCGCGGCCTTTTCTTGTGCGGCCTTGGCCGGGGTCGCTCTCAGCCAGCGGAACGCCGTAAGACCGAACAGGCCGGCGACGGACGTCAACAGGACGCGGCGGTCAAACATCTCTTTCTCCGTGCGAGGGGACTTTTCACCTGTCCACGCGCTGAGATACGGGCTTCAACGCGCGACGTTACACCGTCAGGCGGAGTTTTTTCTCAACTTATTGCGAGATGCCCTGCTCCTGCGACGCGGCTTCCGCGGGATGCGGGACCGGTTCCAGCGGCGGCGCCGGCCGAACCGGGCGCATCGCGCCGGGCGGCGCGCGCCGCGGACCGGTGCCGGCGGCCCGGTTGGCCTCAGCCAGCTTCGCCTCGCGCTCCCTCTCCTTGACCCGCGCCCGCTCGCGGTAACGGGCAAGGGAGCCCGCGGCGGCCGAACTCGCCCTCCCCCAGAGCCCGATCACCTGGCCGGCGGCCCGCCCCGTGATCCCGCCCGCCCAGACCAGCTCGAACGGCGAGAACAGCCGCCAGCGCTCGTCGCCCCGGAGGATGCTGCGGGCGATGAGTTGCCCGGCCATGGCCGAGGTGTTCATGCCCTGGCGGCCAAAGCCGCTCGCCACCCACAGGCCTTTGCGGAGTTGCCCGATCTGCGGCATGCCGTGCACGGTCTGGCCGGTGGCCCCGCCGAACATCTCGGCGATATCGACCTCGCCGAGATCTGGAAAGATCGTGCGGATCCGGCGCTTGATGGCACCGGCGAAGCGTTGTGGGCCCGCAGCCCAGGTGGTCTCCGGGCTTTCCCACATCAAGCGGTCGCCATCGACGACGCGGAAATGATCGATGCCGTCGGTATCCATCACCGATCCCTTGAAGGCGAGGATTTCGGAGAGGCGTTCGCCGAGTGGCGCGGTGATCCCGGCGTAGCGCCAGATCGGCAACAGCGTGTCTGACAGGCGCTTCAGCGGCGCGCCGAGATGAATGTTGCCGGCGAGCACGATGTGCGTGGCGCGCATGCGCGCCGACGGCGTCACGATGCGCTTGCGGATGCCGGAATGATCGATGCTGACGACCGGCGTGTCCTCGAAGATGCGCGCGCCGGCCCGCCGGGCCAAGGCCGCGAGCCCGTGGACATATTTCCGCCCGTCGACCTGGAACGCCGTCGGATAATAGACGCCGTGGAAATACCGGCCGGTCTTGAGTACCGCACGCACGCGGTCGGCCTGCCAGCCTTCAGCCTCGGTATCGAAATCCTCGTTCAGCATCTGGAGCCGGCTGATCAGCCGGTCGCCGACGTCGACATTGGAGACCTCGAGCACGCCGTCGCTCACGCCAATCCCCGGCATCGTCTCTTCGGTGGCATTTGCCCGCACGAATTCGGCGCCCTCCTTCGACAGCGCCCAGAGCTCGCGCGCATCCTCGAAACCGATGCGCTCGATCAGGTCCGCGAGCGGCAGCGCAAAACCCGGCATCACGGTGCCGAGCTGGTTGCCGGAGGCGTTCCAGCCGACATGCCGGCCCTCCAGCACTGCGACGCTGGCGCCGAGCCGAGCCGCCTCCAGCGCGATGGTGAGCCCGGCGAGCCCCGCGCCGATCACGCAGATGTCGGCGTCGAGATCGAACGACAGCCGCGCGCGCTCGCGATAGCCGGCTTCTTCCTGGGACACGCTTGTGTAAGTCTCGCTCATGTCGTTTTCTTAAGGCACCGGTCGGGCGCTTGTCACCTTGTCCTGAACCCGTGCCTGTAGATTAAATACGACCGTAATGATTCGAGAATGCCATGCGCCGTTTGATGCTGCTGCGTCACGCCAAGACCGAGACTGACGCACCGAGCGGCCGTGACCAGGACCGCCGCCTCGACGACCGCGGCCATCGGGATGCAGCACAGATAGGCGACTGGATGGCCCGTCATCCGCCGTTCCCCAATACTGTGCTGGTTTCACCGGCCGCGCGGGCCAGGCAGACCTGGGACATCGCCTGGCGCGCCATGAAGGACCGTATCGCGCCGCCCCAGGTCGAATTGCTGCCGGAACTCTACGGCGCCGATCCCGCGCAGCTCCTGGAAACCATTCGCACCGCAACCATTTCGGCCTCGCCCAAGCATCTTTCGCCAAAGATCCTGATGCTGGTCGGTCACAATCCCGGCATGCATGAAATTGCGTTGCTGCTGATGGGCAGCGGCGAGGAGGCCGGCCGCAAGGCCCTTGCCGACAATCTGCCCACCGCGGGGCTTGCGGTCTTCGACTTTGACGTCAAGGATTGGGATGACGTGGCGTACCGCCGCGGGAAACTGGTGAAGTTCATCAGCCCCAAGTTGCTGAAGCAGGCATGAGGACACAGGGCGCCGTCCTCAGCCGTCGAAAGACAGGGAGGCGCAGATGTTCAAGTCCATTCTCGTGCCCATCGACCTCGCCGACACCGATCTCGCAAAACCTGCGATCGCGACGGCTGCGACGCTGTCGCAGACCTGGAACGGCACCGTGCGCCTGCTCAACGTGCTACCGATGACGCCGGTGATGCTGGCCGAATATGTGCCGGCCGATTTCGACGAGCAGCAGCGCCAGACCTCGGAGGAAGCGCTCGCCATCGTCGCGCGCGAGTCCGGCATCGACGACGCGCATATCTCCAGCGTGGTGCGCCAGGGCGGCATCTATCACGAGATTTTGGAAGAAGCGGCACATATGAAGGCCGACCTCATCGTCATGACCTCGCACCGCCCGGCGATGCGGACCTATTTCCTCGGCTCAAATGCCGGGCATGTGGTGCGTTACGCCAAATGCTCGGTGCTGGTGGTCAGGCATTAACCTCGGAACAATCGCGTGAAGAAGTGGTGGCGCGAGCTGAGCTACGAAATCCCGCTCGCCATCGGGGAACGCGCTGTGGGAGGTATGTGTCGTGCAACTGGCCGCCCTGCTGGACAGGCTGACGTTGCGGCAGATCATCGCCTTCGTCCCGGTCGTCATCCTGATCCTGGCCTACTACCACCGCATCCCGATTCCCCCGGAATTGATGCTGGTTGGTGATTTCCTGGCCTATATCGACATCTTCGCGGTGCTGTTCCTGCTGGGCGTTCTCAGCCGTGCCGCAACGATCCTGTTCGTCATGAAGCAGGCGGCGGCGCGCACCGCCGTGCTGGTCAGCAGTCTCGTGGAAAGAGTCGGACTGGATGGCCGGCACCGCCGCGAGCGCGGAGCCACGGCTAGGCCGCGCCCCAAGCCCGACCATCCCGAGGACGATCGAGCTTTCGGCACGGCATGGGGTCGGGCCGCGATCGCCTGACCTCCTCTTATTGATAGCGCGTCAGCTCGGCTTTCATCTGCCCGTAAACGGCATCCTCGATCTGCGAGCGCGTGATCCCGATGTCGCGCAGCGCGCGGTCGTCGAGTTCGTTCAGCGTCTTGACGGCGGCACGACGCTCCAGGAAGCCGAGCAGCGCCGAGGCGCCGTTGACAACGGAGCGGAGGAAGCCGCCTGACGAGGATGGGCTGAGAGGCTGCCCGGCAGTTTGCGAGATGGTTGTCATGTTTCTTCTCCGGCAATCGTCCCGCGCGGCGAAAGCGATGCCGTCGGCCCAGGCGCTGATCGGCGCCTGCTCCTTCATTGCCCTCGGAATGCTCGCGCAGCCGGGGTTCAATCGCGGAACTTGATGGAACTTAAATGCTCCAGTACAATCCTCGGTGCAAGGGAAACATTGATCTCGGTGCAATAATGTCCAAGTTCGAGTACGTGAAGCTGGCCGACGCCATTGCCGCCGACATCACTAACGGAGCCTTAAAGCCCGGCGACCGCCTGCCGCCGCAGCGCAATTTCGCCTATGAGCGGGGCATTGCGGTCTCGACCGCGAGCCGTGTTTATACTGAGCTACTGCGTCGCGGCCTCGTCGTCGGCGAAGTCGGCCGCGGCACGTTCATTTCCGGCGAGGCGCGGCGCGGCGTCTCAGCTCCCGCCGAGCCGCGCGGCGCGCGCATAGATTTCGAGTTCAACTATCCCGTATTGCCGCAGCAATCGGCGATGATCGCAAAGTGCCTCGCCGGTCTCGAGCGCCCCGAGGGGCTCGAGATCGCGCTGCGGCCTGCGACCAGTACAGGCACGCAGGCAGCTCGGAGCATTACCGCATCATTCCTCGCACGCAAGGGCTGGACGCCGAACGCCGATCACCTCGTCTTCACCTCGAACGGACGGCAATGCATTGCCGCCGCGCTTGCCGCACTCGTGCCTGCGGGCGGGCGCTGCGGCGTCGAGGCGCTGACCTACCCCTTCATCAAAGGCATCGCCGCGCGGCTCGGCATCGCGCTGGTCCCGCTCGCGATGGACGAGCAAGGTGTCCGCCCGGACGCGATTCAGAAGGCGCATCGCGAGGCGCATCTCGCCGCGCTCTATCTCCAGCCGACGATGCAGAACCCGCTCGGCATGACCATGCCGCTCACTCGGCGCAGCGACGTGCTGCGCGTTGCCGAGAAGCTTGACCTGCCGATCATCGAGGACACCGTTTACGGCTTCCTCACCGACGAGGTGCCGCTCGCCTCGCTCGCGCCGGACCGCTGCCTCGTGCTCGACAGCCTCTCGAAAAAGGTCGCACCGGGGCTCGCGCTCGGCTTCATCGTCGCCCCGCCCCACTTGCGTGAAAGCGTGCTGGCCTCGGTGCGGTCGGGCGGCTGGACCGCATCCGGCTATGCCTTTGCGGCCGGGCAGCGGCTGATGGCCGACGGCACCGCGGCCGAACTGTCTCGCCTCAAACGCATCGATGCGGGCAAGCGCCAGCATCTGGCGGCGCAGCGGCTTGCCGGCTTCGACATCCAGGCCGATCCGAAGTCCTATCATCTGTGGCTTGCGCTGCCGCCACATTGGCGGTCGCAGACGCTGGTCGCCGCGGCCGGCCGGCGCGACATCGCGCTGACACCGTCCACAACGTTCGCGATCGCCAACGGCCACGCCCCCAACGCGGTCCGCCTTGCGCTAGGCGCACCGACTTTCGAGCAGCTCGACACGGGCCTGCGCACACTCGCGGCGATGTTGCGCTCGAAGGAAGAGGATTTTGATTCGACGGAGTAGCGCGCTGGCCTCTCACGCCACCGGCCAGTCCGCGATGAAGCCTTTCGCCTTGTACGGCGCAATCTTGTCCCACTCGTGCAGGACGCGGCGGCGAAACTCGGCATCGGTGTGCCAGAGCCCGCGCGGCGTCGCAAAGCTATCGACAGTCACGAGCATCTTCGTCGCCTCCGGCCAGTGGCGGTGCAGCGTCATAGGATAGCGACGCGCCGTCCAGGTATTGCCGAGGCAGATCACGCTACGAATAATTTGCAGCCCGAGCGCCGCATCGATGACCGGCAGCGAGAAGACGACATTCTCCCCCGTATTCATCGCCCGGTGCTCTTCGAGGATGCGGCCTGCCGGAATGCCGGCTTCGACCATCGCAGCCTTGATGAGCATGCACTCGGATTGCTCCGAGCCCGGCGTCACCCCGCCGCTGACAATCGACCAGCGGAAATAACCGTCCCGCCAGAGCCGGGCTGCGGCATCTGCGCGCAGCGCGACGTCCTCGCGGGTGCCGAACAGGAACAGCAGATCGGCCGGGCAAAGGGGAGTCTCGATCAGATGCGTGGCATTGATCGCGGCGATCTCATCCGCCGTCGGCATTCGGGTGCTGCGGTCCATGACGACAAGGATGCGGCATGGACGCGCTCCTGCGAAGTCACGTTTGATGACCGCCGGTTGCAGCCGCCGCTAGAAGCATGATCCGGAAAAGTGTGCAGCGGCTTTGCGAAAAGATCATGCTCAAACAATAACCTAAATCGCAAAGACAAATCATCCCAATCTCATCGCGCTTTACGGCAGCAGCGCCTCCGGCAGTCGGTCAAAGCCGTAGCGGCGCGGTTGGTTGCGCCGGATGAAGCCGCCGATCTGCCAGGTGAACAGCGCGGCGAAGCCGATGATGAACAGGGCGCCGGTGAATTCGCCGGTCACAACCGCGCGGATGAGAAGCCCAGCCATCGCCGCCGCCAGCATCCCCAGAAGCGCGAGCGCCGCCGAATAAGCGGTGCGTCCGAGGCCCGCGGTCAGCTTGGCACGGCTGCCGGCTTTCGCCATGCGCGCATGCAGCGCGACGATGAAATCGCGAAAGCCGTGATCCTGCGCCGCCATCAGCGCCGCGGTCTGCCAGGTCGTCGACAGGATCGCGATGCGACCGCCATCCGCATGGCGGAGATCGGCGCGAAACCGGTGCTGCTGCATCGAGACCGGCCGGTACGACAGCCGGATCGCCGCGATCTCGCCATAGCGCCACAGGCCGGAGCGTCCGGCGATGGACCAGGACAGGCCCTCATCCGTCAGCTCGAAGCGGTGCGCCGAGCCGATCAGCGAGGCCTTGTAGGCGTAGCTCGTGACTTGCTCGCTCGGGACTTGCGCGGCGGCCTCCTGAACCTCGGACATCTCGATCCTTATCAACTTCGCGCGGCCTGATCGGCTTGCGCGACCGCCCTCACCCATCCTACAAACCAGGCATGGCTGAGACGACCTTTTTTCCCCGTCACCTGATTCTCGGCGGCGCGATAATCGCGGGCGTGCTGCTCGCGCTCGCGGTGCACATGCTGGGCGCGCGCTACGGGCTCGACCTCGGCGGGCTCTGGCGCTCGGACACGCATGAGTTCATGCCGGCGGGCGCCGCGATCGCGTGGTGGCTGATCGCGACCGTCGGCTTTTCCGGCGGCTACTTCACCGCAACACTGATGCAGAGCGCGGTCTCGGGCCAGATCCCGCAAAGGATGCGGCAGTTCCTGATCGCGCTCGGCGTTTTGCTGCTCGCCGGTGCCGGACAAGCGGCCTCCGCACCAAGTCCGATCCCAACCATCTCAGGCGTATTGGCAGGCCTCGCCGCACTATGCCTCGGCGCAGTGATGGCGTTCTGCGGCGCGCATTTCGCGCTCCGCAAGGCTTAAGCCATCCCCTCGCGTTCTCGTCCAGCCGCCCGCCATATCGCCGTCGCGGCCAATAGCAGGACCGCTGCCGCAATGATCAGCGACGCGTGCAGGCCGCTCATGAAGTTTCCCGCAACGAGCGAGCCGAACAGCGCAACGCCGAGCACGCTGCCGGTCTGCCGGGTCGCATTGAGCACGCCGGCCGCGATGCCCGAGCGGGCCTTCTCGACGCTGCCGAGCAGCGTCGAGGTCAGGGGCGGCACCAAAAGGCCGAGACCGCCGCTGATCGCGATCATCTGCCCGGCGATCGCCCAGTAGCTCGTATCGGGAGCCATGCCGACCATGCCGAGGCAACCCAGCGCGGAGACGCACGCGCCCAGGATCATGGTTCTGCAAGCTCCGATGCGCTCTGAAATGTGCGGTGCCAGCAAATTCACCGGCAGCACCGCGCCCATCATCGGGACGAAGGCAAGCCCGGTCCACCAGGCCGACAGCCCGTTGACTTCCTGGAAGTAGAGGCTGAGCACGAAGATCAGGCCGTAGATCGCAACGTTCACGAGCAGGCCCACAAGCGAGGTCAGCGCGAACATGCGGTTGCCAAACAGCGACAGCGGCAGCATCGGCTGCGCCGTGCGCTGCTCCCGCCAAACGAACAGCGCGGCCAGGACAGTGGCCGCGACGAAGGCTGCGATCACGGCAGGATGCGCCCAGCCGATCGCGCCTGCCTCGATGATCGCGCCGGCGAGCGCGCCCAGTGCACCGATCGCCGCGCACTGGCCTGGCAGATCGATCTCGCGCGCTCGCGAACGCGTGGTCTCATCGGCGTAGCGCCAGGTCAGCCAGAGGCCGACAAGCCCGATGGGCAGGTTGACCAGGAAGATCGCGCGCCAGCCGACCAGCGTGATCAGGCCGCCGCCGACGAACGGCCCTGCGGTCAAGGCGAGGCTGGCGCCTGCGGCCCAGACCGCGACGGCGCGGCCGCGCTGCTTCTCGTCCGGATATGCATGGTTGAGCAGCGCCAGCGAATTCGGCACCAAAATCGCCGCCGCCAATCCCTGGATCAGCCGCGCGCCGATCAAGACGGTGGCGTTCGGCGAAAGCGCGCAGGCGAGCGAGGCCGCGGTGAAAAGGGCGAAACCCACCGTGAAGACGCGCTTGGCGCCGATGCGATCGCCGAGCGCGCCCGCGGTCAGGATGAAGGCGGCAAAGGCGATGGTATAGGCGCTCACCACCCATTGCAGTTCGGCGACCCCGCCACCGAGCGCGGTGCCCATCGCATGAAGCGCGGTGTTGACGATGGTGACGTCGAGCTGCACCACGCCATAACCGAGGCTCATCGCAGCGAGCGTCAGCGAGGTGCCAAGGCGGGAGCGCTGCGTGCTTTTCAAGGACTCATAGTCGATAGTGGTATGGGCAATTTTGGTCCGCATGCTGCCATCCCGATTGCAGCCCCATGCGAAGACCACGCCCCGGCCTCACGCACGCTTCGATAACGAACGAATGATGCGCGCGGGGTGGTCTCGGCTCTCAATTTCCCCAAGTGTCATCTTCCCCAAGTGTCATCGCCCGCGAAAGGCGCGCGATCCAGCATTCCAGACACCGTGACGAATGCGGAGACGCTGCGGCGTACTGGGTGCCGCGCCTTCGCGGGGCATGACAGCATCGCGAGAACGCCGCACGTCGTCCGCGCGGCGATCTCACTCGCCTCGAACTAGCTCGCCGCGCGCAGGTTCACCTTGGTCTCGGCGATCGTGGTCAGCTTCTTGTCGGTCGCCTTTTCTTCCTCGAGCGTCTTGGCGAGCACCGCCGCGCAGTCGTTGCGGCCGAGCTGCTTGGCCCAGGCGATCAGACTGCCGTAGCGGACGATCTCGTAGTGCTCGGCAGCCTGCGCCGCGTTGATGAGGGCCGCATCGAGCACCGCCTTGTCGGCGACCTCGCCGGCGGTCTCGTCGGCTTCCTCGATGATGCCGTCGATCGCCGGGCAATCGACTGCCTTCACCGTGACGCCATGCATCTTGAACACTTCTTCCAGCCGCTTCACATGCTGTTTGGTTTCATCGAGATGCGTCAAAAAGCCCTGCTTCAACTGCGGATCGGTCGCCTTATTTGCCATTTTCGGCAGCGCCTTGGTGAGCTGTTGCTCGGCATAATAGATATCCTGCAATTGATGCACGAACAGGTCGTTCATGGTCTTGATGTCCTTGGTGAACAGTCCCATCGTTCCAATCCTTGCGCTTCGGGAACAGAGCGGCGCCCGGCCTGCAAGCAGGCCGCTGTCGCGCGATGTTCGGTTGCTGATGCACCGCTAACCGACACGCATGACGGTCGTTCCGACGGGATCGAAAACCTTGTGCTGGAACAAGGCGAATTGCGCCATGGTTTGGCAAAATGCGGGCAATGAGACGGCAATGCTGCGACTCGCCATCCGTGACGCGCGGCAATGTGTAGGACGTATGACGGAAGGGATGCCGAAACGCAGAAGCTTCCGTTGTCAAGGGCTGCACAAGTCGCTGTTTTTGCCTTAAGGAACTAGGATATATGGCTTGCGATCGGCGCCAGGCTTCTGGTGGTCATCGCGCTCAATCGGCACCCGCTCGATTGGGCAGGTTTTACGAGTTGCTTGCCCCCCGCCGGGAGGATGAATGCAGGACGTGCTGCCCACGCTGAAACGCGGCTTCAAGAGATGGATCGGCTGGCGTCGGCTCGGCATTGCCGCGAGCGTCATGATCATCGCCTTCGCGATCACCACGCTGGTGCGCACCCTCAAGGGCATCGACACCGGCGTCATCCTGACTGCGTTAACTGAGATTCCCCGCGGCAATATCGGCCTTGCGGCACTCTGCGTCTTCTTCGCCTTCTGTACGCTGACCTTCTACGACTTCTTCGCACTGCGAACGATCGGCAAGAAACACGTCCCCTACCGCATCGCAGCGCTGTCCAGCTTCGCCTCCTATTCGATCGGCCACAACATCGGCGCGACCGTTTTCACCGGAGGGGCGATCCGCTTCCGGATCTATTCGGACTACGGGCTGAACGCGATCGACGTCGCAAAGATCTGCTTCCTCTCCGGCCTCACCTTCTGGCTCGGTAACATCTTCGTGCTCTCGATCGGCATGGCGATCCATCCCGATGCCGCCTCCGCGATGGATCAGCTCCCCTCCGCGATCAACCGCCTGATCGCCCTTGGCGGCCTTGCGTCGATCGCCGCCTACCTGGTCTGGCTGTCGATGGGCGAGAAGCGGCGCGAGCTCGGCCAGAAGGGCTGGAAGGTGGTGCTGCCGTCGGCCCCCCTGACGCTCGTGCAGATCCTGATCGGCGTGGTCGACCTCGGCTTCTGCGCCATGGCGATGTACCTCCTGGTGCCGTCCACTCCGCCGATCGATTTCATGTCGCTGGCGGTGGTGTTCATCCTGGCGACGCTGCTGGGCTTTGCCAGTCACGCCCCCGGCAGCATCGGCGTGTTCGACGCCGCCATGCTAGTAGCGCTCCCCGAATTCGGCCGCGAGCAGCTCCTGGCGACCCTCCTGGTCTTCCGCATCCTCTATTTCATGATCCCGTTCGGCCTCGCCATTTCCATCATGGGAGCGCGCGAGCTTTGGATGAACGTCGTGGAGCCGTGGCAGGAACGCCGGCGGCTGGCGGAGGCCTGCACGCAGGGCAACCTGCCCAAGCAGGTGACGCAGATGGAGCGCGAACGGTCGCTGCGGCAGGCCAGCAAGCGCTAGGGCATGATCCGGACCCGAAGGACCGCGTTAGCGCAAAGTGAGAAGCGGTTTTCCCTCGCGACAAACGCGGAACGCGTTTGCGCGGAGATCATGCTCAAACAATAAGCTAAAGCGCGATGACCATTCATCGCGCTTTGGCCGCTGGACGTCGGCCAGAAAACGCGTCAGACCAACGTCGAAGGGCGGGTCGAGGAAGCTCTCTTATTTCCGCCTCAACTTTGACGTTGAAGACGCGGGTCATGATCCGAGCCAACCTCCGCACCTTTCTCGCCGGCGCCCTGCTTTTCGGGATATTCGGCGCTCTGCCGCCTGAACGCGCTGCCGCGCAGGACGGCAGCTTGCAGATCACCTGGGAGGTGCGCAACCGCTTCCGACTGTTCCGCGAAGAGCGCGACTTCCTGCTCCACGTCGAGAACGCCCGCAACCGCAGCATTCTCGCCACCGAGCAGTCGCTGGAGATGCAAAGCGAGGGCCGCGGCTGGGCCCGCAACATGGTCAACCGACTCTGCATCGACCTCCAGGGCCGGGTCAACCAGCCCTGCACCCGCGACAACGTCAAAGAGAACTACATCACGCCGGTCGACCATCCCGTGACTGTGCGCCTGACCGGTGCCGTGCCGGTCGGGGCCACCTGTGCCTGGTCGTTCGACGACGGCGACGGGCCGCAAGCCTCGACTTTCGACTGCGCCGAGCCGGTGAACTTGCGCGTCCGCTACGGCAAGCAGACGGTGGCGACCGTCGACGTCTCCTCGGGGTCCGACCCGACCCAGCGCATCCAGGCCGAGATCCAGGTCCGCGACATCTTCATTGCGGGCCTTGGCGACAGCATCGCCTCGGGTGAAGGCAATCCCGACCGCCCCATCGCGCTGTCCGACGACGGTTTTTGCTTCCGCTCCTATCTCGGCACCGCCGGCGCGCAGTACTACCGGCCGAGCCGCGCCGGCTTCAAGGGTGGGCGCGCCTGCGAGGCGCCGGACACGCTCGCCAACTGGCAGCGCTACGGCGCGCTCTGGTTCAATGCTGCCTGCCATCGCTCGCTGTACAGCTACCAGAGCCGCACCGCGCTCGTGCTCGCGGTGCGCTATCCCCACATCGCCGTGACCTATCTGCCGCTCGCCTGCACCGGCGCGAGCATCAGCGATGGGCTGTTGGGCTCGCAGCGGGCGCGCGAATGCCCGCCCGGCAAGAGCGGCGTTTGCCAGACCAGCGTGAACGCGCAGGTCGCTGAACTGCGCGAGGCGCTCACCGCAGCCCAGAAGCGGCAGCCGGACCGCAAGCTCGACCTCGTGCTGCTCTCGATCGGCGCCAACGACGTCTATTTCTCCGGCCTCGTCGCCGACGTGATCGTTGACACCGCGACCGAGCGTGCGCTGTTTACGCGCTCCGGCGTGATGGCCGGTGTCGACGATTCGCGCGATGCGCTCGCGCGCGAGCTGCCGAGGAACTTCGTCAAGCTGCGCGAAGCCTTGAAGCCGCTGGTCGGCGGCGACCTCTCGCACGTCGTTTACGTCTCCTACGCCAATCCGGCGCTCGCCGACGGCGGCGTGCCCTGCCGCGGCGGCCGTGCCGGCTTCGATATCCATCCGGCCTTCAACGCCGATCCGCAACGACTAGCCCGCGTCTCGACCTACGTCGACACCGAATTCCTGCCGCAGCTCAAGGGGCTCGCGACCTGCACGCAGGGCGCGCTGTGCCGCGATCCCGAATCCGATCGCATGACCTTCGTCGACTCGCATCAGGATCTGTTCGCCGACCACGGCTTCTGTGCGCATGCCGGCTCCGATCCCGAGTTCGACCGCGCCTGCTTTGCCGAGAACGGCCAGAGTTTCAACCCCGACATCGTCACTGCCGCAAGCCAGCCCATGCTGTGCGGCCGCGGCGCCTCCGAATATCGCGCCTATCTGCCACGCGCGCGCTGGATCCGCGACGCCAACGACAGCTATTTCGCTGCGATGACCTATCCGCAGGGCCTGCCGGCCGCGAGCCAGCCGAACGACATTCACGATGCGACCTGGGGCGTGCTTTCCGCCGTCTATGGCGGCGCCGTGCACCCCTCCGCCGAAGGTCACGCCGCGATGGCGGACTCGGCCCTGCCGGCTGCGAGCGCCGTGCTCGGCCTCGACGCCGTGCCGCCCAGCTTCACCCGCGGCCTGCTGGCGCCGTTGCTGCCTGGCGCAAGGCGGTAGCCTTTTTCGCACTGGCCGACTTCGGGCGCGGGTGGCGGTCCGACCGGTCTGGTTCTGGTTCAAGCATTTCAACGTCCACCAGTACAAATCGAATTTGCGCGTGCTCGTCGGCGACTATGTCGACCACGCCATTCGACCCCATTCGCTCGGCAAGTTTCGCGATCTGCTCGCTGCGACCGTTCGGCACCCCGCGATGTTGCGATACCTCGACAATGCCGGTAATGCCGCAGGTCGTCTCAACGAAAACTACGCCCGCGAGATCATGGCGCGCTCGGCTGGGCCGTCGCGTCGGACACCTCGCCCAAGGAAGCGGGCGGCGTCTCCGGCGGCCTGTTCAATACCTTCGGCAACCTCTCTTCGATCACCACCCCGATCGTGATCGGCTACATCGTGGCCGCGACCGGCTCTTTCAACGGCGCGCTCGTCTTCGTCGGCGTCAACGCCATGGTCGCCGCGATCGCCTACCTCGTGGTCGTCGGGCAGATCCAGCGGGTGGTGCTCAAGCCTTTCTCCTGAGCGCTCCGAGAAATCGGAGCAGGACAAGGCAACTTGCGGCGGCGTCTTTGCCGCCGTGTTTGTTTCGGGGGTGATCGATGCTAGAAATGCCGGGGAAACGCCTTATCCATCTAAGGCCAGTATCGATGTTCGACCTCAACCAGCTCCGCTGCTTCGTCACCGTGGCAGAGGAACTGCATTTCGGCCGCGCTGCCGCGCGGCTCAACATGACCCAGCCGCCGCTGTCCCGGCAGATCCAGGTGCTCGAGCACATCATCGACGCGCCGCTGTTGGAGCGCACCAGCCGCTCGGTCCGCCTGACGCCGGCCGGACGCAGCTTCCTGCCCGAGGCACGACGCATCCTAAAGCTCGCGGAGAGCGCCTCGCAGGTCGCCCGCCGCATCGCGCTCGGCAAGACCGGCTCGCTGAAGATCGGCTTCACGGCCGCTGCTGCCTACGGCTTCCTGCCCGAGCTCGTCGCCGCCTGCCGCGCCAAACTGCCCGAGGTCGATTTCTCGCTGAAGGAGATGGTTTCCGGCGACCAGTTCGAGGCGCTCGCTTCCGGCCAGATCGATGCCGGCCTGCTGCGTCCGCCGATCGCGCGGCCGGAGCTCGCGAGCCGCCGCGTCGTCGCCGAGCCCCTGCTCGCGGCGATCCCGAAAAAGCATCCGCTGGCGAATGCCGAGTCCGTCACCATCAAGGATTTCGACGACCAGCCCTTCGTGATGTATTCGCCCTATGAGAGTCGCTACTTCCACGATCTCCTGGTCGCGCTCTTCACCCGCGCCGACGTGCTGCCGCGCTATGTCCAGCATTTGAGCCAGATCCACTCGATCCTCGCCATGGTGCGCGCCGGCCTCGGACTTGCCATCGTGCCGGCGGCGGCCGCGAGCCTGAAGATCTCCGACGTCCGCCTGCGGCCGCTCAAACTGCGCACGCGCGTTCCGGTCGAGCTCTTCATGGTCTGGCGGCGCGACGACGAGAACCCGCTGCTCTCGGCGCTGGTGAAAATCGCCGGTGAATTGGCCGCCGCGGAGACGATGGAAGATTGATGCTGAATACGCATCATTCGATATAGGCTTTGGCTTGGACGCGCATCGAACGGTCTCTTAAGTAACGGCCATGGACGCCCATATTGAGCGTCAACCAGAACATCCGGCGCGCAAGTCCGCGCGCCGCCTTCAAAACCCGGAGGGAGCAGCGCCCATGAGCAAGATGACCCCGCAGGAGATGGCCGAGAAGATCGGCTCCGGCCTCCTCTCCTTCCCCGTCACGCCGTTCAAGGCGGACTACTCCTTCGATGAGGCGACCTATCGCGCCAACATGGACTGGCTGTGCGGCTATGACGTTGCCGGCCTGTTCGCCGCCGGCGGCACCGGCGAGTTCTTCTCGCTGACGCCGACTGAAGTGCCGCAGGTGGTCAAGGTCGCCGTCGATGAGACCAAGGGCCGCGTCCCCGTGCTCGCCGGCACCGGCTATGGCACTGCGATCGCGCGCGAGATCGCGATCGGCGCTGAAAAGGCCGGCGCCGACGGCCTGCTCTTGCTGCCGCCCTATCTCACTCATTCCGAGCAGGAGGGCCTCGCCGCCCATGTCGAGGCAGTCTGCGCCGCCGTGAAGATCGGCATCATCGTCTATAATCGCGACAACGCCATCCTCCAGCCCGACACGCTCGCGCGCCTCGCCGAGCGCTGCCCGAACCTCGTCGGCTACAAGGACGGCATCGGCGACATCGAGCTGATGACCCGCGTCTACACCAAGCTCGGCGATCGCCTCACCTATATCGGCGGCCTGCCCACCGCCGAGACCTTTGCCCTGCCCTATCTCGACATGGGCGTGACGACCTACTCGTCGGCCGTGTTCAACTTCGTGCCGGAGTTCGCGACCAAGTTCTACGCCGCCGTGCGCAAGCGCGATCATGAAACCATTCACGCCGGCCTGAAGAACTTCATCCTGCCACTGATCGCGATCCGCAACCGCAAGAGGGGCTATGCGGTCTCGATCATCAAGGCCGGCATGAAAGTGATCGGCCGCGACTCCGGCCCGGTCCGCCCGCCGCTCACCGATCTCACCGAGCAGGAGATGGCGGAACTCACCGCGCTCGTGCAAAACCTGCCCGCCGCGCAATCGACACAACAGGCGGCAGAATAACGACACGAAAAGAGAGGAGCAGCCGATGGTCGAAATTTCCGGCGCGTCAATCGCCAGCGCGCCAGTCGCCGGCGCGCCAATCGTCACGTCGATGCAGGTGATCCCGGTCGCCGGCCGCGACGGCATGCTTCTCAACTTGAGCGGCGCGCACGCGCCGTTCTTCACCCGCAACATCGTCATCCTCACCGACAACTCCGGTCACACCGGCGTCGGCGAGGTGCCGGGCGGTGAGAAAATCCGCAAGACGCTGGAAGACGCCCGCGATCTCGTGGTCGGCAAGACCGTTGGCGCCTTGAACAACATCCTCGCCGACATCCGCACCGCCTTTGCCGACCGCGACGCCGGCGGCCGCGGCAAGCAGACGTTTGACCTGCGCGTGATGATCCACGCCGTGACCGCGGTGGAATCCGCGCTGCTCGACCTGCTCGGCCAGCACCTCGGCCTGCCCGTCGCAGCTCTGCTCGGCGAAGGCCAGCAGCGCAAAAGTGTCGAGACGCTCGGCTATCTCTTCTTCATTGGCGATCGCCGCAGGACGAATCTTGCCTATCTCGAAGGCGAGACCGGCAAGCCCGACTGGTTCAACCTGCGCCATCAGGAAGCGATGACGCCCGAGACCATCGTGCGGCTGGCGGAAGCCACCCACGACCACTATGGCTTTGCCGATTTCAAGCTGAAAGGCGGCGTCTTGCGCGGCGAGCAGGAGATCGAGGCGGTCACCGCGATCGCCAAGCGTTTTCCGAATGCGCGCGTCACGCTCGATCCCAATGGCGCCTGGTCGCTCGATGAGGCGATCCGGCTCTGCAAGGACATGCACGGCATCCTCGCCTATGCCGAGGACCCCTGCGGCGCCGAAGCCGGCTTCTCCGGCCGCGAGATCATGGCCGAGTTCCGCCGCGCCACGGGACTGCCGACCGCGACCAACATGATCGCGACCGACTGGCGCCAGCTTTCGCATGCGCTGCGCCTCGGCGCGGTGGACATTCCTCTCGCCGATCCCCACTTCTGGACTATGCAAGGCTCGGTCCGCGTCGCCCAGACCTGCCGCGACAACGGCCTGACCTGGGGCTCGCACTCCAACAACCACTTTGACATCTCGCTCGCCATGTTCACCCATGTCGGCGCCGCCGCCCCCGGCAAGGTCACCGCGATCGATACCCACTGGATCTGGCAAGATGGCCAGTCGCTCACCAAGGAGCCGCTCCAGATCAAGGGTGGCAGGATCGCCATCCCCGACAAACCGGGCCTGGGCATCGAAATCGACCGGGCAGCCATCGAAGCCGCGCATGGCCTCTACAAGCAGCATGGACTTGGTGCCCGGGATGACGCTATTGCCATGCAGTACCTGATCCCCGGCTGGACCTTCGACGACAAGCGTCCTTGCCTCGTGCGCTAAAAGCTTCCCTGGAGGAAAAAGATGACTGCGATCCTGAAGAATTTCATTGGCGGTGAATGGGTCGATGGCTCTGGCATCACCAAGAACATCAACCCCTCCAACACCAACGACGTCGTCGGCGAATATGCCAAGGCCGACAAGGCGCAGACCGAAAAGGCGATCGCGGCCGCGAAAGGCGCCTTCCCGGCCTGGGCGCGCTCGACGCCACAGGAGCGCTATGACGCGCTGACCAAGATTTCGAGCGAAATCCTCGCCCGCAAGGAAGAGCTCGGCCGCCTGCTCGCCCGCGAGGAAGGCAAGACCCTGCCCGAAGGCATTGGCGAGGTCGCCCGCGCCGGCCAGATCTTTGCGTTCTTCGCCGGCGAAGCGCTGCGCCTGATCGGCGAGAAAGGCGCTTCCGTCCGTCCCGGCCTCGAGGTCGAGATCACCCGCGAGCCGGTGGGCGTCGTCGGCATGATCACGCCCTGGAACTTCCCGATCGCGATTCCCGCGTGGAAGATCGCGCCCGCGCTCTGCTACGGCAACACGGTGGTATTCAAGCCGGCCGAGCTCGTGCCGGGCTCTGGCCACGCGCTCGCCGAAATCATCACCCGCTCCGGCATTCCGGCCGGCGTGTTCAACCTCGTCGTCGGCTCCGGCTCCGTGGTCGGCCAGACGCTGCTCGAGCATCCCGATGTCGCCGCGATCTCCTTCACGGGCTCGGTGCAGACGGGGCGCAAGATCGCGCAGGCCTGCGTGCTCTCGAACCCCATGAAGAAATTCCAACTCGAGATGGGCGGAAAGAACCCCCTGGTCGTGCTCGACGACGCCGATCTGAAGACCGCTGTCGAGGTCGCCGTCAACGGCGCCTATTTCTCGACCGGCCAGCGCTGCACGGCCTCCTCGCGCCTGATCGTCACTGAAGGCATCCACGACCGCTTCGTCGCGGCGATGGCCGAGCGCCTGAAGGGCCTGTCGGTGGACGACGCGCTCAAGGCCGGCGTGCATATCGGCCCGGTGGTCGACCAGAGCCAGCTCGATCAGGACCTGCGCTACATCAAGATCGGCCAGGACGAAGGCGCCAAGCTTGCCTGGGGCGGCGAGCTACTCAAGCGCGAGACGCCTGGCCACTACCTCCAGCCGGCGCTGTTCACCGAAGCCAACAACAACATGCGCATCGCGCGTGAAGAGATCTTCGGCCCCGTCGCCGCGGTCATCCGCGCCAAGAATTACGACGAGGCGCTCGCTATCTCCAACGACACCGAGTTCGGTCTCGCCTCCGGCATCTGCACCACCAGCCTGAAATACGCTTCGCACTACAAGCGCAACAGCGAGTCCGGCATGGTGATGGTCAACCTGCCCACCGCCGGCGTCGACTATCACGTGCCGTTCGGCGGCCGGAAGGGCTCGAGCTACGGCGCCCGCGAGCAGGGTTCATACGCCCGCGAGTTCTACACCACGGTGAAGACCGGCTACACGTTCCCTGGGTGATTGCTGACATCGTAGGGTGGGTTAGCGCAGCGCAACCCACCACTTCTGTTCCCCCGGAAAAGCAAAGAGGTGGGTTACGCTGCGCTAACCCACCCCACGCAGCTGTTCGTGAGAAAAGCGCATGGACCAGTCAGTCGCAGCGAAAGAACAGCCCCGTTACATCAAGCTCAACGAACGCGACAATGTCGCGATCGTGGTCAATGATTTCGGGCTTCCCGCCGGCTCGCGCTTTTCCTGCGGGCTGACGCTGCGCGCCTTCGTGCCGCAAGGGCACAAGACAGCGCTGGTCGATATCGCGCAGGATGCGCCGATCATCCGCTATGGCGAGGTGATCGGCTTTGCGCTGTCGCAGATCCTGGCCGGCGAATGGGTGGATGAAGCGCGCATCCGCATGCCTGAGGCGCCCGCGCTCGACAGACTGGAAATCTCGACCGCCGTTCCCGCGCCGTTGCCCCCGCTCGAAGGTTTTACATTCGAAGGTTATCGCAATCCGGACGGCTCGGTCGGCACCAAGAACATCCTCGGCATCTCCTCCTCCGTGCAATGCGTCAAGGGCACGATGGAATATGCGGTGAAGCGCATCCGCGCCGAGCTGTTGCCGAAATATCCTGGTGTCGACGACGTTGTTCCCCTCACCCACGCCTATGGCTGCGGCGTCGCCATCACCGCGCCTGACGCTGTCGTGCCGATCCGCACGCTGCAAAACCTCGCGCTGAACCCGAACTTCGGCGGCCAGATTCTCGTCGTTGGCCTGGGCTGCGAAAAGCTCGCCCCCGAGCGGCTCGTGCCCGAGGGCATGAATGACGCCATCGTCCGCATGCAGGACGAAGCCTTCGACGGTTTCGGTGCGATTGTCGATGCGATCATGACGCAGGCCGAGGCGCGCCTGAAAATTCTCAACACGCGCAGGCGCGAGACTTGCCCGGCGTCCGACCTCGTCATCGGCCTACAATGCGGCGGCAGCGATGCCTTCTCGGGCGTCACGGCAAATCCTGCTGTCGGCTATGCCGCGGATCTGTTGGTGCGCGCCGGCGCCACCGTGATGTTCTCGGAAGTCACCGAAGTGCGTGACGCCATCCAGCTCCTCACCCGCCGCGCCATCAACGAGGACGTCGGCCGCGCGCTGGTGCGCGAGATGGCCTGGTACGACTCATATCTCGCCCGCGGCGGCGCCGACCGCAGCGCCAACACCACGCCCGGCAACAAGAAGGGCGGCCTTGCCAACATCGTCGAGAAGTCACTCGGCTCGATCGTCAAGTCAGGCTCGAGCGCGATCACCGGTGTGCTCTCGCCCGGCGAAAAGGCGACGCAGAAGGGCATGCTGTTTGCGGCGACCCCGGCGAGCGACTTCATCTGCGGCACGCTTCAGCTCGCCTCCGGCATGACGCTGCAAGTGTTCACCACCGGCCGCGGCACGCCTTACGGCCTCGCCGCCGCCCCTGTGATCAAGGTCGCGACGCGCAGCGAGCTTGCACGGCGCTGGAAGGATCTGATCGATTTCGATGCCGGTCGCATCGCGACCGGCGAAAAGACCATCGAGGAAACCGGCTGGGACCTGTTCCGCCTGATCCTCGCCGTCGCCAGCGGCCGCACAAAACCATGGTCGGATCGCTGGGGCATCCACAACGACTTGACGCTGTTCAATCCCGCGCCGGTGACGTAACGCGCCGGCGGCAATGCCCCTCAAAACGCGGCCAGCGCCCGTACTTGCCTGGCCGCAACTTTCATCAGAGGCCTGACCATCTGATCCTCGCGACCGACTACGAAGCCTGATGCAAAGGCACGGGGGCGAGCATTGTGGCGCGGCGCATGAAGCGCAGCATCAATGGCCATGTCGCGGTGGGCAACGAAGTCGTTGAGCGAGCCCAGCGCGTCCTGACTCTTCTTCAGATGCTTGGACATGCGCGCGAGCAGCTTCTGTTTGCTCTTGCGGCCGTAAAGGCTTTCAAAGAATTCGACGGCATACCTGATCTTCTTGATCCTGATCCGGAATTTGTGCCGCTCGCGGCTCGACATGTCGCCAAGATGCCGGCCGTCCCTGCGTGCCTTCTTGACGCGGCGACGAAGCAGGCGATCGGCGAACTTGTCGATCAGCATCTCGGCATCCTCGGTCGCTGTCGTTTGCTTCGCTTCGATCCATTGCAGCGTGTCGATCAGGAGCGTCCGATAGCGCTGCGAATTGACCGCCCTTGCGGCCCGCGCGAAGGCCTCATCGCGCCGTTCGGAGAACTCCTGCTTGATCGCCTTGCCACCCCGGCGCAGCAACGCGTCATGCGTCGCCGGTTCTATGTTTTCCGTCATGAACACGTCGATCTCCCGCGCCGGCGCGAGTTCCGTCGTGAGCCACTTCAGCTCGGTCTTGGTCCTTTCCATTCCAGCGCCGGAGAGGATTTTTGAGAACAGCGAAATGGCCGCCCGCAGCCGGCGCAGTCCAACGCGCATCTGATGAATGCCTTCCGGCTCGCCATTGCGAACCGGATCGGCGTTCGCCGAAAAATGCCGGAACGCGGCGCGCCCGATCACGCGGAACGCCTCGCCCGCACTCAGGTCCGGGTTCAACTCGATCGGCTCGGCGGAGGTGATATGATGCTCGCTGTCACGGAGGAGATCAAAGCCGCGCTCCGATTTCGATCGCAGATCGAGCTCGGCTCCCGACTTGTGCTCCAGTGCCTTTGCGATACGGAAAAGGTCGGCCGGCCGACCACTCTTGAGCTCGAGCTCAATCTCCTCGATGGGACTCGAACGATGGCCGGCCACGATTTGTCCGCGATCGATGGCAAGCTCGATCTCGCTTCGTCGCGTGCGCAGAGGCACAACCGTTCGATGGACCGACGTCTCGAACACGGGCTTCAGCTTGCGGCCCAGCTTCCTGGTCGCGAGCGCCTCGACCGGCGTGCCCCTCGTCTTGCCCAGGTCAGGCGCACTGTCCTTGATCTCCGTCTCCCATTCGTCGCGACCAAACTGCGCCCCGTTGGCCGACTTGATGGTCTGGACCTTCGTCTTGCCATCTTGCCTGACGCGAAGCGTCACGCCACGCTGGTTCAGCTTGTGCTTGGCGGTATCGAAATAGGTCGAAACCAGATCGCGCTCGGATTTCTCGCTCAACTTCGCCCCCGGAATCCGGCGCCGCAGCAATCCCGTCAAGTTGCGCGCAGGGACACGGAATTTCAGTTCTGCCTCGACAGCCATCCCTTCCTCCATCCAAAGCATGATCCGAAAAAGGGCGAAGCGGTTTTCAAGGATCATGCGCAAGCAACAACCTAAAGCGCGATGACGCTTCATCCTATTCTCATCGCGCGTTAGTTTAGGGCTGCTCAACTCGCCTCGGATAACGCGTCAAGGCTGTTCGCGTAGCACATGAAGTGGAGATTATTTGCGGTTCCTCGCTGCTCGGCGTTGAGCGACGTCAAAGGCGCAAGCCTGTCAGTAAAAGACGCAGCGGCGGGCTCGATGCGGTCATGCGCACATCGCTCGTTCATAGCTCATGAAACGATCCTGAAACATGTCGGCGCAAGATTTCCGGATCGCTTCGTCGCGCGCGGCGTCTCGCAACCAAATGCCTGAACGGGAGAGAAGGACGGAGGAGGCAGGCATCGACTGACGCATTTCCGGCCCGCCAGCGCCTTGCGATGTGGCGCGAGCTCTACGGCCGCAGCATTGCCAACGTCGACATCGAGACGATCGGCGACGAGCCGTTTCATGCCAGCGTGACCTTCCAGGGCCTGCCCGGCGTCGGGCTGGTCACGGGATCCCGCTCGCCTGCGCATTATCACGTCACGCGGCAACATCTCGCCCGCGCGCGAGACGGCTTCGGTCTCTCAATGCTGATGAGCGGTGCTGCCACCACGCGACAGCTTGGCCGCGAGATCATTTGCCGTCCCGGCGCTGCCTCGGTGATATCGGGCACCGATCCGTCCGTGAACACGATGCACAGCCTTGGCAGCTTCATCACCATCGTGCTGCCGCGGCCGGAAGTCTCGGCCCTCGTGCCGGATCTCGGCGCGGCCTATGCGCGACAGATTCCCGCCGACAACGGCGCGTTGCGGCTGCTGATCCGCTACGTACAGACCCTGCACGAGAACGGCCCGCTCGATGCCGGGCCGGCGAAGGCCGCCGCAAGCCACATCTTCGACCTCGCGGCACTTGCGATCGGCGCTAACGCCGACGCAGCGCATGAGGCGCGGCATCGCGGTGTTGCAGCCGCAAGGCTGCAATCGATCAAGGCGGAGATCCGCGAGTGTCTCGGCGACGGCGATCTCTCCGCTGCGACGCTTGCCCTTGCGGCACGGCGTGACGCCGCGCTACGTCCAGAAGCTGTTCGAACGCGACGGCACGACCTTAGTTCGTCCTCGCCCGCCGGCTCGAGCGCGCCTTGTACATGCTGCGAGACCCGGATTTTGCGACATCGACGATCAGCGCGATCGCCTTCGAATGTGGCTTCAGCGAACTGTCATATTTCAATCGCACGTTCCAGCGCGCGTATGACGCGACACCGTCGGACATCCGTCACGCGGCGGCCCTACGCCGGCGCCAGATAAGTTACGGCCTGCTGTAGCGCTCGGGATCTTCCGTCTCAGATCATTGTGCCCGGCATGAAGCAGCGGACGCGCGGATGGCCGTCGACATAATGCTTCCACACCATGGTCCGCCCGATCTTGTTCGGCTCGGTGATGACGGCACCGTCGGGTACCACGACCCATTCGTCGTCGATGTACACGCGATAATGGCCGTTGTCGGATTCCCAATCGACGTCGGCGATGACGTAACCGTCGGCGTCCGAGCAGCATTGCCCATATTGGCTGTGCAAGCTCTCGAACCAGGGCTTGAGCGGCGAATTAGCGTAGCGCCCGTCGTCGCGCGCGAACGCCGACGTGGCCAGCATGATCGCGCCAAGCACGACGGCGGCACAATGTCTTGCAAACATTTCTTCGTCTCCGCGGGTCGGTGTCCGCCGCGGGGCGCAAGCGCCGCTATTCGTCCGCCACGGATCCCGGCAGACGTGGAGAAATAGCGATTCGCTCCCCCAGCAGCTTTCCCGACCACTATGCAAAACGGACGCCAAAACACATTCCGGGGAACTACTGTTGGGGACATCGGCGGCATGGGTCTTTGGATTCATCCACCCCGCAGTCCGAAACAGGACTGCATTCCCATAAACGGTCGCTTACCACCATCATTGCAAGTGCAGCGAAGCAGCCCAGAGTGTCACCACTGAGGGATCCTGGAATGCTTCGCTGCGCTTGCAATGACGAGATTGGGGCACGTAAGTCCCGTACCCTCGGTGTCTTCGCCCGACTTGATCGGGCGATCGAGTACTCCGAGATGTCCGCGATGAATCGACAAGCTGCCGCATACTGAATGCCCCGCCGGAGCCTGTCATCGGACGCGCCGCAGGCAAGACCCGGTGGCGGGCATACAACAGCAGGCGGGACGACGGCGCGCGAACAGTGACTGGCGTCGCGCAGCGCCCTACTGCTTCAGCGGCGCCATCATTGCGCCGCCCTTCTTCGCGGCCGGCGCGGGCGGCTTTGCGGCGGCGGCTTGTGCGGGGAGATACTTTGCGATGATGGCGGGATCGAGCTGCGCGATGTAGGTGTCCGGCAGGCGCGTCCAGCTCTCGTCCTTGCCGAGCAGCGAGATGCCGAGATAGCCGCGCAAGGTGAGCGTCTGACCGTCCGGACTGACCTTCATGTTGGCCTTCCAGATGTTGCCGTCGCGCGGATTGAGCACGTTGCCGCCTTCGTACTTCAGGCCGTCGCGCTTCATATCGCGCACGAAGGACAGGCCGAGCACCGGCGCGTTCTTCCGATCGTCCGTGCATTTGGTGCAGGTCTCGTTCGGATCATCGCCCGGACGCGGGAAAGTCTTTGCTATCACGCCTTCGAAGACGCCGTTGTGATCGATGAAGAGAAACCACCCAACCTGCCTGCCGTTCTCCATCTTCTGCCAGAGGCCCGCAGCCGAAGGCTGCTGGGCTTGCGGCTGCTGGCCCTGCGCTGCGAGGGGCCGTGGCATCGCAAGCGACAGCACGAGGCCGAGCGCGACGAGCGAAAGCAGTCGGAAGCTGGAAAGGATGTTCCGCATTATGTTCACCTAGCTAACCCACGACTGGAATGGCCGCAGACTAAGGCTATTTCGCGAAGGGTTCCAGCACCAGAAACATGGGACGTGCCCTCCGCGTCTCCGCCCGGATCAGTTGACTCCGAGCTTCTTTTGCAGGCTGGACGAGGATGTCGTGTACTGGAACACCAGCCGTTTCTCCGGATAGACGTAACGATGGGCTTTTTGCGCCATCAGCGCGCCCTCGTGGAAGCCGCACAGGATCAGCTTGATCTTGCCCGGATAGGTGTTGATGTCGCCGATCGCGAAGATGCCGGGCACGTTGGTCTCGAACGCGCTGGTCTCGACCGGCACCAGATTGTTCTCCAGCGCGATGCCCCAGTTCGCGACCGGGCCGAGCTTCATGGTGAGCCCGAAGAACGGCAGCATGGTGTCGCAGACGATCTCGGTGACGCTGTTGTCGTTGCCCTTGATGGTCGCGCCGGCAAGCTTGCCGTCGCTGCCCGAGAGCGCGGTGACCTGGCCGAGCCTCAGATCCATCTTGCCGCTCGCGACGAGTGCGCGCATGTGCTCGACACTGTGGGGCGCGGCACGGAATTCATCGCGACGATGCAGCAGCGTGATGCGCTTGGCCAGCGGATGCAGATTGAGCGTCCAGTCGAGTGCGGAATCGCCGCCGCCGACGATCAGGATCTCCTTGTCGCGAAACTGCTCCATCTTGCGCACGGAGTAATGCACCGAGCTGCCTTCATAGGCCTCGATCCCCGGCACCGGCGGACGCTTGGGCTGGAACGAGCCGCCGCCGGCGGCGATCACCACCACCTTGCATTCGAACACCTTGCCGGAATCGGTGGTGACGCGGAACGCTGGATCGCCGATCTTCTCCAGCTTCTCGACCATCTCGCCGAGATGGAAGGTCGGATGGAACGGCTTGATCTGTTCCATCAGCGCGTCCGTGAGGCCCTGTCCCGAAACCTGTGGAATGCCGGGAATGTCGTAGATCGGCTTTTCCGGATAGAGCTCGGCGCACTGGCCGCCGACCTTGTCGAGGATGTCGACGAAGTGCGCCTTCATGTCGAGAAGGCCAAGCTCGAAGGCAGCGAACAGCCCGCAGGGGCCCGCGCCAATAATCAGCACATCGGTTTTGATCGCGTCGCTCATGTCGTCTCTTTATCGGCCATTATCGGTTGGACGGCGCCCGGCGGGCAACGGAAAAGGGCAGTTCCTGTCTAGCCAACAGGGGCGGCCCAGGGAAGGCATAAAAGCATTGGCCGCGTGCCGGCAGGCTACTTGCCGGGGCAGGATAGCTGGGCTGTAACGGCGGAGGGAATGAGGGAGATCAACCGGTGAATGTGCCAAGCCGCCTTAATTCAGAGCCGCGACTGGAGGATTTCCCCTATCGCCTCGGCGACAATGTGCGCTTCGGCGATCTCGATCCCAACCAGCACGTCAACAACGCGGTGTATGCCACCTATTTCGAGACCGGCCGCGTCACGCTGATGAAGGACCCGAAGATCGGGCTGACGCCGCCGGGGCTCGCCTGGATCATGGTCCGGCTCGACATCCATTTTCGCGCCGAGTTGCACTGGCCGGGCACGATCGAGCTCGGGCTTGGCGTAGTGAAACTGGGACGGACGTCGGTGACCTTCGAGCAGGTCGTGTTCTCCGAAGGCAGATGCGTTGCCTCCGCGATGTCGGTCGGCGTGCTCATCGAGGAGGCCTCGCGGCGGCCGACACCGCTCACCGCCGCGGTCATCGAGAAGCTCAGGCCCTGGCACAAGCGCGGCATCGAGGTCGCGCCGCCGAAGCTCTAGATTTCAGGCCTGCCGTTCCGGCGTCGACACCACGAGCCCGTCGAGTTCGTCGGACACCTTGATCTGACAGGACAGGCGCGAATTCGGGCGCACGTCGAAGCCGAAGTCCAGCATGTCCTCTTCCATGGGCGTCGGGCTGCCGACCTTCTCGCGCCAGGCTTCGTCGACATAGACGTGGCACGTCGCGCAGGCGCAGGCGCCGCCGCATTCGGCCTCGATGCCGGGGATGGCGTTGCGGATGGCGGCTTCCATCACGGTCGCGCCGTTCTCGACTTCTACCGTGCGGGTTTCGCCCTTGTGGTCGACAAAGTGGATTTTGGCCATGTGTGCTCGTGCTGACGGAGTCTTGGGAATGAGGGAGGGTCCGGGCTGTCCTATAACGGGTCGGTTGGCGCAGCGCTAGTGCACTCGCCCCGGGCGGTTTGCGGGATTTGGGGCCTGCCTCAGGCGCGGCGCAGGATCGCCTCGATCGCTTTGCGGGCCTCAGTGACTGCCTCCTTCAGCACGGCGAAGGCGCGGGTCGGGTCGTCGCCGGTCCGGATCGCGCATTCGAGCTCAGCGGCCGCATCCGCCACCGCAAAGGCGCCGATCCCGCGCGCCGAGCCTTTCAGCTTGTGCGCCAGCGCGGATGCATCTGCGGGGAGCGCCGCCATTGCGGCGATCAGCCGGCTCGACTGCTCCGCAAACATCGCGAGCACCTCGGATTCGAGCTCGGCATCCCCGAGGGTCATGCGCGCAAGATGGTCGAGATCGAGGGGATGGTCGAGCGGAGCAAGCGGCGGCGACGGCATCCAGTCCATCCGTTGCAGATCAGGCGTCATGGCGCGGGCCCCGGCATCGCTGGCAACGCGCCGGTCCGGCGGCGAAGCTTTCGCTCCCACCCAACCATGGAAATGGTTAACGGAACGTTATGCCTGTTTTGCCCAATTCCGCCGGCATCCCAATTCCGCCGGCATATTGACGAAATGTTGCCGCAATCGACCAAGTTCCGTGGAGAATTTCATTTATTGCTAAGGCCTTACGGCCCGTTCCTGTTAACGATGATTAAGATTGTCTTAATCGCGGCCATTTCATTCGCAGCGCTCTGCAAATAGGATGTTGCAGAAATTGGCGGACAAGCCGTCCGGGGTGGAAAGACGGCGATGAATCCGCGCAAGCGGCATGAACCGGTCTGTGGGCTCGCGGAACACGCGGGCCTCGCGGGGGACGTGTACAAGTAACGAGGGCTCAGACTGAACATGGCGAACACTCCCAAAAAGGTCAAAGACCCCACGGAAGTCGCGCTTTCTGCAATCCAGGAAGCCCTGAATATCAGCGACACGGCCGCGGATACCAGCCGCGCCTCCGCGGTGCACACCGAGAACGCGCCTCCGCTGCCGCCGCCGGCGCCGCCCTCCTTCGACGAGCCGACCTTCGAGGCGCGCCCGGCCGCGACCGAGCGGCCGGTGTTCGACCCGATCGAGGAGCCGCGCACGCCGCGCCGGGCCGCCAATGACGACCGCGAGACCATCGGCCAGCTCCTCCAGGCGCTGCAGAAGGGCCGCCCTGCCCGCAGCGTCTACACCTTCGCAACCGTCTTCGCCGGCATCTGGCTTGCGGCCTGCGCCGCGCTGACCGTCGGCTTCCTGCCCTCGATCCATGCTGCCATGGGCCAGAGCGGCGGCGTGCTGGTCATCGCCGGCCTCGTCGCGATGTTCTTCGCGCCCATCATGCTGTTCTACTTCCTCGCGAGCCTCGTCTGGCGCGGCCAGGAAATGCGCATGATCGCGCAGGCCATGGCGCAGGTCGCAATCCGCTTCTCCGAGCCGGAAGGCTCGACCTCCGACTCGATGGTCACCGTCGGCCAGGCCATCCGCCGCGAAGTCGCTGCGATGGGAGATGGCATCGAGCGCGCGATCGCGCGCGCCGGCGAACTGGAGACGCTGGTCGCCAACGAAGTCGCCGCCCTCGAGCGCGCCTATAGCGACAACGAAGTCCGCATTCGCGCCCTGCTCCAGGACATCGCGCATCAGCGCGACAACCTGGTCGGCCAGGCCGAGCAGGTCCGCAGCGCCATCTCCGGCGTGCAGATCGACCTGCGCCACGACATCGCGCTGATCTCGGACGCGATCGCCTCGCGCGTCGACGAGGTCGCAAAATCCATCACCGGCGCGCTGGAAGAGCGCGGCGCCCACATCACGCAGGCGCTGAGCAATGCCGGCGACAACATGATCCTGGCGCTCGGCGAGCGCGGCGGCGACCTGCTCGACCGCCTCGAGGAAGCCAGCAACGAGACCACGCGCGCGGTGCTCGACGCAAGCGAGCGGCTGACCACCAGCCTCAACTTCAAGACCGGTCACGTCCACGACGAGTTCGTCGACCTCGCCGACCGCGTCCACGAGATGCTGAACGAGCGCATCGACCGCATCATCGGCGAATTCGAGCAGCGTTCGTCCGCGATCGTCGACGGCATCTCCGAGCGTACCGAGCAGGTCCACGACTCCCTGAAGAACTCCTCCGACTCGCTCCTGCTCGAGCTCGAGCTGCGCAGCAACGACCTCTCCGCCAAAATCGACGATGCCGGCCACCGGCTCGCCGGCCAGATCATGACGAGCGGCGACAAGGCGAGCGAGGCGCTCGACGCCACCGTCAACACGCTGGTCGCCAAGGTCGTGAGCCAGACCGAGACCGCGCACGACTCGCTGTCGCTCCAGATGAGCGCGTTCGACGAGCTGGTGAAGAACCAGGGCGCCGATCTCGTGGAGAGGTTCGCCCGCGACTCCGGCACGCTGGGCGCGCTGATCACCCGCCACATCTCCGAGTTCGACCGCACGGTGAAGACCTTCGGCGGCGAGATCGTCGAGCGCATGGGCCAGCGCACGGCCGATATCGCCGAGACGCTGAAGACCTATGTCGACAATTTCGACACCCGCCTCACTTCGAACGGTGGCGAGATCACCGCGACGCTCGACCAGCGCCTGGTGCAGTTCGAAACCACGCTCGGCGAGCGCATCGCCAATCTCGACGCTTCGCTTGATAGCAAGATCACCGGTCTCGACGGCTCGCTCAACAGCAAGCTTGCCAACTTCGACGGTGTAATCGAAGGCCACATCAAGACCCTCGACGATCAGCTCGGCGGCCGCGTCGTCGCGCTGGAACAGTCGTTCGACACGCGCGCGAAGTCCGTCACCGAGACGATCGACGACCGCCTCGGCGCGCTCTCGACGTCCTTGACCGATGGTGCATCGCAGGCGATCCAGTCGATCGACTCGCGCCTCACCCACCTCACGGCGTCGCTGACCGATGGCGCGACCCAGGCGATCCAGTCGATCGACGCCCGCCTGACGCACCTGACCACGTCGCTGACGGGCGGCGCGGCGCAGGCGCTGCAGTCGATGGATACGCGCTTCACCGAGCTCACGCTCTCGCTGACCAACACGGCCGCGCAAGCGGTGCAGTCAGTCGACTCGCGGCTCACGCTGCTGACCTCGACCCTGTCTGACGGCACCGCGCAGGCGATCGAAGCTGTCGACCGCCGCATCACCGGCGTGACCGAGACGATCGACGGCCGCAGTTCGCTTCTCGCCAGCACGGTCGCCGCGCGCTTCCAGGAAATCCACCAGGCCATCGAGACCAAGGTCGGCTCGGTCGCCAACGACATCGACGTGCGCGTTGCGCAGTTCGAGGATCTGCTCGGCTCGCGGGTCGAGGCCGTGGCCGGCCGCATCGAGAGCAGCGGACGCCAGGCCAGCGACGACCTGATGTCGCGCGCGGAGATGATTTCCACTGCCATTCGTTCGCATGTCGAGGACGCCGAGCGTTCGCTGACCAACCTCGTGGTCAACACCAGCGAGACCATTCAGACCGGCGCGCGGACCGCCCAGCAGTCCCTGATGGCGGTGTCGTCGGACGTCAATGCACAGCTCAAGATGACCTCGTCCGAGGTCGAGCGCGCACTGACTGCCGTCGGCACGGGCGCTGCGAACTCGATCCTGGCCAGTGCCCGCGAGGCGCAGTCGACCCTGGTGTCGGCATCGGGCGAAGCCGCGGGCCAGATCAAGTCCCTGTCGGCCGACGTCGAACGCACCCTGTCGGCGGCGGGCTCGGCCACCGCAGCCTCGATCCTGGCCGGCGCGCGCGAGGTGCAGACGTCCCTCATCACCGCCTCCTCTGATGCGGCCAACCACGTCAAGACGCTCACGGCCGACGTGCAGCGCTCGCTGTCGATGGCCGGCACCTCGACGGCCGAGGCCATCACCGCGGGCGCACGCGACGCGCAGAACACGCTGATCGCGACCTCGACCGAGACGTCGAACCAGATCAAGGCGCTGTCCTCCGACGTGCAGCGCTCGCTCTCGATGGCCGGCACCTCGACGGCCGAGACCATCACGGCCGGCGCGCGCGAGGCCCAAAACACCCTCGTCACCGCGTCCTCGGATGCGGCGAGCCAGGTGAAGTCGCTCGCCGCCGAAGTGCAGCGCTCGCTGTCGCAGGCAGGCCAGTCGACCGCTGAGGCGATTACGACCAGCGCCCGTGACGCGCAGAGCACCCTGCTCGCGGTCTCGGCCGAGCAGACCGGCCAAGTCAAATCGCTCGCCGCCGAGATGCAGCGTTCGCTGGCCATGGCCGGCGGCGCCACCATCGAGGCGCTCACCGCCGGCGTCCGCGACGCGCAAGGAACGCTCGTCACCGCCTCCTCGGAAGCGGCGAGCCAGATCAAGTCGCTGTCGTCCGATATCGAGCGGACGCTCACCGCGGTCGGCGCCGATACCGCGGCGGCGATCCTCAACAGCGCGCGCGAGGCGCAGTCGTCGCTGACCGCGACGTCGGCGGATGCGGCAAGCCAGATCCGCGCGATCTCGACCGACATCGAGCGGGCGCTCGGCACCGCGACCTCGAACGCCACCAACGACATCCAGACCAGCGCGCTGAATGCCCAGAATGCGCTGATCACCGCCTCGAACGAGGCGAGCTCGCGGGTCAAGTCGAGCTCGGCTGACGTCGAGCGCTCGGTGCTCGCAGCCAGCGGCTCGTTCGGACAGGCCATGACGGCCAAGACCGACGAGATCGTCACCTATGTGCAGCAGCAGGCCGACCGCCTGTCGAACCTGATCGACGCCAAGCGCGGCACGCTGGTTGACGCGATCGGCTCGAAGACCAGCCAGCTCACGCTCGACATCGACCGCGTCACCTCCGAAGCGCTGAAGTCGATCGAGACGCGCGGCCAGGCGTTCTCGCAGTCGATGTCGGGCAACGGCAGCGAGGTTGCACGCATCATCAACGCGGCGAGCGAAGTCGCGACCGGTGCGGTCAACAAGTCGCTCAGGGACCTCGAGCAAGCCTCGCGCGCGGCGATCGACCAGTCGCGCCAGGTTTCGATCGCGGCGGTCACCGAGATGCAGGAGACCAGCAAGATCCTGCGCACCGACACCGTCGCCCTGTTCGAGCGCCTGCGCGAAGGCAACATCCTCCTCCAGGAGGTGCTGACCGGTGCGCACGACAACCTCAACTCGCTCGAGCGTGCGCTGGTGACCCGCGTCGCCGACTTCGTCTCGGCGATGAACGACGTCACTGCGCGCAACGGCGCGGCGACGCAGAACCTCGAAGAGCAGCTCAACGTCTTCAACACCAAGACCACGAAGGCGCTGGTCGACCTCGGCGAGCTCTCGAACCAGTTCGACGCGCACGGCAAGGCGCTTGTCGACGCCGCGGCCGTCGTCGAGCAGAGCAACAAGAACACCACCGCCTCGCTCGCCGAACGCAAGCAGGCGCTGGAATCGCTGGTCACCACGATCGACCTGCGTACCGCCGACCTCGACCAGCGGCTGTCGCGTTTCACCGGCCTGCTCGATGAATCGCTTGCCGCGGCCGAAGAGCGCGCCCGCGACATCGCGCGTGTCGTGGCGGAAACCGCCGGTGCGGGATCTGCCGCGATCACCCGCCAGTTCGAGGCGGTGCGCGCGGCTTCCGAAGAGGAGCACCGCCAGACCATCGACGCCATGCACGACATCTACCGCCAGACCACCGACGAGGCGGACACGATGTTCAAGCAGTCGGCCGAGAAGTTCGGCAACCTCGTCGCCAGTATGAAGCAGATGGCGCTCGAGATGCACAACGAGCTCGAGGCCACCCGCAACGAGCTGCGCCGCGGCGTGCTCGAGATGCCGCAGGAGGCTGCCGAGAGCACCGCGCAGATGCGCAAGGTGATCGTCGACCAGATCGAGGCGCTCGCCGAGCTCAACCGCATCGTCGCCCAGCACGGCCGTGGCCTCGACGTCACGACAGCAGGCCGCGCCAGCGTGCAGCGTCAGGAGCAGCCTGTAATGGCTGCCGCCGTCGGCGGTCGCGGCACCGAGACGCGCATGCGCGACACTGGCAGCGCGTCGACGCTGCCGCCACCCGACCTCGGCATGCCCGCCTCGCGCCGCACCGAGGCCCCGCCGGTCGCGCCCGCCGGCAACAGCGACCAGGGCCGCGACGGCTGGCTGTCGGATCTGCTGAACCGCGCCGATACCGGCCCGGCGGCTCCGACGGGCCGTGAGGCACCGCGCGGCCGTCCGCAACAGCCGCCGCCGGCCCCGCAAGGTAACGGCAATCCGCTGGAGTCGCTGTCGCTCGACATCGGCCGGCTGATGGACCGCAACCTCGCCGCCGAGATGTGGGATCGCTACCAGCGCGGCGAGAACAAGGCCTTCACCAAGCGCCTCTACACGCCCGCCGGCCAGAAGGCCTTTGACGAGGTCGCCCGCAAGTATCGCGCCGACCGCAACTTCAAGGGCACGGTCGACCGCTACATCGCGGAGTTCGAACGTCTGCTCGACGAAGTCGCCCGGGACGGCCGCGGCCCGCAGGAGCTGCGCAGCCACCTGACGTCGGAGACGGGCCTCGTCTACACCCTGCTCGCTCACTCGGCAGGACGGCTGGGCTGAGCGTCAAGGTTCGCGAATAGAGACTTGCGATTAGCGAAACGAAAACGGAGATCTCACGGCCTCCGTTTTTGCTTTTTAGCCCGGCTGTCCGAACGACAACCGCTCGGCCAGCACAGCTGCCTGGGTGCGCGAGCCGACCCCGAGCTTGCGCAGGATGGTCGAGACATGGCCCTTCACAGTCTGCTCGGCAATCTCGAGCTCACCTGCGATCTGCTTGTTGAGCTTGCCCTCGACGATCATCGCCAGAATCCGCAACTGCTGGGCCGATAGCGAAGCCATCCGCGCGGCAAGCTCGACATCGGCGCTCTGGATCGAGCCGCGGCCGCCGACATTGGGCGGCATCCAGATCTCGCCGGCGAGGATTCTTGTGATCGCCTCCGCCATCTCCGGCAGGCGCAGCGATTTCGGGATGTAGCCGGAGGCGCCATAAGCGATGGCGCGGCGGATCGTGGCCGCATCCTGCCGCGCCGAGATGATCGCAACCGGCACCGTCGGGAACTGCGCTGACAGGATGAACAGCGCGGCAAATCCCTGAATACCCGGCATCGTCAAATCCCAGAGGATCAAGTCGATCTCCTCGGACTGGGCCGACAACACGCCGAGCGCCTCGTCGAGCGACTGGCACGCGATGATGTCGAGATCAGGCAGCACGCTCGACAGCCCGCTGCGTAGCGCGGCCTGCACAAGCGGATGATCGTCGCCGATAAGGATGCGCGTGGTCATGCCGAGGAAGATCCCTGTTGGGTCGCGAACTGCCGGCTCAACACCTCGCCGCCGAGGAAACGCCGCAGCGCGGCGGGCTTCACCGGCTTCGGGAGGAGTTCGCAGCCTCGCGCCCTCGCCTCCTTGCGCACTGCCTCGCTGCGATCCCCGGTGACGACCAGCGCGCGGAAGTCGAGACCCGCCTTCTGCCTGAGATCGTCAAGAAAGTCCAAGCCGCTGCCGGGTTGATCGAGATGGTAGTCGAGCAGCACGACATCCGGCCTGCAATTCGTCGCGGCAGCCATCGCTCGGTCGGCGTCATCAGCGACGACGACGCGATGGCCCCAGCCGGTCAGCAGCGCCCTGAGACCGTCGAGAATGGTCGCATCGTTATCGAGACACAGGATAGTCAGCGATCGCTCCGTCCCGGGCTGCGGCACATCCGCATGCTTGCCCTGAAGCGGCATTCCGGGCCCTTGCACAAGCGGCACCGTGACGGCGAAGCACGAGCCACGTCCCGGACGCGAGCGAACGTCGATCGCATGGCCCAACAGGCGGGAGATGCGATCGACGATTGCGAGCCCAAGCCCCAGCCCCTTCTCCGATCCGGGCGCGAGCCGCTGGAACTCCTCAAAGATCCGCCTCCGGTCCTCCGGGGCAATCCCGACGCCGGTATCCCAAACCTCGATGCGCAGATCATCACCGCGCCGCCGGCAGCCCAAGAGAATGCGTCCTTTCGGCGTATAGCGCAGCGCATTCGACAGCAGGTTCTGCAGGATCCGCCGCAACAGATGCGGATCGCTGCGCACGGTAAGCTTGCAATCGACGACGCGCAGCGCGAGCCCGCGTTCGCGCGCCATCGCCGAGAACTCCACATTGAGCTGCACCAAGAGATCGGCGATCGGAAACTCCGCCGGCTCGGCGCGAACGGCACCGGAATCATAGGAGGAGATGTCGAGCAACGTATCGAGCACGTGCTCGGTGGAACGCAACGCGGTGATCGCGCTGCCGGCGAGGACGCGTTCCTTGTCGCCTGTGCCGGATTGCAGGCTCTCGTCGAGCGCCGACAGGAACAGCCGGGCCGCATTCAGCGGCTGCAACAGGTCGTGGCTCGCGGCCGCGAGGAAGCGCGTCTTGCCGAGATTGGCCTGCTCGGCCTCCGCCTTCGCCTGTTCGAGCGCCTCGGTCCGTTCGCGGACACGCAGTTCGAGATCCTCATTGGCGCGGCGCAGGGCTTCGGCGGCGCGGTGACGCTCGGTAACATCCGTATAGGTCGAGACATAACCGCCCTCGGCGATGCGATCGTAGACGATCTCGAGCACGGTGCCGTCGGGCCGCGTGCGCTCATAGAGATAGGGCCAGGTCTGCCTCGCGACATCGCGATTGACCAGGAGCGCGGCGAATTCGGAGGCGGCATATTCGCCGCGGTCGACGTTGAAGCCGATCAGATCAGCCAGCGGCAGGCCGACGCGCACGAGATCCGGCGGCAGGTCCAGGAGCTGGATGAAACGGCCGTTCCACGCCGTGATGTTGAAGTCGGCATCGAAGGCGCAGATGCCCTGCGGCACACTCTCCAGTGTGCTCTGCAACAGGCTGCGGTTGAAGCGCAAGGCCTCCGAAGCCTCGTCCAGCATTGCCATCGCAGCGCGTCGCGACAGCGAGTGCCCCTCCAGCGAAGCGGCGATCACCACACGCGCGGAGGCCGCGCCGATCGCGCCGGCAAGCAGGTTTTCGGTGAAGCGGATCGAGTCGAGGTCGACGAGGCCCGATGGATCGAGGCGCGGTCCGCGGCCCGATCCGCGCGCCGCGACATAGCCGTCGAAGGCTGCCGCGCCGCGCTCGGCACCGACGAAGCGCACCGCAAGCGCGCGAAGATCATCGAGGCGGACAACCACGCGCGAGGATAGTTTTGGAATGGACTCGCGGACCACACCATTGGCAAACGCCGCCGCCTGGTTGCGCTCGACGGTCGATTGCCGTCCGAGCGCAGAGAACAGCAGGAAGCAAACGAGGTTGGCCCCGAGGCTCCAGAGCGTGGCGTGCGAGATCGGATCGAGCCCCTCGAGGCCGAACAGCGCATTGGGCCTCAGCGTAGCGATCTGCCACGGTCCATGGCGAACGATCTCCTCGACCGCGGGCCAAAGCGGCGCGGCCGATGGAAGCAGCAGCGTATAGGCCCAGATGCAAAATCCGACCGCGATCCCGATCGACGCGCCGGCCTTGTTGGCGCGTGGCCAGAACAGGCCGCCGACGAAGGCCGGGCCGAATTGCGCGACCGCGACAAACGACAGAAGTCCGATCACGGTCAGCGGATAGGCCTGATTGACCAGGCGATGCATCAGATAGGCGAGCAGGAGGATGCCGAGGATCGAGAGCCGGCGCACCGCCACCAGCACGGACGCGACCGGCCGGCTCTGCGCGCGCAAGCCAAAGAACCGCGAGCGCAGCAAGAGCGGCATGATGACATCGTTGCACAGCATGGTGCTGAGCGCGACGGAGGTCATGATCACCATGCCGGTGGCGGCCGAAAGCCCGCCGAGGAAAGCGATCAGGCTGACGATCGTGGCGCCCGCCGCGATCGGCAGCGAGATGACGTAGGTGTCGGGGTCCATCATGGCGCCGAACCTCGTGAGTCCGGCGGCTGCGATCGGCAGGATCAGCAGGCTGAACAGCACGAGGTAGGCCGGATAGAGCCACGCCGCCGTGCGCGTATGGCTCGGCGCCTCGTTCTCGACGACCGCGACATGAAACGCCTGCGGCAGGCACAGGAAGGCGATCGCAGAGATGATGATCGTCGAGGGCCAGACCGGCTGCGTGGGATCGAACATCAGGATCGTCGAAAGCTGCGGCTCCGACTGAAATTGCGACAGCAGCCCGGCCGGCCCACCGGACAGTCCGAACAGCACGAACAGCGCGACGATCAGGAACGCGACCAGCTTGACGACGCTTTCGAAGGCGATCGCGAGCATCAAGCCGCGATGGTGCTCGCTGGCGTGGACATGCCGGACGCCGAAGACGATCGCGAACAGCGCCATCGATGCTGCGACCCCGAACGCCGAGTCCTGCCAGAATCGCAACGCCTCGCCGCCGGCCCGCTCCGGCTGGAGCAGCAGATAGTCAAAGCTCTTGCCGACGGCCTTGAGCTGAAGTGCGATATAGGGGAGCACGCCCAGCAGAGACGCGAGCGTCACGAAGGCCGCAAGCGCCTGACTCTTTCCGTAGCGCGCCGCGATGAAGTCCGAGATCGAGGTAACGTTCTGCGCCTTGGCGATGCCGATCACCTTGGTGAGCAGCCTTTGGCCGAACAGCAGCACCAGCGTGGGGCCGACATAGATGGTGACGAAGTCCAGTCCCGTCGTCGCGGCACGACCGACCGAGCCGTAGAAGCTCCATGAGGTGTTGTAGACCGCAAGCGTCAGGCAATAGCTGATCGCCGCGGCCCAGGACTTTGGCGAAACCAGCGGCCCACCTGCGCTCCGCCGATCGCCCCACCAGGCAATCAGGAACAGCGTGGTCACATAGCCGGCTGCGACCGTGAGAACGAACCACGCCTGCAAGGAATCCTCACTCGAGACCGTCTGATCCGCCCGCGACAAGCGGGTCTGGAGAGCGGGCGGATACTAGAGCGTTTTCAATCGCATGAAAGGCAATTTCATTCCCGGAGAATACCGGCCGGCCGCGCCGGAGGATCGGCGGCCGGACGACCGGCCGCCGCAGATCGGAGGGGGTTATCAGGCAGCTTCCCGGGACAGCCGCGCCTGCGGCAGGCCCTTGAGCACGAGGTTCACCACAACCGCGACCACGATGTTGAGGGCGAGTGCCAGAAGCCCGGTATAGATCGCGACCGTGCCGGCGCCGAAGTCGATGCCGTGCAGCGGCTTCAGCCCGTCCGACCAGGCGAGCCACGATCCGCCGGCAAGGCCGACGGCCCAGCCGGTCAGGAGCGCCGTGCTCGAGAACCAGTTCAGATAGAGCCCGAAGATCAGCGCCGGCAGCGTCTGGAGGATCCAGAGGCCGCCGAGCAGTTGCAGGTCGAGCGCGAACTGCGTCGGCATCAGGAGGATGGCCAGCAGCGCCCCGACCTTCACCAGCATGGAGGTGATCTTGGCGACCTTCGCCTCACCCGCCGGCGTCACCTTCGGATCGACCCACACCTTCCAGAAGTTGCGGGTGAACAGGTTGGCCGCACCGATGCTCATGACGGCCGCCGGCACCAGCGCGCCGATCGCGATGGCGGCGAAGGCGAAGCCCGCGAACCAGCTCGGAAACAGCGTCTTGAACAGCGCCGGCACGACGTCGTTGTTGCTCGCAAGCTTGAGGCCCGCCGCATGGCCCATATAGCCGAGCAGCGCAAGCAGGCCGAGCAGCAGCGTGTAGGCCGGAAGCAGCATCGCATTCTTGCGAATGGTGTTGCCGCCTGATGACGCGAAGATGCCGGTCAGCGTGTGCGGGTACATGAAGGCGGCGAGCGCCGAGCCCAGCGCCAGCGAGGCATAGGGCACGATCTGCGCCGGCGACAACAGGACGCCGCCCGAGCCCTTTGCCGCAAATGCCGCGTCAGCCGCGGTGAAGATCGCGCCGTAGCCGCCAAGCTTCGACGGCACGATCGCGATCGCGGCGATCACCACGATGTAGATCATGATGTCCTTGACGAAGGCGATCAGCGCCGGCGCGCGCAAGCCCGACGAATAGGTGTAGAGCGCGAGCACCAGGAAGGCGAGCACGAGCGGCACCTCGCCGTGCAGGCCCAGCGCCTTGATCGCAACCTCCATGCCGATGAGCTGAAGCGCGATGTAGGGCATCGTCGCGAGCACGCCCGTTGCCGCAACGGCAAGCTCGAGTCCGCGCGACCCGTAAGCACCGCGCACCACGTCGCCCGCGGTGACGTAACCGCGATCCTTGGCGACCTTCCACAATACCGGCATCACCGCAAAGACGAAGGGATAGACGATGATGGTATAGGGCAGCGCGAAGAAGCCGTAGGCGCCGACCGCGTAGACCAGCGCCGGAACGGCGATCACGGTGTAGGCGGTGTAGAAATCGCCGCCGACCAGGAACCAGGTGATCCAGGTCCCGAACTTGCGGCCGCCGAGGCCCCACTCGTCGAGATGGGCGAGCGTCTCGGGCTTGCGCCAGCGCGAGGCGACGAAGCCCATGCCGGTGACGAGGATGAACAGTGCGAGGAAGACGGCGAACGCCGCGCTATCGACATCAGTCAACATGGCGCACGCTCCTGTAGACGATGAAAGTGAGGAGCGAGGTCAGCGGCACCCAGGCGAGCTGGTACCAATAGAAGAACGGGAAGCCGAACAGATAGGGCTCCCGGATATTGTAGAACGGCACGATCATCAGGCCGATGAACGGCAACAGCAGCAACAGGCGTATCACGCTCTCTCCTCCCCTGTGAGTGAAACGACGCGCTTTGCTCGAGCGCGACTTGAGCGCGATATAGCCGACAACGCGCCCCGACCCCTCCCCCTACCTTGGCGCCGGCCGCCCCCCATACTTTCGTATCGCCAAGTGATCTTCACCACGTGTCGGGAATGCACGCGCGCGCCAGCGTGGCTTGCGCGGCGCAGACAGCTGTGACGCGATTGGTGTTGGGTTGGCGGAGAGCGGCCGCTATTGCCGCTTGCGCTCGTTCGCAGCTGCAGGCTTCGGCGGCTCGGCCGGCGGCGGGGCCGGTTGCGCGCTGCTGCCGTTGCTGGCGCCGAACAACACGCGGGTCGGGTTGCGATCGAAATTGTTCACGGCGCGGCTGATGTCGCCGAGGGTGCGGCGGCCGTCGGACATTAGCGCCCCGGAGCGCTTGTCGAAATCATCGGCGAGTTCGCGGATCGACTTTACGGCCTGGAAAAGCTCGCCGCCGTCCTTGCCGCCGGCCAGCGTGTTGAGGCCGAGCATCAGGTTGTCGGCCTTGAGCATGACGCCGTCGACCTTGGCCATGACCGCATCGATGCGCTCGGAGTTGCGCGCGAGCGAGGTAGTGAACGTCTCGAGATTTTTCAGCGAGTTCTTCACCGATTCCTGGTTGTCGGCGACGAGCTTGTTGATGTTCAGGAGCGTGCCGCGGATCGCTTCCGTAACGTCCTGGAGCTTGTTGGGATCGGCGGTGAGGGTCGGGATGCCGTCCTCGTCCAGCGACGGCGGAGGGGCCGCCTCTTCGCCGCCCTTCAGCGAGATCGCGGCGACGCCGGTCAGGCCCTGGAATTCGAGGCCGACCAGGGTGTCCTTACGGATCGGGGCATTGTTCTCGACCATGGCGAGCGCGACAACCCGACGCGGGTTGTCCAGCTTCACCGAGACCACCTCACCCACCCTGATACCGTTGAAATTGACGCTGCCGCCGTTGCGCAGGCCCGCCGCCGGGCCCTCGAACACGACGCGCAGCGGGCTGCGCTGCTTGGTGGTGTGCAGCGACTGGAACCACAGCACGAAGCCGATCGCCGCGGCAATCACCGCCAGCGTGAACGACCCGATCAGCACGTAATTCGCCCGCGTTTCCATGAGGTGCTCCGGATATTCAGCTCATGACTGCGCGGGCGCGCTTGCCATGGAAATACTGCCTCAACCAGGGATGCTGCGAGGCCTGCATGTCGGCGATCGACCCTGCCGCAATGATTTTACCGTTCCCTAAAACGGCAATGCGGTCGCAAGCTGTATAAAGGCTGTCGAGGTCGTGCGTTACCATGAAAACGGTCAAGCCCAAAGTGCGCTGGAGCGTCCTGACCAGCTCGTCGAAATCGCCGGCGCCGATCGGATCGAGGCCCGAGGTCGGCTCGTCCAGGAAGACCAGCTCGGGGTCGAGCGCAAGCGCACGGGCCAGCGCGACCCGCTTGATCATGCCGCCCGACAGCTCCGATGGGAAGCGCTCGGCGACCTCCGGCTTCAGGCCCACCATGGCGAGCTTGGCCATGGTGATCTCGTCCATCAGGCGCTGCGAGACCTTCAGATATTCGCGCATCGGAAACTGGATGTTCTGCCGCACCGTCAGCGAGGAGAACAACGCCCCCTGCTGAAACAGCACACCCCAGCGCCGTTCGACGCCGCGGCGCTGCGAGGTGCTGGACGAATCCAGATCCACGCCGAACACTTCGATTCGGCCGGCAACCTTCGAGACGAGGCCGATGATGGTGCGCGTCAGCACCGACTTGCCGGCGCCGGAAGGTCCGACGAAGCCGAGGATCTCGCCGCGCTTGACGTCGAGGTTCAGGCCGTCGAGCACGCGCGTCGCGCCGAACTGAACGGTGATGTCGCGGACGCGGATGATGGGGTCTTGAATTTCGGGTGCCATCATCACATCCCGATCGATGCAAAGAAGATCGCGAACACGCCATCCATCACAATGACGAAGAAGATGCCCTTCACGACCGACGAGGTGGTGTGCTGGCCAAGCGATTCCGCGCTGCCCTGCACGGCGAGCCCCTCGACGCAGGCGACGATGCCGATCACCGCCGCCATCACCGGCGCCTTCACGATGCCGACGATGAAATGATCGATCGAGATTGCGTCGCGCAAGCGCAGCAGGAAGGCTTCTGGATCGACGCCGCCATAGAGCCAGGCAACGAGCCCGCCGCCATAGAGCGCGGCCATTGCGCCGAGGAAGGCGAGGATCGGCAGCGCCAGTACCAGGGCCAGCATGCGCGGCAGCACCAGCACCTCGATCGGATCGAACCCCATGGTGCGCAGAGCATCGATCTCCTCGCGCATCTTCATCGAGCCGAGCTCGGCGGTGTAGGCGCTGCCCGAACGTCCCGCGACCATGATCGCGACCAGCAAGACGCCGATCTCGCGCAGCACCAGGACGCCCAGCATGTCGACGACGAAAATATCGGCACCGAACCTGCGGAAATGGAAGATGCCCTGCTGCGCGATGATGCAGCCGATCAGGAAGGTGATCAGCACGATGATCGGCACTGCGCGCCAGCAGACCTGCTCGAGATGATGCACGGTCGAGGTGAGGCGGAACGAGCTCGGCCGGATCAGCACGCGACCGCTGGCTGCGAGCACCGCACCGAGCATGTCGACGAGAGCGGTCACCGTCGAGGCGAGGCCGGCGACGCCACGGCCGATCTGCTCCAGCATGCCGGCAATGGTGATGGCACCGGTCTCGATGACCGGCGCCGCCTTGACCCGCCGCACCTCGTCGACCAGGCTCGAATAATTCGCCGACAGGCCCGCGATCTGGGCCTCGACGGCGCCTTGGGTCAGGCTTCGGCGCAGCCGCTCGATCAGCCAGGCGCCGAAGGTGTCGAGCTTGGAGACCTCGGAGACGTCGATGAAGATGTTCGGCCGGCTGCCGGCGAGCTTCTCGGCGTCAGCCACCATCCGCTCGAGGGCCGGCGCGAAGCTCGCGGTCCAGGTTCCCGTGGCGCAAAGTGCCAGCGCGTTGCCCCTGGCAATCCGCTCCAGCTTTGGATCGCCGTTCAAGAGGTCCGCTCCCTAACGAAGGGGGCGGATGAGAAGAGATGGTTGCGCACGCGCCCTTACCTTGAAGAAGGTATCCCCAACCGGCCATAGTTAGTTGCATCAGGTAGCCAGCCGGTTCAGAAATTGCCAGAGTTCTAAATGACTTCCAGCAAACTTCCAATGTTGGCAGCGCGAATCGAGCACTTCCCGATCGCCGGCCGCTTCACAATCAGCCGGGGCGCCAAGACCGAGGCGGTGACCGTCGTGGCCGAGATAAGCCGGGGTGACCTCACCGGCCGCGGCGAATGCGTACCCTACGCCCGCTATGGGGAGACCCCGGAGGCGACGCTGAGGGCGCTCCAGGCCATGCAGGAGGCGGTCGGGGGCGATTTGGACCGGCGCGCCCTGCAAGCCGCGATGGCCCCGGGGGCGGCCCGCAACGCCCTGGACTGCGCCCTGATCGACCTGGAGGCCAAGGAGGCCGGCTTGAGGGCCTGGAACCTGCTCGACCGCCCGGCGCCGGGGATTTGCACCACCGCCTACACGATCTCGTTAGGTACCCCCGAGGCAATGGCGGAAGCAACGGCCAAGGTCGCACACCGCTCGCTCCTGAAGATCAAGCTCGGCGGCGAGGGGGATCCCGAACGGATCGCCGCGGTACGGAAGGCCGCCCCCGAATCGGAGCTGATCGTCGATGCCAACGAGGCCTGGACATCGGCCAATCTGGAGCAAAACCTGGCCGCCTGCGCCGAGGTCGGCGTCACCCTGGTGGAGCAGCCGCTGCCAGCCGGCCAGGACGAGGCGCTGGCGCGCATCAAGCGGCCGCTCGCCGTCTGCGCCGACGAGAGTGTGCATGACCGCACTTCGCTCGCGCCGCTTCGCGAGCGCTACGACGCCGTCAACATCAAGCTCGACAAGACCGGCGGCCTGACCGAGGCGCTCGCGATGGCCGATGCGGCGCAGGCGCTCGGCTTCGAGATCATGGTCGGCTGCATGGTCGCGACCTCGCTGTCGATGGCGCCGGCGATGCTGGTGACGCCGCAGGCGCGGTTCGTCGATCTCGACGGGCCGCTGCTGCTGGCAAGGGATCGCGATCACGGCTTGCGTTATGAGGAAAGCCTCGTCTATCCGCCGGAGGCCTCGCTCTGGGGATGAGTGATGAGCCGGTGCCGCGCGGTCCACATCAGCAGCGCGCCCGTGCCGGCCATCGCGGCCATCAGGTAATACAGCGCCTCGCCATAGCGCGCGTAGATCGCGCCTGAGATGATCGATGTCGTCGAGCTCAGCAACCCGCTGGTGGCTGCATAGTAGCCCTGCCCGCGCGCCATCTGATGCGCGGGCACGTGACGCACCAGCAGGTTCATGACTCCGACCTGGGTGAGGCCAAAGCTAAGCCCATGCCCGAGTTGAACGATCGCGAGCAGCGCGACCGGCGGCTCCTGCGCGGTAATCGACCAGCGCGCCACCGCACTCAAGCCGCCGATCACCACCAGCAGCGAAGGATGCAGCGAAAGCCGCGGCGACACCGCAAAGACGATGATCTCCGCGAGCACGCCGAGCGCCCACAGGCCGGCGATCGTCAGCCCGCCGAGCCCATGCGCCTGCCAGTTGATCGAGGCAAAGGTGTAATAGGCGGTATGGCTGCTCTGGATCAGCGCCGCCGAGGCGACGATCGCGAGGAAGCTCGTATCGCGCAGCAGGCGCTTGCCGCCATGCGCGGCTGCGCTCTTTCGTCGCGTCTCATCCAGTGGCTGAAGCGAAAGGCCGGTGAAGGCGGTGAGCACGGCAAGCGCGACGATGATCCAGATCAATTCACGCGCCGCGATCACGTCGACCAGCAGCCCGCAAGCGAGCGCACCGGCGATGAAAGCCACCGATCCCCACAGCCGCAGCGGCCCATAGTCGAGCTTGTAGCGGGCGACGCCGCGCAGCGCATAGGCGTCCGTCAGCGGCAGCAACGGCGTCCAGAAGCAGCAGGTGACGACGTAGAGCAGCAGCACCGGCAGGGGCTGATGCTGCGTGCCGAGGAGCGCAAAGCCCGCCGCCGATGCGAAGGCGGTCAGGATCAACGCGGCGCGCACGGCCTGGCGCCGCTCGGCAAGGCCGGTCACGAAGAGGAGCGTGGTGAATCGCGTGACCGCAGGGACAGCGCCGATGATTCCGATCCAGGCCGGCTCGATGCCGACCGCCTTCAGCCACACCGTGAAGAAGGGCGTATGCGTGCCGAGGATGGCGAACGACACGCTGTAGAACAGCGCCAGGCGCGCGGCGAATCGCCGGCCTTGCGCTGTTGCAATGGGGATTTGTGATTCGGGCGACATCAATTCAATTGCGATTCGGTCGATATCGTGATGATCGTTACTGTAACGCGCACTGATTTGCGCGACGAGATCGCCATGGCCACTGAAGCATTCGCCCTCTCGCCTATGTCTGCCCGCGCGGCCGAGCCGAACGAGCAGGACTACGATGCGATCCGCGAAGCCTTCATGGAGACGGCGCGCGGCCGCTGGTTCCTCGGCGAATACGCCAAGCGCAACCGCAATGCGGACACGCGCATGGTGCTCGATGCGGTCGCAAAAATCGAGGAAACCCTTGCGGCACAGCGCCAACCCGTCGTCGAGGACCGGCTGCCAGAAGCGCTCGTGGCGATCCGTCGCGCCATCCGCGAGGCCGAGACGATCGCGATCGCGGCCTTCGATCCCGCTCTGCTCGAGAGCAGCCTCGGGCCGATCCATCGCGGTGTGCGCATCATCAAGGAGATCTCCTGGCGCTGGCGCGAGATCGGCGCCGACGGGCGCATCTGCGACCTGATTGATTCGCAACTTGCGGCCATCGAGGCCGCCTGCGGTCAGACTTCGACCATCGATCCCCGCACCGATCTCAAGGCCGCCTTCGATCTGCTCAGGGACCATATCGAGCGGGTCGAGACGGCGGACAACGCGGCCCCAGCCGCCGCGGCTGCTCACCCCTCGCCTGCTCCGGCGCCGGAGATGCCCGCGACGATGGAAGTGCCGTCTGCGGACGCCGAGACGGCGATGTCGGCAAGCGAGCCGCCCGCAGCGGAGATGCCGCAGGAGGTCGCAGCCGTTTCCGAGCCCGAGGACACCGTTACCGCGGCCGAGAACGCCGAGGAGATGGCGATCAACGAGGCGATGGAAGTCGGCAGCGAGCCCGAGTTGGCCGAGGTCGCAGAAGGCCACGTCGCGATCGAACAGAGCGCCGCCGAGCCTGCCCCCATTGCAGAGGCTGTCGACGAGTTCGCGATCGATGCCGCAGCAGAGGCTGAGGACGAAGCTATTCTCGAGCGGATCGCGCTGGAGATGGCCGCGCCCGACCCGGAGTTCGACGAGGCGAGCGAACTGGCCGAAGCGGCAGCCCCCATCGCGGAGCCCGTCGCCGCCGAGCCGGACTTGTCCCAGCCAGGCTTGCCAGGATCAGTCTTGCAAGAGCCCGCTTTGCCCGAGCCAATCGCAGCCGAGCCGATTGCACCTGTCGCAGCGTTCGATCCCGCAGTCGCGGTCCTGGAGCGTCCAGCGCCGGTCGAAGCCCAGACGCCCCTGCAAGCCACGGCCACGCTACAGGCATCGCCCCTTCCCATGCCCTCGCCGCTATCGGAGCCGTCGCTCGGGGCGACCATCCTTGCGAGCGGCATGCTGCAAAAGCCCCGCCCCCCTGCCAACGATCCACTGGCGCCGATCCGTCGCATGACCCAGGCCGAGAAGATCGCGTTTTTCTCCTGAAGGACGCTCTCGGGCGGGCGCCGAGTCAAAATTGCGAAAACAACCCCATGCAAAGGAGCGGGGAGCACGGATATCGTGCACTGCGCATTATCCGAAATAGATTGACACGTCGGGCAAATCAGGGGTAATCTGCCATCATTGCGTAGTTCGCAGGCGCGGCTGTTTGCCCTCTCCCGACAATAGCAATTGAGCACCGTCACGGTAGGCTGACGGCTTTGATTCGCACCGATGCTCTCGTCCAACAGGTCCAACACTGATGAAGACACACTCATCCTCTGGCGTCCGGTTGGACCGAAGGAGCTTGAGTTAATCGAGCAAACGGGCATGCGCGCCTTTCCGCCGCGTCTGCCGGACCAGCCAATCTTCTACCCGGTGCTGACTGAGGGCTACGCCATCAAGATCGCGCGTGACTGGAATGTGCCTGCGAGCGGCGCGGGCTTCGTGACGCGCTTCCGGATCAAGCGGAGCTACATCGACAAGTACGATGTGCAGGAAGCCGGTCCCATCTGGAATACTGGATCCCCGCAGATGACCTCGACGCGTTCAACGCCGCCATTGTCGGCCTGATCGAGGTCGTCAGGAGCTTTCCCTGACCACGACCGGTTGCATGCGTGACTCAGATCACGTCCGCTTCCATCGTGATGGGCATCACGTACCCCTCACCTGAACGCGGTCTAGCGTCCTCGCAACCAATCTCGCATCGAGATTAGCCCCGAGGGAGCACGCTTATGTTCCGTTTGAAGTCGTTCCTGATGTATGCGGGCCTGCTTGGAAGCCTGTTCGGCATCGCGTGCAGCCCCGTTTCCGCGCAGACCACCGTCGTCCAGCAGGGCAATGTCGCGCCAGCCCGCGCTGCAAGGCCCGGAGCAGCGGGTGGCGCTGGTGATCGGCAATTCGAACTACCAGAACGCTCCGCAGCTCGCGAACCCCGACAATGACGCGCAATCGATGGCGCAGTTCCTGAACTCGGCCGGGTTCGAAGTGATTTCCGCGACCGACCTGACCCAGAACGACATGCTCCGCGTCGTGCAGGACTTTTCCGCCAAGGTCGCCGCGCACGGCCCGAACACCGTTGCGATGGTTTACTACGCCGGCCACGGCGTGCAGCTTGCCGGCGAGAACTATCTCGTGCCCGTGGATGCAAAAGTCTCGAGCCCCACCGAGCTCGTCAACAATTCGGTCCGCCTCGTCGACGTGATGTCGACGCTGGAGACGATCCCGAGCCGCATGCGCATCGTCATTCTCGATGCCTGCCGCAACAATCCGTTCCCATCCCTGACCGATGCCAATCGCGGCCTTGCCATCGTCGACGCGCCGAACGGCTCCATCGTGGGCTACTCGACCGCGCCGGGCGCGGAAGCGCTCGACGGCAGGGGTGGTCATAGCCCCTACACCCAGGCCTTCCTGAGCGTCGCGCGCGAGCCGAATGTGCCGATCGAGCAGTTGTTCAAGCGGGTGCGGCTGGAGGTGAACCACACCACCGATGGCGCGCAGACGCCGTGGGAAAGCTCGTCGCTGACGAGCGACTTTTATTTCTTCGGTGATACCGCTGTCGCCGCCGACCGTCCGCCGGTGAAGGCGCCGGTCGTGGAGGTGGCGTCCAACCTGCCGAGCCGCTCGGCGCGTCAGGCCTATGACTACGTGCTCTCCGAGGGCAATCCCGAGTACTATCAGGAGTTCGTCCGGATGTACCCGCACGACCCGCTATGCGACCACATCCGCTGGCTGCTCGCCAACCTGCTGATGGCGGAAGCCTGGCACAAGGCCGTTCTTGCCAACTCGCCCCTCGCCTACAAGACCTTCTACGACAGCTACGCGAGCAGCCCCTATGCAACGCCGGCATTGAAGCTCCAGATAGAGCCGAAGTAGATCCCGCTGATGCAGGCGACGCATTTCCTCGCGCCGCAGACCATCGCGCCGACGCTGAAGCTCGGCAATCTCGGCCCGACCAAGTACATCCCGCTCATCCAGCAGGGCAATGGCGGCGTGCAGAACAAGCCGATCCCGATCGACACCAACGTCATCAGCAAGCTCGGCAACGGCGGCCAGAACGGCACGCTACCGTCCGGCAACCAGCCCAACACCACGCCGTCGCAACTCCCGGGCAAGATCGTCACGTTGCCCGCGCCGACCAACGGCACGACAAACAACGGCACCGTCGGCAAGATCGTGACGCTCCCAGCGACCGGCAACACCACGAATACCGGCAACAGCAACAACGGCAAGTTCGTGACCCTGAAGGTGACGAGCGTGGGCAAGGGCGGTTCGAACGTCGACATCAAGAACATCGACGTGAAGACCAACAACGTCCAGACGCAAAACCAGACGATCCGCGCCAACAACGGCAATCCCGGTATCGTCAAGCCCAAGAACAATGCGCCGAACAACATCCAGGTGCAGACCAACCGTCCGCAGCTCAACACGGTGCCGAGCCGGACAGGCGGCGGCGCGATGAACACCAACTTCAAGCCGCAATATGCCCAGACGATGAATCGGGCGCCGGCAAACGCCGGCGTGAATCGCCGCGTCGGCTTCATGCACTGATCATCACCGACCGCAAAACGACGAAAGGCGGAGCAGCGATGCTCCGCCCTTCCCTAAAGCGCGATGAGATCAGGATGAATCGTCATCGCGCTTTAGGTTGTTGTTTGCGCATCATCTCCGCGCAAAAGCGTTCCGCGTTTGTCGCGAGGGAAAACCGCTTCACAGTTTTCCGGATCATGCTTTGGTTTCAGATTTCAGCAAGCGAGCGCGGCGTCAGGCCACGAGCTCGGCGAACAGGTCGGCATCGACATTGCCGCCCGAGAGCACGATGACGACGTTCTTGCCGGCGGCATCGAGGCGGCCGGCGAGCAGCGCGGCAAGGCCAACGGCACCGCCGGGCTCGACCACCAGCTTCAACTCGCGATAGGCGAACGCGACGGCCGCACCGACCTCCGCATCGGAGGCGGTGACGCCACGCGACAACAGCTTTCCGTTGATGGCGAAAGTCATCTCGCCCGGGATCAGCGCCATCAGCGCATCGCAAATCGTGCGGCCGGCGGGCGCATGCGCCTCGCGGTGACCTACGGCGAGCGAAAGCTTGTGATCGTCGAACGCTTCGGGCTCGGCCACGACGAGCTGGGCCTGCGGATAGCGCGCTTTCACCGCGGTCGCGACGCCGGCAATCAGGCCGCCGCCCGAGGCTGGCGCCACGACCATGTCGGGCGCGATGCCGAGCGCCGCCATGTCCTCGGCGATCTCCCGGCCGGCGGTTCCCTGCCCCGCGATGACGAAGGGATCGTCATAGGGCCTGACCAGCGTCGCGCCGCGCTTCTCGGCGATGCCGCGCGCGATCGCTTCGCGATCGTCGCGGTCGCGATCGTACAGCACGACCTCGGCGCCATAGGATTTGGTGCGTTCGCGCTTGGAGAGCGGCGCATCCGACGGCATCACGATGGTCGCCTGCATGTCGAGGATCTTTGCCGCCGCCGCCACGCCCTGGGCGTGGTTGCCCGAGGAGAACGCGACAACGCCGCCGCTGCGCTTGTCCTGCGGAATCGAGGACACCTTGTTGAAGGCGCCGCGGAACTTGAAGGAGCCGGTCCGCTGCAACATCTCCGGCTTCAGGAACACTTTCGCGCCGACGCGCTCGTTGAGCACGGGGAAGGACAAAAGCGGGGTGCGGATGGCGAAGGGCGCGATCACGCGCGCTGCGGCATCGATGTCGGCAGGTCCGACCGGGAGGGGCTGTTCCGTCATGGGCAATTTGTATCCCGGCCGACCACGGCTGGGAAGACACCGCCGCGTGAGGGATTCTTCGCGTCAGGCGACGAAACGCGGCTGTTCCGGCCCGTGGGCATGCGGCAACACGGCGCCGACGGCCCGGATGCTGTCGACGAAGGCGCGCGCGGATGCCTCCCAGGTATGGTTGGCGGCGAATTCGACGCAGGCTTGCCTCGAAATGTCGAGCGCGGCGAGGCAGGCGCTGCGCAAATCCTCCTCCAGCACACCGACCGGCGCATCGCCGATCACGTCCCGCGGCCCCTTCACCGGAAAGGCCGCGACCGGCAGCCCGCTCGCCAGCGCTTCGAGGAGCACGAGGCCAAACGTGTCGGTCCGGCTCGGAAACACAAATACGTCGGCCGCCGCATAGATTTCGGCCAGCGCCTCGCCGTGCTTTTCGCCGAGGAAGATCGCCTGGGGATAGGCCTGCTCGAGGCCTGCGCGCGCCGGACCGTCGCCGACGATCACCTTGGTGCCGGGCAGATCGAGGTTGAGGAACGCCTGGAGATTCTTCTCCACCGCGACCCGGCCGACACACAAAAATACCGGCGCAGGAAAGCAGAGGTCGATGGCGCGGGGATAGAACAGCTTGTTGTCGACGCCGCGCGGCCACAGTACCACTTTGTCAAAGCCGCGCTCGCTGAGCTCGCGCGCCAGCGCCGGGGTCGCGGCCATCACGGCGTGGCTGGGGGCGTGAAAACGGCACAGCGCCCGCCAGATCAGCGATCCCGGAACCGGCACCCTGGCGCGGACATATTCGGGAAAGCGGGTGTGGAAGCTCGTCGTGAACGGCAGCTTGCGCTGCCGGCAGTAACGGCGGACCATGAGCCCGATCGGCCCTTCGGTCGCGATATGGATGCTGTCGGGACGCGCCTCCTCGATCAGCTTCGCAATTCTCGCCGGCCGCGGCATCGCGAGGCGCACGTCGCGATAGCTCGGCATCGCGAAGGTGCGGAACGATTGCGGAGTGAGGAAGCTGAATTCGACGTCCAGCGCCTTGGCAGCGTCGGCGAGCTTGGTCAGCGTCCGAACGACACCATTGACTTGCGGGTGCCAGGCGTCGGTCGCGACCAGGATGCGCATCACGCGGCTCTTGCGGCCACCGGCACGACTGGCGCGGCCTTTCGCAACTGATCGGCCCAGGTGATGATCTCGAAATGACCGTCGTCGTGCTCGACAAGCGCGGTGCAGCTCTCGACCCAGTCGCCGCAATTCATGTAGCGGATGCCGTTCTCGTCGCGGATCACGGCATAGTGGATGTGGCCGCAGATCACGCCGTCGGCATCGTGGCGCCGTGCTTCGGCGGCAAGCGCCTGCTCGAACGCGCCGATATAGTTGACGGCGTTCTTGACCTTCAGCTTGGCCCATTGTGACAGCGACCAATAAGGCACGCCGAACGCGCGACGGAAGAAGTTGACGAGCCGGTTGACCTGGATCGCGAAATCGTAGGCCTTGTCGCCGAGATGGGCGAGCCAGCGCGCATTCTGCACCACGAGATCGAAGATGTCGCCGTGGATCACGAGATAACGCTTGCCATCAGCGCCGGTGTGGACGGTGTTCTCGACGACGTCGATCCCGCCGAAATGCGTGCCGTAATAATTCCGCAGGAACTCGTCGTGATTGCCGGGAATGTAGATGACCTTGGCGCCCTTGCGCGCCTTGCGCAGCAGCTTCTGGACGAGATCGTTATGCGATTGCGGCCAGTACCAGCCCGATTTCAGCGCCCAACCATCGACGATATCGCCGACGAGATAGATCGTGTCGGCATCGTGGTAGCGCAGGAAGTCCAGGAGGAGATCGGCTTGCGAACCGCGGGCTCCGAGATGAACGTCGGAGATGAACAAGGTCCGGAAGCGCCGTTCGGGACTCTCGTCACTCATATCGTAACTTCCCATGCATCAGCCTGTAACAATGTCCCGTGACAGGGGGATGACGATTTTGAACCTGCGAGGCGTGTACAAATACGAATCAGGTTTCGCCTCGCGCCCTCAGCGGATACCAGCCGCGTGCGACAATCTGGCGACATGGCGAAGCGATGCGGCCCGCAAGACTCCGGATGGACAGCCCGCGTGTTGGTTAATCGCGGCGCTCAGTAGATCCGGTGGAAATGATGGATCGGTCCGTGGCCGTGTCCGACGCTGAAGCGGTCGGCGGCCGCAATGGCCGCGCTGAGCCAGGCCTTGGCGTTGCGCACGGCCGTCGCGAGGTCCTCGCCTTTGGCGAGACCAGCCGCGACCGCCGAGGACAGCGAGCAGCCGGTGCCATGGGTATTTTGGGTCGCAACGCGCGGCGCGGCGAGCGCAGTCGCCCCATCCGCCGTGACGAGATAGTCGATGCTCTCGGCGCCCTGCCCGTGTCCGCCCTTGATCAGCACCGCGCGGCAACCAAGCGTGAGCAGGCGGCGCCCCTGGCTCTCGATCCCGGCCCCGCTCACCGCCACCGGCTCGTCGAGCAGCGCGGCAGCCTCGGGCAGGTTCGGCGTGATCACCGATGCGAGCGGAATGAGTTCTTTGCGGAGCGCCTCGACGGCCTCGGCCGCCAGCAGCCGGTCGCCGGAGCTCGCGACCATCACGGGATCGAGCACGACATGCCGCGGCGACCATCGTATCAGGCTGGAGGCGATCGCATCGATGCTGGCCGCCTGCGCGACCATGCCGATCTTGACCGCGCCGACGTCGAGATCGGAGAACACCGCATCGATCTGCGCGGTCACGAAGTCGGCGGGCACCGCGTGAATGCCTGTCACGCCTTTCGTGTTTTGCGCGGTCAGCGCTGTGATCGCCGAGGCGCCATAGACGCCGAGCGCGGCAAAGGTCTTCAGGTCAGCCTGGATGCCGGCGCCGCCGCTCGAATCGGAGCCGGCGATGGTCAGCGCCGTGGGCGTCATGGCGCGGCTTTTTGCTGGATCGGGGCCATGGTCTGTCCTTTCCTTGGAGCATGATCCTTTCGGAAAACCGGTGCCCACCTTGCGCTAACGCGCGGGTCCGGATCATGCTGTAACCCGCATACCGGGGGGCAGCAAGCTTGCCTGCGCCCGAGACCGGCAAGTTCGCTTGCTAAAGCCGGCCGATTTTGCCCTATTAGCCGCCAAATCATGCCTTCGGAGCAACCGCGATGGTTCCTTTCTTCGTCCAGATCAAATGCAAGCTCGGCCAGTCCTACACGGTCGCCAACGCGCTCGCCGAAGCCGAGATCGCCTCCGAAATCTATTCCACGGCGGGTCACTACGACCTCCTGGTGAAGTTCTATGTCGACAAGGACACCGACATCGGCCACTTCATCAACGAGAAGGTGCAGGTGCTACCGGGCATCCAGGACACCCTCACCATCATCACCTTCAAGGCGTTTGGAGGCAGTTAGTCCTTCTGGATCACAAGCACTCTCCCCCTCATCCTGAGAGCTTGCCAATCTTTCTCGTTTTGCGTGGTCATCGAAGGATGTGGCAGTTCCTCGTCGTGGCAACGCGTGGGCTGGGCGGCTGTGGCGAGGTTGGGGGATGTCGATGAACGCTCCTCTATGCGCTAGCGAGGCGGTTGCCTTGCAGGATGTTGTTGGCGAGGGCGTACCAGAGCACGACGGCGCGGACCTTTTCGAAGCCGCGCACGGTCAATTGGCGCAGGTCCCAGTTGCGCCAGCGGGCATGTATGCACTCGCAAATCGACCGGGGCTTGTATCGGGCCTTGCCCTCTTCGCTCGCCATGCGCGCACGCCAGGCCAACACCCCCGGGCCGTCGCCGCGTCGCGGTAGATGGGGATCGGTGCCGTGCTTGGATTGAGTGGGCGGGCAAAAGATATCGATGCCCTCGGCGTGCGCCCACTCGATGTCCTCGGCACTGCCAAAGCCGCCATCGACGAGATGGTCCTTGGGCAACCCGCCAGGACGCGCGCGCTGCCGCTCCAGCATGGGCCGCATCAGGCCGCGGTCGGACCCGGTGTTGCAGACCTTGATGTCAACGACGATCGGCTGGCCGGCGGCACTCGTCACCTGCACGTTGTAGGCGGGGCGGAAGCCGCCGTCGGCCATCTTCATGACCCGTGCGTCGGCGTCCGTCGTGGAGGCCCGCGGCTCTTTCGGCTTCTTGCCGTTGCCGCGCTTTTCTTCGCGCTCCTTGCGCTGCTGCTTGATTTCGGCGAGCGCCGTCTGCGCCGCTTTGACGCGCGCTCTGCGCTCACGCGCGGCGCGCTCCTTGGCGGCCTTCATGCGCTGATTGCTAGCATCCGAACGAGCGTCAACCTCGCGTTTGAGGTCTTCCACCACCGCCTCAGCCAAGGCCAGGTGCCGATCGAGCGTCGCCTCCCGCCGGAACGAAGCGGCCCCGGCGCTGGCCCGGACCCGAACACCGTCCTGCGCCAGCGTTTCCAGATTGACGAGGCCGACCTTCGCCAGCACCGCCAAATGCTCGCAAAGCAGCCGGTCGAGCAGGTCGGCGCAACCGACCCGGAAGTCCGCCAGCGTGTGATGGTTCACCGACACCCCGCCACACAGCCAACGATAGGCGTCATGGCTCTCGCAAAGCCGCTCCAACGCGCGCGCGCTGCCGACGCCCTCGCTGGTGGCATAGAGCCACAGCGCCAGCAAAAGCCGCGGCGATGTCGCGGGGTGACCGGGCCGATCGCCCCGCGCTTTGATCCGGTTCTCCAGCTCACTCAGGTCGAGTTCCTCGACATAGGACCAGATCAGGCGCACCGGATGGTCTTCCCCGATCAGGCTCTCGATATCCACTGCTCGCAACTCGATTTGATCGCGTTGGGGCTCACGAAGTCGCGGCGCTGCGAGCGGCGCCGCACCGGCTTGCGGCTTTGCCTGCTCCGGCAGATCCCCAAACAATTCATCAGCGGCCATCATCCCTCCTGCGAATCCATCACCGCAAGAGAATCACACAGCACCAGCTTTCGGCTATACCGCTTGCGAGCAGTCAAAAAGATTCACAGCCTCTGAGGAGCCCGCGAGAAGCTGGCGTCTCGAAGGATGGCCGCGGGTGAGATCCGGGCCTTCATGGTTCGCCCGGCGATGCGAAGCACCGTCCGGAGACGCCCGTTCCGCGCTCCTCACCATGAGGGTCTTGCGACGGAGCAAGACTAGCCACCCTCCTTCCGCTTCGGCGGCGGCTTGGGTCCCTCGACCGGCGGCAGCGATTTCAGATATTCGGCCATCGCGGCGCGGTCCTCCGCCGTGAGCTGGGCGAGATTCTTGATCACCGGCCGCATCGCGCCGGAGGCGCTGTCGCCCTCGGGCATATCGCCGGTCTCGAGGAAATCGGCGACGTCGTTCTCGCTCCAGTCGCCAATGCCCTTTTGCGTGATGTTCGGCACCCAGCCCTCGCCTTCCGGACTGGGGCCGCCGGCAAAGCGCTGCGAGGTGATGAGACCGCCGAGCAGATTGCGCTGGCTGTGGCATTCGGCGCAGTGGCCAAAACTGTTCACGAGATAGGCGCCGCGATTCCATTGCGGCGAGCGCGCGGCATCCGCCACGAACGGCGTGCCGTCCATGAACAGCCATTTCCAGACGCCGACATTGCGGCGGATGTTGAACGGAAACGGCAGATCGTGATCGCGCACCCTGCCCGACACGGCAGGCAGCGTCTTCAGATAGGCGAAGAGATCGCGGACATCGTCCACCTTCGCATGCGCGTAGGACGTATAGGGAAACGCCGGAAAGTAATGCCCGCCATCGGGCGAGACACCCTTCATCACCGCATTGACGAAATCGGCCTCGCTCCAGCGTCCGATCCCGTCGGTCGGATCCTGCGAGATGTTCGGCGCATAGAAGGTGCCGAACGGCGAGCCGATCGGAAGGCCTCCACCGAGCCGCAGGCGGTCGGGCTGATTGGGCACGGCATGGCAGGATGCGCAGCCGCCGGCGTTAAACAACTCCTGCCCGTTGGCAAGATCGGGCGCGCGCGAGGCGGCCGGCAGTGCCAGGGCGACCGGCGCCGTGAGCCACCAGTAGAGCGCAAGGCCGAGACCGGTGGCGAGCAGCGCAGCAATGATTGTTCGTCGCAACATTCGTAGAATCCATCGATGTCCGACGAACTTAAAGGCGCGGCCGCGGCCGCTCCAGCCACGATTAATTTAGATGGTTTGATCGGCGGAGGGGAATAAATTCCAAGTCGCACTGTTTGGACGTTTGCCACCTTTCGAGGTCAACAGGGAGAGAACCATGAACAAGCCCCTTCTTGCCACGCTCGCGCTGACGGCCGCCGTTGCGTTTGCCGGACCCGCCTGCGCGGAGAAATTGAAGGCAACGCTGGACGCCAAGTCCGAGGTGCCTGCGACGACCAGCAGCGGCACCGGCAAGGCCGATCTGGACTATGACGCCGCCAGCAAGAAACTCTCCTGGACCGTTACCTATTCCGGCCTGACGGGCCCCGCGACCGCCGCTCATTTCCACGGCCCGGCCGAGGCCGGCAAGAATGCCGGCGTCGCGGTCGCGATCCCGAATGCGGCGACGAGCCCCGTCAAGGGTGAAGCGACGCTCACCGACGCGCAGGCCGCCGATCTGCTCGCCGGCAAGTACTATGTCAACATCCACACCGCGGCGAACCCGGGCGGCGAGATCCGCGGCCAGGTGACGAAGTAAGCAGCATTGTCTTGCCACGAAACTAGGCCGGGTGCCCGTAGGAGCGTCCGGCTGTTTTGTGAACCGAAGACACAGCACACCCCGCTTCGACGAGGTCATTCCGAGCCCTGCATGCATCGAACAGGGTTCATCGGATCCGACGTGAAGATGTCGGCGACTTCGGTGAACAGCAGCGACATCGCATTCTGCTTCAGATCATCGAACCTCTCGAAACATGTACCGAAAGGTTTTCTTCCGGCACTCGTCTTCCAGTAGCAACCATTAAATGGTGGCTGTGTTCTACGCCCTTTTGATCATCCGAGCCCGCCACGATGACGCCGTACTCGCGTCCGTCAAGGCGTGGCCTGGCGGCAGATAAGGTGAGTTCTGGCGAGCGACGGCCAGCCTTGACGGACGCTGCGCGCGGCGTCGTGAGAGGCCGTAGGTCGGGACGAAGAAACTCGTCCCGGTCCAACTAAGAAACAGAGAAGGATCGCACCGGCGGTTCGCCGCACCATGGCGTGCCGCGAGCCACCACTGTGTTGGCAAAGATGAGCATCTTCCTGGCACAGGCAACGAGCGCGCGCTTGTGTTCCTTTCCGGCTGCGGTCAGCCTGCGGTAGAGCTCGATGAGCTGTGGATTCCATCGAAACGATGCAGCCAGTGAAGCGGTATAAAGGGCGCGACGCAGCCGCTTTCGTCCGCCTTCAATATGCCGAACCCCGACCTGGTCGCCGCTGTCGTCGTCATAGGGCGCAAGTCCGGCGAGAGCGACAGCTTGCTCCCGTGTGATCCGGCCGATCTCAGGCAGACGCACCAGGATGGCAACGGCGGTCGGCAGCCCGATGCCGTCGACGCTGTTGATCAGCGCAAGCCTCTTGGCAAGGTCGGGATGCTTGCAGATCGAGGCGACCAGAGCCTTGAGTGCGGCCTTCTCACGTTGTTCCAAACGCGCGATATCCTCATGCCAGAGCTGGTTAATCCCTACATTGCGGCAGCTCTCGATCCTGTTCTTGAGGCGCGCGATATCCTCGCCGATCTGATCGATCATGGTCAGTTGCTCGGCGAATGGCCGCAACCGAGGATCGGGAGCGGCATGGATCTTCCGCACCGCTGCGGTGCAAGCTGCGATAAGAGCAGCATCGATCTTATCGTTCTTGGCCCGCCGCAAGTGGAATTTGGCATAGGCCCGGACCTGAGCCGGCTGAAACACCACAACCACAAACCGCTTGCGTCGCAGTTCAGCGACGACAGGCTGTTCGTAACCGCCGCTCGCCTCGATGCCGATGCGCTTGACGCGATGCTGTCGCAGCCACGCCAACAAAGCCTCGTGACCTTCCGACGTGTTCTCCACCTGCAACTGCTCGCGGCGGCCCTCGATCGCCACATCAAGCTTCCGTTTGCCGGTATCGACCCCGGCACAGGTCGTGGTATGCTTGCCCATCTTCGTCGATCCCTCCCTTGTTATGCGAACCTCAAGTTCGTTCAACCATTCGGGTCCCGATGAAGTGCCGGTCGCGATCTCGCTACGTCGGACAGCCCTTAAGGCTTCGATGGGTACCGATCCGATCGAACGGCGACCCAGCTCGGGCCGTCACCCGGGCTGGGCCATTCCTCACGGAACGGCACCATCATAAGAGATCGGGCTAATACAAGGATGGCTAGGCTCGCGCCCGACCAGCTAAGCCGCACCCAACGCCTGCGCGAGGTCCGCGATCAGATCGGAGGGGTTTTCGATGCCGATCGAGAGCCGGATCGTGGACTCCAGGACGCCGATCTTTTGGCGGATGTCCGCGGGAACGCCGGAATGGGTCATGGTCGCAGGCAGGCTGGCCAGCGACTCCGTTCCGCCCAAACTCACCGCCAGCTTGAGGATTTGCAGCGCGTTGAGGAATTTCACGGCCGCCGCCTTGCCGCCGACGATGTCGAAGGAGAACGTCGACCCCGCGCCGAGGCATTGCCGTGCAAACACGCGTCCGGCCGGCGACGTCTCTTCGTGGTGACCGAGATAGTGGACCTTCGCCACCTTGGGGTGGTCGCGCAAATAGTCCGCCACGAGGCGCGCATTGCTGTCGGCCTTCTCCATGCGCAGGCTCAACGTCTCGAGCGACCGGTTGATCATCCAGCAGGAATGCGGATCGAGCTGGGTGCCGATGGCCCCGCGCAGCGCCTTGATGCCCTTCATGATCGCCTTTGAGCCGAGCGCGGCACCTGCGATCAGGTCGGAATGACCCCCGACATATTTGGTCAGCGAGTACAAGGAAATATCAGCACCATGCTCGATCGGCCGCTGAAACACCGGCCCGAGCAAGGTGTTGTCGCAGGCGATGATCGGCGTGTGTCCCTGGGTCTTTCCGATCGCGTCGGCAACGCGACGGATCATCGCGATATCGACAAGGCCATTGGTCGGGTTGGCCGGGGTTTCGATGATGATCATGGCAACGCGGCCCTTGCGCAGGGCCTCCTCGGAGGCCTGCCTGACCGCGGCCTCGTCGATGCCATCGGCGAAGCCGACCGCGCCAATCGAGAGGCGCGCAAGCGTGTTCGTCAGCAGGGTTTCCGTCCCGCCATAGAGCGGCTGGGAGTGCAGAATGACGTCGCCCGGGCGGACAAAGGCGAGGATCGTGGTCGAGATCGCAGCCATGCCGGATGAAAACAGCGCGCAGCTCTCGGTGCGCTCGTACACCGAGAGGCGGTCCTCGACGATTTCGCTGTTGGGATGATTGAACCGCGAATAGACGAGGCCCGCCCCCATCCCCTCGGGCGGCTCGCGCCGGCCGGAGACGAAATCGAAGAAGTCCTGACCGTCCTCGGCCGTCCTGAACACGAAGGTCGAGGTCAAAAACACTGGCGGCTTGATGGCGCCTTCCGACAGTTGCGGATCGTAGCCATAGGTCAGCATCAGCGTTTCGGGATGCAGCATATGATTGCCGATATGGGTCTTCGAAGGAAACGGTTTTGTCATGGCCTGTCTCGCTGATGATTTCAGATCCTCGCAGTCGCCGAAGCTCCGCAGTCGCAACGATCGTGAAAGATGCGCGAGCATCCAACAGCGCTCATCCGCGACGCAGCGGCTCGACTTGAAGATAACTCATCCTCGGCACTGTGACAGCGCTCCCTCAGAGCCTCGACGCTTCCGCGGCCAAACGCACAGGATGGCTGAAGTCGCATTCGCCGCGGGATGGCACGCCCTGACCCCGATCCGACGATCGATGTGCATGGATCGGTTTGTTCGGCAAGCCCATGCAATCGCGACGGATTTGAAGCTTTGGTGTTGATGTCGGGAATGGTCGGGAGAGGCCCAGTCGTTCGCTTGATCGTGACGCAGCAAAAACCGACCCGGCCGAGCCAATTTTGTTTTGAACCATTCGCGGAACTGGTCGTTTCGCTACATCACCGGCCGAGGCTCTGACCGTAGGCGTCGGTGGCTGAGAGACCGATTGCGCTCCCGCCTGCACAACAGGGAGCGCGGCTATGCCGGGTCCACGCGACATCCATCATCCATTACCCTGCGATACGGCGCACATCGAATACGTGCGTAACGCTTTGCGCGACGCGCTGGAGGTCTTGAGGCAGCCGACGCCTGATGCGTTCCTCGGCCGAAAGACATATGAGCCTTTCCCAAGAGAAGAGCCGCGTAACATAGGTGATGGCGCTTCAGAGGAAATCTGACACAATCACTGCATGACGAATCCCCTGCTCGCGCGTGCGCAACGCGCGCTCGAAGAAAACGCGAGCGTTCGCGAGCTGCGCCGCCTCCTGCTGAGGCAGTGCAGCGACGAGAGAGAGCAGCTTCGCATCGCCGTATTCGAGAGCGCGATGTCTCGATCGGAGGTGAAGGCATACCGCGACGATGCGCATGGCGTCAGGAGCGAGCCGCGCTGAAGAGCAGCGCGCGAGCTGCACGCTATGTCAGTTACCCTGCCCTACTGGCCTTGAACCGGACCACGGCAGGGTGGTTCCCAATTTTTTCGGGCTCGACCGACAATCGCAACGCGCAGGACGAGCAGGAGCGAAGCGCGAGACCGCTACTTCAGCTTCACGCGATAGGTCTCGTGGCAGTCGTTGCAGCGGTCGTTGATGCGGGTGTAGGCCGCCTTCAGCGTTGCGACGTTATGGACCTTGGCGTCGGCGATCGCTTTCTGCACCGGCGGGATCTTGGAGTCGAAATCGGCCTTGTTCTGCCAGACCTTTTGCGACGCGCCGTAGGTCGCGTTCACGACGTCCTGCTTAGGATTGACTTCAAAGGTCTTCTCGATCTTGGCGACATCCGCCTCCAGTGCAGCAAGCGCCTGGTCCACTTGCTTCTGATTGTAGGGAATGTTGCCTTTCGACATCTTCTGGATGACGTCATACAGGCTCTTGGCCTGCGAGCGCATCAGATTGTCCTGCTGAACGGCAATCTCCTGCTGCGCCATCACGGCGCCCGCCCCCAACAGAAGGGCACCCGCGACAACAATCGTCCGTTTCATTTGGTATTTTCTCCGGGCTCGCAGACGTTTCAAGAGAGGCCCATGCTCCGCATTGCGGGAGGCACGGCCCATCCCTGAATAGAACCCCGCCGCGGGCTTTTATTCCCGCGTGCGGAGATCACGCATTAGAGGCTGTGACGGCGGCGATGCTCGTTGATCGCGATCCACACCCGCTCCGGCGTTGCCGGCATGTCGATGTGGTCGATCTTGTATTCGCGCCAGAGGCCCTCGACGATGGCGTTGACGACGGCAGGGCACGAGCCGATCGCGCCGGCCTCGCCCGCGCCCTTCACCCCCAGCGGATTGGTCTTGCAGGGGACGTTGTGGGTCTCGAACACGAAGACCGGACCATCGGCCGCGCGCGGCAGCGCATAGTCCATATAGGTGCCGGTGACCAGCTGGCCGTCACCCGCGCCATAGACCACCTGCTCCATCAGCGCCTGGCCGATGCCCTGCATGGCGCCGCCATGCACCTGGCCTGCGAGCAGGAGCGGATTGAGCGTCTTGCCGAAATCGTCGACGATCACGTAGTTGACGATCTTGATCGTGCCGGTGGCCGGATCGATCTCGACTTCCGCCAGATGCGTGCCGTTGGGATAGGTGCCGTCGGCGCTGGCAAAGGTCGCGCTGCCGTTCATCTTCGAGGGGTCGGCGCCGGGACGCTTGGCGAGATCGGCAAAGGAGATCGAGCGGTCGGTGCCTGCGATGCGGATCGCGCCGCCCGAGATCTCGAGGTCGCCGGCGCTTGCCTCCAGCGCCTGCGCCGCGAACTCCTTGAGCTTCTTGCCAAGTTCGCCCGTGGCGCGCTCCACGCAGACGCCGCCTGTGGGGATCGAGGCCGAGCCGCCGGTGCCGAGCCCGGTCGCGATCTCGTCGGTGTCACCCTGGTGGATATGCACGCGCTCCGGCGGCAGGCCGAACTGCTCGGCAACGATCTGGGCATAAGCCGTCTGGTGGCCCTGCCCGCTCGATTGCGTGCCGATCAGGACGGTGACGTCGCCGTTGGGGTCGAGCCTGACATTGGCGGTCTCTTCTCCCATCACGCCGCAGATCTCGACATAGCTCGCTAAGCCAATGCCGCGGATCAGCCCTTGCTTCTTGGCCGCCTTGGCACGCTTGGGAAACTCCTTCCATTCCGCGATCTCCATCGCGCGCTTCAGGTGCGCGGCGAAGTCGCCGGAATCGTAGACCTTGCCCGTGGCGGTCTTGTAGGGCAGCGCCTTCGGCTGGATGAAATTCTTGCGACGGATGGCGTCGGGCGTCATGTCGAGCTTGCGCGCGCAGGCATCGACGAGACGCTCGATGACATAGGCCGCCTCGGGCCGGCCCGCGCCGCGATAGGCGTCGACGGGAACGCTGTGGGTGAAGATGGTGCGCACACGGCAGTGGAAGGCCTGGATGTCATAGAGGCCCGGCAGCATGCCGGCGCCGCCATGGGGGATGTAGGGGCCGAAGGTCGACAGATATGCGCCCATGTCGCCCATCAGGTCGCAATCCATCGCGAGGAATTTTCCGTCCTCGGCCAGCGCCATCTTCGCGGTGGTGACGTTGTCGCGGCCCTGCGCATCGCCCATGAAATGCTCGGAGCGGTCGGCCGCCCATTTCACCGCCTTCTTCAGCTTTCGCGCCGCGACCGCCATCAACGCGTATTCGCGGTACGGAAACAGTTTTGTGCCGAAGCCGCCGCCGACGTCGGGGCAGATCACCCGCATCTTGTCGGTCGGGATATTGAGAACGTTTTGGCAGAGGATGTCACGCAGGCGGTGGCTGCCCTGGCTGCCGACCGTCAGCGTCAGATGGTCGCGCTTGGCGTCGTATTCGCAAACGGCTGCGCGCGTCTCCATGAAGCTCGCGACTACGCGCGGATTGACGATGGAGATTTCGGCGACCGCATGCGCCTTGGCGAAGGCGGCTTCGGTTGCGGCCTTGTCACCGATCGAGACGTCGAACAGCACGTTGCCGGGCTTGTCCGCCCAGACCTGCGGTGCGTCCTTCTTCACGGCGTTGACGACGCCGGTCACCGCCGGCAGCGGCGTCCACTTCACCTCGATCGCCTCGATCGCGTCGCGGGCCTGATCGATGGTCTCGGCCACCACGAACGCGATGGAATCGCCGACATGGCGGACCTCGTCCTTGGCCAGGATCGGATAGGGCGGGCCGGTGAACGGATCGGTCTCGAGGTTGAACAAACACGGCAGATTGCCGAGATCCTTGACGTCGTCGGCGGTCAGGATCAGCGCGACGCCGGGCAGCGCGCGGGCGCGGCTCACATCAATCGTATATTTGGCGTGCGCGTGCGGCGAGCGCAGCATCAGGCAGCGCAGGGCCGCGTGTGGCGCATAATCGTCGGTGTAGCGGCCCTTGCCGCGGATCAGTACGTCATCCTCCTTGCGCAGCACGCTTTGGCCAACGCCGAACTTGATGGGAGCAGCCATTTTTTCTTCCCGTCCTCATGGTTGTTTTGCCGGCATATTGCCGTGGAAAAAGAGGCAGTGCAAACGGCTTTAGCCCCTGTCAGTTGGCGAAAAGTGACCAGCGCCCTCGGCTGTGAGGACCGAATTGCGCGGAAAGGTGTTGCTCTACGCCACTACCCGATACGATTTTGGCTGGGCGCTTGCTACCTCTGTCTCGAACGACCCCAATTGAGACATCATTGTCCGCTTCTGACGGTTGATCGGTTATATCACGCCACGGCTCCATAGATGCGTCGCGCTATCTCTAAGCCTATCGATAGCTCGTTGAGCTGTGATGTAGTCGATCTCACCGCGCGTCAAGCCGATATCCATCAGCTCCCTGTCGCTCAGGTCCTGCAAGGCGGTTCGTAATCTTTGGCGTTCGCGCCACCCCTGAAACGCACGCCAATATCGCTTGAGCAAGCCGGGGACGCTCCGCGTCGATACATCCGTTGGTCCAGCAGCATCCTTTTCCGACAAAGCGTCGTCCCGCGCGGCAACCGACGCATTGAGTCGCGCCGCCACCAAAGCCTGGTCCGTTGCGTCTTTCGCCAATGCGATGGCAATGTCGGGGCCGAGCCCTGCGGCATCGCGCTCGGTCTCGGCTATGATGTTTGTCTGTTGGGGTGGCATCGCATGCTCCTGCTGTTTGCGCCGGCAGGGAGCGTGGCCAAACAAAAGGCCCCGTCCGATGCCAGCGGGGCCTGGTGAAAAGATGTCGTCGTCGAACTCCTAGCGAGCGACTCCTTCCACGGCCCAGCCGACGCGGGTCATGTGTTTGAAGTCGACGATGCGCACTGATCTGTTCATCAGATGCGAATAGCACAGCGATCGCACAAAATCAAGGGATGTACGAATGTCGATTGCACCCTAGAGGCGAGCACCTCGCTCCGCGAACTCGTCCTCCGTCAGGCCGACACGACGAATCTATTGAAGTTCGCCTAGCTGCGCACCAGCGAGAACAGCCAGGCGCGACCGAATAGCGCGAGGATCGCGAGCGCATAGACGATTGCGCCCCCGACGGCCAACAGAACCAGCGTCAATTCGTCCCGAAAGACCTGCATGGAGGCAAAAGTGGCTGCGCTGAAGCGCGCGATCAGCCAGAAGGCGGCGGCCAGGATGATTCCGGTCAGAAGGAATTTGGCGAGCGACAACAGCCAGGCGCGGTCCGGCACGAGAAAGCCTCGCCGCATGGCAAAGAAGAGCACCAGCAGCAGATTGGTCCAGACGCCGACGGCTGTCGCCAGCGCCAGACCGATCTGGGCGAGCGATCCCATCAATGCGACCTTCAAGGCGACGTTGACCGCGATGCCGGTCAGCGAGGCGCGAACCGGCGTCGCCGTATCCTTGCGCGCATAGAAGGTCGCGACCGCGCTACGGATCAGCACGAAGGGGATCAGACCGATGGCATAGGCCGCGAGCGTGGCGCCCGCGGCGGCGGCATCGGCCTTCGAGAACGCGCCGCGGGCGAACAGCGCACGCATGATCGCCTCGGGCACGGTGATGAAGGCCGCGACGAAGGGTACGGAGAACAACAGCGTGAAGTCGAACGCGCGGCGCTGCGCCTTCATCGCGCCGTCATGGTCATTGGCGGTGATCCGCCGTGACATCTCCGGCAGCAGCACCGTGCCGATGGCGATGCCGATAACGCCAATCGGGAGCTGGTTGAGGCGATCGGCATAATAGAGCGCCGACAGCGCGCCTGCGGGCAGGAAGGTCGCGATGATGGTGTCGGCAAACAGCGCGACCTGCGTGCCCATCGAGCCCAGCGTCGCGGGGCCGAGCGCCTTGAAGAAGCTGCGGACGTCCTCGTCGAGCTTGAGCGGCGCAAAGCGCGGCAGGCCGCCATGGCGTGCGAGATCACCCGCAAGCAGGAAATACTGGAGGAAGCCCGAGATCAGCACGCCCCAGGCCGCAGCGTGCCCCGCGCTGGGAAACCAGGCGGCCAGCGCAAGCGTCATCATCATCGAGACGTTGAGGAAGATCGACGCGGCCGCGGCACTTGCAAAGCGCTGCATCACGTTGAGCATGCCGCCATAGAGCGTCACCAGCGTGATCAAAAGCAGATAGGGAAAGGTGATCCGCGTCAGCGCGATGGCGAGACCGCGCTGCGCGGCATCCTCGGTGAAGCCCGGCGCGAGGATGCTCATGGCCTGCGGCATGAACAGGAAGGCGACGATCAGCAGCACGAGTTGGGAGGCAAACAGCAGAGTGAAGATGCGGTCGGCGAACAGTTTTGCAGCCGCCTCGCCCTTCTCGCCATGGACATGGGCATAGGCCGGTACCCAGGCGGCGTTGAAGGCGCCTTCGGCAAAGATCGCGCGGAAGTGATTGGGCAATCGCAGCGCCACGAAGAAGGCGTCGGCGACCGGACCCGCGCCCAGGATCGCCGCGAGCATGATGTCGCGGGCAAACCCCGTCAGCCGCGAGAGCAGCGTATAGCCGCCAACTGTGAAGATACGTCCGAGCATGCGTCTGTTCTAGAGCATGTCAGGAATAGGTCTAGGTGCAAACCGGGGCGACAGTCCGCTCGCTCCCCCGCTTGCGGGGGAGAGTTGGGGAGAGCGTGTCTCCACAAGCGATGGCCCCCAAGAGGAAAGAGCCCTCACCCGGCGCTTCGCGCCGACCTCTCCCGCAAGCGGGAGAGGTGAACAGCGGCGAAATCGAGATCAGGTCGAGTTGCGAGCTGCGAAGCAGGTCCGCCCCCTCCCCCGCTTGCGGAAGAGGGTTGGGGAGAGGGTGTCTCCACAAGCGAGAGCCCCCAAGAGGAAAGAGCCCTCACCCGGCGCTTCGCGCCGACCTCTCCCGCAAGCGGGAGAGGTGAACAGCGGCGAAATCGAGATCAGGTCGAGTTGCGAACTGCGAGGCAGGTCCGCCCCCTCCCCCGCTTGCGGGGGAGGGTTGGGTGTCTCCACAAGCGAGAGCCCCCAAGAGGAAAGAGCCATCACCCGGCGCTTCGCGCCGACCTCTCCCGCAAGCGGGAGAGGTGAAAGCAAACTCAGCCCGCAATCGCCCCGCGCACGGCGGCGATGATTCGCTCCTGGGCCGCTTCGTCCAGATAGGCGTGCATCGGCAGGCTGATGACGTCCTCCGACAGGCTCTCGCAGACCGGCAGGCCGCCGTCGGCGACCGGATAGTGCCTGTAGGCCGTCTGCTGGTGCATGGACTTCGCATAATAGATCGCGGTCGGCACGCCCTGGGCCTTGAGCGCGGCGGCAAAGGCGTCGCGGTCCGTGCCCTCAGGCAGGCGAATGGTATACTGCGCCCAGACCGAGGTGCAGCCGGGCGCAAGCCGCGGCACGGTGACGACGTTGGACAGGCCGCGCGCATAGCGCTCGGCCACCTCGTTGCGCGCCGCGATCTCGTCGTCGAAAATCTTGAGCTTCTCGATCAGGATCGCGGCCTGCATGGTGTCGAGCCGGCCGGTCAGGCCGAGACGCACGTTGTCGTATTTGTCCGCGCCCTGGCCGTGGACGCGAATGCTGCGCAGCGTGTGCGCGAGTTCGTCATCGTCGGTGAAGATCGCACCGCCGTCGCCGAAGCAGCCGAGCGGCTTTGCCGGGAAGAAGCTGGTCGTGGTCGCGAGCGCCAGCGTGCCGAGCTTGCGGCCCTTGTAGCTCGCGCCAAAGCTTTGCGCCGCGTCGTCGATCACGAACAGGCCTTCGGCCTTTGCGATCGCGGCGATCGCGTCGTGATCGGCCGGCTGCCCGAACAGATCGACCGGAATGATCGCGACAGGCCTCAGCCCGGCCTTGCGGGCGGTCGCAATGCCCCGCTTCAAGGACTCGGCGCTCATGTTGAAGGTCGCCTCGTCGACATCGACATAGACCGGTGTAGCGCCGGTTCGCGCCGCCGGCGAAGCCGTTGCAATGAAGGTGAACGACGGACACAGCACGGCATCGCCGGGCCCGACATTCTTCGCCATCAGCACCATCAGCAGCGCATCGGTGCCGCTGGCGCAGCCCACCACTTGCTTGGCGCCGCAATAGGCCGCAAGCTGCTTCTCGAGCTCGGTCACCTCCGGACCATTGACGAACTGGCAATGGTCGAGAACGCGCGTGACGGCTGCATCGAGCGAAGGGCCGAGCCGGCGGCGCTGTGCGCCGACGTCGATGAAGGGAATGGGATCGGAACGCAGATGCTGGTTCATGGCGCCTTGCGGGTTGTCTTGCAGATTCTGGGTGGCCGACATCGAGACGGATCAGCCGGCGACGCGGCGCGGCCCCTTGCGGGCCGAAGATGCCGCAGCAGGCCTGCTCGGTGCCTCCAGGCAGCGCGTGGCGATTTCGAGGCTCGCAACGCCCTCATCGCCGGTCACCGCCGGCGTTTCGCCGTTGCGCACCGCGTTGAGGAACGAGATCAGCTCGGCACGCAGCGGCTCGTCATGGCCGACCGGCAGATGCCGCATCGAATAGCTGCCGTCCGGCTTGAAGCCGAAGCATTCGGTGACCTGGCGCGTCAACAGATCGCCCATGACGTATTTTCCGCGGGTCGCGACCGTCACGCTGCGCGCCTTGAACGGCGTCAGCCAGTTGGTGTTGATGTGGGCGAGCACGCCCGAGGCGGTGCGGAACTGCAACAGCGCGATGTCTTCGCGCTCGGCAACCGCGCTCGACAATTGCGGCTGCACCTCGACGATGTCGGACTCGGTGAACCAGCGGATCAAATCGATGTCATGCACGGCGAGGTCGATGACAACGCCGACATTCGACATGCGCGGCGGAAACGGACCGACGCGCGTGATCGCGATCGACAGGATGTCCTCGCCTGCGATCGCCTGCTTGACCGCGGCGACCGCCGGGTTGAAGCGCTCGACATGGCCGACCATCAGCGTCACGCCGGCGTTCTGCGCGGCCGCGACGATCTCGCGACCTTCCTCCACGGAAGATGCGATCGGCTTCTCGACCAGCACGTGGACCTTCCTGGCGATGCAGGCGAGCGAGATCTCGTGGTGCAGATGGGTCGGCGCCGCGACCGTGACGGCATCGACGCCTTCGGCGACGAGCTGATCGAGCGTCTCGAAGCACTGGCAATTGGCAAGCTCGGTCGCACGCGCGCGGTGCGCCGGCGAGGGATCGACCACACCGACCAGGCTGACGCCGGGAAGCCCCGCGAGCACACGCGCGTGGTTGCTGCCCATCACGCCCGCGCCGATGACGCCGACGCGCAAGCCGGCCTTTGCCGGTGCAGATCCTTTGGAACTCATCTGATCGAACCCCGATTCAACCCAAATCCCCGGCGCCACTCCTAGCACGGGCGCCACATTTGTGGCGAATGCCGAGATAGCGGTCCGGACACGATTTGATTCAAAAAATTACACGTTCCCCGGGCCTTAGTTAGCGCCGAATGACGTCGGTGTCTGGGCCCGGATCACGTGATTCGGAGTTGCTGGTTACGACCTTTGATAGTCGTCTTCAATCCGGATGATATCGTCTTCCCCGAGATAGCTGCCGGTCTGGACCTCGATCAGTTCCAGCATGATTTTACCGGGGTTCTCCAGCCGGTGCACCGCGCCCATCGGAATGTAGACCGATTCGTTCTCGTGCACGGTCTTCACGATCTCGTTCACGGTCACCCGGGCCGCGCCGCGAACAACGATCCAGTGCTCGGCGCGATGGTGATGCTTCTGGAGCGACAACCGTCCGCCCGGCTTCACCACGATGCGCTTGACCTGGTGGCGCGCGCCGTTGTCGACCGACTGATAGCTGCCCCAGGGGCGATGCACCTTGAGGTGCTCCTCGGTCACCTTCGGGGCCACCGTCTTCAGCCTGGTCACGAGGCGCTTCAGGCCGTCGGCATCCTTCTGGCGCGACACCAGCACGGCGTCGGCGGTCGCCACCACGACGAGATCGTCGACGCCTTCGAGCGCGACCAGCGCCTGATCGGTCGTGACGTTGCAATTGCGCGAATCCTCGAACACGGCACTGCCGTGCGCGGCATTGCCCTGCGCGTCCTTCTCCGACAGCTCCCACACCGCAAGCCAGGAGCCGACATCGGACCAGCCGCAGGCCACCGGAACGACCGCGGCGCGCGCGGTCTTTTCCATCACCGCATAGTCGACCGAGATCGCCTTGGCGGAAGCGAACGCCTTCGGCTCCAGCGTGACGAAGCCGAGATCGTGGCCGGCGTTCGCGACGGCCTCGGAGACCGCCTGCACGCTTGCCGCATCGACCTTGCGATATTCATCGAGCAGGACAGCCGCCGGGAACATGAAGTTGCCGCTGTTCCAGAGATAGCCGGAATTGACGTAGTCGGTGGCCTTCACCGCGTCCGGTTTCTCGACGAACTTCGTGACCGCGCGCACCTCGCCCGCGACCGCTTCACCCGGGTTGATGTAGCCATATTCGGTCGCCGGCCGTTCCGGCTTGACGCCGAAGGTGACGATGTACCCTTCGCCCGCGGCAACCAGCCCCTGCCGGCAGGCCGCGATGAACGCGGCGTTGTCGCGCACGACGTGATCGGCGGCGAGCGCCAGCACGATCGCCCCGTTGTCGCGACTCTGTGCAAAGGCAGCGCCAGCCGCAATCGCGGGGCCTGAGTCACGCCGCATCGGCTCCAGCAATACATCGGCCTCGATGCCGATCTCGGCGAGCTGCTCCAGCACCATGAAGCGATAGGCGGCATTGGTGATGACGATCGGACGATCGAACAGCGTGCCATCGGAGACGCGCATCAGCGTGTCCTGGAACGTCGAGCGCGTGCCGAACAGTGGCAGAAACTGTTTGGGGCGCACCTCGCGCGAAGCCGGCCACAGCCGCGTGCCGGCACCGCCGCACATGATCAGGGGGATAATGCGTCTGTCCATGGTCATCTCAAACCTTGTAGTAGTCCCGATACCAGCCGACAAAATTGCGGACACCCGTCTCGATCGGAGTTGATGGTGCGAATCCGGTGTCGCGCATCAGATCCCCGACGTCGGCGAAAGTCTCCAGCACGTCTCCCGGCTGCATCGGCAACAGTTCCTTGACTGCCGTCCGGCCCAGCTCACGTTCCAGAAGTCCGACAATGTGCATCAGCTCTTCCGGATGGTGGTTACCCACATTGTAGAGCCGAGACGGCGCATTTGCGGCGGCCGGATTATCCACAGGCACCCGATCAATCAGCTTGGATACTACTCGAGTGACGTCGTCAACATAGGTGAAGTCGCGCCGCATCTTGCCATGGTTAAAGAGCCGGATCGGCTTGCCATTCACGATGGCGTTTACAAACAGAAACATGGCCATGTCGGGCCGGCCCCAGGGACCGTAAATGGTGAAGAAGCGCAAGCCCGTGACCGGCAGCCGGTACAGATGGCTGTAGGACTGCGCCATCACCTCATTGGCCTTCTTGGTCGCGGCGTAGAAGCTCACGGGATGGTCGGTCTTGTCCTCGACGGCAAATGGCAGTTTTGTGTTGGCGCCGTAAACGGAGGATGACGAGGCATAGACGAGATGACGACAGCCATGGTGCCGACAACCCTCGAGCACGTTGAGAAAGCCCTGAAGATTGGAATCGACGTAAGTCTGCGGATGGTCGATCGAGTAGCGCACGCCGGCCTGAGCTGCGAGATGCACGACGGTCGCGAACTGGCGCTGCGCAAACAGGTTCGCGATCGTGTCGCGATCGGCGAGATCGGCCTGGACGAAGGAAAACCCGCCATCCCGCTGCAGCGCGTCCAGCCGCGCCCGCTTCAAGGCCGGATCGTAATAGTTGTTGAGATTATCGAGCCCGACGACTGGCCGGCCTTCGGCCAGAAGCTGCCGGGCGACGTGAAAACCGATGAAACCGGCCGCGCCCGTGAGCAAAATCGCCTGATCTGCCATCATGTTCCCAAGGCATCTTTCGTCCGCGGAGGCTTCTTTAGCCGCCACCCCAAGGGGGCGGCAATAGCCACCCCGCCCCCTCACGACGGCTCCTCCACGACAGCTATTGCAAGATAGGCGCCAAGACCATACCAAAGCGGCCGAATTCGGCGCAGGGCGTCGGGTTACGCCTACTTAGAAACCCCCTGTTCAAGCGCGGGCGAGATGCGCCGAATCCTGCTGTCGACTGCCAAAATCGTGATCTCCGGGGCGCTGCTCTATCTGGCGCTGCGCAAGGTGAATCCGTCCGATCTGTTCTCGCGGTTCACCGTGACCAGTTTGTACTGGATCGCCATCGCGATCGCGGTGACGTTCCTCCAGATCTTCATCGGCGTGCTGCGCTGGCGCGAGATCAGCACGCAGTGCAGCGCGCCGCTCGAACTCGCCCGCGCGATGCGCTACAATGTGATCGGAACGTTCTTCAACCAGACCCTGCCCTCCGCGATCGGCGGCGATGCGGTCCGGCTCTGGCTCGTTGCGCGCGCCGGCGCCGGATGGCGTGCGGCGACTTATTCCATTTTCGTCGATCGCGCGATCGGGTTGATCGCGCTCGCAGTCGTCATCGTCGCCAGCCTGCCCTGGAGCTATCGTCTCATCAACGATGCACAGGGACGCTCGGCGCTGTTGCTGCTGGACTTTGCCGCGCTCGCGGCCGGTCTCGGTTTCCTGGTGCTCGGGGCCCTGAACTGGCCGTGGCTGAAGCGCTGGTGGGCCACCCACCACATTCACGCCTGCGCGGTGATCGCGAACCGCGTGATCTTCAGTCGCTCGCGCGGACCCATCGTTGCGATCCTGTCGATCGGCGTTCACGTCCTGGCGGTGGTGATCGCCTGGTGCGTCGTGCAATCGATCGCAGCGCCCGTCAGTTTCGGCGAAATCTTCCTGCTCATTCCGCCGGTGATGCTGATCACGATGATGCCGATCTCGATTGCCGGCTGGGGCGTGCGCGAAGCGACCATGGGCCTCGCCTTCGGTTTTGCAGGCCTTGCGGCCAATGAGGGCGTCAACGTCTCGCTGCTGTTCGGTGCCGTGACCTTCATCGTCGGAGCGTTCGGCGGGCTGGTCTGGATCTTCAGCGCGGAGAAAGCCGCGCAGGGATCGGCCCCGATAGGGGTGCCGGAGTGAGCACGCCGTTTCTTGCGACAGGATCACTGCTGATCGCGGCCGCGGTCGCGGCGCTGCTTTCGGCGATCGTCACCTGGGTCAGCCGCCCGCTGCTCCAGCGCTATGCGCTGGCGCGACCGAACGCACGCTCCTCGCACCGCATTCCGACGCCGCAGGGTGCCGGCATTGCAGTGATCGGCGCGACGCTCCTGGTCGCGCTTTCCTGGGCAGCCTGGTCGAGCCTCGCCATACCGCCGGCGCTGGTGGCCGCCACGGTGGTGATTGCGCTGGTCGGCTTTGCCGATGACATCAAACCGCTTCCCGTGCTGCTTCGGCTCGTGCTCCAGGCCGCTGCCGTCGGAGCCGTCGTGTTCACGACACCGGATACGCTACGGATCATCCCGGCGCTGCCGCTTGTGTTCGAGCGCGGCCTCATCCTCATCGCCGGCGTGTGGTTCGTGAATCTCGTCAACTTCATGGACGGGCTCGATCTGATGACGGTGTCGGAGGTGGTCCCGGTCACCACGGCACTGGCCCTGCTCGGATGGCTCGGCGACCTGCCGTTGCCGGCGGCGCTGGTCGCGGCGGCGCTGTGCGGCGCCATGGTCGGATTTGCGCCGTTCAACCGGCCCGTCGCAAAGGTGTTCCTGGGGGACGTCGGCAGCCTGCCGATCGGACTCCTGCTCGGCTGGTGCCTGCTGGGGCTTGCGTGGCATCAGCAAATCGCCGCAGCGCTGCTGCTGCCGGCGTACTATCTCGCCGATTCCACCGTCACGCTGCTCCGGCGCATTGCGCGGCGCGAGCCGTTCTGGTCGGCGCATCGCACGCATTTCTATCAGCGCGCCACCGACAACGGCTTCACGGTGTCTCGCGTGGTCGGCGAGGTGTTCGCACTCAATCTCCTGCTTGCGCTGCTCGCCCTCGCCACGATCAAGGCCTCCTCAATGACGGCCACCACGCTGGCGCTGCTTGCAGGCGCGATCGCAGTCGGCTTCGTGCTGCACAGGTTTTCTCACATGCGGGCGGGCTGAGACGACGCCGCCGGCTGTCAGGCGTCCTGATCGGACAATGCCAGCCGCAACCCCTCGTCAAGCGACACCTCCGGCCGCCAACCGGTCGCGATCGCCTTCGATACGTTGAGTTCGAGCGAGCCGATCAGGCTGTCATGGGTGTCCTGGCGGCCGATGAACCCGAGAAGCGAACCCAAGAGATCCTGCGGGACCGCAAACAGCCGTGGCCGCTTGCCCGCAGCCTTGGCCAGCCTCTCGATGAATTCGGGCGTCGAGACCTGCTCCTTGTCGGCGATCAGGAAGATCTCGAAATTGCTCGCGGGATCGGGATGAGCGAGCCGGCGCAGGATGAACGACGAGAGGTTTTGAACGGCCAGGAAGGCGCGCTGATTGCGGATCGCAGCGAACGGGAGCGGCAATCCGAGACTGACCGCCCGGCAAAGCAGCGCAAAATTTCCTCTGGCCCCGGCGCCATAGACCAGCGGCGGCCTGATCACCGAAATCTTCATGTCGCTGTCGCGCGCCAGCGTCTTGAGACCTGCCTCGGCAGCCGCCTTGGACATGCCGTAAAGCCCGCGCGGGGTCAGGATATCGTCCTCGCTGAACGGCGCGCGGCCCTCATTGCTGCGGCCGTGCACCAGCACGGTGCTGATGAAGACGAATTGGCGCACGCCGGCCGCAGCCGCCGATCGCGCCAGATGCAGGGTGCCGGCGATGTTGACGTTGCGATAGAGCTCGACCGCGTGCTCATCGTGCTTATGGTGAACGCGGGCAGCAAGGTGGACGACGGCATCGACGCCGTCGAGCGCGGCCAGCCAGTTGGTTTCGGGACCGATCGATTTGATGACGACCTCGTCATCCAGCCCCTCGGAGCCGCGCACCGCGCGACGCACCGACCACCCCTGCTCCATGAGGGCAGGCGCAACGTGGCGGCCGACAAAGCCGCTGGCGCCCGTCACCAGCACAACCGGCTTTCGCTCGCTCATCGTTGCCCCGCTAGCTCCGGATTGCGTAACAGTTCGTCGATCACGCCAACATAGGCATCCATGGCCGCGGCACGATCGAATTTTGCCGCGACCTTCACCGCCCGCTCCGCCATGGCCCTGGCGTCGGCGCCGGCCGCCGCGCAGATTGCGTTGGCCAGCTCCTCGGGCCGCCCCGGCGCCACCACCCAGCCCAATCCGTTTTCGACCACGGTCAATGCGGCCTCCGCCTCCGGCTCCGAAACCAGCACCACGGGACGACCGACGGCCAGGAGATTATAGAACCTACTCGGCACCGACACACCCGCGACGTTCTTCCGATAGGGGATGATCCAGACGTCTGCGGCGGCAAGAAACGCCTCGAGCTCGGCGTCCTCGACGCGCGGCACGAAGGAGACGTTCGTCAGGTTCGATTCCGCCTGCAGCTGCTTCAGCCGCTCGAAGCCGATCCCCCAGCCGGAGAGCAGGAAGTGGATGTCCGTCTCCTGCTGCAACAGGCGCGCGGCTTCGAACACGATCTCCGGATCGTGCGTGAAACCGAGATTGCCCGACAGCCCGACGATGAAGCAGGCCGGCACCGCGCGGCGGAAAGGGTTGTCCGCTGTGACCGGACGCGGCGCGGGAACGAGGGTCGCCCAATTCGGGATGAAACGGATCTTGTTCGGGGTCATGCCGCGGTAGCGCAGCAACGGCCCCTCGGCATCACGGCCGATGGTGATGACGGCATTGAGCGCGCGGAACATGAACGCGTTCGCGGCACGGATCACGCGGGTCACGATCGAGCGGGGCTCGAGCAGGCCCGCCATCACCAGCACGTCGGGAAACAGATCGTGCATGATCAGCGCCGAGCGCGCGCCCTTCAGCCTTGCTGCCACCGCGACCGCATAGGGCAGCATGAACGGCGCGGTCACGGTGAGCACGACATCGCCGCGCTTCAACACTTTCGTCAATGCGAAAAAGGTACGCAGCGCAAACAGGATCTCGGCCAGGGCGCGCCGGACCAGCGCCGCCTTTCCGGTCATCCGGTTCTTGACGGCGATGACGCGCGGCTTGCGCGGTCCGGTCTGCGAGGCCGGCAAGTCGCCGGGCGTGCCGGACAGCACGACGACGTCATGGCCCACGGCAAGGCGGCACGCGATCTCCGCCATGATCGCCGCCGTGGTGCTGGGATCCGGCGGATAATGCTGGCTCGCGACGACGACCTTGCCTTGAGACTGCATGGTCAGGCCGCAGTCGACCCGAATTCCGGAACGGCGTCCTTCAGGATGGTCCTGATGGTGGCGCGATCGTCGCGCGCGATCGCCAGCTCGAGCGCGGTGATCCATTTGCGCAAGGTCTGCATCGGCGGCTCGTTGGGCCGCGCCGCCATGATGCCGGCAATTCCGATCTCGACCGTCGGCTCTTCGGACGCAAACAGGATCTCGTTCAACCGCTCGCCGGGCCGCATGCCGCTGAACACGATCTCGATGTCGTAGCCGGGCTGGAGGCCGGACAGGCGGATCATGCGCTCGGCGAGATCGACGATCTTGACCGGCTGGCCCATGTTGAGCACGTAGACCGAGACGTTCGAACGCTCGGCCCCGAGCGCGTGGGTCGCAGCCGTGATCACGAGGTCGCAGGCCTCGCGGATGGTCATGAAGTAGCGGACCATGTCGGGATGAGTAACCGTGACCGGACCGCCGGCATCGATCTGCGCCTTGAATTTCGGCACGACCGAGCCGTTCGAGGCGAGCACGTTGCCGAACCGGACCGAGATCAGGCGCATCGGCGACTTGGCTACCACCTGCGACGACAGATCGTGATCGAGCGCCTGGCAGTACATCTCCGCAAAGCGCTTGGTCAGGCCGAGCATCGAGACCGGCTCGATCGCCTTGTCCGTCGAGATCATCACCATGGCTTCGGCGCCCGCGGCGAGTGCGGCGTCGGCCACGTTGATCGAGCCGAAGATGTTGGTCTTGACCCCTTCGCTCCAGTCGCGCTCCAGGATCGGCACGTGCTTGAGCGCAGCGGCATGGAATACGATGTCAGGCTTGAACTCGGCCATCAGGCGCATGACGCGTTCGCGATCGCGGATGTCGGCGATCCGGCCTTCGATCGTCGCCGCAGACCCCCGCGCCGCAAGCGCTTCCGTGACCGCATAGAGCGCCGGCTCGGAATTCTCCAGCACCAGGAGGCGCGCGGCGCCGAAGGCGACGACGCGCTCGCAGATTTCGGAACCGATCGAGCCGCCGCCGCCGGTGACGATCACGGACTTGTCCCTGATCAGGGTTTCCAGGCGCGCATAGTCGATCTTCTCGCTCGGGCGCAGCAGAAGATCCTCGACCGCGACGGCCGTCAGCCGCGGCGTGTCGCCGCTCTCCAGCGAGGGCATGCGGTTGACGATCACGCCAAGCTTTCGCGCGCGCATCAGGATCGATTCCGGATGGGCTTCGGGCTCGAACGCGGACTGCGTCATCACGAGGCGGGCAATCGGCTTGTTGCGCTTGGCAAAGTCGCCAATGACGTCCTCGATGTCGTCGATGCCGCCCAGCACCGGCACGCTGCGGATGAGCTGGCCGCGATCGGCGCTCGACGGCGACAGCACGCCGACCGGCCAGATGCGCTTGATCGCCCCGCTCTCGATACCGCGCAAAAGCACCTCGGCATCCGCCGCTCGGCCGATCAACAGGGTCGGCGCGGCATCCTCGATCCTGGCGTGACGCCGCACCCGCGTATAGCGGAAGTAGCGATAGGCGAGCCGCGACGCGCTCAGGAAGGAAATTTCCAGGAACCAATAGAGGATGATGGTCACCTTGCCGAGGAAGAAGGTGCCATGAACGTTGGGGGCCAGGAAGATGTAGTCGAGCACGAGAAGCGCGACGGCGAGCACCGTCGCGGCGCGGATGATGTTCAGCGCGTCCGGCAGCGAGATGAACCGCCACTTCGTCGTGGTCAGATTGAAGAGGAAGAACACGACGGCGCTGAAAGCGAGGAAGTAAGGCAGGATCTGGAACAGGAGCGGAAGACGCGCGAAGAAGAGGTCTCCGCCCTCGAATCGCAGGTAGAACGCAACAAACAACGCTGCCGTCGTTGCCAGCAGGTCGTGGAGCGCGATCAGGAAATTGCGCGAGTTAAGATGCGAAAGTCGCGTCATCCGCAGACCGATGATATCCAGTTGTCTACAACCTGACCGCGCTGATAGCCCATCTCGTCAAGACTTGCCAGCAGCGAGAGAGCTCAGGAACCAGCTTCCCCCACCTTTGGCCGAGCTTGCCGCGCGCGGATCACCATGCCGCCGGCAACGCCGACGCCGATGACGTACATCCAGCCCTCGTGAAAGTCGAACAGATGGGAGTTGAAGAGCGACGTGAAGATATTCTGGACGACGACCAACAAGCCGATCCAGTTGGCAAGTCCGTCGCCGCGAAACAGCAGGAGATGCACGAGCCAGATCGCGTAGAGAACGACGATGCCGATGACGCCCCATTGCACCGCGACGTTCAGCGTCTGGTTATGGGGATTGCCGATCACCTCGGCGGAAGCCTGGTAGTGCCCACTGGGGGTGGCGACCTGCTCGAACAATCCGCGCGTCGAACCGGTGCCGTGCCCCATGATCGGCGCCTCCGCGAAGAAGCCCAGCGATTTCCGCCAGAATTCGATTCGAAGCCCCATGGAGGTCGGAATGCCCTGCTCCTTGTAGAGACGGTAGTCGCTGGAGAAGGTATCGGCGGTCCTGCGCAGTTGGGGCGAGGACTGCCACGCCAGCAGCCCGAAAACGACGAGAGCGCCACAGATGACCAGGATGCTGCGCCATTGCAGATGCAAAAACGCAAACACAGCCAGCATGATCGGGACGGTGACGAGCGCGGTACGCGAGACGACAACGAAGGCCATGTTGACGAAGAAGCTCAGCGCCAGCGCCGTGAGCAGCGTGGCGAGCCAATATCTCTTTTCACGCAGCAGCATCACGACCGGGTAGGCGAGCGCGACCGCGCACAGCGTGAATTCCTGGCTCTGGTCGATGTAGTTCTTGACGAAGATGCCGCGCTCGACATTTCCAGGCTTGATCGAGAGTGCCGGATTGAACGCGACCAGCCAGGACATCACCGACAACAGCGCGCAGGAGACGAGGAAGGCGACGAACACCCATTGTCCGCGCGGGGAGCGCTCGAAATGATAGAGCAGGACCGGGAGCACGAGCAGCTTGACGGTCGGGTTTACGGCATAAAGCCGCGCACCCCACGCCGCATCCGACCACAGCATTCCGACCAGCGCGAGCAGGACCAGCGCGATCGGCGCCGCACAGATCGGCCGCTTCAGGGATTGCACGAAATCCCTGACGTCGAGAAACGGCACCATGCAGACGAGCATGAGGGCATTGAAGATCGCGGCCAGCGATGTCGACCACGGCAGCGAGGCCGCGGTCAGGACGGCGAACAGGTCCACGGTCTCGGCCCATGCGGCCGGGCTCCGCAGGCGGCGCAGCATCATCGCGCCGGTTGTTTCCCGCGTCAGCGCCGTCACGTCGTCCCTCCCCGCGCCCGGTTGACGAGAGCGGTCGTGCTGAATCCCCTGAGGATATCGACCAGCACCACCGTTCCGCCCGCGGCTTCGACGACGTCATAGCCGACCACCTGCTCGCGGGTATAGTCGCCCCCCTTCACCAGCACGCTCGGCTTGATGTCGGTGATCAGATTGATCGGCGTATCCTCTTCGAAGATGACGACCAGGTCGACGGCTTCGAGCGCCGCCAGCACCTCGGCCCGCGCGCGCTCGTTCTGCACCGGCCGGTCCTCGCCCTTCAGCCGGCGCACCGAGGCATCGCTGTTCAAGCCGACGACGAGGCGGTCACAGGCGGCGCGCGCTGCGGTCAGCACCTTGACGTGGCCGGGATGCAGGATGTCGAAACAGCCATTGGTGAAGCCGACGCGCAAGCCCTGCTTGCGCCAGTCCGCAAGCTGTGCGGCAAGCGCACCAGGCGCGAGCACGATCTTCTCCTCGGCCGCAAGATAGGCATGCGGCAGGATCTTTCGCCGCAGCTCGGCCGCGCTCACGCTCGCAGTGCCCTGCTTGCCGACCGCAACCGCAGCCGCGGCGCTGGCCATGCGCAGCGACGTGTCCCAATCGGCACCTGCCGCGAGCGTCGCGGCAAGCGCCGCCGAGACGGTGTCGCCGGCGCCCGAGACGTCGCGCACCTTCACCGGATAGGCCGGCACGTGCACGGCTTCGCCCTGGCGCGGCACCAGCGTCATGCCGTGCTCGCTTCGCGTCACCAGGATCGCTTCGCAATCGGCAAGCCGCATCACGTCCTGCGCCGCCTCGGCGATATCATCGACCGTGTCGGCGCGGCTGCGGGTCGCCTCGGCAAACTCCTTGCGGTTGGGCGTGAGCAGGCTGGCGCCGCGATAGATCGCCCAGTTCGGGCTCTTGGGATCGACGATCACGCGCTTGCCGAGCTTTCGCGCGGCGTCGATCACGTTGCGGATCACGCGCGCGGTCAGGACGCCCTTGGCGTAGTCGGAGAGCAGAACGATGTCGGCGCGGGGAAGCTGCGGCAGGATCGCCTCGATCAGCTTCAGCTCGATCTCGGTGGAGGCCGGCGTCGCCTGCTCCCAGTCGGCGCGCAGCATGTGAGTGGAAAAATGCTCGGAGACGAAGCGCATCTTGCGCGTCGTGGGGCGCGATGGATCGCACACCAGCACGCTTTCGACACCGGCGACCTCCGAAAGCGCTGCCTTGAGCCGCGCACCCGCGTCGTCCTCGCCGACGAGCGCGGCGAAGATGCAGCGCGCGCCGAGGGAGACGACGTTGCGCGCCACGTTGCCGGCGCCGCCGATATGGGTCTCGCTGCGCTGCGCGGCGATAACGGGCGCCGGCGCCTCCGGCGAAATCCGCGACACCTCGCCATAGACGAACTCATCGAGCATGAGATCGCCGATGCAAAGCACGGTGCGGCCGGCGATGGCCTCCGCGAGCGTATCGAAATCGAAGATCGGCGTTTGCATGGTCCTCAACGCCTCAGCGGAAACGGTCGGGCCGGTCAAGGTAGCCCCCGACATAGGCCTTCACTGCATCTTCGAGCGCCGTGAAACCGCCGTTGTAGCCGGCGCGGCACAGGCGATCGACCTCGCTCTGGGTGAAATACTGATAGCTGCCGCGGATCGCCTCGGGCATGTCGATGTATTCGATGTTGGGCTTGCTGCCGAGCGCGGCGTAGGCCGCGAGGATCAGATCCTTGAAGCTGCGCGCTTTGCCGGTTCCGACGTTGAAGAGTCCGGAGACCGAGGGCGTTGCCAGGAGCCACATGATGACCCGCACGACGTCGTCGACATAGATGAAATCGCGCCGCTGGTCGCCGTCGGCGATGCCCTCGCGATGCGACTTGAACAATTGCACGATGCGGCCGGCCCTGATGTCATCGAAGCGGCGCGCCAGCACGCTCATCATCGTGCCCTTGTGATACTCGTTCGGACCGAACACGTTGAAGAATTTCAGCCCCGCCCATTGCGGCGGCAGGTTTTCGCCGCGCGCGAGGCGCTCGGCAACGGCGAGATCGAACAGATGCTTGCTCCAGCCGTAGAGGTTCATCGGCCGCAATGTCTTCAGCGCGGCGAGCGATGCGTCGTCGCCAAAGCCTTGCTCACCGTCGCCATAGGTGGCGGCCGACGAGGCATAGATGAACGGCACAGCATTCGCCGCGCACCAGTTGAGAAGGCGCATCGAGAGGCGGAAATTGGTCTCGATGACGAGATCGCCATCGGTTGCGGTGGTCGAGGAAATGGCCCCGAGGTGAACCACGGCGTCGAGCCTGCGCCCATTCAGCCAGTCAATCAGCTCGGCCGGCGGCACGACATCGGCAAGCTGTCGCTTGGCGAGATTGCGCCATTTGCCCTCGTGGCCGAGGAGGTCGCAGACCACCACGTCGCTGCGGCCCGCATCATTGAGCGCCGCCACGACGTTCGACCCGATAAAACCGGCCCCGCCGGTCACCAGCAACATTCCACCGTCCCTGCCCGATTTGCCAAATTCAGCGCGACTGCCCAATAACCCGTCGCAAGCCCCTGCCGTAGCGCATGATCCGCCAAAGTGTAAGCGGTTTTGGATCGGAACTGTCCCGCCTTTACCTGCCTGTGCAGAGCGGCTACCGAACGGACGCTATCGACATTGCTTGGGCTCCCTTTAAGAAATGAACACAGATTCGCAATTTAGTGGATTTGAGGATCCGGCCGACAAGCGCCCGATCCTGATCGTGCCCTACATGTGGATCGGCGATTTCGTTCGCGGCCACACCGTGGTGCGGGTCTTGAACGAGCGCTGGCCGAATCGGCCGATCGACCTCCTGACCACCCCGCTCTGCGCTCCCCTGGTCGATTACATGCCGGGCGTACGCGAGGGGATCGTCTGGGACCTGCCGCGCAGCCGGCTCGCAGCTAACCGGCAATTCGGCCTCGCAAAGCTGCTGCGCGAGCGGAAGTATGGCACGGCGCTGGTGCTGCCGCGGACCTGGAAGGCGGCCATCGCGCCGGCGCTGGCCGGTATCCCCGAACGGGTCGGCTTCGTCGGCGAGTTCCGGTTCGGCCTGATCAACCGCTGGCGTTGGGGCGAGAAGCGGCTCCCGCGCTTCATCGACAAGAACGCCTCGCTTGCCCAGCCTGAGGGCGCACCACTGCCCCCGGAATGGCCGGTTCCGGAGCTGCGGGCCCCGCCCGAGGAGGTCGCGCGCTGGCGCCAGGCGAACGGCCTGACCGGGGTCACCGCGGTCGCATTGGGCCCCGGATCGGTCGGCGCCTCCAAGCGCTGGACCTACTATCCCGATGCCGCCCGCCAGTTTGTGGAAAAGGGCCTGGATGTCTGGGTGGTCGGCGGCCCTGGCGAGAAGGCCATGGCCCAGGAGATCGTCGCTGCCGGCGGGCCGCGCGTGCGCGACCTGACCGGCACGGACTTGCGCAATGGCGTGCTCGCGATGGCGGCGGCCGGCGTTGCCATCTCCAATGATTCCGGGCTGATGCATATCGCAGCCGCGCTGGGCACGCCGACCATGGGTATCTTCGGCCCGACCAGTCCCTACCTCTGGGCGCCGCTCAACGGCCTCGCCGCCACCGTCGTGCAGAACAAGTCGATCCTCTCCTGCCAGCCCTGCCAGAGCACGATCTGCCGGATGAACGACCATCGCTGCATGCGCGACATCGCGGCCTCCGAGGTCGTCGCCATCGCGCAGCGCGTGCTCAGCGAAAGCGGCGCGCGGGCAATGACCTGACAGGGGCACTAGCGGCTCAGTTTGTCTCTCCTCCGTCTTCCGGCTGCTGCCCCCTTCTTGACGGCCTTCTTCCCGGCGGCGCCGAACGACGCGGAGAAATATTTCAGCCTCTCCTGCCTTCTCAGGTCCTCCCAACGAGCACGCGCCTGACCGGCCGGGCAACAGGCCTCTCTGCCAGCGGGCGCCGGGGAAGGAAGAAGCTCTTGACGAGAATGGGATCGGTATCTCCGAGCGTCGTTCGCTCCTCGACGAGCAGGCTCATGACCGAGCGCATCTTCATGATCTCCTCGGCCACGAAGGCGCAGCTGTCACCCCGGTTGATCTGGTCCCGCATGATCGCCTCAGCCTCGAGCATGCTCACGCGTAGCGCCCTGATAAGTCTTCGTATTTCGTTGATGCGATTGTCCATGGCCATCTCCACTCAGGGATAGCCAGGTTAAGAACAAAACATGAACAATGTGTCAAGACGGCGCCGGTTCAGAGCAGCGGACGATAGACCTCCCCGATCCGCCCCGCCTCGGCATCGAGGCTGAACCGTTCGAGCACCCGCGCCCGTCCGCGCGCGCCCATCGCGAGCGCCGCGGCCGGATCACGCATCAAGGGCTCGAGCGCGGCGACCAGGGCGTCCGCATCGCCCGGCGGTGCCAGCACACCGGTGGCGCCATCCTCGACCACGAGCTCGGCCGCGCCGGCGCGTGAGGCCACAAGCGCGCTGCCCGTCGCCATCGCCTCGATCAGCGTCAGGCCAAAGCCTTCGTTGCGCGAGGTGAAGGCGTAGATCGTCAACCGCTGATACCAGCGCTGCACCTCTTCGATCGGCAACTCGCCGGTGATGACGACGCGCGCTTGGAGGCCGGCGGCCTCGATCCGCTTTTTGAGATCGTTCGCGAACGGCATCTGCTCCGGCGTGATCGCGCCGACGATGACGGCGGTGAAGTCCGGATAGCGCGGCAACAGGCGGCACATCGCATCGACGAAGACATCGCTGCCCTTCTGCGCGCGCACGCGGCCGAAGCAGCCGATGGCGTAGCGGCCCGGCAGCGCGACTTCCGCAAACGCCGCGGCGCGATCCTGCGGCGGCGCATAGACGTCGGTGTCGACGCCATGCGGAATCACCGTCGCCTTCACTTTCAGGAACGATGCCGAGATGTCTGACGTCGCGATGATCGCATCCATCCGCCGGATCAGCCAACGCGTGATCCAGCTATGATGGCGCTGCGCAGCCGATGTGAATACGAGCTTCAACGGCCAGCCGAGCGCGCGCAGGAGCACGCCCGCGATCATCTCGTTGTTGCGCCGCGCGTGCCAGATCAGCGGCGCTCGCCGGCGCCATAGTTTCAGGAAACCGGCAATGCTCAAGCGCGCGATCCCCTCCGGCGCATCCGAGCCGAGCCATGCGGCGCGGAACAGCTTTGCCAGGCGCGGCGCGACCATCCGGTTGGTCGCGGTCACACCGGAATAGCGCCTGTGCAGATTTGGCACGATCAGTTCGAGATCGCCCGGGAAATTGGCCACGTCACGCTCCGTTTCGTGAGGCTCCTATACGCAACATTAAGCATAGTGACCAGTTCAGCCGCGCCGATACCCCCTCTTCACCAGGCAAACGTTAGCATCATCGGATGATCGGAAGACGGGTGAGATCATGACCGTGCTTGTCACCGGCGGCGCCGGCTACATCGGAAGTCACACCGTTCTGGCGCTGGCGGAAGCCGGCGAGGACGTCGTCGTGATCGACGATCTCTCCACCGGCTTTTCCGCTTACCTGCCGGAAGGCGTGCCGCTGTTCATCGGCGATGCCGGCGACGAGAACCTGCTCGAAGGCGTGATCGCCCAGCACAACATCGAGAGCATCGTCCATTTCGCAGGCTCGGTCGTGGTGCCGGACTCGATGCACGACCCGCTCGGCTACTACCGCAACAACTTCATGACTGCGCGCAACCTGCTCAACGTCGCAGTCAAGCGCGGCATCAACCGATTCATCTTCTCGTCGACGGCCGCCGTCTACGGCAATCCGGACCGGGTGCCGGTGCCCGAGCACGCGCCGACGCGGCCGCTCTCGCCTTACGGCTCGTCGAAGCTGATGACCGAGATCATGCTGCACGACGTCGCCTCGGCCTACGGCATGCAATTTGTCGTGCTGCGCTACTTCAACGTGGCCGGCGCCGACCCGCAGGCCCGCATCGGGCTTGCCTCCGTCGGCGCCACGAACCTGTTCAAGATCGCGGTCGAGGCCGCGACCGGCCAGCGCGCCAAGATCGACGTGTTCGGCACCGACTATCCGACCCCGGACGGCAGCTGCATCCGCGACTTCATCCACGTCACCGATCTGTCGCAAGCGCATCGCTCCGCACTGGCTTACCTGCGCGGTGGCGGCGCCTCGACGACGTTGAACTGCGGCTATGGCCGCGGCTACTCCGTGCTCGAAACCATCGATGCCCTGCGCCGCGTTTCGGGGCGCAGCTTTGCGGTCCAATATGCACCGCGCCGTCCCGGCGACATCATGACCATGGTCGCCGACACCAGCCGCATCCGCAGCGTGCTGGACTGGAGGCCGCAATACGAGAATCTCGAGACCATTGCGGCCCACGCGCTGGCATGGGAGGAACAGCTGTTCCGCGAGCGCCATGACGAGCTACGCCAGGCGGTCTCGGCGTAGAATCGTTAGGTTTGCAAGTCCTTAATTGGGCTTGAAAAACCCTGCCTGAGCGGGCACAGAGGCCATTCGATCCCTGACGCGCGGGCAGGTTTGCCCCTTGCGCCGTCAATGGACTACGGATGGCCCAGTTTCCAAAGAAAATCACCGACGATCCCTATGCGGCAGCGATCCTGATTCGCCGCCTCGTCATGGAGCAGGGGATCAGCTATTGGCGGCGCTACCTCGTCGCCTTCGCGCTGATGGCGGCGGCCGCCGGCGCGACCGCAGCCGCGACCTATGTGCTCGGCCAGGTCATTAACCAGGCCTATGTCGACAAGAACGTCCCGGGCATCGCGATGCTGTCCGGCGTGACGGTGGTCCTCTTGTTCATCAAGGGCGTGGCGACCTACGGCCACATGGTGATCCTGACCAAGATCTCTAACGCCATTCTCGCCAACAACCAGCGGCAACTCTTCGCCAAGCTGATGCGCGAAAGCATCGGCTTCTTCTCCGAGCGGCACTCCTCGGAATTTCTTGCGCGCCTGACCGCCGGCGCCAAGTCCATCACCGACGTCCTCAACATGCTGGTCAATGCCGTCGGGCGCGACCTGTTGATGCTGCTCGCCATGATCGGCGTGATGGTCTGGCAGGATCCGCTGATGTCGTTCATCGGCCTCGTCGCGGTGCCGCCGGCGATGCTGGTGCTTCGCAAGCTGGTCAAGCGCATCAAGGGCCTCGCCCATAACCAGTTCACCGGCACCGCCGACATTCTGGAAACCATGCAGGAATCGCTGCAGGGCATCCGCACGGTCAAGGCGTTCACGCTGGAAGATGCGATGCAGAGCCGCATCGACGAGAACATCGCCGTCGTCGAGCGCAACGCCAACAAGATGGCGCGCGTCGCCAACCGCTCCAATCCACTGATGGAGATGCTGGGCGGCTTTGCGGTCGCCGGCTGCCTGCTCTATGGCGGCTACAGCGTGGTCGCGCTAGGCGCCACCCCGGGCCAGTTCTTCTCCTTCATGACCGCCTTCCTGATGGCGACCGAGCCGGCCAAGCGGCTGGCGCGGCTCAACATCGACCTCAACAGCCAGCTCGTCGGCGCCCGGATGCTGCTCGAGGTCGTCGACAGCCCGGCAAGCGAGCAATCCGATGACGACAAACCGGCCTTGAGGCTGTCGGACGCGCGGATCGAGCTCAACGACGTCAGCTTCGCCTATCGCGCAGGCGAGACCGTGCTCAACCGCATGAGCTTCACTGCCGAGCCCGGCAAGGTCACCGCGCTGGTCGGCCCTTCCGGCGGCGGCAAGTCGACCGTGCTGGCGCTGCTGCTGCGATTCTACGAGGTGACGCAGGGCGACATCCTGATCGACGGCCAGTCGATCGCGTCGGTGTCGCGCAAATCGCTGCGCGGGCAAACCGCCTATGTCGGCCAGGACGTCTATCTGTTCCGCGACACCATCCGCAACAACATCGCCTTCGGCAGGTTTGGTGCGACCGACGACGAGATCATCAATGCCGCCAAGGCGGCCTGCGCCCACGACTTCATCATGAGCTTCCCGCTCGGCTACGACACGCCGGTCGGCGAGCACGGCACGCAGCTTTCCGGCGGCCAGCGCCAGCGTATCGCCGTCGCCCGGGCGCTGATCAAGAACGCGCCGATCATCCTCCTCGACGAAGCGACAGCCGCGCTTGATTCCGAATCCGAGAAGCAGGTGCAGGAGGCGATCGAGCATCTCTGCCGGAACCGCACCACCATCGTGATCGCGCACCGTCTGCACACCATCATGCACGCCGACGCGATCCTGGTGGTCGAGGGCGGCGAGATCGTCGAGCGTGGACGGCATGACGAGCTGCTGCGCCGCTCGGGCCGCTACGCCTCGTTTTTCCGCCTGCAGCACCATGCGACCAGCCCCGTCGCGCTGGGCGCAACCGCTTAGGAATCCCTATCACCCCAAGAGCAGCGAGACCGTTTCATGAACGCCGCCTCCTACGTCATCCCGCTTCCGCCGCAGGCTTCGCTTCCCGTCGTCGGAGAGACCGGCCGCTACCCCGTCCGCCGCATATGGTGTGTCGGCCGCAACTATCTCGAGCACATCCGCGAGATGGGCAATGACGAGCGCGCCCCGCCGTTCTTCTTCGCCAAGCACGCCGACATGCTGGTGCCCGATGGCGCCACCATCCCCTATCCGCCGCTGACCAAGGACCTGCATCACGAGGTCGAGCTGATCGTCGCGATGAAGAGCGGCGGCCTCAACATTCCCACTGAGAAGGCGCTCGATCACGTCTACGGCTACGCCGTCGGCATCGACCTGACCCGCCGTGACCTCCAGATCGCTTCGCGCAAGAAGGAGCGTCCCTGGGAGATCGGCAAATCGTTCGATTACTCCGCGCCGTGCTCAGCGGTTCAGCCGGCCTCGAAGATCGGTCATCCGTCGAAGGGCAAGATCTGGCTCACCGTCAACGGCAAGGAAGCCCAGAAGGGCGACCTCACCGAGCTGATCTGGAACGTGCCGGAGATCATCTGGCAGCTTTCGCAGCAGGTGAAGCTCGCCGCCGGCGACATCATCATGACCGGCACACCCGCCGGCGTGTCGCAGCTCCAGCCAGGCGACAAGCTCGAATGCGGCGTCGACGGCGTCGGCTCGCTGAAGGTGTCGATCGGCCAGCCGGAGTAAAGCTGCACGACGTCAACCAATCAAAAGGCCCCGGCGTGTCCGGGGCCTTTTTGCATTTCTGTTGGATCACTCAGGCACAAGAGGTCGGGAGGACCCGATCTACCAGGCCTTCACCGGTCGGTTGGCGTGACTGACCTGCGGGACACCGCGGTTGAGCGACATGTGGGAATGCACACACAGCCAGCCATCGGCATTTCTGGAAAATACCATCGTCGCGCGGCCGGGGCGCGGGAACGGAATGCCATCGGGGTGATAGCCCGTGCTCGTCCACGGTGCGATCACGGTGACCATCGTGCCGTCGGGGGACGCCAGGATCGAGGTCTGATCGAGGACGAAGTGAAAGTCGGTCGTCTTCGGCCAGACGTTGTCCCACTGAGTCGCGACCCATTGATCGAGACCAGGGATGACGTCGCTATGCGTGCCGAAGGCAAGCACATCCGGATGGAAGAGCGGCCTCGCCGACGCGTAGTCGACCTCGCGGACATAGCCCGCGAAGGTTTCCAGCCACTGGCGGAAGAATTGTTCTGTCTCGGCGTCGGCGGTCGGCAACGGGGCCATTGCCTATTCCCAATTCAGCGCGACCGCGGCAATCACCGCAGCGCCGACATCACGATGAGGCCGAGGATCAGCGCCGTCAGCGAATATTTCAGCGTGTAGTAGACGCTGCGGTTCCATTCCTTGACCTTACGGCTCGCAAGGTGGATCTCATAGAGCTTGCCGAACACCTTGTTGAGCACGCCGACATTCTCGCCGTCGACGTTCTGGGTCGCCGATGCCTTGACGATGTGATGGCTGACCCAGCGGTTCATCGCCGTCATGAAGCCGAACTTCATCGGACGCTCGACGTCGCAGAACAGGATGATGCGATTGACGTCGGTCGCGTTCTCGGCGCTGTGGATGAAGGTCTCGTCGAACATGAAGGCCTCGCCGTCGCGCCACACGCATTCGACGCCATCGACGAGAATCCGGCACTTGTTCGAGTTCGGCGTGACGAGCCCGAGGTGATAGCGCAGCGAGCCGGCGAAGGGATCGCGGTGCGCGCCCAGCTTGCCGCCCGGCGGCAGCATCGCGAACATCGCGCCGTGCACGGACGGAATTGAGTTCAGAAGCTCCACCGTCTTCGGGCACAGCGTGCGCGCAGAAGGCAGGAAGTCGTCGTACCACTTCAGGTAAAAGCGCTTCCAGCCGCTTTTGAAGAACGAGTAGAATCCCCAGTCGTTGTTCTTGGCCGCGGCGCGGATGAAGCCTTCATCGAACAGGCGCACGGCCTCGTCGCGGATCGTCTCCCAATTCTCGCTGAGCCGTTTCAGCTCAGGAAACTGGTCCACCGAGATCACCGGCTTGTTCGGCACGGCCGAGCCGGCATACATCAGCACGTTGTAGGGTGCGAGATAGGTCGAATGATCGCCGAGCTGGCGCGCAAAGCGCAGCCGCTGCTTGCCACGGAAATGGACATAAATCGTCGAGGCCGCAAGCACATAGAGGATGACGAGTTGCGGCGCAAAGAGCTGTTTCAGCATTTCCCCGATCCCAAGTGACCCAGCTGGGGTGTCGTGTAGCCCGGCCCGGCGCCAGCGGCAAGGCGCCGCAAACGGGTTCCGTCGTTCTCGACAGTAACAGTTGAGTCAGCTGGGGATGCCGATCACGCCCGCGCGAGTGCCTGCAGTCCCCTAAAGGTCAGGCGCTTGGGATCCCTGACGCCTTCGAGATAGAGCCGGCGAATGAAGGTGGTGACAGCGTCGCGGTCACAATCGGTCAGCGCGACAACGGCGTCGACCGCGATCTTCTGGGCTTCCATTGGGCTACCCTCAGTTAGCGAGCACCCCGGCCGAAAGAGCCTAGGACGTCCCGGTTAATCCGGCGTTAACCGTTTGGGCAGCATGGCCGATTCATCGCAGGCCTCGAATACGCAAAACAACGCATGCCGCGGTTTGATGCGGCCGGCGCGTGCCGGCCGGGCGCGCCTTTCAGCTCGCGGCGATATCGAGGACGGCCTGGGCAAAGGCCTGCGGGGCTTCCTGGGGCAGGTTGTGCCCGATACCGCCGGTGATCGTCCGGTGCTCGTACTTGCCGGAAAACTTCTTTGCGTAGGCGGAGGGCTCGGGATGCGGAGCGCCGTTGGCGTCGCCCTCCATGGTGATGGTGGGCACGGCGATCACGGGCAGGCCCGCCAGCCGTTGCTCGAGCTCGGAATACTTGGCTTCGCCCTCGGCCAACCCGAGTCGCCAGCGATAATTGTGGATCGCGACGTCGACGTGATCGGGATTCTGGAGCGACGCCGCGCTGCGGTCGAAGGTGGCGTCGTCGAAGTTCCATTTGGGCGAGGCGAGCTTCCAGATCAGCTTGGCGAAGTCGTGCGTGTTCTTCGCATAGCCTTCGCGCCCGCGCTCGGTGGCGAAATAGAACTGATACCACCATTGCAGCTCGGCGACCGGCGGCAGCGGCATCTTGCCTGCCGCCTGGCTGGAGATCAGGTAGCCGCTCACCGACACCATCGCCTTGACGCGCTCCGGCCAGAGCGCCGCGATGATGTTGGCGGTCCGCGCGCCCCAATCATAGCCGGCGAGCGTCGCCTGCTTGATGCCCAGCGCATCCATCAGCGCGACGATGTCGACAGCGAGCGCCGCTGGCTCGCCGTTTCGCACCGTCTCGCCGGACAGGAAGCGCGTCGTGCCATAGCCCCGGAGATGAGGAACGATGACACGATATCCCGCCTTCGCCAGCGCAGGCGCGACATCGGCGAAACTGTGGATGTCATAGGGCCAGCCGTGCAGCAGGATCACCACGGAACCATCGGCCGGACCAGCCTCGGCGTATCCAACGTTGAGGACGCCGGCATCGATCTGCTTGATCGCGGCGAAGGACGTGTTCGTGCCCGGCTTGATTGCCGGCACGGTCGAGGGACTCGCCTTGCCGGACTGCGCGGCGGCAACGCTGCCGAGAACGAATGGTGCGGCGACGCCGATCGCGGCGGTGGCGAGGAAACGACGGCGATCGGCGTTTGGTTGTCCTGACATATTCATCTCGTGCAATTCGAAGGCACGCAACACGCGGCCAATGTGTCGCTGTACCAGGCATGTGGGCCCAACCGAGAGGCCGGCGAATGGCCGGTCTCCGATACACACTCTTCCGCCCGGCGAGCGAGTCACAATTCAGCGAGTGTCGATAGCCTTCTTGAGGACCGCGAACTGCTTCTTCAACCGCGGCACGGCAAAATCCGTGAAGGCCCGTACCTTCGGGACCGAGAGCCGGCCCTGCGGCGAAATCAGGTGCACTGGTATTTCGGGATCCTCGTCGCCTGCGAGCACGATGTCGAGGTCGCCGCGATGCACCTGCTCGGCGACCTGATAGGAATACATCCGCGCGACGCCCCGGCCGGCGACCGCGGAGGCAACCGCGGCATAGGTGCTGTTGATCACGAGCCGCGGCGCGAACTGAACGGTTCGCGGCACGACGGAGCCGGCCTGCGGCGCAAACGTCCAGGAATTCGGCAGGTGGGCCATGGCGACGATCTGATGCTTGGCGAGATCGCCGGGCTCTGTGATGCGTGGATGCTGGTTGAGATATCGCGGCGCAGCCACCACCACACGGCGTACGTCGCCGAGCTTCATCGCGACCATCGCGGAGTCCGAGAGAGGACCGATTCGGAGCGCCACGTCGATGCCCTCCTCGATCAGATTGACCGCCCGGTCGAACAGCAACAGTTTTGCCGACACAGTCGGGTAGGCATCCAGGAACGCATCGAGGATCGGCCGCAGCACCATCTCGCCGGAAACCACAGGCGCAGTGATCGCGAGGGTGCCGCGCGGCGCGGCACGCGGCCCTGCCGCAATATCGTCGGCCTCCTCCAGCTCGGTCAGCACGCGTCGGCAGATCGCCACGTAACGCTCGCCCTCCTCGCTGAGCTTGATCGAGCGCGTCGTCCGGTGCAGGAGCTCGGTGCCGACCCGCTCCTCCAGGAAGGCGATGGCTCGGCTCACCGCGGCCGGCGAGCGGCGGAGTTTGCGGCCAGCAGCAGCAAGGCTGCCTTCGTCCACCGCAAGGACGAACACCTTCATCGCGTCGAGACGATCCATGCGCTTTCCGTCGCCCCAGCAAAGTCCGACCGCAAGCTAGGCGCTCACACGCGGCACGACAACCGCCGCAAGGGCTGATCGGCCATTCGATCGCGCCGCGAAAGAGTATCTGCCGGACAGCGCGTATTCGCGCGGACGCTCCGGCGGCGTACCTCAGCGGGCGAGCCCGTCGTCGCTCCCCAGCCGACGGGCATCCATTCAACACCAGGAGCCCAACATGGGTATCGAGCAGAAAGTCGCCATCATCACCGGTGCATCGCAGGGCATCGGCGCCGCCCTCGTTCAAGCCTACCGCGACCGCAACTATCGGGTCGTCGCAACGGCCCGCAGCATCAAGCCGTCGAGCGATGACGAAGTCCTCGCCGTTCCCGGCGACATTGCCGACTGGAACACCGCCGAGCGCGTGGTGTCTCAGGCCGTCGCCCGCTTCGGCCGTGTCGACACGCTGGTCAACAATGCCGGCATCTTTGTCGCAAAGCCGTTCACGCAATACACGGCCGAGGATTATGCGGCGGTGATGGGCATCAACGTCGCGGGCTTCTTCCGCATCACGCAGCTCGCCATCGCCGAGATGGAAAAGCAGGGCTCGGGCCACGTCGTCCAGATTACAACCACCCTGGTTGATTACGCCAATTCCAACGTGCCGTCGGTCCTGGCGTCGCTGAGCAAGGGTGGTCTCAATGCGGCGACGAAATCGCTGGCAGTCGAATATGCCAGGCGGGGCATTCGCGTGAACGCGGTTGCGCCTGGCGTCATCAAGAGCCCGATGCACCCGGTCGAGACCCACGCCCAGTTCGGCGCGCTGCACCCGGTCGGCCATATGGGCGAGATGTCCGACGTCGTCGATGCTGTCCTCTATCTCGAGCAGGCCGGCTTCGTGACGGGCGAGATCCTGCATGTCGACGGCGGCCAGAGCGCCGGCCATTGAGCCGACAGGAGGATTCACCATGCCCATCGTCACCATTCAAGTGACCCGCGAGGGAGCGACGCCGGGTGCGACGTCGCTCACCACGGAGCAGAAAGCTGCGCTGATCAAGGGCTCGAGCCAGTTGCTACTCGATGTCCTCGGCAAGCCGCTGGATTCGACCTTTGTGGTGATCGAGGAGGTCGCTACCGACAATTGGGGCTGGGGCGGCCTGCCCGTTCCCGAATTCCGCCGCCGCCGCGCGACGTAACCAGGCTGATCCGCGCGGGACACGCGACCACCAGCTTCGCGCTGTTCCAGGCGGCCGCGGCCTATGGCTTCTCCTGGTTGTATGCGCAGACCGGCGGTGACTATCCCGTTCTGTTCGAGCTCGGTGGCGGCGCGCTGGTGCTCGCGCTGGCGATCGATCTCGGCATGGCACTGACGATGCGCAAGCCACAAAGACGATGACGGCGCCACTTGCGAATACTACGTCACGCCGTCGTCGATCCTGCCAAGGCAACTACAAGATGTCGAGTGCGTAGGTCTGCCAGAGGGGCCAATGCCGGTTCGAACCTTGCCTCGGCAGCCTTGCAATCCGACGCCGGCTATTCTGCGCCGGTTCTCGTCACGTTCTGCACCAACGACTTCAGCCATTGGCCCTGCTGCAGGACCAGCTCACACTGCCTTCTTGCGTGTGAGCTGGACAGCTCAATCAATTCCGACACTGTTCTCGCGCGGCTCAACTCCCGCGTATACTGCAAGGTCGCACCTGCGTTCAGTTTCACCAGCTCGAGCAAGACGGCGTGGCACTCGGCGGCAGTGCCCTCCAAGAGGTCGTTTTCCAAACGGACAAGCTTCTCCGTGGAGTCCGATCCTGCTTGCACACCCAACCTCATTGCCTCCAGGGACCGAGTCTGCACGTCGTCGATTTCCGCGGCGAGATCGGTCGTGCCGTCGCAATTTTCGGCCTGCGCGGAGCACGCTGGCACCATCGCAGTTGTCTTTTGAACAGTTGTCTTTTGAGCAATAGTCTTTTGAGCAACAGTTCTGGCCGTCCGCCCGCCCCGCGGTCCATCCTCCCGCGAGACGACAACCGGGTCCTTCGGCATCTCCACCAGGCTCTCGTCGATGCTACGGCTCATCGCCGCAGTCAGCTCCACGAGCGAACGACGCCTGGCACGGGCACCATCAGCAGGCATTCTTGACTGCGGCTTGTCCATGTTCATCAAACTCCCCGACGAGATGCTCCGATATCCAACCCCACAGAGCGACAATTTCGTCCGCGGCTTTTCCTTCCGGCGCGAACTCGGTCACGCCCAACCCTGCCCCGAGTGCATCCTGATGATCGTTCCGTTGCGCAATAAAGGGGAGCGCGAGCACGCCGAGCGAGTTGAGCGATGTGGCAGCTTCGCTCAGCCGGCAACCCCGTGTCGGCGTCTGATTGAGAATGAAGGCAAATCGGCGGTTGAGCCTGCGAATGGCGATCAGCGTGGGCACTGCGGCTTCGATATCAGCCGGGCTCGGACGGGCCGGGATGAGAGAAAGATCGGCGTTGGCAATAGCACGCATCGCCAGGCGGTTGTTCGTGGCGGCCGTGTCGATGATTGCAAGCCAGATCCCTTCCGCGCGGAGACGCGCTATCAACGGCTCGATCTCGGCGGGATCAGCAAGGCACGCGACGCGAGGATAGAGATTCTCGCGGCGGTCCTTCCATTTCGAAATTGTTCCTTGTGCGTCCGCCTCGACAAGAGCTACCCGCTCTCCGCGCTGCATCGCCGCCACTGCAAGGCCGGTGGCCAGCGTACTCTTGCCGCTGCCACCCTTTTGCGTGACCAGAGCAAGGACGTACATGTCCCGCGCTTCTCCTAGGTGGCAACGACGCGGAACTCAGACGTTGTCGGAAATAAATTGCTACGCGACGCAATGATGCTACCGCAGGTCATGATTCGACTCAAGCTATCGGCGAGTTCCAACATCCTGAGATTCACGAATACTGCATCACGCCGTCATCAACTTTGCCGTAGCGCAGTGACACGATGTCGAGCGCGTAGTTCTGATAGAGTCGCCACGGTCGCTTCGAACCCTGCTTCGGCATCTGCGCGATCGAGCGTTGCACATAGCCCGAGGTAAAGTCGAGCGACGGTTGCGCCGATATCGTCGGATCAGAGTTGTACGGCATGCATTGTCGAAAATTCTGCCGATCCATGTAGTTGATGAGCCGGCAAACGTATTCGCAGGTGAGATCGCATTTCAGCGTCCACGACGCGTTGGTGTAGCCGAAGGCTGAAGCCATGTTCGGCACGTCGGCGTACATCATGCCCTTGTAGGTCAGCGTCTTGGCGAAATCGACCACGCGGCCGTCGACGCTGATCTCGAGCCCGCCGACGATCTGAAGCACGAGCCCGGTCGCGGTGACGATGATGTCGGCGGCGAGCTCGCTGCCATCCTTGAGGCGAATTCCATCTTTCGTGAAAGTGTCGATCTCGTTGGTGACGACGGAGGCACGTTTCTCGCGGATCGCCGTGAAGAGGTCGCCGTCGGGCACCAGACACAGCCGCTGATCCCAGGGATTGTAGCGCGGCGTGAAATGCGTCGCGACGTCGTAGTCCGGCCCCAGCGCGATTCTCACGCCCTTCAGGATCAGGTCCTTCACCTTGGCGGGCCGGCGCCGGCTGAGCTGGAAGAAGAACATCCCCCACATCACGTTGCGCCAGCGGATCAAATGATAGGCGAGCGTTGCCGGCAGGTTGCGTCGCAGCTTGTTGGCGAGGGGATCCTGCGCGGGACGCGACACCACGTAGGTCGGCGAGCGTTGAAGCATGACGACGTGCGAGGCCTTTTTCGCAAGCTCCGGCACCAGCGTCACGGCCGTGGCGCCCGATCCGATCACCACGACGCGCTGATCCGCGTAGTCGATGTCCTCGGTCCACTTCTGCGGATGCACGATGCGGCCTTGAAAATCCGCGGTGCCCCTGAATTCCGGCGTGTAGCCTTGCTCGTATTTGTAGTAGCCGGAGCACATGAACAGGAAATTGCAGGTGAAGCGCACGATCTCGGATGCGCCTTCGCCCGTCAGACGTTCGGCTTCGACGGTCCAGCGTGCATCGGGCGTCGACCACGACGCACGCTTGACGCGATGGCGGAAGCGGATCTTCTTGTCGATGCCGTTCTCGGATGCCGTCTCGCGCACGTAGTTCAGGATTTGCGGCCCGTCGGCGATCGCCTTCGGATCGGTCCACGGCTTGAAGGAATAACCGAGAGTGAACATGTCGCTGTCCGAGCGGATCCCGGGATAGCGGAACAGATCCCAGGTGCCGCCGATGCAGTCGCGTCCCTCGAGGATGACGTAGCTCTTGCCCGGGCATTTCGTCTTGAGATGATAGCCCGCGCCGATGCCGGACAGGCCCGCGCCGACGATGAGGACGTCGAAATGTTCTTGTTGCATGGTTTCCTCCGCCGCCGAGGATTGTCCGACCATCGCCGCAGCCCGTCAATCGCCAATCGACCCCGATGCAACCGTGAGGAGAGTAGTTTCCGGCCGCAAAGCAAAGAAGCCCCGGATTGCTCCGGGGCTTCTGCATGTTGAAACGATCGGACCTCAGTAGCGATAGTGATCCGACTTGTACGGACCTTCCTGCTTCACGCCGATATAGTCGGCCTGGTCCTTGCGCAGCTCGGTGAGCTTCACGCCGATCTTGGCGAGGTGCAGGCGGGCGACCTTCTCGTCGAGCGTCTTCGGCAGCACGTAGACCTTCTTCTCGTACTTGCCGTCCTTGTTGTTTGCGAACAGCTCGATCTGCGCCAGCGTCTGGTTGGTGAAGGACGCCGACATCACAAAGCTCGGATGACCCATGGCATTGCCGAGATTCACGAGACGCCCTTCCGACAGCATGATGATGCGGTGCTTGTCGGGGAATTCGATCTCATCCACCTGCGGCTTGATGTTGGTCCACTTCAGATTACGGAGCGCCGCGATCTGGATCTCGTTGTCGAAGTGGCCGATGTTGCAGACGATGGCGCGATCCTTCATCGCGCGCATGTGCTCGATGGTGATGATGTCCTTGTTGCCGGTCGCGGTGACGAAGATGTCGGCGCGCGGCGCGGCGTCTTCCATGGTGGTGACTTCATAGCCCTCCATCGACGCCTGCAGCGCGCAGATCGGGTCGATCTCGGAGACCATGACGCGGCAGCCGGCCTGGCGCAGCGAGGCGGCCGAGCCCTTGCCGACGTCGCCGAAGCCAGCGACCATAGCCACCTTGCCCGACATCATCACGTCGGTGCCGCGGCGGATACCGTCGACCAGCGATTCACGGCAGCCATAGAGGTTGTCGAACTTCGACTTGGTGACGCTGTCGTTGACGTTGATGGCGGGGAACAGCAGCGTGCCCTTGTTGGCCATCTCGTAGAGGCGATGCACGCCCGTCGTGGTCTCTTCCGAGACGCCCTTGATGTTCTTGGCGATCTCGCCGAACCAACCTTTCGGCTTCTCCTTCAACAGGCGCTTGATCAGCGCGTAGAAGATCTCTTCTTCCTCGGAAGCAGGCTTGTCGAGGAAGGCGGTGTCGCCGTTCTCGGCGCGAACGCCGGCATGCACCAGCATGGTGGCGTCGCCGCCGTCATCGAGGATCATGTTCGGCGTGCCGCCGCCATGCCAGTCGAACAGCTTCGCCGTGTAGTCCCAATATTCGGTCAGCGTCTCGCCCTTCACGGCGAAGACGGGAATCCCGGCCGCAGCGATCGCAGCGGCGGCGTGGTCCTGCGTCGAGTAGATGTTGCAGGAGACCCAGCGGATGTCGGCCCCGAGAGCTGCGAGCGTCTCGATCAGGACCGCGGTCTGGATCGTCATGTGCAGCGAGCCGGCGATGCGCGCGCCCTTCAGCGGCTGCTTCGGGCCGAACTCCTCACGGGTGGCCATCAGGCCCGGCATCTCGGTCTCGGCGAGCGAGATCTCCTTGCGGCCGAAATCGGCCAGCGAAATGTCCTTGACGATGTAATCGGTGAAGCCAGGCTTCGCGTTCATGTCGAGCTTCCTGTTGTTTGAAAAAGTCATTCCGGGGCGCTCTGAAGCGAGCGAACCCGGAATCCGTAAGGTTCGAGATCCCGGGTTCGCCGCTGGCGCTGCGCCTCGGAATGACGGAATTGATCAGACCGCGCGCTTGAACGGCTCGACGAGATCAGTCTTCTCCCAGGAGAAGCCGCCTTCATTGTCGGGCGTACGGCCGAAATGGCCGTAGGACGAGGTGCGCGCGTAGATCGGACGGTTGAGGTCGAGATGGCTGCGGATGCCGCGCGGCGTCAGATCCATCACTTCGGCCGCGGCCTTCTCGAGCTTGTCCTCGGAGACCTTACCGGTGCCGTGCGTGTCGATGTAGATCGACAGCGGCCGCGCCACGCCGATGGCGTAGGCGAGCTGCAGCGTGCAGCGGTCGGCAAGGCCGGCGGCCACGATGTTCTTGGCGAGATAGCGCGCTGCGTAAGCGGCCGAACGGTCGACCTTGGTCGGATCCTTGCCGGAGAACGCGCCGCCGCCATGCGGGGCTGCGCCGCCGTAGGTGTCGACGATGATCTTGCGGCCAGTCAGGCCGGTGTCGCCGTCGGGACCGCCAATGTAGAACTTGCCGGTCGGATTGATGTGCCAGATGGTCTTGCCGTTGATCCAGTCCTTCGGCAGCGCCTCGCGCACATAGGGCTCGACGATGTCGCGAATCTGCTTGGACGAGATGTCCTCGACCAGATGCTGGTGCGAGACCACGATTTCGCGCACACCGACCGGCTTGCCGTTCTCATACTGCACGGTCACCTGGCTCTTGGAGTCAGGGCCCAAGACCTTCTCGCGGCCGGAATGGCGCGCTTCGGAGATCAGCCGCAGGATCTTGTGGGCGTAGAAGATCGGCGCGGGCATCAGATCGGGCGTCTCGTTGGTGGCGTAGCCGAACATGATGCCCTGGTCGCCTGCACCCTCTTCCTTGACTTCGCCCGGCTGAAGCGCATCGACGCCCTGCGCGATGTCGGCCGACTGCGGATGCAGGAGGATCTCGATATCCGCGGTCTTCCAGTGGAAACCTTCCTGCTCGTAGCCGATGTCCTTGATCGCGCCGCGCACGACGCTCTCGATCTGCTCGTTGGTGACCGACGCGGGACCGCGGGTCTCGCCCGCGATAACGACCTTGTTGGTGGTCGCAAGCGTTTCGCAGGCAGCGCGGATCTGCCATGGGTTAATGCCGGCTTTCGGTCCTTCGCGGTAGAACAGATCGACGATCTCATCGGAGATCCGGTCGCAGACCTTGTCCGGATGGCCCTCAGACACCGACTCGCTGGTGAAGAGATAGGACGCTCGCATCAGTAACCCCTTGTCCCGCCCCGTTGGGCGGCCGTTAGCAATGTTTACTTTTGGATGATGTCAATCACGCCGGCGCGAGATGACGTAGGATTCGTCGTAAAACCAGAGCCCGTTGTACTTGCGGAGCACGTCCCTGGCAGCATCCAGAGTGCGGCCGTTTTGAGTCATTTCCGTCAATCGGTCGTCCTCAATCTGAGCGACATACACCGCCGCATTCCACGCTGCAAAGGCTGTCGAGGTTCCGATGGCCCCGGTCACCTCGTTGGGCAGCGCTTCCATATCATACCGGAAGATCGAACGGTTATCGGCATATGTGTTAAAGTTAAGGTCGCGGCCCGCCGATCCGAGCTCGTATTTCACAGCGCGCAATAGCTCATGACGGCTCACCGAGAAAGGGTTTTCTCCGGGCCAGACAGCCTGGATAATTTCCATGCCCGGATCCTGGCCGTGAGAGTGGATACCGATCAGGCGACCACCGGCCCGTAAAGACCGCGCCAGCGGTGCAATGATGCGTTTTGCCCGGAAATTGACCGATGATTTGGCCCGGTATGGCTGGGATGCAATAACGAGGTCGAAATTGGCCTCGGTCTGGCCCGGACGCGGAATGGTCGAATCAAGCAGGAATCGGTGGTCCTCCCGGTACAGCACCAGCACCACCGGCCGCTCGTAAAGCGGCATGCCGGTCCGCGGGCCGACTGCCGCACGCCAGTTCTGCTCCAGGAAGGGCTTTAAGTCGGCGATCTGAGTCTCGAAATCGCCCGAAGCGGTGCCCCGCAGCGGCACCTCATGCCAGACCGTGGCGGCGGCCGCCGCAGGTGACGCCGGCGTCAGCCAGGGCGCCTCGGCATAGTGCATGTTGGTGAAGACGAAGACCGAGGCCGGATGCTCGAACAGCCGGTCCGGCACCTTCTCCAGAGTGAGGCGGACGTCCTCGAGACTGAGCTCCTTGCCCGCGACATAGAACGGCATGTGTGGAAAGCGCTGATGCATCGCGCGCAGCACACGCGCGAGCACCGTGCCGTCGCCGACGCCGGCATCGAACACCCGCAGCGCCGGCGGCCGCGGATGAATGCTGGCAAGCTCCAGCGCCACGCGATCGGCGATCACCCGCTTCTCGCTACAGGTGTGGACGAACAGCAGGTATTTCTGCCGGTTCTCGAAGAAGCGGAAATTGCCGCGCGGATCGCGCTTCTCGGGCGGCACCTGCAAGCCCCGCGGCGGCGGCACGCCACCCGGCATCGATACGGCCATATAGGCCTGGATGCGCTCCAGCGTGTCGATGGTGATTCGCTTGCCCTCACGCAGCCGCTGCACCAGTTTGCCATCGTTCACCGCACGCCGGCCAAAGGTCGATTCCGCCATGTCGGCCTTGCGGCAGAATTCGGTGATTTGGCTCAGGATCTCGTCGTTTTTCATGGGTGGGACGGAGTGGGCAGCGGGCTGGGGCCCACAGCTCCTACCACGATCTGCCCACAGGGGGAATGCGGGTCCTGCCTGTCAGTTCAATCAATCATCTCGTCGGCATTGGACAGCAGCGCGGGCGGCAGGACGAGGCCGAGCGCTTTGGCCGTCTTCAGGTTGATCAGGAGTTCGAACTTGGTCGGCTGGTAAATCGGGATGTCCCCCGGTTTGGCTCCCTTCAGGATTTGGTGCACATCCTGGGCCATGCGCCTGAGCAATTCCGCGAGGTCGACCGTATAGGCCATCAATCCACCAGCATCGACGTAATCGCGGTACGGACCATCGTCGGCAAGCGGTGTTTCAGGGCAAGCTCTGCAATGAGCTGCCGGTGAGCGTAGAGGTCGCCTTCGCCTGTGATCAAGACTGCTTCCGGCCGTCGCGCGGCCATCTCCGTGAAGAGACGTTCGATCTCCGCAGTCGTCCCGATGTTCGGGACCATCGAGACCAGTGAAATTCCCAACTGGCTGCTGACATCGCGCAAGGCCTGCCCAAACGAACCTTCCCACCCGTCACGCATCCCGAGGAAGGCGACGCTCGCGGTCTGAGAAACGGCTTCCTTCAGCAATGCGAGGCGCTTCCCCCAGATCTCGATGCCCGCATCGAGTGTGATACCGGTCAGGTTGCCGCCGGGCCGGGCCAGGCTGACGATCAGCCCTGCCTTCAGCGGATCCAGCATGAACGCCACCAGCGGTATCGTGCTGGTCCTGGCCTTGAAGGCGACCACGACCGGATTGGTCCCGGTGACGATCAGATCCGGATTGCGCGCCACGATCTCCCGGGCGAAGTCGGCATAGCGCTCGTGATGCCCCTCGGCGGAATAGCGCTCGATGATCAGATTCTGGCCTTCGACGTAGCCCAGCCGACGGAGCTCTCCGAAAAACGCCCGCCACGCGGTCCCCCCGCCGGCTTCGGTCAGGAGGCCAACGGGGATTGCCGGATGGAAGATCGCAATGCGCTGGGGCGTGCCGCGCTGTGCCCGCGCGGGTCGGATCGCCGTTGCAAGCAACAGACCGGCTGTAAAATCGCGCCGCCTCATTGCACAACGCCCTGGACGTCTGAGCAACGCTCGCATCGTATCAGGTTACGAGGGCGCGACGCAGAGGAATTGGCGGCAGCTGGCCTTCAGGAGCTGATCCAGCCCAGGTCGAATTGGGTCATTGTTTCTGCCCTTGAACCATCACCGGCAACCCGGCAACAAACAAGACAGGCTTCACCTCCGGGGGATTTCCGACCATGCGCCGCCTGCTCGTTGCGCTCGGCCTGCTTGTCACGGCGCTCTGGAACGCTTCGGCCCTCGCGCAGTCGCGCGCGCAGCTCGGGCCGCTCTGCACCACCGACACCACGCCGGCGGACCAGCAGATCGACGCCTGCAACAAGATCATCGCGCTGAAAGTGTTCAAGGGCGGCCAGCTCGCCACCGTCTATTTCTGGCGCGCCGTGGGGTGGAACAAGAAGGGCGACTACGCGGAGGTCATCACGGATGCGACCGAAGCCATCCGCCTGGAGCCGAGCCAGGCCGTCTACAATCTGCGCGGCTCGGCCTATTTCGACAAAGGCGAGTACGACATCGCGATCGCCGATTTTGACGACGCGCTGAAGCTCGGGCCGCCGAGCGGGATCATCTTCCACAACCGCGGCAACGCCTTTCAGGGCAAGAAGGACTATGCCAGGGCGATTGCCGATTTCGATGCGGCGATCAAGGCCGATCCGAAATCAGCCTTCTCGTACCAGAACCGCGGCGCCTGCAAGGAGGCGCTCGGCGACCTCGATGGCGCACTTGCCGACATCAACCAGGCCATCCGCATCGACCCGAGCCTGTCGCAGCCGCTGGTGCACCGGACCACGATCTGGCGCGCCAAGGGCGAGCTCGACCGCGCCGTTGCCGACGGCAGCGAAGCGATCCGGCTCGCCAGGGACAAGCCGCCGGTCAACATCATGACGCCGCCGAACAGCGTGCTGATCTCGGCCTACACGTTCCGCGGCCTCGCCTATGAGGCCAAGGGCGACTACGCGCACGCCAAGGAGGACTACAAGGGCGCGCTCGGGGTCACCGCCTCGGACGCCGCAGCAAGTCCAACCAGGCGACCGCGAAGGTGCGGCTGTCGCTACTATAAGATGCAACCGTGCCGACGCCAGGTGATACGCCGACCTCGACGGCGCAGCAGACGAATGCGCCTGCAGGGCAACCGGCGAGCACGGCGCCTGCACCCTCGCCCACTCCGGCAGGCCGCGGCAAGCGCATGGCGCTGATCATCGGCAACGGCGCCTATGCCCACGTCAAGGCGCTGCCCAATCCGCCCAACGATGCGCGCGCAGTCGCAAAGAGCCTGCGCGACATCGGCTTCATGGTGTCGGAGGGCATCGACCTCGACCGCGCGGCGATGCAGAAAATGACGCGCGACTTCCTGCGCGATGCGGCGCGGGCGCAGGTCGCGGTGGTCTACTACGCGGGCCACGGCGTGCAGATCGACGGCCGCAACTATCTCATCCCGATCGACGTCGAGCTGAAGGCAGGCGCCAACATGATGGAGGCGATGATCGACATGGATACGATCATGGCCGGCCTCGACGATCAGGTCCGCACCAACATCCTGATCTTCGATGCCTGCCGCAACGACCCGATGGCGCCGCAGGTGGCGAGTGCCGGCGCCAATCGCGGCATCGAGGGCGCCTCGGGCCTCGCAGCGCCGACCAGTCTCGGCGCGGGCGCAACGCTGGGCGCTGGCACGCTGATCGCATTCGCCACGGCGCCGGGCCAGGTTGCGCTCGACGGCGAAGGCGCCAACTCACCATTCTCGTCCGCGCTCTCCCGCCATATCGGCACACCGGGGCTCGAGGTGCAGCAGATGCTGACGCGCGTGCGTGCGGAGGTCGTCGCGTCGACCAAGAACAAGCAGGTGCCATGGTCGAACTCGTCGCTGCTGGGCGAGGTTTATCTGGCGGAGAAGTGACGGCGCCAGTGCGCCGTCGGTCAGGAGCGCCACGCTATCCGCCACGCGCTCAGCTGTCATCGCCCGGCTCGACCGGGCGATCCAGCATTCCAGAGACAGCGAAGAAGTACGGAGAAGCCGCGGCGTACTGGATTCCCCGCTTTCGCGGGGAATGACAGCGAACTAGTGGGCTTCAGTTGCCCCACACTTCCTTCGCGATCTCGACCGCGAGGCTGAGCTTGGCCCACTGCTCGTCCTCGGAGAGGATGTTGCCCTCCTCGGTGGAGGCGAAGCCGCATTGCGGGGATAGCGCGAGCTGCTCCAGCGGCGCGAACTTGGCGGCTTCTTCCAGACGGCGCTTGATGTCGTCTTTCTTCTCGAGCTCACCGAACTTCGAGGTGATGACGCCGACCACAACGACCTTGTTGCCCTTGGGCAGGAAGCGCAGCGGCTCGAATCCGCCGGCGCGGTCTGAGTCATACTCCAGGAAGTAGCCGTCGTAATTGGTGCCGGCGAGCATGGTCTCGGCGACCGGCTCGTAGCCGCCCGAGGAGATCCAGGTCGAGCGGAAATTGCCGCGGCAGACATGCGTCGTCACCACCATATCCGCGGGCTTCTCGGCCAGCGCGTAGTTGATGATGCGCGCGTAGATCTGCTGGAGGCCGTCCGGATCGTCCCCGCGCTCGCGCGCCTTCTTCAATTCGTCCTGCGAGCAGAGATAGGCCCACACGGTGTCGTCGAACTGGAGATAGCGGCAGCCGGCGTCGTAGAAAGCCTTCACGGCCTTGCGGTAGGTCTTGCCGAGGTCCTCGTAGAACGCATCGAGATCGGGATAGACGTCCTTCGAGATCGCCTTGCGGCCGCCGCGAAAATGCAGCACCGCCGGCGAGGGGATCGTCATCTTGGCGGTGACGTGGGCCTGGTCGGCATATTTCTTCAGGAACCTGAAGTGGTCGAGCATCGGGTGGTTATCGGGGAAGTCGAGCTTGCCGATCACCCGCACCGCGTCATGCCGCGTCTCGACGCCCGCGAACTGGATGCCCGTGTCCGGGTGGAACAGCTCGCAACCGGTGAGCTTCGACAGGAAGTCGAAATGCCACCAGGAGCGGCGGAATTCGCCATCGGTCGCAAGCTTCAGGCCGATCGAGGCCTGCTTATGCACGACCTTCTCGATCTCCATGTCCTCGATCTTGCGCAGATCATCGGCCGAGATCTCGCCCTTCTCCGACTTCGCGCGGGCTTCCTTGATCTTCGCCGGACGCAGGAGGCTGCCGACCTCGTCGGCGCGGAAGGGGGGTTTGGTTCGCTGCATTGGTTCACTCCCGAATTTCTAATGGGCGGCCGCCCCGGCGACACCGAGGTGTCGCTCGAGGACCGACGGGTCGGCCTTCAGCGCGGCGCTCGGGGCGTCGTGGACGATCGTTCCGCGCTCCAATATCACAACGCGGTCGGCAAGCCCCAGAATCTTTTGAGCGTTCTGCTCGACGATGATCGAGCAGATGCCGCCGGCCCGGGTGATGGTCCCGATCGCCTTGAGGAGCTCCTCGACGATGATGGGCGCAAGCCCCTCGGTCGGCTCGTCCAGCAGCAGCACCTTGGGATTGAGGGTCAGCGCGCGGCCGATCGCCAGCATCTGCTGCTCGCCGCCGGAAAGCTGGTTGCCAAAGTTGCTCCGCCGCTCCTTCAATCGCGGGAACATCTCGTAGACCTTCTCGACCGTCCAGAGGCCGGGCTGGGCCACGGCGGTCATGTTCTCCTCCACCGTGAGCGAGCGGAAGATGTTGCGCTCCTGAGGCACCCAGCCGATGCCGGCGCGCGCGCGCTGGTCGGGCCGCAGCGAGGTGACGTCGGTACCGGCGAGTGCGACCGAGCCGGAAAATCGTCGTGTGACGCCGACGATGGAGTTGATCAGCGTGGTCTTGCCAGTGCCGTTGCGGCCCAGCAGCGCAAGCACCTGCCCCTCGGCGAGGCACAAGGACATGTTGGGCAGCACCACTGCCTCGCCATAGCCGGCGCGCAGAGATTCGATTGCGAGCAGGTCAGACATTGACCGCCTCCTCGCCGAGATAGACGGCCTTGACTTGCGGATCGCGCGCAACCTGGTCGGGCGGCCCCTCGGTGAGCAGCGCGCCCGAGACCAGCACCGAGATGCGGTCGGCGAAGGAGAAGACGAGATCCATGTCATGCTCGATCAGGAGCACGGTGACGTCGCGGGGCAGCGCTGCCACCACGGCAAGGATGTCGTGGCGCTCGCTTTCGGGCACGCCGGCGGCGGGTTCGTCGAGCAACAGCACGCGCGGCCTGGCCGCGATTGCGACGGCGATCTCGAGCAGGCGCTGCTTTCCGTAGGGCAGCGTCACCGTCTGCTCGTTCATGACGTCGAGCAAATGGAAGTGCTTGAGGAGCTCGGCGATCTCGCCATTGACGTCGTCACGGGTACCCATCCGCCGCCACCAGTCGCCGCCATGGCCGAGGCGTTCGGAGACGGCGAGGCCGATGGTTTCGAGCGGCGTCAGGTCGGGATAGAGCTGATTGATCTGGAAGGTGCGCGACAGGCCGCGCAGCACGCGCTTATGCACGGGCAGATCGGTGATGTCCTGGCCTTCGAGCAGGATCCGACCACTGTTCGGCTTGAGCACGCCGGTGAGCTGGTTGATCACCGTGGTCTTGCCCGCGCCGTTCGGGCCGATCAAGGCATGGCGGGCGCCCTGCTCGATCCTGAGCGACAGGTCGCGCGTCACGCGCAGGCCGCCGAACTGCTTTTCGAGATTTTTGGTTTCGAGCGCGATGGTCATGCGTCGCTCTCCGGCACGGCGACGACCGCCTTGCGACCGGCAATCTGCTTGATGATCAGGTTCGGCACGAACAGTACCCAGCGGTGGAGGCGCTGGCGGCCGACCAGCACAATCACGACCAGCACGAGGCCGATCCAGAACTGCCAGTATTGCGGGGTGATGGTGGAAAACCATTCCTGGAGCATGCGGAACACGACCGCGCCGATCAGACCGCCATAGAGATAGCCGGTGCCGCCGATGACGAGCACCAGCATGAGGTCGGCGGAGCGCTCGAAAGCGAACACGTCGAGCGAGGCGATCGCCGTGGTCTGGGTGAACAACGCACCCGCAATCCCCGCATAGAATGCGGCAAGCGTATAGACCGCGATCAGGCGGCGGTTCACGGGAATGCCGATGGCGGCGGCGCGCAGCGGATTGTTCTTGATGGCGCGCAGCGACAGGCCGAACGGCGAATGCACGATGCGGCGCGCGAGCAGGAACAGGACGAACAGGACGGCGAGCGAATAGAAGAACCCGGTCTTGCCGAACATGTCGAAGGCAAACGTTCCGAAGATCGGCTGCATCTCGATGCCTTGCAGGCCGTCAGTGCCGCCGGTGATGTTGGAGAAGCGCTCGGCGAGCGCTTCAAGCAGCAGTGCGATGCCGAGCGTCACCATGAGCCGGGTCAGGTCGACGCCGCGGATGACGAGGAAGCTGGTGACAAAGCCCAGCACCATCGCCGCAAGACCGGCGACGACGAGCGCAATCACCGGCTCGTTGATGATCCCGTGCAGCGCGAGAAGCCCCGCGCCATAGGCCCCGACGCCGAAGAAGGCGGCATGACCGAGTGAGACGATGCCGGCATAGCCGAGGATGAGATCGAGCGACATCGCAAACAGCGCAAGCCGCACGATGTCGGTCATGATCAGATAGCGCGAGGGAAACACGAAGCCGCAGGCCAGCACGAGTAGCCAGAAGGCGACTTCGCCATAGTGCCAGCGCGCATGGCGCTGGGCATGATAACCGACGTCGGATGCAGTGCTCATCGGCTCAACTCAACGCGCAGCCGCGCGGCCGAACAGGCCGTTCGGGCGCCAGATCAGGATCACGATCATCATGGTGTAGATCACGAAGGGACCCATCTTCGGCACGTAATACTTGCCGGCCACGTCGCCGATGCCGAGCAGAAGCGAAGCCAGAAATGGACCGGTAATTGAGGAGGAGCCGCCGACGGTGACCACGATCAGGAAGTAGATCATGAATTTCAGCGGGAAGTACGGATCGAGCCCGAGGATCTCCGCGCTCAGCGCGCCGCCGAGGCCCGCGAGGCCGCAACCGAACGCAAAGGTGAAGGCGAACACCTGCGGCACATTGATGCCGAGGCCGCTAGCGGCGCGCGGATCGTCGACCGCGGCGCGCAAGCGGCTGCCAAAGCGGGTCTTCGCCAGCACGAGCTGGAGCGCGATGGTGAGGAGACCGCAGATGAGGATGATCATCAGCCGGTAGCGGCCGATGCCGACGCCGAACAGGTCGAACTGGCCCTGGAGCGCCGCCGGCAGATTGATGAACACCCGCGACGATCCCATGACGTAGTCGACGGCCGCAACCGACATAAACGTCAAGCCAATCGTGAACAGCACCTGGTCGAGATGGCTGCGCGTATAGAGGTGGCGGTAGAGCGTTCGCTCCAGCGCGATGCCGATCACGGCGGCGGAGACGAAGGCGAGCGGCAGTGCGGCGAAGAACGGCCAGCCCTGCTGGTTGACCAGCACGGCGCAGATATAGCCGCCGGCCATGGCAAAGGCGCCGTGCGCGAGATTGACGAAGTTCATCAGACCGAGCGTGACCGCGAGCCCGCAAGCGAGCACGAACAGCAGCATGCCGTAGGCAACGCCATCGAACAGGTTGGTGAGGATTGCGGTCATCGGACGTCTTAAATCATCTCATGTGTAGCCAAGGGCCGTACTGCGCTCCCTCTCCCGCTTGCGGGAGAGGGTTGGGATGAGGGTGTCTCCAAAGAGAGACTCCCAACGAGGAGATAGCCCACACCCGGCGCTTTGCGACGAACCTCTGCCGCAAGGGCGAGAGGTGCAGTGAGTTTGCGGCGCGCTCCGCAAACAACACGTCCTTATTTCTTGGTCTTGCCGAGATCCTTGACGGCCTCGAACGTCTGGAATTCGACGTTGTAGAGCTCACCGTCGACCTTCTCGACCTTGCGGATGTAGATGTTCTGCACAATGTCGCGCGTCTCGGGATCGATCGAGATCGGGCCGCGCGGGCTCTCCCACTTCTGCCCCTTCATCGCCTCGACCAGCTTGGTGCCGTCGGTGCCGCCACCCGTCTTCTTCAGCGCCTCGTAGATCAGGTGGATGCCGTCATAGCCGCTCACGGCCATGAAGCCCGGGCGGTTGCCGAAGGCCTTCTTGTAGGCCGCAACGAAATCCTTGTTCATCTGCGATGGATGCGCCGCAGAGTAGAGATGGGCGGTCACGGTGCCGAGCACGGCATCGCCCATGTTGTTGAGGAGATCGTCGTCGGTGACGTCACCCGGTCCGATCACCTTGATTCCGGCCTTGTCGAGACCACGCTCGGCATACTGCTTCATGAAGTTGCCGCCCTGGCCCGCCGGCACGAACACGAAGATCGCGTCGGGCTTGGCGTCCTTCATTCGCTGAAGGAACGGCGCAAAGTCCGGATTGGCCAAGGGCACCTTGACCTCTTCGACGACCTCGCCGCCGCCGGCGGTGAAATGCTCCTTGAAGAAGTTGAGCGCGTCATTACCCGGCGCGTAGTCCGAGGTCAGCGTTGCGACCTTCTTGATGCCGTTCTTCACCGCCCAGTCGCCGATGATGGTCGAGGACTGCGCCAGCGTGAAGCTGGTGCGCACGATATAGGGCGAGCGCTCGGTGATGATTGAGGTGCCGGCCGCCATCACGACTTCCGGAATCTTCGCCTGGGTGGCGAGCGGCGCCGCGGCGAGTGCCGCCGGCGTCACGCCGAAGCCGGCAATGAAATTGACCTTGTCGTTGACGATCAGCTCCTGCGCGGCGGTCTTGGTCTTGTCGGGAATCGCGGCATCGTCCTTGACGATGATCTCGACTTTCTTGCCGGCGACGGTGTCGCCCTTCTGCTGCATGTAGAGTTTGATCGCGTTCTCGATCTGCTTGCCGGTCGAGGCCTGGCCGCCGGTCATCGGCAGGATCAGGCCGACCTTCACGGTATCGTCCGCCCTGGCGGGCGTGGCGGCCACGAGGCCCGCGACGGCCGCGAGCGTGGCCACCCATGACAATTTGCGACGTCCGAACATCAAAATGTCCCTCCCCTTATTCCTTCTCTTGCGCTCTGAACCGAGTGCCCGGCTCTGCGTCACCATTACCAAGAACGGACCATGCGGCGGGGCCACATGGCGTCTTTCGCGCCCCTATTGTCAATCGAACGTTCGGCGACCATTCGGCGCAAGCTGGACGATACGATCCTCGACAATAAGGAGCGATTTTACGGTAATCTATTACCTATTATTCCTATTATCGGGCCTACCGACAATTTGTACGCTTGTACAAATAGAATGGCCTTGTCAACGAAGATCCCTTCGTTCGCCACGCGATTTGTGACGAGCTTTCTGGGGGACTGTAAGCGGGCCTGACCGACGATGGATGGATGATTCCACCATTCATTTGCAGAATTTGAACATCGCCTGATGGAATGCCGGCTCGGCACTTTGGTATGAAAATACCCTTCTCGAATAAGCCAATTTTACCTGTTGAAGCCTAACCTGCTCGAGACACTGACGCGCTGCGGCGCTCGATCAATCACCGCACCGGCGCCTTCGAAAAGATGACCATGCATTTCCGTTCGCTTCCGATCGTCGCCGCAATCACCTTGCTGGCCTCCGGGCTGACCGGCTGCGGCACGGTCAACGAGAAGCTTTCCGCAGGGATGGGCGACTACGTTCCGCACTGGGCCGGCGGCCTGCCGGCCGACGCCCCTCCACGCCCCGGCACGCCGCAATACGACGCCTGGATGAAGGAGCGCGAACGCAAGCGGATGATGCCGGCCGCGGACCGCGAAAAGGAAGAGCAGGCGCAGAAGGGCGCCACGGGCGCCACCTCCGGCGACGCCGTGCATTAGGATGGCGACTCGCCACTCCTCCACTTACTAATCCATGAACACCACGGTCTTACGGCCGTTGAGAATGACGCGGTCGTCCAGGTGGTAGCGGATCGCCCGCGCGAGCACGCGCCGCTCGATGTCGCGGCCCTTGCGGACGAGATCGCCGGGCATGTCGCGATGGCTGATGCGCTCGACGTCCTGGTCGATGATCGGGCCCTCGTCGAGATCGTGCGTCACGTAGTGCGCGGTCGCGCCGATCAGCTTGACCCCGCGCTCATGGGCCTGGTGATAGGGCTTTGCGCCCTTGAAGCCCGGCAGGAATGAGTGGTGAATGTTGATGCAGCGCCCCGACAGCTTTGCGGAAAGATCGTCCGACAGGATTTGCATGTAGCGCGCGAGCACCACGAGATCGGTCTTCGTCTTGGCGACGAGATCGAGGATCTGCGCCTCCTGCTCGCGCTTGGTTTCCCTGGTGATAGGTAGATGATGGAACGGGATCTCGCCGAAATCGAGCCCGGAATAGGCCTCGCGCGGATGGTTGGAGACGATCGCGGTCAGGATCATCGGTAACTCGCCGGTGCGCCAGCGATAGAGGATATCGACCAGGCAGTGGTCGGACTTCGACACCAGCAGCATCGCGCGGCGATGCACCGCGCGGTCGCGCATCTGCCACTCCATGCCGAAGCGCTCCGCGATCGCGGCGAAACCGGTCTGCAAGGCCGACAGCTCGACGGCGAGATCGGCGGCCGTGAACACCACCCGCATGAAGAACTTCTTGGTCTCGATATCGTCGAACTGCTGGGCGTCGAGGATGTTCTGTCCGTTATGGGCGAGGAAGGTCGACACCGCCGAGACGATGCCCGGGCGATCCGGACAGGAGAGCGTCAGAACATATTGATGGTCGGGCATGAGCGTTGATGAAGGTTTGGGCAAGCGATACGGAACAGGTCGATTTGCGTCCTGCTCTATCACCGGTGCCGGCCTTGCGCCAATCCCAAGACCGGAGTCAGGATGAACGCAACATTGCAATTCCAAACCGAGGCTCGACCATGGCCGACCGGCTGAACGGCTACCGCATCCTGATCCTGGAAACGCGCGAGGAGGCCCAATTTTCCAAGCTTCTCGCTGAACAAGGCGCCGACGTCGTGCAATGCCCGATGTTCGCCATTCACGACGCGCCGGACCCCGCGCCGGTCGAGGCGTGGATCCGACGCTCTGTCGACAGGCCGTTCGACGACCTCGTGCTGATGACCGGCGAAGGCCTGCGGCGGATGATGAAGCTCGCGCGCGAGCGCGGGATCGACCAGGCGTTTGTCGCGGCGTTGGCGAAGTCGCGCAAATTCACCCGTGGCCCCAAGCCCGGCAAAGCCCTCCGCGAGGTCGGGCTGGATTCGCAGCAGACCACGGAGAAGCCGACCACCGAGGGCGTCATCGAGATGCTATCGAAGATCGATCTCCGGGGGCATCGGCTCGGGATTCAGCTTTATCCGGACAAGGATCACAGCGCGCTGATCGGCTCGCTCGAGGCGCAAGGCGCCGAAGTCGATAGCGTGTTGCCCTACGTCTACGATCCCAAGGCGGCGGATGCGAATATCGTCACTGCGATCGACGACATGGCGGCGGGACGGATCGATGCCATCGCGCTCACCAATCTGGGCCAGGTCCGTCGCCTGGTCGAAGCCGCGAAGGCGCATGGCAGCGAGGCGCGCCTGCGCGCAGGATTAGAACGGACGCTGATTGCGTCGGTGGGACCGGCGGTCTCCGGCGAACTCGCGGCGCACGGCTTGCGCACCGACATTGCGCCGGTGGAAGACCACTACTTCATGCGTCCGCTCATCACGGCGATGGCGGCGGCGCTCGCCGAGAAGCGGCCGAAGGTAGCGGGTTAATCGCCGGACACCGGTGCCTAGCCTGCCACCTGCGAGGCAGCCGACATCAACTCCTGTGGGCTCGGCGCCCCGAACATGCGCTGGCCGCCGTCAGGAACCTCGGTAAAAGTCCAGCGCACGATCCCCTCCCGATCGAGCAGGAATTGGCCGAATAGCTGGCCCTGGCCGGTTGCCGCCATGCGCTGATCGGCTTCCATCATCTCGTAGCCGTCCTTGTTGTTGAGGTACTCGGCCGCCGCCGGCCGGGTCATCGGCCCGGGCAATTCGCCCGGCATCGCGACCGGCATGCTCATGACCACATCCATGCCAACCTTGCGCGGCCACTCGGTCTCGTTCTCCGTGAATTCGAGATTGGGCAGGCCGAAGGCGCGATGCGAGACCCGCTCGGGGTCGGACGCGGCGAGCAGGTTTGGCAATGGATGATAGCGGAAGTAGAGCCGCGCGCGCTCGATCGGCGTATTGACCACGGTGAGGCTTTCGACGCCCTTGTCGCGCAGAGCTGCATCAAGCTGTGCCTGTGCCGCGATGTGGCGCCGGCAGAACGGGCAGTGCAAGCCACGAAACAAGCCGACCAATATCGGACTATGCCCGCGAAAATCTTCGAGCGCGATCTTTCCCTCGCGTGTGATGGCGTCCAGCACGATATTCGGTGCACGATCGCCCGGTTGAAGTGGTCCATCGACATGACGCTCTGACATGGTTGAACTCCCTCACGTTAGCTAGCGGTGCCTAGCCTGCCATCTGAGAGGCCGCCGACATCAACTCCCGAGGGTTCGGCGCTCCGAACATGCGCTGGCCGCCGTCAGGAACCTCGGTGAAGGTCCAGCGCACGATCCCCTCGCGGTCGAGCAGGAACTGACCGAACAACTGGCCAAGGCCGGTTGCTTCCATGCGCTTGTCGGCTTCCATGATCTCGTAACCGTCCTTGTTGTTGAGGTAGTCAAACGCCGCCAGTCGATTCATCGGTCCGGACAATTCGCCCGGAATTTCGACCTGCATGCTCCTCACCACATCCATGCCTACCTTGTGCGGCCACTCGGTTTCGCTTTCGGTAAACTCGAGATTGGGCAAGCCGAACGCGCGGTGCGACTTGCGCTCGGGATCGGATGCGGCAAGCAGATTGGGCAACGGGTGGTACCGGAAATAGAGTCGCGCGCGCTCGATCGGCGTGTTGACCACCGTGAGGCTTTCGACGCCTTTCTCGTGCAGGGCGGCGTCAAGTTGCGCCTGTGCCGCGATATGGCGGCGGCAGAACGGGCAATGGAGCCCCCGAAACAAGCCGATCAATATCGGACTTTGTCCGCGGAAATCTTCGAGCGCGATCTTTCCTTCGCGTGTGATGGCGTCCAGCACGATGTTCGGTGCACGATCGCCCGGTTGAAGTGGTCCATCGACATGAGTTTCGGACATGGTCGAACTCCCTCACATTGGCTAGTCAAGAAACGGCAGGACGATCAGCCCTGCCGGATCGAGCCCGTGCCGGGCGCAGACCTCATGGGCGAGCGCGAAATACCGCTCGGCCTCGGGCATGTCGCCGCGATCAAGGTTCAGCGTCGCAAGACCATCATAGCATGGAAAGAGCAGCTGCGGCTCGCCGGTCTCGCTCGCCACGTCGATGGCCTCCTTGTAGCAGCGGGCGGCGAGATCGGGGCGGAAATGGCATTGATGGATCTGCCCGAGCACGATCAAAGGTACCGGGAGATGCTCGCGCTGATCGAGCGCACGGTCGATCTCGACCGCCTTTTCGGCAGCCGGCACGCCCTCCTCGGTGCATCTGTCCGTGAAAGTGCAACAGGCGACGGCAAAGTTGGCGAGGAGTCGTGCCTGGAAGCCGAGATCGGCGATGCGAAGCGCAATACCTAGGCCGCGCCGGCAAACCTCCATGGCTTGCGCCGGGTCGACGATCGTATAGAGCACGCCAAGGTTGGTGTAGCCGCGACACGCCACGTTGAGGAGGCCAGCGGCTTCGGCTGCCGCGACACTTTGCTCCACCTCGCGCACCGCCTCCTGGTGCCGTCCAAGCCGCGCCAGCGCAACCGCCTTGGTGTTGAGCGCCTCCGCAACGGCACGCGCCGCCTCGAGCCCGGCCTGCCCGTCCGCGTCCGCCGGCACGGACCGCGCGTAGCCGAGCGCCTCGTCTGCCCATCTCGCGGCGGCGACGTGATCGCCCACACGAAACGCGAGGCGGCCGCGCTCTTGCAGGAGGTGCGCCCATTCGATCGGTGCCTCGATCCCGCCAAGCCGCTCAGCCGCTTCGGCGTAGTGCGCCTCTGCCTTGGTGCGCTTGCCGGCGTCCCACAACAATCGGCCGAGCTTGCGAAGAATCCGGGCTTCGCCGATGCGGTCCCCAGCGGCACGGTGCCCCTCCAGCGCGCTCTGATAGTGCTCCTCGGCCGTGCTTCGGCGGCCGGCCACGCGACAGAGGTCCGCAATGCGCTCGTACAGGACCAGGTGCTCCGGCTGTCGTTCGCTACCGGTCGACAGCACAGACAGGGACTGCTGGTAGAAACGAAGGGCATCGTCATTGGCATAGCTCGCGCGTGCGCGATCGCCGGCCACGCGTAGATAGCGCGCGCCTCTCAGCTTGCTTGCGCTCAGGCTGAAATGATGCCCGAGCAGAATCAGGTCTTCGAGCCGTTCGGGCTCCTTGCCATAGAGCCGCTCTAGAGCGGCACCAATCCGTCCGTGGAGTTCGATTCGGCGCTGCAACAGCAGGTTCTGGTAGATCACGTCCTGAAGCATGGTTTGCGTAAAGCGATAGGATCGCAACGAACTCGAGTTCGAGCCCGCGACCTCCTCGACGATCTCGGCGTCGCACAGAAGTTCGAGCCCTGCTTCGACCCTCTCCCGCTCGGTTGCGGTCGCACGGAGAACAGCCGCATCAAAGCGCGGGCCGATCACCGCGGCCTCCTGGGCCAGCCGGCGCACATCATGCGGCAGCCGGTCCAGGCGCGCCAGCAACAGCGCCTGAATGCTTGCCGGGATATCGGCGGCGGCTTCATCCGACTTGATCCGCCACTGCGCACCGTCACGCTCCAGGGTACCGGCTTCGATGAGTCCGCGGATGATTTCCTCGAGGAAAAGTGGATTGCCGCTCGCGCGCTCGAGGATTCGACTGAACAAATGTCCCGGCGCTTCACGCCAGCTGGGACTGAAATAGGCCGCCAGCAGCCTTTGTCCGTCTACGTCGCCGAGCGGAGGCAATCGAAGGGTTGTATGGCTGATCCGGCTCGAACCGAACCGATCCAGTTCGAGCATTGGCCGATGTGTGAACAGCAGCATCAGTCGCGTCCGCTCCAGCCGGTCCATCAGAAACCGTAGTGCTTCAAGCGACACCGCATCGGCCCAATGCAGGTCCTCGACGATGATCAGAAGCGGCGACAAAGCGAGGCGCCGTTCGAAGACGGTGCGGATCGCGAAAAAGATCTGTCGGCGGAGCTGCTCCGGCTCGACATGCCTCAGCACGGCGTTCGGGTCGCCGAGGCCAAGAACGTGCAAATAGAGAGGCATCAAGCGGTCGGCCTCCTCGGCCGGGAGGCCAAGCTCTGACAGCGCTTCGGCAACCTTCGCCGCCGCCTCTGCGGCGCCGGCCTTCTGTGCGATACCATAGGCACTGCGCAGCACTGCGGCGAGAGTGCCGTAGGATTGTTCGCCCAGCGGCGAGCAGACCGCCTGCCGGATCGCCACGCCCGCAAAGCGATCCTCATCGCGGATACGGCCGACGAATTCGTTGACCAGACGGGTTTTCCCGATACCCGCCTCACCGACCAGCCGCACCAATTGGGCCGCGCCGCCGCACGCGAGGTCAAGGCTGCCGATCGTGCGCGCAAGCTCGGCGTCGCGCCCTATCAGCGGCGCATTGAGGCCCAGCGTGTCGAGGCCTCGTGCCGCACGGGGCGCCTCGAGCGGCGCGTTCAGACGGTGAACCAGAACGCTGCCCATCTTCCCCTTGAGCGAGACCTCGCCAAGCGAGTCGTAGGAGAACGCATGCCGCGTCAGACGGTGGGTCAACGGTCCGACCAGCACCTCGCCCGGAGACGCCATCGACTGCAATCGCTGGGCAGTATTCACCGTGTCGCCCGTCACCGAGTAGGATTTGGCAACACCTACGCCCAGCCCCCCCGCAACGACGTGTCCGGTGTTGATACCGACATGGAGCAGCAGCGGTGAACCGGCGTAGGCCTTCACGCGCTCGCTGAGGCGCGCCGTCCGGCTGATCATGTCGAGGGCAGAGCGGACCGCCCGCTCCGGATCGTCCTCGTGCGCGGCCGGCGCACCGAACAGAGCAAGCAGCGCATCGCCGATGAACTTGTCCACGAAGCCGCCAAAGCTTTGCACCGCGGCCGTCAGTTCCTCGAACAGTTCGTTCTGAAGCGTCTGCATGACCTCGGGGTCGAGCCGCTCGCTCATCGAAGTGAAACCGCTGAGATCGGCAAACAGCACGGTGATGGTACGGCGATTTGCTTCGCTATCGATTTTATCCGCCGGCGGTCGAAATGAGCGTTCAGCCTCGACTGTCGGCACGAGCAGTGGCGTTGGGAGTGTTTTCGGGCTCGTCCGCACCGATGCCTGCCCGCCGCCTTGGGGGTCCTCACAGACGAGGGCGCCGCATTTCGGGCAATAGGCGAAATCCGGCGCGCATGGAAAGCCGCAGGCAGGGCACGGGTTCGGCTGCTTCGTGCCGCACTTCGGGCAGAAGGCAAAGCCGCTCTGAACCTCGAAACTGCACCCCGAGCACTTCATGGCCCAAGTCCTTATGGCCCAAGTCCTCGCGGAAAGCCGCGATCTCCTGGACCCTGCCGAATGGGTCCAGGGTTTGGACCAGAATGGGCTCGGCGCGCCGGAAGAGCAAGCGGCGCCTGCCCTGTCCCTCCACGAAACAATTTGGACAGCGAGCAGATGCTGCGGGTGCACTGGCGTATCGAAGGGCGGCCCCACGTGCATCGCGAGTTGTCGGCGAGCATGGCGGCATGCGGCAGCGTCAATTGACACGCGCATCGCCGGCACTACGCTGACGAACAGAAGAACAGATAATATGGGCAGGGAATCGCCGTGAAGCCCTTCATCTCATCTTGAACACAGCCGCACGACCTTCCCCGCTCGCGCCATTCCGCATCCGCAACTATCGCTTTCAATGGCCATCCGATCTGCTCACCTCCTGGGCGTTCGAGGTCGAGACGCTGGTGCTCGGCTGGTACATCATGGTGGAGACGGGCTCGGTGCTGCTGCTGACCATCCTGGCATCGCTGCAATATGTCGGAACGCTGATTGCGCCGGTGTTCGGGATGATCGGAGACCGCATGGGTCACAGGGATCTTCTCGTCGCCATGCGTCTTGCCTATACGGCACTGTCTTCGACCGTCATGGCGTTGGCCCTCACCGGCCATCTGGCGCCGCTCAATGTGATGATCATCGTCGCGGTCATGGGCCTGATCCGTCCTTCCGATCTCGGCATTCGCGGCGCGCTGCTCGCCAGCATCATGCCGGCCGAACAACTGGTTGGTGCCATCAGCCTGTCGCGCACGACCCAGGATAGCGCGCGCATCGCCGGCGCCCTGAGCGGCGCCGGACTGTTTGCCGCGCTTGGCATCGGCCTCGTTTATGTGGCGATCGCCGGTCTCTATTTCGCGGCCGCGATCCTGATGCTCTGCCTGACCCGGCCGCCAAAGTCCTCTGCCGCAAACCATCACCCGACGGGCGACCGCGCCAGCACGAGACTGCTGCGCGACCTGAAGGAGGGCATCGTTTATGCCTGGAATGGCCCGGGGATGAGAGCGGCGCTCTGTGTCGCATTCTTGGCCAATCTCACGGCCTTTCCGCTGACGAACGGACTATTACCTTTCGTCGCGCGCGACATCTTTCATACCGATCAGACCGGTCTTGGCTATCTGTCGGCGAGTTTCGCCGTGGGCTCGCTCATCGGTTCGATCACGCTCAGCCTTGTGGGCGGCTTGCGCATCGCCCGGCTTCTGATCGGCGCGACACTCGCCTGGTACGCGATGTTGCTCGTGTTCGTGGGGCTGAGGACCATGCCGGTTGCCATGGCCTGCCTCGTGCTCGCCGGCATCGCCCAGAGCATGTCGATGATTGCGGCCGCCGTGATCCTGATGCGTGCGGCAAGCGCGCACCTCCGGGGCCGCGTGATGGGGGTGCGCATGATGGTGATCTACGGCTTGCCACTCGGGCTGCTGGCGGCAGGCAGCTTGATCGATCGCATCGGCTATTCGGCGACGGGCTCGCTGTATGCGATCTCGGGGTTCATTGCGATGATGGCAATTGCCGTGCGCTGGCGCGACGATCTGTGGCCGGCGCATGCGCCAGCCAATGCGCGATGATGGGGGGCACCTCAAGCCCTAATCCCCATACCCGCGCAGCCGCTCGACATCGAGGATCGTGACGCCGCCATATTCGAGCCGCAGCAGCCCCTCCCTCTCGAGCCGGTTCAGCGCGCGGTTCGCATTCTGCCGCGACATACCCGAGAGTGCGCCGATCTCCTCCTGCGTGATCTCCAGATGCGTTTTGGAATCCGGATAGAGGATCGGGTTGAACAGCGAGGCGATGCTGCGGGCAAGGCGTGCGGTGGCGTCCAGCGTGCGGTTCACCTCGAGCATGCCGATGAACTGGCCGAGCCGCTCGTTGAGCTGGCGCACCAGGAAGCGGTTGAAGCCGACGCTATTCTCGAACAGCCAGAGGAAGGCACTGCGCTCCATCAGCGCCAGGCGGCTGTCGCGGAGCGCGACCACGTCGTAGCGCCGCGGCTCGTTCTTGAGCACGCTGCCCTCACCGAACCAGGCCCCCGCGGTGAGCCCCGCCAAACTCGTCTCCTTGCCATCGCGCGAGACCCCGCCCATCCGCGCGAGCCCACTGACCACGCCGGCCCAATAGTCGAACTTGTCGCCGCGCATGAAGACCGTCTCGCCGTTGACGTAGGATTTTTCGATGATCCCGGCACGGGCGACCCCGATCTCACGTATCGTGAGCTCGCGCGACCAGGCGGCGATGCGCTTCAATTGATCCTCTGAAATCATGATCCCGAAGCCAACCGCACCGTAACGTCACCCCGCCCGATTGCTGCACCGCAACAAGCATCTGCCCTGCGCCGAAAGAAGCAGGACCAGCCCCGCGAAAAACTTTGCCCACGAATTGTCAGGCACAAGACATTTCAAAATAGCGCTTTACCCTATTGAGGACCACCTCGCGCGATGCGGCTTTTGTTCCCAATGGGGACAACGCCGCGTCGCGTGATCGGGACGGGACCATCGGCTGCATGGTTTCGTCCGAACGGCCGATATAGGATCGGCCCAAGGAAGTGGACGAAAGAGCGCCAAAGCGCCGTCGCCGGGGAGGGAATTATTGGTGGCAACCAGTCTTGAAGTGCGCGGCGTGTCCTTGCGGTTCGGCGGTGTCCGCGCGCTGACCGACGTCAGCTTTTCCATCAAGGACGGCGAGCTGTTCTCGATCATCGGCCCCAACGGCGCCGGCAAGACCTCGATCGTGAACTGTATTTCCGGTCGCTACAAGCCGACCGAAGGCCAGCTCCTCTATCGGGACCGCGACATCACCGGATTGACGCCGAACGCCCGCGCCTCGCTCGGCATCGGCCGCACCTTCCAGAATCTCGCGCTGTTCCACCATATGAGCGTGCTCGACAACATCATGGTCGGCCGCCATCACCTCTTGAAGAACAATTTCATCACGGGCTCGCTGTACTGGCTGACCGGCGCACGCAAGGAGGAACTCGCGCACCGCCGCAAGGTCGAGGAGATCATCGACTTCCTCGACCTGCAATCGGTTCGAAAAGCGCAAGCCGGCACCCTGCCCTATGGCCTGCGCAAGCGCGTCGAGCTTGCGCGCGCCATGGCGCTGGAGCCGCGGCTCATTCTCCTCGACGAGCCGATGGCCGGCATGAACTTCGAGGAGAAGGAGGACATGGCCCGCTACATCGTCGACCTCAACGAGGAGTTCGGGATGACGGTGGTGATGATCGAGCACGACATGGGCGTGGTGATGGATATTTCCCATCGCGTGATGGTGCTGGACTTCGGCCGCAAGATCGCCGAGGGCGATCCGGCCGCGGTGCTGGCCGATCCCCACGTCAAGCGCGCCTATCTCGGCGAGGAGGACGAGGTGCTGGTCGATCCCGACGACAAGCCCGCTGCCCCGGAGTGCGCGGCATGATGGATTATGCGGGGCGCGTCGCGCAGGCCGACACCTATCCGAAACTGCTGCGGCTGAATGCGACGGAGCACGGCAGCGAAGTCGCCCTGCGCGAGAAGGATTTTGGGCTCTGGCGTCTCTTCACCTGGAGCGACTACCAGAAGCGGGTGCGCGATTTCGCACTCGGCCTCGTCGAGCTCGGCCTTGGGCGTGGCGATGTCATCGGCATCATCGGCGACAACCGGCCGGACTGGGTCGCGGCGGAAGTGGCGACGCACGCGATCGGCGGCTTGAGCCTCGGGCTGTACCGCGACGTGCTGGATGAGGAGGCCTGCTATCTCCTCAACTATGGCGAGGCGCAGCTCGTCTTCGCCGAGGACGAGGAGCAGGTCGACAAGCTTTTGGGGCTTGCGGACCGCGTGCCGAAACTGAAGCACATCATCTATTCCGATCCGCGCGGCATGCGGAAATATGACGATCCGCGCCTGATGCCGGCCGAAAAGCTCGCCGAGCTCGGCCGTGCGCGCGCGGCACACGAGCCGGAGCTGTACGACAAGCTGGTAGACGCAACCAAGGGCGAGGACGTCGCGATCCTCTGCACGACGTCGGGCACCACTTCGCATCCCAAGCTCGCGATGCTCGCCGCCGGCCGTGTGCTCGGCCATTGCGCGACCTATCTCGCTTTCGATCCGAAGGGGCCGGAAGATGAATACGTCTCGGTGCTGCCGCTGCCGTGGATCATGGAACAGGTCTATGCGCTCGGCAAAGGTTTGCTCTGCCGGATGAAGATCAATTTCGTCGAAGAGCCCGACACAATGATGAACGATCTGCGCGAGATTGCGCCGACGTTTGTGCTCTTTGCCCCGAGAGTATGGGAGTCGATCGCTGCCGATGTCCGTGCGAAGGTGATGGATGCGACGCCGTTCAAGCAGCGGCTGTTCGATCTCGGCATGAAGACCGGGCTGGCTGCGCTCGCGCAAGGCAAGCATTCGGGCCTCGCCGACATGATCCTGTTCCGCGCGTTGCGCGACCGCCTCGGCTTCACGCGGCTGCGCTCGGCAGCGACAGGTGGCGCGGCGCTTGGGCCGGACACCTTCAAGTTCTTCCAGGCGATGGGCGTGCCGCTGCGCACGCTTTACGGCCAGACCGAGCTGCTCGGGGCCTATACGCTGCACCCGGAAGGCAAGGTCGACCCCGACACCACCGGCGTGCCGATGGCCGACGATATCGAGATCCGCATCGACAATGCCGATATTCATGGCGTCGGCGAGATCGTGGTGCGGCATCCCAACATGTTCCTAGGGTACTACAAGAACCCCGAGGCGAGCGTCGCCGATATCCGGGATGGCTGGATGTTCTCGGGCGATGCCGGCTACTTCAACGCTCATGGGCAGCTCGTCGTCATCGACCGCATCAAGGACCTCGCGGAGACCTCGCGCGGCGAGCGCTTCTCGCCGCAATTCATCGAGAACAAGCTGAAATTCTCGCCCTATATCGCGGAAGCCGTGGTGCTCGGCGCGGGACGCGACGCACTCGCGACCATGATCTGCATCCGCTACTCCATCATCTCGAAATGGGCGGAGAAAAACCGCCTCTCCTTCACGACCTATAGCGACCTCGCCTCGCGGCCCGAGGTGTATGAGCTGCTTCAGAAGGAGGTCGTGACGGTCAACGCGACCTTGCCTCCGGCGCAGCGCATCTCACGCTTCCTCCTGCTCTACAAGGAGCTCGACGCCGACGACGGCGAACTGACCCGCACCCGAAAGGTACGCCGCGGCGTCATCAACGAGAAATACGCCGATATCATCGACGCCATCTACCGTGGCGATGCCAACATCCCCGTCGACACCGTGATCCGCTTCCAGGACGGCACCACCCAGCGCGTCCGCACCACGCTGCGCGTGGTCGACCTGGGCGGGCGCGGCCACTTGGCGGAGGCGGCGGAGTGAGCACTCTCCGAGCAATGAGCGCAGTGCGCGTTGCTGTGCCCCCTCCCCTTGTGGGAGAGGGCATCTCCGCCATCGGCCATACCCCCACTCGGGTGAGGGGTTCTCTCTCCGCATCGTCACCGCCGAGACAACCCCTCACCCGTCTTCGCTTCGCGAAGCCACCCTCTCCCACAAGGGGAGAGGGTGCACCGCCACCGCTTCTGCATTCTGCGCAGGCCTCGACATGAACACCGCATTCCTCATACAGCTCCTGGTCAACGGCCTCGTGGTCGGCACGCTCTATGGCGTCGTCGCGATGTCGTTTGTGCTGATCTACAAGGCAACGCAGGTCGTCAACTTCGCGCAAGGTGAATTGCTGCTGGTCGGCGCCTGGGTGTGCTGGGCGCTGCTGGCAAAATACCAGGTGCCGTTCTGGATCGGCATGCCGATGACACTCGTCTTCATGTTCGTCTTCGGAATCGCGATCCAGGTGCTGATCCTCAGGCCGATGATCGGTGAGCCGATCATCTCGGTGATCATGGTGACGATCGGTCTCTCCACCGTGTTCCAGGCCGCGCTGAAGTGGATGTTCGGCGTCAACCCGCAGCCCTTCCCGCGCGTGTTCGAGAGCCAGTCGTTGAACCTGTTCGGGCTTCAGATCCAGACCGTCTATATCATGAGCCTCGTCGTGTCGGTCGCAATGATGATCGGCATGGCCTGGTTCTTCCGCGCCTCGAAATATGGCCTTGCGATGCGAGCGACCGCGTTCAATCAGCAAGTGGCGCAGTCGCTCGGCATTTCCGTGAAAAGCGTGTTCGCGATGGCCTGGGCGATCTCGGCGACGGTGTCGGCAGTCGCTGGCGTCGTCGTCGCCGTGGTGAACGGCGTATCGTCGGGGCTGGCCGCCTACGGCATCAAGGTGTTTCCAGCGGCGATCCTCGGCGGGCTCGATTCGGTCGGTGGCGCCGTGCTCGGCGGCATCATCATCGGACTTCTCGAGAACTTCGCGCAATATGTCGACAGCCAGTATCTGCACTGGGGCAATCTCTACGAGATCGCGCCCTTCTACGTCCTGATCATCGTGCTGATGATCAAGCCTTACGGCCTGTTCGGCACCCACGACATCGAGCGGATTTGACCATGGCCGGCCCTGCCCTCATCCCTGCTGGTGATTTCCGCACGACCTACGCGGCCGACACCACGATCTTCCCGACCAGGACCAGCCGCAACTTTGCGATCGCCGGCGTGCTCCTGCTCTGCCTCGCACCGCAATTCTTCGGCGGCTACTGGCTCAGCATCCTGATCCAGATCGGCATCTTCTCGATCGCGGCACTTGGCCTCAACATCCTGGTCGGCTTCACCGGCCAGATCTCGATCGGCCACGCCGCCTTCTTCCTGCTGGGCGCCTTCACCTCGGCCTATATCTCCAACAACGCGCCGATCCCGGTGTTCTTCGCGATCCCGCTCGCCGGCATCGTCACCGCGCTCGTTGGTCTGATCTTCGGCATTCCGGCGGCGCGGCTGAAGGGGCTCTATCTCGTCATCGCGACGCTCGCGGCGCAATACATCCTGCTCGACTTCTTCTCGCGCGCCGAATGGTTCTCCGGCGGTTCGGTGCCGGCCAGCGCCGAACCGTTCTCGATCTTCGGCTATACGCTGCGTGGCGATAAGCAATATTTCTACGTCGTGCTCGCCTACGTGCTCGCGAGCTACATCCTCGTCACCAATCTGATGCGCACGCGCGACGGCCGCGCGCTGGTCGCGATCCGCGACCACTATCTCTCCGCGGAGATCATGGGCATCAACCTGACGAAATACCGCACGCTGTCGTTTGCGCTCGCCGCCTTCTTCGCCGGCATTGCCGGTGCGCTCTATGCGCACTACCAGCAGGTCGTCTCGCAGGAGGGTTTCGGCATCGAGCGATCGATTCTGTTCCTCGCCATGATCATCATCGGCGGCACCGGTTCGATCATGGGTACGCTGATGGGCACCGCCTTCGTGGTGCTGCTGCCGGAATCGATGGAGTGGCTCAGCCTGCATCTGAAGGGCGGCGCGATCGATCATGCGCTGTCGCTCAACACCAACATTACGTTCCTGCGCGAGATCGCGATCGGCCTCATCATCATCGCGTTCCTGATGTTCGAGCCGGATGGGCTCGCGCATCGCTGGCGGCAGATCAAGGCCTACTGGAAACTCTACCCGTTCTCGCATTGAGCGCGGGCAATTGGACGGAAACGATAACAGGAGGAACCAACCGATGAAGACGAAATCCTTTTTGAGCACCGCGTCGCTCGCGCTTGCGATCGCAGCCTTTTCGGCCAGCGCGCGGGCGCAGATCGCGATCGGTCACCTCGCCGATTATTCCGGCGGCACGTCCGACGTCGGCACGCCTTACGGCCAGGCGGTCGCCGACACGTTTGCGTGGATCAACAAGAGCGGCGGCATCGGCGGCAAGCAGCTCAAACTCGATACCAATGATTACGGTTATCAGGTGCCGCGCGCGATCGCGCTGTACAAGAAGTGGTCGGCGCCCGACACCAAGGTCGCAGCGATCATGGGCTGGGGCACCGCCGACACCGAGGCACTGACCGGCTTCCTCGCGCAGGACAAGATCCCCGACATGTCGGGCTCCTATGCCGCCGCGCTGACCGATCCCGAAGGCACCAGCGGCAAGGCGAAGGCCGCGCCCTATAATTTCTTCTACGGTCCGACCTATTCGGATGCGCTGCGCGCGATGCTGATGTGGGCGGCTGAAGATTGGAAAGCCAAGGGCAAGAGCGGCAAGCCGAAGTTCGTCCATATGGGCGCGAACCACCCCTACCCGAACGCGCCGAAGGCCGCCGGCGAGGCGCTGGCGCAGGAGCTCGGCTTCGAGGTGCTGCCGCCGTTGGTGTTCGCGCTGACGCCGGGCGACTACAGCGCCCAGTGCCTCAGCCTGAAGTCCTCGGGCGCCAACTACGCCTATCTCGGCAACACCGCGGCCTCCAACATCTCGGTGATGAAGGCCTGCAAGTCGGCCGGCCTCGACATCCAGTTCCTGGGCAATGTCTGGGGCATGGACGAGAACGCCGCCAAGACCGCAGGCGATGCCGCCGACGGCGTAATCTTCCCCTTGCGCACCGCGGTCAGTTGGGGCGGCGACGCGCCCGGCATGAAAACGGTGATGGAAATCTCGAAGATGTCGGATCCGACCGGCAAGGTGTATCGCCCCGTGCATTACGTCGCAGCCGTGTGTTCGGCGATGTACATGAGGGAGGCGCTGGACTGGGCCGTCAAGAACGGGGGCGCGACCGGCGAGAACGTCGCCAAGGGCTACTACCAGAAGAAGGACTGGGTGCCGGCAGGCATGGAGGGCGTCTGCAACCCCTCGACCTACACCGAGAAGGATCACCGCGGCACAATGAAGGTCGACCTCTATCGCGCCAAGGTGACCGGTGCGACCGACGGCGACCTCAACGACCTCATGGCCAAGGGCGCGATCAAGCTCGAGAAGGTGAAGACCGTCGAGCTGCCGCGTAAGCGGGAATGGTTCGGGTGGTGAGCCGATCATTACCCCACATACAACTGTCATCCCCCGCGCAGGTGGGGGATCCAGTACGCCGCCGCTTCTCAGGGAACCTCAGGCGTCTCTGGAATACTGGGTCACCCGCCTTCGCGGGTCACGACATCGAGAGAGTAACTGACCATGAGTGACGTGGCTCATATCGAGCGCCCCTCCCCGAGCGTCGTTCCCACGCCGCCGCTGCTCAGCGTGCGCAACATCGAGGTCGTCTACGACGACGTGATCCTGGTGCTGCGGGGCTTGAGCCTCGAGGTACCCAAGGGTGCGATCGTGGCGCTGCTGGGCGCCAATGGCGCCGGCAAATCGACGACGCTGAAGGCGATCTCCGGCCTGCTCAAAACCGAAGACGGTGAGGTCACGCGCGGCGAGATCATGTTCGACGGCGACCGCATCAACGGCATCGATCCCGACAAGATCGTCCGCCGCGGCATCTTCCAGGTGATGGAGGGCCGACGCATCGTGGCCGACATGACGTCGCTGGAGAACCTCAAGCTCGGCGCCTTCACCCGCAGCGACCGCGAAGTCGATGCCGATCTCGCCATGGTCTTCAACTATTTCCCGCGTCTGAAGGAGCGCACGGGCCTCGCCGGATATCTGTCCGGCGGCGAACAGCAGATGCTCGCGATCGGTCGCGCGCTGATGGCGCGCCCGAAGATGATCTTGATGGACGAGCCGTCGATGGGGCTGTCGCCGCTGCTCGTGAAGGAAGTGTTCGCGATCATCAAGAAGATCAATCGCGACCTCGGTGTCACCATCCTGCTGGTCGAGCAGAATGCGCGCGCCGCGCTCTCGGTTGCGAGCCATGGCTACATCATGGAGCAGGGCAAGGTCGTGCTCGACGGCACCGCCGACGAGCTGCGCGACAACGAGGACGTCAAGGAGTTCTACCTCGGTGGCGCCGGCGACCAACGCAAGAGCTTCAAGAACCTCAAGAGCTTCAAGCGGCGCAAGCGCTGGCTGTGAGCATCCATAGCGTTTTCGAGCAAAGTGGAAACCGGTTCGCGTGAAGAAAACGCGTCAAAACAAATCAGGCTTGGTTCTGGAATCAGAACCAAGCCTCCTAGGCCAGCACTTGCTCGGCTTCCGTCACCGCGCAGAGAACATGATAGAACGACGACGCAGGAATGGTCTCGACCAGCGACTTGCCTTCGCGGTCGAATTGATCGTACCAGCCGCCCCTCACGGGATGGCTGAGATAGTGCCGTTCAAGCCGAACCAGCGCCGCGCGCGCCTTGTCCGCTGCGCCCGGCTCGCCCGATTCGGCTTGCGCGATCCACGCTTTCGCGATCTCGGTCTGCGGCCACAGCCGCCGCGAATGCCGACGGATGTTGCCGTCGACGTCGGCTTCGTCGATGAGGCAGCCGGTGGCGGTATCGTAACTGCGCACCGCCGTCTCAAGCAATTCGCCGCGATAGCGCCCCGTCGGGCAGCCAGTGATGCGCTCGAACCCTTTCAGAAGCCAGACCCATTCGGCCTGGTGCCCGGGCTCGACGCTGGCCGGCTCGATCTTCGACCAGTCCTCCTCGAAATATTCGCCGAGCACGCGCTTCTGCTTGTCGTAGAGATTGGCCAGAAACAACGCGAAGAACTCGCCGGCGCGATTCTGGAACGACAGATCGTGCGTCGCATCAAAGCACGCGATCATCGACTCGAACAAATGCATGTGCGGATTCTGCCGGCGCGGCATCGCCGTCGGCAGGCTCTCGTGAACGCCGCCATGTGGCGAGCGCAGATGCGCGTCGATAAAGGCGAGCAGCGCGTCGATCTCGGCGCGAATTTGCGCGTCCTTGTCCAGCGCGTAGACGGTCGCAAGTGCGAGCAGGATGAAGGCGTGGTCGTAGGCGTCGCGCTTGCCGTCCAGCACGGTACCCTCCGGCGTCAGCCGGTGCACATAGCCGGGACGGCCGTCCGGCGCCTTGGCACGCGCCAGCATGTATTCGAGGCCCTTCACTGCGATCGCACGGCCATCCGGATACCAGCCCATCTGCGCCGCCTTGGCGTAGCAGTAGATCTGGCGGGCCTGCACGAAAACCCGGCGCGGCGCCGCACGATCCGCCGAGCCATCCTTGTGCAGACGGTCGATGAAGCCGCCCGAAGCGGCATCCCAGCCCTCGCCCGACCACAACGGCAGCGCCTCGCCGATCATCCGCTGCTTCAATCTGGCGACGACATCGGCGGCCTCGTCCGTCGTGATCCCCTGTTCGTTGGCCATTCCATCTTCTCCAGCTCCGGTTGCCGCCCTGATAGCGACGCGCGCGAGGCGGCGCAACGGATGCGAACCAGTTGAGGACCAGCCATGACCGCCCATTACGACGCCCTTGAGACGCGCGCGCCTGACGAGCGCGAGGCCGATCTGTTCTCGCGCCTGCCGGGCATCCTGCACCATGCCATGGCCGCTCCGGCCTATGCCGAGCGCCTGAAGGGCTTCGAGCCGGCTTCCGTGACCTCACGGGCGGCGCTGGCGCGGCTGCCCGTGCTGCGCAAGTCGGAACTGCCGGCCCTGCACAAGGCCTCCCTGCCCTTCGGCGGCTTCGTGGCACTTCCGCCCGGGGCATTCGCACGACTCTTCACCTCGCCCGGACCGATCTTCGAACCGGAGGGAACCCAGGCCGACCCCTGGCGCGGGGCGCGAGCATTGTTCGCCGCGGGTTTTCGGCCCGGGGACGTCGTGCTCAACACATTCGGCTACCATCTGACCCCCGGCGGCTTCATTTTCGACGCCTCCGCGCGAGCGCTGGGTTGCGCGGTGATCCCTGCGGGCCCAGGCAACACGGAAGCGCAGTTCGAACTGATCGAGGCCTACCGGCCGATCGGCTATAGCGGCACGCCGGACTTTCTGAAGATCCTGCTCGACGCCGCCGCGAGCGCGGGGCGCGATGCCGCCTCGATCAAGCGCGCGCTGGTCTCGGGCGCCGCGTTTCCGCCCTCGCTCCAGGCCGAGATCAAGGCGCGCGGCATCGACGCCTACCAGGCGTTCGGCACCGCCGATCTCGGTCTCATCGCCTTCGAGAGCGAGGCGCGCGAAGGCATGGTCGTCAACGAGGACCTGATCATGGAGATCGTCAAGCCAGGCACCGGCGATCCCGTTGCGCCGGGAGACGTCGGCGAGATCGTGGTGACCTCGCTCGACCCGCATCATCCCTGGATCAGACTTGCGCTCGGCGACCTCACCGCGGCGCTGCCGGGCAGGAGCTCCTGCGGTCGCACCAACATGCGTATCAAGGGCTGGATGGGTCGCGCCGACCAGACCACCAAGGTCAAGGGCATGTTCGTCCGCCCCGAGCAGATCGCCGAGATCGGCAAGCGCCATCCCGCACTCGGGCGCCTGCGCCTCGTCGTCACCCGCGAGCACGAGACGGATTCGATGACGTTGATGGCCGAGACGGCGGGATTGAACGAGGCGCTCCGCGAGGAGATCGCCACCACGTTGCGCGCGGTGACGAAGCTTGGTGGCAATGTCGAGCTGGTGAGCCCGGGCGCGCTGCCGAACGACGGCAAGGTGATTGCCGACGAGCGCTAGGCTAGTGGCTATGCCGCGAGCCCATCGCCGGGCTCGACGGCCAGCTCACGCTGGCGTGCAAGCGAACAGGGCAACCAGCGGGAGATCACGACGATTCGGACCACTCGGATCAAGTCCGCCACAGGACACGTCCACCTCGCGAGCGGTGCTCGAGCGTGATCCGGAAAAGTGCGCAGCGGTTTTCCCTCGCGACAAACGCGGAACGCGTTTGCGCGGAGATCATGCTCAAACAAAGCGCGACCCCAATCTCATCGCGCTTCAGTCCCCGTTTGAGGCGATTGGACCGGGCACGCCATTTGAAATTTCGGATTTTTGATCTTTGTATTCCTGTGGAGTACTACTCGTTTGACCCCGATTTCTCGTTGCGATAATGTTGTCCTTAGAGGTTAGACTGTGTTTTCAATGATTTTCCAGCGGTGGCGAACGCGCAAACTCCCGTTAGCTTGTCCGCATTGCGCCAGTGCAGCTTCCCCCAAAAGCGCGTCACGGGCGCGCTTTATCGTCCACGGCGACCTCACATGTGAAAATTGCGGCCAGAAAAGCGATGTTGCTGGTTGGCGGATTGCCGGAGCCACAATACCTCCAAGCCCGCATTCCCCGTCGCACGCCGCGCATCAATGACTTGGTCGCCGCGCGAACTTCTTGCCATGTTGGCCGGCAGTGCGGCCCTACAGGCCGCCGTTTGGCTTGTGAGCCCTGCAGTCACCTTCGATCGTGATGGCATTGCAAAGCAATTTGCGCTCCAAATCGAGCATTCCAGATTCGCACCTTCCCCGGCATGTCACCGCAGCGATTTTGCGAGCCGGATCATGTATCTGGGACCGTCGGACCGGGAACCTTGCATCGCCCCAAGGGCTACCGTATTAGCAGGTTGATCCACGCCCTCGTTGCCGCCGCGGAAATCGGCCTTTTCCGGACCCTATTGACGTGCTTGAGCGAACACTCGTCACCATCGCCGAGACCGAGACGATTGAGGAAGCCTTCCGGCGCCTCAATGCCAACATGCTCGGCATCCTCTTTGCGCAGGATGCCGGCGGGCGGATCGTCGGCGCGGTGACCGACGGCGACATCCGCAGGCGGATGTTGACCGGCATCACCATCCACGACAGCGTCGCAGCCTGCGTCAATCGCAAGTTCGTCTGGGCGCGCGCCGGCGGACCGCGCGAGCAAATCCTCAAACTGCTCGATCAGCGTGTCCACGTGGTCCCGATCCTCGACGCCGAGGGCCGGCTGGTCGACGTGTTCAGCCGCGAGCTGTTCAACCTGTCGGAAGAGAGCGAGGTGTTCGCACGTGCCCGCTCTCCAGTGCGTATCAGCTTTTCCGGCGGCGGCACGGACCTCACCCACTACTTCGTGGCGAACGACGGCGGCGCGGTCATCAATGCCACGATCAAGATGTACGCCCATGCGACGCTCAGGCGACGCAGCGACGCCCGGATCTGGATCTACTCGCACGACTTCCGCTGCACGGTCGAGGCAAACAGTCTCGCCGAGCTCGGCGCGGGCGGCGATCTCGCCTTGATCAGATCGGTGATCCGCCTGATCAAGCCTACTTACGGGTTCGAGCTCGAGGTCTCCGCCGACTTCCCGGTCGGCTCCGGGCTCGGCGGCTCGGCCGTGGTGTCCTCCGCCATCATCGGCTGCTTCAACGAATTCCGCAGCGATCAATGGGACCGCCACGAGATCGCGGAGATGGCATTCCAGGCCGAGCGGCTGATGCTCAACATCCCCGGCGGCTGGCAGGATCAATATGCCACCGTGTTCGGCGGCTTCAATCACATGGAGTTCTCCTCCGACCAGAATACCATCGTGCCGCTGCGCCTCGACCCCAACATCATCGCCGAGCTCGAGGAGAGTCTGGTGCTCTGCTACACCGGCGCAGGGCATGACTCCGGCGCGATCCACCGCGACCAGAAGGCGCAGCACGAGACCTCGGACGCGGTCGCCGCCGCCGCCAAGCAGAAGGAGGTGACGCGCGAGATACGCAAGCATCTCCTGCGCGGCCGGCTTCTCGAATGCGGCCGGCTGATCGACGAGGCCTGGCACGCCAAGCGCAAGTTTAGCTCCAAGATCTCCTCGGACGAGCTCGACGATATCTATGACTTCGCCAAGTCGCACGGCGCGGTCGGCGGAAAACTGCTTGGCGCCGGCGGCGGCGGCTATTTCATGTTTTTCGTGCGCCCGTTCGAGCGCTACCCGCTGATCTCCGCGCTGGAGCAGAAGGGCCTGCGCTGTGCGCGCATCATGTTCGAGGAGAACGGCCTCAGGACCTGGAAATCGCGCTTCCCGGCCCAGCCGGCCGACGAGTGAGACGAGATTGTCGATGACTTCGCCCCATAAGACCGCCCCGATCCGCATCGGCGACCGCCTGGTCGGCGATGGCGAGCCCTGTTACGTGATCGCCGAGATCGGCAACAACCACAACGGCGATTTCGACCGCGCCATCGCGCTGGTCGATGCTGCGGTCGCTGCCGGGGCAGATTGCGCCAAGTTCCAGATGCGCAAGCTCGACGAGGTCTATCGCGCTTCCTCGCTGTCCGGAAAGGATGATGACCTCGCCGTCGAATACACGCTCGATCTGCTCCGCCGGTTCGAGTTGACGACGGAGCAGCAGAAGAAGATCGCCGACTATTGCTCCTCGAAGGGCATTCAATATCTCTGCACGCCCTGGGACGCCAGAAGCGTCGCGGTGCTCGAAGGTTTTGGCGTTGCGGCCTACAAGGTCGCCTCCGCCGACCTCACCAACCTTCCACTGCTCGCCAAGCTGATCGCCACCGGCAAGACGCTGATCGTCTCGACCGGCATGAGCACGACGGACGAAATCAAGACCGCGGCAAAATTCCTCGACGAGCGCAAGGCGAGCTATGTGCTCCTGCATTGCCAGAGCACCTACCCGGCGGCGCTTCACAACATCCATCTGCGCTTCATGCAGACGCTGCGCGAAATCCATCCGATCGTGGGATACTCCGGCCACGAACGCGGCACCGCGGTGTCGACGGCAGCAGTGGCACTCGGCGCCGTCGTGATCGAGCGCCACATCACGCTCGACCGCGAGATGGAAGGCCCGGACCATGCTGCGAGCCTGGAGCCGGAAGAATTCAAGGCGCTCGTCGCAGGCATCCGCGAGGTGGAAGCGGCACGAGGCGAAAAGCTCGCCGAGCGTGCGCTGAGCCAGGGCGAATTGATCAATCGCGAGAACCTCGCCAAGAGCCTCGTCGCTGCGCGCGACATCTCGCCCGGCACGGTCATCTCCGACGACGACATCGCCGTGAAGAGCCCGGGCCAGGGCCTGTCGCCGCTGAAAATGCCGGCACTGATCGGCAAGGTCCTCAAGCGGCAAATGGCAGCAGACGATTATTTCTTTCAGAGCGACCTCGACGAGGGCGCCGCGAAAGCGCGGCGCTACCGCTTCGACCGCCCGTGGGGCGTCCCGGTGCGCTATCACGACACGGAGCGCTTCCTCGAAATCTGCGAGCCTGACATCATCGAGTTCCACCTCAGCTATAGCGATATGGAGCGCGATCCGGCGGCCTATCTGTCCGGCACCTACGATCTCGGCTTCGTCGTGCACGCGCCGGAGCTGTTCGCCGGCTCCAAGCTGATGGATCTCGCGACGCCCGACGAGACGCTGCGGCGCTACTCGCTCGAGCAGACACAGGCGGTGATCGACATCACCCGCGGCCTGAAGAAATTCTTCCCGAAGACGAAGCGCCCGCCGATCGTCGCCAATATCGGCGGCTTCACCATGGACGAGCCGCTGCCGCCGGAAGAGAAAGCCGAACGCTACCGCATCTTTGCGCGAAGCCTGAAGGAGCTCGATATGGACGGCGTCGAGCTGACGCCCCAGACCATGGCGCCGTTCCCATGGCACTTCGGCGGACAGCGCCACCAGAACATCTTCATCTTCCCGGAAGAGTCCGCCGCATTCTGCGCCAAGCATGACTTGCGGATGTGCGTCGACATCTCCCACACCAAGCTCGCCGCCAATCACTTCGGCTTCGACTTCGCGCAAGGCCTGGCACAGCTCGGCCCGCACACCGCGCATCTGCATTTCGGCGACGCCAAGGGGCTGGACGGCGAAGGCCTTCAGGTCGGCGAAGGCGAGATCGATTTCGATGAAGTCGGCGAGGTGTTGCGCAAGCACGCGCCCAGCGCATCCTTCATTCCGGAAATCTGGCAGGGCCACAAGAACATGGGCGAAGGCTTCTGGACGGCGCTCGAGCGGCTCGAGGGGCACATCTGATGGCGCGCAAGACGCTGGCCGTGATCGCCGCGCGCGGCGGCTCCAAGGGCATTCCGCACAAGAACCTGCTCGATCTCTGCGGCAAGCCGCTGATCGCCTGGACGGTCGAGCAGGCGCGCGCGGCGCGCGGCGTCGACGTGGTCGCGGTGTCCTCCGACAGCGACAAGATTTTGGCCGCAGCCGAAGCCGCCGGCGCCGTCGGCGTGCGCCGCCCGGACGACATCTCCGGCGATCTCGCCTCGTCCGAATCCGCCTGGCTGCACGCGCTCGACGCGATCGACGAGCGCATGGGCCGCTTCGAGCGCATCGTCGCGCTCCAAGCGACCTCTCCGATCCGCGAGCCCCGCGATATCGAACAAGCGCTCGACACCTTCGAGCGGGAAAAGCTCGACAGCCTGCTCTCGGTCTGCGAGGTCGAGGACTATTTCAACTGGCGGATCGGCGCGGACGGACCAGAGCCGATCAACTACGACTTCCGCAATCGCCGCATGCGGCAGCAGATCGAGAAGCGCTATCTCGAAAACGGCTCGTTCTACGTCCTGATCCCCTCACTCCTGCGCGAGCAGAGCAATCGCCTGGGCGGCAAGATCGGCTTTCACGTGATGGAGCGTCACAAGATGTTCCAGATCGACCGCCCCGAGGACGTCAAGCTCTGCGCCGCGATCATACAGGCTTACGGCTATGCCTGACCTCGGCGCCTTCTCGCTTGCCGGCAAGATCGCGGTCGTCACCGGCGCCTCGCGCGGTATCGGGGCTGCGATTGCGGCAGGCCTGAAGGATGGCGGCGCCGAGGTCTTTGGGCTCAGCCGTTCCGGCACCGCGCCACAGGGCGTGACGCCGATCGCCTGCGATCTCTCCGACGATGCCGCGATCGCGCGTGCGGTTGCCATTGTCAGCGCGCAGCACGGGCGGCTTGACGTGCTGGTCAACGCGGCCGGCATCAGCCTTCCCGCCCAAAGCGCCGAGAGCGAGCTCGCGCGCTTCCGCAGTACGGTCGCGACCGATCTCACCGGCGTCTATGCAACCATCCTCGCCGCCCATCCGCTGATGAAGACGGCCGGCGGCTCGATCATCAACGTCACCAGCATCAATTCAGTGCGCGGCTTCCCGGGCAATCCCGGCTACGTCGCTGCGAAAGCGGGCCTCGCCGGGCTGACGCGGGCGCTTGCCGCCGACTTCGCTGCCGACGGCATCCGCGTCAATGCGCTGGCGCCCGGCTATGTCGCGACCGAGATGACCGCAAAGAGCTTCGCCGATCCGGCGATGCATGAAGACCGGCGCCGCCACACCATGCTCGGGCGCTGGGGCCAACCCGCCGACATGGTCGGCGCGGCCGTGTTTCTGGCATCGCCAGCGTCGGCCTATGTGACCGGCCAGGAAATCTTCGTCGACGGCGGCTGGACCGCCAAAGGCCTCGCCACCAGTTTGGACAGACAACCGTGACCGCAACACTCGAACGCATCGGCTTCATGCAAGGCAGGCTGTCGGCGCTCGTCGACGGCAAGATCCAGGCATTTCCCTGGAATGAATGGCGCGAGGAATTTTCGCGCGCGAAAGCTCTCGGCCTGACGCGGATGGAATGGACCATCGACCAGGAGCGGCTGCGCGAAAATCCGTTGATGACCACGCAGGGGCAGAACGAGATCATCGCGCTGTCGCGCGCCAACGGCATGCGCATCCCGAGCCTGACCGGCGACTGCTTCATGCAGGCACCGTTCTGGAAGGTCGACGCCGTGGTACGCGACGCGCTTGTTGCCGACCTCGACCTCCTGCTCGCCGCCTGCAGCCGGCTCGGCATCGAATTCGTCGTGATTCCGCTGGTCGACAACGGCAGGATCGAGCGCGAGAGCGAGAGCGATACGCTCAAGCGGGTGCTGCTCGCCCGCCGCGAGGCGCTCGCACGGCAGAACGTCAAGATCATCTTCGAATCCGATCTGCCGCCGCGCGAGCTCGCCCGGTTCATGCAGGCCTTTCCAGCCGAAACGTTCGGCATCAACTACGACAGCGGCAACAGCGCCTCACTCGGTTATGACAGCGACGAGGAGATCGAGGCCTACGCGCCACGCATCCTCAACGTCCATGTGAAGGATCGCATTCGCGGCGGCACCACCGTGCCGCTCGGCACCGGCAACGCAGACCTCGCCAAGACGATCCGGCTCATCGAGCGCTCCGGCTACAAGGGACAGTATATTCTCCAGACCGCACGCGCGGCCGACGGCGATCACGCCGGCGCGCTCGCCAGGTATCGCGACATGACCGTGGGCTGGATCGAGGACGCCGCGCGATGAAGCTCGAGCTCGAGAACCGCGTCGCGCTCGTCACCGGCGCCAGCCGGGGAATCGGGCTTGCGATTGCGACGACGCTCGCGTTCGAGGGGGCAAGAGTCGCGCTTGCCGCGCGCGGGGCGGAAGCGTTGCATGCGGCGCGCGCGACGATCACCGGCAGCACTTCGGCTCATGTCGCAGACGTCACCGACCCGGGGGCCGCGAGCGCACTGGTGCAGGATGTCGAAAAGCAATGGGGCCAGATCGACATCCTCGTCTGCAATGTCGGCAGTGGCGCTTCCGTCCCGCCCGGCAAGGAAACAGCGGCGGAATGGTCGCGGATGATGGACCTCAATCTGTTCGCAGCGACCAACATGATCGAAGCCGCGCGTCCGCTGATGGCCCGCGGCAGCGGCGATCGCGCCATCATCTGCATTTCATCGATCGCGGGAATGGCCGCGATCGGGGCGCCCGTTACCTATTATGCCGCGAAGGCTGCACTGAACGCGACGGTGCGTGGACTTGCGCGGCCGCTCGGCCTCGAAGGCATCCGCATCAATGCGGTGGCGCCCGGCAACATACTGGCGGTTGACGGCACCTGGGCCCGCAGGATGGCCGAGAACAGGCAGGCGGTCGACGACATGCTCCAACGCGAGGTGGCGCTGCGCCGCCTCGGCAGACCTGAGGAGATCGCAGACCTCGTTGCCTTCCTCGCCTCGCCCCGCGCCTCCTTCATCACCGGCAGCGTGATGGTAGCCGATGGCGGCCAGTTGCGGAGCTGAACAGGAGCATTTTCATGGCAAGCCCCTCCTCCCGCTACGACCTGACCGGACGAACGGCGCTCGTGACCGGTGCTGGTGGACTGCTCGGCAAGCAGCATGTCGCAGCACTCGCGGAAGCAGGCGCTCGCGTGGTCGTCACCGACGTCGGCCTGGCGCAGGCTGAAGCCGCCATCGCGGCACTGAAGCAGGCCATGCCCGAGGCCGATCTGATTGCGCTTGAGATCAACGTCACGTCACAGGACTCGGTGCGTGCCGCGCACGAACAGCTCGCGAGCCGCGGCATCGCCGTCGGCATCCTGGTCAACAACGCCGCGATCGATCCGAAGGTGACGTCGGCGCCCGGCGTCATGCACTCCTCACGCTTCGAGGCATTTCCGGTGCCGCAATGGCAAACCGAAATCGCCGTCGGCCTCACCGGCGCGATGCTGTGCGCCCAGATGTTCGGCGGCGAGATGGCCAGGCGCGGCGGAGGCGTGATCCTCAACATTGCCTCCGATCTCGGCGTGATCGCGCCGGACCAACGGCTCTATCGCCAGCCCGGTGTCACGCGCGAGGAGGAACAGCCGGTCAAGCCCGTGACCTACTCCGTGATCAAGCACGGCCTGATCGGGTTGACGAAATACCTTGCGACGTACTGGGCAGACCACGGCGTCCGCGTCAATGCGATCTCGCCCGGCGGCGTCTTCAATAACCAGGATCCCGCTTTCGTCGAGCGGCTCACGCGGCTGATCCCGATGGGCCGCATGGCCGACGTCGACGAATACCGCGCCGCCGTGCAGTTCCTCTGCTCGGACGCGTCGAGCTACATGACCGGACAGAACCTGGTCATGGATGGCGGCAGGAGCGTGTGGTAGAGGCGGCCGCGTCCGACTGCCCACGAGCGCCGAAAGCCAGCGTGACTGATTCCATGAGCATGAAAGCTGCAGATTGTGACGTCAAATACCAGGCTTTGCTGGTACTTGCCGTCCTTGCCGCCTGGGGGCCGATCATCCTGATCAACCAGGCGCTCTGGGATGACTGGGTTTTGCTGGCGTATTCCGAACTCGGCACGTTCTGGGAGTTCTTCAAGCAGATGGGGCGCCGCGAACAATTTGTGTTGGCCGCCCCCTTTGCGGACCTGGCACAGCCGCGCGTCTGGATCATTGCCGCGCTGGTACTGTGGTGCGCCCTGCCGCCACTAATCTACAACATCATCAGACGGGTCACCCAATGGTCGGCGGCGAGTGCATTCTGGGCTGCGCTGTTGACCGCCCTGGCGCCGCTCAACCAGGCGCGCTTCATTCTGTCGACCATCCCATACGCGTTCTCAAGCCTGTTTTTCGCGCTTGGGCTCGTGCTTTTGCTGCGCGATCTGAACCGCTCCTCGATCCCGCAACGAGTCGCGATCGTCGTTCTTCTGACGATGGCCTTTTCGACCAACTCGTTTCTTGTGCTGGCATGGGTTGCCCCTGCGATCGTCGCGCTCGCGGCTTGGCGGGAAACGGAGCATTCCTCTCCGCTCGATCAGCGCATCAGCGCGATGCTGTGGGGCGTGGCCGGCAGGGGCGAACTCCTCTTGCTGCCCCTTGTCTATTGGCCGGCAAAGCAGCTGCTCGAGCCGACCAGCGGTCTCTACGCGAACTACAACAAGTTCAGGATGAGCATTCCGGCCGCGCTCAAGCAAACAGCCGTCGCCTTCATCGACCAGTTCAGGGATGCCGGCACGCTTCTGCCCACGCGGGGCGACCTGCCGGAGCTTGTAGTCGCGGCTGCAATGGCAATCACGGCCTTCGCCGCATTGGCATGGCTCTGGCGGCTGCCCCTGGCGACAAAGGGCGATCATCTGGACAGGCCGCGCTGGATCGTCACGGCCGTGACGCTCGCCGCCGCAGGAGCGCTCATCATTTGCGCGCTATTCCCCTACGTGATGGTCGGTCAGCCGCCTCGCTTTACCGGATTATGGGAAACGCGCCACCAGACGACGCTGTTGATGGTGAGCGGATTCGTCATCGTTGCTGTATTGCGGTTGATCATGCCCCCGCGGTTCTTATGGCGGGCAGCCGCGGCAATCGCGGCGGGGTTTCTGCTGCTCGACTTGTCCTTCACGCAACGGCTGCTCGCGGACGCGCGCGAGACCCACATGCTGCTCGAAGAGTTCACGCAGAATCCCTCGCCTCCGGGGACGATGATGCTGGTCGTGGAGGCGGACAGGGAGTACCGCGCGTTCGGCCGCTTCTTCCCGTTCTACGAACTTTCCTTCCTGGTCAACGCAGGAAAGAGCGGCCCGAACCTTGCGATCTCTAACCGGGAAGTTCTTGACCCCGCGACGAACGACTACGCCAAATCTGCCGTTCCGCCCGTGATCACCGCCCTCGCCGCACTTTGCGAGAGCCATCGCTCCGATCCGCAATATGGGTTCGGCGGCTTTACCTCGAACGGCCAGATCGAAACGGCCAGCCTGGTTGCCATCCGAGAGCCGCCGGGCTTTTTTCGGACCATCGGCCAGTGGCTTGGCGCATCGGGCGACCGCGCCATTCGCGTGGAGCGAGAGACCGCGGCGATCGGGGGCGTCTGTCAGGCGCCATGCTGCAGCAATCGATGATAGCCGCGCCCCCGCAGCCGAAAACAAATCGACCGCACCGATCGCCTTTGGTAATGCAGTGGCGGCCCCGCTGCCGATCCCGCATCCCGAGGATACCTCCATGCCCCTAGGTCGAAACAATGAGTGAAAAGACCGTGGATGAGCGGATCGAGCTGCAAGGCTGGACTGGGCGGATCGAACCTCGCGCAGCCCTGCTCACCGTCATGGCGATCGGAACCGTCTTGCTCGCCGGGTTGCTCTTTTACGTCATGCTCAAGCAGCCCTTCGAGCCGAACGACGATCTCATTTGGTTCACCAAGCTGCGAAAGCAGAGTTTTTGGGAACTCCCGCTTTCGCCCGCCTGGATCCTGCAGAGCCCGTTCTACCGGCCGGTGGCGGAAATCTTTCTGAAGAGTCTGTACCTTCTGTTCGGCATGGAACTCGCACCCTATCGCTGGGTGCAATTCGCCGCGTTCCTCTTGCTGATGTGGCTCGGCTTTGTCGTTGTTCGGCAACTTCGCCTGCCCTGGGAATCTTCCCTCCTGCTGGTAACCTTTACGCTTGGATCTCCCTTCCTGCCTGGCTCCCTCATTTGGATCAGCGAGCTGCCGCACGTCATCATCTTGATCTGCTTTGCGGCCGCCCTGACCACGATTTTGTCCGAGCAGTCCATCAACACCAAGCTTGTGCTCTGCGCGCTGGCCTTTGCGGTTGCAGTGCTATCGAAAGAGAACGGTCTCGCACTCGCGATCTTCTATCTCTATTTCCTGCGCACCGCGCCGATCAGGGCGGCGCTTGTGTTTGGCGGCATAACGGCGGGCTATCTGCTCTTGCGCGCCCTCGTGCTCGGCCCATCCATCGGGGCCGGCGGGGTCAACGAGTCGGTCGGATACTTCTTCGATTATCTGACTCACGAGCAGCGAATGAGCCTGTTTCCCGGGCATGCCGTCTACAGGCTCTACGTCTATAATGTGACCGCGCAGCTCGCGGCGCTGCTGTTTCGCGCAACCCAATGGGGCATCATCATCTCGCACGTGACCTATCACATGCTGTTGCATACCGCCTCAACTGTCCTGATCGCCATCGGACTAGCTATGCGGATCAAAAGACGGGATGTTCCCGTGTGGTTGGTGATTTTGGTGCTTACGATTCTCGGCGGCACGTTGTTTTCATACTCTTACGCGCGTGACCGTCACCTTGCGCTTCCCGCCTTCGCTTACGGTATCCTCCTGGTCGTTTCTTGTTGCGAACTCGGGCAGTCGATGCGGTCGCGCTTGGCGACGACATCCATAATTTTCTGGCTGTGGCTGACGTGGTCGTATGAGGCCTACAGGTCCGCCATCCTGCTTCCCGGCTCTTCGCTCGAGGTTGTGGAGAAAAGCTATCGGCCTTATCCCGAGGTCCAGAATCCAAGGGTGGACAGCGACATCTGGACGGCCGCGCGTCGGCAGGCGCTGGACCTGGCACCTCGATAGCCCAGAAACCTAAAGCATGATCCGGAAAAGTGCGAAGCGGTTTTCCCTCGCGACAAACGCGGAACGCGTTTGCGCGGAGATCATGCGCGAACAACCACCTAAAGCGCGATGACGATTCATCCTCATCTCATCGCGCTTTAGCGGCGCCGCGACTGCTCCTCCACATGCGTCCAGAGTCGGACAATGGCGCGCTGACGCTGCGTGTAGCCGCCGTCCGCCTCGTCCAGCGATCGGCATAGCCGGTTCAGCACTTCGACGCGAGGGTCGCGGACGTGCACGGTCGTTTGCTGCACCGAGGAGAATGGATCGGCCTGGTCCGCGATGATCCTGTCTCCTTCAGCGCGCTGTCGCGCGTTGATCCTGAAGCACGTTTCCCCCGCGCGGGTATCGATCTTCAGCACGAAGGGGCTCAAAGCCTTTCCGGTGAAGGTCGCTTCCCAGGCAACCGTCTCGGCGTCCGAGGGTCCGGAGAGTGCTGACTCCGATACCTCGTCGTAACCGCACTCGGCCAAGAGCGCGATCAGGTGGATGCCGTAGAAGCGAAGTGCGCCGCCACCGCTGGCGTCGAACCGCTTCCAGTTGTCGAGATTGGCGCGGTAATGGTGCGCAAGGAACATCCAGTCGAGAGAAATGCCGTCGACACCTGAACCGAGGGCTACGCGGAGCCGCTCTGCCCAGGGTAGGAAGCGGAAGGTGTAACCGACACGGTAGCGCTTTCCGGCCCGCTCCAACTCGTCGAGCAGGGAGGCGGCGTGCTGCGGCGTGGGCGCGACCGGCTTTTCCAGGATCAGGTCGCGGATATCAGTCATACGGGCGAGCCGCGGAATCCAGTCGGCCTGGTCGGCCGGGCGGAGCGCAACCACTGCGCCGTTGGCTCGCGCCAGCGCCTGCTCCGTGGTTGCGCACCACGCGACCTGCGACACGTACTGAACCAACTCCGGCCGCCCACCGACGGTAGATCGATAGCGCTCCGGCAACACCACCTTCGTCCCGCACTCGATGAGCGCGGGCAAATATCCGTACATCCCGAAACCCGATCCGAGGATCGTGAATACGGCGGCCTCAGGCATCGAAGTCGTCGGAGCTGAGAACGTCGATCACCGGTCCTCCGTATCCGTTGTCGGAGAGATATTGCCGGATTTCGCGGGAAATGTGCCAGGCGAGATTGAGCAGCGGCTTGCCCTGGTCGCCGCGCGCGAATAGCTCGTCGTCGGAGACGATCGGAATGCGGGTACCCGGCACATAAGTTCCGATCTTGATCGAGCCGGGCTTCTCGTGAACAGCGACGATCTCGCTTTCGGTCAGACCGAGTAGCTTGACCAGGATCGCCGCACGACCGGGGAACGCCTTGGCCCGGATCGGGCCATGGGTGGCGAAAATCCGCTTCAACTCCTCGCCCTTGCGGGCCTTCCAGAGATCGACATCGCGCGCGAGCTTTCCGAAGTCGGTGAGAAAATTGCTTTCCCGTGCGATCACACCGTCCTCGACGGGATCGCTCGTCTTCTGAGCAGCTCGGCCGAGGATCACGCGAATGTTGCCGCCATAGCGCGCAGGGAATTCCGCGTTCACGATGTCGAGGCCGAGCGACTTGGCGATGAAGCTGAACGAGTTGTACGAATAGGTGCGCGGATGTTCGTGATAGAAGGTGTCGAACTGATGCCGGTCCAGCACCGCGCCGAGATAGTGATTTTCGATCACGATGGCGGTGTTCGGCCCGAGCAGCGACTTCAGCGCTGACAGCACACCCGAAAGATCCTCGATGTGGGCGAACACGTTGGTGAAGGTGATGATGTCGGGCGTGCCGACGCCGCGACGGATCTCCGCGGCGGTGTCTGTGCCGAGATAGTTCTGCACCACGAAATGACCTTTGGCCGCCGCGTCCTGGGCCGCGCCCGTCGGCTCGATGCCGGCCGTCTTCGCGCCGGCTTCACGGAAGAAGTCGAGCAGGCTGCCGTCATTGCAGCCGATGTCGAGCACGACCTTGCCGGTCAAGGGCCCCATCCGCTCCGCGCAGGTCGCCACCAGTCCTCGCATGCCCGACAGCACGTCTGCGGTGAAGCGCGAGCGATAGTGGTAGTTCTTGGGGAACAGGTCCTCCTTCGGCACCTGGAAGCGCTGATGCGCCGTGGCGCAGGTCGGACAGAAATCGATCTTGATCGGGTATTCGCGACACTGACGGGAATCGCCGACCGTCACGAGATCGTCGCACAGCGGATGCAGCCCCAGATCGAGTACGGGAACGAGCTGCGTATTGCCGCAGACCTCGCAGCCTCTGATCTCGGTGAGCGGTCTCGTCGACGTGGTCGTCATGTTCATTTGATCCGGTTTGGGCCTATTCGGGCCGGGAAGTAGCGGGCTCGTCCCGCTTCGTGTTCATGAAAGAGTCGATCTGGTCAATCATGACCGGCCTGACTGCGGCGCCGCGATCGAACGCCTTGTACCACTCCACCACAGCCGCTGCAGCGCGCTCCAAGCCCCATCGTGGCGACCAGCCGAGATGCGCCCGCGCCTTGGCGCTGTCCAGCGCCAGGAGGCGCGCCTCGTGCGGGTGCTGTCCAGGCTGCGGCATCTGCTGCGGCTGAACGCCCCACAAGACGGCCATGCGGTCGACCAGCCAGCGCACCGAGCGGACACTGTCGGGATCAGGACCAAAATTCCATTCGCTTGAGTAGGCGACGGGATCCCGCCAGAGATGCTCGGCGAGCAGAAGATAGCCGGACAACGGCTCGAGCACGTGCTGCCACGGCCGCACCGCATCGGGATTACGCACCGGCACCGGCTGCCCGTTGCGGATTGCCGCGATGATATCGGGGACCAGCCGGTCGGGCGCCCAGTCCCCGCCCCCGATCACGTTGCCTGCCCTGGCGCTGGCAAAGCCGATTCGATTGGCTCCGCAAAAGAACGATGCTCGATAGGCCGCCGTGACCAACTCAGCACAGCCCTTGCTGCTCGAATACGGATCCTTGCCGCCGAGCGGGTCGGACTCGCGGTAGCCCCAGACCCACTCCTTGTTGTCGTAGCACTTGTCGCTGGTAATATTGACCAGCACGCGTACGCCGGCTGTCCGCACCGCCTCAAATACGTGAACGGTTCCCATGACGTTGGTTGCGTAGGTGCCGACCGGATCTTCATACGAGGCGCGCACGATCGCCTGCGCTGCCATGTGAAACACGATCTCGGGCTGGAACTGGTCAAATACCGCCTTGACGGCGGCAAGATCGCGGATGTCGCCGAACACAGAGACGACATCCTGCGCGCTTTCGGTCAGATCGAACAAATTGGGGGTCGTCGCAGGCGGCAAAGCGAGCCCCGCGACCTCCGCCCCGAGATGGCGCAGCCACGCGACCAGCCAGCCGCCCTTGAAGCCGGTGTGACCAGTGACGAGAACGCGTTTGTGCTTCCAGAAGGAGGGAGTCATTGCCAGCTCTTCCACGGGGCCCGCCCGGCGTCCCAAAGCTGCTCCAGGTGCAGCTTGTCCCGCAGCGTATCCATGGCTTCCCAGAAGCCCGAATGACGGTAGGCCGCCAACTGTCCGTCTTGGGACAACCGCTTCAGCGGCTCCTGCTCCCAGATCGTCGTATCGTCGCCGAGATAGTCGAAGATCGCGGGCTCCAGTACGAAGAAACCGCCATTAATCCAGCGGCCGTCGCCGCGCGGCTTCTCCTCGAAATGCTGGACGACGTCGTCGTCGATATCGAGCGCGCCAAAGCGGGCCGGCGGCTGAATGGCCGTTACCGTCGCATGGCGTCCATGGGCGCGATGAAAGGCTTGGAGCTTCCCGATATCGACGTCCGCGAGCCCGTCGCCGTAGGTCATGCAGAACGTCTCGTTGCCGACATAGTCCTTGACGCGCTTGAGGCGCCCCCCGGTCATCGTATTGAGGCCGGTGTCGACCAGCGTCACCTTCCAGTGCTCGGCGAACTTGTTGTGGACCGCCATCGAATTGGTCGCGAGGTCGAATGTCACGTCCGCCATGTGGAGGAAATAGTTCGCGAAATATTCCTTGATGACGTACGACTTGTAGCCGCAGCAGATGATGAACTCGTTGATGTCATATGACGAGAAAATCTTCATGATGTGCCACAAGATCGGCTTGCCGCCGATCTCGATCATGGGCTTCGGCTTGACGTGGCTCTCCTCGGTGATGCGCGTCCCGAAACCGCCCGCCAAGATCACGGCCTTCATGCTCATACTCGCCCCGCTGAAAGAGGCCACATCAGAACGATTGGCTCTGTCTTGTCAATATGATCCAAACCTCCACAGCCCAGTTCCGGGAACGGTTGAAGTTGCCGGCTTACCTGCTAAAGAGGCGATTGAACGATGGCAACCCCAGCGAGCTAACCACCCCAGGCGGCGGTCTGCCCGATCTCAGCCCATAAGCGACTGATCTTTCTCGATGGACGTGTTGGAGGATTGATGCGCAAGAGGATCAGCCTTGTGACCCCCTGCTACAATGAAGAGGCAGGTATTCGCGAGTGTTATGCGACTGTCAAGAGGATCATGGATACCGAGCTCCCGGGCTATGACCGCGAGCATATCTTCTGCGACAATGCCTCCACCGACCGGACGGTGGAGATCTTGAAGGAGATCGCGGCCGAAGACCCCTCGGTCAAGGTGATCGTGAACGCCCGGAATTTTGGCGTGCTGCGAAACACGTATAACGGCGTGCTGGCTTCAACCGGCGACGCGACCATATTGTTCCTGCCGGCCGATTTGCAAGATCCGCCGTCGCTCATTCCGACCTTCGTCAAACACTGGGAGCAAGGCTACGAGATCGTGTTCGGCATCCGGGCGCGGCGCGAGGAGCCGCTCTTGGGCCGCACGGCGCGGCATTTGTATTACAAGCTAATCAGCCGCATGTCCTATGTCGACTACCCCGCCGACGTCGGCGACTATCAGCTGGTCGACCGCAAGGTACTCGACGCCATGAAGCAATTCGACGACGTCCAGCCCTTCATGCGGATGATGCCGTTCGAGTGCGGTTTCCGCTCGATCGGCGTGCCCTACACCTGGCAGTCGCGCAAGCATGGGATCTCGCGGAACCGGCTGTCGAGCCTGATCGACCAGGGTCTGTTGGGAGCAATCAGCTTCAGCACGGTCCCGCTGCGCAGCGCCTTCTTTTTCGGATTGATCATTTCGTCCTTGAGCTTCGTCTACGCCTTCGCCGTTTTCCTACTCAAGATCGCTGGTTTCGATATCGGGCCGCGCGGTATTCCGACGATCGTGATCGGGCTGTTCTTTTTCGGCGGCGTCCAATTGTTCTTCCTAGGCGTGATGGGCGAGTACATCGTGGCCATCTTCAATCAGGTTCGGCGCAGGCCGATTGTCGTCGAACGCGAACGAATCAATTTTGACTGAGCTGTTCTCTGGCGCTCGGGCGCTGATGTCGAACTGACAGCAAACAGGCGCCGTGCCGGCACAACCGTCTAGGGGCAACATGTTGACGCCGAATCCGTCCCGCGCCGACGCACACAGCGACCTGCCGCGCGCCGCCTTGCTGGACCGAACGAGCTGCCTTCTCGTCGGTTTCCTGCTGATCGTGCACGTCCCCCTTGCCTTCAACAATGGGCTGTTCGGCGACGATTGGCTGATGTTCGAGATCAAGCCAGGATACCAAACGCTGATTTCCTTCCTGCTGCATGGCGCTGGGCATCCGATCACCTACATTTACTGCGCGATGGCCAACTTTACCGGCTATCCGACGCTCTTCATGAACGGGCTTGCGCTGGCGGGGATCGCAATCGGCGCCCTGAGCCTGCGATCTTTTCTGACTCACCTGCGGATTCTTTCCGACTTCGAGACGTCGTGCGTTGTCTTCCTCGTGTGGACCTACGCAGGCTTCCGTGACTGGGCGACCAAGATCACCGCTCCATATATCTTCAGCTTCGCTCTGCTCTGCCTCGGGCTCGATCTCTTTGCCGGCATCGCAAGTTCACGCCGTCCAAACGTCGGTTTACGGCTCGTGAGCCTCGTTGCAATCTTCTGCAGCTTCGCGATCAACTCGATGATCGTCGTCTACTTCGTTGGCTTGCTGGCCGGCATTTGGCTGATCAAACCCGACGAAGGCCGCAAGCAGTCGATAGCGCGCCGCCTCGCTCAATCGGCAAAACGCTTTGCAGACTACCTTGCGGTTCCCTTCGTTTACTGGGTCTCGACCAACTATTTCTTTCCCAAGGTCGGTCCTTACCGCGACTACTATCTGATCCGGATCCCCGCGCTTGGCGATACGCTTGTTCAGCTGCGGCAATTCGTGCGATGGGGCACCTGCGAACCCTTCCTCAACGCGATCGATCTTGCCGCGCAATCCCGCTTGCCTGTCATCCTGTCGCTTGTTGCCGGCGTCGCGTTTGTGGCCTTGGCTTTGTGGCAGAGCAGGATTGCCGTAAGCCGTCCGCAGACGTTGCCACGCGACCTGATCTGGCCGGCCGTCGCCGGGATCATGCTCTTCATCGTCTGCGCGCTGCCCTATATCAGCGTCGGCATCTCGCCGACCGGTCATTTTTACGAATCACGGCACTTGATCCTTTTTGGTATTCCTCTTGGCTTCATTCTCGTCTCGATCCTTCGTGTCGTGCAGCACGCTTCCAACAAATTCGTCGGTTATGCCCTCTGCGCACTGGTTCTCTCGGTCAATCTTTGCTCGCTCTGGAACAGCTATTTCCATCAGCAGGCCAGATGGATTCGGCAGTCAGCCATGATCGACCAGCTGCAGCGCGGTTATCGCGAGCCGCCTGCGGCGGTGTTCAATCTGGTCGATGGCTTCCTCGACTATCCCGGGCATACCTATTACGGGATCAGCGAGATAACCGGCGCCTTGCACGTCGCCTGGGACAACCGTCCCCTGTTCGGCTTCACCGGGAGAAATGAGCGCCCGACGGTTCTTCAGGAAATAGACCTGGCCATGCGGATGGACGGGACAGCGTTTCGCAACATGGATTTGCGCGGTCCGCAGGCGACGATCGAGTTTGTTCCGAAGGCGCCGGTCCTGAGCAACTATGAATTATCCACCCGCTATTATGGCTGCCTGATCCGCTTTTGCGACCGGCAGGCATTCCTCGACGCGGAGGCAAGCACCTCGGTTCGTATCGGCCCGATCCCTAATATCGTTCCGCTCGACGGAAAGGCGGCCCCTTGACGAGCTCGACGAAGAAAGCGTTCCGGGCATGAACTCGCTGCAAGCCGGCACCGAAGCGGATCGATCAGCTGCAATGCCCGATCGTACCAAAGTCCCCCCCGCAATTTCGATTGTCACACGGTTCGGATACGCCCTGCTTTGGTTTATCCCCCTGTGGTATCTTCTGCCCTTCGCCTCAGCCGCGCTCTACAGCAGTCCATCGACCGACGATTTCTGCCTGGCCTCAAGCACCCTCGGGCAGGCAGTCGGGGCCGTCCACCAATATTACGTGTCGGTGACTGGACGATTGCCCGCGCTGGTGATCATCACCATCCCTTCCCTGCTGGCGAGCGCCACCGGGCTCGATCTTTTTGTCGTCTATCCGATCTTCAACGCCTTCGTCATCGTCCTGTTCGCTGCAGCCATGACGATTTCGGCAATATTGCTGTTACGGACGGACGATTATCTCCTCGGCGGCCTGCTTGGCTTGCTGTCGAGCACTCTGATTTTGAGCCTTGTCCCAAACATCAGCGAGTTCGTCTACTGGGTGACGGGCGAAGCCTGCTATTTGACGGCTGCTGTCGGCGCGTCGCTCTTTGCGGCCTGGGCAACCAGTGTCGCGCTGAACCGAAGTCGGATCGGCATTTTTTCGATTTGTCTTGTCATTCTCGTCTGCGCGTTCACCGCCATGTTCAATGAATTCACGGCATTCTTCCTCCTCGGCGCAGCCGTGTTGTCGCTGCTGTTCAGGGTTTTGGTAATGCGGCGCGAGGCTCAGGCCGGGTACCACGTGGCCATCATCGCGACCATCCTCCTGAGCTATTGCGTCGTGTTTTTTTCACCCAGCAATGCCATTCGGCTCGCAGCCTATCAGCAAAGCGGCAACATCGGCGCGTCACTGGATAGCGCGCTCATCTATCTCGCCGATTACGCGATCTTTCTGGGCGGGCTGGAGGCTGTTCAGTCGTTCGGAATTCTGGCCGTCTGCTTTGGCATCGCCACCGCCAGTCGGTTATCGTTCAAGACGGCCGCGCAGAATACCCTGTTTGCCATCGGCCTGCTCTGCCTCGGTGCGCTGTGGGCATTCTCGTCCTACTTCATCGGCGCCTATAGCACTGGCGAGGTGCTTGCGCTCAGAGCGAGAAACGAACTTGTTGCTGTTGAGGTCATGCTCCTGACGACCTGCATTGTCATCTGGGTCCAAGCCGTCTTGGGCGCATTGCTTCAATTTCAGAAGAACGAAATGCCACGAACGGCAGGCGTCGCCGCCCTCCTCGTCGTCGCGTTCGGAACGTGGCAGATCCTGCCGGTAACCGGGGCCCCTACCTACGTACAGCTGAGAGACGAATGGCCGCAGCTTGTCGTCTACTGGCGTGAGAGCCTCGCCAGAAACTCGCTTCTCTCCACAACCAGCGACGCAGACGTCACTATCTCCCGCCGCACCGCGATGCCGCACCTCTTGGCGGGTGATGAACTCAAGGAAACCCCACTGCAGCTGCCGAACGACTGCATTGCACGCTTTTACAACAAGTCCACGGTGGTGCTCGCCCACTAAGACGTTTGCGTAACGACTTGATCATCGTTTGTTCGGCTCGTCCCCTCGCAGGGACGGCAAAGACGATGGCCGGCTCAATAAGACTGCTTCGCGGGGTTGCCCTGGAGGAGAACCACAGCTAGAAATCCACGTGGCGGGGGCGCTACGACTTTTGTCAGGGGCATCGTGGATCAGTACAATTCGGACACAGCACCGGATGCGAGGAGTGTTTTGAAGTTCATCGGAGCGCGGCTCTGGAAATTCAAACTCCCGATCGCAGGCGCGGCCTTGGCCGCCGCCGTGCTGACATTTGCCCTCTACGAGCCGAAACCCGTACAAGCCTGGACCGGCAAGACAACCGTGACGATCGGAATGGCCCCGCCGGCCGCTTTTGTCTTGCAGCTGTCTGGCCCTCCGCTGGCTCCGCTCGAGCCTCCGCGGAGCCTGGTCGCACGGATTTCGGATCAGGCCTTCAAGGAAAAGGTCGCCAGTCGCGCGGCCCTTGATCCTAAGACCTCGAGCTTTTCCAAGATCATGGTCGCGTCCAGCCTGCGCGGCATAATTCTGGAAAGCGACCGTGACATAGCAGTCGAACTTTCGGCAGGCTCTTCCGCCGATGTTCAGGCGGCGCTCGCCGCCCTGGCTGCGGAAATCAGCGAGGCGCACGGCGCCCTGCTCAAGCAGCGCCTGCAACCCCTGCGGGCCCAGATCGAGGACGCCAAAGCACGGGTGGCTCAAATCGAGAAATCGAACGACAGTATCAACGCCCGTATCCTGACCCCGGAGCCCGCCGACAATATCCGCCCGCCGATCGTGCCCACCGTAACTGCGGCGATTCCAGCCTGGAACCAGTTGAAGGATCGTATTCAGACCGGCGAGAATCTGGCAGAGATGAGCGAGCCTACGGTTGTGCAGCTAAACGCCGCTATTTCTCCCATGGCCTCTCGCTCGATCGGAACGCTGAGGGCGTCCATTTTGGCCGGCCTTGTTATGATTGCGGCGATGAGCATTCTCGCTCTGGCCGTGGGCCCACGTAGAGGATCCGGAGCGTGAAAAGCGTAAAGATGCGCCTATCCACGTCGTGTTGATTTCAAGAAGATGTCTGCCCTCCCAGACCAGGTCGCAGTCGCTTTTTCGACGAGCGCATTCTGCTTGTTTGTTCTTTTCCTGGCAGCCTACCGGCCTGTGATCTTTCTGGGGTTCTTCTTCATCCTGTTCACCTTTGTCTGGCGCACAGCATCGACCACCTTCATCGACTTGGCTGGTCCCGTATGGTCGTCCCAGACCCTTCGCTACATCGGCCCTGGCCTTGCAACGCCGCTGCACGTGCTGGCCTATTTCGTGACACTTATACCCTTTGTCATGGTGCTGCGGCCGAGCGTGATCAGCTCCTGGCGTGACGCGATCGACCGCCGCCGAGCGCAGCAGGGGATGCTGACGCTCTCGGATCTGACGATCGTGCTGTCGGCCCTGTTCCTCGGTTACGTGTTTGTTGACATGCTGCGCCACGGCTCCATTCCGCTGTTTGCGCACGTTGAGCGCTATGCTTACACGGCGGAGATGGCCGGCGCGGCGCACCGGTGGCTCGTTAGGTACGGCAATTTCCTCACATTCTGGTGGGGCATCATGTTTGCCGCGGAATGGTTGCGAAATCGCAGGACCGATGTCCGCTATCTGGGACTGCTCGTGATCCTGCTCGCCTACATGTTCCTTACTGGCAATCGTTTTTCGGCATTCTACAGCCTGCTGAGCTTCTTCGTCATTCCGTCATCTGCAATCGTTGCACAGGGTGCCGCCGAGCGATCGAAGGTGCCGTTTGACTGGATTAGACAAGTATTTGGCACGCGCGAGATTGCAATAATCGGCGCGGGCATTTCGCTCGCCGCCCTCTTGGCCGCCACAGCCATCTATAACAATCTGGTCAGTGTCCGCGGTTATGAAGGCTCTCAGGTCGCGTCCCAATTCTGGGAGCGCCTGCTGATCCAGCCGAGCGAAATGGGTTGGATTTCCTACGAGCGCGTGTTCGTCCTTAATCATTGGCAGCCCGATTCTGTCTACGATTTCCTATTTCAGCGCCCGCTGGATCCTAACAAGAACACAACACCGCAATATCTGATGCTGGAAACAATCGGCGAGCCCCGCACGTCCGAACACATATTCGGAGGCTTCCAGTTTGCCGGCGGATTTCCGGAGATCTTCTTTGAATTGTTCGGTCCCATCTACGCCTGGCCATTTCTTTTCGGCTGCGGCTTCACTGCCGCATTATTGACCGCCCTGATCGTGAAAGGCGCGATGCTCGGACGATATTCATCCGCATTTCTGGCCCTCTACGTGCTGTACGGCTTCCACGTGATGTACATCGGCGGCATGCTCAATTTCGTGACCGTGGAAAGCTACTGGATCAAGGTCGCCGCACTGGCGATCGCTCTGATTCTGGAATCCAGACTTGCTCGTGCCGGATTACCACTCGTACCATGGGCCATTGCCATGGTCCGCCCCCGCTGGCTTGCGACTAAGTTCGGGTTCATTGGACAACACTTCCAACCTAGGGCAACGCAATAGTTGAAGATGATCTCAACCCATCCGAGATGCTTCGCGCTGGCAATGGCGTTGCTATGTAACGGCCATCCCCCATGCTGAGACAGGCCGTCATTCTCGTCGGCGGGCTCGGCACGCGGCTTGGCGAGCGAACCAGGGCCGTGCCCAAGCCGATGCTTGAGGTCGGCGGGCAGCCGTTCCTGGACACGCTGATCGATGAAGTCGCCCGCTACGATTTGTTCGACGAGATCCTGCTCCTCGCAGGCCACAAGGCCGAACTCGTCGAGACGCGGTATTCCGGGGCAAGCCGGGGCCGCGCACGAATCATCGTGTCGCGGGAAACGGAGCCGCTCGGCACTGCGGGCGCGCTGGTTCATGCGAGCCCTCTTCTCCATGACCGCTTTTTGCTGCTCAATGGCGACTCGCTGTTCGACTTCAACCTGCTGGACCTGATCGCCCACGCGCGCGCTGACGGCGTCCACATGGCGCTGCGCGCCGGCGTCGAGGGCGACCGCTACGGCCGCGTCGTACTGGAGGGCGACGTCGTGCGGGCATTTGTCGCGCCCGGTGCGGGCGCCACGGGGCCTGTGAACGCAGGCGTCTACGTCGTCAATAAATCCGTCGTAGCAGGCATCACAACGCTTCCCGCCTCGCTCGAGCAGGACGTGTTCCCCTCTCTTGTTGCACAGGACGCGCTGCACGGCACGGCCTATCGGGGCTATTTCATCGACATCGGCATTCCTGAGGATCTCGCGCGCGCCGACCGCGAGCTGCGCGAGAAGCTGCGGCGGCCGGCCGTGTTCTTCGATCGCGACGGCGTGCTCAACCATGATTCCGGCTATGCCTACGAGGCAGACAAGCTCGAATGGATCGACGGCGCGCGCGAAGCCGTGAAAGCCGTCAACGATGCCGGATACTTCGCCTTTGTCATCACCAACCAGTCCGGCATCGCGCGCGGCTATTACGAGGAGCAGCACGTCGTGGCGCTGCATCGCTGGATGGCGGACCAGATGGCGCTGATCGGCGCCCATATCGACGCGTTCGAGTATTGCCCGGACCACCCGGACGGCACCATTGCGCGCTATTGCCGTACCAGCGATCGCCGCAAGCCGGCACCCGGCATGATTACCGACCTCGTCACGCGCTTCCCGGTCGACATGTCGCGCAGCATGGTGATCGGTGACAAGGCAAGCGACATGGAGGCCGCTCAGGCCGCTGGCGTGGCTGGCCATCTGTTCGAGGGCGGCAACCTCGAGGCATACGTCAGGGAACGACTCGGTTCGACCGGCAAGGCCTAGGCGGGCCGGCCAGCCCGATCCGACGTGCCATCAAAAAGTGCAGCATAAGCGGGCACTTGGCGCTGACGAAAAGGCTGCTCTGTTGCACGCAACCGCCAGTGTGCTATAGCGCCATCCTATTGGGAAGACTGGATTAATCGCGTTTGGGGTCCGGCATGAAAGAACTTAAGGACGCCCGCGTCCTCGTCACCGGCAGCGACGGCTTCATCGGCTCGCATGTCGTCGAGGAGCTGGTGAAGGCCGGGGCCCGCGTCAAGGCTGTCGTCTACTACAACTCCTTCAACTCGTGGGGCTGGCTCGACACCGTTGCATCCGACGTGATGGCATCGGTCGAAGTCGTCGCCGGCGATATCCGCGATCCCCATTTCATGATTGGCGCGGCGAGCGGCTGCACCGACGTGCTGCATCTGGCGGCGCTGATCGCGATCCCGTTCTCCTACGTCGCGCCCGACTCGTACGTCGAGACCAATGTCCGCGGCACCGTGAACGTGCTGCAGGCTGCGCGCATGGCCGGCGTGCGGCGCTTCGTGCAAACCTCGACCAGCGAAGTCTACGGCACGGCACAGAGCGTTCCGATCAAGGAGAGCCATCCGCTGGTGGGCCAATCGCCCTACTCCGCCTCCAAGATCGCATCTGACCAGATGGCGCTGTCCTTCCACGCCTCGTTCGACATGCCCGTCGTCGTCATCCGGCCATTCAACACTTTTGGCCCCCGGCAATCGGCGCGCGCGGTCATCCCCACCATCATCAGTCAGATCGCAACCGGCAAGCGTAAGATCCGCCTCGGTGCCGTCAGCCCGACGCGCGACTTCTCGTTCGTCACCGACACCGCGCGCGGCCTGATTGCGGGTCTTACCGCGCCCTCCGACCAGGTGCTCGGCCAAACCATCAATCTTGGCAGCGGCTTCGAAATCTCGGTTGGTGCGACCGCGCAGATGATCGCTGACACGATGGGAACGACCATCGAGATCGAGACCGACGAAGCGCGCTTGCGGCCGGCTGGCAGCGAGGTCGAGCGCCTGTGGGCCGACAATTCCAGGGCGCGCCAGCAGCTCGGCTGGGTTCCAGCATTCGGCGGCGTGGACGGCATGCGCCGTGGCATCGAGAAGACGGTGAGCTGGTTCACCAATCCATCCAATCTCAGCCGCTACAAGGCTGACGTCTACAATGTCTGAGGAGGCAGTGGGCATCGTCGTGACCAGGTCCATTTTCGAACCAAGAGCCGTCGTCGACGCGGTGCGGCGCGCCGTAGGAACGCCGAACGGCGTGCTCGGCCTGCACGAGCCGGTCTTTGCCGGCAACGAGATTGCCTATCTCGAGGAATGCATCAAGAGCACCTTCGTCTCCTCGGTCGGAAAGTTCGTCGACCGCTTCGAGCGCATGCTCGAGGAGGTGACCGGCGCCCGTCGCGCCGTCGCGGTGGTCAACGGAACGGCGGCACTTCACGCCTGCTTCCGGCTCGCGCGCGTCGAGCCCGGCGATGAAGTGATCTCGCCGGCGCTGACCTTCATCGCGACGACGAACGCCATCGCCTATTGCGGTGCGACTCCGCATTTCGTCGACAGTTCCCTCGAAACGCTCGGCATGGACCCGCGCGCGCTCGCCGCGCGCCTCGATGCGGTTGCGGAGCGGACCGCGAACGGCACGATCAACCGCGAGACCGGCCGCCGGATCGCCGCCATCGCGCCGATGCACACCTTCGGTCACCCCGTGGACATGGACGGGATCGCCGCGCTGGCAAGAGACTGGAACATCGCGCTGGTCGAGGACGCCGCCGAATCGCTCGGCTCGACCTACAAGGGCCACGCCGTCGGGTCCCAGGCCCGCCTGGCGGCGCTCAGCTTCAACGGCAACAAGATCGTCACGACCGGCGGCGGCGGCGCCATCCTCACCGATGACGAAGAGCTCGGGCGACGCGCGAAACATCTGACGACGACGGCGAAGCTACCGCACAAATGGGCCTTCATGCATGACGAGGTCGGCTTCAACTACCGCCTGCCCAACCTGAATGCGGCGCTGGGCTGCGCTCAGCTCGAGCAGCTCGACGGATTCCTCAAGAGCAAGCGCAAGCTCGCTGCAGCCTATGAGCACGCCTTCGCGCATGTTCCCGGCGTGCGCTTCTCGCGCGAGCCTGCGGGCACCACGAGCAACTATTGGCTGAATGCGATCCTGCTCGACGAGGCTCATGCCGACCAGCGCGACGACGTGCTCGCCGCGCTGAACGACGCGGGTTTCGGCGCGCGTCCGGTATGGACACTGATGCACAAGCTGCCGATGTATGCGACAAGCCCGCGCGGCGACTTGCCGACGGCGGAATCGATCGAGCGGCGGCTGATCAATTTGCCGAGCAGCGCCAGTATCAGGGCCCGCGATGAGTGACGCCGCGCGCAAGATCTGCTTCGTCACCGGCAGTCGGGCTGATTTCGGGCTGCTGGCCTGGCCGATGCGCGCGATCCGGGAAACCCCCGGCCTGACACTTCAGCTCGTTGCGACCGGCATGCATCTCGCGCCGGAGTTCGGCTACACCTTCAACAACATCCGCGACGAAGGATTTACCGTCGACGAAACCATCGAAACGCTGCTCAGCAGCGACACCGGCGCCGGTGTTGCAAAATCGGTCGGACTGGGGGTGATCGGATTTGCCGACGCGTTTGCGCGACTGAGGCCCGATCTCGTGGTCGTGCTCGGCGACCGTTTCGAGACATTCGCAGCCGCGCAGGCCGCGATGTTCATGCGTCTGCCGATGGCACATCTGTTCGGCGGCGACGTCACCGAAGGTGCAGTCGATGAATCGACGCGTCACGCCATCAGCAAGATGTCGCATCTGCATTTCACCAGCAACGAGGGTTCGACCCGGCGGCTGATCCAGCTCGGCGAGCATCCGTCGCGGATTCACACCATCGGCTCGGTCGGCATCGACGCGATCAAGCGCCTGGCATTGCTGGATCGCGACGGCACCGGTCGCGCGGTAGGGATGGCGCTCGCGAGCCGCAATGCGCTGGTGACGTTCCATCCTGTCACGGTCGAAGCGGGACGGTCGGTCGCTGAACTGGAGGAGCTGTTCGCTGCGCTCTCGACGCTCGATCCTGCCTTCGGTCTGGTCTTCACGCTCGCCAACGCCGATGCCGAGGGGCGCGCACTGAACGACCGGATCGAGGCATTCGTAGCCGGACGGCCCAAGAGCGTCGCCGTCGCATCGCTCGGCCAGCTTCGCTATCTCAGCCTCATGAACCAGGTGGATGTCGTGATCGGCAACTCGTCGAGCGGCATCCTCGAAGCGCCCTCGCTCGGCATTCCAACGGTCGACATCGGCGAGCGTCAGCAGGGCCGCGAGCGCGCTGCGTCGGTGTTTCATACACCGCCCGGGCACGCCGCGATCGCCGCCGCCATTGCGCAGGCTCTGGCGCGCGGGCGCCAGGCGACGGTCAATCCCTACGGTGACGGCGAATCCAGCCGGCGATTTGCGGAGATCGTCGCCGGCATCCCCGATTTCAGGCCGCTCCTGAGGAAGGGATTTTACGAGCCTGGAGCGCGCCCATGACGGCAAGCCGTACGCTGATCATCGCGGAAGCGGGCGTCAATCACGACGGCAGCCTGGAGAAGGCGCTGGCGCTGGTCGATGCTGCAGCAGAGGCCGGTGCCGACGTCGTCAAGTTCCAGACGTTCAACGCGAAGTCGCTCGCGGCCAGCGCTGCGAAAAAGGCGGACTATCAACAACGTACGACGGATGCTGCCGAGAGCCAGCTGGCCATGCTGACGCGACTCGAACTGCCGCACGCCGCACATCAGGCCCTGATCGCGCGCGCTGCCGCCCGCAACATCGAGTTCCTGTCGACCCCGTTCGACCATGCCTCGCTCGCCTTTCTTTTGTCGTTGAAGCTGCCGCGCATCAAGCTCGGCTCCGGCGATCTCACCAATGCACCGCTGCTGCACGCAGTGGCGAGGGCCGGCGCGACGCTGATCCTTTCGACCGGCATGGCGACGTTGGGAGAGATCGAGGAGGCGCTGGGCGTGCTGGCACATGGTTATGCCCGCCACAGCGATCCGCCGGGCATTGCCGCCTTCCGCGCGGCATGGCGCGATCCGGCCGCGCGCGCCACGCTCGGGCGGCACGTCAGCCTGCTTCATTGTACCACCGAATATCCCTGCCCGACCGCCGATGTGAATCTCGCTGCAATGACGACGATGCGGGCTGCATTCCAGCTGCCGGTCGGCTATTCCGATCATACCGACGGATTCGAGATTTCGCTCGCCGCGGTCGCGCTCGGCGCGAGCATCATCGAAAAGCACCTGACGCTCGATCGAAAGGCCGAAGGCCCCGATCATGCTGCATCGATCGAGCCGGAAGAATTCAAGCGGATGGTGGTGGCGATCCGCAATGTCGAGAGCTCACTTGGCGATGGCGTAAAGGCGCCAAAATCCTCGGAGATCGGCAATGTGCCCGTGGCGCGCAAGAGCCTGGTTGCGGCGCGGTCGCTGAAGCCTGGCGAAATCATTGGCCCGGAGGACATCATTGCCAAACGTCCAGGATCCGGCCGTCCTCCAATCGACTATTGGTCGCTGATCGGGACGGCAGCGTCGCGCGCGCTCGAGCCGGACGATCCTGTCTAGCCGCGAGGCTTTGCCGGAACACCGCTGAGCGCCGATCCGTCGGGACAGGAGGCCGTGACCACCGAGCCCATCGCAATAAACGTGTCCTTGCCGATGGTGATGTGATCCCGCACCCGGCTTCCGAGACCAACGAAGCAGTTCTCGCCGATCTCCGCGCCACCACCGGCAACGGTTCCAGGCGACAGATGGGTGCAGTCCCCGATACGCACGTCGTGCTCGATGATGACGCCGGAATTGATGATGCAATGATCGCCGATCACGGCCCTCGCATTCACGATGGCACCCGGCATGACGACGGTGCCCACTCCGATCCTGGCCGATGGCGAGACGAATGCGCGTGGATGAATGACGCAAGCCCAGCGCTTGACCCGCACACGGCCGATCATCTGCGCGCGCGCCGGCCCGGCCTGCAGCGTCCCAATTCCGACCACGAAGGCGGCATCCGGGTAGTTCGGCACGTCCGCATCGGTTCCGAGGTAGGGAAGCTCGCCGAGCCTGACGAACTGGCGATCGACGAACCCGACGATATTGAACTGACCGGACAGCAGCGCCGCCTCGTAAACCATGACGGCGTGCTCGCCGCCGCCGATGATGATGAGATCGTCCATTACCACTCCCCTGCGCCCTCATCCTACTGCCCGGGTTTCGGGCCTTCAAACCACCGATCCGGACCGGAAATCGCGTACGTCAACAACGACAATCCGACGTAGCGCCCCTTGGGGTTGACGCCGCCCCGCCCAGCCGCGATATAGCTCAATCACCCGCGGGGCGCCCCCAAAAAACCGGCGTATACGAGGCAGATTGCCATGAAATCCTGGCGCAGAGCCATCGTTGGAACGCAGGCGACTGTGGGCGAGGCCATTGCGGCGATCGAAAGCGGCAGCATTCAGATTGCGCTCGTGCTCGACGACCAGAATCGCCTGCTTGGCGTGGTCACGGACGGCGATGTCCGGCGGGGCCTGCTCCGCGGCATTTCGCTCACGGGACTTGCGACCGACGTGATGAACCGCGCGCCGGTATCGGCGCCGGCGACGCTGTCGCGCGACGACCGTCTGCATCTGATGCGGCAAAAATCGATCAAGCAGCTCCCGCTCGTGGACGAGGGCGGCCACCTGATCTTGGTCGAGACGCTCGATGAGCTGCTCGAGGCGCGCCACTATCCGAACCCGGTTTTGATCATGGCCGGCGGGCTCGGCGAGCGTCTCGGTGCGCTGACGCGGGACGTACCGAAGCCGATGCTCAATGTGGGCGGCCGGCCGCTGCTGGAGACCATCGTGCGCAACATCGTGCAGCAGGGCTTCGGCAACATCCTCATCTCGGTCAATTACAAGGCCGACCTGATCAAGGACCATTTTGCCGACGGCGCCGCTTTCGGCGCGAATATCCAGTATGTCCATGAAACGGAGCGCTTGGGGACCGCCGGCGCTCTCGGGCTGTTGCCGACGCCGCCGGACCTGCCGATGGTCGTCACAAATGGCGACATCCTCACCACGATCAATTACGGCGCGCTTCTCGACTTCCACAACGGAACGCCGGCCGAAGCGACGATGGCGGTACGCGAGCACAAGGTGCACGTGCCCTATGGCGTGATCTCGACGTCCGAAGGCTTTCTCCAAACCATCCGCGAGAAGCCGACGGAGAGCTGGTTCGTCAGCGCCGGCATCTATGTGATTGGGCGCTCGGTGTTTCGCCATGTCGAACCCGGCGTCCGGGTGGACATGCCGGCCGTGTTGGAGCGTGTCATGGCCAGCAAGGGACGTGTCGCGGTCTATCCGATCCGCGAATACTGGCTCGACATTGGCCGCATGGAGGATTTCGAGCAGGCGCATGCGGAGTTTCACGAGGTCTTCCTGTGACCTCCAGAACCGCCGTCGTGATTGGCCTGGGCTCGATCGGACTCCGCCACGCGCGGGTCCTGCGTGAACTCGGTCTGCAAGTGACAACCGTGAGCCGCCGCGACGGCGGCGACCACGGGTCCATCGAGACCGCAGTCACACAGATGCGCCCCGACTACGCGGTCGTCGCCACCGAGACCGCGCGACACGCGGGCGATTTGCTGGCGCTTGCACAGGCCGGCTTTCGCGGATCGGTGCTGGTCGAGAAGCCGTTGTTCGCAAAACCCGCGCCCGCGCCCGACTACCCATTTGCCCATGTAAGCGTCGGCTACAATCTACGCTTCCACCCGGTGATGACCGCACTCGCCGAAAGGCTCCGAGGGCGCGAGGCGATCACCGTCGCGGCCTATGTCGGGCAGGACATCAGGGATTGGCGGCCCGGCCGCGATCATCGCACAACAGCCTCCGCAACTGCTGATGCCGGCGGCGGCGTGCTCAGGGATTTAAGTCACGAGCTCGATTATCTGTTGTGGCTGTTCGGCCCATGGCACCGCGTCGCGGCGCTTGGCGGCGCGTCGGGGGCTCGCGACATCGACGTCGACGATCACCTCGACCTCCTGCTCGACATGCAGCGGGCACAATCGGTTCACGTCCACATGGATTACCTGGACCGCCAGGGCATCCGCCGCATCCGCGTCAATCTCGACAACGACACCATCGAAGCCGACCTCGTGAGCAGCCGCCTCACGGTCAATGGCAAGGCAACGGACATCGCCAGCGAGCGGGACCAGAGCTATCGCGACATGCACGTCGCGGCCATGCGCGGCGCGAGCCCGGTCTGCTCTCTGCCGGAAGCTCTCGGCGTCATGCACCTGATCGATGCCAGCGAGCGCGCGCTGCACTCGGAGAGCTGGATCTCGCCATGAGTCTGATCTGCACGATCTGCGCGCGCGGCGGCTCGAAGGGGGTCGTGGGCAAGAATTCCCGCGATCTGATGGGCAGGCCAGTGCTCGCCTGGAGCATCGCACAGGCACGCGAGACTGCGCTGTTCGATGCGATCGCCTTCAGCAGCGATTCCGACGCGCTGCTCGAGGCCGCGCTGACGGCCGGCGCCGACATCGCCGTCAGGCGTCCCGACGAGATGGCGACCGACACCGCGCCGAAGCTACCGGCGATCCGCCACTGCCTCGAACAGGCGATCGCCCGCACCGGCAAGACGCCGGAGATCTTCGTCGACCTCGACGTTACCTCACCGCTGCGCCTTGCCTCCGACATCACCGGCGCCGTGAATCTGCTGCGACAGTCCGGGGCGCGCAACGTCATCACCGGTGCGCCGGCGCGCCGTTCGCCCTATTTCAATTTGGTCGAGCAGCGCGCCGACGGCAGCGTCGGCCTGTCGAAATTGGCCGATCCTCCGATCGTGCGACGCCAGGACGCGCCGCGCTGCTTCGACATGAATGCGTCAATCTACGTCTGGCGTGTCGGGCCGTTCCTGCAACATCCGGCGGTGTTCTATCCGGACACCCACCTATTCGAAATGCCGGAAGAGCGTTCGGTCGACATCGATTCCGATCTCGATTTCGCCTTGGTGGAGCTCTTGCTCCGTCAACGGCTCAAGGCTTGAGGACTGAGCGATGAGCACGAGCTTCAAGGCCCTGTTCGACCTCACCGGCCGCACGGCCGTCATCACCGGCGGCTGCGGCATTCTCGGACGCCGATTCGCCGATGGCCTCGCGGAATTCGGCGCCAATGTCGCGCTCGTCGATCTCGACCAGACGGCGACTGAAAGTGCGGCAGCCGAGATCGCATCACGCCACTCCATCCGCGCCAGGGGCTATGCCTGCGACATCACCCGACCGGACGCGGTACGCAACGCTGCGAGCGCCATTGAAACCGATCTTGGACCGGTTTCGATCCTGCTCAACAATGCCGCCAGCAAGACCCGCGATGTCGACGCCTTCTTCGCGCCCGTCGAGAGATTCTCGCAGGAAACCTGGCGAGAAATCATGTCCGTCAATCTCGACGGCATGTTCAACGTCGCGCAGGTATTCGGCGGGCTGATGGCCGAACGCGGATATGGCGCGATTGTGCAGACCGCGTCGATCTACGGCCTGATGGCGCCCGACCAGCGCATCTATGAAGGCTCCGAATATCTCGGACGCGCCATCAATACGCCCGCGGTGTACACGGCCTCGAAGGCTGGCGTGATCGGCCTGACCAAGCACCTGGCGACCTACTGGGCGGCCAAGGGCGTTCGTGTCAACACCCTCACGCCTGGCGGGGTCGAGAGCGGACAGAACGAAACCTTCAAGCAGCGCTATGGCGCCCGCATCCCGCTCGGCCGCATGGCGCGCGCCGACGAGATGGTGGGCGCAATGCTATTCCTGGTGTCCGATGCGGCGTCTTACGTGACCGGCCAGAATATCGCCGTCGATGGCGGCCTGAGCGCGTGGTGACCTGGCCAATGCCATGCTGAAGCGCCTGGTTCAGAATACCGTGGTGTCCGCGATCGTCTTCGGACTTGTCGCGGTCCTCGGCGTCGTCGTCATTCCCATCATCATCCGCACCTGGGGCGTTGCCGAGTTTGGACTGATCGTCCTCACCCGCCTTTTCCTGCCCTCGGGCCTGATCGGCATCATCGATTTCGGCCTGCCTGAAGTGACCACGCAGGTCGTGGCGCGTGCCAGGGAACACCGCGACTGGCGGCTGGGCGGCAGCCAGATCCTGTTGTTGACGCTGGTCTCCTTGCTCCTGGGGATTGTGCTGAGCCTTGCGATTTGGCTGGCCGTTCCGCTGATCGTCGCCCAATTCAAGGTCGAAACGGCTCACGCCGCGAGCTTCACCAATATGCTGTTGGCGACGGCTGCGAGCAATCTCCTGCTTTTCCCGGCATTGGTGTGGGAAGGCATCGTCAAGGGTTTCGAACGCTATGGGCTGCTGCGGATCTGCGAGTTCCTGACCACCCTTCTCTACGTCGGTGCCACCATCTATGCCGCACGATCGGGACAACCCTACGAGGCGGTGACCTACTATTTCGTCGTCGCCGCGCTGTTGCGCGCGGTGATCCTGCTTGGCGCCTCGATTGCCGCGCTCAGCCGCACGCGGATCAGGCTCTCCATGCCCGCATCCACGGTCAGCCGAGAGGTGATGACGCGCTGCATTCTCGTCATGCAGGGCAAGTTGATCGGCGGCATTATCGCGCCGATTCAGCCTTTTCTGATCGGTATCTACATTGGTCCGCAAAGCGTGGGCATTTACGATACGCTCGTGAGAATCCCGCGCCTCGCCAAGGTGGTCGCGAGTCTGCTCACGTCCGCGCTGCTTCCCGTCGTGAGCCGGCTCGATCAGCGCAACAACCACCGGCAGTTCAATCGATTTGGCGAAGCCGGCATCATGATGCTGCCGATCGTGACCGTGCCGCCCTTTGTCGCGGCCGCGGTCATGTCACCCGCCATCATGCAGATCTGGATCGGGCCGCAGATCGTTCCTTTCGCCCACTGGATGGGCCTGATGTTCGTGGTCACGATGTGTTTTCAATACGTCATCTTTGGCAACACGCTGTTCATGACCCGTACCAAAGTTCAGGCACGGCTGAACATGCTGATGATGATCCATCTGATGATCTGGGCGGCGGTCACCCTTGCGGCCGTGCATCTTTTGGCCGAGCGTGCCTTCATTCTCGGACAGACCATCGGAACCGCCGCGATCGTCCCTTGGCAGCTGATGATTTTCGTCAGGGAACTCGAAATCGACTCGAGGCGGTTCTGGTTCGCCATCCTGGCCCATTGGGCGATCCTCCTGATCGGTGCGCTTTTTCTCGCCGCCATGCTGTATTTCGCGCCCAGCCCGGGAATCGGCACCCTGGCGACGCTGATGGTCGCGTTTTGCGCCGCCACATGGGGAGCACAATATTTCCTGGTCTTGAACCAGGAGCAACGCAGCCTGGTTGCCGGTCTCGGGCGGTCCTATTTCGGCCGAAAGGGTGTCTCGCCGGCAACACTTTAGGGTAGCAAAAGGGTGCGCCATGAGGTTAAAGAGGCCTGCTTTCCTGCGATCGGGCGACCCCATATGACGACCATCGATGCCGGCGTGAAAACACCGAAGAAGCAGAAGATCAACCAGTTTCGCCGTTTGTTGTGGCACATCAACCGGACCGATCTCGGCTGGGTCACCAAGGCGGCCCTGACCACTCTGCAACCGGGCGCGCGGGCCAAGCGCGTCGCGCTGCTGAACAAGCTTCCCTCGAAACCGGAATGGAGCGAGGCGAGCCGCAGGCTCGACCGGGACGGCTATGTCGATGTGTCCTCGCTGGTGGACCGCAGCCTCGCAGAAGCCGTGGCCGGGGTCGCCGACAACAAGGTGAGCCGCCTCAACGAACTCTCCGGCAAGCAGAAGCTCGGACACAAATCGTTCTGGGTGAGCCTCCTGGACGAGGACCTCGTCAAGGGTGCATTCGCGACCGACCATCCCTTCGTGCGTTACGCACTCCAGCCGGCGGCGCTGCGCATCATCGGCGATTTCATGCATGATCTGCCGCAGCTCTCCGACGTGCTGCTGACCCTGTCGCAGCCGACGCCGAACCAGGCGCTGAGCTATTCCCAGCTCTGGCATCTCGATCACGACGACAAGCGCGTTTGCAAGCTCTTCATCTACCTGACCGACGTCCGCGACACCGCCGACGGGCCCTTTACGTTCATTCCGGCAGGTCCCTCGAAACCGTTCCGCAACACGCTGAAGAGCCATATGAGCGACGCGCAGGTGTTCGCCAAGACCGGACAAGGCGCGGTGAAGGAGATGGTCGCGCCGCGCCTGTCATCGTTCATCGTCAACACGGCCCGCTGCCTGCATATGGGAAGCCGCATCCAGTCCGATCACAACCGACTGCTCTATACCGCGACCTACATTCAACAGCCGCGCATGTACCCCGAACCGCCTCCGCGCTTCCGCGCGACGGGGTCCCTGACGGATATCGAGCGCGCCGCGATGCGCCTTTGAGCCGGATCTGCCGGGAGCAACGATCTTGCGCATAGGCCTGGTGGTCGATCACCCCAAGCGTGACTTGGCGGGAGCTGTCCTGCTCGGGTATCAGCTCGCGCGCCGCGGCGTCTCGGTCGCGCTGGTGCCGATGTACGAGCAGGCCGTCGACGTGCCGCGGCTGGGGCTCGACGCGCTGGTCGCCAACTATGCGCGCGCCGCTAATCTCGATCTGATGCGCGGCTTCGCCAAAGCCGGCCTTGCTCTCTACGTGTTGGACACGGAAGGCGGCGTGCTGGCGGAAAAGGGCGGCAACTCACCTCCGGCGATGGCCGCGCATATTCGCGACAGCGGCTATGCCGACATCCTCTCCGGCTATTTCTTCTGGGGCAGCCGGCTCCACGAGGCGTTCAACGCCGCCGGAACGATGAAGCCCGAACAGCTTCACCTGACCGGATGCCCCCGGTTCGATTTCGCGGCGCCGCGCTGGCGCTCGATGCTCGACGGCGAGCCGCGCGGCTATCTGCTCATCAACGCCAATTTTCCGCTGGTCAATTCCCGTTTCGCCGGCAAGCCGGGCGGCGAACGCGAGGCGATGATCCGCGCCGGATGGGACGCCGCCTATGTCGACCATTTCATTGCGGACTTGAAGCGCGTGTTCGCCAACTACCTCGCCGAGATCGATCGCCTCGCCGCAGCCCGGCCCGACCGCAGCATACTCGTTCGACCGCATCCGTTCGAGAACGAGGAAGTCTATCGCAACGCGCTCTCCGATCGTGCCAACGTCGTGGTCGACGGCACCGGCAACGTCCTCGACCGCATCCGCAACGCCGCGGCCATCGTCCATCTCAATTGCGGCACGGCAGTCGAGTCCGTTCTGCTCGGCAAGCTGCCTCTGCAGCTCGAATATCTCAACACGCCGGCGACCGCCGGCCATGCGGCTCTGCCGGCGCGCGTCAGCCGGACGGTCACCTCGTTCGACGAGCTCCTGAGTGCGATCGATCGCATCGACAGCGAGACGGAAACGTTCGGTTTCGACCGGGTTCATGCAGCCGATATCGCGGCATTCTTCCACCACAATGACGGACTAGCGGCCGAACGCGTCGCGGATGTACTGACCAACACGCCGAATTCGCGCCGGACCTATGTCTCGCTGCTCGCAACCGTGAAAGGCATGCGCGCGAACCCGAGTGTCGGCCAGATCGCCAAGGGCGCTGCCAGCGCGCTGCTGGGCTCGGCCGTGACGGAACGGCTACGGAGCCAGTTCAATCCGGTTCGGCGCGACAAGCGGATCGAGCCTGCCGTCGTTTCCGGCCTGCTCGATCGGATCGCCGCCCACGACCACGCAGACCCGTCGCAGTTTGCTGCCCGCCGCGCCCATTGCGCGACGACCGGCGTCCCGCTTGCCAGCATTGCGATCGAGAAAACGCCAATACGCGCATGACGGCATCTTCCAGGACCATCCTCATCACGACGCTCGCTGAATACCAGACCCGGTTCTGGATTCCGGTGGCGCAGCGGCTGCGCGCCGCAGGACATGACGTCGCTCTGCTCGCCTTTGATGATCGCAGCGCCGAGATGTCGGAAACGGAAGGCGTGCCGGTTACCAACATGTATCGCGAGGGCCTCAAGGTCGGGCCAGCGCCCGAGGACCGGGCGGCCTTTGACGCACGCGTTGCAGCTTATGGGCTCGACGGCACCAATTTCCTTTTCAGCCACGAGCGCTTCACCTTCGGCATTCGCGACACTGCAGCGCTGCGCCGTCGGTTCATGATCTATGGCAATGCCATGGAAGTGCTGCTCGACAGGCTGGAGGCGCAGGGCAAGCGCGCCGAGCTGGTGCAGGAGCTCGGCGGCTTTCTTTCCGTCATCGCGAGCTTCTACGCCGCGAAGCGCCGCAGCATCCGCAACTGGTTCATCGAGCCGTCATTCTTTCGCGGCCGGATGTACTTTACGCCCGACAGCCTCGCCGCGCCCGACGTGATGGCGAAGCCCGCGGACACCGTGTCGCCCGAGGTCCAGGCCTATCTCGATGACACGCTGAAACAGCGCGCGATCGTCATTCCCAAGAAGGACCAGCATCATTATTCGGCAGCGTTCAAGAAGGTCGCGAACCTGCGCAATGGGCAGCGCCTCGCCGAAAAGCTCTGGGACCAGTTCGCGCTCGGCAAGCATCAGGAGTTCGGACACAATCTGCGCCACGCCCGCGTTCACGCGGCGATGGCCCTCAACGCGACGCGGCTACGCAAGCTCTACAAGCCGATACCGGAAACGCCTTTCGTCTATTATCCCTTCCACGTTCCCGCCGACATGGCGCTGACGCTGCGCTCGCCGGACTATCTGGACCAGGTCGCGACCGTCGATTTCCTTTTGCGCACCATCCCGGACTCGCATCTGCTGGTGGTGAAGGAGCATCCGGCCCAGATCGGCGCGATCTCGGCCGACCGTCTGTTCGAGCTCGCGCGCCGTTTCGACAATTTCATCCTGCTGCCGCCGCAAACCAACAACTACACCGTGCTCAACCGCTCCGACGTCGTCATCTCCGTCAACAGCAAGTCGGGCGCCGAGGCGCTGTTGCTCGGCAAGCCGGTCGTGGTGATGGGCGATGCCTTCTATCGTTCCTGCCCGCTGGTCCATGCCGTCGATCGCCTGAGCGACGTGCCTGCGCGGTTGCGCGAGGCGTTGCGCGCCGGCCCGTTCGATCCCGCCGAGGGCGCCCACTTTTTCGAAGCCGCCTGGCGCCGGTCGTATCCGGGCGAACTCTACGTCAGCGACCCAAAGTTGCTCGATACGTTCGCGGCGTCCCTACGCACCGCGATCGCCGAACCTGTCGCTGCGACCTGAACGGATATCGGATCAATGCCGCTCGTTTCGATCATCACGCCCTCATGGAATGTTGAGCGCTTCATCGAGGAGACGATCCATTCGGTCCAGGCCCAGACCTTTGCGGATTGGGAGCTCCTGATCGCCGACGACTGCTCGACCGACAAGACGCCCGAGCTGATCGAGGCGACCTCCGCACGCGATCCGCGCGTCAAGCTGATCCGCCAGGAGAAGAACGGCGGTCCGGCGCTGGCGCGCCAGGCCTCGATCGACCACGCGCAGGGTCGCTATCTCGCCTTCCTCGACAGTGACGATCTGTGGCTGCCGAACAAGCTCGAGCGGCAGCTCGCCTTCGCTCGCGAGAAGCGTGCTGCGCTCAGCTACACCGCTTTCCGCCGCATCGACGAGAGTAATACAACCACCGGCCGCCTGATCGAGGTGCCGACCTCGCTCAGCTATGAGCAACTGCTCAAGAACACCTCGATCGCGACTTTGACGGCGCTGGTGGACCGCGAGATCGCCGGCCCCGTCGCCATGAAGAACGAAGGTTACGACGATTTCTGCCTGTGGCTCTCGATCCTCAGGCCCGGCCACACCGCCTTCGGCCTCAATGAGGATCTGGCACGCTACCGCGTCAGGGGCACCTCGGTCTCCAGTCGTCCCATGCGCTCCGCCAAATGGGTCTGGCACATCTATCGCAACGTGGAGCACCTGCCGCTGATCAAATCGGCCTGGTGCTTTGGTCATTGGGGCGCGCGCGCCTGGCTGAAGCGCCGGGACTTCTAGTCGCCCGCTGTCCTTCTTGGGACCACACAAAAATAACGAAAACAACCCCATGCAAAGTCGAGGTATTCAAACACCTCCAACCGAAGGGCCACTTGGCTATTGGCGAGCCCAGCCGTTCTCGATACCACTCAACGCCGCTCCGCCCGAACAAATCTGGAACCGATCATGTCGTTTGAAAACTACAGGAATAGCCGCATCCTCGTAACCGGGGGCGCCGGCTTCATCGGATCGCATCTCTGCGAGCGACTCCTCAAAACAGGCGCAGAGGTGGTTTCGGTGGACAACTATTTCACCGGCAGCCGGCGCAACATCGCCCATCTGATTGCAAACCCGCTGTTCGAGGCGGTCAGGCACGACGTCACCTTCCCGCTTTATATCGAGGTCGACGCGATCTTCAATCTGGCCTGCCCGGCCTCCCCGATCCACTACCAGCGCGACCCCGTGCAGACCACCAAGACGTCCGTGCACGGCGCCATCAACATGCTCGGGCTGGCCAAGCGGCTCAAGGCACGGATATTCCAGGCCTCGACCAGCGAGGTCTATGGCGATCCCCTGATCCATCCGCAGACCGAGGACTACTGGGGTAACGTCAACCCGATCGGGATCCGCTCCTGCTATGACGAAGGCAAGCGCTGCGCCGAGACGCTGTTCTTCGACTATTGGCGCCAGCATAGCCTGCCGATCAAGGTCGCGCGCATCTTCAACACATATGGTCCGCGCATGCAGCCCAATGACGGACGCGTGGTGTCGTCGTTCATCGTCCAGGCGCTCAGGGGCGAGCCGATCACCGTGTTCGGCGACGGCGAGCAAACCCGCTCCTTCTGCTATGTCGACGACCTCGTCGAAGCCATCGTCCGCCTGATGGCGACTGAAGAGGCCGTGACCGGCCCGATCAACCTCGGCAACAATTCGGAGTTCACCATCCGCGAGCTCGCTGAGAAGGTCATCAAGCTCACCGGCTCGCGCTCGCAGCTGATCTTCAAGCCGTTGCCGCAGGACGACCCGCGACAGCGGCAACCCGACCTGACCAAGGCAAAGACGCTGCTGGATTGGCAGCCGAAGGTCGCGCTCGAGGACGGACTGAAGGAGACGATCGCTTATTTCAAGCACACGCTCGAAGCCTGACCGGGCACACGGCGTCCGACCGCTCGCAGGTACCCGGTCCGTCATGGCTTCAGTTTCCGGCGTCTTCTCCGATGTACGATCGCGACTTGAATCGCGGCCCGGACTGGCTGTGCTGGTTGCCCTCCACAGTGCGATCACGTGCCTGTCTCTGATCAAGGTCGCCAACTATCAATTCTACATCTTCTTCAACGAAGATCGGCTGTGGCTGGCGGTGACGATCGCACTGTGCTTTTCGACCGTCTCGCTGCTGTTCGTCGCGGCCCGTTTCAGCCTCGGATATTTCGTCGGCTTCTATCTCTACACCATGATCCTCGGTTTCCTGTGGATCGACACCTTCTCAAAATACAACTACGAGCGCGTGGCAGCCGGCGTGTCGGCAGCGCTCTCGCTCGTGCTGTTCCTGATCCCGGTGCTATTCATCAGGACGCCGATCAGGCGGGTCATCACCCTGTCGGACGCGAACTTCGAGCACCTCCTGAACCTGATCCTGGCGATCTCGGCGGCGACCATCGCGGTCGCCGCGAGCTACAATTTCAGGCTGATATCGATCAGCCACATCTACGACTATCGTAATGAACTCGAATTCCCGGGCGCGATCCGCTACCTCCTCGGTATGACGTCCAGCACGCTCTTGCCCTTCGTTTTTGCGTGCTGCTGGATGCGGAGGCATTTCTGGCGCCTGCTCGCCGTGCTGCTGCTACTGCTGCTCCTGTATCCGATCACGCTGACCAAGTTCGCCTTGTTTACGCCGGCGTGGCTGATCATCCTGGCAATCCTCGCTCTTCTGTTCGAGGCACGAACATCGGTCATCTTGTCGATATTTCTTCCCCTTCTTGCGGGGATCATCGCCATCTCGATTGCGACTACGTCGCTCGGTGAGAGTTTCGCCGGAAAATATTTCGATGTCGTCAACATTCGAATGATCGCGACGCCATCGAGCGCGCTCGACATCTATAACGACTATTTTTCCCACCATCCGCTCACCTGGTTCTGTCACGTCTCGTTCCTGAAGACGGTGACGCATTGTCCCTACCGGGATCCATTGTCGGTCGTGATGCAGAACACCTATGGGTTCGGCAACCTCAACGCGTCGCTGTTTGCGACGGAAGGAGTCGCATCGGTCGGCCCCTACCTTGCGCCGCTGACGGCGCTCGCATCGGGCCTGGTGCTGGCGTTCGGCAACCGCGTCTCCGCCGGCCTGCCATGGCGCTTCATCGTGGTGTCCGCAGGCGTCTTGCCGCATGTTCTGCTCAACGTGCCGCTCACGGTCGCCCTGCTCACCCACGGCACCGCCATCCTCTTCCTGCTCTGGTATGTGATGCCGCGGAGCTATCTCGAACGGACAAAATAACCGCCGTGCGCGTCCTCATCCTCAACGCAGACTATCCGCGCTTTCTCGCCTGGCTCTACCGGCGTCATTCGGGCCTCGACGGCGCCGCCTACGATGGGCAGATGGCAGTGCGCAACGCCAGTCTGTTCGGGGTCGCCGATTTCTATTCGCGCAATTTCGCAGCTCTCGGGCACGTCGCTGCCAACATCCACGTCAACAACGCCTGGATGCAGACGGCATGGGCGCGCGAACATGGCCTCGCCGCCGAGCCACCGCCGCCGCCCGGCACCGCCGTTCGCGATGCCGTTCCGGGCTGGCTGCAGCGCATTGTCGCGCCGTTCAAGCCGGCGCTGCGGCCGCTGGCGCGCAGGATCGGATTGAGCCCGCGCCTCGACGCGCAGTCGGAGCAGATCCTGCTGGCCCAGATCGAGGACTTCAAGCCGGACCTCGTGCTCAACCAGGATCTGTTTCACGTCGACACGCGCCTGGCGCGCCGGATCAAGCAGATCGGCCGCCCCATCCTGGTCGGCCAGGTCGGGATTCTGCCGTCACGCGGCGAAGATTGGTCGGTCTACGATCTCCTGATCTCGCAGATCTCCGCCGTGGTCGAGTCCTTCCGCGCCCATGGCGCGCGTTCGGAGATGATCCATCTGGCGTTCGAGCCGGAGATCCTCGACATTCTTCCGCCGGCGCCGCCGCGCGACGTCGACGTCTCATTCGTCGGCGCGATCTCGGCCGACCACCAGCAGCGTGTGGCCCAGCTCGAAGCGGTGGCCCGGCGCTACGATCTCAAACTGTTCGGCAGCGGATTGCACACCCTGCCCGCCTCCTCGCCGCTGCACCGCTGCTACCAGGGCGAGGTCTGGGGCGTGGAAATGTATCAGGCGCTGCGCGCCTCCCGCATCACGCTGAACTCGCATATCGACCAGGCGGGGCGTGAGGCCGGAAACATGCGTCTGTTCGAAGCCACCGGCGTCGGCACTTTCCTGCTGACGGACTTCAAGGACAATCTGCATGCGCTGTTCGACCCAGACCGCGAGGTCGCGGCCTGGCGTTCAGTCGACGAATGCAGCGCGTTGATCGAACGCTATCTGAGGGATGATCAGGCACGCACGGCCATTGCCGCGGCCGGACAGGCCCGCACGCTCGCAACCCACACGTTCCGGCAACGTGTCGGCACGATCCTACAGCTCGTCAGCTAAGTCGAGCGGCACCGGGTCATCAGCGCTCGCCCTTGACGGTGCAGGCCAAAATGGCCAAAGTGCCGCGCCGGAACGGCTATGTCACTCTAATTCCAGAGTTTTTCGAGGCCAATCGATGGAACACGTCGAACACGTTCGATTCGGCGACGAACTCTATGCGATCATCGTGCGCGCTTCGTTTCGCGAACCGGGCATCCATTTCTTTTCGTCGCCGGAGCTCTCGCAGCAGCTCGCCTTCATGAGCCATCCGCAGGGCAAGAGCATTGCGCCCCACCGTCACAACAAGGTGACACGGGAGGTGCACTACACGCAGGAAGTGCTCCTCATCCAGAAGGGGAAACTTCAAGTCGATTTTTATACGCTTGCCGAAGAGTACCTCGAAAGCCGCGTGCTGTGCGCCGGCGACATCATCCTGCTCTCCAGCGGCGCACACGGCTTCCATGTCCTCGAGCCGCTCGAGATGTTTGAGATCAAGCAAGGCCCCTATGCCGGAGAGAACGACAAGACTCGTTTTCCGGAGGCCGCGCCGTCCGAGATACGGATCAAAGGTCCCGGCCTGTGACCGAAACGTTCATTCCCGTCAACACGCCGCTGCTCGACGGAAACGAGGCTGACTATCTGGCGGAGTGCATCCGCACCGGCTGGATTTCGTCCGAAGGTCCTTTCATCAAGCGCTTCGAAGAGGCGATGGCTGGTGCGGCGGGGCGCCGCCACGGTGTCGCCGTCACCAACGGCTCCGTCGCGCTCGACATCGCTGTTCACGCCCTTGGACTCGAACCGGGCGATGAAGTCATCATTCCGACCTTCACGATCATCAGCTGCGCCGCAGCCGTCGTCAGGGCCGGCCTCGTGCCGGTCGCCGTGGATTGCGATCCGGCGACCTGGAACATGACCATCGAAGGCGTGGAAGCAGCGCTGACCCCGCGAACGCGCGCCATCATGCTGGTTCACATCTACGGCCTGCCGGTCGATCTCGATCCGATCCTCGAACTCGCGCGTGCGCGCGGGCTCAAGGTGATCGAGGATGCCGCCGAGATGCACGGCCAGACCTATCGCGGCGTGCGCTGCGGCAGTTTCGGCGATGTCTCGACCTTCAGCTTCTATCCCAACAAGCACGTCACGACCGGCGAAGGCGGTATGATTCTCACCGACGACGCCGCTCTCGCCGAGCGCCTGCAAAGCTTGCGCAACCTCTGCTTCCAGCCGCAGCAGCGTTTCATCCACGAAGAGCTCGGCTGGAACGCGCGCATGACCAACTTGCAAGCGGCGCTTGGCGTCGCACAGGTCGAGCGCCTGCCCCGGACGGTCGAGCTCAAGCGTCGGATCGGCCGCCTGTACGATGAGCAACTCGCCGACGTGCCGGGGATCCGCCGTCCCGTCGCTAGAACCAACTATGCCGAAAACATCTATTGGGTCTACGGCGTCGTGCTCAACGACGAGGTGCCGTTCGATGCCAAGGACGCGATGCGGCGTCTCGCCACGAAGGGCATCGGGACGCGGCCGTTCTTCTGGTGCATGCACGAGCAGCCGGTCCTGCGCCGGATGGGCTTCATGCTGAACGAATCCCATCCCAACGCGGAACTGATCGCGCGCCGCGGGTTCTACCTGCCAAGCGGGCTTGCCTTGACCGACGACGAGATCGCGCGGTCTGCGCAGGCGCTCAAGGAGATCTTGCCGTGACAGTGTTCGCGGACTATGCCCCCTGGTACGATCTGCTCTACCGGGACAAGGACTACGCCGCGGAAGTGGACTTCGTCGAACGACGCCTGCACGATCATGGCGCGGCGCAGGGCAAGCTGCTCGATCTCGGCTGCGGCACGGGAGTGCACGCGATCGAATTCGCCCGCCGCGGCTGGCGCGTCGCCGGCGTCGATTTGAGCCGGGACATGATCGCGCGGGCGAAGGCACGCGCCGAACAGGCCGGCCTTGCCATCTCCTTTCGCCAGGGCGACGCCTGCGAGACGGGTCCCGAGCGCGATTTCGACGTCGTGGTGTCGCTGTTTCATGTCGCAAGCTATCAGGACGACCATGAGAAGCTCGAGAGCATGTTCAGGACCGCGCATGCGGCTCTGAAACCCGGCGGCTTGTTCTTCTTCGACTACTGGTATGGCGGCGCGGTGCTGGCGCAGGGCGTCGAGACGCGCGTCAAGGTCGTCGCGCAAGCGCCGCTGCGCCTGACGCGGATTGCACAGTCCGATCATGATGAGCTCAACGCAACCGTTCTCGTGAACTACACCCTGTTCTGTGAAGACATGGATCGGGCAACCATCCGGCGCGTCGACGAGACGCACCGCATGCGTTACTGGTTTCCGTTCGAGATCGATGCCGCTCTCGAGACCAGCGGCTTTCGACCGGCAAGTCACGCAGCCTGGCTTTCCGACCACGATCCACCGAGCTCGAAGACCTGGGCTGCCTGTTCGGTCGCAAGAAAGAGCACCACGCCGTGAGACCGTTACGCCTGGCCGTGATGCTGGAGCAGGCTCTCGACGTCGGCGGGGGCTTTCAGCAGCCTCTCAACGATCTCTTGTGGCTGCGCGACTGGGCGGCGCAATCGGGCAATGAAATCGTGGTCTACTCGCCCCATGTGCAGACCCTCGGGATACTGAAGGAATTCGGGGTCGATGCCCGCCTCCTGAAGTTCGGCATCCTCGACCACATCTTCCTGTTTCTGAAATATTGCCGGCCCTTCGATCTCGTCCAGATCGCGATCGAGCTCAAATCGCCGTTCGAACGCGCGCTGATCCGCGACGGTGTCGACCTCGTGCATTTCACCTCGACGTCGAAGCGACATCTATTGCTCTACCAGCTTCCGTTCATCATCACGATCTTCGACGGCTGCCATCGTGACGCGCCGGAATTCCCGGAGGTGCGCACCTTCGGCGAGTTCGAGCGGCGGGAGATCCTGTTTGGGCTTGCGAGCACCAAGGCGGCGCTGGTGATTGTCAACGCGCAGGAGTTGATCGACGATCTTTGCCGGCGCTACGCCATGGGGCGTGAGCGCGCGGTATGCATCCCCTTCTCGCCGTCGACCTATGTCGCCCAATCACCCGGCAACGCTGCGGCGGATGCGGCTGTCCTCGACAAATACCGGCTTGAACCGGGCTATCTGTTCTATCCGGCGCAATTCTGGCCGCACAAGAATCACATCACATTGCTTGCCGCGCTTGCCCAGCTCAGGCAGCAGGGCATCAAGCAAAGGCTGGTGCTGTGCGGCTCGGATCGCGGCGGACGCGAGAAGATCGACGAGGCAATCACGAGCTACGGCCTGTCCGACCAGGTTTCGATCGTCGGATTTGTCGAGTCCTCCGAGCTTGGCGCGCTCTATCGGGGAGCATCGGCCCTGGTCATGCCGAGCTATTTCGGTCCGACCAACCTGCCACCGCTCGAAGCCTGGGCGGTCGGAACGCCCGTCATCTATCCCGAGGCGTTCAAGGCCCAGGCTGGCGACGCGGCGATCCTGTTCGACTATGACGATCCGCGTTCGCTGGCCGACGCGATCATCAGTCTCGGCGCAGATGGGACGCGCGAACGCCTGCGCGCCGCCGGCGAGCTTCGGCTCAAGCACTTCGCCGCAGAGACCGAGATCGGCCGCCGGCAATTCGCGCGGCAGCTTGAGCGATTGAAGCATCGCCTCGCACTTTCGCTGCGCTGACACGCAGCTTCCGCGCCTAAGCCGCGATGAGATTGCGATGAGTAGTCATCGCGCTTTGGGTTGTTGTTTGCTCATGATCTCCGCGCGAATGCTCCGCGTTGGTCGCGAGGGAAAGCCGCTTCGCACTTTTCCGGACCATGCTTTAGGCCGGAACTAGCACCCTCGCGCGATCGCGCACGTGCTTGCTCAGCAGCGGGCTTGCCAGAATGCCGACCACGACCAGCCACAGCGCGCATTCGCCGAGAAAATGCGCAAGGCCGCCGCCCGCAAGACGCGATGTGACGATGGCGCCGATGCCCCATCCCGACAGAACGATCGCCATGGCGACCATGACGAGAAAGGCGGTGTGCCGCAGCGGATGGCGCAGGGTCTGGGCCATGATCGGAAGCGCAAGCAGGCCGAACTGAACAAGGAGGTCGCTCGCGATCACGGCTAGAGCAGCACCGAGTGGTCCAAAGCCGGGGATCAACACAAACGACAGCACCAGGAAGACGACCAGTTGCAGCCCCTTGGTCCGCACCAGGAGATCGCCACGGTTGCTGTGATTGGCAAACACGAGCGCAAACAGCGACGGTGCAACCGCAGCCGAGCCGAGCAACAGGGTGATCGTGAGCGGTGCGTCATAGGGAATGCTGCCACGCGTCCAGAGTGCGAAGAAGTCGGGCCAGAACGGCAGCAGGCCCGCAACGACCAGACACGCCATAACGGTGACGAATGCCGAGCCATGGGCATAGAGCCGGCGCAGCCGCTCCCTGTCACCGATCGCGTAATCATGGCCGAGCTCGGCACCGAGCGGGAGGGCGACTTGGATGCAGAGACCGCGTACAAGGCTCGCGATCACGCGTGTCAGGCCCCATTGCGCGACCGCCACCCGATCTGTGACGAGGGCACTCACTAGCAGCACCGGCAAATTGACGAGCGCTAGCTCCGTGACGTTGGCAACCGCAAAAGGAAAGGCGCGGCCGAATTGCCCGGCGCACCAGCGCAAGGATCCGGACCAGGCGCGACGGATCCGGTCCCGGCGCAGAAACGGAAACAGACGCGGCGCATCGCGGGCGACCAAAAAGACCGCAAACAGGATCTGCATCGCGACGAAGGCGATCGCGACCGCGAGCAGGCTGCCGAACAGAGCGATCGCGACGAGCTGGGCGATCTGGGCCAGGAGCAGAGCTGCGTTTTGCAGCCAGACGGTGCGACTGTATCGGCCGCGCACGCGATAGAGGCCGGAGACCAGATTGGCAGGCAGAGTCAGGAGCATGCCGAGAGTCGTCACGAGCAGCGCAGCATCGAAGCTCTCGGTCGCATGGAAGCCGAGAACCGCCGAGGGCGGCGCGACATAGGCGCCGAGGAGCAGGAGAACGCCGAGCGCCGCGACCGCGAGGACATAGACCCGCAGCATGCGCGCATAGAAGCTCGCCGTCCGTCCGTCGCAGTCGACACAGGACTTGAAGGCGAGAAACCGGTTGATGGCACGCAGCTGCAATCCGACATCGGCCATGACGACAAGGCTCCCGGCCGCGTAAATGGCAAGCCAGGCCGCGAGCACGTCACTGCTCCAGAAATGCAGGAACGCCGGAATGAGCAGCAATTGCTGGGTCAGGCCCAACACCATCTGAACGAGATTTGCAGACCAGCCGTGGACAAGGCGACGCAGGCGGCCGCGGCCTGCCCCTGCAGCCTCTCCTGTGTTGCCTGCCACATCACCTTGCGCGTCGGTCAAACCCAGAACCTTCCTGGCCAAAGAGCCGTTGATCCTGGGACGACAAGCTCAAAGACCATCCGCCGCGGGCGCCGCGGAAGCACCAAGCCGGCAAACTAGTTCCGATGTCCTGTGCCTTCAACCCCGATCAAATCAAAACGGGAAATTATGAGGCCCCTTTGCGCGGCCGGATTCCTGCTCCTCGCCAGCAACGCTTCGGTGGCCATTGCGTCGACTTCCAACAACCGGAGGCCGCCAGCTCCACCAGGCGGGCCGGATGGCGCAGAGGACGCAGCCGCCGTGTTGGCCGAACTATCGGATCAGGAAATGGTCAGCCAATAGATGAGCTAAGAGAACATTGATCTGCGTCGCCGGAGATGTTTGAGATGCCGGTGCCGTAGCAACGCCGGTTGCTCCATCGCCGTTGAGATCCTGATGGAAGCTCGGCTCGAGCGACTCCAGCGCGTAGCTTGCGCCCGACACGACCCCACCGGTCGCATTACCAACCACATTGCCGCTGCTGTCGGTATTCCAAACCGTGTACTGATCGGCCGTCAACGAGTGCAGTGCCGCCTCATAGCCACGGCCCGTCTGCTCAGCGCCGATAACCGCCCAGCCACCCAGGGCCGCTGCCGAGACGGGACTTCCGCCGTATTTCAATTCCGGTCCGGTGCCACCCGAAACAGGATTGAAGAAGAAGTTGTCGCCAAGCTTCACGAGGCTCGTCGAGCCGAACGACTCGATGACCGTGCTTGACGCACCGGTTTGGCCATCGCCATTGAGATCCTGGTGGAAACCGGGTTCGAGCGACTCGAGCGCGTAGCTCGTACCCGACACGACCCCACCGGTCGCATTGCCGACCACATTGCCGCTGCTGTCGGTACTCCAGACCGTGTATTGGTCGCCAGTCGACGAATGCAGTGCCACCTCATAGCCGCTGCCGGTCTGTTCCGCGCCGATAACCGACCAGCCACCCAGCGCCGCCGCCGAAACCGGACTTCCGCCGTACTTCAATTCCGGCCCGGTGCCACCCGAAACGGGATTGAGGAAGAAGTTGTCGCCAAGCTCCGTCAGGCTCGTCGAGCCAAACGACTCGATCACCGTGCTTCGGGCACCGGTTTGGCCATCGCCGTTGAGATCCTGATGAAAACTCGGTTCGAGCGACTCCAGCGCGTAACTCGCGCCCGACACCACCCCACCCGTCGCATTGCCAACCACATTGCCGCTGCTGTCGGTATTCCAGACCGTGTATTGGCCGCCAGTCGGCGAATGCAGCGCCACCTCATAGCCGCTGCCGGTCTGCTCGGCGCCGATAACTGTCCAGCCACCCAGGCCTGAGACAGTGACGGGCGAGCCGCCATACTTCAATTCTGGTCCGGTCCCCCCGGCAACGGGATCGAGGTAATAGTTGTTGCCAATCTGCACCACACTCGTCGAGCCAAGCGACTCGAGCACCGTGCTGACGACACCGATTTGGCCATCGCCATTGAGATCCTGGTGGAAACTCGTCTCGAGCGACTCCAGCGCGTAGCTTGCGCCCGACACGACTCCACCGGTCGCATTGCCGACCACATTGCCGCTGCTGTCGGTATTCCAGACCGTGTATTGGTCGCCAGTCGGCGAATGCAGTGCCACTTCATAGCCACTGCCGGTCTGCTCCGCGCCAATAATTGCCCAACCACCTAGGCCCGTTGCCGAGACGGGGCTGCCGCCGTATTTCAGTTCAGGGCCAGTGCCGCCCGAAACAGGATTGAGGAGGTAGTTGCTGCCCGCCTGCACCAGTTTCGTAGAACCAACAGACTCGATCACAGTTGTGATGACGCCGATCGTGCCATCGCCATTCAGGTCCTGGTGGAAGCTAGCCTCGAAAGACTCCAACGCATAACTCGATCCCGAGACGGCCCCCCCGGTCGCGTTGGAGTAGCCGTTGCCAGTGCTGTCGGCATACCAGACCGTATACTGATTGCCAGTGGACGAATGCAGCGCCACGTCATAGCCGCTGCCGGTCTGCTCCGCGCCGATAACTGTCCAGCCACCCAGGCCGGAGACAGTGACGGGCGAGCCGCCATACTTCAATTCTGGCCCGGTCCCCCCGGCAACGGGATCGAGGTAATAGTAGTTTCCGATCTGCACCACACTGGTCGAGCCAAACGACTCGATCACGATCGGATTGCTGATGGCGAGGTGAAATCCGAGAGCATCCAGCTGCTTCAGATCGACGGATGTCAGCCCTTGAGTGGTGCTGCCGGTGTAGTACTCGTTGAAGGGATCGTTCGGCCCCTGCACGCCGCTGTTCAGGAAGTCGCTCGGGTCGGAGTTCTGGCCGTAATCCGCGATCTTGGTTGCGCCATTGTCGAGCGAGAAATACGCCGCCGGCGCGGTGGCGCCGCCCTGGAAAAGGCGGACGTTTTGGCTTGTGAAACGGAAGAAATCAAACACGTCGGGCGCCGAGCCATAGGGCACGCGGCCCATCGCGTGGGTCAGTTCATGCAGCGCCACGCCGACCAGCAGGTTGGGGTCGATGTCAGTGGAAAAATACGCGCTGGCATCATCGGTCGTGGTATCGCTGGCCCCGAGCACACCCCACAGCTTCAGCTGCGCATTCCAGACCGCGACGCTCGACTGTCCCTGGATCGTCGAGCCGGCCGGCAGGCTGTTGAACGTGGTATCGCCGGCGCTCGCATTATTGATCAACTCCGAGTGGACCCAGGAGTAATTCTCATAGTACCCGGAATCCGGGCCGGCGGCAGCGCCGCCCCCGGTCCCGCTGTAGTCGATCTTGATATTGACGGTGATCTTGTCGGTGATGTTCGCGGCGAGTATCGCGACCGCCTGTTGCAGACCGTTCTTGAAGCTCGCCGGCGCGGCCTGCGCGGCCGCATCGAGGATCAGGTTGATCGTGATGCCGCCCGAGGTGACCGAAATGACCGAGCCGGGTGTGGCAGTGCCGCCGGAGGAACCTCCCGAGGTCGCGGGGATATAGCTCCCTTGGATGCTGTTACCGACGACAGTGTAAAAGGGATCATCGGAGAGCAGATCTTGGTCCGGGGTAGAGTTTGATCTCATCGCCTGTCTCGACTTCGAACGCTTACACCTTCAGTTCCAGCATTGCTCCACTCCGACGCAAAAGCGAAGGGTGAAACGAATCGGGGCGCTTGCACCGGCAGTACCATGCTTTCAGGCCCAAACGATCGACCCATCTGGGTTAATTTGCCGTTTCTCGGCGGCTCTACCGACGTCCGATCCTTCCCCGCAAATGTCGTCACAACGATCATCGCTGGTCAATCCTGATCGCCCGGATCGACCGGAGCATGATCTTCATCAAGCCGAGGGCCGCAGGAATTCACGCGGCGTTCACTATATCTCTGATCCCCTGCATTCGGCTCCGGCTGGAATGGTCCACGTGACACTCACGGCTAAGAAGAGAGCTCAAAGACCATCCGCCTCGCCGCCCTTCGGCGTCGAGCGGGCACGAATGGCACGAAAGAGGTGTCGCGCATAGCCGGGGCGGTCCAGGTTTCCCCCTTGTTCCCGGAGGGACGGCAGCCGCTGGACGGAACTCAACGACCAGCCTGCCCGCGATTCACCCTGGCGCAGCGCGGATCACTTTGACGAGCGGCAGCGGGGCCTCGGTCGCCTTCGGAGGCGGCGGCGCCGGAGCCTGCTCGGCTGGCGAGCTTTTTCGATGGGTTCGAGAAACCGTGGTCTGCATCGAGCAGCCTTGCTGGATGTTCCTTCAGCTTTATTGTGCACCGAGATCATCCTCTTGGAGCCCTTCCATATGCCCTTCCCGCATGCCTCACAGGCCCTGTCGCGCTTCACCGTGCTCGATCTGACCCGCGTCCGGTCCGGTCCCACTTGCGTGCGACAGCTCGCGGACTGGGGCGCCAACGTCATCAAGATCGACGCCCTCATGGAGGATGCCGGTGGCGAGCAACCGGGTGGACCGCGGCACGGGGCGGACTTCCAGAACTTGCACCGCAACAAGCGGGCGATGACGCTCAATCTGAAGGACCCGAGGGGTCTCGAGGTGTTCAAGCGCCTCGCCGCCAAGGCCGACGTCGTGGTCGAGAATTTCCGCCCCGACGTGAAGAAGAAGCTCGGCATCGACTATGAGAGCCTGCGCGCGATCAACCCGCGCCTGGTTTATGGCAGCATCTCCGGCTTCGGCCAGGACGGCCCCTACCACAAGCGGCCGGGCTTCGATCAGATCGCGCAGGGCATGGGCGGGCTGATGTCGATCACGGGGGCGCCGGGCGGCGGTCCGATGCGGGTGGGTATTCCCGTCGCCGATCTCACCGCCGGGCTGTTCTGTGCGATCGGCATTCTCACCGCGCTGCTCGAGCGCGACGTCTCCGGCGAGGGCCAGTGGGTGCAGACCTCGCTGTTGCAGGCGCAGATCTTCATGCTCGACTTCCAGGCCGCGCGCTGGCTGATGGAGAAGGAAGTCGCCAAGCAGGCCGGCAACAATCATCCGACCAGCATTCCGACCGGCGTGTTCAAAACCTCCGACGGCTACATCAACATCGCCACCACCGGCGGGCGGATCTGGGAGCGCTGCGCTCAGGCAGTCGGCGCGCCCGAGCTCCTCGCCAATCCGGACTACGCGACCGCGCCCGCGCGCTCGAAGAACCGCGATGCGCTCAACGCCGAGATCGAGCAGCGCACGGTGGCGAAATCGACCGAGACCTGGGTCAGGGAGCTCAACGAGGCCGGCGTGCCCTGCGGGCCGATCTATGCGATCGACCAGATGTTCGACGATGCGCAGGTCAGGCATCTCGGCATCGCGCAGGACGTGCCGAACGCGGAGAACCGCCACATCCGCCTGGTCGGCCAGCCCGTCACGCTGTCGCGCACGCCGAGCACGATGGTGGCAAGGCCGCCTGAATTCGGCGAGCAGACTGACGAGGTGCTCGAAGAGTTCGGCTTTGATGTGGCCGAGATCACAGCGCTGAAGGAGGCCAAAGTCGTATGACCTCAACCAGCGTCGCAACTTATAGTTAACACTGAATAAACAGCACCAGGGCTTTGATTTGTAATCGCATTCGAGCGGCAACCGAGAACCCGCCCGAGCCATTTTAAATCATGTCTCAGCCGGCCGCCGCAATCGTCCGACGCCGCTGAATAGCTTGTCGATCAGCGGCCAGAACAGCAGCAGGATTGCCAGCGTCGTGATCGAGCCGACCAGCCCATTCGACCAGAACACCCTGAGGTCGCCACTGGCGCCGATCATCGACAGGCGGAAGGCGTCCTCGGCGCGATTGCCGAGCACGAGCGCCAGCGTGAAGGGCGCCAGCGGAATGCCGATCTTCTTGAAGACGTAGCCGACGACGCCGAAACCCAGCATGAGCCAGATGTCGAACATCGCGTTCTGGATGGCATAAGCGCCGATCGCGCAGGACACCACGATCATCGGCGCGACCGCGGCGAACGGCACGCGCAGAATCGAGGCGAAGACCGGCACAGTGGTCAGCACCAGCATAAGGCCGACGATATTGCCGAGATACATCGAGGCGATCAGGCCCCAGACGAAGTCCTTGTGCTCGACGAACAACAGCGGCCCCGGATTGAGCCCCCACACCATCAACCCGCCAAGCAGGATCGCCGCCGTACCCGAACCGGGAATGCCAAGCGCGAGCATCGGCAGCAGCGCCGAGGTGCCAGAGGCGTGCGCGGCCGTTTCCGGCGCGAACACGCCCTCGATGCGCCCTTTGCCAAAGCTTTGGGGATCCCTGGCGAAGCGTTTTGCGAGATTGTAGCCCATGAAGGAAGCTGCGATGGCGCCACCCGGCGTGATGCCGAGCCAGCAGCCGATGAAGGAGGAGCGCAGCAGCGTCACCCAGTATTTCGGCAGATCCTTCCATACCGACAGGACGACGCGTAGCGAGATGCTCGCGGCGTGCCCCCGCAGCGCCAGCCGCTCCTCCATCGTCAGCAGGATCTCGCTGATACCGAAGAGCCCGATGACGGCAACGAGGAAGTTGATGCCTCGGAGCAGTTCGGCGGAGCCGAACGTCATGCGCAATTGGCCGGACACGGTATCCATGCCGATACCGGCGAGCAAAAGGCCGAGCGACATTGAGATGACGGTCTTGTGCTTGGCCTCGCGGCCGAGACCGACGAAGGAGCAGAAGGTCAGGAGGTACACCGCAAAGAACTCGGGTGGGCCGAATTTGAGCGCAAATGAGGAGATCAGCGGTGCGAGGAAGGTAATCAGCAACACCGCAACCAGCGAGCCGATGAAGGAGGAGGTAAACGCCGCAGTGAGTGCTTCCGCCGCCCTGCCCTGCTGCGCCATCGGGTAGCCGTCGAAGGTAGTCGCCACCGACCAGGCTTCGCCGGGGATGTTGAACAGGATCGAGGTGATGGCGCCGCCGAACAGCGCGCCCCAATAGATGCAGGACAACATCACGATGGCCGAGGTCGGATCCATCGTGAAGGTCAGCGGCAGCAGGATCGCGACGCCGTTGGGGCCGCCGAGCCCCGGCAACACGCCGACGAAGATGCCGAGCACGAGCCCGACCATCATCAGGACCAGCGTCTTCCAGGTAAGCAGGACGGCAAAGCCGTGGACAAGGAGACCGAACGCTTCCATCGCGGGCCGCCCTAGAAGCCGAAGGCCGCTTCGAGCGGTCCCTTCGGCATGATGACGTCGAAGGCGATGTCGAAGGTGACGAACATGATCGCCGTGAACAGGAAAGCGGTGAGCAGCGCCTTCCACAGCGCAATCTTGCCGATCAGCCGCATGAAGCCCGCGATCAGGAGGAAGCTCGCGACATAGAGCCCGAGGAACTGCGTCACCAGACAGAACAGAAGCGTCGGTGCAAACACCGCCATCACGCGGCGGGCCTGCGCGCGGGTAACGAAGGGCTCGCTGCCGGTGCGCCCGGCAAGCAGCGCCGCGACGAGGCCATAGAGACTTCCACCGGCGAGGATGACGCACAGATAGAACGGGAAGTAACCGGGCTCGGGCCCGGTCGTATCCCAGGAAATGCCGGTGCGCCAGTTGTCGTAGCCGAGCGTGATGGCGAGCAGCAGCAGCACGAGCGAGACGATGATCTCGATCGTTCGCGAACTGACGACGCTCGGCGAGTCATCTTCAGGCGCGGTCGGATCGTCGACGACGATTTCGATATCGGTTTGAGGCATGAGCTGTTAGGGACGGAATGCTGCCAGTTCTCCCTCTCCCCGCTTGCGGGAAAGAGGGTTGGGGTGAAGGGAAGTCTCCACGCGAACGGTAAGAATTGGACTCGCTGAGAGAGCCCCTCACCCCGCCCCTCTCCCCGTAAGAACGGGGAGAGGGCGAAGAGAGCCTACTTCGCAACGAAACCTGCTTCCATCATCAGCGACTTGTTCAGCGCGTCGTCCTCCTCGAGGAACTGCACCATGTCCTTGCCGGTGAGGAAGATCGGCTTGAGCGCCTGCTTCTCCATGTAATCCCTGTACTCCGGGGTCTGCGTCACCTTCTGGAAGAGGTCGGCGTAGAACGCCTGCTGCTCCGCCGTGACCTTGCCGGGCAGGAACATCGCGCGCAGCATCAGGTACTGGATATCCAGCCCCTCCTCCTTGCATGTCGGGATGTCGTGCCAGGACTGCGTCTCCGTCACCTTGGTGGTGTAGGAGATACGCTCCTTGTCGAACACGCAGAGCGCCCGCACCTGGCCTGCGCGCCAGACTTCGAGATTTTCGCTTGGGTTGTTGACGTTGGATTCGGTGTGGTTACCGACGAGCTGCGTCGCGGCCTCGCCGCCCGATTTGTAGGGCAGATAGGAGAATTTCGCGCCGGTCTTCTGCTCTAGGAAGACGGTCAGGACGTGATCCTCACGTTTGGAGCCGGTGCCGCCCATCTTGAACGGGGGGCTTGCGGCCTTGGCTGCCTCGATGAAATCCTTCACCGATTTCGGTCCCGCCGCGTTGTCCCACAGCACGAACTGGTCGAGCGCGATCACCGAGACCGGCGTCAGCTCGCGCCAGTTGAACGGGATCTTGGCCGACAGCGGCAGCATGTAAATCAGCGAGTAGGCGATCAGCACCTTGTTCGGATCGCCCTCGCTGGACTTCATGTACATCAGCGCTTCGGCCCCGGAGGCACCGCCCTTGAGCGACACCACCATCGGCTGCTTCAACAGATTGTTCTTCTGGATCGCGGCCTGCATCATGCGCGCCATCTGGTCGGAGGCGCCGCCTGCACCGGCTGCGACCACGATCTCGACAGGCTTGGTCGGCTCCCAGCCGGCCAAGGCCGGCGCGCTCATCAACATGGCCGCCGCAGCGCCGACGGCCTTCATTGGAATACGCACGAGTTTCGTCCCCTGGTTTTTATTGGCTTTGTGATGCCGGGAAATCTATCGGCGCATTGTGCGGAGGAATGCCGACGAGTTCAAGCGATCGGGCATTCTGCTGCATATGACTTTCGGCTGACGGAAGGCGTCCTACCTACCCTTCCACTTCGGCGCGCGCTTGTTGAGGAAGGCATCCATGCCTTCACGAAAATCTTCGCTCATATAGGCTTTGAGGATCAAATCCTCACCTTCTTCACGCGACAGCGTGCGGCGAATGCGGCGCACCGCCTCCTTGGTGGCTTCCAGCGTGAGCGGCGCGTGGCTCGCGACGAGCTTGGCAGTCTCGTCGGCGCGGCGCTGGAGCGTCTCGACGTCAGGCACAACCTCGCTGAGCAGGCCGAGCGCGAGCGCCTCCGGCGCCTCGACGAGGCGCGCCTTGAAGATCAGGTCCTTGGTACGGGCAGGTCCCACCAGCGAGACGACGCGGCTGATGTTCGACATCGACAGGCAGTTCCCGAGCGTGCGCGCGATCGGAAAGCCGATGCGGGTGGATTCGGTGCCGATGCGGATATCGCAACAGGCCGCAATCCCCGCGCCGCCGCCGGTGCAGGCGCCCGCGATCGCCGCGATGACGGGGACGCGGCACTGCTCGAGCGTGCCGAGCACGCGATCGATCCGCGCTTCGTAGTCGAGCGCATCCTGCGCGGTCTTGAAGGCGCGGAACTGCGAGATGTCGGTACCCGAGGCGAACGCCTTGTCGCCGGCGCCGGTCAGGATCAGTGCCTTGATCGAACGATCGGCATTGATGGCCTGGCAGATCTCCGCCATGCGCTCATACATGGCGAAGGTGAGCGCGTTGCGCGCTCGCGGACGGTTGAAGGTGATGCGCGCAATGCCGTCCGTGACGGAATAGAGCAGGTCTTCACTGGCAGTCACTGGGGCGTTCATCGCGCTCTCTTTCTTCGCTCACTCGAGTTAGTTCAGGCGACTTGAGCCTTGGTCATCGCCACGACGTCGCGTCCCTTGAGGACGTCCATGGCTGCCAGCACTCCGCCGCTCCGATGCGGAACCTTGGCAAGATCCAGGCCCATCTCGACGCCGGACAGTGTGCCCATCAGCATCAGATCGTTGAAATGGCCGATATGGCCGATGCGGAACACCTTGCCCTTGACCTTGTTCAGCCCGGTGCCGAGCGACATATCGAAATTCTCCAGCACCACCTTGCGGAAACTGTCGGCGTCATGACCCTCGGGCATGCGCACGCCAGTGAGCGCCGGCGAGTGCGCACTGGGATCGGCGCACTGCGTCTCCAGGCCCCAGACCTTGATCGCCGCGCGCGTCGCGGCGCTATGGCGCTTGTGGCGGGTCCAGACGTTCTCGAGCCCCTCCTCTTCCAGCATCTTGACCGCCTCGCGCAGGCCGAAGAGAAGGTTGGTCGCGGGCGTATAAGGGAAGGTGCCGGCCTTGTTGAAGGCGATGACCTCCTGCCAGTCCCAGTAGGAGCGCATGCCTTGGTTGGCCTTGGCGACGGCAAGCGCCTTCTCCGAGACGGCGTTGAAGCCGAGGCCCGGCGGCAGCATCAGGCCCTTCTGGGAGCCTGCGACCGAGACGTCGATGCCCCAGGCGTCGTGCTCATATTCCATCGAGCCGAGACCCGAGATGGTATCGACCATCAGCAACGCCGGATGCTTCGCGCAGTCGAGGATCTTGCGCACCTCCGAGGGCGGCGTCACGCAGCCCGTCGAGGTCTCGTTGTGCACGACACAGACCGCCTTGATCTTGTGCTGCTTGTCGGCGGACAGGCGCTGTTCGATCTCGGCGAGATCGGCGCCATGGCGCCAGTCGCCCGGGATGAAGTCGACATCGAGCTTGAACTTGTCGGCGATGCCGCGCCACAGCACCGCGAACTGGCCGGTCTCGCACATCAAAACCTTGTCGCCGGGCGAGAGAACATTGACCATCGCCGCTTCCCAAGCGCCGGTTCCGGAGGAAGGATAGATGATCACGGGCTGCCTGGTGCGGAAAACCCGCTGCATCGCGGCCAAAACGGCAAAACCGATCTCGGCGAACTCCGGACCGCGGTGGTCCAGCGTCGGCATGTCCATCGCCCGCAGGACCCGGTCGGGCACGTTGGTCGGTCCTGGAATCTGGAGAAAATGCCTTCCAGTATGCACGGTCATCGGCGTCCTTCCCGGTCCCTAGAGTCTGCCTTGGAGGTCTCGGCGAACCGCTCGCATATCACTATTCGCCGGGCTTGTCCCTCGCTTAAGGAGGCCCGTCAATGCGCAACAAGCAGGGCTCGGCTTGCCAAGCCGGCGGACCCTAGGCAAGACGTCACCGGCGAAAAAACGAGAGCGGATCATGGCGGCTGACGTGGCCGAAAAATCGAGAAAATCGGCGCAAAAGAGTGGCCTGGCTGCGCGTCTGGCCCGTGAAATCACGGGCGACGTCCTGTTCGATGCGTTCAGCCGCGGCCGCTACGCGACCGATGCCTCGTTCTATCAGATCATGCCCCTGGGCGTGGTTGTGCCGCGCAGCATGGACGAGGCGCTGCGGGCGCTGGCCGTTGCCCGTGACGAGGGCCTGAAGGTCACCCCACGCGGCGGCGGGACCTCGCAATGCGGCCAGACCATCAATGACGGCCTCGTCATCGACGTCTCGAAACACCTGAACCGCATCCTCTCGCTCGATGTCGAGAACCGCATTTGTGTGGTCGAGCCCGGCATCGTGCTCGACGATCTCAATCGCCAGCTCAAAAAGCACGGCCTGTGGTTCCCGGTCGATGTCTCCACCGCGTCGCGCGCCACCATCGGCGGCATGGCCGGCAACAATTCCTGCGGCGGACGCTCGCTACGCTACGGCACCATGCGCGACAACACACTGTCGATGGAAGCCACGCTCGCCGACGGCACACCGGCGCGCTTCGGCGAGGTGCCGCGCGATCTTTCCGACGTCAATGCAGACGCTACGACGCTGGCGCTGTTCCGCGACATGCTCGATCTCGGCGCGCGCGAGGCCGACGAGATCGCGGACAGGTTTCCGAAGGTGCAGCGCCGCGTCGGCGGCTACAATCTCGATGCGCTGACCCCGCGCAACGCGCCGAACAACATGGCGCATCTTTTGGTCGGCTCCGAAGGTACCCTCGCCTTCACGACCAAGGCCGAGCTGAAGCTGTGGCCGGTGATCCGCAACAAGGCCCTCGGCGTCTGCCATTTCGGCAGCTTCTACGAGGCGATGGATGCGGCCCAGCATCTGGTCAAGCTCAAGCCGATCGCGGTCGAGCTCGTCGACCGCACCATGATTGCGCTCGGCCGCGACATCGCGATGTTTCGCCCCATTATCGGCGCCGCCATCAAGGACGACCCGGATGCTGTGCTGGTCGTCGAGTTCGCTGAAGAGGACCAGGCGACAAATTTGCAGCGCCTGAAGCAGCTCACCGAGCTGATGGGCGATCTCGGCTTCGGCTGGACCAACGACAAGCGCAAATGGGGTGGCGTGGTTGACATCACCGAGCCCGCCTTGCAAAGCGGCATCGCCGATTTTCGCGCCGCCGGCCTCAACGTCATGATGTCGATGAAGCAGGAGGGCAAGCCGGTCTCCTTCGTCGAGGACTGCGCGGTGCCGCTGCCGCACCTCGCCGACTACACCGCGCGCCTCAACGAAGTCTTCGCCAGGCACGGCACCAGCGGCACGATGTATGCGCACGCCTCCGAAGGCTGCCTGCATGTGCGACCGGTCCTTAACCTGAAACTGGACAAGCACGTGAAAGCGATGCGCGCCATCGCGGAAGAGGCCTTCGCCATGGTGCGCGAGTACAAGGGCTCGCATTCCGGCGAGCATGGCGACGGCATCGTGCGCTCGGAGTTTCACGCCACGATGTTCGGCGAGCGTCTCGTCGCAGATTTCAGGGAAGTGAAGCAGCGATTCGATCCCGGGAACGTGCTCAATCCCGGCAAGATCGTCGATGCGCCCAGGATGGACGACCGCTCGCTGTTCCGCTACCGGCCGGACTATCGCGTCGCTGAGCTGAAAACGAAGCTCGACTGGTCTGCCTGGCCCGGTGCGGGCGGCGGCTTCCAAGGCGCGGTCGAGATGTGCAACAACAACGGCGCCTGCCGCAAGCTCGAGGGCGGCGTGATGTGCCCGTCCTATCGCGCGACGGGCAACGAGAAGGACGTCACCCGCGGCCGCGCCAACACGCTGCGGCTCGCGATCTCCGGCCAGCTGGGCCCCGATGCGCTGTCCTCCGATGAGATGATGGAGACGCTGAAGCTCTGTATCTCCTGCAAGGCGTGCCGCCACGAATGCCCGACCGGCGTCGACATGGCCAAGATGAAGATCGAGGTGCTGGCGGCGCGCGTCGCGTCTCACGGTTTGGCGCTGCGCGACCGGCTGGTCGGCTATCTGCCGCGCTATGCGGGTATCGCCTCGCGCTTCGCGCCGCTTGCGAACCTGCGCAACCGCAGCGTTCTGCTGCGAAATCTGTTCGAGCGTTTTGCGGGCATCAGCGCGCGCCGCGCCTTGCCTGCCTTCCGCAGCGATGTGTTTGCGCCGCCTGCGGAAGCAGTCGGACCCGTGGATGGGCGCGAGGTCGTGCTGTTCGCCGATACGTTCAATCGGATCTATGAGCGGGAAAACCTCGACGCCGCTCTGCAGGTGCTCGTCGCAGGCGGCTATCGCGTGCATCTGCCAAAGCCCGTCAGCGGCACCCGGCCGCCTTGCTGCGGCCGCACCTTCCTGTCTGCAGGTCTCGTCGACGAAGCGAAGGCCGAGCTCGACCGTCTCGTCGCAAGCTTCGCGCCATTTGCCGCGCGAGGCGTGCCGATCATCGGCCTCGAGCCGAGCTGCCTCTTGACGCTGCGCGACGAGCTGTTGTCCTTGCGCAAGGACGACGACGCCAAGACGGTCAGCGCCCACTCCCTCACCTTCGAGGAGTTTCTGGTGCGCGAGGCGGAAGCAGGACGCCTGCAGCTGCCGCTCGGCGCGATCGCCGAGAAGGCGCTCGTGCACGGCCATTGCCACCAAAAATCCTTCGGCGCCTTCAAGCCGGTCGAGCAGGTGCTGCGCCTCGTCCCCGGCCTGAAGGTCGAGACCATCGAGTCGAGCTGCTGCGGCATGGCCGGAGCCTTCGGCTATGGCTCGGACACTTACGATGCCTCGATCGAGATGGCCGAGCTGTCGCTGCTGCCGGCCGTGCGCCGTGCGGACCAGGCAACGCTCGTGGTCGCCGACGGCACCTCGTGCCGGCATCAGATCCATGACGGAATGCAACGCGATGCCCTGCATGTCGCGCGCGTGCTCGCCATTAGCCTCGATCGCGTCAAGACAGATGCCAGGGCACATTCCAAAACAAATCCAACGACCTCATCACACAAGGATATTCCAAATGGCTGAACTCACCCTCGACTCCGCCCGCAAGATCCTCGACGCCGCCTTCGCCAAGGCCGCCGGACTGAAGCTGAAGCCGCTGGCCGTCACCATCCTGGATGCGCGCGGCGTCCTCAAGCTCGGGGCGGCGCAGGACGGCACCAGCCTGATGCGCGCGGAGATCGCCCACGGCAAGGCCTATGGCGCGCTCGCCATGGGCATGGGATCGCGCGCCCTGTTCCAGCGCGCCCAGGAACAGGCTTATTTCATCAACGCAGTGAACACCATCGCCAAGGGCGCGCTGGTCCCGGTCCCTGGCGGCGTGCTGATCCAGGACGGCGCTACGCTACTCGGCGCGGTCGGCGTCTCCGGTGATACCTCGGACAATGACGAAGCCTGCGCCGTCGCCGGCATCCAGGCCGCCGGGCTGAAAGCGAACGCGGGATAATGTTCGTCAACGACGCAAACGAGGCAGGCGGGGATGTCCCGGGTTCTGTTGAATTTCTGAAGAGGTCGGCGTTGCCCACCTTGAGCCGGTAGGCTCGGGGTGCTGATTCCACAAAGGAGAGCAACGCCATGACGAGAGATATCACACCGGCTGGTTGGCCGGCGACCGGGGCTGTGGACGAAGCGTTTGCAGAAGTGCGGGCGAGCTTCGATCGGTTCTGCCTTGCGGCAGGGATCGAGGCGCTCGGCACGATGATGGAGGCGGATGTCACGGCGGCCTGCGGGCCGCGCCACGGTCGCGACGCGGCGCGGCGGGCGCACCGTTGGGGCCGAACGCGGGGACGGATCGGCTTCCACGGCGGCAAGATCGAGGTCGAGCGCCCGCGGGTCCGGGGCGTGGACGGCCGCGAGGTCACGATCCCGAGCTGGGAAACGGCGGCGGAGGAGGACTGGCTCGGTCGCTGGGCGATGAACCTGATGCTGATCAATGTGTCGACGCGCCGGTTCGGCCGCGCTGTCCGGCTGCCCGAGGGTGACGTGCCGGCACCGCCCGGATCGGGGGTTTCGAAGTCGGCGGCCTCGCGGAGGTTCGTAGCGCTGTCGGCGGCGCGGCTGGCCGACTTCATGGCTGCCGATCTGTCCGCGCTCGACCTTCTGGTGGTCCAAATCGACGGGCTGCATCTCGGCGACGATCTCGTGCTGGTCGCCGCGATCGGAGTTGACGGCGAAGGCAACAAGCATCCGCTGGCTCTGGTGGAAGGGGCGACCGAGAACGCCGCAACGGTTCAGGCCCTGCTGGACAACCTGGTCTCGCGCGGGCTCGACCCGACGGTGCCAAGACTGTTCATCGCCGACGGCGCGAAGGCGTTGTCGAAGGCGATCCGCCGCACCTTCGGTTCGGCCGCTGCGATCCAGCGCTGCCAGATCCACAAGGCGCGCAACATCATGGAACGCCTGCCGAAAGAGCATCATGCGGCCACCCGTCGGGTGCTGCGCCAGGCCTGGGAGCTCGATGACGCCGACAAGGCTGAAAAATTGATCCGCAATCTCGCGCGTCGACTCGACCAGCAATGGCCCGGCGTAGCGGCCAGCATCCTCGAAGGCCTCGACGAAATCCTGACTGTCGTCCGGTTGAAGCTGCCGAAGGAGCTTCGTCGATCGCTCGCTTGTACCAACATCGCCGAGAACATGATGGGCACCATTCGCCGCGTCACGCGCAACATCAAACGCTGGCGGGATGCCGGCATGGCCTTGCGATGGGTCGCGGCCGGCATGATCGAGGCCAACAAGGGCTTCCGACGATTGAAGGCGCATAAGCAATTGTCGGTTTTGCGTGCGGCCCTTCAAGCTCGCCACAATCGCATGACGATCAACCCCGTTGCCCACGTCACGAGGGCCGCGTAACATTCATTCCGGCAACGTCGGCCCGACGTAGTTCAACAGCGATCGGGACATCCCCAGGCAGGCAGTGTAAATGCAGACATTGTCGCGTTCATGTTCGAAAATGACACTTCCTCCGCCGGGCTAACTGAAGCTGAGATATCGCTCAACCTCGGGGGTTCGAGTCACTGGAGCGCTACCGCTTTTCCCCACACCAACCAAACCTACGATTTCTCATCCAATCCTTCGCATAAGAGCTTACTCGGAATCTTCTTCCTCCATTCACCCATTGACGACATTGGCGAATTGCCTCGGTTCAGATTGGGACTCCAAGGCAGGACCGGGAGATTGGACAGACAAGCGCGCGCCCAGGAGGTGACGGACTCACATTCAACAAGTCCGAATTATGCGCTGTCGAACCTGCATAGAACGCGCAAGATGAACTTGCTCTTCTTGAAACGGGAGATAGGCCGCAGCTGGTGCACATCGCCGACATCGGGCGATCGTTGCGTTCCTGGACAACGGCCACGCCTCAGGGATGACATGGTATGACGCCCTTCAGTCATCTCTCAGTCATGGCTCTCTTGACCGGATAATTCAGCCACTCGCCGAATTTGTCGTTAGCGCGTCAATCGAACTCCGGGGTGGTCGCCGTCGATGAATTCAACCCCTGCGGCCTCTAAAGCACGTCTGACCGCGGCCAAGTTATTTATTGAAGGGATCCTGCGGCCTTTTTCGAAGTCGCGAATAGTGCTCTCGCTCAAATTGGACCGAGCAGCCAATTCGGCCTGAGACCAGTCGAGCAGTCCACGGGCTGCCCGAGATTGATCGGGGGTCATCCAACCGCCATTTCATGAGACACGTTTTCCGTCTATCAGCCACGAAAAGCGTTGACATCCGCGATTTTAAACGGTAATCGTTTAATGCAGACGGTTTTCGTGTATTGGAGTTCAATTTGATGGGCGAGCATCTTGGGAGCATTTGCCCGAATTGTGATACGTCGTCAGACCCAGCTCTTTTGGTTCTTGAGAGGCGATTCATCGCCATAGCAGCAGAACTCGAACGCGAAGTTGGGGATCTTGAGTCTTCCGACGGCTACTCCACGATGGGGGATGAAGCACTACTAGCCTGCCTCGACCCTATCGAACGAGCGATCATGGAGACCCCGGCACACACGATAGCAGGCTTGGGCGTTAAGGCCCGCCATTTGGCCTATGTTGTATCGGAGTACTGGGAAGCCCCGATCGATCAAATCTCTTGGGAAGGACGAGCGGTACGTCTGCTAATCGAAACAGTCTGCAGTATCGCAAACGCGCCTTTGCGCATCGAATACGGTGACGCCGATCCTATGCTCAAACTGACGAATAGATCGGCTCGGGGATCGAGTGTCAGACAGCAACTCGGCGGCTTGCCGGATACTCCCATAATCGGCGGCTGCGATCGCGAACTGGAGCTGCTGCAGGTCATCACCAATCAATAGCAAGCGCCATGGGAGGCCCCAGGCGGATTACCGGAGGACGCGTGGCGTACGCCTTCGATTTCACTGCTGTCGTCGCGCATTGGCGCGAACTGCTGAGGGGCTGCCTGCTGACGCTGCAACTGTCGCTGCTTGCGATGCCGATCACGCTCGCGATCGCCATCGCAGCCGTGCTGGTGCTGCAGATGCGGGAGAACATCAGCACCTGGCTCATCGGAACATTCGTCGAGATCGTGCGCAACACACCGTTTCTAGTGCAGATCTTCTTTCTCTACTTCGGACTGCCCAGCATCGGCGTGCGGCTCGATCCAAATATCGCGGCGATCATCGCCCTTAGCCTGAACGGCGCCGCCTATACGATCGAGATCCTGCGCGCTGGCGTGGAGGCGGTGTCGCGCGGCCAGATCGAGGCGGGGCTCGCGCTCGGTCTCAGGCCGACGCAGATCTTCCGCTACGTCGTTCTCAAGCCGGCGCTGCGCACCGTGTATCCGGCGATGACCAGTCAGTTCATCTTTCTGATGCTGACATCGAGCATCGCCTCGTCCATCACAGCTACCGAGCTGACGCACGTCGGTGCGGAGCTCGAGGCCGTGACCTTCCGCAGCTTCGAGATCTACTTCGCGATCGCCGGGCTCTACCTGCTGATGTCCTTTGGGCTCTCCAAGTTGTTTGCGTTGATCGGGCGCGTCGGTTTTGCATATCCGGCACGGTGAGAGGCGCGCATGCGAGGCCAGCCATGATCACCTCACTTGGGCCCGCACAGTTTCATCTGCTGCTGGTCGGTACCCTGTGGACGCTGGCCTTGTCGACAGTCGGTTTCCTGTTTGGAGGGCTCGGTGGACTCGCCGTGGCGTTATGCCGGACGTGCGGTTTGAGGGCGCTGGAGCGGTTCGCCGCCGCCTTCATCGAGATATTCCGCGGCACGCCGCTGCTACTGCAATTGTTCATCGTCTACTACGGCATCGGGCTGCTCAACATCTCGGTGAGCCCCTGGATCGCGGTGTCGATTGCATTCATGCTTCACGCGAGCGCCGTTCTTGGCGAGATCTGGCGCGGATCGATCGAAGCGATCCCGCGCGGCCAGACCGAAGCCGCAAAGGCGCTCGGCATCCATTACTGGTCCCGGATGCGCTACATCATCCTGCCGCAAGCGCTTAAGATTTCGCTGCCGGCGACCATCGGCTTCCTGGTTCAGCTTATCAAGGGCACGTCGCTGGCGGCGATCATCGGTTTCACCGAGTTGTCCCGGACCGGAACGCTGCTCTCCAACATCACGTACCGGCCGCTGCTGATCTACGCGATCGTCGGCCTGATCTACTTCATCGTCTGCTGGCCGCTCTCGCGGCTGGGACAGGCGATGGAACGTCGCCTCTCGCCAGTGAGAAGCCAATAAACCCAAATGAACCAAGGAGGAAATGTGATACCGAAATATTTTCATCGTCGCGTGATGGTTTGTGCCTTAGCGCTCGTCGCGCTCGGATTGGGGGCCATGTCCCCCCAGCGAGCAGGCGCTCAGACGATCGCGGAAATCAAGCAGCGCGGCATAGTCAGGATCGGTGTGTTGTCGGAGTTGCCGCCGTGGGGCTTCCTCGATGCGTCGGGCAAGCCTGCGGGCTATGATGTGGAGGTCGGCGAGCTGCTCGCAAAGAAGATGGGCGTCAAGGCGGAGTTCGTCGGCACGACCGTCGCCGCGCGTATCGCGCAGGTCATGACCGGTAAGGTCGACATGCTGCTTGCGACCATGGGCATGTATCCGGAGCGCGCCAAGGTGGTGCAGTTCACCGAGCCTTATGCCGGCATGAAGATCATCCTGCTTGCCAAGAAGGGCCAGACGATCGAGAAGCTCGAAGACGCAGCCGCTCTTCGCATCGGTGTCGTGCGCGGCGGGGCGCAGGATATTGCAATTACCAACGGCCTGCCCAAGTCCGCCGACATTCGCCGCTTCGACGATGACTCGGCCGTCATCCAGGCCCTAATTACCGGGCAGGTACAGGCCGTCGGCGCAAACACCACCTACATGATCAACATCAACAAGATATTCCCCAACAATGAGTTCGAGCAGAAGCTGGTCTTGAACGAGCAGTGGATGGGTATTGCGACCAAACCCGGCCAGAAGGATCTGAACGTCTGGCTGAACACCCTGATCGACGAAATCCGGGCCAGCGGCGAACTGGCTGCGGTCAACAAAAAGTGGATCGACCAGCCGCTGCCCGAATTCCCGACCAAGATCGACGGCGTTCCCTTTACCGTGCAATAAGTAGGACGCTCCATGCCCGCCACCGTCGATTCCCAAACCGCCATCGTGATGGATGGCGTCAACAAGTACTTTGGCGGATTTCACGCGCTGAAGAACATCAACTTCAGAGTCGGCAACGGCGAGCGTATCGTGCTGTGCGGACCGTCCGGCTCCGGAAAGTCGACCCTCGTGCGTTGCATCAACCAGTTGGAGACCGTGCAGAGCGGCACGATCATCGTCGATGGCATCGATCTGACGGCCGGACGCAAGAACGTCGACGCGGTGCGAATGGAAGTCGGCATGGTGTTCCAGCAATTCAATCTCTTTCCGCACATGACCGTGCTCGAAAACTGCATGCTCGCGCCGTTGAAGGTCCGGGGCGTGTCCCGGGACGAAGCGCGGGCGACGGCGAAACGCCTGCTCGCTCGCGTCCAGATCGGCGAGCACGCGGAGAAGTACCCAGCTCAGTTGTCCGGCGGCCAGCAGCAGCGCGTGGCGATCGCCCGCGCGCTGTGCATGAACCCGAAAATCATGCTGTTCGACGAGCCGACTTCGGCGCTCGACCCGGAAATGGTCAAGGAGGTGCTCGATACAATGATCAGCCTCGCCGCCGGCGGCGTGACCATGGTCTGCGTCACCCACGAGATGGGCTTTGCACGGGCGGTGGCCGACCGAGTGGTCTTCATGGCCGACGGTGAAATCGTCGAAGAGGCGTCCCCCGAACAGTTCTTTTCGGCGCCCACACACAAGCGGACGCAGGCCTTTCTCGGCCAGATTCTCGTCCATTAGAAGTCGCCCAAATAAGGAAAAAACATGAAGAAAATCTTCATTCTGAACGGATCTAACCTCAACCTCCTGGGCCAGCGCGAGCCCGAGATCTACGGGCGAACCACGCTCGCCGAAATTCGCGAGCGTTGCATCGCCCGCGCCAAGCCGCTTGGCTACGAGATCGACTTCCGTCAGACCAATTTCGAGGGCGAACTGGTTGAGAGCATACATCAGGCGCGCCAAGAGGCCGCAGGTATCATCGTCAATCCGGCCGCCTACACCTTCACCTCGATCGCGCTGTTGGACGCGCTGAAGACCTTCGACGGTCCCAAGATTGAGCTGCATATCTCGAACGTTCATGCGCGCGAGAGCACCTACCACAACTCCCTGATCTCACGCACCGTGACCGGGATCCTGATTGGCTTTGGCGCGAACGGATACGAGCTCGCCATCGATGCCATGGGTCGATTCTTGGCCCCGGCTTGACCGACGGCCGTCTGACGTATTGCCGGAGCGAAGGCCGAGATGTCCTGCACGGCGACGCTGGTCGGCAACGGCATCGACACGGCGCGCTATTCATCAGTACCGACACCTGCTGACAAGGCGCTGCGCGCCCGACTGGCTCTGTGATCGAGACGGGCTCCATCGCGGACGCTGAGATGCCGTCGCTCTATCGCCGCTCGCCGAGATTGAAGCAACGGCAACGCGGTTCGAGGGCATACCCGGAGCGTCCGTTACCATCGTCTCATTTGAAGAATGACAAGGAACTGATCATGTCTGACCTCCACACTCACTATTCCGTCGTCGTGATCGGCGGCGGACAGGCCGGCCTCGCGATGAGCGCGCAGCTTAAACGGCATGGCATCCAACATGTCGTGCTGGAAAAGAACACCATCGCCCATTCCTGGAAAACGCAGCGCTGGGATGCCTTTTGCCTGGTAACACCAAACTGGCAGTGCCAGCTCCCGGGCTTTCCCTACGCCGGCAAGGATCCGCACGGCTTTATGCTGCGAGACGACATCGTGTCCTATATCGAGGACTTCGCGAGGCCACATCGGCGCGCCGGTTCGGGAAGGCGTCGCCGTCACGCGTCTTAAGCAGGCTGGGAGCGGCTTCACTATTGAGACGACTGCTGGCGAGATCACGACCGACCGCGTTGCGCTGGCCGTCGGCGGATATCACGCCCCGAATATCCCCGCGGAAAGGTGGTAAGTCCGCCTGATGAAAAAGTACCGACTGTTCGTCCTCACGTTCGAGGGCATCGTGATCCAGAATATCGCTCTGTTCTGCACCACCGAGGACGACGCAAAGCTGCCTGGGGCACCCACGAAGTGCGAATTGTGCACCGTCTCTCCACAGGCTTCCACATAGCCAGGGATGGTAGACTCGTTCCCCGCCCAATAGGCTTGCTTGGCGGGGACATTCCAATGACCAATTGGCAATCTGATCTCGATGCGTTCATCGCCGAAACGAAGGCGTTCGTTGAAAGGGTTGGCGCCAAGCGGCGCCTCGCCGACGAGTACGACGCCGCGCAAGAACGGGGAGAACTCCGTAGCAACGGCGAGCGCAGCTTTTCCAGTCCGGAAAAGGTAAGCGGCCCAGAGTTAGTGCCGCCAAAGGAACTGCACGAGGCCCGCATCACCCGCGACGCTGAGGCCGCCGAGCCTGGCATTGTCCAGCGCGCGCTCGATGAGAAGTTGGTACTCGGCGAAGAGCCGACCAAGGCCTCACGGCGGCAGATTGTTGCCGACCCGAACCGACCGCGCGAAGAAATCCTCCAGCGTGTCGCAAATTTCAGAGCGCACCAGGAGCGCTTTATGAGGGAGCGAGAGGATTTTGCGGCAGCGGAATTGAGAAGGATGTGGGGGCGCGCTAATATTTGGCTGCAGAAGGACCTTCAGGGCTTCGCCATGGGCTGCGCTGGTGCGTTATTTCCGCTCGTGGCTGCCCGGACTACCGCTTGCGCTCGCCAACCGGGTGCGCTGAGATGTTTCTGGTCTCGGGAGATCAGCCAATGCGCGTCTTAGCGATCGCTCTCGCACTGTTGCTCACCGGCTGCGAGGGCGACCGTATCAAGAATGGCAGCATGAACGAGCGCCAGGCGCAGCCACAAAGCACCGTGCTCACCTAACATTACAGTTGCGGTTTTTGTGGGCTTCTGAATCTATGGGCAACCATGATTCGAAGATCGTGGACGCGGGCAGCGTCGATTGAGGAGACGCTTGCGTTGTGGGCGGCGTCGCTTCGGGAGATCAAGAAGCGGATACGTCCGTTGTTCAGGCAAGAGCGTGGTGCGACGAATGCAGGTCTGTTCCTGGAAGGTCTGCTCGGAGATGAGCAACGCAAGATCGGTTGGATGCGCGCGGAGGCGGCTGGCGATCCCGGTCCATGGCGGCAGCAGGCGATCCTGGGTCGCATGGATTGGGATGCTGATGCTCTGCGCGATATCGTACGTGATTATGTCATCGAGCATTTGGCGGATGACGATGCGGTGCTCGTGATCGACGAGACTGGCTTTCTCAAGCAGGGCAAGGCGTCGTGCGGAGTGGCGCGGCAATACACAGGTTCGGCGGGCAAGATCACGAACTGCCAGATCGGCGTCTTCGCGGCCTACGTTTCGCGCCACGGTCATGCGTTCATCGATCGCGCGCTGTATCTGCCGAAGGAATGGACCGACGATCCAGATCACCTGGAAGCCGCATACGTGCCCCCCGATATCGGCTTTGCGACCAAACCCAAGCTTGCGGCAAACATGATCACGCGCGCCATTGCCACATCCGTCCCGTTCAACTGGGTCGCTGGTGATACCGTCTACGGTGTTGGCGACATCGAACAGCAACTCCGCCAGGCGGGCAAAGGCTACGTACTTGGCATCAAGAGCACTCATGTCTTCCGATCCTGGGGCAAGCCGCAGCCGATCGCCGGAACCGCCGAAGACATCGCTCGGACGCGGCCGGTGTCCGATTGGAAACGCCTGTCGGCGGGGGCCGGAACCAAAGGACCGCGGCTGCATGATTGGTGCTATCTCGAACTGGCCGATCTCGAGGCCGGAGAGTTCAACAGCGCCAATGAAGGTCTGTGGACGCGCGGTCTGCTGATCCGTCGTCATATTGCCGATGGCGATCTCGCCTTCTTCACCACATGGTGCCCAGCGGGAACATCCATCGCAACGCTGGTGGCGGTCGAAGGCCATCGCTGGGCGATCGAGGATAGCTTCGAGACCGCAAAAAACGAGTTCGGGCTCGATCACAACGAGACCCGGTCCTGGCATGGTTGGCATCGCCACGTTTCTCTGGTGATGCTCGCCTTCGCCATGATGGCGGCGATCCGCCATCGGGCCAACCCGCCGCCGCCAAAAAAAACAAAGCGAGACCGCGCCGTCACTAATCCGTTGGTCAATCCAGGAAATCCGCCGCATCGCCGTCAGGCTCGCGCGAAAGCGGATCCAACCCGCACATATCGTCGCATGGTCACTCTGGCGTAGAGCTCACCAGGCTGCGGCTCAGCGCGCGCACCTCAAAGCAAAAAAACAACTGTAATGCTAGGCCGTGCGCGAGCACAGTCCCAACGACTGCCGAAAGAACCGACGCAGCGAATATGGCGATCCTGGCCGAAAAGTCGGTGGTGCTCGGAAACGCCTCCCCGGCGACGAAACGAGGGGGCCCGCCCCGGCCAACTGCACCACGTGTACTCCTCGGTTTCACAGCTATGCCTGCGCGCACGGCCGCGGCAGCCGCGAGAAGGACGCCGAACGGCTTTCCTACGGCGAGGCCAGCGACGATCGTGGCGATGAGCAAGCCATGCCCAACGAAGACGCCCGGGTTTAAATCGCCACACCCGCATTCGCTAGGTACGCGTCCGGTGAGCCATCGCCCGGCAAACCAGCATTCTTGTGATCTTCAACCGCCCGACTTTTGCGGTCGCTTCATAGTCAGAAGGTTCGTCACATCATGCAGATCATCTGCCGATGCGACGGCAATCGTTAGCCATTTTCCGTCGATGTATGTTTTCGCGTCATCGTAGAGTTTGATCAATTGCGGGTGCCAAACATAGCGCCGCTTCTCAAACTTTTCTCGCTCTGCTCTACCCATGACCACCACAGCTGAAACTCGTCGGAATTCCGGCACCAGGTGGCAGAACGCCCTGGTCTTCTTGTAACGCAGGGACCAACCGCGGTTCTTTCCACCGTAGAGCCAATCCGGCGCGAAAACTTCTGGGTAGGATTCATCGATCCAGGTCCGCAGCTTGGCCCAGTATTCGAAGCCATCTGCTCCGATCCATTCGCGAACGGTGCTTTCATCGGGCGATGCTGATTTGTCGGTGATCCTGTCGCCGATTTGCGGAAGCGTACTAATCATCGGAAGACCTCGTGTTGATAATCCCGCGGGGAGCCGGAGGTTAAACGGGCGCTTGTCAAGGCTTGCCATGGGCCCTCAGAATGCCGCCGCTGCGACTTTGTCCAGAGCACGGAGAGCATTGCGATACGGTCTTGCGATCCTCGAGAGCACGGCTGATCAAGCAGCTACGTCTCGAAGCTCTCGCACGACTGTCAAGTCGATAGCGTCAATTACCTTCTCGCTCGCTAGCGGGGCTTGGCCCCCTTCAATAAACGCGGTGGCCTGCAGCGGAAGGAATTGCAGCGTCTTCAGCCCAATAGAGTTCAGTGCCAGCGCCAGATAGGGCGTGAGAAAATCAGGCTGATTTGCTCTCTCTCTCGTGAAGACGCCGCCGGAAGCGACGCCGATAAAAACCGGACGATCCGGAAGCATTCCCACCTTCCCGGCGGGCGTCGACTCCATCGTGCGGCCAACGCGCAGGACTTGGTCGATCCACGCTTTGAGAACCGAAGGGATAGTGAAGTTGTGCATTGGCGTTCCAATGACAATCACATCGGCCGCCTCGACTTCCCGAATGAGCGTTTCGGCAAGGTCAAAAGCGGACTTCAGCGGCGCCGCCAGTGTGGCCGGCGATGACAGCGTATCCGCGTAGTCAGCCGTGGCAGAGGCAGAGGATCAGCTCCAAGATCACGCCGCCTGATGCTCGCATCCGGCGCAACCTGAAGAAGCTTTTTGACGATCGCGGCCGAAAGCTCTCGGCTATGCGATTTCGGGCGAGAACTGCTATCAATATGGAGGATATTCATGCGACCGATCCAAATGGCTAGGAAGCTCTTGCATCAACCGCCTCCAGGGCTCCTTGGAGGCGGTTGATACTACTGGCAGACTCAGATCGAGCCGGCCGGTGCCACAGCGGGGAAGTCCTTGTCGGGATTGAACACGTTGTTGAAGAAGTTCGTCAGCGAGTACATGGCCACGAGCGCGATGATCTCCATGATGTTCGCATCCGTGTAGCCCGCATCGCGGACGGCTTGCAGATCGGCGTCTGTGACATGGCCGCGGCTTTCGATGATCTCGCGTGCAAACTGGACGGCGGCGTCCCGCTTCGGGTCCCTGGCATGACCCTTTCGGGCGAGAATGATGTCGTCGGCCGGCAGCTTGGCCATGTGCTCCGCCGTGAAGCTGTGCACCGTCAGGCAGTAGTTGCAGCCGTTCACTTCGGAGACCGCAAGGCCGATGCTGTCGCGCGTCTTGACGTCGAGCGCCTTGCTCAACGAGCCGAGCAGAGCGGCCCATGCGTTGAACGCGATCGGGCTTTGCGCGAAGGTCGCCATCATGTTTGGCGTGAACCCGATGCTCCTGGTGAACATATCGAGGGTTGGTTTCGAATCGGCCGGCACGTGTTCCGGCTTCAGAGCGGCAGCTCTGGCCATGTTATTTCTCCTTGGATGATTGATTTCAGGGTTGGTTATGCGAAGTGCAGCACGTCGGCCACGGGCAAGCGCGGCTTCTGCGGCCAGTTGCCGGGCCGCTCCGGTCCGACGGTCAGCAGCATGACCGGGATTTCATGTTCGGCCAGGCCGAACTCTTTGTGCACGGCCTCTGCATCGAAACCGATCATCGGTGTCGAACCCAGGCCCAGCGAGTGGGCTGCATAGATGATGGCTGCGCCGCCGAAGGTCGCGGAGCGTACGGCCTCGTCACGCTGGCGCTGCGGTTGATTGTCGTACAGGCCGCGAGCAGGTCCCTCCCATTCCGGCACCATATGTGCTGGCATGATCCCGGCTTCCACGACCGGCGCCAGGCGCGCAGGAACGGTGCTGGCATCGGCCAATTGGCCGACGACGATGAAGGTCACGGCTGCTTCGGTGATTGCGGGCTGGTTCCAAGCGATCGGCCGGAGCCGTGTCTTTGCTTCGGGTGAGCGCACGGCGATGAAGCGCCAGTTCTGCAGATGGAAGGATGTCGGCGCTGAAGTGCCTATCCGCACGAGGTCGCGGATCTGATCGTCGCTGAGGACGGCCGTCGAGTCGTAATACTTCGCCGCACTGCGGCTCAGAATGGTTTCGATTACGGCGTTTGCCAGCGGCCGCCCAAGCGAACGGGAGGTTTCCCGATCGGCAGCGGCAGCGGTTGTAGTCGTGTTGTTCATTGGGGGTGCTCCGTTATCAAGTGATGACGGAGCCCAATTTACCGCCGGGAATGATCGTTTCGAGCTTCTAGTGGCTCAAATTGATGCTCAAAAGGATCATTCTGGCGGCGACGACCCAGACTCATCGCCGTTGTGCGCCAGTCGGCGCCATTCCCCCGGCGTCATGCCCATCCTCTCCGCAAATATACGCCGGAAGGCCGAAACGGATTGATACCCGACCGTCTCAGCCACAGCTTCCGTGCTGATCCTTGGCTTCTTGAGTTCGTTGGCGGCCATACTCATGCGCAGATCGGTCAACAGGTCGAGGGCGGAGCGACCTAACTTATCCTGAAACTGGCGCATGAATGTCGCGCGTGACATGCCGCATAGATCGGCTAGGTCGGGAAGCTTCCAAGGTCGCGACGGATCGGCGAACATCGCCGCAATGGCAGGCGCCAATCTCGGATGGCCAGCAAGGGCCAACAAGCCTTCGGTGGATTTTCCGGATTCGCTCGCGGCGCGTAGAACGAGCGTGAATAAGACCGAAGACAGTGCGTTGAGAATGGCGCGTCCTCCCGCTCTGTCCCCTGCGGACTCCATTCGCATCAGAGCGACCAGTCCGGAAAGTTGCCTCGATGCCGACGTGATGTCCTGTTCTCCATGGCTTTCCTTGGCCCGCACTACCAGATTTGTCGGCAGGTAGTTGCGGATTAGTCGATCATGAGGTGGCACGACGAAAAACCGCCCGCACAGCAGATCGAGTTGCTCACCTCCTCCATCGTTCTCGCTCAACATCCATCCTGCGGAGCCCCTGCTTTCGTGCGTGCTGATCGGCGTTTCGCCGCTGCCGTCGTGCAGCATGTGCGCCGAACCGTGAGGGAGCAGCACGATATCCCCGCTCCCAAGCTCTTGCATCGTTCTCGAATTGGGATCTTCGAAAAAGGCACGGCCCTTGACTATGACATGGTAGGGGATCTCGTTCGCCGCGGCCCTCGGCCAGCTAATACGCCATGGTGCGCCGTAAGCGCAGCGGACCTCGAGTTGGCCGGTCACGGTGATGATTTGCAGGAGATGACTCAACCAGTCGACTTGAGACATGAGACCTCGAGAACCTGAATTGCCCACGCAGCATATCGTATTGCGCCGAGCGCGCTTCTAATTACTACGGCCCGGAGATCAGCCCGTATTTCCAACGATATGTGTCCCTGATCTCTTGCTGCCTCCCAAGGCGGATCAGCAAAGACATGAGCGGGAGAAAGAAGCCGTGAATTTGAAGTGGTTTCAATTCTGACGAGAGGATGGACAGAATACCCCTGGCCATTCGTCGCACGGACCCGGTCGGCAATCATGGAAAACTCGTTATTTGCCGGTGGCGAAACCAAGGCCCTCCATGAACCGGCATCCGCGGCGCTGGAACGTCGTGGTCGCAAAGTGCACGGTTGCCTGCGATTGAGCACAACTGAAGCGTGAGCCGCACCAATCGCTACAGCTGCTCGTCGCCACACTCTTCGATTGCCGTGGACGGCGCAACAATTCAGTGCTCTTCGGCCTTGAGCCCGCCGACATGCTTCTGGGTGTAGAGCTCGAGGCCGATGCGGCCGATTAGATCGAGCTGGGTTTCGAGGAAGTCGATGTGATGTTCCTCATCGCTCATCAGCTCCTCGAAGAGGTCGCGCGTGACGTAGTCCTTTACGCTGTGGCAATAGGCCGCCGCTTCCTCATAGAGGGCACGCGCGCTCATCTCCGCGGCGAGATCGCACTCGATAATCTCCTTGACGTTCTGGCCGATGCGCAGGGGATCGAGCACCTGCATGTTTGGGAAACCATCGAAGAAGATGATGCGGTCGGTGAGCTTGTCAGCGTGCTCCATCTCCTCGATGGACTCCTTGCGCCAGACCTTAGCCATCTCTAGGAGACCCCAATTATTCAGGAAGCGGTAGTGCAGCCAGTACTGATTAATTGCCGTGAGCTCGTGACGCAGTGCCTTGTTGAGATACTCGATGACTTTCGGGTCGCCCTGCATGATGAACTCCAAGACTTGAGGCCCGTTCTTGACCCTCGCAAGTTTAGATCGATTCCGACGAAGGACAAGCAGACGGGCATTTTCTGGACATGAAACCGAGAGGCGCCTGTCCAGCAAATCAAGGGAACCTAGGCTATTTTCGACGCGAGTTTGGGCTCATTCATCCTTGGTCCCACCATGCGGGCAGCCAGCCTGACAGGCTAGTACACGCTCCCTGTACGCCTCGTCGATAATCGTCCTCATGGTGTGCGCGCAGCGGCCGCATTCGGCGCTGCAACCCAGGTGCCCATAGATCTGCTTGGCATTGCGCAGCGCGGTGTCAGCCGTGTTTTCACTGCGTGGCGAACTTCCCGGTCGCTGAGGACATTACAGGAGCAGATGATCATGAAACTCGAAGGAAGACCCTCAGTGATACGGCGTCACCGATAGGAGACGGAGCCAGTGCGCGTCGGAGGCTCCAAACAAGGAGGAGATGGTTGCGTGTCGACCGCCATGGGAAGTCAGCCTTGACCTTTGATCTTTGGAGGTCAGCAAAAATCTGCTTGGTCAATCGGGGCGACCGGTAGCTGCAGATCGGACGGAGGACACAGAAGCACCGCTCCACGCCGGCCGAAGATCAACGCTTTCGGTTAACGTAGATGACACAGCCGGAATCTGTTGGCCCTGAGTAGCAGCCACCACCGCGTTTCGGGTGTTGTTGAAGGCCTCCTCGATCTCCCTTCGCTGAATCCATCCGCGCAAGAAGAGCCGTCATCAGCTGACTATGTGGTTCAGCCAGATCTTCGACGACCTGGCCAGGCGCTGCTGAGCTCAGGATGAGCGCGTTCTCACTCGTTTTAATGGGGCAATCCATTTGACGACCGCGTCGATAGCTCCGGCGTCATCGATCGCAATCGCGTCAACCTGTCCGGAGAGCAGGATCTCTCCGCCTTCGTGGGTCTGGCTTCCGAACAACGGGAGCTCGAGGACGAGGTGCGGCCGTAGCGTCGGGACGTCCGGAAGGGCGAGCGCCCGCGTGGGCTGCACTACACCATTGGGCCACACGGCACAAGGACGACAGTGAGGTCTGGCGTTCGTCGACCCAGCCATACGCAGCAGCTGGCGCGCCACCCCCTCTGCTGGGAGCGCCCAATTGCCCGGCCCGAGAACAAACGCTTCAGACCAGAGCACCGACACAACGCTCTAATCAATGAGGTGGTCGCGACCATCGGCATTGCTCAAGCCTTGGCGGCCGGCCGATCCCGCTAGCGCCGGAAGTGACTTCGTCGCGGCTAAGCAACTTGCCTTGATCTAGGAACGGGATTGAGGACTGTCGCCGCACAATTCCCCCCGCTATGGAAACCATAAGTACTGGCTATTGGAAACTTTCGTGCCGCGCTGCGACCTTGACAGCCACTCAGTCGAATAGCGACCAGGACAACCGTTTCAGCCAACACGCGCAGGAGACCCCTGATGTCGCTGCTCGAGCGTTTTCACTCCGACAAGGTCAGCGCGATGATACCAGTGTATGACCCAAAGCCCGTTCTCATCGCGAGTGACGGACGAACTACTACCACCGAAATCGCCGCCCGACTCGAGTGCGATCTCAAGTACGGTTTGCCGCTGAAGGCCAGCGCGCGTCATGTGTACGTTGCCGGCGATTTCGCCCTGATCGTGTTGGATCGGTCAATTGATGGCAGAGGTCTAAGTCGCAAATACGTTGGAGGCTCAGCGAGCGGCGTCGTACGCCGCGGCGCGGATCGACGATGGCAGTACCTGATCGACAATAACCAAAGGACGGCTGTGGCAGCTCTCAGCGATGGAGCCACTCGTCAGCTTGGCACCGATATCACCGCCACCTAGTGAAGCAAACCAACCGGAGAACTCGGACCTGCGCGCCCGAATTCTTTGGAAGACGACCGATTCGCTACTCGATGCAAAACTTGCCACCAGTGATCAGCCAGTCTCACCGGAGCGGAATGCTCGCGCTGGCATTTTTATCAGCGGTAGTTTCCTTGGTGGTCTCATTCGCCGCTGCGGCCGCTCCGATCCCCCTTTACAACACCTACCGGACAGAAGACGGGTTCACTAACGCCGGTATTTCGATGGCCGTCGTCGCGTACGCCGTCGGCACCATAACCGCACTGTTGGTACTGGGACGCCTGTCCAATCATCTGGGCCGCCGGGTCACTGCGATCACTAGCCTCGGTCTTCTCCTGCTGGGGTGTCTGCTGTTGCTGAATGTGCACGACATCGACACTCTGCTGGCCGGTCGGCTCCTCGTGGGCCTCGCCACCGGGTTGGCTGGCAGCAGTCTGACCTCCTACATCGTCGATGCGGCACCCAGAAGACCGGAATGGTTGGCGTCCGTTGTCACCAGCCAAGGGCCGATGCTCGGCGTCGCTATCGGCGCCATAGCATCCGGCGCGCTTGTTGAGTTCGGCCCCTGGCCGCGCGAACTCATCTATCTCGTCTGCGTTTGCTTCCTATTACTGTCTGTTGCACTCGTCGCAATCAGTCCGGAAACAGCAACTCCGACTCCCGGCGCTTGGCGATCGCTGTTACCCCAGGTCAGCGTACCGGCGCGGGTCAGGCATCTGCTCCCTGTCGCGGCGGCGGTGTTTCTGGCCACTTGGGCCAGCGGGGGCTTCTACCAAGCGTTCATGCCTGCGCTTGTACAAGATGAACTTCACACCCGCAGCCCGTTGATCCTCGGGCTAGTGTTCGCTGCCTATATGACCCCCAGCGTTCTCGGCGCTCCCATTGGTGGCTGGTTCACATCCGCGGTAGCCCAACGCGTCGGTATGATCACCTTCGTGGCCGGAATGATCGGCATCAGCACTGCAATCTTAGCCGGCACACTGGTGTTGTTCATCACCGCGACCATGGTTGCCGGTGCCGGTCAGGGCATCGCCATCAGCGCCGCCACACGCGGCTTGCTGCACGGCAGCACGCTCGCCGAACGGGCACCAATCTTCAGCGCGATCTACCTTCTCTGCTACAGCGGCGCCGCCTTTCCGAGCCTCATCTCCGGGCAACTTTCCAACCTGTTCTCGCTTCCGCAGATCACGCTCGGATACGGCGGACTTGCCGCCGTGGCCACCCTATTTACCCTCCTCGGTGCACGCAATCCGCACACCGACAGGACCGGGAAGAGCACGTCCGACGGTTCGACCGCTAGCGGTTCACCAGTACAGGGAACAGTGTCATGAGAATCGTCGCTGTCTTGGGCGCCGCTTTATCCGGATTGAAGCGCAGATTACCGCCGCAACATACCCAGCAATGAGACGAACGACAGAGGAGATCATTCCCATGAAAGCGATCGTTGTGACGGACCAGGCTGCGGGAACGGCCGGGATGAAGCTGGTGGAGCGCCCCGAGCCGCAGGCAGCGATAAATGACGTCGTCGTTCAGGTTCATGCGTCTGGATTCACCTCGGGCGAGCTGACGTGGCCTTCGACCTGGACCGATCGCCTCGACCGTGACCGGTCGCCGACGATTCCCGGCCAGGAGCTGGCAGGTATTGTCACCGCTCTCGGCTATGGCACGACCGGACTGTCGGTAGGACAACGGGTGTTCGGTCTCTCGGACTCGTATCGCGGCGGCACCCTGGCCGAGTATGTGGCAGTGGAGGCACGCAATCTCGCACCGCTGCCAGGCGAAGTCGAGTTCTCGGTGGGGGCGGCCGTGGCGATGCCGGGCCTGACTGCTTGGCAAGGACTGTTCGTGCACGGTCGCCTTCAGGCGGGGCAGAGCGTTCTCGTGCACGGCGCGGCCGGCGCGGTCGGCTCGATGGTGACGCAGCTCGCACGAGAGGCCGGTGCCTACGTCATCGGCACGGGACGTGCCGCCGACCGTCAGAAAGCGCTCGACTTCGGCGCGCAGGAGTTCGTCGACCTCGAGAACGACGATCTCGAAGGCGTCGGCGGAGTCCATCTGGTTTTCGACGTCATCGGAGGCGAGATCGGTAAGCGGTCCGCCGGCCTGGTTCGAACCGGAGGAACGTTGGTAACCATCGCCGGGCCGACCGAAACGCGGCCCGCCGACGGCTTGGCGATCGACTTTGTTCTGGTGTCCGATCGCGCGCAACTGGGTGAGATCGTCCAGCGGGTACGGGACGGACGACTGCGTACAAACATCGGCAACATCGCGCCCCTTGACGAGGCTGTCGCCGCTTTCAATCCGACGCGGCGGATCAGCGGGAAAACGATCATCCGAGTTCGTCCGTGAGGAAGCAGCGAAGGCGAGCGGTTCTCCCCTCCCATATGGATTGTCGGCGCTTTCCCCGCGGGCCTGTGCGTGGGGCGGGCAGTGCCCATCCATCCCGTCGTCTCTCAGCTGGTTTCCAAGGTCGTGCCCGGGTACCCATGCCATACCGCGGCCGTATCGTTGCCTGCTTTTCTGGATGCACCAGCGGGCAAGCTCGGCTCGCATCCTGGCGGAGAATTCGCCTTTGCCCCGGCCCGGCGCGGCCCGCTTATCTAGGAGGAAGAAAGTGACCGTCGATCATCCAATTTTTGCGCGCTGGCCGGCGCAGTATCCCGATCGGCTGCAACTCTTTTCCACTTCCACGCCCAACGGAGTGAAAGTCGGCATCATGCTTGAGGAAACGAGCCTTCCTTACGAGCCGCACCGGATCGACATCATGGCGAACGAAACCCACGACCCGGCCTTTCTCGCGCTCAACCCCAACGGAAAGATTCCCGCAATCTACGACCCTGATGGGCCTAGCGGAACACCGCTCGCGCTGTTCGAATCGGGCGCGATTCTCCTCTACCTTGCCGACAAGACCGGACAATTCATCTCGGCCGATCCAAACACCCGCTATGAAACGATCCAATGGGTGATGTGGCAGATGGGCGGAGTCGGGCCGATGTTCGGCCAGGTCGGGTTCTTCAACAAATTCGCCGGTAAGGCCTATGAAGACAAGCGCCCGCGCGACCGCTACGCGACCGAATCAGCGCGGCTGCTCGGTGTCCTGGACCAACGGCTCGCGGGCCGGGACTGGGTGATGGGGACCGACTACAGCATCGCCGACATTTCGCTGCTCGGCTGGGTGCGCAATTTGATCGGCTTCTACGAAGCACGCGATCTCGTCGGCTTCAATCGCTTTCTTCATGTGCAGGCATGGCTCACCCGTGGCCTCACGCGGCCGGCGGTGCAACGCGGGCTACAAGTGACAGCTGGCTAGAAGCGCTCGCGAAGAACACGTCACTCGGTCCGGTTGAAAGAAGCGACTGCCTCGTCGAGGGTAGCGATGTTGCATCGAGCTCCCAGGCCTGGCGCAGCACCCGACGGGTGGCCGCATGATGCTCTTTCGGCAGGCGTTCCATGATGTTGCGCGCCTTGTGGATCTGGCAGCGCTGGATCGCAGCGGCCGAACCGAAGGTGCGGCGGATCGCCTTCGACAACGCCTTCGCGCCGTCGGCGATGAACAGTCTTGGCACCGTCGGGTCGAGCCCGCGCGAGACCAGGTTGTCCAGCAGGGCCTGAACCGTTGCGGCGTTCTCGGTCGCCCCTTCCACCAGCGCCAGCGGATGCTTGTTGCCTTCGCCGTCAACCCCGATCGCGGCCACCAGCACGAGATCGTCGCCGAGATGCAGCCCGTCGATTTGGACCACCAGAAGGTCGAGCGCGGACAGATCGGCAGCCATGAAGTCGGCCAGCCGCGCCGCCGACAGCGCTACGAACCTCCGCGAGGCCGCCGACTTCGAAACCCCCGATCCGGGCGGTGCCGGCACGTCACCCTCGGGCAGCCGGACAGCGCGGCCGAACCGGCGCGTCGACACATTGATCAGCATCAGGTTCATCGCCCAGCGACCGAGCCAGTCCTCCTCCGCCGCCGTTTCCCAGCTCGGGATCGTGACCTCGCGGCCGTCCACGCCCCGGACCCGCGGGCGCTCGACCTCGATCTTGCCGCCGTGGAAGCCGATCCGTCCCCGCGTTCGGCCCCAACGGTGCGCCCGCCGCGCCGCGTCGCGACCGTGGCGCGGCCCGCAGGCCGCCGTGACATCCGCCTCCATCATCGTGCCGAGCGCCTCGATCCCTGCCGCAAGGCAGAACCGATCGAAGCTCGCCCGCACTTCTGCAAACGCTTCGTCCACAGCCCCGGTCGCCGGCCAACCAGCCGGTGTGATATCTCTCGTCATGGCGTTGCTCTCCTTTGTGGAATCAGCACCCCGAGCCTACCGGCTCAAGGTGGGCAACGCCGACCTCTTCAGAAATTCAACAGAACCCGGGACATCCCCTTGGTGGTACGCGGCCGGCGGTAGAGCGCCTCTATCCCCATCCGCCGCATCAGCGTTTTAATATGCCGGCGGCCGATCTTGCACCCCTCGGCAGCCAACAGGTCTCGCAACATTCGCGAACCGGCGAAAGGAAACTCCAGATGCAGCCGGTCGAGCCGTCGCATGATCGCGAGGTCGGCGGAAGGCACTGGACGCGGCAGATAATAGACACTGCCACGGCTGATCTTCAAAACTTCCGCCTGTTTCGTGATCGGCAGGTCGTGCTCACGGTCGATCATCGCTTTGCGCTCAGCAGGCCGGCTTTGCTGAGCGCGCCTTCTAAAAAACTGAGCGGGGCGCTGCGCGCCCCCTGTGGGATAGAAACGGGTAACCGCTAGACTGCGGCCGGAAGGGAGCGGCCGATACGATTTTGGTGGCACGTGACCCCGTCAAAAAACCTGGTCCATGGGCTGTTGCGCACTTGAGAGTGGTGACGCCATCTCGGCGATCCCGTTTAGGAATTTGAATGAATTGCGCAGCCCAGCCCTTCCGCCGGAGTCAGGAGGAGCTACAGATGAATCCCAAAAGATCGAAGTCGAAGGACGGCGGTAAGATGCCGATGGTGCACCCGAACGCGGCTGCCATCGACGTTGGCGCCACCATGCATATGGCGGCCGTTAGGGCAGATCGCGCACCGGAGCCAGTCCACAGTTTCGGTACCTTCACGGCCGATCTGCATCGGCTGGTCGACTGGTTTACGGAATGCGGCGTCGAGACCGTCGTCATGGAATCGACCAGCGTCTACTGGATTCCGATTTTCGAGCTTCTCGATGCCCGGGGATTTACCGTGTTTCTTGTCAACGCGCGCGATGCCAAGCACGTGCCGGGGCGTAAGACCGATGTCAGCGATGCGCAATGGCTGCAGCGGCTCCATTCATTCGGGTTGCTGCGGGCCAGCTTTCAGCCCAAAGGGCAGATTGCCGAACTGCGAGCCTACGTGCGTCAGCGCGAGCGTCTGCTGGAGTACGCGGCCTCACACATCCAGCATATGCAGAAGGCCTTGACGGAGATGAATCTTCAGCTCCACCACGTCGTCGCCGACATCACCGGCGCGACCGGCCTGCGTATCATACGCGCGATCCTTGCCGGCGAGCGCGATCCCGAGGCGCTGGCGTGCTTGCGCCACTACAGTTGCCACGCCAGTGCCGAGACGATTGCGAAGGCGCTCACCGGCAGCTACCGAGCCGAGCATCTGTTTGCGCTCGAGCAGGCACTTGCGCTTTACGACACCTACCACGAGAAGGCATCTGCCTGCGACGCCCGGATCGAAGCCGTGTTGAAGGAACTGAGCAACCATCGCGGACGTGGCCATGGACCAGCACCGCCGGCCTCGCTGCGTCGGAATCGAACCGATCAGGCGAACGCTCTAGCTTTCGACGTCCGCGAGGCGCTGTTCGCGTTGCTGGGAAAAGACATCACCACGATCGACGGCCTCGGTTCTTACCTCTCGCTGAAGCTGATCGCTGAATGCGGTGACGACCTCTCCTCGTGGCCAAGTGCAAAGCATTTTACCTCCTGGCTAGGACTGGCGCCGAGCAACAAGGTCTCCGGCGGCAAAAGGCTCTCGTCCCGAACGCGCCGATCCGGCGGCCGGGCGGCGGCGCTTCTGCGCCTTGCTGCCGTCACCGTCGGACGCACCGATACTGCGCTCGGCGCCTTTTACAGGCGACTTTCATCGCGCATCGGTAAGGCCAAGGCAGTGACCGCCACGGCCCGCAAGATCGCAGTTCTGTTCTACAATGCTGTGCGATACGGAATGGACTATGTCGATCCCGGGGCCTCGTCCTACGAGACGCGCTACCGGACGCGAGTGGTCAACAATTTGCATCGGCGTGCCAAGGCATTCGGCTTCGTTCTCCAGCCCTTGGAGCCGAACGTCGGCGATGCCGTTTCTTAGGAATCGTTCTCCAGCGTGAGCTCCCCGATCTTGGCGTGCAGCGTTTTCACGTCCACCGCGGGCTCGCTCGTTCTGTTGCCACCGCCAGGACCAAATACCTCGGCCGCCGCTTCCTGAAGCTGTGACTTCCACTGCGTGATCTGGTTCGGGTGCACGTCGAAATGCTCAGCCAGCTGGGCCAGCGTCATCTCACCCTTGATCGCGGCTAACGCCACCTTCGCCTTGAATGCCGGTGCGTGGTGCCGACGGGTTTCGTCTGCTCATCGTCTCTCCTGATTCGCGGGACAATCTTGCCCGCCGTCAGGCAGAAACTCCACTTATCGCCCCGTCCAGAATTCCGGAGCCAGCTCTCCATTCCATCCGTTTGGCGCTAGGGAGTTCAGTCGGGAAGCTGGCCTCTTGAAACGGAGGAATCGTAGCCGACTCGCGGCTTTCCACACAGCCAGGGTCAGAAGGCGACCATCGGCACTCCCCTCCCCTTCGTCTGCTTCACACCAATGGGCAGACCTTGAGGCTCACGGAACTTAGCGCCTACTTTGTGACTGATAAGCTTTTCGTGAGACTGATAAGGTTTGCAGCCAAACCTTATCAGCCGCCTAACTGACTACGTGTTCGTACGAAACCTTATTAGTCCGCGAGCTCATCCCGTCTGTATGATTTGCTTATCAGTCCGCAACGCGGCTTCATTTGCGGCCAAATTCGGCCGGCAGATCGACTTTTACCTCGCTTCGATCGCAGCCCGTCGGGGGTTCGAGTCACTGGAGCGCTACCTACGTTCCCCCCGACAGTTTTCAGCCGAGTTTTTGGTGTCCGCGGGCTAATCGCCGATCAAGGCCCCCCTGAGAGCTTGCCAATCTTTCTCGTTTTGCGTGGTCATCGAAGGATGTGGCAGTTCCTCGTCGTGGCAACGCGTGGGCTGGTGCGGCTGTGGCGAGGTTGGGGGATGTCGATGAACGCTCCTCTATGCGCTAGCGAGGCGGTTGCCTTGCAGGATGTTGTTGGCGAGGGCGTACCAGAGCACGACGGCGCGGACCTTTTCGAGGCCGCGCACGGTCAATTGCCGCAGGTCCCAGTTGCGCCAGCGGGCATGTATGCACTCGCAAATCGACCGGGGCTTGTATCGGGCCTTGCCCTCTTCGCTCGCCATGCGCGCACGCCAGGCCAACACCCCCGGGCCGTCGCCGCGTCGCGGTAGATGGGGATCGGTGCCGTGCTTGGATTGAGTGGGCGGGCAAAAGATATCGATGCCCTCGGCGTGCGCCCACTCGATGTCCTCGGCACTGCCAAAGCCGCCATCGACGAGATGGTCCTTGGGCAACCCGCCAGGACGCGCGCGCTGCCGCTCCAGCATGGGCCGCATCAGGCCGCGGTCGGACCCGGTGTTGCAGACCTTGATGTCAACGACGATCGGCTGGCCGGCGGCACTCGTCACCTGCACGTTGTAGGCGGGGCGGAAGCCGCCGTCGGCCATCTTCATGACCCGTGCGTCGGCGTCCGTCGTGGAGGCCCGCGGCTCTTTCGGCTTCTTGCCGTTGCCGCGCTTTTCTTCGCGCTCCTTGCGCTGCTGCTTGATTTCGGCGAGCGCCGTCTGCGCCGCTTTGACGCGCGCTCTGCGCTCACGCGCGGCGCGCTCCTTGGCGGCCTTCATGCGCTGATTGCTAGCATCCGAACGAGCGTCAACCTCGCGTTTGAGGTCTTCCACCACCGCCTCAGCCAAGGCCAGGTGCCGATCGAGCGTCGCCTCCCGCCGGAACGAAGCGGCCCCGGCGCTGGCCCGGACCCGAACACCGTCCTGCGCCAGCGTTTCCAGATTGACGAGGCCGACCTTCGCCAGCACCGCCAAATGCTCGCAAAGCAGCCGGTCGAGCAGGTCGGCGCAACCGACCCGGAAGTCCGCCAGCGTGTGATGGTTCACCGACACCCCGCCACACAGCCAACGATAGGTGTCATGGCTCTCGCAAAGCCGCTCCAACGCGCGCGCGCTGCCGACGCCCTCGCTGGTGGCATAGAGCCACAGCGCCAGCAAAAGCCGCGGCGATGTCGCGGGGTGACCGGGCCGATCGCCCCGCGCCTTGATCCGGTTCTCCAGCTCACTCAGGTCGAGTTCCTCGACATAGGACCAGATCAGGCGCACCGGATGGTCTTCCCCGATCAGGCTCTCGATATCCACTGCTCGCAACTCGATTTGATCGCGTTGGGGCTCACGAAGTCGCGGCGCTGCGAGCGGCGCCGCACCGGCTTGCGGCTTTGCCTGCTCCGGCAGATCCCCAAACAATTCATCAGCGGCCATCATCCCTCCTGCGAATCCATCACCGCAAGAGAATCACACAGCACCAGCTTTCGGCTATACCGCTTGCGAGCAGTCAAAAAGATTCACAGCCTCTGAGGGTGTCCATACTTCCGCCAGCCCGGCGCCGGGCAGGACCTTTTCGTCTTTGGAAGTCGCTCATTAGGGCGATGCCCACCACCCTTCGGGGAATGGCTCAAACGAACTAGCGCCCATGATGTTGTCGTTGAAGGCTGTCGGCTTCGCGATTTGATCAGCGAGGGGACTGGCTGCGATTGTAAGAAAACGCCACTCGTCGAACCCGGTTGTGCCGCGGGTCTTGTGATCTTGCTCTAACGGTCTCGCCGATCAGTACCAGCCTACCGGGCAACTCGAAGAAGTACCTGATTGCTCCGCGCTTACTACGTCGCTTCGATACTTCCCTGTGGATTGTGCGAGTAAACCTATAGATTTGCAGCCTTCAGTCGTGCCGACTTACAGGCGCAGGTGCTTCTCTGTGTGGAATGAGTTTCAGGAGGGTGCCGACCGATGACCCAGCTCGGCTCTGTCTTAACTGCTCTTGCCCTAGCGCTTACCGCCTACTTTGCCGTAGCTGCTTGGCAAGCGACTGCTGATGATCGCCGCGATGCGGCTCCAGTGATGATGTGGGAATCAACTGAGGCGCTGACGCAACAGTAGACGAGGAACTCGCCTCTACCATCATTTGTGAACGGCGAGAGCGCTTCTGTACGGCTAGGATTACGTCCATTGCGAGAACGCGATGGATACGCCAAAACCGATCATCCCAATCGATATATTGCTTATAGTCGCGATCAACGTGATCGCTGCCGTGGTGGCTTACTACCTGATCGTACTCTGGGGTTTGGTAGGTGGGTAAGCCAGCAGCTTGGCCGGATCGGCCGGCGTGTTTACAAACTTTGCTCCTTCTCCCCTTGTGGGAGTATGTGGCTCTGTGTAACCGATTGAAACGGAAATCGGTGTCCGTATAGTGTCCCTTGCGCGGGGTTCGTTGCCGCGCGGTCCCGTAGCCGGTGCCCCGTGGCCGCCTATGCGCTGGCGCGGGGTGCCCGGTGGTCCTCCTTAGCCCTGCCGCCCCGGCGCGCTGTAGGACCGTTTATTGCGGTTCTGGCGACGCCTGCCCGTCGCTTGCCGCTCCCGGTGTGCGCTGCGTCCCGTCGCCTGCCGCCGTCGTGGTGACGGTGACGCGCTCGCGCGCAATCGACGTTCTGGCCCGGATGATCTTCAATGCGGCTGAGACATGGTGGTGGCCGATAAGCGAGAGCGCAGCGCGATGTTCAGCGCGAGCGATGGAGGCGACGAAATGAGAGACATTGCTGAGCGGCTTCGCAACGAGGAGCCCTTCTGCCGGGCATGTGCCGACCTGCGCCGGAGCGCCGCCGACGAGATCGAGCGACTGCGGGCAGTGAAGTCCGCCGAGGAGATCAAGCGGTTGCAGTTTGTGCTCGACACGTTTCGCGAGGCCCTCAGAGACATCGCGATAGGCCCGGGCGGCGGGCGACGCGTGCTGAAAAAAGCCTCCATGCAGCAGCGAGCTTCCGAAGCGCTGGACGTAGAATGGGAAAGCCGGGAGCGATGAGTGCTCGCCGACCGCCTGTCTGAAAGGCCCATCGCCATCTCGCCTGCCGCCGTCGTGACGCTGGCGCGCTCGTCGTGGTGATGACGCGATGCCGTCCGCTATCGGTCGCCTGTCGGCTCATGTTCATCATCATCCGGCAGATCAATGACCTGATGAAGGTTCGTTACACGGTAGCCCGCTGGTCTGCCGCCCTTTGTCTGCACATTGATGTCCACGACGAAACCCTTCTTGAAGAGGTTGTCGTCGGCATCCCTTATCTCATGCTTTATGCGCTGCTCAGCGAGATCGGATGCGTAAATCAATGGCAGCTCCCGATCTGATATCGCCTCCACCATAACCAGTTCGCCAGTGCGCTTGCCGACCGCCGGGCTCCTTACGTTCGCTTGCCGAAAGACCATCAACTCACGCTGGAAATCAGCACTGTCCTTCCGTTCAAGTTTCTTACGGTGTTCCTCAATGTGCTCAACGGCCCGCGAAGCTTCTCTGGACGTGAACTTGACAGCAGCTTTGACTTTCCGCTTTCCGTCCTCGAAAACGAGAGCCTCAAGCGAGGCAGACCCATCGGGATCGTTTGCGATGGCCGCGAGCGAGCCCATGAAGTCTTTCAGGTCCGATCTGGACGCGTCCGGTACCTCGCCGCGCTTTTTGAAATATGCTTTGAGCTTCGAGCCGTAGTTGCGCACGAAGTCATTAACGGCGTTGACCTGTTCGATACTGGAAACGATCTGCGGCGCGAACATTGCGAAGGGCACAAACGGCAGTAGCTCGGCAATTATCGAGCCCTTCTTTATTTGCTTCACATAGATACGGGCTTCCGGTCCTAAATCTGGGTGGTTCTCTCTGATGAACTTGTCGTATTGCGACGCAACAGAGGTAAACTCAGCAACGAAGTCCCCTAGCTCAATAGGGTTCTTCGTTTTGATCTTTAAAATGATATGCGCCGCAGCCCCGCCCATAGTCACATCAGCCCCCCACCCAATTGGTCACATCATAGGTTGCTCGTTGCGGTTGTCGATGCCCCTTCGATAACCCTTTTTCGTGCAAGGCGGAGGACCGTCGAAGGATGGCGGTCCCTCCGCAATCGGTCGTCAGGTCCTTCCGAGAGCGTGAGCTAATGCGGGGACCGCCGGACGCCGACCTATAAGCGTATTTCACTCCGCGCATTCCCGGCTTTATTCGGTGCGAACCGGTTACACAAAGGGCGGTGCGCGATATGACGTATGTCGAATACGGAAGCAGTGATCTTGATGGATTGGAACGCCGGGACCGGCACGAGGTTAGATGGATTGCACACCATCGCGGCGGCGCTGACCGCGCGCTGGATTGGAGGCAGCACATGATCATCGTGGACGAAGACGGCGAGATCATCGCCACAGCATCCGATGACCATACTCTAATCGGCGGCCACCACCGCCTCGCGGTGGCGGCCAGCCTTGGTAAAAAATTGTTCTGGCGAGATACCGGCGAACCAGTGAAGCTTGATAACTTCTTCAAGCATTATGGAAGTTCTCTTCGACATACAGCCTAAGCCGCTCGCCGAGCGTATCGTTGTTCACTTCGCAGCCGCTATCGGGCTCCGGTCATTGCTTGAGGACTTCGCGCCGACGATCCCCGATTGGGACTCCTTCAACGCCGGGTCCGGCTCGAACGACCAGTCAAGCGCCATCGGGAAACCTCATGCTTGAAAGGGCCAATTGGCGCGTCTGGCTAGTTGCGCGGCACATAGCCTATTTTTGTCCCCGGTCGCTTCTCAAGCTCTGTCAGATTTTGGTCGATGTGTTTTTTTGGTCCGCCAGTTGTCTGAGCTCCTGTTGTCCGTCCGTCGTCGTGGTGTCGAGCTTCGCCATGTCAGCAGCAAGCCGCGCAGACACCGCGCGCAGTCGCGCATTCTCATTGTCTTGGGCGCGCTGTTCGGACCTGAGTTGCTCACGACCCTCCGCCGTATAGAGTGGGCTGAGGCCGACCTTAATAGGTTCGCGAGAGAGCGCGCGGCGATGCCAAACAATCAAAATCAGAAACATGATGATCCATGCGGCCCCAGCGATGACGTTGCCCCACAATCCAACCGGGAAAAAAGCAACGATGATCGAAATCACCGCTGGCACCAGCGCAGCGAACACCTTCTGAGGCGTGTCTATTCCAACTGTAGCCAATGTCGCACGGAGAGCAGCGCGGCGGCTCTCGGATAGGATCGCCATGGTGGGTCTCGCTCGTTTTGCAAATCAGATGCCCGCACGATGGCACAATGCAGGGTAGTGATGGGGATGCCGTCCGGGCTATCCACAGCGGTAGCCACAGCTAAGATCACGTGGGGCATGGGCGCGGTCCGGCTACTGCCCCATCCTCCGGGCCATGGTCCAGCAGCGACGGCCTCCCTCCGGCTTCATCGAACCGTGCCTGCTGTCGAAGGCGGCGCGCCGATCCATGCTTTCCGAAACGGCGGAAAAAAGAAGCAGGGAGCGTTGCACATTTACAACCCGCGTGGCCATCCGAGACATTAAGCTACGCGGTCAAGACCGAAATATATTCAATGTTTATTTCAGTACGATCAGCGGGGGCCGAAAGATGTTTGATGTCTATCGCAATGATAAACGCGACTTACTCGTCCTAAGCACGGGCTCAGCGATACCCGTGCTTAGCTCCAGGCATAAGTGGCGCAAGAGCAGAAAGCGGGTTTGCAAAGTCAGCGACGAGATCAGGTCAGCCGTTCAGAGGCAAGGCTATTACGTCCGCAGCTTGCGCGTACCGAGAAGGGATTGATCTAGGTCGAGTACGCAAAACATCGTCGGATACGGGAGCATGTACGTCATCGGCACCTCCAGGGGGATTGGGGGGCCCCTGGGCATTTTAGTCAATGGCTGACGACTACTTCGAATGCGATGGTTGAGCCGATCCACCCCAAGGCGATGCCGGTGATCCTGACGACTGATGAAGAGCGCGATGTGTGGATGCGCGCGCCGTGGGATGAGGCGAAGGCGTTACAGCGGCCATTGCCGGATGATGCGCTCAAGATCGTGATGCGCGGGGCGGAGAAGGAGGATCGGGCGGCAGGTCGAACGCGAACAGACTGGTCGGTTAGCTCGTCGTTGCGCCATCCAACCGCGCCAGCCCAGCCTCGATCACGACGATGTCTTCCTCAATTTGCTGAATAGTACTCGCGCAGTCGATCCCGGTACACGCATTAAGGTCTGCGATAAGTTTCCGGCGTTGTATCCGAAGCTCATCGAGAGCCTTCTGGTCCTTGAGGGAAACGTAACCATCCACGATCAGCCCAATAGCTCCTGACATCTCCACCCCCAGCCTTATTCATACCCTCAAGCCCTTCTGATCAAGCAGGTTTGGGAGTGTGCCAATAAGGTTACATCACGCAATCACGCGCCCCGAGTTCGTCTAAAACCACGTCTCTCCGCAAATCGTGTGCGGCGGTCGTCAAATGGGAGGCTACAATTAGACCGAGCCGCCTTAAGGTCAGGAGCGCAACGGGGTCACACAGCTCGATAGAAAGTCCGGCTCCCAATATCGCAATGGCGCGTTGCTCATCCGCGTCGAGATCAGCCCATGAGATGCCGCCTTCCATCACGCGCCTCAAAGTTGTCCCCGAGAGGGTATTTCAAAACCCAAACGCGTGCCTGATTTGCCGCAGCATAGCCATGGCCGCGTCGGTGTACCGACCGTTAGTTAGGTATTGATCCAGCTGCACTGTACTAACCAGCGCCACAACTGCCACCGTGAAGCCCTTAAACATTGGGCCTCTCCTGCAAAAGACCGCCAACCGGGCGTGTCGAAGTATTAAACCGTTCTCGGAATGCGCTGCCGCATATGGCGACCTATATGTAAATGGTGACAGTGACTAGTAACCAATTCCTTAACCGGCGGCTTCATGCGCCCGGAAGTCAGGCGCACTATTCGATCACCAACCACCGCGCGTTGGCGGTCCACCTGTCACCAACATCCGCGATACATCATCGCCGCATTGGCGCGGCTTGCTGAAGCCGGCGGACGCCGCGAAACAAATTGACCTAGTCGATAGGATGTTCTGAGGCAACCTACCTTTTCGGCGCACCTATATGACTACAAGCTCGCACCTGATCCGCTTGTGAAAGTTCGCAGTCGTATTGTCTGTCTGTACTCAATGGCTTCGGGCACCTCCCGGAATTCCAGAAGTTCTCCTGCCAGCTGAGCGAGATGCGCTTTTGCTTCCAACGGCGTAGCCCGAAAAAACTCTCGCCGTCGATTCACCTCATTGACGCGGTAGTCAGCGAGACGATCATGCATGGACGTTTCGATGCCGACGGCATCGTTGGAGAAGAAGAGGGCGTGGACATCAAAATTGAACGGAACTGATGCGTCGCTCAGCTCCCGAATGCGCTCCATTGGATCAAGGCGTCTTGTCATTCCAATCTTCACCATCTTCTCGCCAAACGAACCAATGTTAGAGATCACGTACACGTAACCGGCGCGCGTATTCGCTGCGCGAGCCTCAACGCTCTCGATTGCCTTATCTACGTCTGCGATTTGCTCGCGAAGCCGTTGCATGCCATCCTGATCGCCATTTGCGGTAACCGCTTCAAGCGCGTTCTGGTAGTGCTGCTTCTCTTTAGCCAATTTCGCGCGCTCGCGCTCGATCTCTTGTTGAGCTTTCCGCTCATCTCGCATTCGCTCACGTTCTCGGCGCTCGGCCTCCTTTTCTTCAGCCTGCTTCTCAAGAAAATCGGCAGTTAGTTCCAGCTCATCGATCCGCAGTTGCGCGTATGCGGGTGAAATACTCACCTGTAACGTGGCACCCAGCTTCCTGACCGTCTCCTCAACCTTTCTCAAACGCTCGATTGCACTTTGTAGTTTGTACGGCTTTAAGCTGCGGACGAGATTATCGGCCTCGGCATTGAATGCTCGCAACATGAGCTTCGATATTTCGCGAGTCATCTTGCGGCCCTCAGCTTCGGACCCGCCGACTGTCCAGTTGGTTGAAGCAAGTACCGCGCCGCCGTCCTTCTTTGCAGTTGCCTTGATGGCGTCTTGGAGACGATCCAAAGCGCTCTCGTAAGCCAGAGCGTCTGTAAGTGGATGCCGGTATTCATAGATACCAATTTCTTGAAGAAGGGCGGTTTCCCTTGTTTCCACTATGCTTTGATGAGCTTCTTCAACTTCCTTCCGCAAGGTGTCTCGTTCGGACGCAATGTCAGCACGAGCCTGAACGAGTTCTTTGTTCAGCGTATCCACCTGCGCCTGCAATTCCCGTCGGCGCACATCAATGTCGAGGAGCGGAGCAGCTCCAAAATATTCCAGTTGCTGTTGCGCAAGATCGCGCGCCGCTCGAAGTTGCTTAACTTCGTTGCCCAGCCGCTCGACGGCCGCGCTGAGATCAGCATTCTTAGACAGAATTTCTTTCCGTTCGCGTTCGGCTGATTGAAGTTTTGAGCTAAGCTGATCCGCCTCTTCCAGGAGTTTGCGGGCAAAGGCGCGAGCGCCAAAAAACGGCACAGCCCTGTTCGGCTCGTAAGCAACTTCCTGCATCGAAACACCTTTAAAAAATCAGCCCTAACAACCGCCGGATTGCTAAAGCGATCTGAGGTTGAATGAGAATTCCAGAGCAGCATTGCACTTTCAAGCAGGATTGTGAGATCACGACGTGCGACCTTGGACGTAGCGTATAGCCCGCGGGGATGTCCCGGGTTCTGTTGAATTTCTGAAGAGGTCGGCGTTGCCCACCTTGAGCCGGTAGGCTCGGGGTGCTGATTCCACAAAGGAGAGCAACGCCATGACGAGAGATATCACACCGGCTGGTTGGCCGGCGACCGGGGCTGTGGACGAAGCGTTTGCAGAAGTGCGGGCGAGCTTCGATCGGTTCTGCCTTGCGGCAGGGATCGAGGCGCTCGGCACGATGATGGAGGCGGATGTCACGGCGGCCTGCGGGCCGCGCCACGGTCGCGACGCGGCGCGGCGGGCGCACCGTTGGGGCCGAACGCGGGGACGGATCGGCTTCCACGGCGGCAAGATCGAGGTCGAGCGCCCGCGGGTCCGGGGCGTGGACGGCCGCGAGGTCACGATCCCGAGCTGGGAAACGGCGGCGGAGGAGGACTGGCTCGGTCGCTGGGCGATGAACCTGATGCTGATCAATGTGTCGACGCGCCGGTTCGGCCGCGCTGTCCGGCTGCCCGAGGGTGACGTGCCGGCACCGCCCGGATCGGGGGTTTCGAAGTCGGCGGCCTCGCGGAGGTTCGTAGCGCTGTCGGCGGCGCGGCTGGCCGACTTCATGGCTGCCGATCTGTCCGCGCTCGACCTTCTGGTGGTCCAAATCGACGGGCTGCATCTCGGCGACGATCTCGTGCTGGTGGCCGCGATCGGGGTTGACGGCGAAGGCAACAAGCATCCGCTGGCGCTGGTGGAAGGGGCGACCGAGAACGCCGCAACGGTTCAGGCCCTGCTGGACAACCTGGTCTCCCGCGGGCTCGACCCGACGGTGCCAAGACTGTTCATCGCCGACGGCGCGAAGGCGTTGTCGAAGGCGATCCGCCGCACCTTCGGTTCGGCCGCTGCGATCCAGCGCTGCCAGATCCACAAGGCGCGCAACATCATGGAACGCCTGCCGAAAGAGCATCATGCGGCCACCCGTCGGGTGCTGCGCCAGGCCTGGGAGCTCGATGACGCCGACAAGGCTGAAAAATTGATCCGCAATCTCGCGCGTCGACTCGACCAGCAATGGCCCGGCGTAGCGGCCAGCATCCTCGAAGGCCTCGACGAAATCCTGACTGTCGTCCGGTTGAAGCTGCCGAAGGAGCTTCGTCGATCGCTCGCTTGTACCAACATCGCCGAGAACATGATGGGCACCATTCGCCGCGTCACGCGCAACATCAAACGCTGGCGGGATGCCGGCATGGCCTTGCGATGGGTCGCGGCCGGCATGATCGAGGCCAACAAGGGCTTCCGACGATTGAAGGCGCATAAGCAATTGTCGGTTTTGCGTGCGGCCCTTCAAGCTCGCCACAATCGCATGACGATCAACCCCGTTGCCCACGTCACGAGGGCCGCGTAACATTCATTCCGGCAACGTCGGCCCGACGTAGTTCAACAGCGATCGGGACATCCCCGGTGCTGACGGCGGAGGTCGGATTGCTGTTAAATGCTACCCACCACGATCGGCGCCTTTAAAAATGTTCACCAAGTCGATCAACAACGTAAAAACCAATTTCCCTAAACGGTCCGAAACGAATCCGTTCTAGGCTGCTCCGAGCAAGCAATAAGAGGCTCAAATGTTCGTCATCTTTAGGGTGCTCGTCATCGCAGCATGCGCTTATGCCGGTTCAGCGGTGGCAAGCATTCAATTCCCTGAATTACCGGACTGCAATCAAACATACCACGCAAGGGGATGTCCCGATCGCTGTTGAACTACGCCGGGCCGACGTTGCCGGAATGAATGTTACGCGGCCCTCGTGACGTGGGCAACGGGCTTGATCGTCATGCGATCGTGGTGAGCTTGAAGGGCCGCACGCAGAACCGACAATTGCTTATACGCCTTCAATCGTCGGAAGCCCTTGTTGGCCTCGATCATGCCGGCCGCGACCCAGCGCAAGGCCATACCAGCATCCCGCCAGCGTTTGACGTTGCGAGCGACGCGGCGAATGGTGCCCATCATGTTCTCGGCGATGTTGGTACAGGCGAGCGATCGACGAAGCTCCTTCGGCAGCTTCAGCCGGACGACAATCAGGATTTCATCGAGGCCTTCAAGGATGCTGGCCGCTACGCCGGGCCATTGCTGGTCGAGTCGACGCGCGAGATTGCGGATCAATTTTTCAGCCTTGTCGGCGTCATCGAGCTCCCAGGCCTGGCGCAGCACCCGACGGGTGGCCGCATGATGCTCTTTCGGCAGGCGTTCCATGATGTTGCGCGCCTTGTGGATCTGGCAGCGCTGGATCGCAGCGGCCGAACCGAAGGTGCGGCGGATCGCCTTCGACAACGCCTTCGCGCCGTCGGCGATGAACAGTCTTGGCACCGTCGGGTCGAGCCCGCGCGAGACCAGGTTGTCCAGCAGGGCCTGAACCGTTGCGGCGTTCTCGGTCGCCCCTTCCACCAGCGCCAGCGGATGCTTGTTGCCTTCGCCGTCAACCCCGATCGCGGCCACCAGCACGAGATCGTCGCCGAGATGCAGCCCGTCGATTTGGACCACCAGAAGGTCGAGCGCGGACAGATCGGCAGCCATGAAGTCGGCCAGCCGCGCCGCCGACAGCGCGACGAACCTCCGCGAGGCCGCCGACTTCGAAACCCCCGATCCGGGCGGTGCCGGCACGTCACCCTCGGGCAGCCGGACAGCGCGGCCGAACCGGCGCGTCGACACATTGATCAGCATCAGGTTCATCGCCCAGCGACCGAGCCAATCCTCCTGCGCCGCCGTTTCCCAGCTCGGGATCGTGACCTCGCGGCCGTCCACGCCCCGGACCCGCGGGCGCTCGACCTCGATCTTGCCGCCGTGGAAGCCGATCCGGCCCCGCGTTCGGCCCCAACGGTGCGCCTGCCGCCCCGCATCGCGACCGTGGCGCGGCCCGCAGGCCGCCGTGACATCCGCCTCCATCATCGTGCCGAGCGCCTCGATCCCTGCCGCAAGGCAGAACCGATCGAAGCTCGCCCGCACTTCTGCAAACGCTTCGTCCACAGCCCCGGTCGCCGGCGAACCAGCCGGTGTGATATCTCTCGTCATGGCGTTGCTCTCCTTTGTGGAATCAGCACCCCGAGCCTACCGGCTCAAGGTGGGCAACGCCGACATCTTCAGAAATTCAACAGAACCGGGACATCCCCCCACGCAAGAGCCAATGGAGATAACTTAACTCTGGATCGAGCTCATCTAAAGCAATTCCAGCAGTAACCACGTTCAGTTACGGACCGTCAGGGATTACGGCGTTTGCTCTTGTCAGGTTACTGTGGCGGAGAGGGTTATGCCTGTCGGACGGTACATAGCCTGGGTCGGAACGTCGCTTCTTGCGTTGCTATTCGTAGCAAACTGGTTCCTTCCGCACTCCTTAGCGGAGCCTAGTGGTAATGAGACCGATCGGCCTGTCATTCGGATCGCATCGGTGCAGCAGCCACCGGAACGGATCGTCATCGATACGACACTGCCAACAATAGTGCCGCCGGCAACTCCAGTCCCGCCTTCAAACCTGATTGAAAGTACGTCCAAGCGAATTAATACCACGGCAATCATATGTGGTGCCGGCTCCCAGTTCTCCAATTGCAGTTGATCAAGGCAAGCGGAAGATCGTTAAGCGCCAGGAGGGGCCAAAGATTGCGGCCAAGCAGGGACCGTTGGCGATAACCCCGTCGGTCGCGAGTGGTAGCCCGGCGACGCCTGTTGTCCCACCGACCAAATTATCGTTCGCGGACATTGTGTCCGGCCAGCTTGTGAGAAACTTGTTCAATCTGCATTGATGCAGCGAGCGATCACAGGATAACCATCGTTCGCATCCGTTCCCTTGAAGGTGACGGTGCTCATGATATCAAAGCGCCCTTCGAATCAAAGGAGATCGCAAGTGGCAAAGAAGACCAAGAAAGCCAAGCCGGCCCGGGAGCCATATACAGCGTCAGACATCAAGATTCTGAAGGCGCACTCGAAAGCGCGCACGCCAGTGTCGAAGGTCGCGAAGACCATGAAGCGAACTGAAGGTTCACTGCGACAGAAGGCGCTCTCGCTCGGGATCGGGCTCGGACATCAGCGATAGCGTTCAAGAGTCCGGCGCAGTCCGTGAGGCACTAACCGCAACGCAACCATTTTTGATGCGGCCCAGAGGAATCAATGCGGGAGCTTCGAGACACGCAGGTCCCCCACCGCTCCCCGGTCGATCACCTTGTGATCCGAAACAGCCATCATTGATGAGAGCCATTGATCGTGAGCTTAACCCTGCCCAGGTTAGGCTCTCGCCGTCCGCTTTGCGCCAATAGCTGTGGGTTCAACGAGGCTTGCCTTTGGCCCAACTCCGACCTAGCCAGATGTCCGCTTTCGTGCTGCTGTTGGGGGCGAAGCAGTCTATGCGTCCATCTAGAGATCGAGGACGAATGATGCGGCAGATTCCGTTGGGAGCCAGAGGAACATCGACATTGCGGGTGCAACCCGAACACCTTGCCGACCGATTCAAGGACGCCATATTGCCGCAAGTGCTTGCGACGCCCGTGATGATTTTGATCATGGAAAACGCCGCGCTCAACGCGATCAGACCGTTTTTGGATGCGGGTGAAAGCGCGGTCGGCACTGCCGTAGATGTACACCACTTGGCCGCCACGCCCGTAGGCCGCGAGGTGCACGCGACGGCCGAGGTAGTCAATGTCGAGGGAAAGCGAGTTGACTTCAAGGTGTCGGCAAGCGACGGCATAGAGGAGATCGGCAGCGGAACCCACCAAAGAATTGTGATCGATCTTCGTTCGTTCAACGAGCGCCTTGCCAAAAAGAGGAGCTACTAACGCAACGGTCGGCCTGCCATTGCGGCCAACTCTTGACACAACGCGTGCCCGACCTGCTCGTGACGGAGCCGTAGCGCCTTGCGATCGGAAAAGGAGCAAATCAAGTGCGACCAGAAGGCCAGAATAGTGTGACTTCTCAGTGGCAGTATCAGGTTAGGTTCGACGTGAACGATTCTGCTCTGGCGGATTCGGTACGCCGAAAACTCCCTGATCCGGCACTGGCGCCGCTGTTCGATATCCTCGCCGAGCATCGCGCTGCGCTGAAATGCCAGTTCGACGCCTTTGCGGAGTATGTCGCCGCAGCAGAAGAGCACGGCGTCGAATACTATCCGCTCTACCAATGGACGAAGGCGACGATCGAGAATCCGACGAAAAAGGAAAAGTATTTGAGATCCTTTACATTCTACGTGGACGATCGTGAGGTCTATGCCAAGGAAATTGCCGAGGCGCTGGAGGCGGACTTGCAACCGCTCGCCACTAGCGGGCTGATCACGCGAATATCCAAGTACGATACCAATCCCGCCAACAATCCTCAGTCGCCGCAGCGCCCCCGCGAGCGGGGTTAGCCTATCCGCGAGAGCGAGCTCTGATTTTGCGCATAGTCGCGATCCCGACCGCTTCCCGCAACTTACGAGGCGATCGATCTCACGCGGACGTAAGAGCCAGGCGCGTTTTCGATAATCGCCAGTGCACCGCTACCGGGTTCGCGGGCTGGAACGCGGCCTGCATCAAGTGGCGTTACCCATTCGTCCCAAAGCGGCCACCACGACCCTTGATGAGGCGTGGCGCTGGCGAACCATTCGTCCGGACTGGGCGGCAAATTGCCGTTCGTCCAATGGCCATATTTGGTGCCTGGCGGGCTGATCACGCCAGCCATATGGCCCGCATCGGCTAAAACGAATTTGATCGGCCCGGAATATAAGCGTGTCGCGGCATAGGTCGACTTCCATGGCGCAATGTGGTCTTCGCGCGCAGCCAGAATGAAGGTCGGAGTCCTGACTTTCGAAAGATCGATCGGCACGCCCGCCAACCTGATGCCGCCCGGTTTTGCCAAGAGATTTTGCTGATACATCCCGCGCAAATAGAACGAATGCATCGCCGCGGGCATGCGCGTCGGATCCGAATTCCAAAACAAAAGATCAACGGGCACCTGCTTCTTGCCAAGCAGGTAGTTACTGACGACGAAGGACCAGATCAGTTCGTTGGCGCGCAACATATTGAACGCTGTCGCCATCTCTTGCGCGTCCAGATAGCCGCGCTCGCGCATCCGTCTTTCGAGAGACGCCAGCTGCGCCTCGTCGATGAAGACTGCCATATCCCCGACTTCGGTAAAATCGACAAGCGTCGTGAAATAGGTGGCGCTTGTAATTCGGTCGTCGCCCTTCGCGGCCGAGTATGCCATCGTCGCGGCGAGCAATGTTCCGCCGAGGCAATAGCCAATTGCGTTAACACTATGCTCTGCGGTCGCAGACTCGATTGCGTCCAGTGCCGCCAAAGGCCCCTCGAGCATGTAATTTTCAAGCCCCTTTTCGGCGAGCTTCCCATCGGGATTTACCCAGGAGATGGCGAAGACCGTATGCCCCTGATCGACGGCCCATTTGATGAAAGAGTTCTTCGGCTGTAGATCGAGAACATAGAACTTATTGATCCACGGTGGCACGATGAGGAGTGGCCGCACGCGAACTTCTCTTGTCGACGGCGCATATTGGATTAATTGCATGAGCTCGTTTTGGTAGACGATCTTTCCTGGAGTGGTTGCGATGTTCTCGCCGAGGCGGAACGCCTTCATGTCGGTCGTCGTAATCGCAAGGCGGCCATTGCCGCGCTCCAGATCGGCAAGAAGGTTCTCCAAACCACGCAGCAGGTTCAGTCCGCCGGACGCAAGGGTTGCGGTGAGGACCTCCGGATTGGTGGCGACGAAATTGGAAGGTGACAAGGCATCAACGAACTGGCGGGTGTAGAAATCGACTTTGCGAGCCGAGGCCTCGTCCATGCCTTTGACTTCGCGGATTGCAGAAAGAATCGTCTCTGCCGCGACGAGATAATTGTCCTTCACGAAGTTGAAGATAGCATTCTCGCTCCACTCTGGATGCTTGAACCGTTTGTCTTTCGAGGCATCGGCCTCGCGTGCACGCAGCATGAGCATGCGTTCCGCGGTTTTCTGCCAGATACCTAGCGTCTTGTAGAATAGGTCGATCTGGGCGCTGGCGACCACCACCGGATCGATCATCATCCTCGTCATGAGCTCGAAAAAATCGAACCCGAGTGTTGACCTGTTGCCCATGCCGAATTTAATCGCGTCCGGTTGATGAGACACGAAGCAGCGCATCAGTACTTGGCCTTGTCCCGCGATGTTCCGCAGTTGCGCTGCAAGCGCAATTGGATCCCAGGTGAACTGCATCCGTTTGTCGGCCATAGTTTTCCCCTGCTGTAGGCCTGTACGGTGCCGCTTGGGTTGCGTCCAAAAGATTAACACCTCACCGGACGCGATTGGAAAACGAATAGGCTCGATTTCGCTGTCTGGCCCGATCCCTTGCGGTGTACCCAAAACGAAGTACCGCCGTCGTCGCGGCTACGAGCGGCGAAAATCGCCCAAACCTTCTGCGGCGCAGCTAGACGTTGTGCGACCTCCTTCCGATGTCATTACCAAGGTCGCCCAATGCAAGAAGAGGGTAGCGGGGTTCGTCTCCGCAACTCCAGGGGGAGAGGAGCGGCCACTTAGCTCCAGCGTTGAGCTCGAACTTTCGAGCTACGCGATGGGAAAGGAGGAAATGCCTGGGCGCTACTTCCGCCTCCGCTTTGCGCAATTTCCGGCCGGAGTTGCAGGAGGATACCCCGGAGCTCCCCTGAAGCGCGCCGGGACGCAGTTTTCTGGTGGCGCGTCTGTGAGTTTGCTGACGAGACCTCGACCCCGCATAGGTTGAGCTCTGGGCTGTAGGCAGCCGTGCATCAAACGCTGGCGGCGCGGCGTCTTATAGCAAAGGCGCGCATTTCGGCCACGTCTGCTCTGCATCCAACTAGCCAAGGGCTCCGCCCTTGATATCCCTGCCGTGACGAGGGGCGGTGGAGGATCACCGGAGATCAAAGGGGAGCCATGGCTGAAGGCCGAGAATGACCGCTATGATCCGGCTGCTGATCGCCCGCTGCCGAGCCGGTGCCCAACTTCCCGCGACTTCGTGCCTTGGCGCTTTTTGGACGCCGGTCAGTTGAGGGGGCGGAGCCGCTTTGTTGCCAGCGTCCAAAAACCTTGCACACAAAGGGACATCGGGCGATAGCGTCTCAGGGATCGGCGACACCGGAACTCATTCAGACGGCTGCGAATAGGCGCATGGGCTCGGAGAGACCCTTAAGCTCGGCCCGTCCCTGGTCGACGAACTTGAGGCCGGCACCTGCCACTAGATCCTTTACCGTGCTCGAGGCCAGCACTTCGCTCGCATTCGCATGCTGAGCTACCCGTGCTGCGATGTGCACAGCGATGCCGCCCACATCGTCGCCCATCATCTCGACCTCACCCGTGTGCACGCCGGCCCGCACTTCGAGATCGAGCGGCCGCACCGCGCTGACGATCCCCTGGGCGCAGCGAACAGCGCGCGCCGGGCCGTCGAACAGGGCCAGAAATCCGTCGCCCGTAGTCTTAATTTCGCGGCCGCGATGCCGCTCAAGTTCCGAACGCACCGCTGCATGATGCGCTTCCAGAGTCGAACGCCACTGCTTGTCGCCCACCAACGAGGCTCTCCTTGTCGAATCGACGATATCGGTGAACAGCACAGTCGAGAGGACGCGATCAACCTCGATGGCAGGAGCGGCTACACCCATGAACTGTCTGATCTCCTCGACGAGCCGATTCTGATCTCCGAACCATGGGACGTGATCGTTACCTGGTAGTTCGATATAGCGTGCGTCAGAAATTCTCTCTCCAAGCTCGCGGCCGGCGAGTGCGCGAATGCGCACGTCGTCGCGCCGATGCATGACCAGCGTAGGAACATGGATCGACGGCAGGATGGCCGTCAGGTCGATCTCGCGGTTCATGCGCATCAGGTTGATCACATCAGACGGGCTGGCCGCCGAGCGCTCGAACTTGGCGAACCGCTCAATGGCCCCGGGAATCGCGGCTGCCGACGGGGCGAAACTTGGCAGACTCTTGCCGGTTCCCCAGTTCGACCGGATGTCGCGCTCCAAGGCCGCCAAATCGTCAAACGGAACGGAGGCGCCCACCGTGCGCGCATACGCGCCGAACAGGATGAGACCGGCGACCCGCCCAGGATAGGTCGCCGCGAACAGGATAGACATCGGCCCACCCTCCGAGACACCGAACAAATAGGCCCTCTTAGAACCCGCGGCGTCGAGCACGGCGCGAATATCGTCGATCCTTTCATCGAGATGCGGGACACCGACGCCACGATCACTGAGACCCGCGCCGCGTTTGTCGAATCGGATCAGTCGCGAGAACGAGCCGAGGTCGTTAAGGAAGCGCGCCGCGGTGGGATTCTCCCATGACTGCTCGAGATGCGATACAAAGCCCGGCGTCATGAGCAAGTCCGGACCGTCCTGTCCGGATATTTGATACGCGACGAAGACCTCGCCGCTGGTCACATAGCGCGTCTCGACAACCATGGCTTCCCTCAAGCCTAGCCCGCTGGGTAGCCTACGGCTAACGGCCAAGCAGTGCAATTGAGCGGCGAGAAGCTCATGGATTAGTGTGGCGATGGCCTCAGCTGCCCATGTTCACTAAGGGTCACGAGCACTAATGCTCTGACTGAGCGTAAGATTTCCGCTTGGCCCCTGATAGCGGCGCGAGAGCGGACCTCACCAGAGGCCGAGTTAGGCCATGTGTGGACGGCTCCGCGTTGGCAAGGAGAATCTTCACGTCACAGGATTGGTCGGAGCAGCCATGTGTTCGGCCTGTTTGCGCGGTACACATGACCGCTGGCCATAATGCCCTCCGCGGATCAGGTCCCGGTCAAAAGCACGCATTCGAGATGCCATCGCCCAAGTGGGTTGTCCTGATCGCCGGATCGACCGGCACTGCATTTCGTGCTGTTCGCCCTCCCAACCGTTACGTCACGCCGGCGATGTCGGCGCGATCTCGTTTAGGCCGCCAGCGCGGCCGGCTCCTGGTAGCGTTCGTTCCTCGCCATCATCGCCCAGGCCATCCTGGCGAGCTTGTTGGCAAGCGCGATGGCCGCGACCTTGGTGGGCCGCCGGACCAACAATCGCGTGAGCCATGGCCGATGATCGGTGCCATGGATCTTGGCGTACCTGATTACGGCGAGCGCGCCAGCCGTGAACAGGCTACGCAAATAGCGATCGCCCTGCTTGCTGATGCTGCCAAGCTTATCTTTGCCCCCGCTCGAGCTCTGCTTTGGCACGAGACCAACCCAGGCCGAGAAGTCCCGCCCGGATCGGAAGGCTTTGGGATCGGCAATGCTGGCGACCAGTGCTGTTGCCAGCGCCGGACCGACGCCAGGGATCGCGTCCAGCCGCTTGCTCGTCGCGTTTGATCGATGCCAGGCGATAATGCGGCGGTCGAACTCCAGGATCTGGGCCTTCAGCGCGCGCAATTGACCGCCAAGAGCAGCAAGGCACATCCGGGCGACCTCCGGGACTCGGTCTTCGGCTTTATCGGCGACGACTTCCAGCAGTTGCTCGACGCCTCGCCGCCCAACAGGGGCGACAATCCCGAACTCCGCAAGATAGGCGCGGATCGAGTTGATAATCGCGGTCTGCTGGCGGATGAATAGGTGGCGCGCTCGGTGAAGCATCAGACAGCTCTGTTGCTCGACTGTCTTGGTCGGCACGAACCGCATGTTGGGCCTCGTCACCGCTTCACAGATCGCCTCCGCGTCCGTTCTTCTGCCGCTTGACGTAGGGCTTCACATAGGCCGGAGGCATCAATCGCACCGTATGTCCCAACGCCTGCAATTCACGAGACCAATGGTGCGATGATGCGCAAGCTTCGATCCCCACCAGGCATGGCGGCAACTTCTGGAAAAACGCCAAGACGTGGCGGCGCCTCAACTGACGGCGTACGACCACCTGGCCGGCTGCATCAACGCCGTGCACTTGGAAGACCGACTTCGCAATATCAAGGCCAATCGTCGAAATTGACTGCATAGGCTGCTCCTCCGAATCGTGGGAGCCTCAAAACGGCACCCACTCCTTGGCACTCTCGTGCCGGTGGAGGAGCCGTCCACATGGGGTAATCGCGGGAGCGAGTCGCCCCTGAGTCAGTCCCAACCGACAATGGAAGCTGGTGGCTGTTCCCCGATAGGATGGAAATACGGGCTCACGACTGGACGCCGGGCCCAAGCATCGAATGGAGAACAGCCATGGAAGAGTATATTGGTCTCGACGTGTCGATGAAAGAGACGGCAGTCTCGATCCGCCGAGCAGGTGAACGGATCTGGCGCGGCAAGTGCGCATCTGATCCCAGCATCGTCGCCGAGCTCATCCGCAAACGGGCGCCATCCGTGAAACGCGTGGTATTCGAGACCGGACCGCTGTCGGTATGGTTCTATCATTCTCTGCGCACCGAAGGGTTGCCGGCGATCTGCATCGATGCGCGCCATGCTAAAGCGGCGCTCGATATGGCAACGAATAAGACGGACGCGAACGACGCCGATGGTCTGGCGCAACTCGCGGAAGTCGGCTTCTTTCGTGAGGTGCGTGTGAAGGGATTCGACAGCATGCTGACCCGCACGCTTGTCGCAGCGCGGACGCGCCTGGTCCGAATCACTACCGAGCTTTCCAACCAGATCCGCGGTGTCATGAAAACCTTCGGTCTGCTCGTTCCCGCCGGAAAGGGAAGCACCTTCGAGAAGAATGTGCGGAGCCTTCTAGCCGATCAGGACGGACTTGCATCCATCGTGCTGCCGATGCTGGAAGCCTGGCGTGGCATTCGCCTCCGCGCCGCCGAACTCGGACGCCAATTGGTGCGGGACGCGCGCCAGAGTCAGGCTTGCCGCATCCTCATGTCGATTCCTGGCATCGGTGCCATCACCGCAACCTCCTTTACCACCGCTATTGAGGAGCCTGACAACTTCAGGAAGTCCCGATCTGTCGGTGCGTGGATCGGGCTAACAACGCGCCGCTACCAATCCGGAGAAGTTGATTATGACGGCCATATATCCCGACGTGGCGACCACAATTTGCGAGGGCTTCTCTACGAAGCGGCGGCGGTCATTCTGACGCGCAGCTCAACTCACAGCACGCTGCGCACGTGGGGTCTGCAGCTCCGGGAGAGGATCGGCTTCAAAAGAGCTGCCGTGGCTGTGGCCCGCAAACTGGCGGTAATAATGCATACGATGCTTAAGACCGGCGAGCTGTTTAACCCGAATGCCGGAGCCGCCGCATAAGTCCCGATCGCGTTCGGAACCCGAACGCCTAAGGCGTCCCTGCCGGGACGTGAGCCGAGCCATTCCGCTGATGCTGTTGCATTGCTGACTCAGCAAAGTGCGTCGTCCACATTGAAGGCTCGTCCCGCGAAGCTCCATCATGCGGCGGCTGATGCCGACCGCGAAGACAACCATGCACCCGGCAGTGTCCTCAGCGATTATATGCTTGACGCCCCGGCAGCTCATTCGGGTTACTTCGTCTGCACGAGCGTGCGCGTGCTCATTCGGGCAGCCCTGCTTTCCGGAGACCTTCCATCATCAGCTTCGCGTTAGACTGTCCGCCCCGAGCGAGCCAGGTGGATATCGTAAAGGCGGGATCGACCTCAAGCAGCCGCGCCGCCGCCTCACGCGCCTCAGCGTCACGTCCGAGATGGGCAAAAGCGGACGCGAGACAGCGGTAAGCTGGAGAATAGGAGGGGTTAATACGCTGGGCTTTCTTCCCTGCGGCAATGGCCTCATCAAAGCGACGAAGCTCAACAAGGGCCAACCCCATCCCAACTAACATCAGGTGTAGCAGTGAGTCTACCGGGCTCATGCGGTGGGCACGTTCAAAGCTCCGGACCGCTTCCTCGGGCAGCCCCGCGGTCTTATAGACCCATCCTCTGCTGTGCCATGCTTCAAATGAATTGGGGTTGAGCGCGACCGCCCGGTCAGCCATTTCGATCTCACTTTCACTATCCCCGATCATGAACGCCGAGGTTACGCAAACCCAAGCTAACGTTTCTGGATCACTATCGTCGATACTTAATGCCAGGCGAAGAAGCCGAGCTGCTTCCCTGCGCTCGAATTGAGGATCGATTGCATAGCCCCAAATGACGTTGTTCATGTGACAGAGACCTGCCAGCGCCGCGACAAGGCCGAACCGAGGGTCCAGTTCCAAGGCGCTATGAGCCAGCCGGAGCGCCTCGGCCAACCCTTCGCGGGTCGCAAGGTAATACTGCGGCATAGCCCGGAGAAAAAAGTCATAGGCGGTGAGGTTCTCTGATCGCCGCCGGGCCGCCATTGCAATTTCTGTTTGAAGCAATTTTGGCTGTATTGCACAGACGACAGCGGCCGTGACTTCATCTTGGAGAGCAAAAATGTCTGTCAGATCACGCTCGAACCTGTCCGCCCATATGTGCGAGCCTGTAACCGCATCAATCAACTGCCCTGTGATGCGAACTCTCCCGGACGCCTTGCGCACCGACCCCTCTAGGACATAACGCACGCCAAGCCTGCGTCCGACGTCCTTGATATCGACGGCGCGACCTTTGAAGGTGAAGCTCGAATTGCGAGCGATTACGAACAACGATTTGAACCGCGAGAGAGCGGTGATGAGCTCCTCAACCATTCCGTCGGCAAAATACTCCTGCTCGGGATCGCCGGACATGTTCTGGAATGGCAGCACGGCGATAGACGGCTTGTCCGGCAGCGTCAGCGGTGCATCAGTCCCGGCGGCTAATTTTGCGCTCACCCCCGCCAATGGTCCGCCCGGACGCACCGCATAAAGCCGGACCGGTCGATCGATGTTCTTCAACGACTTTTCGCCGAGATCATCGAATTCAAAATTTGTCTTTCCCCTCACCTGCTCGAAGGCGCTACCGGATAGGCAGACGCCTCCCGGCGCGCACTCGCTTTCCACCCGCGCCGCGATGTTGACGCCGTCGCCAAAAATGTCGTCACCGTCTATGATGATGTCGCCGACATTGATGCCGATGCGAAACAGAATTTCTACCGCATCGCTGCCGTTCCTCTTCGCCATCTTGGTTTGCATGGCGATCGCGCAGGTTACGGCATCCACGGCGCTCCCAAACTCGACGAGTAGGCCATCACCAGTCGTTTTGACGATGCGACCCCTGTGCGCAACAATCTCGGGATCGATAACCTCGCGGCGATGCGCTTTCAGGGCGGCCAGCGTTCCGATCTCGTCGGCACCCATCAGTCGCGACTAGCCGGCGACATCAGCCGCAAGCACCGCTGCCAGCCGGCGTTCGATACGCTCAGTGGTCAAGATTTTACCCCCACAAACCCGCAAAGTCGCATTCGCAATAAAAGCATGTCGGGCTGGCGTCCGGCCAGAGCAAACTTCCGCCTTGGGTCAACCTGAGAAGAACTCAGGTTGAGCAAATCTGGTCGGCTGGGGCGCGATGAGCGGACCTCCGGTAAACGGGGAGCAACTTCGCAGACGGGCCATAGGACTAAACCGCTCGCGCGGTAAGGCGCTGCGGCAAGCGGGGCGGCCAAGCCGATAGCGCCAAGGGGCGTCCTGTCTTGAGATTGAGGGGTTGCAACAACCTCACTCAAGACAGGAGCATCCCCATGACCGACGAGGCAGTGAGCCCATTGCGCCGGCGCATGATCGAAGACATGACGATCCGCAAGTTGGCCCCGAAGACCCAACATGACTACGTGCAAAGGGTCAAGAACTTCGCGGCGTTCCTCGGGCGCTCGCCCGATACGGCGAGCTTCGAGGACGTGCGCCGCTACCAGCTGCATCTGGCGGCGAGCGGTGTTGGCGCGCCGACCATCAACCAGACCGTCTCGACATTGCGGTTCTTCTTTAAGGTCACGCTCAGGCGCCACGAGATCGTCGAGCACACCCATGTCATCCACGAGCCGCGCAAGCTGCCGGTGGTGCTCAGCGTCGAGGAGGTGGCGCGCCTGCTCGATGCCGCACCGGGGCTGAAGTATAAGGCGGCGCTGAGCGTGGCCTATGGCGCCGGCCTGCGCGCCACCGAGGTGGTCTCGCTCAAGGTTTCCGACATCGACAGCAAACGCATGATCATTCGCGTCGAGCAGGGCAAGGGCGGCAAGGACCGTAACGTCATGCTCTCGCCCAGCCTGCTCGACCTGCTGCGCGCCTGGTGGAAGGCGGCGCGCCCGCAGGGCTGGCTGTTCCCGGGCCGCGACCCGGCCCAGCCGATGACCACGCGCCAGCTCAATCGTGCCTGTCACGCCGCGGTCCAGATGGCGGAGATCAAGAAGCGCGTCTCGCTGCATACCTTGCGGCACAGCTTCGCCACCCATCTGCTCGAGCAGAACATCGATGTCCGTGTGATCCAGGTCCTCCTCGGCCACGCCAAGCTCGACACCACGGCGCTCTATACCCGCGTCGCCACCAAGACGATCAGCGAGGTCATGAGCCCGTTGGAGCAGGTCGCGCTCAAGCTCAAGGAGATCCGGCCGCCCAACTGACGCGCGGCAATGTCGCGCTCGGCGTTGGAGGTTGCGGATATCTTCCGCAGCCATGGTCCGGCGTGGCGCAAGGCCCATGCCGGTCACGTCAGGCTGCGGCGGTCACATGATCATCATCGAGGTCTTCGAGGCCGGTTGTACGCCACGTCATCGGCCGACAGCTCCAACGAACCGCTTCAGGATCGACACCTCGTGACCGCGTCACAATCCCGCAAATCTCCTCATTGTGCTCGCCATCTCTCGATCGGCCACCGGAAAGCGCGTTCTGATATCCGGCTGTCACCGCAAATCGTTCGACAATTTACAGCGCTCGGCACCATCCGCAGCTCATTCGTCCGCCGCTCAACTGTCGAACAGCTCGTTGCATCGGCTCGATTCAAATCCGCCAGCTCGCCCGCGGCGCCCAAATCCCCATAGCGCATGCGGCCCCACCTTACGTTCCCTTACGCGCGGTTTCCTTGTATGGGCTTTGTCAAGGCGGCGGCGTTTCAACAGGCGACAGGTCGGCGCATCTTTTCCTTCGTCAGTTTCTTTGTTCGATCTGAGATCCGTTTCTTCGTCCCGACCCGTACTTCGTTTGCGCTGGCGCGCGCAGAAGCTGTCAAGGTTGGCCGTCGCACCAACCTTACGACAGGCTCCGCCGTTGCCAGGCCACACCGTGACAGCTTCGAGCACGACGGCACGCTTTGGTGCGATCGGGATGACGATCGGAGGGGAGCCCGCTTGCGGGCGCGATCAATCGCGCCACAACCTTGTATCCGGTGGGTCCAAGGACCCGAACCATGATGCAGATCCTATGCAGGCGCGACGGACGGGAGGTGTGTTACCGCCTCGGTTTCTACCTTCCCACCAGTGCATAGGAGACGACTCTGATGGAAGCCCGCACAGTAAACAACCCGCCGCCCGCCGCATCCCATGATGACGCAGTACGCTGCGTTCTTGCAATCGAATTGAGCAAGAAGAGTTGGATTGTCGCGGTCAACACGCCCTCGTCGGAGAAGATCAGTCGCTACACGTTGAAGGCCTGTGATTGGAAGGAGCTTTTAAAGCTGTGCGAGCGGATCGGGACGCGGATCGCCCAAGAACTGAAGAAAGACGTCGAATTGGTTTCTTGCTACGAAGCGGGCTACGACGGCTTCTGGCTTCACCGTCTGCTCGAAGCACACGGCATACGCAACTATGTCATCGATCCGGCAAGTCTGCAGGTTGATCGTCGTGCGCGCCGAGCCAAGACAGACCGCGTCGATGTCGAGCGGTTGCTGCGATCACTGATGGCGTATCTGCGTGGGGAACCGAAGGTTTGGAGCGTGGTGTGCGTGCCTAGTGTCGCCGAGGAGGACGACCGTCGGCTCCATCGTGAGCGTGGCCGGCTGATTAACGAACGTATCCAACACGTCAACCGGATCAAGGGACTGCTCGCGATCCATGGCATCTATGACTACCAACCCCTGGGCCACGATCGGATGAAGCGGCTGGAACGATTGCGCACCGCTGATGGCCGGACACTGTCACCGCGGCTCAAGGCAGAAATCCTGCGCGAACTGCAGCGATTGGAGCTTGTGATCGGAATGATCAAGACGATCGAGGCGGAGCGCGATGCCATTGCATCGGCCAAGATTGAGACGGAGCATAGCAGCGCAAAACGGATTCAGGATCTGGCCAAAGTCAAGTGTATCGGGCCCGAATTTGCAACTACACTTGTCGGCGAAGTATTCTACCGCTCTTTTGACAATCGCAAACAGCTAGCGAGCTACGTCGGTCTGACGCCGGCGCATTTCCAGAGCGGCGAGACGTGCCGTGATCAAGGTATCAGTAAGGCCGGTAACGCCAAGGCTCGCAGGGTCATGATTGAGCTCGCGTGGCTGTGGTTGCGACATCAGCCCGCCAGCCCTTTGAGCGTCTGGTTCCACGATCGTGTCGGCAAACTCAAGGGCCGTATCCGGCGGATTACGATCGTCGCAGTCGCACGCAAGTTGCTGATTGCTCTCTGGCGCTATCTCGAGACAGGTCTGGCGCCTGAGGGCGCCATTCTGAAGGTGTAATTTGAATCGCGGAAAGTGGACGAAAACAACATTACCGATCCCAAGGTGGATGTGTGACCGTGCGCATGACTGGCTGAAAGAAGCCGTGTTGCAGAAGGGTGCCATCCTCCTTGGAGCCCTGTGCCCTCGCATGTTGCATGAGGGACCTTGGTACGGGGCTCGCCCCGACCGGATATAAGTTGATGCGGCGAGCGCCGCATAGCCAAAGAGCTCCGCCTTGGGATCAATTGAACAAACATAGTCGGAACTTCAATCGGGCAAGAGGGGATCAGGAGCGCAAAATACGTATGCAGCGTGATGGCCGGACACGATTGTAGCTCGGCGCGCGCTTTCGCCGTCAACCCCTCGCGCCTTCCGGCGCGACCCTCCGGGCTCCGGGGTTGACCGCTCAGCGCGACCAAGCAGAGGAGCCGCCGTGCCATCAATGCAGACTTGCGCTCGCGTGAGCCTCTTGAAACGGACAGAAGGAAGAAATGTTGATCGCGAAAAAACTCTTGACTCACGAAGCCTCATATAAGTCATGCGCATCGGCAGCGAAGCTCCGAAGCGGCGGACCCATTCTCCCTTTCGGCATTGAAGCCAAGGAAACACGTCGGGACCCCGCCACCTCGAACCGTCATCGGCCACACCGTCACGAGCGGACGGACAAGGCCGAAACTGTTGGCCTTCAGTGATCTCCGTTCATGGATGCCGGCCGCAGAACGACGCCGTCCGGCACTACACCCTCCCGCACGAGCCGCCACAGGTCGATTAGCAGCTTGCGCGCCACGGCCACGATCATGGTCTTGCGCGTCCCGCGGGCATTCTCGGTCCGGGTTCGAAACCACTGCGCTAAGACGCTGTCCTTCTGGAACCTGAGAAATCGCCAGGCCAATTCGATCATGCCTCGTCTCACTCGAGCGTTGCCGGAACGCGTCAGCCCTTTCTCCCGGCGTTTTCTGCCGCTCTCGTCGGGCGAGCCGGTGAGGCCAGCATAACGCGCTATCGCCCTTCGGTCGCGCATGCTTCGCGATAGTACCTCCTGCACCAGCATGTCGGCGGTCTCGACACCAACGCCGATCACCCGCGCCAATAGGCGCACCATTGCGCGTGGTCCATCGCTGGGCGTTTGCTTGAGATGCTCCAGGCGAGCGTCCTCGATCTGCCGTATCTGATCGCTGACGAGCCGCCGGCGCGCCATGTCGCGACGCAGCTCAGCCAGGGTGTTGGGCGGGATCGGCTCGCCCTCGGGGGTGCGTAAGCCGTCAAGGCGTTCGGCGGCTTTCTTCAGCTTGGGATTGAAGCCGCGGATGCCGAGCCGTATCAACGCTGCTTTCATTCGGTTGACGATCCGACTTTGCTCTCCGATGAGGCTCTCGCGCTCACGGGTGGGGCGCTTGGCATCTTCGTCCTTGATTGTCGGGATCGCGACCATCTTGCAGTGATCACGCTCGCCCCGCAACCAGCCGAGAAAGCTGCGTTTGAGCAGTTCGGTGTCGAGACGATCGGTCTTGGCGCGCCGGTGCTCGCGCGATACCGCTATGCTCGATGCGTGAATGACATGCGCCTCGATGTCGCGCGCCCTGAGCCAGCGGGCCAACCAGAAACCGTCACGGCCGGCCTCGAAAGCGACCGCGATGCGTTCGATTCCGTGTCCTGCCCTCCGCGCTTCTTCTCGCCAGCGATTGAGCAGCTTCAGCAAGGCGTTCTCGTCGACCTCAAGCTTCTTCGACGGCTGGCGCTCGACACCAGGCACAATCCCCGCAACGAGCCAGCTCGACAGGCTCATCTCGATCACAGCGATCAGCGTGCCGTCTGGTTTGAGGGGCGTGAGGGATCGGCTCAGGTCATTCAACTTCTGCATGGGGTACTCCATCGGTTCGCATCAGGGCCGATGAATGCCATATCCTCACCGTCCTCACCGCCGCCGCCCGCCCCATAGCATCTCCCTTGGAGGCTTTCGGACGCCAGCCGCCCGAATCCGCGGCGCCATCCCTCACGCGGCCGGCATCCGAAACCCTTCACACAACCGGACTCATGCAAACGCAGCAACGAGTCCCCAAGCGGCTTGCCATGAGAGAACAGCCGTAGCTGGACCATCGCAGGAGGTATATTATGCGAAGGAGTGGCACTGTTGAGCCGTCCCTGCGACCGGCATCGATGAGAGGCGCGCTGTGGAACAATCATCCCCGAGCATATCGATACGACCTCTCGACGAAAGCGACCTGCCGGAAGCCGGCGCAATCTTGCGTCGTGCATTCGCGGCCCAGTTTGGGATGGCGCCAGATACGTTTTGGACGGATCGGGACTTCGTCACCGGACGTTGGATGACAGATCCCTCGCTGGCTTTTGGCGCATGGATGGGAGATCGGTTGATCGGATCGAGCCTGGGAACTAGTTGGGGAAGCTTGGGAATATTCGGCCCGATCTCCACACACCCCGACACTTGGAATCACGGGACCGCCAGACTTCTCATCCCGCCGGTGCTCGAACGGTTGAATGTATTGGGAGCTCGGCATCTAGCCTTCTTCACGTTTGCCGAGAGCACAAAACACATTGCCTTGTATCAGAGGTTTGGCTTTTGGCCGCGGTTTCTCACCGCGATCATGACCCGCATGGTCGAAGCCAGTGAGATAATGCCAGAAACGACTCGCTACTCGACCGTTGCCGGCGCAGGTCAAGCACCTTGGCTCGACGAATGCCGAGCTTTAACGACTGAGGTGCGCGACGGATTGGATCTCTCAGCGGAGATACGCACTGCTCACGCGCATGGACACGGCGACAGCGTCTTTCTTACGGATGGATCACGAATGGTGGCGGTGGCATTGTGCGAGTATGGACCGAAGAGCCCCGCAGGCGCCGGTTCATGTTTGATCAGGTTCGCGGCGGTTCGCCCCAGCTCGGAGAGTGAAACGCGCTTCAGTCAATTGGTCACTGCCTGCGGAACACTGGCAGCAGACGAAGGGCTTAAGCAGGTGGTGGCATGTGTAAATGCCAGCCGGCCCAAAACATATCGACATCTCCTATCAATGGGCTTCCGTGCCCAACGCAATGGCGTAACTATGCATCGCCCAAATGAGGACGCATACCATCAAACAGCCTCGTACATCCTTGATGATATGCGATAGTCCGCGCTATGGCGTCTGACAAAGCGACTTTTGATCTGTCGCAGCAACTTCACTAGTTGTTCTGCTGAGAGACGTGCCCGTCTCGACCGACGGCAGTCTATGCGCAGATTTGGTCCTATGTCCGAAATGGGTCTTGGCCGCGTGAAAACGTTTCAATGCGGGGGCGGCGCTTTGAACAGCCCCATGGGGTCGCGGATTGGCGCCGAAATGGCATAATTTCCGGCGAGGCCCCGGAAGCCAGCCCAATGGCTTGCCCGAGCCACTATAATCGATGATGAGGTTGGTGGCACGCGCGCGACAGCGCTCCTGGCTCACGCCTGAATCGCCGCGATCAACGCACCAGCACCCATGATGTTCATCACGCGCGTGAGCTTGTAGGCGAGCACGTGCAGCGCCATCTCAGTGGCGACTTTCGGCAAGCGCTTCGTCAAGAAGTGCGTCGCGCCCATGCGCATCTTCAGCGTGCCGAACGGATGCTCGACCGTCTCGCGACGGCGACGCATCGCCTGAGGATCAGCGTCGAGCCGCCTCTGGGCATCCTCCATGACGTGCTCATGCTCCCAACGAGAGATGACGCGGTTTTTGGCCGTGGTGCAGCGCGCCTTCAGTAGGCAACTCCCACAAGCTTTCGTGACGTAGCGCCGAATGGTGCGTTCGCCATCCACTGTTGTGAGCCAATATGCCAGCAACTCGCCAGCCGGGCAGCGATACACATCCTGTTTGGCCAGATAGGCGAAGTCGTGCTTTCCAAACTTGCCCTTCGCCTCCATGCCGGTCGTGTTTGGCTTCGGTAGAGTCACAAGGATATCAGCGTCGGCGCAAGCCTTGATCTCCTCGCCTGTGTAATAGCCGCGATCGGCCACCGCCTCGAGCTTGTCGACGCCGAGCACGGCCTTGGCCTGTTTGCCCATGTTTGCCAGTTGAGCGCGATCCGAGCCGCTATTCGTTACTTCGTGCGCGATGATGAGGTGATGCTCGGTATCTACGGCAACCTGCACATTGTAGCCAACGACGCCCGAGCCACGGCCACTCGTTGCCATGGACCGACTGTCGGGATCGGTCAGCGAGATCTGTTGATCTGGTGATGCCAGCATCGCCTCTTCGTAGGCTTCGAGCTTGTGCATCTCGCTCTTGAGCTTGGTGAGCTTTTCCTTCAGATGCGCCGTCTTCGCGGCGAGAGTCTCAGATGGCTCCTGCAGATCTGCCGTGTCGAGCTGTGCGAGATAACGCGAGACGCTCTCCTCCAGTTGCTGGCGACGGCGCTCGACCTTGCCCTTTGTGAAGTTCTTGTCACGCGTGTTGACCGCCTTGAACTTCGATCCGTCGATGGCGACGCTCGCCTGCGTCAGCAATCCCATCCGCCGGCAAAGCTCAACGAACTTCGCGCACACCTTCCTGATACCGAGGCCGTTGTCGCGACGAAAGTCGGCGATCGTCTTGTCGTCGGGCGAAAGCCGTTGTAACAGCCAGATCACCTCGAGATTGCGTCGTGCCTCCCGCTCCAGCCGGCGGCTCGACTGGATGCGGTTGAGATAGCCGTAGATGTACAGCTTGAGCAGCACCGCTGGATGATAGCCGGGTCGCCCGGTCGCCGACGGTTCGATGTCCTCAAAACCCATCTCGTCGAGATCAAGTGCTTCGACAAACGCATCGACAACGCGAACAGGATTGCTCTCACCGACCCAATCATCGAGGCATTCCGGCAACAACGTCGATTGATTGCGATCCGCGCCTTCAATGAACCGTCGCATCGACCGTCTCCGAAAAACCCAGAGACGATCTCTATCTGACTCGTTGTTTTCACGCGGCCAGGGTCAAAAGCGTAAGCGCTTAGCCGGAACCCTTGCTTCGGGATCGGAATAGCTGTGCGAAGAAGCCTCCGGGTTGGACGGAGGTTTGAGATGGGATTGGACAGCAAAAAGGACGTCCATTTAGACGGCCCAGGGTCGGTGAGCCGGTTGGAAGTTCTGGAAGGACCGTCGGGGCGGCGCGTGCGCTCGGAAGCTGAGAGAGCTCGGATCGTCGCGGAGAGTCTGTTGCCCGGTGCCCAGGTGGCCGAGGTGGCGCGCAAGCACGGAGCGACGCGCTGGCAGATCTACGATTGGCGACGGCGCTTTCGACAGCGAGGCCTGCTGCCGGCGTGCGAAGCGTCCCAGCCGACATTCGCGCCGCTGGTGGTGGGAGGTGCGTTGGAAGAGCGTCAGGCTCCGGCCATCAAGCTTGAGATCGCGATTGGTGATATCGTGCTGCGGACGGATACGGCCATTGATGCCGAGCAGCTGTCCCGGGTGATCCGCGTGCTGCGAGCATCACGATGATTGCGGCCGGTGCTGATCTGAAGATTTACGTTGCAACGCGGCCGATCGACTTCCGCTGTGGCCACGATGGGCTTGCGGCGAAGGTGCAGGAGATGCTTCGTCTTGACCCGTTCAGCGGCGCAGCCTTCGTGTTCCGATCGAAACGAGCGGACCGAATCAAGATTTTGGTGTGGGACCGAACGGGCCTGGTGTTGGTTCACAAGCGCCTCGAAGGTTGCAAGTTCGTTTGGCCAACGATCGCGGACGGCGTGATGCGGATGTCGCCGGCGATGTTCGCGGCTTTGTTCGAGGGGCTGGATTGGAGGTTGGTCCGCCCGGAAGAAGCGCGGCGGCCGCAGGTCGCTGGATAACTGCGGCAGAATGACTCGGCAGCTATTTTGAGCGTGGCACGTGTGGCGCCGATGTGCTCGAAATAGCACATGAGCATCGCGGCGCTGCGCGACGAAAACGAACGCCTCAAGGCGCTTTTGGCGCAAACGCAGGCGGCCTTGAGCGAGCATCAGGGGGCGCTGGCGGCGTCGGAGGAAGCGCGGCGTCGGCTAGAGATCATTCTCGGCGAATTGCGCCGCGAGAAGTTCGGCTCGAAGTCCGAGAAGCTGCGGCCAGATCAGTATCACTTACCGCTGGAAGACGTGGAGATCGCGCAAGGCATCCTGGACGCGGCGCAGGAGAGAGCCGAGGCTGTGATCAACGGCCGATCGCGGAACGTGCCGGATCAAGGTCCTCATCGCAATCGCGGCTGCTTGCCTGCCCATTTGCCGCGGGTGGAACGGATCATCGAGCCTGCAAGCACGCTCTGTCCGTGCGGTTGCGGCGCCATGGCGAAGATCGGCGAGGACGTCAGCAAACGCCTGGACGTGATACCGGCGCAATGGAGGGTGTTGGTCACGCGCCGCCCGAAATATATCTGTCGCCGCTGCTCGGGCCCCGTCGTGCAGGCGCACGCACCGGAGCACGTCGTGCCCGGCGGGCTGCCGACCGAAGCGGCCATCGCGCACGTGATCGTCTCCAAATTTGGCGACCACACGCCATTTTACCGTCAGGCCGAGATCTATGCGCGCCAGGGGATCCGGCTTGATCGGGCGACACTGGGCAACTGGTCCGGCCGAGCCTGCTTCCATCTTCAACCGATCGCGGACCACATGCGCCGCCGCCTGGCCATGGCGGATCGCCTGTTCATGGACGAAACCACGGCGCCGGTACTCGATCCCGGGCGCGGCCAAACGAAGAAAGGCTACTTCTGGGCGGTTGTCTCCGATGACCGCGGCCACAGCGGGCCAAGTCCGCCGATCGTGCTGTTCCGATATGCCCCTGGTCGCAGCGGTGCCTTTGCTGAGCAGTTCCTCGACGGTTTTGGCGGACGCTACCTGCAATGCGATGCCTATGACGGTTATGACCGGCTGACCGAGGTCGTTCGACCGCAAGGGCCGTGGACGCTCGTGCATTGCTGGAGCCATTTGCGCCGGCGCTTCGTCAAATTGGTGCGCAACAGCAAGTCTCCGATCGCCGAGGCCGCCGTTCGACACATCGCGCAGCTTTACGCCATCGAAGCCATGGTGCGCGGCTCGTCGCCGGACGTCCGGTTGGCCACGCGCAAGGAGCACTCGCTGCCCCTCATCGCGGCTTTAAAACCGTGGTTTGAGAAGCAGCTTTCTATGATCTCCAGCGGCTCAACGCTCGCCGAGGACATCCGCTATGCGCTCAATCACTGGCAGGGGCTGACCCGCTTCCTCGAAGACGGGCGTCTCGAACTCGACACCAACCCGGTCGAGAACGCCATCCGGCCGGTCTGCCTAACCAGAAAAAATGCGCTCTTCGCGGGCCATGAAATCGGGGCCGAAAACTGGGCCATGCTGGCGTCGATCGTCGCCACCTGCAAGCTCAACAGCGTCAGCCCGGTTGCCTACATCGCTGAAACACTCGAGGCGATCATCGACGGCCATCCCCACAGCAGGATCGATGACCTCATGCCGTGGCGATTCCGCAAAACGTCAAGCCAGCTTCAATAGGGTCATGGCTAAGCGCTTACTCAAAAGCGTCGCCAGCCCGATGATCGGGTGGCGTCCGGTCTTCCGCAGACAGCCGACGTGGCGACAGGACCTCAGCTAGTCAGCTCGGGGCCATAGCACGAAGTCGCTGCGCTCCAGCCCGCTGCGCGGGAGCAGGAGCCGAGAGGCCGGTAGCCGGCTGAGAGGACAGCGATAGCGGGGTGGCAAGGTCAACACGATCAACCAGCGTAGTGTTGGCGTGCAACACATGATCGCGCGCGGGTCAGCATCTTCATCCGACCAGCCACATCATCGGCCGCACCGATAACGCAATGATAAAGAATTGCCTTGACGAAAGCGCCAACCGGTTTGCTTGAATGTGCCGTCTATATTTCGGCTTCGCTGAACTTCACGCGCCTGCCGAGATGCCCGCCCGCTGCTTAGCCGGTGCCCAACTTCCCGCGACTTCGTGCTTGGCGCTTTTTGGACGCCGGCCAGTTGAGCGCGCGGGTCTTTCATTGTTGCCGGCGTCCAAAAACCAGCACAACAGCGGAAGCCATCGTAACTCATTCGATGACCTTGTCAGCTCGAGCCATGATGCTGTCCGGAATGGTTAGGCCAAGCGAGGCGGCAGTTTTAAGATTTACCGCGAGCTCGAAAACGACCGGCTGCTCGACAGGGAGTTCAGCAGGGTTGGCTCCCTTGAAAACCCTATCGCAGTATTGCGCAACCTTGACATAGATCGCCTCTAGCTTGGGATGGTAGCTGGCCAGTCCGCCCAGTGGGGCGTAAGGGCCAGACTGGTAAATTGCTGGTATTCTTGACCTTGCGGCCAAAGTTACAATTGCCGGCCTGGTTACATCGGCAAGCACAAATATGGCATCACAGTTCTCCTGTTTGATCGATTCAAAGGCCTGATCGAGATCACCAGGAGTCGGTGCGACCACGCGAACGGCTGCAAGTCCCAACCTGTTGATGGATGTTTCGGCCAATTCATATTGCTGCGGATGAGTTGGGTTGTTGGACATGAGCACAGCAACACGTTTTGCGGACGGCAGGATCGCGCGGAGAAGTTCGACCCCCTTGCCGACGGCATCGCCAACCATTGGCCATGCCCGTAATGTTGCCTCGGGGCCGTGCAAAGCTCTTGATGAAGCCCGAGCCAATTGGATCGGTCGCCGGGGCCATGATGATGGGAATTGTTGACGTCGCTTTCTGGGCGGCTGCTATGGCCGGCGTTGTGACGGCAACGATAACGTCAGGATGGAGAGCCACCAGGTCGGTTAAGAACGAAGGCAGTCGCTCAAGTTTCCCGTCAGCGCTTCGCTGGTCGATTATTAGATTCTTGCCTTCGATATAGCCGAGTTCTCGCAGTCCCCCGCGAAAGACATCATACATGGCGAGGTCCGGGGGGTTATCGAACCTTCCTGGATAGATGTGTGCAACGCGCCATATCTTACTAGATGATTGGTTCGCCATTGCGATCCACGGCCACACGACCGTGGTGTAACCGATGGCCCTAATGAGATTGCGCCGCAACATTGAACGGGCTCCAAATCAACTAGCTGGAAATCTGCACAATTCAAGCGAAGCCGATTTTGACCGGGCTGTGGAATTTCGCAAGCGGGCGTTGGTCTGATCCGGGTCACGAGCGTCGTCTTGTGCAATAGACGGGTGCTCGTCAACTTCCGCTATGCCCCGTTTGCGACCGAGTTCGTGTCGCGACGCAATATGTCGCGAAGGGCACATGAGCCGACATTTCAACTTAAATTCTATCGGGGAAACGGATTATGAAGCCACCACGGTTCGGCATCCGCACTTTGGGCAGCGTCTCGGGGTTCATGGTGTCGGTCTCACCGATGAGTTTGTTTTTCGCTAGGATGAACGCGGTCAGAGCGTAGACCTCGTCGTCGGTGAGTGACCTCGGCTGCTGCCACGGCATCCCTCTACGGATGAAGTCGAAGAGCGTCGTGGAATAAGGCCAAAAGTTCGCAATGGTCTTCATCCCGGCCGATATGTCGGTGATCTTGCCGCCTCCGAACAGCGGTGAAAAACCGAATTTGTTCTTGCCGTCCTGGTCATGGCAGGCGACACATTTCTCCGCGTAGATCCGCTCGCCTTGCGCCGGCGTACCGCTTCCCGCCGGCAGGCCAGAGCCGTCAGGCATAACGCTGATATCCCACGCCGCGACGTCGGCGGGGTCAATAGGCGTGCCAAGATTGGGCCCGTCGGCGAACGCTACGCTGATGCTCAGAGCGAACACCAACGAAGTGCTGTAGACGAAAATTCTATGTATAGGCATGGCTGATCTGCCCTTTGGCGTCGACCGCCCAACTAGTCACCGCGTTGAAGTGCTGGTTGGGATACGCCCCGATCGGTGGGACATTCTTCAACTCGCCGCGTCTGGCTACGAACTCGGCGCGTGTGGGTTGGAAGTTCCCGGCCTCATCCCAGGCCCGGCTTTGAAGTATTGCGGGGCCACCGTTCCAGTGCCAGGCCATGCGAAAACGGGTGAAAGCCTTCGCTAATACCGGCTCCTGCAGCGCCGCTTCGGCCCAACTCTGCCCGCCATCGGCCGAAACCAAAACTCGGGCGATACGGCCGGTGCCGGAATATGCGACACCGGAAATCTGATAAAGGCCGGGCTGCTTTAGGGTCATTCCGGGAGACGGCTGCGTGATGAACGATTTGACTTCTTGCAGGAAATAAAACTGGTATGCCTCGCCGTTCGGGAGAAGCTGCGTGTAGGTCTTGGTCTCCCAGAAGCCCATGGCTGGTTCCTCCACGAGCTTGATGCGCCGCAGATACTTGACGTTCATGTTACCCTCGTAGCCGGGCAGCAGCAGGCGCACCGGATACCCGTTACTCGGCGTGAGGCGCTCGCCATTTTGATAGAGGGCGATCATGGCGTCGTCCAAAGCCTTCGCCACGGGCACGCTGCGTGTCAGGTGAGGCGCGTCCGCGCCTTCGGCGATGAACCATTTCGCCTTCGGATCGATGCCGGTTTCTTCGAGCAGGGTGGAGAGCTTCACACCCGTCCATTCCGCACAAGACGCGAGGCCGTGCAGTGCCTGAACGTTGCCCTGCAGCGGCTGGGGGGAAAACAGCGGTGCGCTGTTGCCACCGCACTCCAGGAAGCTGATACGCGACACCATCGGGTAGCGCGCGAGTGCCTCAAGCGTGAACATCAAAGGGCGTTTGACGAGGCCATGAACTACGAGGCGGTGCTTGTCCGGATCGATGTCGGGCGGGCCGCCATAGGCGATCACGAAATGCAGGCCATTCGGCGTGATCATTCCGTTGAGCATGTGATGCGGGGTACGCGCAGTTTGAATGAATGGCAGGCCGTCGGGGTTGTTCAGCGTTCGCGCGACGTTCTTCTCAAACCGAGACGGCAGCTCATAGGGTTTGATGCTCGAACCGGGCTCAAGGCTCCATGGATCATCCTTGAGTGGCTCGGCCGCGGCGCTTGTCAGCGAGGCCCCGACGCCCGTGCTGAGCGCGCCTGCTATAGCGACGCCCTGCCCGAGCAATGCACGCCGGCCAATCAGACCGTTTCCAGCTACAGCGTCCCCCGAAGGATAACGAATTCCCTTGGGCATGACCGCCTCCACAGCTGTCGGCGTCTTGAGAGTATAGCGCTGATTTCCTCTCGCCCGCAATGACCGGTTCGGGTCGATGCTGTCGAAAAAGGGGCTTGAGAAGCCCGCCGAACAGTGATTTTTGCTGAGAAGGCGGCAGGAGAGTCGGCGATGATGGGGCGGCAGGACCGAGATCAAAGGCAGCTCTTTTATGAGTTTAGCCTCGACGACATGATCCCGGCTGACCACCTGTTGCGACGGATCAATGTGTTTGCGACGGCCGTTCTGGCCGATTTGCACCAACAGCTAAAGCCTTTTTACAGCGACATCGGCCGCCCCTCGGTTGATCCCGAGCGGATGATCCGGATGCTCCTGGTCGGTTATTGCTATGGCATTCGTCATGAGCGCCGGCTGTGTCAGGAAGTGGCGCTGCACCTGGCTTACCGCTGGTTCTGCAAGCTCGATCTCGACGACAAGGTTCCGCACCACTCGACGTTCTCGGTGAACCGGCTTGGCCGCTTCCGTGAGAGCGAGATCCTGCGGCATATCTTCGAGCGCGTGGTTGCAACGTGCATGGCCGCCGGCCTCGTCAAGGGCGAAGGGTTCGCGGTGGATGCGAGCGTGATGGAAGCCAACGCCAGCCGTTATCATGGCAAAGCGCCGGATGAGTTGGACTGGACCGACGCGCAACGACAGAAGCGTGCCGTGGCCGAGTATCTTGCTGGACTTGAGGCCGAGGCGCAGGTCCAGCAAGGCGGGGACAGTCGCGGTGGCGGTTCTGACGGGACCCCGACCGCAGCGCCCGATCGCAAGCCGCCGAAGGTGATCTCGCCTTCCGATCCGTCCTCGGCGTGGACAGCGAAAGCCAACAAGCGCGTGCAGTTCGGGTATGGGCTCAACTATCTCATCGACGTCGAGCACGCAGTCATTGTCGACGTCGAACCAACGCCCGCGCGCACCTATGACGAGGTCGAGTCCACAAAGATAATGCTCGACCGAACCGAGCATCGCTTTAGTTTGAAGCCGAAGCGGCTCGCTGCCGACACCGCTTACGGAACGGGCCGTTTCCTCGGTTGGCTGGTTGGCCGCGGGATCGCTCCACATATTCCCGTTCGCGCCGCAAGCGAGCGCGATGACGGCACCTTTTCACGCAGTGACTTCCGCTGGGACAAGCGGCGTGGCGTCTACATTTGTCCAAACAACAAAGTGCTTCACACCACCGGCACCGTGCACGACGGCAACATGCTCCGCTACCGTGCCTCCAAATTCGACTGCGATGCTTGCGCGCTGAAGATGCGATGCTGTCCGAATATGGCTGCCCGACAGGTGCCCCGTGACATTCACGAAGATGCTCGCGATATGGCGCGACGGCTGATGGGGACAAAGCGCTTCCTCAAATCGCGAGATGAACGCAAGCGCGTTGAGATGCGCTTTGCTCATCTCAAGACCCACCACGGGTTCGAACGCATGCGGCTCAGAGGTCTCTCCGGCGCTCGTGACGAGTTTCACCTTGCCGCCATCGTGCAGAACCTCAAGACGATGGCGCTCCATTTGCTCGGCCCACCAACAGGTCAGGTGCGCGTCGATTGCGTAAGAAGCACGGCAATTTGGGCGATCCAGCCAGGCCGTGACGCCCAGCCAGGGGCCAAGTGAAAACGTCTCCCCAACAGCAAGCGATTTGGGGGATGTCCCGATCGCTGTTGAACTACGTCGGGCCGACGTTGCCGGAATGAATGTTACGCGGCCCTCGTGACGTGGGCAACGGGGTTGATCGTCATGCGATTGTGGCGAGCTTGAAGGGCCGCACGCAAAACCGACAATTGCTTATGCGCCTTCAATCGTCGGAAGCCCTTGTTGGCCTCGATCATGCCGGCCGCGACCCATCGCAAGGCCATGCCGGCATCCCGCCAGCGCTTGATGTTGCGCGTGACGCGGCGAATGGTGCCCATCATGTTCTCGGCGATGTTGGTACAAGCGAGCGATCGACGAAGCTCCTTCGGCAGCTTCAACCGGACGACAGTCAGGATTTCGTCGAGGCCTTCGAGGATGCTGGCCGCTACGCCGGGCCATTGCTGGTCGAGTCGACGCGCGAGATTGCGGATCAATTTTTCAGCCTTGTCGGCGTCATCGAGCTCCCAGGCCTGGCGCAGCACCCGACGGGTGGCCGCATGATGCTCTTTCGGCAGGCGTTCCATGATGTTGCGCGCCTTGTGGATCTGGCAGCGCTGGATCGCAGCGGCCGAACCGAAGGTGCGGCGGATCGCCTTCGACAACGCCTTCGCGCCGTCGGCGATGAACAGTCTTGGCACCGTCGGGTCGAGCCCGCGTGAGACCAGGTTGTCCAGCAGGGCCTGAACCGTTGCGGCGTTCTCGGTCGCCCCTTCCACCAGCGCCAGCGGATGCTTGTTGCCTTCGCCGTCAACTCCGATCGCGGCCACCAGCACGAGATCGTCGCCGAGATGCAGCCCGTCGATTTGGACCACCAGAAGGTCGAGCGCGGACAGATCGGCAGCCATGAAGTCGGCCAGCCGCGCCGCCGACAGCGCTACGAACCTCCGCGAGGCCGCCGACTTCGAAACCCCCGATCCGGGCGGTGCCGGCACGTCACCCTCGGGCAGCCGGACAGCGCGGCCGAACCGGCGCGTCGACACATTGATCAGCATCAGGTTCATCGCCCAGCGACCGAGCCAGTCCTCCTCCGCCGCCGTTTCCCAGCTCGGGATCGTGACCTCGCGGCCGTCCACGCCCCGGACCCGCGGGCGCTCGACCTCGATCTTGCCGCCGTGGAAGCCGATCCGTCCCCGCGTTCGGCCCCAACGGTGCGCCCGCCGCGCCGCGTCGCGACCGTGGCGCGGCCCGCAGGCCGCCGTGACATCCGCCTCCATCATCGTGCCGAGCGCCTCGATCCCTGCCGCAAGGCAGAACCGATCGAAGCTCGCCCGCACTTCTGCAAACGCTTCGTCCACAGCCCCGGTCGCCGGCCAACCAGCCGGTGTGATATCTCTCGTCATGGCGTTGCTCTCCTTTGTGGAATCAGCACCCCGAGCCTACCGGCTCAAGGTGGGCAACGCCGACCTCTTCAGAAATTCAACAGAACCCGGGACATCCCCCGCTGTGATCGCACGACAGGTTGAAACCCGATAGCGAAGCGTTTTGATTTTTTCGGCAAGTTCAAGCGCTCGACGGACAGAGATGCGCTACCTTCAAGGCGGTCGGTCTAACCGCCTACCCTGATTGATTTGACTCAGAATATCCACGGCACATACCGACGACCCCCGTTTAAGCCCCCGCGACGATCGCACCCAACTCCTCCCGAGAGGTCCTCCAACTCCAGTCTAGGCTCGCGACGCGAACTACCAGAATACGATAGTCGGGTCTTCCGGTGAGAACGGATAAGGGCCGAAGACGCTCGCTAACGCTCGGAATCTCTTTCGCGACAGTCGCCAACGAGAGGAAACGAACTAGCCCCCGTTCTAGCTTAAGCCTCCCCGGGCTTTAGAAGCGCACCGGCTTATTTTCGGAGCGAGGGGCGGGCCCGGCCGAAAACGCTCGCTGCGCCTTCCCTGGCTCACCGGTCTTTCAAAGGCTGGTGTCGCGCGAGGCTTACCTTGCCAAGCCAAGAATGCTGAGGCGGCAATAAACGCGGACAGCACGTAGTGCAGCGCCGGTCGATCCGGCGATCAGGACAACCCACTTCGGGGCCCAAGTATCCGCTCAGGCGAGGAAACTGGCTACCATCAACGCCATTCTTCAACGCCGGGGTATCGGAAAAACCTATTTGGTCGCTGCAGACTCCTGACACATGACGCAACGCGGACATGGCTGGGGTTGTCGTGGGTGAGATTTACCGGAAGTTGTATTGGGCGAAATTGACGTCGCAAGTCCCTCGGTTGCATTGTGATTAGATAACGGACTGTGCCGAAGATCACGATTTGCCTTTCGAGCTGTATCATATTCTTATTGGAGCATTGCTTTCAGTGGGAGATACGGATGAAGATCCGGTCGTTCCTTTTGGCTCTGATCTTTACACTGCTTGCGCTCGTGCTTATGACGGCTGCGGACAATTGCCTTGCCGATACGAGGGTCGCGTTGGTGATTGGCAACGGGGCCTATCGCAATGTCCCGCGGCTGACCAATCCGGCGAACGACGCCGCCGATGTTGCCACCGCGCTCAAATCCCTCGGGTTTGAGACGATCGTGGCAACCGATCTCGATCGGGCCGGAATGGACGAGGCCGCGATCCGCTTCTCTCGCGCGGCTCGAGACGCCGACATTGCGCTGCTATACTACAGCGGCCACGCGCTTCAGTTCAGTGGGGTCAACTACCTGGCGCCGATCGACACGCGACTGACTGATGTGGCGGACCTGCGACGCCTGGTACGCCTCGACGATATCGTTGCCGACCTACAACAGGCCAAGAACTTGCGCATTCTCGTGCTCGATGCCTGCCGCGACAACCCGTTTGCCAACGAGTTGCGGCGTTCGCTCGGCACCAGCCGGGCCGTCCCGCTCCAGCGGGGATTGGCCAAGCTGGACAATGCGCAAGGCATGATCGTTGCCTATGCCACCCAGGCCGGACAAACCGCGGAGGATGGCGATGGTCGCAACAGTCCGTACACCACGGCCTTTCTCGAAAACATCAAGGCACGGGAGGAGATAGGAACGATCTTCCGCAGGATCAGCTCCGATGTCTACGAAACGACCAAGCACAGCCAATTGCCCGAGCTTTCCCTGTCGATCATCGGTGAATTCTATTTGCATGGGAAGGTGGAGATTTCTCCCACAGCTCAGCCCTCCGTGCTGGCGAGAACCTTGCTGGGCACGCCGTTCAATCCCGACGAAGTGCCCTTTTTGTGCGATCAGTGCCGTGCGCAGATCACAGCCGGCTTCGTCGGCAAGCCCTTGCATTCCGCCCTGGTGCTGTCGTTTGACGGCGGGTCCTATTGGTCGACAGGACGGCATACCGCCCTGGAGGCGCGCGCCGGCGCCCTGGCTCAATGCTTGAACGTCAATCGGTTGGGCTGCTTCGTCTACGCCATCGATGGCCGCATCACTTGGGATGAACCGCCGCCGCCCCTCCCGATCGAACCCTGGATTTCAGCGAACGCCAGTGCAGGCCGGCCATTGAACATTCAGGACATAGGCGCGATTCATACGAGCGACCGCGACAGAGCGGCGCGACTGTATCAGCAATATCACGGCAAGGCTCTCGCAGTCGGACCGGACTGGCAATGGACAATGACTGGCCGAGCCGACGCCGACAACGAGGCCGCACGTGTGGTCCTGCAGCGATGCGGCTACATCACCACTCTCCGTGTCGCGTGGTCGCAATTGGCGATTCCTTCGTCGTCGACCGTACCCTCTTGGAGTCCGTGCCTCGTTCGCTGCCCGCAAGGCCGCTGTCGCAGAACGTGACCGGGCCTGATTACGCGTTGACGGGGCCGCAACTTCGGTGGAACGAAATTCCATTCGTCTGCGATCAATGCCGCAAACAGATCGAACAGGATCTGAGCAGCAGGCCTAGCCACACTGCGCTCGCCATTTCCTGGTCTGGCGGCTACTGGACGACGTGGGGGCGGGGCAGCGCTGAGGAGGCCCGAACGCGCGCCCTCGGCTCCTGCCTCGGTGCATCACAGACAATGTGTTTCGTCTATGCCGTCGACGGAAAAGTGGTGTGGAAGGAAGCGCCCCTGGATGTTCCGCCTGCGCCCTGGTTCAGCCACGTAGGCGAAAAGCCATTGGCCGTGAACGAGCCAGGCGTCTTTTCCGACACGGCGCGGAAGTTCATTGAGAGATTCTATTCTCCGGCGTCCGGACCAAAGGCCATCGCCATGGGCGACGGCGGATACCTCGGATACGCGCTTGGCGCGCAGCTCAAATCCGAAGATGAGGCGGCGCGCATGGCACTTGAACGTTGCGGGTTCCTGATCCAAGCGATATGCCGTATCGTTGCAATCAACGACAGCTTTGTCGTCGATACCGATGCGATTATACGCTTGCGCCGTTGAATGCCGCAGATCGGACGCGCTTGTCACCTCGCGCGGACGGCAGCGGACGTCGTGACGGTGCTGGAAGATGTCTCCCTTTGTGAAAGGCTTCGGATGCCGGCCGCTGGAGGATCGAGGCCACAGCCACGGGCGGCCGGCGTCCGAAAGCCTCCCAGCAGGAAACCGCGCTTGAGGGAACGCAAGGCCGCGCGGCAGGCGCTGGAGCTCAATGCGAGGAGCGGCGCAACGAGTCTGAAGGCCATTGCAGCCGGTCTTACCGAAAAAGGCATTGCGACCGCGCGCGGCGCGGTCCAGATCGCTTTGCGGCCCTGTAAGAATTCCGGCAGGCAGTGCCAGTAGTTGCCGGAGCGCTTCATCGCAGAGACTGCGGCATGGTGCAGGCAGATCTCGTCCTTGCCGGCCCTGCAGTGCCAGACTACAAGCGCGCGGTCGCCACCGGCTTGCAGGTATGTCCAGAGCTTCATCTGATGGGGTCGAGGCCGCCAATTGTTGTGCGGCAGCAGGATGTCGCGCATTTGTCCTAGAGGCGGGGTGCCGTGGGAATTCTGGCTGACAGCCGAGTTCTCTCGCTGAACGCCCCGGCAAATTGCTTTTTCGTGCCAAAGATTGGCAACAACTAACAAGCGAACGTCGTTGACGTCTCGCTTGGGAGGGCTCAAAATCCCGTCACATCTTCACTCGGTTGATGGCTTTTCTTCCAGCAGTCGGGGGCACCTTTCGGCCCGGCAGCGATGCCGGGCCTTTTCTCTTTTGCGCGAGAGCCGTCAGCCTTGAACGGATGAATAGCAACGCCGGGCCGCAGGCTGACTGCAGCAACGTCGATATCTGGATCAGGAGCCAGTGAGCGAACAGCACGACGACCACATCTGGCTGACAGTCCGCGGCGAGGCTTGGGCCATCCGGCGCATCAGGGGCCGCACCTTTCACCTGTGGCGCGGCTACGAGCCCAATTTGGAGTTCTGCGCCGTCGACATTCTGGATCCCGACTGGGACGCCTATTGCGCGGCTGCGGTAGAGCTGCTGCGCAAGCAATACCCTACCGACCCCTGATTTTCTTCGGCAGCCTGCTCATCCTGACCGCCTTGTGCTTGCCCAGCAGGTTCGATTTCCGACGGAGCTGCTTCAGCTGAGGGGCGACATCACGCCGCGAGAAGTGACGCTCGGCCACGTTATTCCTGACTTCTTCAAGCTCATAAGGTTTCCCAACATGCTGGAACCCTCCGTCCCGGAACGAGGCCCCAGCTCAGGAGTTAGGTCAAAACCCCTCCAAGGAGGGAGTGGGAGGGCAGTCCCCAGCGTTACAGATCCCCTTTCCGCAGCGTTGAGGCTGCCCTCTTGGAAGCCTAACGCCGCGTTGAATGTCGGAAGATGCGGTGATGCGCGATTATCGGACCCATCTCGAAAAGCTGCGACAGGACGCCGCCGATTGCCAGGTCATCGCGACGCTCGCGACCGACAGCAGCAAGCGCGACATGTTCAGGCGACTAGCCATGCACCTCTCGAGGCTCGCCGACGAGGTTGAGCGCGAACTCTCGTTAGAATGCCAGAAGCGTCCTCACTAGGGCGCGTTAGTGCCGCGCTAGTGGGTGCGGCGTTACATCGCTTTCTGCTTTTCAGAATAGTCGCCGTGCTGACTGCCGAGTTCGCCAACGGAGCGATTCTCGTCAAACTGGTCAGCCCAGAGGTGCGCACCGCTCTCGGTATCGATGAGCTGGGCATGCACGCGCAGCCGTCGCCACTCGGCTGCACGCTGCCTTCCAGCACATAGCGCACACCTAGATCCTTGCCGATCTGCCGCACGTCGATTGGCTTGCCCTTGTAAGTGAAAGCGGTCGAGCGGGAGATGACGAAATTGTCCCGAAAACGCGAGAACCCGGTGGTCAGTTCGTCGCGGATGACGTCTGTCAGATAATCCTGGCTCGCATCGCCGGATAGGCGCAGTGCAGCGGCACGTCTGATGTTGGGTGTAGTCGGACGTGACTGGCCAACTACAAGCGAGATTGACCCATTGGAGACCTTGCTACTGCCGACGTCTAGGCGACTTCCCGTTGACCAAGCTCTCCGGTTCGTGGGCACAACGTCGGAATTAAATACGAAAAGCCACCCTGAACGACAGCTGACGGAATGCGGCTATTTGATTTTAACCCAGGCCGGAATCTATGGGGCTATGCCAGCACATCGGTCATCGATCAAAGCGCTTCGATGAACTCGACCATCCGACGACGTTGATCGGGATCGGGCAATGGGCCGCGCATCGCGCCGGCATTGTCCGCCATGTGGCCGGGATCGCCGGTCCCCGGGATCACTGCGGTCACGCTCGGATCGCCTAGCAAATATTTCAGGAAAAACTGCCCCCACGAGCTCGCGAACACCCGCGCCCAGTCCGGCAATTCCTTGCCGTGGAATAATCTGCCATTGCCGTAAGGCACGGCGGTCAACACGCCGGCTCTGATTTCGGCGGCCAGTGGCAGGATAGTTTCTCAGCCCCGCGGTTATCCAGGGAATAGTCGATCTGCACGAAATCAGGCTTCTCCCGTTCAAGCACGGCCTCGACCGCGGGATAGTCGCGGCGGAATGTCGAAGTGATGCCGACATAACGGCACACGCCTTGTTTCTTCCACTCCCGGAAGCGTTGGAGAGATTGCTGCTTGCTCCTGACATTGTGGAGCTGCAGCAGATCGACGCTTGGAGTCTTCAGTCGGGCCAATGATCGCCTGAGTTCCTTGGAATCAGGCGACTCGAGCTTAGTGGCAATGAAGAGTTTGTCGCGCAAGCCGGCAGTTGCGGTAACCTCGCCCAGCACGCTTTCCGCATCGCCATAGGTCGAGGCGGTGTCGATGAGTCGTCCGCCATTCTTGATCAGCGCCTGTACGACTGCATCGGCCTTGCTCCGCGTTGTTTCATTATTCTCGTCAAAAACATAGGCGGTCCCAAGACCAACTGCGGGAATGCGCTCGCCGCTGCCAGGAATCGGGCGGGTGAGAAGCGGTGGCTCGGTTTGGGCAGCTGCTTTGGTCGACAGCAGGAGTCCGCCGGCTAGTGCGGCAAAGTCGCGGCGGGTGATTTGGCGAGTTATTCGCCGACTCGTTCGGATTGCCATTCCGGCGCTCCTTGATCATCACTTCTTGTTGCAAGGCCCTCCTGCGTTCGTCCCAGTGCGGTTGAGAGGAAGAGCCATCCCGCCGCGACCGGCAGCGCACACAGCGCAATGGCGCCAAGCTTCAGCCCCAACGCCTGCAGGCTTTCGTAGACCCAGCCGTACAACGCGTCCGAGCCGCGATAGATCACCACATCGATCAGGTTTTTGGCCTTATATTTTTCCTCGCGCCCAACCACGGTGAAGAACAATTGGCGTGCCGGATTGGCGATTGCGAAGTTCATCCAGCGTTGTGTGACCTGGAGTGTCACCACCACGGACAGGCTCGGCGCCATCGCCAGCGCTGCGAATCCCACGACATAGATAGCGGGCAAAGCTGCGGCGGCGATTCCGGTGCCGAAGCGCTTGAGGAACGTGGCGGTGGCAAATACCTGTGTCGCCAGGCTCAGCAGGCCCACCGCGAGATCGATACCTGCGAACAGACGCGTTTGCGCTGTCGCGTTATGGAACGTCGTCGAAACGATGTTGGCCTGCGCGAAATAGGCAATCGTCGCGCCGAACGAGAGCAGGCTGACCCAGCCGGCCACGCCGAGTAGATAAGGCGACCGCATCAATTCGGACAATCCCGCGAACGCGCTGCCGCCAATGCGCTGAGCTCGAGCATCGACTGCCGCCGGCGGATCCGCCATTTGTTCAATTCGATGCACACAGAGCACAGCGAGTTCGAGGAAAATAGCGGCCGCGATCAGCAGGTTGACCGGACCGAGCGGCCCCGAGAGCCAGATTGTGATGACGGGACCAAGAAGCGCGCCTGCCGTTCCTCCGGCGCCGATGAACCCGAACAGCCGCTTGCCCTGCTCTGACGTAAACAGATCGGCCATGAACGACCAGAACACCGCGACCGCGAACAAATTGAAGACGCTGACCCAAACGAAAAACACGCGCGCCACCGTCACGTTTTCGATGTCGAAAAACAGCAACAGCCAAAACAGGACCAGGTTGGCGACGAAGAAGTGGTAGACGATGGGAATAAATCTGACCCGCGGCAGCCTCGCTACCAGCGCGCCGTAGAGCGGCTGTGCGACGAGCAGGCTGACAAACGTGGCCGTGAACAGCCAGGGCAGGTTTTTGGTCCCGCCGGCAATACCCATCTGATCGCGCAGCGGACGCAGCACATAATAACCGGCAAGCAGGGTGAAGAAATACGCGAATGACCACAGCGCTGCCCCCCGTTCTTGCGCGGTGCCGGGCACTGTGCGGTGCAACCAGCCCCCGAGAGCTGCCGTAGAAGCCGTCATGGTGTCAGCGACAGCTTATGCCTGAGCTCCGCGGCGCTCACGTTCTGGCCATATCCCGGCGCGCCGCGCTGGAAGCGGCTCGCGTCGGCCAGTTTGCCGACCTCCACCGGGTCAAACCCGGCATCACGCACCAGTCGCGCCGCGACCCCGACGGCTTCCTGATCATCGCCCGCGATCGGGACCGCGAGCCTCGGGGCAGTGCGGTTCGCTTCGCGTTCGAAGATCATGTAAGACAGCGTGTTGAAGGCGCGCACCAGCCGCGCGCCGGGCAGATATTTCTGTGAGGTAACTCCGATGCCATTATGCTCGACCTCCTCGGCAATGGCGCCGTCGCGGCTGGCGACAGCATTATTGGCGTCGAGCACGATCTTCCCCGCCAACAATTTGCTGTAATCTCTGCCGATCTGCGGCACTGCGCCGTAAGGTACGGCGATCAAGACAACGTCGCCAAACGCAATCGCCTGATCGACAGTGCCGGACTGTGCAAGAGGGCCAAGCCGTGCAACGAGGTCCTGCAATTGCTCCGGATGGCGTGATGAGAAGAAGACGGCATGGCCGGCCCTGGCCCAGAGGCCACCGATCGTGCCGCCGATATGGCCTGCGCCAATCACGCCGATTTTCATCTTGGGAGCAGAGGACGTCTGACCCGATGCGGTCGTCGCCAAAAGAACCCCTTCGATAGTCAGCACTCCCGCAGCGCTCAACAGTGCGCGACGACGGAGATCAATGGGGACATGCTCGACCATCAGCAGACCAATTGCGAGCGGACGAACTCTTGTCGTGCTCTCCAGCTTTAATAGCTTTAATCGACCCCTGCATACCTCCCATTATAACGCGGAGGGTGTGATAATTAGCGGCTCGAAATTGCGCTCGCATAGAGTTGATCCCTGTTCCAAATGCTGCAAGCGACGCAATTGCCTGACATTGCGCCTCTAGCACTCAACCCAGTAGGCTGGTGCACGCGCGAAAGCTGCTATCGTTCTTTAGCAGGGGGTCTATGGGGTGCAACGGAGGGAGCGCCGTTCTCAGAGGGAATAGTCGGCACGTCGTCTTTCACGCTACACTGTTCGACATAACGATCTTCCGTCAAACCGCGTTTCATCTTGGCTTCCTTATCAGCTCTCCATTCAGCTTCGCATTCCTCCTCAATATTCCTTGGGCTTTGTCCGTCTGTTTTGTGTGGCGCGGAACTGGCAGCAGGGACGGTGGTGGTATTTGGCTTAGCAATCTCCGCAGATGCGCCGAAATGTAGGATTGTGATCCCAGCAAGCACACCGCAAACAAAACAGCGGTGCTTCGTCATCTTTGGACTCCCGTTGGCACAGCTTGTCTCGCTAGAAGGACCTTTCGAAACGCGTGTTGTGCCTGCAACCGTTCCATCCCCGTCCCCGCACAAACCAACACGAATCTTTGGAGCCTGTTCCTGCTCGGTTGGGTCTCGGAGGAATTTCAAGCCGTCTGCCGATCGGCTAAATCCATCGGATGACTCGTGCAGCCGCCATGACGCTTGCTATGTCCGATGTTGGCGTCGAAGCTCAACCCTCGCCCTGGCGTTGGCTCTTTGGGGTAGACCGACGTGGTCGCGGTCATGGCCGTCGACGCGATGACCATTTCAGACCTATCGGCCAGTTTGAAGAATAGCTACCATTTGACGCGCGTAAGTCTTTGGATCGCTTCCCATCGGGCTATCTGTGTGGAGGGAATACCACATGAGTGGACTAACATTCACGGCTGAAGCTGCGCGGCACCTCGAAAAGACATATCGTACCAAGGACATCGTTGCGCAGCGGCGCGAGACAATTCGACACCTCAATTTATCGACTGGTGAAAAAGTCCTCGATATCGGATGTGGCCCGGGTTTTCTGTGCGAAGAAATGAGCGAAATTGTTGGCCGCCACGGAGCTGTGGTCGGTATCGATATCTCGCCTGATCTCGTAGAACTTTGCGCTCGACGAGAGCATCCCTCATGGTTGTCATACGAGGTCGGTGATGCGACCAAACTCCGTCAATCTGATGCGTCTTTTGACGTTGTGGTGTGCACGGCAGGTTGCTGAGTATATCGCCGATGTTGACGTGGTCTTGTCGGAGGCTTTTCGCGTTCTAAAGCCGGACGGGCGAACAATCTTCATCACCACTGATTGGGATGCTCTCGTGTGGTATTCCGACGACGCGAAACGAATGGCGGCTGTTTTGAAATCGTGGGAGGCGCATTGTGCCCACCCGCGTCTACCGGGAACGATGCCGCACAGGCTCAAAAATGCTGGATTTCGACTTAATGATGCTTTCGTATACTCGCTCCTCAACCTGAGTTACGACGATGATAGCTACAGCAAAGGACTGTCAACAATCATAGAAAAGTTCGTGGGAGGACGCGGAGATGTTTCGGCGAGCGACCTCAATGATTGGCTTAGCGAGTTCGCGCCTTTGAATGAAGCTGGCCGATATTTTTTCAGCAGCAATAGGTACATCTTCAAGGCTTCAAGACCGGCACTCTAACTCTCCTGAATGTCGGCTGTTGGCCCCCAAGGCGCTGGTCCGGCCGGCGTCCCTGTTGTCGGCTATCGTGGTAGACCGGAAGCAGCCGGCCGAGCGGCCAAATGGCGCTTATGACCCTGGCTGCGTGAAAGCAACGAGTCAGATAGAGATCGTCTCGGGGTTTTCGGAGACGATCGATGCGACGGTTCATTGAAGGCGCGGATCGCGATCAATCGACGTTGTTGCCGGAATGCCTCGATGATTGGGTCGGTGAGAGCAATCCTGTTCGCGTTGTCGATGCGTTTGTCGAAGCACTTGATCTCGACGAGATGGGTTTTGAGGACATCGAACCGTCGGCGACCGGGCGACCCGGCTATCATCCAGCGGTGCTGCTCAAGCTGTACATCTACGGCTATCTCAACCGCATCCAGTCGAGCCGCCGGCTGGAACGCGAGGCAAGACGCAATCTCGAGGTGATCTGGCTGTTACAACGGCTTTCGCCCGACGACAAGACGATCGCCGACTTTCGTCGCGACAACGGCCTCGGTATCAAGAAGGTGTGCGCGAAGTTCGTTGAGCTTTGCCGGCGGATGGGATTGCTGACGCAGGCGAGCGTCGCCATCGACGGATCGAAGTTCAAGGCGGTCAACACGCGTGACAAGAACTTCACAAAGGGCAAGGTCGAGCGCCGTCGCCAGCAACTGGAGGAGAGCGTGTCGCGCGATCTCGCACAGCTCGACACGGCAGATCTGCAGGAGCCATCTGAGACTCTCGCCGCGAAGACGGCGCATCTGAAGGAAAAGCTCACCAAGCTCAAGAGCGAGATGCACAAGCTCGAAGCCTACGAAGAGGCGATGCTGGCATCACCAGATCAACAGATCTCGCTGACCGATCCCGACAGTCGGTCCATGGCAACGAGTGGCCGTGGCTCGGGCGTCGTTGGCTACAATGTGCAGGTTGCCGTAGATACCGAGCATCACCTCATCATCGCGCACGAAGTAACGAATAGCGGCTCGGATCGCGCTCAACTGGCAAACATGGGCAAACAGGCCAAGGCCGTGCTCGGCGTCGACAAGCTCGAGGCGGTGGCCGATCGCGGCTATTACACAGGCGAGGAGATCAAGGCTTGCGCCGACGCTGATATCCTTGTGACTCTACCGAAGCCAAACACGACCGGCATGGAGGCGAAGGGCAAGTTTGGAAAGCACGACTTCGCCTATCTGGCCAAACAGGATGTGTATCGCTGCCCGGCTGGCGAGTTGCTGGCATATTGGCTCACAACAGTGGATGGCGAACGCACCATTCGGCGATACGTCACGAAAGCTTGTGGGAGTTGCCTACTGAAGGCGCGCTGCACCACGGCCAAAAACCGCGTCATCTCTCGTTGGGAGCATGAGCACGTCATGGAGGATGCCCAGAGGCGGCTCGACGCTGATCCTCAGGCGATGCGTCGCCGTCACGAGACGGTCGAGCATCCGTTCGGCACACTGAAGATGCGCATGGGCGCGGCGCACTTCTTGACGAAGCGCTTGCCGAAAGTCAGCTGCACGTGCTCGCCTACAATCTCACGCGCGTGATGAACATCATGGGTGCTGGTGCGCTGATCGCGGCGATTCAGGCATGAGGCAGGAGCGCTGTCGCGCGCGTGCCGCCAACCTCATCATCGATCACAGCGGCTCGGGCAAGCCATCGGGCTGGCTTCCGGCGCCTCGCCGGAAATTATGCCATTTCGGCGTCAATCCGGACCCCATGGGGCTGTTCAAAGCGGCGCCCCCCGCATTGAAACGTTTTCACGCGGCCAAGACCCTGAGCAGTCATGGTGCTGGGCTGAAATCTCGCGGCGCAGCAGACTCCTGCTGTAGTGAGGTGCGGTAAGGCGCGACCGATACTTAACAGACTCCAGCGCCTCTGTTAGGTTTGGTTTTCCGTGGCTCGGGGCTAATCATGAAGCGGCGGGACTTCATTCGGCTTGTTGGAACGGCCGCGGCTTGGCCGCTTGCAGCGCGCGCCCAGCAGATGGGGCCAAGCCCTAAAATTGCGAAGATCGGTGTGCTCTGGCATGCGGGCAGCGCAGACGAAGAGAAAGTATATCTCGATGTGCTGACCAAGGCATTCAGCGATCTTGGTTACATCGAAGGCAAGAACGTTGCGTTCCTCCATCGCTTTCCCGCCGAACAGGCGGACCGATTTCGCGCCCTCGCGCGGGATCTGGTCGACAACAAGGTCGATGTCATCATCGCCACGACCCAAATGGGTGCGATAGAGGTCAAGCAAGCCACGAGCACAATCCCAACAGTTTTTGTCATCGTGCCGGACCCAGTCGGTGCCGGTCTCGTTGAGAGTCTGGCGCACCCGGGCGGCAACATGACCTGGCTCTCGATCATGTTTGGCGGCGTTCCCGGCAAACGTTTGGGTCTCATGAAGGAAGCGGTCCCAAACCTCAACCGTGTCGCACTGCTCATTGACCCGAATGATCCGATTTCTACAAGCGCCATCACACCTTATTCGAATGCGGCGAACGCTCTAGGCCTTGTGCTACGTCCAGTCGAGGTGAGGGCACCGGACGCGATCGAGCAGGCATTTTCCGCAATTGCACAGGACGGTTTCGACGCCGCGTTCGTAACCGGATCGATGCTGTCCAACGAACGGGCGCGTGTCGGTGTGTCGGCATTGGCGAGCGGGATGCCGACGATGTCAGTCATCGCCGAAATGGTGCCATACGGAATGTTGATGTCGTATGGGCAAAACGTTCCCGATTACCTTCGAAAAGCGGTTGGTTATGTCGATAAGATCTTGAAGGGCGCGAAGCCCGCCGATCTGCCCGTCGAACAGCCCACGCGCCTCAAGCTAGTGATCAATCTCAAAGCAGCGAAAGCACTCGGCCTTACTGTTCCAACTTCGCTGATCATCGCAGCCGACGAGGTGATCGAATAGGATGCCGTTTGCTGCGATGCATGAGTCCGGAAGTGGCCCGTCGCTTCAGTTGGCGCGCAAGAATGTCGAGATTGAACCACAAGAGACATGCTGCGACGCTTTGAGTTCCAGAGCAAGGCCGCGTCCCGCTAAGGCGCTTCGCGCGGTGGTGCGGAGGCGGCGCCTTTGTAAACCTGGGCGGCTATCCCGTCCTGCTCGGCGGCTCGCATTTCCCGCGCAGTCTTCAATGCCCGTCGAAGGAAAGGGTCTTCTGTCTCTTTGGATAGGGTTATGAGCTTATTGCAGTTGTGGCAGTTGACCTGCAAACCATCACGGACTCGGTTGGCTTTCTCTCGGAATACGCGTGTGCAGGCCGGGCACCTGATCTTCACCTTCTCGTCCATGACCATGACAAAACCTTTCGATGAAAGGCTAAGTGTCGCAGCTTCGCTGTTACGAAAGCACTAAGTGGTAAGACAAAAGACCGCGCGAAGGCGCCTTTTCCTACCAATAGTCTGGCGTTTGGCAATGCTCAGGGTTAGCGGTTTCTTACTCCGACCGACAAAGGAACTGCGGACGCGCTGCCAGATCGTCTGCTCACTAAAGTTGACCGGAAGCGAATGGCAAATCTCTCGACGGGCGCTTTTGTGCCCATCAGCGAAGTTGCGGCAGGCCTCATCGAGCTCCGCCCAGCGGGGCATAGCGGACTAGATTTGCTCACCTTGAGTTCTTCGCGTTTTGGCCCAAACCGGTCCTCCAGAAGCGGTGCTCTAGACAGGTGCACAGCATCCGGAATCCTGGGAGCTGCGCAAGCCGCGACGAGCTAGCGCAGCGCTGGCGTGATCAGGGGAAGCCGCAACAAGCTCGCGAACTGCTCGCTCAGTTGATTGGTTCACCGTAAGCGCCAAGCTGAGGCCGTTCAGGCTTTGAAGTGCCAAGGCATGAGAGCATCGATCTGAGAGATCGGCCAGCTCTGCGCGATCCGTTCGAGAGTTTGCGTGAGCCAGGCCTGCGGATCGACATCATTCATCTTCGCGGTCTGCAGAAGCGTGGCGATGGTCGCCCAGGTCCGGCCGCCGCCATGGCTGCCCGCAAAGAGCGCATTTTTTCTTGTGATGGTTTGCGGCCGGATTTCCCGCTCGACGGTGTTGGAGTCGATCTCGATACGGCCGTCGCTTAGAAAGCGCTCGAGGGCGGTGCGTCTGGATGTGGCATAGCGGATCGCCTCGGCGAGTTTGGATTTGCCCGACAGGCGCGGCAGCTCCTTGTCCCACAGATCGAAGAGCCCCGCGACGATAGCGGCGGACTTTTCCTGGCGCGCTTTCACCCGCATCTCAGGATCCTGGCCGCGGATGTCGGCCTCGATCTCCCACAGCCCGGCCATGGTGGTGACGGTCTGGGTCGCCAGGTGCGAGCTCTCGTTGACGTGAAGCTCGTAGAACCGTCTCCTGACGTGGGCAAAGCACGCTGCCAGCGTCACTCCCTCATTGGCACGCGCTGACCTGGCGAGCCGATTGTAGGCGGCATAGCCGTCGACCTGCAGGATGCCGGTAAAGCCCGCCAGATGTCGCTCGACGCATTCGCCGCCCCGACTGTCCTCAAAGCGATAGGCGACCATCGGTGGACCGATGCCGCCAAATGGCCGATCGTCGCGCGCATAGGCCCACAGCCAGGCCTTTTGTGTCTTGCCGGATCCGGGAGCGAGCGTTGGCAGGGTCGTCTCGTCGGCGAAGACCCGTTCGCCCTGCTTGATCTTCTCCAGCACATAGTCGGCCAGCGGCTGCAATTCGAAGCCGACCTTGCCCATCCATTGCGCCATCAGCGATCGGTCGAGATCGACACCGTCACGCGCGTAGATCGCTTCCTGCCGGTAGAGCGGCAGCCCATCGGCATATTTGGCCACCGCGATCTGGGCGAGAAGCGCTTCGGTCGGAAGGCCGCTCTCGATCAGATGCGGCGGCGCTGGCGCCTGAACCACGCCATCGCGGTTGCGATACGCGTATTTCGGGCGACGCGTCACAATCACCCGGAACTTGGCCGGCGTCACGTCCAGGCGCTTCGACACGTCCTCGCCGATCAGGACCTTCTCCAACCCCTCGCAACCAGGGGGCACCTCGGGCTCGACGACGATCTCCACCCGCTCCAGGCGCGCTGAACTCCTTGCGCGGCCGTGACGCGCGTTTCGGCTTGTCCTGGCCGCCTGCCTTGGCCAGTTCGGCTTCAATGGCCGCCACGCCGGTGGCGATCTCATCAAATACGAAGGCGACCTGCTCATCGCTCGGCGTGTCGCTACGCAAGCGTTCCGAGCGCGTGCCGTAGAGCGTGCGCTCCAACATCTTCACGAGCGCCGTCAGCTCCACGATCCGCGCGTCGGCCGTCTGGTTGACCGCAGCAAGATCGGCGTTGGCCGCTGTCAGTGTTGCAATCTCGGAGGCGATGCGGCTGTTCTCGGCCTCGATCGCCGCCCGCTCTGCCGCCAAGGCGAGGATCAGCGCATGGGCTTCGGCAAGGGTCGTCGGAAGCTCTGCAACGGGCGTCGTCATCGCCGCCATCCCAGCAGAGTCGCCGCCAATCTTCCAAACCTTTCAGCCGCCCTGATTCAATTCGCCGCAGGTCGTCAGCCCACCGATTCCGGGCGCTTCACCGCCACCGGACGCACCTTCGTCCAGTCCAGCCCATCGATCAGCGCGAGCAATTGCGCATGGTTCAGCCGCACCCGGGTCGGCGCAATCTTCGGCCAGCAGAACGCCGTTTCCAAGCGTCTTGGCAAAAAGGCAAACCCCAGTTCCATCAAACCACACGATCTTAATTTTGTCCGCTCGCTTCGAGCGGAAGACGTGGAGCGCCCCTGAGAACGGATCGATGCCACCATCGCGCACCAAAGCCATCAAACCGATCGCTCCCTTGCGGAAGTCGACCGGCGTGCTGGCCACGTAAACCTGAACGCCTGCCGGGATCATGCCTGCCGAACCGCCCGGATTACGGCAGCAAGTCGCTCAGGCTCTACATCGCTGCCGACACGGACCACAACATCGCCTATCGCGATCTCCACCAGGTCGCTCGTCACCGCATCAAACCGCGCGAACTTGACTGCCTGGCCTCGCGCCCCAGAAACCGGTGCGACCAGTCCCGAGGCCAGCGCCTTGCGTCGCCACGCAAACAACTGCGATGGATCGAGCCCGTGAGATCGCGCGATCACCGACACGTTCGCCCCAAGCGCAAACGTTTCCTTGACGTTCCGTTCCTTCGCCTCCCGCGACCAGGTGCGATAGCTCCGCCCCGGACTGACCGCAAGCCGCTCGGGTATGGCCCTGATAACTTCGAAATTCTTGGTGTCAGAGGTATGTTCGCTCACATGAGCTCCTGGCAAACAAATCACCAGGGGATTCTCTGACAATCGAACATCATCCGCTACGTGGGAGCACCTACACGCTTACGGTTCACCGAGGGCTTTGACCACGTTGGAGTTGATGCAGGCCAGGGACGTTTCGCGCGATGCCGACATGCGGCAGGTTGTCGGCGAAACGCCGACGAAACGCCGAAACTCTCCGAGGGCTTGCAACGCTGGCCTTTTTGTATGTCGGAACGATAGGTCGATCGCGGTGCCTTGCATGTCGTATGCGCTTCAGGTCGCGAAAGCGACATCAATCCTGCGATCGCTGCGCCACACCCTATCGCAATAGAAGCGAGAGCCCTCATCGGAATGACCAAGGTGAAATAAGGAGGGATGCGGATCGAACTCGCTACGTCCAATGCCGCGCCTTGTTCGGACAAATTTCTGACCATGCAGCTGAAGGCCCGCCGGGAAACTCTATCTTCCCCGTCTTACGCGCCGACGTGCGACAGCCGGTTTTTTCATCGTGCCCCCCGTTAAGGGAGATATGTCTAAAGAAATCGATGAAGAGCGTTCTCGATGCTTGGGGCTGGACTTTAAGGATCGACTTACCAACAGACAGATAGGTAACTTGGGTGAGCTTTGGTCGGTCCTCATTCGAACTTTTCGTAAGTGCGTTTAAATCTATTGAAATGATTGTTTATCACGGTTTGCTCCATGTGCGTCATATTGGCGGCGGTACTTATGTGGAGGGTGCCTTGAGTCACACGCATTTTCTTGGTTCCAAGCTATTGAAAATCGCGCCGCGCGAAATCATCGACGCTTTGGTGATTTTTTCCATATCCGTCATTTCGTACCACTTGGCCATGATGGACTGGGGCGGGTTCTCAATCCTCGGCGCGCAGCAGGAGCAGCCGCTATTCTTGTACTTTGTCGGGATTGCGTTGGTCGTATTCAGCATCCGTCGCATCATAGACCAAAGGAACGAACGGGTCCGACGCGTCGCAGCTGAGCAGCACGCCCATGACGTTTCGATGCGTGACCCGTTGACCCAGTTGCCAAACCGGGCGAAATTTGAAGTCGAAGCGAGTGCCCGGTTGAGGCGCCCCAACAGCAGAATGACGGTATTGTTATTGGGCCTTAGTCAATTCAAGAGGCTTCATGACGTGTATGGCCATCTTGGATGCGACGCTGCGCTCTTGCAGGTGGCTAGGCGGTTGCAAGACCGGATTGACTGCGAGAGTTTATTTGCGCGAATTGGCGATGACGAATTTGCTCTATCCTTGTCACACGTAGATCCAGAAGTCGCCAGCAAAATAGCATCGTCACTCGTTGAGGATGTGAAGGAGCCCGTTCAAATCGGGATCGAGCATCTCAGCCTTGGCGCAAATGTCGGCATAGCTCAAGCTGGCCGAGGTCAAGTCACTGTCGACGAGCTTCTCAGATGTGCGCATGTTGCACTATCTCGCGCGAGAAATAATCGAGCTGAATATTGCTTCTTTGATCCAATGATGGACGCACACGTTCGCGAACGATCTCTCCTGGAATTGGACTTGGTGGCAGCAATCGGAAAACATGAAATTCAACCGTATTACCAGCCGATCGTTGATTTGAAATCAAGACAGATTGTCGGCTTTGAGGCCTTGGCAAGGTGGCAGCATCCGGTGACTGGCTTCATACCGCCGGATAAATTCATTCCGGTTGCCGAGGAACTGGGTCAGATGGAGTTGTTGTCGAGACGGCTTTTGGGCGATGCCTGCCGCGACGCCTTGACTTGGCCCGACGAGATTACCCTGTCGTTCAATTTTTCGCCGTCTCAGCTCAGCGACAGGCGTTTTGCGGATGAGGTGCTGTCAATTTTGAGCGACACTGGCCTGCCAGCGCATCGCCTCGAAGCGGAAATTACTGAGAACGCGATAGTGACAGACATCGATGCTACGCGGCACGCGATAGAGACTTTGCGCAACTCGGGCGTCCGTATAGCTATCGATGATTTCGGTACCGGATACTCGAGCCTCTCTCATCTGTATGAATTGCGGTTTGACAAACTCAAGATCGATAGACGATTTGTTCAAGAGCTTGGCATGACCAGCGAGAGCGATATCTTCATGCGAGCAATCATCGGCCTCTGCGGAGGCCTTAATTTGTGCACTACGGCAGAGGGAATCGAAACGGAAGCTCAGGCGTTGGCGGCAACGAGACACGGTGTGCATCAGGCGCAAGGCTTTCTATTCAGCAAAGCGATTTGCTCCAGATCGGTAATGCAGTTGCTCTCCACTTCCAGCCGATCGCAGCGTGTGGCGTAGCGGCGGGGCATCCCAGAAATTCGTCGGGATAGGATCAGCAAGCGAGCAATCCAAGCGACTTTTTCGAAGCTGTAATTGTGCGTTCCTTAATGCCGAGAGATCGCCGGCGGTGTTAGCCCACGCCGATTAGGCTATCGAATAGAACCTTTCTGCCCAGTGCAAGAGTCCGAACTTCGGCCTTCGCGACATATTGCGCCGCCGCACGATCTCGGTCGATTTGTGAGCGAAGCGGACATCATCGCGTCACACCATCAAGTTTAGGGTGCACGGCCTAGCCAGCTGGTTTCGGACCTTCTGTGGAGAAGTGCAGCCGCGCGAAACATCTCTACGAGGCAGCCAATATGCTGCTCACACGCGTAGCAAACCGGCTGGTTTCGCTGATGGCAGGCGGTTTTCTTAACCGCCTACCCTGATTGATTTGACTCAAAGAATCCACGGCGCATACCGACGACCCCCGGTTAAGCCCCCGCGAGTATCGCATCGAGGCCTTCCCGAGAGGTCCTCCAAGTTCAGCTCGCGACGGTTGCGGCCGAACGAACGTGGATGACACTCCGCGTCTTCTCGCCCGGAAACAACCGATATGGGACGGGGACGCTCGCTAACGCGCGGAATCTCTTTCGCGACAGCCGCCGATGATAGGGGAACGAGCTAAGCCGCCGTTCTAGATTACACCCCGACGGGCTTTAGAAGCGCACCGGCTCACTTTCCGGAGAGAGGGGCTAGGCGGTAGCGGGTTGGGACGAAAACACACCCTGCGCCTTCCCCGGCGTTCCCGGGCTTACTGTGCGGACCTCATCGCACTCTCGCGCCGATGGTCCCTCAAACCTGGGCGACACATTTCCAGTGATACATTGTCGAGGACTAAGTGGATTACACCACCTTCACTCACGCGAGAGACGTGCCGAGAACAGATCTCGCGCGCTTGGGATTTCAACCAGGGCCCGACAAGCACCTTCGAAAGCAAAGAAAAGGGAACGAGAGATTTTGCGACAGCCAAACGCATCGAACTGTGACGCACCATCGACGTACCCAATTCGCATCATCGACATACCAGAATTGAGGCATTTAAGCGTGAGTTACCGGAAGATCTACGACAGATCACGCCGCTTTGCTCAAGCGCCTGTCCGATTTTTCGGTGACGGACGGCTTCCGAACTATCGTTCTCGCGCGTCGTTCGTTTCTCAATACGAGTATGGCGGTACTGAATGGGCTTATCGGGTCAGTAGGACACCAGAAGACAAAATGCGAATAGGCGTAATCGCTCGGTATATTACAATAGAGGGTAGATGAACTCCGCTATGCCGCCACTCACCCTGGAGACTGGCTCCGCTACCGTACGTTCCTTGTGCACAACAGAACGAGCAGATAAAGAGCTTGATTCATCGCCTTGCCGGGGCGGCTCTCGACCAGCGGTTATATAAACCGTAGGCCGAGACGGGTCATTGCAATTAAACCCCTCCATTTCGCGACAGTTCTCCCCTTCTAGTCAAGCAGTCTATTCTCGCCGAGGTTGTACGGGTAAACGGGCAGGTAATCCGAATGGGGTCAAGGAGACGCCCACTTCCGCTTTCTAGCCCCGGAATGCACGATCGCTAACGTCGGCTAACGCGCGCCATCGTTTCGGTGTAGTCACCGTTCGTCGGAAGAGCCGAGCACGCGCTAGCTTACACTTCCGTGCGCTTTAGGAGCGCAGCCGCTCATTTTCCGAGGCGGGGCTTAGAAATAGCGGGCGGCATTGAAAACACGCGTACGGCTGCCCGCGCGAGCCATGTCGCGGAGATTTCCTCAGCCGGGAGATGCGGATTGGGGTGTCGGCTTTTCGCTCGATTCCGTTGGAAAAGGCCGGCAGTACTTCGTTTTAATAGCTCCGTCGCGACGTGCCGAACTGCGACCCTATGCGAGCCTCGGGGTGGGCATCGGGATCAGCTAGGCCATCTTTCGAAGGTTCTGGGCGGTGGCTGCGAGGATGAACTCGTCGCGCGCGCCGTTTGGACCTCGTAAGCGCAAACGGTTGAGCTTGAGAATGCGCTTGAGGTACGCGAACAACATCTCGATCTTCGTTGCCCTGGTGGCAAAGTTCTTACCACAACCGGAAGGTTGGTGAATGATGGTGCCACCATGCTTTACCTCGCCAGCAAGCGCGATTGTGATCGATGCGCATTGAAGGCTCGGTGTTGCCCCAAGCAGGCTTCACGGAGAGTGCCGCGCGCGATCTATGACGGCGCTCGCGACATGGCGCGCCAGATCGCGAGATCGTGGGAGGGAGGCACCTCGCGCCGGCTCCGCAAGAAGATCGAGATGTTGTTCGCGTACCTCAAGCGCATTCTCAAGCTCGACCGCCGAAAACCGACGCAAAGAAATTGGAATTGCCATCATTGATGGTTTCGCCCCCGGGCTCACCCACGACCCATCATTGATGCGTCGAGCAGAACATGGGTCACTGAGCCACGCTCCTATCCCTGAAATCGAGCGCTCGGAATTAAATAACCGTGGAAAAAACTGCGAAATGCCATCAGGTGACTGCGCCTTTTGACATTCCACTCGCCCGGATAGGCCGAAGCAATGCCGGGAAGTCAAGGTCCGAGGGGAAACCCCTCCCCAGCCCGAAAAGGCGTATCTAGCCGCTACCGGCGCGGCAGGCGCGTCGTGGGGATCCCCTTGATTGGTTGGACATCGTTATGACCGATCCAGTGCCGAACGTGGATATTTGTCGGTCGTCCCGTGGCGGGTACGCGGACATGCCGAGCTTTTCGAGCCACTCCGCAAACTGGGCAATCTGGAGCGGTGTCGACCCAGCCTAGGCAATGACCCTATCCAAATTCCCGCAAAGTTTGTCCGCAGTCTGTCAAACAGCTCCAGCGAGTAAGAATCGCTTAAAGGAAGATCGGTACGGTATCCGTAGAGATGGGGCTTGTCTGCAATTGGTCCCGGCGCGAGGGAGAGAACGACCGCCCGTCACATGCATTGCGACCGGAGGGCGTCGTCGATTTGATGCTTTCCGGAGCCCATGCCATGTTGTCCAACATTTCCATACGAACCAAGATTACCGTTGTCGTCGCCAGCATGTTGCTGGCCCTGATCACCAGCAGCGCTTTCGCGATCTGGAAGATGCAGGCGATCAACACCGCCGTCGTGGATATCGCCACCAACTGGCTTCCGAGTGTCCGCGTGCTCGGCGAGCTGCGTGCGACCGGCATCACCTACCGCAACGCCGTGCGGCAGCACCTCTTGTCCGAACGCGCGGAAGACAAGGCGGACTTTGACGGAAGGATCGAGCAAGTCAATGGAAGGATGGCGACAAATCTCGCAACCTACGAGAAGCTCATCTCCAGTCCGCAGGAGCGTGCGCTCTTCGACGAATGGCGCGGTATCTGGAACGAATACATGAGGGGATCGCAGGAGGTGCTGCGCTTGTCCCGCGCCGCGGTCGGCCGTTTCCCCCAGGAAGCCAACCAGCTCAACAGCACCTCCGTCAACGCCATCGGCCTGAAAGCCGATAAGGTCCTGGCCAGTGCTATCGACCTTAATAACAAGGGAGCGGACGAGGCGGGCGCGGAGGCCGCGGCGGCCTACAACCGTGCGTTCAACACCCTAGTGGCAATCGCGGCCATCGCAGGGGTCCTCGGCGCCCTCGTTGCCTTCTTCTTGGTAAAAAACGTCTCGCAAGGCATCGCCACGATCGTCGCGCCGATGCAGGCCCTCAGTTCCGGCGATCTATCGATCGTCGTGACGCACCGGGGCGAGCGCACCGAGATCGGCCAGATGGCCGACGCGCTGCAGGTGTTCAAGGAGGCGCTGATCGCCAAGAAGGAAGCAGAGGAAGCCAGGGCCGAACAGGAGAGGCAGCAGGCCCATCTTCAGCGGCGCGAGATGCATCGGCTTGCCGACGCGTTCGAAGCTGCGGTCGGCGAAATCGTTCAGACAGTCTCCTCGGCCTCGACCCAGCTCGAGGCATCGGCGAGCGCGCTAACGGCAACGGCCGAGCGCACGCAAGGTGTAGCGACCGGCGTCGCCGCCGCCTCCGAGGAGGCGACGACCAATGTCCAGTCGGTCGCATCCGCCTCCGAAGAATTGGCGGCCTCAGTGGGCGAAGTCGGCCGCCAAGTGCAGGAGTCCTCGCGCATCGCGGGCGAGGCCGTGCGACAGGCCGGGATCACGAATGAGCAGATCGCACGCCTGGCGCAGGCGGCCACGCGGATCGGCGACGTCGTCGATCTCATCAACAGCATCGCAGGCCAAACCAACCTCCTGGCGCTCAATGCGACGATAGAGGCAGCCCGCGCGGGCGATGCCGGTCGCGGTTTCGCCGTGGTGGCGGCCGAGGTCAAGGCGCTGGCCGAACAGACCGCCAAGGCGACTGAAGAGATCAGCCACCAGGTCAGTGGGATGCAGGACGTCACGGGAAAATCGGTCGCGGCCATCACGGATATCAGCGGCACCATTTCCAGTATGTCCGAAATCGCGACAGCCGTGTCCGCCGCGGTGGAGCAGCAGGGCGCTGCGACGCACGAGATCGCTCGCAATATCCAGCAGGCGGCCCAGGGCACCGGCGAGGTCAGTGCCGGCGTCGCCGACGTGCAACGCGGCGCAGCCGAAACCGGCAGCGCATCGGCTCAGCTCCTGTCATCTGCCAGGCTGCTGTCGCGCGATTCGACGCGACTCAAGGACGAGGTCGCGCACTTCCTGCGCTCCGTTCGGACGTGACGCGCTCTTCGGGTGGCGAGGAGGCTCGCTTCTGCCTAACGGTTGGCTGCCAAGAGATCCGCAACAGTTCGTACCTCTGGTGATCGCAGAACGATCATGAAGGGGGCGTAAGTCGGCTAACACTGCGTTGTTTGCCATTTACAATTTCCTAACCGTCGATAGTAACGGGAGCTTGTCGTCTTTGCTGCATCTTGCATCCCAGGGGAGGGCTGCATGGGCACATCAATCCGATGGACGACGCGCCTGCGTGCGCTGCTGCGCCGCTGGCGCGGGGCGCCGCTGACGTGGCTGATCGTTGGCGGCTTCGTGCTGATGGCTGCTACCGCGATCGGCACCGCCCTGACCGTCGAGCGCTTCCGAGAGAACGCGATCGAAAGCGGACGCGACAGCCTGGAGAGCGCGGTACTGCTGCTGGCCCGGCACTTTGATCGCGAATTCGAGGATTTCTCGGTGCTGCAGACGAGCATTATCGCAGAGATCGAGAGCCATGGCATCGAGTCCCCCGATGTGTTCCGCGGCGAAATGGCGACCCTTGCTATGCACGAGATGCTCCGAGCCAAAGCCAGCGGCTGGTCTGATGTCGCGGGCGCCAACGTATTTGATTCCGATGGCGTACTGATCAACTCCTCAAAGCGCTGGCCGGTCGAGCATGTCACAATTTCCGACCGCGGCTATTTCAACCGGCTCAAGAACAACCCGGTCTCGCAGGAAGAGGTAGAGGTTGTTCCCGGCCGGTTCGGCGGCGGACCGGCAATCGTGTTCGCCCGTCGCGTATCCGGCCTCCATGGGGAATTTCTCGGCGTCGTTACGCGCGCTATCACGCCGGAGCGGCTGGAATCTTTCTTCGCCTCGACCGGGTTGGGCGATGAATCCTCCATTGCCATGCACCACCGGAGCGGCCAGCTGCTCGCACGCATTCCGCGCGTCGACGCGATGATAGGCCAGAATTTCCGCAAGGGTTCGACCGAGCAGATGGCCGTCTTCGACCGATCCTTTGGTATCACTCAGCTCGCAAGCCCGATCGACGGCAATGAGCGGATCGTCGCCTCGCGCATGTTGACGGTTGAGCCACTTGTCGTGGTCGCGACCAAGACGCTGAATGCGACGCTTGCCACTTGGCGCACGCAGACGAAATTCTTCGTGACGGTCGCGGTACTGTCGACCGCGCTGCTTGTTCTGACGCTATACCTGACCTTCTGCCAGATAACGCGCAGGCTCTCCTTGGAGAAGCAGCGGCTCGACACCGCAATGAACACCATGACCCAGGGGCTGTTGATGTTCGACCAGGACGAGCGGCTCATCGTTTGCAATCGCCGCTATGTCGATATGTATGGGCTGTCGGCCAGCGTCGTGAAGCCCGGTGCCCATCTCCGCGACGTAATCCAGCACCGGCACGATACTGGGTCGTTCAACGGCGATGTCGATTCCTATTGCGACGGCATTTTGAGCGCAATGGGCCGCATCCAGAGCTCAGTGGTCGAGACAACCGCTGGCCGGCTGATTGAGATCAGGAACCAGCCGGCCATCTCCGGCGGATGGCTTGCCACCCATGAGGACGTCACCGAGCGCGTCCGAGCCGACGAGCGCATCGCGCACATGGCGCATTACGATGCGCTCACTGATCTTCCCAACCGCATGTTGATGCGCGGACATCTGGAACGCCGGATCGCGGAGCTTGCCGAGGGAAAGCCATTCGCGATCCTCTACATCGACATCGACGAGTTCAAGGGCGTCAACGATTCTCTGGGCCACGAAATCGGAGACGAGCTGCTGCGCCAGGTCGCAAACCGCCTGCTCAGCTGTATCACCGCCAACGACCTCGTGGCGCGGCTCGGTGGCGATGAATTCGCGATCATCAGGGCAGGCACAAGCGATCAGGCCAACCTAACAGTGCTGGCAGAGCAGATCCTGAAGACGCTGCGCGCACCCGTAAACTGCAAGGGCCAGGAGATCCCGGCCGACGCCAGCATCGGCATTGCGATTGCGCCAGATCACGGCGACAATCTCGACGACCTGCTAAGACGCGCGGATCTCGCAATGTACGCGGCGAAATCCGAGGGACGTGGCACCTACCGCTTCTTCGCGACCGAATACGACGTTAAGGCCCGTCAGCGGCGTCAGCTTGAGTTTGAACTCCGCCAGGCGCTTGTTCGCGGCGAGTTCGAAGTACATTATCAGCCTCTGGTCGACCTCGCAGCCAATATTGTCACGGGTTGCGAGGCGCTGCTGAGATGGCAGCATCCCGAACGCGGCATCGTTTCGCCTGCGGAGTTCATCCCGGTCGCAGAAGAGACTGGACTAATCGCCGAAATCGGCGAATGGGTGCTGAATCAGGCTTGCACAGAGGCCGCGACCTGGCCGGGCCAGATCCGGGTCGCAGTCAATGTCTCGCCGGTGCAGTTCCGCTCCAAGACGCTGGCCTTGAAGGTTGCAGCCGCGCTCGCCGATTCGGGCCTGGCGCCGGGACGGCTCGAACTGGAGGTTACCGAGACTGTCCTCATTCGCGATGACGAGGAAGCGCTCACGATCCTGCAACAGCTCCGAGACCTTGGCGTGCGAATCGCGCTCGACGATTTCGGCACCGGCTATTCGTCACTTAGCTATTTGCACCGCTTCCCATTCGACAAGATCAAGATTGACCGCAGCTTTATCAACGATATTGGCGAGCCCGAGGATTCCTCACCGATAGTCCGAGCCGTGGTGACTATGGCCACGGCTCGCCACATGGCGACGACCGCCGAAGGTGTCGAGACCGAGGCGCAGCGCGAAATCTTGAGACAGCTCGGTTGCAGCCAGATGCAAGGCTACCTGTTTAGCCCGGCGATACCGGTACTGCGGCTAAGACAATTACTTTCGACCCAACAAGCCTCCGCGGCCTGAGGAGTCGATAGTGAAGGTCCTACCGAAGTGTGTTCACTTCGCGCCGACAGCTGCCATTCAGGCTAGATCGGTCTTTTTGACCGTAACGCACCATCCATAAGTAGTGAACGGCTGGTCGAACCGATCAACAACGTACACTTCGTCGCGGAGAGTCAGACACGAAGGCAATGCCGTTCATCCAGCTACTGCGCCCGCGTCGGGGCAGCCGCACCGTGAACTCGGTGAAGTCACCGACTTCGCTATCGACCGTGATGGTGCCGCCGTGCTGCTGGGTGATGATCTCGTAGCTTATCGACAGGCCAAGCCCCACTTCGCCGGTTGGCTTGGTTGTAAAGAAGGGCTGGAACAGTTTCTCGCAATATTCCGGAGGAATGCCGACGCCGTTGTCGCGCACCCGGACCTCGACGCCTTCGCCGAATTCGTGGGTCGCGATCTTCAGTAGCGGGCGAAAAGCGCCGGCGCCCCCGCGCTCACGTTTGCCGACGGCATAGAATCCGTTGCTGATGAGGTTGAGGAGCACTCGACTGACATCCTGCGGAGGAGGAGAAGCGCACCTGCATCTTCGACATTTCCGATCCCGCCTACTCTATCCTCGCCCGTAACCTGGCGCGACAACCTCATGGCCACTATTGCCGCGCTGGAGCGCGAGCTGGCCGGAACAGAGCAGCGGGCGGCCTGATCCAAAGCTGTGCAGCAGAAAACAGCAGAAAATGGAGCACCGCGCATTGAGTGCAGGGGACCATTTATCCCATCACTGACGCTTGGGGCAGAATCGCCGATGGGAACTGAGCGCGAAAGTGCTCTTTTTCACGGATTAAAACAACCGTGCGCTCTCGGCCCAGGATACAGTGAAAGCTTTTCGACCACTAGAGAAGCCGTAACTCGCGAAATGTCACGCCCATGCGCTCCCTCTGACGCCAAACGCTTTGGCAAAAGACGGGCGCGCCGCCAGGTATTAGCAGGGTAAAGAATTTTGGGACACGGATTGCGTCCGGCAAAGCCAGCCCTGCATCGCATTCAGACACGTCGATGATCTTGCAAGGGAGAGCGTTCTCGCGAAACTCAATGGTCCCGCGCTTTAGAACTCGCTTACGGCTTGCTACTCTTCTTTCCATGACGACCACTCGTAGCAGCGAAATGTAAGCAACTTGCTACGGGTTTTCTGCGATCCGGCTTGTCCATGTTGACGCTCTGTATACCTTTCGGCTTCGCAAGCCTGTCATATTGCAGGCGAGCTGCCCAAGCAACCCATGCAACGCTCTCTGGATTGTGGCTCACGGCAGCGCCAGCGACAAGCATTATCAGGTGCTTAAATTCGGTTTTGGGGCGGTCCTGGGCGGGGTTTAGCGATGAGCTTCCCCAGCCCTAGCCCTCCCTGCTTCGATCTATATGATTTTGCAATCTTAGATACCTGATTGTAAGCGCGGTCAATATTTACAGACCAAGCGATGCTGAGAGATAGATATTTTGGAAGCGATGACACGCAACGACTTCGCGATCTCGAACCCAGCGTGACAGCGCAATCGTCTGACTTTTCGCTGGTGCACTTTCTTCGCCGCCATTGATGCCCCCACCACCATGGTCGAAGGCAAGGTTGCGTGATGCTCCGACCGCGAAAGAATAATTGATTTTGGCAGCCAACGTTCGCAAGCGAACATAACTGAGTTCTTGATTGGGCTAGGCTGGACTGTGACCTCACAAAAACAGGTTGGGAGAACACGGGAGGATGGGAATGAAAACGGTGCGCCGCATGCGCGCGATAGCCTCGCTCTGTCGACAGAGTGCCGCGTATCATCCTGACAAAAATTGGAAGCTGCTCGCTGAGGCGGAGCACTGGGAGCACATGGCAAGTGCCGCTCTGCTGGAGCATTTCAAAGAATGCACGGCAAGCTCGAATGACCCGACGCAGCCTTGCGCGGCGACTGAATTCGTAGCTGTGAGGGTACAACGTTGAGCCGACGCACGGTTGGAAGATCATCCGAGACCCACGAATTGCAAGAGATGGCGCAGATGTTGGCGAGACTACGCGAAGCCGCGCAACGTCTCCCCGAGGGACCGGAGCGACGGAATGCATTAAGGGAGATCGGGGGATTTCAAAGGCGGCTGGCCGCGTTAGTTGCTCGCCCTCTAGGCTGAGGTTTGGGCGATTCAACCAACGTCCTGATGTCTTTGCAATTCCATCGTGCCATCGAGCACATGGACCTATGGAGCGCAAGCAGCGACGGCTTTTCATTTGTGATCACCTACGAGAGCCCCACCGGCCCCGGCTTTCGCGGGCTCGCCGGCTTTGTGGCGTCGTGGCGCCGCGCCATCGGGAGCGGCGGTGCGGTCAAGATCGGCGGCTCGCCCTTTAAAGTGCTCACCGAAGCCGAGGAGGCTTGCAACGCCGTCCTAAAGCATCTGACAAACGTCGGTTGAATGTTGGTGCTGCTCGCGCTGCCGCCTGCAATCTCGTGACGGGGTTGGGCGAATATTTGATCTCGTTGTAGCCGCGCTGGCACTCGGATTGCTCAGGCTTGCTCGAACCCAACGCCCGTTTTCGGGTTGTACCGCGCCGGAGCTGGCCCATGCAGCCAACGTCCCGTTTAGAGATACTCTGAACCACCCCGCACCTCCATGAAACTTCAGGCGCTCATCGGTGATCTGCGTTGGCGCGTTCAGCTTCTCGACCGCGACATCCAAGTCGAGGAGAAGCGGACGGGTATCTCCAGCGTCTCCAACACCGCCTACCCGATCCTTGCCCGAAATCAGAGAACCAGACGCGACAATCTCTTGGCCACGATCATGGTGCTTGCTAGCCAGACTGAGATATAAGAAGTCTGACGCCTGAGCGTATCAAGCAAGAACCGCAAAAGGTGCTCAGACACCGAACAGCCAAATTATTGATCGGGGTTTGCGAGCTACGCAGCCGAGATCAGAAACTCGGGCAAATCTGTGTAGGTAGCGCTATCTCGATAAGCGAATGCGCGCTTGGCACAAATTCCGACAATTCGGCTGACCCTTTCGCCATGCTTGACTTGCCATGCCCCTAATAGGATTTTGCAAGTAGCGTTCTCCGCGAGAACGAGCAGGTGATCCGACCGGAAGAAGACGCGCGGGTAGTGGGTCATGCAGGAAGGACATCCAATGAAACCAAGATCGGTTTGGCTGGTGCTGGTCGTCGCCCTGCTCCTGGTTGCGAGTTGGGGTGGGGGGTGGGCAGACACCAGTGACGTCAAGGGCTCCGCCCTGGTGATCGTGGGAAAGTCTGGCAAGCATTGCAAGGACGATCCGCACTGCTTCAACCGGTATCACTTCGCAATCAAGCCGGTCGCCCGTGTAAATCCTGAGCAGCTTTTTGTATTCGAAACGCGTGATGCGCTCGATTCTGACCTGACGTTCGATTCGACGGCGCAGGATGTGGCGGCCGCCAATCTCAACCTCGTGCATCCGCTGACCGGGCCCGTCTACATTGAAGGGGCGAAACGAGGGGACGCACTCGCCGTTACGGTGGTCGACATCGCGCCCGACGATTTCGGTTACACTACGATCGTGCCAGGATTCGGCTTCTTGCGTGATGTCTTCCGCGATCCTTTCATCGTGCACTGGAACCTGTCTCGTCTTGAAGCGCGTTCGAAGGATCTGCCGGGAATTTCCGTTCCCATGAATGCGTTCATGGGCACGGTCGGCGTCTTGCCGGGCGAGCCTGAACTTGAGACGTGGCTCAAACGGGAGAAGGCGCTCGCTGACGCCGGCGGCGCGGCGCTGACGCCTCAGCCGGTTGATGCCGTGCCGGCGGATCTTTGCGGTCCCAATGGTACGGCGAAGGACAAGTGTGTTCGCACCGTCCCGCCACGGGAGAACGGCGGCAATCTCGACACCAAGCAGACAGTGGTCGGCACGACGTTGCTGTTTCCTTGCTTTATCGATGGCTGTGGGCTTTTCGCGGGCGACGTTCATTTCGCCCAGGGCGATGGCGAGGTGGCGGGCACCGCCATTGAGATGGGTGCAAAGGTGACGCTTCAGGCCAAGGTGATCCCCGGCATGGCTTCGCTGCTTACGACCATGCACTTTGAGGGCGGCTCGCAGCTAAAGAGCCTCGCTCCGGGCAGCTTTTACGCTGTCTCGGGGCTTCCGCTCAAGCCCGAGGGCGAATTGCCAGTGTTCGACACCTACCTTGGTGGCCAGAAGATCGCTCCGCTGGCAAACCTCTCGGAGGATGTCAGTTTGGCAGCGCGAAATGCCACGCTCAACATGATCGACTTTCTGGTCAAGACAAAGGGTCTTAGCCGCGAGCAGGCTTATGTACTGGTGAGTGTGGCCGTAGATCTCCACATCGCGCAGCTCGTCGATATCCCGAACCTGGGTGTCACAGCGATCTTGAACCGCGACGTGTTCAAGCCGCAATAACGGGTGCCTGAGCCAATCGTTGGTCCAGGCTGGGCATCGTACCGCTGTCTTGGAGCTTGGCGAGTATGAAGCGGCGCACGATCCTCACGTCGGGAACAAGTGCGGCGGCGCTTGTTCTTGCCGGGCGTAGAACGTTTGCGGTCGCGGGCCCTGATCGACAGCAACGGTCGACCGGGCCGCGGTTTGCCGACTTGAATCCAGACCGTATGTGGCCGGTCTACCGGCGCTACCACCTGCTGATCGTCGGCCAACGCGATGATGAAAGCGGCAGCGCTCTTGCGGCAGCGACCGTCGACGTGCTGATGCGATTTCTTCCGGACTCGCGCGCCATGCTGGTCCGCGCTGCGGATGCTCGGCGCGTCGGCGTGCTTGTTGCCACGGATCAACAGGACGTCGCAATCATGGCGGCTGGAAGTGCGGAGGCCCTCTTTCTTGGCAAGCCGCCTTTTGACGATATCCGCGACGCGCCCCTGCGGGTAATAGTTTCACTTGGAAGCCACTCCCTCGTGTGCCGGCCGAGTTTCATGGCACGCCACGCCTATCTGATCGCCAGAACGCTGGCTGAACACAAAGACGCTTTTCCTACGCCCGTCGGTGCTCCCGACGGCGTCGTCCCGGCGCACCGGGGATCGCGCGCCTTTTTTGCCGGTGAAGAGATGCCCAATGACTGATGACTCGGCCACAGAAAACGCGTCCCGCACAGGGCAATGGCTGACCGCCAGCCCGCGATGCGCAGCCTTACGGGGTCCCGCGCCGAGGCTCGTTCTTTTCGCTCTCTTCTTTTTGACGCTTGGCGCCCGCACGCTGGACGCTCATGACGTGATCGACATCGAGCGAGCAAACGGGCTTGTCTCCGCTGCCATCGAGGAGCTCGCACGCGCCAGAACCGCCGCCGGGCCAGGACCTGAGGGCGTGGCGCGATTCGCGCTCGGTATGGTTCTAGTCGAGGCGACCAACATCCTCAACCGCGATCTCGCGGCGCACAGCGGGCGGCTTACGGTTAACGCCGAATTCTTGCTGAAGGCTCTCACCCAGCGCGATCTGGCGCCCCGCTTGGACGATGCGATCGGACGCTACCGCCTGCCGAGAACTCCGCTTGAGGAAGCTATTCGCCTCTCACCCGAAGCACCTTATTCGCTGCGCGCGCGGTTCGAGCTCTTGAAAGCTGGCTTCTACGAGAGCTTCGTACTCGATCCTTTTCAGCTTGTGGGCATTGGGTTGGACGATCTTGATCACCAGATCGCCGAGGCAAAAGCGTTGGCTTTGGCCATCGCGAGCGGGGACGACGCCGAGGAGGCAGCGTTCATTCACGCGATCGATCTTGCGCGGGCCTCACAGCTTGCGCCGCCTGAGGAAAGGCGCGCATTCACCAGCAAGGCGCTGACGGCGCTTGCAGCGTTCTCAAAAGCCTACCCCCAGAGCATTCGTGCCGCGACGGCAGGTGTGATCATTAAGCGCCTGGGCGGTGCCGAATGATTGGCGGCCGACGCCAGCGACGTCAATGAACTGGGCGTTCCACCGAACGCGCTTTGTACAAAGCCTCCGGATCCGCCCAGGCCGTGCTCGTCTCAACAGCGCTCCCGCCAAAAGCACGTCACGCGCTTGGCTTGCCCTAGCCAGCGTTGCCGTCGCTGCCGGCGCCACTTGGGAGACGCAGGCGCACAACGCCGGGGTCAGCACCTCGCGCATTGTGATCCACGGCCGCACGGTCGACGTTGAAATCAATGCCCTTGGGCGCGACTACGAAAAGGCGGCCGGGATTCGAATTACCGAAGCAAAGTCGGGCGAGGTCAACCGTGTGGCGCTGGCGATCATGGCGCCGTCAATATTCACCTACGTTGGCGACCAAGTTGCAGTCTTTGCCGGCAGGCAGCGATGTGCGCCTACGCCAGGAACGGCACGGCCGGCCGAAACCCACGTTCTGGTGACGGTGGCTTGGGCCTGTCCGTTGAATGGCGGTGAGCTGCGCTATCGCGCGACCCTGTTTCACGACGTGGATCCCGCCGCGCGACATCTCGCTATCATTGCAACCGAGAGCGGCGAGCGCGAGCTCGCCATCGACAGCAGAGCGCCCGAAGTCGCTCTATCCGGTGCGGGGTCGTCGGTACTCCAGGTGGTCTGGCGGTTCGTCCAGGCCGGTATCGAGCACATCTTTCTCGGCTACGATCACGTCGCATTCCTTGCCGCGATCATGCTTTGGGCGCGGCGTTTGTGGCCGGTGATCAAGATCGTCACCGCCTTCACGATTGCTCACTCGATCACGCTGTCCCTTGCTGCGCTGCAGATTGTCGTATTCCCAAGTACCATCGTCGAACCGGCGATCGCCGCGACGATCATATTTGTAGTGGTCGAGAACTTTTTCTCGCGCAATGTGGACGGTCGATGGCGGGTGACGTTCGTTTTCGGGCTCATTCACGGCTTCGGCTTCGCCAGCGCACTGCAGGAGATCGGGCTGCCAGCGCATGCGGCCGTGCCCGCGCTCATGGGTTTCAACATTGGCGTGGAGATTGGGCAGGTCGTGATTGTGGCCCTGATCTTTCCACTTCTCCTCTGGTCGGATCGGATCGGTCAGGGGGCCGCGGCTGGCAAGGGACGGCATCCGGCGGTGGTCTACTTCTGTTCAGCGGCGATCTTGCTGGTTGGACTTTACTGGCTGATAGAACGTACCGTGCTCCCCTGAAGCATCGCGTCGTCGCTTTACATTCGATGTCGGGCTTGGCGCCGCTGTTGAGGGTAGAGCTGACGTCGAACCCACCTTCCCCACGGCGTTCTGCTCTATGGGGACGCGCGTATGTCTTTGGGCTCTGCTATTTGTCGCCGTCGTATGCTGCAACTCTTACGCCCTCTGTCGAGGCAAAGCGGACCCGCTGCATTACCTCTAGTTGCCCCTTCACGACATTGACGAATTGGCAAAGCCACCAGCCTAGCGCTGGGCATTACCGTGACGCCGGGCGGCGGCAGGTCATCGTCGGGCACGAAGAAGTCCGGCGCCAGCTGGACCGAGGCATCGACGCGATAGCGGTCGAAATCGCTCACTCCCGTGGCATAGAGCAGCTTATCGTCGATTAAGAAATGCCCGGTGAACTCGCGGGACGGCTTCGTGAGGATGACATAAGCCGCGTCTCCCATAATCTCAGGCTTGCGGCTCGCTTGCAGCGATCGCAACATTGGCGCCGTCGCGTGCGGCGCGCAGCGCGATTGCAAGCCCAATGCCGCGGCTCGCGCCGGAGATAAACAGCGTCTTGCCTTTGAGGGATGACATCGGAGGACTCCCGTAAGGGACGCCCGGGGTAATTTGGCTCACTCCTACTTGCGGGGCGGGCGCACCACAAATCACCGGACCTAAGACTATCTCCCTCCCTTGCCCTTCCCACAAGGGATTGAATGAGAGTGGCTACCTCGGTTAAGAGGTGATCCCGACATTACCGGCACGAGCCAAATCGACGCTCGTGACCCTAAACCAGTCATCCGAAAGCACCGCTAACCCTAGACAGGTCTTCTCGCCTGCGGGATCATGCCAGAGCCGAGCTAGGGGGGGACCCCATGGACGTCGGAGGTTGGCTGCGGAGGCTTGGCCTCGAACGATACGAGACGGCATTCCGCGAAAATAGGATCGACGATACTGTCCTGCCGAGGTTGACGGCTGAGGACTTGAAGGAGCTCGGTGTAGGATTTGTTGGGGATCGGCGTAAGCTGCTCGACGCCATCGCTCTTTTGCGCGCTGAAGCCGCCGCACCAGCGCCGCTGTCCGACGCTCCTCTGGCAACCGACAAAGCAGATACCGCCGAGCGCCGTCAGGTGACGGTGATGTTCTCCGACTTGGTCGGCTCGACGGCCCTCTCGGCGCGCATGGACCCTGAAGACTTGCGCGAGGTCATTTCAGCCTACCAGAGGTGCGTCGCCGATACCGTGCAACTCTTCGGCGGCTTCGTCGCGAAGTTCATGGGCGATGGGGTGCTCGTGTACTTCGGCTACCCGACAGCCCATGAGGACGACGCTGAGCGCGCCGTGCGCGCCGGGCTACATGCGATTGCCGCAGTTGCCGGGCTCAAATCGTCCGTTCCGCTGCAAACGCGCGTCGGTATCGCAACGGGCCTGGTCGTCGTCGGCGACCTGATCGGCACGGGATCGGCACAGGAGCAGGCGATCGTCGGCGAAACACCCAATCTTGCCGCACGCCTACAAGGCATCGCCGAGCCGAACACGGTCGTCATTGCGGAGGCCACGCGCAGGCTGCTCGGCAATCTGTTCGAGCTGCGGGACCTCGGGGCAAAGGAGCTCAAGGGGATCGCCGGCCCGGTGGGCGCTTTCGCGGCGCTGCGGGCCAGTTCTATCGAGAGCCGGTTTGAGGCGATGCACCCGGGCGGCCTGACGGCACTCGTCGGACGAGAAGAGGAGCTTGAACTGCTGTTACGGCGCTGGACCAAAGCCAAGATTGGCGACGGCCAGGTGGTGCTGCTATCCGGCGAGGCCGGCATCGGCAAATCCAGGCTCTCCGCCGCGCTCATGGAGAGTATCGCGCCCGAACCCCACACGCGCTTGCGTTATTTCTGCTCGCCCCAGCACACCGACAGCGCCTTTTATCCGATCATCGGACAGCTCGAACGTGCCGCCGGATTTGCGCACGGCGACCCGCTGCAAACCAAGCTCGACAAGCTCGACGCGCTACTCGCGCAGACCTCGACGGCCAAGCAGGACACAGCGCTGGTGGCCGAGATGTTGTCACTTTCCAACGACGGACGCTACCCCGCTCTCGAGCTTGCCCTGGAACAGCGCCGAGAGAAAACGCTTGCAGCGCTGGGCGTCCAATTGGAAGTCTTGGCGCGCGCCAGCCCAGTGCTCATGATCGTCGAGGATGCGCATTGGGCCGACCCCACGAGCCTGGAAGCGTTCGGTCGCATTGTAGACAGGATCGCAGCGCTTCGCGTGCTATTGATTGTGACGTTTCGGCCGGAGTTCGAGGCGCCCTGGGTCGGACAACCGCACGTCACAGCTCTTGCTCTCAATCGGCTGGCAAATCGCGAGGTCGGCACCATGATCGACCGCGTGCTCGGCAACAAGCTGCTGGCGGCTGACATCCGGAAAGACATCATCGAGCGCACCGACGGCATCCCCCTGTTCGTCGAAGAGATGACAAAGGCCGTGTTGGAAGCCGGGGGCGAGCTCGAAGCGAAGCAGATTGCGGCCGCGGTTCCCTCTCCGACGGTGGCGGTCCCCGCGAGCTTGCATGCTTCTCTGATGGCTCGGCTCGACCGGCTCGGCCCGGCTAAGGAGTTGGCGCAGATCGGGGCGGCGATCGGTCGCGAGTTTTCTCACGCGCTATTAGCCGCGGTGGTGCGCAAGTCCGAGACGGAATTGGCCGCATCACTCGATCGTCTGATCCGGGCCGGGCTGCTGTTCCGCAAGGGCGTGCCGCCGCACGCGACCTATTTGTTCAGGCATGCCCTGGTGCAGGACGCCGCGTACGGGACTCTGCTGCGCGAACCGCGACGCGCGTTGCATGCCCGCATCGCCGACACCTTTGAAAGTCAGTTCGCTGAAATCGCTGAGAAACAGCCCGAAATCTTGGCGCGTCACTGCACTGAGGCTGGACTGATCGAGAAAGCCGCCGGTCTATGGGGCAAAGCCGGACAACGGTCGCTGGCGCGCTCGGCTCTGGTTGAAGCCTTAGAGCAGCTCACACGTGCGCTTGCTCAGATCGCGACGATCCCCGCCACGGAAATATTGCGTCGTGAAGAGATCAAGCTGCAGATCGCGCTCATAACTCCGCTTGTCCATGTCAAGGGGTATGCCGCGCCGGAGACTAATGCTGCCGCCGAGCGAGCACGTCTCCTCATAGACCGGGCTCAGATGCTGGGAGAGTCCCCCGAAGACCCGCTGTTACTGTTCTCGCTCCTCTATGGGGTGTGGACATCCAATTACGTGGCATCTAACGGCGACGCTGTTGGCAAGCTTTCGGCACAGTTCCTGACGCTCGCGGAGAAACAGCAGGCAACAGCGCCACGATTGATCGCCCATCGCATCATGGGCATTTCCTTGGCGTTTGCAGGACAGATTACAAGAAGCCGGGAGCATTTCGACGAGGGAATGGCCCTCTACGACCGCAGGGAACATCGTCAGCTCGCAGCTCGTTTTAGCGTGGATAGCGCAGTTTCGATGTTGTGCTATCGTTCTTGGGACCTTTGGTTTCTGGGATACCCCAGGGCCGCACTCGCGGACGCAGATCAGGCGATTAGTGATGCGCGCCAGATTGGTCAAGCTACCACGCTGCTTTATGCGCTGTGGCACGCATCCATAACTCAAATCGAGTGCGGGAACTATGGCCGAGCGAGGGCGCAATTGGACGAAGCTATCGCACTAGCCAACGAAACGGGTGCCGCTTTCTGGAAGGAAATGTCAGCGATGGCTCGCGGCCGCACGTTGGTCTTCGTCGGTGATGCCTCCGATGCGATACAAGTCGTCACGTCCCAAATAGCCGCGTTTCGGGCAACAGGAGCGAGGATTTTGCTTCCCGCGCACTTAATTAGTCTGGCGAGAGCCCACGCTGAACTCGGTCAATTCGAAGCAGCTTGGGGCGCCGTTGGCGAGGCGACGGCGCAGATGGAAGCAGCCGAGGAAGGCTGGTGGCGGGCTGAGGTCCATCGCGTGGCCGGCGAAATCGCCCTGATGCCGCCACAGCGGGATGCAGCAAAAGCAGAAGCCTATTTCGAACGTTCGCTAGAGATCGCGCGCGAGCAACAGGCGAGATCGTGGGAGCTGCGTGCAGCGATGAGCATGGCGCGGCTGTGGCGCGATCAAGGGAAGCGGGATGAGGCACGGGAGCTTCTCGCTCCAGTGTATGGCCGGTTTACCGAGGGATTTGACACATTGGACTTGAAGCAGGCCAAGGCCCTACTCGACGAGCTAGCATAGAGTGCCTGTGGTGGCGAGAGCCGGCGTGAAGGCCAACGTGTTTGCTGAATGCGACGCACGCGGGATGTCCCAGGCTAATAAGCTGCAAAGGTGAGAACGCGCGCAGATGACCAACGCACGCGTCTTCGTTCCATTAAATGGAACCACCGCACTCTTTCGAAGAAGTGCGCGAAACATTTCGCATCGCTGTAACTTTAAGTTAATCGTGGGGCCTAATCGAAAAGGTCGATATGGAACTGACTGATCGAATATCGGACCACCCGGTCAATCTGTGACGAGGTAGGTGACAGATTGCAACAGATCTCGCGAAGCCTCGCCTCTGCCCCCTACCTCGAACGCCACGCAAACTACCGGTCGTGCTAAGCGCCGACGATGTCGTTCGCTTCCTGGAAGCAATCCCGAGCCCCAAGAGCCGTACCGCGTTGACCACCGTCTATGCCGCAGGCTTGCGCGTATCGGAAGTGGTCCTCTTGAAGGTTGTCGACATTGATAGCCAACGGATGTTGATCCGGGTCGAGCACGGCAAGGGCGGCAAGGACCGTTACGTTATGCTCTCGCCGCAGCTTTTGAGGATTCTACGGACGTATTGGCGGCTCACTCGGCCAAAACTGGCTCTTTCCCGGCCGCGACGACGAGCGTCCGCTCGTCCCGAACGTGCTGCACGCCGCCTGCCGTTCAGCCTGTGCTGCGGCCGGCTTGAGCAAGTCGGTGACAGTGCATACGCTGCGGCACACATTCGCGACCCATCTCCTCGAGAACGGGGCCGACGTGCGCATCATCCAGGTGCTGCTCGGCCATGCCAGTCTGGCCAGCACGGCGCGCTAATCAGCAATACGCCAAGTCCACTTGACCGGCTCCGCCTGGAGGTCGTGCCGCCCGGCTGAGCGGACCTGATGGCTCCGGTTCTGGAAGTGGCGGATATCTTCCGCCGCCACGGCGAAGCGTTTCGGCAAGCCCGTGTCGGGCATCTGGGCCGCGTCGAGCGGCGCATCATGGGTGCGATCACGGCGTGCCGGACGGCTGTGCTCGGTGGCCACCTCGAGCAATGCGACGACTGCGGTGCCACCCGCATCGCCTACAACTCCTGTCTTATGGGCAAATTCCGTAATGGGGAGTAGACGGACGACCACACCGGGTTGAACGTGGATTTTAGAGGCTTTGACTCTCCATTACGAACTGCGCTTGAGCAAGGCGCTCAGCTTGTCCGGAGACCAAACGGTCTCTGCTCCAGCGCATTGGCAACAAAGGTGGCGACGGCTTGGACCAATCTCAGCTGCAGATTTACGTTGTTCCGGCGTTCGATCTACAAACAGCCTTCCGAACATTATGCGTAACCCAACGGGTAATCTCGCAACGCAGCCGTCTCGGTGGGTTCTTTGTAATGGAGAGCAATCGGGCGATTGATCAGCTCAGAAACCCGCGAATGCCGCTAGACTGGCTGCTGAACTGGTCGCCTGCTCCCCATTAATGGATTTGCCCATAAGACAGCTAATGGGCGACGCCCATTAGCTGTCGCAATCGGCATTGCCCGAAGTGCCAGGGCTCGGCGCGCGCGCAATGGTCGGGGGGCGGTGATGCCTCGCCAGAAAACTGCATTTGCGACCGAGAAATTAATGGTGAGAGCCGAAGCAAGAGTGGCCATTCCAATGCAGATCAAACACACCAGACGCGTCATATCCCGTGGCGCGAACGAGAGGGATGCGCCCGGTTCTTGATCTTGAGCCTGTGCTTGCACCTGCCGGCAAGATACGGCCGCTCCCGGTGCTTCGGGCGTTCCCTCCCTAGACTTGGGCCGCTTGTGGCAACGCAAGCGGCCTCTTTCCGCTTGGATTCTCGGCGCGAGAGAGGGTTCCGGTGTGCGCGTCTGTGTCCTGATTCCCACACTGCGATTGGAAAACGCGTCTGCGTGTCGCTTTCGAACAGACAAGTCAAATCCGTTCCGCTCAACTGCTCTTACCGGAATCAGTCATCGGCTGGGGAGGCGAAATGGATCGTTCCCTGATAACTGACATGCCGCGCGACAAATATGTCGAGCGGTGCAAGCAACGGGCCTTCGCTTATCTCGACCGCGGCGATCTTAAAAACGCGGTTGCCGCGTTTGTCAGCGATATGCGCGCCCGTCCCGATTGCGAGTTGCCACACCACTTGGCAGCGCTTGGCGTTTTGCTGCTGATGGGGGACGATGCGTTCGGCTGGAGGACGCTGATCGAAGGATTCAGGTGATGATCACTCTCAATTGGGCCACCGGAGCGAACACCGCGGCACCCCAATTTACTGTAGTTGGCGGTTTTTCCTGAATCGGACCTTGGAGCAACCTATGCTGGCCTTCTATTTGCCCATACTGATCAGTCTAGGAATACTGGAAGTCTTGCAAGCAAACATGAGCGCAAGTGGATCGTTGGCGGCCCGACGCAAACAGGAGCAACATTAGGTTTAGAGAAAGGGGCGAATGCAGACAGATCTTTTATTGGTGTGGCTGGCGCTGCTGGGGACCGTATCGTTTTTAGCTTATTCATCCGATCGAAGGTGACCGCGGCGCACCGCGCGACCAGTCTTTGGTGCTCCAGTTGCGGGCGCTCATCCTGGCCTGCCAAAGGTCCGGGCCGACGTGGGCGCCGCGCCTGCCGCACGCCCTGCAAACGAACCGATCCTCAAAATCGGAGAGCTTTACGCTGCCTGGCCAGGAGTCGGCATCCATCGTGATCGAGTAGCTGCACTTGTAGTCGGGGCAACCAGCACGCGCCGCGCGGGCTCCGAGAGCCGCGCTGTCGCCCCTTGGGATTACCCGATTGCCCGGGCCGCCACGTCGGCGCCCGATGCTCCATGAACTTCTTTTTGCGGTCACCCACAATGACATCGATCCACAGGCTTGGCTCGCCGACGCGCTGGCTCGCCTGCCGGATCATTCCGCCATGTCGCGCGCCATGGAAAACTGCCCCCTCGGCGTCACGAGGAATTGCCCCCTCCTTGGATAGCCGAGGAGAGAGCGAATGAACGAGGAACGAATCACGGAATGCTCGTCGTGGAGTGATCCACGGGGGCAGGTGATGAAGACGCCGGATGACGTGGCGGAGATGTTGCGCCTGAGGGCGTGCGGGTGGGGTCTGAAGCGGATTGCGCACCAGCTGGGCTGCAGTCATCACACGGTGAAGGACTACGTGGCGGCGGGCGGGGTGAAGCCGTTCAAGTCGCCTGAGCGCCCGAAACGGCTCGATGGCCTTGAGGGTTGGCTGCGCGAGAGGTTCATTCGGCATCGCGGCAATGCGGATGTGGTGCGCCAGGACCTGTTGGCCCGAGCAAGGCGTGGCGGTCAGCCGGCGAACGCTGCAACGCGCCGTGCAGCCCTATCGTCAGGCGCTGAAGGCCGAGGCGCTGGCGACGACGCGGTTCGAGACGCCCCCGGGCCGACAGCTGCAGATCGACTTCGGCGAGCGTCTGGTCGAGATCGGCGGGGTGAAGGTCAAAGCATTCGTGTTCGTGGCGACGCTCGGGCATTCGCGACGGCTGCATGTGCGTGCGTTCCGGGCCGAGAAGCAAGAGCACTGGTTCGCCGGGCTCGAGAGCACATTCACAACGTTCGGCGGCGTGCCGGAGGAAGTGCTGATGGACAATCCACGCGCGCTCGTGGTGCGCCACGACGCGGTGAGCCGGTCGGTTCAGTTTAACGACAAGCTCATCGCGTTCGCGAAGCATTGGGGCTTCCGTCCTCGCGCCTGCGCGCCGTATCGGGCGCGCACGAAGGGCAAGACGGAGAATGGCGTCGGCTACGTGAAGAAGAACGCGATCGCGGGGCATTCCTTCGCGAGCTGGGAGGCATTCGAGGCGCATCTCGCCGAGTGGGAGCGTGAGGTGGCGAACGTGCGTATCCACGGCACGACCGGCGAGGCGCCGATCGCTCGCTTTGCGCGTGACGAGGCACACCGGTTGAAGCCGCTTGGCGGGCAGCCGTCGTTCGGATCGTTGCGCGAACTGGCCCGCGTCGTCGGCAACGATTGTGCCGTCGAGGTCGACACGAACAGCTACTCGGTGCCGTGGCGACTGATCGGCGAGCGCGTGGCGGTGACGGTTGCGGCCGGCGAGGTGCGCATCCGCCATGGCATGCGCGAGGTTGCGGTCCACAAGCAATCGGAGGGTCGCCGGCTGCGGATCGTCGATTCCGCCCACCTCGACGGGGTTGCCGGTCGCAATGGCGCGGTCTGCCGACCGGCAATCGCGACACCGGCAGGGCCGGCGCCTTCTCCACTGCCCTCGTTGTTGCGCCCTCTTGCCGAATACGAAGCAGCGATCGGAGGGAGCTTCTGATGGCGCGCACAAGGAAGGCTACCGAAGCACCAATCGACCGGCTCGAGGCCATGCTGGCGCGATTGCAGCTCTCCGGCATCCGCGACCAGCTCGACAACCTGCTCGACGAGGCGGCGCGCGCGAACCTGTCGGCGCGTGAGACGCTGTTCCTGCTGTGCGAGCGCGAGATCGCGCGCAAGGATCATCGCCGCATCGAGATGGCGCTGAAACTCGCACACTTCCCAGCCGTGAAGGAACTTGCGGGCTTCGACTTCGAGGCGCAGCCGTCGATCGATCCGAAGCAGATCCGCGACCTGGCCGCGTCACGTTGGATCGCCAACGGCGAGAACGTGCTGCTGCTCGGCCCGCCGGGCGTCGGTAAGACGCACTTGTCGATCGCGCTCGGGCGAGAGGCGATCCTGGCCGGTTACACGGTGCAGTTCACCACGGCGACGACGCTGGTCGCTGGCCTGGCCAAGGCGCATGGCGAGCGGCGCCTGGACGAGAAACTGCTCGCGCTGGCGAAGCCAAAGCTGCTGATCGTCGACGAACTCGGCTACCTGCCGCTGGAGCCCGACGCGGCGCATCTGTTCTTCCAGTTGGTCAGCCGCCGCTACGAAACCGGCGCCATGCTGATCACGTCGAACCGCAGCGTTGCCGAATGGGGCACCGTGTTCGCCGATCCGGTGGTCGCCACCGCGATCCTCGACCGGCTCCTCCACCACAGCCACGTGCTGACCATCCGCGGCGACAGCTACCGGCTCCGTGCCAAGCGAAAGAGCGGCCTCATCCAGCCGCCCGCCGCTGACGGCCCTCCGGTCGGCTCCGCCTCCCTCCGTCCCGTCAGCGGCGGAGCCAACCTTCAACCGACATCATGAACCCGAGGGTGGGGGCAGTTCTTCATGACGCAAAGGGGGCAGTTCCGGATGGCGTTTGACACGCCAAGCTCATCCACGAACTCATGCCCTGGAATTGGCGACCTCAGAACGTCGCTCACGCGGCATAAGCGCGGTCAGCTCTCAACCGCGACCAGCCCAAAAGATAGCCCTTTGCCGCTGCACCGTAGCGTCGCTGGGTGGGCTCTTTTCGCTTGGCTTGGCGGGAAGTGCCGGCCGGCGCCGGACGCATCCACAGCCTGCCTAGGGCACCCATAAAGTGCGAGTTGTGCACCGTCTCTCCACAGGCTTCCACATAGCCGGGGATGGTAGACTCGTTCCCGTCCCAATAGGCTTGGTTGGCGGGGACATTGCGATGACCAATTGGCAATCTGATCTCGATGCGTTCATCGCCGAAACGAAGGCGTTCGTTGAAGGGATTGGCGCCAAGCGGCGCCTCGCCCAAGAGTACGACGCTGCGCAAGAACGGGGAGAACTCCTTAGCAACGGCGAGCGCAGCTTTTCCAGTCCGGAAAAGGTAAGCGGCCCGGAGTTAGTGCCGCCAAAGGAACTGCACGAGGCCCGCGTCATCCGCGACGCTGAGGCCGCCGAGCCTGGCATCGTCCGGCGCGCGCTCGATGAGAAGTTGGCACTCGGCGAAGATCCGGCCAAAGCCTCACGGCGGCGGATTGTTGCCGACCCGAACCGAGCGCGCGAAGAAATCCTCCAGCGTGTCGCAAGCTTCAGAGCGCACCAGGAGCGCTTTATGAAGGAGCGAGAGAATTTTGCGGCAGCGGAATTGAGAAGGATGTGGGAGTCGCGCTAATATTCGGCCTCAGAAGGACCTTCGGGACTGCGCCGTGGGCCGCGTTGGTGCGTTATTTCCGCTCGTGGCCGCCCGGTATGTTTCTGGTCTCGGGAGGTCAGCCAAGGCGCGCCTTAGCGATCCTGGCTCTTGTCCTGTTGCTCACCGGCTGCGAGGGCGACCATATCGAGAATGGCAGCCTGAACGAGCGCCAGGCGCAGCCACAAAGCACTGTGCTCACCTAAGCTAAGCTGCTGCGGTCGCTCATAGCAATCGCCGCCCCGCACGCGCATCGACGAAAGCGCGCGGGAAGTCTCCATCCTCGTTTAAATCCTGTGGATAACAGCTGTGGATAAAGTGAGAAGACTGCTCAGTCGCCTGATTTTGGCCACACGGAGTCTTGGATGATTCGGCGAGAGATCATACGCGCCCTTGGGAGGCGATCGTCATGCCGGGACAAGAAATGCGAATGAGCGGCGCGGATTGGCCGAAGGCGAGCCAAATGCCGCGTTGTACGATGTGCTTTGACTTGATGACTGCGCCTGAAAGCAGCGTCCTTATGCCCGATGGCGTCGTCAGCTATCTCTGGAGCTGCGATTCCTGCGGCGAAACGGTGGTCACACACTGCTTCAGCCAACCTCGCTATACAGCGCCTCACTAGTGCCAAGCTTAGCTAACGGCATTGCTGTCATAATCCATAATCTTACGGCAGCGAACCTTTTCGCGGTTCCAGATCTAACAGTCTGTTGCATGAGACGGAGAGCGACTGATGACGGAACGCACGCAAGCGTCGCGTGGCAATGCGTTGGAGAATTAGTGGTGGAACCTTTGCTCTTTTGGTAGCGGGAGCCGCCGCGTTGCTGCCGGCTGTTTCCCAAGCCCAGCCCATTTCCGCGGAAGTAGCGAGGAAGTGCAACCTTCGGGCGAAGCAATTCCCACCGCGTCAGAGGCAATCCGGCCGCTGGTAGCGCCTGAGGCAAGCCGACACAACAAGCACCATCTGGCCCATTGGCTCGATCAGTAGTCCGAATGCGAGCGGCGCCAGCGCTTGGCAGATCCGGGACGGCGCCCCGATCAGCCCCATCGGAGCTTTGCCGACACGTCTATCCGGAGCAAAGAGTGGAGAAGAAACACCGAGTATCGGTGTTGCGCGCCCTGAGAATACTGGTGAGACGCGAAGGCCTTGAGGTTTGGCAACTGGTGCTACGTCACGAGCAATCTGACACAGAGTGGTTTGGTCGAAGGTGTGCTCTGAGGCCGCGAGACGCTCGGCGCCTTCGCGTTTGAAGGTGTGTCCTCAATCAAGCGTTGGAGAAAAGTTGTAGACGCGCGGCGAAAGAAGCCCGCGAAATCCGCCAAGTACCTGAAATCGCTGGCGCTCCCTAGGGGAATCGAACCCCTGTTTCAGCCTTGAGAGGGGCTCAAGGCATGCGCTGAACAGGCGAATTGCAAAGGGGGTTAATCCGGGGGTTGAGCTCAAAATAGACTTAAAAAACCAATATTTTCAATTACATATGGCGGAGAGGGAGGATTCGAACCCCCATATGCGAAGGCGCGGTACTGCCAACTACCATCCTGTAGCCCTTGACCACACCCGCGGACCCTAATCTCAATCGTTCACCATGGACGGCTTAGGTCGGATCTTACGCATGGCCCTAGAGCGGCGCGCGAATTGATCCGCGAGCGATCCCGATGTATCTATGAGATATCCCTCTTGGCGAAACATTGATCGGCCAAGCCTGGAAAATCAAAGGTTTACGCTGGATCTGGTAGCGGGTGTCAACGGCGCGCGGAATCTCCTCAGAAGTGGCGCCGCAAAATTCCCCAGCTTGGCGGGATGGCGATCAGCCGTCGACGTGATCGGCAACTCCGTTTTTCGGTGGCCGGGCCGGCCCCCGGCGTTTCAGGGTCGGCGGAATGTGTTTTGCGGTTGCCTGCGTCTTGTGGCGGATTGTCTCGGGGACAAGATCGGCGTGTTCGCGTAGGCGATAGCTCGAGCCCTCGATTTGAATGACGACAGCGTGATGAAGGAGACGATCGAGGAGCGCGGTCGCGACGACGGAATCGCCGAAGATCTCTCCCCACTCCGCGAAGCCGCGGTTCGAGGTCAGGATCATCGCGCCTTTTTCATACCGGGCGTTGACGAGCTGGAAGAACAAGTTGCCACCGCCGGGAGTGACCGGTGGTTAGCCGATTTCGTCGACGATGAGCAGCGCAAAACGGCAGTAGTAGCGGATCCGCTCGCGCAGAGCGCCGTCACGTTCGGCCTTGGCGAGCGAGGCAACGATATCAGCGAGAGAGCTGAAGTAGACGCTGCGCCCAGCTTTGACAGCCTCAACACCGAGGGCCAGGCTCAGATGGGTCTTGCCGGTTCCTGGTGGCCCGATGAGGTGGATGGCTTCGGCGCGATTAATGAACTGCAATCCGGCGAGCGCCAGGACGCGGTTTTTGTCGAGCGAAGGCTGGAAGGCGAAGTCAAAGCCGGCGAGAGTTTTGATCGCCGACAACTTGGCCATCTGGACCGCCATTTTAACGCGGCGGTTTTCGCGCATCGTGAGTTCTTCGGTAAGCAAGGCGTCGATGGCATCGACGGCGCCCATTTCGCCGCGTTCGATACCGCGCAGGGTAGTATCAAGGATTTCCAGCGCACGCGGCATTTTCAGGCCGACGAGACTGGTCTTGATCCGCTCGACGACGGAGGAAGAACTCATCACACGACCTCCTGGGTTGCCAGGCGGCGGCCGACGGCCGCGTAGAAGTCCAGCGAACGACGAACGGCGAGGTCACCGGCGCGCGTGAGAGTGATTGGTTCCGGATTGCCTGAGCGGCGTCGGCCGAAGCTGGCGAGCTTGCGATGCGCAGGATCGAGCCGCTTTTGGCCGCGCTCTTCGAGCGGAGCATGGCTTGCCACCAGAACGCTGCCCTCGAAGATACGGATTTCGTCGGCGAGGACATGGACGTCGAAGACCCGCCGACGCGTGGTATCAGGCACGCTGTAGAGATTGCCGCCGACGCTCACCATGCCTTCATGCGAGGCCCGCCGCTCCAGACGCAACACCGCCCGATACGGCGCGCTCGGTAAGGCTTGCAGTGACGCCCTTTCCTCGGCGAAAGCCTCGTTGACGACCCGACGCGTTGTGGCATGCACCCGAGGATTGGCGACCGTATCCAGCCAATGGCGGAGCTGGCCGTTGAGGTCCTCGAGATTGCCGAAGACGCCGCCGAGGAAGAAGTCCTCGCGGATATAGCGGAACGGCCGCTCGACCTTGCCCTTGGTCTTGGCCCGATAGGGCCGGCAGGCGCGTGGCTGGAAGCCATAATGGCGAGCGAGATCGACGAGGGCGCGGTTGTAGACCACGAGCCCCTCGGCGTCCTCGCCGAGGACAGCGGTCTTCATCCGGTCGTAGAGGATCTCGCGCGGAACGCCGCCGATCGCCTCCAGAGCGGCAATATGACAGCGAAGAACGGTTTGCAAATCTTGATGGACAACGAAGCGCGCCCAGATCAGCCGTGAGTAGCCGAGCACCATCGAGAACAGCCAGACGATGCGCTTGACCCCTGGCTCATCGACGAACTCGACCTCGAACCTGGCGAAGTCGACTTGCGCCTGCTCACCCGCTGGCGTTTCAAAACGGACTTCGAAGCCCGCCGGCCGGGAAGGCCGCAGCTCCCGCACGCGATCGCGGACGACGCTGTAGCCGCCAGCGAAGCCGCGTTCCTTGAGCTCACGCCATAGCCGCACGGCCGTGAGCGCGGGATAGGCCGCCAGTCGTTCGCGCAAATAGGTTTCGAAGTGATCGACGATTCCCGGCCTTGGTGCCCGCTTTTTGTAGACCGGCGGCTCCAACCCTTTGGCGATGTAGGCCCCTGACTTTCGGTCGACACCAAGCTGCCGGGCGATAGCGCTGACCGACAGACCTTGGCGATGCAAATCCAAGATCATGACAAGTTCCCCAAGTTTGATCACCGCGCCCTCCCTCCCGCCTGCAGGAGGAGCGTCAGCGATTCGGCGCGCCCGGTCGGCCGTCACGAAAACTGGGGAATTTTCAAATGCCATAGGTGGGGAGAATAACTCCGCCACTCACAGCGGGGGAGCGCTACCGCCTTTCCCCACACCAACCAAACCTACGATACCTCATCCAATCATACGGATAGGAGGGCAGCTCGTGAGCCCGGGGACGAGCACAGCTCTATGCTCATAGAGGATATTGAAAGACCTTAAGCTACCGGTCGGGTGAAAGCGACTTCCATCGAGGAAAATCAAAGGCGCGCATTTTCGGTTCCGCTTTGTCCCACACTATGAGACATCGGGAGAGGTCGCCAACCGGCGGGCCTGCTCGTGGCGGGTTCATCGCCAGCAGCGCCCTGGCCCCAAAAGATGCGCCACGGGAGCCGGCTGCGCATTCTCGTAAGGCAATGGACAAAGCAGCGTAGGCTTCGGCTAAGGCTTTTCGTATGAACGCTTATCAGTTGACGGATCGACCCCGCTTTGCCGAGTAACCTGTCCAGCTCGCAATCGTCATTTCCTTCCCAACCAAGCAATTCGGCGCAAAATGAACGATTGCGTCCGATAACAGCTCTTCTCGGAAGTTATCGAGGCTGAAGCCAACGGCCTTTCAGAGCTGTCGGAGTAGCGGCCTCTACTCCGTGAGCGCAAGGAATACTCTTCGTTAGACGTAGCGGGATCAAGAATCAACCTAGCGGCAAAGGACAACCGCCCGGCTGTGAACTACAGGTAGCAGTAAAATCCCCATGGGAGAGCATTACGGCTAAAGCACGGGCAGGATTGGGGTTAGAAGTCGACTACCGTACAGTTTATTTGAATCGTCACCAATGAAACCATACCTGCACGCGCGAATCGCGCGGCAAGCTTGCAGTTGACGATGGCAGCCAGATTTATCCTTGCAGCAAACTGCCCGGGTCGCTGCACTACTTTGGCAGATTATCGCTTTTGCCGCGTTTTGTGAAGCTCATTTGGCCGATTACCAAAGTCCGCGGGAAGCCACGAAAGCACCACGTACCAGATGTCTTATCGATTGCGGCAGAACAAATGCTGGCCAGCGCCAAATGGAAAACCGTGAGTTGGCGCAGCAGAACGAAAGGTCGTCTGACAGCCCGATTTGCTGCTGTCCGCGTCCGCACCGCCGACGGCCCTCCGCAGCGGATTTGGGATAAAGGTCAGCAGCATCTCCCGGGCGACGAAGGCTGGCTGATTGGCGAGCAACGCGCCTCAGGGGAGAAGAAATACTATCTCGCCAACCTCCCAGCGGGGACGGATCTGCGCACACTGGCCGCCACCATCAAGGCGCGATGGATTTGTGAGCAGGCGCATCAGCAGTTGAAGGAGGAGCTTGGACTTGATCACTTCGAAGGGCGATCATGGCAGGGTCTTCATCGCCACGCCCTGATGACAATGATTGCCTACGCCTTCCTGCAACATCGCCGCCTCGCATACGCGGGGCGAAAAAAAAAGAATCAACGGGCCTCCGCCTCAGCCAACCATGCCCGCCGTGCGTCACGCCATCGTCGGTCTCATCCTTCGGCCACCGTCTCAATGGTGTCCATACTGCCGAAAACAAATCCTTGAAAAACACCGGCGCAAACAGATTCTGCCAAAGTAGTGCTAGGCCGTGTACCTATAAGGCTCGCCATCGTGCCGCGCCTGGTGAGTGTAGGTGCGGGCGTCACTCCGATTTTCTCGCAATTGAGGTTTTGATGGCTTGCTGAACGCGGGCCAATTCGGCCGAGCCAGCGCTCCCCGTCGATCGTAATCGGCACAGAAACGTGCGCGCCCTTCGGCACAGCTCCGGGCCTTTCTTCATCTGACACGTTTGGGCTAACCGCCTTGTCTCACACTGTCGAGAAATTCCTCCTTTTCGCCCGGCGCGTAACCCTGCGCAGCGCCAAAATACGGCTCGTTGTAATACGGTGCCGGCCGATCGTAGATCGGCGGCCCAGGTGGCGCGGAGGCAAAACCCGAAGCGGGGTCTGAGAAGACGGGACGAACAATAGCGTGCCGCTGGTGCGCGTGATGCACCGTAGCTGCCTTCGCAACGCCACACAGGGCGATCAAAAGGCTCAAGGCCAAAACAGAACGCATCGCTTTTACTCCAGTCAACCTCGTTGCGCCCGCTCAGGTAAGGCTCGGGTCGCGCCGTCACAACAAATCACGGCTTCACGACTAGTCACATCGGTGTCATCACCGCGCGGCTTGCATCTACTTCACCGCAGTTCTCAGGCGACCGGGTGCACAAAAAGAAAAGCCGCCTGCGTTGCCACAAGCGGCCAAGTCTAGGGAGGAAACGCCCAAGGAGGGCAGCGGTAGCGGGAGCGCTACCGCACACCGTAATAGATAGGACGACTCGCTATCGGTTCAATAGAACGTAGGTAAACGTCGATAATCTAAAGCAGGTACGGACCGATACCAAGGTATACGGCGCTCGTCGCAAACGCCGGTCGGATGATGCACGCAAATTGCCGGGCGTGACACGAACAGATTGCCAATGTGGCTCTTCGTGCTACAGAGCGCCTTCCCCAAAAGCAGGAAGTCGTTATGGCCAAGAAAGCTAAGAAGATCATCCGCAAAGAATATACCTCTGCAGACGTTAAGGCGTTGCGCGCGCACTCCAAGGCGCGCACGCCTGTTGTTAAGATCGCCAAGGAAATGAAGCGAACGATCGGAAGCTTGCGACAGAAGGCGCTGAAGCTTGGCATTTCGTTGGGGCATCAACGATAGCTGTCGGTACTTGCCCAACTAGATCAGCGTCGTTCGCGGAAGGTTTTGCCCGTTTCGGGAAAGAAGTTTCCAAGGTCGAACCAACCGCGAACGAGCTTACCTCTCGCATCCCGTGTTGTATGCCTGTCGTCATCATCGGTTTCTTTCCGCAAAAGCGCGGAAGTTGAAACATTATGTCGGAACGTTTTCGCCCGTCGACGTTGTTTTGACAGCGGGAACGATTTCGAGAGGTGGCAATATGGCCCACCCCATGAAGGGCTGCCGCGTTCTCATCGTCGAAGACGAGTACTTAGTCGGGGATGACCTCGCAAACGCGCTGCGGTCGCTCGGCGCTCACGTCATCGGACCGATTTCCCAACTCGCAGAAGCACTGGCTATCCATCAGGATAGCTTTGATGTCGCTGTGCTCGATATAAATTTGCGCGGCGAAACCAGCTATCTGTTGGCGGACGAACTTATGCGTATCGGAAAGCCCTTCATCTTCACCACTGGCTATTGTGCCGATATGATTCCGCACAGGTTTCAGGATGCACGCCGATGGGAAAAGCCTTGGCAGCTTGAAGACGTAACTACCGATATCGCCAGAATGTGTAGCCAGCTTCAGCCGCCTGTTGCGGCGTAGCGCCGTCATCTCATTCCCGGCTGTCGTCCTTCAACTCTTCACGGGCAATCGGCAGGCAATACCGGCTCTCCCAAAACATATTCTCCATGTCGCCATACTCATCCCAGAGCGCCGCCAACTCGGCTTGCGATTTGAATTTAAAGAATCCGCAACAAGGGTCACCCCGAAGCCATGCTTGCGCTTTGGACGATCACATCTTGCGGCTGGCACTCTTGCTGAAACCATCCTCCTCCCGGTGTCGATCGGCGTTCAAATCTGGCTCTGACTCACTTTGATGCAGTTCGAGTTTGATCATAACGGGACGCATCACGTCGCTAAATACCAACGCGAAGGCCCTTTGGAATGAGCGCGTGTTCGCTGTCCTGCCCGCCAAACACCGTCTGGCGACACAAGAGATAGTTTACTGGGCCGACTTGCGCGACGAGTCAGACGTTGGCGCAAACTTTTCGAGCCTGGTATATCGGGAGGTCCGCCGATCGTATTGAGCTATTCTGCCTATTGGCAGCATGACAACGGAAACCCCGCATTGGAAACTTTTCAAAGGCTGCTTTCGGAGCGCTACCTCTCACGCTGTCCGGTCACTTGATGTGCGCGGCGACGCTTCGCAAAAGCCCGATCCGTCGCCATAAAGCGCGCCAACATGGGAGCGATCAGTTTCGCTGGATCGCTGATCGATTGTCCGCTTTCCCGGGCCAACGCATCGGCATAAGCGACAAGGTCCCGATGAACACTTGCCGGCAGCTCGTGCGTAACCTTAACCGGTCTATCGTCAGCGAGAATTCCAATTTTGAGTTTAGTCATGCTTCGAGCCTCTATACGGTTCGAGAACGAGATCCCGGTTGACAATTACCCTCACTGGAAACCCTGGCCGAATGGTCAGTGTTGGCTGAATATTGAGGTTGCGCCGCACAAGCTGTTGCCCGACTTGATTTGCGGAGTCGCCTGCCCCACGCCGTAGCGCCTGGATGAGTGCGCCGTTTGTGTTGTTGACGTCACTGCCTGAATTCACCTCGGTGCCGACAGCCAGTAAAGTTGAGAGCGCGGCCGCGCCCAACAACTCCTTCCAGTGGTTGTCGACCTCATCCTCAAGGCCCGAGTAACCTGCAGCATCGGCTCCCGGCTGCCGCTCCAGCACGATGGACCGGCCGTTTGGCATGATCAACCTGGTCCAGACCAGAAGCACACGCGACTGCCCAAATGCGACTTGGCTATCGTAAGTGCCTATCAACCGTGCGCCTTGCGGAATTAGTCGGGTTCGACCCGTAGGAGTATCGTATACCGCCTCGGTAACTTGCGCCGTGATTTGGCCAGGGAGATCGGAGCGGATCCCGGTCAGCAGAGCACCAGGAATCACTGTCCCTGCTTGCACCACAAACGGCGATGCTGGTTTGACCAGACGATCGGGGCTCGTCGTACGACGATCGGCCGGCCCATTCACGAAGGCAAGTTTTCGGTCCTGGCCATTTTGTGTGAAGGCTTCGTCGGACGACATCGTCCCGTTCGTCGGGGCTTCGTTCGGCGGCGCCATCGCGGTCGGCGTCCGGACATTGGTAGCGGCGAACACTTTGCTCGTGCGAGCCGCTTCACTCTCCCGATCGACACGCTGTTGTTCGGCGTCAACTGCCAATGGACCGGTCTGGGTCTTCGCTGCGACGATCGGCCGCCCCAAATCGCCGGGCAAAGGCGGTCCAAGCGGTGGCACATCCCGCGGGATTGCCGTGTAGTCCTTTGGTAAGCCGGCAAGCTGGTCGGCGACGTTGTGGTGATCGGTCGAGTAGAGTTCTTCCGAAGCGGGAGCACGCTTCTTGCTGGATTGTAGGGCCAACAGTACCGCTCCGGAGATAAGGGCAAGGACTAGGGCCGTGCCTCCGATCAGGACCCTACCGGAGATCCGCGTCACGCCTGGACGTTCAGGACGCAACTGGAAGGCTTTCGAAGCATCGTCGTGTGCCTGTGGCGGCACAGAATTCTGATCCGGCGGACCGCCGCTTGTACCGATCATGACGACCTCCCATCGGCTCTGACGATGCGCACCTTCTGCTGGTTCTCTCCCCCTAGTCTCAATTCAGCGGCGGCGAACAGCCGATCGACAATCAGCAGGCTTCCGAACGCCCGGTAGTTGACAAGCTCGGGCTTCCCGTCTTGCCCGATAACGAAGAGGGGTGGCATCTCACCCTGTCCGATGCCTGGCGAGAACTCGATGTAAACTTTGCGTCCGTCGTCGTAGGCGTTGATCGGACGCCAGGGCGGGGTGTCACCTTCAATGGTATAGCGATAGCGGCGCTGGGCTGGATCAGGGATAAACGGCGTCGGCGGCACGCTCCGGCCACGCATGCGATCTTCGGGATAAAACCAGGTCACCGAAGGCATGTACGGCTTTTCGCGAGAACGTAGTTCGAGCAGGTAGGTGCGCCGATCGGTATTGACGACAAGATTGGTCGCGATTTCCGGGCGGGTCGGCTTGACCATGATATGGACGCGGCGGGTCTCCCCGCCACCGCTCTCGGTATCACCCACAACCCAGCGCACGGTGTCGCCGGCGGCGACGGGTCCCGACCCGATCAATTGCTCACCTGGCTCGAGCGCTATGTCGGTGATCTGTCCTGGTGCTGCGTAGATCTGGTAGAGCGCGCCAGGGCTATAGGGAAACACCTGCACCGCGTTGTAGTACGCCGCCTTGCGCGGTTGAACGCGCGCTGCGTCGTTGGCGCTCTCGATCCTTTCGATCGGTTCCTTCGCTTCCTTCTGCTTACCACCGTGCGCCGGGCTCCAGGAGGGCGGCACGTGGAGCGGTCGCGGCCGATCATCGGTCGCCGCAGGTGGATCGGGAAGTGGCGGGATATCCGAGTCGTAGCTGATCTGCGGAGGCTTGAAAGCGGTGCATCCGCCAAGCGCGAAGAGCGAAATCGACAGGGCCGAAGCTAAGCTCCGCCGCAAAGTGCAAGATGTTTGACAAGAGGAGTGCATGCTTATCCCAGCTCCTTCGACCAATTGATGGCGTTGACGTAGATGCCGAGGGGATTCTTGCGCAGCCGATCGATGTCGCGGGGCGGCTCCAAGACGATGGTGAGGATCGCGCTCCAGCGCTCGGTGGCGGCAATCTGGCCGTTTTCGTAACGCCGTTCGATCCAGGCTAAACGGAAGCTTTCGGGTGAGGCCCTGATGACGCTGGAAACCTCGACCGTAACCTGCGTCTTCCCAACCTTGGCGAAGGGATCGTTGTTGCGCGCATAGTCATTGAGGGCGGCAGCGCCCCGGTCCGTCGTGAAGTCGTAGGCGCGGAGCCAATCCTGGCGCAGCACGATCGCGTCCATGGGAAGGCCGCGAACATGTTCGATGAACCGGGCGAGGTGGAAGGCAATCTGAGGATCATTGGGTTGGTAAGAGGAATCTGCGGGTGCGAGGGCTCTCACCTCACCCAGATGATCGACCTCGACTACCCACGGGGTGATGGTGCCCTGTGCTGACTCCCAAACAAGCGCAGCGGCGAAGCCCGCGCATAAGAACAGACAGCCGAATGCCATCAGACGCCAGTTTTTGGCCTGGACGCGTGCCGAGCCGATGCGGTCATCCCAGACCTGGGCTGCTCGTTGATAGGGCGTGACCGGAGCAGGCGTGCGGCCATAGTGGATCGCCGATCGTTTGAACATGCTTTGACCTCAGGAAATGAATGGGAACGGCAGATGGGTGATCACAGGCATTAGCTCTCGCCCTGTGAGAGATCGACGGAGGCGCCTCCCCCGCCGTGATCGCCTGCGCGGACCGCCTGTGTCGCGCTTGCGGCCCCATGACTGAGAGTCTGCGTCCGTTTCATGCGGCGAACCCAGGCGGGCGCTCTCTCGGACGACGCGGTAGCGCCACCATGCGTGCTGCCGCTCGATCCACCGGATTCGACGGCAGCAGAGCGCAGGGGGCTAGCTGGGGCCGACATAGTTGCTTCTGTGGCGCCGGACAGACCTCCTGCTCGGAAGGCGCTCGAGGTGGCGCCCGCAATGGCGCTGCCTCCACCGACGGCACTTCCGGCCAGAGCGGCGCCACCGGCTGCGAGCGCGGCTCCGGCCGCAGCCACGCCACCGGCCGCCAAGCCGGTGCCGACGGCGCTACCTGCGCCGAGTTGTGGTCCACCGGAAACGATCCCGTTGGCGATACCGGGCCCGAAGATGCCGAGACCAAGCAGTGAGAGCGCTCCCAACACCATCGCCATCGCATTCTCAATGGTCGGCTGGTTGCCACCGAATCCCGCCGTGAACTGCGCAAAAAGCGTCGAGCCAATGCCGACGATCACGGCCAGGACCAGGACCTTGACGCCGGAAGACATCACGTTGCCGAGCACCCGTTCCGTGGCGAAAGCGGTTTTCCCGAACAGGCCGAAGGGAATCAGTACGAAGCCTGCCAGCGTCGTCAGCTTGAACTCGATCAGGGTGACGAAGAGCTGGATCGCCAGGATGAAAAACGCGAGCAGGACGACGATCCAGGCGAACAACAGAAGGACGATCTGGACAAAATTCTCGAAGAAGCTGACATAGCCCATCAGGCCGGAGATGGATTCGAGGATGGGCCGTCCGGCGTCGAGGCCGACCTGCGCAATCCGGCCGGGACGCAAGAAGTCCGCTGACGAAAGGCTCGTACCGGAGGCTTTCAGGCCGAGGCCCGCAAAGCTCTCGAACACGATCCGGGCGAGGCTGTTCCAGTTGCCGATGAGATAAGCAAAGACGCCAACGAACAGGGTCTTCTTGACGAGGCGAGCGACGATGTCCTCATCGCCGCCCCAGGACCAGAACAGCCCGGCAAGCACGATGTCGATCGCGGCGAGCGTGGTCGCGAGATAGGCAACCTCACCCCCGAGGAGCCCAAATCCGGAGTCGATGTAGCGGGTGAAGGTTTCCAGGAACTGGTCGATGACACCGGTGTTGTTCATCGCTCGTTCCCTCCGGGCGTCCGCGGGAAGGGGTAGCCAGAAGGTAAGCGGCTTTCGTCCTTCACTATCGACCCGCTAGACGACGCGCCGTCGCCGCTTTGTCGCACAGCCTCCTTCCTCTGGCTCAGGAATTGACGCCGCTTCTCTGCCCAGATCTTGCGACATTCGATGAAATCATCTCTCTGCTCGTAGTTGACGGTACGGCACTGCGCGAGCTTGGATGCGAGAGGATCGGTTTCCTGGCTTGTCGATGTGGGAGCCGCGGCCTCATCTTCGCCGCTGCGCAGTTGGATTGCACAGGCGCCGACAGCTGCGGCAAGAAGCAGTGCGGCTCCCACGAGCCGTATGCGGATAATTGTGTCCATCATCAGTGAAACATCTGCACGGTTGCGGGTTGGTAGCCTTGCCCCGGCGTTAGAAACCGGCGCAGTTGCTCCCTGCTCTGGTCTTGTGCAACGGCGCGCTGCGCGGACTCCAAGCTCTGAGCTCGTCCCTGTGCGGCAACGACGGCGGAGAGATCAGCGAGCTGCTGGGCCTGCAATCCGAGGAGTTGGTTACCGGCCTGACTTGCCTGGAGTGCGCCAGTCGCGCCTTGGCTCGCGATCACGAGCGCCGACATTTGGGTTCGGCTGGTGTCGAGATTGCCGACAACGGTGGCCTGCATCCGCATCGCGTCCTACAGGCCCGCGACGGCGTTCTGCCAGCGTGCTTGTGCATTGGCCACGAGGGCCCGGTCCGAAGAACTTGACGACGCCGGCGCATAGGTCGTCGAGAACGCTCGATCGATCTGCTGGATGTCGTAGGCAATGCGCTGAGCTTGTCCGAGCAACTGCTGGGTACGCTGGATCGACTGCTCGAGCTGTAACAACGACGAGAACGGCAGGGCCGCCAGGTTCTTCGCCTGGTTGATCAGCATCTGCGCCTGATTTTGCAGTGACGTGATCTGGTTGTTGATCTGCTGCAAGGCGCGCGCGGCGGTCAGCACGTTCTGCGCGTAATTGTTGGGATCGAATACGATCCATTGCGCCGACGACGGCTTGGGGTTGCCGGCAAGAGCGATCGCGATGGCGCCTGCCGCCACGACACGACGGAGGAGACTCATGAGGAAAGCTCCAGGTTAGCGAGGTGTGGGATGAGATCACAAGCCCAGCCGATATTCCTGGCCTGCAGCCAACCGGGCACAAAGTTCTCGCCGCCCTCTTCGACCAGCACCTTCTCGATCAGCGCCTGGTCGGCTTTCGAGGAGGCAGCAGTGAACGCCAGGGCGATCTCACCGAGGCCAAGTTCAAACAGGCGGTTGCCGCGACGCGACTGGCAGTAGTAGTCCCGCTTCGGTATCGCGCGGGCGAGAATCTCGATCTGACGGTCGTTCAGCCCAAAGCGGCGATAGATCGCCGTGATCTGTGGCTCGATGGCGCGATCGTTGGGGAGCAGGATCCGGGTCGGACAGCTCTCGATGATGGCGGGTGCAATTCCCGAGCCGTCGATGTCCGCCAGCGATTGGGTTGCGAAAATGACGGAAGCGTTCTTTTTGCGCAGTGTCTTCAACCACTCGCGAAGCTTTCCCGCAAAGTCCGCGTCATCGAGCGCAAGCCAACCCTCATCGATGATGAGGAGGGTCGGCCGACCATCGAATCGGTCCTCGATCCGGTGAAACAGGTATGACAGGACGGCCGGCGCGACCGATGTACCGATCAAACCGTCAGTTTCGAAGACTTGAACCGAGGCCTCGCCCAGTCGCTCACTTTCGGCATCAAGCAACCGATCGTAGGGACCGCCCAGGCAATAAGGTTGGAGCGCTCGCTTCAAAGGATTCGACTGCAAGAGGACGGAAAGGCCGGTGAGAGTCCGTTCCGGAAGGGGTGCTGAGGCCAGCGACGTCAGGGCCGACCAGACATGATCCTTGACCTCGGGTGTGACCTCGATCCGTTCGCGGGTCAGGATCGAGGCGATCCACTCGGCAGCCCACCCACGTTCTGCGGGATCGTCGATCGCAGCGAAAGGCTGGAGCGAAACATACTCGGACACTTCTCCTGCAACCGCGCCGCCAAGATCATGCCAGTCGCCCCCCATGGCGATCGCGGCCGCCCGGATCGATCCGCCGAAATCGAACGCGAAGATCTGGGACTCCGGATAGCGGCGGAACTGCAAGGCCATCAGCGCCAGGAGCACCGACTTGCCGGCGCCGGTCGGGCCAACAACCAGCGTGTGTCCGACATCGCCGATGTGGAGGGAGAACCGAAACGGGGTCGACCCTTCCGTCTTGGCAAAGAACAGAGTCGGTGCCTTGAAGTGATGGTCCCTCGCCTCTCCCGCCCATACCGCCGAAAGCGGAATCATATGCGCCAGGTTCAAGGTCGAGATGGGAGGCTGACGGACGTTGGCATAGACGTGTCCCGGCAGGCTGCCGAGCCAGGCCTCGACAGCATTCACCGTCTCAATCATGCAGGTGAAATCACGTCCCTGAATCACCTTCTCGACGAGACGCAGTTTTTCGTCGGCGGCACGGGCGTCTCGATCCCAGACGGTGACCGTCGCGGTGACAAAAGCCTCGCCGATCTGATCCGTCCCCAGTTCCTGAAGCGCGGCGTCGGCATCGATGGCCTTGTTGTGCGCATCCGTGTCGAGAAGGCTGGACGCCTCGTTGGTCATCACCTCCTTCAGGATCGCGCCGATCGACTTCCGTTTGGCGAACCATTGGCGACGACTCTTGGTGAGAAGCTTTGTGGCATCCGTTTTGTCGAGCATGATCGCCCGGGTCGACCAGCGGTACGGAAAGGCAAGACGGTTGAGATCGTCGAGGATTCCCGGCGTGGTCGCCGTCGGGAATCCCACGACCGTCAGAACGCGCACGTGGGCTTCGCCCAGCGTCGGCTCAAGACCACCGGTCAGGGGCTGATCGGCGAGCAGCGCATCGAGATACATGGGGATCTCTGGCACGCGTATCCGATGCCGCCTGGTCGAAACGGTCGAGTGCAGGTAGGTCAGCGTCGCCTCATCATCGAGCCAGGCGCATTCCGGCATAAATCCTTCGATGAGCTGGATTACGCGGTTGGTCCGGTCGATAAACCCACTCAGGACCTCCCGTGCATCAGCGTCGACGGTGCGGCTGCTATTCTCGTAGAGCAACCGTTCTGCCATCGCGGCACCCTCCTCTGGCGGGAGGTAGAGGAACGTCAGGTAGTAGCTCGAGTCATAGTGGCTGCCTGATTCCTCGAACTGGGCTCTCCGCTCCGCGTCGACCAGGGCAGATGCAACGTCGGGAAATGTGCTCTGCGGGTAGGCGCCCGCGGAGTGCCGCTGTGCCTCGACAAAGATGGCCCATCCAGATCCAAGGCGGCGAAGCGCATTGTTCAGACGACCAGCGACCGCGACGAGTTCGGCCGGCACTGCGCTGTCGAGATCTGGTCCCCGAAATTTTGCGGTCCGCTGGAACGAACCGTCCTTGTTGAGGACAATTCCCTCATCAACCAGCGCAGCCCACGGAAGAAAGTCCGCCAGACGCGTCATTGAGCGTCGGTATTCGGCAAGGTTCATCATGGAGGACTCACAGGCTGAGGTGACCGGGGATGCGGACGTGTCGGCGCACGACCTCGACGAAGGCGGGATCGCGTTTGGTGGCCCAGACGGCGACCATGTGGCCGACGAACCAGAGGAGAAGACCTGCCAACCAAAGGCGCAGACCGAGGCCAAGCGCCGCGGCCAAGGTGCTGTTGAGGATGGCAACCGATCGCGGCGCACCGCCCATCAGGATCGGTTCGGTCAGGGCCCGATGCACGGGCGCAACAAAGCCTGTGATCTGCCCTTCCATCAGATCACCACACCGCCGCCAAATGAGAAGAAGGACAGGAAGAAGCTCGAGGCGGCAAAGGCGATTGACAGGCCGAAGACAATCTGGACCAGCCGGCGGAAACCGCCCGATGTGTCGCCGAAGGCGAGCGACAAGCCTGTCACGATGATGATGATGACGGCGATGATCTTGGCGACGGGACCTTCGACCGATTGCAGGATCTGGTTGAGGGGCTGCTCCCACGGCATGTTGGAGCCTGCGGCCCACGCGGGGCCGGCAATCAGGCAGTACCCGGTGAATGCTCCGACCGAAAGGATGATCCTTCCGCAAAACAAACGACAATTCATAGCTGGTCTCCCATTGGTGAAAGGCTGTAGTCGCCGGCGGGTCCGAGCCCGGTTACACGGGCCAGTTCTGCAAGCCGGCGATCGGCACCACGGCCGACGAGCACGGCGATGACGTTGATGGTTTCGGAGATGAGAGCGCGGGGGACCGTGACGACGGCTTCCTGGATGAGCTGCTCGAGCCGGCGTAATGCACCGAGCGCCGTGCCGGCATGGATGGTGCCGATACCGCCGGGGTGCCCGGTCCCCCAGGCTTTGAGAAGATCGAGCGCTTCTGCCCCGCGGACTTCGCCGATCGGAATGCGGTCAGGCCGCAGCCGCAGCGACGAGCGCACGAGATCGGAGAGCGAGATCACATTATCCCGCGTACGCAAGGCGACGAGGTTCGGCGCCTTGCACTGAAGCTCTCGGGTATCTTCGATGAGGACGACGCGGTCTGCAGTCTTGGCGACTTCCGCAAGCAGCGCGTTCGTCAGCGTCGTCTTGCCGGTCGAGGTGCCCCCGGCGACCAAGATGTTCTTGCGAGCGGTGACGGCGCCGCGTAGCGCATCGGCCTGATCGGAGGCCATGATCCCCGCCGCGACGTAGTCATCAAGCGAGAACACGGCGATCGCGGGTTTGCGGATCGCGAATGCTGGAGCGGCGACGACCGGCGGCAGCAAGCCTTCGAAGCGTTCACCCGTCTCGGGCAACTCGGCCGACACGCGCGGCGCGCCAGCGTGGACCTCATGACCAACATGATGGGCAACCAACCGGACGATGCGCTCCCCGTCGGAAGCGGACAGGCTCTCGCCGGTATCGATGAGGCCGTTTGATAACCGGTCGATCCACAACCGGCCATCGGGGTTGAGCATCACTTCAACAATTGACGGGTCTTCCAGAAAGCGTGCGATGGCGGGGCCAAGCGCCGTACGCAGCATGCGTGCCCCACGCGAGATCGCCTCTGACTGAAGAGAATGGATTGGCACCGCCGTCCCCCAACGACTGAGGGCAAATCGAGCGCCTCAGATGGGGATCATTAGAAAAGGCAGGAGACCGATCAGTTCAACGAGAGGCTCACTGCGTTCGCAGCCTGGCGTAGAAAAAGAAAGATGATTGATGCCCGAGAGAGGGCGCGCACGAGCTCTGCCGCATGCAAGACGAGCGCCCGAACGCGTGACATTCGGAATGACGTTACCATTCCGCACACTCGTGCGCGTCGATGATCGAGATTTCGGCAGGTGGAACTTCAACCGAGTCCACATGTCCTGAGCGGTGATGCAAGAGGGTTCTGACAATCCACGCACCCAATTCTCGTGTCCAGGGAACGCTAAACCAAGCCAGCGCCGCGGCTTGAACCGCAACGCTCAACCCAAAGGCAACCTGATAGGATATCAGCGGATAGTGCCCATCTTGAACGGTCCATTGCTGCAATATGAATCCAGTTCCGGATTGAATCGCGAAGGCCCATCCGAAATGCAAGAGGTTCAGGCAGCCATTCGCTCGCGCGGCGAGCTCGATTGGAAAGTATCCCGATGCCACGTCTTCGCAACCGGTCGGCAATTGAACCCAACAGCAACGCGCCGACGCATATGCCGATCGCCATGGCGAACAATTGGGTCACCAAGGCTTCGCGGTTCAGTCCCTCGACGTCCGTGAGCCAGGGCGCGGCCCACAATGCCTGCAACGACCAGGCGGTCCCAACGCAGCTCGCGGAAAGAGGCGCAATTCGCCAGAACTGTCGATTTGTGAAGATCGCTTGCAGCCGGAGCCCCGCCGGTCGTGCTTGTCGTGCGATCCCGCTCTCCGGAACGGCTAGAAAGATCAAAAGGGCGACTGCGAGCGTTATGATCGCTAAAACCTCGAATAGTCCATGCCAACCCATCCAGTGCAGCAACCATTCGGCGGGTTGGGTTGCTGTCACCGCTCCCAAAGCACCCAGCATGATCATATGGCCGTTCATCCGCGCGACCCGCTCTCTCGGAAACCAGAGAACGATTGCTTTTAGGCCAGACATCAATGCGGCTGCGACGCCGAGTCCAATCATCGCGCGGGCGAGCAGGAGGGACGGGAAACTGGTCGAAGCACCGAACAGAGCGGCACCTAAGGACGCGACCAGCAACAAGCGGCTCTGAACCCGGCACGGACCAAAACGATCCAACAGGATTCCGATCGGAATCTGGGCGGCTCCAAAGATCAGGAAATACACTGATGTCAGCAGCCCGATACTGCCGGCGTCCAGACCCAGGTCGACCGCCAGAGGTTCAGAAATGAGCGTATTGATCGTACGGAATAGATAGGAGAGATAGTAGCCTGCCGCGAACGGCAGAAAAACACCCAGGATCAACCGCCATTTTGGAAGCCGACTGGAGACATCCGACTCCGGGAATCCGGGTACGGCAGACCGGACGAGCGGGATCTGGCCTGCCCTCCTTCCGGCCGCCTCAGCCGAGTCAACACAACGCGTTTGGCAAATGTCGAAAGTTGGGGTGGCTGCCGTCCTCCTGGACGGCAGCCGTTTGCTCGGATTCCACATTTCGCTCGACGTCGGCGAGAACCTCATTCTGATCTTCCGAACGACTGGGCGCGGCTTCCCCATCGCTCTCAGGCGGAGAGACGGCGCGCTCGGTCGCGCCGAGACGGGCGATAGTCTCCCGCATCAACGGCTGTCCAGAGCGCACGCGCCGGTCAACCTGCTCGGCCAAGGCCTTGAACCGCCGATAGCCCAGCACACACGCATCGCGCTGTTGCGATGGGGGCATCGGCGGCGTCACCGTGAGGTGATAACGGGCGTGCAACGCGACCGTCTCGGCGACGATCGCAAGTTCGCTCTCCAGGCGTTCAATCTGATCGCCGATCCGATGCAAGGCCTCGTGAACCACGCCTTCCACTGGCGGAGCCGGGCTCAGGAAACGTTCGAGAGCTTCCTCCACGACCATGCTCTTGCCGGCACCCGGCTGGCCGGTTGCAGCTTCCAAGCGCTCGAAAATCGTCTCGGAGAGCTGAACACTGACTCTTCTGGTTCGGGGAGTCTCACTTGGGATCGACGAGGCGTTCGCCTCCTCAGTCTGATCCAAACTCAAGTTGACCTGTCCACGTCGTTCGTTGTCGGTTGTCATGATCTCCCGCTCCCCGTGCAACTGAATCGATCGGTGCAGCTCGCGCTCGCGATCAGCGAGGCGATATCCGATCATCGTGAAAGCCGTCTTCAATGCCGGCAGGGTGACAGAAGGGGCAGTCCCGTTTTTGCTTCAACCGCACAGGCATCGATGTCGTAGTCTGGCGTAGCGAAAGAAAGAATCGGCAGACCGATCAGGCGTGATCAGGTTTGTCGGCCGGCCGAACGCGCGGCTCGACGTCCAAGATGAGTTCCTGCGCGAGGCTCTGGCCTCGGGCGAGCCGGCGGCCCAAAGCTTCGACGAACCCTTCATAGCGCTCGCGGCCTTTGGCCTGCGCAGCAGGTTGTGCGGTATCCGGCAAAGGCGGCGTCGCCGTCAGCCAGAAGCGGACGAACAACGCCAGCGCTTCATTCGAAATTGTCACGTGACGCTCGAGACGCTCGACCTGGCGCGTCAGCCGGTCCAACCGCCGGCCGAGGGCCGCTTCCATGCGCTCGGAACCATCCGGGGAGAGGAATGATGACAGTGCCGATTCGACAACGAGGGCCTGTGGCACCCGCTTCCGGTTGGCATAGTCCGCCAACTGGCTGGCGAGATCGGGTGGCAGGCGAAATGTATGCTTGGTCCGCATCATTTCACCTTAGAGATCAAGGCCATCATCGGGATCCATCGCCGCCTGGCGGGCTACGCCTGCCACCGCCCGGCGCAGTTCACCTGCACGCTGGATGTCATCATCGGAATCCTCATCGGTGAATTCGAACTCGGTCTTCACGGGAGTCCGCTCTGGCACCACGTCTTCATGCACGGGAAGCTCCGGCTCCCGCCTGATGCCACCATTGGTGGGATCGTCGATGGATCCAGTTTGCTGTTCTTGAACCTTTGGCTTCTGCGTGTCGCGCGGGGTGACCGCCAGGGGCAATTTGCTCCAGTCATCCTTTGGAGGCCGAACATGGGTCTCCACCCCACTTGACGAGGCTGGCGGAAGCACCCGCTCCCGAAACCGCGGGTCTTCGTAATAGCGCGCCTTCTTCGCGCGGATCGGGGGGCACCCTGAAATCAGAACCAATTCATCGTCCGGTGGTAATTGCATCACCTCGCCAGGCGTCAGAAGCGGACGTGCCGTCTCCTGCCGCGACACCATGAGGTGACCGAGCCAGGGGCTTAGCCTGTGTCCGGCATAGTTCTTCATGGCGCGCAATTCGGTCGCGGTTCCCAGCGCCTCTGACACGCGCCGCGCGGTCCGTTCGTCATTGGTGGCGAAGGACACGCGAACATGGCAGTTGTCCAGGATCGAATTGTTCGGGCCATAGGCCTTCTCGATCTGGTTGAGGGACTGGGCGATCAAGAAGCTCTTGAGCCCGTAGCCCGCCATGAACGCGAGTGCGGACTCGAAGAAATCCAACCTACCAAGGGCCGGAAACTCGTCGAGCATCAAGAGCACACGATGCTGGCGCCCCTTGGCATTCAAATCTTCCGTCAAGCGACGGCCGATCTGATTGAGGATCAGTCGTACCAGCGGCTTGGTCCGGCTGATGTCGGAGGGTGGCACCACCAGATAGAGCGTGGTCGGCAGGTCTGCCTCCACCAGGTCGCGGATCCGCCAGTCGCTGTGGCGCGTGACCTGCGCCACAACCGGATCGCGGTAGAGCCCAAGAAACGACATCGCGGTGGAAAGCACGCCAGAGCGTTCGTTTTCGCTCTTGTTCAGGAGCTCGCGAGCCGCGGAGGCGATCACCGGATGAACGCCGGCATCGCCAAGATGGGCCGCCGACATCATCGCGCGCAAGGTCGCCTCAATCGGGCGCTTGGGATCCGACAGGAATTTTGCGACGCCAGCCAGGGTCTTGTCCTGCTCGGCGTAGAGGACGTGCAGGATCGCGCCGACCAGCAGGGAATGACTGGTCTTCTCCCAATGGCTACGCCGTTCCAAGGCACCTTCCGGATCGACCAACACGTCGGCGATGTTTTGGACGTCCCGAACTTCCCACTCGCCGCGACGGACCTCCAGGAGGGGATTGTAGGCCGCCGAGTTGCGGTTGGTGGGATCAAACAGCAGCACCTTTCCATGGCGGGCGCGGAAGCCGGAGGTCAGATGCCAATTCTCGCCCTTGATGTCATGGACAATGCAACTGCCCGGCCATGTCAGAAGCGTCGGCACCACAAGGCCGACGCCCTTGCCCGACCGCGTCGGTGCGAAGCAGAGGACGTGCTCGGGTCCATCATGTCGAAGGTAGTTGCGATCAAACCGGCCGAGCACGACGCCGTCTGGACCCAAGAGCTGCGCGCTACGGATTTCATTCTGCAGCGCCCATCGGGCCGAACCAAAGGTGGCTGCGGTCTGCGCCTCCTTCGCGCGCCAGATCGACATTCCGAAGGCGACAATGATCGAGATCACTCCGCCGGACGCCGCGATGCAGGCCCCCTCGGCGAAGATTCTTGGGGCGTAGGCATCGTATGCGTACCACCACCAGAAGAAGGCGGGCGGAAGGTAGATGGGCATGCCGAGCTCAAACCAGGGGGACCCAAGTCGCGGCTGAAATCCGAGCCTCCAGGCAACCCATTGCGTCGCTGCCCACGTGGTGATGAGCACGATGGCAAGGACAAGCGTGATCTGGCCCCAAAGCACTTTGGTCGTCGACATGGCCGGGATGCAGCAGGGCTATCCGCGCGACATCAAGGACAAGAAGCCCACAAGGGTGCGTTGTGCGGTTCCCGCGCAGAAATCGGACAGATCAGGATCCGGTCTATACCGCTAGAGGCCTAGTCCGCGCTTACGACCAAAATCCCAATCGATCCTGCCGCCTGGCATCATGACGCCGGTCACCTGCTTTCCAAGATGCTGCTCCAGGGCTGGCCGCCACGGCACGAGTTGAAAACCGAGCCCATCATCGATCATGGCAAAGCGCCCCGAGGCGAGGGTCACTCGTTGCCTGTAGATGCCCGAAATAGAATCGCCCTCAGCAGTCAAACGGTGGTCAAGCCCCGTTTCGGCCCCAAGCTTGGCTCCGGCCTCCTGCAACTCCCGACGCCGCAACGTCGCGAGCAAGTCGCGTGCGAACACCACGCGCGGTCCCTGCCGGCGGGCCAGCCCCTGCTCCACGAGATGATCGGTGCGCGCTTCCATTGCTTCCCGCACCTCGGCACCAAAACCGGCGCGACTGAGCGGCGGATCCTTGGTAAGGAGCTGGCGATCGAGCCAGGTGCTGCCGTTCGCCGCCACCTGCTCTTCGATGGACAGATCCGAGCGGATGGCGAGCGATACCCGCCGGCGTCCATTCGCATCATCATAGACGCGCGCCTCGACGATGGCGCCGGCGGGCGCATCGCCGGTCATGTCGATATCGCCAAAGCGCAGGTGGTGCGTGCGTCCGTCGATGCCGGCGACGATCGCGTAAGCGGTCCCCTTAAGCTCATCGTCGAGCCCGCGTTGGACAAGGCGGCCGAGAATCGGATCGCTGGGCGCTTCGCCGTGCAGGGCAAAGGTGCCGACGTCTGGCTCGCGACCGTTACCACTCAAGGCCTGGTGCATCGTCTTGATGATGTCACCGCGCATGCCTAGCTGGCGAAGTGTCTGTTCAAGACCAGGTTTCAGGGTCCAACAGGCGGGGCCGGCAGGCTCTGCCAGGCCGAGGCGCTCAAGCTTGGCGGCCCTGCCGATCAAGAGCCGGCGTAGTTCGGGATCTCTGACATCTTGGCTCGGCCTAAGGTCTGCTACGCCGCCGGACGCGTCGGAGACGTCGCGTAGCGCCCGGTCGAGGCTGGTCCAGCGCTCCGCATCCACCTCTCGTTCGAGGCTCGTGCGAATCTCGTGCTCGCTGCGCGGCCCCAGCTCGAGCGTAACTCGGTCGGCCGCCCGATCACGGAAGCCCCGGCTGATATACTCGCGACTGATCACGAGGTCCTGACCGTCGTCAGCACGCCCGCGGATGAGGACGTGGACATGCGGGTTGTCCGTATTCCAGTGATCTACCGCGATCCAGTCGAGCCTGGTTCCGAGATCTTTGTCGACGTCGCGCATCAGCTCGCGCGTGAACGCTTTGAGGTCACCGAGCGCCGCCCCGTCCTCCGGGGAAATGATGAACCGGAAATGATGGCGATCATCTTCGCAGCGCTCGGCGAAGGCACGCTCGTCTGCCGCATCGGAGGCCGCGTCAAACATACGGGGGTCTTCGCCATCGCGTGTGACGCCATCGCGCTTGAGATACGCGAGGTGCTTGGGCAGCGGCGCCGATCGAAAGCGCGAGCCCTTGTGACGCACGACGCGTGCTTTCGTCACCACGCGCCGTGCATTCGAGCGCAGGCGGATCGAGACCGCCGCGCGTCGGCCACGACCGAACTGAGAGCGGCTGCGCACCTGGCTTGGTCGGAAACTGTTGCCGACGTGTCCCGCCTTCTTCGCGGACCGCATCACCTCACCGACGAAGGTCTGGGGCCGCTTAGCCCCACGGTTGCCGTGGTGGATGCGTCCGGGGCGAATGCGCAGGTCGTCGTCGCGCGCCGTCACGACACGAAACCTTGCCCTGGCGTAGGTGTCTGGCGCGAGAAAGGTTGATTTCGTTCGATGAATTGCGAAAAGCGCCGGCAGAGGGCACCGCCGGCATGACCAAATCCTCGAACCCAACCAACCACATAGGCCGGACCGACGGCCGGCCTTTTCCCTTGCCATCCCCGGTCGGCCATCCCCTACGTCCTCCATCCAACTGCCGAACGTACGAAAACATTCGACAACCTCCGACAGAGCGCGAGTGCGATCATCTTGATGATCCCGCGCTTGAAAACTGCACAAACAGGCCAGTCGCACGAGGTATCAACGCAGACACATCCGCGTTGGGCATCTCCCCGGAGCGACCAATCTGTCGTGCAATCGTTGCCGAGCGATTGCCAGCGGAAGAACTCGTCGACGGCCCCACCGAGGGCGCGTCTCGCAACCGAGAAGCAGCGGGCACGGTAAGCGGAGCTCCGGATTGCCCGCGCTCGATTCCAATCTCCGATTGGATCGTTCGGACGTAGACCAACGTCTCTTCGGGCAGCCGACGGCCTGTTGCCAAGAGCTGCTCGTAGCGGCCCGGGCCTGCGTTGTAGGCAGCAAGGAACCCTTCTAAGCCGAAGCGGTCGAGCATCTCGCGTAGGTAGGCCGTCCCTGCCAAAATGTTCTCACGGGGATCAAAAGGATCGGAGCTGAACTCGTAGCGAACGCTGAGTTCGACCCAGGTCTCTGGCATGATCTGCATCAAGCCAAGCGCACCCCGAGGCGATATCGCCTGCGCATTGCCGCCACTTTCGACTTTCATCACGGTGCGGATCCAGTGTTCCGGGATCGCAAACCGGCGAGATGCCTCGGTCACAAATGGCGCGTATGGGGCGACTGGCAGGATCTCCGGCGAAGGCGCAGCCGATAAGTTTTCGGCTGTCGTAGGGCAATTCGACTGTCATCAACGCGGCGATAAGGCCGACTACAACTGTGAGCGATGGGAGTCGTGTGGCTGAAGTCGCGGCTGCCCAGCACATCGCACAGAAGTGGCGGCCTCGCCGTGGCTCCGAAGCGCCGCTATACACGCTGGGCTTCGGGGAATTGCCCGAGAAGGGGAAAGGCTGTCGCGAGCGGCAAGACGGAAGAGGTGCAACTGAACGAAGCGAGATCGGCATGCTCACTCCTCCTTGGTCCAGATCGGAAGCGCATGGCCAATGACCGCAGATGCGGGGATGGGCCCGAAATACCGACCGTCCATTGAGTCGACCGACTGCCAATTCATGACGAAGATCTCGCCGGCGTCGATAACGCGGCACCCCTGCCAGCTTGGCAATGGCCGGCCGCGGCTATCGCGTTCGCGGGCTTGCCCCATCTCGATGCTATCGACCGTGATTGTGAGCCCGCTCCTGCAGACGGTCTGTCCCGGCAATGCCAGGACTCGCTTGAGCATGGGCACGCCGGTCGGCAGATAGCCGTTCCAGTCGAGAAAGCTCGCAAGCGGCTCCGGCGTTTGAATTGCCACGAGCTCAGTGACCGTTAGTTGCTTGGCGGGTTGCAAACGATACAGACCGAGCGGAACGCTCTCTGAGACGTTCCAGATGTAGGAAGGAGGAGTCTCGTCGATCGTAGCGAGCACAAGGGCTAGAGCTCCAAGACTCATGGCGATGGTGCACATTCGGTTGGTCATGACCCTACCCTCCGCCGATGCAGCCACGCCTGGTGACGGGCGCGGGTGTAGCCTCTTGGCGTCTCGTTGACGGAGAGACGGTTGTGCACGTGATGCCAATAGTCGGGAGCGACGTCAGCCGGATCGATTCCGAGCGCCTCGACGGCGTCGATGAGCTGCAGGACGCGCTCGACCTTCGGCCAGCCGGACAATCGCAGCAGGCTCTCGCCGCCGGGACTGACCCAAGGGACAGTCGAGTAGCGTCGACCAGGCTCCGCCGCGCGCAGAATATCGACGCGTGAGAGCACTGTACCGAAGTCGTTGGAGGTCCAACGGACGAACGCGAACATGCTGCCGGGTACGAATGAGAGGACGCGCCGATGACGATCAACGATCTGTTCGCGAACTGGATGGCCGAACCGGATCCGGTTTTCGATCCGCTTTTCGACCCACATAAGCTCGACGGTCGTGACGTCATTCATGTTGCAGCTCCATATCGCGAGGAGGATAGAGGTCTAGGCCGTAGATCGCAGATGCATTCGATGCGCCGATGAACCGCTCTGGCGTCGGCCGGGACAACGGAAAGCCTCGTGTTATCTCTCCTGCACAGCGTTTGACTGCGCGTGGAAGTCGGCGCTGGCGAGAGGCGGATCTGCACGTGATCCAGCTGGAGGCGAGCGGCTCGAGTTCGCTAATCGAGGAGCGGGCTCGCAAAGGCCCGCACCCGTTCGCGAGACCTTGTGCACCGACATGCGGGATGTTCGGTTCCGTTAGAAAGAATCCGAAGAATTCCAAGTTAGGAAAGTTAAGAGAGCAGGAAATGCTTGCGCAGCAAAGTGTTGGCCAGGATTTTGGTTCCTGATAGCACCAGGACCCAGTCCCCGATGGCACGATAGTCTTGGTCCCCGATAGCACGAGTTGATTCACAGCTTATCCCCCGGCTCACGGACGGCTCGCTCACGCGGTGGTGCTGCAAAGGGATCGATGAGGGCGGGCGCAAAGTTGAGTCGCTCGCTGCCGCTTGGATCGCACGTGATGACCAGTTGGTAACCGGGCAGCGTTTGGCAACGAACGATCTGGCGCAGGTCGTACGCAAAATGTTTGAGCGGCGACAAGCTGCCGGACTTCGCATGAAGGTGCACGATATCGAAGCTCGAGGCGCCTTCCTGGCGGCCACCGTGCTTGCGCACGAGGCGATAGAGCCACCGCTCCAACCCGCCCGTGAGGTCGAAATACGCGCGGTCGATAGTAAGGACGAGGGCTTCGTTCAGGACGCCGGTGTAGAACCAATCTGGCAGAATGAGCTCCAGCCCGCGGGGCTGGCCGTGCAAGTCTGCCGTTTCTTTCCATTCATTGATCCAGGAGAAACGATGCCGCCGGCGTTCCGTCGGCTGGCGGATTGATGTCATTACAGTGGTCGACTGCAGCCGGTCGAGCGCAGCCTTGAGGCGGTCGTAATCACGCACGCTGGTGCCACGGCCGACGAACGTCAGGATCTCGTAGGGCGTTGCGGCCATCAGCCTGGACGTCTTCGGCCCGGCATCGCGTGCTTCGACAATCTGCGAAGCAGCCCAGATCAGGACGTCGGCATCCCAGATTGTCGCCATGCCGTGTTCTGGCACGGCTTCGACACGAATCGAGATCGTTCCCACGTGGAAATCGATCGGCATGATCCGCTTGGACTTCGCCAACGAAAAGAACGGATAAGCCATCAGGTCCTGTGCGTCGCGCGGCGCAAGATCGCCGGGAAGCGCACGGAATAGATCGAGTTGATCGCGCTCGGAGCGACGGCGGTGTGCAGATGATTTGCTGTCAGACATGGATCAGCGCCGCTCTTTGCCCGCATAGGGAATGGGGACGTGCCGCTTTGCGGGCAACACCCCGCCGCCTCCGGGATCGCTGGTTGACGTCTTGGCGCCACGATCGACCCACGCCTTTAGGTCATCGACCGCATAGACGACACGACCGCCGAGCTTGCGGTAGGTGGGGCCCGTGCCGTAGGTGCGATGCTTCTCCAAGGTGCGGCCGGATAGGCCGAGAAATCGCGCGGCTTCGGGCGTGCGCAGGTATCGCGGCGGCAAGCCGGCGTTCGGATCGGACATTTGAAGGGCTCCGTGATCATCTGGCGCGCTGTCGACTTGCAGCGCGCGTCGACGGTCATGATGGCGGAGTGGACCTGCGTAGGGGGATGCCGAACATGAGGGGATCGATTTTCGATACCCTGCCGCGGATGGGACGCTTCGGAAGATGATCTACCGAATTCACTTTGCTCGTCCCAGCAGCGCGCGATAGCCCCCGCGCATCATCGACACCCCTGTTTGAACCAAGCGTATCGTGCGGTTGCGCAAGTCGAAGGTCTTCCAGCCTCGCTCGGGAACCCGCTGTCGCCCGAACAATTCGATTGCGATGTCGCGATAGCTATGTCCTTCCAGCCAGCCATCCAGTGCGCGCATGGCGAGGATCAGCCGCTGTCGTCGCTGCACCGAAAGTGCAAGAAGAGATGGCCCGGTTGGGCGCCGTTCGAGCGCCAACCAAAGTCGAAGTGCCGCGCGCGCTCGAACGTCGAAATCGGAATCGAATTGCAGCTCGACAGCGATGGGCGAACCGATCGCCGGCAGGTCTTGCAGCCACAGGCGGTGATTCGTGCCTCCGAGCGGCAGGATGGCATGCCATCCGTCCGCCGCATGACGAAGCTCACCACGGCGCAGCATCTTCAAGTCGAGATTGTACCGCTTGGAATCCGAAGGCGCGACCACAGTCCGGAGTCTCAGCACGGTGGACAGAGTCTCGGGCGACCAGAAGATTGACTGCTGATCGAAAGGCTTTTGCGGGTCAGCTGCGAAAAGACAACCCCCATTGTTGCCGGAAATCGTCGCTCACTTCGCTGGATCGCTGCGCGCCGGTCAGGCCCTTATAGGCCTCCTGGTACTCGCCATCGCGGCGAAGCCACTCCCATGCAATGTCCATTGTCTCTGCTCCATAGACACTGTCATAGGCAGACTCTGATCTCCAGTCGAAGGCTGACATCGTAACTCATTCCCCACTTTACGAGTGCAAGGAATTGCAGCACGACGAATGTGACAATTTAAGGTTGTATCGCGCACGCCGATCTGCCTTTGCTATCGGCGACATAAAAAATCACGTTTATTTCAAACGAAATTCATCTTTCGTCCTTCGGCCCCTTCTGCAGTAAGTGACGATAGCCATGGCGCGCGGCCCACTTTGCACGTGCCAGATGACTCTCGAAACTGCGCCGAGCGCGATCCGGCTCGAGGGTGGGATCGAGGTGAAGGACGATCCGCGCGACCTCGCGCCAGTCGGCGTTTCCTGCATCGGCGTCAAGGAGACGCATATACGTAACGGCATGTTGCTCGTCGTAGGACGTCAGCCTCGGCTCGTCGGGGGCCAAATTCGCAACTTCTGGACTACGCGGCGGCACAGCATGAAACTCCTATGGTCCTAGAAGCTTCGATCCAGCGAATCCTGACTGCATCTCAATCATTGTCGTATCGCTCTGCCCACTGGTCCACAGGTTTTCTGCATACCAGAGATGAAATATTCTTCGGGTAGCGACGTCGAGGCGCTTTGATCCTCACGTTTGTAGAGAATACTCCGTGGAGAAATACTCTTCAAGGCGCTGCCTTCTCGGCTATGAAGGTCCGAGAGGTTTTGGCGCTGAATGTGCGGAAGCTTCGGCAGGCAAAAGGCTTGTCGCAGGAAGAGTTGGCGCATCGCGCAAAAATAGATCGCACTTATGTCAGCTCGATCGAAAGATGCCGCTATTCCGCCGGCGTGGATGTGGTGGATCGCCTTGCGCGGGTTCTCGGGGTTGAAGCATCCGATCTGCTAACGCGTCCCACCCCGGACAGAAAAAAGGGACGGAGTTCGACTCCTGCTTAAAGTAAGCCTGCGCTTGGGCGGGCATTTACCTCGCCAAAGGCGAGCGAAGAATCGTCAGCCGCTAACGCTGGAAGAGAAATGCAACTGCTGGCCGGCACGGGCTCGGTTTTGGCGGCAACTCGCGGCACACGGCGCAGGATCGCCAGGTGGCTCCCAACGAATCAGCCCGTAGGCCAACGATAGGCCCGTGAGGAGCATCCCGATTGGAACAGGGATCACCCGCCTGACAAGGGCGCGCCGAAGGCTGTGCGTCTACACGCGCCTGACGACGACGTCGTCATGAAGATCTCTTGCGCGGAAGCCCGGGGATACCGCTCCGGCCGGCACGAAATCGTGCTTCACCCTTGCCCGCGCGAGGGCAGAGCCCTTAGCAATCTCTTCAAAGAAAAATGCGCTTCTGCTTCCTTCCAAAGCGGCGCAAGAAATGCAAAAATGCCCCGCCTCCGAGGAGGCGGGGCTGACGATCCCGAAGGGATCAGTCGCCGTTGCGGCGAGACCAGATCAGGGTGAAGCCCTCGTCGCCTTCGACCTTCACCAGCGAGGCGTAAATCGGGGCCGGGAAGCTCGGATCGTCTAGCTTGACAGAGAGGTATTCGCGATCGGTTTCGCGAGCGGTCTTCTTCCAGGCCGCGCCGAACTCGACCACGCCGGCGAAGATGCGGTAGTCGGGCGCCTTGTCGTTGTCCTTCTCGGATGCGACGAACCGTGCCTTGGTGTTCAGCGTCAGCGTCTTGATGAAACCGATGAAGCCGTTGTCCGATGCAGTGAAGGTGCCGATGGTAGCCATGGTAGTCTCCGTTTGTTGCTCGGGCCGCGCCCATCGCAGCCTCGATGGCGATCCATGGCCCGGGGAGCGATCGGCCCGCAGCCTTCAGGCCCGCAGCGCCAGCGGAGGACGGCGATAAACCTGCTTTTTTGTCTCCCGCGAGGAATGCCGCCACTTCGCGGCAGGGGAAAAAAGCAGGCGCAGCCGTTGCGGGAAGGCGATCGAGGCTCTTGCCGGCCCTCGGGCCTGATCAGCCCATTCGAGGTTGCGTTGGACGCGAGCCATGAACGAACTGACGCAAATTACCATGGCGCGCGGTACCGATGCTGCACAAGGACGCGGCTCGATTGATCGGATACATGATGACGACTGCGCATCAACGGCCAGAAAGACGCACCTCCGCAAACGCTGGCGACTGCAATCGTATTCCCGCGTGCTTGATCGAAGGGGTTTGGAGTTACCCGCCCAATTGCGATCCCAACACCGCCGTCATCGCACGATCAAAGCGCCCGGACTTAGCTACATCGTCGCGGATAAAAGCAGAGCAACCTGCAAACCCTTGGCTGCAGCAGAAGGCGCTGATCTGAAGGACCATGCCCCTCATCCGCGTCGGGACTTCTCGACCAGTCGCAGCTTTGCATGCATCGAAAACGGCCGCGCGCCGGTTAGGTGCGCGTCCGAATTTTTTGAACTTGCCGAGGCAGCTCACGCGGCCTCAGCTCAAGTGTTACTCCGCAGCTTGCGAGTAGGCTTCAGCTTGCGCGCTTCGCGGTGACAGCGCCGCAAGGGCCGCCCGCAAACAGCGCAGTGAGAAACAGCGCAGTCGTGAGATTGGGTGGTTTGCTTTCTTTCGATCTGGCCGTCTTCAAACTCCGGAGGTGTGGCGGCTCTGGAGGTCACTGCCGTCTTAGAGCAACGCGCGTGCGGCACGCTCGATATCGCGGGCCGATGGCTGGTGCCATGGGAGACTGGATGCCGGATGCGCAAGGGGAATGGCGGTGAAGAATTTTCACAAGATTTGTATTGAGAGATCATTTTTCATGTAATATTTAGACTTGGACGGCTTTTTTGGCTTCTGCGAAGAAAATTCAGGAAACGGCGCCATTTTTCAGGAAGATTACCGTGCGCGCACGATTTTCAGGACCAGTGAGCGTTTTTCACAACCGGCGGTTGCCCGAGACGGCTGTTCCGGCGGGCTACGCCGCCCTGATCGACGCCTACAATCTGCCTGTCCCGGTTCCCCGTATGCTTTCGGCGATCGGCACCAAGCACCGCATCCTTGAGCAAGACGATTGGCACATTTATACGCCGCGCCATGCGCCTGAGGCCTCGCTTGAGGCGCACCTGACATTTGCGCTCAAGTACGAGGGCTTGGATCTCGCCCTCCTGAAGCGGCTTTTCCTCGCGGTCAAGGACGAAGACGTCGCCGAGATTGTGCGGCAGAAGCCTACGGGGATCTACACGCGCCGCATCTGGTTCTTGTACGAATGGCTGCTTGGCCGCGAGTTGAAGCTGCCTACCGCGGACAAAGTCTCTTATGTGGATGCTGTCGACACCGACATCCAGTTCGCAGGCGCGGGGCAGAATTCGGCTCGGCATCGCGTTCGCAACAACCTTCCCGGCACGCCGGAATTTTGTCCGCTCGTCTTTAAGACTTCTGCGCTGAACGAATTCATCGCCCAGGACTGGAAAGAGCGCGCGCGCGCCGTCGTGAGCCAAGTGCCGAAGGATCTGCTTGCCCGCGCTGCAGCGTTCCTTTTGCTCAAGGACTCGAAGTCCAGCTATGTGATCGAAGGACAACGGCCCGCGCAGGATCGTATCCAGCGATGGGGCCGCGCCATCGGCGAAGCGGGCCGCGCACCGTTGGACGAGCAGGAATTTCCTCGCCTGCAGAGGATTGTGATCGAAGACGAGCGTTTCGTGAAGCTTGGCTTCCGCAAGGATAGCGGTTTCGTCGGCGAGCACGACCGCGACACGCAGCGCCCCATTCCGGACCATATCAGCGCGCGGCATGAAGACATCGCTTCGCTCATGGCCGGATTGATCGCGTTTGATCATAGCGCCGAGAACGACCTCGATGCCGTTGTCGCGGCGGCCGTGCTCGCGTTCGGGTTCGTGTACATCCACCCATTTGAGGATGGCAACGGGCGTATTCATCGCTATCTGATGCACCATGTTCTCGCACGTCGGGGGTTCAACCCGGCGGGCGTGCATTTTCCTGTGTCCTCGGCCATCCTCGATCGTATCGCCGAGTACAAGAGCGTACTTGAGAGCTATTCGGGCAGGTTGCTCCCCTGCATCCGATGGGAGGTGACGCCAAGCGGCAATGTCAAGGTTCTCAACGATACGGCAGACTTCTACCGGTTCTTCGATGCGACGCCGCACGCGGAGTTTCTGTACGCCTGCGTGCGTCAGACGATAGAGCGGGATCTTCCGAACGAAACCAGCTTCCTTCTCAGCTTCGATACGTTCCGCGCCGGCCTCGAGAACATGATCGACATGCCGGAGCGGACGCTGAACAATCTATTCGGCTTCCTCAGAAAAAATCAGGGCAAGCTGTCGAAGCGCGCGCGAGACAATGAATTCGCTGCGTTTACCGAGGACGAGATCACAAAGATTGAACAACTGTACGCCGATTCGTTCGGCCAAAGCGGAGAGTGACTGACGGTACGTCGGATTAGGCCAGGGGTGCGTCTTGCGACGATATCTCTATCAGCTCGACATTTCGATCCGAGCGGCTCTGGATCCGGCACTGGCAAAGAAAGACACTTCTCTGCGCCGCAATTAGATCTATAGGGCGACGCGCGATGAAAACGCGAGACGAACAATTCGCATGAAATGCTCTTGATGAGCGGGCTGGCGACATCCGAGTTGCCCGCGAGAGTCGAGTAGAACGGCGCTCACGCGCCGTCCTTGCCAAATTTCCAGACCGGGATGCCGAGTTTCTTCGCCTTGTCTGCGAGGTTGTCCTGTATGCCTGTTCCCGGAAACTGCATGAGCCCGATTGGCATGACCGCCAGCATGGCGTCGTTGCGTTTGAATGGTGCCGCCTTGGCATGCTTCGTCCAGTCCGGTTTGAAGGTGATCTGCGGTACCCTGCGATTGCTAGCCCATTTTGCGGCGATCAATTCAGCACCTTTCGGCGAGCCGCCGTGGAGCAGAACCATGTCGGGATGTTTCGCGTGAACCTTGTCGAGCCGGTCCCAGACGAGCGCAACGTCGTTGAAATCGAGCCCGCCGGTGAGCGCGATCTTCGGCCCGGCTGGCACCATCACCTCGATTTCGGCTCGACGCTTGCCAGCGAGGAAGTCGCGGCTGTCGATCATAGCGGCGGTGAGCGTGCCATGGTTGACGACTGATCCAGAGCGCGGCCGCCAGAGCAAGCCGGTGTGGACTTCGAAGCATTCGGCAGCCTGGTCGCGAAAGAGTTCCATGGCGTTGCGGCGCTCGATGAGCGTGATGCCTTCGGCGGTGAGCCGTTCGAGTACGACAGATCGCACCTCCGAGCCGTTTTGCTCGCGTTGGCTCTTCTGCTGCGCCTGCTCGTTTGCGTCGAGCCCGCGTTCGATGCGGTCCACCGCGCGGTGGAAGAGATTGACGCTCGACCAGAGTAGGTCATCAAGGTCCGGTTCGAGCCGCGTGTCACTCAGTGTCGAGACGAGCGCATCGAAGATGTCGGCGACAGCCCCTGCGATCGCCTTCCCTTCGGGAAGCGGCCTTGGATCGGGTTCATCCTGCAAGGGGCGGTAGCCATAGAGCTGAAGCTCGTTGAGGACGTGATCGGTTGCGGATGCAGCGTGCGGCGGTTCGAAATCGGTGTCGTCGTGGTCGGTCGTCATGGGTGAGGCCCTTTGCCGGATCGGCCGCGCCCATCGCGGCCTTCGTGGCGATCACCTGCGGCGGGCGGAAAGGACCAGAACCCGAAGCTAAAGCGAAGGGCCGAAGCGACAGCGGAGGATGGCAGAGTTGCGGCTATTTTGCTTCGCGATGCAAAGGCGCGAGGAGCGCCGGCGGAAAATAGCCGGATCGCAGCCATTGCAGGGCCGCACCCGCCTGCCGTCCGATCGCCCTCTAGATGGCCAGGGGCGCGACTCTGTCCGGCGGCCGCGGCATCAGTGACCGATCGCGACGGCCTCTGAAACGACCCACGTTCAATCCCTCTCGGCAGCCATCAAGGACATGAAGCGCACGACGTCCTGCGGAGCGAGTTGTGCGCGCAAGGCCTCACGAAGCTCATCGACGCCGAAGCTGCGTAGATCCTCGTTGAAATCCCCAAGCCGGGGCGACAACGGTATGGCCTCGATACTGGCGCCCAAGGCACGTTCGGTCAGGGTAGCTACCGCGAAGTCGCCTGCCGAATCGCGATCGCGCGCGACGTAGAGTCGACGCAGCCGCAGCGGAAGCAGCAGGGCAGCAACATGGTTTGCGGAAAGCGCGGCAGCCATTGGCAGCGTTGGGGCTGCGCAGCGGAGCGACAGCATGGTCTCGATGCCCTCTCCCGCCACAAGCACGTCATCAGCCGCCCCGAATCGAACCGCGTTACCGAGAAGATCACCCATGGCCCGTCGCGGTGTATCGATTGGCGCCTTACCCAGGAGCACAGCATTGAAGCCATTGGGATCGAGCCAGGTGCGATGCGCGCCGGTGATCCGACCATCAAGATCTGTGACGCCGGCGATCAATGCCGGCCGGATCTCGGTGGGCGCGTCCCCATGGGGTCGGTAGTAGCAACGTGGGTGGAAGCGCAGCACACTATCGTCATGTGTCCTTGAAATGCCCCGATTCCGCAAATAAACCTCTGCGAGAGTCCCTGCGACTGGCTGCGATATGGCAAAGAGCCGCCGGGCCGCCTCGGGCGAACCGGCCAGTGCTCTGCTGTGCGCAAGCTTCGGCGACGGAGCGCGGTCCGAGCGAGGCGAGTTGAGAAAGCGGCGCGCCTCATCTGCCACGTCGCGGAAGTCGAGGAGCCCACAGCTTTCGCGAATGACATCGAGCAAGTCCCCGTGCTCGCCCGTTGCAGCGTCGGTCCATTTCCCGGCCGGCCCCTTGGAGGACTGCTTCAATCGGACGAACATCGAGCGCCCCGGCGTGTTGCGGGCGTCGCCGACCTGCCAATAACGGCCTTGACGCCGACCGTTCGAAAGATAGTGACGGCACACCGCCTCGGCCTCGCGCGCAAGCCGGTGCGCCAGTTCGGAAGCGTCGCGTGCCATCACGCGGCCTCCCGCTCGCCGATGTGCTCAACCGGATGGCGCGCCAGCACCGGCCGGTTGAAGGTAATGTCGCGGGTTCGGGACATAGTGCTTTTTTGGACAGCTTTCGCCATTTCGATTCTCCACGGCGGGCAGCCAAGAGCCTCTCTCTCGGCTTTCAACCCGTCGCGGAAATCCACCCACCCCTCTCACTCTTCTTCCGAGCCGAGCCGCGTCCTTCAAGCCGCCTCATACTCCCCACGCGGCCACGACGCAGATCGTTCGGGCTTTGATGGCAGACCAGGAAGGCATTGTAGGGCGCACCTTCTGGCTGCAACGCAGCCACAATGAATGCCGAGCAAGCGGAGGCGCGCGACGGCGGGCGAAAAGGAAGCAGCCGCAGGAGCGTCAGCATAGCGCCGCCGTTGAGCGGGACGCGGGACCGACTGCAGTCTCGAGACCGGTTAAGAAGGCACCCGCAGGAGGGTTAGCATAGCGCCGGCGCGGAACGCGACAGAACCCGGGACCGAGTGCCTCCGGCGAGAGACACATATTGCGCGTGAGGGATCGAAGCCGTCGGCCGAGACGCAGCGCGGCTCGGTTCACGAGAGCCTGTTGCGGCAAATGCTGCACGCGCAAAGAGGCGGGTCAAAATTGTCTCAGCGGCAGCGATTGCTTCATGGCGGCGATACCCCTGATCGCAACCTCGCGAATACTTACGAACTTCAGCTGAGCACCAGGAGAAATCCATCTACCGCCGAGGCACGTAGGATGCGGACCATTCCGACAAAGAGAAGACTTGCTGCGGTTTCCAATGCGGGTTGAGCAACAAGTTTGTCGGATTGAGCGCTGATAATCCATCAGATTCAGCTGACTCTCAGTCAGAGGGCGAGGATGGGCGTTGGAGCGCCAACAGCTTGCATCCGTCCTGTTGGATTGGCTATTCATAGATCTGCGGGAGCCGAAGCGCTTCGCTACTTGCCGATCAATTTCGCCGCGCATCGGCGCAATTGCGCTCCGACCGCCAGATCGAACTTCGCACTCAGCTAAGCCGTGTTGCTCGTACCGGCGTTTAGGCGGGCCGGGAGTTGGTCCGGCAAGTGTGGCCATTTGGTAACGCAGCTAGTGATCCGCATGACAAGCGTCCTACAAGACCCGCGTCCTAGGTGACGGTGCTCTTGACGGCCCAGATACGGCTCAGGTGCCGGCATTCCAAAAACGGGACAGCGAAGCGCTGCCGTCGTCTGCGCCGCCTTGCGGCCAGCGTTCTGATCGAACTCGACTTGCGACCATCCGCGCGCGACTATGATCGTCTCTGCTAGCTACATCGCCCGTCCTATTTTCACGCCACGCTAACCGATTCTCAGACGGATTCTCTGCTCTCCTTTTCTCTGACGCCGTCTTGCTTGCAAAATCGAAGGTGCCGTTGACAAGACCACGCGGAACTATGCTCGCAAGGGGTACAAGAAAGACTGAGTGCAAGATGAACCAGCTAAATCGGTACCTTCGCGTCTTGCACAGGGCAGGAGCCTGTCAAAAGTTCTCACTACTGATGGCACAGCCTTGACACCTGCGCTCATGGCAATGCGCCCTGCCCCTCCTGCTCGTTATCCGCCCATCGGCACCTGGCCTGCACTCATGCGCGCCGATATGGCCGCTGCCTACCTCGATTATCGCGATACAGGTGAACTCGCACGCGCCGTTAGGCGCGGCGAGGCACCACCTCCCATTGGCTATCGCGGAACTGGACGCGCGAGACAGCCAATTTGGTCGAAGGCCGCTATCGATAACTTCGCAGCCCCCGTGAGAACAATGGATCCAGATAGATCGGAAAACTTGGTATCTCTCGTATGAAGTCATCCCGTGGATCAAGGCTTCCGCGCTACTGCCGACAAATTCCATTGAAGAGTGGTGGATGGGCATACTTCTTTGAGCCGCCGACCTGGGCCCGCAAGCAGGGCTGCCACGTCAAGGCTGAAGCATTGGGGGAGGACTACGCTGCAGCCGTCGAGCGAGCGGAGAATATCTTACTTCCAGCCTTCGACAGTTGGCGTTCTAGAGGTTTGACCGACATGGTTCCGCCTTCTCCTGTGCCCGGCACGTTCGATTGGCTGATCGGTATCTTCGAAACCCACCAGAAATGGAGGGAGATCGATCACAACACACAGCGTTTATATAGGCAGGGACTTGCCCTCTTTGCCAACCACACGCTGAAGGACGGGAGCCGCGCGGGCTCCAAGCAACTCTCTGATTTTACGAAGGGATTCGTTGACGCAATCTACGCAAAACTGCTCTTTGTGGAGCACAGGGACGGATGTGGTAACGTCGTCAAGCGCGAGCGTCGCCGCTTTGCGAATGCAGCCATGGCCTCTTGCAGGCGCGCTTGGTTTGTTGGGCAGCGTGCTCAAGAAGCGAAAGTGCCGGCTATCAATCCATTTTCGCGAATGGGGCTGAAGACCCGTGCGCCTGGCCAGCCTACCCGCCAGACGCCCACGGCGACTTGGGACGAACTCGTAGCCTTCAGGGCAGTGGCGAAGAAACTCGGATACCGCTCCGTCGGAACGGCCGCGCTATTGACATGGGAGTGGCTGCAACGCGAAGAGCACGTATTCGGCGCCTTCGAGATCTCGCACTATCGGCCAAATGAGCGGCCAAACAGCGTAAGGATTGTGCATCCGAAAAACGGCGAGGAAGCCTGGTGGCCACTATTCGACGAAATGGGCGAGCCTCTCTTCCCCGAACTGATGGCGGAGCTCGATGCCATCAAGGGAAACGTGATCTCGGGGCTGGTCTTCCGGCGGGATCACGAACATCGCAGGTCGCCCGACCCGCTCCCATGGATCACAGACCGCAAGGACCTGCGCTATTTGCGGCGTGTCGTAAAAAAGATCGTGGCTGCAGCTGGGCTTCGAAGTGAACTCTCTTTTACCTCGTTCCGTCACGGTGGTTTCACTGAAGGTGCAGACAGCGATCTCACGGATGCTGAATTACGGGCCGCTGGCCGCCACCGCTCGGCTCGCCAATTGCCCACCTACGCCAAGCGCACGCGCAAACAGCTGATCGCAGGCTCCAAGAAGCGCCGTGAGGAGCGAGCAAAAGCAGCCTTTGTCGGAATTGCCGCTACTCACCAGCAAGACTGACGGCCCGAGCATTGAGAGCTCTCAGGAGACTTAAACCGGGAGCCTGGCGATTTGGAATGCTTATTTCCCTGTCCACGAAGGCTTGCGCTTTTCGCTGAATGCCTTCAGGCCTTCCTTGGCGTCCTCGGTCATCGCGAGCAGCGCGATCTGGCTCTCGGTATAGGCGATGCTCTCGTCGAACGACATCGAGGCGATGGCGCGCATCGCGTACTTGCCGCGGCGGATCGCGGTCGGCGATTTGTCGACGATACGGCCGATCAGCCAGTCGACCTTGGCGTCAAGCTCGGCCGCGGGCACGACGTAGTTGAGGAGGCCCGCCGCCTGCGCAACCCTGGCATCGAACGGCTCGCCCGTCAGCGCCCATTCGTTGACGAGCCGCGGCGGCGCGATGTTCTTCAACAGGCTCAGGACCTGCATCGGAAACACGCCGACCTTGACCTCCGGCAGGCCAAAAATGACGTGATCGGCGGCGACCGCCATGTCGGTCATGCACAACAGGCCCATGCCGCCGGCCATGCAGACGCCACTGAGGCGCGCGATCGCCGGCTTCGTCGCATCCTGCGACAAGCGCAACAGATCGGCGTAGTCGACGTTGGGCCTGGAAAAATCCATCGCGAAGGCGGCGCCGGAATTCTGCAAGTCGGCGCCGGCACAAAACGCCTTGTCGCCCGCCCCGGTGAGCACGATGACACGAACGTCCTTGTCGTCATGCGCGTCGCGGTAGCCCTTGGCGATGCTCGCGATCACCTCGCCATTGAGCGCATTGCGCTTCTCCGGACGGTTGATGGTGATCCAGAACGCCTGCCCGCGCTTCTCGGTGATGACGCTGCTTGTATCGGTCATGGCTCGCTCGCCTGTTTGCGCTTTCTTGCAGGCCATTTGCGGCAGGTCGGACGTCGAGCGCAAGCGCAATCTATCGCCTAGCGCCTCGACGCAAATTGGCTCGGACGCGCGGCGATCGGAACTTTCAGGCGTTCGCCGCCTTCTTCAGCCAGACCTTGTTGTCGTGAAACGGCGCGCCACCGATCGGCGCGATCGTGTCCGCGCCGGTCAGCACGTTGATGCCGCGGCCACCGATGTGGTTCCTGTTCGGATGGACGGACTCCGCGATCAGCACGCCACGCTGCACTCCGTCGAACAACGTTGCAATGAGCGTCGTCTCGCCGCGGGTGTTGCCGAGCGTCACCGCGTCGCCCTCGGCGATTTCGAGCGAGGCGGCGTCCAGGGGATGGACCATCACGCTCGGCTTGCCCTCGCGGGCCTGCGAGGATGGCGTCTCGTTGAAGGTCGTGTTGAGGAAGCTGCGCGAGGGGCTCGTCGCCAGCCGGAACGGATGGTCCCGATCGGCCTCTTCGATCACGGCCCAATGGTCTGGCAGCGACGGCATCTTGTCGAAATCGCCCATCATCAGGCCGAACGGCGGATGCACCCAGTCGGCCTTGAAGTGGAATTTCTTGTCGGCGTGCGCAAAACCGTCGAGAAAGTGCGACGTACGGAAGTCCGGCTGGAGATCGCGCCAGATATCCGCCTCGAGCGCCTCGACATCGCCGTGGCCGCTCAGCTTCAGCGTCGCGTCGATCAATTCGCGCGCCGACATCTCGAAACCCTGATGCCTTGCACCAAGACGCGGCGCCAATGCCTGGAGCACCTCGTGGTTGGAGCGGCACTCACCGGGCGGGTCGATCAGCTTGGGCCCGACCGAGATGTGCTGATGACCACCGCCGTAATAGAGATCGTCATGCTCCATGAACATGGTCGCCGGCAGCACGATGTCGGCCATCTGCGCCGTCTCGGTCATGAACTGCTCGTGCACCGCCACGAACAGGTCCTCGCGCGCAAAACCCTGCCGCACCAGCATCTGCTCCGGCGCGACCGTCACAGGGTTGGTGTTCTGGATCAGCATCGCCTTGACCGGCCCCCCGCCGTGTAGGGCCTCCGCATCTCCGGTCAGGATGCGGCCGATCTTGGACTGGTCGAGCGCGCGCGTCGAGCGATCGATCGCCTCGTGGCCTTCGATGATGGATTCGTCGAAGTGCCATAGCGCGTAATTGTTGAAGAAGGCACCGCCGCCCTCATATTGCCAGGCGCCGGTCACCGCGGGGATGCAGGCCGCGGCATGCATCTGGGCCGCACCGTTGCGGCTGCGGCTGAAGCCGTAGCCGAGGCGGAAGAACGTCCGCTTGGTCTCGCCGACCGCCTTCGCAAAGGCCTCGATCTCGGCGACCGGAACGCCGCAGATCGCGGACGCCCATTCCGGCGTGCGCGTCTTCAGATGCGCTTCGAGCTCACCCGGACAATCCGTGTATTTGTCCATATAGGCGCGGTCGGCATAGCCGTCGCGGAACAGGACATGCATGACGCCGCAGGCGAACGCGCCGTCGGTGCCGGGACGCAGGATGATCTTGATGTCAGCCTGCTTCATGGTCTCGTTGTTGTAGATGTCGACGGCGGCGATCCTCGCGCCACGCTCCTTGCGGGCACGGGAGGCGTGCGTCATCACATTGACCTGGGTGTTGACGGCGTTGGTGCCCCAGATCACCACGAGGTCGGAGACACCCATCTCGCGCGGGTCGACGCCGGCGATCTTGCCGGCTCCCACCGCAAAGCCGACGCGTGCGACGTTGGCGCAGATCGTCGAATAGAAGCGTGAATATTTCTTCACATGCGTGAGGCGGTTGAGGCCGTCGCGCATGACCAGCCCCATGGTGCCGGCGTAGTAATAGGGCCAGACCGCCTCGGCGCCGAATTCGCGCTCGGCCGCGTTGAAGCGATGCCCGATCTCGTCCAGCGCCTCCTCCCAGGAGATCCGCGCAAACTGGCCCGAACCTTTCGGCCCCGTGCGCCGCATCGGATATATCAGCCGCTCGGGGTGATGGATGCGTTCGGCATAGCGCGCGACCTTGGCGCAGACGACGCCCGCCGTATAGGTCTGCTGTTTCGAGCCGCGGACGCGGCCGATGCTGCGGCCTTCGATGACCTCGACATCGAGCGCGCAGGCCGACGGGCAGTCGTGCGGACAGGTGGAATGGCGGATCGCGATCTTGGCGTGCTGGTTCATGGGCAAGTTCGTAACATCAAAGTACCGGCCAGCCGAGCCCATTTATCCGGGATTGCCCATGCAAATAGCTCAGGCCGACGCGGCCTGTTCCGCGGCGTAGCCACACCGGAAACCGCACAATATTCCCAGCCAGATCGACTTTGTGAGGCGTCGACAGGCGACTTGGCCTGCCGTTACAGTGACGGTCAACAAGAACGACAGAGGGAGGCGGGCATGACGCGCCCAGGATTCGCGCTGGCATTGGCCGCCGGGCTGCTCACCCTGTTCTCCACGCCGCGCTGTTTCGCGCAGGATTATCCCACACATGCGGTCCGGATCATCGTCCCCTTCGGCCCCGGGGGTCCCGCCGATGTTGCCGCGCGGCTGATCGGGAACGTCCTCCAAGAGAGCTTCGGCCAGCCCTTCGTGATCGAGAACCGCTCCGGCGCCGGCGGCGTCATCGGCACGCTGGAAGCCGCGAAGTCGCAGGCCGACGGTTACACGCTCTTGATGATGTCCAACACCCAGACCGCGAACGAATCGCTGCTGACACCTGCGCAGCGCAAATACGATCTGATGCGCGACCTCGCGCCGATCGCGCCGGTGAACTATTCCGATCTCGTCATCGTGGTTCACCCTTCCGTGCCGGCGAAGTCGATTTCCGAGTTCATCGCGCTCGCCAAGTCGCAGCCAGGCAGGCTGAACTACGCGTCATCGGGACAGGGCACGCCCTATCACATGGCGGGCGAGTTGTTCAAAGCCATGGCCGAAATCGACGTCGTGCACGTCCCCTATCGCAACAGCGGCGAGGCACGCAGCGGCGTGATCGGCGGACAGGTGCAGATGATGATCGACGCGGTCCCGGCGATGGCACCCAACGTCGCCGAGAATCAGGTTCGCGCGCTCGCAACCACCGGCAAGCAGCGCTCCGCGGTGTTGCCCAACGTTCCGACCGCAGGCGAAGCCGGCGTACCAGGCTATGAGGCAACCATCTGGCTCGGCCTGATGGCACCGGCGGGCACGCCGAAACCGGTCATCGACAAGCTCAACGCAGCCGTCACGGCACTGGTGAAGCGGCCCGAGATCGTCAAACTATGGACGGAACAGGGCGCGGTGCCGATGACGATGACGCCGGATGAGTTCGAAAAATTCCTGCGCGGCGACATCGTGAAATGGGCCGATGTCGTCAAGAAGTTCGACAAGTCCTGAGGTCCGGAAATGCCAACCATTCGATTTCGCCTGAACGGCTCCGACACCGCGATCGACACCGATTCCGATCAGATGCTGCTCGCAGCGCTGCGCGGCCAGCTTGGCCTCACGGGCAGCCATTTCGGTTGCGGCGCCAATGAATGCGGCGCGTGCTACGTCATGGTCGACGGCCACGCGCTCGCCTCCTGCGACATGCCGCTGTGGTCGGTAGCCGGCAAGGACGTCACGACCGTGGAGGGCCTCGGCACGCCCGAACATCCGCACCCGTTGCAGAGCGCCTTCATCGCCGAACAGGCGATGCAATGCGGCTATTGCGTGCCGGGCATTTTGATCAGTGCAGCGGCACTGCTGCAACGCAAGCCGTCGCCGACCGAGGCGGAGGTCAGGGAAGCGCTCGATCGCAACCTCTGCCGCTGCGGCTCGCAGAATCGCATGGTGCGGGCGGTGCTGCGCGCAGCATCGGAAATGGCCGCGCCATGAGCACACCGCCGCCTCCTCCGCAACTGTCGCCCAGCCTGGCTGCCAATCCAAGGCTGTCGTCCTGGGTGAAGTTCACGCCCGACGGACGCGTGGCGATCTCGCCAGGCAAGGTCGAGATCGGCCAGGGCATCGTCACGGCGCTGGCCCAGATCGCCGCCGACGAGCTCGACGTCGATATCGGCCGGATCGCGATGATACGCGCCTCGACGGCCGCAAGCCCGAACGAAGGCGTCACCTCGGGCAGCCTCTCGATCCAGCAATCCGGCCGCGCGCTTCGCCAGATCTGCGCCGAGGTGCGCCGGCTGTTCCTCGCAGCGGCGTCGGAACGGCTCGGCGTCGATGCATCGACGCTCGACATCGACGACGGCACGATGTCCGGACCGGGCAATGTCCGGACCAGCTATTGGGAGCTTGCCGGCGAGGTCTCGCTCGATCGCAGCGCGACCGCGGAAACGGTCGCGAAGCCGGCCGCCGCGCGCAGCCTGGCCGGGCAATCCGTTCAACGGATCGACATTCCCGACAAGGTGTTCGCGCGGCCGCGCTTCATTCACGACACGCCGCTGGCGAACATGCTGCATGGCCGCGTGCTGCGGCCGGAGGTGTCGGGCGCAAGGCTCGTTGCGCTCGATGAAACCGCCGCGCGCGCGGTTGCCGGGTTCATCGCCATCGTGCGGGACGGCAGCTTCGCAGGTATCGTCAGCGAGACCGAGGACGGGGCCGAGGCCGCGTTGAAAGCATTGCGCAAGGGCGCGACATGGTCGGCGGGCGAGCCGCTGCCGGACGAGGACAATCTGGCTGCGTTCCTCAGGAGCCAGCCGGTCGAGACCAGAGTCATCGACACCAAAACAGCGGCCGCGCCGAAGCAGGTCGCGCGCAGGCTCCGCCGGCAATACACCCGTCCGTATATCGCGCATGCCTCGATCGCACCGTCCTGCGCCATGGCACAATGGGAGCGAGATCGCGTCCGCGTCTGGACACACAGCCAGGGCGTCTACATGCTGCGCGCCGACCTCGCCATCGTGCTGAAGCTGCCGGTCGAAAGCATCATCGTCGAGCACATGGAAGGCGCCGGCTGCTACGGTCACAATGCGGCCGATGACGTCGCGCTCGACGCGGTGCTGCTCGCAAAGCGAGCCGGCGGGCGGCCGGTGCGGGTGCAATGGTCGCGGCACGATGAAATGTCGCATGCGCCGTTCGGTGCGGCGATGACGATCGAGATCGAGGCCGATCTCGATGCGCATAGCGAGATCGTTGGCTGGCGGCACGCGATCTGGAGCAACGGCCACACCGCCCGGCCGGGACGCGCGGCGCAGCCTGCCCTGCTCGCGGCAACCGAGCTCGCAACGCCCTACCCGCGCCTGATCTCGTCCGATCCTCCGGCGGCCAATGGCGGTGGCGGCGACCGCAACTCCGTTCCGCTCTATGAGCTGCCCGCCTGGACGATCGAAAGCCACCGCCTCCTGACCATGCCCATACGCACCTCGGCGCTACGGACGCTTGGCGCGCAGGGCAATGTGTTCGCGATCGAATCCATGCTCGACGAGATCGCGGCCATCAGCGGCGAAGATCCCGTCCAGTTCAGGCTGCGCCATTTGCGAGACGAGCGACCCAAGGATGTGATCCGCGCCGTCGCGGCGCGTGCGAAATGGAAACCGGAACAGAAGACCGGCATCGGCTACGGCCTCGGCTTCGCGCGCTACAAGAACACCGGCGCCTATTGCGCGGCGATCGCAGAAATCGAAGGCGAAGAGGACATCCGTGTCAAACGGCTGACGCTCGCGGTCGACGTGGGCGAGGCCATCAATCCGGATGGGGTGATCAACCAGATCGAGGGCGGCGCGATCCAGGCCACCAGCTGGGTTTTGAAGGAGCGTGTCCGCTTCGACCGCACACGCATCACCTCCACATCCTGGACGGACTATCCGATCCTGACCTTCAGCGAGGTGCCGGTTGTCGACGTCGACGTCATCCAGCGACCAGAGATCGCGCCGGTCGGCGCCGGCGAAGCCGCGCACGGACCGGTGACGGCGGCGATTGCGAATGCAGTGTTCGATTGCCTCGGCATCCGCGTGCGCGACCTGCCGATCACGCGCGAAAGGCTGATCGCAGCAATGGAGCTTGCATCGTGACGGCGATCCATATTTTGAGCGGCGGCGCGGCGCAGGGCCTCGTTGCCCAGCTCGCCGAAAAGTTCAAGACTCAGACCGGCTTTGCAATCGAGGGCGAGTACGGCGCCGTCGGCCTGATGGCGGACAAGTTGCGTGGAGGCGCGCCGGCCGATCTCGTCATCCTGACGCGCGCGCTCGTGACCAGGCTTGCCGACGAAAAGCTTGTCGACACCACCTCGATCGCCGACGTCGGCGTGGTCGAGACCGCGCTCGCCGTCCGCGCCAACGACCCCGGGGTCACGGTCAAGACCGAGTCTGATCTGCGGGACGCACTGCGCGCGGCCGATGCGATCTTCGTTCCCGACACCAAGACCTCGACGGCAGGAATTCACGTCGCCAAGGTGTTGGACCAGCTCGGCATCGCCGGCGAGGTTGCGTCTCGCCTCAAATTCTTTCCGAACGGCGCAGTCGCGATGCGGCAGCTTGCAACATCCGATGCCAAACGGCCGATCGGATGCACGCAGGCGACAGAGATCATCGCAACGAAGGGCATTGTGCTGTCCGGCCCGCTGCCTTCGGGCCACGCGCTCGCGACGATGTATACAGCGGGCGTGACGACGCGCGCGGCACATGTCGCCGCGGCGCGCGTCCTGATCGAGCTTCTCGCCGGCGCAAACCAGACGGAGCTGCGCCGGCGCGTGGGCTTTGCAGGTTAAAGCGCGAAGAGTTTAGGTTTGATTGTTCCCGCAAAGAAGGGGCGCTCCCTCTCCCGCTTGCGGGGGAGGGCTGGGGTGGGAGTGCTTCCGCGATCGAGATACTCCCTGTGCGGAGACAGCCCCCACCCGGCGCTTCGCGCCGACCTCCCCGCAAGCGGGAGAGGTTGATAGAGCCCCCTGCCCAATCGATTCAACCTAAAGCCATTCCGCTCTAGATGAACGCGCTCGCGTTACTTGCTGAGCTGCGTGAGACCGGTCGGTGGCCCGTCGACGGCGGTCCAGCCGCCATCGACGAACAACGTGCTGCCGCTGACATAGCTCGCCGCATCCGAGGCGAGATAGGCCACCGCAGTCGCGACCTCGTCGGCGCTGCTCCAGCGATTGAAGACGGTGTGCCGGGCGTAGAGATCATAGATGTCGGGACGCTGCTTGAACGGGCCGGTCAGCGCGGTCTCGGCAATGCTCGGCGCAATCGCGTTGACGCGAACGCCGGCATGCCCGACCTCGGAGGCAAAGCCCTTCACCAGGAGACCGATCGCTGCCTTGGTCGATCCATAGATGCCAAGGCCGGGCTCGATGGTGACCGCACGCACCGAGGAACAGGCGATGATGCTGCCGCCTTTCTGCTCGACCATGATGCGGCCGAAGGCCTGGAAGAACCAGACGGTGCCCTTGACGTTCAGGTTGAGGACGCGGTCGAGGTCCTCCTCGGTATAATCGAGAATGGTCTTGCGGATGTTCAGCCCCGGCGTCGTCACCGCGATGTCGAGCCGCGGGAATGTCTGCAGCACGGTCTTTGCGAGCGCGGCAACGTCGGTCGCGCTTGCCGCGTCACATGAGGCGGCTTCCGCCCAGCCGCCATCATCGCGGATCCTTGTGGCGGTTGCTTCGGCGTCCCTCGCGGTACGGTCGGCGCAAACGACGCGCGCGCCGAGTGCAGCCAACGCCTCGGCCGACGACTTGCCGATGCCCGATCCGGCGCCGAGCACCACCGCGGTCTTCCCGGTGAGATCGAAGAGCTTGCGATAATCGGTCACGGACAGGTTCTCCCCTATTGCTGGCTATCCCTTGTAACCCATCAGCAGGCGCGGCAGCCAAAGCGAGAAGGCGGGGACGTAGGTCACGAACATGAGCGCTGCGATCAGGGCGGCGTAGAACGGCAGGATGGTGCGCATCACCGCGCCCACCGAGATGCCGCCGATGGCGCAGCCCACGAACTGCGTCGTTCCGACCGGCGGGGTGTTCAGCCCCAGGGCGCAGTTGATCAGCATCAGCATGCCGAACTGCACGGGATCCATGCCCGCCTTCATCGCTATCGGCAGGAAGATCGGCGTGCAGATCAGGATGGTCGCCGCCATGTCCATGAAGGTGCCGAGCAAAAACAGGATGACGTTGATGAGCAGGAAGATCATCCAGGGTTCCGAGGACACCTTGTTCATCATGTCGCCGGCGAGGTCGGCCACCTCATAGAGTCCCATCAGATACTGGAACATGGTGGAGACGCCGATCAGCAGCAACACCACGCCCGTCGTCTTCACCGCCTTGGCCGCGGCCCGCAGGAAGTTCTGCAGGGTCATGGTGCGGTAGATCAAGAAGGTCAGCAGGATCGTATAGGTGACCGCGACGGCTGCGGATTCAGTCGCAGTGAAGACGCCGGACAGGATGCCCGCCAGGATGATGCCGACAATCAGAAGGCCGGGCAGAGCGGCCGCGAGCGAGCGGAACACCTCGGCCCAGCCCGGGAACTTGCCGGCCGGGTAGCCTCGCTTCACCGCGACAGCATAAGCGGCAACCAGCATGCACACCATCAGCACGAGCGCCGGCAGGATGCCGGCGGCGATCAGCGCGCCGATCGATACCTTGCCGCCGGCGGCCAGGGCATAGATGATCATATTGTGGCTGGTCGGCATCAGCGCTCCGACCAGCGAGGCGTGGGTGGTGACGTTGACGGCGTAGTCGGTGTCGAAGCCTTCCTTCTTCATCATCGGGATCATCACCGCTCCCATCGCCGACACGTCGGCCACGGGCGAGCCGGATACGCCGCCGAAGAGCGTGCAGGCGACCACGTTCGACATGCCGAGCCCACCGCGGATGTGTCCGACGAGGTTCTTGGCAAGCTTCACGATCTTGTCGGCGACGCCGCCATGCAGCATCAGCTCACCGCTGAAGACGAAGAACGGTATCGCGAGGAAGGAGAAGATGTTCATCCCCGACATCATCTGCTGGAAGATGACGGCGACCGGCAGGCCTTCGTAGAGGATGGTACAAATCGCCGAGAGGCCGATCGCGAAGGCGACCGGTACGCCGAGGATCAGGAAGCCGAAGAAGGTGGCGCCGAGAATGATCAGTTCCATGAGGGGACGACCTCTTCGCCGCGCAGGAGAGCAATGATGTGCTCGATTGAAAAGGAGACGATCAAAACGCCCGAGGCGATCAGCGGCACGTAGCGGACGACCTCAGGCAGGCCGAGATTGGGGATCTTCACCGTTCCGACCGACGCCCCGAGGATCCAGCCGTTGTAGACCATCGCAATGCCGAACAAGGCCACCAGTACGTGGATCACAAGCTCGATTTTCTCTCGCAAACGATCCGGAAGCATCACCAGCAGGCTGTCCATGCCGATGTGTCCCGCATCGCGCACGCCGACGGCGGCGCCGATCAGCGTGACGTACAGGATCAGAACCAGCGCCAAGTTCTCCGTCCAGGTTGGACTGGAATTGAGCACGTAACGTCCGAACACCTGGTAGAACACGATGGTGACGATGACGAGCAGGCCGCTCACGGACAGATACATGCCCACGCGGGCGACGGTGGCATTGATCCGCGACAGCAAGCCGGTGGACCGGCGTGCCGCGGCGGCCTCCGGCTCGTGGCTTGCGGCGTGTGGGTCTGACATCCAGGTCTCCTTGCGCGTCTCCTTGCGAGGGTCCGGCGTCGCCGCTCGGCGACGCCGGAGCTCGACGCTCTGTCCTTACTTCGTGTCCTGGATACGCTTGACGAGGCTCTGCAGCTTTTCGTCACCGGCGAACTTCGTGTACACCGGCTTCATCGCATCGACGAATTCCTGCTTGTTGGCGATCGGAACGACCTGGACGCCTGCCGCCTCAACGGTCTTGCGGGACGCCTGCTCGCGCTCGTCCCAGAGCTTGCGCATCACCGGCACCGATTCCTTGGCCGCCTTGCGGATCATCGCCTGATCCTCCTTGCTCAGCGTGTCCCAGACCTTCTTGGACATCACGAGAACTTCGGGCGCCAGGGAGTGCTCAGTGACGTTGTAGAACTTGGCTGCCTCGAAATGGCGCGACGACTCGTAGGAGGGCCAGTTGTTCTCGGCAGCGTCAACCAGACCGGTCTTGAGAGCGGTATAGACCTCTCCATACGGCATCGGCGTCGGGTTGGCCCCGAGGCTCTGGATCATGCCGACCCACAGGTCGGATTGCTGGACGCGTATCTTCAAGCCCTTGAGATCCGCGAGCGACTTGACCGGCGCCTTGACAGTGTAAATGGACCGCGCGCCGCTGTCGTAATAGGCAAGGCCAATCAATCCTGCAGGCTCCATGGCCGCCAGGATCTCATCGCCGATCGGCCCGTCGAGGACCGTGCGCATATGCTGCGTGTCCCGGAAGATGAACGGCAGGCACAACGTGACGGTTTCCGGCACGAAGTTGTTCAACGGCGATGCGTTGATCCGCATCATGTCGAGTGCACCGATCTTGAGTTGCTCGATGGTGTCCTTCTCGGAGCCCAGGGCTCCATTGGGAAACACCTTCACACCAAGCTTGCCGCCGCTCGCCGTCGCGAGCTGTTTGCCCATGAACTTGACGGCCTCGACGGTCGGATAATCGGCGGGGTGCACGTCGGCGGAGCGGAAGTCGCGTGCGGTCGCCAGGGGCGCCGAGACCGCCAGCGCGGCGGCTACGATGATGCCGGTCAGTGTCTTCATCTGGGTTTTCCTCCTGATTTGATTATGTCGTCGTCGCGCAGATGCTACGGGCCGCCTTGGGTCGCTCCTCTTCAGGTGTGAAGTCAAGCGTTCCAAATGCACCACCTTGGTAGCATAGTGCGACGGAGTCGAGCGGATTCGGCTGCTTCATCATCGCGGCCACAAAGTCCCCAGGCGTCGCGAAGGTCGCCGTTCATGACCTCTCGCCCTCGTGCTGCGGCGCGATGAAAGGCTTCCAGCCGGCGCGCGACAGGTGCCGCCCCCTGCAATCGTGCTCCGCCGTCGGCAATGCCGAACGCGAGGTAACGATGCTCGTCGTAGCCATGGATGTTTCTCTCGTTTTATGCCCGGCCGCTATTGGTTGCGGCTTCAAGGTTCGGTCGAGACGGTCGGCCCATCCCGAGCGGACGCGCTGCATCAGCGCGAGGTCGCCCATCTCGTCCCTAGGGCGGGCGGCACTCTGAGTCCAAGCCAAATACGGCATCGATCAATGCAGGAGTTGCATCGATGGATCTGGCGCGATTCGTATTTGCGTGAGACGCGGCGGACCGGCTTGACATTACCGGCGCGTCACTTGACGTCGCCCGCGCGTCACTTGACGTCGCCGGCGCGTCTCTTGACGTCGCCAATGGAGGCCCCTCAAGATGCCCGAAACACCGGATCGTTTTGAGGGAATGCCCATGCGGAAGCTGATCGACATCTCGGTGCCGTTGCAGAACGACGTGCCGGCCGATCCGCCCGGCAACCATCCGACGATTCAGTACATAGATCACCAGCAGGGCCTGCCGCGCATGCTGCAGTTCTTCGATGGGCTGAAAGCGGAAGATCTGCCCGATGGCCAGGGCTGGGCGGTCGAGCAGGTATCGCTGTCGACCCACAACGGCACGCATCTCGATGCGCCCTGGCACTTCCATCCCACCATGAACCGGGGCGAGCGCGCCTGGACCATCGACGAGGTGCCGCTGGAGTGGTGCCTGCAGCCGGTGTGAAGCTCGACTTCCGCCACCTGCCGGACGGCCATGTGGCGACCGCCGACGACGTTGAGAAGGAGCTCGATCGTATCGGGCACACGCTGTCGCCGCTGGAGATCGTCGTCGTCAACACCAGCGCCGGCGCGAAATTCGGGCGCGCAGATTACGTCAATTCAGGCTGCGGCATGGGCTATGAGGCCACGATGTATCTGCTCGAGCGCGGCGTGCGCCTGACCGGCACCGATGGCTGGAGCTGGGACGCGCCGTTCGTCCATACCGCGAAGAAATATGCCGAGACCAGGGATGCGAAGCTGATCTGGGAAGGCCACAAGGCCGGGCGTCATATCGGCTATTGCCATCTCGAGAAACTGCACAATCTCGAAAAGCTGCCGTCAACGGGCTTCACGGTCTCCTGCTTCCCGGTGAAGATCGAGCGCGCCTCGGCAGGCTGGACGCGGGCCGTCGCCATCATCGACGGCTAGATCAGGATGAATCGATCATCGCGCTTCAGGTTATCGTTTGCGCATGATCTCGGCGCTAACGCGCTCCGCGTTTGTCGCGAGGGAAAACCGCATCACACTTTTCCGGATCATGCTTTAGCCTTACTGCGTCATAAACGCTCTAACTCCTCATCCTGAGAAGCTTGCGAAGCAAGCGTCTCGAAGGATCTGGGCCACAGGCGGGGCCTCATGGTTCGAGACGCGCTTCGCGCTCCTCACCATGAGGGGTTAGTGACACAGTAAGGTTAGCAGCGCCTTACGCTAGCGCTCGCCTTCGAGACCGCTTTCGGAGAGCTCGCGCAGCGCGTCGACGTCGAGCACGACGATGGCGCCATGCTCGAGGCGAACCCAACTCCGCGCGGCCCAGGCCCGCAACTGCTTGTTGATGCTCTCGCGGGTCATGCCGACCATCTCGCTGATCTCCTGCTGGGTGATCGCGAGGGTTCCGCTGCCGGAGTCGAGCTTGCGCTCCTCGGTCAGGCCAAGCAGTGCACTGGCGAGCCGTCCCGGCAGGTTCTGCAAGATCACCTGCTCGACCTGCTGACTGGTCCAGCGCAGCCGGCCGCAGAGCAATTCAATGAACTTCATTGCCAATTCCGGCTGGCTCTTCACGAACGGGAGGAAGTCCCGACGATCGATGATGTAGAGCTCGCAATTGGTGTTGGCGGTCGCGTCTGCCGATCGTGGTGCACCATCGAGCACCGCGATCTCGCCAAAAATCTCTCCAGGACCGATCAAATTGAGGATGGCGTTGCGGCCATCTGGCGAAGAAGAGGAAATTTTCACCGTGCCGGAAATGACCGCGAACAGGTTGTTGCCGGGATCGCCCTTCGCGGCGATCGTCGCGCCGCGCTTGACCGTCGTGTGCTTGGCATAGCGGCAGAGCTGATCGAGCGCCTCCGGCTTCAGATCAGCGAAGATCGGATGCTTGCGCAGCACCGATAGCTTGTTGCCCGACGACTGCCGGGGATCGCTGGTCTTGTCCTGAGGCACGCCGCCGGACTCCTAAGACTGCGAGGTACTGGAGTTCCTGCGTAGTCAACGTTGCCGGGCTTTTCAACCGGAAACCACATATGCACTTTTGGACAAGCGACTGAAAAGGACCGTTCCCGCCGGTCGAAAAGCGCATCCACAGGCTGTATCTGCTCAATGCGCGCGATGCTGAGTTGCGGACACAACATCGCGCGGCGATGTGCGGCCTTCACCCCGCAGGGCTGAGATCGGCGGTCAGCCCGCCCCTGTTCCAGGTCCTGCCAACGCGGCTACGGCCACGGCGGCTTCGATGTTTGAAGGCCGTTTCGTTCGACTTGAGCTGGTTGGGCCTCGTTTGGCGATCCGCCCACGCCAACACCGCCGCGAAGGCGACGAAGACGATCACAACGGCAATGGTCATCAACAGCGCGTCGATCGGCATGCTGCCCCACCCCTCAGCTTTCATCAGCCTGGGCATTATGCGCGGCGGCCGATCGTCGTCGTTGATCGCGATCAAAAATCAGCGATCGGCATGGAAGGAGTCTCTCAGGCCGCCGCCAGGGCCTCGGCGCGCGCCGGGTCGAGCAGGCTGATACCGCCATGGATGATCTCGATGACACCAACGCGCTCGAGCCTGGTGAAGGTGCGGCTGACCGTTTCGATGGTCAGCCCGAGATAGTCGGCGATATCCTGACGGCTCATCGGCAGCGGCACGGTGTTCGACGGCCCGTCGAGCGGTATCAGGCGCTCGCGCCAGCCGAGGAGAAAGGTTGCAACCTTCTCCTCTGCCGAACGGCGTCCAAGCAGAACCATGTGGTCGCGGGCCTGGCTCAATTCGCGCACGGCGAGTTCGTTGATGCGGCGCAGGAGATGCGGCCTCTCCTCGATGAAGCGGCTGAATGCGGCCTTGGCGAACTGGCAGACCGTCACGACGCCGATCGCATCGGCGGAAAAATTGTGGCGACCGGAGACATTCATTCCAAGGAAGTCGCCCGGCAGCGCGAAACCGACGATCTGCCGTCGCCCATCCGGCAACAGCTTGTAGAGCCTCATCACACCTTCCAGAAGATTGTAGAAGGATGTCGTGATGTCCTCTTCGGAAAACACCGTCTCGCCGGCGGTAAAATGCACCCGGCGTCCCAAATGCTCGAACTCCCTGAGCTCAGCCGCATCGAGCGAAGCGCACACGCTGAACTCACGTATCGAACACTCCTTGCAGAAATGCACATTCGGTTCGATTGCAACCAGGGAAGACTTCATCCATCGCTCCAGCCAAGCGCGGCCCGCTTCGCCATAGACCTCAGTCTGCCGCGCGTCGGCATTTTACTGCCTTGTCCCAAACGCAGTTGACCCAGATCAATTTTGCGGGACGCCGCCTCCGTATTCTCCGTGCCGGCCGTTCGAGACCACTCCTCCATGCTGCAATTCACGCTTCGTCAGATCCTGATCGCGCTTCTCCTCGCCACGCCGGTACTCGCCGCCTCCAAGGCCGAGCAACGCGGCAAGACCTACGCGCGCGCCAATTGCGCGCGCTGCCATGCCATCGACCGCAGGTCGGAAAGCCTGCTGAAGATCGCTCCGCCTTTCCGGACATTGCATCAACGCTACCCGATCGAAACGCTCGGAGAAGCGCTCGCCGAGGGCATCTACACCGGCCACGCCGACATGCCCGCCTTCGAGCTCGATCCGGACCAGATCCACGATCTCCTGTCCTATCTGAAGACCTTGGAATAGCGGATCGCGGGGCGTGTAGCCGTAAACTCGTCGCGTCGTCTCCGGGCCGAACACTTCGGATAGGGCAGTGATACTCACCCTCGACGACGCATCGCCATTTCATTGGGCGATGCCCATCTCATTCGCCGCCGAGCCCGCAGCCGACAGTCGGGGCGATTTTCAAGACGGTCGCGCGCCTGTGTCTCAATTCCCACACCGCAACTAAAAGGCGTCAGTTTGTCGCCTTTCGAACAGACGGGCCGATGCCGACCGCTCAATCCTGTCAGCGTTCTTTGTATTAGATTTGAGGGATCGCTGGCAAAAATGGAACGTTCCCTGATAACCGATATGCCGCGCGACAAATATGTCGAGCGGTGCAAGCGACGAGCCTTTGATTATCTCGACCGAGGCGATCTCAAGAAGGCGGCCGCCGTCTTTGTCACCGATATGAACGCCCGTCACGATTGCGAATTGCCAGATCACTTGGCGATGCTCGGCGTTTCACTGCTGATGCGTGACGATGCGCTCGGCTGGCGGGCGTTGATCGAAGGATTGAGGTGATCGAAGCTGGCTCGGGCGAAGCACCGGCAGCAACCGGCGATGGACGGGGGCCATAAAGCGCTCGAAAGTGATGGCTCGCGCTGGTCCCATGGTCAGCGACCAGAACAGCTTCGCTGGCGTATCTCTCGACACAGCGAGCCTATCGGTTTTACCAGCTTGCAGCGGCCCCACGGTTATAGCGTGACCGTGAAGGACCGGCAGAGTAAGATGGCCGCTAGACTGAAAGGCAAGTATGCCGATTTCCGATCATCGGCGTCGAGGCCGTTGATCAGAAATAAGCCATCGTATCTGAGGGCTTGCGAGGGAGGGTATGTCCCCAGCTTGTGGCGAGTGAAGTGAGAAGAAGGAGAAAGGAAATGAAGCGATCAATCGCACCATTTGCTGTTGCTTCTGGCCTTGCTGTCCTAGCAGCAGCACAAATCCTGCCGAAGGCGGCACCGCAGGCCGCCGAGATGCAAATGAAGCCTCCGGTCAACGTGGAAGACATCACGTGGGGTCCCGCGCCACCGAACATCCCGCCCGGCGCGCAGCTCGCCGTCGTCGCCGGTGATCCCAGCAAGGAGGGGCTGTTCACGATCCGGCTCAAGATGCCGGCCAACTACAAAGTCCCGGCCCATAACCATCCCACCGACGAGTTCGTGACGGTGATCTCAGGTGTCTTCCGAGTCGGTCTCGGCGACAAGCTCGACATGGACAAGGGGCAGTCCCTCAAGGCCGGGGCTTTTGGCGAGATGCCAGCAGGCATGAATCACTATGCCTGGACCACGGAAGAGACCGTGGTACAGATCGCCGGACCCGGGCCGTTCGCTATCACCTACGTCAACCCGGCCGATGACCCGAGCAAACAGGCCGCGAAATAGCGGGTGAGTGAGAAGCAAACATCGTGAAGCTCGGATGCGGCCGGATCGCCAGATTCTATCTCAGCTTCGCGTCCAAGGAGGCGATATCCGACAGGCAATGAGTACGCGGCAAGTAAAAGGCCCCGACGATGCACGTCGGGGTCCTTCAAGAGCAGGTGCATACGCCGCGCCTCCTGAGTGCGTGATGAACTCGCGCCTTTTCATGCCCTCTTCGTCCAAAGCTCCGACGAAGTTGCCGGGCGGCCCTCGCCGGCGCTTCGGCCTCAGTCAGATCGGATGCCAAATGCCCGCGCTGCTTAGCTTTACATTTCTGGATCTGAAATGGGGGTCAGCATCTTCACGTGCGGTCCCGCCCGTTTGAAGATCGGCTCCCAAAAGGCATAGGCCTTCTCGGCGAAACTCGCGCTTACGGTGAACTTCGTGAGCGCCCCCCGATATGCGGCCTGTCGCCGGCAGCCCAGCCCCTCAAGGTGCCAGATGAATTGAGCGACCTGGCGCGCGTACGTGCTCGGACGACCTCGGTGGTTGGGTACGATCTCAAGCCGCATGCTCCCGGTGTCGCGCGTCTCTGGTTCGGTGATATTGGCAAGCCAGATGAAGATTGATGGATCAATGCTCGCCGCATAGCCATCGCGCTTGAGCTGCTGATTGATCATAGAGAACGCGCTGGCGGCTTCTCTGAAGCATTCGCTCAGGATGAAGTTCGCCTGATTCTCCACCTTGCCGCTCCGAAGATCGTCCAGCAATCTGACCGCCTCGTCAGTGAGCCGCCGCATGTATCGCGGTTGCGGTGCATGGTCCGACGCCGCATTCAGGCTGGCTTTGATGTTTTCAAAGGCTCGGTTTTGATAGTCCTCGGCAATCTTCACCACCATCTCGGTGGTAGTGTCGGAATCCAGGAGTTCTTCCTTGCGCGGCGCCGCCGCGTTCCGAGATTCAAGCACCGCAACGGGACTCGGAGCCATCGCTTGCCTTGCAAGGGTTGTTTGATCAGACGTCTTCTCGCCTGTGTGCTCCGATCGCGGATTGGAAGCAGCAATCCCGCTGGACAACACAAACAGGCCACCGTCAACGGCTCGGCTCGCCGCCGCGGTAAGCTCCACGAGCGAGCGTCGCGCACAGCGCGTTTGGCTAGCACGCCGCCTTTTTTGCGTGTGGCTCATGATCTAACGACCCCTCGACAAGCTTTTTCAAGACCCAGCGCCACAGCTCACGAATTTCCTCCGAGGCTCTTCCCTCTTGTGCAAACTCGGTCACGCCCAATCCCGTCCCCAGCGCGTCCTGGTGGTCGTTGCGCTGTCCGACGTAAGGAAGCGCTAGCACGCCGAGCGAATTGAGCGAAGTTGCGGCTTCGCTCAAACGGCAGCCCCGCGGCGGCGTCTGATTGAGGACGAACGCAAATCGGCGATTGAACCTACGAATAGCAACCAGCGTCGGTATTGCAGCTTCGATGTCGGCGGGACTCGGACGCGTCGGGATCAGGCAAAGATCGGCCTTCGTGATGGCGTGCGCGGCCAGCGCATTGTTCGTGGCGGCAGTATCGATGATCGCAAGCCAGATCCCCTCAGCTTCGAGGCGGACCAGCGCCCTTTCTATATCGGCAGGATCGGCGACCCGAACGACCCGCGGAAAGGGATTGCCGCGCCGCTCCCTCCATTTTGATATCGTGCCCTGTGGATCAGCCTCGACAAATGCGACGCGCTCCCCGTTCTCCATTGCCGCGACTGCAAGTCCGACGGCCAGCGTGCTCTTGCCGCTTCCGCCTTTTTGGGTGACCAGAGCAAGGACGTACATCTCCTGCGCATCCCCGATAAACAACTACATGAAACGCACGTGTCGTCGAAAAAATTGCGCCTACCAATCGGTGACCTACCACTCCCCTTCGTGAATCGCATCAAGTGCGAGCATGGAACTCACAACCAAATCAAGGCCCAGCCACTAACGACATACCGCGCTATACGTCGGCCAACGCCGGCCGGTCCAGACATGACGTCTATGAGTACGCGGCCCTAGACCGATTGCACGGTCCAGCCGATCAGCTCCTTGGCGATTCGCGCGAAGGCGGCGTTGAAGGCCTCGACCGCGGCCGCCGGCTCGATCTTGTCGAGCTTCTCGCTCGCTTCGAGAAGGCGTGAGGCGATCACCTTGCCGTTCTTGTCGACGATCCTCGCCGAGAGACCGATCTCGGCGACCGGATCGCCGTCGGTCGAGATCCGGAAGCGCCTGACGTCGATCAGGAGCTGATGGTCCGCCTGCCCGACATCGCTCGCGCGCAGCGGGGCGTGCGCGACGTCATAGTTCTCGAAACTGTCGATCAGCCTCGCCTGCAGCAGCTTTGGAATGCTGTCGGCCCACAGGAACTCGGCAAAGCCGGGATAGTCCTTGACCGGTGAAAACAGCATCCGCTGTGTCTGCAACATCGCGACCGCGGTCGGTTCCGGGATCGCCAGCGGCTCCGACAGGGTCTTGCCGATGGCTCCGAGATTCTTCGGCGCGCGAAGATCGAAGGTGATCTTCTGCGTCGGCGTGCCGCCGCCCGTCATCCTCTCCAGCCCACCGACGATGCCGTCGAGCTTGCCGGTGTTGCGCGCAAGCCCCTCCGAGAAGGTCTTGAAATTGGCGATCGTGTCCTTCAACGGACCGGAATTTTCCTCCAACACCGAGTCGACGCGCCGCAACGCATCGCGGGCCGCCTGAGTCATGCTCTGTCCGGCCCCGGCATCGGCGACGAGCACCGGCGTCTCGCCCGGTTTTGCGACGATCATGCCGCCTTCCAGCGCCACCACGGGCACGCCAGTCAGGCCCTGGAAATCGAGCCCGACCTTGGTGTCGGGACGCACCGGGGTCGCCGATGCCACCGAGATCGTCGCGTTGACGAAGCGCGGATTGTCCGGCGCCAGTGCGAGCGCCGTGACCTCACCAACGCGGATGCCGTTGAACAGCACGCCGGCGCCGACCAGAAGCCCCGGCACTGGACCCTGGAACTGCACGTGGTAGCTGGTGCGCGGCCCGATGCCGCCGGTGTTGTTCAACCAATAGATGAAACCGAAGACCGCGAGAATCGCAGCCATCACGAAGGCGCCGATCAGGACGTAGGGAGCGCGCGTTTCCATGTCTCATCTCATCTGGGGTTGCAGCATCTGGGACCGCTTGCCGTGGAAATAGGCTCGCACCCAGGGATGCTCGGATTGAAGCAGCTCGCGCATCGGCCCGATGGCCACGATCTTTCCATCCGCGAGCGCCGCGACGCGATCGCAGACGGTCGTAAGACTGGCGAGATCGTGGGTGACCATGAACACGGTGAGCCCCAGCGTCTTCTGCAAGGTCTTGATCAACGCATCGAAGTCGCCAGCCGCGATCGGGTCGAGGCCAGAGGTCGGCTCGTCGAGGAACAGGATCGGTGGATCGAGTGCCAGCGCGCGCGCCAGCGCGACGCGCTTCGTCATGCCGCCGGATAGTTCCGCCGGATATTTGTCCCCGTCCTGCGGCCGCAACCCGACCATCTCGAGCTTTGCGGTCGCGATCTCGTCCATCAATTCCTGCGACAGCACGAGATTTTCGCGAAGCGGAAACTGGATGTTCTGCCGCACGGTCAGCGATGAGAAGAGCGCACCCTGCTGAAACAAGATGCCCCATCTGGTCGCGACGACCTGAGTGCTGCGATCGTGCGTCGCGCCGATCGGCAATCCCATCACGTCGATCTCACCGCTCCGGCGCGGGATCAGGCCGATGATGGTGCGCATGAGTACCGACTTGCCGCCACCGGATGCGCCGACCAGCCCGAGGATCTCACCCCGGCGCACATCGAGCGACAGTTGATCGAGCACGATCTGGCGACCGAAGCCGACCACGAGATCGCGGACGCGGATCGCGAGCGCTTGTGACCTATCCACCATCGTCACATTCCGATCGAGGCAAAGAAGATCGCAAACAGGCCGTCGAGCACGATGACGAGGAAGATCGACTTCACCACCGACGTCGTCGTCTGCTTTCCCAGCGACTCCGCGCTGCCCTTCACGCGTAATCCCTCGCTGCAGGCAACGATGCCGATCACCAGCGCCATGAACGGCGCCTTGAGGATGCCGACCTTGAAATGGATGACCGAGATCGCCTCGTGCAGCCGCGCGAGATAGATCGCCGGCCCCATGTCGCCGTAGAACTGCGCGACCAGGCCGCCGCCATAGAGGGCGGCGATCGATCCGATGAAGGCCAGGATCGGAAGCGCGATGACGAGCGCCATCACGCGCGGCAGGATCAGCACGTCGACCGGATCGAGCCCCATGGTCGATAGCGCATCGATCTCCTCTCGCATCTTCATCGAGCCGAGTTCGGCGGTATAGGCGCTGCCCGATCGTCCGGCGACCATGATGGCGACGATCAGGACGCCGAGCTCGCGCAGCACCAGAATGCCGACCATGTCGACGGTATATGACTCGGCACCGAACCTGCGGAAATGAAAAAAGCCCTGCTGCGCGATGATCGCGCCGATCAGGAAGGTGATGAGCACGATGATCGGGATGGCTTGCCAGCCGATGCGGTAGAGCTGGTAGACAAGCGAGGTCAGCCGCAACGATCGCGGCCGGCGCACGACGCCGATCAAGGCCACGAACAGCGCACCCAGCATCTGCAGGAAGATCGCGATGTCTTCCCGCGCGCCGACCGTCGCCTTGCCGAGATCGCTCAACCGAAGCAAAGCGGGGTTGGGTGCAGGCATTGGCGCAGGATTGTGCCGGTTGACCTGGTGAACCTCCTCCATCAGGCCGCTAAGGTTGTCAGCGAGGCCGACGAACTGAGCCGGCCGGTCGCTTGGCGACATCCGACGGGACAGTTTCTCCAGCAACCATGCGCCGAGCGTGTCGAGCTCGCTCACGCCTGCCATGTCCAGTCGAACGATCTTTGACCGGTCAATATCTATCTTGACCGACTGTGATAGCGCTTCGAGTTTCGCCACGTTGGCAGCGGTCCACGGCCCCGCTGGGCGCAATTCGAGCACATCACCGGACGGCGTCGCCGCCAACAGGGGGTCAGAGTTCAAAGCCGTATCCTCATCGGGACAACCGGTCCCAAATCATGAGGAAGGTTCTAGGCGCTCGCGTAACCCTCGGCTTGACCTGGCTCAAACCCGACCCGCGCGCAACGACGGTGTGCGCTTGCCGGTCAAAGTTTCAGCCGTACGTCGCAAATATCAGGCTCGACCGGGTCCGGCTTCACCTCGAAGCCGAGCTGGCGGCACATGTCGAGCATGACGATGTTCTCCTGCAGCACATCGCCCGATATGACCTTCAGTCCTTCCGACCTCGCATATTCGATGATCAGCTGCATCAGGACCCATCCAAGTCCCCTGCCCTTCAGGTCGGATCGCAACAGGATAGCGTACTCGCCGGTCTCGTAGATCGAGTCCGAATGGATTCGGACCACGCCGACCATCTCGCCGGTCGCCTCGTCGAAAGCGATGAAGGCCATCGCGCGCGCGTAGTCGAGCTGGGTCAGGCGAGCGATGAACTGATGCGTGAACTCCTTCATCGGCGCGAAGAAGCGCAGGCGGAGGTCGTGCGGCGTCACGTGTCTCAGGAACTCGTGAATGGTCGGCTCGTCCTCGGGACGCATCGGCCGCACGAAGATGCGCCAGCCGTCCTTGAGCTCGAGGTGACGCTCCCACTGCGACGGATAGGCGCGGACAGCGAAATTGCCGGGCCCCGTGCCTGCAAATCTTCGCTGCGGCGGCCCGACGGCGACGCGCGCATCGACCGCCGTCACGCCGGTCTCATCGGCAAGCAGCGGATTGATGTCCAATTCGCGGATCTCGGGAATGTCAGCGGACATCTGTGCAAGCTTGACCAGCACCATGGCGACCGCATCCTGCTTGACCGCCGGCACGTCCCGATAGGCGCGCAGCAGGCGCGAGACGCGGGTGAGTTCGATCAGGTCACGCGCGAGTTGCAGGTCGAGCGGAGGCAGCGCCAGAGCCTTGTCATTAATGATCTCGACCGCGGTGCCGCCCCGCCCGAAGACGACGACCGTACCGAAGGTCGGATCGTCGGCAAGGCCCAGGATGATCTCGCGCGCCTTCGCCTTCACGACCATGGCCTGCACGATGACGCCGGAAATGCGCGCCTCGGGTCGCAGCTTCCTCGCCCGGGCCAGAATGTCCGCGGCGGCCGCGCGCACGGCGTCGGGCGTGGTCAGGTTGAGGACGACGCCGCCAACGTCGGACTTGTGCACGATGTCGCGCGACAGGATCTTGAGCACGACGGTGGCGCCTTGCGCGAACATCTCCCTGGCATAGGCGACCGCCTGATCGACGTCGGCAGCCGCATAGGTTGGCACCATGGTGATGTCGTAGGCCTCGAGCAGCCGCTTGATCTCGACCGGCTCGAGCCATTTGCGGCCGTCCGCGATGGCGGCCCTCACGATTTGTCCGGCGGCCTCAACGTCGGGTGCGAACGTGTCGGGCATCGCCGGCGGCACCTGCGTGATTTCCTCGACCAGCTCGCGATGCCGCACCAGGTGCATGAAGCCGCGCACCGCGTCGTCTTCTGTCGGGTAGTTGGGGATGCCGGCACTTGAGAGCGTGTCGACGATTGTCTGATCGGCCCCGACCCAGGCGGCGAGCACCGGCTTGGCCCAGCTGCGATGCTGCTCGCGGTATTTCCTGACAAGCTCGGTGACCGTGGTCGCGATTTCGGAAGCGGACGCGATCGCGGTCTGGACATTGAGAACCAACACCGCGTCGTTGCCGGGATCGGCGAGCAGCACCTCGAGCGCGGCCGCGTAGCGCGAAGGGTCGGCATCGCCGACGATATCGACGGGGTTTGCGCCCGACCAGGTCGGCGGCAGCACCGCGTCGAGGTTTTGCCGCGTCTCAGTCGTCATGGGAGCGGGAATGCCGCCGAGTTCGACCAGGCGGTCGACTGCAAGGACGCCGATACCGCCGCCATTGGTGAGAATGGCAAGCCGCTTTCCGCTCGGCGATTCGACGCGCCCGAGCGTCTCCGCGCAGTCGAACAGCTCGCGCAGATCAGACACTCGCAAGATGCCGGCCCGGCGGAACGCCGCGTCGTAAACGGCGTCAGTGCCGGCCAGCGCGCCGGTATGCGTCGCGGCCGCGCGCGCCCCTTGCGCCATGCGGCCGGATTTCACGACGACCACCGGCTTCACCCGCGCCGCGGCGCGCGCCGCCGACATGAATTTCCGTGCGTCCTTGATGGCCTCGATATAGAGCAGGATCGCGCGCGTCTTGTGGTCAAGCGCGAAGTAATCGAGGAGATCGGCGATATCCACGTCGAGCTGGTCGCCGATCGAGACGATGCCGGAGAAGCCGACGCCGCGCTGTGCCGCCCAATCCACCATGCCGGCAGCGATCGCGCCGGACTGCGAAATCAGCGCCAGGCTGCCCGCGCCGGGCATGTGAGCAGAGAAGCTCGCATTCAGGCTCACGCCGGGCATCATGATCCCCAGGCAATTGGGGCCGATCAGCCGCATGCTGTATCGCTGCGCCGCGACGAGGGCCGCTTCCTCGAGGGATCCCGGACCATGCCCGAGGCCGGCCGTCACGATCAGCGCACCCGCCGAACCGCGGCGGCCGGCCTGCTCGATGATGCCGGGGACCTCGCTCGCCGGCGTGGTGACGGCAACCAGTTCCGGCACGAATGGCAGCTTGTCGAGACTGTCCACGGCGGGGATACCCGCGATCTCGGCATAACGCGAGTTCACCAGCCCCAGCTCGCCCTCGAAGCGCGATTTGCGGATGTTTTCCAGAACCGCACGACCGACCGAGACATGGCGCGGGCTGGCTCCGACGATCGCCACCGATCGGGGCGACAGCAAATTCTTCAGATGATAGGTCGACATGTCGTAATCATTCACTCGGCGCCAGGCCACTGCTTGGAACCCGGCCATGACTGATGGCTGAAGCAGCTAAAGCGCGGTCGCGAAGGAAAACCGCTTCACACTTTGCGCTAACGCGGCCCTTCGGGTCCGGATCATGCTTTAGTGCGACATGATAACCCAACAGGGTGGATCGCCGATGACGGTCTTGGTCACGCCGCCCCAGACGATCTCGTTCAGGCGGGAATGCTGGTAGGCCCCCATGACGATCGCATCGATGGCGTGCGCACGTGCAAAGCTCCCGAGCACCTTGCCGATCGAGCTGCCGTCGATCCGGACGACTTCAAAGGATGCAGGAACCCCGTGCTCCCTGAGATGGTCGACGAGGCCGGTCCCGGACGTCATGACGTCATCGGTCTTTTCGTCCGCTACGGTGACGATCCGAACCGAAGCCGCCGCCTGGAGGATCGGCAATGCATCGCCCACTGCCCGCGCCGCGCGCGCAGAACGGTCCCATGCGATCATGACGTTCTCGAATTCAACCGGCAGCTTGTCGGCGTGTGCTTCGGGACAGAGCAAAAGAGGCCGGCCGGATTCGAAAATCAACTGCTCGATCAGGTGTTCCGCACGGCTATCGTTGGCCTTGACCGGGACCAGCGTGAGATCGCTGTAACGCGCTCGCTCCGCCATCGCCGACGCAATCGCCTCTGCCTTCAATTTGTGCAACTGGCTGTCAGCCCGAGCGTTCAAGCGGGATGCCGCCGTCCTGAATGCATTCAACAGGTCCTGTACCCCCGTCACACTGCGTACGGCATGAGCCTCCGCCGCGTTGTCCAGGTCCGACGAGATCACCACTTTGGGTCGGACGAGAATATCCTCCTCAACGGCAAACGCGGTGATCTTCGCACCGAGATCGGCGGCAGCCGCCACGCATGTCTCGATCGCGGCCAGTGCCGGCTCACTCGGCTCGCCAACAAGCGGCAGAAAGACGTCCTTGATGGGCATCGGGATTCTCCTCTGTCGGTTAAAATAGACCGCCTCCCCGCCCGCCCCTTGATCCTTGTCAAGGCCAAGGGGACGCCGGCCGGCAAACCACGACAAGATTTGATGGACGTCAAGGACTTGCCGTGTTCCCACCTTAGGATCGAGGTGATTGCTGCGATGCGCTGCGGAGAGATTGATGCGCGCGATGGTGCTGCCCGGCCCGCGAGCGCGGCTGCGAATGGATGAGCGGTTCGACCCGATCCCCGGCGACGGCCAGATCCGGGTGAAGGTCAGCGCCTGCGGCGTCTGCCGTACCGACCTTCATGTGGTTGACGGCGAGTTGCCCGACATCCGCTATCCGATCGTCCCCGGCCATGAGATCGTGGGCCGCGTCGACCTCGTTGGGCCCGACGTGACGACCCATCGGCCAGGTGATCGCGTCGGCATCCCCTGGCTCGGCTATACCTGCGGGACCTGCCGGTTCTGTCGCGAGGGCATGGAAAATCTCTGCGATCATCCATTGTTCACGGGCTGCACCCGCGATGGCGGCTATGCGACGCATGCCATTGCCGATGCACGCTACGCATTTCCGCTTGGCGAGGACGGCGACGACGTCGCGATCGCGCCGCTGCTATGCGCCGGCCTGATCGGCTGGCGTTCGCTGGTGATGGCGGGCCTCGCGGAGCGGCTCGGGATCTATGGCTTTGGAGCTGCCGGCCACATCGTCGCCCAGGTCGCGGCTTGGCAGGGCCGATCGGTCTACGCCTTTACCCGTCGCGGCGACATCGCGGCACAGGATTTTGCACGCGATCTCGGCGCCGTCTGGGCTGGGGCTTCGGACGAGCTGCCCGATGCGCCGCTCGATGCCGCGATCATCTACGCACCTGCCGGCGAGCTCGTTCCGGCGGCCTTGCGCGCGGTCCGCAAAGGTGGTCGCGTGGTTTGCGCCGGCATTCACATGAGCGACATTCCGAGCTTTCCGTACAATTTGCTCTGGGAAGAACGGCAGCTGCTCTCCGTTGCCAACCTCACCCGCCAGGATGGATTGGATTTTCTGAAAATTGCGCCTCAGGCGGGCGTCCGGACCGAGACGACCGTGTTTGCGCTGAACGAGGCCAACGAGGTTCTGGACAGGCTACGGAGTGGACAGATTATTGGAGCGGCCGTGCTGCGGCCTTGACGATATCGGCACATGACGTCCTCTCAGCCAGACACTTCGACCCAGGAGCGGATTTTCGCATTCCTGACCGATCCGACGACGCATCCCGGCGTCACGCGGATCGATACGCATGCGGCCTCGGTTTTTCTCGACGGCAATCGCGCGTTGAAGATCAAGCGGGCCGTGCGCTTTCCCTTCCTCGACTATTCGACGCTGGAGAAGAGAAAGGCGGCCTGCGAAGAGGAGATGCGGATCAACCAGCCCTTAGCGCCGCAAATCTACCGGCGCGTGGTGGCGATCACCGAGCATCGCGATGGCTCGCTGATGATTGGAGGAGACGGTCAGGCGATCGAATTCGCCGTGGAAATGACCCGCTTCGACGAAAACCGGACGCTGGACCACTTGGCAAAAGCGGGCCCATTCGACGCCGATCTCGCCACAGGTATCGCCGACGCGATCTCGGCCTCGCACGCGATCGCAGAGCGCGTCGAGGCACCTCGCTGGATTGGCACGATTCCTGTGCTGATCGACGGAAATAGCGAGGGTCTGCGGCGCGGCGGCCATGTCTCGACGGCCGAGATCGACGAGTTGGCGCGGGCTTCGCACGACGCATTCCTGCGCGTCCGGCGGTTGCTAAGGGATCGCGGAGGCCGCGGTTTTGTGCGGCGTTGCCACGGCGATCTGCATCTGGGAAACATTGTGCTGATCGACAACCAGCCAACTCTGTTCGACGCCATCGAGTTCGATCCGGAGATGGCTTCGATCGACGTTCTCTATGACCTTGGTTTCACGCTGATGGACCTGCTGCATTACGAGCAGCAATCCGCAGCAAATGTTGTACTCAATCGCTACCTCGCCGCGACTGAGACCGAAAACGACGACGCGCTTGGCGCGCTTCCTCTGTTCATGTCCATCCGCGCAGCGATCCGCGCCCAGGTATTGCTCGCAAAGCTGGCGCGGCCTCACGCCGATGCGACCGGGATCATCGATGATGCGCGCCGCTATTTTCGGCTGGCACAGGCGCTGATCAATCCTCCGGCTCCCCGCTTGATTACGGTCGGCGGCCTTTCGGGGACCGGAAAGTCGTTGCTCGCGCGCATGCTCGCGCCGCGCGTTCCGCCACAGCCGGGAGCCGTTGTGCTGCGCAGCGACGTCGTCCGAAAACAGCTTTGTCGGGTCCGGGATACAGACCGGTTGCCGCAATCCGCCTATCAGCCCGACGTTACCGCGCGGGTCTATGATGCGCTGGCCGAGCGTGCGCGGCGCGTTCTGGCGCAGGGACATTCGGTCATCGTCGATGCGGTCTTTGCGCAGCAGTCCGAGCGGAACGAGGTGGCCGCATTGGCGCGGGCTTGCGACGTCCCTCTGAACGGGTTCTTCCTGGTTGCGGACCTGGCGACGCGCCAGGCACGCATCGGCAGCCGGCGGGACGACGCGTCGGATGCAACGCGAGAGGTTGCCGAGCTTCAGGAGCGCTATAATATCGGAGATCTGGACTGGACGGTCGTCGACGCGTCGGGAACGCCCGGGGAGACGCTGGAACGGTGCCTAGCGGGAATCGCGGGAGACAGGTAGTCAAGACGATGGCGCGACCCACCACGACACCGGAGGCCCCCGCCCGCGTCGAACCGGCGTCCCGACGGAGCGCCTCTCCGGCCCGCCTGAGCCCCGGAATGGCCTGCGATACCGCATTTCGAATCGTCGCCCGCCGCCACCTCAACGCGGTCATGGTTCAGCACGAGGGGACGTGCAGCGGCGATCCCGACGCCCTGCACCAGATTCGCATAGCGCTCACGCATCTTCGCACCGCCATCCGGTTCTTTTCTCCGATGGTCGACGACACCGTGCGGCCAGTCGTCTGGACCGAGCTGAAATGGCTGCACAGACAACTCGGCATGGTGCGCGATCTCGATGTCGCGATCGAACGATTGGTCGCCGCCAGCGGTGAGGAACTCGCCCTGATTGCGCAGCTCGAGTCATGGCAAGAAAAGCGGGCCGAAAGCCATCGTCTCTTGGCGCGGGCGCTGCGATCGGCCCGCTATCGCCGCCTGATCGAGCAGACATCCGGCTGGATCGAGAGCGGGCCCTGGTCAACCAGACGAGCGAAGGAGGCCATCAGACTGCGCCGCGCTCCACTCGCCGAACATGCCGCGCAGCAGCTGGCAGAGTGGGAAAGGATCCTTCTGAAGAAGTCGCGCAAGCTCGACGAGCTCGGTGTAACGAAGCGGCATCGCTTGCGGCTTCGTAACAAGCGGCTGACCTATGCGATCGAATCCCTGGAGGACCTGTTCGTCGACGAGTCGCTTGAGAAGCAGAAGGCCGTCCTCAAACAGTTGCGACGGGCACAACGCAGCCTGGGGCAGCTCAATGACGATGCAAGGGGCCGTGCGCTTGCCAACGCGCTTAATGGTGAGGGGTCGGCCCTCAGCCTGCACTTCCTCGGTCGCAAGCGCGAGAAGAAACTGCTGCAGACGGCGGCGACCGCCTACAGGAAGCTCGACAAGGCGAGGCCTTTTGGAGCCTCAGGGTTGACTCTCGGCGCGGAGCCTGCCGACTAGGTCAGGACGTATTCGCCGGGCGCATCCGGCAGCTGATCGACATTGCCGAGCCCCATGCGAGGCGGTTGGCTGGGATCGCCGGACCGCGCTATGAGCCATTTGGTCCATTCCGGCCACCACGACCCCTCGACACGCGGCGCGAGATCGAGCCATTCATCACGGCCTACATAGGGCGCGTCTGCCGCCTTGGTCATCACCTGATAGCTGCGCCCTGGCTCACCCGGCGGCGCCACGATGCCCGCGTTGTGCCCACCGCTGGTCAACAGGAAGGTCACGTCGGCATCGACCTGATAGTGGATCTTGTAGACCGATCGCCATGGCGCCACGTGATCCCTCAGCGTGCCGACCACGAACATCGGCGCGTGAATGTCTGACAATGCGACATTGCGTCCATCGACGTGATAGCGTCCTTCCGCCAGATCATTGTCGAGGAACAGCTGGCGAAGATATTCCGAATGCATCCGATACGGCAGACGCGTGGCATCCGCATTCCAGGTCATCAGATCGCTCGGCGGCGCGCGCTCACCCAGGAGATAGTCGTGGGACAGCCTCGACCAGATCAGATCGTTCGAGCGCAGGAGCTGAAAGGCTCCAGCCATCTGCGTGGTGTCGAGATAGCCTCGCTCCCACATCATGTCCTCGAGGAACGCGACCTGACTCTCGTTGACGAACAGCGTCAGCTCGCCCGCTTCGGTAAAGTCCGTCTGCGCGGCCAAAAGCGTGATGGACTTCAAGCGGTTGTCGCCGTCGCGTGCCATCGCGGCGGCGGTGATCGATAGTAAGGTTCCCCCTAAGCAGTAACCGAGGGCATGGACCTTCCGGCGCGGCTGGATGCAGGCGATCGCATCAAGCGCGGCCCTCACGCCCAGCCGGCGGTAATCGTCGAAGGCGACGTCGCGGTCACCGGCGCCCGGATTGCGCCACGAGATCGCGAACACAGTAAAACCCTCGCCGATGAGATACTTCACCAGCGAATTCCCTGGCGACAGATCGAGGATATAATACTTCATGATCCAGGCCGGGACGATCAGAACCGGTTCGGGCCGGACCTTCTCAGTGATCGGGTAATACTGGATCAACTCCATCAATTCGTTGCGGTAGACTACCTTTCCCGCGGAGGCCGCCACCGTTTTTCCGACCGCGAACTGGCCGTCACCGGCCAATTTGTTGGCGGAACGCATCTGCACAAAGTCGCTCCACCAATTCTGCCAACCGCGCACGAAATTCTGGCCGCCGCTCCGAAAGGCCTTCTGCAGCACTTCGGGATTGGTCGAGACGAAGTTTGACGGCGCCAGCATGTCGAGGACCTGACGCACGGAGAACTCCACGACCGCCTCGTTGGCCGGTGCCACACCCCGGACGCCGGTCGTCGCCTTGTGCCACCACTGCTCGCTCAGCAGAAACGCCTGAGCCAGCAGGTTGAACGGAGGACCTTCCCATTCGGGCCCGGCGAAGCGACGATCCTGACCTTGCGGTTTGATCAGGGACCACGGGTCCTGATCGGGTCTCGGCCCATGTGCTGCGGTCTGGAGCAGCCGGCCCGCATCTCGAACAACGTCCTTGGCAATCTCCATCTGTCGCTGCGGCGCGGCCACAAGGTGCAATGACCAGTCCAGAAAGGCGAGCGACAAGGCGATGGGCGAGATGCCGCCGGTCAGCCGCGCCAGCATCGCATGCAAGGCTCGGTCAACCGGATAGGATTCCGCCGATGGGGTCGGGTCAACAGTCACCACTTCGGGCGATTTTTCGGGGTTTGAAGCCTCAGTGCCTGCTGACACGTCGGCAATCAGATCCGCCACTGGAGCGGGCACCTCAGCCCGCTGGAGAAGAGAGGTCTTTCCGGCGCTCATGGCTCGCATTTCGTCCGTATTTCCGATTTCTGGCTCAATCGCGAGACGCAACATTGAAGAGGCCGGCGGTGGTCGCGATCACTCTGTCGCCGTGCCTGAAAATCCGATCGCAGTCGCGACGGATGAAATCGAGCTGATGCTGACCGCACTCGACGCAGAGCGTTCTCCAGTCCCTGACCGAATGCGAGCCCGCCAGTTTCGACAGAAACTCCGCGAACAAATGCGTCTCGGTCTGCGTCCGGTCCAGGAGCTCATTGGCAACGAAGACAATCTCGTCGAGGAACAGCCGTTGCGTGCTGAACATGAGATCGTACGCGCGCTGGTTTGCCTCCGCGATGCGCCGGGCGGGATCCGATACCAGCTTCTCCGGCGCAAACTCTTGCAGTCTGGCGAGTTCGCTCAAGGTGACCTCCTGCTTGGCCCTGGGGCTTTCAGGTTCCAGGATATGACCCCACGCCTGGCGCACCTTGAGCTGCGTCAAAGCCCGGCCGCGCCCCTCACCGATTGACCTGCGTCAAATCGCCAAGTCCGGCCCGCACTAGGCTCGCGACATCGAATTCTGACATGCGGAGCTAGACCATGCGCGCCCACCAGATCATGACCCGGTCGGTCATCTCGGTCACCCCGGACACAACCATCGTCGAAGCCGCAAACATCATGCTGAAACGCCATGTCAGCGGTCTTCCCGTGGTCGACGAGACCGGCAAGCTGGTCGGAGTCGTGTCGGAGGGCGACTTCATCCGGCGCAGCGAGATCGGAACCCAGCGCAAGCGTGGCCGTTGGCTGAAATTCATCCTCGGCCCCGGCAAATCGGCCAGCGATTTCGTTCAGGAACACGGCCGCAAGGTTTCGGAAGTGATGACGACGTCACCGGTGACCATCACCGAGGATACGGCGCTAGTCGAGATCGTCGACATCATGGAACAGAACAACATCAAGCGCCTGCCCGTGGTGCGCGGCGACAAGGTCGTAGGTCTCGTCTCTCGCGCCAACCTGCTCCAGGCTGTCGCGAGCCTCGCTCGCCAGGTGCCCGATCCCACGGCGGACGACGATCACATTCGCAGCCGCATCATTGACGCGATGGAAAAGAACGACTGGTGCCCGTTCGGACTGAACGTCATCGTTCGCGACGGCATCGTCCACCTGAGCGGCGTCATCACGGACGAGAGTGCGCGCCGGGCGGCGATCGTCTTGACCGAGAACATCGACGGCGTGAAGAAAGTGCACGACCATCTTTGCTGGGTCGACACCGTCTCCGGCGTCTACCTGAATTCCCCGGAGGACGACGATCTCGCCAAGGCGAGCTGAACGGCGCATCAGCGCGGGATCACGGCGGTGGCTTCGATTTCGACGCGCGCCGCTTTCTCTACCAGCCTGACGACCTGCACCAGCGCCATCGCCGGGTAATGCGCACCGAAAATTTCGCGGTAAATCTGGCCAAGCGCCTTCAGGTTGGCCAGATACTCGTCCATGTCCACAACATACCATGTGAGACGCACGAGGTGCTCCGGCCGCGCGCCGCCTTCCGCGAGGATCGCCGCGATGTTGCTCAGCGTCTGACGGACTTGCGCGACAAAGCCATCCGCGAGACGCTCTTCTGCGTCCCAGCCGATGACGCCGCCGGTGACGACGATGCGTCCTTCCGCGGCCACACCGTTGGCGTAGCCCTTCGGCATCGGCCAGCCGGATGGCTGCAGGATCCGAGAAGATGCACCATCCCTGGTCGGCAGCGTTGCGAGCTGCGGGCTTTTCGGCGTCGTTGCAGACAATCGTCCATTCCTCTCTTGTTTGGTGTCGACACTAAAACGCGATGAGATTGGGGTGAATCGTCATCGCGCTTTAGGTTGTTGTTTGAACATGATCTTTTCGGAAAACCGCTCCATACTTTGCGCTAACGCGGCCCTTCGGGTCCAAATCATGCTCCAGGCGACGAAGCCCCCGCCTGCGCCATCTGCCGCAGGGCGAAGCGCTTCAGCTTGCCCGTCTCGGTCTTCGGTAACTGCGTCACGAACTCGATCGCGCGCGGATACTTGTAGGGAGCGATCTCGCGCTTGACGTGCTCTTGCAGCTCGGTCGCAAGCTGTGCGCCCGCCGTGACGCCCGGCGCCGGGACCACGTAGGCCTTCACGATCATGCCACGCGCCTCATCGGGCGCCCCGACGACGCCGCATTCGGCGACCGCCGGATGCGTCATGAGCGCAGCCTCAACATCCGTACCTGCAATGTTGTAGCCGGCCGAAACGATCATGTCGTCGGAGCGCGACTGGTACCAGAAGTACCCGTCGGCATCCATCACATAGGTGTCACCCGTGATGTTCCAGCCATTGTGGACATATTTGCGCTGCCGCTCGTCGGCAAGATACCGGCATCCTGTCGGTCCTCGGACCGCCAGGCGCCCCATCGTGCCTGATGGCACGTCGTTGCCGTCATCATCGACGATCTTGGCCTCGTAGCCCGGCACCGGCTTGCCGGTGGCGCCAGGGCGAATCTCGTCTTCCGTCGCGCTGATGAAGATGTGCAGCAATTCGGTCGAACCGATGCCGTCCATCAACTTGATGCCTGTTGCCTTGAGCCAGGCGTCGAATGTCGGCTTTGGCAAGGTCTCGCCGGCGGACACGCACTTGCGCAAGGACGAGATATCGCGGCCTGCGATCTTGCCGAGCATCGCGCGGTACGCAGTCGGCGCCGTGAAGCAGACCGTGGTCTTGTAGCGCTCGATGGCCGCAAGAAAATCGTCCGGCGCGGTCTTCTCCAAGACGACGAAGGACGCGCCGATATGCATCGGGAACAACACGCCACCGAAGCCGAACGTGAAGGCGAGCGGCGCCGAACCGATGAAACGATCGTCCTGCTTCGCCCGCAGGACATTGCGCGCATAGCCATCGCACACCGCCAGCATATCCCGATGGAAATGCATGGTGCCCTTCGGGTCGCCGGTCGTTCCCGAGGTGAAGGCGATCAGGCAAACATCGTCGGACGCCGTGTCGACCGCCTCGAACTCGGAGCTTGCATCTGCGGTCAGCGCTTCCAGCGAGTCCGAGGCACCACTGCCCCAATAGACGACGTGCTTCAGCCCGGGCGCGGCCGCTTTCGCCTTCTCCATCTCGTCGGATAGCTTGCCGTCGCACAGCGCCAGCGTGATCTCGGCCTTCTGAATCGGATACAGAAGCTCCTTGGCACGCAACAGCGGCATGGTCGCAACCACGATGCCGCCCGCCTTGATGACCGCAAGATAGATGGCGACCATCATGGGATTGTTCGCCGAGCGGAGAAGAACGCGGCCCCCGGTCACGAGACCAAGCTTGCCGACCAGCACATTGGCAATGCGGTTCACGAGCTGCTGCAGCTCGCGATAGCTGTAGCTGACCGAAGGACTGATCGCGCAAGGCGCATCGCCATGCCCCTCCTCAACCCAGCGATCAAGGAAGTAACTGACGCAATTCAATCGCGGCGGATATTGCAGCTCGGGTCGCGTGAAGATGAACTCGGGCCATAGATCGCGGGGCGGCAGATGTTGCAGGGCAAAGGTGTCGGCGTGAGCCGTTCCAGCCCTGCCGTCATCTGAGCCCGGAAGTTGAACTTTGGCGGCGTTAGCCATCGCACGCTCCTTTCAGCTTGGAGAGCACCCGGCAGCACTATCTGGAAAATCATTTTAGGCTTAAAATAATTTGGCGCAATAGCAGATTTTGGACATTGCGTGCTTTTCTGACGGCAGGGGGGAGTTCGCCCGCGGCGCGGCCGAGCCTTAAGCTCTGCGGCGCGAGGCGGATCTTTGGGCCGAGGCCTTGGTCTTGGCCAAGAGGCGCATCAATTCACGCACGTCCTTTGGCGTGAGCTCGGCAAAGACGTCGGCAATCCAGGTCTCGTGTTCCGCCGCCATCTTGCGAAACTCGGCGCGGCCGAGCTTGGTCAACCGGATGACCTGGACGCGGCGATCGGTATCGGACGTGCGGCGGTCGAGGTGCCCGGATTCCACGAGACGCTCGACGAGCCCGGTGACGTTGCCATTGGAGACCATCATGCGCTTGGAGACGTCGGACAGGGTCATGCCGTCCGGCGCCTTGTCGAGTTGCGCCATCAGATCGAAGCGGGGCAACGTGACGTCGAACCGCTCCCGCAGGCGGCTGCGCACCTCACCCTCGATCAGGGTCGTACAGGTCAACAGACGCAGCCACAGCCGAAGCTCTTCGGCGTGGTCTTCCGGAAGTTCGACGGCCTTGGTCTCGGAATCAAGCATCGTGGTGCGGCCACTGTGTCACAGCACTGGCGGCGGAAGCGCGCCAACGTTCGTTTTGAGCTTCAAGTAATTTCCGCCCTGCCGCAAGCCCAAAACGCGCCGAACAACCCGTGCGGGTCGAATTTCTTTAGGCTTCAAGCAATTGGCGCGCCGCTTGCATATGGCGCCGGGCTGATGGCGCAACGCAAGATGCCGCAGCTTCGGCTTCGCTTGCCGCCGATGCCGTCATCAGAATAAGCTTGGATCGAACGACAGGGCTCTAGCGTGAGCGCGGGCATATCGGGGGAGAGATCATGAACATGCAACTGAAGTTGGCGGGATTGGCTTTGCTCGTAGGTGCCGCACTGGATCCGGCGCTTGCGCAGCAGAAGATCAAGCTCGGCGTGATCGTGACCTTGTCGGGACCTGCCGCCGCGCTCGGCCAGCAGGTTCGCGACGGCTTCGCGCTCGCGGTCAAGGATCTCGGCGGCAAGATGGGCGGCCGCGATGTCGAGGTCATGGTCGTCGATGACGAGCTAAAACCGGATGCGGCGGTAACCAAGGTCAAGGGCCTGCTCGAGCGCGACAAGGTCGATTTCGTGGTCGGGCCGATCTTCTCCAACATCCTGCAAGCGATTCATCGCCCAATCACCGAGTCCAAGACATTCCTGATCAGCCCGAATGCCGGCCCATCGACATACGCCGGCAAGGACTGCAGCCCGTTCTTCTACGTGACCTCCTATCAGAACGATCAGGTGCACGAGATCCTCGGCAAGGTGGCCCAGGATCGCGGCTACAAGCGTATGTATGTGATGGTGCCTAACTATCAGGCCGGCAAGGATTCGGCGGCCGGTTTCAAGCTCGACTACAAGGGCGAAATCGTCGAGGAATCCTATATGCCGCTCAACACGCTGGACTTCCAGCCGGAGCTTTCGAAGATCGCCTCGCTCAAGCCCGATGCGCTCTTCACCTTCATGCCGGGTGGCCTTGGCGTGAACCTCGTCAAGCAGTACCGGCAGGCAGGGCTTGCCGATACGATCCCGGTGCTATCGGCCTTCACGGTGGACGAGTCGACCTTGCCGGCGCAGCAGGACGCGGCCGTCGGCATGTTCGGTGGTGCGAACTGGGCGCCCAATCTCGACACCCCCCAAAACAAGAAGTTCGTCGCGGCCTATGAAGCCGCCTACAACGGCGTGCCCGGCACCTATGCCTTCCAGGCCTACGACGCCGCGATGTTGATCGACAGCGCGGTCAAGGCGGTGAAGGGCGACCTCTCAAACAAGGACGCGGTCGGTGCGGCCCTGAAGAAGGCCGATTTCACCTCGCTGCGCGGCTCCTTCAAATTCAACACCAACGGCTATCCGATTCAGGACTTTTATCTAACCAAGGTCGCCAAGCGCCCTGACGGAAAATTTCAGACCGAGATCGTTCAAAAGGTTTTCGAGAACTACGGTGACCGTTACGCAAAAGACTGCAAGCCGACGAATTAATTGCCGCATTGAAGGTCGAGTAAAGGGAGGAATTCAAGTGAAGAGCGAGATCACCGGCATCACCAGGGCCAATGAAGGTATCCAGGGCATTTCCTGGAACATTCTCGGCCAGACCTATGTGCCAAAGAGCTATGCCGAGCACAGCTTCTCCTGGCATGCAACGCTTCCGCCCGGCACCTTCGTTCCGCCGCACATCCATCCGGACCAGGACGAGTATCTCTATATGTTGGAGGGAAAGCTCGATTTCGTGCTCGGCAATACCGAAGCGCAGGCGACGCCGGGCGACTTGATCCGCCTCGGCATGGGCATTCCGCACGGCATCTTCAACAAGTCGGACCAGACGGCGAAGGTGCTATTCTGGGTATCACCGAGCCGCAAGCTCTATGACCTGTTCTGGGGCCTTCATAACATGAAGGAACAGAAGCCTGAGGACGTCGTCGCGATGGCCGCAGAGTTCAACATCCACTTCCTGCCCCCGCCGCCGTCCTAGGCGGCGGCGCTACGTCACGCCCTGACGGCGGCAAGGCCCGGCACGGCGGCGAAGCCGGCCTTGGTCGCATAGCCCCGCACGATCGCCTCGCGCTGCGAGTAGCTCAGGACGTTCTCGACATTGTCGAAACCGTCGGGCGCGAGCTGCTCGACGGCGTCAATCACCCCTTCCGGGCCGCCGCGACGATTGGAGCGAACAATCTCGGCCGTCATCGGCAGGCGCTTCTTCTCGTACTCGAGCAGCGCCTGGCGCGGGTGCTCGGAGCGCGCCAGCAAATCCGCAAGGCAGCGCGCATCGAGAATGGCCTGCGACGCGCCGTTCGAGCCGACCGGATACATTGGATGCGCGGCATCGCCCAGCAGCGTAACCCGTCCCGACGACCAATAAGGCAAGGGATCGCGGTCGCAGGTTGGGTATTCGTAGAACTCGGGCGTTGCCGAGATCAGGCTCCTGACGTCGACATAGGGCACCGAGAAGCGCGCGACGTGCGGCATCAGCTCCTCGCGCCGGCCCGGCCGCGACCAGTCCTCCTTGCGCGGCGGCGGCGCATTGCCCTCGCCGATCTTCACCAGCACCGCCCAGTTCGTGAGGCGGCTCGCGGGGCTCGAGCCCTCGGCGATCGGATAGACCACGACCTTGGCGTTCAGGCCACCGGCGACGATCATCGACTTGCCGGTGAGGAACAGCGGCCAGTCGCGCGCGCCACGCCACAGCATCAGGCCGTTCCAGCAGGGCGGCCCCTCATTTGGAAACAGCGTCTCGCGCACGCGGGAGTGGATGCCGTCCGCACCGATCAGGATATCACCACGCGCCGTGTGGACGTGTCCGCCGGAGCGATCGAAGAAATAGGCGGTGACGCCGCCTTCGTCCTGGGTGAAGGCGCCCAGGCGACGACCGGTGTGAATGACCTCGGGCCCCAGTCGCTCTTCGACCGCGCGGTGGATGACGCCTTGCAGACGGCCGCGATGAATCGAGAACTGCGGCACGTCATGGCCGGCATCAATGCCGCGAGCTTCGCGCCAGACTTCCTGACCGTGACGATTGAGATAATAGAGCTGGTCGGTGCGGATCGCGACCTCGTCGAGCTTCGGCAAGAGACCAAGCCCGGCAAGCTCGCGCATGGCATGCGGCAGGGTGTTGATGCCGACGCCGAGTTCGCGAATGGTATCTGCTTGTTCGAAAATCTCGCAAGCGATGCCGCGCGAGCGCAGCATCAACGCCGTGGTGAGACCTCCGATACCGCCACCGACGACAATCGCCTTCATCGCCCAAACTCCACTCGATATACGCCAGGCAACGGGGTTAACGTCGCATGGGCGGTCACTCCGCCGCAAGCGGCTTTATCGCCCTCGCCTCCGCGCCAACCTAAGTCTTGGGCTTAGCCTTAATTGACAACTCCTCGAATATCCCGCCGCTTGCATATTCTGCTGCGGAGCGGCCTTAATCGCCCCTGAAGCCCGGCTTGACTTTGTTGGCGAAAGCCTCGAAAGCGCGCTTGAAATCGGCCGTGGTCATGCAGAGCGCCTGTGCCACGGCTTCCGCCTCGATCGCCTCTTCCACCGACATGGCCCATTCCATGGCCAGCATGCGCTTGGTCATGGTGTTGGCGAAGGACGGGCCTTCCGCGACTTGCTTCGCCAGCAGTTGCGCCTGCGGCAAAACCTGATCCGACGTGACGATGCGGCTGAAGAAGCCCCAGCGCTCGCCCTCTTCCGCAGTCATGAAACGACCGGTGTAAAGCAGCTCCGAGGCACGCGATTGGCCGATGATCCGCGGCAGGATGGCGCAGGCCCCCATATCGCAGCCGGCGAGCCCAACCTTGTTGAAGAGAAATGCGACCTTTGCCCCACCTGTCGCCAGCCGCATGTCCGATGCCATAGCGACAATGGCGCCAGCACCGGCGCAGATACCTTCGACCGCTGCAACGATCGGTTGTGGGCAGGCCCGCATCGCCTTCACGAGATCGCCGGTCATCCGAGTAAACGCGGTGAGCCCTTTGGTGTCCATCTTGACGAGGGGGCCGATGATCTCGAACACGTCACCGCCCGAGGAGAAATTGCCGCCGGCACCCGTGACGATGATGGCCTTCACGTCGTCGTCGAACGCACAGGCGCGGAAGAAGTCGGTGAGCTCGCGATAGCTCTCGAACGTCAGGGGATTTTTTCGTTCCGGGCGATTCAGCGTGACCGTGGCCACATGGTCAACCACTGCAAGCAGGAAATGCTGAGGCGAATAGTCCGCCAACGGCACGGTAACGGGATTGGCTGGTCTGCTCATGAGGACTCCCTATCATTCTCGTTCCGCTACCCTGCGGTCTATATTTCGCCACCGGCCACCGCGATCGACTGGCCCGTGATCGCGCCGGCACCTTCTCCACATAGCCAGAGCACCGTGTCTGCCACCTCCTGAGGCGTGACGAGCCGGCCCTGCGGGTTGTGCCGCGCGAGATCGGCGATCGCCTGCTCGCGGCTCCGCCCTGTCTTCTTCATGACGTTCTCGATGCTATCGGCAACGAGGTCCGTATCCGTAAATCCCGGGCAGACAGCGTTCACGGTGACATTGCTACCAGCCATTTCCAGCGCCAGCGAACGCACGAGCCCGACCACGGCGTGTTTGGCTGCGGCATAAGCGCTGACGTAGGCATAGCCTTTCAGTCCCGCGGTCGATGCGATCGCGACGACGCGGCCATAAGGCCGATCCTTCATCCCGGGCAACACGGCCCCGACGGCGTGCACCACGCCCATGAAATTGACGTCCATCATCCGGGCAAAGAGCGCAGCATCCGATTTCGCGAATGGAGCGGATTCAGCGCTACCGGCATTCGCGATCAGGATATCGATGGGCTGTCGTTCAGCCGCCTTCGTGATCGCAGCCCTCAGCGCCGCCTCATCGGAGACATCGGCGACAGCAGCAAAATGCGCCGCACCTCCATTGACAGCGTCTTCCAGCGTCGCAGCATTGCGGCCGAGTACGGTGACCGTGGCGCCGGCTCCTGTCAAAGCTGACGCGATCGCGCGACCAATACCGCGGCTGCCGCCTGTCACCAGAGCATGCGAAGAACGCGGCAGTCCGGACATGTGCAGCCTCCCTGAAGGCATCGGCTCGTCGAGCTTTCCGGATATATTTTAAGCTTAAAGTTTTTGCAATGGAAGCCCCTGCTTCAGCTCTTGCAGGGGCCGGCCCGGGAAATTGCTTTAAGTATAAAATTATGTCTTCCCATACCCGATAGGCCTGTTAGCATCGGCGGACGAGCAAGAGGAAGCCACGTGCAGCAACCGAGGCCGACGATAACGGGGAATGGACGCTTCGCCTATGAGGTCGCAGGCAGTCCGGGTGCGACACCTTTGGTCTTTCTGCATGGCATTGGCGGTTCAGCGCGCGCCTGGCGCCACCAGCTCACCACATTTGGCAGCCGGTTTCAGGCGATTGCCTGGGATATGCCGGGCTATGGCGGTTCGAAATCGCTCCCCGAGGTCAGCATCGCTGCCTTGGCGGAGGCGTTGCAGGAGTTCCTGCAACAGATCGAAGTCGACAGGCCCGTCCTGGTTGGACATTCGATCGGCGGGATGATCGTGCAGCAATGGCTGACGCAACATCCTCAGGCCGCACGCGCCGTCGTATTGGCGCAGACCAGCCCGGCTTTTGGCAAGTCCGACGGTGACTGGCAAAGATCGTTCATTGCAGCGCGGCTTGGCCCGCTCGATCGCGGCGAGACCATGGCCTCGCTCGCCCCCTCCCTTGTCAAGGATCTGGTTGGTGACGATCCCGATGCGAATGGCATGAATGTCGCGCGCGACTGCATGGCCAGCGTGCCGGAGGCGAGCTATCGCGCGATGATGCTCGCCTTGATCGGATTCGACCGGCGGAGCGCACTCAAGGACATCGCCGTTCCAACGCTACTCCTGTCCGGATCCAGAGATAACAATGCGCCTGCGCCTATGATGGCGAAAATGGCGGGCTTTATTCCGGCGGCTCGCTATGTGGAACTCACCGGCGTGGGCCACCTCGCCAATCTTGAACGGCCTGACGCGTTCAACGCTGCAATTGATGATTTTCTGAGATCGAGCGTGGCCAGAACACAGGCGACCGAGCAATGACCATGCAAGTCAAGAAGACGAGCACTGCCGACAAGCTCACGCTCGACGCGCCGATCTTCGATCCCGTCGCATTCCGTCTGGACGGCGAGCAGGCGGCGGTCATCGCGCGGGCGCGGGAGATTGGCCAGAGCGTGTTCGCCGGACGCGCCGCGGCCTATGACCGCGATGCGACGTTCCCAATCGAGAATTATCGCGATCTGCACCGCGCAGGCCTGCTCGGTATCACTATTCCCAAGAAGCATGGCGGGCTTGGTGCCAGCTACCAGACCTACGCGCTCGCTGCGGCCGAGATCGGTCGCTATTGCGGCGCGACCGCGCTCACCTGGAACATGCATGTCTGTTCGACCCTGTGGTCGGGACCGTTGGCTGACGACCTCGACATGGACGACGCGACGCGCGCCGAGCACGAGCGCCGTCGCACGATCCACTACAAGCGCATCGTCGAGGATGGTGCAATCTACTCGCAGCCGTTCTCGGAAGGGGGCGCGGCGGCCGCAGGCGGCGTTGCCTTCGGCACCGAGGCAAAACCCATTGGCGACGGCTGGATCATCAACGGCAAGAAGATATTTGCCTCACTCTCCGGCCATGCCGATTACTACGGCGCGCTCTGCACCGAGGTAAAAGAAGGCGAAAAGGCCTCACGCCGCAATACGCTCTACCTTGCCATTCCCGCCAAGGCGGAAGGCGTATCTGTCGTCGGGGATTGGGATCCGCTTGGGATGCGCGGGACGGTCTCACGCACGCTCCTGTTCAAGGACGTGTTCGTGCCGAAAGAAGCCGCCCTGATGCCGCGCGGCGTCTATTTCCAGGCGGCAATGCGCTGGCCGCACATGTTCCTGACGTTGTCGCCGACCTATATGGGCCTTGCGCAGGCGGCCTATGACTTCACCGTGCGCTATTTGCGCGGCGAGGTCCCCGACATGCCGCCGGTCAAGCGCAGGATGTACCCCACCAAGCAGATCGCCGTCGCGCAGATGCAGATCAAGCTCGAGCAGATCAAGGCGATCTGGTTTCAAGCCGTCAGCGAGGCGCGCGCCAACCCGAGCAAGGAGCAGGTGTTGCGGGCCTATGCGGCACAGTATTCGGTGATGGAGGGCGCCAATGAGCTCGCAGCTCTGGCGATCCGCACCTGCGGAGGCCAGGCCATGCTCAAATCATTGCCGCTGGAGCGCATCTATCGCGACAGCCGTTGTGGCTCGCTGATGCTGCCCTGGACGGCCGAGCTCTGCCTCGATCGCATCGGGCGCGAGGCGCTGTACGAGCCCGGCGAATCGGACGACTGACGGTGGACCTCTGTCATCTGATCGATCGCAACGCGGCATTCGCGCCGGACAAGCCAGCCATTCGTTTCGAAGGCAAGAGCTTAAGCTATGCGGCGTTTGCTGCGCGCATCGAGCGGACCGCCGGCGCTTTGAAAGCCGAGCTCGGCGTCGGCCGCGGCGATCGCGTTGCAATCCTGAGCCTGAATCGGCCCGACTACCTCGTATTGCTCTATGCCTGCGCGCGGCTGGGCGCGATGCTGGTCCCGCTGAACTGGCGGCTCGCGGTTGCCGAACAGCTTTTCATTCTCGCGGACGCCGGCGCCAAGATGCTGGTGCTCGAACAGGCCTTTGCCGGCGTCATTCCTGAACTCGAGCGAAGCCTGCCAGGGACCATCGTTCTTGGTCTGGATTTCACGCCGCCAAATGGCAGTACATTCGCCTCACTGCTTGAGCATGGCGAAGGCAACGCTCGCAATCCACATACCGATCTCTCCAGCCCGCTGCTCATCGTCTACACGTCGGGCACGACCGGCCGACCGAAGGGTGCGGTGCTGCGTCAGGACGCGCTGTTCTGGAACAGCGTCATGAGCCAGCACATGCACAACCTGACGTCGGATGATCACGTGCTGACGGTGCTGCCCTTCTTCCACGTCGGCGGGCTCAACATCCAGACCACGCCGGCTTTGCACGTGGGGGCGACCGTCACGATTCATTCGCGTTTCACACCGGAGGCGGCCCTTGCCGGCTTCGAGCGCGACCGCCCAACGCTGACCGTATTGGTGCCGACGATCATCCAGGCGTTGAGCGATCATCCGGGCTGGGCTGCGGCCGATCTTTCGTCCTTGAAGGCCATCGCCACCGGATCAACCATCGTGCCGCCGCACCTGATCGAACGTTTCGTTGCGCGCGGTGTTCCGGTCTTGCAAGTCTACGGCTCGACCGAGACCTGCCCGATCGCCGTCTATACGCGGCTCGGCGGCGACCTATCGCGCATGGGCTCGACGGGTCTTCCAGGGCTCTGCTGTGAAGCGAAAGTGATCGGCGACGACGGCAGCGAGCTGCCGCCGGGAGTGCCTGGCGAGATCGCGGTACGTGGTCCCAACGTCTTCTTCGAATATTGGGGCAACGAGAGTGCTACCCGCGAAGCACTGCGCGACGGCTGGTATCGCACCGGCGATATCGGCCTGTGCGACGACGACGGGTATTTCTGGATCCGGGATCGCAAGAAGAACCTGATCATTTCCGGCGGTGAGAATATCTATCCGGCCGAGGTCGAACGCGTTCTGCTCGAGCATCCCGACGTCAGCGAATGTGCGGTGATCGGCAGATCCGACCCGCGCTGGGACGAGGTGCCAATCGCTTATGTGATCCCGCGATCAGGCCGCCAGCTCGAGGCTGAGCAGTTAAAAGCGCATCTCCAGGCACAGCTCGCGCGCTACAAGGTCCCGCGCGAAATCGTCTTCGTCGGCGACCTGCCGCGCACTGCGCTGGGCAAGGTCCAGCATTTCCTGCTGAAGCGGCTCGACGCACAGTCCCGCGCACAAGGAGAAGTCTCTTGAAGATTGCCGTTCTGGGCGGCGGCAACGGCTCGTTCGCTGCCGCCGGTGATTTCACGCTTTCCGGACATGAGGTGCGGCTCTGGCGACGCCACGAAGATCAAGTGGAAGCTCACCGCGCAGCCGGCTCGCGCATCCTCGTCAAGGACCACAATGGCGCGCACGACGTGAAGCTTGCGCTGGTCACGACCGATATCGCCGACGCGGTCAGCGGCACCGAACTGATCTTGTGCCCAGCGCCGGCCTTTGCCCAACCGGACATCGCTCGCCTGCTCGCGCCGCACCTGCAGGATGGACAGGTCGTGTTTCTACCGCCGGCAACCTTCGGCTCGATGATCTTCGCTCTGGCTCTGCGCGACTCTGGCAATCGCGCCAAGGTGAGCTTTGCCGAAACCGGCACGCTGCCCTGGCTGACGCGCAAGCATGGGCCGTTCGAGGTCGCGGTCACGATCCGCGCCAAGCGATTGCCGGTCGGCGTGTTCCCGCTGAATTTGGCCGCGTACGCCCTCAACGTGGTCGGCCGCGCGTTTCCTGGTGCGATTGAACCCTGTGGAGACGCTCTCTCCGGCGCTTTGATGAACGCGGGACCGATCATTCACCCACCGCTGATCGTCATGAACGCCGGTCCAATCGAGCACTTTGAACGCTGGGACATCCACAAGGAAGGAACGCAGGCGGCGATCCGCAGGGTGACGGATACACTCGATGCCGAACGCATCGCGGTGCGCGAAAAGCTTGGCTACGGAGCCCCGCATTTTCCACTCGCCCATCACTACGCCAAGGAAGGTGAGATCTGGATGTATGGCCGCGGCTCGCACGATCGCCTCACCGACTCCGGCGATTGGCGCGAGCGGATCGTACTCAGGGACCACCGCTACATGCGGGAAGATCTCCGACTCGGGCTCTCGTTCCTTGTCTCGGTCGCCGAGCTGGCCAGCGTTGCGACACCGCTCGCAAGGGCCTTCCTCGCCATTGGCGGAGCAGTCTGCGGCGAGAATTTTGCGGTAGGAGGCCGTACGCTCGCAACCTTGGGTCTCGGCCATCTCAACCGGGCTGACCTGCAGACGCTCCTGCGTGAGGGCTTTGACCGATGACCGCCCGCACTAACATCGCTTGTCTCGGCGCCGGCCGCATGGGCCGAGGGATTGCGGTCGCCTTCGCTTATGCGGGGCATGCCGTGACCATGATCGACATTAAGGGCCGCTCTGCCGAAGATTTCGCAAGGCTTGAGGCGGACGCGTTGAACGAGGTCCGCAAGACGTTCGCGAGTCTGGCGCGCCTGGGGCTGCTCGCCGACGCGCAAGCCGACATGCTCATCAGACGAGTCTCGGTGGTACCGGCCGGTGAAAGCGATACAGCCCTGTCCAGCGCCGGCCTCGTCTTCGAAGGCGTGCCTGAGGTCGTCGAGCTCAAGCGAGAGGTGCTTGCGGCCACCTCCAAACGGGTTGGACGCGACACCATCATCGCCTCCACGACATCGACAATCCTCGTCGACGATCTCTCCGGTGCGATCGAACATCCCGGCCGCTTCCTGAACGTGCACTGGCTCAATCCGGCCTATCTGATCCCGCTCGTCGAGGTGTCGCCGGGCGCTGCCACCGATCCGATCGTTATCGACGAAGTCAAGGCGCTGCTCGAAGGCATCGGCAAGATGCCGGTGGTCTGCGCCGCAACGCCCGGCTTCATCGTCCCGCGCATCCAGGCGCTTGCCATGAACGAAGCTGCGCGCATGGTCGAGGAAGGTGTTGCCAGCGCCGAGGAGATCGACAAGGCAATCCGTTACGGGTTCGGCTTCCGCTATGCGGTCCTGGGGCTACTGGAGTTCATCGATTGGGGCGGTGGCGACATCCTCTTCTACGCCAGCCGCTATCTCGAGGGCGCGCTCGGTAGCGACCGCTATCGGGCACCGGAGGTCATTTCCCGCAACATGCAGGAAGGCCGAATCGGACTCCGTACCGGGGCGGGCTTCCTCGACTATTCAGGCCTCGATGTCGACGCCTATCGCGAGACGCGGCTCAAGGCGATGGTCGACCTGCTCCGGCACTTTGGCCTTGCGCGGCCGCCGGTGTTCGACGGCGACTAGCCGAACACATCCTGCAGCACGCCGTCACGCACGACCGTAACGCCGTCGAGCTCGATCGTGGTTCCCATCATCGGCAGGTCGAAATGCCCCGCCGTGTAGCGGCCGGCAAATTCGTTCGCACCGGTCGAAAACAGAAAGTTGCCTGAGACCGCGCGCAGTTCGGTGCCGTTGGTATCGCGCTGGTCGTACATCGTCAGCGCCTCGTAGCGCGCGCCCGGGTTCATGCCGAAGCCGACATGCGATACCGCATAAGCCTCCCGGTCGCCCCAGGCAGCAAGATAGGCGCGCATCATCGCAGCGTCGGTGCCTTCGCCCTCGAGCGCGACGACATAATCGTCTTTCAGCGTCATCCTTACCGGCGACGTCAGGTAACGCTTGAAGGTGAGATTGATGTCGCCCGGGGCCATGACCAGCGTCCCGTTGATGGTCCCGCTCTTCGGAAAGCTGACGACGATGCCCCCCGGCCAATGTGCCAGCGTCCCTGGCTTGTCGGTCCACCCCCAGACCCCGACCGTCGAAGCCCCGACCATGTCGACATCGAGAGCGGTGCCTGCCTTCGAAGTGACGCGCATCCGCTTCGTCCCATGCAGCATCTTCGCCGCTGCACGAACCCGCTTTTCGAGCGCAGGGTCCGGCACCATGCGCTCGAGCGCTTCAGGGTGTTCATTGGAGATCACCAAGATTCGGGCACCGGCCTCGAGGATTTCCGGCGTCTCCACGGCGTGCATCAAGCCTTCAATGGTGCAATCGACCACGAAACCAGCCTGCTGGAGGGCGCTGATGACGGGCGCCATCCGCTGAATCGCCTCGCTCGCCCCCGTGGAACGGACGGGCACGATATGGCGGTTTCTCGGAGTGGGCATAATGACATGGAACGGTCGTGCGCCCAGACGCAGCAGAGCGAGCTCCGCCAGATGCACGTTGAGCGCACGCGACTGGGTTTCCGAAAGAATTGCCGCCGTATCGCCGGCCTTGACGGCGCACCGCTCAAAAATCTCGCAGAACGCGTCGATCCATTTTGCCTCGATCCGATCCGCCAGCATGATTCACCCCCCTAGTTCTTGTTCGGTCAGATCACGTTTCTGGAAAACCCCGCAGCAGGTACGACCGCGCGGCTTGCAATAGCGCGTTCAGGATCAATCCCAGCAGGGAGATCGTGATCAACGGCACGAACATGTCAACAGCCTGGAACGTGCGGGCCGCGGTGATGAGCACATGGCCGAGGCCGTCGGTCGACGTGATCATCTCGGCCAGGAAAACCACGATGCACGAAATGACAAGCCCGATCCGGCAACCAGTCAGGATTGACGGCATTGCGGCCGGCAACACAACCTTGAGCAAGATCTCCCGCCGCGGCGTGCCGGCCGCCATCGCAGACCAAATCAGCTTCTGCTCTACGGTGGAGGCACCATAATAGGTGGACAAAAGGATCGGGAACAGCGCGTCCGCAGTGACCAGCGCGATCTTCGATTCATGACTGAAGCCGAGCAGCAGCAGCAGCGCCGGATAAAGTGCGACCTTGGGCAGCGGCGCAAGAACCCGTACGAGCGGCCGCACGATGGCGTTGATCGCAGGACTCGCGGCCGCCACCATACCGATGCTGACGCCCAGCGCGACCGCAATCAGGAAGCCGGCAAATAGTCGGAACAGAGTCGCCATGATCTCCTGCTGAAACCCGACGGTTACAAGCTGTTGCAGCAGTCGCGCAAAGACGTATCCTGGCGGGGGCAGCAATGCGACTGGCGCCACTCCAAACGATACCAAGCCCTGCCACAATGCGATGAGCAAGGCGATCGGCAGAAGCCCGAGGAAGACGTCCATGGAGAGCGCGCGCAACTTCATGAAAAGCTCAAGGGCATATCGAACTGGGGCTCCGACCACTGCACCAGGCGTGCCCGGACCCTCTCGAAGGCAGCATCGAGGCCTATTCCCATGGCCCCGACGATAATGATCATTGCGAAGACGGTGTCGTACTGGCCCATGTCAAGTGCGTTGAAGAGGATATTGCCTGCGCCGGACTGACGGGCGATCATCTCACTGGTGATCATGGTGATCAGCGCCAGCACGAGCCCAGTACGACAACCGGTCAGGATCTCCGGCAACGCCGCCGGCAGCACAATGCGGACCAGGCGTTGTACAGCCGACAGGCCCATGGCGGCCCCCGACCATAGCATCTTCTCTTCGACCGCCTTGGCGCCTTCAAAGCTGTGATAGATGACCGGCAGGCTGACGCCCAGGAAAATGACAAGCGTTTTGGCGATGTCGCCGACGCCCAGCCAAAGCATGATGATCGGCATCAACGCCGCCTTCGGCACGGGATAGATCACCATCAAGAGCGGATTGAAGAAGGATGCCACGGCCCGGCTCCGCCCCATCATGAGCCCGAGCGGAATTGAAACGGCGACGGCTACGGCAAAGCCGATCGTCATGCGACGGAGCGACGCCAGGATATTGATCAGAGCCTCCTTGTCGCCAAGGATGGCCGGAACCGCACGCATGGCTTCGAGCGCAGTCGGGAAACTGTCGTTCTTCAGAATAAGCGCCGCAACCTGCCACGCCGCGAGCAGCCCCACGCAGGCGAACAAGGGAGCGAGGCGCCGGCCGATGGCAACGGGCAAAGTCATGCGTTCACACCACCCTCGTCGCTGTCATCGAACATGCGTTCGATGTCAACGACATTTTTCTGATAACGCGGGTCGAGCAACAGCTCTGTCCGCCGCCGCGGCCGCGGCAGGTCGATATCGATCACCTGCCGGATGCGGCCGGGAGAGCGCGACATCATCACGACCTTGTCCGAAAGAAACACAGCTTCATCGACGGAGTGAGTCACGAACAGAACCGTCTTCCTGTCGCGCTCCCAGATGTTCAAGAGGTCGTTCTGAAGCCGCGTACGCGTATGAGCATCGAGCGCGCCGAACGGCTCGTCCATCAGCAGCACTTCGGGATGGTAAGCGAGCGTGCGGGCAAGCGCGACGCGCTGCTTCATTCCGCCTGACAGCTCCTTGGGAAAGAAATTCTCGTAGCCCTTGAGGCCGACCATCTCGATCAGCGCGCGGCTCTGTGCCTCGGCTTCGGTCGCGCCGACACCCTGCTGACGCGGCCCGTACATTACGTTGCCGAGGACGGTCTTCCAGGGAAAGAGCGCGAACTCCTGAAACACCGGCCCGCGATCGGGCCCGGGGGCCGTGATCGTCTTGCCCTTCACTTTTACTGACCCGCTGGTCGGACTGACAAACCCGCCGACGATGTAGAGAAGTGTCGACTTGCCGCAGCCGGACGGTCCGAGAATGGAGACGAAAGCACCTTCTTCGATCGTCAGCGAGATATCCGACAGCGCAAGATGATCCTTGCGCGCCGACGTTTGAAAGATCTGAGAAACGCGGTCGATCTCGATCATTGCGGTTGCAGGCTGCCGCGCCGGTGCCGGCGTCGCCACCTCACTCGATCTTGGCAACACCTTCATGCCGTCTCCTGCCTCAAGCGCGCGTGACACCGAATACGAACGACCAGTTCAATTCCCTCTACGATTGGCATCGACTTACACGACACTTGCCAGACGAATGCCATTCCGGCGCCACTCACTTGAACCACGGCCATTCCGCCGGTCCTTCGTGAGTGACTGCTCCGCCCGGAGCCTGCCCAACCAGGCGCGCGTATTTCGCAAGGGCGCCGGCGCGATGGCGCGGCGGCTGTGGCTTCCAGTCGCGCCGGCGCGTTGCGAGCTCTTGTTCGTCGACCAACAGATCCAAGCGACGGCCGCCGGCGTCGATTCTTATTCTATCGCCGTCGCGCACCAGCGCCAAAGGCCCTCCGACAAAGGCCTCCGGGGAGACGTAGCCGATACACAAGCCGCGTGTCGCGCCGGAAAATCGCCCGTCGGTGATGAGGGCGACCTTCTCGCCCATACCCTGGCCATAGATCAGCGCCGTGACGCCGAGCATCTCGCGCATGCCGGGACCGCCAACCGGTCCCTCGTTACGGATCACGAGGACCTCACCCGCCTTGTAGCCGCGGTTACGCACGGCTTCGACACAGGCTTCTTCATCCTCGAAAACGCGCGCGTGCCCCTCAAAGAATAGGTTCTTCAGGCCCGCAACCTTGATCACGGCTCCATCCGGGCAGAGACTGCCCTTCAACACTGCGACGCCTCCGTCATTCATGATGGGCGCGCGGGCCGGGTGGATGACTTCGCCATCCGGCGCATTGGCGCTGCCATAGGCCTCGGCAAGAGTGCGACCTGTAATTGTCAGGGTGCCTCCGTCGACATGCCCGCTCTGAATGAGCTCTCGGATGACGACGGCCGCTCCTCCGATATCGTAGACATCCTTTGCCGTGTACTTGCCGCCAGGGCGCAGATTTCCAATCAGAGGCGTGCGGGCAAATACCTCACCAACATCATCGATGGTAAAGGAAATCCCGGCCTCGTTCGCTATTGCCGGCAGATGCAAGGCCGCATTCGTCGACCCCCCGGTCGCAGCGACAATTGCAGCACCGTTCTCCAGCGCCTTCCGTGTCACGATATCGCGCGGCAGCGGTCCGCCGCGCTCGAGCATTTCCATGACGAGTCGACCCGCTCCGCGAGAGATCTGCGCGCGCTCCGGATACACGCCCGGGATCATCGAGCAATTGGGGATGGTCAGGCCCATGGCCTCCGAAACCATCGCCATGGTGTTTGCGGTGAATTGTCCGGCGCACGCGCCGATGGTCGGTAGGCAGCTCCGCTCGATCTTTTCGAGCGTGGCGCCATCGATCTCGCCGGTCATGAAACCGCCGACCGCCTCATAGGAATCGAGGACGGTCAGCGTTCTGCCTTCCAGTCGGCCGGGTAATGCGCTGCCACCGTAGATGAAGATCGACGGCACATTGCAGCGAATCATGCCCATCATCACGCCGGGAAGCGTCTTGTCGCAGCCGCCGAAGCCGATCAATGCATCGTAGGCAAGCCCGTGAACGACGGCTTCGATGGAATCAGCGATCAGCTCGCGTGAAAAGAGGGAGAACTTCATCCCCTCGTGATTCATGCTGATGCCGTCGGACACCGAGATCGTCGTGAACTCGCGCGGTGTTCCGCCGGCTTCCTCGATACCCGCCTTGGCCGCATCAACCTGGTAATCATGCGTCATGTTGCAGGGCGTCTGCTCACCCCTCATGCTGACGACGCCGACCATGGGCTTGGCGAGCGCCGCGTCGTCCAGCCCCATTGCGCGCATGAAGGCGCGATGCGGCGCGCGGTCGAGGCCGTCAGTCGTAACCCGGGAGCGCAGCTTCTTCATACCTGTATCTTCTACATTCGACGTCCCACGTGATATTGGGACGCCGCAGCTCGTTCCGGCTATTCGCCAAGTTGCCTATTGCAACGGCGCAACGATGGTCGGATGCTTGAACTGCGCAACATCCAGTTTCGGCAGCATGCCGGTCTCGGCGTAGATATCTAGCATCTTCTGGATCGCCGGGAAGTTCGGTGCCGCGCCCGGATCGCGTCCGAAATCATTGTCCTTGAGCAAGTAAGTGTCGAGGACCGGGATCGGCGCCTTGAGAACCTCCGAGACCACTTTCAGCGTCTCTTCGCGGTTCGCCAGCGCTTTCTTCATGCCCGAGGTGATGTCACGCACATAGGCTTTCACCAGCGCCGGATTCTTGTCGACGAAATCGGCGCGGCAGGCTTCGAGGATGTGCACTATGTTCGGCATGGCCTGCGAGAGTGAAAACAGCTTGCGCGTACCGCCCTTTGCTTCCGCGCGCGCAGCGAACGGCTGGTTCATGTTGACGGCGTCGACCCGGCCCTGCCGAAGGGCATCTTCGGAGACCGCAAAGCCGACCTCGACGAGCTTGATGTCCTTGGCGGGATCAACGCCATTCTGCTTGAGCAGCATGTTGAACGGCCCCTGCGTGCCACCTCCGATCACCGAAATGCCGACCGTCTTGCCCTTGAGATCGGCGATCGTCTTGATCGGCGAGTCGTCCATCACTGCCCAGTAGACCGAAAAGCCGCCCGGCTTCTCGAACACGTGCTGAGCCACGATGTAGGCCTTGAGATTGCCGCCGACCACGCCGTTGGCCAGCGACAACGGCGCCTGCGTGGCGCAGTCGAGCGCGCCGGCGGCCAGCGCCTGCGTCATGGGCGCGGTGCCCTGGAATTGTGTCCACTCGATGTTGTAGGTTTTGCCGAGATCGGGAAATTCCGCCGGCCGCCTCATCATCCAATATTTGGATTCCTCAGCCGGAATGGTCCAGCCGACACGGATCGTCTGTTGTGCCCGCGATGAGCCTGCACTCGCGGCGATAGCCGCCACCGCCCCAAATGCCAGGATCCACTTTGAAACCGTCAGCATCATGCCCGCTCCGCTGCTTTGGCGTCGGCCGACGCCACCCAACCCGACCAAGAGGTAAATGTTTCATGGTTCAAACAGTCAGGCAAGCCATCCGCGCCGACTTCAATTTCCCCACCGGCTCCCGTGTATGCTAGGGCGACGTTCTACCAGCATTGCACCGCGACAGAAGGAAGCGACCCATGGCTGAATCCGACGGCGCGAACCCGCACCTCGCCGAGAAGCTCGGTTACCTCGGCCTGGGATTGATGGGTGCCCCCATGACCCGGCGACTGCTCGCGGCCGGTTACGAGGTCGCAATCTGGAACCGCACGGCCGCGAAGGCGGCTGCCCTCAGCGAAGCCGGCGCAAAGCGCGCAGCCAGCCCCCGCGACGTTTTGACCAATGCCAGCATTGTTTTCATATGCCTGACGGATGCCGCGGCGGTCGAGGACGTGATCTTCGGCCCTGACGGACTTGCGACGCCCCCCGGCGCGGGCAAGCTCGTCGTCGACTTCTCATCCATCCATCCAGATGCCGCGCGCAATATCGCCGCGCGGCTTAAGGCGGCAAACGGTATGGGCTGGATTGACGCGCCCGTCTCGGGCGGCACAAAAGGAGCAGAGGAAGGCACGCTCGCGGTCATGGCCGGCGGAGACGCCGCCGATGTCGAGAGGGTGCGGCCGTACGTCCTCGCAATGGCACGCAGGCTCACACACATGGGCCCGATCGGCGCCGGCCAGACCACCAAGCTCTGCAACCAGGTGATCGTGGGCTGCGCGATGGCCGTCCTTGCCGAGGCGACGCGTCTTGCCGTGAACGCCGGAATCGACGCAGCACGGCTTCCGGAAGCCCTCGCCGGAGGCTTTGCCGATTCCATTCCCCTCCAGCTCTTCGTCCCGCGGATGGTTCAAGGCATTCACTCGCCGCCGCTCGGCCACATCGCGACGATGATGAAGGATCTCGACACTATCGCCGATGTCGCCCACGCCACCTCGACGCCCGTGCCAATGGCTTCGCTCGCGGGGCAACTATTCAGGCTAGCAAGCGCAAGCCGCGGCGCGGATGCCGATGCACTGGAGATCTACAAGCTCTCTGCGCCGAAAGGCTGAATTGGCTTGGGTGAGGAGCGCCGAACCGGCCCGTCTTACGAGGATTTCGGGCGATCATCCTCCGCCAAAAAACGCCCGTAGCTCCCGCGCGCAAAAAGCAACGGCTCGTTTCGATTGTAGGAGTAGGCCTCGACGGCTCCAAGAAAGATCACGTGGTCGCCGCCGTAATACCGATTGACGGACCGGCACTGAAAATTGGCGACACTTTCCGTAAGCACCGGCGCATTCCCGAGCCCGGGACTCCAGTCAACGCCGGTGAACTTGTCGTCCGAGGATTTTGCGAACCTGTTCGCAAGCGCCTGCTGTGAGACTCCGAGCACGTTGACCGCGAAATGGCTGGCGTTCTGAAACACTGTCAGGCTCGACGAATAGACCACGAGGCTCCAGAGCACGAGCGGCGGATTGAGAGACACCGAAGCAAACGAATTGCACGTCAGACCATAGGGTTTGCCATCAGGCCCCGTCGCGGTAATGATGGTTACGCCCGTCGCATAGGTGCCAAGGGCATTGCGAAAATCGCGCGGATTGATCGGCGAGCTGTCGCTTGCCAATTCGTTGGCGGGGTCCGCGGCCGGCGGCTGCTTGGGCAAATCAGTCATCGGCCGGCCTCACAGCGTCAGGTTCTCGGACGGCAGGCCGAGCGCCACGCGACCGTAGTTCGTGCCAGCTGCGTCGAAATTGAACGCGAGATGCGAGTTGATGGCGTGGGCATCGCGGAATTGCCGCTGCAAGACGCCGCTCGTGAACAACCCGCGTGCGCCGCTCGCGGCGAACAGCATCGATACCGCCTCGGTGCACAGATTGACCGAGAATGCGCCGTCACGCCTGTACTTTGTCTTGGCTGCCATGTTCGGAACTTGGCCATGCCGCGCATCTTCCATTGCAACGGCACAGGCGGAACGCATGATCAGGCGGGCGGCATCGACCTTCGCAGAGGCATCGGCAATCTTGATCTGGGTGCTTTGGAAATCACTCAGCTTGGCGCGATTGTAGGTCGATATGCGATGGCGCACCACCTCGACATAGTCATCCAGGCACGCCTGCGCATTTCCGAGCGCGACTCCGGATAGAACGTATGGAAACAAGGAAAAGACCGGAAGGGCGTAGAGCGGATTGGAATTGACCGCGCTCCCGGGCGTCGGACCTCCGGCTAGATTGCCGACGGCGACCGTCATGTAGTCGGGAACAAAGGCATCCCTGACTTCCACGTCGCTCGAACCGGTGCCGCGCAGTCCTGCAGCGTTCCAGGTATCGAGGATCTTGTAGTCCTTCTTGGGAAGCAGGAAGATGCGATATTCGATGCCGTCAGCCTCATCATCGGAATAAACCACGCTCGCAAGCATGTTCCATTCGCAGGATGCCACGCCCGAAGAGAACGGCCAGCTTCCGTGCAGCCGATAGCCGCCATCGGTCTTCCGGGCGCGACCGGCGGGGAAAATGAACGACGAGGCGATCAGAGTATTGGCATCGTGGCCCCAGACCAAAGTCTGGGCCTTCTCTTCGAACATGCCGAGCATCCAGTGGTGGCTCGCCAGATTGGCAAAATTCCAGGCCACTGAAGCGTCTGCCTGCCCCAGGAGGTCAGCACAATCAATCAGCGCAACGTAATCGAGCTCCGCCCCGCCAAAGCGCTTGGGCTGAAGGATCCTGAACAGGCCGGCTTCATGAAGGTCCTGCTCGGTTTCGGGCGGAAGGCATCGAAGCTCCTCCGTCCGCGCCGCGCGTTGACGCAATTGTGGAACGAGCGCCCTGGCGCGCGCGATCATCGCGGCATAGGCACGCTCACCGGTCTCAGCCTCCGGCTGGGCCGCACCTGAGATGGGATTGCCGGCTACCATTCGTGTTCCCCGTTTCACGACTGTTATGCGGCCGGAAGCCCGCCAAATCAAGGCGATGCGGTATCAGCGGCCGGGTTACCCCGATCGCCGGCCGGCTCCGAAGGCACCGTTCTCTGCAAGCTCGGCGAGCCGTCGCTCGTCAAAACCAAGCGTCTTGCGCAAGACGTCCCTGGTGTGCTCACCCAACAGCGGCGCCGCGATGGGCTCAACTGCAGGCGTGAGACTCATGGACAGCGGAGATTCGATGTTAGGCACCCAGCCCGCCGTGGGGTGCGGGATCCGGTTCAGTCGTTGCCGCTCCCGCGCCTCAGGCGCATTGAAGCCTTCCTCGATGGTGCGAAGATAGCCAACCGGGATATTCGCCTGTTTCATCTTGATCATCCAGTTCTCGAGGCGATCGCCTGCAAACACCTCGGCAATGGCGGCACGCAGCTTCTCCTTGTTCTCGGACCGCGCCTTCCGCGTTGCGAAGCGAGGATCGGTGATGAGGTCAGGCCGGTCGAGCACCTCAATGGCCAGGCGGCGGTAAAGCCTGTCATTGGCGCAGGCCATATAGAGAGGTCCGTCAGACGCTTCATACACTCCGACGGTGGGCGAACCGCTTGGCGAGTTGCCAAATCGTCCGGGATTCTGGCCATTAATCAGATAGGCCATACCGTAGAAGCCCGTCATGGCCATCGCGATATCAAACAACGCGACTTCAACGTGCTGCCCGCGGTCCAGCTTCTCCCGCGCCAACAGCGCAAGGAGGATGGCGTTGGCGGCTGCCATCCCCGTCGCCATGTCGACGATCGGCGGACCAGTCCGGACTGGGGGACCATCAGGGAAGCCATTCAGCGACATGAAGCCACTCTCGGCCTGGGTGATGGGATCAAAGCCGGGCCGCGAGGCAAACGGCCCGGTCCGGCCATAGGCAGAGATCGAACAATAAATCAGCCGCGGATTGATCGGCGAGACTGACTCATAGTCGAGGCCGAACTTCTTCATGACGCCGCCCGAGAAATTCTCCACGACCACGTCCGCCTTGCGGATCAACTCGCGCGCCACGTCGCGCGCGGCAGGCACTGCGAGATCCAGCGCGATGCCGCGCTTGTTGCGATTGAGGCTAAGAAACGCGGCGCTCTCGCCTCCGATCTCGGCGTGCTCATAGGCCCGCGTATCGTCTCCCCCGTCTGGGTTCTCGATCTTGATGATATCTGCGCCGAAATCGCCGAGCATCTGCGTGCAGGCAGGTCCTGCGACCACGCGTGTGAAATCGATGACTAGCAGTCCGTCGAGTGCCGTCGGTCCGTTTCCGGCGCGTGGCGGGCGCTCCGGCAGTTGCGGCTGATCCAACATGCGCGCTTTCTCCCTACATCGGCTTGTGACCGCCGAATACCGCTTTAAAGCCCGGCGCACCGCACGGCGCAAGTCCCCTGCCCGCTTCCGATCATAAAGCATGGCTATCGCAGATGGCTGGCGCAACGAGCGATCGAAACGCAAAAGCGGCCCGGCAGCATTAGGCTGCCGGGCCGTATCCACGCAACGGACGATGGTCTGCTGTCTTGACAAGGCGAGACGTGCCTTGCGCAGTGCGTTCCGCTTCGCGGAAGCACGACCTCGCCTAAACCCGGCTCAGCCATTTTCGCCAGCGTATTCCTCCAGCCCCACGGCACCTCCGGCTCATAGAGCCGGTAGCCCGTCGCAATGAAGTTGTTCGCCGATATTCTGTTGTCGGTCGTGTCCGAAACGATGCTCTCCCAACCGATCCGCCGTGCCTGCACCTCGACCGCCCGCATCAGTCTGCGAAGGCCGAGCCCCTGATGCTTGTGCAAGACGCCAACACGGCAAAGATTCCCGCTGTTGCGAGCATGCGTGGAGGGCACGACGCCCGCAAATGCAACAGCCTTGGCTCCATCATAGGCAAGCCACCAATATCCCGACCGGAACTGCGGAACGGCTGCGGTGCCAAGGAAGGTCCATTGATGAAGATCGCGGAGGATTTCGGCGACTTCGTCGTCGTCGCCATCGACAGCCCGAATACGGTGCACGAGCCTACTCCCTGGAAGACGAGACGAACCTTCGACCGAGATGACACTGCCCATGCTCATTTGCCCAGCACGGCCTTGACGCCCAGCCAGAGTGCGCCGATCAAGCCGGTCGCTATCTCGAAGACGAGGAGCTTGGAAAAATAGATCGCAACGCAATAGCCCATCAGCTTGTCCGGCTCATAGATCCCACCAAACCGGTCGGAGTTCTTATAACGGTACCGCGAAGCGCTCGCGCTCGTTTCCCCCAAAAGGGGTCACCGTCTTTAACCACGTTGCTGTGCTCGACGAGATAGGCGGCAAGGCCGCCACCTTGTCAATCACCGTCGGAAACGGGAGCATCTCACGCCCAGCGAATGCCGCAAGCCCCATCGTCACGGCGCCGATTCCGGCACCTGAACGAAAGGGATAGTCAGGGAACGGCGCAAATGAGCGGCTGGACACGCGTTGATTGAGCGCCGATCAGCGTGCCAATCCACGGGTGATTTGCCGACGCGTCAAAGTCGTTTCGGATTTTCCTATCCAGCCGGATTTCTGCACTAGCTTTCCGAACCGACGTTCCCGGAGGCATGGCAGTTTGTCTCTTATGGGCCCATAAGCTGCCGTCTGCGTTAGGGCCGCTGACGCATTGCCATCGCTTTTCCTGCGGTGCGCGACTTTTTGCCCCATCGTCTGAACTTTGGGATTTGTGTGGCGAACAAAGAAATATGTAAACGGGAGTTTAGCTCCCCGTAGGATTCACAGCGGTAGCGGATACGTTTGTATGAGTCGCAATTCGGCTCGCAATACGAACCGACGACAACTTTGTCCGCAACGAGCCCAAGCGCTCCGAGTCATCCAGAGGTATCGCTGCCTTTTCGAAGGAGGAGGAGACCTCATGCAGCTCAAGCAAACCGCGATCCGCATATTAGCGGCCGCCTGTCTCAGTTGGACCACGACGGTTTTCGCTCAGATGGGTGAGCCTCAGGACGCGAGGATCAAGACGGCCATGGACCTCTTGGTATCAATCGCGGCCCAACTGGGGCCGCCAAGGATCGAAGGCACCGACTCCGTTGCAGGCAAGGAAGTACCCGTCATTTACTTTGGTTCGGCCAAGATGAACAACAGTTTCGACCTGGTCGACGAGGTCGTGAAGAAAGCGCAGGGCACGGCGACAATCTTCGTCAAAAGCGGTGACGAGTACGTTCGCGTCGCGACCAACGTGAAGAAGGACGATGGCTCCCGAGCGATCGGGACCATTCTGGACCCCAAGGGCAAAGCCATCGAGTCCATCAGGAAAGGCGAAGCGTTCTACGGCGAGGTCGACATCCTCGGTAAACCTTACATCACAGGTTACAAGCCTATCCGGGATGCCTCGCAAAACGTGATCGGCATCTACTACGTAGGCTATTTGAAGTAGATCGTCTCTGCCGTCTGACCCGCCGCCGGCGCTCCTTCATGCCGAGGTCGCATATTGGTCTGCTCTGTTGCGCTCGACCGCCGCGCTTTCGTCATGCTCGGACGACGGCGCGCTGGTCGGCGCTCAATGAACGCGTTTCAACGAGGCGAGGCCGCGATGCGCCGCCGCCGTCCGATCTCGGTAATTGGAATGAAAAAACCCGCGGCGGATGTCTCCGCGCGGGTCGATGCGAACTCTTTCGATGATGCCACTTTAGAGGTGATTTGCCCGACGTGTCAATCAATTTCGGATTTACCAAATCCGAAATCTGCGCGGGAGCGTTTCGCCCCGGCGAGCGCGTGAGACTCACTTTCGGGGCTCAGCGACTGTTTTTGTTGATCCGTCCGGAGCTGCCTGCATCCCCGGCGGACTTTGACCTTGCGGGCTTTCCGGCGGTGCACCACCCGATTTTGTTCCAAGCGGTCCAGTCCAACCTTGTGGCTGCAATTGGCCTTTTTCCTCCTGTTCCGAGCGCCCTGTTGTCGAGTTCACGTCTTTCTTCGGACCGGCCTGTGCTGCCGCATATCCGCACGACAACGCCCAGCAAATCGTTGTTATCAGAATGATCCGCATTGCGAACTCCGCCAGGCTGAAAATACCAAACAGGCGGAGCCAGCTTCGGTTCCTTGTTGTAACGCGGGCGGTCAAACCGGTGGCGAACACCATACGTTTTGCCGGCGATGGCGGGACAGCGCCTGACAGCTGGCATCGAAACAAAAAAACCGCGGCGGATTCTCCGCGCGGGCTTGAACTCTTTCGATGATGCCACTTTACAGGTGATTTGCCCGACGCGTCAAGTTATTTCGGATTTTCCTATCTGAACTCGGCCCGTGATTTGCGCGACGTGTCAAACTTTATCTAAAATGCACGAAATCGAATTTGGCGGAATGAAACTTCTCCACGCCACCATCATCTCCTATGAAGGATCAAACGTCGCGCGGCGGCCCGACGCTTGAAATCCATCGGAGGAGATCGATGTACTACGTCGCCGCTGCGCTGCTCGGCCTGTCGGGCCTGTTCTATTCGGCGAGCCATCACGAGATCGGCTCGTTAGGCGTCACCATGTGCACCTATGGTAGCGCCTTCTGCGATAGTCCCATCATTGTCTTTGCTGGCGCGGCCCTCGCCGCCGCCTGGGCCACGTTCGTCAGCGTCCGCTAGTTTCTGTGCTTTGCGGTGGCGAGCGGAACCAAAGCAGAGGCGTTCGAAGTTGCTGCGTTAGTGTCAGGGGGCATGGCGATGATAAAACGAGCAATCCCAGCTTTTGTCGCATTGATTGCGCTTGCTCAAACGGCCACAGCAGGTGTCTCTTGCGCCGTTGTACGTTTTTATGTCGCCAAATACTCGGAAGCGACCGCTGAGGCGTGGGCACGCAGTCACGGCGCCAGCGATGCCGAAATCGAAGCGGCGCGTCGTTGTCTGCATCATAGCATTAACGTGCAGACAGCAAGCTCGGCTGCGAGGCCACAGGTGCTGGCTCCTGTAACCGTGCAGGAGCCAGCCCGGCACGAACCCGAACGCGATCCAGATCAGGCCGCGTCGCAAGTTGTGCAGGCCGCGTCGCAAGTTGTGCCCGTGCAGGATCAGCGCGCCGACCCCGTGAAGGATAGTCACGACGACGAACCACGCATTCATGACATCGTCCGCCCGAAGGATATCGAGGATTCTTCCGCCGGGCATGTGAGCCACGAAGTTAAGGATCTCGTTCCCTCCGATAGAAAGCCTACCACGTTGGGTCCACGCCATGTGGGCGCTATGCATCGCGCCGACCATAGAGGAGCGACGGGTCATGTGGCATGGTTCAAACGACTCTGGGATCACCTAGTTGGGCGGCGCCGATCCAGCATCACCCTTTTTGCATCTCCTCGATGGGGATCGTACAAAGGTCGGCATCATCTCAGTGGGAACGTATCGGGCCACAGAGCAGGGTGAGCTGCCTATTCTATTCCGCGAGCCATCACGAGATCGGCTCGCTAGGCGTCACCATGTGCACCTATGGTAGCGCGTTCTGCGACAACAATTTACGTTCTCACAGGCGCAGGTCTCGCCGCGGCCTGGGGCATATTCGTCAGCGTCGGCTAGTTTCGGCGCTTCGGTGCTTCCTCCTCGATAACCTGGCTGACATCCGACACGCCGATGCCGTCTGCCCTGTTGCAAGAGCACGGCTCACCTGCTCCGCACTGGCAACCAAGCTCTTTGCTCCATGCACGATCAGGATGGTTCTCGCACACCCGACCTATGCCGAAGCAGATGGGGCAGTTGGGATCAGTCAATGCTTGCATTCTCCTTCCATTGACGAACGGCTCTCGCGTGACAGCGTTCCTTTCGGAACAAATTTACCGATTCCTTCGTTCAACAAGCACTTGACGGAGGATATTCATGGCAAGAGCAGCATGGAGGCGACCCGGATCGCCAATCGGCAAGAAGGGTCCGCGCAAGGCAAACCCATCTTACAAGCGTCGTTCGCGCAAGCCGTGGTCCGATAAGGATCTGTCGAAGCTCAGGCAATTAGCCAAGGGAAACACACCAACTGGCGTGATAAGCATCAAGCTCCAGCGTCCTGCCACTGCAATCCGTAGCAAGGCGCACCGCGAGGGAATCTCGTTGAAGCCCACAAATCGCTCGCCGTACAATCGCCGAGCGAAGTCAGCGAAGCGACGCCGATAAAGGCTTTGACTGTTCCTATTTTGACTTGGTGAGCCCCTTGAACGAGCTTGCCCGCAACAGTCCCTCGGACGTGATATCCCGGTATTCGACGTCGGCATAGAAACGCGGTTCGACCCAAGTCGCTTTGGGCTTCCTGATCGGTTTGGTGAGCTTGGATTTCGGGCTCACCACCGTATCCAGCTGCTTGCGAATCTGGCCAGAGATCGTGCGCGACCAGCCCGTCCCGACCTTTCCCAGGTAAACCAGCTCTTTGCCTTCCTGCTTGCCGAGATAGAGTGCGGCGACGCCGGCCGCGTCCTTGACGAAGCCGACGACCGGAAACTTGCCCTTGTGTACACTTTTGACCTTAAGCCACGCCTCTGTGCGCTCGGATCGGTACGGCGCGTCTGCGCGCTTCGAGATGATGCCCTCGTAGTTCAGCTTGGCGGCATGCTCAAACAGGCGCTGGCCGTCGCCGACGACATACTCGCTAAAGAGGGCGGGCGCTTCGAGAGCGTGGGTGTCGAACAGTTCCTTCAACAGACGCTTGCGCTCAAGCTGTTGCAATTTGCGCAGATCCTTGCCGTCGAGCCAGAGGAGATCGAAAGCGTAAAACAGCAAGCGGTCTTGATCGCCCTTCGCAAGGTCGGCCTGCAATTCGGAGAAGCTGGTGCGGCCTTCGTGAACCACCACGACCTCGCCGTCGATGATTGCCTCCCCTGGAATGTCGAAGGCAGCAGCAATGAGGGAGAACCGCTTGATCCAGTTGAGCCCTGTCCGGGTGAACGCCTTGGCCTTGCCATGCTCCAGGTGGAGTTGGATGCGATAGCCATCATATTTGATCTCGTGGAGCCAATGCTCGCCACTCGGCGCCTTGCCCCTGAGGGTGGCGAGTTGAGGCTTAATGAACCCCGGCATCGCCGAACGTGCTTCAGTACGCTTCGCCACAACGCAACTCACTAAATGGCCGTACGGCGGCCAAAGCAGTCAGGATTCACAACACCCGATGAACCCCACAGTTCTATTGGTAACTAAATTTCCTTGAATGTAACAAATGCGACTTACGCCGTCGGAAAAAATTGGCAGGCTAGCCTCTTTCGGGGGACAGCCATGAACGAGCAATTCATTAAAGGGCGTGTTCTGCGCATCCGCGAGATTGCAACGAACGCTGACCCGTTCACCAAAAGGCGGCTTCTCGACCTCGCCAACAGCTACGAGCGCAGCCTTCGCCGGGCATCATATCCGACCGCAAAGCTTCCGGGCGAGCAGGTGCGCGAGCCGGTCGAGCCCTAGCCAGCGCTGTGCGGCTTATTCCAGAAGAACGCGCGATTGCCGAGAGCGGCTTCGGCGTATTGATCGATCGCGACCTGGATGGCCTGAACGTGCTGAAAGCACCAGCCTTCAAACGGCGCGAGGCGGCGGACTTGAGCCAGCGCCTTCACGAACTCCGAATGTTCGTCGCTATCCGAAAAATATTGCGGGCGCTCTTTCACCATTTTCGTCCTCCCAGCACCCTGCCCTTCACCGGACCCGGCTCAGACTTCCTCAGTTCATCGCGCTGCGCGCAGAGCTGCTCCACCTTGCCTTGCATGCGTTGCAGCAAGGTCTCGGCCGAGGCCGTTGAGATGCCGGCGCGCTGAAGCTGCAGGACTTCCTTGCGCTGGCGTCCTATCTCCGCGCGCATGCGCTCGATCTCCGAGCGGATGAATTCGAGGGTCGGCATTCTCTGCTCTTACAAGCGATGAACCTTGATAAGAACAAAACAAGAACATAGAGTCAATGAGCTAGGCTCTGGTTCGGGCAAAAGAGTTATCCCTCGAAAACAAACCTCGTGGGAGACTGCAGGCTGCTGCTGTCCGGCGAGCACCAAGGATCAATCCCGTTCATGTGCAATCTCTATTCGATCACCACCAATCAGGCGGCGATTGCCGATCTCTTTCGCGTCGTTCGCCGCTACGAAGGCAACCTGCCGCCGATGCCGGGCGTGTTTCCGGATTATCCGGCGCCGGTCATCCGCGATGCAGGCGATGGCGAACGCGAGATGGTGATGATGCGCTGGGGCATGCCGCCGCCACCGCGCACTGGCGGTCCGCCCGTGACCAACATCCGCAACACCACCTCGCCGCACTGGCGCGCCTGGCTCAAGCCGGAGAACAGATGTCTCGTGCCGGTGAACAGTTTTGCCGAGTACGCACCGGAGCCCAACCCGGAAACGAAGAAGAAAGACGTCGTGTGGTTCGCACTCGCGGAGGCACGACCGCTGTTCGCTTTCGCCGGCATCTGGACCATCTTCAAGGGTGATCGCGGCACGAAGTCGAAGCCCATTCCGGGCCCGCATCAGGTCTATGGCTTTTTCACCACGGCGCCGAATGCGATCGTCGAACCGATCCATGACAAGGCGATGCCGGTGATCCTGACTACGGCCGAGGAATGGGACGTGTGGATGCGAGCACCATGGGATGAAGCCAAGGCGCTGCAGCGGCCGCTGCCGGATGAAGGGCTGAAGATTGTCGCGCGGGGAGCCGAGAAGGAAGACGTAGTCTCGTCGGCCTAAGATCTTGATAGACTGCTTGCCTCACTTTGGTTGCATTTAGGCAGGCGCTTGCAAACAAAGAGCCATCTTCATAGAGACCGCTCGGGAGCTGGCGCAAATAGTTGAGCACCAAAGCGCTATATATGACCGTCTAAGCGAGACTTGCCGACTAAAAAATTTGCGCCAAGCTTCATAAGCAAATCCTTGTTCACATCTAGCCGTAAGATTTTCCTACCCTCTAGATGCCTAATAGCAGCCAATGCTATTTCATCCATTTTCCCGCGCTTTATGAGCGCATCCCTTACCAACCAAGCGAGCATATCGGCATCCTGTAGCGAACGAACCTTTACATCATTTCTGAAGATTGGAGGGCTTCCGAGATTCTTGCTGATACCTGGTTGTTGTAGGTTGTCGATATTTTCCTTCACCCAATTCCATCGTTCTAGCGCGCTCTCTCCGAGCTTGCCCTGCTAATCAAATACAAAATCGCAATCACTATTCCAACCAATGTCATCGGCAATCGCGACCGACAGCACAAGATGATAGAAGAGGATAAAATAGGGGTTGTTGAACGCAACACCCTGCAATATCCCTGCAATAAAGGTGTCGAAGTCCTTTTGGCGGATCTATTTTTTCGATTAGGCCAACCAGCTTTAGGATGAGTTGGTCGCGGAGAGGAACGGTCCAACCTCTCTTAAACTCTCCTTCCATCGCCATTGCCTCGCGCATCTTGAAATAGGCAAGACCCTCTTCGTTGAGAATCCGCGCCCATTCATCTGCGACAAATTTCCAGTCCGAGACTGGCGCGACAAATCCAGCAAGAACGTAATATTCGCTGGCAGCATGGCTGCCGCTATCGTCAAAATAGCCCGTCTGCAACACCATCAGGCGATGCGCCTCCTGCTCCGCGGCTGGTAGCCCAGAGACAAGCGCGTCGATCAGCTCCGATGGAATCGGCCCGTCCCCGTCACTTATGCTATCATTCGCGGCCGCCTGGAGCATGTACTTCAGCATCGCTAGTCTGCGGATAACAAGAAAGCCCGCGACCGGTGACGGCGCGGGCTTGACGATTTCTGCGATGATGCCTGTTTAAACCTGATTTGCCCGACGCGTCAAGCGAAAATGCTGACAATCCGAAAGAGCGCCGCGGTTCAGCCGCTGGAACTTCTCAGCCCTACCCCGAGTTAGCCGGGAGAATTCGCAACCGCCAACCGAAACGAGGCGCCGCCGTTCATGACCGACTCCACCCTTCGCGCACCGCCAAAATCCCTTCGGATGGTGCTGAAGCGGCTGGGGCCGGGTCTGATCACGGGGGCGGCCGACGACGATCCGTCGGGCATCGCCACCTATTCGCAGGCCGGCGCGCAGTTCGGCTTTGGCCTGCTCTGGACGGTGTTTCTCACCCTGCCCTTCATGATCGCGATCCAGCTCGTCAGCGCGCGGATCGGCCGGGTCACCGGCAAGGGGCTGGCGGCCAACGTCGTGAAGATCGCGCCGCGCTGGGCGGTGCTGGCGCTGGTCGCGATGCTCGTTGCCGCCAACACGTTCAACATCGCCGCCGACATCGCCGCGATGGCGGAGGCGCTGTCGCTCGTCATCGGCGGGCTGAACCACGAGCACGCGCTGATCTTCGCGGCATCCTCGACCCTGCTGCAGGTGTTCGTGCCCTATCGCCGCTACTCGCCGCTGCTGAAATTTTTGACGCTGTCCCTGTTCGCTTATGTCGCGACAGCCTTCACCGTGAAAATCCCCTGGAGCACGGCGCTGCTCGCGGCAGTCTGGCCGCAGGCCAATGTCAGCGCCGATTATTTCCTGATGGTCGTCGCCGTGCTCGGCACCACCATCAGTCCCTATCTCTTCTTCTGGCAGGCCTCCCAGGAGGTCGAGGAGATGAACCACAAAAACCACCGGCCGCTGGCGAAGGCGCCGCGCGCCGGCGATCCCGAGCTGACGCGCATCAGGACCGACACCACGCTCGGCATGCTGCTCTCGAACGGCATCGCCTTCTTCATCGTCCTGACCACGGCGTCCGTCTTGCACGCGAACGGCGTCACGAAGATCAATTCGGCGACTGAGGCCGCCGAGGCGTTGCGTCCACTCGCCGGCGACTTCACCTTCCTGCTGTTCGCGCTCGGCATCATCGGCACGGGCCTGCTGGCGATCCCGGTGCTGGCAGGCTCTGCGGCGTATGGCGTTGCGGAGATCTTTGGCTGGCGCGCCACGCTGGAGGCGAAGCCGGACGAAGCCGTCGGCTTCTACACGATCATCGCGGCCGCCACCGTCATCGGCTTCTCGCTCGGCTTCACCGGCATCGATTCCATTCACATGCTGGTGTGGAGCGCCGTGCTCAACGGCATCGTCGCCGTCCCCATCATGGCGATGATGATGCTGATCGTCTCGAATGCCGGCCTCATGGGCCAGTTCAGCGGACGGACATGGCTGATCGCGCTCGGCTGGCTCGGCACGGCTCTGATGGCCTTCGCGGTCGTCGCCCTGCTCGGCTCGTCCGTCGTCGCCTGAAGCCGCGCGCGGCCCTTTCCGCTTTTTCGCGCCGCAAAATGACGCCGTTGCATGAGCGCTGCGCGCTTCCCACCGCTTCACGGTCGCAAGGCCTTGGCTTAGCGTGGCGAGCGCACGCGAAAGCAAGAGATCAACACGGCCCGACCAGGAGCCGCCGGGGAGCGACATGACGAGTTCATCGAAAGCCACTGCCATCGAAATCCTCGCCTGTGATGCCGGCTGGCGAAATTATCATTTCGTTAAGCTGACGACGGAGGACGGCATCGTCGGCTGGAGCGAATTCGACGAGGGCTTTGGCTCGCCGGGCGTCGGCGCCGCGATCCAGCGGCTCTCCACGCGCGTTGTCGGGCAAAACGTCTTCCAGCACGAGCGCATTCATGCCGAGCTGTTCGCGGCGACGCGGCCGGCCGCCGGCGGCGTCGTGGCGCAGGCTCTGGGTGCGATCGAGAATGCGCTGCTCGATGCCAAGGCAAAATGTCTCGGCGTGCCCTGCTATGAGCTCCTCGGCGGCAAGATCCGCGACCGCGTGCGCGTGTACTGGTCGCATTGCGCGACGTGGCGGATCAATCACCCCACCTGGTACAAGCCGCCGATCGATAGCTTCGACGGCGTCAAGGCGATGGGGCGCGAAGTGCGCGAGAAACAATTCACCGCGCTCAAGACCAACATCTTCTCCTATGACAGCGGCATGCCGACTGGCTGGCGGCCCGGCTTCGGCACGCCGTTCCTGCCCGAGATCAATGTCGACCGGAAAATCCTGCGCGACCTGCACATGCATCTGGAGGCGATCCGCGACGGCGCAGGGCCAGACGTCGAGATCCTGCTCGACTGCAACTTCAACGCCAAGACCGAAGGTTACCTAAAGATCCTGCGCGCGATCTCCGACATCGACATGTTCTGGGTCGAGATCGACAGCTTCAATCCGGAAGCGCTGGGTTATATTCGCAGGCAAAGCCCGCACCCGATCTCATCCTGCGAGACGCTGTTGGGCCTGCGCGAATTCCTGCCCTATTTCCGCGAGCAGGCGATGGACGTTGCAATCATCGACACGCCCTGGAACGGCATCTGGCAGTCGATGAAGATTGCGTCCGCCGCCGAAGCCTTCGAGGTCAACGTCGCGCCGCATAATTTCTACGGCCATCTCTGCTCGATGATGAACGCTCATTTCTGCGCCGCGGTGCCGAACCTGCGCATCATGGAGATCGACATCGATCGCCTGGCCTGGGACCGCGAACTCTTCACGCACGAGCCGGAGATCGCAAACGGCCATCTCGTCATTCCGGACCGCCCGGGCTGGGGCACCGAGCCGAACGAGGAGGCCTTGCGCGCGCATCCGCCAAAGACCAGCGGCGGGCTCCTCAACTACGGCCGCAAGAACTGAAGGAGCAAGCGCTGAAGGCCAAAAGCTGAAGGCTAGTCTAAGGCGTCACGGGATTGACGGTCGGGGACGTCTTCGGCCCCGGGCGCGCCGGCTCGACCGGCGATCTCGGCTCGGTCGGCAGCACCATCGCGCCTGCGGCGCGCGCGGCTTCACCTGTGGTGTGATACATCGCGACATGCGCGGGCTGCGACTTGGCCCGGTTCCACGGGCCGTGATCGACGAGCAGCATCGCGGCAATGGTGACGCCGGCGACGATGAGCGCGATCACGCCGGGATGGCGAAGCGTAACGGCAAGGGAGTTCGTGAAGCGGGTTGCCATCGAACACTCTGGACTGTTTCCTCTGCGAGGTTAATTCAATGACGCCTCGGAGAGTTCCGCGGGGAACGGACAGTTCCGCCTGCATCTGAACGAAAGCGCCCAGTTGATAAGTTCAGCCGACGCGGGCGAGGTCGCCATTCATTCCGCCGGCGAGATCGCATTGCTCGGCGTCGGGCGATCCGCGATCTGTTGCCCGAACAGGCTGCCGATCAGCTCGACCGCCGTCCGCGCAGTGCGTCCGCGCTCGTCCAGGAACGGATTGAGCTCGACGATGTCAACCGACCGGACCAGCCCGGAATCGTGCAGCAGCTCCATGATGAGATGTGCCTCGCGATAGGTCGCGCCGCCCGGCACCGTGGTACCGACGCCGGGGGCCACGCAGGGGTCGAGGAAATCGACGTCGAAGCTGACGTGCAGCACGCCGTCGCTTTCCTTCACCCGCTCAATGAAGCGCCGGATCAGCACGGCGACGCCGAACTCGTCGATCTGGCGCATGTCCGCGACGCGGATGCGCCGCGTGCGGATCAGCTCCCCCTCGAGCTTGTCGATCGAGCGCGTGCCGAACAGCTCGAGCTGGCCGGGATCGATCGAGGCGCGCGGCTCATTGCCGAGCAACCCGTCGAGCCCCGGCTCGCCGCACAAAAACGCCGCGGACATGCCATGCATGTTCGCCGTGATCGTCGTCGCCGGCGTGTTGTAGTCGGCATGCGCATCGAGCCAGAGCACGAACAGTTTGCGCCCGCGCTCTTGCCAGTGACGCGCCATGGCGTTGACCGAGCCCATCGACAGCGTGTGATCCCCGCCGAGAAAGATCGGGACTGCCCCGCTCTTCGCGACGTCGTGGGCCCTATGGCTCAGCAAGCGCGTCCAGCGCTGGATCTCGCGGTAGTGATTGGCGTTGTGGGGCGGCTCGTCGCTGGGATCGGGAATTCCGGCAACCGAAAGGTCGCCATGATCGGCGACCTCGAATTCGAGACTTTCCAGCAAGGTCGCGAGGCCGGCGGTCCGCAAAGCGGCAGGGCCCATCAGGGTCCCGCGCTGCGAAGCCCCCATGTCGATGGGGGCGCCGAGCAACGCTATGCGCTTGGTTCGATCCGATGTTGTACGATCGGTCACGACCGTCTCCCTGATCAGGTTTGTGCTGGGGCGTCAGCCTAACAGAGATTCGCATCCGTCGTTTCCCGGATCCGCCGACCTCGCGGGAACAAAACCCCGCCGGCTGAATTGCAGATGCAGGCCGGCACCCGCCGTCAAGACGGCGCCAGTCGCGGATAGCCAAAGGTCTTCGGACCCGCTGTTCAAAACGAGCGCTCGCGAGGATAGCCAAAGGTGCCGGTCCCTGCCATTTCGCGGGCGTGGAGAACTTGAGCCTTGAGCGTGGACATACCGGAACCCGTTTCGCAATCAGGCATAGCCGAGCGCGCCGTCGATGCCGCAACCGATGTCTCCCGCACGATCGGCGAGGTCGCCGGCGGCCTGCATGCCGCTGTCGATCGCCTGACCGCGACCATTGAGGAGGCGCGAAAGCCAGGGAAACCGCTGTCGACGATCGCCGCCATCACGCGCGAGGCGCCGCTGGCGAGCCTTTTCGTTGCATTCCTGTTCGGCGTTGCGATTGCACGCCGGCGCTAGCCTCAGAACAGCTTCGGTCCCCGCCGGTCGAGCTGCGCTTCCCATGTCGTCAGCGTGGCAGCCACGATCATGACCGCAATGCCGGCAATGCTGACCCAAAGTTGAGCGAGGAAGCCGCCGGAAAGATCGCTTAGGATGACGTGACCGACAAAGGACAGCAGCACTCCCAAGCAGTACATCGAGAGTGAATTCTCGCCGCAACGGATCATCGCAACCGCAAGCGCCGGCGCACCTAGGCGCCCCATCCGCAGCATGAAGCGCCAAACAACGACAGCTAGCGCGAGGAAGTGCAACAGCCGAACAGGCGCCAGGTGGCTCTTGTAGATCGGATAGATCAGGCTCGAGACGTCGTCTGGTATCAGCAGCTTCAGCGCCTCGAACTGCCAACTCAAGGTGACGACGAGGCTGAACAGCAGATAGAGCAGCCCGATGACCAGGGTCGCGCGTGACTGCGCGAGCGGCCTGATCATGTTACCGCCGCCACCGGCATACCAGGCGCCGAACACGAACAGAAACTGGAACGCGAACGGGTTGAAATACAGCTCACCGGTCGGCCATGCCGGCATATGCCAGCTCCGGAGCTGGACCATCAGATATACGAGGAACGACGCCACCAATGTCGTCGTGGGAATGCGGATCAGGAGCCACAACAGCACCGGGAATGCGAGGTGCAGCAGCACGAAGGTCGGCAGGATATCGGTATTGACGGGCGTATATTGCAGCGTCGCCGCATGCACGATCGCAGCGCCAGGATCCCTAAAGAAGAAGCCCGTGTTGGTTTCATCAACGTAGCGCTCGCCACCGCCGACGAGCCACACCAGGGCGACATAGGCGACGAACAGCAGCAAGAACGCGCAGTAGATCTCGACGCAGCGCCGCAGTGCGCGCGCGATGATCGTCAGCCATCCCTGCTCCGGCAGGGCACCGCCATAGGCGAGCATACAGGTGTAGCCGGAGACGAAGACGAACACCTCGGTGGTATCGCTGAAGCCGTAATTGCGCAGCGTCAGCCACGCCAACGAATTGTCCGGGATGTGATCGATGAAGATGAACCACAGCGCCAGCCCGCGACAGATATCCAAACGCAAATCGCGGTGGCCCTTCTGGTCGATCAGAGGTGCGGACTTGGCCAACTTCGGCTGATAATTTGCCACGATCTCGATGAGCCTCACACGACTGGCATGTCGCACGCGGCCCATGATACAGATTTGGCCGGGTTTGTCTTTACGACCGCGCGCCGCGCTTAGGCCGCGCCAACCGCCACCCGGACGCACCGTCAGGAATTGTCGTTCGAACTCAGCAGCCGGCATCGGGCGGTCGATGACATCTCATGCTCAACTCTTGCGCCCGGCGACACGCTGGCGATCAACCTGTCGACGATCGCGAACGATCCGCGCCAGTGCCCGTCGTCTCGACGGCGACATCACCGGGTCCTTCGAAGTACGGCAAGCATCGTCCCGCTTCACTCGCAAGCATCTTCGCTCACGCTAGCCGTGGCCTTCACCTTCAGCAACGTATCGGAGCACATATGTCTGGATCGTGGTACAACGACCATGTCACCGCGGGCCTGACCTCGGGATCGCTTCGGCGGCACCAACTATCTGACGCCGACCTATCGCCAAGGGCTCGACATCTTTGGCGCCTCGCACTGCACCGACGACCTTCTTGTCGCGCAACGGCACCTCGGCTAACTTCTCGGGTCCCGAACGCCTGGTTCACATGCTACCAGACTCGTACCGACTCGTGGTGGATCAAGTTCTCAAGCGCGAGCCAGACCGCAGTCACGCCCTCTTCACGTCGCAACAATTCCATCTCGGCGGCGCCGCCTTCGGCCGTGGCTATGGCGACGCCGAAATCGCCGGCGACAACGGGCTTGCCGGGTCGTTCGAGCTTCGCTTCGACCAGACATTCAACTTCCGCTACTGGACCGACTACTAGAATCTACGACTTTGCCGATGGTGGCGCGGTGTGGAACGACGCTGAACGACGGGCTGTCGCTGACGTCTGCCAGCGCTGGCATACGTCTGTTCCTGTGGGACGATTTGCGGGGCCGATCTCGCCGTCGCCGTGCCGCTCAGCGACCGCGCCCGACAATGGGCGTCGGAACGCGCGGTTCCCGTTCACCCTGTCGAACGCATTCAGGCTCTGCCCGGAGCGGAGGCAAAGGCAACAAACTGCCTCTAGTTCTCGGCCCATTGTTTTGCTTTGCAGTGGACCGCATAAGCTTGCCTAAATTTAATCCGGTCTCGCCCTCACATTCGCTCGATCCGAGAGTTCCCCATCATACCTCTGTGAAAAGTGATCGGGGGAAAACGATGAAAAGGGCCTTTGCGATTCTGGCATTCCTTTGCGTCCTGGCTGCGGGCGAATATTTCGCCGTGAGCAAGTTCGCGATCCGCCACGAGACGCTCAATCTGTTCGACGCCGCACGCCAGCGGCCGGTCTCGGTCGACATCGCCGTGCGCCGCGATTACGAGACCAAGGCCAATCTTGGCCTCTGGAAGCTTCCCCTTGCGGTCATCAGCAACGGAAACACGGTCAAAGCCACCGAGTACTCGTTCCTGGCCAACGTGCTCGCCGCGCGCGGATATCTCGTTGCCAGCATCCAGCAGGATCTACCGACCGATCCGCCCCTGATGACCAAGATCGGCCAACCCTATGTCGGCAGGCAGGGCGTCTATATGCGCTGCGAGGCGAACATCCTGTTCGTGCTTAACGAATTGAAGAAGCAACAGCAGAATGCGGAATACGATCACATAACGCTCGTTGGCCATTCCAACGGCGGCGACGTCTCCATGTATGTCGCCCACCAGCATCCCGAACTGGTGGCGAAGGTAATCACGCTCGACAATCTGCGGGTGCCCTTCGTGCTCAGCAATCACCTGAAGATCCTGTCATTCCGCTCGAAGGACCCGAATTTCGTGACTGATCCCGGCGTTCTGCCGACGCCCGAGCAGGCGAAATCGCGCGGCATCGACATCATCAATACCGGTGCCCAGCACACCGAGTTGAGCGACCGCGGCCCGGATTCGGTGAAGGAGAAGATCCAAGCTACGCTGGATCAGTTCCTCCGCAGCAGCTCCAGGAGCGAGCTCGCGCGGGCCGATACGACCAGCCCGATGATCATGAACCCCGCCGACTACTAGGCCCCATTCGTCAATCGACGGGTACGACTGAGGTCCGCTTGTCCTCCAACAGCCGTGGTTTGTTGAACCGGTGGCATGGCTGAAGCGACCTACGGGGTTCGCAGGGTGCGACGACGGCCGAGCGCGTCATGTGGGTCACGCCCCGGCCAGGCCGACTTGCGGCAGATCAAGGCGGCGCCGCGCCAAATGCGCGACAAGGCGAGCCTCGAGCGTCGGGGATGCCCAGATGTCGCACTACACACAACGTCTAAGGCTGCCTGCCACGGCTGCGTCGGCCTTCCTTCGCCGTCTCTACCGCTCCAACCGCAGGCTGGTCCGGTGGATCATCGCCCGCATCGATCTCTCGCAATTCCCCGGATCATGCTGCGGTTGAGCGCGGACACCGGACAAATGGTTCAAAGGACGCCTCATGCGCGTACCTATCAGATGGCTTCCAACCCTGATCGTCGCAGCCGGCCTGTCCGGATCGCCGGCTTCCGCAGCCGACCCGGATCACGGCGCCGATCTTGCAAAGCGCTGGTGCGCGAGCTGCCACCTCGTGACGAGCGAACAGAACCAGGCGAGTGCCGACATCCCAGCCTTTGCGGCCATCGCGCGCCGGCCCGACTTCACGCCGGAGAAGCTTGCCTTCTTCCTGCTCGATCCGCATCCGAAGATGCCGAACTTCCCCTTGAGCCGGATCGAAGCCGGCGACATCGCCGCTTATATTGGCTCGCTGCGCTAGATGCCGTAATGGGCCCTGCTCCGAGCAAGGGGTCATGATGGTGGCTGTCCCCCGATAGATGATGAAACGGGGTCACGACCTGAGTCGGCCCCAAGCATCTGGAGACGGAGGACAGCCGTGGAGAACTATGCCGGAATCGACGTATCATTGGAACTGTCGAGCGTGTGCGTTGTGGATGCCCAGGGTAAGATCCTGAAGGAGGCGAAGGTCGCGAGCGAACCCGACGCCTTGGTTGAATTTTTTGAGACGCTTGGCTTTGCAGTGAAGCGGATCGGGCTGGAGGCTGGGCCGCTGTCGCAATGGCTGCATGCGGCGCTGAAAAGAGCAGGCTTCGAAACGGTTCTGCTGGAAACGCGACATGTAAAGGCCGCATTATCTGCGATGACGGTCAAGACGGATCGCAAGGATGCGCGCGGGATTGCCCAGTTGATCCGGATGGGATGGTTCCGGCCGGTACACGCAAAGTCGGTCGATGCGCAAGAGATCCGGGCCCTTCTGATCGCACGCAAACAGCTTCTCGGGCGGCTGATCGACGTGGAATTGAGCATCCGCGGGATTTTGCGCGGCTTTGGGCTGAAGGTTGGCCCGGTGACGCGGAAGAATTTCGAAGCGCGGATCCGTGAGTTGGTTGCGGGTCAGGCGACATTGGAGCGCATTGCCGCAGCGATGCTTTCGGCGCGATCGGCCTTGAAGGCTGAGTACGGAAGGCTACACAAGGCTGTGCTGGCAACGGTGCGTGACGATGCGGTCTGTCGCCGGCTAATGACAGTGCCAGGCGTTGGTCCTCTGGTGGCTATTACCTACAAATCGGCGATTGACGACCCCAATCGCATCACGAAGTCAAAATCGGCAGGCGCGCTGTTCGGGCTCACGCCAAAGAAGTACCAATCGGGCGAAAAGGACGTCACGGGCGGGATCACGCTGGCCGGCGACGAGATAGTGCGTACGGTGTTGTATGAGGCCGCCAACGTTCTGCTGTCGCGCATCACCCGGTTCTCAAAACTTAAGCGCTGGGGGATGGACGTCGCCAAGCGGCGAGGCTCGAAGCGCGCCAAAGTCGCCTTGGCACGTAAGCTCGCAGTGATCCTGCATCGGATCTGGGTCGACGGCACAACTTACCGCTGGGCTGACGCGGGCCCGATCGCAGCATAGAGCACGAGGAGAAGAGCTGGAATGCAATCGGGCTGAACAGAAGCCCAGTGCCCGAAGTCCCGTCGCCGGGACGGTGGATGCGGCGAAGCCGTTACACGCCCAGTGGCCGTCGCCCGACGAACCACGCGTATCTAGATAGGCTCACCGCTCCCTCTGACAGCATGATGTGGCGGCCAAGCGTTGACCACGGACAGAAGCATGAGCTCGGCGGCGTGACGTTCACTCGGGAGGCTTGACATCATCGGGCCCATTACAGAAGTGCCCGAAGTCCCGTCGCCGGGACGGTGGATGCGGCGAAGCCGTTACACGCCCAGTGGCCGTCGCCCGACGAACCACGCGTATCTAGATAGGCTCACCGCTCCCTCTGACAGCATGATGTGGCGGCCAAGCGTTGACCACGGACAGAAGCATGAGCTCGGCGGCGTGACGTTCACTCGGGAGGCTTGACATCATCGGGCCCATTACAGAAGTGCCCGAAGTCCCGTCGCCGGGACGGTGGATGCGGCGAAGCCGTTACACGCCCAGTGGCCGTCGCCCGACGAACCACGCGTATCTAGATAGGCTCACCGCTCCCTCTGACAGCATGATGTGGCGGCCAAGCGTTGACCACGGACAGAAGCATGAGCTCGGCGGCGTGACGTTCACTCGGGAGGCTTGACATCATCGGGCCCATTACAGAAGTGCCCGAAGTCCCGTCGCCGGGACGGTGGATGCGGCGAAGCCGTTACACGCCCAGTGGCCGTCGCCCGACGAACCACGCGTATCTAGATAGGCTCACCGCTCCCTCTGACAGCATGATGTGGCGGCCAAGCGTTGACCACGGACAGAAGCATGAGCTCGGCGGCGTGACGTTCACTCGGGAGGCTTGACATCATCGGGCCCATTACAGAAGTGCCCGAAGTCCCGTCGCCGGGACGGTGGATGCGGCGAAGCCGTTACACGCCCAGTGGCCGTCGCCCGACGAACCACGCGTATCTAGATAGGCTCACCGCTCCCTCTGACAGCATGATGTGGCGGCCAAGCGTTGACCACGGACAGAAGCATGAGCTCGGCGGCGTGACGTTCACTCGGGAGGCTTGACATCATCGGGCCCATTACAGAAGCCGTTACACGCCCAGTGGCCGTCGCCCGACGAACCACGCGTATCTAGATAGGCTCACCGCTCCCTCTGACAGCATGATGTGGCGGCCAAGCGTTGACCACGGACAGAAGCATGAGCTCGGCGGCGTGACGTTCACTCGGGAGGCTTGACATCATCGGGCCCATTACAGAAGTGCCCGAAGTCCCGTCGCCGGGACGGTGGATGCGGCGAAGCCGTTACACGCCCAGTGGCCGTCGCCCGACGAACCACGCGTATCTAGATAGGCTCACCGCTCCCTCTGACAGCATGATGTGGCGGCCAAGCGTTGACCACGGACAGAAGCATGAGCTCGGCGGCGTGACGTTCACTCGGGAGGCTTGACATCATCGGGCCCATTACAGAAGTGCCCGAAGTCCCGTCGCCGGGACGGTGGATGCGGCGAAGCCGTTACACGCCCAGTGGCCGTCGCCCGACGAACCACGCGTATCTAGATAGGCTCACCGCTCCCTCTGACAGCATGATGTGGCGGCCAAGCGTTGACCACGGACAGAAGCATGAGCTCGGCGGCGTGACGTTCACTCGGGAGGCTTGACATCATCGGGCCCATTACAGAAGTGCCCGAAGTCCCGTCGCCGGGACGGTGGATGCGGCGAAGCCGTTACACGCCCAGTGGCCGTCGCCCGACGAACCACGCGTATCTAGATAGGCTCACCGCTCCCTCTGACAGCATGACGTGGCGGCCAAGCGTTGACCACGGACAGAAGCATGAGCTCGGCGGCGTGACGTTCACTCGGGAGGCTTGACATCATCGGGCCCATTACAGAAGTGCCCGAAGTCCCGTCGCCGGGACGGTGGATGCGGCGAAGCCGTTACACGCCCAGTGGCCGTCGCCCGACGAACCACGCGTATCTAGATAGGCTCACCGCTCCCTCTGACAGCATGATGTGGCGGCCAAGCGTTGACCACGGACAGAAGCATGAGCTCGGCGGCGTGACGTTCACTCGGGAGGCTTGACATCATCGGGCCCATTACAGAAGGGCGTGAACCTACAAGCCGAGCACCGCAGACAAATCCGCTGGTCTGAATTCGGCTAAAAGGAGACCTCGCGCCCGGTAGGCCAATCTCCGGACTTTAGGCTGGGTACATCGAAGCAAAATCCCATCATCCCTTTTTCGGGTGATTGAGTAAGTGACTACCGTTGTCGTCAGGGTTTGGCCGTTGGTTGGGTTTTGCTTCCGCTCTACCCATCCTCGAGTCGAACCGACGCGATATGCGAGGTCGCCCCGCGCCCCTCTCGCCAGCATGGAAAACTGTCGAGTCACCATTTATTTCTCAACCAGCAATTGCTGTGCTATCATCCGTTCACCTCCTCAACGGAGGTCGCTTTCAAAGAACTGATTTTGAACTGGGTGGAAATTGCAGATGCGGCGGTCTTATGGACTATAATATCCCTCCATAGGGAACCGATCGACTATGCCGATGTTGCGCGGCAGAGCTCACTGCCTGCCGACATCCTGTGCGGAAACTCGAGGTTCAGCATGGCGGCAACTTTTGAGCGACGTGTTGCGTCTTTTCTTTCTGCCGATGTGGTCGGATACAGCCGTCTAATCTCTCAGAATGATGAACGGACGGTCACGACGCTGCGCGCCTGCCGTCAGGTGGTTTACGACGCCGTACGCAAGCACAATGGCCGCGTGTTCGGCAGCGCCGGCGACAGTTTCATGATTGAGTGCGCGCGTCCAGTCGACGCGGTTCTTTGCGCCGTCGCGATTCAAGGCGCTCTCCGGCAACGAAATAGAACGCTGCCCAAGGATCAGCAAATGTGGCTGCGCACCGGCGTCAGCGTTGGTGAAGCCATTGATGAAGATGGTGTCTTGCACGGGGAGCACGTCAATATCGCGGCTCGATTGCAGGAGGTGTGCCCAACGGGTGGGATCGTTATATCCGAGCCGGTGCATGCCGAAGTCACGGGAAAGGTCGAGTTCGGATTTCGCCCATTGGGCGAGCTGGTCCTCAAGAATATACCGAGCCGCTTCCAAATCCTCGAAGTGATGGCTGATCAGGCCGGCACGCCGGAAATCGCTCCGGCATTGTCAATTATCGACGTTAGCCAGCCAATCCCGGGTTTCAGCGGTCGAGCGGCGCTGGCTGTTCTGCCCCTCGAAATCAAGGATCCTCAGAGCGCATATCTGGCAGACGGGTTCAGCGAAGACCTGGTCACGGCCCTTTCGAACATGCGTTGGCTGCCGATCATCGACCGCAATTCCAGCTTTGCGTTTCGCGGAGCCATCAGGAATCCAAGGCGGATAGGGAAGCTGCTTGGCGCGCGCTACCTACTGGGCGGGAATCTACGCGTCCAAGGGGATCGGCTACGGATCGTCGTCCGCCTGGTGGAGAGCGAGGCGGGGCACATTTTATGGACCGCGCAGTATGATGTGCGACTGGCGGATATGTTATCGGCTCTTGATGATGCGGCTGCTTCCATTGCCGGTACACTTGAGGGGCGCATCGGACATGCCGAACAGATGAGGGCCCGAGCCAAGCGGCGTAGCCGCCTGGATACCTGGGAGCTGATCTGGCGTGGACGATGGCACCTGAATCGCCTGACCCGCGTCGACGCCGAGGAGGCGCGTCGATTATTCGAGGAAGCATTGACCCAAGATCCGCATTCGGTCGAGGCGCTGCTCCATGTCGCATGGTGGACTTTTTACGATATCTGGACCCAGCGCCGATCTCGAGAGCATGTCATGAGCTTCAAGGAGCTCTCGCTGCGCGCGCTCAAAGCTGATGAGTTCGACGGTCGGGGACACCTGCTGGCAGGATGTGCGGAAATCCTCCTGCGCGATCCGGATGCGGCATTGCGTCATCTCAACGAGGCGATACGGCTAAATCCGAGCCTGGCCTATGCCTACGCTCAAATTGGTAGCAGTCAAATGCTCGCGGGCAGGCCTGAAGATGCTGTGGCTCCCCTCAAGAAATCTCTGCGCTTGAACCCCCACGACCACTACGTGTTCTATGTTCTCGGTGAGCTCGCTGCCGTGCGCTACATGCTAGGCGACTGGCAGGAGGCGATCGCGCTTGCCGAAGACTCCCTTGGAGTACGCCAAGCCTACTGGCACGCGCGCATGACGAAAATCGGTGCGCTTGCGCGATCCGGTAAGCACCAACAGGCGTCTGAAGAGCTGGAAATCCTCTTCGCCAAGCATCCTGACTTCTCGACGAAATATATCGATTGGTTGCCTTTCAAGGACCAGAGATGGATCGACTACTTCGCTGAAGGTCTGGCTCTCGCCGATTCCCGAGCCGGCTTTGCAAAAAAAGCCGGCCACGTGGGAACAGACGCTCTTCGGGGATAAGATCCTCGTTTTGCGGCCTGCTGACGATTCCGGACCGACTCGGAGGGCGGAACGAAAGGACGCGGACCATGCAGCCCCAGCAGGTCAAGTACTACGAGAAGATTCGCGAGGCAGAAGCTGCTTCGGCCAACAAACCGCCATCAAACGCCTTTGACTGGAGCCGATTGAAGAAGGGGGGCGTCGGAAGCCGGATCACGACTTGGCTGCTCGCATGGCATCCCCTTTACCGCGTCCTGCGCTTCCTGCCCATTCTAAAGCTTTGGGGGGTGTACGTCGTCACCAGATACGATGACGTCAAAATGGTGCGCGCGCGTCAGGATGTCTTCGAGGTGCCGTACGGACCGGAGATGACGGAGCTGACGGGCGGCGCGAGCTTCTTGCTGGGAATGCCGCCAGGGCGCGACTACGACCGGCAGAAGGCGTTTCTCACTTCCGTTCTTAAAACGGAGGACATCCAGCGCACCATCGTGCCGACGACCTCAAGCATCGCAACAGAGCTTGTCGAAATTTCTGGCGGTCAGATCGATGTGATCGAAGACTTGGTGATACGGGTGCCGGCCGAAGTGTGCGCGGCCTACTTCGGACTTGACGTCGATGATCCGCAAGCATTCGCAGAGTGGCTGATGGCAATCAGCACCCTGCTGTTCGCAGACTATCATGGCGATCCAGTAACGCGCGAGCTCGCGCTCACAGGCGCCCAGCGGGTTAAATCCGTGATCCATAGGTCCCTCGGCCAGGCAAGGGTCGGAACGCACAACTCTCGCCGCACACTGGTGGATCGCTTCATCGCAATGCAAGTACAAGCGGATGGGCCCACGGACGACGAAATCGCGGCGATGCTATTGGGGCTGGCGGTGGGATTCGTGCCGACCAACACACTCGCGGCCGCCCATATCTTGTCGATTCTGTTCGAGAAAACGGAAGCGATGCAGCAGGCAGCGAGTGCGGCTCGGGAGGACAACGACGAGGAGCTCGAGAGCTGCCTGATCGAAGCATTGCGATTCAGGCCACCCATCGTCCCAGGTCTTCCGCGGTATGCAAAGCAGCCGTTCATTCTGAGCAAGGACCGCTGGTGGCCAACGACGATTCCTAAAGACGGAGTCGTCCTCGCTGCCATCATGTCGGCCATGCTCGATCGCTCTCATGTAGATCAACCCGAAGTATTCGATCCCGGACGTCAACTGAAGGATGATCTTGCGTTCGGAGGGATGGGGCTCGACCACTACTGTCTGGGTGAGCAAATCGCGAGAGCGCAGATCACGCAAACCCTCAAGCCATTGCTGAGGCAGAGCGGCCTACACAGGGTCGGCCAGGAAGAAAACGTGGGGCCGTTCCCGCGACATCTGACGGTGCAGTTCGCTCCGAAGGATGGCCAGCGCACCCAGTCAATGATCACGATCTGCATTCCAATGGCAGGTGAAGCGGATCACGACGCAGTCGCCCGGGAAATAGCTTCATTGGGCAACCCGGCGAAAGCGCCGATCCGGACAGCGCTCGATGAAACGCAGCGGATCCATTTCGCGAGTCTGAACGTCATAAAGGGTGAAATGGACGAGCCCTCCTATGTGGTTTTCGAGCTGAACGTGGACGGACCGGAAGGATCGGCGATTGACGCGGCGTGTGAAAAGGCTGAACGTCAACTGCTTCCGATTTTTCAGTTGGCCTGTGGGATAGGCGATCTCGAAGCGCTTAAGCGTTGTCTGCACGACAACGTCGTTCATTCGAAGGCTACGCCCCTTGCAACGCGGCATGTGACAAGCGGACTAAACTTTTCGGGAACGCCGGAACTTGCTGTCACCCGTATCGACCAGGAACGAAAGATCGCGAACGTCGCCTATACGCTCGTTACGAAATGGGTTCAGCAGAACGGGAAGCTTGCGTTGCCGGCAATGCCGGCCCTTCGATTCACGCGGGACGAATTGCTCAGGAGCGGAACCCTAAGACATCGATTGGTGAGGCCGTTGAACAAGCCGTTGGCGATTTCGCGACACGCGGACCTCGGTAGGTTAGAGGCCGTGAAGTCTTTCCTCACCGATCGCTCGCTCATCGTTACGCTGGCCGCGTTGACAATCGGAATGGGACTGCTGCGGTTCTTGGTGGTTTGGCACGGTAGACTCATCCAAGACTGGTTGGATTGGGCAATTAGGATAGGCAGTTTCCTGATCTCCCTGGTCGATGGTCTGCTCTATGTCGGTTTCCTGGTGTTGCTTGTTCTGTCGGCATTGGTCTTGTTGCTTCGCCGTCAGGAAGCTGCCGATCCCGTTGAGGATCTCGATCCCGGCCCAATCCACCTACAAGAGCTTTTGGCAGTTGAGAACCCGCCGGGGTATGTGCAGAACCATCTCACCGCGATCACGCCGCTAAAGGCAGGTTGGTTGCGTCGCCTGACGCTTGCGGCGGCATTCTGGGGAATCAACAAGCTGGTCAAACACCGATTCCGGCCTGGATTCATTCTTGACATCGGCACCATCCATTTCGCCCGCTGGTTTCGGCTGCCCAAGACCGGCCGGCTGGTATTTCTCGCCAACTACGACGGTAGCTGGGAAAGTTACCTGGAGGATTTCATCACGAAGGCCCACTACGGTCAGACTGCCGTGTGGAGCAACGGAAGAGGCTTTCCAAGAACAAGATTCCTGATACTGGACGGTGCAGAGGACGGAGCGCGCTTCAAGCGCTGGGTAAGGCGTCAGCAGGTACCGACGCCATTCTGGTACTCGCGTTTTCCCGCACTGACGACCGATCAGATCCGAAACAACGCGCTGATTTGTTACGGGTTGGCCAACGCACGAACCGAGAGCGAGGCCCGAGCCTGGCTGGATCTGTTCAACTCTCAACCACGTCCGCCATCAGCGATCGAACTGCATGAGATCCAGTCTCTTGTGTTCGGACCTCTGGGAAGGCTTGGCTCGGCCGAGATGGTTCTCCTGCGCTTTCCTGACGATCCTGCACGTTGCAGGAAGTGGCTTCAGGACATCACGGCAATGTGCAGCACTGTCGCGGATGACGGGGAGCTGAATGGAGAGCCAATGTTGCCTTTGCGTGCCGACTACGAGTTGCCCCTCGCGTCTACTTCCCGAGTCTCATTCGGCGATGTTGTGGATGAGAGGCGTGCACTGATGATGGCATTTTCAGCGGCAGGCTTGCGGCGTCTGATCGCCGACAAGATGAACGACGGCGATGTCGGGAACATATTGGACTCCTTCCCTGCAGCTTTCGTCGAAGGCATGAGCGAGCGGTCACGAATTCTCGGTGACCTCGAGGCCAGCGCGCCGGAGCACTGGAAATGGGGAGCAGGTGATGCTCAACAACGTGCCGACGCCATACTGCTCCTCTATGCGACCACGCCGAATGAACTGCAATCCTTGCGGAAGGAGGAACTGAGCAGAGCTCGGAAGTTCGGCCTCCTGCCATTCCATTCGATTCGCATGCAGGATGTGGGCGATCCGGGTCGTTCGCGAGAGCCCTTCGGTTTTCGTGATGGCATCTCGCAGCCCATCATCCGGGGCACGAAACGTTTCGCCCGCGATGCCAACTCGATCCATGTCGTCGAACCAGGCGAGTTCGTGCTCGGCTACGCGGACAATCATGGATATTTTCCGCCGACACCGGTGGTTCCCTCCGAGCGCGATCTCAATAACATTTTGCCGGACACGCCTGCGAATCTACAGGATCGCTTTCCGGCATTCGCCGGTGAGATCGCGAGCGCCCCCCGTGATCTCGGACGCAATGGGTCCTTTCTTGTTGTGCGCCAACTCGAGCAAGACGTCGCCGGCTTCAACGATTTCCTCGATGCTACCGCCGGCGCGCTCCGCAGCGCCTATCCGACAGCGAACCTGTCGGCACATTGGGTCGCCGCCAAAATGGTCGGGCGTTGGCGAGATGGCGCATCGCTCATTCGACATCCGGAAGGTCCGGCAGCAGACGAGGACAACGACTTCTTGCCTGGGGTCGAAGATCCCCAGGGGCTTCGCTGCCCCTACGGGGCACATATCCGGCGCGCGAACCCGCGGGACAGCCTTCAGCCCGGCAGTGAAGAGCAGATCAAGATTTCCAACCGGCACCGGATCGTGCGAGTAGGTCGGCCCTATGTGGAAGGATCAGGCGGGGAAGATCCGGTCGGTGATGATCAGCGACTGGAAGCGCGGGGCGTGGCGAACGGGCCAGGTAACTTCGATAAACGGGGTAGCGACTGGTCCACGCAAGATGAAGGGACAACGTGCGAGGCGTCACAACGAATAGACAGTTGCGAGCCAAAGGGATTGTTGTTCATGTGCCTCAACGCCGATATTGAGCGCCAGTTCGAGTTTCTTCAGCAGACCTGGATTAGCTCGCCATCCTTTCATGGTCTGAAGGATGAGCGGGATCCTCTAGTGGGCACATCTGGTCCCGGCAAAACGGGGACATTCACCGTTCCCACCACGGTCGGTCCTCTTGAAATCACCGGGTTGCAGTCTTTTGTGACCGTCAAGGGGGGCGGCTATTTTTTCCTGCCTAGTCGCTCGGCGCTGCGGTTTCTTAGCCAAGGTCCTTGAGGCAAGCTCGATGCCTTCGCTGTGGGCTCAGGAACTGAGATCTACGCGCTTTGCGGGCAAACGCTTGGGCGGCGAGCGAAAGTCCCCCATCAAGGCAAATCCCTGCCGGTTGAGCCGACAGTCGCGCGCCGCCTGCGGTTCAGGACTTGCCTTTGCCGGGTTGCATCAGGTTGCCGGTGATCTGTCGCATATGCTCACCAGCGTTGGTGAATTGACTTCTCAGGAATTCGGACTGAATGCGCATCGCTTCCTGGAGATCGGTTGCGTGAACCAGCTTGCGTGCGTGCTCGAACGCCGTCTTCATGTTTTGTTCAGTGAAAGCAAGCGCCTGCTTGGAAACCTCTGTGCCGGTTCCAGGCACCGATGACATCGACTTGGTGGCAGCATCGAAAAACAGGCTGAAGGCTTTTTCCGCCTGATCGATGGTCTTCTCGGCCAGATCGCGCAATTCGGCCGGAACTTCGAGCTTCGGTTCGATCATGTCGCCGTCCTCCCCTTGTCCTCACTGATCTATCACACTTGTCGGATCGCATTCCAGCAGTTCGGCCGGGATTAGGGATTCCTGGGGGCAGTCGGTTCTGGTTGGGGCGTCGACGGGCGATACCCCGCCTCACGAAAGCGGATGTTCGGAAATCTCTTCGGTGGAGAGGTCTTCGACCAGCTTGATGACCTCGAAACGCTGCCGGGGCGCGAGCTTGAGGAATGCACGCAGCAGTCGCAGGCTCTCGACGGTTTGACTCGCAGGCGCCCCCAGCTTCAGGTGCAGTTCAGTCGCGAAATTGAGGTTTTTCATCTCGCACCCTATGAAAGGAACGGCCTTCGTGAGAGGGTACACGGCATTCAAGAACCAGACGTCGGACATGAACGGCTCTCGGCCGGGTGACCGCGGGCGGACCACCAAATCGCGTGCCCGCAACGGATCGGGCGAACCCGATGAGGTTGCAATTATGACAAGGAACAACCCCTCCGGCAAGCCAAACTGCTGGCAGAGGGTTACTTTGTCGTCATCGGACCTCAGCAATTCCGGATGACGGACCCGGTCCACCCCGCCCACGACAGGATTCAACAGGTGATAGCTGCACTTGGCTCAACCGGCGTCAATGCGACGTATTCTGTTTCCAAATATAAACGGGGAGTGGGGTCACGCTCACACGATAACCCAGCGCGACGATTCATCCCAGTCTCATCGCGCCCAGGGCGCGCCAACGAAGCCGCCCCCCTGGAGGGAAAGCGCATGCCGTGGATCGCACCCAGTTGCGCTGGACCCAGATCGGCGCCGGCATCTGCACGTTGATGTTTGGCGGCATGCTCTTCAACCTGCTTCGCCTGCGTGGTCCTCGCCATCGCAAGCCTACGCTAGCCGGCCATTCCCGTCACAGTGACGTCTTCGCGCGTGATCGAAAGCCGCCAGGGCTCGTTGGCGCCGCTGATCGTGGCCGCAATCAGCGCCGCCGTGGGAGCCGCCCCATCCTGGATCGTCGTTCGCGCGAGCTTCTCAGCTAGCGGCTACGGGGGCTTGTCGCGCCAGGGTCGTCAGACGCAAAGCCATAGATCAGAGCCAGCCGGTCCAGGCATTCCTGCAGCCGCTTGGAGAAATAGTCGTTCCAACGCTGGCTGCGCACGGCGCGGCGTTCGCCGACCTGCTCCATCGTCAGTCCGAGCACCAGGACATCATGCACGAGCGCCGCGCCGTCGGTGCCGAGTTCGTGCTCGATCCGGTTGAGCCGCAGCACCGCCTGGCGCTGGCTCTCGGTGACGGGCTCGCGGCCAAGGATGCCGTCGACATATTCCCGGTTCGGATCGATCGCCTGCGGCCCCCGCTCCGCCTTCTCCCAGTCGCTCTGGAACGCACGGCCGCCACGGTACTGCGCTTCATCGATCTGGTGATGCGCATGGAGCCGACCTAACGGATCGTTGCGAATCGAGCGCAACGCGACGATCTTCTCGCCGGGATCAAGGCCTAAGGGATTGTCGACTTCGACTTCCGCCACTTCGGCGTGTGGCGGCAAGTCGCGTGACCTGCGGTCGTAGATCCTTCCCAACCTGTAGGTCTTACTCCGTTTGGCACGTGCCACTTGGATACTCCTTGACACAAAACGATGGAAACGGGATTCCCAGCACGGGGCGACCGCGCTCAAGCGGCCGCGACGAGCCGCAGGATGACCGGGCCGGTCGTTCGCACCGTGTCGGGCCCGGAGGTCAGGTGAAAATGGGGCGTGCAATAGCTGGAGCCCGGGCGCCGGGGATGACCGCAGAAGGCGATCGGCTCCCCGTCCTTATCCCCACCATACGGATAGCGGCAGTCACCAGGTTCGAGCGCGAGCAGCGAGATCAGCCTCGGCCGGATTCCGACGCAGCGCAACTTGAGCGGTCCGGCCGGCACGAGGGGCGGTTTGGACGCCTCGCCTTTCCCCGAAGCGTTTTGCGGAAAAGGTCCATTCGCCAAGAGCGGTGCGATCGGGGGGCTCGATGCCCGCCCGGGCGCGGCAAGCCCCATCCGCTTGGCCCGCCCGATCACCGCATTTCGTGTGTAATTCGTTCCAAATCTTGCGTTAATCTCCCTTCCGATCTTCGAAAAAGACATTCCCTTGAGAAAATAGTCGCGCAGTGCGTTGGAATGCTCCGACGCCCAGTTGCCCGGTTCCATACTGACTTGCCCTGTGATCCGCCCCATTTGGCCCGAATTACCCTCTTGAGGCGAACGAGACATTCCGATATTCCGAAGGACAAGTCAGCGCGGAATTCTGATATTCGTAATAGATAATTCCGAATTTCGGGTTAAGGTGGTCACGAAGATGGACAAGCGAGGGAATCGCCATGCTGGACGCGACGATGATCGAACGAGGCCTGAAGCGGTCAGGCAAGAGCAAGGGCGGGCTGGCCCAGGCCATGGGCGTCCGCCCGGGCGCGGTCTCCGAAATCCTCGGCGGCGAGCGCCTGGTCAAGGCGTCGGAAATCCTGCCCATTATGGAATACCTTGAGCTCAATCTCTCGCCGATCATGGGCCGGGTCGGCGCCGGCGCCGTAATCGAGCCGGAATATGAGCAGGTCCCGCCGGAAGGACTTGGCGACGTCGTACTGCCCTTCCCGATCATGGAGGAGACAGTCGCGTTCGAGGTCATGGGCGACTCGATGCTGCCCAAGTACGAGAATGGCGACGTGATCGTGGCCTACAAGGAGCAACGTTTCCCGCTGTCGAGCTTCTATGGTGAGGAGGCCGTGGTCCGGCTGAAGACGGGAGAGCGCTATCTGAAGACCATCGAACGAGGCAAGACCCCCTCGGTCGTCAACCTCGCCAGCTTCAACGCCAAGCCGATCGTCGGCGTGAAGCTGGAATGGGTCGGCGAAATCTGCCTCACGATGCCCAAGGGCCAGCTCGAGCGCCTGCGCGCCAAGTCGGCCCGCGCCCGCAAGGGTAAGGGCAAATAACGCGGGGCCTGTTCGAGATCACAGAGCTCGATTTCCGATTTTTGGAAATCGAGACTTGACTGGATTCCTATTTTCAGAAATACTGCAGCTTGCCTCGATGCGGGCAGGGAATCTTGATGCAGTATTTCGTCGTGATGATCGATTATGGCCGCCGCGGGCGCGAAGCTGTGGTCGACCCCGAAATCTCCCGGCGTGAGGTCGTCTCGCGCGTCGCCTCCGGTGAATACGGAAATATCTGCTTCATCCACGAAATCAGCGGGTCCGCGGTCGAGGACGTGACCGAGGACATTCTCACCCAGGCCGCGCTGCCAGAAGTTGCGCCTGGCGAAGTCGATCTCCAGGCGGACCGGTTCGATCACGCCCGCGACCTGCGCAAGCACGAACGGTCATGATGCAGGCCGCGAGCGGCCTGCATCATCATCCGATCGGGCATTATACCAACAGCACGGTCGACCCTGTGGTCTTGCGCGCCGCGAGATCGGCATGCGCCTTCGCCGCGTCCTTCAGCGGATAGGTCTGGTGGACCTCGATCTTGACCGCGCCGGACTTCACGACGTCGAACAGTTCACCTGCCATCGCGACCAGGTTCTCGCGCTTCGCCGCGTAAGTGAAGAGCGTCGGGCGGGTGACGTAGAGCGAGCCCTTCTGCGCGAGCAGGCCGAGATTGAGCGGCTCGACCGCGCCGGAGGATTGGCCGAACAGCGCGACGACACCGAGCGGCGCCAGGCAATCCAGTGACTTCAAGAAAGTGTCCTTGCCGACTGAATCATAGACGACCGGCACCTTCTTGCCGCCGGTGATCTCTTCGACGCGCTTCACGAAATCCTCGCGCGTGTAGATGATGACGTGATCACAGCCATGCGCCTTCGCGAGCTTGGCCTTCTCGTCGTTGCTGACCGTGCCGATCACTGTCGCGCCGAGATGCTTCGCCCACTGGCTCAGGATAAGACCGACGCCGCCGGCTGCCGCATGCAGCAGGATGGTGTCGCCCGCCTTCACACGGTAGGTCTGCCGGATCAGATACTGCGTCGTGAGCCCTTTCAGCATCATTGCCGCTGCGGTCTTGTCGTCAACGCCGTCAGGCAGCTTCAAGAGCCTGTCGGCGGGAATGAGCCGCGCCTCGGAATAGGCGCCAAGCGGTGAGGCGCCGTAGGCAATGCGATCACCCGGCTTCAAATCGCTGACGCCGGGTCCGACCTCCTCGACCACACCGGCCGCCTCGCTGCCGAGCCCGCTCGGCAATTGCGCGGGATAGAGACCCGAGCGGTTGTAGATGTCGACGAAATTGAGACCGACCGCGGTGTGACGGATGCGCGCCTCACCCGGACCGGGCTTGCCGACCTCGACTTGCTCCCAAACCAGGACTTCCGGACCTCCGGTCCTGTGAAAACGAATGGCATGCGTCATGGGTGTTTGCTCCCTTATTGTTGGAGTGTTCGTCGAAGAAGCGGGCTGGGCTGTGAAATAGGCATTTAGTCCGCCCGTTACAGTACAGAGACGTTACAAGAATGTCACAGCGAACGACAAACGCCCGCCGTTCCGCCTCTGTTCGAAAGAGTTGATGACGGCGCTCACGCCACCGGCGGTAGATTCTGCGCGGGGTTTGGTGGTCGCTTGCGAAGGAGAGCCGAGATGCCAGCCTATGTACAGCATCATCAGGGCATCGAGATCGCGCCTGTGATTTGCCCTAGCTGCATGGGGTTCCTGCCCATGTATGTGCGCGAGGTCGAGCCGCATTGGAGCCTTGCCAGAATCGACTTCGTCTACGAATGCGCCGATTGCGGCGGCGAGGTGCGGCAGACCATCCGCAAACCTGAGTTGCTGCGTCACTGATCGAGACCGCCGAGCCTGCGCTCGCATATTTGCGCTGAGCGGAAAAATGCCATCAGCGCAATGCGTTCCCCGATAATCGAGGCTTGTCCTTTGTCCGGAAGGGGGGCAGAACAAGCCTCAAGCAGGACCACCGGGAGCGCCCATTCGTGGCTGATCAGAAGGCCTCGACCTCGATCGAGGCAGTGGAGAGCGGCCTCGCCGCGCAAGGCTATATCGCGAGCCGGCAGATCGCGACCGCAGTCTATTTGTCGCAACAGATCGAGAAGCCGATCCTGGTCGAGGGGCCCGCCGGCGTCGGCAAGACCGAGCTTGCCAAGGCGATCGCCGCCTGGCGCGGCATGAAGATGATCCGCCTGCAATGCTACGAGGGCCTCGACGAGGCCAAGGCGCTCTACGAGTGGAAGTACGCCAAGCAGCTTCTCTACACGCAAATCCTCAAGGACAAGCTCGGCGAAGTGCTCGGCGGCGCGCAGACGCTGCACGCCGCGCTCGACCAGTTGCATGATTTCGGCGACGTCTTCTTCTCCAAGGAGTTCGTCGAACCGCGCCCGCTGCTACAGGCACTCGAGCAGCCCGGCGGCTGCGTGCTGCTGATCGACGAAATCGACAAGTCGGACGCAGAGTTTGAATCGCTGCTGCTGGAAATCCTGTCTGATTTCCAGGTCACCATTCCCGAGCTCGGCACCGTCTCGGCGATCACCCCGCCGACGGTGATCCTCACCTCCAACAGCGAGCGGGATCTCGGCGACGCCTTGAAGCGGCGCTGCCTGCATCTGCACATCGGCTTCCCCGAGCAACGGCTGGAGGAGCGCATCGTCGAGAGCCGCGTGCCCGGCATCTCGCAGACGCTGCGCCGGCAGATGGTCGGCTTCATCCATGAGATTCGCACGCTGGACCTGAAAAAACTGCCCTCGGTCAGCGAGACCATCGACTGGGCACGCGCGCTGGTGCTGTTGCAGTCTGGCGAGCTCGACACCGATATCGTCAAGGACACGCTCAACGTGCTCCTGAAATACGAGGCCGACATCGAGGCGGCGGCGCCCCACGTCACGACGTTCATTGCCAAGGCGGCGCGGTCCAACGTCTTCGGTTGACACCGATGCGGGAGAACCTCCATCGCTTCTTTCGTGCGGCACGCGGCGCCGGCGTCCACGTTTCGCCCGCCGAAAGCATCGACGCGATGCGCGCGGTCGCGCAGGTCGGTTTTTCCGACCGCGGCATCTTGCGCGATGCGCTGCTGCTGACGCTGGCGAAGTCGCAGGACGAGAAGCTCGCTCTCGGCGACTGCTTTGATCTTTTCTTTAGACAACCGGAGCCGCGCCAGGAGCGGCCCAAGACCAACGACAACGATACGCCTCCGGCGGGCAGACAGCCGCCCTCTCCCGGCACGACGAATGACGCGGGCGGCGGTCCGCCCACCGACGGCCTGGGGCCGCTAGCTCAGATGCTGCTCTCGCAGGACCGCAACGCGATCGCCGCAGCGATCGCCAGCGCCGCCAGCGCCGCGTCGCTGTCCGACATCCGCTACTCCACCCAGCGCGGGATCTTTTCCAGCCGCATCCTCGACGCGATGGGCATTCAGCGCCTGCGCGACGATCTCGACGAACTGACCGCGGCCAACCCCTCGCTCGCCGAGCGTCTGCGCACGGCACTCGAGGGTTTGCGCGAAGCCGTCCGCGACACAGTCTCGCAGGGGCTCGCGCTCTATGCGCGCGAGGAGGCCGAAAACCTGCGCAACGAGATCTTGCGCAACGCGCCCCTTGCCCGGATTGAGCCGCGCCAGGTCGAGGAGATGCGCGCGCTGATCCGCAAGATCGCGCGGCGCCTGCGCGAGCGCTATTGCAAGCCGCGCAAGCGCCAGCGCCGCGGCCATCTCGACGTCCGTCGAACGCTGCGCCGCAACGCCGCCTGGGGCGGCGTTCCGTTCCTTACCGCCTGGAAGCGCAAGCACCGCGACCGGCCGAAGATCGTGGCGCTGTGCGACGTCTCGGGTTCCGTCGCTCGCGTCTCCGACTTCTTCCTGCTCCTGATCCACTCGCTGCACGAGGTGGTCGACGACGTCCGCTCCTTCGCGTTCTCCTCGCATCTGATCGAGGTCAGCGACATCCTGGAATCGAACTCGCCCGAAGCTGCGATGGCCGAGATCATGTCCAAGGTCGGCTTCGGCTCATCCGACTACGGCTCTTCCCTCGACGACTTCGAACATGAGTTCATGAGCACGCTGACGCCGCAAACCACTGTGATCGTGCTGGGCGACGCCCGCAGCAACAATCTCGATCCGCGCGCCGACATCTTGCGGCGCATTTCCGAGCGATCGAAGCGACTGGTCTGGCTCAATCCCGAGGGCCGCATGGTCTGGGGCTTTGGCGACTCCGAGATGCCGCGTTACGCGACATTTTGCAGCGTGGCGCGACAATGCGCCACCGCGCAACAGCTCGAACGCGCCGTGTCAGATATCGTGGCGAGCTATCAGTAAACCGCTGAAAGTCGACTAGCTGGCGGCTGGGCGCAGATCGCTATGAGCCAGATTGCACTCGCGAAAATGGTAGGCGATCTCGTCGAGGGCCCGCCGCTCCCACTCTTCCGCCTGCGCGAGCCAGAAAACCCTGCGATCGGAATCCAGCGCCGCACGTTCCCGGCAAAAGGATTCCTGACTGCGAATTTCCACCAGCCTATTCATGCACTCCACTCCTGCAGCGTGAAGCTTATTCCGCGCTTGTCAACGTAGCAGAGTCTAGAACGGCTTGTCTCATGTTCCTGTGCCCATCGCAGCGCAGAATGGGGCAGGCCTCCTTCCCGTGCACTGCGGCAATTCGCAACGCACCATCAACTCCAGATCATAGAGAAGTGATCGAGTATCTGGACGATATCCGCATGCGCGCGATCTTAACTATTGCGGCGCGATGATCTCAGGCATTCGTGAAGAGATGTTCTAAACAGTCAATCGAATTCCCGACTCAATGTCGTCGCATGGTTTTCATGCTGCACCGCTAATCGGTGCACGAACGGCCCAGATATTCGAGGCAACATGAACGACGATTTCGACTTCGATCTTTCGCCCGACCAGTGGGAAATCTTGAAAGCATTGCGCTGTCCGGCCTCGCAGCATCGTTTTTCGAAGGAGCATGCGATCGCAGACCTCGTCAAACTCGGCCTCGTTGCGATCAAGGACGGCGTGCCCGCCATGACATCATCCGGCCGTAAGGTGCTGGTGCGCGGATCGTGCCGGCTGCTGGATCTGGCGGCGTAGCCCCGCCTTCAGAATATCTGCGGGATCACGATCGCGTAGGAGATGAACACGACGCCCAGCCCCCACAGCATCGCCGGAACCTGCGTGCGGCGCCCCATGGTCACCTCAAGATGACGTTCGAGCCCATCGCCGGCGCAACGGCGAGCGGCAGGTTGGCCAAAGGCCCATCATTATCGAGCCGAAGATTGCGGCGAGTGCCGTGGCGCTGACGAGATCGGCGCGATCCATCCCGGCGTTGGACTTGATCGCCGGGTTCACCGCGATGATATCGGCCATCGCCGCGAAGTTAGTCGCACCGGCCATGACGTCGCGACCAACGCTGGTTCCGCGCTGGGTGAGGCCGAAGATGCGATCGAGCGGGCTTCGGTATCGTCGGCTGTGGCTGCACGACCTGCATCGGCAACTCCGGGCCGCTTGCACCACGCATGGCCAGTGCGGTGTCCGAAAAGCAAATGGTGCCGGTCGCCGTGCTGTCGGGCAACCGCAAATTCCTCGGCCGTGTGCATTCGCACAAGCTGCAGCGCCCGGTCGTTGTCGTGGCCGGCGAGCGCTACGGCATGGGCTCGTCGCGCGACTGGGCGGCGAAGGGCGTCGCGCTGCTCGGCGCGCGCGCCGTGCTGGCGCTGAGATTCGAAAAAGATTTGTCCTCCTCTTGAACGGAAAATATTCCGCCCCTAGGTCGCTTTGCAGCACGGAAGGCCGCTTGACCACCTATCTTCAATCAAGACGGAAAAGGAGGGAAAGTCATGGCTGCCAAGGACGTGAAATTCTCGACCGACGCTCGCGAACGCATGCTTCGCGGCGTTGACCTGCTGGCGAATGCGGTAAAGGTGACACTCGGGCCGAAGGGCCGCAATGTGGTGCTGGAAAAATCCTTCGGCGCCCCGCGCATCACCAAGGACGGTGTCACCGTCGCCAAGGAGATCGAACTCGAGGACAAGTTCGAGAACATGGGCGCGCAGATGGTGCGTGAGGTCGCGTCGAAGACCAGCGACGCCGCGGGTGACGGCACCACCACCGCAACAGTGCTCGCTCAGGCGATCGTCAGGGAAGGCGCCAAATCGGTCTCCGCCGGCATGAACCCGATGGACTTGAAACGCGGCATCGACCTCGCAGTCGATGCGATCGTTGCCGACCTCGAGGCACACGCGAAGAAGATTACCTCGAACGCGGAAATCGCGCAGGTCGCCACCATCTCGGCCAATGGCGATACCGAAATTGGCCGCTACCTTGCCGAGGCCATGCAGAAGGTCGGCAATGAAGGCGTGATCACGGTCGAGGAGGCCAAGAGCCTCAACACCGAGCTGGAAGTGGTCGAAGGCATGCAATTCGACCGCGGCTATGTCTCGCCCTACTTCGTCACCAACGCCGAGAAGATGAAGGCCGAGCTCGAGGATGCCTACATCCTGATCCACGAGAAGAAGCTCACTGCGCTGCAATCTCTGCTGCCGCTGCTGGAATCGGTGGTGCAGTCGGGCAAGCCTCTGCTCATCATCGCGGAGGATATCGAAGGCGAGGCGCTGGCGACGCTCGTCGTCAACAAGCTGCGCGGCGGGTTGAAGGTCGCTGCGGTGAAAGCCCCCGGTTTTGGCGACCGCCGCAAGGCGATGCTCGAGGACATTGCGATCCTCACCGGCGGCACTACGGTCTCGGAAGATCTCGGAATCAAGCTCGAGAACGTTGCACTGAACATGCTGGGCCGCGCCAAGAAGGTCGTGATCGAGAAGGAGAACACGACCATCGTTAATGGCGCCGGCGCGAAAAAGGATATCGAGGCGCGTACCGCGCAGATCAAGTTGCAGATCGAGGAGACCACCTCCGATTATGATCGCGAGAAGCTGCAGGAGCGGCTGGCCAAGCTCGCCGGCGGCGTGGCGGTGATCCGGGTCGGGGGCGCGACCGAGATCGAAGTGAAGGAACGCAAGGACCGCGTCGAGGACGCGCAGCATGCAACCCGCGCGGCGGTCGAGGAAGGCATCCTTCCCGGCGGCGGCGTGGCGCTGTTGCACGCCACCAAGGCGCTTGACCGCATCAAGACCCAAAATGCCGACCAGAAGGTCGGGGTTGGCATCGTGCGCCGAGCGCTCCAGATCCCCGCCCGCCAGATCGTCGAGAATGCCGGCGAGGACGGTTCGCTCGTTGTCGGCAAGCTCATGGAGAAAGACAGCTACAACTGGGGCTTCAATGCCGCGACCGGCGAGTACCAGGATCTGGTGAAGGCCGGCGTGATCGACCCTGCCAAGGTCGTTCGCACGGCACTGCAGGACGCAGCCTCCATCGCCGCCCTCCTGATCACGACCGAGGCGCTGGTCGCCGACAAGCCGAAGAAGGCAGAATCAGGGGCCGGCGCCCCCGCGATGGACTTCTGATGCCCGATCGAGCCCGGCCCCACAGGGCCGGGCTCGTCCCGATGGATATCCAGCCGATGGGGACGCGCCCCTGGCAGCGCAGGCTTCGCGTCGCCCCGGAATGACGGCACAAGGGAACGTGGATGCCCGGGGCGAGCCTGGGCACGGCGACCAAAAACGCAGAGGAATGGCTTCATTTCCGTCAAAGCCGCGACAATCTGGCACGGATGTTGCTACTTTTTGGCGTCCAAGACGCGTCAAACCGGGGAAGTTCACCATGTCGACCATCACCGCGGCGCCGGCCGCCGAGCCGAAGCCGCTTTACACCTCGCTGTTCGTCCAGGTTCTGGCGGCGCTGGTACTCGGCATCATCCTTGGCATGACCGTCCCGGACTTCGCCATCGGCCTCAAGATCCTGAGCGACGCCTTCCTCAAACTGATCTCGATGATCGTGGCGCCGATCGTGTTCTGCGTGGTCGTGCACGGCATTGCCGGCGCCGGCGATCTCAAGAAGGTCGGCCGGGTCGGCGTCAAGGCGCTGGTCTATTTCGAGGCGATGACGACGGTGGCGCTCGTCGTCGGCCTCATCCTCGCTTACGTCTTCGGCCCCGGCCATGGCATGAACATCGATCCCTCGACGCTCGACGCCAAGGCGCTCAACACCTACGCCGACAACGCCCACAAGCTGCAGGGCGCGGGTATCGGCGCATTCCTGCTCAACGTCATTCCGTCGACCTCGTTCGACGCGCTGTCGCGCAACGACGTGCTCCAGGTGCTGTTCTTCGCCGTGCTGTTCGGCGTCGGCCTCGCGCTCGTCGGCGGCGAGAAGGGCAAGCTCGTCACCACCATCATCGATGCGGCCTCCACCGTGCTGTTCCGCGTCATGGGGCTGATCGTGCGGGTCGCCCCGCTCGGCGTGCTCGGCGCGGTCGCCTACACCGTCGGCAAATATGGCGTCGGTTCGCTGAAGCAGCTCGTCTCGCTGGTGATGCTGTTCTATGTATCAGTCGGCATCTTCGTACTTGGCGTGCTCGGCGGAGTGATGGCGCTGGCCGGAATCAACATTCTCAAATTCCTCGCCTACCTGCGCGAAGAGCTGACCATCGTGCTCGCGACCGCCTCCTCCGACGCGGTGCTGCCGCAGATCATGAAGAAGCTCGAGCGGATGGGCGTCAAGGATTCCGTGGTTGGACTCGTGATCCCGACCGGCTATTCCTTCAACCTCGATGCCTTCTCGATCTATCTCACGCTTGCCGTCGTGTTCATCGCGCAGGCGACCAACACGCCGCTGTCCTTCGGCGATCTCCTGCTGGTGCTTGGCGTGTCCCTGATCACCTCAAAAGGCGCCCATGGCGTGCCGGGTTCGGCGATCGTGATCCTTGCAGCGACACTCAACGCGGTGCCGAGCATTCCGGCGATCGGTCTCGTGCTGGTGCTCTCGGTCGACTGGTTCATCGGCATGGCGCGTGCCGTTGGCAACCTCATCGGCAATTGCGTCGCCACCGTCGTGGTCGCCGCTTGGGAAGGCGATCTCGACCGCGCCAAGGCGGCGCAGGTGCTGGACGGCGGCGAGACCGTGGACGTGACGGCGGGTTAAGCCGCCTCGCGCACGCGGCACTTACTCTCGTTGTAAGGCGAGAAGGGAAGGCTCCTAGTCTAGACTAGCCTTCCCGCGGCCGGAAATTCTCGATCACTCTGAGCAGCACGCGCGCGCCGGCGTCGGCGTCGGCGGGCTCGACGTGCTCGTCAGGGTGATGGCTGACGCCGCCGCGGCAGCGGACGAAGATCATGCCGACATCGGCGATGTCGATGATGGCCATGCCGTCATGGCCGGCCCCGCTCGGGAGCTCGAAGACGGCAAAACCTTCCGCTGCGATCGCCTGCGCGATCTGGCCCCTCAGCCAAGGCGCGCACGGCGCGGTGCGGTTCTCGTGGGTGACGTCGAGCTGGAGCAACAACTGCCGGCGCCTGGCTATCGCCTCGATCTGGCGGACGACGTCGGCGACCGCGCGCTTGCGGTGCATGTCAGTCGGCGCACGCATGTCGATGGTAAACGACACTTCGCCAGGAATGACGTTGGTCGCGCCGGGTTTTGCGTGGATGTAGCCGACGGTGCCGACGAGCCCACCCTCATCGGTGCGGCAGAACTGCTCGATCGCGGCGATGCATTCGGCCGCACCCGTCAGCGCGTCGCGGCGGAGCGCCATCGGCACGGTGCCGGCGTGGCCGGCCATGCCAGTCAGCCGCGCAGCGAGACGTGTCGCCCCGGCGATCGCGGTAACGACCCCGATCGGGAGATTTTGCGCTTCCAGCACCGGCCCCTGCTCGATGTGCAGTTCGAGATAGGCCAACAGCTCCCGCCGCGTCCGCGCGGCAGCTCCAATGTGATCGGGATCGAGGCCGAACTGCACGAGCGCATCGCGCATCGAGACGCCGTCGCGGTCGCGCGTGTTCAACACGCTCTCGTCGAACGCGCCGGCAACCGCGCGGCTACCGAGCAGCGTGGATGCAAAGCGCACGCCCTCCTCGTCGGCAAAGCCGATGACCTCGATCGCGAACGGCAGGCGTTTGCCGCAGCGGTTCAGCTCGGCGACGCAGGCAATCGCCGTGATCACACCTAGCGGACCGTCCCATTTGCCGGCATCGCGCACGGTGTCGTAGTGCGAACCCAGCATCAGGCACGGCAGCCCCGGCCGCTCGCCCTCGTAGCGGCCGCAGACGTTACCGATCGCATCGAGATGCGCACGCATGCCCGCCTCGCGCATCCAGATGAGGATGAGGTCGGCGGCGGCGCGCAATTCCTTGCTGAGATAGATCCGCGTGAGTTTGCCCGCGTCCTCCGAGATGGCGCCAAGCTCGTTGATACGACGTACGATCTCCTCGCCGAGCGAGCCATTTTGAACGGCGATACCAGAAGCCATCTCGCTCAAACTTTCCATCCTGCAGGCCGCAAACGCTCAAGGGAGGCCACATGACCATCGATACACAAGTTCGGTGCCAGCGCACGCTTCACGCGCGGGTCCGACTCGCGGACTGGTTAGCATGAATGCCGGGCCGGCAGACCATCTGGGACACCGAACGGCCGTTAAGAGTCGGGTTAATGCTGCTTAACTACCTTGCATACAATCGAGAGATACTGCCTATAAATTAATCTGTCCACCGCCTGCCCTAAATTCGAACTCAAAAAATATCAGTTATTTCACAATGACTTAAATGCAGATGCTCGCGCGATAACCTCTGGCACGAAGCTTGCGACATCCTATTCCGGCTGCCCCTGACTGGCGGTGGCCAAGAGAGAGGGCGGACCATCCGCCAAGGGAGCATCCAATGGATTCTGGCAGGATTTCACGACGGCATTTGTTGCGAGGTGGCGCGGCGCTCTCCTTGGGAGCGGCAGTCGGTGTCCGCCCGGCTTTCGCGGCCGAGACGACCATCGGCTTCATCTATGTCGGCTCGCGCGACGACTATGGCTACAACCAGGCACATGCGCAGGGCGCGGCGGCACTGAAGAAGATTCCGGGCCTGAAGGTGGTCGAGGAAGAAAAGGTGCCGGAGACCGATGCGGTCGAGAAGACCATCGAGTCCATGATCAACCTCGATGGCGCCACCCTGCTCTTCCCGACCTCGTTCGGTTACTACAACCCGCACATGATCAAGATTGCGACCAAGTACCCGAAGCTGCGCTTCGAGCACTGCGGTGGCCTGTGGACCGACAAGGATCCGAAGAACGCCGGCAGCTATTTCGGCTATATCGACGAAGCCCAGTACATCTCCGGCATCGTCGCGGGCTACACCAGCAAGAGCGGCAAGCTCGGATTCGTAGCTGCAAAACCGATCCCGCAGGTCCTGCGCAACATCAACGCCTTTACGCTCGGCGCGCGGCTCGCCAATCCGAAGGCGACGACGCAGGTGATCTTCACCGGCGACTGGTCGATGCCGGTCAAGGAGGCCGAGGCCACCAACAGCCTCATCGACCAGGGCGTCGACGTGCTCACCTGCCATGTCGACGGGCCGAAGACCATGGTCGAGAACGCCGCCCGCCGCGGCGCCATGGTGTGCGGCTATCACTGCAACCAGTCGGCGCTGGCCCCGAAGGCCTATCTCACCGGCGCCGAGTGGAACTGGGAGGCGCTCTACCCCAAATTCGTCAAGATGATCGCCGCGGGTCAGGAGATTCCGAACTTCTATCGCGGCGGCCTCAAGGAAGAGATCGTCAAGGTGTCGCCCTATGGCGAAGCGGTGTCCGCCGAAGCGCGCAAGCATGCCGACGACATCAAGGCAAAGCTCACCGCCGGCAACTACGTCATCTTCAAGGGGCCGATCACCGACAACAAGGGCAAGACGGTGATCGCCGCCGCGACCGCGCGCGGCCAGCAAGATCCGGAGCTCGAAAAGATGGACTATCTGGTCGAAGGCGTGATCGGAGCGACTTCGTGACAACGGAAGCGGCGGATCCCGTCGGTGCGGTCGGGGCCGTCGCCCCGGCGGCCGAGTTGGGATTCCTCCAGCGCCACGGCGCGAGCATCGAGTACATCCTGATCCCGGGCGCGGCGCTGGTCGGCGCGCTCGCGGTGTTCGGCATCTTCGTCGCGATGTTTGGCAAGAACCCGCTCGATCTCTATTTCTACATGTACCAGGGCGCATTCGGCACCTGGTTCTCCTGGCAGAACACGCTGACGCGCGCGGCACCGCTCATCCTCACAGCGCTGTGCACGGCCCTGCCGGCGCAGCTCGGCATGGTCGTCATCGGCGGCGAAGGCGCGCTCCTGATCGGCGCGCTGTCGGCAACCAGCGCGGCGCTGGCGCTACAAGGCGCAACGCCGTTCGTGATCCAGATCGCGATGGTCTGCGCCGGCGTGATCGGTGGCGGACTGTGGATCATGCTATCCGGCGGCTTACGGCAATATCGCGGCGTCAACGAGACGATCTCGAGCCTCTTGCTCGTCTATCTCGCGCTCGCCATCCTCAACCATCTCGTCGAAGGCGCGATGCGGGATCCCGCAAGCCTCAACAAGCCCTCAACGCGCGAGATCGGCGCCGCCAACATGATCGGCAGTATCCCGGGCACCGACGTGCACTGGGGCATCGTCTTCGGCCTGGTCGCCGCAATCGCTGCCTACATCCTGATCTATCACACCGTGTTCGGCTTCGCCGCGCGCGTCGCCGGTGGCAACATCCGCGCCGCGAAGATCGTCGGACTCGGAGTCAACAAGCTCATCCTCACGATCTGCTTCCTCGCCGGCGGCGCGGCGGGGCTCGCGGGCATGGTCGAGGTCGCTGCCGTGCAGGGCCGCACCAATGCCAATCTCGCGGCCGGCTACGGCTTCACCGGCATCCTGGTCGCCTTCCTCGCGCGGCAAAATCCGCTTGCGATCGTTCCGGTGGCGATCCTGCTCGGCGGCATCAGCGCCAGCGGCGGGCTGTTGCAGCGCCGCCTGGGGCTGCCCGATGCGTCCGTGCTGGTGCTGCAAGGCATCATCTTCGTCTTCGTGCTGGCAAGCGATGCGCTCTACGGCCGCATCGGATTTCTCAAGGGGAAGTCCTGAGATGGCGGATGGCTCGATCGGACTGTGGACCGTGCCGCTCGCCGTGTTCGGCGGCGCCATTCGCGTCTCCACGCCGTTCCTGTTCGTGAGCCTGGGTGAATGCATCACCGAGCGTTCCGGCCGCATCAATCTCGGCCTCGAAGGCACGTTGGTGATGGGCGCGATGAGCGCCTATGGCATCTCCTATCTCTCCGGCTCGCCGTGGCTGGGCGTGCTCGCTGCCGGCATCACCGGTGCCCTCCTCGGCGCGTTGCATGCCGGCGTCTGCTCACTGCCGCGTGTCAACGACATCGCCGTCGGAATCGCGCTCATGCTGTTCGGCACGGGCCTCGCGTTCTATCTCGGCAAGCCGTTGATCGAGCCCACAGCACCGCGGCTGCCCGCGATCGATTTCGGCTGGTGGAGCGACATCCCGCAGGTGCGCGCGGCGCTGCGCATCAACGTCATGTTCCTGATCGGCGTCGCGCTCGCACCCATCCTCTACTGGGCCTTCAGCACCACGCGGTGGGGGCTCCTCATCCGCACCACCGGCGAAAGCTCGGATGCGGCACGCGCGATGGGCCATTCCGTTCTCCTGATCCGGCTGCGCGCTACCATGATCGGCGGCTTTCTTGCCGGTATCGGCGGCTCGTTCCTGTCGCTGTTCTATCCCGGAAGCTGGAACGAGGGCCTGTCCTCCGGCCAGGGCATCACGGCGGTCGCGCTCGTGATCTTCGCACGTTGGGATCCGATGCTGTGCCTGTGGGCCTCGCTCGCCTTCGGCGGCGCCGCGGCGCTGGGACCAGCGCTGCAATCGGTCGGCGTCACCTCCGGCTATCATCTCTTCAACGCTGCGCCCTACATCCTGACGCTGGCGATCATGATCATCACCTGCTCGCCGAAGCGCACGCTGACCGGCGCGCCGGCCGAATTGTCGATCACTCGCTAGAGAACCAATCCATGCCCGACCGCCACATCAAGTCCGAGCCCTACGCCTGGCCCTACAATGGCGACCTCCGCCCCGAAAACACGGCGCTGATCATCATCGACATGCAGACCGATTTCTGTGGCGTCGGCGGCTATGTCGACAAGATGGGCTATGACCTGTCGCTGACGCGGGCGCCGGTCGAGCCGATCAAGAAGCTGCTCGCGGTGATGCGCAGCCAGGGCTTCCACATCATCCATACCCGCGAAGGCCACCGCTCCGATCTCTCCGACCTGCCCGCCAACAAGCGCTGGCGGTCGCGGCAGATCGGCGCCGGGATCGGCGATCCCGGCCCGTGCGGCCGTATTCTCGTGCGCGGCGAGCCCGGCTGGGAGATCATCCCCGAGCTCGCACCGATGCCGGGTGAGCCCATCATCGACAAGCCCGGCAAGGGCTCGTTTTGCGCCACCGATCTCGAACTGATCCTGCGCGTCCGCGGCGTCGAGAACATCGTGCTCACCGGCATCACCACCGACGTCTGCGTCCACACCACCATGCGCGAGGCCAACGACCGCGGCTTCGAATGCGTGCTGCTGCACGATTGCTGCGGCGCGACCGACAAGAGCAATCATGACCACGCGCTGAAGATGATCAAGATGCAGGGCGGCGTGTTCGGCGCAGTCTCGACCTCGGACGCGCTGATCGGAGCGATCTCGTGATCATCGGCGAGACAGCACCGCCCGCAGGCGCCTTCGGCGTCGACGCCATCGCCATGACCATGCGCTTCGGCGATTTCCTCGCGCTGGACAAGGTCGAGCTGAAGGTGCGTCCCGGCTCCTTCCATGCGTTGCTCGGCGAGAACGGGGCCGGCAAGTCGACGCTCGTCAAATGCATCATGGGCTATTACCACGCCACGGAAGGCGACATCCTGATCGGCGGCCGCCAGCAGGCGATTGGCAATCCGAAGGAAGCGCACGCGCTTGGCCTCGGCATGGTCTACCAGCATTTTACGCTGGTGCCGGCGATGACGGTCGCGGAGAATCTCGTGCTCGCGCGCGACGACGTTCCGACGGTGGTGGATTGGTCCAAAGAGAAGAAGGAGCTCGAGGCGTTCCTCGCGCGGATGCCATTCAAGGTGCCTCTCAACGCGAAGGTCTCCGATGTTTCAGCCGGGGAACGGCAGAAATGCGAGATACTCAAGCAGCTCTATCTGAAACGGCGCTTCCTGATCCTGGACGAGCCGACCTCGGTGCTGACGCCGGCGGAAGCCGACGAGGTGCTCGGTATGCTCCGCGACATGGTGGTCAAGCGCGAACTGACGATTCTGATGATCACGCACAAGTTTCGCGAGGTCATGGCCTTCGCCGATGAGGTGACGATCCTGCGGCGCGGCAAGCTCGCCGGCCAGGGCAAGGTCGCCGAGCTCACGCCCGACGCCATGGCGCGCACCATGATCGGCGCCGAGCAGTTGACCGTGCAGCCCCCGCGCACCGGTGAAACAGGCCAGACGAGGCTGGAGCTGGCGAAGGTCCGCGCGCTCGACGATGCCGGCGCCATTGCGGTGCACGATGTCTCCCTTACGGTACGCGCCGGCGAGATCGTCGGCATCGCCGGGGTCTCTGGCAACGGGCAACGCCAGCTCGTCGAGGTGCTGGCCGGCCAGCGCGAGGCCGAGAGCGGCGAGATCCGCGTCGCCGGCGATTCTTATCGCGCGCGCCGCGAGGAGATGCGCCGGCACAAGATGTCGCTGTTGCCGGAGGAGCCGCTCAAGAACGCCTGCGTCGGCGGCATGAGCGTCGCCGACAACATTGCCTTCCGCGAATTCGACCGCGCGCCCTTTGCGAGCCTCGGCTGGTGGCTCAACCGCGGCGCATTCCGCGACGACGCCCGGAAGAAGATCGCGCAATACAAGATCAAGACGCGCACGCCGGAGACGCCGATCTCGGCGCTGTCAGGCGGCAATGTCCAGCGCGCGGTGCTGGCGCGCGAGCTCGGCGGCGATGTCGAGGTGCTGGTCGCGGCCAATCCTTGCTTTGGCCTCGACTTCGCGGCGGTGGCCCAGATCCACGCCGAGATCATGGCGGCGCGCAATCGGGGCGCGGCGGTGCTGCTGGTCAGCGAGGATCTCGACGAATTGCTGGAGCTGTCCGACCGGCTGGTGGTGATGTTCCACGGCGAATTCGTGTATGAAGCACGGACCAGCGAAGCAGACCTCACCGTTGTCGGCCGTCACATGGCGGGACATTAACTGGGAGTAGCGATGAGCGGCGCATCGGAACGCGACGAGCACTTCTTGCGCCTTTCGTTTGAAGTCGCCCGCCGCTCCCTTACCCATGGCAACCACCCGTTTGGCTGCCTTGTGGTCGATGTAGACGGCAACGTGCTGATCGAGGCCGAGAACGGCTACATGCCGGACCATGACGGCACCGCGCATGCCGAGCGTCTCGCCGCCACCCAAGCCTGCCGCGCGCTGAGCCGCGAGGTGCTCGCCAAGGCAACCCTCTATTCCTCCGCCGAACCCTGTGCGATGTGCGCCGGCGCGATCTACTGGGCCGGCATCGGCCGCGTGGTCTATGCCTTGAGTGAGCACCGCCTGCGCGGCGTCACCGGCAACCACCCGGAGAACCCGACTCTCGATCTTCCCTGCCGCGAGGTCTTCGCCAGCGGCCAGCGGCCGACCGAAGTCGTCGGCCCGCTTCTGGAAGACGAAGCCGAAGCCCTGCATGATGGCGTGTGGACGAAGTCGACCCAGTCGTAGCAACCATTAAATGGTGGCTGTGTTCTACGCCCTTTTGATCATCCGAGCCCGCCACGATGACGCCGTACTCGCGTCCGTCAAGGCGTGGCCTGGCGGCAGATAAGGTGAGTTCTGGCGAGCGACGGCCAGCCTTGACGGACGCTGCGCGCGGCGTCGTGAGAGGCCGTAGGTCGGGACGAAGAAACTCGTCCCGGTCCAACTAAGAAACAGAGAAGGATCGCACCGGCGGTTCGCCGCACCATGGCGTGCCGCGAGCCACCACTGTGTTGGCAAAGATGAGCATCTTCCTGGCACAGGCAACGAGCGCGCGCTTGTGTTCCTTTCCGGCTGCGGTCAGCCTGCGGTAGAGCTCGATGAGCTGTGGATTCCATCGAAACGATGCAGCCAGTGAAGCGGTATAAAGGGCGCGACGCAGCCGCTTTCGTCCGCCTTCAATATGCCGAACCCCGACCTGGTCGCCGCTGTCGTCGTCATAGGGCGCAAGTCCGGCGAGAGCGACAGCTTGCTCCCGTGTGATCCGGCCGATCTCAGGCAGACGCACCAGGATGGCAACGGCGGTCGGCAGCCCGATGCCGTCGACGCTGTTGATCAGCGCAAGCCTCTTGGCAAGGTCGGGATGCTTGCAGATCGAGGCGACCAGAGCCTTGAGTGCGGCCTTCTCACGTTGTTCCAAACGCGCGATATCCTCATGCCAGAGCTGGTTAATCCCTACATTGCGGCAGCTCTCGATCCTGTTCTTGAGGCGCGCGATATCCTCGCCGATCTGATCGATCATGGTCAGTTGCTCGGCGAATGGCCGCAACCGAGGATCGGGAGCGGCATGGATCTTCCGCACCGCTGCGGTGCAAGCTGCGATAAGAGCAGCATCGATCTTATCGTTCTTGGCCCGCCGCAAGTGGAATTTGGCATAGGCCCGGACCTGAGCCGGCTGAAACACCACAACCACAAACCGCTTGCGTCGCAGTTCAGCGACGACAGGCTGTTCGTAACCGCCGCTCGCCTCGATGCCGATGCGCTTGACGCGATGCTGTCGCAGCCACGCCAACAAAGCCTCGTGACCTTCCGACGTGTTCTCCACCTGCAACTGCTCGCGGCGGCCCTCGATCGCCACATCAAGCTTCCGTTTGCCGGTATCGACCCCGGCACAGGTCGTGGTATGCTTGCCCATCTTCGTCGATCCCTCCCTTGTTATGCGAACCTCAAGTTCGTTCAACCATTCGGGTCCCGATGAAGTGCCGGTCGCGATCTCGCTACGTCGGACAGCCCTTAAGGCTTCGATGGGTACCGATCCGATCGAACGGCGACCCAGCTCGGGCCGTCACCCGGGCTGGGCCATTCCTCACGGAACGGCACCATCATAAGAGATCGGGCTAATACAAGGATGGGTTAGTAAACGCTCTAACTCCTCATCCTGAGGAGCTTGCGAAGCAAGCGTCTCGAAGGATGTGGGCCACAGGCCGGGCCTCATGGTTCGAGACGCGCTTCGCGCTCCTCACCATGAGGGTTAGTGACACAGCAAGGTTAGCGCAGCGTAACCCACCACTTCTTTTTAAGCGCGGAAAGAAGGAGGTGGGTTACGCCTTCGGCTAACCTACCCTACGCCCCTCGTGCGATCAGAACTTCAGAGTGACACCACCATAGACCGTGGACTCGGTGCAGCTCTTGGTGCTCTGGCCGGTCGCCGCGACCGTGCAGACGCCGGGCATGGCGTTGTGGTCGAGGCCGAACTTGTTCTGCCAGTAGCGATAGGCGACCCAGAGATCGACGAAGTGCGAGTACTTGTCACCCCACACCGCCTTCGAGGCTCGAAGGTCAGACGGATCGGCTCGCTGTTCAGCTCGGTCTTGGACGCCGTGGAGAACCGGCCGACGCCCGAGAGCGCAGGAAGGCCGTTGGAGTCGCCCTTCGGTCCATACCAGCCGGCGCGGCCGCTGATCGACCAGTACTGCATGTTCGGCGGCAGGAAGCCGAGATCCATGTAGTAGTTGATTTCGACCGCCCAGGTGGGGTTGTAGCTGACGTTGCCGTCCGAGTTACAGACGACGCCTGCCGGCCCGGTAACGAACAGGCCGCACTGGGTGAAGGCGTTGTGGTTCGAGAACTCCCAGTACATCAGGGGCGCGACGTTGATGTAGCCCTTGTAGGGAAGATCGAAGGCGAACTGCAGACCGGCGACGACGTCGCGCTTGGCGGGCGCGAGGAAATTGTTCTCGGTGTTGCCGTCCATACCGACTTCGAACGAGACGTTGTGCAGCGGGCCGGCGGTGAAGCCCTTGGTGTTGAACAGCTCGTTCCAGCCGAAGGTCGAGCGGAACAGGCCGTAGATCTCGGTCGCGCCGGCGCAGTCTGGCAGCGCCGCCGGTGATGGTCACGAGCCAAGCCGCCGGTGGCCAGCGTAGCAAGAGACAGCGCCGTTGCTGCAATTGCCGTGAAACGAAACGACATCCTGAACACCCCCAAAATTGAAGCTTCAGAAATCAAGCCTCGTTGGGTGCGACACTTGCGCCGTTCCCTGGAGGTGAGAAGCCTCAACTTGCTTCAACGCCTGCTGCAGGTTTCAGCAGAAGATTTGCGGGGGGTTAGGACTTTTCGCCAAGCTTCATGCGCGGCAATGCGCGCGCCAGGGCACGTTGCGCAGGCCCTGCCAGATTTTCCCGGTTGTTTTTATTTGCCTTTTGTGCCCGGCACAAAACGACACGCTGAGCCCGAACCCGCGGCGTCACGGTGCCGGCGCAAAGCATACGAGGCGAAAGCGTTGGTTTGCCCAAGTTGTCGTCAAGCCTGCATAGGCGGTTCCGATTTGGCTTGAACCGTCACAAATTTGCAACAAACACTTACCGCACAACTACGGACTCGCTAAAACTGCCGCTCGAGAATCGCAAATGGACGGCGAATCCTCTCGTTTGCCGAAGCGTTGAGCAAGGCATGACGTTTTTTCGCTACTTACGCGGCGGATCAAACTAGCCCACTATTGAGGCAGAGGCACTTTACCCGACCCACGAATGTCAGACGCGATGCCCAACAGCCTGCATACCGGGGAGCTACCGCTGCTCCAGACGATCGGGCTCACCAAGCGCTACGGCGACTTCCTCGCCAACGCGTCGATCGACATTGATATATTTCCCAGGGAGATCCACGCTCTGCTCGGCGAGAACGGCGCCGGCAAGTCGACGCTGGTCAAGGCGATCTACGGCCTGATCCAGCCAAGCGCCGGCGAAATTCGCTGGAAAGGCGAAAGGATCGCGCTGTCCGGCCCGTCGGAAGCCCGCAGCCGCGGCATCGGCATGGTGTTTCAGCATTTCTCGCTGTTCGAGAATCTCACCGTCGCCGAGAACGTCGCGCTCGGGCTCGACGGCAGCGAGTCCTTCAAGGACATGTCGGCGCGGCTGGAGCAGGTCTCGAAGACCTACGGCCTGCCGCTCGATCCCAGGCGCGAGGTCTGGCAATTGTCGGTCGGCGAGCGGCAGCGCATCGAGATCGTGCGTGCCTTGATGCAAGATCCCAAATTCCTGATCCTGGACGAGCCGACCGCCGTGCTGACGCCGCAGGAAGCCGACCAGCTCTTCATCGTGCTCGAACGGCTGAAGGCTGAGGGCCGCGCGGTCCTCTACATCAGCCACAAGCTCGAGGAGGTGAAGCGGCTGTGCGACACCGCCACCATCCTGCGGGCCGGCGAGAAGGTCGCAACCTGCAATCCGCGGCAGGAGACGGCAGCCTCTCTCGCCCGCATGATGGTGGGCGGCGAGATTAAGGAGGTCAAGGCCGCAGCCGGCCGGCAGACCACCGTGCCGCGGCTCGTCGTCAACGATCTCACGCTCGCGCCTGACGAGCCGCACGGCGTGCGGCTCGAGCACATCTCGCTCGAGCTCAAGGGCGGTGAGATCCTGGGCATCGCGGGCGTCGCCGGCAACGGCCAGGACGAACTCTTCGCAGCCTTGTCGGGCGAGCGGCTGTCGAAGGATCCCGGCACGGTGGTGATCGAAGGCATCGCCGCCGGACATTTGTCGATCACCCAGCGCCGCAAGCTGGGCGCGGCTTTTGTCCCCGAGGAGCGGCTCGGCCATGGCACCGCGCCGCGCATGCGACTGTCGGAAAACGCACTGCTGACGGGCCACGCCGCAAGCGGCATGGTCAGGCACGGCTTCATTGATACGGCGGCCACGTTGAAGACCGTCGACAAGGCGACCGAGACCTTCGACGTGCGCAAGGCCAAGCGCGATCCGGAAGCGGCCAGCCTCTCCGGCGGCAACTTGCAAAAATTCATCGTCGGCCGCGAGATCCTGCGCAACCCGGCCGTGCTGGTGGTCAGCCAGCCGACTTGGGGCGTGGACGCGGGCGCGGCCGCCGTCATCCGCCAGGCGCTCCTGGATCTCGCCGCCGGTGGCGCGGCCGTGCTGGTGACGAGCCAGGATCTCGACGAGCTCGCTGAAATCGCCGACCGTATCGCGGTGATGTTCCACGGCCGGCTGTCGGCGCCGCTCGCAGCCGGCGAAGCGACACGCGAAAAGCTGGGCCTGTTGATGGGCGGCAGCAGCCTGGACCAGAGGGAGGTCGCGCATGCAGCTCGTGCTTGAGAAGCGCGCCGAGCGCTCCAACACGATCGCGCTGGTCTCGCCGCTGATCGCGATCGGCCTCACGATCGTGACCATGAGTGTCTTGTTCGCGATCCTCGGAAAGAATCCACTGCTCGCGCTACAGGCCTATTTCATCGCGCCCCTGACGGATGGCTACTCGCTCCAGGAGATCGCGGTGAAAGCCACGCCGCTGGCGATGATCGCGATCGGGCTGTCGCTCTGCTATCTCGCCAATGCCTGGAACATTGGGGCCGAAGGCCAATTCCTGATTGGCGCGGTCGCCGGAAGCTGGATCGCGGTGAAGACGCAGGGCACGGACGCCGGCGCCTGGGTGCTGCCGGTCATGCTGTTGCTCGGCGCGATCGCGGGCGCGCTGTACGCCCTGATCCCGGCGATCTGCAAGGTGAAGTTCGGCGCCAGCGAAATCCTGACCAGCCTGATGCTGGTCTATGTCGCCGACCTCTTTCTCGACTATCTCGTGCGTGGCCCCTGGCGCGATCCACACGGTTTCAATTTCCCGACCACGGCGGAGTTCGATCCCGTGGCGACGGTCCCGGTGCTGATCGAAGGCGGGCGGCTTCATCTCGGCTCGATCATCGCCCTCCTGGTCGTCGCGGCGGCGGCGGTGCTGCTCGGACGAACCATCAAGGGGTTCGAGATTCGCGTGGTCGGCGCTGCGCCGCGCGCGGCGCGGTTCGGCGGCTTCAACGCCAACCAGCTGATCATCCTGACCTTCGCCGTCTCGGGCGCGCTTGCGGGCCTTGCCGGCATCATCGAGGTCGCGGGCCCCGTTGGGCATCTGCAACCCGGCATCTCGCCCGGATACGGTTTTACCGCCATCATCGTCGCCTTCCTCGGCCGCTTGAATCCGATTGGAATATTGGTTGCAGGCCTTTTCCTCGCATTGACCTTCATCGGCGGCGAGCAGGCCCAGATCGCAATGAAGATCCCGCTGGATGTCACCAAGGTTTTTCAGGGCATTTTGCTGTTCTACGTGCTCGCCTGCGATTCCCTGATCCTGTACCGCTTCCGGCTGATCTTCCCGAACCGTCAGGTGGCCCGTGGAACTGGTTGAAGCCATCATCCTGTCGGTGCTTGCCGCTTCGACGCCGCTGCTGATCGCGGCGACGGGCGAGCTCGTGACCGAGCGCTCAGGCGTTCTCAACCTCGGCGTCGAGGGCATGATGATCATGGGCGCGGCCTGCGGCTTTGCGGGCGCGTGGCTCACGGGCTCGGTCTTCGTCGGCGCGCTCTGCGGCATCGCCGCGGGCACGCTGATGTCGCTGGTCTTCGCGCTGATGGCGCTCGGGCTAGCAGTCAATCAGGTTGCGACCGGGCTCGCACTGACCATCCTCGGCGTCGGCCTCTCCGGTCTAATCGGCGCGAGCTTCGTTGGCGAGCGCATCGCGCCGGCACCGCATCTCAATATCCCCATCCTCACCGACATCCCGCTGATCGGCCGAGTCGTCTTTGGCGAGGACGCCTTCGTTTATCTCTCGATCGCGCTGATCGTCGGCGCCTGGCGGTTCCTGTACCGAACGCGCGCCGGTTTGATCCTGCGCGCCTGCGGCGACAACCACGTCTCAGCGCATGCGCTGGGCTATCCGGTGCTGCGCATCCGCACCCTTGCGGTGATGTTTGGCGGCGCCTGTGCCGGACTTGCCGGCGCCTATCTACCGCTCGCCTATACGCCGTTCTTCATCCCCGGCATGACTGCGGGCCGCGGCTGGATCGCACTGGCGCTCGTCGTGTTCTCGTCGTGGCGACCGGGGCGGCTCGTCGTCGGTGCTTACCTGTTCGGCGCGGTGACGATCCTGCAACTGCACGCGCAGGGCTGGGGCATCGGCATTCCCTCGCAATTCATGTCGGCACTGCCGTATCTGGCGACGGTGATCGTCCTGGTGCTGCTGTCACGCGCGCGCACCGGCGGCTCCACCGCGCCGGCCGCGCTCGGCACCGTGTTCGTGCCGGATCGTTGATGGATTTCCGCGACGTGCGCGATGGGGCGCGCACGTTGCGGATTGTGGCTTTCCCCGACTGTTTGGAGATTGATGATGAAGAAAACACTTCTGGCAGCAGCTGCAGGGCTCTTGGTGGCCGGCAGCCTTGGTGCGGCCTCCGCCGCCGACAAGCTGAAGGTCGGTTTCATCTACCTGGGCCCGATTGGCGACCTCGGCTGGACCTATCAACATGACCTGGCCCGCCAGGAGCTCGTGAAGGAGCTCGGCGACAAGATCGAGACCACCTATCTCGAAAACGTCCCCGAAGGTCCCGACGCCGAGCGCTCCATCGAGCAGCTTGTTCGCGCCGGCAACAAGCTGATCTTCACGACGTCGTTCGGCTACATGGACCCGACGCTGAAAGTCGCCAAGAAGTATCCGAACGTGCATTTCGAGCACGCCACCGGCTACAAGCGCGACAAGAACATGTCGACCTATTCGTCGAAGTGGTATCAGGGCCGCTATATCCAGGGCCTGATCGCGGCCAAGATGTCGAAGTCCGGGGTGCTCGGCTATGTCGGCTCGGTGCCGATTCCGGAGGTCATCTCCGGCATCAACGCGACGATCCTCGCGGCGCAGACCATCAATCCGAACATCAAGGTCAAGATCATCTGGGTGAACTCGTGGTTCGATCCGGGCAAGGAAGCCGACGCCGCCAAGGCGCTGCTCGACCAGGGTGCTGACGTGATCATGCAGCACACGGACTCGCCGGCGGCGATGCAAATCGCGGCCGAGCGCGGCAAGCTGGCCTTCGGTCAGGATTCCGAGATGATCAAGTTCGGGCCCAAGGCCCAGCTCACCTCGATCCTCGACACCTGGGGCCCCTACTACATCGCGCGCGTCAAGGCTGAGCTCGACGGCACCTGGAAGTCCGAGGACACCTGGGGCGGGCTCGACAGCCACATGTTCGCGATGGCGCCCTATACCAACATGCCCGACGACGTGAAAAAAATCGCGGAGGATGCCCAGGCCGCGATCATCGCCGGCAAGCTGCATCCGTTCAAGTGCCCGGTCGTCGGGCAGGACGGCAAGGAAGTCGAATGCAAGGGCGGCGATCACCTCGATGACGGCCAGATCCTCGGCATGAACTTCTACGTCAAGGGCATCGACGATAAGGTGCCGGGCAAGTAGCACGCTTCTTGCATCGCTAAAATCACCTGCTCCCTCCCGGAGGAGGTCGGGAGGGGGTAGCTACCAATACCCGGCAATGGTGGTTGCCCCCTCTTCTCTATCCTGCCCGCCTACCCTGCCTGCATCGTGCGGGCCACAGCGCTGTGGCGGCGGATCAGATCGGCGACGTCCAGGCCCGGGATCGTCCCGTCGACCACGGCCCATTTGCCCGCGACCATCACCCGATCGGCCCGATGCGCGCCGCAGAGCACGACCGCCGCAATCGGATCGCCGTGGCCCGAGAAGCGCAATTCATCGACCTTATACAGCGCAAGGTCGGCGGCCTTGCCGAGCGCGATCTCGCCGAGCTCGGGACGGCCGACGCAGGCGGCCGAGCCCTTGGTGGCCCAACGCAGTGCGTCCTTGTGGCTGATCCTCGTCACGCCATAGCGCGCCCGCTGCAGCAGGAACGCGGAGCGCACTTCCTGCATCAGATTGGACGCATCGTTGGAGGCCGAGCCGTCGACCCCGAGGCCGATGCCGACGCCGGCCTCCTCCATGTCGCAGACCGGACAGCAGCCGGACGCGAGAAGCTGGTTGCTGCACGCGCAATGGCTGATGGTGGTCTTGGCCTTGCCCAGCCGCTTCATCTCGTCGGCATTGAAGAAGATGCCGTGAGCGAGCCAGGTGCGCGCATTGAGCCAGCCGCATTGCTCGAGATAGTCCAGCGGGCGGCAGCCATACATCTGCTCGCAGAACCTGTTCTCGTCCTCGGTCTCGGCGAGATGGGTATGCAGGCGGACATCGAGCCTGTCGGCGAGATCGGCGGTGGCGCGCATCAAGGACGTCGTCACCGAAAATGGTGAGCACGGTGCCAGCGCGATCTGCACCATCGCATCCGTACCGCGCTGGTGATGTTTTGCGACCACCCGCGCGCTGTCCGCGAGAATCGTGTCCTCGTCCTGCACCACGCTATCAGGCGGCAGGCCGCCGTCGCGCTCCGACAGGTTCATCGAGCCGCGCGTGAGCAGCACGCGGACGCCAAGCCGCTTGGCAACGGCGACCTCGATGTCGACGGCGTCTTCCAGACCCGCAGGGAAGACGTAGTGATGGTCCGTCGTGGTGGTGCAGCCCGACAGCAACAGCTCCGACATCGCCACGGTAACACCGAGCTGGAGCGCCTCCGGCGTCATCCGCGCCCAGACCGGATAGAGCGCCTTGAGCCAGGGAAACAGCTCACGGTCCATCGCCGCCGGCAGCGCGCGGGTCAGCGTCTGGTAGAAGTGGTGGTGCGTATTGATGAGCCCGGGCAGCACGACATGCTCGCCCGCCTCGAAGATCGCGGCGTCCGCTGCTGGCTCGCCGCCGGCGGGCACAAGCTCGACGATCCGCCCATCCTGCACCACGATGCCGCGCCCGGCACCGTCGGCGAGGATGGCGAGCGGATCCTTGATCCAGACCGACTTTGCGTTATCCATGATCCCGTTTCTCCTGACGTCGGCAGGCATTTTCGCCTGCAAGGCGAAGGCCAGCCGCTTGCATCCTTGTTGCGACTTGGCTCCGGACTTGCAAGACTCGTTTCGAGCGATCGATCCGATTCAGGGCGTTGGCGCACTCATGGACTTAAATACCATCACGTCGGTGGCCCATCCGCAGAGCCGCGCACAACTGCCCGTTTGGACGGCAGGTGACGCTTGGCTCGCGGGCGGAACCTGGCTGTTCTCGGAGCCGCAGGTCCACCTGTCCCGCCTGATCGATCTCGCCGACCTGAAATGGCCGGCACTGACCATCACCGACACCCATCTGACGATCGCGGCCACCTGCACCGTCGCAGAGCTCGATGCGCTCGCTTGTCCGCCCGAGTGGCTGGCTGCGCCGCTGATCAACCAATGCTGCCGCGCGTTCCTCGCCTCGTTCAAGATCTGGAAGACGGCGACGATCGGCGGCAATCTCTGCATGTCGCTGCCGGCGGGTCCGATGATCTCGCTGACGTCAGCGCTCGATGGTGTCTGCACGATCTGGAAGACCGGCGGCGGCGAACAGAAGCTTCCGGTCCTCGACTTCGTCACCGGCAACCAGCGCAATCGCCTGACGCCCGGCGATCTGTTGCGGCAAATCGATATCCCCCTCGCGGCGCTGAAGCGCCGTTCGGCTTTCCGCCAGATCTCGCTGACGCCGGTCGGCCGCTCCGCGGCGCTGTTGATCGGCAGTCTCGATGGCGATGGCGCGCTGAACCTGACGGTGACTGCATCGACCGTGCGCCCCATCCGATTGTCCTTTCCAAAGCCGCCCGATGCGAACGCGTTGCGCGCAGCCATCGCGCTCGAGATCACCGACAGCCTCTACCACGACGACGTGCACGGCAAGCCGTTCTGGCGCAAGCACATGACGCGACACCTTGCCGAGGAGATCCGTCGCGAATTGCTCGACACGGCGCGGCCATGAGCTTCGAGATCAACGGCAAGCCGTTTTCGCAAGCGCCGCGCGCGGGCCAATGCCTGCGGACCTTCCTGCGCGAGCTCGGCCATTTCGGCGTCAAGAAGGGTTGCGACGCCGGCGATTGCGGGGCCTGCACAGTGCTGCTCGACGGCGAGCCCGTACATAGCTGCCTGATCCCGGCCTTCCGCGCCGAGGGCCGCGCGATCACCACCATCGAAGGACTTGGAGGCGATGGCGGCACGCATCCGATGCAGCAGGCCTTCCTCGACGCGCAAGGATTCCAGTGCGGCTTCTGCACCGCCGGCATGATCCTGACCTGCGCGTCGCTGAACCAGGCGCAGCGCACCGATCTCGGCGCGGCGCTGAAGGGCAACATCTGCCGCTGCACCGGCTATCGTGCGATCGAGGACGCGCTCGACGGCAAGACCGATATCGACGATGGCGTCGAGGCCGGCGGCGCGTTCGGCCGCAGCCTTCCCGCGCCCGCCGGCCCCGACATCGTGCGCGGCAATGCGCGCTATACCTTCGACACCGCGATTGACGGCCTGCTCCACGTCAAGCTCGTGCGTTCGCCGCATCCGCATGCGAGGATCGTCGCGATCGACAAGACGGCCGCTTTGAGCGTTCCTGGCGTCCACGCGGTGCTGACCCGTGAGGACGTGCCCGACCGGTTGTTCTCGACCGCGCGGCACGAGAAGGACTGGATGGATCCGGAGGACACGCGCGTCCTCGATGATGTCGTCCGCTTCATCGGCCAGAAGGTCGCCGCCGTCGCGGCGGAGACTGAGGCCGCCGCGGAGGAAGCGTGCCGGCGCCTGAAGGTCACCTACGACATTCTTCCCGCCGTGGTCGATCCCGAGCAGGCGATGGCGCCGGGCGCACCGGTCATCCATCCCGACCGCGGCAGCGAACATCGCATCGCCAACGCAAAGTGCAACATCGTCGCGGAAACGCATGGCGAGTTGGGCGACGTCGCGGCGGCACTTGCGGCTTCAGCCGTCACCTATCAAGGCACTTTCACGACCCAGCGCGTTCAGCATGCCGCGCTCGAAACGCATGGCGGGCTTGCCTGGCTCGATCCGTCCGGCGTGCTCAACGTCCGCTCCTCCACGCAGGTGCCGTTCCTGACGCGGCGCGCGCTGTCGGACATTTTCGCTCTGCCCATGGACAAGGTGCGCGTGTTCTGCGAGCGCGTCGGCGGTGGCTTTGGCGGCAAGCAGGAGATGTTCGTCGAGGACATTTTGGCGCTCGCCGCGCTGAAGACGGGGCGGCCGGTCAAGCTCGAGCTGACGCGCGAAGAGCAGTTCATCGCGACCTCGACGCGGCACCCGATGCGCGTCCACATCAAGGCCGGCGCCGATGCGGCCGGCAAGCTGACCGCACTCCAGCTCGACGTGCTCTCCAACACAGGCGCCTATGGCAATCACGCCGGCCCCGTGCTGTTCCATGCGGTGGCAGAGTCGATCAGCGTATACAACTGCCCGAACAAGAAGGTCGACGCCGTCGCGGTCTACACCAACACGGTGCCCGCGGGCGCGTTTCGCGGCTATGGCCTGCCGCAGGCGCTGGTGGCGGTGGAAGCTGCGATCGACGAGCTGGCGAAGCAGCTCGGCGTCAACCCGTACGACATCCGTCGCCGCAACGTCGTCAGGCCCGGCGATCCCATGCTGGCGCCGACGCCGTCGGAGTATCACGACGTCTCCTATGGTTCCTACGGGCTCGACCAGTGTCTCGACCTCGTCGAGCGCGCGATGCAGGCGGACGCGCCGCAACCGGATTTGTCGGCGGACTGGCTGCTTGGCGAGGGCATCGCACTGACCATGATCGACACGGTGCCGCCGGCCGGACACATCGCGGACGCGATGATCGCGCTCAACGACGACGGCAGTTTCGAGCTCACGGTCGGCACCGCCGAGTTCGGCAACGGCACCAGCACGGTGCACCGGCAGATCGCGGCCACCGCGCTCGCGACCACCGTCGACAACATCCGCCTCAAGCAATCCGACACCGCGCATGGCGGCCACGACACGGGAGCCTATGGCAGCGCCGGCGTTTTTGTCGCCGGCAAGGCCACGCACGCGGCGGCCGAGGCTCTGGCGCGTGAGCTGATGGCCGCTGCGGCCGGCGCGTGGCTCTGCGACGCAGCGGCCTGCACGATCGAAAGCGATGCCGTCGTCTGCGGCGTCAGGCGGATGTCCTTTGCAGAACTGGCGCGGAGCGCGCGCGAAGACGGCAAGCAGCTCAGTGCGAGCGGCAACTCACAGGGCACGCCGCGCTCGGTGGCATTCAACGTGCACGGCTTTCGCGTGGCGGTGAACAGGGCCACCGGCGAGTTGAAGATCCTCAGGAGCGTGCAAGCAGCCGACGCCGGGGTCGTCGCCAATCCCATGCAATGCCGTGGCCAGGTCGAGGGCGGCGTAGCGCAGGCTTTGGGAGCCGCGATCTTTGAGGAGATGGTAATCGACACGAATGGCCGCGTCATCAATGCCAAATTCCGCGACTATCACCTGCCCTCCTTCGCCGATGTGCCGCGCACCGAGGTGCTTTTCGCAGAAACCTCCGACACGATCGGACCGATGGGCGCGAAGTCGATGAGCGAGAGCCCTTACAATCCCGTCGCCGCCGCGCTCGGCAACGCCATTGCCGACGCCACCGGCATCCGCTTCACCTCGACGCCGTTCAAGCCGGACCGGCTATTCCCGGCGCTGCACGAGAAATTCGGCGGCTAGCTCCCACGATAGGTCGCATAGCTCCAGGGCGTGACCAGCAACGGCACGTGGTAGTGGCCCTCCGGCTCGGCGATCGAAAAGCGCAAGGGAACTTCGTCGAGGAACGGCGGGTCCGACATCGGCACGCCACGTTCGGCGAAATATTTGCCGACGCTGAAGCGGAGCTCGTAGCGGCCGATCGGCAAGGGCCGCCCGCCGATCAGCGGCTGGTCTGTGCGACCGTCATGGTTGGTCACGGCACGCGTGATGATGCGGCTCTCGCCGAGTGCGGCAAGCTCGACAAGCTCGACCGCGATGCCGGGCGCAGGCTTGCCGCTGTGATTGTCCAGCACGTGGGTCGAGAGCCGGCCGTGCACGTTCAAGCGATCTTCGGCGGCGACGAGCTGATTGAGCCGCAACGCGGCGATGCGGCAGATCTCCGCGATCGACCGCCGCATCTCGGTCTCAGCATCGTTCGGCAGTCGCTGCTCGAAATCGCGTAGGATCGAATCCTTGGTATGGCGGCGGACGCAGACGATATAGGGGATGCCGAATTTTGAACGATAAGCGTTGTTGACGCGCTCGAATGCGGCGTACTCCGCGTCCGATAGCCGGTCGAGCCCGACGCTACTCTGCTCGGCGTTGGAGTCCGCAGTGAGTCCTGCCGCGCGCTGCGTCTTGTCGGCGAGATCGGGATGCGCCTTGATCAGCGCCAACCGCAACTCCGCTACAGCACTTTCGACCGCCGCCGTCATCGCCGCGAACAACTGATTGACGCCGGCGAACGGCCGCTGGTCTGCGATGCGTTCGGCAATCCATGGCGAGTGCTCGAAGACATTGGCGAGCGCCGCGACGAAATCGGTCTTGCTAGCAGCGTTGAGAGCGGACAACGACAATTGCGACATCGCCGTCCGCCTCACATGATCTCGAATGCGTCGTCGGCGAGATGGGCGAGATTGTCGCGCCAGTGATGCGCGATCTGCAATCGCGTCGGCACCCAGACGCGCTCGTGCTTCCCGATATAGTCGAGGAAGCGCATCAGTCCCGCCGCGCGGCCGGGACGGCCGACCAGGCGGCAATGCAGGCCCACCGACATCATCTTCGGCGCGCTCTCGCCTTCGGCATAGAGCACATCGAACGCGTCCTTGAGATAAGTGAAGAACTGCTCGCCTTCCGCAAAGCCCTGCGCGTTGATGAAGCGCATGTCGTTGTTGTCGAGCGTATAGGGGATGATGAGCTGCTTGCGGCCCGCGCCCTTGATCCAATAGGGCAGATCGTCGGCATAGGAATCGCAAAGATAGAGGAAGCCGCCCTCCTCCATCAGCAGCCTGTTGGTATTGATCGAGGAGCGGCCGGTGTACCAGCCGAGCGGCCGAGAGCCGGTCGCTTCGGTATGCACGCGGATGGCCTCGGTGATCTCGGCGCGTTCCTGCACCTCGGTCATGTCCTTGTGCTCGATCCATTTCAGGCTGTGGCTCGCGATGTCCCAGCCCGCCTCATGCATCGCGGCGACGATTTCCGGATTGCGTTTCAGCGCGGTGGCAACGCCGAACACGGTGGTCGGCCATTTGCGCATCGTGAACATCCGCCACAGCCGCCAGAAGCCGGCGCGCGAGCCATATTCGAACATCGATTCGATGTTGGCATGGCGCTGGCCCGGCCAGGGCTGTGCGCCCAGCACGTCGGACAAGAACGCTTCCGAGGCACGGTCACCGTGCAAGATGTTGTTCTCGCCGCCCTCCTCGAAATTGACGACGAACTGCACCGCGACCCGGGCTCCGCCCGGCCAATGCGGATGCGGCGGGTTGCGGCCATAGCCGCGAAGATCACGGGGATAGCGGGGCTCCGACAAATCAGACTTCCTCGAAGCGGATCGGCAGGGCGCCCTTCCACAGAACGCTCTTGCCCAGGGTCGCCAGATTCTCCAGACCCGACGTCAGCGTGATGAAATGGTTGCCGGCGAGCTGGCCCATCTTGCTCGCGAAGTGCACGCCGCCATAGGCGAGCAGGATCTCGGTCTCGCTGATGCCACCGGGATAGAGAATGATCTGGCCCGGCGCGGGATAGCTGGTGTGGTTCTCGTAGCCGACGCCGAAATCGAGGTCGCCGAGCGGCATCCACACGCCCTCACCGCTCCAGCGCACATGGATAATGTGGCTTTCGAACGGCATGGCTTTACGGAATGCGGCGACGGTCTTCGGCGCCAGTTGCTCCTCGAAGCGGGCATCGAAGGTGAAATCGCCGGCGCGGATAACGAGTTTGCTCATCTCATCTCTCTAGGTGGGAGGGCCTCGGCCCCCCATGGGAACTCTTAGAGCAAAGAGCATTCCGGCGGGATGAGCGCAAGTGGTGGTGCGTCTCACCTGCGGTCATAGGACCAGCCGAAAATGCCGCTCCGCCGCTTCTCGGCCTCCGGCTCGGCGGCGGGCGGAGGCGTCTCATTCAGTTCCGCCTGGGGCGGGGGCGCCGGAAGATTCTCGCATTTCATGGAATAGACCAGCTTGCCGTCCGCGGTGCGCCCGATCGGGAAGCAGGGATCCGGGCGGGCCGCCGTGGTCTTCGGCGTCGGCTTGACCTGCGCCATTGCCGGCGAGGTCACCAGGGCAAGAAGCAGCAAATACTTCCACATCGTTGTGGCTCGACACATCAGCTCGTCCCATTCAACCGGATCGCCTGCGGCGAGTCTATCGGGCGCGCGGCTACGATCGCCGAATTTTTGGCTCCGACCAAAATTTCGGCTCGCCGCTTCGTTGAAGGCCGAAACCGTGATGTCAGGCAGGGCGCATTGCTATCTACAAGGACTGCGGCGCCGGCACGAGACGTTTCACTCCAACGACCCAAGGTGTCGCCAAGCCAGAATGATCAAGGGAGATGATGATGCGAACGACAACACTGGCCACCTTGGCCGCGACGTTGATTGCGGCCCTCACGGTCCAGACGGCATCGGCGAACCAGCGGCACCACGCCCGCAAGGCCCCTGCTCCGGCCAACCAGTCATTCCGCGACTCCAACGCCGCTGCTTGGCCGACCGAACCGAGGGAACTGGACTGGTGGCGCTACTCGACTGGCGCGCTCTCGGCGCCTGCGGGGCGGTGAGAGAATGCAACAGTCGTCCTGGCTTGTGCCAGGACGACTGACGGGGAGACGTCCACCCCGACCGCATCTCAGCTGCGGACACGCCTTCGCATTCGGACGGCGCGCTTTGCCCGCAGGGCTCAGTACGGCTGGTAATAGTAGCGTGGGCCGTCGTAGTAGGGCCCGCCGCCGTAATAGCCGGGACTGTAATAGCCGCCCGGGCCGTAATAATAGCGATTCTCGTAATACTCCTGGCGGCGCTGCTCGGCGATCGCGCCGGCGATCAATCCGGTCGCTGCACCCATGAAAGCGAGGCCTGCGGCGCTCGGTCCGCGGCGGTAATAGCGGCGCCGCGCGGCGCTGAAGTCGGTCGCGCCGGCGGAAGCTGAGGCAACCGCGCCAGCCTTCGGACGTGACGTGGGTGACGCCGCAGCCGAGGAGACCACTGACGCCGCGACGAGTGCGAGACCAGCAAGCGTGGCCACCAGGACGCTTCTGCTTCGCAAGGACATCATGGCTTGATCCGTCATCTGAGCTTCCTCTGTTCGTGCTCAAAGAACCGAATTGCAGATATGCAAACGATGGATAACCCACAACCCAGCGATGCGGTTGCCCGATCGCGGCAATCCGCCGCGCCGATTTGAACGATTGTAAACCTTCCCGGGCAAATCCGGCTTGATCGATTTCAAGGAAGCCGTTATGAAACCGGCGCGCTGATCTACGGCGCCGTAAGCGTTTCACGTGAACCAACGCATCAACCGACGCGGTCGGGATCGATGCATTTTTCAGGGTTCAACGTGACTGACGCGTCCTTTTCCCAAAGAGATCAGATGATTGCGGTTCGCAAACTGCCGGCGCGCTATGCGCCTGTTATCATGCCATTGGTGCTTTCCATCCTCATGACGGCCGTGGTGTCGATCATCTCGACACTGAAGAGCCTCGGACCAACCTCTCTCTTCCTGGCGACGTGGCCAGCGGCCTGGGGACTGTCGTGGCTCGTCGCCTTTCCGACGCTGCTGATGGTCCTGCCACTGGTCCGCCGGATCGTCGCCTTCGTGGTCGCCTCCTCCGCGGACTCGCCCCGCTAACCGGCAGGGATGGCGACTGCGCCCGCCATCCCTGACTTCACCTCGCATGAGTTTGGATCAAATGACCTCCGACCAAACATCGCCCGCTGCTGCTCTATATCGGCTCCAGCACGCTGTCGGAATTTGCTCACAACATCGCCACCGTCGTCGTGGGATGGCAAATCTATGAGCTGACAGGCAGCGCCTTCTATCTCGGCATGGCGGGCCTCGTGCAGTTCATTCCGAGCGCTGTTCTTGTCTTCGTCGCAGGGCACGCGGCCGATCGCTACGACCGCCGCCGCATCGTTCAACTTTGCCAGGTCATGCAGGCCCTGGCTGCAGCCTGACTCGGAATACGCACGTTCGCGGGATCTGTGACGGCGCCGGAGATCTTCGTAGTCCTTGCCATCCTCGGGTTCGCCGGCGCCTTCGAAAGTCCAGCCTCCTCCACGCTGCTGTCAGGCGTCGCACCGGACGGCATGCTGCAACGCGCGACCGCCATGGCGACCGGCACCCGGCAGTTCGCGACGATCGCGGGTCCCGCCCTCGGCGGCTTCGCCTACGCGCTCGCGCCGGGCGCGGCTTATGGCGTTATGGCACTATGCTCGCTGCTGGCCGTGGTGCTCGTCGGCGCGATCCAGCTCCAGCGTCCCGCCGACTCCGAGCCGCCGAACCTCGCTGAATTGTTTGCAGGCCTTGCGTTCGTGCGCGGCAATCCCGCGATCCTCGGCACGATCTCGCTCGATCTGTTCGCCGTGCTGCTCGGCGGTGCGACCGCGCTGCTGCCGATCTATGCCAAGGACATCCTGCATGCCGGCCCGTGGGCGCTCGGCATGATGCGGGCAACGCCCGCTGTCGGCGCGCTTCTGATGACGGCAGTGATCGCGCGCCATCCGATCGCGCGCCACGCGGGCCTGCGGATGTTCCAGGCGGTGATTGCATTCGGACTTGCCACCATCGTCTTCGCGCTGTCGCAAGCCGTGTGGCTGTCGATCGCTGCGCTGATGGCCATGGGCGCGGCCGACACCATCAGCGTCATCGTCCGCGTCGCGCTGGTGCAGCTCGCCACCCCCGATCCAATGCGCGGCCGCGTCGGTGCCGTCAACTTCCTCTTCATCAACGCCTCGAACCAACTCGGCGAGTTCGAGAGCGGCATGGTCGCTGTCCTGCTCGGCGCGATGCCGGCCGCGCTGCTTGGCGGCATCGGCACCATCGCGGTGGCACTGTTGTGGATGAAGCTGTTCCCGATCCTGCGCCAGGTCGACCGGCTGGAGTGAGATCGGCCACGGACGAACGTGCGGGGGCTGTGAGAGGCCGCACCGACAACTATTGCTGTGCGGACTCCAGCTGCACCGGAGCCGACCGTCGCACCGCCGCATGCGACGCGGGAGCGGCCTGAGCCGGCTTGCGTGACGACGCCGCAGCCGGGCGCGGTGGAGGCACGGCGGCGGCTGCCGTCTTGGGACGCGTGTCGGGATCGGACGCCTGGTGCCCCGTCTTTCCGGCCGTCTTGTCAGGCCCATCGACCGGCGCCTTGTTGTCAGGCGCTTTAGCGACAAGACGCGCGATTTGCTCCTGGCTCGCTTTCAATTCGTCGGCAACCTTGAGGTTGTCCAGGGACATTTGCTCCTGGTTCGCCTTCAATTGCGCCTGGCTCGCCTTGAGCTGCTCGATGCCCTGCTGCACATTGGCGAGATCGCTCGCCATCTTCTCGAGCAGTTCCGTCACCTGCGGAGGCAGCGTGGTGGCGGTGGGCGCGACCGGCTCCGGGACGGCCTGAACGGCAGGCGCCGGTTGTAGCGACGCCGGCTCGGCCTGGGCCAGCTGCGCGTTTGGGCTCGGCTGAGCAGCGGGCGCCGGTTCTTCCTGCAACTGCGATGACAGCGCGGCGCGCAGCGGCACCAAGCCGGCGATCATCTGCTTGACCGTATCGCCGTACGACGATTGCGAGATCAGGGCAGCAGCACAGATGCCCGCTGCGAGCACCAGGCCGACGAGGCCGCGGAGCGCCGGCCCGCCGCGCGGCGGGCGGCTGCGCGGCGGTCGATTGCGCGCGTCATCGCGCTCCAGCCTGGAAAGCTGCTCGCTGGCGCGCGCGATCTCTTCATCCACGCTTCTGATCTTCTCATAGGTGTGCGTGAGCTCTTCGTCCATGCGCGCGGACAGGACATGACGCGGTTCTATTTCTGTCGACTTCATCACGGCACTCATTGGCGCTCCTTGCCCCAGCCCAATGTCGCCCCAAGGGCGTCCGTCGCATTTCCGCCCGGCTGATGATCGCCGACGCGGTTTGTCCAAAGCAAGACCCCATCATGGAAAGTGTGAGGCCGGGTCGAGGAGAGCGCCGCAGGCTCCCCTCCCCTGATACCGCTGTGCGACTATGACAACGCCCCCAGCACGCCGCGCGTGGCCTTGTCGATCTCCTCGACATAGCGGCGACGGGCGAAGGTCTCGGTGAGAAAGCCAATCACCTTGCGGCTGTCGGCGGATTCGACCACGGCCAGCATCTCCGCCTCCGCCTCGTCGAACACCGCCATCGCGCTCTTCACGTTCATTTCCGGGATCAGCACGATGTCGGTGTAGCGGGCGAGCTCGATCACCTGGATGTCGTCGGCGATGGTGTCGAGGTCGCTGGAGAACAGGTCGGGCAGCATGACGAGACCGACATATTCGTCAGCGTTGTTGACGACGACGATGCCCGGTCGCGAGCCCAGCGCAAATTCGCGCCTTGTGGCCGCGATCGTCGTCGAGGATGGCACCTTGCCGACGTCGCTGCGCATCATCCGCTCGACCGTCAGGTTGCGCAGCCAGCCGACGTCGTTGGCACTGCGGATGGTCTCGCCGCGCAGATGCAGGCGCCAGGTCGAGAACGAATGGCCGAACATGAAGCGCACGCAGATCGAGGTTACGATGCAGCCTGCCAGCACCACGGCGGTGACGTCGACATTGCGCGTCATCTCCAGCACCAGGAACGACATCGTCAGGGGACCGCCGACGATGGCGACCCCGAGCGTGGCCATGCCCGTGAGCATCGCGACCAGCGGGTCGATCGCGAAGCTGGGGCTGATCAGCAAGAGCACGGCCGCGAAGAATTTTCCGATCAGGCTGCCGACGAACAGCGAGGCGAAGAACAGGCCGCCGCGGAAGCCTGATGCCAGCGAAATCAGGCAGGCCGTCAGCTTGAGGGCAATGATCAGCGCGATCAGGTTGATCGTCATATCGTGGTGCAGGTCGAGCACCATGGCGCCGTGTCCCGCCGCCAGCACCTGCGGTGTCGCGATCGCGAACGCCCCGACGATGAGGCCGCCGAGCACCGGGCGGAGCCAGACCGGAAGCCAGGTGAACAACCGCTCGAACATCGACGAGGAGCGCATCACTGCGATGCCGACGCCGCCGGTCACGAGCGCGAGCCCGATCAGCGCCAGATATTGCTCGATGCCGACCGAGCTGACCTTCGGGATTTCGAGGGAGTACGGCGCGCCGCCGAGCCACTGCGCGGTCAGCGCGCCGGCGAGCGAGGCTGCCAGGATCGGCGCGGCGCTGCCGACCGCATAGACGCCGACGATCAGCTCGCAGGCATAGAACGCGCCGGTGATCGGTGCGCCGAAGGCGGCTGCAATCGCCGCCGCAGACCCGCAGCCGACGATCAGGCGGAGATCGTTGCGCCGGAGGTTGAGGAACTGGCCGAGCAGCGAGGCGATGCCGGAGCCGATCTGGGTATAGCCGGCCTCGAGGCCGACGGAGGCGCCGCAGCCGTTGGAGATCAGCGTCTGGCTCGAGACCACCACGCTGTCGCGCAGGGACAGATTGCCGCCACGCAGCGCGTTGGCCTCGATCGGGTCGACGGCGCTGGAGATCTTCAGCCGCCGCCGCGACCATTCCATCATGCCGAGCGCCAGGCCGCCAAGGGCGGGCGCGCTCAGCGCCGCCCACGGGCTGACATAGGCGTTCGCGGACAGCCGCACGTCGACCGGAATGCCGAAGATCAGGACGTGGGCGATCTGCGCGATCTCGGCCATCAGCGTCACGACGACGCCGGCGGCGGTGCCGATCAGAAGCGCGAGCGGGATCAGGTAGAATTCATTGCTGCGCAGGAGGGCGCGGATGCGGACCAGCATCCGGCTCGACGCCTTGTTCGACCCCTTGTTCGATCTCTTGCGATCGACGATGTGCCTGATCCGCGCAAACACCGGCAAGCTCTTCTATTCTTCGGCCATGCCATCGCCGGCCATGCGCTGTGTTGTCATAGGATCGGCATCCTGGCGATGCGCGCGTTCCGCGCTCTCATCGACCCGAGTTACGTCAAAGCCATGAGGCTGCGCAAGAGAAAGCGGACGACATTGCGGAAGGTGATATGCCCGGTCCGGGAGGTGTGCGAAAATTACAATAAAATCAACGCATTGATCTCATTTGAGGAGTTCACGACAGGTTGGCGCGGACCGCGGCATGCCGTTCAGCACGAACTGCACCGAATAGGCCGCAAGCAGGATGCCGAGCAGGCGCGAGAGCTCCGCATTGCCAGTCCGGCCCCAGCGTGCGCGCGATCAGGGTCGAGGCGGCAAAGCAGATCATGCAGAGCAGGCAGACCAGGAGGATGATCGCGATGTTGATGCCGAGCCGGGCGGCGTTGCCGGCGTCGCCCGAGAGCGGCAGCGTGGTCGCGATCGCGCCGGGACCGGCCATCATGGGAATCGCGAGCGGAAACACCGCGACGTCGGAGGCATGGTGGCCGTCTCTTCGATAGTGTAGCGCTGACGCCCTCCATAACGGCTCCCGGCCCTCCTTACGAGGAACATTTGTCCTCGCCGCGTCTTGATCGCGAGAGGATTACGGAAGGTGACGCCTTCCGATCGGCCTCGAGAGGAGGACACATGGCCAAGCGAGCAAAGAAACGAGCAACCAAGACATCGACGGCGCGGCGCGCGCGCCGGGCGCCGAAGACTCTGAACGACCTGTTTCTGGCAACGCTGAAGGACATCTATTTCGCCGAGAACAAGATCATCAAGACATTGCCGAAGATGGCGAAGGCCGCGCAATCGAAGGACCTCACCGCCGCCTTCAACAAGCACCTCAAGGAGACGCAGGGCCAGGTGAAGCGCCTCGACCAGGTGTTCAAGATGCTGGGCAAGCCGGCGCGCGGCAAGCCGTGCGAAGCCATCAACGGCATCGCCGACGAAGGCGCCGAGATCATGAAGGAGTTCAAGGGCGCGCCGGCGCTTGATGCTGGCCTGCTCGCGGCGGCCCAAGCCGTCGAGCATTACGAGATCTCCCGCTACGGCACGCTGCGCACCTGGGCCGAGGAACTTGGCATGCAGGACGCGGCACGCCTGCTCCAGGAAACGCTGGACGAAGAGGAAGCGACCGATCGCACCCTGACTGAGCTCGCGACCTCCGTCATCAATCTCGAGGCCGAAGAGCAGTACCGGGCGGCGGCCTAGAGGCCGCACGCAACCGGGCAAAACGGCAATTGACGGCGCCGTGCGCGCGATGCCACGGCGCCGAAGCGCTTTGTCGGGCAGCACGGCCCCGCCGAGGCCGTCGAGGCAACCTCGCAGGCTGGTGCTGGATTTCCCGGGAACCAGCACCATATGCAGGCTTTCCATTCCAGAGCCGGCGCCATGCAACCCAAAAACCCCCTCGACTGGATGCTTTCCGAAGCCCTGGAGCAGCTCAACCGCGGCGAGCGGCTGCGCCAGCAATTCGGCCGCCAGGAGTCCTGTTGGGAGCCGCCGATCGACGTGCTGGAGACTGACCGGGAGCTCCTCATCCTCGTCGCCCTTCCCGGCGTCGATCCCGACAATGTCGAAACAGTGATCCATGACGGCGTGCTCGTCGTCTCGGGCCGGCGCACGCTGCCGCCGGAACTACGCAACGCCCGCATCCACCGGCTTGAGCTGCCGCAGGGCCGCTTCGAGCGCCGCATTCCCCTGCCGGTCGGACGCTATGCCATCAGCCGTTTCGTGATGGACGGCTGCGTCGCGCTGCGCCTCGCCAAATCCGCTTGAGGTCCACCATGGCCAACGAACGCCAGACCGAGCCCACCGTGAACACCGAAGCCGCCAAAATTCCGGACGACGCGCTGATCGTCATCCCCGTCCGCAACATGGTGCTGTTCCCCGGCGTGATCGCGCCGATCACGATCGCAAGGCCGAAATCGATCGCCGCGGCGCAGCAGGCGCTGCGCGAGCAGCGGCCGATCGGGATCGTGCTTCAGCGCAACGGCGACATCGATGATCCCGCGCCGGATGATCTCTATCGGATCTGCACCGTCGCCAACATCGTGCGCTACATCACCGCACCCGACGAAACCCATCACATCGTCTGCCAGGGCGTGCAGCGCGCGCGCATCCTTGATTTCCTGCCGGGGACGCCTTTCCCAGCCGCACGGGTGCAGCAGATTCCGGAGCCGAGCACGACTTCGCCGGAGATCGAGGCGCGCTTCCTCAATCTGCAGCGCCAGGCGATCGAGGCGATCCAGCTCCTGCCGCAGGTGCCGCCGGAGCTGGTGGCGATGTTCCAGGGTACGAGCGCGCCCGGCGCGCTGGCCGATCTCGCCACCGCCTATATGGACATCAAGCCGCAGGACAAGCAGGAGATCCTGGAGACCGTCGATCTCTCCGTGCGCATGGAGAAGGTCTCCAAGCGGCTCGCCGAGCGGCTGGAGGTGCTGCGCATCAGCAATGAAATCGGCCAGCAGACCAAGGCGGCCTTCGACGAACGGCAGCGCGAGGCGATCCTGCGCGAGCAGATGGCGACCATCCAGCGCCAGCTCGGCGAAGGCGACGGCAAGGCGGCTGAGGTCGCCGAGCTGACCGAGGCCATCGCAAAAGCAAAAATGCCGCCAGAAGCAGACGCCCATGCGAAGAAGGAGCTGCGCCGCTATGAGCGCATGCCGGAAGCGGCCGGTGAAGCCGGCATGGTCCGCACCTATCTGGACTGGTTGATCGAACTGCCATGGACGCTGCCGGAGGAGAAGCCGATCGACATCGCAGAGGCCCGCCGCATCCTCGATGCGGACCACTATGGCCTGGAGAAGATCAAGAGCCGCATCATCGAATATCTCGCGGTGCGCAAGCTCGCGCCCCAGGGCAAGGCGCCGATCCTGTGCTTCGTCGGGCCACCCGGCGTCGGCAAGACCTCGCTTGGCCAGTCCATCGCGCGCGCGATGGATCGCCCCTTCGTGCGCGTCAGCCTTGGCGGCGTGCACGACGAGGCGGAGATCCGCGGCCACCGCCGCACCTATATCGGCGCGCTGCCCGGCAACATCATCCAAGGCATCAAGAAGGCCGGTAGCCGGAACTGCGTGATGATGCTGGACGAGATCGACAAGATGGGCCGCGGCGTGCAGGGTGATCCCTCGGCCGCGATGTTGGAGGTACTCGACCCTGAGCAGAACGGGACATTCCGGGACAATTATCTGGGCGTGCCGTTCGATCTCTCGCGCGTGGTCTTCATCGCCACCGCCAACATGCTGGACTCGATCCCGGGTCCCCTTCTGGACCGCATGGAGCTCATCAGTCTTGCCGGCTACACCGAGGACGAGAAGCTCGAGATCGCCAGGCGCTATCTGGTGCGGCGTCAGCTCGAGGCCAACGGCCTCTCGGCGGATCAGGCAAAGATCGAGCCGGAGGCGTTGAAGCTGATCGTCAAGGGCTACACCCGGGAGGCTGGCGTGCGCTCGCTGGAGCGCGAGATCGGAAAAGTATTCCGTCATGCGGCGGTGCAGATCGCCGAGGGCACGGCAGCCAAGGTCGTCGTGGGCGCGAAGGACATCACCCCCGTGCTCGGCCAGCCGCGCTTCGAGGGCGAGATTGCGCTGCGCACCAGCGTGCCGGGCGTTGCCACAGGCCTCGCCTGGACGCCGGTCGGCGGCGACATCCTGTTCATCGAGGCGACGCGCGTGCCCGGCAGGGGCAATCTGATCCTGACCGGCCAGCTCGGCGACGTCATGCGCGAGAGCGCGCAGGCCGCGATGACGCTGGTGAAGAGCCGCGCCAGCCAGCTCGGCATCGAGCCCTCGCTGTTCGAGAAGAGCGACATCCACGTTCACGTCCCGGCGGGCGCCACCCCGAAGGACGGCCCGAGCGCGGGCGTTGCGATGTTCACGGCGCTGACGTCGCTGCTGACCAACCGCACCGTGCGCAACGACACGGCCATGACCGGCGAGATCTCCTTGCGCGGCCTGGTGCTGCCGGTCGGCGGCATCAAGGAGAAGGTGGTGGCGGCGGCAGCCGCAGGCCTCAAGCGGGTGATGCTGCCGGCGCGCAACAAGCGGGATTTCGACGACATCCCGAAAGGCGCGCGCGAGAGCCTCGAATTCATCTGGCTCGAACGGGTCGACGAGGCGGTCGCCGCGGCGCTCGACCCGGCCAAACCGCAGGTCGAGGCAGCCGAGTGACAATGGTGATGACGATGGCGTCGAAGAGAACGAAGACGAGGCGAAAGGTAGAGCAGCTGCGGCAATGGTTCGATCGTGCGATCGGCCGGCTCCGAGAGCAAATCCCCGCGCCGCGCGGTCAGCTTCAGCCCGTAAGGGTCAAAGCCAGATACCGCAGGGACTGACCCCTCCGCCTCACCCCTGCGGCACCTCAAAACAAAAGGCCCCCTCTTGTGGAGGGGGCCTTTGCTTTTAGCCGTTAGGCCACGGCGTCCTTGGCGGCCTTCACGGGCCGTGCGCGGACGATCTTCCGGGCCGGCTTGGCCTTGAACATCATCTCTTCACCCGTGAACGGGTTGGTGCCCTTGCGCGCCTTGGTCGCGGGCTTCTTGATGACCACGAACTTGGCGAAGCCCGGCACCAGGAAGAGGCCGTTCTTCTTGAGCTCCTTGTGGCCGACGTCCGTCAAGGTCTCCATGACGTTCTTGACGTCGCGCTTGGAAAGCTCGGTGGCGGTCGCGATCTTTTCGATCAGCTGCGATTTGGACAATTGGGTTGGCATCGTGTCTCCTCTGATTCGTTGCCGGTTGCATATTAGACCAACCGTTGAAGGCCTATAGCCTTCTGCACAGTTTTGTCGCGAAAATACGGGCTTTTTTGTCCCCCTGTGACAAAAAACCCTGCTTTTTAGCCACTTCCAGAGCGGGTGGCAGCCAAAACAGCGCTTTCTACCTTATTTCAAAGGCCCGCGACGCCCTTGCTAAAGCTGATTCCATGCTCTCGACAAGCGACGACCGCCCTCTTTGTGCACGAAGGCGCGCGATTCACCCTATGAAAGAAGGCTAAACCCGCTCGATGATCACCGCCGGCGCCATGCCGCCGGCGGCGCACATGGTGACGAGGCCGCGTTTCAGGTCGCGCCGCTCCAGTTCATCGAGGATGGTGCCGATCAGGATCGAGCCGGTGGCGCCGATGGGATGGCCGAGCGCGATCGAGCCGCCGTTGACGTTGACCTTGGCGCGGTCGAGCCTGAGGTCGCGAATGTACTTTTCCGCAACCACCGCAAAGGCCTCGTTGATCTCGAAGAGATCGATGTCGTCGATCGTCAGCCCGGCCTTGGCCAGCACCTTGCGGGTCGCCGGCACCGGCGCGTTCAGCATCAGCGTCGGCGAATCCCCCATATTGGCCATCGCGACCACGCGGGCGCGGGGCCTGAGCCCATGCGCCCTGGCATAGGTCGGCGAAGCCAGCAGGATCGCGGCGGCGCCGTCGACGACGCCGGAGGAATTGCCGGCGTGGTGCACGAAGTCGATTGTGAGGTCCGGATATTGCTGGAGGATCAGGCCGCGATAGGTCGTCCCCTTGTCGTCGAGCGCATAGTCCGCGATCGCCGGGAATGCGGGCTTGAGCGCCGCAAGGCCTTCCATCGTGGTCTGCGGCCGCGGATACTCCTCGTGATCGAGCGCGAGGCTGCCGTCCTCGCGGTAGACCGGCACCAGGCTCTTCTTGAAATGGCCGTTCGCCATCGCATGCGCCGCGCGCTTCTGGCTTTCCAGCCCGAGCGCGTCGACGTCGCTTCGCGTAATACCCTCCATGGTCGCAATCGCATCCGCGCAGACGCCCTGATGCGACTGTGGATGCCTTGCACGCAGGCGCAGATTGCCGGAGTCCATCATCATCGGACCGCCGCCGCGTCGTCCCTCCATCGACATCATCTCGCAGCCGCCGGCGATGACGAGGTCTTCCGCGCCCGCCATGATCGAGGCCGCCGCCATGTTGACGCTGGTGATGCCGGAGCCGCAGAAGCGATCGAGCGTCACCGCGCTGGCGCGCACGTCGTAGCCGGCATCGAGCGCCGACATCCGCCCGAGGTCGCCGCTTTGGGTTGCGACCTGCGCGCTACAGCCCCAGACGACGTCGTCGACGTCAGCGGTGTTGATGCCGGTGCGTTTCGCGAGCGCGCGCAGCACGGTGGCACCCAGTTGCTGCGGATGGATCCCTGACAGCGCCCCCTTGCCGGCCTTGCCCACCCCGCGCGGCGTCCGACAGGCGTCGATGATCAGCGCGTCAACCATGGCGTTATCCTCTTGTTCTTGGCTGTTGAACGCGGTTTTGAATCAGGGGGAGAGTGGAGTCAATCGGCGAGCCGGACTGCTCGTCCGCAAAAAACTGAAAAACAACCCCATGCAAAGGCGCGAGGGCGGGCGGATGATGCATTGCGGATTTTACGAAAATCGCTTGACACGTCGGGCAAATCAGGGGCAATATCCTATGATCGCGCAATCCGGTGTGAAGAGGCCGTCTTCGCGACATCGGCGATAGATGCACTCGCGGAGACTCCCCCTCATCCGGAATTCGCTGTCGCAAATTCCGGCCTCCGCAGGCGGGGAGAGAAGGCGCTACACCCCCGCCGCGTTCTTCGCGATCACGTTGCGGTAGAAGCTTGCGCTGAGCTTTGGCGTGCGGACCTGGGTGTCGAAATTCACGTGGTAGAGGCCGAACCTCTTGTTGAGCCCGTAGACCCACTCGAAATTGTCCATCAGGCTCCAGAGGAAATAGCCGCGGACCGGCACGGCCTCCGCCGTCGCGCGCTCGAGCTGGGCGAGGTAGTTGCGCAAATACATGATGCGGTCGGTGTCGAAGATCTTGCCGTCGGCCGTGACCCGGTCGTCGCCGGAGGCGCCGTTCTCGCTGATATAGAGCGCATTGGTCTTCCAGATCTTTGCAGCTAACTTCGGCACCCAGTAGATCGTCTCGGGGCCGACGCGCAGCCAGTCCGAATTCATGTGCGGGAACGATTTTGGGATCGGCAGGAGCGAGAAGCCGGCGCCCTTGTCGGAGGCCATGACATAGTGCTGCGGCGCGTAGATGTTGAGGCCGAGGAAGTCGATCGGCGAGGAGATGATCTTCAGCTCCGCATCGGTGAATTTCGGCGCGTTGGGCCCTGCGAATTTCAGGAAGGCATCGGTGTACTTGCCCTCCATGATCACGTTGAGATAGCCCGCGTTCAGCTCGCGAAGCGCGATCTCGGTGGCGCGGACATTCTCGGGCGTGTCGATCGCCGGAATGCAGGCATCGATATTTTCCGCCGGCCCGACCCTCGTGCCGCGGCGGCCGGAGCTGCGGACCGCCTGCACCGCGAGCCCGTGCGCAAGCGCGGTGTTGTGCCTGATCTGGTTCACCTCGGCTTGCGACAGCGTTAGCCCCGGCGCGTCGATGCCGATGCCATAGCCGAAATAGACGAACCTGCCGCTCTCGTTCAGCGTGAACACGTTTTTGACGCGATCGGTCAGGTGCCGCGCGACATAGGCCGCATAGTCGCCGAACGCCTTGCAGGTCTCGACCGAGCGCCAGCCGCCGAAGCGATCTTGCAGCGATTGCGGCAGGTCCCAATGATACAGGGTGAGCCACGGCTCGATGCCGTTTGTCAGGAGTTGGTCGATCAGGCGATTATAGAAGTCGAGCCCCTTCGGGTTCGGCTTGCCGTCGCCATCCGGAAACACCCGCGGCCAGGCGACCGAGAAACGATAGGCCTTGCAGCCGAGCTCCTTGATCAGCGCGATGTCGTCCTTGTAGCGATGGTAATGCTCATTGGCGCGGTCGCCATTGGTGCCGTCCTCGATCTTGCCGGCCACGCGGGTAAAATTGTCCCAGATCGACGCCCCTCGCCCGTCCTCATTGACCGCGCCCTCGACCTGGTAGGACGAGGTCGCGGTGCCCCACAGGAAGCCCGCCGGAAAGCCGCGCGAGCCGCATGGCGCAGCATCGGGCTTCGCCTCGACGGATTGCCCGGGCGCCGTTATCGCGGCTGCGGACAGCCCCGCGATCTTCGCGAACTGGCGACGCGAGAACTTGTCCGACATTGATGCTGCTCCGCTTCCAAACGCTTCGGACCGGCACAATGACCAGTCCGGGCCGATTTGAGAAGTGGAGTTCGGGCGCGATTGCACTTCCGGGTGCCAGGGAAATACCGACAAGGCGCCTCGGAGTAGAACGACGTGTTTTGATGGATGGGAGATGCGCCCGGCTTTCGCAATCGGTTGGGGCGAACAGGATTGTCAAACCCGCGATTTGTGCCCGACCATCGCGCATGACGATCGGCCGGTGTGCCGCTCGCGCCATGCGCGGGCTCCGACCCGTGCATGGCGCGCGTGACGCAGGAGCTTCACCAGCGGCGCTTGTCTAAAGCGCAATGAGATCAGGGTGAATCGTCATCGCGCTTTAGGTTGTTGTTTGCGCATGATCTCCGCGCAAACGCGTTCCGCGTTTGTCGCGAGGGAAAACCGCATCACACTTTTCCGGATCATGCGCTAGTGATGCTCGTCCTTCGCCTTCGGCGGCGCTTTCGGACCCAGTGCGGGGCGAGCCGCGGCAACGGGATGCGCCGGCGTGGCGACGGCCGCAGGCGCCAGTGGCCTCTGCGGTGCGGCGACCCCAGCGACGGCCGGGCTACGCGGTCACAGCGGGTTTCGCGGTGGTCGCCGGGGACGTGGCCGGGTTATTGACCGTGGCATGCTGCTGCTGGTTGTTCACAAGCGGCGGCTTGTTTCCAACAGGCTTGGTCTCGAGCGCCCGGTTACTTTCAAGACGCTTGTTGGTTGCTGGCAGGTTGTTGGTCGCCGGCGGGTTGTTGGCCTCGCTTGCTAGCCACCGGTGGCTTGTTGGCTTCAAGCGGCTTGAGACCAGCGGGTTTGTTGGTTTCGATCGCTTTGTTGACCTCAGGGGGCTTCGCGCCAGCCGGAGTCGCCATCCCCGATGTCGAAGGTCCCGGCTTTGCTTCTCGGGCAGCGATAACGTCTGATGCGACATTGTGGCGCACAACTGGAAGGTGTTTGTCGGGGAACTTCGCCCTGTTCGAGGTGTCAACCTGGCTGGCGATCTGACGAGCTCGCTTCGCGCGCTTGATTTGCGCCGGGATGACCGCAGGCGATGGCTGACCTGGATCGGCGTTGGAGGACAATCCGGCGATACCGGCAAGATCTATCGATGCGTCGTCACGAAACGCGATCGATCAATGGAGCTTCGCCGTCAACTTCAAGCGCCTGTGCCCGCTCCAAGATTTTTGCCTGCGACCTCGCTAGGTCCCGTTTGGGAGAGCATCGTATTGACCGTCTGCTGATCGCTTCCGGTCCACTCCGGTCAGCACGACAACCTGCCAACCGGTGTGGACTGCGCATTTGGGCCCATCAACGCAATTCCCGATAAGGCGTTATCTGACCAAACCATGGTTTAGCTTGAATGGAGCCCGGTTCCTGAGGTCTCATCCGGACGACTTTGCACCGAATCGGACGTCCCTCGTGTGGATACCGGGACTTTCTGTGTTCAAGGCATGAAACTCGCATGACAAGGCATCGGGAGATCCGTAGCTTTTCGCTTTGAACGCGCACGAGGGGACAGGGGTGATTCACGCTGGCGTAAGCCCGATGGCGTTGCGTGGTGATCGGCACGGCCAGGATGTCGTTGCCGGCCTCACGCCAGGCCTTTCGTTCGCTCTGGTGCGACATGCGCCGCGAGAAATGCTGCGCGTTTTACGGTGCGGCCCTGTCGTCACCGTGGAGATGCATTGGCCGTCGGGAGAGGCAGGCCTCTTCCTGCGATGCCGTATCGAGCTGAGCTCGAGAGACCAATGGCGGTCGCGGCATCGGCGGCACGCCCATCAGGCTGCGAACCATCAATCATCGCAATTGGCGATCCTTGCAATGACATTGCTGCTCGCCGTCTGCGGCTGGATCGTCGGCGGAGCCGAGGGCATGCAACGGGCGCTGTCGGGAAGCACGCCCCGTCCCGACGAAACGGTCATCTCGCGCGAGAGCGTGTATCGCTGGTTCGGCGCCCGCCTGCTGTCGCCTGCCGAGGTGCCGGACCTGTTCGCCATTCTGACGAAAGTTTGCAGCCGGGCCGGCCTGGTGCGATTGCCGGATCTCTATTGTCTGCCGGCACCGCGTGACATGAACGCCTATGCGCTCGGTGGACCGGAACGCAGTGCCATCGTGTTGACCGAAGGCCTGCTACGCGGCATGACGCGCGACGAAATTGCCGGGATATTGGCCCATGAAGTCGCTCATATCCGCAACAATGACGCCTGGACGATGGGCTGGGCGACAGCGCTGCGACGCGCGATCGATTGGACCTCGCTCGCCGGTCTCGCGCTGCTGCGAACCAGCCATCATCACGGTGGCATGACATCAAGCCGGCCATCGGCGATGCTGCTGAGCGCAGCACCAGCTCTCGGCCAGCTCCTTGGACTTGCCCTGTCGCGCGTGCGCGAACTGGATGCGGATGCAACGGCGCTCGAACTGACCGGCGACTCGCGCGCACTCATCGCCGCACTCGACAAGCTGGAGCGCCATCACACCGGGTCTGCGCCAAGTCGCACGTCCGCATTCGTGCATGATCCGGTGCGCTTGCTGCGCAGCCATCCCGTCACCTCCGAACGCGTCGGCACGTTGCTCAACCTCGCCTACTGATGCGGCGAGATCTGGACGAATCCGCCTTCGCGTTTTGGATTATTTGTTTGAGCACGATCTCTCGCGACAGCGGAACGCGTTTGCGCGGAGATCACGCTCCAGCATTCGCTCACGTCGATGCACATCGGAAGGCTCGCTGACCAGGCAAAGAGTGCTGACGAAAATCCGCGCCGCTTGAAATTTTTGCGGAGTTTGATAGCCGCCAAAATATCGCCGCGCTTTCGCGAAACTATTTTGACGTGAGGACGTTTTTCGCGTCTCTGCTCATTGCAGAACTGGGGAGATACCAGCGCAATTGTCGAGCGTTTGAGCGGGACGTAGGACATAAGTGATAAATGGCTGGCCAAAGTGCCAGCGAGGAAAATCCGCTCCACATCTTTCGACGGCTATCATTTTGCCGCTCTAAACCATCTCAACCGTCGGCTCGTCGCCTTGAGGGGACACGACTCGTGCCTCCCAAGAGGGCGACGCTGCCTACCGTTGAGGCTTCCGTGCCAAGCATTTGAACTTGAAGGTTCAACGCCGTCGCACCGGCGTGACAGACCGCTATTGCCCGCGAAGGGGTCGCGCATGCGACCGCCTTGGAAGGAATTTGGGCTGAGGGCAACAACCATCGCAAGGAGGCCAAGCGATGACGTATTATGACACCCTGCAACAGAACCTCGCGCATGGCTCGCCATTCGGACAGTTCGGTCCGCAACAATGGGGATCGGGAGCATTCGGTTCACAAGGCGGCCAACAGTTTGGAGGAGGCGGTCTTGGATTGGGCCAGGCGGCCTATGGACAGCAATATGGACAGTTCGGCGGTCAGCCGACCTTTGGCGCGTTTGGATATGGTCCCGGCTGGGGCGGGCAAATGGGCTGGGGTCAGCAGCACTGGGGGGGACAACAGCGCCAACTTTCGCCACAGGACGTGAATGAGGTCGTGCGGCAATTGGTACCGGCGCTGCCTCAAATTCTCGCGCAAACTCAGACTCCGTTCGCAGGAATGGGCTATGCGGCTTACGGCCAGGCGCCGCGGCAGCTAAGTCCGCAAGACGTGAGCGAGGTCGTCCGGCAGATCCTACCCATCGTGCCGCAGATCGTTGGAATGCTGCAGAGCCAACCCCAAATGCAGCATTCGGCCATGCACGGCGGTCTCGGTCAGGGTCAATTCGGAGGCCTCGGTCAGTTCGGTCTCGGTTATCCCCCGCAGACTCAGCCGGGGCAGATGTGGGGTACGCAGTTCGGCGCGCCGCAGTTCCAGGCGGCATTCGGCGGTTCGACGGGCTTTGGCCAGCAGCGACAACTGACGCAGCAAGATGTCGCCGACATCACCCGCCAGCTGATCGGCGTGATCCCACAGGTCATCGGCAACCTTCAGGCCTACGGCCAGCAGCGGATGATCTGACCGCGCAGTAAGGCGCGACCGCCGCCAAAAGCGGCGGTCGCGCCTGCCGTTGCGCACGATTCCTCCGAAGGAGAACCCTCATGTCGGATTCCAATCCCTCCGCCGCATCCGCGTCACAGCGCCATTCCTCAGACATTCAGCAGCTCGTGGGCCTGCTTGGCAATTTGATGCCGCTGCTCTTGCGCCTGCAGTCGCAAACGTTCGAGCAGCCGTTCCGAGCCGTGCCCGGCAACTTCCCGATGCCGAACCCGGTGCTCGATCATCAGGCCGCGGAAAACATGATCGGTGACATGATCGCAGATTCGCTGCGTTCGCTCTCTGCCTATCTCGAGGCCAACGCCGCACAGCATGCGGGCCTCGAAAACTGCGTCTCGATCGTCACCCAGGCGGCCAACAAGTTTACCGAGCGGGATTTTGCACAGGCCTTCAACCTGATTTATTTCGCCTATCGCGCGATCGAAGCCGCCCGCGCAGCCGATCCCCGCCTTCCATTGCTGCGACAGGCTTCGATCGATCGCACGCAATCTTCCATCCACTGAAACCGAAGGAGGCGACGCCATGGCACCAAGTCCAGACGATGCGCGACCGACCTCGAGCGGCAACCGAAGCAAACCCGTGCGCAGCACTCAATACATGATTGCGCCAGCGGGCCCCGGCGTCAGCGCACAAGCGCTGGCCGAACAACTGAACCAGTTCGGCAACATCCTGTGGACCCACGACCAGCGCGGCGTGAGCGGCCCGCCCATTGCGATCGTGCGCATGCCTGACGAAGCCGCCGCCGCCTTGCGCCGCTCCACGGGCGGCAGCCTGATCATCGAGCCGGACAGCCATCTGCGAGCTGCGTCCTTTGCCGGCCCGGCCTCCGCTTTCATCCCGGCGGCCACGGCGATGACCGCGCTCGGGCCGGACTTGAAGGTGACGATCCGGGTCCTCGGCGAAACTGGCGCGCCCGTGGAACAGGCAACCGTTCGGCTCGTTGGCGAGCAGGCGTCAGTTCAGGGGCGGACGGACCGCGACGGCAACGTCGATCTGACGCTGCGGGACGAGGTGCCGGAAACAATCGCCGCCATTTTCGTCAGCGCACGCTCCGGCCATTGGGGCTTGTGGCAACAGCAGCCCAATATCGAGGCCGATGCCGTGAACACCCTCACCCTGAAACCTTTGTCGCTACCTGGCCGGCTGGATTGGAGCGGCGAAGCGATCCGCTTCGATCAAATTCCCGACCACTGCCGTGGGGCTGACGTCAAGATCGCGCTCATCGACAATGGCGTGGCGACCAGCCACAAGCAACTGGCTGGCATCGAGCACGGCATCGATGCCCGAAGTGGCGAAGATCGCTCATGGTCAAAGGATGTCACTGGCCACGGTACGCCTTGCGCAGGCATCATCAATGCGGCTGCGCAGGCAGATCATGGCATCCGCGGCTACGCCCCGGACAGCGAACTGCATGTTTACAAGCTTCCGCTGGATGCCCGCTGCAGCGACCTGATCGCGGCGCTCGATGATTGCCTGCAAAATGGCATCGACGTGGCGTGCGTCGGAGTCGGTTGCGAGCGCGGCTCCGTGCTGGTCGAGCAGCACATCGCCATGGCCAAGCAACAAGGCGTCAGCATCATCGCCGCTGCCGGCAACTCCGGAGAGGGCGTACTGTTTCCGGCCTGTTCCCCGCATGTCATGGCAGTCGGCGCGGTCGGACGGATGGGAAGCTTCCCAGAAGACAGTCCGCAGGCGGCGCAGGCCGCAGCCGCCACTGCGGCGGCGGGCGGGTTGTTTGTACCGCCGTTTTCCTGCCGCGGGCCCGAACTCGACCTCTGCGCGCCCGGCGTTGCGGTCATTGCCTGTCAGTCGCCGGACGGCTACGCGGTCTGCGACGGCACCTCGCTCGCAGCGGCTCACGTTGCCGCGCTTGCTGCCTTGATCCTCGCCGACCACGCCGACTTCAAGGGCACCTTCATCGCAAAGGATGCCCACCGGGTCGAACGGCTGTTCCAGATTCTGAAGGATACGGCGCAGCCCATCGGCCATCCCTGGCAGACCGGAGCCGGGTTGCCGGATGCGGCCCGCGCGCTCGGCGTCTGGTCCGATCAGCGGCCCCTTGCCATGCCTCTGAATGCCGGATTGCGCGAGATGCGCAGCGCCATTCGGCAGCTCGATCGGATTCCGCTCGGCGCAAGCCAGGCGATGCTATTCGAGCCGCCGCGCGGCCCGGCCAACGTGACGCGGCTTCCGCTGAATCCGGCCCCTCTGGCGTTCCAGGCCGCCGGCGGGGGAATGGCGACGGTGCATGAGCTCAGAGCAGCGATGGCGCTCGCGGGTCTGGCGGAAGGACCTTAGGGGATGATCGGCACCCCGCAGTCCTAGAACGTCGCGTGCAGGCCCGCATAGAAGGCGCGCGGCCGAGCCGGGCTCAGCGAGCGCGGGTCGGTGAAGGGATTGCCGCCATTGGTGAAGTTGGGCACGGCGGTGGTGTCGAAGAACTGTCCGTAGGTCGCGTAGCGATTGTCGAAGACGTTGTCGATCTTGCCGTAGACCTGGATGGTCTTGGTGACCTGGTAGGACGTGTGCAGGTTGAACACGGTGTAGGACGGCAGCTTCGAGGCCTGGTTGGATTCGTCGCCGACCAGATACTGGCTGGACACGAACAGCGCATCGCCGCCGACCTTCCAGGCATCGGTGACGGCATACTCGACGCCGGCCTTGACGCGGTGACGCGGCACGGCCGGGATCTGGTCGCCGGGGACGACCTGGATGGTCTTTGTGGTCGGATCGGCGAACGGGCTGTTGGAGGAGAGCTCGAGCGCATTGAGGAAGCGTGCGTCGACGAAGGCGTAGCTCGCATGGAACTGGAGCGCGGCCGATTTGAGATTGACCTCGGCCTCGAGCCCCTGCCGGCGCGTCGCACCGACGTTCTGGAAGAAGCCGAAACCCTGACGTCCCGCCACCGGAAGGCCCATGATGTCGTCATGATTGGTGGCGCGGAAGCCGCCGATCTTCCAGCCGAGCGTGCCGATGTTCAATTCCTTGGTGCCGCGGAGGCCCGCCTCGATCGTCTTGGACACGACCTGCCTGAGCGACGGATCGGAGACGAGGAAGGACGCGATCAGGCATGGGTTGTTCGGATCGGCGCAGCCGAGCTCGAGCGGCGTCGGCACGCGGTTGGCTTCCGAATAGCCTGCATAGGCGGTGAGCTCCGGCGTGATCTTGTAGGTCCCGCCGATGATCGGATTGAAGCGGTCGTACGTGTGATCGCCGTTGAGCGCGGTGCGGAGCTGGTCCTCCAGGGTGATGCGGGCGAGGTTGAAGCGGCCGCCGCCGGTGATCGCGAAGGCATCGGTCACGTTGAAGGTGTCGAGCGCATAGAGGCCAGTATACTGACTGACGGTGCGCAGCGACACCGGGCCCATTTCGCCTGTCGCAGGGGTGCCGGATTGGCCTAAGAAAATCCCGCTGCCGGTGACGACGTAATCCCTACCGATGGTCCCGAGCTCGGCCGTTGCGTTGAAGCGGGTGACACTGGCATCGAAGTTCCCGCCGACGACAAAGCGGTTCTCGTGAGCGAACAGCCTGTCGGTGTTTGTCGCCTGCCCGGAGACGCCGAATGTGGTCGATCGCGTCGTCGTCCGGTCCAGTTCGCCAAGCAGCGTTCCGGGCGCGAAGGGATTGGTGAGCTGCGCGCCGTTCAGACCGTTGGCCGGCGTGGTGTCATTGTTGAAGCACAGGAGCGTCGGGTCAGCGCATTCCTGCACGTTGGTGGGATTGCCGTCGACCACCCGCTGCTCGAACACGCGCGCATGCGCTGTGCCTTCGAAGGTCCAGGTCGGCGTCGCCTCGACCTTGCCGGTCAGGTTGACGTAGCCGACGCGATTGTTGGTGGTCTGTGGGTTGGTATAGATCGCGCCCCAATATTGCTGGAGCAGCTCGGCGGGCACGGTGGCGGTCGCGCCGAAATTGTTGTTGGAGAGCCCCATATTGACGTGGAATTCGCTGTCGCCGCCCTTGTAGCCGATGTCGCCATAGAAGCGGCGCACGTCCGACTGCGAGAGGTTGCGGAAGCCATTGTCGTGCAGTCCCTCGAGCGCGGCGTAGACGGCGTAGTTGGTATCGACCCGCTTGCCCCATTGCGCCGAGCTCTGGATGCGACCGAACGAGCCGCCCATGGTGTCGATCTCGGCGCCCTGATTGGTGAAACCGTCCTTCATTTGCAGGTTGACCGCGCCGCCGAGCGCATTGAGGCCGAAGGCGGGATTGTTGGTCACGACGGTGACCGACCGGATCGCGGCGGTCGGGATCAGGTCCCAATTGACGCTGTCGGCGAAGGCTTCGTTGATGCGCACGCCGTTCTGGTAGACGGCAAGCCCCTGCGGCGTGCCGACGACGGGCGACGCGATGAAGCCGCGAAACTCGACATTCGGCTGGAATGGATTACCGCTCACCTCGGAGATGTTCACGCCGGCCACATTGTCGCGGAGCGCGTCGGCGACGTTCAGCGAGCCGGTGCGCTTGATCTGGTTGGCATCGACGGCGTTGATGCTGGAGGGAACCTTGTCGACGTCGAGCCCCTTCGCGTTGCCAGGCGCGGTCGGGTAGACGTAGATGCGACTGCGCGGACGCGATGTCGTCACCACGCGCGTTGCGGGCCGGCTCGGCATGCGTCGGGCGCTCGGCTCCGGCGCGACCACCTCGACCGGCGGCAGATTCTGGACGTTGGTGTCCTCATCCTGCGCCGCCATGCCGGCGTCAGTCCACAGCACCAGCCCCGTCGACATCGAGGCGATCAACAACCTTCGCGCGCCCATCCCCTGCCGTCCCATTCGCAAGCGTCGGCTGTTTTGAACGTCGCCGATTGCGGGACGAAGTGTAAGCGACGATGAGCAATGCGCCAGCTCCAAAAGGTCGGGCAATATTTGCACCATATTTCCCGACGAAATCGGGAATTAATCCCGACCGTCAACTCGCCGCCGTCGGAATCAGCGCCTCCACCGTCACGCCGCCCTCGCTTGAAGCAACGTTGAGCGTTCCACCCAGCGCGAGAATCCGCTCCCGCATGCCGACGAGGCCGAAGCCGAGCTTCTGGTCAGGCTCCATGCCGCGGCCATTGTCACGGACGCGCACGCGCGCGCAGCCGCGCCCCTCACGCTGGCCGCCGGGCTGCTCGGCCGGCTCGATCGTGACGTTCACCGAGGTCGCACGAGCGTGACGGAACACGTTGGTCAGCGCCTCCTGCACGATGCGGTAGATGGTGAGGTCGGCAGTCTCGCCGGTCACCCCCAGCGCCGGCGAGATCGTGGTTTCGATGGTGACCTCGGGATGCGACTCCCGCCACAGCCGCGATAGCGATTCGAGCGCCTGGCGCAAGCCGAGTTCGGCAAGGCCGACCGGCCGCAGGCGCTCCAGAACGCGGCGGTTGAACTGCTGGAGCGCGTTGACCTGTTCGAGGATCGCGCCGCCATGCTTGCGCACCGCCTCCGCGCTCAGCTCGCGCGCCTCCGACAGCTTTGCCAGCGCGCTCGCATGAGCGCGCAGCGAAAACAGATAGGGCCCGAACTCGTCGTGCAGTTCGCGAGCGATCTCCTTGCGCTCCCTGTCCTGGAGCGACACCGCGCGCTCGGCAAGGCGTCGCTTCTCCTCGACCGCCTCCCCCAGCGTTGCCGCAAGGTGGTTGAGCCGGGTGCAGATCGCAGCAAGCTCCGGGGCGCCGCCGGACGCGACACGCGCGTCATAGCGGCCGGATTCGAGCGCGATCATGGCCTGCGACAGCGATTCGAGCGGTCTTAGCGCGCGGCCGACCACCGTCATGATCACCAGGAACAGCGCCAGTGCAATGGCCGATCCGATCTCGAGCTGGGTCAAGATGCCGTCCCAGATCTCGGCGATCTCGTCATTGGGATGCGAGGTGATCACCAGAGAGCCCGGATTGCCGCGGATCGAGACCGGAACGCTCACCGCGGTCTGCTCGGGATGAACGAGGCTGACGAACCAGGCCGGCGGAGCTCGCGCGTCGTCATCCTCGTCCGCGCGCGGCGGGGTCAGCGCGTTACCGCTGGCATCGCGCAGGGCAATGCTGATATGGCGCTGCCGGTTGAGGTCGTGCGCGATCTGGTTCAGCTTGGCGTCGGGATCCGGCGCCTCCTTCAGTTCGGTGACGATCATCTCGATGAACTCGCGCGCCAGGCGGATCACGCTCTGATCCTCCGCCTGGACGCGCGGCCCCGCCTCCGCGACCTGCCGCGCGATGTTGACGCCAAGTCCCATAGCCAGCACGAGCGCCAGCAGGAGATTGATGCGCCCGCGCAAGGATAAATTTTGCCACATTGCTTTCGCCCGCCCCGCGAAGGTTCGTCCATCGGGAGCGTTGACATGACCAAAGCGCCCGATATCTAATCCGGACCGTACAGCAATCTCGGCCGGGTTGCATGATCCAACGAGGGACGTTCGTTGCGAGCGTTGTCGCTCGGTCTCATGCGACGCAAATCCAAGGCTTTTGAAACTAACGGCTTACAAAACTAAGGCTTGCAAAACTAACGGCTCGAATGGCTGTCGCGGGGAACGCCTATGCGCATTCTGATCGTTGACGATCATCCTATCGTCGCCTCCGGCTGTCGTGCCGTGCTGGCCGACGAAGGCGAGATCGATATCCTGGAAGCCGCCGACGCCGAAAGCGGCGAATGCGTATTCATGGTCGAGCGCCCCGACATCTGCGTCATCGACATCAATTTGCCTACCGTCTCGGGCTTCGAGCTGGCGCGCCGCATCCTGGATCGCGCACCCGATGCCCGCATCATCATGTTCAGCATGAACGACGATCCGGCCTTTGCCGCGCGCGCCATCGAATGCGGGGCGAAGGGCTACGTCTCCAAGACCGGCGATCCCAACGACCTCGTCGAGGCGATCCGCGCCGTCGGCAAGGGCGAAACCTATCTGCCGAGCGCGATCGCCCGCAGCATCGCGTTCGCCGGGCCTCAGCTTGCGCAAAATCCATTGTCGAAGCTGAATGCGCGGGAGATGGAAATCCTGCGGCTGCTGAGCGCCGGCAAGAGCCTCTCGGAGATCGCCTGGCTGGTGCAATCCTCCTACAAGACGGTCGCCAACACCTCGTCGATCATGCGCCAGAAGCTCGGGGTGAAGACATCGGTCGAGCTGGTACGGCTGGCGATCGACAGCGGCGTCGCCTGACAAAGCGCGCTTGCGCAAAAATTCGGTCACACAGGCATTGCAATCCTGATGCGGTGAGACGCCACGGAGTTTTCGGCATGACGCTCCAGACTGTTTCGACCAACAAATCCTATGGCGGCGTACAGGGCGTGTACCGCCATGCGAGCGGCGCGACCAAGACCGACATGACCTTCTCGGTCTATGTGCCGCCGCACCAGGACGGCGCAAAGCTGCCGGTGGTCTGGTATCTCTCCGGCCTCACCTGCACGCACGCCAACGTCACCGAGAAAGGCGAGTTCCGCCGCGCCTGCGCCGAGCTCGGATTGATCTTCGTCGCGCCCGACACCAGCCCGCGCGGCACTGATGTGCCCGGCGATCCCAACAACGCCTATGATTTCGGCCTCGGCGCCGGCTTCTATGTCGACGCCACGCAAGAGCCGTTTGCGCGCAACTATCAGATGTGGAGCTACGTCACCGACGAGCTGCCGCGGCTGGTGGCCGAGTACTTTCCAATCGATGCCAAGCGGCAATCGGTGATGGGCCACTCGATGGGCGGCCACGGCGCGCTGACGGTCGCGCTGCGCAATCCGCATCGCTATCGCGCGGCGAGCGCCTTTGCGCCGATCGTCGCGCCCTCGCAAGTGCCCTGGGGCACCAAGGCGCTGACCGGCTATCTCGGTCCCAACAAGGAGACTTGGCGCGCGCACGACACCGTCGCCCTGATCGAGGACGGCGCGAAATATTCGGGCTTTCTGGTCGACTATGGCGATGCCGACAACTTCTTGACTGAACAACTTCGGCCGGAACTGCTGCAGGCGGCCTGCACCAAAGCGAACATCCCGCTGACGCTGCGCCGGCAACCGGGCTACGACCACAGCTATTACTTCATCTCGACCTTCATGAGCGAGCATCTGCACTGGCATGCTGCGAGATTGACGGCGTGAGGCTGCTCTATCGCTGCACGCTCCCCCTTCCCCTTGTGAGAGATTGCATGGCAGGAGATCAGCATAGGCTGCCTTGTCGATCTTCTTCAAAAAAGGCCCCGACGATATTGCGCGTCGGGGCCCTTTGAGACCATCAGGCCGGTTACCTCCGCCGTGCCTTCCGATCAAAACATCGCTGACTCCCGGGTGCCGTCACGGTCCTCATCGGCGCAACTCGTGTTCGGGACCCTGGCTGCACCAGCGCTGAGTTCGGCACACCTCACTTCGTGCTGAATGTACCCCACTCGTGATTGCATGCGCTCGCAACGTTCGGCACAGGCGGAAACGCGCCTACCGGCATCCACTTGCCTTCGTCGGTCAATCCGTCAAACTTCCCGGTTCCCTGCACGACATGCCAGGTTCCTTCAGCCTTTGCCGGATCGCCCTTGCGAGCGTACACACCGAAGACTTTGTCACCGGCCGCATTCCAAAACTGGCAGCTGCCAGTCTCGCTGTAGTCGCCCTTGATGATGGTGAGAAAGCCAACGCAACGTCCCGACAGGTTCTGATATGGGGTACCCTCTTGGCCAGGCATCATCCCAGTGAGTTCGTATGAAACGGCTGTGATGCCCTCGCCCTGCTGAATGACGTGGCTCGGACCCGCATAGCAACTGGTCATGTCATATTTGCCTTCGGCGGCGCAAACCTGCGTGCAGAAGGCCAACCCTGCGATCATGCCGCAACCGAGTAGCACTCTGTTTGACATAGCACCCTCCTGAGCTTGCTTCGAATCGTGAACTGCGTGAAATGTCGACCCGTGCCGAGCGCAGAATTTCCTCACGCTCTCAACAAATTTCTCTTCGCATTGATGTTACGATCGAACCTGATTGCACAGCCGGCGCAGGTCATCGCATCGAAGGGAGATGATAATAAAAATTTACACCCAGCTCGGTCGACATCTCTTTCGAGGTAGCCCACCAGCTTACGCTTGGGCGAAGGCTTGGACTCGCTACACGCCTTCATCGCCGGTCGCACAAGGCTCATGGGTGGAAATCTCGCCACCCGCGCGGCGCGCCAGCAGCCTGGACGCGGAACCCGTTTCCTGGCGCCTCACGGAGCGCGAGGCGAAGATCTACTCCGGCTTGCCGTAGTTCGGTGCGAGCAGGCGGTTGCGGATCAGGTAGCTCATGGCGCGGGACCAGGATTCGTCGGTGTTGCCGCGCATGTCGGCGCTGGCCACCGTGACGAGATTTCCGGTGTGCACGTCGCGCAGGTAAATGTTGAGGTTGAGGATCAGATTCGAGACCTTCTGTACCACGCCGGTGATTTCGAGATCGGCACCCAACTGCCCCGCCAGCGTGACGTCGCAGCCACCGCAGGCCTGGAGATTGCTGTGCCGGGCCGCATCACTGACCGGCGCGATATCCACGACCTGGAACCTGCCTGACTGCGCAAGTTCTTTGCGCAACTGATCGCCGATGCGCAGCATGCGCTCGTTCTCCGGTTTCGATCCGTAGAATTCACCCGGCAGGCTGGTGTCGATCAGTTCGAAATCAAACACGACAAGTTTCGGCGGATCGGCGAACGCGGCCGTAGCGGTCAACACGAATAAGGCGGCCAGCAAAAGCGCTCGCATGATCGTGACCTGCTCCTTCTCATCGCGATGACGAAATGCGGGGTTGCAAGCTAAGCCAAATCGGTCATGTTTCAAGGCGGGAAATGCCTCCACCGATACCTAAGCCGGGGAGGATGACAAGGAGGAAACATGAGCCGATGGTTGGCCGGCCTGATCGGCGTCAGTGTTGCGGTGACGCAGGCGCTCGCGGCCGACCCCACCGAGATCGGGATCGGCTATCTCGGCGTCGCCGGCACAAGATCGACCCTGTCCCTGGTCGAGCAGCCCGCCGAGAATGACGGCGTCGCCGGCGCGCGGCTCGCCGTCGAGGACAACAATACCACCGGCAAATTCCTCAACCAGCGCTTCAAGCTCGAGGAGCATCGGCTGAAAGAAGGCGAGGATCCGGTCCAGGCCGCGACTGCGCTCGCCGAGCACAACGGGTTGATCATCGCTGACCTGCCGGCGGACGCGCTTCTGAAAGTCGCCGACGGCTTGCGCGATCGCGGCACGCTGCTGTTCAATGCGGGTGCGATCGACGAGCGGCTGCGCGAGACTGATTGCCGCGCCAACGTCATCCATGTGGCGCCGACGCGCGCGATGCTGGCCGATGCGCTTGGGCAATACCTGGTGTGGAAGCGATGGTCGCGCTGGCTGCTCGTGGTCGGTTCGCATGACGAGGACAAGCTCTATGCCGATGCGCTGCGCCGCGCCGCCACGCGCTTCGGCGCCAAGATCGTGCAGGAGCGCACGTTCGAGGACACCGGGGGCGCCCGCCGCACCGATTCCGGCGTGACGCTGATTCAGCGGCAGATGCCCGTCTTCACCCAGCAGGCGCCCGCCTATGACGTGCTGGTCGCCGCCGACGAGAGCGAGGTGTTCGGTGCCTACCTGCCCTACCGCACCTGGGATCCGCGGCCCGTCGCGGGCTCCGCCGGCCTCGTGCCGCGCAGCTGGGATGCCGCGCAGGACCAATGGGGTGCCATCCAGATGCAGAACCGCTTCATGAAGCTGAACTCGCGGCGCATGACGGCGCTGGACATGCAGGCCTGGACAGCGGCGCGCATGATCGGCGAAGCGACCTCGCGCACCAATTCCGGCGACGTCAAGAAGGTCATCGATTTCATCAAGGGGCCGGATTTTTCCGTGGCCGCATTCAAGGGCACGCGGCTGACCTTGCGAGACTGGAATCTGCAGCTTCGCCAGCCGATTCTCCTGGTCGACGGCCGCATGGTGGTGTCGGTGTCGCCGCAGGAAGGTTTTCTGCACCAGGTCTCCGAGCTCGATACGCTCGGCTACGATCGCCCGGAGAGCAAATGCAAGTTGAAATGAGCATTCTGATGCGATGGAGTCGCTGCAGAGATGGTGCACCCCCTCTCCCGCTTGCGGAAGAGGGATGGGGAGAGGGTATCTCCGCGACGAAGATCCCCCAAGAGGAGCGAGCCCTCTCCCGTATCGCATCTCACGATGCGATACGACCTTCGCGAGCGTGGGAGGTGAAGACAGCGCGCGGACGGACCTTGCGCATGCTGGGGACAGCCTTGCCCGTGGCACTCGTGCTTGCCGCGGCGCCCGCGCGCGCGTTCATCGCCTATGTCTCGAACGAGAAGGGCAACAGCGTCTCGGTGATCGATACCGACACCTGGACGGTGACGAAGACCATCAAGGTCGGGCAGCGCCCGCGCGGCATCGAGTTCACGCGGGACGGAAAGTTCGTGATGGTCGCGGTCGGCGACGACGACACCATCCAAATGATCGACGCCAAAACCCAGCAGATCGTCGACACCCTGCCCTCCGGTCCCGATCCCGAACTCTTCACTCAGGATGTGAGCGGCAAGGTGCTCTATGTCGCCAACGAAAACGACAACACCGTCACCGTGATCGATCTTCAGAAACGGACGCGGATCGGCGATATCCAGGTTGGCGTCGAGCCAGAAGGCATGACCGTGAGCCCCGACGGCAAGATCCTGATCAACACGTCGGAAACGACCAACATGGCGCACTTCATCGACACCGAGAAGCGCCAGATCGTCGCCAACGTGCTGGTGGATTCGCGGCCGCGCTTTGCCCAGTTCAAGCACGACGGCTCGGAGCTCTGGGTCTCCTCCGAGATCGGCGGCACGGTGTCAATCATCGATCCCGTCAAGCACGAAGTGACGGGCAAGGTCCCATTCGAAATACCGGGGCTGCGGCGCGAGGCGATCCAGCCGGTCGGCATCGGCATCACCAAGGACGACAAGACGGCCTTCGTCGCGCTCGGGCCCGCCAACCGCGTCGCGGTCGTCGATGCCGTCACGCACAAGGTGACGAAATATCTGCTGGTCGGGCAGCGCGTCTGGCACATGGACTTCACACCGGACGAGAAATATCTGCTGGTCACCAACGGGATTTCCAACGACGTCTCGGTCATCGACGTCGCCGCGCAAAAAGTGATCAAGACTATCCATGTTGGCGAATTGCCCTGGGGCATTACGATCTCGCCATGACGACACCTGCACCCATCGCCGCGCCGGCCGAAAGCGCGGCCCGACCTGATCCAGCCCCGCTGCCGGCGCTGTCGATCGACGGCATCAGCCACGCCTATGGGCCGCGCCGCGCGCTGATCGATGTCTCCTTCACGGTGGCGCCCGCAAGTTTCACGGCGCTGCTCGGCCTCAACGGCGCCGGCAAGAGCACCCTGTTCTCGCTCGTGACGCGCCTGTTCGGCATCCAGACCGGCCGCGTCGGCATTTTCGGCCATGACGTCAGCCGAAATCCCGGCGAGGCGCTGCGGCTACTCGGGGTCGTGTTCCAGCCGCGCACGCTCGACCTCGACCTCTCGCTGACGCAGAACCTGCTCTACCACGCCGCGCTCCACGGCATCAGCCGGCGCGAGGCTGCCGCGCGTAGCGCCGAGTTGCTCGGCCGCATCGGCCTTGCCGACCGTGCCGGCAACAAGGTGCGCGATCTCTCGGGCGGCCAGATGCGGCGGCTCGAGATCGCGCGCGCGCTCCTGCATCGGCCGCGCCTGTTGCTGCTGGACGAGCCGACCGTCGGCCTCGACGTCAAGGCCCGCGCCGACATCATCCGCCATGTCCGCCAGCTCGTGACCGAACAAGGCATCGGCGTGCTCTGGGCTACGCATCTGTTCGACGAGATCACGGCGAGCGACGATCTCGTCGTGCTGCACCAGGGCAAGGTGCTGGCGAAGGGGCCGGTCGGCCGCGTGATCGCAGAGGCCGGCGCGCAGGACGTCAATTCCGCCTTCATGCGCCTCACCGGCGCGCAAGTGATGCCGGGAGGCGGCGCATGAGCAGCATCACCACGCGCGACGCCGCGCCGCGCGGTTTCCCGCTGTCGGCCTACATGACCTGCCTCACCGGCATCGTCTGGCGCGAGGGCCTGCGCTTCCTGCACCAGCGCGAGCGCTTCGTCTCCGCGCTGGTGCGTCCGCTGGTGTGGCTGTTCATCTTCGCCGCCGGCTTCCGTCAGGTGCTCGGCATCTCGATCATCCCGCCCTACGAGACCTACATCCTCTACGAGGTCTATATCGCGCCGGGGCTGATGGCGATGATCCAGCTCTTCAACGGCATGCAGTCGTCGCTCTCGATGGTCTATGACCGCGAGATGGGCAATATGCGTACGCTCCTGGTGAGTCCGTTGCCGCGCTGGTTTCTGCTGTTCTGCAAGCTGCTCGCGGGCACTGCCGTGTCGCTCTTGCAGGTCTACGCGTTTCTGATCATCGCCTGGGCCTGGGACATCACGCCGCCGCCGCTCGGCTACCTCACGGTTCTGCCGGCGCTGATGCTGTCGGGCCTGATGCTGGGATCGCTGGGCATGCTGATCTCCTCCGGCATCAAGCAGCTCGAAAATTTCGCCGGCGTGATGAACTTCGTGATCTTCCCGATGTTCTTTGCCTCATCGGCCCTCTATCCGCTGTGGCGGGTGCAGGAAGGCAGCCCGTATCTCTACTATGTCTGCCAGGCCAATCCGTTCACACATGCGGTCGAGCTGATCCGCTTTGCGCTCTATGGACAGATCAACTGGGTCTCGCTGTCAGTGATCGCGACCTGCACAATCGTCTTCATGATCGGCGCGATCTATGCCTATGATCCGTCGCGAGGGCTGGCGCGACGCGGGCCCGCGGGAGGCGAAGGATGAGATTTCGGATCGTGGCCATAGCGACTGTGGCGCTCGCGGCATCGACCGCGGCCTCGCAGGCGGCCGATCCGCGCTATCCCGACTGGCCCTGCACGCAGGCGAAAGTCCCGGAGGTCTCGCTCGCCGCGGTCTGGGCCGGCCCGCCACTCGACGACGTCCAGGACAAGTGGAAGGACAATGCCAAGATCGGCGCGCTGGTGTCGAAACTGGCGGCGCGCAAGACGCCGCTGGACGACGCCGAAAAATCCGTGAAGGAGTTCTTGGCAAGCTCCGCCTCCGACAAGACCACGAACGCAAAGCTCTTGTTCGCCGGCCTGTTCGACACGCTCAACGCCCAGCGCTCCTCGGTCATGAACGGGCTCGAGCGCGTCACCCGCAAGCAGCGCGAGGCCGCCGACAGGATCCGCGACGACACCATCGAGCTCCAGAGGCTGCAGGATGCTGCTCCACGCGACGACGCCAAGATCGACGCGCTGTCCAACCAGCTGATCTGGGAAACCCGCATCTTCGAGGACCGCCGCAAGGTGGTTCGCTTCGTCTGCGAGGTGCCGACCGCGATCGATCAGCGGCTGTTCGCGCTCGGACGCGTTATCCAGCAGGAACTGGAATAGTGTCAGCCTCGCTGACGCCTGTGCGAGCAAGGTTCCCACTACCGGCGGGATTCGTTAATCTTTGCCGCACTGTCGGCCGGAACCAAATCGATCTAGGATGTCTTGTCGAAGTGAATCCTAGACGCCGGGAGGCCTCGATGGGAACAGCAAGACGTCTTCTCACCAGCGCTGCAGCCATCGGCATGCTCGCGTCAGCGGCTGTCGCCGAAGACAACATGAACGGAATGATCACAAAGATCGACCGGCTCAACAGCACCATTTCGATCCAGGAAATGCAGGGCGGTACGGTCGGCGCCAATGGCGGTGCGACGGGCCCGGTGCAGGAGTTCAAGGCCAAGGACGCGGGCATGCTCGAGAGCGTCCATGCTGGCGATCGCGTGAGCTTCTCCACTGACGCCAACGGCTCCAAGACCATCACCAAGCTGCAAAAGGCGAAGTAGCGGCGCCTCGCCGAGGCCGGCTATCTGCCTTCGTCCGGCCGCGGCTCCGGCTGCGCTTCTGATGTCACCAGCTTGGCGCGTTCCCAGCCGTCGGTGCCCTCGGGATACCAGGCGACGTTGGCGTAGCCATGGGCAAGCGCGCGCTTGGCCGCATTCCACGACATCCAGCAGTCGGCGAGGCAGTAGATAACCAGCAGCGCTGACTTGCTGCCGTGCGAGGCGCGTTCGAGGCCGCGGCGGAAATAGTCGTCCATCGCCGGCGGCAACGTGCCGTAGCCGGTATCGGGCAGCCAGATGCTGCCCGGGATGTCAAAGCGCGGCGTATCGCGCCAGACCGTGCCCGCGGGAAGATTCCTGGGCTTCGGCGGCCGCGGCATCACGTCGATGAAGGCGCCCCGCTTCTCGCGCCAGATCGCTTCCGCCTCTGCCGTTGTCAGCACGCGCGCGCCGGCCAGCGTCGGCGGCACCGGCGCGCGGTAATTGTCGGTGCGATAGCCATCCGGCTCGAACGGCTCCTGCTGCTGCGCGAGCGTCGGCGCCAGAATCGCTGCGACAACGAGCGCAGCGGCAAGATGCCGCTTCATGGCGACGTGCTCATGGCGATGAGCTCATGGCAATTTCTTGGCGGTCTCCGCGCCGAGCGGCCGGTCGCTCTCATCGAGCAGCGGCACGCCGAAATCGATCAGGATCTTGTTGATCTCGGCCTGGTTCTCCTGGATCAGACGGTTGAGCTGCCGCTTCCAGTTCTGGTCGGCGGGACGCACGCCCATGCCGATGCGATAGACGAGCTTTGGCCCGCTGGTTTCCTTCACCAGCGGGGTGACATGGAGCGGCTGCGTCGCCTTCTTGGCGTAGAAGCCGGCCATCGGGCCCCACAGCACGCCGGCATCGATCGTGCCTGCAGTGAGATCGTCGACCATCGCCTGCGCCGAATTGTCGAAGCGGGTGTCGATCATCAGAGGATATGGCTTTGCGTTCGTCATCAGGCCCGCGATCGCCATGTTGGTCGCCGGCGGCGTGCCCGCGATGATGCCGATATGCTTGCCCTTCAGCCGCTCGTCCTCAAGCGTGTCCACGTTCTCGAGTCCGCTGCCGGCCTTGGCGATCAGCGCATAGGAGGTGCGGTAATACGGATTGGTGCCCTGGACGAGATCGTCGCCTTGTGGAAAGCCCATGATGACGTCGCAGCGATGCGCGCCCAGCGTCATGCGCACGAAGCCGGTCGCCTGCGGGAAGAAGACGTAGTCGAGCTTCTTCTGGAGCTTGTCGGCGAAGAATTCCGCAAGCTTGTTCTCGAAACCTTCGCCCTTCTCGTTGGAGAACGGCAGGTTGCGCGGATCGGCGCAGACGCGCAGCACTTTTGGATCGACCAATTCGAACGAGAGATCGCCGCTGTCGGTGGTCTGTGCGCGCGCGGCGCCGTCAGCAACAGATAGTGCAGCAATCGCCAACACCGAGAACAACCAGCGACGATGTCGTCCGGCTTCCGTCATCGCGCTTCCTCCCGCTTTCTTGATCGAATGCTAGCCATGGATCACGTTACGCGCCATGGTTTGCGAAGTTTCTGGATGACTTCGCTTGATGACTCGACTTGTTGCAGTGCAATGCCGCGCGACGATCGGAACTGAGGCGTAAAAATGGCGCATGTCGCTCGGATGATCGCGGTGCTCGTCCTGCTGCCGACGCTAGCACGCGCAACCCCGCCTGAATTGCCTGTGAGCGAAGTCGCCCCCGGAATTTTCGTGCACGCAGGGTCAATTGCCCTCATGAACTTCGAGAACGAGGGCGCCATCGCCAATGTCGGCTTCGTCATCGGCAAGGACGCGGTCGCGGTGATCGACACCGGCGGCAGCGTCCGCGAGGGCGAGGCGCTGCTCGCCGCCGTGCGGGCGCGGACCGACAAGCCGATCCGCTACGTCATCAACACCCACGGCCATCCCGACCACGTCTTCGGCAATAAAGCCTTCATGCGCGATGGCACGAGCTTCGTCGGCCATGCCAAGCTCCCGCAGGCACTTGCGACACGCGGGCCGTTCTATCTGGACAATTTCCGCCGCACCATGGGCGCAGAGCTGATCGATCCCGTCAGAATCGTGCCGCCGACGCTGCTCGTCACCGACACGTTGCAGCTCGACCTGGGATCGCGCACTCTCGCCCTCAAGGCGTGGCCGGCCGCGCACAGCGACAATGACCTGACGGTGCTGGACGAGACGAGCAAAACGCTGTTTGCCGGCGATCTCGTCTTCCTCGACCATGTTCCCGTCATGGATGGCAGCATCCGCGGTTGGCTCGGTGCGCTCAAGCAACTCGAAAGCTTGCCGGCGCAACGCGTCGTTCCCGGTCACGGTCCCGTGAGCGATTGGCCCGCAGCGCTCGCCGATGAGCGACGCTACCTGGAAGCCTTGCTCGCCGATGTCCGCGCGCTCAATCAGAAGGGCGAGCCGATCCGGGCGGCCGCGGACAAGGCGGGCGCAAGCGAGCGTGGGCGCTGGCAATTGTTCGACGACTACAATGCCCGCAACGCAACCGCAGCATTTTCGGAAATTGAATGGGAGTAGCGGTCGCGCTACGTTGCCGCCCTGCTTCGTCTCCGCGAGAGCCGCGCGCATGATCAAACATTCGTTTCGCCTGACCTTTGCGGCCACGCTGCTCGGCATGGCCCTCGCCGCACTGCCCGCGCGTGCCGAGGAGGCCTATGATCCCTGGCCGGGCCTCGTACAGGACATCTTCAACAACCGTCCCATGAACGACGGCAATGACGTCATCGGCATCGAGATGCCCCATCGTGCGGAAGATGCGGCCATCGTGCCGGTCACGCTGCGCGCAAAGCTTTCGCCTGGCGACAGCCGCCGGATCCGCGCGATCACGCTGGTGATCGACCGCAACCCGGCGCCGATGGCGGCGAAGTTCGCGCTCGGGCTCGATGCCAATGTCTCGGAGATCTCGACGCGCGTGCGCGTCAACAACTATACCGATGTCCACGCCGTCGCCGAACTCAGCGACGGGCAGCTCTATGTGAGCAAGACCTATGTAAAGGCGTCCGGCGGCTGCTCGGCGCCGGCCGTGAAGAATGCCGAGGAAGCCAAAAATCGCCTCGGCCAGATGCGCTACCGGCAATTCGCGCGCGCCAACGACGCGCCCGCCAGCCGGATCCGCGAGGCGCAGATCATGATCGGCCATCCCAACAATTCCGGCTTGCAGATGGATCAGGTCACGCAGCTCTACATTCCCGCCTTCTTCGTGAATGAGCTCAAGCTGTGGCAGGGCGGCAGCCTCGTGCTCGCGGTGGAAGGCGGCATCTCGATCTCGGAGGATCCCAACATCCGCTTCACCTACGTCTCCAACGGCGCGAAGCATTTTAGCGCCGAGGCGAAGGATACGGACGGGCACGAGTTCCGGAACGAATGGGATGTCGAGAAGCCGGGGACGTGATGGGGTGCTGCGTTCCCCTGAACCGTGCGGCCATAGCGCTCGTCGTTCTGCGAGCTTCAACTTACCGTATACGTGCGGATTACATTGCAACTCAATTCGCGCTACGACGCGGTTCGCACCGGGGCTGGCAATTTAGGTAACGGAAAAATACTTCATTCCGGTGGGCCGCAGAGCAATCTGCGGCCATTTTGCTTTGTGACGGTCGCCTTTACGGTTGCAGATTTTCTGCCAGCATCATCGCCGAACGCGAGCCTGCATGTCCCTCATTGCGGCTCCCGTTCCTCGCGGGGAACATTACAATTACGCCCATTCCGCCCAAAAGTAACATCAGGAGCGCCCGATTTGGCTTAGCTTGGCGGTGCGGGCGCGCTCCGTGCGCCAGCCCATCGGACCACCGGCCCCGCCATGCCTCTCCAGCCGCTGGAAGGGGCCGGCTGGCCCGAGGCGCTTGCTCAGCATCAAAACGATGATGACCCCTCCGGATAGGACGTAGCCGAACAACCTCTTGTCGGGCTGCTGAGATTATGAGGCTAGGCACACCGCGCCTCGCCTTAACCGCATCGCGCGCCATGATGATTGCGTGTAAGTCTCACCATGTCGAAGCGACGGGAGGCTCGACATGTCCGCCCATTTGCGATGTTGATCTCGCTTCATTGTGCTTAAGGCGATAGTCGCTGTGTAGAGCGAATACGAGCTACCGCCAAGAACCCGCGCGCAAGAACCCGCGCGGTGAAGATCGAGTTCTCTGCCCGATCTCGATCTATCGAGATGATAGGCTCGATCTTCCTTCTCCGCACCGCGCGTCACGGGCCTGCGCGCATCATCCGGTGGCCGTTGCAACGCCTTCGCCTCATCCCCCGGCTCACTACATGCCAAGCTCGCGGACTGCCTGCGCGGAAATCTCAACCGGGTCTCGCACGCCGGTTTGCGCGATCTCGACGACCTTCTTCGCGATCATCTCGGCCATAGGGTCGTTGCGGTCTTTGATGCCGATGGTACGCAGCGCTTTCTCGAAAGCCGTCGTCATACGGTTAACCTCCTCCGGCCCCATCGGGAGGTTTTGGAGCAACCGATAAATCGGCATTAGCTCAGCCCTCTGAAATCCAGCGCGAGCACATTGTAACGGTTTTCGAGCGGGGGAAAACACTCTGTCGCAGCATAGTTAGCCTTTCGGCCACCGGACAGCGAGATCGGGTTGTCAAAGAGGGTAGATCGACGCGCGGCGGCGAGACGGGTGAGCGGTTCTCTCCGCGGGCGATCCTCTTTCAGCCGAGCGTGCCGATCGATACCCCTCATCCGGCGCCATAGCCGATGCGAAGCATCTGCGTCTCTAAAGAATGGCACGGCCGAAGGCCGCCTATGCCACCTTGTCCCACAAGGGGGCAGAAGGGAAAGCACCGCCCGTGCTGCAAGCATCAAAAACACCTTACCTCGGCCTCGGCCTGGGCGCGCCTCAGATCGTTGACGGCCGAGGTCGCCAGCTCGGAGGTGCGAAACTGGGTGCCGAGGTTTCCACGTACCTGTGACATGCTGAGCGCGGTTTCCGCGGTGACATATCGTTCATAGGGCACGATCGAGGCGACGACGTCGATCGAGCAGGAGCATTGCTCGATCGCCTGCCGGGTCTCGCCATTGGCCTTCATACAACCATAGACGTATTCGGCGCGCGCCGCGGTCGGGTAATCATTGGCCTCCTCGGCCCGCGCGGCCATCGCGGTGACGGCGAGCACGGCCAACGCGGCGAGGATCGGTCGTGGCAGTCGTGCTGAGATCATGGCCGTCCTCCCGCTGGTTGCGATGGAAACTATGCTATGCCTATTGTCCTGAAAAGCACACGTCTTAAGGAAATGGCCTGGAAGTGATGGGACGCCTGGTTCGAACATTGGCCGTATCGATCGCTCTCGCGCTGACGCAAGGCGGGACCGGCCGTGCTGCGGACACAATCCGCCTCGCGGTTCAGAAAACCGGGACATTCTCCTGGGAACTGGCTGCGATCCGCGACCAAGGCCTCGACAAGGCCGCCAATCTGTCGCTCGAGGTCACCGAGCTTGCGAGCACCGAGGCCGGCAGGATCGCGATGCGCGCCGGCAATGCGGACATCATGCTGTCGGACTGGCTGTGGGTGTCGCGCGAGCGCGCGCTCGGCGCCAAGCTGACTTTCTATCCCTATTCCAGCGCGCTGGGCGCGGTGATGGTGCCGGCCTCTTCGCCGATCAAAACGCTCGCGGACCTGAAGGGCCGCAAGCTCGGCGTCGCCGGCGGTGCCATCGACAAGAGCTGGCTGCTGCTACAGGCACGGATGAAGCAGGACGGCATCGACCTCAAATCGGACGCGAGCATCGTCTATGGCGCCCCGCCGCTGCTCGCCGCCAAGGCGCTCGACGGCGAGATGGATGCGAGCCTGAATTTCTGGAATTTCTGCGCCCAGCTCGAGGCCAAGGGCTTTCGCCGCCTCGCCGGCATCGAGGAGATTCTCCCCAAGCTCGGCGCCAAGGGACCGGTCGCCGCTGTCGGTTACGTCTTCGACGAAGGCTGGGCGGCGAGCCACCGCGACGTCGTGACGCGATTCATCGCAATGACGCGCAAGGCCAAGGAGTTGCTGACGACCTCGGATGCGGCATGGGAGAAGGTCGTACCGCTGACCGGCACCAGCGATCCCACCCTGCTCCAGACCTATCGCAACCGTTATCGCGACGGCATTCCGCACCGGAGCATCGATGACGAAGAGGCCGATGCGCGCGTGCTCTATCGCGTGCTTGCCGAGGTCGGTGGCCGCGACCTGGTCGGCCCCGCACCGGATCTCGATCCCGGCACCTTCTATCACGCATCCGGCGGAGACTGACGTTGCTGCGTCTCGTCTCGTTTGCGCTGTTTCTCGCGATCTGGTGGATCGCCGCCCTGTTCGTCGGCGGGGCGAAACTGCCCTCGCCGCCTGCGGTGCTCGACGTGATGATCGCGGAGGCGGCCTCCGGCGCGTTGTTCCTGCATCTTGGCGCGACGCTGGCGCGCGTCACGCTCTCCTTCGTGCTCGCGATGTCGCTCGGCAGCGCGATCGGTTATCTCATGGGCCGGAACAAGCTCGCTGACCGGCTCGGCGATCCCTGGCTGATCCTGCTGCTCAACCTGCCCGCGTTGGTCGTGATCGTGCTCGCCTATATCTGGGCCGGGCTGACCGAAGCCGCCGCAATCGCGGCGATCGCCATCAACAAGCTGCCGACCGCGGTGGTTACCTTGCGCGAGGGCACCAAGGCGCTCGACCGCTCCCTGGACGAGATGGCGAGTGTGTTTGCGATGTCGCGCTGGCGCACCTTCCGCCATGTCGTGCTGCCGCAGCTTGCGCCCTACGTCGCCGCCGCCGCGCGCTCCGGCCTGTCGCTGGTCTGGAAGATCGTGCTGGTCGCCGAATTATTGGGACGGCCGAATGGCGTCGGCTTCGAGATCGGCGTCGCCTTCCAGCTTTTCGACACCCCGCGCCTGCTCGCCTATTCGCTGACCTTTGCCGCCGTCGTGCTCGTCATCGAAACCCTGCTGGTGCAGCCGTTTGAAACCCGCTCAACCCGGTGGCGGCCCCGTGCGGCTTGAAGTCGACATTTTAGGCAAGACCTTCACCAGCGCGGCCGGTGGGACGCACGAGGTGCTCGCCCCGGTCAAGTTCTCGCTCGGCGCGGGCGAGGTCGGCGTCCTCGTCGGCCCGTCCGGCTGCGGCAAGAGCACGATGCTGCGCATCATCCTGGGTCTCGACCGCGATTTCCGGGGCGACATCAGGCGGCCGCCGAACGCGCGCATCGGTATGGTGTTCCAGGAGCCGCGGCTGCTGCCGTGGCGCTCGGTCGAGCAGAACGTGCGGCTGGCGGCGCCCGAGGTCGACGACCTCAAGCTTTCCGAACTGTTCAAGATCCTCGAGCTGGAAGCCCATCGCAGCCATTATCCCGGCGAACTGTCGCTCGGGCTTGCGCGTCGCGTCGCGCTCGCCCGCGCTTTCGCCGTCGAGCCCGACCTGCTGGTGCTCGACGAACCCCTCGCCTCGCTCGATGATGCGCTGGCCGGCCGCTTGCGGGAGGAGATCGCAACGCTGGTCGCAAGCCGGCCGGTGATGACGCTCCTGGTGACGCACAGCCTGGACGACGCGGTGCGCCTTGGCGACCGCCTGTTCTTCCTGTCGCCGCGGCCGGCGCGGATCCTGGCCGAGGTGCCCATCGGCATCCCCCGCGGCGCGCGGGGCGAGGCCGAGATCGCCGCGATCAAGGCCGGCCTCGTGCGGCGGACGCAAGGCGAGCGCGCCGGGCGCGATGCCTCGTAGTCGTCCCGTACGCTGACGTGCTAAACGGTCCGGCGGCGGAGTTTGATCATGAAGCGAACGGTCGCCCTGACGATGTTCGGTCTCGCGCTCGTCGCGTCTGCGGCAAACGCGCAGGACATGATGCGCGACCTCGACCTCACCTCGCCGGCGATGGTCACGGCCGAAATGACGAGGCCGGAGGTCGAAGCCGTGCTGGCCAAAGCGAGCGCGGCAGCGCCAGCCGATTTCACCGGCAAGCGGCTGTCGGGCCTCGACCTCTCCGGCCTGGACCTCTCCGGCGCCATCTTACGCGCGGCGCGGCTCAACAAGACGAAGCTCGCGGGCGCGCGGCTCGATCGGGCGATCCTGGACCAGGCCTGGCTGCTGGAGGCGGACCTCACCGGCGCAAGCCTGAAGGGCGCCAATCTGTTCGCCTCGCAGATGGCGCGCGCTCGTCTGGACGGCGCCGATCTGACCGGGGCACGCATCGCCGCCGACCTTTCCGGCGCAAGCCTCATTGGCGCGTCCATCGCGGACGCGCAGCTCGGCGCCGACATGCGCAACCAGTCGATGGGCTTGATGCGGACGGTGTTGCGCTCGGCGAAGCTCTCGGGACTGAATGCACGCAACGCCGACCTGTCGCGCACCGATCTCGAATTCGCCGTGCTCAAGGGCGCCGACCTGACCGGCGCTTCGCTCAAGGGCGCCCAGCTCGGCGGCGCGGATCTGAGCGGCGCGACCGTCACCGACGCCGATTTCGAGGGCGCCGATCTCGTCTCGACGAAGCTGATCGCGCCGATCGGGCTTGACCGCGCGAAGAATTTCGACAAGGCAAGGAACCTCGAGCGCGTCATCAGAGAATGACGGCATGAGGAGGAGCGGCTGATGATGCGTTGGTGTCTGGCTTTGATCGTGGTGATGGCATGTGCGGGCGAGGCCGCCGCGCAGAGCAAGGGCAAAGGCATCCGGCTCTGGAATCTGACTTCGGACACCATTTCCGGCTTCCAGCTCTCGCCCGCCGGCAAGACCGAGTGGGGACCAAACCAGACCTTGAACGACAAGGACAAGGAGGTCGACCATGACGAGCGGCTGCGCATCACCGGCGTCGAGCCCGGCCGCTATGATGCCAAGGTCAGCTATCCCAACTCGCGGCAGTGTGTCGTCCGCGATATTGAGATCCGAGCGGACGCGGTGTTCTCGATTGCCGACAAGGACCTGAAGGACTGCACCAAATAGCGCGGCGACTCTTAGGCGGGCTTTGCGCCGCCCGCATCCGCACGGTCGTTGCCGTGCGGATATTCGCAGCGCCAGCGCACGGCCTGCCACTTCGGATGCTCGCCGACCCATTGCGCGATATAGGGCGGCGCCGCCATGGCGCACTGCGCCGGCGAGCCGCCATAGGCGAACACCAGATGCTGCTCCTCGCAGGTCGCCGGCGAAAGCACCGCGCAGACAGTCACAATCAGGTCAATCGGATTCATGTCTGAAATCCCTCATAGTCGCCAAGAGATAGCATACGCCCGGCGCCGCCGGAAGTTTCAAACCGGCGTGAGAAAGCAGCGCGGAACCGGGTCTAAAGCGCGATGAGACTGGGCATCGCGCTTTAGGTTGTTGTTTGAGCATGATCTCCGCGCAAACGCATTCCGCGTTTGTCGCGAGGGAAAACCGCTTCACACTTTTCCGGATCATGCTCTAGAAATTGACGCCGAACACCAATCGCGCCTGGTGGCGCTCGAAATTGACGAGGTCGAGATTGGCGCCCGTTCCCGCAGGGCGTCCCCACACCTGCGTGCTCCAGCTTGCTGTCAGGCGCGAGCGCTCGGAGAGCTGGAAATAGGCGGTCGGGCCGACGAACAGCGCCTGGCCGGCGAGGTCGCCGAGCCCGATGCCCTCATACTGCCGGAAATAGCGCAACTCGCCGCCGAGCAGCATGTTCGGACCCACGCGCATCATACCGGCGAACGCCGCGCCGAGGGTGGAGCTCTTGTCGGATATGTCGGGAATCTCGAACCGCGTCCAATCCGGCTGATAGATCAGGTTGAGCGCGCCGATCGCGAAATTCGGAATGATCTCGCGATCGAATGCGAGGGTGAAGTCGGTGCCGTAGCTGCGCGCCTTCGCGCCCGTCATTTCGTCGATCCGCTCGCCATGGCTTTCCGCGGCGATGGTCATCCCGAACGGCGCAGTCTCGCGATCGAGCAGACGATAGCGCAGGTCGAGCGAAAACCCCTGGAAGTTGAGCTGACGGCGGTCATCGATATCGGGGACGCCGGTGATGTCATGCAGCGCGACAGTGCTGCCGATCTCGACGCGGAAGTTCGGCAGCGGCACCAGCTCGATCTCGACTTCCTGGCCGACCGCGCGATAGCTCCCGCCGCCCTTCCCGAACCGCCCCGTCGTCTGGCTCTGGAATTCGCGCTCGCCGGGATTGCCGACATCCGATCCGATCATGAAGCCAAAGATGTGCTCGGTATCAAATCCCTCCTCGGCATGCGTGCAGAACGGCGCGAGTGCGAAACCGCATGCGACGACAATAAAACCGCCCAGTGCAATCCGCCGCATCCCCGCTCCCGCAAGCGCGCGCCGCCCCAGAAGCGGCAATAGCGCTGACCAAGGGGCAGCGTAACACAGTGCGGCGGCCGTTGAGTCGAGATTTTGGAGCGTGACTGTCGAAGCCGGCTCGGCCCGGCTTCAGGCCACCACGACTTCAGGGAGGAGAGCGTTCAATCCGACGCGCGTGTGGAGACATCGGGACTCGCTGACACCGCCACGGCTTCAACGGTGTTGGCCGTTGAAGCCGCGGCAGGTCGTCAGGATGGTCGTCTTACTTGCGCGAAGCGCAGGCGTACATGTTGATTTCCATGCCGACCGACACTTCCACGATCTTCGGAGCTTTCCAAGCCATTCGGGGTCTCCCAAGGTATTGAGCGCGACATCGCGCGAGGCGAAACCTAGGGCTGCATCGCCAATCACGCAAGCATGTAATCTCGCGCCGAACATTTCTTGTTCGATTCCTCGCGAACTAGTTCTCTCTGGGGCAAAGCATCTTCACTTTTGGACAAGCCCGCGCAGCCTTGTGCGATGCATCGGGAGACTTTCCCGAGTCCGAACCGCCGGGAGATCTTCCCGACACCGATGTCGGCTGATGTCAGCGCACCTTCAACAACCCTTGCCGGCTGTTTGCGGATCGGCCATTGCGCTTTCGGCGCGTTGTGCCGCGGTCGGCTGACTCTGCATCTGCCGCTGCGCATCTTCCGACGACGCAGCCGTCTCACCGCTGGCGCGATTCATCGTACTGTCAGCGGATGCTGGCTCGCGTCATTCTCGGCGCGCCAACAAACAGGACGCAAGCTTGAAGCCGCAGTTGCGCGCTCATTTGAGCAGGCGCAGCAGGGCACGTCCTGCGGGCGACTTCAGTTCCTTGGCGTCGAGCGTTCCATCCTTGTCGGGATTGGCCGCGTTGAAACGCTGCTCCACGACGGCGAGATATTCGTCGAGCGTCAGCGTTCCGTCGTGATCCGGATCGGCGGCGGCGAGCTCCTTGGGGGTCAACCGTCCGCGCAGCTCGCGCGCGTCGAGCGTGCCGTCATGATCAGGATCGAGCTTGGCGAAGGCCGCGGCCGCGGCCTTCTTCACCTCGGCGAGATCGAGCGTGCCGTCATTGTCCGTGTCGAACATCTTGATGGCGTTTGGCGATGCCGACCAGGCCGGACCGCCGAGCAATGTGGCTGCAACTGCGAATGCAATGGATCGACGCGATATCATCGAAAACCTCCCGGCTAGAGCACCCGGCTGGCCAATGGAATCGAAATAGTCGCCAACCGGCACCATGATTCGAAGTCTACGCGGCTCGTCGTGCACACGCAAAGCTGGCGAAGACGTGGCGGGGACGATCTTCGTGCCGCGGAATTTCGTGCCGGCACCCTTGTATGCGGTGCGAAACGGCGAGCGGTTTACCAGGGGTAACTGCCACCCGGTGTCCAACAATTCGGCAGCGCGTTTCCGACTTTCGTGTTGACGCATTTTGCGTTCCATCGGAGTGTTGCGACTGCAGCGTCAAAAGGCGCGCACATTGGGAGGAACGGATGAAACGCTTTGCGATGGCCGCGAGCCTCGTCATGCTTGCGTCGACGGGTGTGAATGCCCAGACCACAGAACAACTCAACAAGGGTGCGTCAGACACATCGAATGTTCTCAACTACGGGATGGGTTACAATCTTCAGCGCTTCTCGACGCTGAATCAGATCAACAAGGACAGCATCAAGAACCTCGTCCCGGTCTGGAACTACAGCTTCAACGATGATCGCAGCGAGGAATCGCAGCCGCTGGTGTACCAGGGCGTGATCTATGTGACCTCGCACAACGCGACCATGGCGGTCGACGCCAAGACTGGAAAGCAGCTCTGGAAGACCAAGGTCGAGTATCCCGCCGAAACACCGCGCATCGTCTGCTGCGGCATCATCAATCGCGGCGCGGCGCTGTACGACGGCAAGGTTTTCCGCACGACGCTCGACGCCAATGTGATCGCGCTCGATGCCAAGACTGGCAAAGAGCTGTGGCGCGCGCAGGCCGCGGACATCAAGGAAGGTTATTCGATGACGGTGGCCCCGCTGGTGGCCGACGGCGTCGTCATCACCGGCATCTCCGGCGCCGAGTTCGGCACCCGCGGCTTCATCGACGGCTGGGATCCCGCGACCGGCAAGCACCTCTGGCGCATCCATTCGATCCCCTCTCCGGATGAGCCGGGCGGCGACACCTGGAAGGGCGATACCTGGAAGCTCGGCGGCGGCTCGACCTGGATCACCGGCTCCTACGATCCGGAGCTGAACACGGTCTATTGGGGCATCGGCAATCCGGGCCCGTTCAACGCGGCGGTGCGTCCGGGCGACAATCTCTACACCTGCTCGGTGCTGGCGCTCGATCCAAAGAGCGGCAAAATCAAGTGGCACTACCAGTTCTCGCCGAACAATCCGTTCGACTATGATTCGGTCGCCGAAATGGTGCTTGCCGACATGAACGTCGAGGGCAAGCCGACCAAGGTGTTGATGGACGCCAACCGCAACGGCTTCTTCTACGTACTCGATCGCACCAACGGCAAGCTGCTCGCGGCCAATCCCTACGTGAACGTCAACTGGGCGACCGGCGTCGACATGAAGACCGGCAGGCCGATCGAGACTGATGTCGCGAGGGACGCGCGCGAGGGCAAGAAAGTCACGGTCTATCCGTCGGTCCTCGGCGGCAAGAACTGGGAGCCGATGTCGTTCAATCCGCAGACCGGCTTGGCTTACGCCAACACGCTCAACTTCGGCGGCAAGTACAAGGCCGAACCGGTCACTTTCAAGCAGGGTGAATGGTATCTCGGCATGGATCTCACCGATCCCTGGGAGTTCGGTGACGGACCGCGCGGCCATCTCAAGGCGATCGATCCCCTGACCGGCAAGGCGAAGTGGGAAGCGGCCAGCGACATTCCGCGCTTCTCCGGCGTGTTGTCGACCGCGGGCGGCGTGGTGTTCACGGGTTCGCTTACCGGTGAGTTCGAGGCCTTCGATGCCGACAGCGGCAAGAAGCTCTGGCAGTTCCAGACCGGCTCCGGCATCGAGGGACAGCCGGTGACCTGGCAACAGGACGGCGTGCAGTATGTCGCGGTGACAAGCGGCTATGGCGGCGTCTACTCGCTGTTCTCCGGTGACGAGCGGCTCGCCAAGGTGCCGCCCGGCGGCTCCCTGTGGGTTTTCGCGATCAAGCAATAACCAAGGGTTCGACGTGCTGAAAGAGACTTTGATCAGGACGGCGGCGACACTCGCCGCCGTCGGGGGGCTGGCTGTTGCGTCGGTGGCGATCGTCCGCGCCGCGGATGAACCGAATGGCAATCCCGTTCAGGCGCAGATCGACCACGGCAAGGCGACCTACGCCGAAAAATGCTCGCATTGCCACGGCCCCGGCATGATGAACTCCGGCACCATCACGCCGGACCTGCGCGCCTTCCCCGACGACAAGACGCGGTTCGTCACCACGGTGAAGAACGGCAAGAACAACAAGATGCCGCCGTGGGGCGACATCCTCAGCGAGGACGAGATCACCGACCTCTGGGCCTACATTTCGAGCCGGAGACGGCCATGAGACTTCGGCTTGGAGCGTTCGGCCTTGCCGCGATGTTTGCGATTCTCACAACAATCGCCGATGCGGCCGATCCCTTGCGAGTATGCCTCGACGAGGACCGGCCGCCGCTGTCCGTGCATCACCGCAGCAAGCCCGGCACGGGCTTCGACGTGACGCTGGCGCAGGCGATCGCGCAGCGGCTCGACCGGCCGCTCCAGATCCAGTGGTTCGAAAGCAGGTTGGATGAGGATTCGAGCCCGCAGCTCGAGGCCAACGCGCTGCTGTCGGACGGACGCTGCGCGCTGGTCGGCAGCTACGCGCTGACCCGCGATTCCCTCGTCGTGCCCGGCATGAAGACGGCAAGGCTTCCGGATTTCGACGGCGCCACCCGCGAGGACCGTCGGCGCCGTGTCGCTCTGGGCGTGCTCGCGCCGAGTCAGCCCTACATCCATTCGCCGATGACGGTCGTGCTCGGTCCGAAGGCGCGCGATCGCAAGATCAGCGACATCGGCGACCTCGCAGGTCTCCGCCTCGTGATCGAAAGCGGATCGCTGGGCGACGCCATTCTGATGACCTTCGACAAAGGGCGGCTGATCGACAGCATCACCCATCTCGTCCCCGGCCGCGACGATCTCCTCGGCGCGCTCGACCGCGGCGACTATGATGCGACACTGCTGGACCTCGCCCGCTTCGACGCCCACCGCGCCGCCCATCCCGACACTGCGATCACCGCGTCCGGCTATTTTTATCCGATCGCCGCCAATCGCGGCTACGTCGGGCTCTCCAGCGATCCCGCTTTGATCTCTGCGGTCAACAAGGCGCTTGCCGAACTCATGGCAGAAGGCAAGATGGCCGAGTTTGGCAAGCAGGCCGGGCTCACCTACCTGCCGCCGCGCGAGCCCGCGATCCTCGGCGACGTCTGGAAGCAGATCATCCAGAGGTGACGACATCCGTTGCGCTGCTTCTTCATCGCCTTGCGGCGTCGTTCGCCGGAGGGGCCAAGCGGAATTGTCGAGCAGTGCGTGGTCAACGTGATCACGGGCGGCACGTTCGGCCTCATCGCGGCGAGGCCGAGGAGACTGTCTGGCGTGTCATTCAGAAGGGCGGCGGGCCGTCACGAGCTTTGTCGTGAGAGGCTCATTTGCGACCGATGAAGCGGACGCCGCGCAGCCGCAGCTAATGCTCTTCAGAGGAAACGGCGTTCAGCTGTGCCTTGTGGATCGACGACGGCACGACGCCAAAGTACTTCCGGAACACGCGGCTGAAATGTGACGAGCTCGAGAAGCCCCAGGAGAAGGCGACGTCGGTGATGGTCTTGCCGACGTGGGCCTCGAGCTCCTGACGGCAGTTCTGAAGGCGGGCCTGCCAGATGTAGTCGCTCACCGTCGTGCCGCGTTCGCTGAACAGCATGTGCAGATAGCGCTTGGAGCAGCCGAGCTCGGCGGAAATCTGGTCGATGCACAAATCCGGATCACGCAGGTGCTCGCGGATGAAAAATTGGGCGCGCACATACATCGCCTCGGGCCCGACCCGATCGAACATCGTGTCGGCCTCGCGCAGCGGCAGCAGCAGGAGGTCGATCAGCGAATCTGCGACGCCGACCGCGCTGTTCGCCGAGAGCTTTGCGGCCTCGTCGAAGGTGGCGTGGACGAAGTCGTGGGCGATTCGCCCCATGCCGGTGCGCGCCGACAGCTTGCAGGCGGGCATCCGCTGCGACGGGAAGCCGCGATCGCGCAGCAGCGACTTCGGCACGATCACCACATCGTGCCGCGTGAAGGCGGGGCTGATGATCGAATGCGGACAGGACACGTCATAGGCGATGATGTCGCCGGGCATCAGCTCGATGTGGCGGCCGTCCTGCTCGAAATAGGAAATGCCGTAGGTCTGGAAATGGATCTTGATGTAGGGATGCTCATTGGCCTTCGCGCGCGCATCCGTGTGCGCGATGCGATGCTGGCTAACCTCGATCTGGCAGAGTTTCAGGCGCGATATGGTGGTGTAGTCGATCCGTCCCTCGAGCGATGATGCTTCCAGCGGATCGACGTCGAAATGGCCGCACAGACTGGTCAGCCCGTCGACCCAGCTCTGGATCTGCCTTTTCGGCGTCAGCCCGGTCGTGCTGAGTGTGTGTATTGTGTCGGACATGATCCCAGCCACTGATTTGACTCAAATCGTGATGGGGCCGCCAGAGGCCCCCTGTCACGATGAAGCGACGTTTACCTCAAATTAGGGCGGTCTTTGGAGCAAGCGCCAGTGCTCCGTCTGCCATCCTTGATTGATGATCCTCCGCCTTAGTTGCAGCGCCGTCAAGGGGAACCTGAGTCGGGTGCCCGCCGCCAGGCAGCACAGAAGCCGCTGAATTCGCTACTGCAAAATCAAAAAGTTCTGGCCTTTGCGCTGTCAAGCAAATGCCCTTCCCTCTTGGGCAAGTTTCCCGTTTGCGAACCGGTTACGGATTGCGGCAGGAACAACAAAGAAACGGGCCGCACCTCACAAGCGGACCCGTGGGCTCATACCAGGAGGAGGAAACAGCACAGCATCGTTTCTGGTCCCAATCGTGACCGCCCTGCACGAGCAGACGCTGGACCCCCAATGCCCAGCGGTACGCAATGCTTCAGAAACAATAAACGAGACCTAGGAGGAATGACTATGCGCAAGGTGCTACTGGCGACGTTTCTTGGCTCTGCCGCGGCTTTGGCCGTCGGCAACGCTTCAGCAAATGATGAACTGATCAAGATGTCGCAGAACCCGAAAGACTGGGTGATGCCGACGGGCGACTATGCCAACACCCGCTATTCGAAATTGAATCAGATCAACGCACAGAATGTCGGCAAGCTTCAGGTCGCCTGGACCTTCTCGACCGGCGTACTGCGCGGCCATGAAGGCGGCCCGCTGATCATCGGCAACATGATGTACGTCCATACGCCGTTCCCGAACAAGGTCTACGCCCTTGACCTTTCCAACGAGAACAGGATCGTCTGGAAGTACGAGCCCAAGCAGGATCCGAACGTCATCCCGGTGATGTGCTGCGACACGGTTAACCGCGGTCTAGCCTATGGCGACGGAAAGATCCTCCTGCACCAGGCCGACACCACGTTGGTTGCGCTCGATGCCAAGACCGGCCAGGTCGCCTGGACTGTGAAGAACGGCGATCCCACCAAGGGCGAGACCGGGACCTCGGCGCCGATGGTCGTCAAGGACAAGGTGCTGATCGGCATTTCCGGCGGCGAATTCGGCGTGCAGGCTCACATGACGGCCTACGACCTCAAGACCGGCAAGCAGGTCTGGCGTGGCTACTCGGAAGGGCCGGATGATCAGATCCTGGTCGACGACAAGACCACGGCTCTGGGCAAGCCGATCGGCAAGGACTCGAGCCTCAAGACCTGGCAGGGCGATCAGTGGAAGATCGGCGGCGGCGCCACCTGGGGCTGGATCTCCTACGATCCCGAGCTCAACCTGATCTATTACGGATCGGGCAATCCCTCGACCTGGAATCCGAAGCAGCGTCCGGGCGACAACAAATGGTCGATGACGATCTGGGCGCGCAATCCCGACACCGGCGTGGCCAAATGGGTCTATCAGATGACGCCCCATGACGAATGGGACTACGACGGCGTCAACGAGATGATCCTCTCGGATCAGCAGATCAACGGCCAGGCGCGCAAGCTGCTGACGCACTTCGACCGCAACGGTCTCGGCTACACGCTGGATCGTGCAACCGGCGAGCTGCTGGTCGCCGAGAAGTACGATCCGAAGGTGAACTGGACCTCCGGTGTCGACATGGACAAGAACTCGCCGAACTATGGTCGTCCGAAGGTTCTTGACGCGGCCTCGACCGAAAAGGGCGGCGAGGATCACAACACCAAGGGCATCTGCCCGGCCGCGCTCGGCACCAAGGACGAGCAGCCGGCAGCCTACTCGCCCGACACGCAGCTGTTCTACGTTCCGACCAACCACGTCTGCATGGACTACGAACCGTTCAAGGTCAGCTACACCGCGGGCCAGCCCTATGTGGGTGCGACGCTCTCGATGTATCCGCCGCAGGGCGATGCCAACATGGGCAACTTCATCGCCTGGGACGGTAAGACCGGCAAGATCGTGTGGTCCAACAAGGAGCAGTTCTCGGTCTGGTCGGGTGCGCTCGCGACCGCCGGCGGCGTGGTGTTCTACGGCACGCTCGAAGGCTACCTGAAGGCGGTCGACGCAAAGACCGGCAAGGAGCTCTACAAGTTCAAGACTCCTTCCGGCATCATCGGCAACGTCACGACCTATGAGAACGGTGGCAAGCAGTACATCGCGGTGCTCTCCGGCGTGGGCGGCTGGGCCGGTATCGGTCTGGCGGCAGGCCTGACCGATCCGACCGCCGGTCTCGGTGCAGTCGGTGGCTATGCGGCACTTGGCAACTACACGGCACTCGGCGGTACGCTGACCGTGTTCTCGCTGCCGAACTAGCCGCAACCTCATATCGTCCCGGCGCGTGGATCAACTCCACGCGCCGGCTCGTCTCCACCGAACGCTGTCGAGGAAAAACTCTCTTGCGTAGAATCTGCTCTGCAATAGCTGCGATGATCTTGGTCGCGTCCGGAGGAATTGCTTTCGCGGACGGCACGGGCGACCCGGGCGCCGTTAAGCAAAACGAGAATGGTGAGTGGCTCGATAAGGAAGGAAACCCGACCTATAAGATCTCGGCCGACGGCACCGTTGACTGGTACACCTATTCCGGATACCGCCGCTATCATTCGGACTGCCACGTCTGCCATGGCCCGGATGGAATGGGATCGACCTACGCGCCGGCATTGAAGGACTCCCTGAAGACGATGAGCTATGCCGACTTCCTCGGCGTCGTCGCCTCGGGCCGCAAGAACGTCTCCACCGCCGCGGAGAACGTCATGCCGGCGTTCGGCGATAATCCGAACGTGGCCTGCTACATGGACGATCTCTACGTCTATCTGCGCGCCCGTTCCAACGAAGCCTGGGGCCGCGCGCGGCCGGGCAAGCACGAGGACAAGACTGAGGCCTATACAAAGGCAGAAGACTCCTGCATGGGCAGGAAATGAACGTTTGGAGCTCGGCCGAGACCAAATCTCGGCATCTCCAGCAGAGAGAATTTGAGGAGCTTACGATGAAGACACGTGCCGCGGTCGCTTTCGAAGCAAAAAAGCCGCTTGAAATCGTCGAGGTCGATCTGGAAGGACCGAAGGCCGGCGAAGTTCTGGTCGAGATCAAGGCGACCGGAATCTGCCACACCGATGCCTACACGCTCGACGGTTTCGACAGCGAAGGAATCTTCCCCTCGATCCTCGGCCACGAGGGCGCCGGCATCATCCGCGAGATCGGCGCAGGCGTGACCTCGGTGAAGCCTGGCGATCACGTCATCCCGCTCTACACGCCCGAATGCCGGCAGTGCAAAAGCTGCCTGAGCGGGAAGACCAACCTTTGCACCGCGATCCGCGCGACGCAGGGCAAGGGCGTGATGCCCGACGGCACCAGCCGCTTCTCCCACAAGGGCAAGCCGATCTATCACTATATGGGCTGCTCGACCTTCTCGAACTTCACGGTGCTGCCTGAGATCGCAGTCGCCAAGATTCGCGAGGATGCCCCCTTCGACAAGAGCTGCTACATCGGCTGCGGCGTCACGACCGGCGTCGGCGCCGTCGTCAACACCGCCAAGGTCACGCCGGGCTCCAACGTCGTGGTGTTCGGCCTCGGCGGCATCGGTCTCAACGTCATCCAGGGCGCCAAGATGGCCGGGGCCGACAAGATCATCGGCGTCGACATCAATGACTCCAAGGAGGATTGGGGCCGCAAGTTCGGCATGACGGACTTCGTCAACCCCAAGAAGGTAACCGGCGACATCGTGCAGCATCTGGTGACGCTGACCGACGGCGGCGCCGACTACACCTTCGACTGTACCGGCAACACCACTGTGATGCGCCAGGCCCTGGAGTGCTGTCATCGTGGCTGGGGAACATCGATCATCATCGGCGTTGCGGAAGCCGGCAAGGAGATCGCCACCCGCCCGTTCCAGCTCGTCACCGGGCGCAACTGGAGAGGCACGGCGTTCGGCGGCGCGCGCGGCCGCACCGACGTGCCCAAGATCGTCGACTGGTACATGAATGGAAAGATCCAGATCGATCCCATGATCACCCACGTGCTGAAGCTCGAAGACATCAACAAGGGCTTCGACCTGATGCACGAGGGCAAATCGATCCGTTCGGTCGTCGTCTACTAAACCAGAACCATCACCCACAAGGAGGATCATCCCATGACTGTTGCTCTCCATCCCTTGATCGACAATGGCCTGAAACAAGGCAGCGGCAGCTTTGCCGGCGGCACGCTGGTCTGCAAATGCAAGGACCACCCGGTCAAGGTCGGCATCAAGGGCGACGTGGCGCACAACCACGCCTGCGGCTGCACCAAGTGCTGGAAGCCGCAGGGCGCGATGTTCTCCGTCGTCGCCGTGGTGCCGCGCCAGAACGTCACCGTGCTCGAGAACGGCGACAAGCTGCAGATCGTCGATCCGTCGGCGGTGATCCAGCGCTACGCCTGCAAGGCCTGCGGCACGCACATGTACGGCCGTATCGAGAACAAGGACCACCCGTTCTACGGCCTCGACTTCATCCATCCCGAACTGTTCCAGGAGCAGGGCTCGCAGGCGCCGCAATTTGCCGCCTTCGTCTCCTCGGTGATCGAATCGGGCGTCAAGCCGGAGCAGATGGCCGGCATCCGTTCGCGGCTGAAGGAAATCGGGCTCGAGCCCTATGACTGCCTGTCGCCGGCGCTGATGGACGCGATTGCGACCCATGTCGCGAAGGCCAAGGCCGCTTAGGGACAAGGCTGCTTAGGTACAAGGCGGCTTAGCGGCTGTCTGAGGCAACGCGTGCATCCTCGCCGGCTCTCTCGGCTCGCTGGTCTGGACCACCGCCAGCGAGCCGGAACCGAATGGTTGGCATTGCCGCTTCATTCGCTCGTGAGGCGGCCGGTTCCCTCAGCTTCGAGATTTGTACTGATGCCGCAGCCTCGCCAGCTCGCAAAGCTTGCGCCCTGCGTTCTCCCTCCCTCGACTGAGGTCTCCTGCTTCGTCCGCGCGGAGTCTGCCGGACGAAGCCTTTTTGTGTTTGTTGTGTTTGCCCGCAATAAAGGCTCTGCTCCGCCGCGCGAGCTGGGAACGAAGGTCGCGCCCAGCTTTTGACAAATCGCAGATGCAATGTGATCGCGAACACAAGCGGCTGTGATGCCCGCCGTGTCCGGTTTCTGCTAGCATCACGCTCGTCACGATGCCGCGCGAAATTCATCAAATAAGAATCCACCGGGAAGTATCGAGCACATCCCAGACATCACCCGTCGTCATCCCCTCCGTCCCGGGAGTTGCCTGGGCTTGCGGAAGCAGGGGATGCGGACGCCGCCACACCAATCAATCACGCCCATCGGATCATCGGCTTAAGAAGAGCGAGAAACGATCATGATCAAGATAAAAATCAACGGCCAGGAGCAAAGCTGGGATGGCGACCCGGATCTTCCGCTGCTCTGGTTTCTCCGCGACGAGGTCGGGCTGACCGGCACCAAATTCGGCTGCGGCCAGGCGCTGTGCGGCGCCTGCACCGTCATCGTCGACAAGGAGGCGGTCCGCTCCTGCATCACTTCGGTCAATGACGTTGCGGGCCGCGAGGTCACGACCATCGAAGGCCTGCATCCGAACGGCGATCATCCCGTGCAGAAGGCGTGGCGCCAGGTCAACGTTCCCCAATGCGGCTTCTGCCAGGCCGGCCAGATCATGCAGGCAGCGGCGCTGCTGATGGACAATCCAAAGCCGTCACATGACCAGATCCGCGAGGCGATGGCGGGCAACATCTGCCGCTGCGGCTGCTACCAGCGAATCGAGAACGCCGTTCATCTCGCATCGACGGGGGCGTGATCATGAATTTCATCGACAATCCAAAGAAGCTTCATGGCTTCGAGAAGCATGTCAGGATCGAGAAGATTTCCCGCCGCAGCATCCTGAAGGGACTGGGCGTCACTGGCGGCTTCGTGCTCGCCGCGCCCGTGATGTCGCGCCAGGCCTTCGCCTATGAGACCGGCGCCGGGAAGATGCCGCACGGCGTCGTGGTCGACCCGCGCGTGTTCGTCGCGGTCGCGCCCGACGGCATCGTGACCATCGTCGCGCACCGCTCCGAGATGGGCACCGGCGTGCGCACCAGCCTGCCGCTGATCGTCGCTGAGGAGATGGAAGCCGACTGGTCGAGGGTCAAGGTCCAGCAGGCCCATGGCGACGAGGTCAAGTTCGGCAACCAGGACACCGACGGCTCCCGCAGCACGCGGCACTATCTGATCCCGATGCGCCAGATCGGCGCTTCTGCGCGCATCATGCTGGAGCAGGCCGCAGCCAAGCGCTGGGGCGTGCCGGCAACGGAAGTGAAGGCGGTCAATCACGAGGTCGTTCACGGCGCGAGCGGACGCAAGCTCGGCTTCGGCGAGCTCGCAGCCGACGCAGCCAAGGAATCCTTGCCGAGCGTCGACAGCCTCAAGCTGAAGGACCCCAAGGATTTCCGTTACCTCACCAAGGGCCAGATCAGCATCGTTGACCTCCACGACATCACCACAGGGAAGGCGGGCTACGGCGCCGACGTGCGGCTGCCCGGCATGAAATACGCCGTCATCGCGCGCCCGCCGGTGACCGGCGGCAAGCCGGTCTCGTTCGACCCGGCCGACGCATTGAAGGTCTCGGGCGTCGAGAAGGTGATGCAGGTGCGCGGTTGGCCGTGGCCCTCGAAATTCCAGCCGCTCGGCGGCGTGGCCGTGATCGCCCGCAATACGGGTGCGGCGATCAAGGGCCGCGATGCGCTGAAGATCGTCTGGGACGACGGGCCGAACGGCAAGTACGAGTCGGTCGCCTACCGCAAGGAGCTCGAGGAGGCCGCGCGCAAGCCCGGTCTCGTCGTGCGCAAGGAGGGCGATGCGGACGCTGCGCTCAAGAGCGCCGACAAGGTGATCGTCGGCGAGTACTACATTCCTCACCTCGCCCATGTCAGCATGGAGCCGCCGGTGGCGGTTGCCGACGTCAAGGGCGACAAGGCGGAGATCTGGGCGCCGGTGCAGAGCCCGGGCGGCACCCGCGAGGACGTCGCCAAGACGCTCGGCATCCCGGAAGCGAACGTCACCGTGAACGTGACGCTGCTCGGCGGCGGCTTTGGCCGCAAGTCGAAATGCGACTATGCGCTCGAGGCCGCCCTGCTCTCCAAGGAGCTCGGCGCGCCCGTGAAGGTGCAGTGGACGCGCGAGGACGACATCCACAACGGCTTCCTGCACACCGTCTCGGTCGAGCGCATCGAGGCGGGCCTCGACAAGAGCGGCAAGGTGATTGCCTGGCGCCACCGTAGCGTCGCCCCCAGCATCGCCTCGACGTTTGCGGCGGGAACCGTACATCAGGCCTCGTTCGAGCTCGGCATGGGCCTCGTCGACATGCCCTTCGAGATCGCCAACATCTCCTGCGAGAATCCGGAAGCGGCCGCGCATACCAGGATCGGCTGGTTCCGCTCGGTGTCAAACATCCCGCGTGCCTTCGCCGTGCAGTCGATGGTCGGCGAGATCGCGCAGGCCACCGGCCGCGACCAGAAGGACATGCTGCTCGACCTGATCGGCTCGCCCCGCATCGTCCAGCTGGCCTCGGTGAAGGACCTCTGGAACTATGGCGAGCCCTATGACAGCTACCCGATCGACACCGCGCGCCTGCGCAAGGTGGTCGAGCTGGTGGCCGAGAAGGGCGAATGGGGCCGCCAGGTGCCGAAGGGCCATGGGCTCGGCATCGCCGCGCACCGCAGCTTCGTCAGCTACATCGCGACGATCGTGGAGGTGGCCGTCGACGACAAGGGCAAGCTGACGATCCCGCGGGTCGATACCGCCATCGACTGCGGCACCTTCGTCAATCCCGAGCGCATCCAGTCCCAGATCGAGGGCGCTGCGATCATGGGCCTGAGCCTCGCCAAATATGGCGAGATCACCTTCAGGGACGGCAAGGTCCAGCAGAAGAACTATGACGACTTCCCGGTGATCCGGATGGACGAATCTCCGCTGGTGACCAACGTTCATATCGTGCCACCTGGGCCCGGCACGCCGCCGAGCGGCGTCGGCGAGCCCGGCGTGCCGCCATTCGCGCCGGCGCTGATCAACGCGATCTTCGCCGCGACCGGCAAGCGCATCCGCTCCTTGCCGATCGGCAAGCAATTGGAGGCGTAGCGCCGGGAACGTTAGGCGACAGTTCGCCGTTGCCGTCGATCTGACAGGCGAGATCGATGGATCCCAGACCACCGGGACGTCCAGTCAGGATCCCAAGGTCATGGAGATGAACGCGAAGGAAAAGAGTAACGTCGAGCGCGAGGGCAAATAACGGCGCCTCATAGCCAGACGAACAAAATGCGGCGGACGTTTCGTCCGCCGCATTCGCTGCCCCCCTTGCCGCGCCGCTTGGGGTCGATTCGCCTGAGGCCCTACTTCTTCAGCGCGAACACCCAGACCACGCCGCCCTGCGCCACGTTGGCCTCAATGCCGATGTTGTTGGTCGCAAGCGCATCCTGGATTCGTTGCGCGTCGATGGCCCAGCCGGACTGGATCGCGACATATTGCGTACCATCGATCTCGTAGGAGATCGGCATGCCCATGATGCCGGAGTTGGTTTTCTGCTGCCACAGCAGCTCACCGGTCTTGGCGTTGAAGGCGCGGAAGTAGCGGTCGTTGGTGCCACCGGCGAAGACGAGATCGCCTGCGGTCGCCGTCACCGAGCCGAACAGCTGCGACTTCGGGAAGTCATGCTGCCACACCTTCTTGCCGGTCGCAGGGTCCCAGGCCTGAAGCTCGCCGAAATGATCCGCGCCGGGCTTCGCCTTCAGGCCGATATCCTCCGGCTTTGTGCCGAGCCAGAGCTCGCCGGGCTTGAGCGCCACTTTCTCGCCGGTCAAACCGCCGCAGAAGTTACTCGTTGGCGGGAACGTAGACGAGGCCGGTCTTCTGGCTGTACGCAGCCGAGGGCCAGTGCTTGCCGCCCCACAGCGACGGGCAGGACTCGACGCGCTTGCCGATGACGGGCTTATGCACGGGATCGATGATCGGTCGCCCGCTCTCCGCATCGATGCCCTTCCAGACATCGATCGAGACGAACGGCCAACCAGCGACGTAATTGATCTTGGTCGTGCGTTCGAGCACCCAGAAGATCGCGTCGCGGCCCGGATGGATCAGGCTCTTGATCGAGCGGCCGTCGCGTTTTAGGTCGACCAGCATCGGCGCATCGACCTCGTCCCAGTCCCAGGAATCGTTCTGGTGGTATTGGTGGTAGGACTTGATCCTGCCATTGGCGGGATCGAGCGCGATCACCGACGAGGTGTAGAGATTGTCGCCGGGATGGCTGTCGCCGGGCCATGGCGCGGCGTTGCCGACGCCCCAGTAGATCGTCTTCAAGTCCTGTCTTGTTGAGAAGCTTGACTGTGTAGGCGTTTCTGACCGAGCCATCGGACAGGGTCACAGCCAGGGCGCCGCGGTCGTGCAGCACCGCTATGGCGCCCGTGGCCTTGGTTTCCAATGATCCGACCAGGCCGGCCGCCAATCCTACGCTGACAACCGCGAGCGCGATGGTTTTCGGGCGCACCAACCGTGAGGCGCGGGCCTCGCCGCGATGGCCCGCTCGATATTGCGCCAGCTTTCATAATCGATCAGGCCGCGGGGGCGATCGAGCCTGGTCATGACGCGCCCGCCATCCCAGCGCAGGAATGGTGTGACGTAGTAGATCGACAGCGTCAGGACGAGGATGGCCCACTTGATCCGCCGCATGCGCCCCGACACGGCTTGCGGCACGACCGGCCCCGCCCGCTTGACGCGGGCCTTGGCCGGCTTGTTTGCACCGGCCACGGCGCCCCTGGCGCGGTTGCGGGAATGGTCAATTTCGATGACGGTCATCGCGCGGGATTCTCGTACTACCGGTTTCATTGACCTCGGTAGCGCCGAGCGGCGTTATTCATCTCCGGCGCGATTAATCGACGGCTTCAAAACCGTCGCCCCGGCGCGAGCAGTACACTCTCGCCCCGCGCCACCAGCTTTTGCGAAGACTTCGCATGACCACTACAGGCAGGCGGCGAGGTCGTATTTGACGCGGCGCAAACTCGCGGATGAATTAGACTTTCGGCGGGAACCGATGCTCGACCGCAAAGCAACGGGGGCGACAGCCGTCAGGCGCCGCCCCCGTTATGACCTCGGACGTCGGCGCCGTCACGCGCCGTAGGTGTAGAAGCCTTGGCCGGTCTTGCGGCCGAGATGGCCGGCATCGACCATTTCCTTGAGCAAGGGCGCCGGCCGATATTTCGGGTCGTTGAAGCCCTTGTAGAAGACCTCCATCACCGACAGCATGGTGTCGAGCCCGACGAGATCGGCGAGCGCCAGCGGCCCGATCGGATGGTTGCAGCCGAGCTTCATGCCGGCGTCGATTTCCTCGGCCGTCGCGATCCCCTCCTGAAGTGCGAAGATCGCCTCGTTGATCATCGGGCAGAGGATGCGGTTGACGGCGAACCCCGGGCTGTTCTTGGCCGTGATCGCGACCTTGCCGACGCGCTGGGCAAAATCGAGCGCCTTGGCGTGGGTGTCGTCGGAGGTCTGCAAGCCGCGGATCAGCTCCAGCAGTTGCATCACCGGCACCGGGTTGAAGAAATGCATGCCGATGAAGCGATCGGGGCGATCGGTCGCGGCGGCGAGCTTGGTGATCGAGATCGACGAGGTGTTGGTGGCGATCAGAGTGCGCGGCGACAGCGTCGCGCAGAGGTCTTTGAGGATCTTGACCTTAAGTTCTTCATTTTCCGTGGCGGCCTCGATCACGAGGTCGCAGTCGGAAAGCTTGGCGCGGTCCGTCGTGCCGGTGATGCGCTTGAGCGTCGCCTCGCGATCGGCCGCCGACATCTTCTCCTTCTTGACCATGCGCTCCAGGCTGCCGCCGACGGTCGCAATCCCGCGGTTGACCGCAGCGTCGGAGATATCGACCATCACGACCGAAAGCCCGGCCGCGGCACAGATCTGGGCGATGCCGTTCCCCATGGTGCCGGCCCCGATGATACCAACGGTTTGGATCATTGCTTCGAATCCTTCTCATCTTGTCGGGCGAGCCGACCGGCCCTGCCCCTTCTGCCTGAACCAGGGTCGCGCACCGCAGGCGGGCGGTTGACCCGGCCCCTGATAGGCCCTTCCTTAAAGCATCCATGGCGGGAATAAAGCCGCCTCTTGCATTGCGCGAGGCGCAATTTGACGTTCTAGCGGCCCGTTTGGGCCGACGTTATCGAGGAGACGCGCCGGCGCGGTTGGGCAAGGACCAACCAGGAGTACGTCAAGGGCGTGGTTGGTTGTGCGGTTCCGATCCTCTCGCCGGACCGCGAGCTGATCGCGTGCCCGGGCGTCTCCGTCCCGGCGGCACGCGTGCGCTTCGCCGAACTGGACCGCTTCATCGCCCCGCTTCAGAAGGCCGCCGCGCTCCTGTCGGAAACGATCCTGCAGGACGATGATGACGGCGGATGGGTGCGAGGTCGGCCAGCCTACTTCGCAATCCGCTCCACCACGTCCCGCACCAGGCCGACCAGCAGCTCGAGCTTGTATCCGGTCATCGGCAGCGGCTTTGCGCCCGACGTCGCAAGCTGCGCGGCTTGCGCGATGATTTCCGCGTTTGCCGGCTTTCCCTCCAACGCGGCCTGGCATGCCGTCAGCCGCAGCGGTACCGGGGCGACCCCACCGGCGGCGATGCGGACGAGCTGGAAGATGCCGGCGGTTACCACGGCGCGCGCGCAAACTTCGACCAGCGGCCATTCGGCATAACTGCGGCTGATGGCACGCTTGTAGTGGGCGCGCTCGAAGGCGAGCGGTGCGGGAAGTGAGATGACCTCGATCCTTTCGCGCGGCTCGAGCGCATGGTCCGCAGCGCCGTTTGTGCCATCGCCGATGAGATCGGGCAGCGACAATCGGTTGCGTCGGTCGGTCGCGATCGTCGCATCATAGGCGAGCAGCGCCATTGCCATGGTCGACGGATGCGGAGCCACGCAAGGCCCGAGATCGAATGCTGCGTGATAAAGATGATTGCCCGATCGCGCCGGGCAGCCGGAGCCGCCCTTCTTCAGACAGCCGATCAGCGGATTGCGGAAATACCAGCAGCGCGAACGCTGGGCGAGGTTGCCACCGAGCGTTGCCAGATGCCGGATCTGCGGCGTGGCGAGGCCTTGCGCGGCCGCGGCGATGCCGGGATAAGCATCCCGGATGCGTTGATCGGAAGCGATGGCCGCAATCGTGGTGAATGCGCCGATGCGGGCCGAGCCGTCCGCAGCCCAGTCGATCCCGATCGTGCCTGATGTCACGGGGAGATCGACGATGGGCCCCCGGGACACGCCGCTACGACGGCGCTCGGATAGATCGGTGCCGGCGGCGCGGAATTCGGGCACGGCGCCTGCGATCGTTGCTGACGAGGCGCTCATGCCGCGGTCCTCCCCTTCAAGGCGGCGACGATGCGGTCTGGCCGGATCGGAATTTCGGCGAGGCGAACGCCGATCGCATTGAAAATCGCGTTCGCGACCGCAGGGGACGTCGGCACGGTCGCCACCTCACCGATGCCGACGCTATTGCCGAGCACATGATCAAAACCGGCCTCGTCGAAATGCACGTCGATCTCCGGCGTATCCGCAATGCCGGGGATGCGATAATCCTCCATGCTGGCGGTCAGGACATCACCGCTGAGCGGATCGACCTCGCGCGCCTCGTAGAGCGCGTAGCCAATCCCCTGGATCACAGCGCCGCAGGCCTGGCTGTGCGCGAGCTGAGGCGCCGCGATCTTCCCGACCGCGAGTCCCGTCTGCACCTTGAGCACGCGCACGTGACCGAGCCAAGTATCGACCTCGACGTCGATCACCTGAACCGAGCTCGGCACGCCGGCGCCGATGACGATGTTGGAGTTGCGGCGCATCATCCAGCCGAACACCACGCCGAGAAGCCCGAGGTCCTTCAGCGGCGAGCGGATGCCGGGCGCCGTGTTCTTGCCGTCCTCGCCACGCGCCTCTGAGATAGCGATATCGGGTGAGCGCGCAATCAACTCGCGCCATGGCGCATTTGAGCCTGGCGCGGGCTTGCGCGTGGCCTGCTCGAGCAGCGCGGCTTTCAATTTATGGATCGCCGTGAGCGTCGGTGGCAGCACCGAGGCCGTCACGCGGCTGCCACCGGAGCCGGGGCCTTCGGGCAGCGCGGAGTCGCCGATGCGCACCTCGACCTCGCTCGCCTCGAGATCGAATTCGCGCGCAACCGTATCAGCCAGAACGCTGCGGGTGCCGGTCCCGATATCCTGTGTCGCGGTCGATGCGACGATGCGGCCGCCCTTGACCGCGACCTCGACCTTCACCTTGGGCTGCCAGAGATAGAACCAGTAGCCGGTCGCGACGCCAACGCCGCGGCGATAGCGACCGCTCCCGGTCGACGTCCGATTGCGCCAGCTGTCGAGGCTTGAGGCCCAGTCATAGAGCCTTTGCCGATTGGGATCCGGATCCCAGCGCTTGCGCAAGGCAATCGGATCGACAGCCAGCCGCAGGGCGGCCTCGTCGATCGCCTGCTCGACTGCAAATGCCATCGGCGGACCGCCGGGCGCGCGGAACGCCGCGCCCGGCGGCAGATTGCTGATGACGTCGAAATCCGACAGGTCCTTGGCCTCGGCCGGATACATCAGCCGCGCCAGGCCCGCGATCGTCGAGTTGGTCGCGGCGCCCGTATCGGCATGCGCCGTGACGGACAGCGCTTTCAACTCGCCCCGGTCGGAAGGCAGCAGCGCGACCTTCACCTCCGCGGCCGGCCGATAGCCGGCGACCGACAATTCTTCATGACGGTCATAGGCAACTCGTACCGGCGCATTCGCTGCGCGTGCTAGCTCGACCGCGGCAATCGTCTCGGCGCCAAGGCTCGCCTTCGAGCCGAAACCGCCCCCGACATGATCGGCGATGACCCGGACGCGCGCAGGATCGAGCTTGAATCGCTTTGCGATCTGCTCCTTCAGATGGACCACCCACTGGGACGAGGCGTGCACCGTCAACACTTCGCCATCGAAGCGCGCAACCGCGGCATGCGGCTCGAGACAGGAATGCTGCTGCGTGCCGGTGCGGAATGTTCCCTCGACCAGAAGACGGTTATTCGTCTGGCGCGCCTCGTTCACCCAGTTGCGCGCCCTCTTGGCGCGCCTGGCAAATACCGAGGTCGGCCCGCGAACGTTCTGCTTCCATGGCGCAGGCCCGCCCGCCGCTTCCGAGACATTGCCGGCTCGCTTGCGGCTCGCCCGGTCGAACACCACCGGCGCATCAACTTTCCGCGCCGCATCGAGCCCGATCACGGCGGGCAGCGGTTCGCTGGTCAGCTTGATCGCGGCGAGCGCCGCGAGCGCAGTCTTGCGGTCTCTCGCAGCGACCGCCGCGATCGGCTCACCGACATAGCGTACGATGCGGTCGTCGGGCAGCAGCGACACCGCAATGACGCCGCCTAGCGCCCGCGCCGGGGCCAGATCGAGCGCGGTGATGCGCGCATGCGCATCACGCGAACGCAGGATCACGCCTTCGAGCTGGCCGTCATGCTTTATATCTACCGTGTACTTTGCCGCGCCCGTTACCTTGTCGCGCGCCTCAATGCGTGGACTTGCGAAGTTGTTGCCGTCGAAGCGGCCGGCACAGGCATCCGCCACGGCGCGAAAGATCGCATCGTAGGCGCCACACCGGCAGAGGTGGCCCGACAGCGCCGCGCCGATCTCCTCGCGCGAGGGCAGGACCGTCCCGTTCGTGCCGCGCCAGCGATCGCAGAACGCAGCCGCTTCCACGATGAAGCCGGGCGTGCAGAAGCCGCATTGCAACGCGTCATGCGCCATGAACGCCTTCTGCACCGGGTGCAGTTCCCGCGCGCCGATGCCTTCCACCGTCGTCACGGATTTTCCGGCGACGGCGCGCGCCGGCATCAGGCAGCTCGTGACCGGCACACCGTCGACGAGCACGGTGCAGGCGCCGCAGACGCCGCCACCGCAGACGAGCTTGGTGCCGGTGAGACCAAGCTGATCGCGCACGACATCGATGAGCAGCGCATCGGGATCCTCGGGCAGGGGCTCGATGCGGCCGTTGATGGTCATCGTATTCATGGACGTGCTCCGGCTTTGCTGCGTGAGGATCGTTCTCTGGTCCCGGCCCTGCTCGCGGGCTGTTCCTGCGACTTCGGCACGGCGCCGGCGCAAAGCGTCCGCACCATCATCGCCATGTCTTTCAGGAAGGCCTCTGCCGGCTGCATGGCCGGATGCTGCGACTTCGATCCGTGCACGGCCATTTCGACGAGCCGGGCGAACTCGGCCGGCGACAGGCCCTGCGGCAACACGAGCTTCTGCTTACGCGCAATCCGGGCGATCGCCGCGACCAGGCGCTCCGCGTAGAGGGCGGCATATTTCTGATAGAGATCGCGCCCATGCACGAGGTGCTCGGAATACAGCTCCTCGATATGAGGCGAGCCGTCGAAGGACGCGATCATGGCCTGCATCCGCGCCGTCATGCCGGCGACGAGAATGTCGGCGAAGCCGCGGCCCGCCTTCTCCGCCGCGCCGATTGCGGCCTCCTCGGCCGCAAGAGCGGTTTCGTGCACGCGCGCGATGACGGCGCGGAACAGCGCTTCCTTGGATTCGAAATGATGATAGAGCGCCTGCCGCGTCAGGCCGGCAGCCTCGGCCACCTGCTCAATCGAGGAGCGGCGAAAACCGTGGCGGCGAAACACCAGCATGGTCGCATCAAGAATGCGCGTTTTCGGTCCCATTTGTCGATTTTGACAAAACATGAAGAAATGTCAAATAGCGATTTGGTGAGCCGCCGTGGGAGGCTTTCCAGTGCAACCGGGGCTGGCGCTCGTGACCACATGCGCCGGCCCATTCCGGACCGCGTGCTCGCCTGCGCCGACAACGTGATCGAAGGAGAGGCCGCGTGACACCATGCGGCCAGGTCCCGCGCGTCCTCGTCATAGCCGCAGGATCTTGCCGGGGTTCATGATGTTCTTTGGATCGAGCGCCCGCTTGATCGTGCGCATGACGTCGAGCTCGGTCTTCGAGCGGTAGCGCGCGAGTTCGTCGATCTTCTCGATGCCGATGCCATGTTCTGCCGAGATCGAACCGCCCATGGAGGCGATGAGATCGTTCACCGCCCTGGTGATCGCTGCGGAATACTGCGTGAGCGTCTCCCGGTCCATGCCGATCGGGCCCATGAAGGAGAAGTGCAGATTGCCGTCCCCGATATGGCCGAGCGGATAGGGGCGGATCGTCGGCAGGATGTCGAGGACGGCCTTGAGTCCCTTGTCGATGAATTCTGGAATTCTGGAGATCGCGACCGACACGTCGTAGCTCAAGCCGGGCCCCTCGGCGCGCGAGGCTTCGGCCTTGCTTTCGCGAATACGCCACATGTTGCGCGACTGCGCCTGCGTTTGCGCGATCACCGCGTCGAGCACGCGGCCCGCCTCTAACTGATCGGCCAGGAACTGCTCCATCTTGTCCGACATGCCCGCGGTACCGTCCAGCCGCGGCCGGGAAGACGACCATTCGAGCAGGAGATACCACGGGGTCTCCGTCTTGAGCGGGTCCTGGGTGCCGGGGATGTGGCGCAGCACCATGTCGATGCCGGCGCGGCTCATGAGCTCGCAAGAGCCGACATTGTCGTCGGATGCGGCGTACGCTTCCGAGAGGATCTCGATGGCGGCCTGCGGATCGCGGATCGCCAGCCACGCCGTGCAGACGTCCTTCGGCGCCGGCCACAGCTTCAGCACCGCCTTGGTGAGGATGCCGAGCGTCCCTTCGGCGCCCATGAAGAGATGCTTGAGGTCGTAGCCAGTATTGTCCTTCTTGAGCGCGCGCAGCCCGTCCCAGACGTCGCCATTCGGCAGCACGACCTCGAGGCCCAGAACCAGGTTGCGCGCATTCCCATAGCGCAGCACCTGCACGCCGCCGGCATTGGTGGAGAGATTGCCCCCGATCATGCACGAGCCCTGCGATCCGAGGCTGAGCGGAAAGAAGCGGTCGTGGCGCGCCGCCGTCTCCTGGAGCGTCTCGAGGATGCAGCCTGCCTCCACTGTCATGGAATAACCGACCGGATCGACGTCCAGCACGCGGTTCATGCGGCCGAGCGAAAGCAGGATGCCGCGGTGGGTTGGCCACGGCGTGGCACCGCCCATCAAGCCGGTGTTGCCGCCCTGCGGCACGATCGCGATGCCGTTGTCGTAGCAGAGCTTCACGACTTCAGAGACCTCGGCTGTATTCGCCGGACGCACGACTGCAGCAGCCTGCCCGACCAGCGTCCCGCGCCACTCGGTCACGAAGGGCTGCTTGTCGTGCTCGTCCACGATCAGCCCCTTGTCACCCACGATCTTCCGCAAGGCGTCGAGGATGGCCACCGTCGCAGGCGCACCTGGAAGGGAGGGATCGGTGGGAGGGGCTGCAGCTGGCATGTGTTCCTCTCTTTAGAGCCCAGCTTGGATGCGCCGGCCTTCGTTGTCGTCAGTCGTTTTCGACCTTGGGTGCCGACCCTAGCATGAAGCCTTCGCTCGCCGGAACGTCACGGCCTCCGACGTTTGCGCAGATCAGGTTCGAGCTTCGAACACGAGCGGGCTTCCGCCCACGACCGGCATACCCTACTGTGGTCGGATCACTCGCCAGGTCCGAGATCATGAGCCGCTTCTGGAGTCGCGTCGTCCGCACCTTGTCGCCGTACGTGCCGGGCGAGCAGCCCAAGCAGGACGGCGTCGTCAAGCTCAACACCAACGAGAATCCCTATCCACCCTCGCCGCGCGTGCTCGCGGCGGTCGCATCGGCTGCAGAGCGATTGCGCCTCTATCCCGATCCGCGCGCATTGCACCTGCGCGAGACGATCGCCGCCCACTACAAGGTCGCGCCCGAGGAGGTGTTTGTCGGCAACGGCTCGGACGAGGTGTTGGCCCATACCTGCCAGGCGCTGTTGAAGCACGATGCGCCGCTTCTGTTTCCCGATGTCACTACAGCTTCTACCCCGTCTATTGCCGCCTCTATGAGATCGCCCACGAGGAGGTGCCGCTCGATGCCGCGATGCGCGTGCAGATTGCCGACTACCGGCGGCCATGCAGCGCGATCCTTCTCTCCAATCCGAACGCTCCAACCGGCATCGCCCTTCCGCGCAATGCGATCGCCGCGCTGCTCACCGAGCACACGGACCAGCTCGTGGTGGTCGACGAAGCCTATGTCGATTTCGGCGCCGAGAGCGCCGTGCCGCTCGTTGCACGCCACGACAATCTGCTTGTCATCCAGACCTTCTCGAAATCGCGGGCGCTCGCCGGCCTGCGGGTCGGCTTTGCGATCGGGCAACGGCCGCTGATCGAGGCGCTGGAGCGGGTGAAGGACAGTTTCAACTCCTACCCCATCGATTGCCTAGCCCTCGCCGGCGCAGTCGCGGCCATCGAGGACGACGCATGGTTTCAGGAGACGCGCGGGCGCATCATGGCGAACCGCGGAACGCTGACGCGTGAGCTCGCGGGGCTCGGCTTCGAGGTGTTGCCGTCGCAGGCAAATTTTGTCTTCGCGCGCCATTGGAGCCAGGGCGGCGCGGATCTTGCGGCTGCGCTCCGGCAGCGCGGCGTCCTGGTCCGACATTTCCGAAAGCCGCGCATCGAGAACTTTCTGCGCATCACGGTCGGAACGGAGCAGGAGTGCGGCCGGCTGATCGCCGAGCTGCGCGGCTTGGTCTGATCGCGCGCCAGTCCTGGGCTGCTCGCGCTGCTGTACGGACGGGCTGCAGAGCGCGAGCATCTCGTCGCGCGCGATGTTGCGGGTGATCAATGCGATGCGCGAGCGACGATCGGCGTCGGGCCAGTTTGCGGGCGCCACCGGCGGATGGAAAACGCGGTGCACTCCATTGCGAACTGATCGCCGACAAGACGTACAAGTCCGTCTATGGTTAGGCGCGAGCCTGTGCACGAGCACGACGGCCGGCGCCGTGACGCCAAAGGAGGTTCAAAAAAATGAGGCGCTATAAACCAGCCGTCCGCAGCGACAGCATTCACGCCGCCACGATCTTTCCCCCTCGCATCTGATTCGCATTGGCAGCCTGTTGTGGCTGCACCAGCTCATTCGAGCCGGACGTACATTCCCTGAAATGCTCCTGCACGGCAGCGTCCGCAGCGTGTTCCCAGTATTCCGCCTCCGCGAGCAGCTTCCAGCTTCGGTCAGGACGGTACGCAGCGCTCTGTCTGCAGAGCGAGGCCATTGCACGCAAGCGGCGCACGGTTTCCATTCTTTCCTCCCGTCTTTTCGGCTATTTTTTGCCGGTGTTTTCCCCGAGCTTATTTTCTATTTCTGCATCTGAGCCATCATAATTATGATCTAGAACTATTTTTTGCTTCTCCGGCGTACCCCATCAGGCGAAGGGTTGCCGAGCTTGTTGCGATCCAGTTTCGGTTCCCCTTCACATCGGTTTCGAATGCTCGCCGCCTCTATCTCCATGGTTTTGCGATCTCCGATCGGAGCCATCATGAACCGACGCCGGCTTTTTCTTGGATTGGTCATTGCCGCTGCGCTCGCGGGGGGCGCCCGGTTCCTGCGTCGGCCGACGGCAAACGCGTAGCTCTGGTGATCGGCAACGGCGCCTGCAAAAGCGTGCCGGCGCTGCCTAATCCGCCAACGATGCCGGCGATGTCGCCGATGCGTTCAGGCGTCTCGGCCTCGCCGGTAACCCCGTTCGCGTGCGTCGCCGAAGACGTCGCGACACGCGGCGCAGCTCGAGAGCCTCCGTCGCCTGGGGTGGGACCTATCCAAGGCTACTATTGCTCCGACGATCTCACTGAGGAACGCCAGCCCCTCGGCAACGTAGCCGCGCGCGAGCGCGAGGCTCGCGCCGGCGAAAACTCTACCCGCCGGCTCAACGCGGCTTCAAAAGCTCGCGCGCGACGATCAATTTCTGGACCTCGGTCGCGCCCTCGTAGATCCGCAGCGCGCGGATTTCGCGGTAGAGGCTCTCGACGATTTCGCCCTTGCGCACGCCGCGTCCGCCGAACATCTGCACGGCGCGGTCGATGACGCGCTGCGCGGTCTCGGTCGCCGTCAGCTTAGCCATCGCAGCTTCTCGGGTGGTCGGCAGCTTCTGAACATCGCGGCGCCAGGCCGCGCGGTAGGTCAGGAGCGCGGCGGCGTCGGTGTCGGTCGCCATGTCGCCGAGCGCGGCCTGAGTCAACTGGAGATCGCCGAGCGTCGCACCGAACATGTGCCGGTTCTGCGCATACGACACCGCCTCATCGAGTGCGCGCCGTGCAAAGCCGACGGCCGCGGCGGCGACCGAGGCACGAAAAATGTCGAGCGTCTGCATGGCGAGCTTGAAGCCACCGCCGGGCGCACCGAGACGACGACTCCCCGGAATGCGGCAGTTCGTGAAGCGCAACGTCGCGAGCGGATGCGGTGCGATGACGTCGATACGTTCGGCAATGCTGAACCCGGGATCATGGGGGAAGACGACGAAGGCCGAAATGCCGCGAGCGCCCGGCGCCTCGCCGGTTCGCGCGAACAGCGTGTAGACGTCCGCGATGCCGCCGTTCGATATCCAGGTCTTCTCGCCGTCGATGACGTAGTGGTCGCCGTCGGCGCGCGCTGTGCAGGACATGGCCGCAACATCCGACCCCGCCTCCTTCTCCGACAGTGCGAAGGCCGACAGCCATTCGCCCGATCGAACTTTTGGCAGCACGGCCTTGCGAAGCTCGGCCGAGCCGCCGAGCGCGATCGCGCCCGAACCGAGCCCCTGCATGGCGAAGGCGAAATCCGCGAGCCCGTCGGCATGGGCGAGCGACTCGCGTGACAGGCAGATGGAACGCGAATCGATCGTCGTCGCATCGCCATCGGCCGAGGCGACCGCGCACTCGAGCAACCCCGCCTCGCCCATCGCGCGCACGAGCCTGCGGCAAGCGCCGTCGACATCGTCGTGGTCGATCTTGTCGATCGTCCCCGACCGCACGAAGCGGTCGAGCGCCTCGCCGATCGCATGATGGCGCGGCTCGAAGAACGGCCAGTCCAACCAATCGCGCCTGATCAGTTTTGTAGCGGAGCTCATCGGGTATCTCCCGCGCTCACTGCGCGGCCGCAGCGGCGGCGCGCGCCAGATTGGTCTCGTATTGGCCCTTGGCGGACAGATATTGCTTCGGCCAGTTCACGGCGGTGATGCCGATGCGCGCGGCTTCGTGCAGCGTCCAGGCAGGATCTGCGAGATGCGGCCTTGCAATGGCGCAGAGATCGGCGCGGCCTGCGGCGAGGATCGAGTTGGCGTGATCGGCTTCGGAGATCGCGCCGACCGCGATGGTCTCGACACCGACCTCGTTTCGGATCAGGTCGGCGAAAGGAGTCTGGAACAGGCGTCCGTAGATCGGCTGCTCCTCCTTCCAGACCTGTCCCGACGAGCAGTCGATCACATCAGCACCCGCTTCCTTGAACATCGCAGCGAAGATCGCCGCGTCCGCCGGCGTGTTGCCACCCGCCGTCCAGTCATGGCAGGACAGGCGCACCGACATCGGGCGATCGGATGGCCATGCGGCGCGCATCGCCTTGAACACCTCCAGCGGAAAGCGCGCGCGATTATCGTGGCTGCCGCCGTACTCGTCGGTCCGCCGGTTGGTCAGCGGCGACAGGAAGCTCGACAGCAGATAGCCGTGGGCACAATGGAGCTCGAGCCACTCGACGCCGGCCGCCGCCGCGCGACGGGTTGCCGCGACGAAATCGTCGCGCACGCGATCCATGTCGCCTCGGTCCATCGACCGCGGCAACTGGCTGTGCGGCAAATATGGCAATGCCGACGCCGAAATCAGCGGCCAATCTCCGGACTCCAGCGGCTGATCGATTCCTTCCCAGGGAACCCGGGTCGCGCCCTTTCGTCCCGCGTGACCGAGTTGAATGCCCACCTTGGCATGTCCGACACTGTGAACGAGATCGACGAGGCGACGCCACTGCGCCGCCTGAGCATCGTTCCAGAGGCCAAGGCAACCCGGCGTGATCCGCGCATCGGGCGAGACGCAGGTCATCTCAGCAAAAATCAGCGCGGCGCCACCCATGGCGCGTGCGCCGAGATGGGCGATGTGGAAGTCGTTGATGAGCCCATCCTGCGCCGAATACATCGCCATCGGCGAGACCATGATGCGATTTGCAAGGCTGAGCCCCCGCACGCGGTGCGGGGTCAGCATCGGCGGCGGCACGCGCTCGCCGTCCTTGACGGCGATCCCTGAGCGCGCGGCAAACCAGCGCTCAAAGCCTTCCAGCCAGGTGCGGTCACGCAGGCGAAGATTCTCGTGGCTGATGCGCTGCGAGCGCGTCAGCATCGAATAGAAGAACTGCGGCGGCTCGAGCGTGTCGGCATAGCGCCGGCCGACCACCTCGAACCATTCCATGGCGTTCCGCGCCGCATTCTGGATGCGAGCGACGTCGACGCGGCGCACCTCCTCGTAGGCTTCCAATACGGTCTCGATCCTGTCGCGACTGTGGCCGTGGCGATCGAACTGGTTGGCGAGTTCGATGGCGTCGTCGAGCGCGAGCTTGGTGCCCGAGCCGATCGCGAAATGCGCCGTGTGCGCGGCATCGCCCATCAGCACGACATGGGAGCGGCCGTTGAACACGCTCCATTTGCCGCAGATCAGGCGGCTGAAATTGAGCCAGGCCGAGCCGCGCAGATGGCGGGCGTTGGTCAAGAGCTTCGCACCGTCCAGCGTCTCGGCGAAGAGCTTCTCGCAGAATTCGATCGAACCCTGCTGGTCGAGATCGCCAAGCCCATGGCCGTTGTAGGCTTCTTCCGTGGTTTCGACGATGAAGGTCGACGTTTCACTGTCGAACTTGTAGATATGCGCCTGGAACCAGCCGTGTTCGGTCCTGCGGAAGTCGAACGTGAAGGCGTCGAACGCCTTCTTGGTGCCCAGCCAGATATAGCGGTTCGGCCGGATCACCATGTCGGGCTGGAACCGCTCGGCGTAGCGGGCACGGATCCTGGAATTGACGCCGTCGGACGCGACGATCAAGTCGGCATCGGGGAATTCGAGATCAGAATCGACTTCGCGTTCGAAAACCAGCTCGACGCCGAGCGCCTCGCAACGCCGCTGCAGGATGTTGAGCAGGTGCTTGCGTCCGATACCGATGAAGCCATGGCCGGTCGTGCGCTGGCGCGTCCCCCTGAAGACGAGCTCGATGTCGTCCCAATGATTGAAGGCGTCCTCGATCTCGGCTGCACTTTCGGGATCGGCGATCCGCATCGCCTGCATCATGGCGTCGGAAAACACCACGCCCCAGCCGAACGTGTCGTAGGGCTTGTTGCGCTCGACGACGGTGACGACGTGCTCCGGGTGCCGGCGCTTCATCAGGAGGCCCAGATAGAGCCCGGCGGGGCCGCCGCCGATACAGACTATGCGCATGATCCCTCGCTTTCGCGCGCTGCGCCGTGTAGAGAGCTGCCAGCCAAATTATTTTAAGTATAAAATATTTCGCTGGACCACGGGTTGTCAAGACGCCAGGGCCCAGCGGCCGCAAACGTCTGCCGCCGGCCGAAAAGAAGTGGTTTGTTAACGGCTTAAATTGTCCTGGGGATGCCGATGGTCGGCAGCCCATGGGGCAGAGCGCTGGGTATCTCTACAAACAGGGCATACCAGGCCCACGATCAGGACCTGCGGACTATCACGGCAGAAGCTTCGTGCCGGATCCCCTGCACGAGAACGTCCCGCGCAAGTGGGTCCAGGAGCGCGGTGCCGATCCGGCGAGACGAGGCGTACTCGCTCAGATCGAGTTGCATCATCGGGCGGGCTGCTCTCGCAACAAGGCTTCGATCTCTAGACGGCGCGGCATCGCAGGCGCCGTCCCGGGCCGCGTGACCGAGATTCCGGCCGTCGCCGAGCCGAAGCGCACCGCCTCGAGCGGCTCGGCGCCGCGCGCCAGTGCCGCGGCGAATCCGCCGACAAATGCATCGCCGGCGCCGGTCGTCTCGACCACCTTGCCGACGGCAAAGGCCGGCACGTGAACCGAGCGATCCCTCGCGTGAAGCAGCGCGCCGCGCTCTCCAAGCGTGATCAGTGCGGTTCCGGCGCCCTTTGCAAGAAGAACGTCACCCGCGCGGCGAGCCGCCGCGATGTCCGCCACGGCGATTCCCGTGAGCATTTCCACTTCGCTTTCGTTAGGCACGACATAGTCACAGAGTGCGAACAGGCCGTCGTCGAGCTTGGCCGCCGGCGCGGGGTTGAACACCGTCACACTGCCCGCGGCACGGGCGATCTCAAGCCCGCAACGAGCGGCATCGACCGGTTGTTCGAGCTGGGTCACGAAGACGCGGCTGCCGGAAATGGCATCCTTCGCTGCCTCCACATCCGCCGGACTGAGCTCGCTCGCGGCGCCCGGGACAACGATGATCGCATTGTCACCCCGCGTCTCGTGGACATAAATGAACGCAGCCCCGGTCGGGGCCGTCGTGGCGCGCACGACGCGCGGCTGGATGCCCTCGGCTTCCCAGGTTTTCATCGCAAGCTCGCCGAATGCATCGCTGCCGATCCGGGAGACGAACGTCACGTCGGCCCCCGCACGGGCCGCGGCGACAGCCTGGTTCGACCCCTTCCCGCCGGGTCCCATGGCAAATCCCGATCCCGCGATCGTTTCGCCTATTGCAGGCATCTTGTCGGCTCGAAAGGCCAGATCGACCACGAACACGCCGAGCACGGCAACACCATTCTTGCTCATGACCGTCTCCCTACGGCGCGGCGGCGGCAGCCGGAAGCGGCATATCGCGGATCAGCCGTCGCTTGACCCGCACCACGGCTCGCCAAGCTTCAGGCGTATCGAACAGCGGGTTGACGCTCGTCATTGTCACCTCCCAGGCTTTGCAAATCGGTCGGGACTCTGGCGGTCCATATCTCCGATATGACTGCATGGCGGACTCCCTACTCACCATAGGGAATCCAGATGTTCTTCACCTGCACCGCATGGCGCAGCAGGATCGGGCCCTCGCTCGCCGCCTTGTCGTACCAATCGAGCATCAGCCCGTGATCGACCAGCGTGCGCTTGAGATTGCCGGCAGACAGCCGTTCCGCGGTTGCCGAGGCCTCCTTCGATCCGAAAACCCAGATCGCATCGACATCGTCATGCTGGGCGAGCACCTTGACGAGATCGTCGTGACTGCCGGTCACGATGTTGACAACCCCGGGCGGCACATCCGACGTCTCCAGCACCTGGTAAAAGTCCGTCGCGGCGAGCGGATGCCGCTCGCTGGGAACAGTGACGACCCGATTGCCCATGGCGATAAGCGGTGCGACCAGGCTGACGAACGCAAGCAGCGGCGCTTCATCGGGGCAGGCCACGCCGACCACGCCGATCGGCTCGTGCATCGCCAGCGCCACGCCGCGCAGCGGCGGCGCATGAACGGCGCCCTCGTACTTGTCGGCCCAGGCGCCGTAGCTGAACAGCCGTTCGATGCTCGCACCGACCTCCGCCCGCGCCTTTGCTCCCGGCGCATCCGTCATCTCGGCGATCCGCTTTGCGAACTCGTCACGTCGCGCGGACAGGTTCTCGGCAAGATAGAAGAGAATTTGTGCACGATTGTGTGCCGTTGCCCTCGCCCATGACTCGGCCGAGCGCGCGGCAGATACGGCATTGCGCACGTCCTTGCGGTTGCCCTCGCCCACTTCGCCGATCTGCCGTCCCTTCGGCGAAAGCAGGCTGCGCGAGTAATTGCCGTCGGGCCGAACCTGCTTGCCGCCGATGAACAGCTTCGCCGTCCGATCGATCGAGGGTATGCCAAATCCGGCCCCCTCAGCCGACGGAGCCGGCGACGGCGACGCTTTCGGTCGCGCCTTGCGCGCACTCCAGGCCTTGGGCTTGAGATACTCGTAGATGCCTTCACGGCCCCCCTCGCGGCCGAAGCCGGACTCGCGATAGCCGCCAAACCCCACGGCGGCATCGAACAGATTGGTCGCGTTGATCCAGACGACTCCGCACAGCAGTTTCGGTGCAATGTCGAGCGCCAACCCGATCGTCTCGCTCCACACGCTGGCCGCAAGTCCGTAGCGCGTATTGTTCGCGAGCATGACAGCCTCGTCTGGCGTGCGAAACGTCATCGCGACCAGCACGGGACCGAAGATCTCCTCAGTGGCGACGGTCGAGGACGGATGCACGTTCCAGAGCAGGGTCGGCGGATAGAAGCATCCTTCCGCCGGGATCGCGGCACAGGCCTGATACTTTTCTGCCCCCTCTTTCACCCCGGTCTCGACCAGCGACTTGATGCGCTCGAGCTGCACCGGCGCGATCACCGCGCCCATGTCGATCGCCTTGTCGAGCGGCATGCCGACACGGAGAGTCTCCATGCGGCGGAGGAGCCGCTTGCGGAACGTCTCCGCGATCCCTTCCTGCAGGAGCAGGCGCGAGCCGGCGCAGCAGACCTCGCCCTGGTTGAACCAGATGGCATCGACAACGCCTTCAACGGCACCGTCGATATCGGCGTCGTCAAACACGATGAAGGGAGATTTGCCTCCCAGCTCCAGAGTCAGCGACTTGCCCGAACCGGCGGTCGATTGCCGAATGAGCCGGCCAACCTCCGTCGAGCCCGTAAAGGCGATCTTGTCGATGCCGGGATGCTCGACGAGCAACGCGCCGGTCGCGCCGTCACCCGTGACGACGTTCAACACACCGGACGGCAGGCCCGCCTCGGCGGCAAGCTCGGCGAACAGCAAGGCCGTGAGCGAGGTGAATTCCGCCGGCTTCAGCACGACCGTATTGCCGGCGGCCAGCGCCGGCGCGATCTTCCACGCCAGCATCAGCAGCGGGAAATTCCAGGGAATGATCTGCCCGATGACGCCGATCGGCACATGACCGGCGAGCTCACGCTCCTGCAACTGCGCCCAGCCGGCATGATGAAGGAAATGGCGCGCGGCAAGCGGCACGTCGAGATCGCGAGTTTCCCTGATCGGCTTGCCGTTGTCGATCGCTTCCAGCACCGCGAACAGACGCGCATTTCGCTGCAGCATCCGCGCCAGCGCATAGAGATGGCGGGCGCGCCCGTGGCCACCGAGGGCAGCCCAAAGCGGCTGCGCCAGACGTGCAGCATCGACAGCCGCCCCAACATCGGGAGCTGAGCCTTCGGCGATCTTCGCAAGCACCTTGCCGGTGGCAGGCTCGATCGTCGCCAGGTGCTTGCCGGAATGCGGCGCGACGAAGCTGCCGCCTATGAAATGGCCGAATACGGAGCGATGCTTGGCCAGCCAGGATCTCGCCACGCCGTCCGCCTCGGGCGCCGGGCCGTAATCCATGGTCTCGTAATAGTGTTGGACGCTCATGGCCGGCCCTCTCAGCCCACGGGATGACGGTTGAAGGCCGAGTAGCGACCGGTGACGTGATGTTCGAGCTGGCGCTCGATGTCGGCAAGCAAGCTGGACGCGCCCACGCGGAAGAGGCTGGGCTCGAGCCACTCGCGCCCCAGCTCCTCCTTCATCAGGAATTGATAGTTGAGCACATCCTTCGCTGTCGAGATTCCGCCCGCCGGCTTGAATCCGATCCTGTAGCCCGTGCGCTCCCGATAGGACCGGATCATCCGCAGCATCGCGAGGGTCACCGTCAGCGTTGCGTTCACGCCTTCCTTGCCGGTGGACGTCTTGATGAAGTCCGCACCCGCCATCATCGCGACCATCGATGCCTTGGCGACGTTGCGCAGCGTCTTGAGATCGCCGGTTGCCAGAATGGCCTTGAGATGCGCATCGCCGCAGGCCGCGCGAAAATCCTTCACCTCTTCGTACAGCGCGCGCCAATCACCAGTCAGGACGTGCTCCCGGGTGATGACGATGTCGATCTCCTGCGCGCCATCCCTGACGGAGGCTTCGATCTCACGAAGCTTCAGGTCGTGCGGCACGAGTCCTGCCGGAAAGCCGGTCGACACCGCGGCGACAGGGATGCCCGCCCCCTCGAGCGCTTCGACCGCCGTCGCGACGAACCGGTGATAGACGCACACCGCGCCCGTGTGCACGCGACGGCCGGCAAAGCCGAGCGCATCGAGAATGTCGCCTCGGACCGGAGCCCTGGCCTTCGCGCACAGACGCTTCACGCGTTCGGCCGTATCGTCGCCGTTGAGCGTCGTCAGGTCGATGCACGCGATCGCCTTCAACAGCCACGCCGCCTGCGCATCGTTCTTGACCGTCCGCCGTCCCGGCAAGCTGGCAATGCGCCGCTCGGCGGCCGACAGATTGATCCTGATATCGTCGACCCAATCCATCTGGAGGGGACAGCCGTCATTGCGCGCGAACGGCTGGTCGCTCCCGTGCAGCGACGTTACAGCGGCCGACGGTTTCGAGGCGTGCTGCGTCATCGAAACGCCCTGCGGTCCTAGCGAATCGACGAGATCGCCAGATAGATTGAATGTCTCGATCGCGACATGTGACACTCCCACACCGAGCTCGCCGGCTATGCTATTTGCCGACGAACGCCACCGCCAGCCATCGCGCCCTCGTGAACGATGTTATTATCGTAACATCTTTCCGTTGATAAACTCACAACATTGTAAGATCATTGTCAACCAGATAAGCACGCCCGGTGAACAGAATGGCTGAGACGTCGAATTCACGAACCAGCGAGACGCGCGTGCAGCGCCTTCAGAGGCTGCGCCGCGCCGTCGAGACCAGCGGAGCGCTGCACCTCCGGGATGCCGCCGAGTTGCTCAAGGTCTCCGAGATGACGGTGCGACGCGACCTTGCAGGGCGGGAGTCCGCGCTCGCTTTGCTCGGCGGTTACGTCGTCAATGCGGCTTCTCCAATGGGCGTGAAATACGCCTTCGAACAGGAGATCGACCAGCATACGCAGGACAAACTCCTGGCCTGCCGAGCCGCGGCCGCGGCGATCAAGGAGGGCGACACGATCTTCATCGATTGCGGAACCACGATGCAGTCGCTGGCGCATTGCCTGCCCGAGGACATGCCGCTCTCGGTGATCTGCTATTCGCTGAACGTGGCGAGCATTGTCACGCGGCGACCGGCAACGCAGGTGATGCTGATGGGCGGACTTTATCATCCGTCATCGCAGTCGTTTTCGTCCGAGGATGGCTTGTCCTATTTGCGCCGGCTGGGCGTCAACAAGGCCTTCATATCCGCAGGCGGCGTGCACTGGACTCGCGGAGCGAGTTGCTCCAACTTTCACGAGGTTCCGATCAAACAGGCCGTCATCGCCACCGCCATGGAGAGCATGCTGGTGGTCGATGCCAGCAAGCTCGGCAGCCTGAAACCGGCGTCCTTCGCCGATGTCGGGGCGTTCTCGAGGATCATCGTCGGCGGCTCGGCCGCCGCCGACATGCGCAAGCACTTCCGCAGCCTTCCCGTCGAATATGTAAGCGACGCAACCTGACACCAAACGGCGATGCGCGAAGTCGCGCATCGCCGCACACCACGTCAGTTGCAGGCGGGCTTGGCCTTGGTGCGGCGCCCGGCGACCGTCTTGATCCAGCCGAATGCCTCCTCGATGCGCTTACGGACGCGCTGACTGACGGCATAGCCGCCGTGCCGGGTCGTTCGTCCGTCAATCGCGGAACTACGGCCGCTGTTGTTCTGTGCAACATGCGGCGTCACGTCCATCGAGCGCAGTTCGTTGACGAAGTTTTCTGCATCGTAGGCTTTGTCGGCGCCAAGCGTGATCGCTGTCGGTCGGTCGGCGCGAGGCTCGATCATGTGCAGCGCGGCTACCCGTTCGGCATGCCCGTCGGCCTGCGTCAGGCAGGCGTCGACCAGCAGGCCGTGGCGGTTCTCCATCAGCCCGTGCCCGATGAAGCACAGCTTCGTCTCCTTGCCTTTGCCCTTGCGGTAGAGCCTGGCGTCCGGATCGGTGGTCGAAGCATGGGTGTCGTTCGAGCGTTTCTGGCCATGGAAGTCCGCTTCGGCATTGCGCCCGCCGCCGGGCGCCGGCGGCTCGCCAGAGCCATCCTTCGGCTTGACACTCTTCATCGAGGCCCAGGCCTCGATCAGCGTGCCATCGACCGAGAAGTATGTGGTCAATGCGTCAGCGTTGGCCACCATGTCCACAGCCTTTCGCGGCCTGCATCCGCGCCAGACCGCCATCGGCGTGCGATAGCCGTGCGCCTGATGAAGGCGACGATCGTTGTAGAAGGCGATCCATCTCGCGACCCCTGCCTTGGCCTCGCGGCCGTCGGCATAGCCCTTGAGATAGATGTCCTCATGCTTGAGCGGCCGCCACAGCCGCTCGATCAAGATGTTGTCCATCCAACGATCGCGGCCATCCATGGAGATCTTGATCCCTGCGCCCGCCAACGCGCCGCTGAAGGCTGCACTGGCTAGCACCTGTGCGGGCCGCTAAAGCGCGATGACGATTCATCCTAATCTCATCGCGCTTTAGTCTGTCTTGGCCTCATAGGCTCGGATCAGCGCGAGATTTTTCAGAATGCGCTCAGCCAATGACTCCTCTTCGGCGGCGCGGTCGCAATCCGAACCTGGGCCTGCCTTGTAGTTTGCAAGGTCCTTACGGTCGTTCTCTACCGCCCAACGAAGCCGACGGATGGATTTCATCGAATTGCCCACCGCAATGTGCCCGCATCGGCGGCCCGGCACACCGCCCCCGCCGAAACGTATGCCGGGCCTAGCCAGTCTTTCGCTGGTCGAACTCCGACCGGCTAGTGTCGATATTGAGGCAAAAATGCGCTCTTGGAAATTGCTCGGCTGCAACACTTGATAGATCTTTCTGTATGACCGCGCCACAGAGCACGGACTAACGGCCAATAAGCGCATAGCCATGGTGGGTAGTACGAATGATGCCACGCATCGGCCGCGGACAGGCCAGAATCACCGTTGCATTTTTGACCCGTCGAGGACCTTGGTCGATATCCGCGTTGGTACGATCGGAAATCTCGACTCCCGCTCCATCGCTATTCAGCCCCCAGCCCCAGCGATGGAGCGGGGCAGGAATCGGAATGGATATTCCGGCCTGCAGGATCCTGAACCGAGCGCAGTCCGGGACTTAACCCGCTGCAAGGGGCCTCTGGTCTTATTCTGGGCAAATTCCGACTCGACGATTAGCGCCCTTGACGGTCGGACCTCATCGGCATGATCAGGATTATTGCCGCTTGTATGGTATGCGTGGTTGGCGTGGTTTCCCCGCTCGGCCCGAGCCGCGCGCCGGCACCAGCTACCGAGGTTGGCATGGCATCGAACTTTCCGGCTGTCAGCGGCAACAAAAGCGATCGGCTTCCGATCTACACGGAAGCAGTCATGCCAAAGGCCGCCGCAGAGGCGGCTAAGCCCCCCGTACCGACACCCCAAATCGCTGTCGCTCCGCCGCTCGCCGACCCCATGCCCGATCGAACGCGGCCCGAGTTCATTGCCCGCCATTGGCACGATCCGACTTCTTCTAAGTACAAGATCAAAATGCGCAGTGCCGCTGATGCTAAGACGTCACTGACACGTCCGATCGACAAGCCAAAGCAGGTGAGTGAAGTGAAACCCTGCAGTTCGGACGGATTGGCTTCTCTCCTGCGAAACCTCAATCTGCAGCCGCGCTGCGAGTGAGAAAGGGCGTGCGGAGTCTAGGACGTCTCGCCGTAGACGGATGTCGTCCGCTCCTACGCATTTTCGCTCCTCTCGACTGATCAGGAGGGCTAAATCGCGAAAACCCGCTATTTCGCAATTTCTGTCTTATTGTTGAGCAGCCTATGGTCCTGTCGGCCAACTTTGGTCGCGCGCAAAAGCCGCCTTTTGTGCGCTAATTACATTATGACAGTCTAGCTGACCTAATCTGCTCCTGATGAGCCTTGACGAAGTCATGCATACTGTTGAACCGGAAATCGACGTGCGGCATCTGGCCCGGATTCATGGTGGCTCCGAAGCCCTGCTGGGCGTGACGACGGTAGATCCAGCACGACTTCAAGCCGTGCTCGTTCGCCGGCTTGTGGTCATGGAACATGCTCTCGGCCGTGTGCAGGATCTTCTCCTTCTTCACTCCGATCTCTCCCAGCTTCTCGATCATGTAGTCGAAGTTTCGGGACGATGGCTTGTACGATCCGACGTCTTCGGCGGTATAGATCGCGTCGAATTCCACCTGGAGCCTGCGATTACTCGCTTGGAAGCTCTCGTTGTCCACGTTGGAAAGGATGACGAGCTTGAAATACTTCTTCAGATACTGAAGCGCTCCCGGAGAATCTTCGAACGTCGGCCAATTTCCGACGGACCGGCCATATTCGACGCAATCTTCGTGGGTGACGTGCACGCCCCACTCCTCGGCGAGACGCTTGTAAACGATCGACAGAAGATCCCGATATCGCTTGGCTGGCGTATATTTCTGCTGGCTCGATTCATGACGCGCATGCGCTTCCAGTATCTGGTCGCGCGCGGGCGGATGCTTCACGCGTTCCGTGAGGCTCTTCAGTGCCTCGACCATCCCGCTCTCCCAATCGATCAAGGTGCCGTAGCAGTCGAAGGTCAGCGCGTCGAAATCGGTGAGCATCATGTCGATAACTCCTCATTGATTGTCTCAGCATAGGCGAGGCGGTTGGCAGGATCGCCGCGTCGACCCGGTCGGGCCCGCAGAACCGACCGGATTTCGGCCTCGCGACGGCACAATCTGCCGCCGCCGGGCGGCTGGCACCGAAGCGCTTCATGAAAATAGTGCGATCCAGAATTTCGTACAGCATTCTCATGGGCCGAAGCAACTCCGCGTCGGAGGCGATCGATACGAAACCCAGCGATGTGAACTGCCGAACATCGCGGCATTTCGGCATCTGCTTCTTCGAAATCGCTGTCGAACGGCAAGCGCTGCCGCGCGAATGCGCGAAGATGATCCAGCGCCAATCGGGAGTTGCAGGCATGTCTAAGTCGGTCCACGTTCACGCCTTTCGCGACCTTCTTGACGGCGGGGGCATCGTCGACGATCCGGAGCGCATCGCGACCTACACGACGGATCAACGCCAGACCTTCACCGGCTCGACGTTCGCGGTACTGAAGCCGGCGACGACGAAGGAGGTTTCCGACATCGTGCGGCTGGCGGCGCGCCTCAACATCGGAATCGTTCCGCAGGGCGGCAACACAAGCTACTGCGGCGGCGCGACGCCGGACGCCTCTGGACGGCAGATCATCGTGAGTCTCGAGCGGATGGACAGGATTCGGGAGATCGATCCGGTCTCCATGAGCATCTCCGTCGACGCCGGCGCCATCCTGAAGAACGTACAGGACGCGGCGGCGGGCGCCGGGCTTCTGTTGCCGCTCAGCCTCGGCGCCGAAGGGAGTTGCCAGATCGGCGGCAATATCAGCACGAACGCCGGCGGATTGTCCGTCGTGAGATACGGGATGACCCGCGACCTTCTTCTCGGAATCGAGGTCGTGCTGTCGGACGGCACCGTGGTCTCCGACATGCGCAAGCTGCGGAAGAACAATACCGGCTACGACGTCAAGCAGTGCTTCGTCGGAAGCGAAGGGACCCTCGGGATCGTCACAGGCGCCGTGCTGCGTCTGGCGCCCTTGCCTGCCCGTCGCGCGACCGCCTGGTTGAAGCTCACGGCGGGCGCCCCGCTCGCCGAGCTCCTCGCTCTTGTCCGGCGGGAGTCCGCTGACCTGATCACGACGTTCGAATTCATGACCGCCAGATCGATCGCGCTCGCGACCGCCGCAATGACCAACCCGCCCGCCGTTGGCGCCGGCCCTGGCGGCGCGGTCCTCGTCGAGCTCGCCTCCTCTTCCAGTCATCTCGATCTCGACGGGCTGATGGAGGCCATCCTCGGCGAAGCCATCGGATTCGGGTGGATCGAGGACGCGTACCTCGCTCAAAGCGGAGTCCAGCAGGCCTCCATGTGGGAGGTGCGCGAGACCATTCCGGAGGGCGAGAAGCGCCGCAACGGATCGGTGAAGCACGACATCTCCGTACCGCTCGCCTCCATCCAGCGCTTTCTGGATGTGGCCGGCTCGCAGGTGCGTGCCCATGACGCCGATCTTGAGCTTTCCGTCTACGGCCACGTCGGCGACGGCAATCTGCACTACAACGTCCTGGTCCCTCCGGACGCCGACCGGATCGAGTTCACCCGCGAGATCGAAAGAGGCCTCTCGCTGCAACTCTACGATACGGCCGCATCTCTCGGCGGCACCTTCAGCGCGGAACACGGCGTCGGTCGGTTCAAGAAGCATCTCCTGGAGAAGTATGGCGACGCGGGCCGTATCGCCGCGATGCGCCGGATCAAGGCCGCCTTCGATCCGTCGGACATCCTGAACGCCGGCGCGGTGGTTCGTCCGTTCGAGGCTGGCAGCATCGGATGAGTGGTTCGACGTTCCGCATCCGAGCGGCACCGGACGTCCTCCCGCGCGTCGAGAAGCGCGTCCGCCGAGATCGACTACCGCCGTGCGTTTCACGACGCGCCCGTCGGCCAAGCCATCGCCAGCAATCGCGTCATGACCGCCTGCAACAAGCCGTTCGCCGAAATCTTCGGCGGCAAGCCGAGCGAGTACACCGGAACGACCTTCGAGCGGCTGCATCCGAGCCATACGCATTTCGGAGGCGCCGGCCTGCGCATCGGATCGCTGCTTGCGAAGGAACAAGGTGTTTTCGGACGATCGCGTGATGCGCCGTCTTGACGGCGAACTGTTCTGGGTCCACGTGCGAGGCTTCACGTGCACGCCCAAGGACCCGCATTGGAATACGCTGTGGGTGTTCACGGAGCTCTCGAACCGGCAACCGAAGAACCTTACGATTCGGAGTTCGCTGACACCGCGAGCGCGATATCGCCGCGTTGTTGATCGAGGAAAGACCGGCAAAGAGAAGCCGCGCTCGCCCTCGGAATTAGTCCGAGGACGGTCGACATCTACAAGACCCGGCTGCTTCGCAAGTACCACGTGACGAACACGCCGGACCTAGACTAGTGCAGAGGCTTCTCACGGGCTGACGAGGTCGCGCTCCTGCCTGCTCATCGCGCGGTCAGTCCGCCGATGTGGGAGGCCTTGATCTCCAGATATTCGTCGATGCCGAATCTGGATCCTTCGCGACCGATACCGGATTGCTTGATGCCGCCGAACGGAACGGCGTCCCGAAGCTGGATCGGATCGACCTGAACATCCTTGTCCAGCTGCAGAAGGATGGCAGGATGACCAACGCCAATCTGGCGGAGCCTTTCGGCGAGCCCTTGCCTGCAGCGCGTCAAGCGGCTGGAATCAGCGGGGTACATCACAGGCTACGGCGCGCAGATCAACCTCGCAAAGCTAACCGAGAGCATAACGGTTTTTACGGAGGTAACGCTACTCGATCACCGGAGGGAGGATTTCGTAAAGTTCGAGGCCAACATGTGGAACGTCGATGGACTGATTGAGTGCCACTTGATCAGTGGCGGCTATGATTATCTGCTCCGGTTCGTGTGCCGCAACATCAACCACTACCAAGAACGGATGGAAAATCTGCTCGAACGGAACGTCGGGATCGAGAAGTATTTCAGCTATATCGTGCTCAAATCCCCGATCGTGAAGAACGTGCTGCCACTCAAGGCCTTGCTCGATCCTTCCCGGTGATCGACCACCATGTAGCGCATGCGATCGCACGAGAGTCTTGCGACAAGCTCAACTGGCTGTTCTTCTGGGCGCTCATGCCCCAAACAGATCCGGTTCTCAGGCTCCGCACAAAGGACGGCGCCCGGCGAAGCAGGCCCTGTGGGCCGGCGACAGACGCTCTTACAGCGCGATGAATGCGCGTGAGGTTGGGTCTGCTCCAGCGCAGCGGCTTCCAAGGCGATAGTTATTGACGCCGGGCCGACTGAAGAAGGCGCACCAGATCCGCCATGACACCAGTTGCTGGCGCCTCTAGACCGATGGCGTTAGCTCGATCAACGACCGCGCCGTTGATGGCTTCGATTTCGGTTACACGTCCCGCGAGCAAGTCCTGAAGCATCGAGGCTTGTGATCTCGATGCGACAGAAACGCGTGATCGAGAGCCTTTTGCACCCGGTCTTTGTTCACCTTGATGCTCAGCGCGCGCGCGACGGCCAGCGTTTCCGAAGCAATCGCACCGGCAAGGCGACGGCCTGTTCCGCTTTGGCCGATCGACCCCACGGTCAGGCCGCTCGCGGCGCAAAGCGAGTTCAAGGCGGCGTTGAACGCAAGCTTTTCCCAAATAGCGCTCTCGACATCAGGGTCTGCGATGCAGTTGAGCCCCGCGCAACTGAGACTGCGCGCAATCTTGAATACCACGTCGCTCGGCTTGCGCGTCATCGACCATATCCGGACTTCACCACTCCCGTGCGACACAACGTGTCCCGAGGCACGAATGTCCGCGGGCCAAGTCGTCATGCCCACAACAATGCGATCCTCCGGGACAACTTGTGCGATTGCCTCGGCATTGCCAAGTCCATTTTGAACCGTCATAGCGATGCCGCTGCTGCCGAGCAGGGGCGCCGCCGTTCTGATCGCTGCGCGCGTGTGAAAACTCTTTGTGAACACAACGAGGAGATCGCAGGGACCCGAGAACATCTGCGCCTCGCCAATGGGCAGGTGCAATACACGGCTCCCACAATCAGTATCCAATCGTAGCCCTCGGTCACGAATGGTCTCGATCTGCGTCTGCGCCACCTCAATAAGGAAGACGTCCTCTTCCGCTTCCGCCAGCGATCCCGCAAACAGGCATCCCATCGCGCCTGCGCCAATTACCCCAATACGCATTGTCGTCACCTTTCATCATTCGAGGTGCAACATCAGCATCAATCGGCGCCGCAGAGCATTCCTTTTCCCAAGGCCAGCACCCTTCATGCGGGCACCGGATGATACCCTGGCCACGCTAAAGCCGACAGGCGGTTGGCTCCCCAGTCGGCACGAGTTGATGTCTGCTCGTGGGTTCCTGTGACTGCAACTCTGCGGCAGTTGCCCGCCCAGCCATTCGAAGCTCAAATTATCGCACTGCGGCACTCCTATGCACGGCTGCGCGTTTGCAGTAGAATGACAAGATGCAGCGTGCTGTGCGCGGGACTTACATATTTCACGCGGTCCCGGCGACAGTCAGTCATCTGCGGCTGCCGAACTACTCGCCGCAGAACATCGTCCGCGTCTGCCTTAACCCCCCTTGGAGCAGCGGAGCGGGCGAGGCGCTTTCCCCGGCGAGAGGTGCGCACGCGCTTCACAGTTGACCGGGAGTAGGAACCATGAGTAGCAAACATCTTCTCGCTCTCACGCTATTGTTGCCATTCTTGACCATGCCGAGCTTCGCCTATGCCGCCCAGACTTATAGCCATTGGCAAAATTCGGCTCGGCTGGCGCAGCAAAGGGTGCCAAATGCTCGGGCCGAGGCACTGCCGCTGGTCGCCGACCCATACCGTACTTGGAGTTTGACGATCTGCACCTACCAAGGTGGGCCGAAGGCCAACAGTTGGGTGTGCCGGTGATGCGTCGACCAGTTGCCGAGCGCCTGAAGACGGGTGAACTGGCCCTGCTTTCCGTGGCCTCGCCTCGCATCACGATCTGCGCGCGTCATCCACGACGGGTGCTGTAGCTCGCCTTACCTTCGCGCTACACCTTGGACCGAAGCGGGCGAACAGAACGGGCCACGTAGATACTTTAGTCGGCCTCATCTCGCCACTGCGGAGCTGGGGCTTTTTTTGCGGAAGCGGCTACCACGTGTCGCAGCGCTTAGCCTGGGAAGAACCGAATTCGCCGGCGAAGGCTGCGTTAGCCACACCACGAACTGTGCCGCGGCAACTCGACAAGAACACGCCCTCCCGCTTGAGTACCTCCTAATGGTAGACGCCCCATCTACCGTTTGCTGGCAACGACCGGCATGATGCACGGACTGTACGCCGTGAGGTAGAGACAATGACCAATCACCGCCTTGTACGGCCGCCGATTGCTCGCATCCGCAAGATCGCCATCATCGGAGCCGCATTCCTCCTGCTCGGGCCGATGGCCGCTTCCACCGTTCTTGGGGCCGGAACGCGCATCTCTCAAGGCTTCGAACCCTTCGAGAAATCGGCAAATGAGCGTGTTTCTGAAGCCTTCGAAGACATTAAGGGCGTCGCCCCCGTCTCCGACGAACTGAAGACTGCGCTGGCATCGCTGACACAGAGCATTCATAGCGCGCAGACGCCGCCGGTTCAGGCTCAAGGCAACGAATGACCTGAGCTTCTGGGACGAGGCAACAGGTACTCGCAGCCACGCGCGTAGCAAACCAATGGTCAAGCATTCCGGCGAGGAACACATCCCCGCAAGGCGCAGTCGAGACTTAGAGTTTTCTTGACTATCGGGCTATGATCTACTGGATGCCACGCGCGCCTCGCCGGCTGTGAACAGTAGCCTAGCCTGACGGTCAAGCCGAGCGCCTTGGCGGCCTTGCCCAGCAAATCCAGGTCCAGCAGGAAAAACGGCTGTACGGCACAAACCTGGTCACCCGCGTCCTTGATGACAAAATACCGGTAGTCGAACTCGGGATGAAGCGTATCCTCGACCAATTCGTAATATCGATGATCCTTGCGCTCGTTCGCGAAAGCGACTTGCCAGCGCGAACAGCGTTCTAAATCATCACGCGCAACGACTTCGAGATACCGTGCGTGCTGCATCGGGTCGAATCCCGAGAAGTTCACGATTGGACTTGTCGAGCCCCGGCACGATCTCACGTTCGCTACGGTTCACGCCCGCAAGGCAGCATCTTATCACGACGCTACGGCACCGAATCTGACTTATCAGTCAGAAACTGACTCATTAGTCATTAGCGATTTGGGAACCATTCCTGACAGTGCCGGAAAGCGATAGCGACGATGGATGTGGTTCAACAAGCTCCGGCTGATGGATTGGCGCAGGATGTCGAATTGACCGACGTCCGTCCAAAGCGTTTCGAGCCCAGTGAAGAGCCGTGTCAGGCTTGCGGATCGATAGCTCTGGTCGACAGCTTCCGCCGGGCTTGATGAGCCAAGCGACCCAGCGCTGTCGGGATCAGTCTTACGGGGATCAGAAAAGGCGTTCTCGCGGCGTAGGCGTCATATTCGGGAAAAGCCAGCCTAAGAATCCGCTCTTCGTTGATCATTCGCCGACATTGAACCATCACGACCACAATCGCGATGAGCACGGCAAGCGGTGAAAGCACTTGGAGTGTCACGCCGACCAAAGCAATTCCCTCGCAGAGGTAGAGGGGATGCCGGACGATTCGATAAGGCCCTTCCGTCACCAGGCGTCTTGCCTCCGCCAGAATGCTGAAGGATTTGCCCAGCCAGCGGAGCACCACAATCGAGAGCGAGGTCGCCACCAGGATCAATGCTGTGGACAGAGTCGACCAGATTGGGCCGAGCTCTGCCTTTGGAAGAAAAGCGAGTGCGATACTCAGAAAAGCGCCCAGTAAGGCTGAGATCCGCGTCTCGATACCCCTCGACTTCATTATCGGGACCAGTCGGGTCATGGTCGTCATTGCAACCAAGCCAAGAAACAGGACGTTTGCAATGCTGGCCGCGACCATCAGCAGCTCGGGAACGCCGTCCAACGGAAGCAGCTGAGGAATACCCGCGGCACCGAGAAGAGCAGACCCTCCATAGATGATGATTATTGCTGCTCTCGAGGTCCACTCCAGCCATGGATTGACGCCGCAACTGGCGATCCCGTTCTTGGCTGTTGCGGGGTTTACCTGGCCGAGCTTCACGTCAGTCACGGCACTGATCTCGCCCGTTCAAAATCTGTATCACTAGACGCTATGCCTCCCGGGAGGTCAATCGGCCGGCTGTCTGCAGGGCCGGTTACGCCGTCTTTTCCGATCCGGTTCCACTTTCCGCAGGTCTGCGGATCATCAAGATGTCATTGAACCGATTCTGTTGTGGCGGCACCTATATTGAAAGTGTTCCTTTGAACAGTAGCACTGCCATGGATTCACACGGGTTTGTGAAACTGCGCCGAATTATCTTTTTTCTCGCCGTGTTGCTCCTGTGTCAGCCGGCATGGGCCGCAAATCGTGTGGCGCTCATCATTGGCAATTCCGCCTATAAGAACGCGACGCCACTTTCGAACCCGGTCAATGATGCTCTAATGGTCGAGGCGACACTGAGAACCGCGGGTTTTGACGTGGTGCAAACCCGTCTGGATATTCAGGCGGTCGAGATGCGACGCGCGCTGCGCGATTTTGCCGACCAGGCTCGCGACTCGGATGTGGCCGTGGTCTATTATGCTGGTCATGGCATCGAGATCGAAGGTACGAACTATCTGATTCCGATCGATGCCACGCTAGAGCGCGATACAGACGTCTACGACGAGGCGTTTTCGCTCGATCGGGTCCTACTGGCCATTGAACCGGCACGGCAACTGCGGGTTGTGATCCTCGATGCTTGCCGCAACAATCCTTTCTCCGAGAAGATGAAGCGAACGGTCGGCTCACGAGCAATCAGCCGGGGCCTTGCGCGAATTGAACCGGCGACGTCGAATACGCTAGTGGCCTTCGCCGCCAAGGCTGGCTCGACGGCGTCGGACGGCAACAGCAAGAACAGTCCCTACACTGCCGCACTGGTCAAATACATCGGAACGCCCGGCCTGGATTTGCGCAGGGTGTTCGGTTTCGTCCGCGACGACGTCATGAAGGCAACCGGCAATCGGCAAGAACCGTACGTCTACGGTACGCTTGGCGGCGACGATGTACCGCTGGTGCCGGCCAAGGAAACCGCCAAGGAAGCAGCCAAGGAAACCGCCAAGGAAGCAGCCTCATCGGCAACGCCCCGGTCCGAAATGCGGCAGGACTACGAACTCGCGCTGCAGGTCGGCAACAAGGATGCATTGAACTTTTTCATCGCCCAGTATCCGGACGGCTACTACGCAAATCTGGCAAAGCTTCAGCTCGCCAAGATTGATGCGGAGGAGAAGCGTGCGGCGGCGGCCGAAAAAGCGCGTCAGGCCGAGCAGGAGCAGGCCCGTCTCGTCAGCGAGGGCGCTCAACAGACGCAACTCGCCAAGGCAGCCGCGGAGCTGAAAGCAGCCCAGGAAGCTCGGGCCGCCGCCGAGTCGGCCAAGGAAGCCGCGCAACAACAGGCGGCTCAGGCCGAACAGAGGCGTGTCGCGGCCGAGAGTGCCGCCGCGGCCACAAAGAACACCACGCCGGTTGCCCCCTCCGCGCCAGACCAGCCGCGAGAGACGAACACAAGTGCGGATACAAAGGTTGCCACGCTGCCCAGTCCGCAAGCGTCCGCGCCTTCGACTTCGCCACCCGAGCTCGCAAAATCGCTACAGACCGAGTTACGCCGGGTTGGCTGCTTCTCAGGATCGGCCAATGGGGAGTGGGATGCGGCCTCGCGGCGCTCGCTTGAGCTGTTTAACCAGAACGCCGGCACCAAATTCGATGCCAAGGCCGCGAACCCCGATGCGCTTGACGCGATCAAGCTCAAAACGGCGCGGGTTTGTCCATTGACTTGCGGATCCGGCCTCAAACGTGACGGCGATCGCTGCGTCAAGATTACGTGCGCCCCGGGGTACTTCGTCAATGATGACGCTGAATGCGAGAAGCGCAAGGTACGTCAGGCCCCATCCGCTAGGCTTGAGCGCAGGAGTAGGGATAGGGAGGAGGCTCCGGCAAGACCTGCAAAGCCCAAGGCCGAGGCCAGCGCGGGCAACAAGGGGGACGGCGGAATGCCATTCATGCCCTTCTTCCTGCCCTAAGATTTTGTCGACCTAGCGTACAGCCGCGTTCTGGGAATACCGTTGTGATATGAATCGACATTTTCAATCGAGAAGCCGTCGGCTCCCTTCCGCGAAACATCCACCAGAGATGCGATCTATGGGCGAGTTTGCCTCAAAATGGCTCCAACTGGCAAGATGCGAAATTGGTCGCGGCGACCGCTGGGCAGCTTAGAACAACCTCACTCTAGGGTTAGGCGTAAACGACCGCAGGCGAACGAAGAAACTCCGACGTCTCAATTTGATGATGCCGGTTGGTCGACCACTGCGCATCGATGAGATTCCCAGGACTCGCTATCGTACTCGTCTGATCCGGCCCTCCTTATGATAAGTGTTTCGTGTTTCACGAGAGGACTGGCCTTTGATTGACAGTGCCGATGTGGTCATCGTGGGTGCAGGCCGCCTGGGTGCGGCAACTGCCTACTATTTGACGAAGCAAGGGGGATTGAGGGTCACGCTGCTCGATCAGCACGAAATCGGGTCGCAGACATCGCCCCGCGCGGCGGGCATGGTCAGTTGTCTGCGCAAGAGCGAGATCATGATTACGCTCATCACCGACGCCTGCAGGAAGATCGAAGGTTTCACCGACGAGACCGGGCAGCCGCTCGACTGGGTCGGTTCAGGGAGCCTGAAGATCGCGCGCCGGCCGACGGACGCGGATGTGCTGCAAGAGGACCTCAACCGCGGGCGCGCCACAGGACTCGATGTCGAGCTGATATCGCCGGAGCAGGCGGGCGCCCTTCATCCCTTTCTTCGGTCCCGGGGCATTGAAGCCGTCCTGAGGATTGGTGACGACCGCTACTTCAATCCGGCGCAGGTCGCGACAGGTTACGCGGCGGCGGCGGCGGCAAACGGTGCGCGGATTCACGCGAACACCAGGGTGCTCGGCATCGACATCGAGGCTTCGCGCGTCATGGGCGTGTCGACGCCGATGGGCAAGATCCGCACTGGCGCGGTCATCGACGCGGCGGGCGCCTGGACGCGAATGGTTGCCGGGCTGAGCAACATCAACGTTCCGCTAGTGCCGACGCGGCAGCAATTGATCGTCACCGAGGAGCTGCCAGGGGCCGTCGCCGACCTTCCGATGATCCGCATCATGGACGCCGCCGTGTATATGCGCCCCTGCCTTGGTGGCTTCCTCTGGGGCGTCTACGAGGAGCACCCGAGATTTTTCGACATGCAATCGCTGGGAACGGATTTTGACATCAAGGACATGCCGCTCGATCGCGCCGTTCTCGATGCCGCAGCCGCCGAGGTAGCCGATCAGCTCCCGGTCCTGCAGACGGCGCAGCCACGCGAATTTCGTGGCGGCATTCCGACGATGACGGCCGACGGGCACCATGTGCTTGGCCCTTCGCCCGATCTCAGGGGATTTTTCTTCGCCAGCGGCTGCAACGTCGCGGGACTTTCCATTGCGCCCGCCCTGGGCGAAAAGCTGGCGAGCTGGATTATCGATGGAAAGCCCGGGATCGATCTCTCCTGCATGGCTCCCGCGCGCTTCGCCGGGCTGGAATGGAGCGAGGAGGAACTGCAACGCGCAGCCGCCTGGCAATACCGGCACTTCTATGGCGCGGTGTAATGCGACGCGGTGAACCTTCAGGTTCACGATCTCTGGCAAACACAGCCGAGGACGATAGTCCCTGCGAGACCTGAGGACGGTGGCAGGGTGACTCCACCTCTTCACCGTCCCATTGACTCCCTTCCGGTCTCTGCGATGCACTTGCTACGGATGCGAGAACGTGGCGATCAGACCGGTCGCTCCCTTGGCGTGGCCGTCGAGCGCCTTGATCAGCTCGTCCCGCGTCATACCCTCCTTGAGATCCTTCGCATCGAGGTCTGTCGCGATCAGGGTAAAGATGTAGTGGTGCGGCGCGCCGGCCGGCGTGCACGGACCGAAATAGGTCGGCAGCTTCATGGTGCTCTGGCCGCCAACAAACTTGTCGCTGGGCTTGGACAGTTCACCCTCAGGAAAGGAGGTGACCGAAGCCGGAATACCGTAGGCCACGAAGTGGTTGACGCCGCCGGGCGGACGACCTTCGGGATCGAAGATCAGGAGCGCGAAGCTCTTCGTGCCGACCGGCGCGTTGCTGATCGTCAGTTCCGGCGAGACATTCTCGCCGACGCAATTCGGATTGGACTTGTTGTTGCCGGCGGACTTCTGCGGCAACGGCTCGCCGTCCTTGAAGGTGGACGACGACAGTACAAAACCATCAGCGGCCAACGCCCCACGTGTACCGAACAGCGCCGTGAGTGCCACCGCCAGGATCCATCCACGCTTTGACATGGTTCCTCCCATAGTCATCGATTCCATCAGAATTGTCCGAGTAATTTCCACCAAGCGAAGTTCAGTGGCACGATCACCAGGATCGATAAAACCGCCAACACGATGGTCAGTTTTGTCGTCGCTATTGCCGAAGCGCCGCCGAGTTCGGCGGCCACCACGATAGGCGGCGCCTGATAGGGCAGGAACACCGTCGAGAATCCGATGACCTGCACCATAATGACCGTGACCAGATCGAAGCCCGTCCGAGCGCTGATCTCGCTCGCCATCGGCGTGAATAACGCCGGTTCTCCGTTTGCTGTCGTCACCACCGAGAGCGAAGCAGTCAGCCCGACCAGCGCCAGATAGTTGCTGAAGGTCGCACCCGGGCTGAACGGGATGACAGAGAGGAGGAATCCGCTGAGCTCGCGGCCGAGCCCGGTATGATCGACCGTGGCGACAAGGCCGAGCAAACCCGCGACGTAGAACACGGTCCGGAAATTGATCGATGTGAACGAGGCCGCCTCGATGATGCCGATACCGGGCATCAGGCATATTGTCGCCGCAGCCAACCCGATCCAGGCGGGCTGAATGTGATGGATGGAGTCCGTCATCCAGAGCGCGAGAGTTGCGGCGATAATGATGCTCAAACGCCGCTCTTTCTCGCTGAACGGCGCACGAGCGGGCGCCGTTCCATCTATCGCTGTGGCGTCGAGCTTGTCCGGAAAAAGGACCAGGATGGCCGCGGTGATAAGTACGCCCTTGACGATCCCGAGCACCGGCGCGTGGAGCAGGAGATAAGGAAGATAGGAGAAACGCACGCCGTAGATCGTTTCAGCGGCGCCTGCCATCACCAAGTTCGGCACATTGGCCGGCAGGATCGAGGTCGACAGCATGAACGTGGCAAATCCAACCGCGAGCACGACGCCGGTTCGCCCGGGCCTGCCGGGAGCGAGACCCAGATGGTCGGCCAGCGCCAGCATGATCGGCACCAGCAACGAGATGCGGCCCATGTTGGACGGCATGACGAAGGACAAGCCGAAGCTGATGACGACGATCCCGCTGATCAGGCGGACGTAGGATGTCGACAGCGAGCGCGCCAGCGCTCCCGCAATGCGTTGCGCCAGGCCCGTCTTGCTGATCGAGAGACCCACGATCATGCCACTGAGCACCAGCCAAAAGGCCGAAGAGGCGAAGCCGGAGAAAATGACGGAAGAAGGCGCCAGCATCGTCAAGGTTGCGAGCGCGAAGAACAGGAGCGTGGTCGCAATTTCCGGTATGGCCCCGGTCGCCCAGCACCCCATGCATAGCAGCCCGATCGAAGCCGCTTGTGCAATCGGAGGCGCCATGTTGACGCGATAGGCGACACCGAGCACCAGCCCCGCAGCACAAGCGATCGCCGCGAAACGAATCGTCTCAGTCCAGCCCGGGGCCGTCGCTGGCGCAGTGCTCGTCATGGCGCTCGCTTTCGCAGAAGATCCCTGCCCTCCAGCGGGCGGCGATGAGCACTGGGCCTTGCGCGAAGCAGAGCTGATGGCTTCACTGGATTCTCCTCGAGAGCCAATTGCATCACGCGCTCCCGTCAACTCAACTCGCCGGGACCGACTCGATGGTCGCTCTTGGCGCGCCGGAATCCAGCGTTGATGCGCGCATCGGCATGGGCCCCTCTCCGGCCAGCGCGCGAATCCAGCGGCGGTATTCCACGCCGAGCAGATCGCTGCGCAAATGCATCTCTTCCTTGGGATTGAGAGGCAACGGCTTTGGCCGCTGCGATTCGACGATCAAGCGATCCTGCTCGAAGACTCTGTCCTGCCGCTCCAGAATCTGCTCTACGCTCAGCTCCCAACCAAAGTTGATCGCCACCGTGAGATGCACCACGCAGGTCTCGAGATCGACCGGCGTCACCGCCAGCAGCGTGCAGAAGCGCTCCACTTCTCCGGTCTTCTTGTTGAAATAGGCCGTCGTCGGGCGAAAGCAGTGATATTCATAACGAGCCGTGACCGGGATCCCGCGATGATCACCGTAGGGCTGGAATACCGCAATCTCGCCCGTTTTCAGACCTTCATCGGTCAGCAGAACATCGTAATCGGCGAGTTCGTCGGGGGCGTCGGGATTGCCGTTGAGGTTGGCGTGCACGAACGGAAAATGAGCGGCGTCGAGAAAATTTTCGACCGCGCGAAGCGCATTGGCGCTGTAGTGATATGGTCCGGCCTTGACCTTCCGATAGCTCGTGTCGTCCCACACCGGAAACGGAGGCACATCGGCAACCGGGGTCCCCATACAAACCCAGATATAGCCGTATCGTTCGGTTGCATGATGTCGATAGGCTGCAGCACGGCCCGTCGGCTTTGTCTTCGGGTGGGCCGGATAGCGGCGGCAGTCCCCGTTGGCGTTGTACTCCCACCCGTGATACGGGCACACCACGCAACCGTCCTTCACCCAGCCGAGCGACAACCGCGCGCCCCGATGCAGACAGTAATCCTTCCACGCGTGGATCTCGCCGTTGTGGCGCCACAGAATGATATCCTCGCCCAACAGCCTCGCCGGCACGATGCTATCTTCGGCCACCGCCTGGCTCGCGAGCACCACGTGCCAGTCGTTGACGATGGCCCGATAATCCGGCCTTTGGGTATCCCAGGTGGGAGCTATGACCATTGCATTGGCCCCGCTAACCGTTGGTCCAGACCGGATTGGTCCAACCCGACAAGTCGTAGTCGCTCATGCAGCGCCGGACCATGGCGAGCGATTGCTCGACAATGCCTTGTTTCGCCGAATGCCCGAGAAGGTCGAGCCGCACCTGCTCATTGTTGCCGGCGTAGTTGTACTCGTAGAGCTCATGCCGCCCGCCGAACTCGCTGCCGATCGCATCCCAGACCAGCTTGTAGAGCTTGATGCGATGTTCAGCGTCGGAATCAGAACCGCGGTAAAAGCGATCGATCAGAGGCCTGAGCAGTGGCGATTTCAGATCGGCCGCGCTTGAAGGCATCGCAATCGGTGCGCCTCCCAGCGCTGTCTCGAATATCTCCTTCATCTTGCCGTTGAGATACGTGCCGAAATACCTGGCTGTGGCGGCCACCTCGAGCCTCGGCAACACGGTTCCGTTGGGCCCTTGATCCGGCTCGGCGCACATCGCCGTGGTCAGCGACCACATCAAGTTGCGCCAGCCCGCCACTTCGGCGACCTTGGTCTGAACACCCCTGAAATCGTACGTGCCGTTGGAGCGCAGGCCCGCGATCAGAAGACCGAGCATGAAGTCGAGCTTGACGGCGATCTTGGTGGTCGACTGCAAGGCATAGCGGTTGAGGAATCCCGAGGCCGCATAGAAGCTGCGCGCCTTGTCGATGTTCCGATAGATCAGCAGATTCTCCCAGGGAACGAGGACATCGTCGAAGATCAAGACCGAGTCGTTCTCGTCGAAGCGGGCGGAGAGCGGATTGTCGAAGGGGCTCAACGTGGAGTCCTCGTAGGACCGCCGACACATGACCTTGAGACCCGGAGTGTTCATCGGCAGCACGAAGACGAGCGCAAAGTCCTCACCCTTGCCCTTCTCGAAGGAGACCGCGCTGTTCTGGGCGACGAACGTGGCGTTCGACAGCGCCGCGCTGGTTCCCACCATTTTCGCGCCGCGTACGATAATTCCATCGTCCCGCTCCCGCACGACGTGGACGAAAACGTCTTCCGCTTCATGCACGGGCCGGTTTCGATCGACCGGCGGGTTCACGATCACGTGGTTGAAGAACAGCGCCTTCTCGGCGGCTGTGCGATACCAACGCAAGGCGTTGCCTTCGAACGGATTGTAGAACTCCGAAAACGAGCCGAGGGTCGCGATGAAGCCCGCCTTGTAATCCGGCGTGCGGCCCATGAATCCGAATGTCATGCGTGCCCAATGCGCAAGCGCATCGCGCGCCTTGAACAGATCGTCGGAGGAATAGCTCGAGGTAAAATACCGATGCGTCCGGAATCCCTCCGGGCTCGTGGTCAGCATGACGTCCGCGGTGCCCGGGTCGTGCAGCGCGTCATAGAGATGGGCCAGCGAGCGCGCTGCGTTACGGAACGCGTGGTGGCTCGTGACGTCCCGAACGGGCTCACCGTAGATGAAGACGCTGCGGTCGTCGCGCAGGCTGTCGAGGAACGAGGCTCCCGTCATGAGCGCGCTGGCGGCCTTCGTTTCGGCGGGCTCTTGAACCGCGAGGTTGGGCATGTGAACAGGCTCCGATGGGCTGGACAGCAGCATCAAGGAAAAAGGGAGTCAGACTGCGACATCGAGCTGCGCGGCTTCGATTTCGGCCAATGCAGCGCGCAGGACCCTGTCCAAGCCGTCGCAAAGAGCCTGCTCCGGTATGGTGAGCGGCGGCATGATCTTCAGGACCTGGTCCCATGCGCCGCAGGTTTCGACAATGACGCCATCGGCAAGCGCGCGGCGCGCGACGCTCCGCGCAAACTCGCGATCGCTCCAAGCCACACCTTGCAGCATGCCGAGGCCTCGTACCTCGCCGCGGGTCGCGTGAGCGATCCTTTGCAGCCGCTCACGCATCAGTTCGCCCTTGCGCGCGATCGCGCGCTCGAACGCTGGCTCGCGCCACAGTCGCAGCGCCTGCGCCCCGGCCACAAATGCCAGGTTGTTGCCGCGGAAGGTTCCGTTGTGCTGTCCTGGCTCCCAGACGTCGTGTTCGGGACGAATCAGGACGAGCGCCATCGGCAATCCCAATCCGCCAATCGACTTTGCCATGCAAACGACGTCGGGATAGAGGCCGGCTCGCTCAAAGCTGAAGAAAGGACCGGTTCGTCCGCAGCCGGTCTGGATTTCATCCACGATCAATAGCGCGCCGTGCCGGCGTGCGACCTCCTGCAGGCCACGAAGCCAGTTGATGCGGGCCTCGTTCAGTCCGCCTTCGGCCTGCAGAGTTTCGACAATGAACGCCGCCGGCGCATCGATGCCGCTCCCGGGATCGCTCAGCGCCTCGTCGAGATATGCGAGGGTGTCGACGTGCGGGCCGAGATAGCCGTCGAACGGGAATCGATCGACTCCGACGAACGGGAGCCCGGCGCCGCTCCGCTTGCGCCGCGCACTCGACGCGCCGAGGGCACCGAGCGACATGCCGTGAAAGCTGTTGGTAAAGCTCACGACATTGGTCCGCGAGGTCGCGCGCCGCGCAAGCTTCAGCGCGGCCTCCACGGCGTTCGCCCCGGTCGGACCCGTGAACTGCATTCTATAATCGAGATGGCGGGGCGCGAGGATGGTCTGCTGGAACTCACAGATGAAGCTCCGCTTGGCCCCCGTATACAGATCGAGCGAATGCGTAACACCGTCCGCGTGCATATACTCAATTACAGCCTGTTTCAACTCCGGATTGTTGTGGCCGTAGTTGAGAGCGCCGGCACCGGCCAGGAAGTCGATATAGGAGCGGCCGCGCTCATCGAAAAGCAAATGCCCTGACGCCCTGTGAAATACGACAGGGATGTCACGACAATAGGACCGAACCTGCGACTCATGTTGTTCGAAGATCGACTGGGATTCCACAGCGCGCTCGCTCGATTTGATTTATTTAATCCGCAAGACCAGGTTATACATCTTTAGGTTGCCTAATATCATGAAACATGTAACACGAAGAAAGTAAAGAGCCAAGAATCGCCGCCTGGAGCGTTGTCGATGACGAGGACATCCATTTCGATGCCCAACACGGCGCTCGAACCGGCGCGGCCGTTCGCGCGCGAACTGCAGGACGTTCCCGATCAGCATCTCGCGCCGGCGTTGCAAATGCAGTCGGTCCATCACAGCGGCGATCGCCGCAAAAAGGCGCAGAGATCACGCACCGATTCCGGCCGATCTCGACGAGCCGGCCGTTCGCATCGCGCATCACCAACATGAGTTAGCATCAATGACCGAAACTGCGTTCGACATTGTCGGCATCGGATTTGGACCGGCGAACATCGCTCTTGCGGCGGCGCTGGAGGAGCGTGACACGCCTCATAAGGTTGCATTCCTTGAGGGGATGAATGCACCCGCCTGGCAACCCGCAATGCTGCTGAGCGGGTCCGACATTCAGAACAATCCCTTGCGCGACCTCGTCACTCCGCGCAATCCGCGAAGCCAATATTCGTTCATCAACTTCCTTCACGAGCAAGGCCGTCTGTTCGAGTATCTCAACCTCGGAGTCGAGTTCCCGCTGCGCAAGGAATATGCGCAATACGTGACTTGGGTCGCGCGGCATTTCGACCGCTGGGTTCGCTATGGCCGCACCGTGACCGACATCAAGGTCGGAGGCGGAGATGAACAATATGTGGTTTCGACCGCGTGCGGCGAAGCCTATTCGGCGCGCAGCATCGTCGTCGCCCCAGGCCGCACACCGCTCGTTCCTCCGCCCTTCGAGGGCCAGGAAAGCGAGCGCCTATTTCATCTCACCTGCTATCTTCCCAGGCTCGAGCAGTACCAACGGCGTCATGGTACGCCAAGGACCATCTGCGTCGTTGGCGGCAGCCAAAGCGCGGTGGAGCTGATTCTCGATTTGTCGGCCCGCTTCCCGGAAGCCAACATCGTCAACGTTCAGCGCGGCTACGGTTTTGCGCTCAAGGACACGAGCCCGTTCAGTGATCACGTCTATTTCCCGGAGCACGTGGATTATTATTTCGATGCTTCGCCGGCCAGCAAGGCAGCTATCGACGAGCAACTCAAGCGGACCAACTATTCATCGGCGGACGGCGACGTCATCCGGAAACTCTACCTCACGATCTACGAACAGAAGCTGGACCGCGTAGAGCGAATTCGTATCCTTACGAATACGAGGGTCGTCTCGGTTAGCGAGTTCAAAGGTGCCCCACTGCTTGCCCTCGAGGAAATCCACCACCATCAGGAGAGCAAGCTCTGCGCCGATATCGTCATCCTGGCCACCGGCTTTCGCAATCTTGGACCAGATCCTAGCCAGGAACGCTTTCCGCCGATCCTCGCCTCGATAGCCGACCGGCTGCTGACCGACCAAGCGGGGGTGCTGCACGTGGCGCGCGACTATCGACTACTGCCGAGGCGCCCCGAAGTGCTCTTTCCTCCGATCTTCCTCAATGGCCTGTGTGAAACCAGCCACGGCATGGGCGACGCCGGCTCGTTCAGCCTGTTGTCACTGCGAAGCGATCTGATCGCCACATCTCTCGAAGCCGCCCTAGCCGATCAATCAACGCTGCTGCAAGCCTCGTAGGGTGCGCCATGTATCATTATCCGAACTATCGGGAAGAGAATCCTGAGCGCCTGATCCCGGTCATCCAAGCCTATTCACTTGGATTGATCATCAGCCACGACGGCGAGCGGTTCCAAGCCAGCCACATTCCGTTCATGGTCGAGCGAGGGCCGGATGGAGGCTGGCAGTTGCGCGGACACATGGATTGCAACAATCCCCAGCTCGCGATGCTCGACGCGGCATCGGTCTACATCGTCTTTCAGGGACCAAACTCGTACATCTCGCCAAACGTCTATGTCACGCGGCAACTACCGACGTGGAATTATGTGGCCGTCCATGTGGAAGGGCGCTGCAGGGTCGAGAGGCCAGGCCTGGACATTCTGAATGACATCGCGCGCCTCGCGCGGGAGGCGGAGCGCAACGGCGACGGCTGGGTTCTCGATCAGTCGGAACCGCGCGTCCGCAACCTTGCTCCCCTCATAGGCCGAATTGTCGTCGACATCGAGCGAATGGAGGGCCGCTTCAAGCTGTCCCAGGAAAAAAGTCCGGCCGAGCGCCAGGCCGCCACCGCGCACTTGGCCGGCCAGACTCCGACTTCGGCGCGACCATTGCTCGAAGAACTATCCTTCGGCCGCAGCCCGAAAACCGACGAAATGCCACCCAAACCACAAGCTCGCACGGCCTCGGACACTCCAGGTGACACCGGGCGCATAGACGAAGCCAGCATCGTATCGCGCGTCACGGGCCGTCTCATTCCCTTTCTCTGCCTGGTCTACTTCTTCTGCTTTCTGGATCGCGTGAATGTCGGGTTCGCGGCGCTGACAATGAATACGGACCTGGGATTGACCGCAACAATGTTCGGCTTCGGAACAGGCGTGTTCTTTCTGGGATACGTCCTGTTCGAGATTCCTTCCAATCTGGCGCTCAGACGCTTCGGCGCGCGCCGCTGGCTTGCTCGCATCATGATTGCTTGGGGGTTGATCTCCGGGACGACTGCTTTCGCGTCGGGACCATCCAGCTTCTATGTCATTCGCTTCCTGTTGGGGGTCGCCGAAGCCGGGTTGCTGCCCGGCGTCATATATTACCTCGCCTGCTGGGTGCCGGATACGAAGCGGGCGCAGCTCCTCGGTCTCTTCATGGTTGCCATCGCGCTGTCGGGTCTGATCGGCGCGCCTCTGTCGGCGCTTCTGTTCAAGCTCGACGGCGTGTTTGGCCTTGTCGGCTGGCAATGGATGTTCATCATCGAGGCTACCCCAGCGGTCGTGCTTGGTCTCGTGACCCTGGCTTACCTGCCGGAGCGGCCTGCCGATGCGAGCTGGCTCTCGCCGCAGGAGCGCGCCTGGCTCCAAGCCAGAATGGATCAGGAGGAAAGGCAGCGCACGAGCCAGCATCCGCAGACACTGCAACAGACGTTCACGAGCGCCCGGGTATGGTCGCTGGGCTTGGTCAACTTCGGTCTTCTGGTCGGCCTTTACACCATCAATTTCTGGCTGCCGCAGGTGATCAAAGAGGCTGGCATCACGAACCCCTTCGAGGTTGGACTGATCGCGGCGATTCCCGCGCTGGTCGGCGCCGTCGGCATGGTCGCATGGAGCAGACGTTCCGACCGCAGCGGTGAACGGACCTGGCATCTGTTGTTCGCGATCGTCGTCGCGATCGTCGGATTTTCGTCGGCGGCCTCAGCTCCCAATCCGGCGCTGGGTATCGCGTTCCTGACCGTCGCCGCGCTCGGCATCTATTCGGCGCTGCCCTTGTTCTGGAGCATGCCAACTCGCTTCCTCAGCGGCGCCGGCCTCGCCGCCGGACTCGCGCTGATCAATTCGATCAGCAATGTCGGAGGCTATGTCGGCCCACAATTGATGGGATACATCAAGGACAGGACGGCGAGCTTTGCGCCGGCCTTTGGTCTGATTGCCTGCACCCTCTTCGTTACCGCAGCGATCGTAGTGCTTTCCGACCTCGCGGCGATCAAACGGATTCGTTTCCGAAGCCAAACCGACGAGCTGCGGGATCCGATCCAGCAGCCGGACCATGCCTGACGACTTCCGAGACGCCATACGTCCTTATCGCCGCGACCGTCCGCGTGCTTTCGACGGACCGCGCGGCAAGCGTTTTGGAATTACGATATCTTCGCTGGTCTCCTTGACCGTGGAGCCGCCGACGCTGTGTTTCGGCGTCTACCAGAGTTCAGCTTGAAAGCCGCTTCTCCCGGAAATCATTATGACCAATGATTCCCCGTCATCGATCGAAACGCGACCGCTCCAAGAGCGAACCGTCACCATGCTCGTCGATCCCGAGCCGACGACCCTGATCGCGCTGACGAACAGCGCCGATCCGACCATGCTCGTCTCGGGCAAGATCAACGAAGGCCTCCTGTCCTACGATTTCGAACTCAATCCCGTGCCGCAACTCGCGACCGAATGGCGGTTGGACCCGTCGGGCCTGATGCTGACTTTCACGCTGCGTCCGAATGTGCGTTGGCACGACGGCGAGCCCTTCACCTCAGCCGATGTTGCCGCTTCGATCATGCTCTTGAAGCAATTCCATCCGCGAAGCCGATCGACCTTTGCGAGCGTGACGGAAGTGCAAACGCCGGATCCGCTGACCGCGGTCATCTGTCTTTCGCAGCCCGCGCCCGCGCTGATCCATGCGCTTGCAGGCGCGGAATCGCCAATGCTGCCGGCGCATCGCTACAAGGAATCCGCGCCGTCGGCGAGTGCCAACGAAACCTCTCCGATCGGGACCGGTCCCTACATCTTTCGGGAATGGATCAAAGGCAGCCACGTGACGCTCGAGCGGAATCCCGCCTATTGGGGCGCGCCGCAGCCGTTCGTTACTGGCTTGTCCATTCGCTTTATCGGGGATCCGCAGGCGCGCGTGGCTGCAATTGAAGACGGTGCGATCGATATCGCGCCGCAGACGCCTGTGCCGGTCGCGGCGCTCGAACGGCTGTCGCGCGCGCCACACCTCCTGTTCGAGACAAAGGGTTACGAATACACCAACCAAATTGTCCGTCTGGAATTCAATCTCGACCACCCTATCCTGGGTGACTACCGTGTTCGCCGAGGTATCGCGCATGCCATCGACCGTGCCGATCTCGTGGCCGCGGCATGGAATGGCTACGCTAAAATGGCGGTCGGCCCGATCAGTCCAGACTTGCGCCCGTACGGCGCCGAGCGACTGGTCGTCCCGGAACTCGATCATGTCGAGGCGGAGCGCTGGCTCGATGCCGCCGGCCTCAAGCGCGATTCCAATGGCAGACGCTTCGCGGTCGAACTCGATTTCGTGCCGGCCGGCGACGGTTACAAGCGGACCGCCGAAGGCGTCGCGAAGGCGCTGGCAGAGGTCGGCATCATAGCCTCTGTTCGCATTCAGGATTTTGCGACCTATGTGCGAAGGATCTATACCGATCGGGAATTTGCGTTTGCGATCGCGCGCAGCAACAACATGTTCGACCCATCGGTCGGCGTCCAGCGCACCTACTGGTCGCGCAATTTCCGCAAGGGCCTCCCGTTCTCGAACGGTTCTCACTATGCGAGTCCTGAAACCGACAATCTGCTCGAACAGGCTTCGGTCGAACCTGACCCCGCCAAACGCCGCGACCTCTACCTGGCATTCCAGAAGCGCGTGATCGCGGATTTACCCGATATCAGCCTGCTTGCGCCATCGCAGATCACGATCGTCAACCGAAGGATCAAAGGACACACGATCTCGGCCGACGGACCGAACGCAAATCTCGCCGAGGTGACCATCGCACCTTAGCCAGGTATCCGATACGCCACGTGCAATCCCTTGCCGACGAATTCGCCGGACGCTCGATCGAGATTCAAGAGCCGCTTGGCGAGCGACGGCTCCGAGGCATCAAATGCCGCTCCAGCACTCTCGATCTCGGCCAGCACTGCCCTGGCCGTATTCGCGGGTCACGCCCCCACAGCCCATTCCTTCCGCCGACACGAAGCGTCTCCAACGAACCGGTAGGCTGAGCCGCCACGCAGACCTTCATTCCTCTCGACGGGTAGTCACCTAGAGACTATTCCCCACATGGTCGACGATATTCGACTGTTTTCTCAAGGAATCAGGCGATAATATTGCTCGGTTGCGGAGGCAACCAACATGGAACTGAGTGGGGATGCCCAAACTTAGTCGAAACACCCTGACGAGCGACGCCTATGATATGGTGCGCTCGATGCTGCTTGACGACAGTCGATTCCAGCCCGGGCAGAAACTAAGCGTGGAGATGATCTCGCGTGAGCTGGGGGTAAGTCGCTCGCCCGTTTGGAGTGCAATTGCGCGCTTGGATGCGGAGGGACTGGTGGATGTCTCGCCGCGCCAGGGCGTCTACCTCGTCGCATTCGATGAGGAGCACCTCAGCGCCTTGTTCGAGACGCGGGAAGCGCTGGAAGGCATGGCGACCCGACTGGCCGCATTACGCATGAGCGACGAGGAGCTAAGTGCGCTCGCCGCGACGATGAAGCACCAGAAGACGCTACTCACCGAAAAATTTGAGCGCGAATTTGCTGCGTCTGCGCTCAGGTTTCACGAACAGATCCTTCGTGGCGCGCGAAGCCCGCTGATCGAACGGCAACTCAATGGCATCTATGCGCGCACGAGTGCGATGTGCCGGGGTCGCACGGGGCCGCGGACGGCCAAGGTGCTCACCGATAATTTCAAGGACCACAACGAGATCACCAAGGCGGTGCGCGAACGGGATGAGGACACTGCCGAGGTACTCGCGCGCATGCATGTGCAGCGGCTCAGGGCGGCCCTGCTGAACTCGGCAGTTCATTCGAAAAATAACAAGGTCAGTTCCGCTCCACCGATCGCCTCGGGGGCGGCGCGCCGAGGCTACCGGCCTACCGATCGCAAGTGATCGGCATCCGCCTCCGGCAGGCCGGCTAGCTTTGGTCTCTCAGGAGGTTGTCCATCTGGTCTGAACCGAGGAAGTTGAGGTTGCGAAGCTTCAGTGTTCCAAGGAGAGACCAGATGAACGTCAACAAATGTGCCAGTTGCGCTCGACGAATTTCACGAAGGACGAGTGCTCGCCGTAGACGTGGCTGACATGTCCGCCGCGCGAGAAAGGCGATACCGCGATCATCGGAATCCTGGGACCGGTGCCGAAGAAGTCGACCGGCTGGATGAAGCCGGAGTTCATAATAGCCGCCGCCCTCGTCCACCGTGACGAAGATAGCCGTCGATTCCCAGAGCTCCTTGTTTCCTTGCGCGAGCTCGATCTCCTCGCCTTCCTCGCCGTGGCGCGGGAGCGCAGCTTCACGCGTGCCGCGGCAAAGCTCGGCATGACGCAATCCGCCCTAAGTCAGATGATCCGGAATCTTGAGGAGCGGCTCGCCGTACGCTTGTTGAATCGGACGACGTGAAGCGTCACACCAACTCAGGCCGGAGAACGGCTGTTCCTAAGCGTAGGCCCCAAGTTCAACGAGATGGATGCCGATCTCGCGGCACTCAGCGAGCTGCGCGAAAAGCCTGCCGGCACCGTGCGCCTGACGGCGACGGAATTCGCCACCGCCGAGATCCTTCTGCCGGCCCTAGGAAAGGTCCTTCCTAAGTACCCCGACATCCATGTCGAGGTCATCATCGACTACGGGCTCACCAACATCGTGGCGCAGCAGGTCGATGCGGGCATCCGCCCGGGCGAGCTCGTCGCCAAGGACATGATCGCCGTGCGCATCAGCCCCGATCTCCGGATGGCCGTCGTCGGCTCGCCCTCCTACTTCGCCGATCGCAAGCGGCCGAAGGAACCGCAAGACCTGACGAACCACAACTGCCTCAACCTTCGCCTGCCGACACATGGCGGCAGTCTCTACGCATGGGAGTTCGAGAAAAACGGGCGAGAGCTCAATGTGCGGGTCGAGGGACAGCTTGTGTTCAACAGCGCCGGCCTTCTCCTGGACGGAGCGCTGAAGGGCTTGGGCCTCGCCTATCTCACGGAGGGACACGTGCAAGCCGTATCTTTCCGACGGCCGACTAGTCAGAGTGCTGTCTGATTGGTCGCAGCATCTGATTCTTGCGCTGGTGGATACCAAATCGCTGACGCACATCGATAGACTAAATCGCGGTGTAGCCGCCGTCGGCATTGATGCACGCGCCGGTGATGATCGAGGCTCGGTCGCTGGCGAGAAACGCCACCACATGCGCGATTTCGTTCGGCCGGGCCAACCGACCGATCGGCTGCCGCACCAACATCATCTCGCGGGTCGCTTCCGGCAGCTTTCCCAGAAGTGGCGTATCGACATAGCCCGGAGAGACACAGTTGGCCCGGATGCCCTGTCGCGCATAGGTCAGCGCTATCGAGCGCGTGAGGTTGACAACTGCGGCTTTCGCCGCCGAATAGGCGTTGCTGTTCTCCTGGCCGACGTGGGCCAGGATCGAGGCCATGTTGACGATCGCGCCGCCGCCCGTCGCGAGCATGGCCATCGCGGCAAACTTGTTGGAGATAGCCACACCGGTGAGGTCGACATCGATCACGCGCCGCCAATCGGCGAGATCAAGCGCGTGGATCGGCGACTTGCGCTCGGGGATGCCGGCATTGGCGACAAGGATGTCGAGCCGGCCGAATTGCGTCACGGCCGCCTGGATCAGCGCGGCAACTGAGGTCTCATCGGTGACGTCGACACGCTGGAAGTCCGCTGCGTGACCTTCGGCGGCAAGACCAGCCGCAAGCGTAGCGCCGCTTTCGGCGAGATCACCGAGCACGACTTTCGCTCCTTCGACCGCAAACAGCTGCGCGACGGCGGCGCCAATCCCGGAGCCGGCGCCAGTGATGACGGCCACTTTTCCCCGCAGCAGCATCGGTTGCTCCCGTCCAGATTGGTCCGCCGAGCTCAGTCCTTCTCGAAGCCGGGGCGCGGAATGGTGCCCATCAGAGTGCGGGTGAAACCGCCGTCAACCACGAATTCCTCTCCCGTAATGTAGCTCGCGCGCTCGCTTGCGAGGAACACGACGGCATCGGCGATATCCTCCGGACGCCCTATCCGCTGCACCGGCACCAGCGTCCGCCGTGCCTCGTGTACGCGCGGCGTCCGATAGATGGCCTCGGTCATCGGCGTGCGGATCATGCCCGGACTGACCACGTTGCTGCGCACGCCGCGCGGTCCCCATTCGACCGCGAGCTGGCGCGACAGCATGACCACGCCGGCCTTGCTCGCGCTGTAGGCGCCGCTGTAGCTCTGTGGAAACGAGGCCGAGATCGACGCGACATGGACGATGGCGCCCGCGCCGCGCGCCAGCATCGGCGCTCCGAAGACCCGTGCACAGCGGAGGTAACCAGTCAGGTTCAACGACAGAATGCGATCCCAATCCGCCACGCTCGTGGTGTCGAGCCCGCCCGGCAACATAGTGCCCGCATTGTTGACGAGGATCGCAGCATCGCCGACATTCCCCGCCAGCTCGCCGGCGGCGCGCGCGACGCAGTCATCGCTGGTGACATCGCAGGCGAGGAACTCGGCGCGGCCGCCACGAGCGCGAATCTCCGCTGCTACGGCCGCGCCGCCCTCGTCGCGGTCGAGCACGACCACGGTCGCGTCAACGGCCGCAAGACCAAGAGCAATGCCGCGCCCGATTCCACCGCCACCGCCCGTGATGACGGCGACTTTCGCCGAGAGATCGATCCATGCCATGCAGAGCTCCAAACGTCGTGAAGGCGAGCGACGCCTCAGGTGGCCAGGCCGGACAGGGATGGCAGCTCGATCCTGCGGATCAGCCGGTTCTCCTGCGCGACGATAAGATGCTCGGAGGCTTGCAGGTAGGCCGGCCAGTCGGGATCCTGGTCGCGTGCGGTGTGCCGGCGCTCGAACTCGCCCATGTCGGGGAAGCCCCAGAGATGGACTATCTGGTTGAGCGGCCCGACCGCGCTCGTGAACATGCCCAGCGGGCGCCCCAGATATTTTAGCTGGACCGGGATTGCGAGCCGGTCGAACACATCGACGAATTCCGCCATCTTACGCAGGCGGATGGTGTAGACGCGCAAATCGACAATGGCGTGCTCGATCATCGGACGGTCTCCCGATTTGCTCTCTCAGCTGCGCACCAGCGCGCAGCTTCCCTCCTCGAGGGGCCGGAACGCTTCGGTTGTGCTCAGGGTCGAAACCAGCTTGTAGACGTCGCCGGTGGACGTGCTCTCCGCGGGCTTTTTCACTTCGAAGAGATAAGCCGGATGGATCTTGCGCCCGTCGGCGCGGATCATGCCCTGGCCGAAGCAGTCGTCGTCGGTCGGCATTTTCTTCATCAGCTCGACGACCTCGCGGCCGTTGCGCTTGGCCCGCTCGACGCCGAACTCCTTCACCGCCTTGAGGTAGTGCAGCACACAGGCGTAATCGCCGGCCTGGCTCATATTGGGATAGACGCTTGCTGCCAGGCGCGGCTTCACCCGGTTCATGAAGGCGCGCGTTCGCTCATTGAGATCCCAGTAGAAGGTCTCGGTAAGCGACAGGCCCTTGGCCGTCGACAGGCCCATGCCGATGACGTCGGTGACATAGCCGACCAGCGCCGCCATGCGCGTGCCGCCTTGGTCGAGGCCGAACTCCTGGGCCTGCTTCAGACAGTTGATCAGCTCATTGCCGGAATTAGCAAAGGCGATCACATTCGCGCCGCTCGATTGGGCCTGCAGCAGGAAGGACGAGAAGTCCGAGGTCGAGCCGAAGGGATAGCGTACCGAGCCGAGCACAGTACCGCCCGCCGCCTTGACGAATTTCGCCGCATCCGCCTCCGCCGCATGGCCGAAGGCATAATCGGCGGTGAGGAAGAACCACTTCGAGCCGCCGGTGCGCACGAGCGAGGTCGCCGTCGAATGGGCGAGGCACCAGGAATCCCAAGACCAGTGCACGAGGTTCGCACTGCAGCTCCTGCCGGTCAGGTCCGACGAGCCGGCGGTGGTGATGAGCGCGGCCTTGTTCTTGTCCTCGATCAGGTACTTGGCGCCGAGCGCGATCGAAGAGTTGCCGACATTCTCGATCACGTCCACACCATCCTGGTCGAACCATTTACGGATGATCGCCAGGCCGACGTCGGCCTTGTTTTGATGGTCGGCGACCAGGATCTCGACCTTGATGGAGGGGTTGGCCGCCATGAATTCGGCCGCAGCCTGCTGCGCACAGGCGACCGTCGTGGGCCCCGACACGTCGCGATAGATGCCGGACATGTCGGTGATCACACCGATGCGGATCGTGTTATGGGACTGTGCTCTCGCGAGGCGCGGCGCCAACGCCGTGGCGAGGCCGGCACCGACGAAATTACGGCGTGTCATGGTCATGTCGTTTCTCCCTCACCTGCCCTGCCTTCCGGCATGGGTCGTTGTTGATCCCGTTGTGCCGATCAGGCGTGCTGGCCGGCCAGATGACGGCCGGTGATGTAACCGAAGGTCATGATCGGCCCGAGCGTGATGCCGGCACCGGGATAGTTGCCGCCCATGATCGAGGCGCGATCATTGCCGACGGCATAGAGCCCGGTGATCGCCGTGCCGTCGTGGCGCACCACGCGACCGACAACGTCGGTGGTCAGACCGTCGAACGTGCCGAGATCGCCCATGATGAGCTGCAGCGCGTAGTATGGTCCGGTGCCGATGGGCGCCACGTTAGGGTTCGGCTTGTGCTCGGCATCGCCGAGATACCGGTTGAATGCGGTCGACCCGCGCTTAAACGCGCGGTCGATGCCGTGGATCGCGCACTCATTGTACTCGCGCACCGTTGCTTCCAGACCGTCGGCATCAATGCCGACAGCAGCGGCAAGCTCGCGCAGCGTCGCGCCGCGGCTCAGATAGCCGTTACGCACGAAGGGCCCGACCGGCACGGGCGCCGGCTTGGCATAGCCGAGGCCGTATTTGCGGATCGTGGCGTGATCGCAGATCAGCCAGGCCGCGGTCTCGCTGCCGCCGGCGCTGTCCGCGATCATCGCTGCGCCGACGTCGTGATATGACTCGGACTCGTTGGTGAAGCGGCGGCCTTGCCTGTTCACCGCGATCACGCCGGGCTTGTAGCGGTCCACGAGATGCGGAAACACGCCTGTGCGATTGCCGAGCGGCACGCGCGACACCGGCATCCAGGCCGCAGCATGCGGAAAACGGATATCGCAGCTGCCGCCCGCCTCCTCCGCCATGCGGATGCCATCGCCGGTGTTGGACGATGGCGTCGGCGACTGATGCTCGCCACCGCGGGCAAGGTGCGGATAAGCGCGGGCGATGCGCGCCTGATCATGTGGGAATCCGCCGCTTGCCAGCACCACAGCGCGGCGTGCCGCGATCGCGAATTCGCCCTTGGCATCGCTGACGACAGCGCCTGTGATGGCGCCGTTCCAGCTGGTCAGCCGTTGGGCCGACGTCGCCGTGAGCAGCGGAATTCCGAGATCGAAGACCGTCTTGGCCAGGCGCGCGGCCAGCGCGTTGCCGCTGGTGATCTTGACGCCCCGGCGATAGCGCGCGAGGTCCCAGAGATGGCTCGCGAGCCGCTTGGCCACGTAGATCGCCGACGCAAGCGAAGAGGTCACGCGGAAGAAGTGCTTCAGCTCGTCGTTGGACGAGTTGAACATCATGCCGATAAAGGTGATGGTCTCGAGCGGCGGCCGCAGCCGCCGGATCTCGTCGCCGAGCGCGCGGGCATCGTAAGGCGCCGCGGTGACCGACCGGCCGAGCCTGGCTCCGCCTTCCACATCGGGATGGTAATCGGGATAGGCCGACAGCACGAACTGCGCCTCGGTCTCCTGCTCGAAGAAGTCGAGCATGCGCGGGCCGACATCGAGAAAGGCGTCGATCGCCGCATCGTCGAAATGATTGCCGGTCTCGTGCTTGAGATAAGTGCGTGCCGCCTCGCGACTATCCGCAACGCCCGCGTCGCGCGCATGGCGATTGCCGGGGACCCAGAGCACGCCGCCCGAAAATGCGGTGGCGCCGCCAAAGTACCGATCCTTCTCGACGATGATCACGTCGAGCCCGCACTTTCGCGCCGTAATGGCGGTGGACAGCCCGCCGGCGCCCGAGCCCACGACCAGCACGTCGCACGACAGATCGCGCGCTTGTCCTGACATCGGCGTTTCCTCCCTGCATCGTCGCGCCGTCGTCTTGTTCTGTCCGATGACGCGCGAAACTCTGGATAGGCGCGCCGGGCGACGCCGCCAATGGACGAAACTCCTTTTGTATTGTACTTTTCATAGCCGCAGTGCAGCGACCGGCGGTTGCCCCTGTCGCCGCGGAGGGAACCTCAGACATGATCCCGCACTATTTTTTGTATGAGGAGGCGGCGCCGGATGTCGAGCCTTCCTTCCTTCATATCGAACCGATTCCAGTGCGCAGCGGCCGGCACAATTGGACAATCCGGACCCACAGCCATCCCGACCACCATCAGATCCTGGTGATCAGCAAGGGTGGCGGCGCCATCGAGGTCGAAGGTGTGAGCTGGGAAGTGTCGCCGCCGTCGCTGGTCATCATTCCGGCGCTGACGATCCATGCCATCCGCTTCAAGCCCGGCACCGACGGCTATGTCATCACCGTGGCGCCGCCTTTCCTGCAATCCGCGCTCGATGACGATGCCGACCTCGTCGACGGCTTTCGTCTGCCGGCGCGCTTCCTGCCGCAACAGATCGGCCGGGACATCGATCTCGTCGGCCTGTTCGCCTCGCTCGAGCACGAATTCGTCTGGTCGGCACCTGGCCGCCGCACCGCCATCAAGGCCTATCTGCAACTGCTCGCGGTGACGGTGCGCCGGCTGCTCGAGCAGGAGCGCGTCCGCCCGATCTCCAGCGCGCGGGAAGCGGAGACTGTGATGCGCTTTCGCGAGCTGGTCGAAAAGCACTATCGCCATCATACCTCGCTCGAGGTCTACGCGCGCAAGCTCGGCGTAACGGCGGCGCGCCTCAACGCCTGTTGCCGGATGACGACGGGGAAATCGTCGCTGGCGCTGATCAATGATCGGCTGCTCACGGAGGCCAAGCGCAACCTGGTCTATTCCGGCATGACTGTGAACGAGATCGGCGCCGCACTTGGCTATGCCGATCCGGCCTATTTCAACCGGTTCTTCTCCCGCAATGTGGGCTTGTCGCCTGGACGATTTCGCGAGCGGCTGCTTTCCGATGTTCCCCACACGGCGGCCGGTTGAGCCCGCACTCCGCAATCAGCTCTCGAGGGAAAAGACCAGTCCCTGCCGCTGGAGCATGGCAGCGCCTTCGTCGATATCCCTGAGCGGCTGCTCCGACAAGATCTCGAGTACGACGTTGCCGTCATAGGCCTGCTGCCGGAGCCACGTGGCAATCGCCGTAAAATCGATCGCGCCCGAGCCGATCGGATCATGCCGCCACTGCCCTTTCGGGGCGTCGGACAAATGCACGATGCCGAGGCGCGGCGACAACGCCTTGAGTCCCTCGACCGGGTCCTCGCCGATCGCAAAGGCGTTGGCGACATCGTAGATTACCGGCATGTCGGCGTAGCCTTCGGCGTCGAGAAAGCGTGCGGTATCGGCGGCAGTGGCGAGCAGCCCCTGCGGATGGTTTTCGAGGATGATCGGAATGCCGGCACGCTGCGCCTTGTCATGGATGCGGGCGAAGGCGTCACGAAAGCTCGCCATCAAGCGATCGTTGGCCTTTGCGAACAGCGCGTGACGTCGGCCGGAGCCGACGCAGATCCAGCGCGCGCCGAGCTCGGAGGCACGATCAATCGCGGCCGCATAAGACGACACCGCAAAATCGACCACATGCGGCGAAGGGCTCGCGAGATTGACGTCGCTGCTGGCGAGGTCGAGCGCCAGCAGCGACAGGCCGTGACGCTCGATCAGCGCGCGAAGTCGTCGCGTGCGCGCGGCATCCTCTATCCAGGGATTGAAGTGCGGCGGCGTCGCCATCAACTGGATGGAACGATAGCCAGCCGCAGCCAGCCGCTCGATCGCCTCATCGGCGGCACAATCCCAGGCGAGGCCGAAGGTATGGGCGCCGAGCAGCGGGAGCGTCATGGCGCCGCCCGGTAGAGCTCGATGGTGCGACCGATACCGTCGCGCAACGAGGTCGCAGGCAAGCCGGGGAACACGGCCCGCAAGTCGCCTTCGCCGATATCCTGCGCGAATGGAAGCACGGGTCCATCGACGCCGATCGCTGCGGCCGGCACGACGGCGTGCACGGCCGCGACGACATCATCGTTCGAAGCCACCTCGCCCGGCAGATTGAAGACATGCGCGCCGTGAGGCTCGCGCCGAAGCGCCGCCTCGTAAGCTGCGACCACGTCGTCGACAAACACGAGACCGGCAGTGCCGATGTAAGGAATGACGTAACTTTCGCCGCGTGCCGCCGCGCGGCAGGCGAGCGACGGGCCGGCGGTCAATCCGGTTTCGCGGCCATAGCCGTACACGATGTAGGGCCGAAAGCCGGTGCTGGCGATGCCATGATCCTCCCAGTAGGCCCTCGCACTGCCTTCGCAGGCGAGCTTGAACGTGCCGTAATGGGTGATCGGACGCGGCGTCGCCTCATCATCGGGACCATAGACTCCGGCGCTGCTGGTGTAGACGATGCGACGAATGCCGAGCGCCTGCGCCGCATTGAACACGTTCAGCGTGCCGATGAGATTGATCATGGCGCCACGCACGGGATCGGCCTTGCAGGCGGGCGTCAGCACACCGGCGAGATGAACAATTGCGTCGCAGCCCTCTGCTGCCGCTCGCACGGCTTGCCCATCCGCGATATCGCCGATGCGCCACTCCACCGAGCCAGCGACGGCCCCGACAATCCCGCTGAACTGGGCCGAACGCTCGACCGGCTCGAACACCCGCGGCCGATGGCCATCGGCCGCAAGCCGCCGCGCCAGCCAAGCGCCGATGAAACCGCCGCCGCCCGTGATCAGGATCCTCATCGTTAACCCTCCCGCTCAGGAGCCGGCGTCGAAGAAGCTCTCGCCGGGACGCGCGACGCGGCCGTAGAGGCCGGGCGAGGCAAGCGTCGCCATCGAGAGCTCCTGCGCGGTCTGCAGCAGCGCCGGCGCGAGCTCGAACATGCGTTCCTCAGTCAGGCGGATGTGAGGACCCGCGATCACCACGGCTCCGGTCACCTCCTTGGACTTGGGATGACGGATCGGTGCAGCGGTCGCGCTCATCCAGGGCGTATAGGTCTGCACGCAGATGCTGACACCGCGCTTGCGCGTCAGACGCAGATATTTCAGCAGCGCCGGCCAGCTCTCGGGTGCTCGCGGACCATAATCCTTGCGCAGCCCATACCCCTGCTTCTCGACCAACGCGCGCGCATCTTCGTCCGAGAGGCACGACAGCCACGCATGTCCGCTGGCCGAGCAGGACAGCCGTCCCACTTGCCCCATGTCCGGATCGTAACGCAGGCCGGCGGGCGAACCCTGCGCCTTGGCCACCCACACGAGTTCCCGCCCGTCGATCATGGCGAGACGCACCAGCTCGCCGCTTTCCCGCGCCAGGCGGTCCAATAGCGGCTGCGCGAAATCGGTGATGCCGCTGCCGGCGAGAAAGGTGAAGGCGAGCGAGGCGATCTTCGCTGTGAGCTGATAGGCGCCCTGCTCGCGCTCCTGCTTGACGTAACCATGATCGATCAGGCTCGTCAGCACGCGATGGGTGGCGCTGCGGGGAATGTGCAACGAATCGGCGATCTCGAACAACTGCATGCCGTGCGCATTCGTTGCGAGCAGCTCGAGCACGCCGAGCGTCCGTTCCAGCAGGCCGCTCGGCGCATCCGCGGGGTCGGCATTCTTCAGCATCAAGGCAGCATCCTGATTCACAATTCCACCTCCTGAACAGGCCGCACTATCTGACCGGTTTTGGCGGCTTTGTGAACGGCCATCGTGGCCTGCAGGGTCAGCATGCCGTCGCGCGCGGTAATCAGCGGGGCTTCCTCAGCCCTGACCACCCGCGCCAGATGATCAATCTGCGCGCGATAGGGATCACCGCGCTCGACGTCGACCATGTCGCGCGAGATCGGGGCAAACCAGCTCTTCGCCGACGCATAATGCCAATAGTCGAGCGTCGGCAGCGCGAGTGCGCCTTCGGTCCCGTTGAGGAAATGCGTCTGCACCGGAACCGGCTGCGGCGGATAGTTCGGACTCTCGCCGCTGGCGAGATCCCAGCTCCACGGGGACGCCGCAGTGTCGCTGAGACTGAGCGTCACCAGGGCACCATTGGCGAGCCGGAGCAGGATCGCCGCGCTGTCCTCGACGTCGAAACCGCGCACGGCGTTGGAGACGATGGCCTGCACGGACGCGATCTCGCCGCAGAGATGGCGGACGAGATCGATCTCGTGAATGAGGTTGATCAACACCGGGCCGCCTCCGGGCTCCCGGCGCCATGCGACGTCGAAATAGTCGGCGGGCTTGTAGAAGGTCGCGAGCACGGTTGCGCTGGTCAACCGACCAAGCGCACCCTCGGCAATCAGGGCGCGGGCCCTCCGCGTGACCGGGTTGTGCCGCCGATGGTGGCCGACCAGAACCGGCACGCCTGCGCGCTCCGAAGCGGCCGCAATCGCCGCGGCATCGGCAAGCGTGCTCGCGATCGGTTTCTCGACCAGCGCCACGACGCCGCGCTCGATGCAGGCGATCGCGAACTCGCGGTGGGTTGCATTCGGTGTGGCGATGATCGCCGCATCCGGCTTCACTGCACTGAGGAGTTCGCGCGCGTCGGCGTGCCAGGGCACGCCGAGACTCTCCGCATAGGCCCTTCCCGCCGCGGCAGGTTCGGCGATTGCCGCAAGCTTGCAGCTCGCGGATCGGCCGATCGTTTCGCAATGGGCCCGTCCGATAGCGCCGGCCCCGATCACCGCCACGGCGATCTCTGTCATTCCGCATCCTCTTGAACTGGCGTTGCTCCCGAACATGGCTTCTAGCATGCCGCCCACGAAATTGGAATTGGATTCCAATTTTTCAATTTCGATATTGGAATCCAATTCCAGTCGTGTTAGGGCAAGCCTCAAGAGCCGCTTGGACGGCCCGCCGGCAACGACCGGCGCATGTCAGAAGGGAGGAACGAAATGTCGGACCGGAAGAAGACACTTGCGACGACAGGCTTTTGCATTGGCCGGCGCGGCCTGCTCCTGGGTGCAACGTCGCTCGCGGCCTCGCGCCTAAGCATGCCCTATGTCGGCAATGCGGCTGCCGCCGAGCCGATCAAGATCGGAATGATCTGGGCCAAGACCGGCTCGATCGTCGACCAGGCCGAATATCTCGCCCAGGGCGGCATGCTCGCGCTGGAACAACGCAACAACACGCTGTTGGGACGACCCGCCGAGATCGTCTGGCTGGACGAGCCCAATCCGCAGGGGGCGCAGCAGAGCGCGGAACGCCTCGTCGGCGAGCAGAAGGTCGTCGGCATGGTCGGCGGCGCGCTGTCCTCCTTCGCGCTTGCGATCTCGTCGGTCGCCAAGAAAGCCAAGATTCCCTACGTCGCCGCCAATGCCGCAGCTGGTGACCTGACCGGAAAATCCTGCAACAAATATACGTTCCGCCTGCAGCCTCCGGTCGATGTTCACGCCCGTGTTCTTGCCCCCTACTGCGCCTCGATCGGCAAGAAGTGGTACCTCCTGACCGCATCCTATGCGTTCGGCCAGGATATCAAGCGCGCCTTCAACGACTACATCACCGCCAACGGCGGCACGGTCGTCGGGGCCGACGAGGTACCGGTCGGAACGCCGGACTACTCCTCCTTCATCCTGAAGATCCGCGCGGCCAAGCCCGACGTCGTGATCGGCGGTATCGCCGCCAGCGACCTCACCACCTTCCTCAAGCAGTGGAACGAGCTCGGCATGAAGGGCAAGATCCCATTCGCCGAGATCTCGGTCGGCAATACCGATCTGTGGGGCGTCGGGCCCGACGCCGCCGACGGGCTCTACACCATCACCTGGTGGTACAAGAATCCGAACAACTCGCCTGAGGAGCAGTCGATGGCTGCAGCCTATGAGAAGAAATACAACAGGCCCGCAGCGGACAAGGCCTGGATGGGCTGGCTCGGCATGAAGAGCCTGCTCGACTCGATCGAGTTGGCGAAATCGACCGAGCCCGCCGCAATCGTGCAGGCGCTCGAGAGCTGGAAGTATCGCCGCGGCGACATCGACATCGGTTACCGCGATTTCGATCACCAGATGACTAGCCGTCTCCTGGTCGCCGGCATCCATCCCAAGATATCAGACAAATGGGACTATTTCGACGTCAAGGCCGAGCTGCCGAAGACGCCGGAGGACATCGCAAAGGCCTTCGGTTCGGCCGGCGACGGCGCCTGCAAGATGGACTCGCTCTGAGGTTGACCTCGGGACAACGCGGCGGCGCAAGCCCAGCGCTTTCGCCATCGCGCCACCCTAATCCGAAACGGATGTCGCCATGCTCGACATGATCCTGTCGCAGGCCGTCAACGGCCTGGTGCTCGGCTTTCTCTACGTTCTGATCGCGATCGGACTCTCGATCATTTTCGGAATGCTCGGCATCGTCAACTTCGCGCATGGCGCCTTCTTCGCCGTCGGCGCGTACCTCGCCTATGCGCTCGCCAAGGAATTCGGCTGGTGGGCCGCGCTTGCCGCACCCTTGCTGACCGGGATCATCGGCGTGGTCGTGGAGATGATCCTGATCCGGCATCTCTACGGCAAGGAGCCGCTGCTCGGGCTGATCCTGACTTTCGCGCTCGCGCTTCTCGCGGAGGCGGTGTTGCGGCTGATCTTCGGCGGCGCGCCCGTGCCCTTTGCCGCACCAAAATTCCTGGCTGGCTTCGTCGAATACGGACCGATCCTGATCACCAAATACCGGATGTTCGTGCTGGTCACGACCGCGCTCGTGCTCGTCGCATTCTGGGCCTTCCTCGCCTACACGCCGTATGGGCGGATCATCCGTGCCGGGTCGCGCGATCCGGAGATGGTCGGCCTGCTCGGCATCAACCTGCCCATCGTCTTCAGCGGCGTATTCGGCATGGGCTGCCTGCTCGCCGGTCTCGGCGGCTTGCTGGCCGCGCCGCTCTGGACCATCACACCATCGATGGCGGCCGGCGCCATCATGCCCGCCTTCGTGATCGTCACCATCGGCGGTCTCGGCTCATTCCTCGGCGCCATCGTCGCTGGCCTCCTGGTCGGCCTCACCACCGCCATGACCATCCAGTTCCAGCCGGAATGGTCCGGCGCGGCCATGTACATCTTGATGGCCGCCATTCTCCTCGTCCGCCCGCGCGGACTGTTCGGCGAACGCTGGGAGAGGTTCGAGTGACACGTCTCGCTATCCTGCGCCATCCGGCGCTCGTCGCTGGCATCGTCCTCGCCGCCCTCACCGGACTGTGGTCGCTGCTTGGAGCACCGATCTCGCTGATCACGGAGATCGCGATCTATACGCTCTACGGCGCCGGCGTGAACCTTCTCGTCGGCTATACCGGCCACGTGCCTTTTGGCGCGTCCGTGTTCTTCGGCTGCGCAAGCTATGCGGCCGCCTTCTTCATCCTCGGCCATTACGGCAACGACCTCGTCTCCCTGCTGCTCGCCACGGTGTTCTCCGCGGTGCTCGCGCTCGCGATCGGCGCCATCATCCTGCGCCGCAGGGGATTGTACTTCTCGCTCCTGACGCTGGCGTTCTCGCAAATCGCCTTCGAGATCGCTTTCAAATGGACCGCCGTCACAGGCGGCGAGAACGGACTCCAGGGCGTGTCTCGCACGAGCTTTGCCGGGCCATGGTCGTTCCACGTCTTCGTGGTCGGCGTCACCGTTGCCTGCGTCTGGCTGATGTGGCGGATCGCCCACTCCCCGTTCGGCCGCGTGCTCCAGGCGGTGCGTGACAACGAGCAGCGCGCGAGCAGCCTCGGCTACAACGTCCATCGTTTCCGTCACGGTGCGCTGATCCTCACCGGCACCTTCGTCGGTTTTGGCGGAGGCCTGCTCACCCTCATGCTCGAAGGCGTCTATGCCAACAATCTGAGCTGGCAGCATGCCGGCGATTCTCTGCTGATGACCGTGCTCGGCGGCGTGCACCACGTGCTCGGGCCGTTGTGGGGCGCGATCGCCTTCATCTTGCTCGAGGACCGGCTGTCGGCCGTGACAGAAAACTGGTGGCTGATCTTCGCGCCGATCCTGATGCTGTTCGCGCTGACATCGCCTGAAGGCATCCAGGGCCTCTGGCAGCGCCTCACAGGCCGGCAGCGCTGGACACTCGTGCGGCCCGATATTCCGCCTCGCCCCAACGTCATCGCCCCGTTTGCGAGCGGCGCCACCAGCCTCGACCGCGGCAAGCCGCTGCTGCGGACGATCGGATTGAGCAAGAACTTCGGCAGCCTGGTCACGGCGAAGAGTATCGATCTCGAGATCCATGGCGGCGTGCTTCACAGCATCATCGGGCCGAACGGCGCCGGCAAGACCACGTTCTTCAACATGCTCTCGGGCGCGCTGAAGCCCAGCGGCGGGCGCATCGTGTTCGATGACATCGATATCACCCAAATGCCGATGCATGTGCGCGCCAGGCTCGGAATCGGACGCTCATTCCAGATCCTGTCGATCTTCCAGAACCTGACCGTGTTCGAGAACGTCCGCGTGGCCGTACAGGCCCAGCGCAAGGGATCGGGCCGGCTGTTTGCCGATGCCTATGCGATCGACGAGATCAACGCCAGGACCTGGTCGATCCTCGATGCCGTCGGCCTTGCCGATGTCGCAGCCGAACCGTGCATCAATCTTCCGCACGGCGCAAAGCGGCTGCTCGAGATCGGCATTACGCTGGCCATCGATTCCAAATTGCTGATGCTGGACGAGCCGCTTGCCGGTCTCGCCGAAGCCGACCGCGTCGTCGTCGCCGATCTCATCAAGAAGCTCGCGCAGAGCCACGGCGTGCTGCTGATTGAGCATGACATCGATCGCGTGCTTGCGATCTCGGACCGCATCTCGGTGCTGCACCAGGGCAGGATGATCGCCGACGGCAGGCCGTCGGACGTCGCCGCCAATCCCGACGTCATCGCGGCCTATCTCGGCGCCGCCAATGACGGCACCCAGCCGCCACCGCCGTCGCTGGAGCGGACGGCCCACGCGAAGGCGTCGCTCTTGCTTGCGGCAAGTGGCGTGTCGGCCGGCTACGGCGGCAGCACGGTTCTCGAAGCGATTGATCTCGCCGTTCATGCCGGCGAAGCCGTCGCCCTGCTCGGCCGCAACGGCGTCGGCAAGACGACATTGCTGCGCAGCCTGAGCGGCACGCTCGCGATCTCCGGTGGCAGCATCGAACTGGAAGGCAGGCCGCTGACGCGCCTCAAACCGTACGAGATCAATCGCCTCGGCATCTCCCTCGTTCCCGAAGGACGCCGGCTGTTTCCCAACCTCACGGTCACGGAAAACCTGCAGCTTGCGACCCGTCCCGGCGGCATCGGGCTCGAGGAGGTATTCGCATTGTTCCCGCGCCTGCGCGAACGGCGCTCGGCCAAGGCCGAGAGCCTGTCCGGCGGCGAGCGACAGATGGTCGCGATTGCCCGCGCCCTGGTCGTGCCGAGCAAGCTTATCCTGCTTGACGAGCCGTTCGAGGGGCTGGCGCCGGCCGTTGTCAAGGAAGTGATGGACGCGCTCATCAAGCTACGCGGCAAGGTGGCCATGGTGATCGTCGAACACCACGCCGAGACTGTGCTGCCGATCGTCGATCGCGCCTATGTACTGGTGAACGGCCAGATCGCTTTTGCGGGCGATGCGGTCATCCTCGAACGTGACCATGACTTGCAGGCCCGCCTGCTCGGCGTGGTCCAGGCCGAAGCGGTACAGGCCCGCGGAGCAGCTTAACCAAGAAGAGACCAACAATGATCAGCCTCAACCTGACCGGCGCGACCCGCCTCAACATCATCGTCGGCGATCCCGTTGCGCAGGTGAAATCTCCCGCCGGTGTCACGCAGGCCTTCGTCGACCGCGGCTATGACGGAATCCTGGTACCGGTGCAGGTCGATAGCGACCATCTCAAGGCCCTTCTGACGACCGCAACCGACATTCGCAATCTCGACGGCATCATCGTCACGGTTCCGCACAAATTCGCCTGCTACGAATTCTGTGCGAGCTCGACCGACCGCGCCCGCCTGCTCGGCTCGGTCAACATCATGCGGCGGCGCCGCGAAGGCGGCTGGCATGGCGACCATGTCGACGGGCTCGGCTTCGTCGGCGCCGTACGCGCCAATGGCTACGATCCCGCAGGAAAGCGCGCAATACTGGTAGGTGCAGGCGGCGCCGGATCGGCGATCGCCATGGCGCTGGTCGAAGCCGGCGTGCGCGCGCTGTCGATCCACGACAGTGATGCGGCGCGCCGCGATCGGCTCATCGCCAAGCTGAAGAGCCTCGGCAGGGCCGAAATCGGTCCGGGTTCGGCCGATCCGTCCGGCTTCGATCTCGTCGCCAACGCGACGCCGCTCGGCATGAAGGCCGACGATCCGCTTCCGCTCGATGTCTCGAAACTCAACGCCGGCATGTTTGTCGGCTGCGTCATCACGAACCCCGCGATCTCGCCACTCGTCGAAGCGGCACGCCGCCTCGGCTGCAGGACATCGACCGGCAGCGAGATGTACAACGCGCTGCAGAGTTCGATGGTCGATTTCCTGCTCGCGCGCGACGGAGCGAGGTGACGGCCATGTTCAAAAGCATCGAGGCGATCTCGGATGGCGCCCGCTACGATCTGGTCATGATCGGCTCGGGCGCGGCCGGCATGGCGGCCGCCCTCTTTGCGGCGATTGAGGGGCGCAAAGTCCTGCTGGTCGAACGCACCGAATATGTCGGCGGCACCAGCGCGCTCTCGGCCGCAACCACCTGGATCCCCAACTCGCATCATTCCATGAGCGTCAATCCCGATGACAGCCGGGAGAAGGTCAGCAAGTTCCTCGACGGCGTAGTCGGCAATCATTCGGCCCCCTCGATGCGCGAGGCCTTCCTCGACAGCGCGCCGGATGCGGTCGCGACGCTCGAAGCCAACAGCTTCGTCAAGTTCCGCCCCTATGCGACTCATCCCGACTACGAGCAGCAGTTCGAGGGCGCAACCATGCGCGGCCGGGCCCTGGAGCCGGTGCCGTTCGATGGCCGCACCCTCGGCGCGGACCTCGACAAGATCCGCCCGCCGATCCCGGAGTTCACGATTTTCGGCGGCATGATGGTCGACCGCACCGATATCGGTCACCTGCTGGCCATCAGGAAGTCCGGGCGCTCGCTTGCCCACGCCGTCAAGATCCTGGCGCATTATGCCGGCGATCGGCTCAGGGGTCGGCGCGGCTCGCGCCTTGTCATGGGCAACGCGCTGATCGGGCGTTTCCTGGCCTCGTTGAAGGCGCGCGGCGTCGACATCCTGATCCGTACCGAGGTGCAGGATCTCGTGACCGAGAACAGCGCCGTCACGGGCGCCGTCCTGAAATCCGGCGCCACGACCCGCAGCGTCGCAGCCGCGCAAGGCGTGGTGCTTGCCGCTGGCGGCTTCAACCGGCATCCGCGACGCCGCGCCGAGCTATTGCCCCAGGGCGAAACGTACAGCCCTTCCGCGCCGGGCCATACCGGCGCCATGCAGGACATCGCCTTGCGACTCGGCGCGCGCCTCGGCGAAGGAAACCTCGACAGCGCGTTCTGGGCGCCGGTCTCGATCCGCAAGCGCACCGACGGCAGCATTGCAAGCTTCCCGCATTTCGTCATGGACCGCAGCAAGCCGGGCACCGTTTGCGTCGACCAGACCGGGCGCCGCTTCGTCAACGAATCTGTCTCCTATCATTTGTTCGGCCGCGCGATGTTCGAGCACAACAAGCGGGTCGCCTGCATCCCCTGCTTCATCATCACGGACACCGTGGGTCTGAAGAAATATGGTCTCGGCATGGTGCGCATGGGCACCCGCAATCTCGCGCCCTATCTTGCCGATGGCTATCTGACGGAGGGCGCGACCGTGGCCGAGCTCGCCAACAGGATCGGCGTGCCGGCGGCGAACCTGGAGAGCACGATTGCGGCGATGAACCGTTATGCCGCTGATGGCGTCGACCCGGACTTCGGACGCGGCACCACGCCCTATCATCGCGTCAATGGTGATCCGTCGGTCGCGCCAAACCCGACGCTCGGTCCGATCTCGACCGCGCCGTACTACGCCGTGCGGCTCTATCCTGGCGATATCGGCGCAGCCACTGGTCTAGTGATCAACGAATGGGCGCAGGTGACGCGCGCCGACGGCAGCGCGATTGCAGGGCTTTATGCCTGCGGCAACGAGGCCAATTCGATCATGGGTGGCACCTATCCGGGCCCCGGTATCACCATCGGCCCGGCCATCACGTTTGCCTATCGCGCAGTACGTCACGCGCTTGGTGCGACGCAGGCGCGCCGCGCTGCGTGAATCGGAGACGGGCGTGAGCGACGACAATATCAACTGCGATCTGCTCGTCATCGGCTCCGGTGCAGGAGGCCTGGCAGCCGCGGTCACCGGTGCCTCGCTCGGTCTCGACGTCATTGTGATCGAGAAAGAGGCCCAGCTCGGCGGCACCACCGCCTGGTCCGGCGGCTGGATGTGGATCCCGCGCAATCCGCTGGCGAAGGCGGCGGGCATCGCCGAGAACCCCGAGCAACCCAAGCTCTATTTGCAGCACGAGCTCGCTGACGGCTACGACGCGGCCCGCGTCGAGATATTCCTTGCGCAGGGCCCGCGCATGGTCGACTTCTTCCAGCGCGAGACGCATCTGGCCTTCGTCGACGGCAATCAGATCCCTGATTTTCACGGCAAGAGCCCGGGCGCGGTGACGGGTGGTCGCTCGGTCTGCGCAGCGCCGATCGACGGCCGCGAGCTCGGTCCACGCATTCGTGATCTCAAGCCGCCGCTTGATGAAGCCGCTCCGTTCGGGATGGGCATTGCGTCGGGCGCGGATCTCAGACATTTCCTCAACGTCCGTTCGTCGCCGACCTCCTTCCTTCACGTCGCGCGCCGGCTCACGCGGCATATGCTCGACCTGCTGCGCTTTGGTCGCGGCATGCATCTGGTCAATGGCAACGCGCTGGTGGCTCGGCTGCTGAAATCCGCCGACGCGCTCGGCGTCCGCATCATGCCGGCGACGCCGGCCCGCTCGCTCCTCAACGACGGAGCCCGCATCGTGGGCGCAAACGTCGGGCATGACGGCGCGACGTTCGACATTCAGGCGCGCCGCGGCGTCGTGCTCGCATGCGGCGGCTTTCCGCACGACACGGCACGGAAGGCGGCGTTGTTCGCGCACGCACCGACGGGCAACGAGCATTGGTCGGCGGCGCCGGCGAGCAATACCGGTGACGGCATCCGCCTCGGCGAAGCTGCCGGCGGCCGGCTGCGGGACGATGTCTCCGATCCCGGCGCCTGGGCGCCGGTGTCGCTGGTGCCGCATCGCGACGGTTCGGTCGGTCACTTCCCGCATCTGATCGAGCGCGCCAAGCCTGGGCTGATCATGGTGCGCAGCGATGGAGCGCGCTTTGCCAACGAGGCCGATTCCTATCACGACGTCATGAAGGCGCTGTTCGCCGCCACGCCCAAGGGCGCGCCGGCCGAGGCCTGGGCCATCTGCGACGCAAGGTTCCTCAAGCGCTACGGCCTTGGTCGCGTACGTCCGCCGCCCTTCCCGGTCTCGCCCTGGGTTCGCAACGGCTATCTGAAGCGTGGCGCGAGCATCGAGGCGCTTGCACGCGCTTGCGACATTTCGGCCGAAGAACTCGCGGCAACGATCGAGCACTACAATCGCTTTGCCGCGCGTGGCGAGGATCCCGCCTTTGGACGCGGTGACACGCCGTACAATCGCGTGCAGGGCGACATGGCGCATCTGCCGAACCCATGCGTCGCTCCCATCGAGTCAGGTCCGTTTTATGCCGTGAAAATCGTCGCCGGCAGTCTCGGCACCTTCGCAGGCCTCAACACCGATGAACATGCTCGGGTGCTCGATGCACAATCCAAACCGATCGACGGCCTCTACGCCGTCGGAAACGACATGGCGAGCATCATGGCCGGTCGCTATCCATCCGGTGGCATCACGCTCGGACCGGCCATGACCTTCGGCTACATCGCCGCGCACCACGCCGGCGGAATTCCGCTCGAGAACAACCGGTCGGCAGCCGCCTGACCGCAAGGAGAAGACGCATGCTCTACGAGATCGCAACGTTGACGGTAAAGCTCGGAACCGCGGCCAAGGTCGTGGCGGGGATCGGCGACTATGTCAGGGCACCGGAGGCCAACGGCACTCTGCTCGGCTGCTGGACCAGCGAGATCGGCGCGCTCAATCAGCTCCTGGTGCTGCGATCGTTCGGGGATGACGCCGCTTGGCGCGACGAGCGCGAACGCGCGCTGCGCACCGCCGATCCCTTCAATGCTGGCGAGGCCATCACCGAGATGAGCTTCGACACCTACGCGCCGTTCCCATTCCTGCCGCAGGTCGCGCCGGGCAAATACGGCAGCGTCTACGAGATCCGCACCTATCGTCTCAAGCACGGCGGTGTTCCCCCGACGATCGCCGCGTGGGAGGCTGCCATGCCCGAGCGAGGAAAGCTGTCGCCGCTCTCGATCGCGATGTATGCGCTCGACGGGCCGCCGCGCTTCACCCACATCTGGCCATTCGCGAGTCTCGACGCTCGCGCCGCTGTGCGCGCTGAGTCAGTTGCCAAGGGCGTCTGGCCGCCGAAGGGCGGACCCGACTGGCTGACCGGCGACATGCGCTCGATCATTGCGCTGCCGACGGCAATCTCTCCGCTGGCCTGAGGCGACGATCATGCCGAACATCTATTCGCTCGCCTATCTCACTTCGGCGCCGATAGCGCCGCCGGATGCGCTGGTCCTCGCCGCCAAGCTTGGCTACCAGGCGGTCGGGGTTCGCATCGCGCCCGCCGCGCCCGGCGGCGACTTCTCGCCGCTCAGCTCGGATGCCGCCATGCTGCGTGAAACAATAAGGCGCATCGATGCCACCGGTGTGCCGGTGTTCGACGTCGAGATCGCACGCCTGGGTGCAGACTTCGAGCCCGATCGCTTCGCGTCCTTTCTCGAAACCGCAGGAAGACTCAAGGCGCGCGCGATCTTGGTCGCCGGCGATGATCCCGACGAAGCGCGCCTGACCGAGTCGTTCGCAAAATTCTGCCGTGCTGCGGCGCCCTACGGCCTCACCGCCGATCTCGAATTCATGCCGTGGACAGCAGTCAAGAACGCAAAGGCAGCATTGCGGATCGTGACCAACGCCAATGAGCCCAACGGCCGCGTGCTGATCGACGCGCTGCACGCCGCGCGCTCCGCGACCAGCCTCGACGACATCGCGAGCCTGCCGCGGTATTTGCTGAGCTATGCCCAGCTCTGCGACGCGCCCGCAGGCATCCCCGCCAGCAATGACGAGTTGATCCACACCGCGCGCTGCGCACGCCTTCTGCCGGGCGATGGCGGCATCGATCTCGTCGGGATCGTCCGTGCGCTGCCGGACAATCTTCCGCTCAGTCTCGAGATTCCGAACCACGAATGGCTTCCGATGCTCGGCGCGGAGGAATGGGGACGACGGGCGCTGGCAGCGGCCCGCAGGATCGTCGAACGCGCGGCAGAGGGAAAGGCGAACGCATGAGCGGGCTCGATTTCACAGGTCGCATCGCGGTCATTTCCGGCGGCTGCGGTGGCATCGGTCGCGCCGTTCGCGAGCAGCTTGCCTCCTCTGGCGCCAAGGTGCTCATCTGGGACGTCGCTGACGGCGCCGACGAACGGATCGACCTCACCGACGAGGCGGCCGTCAACGGCGCGATGGCGCGCCTCCTCGCTCAATTAGGTCACGTCGACATCCTCGTCAATGCCGCGGGCATCACCGGCCCCACGGTCAACATCGAACAGTACAGCCTCGCCGAATGGCGGCGTGTGCTCGATGTGAACCTTACCAGCACGTTCCTCTGCTGCAAGGCAGCCGTCGCACAGATGCGACGGCAGAACGCCGGACGCATCGTCAACCTGGCATCGATCGCCGGCAAGGAAGGCAATGCCGGCATGACCGGCTATTCCGCGGCCAAGGCCGGTGTGATTGCACTCACGAAATCGCTTGGCAAAGAACTTGCCGGCACGGAAATCCGGGTCAATGCAATCGCACCTGCCGTTATCGCCACCGATCTCGTCAAGCAGATGTCGGATGAAGCCTATCGGAGCGTGCTGGCGAAGATCCCGCTCGGGCGCGCAGGTCGCCCCCAGGAGGTTGCCGCACTGGTCGCCTGGCTCGCATCCGACGAATGCTCGTTTTCGACCGGCGCTGTGTTCGATCTGTCGGGCGGACGAGCTACTTACTGAATCAATTGCGGCGCTCGAGCTCTGCCGTTCATCCGGATGTGGCGTCAGCGGTGGACCGGATGGCTTCTATCGCAGGGGGCAGTCCACCGGCTGCAACGATAAACCACATCGCCAATGACGGGTTCAGCGGTCGGACAACCAACCGCGCGTTACTCTCCCACGTCATTGCCCTCCGGGCGAGGGTGAATGCGACCTTCTTTCTTTCGGCTATGGCCGACGGGGTGCGACGTACGCTGATCCACTTACCCTCCATCCACCACGCACTCCGCACCATCGATAACGTACGCCGCGTGACGAAAATCCCTAATGGTGGCGAGCTTGTCGGCGGACCAGTTCAGCAGCATGAAATATTTCGGCGGCCCGTTCGGCTCATTCGGATCGAACACCAGGATCGCCGGACGTCCCTCCACCTGCCCGGTCACCAGGTGCCAGTCGCTGACCTTCGAGTAGTTGCCGAAATAGCGCGACACCTCGGCCTTGCCGTTCAGCCTTGTGCGGTTGACGAGCTCAAGCCTGACGTCATCGGCAATCATGGCGCGGATGGCGTCGAAGTCGCGCGCATTGAAATAGCCGACATAGGTGTTGAGCCGCGCGCGGTCGGCTTCCGAGAGGCCCGGTTGCGGCGCATCGTCCGGCTCCTCAGCGAACTCACGCAGCTGCGTGCGCCCACGATACAGCGCGGCCTTCACAGCCGGCAGGCTGAAATCCATGATGTCGCAGACCTCGGCAAGCGAGCAGCCCAGCACGTCCATCAGGATCACGCTGGACCGCTGCGCCACCGGCAGCCGCATGAAGGTGCGCAGGCTGGTCGCAGCGATCTGGCGGCTTTCCACATCATCGAGCTGGTCGGCAATCATCTCCACCTCCTCAGCCGAATGCAGCGCCTCTTGGCGGTTGCGGCGGCGCAGGAAATCCAGCGCGGTGTTGTGCGCGATGCGGAACAGCCAACCCTCCGGATTGACGACGGGCGTGACCGATTGCAGCGCTTCCATCGCCTTGATCAGCGCATCCTGCAGCACGTCCTCACCGTCGATGACCGAGCCGACCATGCGCGCGCAGTAGCGATGCAGCTTCGGCCGCATCGCCGCCAGCAGGGCCTCGACATCGATGCTGGCCAGTGGGTCTGGCGCCATTGCTCCTCCGCCTTGCCTGTTCAGGACTCGTCCAGCATACGGTAGTTTCCGACGATCCTCACATCACGAACCAGCGGCGGATCGGCGCAGCGGTCGCGGATGCCGTCCTGGAATACCTGAAACGCCTTGAGTTTCGGGATTGGACTCGAGCCGTCCTCGGCCGCAGCCTCGACGAAATGGATGAAGGTGTCGTCCTCCAGCCGTAGCGTCAGATAGCGCACGCCGTCCGGCCTGGCCGCCTTCAATTCCGCAAACACCGCCGAAACCAGTTCAGCGTTCCTGTCGGCCAGCTCCGGCTTGGCCTTGTATCTGATCAGGGTCCTTCTCATTGCGTGCTCCTTGCTCTTGTCGCGACCTGGATCGCGCTGTCGCGCTCCATCTTGGCCGCACCCCAAGGACGTTTGCCCGCGGCCGAAGGATGCGGCCCGGGAAAAATTATTTTCGGGCGCATCCTTTGTCCCTCCGACCTCGTCTAGCCCGCAGAACGCGCCGCGACAGGGTGGTGCGACACACGGAGAGAGGGCGTGCAGACCCCGACCAATCGCGCCGAGCAGAACTGGGTGCTTGGCGTCACCGCGCTGGCATCCTTCATGATGGCGCTGGATGCCATGATCATTACGACGGCATTCGCGGCCATCCGCGCCGAATTCGGCAGTCCGGTCGAGACGCTGCAATGGACCGTCAACGCCTTCAATCTGACCTTCGCTGTGCTGCTCCTGACCGGCGCCGCGCTCGGCGACCGCTTCGGTCGCCGCCGCATGTTCGCGGTCGGGATCGCCCTGTTCGTTGTTGCGTCGGCGGCCTGCGCGCTCGCGGGCAACGCCACCGCGCTGATCGCCGCCCGAGCGCTACAGGGCGCCGGCGCCGCGCTGGTGATGCCGCTCGCGATGGCGATCCTGAGCGGCACGTTCGGCCGGGAGGAGCGCGCCCGCGCGCTCGGCATTTTCAGCGGCATCACCGGATGCGCGCTGATCATCGGCCCCGCCATCGGCGGCTTCATCACCGAACACCTCGGCTGGCGCTGGCTCTTTTGGATCAACCTGCCGATCGGCCTGATCGCGATCGGGTTGGTGCTGGCGCGGTTGCGCGAAAGCTTCGGACCGGCCGCCGCATTGGACATCCCCGGACTATCGCTCGTCGCCCTCGCGGCGCTGGCGCTGGTCTGGAGCCTGTTGCGCGGCAATGCTGTGGGATGGGCGAGCGCTGAGGTGACGGGCGCGCTGATGTCAGGCCTGGTGCTCGCAGCCGGCTTCGTATTCTGGGAATTGCGCGCGGCCGCGCCGATGGTGCCGATGCGGCTGTTTGCATCGCGCGCGCTCGCGTCCGGCATGTCCGCAAGCGTCCTGTTCTACGCCGCGATGTACGGCGTATTGTTCCTGCTGCCGCAGTTCCTGCAGACCACGCTGGGCTTCGACGCCTTCGGCGCCGGACTGCGCCTGCTGCCCTGGACAGCGACCTTGTTCGTCACCGCCCCCGTCGCGGGCGCGGTCGTCAACAGGTTCGGCGAGCGGCCGCTGGTGGTGACGGGATTGCTGATGCAGGCGATCGGGCTTGGCTGGATCGCCGAGATCGTGAGTCCCGCGGTTCCCTACTCCGCACTGGTCGCGCCGCTGGTGCTGGCCGGCGTCGGCGTCTCGATGGCGATGCCAGCAGCGCAGAACGCCATCCTGAGCTCGGTCGCGGTGGCCGAAATGGGCAAGGCGTCCGGCGTCTTCAACATGGGCCGCTTCCTCGGCGGCATGTTCGGCATCGCCGCGCTGGCAAGCTTCTCGGCCCACGGTGCGGTCGATTCGGCCGCGCATTTCGAGAGCGGATTTGCTGCGGCGATGAGCCTCGCCGCAACACTCTCGTTGGCCGGCTCGATTGCGGGGTTTTTCCTGCCGGCACAGCGACGGACCGCCGGCGCAGCCGCGCCGCAAGATGCGTGACACTCATCTGCGTTGCCGTGGATGCTCAGCAAAGCGCTTTCATGATTTTCTCATGGAGCGTCACACGGTCCTCGCAAGCTTCGAGTCTTGTGCGCGGCACCACCCTTCTGAGGGAAAGCCCGTCGGATGTGCCGGATATCTTGCCGAGCACCTCAAAGGTTTTATGCCCAGAAGGGCGGATGTCTCACGGAGGCGCTGACCAGCCGGAAGACCGGATGGAGGCTGCAGGAGCTGTGCTTCGAATGATTGCCCTTGAGTTTACTGACCAGACCGCTACAATTTTGGCGCGAGCACCGAGCTCGGCCGCGAGGCTGTTATGGACACCGCGAAGTTGCGTCAATGCCTCGCCGCCGCGTTGCTATGTGCCGGGGCATTCACACCATCGCCACTCACCGCCGAGCCAGCCGCTTTGCGCGGCTACAACGCACCGATCGGTGAGAGCTCAATCTCCGGCATTTCGTCCGGTGCGTTCATGGCCGTGCAGTTCGGGACGGCATGGTCGTCGGTCATCAAGGGCGTCGGAGTGGTGGCCGGTGGCCCCTATTGGTGCGCTAAAGCCGACGCGATAGCCTGGTCCCTGTGGTACTTGGGAGGCCCGGCAAGCCGGGCCGAAGGTGCCTGCTTGAAAGGACCGGCGTCGGAGCTGACGTTAAGCGATTTCACGGCGAAGGCGGACGCAGAGGCATCCGCCGGCGGGATCGACCCTCTCGACAATCTCGGTGGCCAGAAGATTTATCTTTTCCACGGTTACAATGATTCCAAAGTCGCCAGAGCTGCCACCGATGCTGCCGCCGATTTCTATCGCCACTATCTCGGCGATGCCAATCGCGGCAATCTTTTCTATCAGACCACGCTCGGCGCCGGTCACTCCTTCGTTGTGGCGAAACCAGCGGGTGGCCTCAACGCCTGCAACGCCAACCAGAGCCCGTTCATCAACCAATGCGGTTACGATCAGGCCGGCATCATCCTGCAGCACATTTACGGCCGTCTGAATCCGCCCAACCCTGGGCAGCTTGCAGGCACCGTGAAGATCTTTGATCAATCAATTTACACCAAGCCGCTCCCACCGGACTCGTTGAGCCTGGACGACAGAGGATACGTATTCGTCCCAAAGGATTGCGAGCAAGAAAGCGCTCGCTGTCGCATCCACGTGGCGCTGCACGGCTGCAAGCAGGACGAAGGCGAAGTCAAACGGCAGTTCGTGGACGATGCCGGCTACAATGCGTGGGCGGACAATAACCACCTGATTGTCCTCTATCCACAGACCAAGGTGAGCAGGTTTTGGCCGACCAACTGGTACGCCTGCTGGGACTGGTGGGGCTACGTCGATTACCTCGACAGCTACGTCACCAAATCGGGGCCGCAGGTCAAAGCCATCAAGGCCATGCTGGATGCACTCACCGCTGGCGCAGCGCCGCCGGACGAGACGCCTGCGTCATTCCCGGCAGCCCCCGACGGGCTTGCGGTCATCGACACTTCCGATACCGCGGCCGATCTCGTCTGGTCTCCGGTCGCGGGGGCTACGACCTACAGGGTGTCGCGCGCGAGCGCCGATGGTGCGTTCCAGACCATCCGAGAGGTGGCGGGACCAAGCTTCGGCGATTCCGGCCTCACACCGCAAACGACCTACCGCTGGCACGTCTCAGCCATCGCAAACGGAGCGGCAGGTCCCACCTCCGTCGACACCGCAGCCACGACACGTGCAACCCCCGCCCCTTGTGGCAGCCCGGGGTCTTGCCCGGTCAGCAAATGAGCATTGAGTTCAGGACTGCCCGCATTCACGTTCCACTCTTTGCTGAGGCTCGGTCAATCGCGTCGAACTCGGTCTCACTCAAGCGCCAACCGAGTGCATCGAGATTGGCCCTGGCGTGATGAGGCTTGGTCGCGCCGGGGATGGGAATCACGTGACTGTCGCGCGCCAACAGCCAGTTCAGGGCGACCTGGCTGATGCTGGCGTCGTGCGTGCCGGCAATATCGGCGAGACACATCAGCAACGCTTTCGTGCCCATGCTGTCCGAGGGCTGCGTGAGGCGGCCGGACGCCAGTGGAAAATACGCGACCAGTGCCACATCGAGCTCACGGCAGGCTTCGAGCACCCCATTTGTTTCCGCGGCTCGTCGCAGCAGGCTGTAGTTGACCTGATTGGCGGCGAGCGGAACACCTGCCCTTGCGAGGTGATCGGCGATGCGGCGCATCTGGTCCGCATTGAAATTTGCCACGCCGACCGCGCGCGCCTTGCCGGACTTCACCGCTTCGACGAGACCTTCGGCGAACACTCTCATGTCGATCAAGGGCAGCGGATAATGAACATAGTAGAGATCGATTGTCTTGAGGCACAGGCGCGCGAGCGAACCGTCAAGCGCGCTCATTAGGCGGCGCGGAGAGGTTCGGCCCGGAAAGGGAAGGAATTTCGATGCTATCACCGCGCGGGTGGGACCGGCACGCAAGCAGTCACCCACGACGCGCTCCGAGAAATAGATCTCAGCGGTGTCGATCATGCAGGGGCCGGCATCATGAATGGTCCTGTATGTTTCCAACACGGCCGAACGATCGGCACGCCGCCACTTGTTGGTGCCGATGCCCAAGGGCAGCACATGGATGCCGGTTCGACCCAAGGGGCGCGTATCACGGCGAATATCATGATTTGCGGACATCGCTGACCTCTCACAAGGCGAGAGCGCCGTTGGCTGGTCGGTGTGATGACGCTGGCGCTTCAAGTTTACGCCATAGCGACTACGGCTGCATCATCTTCTGCGGCTACGTCCGTATCAGGACGACGCCAAGGATCATGATATTTGCGCCGGCAAGCCGGATCAGGCTCGCGGGGTAAACGGAAATGCCGATCAGACCGAGGCGCTCAGATGAGACAGAATTGATGTCCGCTTTGTCCTCCACTAGCTGGGCAAGTGCGGACATGCCCATGGGTCCGGGTTGAGTCACGAGTGTCGCCCTGTGCGATATTCGGCTGGCCGTCGACTGCCACTTATCCACACTCGCGACCGAGATTGCGTGGCGCTGCAACATGTCGCAAAGGCCAGCAGCTGACCTCTCTGGCCTATCAGCGGCCGACCGGCAGCCTGGAGCGGCTGTATTCGCAACCCTACCAAGGAGGTAACGCACGGCTCTAAACTTCGTTTTTCCGAAGTTGCTAAGTATCATCCCGAAGCTCGCGGTAGCTTGGCGAGTTTCTTCCCTGTTGGGTCAAAGCGCGAGGGCGCAGGGCCAATAGTTGCTTTTATCCTCCCGTCCACATCGGCTAAACTGGTATGGCTCGCAGTACGGGGTGACCATGGACATCCCACCGATTACGAGGCGTTTGGCTGCGATTCTGGCAGCGGATGTTGCCGGGTACAGCCGCCTCATGGCGGCGGACGAGGAAGCGACCCTGCGGACCCTGGACGCATACCGTCGCACGATCTCCGACCTCGTATCTGAACATGCGGGGCGCATTTTCGGATCCGCCGGAGATAGTGTGATTGCAGAGTTCAGCAGCCCGGTGCAGGCCGTGCGCGCCGCAGTCGCGATGCAGCGCGCGCTCCACCGCCACAACGCCGACCTTGCCAGCGACCGGAGGATGGAGTTCCGAATTGGCGTCAACCTCGGCGATGTGATGGTGGACAATGACAACCTGCTCGGCGACGGCGTAAACGTTGCTGCGCGGTTGCAAGGCATCGCTGACCCGAGCGGAATTTGCATCTCTGGTGCGGTCCGCGATCACATCGAGGGCAAGCTGACTTTTCCCCTCATGCCCATCGGGCAACGATCGCTTAAGAACATGAGTCGTCCGGTTTCGGTCTATTCCGTGGACTGGCGGCTCCAGCATCCGGCGGCTACGGGCGTTTTGGGTGGCGAGCTTGCGCTTCCGGACAAGCCATCGATTTCGGTGCTCCCTTTCTCGAACATGAGCGGCGATCCCGAGCAGGAGTATTTTGCCGACGGCATTACAGAAGACATCATCACCGCTCTGTCTCATCACCGATGGTTCTTTGTCATCGCGCGAAATTCGACGTTCGTCTACAAGGGGCGCGCCGTCGACGCAAAGCAGGTCGCTCGCGAGCTCGGCGTGCGGTACATCCTCGAAGGGAGCGTACGACGGGCCGGTCAGCGGGTCCGGATTACGGCTCAGCTAATCGAAGCCGAAACCGGAAACCACCTGTGGGCCGAGCGGTTCGACCGCGACATGGCCGACATTTTTGCCATACAGGACGAGATCGCGCAGAGCGTGGTCGGCGCGATCGAGCCGGAAATGCTGCTGATCGAAGGCCGACGAGCCTTTCGCAAAAGCGTCGACAACCTGGATGCGTTCGACTGCTGCATGCGCGCGATGTGGCATTTTTCACAAATCACTCCCGATGACCAGGACCAGGCCGTCGGTCTGTTGCGGCGGGCGATCAAGCTCGATCCGACTCTCGCCCAGGCACACATGGCACTTGCGCGCACGCTGAACAGCCGGGTTTGGAACGGCTGGACCAGCGATCTCGCGAGCGTGGCATCTGAGGCTTATGCGGCTGCGGCGCACTCGGTTGCGATCGACGACCGCGATCCCTACTGCCACTACGCGTTGTGCTGGACGAGTTTGGTGATGCGAATGCACGCGCAGGCGCTTGGCGAGGCACAGCGTTCGATCGACCTTAACCCGAATTTCGCGCTCGGGTTCTTCAGCCTTGGCCTGGTTCGGGTCTATATCGGACACTTCAAAGAAGCTCTCGACCCTCTGTTGCGCTTCCTCCGTCTAAGCCCGAACGATCCTCAAGCCGGCAACTTTCTCGGCACGGTCGCGCTGGCTCATTATCACCAGGAGAACTACGAAGAAGCGCTCCATTATTGTCAGCTTGCGACCAACACACGCCGTTTGTACCCGTGGCTCAGGACCCTTCTCGCAAGCCTTGGCCAACTTGGACACGTTGAGGAAGCCCGGCCGTTACTGCATGATTTCACCTCCCGGCCGGCGGACCCGCAGCAGCTGTTCGACCTTACGACCCCCTACCTTGACATGACGTACCGGGAGCACCTCGCAGACGGCTTGCGTCGTGCGGGCGTAACCAACTTGCGGTGACAGTCGTTTGGTGGAACCTGTTGTCTCGCACCTTGAAGTATGTCGCAGTTGGGTCATTCGTGTCGTTCACGTCGTGGGCCAGTCACTTCCGGTCAATCCCTATGACGAGGCATTTTTAGAGACCGTCTGGACTTCGCATGCGGGCCAATAGGCGGCCTTTTGGTAATGCTCAATCCTCGAAGTCAGCAATCCGCCTGAGGACGATCACGATGGCGATGACTAAGCCAAGTATGCCGCCGGCAATTCCGGCTAGACCAGAACCAAAGGCGCCACTCACATCACGGCCAGATAGAGCGAACACGACAATTTCAGCCGCGAAGCCCATTCCCAGCGTCAGCGCAATTATGATTGCAATACATTTGAGAAATTCGATCACAAATCGAAGGACGATATGGCGCTTCCCGGGCAGTTGGCGACTTCTTTCGCGGCCGTTGGCGATCAATCGGTTCGCGCGGAGATTGCCGTTAGGACCGTCGAAGGCTTCCAGTTTTGAGTTCTCGCCGCACAATCAGGACAAGAGTTAGCGCCCAACATAGAAATGCGCCCAGCCCTGCTATGTAGCCGGCTTTCCACGAGTGCCCGAACAAACGAAAGGCGCCTTCGCCTAGCACTATAATAAGGCAGACACACCCGGCAGGGTCGCAGACAGCAAGTCCGGCCTGTCTAGCTTTCTCGGCCCAAGATCGCTTTCCTTTGGGGACGATGTCGGCCCTCATCGGTTTGCCTTTCGACCCTCCGCACGATCTGCACACGCAATCCACTAAGATGTAGAGTGCTGGTCGTAACGCGCAACCCTCCGCGGCGCTCGCCTTCCAGAGCGATGTCGTGATCGAACGCGTGATCCGCGCTGGCCTGCCCCGTTTCACGCCGAACACGATCGTCGAGCCGAAACGACTGAAGTCCGAGCTCGCAGCGATCAGAGCCCGCGGATATTCGATCGACGAGGCCGAGCACGAGCCGGAGCTGCGGTGCGTGGGCGCCCCGATCCGCAACAGCACCGGGCGTGTTTTCGCGGCGATCAGCGTTAGCGGCCCGAGCCGGCGCGTGACGCTTGAGCGGGTGCCGGAATTGGCCAAGGCGGTGATGACTCATGCCGAGTTGCTGTCGATCCGGCTGGGTTATCAGCCGCCCCCGCACAATCTGACCACGGGCCCTGCTCCCGAGCGCACCACCAAGCGTCGTCAACGGGGCGCGGCAGGCACGGCACAAGGTGAACGTCGCGCCTGATCGCACACTTGCGTTCGCTTCCACACCGCGCAAAGTCGCGTCGAACTTGCGGAGTCAGCGATCGAGAAGCTGAGCGCGGTCTACCGATAGGGGCAGGAGCGAGAATATGGGATGTGGATGGTTCCAGGTGAAGGCGTTCACCGGTCGCCAAGGCTTCTGCGTGAGAGAACGCTCCACGCCGCCGGGAACGAGATAGCCGCTGCGGTAACGCGCAGCCATCCCGCCAATTGTTGAGCGGACGGCAATGTCGACGAGCACGGAAACCGAACGAAAACTACCAACTGACGTCCCAACTAAAAGGTCCGTCCTCCGCTAGGTTCGGCCAAGTCTTTGAAAAGCTTGGTGGGCGCACCAGGGCTCGAACCTGGGACCCGCTGATTAAGAGTCAGCTAAGGGTTAAAAACAATCAATGACTTACCAATCGCACACCTGGGATTATCCGGCCGAAAACGGGCATTCGTCGCACGATCATAGTGCTTAGTTGCACTGCGTTATCGAGAAGGCGGTGCGGACGCGATCGGCAGGCCCCTAGTCGCGCTTCAGCCACCGGACAGGCCCGGCGGTGCCGCGCCAAGCCATGCTACGTTCGCCCAGTAGCGGCGATCCGCCCAAGTGCGGTTTTCACGCGGTGTGAAGCTCTGCACGAAGTCCGTCCACATCGCCTTGGTTTCCGCTGTCGGCCAATCCGGCTGCGCGCTCCATGCCGCGACGGCTTCTGAGTCAAGCCATTGCCGAAGCTCCTGACCCGTCCGGAAGGTGGCGCCGGTGTCGGTGACGGCCTTGATGGCAGCGAGCCTCGAGTTGAAGCCGGCTTGGATAAGGATGTAGGCGGAGCGATTCAACGTGCCGGTTTCGACGGCGGGAACGGCGAGACCAAGCTCATGGTCTTCGAGGAGACGATCAAAGACGCCGACCGTATCGCCGTTTGCCGCCGCACGGACGCGGATCGCCTCCATGCGCCGAACCCATACGCCGTTCCCAGCCTAACGGTCGCGTACACATGGTTCCCTCGGCCAGGGAAACGGTTCGGCTCGGGGTATTCGACACCACCTTGCCGCCCATTCTTACCATCGAGTCGGGCGACACCATCAGTTCCCCGACACTTGGTCGCACTTCCTGAATGAAATGCAGCCAGGAGTGCCGGTCGATACCCTGGCGCAGCTGCGCGTGAGCAATCCGGGCCGGGGGCCACATTCGATCATTGGACCGATCGCTGTGGCCGGCGCCGAACCGGGCGACGCGCTGGAAGTCCGGTACCAGTCGATCCGCCCCTACGAATGGGGCGCGGTGTTCAACAACCCGGGATCGCTCGGAACGGGCTTCCTGCCCCAGGACTATGCGCAGGGGCAGATCAAGTACGTCGATCTCGACCTTGGCGCCATGACCGGCAAGTTTATTCCCAACATCAGCATTCCATTGAAGCCGATCAAGTTTCTGGCGACGCGGGCGAAGATCAGCGAGCTCGAGCTCTGTGCAGCATCGCCGCAAGCTTCCGCGTGACGCAGGTGGTGGACATCGTGCGCGGCGTTCACGCCCTGATCCCGAAGGCCATCTTCGCTCCCGATCTCAGGCGCGAGATGACGGTGATATGAGCTCGGCCTGCGCTCTCGCCTTTGCGCGAGAGGGTACTTATGTGATGGAGTACCTGCAGCCAAAGCGACAATGGGAGCTATGCTCATGGACGCGCCGAGCAACGAATTTGCGTTGGCGGGCAGCCTTGAGGAGCTGAGGCTCAAGGGGCGGCTCGTTGTGCACGGTGGCCATCGTCCGATTCTCGTCATCTACGACCGCGGGCGCGTCTTCGCGCTGGACAATCGGTGCCCGCACATGGGCTTCCCGCTTGAGCGGGGCAGCGTCGAGGACGGCATCTTGACCTGTCACTGGCACCACGCTCGCTTCGATCTCGAAAGCGGCTGCACCTTCGACCTCTGGGCGGACGACGTGCCGATCTGCCCGGTCGAGGTGCGCAATGGTGACGTCTGGGTGCAGACCACGTTCACGCATGCCGATCCCGCCGCGCACTGGCGTCAGCGGCTTGCGGACGGCCTCGCCCACGACCTCGGCCTCGTCATTGCCAAGGCCGTGCACGGTCAGCTCGCAGCCGGCGTACCGCAGGCCGACATCGTCCGCCAGGTGGCGCTGTTCGGGGCGCAAAACCGCGACGGCTGGGGCGTAGGACTTACGATCCTCATGGCACTCGCCAATCTTCTGCCTGTGCTGCCGGAGGAGGAAATCTATCTCGCGCTGTTCCACGGCGCACGCCGCGTGGCGGCGGACTGCGACGGCGCGGCGCCGCGACGGGAACGCGCGCCGCTTGGCAGCCGGCCGGAGCCGGCCGCGCTCAAGCGCTGGCTGCGGCGTTGGACAAACGTGCGCCATCGTGAGGCTGCCGAGCGCACCCTGCTCACGGCAATTGCGGCCGGCTTTTCCCCGGCTGAACTCGCCGATGCCCTGCTCGCCGCTGCGACCGAGCGGGCGTTCGCCGACACCGGGCACTCGCTCGACTTCATCAACAAGGCATTCGAGTGCCTCGACCTGATCGGCTGGCAACACGCGGCCGCTCTGCTGCCGACAGTCGTCGGTCAGATGGTCGCGGCCCGCGGCACCGAGGAATCGACGGCCTGGCGCCAGCCCGTTGACCTTGTTGCGTTGTGTGAGGAATCAACCAGCGAACTCGCGGACCTGTTCGCTGCCGGACGCGGCTCGCGTGAGTGGTCGGGCCAGGCCGCACTTGCTCAAGAGCTGCTCGGTGACGATCCGGACAGGATCGTTAATGCGCTCAAGGAGGCGATCCGCGCCGGTGCCGCTCCTGCGGAGCTGGGGCAATCCCTCGCGTACGCGGCCGCGCTCAGGGTGGCGCGCTTCGGCAATGCCAATGAGCACGCCGACTGGAAGACGGCGCATCACGTCTTCACCTATGCCAACGCCGTCCACCAGATGCTGGCGCGGATGGGCACTGCCAACATCGACACTCACATCGCGGCCGTCCGCGGCGTATTGCACGGAGCGATGGCGCTCTACCTTGCTCGCTATCTCAATGTGCCGCCGGCGCGCATCCCGGGCGACGGCGGCGAGCGGCTCGATGATCTACCCGCGAATCCAGAGACAATTGGCACCGCCTTGCTTGAGGCCTTCGACCGGCAACGACAGGTCGATCTCGCCGCACGCCTAGTGACACGGCATCTCCAGCTGGGCCATTCGCCGCAGGCGCTGATCGCCACGCTAGCGCATGCGGTGCTGCGCGAGGATGCCGGTTTCCATGCGTATCAGATGCTGGAGGCGGGGATCCGGCAAGTCGGCGCATGGGGCCACACGAACGAGGGCCGGCACATCCTCATCGCGGTTGCCCGCTATCTGGCGGCCCATTCACCGACCGAGCGCGCGTCACTGCAGACAGCCGACATCGCCCGCCGCTTGATGCGGGGCGGCGAGCTGCACCAAGAGGCTGGATCGTTCTGATGTCACGCCCTGATCTGAAGTGGCAACAGCCTGCGCCGGCGAACCAAGACAGGCTTCCAATTACCATTTCGCATTGCCTCTGCTTTGCGAATGGGTATGACGTCCTGATCATGTCCCGGATAGAACCGCGACTGCACGGCTCAATTGGGGGTCCTCTGCTCCGGCGGAAGTCGCGCCGGCCGGGATCTCGATCGTCGGCGTCACGCCTACGCCCTCCAGGCGCTCGCCATCGACCAGGACATCTTCGACTGCGAGCAGCAGCAAGCCGCCTCCGATGAGAAATGCGGTGGCGGCAAGGACCGCGCCTTCTGTCCGGGTGCCGATGAGCTCGCCCAACCTGTACTTTTTGAAACCATAGGCAAGGACCTCCTTGCCGCTGCGCGTACCGCCGTTGATGAGCATCGCAACAGGCTTGCGCCACTTCACATTTACGATTTCGCTGGTACCGCTTCGGTCGGTGACCTGCATTGTTGGCGCCCGACCGTTGAACAAGTCGAGATATTCGGGCTGTGCGCCGCCCCAGCCATCCCGCAAATCCCAGATCAGCGCATCTGCGTCCTTGAGCTCACCTTGCGACAGCAGGCGTTCGAGAGTGCGTTGATAGACGTAGCCCGCATAGCACCAAACATGGACATAGCCGATGCGTTGTCCGTTTGACTCAATGATCCGTGCACTCGACTCCAACCCACGAAGGAACATTTTCGTGGGCTCGAGATCGACCGGCCTGACCGGGATTTGCATCACCGTGGCGCCCCGCTGCACCTCCAGGACAACCGATTCGCCCACCTTCCCACGGAATGACCCGACCGGCTCAAATGCCGTCCCGTCAGCCGCAACTATCTCATCTCCAGCACGGAGGCCCGCCTGCTGAGCCGGCGTTCCGTCTATGACGGCGGTGATCGTGTTACGGCCAGACGTTTCGAGACGCGAAATGATGCCTATGCCAGGGTACGAAATGCGACCGTCCGGAAATGCACCCTGCAGTCCCCGGCGTCGCAGTACGCCGGAAAAGATATCTGCAAGTTGATAATATTCCGGCTCATCCGGCGTGTAGAAGCGCGTATGCGAAGCGCGCAACTCAGACAGCATGGTATTGATGATGCGCGCCAGAGAGTCCTGGGAAGTTGCCCGTTGAACCTCCGGAAGATATCTCTCCCGAACCGCCGGCCAGTAAAGTCCGCTGTGACGCGGATCGTAAAAATGATCACGTACAGTCTGCCAGACGCTCTCGAAGGTCGAAACGCCATCAGCGGGAACGTAGGAGTCGTTGGCCCCTCCCCTTAGAGGCTCCGCGGCGCTCGGGGCCTTCGCAGCCACGGCACAGGCCACCCCTATGGCGGCCAGTCGCAACACCTGGCGACGCGAAGGCGATGTATCGATAGCCTCTTTCATCGTCTGATCTCTCGGCGAAGCGCCGGCCGGGCGCATTCGCCGGCCGTGCGATGTCGGCTCGCTCGCGCTCCGTTGGCGACGTCAGGGCATGCCAGACAGGCAGCGGCGATCTGAGCGAAATAGCCTTTGGTGCGCCCTATGTACCACCGGTGTCATCTGGCCGGCAGGTGGAGAGTATGCATGGCTCAAGCCCCTGCGATCGCGAGCGTTTTGTGCAAGCCGGGCTGGAGGGATGGATTGCCGCACCGCGCCAGAAAAATAAACAAAAATCAATGACTTAACGCCAGTCGCATTGACCCGCGTGTACCAGCGTTGTGCCTGAAGTCGAGCCAAATTGACCGATCGCCGTTCACAACTGAATCACCACAAGATCCTCCAGCGCTCCCCCTCACTGAGCTTGCCCCAGCAATCATTCATTCTCCGCTGCAATCTGAAGACCCGGAGTTCAACCCTGCGCAGGTTTAGCTCTGAAGATCTGCTAACGCAGGCGAACCGGACTAAAGATGTAGTTTCCTTAATTTCCGAGTCTGACCGATGCTGTCGAAAAATGCCCTGCCGCAAATCGCTTGCTGTTGGGGAGACGTTTTCACTTGGCCCGTGGCTGGGCGTCACGGCCTGGCCGGCGAACACATCGCCCAAATTGCCGTGCTTCTTACGCAATCGACGCGCGCACCTGACCGGTTGGCGGGCCGAGCAGATGGAGCGCCATCGTCTTGAGGTTCTGCACGATGGCGGCAAGGTGAAACTCGTCACGAGCGCCGGAGAGACCTCTGAGCCGCATGCGTTCGAACCCGTGGTGGGTCTTGAGATGAGCAAAGCGCATCTCAATGCGCTTGCGTTCATCTCGCGATTTGAGGAAGCGCTTTGTCCCCATCAGCCGTCGCGCCATATCGCGAGCATCTTCGTGAATGTCACGGGGTACCTGTCGGGCAGCCATATTCGGACAGCATCGCATCTTCAGCGCGCAAGCATCGCAGTCGAATTTGGAGGCACGGTAGCGGAGCATGTTGCCGTCGTGCACGGTACCGGTGGTGTGAAGCACTTTGTTTGCGGTTATCCGGGCCTTGCTGGACCTGCGCCTCGGCCTCAAGTCCAGCAAGATACTCGGCCACGGCACCCTTCTGTCGTTGCGCGTCGGTCCAGTCCAACTCATCCGGCGCTTTGGCATGATAACGGCTGGCGTTGGCTTCCATCACGCTCGCATCCACCCCGAACCCTTCGCCCTTGACGAGGCCGGCGGCCATGCACGTTGCAACCACGCGCTCGAAGATATGCCGCAGGATCTCGCTCTCACGGAAGCCTCGCGGCCAGCGCGATGTTCACCACCGAGCCGTCGATGAAGCCACGGTCGACCCGACTATGGTCGTCGTCAGTGTCAGCCACTTGCGACTTGGTGACAGGGCCGCATCAAAAACCGGCGTCGCCTGGATGACCCCCGCGTCGCAGGGCGGCCGTGTGAATCCAATCATTGCAGTCTCGAGAAGGACGGTTATCGCCGGTTAGGGTGCGCCTCGACCCTATCGCCCAATGAAACGCGGTCGCCGGGGTTGCCCTGTAGGACAGTCGAGCGCGTCACGATCCCAACTTCCGAGGTCGGCTGCGGCCTGATAAAGAAAAGCCATGAGTTGTGGGATGGATGACTATCGTGATCTCGTAAGCGCAGGGCTCGCGCTACTATGCGCCGGCATCATGTTGGTCGCCGGCCACCTGTTCCTTGAATGGCAGGCCAAGCGCGCCGACGCTGGTACTCAGATCGAATCTCCAAGAAACAGCGGTCAGCCGCCTGCATTGCTTTCAAATAGTTCGTCATCGTTAAAGGAAACACCTGCTCGAACTCCAAACGGAGGTTAGGCTAACGCAGTCTGCGTGACGCTTTTTGCGCGCGATCGGCTGTGCGCGGGCATCCGCGTTGATGCGTAACTTAAATCACACGCAGAGCTTCCTTCGGCATCTCCCGGATCAGCATGTCGATATCGCCCTGCTCCAGCGTCTCCTTCTCCAACAGCTTCTTCGCCGCGCGGTCCAGAATCGACCGTCGTGTGTTCAGAAGGCCCTGCGTGCGCTGGAAGACCTGGTCGACGATATCCTTCACTTCGCGGTCAACCGCGGCTGCGGTCTCTTCGGCATAGTCACGTTCGCGAACCGGATAGGGCTGGTCCGTGCCCGCGAGGAAATTGCCGGGATCTCGCTCATAGGCGACGCTGCCCAGCTTGTCCGACATCCCGTAGCGAGTCACCATGCTGCGCGCGATGTCGGTCACGCGACGCAGATCATCCGCGGCGCCGGTGGATAGATGGCCAAACACGATCAGCTCGGCTGCGCGGCCACCGAGCAGCACAGCCATCTTGTTTTCCAGCTCCTCCTTGGTCATCAGGAAGCGGTCTTCGATCGGGCGCTGAATGGTATAACCTAGCGCACCTACCCCTCGCGGGATGATGGAGACCTTGTGCACGGGATCGACGCCGGGCAATGAGAGTGCGACTAGGGCGTGTCCCATCTCATGATACGCGACGATCTCGCGTTCCTTGGCGTTGAGCAGACGGTTGCGTTTTTCGAGGCCTGCGACCATGCGCTCCACAGCGTTGTTGAAGTCGCTCATGCTGACCGCCTCGGCGCCACGGCGGGTCGCCAGAAGCGCGGCCTCGTTGACGAGGTTCGCGAGATCGGCACCGGTAAATCCCGGTGTCAATGCTGCAACTGCTTCTGGCTCGACGTCGGCTGCGAGCCGCACTTTCTTCATATGAACCTTTAGAATCTCGATGCGTCCTTTCTTGTCGGGACGATCGACCAATACCTGGCGGTCGAAGCGGCCGGCGCGGAGCAGGGCAGGATCGAGTATTTCCGGCCGGTTGGTCGCAGCAAGGATGACGAGCCCCGAGCGCGCATCGAATCCGTCGAGCTCCACCAGCAGCTGGTTCAGCGTCTGCTCCTTCTCATCGTGGCCACCGGCAAAAGGGCCGATCCCGCGGGCGCGTCCGAGTGCGTCGAGCTCGTCGATGAAGATGATCGCCGGCGCCTTTTCGTGCGCCTGCTGGAACAAGTCGCGCACCCGTGCCGCTCCCACGCCGACGAACATCTCGACGAATTCCGAACCCGAGATCGAAAAGAAAGGCACCCTGGCTTCTCCGGCGACGGCTTTGGCCAGCAAGGTTTTTCCTGTGCCAGGCGGGCCGACCAGCAGCACACCTTTCGGCATGCGGCCCCCAAGTCGGCCGTAGTCGGTCGGATTCTTCAGGAAATCGACAACCTCGCGAAGCTCGTCTTTGGCTTCGTCGACGCCGGCGACATCAGCAAAAGTGACGCCGGTATTGGACTCGACATAGATCTTGGCCTTGCTCTTGCCGATCGCCATCAGCCCGCCGCCGAGACCACCGCCCTCCGTAATGCGCTTGCCGATGTACCACCACAGTCCGACGAACAACAGCACCGGCATGACCCACGAAAGGAGATCGCGCAAAAATGTGCTCTCGATCTGGCCGGTGAAGCGGACGTTGTACTTTTCGAGTTCCTGCGCGACGTCCTGATCAACGCGCGTCGTGATGAATCGCTTCTGACCACCCGGCAGGGGCTCCTTCAGAGTGCCCTGCACTGTGCGATCGGAGATGCCCACGGCATCGACTTTCCCTTGACGCAGCAACTGCTGGTATTCGCTGAAGGGGATAACGGCTATTTGGCTGGCGGTCGAGATGAGATGCTGGATCAAGAAAACCGCGAAAATAGCGGCGATGGCGTATCCCAGATTGAAGCGGTTTTTCCTGGTCATGCCGGAACTCGCTGGCTGTCCCCTTGCCGGACGGCGCGATGCTCAATTTCTCGCGCTTGCTTGGCCTGGATATTCTTCCGGAGCTACGTTGCGCCAACAGAACTGTTCGCCGGCGCTCTAGTTCCCGGACCGGCAAGCGTGGCGGCTCGTCAGGAGGTGGCTGCGACGAACTGCAGGGAATGCCAAGCCAGGATCGCTTCCCGCCCCAGCGCGACCGCAAGGTGCGTCTTGCCAACTCCGGGCGGCCCAAGGTGGCTCGCCAGTGGTGCCCTGCTGGCGCCGATCGGCGACCTCCCGTGTCCAAGCCTCAAGATGCGCTTCAAGGGCTTCCCAGCTCGGGAAGGCGCGGCCAGCGATCGCATTCCGTTTTACGTAGCCAACGCCGTTCTCGGTCTTGCCCTTGGTCCGGGCTCGATATGGCGCGCAGGCGCGTGGCCGGAAGACCCAGTGCTTGGCAAACGCGGTCAGCTTGTCGTTGAGGTCGACCGGGGGCGGCTCAAGAGCCTGGCATGCCGATGCTATGCGCTTATGCAGCCCATGATTGATCACATGTAGCGCCAGGATTTGTCTGCGGCCAGCAACCTGGCCCTCGCGCCGTTCCGGGAAAGCTCCATCGTCGCCACCGACATTCAGAGAGGTCAGGATACTTGCGCAGCGTCGAACGATGGATGCTCAGCTAGTTGAACTGTAATTTCCGGAACTGCGCCAGAAAGCAAGGCAGGCTCGGGCTCGATCTATTCTGCGAATGGCCTCTGCCTGCTGCACGCAGAAGGCAGTCATACGGATGTCACGCCGGGCGGCCTGCACCTCGTGCAATGCATGATTGATTGCCTCGGCAAAATTGTCCATTTCGGCTTCCGAATGGACCGCGGCCACGGCGGGGCGCACGAGCCTGCTTTCACCAACCATTGAGCTACCTACTCCGATGATGCGTACCCGTACTCGGATCGATAAATCGCCCGATCAGCAAGGCCCCCCGAAGGATCCGGCTCGAGCTTAGGAGGGAGAGGAGCCCCAGCGCCATCAGCAGCACGCCGAGCCAGGTTGCCGTCCACCCCTGGCCGTCCTCGCCCGCATCGGCGATGGGATCGGTGACCAGGGTGGCCGGCAGCAGTGAGGCGGCAACCGTATCGGTGGCGGCCGGCGCCGCCGCCAAAAGCGTCTCCACGTCGACCTCGCGCGACGTGGGTTGGTCGAGCTGATCGGTCGCGGGCTTCGCGACAAGGGGGGCCGGCGGCACGAGCGCCGCAGCCCCCGGAGCGGCATCGACCACCTTAAGCGCGGGCGCGGGTGGCGTCGGGTGGGGCGTTTCCGCCGGTGCGGAGCGCAGCAGCTCGGCACGCGCATCCACGCCCGCCTTTCGCTTGCGCAGCGCGGCCTTTATCTCCTCGGGAGCAGCGACACGCTGCTTCGCGGCGCGATGATGCACCGGCTTCTTCACCGTGGCGACCTCCTCGGCGGCCTGGAACCAGCATTTGCGGTGGCCATCGTAACGATAGACCCAATGCTGGCCCTCGGCCGTCGACTTGCCGGGTTTTGGCAAGCACTGCTCTTCGGCGGGAGTGGGAGCAGTGGCTTTCGCGGGAGCGGCATCGAGCGAGAAGAAGTCGGCCAAAGAATTCGAAAATGCCGGCGACGTCGAGAGACCTGCGAGAAGAAAAGTGGCGAAGCAAAATCGCAAATGACCGGACATAGAACCCCCGGTGTTGCGCCCCGCCCGGGAAAACCTTTGGCCGCGACCTGGGTCGCAATGCGACCTAAATCCGGCAATGCGGAGGATTCATTCTGGCCTGGAACCGGAATCCGGGCACGCCGATCCTGCAATCGCGCGCGTTTCGCCGTTGACATCGTATTTGGTCACCGATCCAGTCAGATGAAACGACCCGGCGGTCGCGCCAGGCGGCGCGATTCAAGAGGCCGGCAATGGTCGGGACCAGCCCGGCGGTCAATTTGACGAAAGAGCAAGCCGACCGCATCGAGCGGATGCTGTTGGCTGAGTGGGCAGGCGGGATCATCCCCGATTCGTATCGCGCGCGATAAGAAATCAGATTGGTGGGTGGAGACAGCTGAGAAAGCAAAAGCATTCTGCTTTGAGCACCCAAACGCGAAAACCTCATTCAGTGCAGTCTGCGAAAGAGACGGTGTTGAACTCACCGAAGCCTGGTTGGCGTCAAGCGATTCCAGGTTGTCGAAGCGGGATGAATGAATGATGCCTCGCTGCATGAGTCCGGAAGCGGCCCATCGTGTCATTTCGCGGCCTTGCGCCCTAGATATTCGGCGCAGATGGCGGCGAGCGCATTGCCTTGCGGCAATCGATTGGGATTGTCCGGGTCGCGCGGCTTGGTCGCCTTGGTGATGGCGCGCTCGACCTCTAGCAGAACGACGACTACGGGAAGGATTATCTCAAAGGACTTGAGGCTGTCCGTGAGGTCGTCAAGCATGGGGTATCGATTGTGGGTTTCGGCGACACGAAGCGCTGACGGCTTCCTCGCCGGAAGGGAAACTTCCCCAGTGGAACCAAGCGACTTGTCGCCCGTTGGGGCGCTATTGGCCAGCGGAGACGACGCGCAATCGCGTCAACAGACTTGACTACTCGGCTCGGCCTCCCTCGCGAGGGAAACGACATGGCCGGTGCCGTAAATCAAATTCCCGATCGCATTCCAATCAATCTTGTCGTCAATGGTGTCAGGCGCAAGCTCGACCTAGTGCCCTGGACCACACTCCTGGATGTCTTGCGTGATCATCTCGCGTTGACCGGCACCAAGAAGGGCTGCGATCACGGTCAATGCGGCGCCTGCACCGTGCTGGTCGATGGCCGGCGGGTCAATTCCTGCCTGACGCTCGCGGTCATGAAGGACGGCGCGGAGATCACGACCGTCGAAGGTCTTGCCAGGGATGGCGAGCTGCATCCCCTGCAACAGGCCTTCATCGACCATGACGCCTTCCAGTGCGGCTATTGCACGCCGGGACAGATCTGTTCGGCAGCCGGCCTCCTCGCCGAAGGTCGCGCCCGGGATGCTGACGAGATCCGGGAGCTAATGAGCGGCAATCTCTGCCGCTGCGGCGCCTATCCCAACATCGTCGCTGCCATCCAGCAGGCAATGGGGCGGCCATGATCAACTTCCAATATTCCCGCGCCTCTGATGTCGCCGATGCGATCCTCCTGCTTACCGCCCACCCCGGCGCCAAGCTTATTGCCGGCGGCACCAATTTGATCGACCTGATGAAGGAGAATGTCGAGCAGCCTTCCCGGCTGATCGACATTTCTCGCCTGCCGCTGCGCATGATCGAGGAGACGGCCGATGGAGGGCTGCGCATCGGCGCCTTGATGCCGAACTCGGACCTCGCCTACCATCCGCTGATCGAGCAGCGCTACCCGCTACTCGCCAGCGCCATCCTGGCCGGCGCATCGGCGCAGTTGCGCAACATGGCGTCCGTCGGCGGCAACCTGATGCAACGAACGCGTTGCGCGTATTTTTATGACACGGCGACGCCTTGCAACAAGCGAACTCCCGGCAGCGGCTGCTCGGCGATCGACGGCGTCAATCGCAACCATGCCATCCTCGGCACGAGCGCCGCCTGCATCGCGACCAATCCGTCCGACATGAGCGTGGCGCTGGCCGCGCTCGGCGCGCTAGTGCATATTTCAGGTCCATCCGGCGAGCGCACGATGGCGCTGACCGATTTCCATCGGCTCCCCGGCGACACACCTCATGTCGATACCAATCTCGGCGCCGGCGAGATCATCACGGCGATCGAACTGCCGCCACGCGGCTTTGCCCATAACTACAGCTATCTGAAAGTCCGCGACCGCTTGTCTTATGCGTTCTCCCTCGTCTCGGTTGCTGCCGCGCTCGAACTCGATGGCAACGCGATCAGAGAGGCGCGCGTGGCGCTCGGCGGAGTCGCGCACAAGCCCTGGCGCAGCCTTGAGGCCGAAACGGCGTTGCGCGGCCAGGCCGCAACTGTGGAGCATTTCTCCCACGCTGCTGATCTCCTGCTGCAGGGCGCCAAAGCCCGTGCGCATAACGGCTTCAAGGTCGAGCTCGCTCGCCGCGCCATCGTGCGGACGCTGATGCAGGCCGCGAGCGCCACGCCGCAATCGCAGGCTCACAAGAAGATCGCGTGAGGGACCGATGAACGCCTATGTCGGAACACCAACGTCTCGCGTCGATGGCCGGGCCAAGGTTACCGGGGCCGCCAAATATGCCGGCGAGTTCACGGCCGACCGCCTACTCCATGGCTTCGTCGTCGCGGCCACCATTCCGCGCGGGCGCATCGCCCGGCTCGACACCAGCGAAGCGCTGAAGGTGAAGGGCGTGCTCGACGTGCTCACCCATGCCCATCGCCCGCCGCTCGCCGACAAGGACGAGGCCTGGATGGACGAGGTGGCGCCGGACGAAGGATCGCCATTCCGTCCGCTCTACGACGACAATATCAAGTTCAACGGCCAGCCGATCGCGCTCGTCGTGGCGGAGGACTGGGAAACTGCGAAATTCGCCGCGACGCTGGTGCATGTCGACTATCAAGTGGAGCGGGCATTTGCGACCGATCTCGAAGCCGAACGCAGCAAGGCAACGGAAGTGAAGAAGCCCCACGAGCCGCGCGGTGACGCCGCAGCAGCGCTTGCCGGCGCGGCGGTACGGCACGAGGCGGACTACTTCATTCCGACCGAGCATCACAATCCGATGGAGCTCTATGCAACCACGGTCGTCTGGGACGGCAATGGCAGGCTCACGATCTATGACAAGACGCAAGGCGTCCAGAACGTTCACAAGTATCTCTGCAGCGTTTTCGGCAAGAAGCCGGACGACATCCGCGTGCTCTCGCCCTATGTCGGGGGTGCCTTCGGCTCCGGCCTACGGCCGCAATACCAGGTGGTGCTGGCAACGCTTGCCGCGCTGGCTCTGAAGCGCTCCGTTCGCGTCGTGCTAACGCGGCAGCAGATGTATGGGCTCGGTCACCGGCCGGCGACGATCGAGCGCGTCGGGCTCGGCGCCAGACCTGACGGCACGCTCGAGGCGGTCACACACGAGGCCACGGCCATCACCTCGCGCTATGAGGACTTTTCGCGCAACGACAGCGGCTGGGCCGAACAGCTCTACAAGAGCCCGAACAGCCGCTATTCGCACAAGCTCGTCCGCCTCGACGTCTCCACGCCCTGCGACATGCGCGCGCCCGGCGCAGCTTCGGGCGTCTGCGCGCTCGAATGCGCCATGGACGAGCTGGCAGTCGCGCTCAAGCTCGATCCGATCGAACTGCGGCTGAAGTGCTACTCCGATCGCGACCAGAGCGAAGACCTACCCTACACCAGCAAGCAGTTGCGCGAGTGCTACGCCCGCGGCGCGGAAGCCTTCGGCTGGAGCAGACGCACCCCTGCGCCGCGCTCAATGCGCGATGGCAAGGAGCTGATCGGCTGGGGCATGGCGACAGGCGTGTGGGAGGCGCTGCAGATGCCGGTCGCAGTCCGCATCGTGCTGACCGCCAACGGCCATGCCGAGGTTTCCTGCGCGGCGTCCGACATCGGCACCGGCACTTACACCATCGTGGCGCAGGTCGCGGCCGATGCACTCGGGCTGCCGATCGAGAACATTAGCGCGAAGCTTGCCGACTCGATCTTGCCACAAGCCCCCGTCGAGGGCGGTTCCTGGATGGCTGCATCGAGCGCACACGCAGTATTGGGAGCGGCCGAGGACATTCGCCAGGAGCTTGCGCGTCTTGCGAAGGCGATGCCTGCCTCGCCACTCCGCGACATCGATGCGCCCGATCTGATTCTTGTCGACGGCACGATCGCCAAGGCCGGCGACAAGGACCGTGCGGTCTCGATCGTGGATGTGATGCGCTACGGCAAGCTCGAGCGGATCGAAAAGCAGAAGCTCAATCAGTTCGCAGAGGACACGTCGCACGCGCGCAACACGCATTCGGCCACCTTCGCCGAGGTGAAGGTGGACGAGCAGCTCGGCGTCATCCGTGTCACGCGAGTCGTGAGCGCCGTTGCGGCCGGACGGATCCTGAACACCAAGACCGGCCGCAGCCAGATCATGGGCGGCGTGGTCTGGGGAATCGGGATGGCCCTGCACGAGGAGACGGTGATGGACCACCGCTTCGGCCGGATCATGAACGCGAATATCGCCGAGTACCACATCCCCGTGAATGCCGATATTCACGACATCGACGTGATCTTCGTCGACGAACGCGACGACCGCATTAACAGGCTGGGCGTCAAGGGCCTCGGCGAAATCGGCATCGTCGGCGTCCCCGCGGCTATCGCGAACGCCGTCTATCACGCCACCGGCAAACGCATCCGCCGCTTTCCTATCAAGCTGGACAAGCTTCTTGCCTGACGCGTCCGACGGTATTCCTGACGGATAACCGGCGGCTCGCCGGCACGAGGCCAGCCGCTCTCATCCAACTCGTTGCGATCGGCGCCACCTCGCAGGTCGTCAGCGCCTTTGCACTCTATGCCGAACTCTACAGAACATCGCGTTACGAAAGGACGCTCCGTCAGAAAGGGGGTAACGATCTTCTTGTTTCACTCGAACTGACCGCGCGCAATTGGGTTTTAAAGTTCAAGCTGGGGCGAGCGTGATGGCAGGCGCGCCTCTGATAGAACTCGGACCTGCCGTGCTTAGCCTCACCCAGCAGAACGATATCGGAAAAGCGCCCAAAAAAACGCCCCGAACTTGTCGCGCTCCGGCGGGGCAAGTGTTCGCCGGCAATGCGCAACCCCGCCATGAGCTCGCGATTGACCTCGTCGCGGGCGCGGCTTCGCGTAAGACGGCGATGGGGAGGGTTTCCCTCCATGGAGTGGCGGCGGCCTCTGATGTCGATGTGGATCGCCGGCCGCAGGCGAAGCCGACCGAAAGCCGCTCAGTCCAGCAAGAAACTCGTGCCGCGATGGACAGTTCCCAACGATCCATAGAAACCTTTGCCTAGACCTGTTGTTGGACCGACAAGACAAGCTGCTTGGGGAGTGCCCTGCAAGGCATCTCGGAGGCGACCGACAAGGAGCGCCGCCACAGCACAGCAGCTAGGAGCCGGCCGGAGGCTAGAATGCCATTCAGCTTGACAAGCCCTGCGTTCCGCGACGGCGAGCGCATACCTATCAGATACACCGCAGACGGCGAGAACTTCTCACCGCCGCTGCAATGGTCGGATCCGCCACCGGGCACCAAGAGTTTTGCGCTCGTGGTCGAGGATCCGGATGCTCCATCGGGCACATTCCGTCATTGGGGACTCTACAACATCATGGGCGGACGTACCCTCCTGCCGGAAGGCTTCGGCAGTGGCAAGGCCAAATCAGAGGACATGGGCAAGGGTGTCAACGACTTCGGCGAGCCGAACTACCATGGGCCGGCGCCACCCAAGGGCCACGGCACGCATCACTACCATTTCAAGCTCGCGGCGCTCGACATCGACGTGCTTTCGCAAGCACCAAGGCTTGCCGTGGCCGATGTCTGGAAGGCGGCCGAGAAACATATGCTTGGACAGGCGGAACTCGTCGGCACCTACAGCCGGTGAACTGTCAGATTGTGTCTGCTCGGCACCGATCGAACATCTCTGGTCGCAGGCTGTGGAGTACGGCCGGCGATCGAAGCGGATTGCCAGACAATGGGAAAAAGCAATGACAGTGAAGACAGCGTTTCGAAAATTGTTCCTCGGCCGTCATCGAACGTCAGTTACCGGCGGCATGATCGCTTGGATTGAGCATCTTTGGATTGCTCGCTTGCATCTGGGTCCGCGAGGTTGATCCGGCATTTTTGCGGATTTTCTTCATCATGCTCGCCTCCTTGGCTTTGGTCGAAAACACGCCATTGCGAAAGAGGTTGCTACTAAGTAGCGCTAAAGAGCGAAGCCGTCGTGATGCCCGTGATCCCGATGACCGACAAGGAGCGATGTCTGGATGCGCGCGCCGTGGGATGAAGCGATGGCGCTGCGACGGCCGTTGCCGGATGATGTGCCCAAGATCGTGATGCGCGGGACCGAGAAGGAAGATGGGGCAGCGGCCCGGCTGAAAACGAGGAACAACTCTCCTAAGCCCGAATTGGCTCTCTGGGCCACAAGTTAAGGTCGGCGCGAGGTCCCCACCCCTTTGTGCCTCCTGCCCAAGGCGGGGACCTGCGCTCTGGGAGAATTCATCATGGCTCACCCAACAGAAGAGCAGATACGAAAACGCGCGTTCGAACTGTGGGAGCAGGCGGGCAAACCCGAAGGACGCGAAGACGAGTTCTGGCAACAAGCGCAGGGGGAATTGCAGAGCGCAGAAGAGAGTGGTGATTCAAACAAAGGTGCCGACATTTGACGCCACCGGCGCCGGGGCCGAGATGACGCTGATGCGCTTGGGGCATGCCACCGCCGCCGCGCACTGTCTGGCCCGCCGGTCACCAACATCCGCAACACCTCATCGCAATCGCCGCACTGGCGCGGTTGGCTGAAGCCTCAGAACCGCTGCTCCAACTAGATGGTCTGCAAACAGAAAAATCGCGCCGACAGGCATGGGCGCGACTTTCTCGAATTCGTCAAATTCGATTAGGAATGACGCCGTCGATTACTTCTCTTTGATAACGGTCGTGCTGCCGCTGCTACCAACTGTGCCTTCCTCGCAGACTTTGGTCTGCTTGATGCGGTCTTCGGCTTCCACGCGGGTCTTGAACGCCATCGGACCGATCTGCGTCACGACTTCCTTGTCCGCAGGGCGTGTGGTGGTAATCGTGCATTGACGGCTCGGACCTTGGACGACGTAGTACTCATCGGCTAGTGCTGGTGCCGCGCATCCGATGATTAATGCGCCAGCAAGAAGAAGTGGTGCTTTCATTGTCGCCTCTCCATCAAGTAACTGCCGAATAAAGGACGATCGCGATCAAGAGAAACGCACACGACCGCTCATCCTTCAATCCTCTCGGCGGTTCTGTAACTCGTCCGACAGTTCGGAGTTCCCCGAGTTCCTGGGACGAGGCGAGGCGTTGCAGCGGTCGTTGTTTCCAGGCTCAGCCTATTTCGCAATAGCAACGTTTCTGCGACAGGTTTATTGTTGCCCCCATCACCGGCCAGGGCTATGCCCGTAGGCGTCGGTGGCTGAGAGACCCTTTGCGCTCCCGCCTCACAAGAGCGGCGTCTTCCCCCCACGTCGTAGTTTGACCGAATTCCGGAGCAACCGACACTTGGTGGCCGAGGGAAAGTGGCGCCCAGCAGCGGTTGGGAATGTGAGGTCTGGTATCGCGAAGACTCCAGGACCCGCGTTTCGCCAAATCGCAGGGTCGGTCCCCTAGTGGCTAATCATCCACGGCCGCGCGGTGGGGAAGCCCTTGGCGCCGCTCTTGGTCTTGGTCATCAGCCGCGCCTGCTTTGTCTTGCCGGTCGCGCAGCAGCCGCAGCCGGGACCATGCGAGGCCTTGTATTGCGCCAGCGTCTGCGGCGCGTGGGAGCTGCGCTCGTTGACCGCATGGGCCTTTCGCGTTTCCGACGGAATGCAGAAGAAGTTCGGCGCAGTCAAGATCACTCGGGGCGCCATCGCTTCGCAATGCGGACAGGCTTGAGGATCGTCACATTCCGACATCGGACGGAGATCCTTGAAGGGACCGCAGTCGTCACAAAGATATTCATAGACCGGCATCGCATCTTCCCCTGCGCTTTAGCCTGTTCGACACACCCGCGGCGGACGCGGGGCGGCAAGAGGCACCGTCCCGCATCCTTCTCGCGCAGGGATTACTTGTCCGGCGATATCGGCATCTGGATATCGCCGGTGATGTGCTTGATGGGGCCAGCCGCCGACGGGATGACGTCGAAATCGAAGATCTCTGTCGGCAGCCACAGCGTGGCGCAAGCGTTCGGCACGTCGACGACGCCGGAGATGTGGCCCTGGCACGGCGCGGTGCCGAGGATCGAATAGGCCTGGGCGCCGGAGTAGCCGAACTTCTTGAGGTACTCGATCGCGTTCAAACACGCCTGGCGATAGGCGATGTGAACATCGAGATAGTGCTGCTTGCCGGCCTCATCCACCGAGATACCCTCGAAGATCAGGTAATCCTTGTAGTTCGGTGTGATCGGCGACGGCTTGAAGATCGGGTTCTTGATGCCGTACTTCGCCACTCCGTCCTTGATCACGTCGACCTTCAGATGCAGCCAGCCGGCCATCTCGATCGCGCCGCAGAAGGTGATCTCGCCGTCGCCCTGGCTAAAGTGCAGGTCGCCCATCGAGAGACCGCCGCCCGGCACATAGACCGGGAAGTAGATCTTCGAGCCGCGGGAGAGGTCCTTGATATCGCAATTGCCGCCGTGCTCACGCGGCGGGACAGTGCGCGCACCTTCGGCGCCGATCTTGGCCTTCACGTCCCCCTTGGCGCGACCGCCATGAGCGGTCGGCGCGAACGGCGGATTGGCGAGACCGGGCACGCGCGTCGGATTGGTCGAGATCAGCTCGGCCTCGCGCTTGTTCCACATGTCCAGCATCTTCGGATCAGGCAGACAGCCGATCAGGCCAGGATGGATCAGGCCGGCGAAGCTCACGCCGGGGACATGACGCGACGAGGTGTAGAGGCCCTTGATGTCCCAGATCGACTTTTGCGCCAACGGGAAATGATCGGTCAGGAAGCCGCCGCCATTCTGTTTGGAGAAGAAGCCGTTGAAGCCCCAGAGGCTCTGCTTCAGCGGGCCAACATCAAGGAGATCGACGACCAGCAGATCGCCGGGCTCGGCCCCCTTGACGCCGATCGGGCCAGACAGGAAGTGCACGATCGAGAGATCGATGTCGCGCACGTCGTCGGCGGAATCGTTGTTCTTGATAAAGCCGCCGGTCCAGTCATAGGTCTCGATGATGAAGTCGTCGCCGGGGTTCACCCAGGCCACGATCGGAACATCCGGGTGCCAGCGGTTGTGCACCATGTCGTTTTCATAAGCCGATTTGGTGAGATCGACCTTGATCAGTGTCTCTGGCATCGAGATGCTCCCCTTTTACACGGTTGGTTAGACGGACAGATATTTCGAGACCTGCGCGGCATCGACGCTGTCGCGCGGATCGTCGCGGACGATCTCGCCATTCTCGATGACCAGCACGCGGTCGGCGATATCGAGCGCAAAACTCAGGACCTGCTCGGACACGACAATCGAGAGCCCGCGCTCGTCCCGAATGCGCTTCAGGGTGCGCGCCATGTCCTTGATGATGGACGGCTGGATGCCCTCGGTCGGCTCATCCAGCAGCAGCACCTTCGGCTTGGTGGCGAGCGCACGCGCGATCGCAAGCTGCTGCTGCTGGCCGCCAGAGAGATTGCCGCCGCGGCGGCCCTTCATCTCCAGGAGCACCGGGAAGAGCTCGTAGATACTGGCGGGCACATCCGAGTCGCCCGCGACCACGAGTCCCGTTTCGATATTCTCCTTCACCGTCATGGTGGAGAAGATCATTCGGCCCTGCGGCACGTATGCGAGGCCCTTGGCCACCCTCTCGTAGCTTTTCAGTCCGCCGAGCTCGGCGCCATCCATCGTCACCGAGCCGCTTCTAGCGGGCAGGATACCCATCAGCGACTTCATTAACGTAGTCTTGCCCATGCCGTTGCGGCCCATGATCGCGACGATCTCATTCGGCGCGACCTTGACATTGAGCCCGTGCAGTACCTCGCTCTGGCCGTAGGCAACGTGAAGATCAGAAATGGCAAGCATCGATGTACCTCCTCAGTGGCCCAGATAGACTTCGATCACCTTGGGGTCGTTCTTGACCTTCTCCATGGTGCCCTCGGAGAGGATCTGGCCCTGGTGCAGCACAGTCACTTTGTGCGCGATGTCTTCGACGAACTTCATGTCGTGCTCGATCACCAGCACCGACCGGTCCTTGATGATTCGATTGAGGAGCTCGGCGGTCTTGACGCGCTCGGACACGCTCATACCGGCCACAGGCTCGTCCAGCATCAGGAGATCCGGGTCCTGGATCAGCAACATGCCGATCTCGAGCCATTGCTTCTGGCCGTGGCTGAGCTCATCGGCATAGGTGTCGAGCTTGTCCTTCAGGAAGATCATCTCGGCGATCTCCTCGACGCGCGCCTTGACCTCTGCATCGCGCTGGAATGCCAGCGAGCCGAACACTGTGCGGCCGCGCGGAAAGGAGATCTCGAGGTTCTCGAAAACGGTGAGATCCTCGAATACCGACGGCGTCTGGAACTTGCGCCCGACGCCGGTCTGCACGATCTCGTTCTCCTTCAGCTTCGTGAGCTCCTTGCCGCGAAACTGGATCGAGCCGGACGTCGCCTTGGTCTTGCCGCAGATCAGGTCGAGCACCGTCGTCTTGCCGGCACCATTGGGGCCGATGATGACGCGAATCTCGTTCTCCTCGACATAGAAGGAGAGGTCGTTGACCGCCTTGAAGCCGTCAAAAGAGACGGTGAGGCCGCTTACCGCGAGCAGAAAGTCCTTGGGCTGATGTCCGATGAGCATGACGATCTCCTCACTCTGCGGGGGCGCCGTCGGCGACGGAGGCGTCGTCCCACGCGGCCTTGGACTTGCGCGATCCGATCAGACGATCGATGCGCGGCTGGACGTGATCGGCCCAGATGCCGGCGAGCCCACTCGGGAAGGCGAGCACGACCGCGATGAACAGGGCGCCGAGACCGAACAGCCAGAGCTGCGGGAAGGACTCCGACAACATGGTCTTGGCGAAATTGACCAGCAGCGATCCATAGACCGCGCCGAAGATCGACATGCGCCCGCCGACAGCGGTGTAGATCACCATCTCGATGGAGGGCACGATGCCGACGAAGGACGGTGACATGAATCCGACCTCGAGGGTGAACATCGCGCCGCCGATGGCGGCGAAGATCGCGGCGCCGCAGAAGGCGAAGATCTTGAAATTGGCGACGCTGTAGCCCGAGAACCGCACGCGGTCTTCCTGTTCGCGCATCGCCACCAGGATTCGGCCGAGCTTGGTCAACCGGATGAACTGCGCCGCGACGATGCAGCCAAACAGCAGGACCACCTCGACGAAATACAGGATGAACTTGGCGTGGTCGGTGCGGATGTCCCAGCCGAGCAGCGTGCGCAGGTCGGTGATGCCGTTGACGCCTCCGGTGTAACCCTGTTGACCGATGATCAGGATGCCGAGGATGGCCGCGATCGCCTGGGTGATGATGGCGAAATAGACGCCGCCGACGCGGCGCTTGAACATCGCCGCGCCGATGATGAGGGCAAAGATGCCCGGCACGAGGATAATCGCCGCGAGCGCAAACGGAAGACTGTGGAACGGCTTCCAGAAGAACGGCAGCGCGGTGAGCTGGTTCCAGTCCATGAAATCGGGAATGCCGGGCGTCGACTGGATCTTGGTGTTCTCGACGCTCGATGCCTCAAGCTTGAGGAACATCGCCATGCAGTAGCCGCCGAGGCCGAAGAACACGCCCTGCCCGAGGCTCAAAATGCCGCCATAGCCCCAGCACAGCACGAGGCCGATGCCGACAAAGGCGTAGGTGAGATATTTCGCGACCAGGTTCAGGCGGAATACGTCGAGCGTCAGCGGCAGGATGACGAAGAGCAGGAGCGCGAGCGTCACGAAGCCGATCAGTTCGGAGCGGTTGAAGAAGCGCGAGTTGATGATCATGACCGTGCTTTCTGTTCCTAGCGGCGGACCTTGAGGGCGAACAGACCCTGCGGCCGCATCATCAGGATGGCGACGATGCCGAGCAGCGTGATCACCTTGGCCATTGAACCCGACATGAAGAACTCGAGCGTCGAGTCGGTCTGCGAGATCGTGAAGGCCGAGGCGATGGTGCCGACCAGCGAGGCGGCGCCGCCGAACACGACGACCAGGAACGTATCGACGATGTAGAGCTGTCCCGCAGTCGGCCCGGTCGAGCCGATCATGGTGAAGGCGCTTCCCGCGACACCGGCGATGCCGCAACCGAGGCCGAAGGTCAGGCGGTCGACGCGCTCGGTGTTGATGCCGACGGCGCCAGCCATGACGCGATTCTGCACCACCGCGCGCACCTGCTTGCCCCAGCTCGACCAGAACAGCACGTAGGACACGGCGATGGTGATCAGGATGGTCAGGCCCATCACGAACATGCCGTTGATGGGTATCTGGATGGAATCCGTCGCCTGCCAGGATCCCATCATCCATTCCGGCAGCTCGACGCCGACCTCGCGCGCGCCGAACACCGAGCGATAGGCCTGCTGCAGGATCAGGCTCAGGCCCCAGGTCGCGAGCAGCGTGTCCAGCGGGCGCTTGTAGAGGTGCCGGATCATTGCCCATTCCACCAGCATGCCGAGCGCGCCGGAGGCGATGAAGGCCAATGTCATGGCGATGAAGAAATAGCCGGGGAACAGCCAGGGCGCGACGTGCTGGACGGTGTTCGACGTCATCCAGGTGACGTAGGCACCGAGGATCATGAACTCGCCATGCGCCATGTTGATGACGCCCATCTGGCCGAAGATGATGGCGAGCCCGAGCGCCATCAGGACGTAGACGGAGAACAGGATCAATCCGGCGAAGCCCTGCATCGCGAAGATTGCGCCTAGATCACTGATCGAATAGTCACCGAACATCAACAGTCCTCCGGAATTCCAAATCGGGGCTGCGCGCCGCGCGGGAATAGAGAGCGTGGGCCAAAGAGGTCCACGCCGTTTGTCGGAGAATGAGGGAGCGCCTCAGGACGAGGCCGGTCTCACTGATAGCCCTTGGGGAACGGATCGGGCTCGACTAGATCGGCGGTCTCGTAGACCAGCTCGTACTGGCCGTCGGCCTTGGCCTTGCCGACGCGCGTTTTCGACCAGAGGTGATGGTTCTCGTGGATGCGCACGTAACCTTCCGGCGCGCCCTTGAACTCGACGCCGGGCGAAGCGGCTGCGACCTTGTCGATATCGAAGCTTCCAGCCTTCTCGACCGTCAGCTTCCACAGCCACGGGCCGAGATAGGCAGCCTGCGTCACGTCGCCGATCACGGTCTTCTCGCCCCACATCTTCTTGAACGCGGAGACGAAGGCCTTGTTGTTCTCATTGTCGAGCGACTGGAAGTACTTCATGCAGGCAAACGCGCCCGCAATGTTCTCACCGCCGATACCGTCGATCTCGTCCTCGGTCACCGAAATCGTGAGCAGCGTCTGCTTGGACAGATCGATGCCGGCCGCCTTGAGCTGTTTGTAGAAGGCCACGTTGGAGCCGCCGACGATGATCGCGTAGATCACGTCCGGCTTGGTCAGCTTGATCTTGTTGATCACCGAGTTGAACTGGGTATGGCCGAGCGGGAAGTATTCCTCGCCGACGACCTTGGCGCCCTGCAAGTGGCCCTCGATGTGCTTGCGCGCGATCTTGTTCGAGGTGCGCGGCCAGATGTAGTCGGAGCCGAGCAGGTAGAAGGTCTTCGCGCCCTTGGTCTTGTTGACCCAGTCGAGGCCCGCGATGATCTGCTGGGTCGCTTCCTGGCCGGTGTAGATCACGTTCTTGGATTGCTCGAGACCTTCATAGAAGGTCGGGTAATACAACATGCCGTTGTACTGCTCGAAGACCGGTAGCACGGCCTTGCGCGAGGCCGAGGTCCAGCAGCCCATCACGGCCGCACATTTGTCGTTGACCAGCAGCTTCTTCGCCTTTTCCGCGAAGGTCGGCCAGTCGCTCGCGCCGTCTTCCTGGATGAACTTGATCTTGCGGCCGAGCACGCCGCCCGAGGCATTGATCTGCTCGATGGCGAGCTTTTCGGCTTCCACCGAGCCGGTTTCCGAGATCGCCATGGTGCCGGTCACGGAGTGGAGGATGCCGACAGTCACCTCGGTATCCGTCACCGCGAGGCCCGTGGTGTTCACAACGGAGGTCGGAACGTCCGCCAGCGACGGGCGCGGCAGCATCGTGACGGCCGGCAAGGCCGCCATTCCCATCAACAATTTGCGCCGGAGCGGCGAAATCAGGCCCTTGTTTGCTTCGTCTGACATGAGCACCCCATTTTTGTTCGAGGACACGCGATTGGTCCGGTGAGGATGGCTCGGATTTGTGCACCGCAAGCATACGCAAGATCGCGTATACTGCACCGCAAAATAACGACGTAGGCTTTTGGTACGGGATTTGCGAGGGCTGCGGCCAGCAATCGGGAGTAGGGCTAAGTGGCAGGGCGGCAGCGGATAGACCGTGTCAGGCGCCAATACAATCAGTGGGTCGCCAACCAGACACTGGAAGACTATGCGCTGCGCTTCACCGCAAAGGGCGCGCGCCGCTGGTCCGCCGCCCGGGTCGCCAATACCGCGATCGGCGCAATCTCGTTCCTCGCGCTGGAGGCGATCGGCGGCACCATCACGCTCAACTACGGCGTGACCAACGCCACCGCTGCCATCCTGGTGGCGAGCACGATCATCTTCTGTTGCGGCGTGCCGATTGCCTATTACGCGGCCAAGTGTGGCATCGATATCGACCTGCTCACCCGCGGTGCGGGCTTCGGCTATATCGGCTCGACAGTGACGTCGCTGATCTACGCCGCCTTCACCTTCATCTTCTTTGCGATCGAGGCTGTGATCCTGGCGACTGCGCTCGAGATGTGCTTCGGCATTCCGCGGCCGATCGGCTATCTCATCAGTGCGGTGGCGATCATTCCCCTCGTCACCTATGGCATCACGCTGATCAGCCGCTTCCAGCTCTGGACGCAGCCGCTGTGGATCGTTCTCCATGTTCTGCCCTTTGCGGCGATCGCCTATGCCGATCCGCACTCCTTCACCGAATGGCGCAATTTTGCCGGCGAGCACGGGGATCCATCGGGCAAGCTCGATCTGCTGTTGTTCGGGACGGCAGCCTCTGTGGTGTTTGCGCTGGTGGCGCAGATCGGAGAACAGGTCGACTTCCTGCGCTTCCTGCCGCGCGACCGACGCAGCTCCAAGACCTCGTGGTGGATCGCGCTCATGAGCGCTGGGCCAGGCTGGATCGTGCTCGGCGCGCTGAAACTGCTGGCCGGCTCGTTCCTCGCGTTCTTCGCGCTCAGCCACGGAGTCTCGCCCGAAGACGCCGCCGAGCCGACGCACATGTACCTCGAGGCCTTCCGCTACGTGCTGGCGCGTCCCGACCTCGCGCTCGCTCTGAGCGGCACATTCGTGATCCTGTCACAGCTCAAGATCAACGTGACCAACGCCTATGCCGGCTCGATTGCCTGGTCGAACTTCTTCTCGCGTCTGACCCACAGCCACCCCGGCCGCGTCGTCTGGCTGGTCTTCAACGTGATGGTGGCGCTGCTGCTGATGGAGATCGGTGTCTACAAGGCGCTCGAGCAGACACTCGGCCTCTATTCCAACATTGCGATCTCCTGGGTCGGCGCGCTCGTCGCCGATCTAGTCATCAACAAGCCGCTCGGATTGCGTCCACCGCAGATGGAGTTCAAGCGTGCCCATCTCTACGACGTCAATCCGGTCGGCGTGGGCTCGATGACGATCGCGACCATCGCCTCGATCATGGCGTTCTATGGCGTGTTCGGGCCGACGGCCAAGGCGCTGGCACCCTTCGTCGCGCTCGCCACGGCCTTCATCACGGCCCCGATCATCGCCTGGTCGACCGACGGCAAGTTCTACATTGCGCGGAAGCCAAAGAAGAGCTGGGCCAATATCGAGCAGATCCAGTGCTGTATCTGCGAGCACAGTTTCGAACCGGAGGACATCACCTCCTGCCCCGCCTATGCCGGGCCGATCTGCTCGTTGTGCTGCTCGCTCGATGCGCGCTGCCACGATCTCTGCAAGCCTCATGCGCGGGCACAGGCGCAATTTTCCGAGATGCTCGGCAAGGTATTGCCTGAGCCTATCTATCAACGGATCAACTCTCAGCTCGGCCACTATCTCGGTGTGTTCGCGATTTCCGCCGGGCTCGTCGCGCTGGTGTTGGGACTGATCTACCTACAGAGTTCGGCAAGCGGGAATGCGAACAGCACGCTTGTCTCTGATGTGCTGTGGAAAGTGTTCTTTGCGCTGAGCATCATAATCGGCGTGGTCGCCTGGCTGTTCGTGCTGGCGCAGCAGAGCCGTCGTGCCGCCGAAGCGGAGACGCGGCGGCAGACCACGCTGCTGATCCAGGAGATCGATGCGCACAAGCGCACCGACGCCGAATTGCAGCGCGCCAAGGAAGTCGCAGAGTCCGCCAATCTCGCCAAGAGCCGCTACGTCGTAGGCTTGAGCCACGAGCTGCGCTCGCCGCTGAACGCGATCAGCGGGTACGCCCAGCTCCTGGAGCAGGATACGTCGCTCCAGACCCGGCCGCGCGAGCAGGTCCGTGTCGTCCGCCGCAGCGCCGATCACCTCTCCGGCCTGATCGACGGCATTCTGGATATCTCAAAGATCGAGGCCGGACGGCTTTATTTGTCCCGCGACGAGGTCCGGCTGAGCGAGTTCCTGGATCAGCTCGTGGGCATGTTCCGCCTCCAGGCGGCCGCCAAGGGCATCGAGTTCGTGTTCAAGCGGCCGGCGGCGCTGCCGGTCGTGGTTTATGCCGACGAGAAACGGCTGCGCCAGGTCCTGATCAACCTCCTGTCCAACGCTATTAAGTTCACTCAGGCCGGCAGCGTGCATTTCGTAGTGCACTACCGCAACCCCGTCGCAGAATTCGAGGTAACGGATACCGGCCCCGGAATTCAGGGCGGCGATCTCGAGCGCATCTTCGCGCCTTTCGAGCGGGGTGCGCTCGGCGTTTCGCAACCACAGAGCGGCACGGGGCTCGGTCTCACCATCAGCCGGCTCCTCGCCGGCGTGATGGGCGGCGATATCAAGGTGAGCAGCACCGTGGGCGTTGGCTCGACATTCAAGGTCAAACTCCTCCTGTCGGAAGTGAGCAATCCGCGGCGCATCGCACCGGTGGAAGCACCGGTCTGCGGCTATCTCGGTCCGCGCAAGACGATCCTCGTCACCGACGACGATCCCGTGCATCGCGACCTCTTGCGCGAGGTGCTCGCTCCCCTCGGATTCATCCTGCTCAGCGCGACGGACGGCCCGGGCTGCCTCGCGCTGGCACAGCATTGCCGGCCGGATCTATTCCTGCTCGACATCTCCATGCCCGGCATGGACGGCTGGACCGTGGCCGAGACGCTGCGCGCCGGCGGGCACAATCAGGCGCGTATTCTGATGGTATCGGCGAGCGCACTGGAGGCGCATGGAGCACCGCTGGCGCAGCCCTTCCATGACGGCTATCTGATGAAACCGATCGACATTCCGAGATTTCTCGAGACGATCCACCAGCTCCTGAAGATCGATTGGCTGTACGAGCGGGACGAGATCACCCTGCCGGACCGCCTGCCGTACAGCGGCTCCCGCCCCTCGGTGCAACATATCGAAGAGCTGATCGGGCTCGGGCAGATCGGCTATGTGAAAGGCATCCGGTTGAAGCTCGACGAAATCGGCAGCACGCATCCCGAGCATGCTGATTTCGTCGCCGAGATGCGAACACTAGTCGAGCGGTTCGATCTCGATCAGTACATGTCGACATTGAAGACTCTGCACTCACATGAGCATTGAGCCGAAAAAGCGCGACGTCGCGCTGGTCGTCGACGACTCCCCCGAGACATTGCGGCTGCTCACCGACGCGCTCGACGGCGCGGGCATGACCGTCATGGTCGCCCTCGACGGCGCCGCGGCCATGCGCATCGTAGACCAGATCACGCCGGACATCGTGCTGCTCGACGCCGTGATGCCAGGCATGGACGGATTCGAGACCTGCCGGCGGCTCAAGAGTGACGCAGGCCTTGCCAACGTGCCCGTGATCTTCATGACGGGCTTGGCCGAAACCGAGCACATCGTACGCGGCCTGGAGGCCGGGGGCGTCGACTACGTGGCCAAGCCGATCGTGATCGAAGAGATGCTGGCGCGCATCCGCGTCCATCTCAGCAATGCGCGCCTCACGCAGAGCGCACGCGCGGCTCTCGACGTCTCCGGGCGCTTTCTGTTCGCCGTCAACCGGGAGGGTAAGGTGCTGTGGGCAACGCCACAGGCGCATAGGCTGCTATCCGACCATTACAGCGCACAAGGACGAGAGGACGCGGACTTGCCGACGTCGCTGCTGCAATGGCTGGAACAGGTCCGGAGAAGCAAGGGAAACTCGAAATCGCAAGCCGCCGCGCTGCCGGGCAATCCGCAGCTTCGGATCTACTACATGGGCGAGCTCGCACCCAACGAGTTCCTGCTACGCCTATCCAAGGAGGCCGGCACCAGCCTGCCTCCCGAATTCAGCAGCGAGCTCGGCCTGACCAGTCGCGAAGGCGAGGTGCTGGCCTGGCTTTCCAAGGGCAAGACCAACCGCGACATCGCTCAAATTCTGGGATTGAGCCCGCGCACGGTGGACAAGCATCTGGAGCAGATCTACGCCAAGCTCGGCGTCGAAAACCGCACTGCAGCCGCTGCCGTTGCGGTCAATGCAACGCGACGAAGCTCGTAAACTATAACGATCGAACGCTTCAAGCTGCCGGACGTCGGTTTTGCGCCATAAGCTGCCTGCCAGGCCGAGCGCCCCAGAGGGCGTGTTCGGACAACACCGCGGCTTCAGTTCGCAGGCGTCGCAGTCATGCTTGCTGGCCGCCGCGACCCTGATGCCGTTCTTCGGCGAGCTCGCCGCCGCGGGCGCTGAGGGCGCGGGCATGAACCGGCTGCGCGCTATCGGCGTTGCCGCCGAGCGCGCGATGCTGGCCGCAACACATGGGGTCAACACACATCGCGGCGCGATCTTCGGGCTGGGTCTGCTTTGCGCTGCGGCCGGGCATCGGAACGCCGTCGGCATTCGCAAATCGCTCGGCCGGCTGGTTTCGGAGCGTTGGGGCGACGACATCCTGTCGGGCCCGGTCTCGCTGCGCAGCCATGGCGCCGTCGCATCGCGGCGCTACGGCGCCGGCGGGCTAGGGCGGAAGCTGCCGACGGCTTTCCGTCGGTCTATGACATCGCCCTGCCCGGGCTGCGTGCGGCGCGCAAGCTCGCGCCCCATGACGAGGACGCCGTTCGTTAAGACCTGCATGCGGCTGATCGCCGAGGTCACCAACACCAATCTCCTGCATCGGGGCGGAGTGGAAGGACTGCGCTTCGCCCAGGCGAGTGCCGCCAGCTTCCTTGCCGCCGGCGGCATCGGATCGCCGGATTGGCACCCACGCGCGCGCAACATTCACCAGGCGTTCGTGTCCCGGAATCTCGGCCCCGGCGGCTCCGTGGACCTACTCGCGATGGCGCTGTTCGTCGATCGGCTGGAGGTCAGATGCTGACCCTGCTCTGCGGCGGACAAGGTACGCTTTCGGACACGATCTTTGATCTTGTTGCGGACCAGCCCGCTGCCGAGCCGGTCTTCGCCGCCGCGGCAGCTTTTCTCGGCGCGGACCCGCGGGAGTTCATCGGGACGCGGACCGCGGATGAACTCTTCGCCAATAAGTCCAGCCGGATCCTGACCGTCACATCGGCGCTCATGCGCTGGCCGAGACGATGCAAGCCTTTCGATCCTCCACCCGGTGCTACGCGGCCGACGGATTCCGCACCATTGCGGGCCTGCGCAAGTGGATCGCTTCGGCCTGTGCATCGATCGAGCTCCCACCATTTCTGTCGAATCGGCTGGTCGGTGCCACGCGAGTGGAGTGCGTCCCTGCGGGGGTGAGCAGATCGGTACGGCTCTTGGGTCTGAGGGCCCTCCGCATTCAGGTGAATGCTGCTCACGCATGGGTGCAAAGTTCTCATTTGTCGGGCTATTCCGCCGCGACGCAGACTAGCCCCAAAGTCAACGCTCTCGAGCGTTTTTGGGGAGGATGCGTGCTTCTGCAACGCCAACTGCGTCCATTCAGGTTGCGGGCGACAAACCCCGACCAGCGATGCGCCGCTGCAAATTCTCGACATAGATGAATTTACTTCTTTCGGCCAGGTCGGCGCCGACAGGTCCGTTCTGCCTGCGGCTCCTAACCGGTCAAGCATCACGTGAGAAGCGCTCCGAAGCCGGTTCTCCCAGGCTCCGGACGCCCAAGAGGAGGAGGAAGGGATGAAATTCAGGACGTTTCTCAGCGCGGTCGCTGTCCTAGTGCTCGCTGCCAGCTCGGCGCCGGCTGCCGACAAGGATGCGGCCGACACCGCGGTCGAAGCCGCGAAGAAGTACGCGGGCACGACCATCAGCATCGTCTGGGAGGCCGGCCTCCAGTCTCTCGACCCGCTAAATTATTCAGGCCCGCAATGGGAGAAGCTCACCGGCATCAAGGTGAAGGTCGTCGAAGTCCCAACCGATCAGATGTTCACAAAGATCATGCAGGATTTCAAATCAGGCGCCGGCGCCTATGACGCGCTGAACGTCATCCCGTCCTGGATGCCCGATCTCGCGCGCGCAGGCGCGCTCGAGCCGCTCGACAAGTATGTCGACAAATTTGGCTATCGTGACGAGTTGCAAGACATCGCGGCCGCCTATCGCGACAACCAGATGCAGTACGACGGGAAGATCTACGGCTTTCCGGACGACGGCGACGTGATGCTGCTCTATTACCGCAAGGACATCTTCGAGGATCCGAAGATGAAGGACGAGTTCAAGGCCAAGTTCGGTTACGAGCTCGCTCCACCAAAGGACTGGAAGCAGTTCGACCAGATCGGCCAATTCATCACCGACAAGATGGCGCCCAAGGTTTACGGCGCCGGGTTCTTCCGCACCGCCCCCTATCCGCAATACATGTTCCAGGAGCGCTTCCGCATGGAGGGCGGCAAGTTCTTCAATGCGGAGACCATGAAGGCGACGGTCAATGGTGACGTCGGCCTCAAGGTGTTCAAGGAAATGCTGGCGGAGAACAAGTTCATGCCGCCGGGCGTCGAGCAATGGAATTTCGTCGACAATCTCGCTGCGTTCCTCCAGGGCACGACCGCGATGACGATCTCCTGGCCACCCTACGGTCGCTGGGCCGCGGGCTATGGCTCGGGCGAAGAAGCATTGAAGTGGGTGCCGAAATCGCAAGTCGCCGGCAAGGTCGGCTATGCGCTCACCCCTCTCGGCCGCCCAGAGCTCGGCGTCGGCTTCGACCTTTCGGTCTCGGCCACCAGCAAGAACAAGGAGGCCGCCTATCTCTTCATCCAATGGCTGAACAGCAAGAAGACCAGCCTCGAGCGCGTCCAGCTGCCCTATACGCTGCGCGATCCGTTCCGCCTGTCGCACTATGCGAGCGAGAAATATCGTGGACTCTGGCCCGACGCGCCCGCCTATCTCGATACGATCAAGACGTCCGGCGAGAAGGGCCTGCTCGACCTTTCTCTGCTGCAACAGGACAAGTACGACGAGGCGATGACCAAGGCGATCTCGAGCCTCTGGGCCGGCGAAGATCCCAAGGCCATTCTCGGTCGCATGGCGCAGCAATTCGACGCCATCACCGAGAAGGTCGGCATCGAGAACCAGAAGGCCGTTTACAAGGTCTGGGCCGCCAAGCCCGGCGCCTATCCCCAATAGCTGCCCTAGACACCGCACGGGAGACGTTCGCCCTCCCTGCGGTGCCGTTTTCCTGGACTGATCATGGCGCTTTCCGCAAGTCTCAACGCTGCCGAACAACGCAAGCCGAGCCGCCTCGGACGCGTGCTCGAAGACCGTCTCCCCTATCTTATCGTCGCTCCGGCCATTCTGATCCTTCTCCTGGTCGGTCTGTTTCCCCTGATCTACTCGCTGATCGTGAGCTTCCAACGCATCACGATGACCGAGAATGACACGTCCTTCGTCGGCCTGTTGAACTATGCGGAGCTCTTCAAGGACACCCGGCTGTGGGTCTCACTTGGTCATACCGCCATCATCACCGTGATCGCGCTGCCCTTGGAGTTGCTGATCGGCTTCCTGATGGCGCAGCTCTTCATCGATCGCATGCCGGGGCGCCAGCTCTTCGTCGCGCTGCTTGTGCTTCCGACGGTGATCTCTCCGATAGTCGCGGGAGCGACCTGGCGGCTAATGTTCGACGTCCGCTTCGGTCCAATCGGTCAGATTCTCAGCTCCTTCGCCGGAGAGCCAGTACGGATTCTCTGGACCGTCAATCCCGCCTACGTTTATCCGGCAATCATCATCTGCGAAGTCTGGCAATGGTCGCCGTTCATGTTCCTGCTGCTGCTCGCGGCGCTGTCGAATGTCGATCAGTCCCAGCTCGAGGCCGCTGAGATCGACGGCGCGTCGTACCTGCGCGTGCTTCGCGCAATCGTCTTGCCGGCCATCGCGCCCATCGTCGCCGTCGCCTGCCTGATCCGCGGCCTGGACCTCGTCCGCATCTTCGACATCATCTGGGCCCTCACCGAGGGCGGACCGGGCTCGATGACCGAAACCGTCTCGCTCTACACCTATGTACAAGGCTTCTCGCAGTTTGAGACCAGCTATACTGCCGCTATCTCGTTCCTCGTGATTGCACTGCTCACGCTTATTACCACCCTGGTTCTCAAGCGCATGGACCTTGCGCGATGAGGATCGGCAGGCTTCCGGCCAGAAAAGCCCGCATCCTGGCGCTTCGCTATCTTGGCGCCGGTGTCGTGACCCTGCTGTTTCTGTTCCCGGTCTACTGGCTGTTCATGATCTCGTTCAAGACGCCGGACGAGATCTATCATCTGCCACCCCTGTGGATTCCCGGACAGATCCAGTTCTCGAATTACTACGTTCTGTTCAAGGACGGCGACGTCCTTGCCATCCTGAACAGCCTGATCGTCGCCGGCGTCAGCTCGGGCATCGCCATTGTCCTGGGGACGCTCTGCGCCTACAGCCTCGCCCGCTTCGGCACCGGTGGCGAGAACCTCGCGATGTGGATCATCTCCCAGCGCATGATCCCGCCGATTGCCGTCGTCTTCCCGATCTTCCTGATCTATGTCTATTTCGGCTTGGTCGACGGCTATCTCGGGCTGATCCTGCTCTACACGGCATTCAATCTTCCTTACGTGATCTGGATGATGCGCGGTTACATCGTCGATGTTCCGCTGGAGCTCGAAGAGAGCGCGCTCGTCGACGGCCTCAATCGATGGGAGGTGATCTGGAAGGTCGTCTTCCCGATGGTCCGTCCAGGCCTCATGGCAACCTCGGTCTTCACCTTCGTCTTTGCCTGGAACGATTTTCTGTTCGCACTGGTGCTCACACGCACCGAGGTCATCACGTTTCCGGTCATGCTGACGCACTACTTCGGCGGACAATCGAATTTCTGGGCAAAGATCGCAGCGATGTCGGTCCTCGGCACGTTGCCGATCTTCGTCGCAGTTTCGGTGATGCAACGCTATCTCGTGCGCGGCATCTCCCTGGGCGCAGTCAAGGGTTAGGGAGAGCGGAGTGGCTGACGTCAAGCTGTCCAGGGTACACAAATATTACGGCAACGTGCATGCGGTCCGGGGAGTTGATCTCACCATCGCCGATGGCGAATTCGCCGTGCTGGTAGGGCCATCCGGCTGCGGTAAGAGCACTCTCTTGCGAACCATCGCCGGTCTTGAGGATCCGGATGGCGGAACCATTACGATCGGCGGCGCGGTCGTCAACGATCTGCGCCCCCGCGAGCGGAACATCGCGATGGTGTTCCAAAACTATGCGCTCTACCCCTATTTGACTGTCAACGAGAACATCGCCTTCGGCCTGCGCGCGCGCAAGACTCCAGAGATCGAAATCAGGAAGCGGGTCAGCGAAGCCGCCGAGATGCTCGGCATCGGCACTCTCCTAATGCGCTATCCGCGTCAGCTCTCCGGCGGCCAGCGTCAGCGGGTCGCGATCGGCCGCGCCATCGTCCGCAAGGCGGACCTCTTCTTGTTCGACGAACCGCTCTCGAATCTCGACGCCCAGCTCCGCGACGAGATGCGAACCGAGATCAAGCGCCTGCATCACGAGATCACGACGACGATGATCTACGTGACCCATGACCAGGTCGAGGCGATGACGCTCGCCGACCGCATCGTGCTGCTGCGCGAGGGAAAGATCGAGCAGCAGGGAGCTCCGCTCGAGCTATTCGAGCAGCCCCATACGGGATTTGTGGCCAGCTTCCTCGGCTCTCCCTCGATCAACCTCATCCCGGCGACTCTCAAGACAAACGGCGCCGATGCAGCCGTCGTGTTTCAATCCGGCGATGTGCTGCCCCTTCCGAGCGCTAAGGCCAAGTCACTGACCCATGGGGAGGCGCGGCAAGTTCTCGTCGGCATTCGGCCCCAGCATTTCAGCCGGGCTGGCAGCGGACCTCTGCGGGACGGCGTGGTCGCTTATTCAGCCGTCGCCGACCTTATTCAGCCAACCGGAACCCGCACCTTCACCACCATCAGGCTCGGCGGCGTGGACGCCGTTGCCGAGCTTCAGGCTCATGACGTCACCAGCCATGGCGAGCGGATCGATCTAGCCATCGATCTCAATCGCGTGGTGCTGATCGATCCGGCCAGCGGGCTGGTCATCGCCTAACGAGCGCAACATTCGAGAACGGGAGGGATGAATGGCGTCGATACTGTTTGCATCTGGAATTGGAGCGCCGGAGGGCCCGGTGTGTCTGCCCGATGCATCGATGTATGTGACGGAGATGTCAGCTTCGACCCTTTGCGTCACACGGCTCGATCCTCGCGGCAATCGCCGCGTGATCCGGACGACGGGCGGGCGACCGAACGGGCTGACGACCGACGGCCACGGTAGGATCTGGATCGCGGAAGCCGGCCTCCGGGCGCTGATCTGCATTGACGAGAACGGAAACGAGATCCGACGCATGCGGGGCGAAGGCGCGGACCGCTTTCTGTTTCCAAACGACCTCTGCTTCGGTCCGAACGGACTGCTCTACATGACTGACTCCGGCATGGCCGCGGAGGATTTCATCAACGGCCAAGCTTTCGTCGACAGCTATATGGATCTCGATTGGGACGGCCGTGTGTATGAGATCGATCCGGCAGCCATGAAGGTGCTCCGCGTGCTCGATCGCAAGATCCGCTTCACCAACGGGATTGCCTTCGGTCCCGACAATCACCTTTATGCCAACGCATCCTTCACCGGCGAGATCTACCGATACGACGCGCTCGGCGAGGCCGCGCCGAAACGCGTCCTCTTCGGCAACGTCCTGCAACCTGATTCAAATCCCGATTTCAAAGGGCCGGACGGAATGGCCTTCGGCACGGACGGTCGGCTTTATTGCACGGTCTACAACCAGAAGAACGTCACGGTGCTGGACCAGCGGGGTGAGGTCGCCGATCGCCTTATCCTGGATGGACCCCAGCCGACCAATTGCGCCTTCACGCTCGAAGGCAAGAAGCTGCGCGTCACCGAAGTCGGCAATGGTCAGGTCGAGGAGATCGATATGCCCTGCGAAGGCTTGCCGCTGCATCTTCCGAAATTCGCCTGACGAGGTGCCTCGCGGTTTTGTCCCGCGAGGTCCCTCTCCTAGGCGTCAAAGGAAGCCGATCGATAGCCAGGGCACCGCGGCGACGATGAGTGTGCCGATCAGGAGCGCGATCATGTAGCCCACGATGGGTATCATGCCCTCGTCCGGGTGGATGCGGCTGATGGCGCAGGCGGCATAATAGCCGACGCCGAACGGCGGCGCGAACAGGCCGATGCCCATGGCGAGGACCACCACCATCGCATAGTGGACATCGTGCACCCCGACCTGCCGCGCGATCGGGAACAGCAGCGGCCCGAACAGGACGATAGCCGGAATCCCTTCCAGCACGCTGCCCAGGATGACGAAGGTCACGATCGTCACGGCCAGGAAGACAGGAACGCCGCCGGGAAGGCTTGTCATGAACTTTGCGAGAGAGGCGGAAAATCCTGACTGGGTCAGCGCCCAGGCCATCCCTGTCGCCGCCCCGATGATGAGCAGGATCGCCCCGGACAGCGAGGCCGTCTCGACCAGCATCGGATAGATGCGGCGCCAGTCGAACTGGCGGTAGACGAAGAGACCCGCACAGGCCGAGTAGAGGATGCCGATGGTCGAGACCTCCGTTGCCGTGGCGACGCCCTCGACGACGGCGGTCCGGATGACGAAGGGCAGCGCGATGGCGGGAATCGCGATCACAAAGGCACGGCCGATCTCCCCCAGGCTCGCCCGTTTGACGTGGGACAAATCCTCGCGGCGGTATCGCCACCACACGACAGCGGCGAGCATGACCGCAAGCACCACGCCCGGGAGCAATCCGCCTGTGAACAGTGCGGAGATCGACACACCCGTCACCGAGCCGATCGTGATCAGAACCAGTGAGGGCGGAATCGTCTCGGTCTGGGCGCCGGTCGCCGCGAGAAGCGCAACGAGGTCTCCCGGTTTGGCCCCGCGCTGCCGCATCTCGGGAAACAGGACGGGAGCCACCGCGGCCATGTCCGCCGCCTTGGAGCCGGAGATGCCCGAGACCAGATACATCGCTCCGACCAGCACGTAGTGCAGCCCGCCGCGCACGTGGCCCAAAAGGCTCGCCAGGAAGCCGACCATGGCGCGCGCCATGCCGGTCATCTCGATCAGAAGGCCGAGAAAGACGAACAGCGGGACGGCCAGAAGGATCAGGTGGCTCATGCCCTCGTCCATCCGTCCGATCATCACCACGTCGGGCGTGCTGGTGGTCAGGGCGAGATAGCCGACGGTGGCGAGGCCGAATGCAAACGCAATCGGCACGGCGGCAAAGACCATTGCGCCGACGACGAAGACGAAGAAAATCAGAAGATTCAGATTGCCGAGCGGCTGCAAGACCGGCGCCAGCAGAACGAAGGTCGCGATGATTCCTGCGACGATCGCCAGGGACGCCAGCAGGCTGCGCAGGCTCGCGATGCGGATGAGCCTGAGGACCGCCGCGATCAGCATCAGTCCGATCCCGATCGGCAGTGCGGCCGCACGCCAGCTGTTGACGATCTCGAGCGCCGGCGTCGTGACGAAAGCCTCATCGGCCGCGAATTCATAGGCCGGCCAGACGACGAGCACGAGGAATGCCAGCGATGCCGCGGCTGCTATCACATCCAGGAACGCGCGGACTTCCGCGCTGAGGACGCCGACGATGGCCGTCATCCGCATATGCTCGCCGCGCTGGAACGCAATCACGGATCCGAGCATGGCGAGCCACAGGAAGAGAATGCCGGCGAGCTCGTCGGACCAGACGATCGGCGAGCGGAAGACGTATCTGCCCACGATTCCGGCGGACAGAACCGCGATCTCCGCCAGCACGAGCAGTGCTGCCGGGACCGCGACGACATGGCCAAGCACTGTGTTCGCCGTCACCACCCAGCTGCGCGGGCCCGCTTGAGACTTGCCGGCCGCCATAGCGGCATCGACATGCGGCGTATGGCTCATGCTGGTCATGATAGCTGACCCGCGGCTTTTTCGAGCTGCGACCATGCCTCTTCGCCAAACTTGCCCTTCCAGTCGGCGTAGAAGCTGGTCTTGGACAGAGCCTGGCGGAAGGCGGCACGATCGACGTCGATGAATTTGAGGCCCTTGGCCGAGAGATCGGTGCGCAGCGACTGGCTGAGCTTTGCGATGTCGGCGCGCTGATCAACGGCAGAGCGATCGAGCTCGCGCGTCACGATCTCCTGCACATCCTTGGGCAGGCGTTCGAAGGCGCGCTTGTTGCCCAGGATCCAATAGCCGTCCCAGACGTGCCCGGTCAGGCTGCATGCGCTCTGCACTTCGTAGAGGCGCGCGGTCGCAATAATCGGCAACGGGTTCTCCTGGCCGTCGACGACCTTGGTCTGCAACGCGGAATAGACCTCGTTGAAGTTGATCGGCGTTGGCCCCGCCCCGAGCGCCTTGAAGAGCGAGGTGAGCAGCGGCGCGGGCGGAACGCGGATCTGGAAATTCTTGAGATCATCCGGCGTCCGTATCTCCCGGCCGGACGAGGTCACCTGGCGAAAGCCGTTGTCCCAGGCCTTCGACACCGCCATAATCGGCGTCTTGGCAATCTGCGCCCGGATATAGGTGCCGAGCTCGCCGTCCATCGCCTTCCATACGCTGCCGTAGTCGGCGAATGCGAAGCCCGTGTTCACGATGCCTGCGCTGGGCACCAGGGTGGCGAGAATCGAGGACGATTGATTGAAGAACTCTACGCCGCCGCTGCGAACCTGGGTCATGAGCTCGGTGTCGGAGCCAAGCTGATTGGCCGGAAACAGCCTGATCTCCAGCCGGCCGCTGGTCGCTTCGTGAATCCGGTCGATCGCCTCCTGCGCTCGGATATTCACCGGATGGGTCGGGTCCTGTCCGGTGGCAAACTTGTAGACGAACTCGGCGGCAGATGCCGGCCGGGTCAGAATCCCGCAGAGCGGTATGGCCGTGGCCGCCATCAACAGCGAACGGCGGCTGAAGCTTCCGGGCTTCGAGACAGTCATGATTTCCTCCTGATCCTGCATTGATGTTGGCACCGGCTGCGTCAGCCCAAGCTGGCGTGCGGCCTTCAGGCTCTTCCTTCACCGGCTCTCGATCGCCGGCATTCGGGCAAGAGCCATCGCTCGCCGCCGCAACAAGCGTCGGGCGTAGCTCTTTACCGGGGCTTGGCTGGGGGGCGCTTAGCGCCGGTACACTAGAGCCACTGCTTGATCCGCCTTGCGACCTCTGCGGTGGAAATGCCGTAGCGGTCGTGCAGTGTCGGAAGCGCGCCGGCGTCAAGAAACTCGTCCGGCAATGCAATTTGGCGGAAAGGCGGATGAACGCCTGAACGCATCAGAAGCGCGGCAATGGCCTCGCCAAGGCCGCCGATCGTCGTATGGTTTTCGGCAACGACGACAAGGCGGCCGGGCTTTCCGGCTTCGCGCAAGATCGTCTCGGTGTCGAGCGGCTTGATGGTCGGAACGTGCAGCACCGCTATATCAACGTTGTCGCGCTTCAAGGTCTGCGCGGCCTCGAGCGCACGCATCGTCATGATGCCGGATGCGACAACCAAGGCGTCCTTCCCGTCACGAATCAACTTGGCCTTGCCGAGCTCGAACTTGTAGTCGTATTCGTCCAGGACCACCGGAACCTGGCCTCGCAACAGGCGGGTGTAGACTGGCCCCTGATGAGCCGCGATGGCAGGCACCAGTTGCTCGATTTCGTGGGCATCGCAGGGATCGATGACCGTCATGTTCGGCATCGCGCGAAACAGCGCGAGATCCTCCGCGGCCTGATGGCTCGGGCCATAGCCCGAGGTCAGGCCTGGCAATGCGCAGACGATCTTCACGTTGCGGTCTTCCTCAGCAATCGTCTGGTGTATGAAATCGTAAGCGCGCCGCGAGGCGAACACAGCGTAGGTGGTCGCGAACGGCATGAAGCCTTCGGCAGCAAGGCCCGAGGCAGCGCCGAACAGAAGCTGCTCTGCCATGCCCATCTGGTAATAACGGTCCGGAAATTCCTTCACAAAGATGTGTAGGTCAGTGTACTTGCCGAGATCGGCCGTCATGCCGACCACATCAGGGCGCCTGCGTGCAAGCTCGACGAGCGCGTGGCCAAAGGGCGCCGGTTTCGTCTTCTGTCCCTCCGCCGCGATCGAAGCGATCATGGCTGAGGTGGTCAGGCGCGGCCTGCCCGGGTGTGGTGCTGATCTGATGGCTTTCATGCCTGCCTCCCGGCTTCGAGCGCGGCAAGCGCGAGCTGCCATTCGTGCTGCTCGACGCGGATGAAATGGTTCTTCTCGCGCTGCTCTAGGAAAGGAACGCCCTTGCCCATCAGGGTGTCGGCGACGATCATACGCGGCTTGGGCTGGGGGTGCGATTTGGCCGCATCGAAGGCAGCAACCACGGCATCGAGATCGTTGCCGTCGATGCGCTGCGCGAACCAGCCGAAAGCCTGAAGCTTGTCGACCAACGGCTCGAAGGCCATGACCTGCGTGGAAGGACCGTCGGCCTGCTGATTGTTGACATCGACGATGCCGATCAGATTGTCGAGCTTGTAGTGGCCTGCCGACTGGATGGCCTCCCAGACCGAGCCTTCGTCGAGCTCGCCGTCGGAGAACAACGTGTACACCCGCGCCTCGGATTTCTTGCGCTTGAGGCCGAGGCCCATGCCGACGGCGATGCTGAGTCCAAGTCCGAGCGAGCCGCCCGACATTTCCATTCCTGGCGTATAAGACGCCATACCAGACATCGGCAGGCGGCTCTCGTCGCTGCCATAGGTTTCGAGCTCTTCTTCGGGGACGATCCCCGCCTCGATCAAGGCCGCGTAGAGCGCGATGGCGTAATGCCCGTTCGACAGAAGGAAACGGTCGCGGCCCTGCCAGGAAGGATCTTCGGGCCGGTAGCGCATCGCGTGGAAATAGGCCACGGCGAGAACATCGGAGATGTCCAGCGCCTGCGCGATATAGCCCTGCCCCTGGACTTCACCCATGCGCAGGGCGTTGCGACGAATGTTGTAGGCGCGGTCGGCTAGCTTCGGCGTGTTGGTAAGCGCGTTGCTCGGCGTTTCCATGGATTTGGACCTTGTCTCGCTGGGCTCAGTGGATGAGCATGCCGCCGTTGACGTCGATCACGGCACCGGTCACGTAGGCGGAGAGATCCGAGGCCAGGAACGTGTAGATCCCGGCGACGTCTTCGGCCGTGCCGAGGCGATTGAGCGGAATGCCTTCCAGGATCTTCGCCCTCATCTCGTCGGTCAGCTTGCCCGCGGTGATATCGGTGCCGATTAGGCCGGGCGTGACGCAATTGACGCGGATGCCGTCCGGACCAAACTCACGGGCCATTGCCTTGGCAAGACCAAGCACGCCGGCCTTCGCGGCCGAATAGTGCGGCCCGCCAAAAATTCCGCCGCCACGTTGGGCCGAGACCGACGACATGCATGCGATCGATCCGGATTTCCGTGCGCGCATATGCGGGATCACCGCCTGGGAGAGGAACAGAACACCCTTCAGATTGACGTCCTGGATGCGATCCCAATCGGCCGCCGTGATTTCCAAGAGCTTCACCGGCTGAGTGATGCCGGCGTTGTTGATCAGGACATCGACGCCGCCGAAGGATTCGACCACGCGCGCCACCGCCTGCTCGCAGGACGATTTGTCGGCGACGTCGCACCGAAGTCCAATGTGGGACTGCCCAAGGGATGCCGCAGAATCCGCCGCAGCGCCGGCATCAATATCCAGAATGGCGACCCGAGCGCCCTCGGCGGCGAACCGTCGGGCGGTGGCAAGACCGATGCCGCGCGGCGAAGCCGCGCCCGAAATGATGGCCGTCTTACCGCTGAGCAGCATCAGTTCCTCCCGCATATTGTTCTTCCTTGGCAAGGCTAGGAATGACCCGCGGAAGGCCAATGGACAAGCGCACAGTTGTCATGGATCGATGAATCTGGTTCACTTGTGAAATGCTGTCGAATGTCCCGATATCGGCAATTCGTGCCTTTGAAGCCGCGGCCCGCACCGGATCGTTTCGCGATGCGGCGAATGAGCTTCACCTGACGCCGAGTGCAGTCAGTCATGCCATCCGCAAGCTGGAGGCCACGCTTCGCACGGTTCTGTTCGAGCGCAGCGCGCGCTCCGTGCGGCTCACGCCGGCCGGCGAAAATCTGATGCGTCACACGGGAGCGGCGTTCGATCAGCTCCGCCGCGGACTTGAGGAAGTTGCCGCGCGCGGACCGCAATTGGTACGCGTTCATTCCGCGCCGAGCTTTGCCGCGCAATGGCTTGCGCCGCGCCTCGCACAGTTTCTCGCCTCTTATCCGAAGCTAGAAGTTCGGCTGGCTGCGAGCACGGACTATGCTCGCTTCAGCAACGACGATTTTGATATCGACATCGTCTACGGTCCGCCGCGTGCGGAGGGCGTCGAGATTGCCCCTCTCCCAGAGGAGACAGTCACTCCTCTCTGCTCGCCTGCCCTAGCAAAGTCGATAAGAAAGCCTTCTGATCTCATCGATCAGACGCTCATCCGCTCGGATGTGAAGCAGGTTCAATGGCACCAATGGTTCACCGCCAATGGATTGGAAGCCCCCGCCCTTCACGGAATGAGATTCGATCGGAGCTTTCTTGCGATCGCGACGGCGGCCGAAGGCTTGGGCGTGGCGTTGGAATCGACGCTTCTGGCCGAGCGCGAACTGGCGAGCGGGCGATTGGTGTCTCCATTGGCCGGACGCGCCAACGATATCCGCTACGTCGGTCACCGCTTGATCTACCCGCGCGCAAGCCGACAAAGATCGTCGGTACGAGCTTTTGCGGATTGGGTCGTGGCCCAACTCGGCGGCGGAGATGTTCGCTCCTCGCAGTGAGCGGCAATTCTGGTCGAGCATCACCGCAATCAGACAAGCGAACCGCCGCTTTGCGCCCCCAAGCTGCCTTCCCCGCCAAGTCGCTGCCCGGCTCTTTCTGGAGAACGCCGGGGCGAAGGTCCGCATTACACGAACCGCTGGCAGACTAGATTGTCCCTTTCGCTCGCTCTAACACCCTATTCTACGACGACCACAGGACCGACCTGTATTGTCGGCTCTGCGCGCTGTATTGGAATGGGTGCAGGTACAAAAACAAAAGCCGAACAGCAATATAGCATGCAACTCGGACCATGAAACGTCGCACGACAACCGCTTTATTCTCGACCGCTATCTCCGCGAAGCTCTTGAAAATAAAGGTTTTTGTAATGGTGGGCGCACCAGGGCTCGAACCTGGGACCCGCTGATTAAGAGTCAGCTGCTCTACCAACTGAGCTATGCGCCCGAAAGGCGGCTAACGCCTTGCGAGGCCGGTCGTTTAGCAAAGCGATCCCGGGAAGGCAAGCGATGTGGACGAGGTTTTCCAAGTCTTCATGGCCAGGTCCCAAAAGGAGAAAAGCCGCCGGATTCCAGCGGCTTCGCTCGCTCGGCCCGGAGAATTGCGGGGCCTTACAGGCCTCCGCCATCCAGGTCCGACCCGCCATCCCGGTTCCCGCCGTGGAAGCGGTCCATGCCGCGGTCCATGAAGCGATGGTGCCAGCCCCCCTCACCGCCGAACGGGCCCTGATGACGGGTCAGGACAGCCAGGCGCCGCTTCTGGCCCTCATCGAGCGTCTTGTAGAGGGGATCGGCGGCATCGGCGATCTTCTTCAGCGCCGCGGACGCGGCGCCCATGTCGTCGGCGCGCTGGCGCAGGCGGGCGACCGGATCCTCCGGCTTGTCGGAATCGTCAGGCGCCGCATTCATTCGCGCATTGGCGCGATCGATTCGCAGCTTGGCGAAATCGCGCACGGCCGCCTCGACCGGCGGCCATAGCTTCTCCTGGTCGGCATTCAGCTTCAAGCCGGCATGCACCGCCGCGATCCGCGCGTCGACGAAGGCGGCCCGGTCTTCCGGATTCATGCGCATGTGGCGCATGTGGTCGGAGAAGCGGTGATATTGCGCGTAAACCGCGCCGGAGCCGGCGATGCTGAGCGCGGCGATGGCGGCGATGGCGAACCTTCTCATACGAACCCTCCTCTTGCAAGGTTCCCTGAAGATGGGCGCCATTTGCGCGCGGTTCAACTTACAACTTCGATAGAGAGAGCAGTCTTACCAAGATGTAATCCACGGCTGCACTTTGAAATCATTCGCAACAATCATGCTTGAACGGACGAAGGGCTTCCGCGTCGCGCGGAAGGCCTTCTCGCGTTGCAACGACGGGCGAACTCAATTCGTCGCGCTCTTCGCTTCCTTCTGGAATTCGTCGATCAACGGCTGGCCGACGCGACTCGCGGCATCCTTGTAGACGGGCTCCATCGCCTTGCGCATCGCCTCGTCCTGCTCCGCCGTCAGCGAGATGATCTCGCTCTTGCCGCTCTTCTTGATCTCGGCGAGCGCGTCGTCGTTCTCCTTCTGCGACTGTGCGTTGTTGTAGTCGGTCGCTTCCTTCATCGCCTTCGCAAGCTGGTCGCGGATGTCGGCCGGCAAATCGTCCCAGAACTTCTTGTTCACGATCACGACATAACCGATGTAGCCGTGATTGGTCTGGGTGATGTACTTCTGCACCTCGTGCATTTTCTGGGTGTAGATGTTGGACCAGGTGTTCTCCTGCCCGTCGACGACACCGGTCTGGAGCGCCTGGTAGACTTCGGAAAATGCCATCACCTGCGGCAACGAGCCCAGCGCCTTGAACTGCGCCTGGAGCACGCGCGAGGACTGGATGCGGAATTTCACGCCTTGATAATCGGCCGGCGTGATCAGCTTCTTGTTGGCGCTCATCTGCTTGAAGCCGTTGTCCCAATAGGCAAGGCCGGTGATGCCCTTGGTGTCCAGCAGCTTGAGCAGCTTCGCGCCGAGCGGTCCCTCCGTCACCTTCCGCAGTGTCTTCAGGTCGGGAAGGATGTAGGGCAGATCGAACACCTCGAACTCGCGGATGCCGAGCGGACCGAACTTGGAATTCGACGGCGCCAGCATCTGCACACTGCCCAGCTGCAGCGCCTCGAGCTCTTCCTTGTCCTTGTAGAGCGTCGAGTTCGGATAGACCTCGACCTTCACCTTGCCGCCCGTGTACTTCTCGGCGAGCTCCTTGAACTTCTCGGCCGCCTTGCCCTTCGGCGTATCCGTCGCAACCACGTGGCTGAACTTGATGACGATCGGATCGGCGGCGGCAGCACCGGCAAGCCCCAGAACCAAAGCCGCGACGGATGCCGCGATCGCGAAGGTGCGCATGATCTCTCCCTTGTTGTTATTTGGGCCGCCCAGCATGCGGGCGGCCTTGATCGAGCCGGCTGCATCCATACAGGCCGGCGCGCGCAGGTGCTATTGGCCGTTAGCAGGGCAGGTATTCATCATGAACGCCGCGAGAACCGCTGCGCCCCCTCTCCCGCTTGCGGGAGAGGTTGGGGAGAGGGCGTATCCGCAAGCGTATCGGCAAGCGAGAATCCCCGAGAAACTCTCACCCGCCGCGCTTCGCGCGTCGGCCTCCCCCGCAAGCGGGAGAGGCGAAGTCAGCAACGTCAGCTCGCCGCCGCCGTCTGCACCGTATCGCGCTGGCGCTTCATGACGATCTTGTTGAGCGCGCCGAGATAGGCCTTGGCGGAGGCCACCAGCGTGTCCGGATCCGCCGCACGCGCCGTCATCGAGCGGCCCTCATGCGACAGCCGCACCGAGACTTCGGCCTGCGCGTCCGTGCCTTCGGTGACGGCATGAACCTGGTACAGCTCGAGTTTTGCATCGTGCGGCACCAGGGCCTTGATGCAATTGAAGACCGCATCGACAGGCCCGTTGCCTTCTGCTTCCTCAATACGTGTCTGGCCGTCGACATAGAGCTTCATGGTCGCGCGTTGCGGACCATGGGTGCCGGCGATGACTGTCAGCGAGGTCAGCTTGATGCGGTCGTGCGAGGCCGCCATTTCCTCATCGACCAGCGCCTCGATGTCCTCGTCGTAGATGTCCTTCTTGCGGTCGGCCAGCGCCTTCATCCGCGCGAACGCATCTTCCAGCTGGTTCGGACCGAGCTTGTAGCCCATCTCCTCCAGCTTGTGCACGAAGGCGTGGCGGCCGGAATGCTTGCCCAGCACCAGCGAGGACTGCTTCAGGCCGACCATCTCGGGCCGCATGATCTCGTAGGTCGAGGCGTCCTTCAGCACGCCGTCCTGGTGGATGCCGCTCTCATGCGCGAAGGCGTTCCGACCGACGATCGCCTTGTTGTACTGCACCGGAAACGAGGTCGCCGCAGACACCACCTTTGAAGCGCGGGTGAGCTGCGTGGTGTCGATCTTGTTCCAGTACGGGAATTTGTCGTTGCGTACGTTGATCGCCATCACGATCTCTTCGAGCGCGGCATTGCCTGCACGCTCGCCGATGCCGTTGATGGTGCACTCGACCTGGCGCGCGCCGCCGACGATGCCGGCCAGCGAATTCGCAACGGCCATGCCGAGGTCGTTATGGCAGTGTACGGAGAACACCGCCTTGTCCGAATTCGGCACGCGCTCGATGAGCGTCTTCATGAAGTGGGTGTACTCGTCGGGCGTGGTGTAGCCTACGGTATCGGGAATGTTCACCGTGGTGGCGCCGGCCTTGATGACGGCCTCGACGATACGGCAGAGAAAATCCATCTCGCTGCGGGTGCCGTCCTCGGCCGACCATTCGACGTCGTCGATCAGGTTGCGGGCGCGAGCGACCATGGCAACCGAGGTCTCGATCACCTGCTCCGGAGTCTTGTTCAACTTCACCCGCATATGCAGCGGCGAGGTCGCGATCACCGTGTGGACGCGGCCGCGCTTTGCAAACTTCACCGCTTCGGCGCAGCGGTCGATGTCGGCCGGATGCGCGCGCGACAGACCGGCGATGACGGAGTTCTTGGAGCGGCGGGCGATCTCACTGACCGCCTGGAAGTCGCCTTCGGAGGTGATGGGAAAGCCGGCTTCGATCACGTCGACGCCCATATCGTCGAGCAACTCCGCGACTTCGAGCTTCTCCTCGAACGTCATGGTCGCGCCGGGGCACTGCTCGCCATCGCGCAGGGTGGTGTCGAAAATGATGACGCGGTCCTTCTCGGACTTGTTCACGGGGGCCATTTCGAAATTTCCTTTAAGCTGGTGCGCCCTTCGGTTGGCTCGAGCGCTTGAGGTGTCCGGTGATCTCGTACAACCCCTGAGTGCCAAGGCGCGTCTCGCCCAGCCGGCCCTCAGGGGCAGGTAAGAAGGAGCTCGCCAAGAAGAAGGGTGGGCAGCATCGCGGGCGCGGACGCGGCGGCGCCGGCAGCCGGAGCCGCCTCCCCCGAAATCCCGTCGTTTTGGCCGCGAATCAGCATTGCCAGACCCTTTGAGCCACGAAATCCTCGGCCAAAACCGTTGACGGTTCGTTGCCGGGAGGCTCGTTGAGGCGTTTCTAGACGAGAATTGGCTGAAACTGCAACGCCAAAAGATGGTCAGGGTAACTGACCTGATTAGGGCACGGCATCCGCAGACGTCCGAGGGCGGTCTCGTGGATGTCGCCCGATGAGAACAACCGCCGCGCCCACCCGCTGCGCAAGCTCGCGGCCACGCCGCCGGCCGCTCGCACAAGCTGAACCTCATGGATGCCTTCGGCAAGGACTGGTTCGACGTGCGCGAGGGCGAGGCGTCGGTGTTCAAGCCCGACGGTGCCGGCGGATCGAAGCTGTTCGTTCGCATCGCTGGCGGAGAGGGTGAGGTGAATGCCCTCACCGCGCGCGCACGCGTTCGAACTCCACCTGCGCCCGCGCGAACTTCTGATTGAACAGCCACATCGCATCGAGGATCTCGCGGAAGCTCGCCGACGTTCTTGCCCTGTCGGCGCGTCCGTAGGCAAAGATGCTGTTGTTGCGCAGATATTTCATGACCGTCGGGTCGGAGATCCGGCTTTGAAGCAGATTGCCGGACTTGAGCGCGGCTCGCGTCGCGGTCGGGATGATCTGGATGAGTTCGAAGAATTTCATCTGGTCGATCGGGTCCGGCAGTGTCTTCACGATGTCGGGGATCTCTGCGAAGAGATCGGCGTGGGCATTCATCAGGCCGTCACGCACCGCGGTCCAGTGGTTGAGCCGGTGGTCGAGCCGACCGATGCGGCCCTCTTCCTCCTCGTCGCGCGCGATCAGTTTTGGATCAAGCGAGGCGATGGATGGCTTGATTGCTTGCCATCGTTTCTGGCCATTGCGGTCTTCGGAGGGACCGGTCTGAAAGCTGCCGATATAGGTGTTGGAGCGCCCATTGCCGACATTCTGCTTGCCGTTGGTCTCGGCGAAGAACAGCCCCAGGCTGATGCGGCCGGCCGCATCCGCCTGCCGCGCATCGAGTCCCTTCGCCCGCCCAATCGCGATGCCGAGATCGGCGACGTCCTTGAACGGGGTCTTTGAGGCCTGCGCATTTGCGGGCGGCGCCTCCATGACGTCGAAGAGACTTCTGTACTGGTCGATCAGCGGTTCGATGTCGGCGTCGAAATAGGCCGGTGGAACCTCGTATTTGTTGGGCCGCCCGATCCGCGACGGAAGTGCATCGGTGAGATCCTTGTAGGTGCTCATGACGTCGACGCGCGCCAGGTAAAGGGCTTGCCCCGGCAGGTTCGGAAGCGGCTCGTGCGCCTCGATCTGGCGGCGTCGCTCGGCAAGGATCGCCCTGAAGCGGCTCAAGGCATCGTTGTAGGCATCAATCGCCTTTGACTGCGTGGCTGTGAGCGCGACCTGCTGCGCTTTCGCGGCAGATGTAAGGCCAATGGTGACCGCGGCCGTCAGGCCGATGCCGACCACAAGGACCATCGCGGTGACGTCACGCCTTGCTTCCATGGCTGGTTCCCAAGCCTTGCGCATGCGCGCTGCCTGAATCGTAACCGCCCGGCCAGCAACTTGGAAGCGTGAGCCTTGGTCCAGGCCTCGGCTGCGAGCTGCGTCTTCACGCCAAGTGTCAGATGTTTGCAACACTGCAAACCTATTTGCGCCGCGCCACAATCGCGCCGCAGGAAATACCAAATCGAAAACGCAAGGTGATCCGGCAATGCAACATCAGGGGACACTGATGCGAGAACAGCGGGCGATGATTGGCGACAAGGAGCGCGTCGGCTTTACCTTCTCCTTCCAGATCGCAGATGGCGGCAAACGGCGGGCGTGCTGCGTCAGGGTCGATGCTGCGAACTTTCATGACGCATCGGCCCTGTTCCGCGAGCGATGGCCCGCCATCGAATCGGTGGCGCGCGACAGCATCAGGGCGGCCGGCACAGGCGACGGCGTCATCGCGCTCGAGTTGCCTTTGCCGGCCGACTGACGAAGCCGGTCAGGCATTCGTCGCGCTGCTGCGCCCCAGCACCTGGTAGAGCACGATCGCGCCGAAGGTCGCGGTGCCGATGCCGCCGATCGTGAAAGCGCCGAACTTCAGTGTGAGATCGCCGGCGCCGGCGGTGAGCGCCACCGCGACCGTGATCAGGTTGCGCGGATCGGAAAAATCGACCTTGTTCTCGACCCAGATCCGGCCGGCCATGGCCGCGATCAGGCCGAACAACACGATCGACAGACCACCGATCACGGGACCTGGGATCGACAGGATCAGCGCGCCGAACTTCGGTGAGAAGCCGAGCAGGATCGACACCACCGAGGTGACCGCGAACAGCAGCGTCGAATAGACCTTGGTCGCCGCCATGACGCCGATGTTCTCGGCATAGGTGGTGACGCCGGTGCCGCCGCCGCAGGCCGAGACGATCGTTGCAAGGCCGTCGCCGAGGAACGCACGACCGAGATAGCCGTCCAGGCTTCTGCCGGTCATCACGCCGATGGCTTTGATATGGCCGAGATTCTCGGCGACCAGAACGATCGCGACCGGCGCGATCAGGACAATCGCATCGGCATGGAAGGTCGGCGTGGTGAATCTCGGCAGGCCGATCCAGGGCGCAGCGGAGAGTTGGGCGAAGTCGACCGGCTTGCCGAGACCCAGGCCATTGGCAAGCAGGAGATAGAGGAGATAGCCGCCGACGGCTCCGACGATGATCGGCAGTCGCCGCCACAATCCCGGGGCCGCCACCGCGGTGAGGCCGATGATCAGCACGGTCAAGAGCCCGACCCATGTTTCGAACGTGCCAGCACTCACGGCCTTCACGGCCACCGGCGCGAGATTGAGACCGATCGCCGCGACAACCGCGCCGGTGACGACCGGTGGCATCAGGCGCTCGACCCAGCCGACGCCGGCCCACATCACAATCAGCGCAATGATGCCGTAGAGCACGCCGGCGCCGACGATGCCGCCGAGCGCAACGTCGATATGCGGATTTGGTCCCTGCCCGGAATAGCCGGTCGCCGCGATGACGACGGCAATGAAGGCGAAGCTGGAACCGAGATAGCTGGGCACACGCCCCGCAACGACCGCAAAAAAGATCAGCGTGCCGACGCCGGAAAAGAACAGCGCGAGATTGGGATCGAACCCCATCAGCAGCGGCGCGATGATGGTCGCCCCCGACATCGCGACGCCATGCTGCAGGCTGGCGATGATGGTTTGGCCCCAGGGCAGCCGTTCCTCGGGCAGGATCACGCCGGAGGTCTTCAGCTTCCAGCGCGGAAAGTAGCCGTCTTGTCCCGGACTTGTCGTCGACATGGTTCACCCCCGTTTCGGCGCTGGTCTTGCTGCGCCATCGCCACAGGTCTTGAACAAAATATCAAAAACAACCCCATGCAAAGGAGTCGACGGTGGCGGCACGACGGCCTTCGTTTTTTGCGAAATCATTTGACACGTCGGGCAAATCACTGGCAGAATGCCATCATCGGAGCGAAACCCGCCAAACACTTGCCGCAACGCTCTTAACACGATCGCGCCGTCAGGCGCAGATGGGTTGCCCGGCCTCGAGGCTGCGGGGTACGGTTCATCAAGAAATCGGCGGAACGGGGAGAAAACGCATCATGACCTTACGCCGTGCTGTTTACGCCATGTGCCTGGCCAGCCTCGTCGACAGCGGCCTGGCGCAGGCCGGAACCAACGATATCCTGATCGGCCTTGACAGCAAGATCACGTACGGTGCCGAGGGCCAGACGAACGGCGCTCCGGGCAATGACGCCGTGCTGGTCATGGATATCTCCAACCCAGCCAAGCCCAGGATTCGCTCAAGCCTGCCGCTGGCGAACTCTCTGCTGGGCCCGCCCACGAACCTGCAGATCACACCAGACGGCAAGCTGGGCCTGGTCGCCAATTCCGTGATTCACGTCCAGGAGGGCAACTCCTGGAAAACGGTCCCCGACGACAAACTGTACGTGATTGACCTCACCGCCGATCCGCCGAAGTTGATCGACACGGTTGCCGTCGGGCGACAGCCGTCCGGTCTATCGATTTCAAGCAAGGGCGATCTCGCATTGATTGCCAACCGAGAAGGCAAGAGTGTCTCTGTTGTCTCCATCCAGGGCACAACGGTCAAGGCCGTCGGCGAGGTACCGCTGGAGCAGCAGGCTGCGGCCGTTGTCATTGCACCCGACGGCAAGCGCGCCTTCGTCTGCCTCAACCTCGTGAACAAAATCGGCGTGTTGACAGTCGATGGACAAAACGTGACCTACGACAAGTCGTTGGACATTCCATCGGCATTCAATCCCTACAACATCGACATCACGCCGGACGGCCAGTACGTCATCGCATCGAACACCGGCGCACAGAAGAACAACGCCGATGCCGCGGTGGTAATCGCAGCGGCGGGTCCACATCCCCACGTGGTCGACGTGATGACCCCCGGTACCGGACCGGAAGGCTTCGCCATCGCGCCCAATGGCAAAACCGCAGCCACGGCGCTATTGCTCGGCACCTCGGCCAAGGACAGCGACTGGTTCAAGACCAAACGTGGCGAACTCGTTCTGATGTCGATTGGCACCGACGGCAAGCTGACAGTGACTGCGCGTGCGCCGCTCGGCGGCCTGCCGGAGGGCATCGCTTACAGCCCGAACAGCGACCACCTGTATGTGGCCAACTACATCGACCAGGACCTGCAGGTGTTTAACCTCGCCGATGGCAAGCTGACCGAGGTAGGCCCGAGGCTGAAGCTCCCAGGACAGCCGGCGTCCATGCGCGCGCCAGCGCGCTAGAGCCTCGCAACCCCCTCCAGGCGCTTGATCGGCTTCGATGAACCGGTAATTGTTGCAGAGCGGCCCGCTTAAGCGTGGTCGGCGTTTTATCACTGTTCACTCACGAACGGCCGAGGAGCTTGCGCCGCAAGCTGTAATACCGATCACGCCAAAATCCGGTACGGTATCCGGCCATGGCGGCCTTCGCTTCCGTCAGAGCGTCATCATACGACACGCGCAGGAACTCGACGGTCAGCACGACGCTGTCGAATAGTGCAAACTCGGCCAATTTCGGTTGAGGCTTGCGTGACGCGTCCAGCGATCCTGGGTTGATGAAATATTCGCGATCGGGATCCAATTTCACGACTCCGTTCGCAGGAAGCTCGCGGATGTCTCCACCCTTCCCGATCTCGAAGACTTTTTGCTGGTGCACATGACCGTAGAAGCAAATCTTGCGGCCCGGAAGATCCGCGCGAAGGTAAGCAACATTCTCCGCGATATGGTGAGTGCCGATCATATACTGCTGCACGTCGCGCACGCCGCCATGAACCAAGACTGCACGATCCTCGACAGGAAGGCTTAGCGGCAGCGAACTCAGGTACTCGACGGTGCCGGGCTGGAGCGAGCAGCGCGTGCGCTTGAGCGCATGCATTGCCTTGTTCGAGCAGCGCTCAAAACCAAGGATGCCGATGCCGATGAGATCGTGATTGCCTGCGATCGAGACCACCCCGCGCTCGCGCAAGATGGCAGTGCATTCATCGGAGTCTGCGTTATAGCCAATGATGTCACCGATACAAAGGAGCCGTTCGGGACCGTAAGAATCGATCGCCGTAAGAGCCGCGATCAGGGCCTCGCGATTGCCGTGGATGTCGCCTAGGATGCCATAGAGAGCCATTGGCGCCCACATGCCATCATCAGACTGAACAACTTGCGAACCTTTCGCACGAACGCCATCGCGAACGGCACTGGATCGCTCCACGCGAACACGTTGTAGACGGTTCGCGAGAAGAGGATCGAGGAAACCCAATCCGCGAGGTTCAACTGCCCTTGCCGCGAAAGTGCGCGGTAGGCGCGCCAATCGAGCGGTAGGCTGAAGTAGCGCGTGTCCGTGCGATAGGAAAGACGTGGTGGCCGCCTACCGGCGACGACGTAATTATAAGCGACCTCCATGAGGTTGAGGCCGTTCGCCGCGCCAAGGCAATGCCAGAGATTGAATCGCGCATTCACCTCCAACGCGAAATGCTGACCGGATTCGGGATCGGTCTTGAAGTCTATTTTGAAGGGACCCTTCAGAGGTAACTGTTCGGCAATCCGCCGTCCGAACGCCGCGAGCTCATCGTTCTCGATCATCTCGATAAAGGAGCTCTCGCCCGTGAGCGGCGGGAAGGTCCGCAACTTCCTCCCGACGAAGGAAGCGAGAAGCTTGCCCTGCTCGTCGGAAACCCCATGGAATGACCAAAGCTGGCGATCATTTCCCCGGACGTATTCCTGAAATACGAGCTGATCCCTAAAGGACGCAACAGAAGCTTGCGCCATCGCGGCGCCGCCATTCTCGAAAACAAGGGCCTTGCTACAGTCGCCGAGCAGCCGAGCCTGCAGCATCGAATGGTGCCAATCGCACTTGGAGCGCGGCTTAGCGAGCACCGGTCCATCGATCTCGGAAAGTATATCCCAGTCAAGGCTGCGTGGCACAGGGACTCCTCTGGCGCGCGCGAGTTCGTCAAACCGATCCTTCGTCAGCAGCCCGATCGCGACGTCCGGATCGCATAGAAGCAGCAGAAACTTCTCCTGCAAGCGCTCGCGATGCATATAGATGAGCTCGAGGAAGTAATCCTCGCCATACATTAGAGGAACACGGCGGCCGAGACGGCTGGAAAGTCGTTCGCCGGCGTCAAGCAGCGCATCGACAAGCGCAGTTGGTTCGCTGCGCGGCGGAAGAAGGCAGCGGCCGCCGCAATAGCGGGAGGCGAATGTCGGATCATCGCCTTCGCTCGAGGCGACGATCGCCGGAATGCCCGCCATTCCAAGTGGCCGAAGCAAGACGGTGCCTGCCGCGAGCAGAACAGGCGGCTGCTCCGTCCTCATATAGCGATCCCTCACCTCGAGCATGCTGACCATTGCTCCTGCTCTTGCCCGACCAGGCCGGTCTGTGACCAGCCGAGAGGTCGCTCGCGCTAACTGAAAGCGAAACGGCTTAGGAGGATCGTCAGCCAGCAGAGTCCAACTAGCCACGCCGCCTCCGAAATGATCATAACCACAATGACAGAGGCCGGCACAATCGTTGCTCTGTAGGACCGCTCGGTAATAGCGAGAGTGCTTAGGCTCGACGTTGGTTCGAGAGACATGGGAACGAGCCCTCGGCAACCGGAGTTGAACGGCGCTCGGCTATATGTGGGAGAGATCGTCGCATACGAAACTGCAGGCCGCGATGCGCCGCCACATGCGTTGCGAAGCCGCTTGGCCGCGGCGAAAGCGCGCGGATGGCGCCGCAGCTCCCGCACGGCGCGGTCGGCGAGCACGTCAGGCATGCCGCGCCAGGACAGTGCGATGCTGACATCCGTCATAGGGATCGGCCTCGCGCCGAAACGCCGTTTGTAATCGCTGTTGCCGATGCTGAGATCGAAGTGCCGCACGCCTTGCCTGTGCTGGGCCGCCATCGTCCGTTCGATGCAAAGCAGACTCGGCGAGCAGTTCGACCATGGCCCCCCGGCGTTGGAACTGCGCACCAAGGAATAGTCCGCGCCGTGCCTCAGTCCCAGTGTGGTGGCCACGACCTCATCGCCGCAGAAAAGTGCCGAAACCACGGCGTAGCCGTCTTCGAGTCCGCGGCGGACGACGTCGCGATAGAACTTCGCGTTGCGGGGTTCGTCGAGTACGAACCTCTCTCCCAACTCCTTCATGCGCTTGTTCTGCTGGCGATCCATCACGTCGAGAATCCGCAGCGCCTCGTCGACGTTGACGACGATCTCGAACCTGGCTCCGGGATTGCGGGTGAAGACGCGCCAGCGGCGCGACAACTGTATCTTGGCGATCGAGGCACGATAGTCCTCGAAATCATCGGTGAACTCGACGAGGTTGCCGTTCAACGGGCAGGCAGTCGCCCGCCCGTTCGTCGCCAGCGGGTTGGGACGCCCACGGATCTCGAGCGGCATCTTCACCAAGTGGATTAGGTCGGGGCGCTCGGGCAAGGCGCGCAACGCCGTCAGCAACGCGGAATCCATGGCGCGCAGGCTCGCGGAATCGCGCGGCGCGTCGGACGCCAGTATCGGAGCGTTGTAATCGCTACAGCCAAGATCGGCGAACTCGACGACGCGCACGCCGTGGCGTCTGCCCCACACCAGCGGAACGAGCGCGATGTCGCGCCGCGCTGCGGCATCCACGATGAAGGCGATCAGGGGAGCAGCGTCGAAGGCGCAGTACCACGCATTGAGCCAGTGCTTGTGCTGGAAGACCGTGGCATCGCCGCCGTCGCCCCAGCGCGCGGAGGCTTCAGCCCAATCGCGGGCGAACTCCACACCGTACGACCCGACCTGGTCCATGCTGTTCACTCACCGCGCTTACATAGACTAAATAGGCCGCCGGCGGCTCTTAACTCCGGTGGCCGGCCCTGCCAGGGTCGTGGGGCGCGTTCATTGCGAGGCGCAAACTTGCCCTGCAACCCGGCCATCAGCCATGGAGCAATGTGGTCTGCCAATTCCCGGGGCAAATTGACCGCCGGATTGGTCCCGACCAATGCCGGTCCCCTCCGCTTGCGGTCGTAAACCATCCATCCCTTGCAGCCCTCACGCACCAAATATCTGGGCGGAGCAAGCTCCTTGTCGGTCATCTGTTGCGCCCTTGCGAAGGGGAGTATCCAGCCAATCGCAAGCAGAAAAAACTTGGAAAGCTGGTTTATTCCCGCAGCAGAATCGATCTGGGGCCGTCCGTGTCAATCACATAGGACGCGGCGCAGTCTGTTAGAATATGAAAAAAATGTCAGGTTCCCGGCATTGAGAAGCTTTTTTGGGATCGTCGCTTCCGACTTGTCCTCTTCAAGGCCGTGCAACTGCTATCCGATCGAGGCACGCAATTCGCCTTAGCGCAACAGGGGCGCGTTGGGGATAGCCCTGCCGCAATCGCTCCGCGATCTTCTCGGGTTTTAACGGTGACCAATCAGGTTACTGATGACGCGGCGCGCGCCTCCTCGCAACCAGCTGGCAGGCCCGCGCGATAATCGCGGGTCCAGGCTCGTGGATGTCGCGCTCGACGGCGTGCAAATGTCCGACAAATCCGAGCAGAGTGAATTCCTGGATTATATGCCTGCCGCATGCGCATGGCGCAGCCGAGGCTTTAATTTCCGCGGACTTGGTTCGCGGAAACTAGCGGATGACTCGTTCGCTGGTGTCACGCCGGTAGCTCGTCGAAATGCGCGCGTGAAACTGGATTGCGATGAGAATCGACAGTCAAAGGCAATCTCTCTGTTGGATGTGACATGTCGCGAAACACCGTCAGAGCAATCTGGCTGATGATTGGCGCGACCTGATCGCCCGTTTGCGACCGCAAATGCGCTGGCTTATGCCGGAGCGGCGCGAGAGCAGCAGCGAGCTAGAAGCGGCGGCGCGCAAGCAGGCGACGGAACCGGCATGCTCGACCCTCATGGCGACACCATGGAAGCGGCCACAGTGCCGCTCTCACAACGTGCCAGTCGTCTTGCTCTCCGAATTCGTTAAAGTTTTATGAGCTCGATTGAGGCGCCTTTAAATCGGTCTGCATCAATCTATCCTAGGAAAAAGTGGCAAATACCCCGGGAGGATACATGAGCCTCAGGAAGATCTGCAGCCGCTCCTTCAGTGTTTCACAACACCTGTCGCGCAGTGGAGCGAGTCCGCGCCTGCGCCAGACCAGTTTGTTTCAACAGTTCATTCGAGACCAGTCCGGCAGCTACGTGATCCTGTCCGCGCTGTTGATGCCTGTTTTGGTCGGCACAGCCGGCCTCGGCACCGAGGTTGGATGGTGGTACTACAAGCATAAGAATATGCAGAGTGCCGCCGACTCAGGCGCGGTGAGTGCGGCAACAGCCGTAACTGCGAGCGGCGACCTGACCTCCGAAGCCAATGCCGTGACAGCGAACTATGGCTACGCGAATGCCGTGAACAACGTCACCGTTGTGGTCAACCAACCGCCGAAGACGGGCAACTATACCTCGAACACCCAGGCAGTCGAAGTCGTGGTGAGCCAGCCGCAACAGCGGCTGCTATCGTCGCTGTTCGGCTCAGATCCTGTGCTCATCACCGCGCGTGCGGTCGCCCTACCCAATTCCGGGACAGGCTGCGTACTCGCGCTCAATTCGAGCGCGAGCCCGGCCGTGAACGTGGGCGGAAGCAATCAACTCAATCTGATCAAGTGCAACCTCTACAGCAACTCCGGCGCGAGCCCGTCCCTCAACGTTGCCGGCAGCGCCTCCGTTTCCGCTAATCAGGTCGGAGTGGTTGGCGACGTCTCCGGCGCGAGCAACATCACCGCGACCAACGGCATCCGGACCCACATGCGGGCGGTCGCCGATCCCTATGCAAACGTAGTTCCACCCTCGGAGCCGAGCTGCGACAACAAGAAGTACACGATCAACGCCAATGGGAAGACCAACTCCCTCAGCCCTGGCTGCTACAGTGGCGGCATCACCGTCAATGCTGGAGCCACTCTAAGCCTAAGCCCGGGCATCTATTACCTGGACGGCGCTAATTTAAGCGTCGCCGGTAACGCGACGATTACGGGCACTGGCGTGACGCTGGTCTTTACGGGGTCGGGCAGCAACTGGGGCACGGCCTCGATCGGCAGCAACGCGATCATCGATTTGACGGCGCCGACCACCGGCTCCACCAAGGGGATCGTCATGTACGGCGACCGCAACATGCCTGCGGGAACGGCCTTTAATCTCACGGGCGGCGGCACCCAAAACTTCGGCGGCGCGATCTACCTGCCAAAAGCCAATCTTAGCTTCAGCGGCGGCAACGGCACGAGTACCTCCTGCACCAAGATCATCGCGGATACCCTGACATTCACCGGCACGTCGAATCTTCAGGTCAATTGTTCCGCACTCGGCACTGCGGCGATCGGCTCGCAGACCGCGCAACTCGTCGAATGAGGTGGCTCCGATGCAAATGAAAAAGTCATTATCCGAGAACCGAGGTCGATTACCTTATGTCTTGCGTCGGTACGTCCGCGCGGCAGTCGGCGATCCAAGCGGCGCAGCCGCCATCGAATTCGGCATCATGATCCCGTTATTGTCTCTGATGGTCGTCTCGGTGGCTGATATTGGGCTCGCGGTCTATCGCAAGATGCAGGTCGAGGAGGCGGCGCAGGCGGGAGCGCAATATGCCATTGCGCGCGGCTTTGATACGAGCGGAATCTCCAGCGCGGTAACGAGCGCAACGAATTCCACAGCCATCACGGCATCACCTGCGCCCGTTCAGTTTTGCGGCTGCCCAACAAGCGGTGGAGTTAGCAGTGTTGGCTGCGGTACGGTTTGCCCGGGCGGCGCGCAGGCCGGAACATATACGACGGTCTCGGCGCAGGCGACGTACTCTACTCTGATCAACTATCAGATCGTCGCCGCCACCTACACCTACAACGCTCAATCCACTGCGAGGCTGCAGTGACGTTCACGACGATATGGCGAGACAATCGAGCGGCGTCAGCGCTGGAATTTGCTCTGACCGCTCCGGTTTTCTTTTTATTCATATTTGGAATCATCGAGTTCGGGCTGCTGTTTTGGACCCAGCTCGGCCTGCAACATGGGACGGAAATGGCGGCACGCTGCGCGACCGTCAATCCAACGCTTTGCCCGAGCAGCGACGCTATTGCCGGTTACGCCGCCCAGCAGGCGTTCGGCCTCAGTCTCCCGGCGCAGACATTCACCTACTCCACGCCAACATGCGGCAATCAGGTGAGCGCCAGTTATGCGTTTCAGTTTCCGCAAGTGCTCAATCTCTCGCCACTAACGTTGACGGCCCAGGCGTGCTTTCCTAGTTGAGCACTGTCCTGTCGGTCCGCGCTCAGGTGCGTACCGACGTCGCGCTTTTGGCTCCGAGGCGGACATGCTCCGTGAGCAAAGCGGAATGGGCGGCGGTCGACCTGGTCGCTCGCTGAGGCTGATGCGGTCGGCCCGGAGGACAAAAGGCCTCACTCGTCGATCTGGTCGACCTGCTTGAAGTGGTCGCCCTCGACCGCGTTGACAAAGATCACGGCTGACTTGTTGTCGCCCTTCTCCGTCCATTGCACCGGCTTGGCGTAGGCGATGCCCTGGAATGTCAGCTTGCGCAGCGCTGCCACGACGTCGGCGCGTGTCGGGAGGCCTTGCTTTTCCTTGGCGGCCTCGGCGATCGCAGCCATCAGGACACGGCCCGAGTCGTAGGAGCTCGCTGCATAGTTGTTGATCGGTCCGTACTTCGCCGTGTACCTGGCGCCGAACTCGAACGATCCGGGAACGGTGCCGATGGCGGGTGCGGCGGAGAGAACGCGAACACCTTCCGCTTGCGTCGCGGCCCCTTCGGCGGCCTGAATGAAGGCCTTGGTGTCCCAGCATCCGTCGCCGCAGGCGAACAATTGCGTCAATCCTTGCGCCCGCATCTGCTTGAGGATCAGCGCGCCTTCGCGAATGCCGGCAAAGAACAGCACGTCGAAATCCGCAGGGAACGACCTCACGAAATCGGAGAAGTCCTTCTCCCCGACCTGTACGGATTTGCGCGCGACCACCGTGCCGCCGTCGCCAAAACCCGCCACGAACTGGTCGGCGAGGCCTATGCCGTAAGGCGTTCCGTCGTCGACCACGAGCGCGCGTGTCTTGCCCATCTTCCGCATCAGGTAGCGCGCCAGACCTGGCCCTTTCCTGTCGTCACGGTTGGTCAGGCGGAAGATGGTGGCAAAGCCGCTTTCCGTCACCTTCGGGTTCGATGCCATCGGCGTGATGACGGCAAGGCCGCAGTCGGCGTAGATCTTGCCGGTGGCGATGGCCACGCCGCTATTGACATGTCCGATCACGCCGAGGATCGCCGGATCGTCGCAGAAACGCTTCGCGATAGCCTTTCCGGTCTCCGCGTCCGCCTTGTCGTCGGCAGCCACGGCCGTGACCCTGGCGCCCGCGACGCCGCCCGCGTCGTTGCGTTCATCGACGGCGAGTTCCACCGCCTGTTTCATCTCGACGCCGAAGCCGGCCGAGGTCGTCGTCAACGGCCCGCCGATGCCGATCTCGACATCCCTGCCAGCCAGCTGCGCGACGGCTGGTGCTGCGACCGCGACAGGCAGGACAAGCAATGAGACGAGCAAGGGGAGAGCGCCGCGACGACCGGTCATGGTAACCTCCAAATATCGTTTTGCCGGGATCAGGCTGTCACGCACACCGCGACCAGTCAATAATGGATAGATGGTTACAGATTCCGCTGTGCGCCGGATGCTGAAATGCCTTAGGATGGAGCGGGTCATGGCGCGGCGGAGACCATGCCGGGCACCCGCTGCCACGCAAACATGCGGTTTGATGGTTACACATGAACGCTGATCGCAGGATCAAGACCCCGCTTCTGCTACCCTCGCGCGCCGGCAGTCTCGATCTCGTCGGCGGCGAGCTGGCATGGGATTTCACGAATACGACGTCGGCGCACGGCTCTCCCGCGAGACAAGAGCACCTGAGAGGCTTCGACACGCTCATGCAGTGGGTCGAGCACGCGCGCGTGATGCCGCCCGCCGATTGCGCCTATGCGCGTGCCGCGCTCGCCGGCCATCCGCGTCGGGCGCAACGCATCTTCGAGCGCGCGATCGAGCTGCGGGAGTTGATCTGGACGATCGGGACTGCGCTTGCCGAGCAGAGGCCGGTCGCGGGAAAGCTGATCGCGTCGCTATCGGCCGCCCACTCTGCAAACCTCGGCCACGCCGAGATCAAGATGCGCTTTGGCAGCTACATCTGGGTCTGGGACCCGCGTCGCGACATTGCCGCGGCCATTCTGGGCCCCATCACGCTCTCAGCCTTGACGCTGTTGATGGAGAAGGACCTCTTGCGTACCAAGCGATGCGCGGGCCAGGAATGCGGCTGGCTGTTCTTCGACACGACCAAGAACAATCGCCGCCGTTGGTGCGAGATGCGGGTTTGCGGCAACCGCGCGAAGGTGCGCGCCGCCCGGCATCGGCAAAGACTGGCTCGAAAGAGCTGATCGCTGCGTGGGAAATCTGTCCATTCAACTCAGTGTGGCGGGCAGCGCGGGTGTAAGACAATGCTGACGCAAATCTACGAAGTGGCGACACCTGCGGAAGCCGAGGCGGTTTCGGCAATCGGCGTGGATCATGTCGGCGTGCTCGTCGGCGACGGTGCCTTCCCTCGGGAGCTTCCGGTTCAGAAGGCGGCAGCCGTCATGAAGATGATCCGGGCGCCGTCCGTACTCTCCGCGCTGTTTCTCTCGGCGGATGTCGCTGTTATCGAACGGATGGCACGGGAGCTTGATCCGCCCATCGTCCATCTTGGCGCTTCAAGCGAATTGCTAACGCCCGATCTCGTCGTGGCGCTGCGAAAGTCTCTGCCAAGGAGCAGATTCATGCGGAGCGTACCTGTCACGGGACCTGGGGCGCTAGGTGTGGCGCAAGCATATGACGGTATTGTCGACTGGATCCTGCTTGACAGTCATCGCACGGGTGATGCGCAAATCGGCGCGCAGGGCGTGACGCATGACTGGAGCATCAGTCGAAAGATCGTGGAACGTGTTCGCACCCCGGTCATACTGGCTGGTGGCCTCGGACCAGACAATGTCAAAGAAGCCATTCGGTCGGTGCGGCCTGCCGGTGTTGATTCGAAAACAAAAACCGATCGAGAGGGCACTCACTCCAAGGACCTGGCGAAGGTAGAAGCGTTCTATCGCGCTGCGACGAGCGACTAGATCGCGCTTCTTGTGCCTTCCAACTCCCTTCAGGCCGGCTGGCGACTTTGCGTCAAGAGCAGCGCTCCCGCGCAATTCCGCCAAGGCGGCACAGGGGCGGCCAAGCACAGTATCGTCGCAGCGATCTGGAACAGAAACGGCCGCCGTGCCAAAATGGTCGTGCCCAACCACAGGAGGTCAGCATGCGAACGATTGCAGTGGGAGCACTTTGGATCGTCGCAATGATCACAAGCGCGAATGCTGCGATCAAGGAAGAGCCGGTCACGTACACGGGCGGCGAGACCACGATGAAGGGTTTTGACGACGCGGTCGCGGCCAAGCGCCCCGGAATCGTGATGGACAAGGTGGATCAGGAGGCAAAGGCCGAGGCGGCCAAGTTCTTTGCCGCCGACCTTCAAAAATAGACGAAGGGCCACGCAGGTGGTGGCCTTTTCAGGCAACTGCGCGCCCGTGATGGCACTAGCCCACGCAGCGACGCTAGTTGTTGCGCTTGCGGCATCTCACACATACGCCGCTGACATTGATTATCTGGCTCCCCCCGGAGTTGCGGCAAAAGAGTTTCCCTCACCTCAGCGCCCCGTTGCACGGATTGTCAGCCCACGCCGCTCCGCCGAAGAGCACCGCGACGCCCTGGATGAGGCCGGTCAAATCGCCCGTCTTCTTGAATTGAAGCCAGGCATGACGGTCGGCGACATTGGCGCAGGCAGTGGCTACCACACGGTCAGGCTTTCTTATCTGGTCGGGGCCGCCGGCTCCGTGGTTGCCCAGGACGTCAGGCGGGATTACCTCATCGAGCTTGCCAGGAGAACGGAACTCCTGAAGTTGACGAACGTCAAATTTGCGCTTGGTGACCCACACGATCCGCGCCTCCCAGCTGCCTCGCTGGACGCCGCGATCCTCGTGCACATGTATCACGAGATCGCCGAGCCCTATGCCTTCCTCTACAATCTCACGCCCGCCTTGAAGCCGGGTGCACGGGTCGGAATTGTCGACCTCGAGCTTCCGACGTCGAAGCATGGCACCCCAATTGAGCTCTTGCGCTGCGAACTGACCGCCGTCGGCTATCGCGCGATCGCCACGTACAAGCTCGCAGGGGACGGCGGATACCTGGCGATATTCTCTCCGCCGGAGGTCGCGGATCGAAAATCGCCCTGGGACATCGTTGCCTGTGGGGATCGGCCCGGCACGCGCTGAAATCTGATGGACGCAGGCAGCGCGCCATGAGCTGCCCTCCGCGAAGTCACGCCTTCGCCTGCACTGCGATCACTCGTCCAGGAGGTCGAGGAATTCTTCGACCTTTGCAAGCGGTCCATCGCGTCCTTGGCTGACAGAGACGACCCGATCGCCATCGCGCTGCAGCGATCGCCCCCTGGACTTGCGCAGTCGTCCGGGCAGGAATGTTGCAGCCACGGCCTCAGGTCCGGCATCGAGCCTCACGATTCCCCGCCGCCTACATTCGATCCTGAACCTTGCCATCGCAAAGAAAGCGCTGGCCGCCGCCGGCAATTTGCCAAAGCGGCGGGAAGTCTCCTCCTCCAGGTCGTCCAGCTCGTCTTCGTTTCGGCACCGGGCCGCCCGGGCGTAGATTTCCAGCCGAACCGCCTCCGATTGCACGTAAGTCGCCGGCAACAATTCGGCGACCGGCACATTCAGATCGGGCACCCAGAGATCGGCTGTCCTATCGTTAGCCTTCTCCGAGGCCAATTTCAGAAGGTGACTGTAGAGCACGGGTCCGAAGACCTGCACATGGCCCGACTGCCGCTCCGAAAGCACGTCTCCCGCTCCTCTGAGGTCCAGGTCCCGCGCACTGATGGCAAAACCTGCGCCCGGCCTGTTGAACTCCTCCAGAACGGCCAACCGCTTCTCGGATCGCTCCGAACCCGAGTCGGTCAGCAAATACGCAAACGCACGTATCCCGCTGCGTCCGACCCTTCCCCTGAGCTGATGAAGCTGCGCAAGGCCGAACCTTTCGGGCCAACAGATCACCATCGTATTCGCACGCGGGATATCGAGCCCGCTTTCCACGATGTTGGTCGCAAGCAGAACGTCCGCCGCGCCTTCGACGAATCTCATCATCCGGTCGTCAATTTCGTCACCGGGCAGCTTCCCGTGAAGACAGACGATGCGGAGCTCCAGGGCAATCGCCTGCACTCGCGCCAGCATCGGGTCGAGATCCTGAATGCGCGGACAAATGAGGAAGCTCTGCCCGTGGCGCCTTTGCTCGCGCAGCAATGCCGCAGCAATGGCGGCATCCGACAGCGGCGCAACCTTCGTGACGACTGGAAGTCGTTGAACGGGCGGAGAGGCGATAACGCTGAGATCCCTAAAGCCCGCAAGGCCTGCCGCGAGAGTCCGCGGTATGGGCGTCGCACTCATCCAAAGGGAATGGGCCCCCCTGGCTAGTTCGGATAGCCTTGCCTTCTCCGCCGCGCCAAAATGCTGTTCCTCGTCGATGATGACCAAGCCGAGGTCGGCGAATCGCACATCCTTCGAGGAGAGCGCCTGCGTTCCGACCACGATCTTCAGCTTTCCGCTCTTCAACCCCTCTTTCACTTGCCTTGTTTCCGAGGCCGAGCCGGCCCTCGACAGGTTTCCCACGTCGATCCCGAACGGAGAGAAGCGCTTGCGGAAGGTCGCGACATGCTGCCTTGCCAATACGCTGGTCGGCACGGCGATCGCGACCTGCTTGCCGGATAATACGACGGCGGCCGCTGCCCGTAGCGCCACCTCGGTCTTACCGAAGCCGACGTCGCCGCAAATGACCCTGTCCATGGGGTGGCCGGACGCAAGATCATCCAGAACGTCCCGAATGGCCTTCGCTTGATCGATCGTCGTGAAATAGGGGAAACGAGCGACGAACCTCTCGTAGTCGGGCCCAGGAGGCAGAAGCTTCGGAGCCCGCCGGCGACGCCGCTGACTGATGTGCTTGGAGAGCTGCCTTCCGGCGGCTTGAATTTCTTGCTCCGCCTCAGTGCGCCGACCCCACCACGTACTTCCGTCGGCTTTATCCAGTGTCAGCCCGCCGCGCTCCGATGCGTATGGCCAGATAAGCGCCAGATCGGCAGGCGGAACGAGAACGGCATCGTCTCCCGCAAATGCGAGCCTGATCATTTCGCGCGACGACTCGCGGCCCATTGCCACGGTCTGCAGTCCGTCGAGCACGGCCAGTCCGCGCTGCAGATGAACGACGACTGCACCCTGCTGCGGCACATCTGCGTGGTCGAAAGCCGAATTCCAACTTCTGGCCATCGGCTGCGGATGATGAGCCCTGCTGCCGAGCACATCGGAAGCTGTCACGACGACAAGAGGTTTTCGACCAGGCGCGACAAAACCGGCATCGAAATCAGTCAGAAGTGCGATCTCGCGATTGCGTCCCGCCATGGCCTCGTTCCAGCTGGGAAAGCGCTCCGCCTTGACTCCGCTCATACGCTCCATGGCACGCAGGTCCTCCTCCTGCGCCGCAACGAAAATGAGTCGCGAACCAGTGCGTCGCGTTTCGTCGAGAAACGCGCGGAGAGCCTTCCTCGGCTTTGCAACCTTCGAAAAATCCGGCGTGGGACTGAAAGGAGCTTTTTGGGGCAGCACGCTCATACGCCTGGTCCACTGCTTCCATTCGCGCCGCCCGAGGTATTCGCGCTCTCTGTCGGAGCGACCAGCAGCCTCCTCGATCGTGCTCAGCCAGGCATCGGCATGGGCGAGAACGCCGGCATCCGCGATCCACTTGGCCTGCCCGCAATAGTCGAGCAGGGTCGACCGTTTTCCGCGCTTATTCCCGAACGCCAGCCGCTCCGACATCGGGTCGATCAGAAGCTCCTTGGTCTCGAAAACGATGTCATGCTGCAAGGGATCGAACGCCACGATCCGACTTATCGACCGACCGGAATGTTCTACCCTGAAGGGCCCGAGGGCGCCGGCGGGAAAAATCTCGAAGGTCTTCCCGTGGAACAGCGCGGCCCCGGGATAGTCGGCCTCTTCATCGAGGTCGTATCCGAGCGCTTCAAGCCGCGCCCGAAGCTCTTTTTCTGAAAACGCTGCCCCCACCTTCAATCGGAGAACGGCGCGGGACCAACTCGCCAGCACAGGCAGGCGCTCCATGACGGCCTCTGCCGTGGACACGAGCAGGATCGGCTTCTCCGGCTTGGCAAGGCGCCTCAGGACCGAGCTCCGTCTACCGGCGATTTCGTGCGATGGCTCCAGCTGGTCGAACGGCAGCGTGTTCAGCCTTGGAAAAACTAGCGCATCGCAGCCAGGATCGAGACCATGAATGACGGCACCCAGCCGCTCGGCCCGATTCTCGTTCTCGGCAAGAAAGACAACGCCTTTGCGGCCCGACTTCCTCCATTGCTCGAGGAGATGAAGGGCCACCATGCCGAGGGGGGATGAGGACGAGATCGCAGTCCGAGGTGAAGAATTCTTGCGCTTCGTTGCCTTGCTGGCAACGTGCGCTTTGCTGGAACGACCCACGTTGAACCTGTCATTGATTCGCGGCCAGCCGAGGCTGATGGCGCGTGTTGCTTCGAACAGGCTCACTCCGTTGTGGGAGCTCCGCCTGGGGCTTCGTACATATGCGAATTCGGCCGCGGGCGCACCCTTTCGAAGCTAGCCGCTCCGCAGAGACAATTGCGAAGTCCGCGATTGGTTCTCCCCGCCTGCAATTCCGTCCTATCGCAAATCTGCAGGCAAGGTCGCTAAACTGAGCCTGGAGGCTATACAAGCTCCAGCCGCTGAAGCCAAGTTCGGCGCAACATCGTGCTGTTTCGCGACCTGCGGACCTCGCTGACGGACGTCGATTCAGCGCTCAATTGCCGAACATCCGTTTGAAGGCGGCGCGGGGTAAGCGAGGCCGTCCCGCCTGGGCTGAGCCGTCGCTTGGAGACCCTTTATCGCAGCATAGGCGTTGTTGGGCTATGGACGACAGTTCTAGGCGCCTGGCAACGCGTCCCGAACGTTGAGGCGTTCGCCGCCGGGCTTGGTGACGTAAAGGTGGCTTTCCAGGACGGATTGCATGTTCTCGAACATCGAATAGAGATCGTCGCAATAGACTGACGGATTGTCGTAACCGTTCTTTTTGGAAAAACGATGCGGAAGATAACCGCCGCCGCAAGCGCCCATGAACTTGCAATGCCGGCACTTTTCGCAGAGCTTGATTGACGCATCGCGTGCGGCTTTCCAGCGCGGCTCGTTCCTCACCTCGTCGATTGCATGCTCGAAGATGTTGAAGGCCGTTCGCGTGAAGCCGTCGCCCGCAATCCGCAGCACATCGTGGGCCTCTACGGAACCGTCGGTCATGACGGTGCAAAGTTCAACTGGCTTGTAGCCGACGCCCTCGGTCGGCGAAGTGTTGCCAAGCAAAGCGGTGATCATATCGGAGATGATTCGGATGTTGACCGTTGACTCGCTGCGGTTAGCCTCAAGCCAGAGTTTGAACAGGCCGTTGTAAAACGCGGCAATGGATGGCGGGTTCTCATCCGCTGTCGCATCGGGGATCATGATGTCGTAATTTGCAATCCCGCACTCGGCGAAAAAGTCAACATAGTCCGTGGGCAGGTAAGCGGGATTGCAAACTGCGAGAGCGATTGCTCCAATGCCGCGTGATGCGAGCATGCGGGCGGCCCGCTCCACCGCAGCGTGGGTGCCCGCGCCCTGAAATGTTCGGCGATGAGCGTCGTGAATATGCGCCGGCCCGTCCAGGCTGATTGCGACCGAAATCTTGTGGGCCTCGAAGCAATTCAGCCAGTCATCATCAATCAACACACCGTTGGTGGTCACCGCGATAGGTATTTCGCAGCCGGTTCGTGACGATATTCCCTTGCAGGCTTCGGCAATGCGGTGAAAATTCTCAACTCCCCACAGCAAGGGCTCTCCGCCGTGCAGAACGATAGGGAAATCGATAAGCGGGTTTCTGACCAGGTGCTCCTCTATGCGCTGCAACAGCCGATGCAGCACCTCGGCACCCAATAGCTTAGGCTTGTTGTAAACGGACGCGTCGCGGAACCAGTAGCAATAAGAACAATCGATGTTACATCTCGTTGCAACCTTGACAAGCAGCTGCGAGATCGGCTGGTCTTGGAAGGCGGCAGGATCTGGGTCGTCAGCCGACATGCCAATACCGGGATGCACTCAAAGGAAACTACGACGATCCTAGTAGCCTCGGATAAATCCGCCTTTGCGGAACGCACCAACTCCCGGAGCGTACCCGGCCCTGCGAAAGGCGCCAGCATTCGCCCCTTTGACAAACCCGCCTCGTCTGAAGGCGACCTCCGTGACGGCTTCGGTGCCTTGTCCGCGCAGATCGCCCAGCAACGCGTTGATGCCCTGATGATCGCTGTCGATCGTCGCGCCCGGCCCGTGCAGCTGCAAGAGGCTCGCCAGGATCTTCACTGTCACAATCGACATGGTCATGCTCCTATTCGCGACGCAACTTGAGGGTCGATCGAAAGGCCGGCGCGGACAACCGGCTGAGCGTTCCCTGACCATATACGTTTTCGGCTGCCGCGGCAATGTATCTGGGGTCCAATGTCAAGTGGTTCCGCAATGACCGCATCGCGCTGCTATATTGTGGCGGCGATCGCAGAACGAGATTCTTCATGACCTCAAAAGCTTGGTGCAGGTGGCTTGGTGTGCAGCTGATCGCGCTTGTCTTGATCGGCTTGCCGTCGGTTTCGTCAGTGCACGCCGTCGAGGATGGCCACAAGGTGAGCGTGGTGTCCTTCGGACTTTACGGCGATCAAGGCGTGTTTAGACGTGAGGCGACCGGGGCCGCCGAAGTCGTCGCGAACCGTTTCGGGAGTGACTCCATCGATGTGCAGTACAACTCGCGGACTGGTGGACGAGCAACGATCCAGGCGCTCGCCAAATCGCTGCTTGCTGCAGCCAATGGCCTGGACGCCGAGAACGACGTTCTGTTCTTGATTCTCACCTCGCACGGCTCCCCTGACGGGCTTGCAGTCAAAGCGGGACGGCTCATGCAAACGCTCACGCCCTCCAATCTCGCCGAAATGCTGGCGCGGACGGGCGTGCGACACAAGGTGGTGGTTATCTCGGCCTGCTATTCGGGCGTCTTCATCCCTCGCCTCGCGACCCCCGATGTACTCGTCATCACCGCGGCCGATGCCGAGCATTCGTCGTTCGGCTGCCAGGACAAGGCCAGATGGACCTATTTTGGCGATGCCTTTTTCAATGTCGCGCTCCGGCAAGCCAAAAGCCTGAAAGACGCCTTTGCGATTGCGCGCTCACTCGTCAGGAAGCGAGAGTTGAGCGAGCACTTCGAACCGTCGAATCCTCTCATCGCGGGTGGCGCGAATGTGCAGCCGTTGCTCATTGCGCGTCCCTGAGCGACCTACATGTGCGCAGCCGATGCATGCGCGGCGAAAACGTCGTCGTATTCGTCTGCAGTTCACGTTCAGCGCATTTCAGTAGCCTTCTCGGACTGTCAGGAGTGGGGTCACTCTCCCAAGATCAGTCGTCCCAGTCGACTATTCGCACCCGTTACGAATTCTTTGGGATTTAAGCACTCTTTTGCTCGCGGAATTTACGCGTTCTCGGCGAGGAGAGCCTTCGTGCACCGCAGATCGGGTATGATGATCTTCCCGTCGATGCTCGTGCTGAGCGGAGCCAACAAAGCACGCGCTGCCGGGATCTTGCCCTGAGAACACCATAGCCCTGCGAGGGCATTCGAGGCGCGCAGTTGCCACAGGCGTGCTCCCTGCCGCGCGGCAACGGCTATCGCCCTTTCGTAGCAGATTTCCGCGGCTGCTGGGGAGCCGTTCCCCCTGACCAGCAAGTCGCCCTTTAACCGATGAAGCTCGGCCTCGTACCAGCGACCGCTCGTTCCAGCTACCGTCAACAAGGTCTGGTCAACGAGCTTCATGGCATCGACAAGTTGCTCTGCTTTCGCGAAGGCCTGCGCCAGGAGATAGCGAGCGAACTGCACCCAAATCAGCGCACCAGTCGCTTCCAGCGCCTTCACGCTCTTGCGAAGCTCCGGAAGGCCCTCTTCCACATTCCCGCGATCACAACTCGCCCAGCCTCGAAGCATCCGGCCACCTGCCAGCCAAAGCGGAAACGCATATTCGGTAGCTAGCCTAACGGTTCGTTCGGCGACCGGAAAAGCTGCATCTGAGGCTCCGCATAGCACGTGCGCTCCAGCCAGAAACGCGAGCGCATTGCAGAGACTATGCGGATGCTGGTGCTGTTCGGCGAGGCGCACCGCGTCTTGGCCAGATGCCAGCCCGCGATCGACGTCGCCAAGCAACGTAGACGCAAGCGTCAAATAGGTCTGCGAAACAATCGGGGTAAGTGGCGCGTGATGCGTCGCATCATATAACCCGAGCGAATTGCTCAGATGATCACGAGCAGAAGCCAATTCGCCAATCAGAAACAGCGCCTGGCCCAGAGCACGATGACCGATCAGCTTGGGCATCGCGTTATCCTGCTGCTGAGCTCGCATCAACAACTCTTCCGCCAATGTCCGCGACTGCTCGAAATCGCCTCGAGTGACGTGGAAGGCAATGATCCCGTTGAGTACCGCAAATCTCTGATCAGGGCTCTTGGCCGTGTTGCATAGCTCAAGCGCTCGTTTGTAAGCTTCAACGGTTTCGGCGGCGGCAAACCCCTTTGACGCGGCGAACGCATTCCCCAGCGACTGCTGCAGTTGCAACTCACGATTGTCGCGCTCCAAACCCGAGGGAAGATCGAGCAAGCGCTTGAGGGCCATTTGAAGGTGAGTGCTGGCTTCGACGAAAGCAGATCGTGCACTAGCTTGCCGCGCAGCCCGCATCCAGTAGTCGATCGCAAATTCGGGTCTACCCGCTTCGGCATAGTGCTGCGCAACGATTTCGGGAGCTGTATGAGCAATTTCCGGGACGTCTCTGCATAGAATGTCTGCGATCCTTCCATGTAGCTTTCGGCGCTGGTCATTAAGTATGCTCGCATAGGCTTCGTCTCGAAGGAGCGCGTGCTTGAAGGAGAAGCTCTGATCGCTCAGGTGACCGCTTCGGAATACCAGACCGGATGCCAGCAAGCGATCGATGGCCGCCTGAACATCGCTTTCCGAAAACGGGGCCGTCGCCTTCAACAGCTCGAGGGAGAAGTCACGACCAATTACGGACGCGATCTGAGCGACAGTTTTCGCTGGGGCGAGCAGGTCCAGACGAGCCATTAGCGAATCATGCAATGTATCCGGCACCAGCAGCGTCGAATGCGCGCCGGACCGTTCTTCGCGCGATCCACCACCTCCGCTTTCGAGGACGGCCTTCGTGATTTCCTCGACAAAGAGTGGCACGCCATCCGTCTTGGCTAGAATTTGATCGATTGCGGTCCGCGGCAAGTCTTTGCCCCTGGTCAGGGACTGGACCATTGAAGACACCTGCACCCGGTCCAGTCGATTGACCGCCAACGAGGTCACGTGCGGTTGTTCGGCCCAAGGCAAAGTAAGATTCGGACGATGCAGTAAAATGACCAATACGCGCCAATTCCTTACGCTGTCGCGGATACGCTCGAGCAGTTCGAGGGACGTTGGATCTGCCCAATGCACGTCCTCGAATACGAGGATCATCGGTTGCCGCTCGGCACTGGCCTGCAGCAGAGTGAGGAGAGCGCTGAAGGTTTGGCCCTTTAGCTGCTCGGGTGTGAGTTCTCGCTGGGGATAGCGATCGTCGGGCGGGATCGACAGCAGCGCTGCCAGAGGCGGAACGATCGACTTGGCTTGATCTGTCGTCCGGCGTACCAGATCCTCCAACTTGTTCAGTCTAGCCGCAGCTGAGGTATCGCGAGCTATATCCGCTGCATGCTCCAGATAATGGATGACTGGGTGTAGCGCACTGCTCGTATGATAAGACGAACACTGAAATTGCAAGAAACCGTATCTGTCTCCGGCCAGTCGGTGTCGTAAGGCCAGGATAAGTCGAGACTTGCCAATTCCGGGTTCGCCAGAGATCAGGACTATCTGGCCCTTGCCGTGTTTCGCTTTGCTGTACTGCTTGTGCAAGAGGCGCACTTCAGCTTGCCGACCGATCAGGGGCGTCAAATGCAAGGAGGTACGCGCCTCAAATCGACTCGATAGCGAACCTGGCGCTACGACTCTCCACACCCGAATCGGTCGCTCGAATCCCTTTAAATTGTGATCGCCGAGATCAGCAAATTCAAACAACCCGCCGAGCAGGAGCCGAGTGCGTGGGGCGACCAATATCTGGCTAGGCTCGGCCAGGGCTTGCAGGCGAGACGCCAGGTTTGGTGCATCGCCGACAAGCGCGAACTCGCGCGAAGGGCCTTCTCCGATCAGATCGCCGACAACCACGAGGCCACTTGCAATACCGATACGGACCTCAAGCTTTCCGGCGACCGGAACGGCCACGGCCGGAACCGATTCAACCATCTCCAACGCCGCCTTTACCGCACGTTCGGCATCATCCTCGTGGGCCGATGGAAAACCGAAATAGGCGAGAACTCCATCGCCCATAAGACGCGCTATGTGCCCGTCATAGCGACGAATGGCGTCGCCACAACAGCGCTGGAAGTCAAAGAGGATCTTACGCAACTCCTCGGGATCGAGCTGTGCAGATAAGGACGTCGAACCAACGAGATCGCAAAACAGCACAGTCAGGTGGCGCCTCTCGGCGCTCTGGGTTGTCGTGTGCGGCGATCGGGGATCGACGGACCGGCTGGCGGCGTGCGACGAGCCGCAACGAGCCTGGATTGCCTTAACCAGTTTTTTCCGGTGCCCTAGAGAAACGCCGAGCTTTTCCAGATCGCGCTCGGTCAGATCCGGCAATATTTCCCAATCAATATCATTGCTAACAAACAACTCGGCATATTGCGCCAGTCCAATCTCTTCCAGCCAGTGCTGTAGATCGGTCATCTTGGCACACACCCCGATCGCTTCTGGCGGTCGCGCCGAACCCGCCGACGTGGCACAGCGAGACTGCCCCATCATCCTGCGCATGGATATCTGTGTAGGCAAGCTGAAACTTCTGTCTCTCGGCGCCCTCGTCGGGAACGATCGACTTGAAGGGCGGCAGTTTTGACATCTGCACGGCAGCAGGCGCGCTCGGGACAAAGTAAGGGCCGCTGACGCTCTGAACATGTGACGCCAAAGCGAACCTGTGAAGCTTCCCTTCAGACCACAACAAATGCGGGCGTTCTCCGCATTTTTCTTTCGTCACCCACCTATTTCATCCCGCAACCCCGCGTGGGACGTAGCGCCGGGCCTCGCTTATGCGCCGGTTGGATTGAAAACCGGGCTGGTGCGCTGCCGAGCAATCCGCACGCCGCGTTGGCCAAGGTCGCGCAACTGGACGAACATCATCGCAGTCATCAAGGCGTCATCGAAAGCGTCATGCTGTGCAAGGGTCGGAATCTCCAAGTCCCGGAGGATTGCGGCGAAGGAGAGATCGATTGACGTGTTGGGGGGCGCGTCACCGTATTTGCGCTCGTAGTAGAGCCGGGAAATTTCGATGCGCTCGTTCGGCAGCTCGATACCCACCAGCGGAAGGATGTACTTGTCCAGCATGGCGATGTCGAAGTCGACATAGTAGCCGATCAGCGGGCGCGAGCCGATGAATCGCAGAAAGCTCGGCAGCACCTTCCACACGATCGGCGCCGCCTCGACATCGGACTGACGCAAGCGGTGGATCTTGATGGCTTCCGCCACCATCTCGCTGTCGGGGTGCACGACTGCCTCGAAATGCTCACTGGTCAAGATGCGATTGCCGCGGATCTTGATTGCGGCAATGGTGACAACGTCGTCCGTCCGCGCGTTGAGACCGGTCGTTTCGCAATCGATGACAACAACGTCGTCGTCCGGCGGACGATCGAACATGAAGCGATACGACTGATCGCTCAGGGTCGCCTGATGCAGCAATCGCTTGAGCGCACGAGGGAGCATTTCAGAAGATGCCGAGCTTGAAGTGATGACGAACGATATCGCGAAACTGTTTCACGACCTGGAGCGCGTCTCGCAGCAGATGACGTTCCATGCTCGACAAATGCGCGGGTCTTACCAGCGTGCCGGACGTGCCGGCGGACGCGGCGAGTTGTCCGTCGATCCGGAGCATCAGCAGGAATCGGAAGGCCTGCTTCAAGTCGCGACCAAAATCGGTTCGCAAGACTCCCAGGTCGCAGAGTCGGGATATCCGCTTGTCGGTGGACGTCTCGCGCAAGCCCTGCTCGAGGGCGAGGCTGCGAACGCCATGCACGATGGGAAAAATGCCGCCCTTCTTGAGGTCAAGCGCGTCTCCGCTGCCCTCGGATGTGATGAGGTTATTGAAGAGACCGATCGGCGTTTCGAAGGCGTCGATCGCGCGCGCGAAATGGGCCAGGAATGCCTGCTCGCCGCGGATCAGGTCGATCAGTGCCATCTTGGCCTTGTCCAGCAATTGTTCATTGCCGGCGAACGCTTGCGCGTCATAGATAATGGCCACGTTCATGTGCGCGGCCTGGTCGGGGATTGCGAGCCAGCGGCGGAAATCCGCAAGATAGTCGGAAAGTGGTTTGGACCATGCCGGATTGCTCACCATAATGTTGCCGGGACAGGGCGGAAAGCCGAAACGCTCCAGGGCGCCGGAGAACTCGTTCCGGAACAGCTCCAGCGTTTCGCTTTCGATCGGGCCTTCGAGGATGAGGCCGTTGTCCTGGTCGGTGCGCACGGTCTGCTCGCCTCGCCCTTCGCTGCCCATCGCGATCAGGCAACTGCTGGTGCGCAACTCGGCCGGTGCGACCATCTCGAACAGCCGGGACATCAGGCGCCGGTTGAGGTCTGAGACGATCTCGGCGATCACCTCCACCTTGACGCCCTGCCGCCGGTGCAAGCGTACCTGCGCTTCGATCTGCCGCGCGGCAATCGCCAGATCCTGCTCGCTTGATGCCCGATCGATGCGGCCGGCAATGACCTGAGCGCTGCCTGCCAGAAAGCCCAGGAGGTCGATTTCTTCCAGGACGCCAACGAACCGTTCGCCATCGTGAACTGCGAGACGCCGCTTGTTGTGTTTCGTCATGAGCAGGAGAGCCGAGGAGACGAAATCGTCGGGCCGCACTGACACGATGTCGAAGTTCGCGAGTTCGCGTACCGGCGTCTGGATCGACTGACGCCGCAGCACCACCGCCTTGGACAGATTCATGCCGGTAACGATGCCGATCCGCTCGCCGTCGCGGACAAACAGCGCATTGCTGCCGATCTCGCGCATCCGGTGACCGGCGGCTTCGATCGTGTCGCTCGCAGCCACGAACGATGGCGCATGCAGAAACAGTTCGCCGACCTTTGCGTTCATCAGCGAGCCGTAGCGCCTGGCTTCCTCGTCGTTTGCAAGCTCATCCAGCTTTTGCGAGATTTCGCGGTAGAAGAACGCGGCAAAGCGTGCATTGGCCTTGATCAGCCCAAGGGCCGTTTTCCTGGGGATGACGTAGCAAAGCGTCTCATCGCGGGCGACAAAAGCATGCCCGTTCCGGTCGTGGACAAGTGCACGGCTGTCGAAGGTATCCTTTGGACCAAGCAGGGCGAGCAGACCGGCTTCATCCCACTCCTCGACGGTGCCCTTGATAACGACATAGAGAGCATCCGCCGGAGTATCCCTGCCGATGATTGCTTCGCCCGGACGGTAGTACGCGATATCGAGCGAGGCCCGCAGCGTCTCGGCTTCGCTCGACGCCAGACGATCGAACGGCGGGTTGCTGATGTCGAATGCCTTGGGCATCTCGGCGTTCCGACGACGTGGACGATCCGGAACCGGACGGCGACAATGAAACGGGGCGCCGGCTGGTCCATCGGACCGGCCGGGGCCAAAACGTGTTCCGCAAGTTCTAGTGCGTCGTAGCGGCAGCCGCTCCGATACCGGTCTGGCTCCGGATATATTGCGCGTCAAAGCCCTCGCGGTCGATAGCGGCACGCTTGCTGCGATCCAGGACGGAGAACAGCCAGATGCCGGCGAACGCGAGCGCCATCGAGAACAGGGCCGGATTGTCCAGCTTGATGGGTGCCGAACCCTTGGCATAGCCCAGCGTCACCTCCCACACGGCCGGCGAAAGCACCACGCCGACCACGGCGCTGATGAGACCAAGGAAACCGCCGATCAGCGCGCCCCGCGTCGTCAGGCCTTTCCAGAAGATCGACATCACGAGCACCGGGAAATTGCAGGAGGCTGCGATCGCGAAGGCGAGGCCTACCATGAAGGCGACATTCTGGTTCTCGAACACGATGCCCAGGAAGATCGCGAGCACGCCCAGGACCAGTGTCGCAATCTTCGAGACGCGGATCTCGTCCTGCTCATTGGCTGCCCCGCGCTTGATCACCATGCCATAGAGGTCGTGGCTGATGGATGACGCTCCGGCCAAGGCCAATCCGGACACCACGGCCAGGATGGTGGCGAAGGCGACGGCCGAGATGAAGCCCAGAAACAGGTTGCCGCCGACCGCGTTCGCGAGATGAATGGCGGCCATGTTGGAGCCGCCCTTGATCGCCGCGATCCCGCTCTTGGTCTTCTCCAGGATGGCGCCGTCGAGAAACGCGGCATCGGTGGAAACCAGCGTGATCGCGCCAAAACCGATAATGAACGTCAGAACGTAGAAATAGCCGATGAAACCCGTGGCGTAGAACACCGACTTGCGGGCAGCTTGAGCGTCCTTCACCGTGAAGAAGCGCATCAGGATATGAGGCAGGCCCGCCGTTCCGAACATCAGCGCCAATCCGAGCGAGATCGCGGATAGCGGATTGGAGATCAGGCTGCCGGGCTCCATGATCGCAACCTTCTTGGGATGCACCTGGGTTGCCTTGGCGAACAGTGCTTCCGGACTGAACCCGAACTTGTAGAGAACCGCGCCGGCCATGAACGTTGCGCCTGAGAGCAGCAACACCGCCTTGATGATCTGCACCCAGGTTGTTGCTTTCATTCCCCCGAAGGTCACGTAGATCATCATCAGGCCGCCGACCAGGACCACCGCGATCCAGTAATCGAGTCCGAACAGCAGCTGGATCAGCTTGCCGGCCCCGACCATCTGGGCAATCAGGTAGAACGCAACGGTCACCAGCGAACCGCACGCCGCCAGGATACGGATGTCGGTCTGCCCGAGCCGAAATGACGTGACGTCGGCAAACGTGAACTTGCCTAGATTGCGCAGTTGCTCGGCGATCAGAAACGTGACGATCGGCCAACCCACGAGCCAGCCCACCGAATAGATCAGGCCATCGTAACCGGAGGTGTAGACGAGGCCCGAGATGCCGAGGAAGGAGGCCGCCGACATGTAGTCCCCGGCGATTGCAAGGCCATTTTGGAAACCCGTGATTCCACCGCCAGCCGAGTAGAAATCTGCAGCCGACGCGGTCCGCTTTGCGGCCCAATAGGTGATGACGAGCGTCAGGGCGACGAAGCCTATGAACATGCCGATCGCCGACCAGTTGGTCGCCTGCTTGGAGCCGCCATCAATGGTGCCCGCGGCGAGCGCGAAAGTGGGCATGCCAGCGAGCAGGATCACCACTAACCAAGAGAACTTCTTCATGAGCGGTTCTCCTCGACAATCTTGCGAACGAGTACGTCGTAGCTGGAATTCGCCTGGCGCACATAGAGGCCCGTCAGCACGAAGGCGAGCACGATGACGGACAATCCGATTGGAATGCCGATCGTCGTTACGCCGCTGCCCAGCGGAGTGCCCAGGAACTTGGGCGCGTAGGCCACCAGCAGGATGAAGCCGAAATAGACGACAAGCATGATCAGCGACAGCATCCAGCCCAGCGACGAACGTCGGCGCACGAGCTCCTGGTAGTTCGGATCGCGTTCAATCCTTGCGAGGTTGCTCACATCAATGATCCCTGGAGTTCTTCCCGTTAAGAAGGCCCCTCACCTGCCGGGGTCTGCCTGCCTACACTGTATTGCCCGCGGACAGGTCTCCATGATCCAGATCAAAACCGGTTGATCTACGACTTACGTCTCGGATGAAGCGTTTTCGAGCGTCGCCACTTATACAGCGTACACAATTATATTGCACATGACCTAATCATCACCGTCAGAATTGCAAACAAGACCACCAGAACACCAACGATCGACATGAAGCCAGAGGTCGTCGTCATCCCTTTTTTCCGACGTCGATCGCGCCAAGCAATTCCATGCGAACCTCGGATGGAGGCTCGATTGCCGATTTCGCAGGGCCTGATGACTACCGCGTGATCCAGTTCACGCCGCGCCGCCATGATGGCGACGCGGCCGCAGACTCTACGGATTGGCGGATTCGCCGGTAGGCCTGGCCGCGTGGATTCTCGACCACGGTGACGGTGATGCGCAGCCGGCGGCGACGATCACTTCGGCCGTGCTCGGACGCACCATCAACGGGCACTCCGCAGGCGCCGTGACCCGCGACGACGTCCTCGACGACATCACGCTCTACTGGCTGACGAACACCGCGATCTCGGCGGCCCGCTTCTATTGGGAAAACAAGGGAATGAGCGCGCTAAACGCGGTCAACATCTCGATTCCCACTGCCGTGAGCGTCTTTCCCGGCGAGATCTACCAGGCTCCGCGCAGTTGGACCGAGCGGGCCTACCACAAGCTCATCTACTACAACAAGGTCGACAAAGGCGGACACTTTGCGGCCTGGGAACAACCGCAGCTCTTTGCGGAGGAGGTTCGTGCAGGCTTGCGGTCGCTGCGCAAATCGATCTGAGCATTCTGCCAAACCAAGGGAGCTCGCTGACGTTCGCCGCCCTTCCGACGTCCGGCTTGCGCCCAGAGCTGACCTCCCCGATGTTCGCTGTTTCGCGGCTGTCGGGGACAAGCGGACATGGGGCCGCCTGATCCGAGCGCCAATTATGGGTACGGCCTAGCTCGCCCAGTTCTCGCGGAATTCGCCGAACAGCGTGATGCCGCCGCAGGCATAGATGGTCTGGCCGGTGATGTAGCTCGACTCGTCGGAGGCGAGGAAGGCGAACACGGCCGCGATCTCTTCCGCCGATCCGACCCGGCCGAGCGGGATATGGCTCTCGACCTCCGCACGTTTCTTCGCATCCCCCGTCCAGGCTGCGTTGATCGGCGTGTCGATCGCACCCGGTCCCACGGCGTTGACGCGAATGCCGCGGCCGGCGAATTCGAGCGCCAGCGTGCGCGTCAGGTTCGCCATGCCGCCCTTGCTGATCGAATAGGCGAGATAGCCGGGCTTCGGGACGACCTGGTGTACGCTCGAGCAGTTGACGATGGTGCCGCCGCCTCCACGGCTCACGAAATGTGCCAGCGCCTTCTGCGCGCAGAGCACGGCGCCGCTGAGATTGACGTCGATGATGCGCCGATAGGCCTCGATGTCGAGCGCCTCGCTCGGCGATTCCTTCTGGAAGCCGGCGTTGTTGACCAGGCAATCGAGGCGGCCCCAGCGCGACAGGACGGTGTCGAACATCCGCGCGATGTCCCCCTCGACGCCGACATTGGCCTGAACCACGAGGTGGTCCTGATCGCCATGCCCGCGCTCGCGCGAGGCGGCTTGCGCCTGTGCGAGCGTTTCCTCGGCATCCGCACGGTGCTCAAGGTAGTTGATGGCGACGGTCGCCCCTTCCTGCGCGAAACGAACGGCGATCGCGCGCCCAATCCCTTGGGACGCGCCGGTCACCAGGGCATATTGTCCGATCAGGCGGGAGGCGAATTGAGTTGATCGATCCGATGACTGCATTGGCGGCGTATCCAGATTTCGTCGAGCGGCCGATGACCGTCGATCACAAACGCCGCCCCTCATGCAGCGTTCCAGCGCCGCCTGCAAGAGGCGGCGCTGGATGCTTGCCGGCCGCCGTTATTGCGTGCGGTCCGAGGTCCAGCCCTTGTAGTCGTTGACGTTGTCCCGCGTCACGAGCTTCGAGGGCAAGAGCTCGACGGTGGACGCGGGCTTCTGGCCGCCCAGGATGCCGACACCGACCTGCACGGCGCGGCGCGCCATGAAGAACGGATCCTGCGAGGCCGAGGCCTGGATCTGCGGCGACTGCGGGTCCTTCAGCGCGGCCTCGATGTCGGGGGCGCCGTCGACCGCGGTGATGACGATGCCGGAGCGGCTCTGCTGGCGCGCGGCAAGGTCAGTGCCGATCGCCTGCGGATCGTTGATGGCAAAGATGGCGTCGATCTTGGGGAAGCGGGTCAGGTAGCCCTGTGTCACCGTGAGGCCGCCCTCGCGCGAGCCCTTGCCGTCCTGGTCGCTGGACAGGACCTTGATGCCGGGGTTCTTGCCGAACACGCTCTTGCAGCCATTCACGCGATCGATCACCGCGGAGACCTGCGGGCCGTTCTCGATGATCACGTCGCCCTTGCCGCCAAGCTTGTCGACGATGTACTGGCATGAGATCTCGCCGGCCTGGACGTTGTTCGTGGTCACCGTGGCGTCGGCGCCTTCGGCTGCGGTGTCGACTGCGACGACCACGATGCCGGCGGCCTGCGCTTTCTTGATCGCCGGGCCGATCGCCTTGGGATCGCCGGGGTTCAGCAGGATCAGGTCGACGCCGGCGGCGATGAAGTTATCGATCTGGGTCACCTGCTTGCCGAGATCGTATTCGAAGCCGACGGTCGTGACCTTCACGCTGGGATTGGTTTTCTTGGCCTCGAACTCGGCGCCCTTTGACAGCGCGACGAAGAACGGGTTGCCGAGTGAACCGAGCGAGACGCCGATGGATTTGAGCTCCTTCGCATGCAGCGGCGCGGAGCTCAGGGCAAGCGCCACAGCGGCGCTGGTAAGCGAAATCGTCTTCAACATTGGCTTCCTCCCTGGTCTGATTTGATGTCCGGCGCGACAGACCAGTTGTCGCGACGGAGTCGGACAGCGCGAGTGGCTGTACCGCGCAACCGGTCAGGTGCGCGCCGAGCCTTGCAGGCGGTAACGATCGAGCGCGACGGCGCCGATGATCACCAGGCCCTTGATGACGTATTGCCAGATGTCGGACACGCCGATCAGGATCAGGCCGTTCGACAGCACGGCGATGATCAGCGCGCCGACCAGCGTTCCCCAGATCGAGCCGATGCCGCCGACGAAGGACGTGCCGCCCAGGATCACGGCGGTGATCGCATCGAGCTCGTAGCTTTGTCCGAGCTGCAATCCGTTGGCCGCATAGAGCCGCGCCGCCTGCATTGCGCCGCCGAGGCCGGCAAACAGGCCCGAGACGCCATAGACGAAGATCAGCACCGCCCAGACCTTGATGCCGGCCAGCCGCGCCGCGCTTTCATTGCCGCCGACCGCATAAATGTGCACGCCGAGCACGGTCCTGCGCAGCACCAGCCAGGAAACGAGGATCACGAGCAGCGCAATCACCGACAACCAGGGAATCGAGATCACGCCGGGGATGAGGGTGAGCGAGCCGTTGCCGATGAAGGCATAGGGAATGGAAGGGTTGAACACGGTGGTGTCGGCGCCGAGCAGGCGCGCCAGACCGCGCACGGCGGTGAGCGAACCGAGCGTAACGATGAAGGGCGGCAGCCGCAGCAGCGCGATCAGCGCGCCATTGACGACGCCGAAGCCGAGGCCGGTGAGGACGGCGGCCGGCAGCCACAGCGCCCCGAGCTCGGCCAGCTTTGACAGCGTCAGCCCCGCCATCGCAGACGCCGCCAGGATCGAGCCGACCGAAAGGTCGATGCCGCCGGTGAGGATGACGAAAGTCATGCCCGCCGCGAGCACCGTGTTCACCGCGGCCTGCTGCAACACGATGCCGAGATTTTGCCCCGTGAAGAAGCGACCGTCCGACAAGTAGTGAAAACCGGCGCACAGGAGCAGCAGCACCGGTAGCATGCCGGCGGCGCGGATCAGGACCCGGACGCGCTGGCGCTTGGTCTCCTGCGCGGCGGCAAGCCCGTTGGCCGTGACAGCCTTTGCAGTTCCCTCATCAGGCATCGATGTGCTCCGTCCCCGTAGCGAGTGCCATGATATCCTCCTGGTTCAGCGGCGACTCGGTTCGCCTGATCTCGCCTTCGATGTGCCCCGACCGCATCACGATGACGCGATCACAGATGCCGATGATCTCCGGCAGATCGGACGAGATGACGAGGATCGCGGTGCCGGCCTTGGCGAGGTTGTCGATGATCGAATAGATCTCGGACTTGGCCCCGACGTCGACGCCGCGCGTCGGCTCGTCGAGGATCAAGACCTTTGGCGCGATGGCGAGAAGCCGCGACAGCAGTACCTTCTGCTGGTTTCCGCCGGAAAGCCCGCCGGCGGGCACGCCGACATTGGCGGCACGGATGCTGAGTCCGGCGAAGGCCCGGTCGGCGCGCTCGCGCGCTTTGTCGCGATCGAGAACCCAGCCGAGCTTGGCATCACGCCCGAGCGCCACAAGGTTGATGTTGTCCAGGCACGACATGTCGAGGAACAGGCCGAGCGCCTTGCGGTCCTCGGTGAGATAGGCGATGCCGGCCTCGAGCGCCTCGCCGGGCGTGCGAATCTCGATCGGACGGCCCTCGAGCTCGAGCCGACCTGAAATCCTCGGCGCAGCGCCGATGATGAGATGTGCAAGCTCTGTACGGCCCGCGCCAATCAGGCCGGCGAGCCCGACGACCTCGCCCGCGTGGACGGTGAGCGAGCAGCCCTTGACGCGATGCCCATCGGACATGTCGACCGCGGCGAGCACCGGATGCCCCCTCCCCGCCTCGGGATCATGATCCTTCTTGTAGAAGGACGAGACGTCGCGCCCCACCATCATGCGAACGATGGTGTCAGCGCGGATGTCGGATTTGTCGAGCGAGCCGACCAGCCGGCCGTCACGCAGCACCGTGACGCGATCGCCGAGCGCGTACACCTCGTCCATGCGGTGCGAGATGTAGATGATGGCGAGCCCCTCGGCGCGGAGTTGGCGGATCAGCGCGAACAGCCGCTCGCTCTCGGCGGCCGACAGCGAGGTGGTCGGCTCGTCCATGATCAGGATTTTCGATCGCACCTGCAGCGCGCGGGCGATCTCGACGAGCTGGCGCTGGCCCATGGAGAGATGCGCCACCAGCGTCGACGGCGTGAAATCCGCGCCGAGCCGCTCCAGGATCGGGCCGACGCCCTCGCGCATGCTGCCGCGCGCAAGCAGTCCTGAACGGGAAACCTCGCGGCCGAGGTAAATGTTCTCTGCAACCGTCAGGTTGGGAGACAAAGACAGTTCCTGATAGATGATCGAGATGCCGGCCGCGCGGCCGCCGAGCGGGCCGTGGATGTGCACCGGCTTGCCCTCAATGCGGATCTCGCCGCCAGGATCGGGCCGGTAGGCGCCCGACAAAATTTTCATCAGGGTCGATTTGCCAGCGCCGTTCTCGCCCATCAGGGCGTGAATCTCGCCGGCATAGACGGTGAGGTCAACGGCGCGCAGCGCCTTGATGCCGAAGAAGGATTTGGAGACCCCGCGCATCTCGAGGATCGGATCGTTCATCGTGCCTCCCGGCGCACAATGCGTTTCCCGCGCCTCTTGTTCGTTTGTAGCGCGGTTTGCCCATTAAACAAAAGCGGTGACACAGAGCAATACCGAAGACGGGTATACCGAAGTATGGAGAGCCAGATCGCGCAAGGTTAGTGACGCGGCCGATACAGATCGCGCCACGCGGGGAGCCGCGCAGCGTAAGCGTCGGCCAGCGCGCGCTCGGGCTCAAACGTCTCGACGCGCCGCGGTGGCGTGCAGACGGCGGCGATCGCCTCGCCGGTGACAGCAAGCCGCCCCAATCTCGCCGCACCGAACGCGGCACCGGTCTCGCCTGCTGCAAAGCGATGGATCGGCACGTTCAGCACGTTCGCCAGCACGGCGAGCCAGAAGGCGGAGCGCGACCCGCCGCCGATCGCATCGGCCTCCGCCACGTCAAGGCCGGCGGCGGCGAGCGCGTCGCGGCAATCGGCCAGCGCAAACGCAACGCCTTCCAGCACGGCCTGCACGATCGCCGTGCGATCGGTGCCATGGCTCAGACCATCGAGCATGCCGCGTACATCGGGGTCGTCATGCGGCGTCCGCTCACCGGCAAGATAAGGCAGGAAGCTGACGGGCGACGGCGACTGCGGGCGCGCACCGAGCGGCGCCAGCAATTCGGCTTCCGGGGCGCCAAGCAGCCGCGCGATCCAGGCGAGACAGGACGCGGCCGAGAGGATCGCGCCGGCCTGGAGCCACATCGCGGGGATCGCATGCGCGAAGGTATGCACGACGCGATCCGGGTTCGCGGCAACCCTGTCGGTTGGCGTCAACAGTGCGCCTGATGTCCCCAGCGAGATGAACGCAGTTCCCGGGTGGACCGCACCGATGCCGACGGCACCGGCCGGGTTGTCGCCGGCACCCCCCGCAATCATCGGCCGTTTTACCATGCCCCAGCGCTCGCTGAGCTCGCGCGTCAACCGCGCCGCCGGCGCACAGCCTTCGACCAGCCGGGGCATGTGCGCGCGCGACAGGCCGGTCGCGGCAAGGCCCTCATCCGACCAGTCGCGCCCGATCACGTCGAGCCATAGCGACCCCGAGGCGTCGGAGACATCCTCGATCGCTTCGCCCGACAGGATCAGGCGCAGATAGGCCTTCGGCAGCAGCACGAGCTTTGTCGCCGCAAAGATCTCGGGCTCGTGCGCCGCAATCCACAAAAGCTTCGGCGCGGTGAAGCCGGGCATCGCCTTGTTGCCGGTCGTGGCGCGCAAAGCCGGCCAGCGCTCTTCGAGCAGGCGGCACTCGGCCGCAGAACGGCCATCGTTCCAGAGAATGCAGGGGCGGAGTGGCTTGAGGTTCGCGTCGAGCAGCGTCGCGCCGTGCATCTGGCCGGACAGGCCGATGCCCTCGACCGCGGCCAGTTCGTGCGGATGATCCGCCCTCAGCTCATCCAGCGTCACAAACGCCGCCTCGATCCAGACCCGCGGATCCTGCTCGGAATAACCGGGACGCGGCGAGGCCGTCGCGAGCGACCGGCTCGTGCTCGCGATCACGCGCTGGGTGTCGTCGACGAGAACGGTCTTGACCGCCGAGGTGCCGAGATCGATGCCGAGATACATGATGCTGCCGCGATGCCGCTCCTTGCGGGATTCTACTCTTCGAAGAAGCCCGGATGTTTGGCGACAAAGGCCTGCAGCTCGCGCGACACGCGATCGAGATGGTTGGACATCTCACGTCTGGCCTCATCCGGCTGATGCGCGGCTATCGCGCCATAGATCGCCTCGTGCTCGCGGAACGTTGCTTCGGGCCTGCCCGGCTCGGGGAGCAGAGTGCGGCGCACGCGCTCGAGATGCGTGCGGATCGGATCAAGCACTTCGCCGACGCGCGCGAGGTTCAGGTTTTCGGTCAACTGGCGGTGAAACCTGGTGTCGAGCTCGTGGAAGCCTTCAAGGTCTCCGCTGGCGATCGCCGCTTTCTGATAGGCGAGATTCTGACCAAGCGCCGCGATCGCCTTGTCCGACATGTCGCCAGCGCAGACTCCGACGACCTCCACCTCCAGCGCGCGCCGCATCAACATCCATTGCCGCACATCCTCGAGGTGAATCCGCGCGACGTAGGAGCCACGCTGCGGCTCGACCACGACCAGCCCTTCGAAGGCGAGCCGGTTGATCGCGGTCGTGATCGACAGCCTCGATACCTCGAAAATGGCGCACCACTCGTTCTTGTCGATTGGCGTTTCAGGCGCGAGTTTTCCGGACACGATCGCGCGCTTCAGCGCCACGTAGGCCTGATCTACCTTCGACCCGCCCGCCCTGCGCCCTCGCACCGCAACGGTTCCTCCGCTCAATCCACCCACTGAATGCATGCTCTGGTCCCCCGACTGATTTTCACTTTTTCGATTGGCGAAGTCCAATTGCAAGGACGAAGGCTTGACGAACTGCAGCTGATATAACTAGCATATCAGTCAAAGAACGACCATCAGCTGCGGCTCAGTGTCCGTCAGAGACTGAAGGCCCGGGCTGGGAGGAACAGCACGATGGAAACACGCTTCGGTGCAGTCGGAGCGCCGGATGAGTCACGTGGCCACGCCTCCCGCGTGATCGAGCTTGGTGCCCGCGCCAGCGCGCCGAGCGACCGCGTCGCCCTCTTCGCCGAACAGATTTCCAAATCCTTTGCCGGGGTGAAAGCCCTCAACAACGTCGACTTCGATCTGCGTCACGGCGAAGTGCACGCGCTGATGGGTGAGAACGGTGCCGGCAAGAGCACGCTGATGAAGATCCTTGCCGGCGTGCACACGAGTTACGACGGCGCCATTCACATCGAAGGTCATGCGGTGTCGTTCAGCGGCGTGCGCGACGCCGAGGAAGCCGGCGTGGCGATCATCCATCAGGAGCTCAATCTCGTTCCCGAGTTGAGCGTGGCGGACAACATCTTTCTTGGTCGCGAGCCGCTGATCGGCGGCCTGCTGATCGATCGCCGCCGCATGGCGAGGGCGGCCAAGCGCCTGCTGGCGCGCCTCGGCGTCAACCTCGACGCCGAAAGCCGGATTGCCGACCTGCGCGTTGGCGAGCAGCAGCTGGTGGAAATCGCCAAGGCGCTGTCGCTCGACGCCCGTATCCTCATCATGGACGAGCCGACCTCGGCACTGTCGTCATCGGAATGCGAGACGCTGTTCAAGATCGTGCGGCAGCTCGCACGCGAAGGCGTTGCGATCATCTACACCTCGCACCGTATCGAAGAGGTTATCGAGCTCGCCGATCGCGTGACCGTCCTGCGCGACGGCAGGCGGGTGGTCACCGCGCCGATCGGCGACTTGTCACGCGGCGCGATCATCTCGGCGATGGTCGGCCGCGACATGACCGCGAGCGATCGTGGTTCGACGGCGATGGATGGCGCGGTCATCCTGTCGGTCAAGGACCTGACGCTCGATACTCTCAGTCCGCGCGGATCACGGCGGACCCTGCACGGCGTCAGCTTCGAACTGAGACGCGGCGAGATCCTGGGGATTGGCGGGCTGCTCGGCGCCGGCCGAACGGAGATCCTGGAGTCGATCTTCGGCGTCGCGCGCGGCTGGCGCGGCGGCCAGATCGCGATCGATGGCGCGGTCGCCAGCATCCATTCGCCGGCGGACGCCTATCGCCTCGGGCTTGCGCTGGTCAGCGAGGACCGCAAGGAGCGCGGCCTGCACCTGGCCGCCTCGATCTGCGACAACATCGCGCTGCCCTCGATCGGCGCGCTGTCGCAATTTGGCGTGCGCGCCTTCGGACGCGAACGTGCGCTGGCGGCCGAGATGATCAGCCGCCTGTCGGTTCGCTGCACCGGCATCGGCCAGGCAGCTGCAGCGCTGTCGGGCGGCAATCAGCAGAAGGTCGTGATCGGCAAATGGCTCGCCACCGAGCCGCGCATTCTCCTGCTCGACGAGCCGACCCGCGGCATCGACATCGGCGCCAAGCAGGAAATCTATCGCCTCATCTTCGACCTCGCCGGGCAAGGCCTCGGCATCGTCGTGGTCACCTCGGAAATGCCCGAGCTTCTCCTGTTGTCCGACCGGATCCTCGTGATGTGCGAGGGACGACAGACAGGCCTCCTGACGCGCGAGAACGCGACACAGGAGGAGGTGATGCGCCTCGCCGCACCGGGCATGGCGGCGTGGTCGCAGGAAACGGCATCATGACGCTACTCAGGCTCCTTTCGCGCACCAAGCTCTATTGGGGACTGCTGATCATCTGCCTGATCGGCGCCCTCACCTCTCCGCACACATCGTCCGGCAACAACATCTTCATGTCCTACGCCAACCTGACCGACGTGCTGCGCCAGGTCTCGATCACGGGGCTCGTGGCAACAGGCATGACCTTGGTCATTCTGCTCGGCGGCATCGATCTATCGGTCGGTTCGGTCATGGGTTTCTCGACGGTGATCTGCGCAATGCTGCTCACCAAGCCCGGCTGGACGTCGGCATCGGTGATGGGCGTGCCGGCAGCGGTGCTCGTCTGTGCCGTCGCCGTGGCGCTGACCGCGCGCTTCATCTTCGCAGGCCTTGCGCGCAGCCGCGATGTCGGTACCGGGCGGCGCCGCGAGATCGCGCTGTCGCCACGGCGCAGCGTCGGCATTCCGGTGCTGCTCGGCATCATCGTCGCGACCGCTGTTGCGTGGTGGACGGCGAGCCAGGTACCGGTCAAGTTCGGCGTTCTCGGCGTCCTTCTCGTTGCGCCCTGCCTCGCGCTTGCGCTCGGAGCGATCAACGGACTGCTGATCGTCAGCGGCCGGCTGCAGCCCTTCATCGTGACGCTCGCGATGATGGTCAGCGCGCTCGGCATCGCACGCCTCACGGCGGGCCAGGACAACGCCGTGGTGCCGGTCTACACCGGAACCAATGCGACCGAAGCATTTGAGCTGCTGCGCTCGATGCTGTGGGGCGTGCTGCCGGTACCGAGCGTTTTCTTCCTGGCCGCGATCATCCTGTTCGGCGCGATCCTGCGTTTCACGACCTTCGGCCGCTATGCCTATGCGATCGGCGGCAATGTCGAGGCGGCGAAGCTCTCGGGCATCAAGGTCGCGCAAGTCCAGTTCACCGCCTATCTCCTCTCCGGCCTGCTCGCCGGGATCGCCGGCGTGCTGTTCGTCGCGCAATACCGGCAAGGCAAGCCCGATGCGGGCGCCGGGCTCGAACTCGACGCCATCGCCGCGGTGGTGATCGGCGGCACCAGCCTGATGGGCGGCCGCGGCGGCCTCGCCGGCACCTTCGTCGGCGTCCTGATCTTCGGGCTCCTGTCGGACATCCTCCAGCTTCAGAACATCGACTCCAACGTCCAGCTCCTGATGAAGGGCTTGATCATCGTCTGCACCGTGCTGGTGCAGGAGCAGAATCTCGGCCAGCTCATCTCGCGATGGCGATTCAGCCGGTCGTGGGAAGCGAGCGTCGATCCGAAAACAGCCGAATCCCATCGGCTGCCAAGCGCCGCAAAGGCGCAATTTGCAAGGGAGGATCTCGATGAAGCGTCGTGAATTCTTAAAACTGTCGACCACCATGGCCGGTGCGGCCATGACCGTTTACATACCTGCCGGCTGGAGGCCGGCCAAAGCCGCCGCCAAGTGGAAGGTCGGCTTCAGTCAGTGCACCACGCTCGAGCCGTGGCGCGTGCAGTTCAACAAGGACATCCAGGCGGAAGCGAAGAACCAGCCTGATGTCGACCTCGTCATCACCGACGGCCAGGACAAGACCGAGAAGCAGGTCGCCGACTGCGAAAACCTCATTGTGCAGCAGGTCAACGTGCTCCTGATCTCGCCCAAGGAGTCGGCCGGGCTGACCGGCGTCGTCGAGAAGGCAATCGACGCCAAGATTCCGGTCATCGTGCTCGATCGCAACGTCGAAACCAAGCGCATCACCCAGTTCATCGGTGGCGACAACGTCGCGATCGGCAAGGCGGCCGGCGAGCATGCGGTGAAGCTGCTCGGCGGTCCGGGCAAGGCAGCCGGCAACGTCGTCGAAATCTGGGGCGGCATGGGCACCCAGCCCGCGCATGACCGCCACGACGGCTTCCACGCCTTCACCGACAAGGAGCCGGGCATCAAGAACCTGCTCAACAACCAGTCCGGCGACTGGAAGCAGGACAAGGCCTACAACATCATGACGACCGCGCTGCGCAACAACGAGAAGATCGACCTGGTGTACGGCCATAACGATCCGATGGCCTACGGCGCCTATCTTGCCGCCAAGGACGCCGGCCGCGACAAGGATATCAAGTTCATTCTCGGCATCGACGGGCTGCCGGACGAAGGCGTTACCTGGGTCGCCAAGGGGCAGCTCACGGCGACGTTCCTCTATGCGACGCCCGGCGCCGAAGGGCTGCGGCAGGCAGTCAAGCTCCTCAAGGGAGAGAAGCTGCAACCTGTCATCACCCTGCCGACCATGCTGATCACCAAGGACAACGCCCCCGAAATCCTCAAGAAGAACGGGCTGCTCTGATCGGCTGGTGCCACGGCCGCACGCAAAAACAACGAAGTCCGGTTCGACCCGATTGAACCGGACTTGCGGAATCTTGACGTCGTTATGGACGGCGGCGCCGTGACGTTGGATAGTCGTCAATCCAAGAAACTGATCCGTGTCCCGGGAGATGCCGCATGCTGAAGTCAATCGATCCTCTTTTGAATGCCGATGTTCTTTTTGCACTGCGGTCCATGGGGCACGGCGACGATCTCGTGCTTTGCGACACCAATTTTCCGGCCGACGCGGTCGCGCGCCAGAGCGTGCTGGGGAAGCTCATCCGCATCGACAACGTCACCTCGGCTCGCGCCGCGCGCGCGATCCTCTCGGTGCTGCCGCTCGACAGCTTCGTCGACAAGCCGGCGTCCCGCATGGAGGTCGTCGGTCAGCCCAACGAGATTCCGAAGGTGCAGGGCGAGGTTCAGGCCGAGATCGACGCGGCGGAGGGACGATCCAGTCCGATGGGATCGATCGAGCGCTTCGCCTTCTACGAGCTCGCAAAGAAATCCTATTGCGTGATCCAGACCGGGGAGCGGCGCTTCTATGGCTGCTTCATTTTCAAGAAGGGCGTCATCCCGCCCGATGCGGCTTGAGGTGAACACGGCCCCGCCCGGTCAACGCGACGGCCACACGAGACCGCCGGCATGAATATGACATCGAGATGATGTCGCGCTTACGGAACCGGCGCGCTCATCATCGGCGATGGCTGCACATCATCGCGCCGGCGCATTCATCTTGCAGCGCGGCATCGCGAGGAGTCTGCTGGTCATCGCCGGCGCACTCGGCCTGAACTCGGCGTGCATTCGTTGACTTTGATATGCGCCGTTGCATACTCGATGCGGCATCTGTCACTCATCACGACGACACCGAAGCCCATCCTCGATGTGCTCCGGTGACTCAGACTTCACATCAAGAAGGTCAAACTTCACATCAAGAAGGTCAAAAGGGAGGGTATCGCGATGAAACAGCAAGATTATGATTGGCTTTCCGCACTCCATGCGAACCGGCGTACGGTGCTGAAGGGTGCGGCAAGCGCCGCGGCATTGGGCGCGAGCGGAGCGCTCGGCACGTTCTCGGAGATTGCGCTCGCACAAAACAATCTTCGCGCGCAGATTGGGCAAATTCCAGGCGTGGGCAAGGGCGCGCCGACGGATGCCGACTGGCAGAAGGTCGGCGAGCTCTGCCTCGGTCCGACCAAGGCAAGCATCAAGGAAGGCGAGTTCAAAGGCGTCGAGCTCTCCTTCATGGGACTGAACAATCAGAACCTGCACAACCTCCTGTTCCGCGGCTTCCTCAAGCCATGGGAGGCCTATACGGGCGCGAAGATCTCCTGGATCGATCTCGCCCAGGCCGACTACAACCCGCGGCTCCAGCAGGCGATCGCGACCGGCACGGTCGATTTCGACATCCTGGAGATGGGTGCACCGTTCGAAGGCGATGTCTGCGGCAAGGGCCTGGCGTCGGAGATGCCGGACTGGGTCAAGAAGCAGATCGATATCGACGACTATGTCGATTATCTGAAGCCGCCCGTCGGCACCTGGAACGGCAAGACCTATCGCGTCACCATCGACGGCGATTGCCACAACTTCAACTACCGCACCGATGTCTTCTCTGACCCTGCCCTCGCCAAGGCCTGGAAGGATGCCGGCAATGCGAGCGAGTGGGGCGTGCCGAAGACCTGGCAGCAGGTCCAGGCGGTGACGAAATTCCTCAAGGGCCAGAAGTTCAAGGGCCAGAACGTCTACGGTTATCTCGATGCGCCCAAGCCCTGGGGCGGGTTCGGCTTCTATTTCCTTGGGAGCCGCGCCACGGCCTACGCCAAGCATCCCGACGACAAGGCCTGGCTGTTCGACGTCGACACGATGAAGCCGCGCATCAACAATCCGGCCTGGGTGCGCGCCATCCAGGACGTGATCGACGCGCTGCCGTCCGAGCCGGCCGATCAGCTCAACGCCGATCCGAACACCACCGGCTTCCAGCAATTCCTGGCCGGCATCGGCTCGATGATCCCCTGGTGGGGCGACATCGGCCAGGTGGCGAAGGCGAGCGACACCTCGGTCATCGGCGACACCGTCGGCTTCGACATCCTGCCGGGCTCGGACGATGTCTATAATTCCAAGACCGGCAAATGGGAGAAGCTGCCAAGCGGCCCGAACCACGCGCCGAATTGTGCCTATCTCGGCTGGGGCATCTACGTAATGGCGCGCGTCAATGGCGACGAGAAGAAGCACAAGGCGGCGTGGAGCGCGGCCGCGCATCTCGGCGGCAAGGACCTCTCGTTCTGGATGGTGCTGTACCCGTCCGGCTTCCAGGCCCACCGGACCAGCCACTTCCAGTACGATGAGTGGGTCGCAGCGGGCTATGACAGGAAATATATTACATCCTACCTGAACTCGCAGATCGGCTCCTACAACCACCCCAACAGGGCCGTCGAGCCGCGCATCCCCGGCATCTTCCAGTACTACAGCATTGCGGAAGACGAGCTGACGAAGATCTTCGCCGGCAAGGTCGACCCGCAGACCGGGGCGAACAACATCGCCGCGGCCTGGGAGAAGCTGACCGACCAGATCGGCCGCGAGCGGCAGATCGGGCTCTATAAGGCCTCGCTCGGCGTGTAGCGCGATTACGCGAGATCATCTACCCTCGGCTGGCGCTCCGCGCCAGCCGAAAACTTGCCCGGCCGCATAACCGGCACTGAATGCGACTCATCTCGATGCAGAATTCCGTATCCGTAAGCGACGACCTGCACCACCAGCCAGCGGCGAAGCGCGCGCCCGGCAGCAGGAAGGCCGCTGGCCGCGCGCTTGTTCTGCTGGCTTCGCTCGGCTTCGCGCTTGTCGTTCTTATTCAGGTCTTGCACACGACCGGCGCAACTGGCGCCGGATTTTCCGATTGGCGTCCGATCCTCATCGCCTACCTGGTCTGGGCCGTTGCTTTTGGCGTCGGACGGGTTCTGACCCGTGGCGAGCGTGGCCAGCGGGCGCTGTTCCTGCTGCCGGCGGTGTTCTTCACCGTCGCCGTCGTGATCTTCCCGACGATCTTCGGGATCTATATCGCCTCGCTTGACTGGAATCTCAGCTCGATCGAGGGCCCGCGCTTCAGCGGCTTCGACAATCTCAGGGGCATGCTGAACGACACTTATTACTGGAATGCGCTCGGCAACATGGTCTTCTACACCGTCGCGGTGCTCGGCGAATATGCGATCGCGTTCGGACTGGCGCTGCTGCTCAGCGCCGAGATCCGCGCGCGAAAATTCTTCCGCGTGGTCTTCCTGCTGCCGATGATGCTCAGCCCGGTCGCGGTAAGCTGGATGATCGGCAAGTCGCTGCTGGAATATCGTTTCGGCCCGGCGGCCACGCTGGCGCGCTATCTCGGCTGGGACAACCCGGCATTCTTCGCCTCGCCCTGGATGGCGCGGTTCAGCATCCAGGCGATGGACGCCTGGGTCTCGATCCCCTTCATCATGATCATCCTGCTCGCAGGCCTGCAAGCGATGCCGAAGGAGGTGCAGGAAGCGGCCAAGGTCGACGGCGCGAATGGCTGGCAGTCGTTCTGGCACGTCACCTTCCCGATCATGCTGCCGGTCAGCATCACGGTCCTGATCATCCGCATCATCTTCAAGCTGAAGCTCGCCGACATCGTGATCAACGTGACGGCCGGCGGCCCCGGCGGGGCCACCGACACGGTGTCGAGCTTCATCTACCGCGTCTACCGCGACCGCTCCAACGTCGGATACGGCACGGCGCTCGCCATGGTCTATCTGCTCTTGATCATCGTGCTGCTGACGCTGATGTTGCGCCTGTCGAAGCGCTGGACTCAGAAGGTCGTGTAGAGCAAAGGGAGTTTGAGCGATTGGCCATGTGGAGCGTAGCATCGAAGCCGAACCGCAAACATCCCGCGGGGCCGCGCGCCAGGCGCACGCTCGGCCGCACGCTGATCTACGCCGCATTGCTGCTCTGGACCTTCATCTGCCTGTTTCCGATCTATTGGACCGTCACGACCTCGTTCAAATCGGCGGTCGATGTGACTCAGGCGCACCTGATCCCCTGGGTCGATTTCCAGCCGGACTGGAAAGGCTGGCGCTCGCTCGGCCTGTCGCCCGATACGCTGTTCGGGACCTCGACCGCGCGTTCCGAGTTCACGAACCGCTTCGTCAACAGCATCATCACTTCGGTCGGCGCATCGCTGCTCGCGCTCGCCCTCGGATCGCTCGCCGCCTACGGCCTGAGCCGCTTCCGCTACAAATTCGCCTGGATGCGCAATGACGACATCCTGTTCTTCTTCATGTCGCAGCTGATCCTGCCGCCGGTCGTGCTCGCGCTGCCCTTCCTCGTGCTCTACAAGGCCCTGGCGCTGCTCGACACGACGTTCGGCCTGATCCTGCTCTACACGCTGACGGTGCTGCCGATCGTCATCTGGATCATGCGCGACCAGTTCAACGCGATTCCGATCGAGCTCGATGAGGCCGCCTTCGTGGATGGCCTGTCGACCTGGGGCGCGTTCTTGCGCATCATCCTGCCGCTCGCGGTGCCCGGAATGGTCGCCGCGTTCATCCTTTCGCTAGTGCTGTGCTGGAACGAATATTTCTTTGCCGCCCTCCTCACCAGCACCGACGCGAAGACGCTGCCGGTGATGGTGGCGAGCCAGACCGGCTCGCAGGGCATCAACTGGTGGTCGATGGCGGCGCTGTCGACGGCGGCTATCGCGCCGCTCGTCCTGGTCGGCATTTTCCTTGAGCGCTACATCGTCAGCGGACTGACGACGGGCGCCGGAAAATAGCACCGATCGCCTTGCTCACGCGGGCACGGGCGCATCCGCATCGAGCAGGCGCGCGGCCTTCAGATCGGCCCAGAGCGCGCTCGGGACCTTGGTGGTGAGCGCGGCCACGTTGCGCTCGACCTCCTCCGGACTATGCGCCCCCAGCACCACGCTCGCCACGGCCGGGTGGCCGAGAGCGAAGTGCACGGCGGCCGTTGGCAGCGCCACGCGATGCGCCTCGCAGACGCGCTGGATCTCGGTGACCCTCGCCACGATCTCCGGCGGCGCGTCCTGATAGTTGTACTTGGCGCCCTTGACCGCACCAGTAGCGAGAATGCCCGAATTGAAGACGCCGCCGAGCAGCACGGCAATGCCCTGCTCAAGCGCCAGCGGCAAGAATTCCTTCAACGCCGGCTGCTCCAGCAGCGAATAGCGCCCGGCCAGCAGCATCACGTCGAACGTGCCGGCTTTGGCAAAGCGCACGCACATGTCGGCTTCGTTCACGCCGATCCCGATGCCTGCGACCACCCCCTCCGAGCGGAGCTTGTCGAGCGCCACATAGGCGCCGGACATCGCCTCGCGAAATCGATCTTCGATCGCGGCAGCACCGTGCGTCCAGACGTCGACATCGTGGATCAGCAGCAGGTCGATCCGGTCGGTGCCGAGTCGAAGCAGCGACTGCTCAACCGAGCGCATCGTGCCGTCATAGGAATAGTCGACCACCGCCCTGTGCGGCTGGCCACCGACAAAACCCGACCGGTTCTCCGGGGCGTGGAACGCGTCCATCCAGCGGCCGACCTTGGTGCAGAGGACGACGTCCTCGCGGGCCACGCGCCGCAGCGCGGTGCCGCAGCGGTGCTCCGACAGGCCGTAGCCGTAGAGCGGGGAGGTGTCGAGCAGATTGACGCCAAGCGAGAACGCCCGCTCCGCGGCGGCGATCGCCGTCTGGTCGTCAAGCCTGAGGAAAAGGTCACCGAGAGGGGCGGTCCCGAAGCCGAGGACGGAGACCTCAAGCCCGGTCCGGCCAAGCGTGCGGCGCGGCAGTGGTGATTGTGAAGCCATGATGGATGTTGCTCTTCTCTGCGCGGCTTGCCCGCCGGTCTCATTTTCGACGGTGCGCAGCGTAGGTCTTTGCCGCCGTGTGTCAACGGGCAAGCGCGGGCCGCCGCGCTATGGAGGCCAGGCTTCACAAGGTTTCGATTTCCATCTGACGTGGTTCGGAATCCGGGTGCTTCGGAGGCATATCGGTTTGTACGACAGCAAATATCTCCAAGGGTTGATCGTATCCCTTGATGATCTGCCTTCCGACCGAAAGAAGGGGAATGGTATCTCTCACTCCTTCGGCGACCACCGGATCGGTCAGGATTTGCGCGTCCTTTGCGAGGCCGCACAGCCGGGACGCCAGATTAACGACGTTGCCCAGGGCGGTGTAGTCGAGCCGACCTTCATAGCCGACGGTGCCAACCGTCGCCATTCCCATCGCGATGCCCACACCGAAACCGATGGCATGGCCGGCGGCGCACCACTTTCCCGCAACTGACTGCACCGCCACCTGCAGATCGATCGCGAGCCGAACAGCGTGGTTCGCTGGGTCGTCGCAGGCAACCGGCGCGTTGACGAGCAGCATCACTCCGTCGCCGGCAAAGCGGATCAGTGTCGCTTCATGGCGGGTCGTGACCGCCCCGACCGCTGCATAGTACTCCCGCAGGACTGTCATGATGGAGTCCGGCTCGGCGCGCGCGGAGAAGGCGGTGAAGCCGCGCAAATCACCAAAGACCGCGACAACCTCGCGCCGCCGTCCTTCGAGTAGTTCGTCGGAGTGCTCGACCAATTCAGCGACTTGTGGCGCGAGAAACTGCTTCAGACGGTCGATGCGGACGGACTTCTGTTGCGAGATCGCCAACTCGGATGCCATCTCGTTGAAGCGGACGGCGAGCTGCTCCAATTCATCGCGACTGGAAATCCTGATGCGGTGCGCGAATTGTCCGGTACCGATCCGCTCGACCCCCTCCTCCAACTGCTTGATCGGACCCGACATGCGGTGCGCCCGCCAATAGGCCAGCGCGAGTGCGATCAGCAGGCCGAGGACGATGAGAAGAGACGAACGCCACAATGCTGCGCGGATCGATGCGAACGCCTCCAGGACCGGCTGCATGGCAATCACCGTCCAGCCGACTTCGGCAACGTGCACCGAAAGCGCAACAACCGGCCTGCCCCTGTCTCCGGTCAGGACCGCGCGCCCACTCGTGGTGCCCAAAAGATGTCTGATCCGGCCGAAGTCCTCGGAGCCGCTACGTCCGCGCAGGACCAGGCTGATGTCAGGATGGGCGATCAGGTGTCCGGAATCGTCGACCACGATGGCGTGGCCAGTGTTGCCGATTCTGATAGCGGCAATGACATCCCAGATCAGCTTCAGATTCACCTCGGCAACGGCAACTCCAGCCGCCGGAAGATTTCCGGCAACCGCGATCCTCATATAGGGCTCGGACTCGTGCTGATACTGTACTGGACCGTACCAGACCTTATTGGCGCGCGCGCCGATGACCGCGGGATCCGCAGACATATCGACGCCCCGGCCCGTCCTGTTCAGACGCAGCCTGGACACGAAGACCCGTTCGGTTCCTGTTTCGTCGAGCAGCGAAACGGAGACGATTGCGGGGACCTGCTGCAACAGGCGCAGCGCGTCGATACGGTGCAGGTCATCGTCCCCCTGCAGCCAGGGAAACTGCACGACCCAGCCCAATTGGTCGCGAATCTCGTCAGTGAACGCCTCTATTCTGCTTGCGGCGCCGCGAGCCTCAGCCTGGAGGACCTCGCTGATATGGCGGCGCTGGTCTCGATAGCCGAACGACGCTTCCACTGCCGCACCGAGTACGAGAGGCACGAGCGCTGCGACAAACAGAGTGACGAAGTACTTGTAAAAGAGAGAGCGACGCGGGCTCGTTCTCCCACGGTAGCCAGTCAAGGATTCTTGCGCAGACCCTTCCGACATCTCGATCTCAGGCGATAACCTTGTTGGCGCGAAACAGTATGGCGGACGTGTCCAACTCAATGCCCAGGAGCCGAGCTGTCTTGAGATTAATCACCAGTTCGAATTTTTCCGGCCGCATAACGGGAAGAGCGGCAGGATCTTCGCCGCGCAGGATCCGGTCGGCATAGCTCGCCAGCCAACGGTAGGTCGCGCGCTGATTGGCGCCGTAGCTCAGGAGACCACCGGCTTCGCAATACTCGGACCAGCCGAACATCGAAGGCAGCCGGTGCGCCAGCGCGAACTCCGCGAGTTTTGCCCGGTCGACCATCGTCACAACATCAGGAAAAACGAGCATGGCATCGACGTCCTCACCGCTCGCCTCTTCGAGCGCGTTGTTCAGCTCGCCTGCGCCAGCGAAAGGAATATAGCTGGGCTTGATACCGAGGCCGGTGCACGTCTGCAGCGTGGCGTGCCATTCCGACGGTTCCCCGGGATGGTCGGTGTTGGAAAGCACCGCGAGCCTTCGCAGCCTTGGATAGATGTCCTTGAGCAATTCGACGCGCTTGCCGGCCAATTCGAGCGAAAGAAACGTGCTGCCGGTGAAATTGGTGCCGGGTTGTGCGAGACTCTTGACCACGCCCAACGCGACGGGGTCCCCGCTCAGCGCGAACAGGACGGGGATGTCCTTGACTGTCGTCATGGCGCGCGTCGCGGGACCGCTGGACACCGCAAGATCCACGTCGCCGCGTCTCAATTCGGAGATGACCGGGCGCAATGCAGCTTGATTTCCATAGTATTTCACGAGGGTGAAATTCCTGCCCTCGACATATCCCAGCGCGCGCAGCCCCTCGCGAAATCCGTCCAGGAACGGATCTGGTTCGGAGCCGGTGGATAACCAAAGGATATGGTAGACCTTTCGTGCTCCTTGCGCGCGCGCAACGGCAGGCCAAGCCGCGGCGCCGGCGACAAACCGTAGGAAATCCCGTCGTCTCATAGGTGCACCATCGTTATGACCAAGCTGCACAGAACAGGCCCATTCTGTCGCCGTCTTGGACCACCGAGGTCGGCCGAGCTCTCATCAGCGGCTCGATACTTGGTCTTGGTTCTTTCGCTCCTGCTCGATACCGGCCTGTCGAAGGAGACTGCCTCCATCATTGGTCGGCGGAACGACGCAAAAAGATGCAAGATCCGATCTGGTTTTAGCTTTAGATCAGCTTGTTTTTTTCTTGAGAGCGCCCCGCCAACACGTCAATAACGTTTACCGAATGCGGGAACTCATTGCCCGGGCTCCACGACGGATGGTCCGGCGCGAGGGCTTTGTGACAGCAATTTGTTGGAGCGGATCATATCGTCTTGCGCTGCACGCCTTTTTTCCGCGCGTTGAATGGTGCTCGCTCTCGAAACGGACCGCGGGCCGGACTAACCTGAAGTTGCTCGGCCGGGATCAACCGGCCGGCGAACCCCACCGGGAGGAAGCAATGACACGCCAACTGTGCGATTCCCAACAGCGCGATCCGGAGACCACGCTTTCACGACGATCACTCGTCCAGGGCCTTGCGATCGCTGCAGGCGCCACAATGACGGGCGCCGGCGCCGCGCTGGCGCAGAACGCGCCGGCGGCGCCGCCGACGACGATCACAACGCCGCCGCGCGATTTCGGTCCGAACGGCGCGCCGACCACCTATTTCTTTGATCCCGATGTCATCGCGGTCGATCCGTCGTTCGAAAGCCTTGCGCAACCCAACACGGCGATCAAGCGCCTGTATACGGGGTTGTTGTGGGCCGAAGGTCCGGCGTGGAGCGCACAGGGCCGGTATCTGGTGTGGAGCGACATCCCCAACAACAGGCAGATGCGCTGGACCGAGGACGACGGTCGCGTCAGCGTGTTCCGTGCGCCTTCCAACAACTCCAACGGCAACACGTTCGACTTCCAGGGCCGCCAGCTCTCCTGCGAGCATCTCACCCGCCGTGTCACGCGCTACGAGCACGACGGCACCGCGACTGTGCTCTGCGATTCCTACAATGGCAAGAAGCTGAACTCGCCGAACGACGTCGTCGCCCATCCAGACGGCAGCTACTGGTTCACCGACCCCCCCTATGGCGGCCAGCTCTATGAGGGCGAGCCTGACGGCCCGGGCGGCCCGAGCAATGCCGGCGGCAAGCTCAATCCGCGGATCGGACAGCCCGCCGGCTTCGCGCCGGGCAAGCGCGAGCTGCCGACCAATTGCTATCGCATCGACCCCACTGGCCGCATCGACCTCGTGGTCAGCGAAGACCAGGTGCCGGATCCCAACGGCCTCTGCTTCTCGCCCGATTTCAAGAAGCTCTACGTCGTCTCGACCGGCAAGGGTCCGGGCGACACAGGTGCGGGCGGCAAGGGCGATATCCACGTGTTCGACGTCGGCAGCGATAACAAGCTCTCAAACCAGAAGCTCTTCACCGATTGCGTGATCGACGGCGTGAAGTGCGGGCCGGACGGCGTGCGCTGCGACGTCAACGGCAATGTCTGGTCCTCCAGCAATGCAGGGCGCGCCGTCGGCTATAGTGGCGTGACGGTGTGGTCGCCGGGAGGCAAGCTGCTCGGCCGCATCCGCCTGCCGGAGGTATGCGGCAACGTCTGCTTCGGCGGTCCCAAGCGCAACCGCCTGTTCATGGCCGCGAGCCAGTCGCTCTACGCCGTCTACACCGCGACGCAGGGCGCAGCGCCAGGCTGAAGCAGCGCGAGCCGGATCACGACGAGGCGCCGGCGTGCCCCGCCGGCGCCGAATTGTCTTGGTAGTCGCTTTGATGCGTGACCGGATTGCCAGGGGAGACGCCATGCGCGTTGTCATCTGCGGCGGCGGCGTGATCGGCGCCTGCACCGCTTATTTCCTCAGCCGCCGCGGCGTCGATGTCATCGTCGTCGAAAGGACCGAGGTGGCCGCTGCGGCATCCGGCAAGGCCGGCGGATTTTTGGCGCTCGACTGGTGCGCCGGCACGCCGCTCGATGCGCTGGCGCGGCGCAGCTTTGCGCTTCACGCGCAACTGCCGCACGAGGTCGCGGGCGATTGGGCCTACCGCCGTATGACCGCCTATGGCGGCTTCGTTGCGGGCGATGAGGCGCAGCGTGACACGCCCTCCGCGCTCGGCTGGCTGTGCAATGGCGTCGTGATCGCGCACCGGCTCGGCACGACGGATACGACGGCCATAGTCCATCCGCGCAAGTTCACCTCGGCCATGATGAACGCGGCGCTCGCGCAGGGCGCCGCGCTGCGCCAGGGTCGCGTCACCGGCATCGCGCGCGATGCGAATGGTACGACCGTGAAAGGCGTCGGGATCGATGGCGGCGTCATCGAGGCGGATGCCATTGTCGTCGCCATGGGACCATGGTCGCTGCTGGCGACCCAATGGATGCGGCTGCCCGCCGTGTACGGCCAGCGAAGTCCGAGCATCGTGTACGATACCGGCACGGAGGTCCCGGCCGAGGCGCTGTTCCTGGAGTATGACGAGAGCGGCGGCGCAATATCGATCGAGGTTTTTCCGCGCGCGGATGGCAGCACGCTGATCACAGCATTCTCGGACGTCGCACCGCTGCCAGTGGACCCCGCGGCCGTGACGCCGGACCAGGACGCCATCGATCGCCTGCAAGCGATCGCCGAACGGCTGTCGCCGGCCTTTCGCGCCGACAGGATCATCGCGCAGCAGGCCTGCTTCCGCCCGGTCACGCGGGACGGCCTGCCGCTGATCGGCAGAGTGCCGACCAGCGAAGGCCTTTACGTTGCAACCGGACATAATGTCTGGGGCATCCTCAATGCGCCTGTGACCGGCGAAGCGCTGGCGGACTTGATCACTGAGGGCGCAGCACGCAACGTCGATCTAGCGCCGTTCGATCCTGCCCGGCTCCAGCCACTCGATCCGTCGCTGCTGCAAGCGCGTTGATCGCGAGCCCGAGCATTGCTCAAGCCGGCCTAGATTGGCCGGAGAAAGCAGCTTCCGCCTCATTCCGCAGCCGATCCGGCGTCTCCAGATAGCGCGGAGAATAATGAAACGTGGTCATCCGCTTAACGCCTGCTTCCCGCGCGAGATATCCGGCCTGCGCCGCGGTCAGGTGAAGGCGCTCGGAAGCAAGTTGCGCATCATCACCGGCAAACGCCGCCTCGATGAAGAGGTGATCGGCACCACGCGCGAGCGCGACGATCTTTTCGGCGTTGGCCGGGGTGAAGGCAACATCGGTCACGTAGGCGACGCGTTGCCCGGGCGCGACCTTGAGCGCGTGCCGGGTCAGCTCGCCCAGCGGGATCGTCCGGGCGCCGTCGATCTCGATCAATGCGTCCTCATGTGCGCCCTTCCGCACCGCGCTCTTTGCGGCATTGAGCCAGGGGCCCACCTGAAGGCCGAGCTGCGCGAGCCCGGATGTCCAGACATTAACGCGCAGGGTTTCCTGCAACGCAAATCCAAGGCAGGGAATCCCGTGATCGAGCGTCGCAGCCTCGATCCGGAGATCGCCATTCGCAAACACCAGCCCCGGTGCAACGGATGGCTCGTCAAGCGGCGAGCTGCGAAACTGCCGCTTCGCGCAGAAGCCGGTCCAGTCGCCGAGCCGGCCATCACAGAATTCAGCGGCAGCGATCTCGAAGCCCGGCGACTCCTCGTTCAGCAGATTCCAGCTATACGACGCCAGCTTGCCGGCGATGCCCGCGATGAGACCGGGCGGTCCTATCACGCGCAAACGGCCCGGCTGATGATGCCTGACCCGCAGCAACTGATCGAAGCCGGCAAAGTGGTCCATGTGACGGTGACTGACGAAGATATCGCTGATGCGCAGCAATTCCCGATTGGCCAGAGAAGACAGATCACCAAGGTCAAACAACATGGCGCGCCGCCCGAACCTGAAATCGACCAGCAGTCCGGGATCGGCAAACGGCTCGTTGACGAGGCGGCATTGAACGAGTTGAGCCATCAATAGGACCTTCCTGCGCAGGGCGACGTTATCCCGACAATGTCGGCCGGGCGACCGCCTTCGCATCTCGTGATCGAGGGCGGGCGTCGGTCCGTGCATGCTCGCGTCGCGAGCGCCTTGCGCCTCGCGGTGGACGCGAATGCATGCCCGTCAGCAGAATCTGCATGCCTACAGCGAGCCTCGCTGCACTCTATTTGCGCAGGGCTAGACTTTAGTCCGGCTCTCACAATTCGGAATGCAGTTTCACTTGCCGAGATTGACCTCGCCGTTATAGTCGCGCCCAATAGCTCAAAAGAGGCTTGTTTTAAGAGGAGAGAAACAACGTGAAAAACAGACTCCCTGGTGCATTGCGGATATTCCTCGGTGCGGCAGCGTTCGGCGCACTGATCACCGGGTCAGGCGCGGCGCTGGCAGCAGATCCCATCAAGATCGGCGTGATCGCGGAGGCGCAGGCGATCGCCGGCGCATCGATCCCGCAGGCCGCGCAGCTCGCCGCTGAGGAGATCAACGCCAAGGGCGGCGTCGATGGCCGCAAGATCGAGATCATCTCCTACGACAATCACTCCTCCTCGGCTGATTCAGTGCGCGCATTCCAGCGCGCGGTCAACGAGGACAAGGTCAACGCCGTCATCGCAAGCTATATCAGCGAGGTGGTGCTGGCGCTGGAGCCCTGGGCTTCGCGCCTGAAGACGCCGTTCGTCACGCCGGGCGCCGCCTCCAACGAGATCAGCAAGAGCGTTCACGCCGATTACGCGAAGAACAAGTACACCTTCCACGGCTACCTGACCTCGGCCGCGCTGGCGCTCTCGGTCTGCGACGCCGCCAAGGACCTGCTGGTCGAGAAGATGCACATGAAGTCGGCCGTCATCATGAGCGAGGACGCCGCCTGGACCAAGCCGCTCGACGTCGGCTACGAGGAATGCCTGCCCAAGGTCGGGTTGAAGGTGCTCGACCACATCCGCTTCTCGCCCGACACCACGGACTTCACGCCGATCTTCAACAAGATCGAGGGCGCAAAGCCGGACGTGATCATCACCGGCATCTCGCATGTCGGCGTGCAGCCGACGGTGCAGTGGAAGAACCAGCAGGTGCCGATCCCGATGTTCGGCATCGCCTCGCAGGCGACCAACGAGACGTTCGGCAAGGACACCAACCAGGCGGCCGAAGGCGTGCTCTACCAGGGCGTCTCCGGCCCCGGCGTCGCGGTGACGCCGAAGTCGGTGCCGTTCGCGGAAGGTTTCCGGAAGAAGTACGGCAACTATCCGTCCTATGCCGGCTACACCGCCTATGACGAGGTCTACTACATCGCCGACGCCGTGAAGCGGGCGGGCTCGACCGACGCCGACAAGCTGGTCGATGCGCTGGAGAAGACCGATTGGGAAGGCACCATCGGCCGCGTCCAGTTCTACGGGAAGGACGATCCGTTCACCCATTCGATCAAATACGGCAAGGGCCTGATCACCGGGCTGATGCTGCAATGGCAGGACGGCAAGCAGATCGCGGTCTGGCCCAGGGACGTCGCCAAGACCGACGTCAAGTTCCCGAGCTTCATCAAGCTCACCACGAACTGATCAGAACAGCTCCCGGGCCAACTCCCGGGAGCTTTCACATGCGGCGGACGCAGCACCTTTCCTCCAAAGAGGCAGCGAGACTGCCTTTCAAACACCAGATTGCCAATCGTAGATGCAAGCATTCCAGATCCTGATCGATGGCTTTGCCATCAGCGCCCTCTACGCTCTGGGTGCAACCGGCTTCACCCTGATCTTCGGCGTCTCCGGCGTGCTCAACCTCTCCCACGGGGCCATCATGGTGGCCGCAGCGGTGGCGGCCTGGGCCGCCGCCAGCATCCTGCACGTCGACACCTATTCCGGCGCGCTGATCGGGGTGGCCGTCGCCCTCGTCACCGCCTTTGCCACCTACTTCGCGGTGGTGAAGCCGATCCAGGATTCCCGCCGTATCCCCAACGAGGAGAAGGAGATCTTCGTCCTCACCGGCACGCTGCTGTGGGGCATCATGATCCAGGAGCTGATCGCCTATTTCTTCACCAACAACGCCAAGACCGTGCTGCCGATCGTCGAGGGCGTCGTCGACATTCTCGGCGTCCGCACGCCGCGCAACGAGATCTTCACCGCGGTCGTGTGCTGCCTCGTCATCGCCCTGCTCTGGCTGCTCGTGAACCGCACCCGCACCGGCAAGGCGGTGCTGGCGGCCTCGATGAATCCGCGCGGCGTCACCCTGCTCGGCCTCGAGCTCACCAACATCTACATCGTGGTCTGGGCGATCTACGGCGTGCTGGCGGGCATTGCGGGCGTGCTGCTCGGGATGTTCCTGGGGGTCAGCTCCTACAGCGTGGGCCCGCTCACGGCGAGCGCGTTCTCGATCGTGGTGCTCGGCGGCCTCGGCAGCGTCTCCGGCTCGCTGATCGCGGCCTTCGTCGTCGGATATCTCGAAACCATCACGGCCTATCTGGTCTCGCCCGCCTATCGCACCATTCCGGCGCTGCTGCTTCTGGTGGTCGTCATGTACATCCGGCCCCAGGGCCTTCTGGGGAGGCGCTGAGATGTCCGGTTTCTTCACCTCGCGCCTGTTCTTCGTCTCGCTCGCGCTCGTCCTGATCGCGGCGACGTTGCCGCTCTACGTCTCCGGCTATGTCCTCGGCCTGCTCACCGTCGCCTTCTATTTCGGCGTCTTCGCCATGGCCTGGGACCTCCTGTTCGGCTTCGCTGGCGAGGTCAACTTCGGGCCCACCTTCCTGATCGGCGTCGGTGCCTACACGGCCGGCATCCTCAACAACCAGTTCGGCTGGTCGGTCTATCTCTGCATCGTGCTCGGCGCGCTCGCCTCCGTCATCGCCGGTCTCGTGCTGGCGCTGCCGGCGCTCAGGGTGCGCGGCCCCTATTTCGGCCTGACCACGCTGGTCGCGGTCCTGATGCTGCAAAACTTCGTCGTGGTGTTCGCCGATCTCACCGGCGGCGAGATCGGGCTCACGATCCCCGATGTCATCACCATCAACGCCGGCGCCAACTACTGGATCGCGCTCGGCTTCATGACGATCTCGGCCGCGATCCTCTACGGCCTGTCGCAATCACCGATCGGGCTCGTGCTCCAGGCAAGCGGCCAGGACCCGGTGCAGGCCGGCGCCCTCGGCTTCAACATCGTCAAGCACAAGCTCGCCGCCTTTGTCGTCAGCGCGTTCTTCTCCGGTCTCTCCGGCGCACTGCTGGTGTTCTACTTCGGCACCGCCTCCGTCGGCACCGTGGTCGACGTCGCGGTCGGCGTGAACGTCATCGTCTCGGCGGTGCTCGGCGGCCGGCGCACCGTGCTCGGCGCTGCCTTGGGCGCGATCTTCCTGATCGTCGCCGGCGAATTTTTGCGGCCGACGGGCGAGCTCGCGACCTTCATCGTCTCGGCGGTCGCCCTCCTCGTCGTGCTGTTCTTCCCCGGCGGCTTCCTCGGAGCAGCCCTCTCGCGTGAGGCGCGCTCGTGATGGATCAGAAGATTGCAAACAGGCCTGTGCTCGAAGTCCGCGGCCTCACCAAACGCTTCGGCGGCTTGACGGCGGTAAAGAACCTCGGCTTCGAGGTGAACGGCGGCGAGATTTTCGGCCTGATCGGGCCGAACGGTTCGGGCAAGTCCACTGCGATGAAGAGCGTGATGGGGATCGAGCGCCCAACTGCCGGCGAAGTCGTGTTCGAGGGCGAGAACGTTGCAGGTCTCCCCGCGCACAAGATCGCGCGCAAGGGCTTTGGCATGGTGTTCCAGCACTCACGGCCGCTGAACCGGCAGACCGTGCTGGAGAACATCATGGTGGCTCTGCTGCCCGACAGCCTGTTCATGCTGTTTCCCGACAAGGCACTGGTTGAACGCGCCAAGTGGATCGCGGACCGCGTCGGGCTAGGCGCCGTGATGAGCCGACGTCCGCCGACGCTGCCTTTTGCCGATCTGCGCCGGCTCGAGCTTGCCAAGGCGATCGCACGCGACCCGAAGGTGGTGCTGGTCGACGAACCCTTCGCCGGCCTGACGCGGGCCGAGGTCGACGTCTTCTCCGACCTGATCCGCAGTTTTCGTGATGAGGGCCGCGCGGTGATGCTGGTCGACCACAACGTCAAGAGCGTCGCCGCGCTCGTCGACCGCGTGCTCGCGATGTACCTCGGCGAGGAGATCGTCACCGGCAAGGCCGACGAGGTGATGAAGAACGAGACCGTACGGCGGGTCTATCTCGGCGGCGCGATCCAGACCCATGCGCGGCCCGAGACGAGCTTCAAGGACAAGGTCCCGCTGCTGCAGGTCGAGAATGTCAGCGTCTTTTACGGCAAGGCCCAGGCGCTGGAGAACGTCTCGATCCACGTCCATGAGGGCGAGTTCGTCTCGATCGTCGGCCTCAACGGCGCCGGCAAGACCACGCTGTTCAACACCATCTCCGGCTTCCTGCCCTATGGCGGCGAGATCCTGCGCAGCGGCGAGAAGCTGCGGGGCACGAGCGCGGCGAAAATCGCGCGCAGCGGCCTCGTGCAATGCCCGGAATCGCGCGAACTGTTCGGCGAGATGACGGTGCGCGAAAACCTCGATCTCGGCGGCCAGCATTTGACCGACGCGGCGCGCGGGGCGCAACTCGCCTGGCTGTTCGAGCTGTTCCCGATCCTGAAAGAACGCCAGGGACAGCTGGCGCAGACGCTGTCCGGCGGCGAGCAGCAGATGCTCGCGATCGGCCGCGCGCTGATGATGCAGCCGCAAATCCTGATCCTGGACGAGCCGACGCTGGGGCTCGCGCCCGTCATCCTCGAGCAATTGTCCAAGGCGCTGGAGAAGCTGCGGCAGACCACGTCGATCACGGTGCTGCTCGGCGAGCAGAACGTGACCTTCGCCCTTCCCCACGCCGACCGCGTCTACGTGCTCGAGCATGCACGGATCGTCTGGGAGGGCGATCCCGGGCGGTTCGCGGCGGAGGCCGGCGCCGGATATCTCTGACGATTGCCATAACGACAATAAAACACAGCAAGGGAGACAAGCATGCCAGTATCGAAGTGCCTTAGCAGCAACCTTCTTCTCGCCTCCGCACTGGCGCTGTGCCTCGCGGCGCCTGCCTACGCGCAGTCCGGTGACCCCATCAAGATCGGCGTCATCGCCGAGGTACAGTCGATCGCGGGTGCTGCGACGCCGGGCGGCGCGCAAATCGCCGCCGACGAGATCAACGCCAGGGGCGGCGTGCTCGGCCGCAAGGTCGAGATCGTCACCTATGACAACAAGAGCTCATCGGCCGATTCGGTGCGTGCCTTCCAGCGCGCCGTGAGCGAGGACAAGGTGTCCGCGGTGATCGCGAGCTATATCAGCGAAGTCGTTCTGGCGCTGGAGCCCTGGGCGGCGCGGCTGAAGATGCCGCTGATCACGCCGGGCGCTGCGTCGAACGAGATCACCAAGGCGATCCACAACGACTACGAGAAGAACAAATATACGTTCCATGGCTACCTGACCTCCGCCGCGCAGGCGCAGCTCGTCTGCGATGCCGCAAAGGACCTGCTCGTCGATCAACTCAAGTTCAGGACAGTCGCCATCATGAGCGAGGACGCGGCCTGGACCAAGCCGCTCGACATCGGCTACGAAGCCTGTCTGCCCAAGGCCGGCCTCAAAGTCGTCGAGCATGTGCGTTTCTCGCCTGACACCACCGACTTCACGCCGATCTTCAACAACATGGAGAGCAAGAAGCCGGACGTGATCGTCACCGGCATCTCGCATGTCGGCGTGCAGCCGACCGTGCAGTGGAAGAACCAGCAGGTGCCGATCCCGATGTTCGGCATCAGCGCGCAGGCCTTGAGCCCGACCTTCTGGAACGACACCAACGGCGCGGCCGACGGCGTGCCGTCGCTGGCGGTCGCGACGCCAGACGTCGCGGTGACGCCGAAGACCAAACCGTTCGCGGCGGGCTTCAAAGCCAAGTTCGGCACGCCGCCGGCCTATACCGGCTATACCGCCTATGACGAGGTCTACATCATCACGGATGCGATCAAGCGTGCGGGCTCGACCGATCCGGACAAGCTGGTCACCGAGCTCGAGAAGACGGACTTCGAGGGCACGATCGGCCGCATCCAGTTCTACGGCAAGAATGACGAGTTCACACACGGCATCAAGTCCGGGCCCGGCGCCGTGACCGGTCTGGTGTTTCAGTGGCAGGACGGCAAGCAGATCACGGTCTGGCCGAAGGCCATCGCGGAAGGAACGCTCAAGTTTCCCAATTTCGTGAAGCTGTCGCAGTAAAGGCCGGACGGTAGGCCTCCACAGGTTTGTGATGCCCGGCTCGCCCCGGGCATCCACGTCTGAAACGCCACTTGCAAATCTGGCAAGGTCGATCAGAGTGACAGGAAGCGGCACGCGGGCAATTTTCAGAACCTGCGGCTCATCGCGGAGGACCCATGCTCCCCTATGTCACCCACGACCCGCGCTTCGAGCGGCTGGTCATCGGTCATGTCAATCTCGAGAAGCTTTTCACCGGTTGCCGCTGGGCCGAAGGCCCGGCCTATTTCCCAGCCGGCCGCTACCTCGTCTGGTCCGACATTCCCAATAACCGAATGATGCGGTTTGACGAGACCGATGCATCGGTCTCGGTGTTCCGCTCGCCCAGCTTTAATTCCAACGGCAATACGGTCGATCGGCAGGGACGGCTGGTCAGTTGCGAGCATTTCATGCGGCGCGTCACCCGCACTGAGCATAACGGCTCGATCACCGTGCTGGCCGACCAGTTCGACGGCCGCCGGCTGAACTCGCCCAACGACGTTGTGGTGAAGGCCGACGACTCGATCTGGTTCTCCGATCCGACCTACGGCATCGACAGCGACTACGAGGGACAGCAGAGCCCCTCCGAGATCGGCACCAGCAACGTCTACCGGATCGACGGCAACACCGGAAAGATCACGCGCGTCGTATCCGACCGGGTGCAGCCGAACGGGCTGGCTTTCTCGCCCGACGAGACGCTGCTCTACGTCGCCGACACCGGCGCCACGCATGTCCCTGGCCTGCCCGCAACGATCTGGTCCTACAAGGTGGAAGGACAGCAAACGACCGGAGACGCCACGCTGTTCGCCACCTGTCCCGAGGGCCTCTACGACGGCTTCCGCTGCGACATCCATGGCAACATCTGGACGTCGGCCGGCCGCAGCGTTTTCTGCTACGCGCCTGACGGCACGCATATCGGCACGGTCCCAGTCGGGGAAATCGTCGCCAACGTCTGCTTCGGCGGCCCCCGCCGCAACCGGCTCTACATCTGCGGCCAGACCTCGCTGTATTCGATCTATCTGAATACGCGGGCTGCGGTGTAGAGAGAAAGCCAGTGACGAGACGACGGGTTTTGATAGCCATTGCGCTTGTGGTGGCAACGTTACGCTGAGCTGGAAGGCTAAAGCGGGATGAAATTAAGTACGATCGATCATCTGGGTTCACCTCTCCCGTAGGGAGAGGTGGGCACCCCTCGGCTCGTATCGATCAGTTGTGCCTCAGCTCGTGACCCGTTCGCCGCGCCCATAGACCAGCAGCATGAAGATGATGACGAGACCGTAGATCACCTGCCGGCCGGCTTCGGGCATGTCCATGATCGAGAGCACGCTGTTGAGGAGCACGATCAGCACGACCCCGATCAGCGTGCCGAGATAGCGGCCGCGGCCGCCCAAAATGTTGGTGCCGCCGATCACCACTGCCGCGATCGACGGCAGCAGATAGGCGTCGCCCATGCCCTGATAGGCTTTTGTGGAATAGCCTGCCAGCAGGACGCCGGCGAGCGCGGCCGCAACCCCGCAGATCACGAAGCAGATCACGGTGACGCGACGCGTGTCGACCCCGGCCAGATACGCCGCCGCTTCCTTGTTGCCGATGGCATAGATGTAACGGCCGAGTGCCGTGCGCTGGAGCATGGCGGCGACCAGCACCGAGACCGCGGCCCAGACGAACAAGGCGTTGGGAATGCCGAGCGTGCGATCGGCGGCGAGCGTCCGCATCAAATCGGTGGCGGCCGTCTGCGGCGCGTAGCCGCCGGTATGGGCGACCATCAGGCCGCGCATCACCGCGTTGACGCCCAGTGTGAAGATCATCGAGGGCACGCGCAGATAGGCAACGCCGATGCCGTTGACAAGCCCGACCAGAAGCCCGATCCCGAGCCCGACGGGAATGGCGAGCGGACCGCCAATCGACGTCGCCATCATCGCGGCGGCTGCGAGCGTCCACGGCACCGACAGGTCGATCTGGGCGATCAGGATCACGATCATCATGCCGGCCGCCACGATGCCGAGGAAAGCGCCGATCTGGAGCTGCTGTAGCAGATAGGTCGGCGACAGCAGCGGCGCGCTGCCAAAACGGGCGAAGGTGTAGACGGTGCCCGCCACCAGGATGACCAGGATGAAGAGCGCTGCAATCAGGATCGGGCGGTCGTCGCGCGAGAGGCTGAGAGAGGCCGACGTCATCGGAACAGCTCCAACGTATTCTTGACGCGCAGGACACCGAGCGCGCCGATGCTGACCGCCGCCAGCAGGATCAGGCCCTCGAACAGCGGTTGCAGCAGGGGCGCAATATCGAAGATGCGGAAGAAGAAGGAGATCACGCGCAGGATCATAGCCCCGAAGATCGAGCCGATCGCGCTGCCGGTGCCACCGAGCAGCGACGTGCCGCCGATCACGACGGAGGCGATGGAGTTGAGCGTATAGGCGCCGGCCTGCGGAATGTCGGCATTGCCCGAGGAGGTCTGGATGGCCAGGAACAGGCCCCCGCAGCCGGCGAAGAAGCCGGCAAGCGTGAAGGCCGCGATCTTGGCGCGGTCGATCGGCAGTCCCGACATATAGGCCGCCCCTTCGGCTGAGCCGACCGCATAGACGGCGCGGCCGAGCACCGAGCGGCGGAACGGCACCCAGACCAGGAGCGCGATCAGGACCAGCAGCACGAACGGCACCGGGATCCAGGCCAACGGTGCAAACCAGCTTGCGGCGCCATCGTCGAAGAAATGCACGGTCGCTGCGAAATCGCCGAGCGAATTGGTCAGCGCCCAGTTGAGATCCTCGTCGATCTTGCCGCCCGGCGTCGGCCGCAGGAACAGCGCGATGCCGATATAGACCGCACCGGTCGCGAGCGTGGCGATGATCGGCTGGATGCGCCCATAGACGACGACGCAGCCGTTGACCAAGCCAGCGAGGGCGCCGATGGCGAGGCATACGACGATCCCCAGCAGGATGCCGCTGACGCCACCGGGAAATGTACCGAGGAACAGCTGCAGGCCGAAGATATCGAGATGCAGCGGCGTGCCTCCTGCCGTCCCCGTGAGCAGATAGCTCGCAAAGCATCCCACCATGGTCATGACGGCGCCGACCGAGAGATCGAGCCCCGACGCCAGCACAGGGACGGTCTGGGCCATGGCCAGCATGGCCAGCGCAAAGATCTCGTCGCTGTTCTGGACCAGCACCGCCGAGGAGAAGCCCTTGGGATGCGCGAGGTTGTAGAGCACGTAGAGGACGCAGAACAACAGGATGGCGGTGACAATGCTAATGTTCTGGCGGACGCGGATGGCAACATCGTCAAGCATGGACCGCTCCGGCACCGGCCGGCGCTGCAGCATCGATGTTCAGCGCGCTCGCAATGATATTGGTCTCGGTGAGCTCATCGCCTTCGAGCTCGCGCACGATACGGCCATCATACATGATTGCCACCCGATCGCAGCAGCCGATCAGCTCGTCATAGTCGGTCGAGTAGAACAGGATGGCGGCGCCTTGATCGGCGAGCTCGCGCATCAGCCGGTAAAGCTCCTGCTTGGTGCCGACGTCGATACCGCGCGTGGGATCGTTGAGCAGGATGATGCGCGGCTCGGTCATCAGCCATTTGGCGAGCACCACCTTCTGCTGGTTGCCGCCCGAGAGCGTCGAGACCGCATCGCTCGCCGCGCCGATCTTGATCTGGAGCCGGGCGATGGCGCGCCTGACGGCTTCGCTCTCCCTGGCGCGGTCGACAAGAGGGCCGGTCGAGATTGCGTCGAGCGAGGCGATCACCAGATTGTCTGATATCGACATCGGCAGCATCAGGCCTTCCGTCTTGCGATCCTCAGGCACCAGTGCAATGCCAACCGACTTCGCAGCTGCCGGGGAGCCTGGCCGCACCTCGCGGTCTTCGACCGTAATGCGCCCGGAGATGCCGCGCAGCACGCCAAAAAGCGCAAGCAGCAGGGATTTCTGGCCCTGGCCGTCGAGGCCACCGAGACCGATGATCTCGCCGGCGCCGACGCGGAGCGATATGCGGTCGAGACGACCTTCCCAGGACAGGTTGTCGAGCGCCAACATCGGCTTCACCGAGGTACGGGCCGGCTTGGCAGGGTATTGAGCCGTGATGTCGCGACCGATCATGAGCTGAACGATCTCTGCGGTCGAGCGTCTGCCCTTATCGAAGGTTTCGATATGGCGCCCGTTGCGGAACACCGAGGCACGATCGGCGAGCGCCTCGACCTCATGCATGCGGTGCGAGATGTACAAGATCGCGACGCCCTCGGATTTCAGCCGCGCCAGCATCGCGTAGACCTTCTCCACGTCGGCGCTGGTGAGAGCCGAGGTAGCCTCGTCGAGAATCAAAAGCTGCGGCTTCTTGCCGAGCGCCTTAGCGATCTCGACGATCTGGCGTCGCGACAGCGGCAGGTCGCGGACGCGCATCAACGGGTTGACGTCCTCGCACCCGATCTCGGCCAGCAGCTGCTCGGCGCGGCGGCGTTGCGCCCGCGCGTCGATCAGGCCGAACCGACGCGGCGGCGAGGCGATCGAGATGTTGTCCGCGACCGAGAGGTCGGGCATCAGCGACAGTTCCTGGAAGATGCAGACCACACCGGCGGCGTTGGCGGCCGAGGGCGTCGCGAAGCTCACATTGCTTCCGGCAAGGCGCATGCTACCGGCGTCGGGCTGCACCACACCGGCGATGATCTTGATCAGTGTCGATTTGCCAGCGCCGTTCTCGCCCAGCACCGCGTGGATCCTGCCGCGCTCGCAGGCGAAGTCGACGCCCTCGAGCGCCCGCACGCCGGCATAGCGTTTGGAAATGCCGGATAATTCGAGAAAGGCTCCTTGCGTCAGGAATGCATCCGACATGGGGCGTCCTCACGCAGCGGCGGCCCGGCCAAGGCCGGGCCGCAAGCTGGATATCTCCAGCTCTGTCACTGGGTGTTCTTTTCGCTTTGCGCCATGATCTCCGGCGCGGTGAAGTTCACGCCGCAGGGCGTGAACTGGTTCGGCGCGAAGAAGTTCGCGCTGAGGTCGGGCCAGTAGTTGGTGCCGGCCTTGAGATCCTTGTAGGTCGCGACCGGAATCGGGATCGAGATCAGCTGCGGCATGGGATTGCCCTGCAGCGCCGAGATCGCCGCCTTCATGGCGATGGCGACCAGCGCCGGCGACTGACCGTAGGACATGCCCTTGAGGCCGTCCTTGGCGTGATCGGCGATCTGCTTGCGATACTCGTTCTCGCCCTCGCCCGACATCGGCACGAAGGGATGCTTGGCCGCCATCATCGCCTGCACGGTACCGTCGGAGCCGCCTTGCGTGAACACGCCGTCGAAATGACCGTGCACCGCAAGCGCGTCCGCCGTCACCTTCTGCGAGGTGCCGGTATCCCAATTGCCGACCACTTCGGTGATCTTGAAGCTGTTGCCGGGCGCTTCCATCACCTCGCGGAAGCCGAGATGGCGGTCGCGGTCGACGGAATTGCCGGGCAGGCCACGCACCTCCAGGATGTCGCCGGACTTCTTGCCGCTTTCATCCATGATCCATTTCGCCGACATGCGGCCCATTTCCTTCTGGTCCTCGTTGACCATCATCACCTTGTCGGTGTCGAGGATGTTGTCGAAGGGTACGACCACCACGTTGTTCTTGTCGGCGAGACGGATGATGCGGTCGAAACCGTCGGGCGCCACCGCGATGGTGACGATGCCGTCAAAGCCCTGATTGATGAAGTCCTCCATCGCTCCGAGTTGCGCTGCAACATCGGTGCCGGTGGAGACCACTTTGAACTCCTTGATGTTCTCCTTGATGCCGGGCTGCTCGGCAAAGGCCTTCGCCGTCTTCACCATCTGGATGCGCCAGGTGTTGCCGACGAAGCCGTTGACGAGGGCAATCTTGTAAGGCCCCGGCTTCTTATCCCACTGGAAGAACTTGGTCTGGCTGGACCAAGGCTTGAAACATCCGGGATCGGCGCCCGGACCGGACACGACCTTGGGGCCTGCCAAAGCACTGACCGGGGATAGCAGGAGACCGGCGCAAGCCAGCCCTGCAAGACGATGCGTCCATTCCATGTCCCTTCTCCTTGAGCGTTTTGCGTTCCAACCCTTAAAAACTGGCTCGATGGCCATGCCGGGAATTGGGCTTCCCATGCAATTTGCCCGGCTAGGATGGCACGCAACCTCCGACGCGCACAAGAAGAATGCCGGTCGGAGCGCACGGCGCGCTGCGTGCGATCACGGCTAACCATCACAATTGCGGGAGGCATTGCGGCCTCGTCCGCCGCAGCAGAAAATGCACGGCCGACAAGCGGATGTTCGCAGCAGGCTTGATGCGCGGCGAGCAGGCAAGCCACGGCGGCGATGGGCCAGTCGGCTTTCGGCGACCTCGTCGCGAGGCACGGCGCAAAAAGAATGAGACTCAGGGAAAAGTGCGGCTTTGGCGGTCGGGCGAGGCGTGCGCCGATCATGCGAACAACCTCGATCCCGGTCGGCGGCATGTCCGAATTGCCTACTCCACGCATGTTGACTTTCCGGCCACCCCTCCAAATACTCCGCGAAAACAAGCGTAAAACCCGTCTCAGACGACGGTTCAAAGGGAGGATAGGATGCCGACTTCACGCAGGGCGCTGCTGAAGACCTCGGCGGCTGCCGCCGCCGCACTCAGCCTCGATTGGACGCGCGCCCAAGCACAGGCTGAAACATTGCGCATCGGCGTGATCTACGATCTGACCGGCCCATTTGCGGCGGGCGGCTCGGTCGCCTCCTCGATCGGCGCACAGATCGCGATCGACCTCGTCAACGAGAAGGGCGGCATCGGCGGCAAGACCAAGATCGTCCCTGTCGCCGCCGATTCCCAGAGCAAGCCCGATGTTGCGATCAACGAGGCAACACGCCTGATCGATCAGGAGAAGGTCGACATCATCAACGGCGTCTATGCAAGTGCGCACGCGGTCCCGCTCGCGGCCAAGGTCGAACAGCAGAAGAAGATCCTCTGGATCACGACCGCGGTGTCGACCGCCGTGTTCAAGGACAAGAACCTGCAATACGTTTTTCGCGCGCAGATTCACTCCGACCAGTATGGCCAGGCCTTCGCAGGCTTCCTCACCGAGCACGCCAAGGGCAAACTCGGCATGGACCCGAAGGACGTCAAGGTCGCGCTGATCCACGAGGACGGCCCCTATGGGGTGGGCGTGGCCGCAGCCGACGAGACCTACGCCAAGGAAGCTGGAGTTCAGGTCGTGCTTAAGGAGGGCTATTCGGCCTCGGCGCCCGATCTCTCGGTGCTCGTGACGAAGATCAAGCGCGCCAAGGCCGACGTGATCTCGCATGCCGGATACAATCCCGACATCACGCTGTTCCTGCGCCAGGCGCGCGAGAGCGGGCTGCGCTTCAAGATGCTGTTCGGCGCCGGCGCCGGCTACAGCCAGCTCGACAAGCTGCGCGCGACGTTTGGTGCTGACATCGACAATTTCTGCAACATCGACCCGGTGCCGGCGCAGTTGCTCGACCCCTCGAAGCTCGCGCCCGGCATGGGCGATCTCATCAAGACCATGGTCTCGCGCTATCAGAAGACCGGCGCGACAGACGTGCCGCCACACTGCTCGATGGGCTTCAACCAGACCTGGGTGCTGCTCAACAATGTGCTGCCGGTGGCGAAGGAAAAATACGGCAGCTTCGAGCCCGATGCGATCCGCAAGGCTGCGCTCGACGTCGATATCCCCGCGGGCGGCACCATCCAGGGCTACGGCGTGAAATTCTTCCCACCGGGCACGCCGCTCTCCGGCCAGAACGAGCGCTCGACACCGGTCGTGATGCAAAATGCCGGCGAGCACATCTCGGTGGTGTGGCCGACGAATATTCGCACACAAGACCCGGTGTTCCCGCTGCCGAAAGGATCGACATACGGGGCGTAGGGATTTTGCGGCCACGGCGAGACTGCGCTTCCTCGACCCGCTTGCGGGGAGAGGGTTGGGGTGAGGGGGGTCTCCACGAAGACGGTGAGAGACGGACCCGCGGAGAGTCCCCCTCACCCGCGCCGCGGCCCCGCCGGGAGCGTCACAACACCACCCGCCGGCCCTCATCCGCGGCCCAGTAGCCGGCGTAATTCACCTTGATGGTCTCGAACGCCAGCGCCAGATCCGACAACGGCTGCCGACCGGTCGCCACGCACTCCATGAAATCCTGGATCTCCTGCAAATAGCCGCGCGTCCATTCCTCCTCGAGGCAGACATATTGCCAGCCGGTTTTGCGATCGACCTTTTCGGTGATGTAAACCGAGGCGAGCTTCTGCTCGCTGGTCTGGTAGCTCATCAGATGCGTGTTCGGCGTGATGTTGGCGAACAGCGAGCCGCCACTCGTGTAGGTCTCGATCAGATTGCGCACGCCGCCCATGATCATGTCCCCGGACAACACCGTCGCCTTGGTGCCGTCGGAGAAGGTGATGGTGAGCGTGCCCCAATCCTCGACGTCGACCGGGTTGGCCTTGATGTAGGTGCGCTCCTCCGGCTTGAGACCGGCGGTGACGTTGCCGACGTCGCAGGTGACGCTCGCGATGCTGATCGTCTCGCCACGCGCTTTCGCTTCGACCTGCTTCAGGTACAGCACCGCTGAGAGCGGGTGGCACCCCATACGGATCAGCGAGCCGCCGCCGGTCATCGCCCATTGCGCGGCGTGCGCGGCATGTGAGCCGGAGTGGCTCTCCTCACCCTTCATGAACAGGATCTTGTCCTTCGTCGCCCTGATGATTTCCGCGGTCTTGGTCACCGCCGGCGCGTAGACCCAGTCCTCGGCATACATGAAGAGCTTGCCGGTACGTTCGACGGCCGCGCGGGTCGCCTCCATCTCCTCCAGCACGCGCTCATACATCAATGCCTTCGGCACGTGCTTCCCGATCGGCTGCTTGTCGCCCTGGCGACCGAAATAGCCGGCAAAGGGCTTTTCGCAGATCACGTGCTTGCCCGCCTGCATGGCCGCAACGATCATCGTCGCATGCAGATTGGGCGGCGTGCAGATGTCGACGACGTCGATATCGTCATCTGCAATCAGGTCGGAAAAGCTGCGATAGCTGCGCGGGATCTGATGGCGGCGGGCGAACTCGACGACATGGTCGCCGCGCGCGGCCACTGCCCCAACTTCGACATCCACGCCATAGACGCGCCGAAACGCATGCATATGCAGCTCCGACACGAAGCCGCAGCCGACGAGCCCCACCCTGATCTTCGCCATTACGACGCCCCCTCGCCATTTGGTTGGGGGTATTATAGCGGGCTCGCCGGCAGACGCTTGCCTATTGCAGGGAGACCCGCACCACGCCGGCGCTCATCATGCCGAGCGCGCGGGCGGCGGGAACGGAGAGGTCGACGATACGGCCACGAATGAAGGGACCGCGGTCATTGACCCGGCACTGGATCGAGCGCCCGCGATAGGACACCGTGAGCACGCTGCCAAACGGACGCGTCCGGTGAGCGCAGGTCATCTCGCCGTTCCCAGCGGTTTTTCCGTATCCGTAATATGAGGCAAGTCCGTTTTCAGCATGCGCTAGAGAAAAGGTGACAAAACAGAACAATAAAGTCGTCAGAGCTCGCACGGCACCCCTCCGGGTTGGCCCTGCCCGGCGCTGCAAACGTCGATCTGTTCCCTGAAGTTCCCCAAGCACTGCCGGTCCAAGACCGGAAGTGCCATCACACATTGTTACGGTTTGTGAAAAACCAACGTGCGCAGTTCGATGCTTTCGCGCGGCGGTGCGTCGGTCGGCGTAGTTGGATCGACAAAGGCGGTATGCGGCCCGAAGCGGATACGGCCGTCGGCCGCGGAATCATAGCACTTCAGCAGCAGCGCTTCATCCCGCGTCATCCCTGGGAAATAGAACCAGCGATGGTTCGGGTTGTATTTCACTGAATAGGTTTCGCCGCGGCGGTTGGGATAGATCAGCTCGGAGGCGACGAGATCGTCGGGTGCGACCGTCGTGCCGTCAGCCATTGCAAGCGGAGAATCGCGCCAGGGGCCGCGGGTCGGCCGCCAGAGATTGATGATCTGCACGCGGCCCCTCAGCAGCTCTTCGGCCTCGTCAGGGACACGAGACCTACAATCCCGCCTTTGCGATCGCGTCCGAGAAGGAGCGATCGACGATGCCCGCGGCGTCGAGCTTCTGCTTGATCAGACCCCAGCGGAAATAGAGATCGATCGTGGCCTGCTCGTCCACGACCACGCTGTCATCGATCGGCGTGATGCGGATTTTTGCGCGCGAGAGCCAGTTTTGCGGGACCGCGGTCGGGATGTTCATCAGCCTACCCCAGGTCTCGGCATAGCCGTTCACGTTGTCCAGAGACCAGGCCCGCGCTGCGGTGAGGCGCCGGATGAAGTCGGTCAGCTCGGCTCGCTTGTCACGGATGGCCTCGGGCCGCGCCACCTGAAAGCTGAGGCCCGGCGTCAGGCCTTCCGAGGTGATGATGCGGCGCGACTTGAACAGCACCTCCTCCTGGCTGACATAGGGCTCCCAGGTCGACCAGGCATCGACCGATCCCTGGCTGTAGGCGATCTTGGCATCGGATGGCGCGAGGAATGCGATCTGCACATCGCTCGCAATCCAGCCGTTCTTCTCCAGCGCCGCGAGAATGAGCTGATGGCCGATCGAACCGCGCCCCGTTGCGATCTTCTTGCCGCGCAGATCGTCGAAGCTCTTGATGGGCGAGGTCTCGGGCACGAGGATCGCAAGCCCCTCGCGCGTCTGCCGGATCGCAGCGATCGCCTTCACCGGCGCGCCCGAGGCCGCGGCGAAGGTGAAGGGCGCGTCGCCCACGAGGCCGGTCTCGATCGCGCCGGCGCTGAGCGCCTCGAGCAGCGGCGCGGCCGCCGGAAACTCCTTCCACTCGATCTTGTAGGGCACGTCGTTGAGCTGGCCTGCCGCTTCCATCACGGCCCGTGCATTGCCCTTCTGGTCGCCGACGCGCAGGGTGGTTTGCGCTGCTGCAAGGTCGAGTGAACCGAACAGCATCGCGCCGGCCAGCATAAGCCGGATCATTCCGCGGCCTCACCGCGGGCGACTTGACGCTTGGCAATCAGCTCGCGCGTCAACGGAATCAGCTCGCGGCCATACTCGATGGTATCGATCAGGGGATCGAAGCCGCGGATCAGGAAGTGCGAGATGCCGAGGTCGTAGTAATCGCCGAAGACCTCGGCGACCTGCTCGGGCGTGCCGACGAGCGCAGTGGTATTGCTGTTCGCACCGGTCAGCTTGGCGATCTCGGTCCACAGGCGCTTGTCGATGCGGCTGCCCTGATCGGCGAGGCTAAGCAGTCGGCGCGCGCCGGCGGTGGCATGGCCGTCGGCCGGCTTGCGATAGCCGGTCTTGTCCTGAAGCGCGGTCGCACGCGCAAGGATCGCTTCCGCCTTCTCCCAGGCCAGCTTCTCGGTCGGCGCGATGATCGGCCGGACCGACAGGCTGAAGCGCGGCGTCGGTCGCCCCTGCCGGACGGCTGCGTTATGCACGCGCGAGGTGACGTCGCGCACCTGGGCGTAAGATTCGCCCCAGAGCGCGAAGGTGTCGGCGTGCTTGCCGGCGACGTCGATCGCGGCATCCGAGGCGCCGCCAAAATAGATGCGGATGCCGTCAGGGTGATATGGTTTCACCTGCGAGAAGGCATTCTCGACCTGGTAGTACTTGCCTTTGTAGGTGAACGGCTTGTCGCTGGTCCATTCCAGCCTCACGATGTCCAGGACTTCAGACGTGCGAGCGTAGCGCGCGTCCTTGTCGTCGAGCGTGTTTCCGTCCTGCCGAAGCTCGGTGGCGTTGCCGCCGGTGATGACGTGCAGCGCGACACGGCCGCGGGAGAACTGGTCGAGCACGGCGAACTGCCGCGCCAGCAGCGTCGGCGCAGTGAACCCGGGCCGTTGCGCGATCAGCACGTTGAGGCGATCAGTCACATTGAGGACGTGCTGGGCCACTTGCAGGCTGTCCGGCGTCGTCGAATGAAACGCCAGTAGTGCACGATCGAAGCCGGCATTCTCATGCGCCTTGGCAACCGTCTCGATGTGGGTCGGATTGAGGATCGGCCCTTCCCGAACGATGGTCTCGGATGAATTGTTGGTGCTGATGTAGCCGATGAACTCGATCGACATTGATCGTCTCCTTGTTGGTCTCAAAGTCCGAGCGCGGCACGGCCGAGGCCGATGCGGGTGGAATCATCCTGCGGGGTGTGCACGCGGCCGCACAGCACGTCGCGATAATGCCGCTCCAGCGGATTGGCGCGGGTGAGCCCGTGATTGCCGGTCAGCGACAGCGCGTCCTCGACCACGGCGACGGCGTTGTTGGTCACAGTCAGCTTGATGACGTTGGATTCGGCGGCCGAGAGCGAGGCCCCGTCGTCGAAGTCGCCGGAAAATGAAGAGATCAGCCTGCCATTTACGGCAAGCCGTGCCTCGATGGCGCCGAGAACCTCCTGGGCGCGAGGCAGTGTCGACAGCGGCGCGCCCAGACTGGCGGGGACGCGGTGCTTCAAGAACTCGATGAGCCAGTCGCGCGCGGCCCGCGCGATGCCGTCATAGATCGCGGCGACGAATACCGTGTGCACGATCGCCTGCGTGACATCCGGCGCGCGCCAATCCGCGGGCCTGCGGACATCGATCTCGGACTCCAGCGGGATAACGACGTCATCGAAGAGGACGTCGTGGCTGCCGCTCGCGCGCAGGCCATGATGGTCCCAGGTCTCGACGATGCGCGTGCCCGGCAGGCCCGCCGGAACCAGGAACTGCCCAACGCGCGGCTCCGCCTCGTCGGTCCTCGCCCAGACCAAATACCATTTCAGGATCGGCGCGCCCGTCGAACAGATCTTGTGACCAGTCAGGCGCCAGCCGGTCTCGGTGCGCCGCGCTATGGTCGACGGCAACCCACCGCGCGCCGGCGATCCGAGCTCCGGCTCGACGCGTAGCGCGTTGATCAACGCAAGGCCCTCGACGCTCTCGCGCGCGAGCTTGCGCGACAGCCGCGCCGGCCAGCTCGCGCTCCTCGCCATGACGAGGTGGTTGATGTAGTGCATCGACAGCACCAGCGCGGTCGACGGGTCGGCCTTGCCGATGATGCCGAGGATGCGCGCGGCATAGCGCGCGCCCGCTCCGGCCCCCCCGTGCGCGGCCGGCACCGTCAGGGATAGCAGACCGGCTTCCGACAGCTCCCTGAAATTCTCGAAGGGGAAGCTGGCGGTGCGGTCATGCTGGGCCGCGCGCTCGGCGAAGCCTGCGGCAAGGACCTGCGCGCGCTCGACATAGTCCGGCTCGCCTTGCGACGCGCGAGGTTTTGCGGCCGTCCCCTGCGGCGCTACCATGTGGCGTCGAGCCCCAGCAGCCCGAGGATCTGGCGGCGCAGCTCCGCCAGATAGGGATCGCCACGATGCCGCGGATAGGGTCGGTCGACGCGGATGTCCGCCTTGACACGCGCCGGGCGCTCGCTGAACACGATGACGCGGTTGGCCAGCACCAGCGCCTCCTCGGCGTCATGCGTCACCAGCAACGTCGTAAACCTCTTGCGCTGCCAGAGCGAGACGAGCTCGGCCTGCATCGTGATGCGGGTCAGCGAGTCGAGCTTGCCGAGCGGCTCGTCGAGGATGAGGATCTTGGGATCGTTGACGAGCGCGCGTGCGAGTGCAACGCGCTGCGCCATGCCGCCGGAGAGCTGGTGCGGATAGGCGTTGCGGAAGGCCGACAGCCCGACGAGATCGAGCGCGGCATCGACGCGCGAACGCTGGCTCTTCAGGATGCCCTGGGCCTCGAGGCCGAGTGCGACGTTGTTCCAGACCGTGCGCCAAGGGAACAGCGTCGGATCCTGGAACACGACGACACGGGAGGGATGCGGATGCGTGATACGGCTCTCGTCCTCGCGCAAGGCGCCCGACCTCGGCTTCTCCAGGCCCGCGACCAGCCGCAGCAGCGTGGACTTTCCGCAGCCGGACGGACCGAGCAGCGCAACGAACTCGCCGGGCTCGACGGCGATGCTGACATCGCTGAGCACCGGAAGCGCGGCGCCGTCGATGTCGAAGGCGTGGCTGACCTGCTCGATGTCGAGCGCAGCACCGGCGGCGGGATAGGCGATGACCTCGGCGGTCGCTACCATTTGACGGTCCCCCTCCGCCAGACCAGGAGACGGTCGCGGATCGCAAACAACAGCGTGATCGCACCGGAGCAGAGCAGCGACATCACAATCAGCGCCGCGTACATGTTGGCGTAGGCCGCCCAGCCCTGCGCCCATTGCAGGTACCAGCCGAGCCCGGCCTTGACGCCGATCATCTCGGCGATGACGAGGACGGCAAATGATGAGCCGAGGCCCATGAACAGGCCGACAAAGACGTGCGGCAGGGCTGCGGGGATCGCGACCTTCAGCACCAGGAAGGATGGCTTCGCGCCCAGCGTGCGCGCCACGTCGTAATAGGCGTTGCTGACGCTCGCGACGCCCGACCAGGTCAGCACGGTGACGGGAAAACCGGTCGCGAGCGCGATCAGGAAGGTCGAGGCGCTCCAGCCCGACGGGAACGTGAAGAAGGCGATCGGCAACCAGGCGGTTGCCGGCAAAGGGCCGATGAAGCGCAACACCGGATGCACCCAATAGCCGATTGCGCGCGACCAGCCGATCGAAACGCCGGTGAGGAAGCCGATGGCTGCACCGACGAGATAGCCGCCGAGCTGGAGTCGGACCGAGGCAAAGACGCTGTCGAGCAGCTTTGGCAGATCGTCGGTATAGACCTCAATGATCGCCTGCGGTGGCGGGAAGAATGGCAGCGGCAGCCACGCGAATTTTGCAGTCGCGACCTCCCATAGCGTCAGGATCAGACCGAGCGCCAGCAGCCACGGCGCGCGCTTGCGCAAGGCGCGTCCGGCAGAACCGAGGTAATCGGCACCGACCGTCCCGAACAGCGCGAAGGCGGCGATGATGAAGGCAGCGATCCCAAGTGAATGCGTCCGCGACCAGTCGCCGACGTCGTCCCAGAGCAGACAGGACAGGCCGAAGGCGATCCAGGCGAAGCTCGCCGCGACACCGGCACCGGACTCCTTCAACCAGCCGGCAAGCGCAAACTCGCGCGGTGCGGTGGACGGCAGGCCGTCAGACAGCGAATACGTCGACATAGATTCGCTCCGCGAATTTGGCGGTGTCCGTGCTCGGCTTGAATACCGAGACGCTCTTCAGATCATCCGCATAGGCCTTGAGCTCACGCTTCAACACCTCGCCGACCGGGTGGTGATGATGGGTGTGGTAGCGCACCATGCCTTCGAGATCGGCGAGCGTCGCCGCTTTGGGCGCGTAAGGCTGGAACGATTTGGCTGCCTTTTCCGGATTCTGCGACGAGAACATCGCAGCATCCAGCAGCGCTTGCGTGATAGCACGCGCGACCTGCGGCTCGTCGCGCACCAGGCTGCCACGCAGGCCCAGGATGCAGCAGCTCTTGTCGCGATATTCCCCGTCGAGATTGGAGGCGACTTCCTTGTACTGACTGTCCTTAAGCCAGAGATAGGCGAGCGGATCGGACGACAGGAAGGCCTGCACCTCACCCTTCTCGACGGCGACGTTGAGGAGATTGCCGGGATAGGCCCGCCAGTCGACGTCCCTGATCGGATCGATGCCGAGCTTGGAGAGCTGGATCGAGAAGAAATTCTTGTCGGGACCCGCGAGATCGCCGACCGCGACGATCTTGCCCTTGAGATCGGCGAGCTTGCTCACGCCGGAGTCCGCCCGCGACAAGACGCGCATGCAGCCGCCATGAGTGCCGGCCGCGATCTTGACGTCGAAGCCCTGCTCCAGCGGCTTCAGCCAGCGCAGCGCCATGCCGAGACCGGCGTCGCTCTTGCCCGTTGCGATGGCTTCCAGGAGCTGATCGGTCGAGCCGGAATAGTTGACGAGCTCGACGTCGAGATTCTGCTTCTGGAAGAAGCCGTGCTCGATCGCCACGGGGACGGGCGCGAGGCAGACCGCGCCTGCATTCCACGACAGTTTCAGTTTGCGCGGCGCGCCGGTCAGCACAGGTCCATCGGAGGAGGTCTGGCACAGCGGGAACTGCGAGAAATCGATCGCCGGCCCGACCGCGCGCGGCACGAAGGCTTGTGCGCTGAGAGCGCCGAGCGGCGCGGCGAACCCAGCTGCTAGGCCCGCCCGCAGCAGGCGGCGCCGGTCGAAGTCCACCCCGCCGCGCTTGTCCTCGTTGTCGCTCATCTGCACCTCATTGCCCCAAGGATTGCCAAGGCTCCGCCACATGCGCAACGCGGCGCGTTGCGCATGTTCCCTGCGGAGCCGCGTTAAGAGAAAAGCATTCTCGAGGCGAACACGTCGCCTCTTGATTACGATGTGCAAATGATGCGGCGCGCTGGCCGCATCGTCAATGAAATGGAATTTCGAATGTTGCGAGCAGCGCAGTCATTCCCTCCACCAGTGCGCGCATCGACGAAGAAAGGATTTTTCGCCTTCGCTGCGATTGCCGATGATCGTCGCGTCTCCGTTGTCCGCACGATCTCCGCGCCAGATCAGACGTCGCACACGTCGCGTTCTGGTAGGACCTCGTTTCGAGAAACGTCCTTCTGGCAAGTGCACGCAATTCGGTCGACCGTTTCATTGACTGCATGTCGCGCGTTCATAGACTTGATCGTCTCGCTGCATCGTTCGCTCACGCGTCGTGAGCAAGGACAACAAGAAGCATCATATGAGCATCAACTCCCACTCGCACGACCGCCCCTTCGCACGCCGGCTCGCGGCGTCACTGCTCGCCGCCACAATCACACTGTCGACAGCGGCTGCGTCCTTCGCAGCGGACACGATCGTGCTGCGCGTCGGCGACCAGAAAGGCGGCAACCGTTCTCTGCTCGACATCTCCGGCTATGCCAAGGACCTGCCCTACAAGATCGAATGGTCGGAATTTCCCGCGGCGGCACCGATCCTCGAGGCATTGAACGCGGGCGCGCTCGACGTCGGCTACACCGGCGACCTCTCTTTCCTGTCGGTCTATGCCGCGGGCGCACCGATCAAGGCGATCGGCGGCACCAGATCGGACGCGAAGACCCAAGCCATCCTCGTGCGGCAGGATTCACCGATCAGGTCGGCCGCCGACCTGAAAGGCAAGCGCCTAGCCGGTACCCGCGGCGGCTGGGGCCAGTTCCTGATCGACGCGACGCTTGAGAAGGCGCAGATCAAGCTCGACGACGCGACGTTCGCGCCGCTCGGACCGGTCGACGCCAAGATCGCGCTGCTCGCCGGCTCGATCGATGCCTGGGCGGTGTGGGAGCCCTATGTGTCCTTTGCAACGCTGAAGGACAAGGCGCGCGTGATCGCCGACGGCGAAGGGTTGACGCCGACCATCACCTTCATCGTCGCTTCCGACAGCGCCATCGCCAGCAAACGCGCCGCCGTTCAGGATTTCCTGCATCGCCTCAGCAAGGCGCGGCTCTGGTCGCTCGATCACCTCGGCGACTATGCGAAGAACACTGCCGAGCTGACCAAATTGCCGGAAGACGTGCTGCTCAGCGCCTACACCGCGCAGCGCACCAGCCCGATCGAAATCGATGAGAATGTGGTGAAGGAGGTACAGGAAGCCTCCGATCGCGCCACCCGCTACGGCATCTTGCCGAAGAAGCTCGACGTCGGCCAGGCCGTCGATCGCAGCTTCACGGCGGCCGCCGCAGGCTCGAACTGAGCGAGCCAGAGATGAGCGGTCCATCCCTCAAGGCCGGACCGCTTCATCTCGCGGCGATCGTACTGGTGCACGTCGCCTGCATGGCGGCGATAATCTGGTTCTCATTGTGACCGCGCGCGTGCCTGCGTGGTCACCAATATCCACGATAATAAGGCCGGTGCCAGGCGCGGTATGGCCGGTAGTAGCCATAGCTGTAGCCGTAATACGGTCGATACGGGCGGTAGTAGCGGGGATAGGCATAATAGGGCGAATAGGCGTAGCCGGGCCCGTAGCCGTAGTAGGCTGGCGCGTAGCCGTAGCCATAACCATAAGGGCCGCCGTAATAGCCGTAGGGCGCGGTGCTCGCGATGGCGCCACCGATGATGGCGCCGGCTGCGAGCGCTCCCAAGCCCCAGCCCCATCCGCCGCGCCAGTACACCTGCGTGGTATCATCGCCGACGACGGCTTTCATCGCTGCCACGTTGGTCGGCATCGGTGCCGCCGCGGCCTGCTGCATTTGGCCGGCCATGACGGCTCCGGCGACCGAACAGGCAATTGCTGTTTTCAAGATACTCATCGCCTCACTCCCTGTCTGACGTTTCCTTTGGAAAGAGGATCGCACGCCGCATGATCTGGCATCTTTGCGCTGAGTCAAAGCAATCCGTTTGCGTGCACTGCATTTGCGTGCACTGCACAAGGAAGCCGTCGTCGATCCCGACCGTCTGAAAACCTCAGAAAGCCGGCGCGGATCGCACCAGCTCCCGCCGCGAGCGCTGAAATGCCGCAGGTACGCCCACAAGCTGGACCGAAGCGACTACTTCGTCCTCAGGCCTGGATCGGTTGCCGATGCCATGAGATCGCCTGCCTCACGGCCGCCATGCGTAAACCAGCTCTGGCGCAGATCGACGTTTCGGAGCGTACCCGAACCGAGCAGGCAGCCAGCCGCCGTCGGGACCACGACAAAATCGTTGCCGAAGGCGAGCACGTCGATGCGATAGGTGTGCGTCCCGGCGTCGACGAGCTGCCAGTGGCCTTGCAGCAACTGGACGTGACGATCGCTCTTGGCGACGGCGGTGCCGTTTTCCTTCAGCGACAGGGTCCACGCCCCATCGAAGGAGGCGGTCTCGGCGCAGAGCGAGAGGACCTGCCAGGCCTCGGCGAGATCGCGTTGCTGGACCGGGTGATCCGGGGTGCCGATCAGGTAAGCCAGCCCGACTGAAAGCAGCCGCAACAGGCCGAACATTTCGTTGGCGCAGGGCATCGGATGAATCCAAAAAATATCAAAGCGATCTGAAATAGTCTTCAGCCTACCACCCTTTCGGGGCGATCGGGAAGACTCGGCAATCGAAAAAAGCCGAGCCGCAGGGCGGCCACGGCCGACTGGCAACCAACAGGCCACTTTCCGAATTGTTATCCGTGCCGCTAGAATTCTGCTTCGATGCAGCCGTCCCCGGCTTCCAGTAATGGAGGTTTCGGGGCGATAAAAACGGGGCCCCCCGGGAGGACAGAATGAATCGTGTTGGAAATGAGCCACTCGCGCGCCAGGCCCTGGCCTTCGTTCTCGCTGGCGGACGAGGAAGCCGTCTTCTCGAGCTGACCGACCGCCGTGCCAAGCCCGCGGTTTATTTCGGCGGCAAATCCCGCATCATCGACTTTGCGCTGTCGAACGCAGTGAATTCCGGCATCCGTCGCATCGCGGTCGCCACCCAGTACAAGGCCCACAGCCTGATCCGGCACCTCCAGATGGGCTGGAACTTCTTCCGGCCCGAGCGCAACGAGAGTTTTGATATCCTGCCGGCGAGCCAGCGCGTCTCGGAGGCGATGTGGTACGTCGGCACGGCCGACGCGGTCTACCAGAACATCGACATCATCGAGTCCCACGCCTGCCGCTTCATCGTGGTGCTCGCCGGCGATCACATCTACAAGATGGACTACGAATTGATGCTGCGGCAGCACGTCGAGAGCCACGCCGACGTCACCGTCGGCTGCCTCGAAATGCCGCGGACGGAATCGAGCGGCTTCGGCATCATGCATATCGACGACAGCGGCATCATCCAGTCGTTTCTCGAGAAACCGAAGGACCCGCCGCCGATGCCGGGCAAGCCGGACATGTCGCTCGCCAGCATGGGCATCTATGTCTTCGATGCCAAATTCCTCTTTGAGGAGCTGAAGCGCGACGCCGCCGACCCGAATTCGAACCATGATTTCGGCAAGGACATCATTCCCCATATCGTCAAGAACGGCCGTGCGGTGGCGCACCAATTCTCGAGCTCCTGCGTCCGGTCCGGCGACGATACGCGCTCCTATTGGCGCGACGTCGGGACCGTCGACGCTTACTGGGCCGCCAACATCGACCTCACCGACGTGGTTCCCGAGCTCGACCTGTTCGACCGCTCCTGGCCGATCTGGTCCTATTCGGAAATCACGCCTCCCGCCAAGTTCGTGCACGACGAGGAGAGTCGGCGCGGGCAGGCGGTGAGCTCGCTCGTCTCAGGCGGCTGCATCATTTCCGGCGCATCGCTGCGGCGCTCGCTGCTGTTCACCGGCGTGCGGATCAACTCCTATGCCAATGTCGAGAATGCGGTGATCATGCCCTACGTCACTGTCGGTCGCGGCGCGCGGCTGCACAACGTCGTGATCGACCGCGGCGTCGAGATCCCTGAAGGTCTCGTGGTCGGCGAGGACCCCGAACTCGACGCAAAGCGATTCCGCACAACCGAGCAGGGCGTCTCGCTCATCACCCAGCCGATGATCGACAGGCTCAATGCATGGCGTTGATGCGCGTACTCGCGGTCGCATCGGAAATCTATCCGATCATCAAGACCGGCGGTCTTGCCGATGTCGCCGGCGCACTGCCGGCCGCATTGAACGTCCATGACGTCGAGATGCGGACGCTGGTGCCGGGCTATCCGGCCGTCATGCGGGCCTTGCCGAAGGCCGAGGAAATCCGGCGCTGGCCGGATTATTTCGGCGGGCCTGCGCGCCTGCTCGCGGGCATTCACGACGAGCTCGACCTCTTCGTGCTCGACGCACCACATCTCTACGAGCGGCCGGGCAACCCCTACGTCACCGCAGATGGTACTGACTGGCCCGACAATGGCGTGCGCTTTGCGGCGCTGTCGCGCGTCGCCGCCGATATCGGCCTCGGCCTCGTCCCTTCGTTCGTGCCTGACGTCGTGCATGCGCACGACTGGCAGGCGGCATTGCTACCGGCCTATCTGCACTATGCCGGCGGTCCCCGCCCCGGGACCGTAATGACGATTCACAACATGGCTTATCAAGGCAAGTTCGCCTACGAGATGCTTGCTTCGTTCGGCCTGCCACCGGAGTCCTTCAGCCTCCACGGCGTCGAATATTTTGGTGGGATCAGCTTCCTGAAAGCCGGCCTGCAATTCGCCGATCGCATCACCACGGTGTCGCCGACCTACGCGCAGGAAATCCAGGGCGACGAGGGCGGCATGGGGCTCGGCGGCCTCTTGCGCGAGCGCTCCGGCGTGCTCAGCGGAATCCTCAACGGCATCGATATCGGCGTCTGGAATCCCGAGACCGACCCGCACATCGCCTATCGCTTCGGCGCGAAGGAGCTGCAATTCCGTGCCGCCAACAAGGCGGCGCTGCAGAAGCAGTTCAATCTCACGCCGTCGGCGGAGGCGCTTCTGCTCGGCGTGATCAGCCGGCTGTCCTGGCAGAAGGGCCTCGACCTCCTGCTCGAGACCATTCCGACGATGCTTCGCGAAGGCATGCAGCTCGCGCTGCTCGGTAGCGGCGATGCCGATCTCCAGGACCGCTATCAGTCCGCGGCACGCGCCCATCCCGGCCGCATCGCGGTCGTGATCGGCTACGACGAGATCCTTGCCCACCTCATCCAGGCTGGCTCCGACGCGCTCGTCGTGCCGTCGCGGTTCGAGCCGTGCGGCCTCACCCAGCTTTGTGCGCTTCGCTATGGCGCCGTGCCGGTCGTCTCGCGCGTCGGCGGCCTCGCGGATACGGTGGTAGACATCGGCGAGGCCGACAGCAGCGGGCACGATGCGACCGGATTCAAGTTTGGGCCGGTCACACCGGAAGGTCTCGCCGGTGCGCTTCGCAAGGCCAACCTCGCCTTCCACGATCATTTGACCTGGCGCAGGCTGCAATTGAGCGGCATGACGACCGACGTCTCCTGGCGCAACCGGGCCGGCGATTATGCCGCGCTCTATCGCACGATGACCGCGGCGCGCCGGTAATGGCCTGGACCATCTGACGCATTTCCATCGTCGAATCAGTGCTATAGAGCGGGCTCATGGAACCGCTCCTCATCAAGCTGCTCGGGTTCGCTGCGGCAACCTGCACGACCCTCGCCTACGCCCCGCAATTCATCAAGGTCTGGAAGACCCGCTCCACCGAATGCTGGGGCTTGCGCTCTGGCTGACCTACGGCCTGCTCTCAGGTGACGCGCCGCTGGTCGCGGCCAACGCGATCACCATGGTGCTGGCGGGCGGCATCCTGCTCATGAAACTGAAATACGGCTAACGATCAGCCGCCGAACTCGTACGATGCCATCGCGACGCTCGCGACCTCGTCGACGAAAAGGCGGTGTCCCGTATCGCCGTCCGCCGCGCCGGCTGCGACCATCAGCGGCAGCAGATGGTCCTCGCGCGGATGTGCAAGGCGCGCTCCCGGCGCGTTCTGCCAGTCGATCAGCATGGTATTGCGCCGCGCAGCGTCTGGCTGGCCGATTGCCTCGTTCAGATAGGCCTCGAACTCGTATGAGACGGACTTGGATTCCGCGCGTCCGAAGCCGCGCATGTTGTGATAGGTGAGACCGCTGCCGATGATCACGACGTCCTCATCGCGCAGCGCGGTCAGCGCCTGCCCCACCTTGATATGCTCGGCGGCATCGTAGGTCGATTTCAGCGACAGCAGCACGATCGGCATATCGGCGTTCGGATACATCAGGCCGAGCGGCACGAAGGTGCCGTGATCAAAGCCCTGGTTGGCGTCCTCGCGGCAATCGACGCCGGCACGACCCAGAAGATCCTTCACGCGCGCGGCCAGGGCCGGTTCGCCCGGCGCGGGATATTTGAGGTGATAGGTATGCTCGGGAAAACCGTAGTAGTCGTAGACCATCGGCGGATGCGCCGAGGTCGAGACCGTGAACTGCTCCGCCTCCCAATGACCGGTGATGACGAGCGCCGCCTTCGGCCGTGACGGCAGCCGTTGGGGTAGCCGGCTGAACTCCTGCGCGGTCTTGGCATATTGCACGCGCCTGTCGTCCATGAACGGCCAGGGTCCACCGCCATGCGACAGGAAGAAGGTCGGAAATCGCGTCATTTGCCTCGGCTCATCTCTCTTGCAACAGGCGCGGCTAAGGCATGATCCGGAAAAGTGTGAAGCGGTTTTCCGAAAAGATCATGCGCAAACAATAACCTAAAGCGCCATGATGATTCATCCCAATCTCATCGCGCTTTAGGCTTACGCGCTTTTCGGCGGCGAGCATAGGGAAACACACGTGGTTAGCAAGTCGTTAACGATTTGCCTTCCAAAATCCGCGCCCGGGTCGAAGCACTCGACCGGTTGGTTTTTGCGGGAAGCAAGATGGCAAAGTTTGCGCTGGGGGATGTCGTCAACAGTGACAAGGGTCGCCGCGGGGTCGTCCGCGCCGTCTACGTGTCGAGGGAAGGCCGGCAGTGCTACGCCGTCGAGAAGGACGGCGCGATGGACTTCCTGGAGGAAGAGAAATTGACCGCCGCGCCCCGCGTCGAACTCGCGGCGTAGGCTTTTGGCTCGTCCCTTCGCTCAACCTTTGGGGCTGCGCCGTTCAAGGCGATCCAGGCGATCCGACCAGGGATCGTCCCCGCTCGAGACCCGATCGTTCGATATCTGAAGCAACCGCTCGCCCTGCGATGTCGCATCCCAACGCGGCAGGCCCGGCCCGTTGGGATCGCCGCTCCTCGCGAAATTGGTCCAGTAGCTGCGCAACTGACCCGCAAGCTCGCGGTCGGCGCGCGTAAACGGGCTCGCGCCCGGCACGCCCTGGGCGCCGAAGATGAACTGCAATTCCCGTCCGTGACCGCCATCGCCGTTCGCTCGCTGGGCTTCGCCTATGTAGGAGAAGCGATAGCGGTAGGTCGGCGCGCCGGTCGCCGCGTGCAGACGCGCGAGGAACCGCGCGGGCTCGGTGAAGACCCGGTCCGTATACAGCCGGGCGGCAAGCTCCGCAGGCTTGCCGGAAATGCCGGGATAGAGCGCCTTCAATCGATCGGCGGATTCACGGGCGAGGCGGAGCTCCTCCTTTAGATCGGGCTCGCCGACAAAACTCGTCTCGTCCTCGTTCGAGCCGATGATCAGCGGAATGGGGCTTTCATGTGCGGCACCGAAGCCGCTCGCGATGTCTTCCGTCACGAGCCGTCCGTCCAGCACCGGGCCGAAGCTGCGCGCGGATTTGGCGAACAGCAGGGTCTCGGCCGCGAGCAGCATTCTCGTATCCGACGCACGCGGATCAGACGTACTCCTGTCGCGCGCGACCAGGGAGAACACGCGTTGGCCAACGCCCTCAGCCTCTTGCAGCGACGCCACGCCTTCACGCGCGGGCAGCGACTGCAAGATCGCCTTGTGAAACAACTCGCGTGCCTGCGGGCAAAGCATCAGAAGGGCAATCGAGGTCGCGCCGGAACCAGAACCGAACAGCGTGACGTTGTTGGGATCTCCGCCGAATGCGGCGGCGTTGTCATGAACCCAGCGCAGCGCCTGGATCTGGTCCATCATGCCGTAATTGGCGCTTGAGCCGTCGGGCGCATTCACGGCGAGCGCGGGATGCGCAAGCCAGCCGAACACGCCGAGACGATAATTCACCGTCACGACGATGATGCCGGCCTGCGCAAGCTTGGCGCCATCGAACAAGGGATCATTCGCTGTGCCCGTGACGAAGCCGCCGTCATGGAAGAAAACCATCACCGGCAGCGGTCCATCGACGCCGAACGGTCGGAAGACGTTCAACGTCAGACAATCCTCGCTCGCATGCGGCATCGCAGGCTGCAGGCACGCCGGACCGAAATCGTAGGCGGTCCGCATCTCCGAGCTTTCGGGAAGCGCCTCCGGCGCGCGCCATCGGAGCAGCCCGAGTGGCGCGGCCGCGTACGCCAGTCCCTTGAAAGAGGACACCTCGCCTTCGACGGCGCCGAGCATCTGGCCTTCATGCGTCAAGGCAAACGGGTATTGCCCGGCCAGCTGGGCCGCAGCCAGGCCGACCTGCCCCAGGACCATCGAAGCCGCAGCGAGCGCCAGCAAGGACCGCATCGGCGAAATCTCAATGCGCGAGAAGCTCGAGGCCAAGTTACGTCGGCAACATGCGGCTCGGCAAGCCCGGCAGTTTGCACACGGCGCGTGATCCAGAGACGTTCCCCACGCTTGCGCGTTAGCCATGCTTGCCCGTCAGCTCCGCGAGCGCGCGGCGCGCGACGATGCCCAGCTCTCCGAGCGTGGAATGCCCGGCTTCTGCCGCCTTGATCAAGCGCTCGGCAATGAACCGGCGGCTGTCGTGATCACCGCCATGCGGCAGTTGGCGGCAGGTTTCCTCCAGCACCACGTCCATGTTCGCCTTGGTTCGCTCGCTCAGCTTCTTCATGGCGTTTCGTGGGAGCCTCGGTCCTTCAAACGTTGAGAGCCTTTTCTCCGAGAGCAACGGCGCGGACTCGGCATCGGCGGAACAACAGCGTGATTGCGTCGAAAAATCAAGCGCTCCCGGCGGTTGCTGCGCCGCGGCGTACGCTGCGCTTCGATTTCCAGCTACCCAAGATTGAACTACGCGCTGATGACAAACCACCGCTGCGGCGATAGCCTGTCGACAAAGCAAAATGCTCGGGAGGATAATCGCATGGCTGAGGCAATGGTTGCAGCACCTGCTTCGGAGGCCATCCGGAAAGCCCAACAAGTAGACGTCGCCGTGGTCGGCGCAGGTTTTGCCGGTCTCTATCTTCTCCACCGCCTGCGCAAGGCGGGCCTGACGACGGTCGCGCTGGAAGAGGCCGACGATGTCGGAGGCACCTGGTACTGGAATCGTTATCCCGGCGCACGTTGTGACATTCAGACCATCGACTACAGCTACACGTTCGATCCGGAGCTCGAGACGGCCTGGACCTGGTCGGAGAAATACGCGACCCAGCCGGAAATCCTGCGCTATCTCGGTTTCGTCGCCGATCGCTACGATCTGCGGCGCGACATCCGCTTCAAGACCAAGGTCACGGAAGCGAAGTGGGACGAGGCCACCGAACGCTGGCAGCTCACGACCAGCAACGGCCCGGTTGTCTCCTGCCGCCACTACATCATGGCGACAGGCTGTCTCTCCGCGCCGAAGCCGCCTGAAATCGACGGCGTCAAGGATTTCAAGGGCGAGGTCTATTTCACTGGGCGCTGGCCGCATGACGGCGTCAATCTCTCCGGCAAGCGCGTCGCCGTGATCGGCACCGGCTCCTCAGGCATCCAGTCGATCCCGATGATCGCCGAGCAGGCTGCTCATTTGACCGTGTTCCAGCGCACGCCGAATTTCGCGCTGCCCGCCCACAACGGTCCCGCGCCGGCGGACCGCCTCGGCCTGCTGCAAGAGAATCGCGCCGCCTATCGCGAGCAGGCGCGCCGGTCGATGGCCGGCGTTCCCTATCCGCAACAGATGGACGTAAGCTGGCAACTGACCGAGGCCGAGCGCCGCGCGCGCTTTGAGAAGGCGTGGGCCGCCGGCGACCTCGTCCACATCCTCAGTCAGCTCTGGGCCGATCAGGCCGTCGATGTCGACGGCAACGGGCTGGTTGCCGACTTGATCCGCGAAAAAATCCGGGAAGCGGTGAAAGACCCCGAGGTCGCCGCAGCCCTGACACCGCACGATCATCCGTTCGGCGCCAAGCGGCCCTGCCTCGATACCAACTATTATGCGACCTATAACCGGCCCAACGTGACGCTGGTGAATCTGCGGCAAGAGCCGATCAAGGCGATCACCGCCAACGGCATCACCACCGACAAGCGCAGCTTCGACGTGGATGCCATCGTGTTCGCGACCGGCTTCGATGCCATGACTGGCGCGATCCGGGCCGTGCATCCGATCACCGGCCGCGGCGGCAAATCGCTGTCCGACGTCTGGGCGGACGGGCCGCAGACCTATCTCGGCCTGACCGTGGCGGGCTTCCCCAACTTCTTCATGATCACGGGACCCGGCAGCCCGTCGGTGCTGTCGAACATGGCGGTATCGATCGAGCAGCACGTCGATTGGGTGGTCGAGCGCCTGGCTGCACTTCGCGACGCCGGCTTCACCACCATCGAGGCGACGGAGACAGCGCAGGCCGGATGGGGACAGCACATGGCCGACTGCTCGATGCTGACGCTGCATCGGCTCGCCAACACCTGGTACACGGGCGCCAATGTTCCCGGCAAGGTGCAGGGCCTGATGCCCTATACCGGCGGCGTTGGCCCCTACCGCAGCATCTGTGACGAGATCGTTGCCCGCGGCATGCTCGGCTTCAGGCTCACCGGGCCAGAGGTCGCTGCGCAGTGCAATGACGGCGAGGTCGTGCGCCTACAGCCGGACGTGCGCATCGTGCTGGGTATGCTGGCGCAGCTGAACCTGCCGCCGATCGAATCGATGGGCGCGCTGGGTGCGCGCGCCTTCGTCAACGACTTCAACAAGGCCCGCCCCGCAGGCCGGCCGGTCGGCGAGGTCGTCGATGGCACGCTCGATGGCGCTGACGGTCTGCTGCCTTATCGCCTCTATCGGCCGGCGACGCCGGGGCCGCACCCGATCGTGGTCTATTTCCACGGCGGCGGGTGGGTGCTCGGCGACGAGCAGTCCGACGACCCGTTCTGCCGCGACATGTGCCGGCGCACGGGCATGATCTTCGTCAGCGTCGGCTATCGGCATGCGCCGGAGCACCGCTTCCCGGCGGCCGCCGAGGACGGCTATGCGGCGACGCGCTGGGTCGCGGCCCATGCGGCCGAGCTCGGCGGCACGCCCGGCCCGGTGCTGGTCGCGGGTTGGAGTGCCGGCGGCAATATCGCGGCCGTCACCTGCCAGCTCGCGCGCGATCGTGGAGGCCCGCAGATCTCCGGCCAGCTTCTGGTGTGCCCGGTGACCGACTGCACGTTCGACCGTCCGTCCTATGAGCAAAATGCGGTCGGCTACTTCCTGACGCGCTCGCTGATGTACTGGTTCTGGGACATCTACTGCTCGCCGGCCGAGCGCACCGATCCGCGCGTCTCGCCGCTGCGCGGCGAGGTCGCCGGCCTGCCGCCGGCGTTCGTGGTGACTTGCGAGTTCGATCCTTTGCGCGACGAAGGCATCGCCTATGCGGACGCGCTCGCAGCTGCGGGCGTTCCGGTCGAGCAGTTGCAGGCGCGCGGCCATTTCCATTCGTCCTTCACCATGGTCGACGTGGTCGTCACGGGCGTCAGTGGAAGGGTGCAGATGGCGGACACCTTGCGCCGCTTCGCCGGCCTTCCGCCCGAGGCACGGCGTAGCGATGACGCGAGCCGCGGTCACGCGCCGCCCGCGCACAAGATCGCGGCCGCCGCGAGCTGACTGCCGGTGGCTCCTGGTAACGTGAGCTGTGGGCCTTCACCGGTCAGGATCCGCGGATGTGGTCAAAAATGGCTTCGTCGACGGGGAACGAATCTTAGGCGCCAGCGTTGTGACGGCGTGGCATTGAGATGCAGCGATAGGTGTGGGCCCCGGCACGCGACCATGCGTGCTGGGGTTCTTTTTGCGTGAGCGCGCAGCAGGGGCAGATGTCTTCAGAATCCAAAGTGAACTTCGGCGCAGCCGCGTGCTTGCGCAAATGGCCCTCGCTCGGAAACCAACGGCGCGAGGACCGGGAGACCTACCTCGTGCTCGAAGACACGCTGGACCGATGCATCACGGCCTTCATGGAGAAGCCGCAGGCAACCAGGCACCTCTATCAAATCCATACGTCGCCACAACCGCCACTGGTGACGCAGATTCTCTCGCCCGATCACATCGCCGAGCTGTCCCGGCTGCGCGAATTTCTCTAGGTGCCGCACGACGACGAACGAACATCGCGAGGAACAATTTTCTGCGTTTTCCCGTTGATGGTGATGCGAAGCGAAGGCGTGAGTTGCCCACGATGCTCGAAGCCGTCCCGTCATCCCTCGATGTGCCCTATGGCGCGGATCAGACACTGTTCGTCGTGATCGACCAGATTGGCGGCGCCAGGGAAATCCGCATCGAGCGTGCGGATCTCGACCAGGCGATCGGCGAGTTCATCGCCGGCTGCTTCAGCGATCCCGTACGGGTCATTTCGTTCAACACGCTCGAGCACTGGGTCAAGGACATCTCGGCCGACGTCGCTCTTGAAATTCAATCCCGCTGCGACATCGAGGGCACCGACCTGCCCGACCATCTCCGGGACTTCGTCGAGCGCCACATCTGCGCGAGCTCCTGCAGCTCACCCGGCCTGCACGCGGCACTTCGCGCGCAGCTTGCGGCACGCTAAAGCGCGATGCGTTAGATCGCTCGCCAAATGTTCGGCAACACCGACATGAAAAAAGCGCCGCATCGCGGCGCTTTTTCCGTCGGCACCCTCAATGGTGCCAGAACAACGCTAACAGCAGGATGATCGGCAGGGGAACGCCGAGCAGCCAAAGCAATGCACCTCTTCCAAATCCCATGATTCTCTCCTCCTCTTCATCACGGACATGACGCCGGACGCAAAGAGAAGTTCCTGGCCAGATGGCATGGCCGAATGCAGGAAAACAGTATCGGGATGATCAAGCCTGCCGGCGCTTGCCGACGATCGCCTCGATCTCGCGGCGACGATCGCCTGCGAAGGACAACAATTTCTCGACCGTGCGCGTATCCGTGATCCGTTTCGCCAGCCGCTCGGCACGCGCAGCCTGGTCCTCAAGATACTGGATCGTGTTCACGCGCCCTCCCCGAACCGTCGAGATTGTGTGCCGCCATGGTGCTTAAGCGACACTAACAGCCGGTTAAGCTCGCTATGCGGATGCGATCACGCAGTTCTGGTCTCCGGCGACGGGCGCCTACTGCATCACGTCGAGCTTCACGTTGGCGACGCCCTTGTTGATCATGCCGAGCGCCTCCGCGGCCGAATAGGAGACGTCGACGACGCGCCCGCGGACATAGGGTCCGCGGTCGTTGACGCGGACCGTCACCGAGCGGCCGGTGGAGACGTTGGTCACGCGCAGGCGCGTGCCGAACGGCAGTGTAGGATGGGCGGCGGTGAGTTCGCGCTTGTCGAACTTCTCCCCGCTCGCGGTCTCCTGATCATCCGAGTAGAAGCTTGCGACGCCCTGCGAGGCCGTGTGTGTCTCGACCGCCCGCACCGGCGAACGGTGCCGCGGCCGCGCGTACACGCCGGCGAGCTTTCGCGGCTCGCGATGGCGCTCGGCCACCGCCTGCCTGCTTGCGGTCGCAAACTCGGATTTCTGCCGCGCCACCGGCGATTGCGCACAGGCTGCGAGCGATGCGGCACCGATAACGGCGAGGACAAGGCGGGCGGCCTGCCCGCGGGAACCTCGGCTTGCGCCGATCTGGTGAACGGTTCTGGCACATTCGAAGCGAGACATGATTACGCGCCTCCGACCGGCCCCTAGTCCGTCGGTCAATGGAGGCAGAACCTTGTCAGAAAAGGAGCCGCCCGGAGGCCGGTGCAGTTTCGCCCGCGCTGTTGCGATTCAATCACAGTGGCTGCCTGCCCCGAATCGGGACATGGCGTGCGATCGCGCCGACGTCAGCCAGGCGATTCCGGCCGGAACAGCGCGTGCGCCTCGCGCCGCACCTCGCGTACGGCGTTCTCCGTGAAGAGCCGCGCGATCTCACGCCAGTAAAGCTTGCGCCATCGCCGTTGTGGTCGATCCGGACCGCCGATGTCGCCGCTGACGCGCACTCCACTCGGGCGCCGCCCATCGGCTTGGCAGCCCGGCCAGAGATCATCTGGTGCTGCCACCGGCAGCGGCAGACGGGTGATGGTGAGCGTCGGCCAGTGCATCACCAACGGCATCGCGAGCGAGGCCAGCAGCACGACCACCCAAGCGGTCACGTGCACGTGTGGATTGCGCACGCGAAAGAGATAAAGACCAACAGACGACGCCTCCCAGTACAAAAGGAGCGCAGCGCCGCCTCCGCCAGAGTTGCGATCATTCTTTCTTCACTCCCCTCACCTTTTTCGCCTTGGCCACCTGGTCGGCCAGCGTGCGCAACTGCTGCTGATCGAGCATCGCATTATCGACCATGCCGACCAGCACCTCCTCGATCGAGCCGTTGCAGAACCCGTCGACGATGCGCTGGACGGCCTTGGCCGCGACGCGCGCGCGGGGCTCGACCTCTTGGTAGACATAGGTGCGTCCGTCCACAGTGTGCCGCGCGTAACCTTTTTCCTCCAGCCGGCGCAGGACGGTGCGGACCGTCGACTCCTTGAGACGACGCGGCAGCCGCTCTCGCACGGCCTCGGCCGTTACCGGCCCGTGAGCCCAGACCAACTGCATGACCTCGCGCTCGAGGTCGCCCAGTTCGGGCAAACGATCGTCCATTGTGTCTGACCTTGAGAATTTCTTGTAACGCTACAGATCGTCGCATATACGATCGGGCTGAGCAATGGCAATGGTGCCGTGGCGCTAACGATCCGGTCGCGGGGACGGGCGGCACCGTCAGTAATGCGGCTCGTACATTTGCGATCGGACGAGGCCCATCACGTCATTGGGCGTGGGCCCTTCCGCAAGGCCGCGCTGATAGGCGACCTGCGCGACGGCGGCCGCGATCCGGGCGGAGACCTCGCGGATGCGTGGCAGCGCCGGATAGAGGCTGCCCTGGTCGAGATCGTCCTTGCCGACACAATCGGCGAGCGAGTGCGCAGCAGCCATGAACATCTCGTCGGTCACCAGGCGCGACCGGCTGGCGATCACGCCCAGGCCGACACCCGGGAAGATGTAGGAGTTGTTGCCCTGGCGCGGGACGAAAGTCCTGCCGCCCAGCGTCACCGGATCATAGGGACTGCCGCAGGCGAACAGCGCGCGGCCCTCGGTGTAGCGGTAGGCGTCCTCGGCGGAGCACTCCGCCTTCGAGGTCGGGTTGGAGAGCGCGAACACGATCGGATGCGCGTTGAGCCTCGCCATCGCCTTGAGTACGTCTGGCGTGAACGCACCGCCGACCGCCGCCACGCCGATGATCGCGGTCGGTTTCAGCGTTTCGATTGCGGAAAGGAAGTTGGCAATCTGCTCATGGTCGTGGGCGTAGCGCAGCTTGTGACCGGACAGGCCGGCGCGACCCTTGACGACGAGACCGCGGGAATCGACCAGCCAGTTGCGCCCGAGCGCTTCGGCTTCGGACGTGCCCTCGGCCATCATCGCCGAGACCACGAGATCGGCGATGCCGGTCGCCGCCTCGCCCGCGCCCAGAAACAGGATGCGTTGATCCCTGAGTTTGCCGCCGCTGACGCGCAGCGCCGAGAATAGGCCGGCAAGCGCCACCGCCGCCGTGCCCTGGATGTCGTCGTTGAAGACGCAGGCCTCGTCCCGGTATTTGTGCAGAAGCTTGAACGCCGAATGGTTGGCAAAATCCTCGAACTGGATCAGCACGCCCGGAAACGTCTTGCGCGCGGCCTGCATGAACTCGTCGACGAGACTGTCATAGGCTTCGCCCGTGAGGCGGCGTTCGCGCAAACCGAGATAATAGGCATCGCCCAACAGCTCCTCATTGTTGGTACCGACGTCGAGCAGGATCGGCAGGCACTGCTCCGGATGCACGCCGGCACAGGCCGAATAGAGCGAGAGCTTGCCGACCGGGATGCCCATGCCGTTGGCGCCGAGGTCGCCGAGCCCGAGGATCCGCTCGCCATCGGTCACCACGATCAGCTTCGCCGGATAGGGCCAGTTCTCCAGCAGTTCGGCAATCTTGCCGCGGTCGCGCGAGGAGATGAACATGCCGCGCGGACGCTGGAAGATCAGACCGTATTTCTGGCAGGCGAGCCCGACCGTCGGCGTGTAGATCAGCGGCTGGATCTCATCGATATTGTCGCAGACGACGCGAAAGAACAGCGCCTCGTTGCGATCATGCAACGCATTCAACGCAACGTACTTCTCGAGGTCGCTCGGAAGATTGCGTAAGTTGATCAGGACGCGCTCCGCCTGGTCCTGCATCGTCAGCACGCAAGGCGGCAAGAGGCCACGCAGGCCGAGCGCGTCACGCTCCTGTTCGGTGAAAGCGGTGCCCTTGTTGAGCAAGGGATCGCGGAGCAGCGTCATGCCACGCGGCGAGCTGGAAGGCGTTGAGTGGGCGCTGACGCGGTCAGGTCTATTCACGAATTCCCCCAAGAGTTTCTTATGTAAGAACGAACATTGTCGGCCACCCTTCGAGTGAGATCAAGGACGTTGCAGGTCCAGACCTGATTGTGATCTCGCACCGCAGCGACGCGCACGCGTGAGGAAGAATGATGCAGACCGCCGCTGGATCGCGCCGGCCGCAACATTTAACGCCGCGCACGCCGGCGACATGCGCGCCGGCGCCGGGCGCCGACCACGTTCGTTGCGTGAAGATCGGCCGCCATCCGCTCTGAGAGAATCCGCGCCGGCGTGTCGGTCGGCTCCGCCGCGAACGGCACCCCGAGCGTGATGGGCCGCGACGGGAGGCAAGCAGGAAAATCAGCCGGTCACCCGCCGTAAGGTCAGGTTCGAGGCCGCATCGACCGGCGCGGCAATCTGCATCAGGATGGTTTGGGTGGACGAGGCAATCTCGATTCCGTTTTCCTGGAAGCGTAGCTTCATGCGGCGATTGAACTCGCGTTGAACCGGCCAACGGCCGCTGTCGGTGCAACGGATCTGGCCGACGATCGACACCATCGAACCATCCACCTTATCGATGCCCCAGAGCTCGAGATCGCCGCGGATCGCGGCGCGGAATTCCGGCTCCCGCCGCATTTCATCGACGATGTCCTTGAGGATCTGTCCGGCGCGATCGGTATCCTCCTTATAGGCGACATTGACGCTGACGGATGCATTTCCAGCGCCGCGGCTCGAATTTGTGATGGTGGTCACCGCGCTGAACGGCACGATGTGCAGCGATCCGTCTCCGGCGCGCAGGCGAAGAGTGCGGATCGAGACGTTCTCGACCACGCCCGTCAATCCGGACACACTGACGGTATCGCCGACCTGGACCGTGTTCTCCAGGAGAAGAAACAGGCCGGTGATGAGATCCTGCACCAGCTTTTGCGAGCCGAAGCCGATGGCGATACCGACGATGCCGGCCCCCGCCAGGAGAGGAGCGACATTGACGCCGATCTCGCTGAGCGCTGTGAGACCGACGACCGTCGCAATCAGGCAGAGCAACGCCGTCCGCAGCATCGGTTGAAACGTGCGCAGACGCGCCGCACGGGCATAATGGCCGTCGCGCGACAGGACATTGATCTGCCGATCCATCAACGCGTTGCTGGCCTCCCAGATCGCCGCCGCGATTCCCGCGGCAATGCCGATGGTCGCGACCGCGGACAGCAGCCTGCTGCCGATCTGACCGCCATAGAACCAGACAATGGCATCCACGCCCCAGACCTCCAGCGCGGCCACGAAGCCGATAAAGGCGATGATGCCCGAGACGATCTTGCGCAGTAGGGGCAGATAGCGGTTGGCGCGGATCTCCAGGCCCGGAAAGCGCTGGAGGATCTCCGGATTGATGCGGAAGCCGCGGTCGATCAGGCTCAGCGTCACCATGATTGCGACGCGCGTGATCAGCGCAACCGCGATGGTGCCGACGAAATACTGGAGCAGCAGCGAATAGCCGTTGTGGATGTTGAGCGCCCAGACCGCCCACAAGGCCAGATCGAGTGCAATCGCAAGATAGTGCCAGATGCCGGCAACGCGATTGCGCACCCTTGCCGCAAGACCTTGCCGGCCGGCCGGCGCGCGAATGGCGTCAGTGACCTGGCGGCGGCATTGCAGGATGATGACCACGATGAAGAGATGCACGATCAGCAGGACCATGCGCAGCAAGGCCGCATAGCCGGCCCGATGCAGGCCGAGCAGCAGCGCCACATTGGCAAGGGCGATGCCGGACACGCCGACGCCGACGATGCGCCGCGCCCAGATCTCGATATAGGCCGCGGTCTCGGCGCGAACCGGAAAGAGGCCGAAAGGTCCGGCGAGCGCCCGGATCAGACAGATGAATCCGCGCGAGAATGCGTAGGCATTGACGACGGCGAGGATGACCAGGCGGACGGTTGCCGGCTCGCCGATCTCGGTGCCCAGCAACGTCGTTGCGATGCCGACAAAGACGAACACCGGAAGCAATTCGATCGTGAGGCGGCAGAGCACGAAGGGCAAACGGAGCAGGAGCTGCCAGGCCCGAGCCAGACTGGCACGGCGGCGATGCAGCTCAGGCTCGGCGGCCACGGACAACGGCGGTTCGATGATCGGAGACGCCTGCGTGGGCACGCGCAGAGGCTGCGGCACGCGCGCCTCTAGGAATGCGACCGGACGCCTGATCAGGCGGAAAATCAGCCACTCGGCCCAGAAGGCGCAACCGAACACCAGCGCCAGTTTCCACGCAATCTCGATCAACAGATCGTAGGCGGCGGGATCGTTCGCCGTCCGCACGATCCAGTAGTAGAACGTCGGAAAATGCGTGAGCGTCCGCGCCACGTCGGCGACCTGACGCGAGATCTCGCCGATCTCTTCGGAGACCGTCAGCAGAAGCTGCGCGCCGAGGCCGTCGGCCGACAGCGAAGCCGCCGGCTTCTGCTGGGGCGCGGGTGTCGTGGCCTGCGGCTGATCCGGCACACTGGCGATTGCGCGCAGCGTATCGATCATCCGCGCACGCTTCTGATCGTCCTGCAGCGTGTCCAGCGCGCGCCGGGCCTGCTCTGGGGAGAGCGTCGCAGCACTGCCGGTCGCAGGTGGCGCCGGTTCGGCGCGTGCACCGGGACAAGCTGAGATCGCGAGGAAGACGCAGGCAGCGAGAAGCGCCGAAGACAGCCTTTGCGACACGAAGAGTCCCCAGAAATAGCTAAGGCGGTGTCAGAACCGGCACCGCCTTGTGTACGAGTCATGTCGGATCATCGCTATTCGCCCCGATCCTGTGTCGGAAGTTTGCCATCGCGGCGACTTTCTCTTGGCATTTGTTGCGACGCATGAATCGGGAACTGCGGCGCAGCCAATGCCGCAAGTCAGATAGCGGCGGCAACAGGGGGCAATATCATGAGATCACGGCGCCGGTACGTGCTCTCGGCGGCGGCCACCATGCTCGGGGCTTGGCCTGTTGCTGCGCAAAGCGGCACGAGCTTCGGCTATCGCAGCTTCACCGTCGACACCTCTGCGAACCGGAATCTTCCCGATCACTCGGCGATTGATGAGCGCTGAAGCGTCAGATCGACGTGTCGCCGACGCCGGTGGCAGACTCCGGACCCGCCAGCGCATGCATGACCACGCCCGGCAGGACCAACTCCATCCGCCCGACACCTATGTGCTGACAAACGTGCAGAAGTTCTTTGCGATGATGGATGGGCAAGACCCAAAAATACAGCGCCGGGAAGGTAAGGGGCCATGCCTCACTGATGCGGCCCGCTTAACCTTGACCCGGCGTGCCGTTCGCGGTTTTTGCCGCTATGCGATAGTCCGAACGAGCTCCATCGCACTTAACGCGGCTGGATCTGCGGAGGTGGTGTCATAGACCTCCCCTTGCTCATGATATGAACGTTATGCATGTGTCGCGCTGGGCGACGAATTTCATGCTCCTCCCGTGCCATAAAACTGTCAAGCAGTAAGGGTGGCGGAGCGAGCAAATGTGAAGCGCCCGCGCACATGTTCCCATCGGAATAAATTGGTTCCGCCGGCGTTTGTGTCGACGGCGAACTACGAGACCGGCCTCGCCGCCAACGTCGAGCGTTTCTGCTCCTGGTGGGGCCGCGGCTATTGACCGGAGTAACTTCTCGAGGGCTCAGAGAAACATCTCGGTCAGGTCGGCCGTCGAAGTATTGCCGATCTGGTCAAAGTGCCTGTCGAGCCAGCTTCGCGCCGCCTCGCGGCCCTCGTCGCGCAACCGGCACAACAGGCTCCATTCCGGGTGGAATTGCGTAGCAGTCCCGAGCTGCGACATCAACTGATCGTTGCCGATCCAGTGCATGTACATGCGGCTGTGCGTCTCCTTATCGAGCTCGCCATTGTCGATCAGCCGCGTCGCGAAGGCGATCGCGCGCATCTCGCGCATCAATGATGAATTGAAGCTGATCTCGTTGATGCGGTGGAGCACGTCGGCCGCGCTCGCCGGCAGCTCGTCGCGCCGGATCGCAGTCACCTGCACGATGATGACGTCGTGGCTGCCCTTGCGATAGATCAGAGGAAAGATCGCGGGATTGCCGAGATAACCGCCGTCCCAATAGTGCTCGCCGTCGATTTCGACCGCCTGGAAATAGGGCGGCAGGCAGGCCGAGGCGAGCACGGCGTCCGCACTCAGCAGCGGCGTCTGGAACACCTTGATCTTGCCGGTCCGGACGTTGGTGGCGTTGAGGAAGAGCTGCGGGGCCTCCGCTGATGAGTTCAGCCGGTCGAAGTCGACGACGCGTTGCAGGAGCGCGCGCAGCGGATTGAAATGAAAGGGATTGAGCAGGTTCGGCGGCACCGTGTGGGTCAAGGTGTGGATGAAGGCGTGAACCGGATGGTATTCCGGCGGCAGCTTGAGCGCCTGGATCCACTGGTTGAGGGGCGAAAAGAAGTCGTACACCATGTCCATGCGCGAGACCTCGTACCAGAACTGACGGAGGTTCTCCCGCGCGCCATCGGCGCCGCCGATCGCCATGCCCGAGGCCATCGCCACCGCATTCATCGCGCCGGCGCTGGTCGCGCTGATTGCTTCGATGGCGAGCCTTCCGTCCTCCAGCACGAAGTCGAGCACGCCCCACACAAACGCGCCGTGCGCCCCGCCGCCCTGCAGCGCGAAGTTGACGTTCTTCACATTCTTGCTGCCGTTGCCCCTCACCTTCGCCTGCTGCCTCCCTTGGCTTCACGCTCCAGAGCTTCCCGCACCGCCTCGAACTCACGCAGGGAGGCCCTGTCGGCACGGGGAAATCGCAGATCGAGCCGCTCGAGCGCGGCGACGATGACGGACCCGATGACGACGCGCGCGAACCATTTGTGATCGGCGGGCACGACATACCAGGGTGCATGGGTTGTCGCGGTGTGCCGGACGATGTCCTGATACACTGCCTGGTAGCGCGGCCACAGCGCACGCTCCTTGATGTCGTCCATCGAGAATTTCCACTGCTTGGAGCGATCCTCCAGCCGATCGAGGAAGCGCTGGCGCTGCTCTTCCCGGGACAGGTTGAGGAAGAATTTCAGGACCACGGTGCCGTTGCGCGCGAGGTAGCGCTCGAAGGCGGAAATGTCCTCGAAGCGCTCGCGCCAGATGCTCTTGGTGAGGAGGCGCGGCGGCAGCTTCTCCTTGGCGAGAATCTCCGGATGCACGCGGGTCACCAGGCATTCCTCGTAATGGGACCGGTTGAAAATGCCGATATGGCCTCGCTCCGGCAGTGCGACCACGTGGCGCCAGAGAAAATCATGGTCGAGTTCGTGGCTGGTCGGCTGCTTGAACGCGGTGACCTCGCAGCCCTGCGGATTGATGCCCTCGAACAATGCCTTGATCGCGCTGTCCTTGCCGGCGGCATCCATGCCCTGGAAAATGATCAGCACCGACCAGCGGTCCTGCGCATAAAGCTTCTCCTGGAAGTCCGCGAGATGCTTCTTGTTGGCCTCGAGGATCTCCTGCCCCTCGTCCTTGTCGAGGCCGCCCTTCTCGTTCGTCTTGTGCTCCTTCAGGTGAAACTTGCCCGAACCATCGTAACGGAAGGGCGTGATGAACCGGGCGAGCTCTGCGGCGGGCGCTTTTGAGGGTTTGTTGTTCATGAGCTCGGAGATGGTTTGCGTAGCGGCTTCAATCGTTCGAGCAGGCTACCAAGAATGCCCCTGGGGAGGAATATGATGAAGAGGACGAGCAGCACGCCATAGACGAGGTTGTCCCAGCCTACGGCCTTGGTTCCAAATCCGATGCGCAAGCTTTCGGCGAGCAGGATGGTGATGATGGCGCCGACCGTCGGCCCAAGGGAGACGAACAGGCCGCCGACGATGGCTGCGAACACCATCTGGAGCGACACGGCGATGCCGCTCACGGTGTCGGGGGTGATGAACATCTGGTACTGGCAGTAGATCGCGCCGGCTAGCGCCGTCATCAGGGCGCTGGTCAACGTGATCTTCAGCTTCTCCGCGGTGACGTCGACGCCGGCGGCGGCCGCAGCGTCCTCATCCTCCGAGATCGCCTCCAGCGCGTAGCGGCTCATGCTCCGATCGATCCAGTGCCAGACCACCAGTCCTGCGAACCAGACCGCAAGCGCGACAAGATACCAGGTCGTCTTGTCATCAAACTGGAGCGCCCAAAGCCTGTTGCCCGTCGCGCGGTTGGGCGTATAGCCGAGCGAGCCGCCGGTCCAGTCGCGCGTGGCGGTAATGACCTGGAGCACGATGCCTGACAGCGCCAGGGTCACCAGAACGAAATAGTGCCCGGTGATCCGAAAGCGGAAACAGGGGTAGCCGACGACAAGCGCCAGCGCACCGGCCGCAACCATGCTGATGGGGATGCCGATCCAGGGCGACAAACCCAAATGGTTCCACAACAGCGCCGTGACATAGGCGCCGATCCCCATGAAGCCGCCATGGCCGAGCGACACCAGGCCGAACCGCCCCATCATCGACCATGATGTGTAGGCGAACGACCAGATCAGGATCAGCACCAGGATATGCAGGTGATAGGGATCGCGATAGACGAACGGTAGCACGACGAGTGCTGCAAGCCCGACTGTCCATGCAGCAAGCCGCGCCCTCCTCGTCATCGCCGCCTCGCTAGCAGGCCGGCGGGCCGGATGAACATCATGACGATGAAGAAGGCGAACGCCAGCACGTAGCCCCATTCGAGGTCTGAGAACAGGCCGCCGAGCGAGATGATCTCGGCGAAGACGAAGGAGGCGATGAAGCCGCCGATGAAATTACCGAGGCCGCCGAGCACGCAGATCAGGAAGGTGATCGGCCCGAATGACAGGCCGACGAAAGGATGCACGTCATATTGCAGCACCAGGAGGCAGGCGGCGAGGCCAGCGAGCGCGCCGCCAAGCGCGGAGGTGATGATGTAGATCCTCTTCGTATCGACGCCCATCAGCGCCATGATCTGGCGGTCCTGGGAGATGGCGCGGATCGCCGTGCCGGTGAAGGTACGCGTCATGAACAGATAGACGGCGACCATGCCGACCAGCGCCGCGATGAAGGACAACAGCCGGGCATAGCTGAAATTCATGTCGCCGAGGGTGAGTACGGGCAGGCGGATGCCGAGATTGCGGAAATCGATGCCGAAGGCGACGGTGGCAAAGCTCTGGAGCACGAACAGCACGCCGCCGGTTGCGAGCAACTGGTTGATCGGCGGCGCGGTCAGCAGCGGCGCGATTACGAGATAGTGCAGCGCCGCACCAAGCAGCGCGACCAGCAGGATGGTGAATGGCGCGGCAATGAAGTAGCTGATGCCGTAGTACTGCACCATGAAATACATGGCGTACATGCCGATCATCACGAGCTCGGCATAGCAGATCCAGGTCACGTCGATGACGCCGAAGATCAGATTCAGTCCGAGCGCAAGCAGCGCCAGCACGCCACCGAGCAGAATGCCGTTGATCACGGCCTCCAGCAGATAGATGTCGAAGATGTCTAGAAATGCCTGCATGCGCCCGTCCGCCCCTCACACCCCGAGATAAGCTTCCTTGACCGTGTCGCTCGCCAGCATCTCGGCCGAACTGCCTGAGCTGCGGATCGTGCCGGCCTCGATCAGATAAGCGCGGTCGACCACGCGCAGCACCTGCTGCACGTTCTGCTCGACGATCAGAACCGTCAGCCCACTCGCGCGAATCCGCTTCACGAGCTCGAACACCTGCTGCACGACCACCGGGGCGAGGCCCGCGGAGGGCTCGTCAAGCAGCAGAAGTTTTGGATCGGACATCAACGCGCGCCCGATCGCACACATCTGCTGCTCGCCGCCCGACATGGTGCCCGCCATCTGGTGGCGGCGCTCCTTCAGGCGCGGAAACAGCTCGAAGACGATCCCGAGCCGCTCGGCATATTTGTGGCGCGCCTCCTTCGTGAAGGCGCCCATCTTGAGATTGTCATCGACCGAAAGTTGCGGAAACAGCCGCCGGTTCTCGGGCACATGCGCGATTCCGAGACTGACGATGCGGTGTGCCGGCGTCGTCAGGACATCGACGCTTTCCATTTTGATCGATCCGCGCGCCGGACGGATAAGGCCCGAGATCACACGCATCAGCGTGGTCTTGCCGGCGCCGTTCGGGCCGATCACGCCGACCGCCTCGCCGGCCTTGACCTCGAGATTGACGCCGAACAGCGCCTGAAAGCTGCCGTAGCCGGCATCGACGGATCGAAGCTCCAGCATGACCTACCCTCCGGCGCGGCGGCGCGCTTCCGCCGCCGCGGCTTGCGTGGTCTCGGCGTCGGTCCCGAGATAGACCTCGATCACCCGTACGTCGCTGGCGACAGCGCTCGGCAGCCCCTCCGAAATCTTCTCGCCGTGATCGAGCACCATCACGCGGTCGACCACGCGCATCAACACGCCCATGATATGCTCGACCCAGATGATGGTGACGCCGAGATCGTCGCGGATCTTTCGCAGCATGTCGGCAGCCTGATCCATCTCGGCTTCATCAAGGCCGCCGAGGCTTTCATCGGCAAGCAGCAGCTTTGGTCCCGTGGCAAGCGCCTTTGCCAGTTCGAGCTTCTTGAGCCCTGCGGCACCAAGGCCATCGACGCTCGCATGCCGATCGGTCGGCAGACCAACCATGGCGAGCGCGCGCTCGGCTGCCTGCTCGGCCTCAGCGCGGCTGTGGCGACCTTGTCCGTAGTAGCCGGCGAGCGCGACGTTCTCGAAGATCGTCAGGCGGCGAAACGGCCGCGGGATCTGGAAGGTGCGGCCGATGCCGCGATTGATGATCCGATGCGGCGCGAGCCCCGCGATCTCGGCCCCTGCGAACACGATCGAGCCCGCGGTTGGGGTAAGCGTGCCCGAGAGCATGTTGAAGATGGTGCTTTTGCCCGAGCCGTTGGGGCCGATCAGGCCGAGGATCTCGCCCTGATCGACCTTGAAGGAGACGTTGTTGACGGCCGTGAAGCCGCCAAAACGTTTCACCAGCCCGCGAACTTCCAGCACCGCATCCCTCCCCCGCGTCTCGCGCTACTGGTGGCTGTAGGTGGAGCCCTTCGGCAGCGGCAGCACGGCCTCGCGCTGCGCCTGGCTCTTCGGCCACACCACATAGGATTTGTCGTCGAGATACTGGATCACGACAGGGAACGATCGCTCGTTCTGGCCCGCCATCGGCGTGCCCTCGCCATAGAACTTCACGCCGAAGCCGAGCATGGTGCCGCCTTCGGGTATGTCGGTATCCAGCGCCGCCTTGCGCAACGCATCGGGATCGATGCCGCCATACTTTTTGATCGCGCGCGGCAGAACGTCCGCCATGAAGACGTAGGTGTTGGAGGCGCCGATCCCGACATGGGCGGAACGGATGGCGACGCCCGGCTTGACCTTGTCGAACTCCTCGCCGACCATCTTGATCACGGGCGCAAGCTTCGGATCCATGGTCTTCTGATTGGCGAGCCAGATCGAGATCGGATCGGTGTTGAAGATGTAGTTGGCGTCGGCGCCCATGCCCTCCTTCAGCTTCTCATAGACGCCGTAGCCGGCACCATGGCCCATCAGCGCGGCGAACTTCAGGCCCTGCTCTCGCGCCTGGCGAAGCAGGAGCGTGATGTCGGGATTGTAGCCGGTGTGGAAAATCACGTCGGGCTTGGCGCGCTTGAGCTTCGTGACCAGCGCGGAAAGGTCGGGCGCAGTTGCGGAGTAACCCTCCTTCAGCACGACGTTGAAGCCGGCCTTCCGGGCGCCGGCCTCGTTGCCCTTGGCGACGTCCACGCCGTAGGCGCCGTCCTCGTGGATGATGGCGACGCGAAGATCCTTCGGCTCCTTGCCGAGCTTCTCCTTCGAATTCTGCGCGATGAAGTCCATCGTCATCATGCCGAACTGGTCGCCACTTGCCTGCGGGCGAAACACGTATTTGTAGTTCTTGTCGGCGAACACGGCGGACGAGATGCAGGTCGTCATCCACATGAACTTCTTCAGCTGTTCGACGCGGGCCGCGACCGGCACGCATTGCGCAGAGGAGAAGAAGCCGAGCACCATGTCCACCTTTTCCTGCTCGAGCAGGCGGACGGATTCGTTGATGGCGACGTCGGGCTTGCTCTGCGCGTCGGCGTAGACGGCCTCGATCTTGTAGCCCTCGACGCCGGTCTTTGCGAACTGGTCGAGAATGATCTTGGTGCCGATATATTCGAGCTCGGACCCGCCGCCGGCGAGCGGGCCGGTCAGGTCAAAAATCACGCCGATCTTGATCTTCTTATCCTGAGCCTGGGCAGGCGCCGCCAGACCCGTCGCCGCGATCGCGACCATCAGCCCATGTACCAAGTGACGTACCAAACGGGCAGTCATGCGCATGCGCATCAAAACCTCCCTGGAGGATTGTGCATTGCAGTCTTCTTGCTTTTACATTTTTGCCCATCACATGGGCTGGGAGATGCGATGTCAAGCCGAATAGCGTCGCGGGCTCGATGCGTCAGCGTGCGGCGAACTGCTGCTCGATGAAGGCCGTGACGAACCGCGGCATGGTCGGCGTCAGATCGCCGCTCCCGTAGACCAGGTGAATGCCGGCGAGCTCGGGATGCTCCTGGGCGGCAAGGTTGGCCTCGATCCGGTCGCGAATCGCGTCGCCCGGCAGCTTCAGGTCCAGAACCCGAATAAGCGCGATCGCGGGTCCCGACACCACGCAATGCCAGTGCGCTTCCGCCTGATAGTCGGCGGCCGTGAGCCCGGTCTCCTCCTCGATCTCACGCACCACGCTGCCGGGGATGTCGAGCGCGCCGTCCTTGACGTCATCGAGGTCCGGCGTGCCCGACGGAAAATAGATGCGCCCGGCATTCGCCGTATGTTCGCCCATCACGCCCAGCACGAAGGCTCCGTCCGAGGCGCGGAGCGCGCCCATGCCAAAGCCGTTGAACACGGCCTTGTCGGGAAATCCCCAGTCGCGCCAGGCGAGAAAGCTTGCGAAATCAGTCTCGAAATAACTCGCTGCGAAACGATCTTGATCGACTACGGGATCGCGGCCGATCAGCACACGACCATTCCACAGCTTTGGCCGTTCGCGCTGCTTCTCGGCAAAATGCGCCGCGATCTCGGCGTGCCGTTCTTGCGCGAACGGCCACGCCTGCGATCGCACGATGAGATCGAGCGTCGTGACGCGATGAATGATCGGAGCCGTCATGACACCTGCATATCAGCGCTTCACGTCAATTGCTCGGCAATACTGCTTGGCCGCACTACTTGGAATTCATCCCTGTGGTCTTCTTGGCCTGCTCGACGAACTTGTTGGTGAAGGTCTTGCTGACGTCGATCTTGGCATTTGCAACCTCGGGCGAGCCGACGCTGAACACCGCGAGCACGGCGTCCGCACCTTTCGGATCCATCTTGCCTGTTTCCGAGAACATCGGGATCGTGTTCTTCAGCGCTGCGAGATAAAGCTCCTTGTTCTTGCCGACCATCTCCTCCGGCATCTTCGCCATGACGTCCTCCGGCGAGTGCGAATGGATCCAGGCGAGCGTGTTCAGGATCGCATTGGTCAGCGCCTGCGTCTCCTTTTCGTGACCGGCGACCCAGGCCGCGGTCGAATACAGCGCGCCGCCCGGATACTCGCCGCCAAAAGTCTCGAGCGTATCCTTCTGCGTGCGGGTGTCGCTGAGGATACGCAGGTCCTTGTGGCTGCCCTGGAGCACGGTAACGGAGGGATCGAGCATCACGGCCGCATCGATCTGGCCCTGCTCCATGGCCGCGACCGCAGTCGCGCCGAGGCCGACGCCGATCACGGCGGTGCCGGCGGGATCGAGGCCGTTCTTCTTCAGGAGATATTTCAGGAAGAAATCGGTCGAGGAGCCGGGCGCGCTGACGCCGACCTTCTTGCCGGCCAGATCCTTCACCGACTTGATCTCGTTGGTATGCGAGGGCGCAACCACCAGCACGAGGCCGGGATAGCGATCATAGACCACGAAAGCCTGCAACTCCTGCTTCTTGGCCGCGAGGTTGACGCAATGGTCGAAATAGCCGGAGACGACGTCCGCGCTGCCGCCGAGCACGGCCTTGAGCGCGTCCGAGCCGCCCTTGAGGTCGACGAGGTCGACATTGACGCCGGCTTTCTCGTACTCACCGAGCTGCTTGGCCAGCACCGTGGGCAGATAGCACAGGCAGGAGCCGCCGCCGACCGCGATGGTGACCTTGCTCTGCGCTGCGGCGAAGCCGGTGGTGAGCGCGAGCGCGAGCAGCGCGCCCGCGAGCCTGGCAATCGTGTTCTTCATTGGCTTCCTCCGTTCGGCTGGCGGCACATTAGAGCAGCGGGGCTGGCTTGAGAAGGCGACTTACGGATACACCTACCCTCGCCCGTCCGCGGCCGTCGGCCGCCACACGAGAAGCCGGCGCTCCACCATCGTCACGCCCGTGTCGATCAGGAGGACGAAGGCCGACAGTACGAACATCCCGGCAAACACGCCGGCAACGTCAAACACGCCTTCGGCCTGCTGGATCAGATAGCCGAGGCCTGCGGCAGAGCCGAGGTATTCGCCGACGACGGCGCCGACCACGGCAAAGCCGACCGAGGTGTGCAGCGAGGAGAACATCCACGACAGCGCCGAGGGCCAATAGACGTGCCGCATCAACTGCTGCTCGCTCATGCCGAGCATGCGGCCATTGTCCAGCACGGTGCGGCTGACCTCCTTGACGCCCTGATAGACGTTGAAGAACACGATGAAGAACACCAGCGTCACGCCGAGGGCGACCTTTGACCAGATGCCGAGGCCGAGCCACAGCGCGAAGATCGGCGCGAGCACCACGCGCGGCAGGGCGTTGACCATCTTGACGTAGGGATCGAATACGGCCGCGACCAGCGGCTGCCGCGCGAACCAGAAGCCGACCAGCACGCCGCCGAGCGAGCCGATCACGAAGGCGAGGATCGACTCCCAGAGCGTGATCCAGAGATGCTTCCAGATCACGCCGCTCGCGAACCAATTGACGATCTGGCTGAACACGTCGACCGGGTTGGAGAAGAAGAACGGCGGCAGCAGGATCTTTCCGAACACCGGAACGGTGGAGAGCACCTGCCAGAGCACGATCACGACCGCGGCGACCAGCAATTGCAGCGAGAGCAACGTCAGGCGCGACATCAGACCGCCTCCGCCAGGGTGGATTGCGCGTAGCCCTTCATCACCTCGTCCTTGAGCACGCTCCAGATCTCGCGATGGAGCGCATGGAACTCCTTGTCCAGCCGCACCTCGAAAATGTCGCGCGGGCGTGCAAGCTCGACCCGCCAATTGCCGATGATGCGCGAGGACGGCCCCGCCGACATGATCACGACGCGGTCGGCGAGTGCGATCGCCTCCTCGAGGTCATGGGTAACGAACAGCACCGCCTTGCGGTCGGCGCTCCAGAGCTCGAGCAGGAGATTGCCCATGACCTGCCGGGTCTGGGCATCGAGCGGGCCGAACGGCTCGTCCATCAGCAGGATTTTTGGATCACGGATCAGCACCTGCGCCAGCGCCACACGCTTGCGCTGGCCGCCGGAGAGCATGTGCGGATAGCGGTTGGCGAACGCTCCGAGCCCGACCGAGGTCAGCCATTTTTGCGCGCGCGCGAGCGCATCGGGGCGCGGCGTGCCCTTGATCTCGAGGCCGATCGCGACGTTGTCGACGGCAGTCTTCCAGGGGAACAGCGCGTCGGCCTGGAACAAATAACCGGCGTCCCGGTTCAAGCCTGCGAGCGGCTGGTCGAACACCTTGACGCTGCCGGCGGCGGGCTTCAGCAGCCCCGCGGCGACGTTGAGCAGCGTGGATTTACCGCAGCCGGTCGGGCCGACAATGGCGACGAACTCGCCCTGGCCGACGGTGAGCTGCGCCTCCTCGACCGCGGTATAGACGCGCCCGTCCCCCAGCCGGAAGGCGACTTTGGTATCCTCGAGCGCCACAGCCGTGGGCGTTGTCATTGCCGATTCCTCCCAGCTCTTGGCTGGATGCCTTAGCCGCTTGCGCCGGCAAGTTCAATCGAGCGGCCAAGCGTGGTACCCATACGGGGTCGCATACATCAATCTCCCCTACGGGAGTGCAAGGCTGAGTACGCATCGATGCCCTCCAAGCCCATGATCGGTTATGCGCATGTCGCGAAAAACTTCGGCGCCGTCGCGGCCGTGGGCGGTGTTTCGCTCGACGTCGCCGAGGGTGAGTTTCTGGCCATCGTCGGCGGCTCCGGCTCGGGCAAGACCACGCTGCTGCGGCTGACCAACAGGCTGATCGAGGCCGACCGTGGCACGATCACCGTCGAGGGCGAGGACATCGGCCACGTCGACCCGGTCGCGCTGCGGCGCCGCATCGGCTACGTCTTCCAGAGCGGCGGACTGTTTCCGCACCTGAGCGTCGCAGACAATGTCGGCGTCACGCCGAAGCTGCTCGGCATCCCGCAAGGAGGGATTGCCGCACGCGTGGACGAGCTACTCGACCTGGTGCGGCTCGACCGCACCCAGCATCGCGATCGATTGCCGCAAGACCTGTCCGGCGGACAGCGCCAGCGCGTCGGGGTGGCGCGGGCACTCGCGGCGCGCCCGCGGATCGTGCTGATGGACGAGCCGTTCGGCGCGCTCGATCCCCTGACCCGCGACGCGCTCGGCGAAGATTATCGCGCGCTGCATCACAAGCTCGGCCTGACCACGGTCATGATCACCCATGACATGACGGAAGCGATCTTGCTCGCCGATCGCATCGCGGTGATGCGCGCCGGGCGACTGCTCGCGCAGGGCACGCCGGCGGAGCTCGGTCGAAGCGGCGATGCCTACGTGCTGGAGCTGTTGCGGACGCCGCGGCGCCAGGTCGCGCGACTGAACGAGCGGCTGCCGCAGGGTGGTGCGACATGAGCTCGACCTCCGACCCACGCTGGGGCGAAGCGCTCTCGCATCTGCCGGACTATCTCGGCAATCATGTACGGGTGAGCCTTGCCGCGCTCGCGCTCGGGCTCGTCATCAGCCTGCCGCTCGCGATCCTTTGCCGCAACCGCCCGGTGGCGCGCAACATATTGCTCGCGCTCGCGAGCATCGTGCAGACCGTGCCGGGGCTCGCGCTGCTCGCGCTGTTCTATCCGCTCCTGCTGCTCGCGACCTCCGTGACTCTCGCCTGGTTCGGCGTCGCCTTCTCCGCCTTCGGCTTCCTGCCGGCGATGCTCGCACTCGCGCTCTATTCCATGCTGCCGGTGCTGCGCAATGGCATTACCGGGTTGAACGGCATCGATCCCGCCTTGCTCGAAGCGGCTCAAGGCGTCGGCATGACGCCGCGGCAATCGCTTGTCATGGTGGAGTTGCCGCTGGCGCTGCCGGTGATAATGGCGGGCATCCGCACTGCGGCGGTGTGGGTGATCGGCACGGCAACCTTGTCCACGCCGATCGGGCAAACCAGTCTCGGCAACTACATCTTCGCGGGCCTGCAAACCCAGAACTGGGTGTTCGTGCTGTTCGGTTGCGTCGCCTCGGCCGTGCTGGCGCTTGCGGTCGATCAATTGCTCGGCCTGATCGAAACCGGCTTGCGCAATCGCAGCCGCCTGCGCACGACGCTTGGCGGCGTCGGGATTGCGGCGCTGGTTGCCGCGACGCTGGTGCCCTCGCTCGGACGCTCGTCTCCCGCTTACGTCGTCGGCGCCAAGACGTTCGCCGAGCAATATGTTCTGTCGGCCCTGATCCGGGATCGCCTGGCGGCGGCTGGCCTGCCGGCGATGACGCGATCCGGCCTCGGCTCCAACGTGGCGTTCGAGGCGCTCAAGGCCGGCGACATCGATCTCTACGTCGATTATTCCGGCACGCTCTGGGCCAACCAGTTGCACCGCACGGACATCAGACCGCGCAAGGAGCTGATCGACGAGCTGAAGACGGCACTCGCCAAACAGAATATCACGCTGCTCGGCGAGCTCGGCTTCGAGAACGCCTATGCGCTGGTGATGCCGCGAAAGCGCGCGGAAGCGCTTGGTATCCATTCCGTCGCCGACCTCGCCGCGCATACGTCAGGCCTGTCGATCGCCGGCGACTACGAATTCTTCTCGCGCCCGGAATGGGCGGCGTTGCGCGATGCGTACGGGCTCGCGTTCCGCGCACAACGGCAGATGCAGCCCGATTTCATGTATGCGGCGGTCGCAAGCGGCGAAGTCGATGTCATCGCGGGCTACACCAGCGATGGTCTGATCGCGAAATACGATCTCGTGGCGCTCGACGATCCCAAGCGGGCGATCCCGCCCTACGACGCCATTCTGCTGCTCGCCCCCAAGCGCGCCGGCGATGACCGACTCAAGGCCGAGCTAAAACCGCTGCTCGATCGGATCGACATCGCCGACATGCGCGAAGCAAATCTGCGCGCCAGCGGCAACGACGCGAACTCCTCGCCAGATGCGGTGGCCAGGTGGTTATGGACCAAGATCGGACAACGATAGAGCGGAATGGAGGGGGTAGCCGTGTTGCGGGAGAGTTTGGCCACCCCCTCCCTGACCCTCTCTGTCGAGCGTCGCCTGCGGGTCGAGCCCGGAGGTCGGCTCGTCCAGGATCGCGATTTCGGCACGTTTGACGATGATCTCGGCAAGCCCGAGGCGCTGGCGCATGCCCCGCGAGAAGGTCGTGACCCGCCGCTCCGCAACCTCGGCAAGCCCGACGCGCGCAAGCGCCGCCGCGATCCGCCGCGTCCGCTCGCCCCGCGACAGGCCCATCAGCCTCGCGGTGTAGACGAGGTTTTCAGCTGCCGTGAGCTGGTCGTAGAAGCCGACCGCATCAGGCAGATAGCCGACGCGCCGCTTGACTTGTAGCGGCTGGCGCGCCGGATCGAAGCCAAGCACGCTGACCCTGCCCGAAGAGATCTCGGTCAGGCCGAGCATCATCAGGATGGTCGTGGTCTTGCCGGCGCCGTTCGGGCCCAACAGGCCGAACACCTCACCCTTTGCGATATCGAAGTCGATGGCGTCCACGACCGCCGTCGACTTTAGTTCGAAAATCACGCCTGGCGTCGAAAGATTAAAATATCGTAATACGATATATTTAGAACGGAGCGTCGACGATTTGCCGCAATGGTTATCACCGACGAAAGGATGCGGTCTGTCGCGGTGGTCGACGATGACCTGCTCGCGCAGACGCGGGTGCCGAAACGGCGTTAAAGCCCGTGGATCATGCCGGCGTTGATGAGCAGGCGATTGAGGCGTCGCGCTTCCATGCCGTCCTTGCAGCCATAGAAGATGCCCTTGCAGCGTAGCATCACGTCCTTCTGCGCGGCGAAAGACGGGTCGAGCGGGATACCTGCGGCTTCCTGGATCACCAGCGGCAAATAGGCGCCATCGATCGTATCCATCACCGCGTCGCTTTTCACTGGCTCGAAATTGATGGCGTCGATCGCATAATAGGTGGCGTAGAGACGCGGATCATAATCGTCGAGCTTCTTGCCGAGCCCGCCTTCGTCGAGCCCGGGCTCGAGGAGCTGCGGCGCAAATTCCGGTTGATGATCGCCATAGCGCACGATCAGGAAGGGCTCACTGGGAAACTTCTTCTTCAGCCCGGCCAGGAAGGCCTGGTACTGCTCGGCGCTCATCATCTGGCGGCGCAGATATTCGTCGATCGAGGGCGCGTTCCCTGGCGCACGCCAATTTGGCATCAGATCGGGACGGAAACGCGTCTCCCAGGGAAAATGATTGGCGCCGAGATAGATGAAGCTGAACAGCGGCTTGTTCGGCGGCTGCTGGCCCATCAACTGAAGCGCCTTGTCGTAGAAGAAGGAATCCGGCTCGACGTCCTTCGCGCCGAGGTCCTTCGCGTCATAGAAGCGCTCGATGCCGGTCGTGATCTGGAAGCTGCGCGCGCTCATGAAGGCGCCGTAGGCCGGATACAGCGACATCGTGTCATAGCCGCAGCGGCGCAAGCTGAGCGGCAGGCCACGCTCGACGCGGCCCGAGGCGATGCGCGTCACGAAATAGGCGAAGCGGCCGAACGAGCGCGACGACAGGCCGGCGAGCACGTTGTATTCGGTGAACCAGCTCGGCCCGCCATTGCTCTCGGCAAGGAAGGTGCGCTGCTTGCCGTCCCAGGATTTGAAATGACTGCCGTAGCCTGGTGGCACCTTGATGCCTTGCGCGGCTCGGATGTCGAAACTGGATTCATCATGGATCATGATGATGTTCGGCCGCCGCCCCGCTGGATGGCAGGCATCGACCAGCGGCATGTTGAGATGCTCGTCGGTCGAGGCGGCGGATTCCATGAAGCCGTACTGCACGAAGTCGGAGACTGCAGTGACGCCGGAGCGGAAGAATTTGGAGAGATAGCCGTCGTCGTAATAACCGCGCCAGGCTTCGTCCGGATGATAAAGGGAATAGCCGACCAGCGCGGCGAGGCAGGCGAGCTTGCAGGCGAGCGCCGGCAGGCGGCGGATGCGGAACGGATCGAGCCACCACAGCGCATACATCAGCGGCAGGATGACGAGGCAGGCGCCGATCACCGACCAGCGCAGGTTCGGGAAGATCGTGAACAGGAAGGCGACCGTGTCGCGGTCGATCATCATCAGGTCGATGAAGTTGACCGTCATCTGTACGACGTCGTGCTTGAGCCGCGACAGCAGCACCAGCACCACGACCATGGTCAGCGACAGCGCGCCCGACAGCGCAGGGCGGCGGAGCAGGGTGATCCAGAAGAAATTGAGGATGCCCCACGCAAGCGCGAAACCGAGGCGCGAGCCGAAGTCGGTCTCGGTCTCGTACATCAGTGCGAGTGCAGCCAGATGCGGGGAGGCGACGGCGAGAAGGCGCCAGATGCCGATCGCGGCAACGCTCGCCAGCACGGCGGTGGCGGCAGAAGGACCTGGGTTGGGCGCGGACGCCATTGACGACACGCTGAACACGGTCCGGCGCGCTGATGCCAAGTCCTCTGGCCGGCCTGCTGGCGGCCAGAGCGTCCCGGCGCCGCCGGAGAGCGCCGTGTCATAAAACTGTAGCGGAACAGTCATGAGCAGGCAACGCGCCACGCCGTCCGACCTTCGCTTAATACTAGCGGGCGGCGAATGCGCGGCCCGGCTTCGCGATGCCGGCGATGAAGACGTCGATCACCGCTGCGGCCATCTTCAATCTCGCCCTCCTCGACGCCCCAGCGCGGAAAATGGCCGTCAAGGTTCATGCGTGCAAAACCATAGACCAGGGCGCGGGCAGCGATCTGGGTTGGCTTCAACTCGTCCTGTCGCAACAGGCCCTGCCGGGCTGCCTCACCCAGCATGCGCTCGGTCAGCGCGATCAGTTCCGCATTGTCGCTGGTGAGCTCAGGCGAACTGCCATGGGCGAAGTAGCGCCCTGTCGAGATGATCTCGAAATGGGCGGGGTTGCGCATCGCCCAACGCAAGTTGCAGCGCAGCGTCAATCAGCACGCGGCGGAGATCGCCGTGGTGGTAGGGCCGGGCTTCGGCGGCGCGGCGGCCTACCCGAGGTTTGGACTTCTGGCTGGCGGATTTGGGCATTCAGATAACCACGGCCGAGGTGCGCTCCCCCTTCCGCTTGGCGGGGGAGGGTTGGAGGGTCGTGTCATGAGCAGGACGACCAGGTGGAGAGAGTCCCACCCGGCGCTTCGCCGTAGCCGTGGATCGCAGGCGTCTCCTAAGAAGACGGCCCACGCCCCGCAACGGGAGAGATGCAGCGAGCCCGGCGATGCCGCTCCATGCGGCCTTCCTCGTCCCCATCCTCGCCGTCATGGCGCTGCGGCTGATCGCGATGGCCCGAGCTCGCGCCCGAAGCCGGTCGCGGCGGGCTAGCCTGTTAGTTGAGCAATCAAGCAGCGCCATTTCGCATCTGCGACGGCCTGCAAGAACCTCGATCAAACGTCAGTTCTTAGCCTAATGCGGCGCGCGAGGTCGTCCGCTCGCATTCGCGCAACAGATGGCAGGACGGATGAAGAGCCGAATGCTAGACTCTGACGCCGCTGGGTTTTTGCGGATTGGAGAGGCGAAGAAAAGACCTCAGAAACAGCGCGAGCTCAAGAATATGCTTTAAGTGTCAGTTCTTGATCTTCAGGTTGCGCCTCAACATCGAAGAATTTGAATGAAGCACCAGCGTTTGCGCTGAGAAGGAAAGAGCGAGACCACAGGCTGTGATCTCGCTCAGGTTGTAGCCGCAAGGGCTTAAAATTTGGTGTAGCTGGTGGGAAGGCCCCCCACTCAACTCTCGCATCCCCAGGCGCGGTGCAGCGCGCCATCGATGCGCCGCAGAGCCGGGACCTGTTCAGCGGCTTGGACCCCGGATCAACAGCCCATCACCTCGTGCTGCGCTGCATCCGGGGGACGCCAACGTCAGTTCTTCGACTTGTCGACCAGCGCGCCCTTCTTGATCCAGGGCATCATGTCGCGGAGTTTCGCGCCGACCTCCTCGATCGGATGCGCGGCGAGCCTGGCACGGGTCGCCTTGAACGAGGTCTGGTTGACCTTGTTCTCGAGCATCCAGTCGCGCGAGAACTTGCCGGACTGGATATCGTTGAGAACCCGCTTCATCTCCTTCCTGGTCTCGTCGGTGATGATGCGCGGACCGGTGACGTACTCACCGTACTCGGCGGTGTTGGAGATCGAGTAGTTCATGTTGGCGATGCCGCCTTCATAGATCAGGTCGACAATCAGCTTCACTTCGTGCAGGCACTCGAAATAGGCCATTTCGGGAGCGTAGCCGGCCTCGACCAGCGTCTCGTAGCCGCCCTTGATCAGCTCGACGAGGCCGCCACAGAGCACCACCTGCTCGCCGAACAGGTCGGTCTCGCACTCTTCCTTGAAGGTGGTCTCGATGATGCCGGCGCGGCCGCCGCCGACCGCCGAGGCGTAGGAGAGGCCGAGGTCATGGGCGTTGCCCGACACGTCCTTGGCGATTGCGATCAGGCAGGGCACGCCACCACCGCGCTGATACTCCGAGCGCACGGTGTGACCGGGGCCCTTCGGGGCGACCATCAGCACATCGAGGTCGGCGCGCGGGTCGAGCAGGTTGAAGTGGACGTTGAGGCCGTGCGCGAACACCAGCGCCGCGCCCTTCTTCATGTTGTCGTGCAGGTGCTCGCGGTAGATGTCGCCCTGAACCTCGTCCGGGGTCAGCATCATGACGAGGTCGGCCCATTTCGCGGCCTCCGCCACCTCCATCACCTTGAAGCCGGCGGCTTCCGCCTTCTTGGCCGAGGCCGACCCCTTGTACAGCGCAATGGCCATATCCTTGACGCCGGAATCCTTCAGGTTCAGCGCATGGGCGTGGCCCTGGGCGCCATAGCCGACGATGGCGACCTTCTTGCCCTTGATCAGATTCAGGTCGGCGTCGCGATCGTAATAAACACGCATAGTCGTTTCCTCATTGAGGGCCGAAAATCGGCCAATGGTCAGGTGTCGAGGGGTGAAATTTGCGGATTTCGGGGGCTGTCTAGAGCATTTTCCGCCCCGAAGGAAACCCGTTTCTGCATGGAAATCCGCGGCATCATGCATCCGTGAAAACGGGGTAGAGGGAGGCAAGCAGCAGGACCGCCATCAGGATATTGAAGGCGCGGACCAGCCGCTCGGAGGTCAGGATCGGCCGGAGCGCGCTCCCGAACAGGGCCCAGACCACGGTCGAGACCGCGCCGACGATCAAGCTGATCAGGGTCTGGATGGCGATATTGATGGGGAATTGGGCAATCGCCGCATAGGCAGTGAGGGTGCCGATCACGATCACCCATCCCTTGGCATTGATCCACTGGAACATGGCCGCGCCCCAGAAGGTCATCGGCCCCCTGCCCTTTTCCTCGCCCGGCTTGGCCGGGCCGGAAAGGGCGATCGCGACGGCCAGATAGATCAGGTAGGCGGCGCCGGCATATTTCAGGATGGTCTGGAGGATAGGATACGCCAGGAAGACCGTCCCCAGCCCCAGACCGACGGTTGCGACCATGAAGGCGAATCCGATGGTGATCCCGGCGATGTGGGGAATGGTGCGGCGGAAGCCGTAAGTCAGGCCCGACGACAGCAGCATGATGTTGTTCGGGCCGGGCGTGAAGTACATCACGATCGCAAAGACGATGAAGGCATACATGAGCGACATCTTCACCTCACGCTGTCTTCGGCAGGACTTGCGGACGCTTGGCCAGCAGCATCACCGCGATACCGCCGATCACGGTCAGCATGCCGGCGAGCCGCAGGGGTCCGAACCGCTCAGCGAACACGATGCTCGACGCGGCCGAGCCGACGAAAGGCACCAGCAGCGCGAACGGCACGACCTGCGCAGCCGGATAGTCGTGCAGCAGCCGGCCCCACAGCCAATAGGCGATGCTGGTCGAGAGGCCGCCCAGCGCCAGCATGCAGAGCGCAGTGGTCAGCGACATATGCGTCAGCGCTTGCCAGGTCGGCGCCGGACCATTGGCGATCAGCGCCAGTGCCAACAGTGGCGCGGCTGACGTCAGGCACAGCCAGGCGAACAGGTCGAACATCGGCACGCCGCGGGCGCCGCGCAGCAGGAGATTGCCGATCGCAAAAGAGACCGGCGAGATCATCAGCACCGCGAAGGCACTGATGCTGAAATCGTAGCCGACGGTGCCGCAGATCAAGAGAAGGCCGATCGCGGCAATGGCAATGCCTGATGTCTGCACCGGCGTCGGCCGTTCGCCGAAGGCGAGCACTGCAAAGCCGATCGTGAACAGCGCCTGGCTCTGCACGACGACGCTGGTCAGCCCCACCGGCACGCCATGGGCGATGCCATAGGCCTGAGTCAGGAACTGGCCGAGGAACAGCGTGGAGCTGATCGCGATCAGGAGCGGCCAGGCGATGCCCGGTTTGCGGATGAACAGGCAGGGCACCGCGGCAATCGAAAAGCGCAGCGCCGTCATGAGTTCGGGCGACAATTCGTCGAGCGCCAGCCGGCTCGCCACGAAGGCAAGTCCCCAGACGATCGCCACCATGACGGCGATGAGGATGTCGGCCGGCTTCATTGCTGTTCTTCTTCGGGCTCTGTTTTGCGTGCGTGTTCTTGTCGTTCAGCCTTGCTAGCCGGCGCTTACGTGGAAGGGTTGGATTTGCGCAGCAGATAGGTGCCGTGCATCGGGGCGTGATAATCGGCCGAGACGAGCGTGAAACCGACGTCGGTCAGCATTCGCTCCATCACCCAGCCGAAGGTGGAATATTCGTCGCGCATATGCGTGACGACAGTCTCGCGCGAAAACTCGTGGTTCTTGATCTGGAAGTCGGCCCATTGCTCGACGTCGCGCTCGGCCGCATCCGGCATCGAGACGAACACGATGTCGCGCAAATAGAAGCTCGAACCCGGCTTCAACGCGCGATAGATGCGCGACAGCGCCACTGCCTTCCAGAAATCCGGCAGATGATGCAGCGTGAATTCGCTGACGATGAGGTCATAGGAGTCCGGCTGATAGGAGAAGCTGAGCAGGCCCGCCGATTGCGTCGCGACCTTGGCCTTGCGGTCGCGCGCATAGATCTCGGCGAGCGCCAGCATCGCCGGCGAGATGTCGATGGCGTCGACCTCGGCGCCCATCAACGCGGCCTCGGTCGCAAGTACGCCATTGCCGCAGCCGATGTCGGCGATGCGCCAGCCGCGCTGGACGCCGAGCATCTTCAGCGCGGCGCGCGCGCGCAGATCGGCGTCATCGTGGTTGTCGTAGATCGAGGCGACCGCGGGCTCGATGCCCATCCGGTTGCGTTCGTTGTAGTACCAGTCGCGCGCCAGCATTGTTCACATCCCTTCAGGCCCGCGACCGATCGCGGCAACCCCGGTGCGCGACACCTCGACAAGGCCGATGGGGCGCATCAGGTCGATAAACTGGTTGATCTTGTCCGTATTGCCCGTGATCTCGAACACAAAGCTCTCGGTGGTGGCGTCGATCACGCGGGCGCGGAAGGCGTCCGCCAGCCTGAGCGCCTCGACGCGATGCTCGCCCTCGCCGCGCACTTTCACCATCGCGAGCTCGCGCTCGATCGAGCGCCGGGTCTGCGTCATGTCGACGACGCGATAGACCGGGATCATGCGGTCGAGCTGATGCTTGATCTGCTCGATCACCATCGGCGTTCCTGTCGTGACGATGGTGATGCGCGAGAGATGCTTCTGGCTCTCGGTCTCGGAGACCGTGAGGCTCTCGATGTTGTAGCCGCGTCCCGAGAACAGGCCGATGACGCGGGCGAGCACGCCGGGCTCGTTCTGCACGAGCACCGAGAGCGTATGCGTCTCGTTGGGATCGTGGCGGTCCTCAAGGAAATAGGCGGATGCGGGCTGGTTCATGATCGTCCCCTCAAATCTTCCTCGTCATGCCCGCGAAGGCGGGCATCCAGTAATCACCGGCGCCTGAGATTCCCACACCTGCCGCGACGTACTGGATCGTCCGGTCAAGCCGGACGATGACAGCGGAGTTCTCGGCAAACGCTCGGGTCATCATGCAACCACCGTTTGGGCGATCGGCGCGTCCGTCCCAACCCAGCGGCGAAACAGCTCGAAATCGATGTTGCCGCCCGAGAGCACGAGACCCACTCGCCTGCCCCCGAGCCTGCTCTTCTCCTGCAGCGCTGCCGCGAGCGCGGCCGCGCCGGCGCCTTCGGCGAGATTGTGCGTGTCGGTCCAATAGGCGCGGATCGCCGCGGCGACCTCGTCGTCGGTGACCTCTACGATGCGCGATGCGCCCTTGCGGATGAGCGCGAGCGCATCGGCGTCGGGAATGCGCGTCGCCATGCCGTCGGCGAGCGTGTTGCTGGTTTCCGTCGTCACGACCGTGCCGGCCGCAAACGACAGCGCGTAGGACGGCGCCTCCGTCGACTGCACGCCGACGATCTCAGTCTTCAGACCGAGCAGGTCGCGCGCCATGATGCAACCGCAGATGCCGGAGCCCTGGCCGATCGGCACGTAGAGCACGTCGAGATCAGGCTGGGCCCGGAACAATTCCAGCGCATAGGTCGCAACGCCCAGCACAAGGTCCGGGTGGAACGACGGCACCATGTGGAGGCCTGCGAACTGCGCACGGCGCTCGGCTTCCTCGCGCGCGGCCTGAAAATCCTCGCCGTGCTCGACGAGCTCGGCGCCAAAGGCCCTCATCGCGCGGTTCTTCTCGACCGAATTGCCGCGCGGCACATAGATCACCGCGGGCACGCCGTGCCGGCTTGCGGCAAACGCCAGACTCTGTCCGTGATTGCCGCGCGTTGCCGAGATGATGCCGGGCGTGTTCGGCCGCCCGCGCTTCAGCCGCTCGAGATAGACGAGCCCGCCGCGCACCTTGAAAGCGCCGATCGGCGTGTGGTTCTCATGCTTGACCACGACGCGGGTACCGAGCCGGTCGGCGAGAAGCGGCCAGGTGTGTGCGGGCGTCGCCGGCACCGCCTGCCCCACGATCGCATGCGCGCGCTCGAGCTCACGGAGATCAAACATATTGTGTTCCCGTCGACCTTCTCTCGCTCCTGTCATCCCCGCGAAAGCGCGGATCCAGTATTCCAGAGGCGCCACAGAGCAATCGAGAGGCCGCGGCGTACTGGATCGCCCGGTCAAGCCGGGCGATGACAGCGGAATTTGTGTTCGGCGGCATCACACCAGCGCCTTGCCGCCGGCGAATGCGGTTGCCGTCGCCTCGTCGTCGGCCTGCTCCGGCAACAACATCTCGTTATGCGCCTTGCCTGAGGGGATCATCGGGAAGCAGTTTTCGAGCGCCGCGACGCGGCAGTCGAACAATACCGGGCGCTTGACCGAGATCATCTCCTTGATCGCGCCGTCGAGATCGGCGGGCTTGTGCGCCCGGATGCCGACGCCGCCATAGGCTTCCGCGAGCTTGACGAAATCCGGCAGCGCTTCGGAATACGAATGCGACAACCGGTTGCCGTGCAGCAGTTGCTGCCACTGCCGCACCATGCCCATGTACTGGTTGTTCAGGATGAAGATCTTGATCGGCAGTTCGTACTGCACCGCCGTCGACATCTCCTGGATCGTCATCTGCACCGAGGCGTCACCCGCGATGTCGATGACGAGGCTGTCCGGGTGTGCCACCTGGACGCCGACCGCGGCCGGCAGGCCATAACCCATGGTGCCGAGGCCGCCGGACGTCATCCAGCGATGCGGCTCCTCGAAGCCGAAGAACTGCGCCGCCCACATCTGGTGCTGGCCGACCTCGGTGGTGATGTAGACGTCCTTGCCGCGCGTCAGCTCGAACAGGCGCTGGATCGCGTGCTGCGGCAGGATGATGTCGTTGTTCTTCTTGAAGTACAGCGAATTGCGCGCGCGCCATTGCGCGATCTGCTGCCACCACGCTCTTATGTCGGGCTTCTTCGCCTCTGCCTTAAACACCTGGAGGATGTCGCCGAGGATGTTGCCGCAGTCCCCGATGATCGGAACATCGATGCGGATGTTCTTGTTGATCGAGGACGGGTCGATGTCGATGTGGATCTTCTTCGAGCCGGGCGAGAAAGCGTCGACTCGGCCGGTGATGCGGTCGTCGAAGCGCGCGCCGACGCACAGCATGACGTCGCAGTCATGCATGGTCATGTTGGCTTCGTAGGTGCCGTGCATGCCGAGCATGCCGAGCCAGTTCTTGCCGGACGCCGGATAGGCGCCCAGGCCCATCAGCGTCGAGGTGATCGGGAAGCCAGTGACCTCGACCAGCTCGCGCAACAGTTTTGAGGCTTCGGGTCCGGAATTGATCACGCCGCCACCGGAATAGATCACCGGTCGCTTGGCATTGGCGAGCAGCGAAACGGCTTTGCGGATCTGCATCGCGTCGCCCTTCACGCGCGGCGCGTAGGAGACGTGCACGTCGGACTTGCGCGGCGGATGGTAGGTGCCGGTCGCGAATTGCACGTCCTTCGGCACGTCGACCAGCACCGGCCCCGGCCGGCCCGAGGTGGCGACGTAGAACGCCTCGTGCAGCACTTTTGCGAGATCGTTGACGTCGCGCACCAGCCAGTTGTGCTTGGTGCAGGGTCGCGTGATGCCGACAGTGTCGCATTCCTGGAACGCGTCATTGCCGATCAGATGTGTCGGCACCTGACCGGTGATGCAGACAAGCGGAATCGAGTCCATCAGCGCATCCGTCAGCGGCGTCACCATATTGGTGGCGCCGGGGCCGGAGGTCACCAGCGCGACGCCGGGCTTGCCGGTCGAGCGCGCATAGCCTTCCGCGGCATGGCCCGCGCCCTGCTCGTGCCGCACCAGGACGTGCTGGATCTCGCTCTGCTGGAAGATTTCGTCATAGATCGGAAGCACCGCGCCGCCGGGATAGCCGAAAATGTCCGTCACGCCATGATCGATGAGCGCGCGCACGATCATCGCGGCGCCGGTCATCTGGTTCGGATCGTGGCTGTTCTCGGTCATTGGTCTTGCTCCGGATGCGCTGTTGTCAGCGGCTTCGTTCAGGTCTGGTTCGGGAAATAAAAAAGGGCCCCAAGAGGCCCCATGCGCACCGCTCGGTTTTGGATGGCCGCTAGCCATCCCCGGCGATGCGCCTGGGTACGACGACGATAAGGAGTTTGGTAATAATGTTACGCATGAGGTCGGCTCGACTTCCCAAAGGTTGCGCGAAACATAGCGGCCAAACCCTGGATGTCAAGGCAGGGCGGCCATTTTCGCGCGATTTCGAGGACTGTAGCGGCGTTCCTGGCATTCGGCGAGAGGGAATCTTGCGACACGGACGCAAAAGCTCGTCATTCCGGAGGCGATGCGAGGCATCGCGCGCGAAATCCATAAAGGTTCGCGAAGCTGCAGCCGCCTGTCATCCCGCACGACCTCCTGGGGGTGTGGGTTCCGGGCTCGTGCGCCCCGGCGGTTAAGCGAGCCAGCGCCTCACCCCACCCCCACGGCAGCGGCCAGCCATCCCCGCCTGCTGCGGCTTCACCCATTCGAACTCCGGCAATTGGTGCCGGAACCAGGTGAACTGGCGCTTGGCGTAGTGGCGGGTGTCGGCCCGGCCGATCTCCGCCGCCTCGTCCAGGCTGATTTCGCCGCGCAGGTGCCGGATCAGCACGGGCACGCCATGGGCCTTCATCGCCGGCAGCAGCGGATCGAGATCGCGCGCGGCGAGTTGCTCAATTTCCTTGAGCGCGCCAGCCCTCAGCATGGCGTCGAAGCGGGCATCGATGCGGGCGTAGAGTTCGTCGCGCTCGGGGGCAAGGAACAGCGCGCTGAAACTGTCTTTCGGCAATAGTGGCGGCTGGCCCTCGCGATGCCAGTCGAGCAGCGAGCGGCCGGTCGCCTCGACCACTTCGAGAGCGCGTGCGATGCGGGTGCGGTCGCGCATATTCAGCCGCCCGGCGGCGACGGGATCGCGGCCAGCGAGTTCCGCATGCAGTGCCTCGACGCCGTTGCGCTCGAGCCGCGCGCGCACGCTGTCGCGCACCTCGGGCGGAATCGGCGGCACCGTCGAGAGGCCCCTCGTCAGCGCCTTGAAATAGAGCCCGGTGCCACCGATGAAGATCGGCAGGCGGCCTTGCGCCAGGGCCTCGGACAACGCTACCGCAGCATCCGCGAGCCAGGCGCCGGCCGAAAAATTCACGGCCGCGTCGACATGGCCATAAAGACGGTGCGGGACCTGCGCCTCCTCGTCCCGCGTCGGACGCGCCGTGATGATGCGCAGATCGCGATAGACCTGCATGGAATCGGCGTTGATCACGACACCGCCGGCACTCAGCGCAAGTTCGAGCGCCAGCGCCGACTTGCCGCTGGCGGTCGGGCCTGCGATAAGCACGGCCTTGCTCACTTGCCCCTCGCTCACGAAAACCTCAAATGTCCCTCGTCGCCACGCTGATCTGCAATCCCAATAGTCCCGCGCTCGACAGCACCATCGTCGACGGCGCGCGTGCCGTGCTGCCCTCGGCCGCGCCCGCGCATTGGCTGTTCGACGGGGTCGCGGTCGACATACCCTTCGGCGCGCAGGATAACCTCCAAGGCGATCGCCACGCCATTGAACAGCGGTTGCGCGAGCTGCGCGGCGACCTGCCGATCGACATCGTCGTGCAGCCTGCCGGCTTCCGGCGCAAGAGGCTTTTTCTCGCCGACATGGATTCCACCATGATCGGCCAGGAGTGCATCGACGAGCTCGCCGATTTCGTCGGGCTCAAGGCGCACGTCGCTGGTATCACCGAGCGCGCCATGCGCGGCGAAATCGAGTTCGAGCCCGCCCTGCGCGAGCGCGTCGCGCTGCTGAAGGATCTGCCGGTCGGCGTCGTCGACGATGTCCTCGCCAAGCACATCACGCTGACGCCGGGCGGCCGTGAGCTGGTCACGACCATGCGCGCCCACGGCGCCTACGCCTGTCTCGTCTCCGGGGGTTTTACGCTGTTCACCAAAGCGGTCGCCGCGAAGATCGGCTTCCAGGAGAACCGCGCCAACGAGCTGATCGTGCGCGACGGCAAGTTCACGGGCGAAGTGAAGGAGCCGATTTTGGGTCGCGCGGCAAAACTCGCGACGCTGGTTGATCTCATGGAGTCGTTCGATCTCGACGAGATCGATACGCTGGTCGTCGGCGACGGCGCCAACGATCTCGCGATGATCCAGGCGGCTGGGCTCGGCGTTGCGTATCACGCCAAGCCCGCGGTGGCGGCCGCAGCGACAGCGCGCATCGACCACGGCGATCTCACCGCGCTGCTCTATGCGCAGGGGTATACGCGCAAGGAGTTTGTGGAGGCCTAGCCCTCGCCCTCCGCCGTCATCACCCGCGCAGGCGGGTGATCCAGCATTCCAGAGACAGCACGGGGATACGGAAAGGCCGCGGCGTACTGGATGCCCGCTTTCGCGGGGCATGACAGTTAGTGTGTGGCCGCACAGTCCCGCCTCACAACGAGCCTTACTGCACGCTCAGCGCCACGAACCTCAACTCGCCATCGCCGTTGGAGACGAGCAGCAGCACCGACTTCTTGCCGTCCTTCTTGAGCTGGTCGATGCGCTTCTGGACGTCGGCGCCGCTGGACACGGCCTCCTGCGCCACCTCGACGATGACGTCGCCGGCGGAAAGCCGCTTCTCGGCGGCATCCGAATTTGCATCGACATTGGTGACGACCACGCCCTTCACGGTGTCCTTGATCTTGTAGCGGGTGCGCAGGTCCTTGTTCAGCGTCGCCAGATCGAGGCCGAGCGCCTTCTGCGTTACCGGCTTCTCCGGCGCCGGCTCGTCGGTCTTCACTGCGGCCTGGACCTTGTCGGGATCCTGCAAGCGGCCGAGCTTGACGTGCTTGGTTTCCTCCTGGCCCTTGCGGATGACGACGACGTCGACCTCCTTGTCGACCGCCGTATCGGCGACGACGCGGGAGAGATCCTTCGGGTCCTTGATGTCCTTGCCGTCGAACTTGACGACGACGTCGCCCGGCTCGATGCCGGCGGGCTTTGCCGGGCCCTTCTCATCGACACCTGCGACCAGCGCGCCACGTGACGGCTTGATGTTGAGGCTTTCGGCGATCTCGTCCGTCACGCTCTGGATGCGCACGCCGAGCCAGCCGCGCCGCAGTTCGCCGAACTGGCGAAGCTGGTCGACGACGCCAGCCACGGTCTTCGACGGCACGGCGAAGCCGATGCCGATCGAGCCGCCTGAGGGCGAGATGATCAGAGTGTTGACGCCGATGACCTCGCCTTCGAGATTGAACAGCGGGCCGCCGGAATTGCCGCGGTTGATGGCGGCGTCAGTCTGGATGTAGCTGTCATAGGGGCCCGACGAGATGTCGCGGTTCTTGGCCGAGACGATGCCGGCCGTCACCGTACCGCCGAGGCTGAAGGGGTTGCCGATCGCAACCACCCAGTCGCCGAGACGCAGCTTGTCGGAGTCGCCGAACTTCACCGCGACCAGCGGCTTCGGCGGCTTGAACTTCAACACTGCGAGGTCGGTCTTCTTGTCGACGCCGACGAGGTCGGCCTTGATCTTGGTGCCGTCGTTGAGAATGACGTTGATCTCGTCGGCATCCGCGATGACGTGATTGTTGGTCACGACGATGCCGGAGGTGTCGACGATGAAACCGGAGCCCAGCGAGTTGGTCTTGCGCGGCGGGCCGCTGTCGCCTCTGTCGCCGCCCTTGCTGCCGCCGCCGGGACCGCGGCGGTTCTTGAAGAAGTCGTCGAAGAACTCCTCGAAGGGCGAGCCCGGCGGCAATTGCGGCATGGTGTTGGTGCCGCCGCCTTTGGCTTCGACGGTCTGCGAAGTCGAGATGTTGACGACCGCATCGATCACCTTCTCGGCGACGTCGGCGATGCCCTCCGGTCCGCGCGCGTAAGCCGGCGAGCCGAACGCGCTGAACGCGCTGATGGCGATCGCAGCCAGCCCAAGTCGCACGCAGTGGCGCAAACGGGTCGTGGCAATGGTGGCAGCGGTCATTGTGATCTCCGAACGAGAATGAGGGATTCGTGCTCCAGACTGCGCTCGAACGGGGTGGCGGCGCAAGCACGGAGGTTAACGGGCCTCATAATACGGCGAAAAACCGGCGGCTTCGCTTCAATTTAGCGTTCGCGTCGGAGGTGTCGGGCTCAGTGGCGCCGAAACCACCAGATCAGGACCAAGCCGGCGACGGCCGAGCCGATGCCCACGGCGCGCAGGATGTGATCGGGAGTTGCAAGCGCGCTCTTCATCGCCTTTCGCATCCAGGCGGGACTTGCCGCGAACATCAAGCCTTCCAGCACAAACAGGATGCCCAAGCCGATGAGGAAGTCGGCAAACGCTATGGACCTCATCGGACTGGAACCTCCCCTTTTTCCGTTCTTGTTCCGCGAAGGGGCGGCGCCGGCGCCGCCCCTCGTTTCGTTTTATTGTTTCGGTGCCGCCTGCGCTTCGGCGCCCACCCTGCCGCTCGGGCTACCGAAGTACCGGAAGAATTCCGAATCCGGCCGCAGCAGATAGCGGGTGTCGCTCGAGCGCAGCCCATTCTCGTAGGCCGTCATCGAACGGTAGAAGGCGAAGAAGTCCTGGTCCTTGCTGTAGGCTTCGGCGAACAGGCGATTGCGCTCGGCATCGCCAGCGCCGCGCGTCTGCTCGGCCTGCGAGTTGGCTTCCGCGACAATCACGGTCGCCTCGCGATCGGCCTTGGAACGGATTTCCTGCGCCTTCTGGCCGCCCTGGGCACGGAACTCGGCCGCTTCGCGCTGGCGCTCGGTCTTCATCCGATCGTAGACGGCCTGGCTGTTCTGCTCGGGCAAATCGGCGCGGCGGATCCGGACGTCGACGACCTCGATGCCGTAGCCGTCGGCCTCGCGGTCGAGCTGCTCGCGGATGCGGCCCATCAGCTTCTCGCGCTCGTCACGCACCACGGTGATGAAGCTGACCTCGCCGAGCACGCGGCGCAGCGCCGCGTTCAGCAGCGTAGTGAGCTGGAGATTGGCGGCCTGGATCGAGCCGACACTCTGATAGAAGCGCAGCGCGTTCTTGATGCGGTAACGCGCAAATGCGTCGACCACGAGCCGCTTCTGGTCGGAGGCAATCACTTCCTGCGACGGGTTTTCCAGATCGAGGATGCGCTTGTCGATGCTGATTACGCTGTCGATGAACGGCGCCTTGAAATTCAGCCCGGGCTCGGTGACGACCTTGACGGGCTCACCGAGGCGAACCACGAGCGCCTGCTCGGTCTGTTGCACCGTGAAGACCGAGCTATAGGCCACGATCAGGATGAGCAGCAGGGCGATCAGCGAGACGATGCCTGTAACCGGAGACCTCATCGGGTTCCCCCGCCCTGCTGACCGGAGGTCGCCGCTGGCCGCTTGGGCGTCAGCTCGTTGAGCGGAAGATAGGGCACGACGCCGCCTTGTCCCGTCGCTCCGCCGTCATACACGAGCTTCTCCGAACCGCCGAGCACGCGCTCCATCGTCTCCAAATAGATCCGTTCACGCGTCACGTCGGGCGCCTTCTTGTATTCCTCGTACACTTTCAAAAAGCGCGCGCTCTGACCCTTGGCCTCGGCGACCGCCTGCTGACTGTAGCCTTCGGCGGCCTGGAGGATCTGCGCGGCGCGGCCGCGCGCTTCCGGCACGACGCGATTGGCATAGGTCTGCGCCTCGTTCTGCAACCGCTCGAGATCGGCGCGCGCCGCCTGCACGTCGCGGAAGGCATCGATGACCTGCGCCGGCGGGTCGACCTTCTGCATCTGCACCTGGGTAATCAGGATGCCGGAGCCGTAGCTGTCGAGCGTCCTTTGCATCAATTCCTGCACGCCCTGCTCGGTGGTGTTGCGGGCGCCGGTCAGGATCGGCTGGATCTGCGAGCGGCCGATCACCTCGCGCATCGCGCTTTCGGCGACCGCCTTCACGGTCCCTTCCGGATTCTGGATGTTGAACAGGAAGTCGCCGACGCCGTCGGGCTTGATGCGCCAGAGCACGGTGAAGTCGACGTCGACGATATTCTCGTCGCCGGTCAGCATCAGGCTCTCTTCCGGCACGTCGCGGATGGTCCGGCCGCGCCTGGAGGGATCGTCGATCAGCGTCATGCCGATGGAAATGGTCGATACACGCAGCGCCTTGGGCAGCAGCACCGTCTCGATCGGATAAGGCAGATGGTAATTCAGGCCCGGCTGCACGGTGCGTACATGCTTGCCGAAGCGCAGGACGACGCCGAGCTCTTCCGACTGCACGCGGAAGAAACCCGAGGCGAGCCAGATCGCGACGATGAACAGCACGATGACCGTGATGCCGAGGCCGCTGAAATAACCGCCGGGCAGAAGCTGCTGAAGGCGGTCTTGGCCGCGCCGCAGAAGGTCTTCCAGATCCGGCGGCCTCGGCCCGACCGGTTGCGGTCCTGTGCCCCATGGCCCCTTCGAGCCCGAGCCCCAAGGGCCACCGCCCTGATTCTTCCACGGCATTCGACAGTCTCCTCGGCCGGGTCTGGAATTGCCCCCGCCTGCTTTGTCCGGTCCGGCTTTATAGGGGAGGCCTTGTCCCCTTACAACGCACGCCTGACCGTCACCGAGCTATGCCGCGCTGAGGAAATGTCAATGTAAACATTGGTAAAAGCGGTTAACGTTGCGGCCGCCGACGATATGTCACATACGAGAAATCGGCGCTGTCGTCCGGCCCCGCCGGATGGCGGACACGCGCGACCTCCTCCCACTCCGCCGTGCTGATCTCAAAAACAGTATCGCCCTCGGGCCGCGCATGCACCTCGGTGACTTCGAGGCGGTCGGCGCGATCGAGCCATTGGCGATATATTTCGGCCCCGCCGATCACCGCGATCTCGGCGACCGAGCGCCGCAGGGCATCGCCGCGCGCGATCGCATAGGCATCCGCCGAGGACGTGGTCACGACGGCGCCAGCCGCACGGAAGCTCGCATGGCGGGTGATGACGATGTTGGTGCGGCCCGGCAGCGGCCGGGGCAGCGACTCGAAGGTCTTGCGGCCCATCACCACGGGCTTGCCGATGGTGAGCGCCTTGAAGCGATGCATGTCGGATTTCAGCCGCCAGGGGATGGCGTTGCCGGCGCCGATGACGCCGTTCTCCGCGATGGCGACGACGAAGACGATCTCCATCAGGGCGCCTTCCCTGCAAGCCGCGTCAATGCGTCACCGGTGACGCGGCACAGCGTCCAGTCATCCATCATGACCGCGCCGAGCGACTGGTAGAACGCGATCGACGGCGCGTTCCAGTCGAGCACCGCCCATTGCAGCCGCGACCAGCCGTTGTCTACGCATTCCTTCGCGAGATAGTTGAGTAGCGCCTTGCCGATGCCCTTTCCGCGATGCGACGGTCGCACGTAGAGGTCCTCGAGATAGATGCCGTGGCGGCCGCTGAAGGTTGAGAAATTGACGAACCACACCGCAAATCCGACCACCTCGCCGTTCCATTCGGTGATCGCGCAATAGAGCCTCGGGTTGTCGCCGAACAGCGCATCCGCAATCATCGCCTCGGTCGCCTCGACCTCGTGCGCGAGCTTCTCGTACTCGGCGAGTTCGCGGATCAAGGAGAGAACGAGCCCGGTCTCACCCGGGCGCGCGCGGCGGATGCTGAGCGACATTTAGACGGCAACTTCCGCCTTGATGTGCGGATGCGGATCGTAGCCGACCAGCTCGAAATCCTCGTAGCAGAAGGAGAAGATGTCCTTCACGTCCGGATTGATCCGCATCACCGGCAATGGACGCGGCGTCCGTGTCAGTTGCAGCCGCGCCTGTTCCAGGTGATTGGAATAGAGATGGGTGTCGCCGAGCGAGTGCACGAAGTCGCCGGGCTTCAGGCCCGTGACTTGCGCGACCATCATGGTGAGCAGCGCATAGGACGCGATATTGAAGGGCACGCCGAGGAAGACATCGGCCGAGCGCTGGTAGAGCTGGCACGACAATTTGCCGTTCGCGACATAGAACTGGAACAGCAGATGGCAGGGTGGCAGCGCCATCTTCTCAACATCGGCAGGATTCCAGGCGGTCACGATCAGCCGGCGCGAATCCGGGTTTCGCTTGATCATGTCAACGACATTGGCGATCTGGTCGATGCTACGCCCGTCGGCCGTGGGCCAGGAGCGCCATTGATGGCCGTAGACCGGCCCGAGATCGCCGCTGGCATCGGCCCATTCGTCCCAGATGGTGACGCCGTTGTCCTTGAGGTACTTGATGTTGGTGTCGCCCTTCAGGAACCACAGCAACTCATGCACGATCGCCTTCAGCGGCAAGCGCTTGGTGGTCAGCATCGGAAAGCCGGCGGCAAGGTTGAAGCGCATCTGGTGGCCGAACACAGACAGCGTGCCGGTGCCGGTCCGGTCGCGCTTCTCGACGCCGTCTGAGAGAATCCGCTCGAGCAGGTCCTGATACTGGTGCATGCGTGCGCTATGGGCCCTTTGGGGGGACGGCGAACTTAGCGGCCGGCCCCGTGCTGCGACAGCAGTGATTCGCTGCTTCGCACAGATTATACCCGGAAAAGTGAGCGTTCCGCCGGCAAACGACAAGGGGCGGAACTTGCGTCCCGCCCTAGCCCTACCCTTTTGATAATACTAGCCAAGTTGGCAAGTGCCGGGTTCAGTTCTCCGATTCCGTGAACACCTCGTCGCGCTTGGCGCGCAACACCGGCAGGACGGTGAGAACCAGCAGGGCGGCTGCGATCGCGAGCAGCACGGCGGAGAGCGGACGCGTCACGAACACGCTCCAGTCGCCGCGCGAGATCAGCAACGCGCGGCGCAGGTTCTCCTCCATCAGCGGTCCGAGCACCATGCCGAGCAGCAGCGGCGCGGGCTCGAAATCGTGCTTGATCAGCCAGTAGCCGACCAGGCCAAACACGCCTGCGAGAATGACGTCGACCGGCGCGTTGTTCACCGAGTAGATGCCGATCGCGCAAAAGATCACGATCGAGGGGAACATCAGCCGGTAGGGCACGCGCAACAGGCGTACCCAAATGCCGACCAGCGGCAGGTTGATGATGATCAGCATCAGATTGCCGATCCACATCGAGGCGATCATGCCCCAGACGAGGTCCGGCTGCTTCTGCATCACCTGCGGGCCCGGCACGATACCGTGAATGGTCATCGCGCCGACCATCAAGGCCATCACCGCGTTCGGCGGGATGCCAAGCGTGAGCAGCGGGATGAAGGAGGTTTGCGCCGCCGCGTTGTTGGCGCTCTCCGGCGAAGCCACGCCTTCGATCGCACCGCGACCGAAGCGCGAAGGATTCCTCGCGATCTTCTTCTCCAGCGTATAGGCGGCGAAGGACGCGATGACCGCGCCGCCGCCGGGGAGGATGCCGAGGATGGAACCGAGCACGGTGCCGCGTCCGATCGCGGGCGCCGAGTCGATCAGGTCCTTCCTGGTCGGCATCAATCCCGTGATCTTCTGCTGCACGAGGTCGCGGTTCATCTCCGCGCCGGCGTCGAGGTTGCGGATGATCTCGGCAAAGCCGAACACGCCCATCGCAACCGTCGCAAAGCCGAGGCCGTCGGCGAGCTCCGGAATATTGAAGGCCATGCGCGAGGCGCCGGTCTCGATGTCGGAGCCGACCATCGACAACAATAGGCCGAACACGATCATGGCAATCGCCTTGAGCACCGAACCTTTCGCCAGCACCACCGCAAAGATCAGGCCGAGCACCATCAGCGAGAAGTATTCGGCCGGACCGAACGCCAACGCGAGCTTGGTCAGGGGCGCGCCGAGAACGGCGATCAGGACGGTCGCCACGCAGCCGGCGAAGAATGAGCCGATCGCCGCGATCGCCAGCGCGGGACCGGCGCGGCCCTGCTTGGCCATCTGATGGCCGTCGATGGCCGTGACGACGGAGGTCGCTTCACCGGGGATGTTGACCAGGATCGAGGTGGTCGAGCCGCCATATTGGGCGCCGTAATAGATGCCCGCGAGCATGATCAGCGCGCCAACCGGCGGCAGCCCGAAGGTGATCGGCAGCAGCATCGCGACCGTTGCGACCGTGCCGATGCCCGGCAGCACGCCGACCAGCGTGCCGACGAGAGCCCCGATCAGGCACATGAGGATATTGATCGAGATCGGAAGCGACAAACCGAAGAGCCACCAGGGAGACCACCAGCTGACTTGAAACACGACGCCGAAGCCGAGGCCCAGATTGTGAAAGAGATCAACCATCACGCCCCTCACTGGACCAGGAATCGCGGGAACATCGGCATCGGCAATCCCAGCACGTAAGGAAATAGCAGCGCGCAGCCGAGCGTCAGGCAGGCGCCGACGATGACGGCCTCGATCCAGCGTGTCTCATGCGAGCCGGTCGCCGCGATCAGGAAGCTGGCGAACGCGCAGACGATCAGGCCCAGCGGGCGGATCGCCAGGGCGAAGAAGACAATCGCCGCCATCACGAACAACGGCCCGCGCCAGGAATAATGCGAGAGCCCCGCGCCCTCGTTCAGGAGTCCGGTCAGCGCGATGGCGGCAGCCAGCGCGACCAGCAGCCCGCCGAACATGCGCGGCGCGGTGCCGGCGCCGAACTTGAAGCCCTGCATGCCATGCAGGTCACTGGACGCCCACAGCGCGAACAGCGCCACCGCCATTAGCACGATGCCGCCAATATAGTCCTGCGGCGCACGGATGATCATGAAGAGCGTCAGGATAGCGACTGCAAACAGCGGATAGGAGTAGATCAGCGCCAGCAGAACGTCCGAGGACAGCGCCTTCTTGGCGTCAGCGCCGAACGCCCCGAACGCTGCAGCAGGCGCTCCCGCCAGAAGCGCGGTCGCATGGCTGATCAGAACGGTCGCCGGGCCGCGCCCGCCACCCCATCCGAAGATCGTCCCGATCGACCAGATGAACTCGAAAATCTGCGGCGCGAGCGCCAGCAGGACGATGCCGATTGCGACCGATGTGTTTCGCGTCGCTGTCGCCGAGTGGCCCATTGTGTCGGCCATGCATGTCTCCTCCGCGACCCGTAAGTCACGAGCCTTGTTGTTCTATTGGATGGAATTAGATCCCCACCACCAGCATCATTGCCTAGCGACTTTCATTACACAACGCCAGCAAATCCCAAGACACCCCCGGCGAGCAACAACCAGAGCGGATTGACGCGCGACACCGAGGCAAGCACCGCAACGCCCGCCATCAGCAGCGCGGCAATCACGGTGTGAGTAGTGGATTGGGCGAGGATCAGGGCGCTTGCCGCCATCAGGCCGATCGACAGCGGAACCAGTGCGGCCTGGATCATCGCGGGCCAGCACGACTGGCTGGGCCGGTTGAGGAGGCGGCTCACATAGTAGGCAAGCAGGGCCGTCGGCAGGCACATCGCAAGCGTTGCCGCAAGCGCGCCGGGAATGCCTGCAACCGCATAGCCGATCAACGTGACGATCAGGACGTTCGGTCCGGGCGAGAGCTGCGAGATTGCAAAGGCGTCGGCAAACTGCTTGTCAGTCATCCAGTGATGCACGTCGACGGCGATGCGGTGCATCTCCGGCACCGCTGCGGCCGCACCGCCGACCGCGAACAGCGACATCAGTGCGAAGGTCGAGATCAGCGCCCAGATCGGGTTCTGGCCATTCATGCTGCTACCTTCCGTCGCAGAACAACCGTGACAGCGATGCTGGCAGGCATCGCAACCAGCAGCACGGCTTGCAGCGGCAGCCGCAGCACGCCGATCGCAACCAAGACGGCGGCCATCAGGACGAGGGCAATGACGTCGGCGCGCTTCAAGAGCGGCGTCATCATGCGAAACACCACCGCGATCAGCAGCCCGACGGCCGCGCAGGACACGCCCGCAAGTGTCCGGCGCAAGACCTCGAGCTCGCCGAAATGGGCGTAGAGCACGGCGAGAGCCGTCATGATCAGCGTCGGCGGCACCAACAACCCGGCGAAGGCGGCAACGCCGCCGGCAAGCCCGCGCAGCCGCGAGCCGAACACCATCGACAGGTTGACGATGTTGGGGCCCGGCAGGAAGTGGCAGAGCGCAAAGGTCTCGTTGAACTCGTCCGCCGTCATCCAGCCGTGGTCGTCCACGATCGCCCGCCGCGCGAACACCAGGACGCCGCCGAAACCGGCCAGCGACATCCTGGCGAAGGCCATGAACAGGGCGAAGAGGCCCGGGGCAACGGTCTTGGCAGTCATATGCGGCTCTTGAACGGCCGGCGCCGAATCCGAGGACATGACGGCAGCTTAAGGGGGCGGCTCTCCCCGCGCCAAGGCCGGCCTTGTGGGCGGCCAGCACCTTTCCAAAGGAACCCGCGCCAAACCCCTGTCTTTCCCGACCTTTGCCCCCTATATTGGGGGTGCCGGCTTGCCGGCTATGGAAATAAACGGTCGTCGCAATAAACCATTCGGACCCGGGGGCGGTACCCGGCGCCTCCACCAAAGCCCACCAGCGGGCTACCCCAGAGCGGGCTTTGGCGGGGGCGAAATAGGATCGACGAGGGCGTAAAGGGCGTACTTTTTCCCGGTATTGTTCCGCCGTTATCGGGCTACTGCAATAGTTGCCAACGACAACTTTGCTCCGGTTGCTCAGGCTGCGTAACGCAGTTTGAAAGACCACTTTAAAGTCCTAGCGGGTTAAGCTCCGCTAGGCGGGGTTCGGAGGCACCTGGCAACAGAAGCCTCCACTTCCAATTTTCTCCCGCCCATTTTTTCTCGCAGGCGGGACTCCTGCTGACCGGTCGGGCGCGGTACCATTGCGGCTTGGCGAGTCGGCGCGGCAGCGGCTCGGGAAATACGACAGGACCGATAGTCAGGATCCATAATGGCGACCGATCATATCCGATACGACGTGCTGGCACGCGACGCATTGCGCGGCGTGCTGCGAAAGGTGCTGAGCGATGCCGCAGCGCACGGATTGCCCGGCGAGCATCACTTCTTCATCACCTTCGTATCCAAGGCGGAGGGCGCAAAGCTGTCGCCGCGGCTGCTCGCGCAGTACCCCGACGAGATGACGATCATCCTGCAGCACCAGTTCTGGGATCTGACCGTGCTCGAGGACCGCTTCGAGGTCGGCCTGTCCTTTGGCGGCATTCCGGAGCGGCTGGTGGTGCCGTTCAGCGCGATCAAGAGCTTCCTCGACCCGTCGGTGAAATTCGGCCTCCAGTTCGACACCTCCGATGTCGCCGAAGTGCCGCCCGCAGCGCTCCCCGCGGCCCCTGCTCCCTCGGCCGTCTCGGTCCCCGCGCCGGCTGCCGAGAAGGCGGAAGCTGAGGACGAGCCCACGGCCCCCAACCAAGGCGGCGCCGAGGTCGTGCGACTGGATCGCTTCCGCAAGAAATGATCCAGGTCGCGACGGGCGAGAACCCACGCGCGGCCAAACCGCCTATATAGATGAGCATCGACAAGCCGCGCGCGTTCCGCGCGGCAGAATGGATGTGCTCATGGACAAGACGACCCGCCCCTCACGCTCTTCCACCCGGATCGAGACCGACAGTTTTGGTCCGATCGAGGTCCCCGTCGACCGCTATTGGGGTGCGCAAACCGAACGCTCCCGACAGAATTTCCGCATCGGGGAAGACCGCATGCCGATCTCGCTCGTGCATGCACTCGGCATCGTCAAGCTCGCCGCAGCCCAGACCAATCGCGAGCTCGGCCTCATCGACCAGCGCCGAGCGAACGCGATCATCCGCGCCGCGCGCGAGGTGGTCGAGGGCAAACTCGATGATCACTTTCCCCTGGTGGTGTGGCAGACCGGCTCGGGCACCCAGAGCAACATGAACCTCAACGAGGTGATCGCCAACCGCGCCAATGCGCTGCTCGGCGGCGAGCTCGGCGCCAAGAAGCCGGTGCATCCTAACGACCACGTCAATATGAGCCAATCGTCGAACGACTCGTTCCCGACAGCGATGCATATCGCGGCCGCCGGCCGGATCACGGCCGATCTCATTCCCGCGCTGTCCGAGCTGCTCGGCGCGCTGCGCAAGAAGGAGAAGGCGTTCGCAAAGATCGTCAAGATCGGCCGCACCCATACCCAGGATGCGACGCCGCTGACGCTCGGCCAGGAATTTTCCGGCTATGCCGCACAGGTCGAAAGCGGCATCGCGCGATTGAAGGTCGCGGTGAAGGACCTGTATCCGCTGGCGCAAGGCGGCACCGCGGTCGGCACCGGGCTCAACTCGAAGCCGCGCTTTGCAAGTCTGTTCGCCAGGCACGTTGCGACCATCACGAAACTGCCCTTCACCAGCGCCGCCAACAAGTTCGAGGCATTGGCGTCGAATGATGCCTATGTGCTCGTGCACGGAGCCATCAATTCGGTGGCGACGGGGCTGTTCAAGATCGCCAACGACATCCGCCTCTTGGGATCTGGTCCGCGATCGGGGCTGGGCGAACTGATCCTGCCCGAGAACGAGCCCGGCTCCTCAATCATGCCCGGCAAGGTCAACCCGACCCAGTGCGAGGCGATGACCATGGTGTGCTGTCAGGTGTTCGGCAATCACACCGCGATCACACTCGCCGGCAGCCAGGGCCATTTCGAGCTCAACGTCTTCAAGCCCGTGCTGGCCTACAACATGCTGCATTCGATCCGGCTGCTCGCCGACGCCGCGCGCTCGTTCACCGAGCATTGCGTCTCGGGCATCCGCGCCGACGAGAAGCGGATCCGCGAGCTGATGGAGCGCTCGCTGATGCTGGTGACGGCGCTGGCGCCGAAGATCGGCTACGACAACGCGGCCAAGGTGGCGAAAACGGCACATGCCAACGGCACCACGCTGAAGGAAGAGGCACTCCGGCTCGGCTTCGTGTCGGCGGACGAGTTCGAGCGGCTGGTCCAGCCCGAGAAGATGACCCACCCGGGCTGAGTTCCGAATTCTGATAGGCCCTCCGTAATCGTACGGAGGCAAAAACCCCAGGAAAAATGAGGCCGGAATGGAGGGATTTGATTACCGTCAATGTCCTGGGTCTGGCGCATGCTAGGCGGGTATTTGCCCCCAGACGGGGCGAAATTGATTGTTTGATGGTATCAGAGGCCGATTGACGAGGACCAAATGGCGATCAAGTCTCGTGGTGCGCAGCACAGCGCTTTGTTTTCAAGGATTTCATCCTGCCTGCCGAGGATTGGCTGATGGAGACGCGGCATGGGGAACATCATCAACTTGAACCGCTTCCGGAAACGCGCCGAGCGGGAAGCCTCGGCGAAGCGGGCGGAGGGCAACCGGGCGAAGTTCGGCCGCAGCAAGGCCGAGCGATCGGCGGAGGAGAAGCGCGAAGCCCAAGCGAAGGAGCGTTTGGATCAGCATCGGATCGAGCGCGAGGAACAGCCATGAAATCGCCCGTCGTCAAGCGATCGATCGTCGTCGCCGGCCACAAGACCAGCGTCAGCCTGGAAGAAGCCTTCTGGAACGGCATGAAGGAGATCTCCGGCCTGCGCAACATGACGCTGTCGGAGCTGGTGGGCGAGATCGACAGCAATCGCCAGCAGGGCAACCTGTCGTCCGCGATCCGCCTGTTCGTGCTCGATTACTTCAAGAACCGCGCTATGGCCGTGCTGGCCGAACAGAAGGTCCCGGCGCAATAGAGCGCCCCAAGGCGTTCGACAAAACGCCGCCGCGAGGCCCGCACTTTATAATCACTCTAAGGTGCGGTCCTACCTGCGTGAGCGCGCTTGACCTGTCTCGCCGCCGTTGAAAATACAGGGCATGACCGACGACACGATCACGCTCCCGCAAACCTCCGCACAGATGCCCTCGGGTTCGCCCTTGGGCTTGCCTCTGGGACTGGCCCAACGCGGCTATTCGGGCGTCATCCAGCATCTTTCCGCCAGCGGTGCGGGCTCGGCCCTGTCGGACGTCGAACTGGAAAGCCGCCTGATCGAGCTAGGCTTCGTCGAGGGCGCCAAGGTCGAAATCCTGCACGAGGGCATCGTCGGCCGTGACCCGATCGCGGTGCGCGTCGATAACGTCACCATCGCGGTGCGCCGTCGCGAAGCCATGGCCATCATCGTCGCGTAAGCGACCGGACCTCTGACCCAGACTCTTGATCCCATGGAAGCTCCCCTGCTGCATCTGGCCCTGGTGGGCACGCCGAACAGCGGCAAAACCTCGCTGTTCAACGCGCTGACCGGCAGCCGGCAGAAGGTCGCAAACTATCCCGGCGTCACCGTCGAGCGCAAGGAAGGCTTTTTCGTTACTCCCTTGGGACGCCAAGTCTCGGTCGTCGACCTGCCCGGCACCTATTCGCTGCGCGGCCGCAGCCCGGATGAGGAGATCACCCGTGACATCGTACTCGGCAAGGCGTCGGGCGAGACGAGGCCCGATCTCGTGCTGTGCGTGGCCGATTCCACCAATCTGCGTCTGACCATCCGCCTTCTGCTCGAGCTCAAGCGCACCGGACGACCGATCGTGCTGGTGCTCAACATGTTCGACATCGCAACCCGCCGCGGCATCACGGTGGACGTGGCGCAGATGGCCGACGCGCTCGGCGTGCCCGTGGTCACCTCCATCGCGGTGCGCAAGGGCGGCACCGCTGACCTGCTCAATCTGACCGACGAGATCTCGGCGCAGGTGCAGCCGCAGACGCAAGAGAACAGCTGGCGGCCGCTCAGCGTCGCCGAACTCCGCGCCACGCAGCGCGAGGCTGACCGCATCATCGCCTCCAGCGTCAGCCTGCCGAGCCGGCCCGATACCTGGACCGCGCGGATCGACACCGTGGTGCTGCATCCCGTCGGCGGCCTTATCGTGCTCGCTTTGATCCTGTTCGTGATGTTCCAGGCGGTGTTCGCCTGGGCGCAGCCGCTCATGGAGCTGTTGTCGTCCTCGTTCGACGCGCTCGGACAGTTCGTACACGACACCCTGCCCGCCGGGTTGTTGGAGAGCTTCCTTCAGAACGGCGTGATCTCCGGCGTCGGCAGCGTCATCGTGTTCCTGCCGCAGATCATCATCATCTTCCTGTTCATCCTGCTGCTGGAAGATTTCGGCTACATGGCGCGCGCCGCGTTCCTGATGGACCGCATCATGGGCGGCGCCGGGCTGCACGGCCGCGCCTTCATTCCGCTGCTGTCGAGCTTTGCCTGTGCCATCCCCGGCATCATGGCGACACGCGTGATCGACAACCGGCGCGACCGGCTGACCACCATCCTGATTGCGCCGCTGATGACCTGCTCGGCGCGTATTCCGGTCTATACGCTGATCATCTCCGCCTTCATCCCGGCCAGGCAGGTCTGGGGCTTCGTCAATCTCCAGGGGCTCGTGATGTTCGGCCTTTACGGCGCCGGCATCATCAGCGCGCTTCTCGTCTCGTTCCTGATCAAGTTCTTCATGCTGCGCGACTATGCGCCGGCGCCCTTCATGCTGGAACTGCCCGACTACAAGATGCCGCGGCCGAAATCGATCGCGATCGGCATCTTCACGCGCGCAAAAATGTTCCTGCAGCGCGCCGGCACCACGATCTTCTCGATGATGGTCTTGATCTGGTTCCTGGCCTCGTTCCCGCAGCCGCCCGCTGGCGCGGCGGACCCCGCCATCAATTACAGTCTCGCGGCGATCCTCGGCAAGGCAATCGCGCCGCTGCTCGCCCCCGTCGGCTTCAACTGGCAGATCGCAGTGGCCCTGATCCCGGGCATGGCGGCGCGCGAGGTCGCAGTGGCAGCCCTCGGCACGGTCTATGCGATCGAGGGCGGCAAGGAAGCGGCCGAGCAGATCGGCCAGGTGCTGGCGACCAAATGGTCGCTGGCGACTGCCCTGTCGCTGCTCGCCTGGTACATCTTCGCCCCGCAATGCGCTTCCACGCTCGCGGTGATCCGGCGCGAGACCGGAAGCTGGAAATGGATGGCGACCACCTTCGCCTACATGTTGGCGCTCGCCTATGCCGCGAGCCTTGCGACCTACACTATCGCGGTGACGCTGGGCGCGGGATAGCCGGTCGCGCCGTCTCTCCAAGAGCCGCTTTTTCAAAATATCAAAAACAACCCCATGCAAAGGAGCCGGCGGCAGCCGGCGCCCTCCCTGCATATTCGGAAAATCCGTTGACACGTCGGGCAAATCACCGGCACAATGCCATCATCGCCTTCCCTGACGATCATAGCGAAGTCGATGCTCGTGATGTGTTCGGAAACCGCTCCGGTATAGCGAACTTTTGCAAGCCACGCGGCGGCGGCGCAAGCCAGCAGCCGTTCGCTACTCCCGACTTCTGCGCCGCCCACTCGCTTAGCGACAGACCCACACCCCATTCACCAGCACACGGGCGCACGCCGGCGCCGCCACAGCGGCTCCTACGGTCGCACCTACGGCGGCTCCGCCGACTACGGCGCGGCGGGTTGTTCGACGAGCAACGCCGGCAGCGCTTACGGGAGTTGCCGGTCGGCCCACCCTCGCCTGCGCGCTGTCGACCGAGAATGACGGGACATACTCTGGCGACCACTGCACGGAGCCGATCGCGGAGCAGGCAATGATAGCCGCGCCAAGCCACCATTTTTTGTAGGCATTTTTCATAACGATCTCCTTTGCTTACATGAACGCTACTCTTGCTTGCCACTCAGGACCGGTCAGAGGCCGAGGCCCTCCGCTGGTCGCTGCTGATCTCCTACCTGCGCCGGCGCGGTGGCGGTGGGACCGGCCCTAGATCGCGTTGCCAAATCGTCCCATTGTCGAACTGAATGAGCATGCCATCCGGCGAATAGACCGCGCTCTGGTTGAATGCGTCGATCCAGATCCGGCTCGCCGGCCAGTACCAATCAGGCCAGGCGCGAGACGGCTGTCCTGCCTCCGTCAAGAGATTAAGTTCAGTCCCGTTCTGGGTAATTTGAGCCGGGAGATTTCCCCGACACATCTGAACGCATTTGTAGACGCCGGTGAGATTGATCGGTTGGGCCGACGCAAGAGTCGGCGCAAGTGCCGTTATCATCACGCCGATGACGAGCGACAAGCGTTTCATGCAAATCACTCCCTCTACAAATAATCAGGCCTTTCCCAAACGGATGGGTTGCCAAATACAACCAGCCGCTCTCTCGATACGAGATCCGGATTACTGCGAATTTCGATCCTTGCTCGCTCCCCTCAACCGCGTCGCCGTTGACGGCGACTTCACCCACTCTGCCATCTGGATGCAGGTGAGAAGATCGACATAGCTCTGGCTTCCGCCGCTCGTGGCTTCAACTTCGCAACTGGCACGAAGGGAACGGTCAGCAGTGCCCCAAACCGTGTTGAGCTGCTGCTGTGCAGCCGTCTCGTCGCGCATGCAGTCGGCAAAGCTTTGTGGCAGGGCGAGCCCATTTGCCTTGTCGTCAGCCGTGGTCGCCTTGCACATCGCCTCCACCTTCAATTCGGGGACGCGATCGGAGACGGGCATCACAAACAATTGGCTTCCGAGGAGCGCCGCAAATAACGCCGCAATCTTCATCTTGACCTCCTTCAAGCCCTGTCAAATGAACCACTTTGCAATGCCGCTAGCGCCGCGTCAGAACTGGCCTGGCCGGGCTGGAGGACCAGGCCAATCGGATCGCAGGTCGTTGCGATCAAATGGGCCTTGCCTGCAGACAAAACTGCTCGCGCAGCAACCCGCGAGAGGAAGCTCGAACGACCGGCTCACATCATCCATCGCCGGGAATTCTCCGACCATGAGCCTTGCGAAATAGGCCCTCAGCAAACGATCGAAAGTCGACTGTGCTTCACTAAACTCGCGACCCTCAGGGCGGAGGTCCGCGACAATCCCATCCAGTGCTTGTTGCGCCATGGCCTGCCTCCTCGAAGCAGTACACCACCCGGAAGCCTTTTTTCCCGTTGTCAGTAAGAGATGAGCCGCGATCGATCGGTTTGATCCATCTCAAATGACTCGCGCTTTTTTTAATGGGAAGCAAAGACCGCCGGGTGTCAGCCTTGATGAAGCGCGCAACAAATGTTGCCACTGTCCTCAGGTGAGATCGTCGGCGCGATGTAGGTACTACTTTGTGATCATCCGCTTCGGTGGCGCGGTGGGCATCGGCGGTGCCGGCGAGATCACAAATGTCACCCAGGCATTCCAGCCCTCGGGCCTGTTTTCCGCGGCGAATTCCTTGTAAGCCTTGAAATTGAGATAGCCTTGCATGTCGCCGACCGGGAAGATGAAGCCGACCTGCGGGCCTGCGGCCACGACCTGCGAACGGAAGCAGCCGACGCGATCGCCAGAGCCGCTGTCGCAGCCGAGCTGTTTGTAGACGTAACCTACCAGACCGACCTGGACCTGCTTGCTCAGGAATTGCGAAGCGCCCCAGTCGAAGTGCATGTCGACACCGCTTTGATACTGCGTATCGGGGTTCGTGAAATTGTAGGTGAAGCCCAGCACGCCGGACAGTTCGTGTCCGGTCTGTGGATTGAAATAGGTGTAGCCGCCGCCCGCGTCGATCGTCCCATGTCCGAGCCCGATATTGGCGAGGCGCATGGACTGGTAGGCACCTACCGGAATATCACCGGTGATATAGGTCATGTAGTTGTTGACGCCGGCATTCCAGCGCAAGGCGAATTGCGGGATCAGATCGCCAAAGGCCGTCAGGGAATCGCTGATGGAATCGAAGCGCGAGAACGGAATCGAGCCCAGTGGCGTTGCAAGCGTACCAGTCAGCAATCCGTTGAGCGAGGTGGTGTTTGCGCCGTAGATTCCGATGAGGCTGGCGGATGCCTGGCCACCCAGCACCGGCGTTGCAAAAACGTAAGTGGCGTTGAGCAAGCCGAGATCCACGTTCGCATTGACGTTGGCGTTCAACGTGGCGGTCAAATTAGCCGGGATTCGGCCGATCTGGATTTCGCGTGCGCGCGCCACGTCGCCGCCGGCGGACACCGAGGTGTGATAGTAGATCGCAGCGGCCGTCCAGCCCGGCTGCTGAGGTGTGGCAGCGAGGCTGCCGAATGTGCCCGAAATCCAGAAGCTGATGCCACTTTCATCGGCCAAGGTCTTTGCAGGTATTGATGCGATGGCCGCAAATGCGATCGCGGCAAGCGCCTTCCCCATTCTCATGGCAGTCCCTTCCCGAACCACGAGCCTGCTCAGTGCGAGCGCCGAATACGATGCTGACAAATATGACCGGGCATGCTGCGCCGGGCTATAGCTGTCACTATGGCGAGAATAATTGACAACCGGATGTTGCGAAAGGAGCACACTGCTAGCCCGTTACCGCTCGCGCGGAAAAAAATATCTCCGCTTCTGAACCGTCATTTGATGTGTTGATCCATATCAAGTTCTTGTTCTTGTCGCTGGCAAATGATCGCCCCTCATTTGAAGGGAGGAATTGCAATGAGCGCCGCCCGATCCTTTATTGTTACTGCACTTTCACTGACACTTTCCTTTTTGGCTCCCGCATACGCGCAGCAGACTCAACAAGCCGCACCGCCACCCGGCTCACCCGCGGCGACCATCACCATTCCCGGCGACCAGCTTCCGCCTCCGCCGCAAAAATTCGGCGGCAAGATCGAGCGTGATGCCAGGGATTCAAAACCGTATTGGCCCTCGCGCGTGGTGCCGCCGAAAGGCGCGCCCAACGTGCTCCTGATCATCACCGACGATGCCGGCTATGGCGTGCCGAGCACCTTCGGAGGCGTGATCCCGACGCCTGCGCTGGATCGCATCGCACAGAACGGGCTGCGCTACACCAATTTCCATTCGACGGCGCTGTGTTCGCCGACGCGCGCCGCGCTGATCACCGGGCGCAACCATCATTCGGCAGGGTACGGCGTGGTCGCTGAACAGGCGACCGGCTATCCCGGCTATGACAGCGTCATCACGAAGGATAAGGCGACCATCGGCCGGATTCTGACAGATAATGGCTATCACACCGCCTGGTTCGGCAAGAACCACAACACGCCCGAATACCAGTCGAGCCAGGCCGGTCCGTTCGACCAGTGGCCGACCGGGATGGGCTTCGAATATTTCTACGGCTTCATGGGTGGCGACACCAATCAGTGGCAGCCCGGCAATCTCGTCCGCAACACGACGCCGATCTATCCCTACGAAGGAAAGCCCGGCTGGAATTTGATGACGGCGATGGCCGACGAGGCGATCGACTATGTCAACCGCATGAACGCGCTGTCGCCCGACACGCCGTTCTTCGTGAAGTTCGCCCCCGGCGCAACCCATGCGCCGCATCATCCGACCCCGGAGTGGGTCAAGAAGATCAGCGACATGCACCTGTTCGACCAGGGCTGGAACAAGCTGCGCGACACGATCTTCGAGAACCAGAAGCGGCTGGGCGTCATTCCACAGAATGCCAAGCTGACGCCGTGGCCGAAGGATCTGATCAAGGAATGGGATCAGCTTTCGGCCGACGAGAAGAAGCTGTTCGTCCGTCAGGCCGAAGTCTTTGCCGCGTTTGCGGCGTACGCCGACAACGAAATCGGCCGGGTGATCCAGTCCATTCAGGACATGGGTAAGCTCGACAACACGTTGATCATCTATATCGAGGGCGACAACGGGACGAGCGCGGAAGGCCAGCCGAACGGCACGCCGAACGAGGTGGCGATGTTCAACCAGATCAACCCCTCGGTCGAGGATCAGCTCAAATATTTCTACGACGTCTGGGGGACCGATAAGACCTACAACCACATGTCGATCGGCTGGGCCTGGGCATTCGACACGCCGTTCTCCTGGACCAAGCAGATCGTTTCCCACTTCGGCGGCACGCGCCAGGGCATGGCGATCTCCTGGCCGGCGGCGATCAAGGACAACGGCGGCATCCGGACCCAATTCCACCATGTCATCGACGTCGTGCCGACCATTCTCGAGGCCGCCCAGATCAAGCAACCGGTATTCGTCGACGGCATCAAGCAGAGTCCGATCGAGGGCGTCAGCATGATGTACACGTTCGACGCCAAGAACGCGAACGCGCCCTCGACCCACAAGACGCAGTATTTCGAGATGATGGCGGATCGCGCGATCTATCATGACGGTTGGATCGCCAGTACCAAAGTCTTGAGGCCGCCGTGGGTGACAGCAGGCGTCAAGCTGCCGAACCCGGTCGACTATCCTTGGGAGCTTTACGACCTCAGCGGCGACTGGACACAGTACGAGGATGTCGCGGCCAAAAATCCTGCCAAGCTGAAGGAGATGCAGGATCTGTTCTGGAAGGAGGCGGAGAAATATCAGGTGCTGCCGCTCGATTCCTCGGTAGCCGGGCGATTGGTGACGCCGCGACCGAGCCTCAGCGCGGGCCGCACCTCCTTCGCCTGGACCCGGCCGATCACTGGCACGCCGAACGGCGATGCGCCGAGTCTGCTCAACACCTCCTACAATCTCAAGGCTGACGTCGAGATTCCGCAGGGTGGTGCCGAGGGCATGCTGATCACGCAAGGCGGGCGGTTCGGCGGATACGGCTTCTACGTGTTGAAGAACAAGCCCGTATTCACCTGGAATCTGGTCGACCTCAAGCGGGTGCGTTGGGAGGGGCCTGAACTGACGCCTGGCAAGCACGTGATCGAGTTCGACTTCAAATATGACGGTCTCGGCGCCGCCACCATGGTGTTTGGCGACTACAGCGGCATCGGAAAGGGCGGCACCGGGGTGCTCAAGGTCGACGGCGCCGCCGTCGCGACTGAGAAGATGGAGCATACGCTTCCCTTCATTCTGCAGTGGGATGAGGCGCTCGATATCGGGTCGGATACCGGCACCCCGGTCGACGATAACGACTACAGCACGCCGTTTGCCTTCACCGGCACGATCAACAGGATCACGCTGGACATCGATCGACCCAAACTGAGCCAGGAGGACGTCAAGCGGCTGCAGGAGGCTGCGCGTGCGGCCGGCGACGGTCCGTCCGCCGACGCCGGACAGATGGCTTCGGCCGAACCACAAGTCGGCACTGTCGGCCTAAGCCTGGTCGACAAGATCCAGTTGCGGATCGACAAGCGCGAAGGCTGCCGCAAGCAGGCGGAGGCCAAGGGTCTCGGCATGGTGGACCGGATCAACTTCGTCCAAAGCTGCGTTCAGCAGTAGTGCGTGACGCCGCGGGGCCGCCTCGGGCGGTCCCGCGATAACGAACGCCTTGTACGATCAGAGAGGACTTCGACATCTAGGTGGATTTTGCAATGAATATGCGTGAGACCTTTGCGATGCTCGTGCAACCAGCTCCCGCCGCCCGGTGGCGGAGTATCGCTACGCTCCTCCGTTAAAGAACGCCATGAACATCGCCAATCAGTGGATGAATTCGATGCTGGGGCCAGGTGCTCTGGCGCTCGGTGCCGCTACCACAACTGCGGGGGATGAGCGCAGCGCGGACTCGGGCTTGATCTGAATCAACCGGCGGAGGCCGCAGCGGAGATCAACTCGGTGCGTCAGACGGTTCAGGAGGTCGTGACCGGGATTCTCTCTTTGTGCCTGCAATCGCTGCCGGCTAGGCGGTGATGCCGGTGCCACGACCGATCCGAGGTGCGAGGGCAGTACAGTGACAGACATTGCCAGCACGACCGGAGCCCCTGCTCGGCGCAGCAATCCGCTGGGCGGTCTACTCATCTTTCGCCAGACGATCAGGCGCAAGATCGTCGGCATTGCATTGGCATTGATCATCCTGATGGTGATCACATCGGCGCTATCCATGGTGATGTCCAGGCGCGTGGAGCATCTGCTCGACGAACTGACAGCCCGATATATCCCCGCCTATGGTCATCTGGCACGAGCCAACATCCGCTCGCTCGAACGCGCGCTTGCGCTGCGTCGAATGGTGATCGCCAAGATGCAAGTGCCTCCGGATGAGGAAGCGTATGCGGCCCGCCTGCGTTTCTTTCAGGAGAAAGATGATGAAGTCGAGCAGGAGGCTGGCGCTGCGCGCAAGCTTATCAACGCGATCATAGACGACGTCAGCACCCCTTCGGACAACGCCGCCCTGGCGCGCATCGAGAACCGTATCGACAACGCCATGACGGAGGGCCGCGCCAGACTGGGCGAAGAACAAACGAAGTTGCTGAAGCAACTCGATTCCAAGGATTTTGCCGAGACTCGGGCCACGCTGGCACGCGTGGACACTCTGCGCGATCAGCTCACCCAGAAGATCGATGCAATCCGCGCCGACATGCTGTCGCAGGTGTTTGCAAGTACATCGATCGTGATCCGCGATCAGCAGCAAGCGATAGACGTATCAGCTGTCGTCACAGGTCTTGCGGCCGCGCTTGGCCTGGGCTTCGCTTTCCTTGTCAGCAGCGGCATCACACGTCCGGTACGACGGTTGCTGCAAGGCACCCAAGAGATCGAAGCCGGCCACTTCGATCAATTGATCAGTGTCTCCACCAAGGACGAGATCGGTCAACTCTCGGCCGCGTTCAACCGGATGGTCGAGCAGCTGCGCCGGAATGAACGTATCCGCGAAACGTTCGGTCGGTATATCGATCCCAGGGTCGTGGAAGGATTGCTCGACCGGCCCGATGCGGCGACCCAGGGCCAGCGCCGTCTCATGACCGTGATGTTCTGCGACATGAAGGGCTTCACCTCGATGAGTGAAGGCATGACGCCCCAGGGGCTCGTCAAGGTCATGAACTGCTATTTGACGATGATGTCGGAGCCGATCCGGGAACGCCGCGGGGTGATCGACAAGTATATCGGCGATGCCATCATGGCCTATTGGGGCCCGCCGTTCATTGAGGAAGCCGACCAGGCTCGCCTGGCGTGCCTCGCCGCGATTGACATGGTCGATCGGGTGCCGAAGCTTCGCAAGCAACTGCCGGAGCTCTTGGGGGTGCGCGTGATACCGACCGAATGCGACATCCGCATCGGTATTGCCACGGGCGAGGTGTTGACCGGCAGCATCGGCTCGGACCTGATGATGAGTTTCACCGTCATGGGCGACGCCGTCAATCTTGCGTCCCGTCTCGAGGCGGTCAACAAGGTCTATGGATGCCGCATTCTGATATCTGAAGCCACTGCCGCCACGGCAGGGACCGAACTCGAACTGCGTGAGATCGATCGCCTGGCGGTCGTCGGACAGAGCATGCCGCAAGCCGTGTTCGAGGTGATGGGGAGGCACGGAGAACTTACGAAGCAGCGGGAGCTGTTGCGATCCCGATACAAAGAGGGTCTTGCCGCCTATCGGATTGGGCGCTGGGAGGAAGCGCGCAAGGCCTTCAACGCTGGCCTCGAGGTATCTCCAGGCGATGGCCCGTCGCTCGCTCTCCTGAGCCGCGTTGACCATCTTCAATCCAATCCGCCACCGGCCGACTGGAATGGTTCGTGGCACATGGAGCACAAGTAAAAGACGGGGAAAGCGAGACATGTACAAGCATTTTGGCTTACTGGTGCTGGTAAGCACGATGGTCGGGCCGACGGCCTCTATCGCCCAAACCGCTCAGGAAACACCGCAGACCATGCTTGCGGCGCAGATACGCTTGCAAGGTTTTACCTGTGACAAGGCGCTCGGTGCGAGGAAGGACGCGAGGCGCTCCAAGCCGGATCATGCAGTCTGGGTGCTGAGGTGCGGCAACGCGACTTACCGGGTGAGCCGTGCCCCCGACATGGCTGCGAGGGTCGAGCCGCTGCGCTGAAGGCCCCGTCGACTGGACTCGCGTGATATGGACTGCGCTTCACGATCATGACGTGAGCAAGTAGGATTGCCGGGACACGCTCAGATCGGTGAGCAGACGTGGGTAAAGGCGCCGGAAAGCACCGCAAGCGCGATAGGGTCCGCACGCAAGTGCGACCGCCTAAGCCCGCCGTTGTCCTTCCACAGCAGGCTCCAGCCGCCACGCCGAAAACCGCCATGTGGTTCGCAATCGGCGCCGGCGTGCTGCCGCTTGTTCTGACCGGCGCGCTGTTCTGGTTCAATGCATCGAATACCTCGATTGAACAACATGCGTCCGCCGAACTAACCTTCGCCGGCAGCCAAGCCTGTAGCGGCTGTCATCAAATGGAAGCCGCCCTTTGGAAAAGTTCGCAGCACCGTCACGCCATGGATCACGCCACCGATGCGTCCGTGCGTGGCGACTTCAATGATGCGGCATTCGAATATGCGGGCACGCGCTCACGCTTCTTCCGGAAGGATCGGAAGTTTCTCGTCGAGACGGACGGACCCGATGGCAAGCTGGCAACGTTCGAGGTGAAATACACCTTCGGGCTCGATCCGCTGCAGCAATACCTGATCGAACTTCCGGACGGCCGCGTTCAGGCGCTGTCGATCGCATGGGATACCCGACCCAAGGACCAGGGCGGCCAGCGCTGGTTTCAGCTGTATCCCGATGGTGCAATCACCCATGACGATCCCCTGCACTGGACGAAGCTGAACCAGAACTGGAATTTCATGTGCGCGGAGTGTCATTCGACCGCCGTGCACAAGAACTACGATGCCACCACGGACCGGTTCGCCACGACCTTCTCCGAGATCAGCGTCGGATGCGAGGCCTGCCACGGTGCAGGCTCGCGACACCTTGCCTGGGCACGCGGGCAGCATGCGGCTGGCGACCAAAACAAAGGGCTGCTTGTGAGATTCGACGAGCGCACCGGCGTCACCTGGTCAACCGACGCCGGGACATTGACTCCGACGCGCACCGCGCCCGCGCCGGCGTTGCGCAAGGAGGTCGAGACCTGCGGGCGCTGCCATGCACGCCGAGGCCAGCTCTCAGAGGACTGGATGCCAGGCAAGTCGCTCTCGGAAACACATCGGGTGTCCCTGCTCGATCGGCAGCGCTTTCACGCCGACGGACAGATGCGTGATGACGAAGAGACATACAACTATGCCCCGTTCAAGCAGAGCAAAATGTTCGCCAAGGGCGTGACCTGCAGCGACTGCCACGACCCGCACAGTGCGGTGCTGAAGGCACCGGCCGATGCGCTGTGCGGACAATGCCACGCAACGGACAAATATGAATCTGCCGCCCACCGGCAACATGCCAACGTCACGCCACCGCCAACCTGCGCCTCCTGCCACATGCCGGAGCGTCGATACATGGTGGTCGATCGTCGCCACGATCACAGCTTTCGGATCCCCCGCCCCGATCTGTCGGTGCAGTTAGGCACACCGAATGCCTGCAACGATTGCCACCGCGACAAGTCCGCTGCCTGGGCGGCGCAACAGGTCGAAACCTGGCTCGGTCCGCAGCGACCCGGCTATCAGACCTACGCGCGAGCGTTTCGTGCGGCCTGGAGCGAAGCGTTTGACGCACAGGCACTGCTCGCAGCCCTCGTCCGGGCAGACGACGTCCCGGAATTGGCCCGGGCGAGTGCGCTGGCCGAGCTTCCGCGGCCAGATGTCGATCTGATCCGCCGCGGCCTCTCCGATCCCGATCCGCTGGTCCGGCTGGGAGCGCTTGATGCCCTGGAAGGTATTCCGACCGACCAGCTATGGGGGCTCGCCTCTCAACAATTGACCGACCCGGTTCGCGGCGTGCGGATTCGAACCGCCGAGGTTCTTGCGTCCGTTCCCACGCACCGCCAGCCTGCGTCCGATCGCGAGAAATTCGGGCGGGCCGCAGCCGAATTCGTGGCCGCGCAAAGATTGAATGCGGATCGCCCGGAGGCGCGCACCACCCTCGGCAGTTTCTTTGTGCATCAAGCCGACGCTGGCGCGGCGGAGGTCGAATATCGGGCGGCACTCAGGCTTGATCCTACGTTTTCGCCTGCCGCGATCAATCTCTCGGACCTATATCGCCAGCTACGGCGCGAGAGTGACGGCGAACGGGTTCTTCGCGACGCTTTATCCGGGTCGCAGCAGAACGCCTCGTTGCACCACGCCCTTGGCCTGGCGCTGGTGCGTGAGAAACGGAACGAGGAGGCGCTCGATGAATTACGTCAAGCGGCTGCGCTGGACCCCGGCCAGTCGCGCTATGCCTACGTGTACGCCATCGGGCTGCACGCAGCAGGCCGCCGCGACGATGCGCTTGCTGTCCTCAAGGCGAGCCTGTCCCGGCATCCCAACGACCGCGACGGTCTCTCGGCGGCAATTGCGTTCAGCCGAGAGAGCGGAGATTTTGCAGCAGCACTGGAATTTGCCGAGCGGCTTGCGCGGCTGATACCTGGCGATCACGCGCTCACACAACTCATCGAGCAACTGAAACATTAGCTATCGCGGCAGCCTGGTCGCCCTGGGGCTGACAAAGCCATCAGCGATCAGGAAGGGGTTGCGAATTGCGCACGGCATAGAGCGGCGTTCTGAGCGTCAGCTGGTAGGCCGGCTTCGGCACCCACATGATTTCAGCGGTGACACCGAACAGGCGGTTGTCGTTGTCGTCCATGCGGTCGAGATCGAGGCGCACGATCGGCTGCGTGAAGGGCTGGATCGGCGCAAGGTTCAGAAGCTGCGCGCCCTCGAATGACTGCACCCCGAAGCGTCCGGTGAACTTCCAATTGCTCGGCCATTGGTAGTAGCCGCCGAGATAGCCGATCGTGTTGGGTCTGACCCTAACCAGCGCATTGCCGACATCGACGCGCGTGTGTTGAACGCCCGCGAGCAATCCCCTCGTCTCGTCCTTGTCCAACGCATATTTGAACTCGAGGATATTGTTGAACGAAGTCGCGGTCAGCGGTCCATTGGGGATCGACTGGGTGATCGTCGACTGCAGCGTCACGGTCGGGAAGCGGCCGCCGTTCTGCTGATAGAGGTCCGCCTGGAAACCGATATTCCAGCTCGTGATGTCAAATGACGACCAGCCGCCGCCTCCAAACTGCGTCGAACTGCCGGAGACGCCAGCGTAGAGCGAGACGGCGTCGGTGACGTCGACGGTGAACGGAAGGTCAACGTTGACCGATTTCGATGACGGCAGGCCCGCCGACAAGGCTGCGCTGTTCGGTCCGGCGAGAGTTTGCACCGCGTTGAAGAATGAGGGATGGCCAAAACCAAACGCCAGAGATCCCGCTGGAATCTGCGCATAATAGGTCCTGAGATCGAGGTACATCGTCGGCACGGCCGGCTTTGTATCGCCGTCGTCCACATCTGCGGCCAACGAGCTTGCCGCCGGACAGATCAGGACGGCGCCGAGGACGGCCTTCAGGGCAATCCGAAAGTCAATCACACCCGGGCTCCCAGTGAACACAAACCGGCTCCGCCGCAAGGTGGCCCCCGATGCGGCAACGCATCTTGTCACGATCGCATCGCCGTGTCCGCAAGGATTCGGATCGCGGTTGCCAGTTGACCCGGGTCGATCCCGGTGAGCATTCGGTTCAGCAGTTTGCGCAACATGGGCGCCGTGGCCAGCCCATACGACAACACCGTTTGACAACCTCGCGCCGACGAGCCGTCCGTGCACCAATTCGGAGGTGGTCCTGCATTGATTTCGGTCAATGGTAGGGCTCGAGGGCATGTCACGTTTTCGCATCGTCCTTCAAAGGAGAGAGCAATGGCCAGACATGCCAAGCTATTTGGACTGCTGGTGACTGCCGCGCTCTTAACGGCAGCCCCACTGTCGTTCCGCTACTCGCAGGCGGTGCCGCTCACCGTGTCCATTGACGTAGCCGAGGCGCGCGTCGGGCGCCCCCTCACGCCCATGAGCGTTGCAGGCGTCAACCGCAGGGTCCATCGGCGCGCCTACTACGGTGCGGCAGCGGCAGGAGCCGCAGCCTATGGTGCCTATGGCTATCGCCGGTCTTGTGGATACTATCCCTATCCGCCCTGCTATTGAGCATCGCATGGGGCTCGCCGGCTCGACGAGCCTCGCCTTTCCCATCGTCCTGCTGACGCGCGTTTGCGCCGCAACTCGCGGACCGACGTTGCGTCACTCAAAATTCATCATCCCCCGGGGCGATTTCGCAGCCTCGCAAGCTATTGAGCTAGATCAATACCGGGCCCGTCTCCGGCGGCAGCGTCGAGGTCTGACTGCGACGGATAGACCATGAATTTGCTGCTCAAGGAAATCCGGCATAGCCCGCTTCTGTGGATGTTGATCTTCGTGCCGGTGGTGATCGCGCTCGAGCGCATCATGCCGGACGCGCATACGCTGCTGTTCGTGCTGGCCGTGATTGCCATTGTTCCGCTCGCGAGCCTGCTCAGCCATGCAACGGAGGCCGTGGCCGAGAAGACCGGTGATGCAGTCGGCGGCTTGTTGAATGCCACGCTTGGCAATCTCACGGAGCTGATCATCGCCATCACTGCATTGCAGGCCGGTCAGTACATGCTGGTGAAAGCCTCGATCGCGGGCGCCATCGTGACCAACTCGTTATTCATGCTGGGCGCATCCCTGTTTCTGGGCGGGCTGAGGCACCGCGTGCAGGAATACAACCGAGCGGGCGGCAGGCTCTATTCCGCGCTGCTCCTGATGGCCACGATTGCCCTGTTGTCGCCCTCCGCCGTTGCCGATCTCAACTTTCCCGGAAGCCAGGCGACGGTGCAGCGCCTGAGTGCCGCCTTGGCGGTCCTGCTGATTGCAGCCTACGGCCTCAGCCTGCTGTTCTCGCTGAAGACGCACAAGGAGCTGTTCGCGAGCAGCGACCATGGCGAGGCAGCCGGCCCGACGCTGCCGGTCGGGGTCGCCGTTCCGACGCTGGGGGTCGTTACCGTGCTGGTTGCGCTCGTGAGCGAGATTTTCGTCGAGTCGGTGCAGAAGGCGGCCGAAACGCTCGGCATGAGCCCGGCGTTCGTCGGATTCATCGTCGTTGCCCTGGTCGGCGCTGCAGCCGAGATGGCTGTGGCATTTGCTGCGGCACGCCGGAACAGGCTCGATTTGAGCGTGAGTATCGCGCTGGGGAGCGCGGCGCAGATCGCCTTGTTCGTCGCACCCGTTCTTGTGCTCCTCAGCTACGTTGTCGGGCCGCAGCCCATGGACCTCCAATTCTGGCCGGGAGCAGTGACCATGGTCATGATCGCCACGGTGGTGACGTGCTTCATCACCAATGGCGGACGATCGGCCTGGTTCATCGGCGCGCTCCTGCTCTGCATCTACGCGATCTTCGCGATGACGCTCTACATGGTCCCGCCGGGTTCGCACGGCCCGGTCTAGGACGCCGGCCCGGATCGGAGCGCGGCTTGCCCGCATGATGCCCGGCGTGGTCTGCAAGACCATTTGACACGTCCGGCAAATCGAGGACGGGCATCCTCACCTTGGGCTGCGGCCTTTGCTGCGCTGCACGAATTTCGCCGTGGCCGGTGGCAGCCCGCGAAGAGCCGGTGATCCCTGCCCAAGAGCCGAATTGAAGAAATCGAATGCTCAGGGCATCCTGCTTCCATGGCTTTGACCTTGGCACTCGTGACGACCATCTGCGCCGTTGCGCTGACAGAGCGCAGCATCGAACACCTGCTGTTTGCGATCGCGGCGCTCTTCCTCAATGCAGCTCTGCTGCTGGTCTTTGTTGCCGATTTCGAGAGAGCGATCCTGCTGTCCGGCATGCTGGCAGTCGCAATCGCCGGTGTATCAATCGTAAAATTCAGACACAGCGCACTCAAATTGATCGTTTCCGATGTGCCGCTTGCGTTTGCAGGCACAGTCCCGTTCTTCGTGTTGCAATACCCGCGCATGATGCTGGGTGTTCTCGTCGCGGGCATCTTGCTCACTTTCGCTTCGATCGCCGTTCTGGTCTACGCCGCCGGATCTCCGATTTCCGTTGCCGTCCGAATTCCCTTGCTCTGCCTTGCACTCATCGGCTTCGCGAAGGCTTCCGCCGATAAGGGGCGCCACGTCCTTGCGGCTGACGCTGACGCAAGGACGGTGCTTCTATTCCACCTTCATGGCCTCGCTCATCGACCCTGCATCCTGGCGGCAGTTCAATGGGCTGGCTCTGAGCGATATCGCGAACGAACCGCTGCCGCTGAAGGAGGCGATGCCTGCGCGCTCCAGCGAACGTCCGGACATTATCGTCATCCAGCACGAGTCGATCTTCGACCCGCGCATTTTTGGCCTGCCGATCGAGCCAATCGTCGAAGCGTTCCTGTCTCCGGCAGACGGGGAATTTGGTCGGCTCAACGTGGACATCTTCGGTGGCGGCTCGTGGCAGTCGGAATTCAGCCTGCTGACCGGTCTTTCGAGTGCAAGCTTCGGTTCGAGTGCCTACTACCTCTTCAAGAAAGGCGCCGGCCGATTCCACAGCAGCCTCCCGCGCTCGTTGGCATCGCTCGGCTACAGGACGACACTCACATCGAGCTGTCGTCGCAACTTTCTCGACTACGATGAATTCTACGGCTCGATCGGCATCGACGAACGCATCTTCATCGACGATTTTCCGCCGCCTTTTGATATCAGACGATTCGAGGCGACAAATTCGGATGCAATGTTCCTCGAAGCGGTGATCGATGCTCATGCCAAGAGGATTGCCAACGACCCGTCACCTCAATTTCTCTATGTGCTGACCAACTTCAATCACGGTCCGCATGATCGGCGGCTGGTGCCGTCCGGGCAGTTTGAAAGGGAGCGCGCCTTTGCCATGGCGAACCTTCCCGATGCCGGATATGCCGAATATTACGCGCGACTCGTGGAGACCGCCTCGACCTGGCAAAAGCTGAAAGAGAGGCTGGCAAGCAGTATTGCGGGGCGCCCCGTTCTCGTCATGCACTATGGGGACCACCAACCCGTATTGACGAGACGGATCGATCGGCACCTCGAGGGCTCGGTCGATAGCCGGCGTCCGTTTCGCACATTCTATGCGATCGAGGCTTTCAATATCCCCCACCTTGCCCCCGGACCGGGCGCGGACCTTGACATCGCTTTTCTTGGAACCGTCGCTTTGCAACGAGCGGGCCTCCCGCTTGATCCGATATTCGCCACGCGTGCGAGCTTACTGGACGATTGCGGAAACACCTACTTTGCATCGGCTTCCGAACGGAAACGTCGATTCCACCGCACGCTCGTGAATCGGGGCTTGATAGACTTGAAGCCGCGCGTTCAGCACGCCCGCTAGTCTAAAGCGCGATGAGATTAGGATGAATCATCATCGCGCTTTAGGTTATTGTTTGAGCATGATCTCCGCGCAAACGCGGTCCGCGTTTGTCGCGAGGGAAAACCGCTTCACACTTTCCGGATCATGCTCTAGCGGAAATAATCCAGCACAAGGTCGAGGTCCGGGCGGCCGGCAGCGGTGCCGTTGAGCTCGGCGTCGATCACGCGGCGGCAGGCTTCCACGGCGGCGTGGTCGCCGAGATCGTTGGCGGCTTCGAGCACGAGCCAGGCCGCGTCGACCGAGGCCTTGTCCGGCTTCGCGCTACCGAGGTCGGCGTTGAGCGGCTTGTTGAGTTTCTTGCGGGCTGCGGTGCCGAATTGAGGCAACATGGCAAATACTCCCCTGCGGTTTCCCGGATAGCGCTCAGTGCATGTGCAGCTCGGCCTGACGGCCGGCCGCGGGATCGGCAGCAGTGCTGTTCTTGCGCGACTGGTAGAATTTCAGGATGCTGCGCGAGGTCTCGATCTTGAGCCTGCCGAACTCGCGCTCGCTGTCCTTGAGCTCGCGCGCGGTGATGAGATGATCCTTGGCGCCGAGGAACAGGAGCGACATCGTCGTGTCCCACGCGAAATCCAGCGCCTTGCACAGCACCAGCAGCATCTCGCGATTGCGGTCCATCAGCGCGCGCTCGATCACGTCGACCGGCAGCGCCGAGAGCAGCGATAGGCCGATCTGCACCTCGTCGAAACGATGCTGGCGCGCATAGTTCGAGATCGAATCCTGGTTGAGGTTGCCCTGGCGATGCTGCGTCGTCACTACGCGCTTGGCGACGAAATAACTGCGCGACGAAGGCCCGAATTTCGACTGCAGGTCGCCGGTAACGTCAGTCACCGAGCTCTGGATCTGCGACATCATCTCCGGCCGTTCGCTCTCGAGCCGGCGGCGGACGTCCTCCGACGCCTTGGCGATGAGCTGCTGGAAGACGTGCCGGGGCACGTCCTTGCGCAGGCCGAGCTGCTCGGCGAGGATCGAATCGCCCTCGGCGCGCCGGACCATGTGCAACAGGCTCGAGCCCGAGAAGCGCGCGCCCTCGTTCTTCGCGACCGAAGTCACGACCTCCTGGTTGCCGCGCTTGACCAGTACATCCGTCACGGCTTCGCCGATCGACTTGCGCTGCGAGATCGCGAGCAGGTGGTCTTGTCCCTTGGTCAGGGCGTTCTCGACAAGCATCTTCTCGTCGAGCCGGTCGGACTCGCGCAGCACGGGGCCGGCGACCGCGATCTCGTCGTCGAAGGCGAGCTGATGCAGCACGTTGAGCGGGGCGTGGTCGCAGGCGACCATCAGCTCCGAGAGCTGCGCCCGCGCCACGACCTCGATCTCGTCCGCGAGCTTGCCGATCACCTCGCCGAACATGCTGATTTCGTCGTCGCGGTAGCGGCCGGTGATCAACAGGTCGGTCGCGTGCCACAACGCACGTGCACGGCTTTCGTTGGTGCCGCGCGCAATCGCGTCATCCAAATCCTGCAGAAGCGATTTCGCTTCGTTCATGGCGAATGTCCCCAGTTCTTGGCGGGCCGCCCTGTCCGCTTGGCAGGACGCCGAATTCCTCTTCCGAACCACGCTAGCCGTCAAACGCGAGAATTCGGTAAAATCGGCAAAGCAGTTTTTCCGAGCAAAATTCCCTAAAATTTGCGCTGATATCTTTACGCCCACGCAAGGGCCTCGCGCCCAACGCGCGATACGATTGAGATGAGTGTCATCGCGCTTCGGGTGATTGTTTGCCCATGATCTCCGCGCAAACGTTCCGCGTTTGTCGCGAGGGAAAACCGCTTCGCACTTTTCCCGATTATGCTCCCGCATGCGGGCTTTAGGGATTGGACTGCGGCACCAGGACCATCGGCGCTTTCGGCTTGGGCCTTGCCGGTGGAGGACCGGGCGCGGGCCTGACCTCGATCGGCGGCGGAAGCGGTGCCACCTGCTGGCTCGCGATCGGCGGGCTTGAAATCGACGGACTCGAGACCGAAGGACTCGGTGCGGCCGGTGCAGCCAGCGGCGGCCGCGGTGTCGGAGCGGCTTTGGGCTCGACCTTCACCTTGGGCTGGGCGCGGCGGGGATCGCGGCCGGGCATCGGTACGTCGACCAGCGGCGGTAGCTCGGGCGCGGCGTCAGGTGACACGAGCCGGGGCAATGCCGCAGTCGCCGGCGGCGGCTCGCCGCGTTCGATGGCATCGAGCCGCCGCGTCTCGCGGTCGATCGTCCGTACCGCCAGCCACGAGGACAGCGGCGTGAGATCGACGGTGCGGTTGAGCTTGTCGGGCGGGCCTGCCGCGAAGAGCTGGATTTCGGGAGGCGCGCCGGAGAGGCCGGTCATGATCGGCGTCAGGCTGGCGCGGATGTCGGCCTGGTCGGCGGGAATGTCGTAGCCGCCGGAGACGATGGCGCGGGCGTTCTTTGCTTCCAGCGTGGTCGCGCCGACGCGCAGGCGGCCGTCGCGGATCGTGAACGGGATCTGCGCCGAGCCGATTGCCAAGCGGCCCGCCGACAGCGCCGGCTCGACGAGCTGCCTGAGCCTTGTGTCGTCGGCGACCTGGCCGCCATCGCTGGCCCGGATCGCGACCTCGAAAGCGCGCGGATCGAGCCCGGTGAGCTCGGCCTGGTCCAACGTCACGGTGCCGTTGCCGGCGAGCGCGCCGGTCAGCGCCGCAATGCTGCGGCCCTGGGCCGACAGCGCCATCTGCACCGACGCGCGGCCCTTGGGGACGGCGAGATTGCGATAGCGCAGCACCGTCGCATCGACATTGGCAAGCTGGATGCGTGCGTTCAGCGACAGGCCGTTGGGGCCTTCGCGCGCGTCGATGCTAGCGGTCATCTCGCCGCCGCCGATGCCGCCCTTCAGCGAATCCAGTGCCAGCGACTGGCCGTCATTGCGGATCATGCCGCTGAAGGGCCGCATCTCGATGCCACCGGGCAATCCGCCGCGCAGGGCCTGGAAGGTGATGCGGCCGCGCCAGCCGCCCAGAAGCCCTGCCGCGAGAGGCTGATCTCTATCGCGTCCGGCCGCGCCGATGGCGACGCTGAGCGCCGGAACCACATCGAGCGTATCGAGCCCGACCTCGCCCTCGATGCTCTTCTCCGGGTCCAGCGTCATCACAAGACGGCCGCGCAGGTGCGAGCTAGATGCGGTGCTGTCGAGATCATCGAAGGTCAGCCTGTTGCCGGACAAGGTCAGGCGCGAGGACAGGTTGACGGTTTGTGCCGACTTCTCGCCCGCACCGATCCCGAACAGCGGCGCGAGGTTGGCGTTGCGGACGCGCAAGTTCACGCTGGCTTTCGGATCGGGCGAGGGCAATTCGAAGCTGCCCTGCGCGTCTGCATCCAGTCCACCGCCCGCGATTTTCGCATTGAGCTGAAGCGGCCGGCCCCAGGCGCCGCTCACTTTGGCTTCGGCTTGCGAAGCCCCCTCGCCTGCCGCGACCACGCGGTCGAGGCCGAACAGGGTCAACAGCGAGCTCGCCTGCGGTGCGGAGAGTTTTGACTCCAGCGTGAAGTCGCTGTTGCGCAGCTTGTCGAGATCGAGGCCGTTGATCGCCGCCGCCAAGACTTGCGCCGACAGCGTCGCCCTTCCCTTCAACTGCGGCGCATCGAGATCGAGCGCGGCACGCGCGTTGGTGCGATCGGCATGCTCGGCATTCTTGTCCAGGCTCAGATCGAGGTTCAGGCGCGTTGGCCCCTGCAGCGCGTCGAGGCGATCGAAACGTGCACTGAACGCCGGCGCGACCGGGTTGATCAGGGCTGTGAGCTGAGACAGGGAATTGGCCGCGGACTTAAGCGTCAGCTTGCCGGTCGCATGCATACGATCGAAACTGCCGCTCGCCTCCGTCGTCACGCCGCTCGCCTGGCCGAACTGCAGCTGCTCCAGCGACAACGTGGTCGGACTATAGCCGAATTTGGCGGCGAACGGCCGCAGCTCCTGCCCGGCCGAGACCGCGCGGCCGACGTCGAGCGACAGTTTTGCCTCGTCCGGCCACTCGCCTTGCGGCCCGGCGAGGCCGCGCACGAAGCTTGCGGCCGCATCGAGGTCGAGCCGGTCGGCCTTCAGCTCGGCATCGATCCGCGAGCCCGTGTTCGCGGCAGTCTGCACGAAGGCGATGCGGCCCTCGACCGCGCCGCCCTCGATCTCGGCCTTCAGCTTGTCGATCGCCAGATGATTGGCGGCGACCGTCACGTCGCCGCTCAGGCGCAGCGGCTTGGTGCTGCGGCGATTGATCTCGCTGCGGCCCTGGAGCCAGCCCACCAGCGTATCGGGATCGCTGGATTCGATGCTGAGCCGGCCGCTGAAGCTGTCGAAGCCGGGGCTGGCGCCATTGAGCGCGACCTGGGTCATGCCCGGCGCGCGCAGATCGAGCCGCTGGAACGTCCAGGACCTGCCGTCGGTCTGCAACTCCGCGGCAATGTTTTGCAGCGGCCGGCCGCCGAGCATGATCTGCTCGGAGCTGAACGAGATCTGCGCCGGGATCGGAGCCTGCGGAATGGCGGCGAGCCCCGCGCGCAGCGCCGGCAGGATGCGCAGCGGCTCGGTGTTGTCCTTGGCCGCAAGCTTGTCGGCATCGAGCTGCCGCGCCGACAGATTCGCACGCAGCAGGGGCGCGGCGCCGAATTTGAGGTCGCCGACGCCGGCGACCTTCAGCGCGGTGTCTTCAGGTCCAAAGCTCGCCTCGATCTGGTCGAACTTCGCAAGCGACGGATCCGCCTTCAGCTTCGTGGTGAGCTTCCAGGGCGTCGGTGAAGCGGCTGTCGGCTTGTCCTTTGACGTGTCCTTGGGTGGAGGCACGGCGAGCGTGAGCGCGCCGTCGAATTTCGGCAACCGGCCGTCAAAGGCGAGCACGCCTTCGAGATCGGCCAGGATCGCGCGCTCGCCGGGATCGATATTGATGTGGAGACGGGTGGCGCTGCCGTCGGGGCTCGGGCCGGAGGAAACGCGGAACGGATAGCGCGTGCCGGAGACGGTGACGTTGCCGTCGCCCCGCACCGAGCCCGCGAGCGAGCGGACGTCACCGGCGAACGCGATGTCGCTCAGTTCCAGCGTCGTGCGGCTGGCGGCATCATGAAGCGCGATGCGGCCGGTGAGGTTCAGCCGCTCGATCGCGAGCGAGGCGAGGTTGAAGCTGCCGCTCGCCGTCGACGGCAGGTCGACCCGGCCCTTGGCATCGAGGCCGAGCTCGGCCGCCATGCCGCTGACCGTCAACTCGGTGGCGCGCCATTCGCCGCGCATCAGCGAAGAGAGGCTGAACTCGACGTCGAGCTTGTCGGCGCGCAGTTTGCCCAGGTCGTTGTTGCCGCCGAAGGTGACCGAGCGCAGCCGCAGCGTCGGCGCCGGCAACAGCCGCGCATCGAGCTGGCCGGCAACCCGCACCGGGACGCCGATGATCCGGGTCGCCTCCGCCTCGAACTGGGGCCGGAACCGGCTCCAGTCGATGAAGTAAGGCCCGATCAGCGCGGCCAGCAGCGCAATGATGAAGGCAATCGCCAATCCGAGCAGCGTCGTCTGCACGGGTCTCCCCTCGGCCAAACCGGCACCCGAGCCAAACCCAAGCCAAATCGAAGCCTAAGCCGCGCCGGAACTGCCCCTTATATAGGAGCAAGTGTGGCGAAGTCACAGCGACTGTTGCGCACGGAGGTTAACGCTACCAGCTCGCCGGCAGCCGCTTCAGGCCGCGCAGGACGAAAGTCGGCCGCCATTCCGGGTTCTCGACATCGTCGACCCGCAAGTCCGGCAGCCGCCTGAGCAGGGTGTTGATGGCGATCTCGGCCTCGATGCGCGCCAATTGGGCGCCCAGGCAGAAATGGATGCCGCCACCGAACGACAGCGGCTTCACGTTCTCTCTGATGATGTCGAGGCGGTCGGGGCGGTCGGGATAGACGGCGGGATCCCGGTTGGCCGAGCCCAGGAGGCACAGCACGGTCTCGCCCTTGGGAATCCGCTTGCCGCCGAGATCGTCGATGTCCTCCAGCGTCACGCGCCCGGTCATCTGCACCGACGAATCGTAGCGCAAGAACTCCTCGATCGCGTTGCTGATCAGCTCCGGCCGGGCCTTGAGCAGTGCCAGCTGGTCCGGATTGCGATGCAGGGCCAACAAGCCGTTGCCGATGAGATTGACGGTGGTCTCGTGGCCGGCGCCGAACAGCAGGATGATGTTGGCGGTCAATTCCTCATTGGTGAGCTTGTGCCCATCTTCCTCGGCCTGCACGAGCTGGGTGGTGAGGTCCTCGCCCGGATTGCGGCGGCGCAGCTCGAAAAGCTGCTGGAAGTACATCTGCGCCATCAGGTTGCCGGCGTTGCCTTGGCGGATTTCTTCCGGAGACAGCGGTACGGGATCGAGCAGCCGGCCGCCATCGCGCGAGCCCTTGTAGAACACCTCGCGGTGATCTTCGGGGATGCCAAGCATGTCGCAGATGATCGTGACCGGCAGGCGGAAGGCAAAATCCTCGATCAGGTCCATGTGGCCGCGATCGATCACCTCGTCGAGCGTCTGGTCGACGATGGCCTGGATCCGCGGCCGCATGTCCTCGACCCGGCGCGCCGTGAAAGCTTTCACGACCAGGCCGCGCAGGCGGGTGTGGTCGGGGGGATCGGCGTGCAGCATCCAGTGGCTCATGCTGCGGAAGACCGGCTCCTCCATGATCTTGGGACCGTAGCGGCGCTTGCTGCGTTCGACGAAATCCTTGCCGAAGCGCTTGTCGCGCATCACGAGGCTCACCTCGGCGTGCCGGCTCGCCAGGAAGGAACCGAACGGGGTTACATGCATCGGATCGACCGTACGCAGCCGATCGTAATAGGGATAGGGATCCCTGATGAAATCGGGGGCCAGCGGATTGAACAGCGGATCGCTTGTTCCCGGCTGCGCATGCTCGTTCATGGTGACCTCAATCGGTTGCCGCATGACATCGAAAACGCAGTTGCCCGGAAAATGTGCGGCGTGACATCGCTGAAAATCAGCAACTCGATACACTGTTGTATCGAGTTGCATTTTGCCGTAATCTGCTTCGATGTCAAGGCTGAGGACCAGGCCGACCAGGGACGACACGCGCGACAAGCTGTTCGACGCGGCTGCCCGCGTGTTCGAGCAGGAAGGCATCGGCGCCGCCAGCATCGAAGCGATCGCCGCCGCGGCCGGTTTCACCCGCGGTGCCTTCTACTCCAACTTCAAGAGCAAGGACGAGTTGATCATCGCGATGCTCGAGGACCATGTCGAGCAGTCGGTCCGGCGAAATCTCGACCTGCTCGCGCAGCACACCGATCTGGACGATTTCATTGCGGCGCTGAGGGCCATGGACCGCAGCCGCCAGGATCCTCTCGGCCGCTCGCCGCTCCTGCACATGGAGATGATCCTCTATGTGGCGCGCGCCGAGAAGCGCAGGCCTGAGCTCGCCAAGCGCCTGCGCGCGCGGCGCAAGCTGGTCGCCGATATCGTGGCGGGCGCGCAGGTCGGCGGCATGAAGGTCAAGGACCCGTCCTGGGCCGCGGCCGTGGTGCTGGCGCTGGAAGACGGTTTTCGCCTGCACCGGCTGATCGATCCGGACACCACACCGGCCGACAGCTTTCTGCGTGCCATCGGCGATCTCCGCCGAGCGATGGGACCTTCATCGCGTTGACGCGGTCTCTGAGAGGCCTGAAATCACAAACGCCATAGTCAGGGCGCGCATTCAGGACCACAAGCGGCATTGTTCGGTCTGATCACAAGCCGTCCGCTTGGCTGCCGGAAGCTGAGGTCTCCGCTTAGGATGACACTCGCTGGCCGGAAACAGCCCCGCGCTGCGCCCTGTGCAGCCGGCCGGCCACGGCCCGCACCTTGCCTGGTGCGGCCTGCCAGATCGACAGCGCCGACAATCCGCTGAGGACCGCCGCGATGGCAAAGGCGAGCGTGTAGTTGCCTTCGAGATCATAGAGGAATCCGGTCACCCAGGGACCCGCCGCCCCGCCAGCGAGCGCAGCGAGCATGATCGTGCCGAAGATGCTGCCCTGGTGCCTGCCCTGGAAGATCTCGAACACCACCGCGCCCATGATCGACGTCAGCCCGTAGCCGAGCGCGCCTTGCGCAAACACCATGACGTAGACGAGCCACAGCGACGGCTGGTATCGCAGCGCGATCAGCGCCGCAAAGCAGATCGCAAAGCCCGCGCAGCTTGCCGCCCAGACCAACTCCCGGCCGATCCGGTCGGAGACATGGCCAAGCAGGATTTGCCCGGGAATGCCGAGCAGGCTGACGATTCCGAGCGCCCACACCGCGACGCTCGGGCTGAATCCGATGTCGAGCAGAAATTTGGTCTGATGCACCTGCACCGCGTACCAGATGTACAGGCCGCAGAAATAGCCGAGCGCGATCCACCAGAACCGCGCCGTGCCGAGCGCCCGCTTCAGAGTCCAGTCGGTGCCGGCCCAGACGGGATCGACGATATTGGAAACGGGCTTTGCCGCGCTCGCCGACGGTGCAGCGTCGCCATCCGCCTGCAAGCCGAGATCCTCCGGTCGCCTGCGCAGCAGCAGGTTGATCGGTGCCAGCGCGATCAGGACCAAAAGTCCCAGCGCGGTGCAGGCGGTGCGCCATCCGCTCTGCTCGATCATGTGCTGCGCCCAGGGCAGCAGCGTCACCGAGCCGATGCCGACGCCGGCAAAGGCAATCCCGATGGCGAAGCCGCGCTTGCGGATGAACCAGTTCGGCAGGAACAGCGACTGGCCGGAATAGCCGAGGCAGACGCTGCCGGCACCGACCATGACGCCGATGGTGACATAGAGATGCCAGGGTTGGCTGGTGAGCGGCGCGAGCAGCAGTCCGCCACCCATCAGCGCGACGCCGACCTCCATCACCGCGCGCGGCCCGGCGATGTCCATCAGCCGGCCGATCAGCGGGCTGGCCACGCTAGAGGCCACGAAGCCGAATGAGAAGGCGCCCGCGGTGACGCCGCGCTCCCAGCCGAACTCGGAGAGGATCGGCGGATAGAACAGCGAGAACGCGGTGCGCGCATTGACCCCCACGGCCATGGTGACGAAGGTCACCGCGACGACGACCCAGCCATAGAAGAACGGAAGCCGCATTGTGTCGGTTTCATCCCTGGACGATCTTTCCGATCATCGGGGGATGCCCGGGTCAAGCGCTTTTCGCGCATGCCCCGGCCACGCTTGCGCCCGGCGCGGCGATGCGTCTCAGGCGGCTTGAGCACTGGCTTGGACCTTGCACTACAGCCTCGCTCTCGTTCGCCGGGGCGATAGCCGACCCAGGCCGAGCCGCCCTTCAACCTGCTTTATCGGCAGATCCTTACCGGCGACACCCAGAGTTTGAAATCAACGTCCAGCATATCCTCATCGAGGGCTGGCGCATCGCCGCCGATGCCGATCAGGAACCGTCGCCTGGCCGGCTCGGCGACGATGGTGTGCAGCGTCTGGGCGTTGCCGTAGTTGTGCTCAGGAGTTTGGCTGCCACCACCCAAGTATCGCAATGGCGAGGCATGCAAGAAAGGCTACTGTCTGGTGCCCGATTTCCATCCAGTACCGGACCGGCGCGGTGTCTCTATGAAAAACCTGACTCGGCCAGCCCAGAAGTCCGTCCACAAGCCAGTCCAGAATACCGGTGCTATGATAGAAGGACGTGATTTTTCTCTCGGCAAGGCCACACCGCACCTTGCGGATGCAATCGACGCACAAATAGATCGCGACGATGCGAGCGACGATCTCATAAAAGAAGAACTGCATTCAAACATCCGTTCATCAAGTCCCGATTGGACGATCAGGCCGTACTCCTCGTCGATCGGCAGGCCAGGCGCAGACATGCATGAGCGCTACTTGGTTTGTAGTGTGGCCGGATTTGGTGTTGGTTCAAAGATTGACCAGGGCGCCGGTGGCGCCTCATGTCAGCTCCGGGACACGAGCGGAAATACCCATGATTGATCGTCAGATTTCCGCCTGATCGCCGGAAAGCTGAGGTCTGCGCCTCATGAGTAGGCGCCCCGGTTCAGGGGGCTCTTCGCGGACGGCGCGTCCAGCTTTCGGCATTGACTGCGCCCGGCGGGACCTCGCCCTTGATGATCGTCTCGACCTGACGCACGGTTTCCAGCGACTGGTATTCGATCGCCTGCGGCGTCAGGCCGCCGACATGCGGTGTGGCGACGACGCCGGGCAGGCGCGCCAGCTCCGGCGTCGGCATCTGGTCCGCCGCGCGGCCGACATCCATCGCGGCGCCGGCGATGCGCCTCTCGCGCAGCGCGGCCGCAAGCGCCGCCTCGTCGACGAGATTGCCGCGCGAGAGATTGATGAAGACGGCATGCCTTTGCATGCGCGCCAGCGCCGCCGCGCCGATCAGATTCTCCGTCTGCTCGTTGGCAATCGCAAGGCAGACGACATAGTCGGATGCCGCGAGGAGTTCGTCGAGCGAAACGTGCCTGATCGCGCTATCGTCGATGGTCACGAAGGGATCGGCGACCAGCACCTCCATGCGCAGCACCTTTGCGACCTCGGCAAGATAACGCCCGATGCTCCCAAAGCCGATGATGCCGAGCTTGCTGCCAGCGAGCTGGCGCCCCATCCGCGCTTCAGGCTTGCGGCCCGCCTGGTAATCCGCCGTCGTTCGCGACACACCGCGCGACAGATCGACCATGAAGCCGAGCGCGAGCTCGGCAACCGCCTGGACGAAGCCGGGACCAGCGCGCGTCACCAGCACGCCAGCCTTTGATGCGGCCTCCACATCGACGTTGCGGATGTCGACGGCGCAGCGAACGAAGGCGGAGAGGCGCGGCAATTGCGCAAAGATCTCGCCGCGGCCTTCGGTCATGCGATCGGCGACGATGATGTCGGCGTTTTCAGCGGCGCGGACGAGGCCGGCGGCATCAAGCGCCTGGTCGCCCTCGTGCAGGATCACCTCGGCTAGCGCCTGCAAGCCTTTGAGGCTGCGCTCGCCGTAATAATTCCTGCGCATCTCCGGCGTATGGGCCAGCAGAACCTTCACGGCGAAAACTCCTTCAGAGCGGAACATTTTGAAATCGATTGGGCCGCGGGCTCTTTCAACCTCTCCCGCTTGCGGGGAGGTCGGCGCGAAGCGCCGGGTGGGGGTTCTCTCCGCACTCGGAGTATCTCCATCGCGGAAGCACCCCCACCCCAGCCCTCCCCCGCAAGCGGTAGAGGGAGCGCACCTCCTTCGCGGTAATCAAGCACAATCCCCCCATCACGGTCTAATAACCGAATGCGCGCGGCAGCGCGGTCGAGATCGACGGCACGAAGGCAATCACGAGCAGGCAGAGCATCAGCAGGCCCAGATAGCCCGTGATCGGCTTCACCGTCCGCTCGATCGGCACATTGCCGATCAGGCAGGCGCCGTAAAGACCGAGCCCGAGCGGCGGCGCGAACAGGCCGATGCCCATTGCGATGACCAGCACCACGCCGAAATGCAGGGGGTCGATGCCGAGCTGCACCGCGACGGGGAGCAGCAGCGGTCCGAAGATGATCAGCGCGGCGGCGCCCTCCAGTACCGAACCCATCACGATCAGGACGAGGATCGCGAGCAGCATGAACAGCCAGACGCCAGAGGTCTTCGACAGGGCCAGCATGAAGTCGCCAACCGCGTGCGGCACCTGCTGCAAGGTCAGCGTGAAGGCGAGCGACTGCGCAGCCGCGACGATGAACAGTACCAGCCCGGCGCGTGTCGCGGCCTGCACAAAACTATGCGCGGCGGCTTTCAAAGTGAGCTCGCGGAACACGAGACTGCCGACCAGAATGGCATAGGCTGCGGCGAAGGCGGAGATCTCGGTCGCGGTGGCAAAGCCGGTCTTGAAGCCGGTGAAGATCATGAAGATCAGGCCGAAGGACGCGATCGCCCCGCTCCAGAGACCAGAGACCGGAATCTGCGGCTCGGGATCCTCGGCTTCAACCGAGGCCGGCGGCTTGCCGAAGATGATCGACACGGCGATCAGCACCAGAGCCATGAGGGCCGCCGGCAGCAGGCCCGCCATGAACAATCCGCCGATCGAGAGGTTCGCAACGAAGCCGAGGATGATCAGGTTGATGCAGGGCGGAATGGTTTCCGCCATCACCGCTGAGGCCGCGAGCAGTGCCACGGCGCCGCCCGGATTCTGACGGGAGCGCCGCGCGGCCGGGATCAGCACCGAGCCGACGGCTGCGACATCGGCCATCTTCGAGCCGGAGATGCCGGAGAACAGCACCATCGAGGTGACCATCACGACGTTGAGGCCGCCGCGCATGCGGCCGACCGCGCGCTGCAACAGTTCGATCAGCCGCACCGACATGCCGTTGGCTTCCATGAGGTAGCCGACCAGGATGAAGAAGGGGATCGCGAGCAGCACGAAGTTGTCGATGCCGCGCGCCATCTGCTGGGCGAAGATGACGCCGGGCAGCGAGCCCTCCACCCAGATGAATATCAGCGCCGCCAGCGCCAGTGCAAAACCGATCGGCAGGCCGCCGAACAGCGTGACGAAGAAGCCGATCAGCATCACCGTGCCGGACGACGGCACCGAAGCGGGCAGCAGCGCATCCCAGGCGAGATAGAGGCCGGTCACCACGGCGATCGCAACGAGACCCTTGGCGATCTCGGACAGCGGCCTTGCACAGAGCTGATCGATTGCGAACACCGTCATGAACAGCGCGCCGACGCCCATCGGATAGAACGTCAGCTCCAGCGGCAGCCCGGATCCCGTGGTCTGGCCCGCGGTCAGCGTGCCGAGCTTGATCGCGTTGTAGGCGACGTAGGCCGAGATCAGCACGATCAGCAGCGCGCCCGCGGCATCGACCAGCGCCCGCAGCCGCAACGCCAGCATGTCGCGGAAAAAAGAAACGCCGACATTCTCGCCGCGCGCGAGCGCGCTCGCCGCACCAAAGAAGGCCGATCCGACCATCAGCCCACGCGCGACGTCGTCAGACCATTCGACCGGCGCATTGAAGAGGAAGCGCAGCAGCACCGAAATGCACACCACGACGAGATCGGCGGCCAAGAGGATCGCCGCGGTCGCGTCGCTCACGCGCAGCAAAAGGGGGATGCTCCCGCGGCGGCCGCCTGAGAGGGACGCGGCGGCTGTCATCGTCACCTTCAGGCCTGGGTCGCGCGGATCATGTCGATGACGGGCTTGGATTCAGGCCGCGTCTTGATGAAGTTGTCAGTCTGCGGCATGACGCGCCTCCTGAACGCGTCGCGGTCGCATTCGGCCACCGTCACGCCCTTCTCAGTCAGCGCCGCAAGCGCCTCCTTCTCGACCGCAAGGCCGTGCGCACGCGTGTCGGCCGCGGCCGCCTTCGCGGCAACGAGAAAGCCGTCGCGCAGCTTCGGATCCATGCGGTTGTAGGTCATGTCGCTGAAGTAGATCGCAAGCGGCGAGAAGTTGTGCTGCGTCAGCGCATAGAACTTGGCCGTTTCGAAGAACTTGCTCGCCAGGATGGTCGGTGGGTCGTGCTCGAGCCCGTCGAGCACGCCGGCCTGCAGCGCGGTGTAGATCTCGCCGAACGCCAGCGGCGTCGCGGCCGCGCCCATCAGGCGCAGGCATTCCGTGATGACGGGGTTGGGCAGCGTTCTGATCTTCAGGCCCGCGAGATCCTCGGGCGTCTTCACCTGCTTCTTCGCCAGCACGCTGCGCGAGCCGAAATTGTAGGCCCAGGCGATGATGCGGATGTTGGCGCCCTTGAGCAGCGCATCCTCGATCGGCTTGGCGGCGCCGGCATCGAACGCCTTGGTCTGCTGCGGGAAACTCGCAAAGAGATAGCCGAGGTCGAAGGTGCCGACGAGCGGCACCAGATTGGCCGAGATCGACGAGCCCGATACCATCAGGTCGATGACGCCGAGCTTCACCGAATTGATGACGTCGATTTCCTGGCCCAGCTGATTGTCGGGGAAGAACGCGACCTCGACCTGCTCACCGAGCCCGTTGGCCTTCAGCTGCTTGACCAGATTGTCGTAGTAGACGCGGCCGTTGGCATATTTCGGATCGTTCGGCAGCGAGGAGGAGCATTTCAGCTTCAACGTCGCGGCCTCGGCGCGGCCGATGATGGCCGGAGAGAATACGAGGCCGGCGGCTACCGCCGTCGAGGTTTTGATGAACGCGCGACGGCTCACTGGCACGATTGTCATGTGCTCTCTCCCCAAGCGTTTTTTTATCGTGCCGCAGTCGTTGCCGCAGCCGTTTCATCGACTGTAGGGCCAAAGCGACAAGACAGGCAAGGGTAGCGGTACGTGGCGACACGGAGGGCGGCAGGCGCGGACGTTTCGGCGAAGAGACGCGCGACGAATGGTGCCGCGCGCGGCCAGGCTCAAAGCCGATCGATCCAATTCAGCTTTGGATCAATGCAGAGGTCATTCTGCTTTTCCCGCGACGAAACTCGACAAGGCTGCGGGACATGATCCCGCAGCCTTGTCTCTCAATTAATCCTTGCGAAGGACGTCAGCGCGAGTGCGCGCCGCTCAACTGGCCAACCGCGACGTCCTGGCGCGAGGGGCGCAGCGCGTAGGCGCCGTCGCCGATCAGCGCCTGCGCAACCAGTGCGATGGCCCAGAACGCGGGGAATTCCCAACCGCCCTTCGGATTGGTGAAGAAGAAGCCGGCCGCGCCGTGCACGGTGAAGATGGCGCCGAGCAGGATCGGAATGCCGGCGAGCGCGGCGTAGCGGGTCCATACCCCGAGGATCAGGGCGATGCCGCTCGCCACCTCAACCGTCATCACGAGATAGGCGAGCTCGGGCGGAAAGCCCAGGCTGCCGAAGAACTTTGCGGTCCCGGCGGGGGTAAAGACGAAAAATTTCAAGCTGGCATGGGCGAGAAACAGCACACCCAGCGTCACGCGCAACACCAGCGCCGCATAGGGCGCGGTACGGGAATCGATCATAATGGTCTCCTTTGATTTCTCACCTTATGATCTATTCTCAATTCGCTGATAATCTGCTATTTTGGAAGAATAGTTCACACCAATAGAGTGAAATCATTGCTAGACCGCCTGACCAGCCTGGAAGTCTTCGCCAAGGTGGCGGCGGTCGGCAGCCTGTCCGGCGCCGCACGCGCGATGGGCTTGTCGCAGACCATGGTCACCAAGCACGTTGCGTCGCTTGAAGGCCGCCTCGGCATCAAGCTCTTCCATCGCACCACGCGCCGGCTGTCCATCACCGAGGCCGGGCGCAGCTACCTCGAATCCTCCGAGCGTATCCTGGCCGACATGGAGACCGCCGATGCCACGGTCGCGGCCGAACGGGTCGAGCCGCGCGGGCTGCTCCGCGTCAACGTGCCGGTGGTGTTCGGTACCCGGCAGATCGCGCCGCTGCTCGGCGATTTTGCCGAGCGCTATCCGAAGGTCACGACCGAACTCGGCCTCAACGACCGGCTGGTCGATCTCGCTGAGGAAGGCTGGGACCTCGCGATCCGCATCGGGCGCTTGCGCGACTCCAGCATGGTGGCGCGACGGCTGGCACCGAACCGGCTCGTGGTGTGCGCCGCGCCGTCCTATCTCGCCAAACACGGAACCCCGCGCACCGTCGCCGACCTCGCCGCGCACAATTGCCTCGGCTACACGCTGTCGCAGCAGGCGAGCGCCGCCGAATGGCTGTTCGGCGCGGACGGCGAGATCCGCGTCCAGGTGAGCGGCAACCTCCGCGCCAACAATGGCGATGCGCTGCGCGCCGCCAGCCTCGCCGGCCTTGGCCTCGCACGGCAGCCGACCTTTATCGTCGCCGATGATCTGCGCGCCGGGACCCTGGTGGCGCTGCCGCTCGACCAGCCGGAGATGCAGTCGTCGGCGGTGCATGCGGTCTATCTGCCGGACCGGCGTCCGCCGGCGAAGGTCCGCGCCTTCATCGATTTCCTGGCAGCCCGCTTTTCGCCGGAGCCGCCTTGGGATCGCGGCCTGGTCTGACAACGCCACCACCCAGGGTGGCATCTCCGGCAGCAGACCTGCCCAATTTGCCGCACGTGTCAGCGTGAGCTAGCGCACAGACTCCGTCATGACACACAGCTAGAAAAGCTGTCACCCTCGCGCGCATTGCCGATGGAGGTGACACCATGCGCCGTCCGGCCCTTTGCAATCTGCTTCTTGCATCCAGCCTTCTCGTTCTTTCGCAGCTCATCACCGTGACGGACGTCTCTGCCGAAACACGGCTCGCGCTCGTGATCGGCCAATCCGCCTATCGCGCAGTGCCCGAACTGCCCAACGCCGCCAACGACGCCAAGGGCATGACCGAACTGCTCGGCAACGCCGGCTTCAGCGTCACCACCGCACCCAACCTCGCGCAGAACGAGATGCGCCAGGCGATCAGCGACTTCGCCGGCAAGGTCGCCGCCAGCGGCGCCGACACCGTCGCGCTGGTGTTCTATGCCGGCCACGGCCTGCAGATCGACGGCGAGAACTATCTGGTGCCGGTCGACCTCGATCCGAAGCGCGAGGCCGACATTCCATTGCAGGGCGTGCGGCTGAACGACCTGCTCAATACGCTCGGCGCACTGCCGACGCGCGCGCGCATCTTCATGCTCGATGCCTGCCGCAACAATCCGTTCCCGGCGCTCAGTGGCGCGGGCCACGGGCTTGCCATCGTCGACACCAGGGCCGGCGCACCGGGCTCGTTCATTTCCTACTCGACATCACCGGGGGCGGAAGCCGAGGACGGCTCCGGCATCGACAGCCCCTACACCACGGCGGCGCTGACGATCGCCAAGCAGCCGAACCTGCCGATCGAGGAAGTCTTCAAGCGCATCCGTGTCGCCGTCGCCCAGTCGACGGACGGCCGGCAGATCCCCTGGGAAAGCTCGTCGTTGACCGCTGATTTCAAGTTCTTCGGCGAGAGCAGCGCCCAGCAGCCCTCCGCTCCCGGCGCGGGTTTGCCGGCGCTGGCCAGCGCAAGCCGCAGCGTCGAGGACTGGCGTCAGGAGCTGCGCGGCAAGGAGCCGAAGGTCGCCTACGATCTCGTGATCGCCGACGACAGCGTGCCTGCGTATCAGGCCTATATTGAGCTATACGCGCAAACGTCCTACACGGCGCGCCTGCGCATGATCCTGGAACGCCGGCGCCAGATGATGGCGTGGGAGCAAGCGGTCGCGATCAACACCCGCGCCTCGTACGAGACCTATCTCACCAACTGGGGCGGCAGCGACCTTGCCGCGACCGCGCGCAGGCTGCTGCTCCGCGTGCAGAACCGCAACTACGGCCCGGTCGCCGCGGCGGCTGCAGTCCCGGTTGCCGTCGCGATGGCGCCGACCTGCCCGTGTTCGACGCCATCCACTCCTGCAACGCCGATCAATCCGACCGTGGCGCCGATCATCAAGAAGCGCGTCGATGACACGCCGCCGAAGAGGAAGGTCGTCGACACGCCGCCGAAGCGCCGGCCTCCACCGGACGATGTGGTCGTGGAGCGCGCTCCGCCCCCGGGGCCGCCACCGGCCGCCGTCATGCAAGGCATCGGCATCGGCGTCGGAATTGGCCTCGGCATGGGAATGGGCGGCGGGCGCGGCGGCGAGATGAACCACGGCGATTATCGCAGGTAGCCTTACTGCTTCATAAACGCTCTAACTCCTCATCCTGAGGGGCTTGCGAAGCAAGCGTCTCGAAGGATGTGGGCCACAGGGCAGGACCTCATGGTTCGAAACGCGCTTCGCGCTCCCCACCATGAGGGTTAGTGACAAAGGCTGAGATCGAGAAGGCGCCCGCAGATGCACAGGGACCTGCGGGCATCTTCATGAGCGCCTGACATCTTTGGATTCCTGTTAGTCTGCTCCCCGCCATTGTCGCCGGGGAATTCGTATCGATGCCGCAAGACGCTGACGCCAAGCCATCCTGGCCGCTATTGCGGTCGCTCTCGTCCTATCGCGCTGGCCTGCTGCCGGGAGATCTGATGGCAGGCCTGACGCTCGCGGCGATCGCCATCCCCGAGCAGATGGCGACATCGCGGCTCGGCGGCTTCGAGCCGCAGATCGGCTTCTTCGCCTTCATGGCGGGCTCGCTCGGCTTTGCGCTGCTCGGCAGCAACCGCTTCCTGTCCTGCGGCGCCGATTCCACCATCACACCGATCTTTGCCGGCGGCCTTGCGGCAGCCGCCGCGACCGGCTCGCCGGAGTATCAATCGCTAGCGATCGCGCTCGCGCTGATGGTCGGCGCGATGCTGGTCGCTAGCGGCATCTTTCGCCTTGGCGGCATCGCGAATCTGTTGTCGGTGCCGGTGATGGTCGGCTTTCTCGCCGGCATCTCCGTCCACATCATCGTCTCGCAACTGCCGGGCGTGCTCGGCGTGGAGGCGCCAAACGGACCGACGCTCGATCGCATCGGCACGCTGGCGCGCGAGCTTGGCCGGTCCAATCCCTACACGATCCTGATCGGCTTCGGCGTGCTCGCCGTCGTGTTCCTCGCCGAGACGATCAGCGCCAAGATTCCCGGCGCGCTGATCGGACTTGTCGGCGCGACGCTGGCGGTGATCGGGGCCGGGCTCGAAGGCAAGGGCGTGAAGGTGGTCGGCACCGTCCCGGGCACGCTGCCGATGCCGACCTTGCCGGAGCTTGCCCCGGAGGCGTGGGTACACCTCGTTCCGCTGGCCTTCGTGATCACCATCGTCGTGATGGTCCAGACCGCGGCGACCACGCGATCGTTTCCGTCCGATCCCGACAAGCCCGCCGACGTCGACCGCGATTTCCTCGGCGCCGGCGCCGGCAGCCTGCTTGCCGGCGTGTTCGGCGCGTTTCCTGTGAATGCCAGCCCGCCGCGCACAGGCATCGTGGTCGAGACCGGTGGGCAGTCGCAACTGTCAGGCCTCGCCGCGGCGCTGATCGTGCTGGCGCTGCTCGCCTTCGGCACCGGGCTGTTGCAGCACGTGCCGGACGCGGCGCTCGGCGGCATCCTGCTGTTCGTCGCGCTCCGGATCATCCGCGTGAAGCAGATCGCCACGATCTATCGCCAGTCCTTCAGCGAGTTCCTGCTGATCCTCACCACTGCCGCGCTGATCATCGTGCTGCCGATCGAGCAGGGCGCGTTCCTCGGCATCGTGCTGTCGCTCCTGCACGGCATCTGGAGCACGACGCGCGCCGAGCTCGTCGAGTTCGATCGCGTGCCGGGCACCACGATCTGGTGGCCGGCGCATCCGCATATCGCGGGCGAGCGCGTCCCCGGCGTCGCCGTAATCGGATTGCAGGCACCGCTGTCGTTCCTCAACGCGCCGGGTTTCCGCAACGACGTCGCCGATCTCTTGAAGACCGCGACGCCGAAGCTGATCGTGCTGGAAGCAAGCGGCATGGTCGAGATCGACTTCACCGCGGCCCAGGTCCTGCTGGAGGTCTTCAAGACGTGTAACCAGCAAGGCGTCACCATCGCTGTCGCGCGGCTGGAGTCGGTCCGCGCGCAGAACGCGTTCGAACGCTTTCGGCTTTACGACGCGCTACCGAGCGACCGCGTCTTCCACAGCGTCGACGAGGCTGTCCGGAAGCTCGCCGGCTAGGCCTGTACTCATATGACGCGGGCGATGTGGAAATGTCCGCTGTGGGGTGGAGCGGAAGGGTTTGACAGGCAAACCCATCCGGACTCGATCGAAAGTGATCCAAGGCGGACGTTGCTACGGGGCAACACCGGCCGGAAATCCGGGGGTGCGCCGCCTCTTGGAAAGGTTCCGAATTGCAATCGCCGCGAACGGCAATGAGAATTTGTTGGGGGGTGGTCAAATGAGCAACCGACTTATTTCCATTATTTGCGGGAGCGCTTTAATCGTAGCAACAAGCGCCGCTGTCTTTGCCGCTGATATGGCCGTCAAAGCTCTTCCGTCAGCGCCGCCGCCTGCTAAGTGGGATTGGTCCGGGTTCTATATCGGTGTGGGCGGCAGCTATAACTGGACCCATTTCGACCAATCGCTGCAGGGCGTATCCGGCGGGGATGTCCCGATCGCTGTTGAACTACGTCGGGCCGACGTTGCCGGAATGAATGTTACGCGGCCCTCGTGACGTGGGCAACGGGGTTGATCGTCATGCGATTGTGGCGAGCTTGAAGGGCCGCACGCAAAACCGACAATTGCTTATGCGCCTTCAATCGTCGGAAGCCCTTGTTGGCCTCGATCATGCCGGCCGCGACCCATCGCAAGGCCATGCCGGCATCCCGCCAGCGTTTGACGTTGCGCGTGACGCGGCGAATGGTGCCCATCATGTTCTCGGCGATGTTGGTACAAGCGAGCGATCGACGAAGCTCCTTCGGCAGCTTCAACCGGACGACAGTCAGGATTTCGTCGAGGCCTTCGAGGATGCTGGCCGCTACGCCGGGCCATTGCTGGTCGAGTCGACGCGCGAGATTGCGGATCAATTTTTCAGCCTTGTCGGCGTCATCGAGCTCCCAGGCCTGGCGCAGCACCCGACGGGTGGCCGCATGATGCTCTTTCGGCAGGCGTTCCATGATGTTGCGCGCCTTGTGGATCTGGCAGCGCTGGATCGCAGCGGCCGAACCGAAGGTGCGGCGGATCGCCTTCGACAACGCCTTCGCGCCGTCGGCGATGAACAGTCTTGGCACCGTCGGGTCGAGCCCGCGCGAGACCAGGTTGTCCAGCAGGGCCTGAACCGTTGCGGCGTTCTCGGTCGCCCCTTCCACCAGCGCCAGCGGATGCTTGTTGCCTTCGCCGTCAACCCCGATCGCGGCCACCAGCACGAGATCGTCGCCGAGATGCAGCCCGTCGATTTGGACCACCAGAAGGTCGAGCGCGGACAGATCGGCAGCCATGAAGTCGGCCAGCCGCGCCGCCGACAGCGCTACGAACCTCCGCGAGGCCGCCGACTTCGAAACCCCCGATCCGGGCGGTGCCGGCACGTCACCCTCGGGCAGCCGGACAGCGCGGCCGAACCGGCGCGTCGACACATTGATCAGCATCAGGTTCATCGCCCAGCGACCGAGCCAGTCCTCCTCCGCCGCCGTTTCCCAGCTCGGGATCGTGACCTCGCGGCCGTCCACGCCCCGGACCCGCGGGCGCTCGACCTCGATCTTGCCGCCGTGGAAGCCGATCCGTCCCCGCGTTCGGCCCCAACGGTGCGCCCGCCGCGCCGCGTCGCGACCGTGGCGCGGCCCGCAGGCCGCCGTGACATCCGCCTCCATCATCGTGCCGAGCGCCTCGATCCCTGCCGCAAGGCAGAACCGATCGAAGCTCGCCCGCACTTCTGCAAACGCTTCGTCCACAGCCCCGGTCGCCGGCCAACCAGCCGGTGTGATATCTCTCGTCATGGCGTTGCTCTCCTTTGTGGAATCAGCACCCCGAGCCTACCGGCTCAAGGTGGGCAACGCCGACCTCTTCAGAAATTCAACAGAACCCGGGACATCCCGTATCCGGCCTCATCAGTGTATTTGATGCGGGGGTGCTAACCGCCCAAGGGCAAGAGGGTGGTCCCTTTTTCGACTACAATCGAAACAAATCCGGTTTCGCCCCCGATGTTCAGTTCGGCTATATGCATCCGTTTGCCGGGGGCGACTGGCTGGCTGGGCTCAAGTTCAATTATAAATACGCAAACGTCGACTCGAAGCAGAACGTGAGCATTCCGCAGAATGGGACCGGCACCGTAGTAAGCGGACCGAACGCCGGAACCTCTGGACCTATCACTGGGTTCTTGGCGATCAGCCCAGCGGAAATCAATCTCAAGCATCAGTTTTCGCTTATCGGCACCATCGGCCGGGCATTCGGCAATTTTACGCTATACGCCGGTGGCGGTCCGGCCCTGTTCGGCGTGGAGTCCAATTTTATCAATGGGATTCCCTTTGCCACCCAGTCGTTGAGAGGAACGTTCCCCACCAGCCTGCCGATCACCGTATTTAATCAGAATTGGGTGTGGGGCGGCGCGGCGCAAATTGGTACTACCTATTCCTTTGCCAGCGGCTGGTTCTTAGATTTTGCCTACACCTATGCGCGTTCCACGAGCTTCACCATCTCCGACACGGTCACTGTATTCAACCAGAATGGGACGTTGTCGACCTCTGGGTCTGCTGTCTTGAACGCCCAAGAGCGGGTCACCAATCAATCCGTGACGCTAACGCTCAATTATCAATTCCACTGATCTGATTACGGCGACTTCCGCTTCTGTGCCTTCGCGACGTTTGCACCGCCACCAGACCTCGGTCGCGAACGGGGCGTAGCGGAAGTCGACGGACAGCCGAGTGTTGCAGATGGCGACGCTCGTGACCGACTGAGACATCGAGGTCCGGGCAATGCTTTCAGCGCCGAACACGGCGTTAGCGGGTCTTGCCGCGCATCGCATCCCACCACGGACAGGTGCCAGCCATGCGTTCGTAGTTGCCTTCCATCACCTGAACAGTGGCGCGGCGCGTCTCAGCACGTGGGGTGGGCGCGCCGATGTCCTCGAACAGGCCCTTGTGGCCCCAGAAGCTGCCAAGGTTGGTCATCTCCACGGGTGGCGTTACGTCGTCGACCTCCCTGCCACCCCAGCCGCATTCCACGTAGATATCCGACGGGGTGCGCATGTAATACGACGTCATGAGGTCGTTGGGATGGCGGCCGAGTGTGGCGACGATTTGCTCCGGGGTGCTCTGCAGCAGATCGTAGCCCTGGCCGACATCGTCGAGCTGATAGTACTCGACGAGCAGGTGATGCATGCTGCGCACCGGCGCGGCCACGAGAGCCACGCTGTGGTGGCGTGCGTTGACATGCATGAAGTAGGCCTTCAGCGGGGCAACCATGAAGTCGCTGATGCGAAACCCCAGCAGGTCCTTGTAGAAGGCCAGGGCGGCATCGATGTCGGGGAATGTTAGAAGGGTGTGGCCCATGCCTTGTGGGCCGGTACGGAAGCCGGAGACGTCGCGGCCAGGCTTAAAGACAGTGTCAGCTACCTGGGCGCCGTGGAAGGCTTCCAAACGATTGCCGGCGGGATCAGCGAAGGAGATCAGGTCCGTCACACAGCGCTGATCGGCCAGCGCTGCGGGTTCGTGCTTCACGGCGACGCCGGCGGCTTCAAGGCGGGCAGCGAGCGAGTCGAGAGCCGCGGCATTGGCGACTTCCCAGCCGAAGACCCGAGCGCCCGGCTCAATGGCCCGGTCGATGAACAGGCGCTGTTTGCGGTCGTCCATACGGAAGGCACGCATCGAGCTGGCGCGGTCCACGGCCTGCATGCCAACGTTTGATGTGGCGAACGCGGCCCAATCATCGAGGTTCGACGCGCCGACGCCGAGATAACCGAAGGCCTGGATTTCCATGGTCTATCCTCCCCGGTTGTTTTCTCGACAAGGCTAAGAGGCCGCGAGCGCCATTGCAATCGGTGTATTGGGGCGTTCACTCGTCAACCGACAGCAAAATACCGGCGTGGTCGCGACAGCCGGAATAGCGGGCATCACAAATTCACGCTGCCAAGTGGGCTGATGGCTGATCGCTTCAGTTGGCGCAGTGCAGCGGTATGTCTGAAGTTTGGGTAGATCGGACGTGGCTGGCCAACTGCAAGAATGTCGAGATTGACCCTAAACGGATGTTGGCTCCCACGCGACCTCAAGCGCGCGCAGAAGATCACTTTGTACCCGGTTCACAGGTCGGCTCGCGTGGGCGGTGAGCCGCCCTTTAGGTCGACCACGGCCAGCTCGGCTTTCGCCTTGGCGACTTCGCGCAGGTAATCCAGCATCGGCACGTCGACTCAGGGCTGAAGGGACGCCGCGTAGGCGGCTAGCGCCACCATGTCGTCGAGCGTCAGCTTGCTCACATTGGTCGCCATCAGCGGGCTCCATGGACCGGCCCGCGTGCCGTGCTGAAAATCGTAGAGTTGCCGCACGAGGTAGCTCGGCGAGCGTCCAGCGAGGCCGGGGATCGGTCCCACTCCGCTCAGTTCGGGCCCATGGCAGATCGTGCATGGCGCGCTCTTTCCGTTGCCGCCGGTGGTAGCGAGTTGTCGGCCCTGTTCGACGCTCCCAGGCGGCACGTAGGCGATGAAGGGCGATCGCGCGTCGCGCATCTCGAAGCGCTCCAGATCCTCCGGAACCTCGATGATGCGACCGGCGATCGGCTCCATCTCCCCGCCCGGTAAGGCCGCGAGAAACCACCCGGCGACACGGGTCTTCGGTACGGTGGCGGTCTCCACCACCTTGATCACTGCCCGCGGCTTCAACCCGGAGAAATAGGCCGCTGCCTGTTCGATTTCCGTATCGGTAATGCCCCTTGCAGTCTTGATCATCAGCTGCGGCGGGATTCGTTGCGGGACGGAGGTCGTCCGCTCGCCGCTTTTGAAGTCGGCCATCTGCTGAACGATGTACTGCGCGGAAAGGCCGGCAATGCCGCTATTTTCCGGCCCGCCCGGCCCATCCGCCCGGTGACACACGCCGCACGCCATTACGTCCGGCTTGCGGCCATGAGCGACGATATCCGGCAGCGGCGGGTGGTCCGAAGGATGCCAATCGAGGGCGAAGAATAGATCTCGTGCCTGCGTGAGCGTGAACGCGGCAGTGCTGTCGGGAACATGCCGCGGCGCCCCATCGTCGGGATGCACTTTGAAATCCGGCGGGTTTACCGGATACGCCCAAGCGGGCGGCGCATCATCAGCTTGCGCCCACGTTGTGAGCGGCGCGGCGGACAGAGCTAGGCCAAGCCCCAATCCCACGAGGATCGCATTCATAGTCCGCCTCCCCTGAGTTCCTCCCCCGGTTGGTGGACTGGTCGCCATCCCCGAACTCGACCATACGCTGCTAAGTCTGCGCCCCCGAAAGCCGATACGCAACTTGTCCGGCGCGGGCCCCATTGCGGCAAAGGGCCGCTTTGGGTCGAGACGGGCCGCAATCGGCGGGTACCAAGTCTCAGGATTTTGTTGACTGGAATTGACTCCATCAATGCCACCCGCCACCGACGAGTTGTCGGCTCTTGGCCCTTCGCGTCTTTCACTCGTGCGCAGCAACGGGTCGCTTCCGGAGTGAAGCGGACGCAATTCAGGCACGTCCGGAAGCCGGATTTATGAATACAAACCCCAAGGCAAGTCGGTATTACTGCACGAGCGCCGCATAGTCCTTTTGCACGGCCTCCCGAATCCAGCTCGCCTGGATCGCGCGATCGCGACAAATCCCGCGGGTCTCGTTGAGGTGTCCTATGAGAGGCAGAGCCGACTTGATTTGCTCGCCGCAAGTATTACGGCTTGTGACCCCGGCCGTGCGTTGCAAGCTAAATCTGCAGAAGTGGCGGTGACTGGTCTTGCGCTTCTGTATCCGGCCCTCGCGTGGAGCAGATCGCTCCTGGCCATCATGGATATCCGCGCGCGTCCGATCTCATTCTCGGATAGGCCCTCAAAGGCCAGTTGGGTCACCAGATAACGCGACGGCTAGACCGTTCCTCCATCTTCCTCAAATTTAACTCGCAGACCTCGGCGGGTACTACCAAGCGGCTCAACGATTGGCTGAAGCCATCCCTTCGGAGTCGCCGTCGCTCGCTCGCCTTAATCGGCGAGCGACGGGGGCGGAGAAGGGTGGCGGTCATCCCTTTGGTGAACCAGAGCAAGCTTATACCGCTCACATCATACCGCTGCCGCGCTGAGACGCGTCTCGTATACACGATGTTCTACAAGCACGCTCCATGCGATGCGGGCCAGCTTGTTAGCTAGAGCTGTAGCCAGCACGTTATGGTGCAACCGTTGAGCCGCGGCAGCAAGCCAAGGTCCAAAGCTGTGCTGCATCCAATTCCTTGGCCGAAGCAGAACGACGCGGGCGGCCTGCAGGAAGAGCATGCGAAGGTAGCGATTGCCGCGTTTGGTGATGCGTCCGAGAATCGTTCGATCACCTGTGGAGATCTGCTTGGGGACCAAATCCAGCCAAGCAGCAAAATCTCGGCCGCGTGTGAAGGCAGCTCCTTCAGCGATCGCAGCGACGATGGCGCTCGAGATGATCGGGCCTATGCCCGGTATTGTCATCAAGTGCCGACAGGGTTCCGTGTTCTTGGAGAGCACATCGATTTCGTCAGTTACAGCCTCGATGCGATCGTCGAGGCGGCGCCAGTCTTGAGCCAGATCCTCTAGGATGCGAACCATCCGCGGTGACAGGACATCTGTGCGTTGGGCGAGGATGTCCGGCAATGCGTGGCGCAACCAGTGGAGCCGCTGCCTCACCGTGATGCCGTGCTCCAGGAGAAAGCAGCGGATCTGATTGATGATCGCGGTCCGTTGCCCACCAGGCGATAGCGCACGCGATGCAACGCCTGCAGATCGAGCTGCTCATCGGTTTTCGGCGGTACGCACCGCGTCGTGGGGCGTTGCACGGCTTCAGCGACCGCATGCGCATCTCGAAAATCATTCTTGTGGGTCTGCCGGAAAGGCTTGGCGTAGACCGGCGGCACTTGCCTCACGTCGTGGTCGAGGGCGAGCAGATCGCGGGTCACATAGTGCGTTCCCATGCCTGCCTCTATCCCGATCAAGCATGGCGGCATATTCGCCAGCCGCGACACAATTTTGGCGCGCGCCACATTCTCGCGCAGCACAATTTCTCCTCGGGCATCGAGGCCAACTAGGTGCAGTATGTTCTTGCCCGGATCGATACCAATGGTAACGACTGCGGTGGCAAACTTGCGCGGCATGGCGTGGCTCCTTCTCCTGACTACCCCACAAGCATGCTCGCTGGTTGGGCGGGAGCACGGCCGGTCCATCCCATTCTGAGACATGCCGGAAATCCGCTCCGCCACGCTGGCTGAGAACCAGTTCCCATGCTTTGATAGCCTGAGCTGAGATCGATCGATCGGAGGCTTCGTTGGCAGGCGAGCATATAGAGCGGCGGCTCGCGGCGGTGCTGGCGGCTGATGTGGCCAGCTACTCGCGCCTCATGGGCGTTGACGAGGTCGGCACGCTAGCCGCCCTGAAAATGCACCGCCGCGAGGTCGTCGATCCAGCCATCGCTGCCCATAACGGCCGCATCGTCAAGACGACGGGCGACGGCATGCTGGTCGAGTTCGCAAGTGCTGTCGATGCAGTGACCTGCGCGGTTGAGGTTCAGGAGAAAATGGCAGAGCGAGCGGCCAGTGGAGCTGGGCCGCGCATCCTGTTTCGCGTCGGAATAAACGTTGGCGACATCATCATTGACAGCGATGACATCTTTGGCGACGGCGTCAACGTCGCAGCGCGGGTCGAGAACGAGTGCGAGCCGGGTGGAGTTTGCTTGTCCGCCAATGCCTTCGAGCAGGTCAGAGGCAAGACCAGCTTCTCGTTTGATGATCTCGGCGAGAGATCACTGAAGAATATAGAGCGGCCGGTCCGCCTTTACGCGGTGCGCTCGGCTGCACAGTCGGCGGCCAGCCCGAGGTCGTCTCCGGATGGGACCAAAGCCCTACCACTCCCGGACAAGCCCTCGATCGCCGTGCTGCCGTTCCAGAACATGAGCGGCGATCCGGAGCAGGAATATTTCGCGGACGGGATGGTGGAGGACATTATCACCGCGCTTTCGCGGTTCAAGTGGTTGTTCGTCATCGCTCGCAATTCGAGCTTCACCTTCAAAGGCCCAGCCGTCGATATCAAGGAAGTCGGGCGTCGGCTTGGCGTACGCTATGTCCTTGAGGGATCGGTGCGCAAGGCGTCGGGGAAAGTCCGCATCACCGCACAATTAATTGATGCGGCTACTGGCGCGCACATCTGGGCGGACAGGTTCGAGCGGGACTTGACGGACGTTTTTGCTCTTCAGGACGAAGTGACGGCCGCTGTCGTCTCTGCGATCCAGCCAACGTTGCTTAAAACAGAAATTGTAATGGCGGCGAGACGACGACCAGAAAACCTCACCGTGTATGATTTGTATCTCCGAGCAATACAGCAGTATAACCTGTTGACTCGCGACGCGATGGCCGAAGCGGCTCGGTTAGCCTATCGTGCACTGGAGCTGGACCCTCGGTTCGGCTTTGTGGCTGCTCTGGCAGGTCTCTGTCACATGAACAATGTCACTTTGGGTTATGCCATCGATCCTCAGTTAGACAGACAGGAAGCAATTCGGCTTCTTCGCTTGGCATTGAGCGTCGATGATGGTGATCCGGAAACATTAGCATTTGCTGCCATAATCTCGGCGTTCATGGTCGGCGATTCTGAAAGTGAAATCGAAATGGCAGACCGGGCGGTCGCGCTCAACCCAAACTCATTTAACGCATGGCGCGCGCGAGGTTGGGTCTATCAAACTGCGGGCCTACCAGAGGAAGCGGTCCGAAGCTTTGAACGTGCCGTGCGCATGAGCCCAGTAGACCCGCGGCTTCACATAACGTTCACTGGGATGGGGTTTGCCTTTATTGAGCTTCGTCGCTTTGAGGATGCCATCATCGCGGGAAAGAAAGCCCTTCGTCAGAACCCCTCCTATTCGGCAGCTTACCGTTGTCTCGCGTCCGCTTTCGCCCATGTCGGACGTGACGATGAGGCGCGTGAGGCAGCGGCGCGTCTGCTTCAGGTCGATCCCTCCTTTACGATTTCCGCGTGGATTGCTCGCGGAGGGCAATCGAACTCGAAGCTGATGATTGAGGGCCTTCGAAAAGCGGGTTTGCCTGAGTAAACCGCCTATGCCGACGGGGCGCATCAATGCGCGAGTCCGGAAATGGCCCTTCGCGTCTTTCACTCGTGCGCAGCAACGGGTCGCTTCCGGAGTGAAGCGGACGCAATTCCGGCACGTCCGGAAGCCGGATTTAAGAATACAAACCCCAAGGCAAGTCGGTATTACTGCACGAGCGCCGGATAGTCCTTTTGCACGGCCTCCCGAATCCAGTTCGCCTGGATCGCGCGATAGAGAATCTGCGCCGTCTTCATGTCGCCCGCCTTCATGCAGAGATCGACGATGCGACGGACGGCGTCATCGCGCATCAGATCGTCCGAGATCTTCATCGCGATTTCCATCGCGGCGCGCGCCGCGCGCTCATAGCGCTCGCTTTCATGCTTGCGCTGCTTCTCGGCCGATGTTCTACCGTGGTCGGCGCGCGCGGCAACGCCGCCGCCCCATTCGGCGCTCGCGGATGCGGACTGGCAGATGTCGCGGATGCGATCGGCAGCCTCGATGTCGCCGATCGGCCACTGGATCGGCTCATCCCAGACGTCGGACAGCTTTTGCCTTGCGAACCACTTCATCGCCCCGCCACCCGTGGTCTTCCGTCCACCGCATCGTCGAGCTTCAGCTACGCCCAGCATAGAGAACCCAATCGCGCCCGGCGAGGCGGTTTTTCCCGCCACAGTCTGCGGCCTGCGCCGCGCTCAGGACGTCCGGCGCGGGCCGATCGCCTCGAATTGCGCCTTCTGTTCATCGTTCAGCGTCGCATAGAAATCCTCAAGCGCGGCGCGCACCGACTTGACGCCGTCGAGCATCACGTCGAGCCGTTTGCGGATCGCAGCCATCCGCGCCGGCGGCGTCATCACGTCGCTGGGCTCGCAGGCCGCCTTGAGCGACGCGCTGACCTTGGCGCTGGTATCCTGGAGCACTTGCAGCGCAGCGCGCTGGGTGTCGTCGGGATGAAGCCTCGCCTCGATTTCGGCGCCTGGCCAATCGAGCCCAACGGGCGTACCACAATTCTGCACGAGCGACGCATTGGCGTTGCTGGACGCCGCTGTGCGGCGTTGGTCCTCGGCCAGCGCATTGAAACGTGCCTTCTGCTCGTCGGTGAGCGAACCATAGAATTTGTCGAGCGCCGGTTGCACCAGCTCGACGGCCTTCGTCATCGCCTCGACGCGCTGCTGCATGGCCGCCAGCCGGCCCGGCGCCGTCGCCGCGACCTGCGTTGGACAGGACGCGCGGATCAACTCGGCCGCCTGGATCGAGGCATTGCCGAGAGCATCGAGATCGGCGCCTTGCGCGTCCGTCGGCTGCACCGCATCTGCGATCTGGTCGACCGGCAGACCGACGATCTCGCGGCGGTCGCTGCCGCAGAGCTGATCGAGCGGAACGCCCCGCGCCTGCCGCCGTCCATACGGACGCTGCGGTAAATAGGTCGCGAGGCCGTCATAGCCGTAGGGGCCGAAGATGCCGGCATAGATGTCCGGGTAGCCGTAACCCCAGAAGCCGAGGCCATCGCCCCAGATCGTATAGTCGTAGAGATCGTAATAGGCGAACGGCCAGAACAGCGGTCCGACCCAGCCATAGAAGCCACCTGGATGCTGCCACCATCCGCTGCTTGCGCCATGCCAGCCGGCAAGCGCGGCCGCGGCCGCGATCTGGGCCCGCGCCGCCGGATTGCTGATCAGCCGGCCGTTGCGGAAGGCGCTGGAGTGGACGTTCAGCGCGTTGCGGAAGCTTCCAGGATGCACCGCTGCGTTACGGATATGGCCAAAATTGCCGGCGCCATGCGGGACGCCTGCGCGCGTGAACGAATGAGATGCGAACCTTGCGCCGCCGCCGTGATGCCCGCCGCCAACATGGACATGACCGAACCCGTGGCCACCGAAGTGACCACCGCCGCCGTGGCCACCAAAGTGACCACCGCCGCCGTGGCCGCCAAAGTGACCACCGCCGCCGTGGCCGCCAAAGCGAGCGCCGCCACCGTGGCCGCCGCCGTGCCCTCCACCGCCGCCGCCGTGACCGCCGCCCTTGGCCAGAGACGCGCCCGCCAGCATGCAGGCAAGGGCCATCGCGGAAATTCCAATGACCGGTCGCAACATCGCATCCTCCCGAGAGTGCCGCGCCATTGAGGCATCGGAACTTGTCGGGAATTGGAACCGACCGGCTTGCCGAAAGTTCCCGAACGCCGGCGGAGCATGCCCTTTCCTAGGCCTGCGGAGTCGCAAGACCCTCATGGTGAGGAGCGCGGAACGCGCATCTCCGGACGGTGCTTCGCATCGCCGGGCGAACCATGAGGCCCGGATCTCACCCGCGGCCATCCTTCGAGACCCCCGCTTGCAGCGGGCTCCTCAGGCATAGAGTTACGCCGCCGGCACGATCTTGCCGGGATTGAAGATGTTCTGCGGATCGAGCGCCTTCTTCAGCGCGCGCATCGCGTCGAGCGCTTCGGGACCGAGCTCGGCCTTGAGGTATTTCTGCTTGCCCTGCCCGATGCCGTGCTCGCCGGTGCAGGTGCCGCCCATCGCTTGCGCACGCTCGATCAGGCGGTGCATGAACTCCTCGCCGCGCGCCATCTCGTCGGCATTGTCGACGTCGCAGAGCAGCGAGCAGTGGAAATTGCCGTCACCGACATGGCCGACGATCGGCGACAAGAGGTTGAGCCGCTTCAAATCCTCCTCGGTCTCGGTGACGCAATCCGCAAGTCGCGAGATCGGCACGCAGACGTCGGTCGCGACCACGCCGGCGCCGGGGCGCAGCGCTTTCACCGACCAATAGGCATCGTGCCGCGCCTGCCACAGCTTGGTGCGATCCTCGGGCTTGGTGGTCCAGGAGAATTCGCCGCCGCCGCAATCCTTGGCGATCTCGCCGAAGGCTTTCGACTGCTCGGCAACCTCGATCTCGCTGCCGTGGAATTCGAGCAGCAAGAGCGGCGTCTCCGGCAGCGTCAGCTTCGAATAGGCGTTGCACGCCTTCACCTGCGCGGCGTTGAGCAGCTCGATGCGCGCCACGGGAATGCCGGTCTGGATCGCGAGGATCACCGCCTGGCAGGCGCCATGCACGGTTTCGAAGGAGACGGCGCCGGCCGCGATCATCTCGGGGATGCCGCGCAGGCGGATGGTGAGCTCCGAGATGATGCCGAGCGTGCCTTCGGCACCGATGAAGAGATGCGTCAGGTCGTAGCCTGCGGAGGATTTCTTCGCGCGCGTGCCTGTCGTGATGATCTCGCCGTCGCCGCGCACGACTTTCAGCGCCAGCACACTCTCACGAATGGTCCCGTAGCGGACCGCATTGGTGCCGGAGGCGCGCGTCGAGGCCATGCCGCCGAGCGAGGCATCCGCGCCAGGATCGATCGGGAAGAACAGGCCCTGGTCGCGCAGATGCTCGTTCAGCGCCTTGCGCGTCACACCGGGCTCGATCACGCAGTCGAGGTCCTCGGCATGCACCGCAAGCACCTTGTTCATGTCGCGCAGGTCGATGCAGATGCCGCCCGCCGGCGCGTTGACCTGGCCCTCGAGCGAGGTGCCGGTGCCGAACGCGATCACGGGCACGCCGTTCTTGGCGCAGATCCGCACCACGTCCTGGATGTCTTTGGTCTCCTGCGCCATCACCACGCCATCCGGCGGCTGGTTGGCGAGCCAGGTCGTGGTGTGACCGTGCTGCTCGCGCACGGCCTGCGAGGTGATGAAGCGATTGCCGAAGCGCGCGGTGAGCGCTTCCAGCGCGCCGGCCAGGGCTTTCGGCTCAGGCCGCGGCGGATTATTGGTGATGGTCGTACCCACGGACATTCCTCCCGACTAACTAAAGCGCGATGAAATCAGGATGAATCGTCATCGCGCTTTCGGTTATTGTTTGAGCATGATCTCCGCGCAAACGCGTTCCGCGTTTGTCGCGAGGGAAAACCGCTGCACACTTTTCCGGATCATGCTCCAAGGACCGTGGCAAAGGACATATGACCGGTCAAGTCAAGCGACCGGATGCATGGCAGGAAGGACAGATGACAAAGCCTGTCGCTCACGCGCCCAAGATCGAGCCGTTCCGTTCCTCGATCATGCAGATCGAGCCGCAATGGATTGACTATAACGGCCACCTCAACATGGCCTATTACAACGTGATGTTCGACCGGGCGATCGACCAGCTCTGGCTGAAGCTCGGGATCGGGCCGACCTATATGAAGGAGCGTCACGGCTCGACCTTCACCGCCGAGTGCCATGTGCGCTACTTGCGTGAAATCCACCTCGGCGATCCCGTGCAGATCGCGGTATGGCTGCTGGACGCCGACGACAAGCGGCTGCATACCTTCGAGGAGCTGCGCCATGCCACCGAGGGCTGGGTTTCCGCCACGTCCGAGAACATGTCGCTACACATCGACATGGCGTCACGAAAGGTGGCGCCCTTCCCGGCCGACATTCGCCAACGCATCGCCTCCGTGGTCAAGGACCACAGCGCGGTGCCGCGGCCCGAGGGCATCGGCAGAAACGTCGCGATGCCCTCGAAACGGTAAGCGCGCGGCACCTACTGCCTCATACTCTAACTCCTCATCCTGGGAGCCCGCGAAGCGGGCGTCTCGAAGGATGTAGGCCAGGGTTCGGGCCTCATGGTTCGAGACGCGCTTCGCGCGCCTCACCATGAGGGGCTTATGACGCGATAAAGCCACCTAGACCCTGGTGCGGCCGCGGGCCAATCCGAACACGGCCGAGATCAGGAACAGCACGACCGCAATGAAGAAGATGACCTTGGCGATTTCGATCGAAGCGCCGGCGATGCCACCGAAGCCCAGGATACCGGCGATCAGTGCGATAACCAAAAACGTCACAACCCAGCCAAGCATGGTCAAAACCTCCGTCTCGATGTTTGTCCGCGATCCGGCGCGGGCCTCGCGCCACGCCTCGTTTGGACAGACAATCTCGGGCGCGAAACGAAGGTTCCTGGCTGAGGGGGCGGAAATTCGCCCGGAGGGCAGGAACAAATCGGCCCTTGGCGCACGTGGAAAACCCCTCGCCGCCGCCCCATATTGGGGCTAATCCCTGTTATGAAGGCTCCCTTCCGCCACCCCGCGGTGCCATCGTGGGGCCACTGATTCGCATGACCGAGCCGAGCAAAATCACCTCTCACGGCGTTCCCGACCACCAGCCCGCGGCCGGCGGCATTGCCGCGCGCGCCCGTGCCTCGGTAGGCCCGAAATATCTGAGCGGCCTCAATCCCGAGCAGCGCGACGCCGTGGAGACGCTGGACGGCCCCGTGCTGGTGCTCGCCGGCGCCGGCACCGGCAAGACGCGCGTGCTTACCACGCGCATCGCCCATATCCTGAGCCAGGGCCGCGCGCGCCCCGGCGAGATCCTGTCGGTGACCTTCACCAACAAGGCCGCGCGCGAGATGAAGCACCGCCTCGGCCAGATGCTGGGACAGGCGGTCGAAGGCATGCCGTGGCTCGGCACCTTCCACTCGATCGGCGGCCGGATCCTGCGGACACACGCCGAGCTCGCGCAGCTCAAGTCGAATTTCACCGTGCTCGATGTCGACGATCAGGTGCGGCTGTTGAAGCAGCTCCTGCAAGCCGAAAACATCGACGACAAGCGCTGGCCGGCGCGCATGCTGGCCGGCCTGATCGACGGCTGGAAGAACCGCGGGCTGAACCCGACGCAGGTGCCGTCGGGCGAAGCCGCGATGTTCGCCAACGGCAAGGGCGGCAAGCTCTATGCGAGCTATCAGGAGCGGCTGAAGATCCTGAACGCTGCCGATTTCGGCGATCTGCTGCTGGAGAACATCCGCATCTTCCGTGAGCACCCGGATATCCTCCGGCAGTACCAGCAGCGTTTCAAATACATCCTGGTCGACGAATACCAGGACACCAACGTCGCGCAGTATCTGTGGCTGCGGCTGTTGTCGCAGGCGCCGGCGGCGAAGCCATCCCCACAAGCCGTCATTCCGGGGCAGGCCGAAGGCCTGAACCCGGAATCTGGAAATGAGTCCACCGATCGAGATTCCGGATTCGATGCTCCGCATCGCACCGGAATGACGGTGGCGGCGGCGGCGCCCACCAAAAACATCTGCTGTGTCGGCGACGACGACCAGTCGATCTATGGCTGGCGCGGCGCGGAGGTCGACAACATCCTACGCTTCGAGCACGATTTTCCTGGCGCCAAGGTCATCCGCCTCGAGCGCAATTACCGCTCGACCGGCCACATCCTTGCCGCCGCCTCGCATCTGATTGCGCACAACGAAGGCCGGCTCGGCAAGACGCTGCGCACCGAGGATGAGGACGGCGAGAAGGTCACCGTCACCGGCGCCTGGGATTCGGAAGAGGAGGCCCGCGGCATCGGCGAGGAGATCGAGCAGCTCCAGCGCCAGGGCGAGAAGCTCAACGAGATCGCGATCCTGGTCCGCGCATCCTACCAGATGCGCGAGTTCGAAGATCGTTTCGTCACGCTCGGCCTGCCCTATCGCGTGATCGGCGGCCCGCGCTTCTATGAGCGCGCCGAAATCCGCGATGCGCTCGCCTACTTGCGCGTGATCAATTCGCCGGCCGACGATCTCGCCTTCGAGCGCATCGTCAACACGCCGAAGCGCGGGCTAGGCGATGCCACCGTGCAGATGCTGCATGACCACGCCCGCAAGCGCCGCATTCCGCTGTTCGAGGCGGCGCGCGCCGTGGTCGAGACCGACGAGCTGAAGCCGAAGGCACGCGGCTCCTTGCGCGATCTCGTCACGCAATTCGACCGCTGGCGCGCCCAGCGCGAGGTGACCACACACACCGATCTCGCCCAGATCGTGCTCGACGAGAGCGGCTATACCGAGATGTGGCAGAAGGACCGCTCGGCGGACGCCGCGGGCCGGCTCGAAAACCTCAAGGAGCTCGTGCGCTCGATGGAGGAGTTCGAGAACCTGCAAGGATTCCTCGAGCACATCTCGCTGGTAATGGATCGCGACGGCGGCACCGAGGAAGACGCGGTGTCGCTGATGACTCTGCATTCGGCCAAGGGGCTCGAATTCGACAACGTGTTCCTGCCGGGCTGGGAGGAAGGCCTGTTCCCGAGCCAGCGCACCCTCGACGAACAGGGCCGCGCCGGCCTGGAGGAAGAGCGCCGGCTCGGCCATGTCGGCCTGACCCGCGCCCGCCGCCGCGCAAAACTCTATTTTGCGACCAACCGCCGGATCCACGGCACCTGGTCGACCACGATCCCCTCACGTTTCCTCGACGAATTGCCGGCGGCCAATGTCGAGATCACGGAATCCAAGGGCGGATCGGCCTGGGGCGGCACCGGCGGTTACGGCGCCTCGCGGTTCGACGACATGGAAGCGTTTGGCTCGAGCTATTCGACGCCGGGCTGGCAGCGCGCCCAAGCTCATCGCGACCGTGGCCAGGGCGGCCGCAACGGCGGCGGTCGCGGCGGCTTCGAGGAAGAGCCCTCGCCGTTTTCCTCCGCGCCCGATTTCGGCGGCAGTTTTTCGTCGCGCCGCCGCGGCCCGATGACGATCGAGGGCGAGCTGGTGGCAAAATCCACCGGCACGACGTCCGAATTCTCGATTGGCGACCGCGTCTTCCACGAGAAATTCGGCTACGGCCGGGTTGCCAAGATCGACGGCAACAAGCTCACCATCGCTTTCGACAAGGCCGGCGAGAAGAAGGTCGTGGACAGTTTCGTGCAGCGGGCGTGAGGCCGCGCCCTGTTGCGGCGGCGTTACGCCGCCGGCTTTCCTTGCTCCACGCCCCTTGACCATGGCGAACTTCCCCGTATCAGATGCGGCCATGGCCCGGGGCTTCATTACACTCGCCGTACTTGGATTTGGCATGCCGTCGCTGGCGACGGCGGAGACGATGAGCTTTGGCGATGCGATCGGCATGCTGGCCAAAAGCTGCGGTGCGGAGATCGTGGCCAATTGCCGCGGCGTGAACCCGGATTCGACGCGGCTGAAGGAATGCCTGTCGCGCAACCGGGATGTGCTGTCGCCGCAGTGCCAGACCGATTATCTCGCGGCCTTCGACGCCATCCAGAAGCGGGTCGCCGCCCGCGTGACCGTGGCGAATGCGTGCCAGCGCGAGATCGTCAAGGTGTGCGGCGGCTCGACCAAGGAGACCAGCAAGTCGATTCCCTGCCTGATCTCGACGCCCAAGGGGGTCAGCAACAACTGCCTGAAGGCGGTGGACGACGCGGGGTATCGCTGATGCGCGCGGCCGGGCTCACCCTGCAATCGATCGGCTTCGCGCTCGCCCTGGCGCTCGCGGCAGTCCCCGTGGGCGCGCAGACGGCGCCGCCGACCCGCGACGACATCGTCGCCAAGCTCAACCATTTCGAAACTGCCCCCGATCTCGACCTCGCGGCGCTGAAGCCGCAGGTGATGGAGAGGGCCAAGACGCGGATCAAGAACGATCCGGGCCCGGTGAATCGTCCGCTGATCGCGCCTGACCTTGCGAGCCTGCCCGCTTTCAATACGCCAATCCAGTTCGACGACGACACGCCGATCATCCAGCCCTCGTCCTACCAGACGGTCGGCCGTATCGCGGATGCGCTGGTTCACGCCTCGCTGCTGCCCTACACCTTCCTGATCGTCGGCCATGTCGAATCCAATTCGAAGACGCGGGAAGCCAATGCGATCCTGAGCCAGCGCCGTGCGGATGCGATCCGCGACGTGCTGGTCAACACGTTCAAGATTTCCGCCAAGCGCATCCAGTCGATCGGCCTTGGCGAGGAGCAATTCCTCGACCGCGCGCGCCCGACCTCGGCCGCAAACGGGCAGATGCAGATCCTGACGCTTGCAAAACTCCCCGACGAGCCTGCGGTGCCCAAACCTGCGGCACCGGCCAAGAAGCCGGCCAAAAAGCGCTAATCGATCGCGTCTGGGGCATGCTCGGAACCCCTTGAACCCCTGACTGTTTTTACGCGCACTCGCCGCCTCGAATGCCTGCTCTGCGCGACAAATGGGCCGGTTTGTACAGGGGACAAGCAGATGCTATAGGCTTGTCGCTTCCTCCGACCTGCATCCTCAGTGAGACCAAGATGGGTGGCTTTTTTCAGCGCCAACTTGCCGTTTATGTCGAGTACCATCGCGATCCCCGGAACACGGCGATGCATGTGATCGGTATCCTCCTGCTGTTCACGGGTGCCGTGATGCCGCTGACGCTGGTGAAGGTCCCGCTGTTCGGATTCGACCTCAGCCTTGCGGTGATCCTGGCGTTGCCGGTCCTCATTTATTGGCTGCTGCTGGATGTGGCGCTCGGCACAGGCATTCTGGCCGCGTCCATCGTGCTGTTTTCAATCGCGACGACCATTGCGGCGCAAGTCAGCACACTGACGATGTGGGCGATATTCGCCACGCTGGTGGCGCTCGGCTTCGCCGCGCAGGCCATCGGCCACAAGGTTTTCGAGGGGCGCGAGGCCTCGCTGTTCACCTTTCCGTCTCATCTTTTGCTCGGACCGATGTTTGTAATGGCAAAATTGTTCATTGCGTTGGGTTTTCGTCGTGACCTCGCCGCGATTCTCGCGCCTCTTCCGGCCAACTCCCTTTCAACCCGATAAGATTCCAGAGCGGAACAGCAGCAACCTTCTTCATGACTCTCGTACTGGTTACCGGTGGCAGCGGCTTCATCGGACATCATCTTGTAGAAGCGCTCCGCGGCAGGGGGCAGCGGGTGCGCGTTCTCGATGTGCGGCCGCCGGCCACGCCGTGTGCTGACGTCGACTACGTCGCGGGCTCGGTGCTCGACGGCGACGCGGTCGATCGCGCGCTCGCGGGCGTCGATCAGGTCTATCACCTCGCCGGCCTGCCTGGCATGTGGGTCGCCAACAAGCAGGATTTCCACGAGGTCAATTGCCGCGGCACCGAGGTCGTGCTGACGGCCGCGCAACTGCGCGGCGTATCGCGCTTCCTGCACTGCTCGACGGAATCGATCCTGTTCCCCTACTCGCAGCTCGCGGGCGTTCCTGCCGAGGAGGCGCTGCAGCCGGCCGACGCGATGCCGGGCGCCTATACGCGGTCGAAGTCGCTTGCCGAGCATTGCGCGGCAAAGGCCGCGGCGGCGGGCTTCCCGCTCGTCATCGGAACGCCGACAATGCCGATCGGGCCGGTCGATCACGATCTCACGCCACCGACCGCGATGCTGTGGTACTTCCTGCAAAAGAAAGTGCAGCCGCACATCAACTTCCTCGTCAACCTGGTCGATGTGCGCGACGTCGCCATGGGCCTCGTGCTCGCGATGGAGCGCGGCCGCATCGGGCAGCGCTATATTCTCGGCGGCGACTGCGTCCGGCTCGGGCAGATCCTGCGCATGATGTCGGTGATCAGCGGCCGCAAGCAGTACCCCATCGCGGTACCCGGCAGGCTCGCCGAGCTTTCGGCGATCATGCTGGAATACATCTCCGACCACGTCACACACCGGCCGCCCAACGGCACGGGCGAGGGCGTGCGCATCGCACTTGCCGCCAGCGACCTCTCGATCGACAAGGCGCGCACCGAGCTCGGCTATGCGCCGCGCCCGATCGAGCCGGTGCTGCGCGAAACCATCACCCATCTGCTCGCACGCGGCGGCCTGCAAACGCCGGCCGGCATCGAGCGTCACGCGCTCAGCTCGCGCGCGAGCTGAGCCCAAGCCCAGAAGCAAGAACCTTTCCGCATGTCCTTTGATTTCAGCAAGCTTCTCTCTTTCGCCTGGGGTGGCTGGACCACGACCTGGCCGACCAAACTGCTGGCGCTGATCTGGCTCGCCTGGCTTGCGAGCTGGGTGGGAGCATCGTTCTGGCAGGGCCGCACCAAGAAGCAGGTGATGACGCTGGACTCGCAACGCTATCGCCTGCCGATCCTGATCGGCGGCATCCTGTTCACGCCGTGGACCGCGGAAGTGCTGAACGAGAAACCGCTGTGGGTGTTCGGCGACACCGGCGTCTACATCGCAGCGCTCGTCGTGCTCGGCGGAATTTCCTTCACCTGGTGGGGACGTCTTCATCTCGGCAAGTTCTGGTCGAACACGATTACCCACAAGGAAGACCACCGCGTCATCGACACCGGCCCGTATGGCATCGTGCGTCATCCGATCTACACCGGCCTGATCGCCGGCATGCTCGCGACCGGTATCGCGGTCGGCACGGTGACGGCGATCCTCGGCGCCATCCTGATCTCGCTCGGCATGTGGCAGAAGGGCCGGATGGAAGAAGTCTTCCTGTCGAAGGAGCTCGGCGAAGACGCCTACGGCGCCTATTGCCGCCGCGTCCCGATGATCATTCCGTTCCTGTCGCCGCGGTAACATCTGCGCGCCGGCCGGCCGCCCGACATTCGGTTCCGACGGAACGAAGCACAACGAGGACGGCAGTCGCGAGATACCGTCATCCATCACGACAACGACTGACGAGAAGGGCCGCGGACCGGGCCCCTTTTTTTCTGCAGCCTTTTCGCGAGCGTCAGCTTACTGGCTCAGCGTATTGAGCTCAACGTACTGAGCTCAACGTACTGAGCTCAACGTACTGAGCTCAACGTACTGAGCTCAACGTACTGACTTGGGCGGGACTGACTTGGGCGGGGTGGCGGCGGCCTGCGCCGGCATGGCCGGCAGCAGATGGCGCGGGATGATGACGTCCTGAGCGGCGGCAAGCGGCGTGCTTTCGTACAACCCGTTGGCCTGTGCGATCGACCACACCGGCACGTGATATTGCGTGGCGATCCGCTCGAGCGTGTCCCCGGCCCGCATGGGCAGCTTCACGCCCGAGTCCCACAACTCAACCAGCGAGTCGCCGGGAACGAGATAGCGCAGTGGCACGGGATCGCCCTGTGCCTGCGCGGGCACGCGCGGCAATTGCGCGACCATGTCGACGATCTGGCGGTGGATGTCTTCAGACTTCTCGATGTTGATGTGCGTGACGCGCTTGTTCTGCTTCAGGTCGAAGCTCGCATAATGGCCGCGATAGCCGGGCTCCGCGACCACGTCGCCGCCGCCGAGCACGCTGTCGGACAGATAGATGTTGATGAAGCGCTCGACGTTGAGCGGCACGTTTCCGGTCGCATGCGCGGGATCGATGGTGATCACGAGGCTGACCGGAATCTTCTCCTCGGCAAACATCTCGGCAAAGATGATCGAGCACAGCCCGCCCATGGAATGCCCGATCAGCACGACCGGCGCAGGCTCTTCGCGGTAGGTGGAAATCGCACGCTGGGCCACCAGGCGGCAGATCGTGAATTCGTAGACGTCGGCCTTGAAGCCGGCTTCCGTCAGCCGCTCCGCGAGGCGGTCCATGCCGGTCGAGAAGATCGGCCCCAGCGCGCCTCGGAAGAGATAGACGCGCGGCGGTACCGGCTCGGCTTCAGTCGGCAGCGGCGGCGGCTGCGGCAGTGACGGTGCCACGATCGCGGCCGCCTTCTTCGGCTTGGCCGGCGAAGCGACCGCCATGGCTGTCGAGACGGCGAGCAACACGCCGGCCGCCAGCAGGACCACTCGCTTCAAAACAACCATTCGTCCTGCAACCCCACCGCGGAAAGGCGGACGCCTTCCCTATTCCGGCCTTACTGACCGCCGATTTGGCAGAATTTGGGGCACAAAGCTTGCCCAATTGCGCGCCGGGTTCGGCTCGCTATCGAGGCCGACGTCCCGCCTGGAGCAGCCATCCAGACGCGCCTTCCCGCAAATTGACAGCGATATCCGGTTTCGGCACCTAGAATCATTCAATCGAGCGGCCATCACGGGTCGCACCCGATGATCTGACCACGCGATCAGCGCCATCAAGCTCGCGCACGAGGCCACATATGACAAAGCCATCCTACATCGAACCGCTCAGCGGCACGCTCTATCCGCTGGACCAGCCGCGCTGGTGCTCCGACGACCGCAAGCCGCTGATGGTGACGCCGCTGCGCGGCATCTCGCGTGACGAGATCGATCGCAGCGTGCGCTCGCTGTGGCGCTATCGCGCGGCGCTGCCGGTCGATATCGCGAGCCCGATTTCCATGGGCGAAGGCTGCACGCCCATGGTCCAGAAGGAGTGGGGCGAGTTGAGGCCCTACTTCAAGCTCGAATGGTTCAACCCGACCGCCAGCTTCAAGGATCGCGGCACCACGGTGATGCTGTCCTTCATCCGCCAGCTCGGCGTGAATGCAGTCCTCGAGGACAGTTCGGGCAATGGCGGCGCGTCCGTGGCGGCCTATGGCGCGGCCGGCGGACTGAAGATCAAGATCCTGGCGCCCGCGTCGACCTCACCGATGAAGATCGCACAGGTGCGCGCTTACGGAGCGAACATCCAGCTCGTGGAAGGGCCGCGCGAGGAGTCGGAGGCGGAGGCCATCCGCCAATCCACCGAGACGTTCTATTCCAGCCACAATTGGCAACCCTTCTTCCTCGAAGGCACCAAATCTCTCGCCTACGAGATGTGGGAGGATTTCGGCTATTCGCCCCCCGACAACGTCGTCGTCCCCGTCGGCGCCGGCAGCAGCCTGCTCGGCTGCTATCTCGGCTTCAAGGAGCTGCTCGCGGCAGGGCAGATCGCACGGATGCCAAAACTGTTCGCCTCGCAGCCGCTGAACTGCTCACCTCTCGATGCGAGCTTCACGGCGGGTGTCGATACGCCGGTGGCGCGCGAGGTCCGCAAGACCATCGCCGAGGGCACCGCGATCAAGAGCCCGCTGCGGCTGCGTCAGATGGTGGCGGCACTGAAGGCAACGGGCGGCGGCACGGTGGCCGTCCCCGAAGAGGGCATCATCGCGGGGCTGAAGAAGCTCGCCATCACGGGCCTGTTTCCCGAGCCAACATCGGCAAGCGCCGCCGCAGCGCTCGACGAGCTTGCGCAGCGCGGCGCCATTCGTCCGAACGAGCGCACCGTCGTCGTCATCACGGGGACCGGGATCAAGGCGGCGTCGCTGATCACCGAGATCCTCGGCTAGCGCCGAGGCAGCGGAGCGAGACGCCCCGCGGGGCTCGCCTAGTTCCGCGCCGGCGCGGTGGCCGCGGCCGAACGCGCGACCGGCTTTGACATACCCGGCTGTGCCGTCGGGGCCGCGGGCGCACGCGAGCGCATCACCACGGCGTCGATCTCGGCGATCACGCGGCGCTGGATCATCTCGTTCTTGTCGATCGTGATGTGGCCTGCGCCGGAGCCGCGCACGTCGACATTGTCGAGCTTGCCGCGGAAGCCATCCGCTGCGCGCACCGGCTCGCCGGGACCATCGCCGATATAGAGGTTGATGTAGCGCTCGGCGCCGGTCGAGAGCTTGGTCTTGAACACGGAATCGAGGCCGATCGCGAGCTTCACGGGCACGCCGAGATGATTGAGCTTGGCGATCATGTCGGGCAGCGCGGTGGCGCCTGAGGAATGACCGACCAGGATGATGGTCCTCAGCCGGCCGGCCTTGTAGGCAGTGGCGGCCTCATCCGCGAGCGAGGACCAGGAGACGAAGTTCGCAACCGTCACCGGGATGCCCTGCGCCTCGAGCCGCGCGCCGATGGTGTCGAGACCGAGCGAGAAGATGTTGAGCACGCCGCGCAGCAGATAGACATGTGTGGTCGCGGCTGCCTGGCTCGGCGCTGCCTTGACGCTCGTCGGGCTCATGGCAACAGCTGACAGCAGGAGCAGGCACGTCGCCCACACACGGATGGCGGACAACTGGCTGACGCCGGCTGCGTAACGGCCGTTCGGTCTCATCGATTTCTTCCCTGGGAACAATACGCTTCGCAATCGGCCGGAATCGTAGCCATGGCCTGCTCGCAGACGCAACAAAGAGCCGCGTGAGCGATCATCTTAACCGCAGTCCGTGACTGTTGCGCAACAGTTGCCCGAAACCTGCCACTGAAGGGGCTGTTTTGGGACCATTTTTCCAAGGGGAATTGCGGCCGGGCAAGGGCGTTCTTATTTCAGAGCTCCGCTGACCAGCCCTCCAGGGGCGGGTTCCAGCTCCCCCCTCCCCCAGCCCTCCGGCAATCATGTCCTCCATCATCTCCGTCGCCAACCTGTCGAAGACCTATGGGTCCGGTTTCAAGGCGCTGAAGAACGTCGATCTCGACATCAAGCGCGGTGAGATTTTTGCACTGCTCGGCCCCAACGGCGCCGGCAAGACCACGCTGATCTCGATTATCTGCGGCATCGCCAATTCGAGCGAAGGCAAGGTCATGGTCGGCGGCGAGGACATCGTCAGCTCCTGGCGCAAGGTGCGCTCGCTGATCGGCCTGGTGCCGCAGGAGCTGCACACCGACGCATTCGAGAGCGTGTGGGCAACGGTGAGCTTTTCCCGCGGCCTGTTCGGCAAGCCGAAGAACCCGGCCCATATCGAGAAGGTGCTGAGGGATCTGTCGCTCTGGGACAAGAAGGACAACAAGATCATCACGCTCTCCGGCGGCATGAAGCGCCGCGTGATGATCGCCAAGGCGCTGTCGCACGAGCCGCAGATCCTGTTCCTGGACGAGCCCACCGCCGGCGTCGACGTCGAACTGCGCAAGGGCATGTGGGAAGTGGTGCGGACCCTACAGCAGTCCGGCGTCACCATCATCCTCACCACCCACTACATCGAGGAAGCCGAGGAGATGGCCGACCGCATCGGCGTCATCAACAAGGGCGAGATCGTGCTGGTCGAGGACAAGGCCACCCTGATGCAGAAGCTCGGCAAGAAACGGCTGACGCTGCATCTGCAGAACAAGCTCAGCTCGCTGCCGGAAAGCCTCGCCCATTACAAGCTCGACCTCTGCGACAGCGGCGCGACACTCGTCTACGACTACGACACCAAGGGAGAGCGCACCGGCATCACCAGCCTGCTCGGCGACCTCCGCAGCGCCGGGATCCGCTTCTCCGACCTCGACACGACGCAATCGTCTCTCGAGGACATCTTCGTCGACCTCGTGAGGACGTCATGAATTTGCACGCCGTTCGCGCCATCTATCTGTTCGAAATGGCGCGCACCTGGCGCACGCTGCTGCAAAGCATCGTCTCGCCAGTGGTCTCGACCTCGCTCTACTTCGTGGTATTCGGTGCTGCGATCGGCTCGCGCATCGACCATGTCGAGGGCGTGAGCTACGGCACGTTCATCGTGCCGGGCCTCGTGATGCTGTCGGTCTTGACCCAGAGCATCGCCAACGCCTCCTTCGGCATCTACTTCCCGAAATTCGTCGGCACGATCTACGAGATCCTCTCCGCGCCGATCTCCTATTTCGAGATCGTACTCGGCTATGTCGGGGCGGCCGCGACCAAGTCGATCATCCTCGGCCTGATCATTCTCGCAACCGCCGGGCTTTTCGTACCGCTGCATATCCACCATCCGATCTGGATGCTGACCTTCCTTGTGCTGACCGCGGTGACCTTCAGCCTGTTCGGTTTCATCATCGGCATCTGGGCCGACGGCTTCGAAAAGCTCCAGATGATTCCGATGCTGGTGGTGACCCCGCTCACCTTCCTCGGCGGCAGCTTTTATTCGGTCAACATGCTGCCGTCGGGTTGGCGCACGGTCGCGCTGCTCAATCCGGTGGTCTATCTGATCTCCGGCTTCCGCTGGAGTTTTTACGAGATCGCCGATGTCAGCGTCGCCTTGAGCATCGGCATGACTGCCGCCTTCCTGGTAATCTGCCTGGTCATGATCGGCTGGATCTTCCGCACCGGCTATCGGCTGAAGAATTGACCCGAAGAGCCTCGAAGGCTGGAGCCGGAAGGTAAACGCGGTCGCGTTGATGTGAACCTTGTTCATCTTGATTGGTTGGCGCCGACGGCGGACGAGGCGCGCCTGCCGCGACCGGCTCGCGAAAATGTCAGCGCCGGCGGCGCGGATTTGTCATGCCGCAGCCTTGCTTACGCCCGGCGCCGCGTTAACGATCGCTCGGGCAGGCCACTGGAACCAAAACCTGATTGCGGGCATAGTACATGCCGGGGGACGGAGAGCCGCGGCGCTTGCGCGAACAGGCCGGAGGCCAGAAGTAGAATGCGTACCTTGTTTATTGCAATCACCTCATTGATGCTTTTCAGCGCGAGCATCGCGCAGGCCAAGGTCGACATCACCATCGACAAGGACAATCAGCGGATGACCGTCGCGGTCGACGGCGTCACGCGCTATCACTGGCCGGTCTCCACCGGCATTCCCTCCCGCGAGACGCCGAGCGGCAGTTTTCGCGCCTTCCGCATGGAAGAGGATCACTACTCCAAGGAGTTCGACGACGCGCCGATGCCGCACTCGATCTTCTTCACCAAGATCGGGCATGCGATCCACGGCACCGACTCGGTCGGTCGGCTCGGCACGCCGGCGTCCCATGGCTGCGTGCGGCTGTCGCGCGAGAACGCCTCGACGCTCTACGCGTTGGTGCAGGAGCAGGGCGTGCTCAACACTACGGTGACGCTGACCGGCTCGGCGCAGGTGGCCTTGATGCGCAACCCGCACGGCCGGGGCACCGATACGGTGGCGCGCGCGGCGCTGCCGAACGGCGACCAGTACAGCGCGGTCGGCGAGCCCGTCGACCTGACGCCGCAGGCGCAGCCTGGCCGCCGCGTCATGCTGCAGGACGACGGCTATATCTATCCGGCCGATGGTAGCGACACCGGCGCGCGCTATCCGGCGCCGCGCGGCTCGCGCCAGGTCTATGGTGCGCAGGTCTATCAGCCGCAGCAACAGTACCAGACCTACGATCCAAGCTACGGCCAGCAGGGCTACTATTATCAGCAGCCCCGCCAGTATTATCAGCCGCGCACCTACTATTATCAGAACTGACGGCCGAGGCGGCGGGCCGCTACCTGAACGCGCCTTCGCCGCGCGCGATCATCCTGCGCAACCTGTCCGCAAAGGCGCGCGACCGGCTCGAGGATCTCGGGGCCGGTCGCAGCGACGTCGTCCTCGCGGCGCGTGGGAAGTGCGATTGCCACCAGCCGCTTCGCGGTAACACGCTATCTGGCCGGCAAGCGCACGGCCGCGTAAGCTCGCGAAATCCTGTACTGGTCCCGCCTGCCGAAAGGTGGTTCAAACGTTCCGTTTCCCCCTTGCCCTGCGTGCCCCGATGGCATCCCCTGCTCTGACGATCCTGACGGCTTTTTGTGCTCTCATCGCTGGACGGGCCATGGCACTCGATTCGACCTTCGATCTCGAAGCGCATCGCGGCGGGCGCGCGCTGCTGCCGGAAAACACCCTGCCCGCCTTCGCCAACGCGCTGTCGATGGGCGTCGACACGCTGGAGCTCGACGTCGGCATCACAGCGGACGGCGAGGTCGTCGTGTCGCATGAGCGCGGCCTCAATCCGGATCTCGCGCGCGACGCTCAAGGCGGCTACATCGCCGCGCCCGGCACGCCGTTCGTCAAGCTGCGGCTCGACGAGGTCAGGACGTATGACGTCGGCCAGATCCGCCCCGACAGCGCCTATGCCAAGCAGTTCCCCGAGCAGCGCGCGGTGCAGGGGACGCGGATTCCGATCCTGAAAGAGGTGTTCGCGCTTGTCGAAAAATCCGGCAACACGCGCGTGCGCTTCAACATCGAGACCAAGATCGATCCGAACCATCCGGACGAGTCGCCCGATCCACAGGCCTTTGTCACGCGGCTCCTCGGCGTTATCGACGCCGCGGGGTTTTCGGGCCGCGTCATGATCCAGTCCTTCGACTGGCGGACGCTGCTTCTGGTCCAAAAGCAGGCGCCGAAAATTCCGACGGTCTATCTGACGCTGCAGCGCGGCTCGGCGCCGACCCATGCGCTCGACAGGGCCACCGACTGGACGGCGGGCTTCAATCCGGCCGATCACGGCGGTTCGCTGCCGCGCACGATCAAGGCGGCCGGCGGCGCGGTCTGGTCACCCTATTTCGGCGACGTGAACGCGGGGCAAGTGGCAGAAGCTCACAAGCTCGGCTTGCGCGTCGTGGTCTGGACCGTCAACAAGGCGGACGACATGGCGCGGATGATCGAGATCGGCGTCGACGGCATCATCTCCGATCGCCCCGACCTGTTGCGGCGAGTCGCCGGCGAAAAAGGCATCGCGCTGCCCGCAGGGACGCCGGTTAGTCCGTAAGTTCGCATGAACTCGCGTCCCGGACGCGCCGCGTCATGAAATGACGCGACGCGGAGCCATAGTGCGTCGTAGCGCGCGTGAACGCGCTTATGGCGCTGCATTGCGTTCGGGGCACGAGTCTTGCGGCCGCGCTATTCTCCATCCCGCAGACGCCGATACAGCGCGCCGATGATGTTGGAGTAGTCATCGGTCCAGACCCGCACCTTCTCGTCGGCGTCGGTCTCCTCCCATTGTTTGGAGGAGGCCAGCTTGCCGACATCGGCCTCCTCGCGCGCGGAGATGACGACGTCGGTCGAGAAGATGTAATCGGCGTCGCGCCCGGAGTCCTCGTTGTAGACCCAGCTCTTGAGATCGTTGGCATCGGCAATGCCGACCACCACCGGCTCGAGATCGAGATGACGGTTGGAGATGTGCATCACGACCGCGCCGTGCGGGGCGAGCTTGTCCTTGTAGATCTTCATCGCTTCTTCGGTCGCAAGATGGATCGGGATCGCGTCCGAGGAGTAGGCGTCGACGATGATGAGGTCGTAGAGGCCGTCGGGCTCCCTGGCGAAGGTCAGCCGCGCATCGCCGATCACCGGCTTCAGGCCCGGCGCGCAGCTCGAGATGTAGCGAAAATATTTGGGATCGCTCGCGGTATCGACCATGGTCTGGTCGATCTCGAAGAACTTCCAGCTTTCGCCCGGCTCGGCGGCACAGGCGAGCGTGCCGGAGCCGACGCCGATCGCGGCGACCTTCAGCGGCGCGCCCTTGCGCTCGCGTAGAGCGGTGATGGCCTGACCGATGCCGCCGTCATTGTGGTAGTAGGTGATCGGCTCGGGCCGCCCCTCGACCGGCGTGCCGTCATTGTTGCGGAAGCGCTCGGCACCATGGATCGTGGTGCCATGCATCAGCACGTGGAAATAGCCGCCGGGCGTTACCACGATCTTGTGCACGCCGAAGAAGCTGCGCACGGTCTCGACGCGGCCTTCATCAGCGGGATAGACGCGGGTCAGCGCCAGCGCGAGCACGATCGTCGCAAAGATCTTCCAGCGGTTGGCATTGAGCGCGAGCGCCAGAAGCGCTGCGAGTAGGCCGACGCCGCCGGCGATCCAGACGCGGTGATCCTCGAACCAGGTCGTGACCTCGCCGGTTGAATAGGACGGCGCCACCAGCGCGAGCGCGGCCGCGGCGAGCACGAGCCAGTACCACTTCATGACCGGAGCAAGCCGCTCGCCAGCCGATGGCCGGCATAGAGCGGCGAGCGCGATCAGGATCGGATATTCGGCGACCCAGGAGAAGGTGAAGGGCGCAACGAGACCTGCGAACAGGCCGCCGATCATGCCGCCGAACGACAGCGCAACATAGAATCCGGTGAGATATTTTGCGGCAGGCCGGGTGCGCGCCAGCTCGCCATGACAGGCCATCGCGATGAGGAAGAAGCAGAGTTGGTGGCCGCCGAGCGTCAGCAACAGGTTCTGCTCGCCGCCGAAGGCCAGCAGCATCACGGCGCCGGCAATCGCCAGCGGCTGGAGCATCAACATCCATTTGTGCGGCAACAGCGGCCGCGACTGGAACACCAGCACCCAGGTCAAGAGGTAAAGCGATAGCGGCACCACCCAGAGAAGCGGTGCGGCGGCGACGTCGGTCGAGATATGCGCGGTCACCGCGATCAGCAGGCCGGAAGGCACCGCGGCAAGGAAGATCCAGCGCGCGCGAACGGACCAGCTTGGCGCCGGCGAACTTGTGTCCTCGGTTCGCGCATCGGCCGCGGCCAGCGCCGGCGAGCGCAACAGCAGCACGCCGCAGCCCGCGATCAGCAGGATCAAGAGACCATAGCCACCGGTCCAGAGCCAATTCTGGATGCGCAGCGTGAACATCGGCTCCAGCAGCACCGGATAGGACAACAGAGCCAGGAAGCTGCCGATGTTGGAGGCCGAATAGAGGAAATAGGGATCGGGGCCATCAGGGTGGCCGGTGCGGACGAACCAGGCCTGCAAGAGCGGATTGTTGGCTGCGAGCGCGAAGAACGGCAGCCCGATCGACACAGCGAACAAGCCGAGCAGCCAGAACGCATAGCCCGAGGTCGGCGGCTCGCCGAACGAATGCGCGATCCCGAGCGGCAGCGTCAGCAGCGCCACCGCCAGCAGCACGAGATGGATGGCGACCGGAATCGCGCGGTTCCTGATCTGCATCAGGAAATGCGCATAGGCGTAGCCCGCGAGCAGCAGCGACTGGAAGAACACCATCGCCACCGACCACACCGCAGGCGAGCCGCCGAGCCGCGGCAGCACCATTTTCGTGAACAGCGGCTGCACCGAGAACAGCAGCAGCGCGCTGACGAAGATCGCGGCGGTGTAGACCGTCAGCACCAGCCGGCTGCGCGAGGCGGACGGCTGCTCGGTGACGGCGGATGGCACGATCGAATCCATGAAAGCTCCGGCAAAGCTCCGGCGGGCGCCGGAGGCGCGCAATGGAGCACAAGGCGCATGAACGGGCAATAAATGCTGGGACTGTCGCGACAGGGAATGCCTGATATACAGGCGTCATTTCCTGGACCGCATCCGCGGCGACAGTGGACAATGTTGAAGCTTTCATGACCGAAACCGACGTCGTCATCATCGGCGCTGGCCATAACGGCCTCACCTGCGCGGCCTATCTCGCGATGGCGGGGCTACGGGTGGCAGTTGTCGAGCAGCGCAAGGTGGTGGGCGGTGCGGCGGTGACCGAGGAGTTCCACCCCGGTTTCAGGAATTCGGTTGCGGCCTATACGGTGAGCCTGCTCAATCCGCAGGTCATCAGCGATCTCAAGCTCGCCGAACAGGGCCTGCGCATCGTCGAACGGCGAGCGCAGAATTTTCTGCCCGCGGCCGATGGCAGCCATCTCCTCACCGGCGAGGGCCGAACGAAGGATTCCGTGGCGCGGCTCAGTGCGCATGATGCCGAGGCGCTTGACGGCTTTTCGCGCGAGCTCGAGACCATCGCCGACGTGCTGCGCCAGTTCGTGCTGCGCGCGCCGCCGAATCTGCTCGACGGCTTCGGTCCGGGCGCGATCCGCGAGAGCGTCAACGCGCTGCAAAGCGCCAACATCCTGCGCCGCTTGAGCCTGGAGCAGAGCCGCAGCCTGCTCGACCTGTTCACGCGGTCAGCCGGCGAGATGCTGGACGAGCGTTTCGAACACGATCTCGTCAAGGCGCTGTTCGGCTTCGACGCCATCGTCGGCAACTACGCAAGCCCTTATGCGGCCGGCTCGGCCTACGTGATGTTGCACCACGCCTTCGGCGAGGTGAACGGCAAGAAAGGCGTCTGGGGTCACGCCATCGGCGGCATGGGCGCGATCACGCAGGCCATGGCGCGCGCGGCACGCGACCGGGGCGTCGCGATCCAAACGGATGCCGGCGTGCGCGAGGTGATCGTCGAGCGCGACCGCGCCGCGGGCGTCGTGCTCGAGAACGGCGAGAGCATCCGCGCGAAGTACGTTGCGTCGAACGTCAATCCAAAGCTGCTCTACACGCGCCTTGTCGCGGCGGACGCCCTGCCTGCCGACTTCCTCGCCCGCATCCGGCACTGGAAGAACGGCTCCGGCACCTTCCGCATGAACGTGGCGCTCGACCGCCTGCCGTCGTTCACGGCACTCCCCGGCGAGGGCGATCATCTGACCTCCGGCATCATCATCGCGCCGAGTCTCGCCTATATGGATCGCGCTTATCTGGATGCGCGTGCGCAGGGCTGGAGCAGCTCGCCCATCGTGGAGATGCTGATCCCCTCGACGCTCGACGACACGCTCGCGCCTGAGGGAAAACACGTCGCCAGCCTGTTCTGCCAGCACGTCGCACCGGAACTCCCCAACGGCAGGTCCTGGGACGACCACCGCGAGGAGGTCGCCGACCTCATGATCGCGACGGTCGACAAATACGCGCCGGGCTTTGCGGCGAGCGTCCTCGGCCGCCAGATCCTCTCCCCGCTCGACCTCGAGCGGCAATTCGGCCTGCTCGGCGGCGACATCTTCCACGGCGCGCTGACGCTGAACCAGTTGTTCTCGGCCCGCCCGATGCTGGGACATGCCGACTACCGCGGGCCGCTGAAGGGCCTTTATCACTGCGGCTCCGGCGCCCATCCCGGCGGCGGCGTGACCGGCGCCCCCGGCCACAATGCTGCGCGGGTGATCCTGAGAGATCACCGCTCGCTGTTCCCAAGCCGTTGATAGGCGTGTGGATAGCCTGTGCACAGGCCTGTCCGGCATGCGGGGAAAAGTAGCGCGAGGGTCGCAAAAGCCCTGAGGACCAAGCCGGGGATAATCTGAGGGCAAATTCGGGATATCCCTGTGGACCAATCGGTGGACAAACCGTGGATCGAGACAGGGAATCCTATGGGCATGCTCGACTGTAGACCGGGGGAAACAACGCATGGCGCATGACGACGGCACCAGGATCGTTTATCGGCGGACGCCGGAATCAGCGGCCATGTCGGCAAACATCAAACGCGCGATGGCGATCACCGCCAGGCTCAACCGTTTGACGTTCAACGACGCAGACGAAGTCCGGGCCCTGTTCAGTGAACTCACCGGCAGGAAGGTGGACGACGGCTTCTTGTTGATCCCACCATTCTATACCGCCGGCGGGGACGAAATCCGCGTCGGGCGAAATGTCTTCGTCAATCAGAACTGCACGTTCTACGACCTTGGCGGCCTCGACATCGCGGACGATGTGATGATCGGGCCGAACGTGAGCATCATCACGACGGGCCATCCCCTCGATCCTACGCAGCGCCGCGCCGCTACGATCGGAAAGCCCATCGTGATCGAGAGAAACGTCTGGATCGCGGCAGGAGCAACTGTCATCGGCGGGGTGACAGTCGGCGAAAACTCGGTTGTGGCCGCGGGGGCGGTCGTCACCAGGGACATTCCTCCGAATACCCTTGTCGCCGGAAATCCGGCCCGGGTCATTCGTTCGATCGGCCATGACTGAAGGAACTCCGCCAGCGGCCGTGAGCGAAGCGTCGGACCGAGACACTGCCGCCGCCAAAAACGACTTCGCCCGCAAGGGGCATTCCCCGCGGGCGTCGGCCGCTGTCTTGAATGAAAAAAGCCCCCGCTCGGAAAACGGAGGCGGAAATTACTTCAAGGAGCTGCTTACTGAACCGAACTTGTCATTGATGCTGGTGCCCAGGCCGTTGACCACGGTAATGATCGCCAGGGCAATGCCGGCTGCGATCAGACCGTATTCGATCGCGGTGGCGCCGGACTCATCGGACCAGAACTTTTGAACCATGCGCTTCAAGATTTGCCTCCAATTTCCAATTGCGTTGGCTGCACCCAACATCCGGCAATCTACGGAGCAGAACCTAAAGTTGAATAAACGCAGCCATCACAAGTTTTGAGATGAAGCGCGACGAAAACGTGTCAAATTGGACCGAATTAAGCGAGTAGATCTGAAGCCAATGTCCCCCACCCCCACCCCAACTCACCGGGCGAGCCTTGCGATCGGCGACGAGGCTGCCGCCAAGCGCGTCGTCGACGTCCTGACCGAGATCTTTTTCGATGGCGACGCGGCGGTCGCGGCATTCGAGCAGCCGGACGGGCGCTGGGACGTCACGCTGCACTTCGCGGATGCGCCGGATCAGGAGTTCCTTAAGGGGATCATCACTGAAACGGCCGGCCCCGGGATTGCGGACACGCTGGTGTTCGACAGCGTCGAGGCCAAGGATTGGGTCAAAGCAAGCCTTTCGGATCTGGTGCCCGTTCCGGCCGGACGCTTCGTCGTCCATGGCGGCCACGACCGCGACCGCGTGCCGCCGAACAAGCTTGCCATCGAGATTGAGGCGGCCCTGGCCTTCGGCACCGGCCATCACGGCACGACGCGCGGCTGTTTACTGTTGCTTGACCACGTTTTGAAAGGTTCCCGGCCGAAGCGCATGCTCGACCTCGGCACAGGGACCGGCGTGCTGGCGATCGCGGCGGCCAAGGCGCTGCATCGCGCGGTGCTGGCGAGCGACATCGACCCGCCCTCGGTGCGCGTGGCTCGCGAGAACGCAGGTCTGAACGAGGCCGGTCACCACGTGCATGCGATTCGTGCTACCGGCTTTGCCGCGCCCGATTTTGCCAAGTGGGCCCCGTTCGACCTGGTGCTGGCCAACATCCTCGCCAATCCCCTGCGGCAATTGGCGGGCCCGATGGCGCGGCACCTTGCACCTCGCGCACACGTCATCCTGTCCGGGCTCCTGACGCCCCAGGCCCCCGCCGTCATCGCCGCCTACCGCGCGCGCGGCCTCGTGCCGGTGCGGCACTTGCGGATCGAGGGCTGGAGCAGCCTGCTGCTGCGGAAGTGTAGCTTGTAGGGCGGGCAAAGCGAAGCGTGCCCCCCAATTCTGCCGAGGTCGGGGAAAAATGGTGGGCACGGCGCTTCGCGCCTTTGCCCACGTACGTCGATGCGTCGCTCGCTATTCCGCCGGCTTGTCGTCGCGGCGGATGGGCGCGCGCTCCTCGCGCAAGATCCGCTTGGCGCGGCGCTCGGCGAAGCGATCGATCAGCTGGTAGAGGACGCCGCGCGGCTTCTCTGGCTCAGAGGATGACGGTCCGCGGCGGACCGGAGGTGAGATCTTTTCAAACGAAAACGCAGGCATCGTGTGTCCCCTCGCCGTTGAGATGAACCACTTGCTCATTTTGCCCTGTCAACCGGACGAAGCGCGGAAGCCGCATCCTTTACTCCACTCGACGCGAATGGAACTTCGCAAGCACAGCCTATGCCAATGCACGGCGATTGCGTCCACATTGCGGAGCAATCCCCGTCACCCTAAGATAGTCACAGCATGTTCGAAGCTCACTTCCAGACATTCGAGGAGCCGGAGGCCGGCGTCGCATTGAGCGCGCGGCTTGCGGCATTTCGCGAAGAACTCGCCCGCCGCAAGCTCACCGGCTTCGTCGTTCCGCGCGCCGACCAGCAGCAGAATGAATATGTGGCACCGTCGGAGGAGCGGCTGGCCTGGCTCACCGGCTTCACCGGCTCGGCGGGACTGGCGGTCGTGCTGCCGCAAGAGGCGGCGGTGTTCGTCGACGGCCGCTATACGCTGCAAGCGGCCAAGCAGGTCGATGCAAAGGCCTGGGCGGTCGAGTCGCTGATCGAACCGCCGCCGGAAAGCTGGCTGTCCGCACATCTGAAGTCCGGCGACCGCCTAGGATTTGACCCGTGGCTGCACACTTTTGCGGCAGCCGAGCGCCTGTCCGCCGCCTGCGCCAAGGCCGGCGCCGAGCTGGTGGCGGTCGACTCGAATCCGGTTGACGCCGTCTGGCAGGACCGGCCGCCCGCGCCGATCGCGCCGGTCGTGGTTCACGCCCTGCAACATGCAGGGGTCGCGGAGGCGGAGAAACTCTCCCAGATCCGCGGCGAGATCGGCAAGCTCGGCGCCGATGCGCTGGTGCTGTCCGACAGCCATGCGGTGGCGTGGAGCTTCAACATCCGCGGCGGTGACGTCGCGCACACACCCTTGCCGCTGTCCTACGCCTTGGTGCCGAAGGACGGCCGGCCGACCGTGTTCATCGACCACCGCAAACTCTCCAACCTGACACGCGACCATCTCGAACAGTCCGCCGACGTGCGCGAGCCGGATGCACTGACGCCGACACTGATGGCGCTCGCCACGAGCGGCGCGGCGATCGCGCTGGACAATGCAACAGCCGCCGACGCGCTCAGCCGGCTGATCGCGAGCAGCGGCGGCAAGCCGTTGCGCGGCGCCGATCCGGTGACGCTGCTGAAGGCGGTCAAGAACAGCACTGAGATCGCAGGCACGAAGACCGCGCACCGGCGCGACGCGGTGGCGCTGGCGCGTTTCCTCGCCTTCATCGATCGCGAGGCGCCCTCGGGCAAGCTCACCGAGATCGACGCCGTGGAGGTGCTGGAAACCTTCCGGCGCGACACCGGCGCCTTGAGGGATGTGTCGTTCCCGACCATTTCCGGAACGGGCCCGAACGGCGCCATCGTACATTACCGCGTCACCCGCAAGAGCAACCGCCGGATCGCACGCGGCGATCTTCTCCTGATCGATTCCGGCGCGCAGTATGAAGACGGCACCACCGACGTCACGCGCACCATGGCCGTCGGCGAGCCGACCGCGGAGATGCGCGACCGCTTTACCCGCGTGCTGCGTGGCCATATCGCGATCGCGCGCGCGGTGTTTCCTGACGGCACCACCGGCGCGCAGCTCGATACGCTGGCCCGGCAATATCTCTGGGCCGCCGGTGTCGATTTCGAGCATGGCACCGGCCACGGCGTCGGTAGCTATCTCTCCGTGCATGAGGGGCCTGCCCGCATTTCGAAACTCGGCACCACGCCGCTCAAGCGCGGCATGATCCTTTCCAACGAGCCCGGCTACTACAAGACCGACGGCTTCGGCATCCGGATCGAGAATCTCGAGCTGGTGGTTGCCACCGACATCGCCGGCGCCGAGAAGCCGATGAACGCCTTCGAGACGCTGACGCTGGCGCCGATCGACCGCCGGCTGATTGAGGTAGCGATGCTGAGCCGGGACGAGCGCGACTGGCTGAACGCCTACCACGCCCGCGTCAGGGCGGAAGTGCGGCCCGCGCTCGATGAGGCGACCAAGGTGTGGCTCGATGAGGCGACGACGGAGCTGAAATAGCGCTGCATAGCTCTGTCGCGTTCGGCGCAATTCTCGTCCCAACCTCCGCTGTCATTCCCCGCGAAAGCGGGGAATCCAGTATTCCAGAGACAGCAGTCGCATACGGAGACGCCGCGGCGTACTGGATCGCCCGGTCAAGCCGGGCGATGACACCTCCCATTGGGCGGGGCCACCGGCATGGTGAGCCGCGCCATCATCCGCGATCTCTACGATCGCGAACGCGTCGGCGCGATGATCAGCCTCGTCATTGCCGTCATGATGATCGCGCAGATGCTCTCGCCCCTGACCGGCGGCCTGATCGAGACCGCCTTCGGCTGGCGCGCGATCTTCTACGCCGTAACAGGAGGCGCGCTCGCAATCGCCGTCGGCGTCGCGCTGACGCTGAAGAGAGCGGGATGATGTGACGCTGTCGCCCTGGCCGACAGTCACTGCAACGATCTCGATGTCATCCCCCGTGCAGGCGGGTGATCCAGTACGCCGCGACTTCTCCGTATCCAACTACTGCTTCTGGAATACCGGATTCCCCGCCTTCGCGGGGAATGACAGCGGAATGAGAGGCGCGAGCGCCAGAACCTCACTCGCCGATCAGTTTCAACCACTCGTCTTCAGTCAGCACCTTGACGCCGTGTTTGTTGGCGTCCGCGAGCTTCGAGCCCGCACCGGGGCCGGCGACGACGAGGTCAGTTTTCTTCGACACCGATCCCGACACTTTCGCGCCCAGCCGTTCCGCCGTCGCCTTGGCCTCATCCCGCGTCATGCGCTCCAACGAGCCCGTGAACACCACGGTCTTGCCGGCGACGGGCGAATTGCTCTTCGGCTTGGCGGCGTCGACGATGTCGACTTCGCCGGTCAGCCGCTCGACGATGCCGCGATTGTGGCTCTCGCCGAAATAGTCGGCGATGCTCTTGATCACGGTGTCGCCGATCTGGTCGAGCGCATCCATATCGGCAATTGCCTCCTCGTCGCCGTTGGCGACCTTGAGGCAGGCGTCGTGGAAGGCGTCCCAGGAGCCATAGCCGCGCGCCAGCGCCAAGGCCGTGGTCTCGCCGACATGGCGCATGCCGAGCGCATAGATGAAACGCTCCAGCGCGATGTTGCGCCGGCTCTCGATGGCGCCGAAGAGGTTGCGCACCGAGGTCTCGCCATAACCCTCGATCTCCTCCAGCTTCAGCTTCGCGTTGCGCTTCTGGAGCGTGAAGATGTCGGCGGGCTCCTTCACAAAACCTTCGTCGAAGAAGTACTGAAGCTGCTTTTCGCCGAGACCGTCGATGTCGAACGCCCGCCGCGACACGAACAGCTTCAAGTGCTCGATCTTCTGATAGGGACAGGCGAACTCGCCGGTGCACCGGGCGCGCGCGCCCTCCTCGCCCGTCGCCGTCTCCTCGCGCACCACATCGGTGTGCAGCGGGCACGGGCACTTCTTCGGGAAGTGGAATTCCTTCGCATTCTTCGGCCGCTTGTCGATGACGACATCCACGACTTGCGGGATGACGTCGCCGGCGCGCTGGATCACGACGGTGTCGCCGATCCGGATGTCCCGGCCCTCGCGCAAGGTCTCGCCCTTGTTGCCGATGCCCTTGATGTAATCCTCATTGTGCAGCGTCACGTTCTGCACGATCACGCCGCCGACGCCGACCGGCTCAAGCTTGCCGACCGGGGTGAACGAGCCGGTGCGGCCGACCTGGATCTCGATGTCGCGCAGCACCGTCATGGCGCGCTCGGCCGGAAACTTGTGCGCAATGCCCCAGCGCGGCGTGCGCGACACGAAGCCGAGCCGTTCCTGCCAGTCGATGCGGTCGACCTTGTAGACGACGCCGTCGATGTCGTAGTCGAGCTCGGCGCGCTGCTCCTCGATTGAATGATGAAATGCGAGCAACTCCTCGACGGAGTGACAGAGTTTGGTCAGCGGATTTGTCTTGAAGCCGCAGCGCTCGAACCAGTGAATCATGCCGCTCTGCGTGCCCTCAGGCATCGCGCTCATCTGCCCCCACGCATAGGCAAAGAAGCCGAGCGGGCGCGAGGCGGTAATGCCGGGGTCCTTCTGCCGCAGCGAACCCGCGGCCGAGTTGCGCGGATTGGCGAAGATGGTGTCGCCGGCAGCCTTTTGCCGTTCATTGAGCGCGAGGAATGCGTTCTTGGTCATGTAGACCTCGCCGCGCACCTCGCAGATGTCGGGGACGTTGCGGCCTTTGAGCTTCTTCGGCACGTCCTCGAGCGTTCGGATGTTGGCGGTGACGTCCTCTCCTTCTGCGCCGTCGCCGCGCGTCGCCGCAGTGACGAGCTCGCCGCCCTCATAGCGCAGCGACATCGAGAGCCCGTCGATCTTGGGCTCGGCAGAGAAATCGACCCGATCATCGGCAAGCTTCAGGAAGCGCGCGATGCGGCCGACGAAATCGCGCACGTCTTCTTCCGCAAATGCGTTGTCGAGTGACAGCATCGGCACCGAGTGCCGCACCTTCTTGAAGCGTCCGGACGGCGCCGCGCCGATCTTCTGCGACGGCGACTCCGCGCTGACGAATTCAGGGAAGCGCTTCTCGATCGCGTTGAAGCGCTGGCGCAGCGCGTCGTATTCGGCGTCGGTGATCGTCGGCGCGTCGTCCTGATAGTAGCGCTTGTCGTGCCCCTCGAGTTCAAGGGCAAGCCGCATATGCTCGACCTTGGCCTGCGCCTTGGTGAGATCGGCGACGTCAGGAAGCGTCTTCGCTTTGGATTTTGCTGTTCTTGCCATCATACTGAAGGTTCTTGCTCGTCGTTCCGCGATCGTCCGAAGGACCAGACCCGGAACCTCGAGGTTCCGGGTTCGCACTTCATGCGCCCGGGAATGACGATCGTAGAGGGGCGGGGGGCTCATGGCGTACTACGTCTATATTCTAGCAAGCCGTCGAGATGGGGCAATCTACGGCGGCATAACCAATGATCTCGTACGCCGGATCAACGAGCATCGAATCAAGGCCGTTCCGGGCTTTACGGCCAAATACAACATCACGCAGCTGGTTGGTTTGAGACCTATGACGATCCGGTCACGGCGATAACGCCGCGAGAAAGAGCTCAAGAATTGGAAGAGGGCCTGGAAGGTTAAATTGATCGAATAGGACAATCCCAACTGGAGTGATCTTTACGATTCGATCTCCGCCTAGAGCCGTCATTCCGTGACGGTCCGCGGGGCGGAGCCCGGAATCTCGTGCCACAACATCTGGATTCCGGGTTCGCGCTTCCGCGCGCCCCGGAATGACGGCGCAAGACTAAGCCGTTGCGGCCCTGAGCAGGCGTTCCGCAGCCGCCCTCGCCTCCGCCGTGATCTCCGCTCCCGCCAGCATCCGCGCGATCTCCTCGCGGCGGTGGTCGGCGGCCAGCGCGTTGACGCGGGTGGCGACGCGCTTGCCCTTGTCGAGGGCATCCTTGGAAATCAGCAGATGCAGGTCGGCGCGGGCGGCGACCTGCGGGGCGTGGGTCACGGCCATCACCTGCACCTGGCCGGCAAGCCGCGCGAGCCGCGCGCCGATGGCATCGGCCACCGCGCCGCCGACACCGGTGTCGATTTCGTCGAACACCAGGGTCGGCGCCGAGCCGCGGTCGGACAGCACGACCTTCAGCGCCAGCAAGAAGCGCGACAACTCGCCGCCGGAGGCGACCTTCATCATCGGCCCCGGCTTGGTGCCCGGATTGGTCTGCACCCAGAACTCGACGCGGTCGAATCCCTGCGGTCCCGGCGCACGCTCATCCGTCTCGACCTGGGTCATGAATTTCGCGCGTTCGAGCTTGAGCGGGGCGAGTTCGGCGTTGACGGCCTTGTTGAGCTTGTCTGCCGATTTCTGGCGTGCAGCCGAGAGCTTCTTGGCAGCAGCAGCATAGCGCGCATCGGCCTCGATCGCGGCCTGCTCGAGCTTCTTCAACTGTTCGGCGCCGGCGTCGATCAGCCTGACATCGGCCGCGTATTTCGCGGCAAGCGCTGCCAGGCCATCGACCGGCGTCGAGTATTTGCGCGAGGCGGCGCGCAGCGCGAACAGCCGCTCCTCGATGCGCTCGAGCTCCAAGGGGTCGAAATCGGTTGCGGCGAGCGCCGCGGAAAGATGCTGGTCGGCCTCCTCCAACGAATTGATCGCGGCGTCGATCGCCTTCACCGCGGGCTCGACCAGCGCCGGCGAATTGACGCCACGGCGCTCCAGCCTTCGCACCGCCGCCGAAAGAGCCGCGACCGGCGAATTGTGACCGCCGACGATTTCCTGCGCCTCTCGCAGGTCGGAGGCGATCTTCTCGCCCTGCATCATGGTGGTACGGCGGGAGGCGAGCGAAGTCTCCTCCCCGTCCTTGGGCGCAAGCTGCTTCAGTTCGTCCGAGGCATGGCGCAGATAATCTGCCTCGCGCGCCGCGCGCTCCATGCCGGCGCGATGCTCCTCGAGCGCGGTGTTGGCGGTGCGGCGCGCATCCCACAGCGCTTCGACGGCGGTGACGTCGTTCTCGAGGCCGGCGAAGGCATCGAGCAGGCGGCGATGGGTGGAGGCATCGACCAGCGCGCGCTCGTCATGCTGGCCATGGATCTCGACCAGCGCAGCGCCGACCGCCTTGAGCGTCTGCACGCTGATCGACTGGTCGTTGATGAAGGCACGGGTGCGGCCGTCGGCGAACTGCACGCGACGCAGGATCATCTCGCAGGAATCTGCAAAACTGGCGTCCTCGAGCCCGTTCTCGGCGAGAATCTTGGTCGCGGGATGGGCCGTCGGCACGTCGAACACGGCCGTGACCTGCCCCTGCTCCGCGCCGTGGCGCACGAGGCCGGCATCGCCGCGGCCGCCGAGCGCCAGCGCAAAGGCATCGAGCAGGATGGATTTTCCCGCGCCGGTCTCGCCGGTCAAAACCGCAAGGCCGGTCGCGAATTCGATATCGAGCCGTTCGATCAGGACGATGTCACGGATCGACAGACGCGCCAGCATGGAACCCCAAAATTTCCTAGCCGCCGAGGCCCATCTTCTTGAAGGTCCGGCTGATCCAGGACCCCTGATTCTCGCTCGGCTCGAGACCGCCGGATTTTACAAGATTATAGGCGTCCTTGTACCAGCGGCTGTCAGGAAAATTGTGCCCGAGCACGGCAGCCGCGGTCTGCGCCTCGCCGACGATGCCGATCGCCATATAGGCCTCGGTCAGGCGGTAGAGCGCCTCCTCGACATGGCGCGTGGTCTGGTACTGTGTGACCACCGTTTTGTAGCGGTTGATCGCGGCCGTGAAGTCGCGCTTCTGCGCGTAATAGCGGCCGATGGACATCTCCTTGCCGGCGAGCTGGTCGCGCGCGCCCTCGATCTTGGCCTTGGCGCTGGTCGCATATTCGGAGTTCGGATATTTGCGCACCACCTCTTCGAGCGAGGCGATCGCCTTCTCGGTGCGGGTCTGGTCGCGGCTGATGTCGGGAATCTGGTCGTAATGGGAGGCCGCGATCAGATATTGCGCGTAGGCCGCGTCCGGGCTGCCGGGATGCAGGGTGACGTAACGGCTTGCAGAGCCGATGCAGCCGTCGTAGTCGCCGGCCTGGTAGGACGCGTAGGCCGACATCAGAAGCGACTTCCGGGCGAGGTCCGAATAGGGGTGCTGCCGGTCGACCTCCTCGAACTTCTTGTTCGCCGCCTTGATGTCTTTTTTCTCGTTCATGAGGTACAGGCCCTCATTGTAGAGCTTGTCGGCCGGCTCCTCGACGAAGGTGTCGTCCTTGGCGGTGAACTTGTCCCACAGCTCGCCCGTGCCGCAGCCTCCGAGCGGCAGCGCGAGCGCGAGAAACGCGGCGGCCTGCAGCAACCGTCGCGCCGAGGGCGCGAGCGAAGCCGTGAGTGATTCGCGCGTCATACGCTGTGCTGACATGAATTTAAGACCTGACGCCCTGTGATGCGCTGCCCGCCACGCCATGACCCTGCCATGGCCGCGAAACCTGCCGTACAAGCTTCGGCGCCCTGCCATGCGACCCAAGCCGATATAACCCAAAACGATCGTTAACGTCCCGGATAGGCAGGCATTTCGCCCGGATTAAGGCGACGTGCACTGAAGCTAGTCGATCATGGTTACCAGGAAATGCTCGGCCGGGCCAAAGCGGCCGGAAGCGGCCCTTCAGGACACGTCCGGCCCGTAGGCGGCGGCAATCCGGCCACCCACGATACCGCTGCCGACCTCGACCACGGGACGCGTGGTGCGGCGAGCCGCCTCACCTTCGACCACCCGCCAGGCGGTCCGATCGGCGAGGAGCGCAGTCAGGACGGCATGGTTGAGCTTGTGGCCGCCGCGGACCGAGCGATAGGCGCCGAGCAGCGGCAGGCCGGCCAGCGCCAGGTCCCCCACCACGTCCAGAACCTTATGGCGCACGCATTCGTCGGCGTAGCGCAGGCCTTCAGAATTCAGCAGCCGCTCCTCGTCGAACACGACCGTGTTCTCGAACGAGGCGCCGCGCGCGAAGCCCGCGCTCCAGAGACGCGCCTGATCGCACATCAGACCGAAGGTGCGGGCCCGCGCGATCTCGCGACGGAACCGCTCCGGGCTGAGCTCGAACGTATAGGCCTGCCGGCCGATCACGGGATTGGCGAAATTGATCTCGACCTCGGCGCGGAAGCCGCCCGCGTAAGGCCGCAGCTCGCCAAAGGAATCGCCGATGGCAACCGAGACCGGCTTCAAAATCTGGATGAACCGGCGCTGCGCCGGCTGGCTGACGATACCGGCCTGGTCGATCGCCGCGACGAACGCCGCCGCGCTGCCGTCCATGATCGGAACTTCCGGACCGTCGATCTCGATAGTGGCGTTGTCCACACCCATGCCACGCAGTGCAGCAAGCACGTGCTCGGCCGTCGACACCAATGCGCCGTCGCGATCGCCAAGAACGGTCGCGAAATCGGTTGCGATGACCTGCTCGGCGGTAGCCTGCACTTCGCGGTCGCAGCCTTCGAGGCCGGTGCGGACAAAAGCCAAGCCTGCGTCGACAGGTGCAGGCCCCAAGGTCAGCGTGACAGGAAGACCGGAATGTACGCCTACGCCAACCACGGTGGCCTGCGCGCGGAGCGTTGTTTGCCGGCTAAATCTCATCGGGAACTGCCCACCCTACGACCCACTGCGACTTATACTCGACCGAACTGGCCGTCCGAGGCACCAGCTCGAATCTCCGTATCCCCAAGTCACGCGCAAACCATAGTCACTGCCCCAAACAAACCAACTCACGCTTTTTTACCGATTGTTACCCCAACTCTGCCGCATTCAGGCGTGGCGTGAACCAATTTGCGCCACGTTTGGAGCCGGTTTCGGCAACTTTATCCGACCACGGAATACATAATTAATCATTTAAAAACAGTCAGTTATTCCCGCAACCGGGGATTCTGCGCACCAAAACCAAAGGTCCCGGCGAACATTTCGCCGGGACCTTTTTCCTCGCCTCGATTGTAACAATCCTCAGGTTGCCTGCCGGCGCAGGAAGGCCGGAATATCAAGATGGTCGTCTCCCTGTGGCGCCGGTGCAACAGGTGCCGGGCGGCCATGGACGTCCAAACCTTGCGGCGCGGGCCGACGAGCATACTCCGATACCGGCTCGCTGGCCGCGATCTGCTGAGCCACGCTGCGCTGCGGCTTGCGGTCGGGCAGTGGCGGCATCGTGGGACCCGCGGTGCGGGCAGTGACCGGCGGCTCGCTCTCCTCGTCGCGACGGCCGAGGCCAACATTGGCAAGGCGCTGCAACAGCGACAGGCGGGTCTTCTGGGTCGGCTCGTCCTCGGTCTCGCGGCCCTGGCGAATCTCGGCCTGGGCCGGCATCGGCAGGTCCTCGAGGCGCGGCATCCGCGGCGCCCGCAGCGGCGGACGCTCAGCCTGCGGCGGGATGAAGGTCTCGGGCGTCATCGGCTCGTGCATCGCGACGGGTGCGGCTTCCGGCTCGGGGAACAGCGATGGCTTCTGCGCGATCGGGCGCACGGTGACATCGCCATAGGTCTGGGGCGCCGGGGCATGGGGCACTTCGGGCGCCACCGCGGCAGCAATCGCAGCCAGCGCGGCGCGCTCGACATTGGGACGCGGCGCCATGGGGGCGGCAGCGACCGGCGCGGCCGCGGCCGGCGGGACCTGCGCTTCCAGCTTCTGGGCGCGCTCGGCGAGCCGCTGATTGTCCGCGCGCAGCCGCGCGGTGAGATCGGCGAGCCGGGTTTCGGCCGCGGCAGCCGGAGCCTGCGGGGCGGCAACGGTGACGGCCGGTGCGCTCGAGGCCTGGCTGTTGCGGGCGATCGCCGCCTGCTCGATGCCGGTGGCGACGACGGAGACGCGGATCAGGCCGTCGAGGGCTTCGTCGAAGGTGGCGCCGACGATGATGTTGGCGTCCTGGTCGACCTCCTCGCGGATGCGGGTCGCAGCTTCGTCGACCTCGAACAGGGTGAGGTCCTTGCCGCCGGTGATCGAGATCAGGAGGCCCTTGGCACCCTTCATCGAGCTGTCGTCGATCAGCGGATTGGCGATCGCCGCTTCCGCCGCAGTCAGCGCGCGCTTGTCGCCGGAGGCTTCGCCCGTGCCCATCATCGCCTTGCCCATCTCACGCATCACGGCGCGGACGTCGGCGAAGTCGAGGTTGATCAGGCCTTCCTTCACCATCAGGTCGGTGATGCAGGCAACGCCCGAATAGAGCACCTGGTCGGCCATCGCGAAGGCGTCGGCGAAGGTGGTCTTCTCGTTGGCGACCCGGAACAGGTTCTGGTTCGGGATGATCAGGAGAGTATCGACGACCTTGTGCAGCTCGTTGATGCCCGCTTCCGCCGTGCGCATGCGGCGGCCGCCTTCGAAGTGGAAAGGTTTGGTCACCACGCCGACGGTGAGGATGCCCATGTCGCGCGCGGTCTTGGCGATCACCGGAGCGGCTCCCGTGCCGGTGCCGCCGCCCATGCCGGCGGTGACGAACACCATGTTGGCGCCCGAGAGATGGTCGCGAAGCTCATCGATCACCTCTTCCGCGGCCGCCGCACCGACGTTCGGCTGCGAGCCGGCGCCGAGGCCCTGCGTGACCTGCGTGCCCATCTGCACGATGCGCTGCGCCTTCGACATCGTCAGCGCCTGCGCGTCGGTGTTGGCGACCACGAAGTCGACGCCCTGAAGGCCCGCCGTGATCATGTTGTTGACGGCGTTGCCGCCGGCGCCGCCGACGCCGAACACGGTGATCCGCGGCTTCAATTCGTGAATATCAGGAACGTTGATACTGATGGTCATGGTTGCCTCTCGATCACGCGCGCGTGGGTTCGCCCCGGCCGGCGGCCGCGGGAGTTGGTGAAAATCCGGGAACGTGGAAACGAGTCATCAGAAGCCCTCGCGAAGCCATCGTCCGACCTTTCCGAAATAGCCGCCGGTCCCTGTCTTGATCTGCCGCGTATGCCGCGGTTCGACATGTTCAAGATGAACATATTGCGGGTAGACCAGGAGCCCGGCGGGCACCGCGAAGGCGGCGTTCTTCGCCTCATTGGGCAGCCGGCCGAAGCCGAGCGGTCGGCCGATCCGCACGGGACGGCCGAGAATTTGCGTGCCGAGTTCGACGAGCCCGGTGAGCTGCGAGGCGCCGCCGCTGAGAACGATGCGGCCATTCGGCTCGGCCGCGAAGGGCGATTCCTTCAGCTTGTCGCGAACCATCTCGAAGATTTCTTCGGCCCGGTGCTTGACGATGTTGGCAATGGTGGCGCGGGAGACGATCTGCGGCAGATCCTGCTCGTCGCCGGCGGTCGGCACCGACATCAGCTCGCGCGAGTCCGATCCGCCGGTGATGACCGTGCCGTAGAGCGTCTTGATCCGTTCGGCATCGGCGATGGTCGCCGACAGTCCGCGCGCCAGGTCCATCGTGATATGATGGCCGCCGACCGCAAAGCCGGCCGCATGCACGAAGCGGCCGCCGGAATAGACGGCGATGGTCGTGGTGCCCGCGCCCATCTCGACGACGGCGGCGCCAAGATCGGCCTCGTCGTCGGTCAGCACGGAGAGGCCGGCAACATAGGGGCTCGCCGCCATGGCTTCGACGTTGATGTGGCAGCGTTCCACTGCAAGCATCAGGTTGCGAGCCACGGCGGCGTCGCAGGTCACGACGTTCATGTCGACGCCGAATTGGCGCGCGACCATGCCGCGGGCATCGCGGATGCCCTTGACGCCGTCGAGCGTGTAGCCGACGGGGAGCGCATGCAACACAGTGCGGCCCTCGCCGGTGGCATGGCGCATGCCGGTGGAGGTGACGCGACTGACGTCGGCCGGCGTGACCGCGCCGCCGCGGATGTCGGCGGCGGCCTCGACCATGTGCCCGGCGAGCCGGCCGCCGGAGACCGACAGCAGCACGGATTCGACTCGCACCTTGGCCATCTTCTCCGCAAGCCCCACGGCCTGACGCACCGCCTGCTCGCATTCGCCGAGATCGATCACCGAACCTGCCTTCATGCCGCGCGCCTGGATCTGGCTGTAGCCGGTCAATTCCACCGCATGGGTGCGGCCGCGCAGGGCCTCGCTCGGCGCGGACGGCTTCAGCCGCGCGATCATGCAGGCGATCTTGCTGGTGCCGATGTCGAGACAGGCGACGAGCCCGGCGCGCTTGTGCGGCATCGGGCGGGTCTTCGGCGTCTGGGTGCGATCGAGACCGGTCATGCGGAGTCACCGGCCTTCTTCTTGGATTTCTTGTCCTTGAACAGCTCTTCGCGCGCCTTCGCGGCGTCGTCGGAGAGCTGCACCACGAGACGATCGGGCAGACGCATGTCGACGGCGACGATGTCCTTGGAGAACAGCTTCTCCTCCTTGTCGAGCTTGGACAGGGCGGCAAGCGCGTTGCCGACGTCCTGCTCTGGAAGCCGCACATCGAGGCCGTCCTTCAACCGCAGATTCCAGCGGCGCTCGCCGATGAAGATCGCCGCCTTGGTCACCGACTGCACCTGCGGATAGCGCGCGAGCAGCGCGAGGAAATCGCGCGCCTGGGTGGCGGCGCCCTTGCCGACCACGAGCGGCAGCGTCAGGAAACCGCGCGAAACGTAAGGCTCGAGTACGGCGCCGTCGTCGGCAATCACGGAGAGCCGGCCCGCTTCCTGCCAAAGCGCAAACGCCTTGCGCTCGGTGATGTCGATCTGGAGCTGGCCCGGGTAGAGCTTCAGCACGGTCGCGTCCGCGATCCACGGATTGGCCTTGAGCTTGTCGCGCAGGCCGTCGGCATCGAGGAACAGCAGCGAGGAGCGGCCGCTGACGCCGCCGACGGCGAGGATCTCGTCCTGGCTGAGCTGCTTGCGGCCGTTGATGACGACGGACGTGATGCGGAAGCCGGCAGAATTGGCCAGCGCATTGCGGACATCGCTGACCGCGGTGATGAAATCCTGGAGATGGCCGCCCTTGACGATGCCGAGGCCGGTAGCGCCGGCAAGCAGGATGACGGTCAGGCAGATGCCCACCCGGCGCGGCAGGAAGCGTTCGACCAGTGCGACGATGCGCGGTGTCGGCTCGCGGTCGGGAACGGCCTTGAAATTGGCCTTGGCGCGGGCGCGCTTGTCCAGGAGCTTTTCTTCCCGTTTTGCCTGAAGCCTGTCGTGGCGCCTCTGTTCGATCCACTCGCGCAGAAGCACGACCGCTCCGATAGCGGCCGCCTTCAGGTCAGCTTGGGGCCTCAGCGATCGCCGTACCGACCGAGTGAGGCTGCCTGCACCATCCATTGCACGAGCTCGTCAACAGTTAGCCCGCGGAAATTTCGCGGGGTCTGGCGCCCATGACGTCTCGGACCTGCCGGCCGGGTGGTCTTCAGCAGAAGAAGCCTCTCCCCTTCAAAGCGTTGGCTTGCTACGGGAACACCCGCGACAGCCCACGCGCCGGCAGCGAAAACGCCATATGCGCCGCCAGCGTTAACCTTCGGACTTCCTGGTAAACAAAAGGTAAAATTCGTTAACGGCCGGAGCTTTTTGCCGCGTTTTGTGAGGTATTTATGCCGCAATGTCCGGCATTTTACCGATTTTGGGTTCCAAAACGGGCCGTTTCGCCCGGCCTGCCGTTAACCAAACCTAATTATTTCCGCACGCGCCGCTCGGCGAGTTCGATCAGATCACGCAGGAAGTCGACGAACTCGATTCCTTGCGCCTTCAGCGCCTTGGGATAGAGCGAGGATTTGGTGAGGCCCGGCAGCGTGTTGGTCTCGAGATAGACCAGGCCCTTGTCCGACACGATGAAGTCCGAACGGGAATAGCCGGTGCAGGACATCGCCCGATGCGCCCGCATCGCCTGGTCCTTCAGCGCCGCGGTAACCTCGGGCGAAAAGCGGCCGGGGCAGATCTCCTGGGTCGACGAGAGCAGGTACTTTGCCGCATAGTCGAAATTGCCCTCGCCCGGGATGATCTCGATCGGCGGCAGCGACATCATCGAGCCGTCCGGCCGCTCCAGCACGCCGCAGGTCGCCTCGATCCCGGCGATGTAGGGCTCGATCACGTACTCTTCATGCTTCGCAGCGTTGCGGACAGCGACGAGATCCTGCTTGGCGTTGACGAAGATCAGGCCGTAGCTCGAACCATCGCGCGCCGGCTTTGCGATCAGCCTGCCGTATTCGGCAAAAGCCTCGTCTATGTCTTCCAGCGCGATGCCGCTCGGCGGCGTCACGCCGCCGAGCGCGGCAAATTGCTTGGCGGCGATCTTGTCGAAGGCGAGATGCGAGGATGCCGAGCCCGATCCGGTGAAGGGCACGGCGCGCGTTTCGCACATCACCTGCAATTCGCCGTTCTCGGCGCGGCCGCCATGTAGCGCGAGCACCAGCACGCGATCCTCGGCCTTGGCCCGGTCGAGCGCCTGCTCGAGCGGAACGCCGCGCGTGCCCGGATTGAATTCGTCCTCGAAGGGACGGGCGTGTTCGGCGAGCTGCTTCGACTGGACGACATGCACCTTGTCCTGGACATCCCAGAACCAGAGATCGGCTTCGGGCAATGCCTGATGCAGGGCCTGCGCACTTGCGACCGAGACCAGACGCTCCCTGTTGGAGCCGCCGAAGAGAATGGTGATGCGCATGTGTTCAGTCACCTTGCTTCTGTCATTCCGGGGCGATGCGTAGCATCGAACCCGGAATCGCGAGATTCTCAGGTGCGCAACTGCGCACCATAGTTGCGCTTCGCGCCGCCGGAATGACGGCGATCAGGGAACCCCGATCCTTTTGATTTCCCAGTGTAGCTCGATTCCCGAGTTTGCCTTCACGCGTTCGCGCACGGTCTCGCCCAGCGTCTCGATGTCGTGGCCGGTCGCATCGCCCGTGTTGATCAGGAAATTGCAGTGCATCTCCGACACCTGCGCGCCGCCGACGCGCAGGCCGCGGCAGCCGGCGGCGTCGATCAGCTTCCAGGCGGAGTGGCCGGGCGGATTCTTGAAGGTCGAGCCGCCGGTTTTTTCGCGGATCGGCTGCGCGGTCTCGCGATGGTTTTGCACCTCCGCCATGCGGGCGCGAATCGCCTCCACGTCCTTGATGACGCCGCGAAAGCGCGCGGAAGTGAAGATGATCGAGGGATCAACGCCGCTGCTGCGATAGACGAACTTCATGTCGGCATTGGAGAAGATGTGCTTCTTCCCGTCGCGACCGACGCCGGTCGCCTCGATCAACACGTCCTTGGTCTCGCCGCCATTGGCGCCTGCATTCATGCGCAGCGCGCCGCCGATCGTGCCGGGAATGCCGAAGAGAAATTCGAGCCCGCCGACACAGGCGCTCGCCGCCACTTCCGCAACGCGCTTGTCGAGCGCGGCAGCCCCCGCGGTGACGATGTCGTCGCTCGCGCTCGCATCGCCAAAGGCGCGCGGCGCAAGACGGATCACGACGCCGGACATGCCGCCATCGCGCACGATGAGATTTGAGCCGACGCCGACGACGTAGACCGGAATGTCTGTTGAAACACGCGCGAGGAAATAAGCGAGATCGTCCTCATCGGCCGGCGTGAACAACACCTGCGCCGGACCGCCGACGCGAAACCAGGTGAGCTCGGCCAGCGACTGGTTCGCCAGCAGCCGCCCTCGCAGGTCAGGCATCGCGGCTTTGAGTTCGGGCGTGATGTCGGGGAAGCTCATGCGATTGCTCACCCCAGCGCCTTCAGCTCATTGGGCAGCGCATACGCCCATTGTGTGATGTTGCCGGCGCCCAGGCACACGACCAGATCGCCTGACTTCGCCACGCCCTTGACGATGCTCGCGAGATCCGAGGATGCCGGCAGCGGGATCACCTGGCGATGGCCGTGGGCGCGCAGGCCGGCGACGAAATGATCGCGGTCGATGCCTTCGATCGGCGTCTCACCTGCGGGATAGACCTCGGCGACAACAACCGCGTCCGCATCGTTGAAGCAGGTGCAGAATTCCTCGAACAGCGATTGCAGGCGGGTGAAGCGGTGCGGCTGCACCACGGCGAGGATCTTCCCATTGGTGGATTCGCGCGCCGCCTTCAGCACCGCGGAAATCTCGACGGGATGGTGTCCGTAATCGTCGATCACGGTGATGCCGTTCCACTCGCCCGTCTTGGTGAAGCGGCGCTTCACGCCGCCGAAGTTGGCCATCGCCTTGCGGATCGCATCGTCGGAGACGCCGAGCTCATGCGCCACCGCGATCGCGGCGGTCGCGTTGGAGGCGTTGTGACGTCCCGGCATCGGCAGCATGAGATCCGCGATCTCATGCACGGCACCGCTCTTGCGATCGCGGATCGCGATCTTGAATTTCGATCCACCGCCCATCGGCGTGAGGTCGACGAGCCGCGCGTCGGCCTGCGGGTTCTCGCCATAGGTGATGATGCGGCGGTCCTCGACCTTGCCGATCAGACTCTGCACGGTCGGATGATCGATGCACATCACGGCAAAGCCGTAGAACGGCAGGTTCTCGACGAAATGGCGGAACGCATCCTGCACGGCTTCGAACGTCTTGAAGTGATCGAGATGCTCGGGATCGACATTGGTGACAACAGCGACATCCGTCGGCAGCTTCAAGAAGGTGCCGTCGCTCTCGTCCGCTTCCACCACCATCCAGTCGCCGGCACCTAACCGCGCATTCGAGCCATAGGCGTTGATGATGCCGCCGTTGATCACGGTCGGATCGAGACCGCCGGCGTCGAGCAATGTTGCGACCATCGTGGTCGTCGTGGTCTTGCCATGGGTGCCGGCAATCGCGACGCAGCTCTTCAGCCGCATCAATTCGGCCAACATCTCGGCACGGCGCACCACCGGAATGCGCTGGGCGCGCGCCGCCATCAATTCCGGATTGTCACGCTTGATCGCGGAGGAGACCACGACGACGTCGGCGCCGTCGACGTTCTCGGCCTTGTGGCCAACCGAGACCTTTGCGCCCTTCTTGCGCAGCCGCTCGAGATTGTAATTGTCGGAGGCGTCCGAGCCCTGCACGGTGTAGCCGAGATTGACCAGCACCTCGGCAATGCCGCTCATACCGATACCGCCGATCCCGACGAAGTGGATGGCTCCGATCCCGCGCGGCAGTCTCATGTGGGTTCCTCAGGGTCATCGTCCGCGAATGCGGACGATCCAGTACTCCGCGCCGCCCGAGATTCAAATCAGCGGCGCCGGATACTGGATGCCCCGCTTTCGCGGGGCATGACAAGGGGCATTTTTGGTCATTCCGAGGCAGAACAGGCGTCAGAGTCCGGCGACTTTGACCACGAGATCGGCCAGCCGCTCGGCGGCGTCGAGCCGGCCGGCGCCGCGGGCAGCCTCGGCCATGGCGGCGAGGCGCGCGGGCTCAACGGCGAAAGCGGAGATTTCGGCGGCCAGCCGATCGGAGGTGAACTCGGTCTGGGGAATGCGCAAGCCGCCGTTGACCCGGGCGAGCACGCCGGCATTGGCGAACTGGTCCTGGTCGATCGACCCGGGCAGCGGTACCAGGATCGAGGGCCGCCCGATTGCGGCGAGCTCGGCGACCGTGCCGGCGCCGGAGCGCGACACGACGAGATGATTGGAGGCAAGCCGCGCCGGCAGATCGGTGAAGAACGGCGCGAGCTCGGCGTTGATCTTGAGCTTGTCGTAGACCGCCCGCACCCGCGTCATGTCCTCTTCGCGGACCTGCTGGGTGAGGATCAGCCGGCTCCACAGGTTCGGCTCGAGCCGCTCGATCGCACCCGGCACGATGTCGGCCATGATGCGCGCGCCCTGGCTGCCGCCGACGACGAGCAGGCGGAGTGGCCCATTCGGCTCCGGCCGCATGTATTTCACCGCGGCAGCTGCGAGAATCGCCGGACGCATCGGCGTGCCAACGGTCGTGGTCTTCGGCGCCAATGCAGGATCACGGTCGAGCACGCCCGGCAGGGACGTCGCGATGGCGCGAACGTGGCGCGCAAGGAAACGGTTGGCGCGGCCGAGCACCGCGTTGGCATCGTGGATGATGCCTGGCACGCCGGCGAGCCTGGCTGCGATCAATGGTGGCAGCGTCGGATAGCCTCCGAAGCCAACCACTGCGACGGGCTTCGACCGGCGCATCAGATTGAAGGCCGACAGCGTGCCGGCAGCGAGCGTGAGGCCGGCATGGGCAAGCTGCAGCGGATTGCGGCCGCGCGCGGTCTCGCTGGCCACGACGTCAATCATGTCCTTGCTGAACAGCCCGCTGTAACGAAGCGCTCGCGCGTCCGTGACGAGGCGCACGCGAAACCCGCGCCGGACCAATTCGACGCCGAGCGCTTCGGCCGGGAACAGATGGCCGCCGGTGCCGCCCGCGGCGAGAAGAATCAGGGGGGAGGTGTCCATGACGGATGATTTTACAGGGTCTCACCCGTCATTGCGAGCGAAGCGAAGCAATCCAGACTGTCACCGCGTAGGCAGTCTGGATTGCTTCGTCGCTTCGCTCCTCGCAATGACGGTTCACGCGTAGCTGCGCATCGCCTCGGCGTGGCCGATCGACTCGACCTCGGTGCGCGGCCGCAACCGCGTCAGCGCCAACATCATGCCGACACCATAGGCGAGCGTCACGATCGAGGAGCCGCCGTAAGAGATGAACGGCAGCGTCATGCCCTTGGCAGGGATCAGTTGCAGATTGACAGACATGTTGATCGCGGCCTGCACACCGAACAGGATGGCAAGGCCGGAGGCCGCGAAGCGCGAGAACATGTCCTCATTGGCATAGGCGCGCGACAGCGTGCGGATGACGATGAAGGCGAACAGCGCCAGCATCGCAAGGCACAGGATGATGCCGAACTCCTCGGCGGCGACCGCGAACACGAAGTCGGTGTGGCTGTCCGGCAGGCTGCGCTTGGCAATGCCCTCGCCCGGCCCTAAGCCGAACCAGCCGCCGTTGTAGAAGGCTTCCATCGCGGTATCGACCTGGAAGGTATCGCCGGAAGCCGGATTCATGAACCGCTTGATGCGCCCGGCGACGTGGGGAACGAAGAGATAGGCGCTGAACAGGCCGGCGGAGGCGGCGCCCGCGAGCCCGAACACCCAGATCATGCGCATGCCCGCGATGAAGAACAGCGCGCCCCACACCATCAGGATCAGCATGGTCTGGCCGAAATCGGGCTCCATGACGAGGAGCGAGACCAGCATCAACAGCAGCACCAGCGCCATCGAAGTCGCCGGCATTTCCGGCCGCTTGGTCGATTCCGCGAACAGCCAGGCGGCGATGACGACGAAGGACGGTTTTGCGGCCTCGGAGGCCTGGATGTTGACGCCGAGCAGCGTGATCCAGCGCCGCGAGCCCTTCACCTCGGGACCGACGGCGAGCGTCACCACGATCAGGATGATGCTAATCGCGAAGATGATCAGCGCGCTCCGCCGGATCGCGCGCGGCGACAGAAACGACACGCCGATCAGGACGACGAAGGACGGAGCCAAGAACATTACGTGCCGGCTGAAGAAGTGGAAGGGATCGAGCCCGATGCGGGTCGCAACCGGCGGGCTCGCTGCCAGCGACAGGATTACCCCGGTCAGCATCAGCGCCAGGATGACGCCGAGCAGCGGCTTGTCGACGGTCCACCACCACTCGGAAAAGGGGGTGCGTTCTTCACGGGAGAGCATGGCGGCCGACTTTCGGACAGAGATCAGCCCATTGGTCGCCGAGGTTGGTTACCGGGGGGTTAAGGAATTGCGGATGTTTGTGGATGAACTCCGCCGATGCCACAAACACACTGTCATGCCACGGCTTGACCGGGGCATCCAGTACGCCGCGGCCTCTCGGTTCAATCACGGCCGCCTCTGGAGTACTGGGTCGCCCGGTCAAGCCGGGCGACGACAGCGGAGATTGTAGAGCCGACGTGCCCTACACCACCGCTTTCACGCCGGGCAGCGCCTGGACCAGCTCGCGGAACTTCGCGCCGCGGATCTCGAAATTGCGGTACTGGTCGAACGAGGCGCAGGCGGGCGAGAGCAGCACGACGGCCTCGTTGAGGCCTGAGGCTTCGGCGTCGCGCGCCGCGTGCTCGACCGCAACGTCCAGCGTCTGGCTGATCTCGTGCGGCACCTGGCTGCCAAGCGTGCCGGAAAACTCCTGCGCGGCCTCGCCGATCAGATAGGCCTTTCGGATGCGCGGGAAGAAGCCCGTGAGGCTGGTGATGCCGCCCATCTTCGGCTTGCCGCCGGCGATCCAGAAGATGTCGGCAAAGGACGACAGCGCGTGCGCGGCGGCATCCGCGTTGGTGCCCTTGGAGTCGTTGACGAACAGCACGTTGCCGCGACGCCCGACCTGCTCCATGCGATGCGCAAGGCCCGGGAAGCTGCGCAGGCCGTTCTGCAAGACATCGAGGCTGATGCCCATGGAGAGCGCGGCGGCGGAGGCGCAGGCGGCGTTCTGCGCATTGTGCAGGCCGCGCAGCGAGCCGATGCCGCCGAGCCTTGCGACCTCGCTGCGCGCGCCGCCCGAGGCGCGCAGAACCGTGCCGTGCTCGACATAGATTCCGGAGGCTAGCGGATTCCTGACGGAGATGCGCACCACATTCTTGCCGGCGCGGTCGAGCCGGTCGGCGATGTCGCGGCACCAGCCGTCGTCGACGCCGACGATGGAGGTGCCGTTTGCTTGCACGCCGGCGACGAGACGCTCCTTCACCTCGGCATAGTGCTGGATGGTGCCGTGGCGATCGATGTGGTCCTCGCTGACATTGAGCAAAATGCCGGCGGAGGGATCGAGCGACGGCGTGAGGTCGATCTGGTAGGACGACATCTCGACAACATGGACGCGGCCCATGCGCGGCGGCCCCAGCGACAGGATCGCGGTGCCGATATTGCCGCCCATCTGGGTGTCGTAGCCGGCCACCTTGGTGAGATGCGCGATCAGCGCCGTGGTGGTCGACTTGCCGTTGGTGCCGGTGATGGCGACGAACGGCGCGTTCGGCGCGTGGCGCCGCCGCTCGCGGCAGAACAGCTCGATGTCGCCGATCACCTCGACGCCGGCCTCGCGCGCTTTCAGCACGCTCCAGTGCGGCGCAGGATGGGTGAGCGGCACGCCGGGCGCGAGCACCAGCGCCGAAAAATTCGCCCACGGGACACTGCGCAGATCGGCGGTGATGAAACCTTCCTGCGCGGCCTTGGCGAGATTGTCGGCGCTGTCGTCGCCGGCGATCACCTCGGCGCCACCGGCTTTCAGCGCGTGGCAGCTTGCAAGACCCGAGCCGCCGAGGCCGAAGACCGCGACCGTCTTGCCGGCAAAGGACGTGACCGGGATCATCGATCGATCACCGCAGCTTCAGCGTGGAGAGGCCGGCCAGCGCCAGCATCACCGAGATGATCCAGAAGCGGATCACGATCTGCGGCTCAGTCCAGCCGAGCTGCTCGAAGTGGTGATGGATCGGCGCCATCTTGAAGATGCGTTTTCCGGTCAGCTTGAACGAGACGACCTGCACGATCACCGAGACGGCCTCGAGGACGAACAGGCCGCCGATCACGGCGAGCACGATCTCGTGCTTCACCGCAACGGCGATCGAGCCGAGCATGCCGCCGAGGGCAAGCGAGCCGGTGTCGCCCATGAAGATGGAGGCCGGCGGCGCGTTGAACCAGAGGAAGCCGAGCCCCGCACCCAATAGCGCGCCGCAGAGCACCGCGAGCTCGCCGGTGCCCGCGACATATTTGATCTGAAGGTAGTCGGCGAACACGGCGTTACCGGCGAGATAGGCGATCATGGCGAAGCTCGCGGTCGCGATCATCACCGGCACGATGGCGAGGCCATCGAGGCCGTCAGTGAGGTTCACTGCGTTGCCGGCGCCGACGATGACGAAGGCGCCGAAGATCACGAAGAACCAGCCGAAGTGCAGCACGACGTCCTTGAAGAAGGGAATCGCCAGCGCGGTGGAGGAGGGATCGCGGTTGAGCCGCACCAGCGCGTAGCAGGCGACCAGCGCGATGATCGCCTCGATCAGCAGGCGGAGCTTGCCGCCGAACCCGCTCGTCGTCTGCTTGGTCACCTTCAGGTAATCGTCATAGAAGCCGACGAAGCCGAAGCCGAGCGTCACCGCGAGCACAATCCAGACATAGGGATTGAGCGGGTTGGCCCACAGCACCGTGCCGACCGTGAGGCCGGACAGGATCATCAGCCCGCCCATGGTGGGCGTGCCTTTCTTGGCTAGATGCGATTGCGGGCCATCGACCCGGATCGGCTGGCCCTTGCCCTGGCGGATGCGCAAATGATCGATGATCCACGGCCCGAACAGGAACACGAACAGCGCGCCGGTGACGACGGCACCGCCGGTGCGGAACGTGATGTAGCGGAAGACGTTCAGCAGGGTGCGAAACGCACCAAAACTTGGAAACGTGTTGGACAGCTCGATCAGCCAGTAAAACATTCAGACAGTCCTATACCGCCTCTTCGCGTGCGGCCCTGCCGGAAAGCGCTTTTGGCGCATTCGCCGGCCCTCATGATGTGGTCGGGCGCCCCTCAAAAACCGGACGGCCGGGGATGGTGGGATCAGACACGGCGCTTAACCAGTTTACGCCTTTGCCTGCAAGGCGGCCACTAGCCCCGGCACAAACTTGTTGACCCAGAACATCTTCTTGCTGCCCTTGACAACCACGACATCGCCTGCCTTCAGCAGATCCGCAACATCTCGCGGGGCCAACGTGACGGGGTCGTCATGCCAGCCAAGGCCCTTGGCCGGCGGCAGCTTCTGGTAGAGATGATGCATCAAGGGACCGACGCAGTAGACGCCGTCGATGCCGTCGAGATGTTTTGCAAGGCTGACGTGATAGGACGGCGCGTCAGTTCCGAGCTCGAGCATGTCGCCGATCACGGCGATGCGGCGACCGCCGGTCATGTGGCGCGCCTTGAGGCTTTCCAGAGCCGCGGCCATGCTGGCCGGATTGCCGTTGAAGCTGTCGTCGATCACGGTGACGCCGCCGACGGTCTGCTCGACGCCGCGGCCGGTCATGATGCCGACGCCATCGAGCCTTGCCGCGAACGCAGCCGCATCGAGATCGGCTGCATGAATCGACGCCAGCGCGGCCAGCGCATTGTGGACGCGGTGCGGCGCGCCGGGCGTGAGACTGAAGTCGATCTCCTTGCCGCCGACCAGCGCCCTCACCTGCCAGCTTTCGCCCTGTGGCGTATACCCGACCTCGCGCACCTCGGCGGCGTCGCCGAAGCGGATGACCTTGCCACGCCATTCGGGTGCGGCGATATCGGCCGGCAGCACCAGCACGCCGTCGTTCGGCAGGCCCAATGCAATCGAGACCTTCTCGCGCCGGATCGCTTCGAGCGAGCCGAGCTTTTCCAGATGCACCGGCTGCACGTTGACGACCAGCGCCACCGTCGGCCGTGTCAGCCCGCTCAGCCGCGCGATCTCGCCGCTCTGGTTCATGCCCATCTCGACGACCCAGAGGCTGGCATCAGGCCCCGCATTGCACAGCGTCAGCGGCACGCCCCAGAAATTGTTGAAGCTGGACGGGCTCGCATAGGCGTTCGGATAGGCCGCGAGATATTCCTTGGTGCTGGTCTTGCCGGCGCTGCCCGTGAGCCCGATGACCGGCCCCGCAAAGCGGGCGCGGGCGGTACGCGCGAGGCCCCAGAGGCCGTCGATCAGCGTGTCCTTGACGACGAGCTGCGGGATGCGGATGCCCGCGATCTCGTGCGGCACGATCATCGCGACCGCGCCCGAGGCTTCGGCCTTGTCGGCAAATTCCCAGCCGTCGCGCGCGCTGGCGAAGGCCGAGATGAAGCCGCCGCTCGGCGTGCCGCTCAGCGCGACGAACAGGCTGCCCGGCTTCACCAGTCGGCTGTCCTGGGTGACGAAATCGATGGCCGTGTCGGGGAAGGATCCTGCGATCCCCAACGCACGCGCCACCTCGGCAACCGTCCACAATGGCGCGCTCATGCAACCCTCGTCGCTAATGCGGCGGCGACCGCTTCGTGATCGCTGAACGGCAGCACATCGCCGCCGATGATCTGCCCGGTCTCGTGGCCCTTGCCGGCGATCAGCAGCGCATCGCCCGGCTCGAGCTCCTCGATCGCTGCGCGGATCGCAGCGGCGCGATCACCGATCTCCTTCGCGCCCTTTGCAGCTGCGAGGATCGCGGCGCGAATGGCTTCCGGCTTTTCGCTGCGCGGATTGTCGTCCGTGATGATGACGCCGTCGGCATTGTCGGCCGCGATCGCGCCCATGATCGGCCGCTTGCCGGCATCGCGATCGCCGCCGGCGCCGAACACGACGATCAGCTTGCGCTTCGCATAAGGCCGCAGCGCCTGAAGTGCCTTGACCAATGCATCCGGCTTGTGGGCGTAGTCGACGAAGATCGGCGCGCCGTTGCGCTCGCCGACGAGCTCGAGCCGACCCTTGGCGCCTTCGAGATGTTCGAGGCTCGCAAACACATTCGCCGCATCGCTGCCGGTGCCGATCGCAAGGCCAGCGGCGACCAGCGCGTTTTCGATCTGGAAAGCGCCGACCAGCGGCAGCCTGATCGAGTACGCCTTGCCGCGATGCTCGATTGCGAGCGCTTGCGAAAAGCCTTCGACCTTGGCATCGACGAGACGGACGCCCTCGCCTGCCCCGTCGCCGTTGCGGCCGACCGCCATCACGCGCAAGCCGCGCGATGTCGCGGCTTCGATCGCCTCGGCCGAGCAATCATGATCGGCGGAGATCACGGCCGCGCCACCCGGCGGAACCAGATCGCGGAACAACCGCAGCTTCGCTGCAAGATAGTGCGCGACTGAGGGGTGATAATCCATGTGGTCGCGCGAGAGATTGGTGAAGCCGCCCGCCGCGACGCGCACGCCGTCGAGGCGGTATTGATCGAGCCCGTGCGAGGACGCTTCGAACGCAAGATGCGTGACGCCATCACGCGCGATCTCATCGAGCTGCCGGTGCAGTTCGATCGGATCTGGCGTCGTCAGCGACCCATAGACGGTACGTTTCGGCGAGACGAGACCGATGGTCCCGATGCTCGCAGAGACGTGGCCGAGCCGCTCCCAGATCTGCCGCGTGAAGGCCGCGACCGACGTCTTGCCGCTGGTGCCGGTCACCGCCGCGATGGTCGCAGGCTGGGCGGGAAAGAATTTTGCCGCCGCCAGCGCCAGCGCGCGGCGTGGATTGGAGACCACGATGAACGGCGCCTTGCAGCCGGCCGGTGCGTGGTCGCCGGCGACCGCCACCGCGCCCGCGGCAACGGCAGCATCGATGAAGCGCGCGCCGTCGGTCTTGCTGCCCGCAAGCGCGAAGAAGAAATCGCCTGGCTTGACCACGCGGCTGTCGAGCGCAAGCCCGGTCACATCCAGCGCCGCGACAGCGGGCTCGATTGCGGCATCATTGCCCAGACAATCCTGACCTAAGAGGTCGCGCAGTTTCATGGCCTTCCAGTCGAGTAGCGGGGTCCGGGGCCGACTCGGGGCAGCCTGGGTACGGCTTACTGGGTTGTCCTGGATGCTGCAAGAATAAGGCGGTCGGACGGCGGCAGGTCGAAACGGGGCTCGATTCCGAGCAGCGGTGCGATACGGGCGATGACGTTGCCCGCAGTCGGAACGGCGTTCCAGCCCGACGTGATGAACCCGTAGGTTTCCTTGAGCGGCTGCGGCTCATCGAGCATGATCAGGAGCTGATACTTCGGCTTGTCCGCCGGAAGGATCGCGGTAAAGGCGGTCAGCACCCTCTTCTTGGCATAACGGCCATTGACGACCTTCTCCGCGGTACCGGTCTTGCCGCCGATATAGTAGCCTTTCACATCGGCCTTGCGTGCAGTTCCGACTTCCGCGTTCAGCCGCATCAGGAAACGCATCTTTTCAGAGGTCTCCGGCTTGATCACGCGCTTGGCGATGGCCCGCGCTTCCTCCTCGGAACGTTTGAGGAAGGTCGGGGGAATCAGCAGGCCACCGTTCGCAAGGGCGCTGACGCCCATTACGGCCTGCAACGGAGCGACCGCCATGCCGTGGCCAAATGCGATGGTGATGGTGTTCAACTCGCTCCAGCGCCGCGGCAGGATGGGCGAGGCACTCTCCGGCAGCTCGGTGCGCAGCCGCTCGAGCTGACCCATCTTGCGCAGGAACGCCTTGTGCGCCTCCACACCTTGCGACAGCGCGATGCGTGCCGCGCCGACGTTGGACGAGAAGGTAAAGACCTCCTTCATGGAAAGGAAACGGCCCTTCGGCTCATCGTCATGGATCGCGAACTTGCCGTAGTGCAGCGCCCCTCGCGCGTCCCACATCGAGTTGAGATCATATTTGCCGGTGTCGAGCGCCATCGCGAGCGTGAAGGCCTTGAAGGTCGAGCCCATCTCGTAGACGCCTGTGGTCAGGCGGTTGATGCGATCGGGGTCGTGGGCTTCCTTGGGATTGTTCGGGTCGAAATCCGGCACCGACACCATCGCCACGATCTCGCCGGTATTGACGTTGGTGACGAGGCCGGAGGCGGCCTTGGCGTGGAACTTCTCCTTCGCCTTGAGCAGCTCGTCGCGCAGCGCATGCTCGACGCGCAAGTCGACCGACAGCTCGATCGGCTTTTGCAGGCGGTCAGTGGCAAAGCCCGCACGGTGGAGGTCGGCGAGCCCGTTGTTGTCGAGCCACTTCTCCATGCCGGCGATGCCCTGGTTGTCGATGTTGACGAGACCGATGAGGTGGGCGACCTCGTTGCCGGTCGGATAGACGCGCTTGTTCTCGCGCAGGAAGCCGATGCCGGGAATGCCGAGCTTGTGGATCTCCTGCTGTTGCTTCGGCGTGATCTCCCGCTTCAGCCAGACGAAACCCTTTCGCGAGGACAGGCGCTCGCGCACCTCGGCCTCGTCGAGGTCAGGCACGGTGGCAGTCAGGAGTTCGATCGCCTCGTCCTTGTCGATGATGCGGCGCGGCTCCCCGAACAGGCTCGGCGCCTTGACGTCGGTGGCGAGAATCTCGCCGTTGCGATCGACGATGTCGGGCCGCGCGGTCGCAACCACGTCCTGCGCCCCGCCGCGGCGGGCGCTGTGGACGTCGGCACCGATGGCGAACATCACGAGACGGCCGCCGATGAGCACATAGACGACCGAAAACGCCAGGATCGCAAGGCCGACGCGCGCGCGCGCCTTGGCTGCGCGATCGACGTTGCGCCCGTAGAGCAGGCTGCGGACCAGCCGCTGACGCCAAGGCTCACTTGACCGTTCCGAAGGCTTTGCGGGTTTGCCCGGAGCGGCAGCGCTCATTGCTTGTCCTCCGGCTGCGGCACCGAACCCGTGACCGTGTCGGCATCGGTCGCCGCTTCAATGGTGTTGATCATGGCGCCGATCGGATCGGGCTCGCCCGGCTTGACGAGCCGCGGCGGACGATCCGGCAAGTTCTTCAGCTGGTCGTATTGCGTGCCGTTGACGGGCTTGAGCGACAGATGCCGCTCGGCAAGTCCTTGCAGCCGCAGCGGCGCATCGAGCTTGGCCCATTCGGAGCGCAGCGCGGCGATGGCATCGCGCTGCTCGCGGATGTCGGCATGCAGCCGCAGCACCCGCTCGGTGCGGGCGGTGGACTCCATCTTGATCCGGTAGACATAGGCCGCGGCGAAGATCAGCGCGCCGATGACGAGGAGGTGGATGATGCGCATGCGCTAGCCACCCCTCATGACGTCGGAAAGGCGCGGCCAGGACGATGACTCGCCCTCGGCATGCGCGGCAGCCGCGGTCCGCTCGGCGGCGCGCAGCTTCGCGGAACGCGCGCGCGGATTATGCGCGATTTCCGCCTCGCCCGCGACGACGGGACGCCGCGTCAGAAGCCGGAAGCTCGGCGGCAGCTGCGCGACCTCCGGCAGATGCCGCGAGCCGCCGCCGGTCTTGGCGCGCTCGCTGAGGAAATTCTTGACGATGCGGTCTTCCAGCGAATGGAAGGACACCACGACCAGCCGACCGCCGGGCCTCAGCACGCGTTCGGCAGCCGCGAGAGCGGTCTCCAGCTCTTCGAGCTCTTCATTGACGAAGATGCGCAGGCCCTGGAACGTCCGCGTCGCCGGATGGATGTCGCCGGGCTTCGAGCGTACGACCCTTCCAACGAGATCGGCGAGCGCGCGCGTGGTCGTGATCGGCGCTTCCTGACGTGCCATGACGATGGCGCGCGCGACCTTGCGCGAATGCCGCTCCTCGCCGAAGAGATAGATGATGTCCGCAAGGTCGCTTTCGGATGCCTTTGCGACCACGTCCGCGGCTGTCGGCCCCGCCTGGCCCATCCGCATGTCGAGCGGGCCGTCGAGCCGGAACGAGAAGCCGCGGCCGGCCTGGTCGAGCTGCATCGAGGAGACGCCGACGTCCATGACGACGCCGTCGACAGCGCCAACGCCTTGCGCGGCGCAGACCTCGGCGAGGTTCGAGAAGCGGTCTTCGACGAGCGTCAGGCGCCCGCCAGACCGGTCGACCAGATCAAAGCCACCGGCGATCGCCGTGCGATCGCGGTCGATGCCGACGACACGGGTTCCCGGCACATCCAGGATGGCGCGGCTGTAGCCGCCGCCACCGAAGGTCGCATCGACATAGACGCCGCGCTCGCGCGGCGCGAGATGCTCGATCGCCTCGCGGCCGAGAACGGGAATGTGGTCAGCCGGGCTCATGTGCCCGGCTCGCTCGGCGCGCGGGCGAGAACGACGGGTAACCCGCCCATCACGTCTGTTCCGCTTCGCGGCGGTTCCACGGCTCGACCCCTGTACGGCGCGTTCGCCCAGCCCGGCGGTCCCAGGCTGCAGACCCTGTTTTCCGCATGGAATTTGTCGGGCAGCCATGGGATTTCGAGCAAAAAACGCGTTGGCCGCCTCCGGACGCGGGGCGGCTCTTCACCTCTCAGTAACGGCCCTTAGCGTTAAGAAAGCGTTGATGGTTCGATTACAAGTCAAAAAGGTAATATTCGTGGTGATGCGTCATCCACACACCTGCCGCAAAATGCGCCCGTTAACCGACACCGGCGATTGCGCGGCCGCAAGGGTAAAGGAATAGTAAAGTGAAGGGCTTGAAGAGCCCGCCGCTCTCGTCCGATTGAGCCTCAATAATGTCGTCTGGTTCGTCCGCGTCACCGGGATCTGATTCGAAGCGTCAACGCGTACTCCCGGTTCCCAAGGCCGCGGCGAGCATGCGGACGTTCGACCCCGATTCCTCCATCGTCTCCGACATCATCCCCTCTCCGAACTACGGCGAGCGCAACAAGGGCCGCCTGCCGGACATGATCCTGTTGCACTACACCGGCATGCCCGATGTCGAGGGTGCGCTGGCGCGGCTCTGCACGGCGGGCACCGAGGTCTCGGCTCACTACGTCGTGCTGGAGGACGGCCGCATCGTGCAATGCGTGCCGGAGAGCAAGCGCGCCTGGCACGCCGGTGTCTCGTCATGGGCGGGCGAGGACGACGTCAACTCCTGCTCGATCGGCATTGAGATCGTCAATCGCGGTCATGACTGGGGCTATCCGGAGTTCCCGCTGCGTCAGATTGCCGCCGTGATCGCGCTCTGCCGCGGCATCATGCTTCGCCGCAAGGTGGCCCCGCACCGGGTGCTCGGCCATTCGGATGTGGCGCCAGCACGCAAGAAGGATCCCGGCGAGAAATTCCCGTGGCATTCGCTGGCCAATTCCGGAGTCGGTCACTGGGTGACGCCGGCGCCGATCGTGCGCGGCGAGAGCGTGATGCTCGGCACCATCAGCGACGAGGTGCTGAGCCTGCAGCAGGCGCTTGCGAAATACGGCTACGGCGTTCCGCTCACCGGCAAGTACGATGCGACGACGATGGAGGTCGTCACCGCCTTCCAGCGCCATTTCCGCCCGGCGCGGCTGGACGGCGTCGCCGATCACTCGACACTATCGACCTTGCAGGCACTGCTGGCGAGTTTGCCGGCCGAAGGTACGACCATCGCATCGAAGTGACGGCGAGGTAGACCCTCGCCATGAGGAGCCGCGCTTGCGTGGCGTCTCGAAGGGCGAGGCCGAGAGCCGGGCCTTCATCCTTCGAGACGCGCGTTCCGCGCTCCTCAGGATGAGGAACTGACAGTCTGGATTGCTTTCCCGCTTCAGCGCAAAATTGCTCCGCAATTTTGTCGCGAGCTCCTCGCAAATGACGAAGTGTGGCGACTACGCGAGTTCCCTCATCCGTCGCGCATACAGCCTCCGCAGCGGCTCGAGCTGCGTCGCCGCCGTCGCCGCGACATATGCCTCGCGCGCCTCTTGCTTCCGGCCCAGCCTTCGCAGCAAATCCGCGCGCACCGCAGGCAGCAGCTCATAGCCGTCGAGCCCGCCGCGCGCTGCAATCGCGCCGACGAGGTCGAGCGCACGTGCCGGGCCGTCGACCATCGACACGGCTGCCGCATGGTTTAACTCGATCACTGGAGACGGGTTGATCCGTAGCAGCACTTCGTAGAGTCCGGCGATTTGCGGCCAGTCAGTCTCCGCATAACTCGGCGCCCGCGCGTGGAGCGCGGCAATCGCTGCCTGCACGGCGTAGGGCTGCGGTCGGCCTGGCACGCGCAGCGCATCGTCGACCAGACGCAAGCCTTCCTCGATCTGCGCACGGTCCCACAGCGTACGGTCCTGATCCTCCAGCAGCACGATGTCGCCGGCGGACGTCTCGCGCCCGGCGCGGCGCGCATCGTGCAGCAGCATCAGCGACAGCAGGCCCTTGATACCAGCACGATCAGGCATCAGGCAGTCGAGCAATCGGCCGAGCCGGATCGCCTCGACCGCAAGATCCGGCCGCATCAGGTCCGCGCCCGACGTCGCAACATAGCCTTCGGTGAAGACGAGGTAGATCACGGCGAGCACACCGTTGAGACGCAGCTCCAGCGCGTCGCGCTCCGGTACCTCGTAGGGAATGCCGGCGAGCCTGATCTTCTGCTTGGCACGGACGAGCCGCTGTCCCATTGCCTCCTCGCTGACCAGAAAGGCGCGCGCGACCTGCGCCGTGGTGAGCCCGCATACCGTGCGCAGCGTCAGCGCGACCTGGACTTCGGGCGCGAACGCGGGATGACAGCAGGTGAAGATCAGCCGCAGCATATCGTCGTCGAGCATCGACGCTGGCTCGTCGGGCGCTTGCGCATTCAGCGCGAGCTCATGCACGAGCGCCTGCTGCTTGCCGCGAAATGCCGCCCGGCGGCGGATGCGATCGATCGCCTTGTTGCGTCCGACATTGACGAGCCAGGCGCGCGGATTATCGGGCAACTCGCGCGCAGACCAGCGCTCCAGTGCGACTGCAAAGGCGTCCTGGAGCGCGTCCTCGGCGAGATCGAAATCACCGACGAGGCGGATCAGCGTGGCCAGCGCCCGCCCCGCCTCGTCGCGGAAAATGGTTTCGATCTTGGAAGGGGTCATGCGCCGATACGCACTACGCCGTCACTTGTCATACACCCAGATCGGACGCACCTCGATCGAGCCGGTGCGCGCGCCGGGGATCCGCGCCGCGATCGCGATCGCCGCATCGAGATCCTTGGCCTCGACGAGATAGTAGCCGCCGAGCTGCTCGCGCGTCTCCGCAAACGGGCCGTCGGTCGTCAGCGTCTTGCCGTCGCGCACGCGCACGGTCGTCGCGGTCGTGGTCGGCTGCAACCGGTCGCCGGCCTTGAAGTTGCCGCTCTGGATGATGCCTTGCGTGAAGGTCTGATATTCGGCCATCATCTTCTGGCTGGTTGCAGCGTCGTTCTTCGCGTACTCGACCTCGTTCTGGTAGATCATCAGCAGATACTGCATCGCTTCACTCCTGTTGCTCGGCTGGATCGCCGACATCCGGTCGAACGGGGCAAACATCAAACGACATCTTCAGGATAAATTATTTTGCATGTCGTGCGGAACGATATCGCCTTGACGAAACCGTCATAAATGCCCATTGCGTACACCGTCAGTCGGCCGGACGGCCGCTCCGGCAAGTGTCGAAAGGCCGCCGGGGAGGAAAGTCCGGGCTCCCTTGACATGCGGTGCCGGATAACGTCCGGCGGGGGCGACCCCAGGGAAAGTGCCACAGAGAACGAACCGCCCCGCCGTCGCCCTTCGGGGCTCAGGCGAGGCAAGGGTGAAAAGGTGCGGTAAGAGCGCACCGCGGTTCCGGCAACGGAGCCGGCATGGCAAACCCCACCGGGAGCAAAACCGAATAGGGACGGCTTGAGCGGGCTGTTCGCGAAAGCGATAACGCCGCGGGGCGATGTCAGGCCCGCCGTCCGGGTAGGTTGCTCGAGGCCATGTGCAAACATGGCCCCAGAGGAATGGCCGTCACGTATCGCTTGCGCAAGCTGGCGGTGCCCTACAGAACCCGGCTTACAGGCCGGCTGATATCTTGCAACGAGGGGCCTGGCGCTAACGTGCCGGGCCCCTCACCAATTTCGATGGTCGTCATTCCGGGGCGTGCGCAGCACGAACCCGGAATCCATGGGCGGCTGAGCTGGTGGAGGAATGGACTCCGGGCTCTCGCTTCGCGAGCCCCGGAATGACGGAGGCACTAGCCGACGATTTCGTTCAACACACCCATCAACGCCTCCGGCGCTGTGACGTTCGGCGCGTGGCTCGCGTCGAGCTCGAAATAGCGCCAGCCCTCCTCGTTCTTCGTGCGCTTGGCGAACTGCCCGAACACGTCGCCAGGCGGAATGCGTGTGCAATAGATGTAGCTGCGCGGCATCGCGGGCTCGCCGTGTTCGAGCCTCAAGCGCGTCTCGAAACATTTGAGCGGCATGTTAATGCGGCGCGCGTTGAGCCAGTCGAGATCGGCTTGCGGCGTATCCGGCGGCGGTGGGTTGGGCGGAATGCGGTAACCATCGCCGGAGCTTGCTGACTTGCGCATCGACTCGCGCCCGGCGTCGTTGAGATCGAACAGCGACTGGCCATCGCGCGGCACGAAGGCGTCGAGATAGATCAGTTGCGACACGCGATCGCGCGCGCGATCGGCGACGCCGGTCGCGACCATGCCGCCATAGCTGTGGCCGAGCAGCACGATGTCGCTGAGGTCGTCGAACTTGATGACGTTGACGATGTCCTGGATATGCGTCTCCAGGTCGATCGAATGATTCGCGAGATGCGACCGCTCACCGAGGCCCGTGTAGGTCGGCGTCACCAGGCGATGGCCGGCCTGCACCATCAGCGGATGCATCTTCCTCCAGGCCCACCCGCCGGACCAGGCGCCATGACAAAGCAGGAAGGTTTTGGGCGAGCGTGCGGTCATCGGCGTTTCCATCGTTTTTTTGTTTGGTACGATGGAGTGTAGCGGCCGGCCAGGCGATGTAAACGTCGCGACGAATGCTCAGGCAGCTCGCGGTGTGGGTTTGGCCTTCACGAGCACAGGCGCGAGCCGACCGGCTTCGCGCCGCCGCTTGGCTTCCTCAAAGCCGTGCATGCCGATTTGCCATTGCAGTCCGACGATGGCGCCCTTGGTCGGCTGCAACAAAGCGAGCGAAGCAAACAGCGTCACCGGCAGCCACACTGCCAATTGCAGCCAGACTGGCGGTGCATAAGCCGTCTCGATCGCGAGGATCGCCGGCACCACGAGATGGCCGACCACGACGATGACGAGATAGGCGGGCAAATCATCGGCGCGATGGTGAAACAGCTCTTCGCCACAGACATCGCAGCTGTCGGCGATTTTCAGGAAGCGCTTGAACACGTGGCCCTCGCCGCAATGCGGACACCTGCCGCGAAAGCCCCGCCACATCGCCTTCGCCAGAGAGACCGAACCGGTCGCCATGACCACACCTCTTTCTTTCCAACGATCCATACAATAATATCTTGCATCCATACATTCAAAGAAAATGGTCAAATTTGCATGGATTGGGTCCCTACAATCGCCGAGCTCAGCGGCCCGCGCTATCAGCGCATCGTCGACGCCATGGAGGCCGACATCGCCGCAGGGAGGCTGGTGCGCGGCCAGCAACTGCCGACGCAGCGCGCGCTGGCGAAAGCACTTCGCCTCGATCTCACCACGGTGACGCGTGCCTATACCGAGGCACGGCGGCGCGGGATTTTGGAAGCACGGGTCGGACAGGGCTCGTTCGTGTCGCAGACGAGCGCGCGCCGCACTATCGACCTGCCGCACCCGGTCACGATTGATCTGTCGATGAACGTGCCGCCGCATCCGCTGGAGGCGCAGCTCGATGAACGCATCCTTGCCGGTCTCGAGGCGATCCGCCAGCAATCCGGGCTGACCGCCTATCTCAACTACCAGCCGCCTGGCGGCAGCCCGCACGAGCTCGATGTCGTCGCGAAGTGGATGCGGACGCGCGTTCCCGATGTCCGCGCCGACCGGCTCGTGGTCTTTCCCGGCACGCAGACGATCCTGTTCAACCTCATCGCCTATCTCGCCGGGCCGGGCGACGTCGTGTTGACGGAAGCCCTCACCTTCCCCGGCATCAGAGCGGTCGCCGCGCGGCTCGGCGTCAAGCTCATCGGCGTCGCGATGGATGAAGGCGGCATCCTTCCTGACGCACTGGCCAGGGCGTGCCGCGAGCACAGGCCGAAGGCCGTCTATCTCATTCCGACGCTGCACAATCCGACCACCGCGACGCTTTCGACTGAGCGGCGAAGCGCAATTGCGAAGATCATCCTTGACGCCGACACGACGCTGATCGAGGACGATGCCTATGGTCTGCTGGACCGTTCGGCCTCGCCGATCGCCAACCTCATTCCAGAACGGACCTATCTTGCGACCACGCTGTCCAAATGCATCGCGCCGGCATTGCGCGTGGCCTATCTGGTGACATCAGACGCTGCCGCGCAGCAACGGATGCGTAGCTATCTTCAGGCGACAGTGCAGATGCCCGCGCCCCTGATGGTTGCGCTCGTCACCCATTGGCTCGAGACCGGTGTTGCGGATCGCATCATCACCGCGATCCGCAACGAGGCGATCGGCCGTCAGCAGCTCGCACAGCGCGCGCTGAAAGGCTTTCAGTTCCTGGCCAAACCTGCTGCGCATCACCTCTGGCTCCGCCTGCCGGAGGGGCGGAGCCGGACGGAGGTTACAGCGCAACTGCTGCGCAACGGGCTTGCGGTTATCGCCAGCGACGCCTTCGTGGTCGGCGATCATCCGCCGCATGCGGCGCGACTATCGCTTGGCGCGGCGCGTAATCGCGCCGAGCTCGGCCAGGCGTTGCAAATTCTGGTAGGCGCGCTGCACAGACAGGTCGACGCCCGGCAGATCGTCTAGTACACCGCCGATTACAACAAGGACATTGGTGTGGATACGCTCAACTACGCGCTGTTGCTTTTCGGCGCATTGGCCGGCGGCTTCGTCTCGGGGCTGGCCGGCTTCGGCACCGCGCTGATGGCGCTTGGCATCTGGCTCTACGTGCTGCCGCCGTCGCTCGCAGTGCCGCTGGTGCTGATCTGCTCGGTCGTCGCGCAAGTCTCGACGCTGCCGTCGATGTGGAAGAGCTTCGACCTGTCGCTGGTCTGGCCGTTCCTGATCGGCGGGCTTGCCGGCGTGCCGCTGGGGACCATGATGGTCGCCCAGGCCGATCCAAAGGTGTTCAAGCTCAGCATCGGCGTGTTGTTGCTGATCTTTCCGACCGCGCTCTACCTCAACCAGCGGCCGCTCGCCCTCAAGTTCGGCGGCCGGATCGCCGATGGCGCGATCGGTTTCGCCGGCGGCATTTTGGGTGGCCTCGCCGGATTGTCAGGACCGTTGCCGATCCTATGGGCCAACATCCGCGGCTGGAACAAGCATGAGCGGCGCGGCATCTTCCAGCTCTTCAATTTCACGGTGCTGGCCGCCGCGCTGGCGTTGCAGACGGCGTCAGGCCTGGTCGCGACGCAGGTGATCTGGCTCGCGCTGATTGCGTTTCCGGGCACGCTGGTCGGCGCCTGGTGCGGCGCGCGCATCTATCACGCCCTTAGCGACAAGCATTTTGGCGACGTCGTGCTCGGCCTGTTGTTCCTATCGGGTGTCGGTCTCGTCTGGAACAGTTTTCGCTAGCGCGAGCGCCATGGTCGTCCGTCCCTCGTCTGCCCGCGGCCATGGACAGGGCGGGCGAGGGACAAGCGCATCTACCTATTCCGCCGCCGCTGCGCGCGCGGAAGGTGCCGCCGGCTGAGGTCCGACCTGCATTGGAGCAACCTCCGGCGTTTGCCCCGTCCGGAGACGAAATAAAGATCGACGAGCTGGCAGATCATGATCGTGATCATGCCGACCACGATCGGGGGCGCCATGGACAGGATGTGGCTTACAATGGAGCCGCGTGTCAGGTGTCAGGTCTCTCATGTCATTTCCATTTCCGGCGGCGTGCCTTCCGGACAGGCTCCGTCAGCCACGCGCCACCTCCTCATCCCACCGCTGCACTCGGTCCGAACTCGATCACCTGACGTTCGAACAGGCCGCGATAAAGGCCGCCTGGCCGCGCCGTCAGCGCCTTGTGGGTGCCCTGCTCGACGATCTCGCCGCGGTCGAACACCAGGATGCGATCGAGGCTCTTCACCGTCGACAGGCGGTGCGCGATCACGATCGAGGTGCGGCCCTTCATCAGCCGCTCCATCGCCTGCTGGATCAAAGCCTCCGATTCAGAATCCAGGCTCGAGGTCGCCTCGTCCAGGATCAGCACCGGCGCATCCGCCAGGAAGGCGCGCGCCAGCGCGACGCGCTGCCTCTCGCCACCCGACAGTTTCACACCGCGCTCGCCGACCAGGGTGCCGTAGCCCTTGGGCAGGCGCAGGATGAAGTCGTGCGCGTTCGCAAGACGCGCGGCCTGCTCGATCGCCTCCAGGCTGGCGCCAGGCCGGCCGTAGGCGATGTTCTCGGCGAGCGACCGGTGGAACAGGATCGGCTCCTGCTGCACGATCGCGATCTGGCTGCGCAGCGATTGCTGCGTCGCTTTCGCAACGTCCTGCCCGTCGATCAGCACGCGGCCGCCGGTGACGTCGTAAAGCCGCTGCACCAGCTTGACGAAGGTGGTCTTGCCGGAGCCGGAGCGGCCGACCAGACCGACCCGTTCACCGGCGCGGATCGTCAGCGACAGCCCGTCATAGAGCGGCATGCGATGGCCGCCGTAATGGAAGGTGACGTCGTCGAACACGATCTCGCCGCGCTCGATCGCGATCAGTCGCGCATCAGCGGCATCGGCAATCCCGATCGGCTCGTCATGGATCGCCACCAGTTCGTCCATGTCGTTGACGGAGCGCTGGAGGTTGTTGATGTGCATGCCGACGTCGCGCAAATAGGCGTGGATCACGTAGTAGCTCGTCAGCACATAGGTCACGTCACCGGGCGAGGCGTGCCCGGACATCCACAACAGCACCGAGCCGCCGATCACGGAGGCACGCAGGCACAGCAGCAGCGAAAACTGCGCCATGGCCGTGTAGTTGTAGCGCAGCCATGTCCGCCGCACGCGCACGCGCCAGCGGTTGATGACCCGGGCGAGGCGCGCTTGACCGGGCATCCAGTACACCGCGGCCTCTCCGCATACGACTGACGTCTCTACTGGATCGCTGGCCTTCGCGGGCGATGACACCGTGCGTGTGATTTGGCTAATGCGCGTCACCGCCGCCCGCGAGGGACGCTGGCTTGTTCAGCAGCGTCACCAGGAGGCTCAGGCCGAGATAGAACAGCGTCAGCATGAAGAAGGCGTCGCCATAGCCCATCACGACGGCCTGGCGGTGCACGATCTGGGTGAGCTGCTTCATCGCCATCAGCGTGGCATCGCCCAGGCCCTGGAACTTCTGCATGAAGGTGTTGAGCGTTTCGGTCGCCGTCGCGTTGCCCCAGGTCACGCGCTCCTGCAGACGCGTAATGTGCAGATCGGTGCGATTGTTGAGCACGGTGTTGATCACGGCGAGGCCGACGGCGCCGCCGAGATTGCGCATCAGGTTGAACAGGCCGGAGGCGTTCTTGACCCGGTCCGGGGGCAGCGTGCCGAGCGCGATGTTGTTGGTCGGCACCATCGCGAACATCATGCCGATGCCGCGCAGGATCTGCGGCAGCAGCAGCTCGTAGAAATCGAAGTCGCGGGTGATCCAGGTCATCTGGTAGGAGCCGATCGCGAACACGATCAGCCCGAACGCGATCATGAAGCGCATGTCGAACTTCAGCATCAAACGGCCGACCAGCGGCGCGACCATGAACATGGTGGCGCCCGAAACGAACATGGTCTCGCCGATCATCAGCGCGCTGTAGCCGCGCACTTCGGCGAGATAGCGCGGATAGATATAGGTCAGGCCGTAGAGCCCGATGCCGATGCAGAACTGGAGCACGCAGCCGACCGCAAAATTGCGGTTGCTGAATGTGCGCAGGTTGACGATCGGTTCAGCGGCGGTGAACACGCGCCAGAAGAAGGCGATCGCCGAGATGGCGCAGACCCAGGCGAAGATGGCGACGGACGTATCCTGGAGCCACTCATATTGCGGTCCTTCCTCGAGCACATATTCCAGCGAGCCGAGGAAGCCGGCCATGAAGAGCAGCCCCCACCAGTCGAAGCGATCCAGCAACTCGAGATGCGGCTGGTCGAAATCGACCAGCGCCAGTACGCCCAGCGTGATGCCGATGCCGGGCACGACGTTGATGAAAAACAACCAGTGCCAGGACATGATGTCGGTGATGTAGCCGCCGACGGTCGGACCCACGGTCGGCGCCAGCGTCGCGACGAGACCGATGATGGGGCCGACGATGTGGAACTTCGTGCGCGGAAACACGGTGTAGGCGGAGGCGAACACCGTCGGGATCATGCCGGCGCCCAAAAATCCCTGGAGCGCGCGCCATAAAATCATCTCCTCGATCGAGGAGGCGAAGCCGCAGAGCAGGCTCGAGAGCGTGAAGCCGGCCGCCGAGATCGCAAACAGCAGCCTCGTGCCAAGCGCGCGCGACAAGAATCCCGACAGCGGGATCGCGATCACTTCGGCGATCAGATAGGCGGTCTGCACCCAGGAGACTTCGCTCTGGCTCGCCGACAGGCCTGCCTGGATCTCGGACAGCGAGGCCGAGACGATCTGGATGTCCAGGATCGACATGAACATCCCGAACACCATGATGATGAAAGCGAACAGCCGCTTCGGCTCGATGCGCTCCGAAGCAGGGTTCGCCATCATGGCGGGATTGGCAGTCGTGGCGTTCGCCATGGTGTCAGCTCTGGCCCGGTTCACCTCTCCCGCTTGCGGGAGAGGTCGGCGCGAAGCGCCGGGTGAGGGCTCTCTCCGCTTGGAGATTGTCCCGTTGCGGAGGCACCCTCTCCCCAACCCTCCCCCACAGGCGGGGGAGGGAGCGCACCTGCGCTTGGGGCAAGAGTGCATCGAGTCTCATATCACCGCGACCTACTGCGGATGGATCATCGTGGGATCGTCGAGATCGACTTCGCTGTCGGCGTCGGCCGCGCCCTTGTTGGTGTCCACCGTTGCGTAGACCGACATGCCGGCGCGGAGCAGGTTCTGCCTTGCGACCGATTTCGGCACGCGGATACGGACCGGCAGGCGCTGCACGATCTTGGTGAAATTGCCGGTGGCATTGTCGGGCGGCAGCAAGGTGAACACCGAGCCGGCGGCCGGCGAGATGCTGTCGACTATGCCGGAGAACTTGCGGAAGCCGTAGGCATCGACCTTGATCGTCACCGGCTGGCCGGGACGGATGCGCTTGAGCTGGGTTTCCTTGAAATTGGCGTCGATATAGACCTTGTCGAGCGGCACGATGTTGCCGAGCCGCTGGCCGACCGCGACGAAGTCGCCGGTGTTGACGAGGCGGTTGGAGAAGGTGCCGTCGACCGGTGCGCGCACCGCGGTGAAGTTGAGGTCGCGCTCGGCTTTCGCAAGCGTGGTCTTCAACTCCGCAAGCTGCGCCTGCGCCTCGGCCTGCTGTGCCTTGGCAACGTCGACATTGCTGACTGCGACGTCGTAGGCGGCCTGCGCGGCCTTGACCGCGGCAGCGCCCTGGTCGCGTCCGGCTTCCGAGGTTTCGAACGTGGCGCGCGAGGCAAAGCCCTTGCTGCTCAGCGCCTGCTGGCGCTCATAGTCGAGATCGGCGCGCTTGAGGGCCGCTTCGGCGGAGACGAGCTGCGCCTTGGCCTGCGCGACCTGGCTGTCGAGGGCTGCGACCTGGCGGCCGATGCGATCGATGGTGGCCTGCTGGGTCGCGATCTTGGTCGCGGCGGCGTCGACTGCGATCTTGTAGTCGCCGTCGTCGATGCGGAAGACAACGTCGCCGGCATGCACCAGCGTGTTGTCGCCGGGCAGGATCGACGAGATGTGGCCGGCAACGCGTGCTCCCAGCATGGTGTTGTTGGCGCGCACATAGGCGTCGTCGGTCGAGACGTAGAAACGGCCGATCAGCGTGTAGTAGCCGGCATAGCTCGCAGCCGCGAGCGCAAGCAGAAGGCCGACGCCCATCAGGACGAATTTGCGCCTGCCGGATTTCGGCTGGGCGAATGCTGCTGCTGGCGCGACACTTGCCGGCGTGCCTGGGGCGGGCTTCTCGATTGCCGGCTTCTCCGGTGTTTCGGCCGTGCGGCGCTTGCCCTCTTCGGCGACGGTCCGCAACTGCTCAGCCAGTGCCGCCGGATTGTCGCTCGCGGCTTCGCCCTGAGCCGGCGCTTGGTCCAGGGAATCCTGGCGAAGGACGCGCGCGGCCTGGTCTCTCGATACGGCCATAAAGGCCTCCCCACAAAACACGCGATCGGGCGGGCCGCGACGCGGCCCCTCTCCTTCGCCAAAACCACGAATATCATTGACCGAACCGTTCGGTCAATATAGATTATTCCCCGCTGGGACCCTAGCGACACCAATCCTTTCTTTGGGTTTCCGGCGCCAAAAACCCCGGGAAACCCTGAATCAATGGTTGAAGCCGTTCACGACAGCGTCGCCATCGTCTCGGAAGACGACAGCTCCAAGCGTCGCCAGATCCTCGATGGCGCCCGCAAGGTGTTCATGGACCTCGGCTTCGACGGCGCCAGCATGGGCGAGATCGCGCGCGCGGCCGCCGTCTCCAAGGGCACGCTCTACGTCTACTTCGCCGACAAATGCGCGCTGTTCGAAGCCATTCTCGAGCAGGAGGCGCTCCAGCACGGCCAGGTTGTGTTCAACTTCGACCCCGCGCGCGATGCCGAGACCACGCTGAAGGAGTTCGGCCAGGCTTACATCCATTTGCTCTGCCGACCCGGCGGGGGATCGGCGATCCGCACCGTGATGGCGATCGCCGAGCGCATGCCCGATGTCGGCCGCCGCTACTATGGGCGCGTTCTGGACAAGACCATCAACCGGCTCGCGGATTATCTGAAGGCTCATGTTGCCTCCGGTGATCTTGCGATCGACGACTGCGATCTTGCCGCCTCCCAGTTCATGGAATTGTGCAAGGCCTCGCTGTTCCTGCCCTTCGTCTTCCAGGCCGCGCCGGCGCCATCGGAAGAGCGCATGACCGAGGTGGTCGACAGCGCGACGCGGATGTTTCTGGCGGCCTACCGGGGGAAGTGAGGCGGCGGCGCGCGCCGTAGCGCAGGGCATCTCCAACCACGTCATTGCGAGTTGAGCACCGGCCGAGGGCCGACCCGCCCTTGATGTAAAGCAATCCAGACTATCTCCGCGGAATGACGGAGCGGGTCAGAGCCGCCTCGTTGCACGTGTGGCCCCCGTGACGCTATACATAAGCCATGTCCCGCGATCTTCGCCTTCACCGCACACCGGTCGACGTTCTCAACTATGAGATCGTCCAGGAGCAGGCCTCTGCATTCGGACGAATGGGACGCGCGCTGGAACAAGCGCTCGCGAAGCTGCGCGACTTCGACACCACCCATCCGGCCTCGGACGCGCCAACATCAATTCGGCAAGCACGACGCGCCCTGGTGATGGAGGCCGGCCACGCGCTCTGGATGTTCGTGGTGCAGCGGGAAGCGTGCGGCGTGCGCGACAGCCGCCCCGTCATGCGCGACTACAACGTGCCGGGCGAGGTGCAGCGCTGCATGGGGCTGGTCCCACCGCCATCAACGCATGCCGCAAAACCCAGATCATGATCAGCCTCGGTCGCCATCGCGCGCTTGTGCGCGACTCCTGGAGCGAGTTGGCTGTCCGCAAGTCTGGCGGCGAATGCGTGGCGCTCCGAAGTAGGAACAACCTGGGGTGCGAAAAGCAAGCGCGAGACGCCGCCGACCTTGTGTCAGCACTGCCACGGCGCACCGGGCATGGTGACGACCCTTTGCTGACGCGCCGTTCGCGACCTCTGACTTTGACGAGCTTCTCTTGGATGGCGGCCGCTTCACCTGGGCCGCCGGACCGCTGACCAAGGGTTCAAACCTGTGCCACGGCACCGGCGGCAACGGCTACGCATTCCTCAAGCTTTACCGGCGCACAAACGATCCCGGTCTGGCTCGACCGCGCACGCCAATTCGCCATGACGGCCATTGTCCAATATCGCGGCGCCAAGGTCGTCGTTGACCGCGGACGCTATTCGCTTTGGACCGGCGACGTCGGCTTGGCGATATACCATTGGGACTGCGTCACCGGCGAGCCCCGTTTTCCGATGATCGACGCGTTCTGATCCGAGGTGTGCAGGCTCGTGGGGCTGTTGCCGAACTCATCGACCCGTCCGGATGGACGGGTGCCGCGCGCGTCCACCGCTTACCAGGCCCCGACCGCGATCAAGACGACAATGGTCAGGCACGAGGCGCAAGCGACCGCCACGGTATAGCATTCGGGCGTGTTCATTGTTGTCTCCCGAGCGGATTGAAAACAATCTTGATCTGCCCGCCTACCAAGCGCCAACGGCAATCAAGACGATAATGGTCAGCATAAAAATGCAGACGATCGTCGCAGGGACGGTAAGCCAATCGGGTGTCATCGTTGCCTCCCGAGCGGTTCTGTCCAAAGCTTAAATGGTCGGCTCGACGGAGACTATGAAGTAGCCGACACCCTGCAACTGAACTGCATTTTCAATCTGAGGACGCTCAGCATCACCTCATGCGCTGCTGGTTGATCGCGCGCACCGTGTGGTGCGAGCTTCAACGTGCCGCAAATTGATTCGGTGCATTTGCCGCATGTCGGATTGCATCCAATGACTCATGCAGTCGGAGATGAGTCATTTCGCGCTGTAGTTGGATTTTTCAGTCGCGCGGTGCTCTCCTGAGTTGTCCAACGAAGTCGTCCTGAAACAGAGAGCTGTTATCTTAGGGATCGTCGGCTCTGCTCCTTTGCACCGACAAATCAACTGATCGCTCCTTGGAGGTTTGGAATTGGCGCAGCCTGTGAACGCGCCATATCGGCGCAGCTGTCCAACGGGTCGGTCAACCGGTCAATTCGTGGTGGGAATATCTTCAGCCAGTGATAGTCAAACGACGGGGGTGATCATGCCCGCCATATTCGATCTGCTCTACCGCGAATATTGCCGCGCCCGCCTCGCTGAAATGCGCAAACAGCTCCTGATCGCCGGTGCGAGTGCTGAAGGTCCACAAGCGGATTGCGATGTCGCCGACGAGACTGATCCGGCTCATGTCGGCGGGACAGACACGCAGTACGAAATCGGTCGCGGCGCGCCAAACTGACGGAACCATCGTCCGCCCACCATGCCACCTACTCGTCCTCGAACTCGTCTTCCTCGTTGACTTTCGCGCGCTTGCTCTTGCGACCGAGCGAGCCGGTCACGTACGGGTCGCGGGAGTTGGCGTAAGGATTGCGCTGCTGCGCGCGAGCGGCGACCTCGTCGCCGGAGACCGCGGCCGGCTGGCAGATAAGGCGGCGGCTGGCGCGGCGCATCAAATCGACGTGGATATGATCGTAGTGATAGACGTTGGAGCCAGGCGCGAGCACCGTGGTGAAATGCGCACAGGCGCCTGACTGCACATCGCGCAGAAAACCCTGCTCCTCCGGCAGCCCGCGCCAGCCGTCCTTCACCGAGATGCGGCGGCCATCTGCGAGCGTGAAGGCGGCGATGTCGAGCGCATTGCCGAAGGCGTGCTCGGAAATATGGGCGTGCGGATTGCCGTTCATGCCGCGGCAGGAATAGGCGGAGATCTGCTTGATCTCGACCACGCGCTGGCCGAACCAGCGCATCGCCGAGGGTTGTACCGTGTCGGCGAACCAGCGGTCGAGCTCGGAGACGATCGGGCAGGCCAGCGTCGCGGTCGGCTTCACCGCGACCGGGCCCACGGAGCCGACGGAACTGCCCTGCGCAGGACCAAGCCGCGGCAAGGGCTGCTGCTCGGGGCGCTGTGAATAAGATGGCTGCGATTGCGAGGAGGAATTTGGCCTTGCTGGATAACTCGGCGCGTTCATGTAGCGCGCCGCTCCCGCCGCATCGGTGCCCTCTGGCGGCAGGTCGATCTCGTCCTCCTGCGGCGGTGCGACGCCGGGCGCGCTGAGCGAGATCGGGCCTGAGGCCGCGCCATAGCCGGACGGCTGGCTTTGGTGCTGCGGATAGCTCGAAGCGTTCGGATAGGCTTGGTTCGGATAGCTCTGGCCTTGCGGATAGCCCGGCTGGGTTCCCGGCCAGCGCGGCTGGTTGCCGATGCTCGCCGGCGGGCGCAGCTCCTCATCGGCAAAGCCAAAGCTGCTGGAGGCTTCGCCGATGGCGGCTACCTTCAGCGGAAATTCGGCGCCGCAGGCGCCGGGGCCTGAGATCGGATCGATGCGAACGATCTCGGCGCTCTCTTTCACCGCGCCGGATTTCAGGCAGGCGGCTTCAGCCTCGGCCCGCCACGGTTCGCGCTCGGCCTGGAAGAAGCCGCGTCCGCAACCCGCTAGCGAAACAAGGACGATGGAGCCGACGAGATACAAACGAACTCCGCGCGTCATGCACGCAGGTTCGGTGAATTTATTTAAGGACTCTTCAACGCGTTGATTTTACGTTTCTTTAACCATGCGGGCGACCCGCGGTGGCGGGCGCGGCGGCCGAGCGACAGCAAGGCTGACTTTTTCGCTGACAGATTCGCTGTTAACTTTGTCAGTTGCGCGCAAAGACGCGCAAACAGAGGGAGCAGCCCTATGACGTTCGTCGGCAGACTGAGCGTTGTTACCGCGTACCTCGCAATGGCTTTTGTCGGCGCTATCGTTCTTGGTGTGATCTAGTTTCCAGACATCGACGACGGCTGGCGGGACTCGCGCGATTTCGAGCGCGTGGGTCATGGCGCGCCGAGCCAGGCGCGGCGTGCTTTGAGACTTCATGGAGCATTCCGCCACACCGATGCGGCCCGGCCGGTGGATTCGTCGCGCGGCCTTGCCGTCAAGTTCAGTCGTAGTTCGAGCACTCCGATCCCGTGATGCCGCCGATCTTGAAATCGCGGCACATCATGCCGGGATTGTCGGGATCGGGATAAGCGTTCGTTCTTCCGACGAATGGTGTGGCCGAGGCGCCAGCCGACAGCATGCAGCGCATGCACTCCCGCGAGGTTCACCGTGCCGTTCTGCGGCTCGCCCAACTGCGCGTTCACCATCCATTTGCAATTCGTCGTGGCCGCCCCCCGACAGCGCCGACGCCTGTGACTTCCGTCACGGAAGCCACGGCGGAGCTGCGCGTAGGGTCGAACCACATTCGACGGACGACCGACCATCCGTCCACACCGTTTCCACGCTGCATTTGGGAGGCTGCCATGACCAGGCTTTCTGCCGCCGCTACCGCGCTCTTGCTCGCTTCGACTGCCGTTGCCCATGCCGGCAACGCGATCTCCTTCGAGATCGAAGGGCAGCGCATCCATATCCAGGCCCCGCGGAATTGCGCGTCGCTGGACTGCGTCACCATCGTGGCGCCCGGGCTGTCGAACAAGCCGATCAGGCTGAACAACGTCAACCTCAACGGTTTTGGCTCCAAGGACGATGACGACGTCACGCCGAGCACGACGACCACCGCGCCGCCGGCAAACGCTGCACAACAACCGGCGCCGCAGCCCCAGGTCCAGGCGACCACGCCTGCCGCGCCCGTCGTGACTGCGCCGTCCACGACAGTTGCCTCACCGACCACCACCGCGGCCATCGATGCCAACATCGCGCCACAGGTGGCGCCCGTTGCACCGCCGGCACCCGTTGCCGCACCGGTCGCGACCGCGCCGGCGCCTGTCGCGGCTGCGCCCGCCGCGGCTCCGACCACGCCGCTCGGCCTGTGGGCGACCGAGGAGAACAAGGGCAATGTGCGCGTCGAACAATGCGGCGCCAATCTCTGCGGCTATGCCGAGAAGACCAACGAGAAGATCCTGATCAACATGAGGCCCGATGGCGCCCAGTGGAGCGGCCGCATCCACGATCCCGACTCCGGGCGCAACTACGACTCCAGGATCGCGATGAAGGGCCCGAACCTGCTGCGCGTGCAGGGCTGCGCCTTCGGCGGCCTGTTCTGCGGCGGCCAGACCTGGAAGCGCGTGGGCTGACACGACGACGCGGTTACTCACCGCGCCCGCTGGCAAGCCTTCTTGTTCTTATGATCGACAACTACGTCTACGAGGACGGCAGCAAGCAGAACTCCGCGATCTTCGACGTCGGCAAGGGCACGGTTGTGTTCGTCGCCGCGGCGGTGGCCAAGACCGGCGACATGAAGATCACGACTCCGACAGCGACGCTCGGCATCCGCGGTACCACCGGCGTCATCGACGTGCCGGCAAATGCGACGGCGGCGGCCGCCGCCAACAACGTCAACATCAAGCTCTATCCCGACGCCGACGGCAGGGTCGGCCACATCGAGGTCAACGACCGCACCAGCGGCGCGCGGCTCGGCGCGCTGACGCAAGGCGCAAGCGGCTTTGCGATCCGACCCGGCACCGGCGGGGCGCGCTTTGCCGCGGTGCCGATCACGATCGCGCCGCAGCAGATCGCGCGCGACCGCGTCTTCGTGAGCCAGGTGCATCAGGCGCAGACCACCGGCCGGCAGATCGTCACCGAGCAGCGCGAATTCCGCAGGGCCAATCCGACCGCGCCCCCGCGCATTCCGCGGCCGGTCCAGCCGGCTCAACCGCAGCAGCAACAGCCGCGGCCGAATGGTCAGCCCGGCCAACAGCCGCAGCGGCCGAATGGTCAGCCCGGACAGAACAATCGTCCGGGGCAGCAGCAGCAACCAGGTGCGCCGAACCGCCCAGGCACGCAGCAACCAGGCACGCAGCAACCAGGCACGCAGCAACCGCAGCGCCAAGGACAAGGCGGCACCGTGCAGCCGGGCACGCCGCGCCCCGGGCAAGGCCAGCAACAGGGCGCGCCGCGCGCCGGACAGACATCGCCCGGCGGCGCGACTCATCCGCCAGCACCGCGCAGCGGACAGGCTCCGTCGTCGCAGCCAGGCACGATGCCACAGCAAGGCGCAACGCCCGCGCCGCAGTCACCACGCCGCGGCCAGCAGAGTCAACCCACCCCGCCCGCCGTCCAGCCACAGCAAGGCGGTTTGCAGCGGCAACCCGGACTGCAGCAGCTGCTGCCGGGCGCGACGCGACCCGCTCCGCGCAAGCCAGTGCCTGCTCCGAAGGAGAAAAAGGAGCGGAGGTAGAGTGAGGTGCCGCTGCAAGGGGCGCTGCACTCCCTCGCCCCGTTATTGCGGGGCCGCGACGAGCTTCGCTCGCGCTGAGAGGGCTGGGGTAAGGGCTGCTTCATGAGAGACAGTCTCGCGGAGACTCCCCTCGCCCGGATTGCATCTTCAATGCAATCCAACCTCTCCCCGCAAGCGGGGCGAGGTGAGGAGAGCTCACGCCTCGCCGCGGAGCCAGGCTTTCACTTTCTGCAGCAGGCCGTGGCGCAGCTCCTCGACCGAGGCCGCCTCCGCAGGCGTCAGCGTCTGCATCGCGGCGTCGACGTCGTCCATGGCAAGGGGCGGCATGGCTTCCACTCCAGTCGGCTCGACGCCGGCGGCGGCGAGAGCGATCGGGCCGACCTGCATCAGGAACGCGCGCTCATATTCGCGCGACAGCCGCGCGACCGCATCCTCGAGCGGCAGCCAGTCGACCGCCTTGATGTCGTTCATCAGCTTGCGGACCGGGTCGCCGTCCGCTTCCATGCGCCAGAAATGCACGACCTTGGAACGGCCGCCGGATGGATAGGCGAGCGTGCCCAGAAATTCGTGGATGGCGACGTCGTGGCCGGTCTCCTCCAGCACCTCGCGATGCGCGGCCTCCCGCGGCGTCTCGCCATCGTCGAGCTTGCCCTTGGGCAGCACCCATTCATTGCGCTTGCGCTGGCGCACCACGGCGATCAGCGGCGCGTCACGCCGCAGCACAATTCCCCCTGCCGCCAGAACCGGCGCCCGCGCCATAACTCGTTACCCGCCGTGTCGAAAGAATCGTCCCCGCGGACGATATAGGTCGCCGACACGGCGGAATGAAGACTACTTCCGGCGCAATAGCGCCTGCCCCGCGCGGATGCGCGCGCCCTCGGCGATCCCGTCGCAGAACGCGAAATCGCCGGGCGCGAGGATGATGATGGTCGAGCCGTGTTCGAACCAGCCGAGCTCCTCGCCTTTCGTCACGTTGACGTCGCAGGGGAAGTTGACCGGCCCCCTGGTCTGCGCATTCAGCACCATGTCGAGGAAGTGCAGCCGGATGCTCGCAACCAGGATGGCCGCCACCGGCACCAGCGTCACCGCCTCGCCGGTCGACAAATGCGTACGGATCACCGCGCGCTCGTTCTTGCAGAACAGGCGCTCGACCCGCTTCAGCGCGATCGGGTTGACGTTCCAGACGTCGCCATGGATCAGTGTGACGCGTTCGACATGCGCGTCATAAGGCGCATGGAAGCGGTGATACATGCTCGAGGTCAGCCGCAGCGTGACGAAAGAGCCGTTGCGATGCTGCTCGACCAGCGCGGGATCGCCGAGGAGATCGAGCAGCGAATAGGGCGCGCCCTTGACCTGGAACAGCTCGGTGTCGGCGATCTTGCCGTGCGCACCGACGATGCCGTCCGAGGGACTGGCGACGATCGCGGGATCCGGATCGTAAGGTCGCAGGCCCGGCTTGAGCTCCCGCGTGAAGCAGTCGTGCAGGCTCCTGAAATGGGTCTTGCGCGCCTCCGACAGATCGAGGTCGGAGAACAGCTTCCACAGCGCGATCGAGCCGTCCCGCACCAGCGGGTTCTCGATCTTGGAGAACCAGCCCATGAAGCGAGTCAGTGCCGCGCGGGGGATGCGGTTTGTCAGCAGGAAATTGAGGTCTTCCTGCTGGGTGAAAGAGGCGATGAGGGCTTTGACTGTCATGAATCTGTCAGCAGGTCCGGTTAGCGCTTGTTGTCATGGAAACGACACTCCCGATTCTCTCATTGTCCGTGGCCGCCGCAGCGTCCGCTGCCGCCGCCTTCCCGAAGCTGAAGGCGCGGATCGAGCTGTCCCGCGCAAAGCACCGCTCGCTCTCCGGGCACTCCAAGATGTCGCGCCGGGTGGCGCGGCTGATCCCGTTCTACGAGTTCGAGGGCGACGACTATTTCGCCTGTGACGGCGCGCCCGCCAACGTCGCGGCGCAGCGTCATGACGGCTTCTTCCGTCTCGCTGACCTCTACGCCCAGCGCTACGCCAAGGGGCGCGCGCTGACCAAGGAGGCGGCAGAGAGAATCTCCGACCTGCAATTCACCGAAAGCTACCGGGTGCCGTTCCAGTTCTCGCGCCTGGTGCGCGAGAACCTGGGCACCTCGAGCTTCATGCAGTCGTCCAGTGGCGTCACCGTCACCGATCTCGACGGCAACGTCTCCTACGACCTCACGGGATCCTACGGCGTCAACATCTTTGGCAACGACTTCTACAAGGAGTGCATCGGGGAAGGCGAAAAGCGCGCCCATGCGCTCGGTCCTGTGCTTGGTCCCTACCATCCCGTGATCGCCGAGAACGTGGCGCGGCTCTGCCGGATCTCGGGCCTCGACGAAGTCTCCTTCCACATGTCCGGCACCGAAGCCGTGATGCAGGCGGTGCGCCTCGCGCGCTACCACACCAAGCGTACGCATCTGGTGCGGTTCGCCGGCGCCTATCACGGCTGGTGGGGCGACGTGCAGCCCGGCGTCGGCAACCCGACTGCCGCGCACGAGACCTACACGCTCGCCGAGATGTCGGAGAAGACGCTGCACGTGCTGCGCACGCGACGCGACATCGCCTGCGTGCTGGTCAATCCGCTCCAGGCGCTGCATCCGAACGCGAACGCGCCGGGCGATTCCTCGCTGGTCGATAGCTCGCGCGGCGGCAATTTCGACCGCGACGCTTACACCGACTGGCTGAAGAAGCTGCGCGAGGTCTGCACCGAACGCGGCATCGTCCTGATCTTCGACGAGGTCTTCGTCGGCTTCCGTCTCGCCGCCGGCGGCGCCCAGGAATATTTTGGCGTCCGCGCCGACATGGTGACCTACGGCAAGAGCCTCGCCGGCGGCCTCCCCGTCGGCGTGGTCTGCGGCCGCAAGGACCTGATGCGCCGCTTCCGCGACGATCGTCCCGCCGACGTCTGCTTCGCCCGCGGCACCTTCAACTCGCATCCCTACGTCATGACGGCGATGGACGAGTTCCTGAGCCGGCTGTCGAGCCCCAACTTCCGTGCAATCTATGACGGGTTGGATGCGACCTGGAACGGCCGCGCGCAAAAGCTCAACCAGATGCTGACCGATGCCGATCTGCCGGTGCGGGTTGCCAACCTGTCCTCGATCTGGACGGTGACGTACACACAGCCGTCGCGCTACAATTGGATGCTGCAATACTACCTGCGCGCCGAGGGCCTCGCCTTGAGCTGGGTCGGCACCGGACGGCTGATCTTCAGCCTCAATTACACCGATGCCGATTTCACCGAGGTCGCCGAACGCTTCGTCCACGCCGCGGAGAAGATGAAGGCCGACGGCTTCTGGTGGCACGATGCCGGCCTCACCAACAAGCGCATCAAGCGGCGGATCCTGAAAGAGATGCTGGCCAGGCGCTTCGGGCGCTGAGGCTTCACCTTCCATCATAATCCTCCCGGGACGCGGCCTCTCCTCCCCCTCTCCCCGCTTGCGGGGAGAGGGTTGGGGTGAGGGGGAGTCTCCACGGGGACGGTAGGAGAGAGACCCGCGGAGACTCCCCCTCACCCGGATCGCATCTGCGATGCGATCCGGCCTCTCCCCGCACGCGGGGAGAGGCAAAGAAGCACTCAACACGTGGATGCCCGGGACGAGCCCGGGCATGACGTAACCTTTGGACATCGGAGTATTGGGCGAGAGCTGCGCGCTCAGGCGTGCTGCTCTTCGAGCGTGTGCTCGGGGATGAAGCCCAGCGTGTGCTCGGGAATCAGATGCAAGCCCGGGTCCATCAGCTCGCCGCGCATGAGCGCGAGCGGCGCCTTGCGGTAGAGCATCAGGTCGTGGAACGGGTCTGTCAGGATCTTGGTCATCCAGACGAGGCCGGTCTCGATGTCGCGGATGAAGAACAGGTGCACGGTGCGGAACAACAAGCCACCGGCGCCGACCGCGAGCCAGATCTTTGCGACCTGCCGCATGAAATCGGTTGCGCTCGCGAACGGCTTGAACAGGCCGAACAGCGTCGGATCGAGGACCAGCACCAGCGGCGACAGCGCCCAGATCGTCATCAGCACGACCTTGCGCTGAAGGTTGTAGCCGACCTTGATCTCTTCCTTGTGCTCGTGGGTCGCCTGGTTGATGTGGTCGTAGCCCTTCGGCTCGAAGAAGAAGTGACCGGCCTGGCGCGAGGTCATCGAGACCAGCCAGCCGACCAGTCCCGAGACCACGGGGTCGATGAACAGCCAGACATAGGCGAGCAGGAAGCTCAGCGCGCTGACGAAGTGCAGGCTCTGATTGATGCGGCTGTGGTGATAGTAGCGGTGGTCGTCCCAGCGCTGGATGCGCAGCTGCTCAAGAAACTCTTTGATCATTCTTTCCCCCAAGAGGCTTCGGGTCAGGAGATACAGGGATTCGATGTAGGGCGTGTGACATCATCAATTTGTCATATGACGATGTGCGCGACGCGGTGACGCACGGTTACTCTATCCCCTCACCCCGAGGAGCTTGCGAAGCAAGCGTCTCGAGGGGCGAGGCCCGCCTGGCGACAGCCGGGCCTCAATGGTTCGAGACGGCGCTGACGCGCCTCCTCACCATGAGGGGCAACAACACACATTCAGGCCGCCTTGGCGACCTGAACTTTACGGAAGCGGACCAGCGAGAAATGGCCGAGCGGCGGAATCAGGCGGCGCTCGGCGAGCTCCATGCCATGCGCACTCGCGAGCCACTTGGCGTAGCGCGACCAGGCGAACTCGGCGGTGCGGAAGCCGAGGTGACGTACCACCGGCTGGAGCTTCTGCTCGATGAAGCGGCGCATACCGTCGTCCGCACTGACGCGGGTCAGGATGATCAATTCGCCGCCGGGACGCAGCACGCGCGCGAACTCGTCCAGCGCGACTTCCGGATTGGGCACGGCGGTGACGACATATTGCGCCATCACGACGTCGAAGGAATCGTCGGGAAATTCGAGCTTCTCGGCGTCCATCACCGCGAGGCCCTCGACGTTCTTCAACTTGAGCTCGCTGACGCGGCGGCGCGCCTTGTCGAGCATCGCCTCCGAAATGTCGGTGCCGAAGATACGCACGTTCGGCGCATACATCGGCAGCGAGATGCCGGTACCGACGCCGACCTCGAGCACGCGGCCGCCGAGCTTGTTGGTCGCTGATATCGCGGCCTGCCGGCCCTTGGCGAACACGCCGCCGAACACGAGGTCATAGACCGGCGCCCACCGGTCATAGGCCTGCTCGACCGTGCCGCGGTCGAGGTCGAGCTGCTGCGACTCTTCAAACTTCATGATCTTGGCCATTAGCAAAGTCCCGTTTGGTTCAGAATGTTCATGGTCAGCCGCGCACCGGCCGCCGCGCCATGACGGGCGTCGGACGCAGGATGCGGCTGGGCTGGAGTGAGGTGAGGTTTCCGACGAACTGACGCGCGCTGTTTTCCCAGGAGCGCGCCAGAGCGAAGTTGCGGCAGGTCTCGCGCGACATGGAGAGCGCGCGCAGGCACGCGGCGCGCAAATCGTCGTCGATCGCGCCGATCGGATGGTCGGCGATGACGTCCTTCGGACCCGTCACCGGAAACGCAGCGACTGGCGTGCCACAGGCCAGCGCCTCGAGTTGCACCACGCCAAAGGTGTCGGTGAGGCTCGGGAACACGAAGACGTCGGCGGCCGCGAGATGCGAGGTGAGGTCGGCGCCCTTTTTCTCGCCGAGGAAGACCGCATCGGGATATTTGCGCATCAGCTGCGGCTTCTGCGGCCCATCGCCGACCACGACCTTCGTGCCGGGCAGATCGAGCGAGAGGAACGCGTCGAGATTCTTCTCCACGGCCACGCGGCCCATCGCCATGAAGATCGGCCGCGGCAGGTCGAGCTTGGCAGGATCGTCGGGATGAAACAGCGTGGTGTCGACGCCGCGGGTCCAGAAGCCGAGCCGCTTGAAGCCGCGCTCGGAGAGCTCCTGTCGCAGCGACGGCGTCGCCACCATCGTCATGGCGGCGGCATCGTGGAAGTGCCGCAGCACGGCGTAGCCGACGCTCGCCGGAATGCCTGATCGCACCGAGACATATTCCGGAAAGCGCGTGGTGTAGGAGGTGGTGAAGGCGAGCCCGCGACGGCGGCAGTAGGCGCGCGCCGCCCAGCCGATCGGACCTTCTGTCGCGATGTGCAGCGCTTCCGGAGCCGCCGCTTCGATCCGCCGGGCGATCTCGCGTCCGCTTGGCAGCGCGATGCGCAGGCCCGGGTAGGTCGGCAGCGGCAACGATGGAAAGCCGTCCGGCGTCAGGAATTCGACCTCGACGTCGAGCGCCTTGGCGGCGGCGGCAAGCGAGGTCAGCGTCCGCACCACACCGTTAACCTGCGGATGCCAGGCGTCAGTCGCAATTAATACCCGCATGGGAAAATCCCGAGAGTTTGATGATTCTCGGCTTTCGACCATCAACCATGGATATTTCAGGCGTGTGACGTCACAGAACTGTCGACAGAGTGTTTTGTTCGCCTTGAGGCTCGTGGAAGCCACGAAACTGTCATGAAACAATCCTTGCCGCGACGAAACCGTTTTGGCTCGCCCGCGCAAACGTCTCGAAACTTTTCGCCGTTACGAGTTTAGGCAACGGAGCACCGGTAGCGGTCAAAAACACCGATCAAACAGGGGCGATAAATGTTCAATCTGGACACGTTCAGGACGTATTCGCGCGCCGTTGGCTGCGGCGCAGTTGCGATCGCCGCGATCGCATTTGCCGGTCCGGCGCATGCCGCGCCCGTGCAGCTCTTCCCCTTCTTTGCGCCGCCGCCCGGCTTCGTCGCGCCGCAGCCCCTGCAACCCTATCAGCCCTACCAGCCGGCGCCGTCCTACCAGACCGCACCGTCGGAGGATCAGGACAGCGTCGAGATGCCCGCCCGCTTCCGGCGCCAGGTCGTCGCTTACGCGACGCGCGAGGCGCCGGGGACCATCATCATCGATACGCCGAACACGTATCTCTACTATGTGCTCGGTAACGGCCAGGCCGTGCGCTACGGCATCGGCGTCGGCCGCGACGGCTTCACCTGGTCCGGTGTCCAATCGGTGAGCAAGAAGGCCGAGTGGCCGGACTGGACCCCGCCGCCGGAGATGATTGCCCGCCAGCCGTACCTGCCGCGCCACATGGCCGGCGGCCCCGGCAACCCGTTAGGGGCCCGCGCCATGTATCTTGGCGGCACCGTCTACCGCATCCACGGCACCAACGCCCCCGAGACGATCGGTAAGCACGTCTCCTCCGGCTGCATCCGCCTGACCAATGAGGACGTCACCGACCTCTACTCCCGCGTCAACGTCGGCACCAAGGTCGTCGTGCTTCCGATGACCGACCGCCGTGCCGACCTCGGCAGCGCAACGCGGTAAGCAACGCGACATTGTAACGCAAACGGCCCAGCAACCCACCGGGGCCGTTCCCGCTTAGCGCCGGAGAATATGGCCATCCTTCGAGACGCCCGCCTTCGGCGGGCTCCTCAGGATGAGGGCGAAATCCGGGGCCGCAGAGCACACGCAGTGCTTGTACAAGTGCACAGATGCTAGTTAGCCTCATCCTGAGAGCTTGCCAATCTTTCTCGTTTTGCGTGGTCATCGAAGGATGTGGCAGTTCCTCGTCGTGGCAACGCGTGGGCTGGGCGGCTGTGGCGAGGTTGGGGGATGTCGATGAACGCTCCTCTATGCGCTAGCGAGGCGGTTGCCTTGCAGGATGTTGTTGGCGAGGGCGTACCAGAGCACGACGGCGCGGACCTTTTCGAGGCCGCGCACGGTCAATTGGCGCAGGTCCCAGTTGCGCCAGCGGGCATGTATGCACTCGCAAATCGACCGGGGCTTGTATCGGGCCTTGCCCTCTTCGCTCGCCATGCGCGCACGCCAGGCCAACACCCCCGGGCCGTCGCCGCGTCGCGGTAGATGGGGATCGGTGCCGTGCTTGGATTGAGTGGGCGGGCAAAAGATATCGATGCCCTCGGCGTGCGCCCACTCGATGTCCTCGGCACTGCCAAAGCCGCCATCGACGAGATGGTCCTTGGGCAACCCGCCAGGACGCGCGCGCTGCCGCTCCAGCATGGGCCGCATCAGGCCGCGGTCGGACCCGGTGTTGCAGACCTTGATGTCAACGACGATCGGCTGGCCGGCGGCACTCGTCACCTGCACGTTGTAGGCGGGGCGGAAGCCGCCGTCGGCCATCTTCATGACCCGTGCGTCGGCGTCCGTCGTGGAGGCCCGCGGCTCTTTCGGCTTCTTGCCGTTGCCGCGCTTTTCTTCGCGCTCCTTGCGCTGCTGCTTGATTTCGGCGAGCGCCGTCTGCGCCGCTTTGACGCGCGCTCTGCGCTCACGCGCGGCGCGCTCCTTGGCGGCCTTCATGCGCTGATTGCTAGCATCCGAACGAGCGTCAACCTCGCGTTTGAGGTCTTCCACCACCGCCTCAGCCAAGGCCAGGTGCCGATCGAGCGTCGCCTCCCGCCGGAACGAAGCGGCCCCGGCGCTGGCCCGGACCCGAACACCGTCCTGCGCCAGCGTTTCCAGATTGACGAGGCCGACCTTCGCCAGCACCGCCAAATGCTCGCAAAGCAGCCGGTCGAGCAGGTCGGCGCAACCGACCCGGAAGTCCGCCAGCGTGTGATGGTTCACCGACACCCCGCCACACAGCCAACGATAGGCGTCATGGCTCTCGCAAAGCCGCTCCAACGCGCGCGCGCTGCCGACGCCCTCGCTGGTGGCATAGAGCCACAGCGCCAGCAAAAGCCGCGGCGATGTCGCGGGGTGACCGGGCCGATCGCCCCGCGCTTTGATCCGGTTCTCCAGCTCACTCAGGTCGAGTTCCTCGACATAGGACCAGATCAGGCGCACCGGATGGTCTTCCCCGATCAGGCTCTCGATATCCACTGCTCGCAACTCGATTTGATCGCGTTGGGGCTCACGAAGTCGCGGCGCTGCGAGCGGCGCCGCACCGGCTTGCGGCTTTGCCTGCTCCGGCAGATCCCCAAACAATTCATCAGCGGCCATCATCCCTCCTGCGAATCCATCACCGCAAGAGAATCACACAGCACCAGCTTTCGGCTATACCGCTTGCGAGCAGTCAAAAAGATTCACAGCCTCTGAGGAGACCGCGAAGCGGTCGTCTCGAAGGATGGGGCGGGCACGATGACAGAGGGTGCGTATCTCTACATTCTCAAATGTGCCGATGGTAGCTACTACATTGGAACGACGCGAACCGAGCTTGAGCTCAGGATCCGCGCAACACAATGCCGGCACGTTCGGCGGATACACGTCCTCGCGCAGGCCCGTGACGCTCGTCTTCTAGCAGTGGTTCGATCGGATAACCGACGCGATCGAATGCGAACGGAAGCTCAAAAAATGGAGCCGAGCCAAGAAGGAAGCATTCATGCGCGGTGATCTTGCCGAGCTCCAAGAGCTGGCGGAGCGCCAGTCCCCCATCCTTCGAGACGTTCGCCTTCGGCGAGCTCCTCAGGATGAGGACGGAATCCGCGGGTCACCCTGCCTTAAAGCATGATCCGGAAAAGTGCGAAGCGGCCTTCCCTCGCGACAAACGCGGAACGCGTTTGCGCGGAGATCATGCGCAAACAACAACCTAAAGCGCGATGACGATTCATCCTGATCTCATCGCGCTTTAGGCGAAAGGCCGAGCACGCGGTCGACCATCTGGCCGGATAGGCCGAGATAGTTCGCAGGGTCGCAGTGCCGCCGGATGGCATCGACGCCGCCGAGCGCGGCCACGATCGCGGGAACGCCGGACAGGATGTCGGCGAGATCGCCGCCGCCTTCGATCGCCTTGCGGCAGGCATCGTAGACGACGTCATGCGCGTGTTGCCGGCCGAGTTCTGGCGCCGCGGCCATCATCACGGCTTCGGCGACGATGAGGCCGTGCGTCAGGCCGAGATTTTCGCGCATGCGGTCTTCATGCACGACGAGGCCAGCCAGCATGAATTTCGCGTTGGCAAGCGAGGACGCCGTGAGCAGAAAACTCTCCGGCAGCGATACCCATTCGAGATGCCAGGGACCTGTCGCGCGCTCGAAATCGTGGATCATGCCGTCGAGCATGGTCGCGACGTGCTGCCGAACGGCCTTGGCGGCGGCGAGCATCAGCTCGCTGGAGATCGGGTTGCGCTTCTGCGGCATGGTGGAGGAAGCGCCGCGGCCATGCACGAAAGGCTCGGAGAGCTCGCCGAACTCGGTCGCACACATCAACATCACGTCGGTGGCGATCTTGCCGAGCGTCCCGGTGATGAGACCGAGCAGCGTCACCGCTTCAGCGATGCCGTCGCGCGCCACGTGCCAGGTGATGGGCGGCTGGTTGAGGCCCAGCTCTTCACAAAAGAGACGCTGCATCTCGAGGCCGCCATCGCCAACCGAGGCAAGCGTGCCAGCAGCGCCCGAGAACTCGCCGAGCAGGATGCGCGGCCGCGCCTGGTCGACGCGCTCGATGTGGCGGTCGATCGAGGACAGCCAGATCGCGGCCTTGTAGCCGAAGGTCACCGGCAGGGCCTGCTGGAGATGGGTGCGGCCAGCCATCGGCGTATCGCGATGCTTGCGCGCGAGGTCGGCGAGGATCGTGCGCAGCTCGTTCAGGTCGCGCGCAACGATGTCGAGCGCCGCGCGGATCTGGAGCACGTTGGCGGTGTCCATGATGTCCTGGGTGGTCGCGCCCCAATGGACGTAACGTCCGGCATCGCCGGCGGCCTCGGAGAGCTGATGGACCAGCGGCAGGATCGGATAGCCGACGATCTCGGTCTCGTGGCGGAGCTTGTCGAAGTCGAGCTTGATGCCGCGGGAGGCGGCATCGATCGCAGCCGCGGCCTCCTTCGGCACGACGCCGGCGCGGCCTTGCGCGCGGGCGAGCGCAGCCTCGGTTTCCAGATAGCGACCGACCAGAGCCTCGTCCGAAAACACCGCGCGCATCTCCGCGGTGCCAAACATGTCGCGGAACAGGGCCGAATCGAAGACGGTGCTCGCCATGGCGTTTCCCTTGATGTGTTCGTACGTCGATCCATGTACGAACAAACGTTGCCTTGGTGCAACCTGTATGGTCAGCTCGCCCGGCGAAGGACGTCAACATGAAAAAGACTGTTCTTGGATATCGCGATCGCAGCTCCGAGCTTCAGGGCACTCTCGTCGCCGATGACTCCGCCGCCAGCCACCGCCCTGGCGTGGTGCTGTTCCCGGACGCGCGCGGCATTGGCACCCATGCGGTTGCGCGTGCAGGTGAAGACGCCCTCATCCGCATCGATCGCGATGGACGCGAGCGGCAGCGCATCAACGTTCCCGGACGCCGCGGCATTGCATGCGCGCTCGGCGACGCTGGCCGCAGAACGCTGTTCTGCATCAGCGCGGCGACATCGCCGGAGGAGCTGAGACAAGGGAAATCGTCGGCGCGGATCGATGTCGTCGAGGTGGAGACGCCCGGCTCGGGTTATCCTTGATCCATCACATATCCGCGCGCGGCGCGCCGCCCCAATTCCACCCCATCGCTGCGCTCTAGCGCACCCCTCACCTGCCCTATAGACTCTCCGATCGGGGCCGGTTCGGGGGATCGATGCGTCTGACGTTGAACTTGAAGACTATCCTGATCGCGATCGCGGTGATCGCGGTGTCGTTTTTCGTGAGCCTGAAGGCCATGGACTGGCTGTCGCCGCGCGGCGCAGAGACCGCGCCCGCAGTCGCGCAGTTGCCGCCGCTGCCACCGGTCTCGAAAAGCTCGATCGTGGTGGCGCCGGTTGCGATCGCGCTGTCCGCGATCCGCGAAGCCGCCGACAAGAGCACGGTGCGCAATCTCACCGGCAAGGCCGACAATCCGATCTCGCAGATCCTGCAGAACGGCGAGATCGGCTGGACCGCCTCGCGCGGGCCGATTGCCGCGAGCGGCGACAAGGACGTGCTGACGCTGTCGACACCTCTCACCGGCAAGCTCAACGTCACGGGATCGCTGTCCTCGAAAGCGACCGGCGCGCTCGGCGAGGCGCTCGGTAGCGTGCTCGGCAACAACGCCGCCAAGCAGATCGGCGCCGTCAACATCAAGAACCTGAATGCCAGCGCCGAGATCAATGGCAACGTGGTCGTCACCTCGCGCCCGAAGCTCGCCGCCAACTGGCACCTCGAGCCCAATCTCGGCGCGCAGGTCAATCTCGGCGACACCAACCTCTCGATCGCCGGCGCCAAGGTCAACGTGCCGGCGCAGGTCAAACCGCTGATCGACAAGACCGTCGGCGATCAGCTCAATGTGGTCGCTGAACGCATCCGCAACGATCCGAGCCTGCGCGAGAATGCGAAAGCGCAGTGGATCAAGGCCTGCCGCTCGATGTCGCTGCAAGGTTCGGGATCTTCGGCCGCATTGCCGCCGCTCTGGCTGGAGATGAAGCCGATCCGCGCGATCGCGGCACAGCCGCGCGTCGATGCGCAGGCCGTGACGCTGCTGCTCGGCATCGAGGCCGAGACCCGCGTCACCACGACCCAGACCAAGCCCGAATGCCCGTTCCCCGACAAGATCTCGATCGTGCCGCCGACCGGCACGGGCGTGAACATCGGCGTGCCCATCGACGTGCCCTTCACCGAGATCAACAAGCTCATCGAAGCCCAAATGGTCGGCCATACCTATCCGGAAGACGGCTCGGGTCCGGTCGACGTCACCGTCAGAAACGTCAACGTGATCCCCTCAGGCGATCGGCTGCTGATCTCGCTCCTGGTGCGCGCCAAGGAGAAGAAGAGCTGGTTCGGCCTCGGCGCCGAAGCAACCGTGCACATCTGGGGGCGGCCGATGCTCGACCAGGCGCAGCAGACGCTGCGGCTCGCCGACATCCAACTCGCGGTGGAATCCGAGGCCGCGTTCGGGCTGCTCGGGGCCGCGGCGCGCGCGGTGGTGCCGCAGCTCCAGCAGGCGCTGATGCAGAAGGCGACGCTCGACCTGAAGCCGATCGCCGCCAATGCGCGCGACAAGATCGCGGCCGCGATCGCCGACTATCAGAAGACCGAGGATGGCCTGCGCGTCGAGGCCAACATCGACAGCCTGACGCTCTCCGACATCGCCTTCGATTCCAAGACGCTCCGCATCATCGCAGAAGCCGGCGGCTCGCTGAACGTATTTGTGACGAAGCTGCAGGGGATGTAGATCGAGGAACTTGGAACCAGGTCAAGGAACGCTTTCGTTGCTTCGCGCTTTGACGTAGCAGGGAGAACGAGAGGTGGAACCGATGACCCACCACAGCGAGCCCTGCCGCGTTCTGATCATTGAGGACGAGTACCTCCTTGGAGATGATCTAGCAAAGGCTCTTCGACTGCTCGGCGTCCATGTGATCGGACCGATTACCGAGTTCTCCGACGCGATGTCTGTCGAACTCGACGGCTTTGATGTAGCCGTAATCGACATCAATCTGCGTGGACATTCCGCCTATCCCATAGCGGACGAATGCATGCGCATGGGAAAGCCGTTCATCTTTACGACCGGCTATGGCGAAGAGAGCATTCCTCACCGCTTCCGGCACGTGCAGCGATGGGAGAAACCATATGAGATTGAGAAAGTCACAGCTAACGTCGCCGAGCTGTGTGCGCGAGCCCCGGGCCTAATAACCTCAGCAGCTTGAGGTTACTCGGCTACCCGTGCAGCTTACCCAGTTGCTCGATGCTTTCGCAACTTGCATGTTTTTCCCGGTGAAAATTAGTATGTGATATGGCGGTCCACCGCGCAGACTGGCAGCGTTGCCGAAGAATTGGGGCGCTGTCGGGAGCCATAAAAATGAACAACGGGAAGTCTCAAACTCGGTTCTTAGTTCGGGAAGGGGGCAAAGGGTGGATGGTTTACGATCGGGAACGGAAAGGCCCAGCACTGATTGGGACTGATTTGGCCGCCAACCTGACGAGAGAACAAGCCAAACACGTAGAGCGTGACCTTATCGATGGGGGAAACCTGAAGGGCATCTCGCGTTTGAACACCGAGCACCCGTGACGGTCCGCTCACCAAGAGCGGCTTTGTCTAAAGCTCCTCACCATACATGCGATCTATCCTGCGTCGCATTACGGTGTAGCATTCGCAGGCAACGCTCTCCAGTCCTGTTCGCTTGATCTCCAGCATACCGCGACGGTCCGCCTTGATAGCGCCGGCTGCACGAAGCCTGCTCATCGTCAGCGTCACCGTCGTCCGTCTCACTCCGAGTAACTGCGCAAGCGCGTCCTGCGTTAGTTGAATTGTCTCACCCCCGACGCGATCGTGCAGTTCGAGCAGCCATCGCGCCATTCGGCATTCGACGGGATGCACTGCGTTGCAAGCCGCCACATTTTGAAGTTGGAGGAGTTGTGTGCGGAGATGAAGTCGCAGAATGCGCTTGACCGCGGCGCTTCGGTCAAACGCCAACTGCAATTGTGAAACGGGTATCTGAAATGCACTTCCAGCGGCATAAGCCCTTGCAGTCACAGGCGACTGTGAGGGACTTAGAACCGAGAGTACGCCGACTGCTCCTTCGGACCCCATGAGCGTGGAAGCCACAATGTGTCCATCCAGCATTTCAACTAGAAAGGCAATGGCTCCGCTCATGGGAAAATAGACCTGTTTGAATTCATCTCCGGTCCGCACCAATACGGCATCGAACCCGAAGGACATTTTTTGAAGGTGCGGCGCGAGCAAGTCGAAGTCCGCAGGAGGCAATGCCGCCAAAAGCCTATTCCCAGAGCTGGTTGGGAGGGCCATGGTCGATGCCACCTCGCCGAAACACACATAACACCGAACCCTGAACACCCGTTCGCGCGGGGATGTCCCGGGTTCTGTTGAATTTCTGAAGAGGTCGGCGTTGCCCACCTTGAGCCGGTAGGCTCGGGGTGCTGATTCCACAAAGGAGAGCAACGCCATGACGAGAGATATCACACCGGCTGGTTGGCCGGCGACCGGGGCTGTGGACGAAGCGTTTGCAGAAGTGCGGGCGAGCTTCGATCGGTTCTGCCTTGCGGCAGGGATCGAGGCGCTCGGCACGATGATGGAGGCGGATGTCACGGCGGCCTGCGGGCCGCGCCACGGTCGCGACGCGGCGCGGCGGGCGCACCGTTGGGGCCGAACGCGGGGACGGATCGGCTTCCACGGCGGCAAGATCGAGGTCGAGCGCCCGCGGGTCCGGGGCGTGGACGGCCGCGAGGTCACGATCCCGAGCTGGGAAACGGCGGCGGAGGAGGACTGGCTCGGTCGCTGGGCGATGAACCTGATGCTGATCAATGTGTCGACGCGCCGGTTCGGCCGCGCTGTCCGGCTGCCCGAGGGTGACGTGCCGGCACCGCCCGGATCGGGGGTTTCGAAGTCGGCGGCCTCGCGGAGGTTCGTAGCGCTGTCGGCGGCGCGGCTGGCCGACTTCATGGCTGCCGATCTGTCCGCGCTCGACCTTCTGGTGGTCCAAATCGACGGGCTGCATCTCGGCGACGATCTCGTGCTGGTGGCCGCGATCGGGGTTGACGGCGAAGGCAACAAGCATCCGCTGGCGCTGGTGGAAGGGGCGACCGAGAACGCCGCAACGGTTCAGGCCCTGCTGGACAACCTGGTCTCGCGCGGGCTCGACCCGACGGTGCCAAGACTGTTCATCGCCGACGGCGCGAAGGCGTTGTCGAAGGCGATCCGCCGCACCTTCGGTTCGGCCGCTGCGATCCAGCGCTGCCAGATCCACAAGGCGCGCAACATCATGGAACGCCTGCCGAAAGAGCATCATGCGGCCACCCGTCGGGTGCTGCGCCAGGCCTGGGAGCTCGATGACGCCGACAAGGCTGAAAAATTGATCCGCAATCTCGCGCGTCGACTCGACCAGCAATGGCCCGGCGTAGCGGCCAGCATCCTCGAAGGCCTCGACGAAATCCTGACTGTCGTCCGGTTGAAGCTGCCGAAGGAGCTTCGTCGATCGCTCGCTTGTACCAACATCGCCGAGAACATGATGGGCACCATTCGCCGCGTCACGCGCAACGTCAAACGCTGGCGGGATGCCGGCATGGCCTTGCGATGGGTCGCGGCCGGCATGATCGAGGCCAACAAGGGCTTCCGACGATTGAAGGCGCATAAGCAATTGTCGGTTTTGCGTGCGGCCCTTCAAGCTCGCCACAATCGCATGACGATCAACCCCGTTGCCCACGTCACGAGGGCCGCGTAACATTCATTCCGGCAACGTCGGCCCGACGTAGTTCAACAGCGATCGGGACATCCCCGTTCGCGCAACATGTTCCTTTTAGTCAAACGGACGGAGATGCTGATCGATCTGAGAAAGCCCCTCAATGCAAATCGTAGCGATGCCTCCACGCACGAATGTGGACCGATGCCCGAACGATGTTGAATAGTCGCGGATCTGGGGCTTGGCGCACTATCGCGGAAGCCGGTTATGACGAGGGCAGTTTAACGACGTGCCGAACTGATGGCGGCATACTGAGGAACGAGCGAATGAGCCAGGGGTTGACCTTCCCATCAAAGGAGGACTTCGCATGGCTTATGAAAAGCGCGAAACAGGAAGTTTGATCGGCAGCGACAAGGTCGAAGGTACGGCCGTCTATGGCGCTGACAAGGAGCGCATTGGTTCGGTCGAACGGGTCATGATCGACAAGGTCAGCGGCAAGGTCGCTTACGCGGTGCTAGGCTTCGGCGGTTTCCTTGGCATTGGCGACGACCATTACCCGCTGCCATGGCAATCACTCAAGTACGACACCAACCTCGGCGGCTACGTCACCGGCATGACCGATAAGCAGCTAAGCGGTGCGCCAAAATACAGGAATGAGAGTAGCTGGAATTGGTCGGACCCTTCGGTGGCCAGGTCGGTCGACGACTATTACCGCGGCATTCCGGCGCCGTGAGTGCGGTCGCAGCGAGCTGCAAGCTGAGCAACGATGCTCGCTGCGTTCCCCCCAAAACGCAACCAGCATCTACTTGGGTGGCTGCAAGCCCGGTGATGTCAGCCATTCATTTATGTTGGAGGCAGTTTCGATCTGACGGAGTTTGCGTTCCAGCAGATCGCGCTGGGGTCCGGGTTCTACATTTTCAAATACTGCTTCGAGACGCGCTTTCTCGGCGCTCAACTTCTCGTCGAATGAATGGGGCTGCGAGCGTCGTCTCATGGCGCTCTCCTTTCCCTTCTGTGCTTCGGGCGGGAGCGCAACTTTGCGATCTCATCACCGATAGTTGCCACGAACCGCACGGCGACAAATGACAATTCGGCTCGATGCTGAAAGGTTGCTGGATTTTCCAAAGACGGAACTAGGGCAATCTCTATCGTGCGCGCCTAGTTTTCCGATGTTTTCATTCGAGTTTTGCATGCCTAGCAAAGGCGCGGCGGTCCCGAGCGGACCCGGCTTCACGAAGTAAAATACGATGGGTATCGCCTCTGCCTGGAGCGCGATGGCGACCGCGTGCGCCTGATCACGCGCGGTGACTGCAATTGGACCAGCCGCTATCCCTGGATCGTCGAGGCCGCGCGTAAGGTCCGCCAGAAGCACTTCGTGCTCGACGGCGAAGCGGTCGTGCTCGGCGTCGTCGATGGCGTCTCCGATTTTGACGCGCTGCACTCGCGCAAGCACGATCACGAGGTGCAGCTCTACGCCTTAGACATTCTCGCGATGGGCGGCGACGATCTGCGCTCTCTGCCCTTGCACCTGCGCAAGATCAGGTTAGAGGGGCTTCTAGCGCGGCGCCCGGATGGCATCGCGGTGGCGCCGTTCGAGCGGGGAGAGATCGGTCCCGATCTCTTCCGCGCTGCGTGCCGCATGGGGCTTGAGGGCTTTATCTCGAAACATCGCGATCGACCGTACCCCGGCGGCCGGCAGAAGCACTGGGTCAGGGTCAAGAAGCGGCAGCATCCGGCGATGGAGCGGGAGCTGTAAACCCCGAGGCAGGCCGCACTGTCTCGCTTTATCTAACCGAATTACATTCTTGGAAGTAGGACGACAGCTCAAGGTGAGCGAGGTGCTCCCAGTATTCTGCTTCGGCGAGGAGCCTCCACTTATTCATGCTGTTATACGCGGCCTGTTGACGACACAGCGAGCCCATCGCGCGTAAGCGTCGCACCTTCTCCACTGCGAACCTCCCTTCGGGCATTGTTTTCACGAGCCCGTTGTTTGTGCTGTCTGAGTTAAAGTCTCGCAGATTGACACGACAAGTAATAGCCCGGTGTTTGACGGCCAACGATGACAGCGCAATCGTCTGACTTTTTGCCTTGAGGCCGAGCGTTGACGAGATAGAAAAGCGCAGCGCAGAATGAAGGCGCTCTTCCGAGCCGCAAGCCCCCCAATGTCGGAAGCGCTGATTAGGAAGGTGACGGCTCCAGTCCCACAACTGGAGCCGTCCTTTTTTGGGCCCCGGACAAGCAAAGGCCGCTCGTCACGTGCGCACCAGCAAAGCGCACTCTTCATTTCAGAACTGCAACTATATTTGTGAGGCAGCTTCCGTTGGATGATGGTTACCTTGTGATCACGCCGGGCCGTGCACGTTTGATCCCGATCTATTTTGGCTCGGCGCATTGCACTAAAAAGACCGCCTTCCGGGCGGTCTTTTTTGCGCGTGCCTAGGGCGATTGGCAGGCGGCAAAGAGAGACCATAAGTTCGCCCCCTGACCCGCAGCACATAGGCGACCGGATCGGGTTCGCCACTAACCCAGAAGAGTTACTTACCTATTTTCTCCCGCACTGGTGGCGACCGGGCGTAGGCTACTATTCTCAGGGGACGTGCGATGCTGGACAAGACCACCCACGGACGGGCGCAGACATCTGTCAAACTCGGATGGACCGGCGTGATCCGCTTCATCCACGTAACTTCGCGCGCGTTTCTGCCAATGCGCGCCGTGTCGGAGGTCACTTTGATCGCCGGCAAAGGCATTGAGGGCGATCGCTACTTGATGAAGGAAGGGTTTTATTCGCCCCTGCGCAAGGAGGGCGACCAGATCACCTTGTTCGAGTTCGAGACGTTGATCGCACTCAGGCACGAGCTTGGGATCGAGCTCGGCCCAGAGGAGCACCGGCGCAACGTGACAGTCGAGGGCGTGCCGCTAAACCATCTGGTGGGCCGTCGCTTCTGGCTCGGCGAAACAATGTTGGAAGGGACCGAGCTTGTGGAGCCGTGTGGGCATGTCGAGAAGATCACCGGCAAGACGATCTCCAGACACTTGATCAATCGCGGTGGGCTGTACTGCAAGATCTTGCAGGGCGGCCTTGTCAGGGTCGGCGACCCCGTTCGGAGTGTATGACCGTAGTTGCCTTTCTGGTGAGATAGATCCTTGCCATACGAGCCCAAACCAATACCCATCGACCACCTGCCCGCGAGAAATGCGAGCGCGAGATGATGCTGCGATGGCGGCGATGCTCGGCCTCCCCCTGCCGGAGGTCATCTTCGGTCGCGAGTGGAAGCTGCTGAGGCGGCGGCGCGACATCGGACTGGGTGTCCGTCATCGCTAACGGCGGCGGCGCGCCCACATGGCGTGCTCTGCGGCAGCACCTTACCCTTTAGCAGCCTCGGCAAATCGTGAGATTGGGCTTCAGTTTCTCAATTTCTGCTTGATCGCCCAGCGACTGTATCGCCGATGGTCCCTCGGCAATATCGGGCTTTTGCCTGACCTTGGACTGTTTTGGGCGAGGCCTTATGGGCGGCGGCTGGCCTGTCTCCTCGCCGTCGTCGATACCTACGGTAAAGCCATCGGGACCGGGCTCCTGTGACGGAGACGGCTTGCCGATGCGCGGGTTGGGCAAAATATTGTAGATGCCCGGCGTGGGTAAAATGTTGTCGATGGCCGGTGCCGGCGCGTGTTTGTCATTGGCAGGCGGTGGCGAGTTCTTGGCGGCTGCGGATCGTGACGAACCTTTGGCGGTCGCTGTTCGCGCTGGAACGTCGTCGGTCGCCATTGGCGGAGAAACGTTTTTGGTGGCCGGTGGCGGCGAACTTTTGGCGGTCGCCGTTCGCGCTGGAACTTCGTCGGTCGCCTTTGGTGGAAAAACGTTTTTGGTGGCCGATGGCGACGAACCTTTGGCGGCCGCCGATGGCGGCGAGGCAAGGATCACGGGCGGCGGATACATCGGAACTTCTGGCGCCATTGTCGGCGGAGGCGACGAACCTTTGCCTGTCGCCGGGTTGCTGCACACATTGAGACCGCCCCAGTGGCACGTAGCCGCTGGTGGCGAACCTTGGTCGGTCACCGGGGGCGGCGGGGCCAGTGAAGTTTGACATCGAGCGCCGCCATGCAGCCAAAAACTGACAAACAACAACCCAACGGCAAATAATGCAGCGCTTTTCAATCGCATTCTGCAATCCGCTTCGCTGTTGAAATCATTGGCCCTTAGCTGCGAGCAATATTGGCTCTTAGCTGCGGGCAATATTGACTACTCACATCGCGATCAAAAGGTGACCAAAATAGGGAGAATGCACTGGGACCGATGCGGGTTACTGGCATCCTGAAGTACGCCTGGCCTTCTGCATCGCTGAGACGCAAGCCATCGCGGGAAGGCCGCACTTCGTGTCGGGGATCATCGGCGGGTGGGTACATCGTCCGACAAGGCGATGCCGGTGATCCCGACGCCGCCAAGCGCGATCGCGATCGTTCGCGTCTCGGGCACAGAGACCAGCCAGGTTCTGATGCGACTGGCGGGAGAGTTGCCGAAGCCGCGGCTTGCCCACCGGGTGCTGCTGCGGGACGCGACCAACGACCGACGAGGAGCGCGACGTGTGGATGCGCGCGCTGTGGGATGAAGCGAAGGCGTTGCAACGGCCTTGCCGGATGATGCGCTCAAGATTGTGATGCGTGGGGCGGAGAAGGAAGATCGGGCGGCGGCTTAGGTCGTCGCTCTTTGATTTAGATCAACGTGCTCGACTTTTGTCGGGTGACTTGTCGGGGCATGAAGCTGGGCGAAGAACCACATCACCCGGGAGAGGACAAGTCGCCACCCAAGCCATCGCGACGAGAAGAGGTTCGCCGGATCATCGAACAGTACGCCGCAGACCTTCGAGGGATCGTCAAGAACCTTCGCCGGAAGCTCAATTAGCGGTCGCGCTCTTCCGCGTGGCGCTTCGTCGGCAACTTGCAGCCGATGCCCGGCATCCTCCCAACTATCCAGCGCCAGTAATCCGCAACACTTCAGCCGGAGATGATGCTAATGCGCTGGGGCTTGCTTCAGCGCGTTCCTGACCCGGAACACGGTGAAGAAGAAAGTGACGAGCGTTGCACATTTACAAGCCGGGGAGACATCCCAGATACTAAGCTGATCGGTCAAGACGGAAAACTATTTGATAATTGCTTCACTATGATTTTGCGGGGGGAGTGAAAGATGTTTGATGTCTATCGCAATGATAAGCGCGACTTGCTCGTCTTAAGCAAAGGCTCTGCGATACCTACTCTCAGCTCTAGGCATAAGTGGCGAAAGAGCAGAAGAAGCGTTTCCAAAGTCAGCGACGAGATAAGGTCAGCCGTTCAGCGACAAGGGTATTACGTCCGTAGCTTGCGAGCTATCAAGAAGGGGACGATCTAGGTCCGAGTACGCCAGGCATCGTCGGAAAACGGGAAAATTGCAACTTTAGCCTATGGCTTCCTGACGACCACGCCGAATGCCGTGGTCGAGCCGATCCAGCCGAAGGCCATGCTGGTGATCCTGACGACCGACGAGGAGCGCGACGTCTGGATGCGCGCGACGTCTGGATGAAGCGAAGGACGTGTCCTCGCGTAGAACAGATCCTAGGCTCCCATCGGGAGCGCTGCGGGATTGTAAGGTATGCGCTCTTTGGTCGCGATACAGGACAAGGCGAAAGGTCCTATGGTCGCCACGACATGATACACGTCCTTGACATCGATCCGCGCATTGCGCGCCGTTGCTTGCACGCCGGACGCCTCCAAGCAGGAGCTTAGCCGGACGGTAGTCGGTGCCGTCCGGATACCCCCTTCCTTCATCAAACAGATTTGGTGTGTGGCTCTCCCGCGAGGGGAAGCCCAAACAAGGAGGCATGTCGTGATGACCCCCTACATCCCGGACATCACTCTTCCGGCGTCTGACCATCGTCGCTTGGAACGGCTCGCGCAGGTGGGCGCAGATCAAGGCGACGTGGACGCTCGTTTTCTGCTGAGTGAGATCAACCGTGCGGAAGTCGTCCCTGATCGTGCAGCCAGATTGGACAGCATCGTCACCATGGGTTCGTGGGTGACGTTCTGGATCAACTGGGGCTTCCCTCGCGAGACGAGGCAACTGGTGTACCCCGAAGACTACACGTCCGAGCGCACCCAAATCCCCGTGATGTCACCATTGGGCGCAGCATTGGTGGGACTGAAGGTTGGAAGCGAAATCCCCTTCTTCAACGCAGGGCGCACGAACGTCGTCAGGATCGAACGCGTCAGTCGAGCTGGGCCGGATGATGTCGTCAGGGCTCTTTTTAGCAAATCCGGTGAAGTCTTTGATGACGATGATCCAGGGCCATCAGCCGCTTAGGAAAGGAGAGAAGGTAATGAGCAAGTCCAATCGCAGGAACAACCCTGAAAGCGCATTGCCGCCTATCACGGTGCTGGAGGACGAGGCTAGGCGTCTCAACGCTCTCGCCAGTTCGAGCGCGATGCTCTTCCCGCGCGTGGCCCATTTCCTTGCACAGGAAATGGAACGCGCAAGTGTGGTGGCGGACAATTCCGATCTGCCGGGCGTGGTCCGCATGGGGTCGCAGGTCCGGTACTGCGATGACAAGTCCGGTGAAGTCCGGGACGTGGTGTTGGTGTATCCGCACGAAGCGGACATAACGCTAAAGCGCGTCTCGGTTCTTACGCCGGTCGGAGCTGCATTGATCGGCCTGTCGGTTGGCCAAGCCATCGAGTTTCAAACGCCGGGCCACAACAAGCGTTCGTTGACGGTGCTGGGCGTGTCCAACTGAAGGAGGCGTTGCTATGCGCGACGTTTCTACCAAACAGGCCGCCTTAACGGTCATCGGTATCACCGTCGTTTTGGCTGGCATGCTCTATCTTGCGACCTTCTTCAAGGTTTGAAAGTTCGACCTGCAACTTGGTCCCTCTCGGTCTATGATCGAGCTGGGGCCATTGGCGGAGGCTGGAATCAATAAGGCAAAGGTCGCGCTTTGGCGAACCAATGATCGGTGTCACTTGACAACAACCGCGCCCGCTCGCGGGCGCAAGCGCTTGCGTCGCGTGGGCGCGGGGGTTGATGCTCGCTTTCTCTGGCCGCTAGGACACTGGCACTATCGGCGCTGGCCCCGTCGGGCACTGGCACTATCGGCTCTGGTCCTACGGTCTTCGTGGTGCGAGAGGCCGTCTCGATCAACCCGACATTGATATAGACCCGCGCATGCGGCGGATCCAACTCACCACTAGGTGAGATGGGAGTTAGGTCTGCAGCTCGAGCTGCCCAGTCAGGAGGTATGCCCAACCGATGGATCGGAAGGCCCGGTGCGCCGCTGCGTGGCGAGAACCATCTCCCGCACGGTGTTCAGACCGGGAGATGGTTGGAACCCTGTCCCCTTCCCTTTTTGCATTCCGCCATGACGGGGAGTGCTTAGCTGCAGCCGCCGATAGCCGCTAGAACCGTTCCCGTAAAACGAAGCCAAAGAACAATCGAAAAGGGAGAACAACCATGCACAAACTGTTTGCCGCGGTCGCGGCATCCCTCGCACTTGCGGCCAGCGGTGGCGCAGCGCAGGCGCAGATCTCCGACGACCTCGTCAAGATCGGCGTGCTCACGGACATGTCGAGCCTCTATGCGGATGCCACCGGCAAGGGCTCGCTCGCTGCGGTGCAGATGGCGGTTGCCGATTATGGCGGCAAGGTCGCCGGCAAGCCGGTCGAGGTGGTCGCCGCCGACCACCAGAACAAGCCCGACGTCGGCGTCAACATCGCGCGAAACTGGTACGACAACGAGAAGGTCGATGCGATCTTCGACGTGCCGACCTCCTCGGTGGCCTTGCCGATCTCGGCGCTGACGCGCGAGAAGAACAAGATCAACATCAATTCCGGCGGCGGCTCCTCCGACATCACCGGCGTCGCCTGCTCACCCAACACGGTGCACTGGACCTACGATACCTATGCGCTGTCGAACGTCGCGGGCAAGGCGATGGTCAAGCGCGGCGAGGACACCTGGTTCTTCGTCACCGCCGACTACGCTTTCGGCCAGGCGCTGCAGCGCGACGCCGCCAACGTCGTGAAGGAAAGCGGCGGCAAAGTGCTCGGCGACGTCCGCCATCCGCTCAACTCCTCCGACTTCTCCTCCTTCCTGCTCCAGGCGCAGGCTTCCAAGGCCAAGGTGGTGGCGCTCGCCAATGCCGGCGGCGACACCACCAATGCGCTGAAGCAGGCGTCCGAGTTCGGCCTCACACAGGGCGGGCAGAAGATGATCGCCCTCTTGCAGGAGATCACCGACACGCATTCGCTCGGCATCAAGTCGACGCAGGGCCTGATCATCACCGATGCTTTTTATTGGGACATGAATGACGAGACGCGCGCCTTCTCAAGACGCTTCAACGACAAGGTCGGGCACATGCCGACCATGATCCAGGCCGGGCTCTATTCGGCCACCATGCACTATCTGAAGGCGATCGAGGCCATCAAGACCGACGAGGCGCCGAAGGTGATGGAGCAGATGCGCGCCACCCCGGTCAACGATTTCTTTGCCAAAAGTGGCAAGATCCGTATCGACGGCCGCATGGTGCACGACATGTATCTGTTCGAGGTCAAGAAGCCCGAGGAGTCCAAGGGCGATTGGGACCTCTACAAGCTGATCGCGACCGTGCCGGGCGACGAGGCGTTCCGCCCGCTCGACAAAGGCGGCTGCACGCTGGTGGGGAACTGACGTCTCTTGTCCCACTCGTGGAGCATGTGAGGTACGACAACGCGCCCGGACAAACCGGGCGCGTTGCGTTTGAGCGATCAGCTGAGCCGCATTACTCGGAGTACTTGAACTCCGGCATGTTCTTCAGCTCGTCCTTGGTCGCATTGAACACGGCGTGGTCCGGGTACCATTTCGATGTCGATGGCGCCGGGGCGGCCGGCGCGGTATTCGTCGCGGCGCCCGTGGTCGTCGACGATGGCGGGCTGCCAGGCGGCCTGGTGTTGCTGGCGGTGCCGCTATAGGAGACCGGCTCGGTCGAGAACTTCACCTTGTCGAATGGCACCGCGACGAGGTGCTCGCCCATGCCGAGGAAGCCGCCGACGCCGAGCACGACGAGCTTGATGTTGCCGCTCTTGTCCATCAACAGTTCGTTGATCGAGCCGACGCTCTCGTTGGCATCGTTATAGACCTTCAAGCCCACCACCTTCGAGGCGCGCCAGTCACCCGACGCCGAAGTCGTTGCCGTCGTCGTGGCGGCCGCGCTCGGTGCCTTGTCGGTAGTCGTCGGATTCTGGGCGAACGCGACAGTTACAAGCAGCGCGGAACCGGCAAGGCCGGCCGCGATCGATTTCATCAACATGATGTCCTCTCCTTGATCTCCACTGATCGAAAACTTGTGTGGAGAGAACCGCGCATATCGGCCAGCGGTTCCAAAGATGCGGCAATTTCGTCACGCGTTTCGCGCGCGTTGCATCGCGAAGCCAAGTTCCGCGCGAAGGAGATTTTTGGGTCGAACGCGAAGGCACGCACAGTTCCCCGTCGACTCGTCAGGCGCCCTGGGAGAGGTGTGAGAGGCGACGGGGACTGCACCGATCTGGTGTCGCGATCAGGTCTTGTAGTCGATGAGCAGTGCGGAGATCTGCGAGCCGCTCGACGAGCTGTTCGCGCGATGCTGGAATCGGTGCTCTCGCTGCTCTCGCTGCTCCGCAACGACCGCAAGATCGAGGCGGTGACGCTGGTCGACATCGTAAGCACGCATCGCCGACCAGTTCGCCGACATGGGCCACACCGTGCACTACGACGGTCCCGCGCAGGCGACCGCCGCGGCGCGTCCCGACGATCTGCATCGCGGCATCACCAACCTCGTCGAGAACGCGGTGCGCTTCGGCGCCGAGGTCACGATCCGCCTCGACGTCGCCGGCACCAAGCTGACCATCGATGTCGAGGACGACGGTCCCGGCATTTCCGACGCGCGCGAGCAGGAGATGCTGGAGCCGTTCGTGCGCGGCGACGACGCGCGCAACATGGACGACACCACCGGCTTCGGGCTCGGCCTCTCCATCGCACGCGCGATCGCGATCGCCCATGGCGGCGAGCTGTCGCTGCATGACAGGCAGCCGAGCGGCCTGATCGTGCGCATGCAGCTGCCGGTCTGGCAGCCCAACCGCTGGCCGCGTGAGTACTTCAGGCGGCGAGCGCGTGCTCGGGAGTCGGCTCGTCGTAGATCGCGATCGCCTCGAAGCGATAGCCGCAGGCGCGGCATTTCCAGAGATAGGAAACCCGGCCATTGCCCGGCTCGATCCAGTCAGGCTGCGCGATCGGCATGCCGCACTGGGCGCAGGGGTTTTGCCTGGGGATCTCGCCGATGTCCGCGTGAGTCAGGTCTGATTGCATCAAATCTGATCTGGTCATGGCACGTCTCCCGATACGTGTTTCTTATCTGTTGTTGGGCAGATGCGCGAATGGACAGGTCCGCTGTCGCGTGCGGCTCTCAGCCTGCTGCCAACACCTCACCTGCAGCAAACTTAACGCATGTTTAAGTCGTAAAGACGACGGCGCGACCGAAATCTTTGACGGCGTCGTTTCGCCACATCATCGCCGTGTTCCGCAGGCCTAACGCGGGCGCAGGTCAATTGAACCAAGAGATATTCGATGAAAGCTTTATTCGTTGCCGCCGCAATCGCGGCCGGACTGTCATTGTCGCACGCTGCAGTCGCGGGCGAAGCGGAGTACGCTGAGATGGTTGCGGCGCATGCGCGCGCGAACGGCGTGCCGGAAGCGCTGGTGCATCGCGTCATCATGCGAGAGAGCCGCTATCAGCCGCATCTCATCGGCCATGGCGGCACGATCGGGCTGATGCAGATCAAGCTCGCGACCGCCCGTGGGGTTGGCTACACCGGCGACGCCGCCGGCCTGCGCGATCCCCAGACTAACCTCACCTATGCCGTAAAATACCTCGCCGGCGCCTATCGCGCCGCCAATGGCGATTACGGCCGAGCCATTCGTTATTATGCAGGCGGCTATTACTATGCCGCAAAGCAGCAGCGGATGCAGATGGCGCAGCAGGCCGCTAGCTTCGACAATGCGTGGCTCGAGCCGAACGGCAATCCGCAGCCGGTGTTCGCCCCGCGGAAAAGGCTCGCGCGAAACGTCGCCAACGCCCGCGCGCAGGTTCCCCACAACTGATCGTCATTCCGGGGCGGTCCGCAGGACCGAACCCGGAATGACGAGATTCCACAATGCGCAACTGCGCATTGGGGTTCGATGCTGATGTATCGCCCCGGAATGACGGCAGTTGACTGCCGCGTATCCGTTGACACACAGCGTCACTGGCATACATTAGCGCCGTTCCGAGGGGTGCTCCGAGGAGGAGCTGAGATACCGCTAAATGGGCAAGCCCGCCCAGGACCGCGGTGACCCTTTGAACCTGATCCGGGTCATGCCGGCGAAGGGACAGGGATGTACCAGACGACCAGACGACCGGAATCACCGGTTTCCATCATCGGCGCAGGCATCGCAGGGGCTTGGCAGGCGCTGTTATTCGCGCAGGCCGGCCACGCTGTCACTCTGCACGAGCGCAGTGACGAGGGCCTGACGCACGCCACCAGCCACTGGGCCGGGGGCATGCTCGCACCTTATTGCGAGGCCGAGGTGGCCGAGCCCATCATCAGCCGGCTGGGCCTGCGCTCCCTCGACATCTGGCGGCGCGAATTGCCGGATACGCCATTCAACGGCTCGCTGGTCGTTGCGCTCCCTCGCGAGCGCAACGATTTCGAGCGCTTTGCAAAGATGACCGAAGGCCACCAGCGGCTCGATGCCGTCGGCCTTGCCGCGCTGGAGCCGTCGCTCGAAGGGCGCTTCCGCGAGGCGCTGTTCTTCCCGACCGAAGGTCATGTCGAGCCGCGCCGCGTGCTGCCGAAACTGCACGAGCGCATCCGCGCCGCCGGCGGCACCATCAAGTTTTCCAGCAACGTCAGCGCGAGCGATCTCGACGGCATCGTGATCGATTGCCGCGGCCTCATCGCACGCGACGAGCAGCCGGGCTTGCGCGGCGTCAAGGGCGAGATGATCCTGATCGAGACCAGCGAGGTGCAGCTCGCGCGCCCGGTCCGGCTGATTCATCCGCGCTGGCCGCTTTACGTGATCCCGCGCGAGGCGGGCCTGTTCATGCTCGGCGCGACCTCGATCGAGGCCGAGGACACCGGCGTCAGCGTCCGCTCGGCGCTCGAGCTCTTGGGCGCGGTCTATGCGGTGCACCCCGCTTTTGGCGAGGCGCGAATCGTCGAGTTCGGCTCGGGTCTTCGTCCCGCCTTCCCCGACAATCTGCCGCGCATCGGCGTTCGCGGCGACAGGATCGCGGTCAACGGGCTCTACCGCCACGGCTTCCTGATCGCGCCGGCGCTCGCCGAGCTGACGCTCGCCTATGTCGAGCGCGGCCAGATCGACAATGAGGTGATGCAATGTGCGTGATCGTCCAATGCGTTTGATCATCAACGGCGAGCAACGCGAGGTGAGCTCAGTCAGCGTCGACGCGCTGCTCACTGAGCTCGACTACGAAGGCACGCATTTCGCCATCGCGCTGAACTACGACGTGGTGCCGAAGAGCCGCTGGGCCGAGACCGAGCTCAAGGCCGGCGACGAGGTCGAGATCATCACGCCGCGGCAGGGAGGATGATGGGATGGACACAATGCGCTTTCCACACACTCCGCCGTCATCGCCCGGCTTGACCGGGCGATCCAGTACGCCGCGGCTTCTCCGCATCACGGCACGGCCTCTGGAATACTGGATCCCCGCTTTCGCGGGGATGACAGGGTCAATCGAGGAAACACCGTCATGGTGACCTTCTACGGCAAATCCTTCTCCTCCCGCCTTCTGATCGGCAGCGCGCTCTATCCTTCGCCGGCGATCATGCAGGCCGCGATCCGCGCATCTGGCTCGAACATCGTCACGGTATCGCTGCGGCGCGAGGCGGCCGGCGGCAAGACGGGCGACGCCTTCTGGAACCTGATCCGCGAGCTCGACGTCACGGTGCTGCCGAACACCGCCGGCTGCCGCAGCGTGCGCGAGGCGGTGACGACCGCGAAGCTCGCGCGCGAATTGTTCGGCACCTCCTGGATCAAGCTGGAGGTGATCGCCGACAACGACACGCTTCAGCCCGACGTCGTCGGCCTGGTTGAGGCCGCCACCATCCTGATCAAGGACGGCTTTGAGGTCTTCCCCTATTGCACCGAGGATCTCTCCGTCGCGAACCGGCTGGTCGATGCCGGCTGCAAGGTGGTGATGCCGTGGGCCGCGCCCATCGGCAGCGCGAAGGGCATCACCAACCGCGATGCGCTCAAACTGCTGCGCGAGCGGCTGCCTGACATCACGCTGGTGGTCGATGCCGGCCTCGGCGCACCGAGCCACGCGGCCCACGCGCTCGAACTCGGCTACGACGCCGTGCTGCTCAACACCGCGATTGCCAAGGCCGCAGATCCCGTCGCGATGGCCAACGCCTTCCGCCTCGGCGTCGAGGCCGGCCGCACCGCTCACGAGGCCGGGCTGATGGAAGCCCGCGACTTCGCCTCCCCGTCAACCCCTGTCGTTGGGACCCCGTTCTGGCATGCCGTATCCTGATCGCCACGCGTATCCCGATCGCCACGCGTATCCTGATCCCTTCTATGCGGTCGTCGACAGCCTCGCCTGGGTCGAGCGCCTGGCAAAGCTCGGCGTCGGCACGATCCAGCTCCGCGCCAAGAATCTGAACGATGCGGAAGCGCTCCAGATCGTCACCGACGCACTCGCGGTGACGAAGGGCACGCAAGCCAAGCTCGTCGTGAACGACTATTGGCGCGCGGCGATCGTCGCCGGCGCAAAGCATCTGCATCTCGGCCAGGAGGACCTGGTCGACGCCGACCTCAAGGCCATTCGCGACGCCGGCCTGACGCTCGGCATCTCGACCCATGACGACGACGAGCTCGCGACCGCCCTCGCCGCCAATCCCGACTACGTCGCGCTGGGCCCGATCTTCTTCACGACGCTGAAGTCGATGCGCTTCGAACCGCAGGGCATTCCAAAGATCACGGAATGGAAGCGGCGCGTCGGCAGCATCCCGCTGGTTGCGATCGGCGGAATCAAGTTCGAGCACGCCGCGGAGATCTTTGCTGCCGGTGCGGATTCCATAGCCGTCGTCAGCGACATCACGCAGAATGCCGACCCCGATGCGCGGGTGCGGCAATGGCTCGGTTACCGCAAGGAGGCCGCGTGATGCTCTCGCACCACCGTCATTGCGAGCGCAGCTGTCAGTCCCTCATCCTGAGGAGCGCGGAACGCGCGTCTCGAAGGATGAAGGCCCGGCTCTCGGCCTCGCCCTTCGAGACGCGCGGGAAGAGCGCGCTCCTCAGGGTGAGGGTCTACCAGTTTTTCTCGATTGCTCGACGGCCAGCGTTCCTCGCAATGACGGAAAAACATGCCGGCGTCATCGCCCGGCTTGACCGTGCGATCCAGTACGCCGCGGCCTATCCGTTCAACCGCACGGCCTCTGGAATACTGGATCCCCGCTTTCGCGGGGATGACAGCGTATATTGTGTCTCGCGCAGCGATGCCAACGAATTGAGTTAAGGAGGATCTCATGAACATCCACTCCAACCCCGACAAGACCGTCCCCGCCGTCACCACCGGCCCGCTGCCCTCCTCGCGAAAAATCTTTGCTTCGCCCGATGCGGCGCCTGATCTGCGCGTGCCGCTCCGCGAGATCATCCTTTCCGAAGGCGCCGGCGAGCCGAACCTGCCGGTCTACGACACCTCCGGCCCCTACACCGATCCGTCCGTCACCATCGACGTCAACGCCGGCCTTGCCCGCAACCGCAAGGCCTGGGTGTTGGAGCGCGGCGGCGTCGAGGAATATGAAGGCCGCACGATCAAGCCGGAGGACAATGGCGGCGTCTCCACCGAGAAAGCCGCGCGCGCCTTCTCGGCCTATCACAAGCCGCTGCGCGGCCTCCCCGGCCACAAGATCACGCAGCTCGAATTCGCCCGCGCCGGAATCATCACCAAGGAGATGATCTACGTCGCGGCGCGCGAAAACCTCGGCCGCAAGCAGCAGCACGAGCGCGCGGAGCAAGCGCTGGCTGACGGCGAAAGCTTTGGCGCCGCGGTACCGGCCTTCATCACGCCCGAGTTCGTGCGCTCCGAGATCGCGCGCGGCCGCGCGATCATTCCGAGCAACATCAACCACTCCGAGCTCGAGCCGATGATCATCGGCCGTAACTTCCTGACGAAGATCAACGCCAATATCGGCAACTCGGCGGTGACGTCGTCGGTGGAGGAAGAGGTCGAGAAGATGGTGTGGGCGATCCGCTGGGGCGCCGACACCGTGATGGACCTTTCGACGGGCCGCAACATCCACACCACACGCGAATGGATCTTGCGCAACTCGCCGGTGCCGATCGGCACAGTGCCGATCTATCAGGCGCTGGAGAAGTGCAACGGCGATCCGGTGAAACTCACCTGGGAGCTCTACAAGGACACGCTGATCGAGCAGTGCGAACAGGGCGTCGACTACTTCACCATCCACGCCGGCGTGCGCCTGCAATACATCCACCTCACCGCCAACCGCGTCACCGGCATCGTCTCGCGCGGCGGCTCGATCATGGCGAAGTGGTGCCTGGCGCATCACAAGGAGAGCTTTCTCTACACGCATTTCGACGAGATCTGCGACCTCATGCGCAGATATGACGTCTCGTTCTCGCTCGGCGACGGCCTTCGCCCGGGCTCGATCGCGGATGCCAACGACCGCGCGCAGTTCGCCGAACTGGAGACGCTCGGCGAACTGACAAAAGTCGCGTGGGACAAGGGCTGCCAGGTCATGATCGAAGGCCCCGGCCACGTGCCGATGCACAAGATCAAGATCAACATGGACAAGCAGTTCAAGGAGTGCGGCGAAGCGCCGTTCTACACCCTCGGGCCGCTGACCACCGACATCGCGCCGGGCTATGACCACATCACCTCAGGGATCGGTGCGGCCATGATCGGCTGGTTCGGCTGCGCCATGCTCTGCTACGTGACCCCGAAGGAGCATCTCGGCCTTCCCGACCGCAACGACGTCAAGACCGGCGTCATCACCTACAAGATCGCCGCCCACGCCGCCGATCTCGCCAAGGGCCACCCGGCCGCGCAACTGCGCGACGACGCGCTCTCCCGCGCCCGTTTCGAATTCCGCTGGACCGACCAGTTCAACCTCGGCCTCGACCCCGACACCGCCAAGAGCTTCCACGACGAGACCCTGCCGAAGGAAGCCCACAAGGTCGCGCATTTCTGCTCGATGTGCGGCCCCAAATTCTGCTCGATGAAGATCACCCAGGACGTGCGGGATTACGCGGCGACGCTGAACGATCCGGCGGCGGTGGGCATGTCGATGGCCGGCACCATCGAGGACGGCATGGCCAAGATGAGCGAGAAGTTCAAGGAGATGGGGAGCAACGTGTATCTGGATGCGGAGACGGTGAAGGAGAGCAACAGGGCGTTGTGATGACGACCGCTCTCGGTATCCCATGCAAGCAAGGCCGGGCTTAAGCCCGGCCTTTTTCCAGCTGAAGAATGTGGCGCCGATCCCAACCACGCAAACCATCTGTTCACCAGATCCAGGCAGCATCGATCGACGTGCCGGGGTTTCGGATCAAGATGGAGAGGTATCGTCCGAAGACGATCGCCTTCACCAGCAAGAAGGCAGCGGGCCTGTTTTACGGAAAGCCATCCGCGGCGATCTCGCTGGGGAGGCAGCAATCGGACGGGCAATTTCCCGAAATGTTCGTGCTCGCCTCACCATCCGGCGCCGCGTCCGGTCATTGGACGTTGCAGCCATGGCGCGACCTTGCAGCGTGGGTCGCAGCGTAGGGTGAGGTAGGTAGCCCGCGGATGCGCGAAGCGCAGTCCGCTAGGCGTAGCACCCACCACTGTCGATCTCCGCGAAAGCAGAAGAGTGAGCTACGCCCTTGCGCCTTCATTCGTAGAGAGACCGAACTTGTCAGCGGCTAACCCAGCCTTACTCACTGTCACGTTTGTCAGGGCACCTTGATCTGCTTGCGCGACGTCGCACCGATCACCTCGATGCCGAGTTTGCCGCGCGCATGGGAAATGTCTAGGCTGACATGATAGGGGGCTTGCATGGGCAGTCCGATACCGCTTTGACATCCGACGACCTCGATCCCCCAGTATTCCGGCTGGTGAATGTAGATCAGCGGCTGCAACTCGACCTTCATGGTCGCCCATGGCTTAATGCCACTGACGATCAGGAAGAATGTATTGGGCACGATCCCAGGGACCACGTCGGCATCTTTGAATGATATGAGCCTGCAAGTGCTTGAATGAGGTAGCGCTTCCAGCTCCTTGAGATCACTCTCTTTCATGGAAAGCTCCTACTGAAATCGATGACCATGGGCTGCTTTCGCCGCACACTAATACAATCTTTGATTGCATTCAAGGATTATCGCCCGCAGTACGGCTGTGGCTGATTCATCATACTACGCGGTGAAATCCTGGCGGTGGGGCGCCGCCCTACGGCGCATCTCGAACGAAGATGCCGAGCAATGGCGTGCGCTGATGGGGCATTGCTTCAGCCGCCAAGCACCCGCATGATGGTTCCGCAGACCGATGGATCCCGCACATGCTGACCCTCTATTCCTACCCGGAACTGTTCGGTGTCGCCGACAACAACGGCTACGGCCTCAAGGTCTACGCCTTCTTCAAACTCGCGGGCGTGCCGTTCGTGCATGAACACGTGTTCGATGCATCCGCCGCGCCGCGCGGACAATTGCCCTATATCGTCGACGACGGCGAGACGATCGGCGACAGCGAGACGATCATCGCGCATGCAATCGCAAAATATCGCCTGACGATCGATGCCGCGCTGTCACCGGAGCAGCGGCGCACCGATCACCTCATGACGCGCATGTTAGATGATCTCTACTGGGTGATCTCGTATTCGCGCTGGAAGGACGAGCGCTACTATCCGGCGTTTCGCGACGCCTTCATCGCGCAGCATCCGCAGATCAATGCCGAGGGGCTGGAGCAGGCGAAGGCCTACAACGCGCAGCGCTATCATTTCCAGGGCATCGGGCGCTACACGCCCGATCAGGCCTATGCGCGGGGGCTCACCGATCTGAAGGTGCTGGCGGAGATCGTGCCTGCGAGTGGCTTCGTGCATGGCTCGTCGCCGACCAGCATCGATGCCGGCATCTACGGCTTCATTGCGAACATCTACTTCTTTCCGATCCCGACGCCGCTGAAGGCGTTCGTCGATGCGCACCAGAATCTTGTTGCGCATTGCGAGAAAATTCATGCAGAGGTGAGCGGATCGTGAATCGTAGGAGTGAATCGTAGGGCGGGTTAGCCGAAGCGTAACCCACCTCTTGTCTCGAAGCGCGGAAGGCAAAGAGGTGGGTCACGCTTCGGCTAACCCGCCCTACGCACCGCTATCGCATCGTGATCGCAAGGCCGCTGAGGTCCGCATTCGCCATCAGGCCTACTTGCGTGCCGGACAATTCCAGCACGGCGCCCTTCTGGTTGGTGAGCACGATGGCGCGAGCGCCGGCCCCCACGGCCAGGCCGGCACCGGCGGCGCCGTAGACGCCGGCGACATCGGAGGGCCGGAAGATGTTGGAAACGCGGCCGCGCAGCACGGTCTTGGAGCCGCCGAACACGAGGCCATAGTCGAGGCCGCCGGTCGAGAGCGGATAGGCGCGGCCGCGGAAGTTGAGAACGCCCGAGCCGCCCGAGCCGCCGATGATCCAGCCCGCCTTGTAGATCGTCAGCGTCACGAAGCCGCTGTCGGCCTGCGCGGCCGTGGAAAGACCGGCGAAGGCGATGACGGCGACGAGCGCGGCGCGCAAGGTGGATGCGAACTTCATGGGATGGCTCCGGACATGGTTTGGCAGGGGAAAGCGAATCAGGACGCGAGACTCTATCCGCTGGATCGCGGCGGCAAGATGTTCGGGGGGTGCGCGTCCCTCGTCCCACTGCGGGGACAGGGGGAAGGATGAAGCGCCATGATGACATTTTGCCGGTGATTTGCCCGACGCGTCAAGTCATTTTCGTAAAATCCGCAACGACAAGCCGACCCATCGACTCCTTTGCATGGGGTTGTTTTCGATTTTTTGGTCGGCGCGGGCCGGCGCCGGGTTTGCGGGGCGGTCTTTCCCGGCGATCGGGAGCGGCAAATGCGGTTGCAACGGCCCGGCATGTCGCTACGCTCATACGGGCGACGCCACCGTCCATGATCCGAGGTGACCCATGCCGATCCAGCATTTTGCACCGCCGCCGCACGTCAAGGCGCCGCCGCTGTCCTTCGCCACCCGCGTCGGCGACTTGCTGTTCATCTCGGGGATTCCCGGCTTCGATGCCCATGGTGCCTTGCCCGAGGGCTTCGAGGCGCAGTTCGCCAACGTCGTCATCAACATCAAGCGGGTGCTGACGGAAGCGGGCGCGACCACGCATGATCTCGCCAAGGTCAACGTGCTGCTGACACGCGCCTCCGACGTCGCGCCGATGAACGCGCTCTATGCCGGCGCGTTCGGTCCGCCGCCCTATCCGGCACGCACCACTTGCGTGGTGCATGCGCTGCCCGACCCGAGAATGCTGATCGAGATCGAGGCAGTCGCGTCGCTGGCGAAGTGAGGCACGGCCTGCGCGCGAACGAAGGCGCGTTCTCATTGTCGTCCTTGCTTTCTCCGGAACGCCCCCGAAAGAACCGCGTCGTTACTTCCCCGCAACTGACATATGCGTGAACGACGGCGGCATCGGCTTGCAACGAGCCCGCTTTTGCCGCACGAGTTTTTGCGGACTTTCACGCGTCAAAAGGGGATATTCAATGCGTCGCGTTCTCTCTGTTTGTGCCGTCGCCGGCATTGCCTCGTCGGTCTTTGCCGTGCCGGCGTCCGCCAAGGTCGGCTATTATGTGATCCGCTGGGACAACACCGGCATCTGCCAGATCTGGAACGAGGACCTCCGTTACAAGCCGACGGAATGGCCGTCGACCTACAAGGTGGTCAGCAAGTCATTCCCGACGTTCACGGCCGCCAATGACGTGCAGCTCAAGCTGCGGGCCGAGCGCCGCTGCACGCTGTAAGCGGAAAGCAGAGATCATCGATCTCAAGGGGCGGATGCGCGAGAGCGTCATCCGCCTTTTCGTTGACGGCCTCGTTGACCCTCATTTCCAGCCACATTTCCTGCGTTCCTGCGACCCGGCTTTGAACCTGTTGCGCCCAGGGAACTACTCACCAGTTGTCCGGGCCACATCCTCCAACGGCCCGCACCACCTCCCCGGACATTGTCGGGAGGAGCATCACATCTTTCATTTGAGGAGCTATCCATGCGTCGTTTTTTCATGCTCTGTGCCGCTGTCGGCGTTGCTGCTGCCGCCTTCGTCGCGACCAGCCCCGCTGAGGCCGGCTATCACCTGATCCGCTGGCAGAACACCGGGGTCTGTCAGATCTGGGACGAGGGCATTCCGACCACACCGTGGCCGTCCGACTTTCATCGCGTCAGCCACTCCGTGCCAACCTTCGTCGACGCGCTCGCCCTGAAGGAGCATGCGCTGAAGAGGGGTCACTGCACCCTCTAGGCTTTCGTCGATCTGCGGATTCTTTGGGAAGCCGGGCAAGGGCGCGAGCCGCGTCCTTGCCCATTCGCGTTTTTGACAGGGACAGTTCGATGCGCATTGCAATGACGAGGGCTGCGGTTCTCGGTCTGTCGCTTCCAGGGCTCGTGGCGCCGGCGCAGGCGGAGGCGCCGCAATCCTTCCGCGCTACGTCTGTGTGAACAGGAGCTGGAGCCTCATGCGTCCTTGTGCGCACCGGGATGGATCAAGACGTCCCGCGCGGCGGCGAGGTCGAGGAAGGCCTGCTCGCTGCCGCCGCGGTCGGGATGCATGGTCTTGGCGAGCCGGCGATAGGCCTGATGGATGTCGTCGCACGTGAGCTGCACCGCGAGCGGCAGGCCGAGCGTGCGGCGCGCACGTTCTTCGCTGGTCAGCTTCTTCGGCGGCGCGTTGCGGCGGCCGAAGCGCGGCGCGGTCAGGCCGTGGATCACCTCGAGCACGACACCGAGGCGGCGCTGCGCCGCGACCGTGATGTCGTGGGCTTCGCCGTCATGGGCGGCCTGACGCAGGATCGGAATCGCCTGCTCTGCGGCCTGGCGCAGCGTCGTGTCGGTGCTTACACGTGCGATCTCGGCCGCAAGCCGGCCGGCCTCGTCCCAGTCGACGGTGTGGGCGGTCCGCAAGCGTTCGAGGGCCAGCTTCCAGGATTCAATCCGGTCCATCATGCGCGCAACATCTAGCAACGAAAGCGAGTATGCCAAGCGCGGCGTTTCCGACGTCTTAATTTCGGGTTAGCCTTTCGCGAAACTTCGACATGAATCCGGCTCCCTCGCTGGTGCAGACGTTCCTCAGGCACACCCCGCTCGGACGCACCGGCAAGCCCGCGGATATCGTCGGACCTGCGAACTTCCTGGCATCGGATCTGTCGGCCTACGTCGCCGGCACAATCGTGATGATGGATGGCGGCTGCAGGACGGTGTGATCGTGGCACAGAACGCTGCGCAGCTTCTGCCAATCGCGGCCGCTTTGCGGCTATCCAAAGGTCATCTTGGTGCATTCGGCCGCTGTTAACCATTCATTAACCAAACCCGGTCACCGTAGAACTACGTACTTTTGGCTTGTTTGTTCTCGATCCGCTTCCAACGATGGAAACGGGCGTTGGTCGGGAGGTGTATTGATGACCACTGTTCATGTCGCGTCGCCGCAGGGCGCGCAATTTCTTGCTCCCAATGAAATCGTACCGCTCCTGATCGGTGCGACCGTCGGCGAGGTCGAGCGCGAGCTTGTGCTGCAGACGCTCGCCCGCTGCGACGGCAACCGCACGCGTGCCGCGCGCGTGCTCGGCCTCTCCGTGCGCACGCTGCGCAACAAGATCCGGATCTACGCGGCCGAAGGCATCGACGTGCCGGCATATCAGGATTAACGCGTGGCACGTCGGCGTCCCTCGTGTTTGATGTTAATCGGACTCGTCGGACCGGCCCCGCGCAATTGCTGCTGTCGTGAAACGCCGCTAATTAACGGGCTTCTGGATCAGGAGCAGCGGCGTGGCAGACGATCAAAGACGTCAGGGACCTCCGGGTCCGCGTGGGCGGCAGGGCGAGCCGGGACGGCCGGGCCCGCAGGGACATCCCGGACGGCGTGGCCCTGACGGCACACGCGGCAAGCCCGGGCCGCAGGGCAAGCCAGGACCGGTCGGGAAGGTCGGACCGCAGGGCAAACCCGGTGCGCAGGGCAAGCTGGGCGAGGCCGGTCCGCGCGGACCTGCCGGTGCGCAAGGGGCGGCCGGACCGCAGGGACCGGTCGGTCCGCAAGGCCCGCGCGGCGAGGCCGGGCCGGCCGGTCAGTTGCCCTCGATCGAGCAGGTGCTGCCATGGCTGGAGCGGCTTTTCGATGCGTGGGATGAGCGGCGACGCCAGCGCGAGCGTGAAGCCGCCGAGCGCGAGGTGCTGGAAACTGCCGTCCAGGACGACGGCGATGCCGATATCTTCGCTGACGACGCGAGCGAGGAGACGGACGAGGACAACCACAGGAAAAAGAAGAAAAAGAAGAAGCGCGATCACAAGGACAAGTAGGCGCGGCCCGCCTACCGCAAAGGATCATCCTTGTGCGGCAGCATCCCCATGCGCTCGAACTGCCAGCGCATGGCGCGGTACCAGACATAGCCGACCACCGCGCCGCAGATCGCCAGGATGACGAGGTTCGCGCTGCTGTAGGAACCGCTCCACCACATCATCCAGGTGGTCCACAGCACCGTGAAGACGACGGCTCCGGCTTTCAGGGAGATCAGGGGGCGGCTCATGGTCGTGCTCCGGGTTCGCTCGAAAACCCCGGCGATCATCATCGCGCCTCACACAGCGTGGGACCGTGAGCCAGATCACGCAAAGCCCTTAACCGAAGCGCAACCGTGAGCGCTCCTTCGCCTTCTCGGCCTCCACCGCGCGATCACGCGTTGGCGCATGGGTGTGCAGCGAGGTCAGAAGCCGCCGCGCCGCCTCCGACACCTCCGTCACCGCGCGATCGAACGCCGCCTCATTGGCCTGCGACGGCTTGTTGAAGCCGGACAGTTTTCGCACGAATTGCAGCGCGCTAGCGTGAATCTCGTCCTCCGTCGCCGGCGGCTCGAAGTTGAACAGCGTCTTGATGTTGCGGCACATGAGTTCCTCCTGAAAGGCATTCCCGTTCAAGGACGATCGGCGTCTGCCCGATGCTACATGCCGGATCCGCGGGCGTCATCCGCCGCCGGCATCCCCGACGCCGCGTGTCAGAACGGAATTGGGACGCCGAGCCGTTCGAAAAAGGCGCGTCCTTTTGGCGTGAGACGAAGCGCACGTGAAGACCCCGACCGGAATCGGTACGCACTTGGTTTGCTCAAGCAGGAATGAGCCGACAGCTCGTTCGACGGCCGACGAAAATATTCCGCTTGCGCGACCAAGCCGAGCCCGCGCGTGATCGCGAAAGCACGTCCCGAGATCGACGTGCACACCAGGAAGTTCATCGAGAGTCGCCGTTCTGCGTGCTGGCGATGTCGGGCACGGACGGCAGCGTCGACGCCTCGCCGCGCGGCGGCGGTCCTGGCCACGAGCCCTGGACGACAATGCAGTGTGTGGCGGCCTCAGTACTTAATGCCCCTCGCCCTCGAGTCCGCCGACATGCTTCTGGGTGTAGAGCTCGAGACCGATGCGGCCGATCAGGTCGAGCTGGGTCTCGAGGAAGTCGATGTGATGCTCCTCGTCGCTCATCAGCTTCTCGAACAGGTCGCGCGTGACATAGTCCTTCACGCTGTGGCAGTAGGTGGCCGCCTCCTGGTAGAGCGCGCGCGCGCTCATTTCGGCGGCAAGATCGCAGTCGATGATCTCCTTGACGTTCTGGCCGATGCGCAGGGGATCGAGCACCTGCATGTTCGGGAAGCCGTCGAAGAACAGGATACGCTCGGTGAGCTTGTCGGCGTGCTCCATCTCCTCGATGGATTCCTTGCGCCAGACCTTGGCCATGTCGCGCAGGCCCCAATTGTCGAGGAAGCGGTAGTGCAGCCAGTATTGATTGATCGCGGTGAGCTCGTGACGGAGTGCCTTGTTGAGATACTCGATAACTTTCGCGTCGCCCTGCATGATTCACTCCAGCTCTTGCGGCCTCATCGGTAATAAACCGAATTTAGAACGCTTCTAAAACAAGTTTGGAACGAGGGCAACCTGCTGCGGGGTCGCGCCCGGGGATAAGCTCAGCCGATCGAAAAAGATGTCAGCAGGCCGCGAGAGCGAACTCGGCGGGCTCGACGATTTCGTCGTTGGCGGCGACCTGGTGGCTGTGCGGGCAGCCGGCGCAACAGGACTTGGCGCACGGGCCAAGAGCTTCATCGATGATGGTCTTGATGGTGCGCGCACAGCGCCCGCATTCGGCGCTACAACCGAGGCAACCATAGACCTGCTTGGCATGACGCACAGCGTCGTCGGAATCGGCGACGGCGGCGCGGATGTCGTCATCGCTCAGCACGTTACAGGAACAAACGATCATTGAAAGCGGCAGGCCCTTCGGTGATGCGCCAACATCGATATTTAAGGGCTCGGCCGGATGCAAAAGGAAAAACCGGTATTTCAAGCTATTCCAAACTGAGCCGCGATTGAGCCTAGAACGGCTCTAAAAAACGTCTTGCGCTGAATCAACGTTGCAACCGAATGCAGGCCTAGTCGCCGCCTCCGCCGCCGCCGTCCCCGCCCCCGCCGCAATCGCCACCACCGCACTGCTGAAGCTGCAGGAGCCGCTGTCGGCCGGATTTCCGGAACCATCGACCGACGAATTGTCACTGAAAAACCAGTTTCCCAGCGAGAAGCCATCACCGGTTCCGGAATAGCCGTCGCCGCCATCGGCACCAGCACCCGCACGCGAGCGCCGCCGGCCGCCGTTCTGCACATGGGCGATCAGGGCGAAACAGATGACCGAGGTGGCCCCAATGGCGATCAGGGCGCTCATCATCAAACTGCTCATGGCTTGCTGCTCGGGTTGTTTGCCTCGCGGGAGCCGCCTCCCGCACGCATTCGTCGCCCTGCGCAGGCCGTCCGTTCATTGATCATTCAAGCAGGATGTGGAACCTTGGGCGCGGAACGACGTCCGCGTCCGATTTGTGTCAAAAGGTCAAATCATGAAGAAATCGCTCCTGGCATTCGCTGCCGCCGCAACCCTGGCCGCCTCGGCGCTGGCGCCCGCGCCGGCCCATGCGCAGCGCGGTGTCGCCGCGGGTGTCGCCGCCGGCATCATCGGAGGCGCCATCGTCGGCGGCGCCCTGGCATCCCCGTATTATTACGGACCTGGCCCCGGCTACTACGGCCCCGCCTACTACCCGCCCAGCTACTACGGCCCGGGCTATGCCGCTGACGACTATTACGGCGGCTGCGTCTGGCAGCGGCAGCGCTTCTGGGACGGCTATGCCTGGCGCGTGCGCCGCGTGCGCGTCTGCGGCTAACCAGCGCAATTACCTAGTTCGTGCCGAAGCGGCCGGTTTGTTTCGGTTCCCGTTCAGCCGAAAGCCCGAAAAAGACCGCTTTTTCTCGTCACAGCTTCGCACGCGTTTACCGTGGATTGATCATTTCCGCGCTTCCTAGCAGGACGGCCAATTCCTAAAGAGTGTGCGTGAACCTTTGAACCCCGGCGCTTCTTCGCAAGCGCCATCTCCCAGGAGAGCTCTGAGCATGAAGAAGACTTTAGTTGCCGCCCTCTCGGTTGCGACGGTCGCCGGTTCGCTGGTGACCGCCACGCCACCCGCCAAGGCCAATGACGGCGTCGGCGCAGGCATCGCCGCCGGCCTGATCGGCGGTGCGATCGTCGGCGGCGCCATTGCGTCGAGCCGTCCGGTCTATGGCGGACCGGTCTACGTGGCCGAGCCTCCGCCGCCCGCGCCCTGCTACTGGCAGCGCCAGCGTTACTGGGACGGCTACGGCTGGGTCATACGCCCGGTCCGCGTCTGCTACTGATCTGATCGACTGATCAACCGGCGCACCTCGCGCCGCGATCGAAGCCCGGCCGAGACCATCGGCCGGGCTTTTTCTTTGTGGGCGGGTTCGCTTGCTTACTTCGACGCCTCGATCGAACGCAGCACCTCTTCGCTCGGCCAGCAATCGACCTTCAGTCCTGCCGACTTCTGATAGGCGCCAAGCGCCGCGCGAGTCAGCATGCCGGCCTTGCCGTCGACCTTGTCCTTGTAGAGCCCGATCCGCGTCAGGCCGCGCTGCATCGCCTCGACGTCCTTGGTGCGCAACTGCTTCGAGGCCGACCAGGGTGTCGCAAAAGGCAGCGGGCTCGTCATGCGATCGCTGAGATGGCCGACGAACAGCACGTAGAGGTCGGAGAAATTGTATTCCTTGATGACGAAGTAGTTTTTGGTTGTCAGGAAAGAGGGGCCGTAAATGCCTTCGGGCTGGAGCAGCGACGCCGGCTGCGCCAGTTCAGCCGCACTCAGCTTCTGCCCGCGCACCGGCACGAAGCCTTCGCGCAGCCACTGGCCGATCGGCTTCGTCACCTCCGGCACACCGCTCGTGCAATCGACCTTGGCCGGCGCCTGCACCTCGTAGGCCCAGCGCAAGCCGCTCTGCCAGCCCTTGTTGACGAGTTGCTGCGCGGCAGAGGCCAGCGCGTCCGGCACCGAATGCCAGATGTCGATGCGGCCGTCGCCGTCGAAATCGACCCCATGCTTGTAGTATTCCGACGGCAGGAACTGCGTGAGGCCGGTGGCGCCGGCCCAGGACGACGTCATGTCCTTGCGCGTCACCACGCCTTCGCCGAGGATCTTCAGCGCGAGGATGAACTCGTTGCGGTAGGTGTCCTTGCGCCGGCCGACATAGGCCTGCGTCGCGAGCACGCGCACGAGGTCATAAGGCAGCGTGTAATGGCCGTAGTCGGTCTCGCGGCCCCAGATCGCGAGCATGACGGTGGCAGGAACGCCGGAGTTCTTCTCGATCTCGATGAGAGCCGCTCGATACTTTTGCAGGAGCCGCTGCCCCTCGCCCGCGAGTCGCGAGATCGAGGCTTCCTTGATGTAATCGGCCGGCACCTGCACGAACTCGGCCTGCGACGGCGCGCCGGTGGCGGGCCGTCCCGGCAGGATCAGATCAGGCAGCTTGTAATCCGGCTCGAGCCCCGCAGTCTCGCGCTCAAACGTCGCGCGCGACACGCCGGCGGCCTGCGCCTCGGGCCAGAGCGAAGCGATGAACTGGGTGAAGGCGGCGTCGGCGGCGTGGGCGGACGACCAGCAGCAGGTGATGACGATCACCGCAGCAATGAGCGTCCGCCGCCTCATGCTGAAATCACCGCGTCAACTTCTTGTACTTCACGCGGTGCGGAATGATGCTGTCCTGGCCGAGGCGGCGCATCTTGTCCTTCTCGTAATCCTGGAAGTTGCCTTCAAACCATTCGACATGGCTGTCGCCTTCGAAGGCGAGGATGTGGGTCGCGATGCGGTCGAGGAACCAGCGATCGTGGCTGATGATGACGGCGCAGCCGGCAAAATCCTCCAGCGCCTCTTCGAGCGCGCGCAGCGTGTCGACGTCGAGGTCGTTGGTCGGCTCGTCGAGCAGCAGCACGTTGGCGCCGGACTTGAGCATCTTGGCGAGATGCACGCGGTTGCGTTCACCGCCCGACAGCGCGCCGACCTTCTTCTGCTGGTCGGCGCCCTTGAAATTGAACGCCGAGCAATAGCCGCGCGAGTTCACTTCCTTCTTGCCGAGCAGGATCAACTCGTTGCCGCCGGAAATTTCCTCCCACACGGTCTTGTTGCCGTCGAGCGCATCGCGCGACTGGTCGACATAGCCGAGATGCACGGTCTCCCCGACCGTGATGGTGCCGTTGTCTGGCGTTTCCTGCTTGGTGATCATCTTGAATAGCGTGGTCTTGCCGGCGCCGTTCGCGCCGATCACGCCGACAATGCCGCCGGGCGGCAGCTTGAAGGTGAGATCGTCGATCAAGAGGCGATCGCCAAAGCCTTTGCTGAGGCCGTCGAAGTCGACCACGTTGGCGCCCAGCCGCTCGGCGACGGGAATGATGATCTGCGCGGTCTGGGTCTGCTTCTCGCTCGCCTTCTTGAGCAGCTCTTCATAGCGCTGATAGCGAGCCTTGGATTTTGCCTGACGCGCCTTCGGCGAGGACGCGACCCACTCCTGCTCGCGGGCCAGTGTCTTCTGGTGCGCGGCCTCCTCGCGGCCTTCCTGCTCGAGCCGCTTCTGCTTCTGCACCAGCCAGGACGAATAGTTGCCCTCGTAGGGGATGCCGCGGCCGCGATCGAGCTCGAGGATCCAGCCCGTGACGTTGTCGAGGAAGTAGCGGTCGTGGGTGACGATCAGGATCGCGCCGGGATATTGCCGCAGATGACCTTCGAGCCACGATACCGACTCGGCGTCCAGATGGTTGGTCGGTTCGTCCAGCAGCAGCAGCTCGGGCTGATCGAGCAGCAGCCGGCAGAGGGCGACGCGGCGGCGCTCACCGCCAGAGAGTTTGGTGACGTCGGCGTCGTCGGGCGGGCAGCGCAACGCGTCCATGGCCTGGTCGACCTTGCTGTCGAGATCCCAGAGGCCCTGGGCCTCGATCTCGTCCTGCAGCTTGGTCATCTCATCGGCGGTTTCGTCCGAGTAATTCATCGCCAGCTCGTTGTAGCGATCGAGGATTGCCTTCTGCTTGGCGACGCCCTGCATGACATTTTCGCGCGCGGTGAGCTTTGGATCGAGCTGCGGTTCCTGCTCGAGGTAGCCGACGCGGGCGCCCTCGGCGACCCAGGCCTCGCCGGTATATTCCTTGTCCAGGCCGGCCATGATCTTGAGCAGCGTCGACTTGCCCGAGCCGTTGACGCCGAGCACGCCGATCTTGGCGTCCGGATAGAAGCTCAAATGGATGTTATCGAGCACCTTGCGGGTCGGGTAGCTCTTGGTCAGGCCTTGCATGAAGTAGACGAACTGGCGCGCCATCGGTCCCGTAAAACCTTCGATTTGAGGAAATTTGCTTGCCGCCGATGTAGCGATCCCGCCCCCAAAGGGCAACGTTTTCCCTCCGTTCACCACGGATGAATACGGGATGGTCACCATCCGGACCGCCGATCCGGACAATTGAAACCATTTTTTAATAAAGCAGGCGAAAGCTCGCTACGGCGCCGAAAAAGACGCCACCCGCGGCAGAAGCGGCGGGGAGAACAGCGAGGCCAAGCCATGGCTATGATTGAAACAACCTCACTTTCCGCCCCGGCGGCAGCCGCACGCTCCAGCCTCTTCGCCGAGCTGCGAACCTTCTGGGTCCGGTTCTTCGCCACGGCCTTCAACCCCTACCGCCCGGAACTGCACTACATGCGCGGCCCCGGCCCCGCCTGGCGCGCCAAGCACGGCATGGATGCCCCGTTCCGCCTGAAGCGGCGTGACCTCTGACGCCTCATCTGCTGCCGGATTATTGAAGCCTCCTGCCGCTTGCGCCCACTATCGATTGCGCGCAAGCATGGCGAGGTTCGGTCGATGGCGCCCCCTGCCTGCGCTGTCGCCCCTCGCCATGGATGGATGGTTTCCCCGATGACGCGGCTGCGCTGTGCAATTCTCGACGACTATTTCAACATCGCCCTCAACGTCGCCGACTGGTCGAGGATCTCCGACCGTATCGACGTCACCGTGTTCAACCACCCCTTCGCCTCGGAGCAGGCCGCCGGCGGCGCGCTCGGGGATTTCGAGATCATCTGCGCAATGCGCGAGCGCACGGCGTTCCCCAAGAGCCTCTTCGAAGCATTGCCCAAGCTGAAGCTGCTGTTGACCTCCGGGATGCGCAACGCCGCGATCGACATGGCGGCGGCGAAAGCGTGCAATGTCGTGATCTGCGGCACGCAATATTCCCGCGATCCGACCGCCGGGCTCACCATGGGCCTGATCCTGGAATTGACCCGCGGCATCGGCCGCGAGAACGCGCGCATGCATGCGGGCGAGCCCTGGCAGACCTTTGCCGGCGTCGAGATCGAGGGCCGGACGCTTGGCGTTGTCGGGCTCGGCAAGCTCGGCAGCAGGGTCGCGGGGATTGCGAAGTCGTTCGGCATGAATGTCATTGCCTGGAGCCCCAACCTCACGGCGCAGAGATGCGCGGAGCTCGGCGTCGGCTACGCCAGCAAGGAGGAGTTGTTTGCGAAGGCGGACATCATCACCATCCATGTGGTGCTGAGCGAGCGCTCGCGGGGGCTGGTCGGCGCCGCCGATCTCGCGCGGATGAAGCCGACCGCCTATCTCGTCAACACCGCGCGCGGGCCGATCGTCGACGAGGCGGCGCTGCTCGAGGCGCTGCAACAGAAGAAGATCGCGGGCGCCGGCATCGACGTGTTCTCGGTCGAGCCGCTGCCGACCGATCATCCGATCCGCAAGCTCGACAATGTCGTGCTGACGCCGCACCTCGGCTACGCCACCGAAGACGGGCTGCGCATCCATTACGGGCAGATGGTCGAGGCGATCGACGCCTGGACGACGGGCAGCGAGCCGCCGAAGCGGCTGGCCTGAAACGAAAAGAGCGTGCCGATGGCACGCCCTTCGCAGTCTTAGGTCTTTCGAAACGCTTATCGCACCGTGACCGGCGCCGGCAGCGGCGGCACCGCGGTCGGCTGCGCGCCCGGGGCCGGGCCGGCCTGGGCGGCCATCGGCGCAGGTGCGGCAGCACCGGGCGGCGGCGCGGCAGATGCGGTCGCCGTTCCCTGCGGCGGGCCGCCGGGCATCACGACGACGCGGGTGCCAACCTTGACGCGATCGAAGAGGTCGGAGACGTCCTCGTTCAGCATGCCGATGCAACCCGAGGAGACGAACTTGCCGATCGTCGAGGGCTGGTTGGTGCCATGGATGCGGTACACCGTCGAGCCGAGATACATCGCGCGCGCGCCGAGCGGATTGCCGGGACCACCGGCCATGAAGCGCGGCAGATAGGGCTGGCGCTCGATCATTTCCGTCGGCGGATGCCAATCCGGCCACTCCGCCTTGCGGGTGATCTTTTGCACGCCGGTCCAGGTGAAGCCATCGCGGCCGACGCGGACGCCGTAGCGAATCGCGCGGCCATTGCCGAGCACGTAGTAGAGGTAGGTGTTCGGGGTATCGACGACGAGCGTGCCGGCCGGCTCCTTGGTGGCGAAGGCGACTTCTTGGCGGCGCAGGTTCGGCGGCAGCTGCACCGGGTCGGCATCCGGCTGCTCCTCGGGCGGCAGCGCTGCGACGGTCATCGGCGGGCCATTCGGACCGACAGGCTGCTGTTGCTGGACAGCGCCGGTCGCGGCGGATCCACCGACGCCTTCCGGCGGTCGCAGACCGTCGTCAGCGCCCTGCGGCGCGGCGGGACGGTCGGCATAGATCACCGCCGGCGGCCCGGCGGGGCGGCCATAGCGGGGATCATCCGGCGACATCACCGGACCCTGCGGCGCATTGTTGGAATAGACGGGCGGCGCACCGGCCGGACGGCCGTAACGGGGATCGTCAGGCGACGTTACCGGGCCCTGTGGAGCGCTGTTGGAGTAGACCGGCGGCGCGCCGGCGGGGCGGCCATAGCGGGGATCATCCGGCGACATCACTGGACCGGTGGGGCCTGGCGGCGGCAGCGCGGCTGAGTTCCGCGGTTGCGGCGGCATTGCATCGTCGTCATCATCGAGCGCGTCGAAATTCGGCACGCGATCGCCGGGACGATATTCGGCCGGACCCTGCTGATAGACCGGGGCCTGCTGGACCGGGTAGCCCTGCTGAGCCTGCACGAGCGAGGTTCCCGCCGCAGCGGCTGTTGCGGCAGCGCAAATCGTCAGAAAATGTTTGATCATCATCGCCCTAGTTTAGTCCCCAGGCCCGACCGGACCGTTAACGGCACATGGACGAAGATCGCGGCGCATTCAAGACAAAACAGGCCGATTTGGACCTGATTTGGCGATTTGTGATCTGCGGCACACCGTTGCTCTGGTGCATCACGGGGCGGAAATCGCGCAGGCCCGTAAGTCGCCGGACTCTCGGCCCCGTTTTTTACGGAACGGCTCAGGAGTGTTCGGGTATTCTCGATTCAGCCTGATTCGCCCTCCGCTTTGATCTGTTTCCCGCGCGGCGAACGTGGCAAGTCAGTACCGTCACCGCGTTCAGATGGCTCAAGGGCCTCGGCACCAACCTGCCAAGGCGGAAATTGCCCTTCGATGCTTCCCGGCTTTCGCTTCCTGTTTGCCGCGATCGTGTTGTCAACCTCCATCCTGGTGTTCGGCTTAGGGGCCGCCGCGCTGCTGCGGGCGACGCACGAGCAATTCGTCAGCAATCCGTCCTGGCGAAACGGCCCTCAGGAGCAGGTATTCGCGCAGGCAAGCGAACCGGTGCAGCCGGTGCTCGCCGCGTTCCGCGCCGAGGTGCTGCCGCCCTCAACGTCGGTCCGGGACGCGGTCGCGACCGTCGGCCTGCCCGAAAGCGGACCTGAACAGGTCGCCGTGCTGACATCGGAGGTGAGCAGTGAGCCGGTTGCGCCGGTGGGCGAACCGGCCGCTACTGAAGCTCCCTCTCCGACGGCCGAGGCGCCGGCGCCGCAATCCGCATCGGTCGAAACCACAGCTTCGGCCGGCGAGACCATGCCCGCTAACGGCGAGGCGGTGCCGACGCCGGTCGCCTCGCCCGAACAGCAACCGGCCGACGCTGCCAGCACAACCGCGCCGTCAGAGGCGACCACAGAGGTTGCAGCGCTCGCTGCTCCCGCGACGGCCGTCCCGCAGGACCCGCCGGCGAAAGCCAAGGCCGCGAGCGATACGTCCGACAAGCAGGCCACCAAGCAGCGAGCCCATCGTGCCAAGAAGCGACACCAGATCGTACGCCGGCCGCCACCGCCGCCAGCGCAGATGCAGCAGACATTCAATCCCTTCGCCACGCAGCCGCTGCAGCAGTACCAGCAGCCGGCCTACGCGGCGAAGACCCGCGGCGCCGCCAACCGCGCCCGCTGAGTTCAGGCCGGCCCGGTCGCGATCGCCGGGCCGCCTTCCTGGCCCCATTCCGACCATGAACCGTCGTAGAGCGCGGTATCGGCGATCCCGAGGCGGTACAGCGCGAGCGTCAGCACGCCGGCGGAGACGCCGGACCCGCAGCTCGTCACGATCGGTGCGTCGAGCTTGACGCCGGCGCCGGTGAAGGCCTGCTTGAGATCGGCGAGCGGCTTCATTTCGCCGGTCGCGGCATCGAACAATTGGGCATAGGGCACGTTGCGGGCGCCGGGGATGTGGCCGGAGCGGATACCCGCCCGCGGCTCCGCGGCGCGGCCCTCGAAGCGATCCACCGGACGCGCATCGATCACCTGTTCAGCGCGGCTTTCGACGTTGGCGATCAACTGCGCCATGCTGCGCACGCGTTTCGGGTCGTAGCTCGCTCTGAAGGTCTGGGCCTTCGGCTTGCTCTCGCCGCTTTCGACGGGACGTCCCTCCGTGCGCCACTTCTTCAGGCCGCCATTGAGGATGCGCACATTGCTGTGGCCATAGGACAAGAACATCCACCACGCCCGCGGTGCCGCGACCCAGCCGCCGGCATCGTAGATCACGACGGTATCGGCATTGCTGATGCCGAGACTGCCGACGTCACGGCCGAATTGCTCGGCGCTCGGGAACATGTGCGGCAACGGGTTGGAATGGTCGGACACCGCGTCGACATCGAAGAACACCGCGCCCGGCAGATGCGCGGCGAGGTAGTCGTCCTTCGGCAGCGGCAGCACGCCCGGCAGCTTGAAAGTGGCGTCGAGCACCTTCACGTCGGCGTCGCCGATGTGGGCGGCGAGCCATTCGGTGGAGACGAGGGGATCGGTGGTGGTAGTCATCTAGGCAGTCTCCATTTGACTATTCCGTGCAAAGCACGAGCGAGGTTGAAGCAGTGCGCGTCAAACTCCGCTGTCATCGCCCGGCTTGACCGGGCGATCCAGTATCCAGAGGCGGTTTGTGATTGAGCGGAGGGGCCGCGGCGTACTGGATTCCCCGCTTGCCGCCTACACTAAAGCTTCGGCGCGCCCAAGGCCGAAACCTCGGCGAAGCCTTGGCGTAGCCGGGTCGCGGGGAATGACGCCGGAGACTGGAGCGACAGCGAAGCACCCTCACCCCTTCTTCTTTGGCTCCCACTTTTCCACCGGGCCACCGGCGTCACGCCAGGCGGCATAGCCGCCGGCGATGTGGGCGACGGGCTTGAGGCCCATGTCCTGCGCGGTCTTGGCGGCCAGCGCGGAGCGAAGGCCTCCTGCGCAATGGAAGACGAACTTCTTGTCCTCCTGGAAGATCGGCTTCGCATAAGGGCTCTGCGGATCGATCCAGAATTCCAGCATGCCGCGGGTACAGGCAAACGCGCCGGGAATACGGCCGTCACGCTCGATCTCGCGGGGATCGCGGATATCGACGATGACGACCTCGCCATTCCTGGAGATCTCGATGGCGTCCTTTGCGGACAACGTCTCGATCTCGGCATTGGCCTCGTCGAGCAGCGCCTTGATGCCGCGGGTGATGTTTTGGGGCATGTGCTTCTCCCTCTTGTTGTCATTCCGGGACGATGCGAAGCATCGAGCCCGGAATCCATTCATCCACAAACACCGCGGCCCGATGGATTCCCGGCTCGTGCTTCGCACGCCCGGAACGGTGTGTGTGGCTAGTGCGTCAACTCCTTCATTGCGCCCTCAAGCCCCTCGATGGTGATCGGGAACATGCGGTTGGCAAAAATGCGACGGATGATGGTGGTGGATTCCGAATAGTCCCAGTGCTTCTGCTGCACCGGATTGAGCCACACCGCATGCGGATACGTGCGGATGATACGCTCGAGCCAGACCGAGCCCGGCTCCTCGTTGACATGCTCGACCGAGCCGCCGGGCACCATGATCTCGTAGGGCGACATCGAGGCGTCGCCGACGAACACGACCTTGTAGTCGTGCGGATATTTATGCAGCACGTCCCAGGTCGGCGTGCGGTCGGTGAAGCGCCGCTTGTTCTGCTTCCACACGCCCTCATAGAGGCAATTGTGGAAGTAGAAATACTCCATGTGCTTGAACTCGCTCTTCGCCGCCGAAAACAGCTCCTCGACCTGCTCGACATGCGCATCCATCGAGCCGCCGATGTCGAAGAACACGAGCACCTTGACCGCATTGCGCCGCTCGGGCCGCATGTGAACGTCGAGATAGCCGTGATTGGCGGTTTCGCGGATCGTGGTGTCAAGATCGAGCTCATCGGGCGCGCCGGTGCGCGCAAATTTGCGCAGGCGGCGGAGCGCGACCTTGATATTGCGGATGCCGAGCTCGACATTGCCGTCGAGATCCCTAAACTCGCGCTTGTCCCAAACTTTTACGGCGCGGTTGTTGCGGTTCTTCTCCTGCCCGATGCGCACGCCCTCGGGATTGTAGCCATAAGCGCCGAACGGCGAGGTGCCGGCCGTGCCGATCCACTTGCTGCCGCCCTGATGCCGACCCTTCTGCTCCTCGAGCCGCTTCTTCAGCGTCTCCATGAGCTTGTCCCAGCCCATGGCCTCGATCTGCTTCTTCTCTTCTTCCGTGAGGTATTTTTCGGCGAGCTTCTTCAGCCACTCCTCGGGGATCTCCGCCTTGTCCATGGCGTCGAGCAGGCTTTCCAGCCCCTTGAACACGGTGCCGAAGACGCGGTCGAACTTGTCGAGATTGCGCTCGTCCTTCACCAGCGAGGCGCGCGACAGATAGTAGAAATTCTCGACCGTGTAGTCCGCGAGGTCGGCATCTAACGCCTCCATCAGCGTGAGGTATTCGCGCAGCGTCACTGGGACCTGCGCGTCGCGCAATGAGGTGAAGAATTGCAGGAACATGGGTGACAGATTGCCCGTCGGACGGCTCCCGTCAAGGGGCGCAGGTTCTGCCCGAGGTCTGGACCGGGAGGCTTTTTGCTCTAGAATTGTGGGGCTCTAAGGCCTGGTTTTGGGATGTTGCAATGGGAATTGTCGCAGCGCTGATCATCGGAGCGATCGCCGGCTGGCTCGCGGGGAAAATTGTCCACGGGGCGGGATTTGGGCTGATCGGCAATATCGTGGTCGGCATCATCGGCGCACTGGTCGCAAGCTGGGTCCTGCCGCAGCTCCACATCGAACTCGCCACCGGCACGTTCGGCGCCATCCTGGACGCCACCATCGGCGCAGTGATTGTGCTGGTCATCCTTTCGCTGATAAGACGGGTCTGAACAGCTTGACCGAACCCGAACGGCCGCTTGTCACGCGGCCGTTCCTGCGTGGGCGCGGGCCACGCCGCCCGCATGAACGACAAGGACGCGCGATGAAGTTTACCGGCACCAAGGACTATGTTGCGACCGACGATCTCAAGGTCGCGGTCAACGCCTCGATCGTGCTGGAACGCCCGCTGCTGGTGAAGGGCGAGCCCGGCACCGGCAAGACGGTGCTGGCCGAGGAAGTCGCCAAGGCGCTGAACGCGCCGCTGCTCACATGGCACATCAAGTCCACCACCAAGGCGCAGCAGGGCCTCTACGAATATGACGCGGTGTCGCGCCTGCGCGACAGCCAGCTTGGGGACGCCCGCGTGTCCGATATCAAGAACTACATCAAGCGCGGCAAGCTGTGGGATGCCTTCACCGCCGAGCAACGTCCGGTGCTGCTGATCGACGAAATCGACAAGGCCGACATCGAGTTTCCGAACGACCTGCTGCTCGAGCTCGACCGCATGGAATTCCATGTCTACGAGACCGGCGAGACGATCAAGGCGAAGCAGCGCCCGATCATGATGATCACCTCCAACAACGAGAAGGAACTGCCGGACGCCTTCCTGCGCCGCTGCTTCTTCCACTACATCAAGTTCCCCGACGCCGAGACCATGGGCCGCATCGTCGACGTGCACTTCCCCGGCATCAAGAAGCGCCTGGTGGAAGAGGCCCTGCGTATCTTCTTCGAGGTGCGCGAGGTGCCCGGCCTGAAGAAGAAGCCCTCCACCTCCGAGCTGCTCGACTGGCTGAAGCTGCTCTTGAACGAAGAGATGACGCCGGAGCAGCTGCGCGAACGCGACCCGCGCAAGTTGATCCCGCCGCTGCACGGCGCGCTGCTCAAGAACGAGCAGGACGTGCATCTGTTCGAGCGACTGGCGTTCCTGAGCCGAAGAGAGGTTTGAGGCGGACGTTCAGCTGCGACGACGCTCGCCCCAACTCCGTGTCATGCCCCGGCTTGACGGGGGCATCCAGTACGCCGCGACTTCTCCGTATTCGTCACGGCCTCTGGAATACTGGGTCTTCCGGTCAAGCCGGGCGACGACAGCCAGTGTGTGGCAATTGCGCGCGCCCCAATCTCGTCATTGCGAGTTGAGCACGCAGCGAAGCAATTCAGACTGTCACCCGGAAAGATTCTGGATTGCTTCGCTGCGCTCGCAATGACGGAGCAAGGTGACTGGTCGTCACCCTCCAACTCTCTCTGCGCCTTTACGCCACCGCCGGCTCCGGCACATTCGCCGCTTCCATTGGCTGCTTGCCGCGGATCAGATCCGAGGCGCGGTCGGCGATCATCATCGTTGAGGCGTTGAGGTTGGCCGAGATCATCCGTGGCATCACGGAGGCGTCGATGACGCGCAGGCCCTGCAGGCCGTGGACACGGAGCTGGTCGTCGACGACCGCCCAGGTCGAGTCCGCAGGTCCCATGCGGCAGGTGCAGCCGGGGTGGAATGTGGTGGTGCCCCGCTCGGTGGCGGCGTGCAGAAATTCGTCGTCGGTGTTCACGTTGGGGCCGGGGAAATCCTCGTAGGCGTAGTAGGGCGACAGCGGCGCCGACTTCAAAAGCCTGCGCGCGAGCTTCATGCCGCCGACGATGACGCGGCGGTCGAGCTCAGCATCGAGATAGTTGGTCTGGATGATCGGCGGCGCGAACGGATCGCTTGAGCGGATGCGGACATAGCCGCGGCTTTCGGGGCGCTGCTGCCAGGAGGCGACCGTCATGCCGGGCTCGTCCTCGAGCTGACCCTGCACGCCCTCCTTGTAGCTGGCCGGCGTGAAGGTGAGTTGGAGGTCCGAGCGATCGGGGCTCTCGCCCGAATACCAGAAGCAATAGACCATGGTCGGCGACAGCGACAGCAGACCGCGGCGCGCGGTCGCCCATTTCAGCGCCTCGACCCAGAGATGCCAGCCGCGGCGGAGCTCGTTGATGGTCTTGATGTCCTTCACCCGCGCCACGGTGCGCGGCGCGTAGTGGTCCTGCAAGCCTTCGCCGACCGGGAGCGCGTGGCGCACCGCGATGCCGTGCGATTGCAAGAGATCGGGCGAGCCGACGCCGGAGAGCTGGAGCAGTTGCGGCGAATTATAGGTGCCGCCCGCGAGGATCACTTCCTTGTTGGCGCGCACTTCGACGGGATGACCGCCGTGGCCGCCCTTCATGTAGCGCACGCCGACCGCACGCTTGTCCTCGAAGATGATCTCGGTGGCCTGTGCATGGGTATGCACATGCACGTTGGGCCGCTTCATCGCGGGCTTGAGGAACGCGGTCGAGCCGGAGACACGCAGGCCATTGTCGATGGTGCGCTGGCAGTACGACACCCCCTCCTGAGTCTTGCCGTTGTAGTCGGGGTTGCGGGGTATGCCTAACGTGACCGCGCCTTCCATGAAGGCCTCGCAGAGCGGATCGCGCCACTCCATGGTGGTGACGGTGAGGCTGCCGTCGCGGCCGCGATAGGTGTCATCGCCCTCGCCGACCCGCTTCTCCAGCCGCTTGAAGTAGGGCAGCACGTCGGCATAGCTCCAGCCGCGGTTGCCCATCTGCGCCCAGGTGTCGAAGTCGAGATTCTGGCCGCGGTTGTAGATGTGACCGTTGATCGATGACGAGCCGCCGAGCGTCTTGCCACGCGGCGCGTAGATGCTGCGCCCACCGGTCCAGGGCCCCGGCTCCTGCTGGTAGGCCCAATTGATGCTCTTCATGTGGAAGGTCTTGATGAAGCCCGCCGGCAGATGGATATACGGGTGCCAGTCGCGCGGGCCCGCCTCGAGCACGCACACGCTCGTGTTCGGATCCTCGCTCAGGCGGTTGGTGAGCACGCAACCGGCAGAGCCGGCGCCGACGATCACGTAGTCAAATCTGTCCATCTTGCCTCGGCCGCCCCTAACGCGGCTTGTCGTTGAGTTGATAAGTCAAATGCGCCTTCACTGTCGGCCATTCGGCCGCGGTGATGCTGTAGATCACGGTGTCGCGCAACGTGCCGTTCGGCGCAACCTGATGGCTGCGCAGAATGCCGTCCTGCTTCGCGCCCAGACGCTCGATGGCGCGACGGCTCTGCTGATTGAAGAAATGCGTGCGGAACTCAACAGCAATGCAGTTCAACGTCTCAAAGGCATGAGTCAACAGCAGCAGCTTGCACTGCGTGTTGAGCGGCCCGCGCTGCGCGCTCTTGGCGTACCAGGTCGAGCCGATCTCGACGCGGCGATTGGTTGCATCGATGTTCATGTAGGTGGTCTGGCCGACGATCTTGCCATCAGCGTCGAACACCGTGAAGGGCAGCATGGAGCCCGCGGCCTGGAGGCCCAGGCGGCGGTCGATCTCCTTGGTCATATTCTCGGGCTGGGGGATCGCTGTGTACCAGAGCTTGAATAGCTCGCCGTCCTTGACGGCTTCCACCAGGGCGTCGCGATGCTGTTGCGACAGCGGCTCGAGCCGCGCATGCTCGCCGCGGAGGGTGATGGGGTCAGGCCAGGGCATTTAGAGATATCTCCTTGCGTCATTGCGAGCGAAGCGAAGCAATCCAGACTCGTTTCGTGGTGCATTTCTGGATTGCTTCGTCGCTTTGCTCCTCGCAATGACGGTAACTACTACAAGCATCGCTCACTTGTTTAAGAAATTAAGTGGCAAACCGCCACGCGGCCAGTCCATGGCGATCAGCTCGCCCTTGCCCGACAGCGTGATATAGGCGGTCTTGAGCTCGGGGCCGCCGAAGGCGATGTTGGTGGTGACGCGGTCGCCGGTCGGGACTTGCTCGACCAGCTTGCCATCCGGCGCGATCACCGAGATGCAGCCTGAGACCAGCGTTGCGACGCAGACATTGCCGTTTGCCTCGACTGCAAGGGAGTCGAACATCTGGTAGCCGCCGAGCCCCGCGATCGGCTTGCCACGCTCGCCGCGATAGATCACCTCACGTGGCTTCAAGGCGCCGGGCGCTTCGAGCTCATAGGCCCAGAGCCGCGCGGTCGGCGTCTCCGCGATGTAGACGGTGCTCTCGTCGGGCGACAGGCCGATGCCGTTCGCCGGCAGCACGCCGTGCACGACCTCGATGATCTCTTTCATTCCGGGCTTGAGATAATACATGCCGCCGACGTCCATCTCGCGGGCGCGACGCTTGCCGAGATCGGAGAACCACAGCCCGCCATGCCTGTCGAAGACGAGATCGTTCGGCCCGCGCAAGTCGTGCTCGCCGCACTTGGTCACCACGGTCTCGACCTTGCCCGATTGCAGGTCGACGCGCTGGATCGAGCCCCCGAGATAATCGTCGGGCTGCGGGCCCGGCATGATCATCTTGCCCGCCGGGATCCAGGAGAAGCCGCCATTGTTGCAGATGTACATCTTGCCGTCGGGGCCGAGCGCCGCGCCATTCGGCCCACCGGGAATTTTTGCGACGATCTCTTTCCGTCCGTCGGGATAAACGCGCGTGAGCCGTGCCCCGCGGATCTCTACCAGAACGACCGAGCCGTCCGGCATCACAACCGGCCCTTCCGGAAACTCGAGGTCGGTGGCGAGAACGCGGACTTCGGACATTTTGGCCTCCCGGCGGCTTGTTATGGCTTGCACGGGAGATGTCGGCCCCGCACGCAAGATTTGCATGCGGTTATGGCAAAGTCGCTCCCGCTTGCCAAGCAAGCAGCCAGGAATGCCAGTGTTGCGCTTTAAAGCGCGATGAGATTGGTCATCGCGCTTTAGGTCGTTGTTTGAGCATGATCTTTTCGGAAAACCGCTACACACTTTTCCGGATCATGCTCTACTCCTTCACCGGCACCCAGATCTCGAAACCGCCATTGCCGGTCTTGGGATCGAACTTTTCGTCATAGCGCTCGAAGTTCGGGGCGTCAGCGGCCTTCAGGCCAGAGGCCGGCAGCCACTGATTCCAGATCGTGTTGACGGTGCCGCGGATTGAGGCAACGTGGTCTGCGTGGGTGAACACCGCGTAGCGCTGCTCGGGGATGCGGATGCGGCCAAAGCGGCGCGGCAGATCGGAGAAATCGGAGACCTCGACGCCGGCGATATAATCGAAATTGCCGGCATCATCGCCGTTGCAGCAGACGCCATAGGCGACCTGACCGGCGCGCGCCGGAATGTCGGCGACCTCCTGGTGGAAGCGGTGCCAGAGGCCCGGGATGATGGCACCATTGTCGCAGGAGATACGTTCGCCGATACCAGCGACGAGGAAGGCCTTGGCGGTCTCGAAACGAGGCGGCGCGAGATTGTCGAGCATGGTCGAGTCCATGAGGATAGGCTCCTGAAGCGTGAGGTGTCTGACGCACGTCGCCGCCCTGACCGCTTCGGGCGTCACGCCGAAATGGTCGCGGAACGCGCGGGTGAAGGCTTCGTGGGAGCCATAGTCCGCTTCCAGCGCCAGCGACAAAATGTCCGGCGCACCGCGCGCGAGCGCGCGTGCTGCCTCGGTCAGCCGCCGTGCGCGCACGTAGCGCATCACCGGAAAGCCGGTCGCCGCGGCGAACGCGCGCACCATGTGGAAGCGCGACACACCGCCGATCTCAGCGATCTCGTCGAGCGTGAGCGGCTCGGCGAGGTGGCTTTCGATGAACCAGAGTGCGCGCTGGGCTGGGTTCATGAACTTACGGCCCTCATTCGAAGCGCGACCGGTTTACGCGATCAACGGCCGCTTCATTTGATCGGCGTTGCTGTCAACCGCTCTCGTGCCCCGGACGCAGTGCAGCGCGAAGCGATGCACTGCAGAGTCGGGGCCCATCGGCTAGGTCCCGGCTCTGCGTCGCGTCATTTCATGCCGCGCCGCATCCGGGACACGAGAGCGAAACCATTTGCGTAGAGTTGATTACGCTACGCTAACCCACCTACTCCTTCGCCGGTGTTGCCTCCTTCGCCGGCGCGTCCTCTTTCTTCTTCAGATCCTCCGCAGTCTTCGTCTGCGTGGCCTGAAGATCGCCGAGCGCCTTCTGCAAACCCGCCACCGTCGCTTTCAACGCGTCGATCTGGCGATAGGCAGTGTCGATCTTCTGCTGATGATCGAGGGCGAGCTTGGTCAGGGTCTTCTGGAGAAAGTCGACATTGCTTTGCAGGCAGCTCGTCCGCCGCTCCCAGGTCTTCTCGACCGTGCAGATCTCGATGCCGGGAACATCCTGCGCGCTGATGTGTCCCGTTGGTATCGTCACGAGCAGCAAAATTGCGACACATAGCGAAGCATTCCGGCCCAGCATGCAGGTTCCTCATGAAAACGGCGATCACGGCAAATTGCGCAGACGGCACGCACTCGCACGACGATACCATACTGGCACCGCATTCTCGCGTTGAGCTTGCGTGGTTCCTCCGCGTTGGAGGACTAACGACGGTTGCGGAGAGTGGGGCGCTCGACCCCGCATCCTTTTTGAGGGGAGATCATTGCGAATGGCAACGCGCGAAAGACGTCTGGCCGAATTCAACGGCGAGGGAGAACCACCGCCTGGCATGCCGGTCGAAGTGCTTTGCGAAGACCATAGTGGAACCTACACCCTGCCCTTTGCCTGCCGCTATGTCGGGGGGCGCTGGCAGAATCATGAGGCCGGCATCGCCGTAGAGGCGACGGTGATCGGCTGGCGCCTCCCCCGCGTGAAGCAGACGGGCATGGCGTAAAGAGGCGGGCGACCTGTCTCAAAATGCGACGGGGCCCGGTCGTTCTTTAAGATTCGGAACGCGGACCGAACAAATCGCGTCCGAATCAGCCGCTGGGCTCCGTTGTCGGCCTGTTCACCCCTAGATGTCGGCGAGGCTCGGCATCGACGTACCAGATCAAGGACAGACTGCGCCAGCAGAGCTTCGCGGCCGGCGGCAAAGGTTAATCGCGCCGCAAACGGGCAGCCACCGAAAGGGCTGCCTAATATTCGACCTCGAGTTCCTCTATCTCCGCCGGCTCCGCCTTGGCGGCTTCGATCCATTCGGCCATCTCGTCCATGCCCATGATGGTATCGGCATAGGCCTTGAGCTGCGGCTCGAGCTTGACGTCATAGGTTACAAAGCGCGTCACGACGGGCGCGTACATCGCATCCGCTATGGTGCGCTTCTCGCCGAACAGGAACGGACCGCCGGACTTTTGCAGGCAGTCGCGCCAGATCGCCCAGACGCGGTCGATGTCGGCCTGCGCGCGCGACCAGATCTTGAAGCCGGGAAAATGGCCCTTGAGGTTCACGGGCAGCGAGGCGCGCAGCGTGGTAAAGCCGGAATGGATTTCACCGCAGATCGAGCGGCAATGGGCGCGCTGGATGCGGTCGGCCGGCAGCAGTCCCGCCTCCGGCATCACCTCATTGAGATACTCGCCGATCGACAGGGTGTCCCAGATGGTGGCGCCCTCGTGCCGCAGGCACGGCACCAGGATCGATGAGGACAGCAGCAGGATCTCGGCGCGCGCGGACGGGTCATCCGGCGCGGTGACGATCTCCTCGAAATCGAGCCCTGAGAACTTCGTCAAAAGCCAGCCACGCAGCGACCAGGACGAGTAGTTCTTGCTGCTGATGGTGAGTGTCGCTTTCGCCATATGGCCTTTCCCTCACGCCTGAATTCGCGCCGCCGCCGCCTCGGCATGCGCGATGCCCACAGTTTGTGCTTCCCCGTATTCCACAGCAAGCGACATGCCAGTTTTCAGGGCGAATTGACTCGAATCTGGCGTCGATATTGCATAGTCGCCTGGGGTCAGGGTGGGCGTTTCAATAATGATGTCGATGTACTATCAGGCATTTCAGAACCACATGGATCTGACGGAGCCATGGCGGGCGGGGGCTTCGTCTGCCCTCAAATACCTCAATCTGGTGCCCCAGGGGATGTCGCACGCCCTCGTCGGCCGGCTGTCGGCTGCGCTGGAGCTGATCTCGCGCTCCACCATCAGCTATGACCGCCCGGCCTACGGCATCGACAGTGCGATGGTGGGAAATCGCGAGGTCGGCGTTCGGGAGGAGATCGCGTACGCCACACCCTTCGGCTCGCTGCTGCATTTCAAAAAGGACGATGGGCCCGAGCAGCCGCGCATGCTGTTGGTGGCGCCGATGTCAGGCCATTTCGCCACGCTCCTGCGCGGCACCGTGAAGACGCTGCTCCAGGACCACGACGTCTACATCACCGACTGGCACAATCCGCGCGACATTCCACGCAGCGAAGGCCGCTTTGGCCTCGACGACTATACCGAGCACCTCATCGACTTCCTCGCTCAGCTCGGACCGCGCCCTCATATGGTCGCGATCTGCCAGCCCTCGGTGTCCGCCCTCGCGGCCGCCGCGATCATGTGCGAGGACAATCATCCGTCGCGGCCAGCGACGCTGACGCTGATGGCCGGACCGATCGATACGCGCGTAGCGCCGACCAAGGTGAACGAGTTCGCCAAGAGCAAGCCGATCACCTGGTTCGAGCGCAATCTGATCAACTACGTGCCGGTCCAGTGTCGCGGCGCGTTCCGCAAAGTCTATCCGGGCTTCGTGCAGCTCACGGCCTTCGTCTCGATGAATCTCGAGCGCCACATCAAGCAGCATCTCGACCTCGCCAATCACATCGCCAAGGGCGAGAAGGAGAAGGCGGCGACCATCAAGACCTTCTACGACGAATATTTCGCGGTGATGGACCTGCCCGCAGAGTTCTACATCGAGACCGTGCGCGACGTCTTCCAGGAGCATCTCCTGCCGCTCGGCAAGATGACCCACCGCGGGCGCCCGGTGAACCCGAAGGCGGTCAGCCGCATGGGCCTGATGACGGTCGAGGGCGAGAAGGACGACATCTGCTCAATCGGCCAGACGCTCGCAGCGCAAGATCTCTGCACCGGCGTACGCGCCTACCGCCGCGCCCATCACATGCAGGCCGGCGTCGGCCATTACGGCGTGTTCTCGGGCAAGCGCTGGAATAGCGAGATCTATCCGCTCTTGCGGGATTTCGTGCACGTGAATTCGTGAGACACGCCTCCGCGTTCCCGGACGCTAGAAGCCAGAGCGGGGCGAGCGAGGGCGAATCCTCTCAATCTGCGAGGTCCGCCAGGTAGGCAACCGCCACCAATGCCGTGGCCCAGGACGTCAGACGCCCCAGGCGAGGATCACTCCGGCGATCGATCAAGTGGTACTTCCTTCACCCTGAAAGCCCGTTGAGCGTCTTGGCCGAGGGGCACTGTCGTTTCCGCTGTGGTTTGTGGCAGAGCACCAGGACACCGATGGCATCGGTAAGCGGCTTGACCGTCGATAGCTCAATTTGATGCCTCGAGCGCAGTGCCGACCACTTGGCCAAGGTGAAGTTCAGCGAGACTTGTCGGATGCCGGCTTCGAACTCGGGCAAGATGCGCCAAATCGCTGGTCGGTGGTTGAGGCCGAATGACCAAAGTCTCTGCCGGAAGGCGCTCAGCCGGAGCAAACGACGCGGCTTTCGTGCGGTTTATGACGACGTCCGGCGACGGCGTGGCCATTAACCAGATGTTCTTGAGCATCGCCCTGTTCACCGAGCACGCGACGACACCGTTCCGCCTCGGACGGGCGCCGGTGAAGAGCTTGCGAATCAGAAGGTCTCGTTCAAGCGACGGCGGCAAATGGAACCTTATCCCGACAAGCTGGCCTCGTTGTTGCGCCACCATCGCGTCGATCCAACCGACCTGCGCAACGTGCACGCGCAGCGGTTCTCCGGGGCGTGGACCGTCAATGCCGAAGTCGAGCCGAACGCCAGCGCCAGAGAGGGAGACGTTGCTCATCCGTCCAGACAGCCGCTCGCCGGTCTCGGTCTGGATCAAGACGGATTCGTCGAGATCGAAACGCTCCTCGGTGCGCCCCATCCGCGCCTGCAGCGAGGTCATGCAGACGAAGAAAAGCACGACGATGTTCACGACCGACCAGAACGCGACCATCGGTAAAGCGACAGGATGATCGATAATCCGCCATTCCGGGATCGTGTTCACGACAAGACCGATAACCGTCAATGCCATCAGCGCGGCCGAGGGCCAGAATATCTCCGCGGCGTAGCTTGCGCACCGCGCGGCAGCCCCCTTGGGCGTCACTCTAAACGCATGTCCCTTCGGCTTGACGAGAGTCCCGAGCACCGTCGGCAGAATTTTAAAGCTCTGGATCGTCGCCGACACCTGAGCGGCGAGCGGAAAATGCTCGTGCGGTGCAAACCAGGATATGCCGCCGTTAAGCGCCAAGATTGCGGGGAACAAGTAAAAGAAGACCGACTCGGGGGTGACGTCGACGACAGGCGACAGGCCGGTCCACATGAACACGATCGGAACCACCACGACCATGATCGCCCGCAAACCCAACGAGAGCCAATGGGTCGGAAAGAACAGGAGCCGATGCATCAAGCCCAGTCCGGGGCCGAGCGGGCCGGCGGCGAGAAACAGAGTCTGGATCGCGCCGCGCGCCCAGCGTTGCCGCTGCACGAAAAACGCGCCGAGGCTTTCCGGCGCCAGTCCAATTGCCAGCGGTTCGCGAAGATAGCGGGTGATGTACCCCTTACGGAGCAGCACCAGCGTCAGCAGGATGTCTTCGGTGATGGACTGGGTCGGCAGGGCATCCCCCACCACGCGGAGTGCTGCACGACGTGTGACGGAGTTGGAACCACAACAAAAGGCCCCATCCCATCCGTCCCGCGCGGGCATGATGGAATCGAAGAAGAATCGTTGTTCGTCCGGCAGGCCCCTGTGCAGGCCGAGGTTCGCCTGCATCGGGTCCTCATTGTAGAAGGTATGCGGGATCTGAACGATTCCGATCTTCTGATCGGCGAAGAAGCCGATTGTGCGCATCAGGAAATTGCGCTGCGGCACGAAGTCCGCGTCAAAGATCGCGAAGAACTCGCCGCTGATCATCGTCAGCGCATGATTGATATTGCCGGCCTTGGCATTCACGTTGTCGGCGCGCGTGAGATAACCGGCACCCTTTTGCTCGCAGAGCTCCTTGAGCCAGGGCCTGCGACCATCATCCAAGACCCAGACATGGAAGTTTGGATAGTCCAAGCACAGTGCGCCCGTGATCGTCTTTTCCAGCACTTCGCATGGCTCGTCATAGGTCGGAATGAAGACATCGACCGAGGGCAGCGCGTCATCCGGCCGGCTGCGAAGCCGATGCTCGTGCTGATCCGCTTCGCTGCGGCGATCGGTCCTGCGAAGGAAAATCAGATAGAGAATAAACTGATCTGCGAAGGTCAGAAGCTCAACGAACAGGCAGAACCAGATCCAGCAGACCTGGTACCAAGTCCCGGTTGCCGGCAGCACCGTGGTGAAGATACGCCATTCGAGATAGCGAGCTACGACAAGCCAAACCGTGGAGAAGATCGCGACCCGGGCCCAAAGGCGATCGACCGGAAAAGTCGGCGCCAACAGGTACATCGCCGCGAAGATGCACAGCATCGGCGCGAACAGCTGAAAGAGAGGCAGAGTCGTGGCCTGCACGGAATTTCTCGCTCACAGGAATGACTGGTCGAGTTCCAGGCGAGCGGTCAGCCATCGCAACCTCGAGCTCACCAATCGAAGCAGGCCATTGGCTCTGCGCTCGAAGCGCACCTCAGCTAACCGTCCGATATCGCAGGAGCCGCTGCGGTCGGCCGGCGTCTCATCAGCCGGAAGCGATATCTCAACGGTGATATTCCCCGGATCGGGCCGCGGCACCCGAGCCGCGAGCAGCCGATCATCAGCGTACGCCGCCGATCCGCGGACTTGCCGGACCTGACCGGTCTTCCACTCTTGGCTGCCAATCAGGCGGACGGTGGCCGCATCTCCAGCCTTGATCTTCTCGAAATCGCGCTCGGGCAGTTCGACGACGATGAATCGGCGTCCGCAATCCGCAAAATCGAGGACCGGTTGCCCTTCCGTGACCATCGAGCCAGGGCTGGCCGCAACCGACCAGACCACGTGAGCTGCCGGCAGGGACAGATCGTAGTGATCGAGACGAGCAAGTCGGGCGCGCTCCTCGGCGATTTCGGCAGCCAGCTGCGCGGAACGCGAGCTGTTTTGCAACAGGTCCGTCTCGAGCTCCTGACGGCGGAGAACGAGCCGCTCGCGCTGCTGTTGAGAATAGGGAACGTCATTGGCATCGCCACGAAGATAAAGGCCCTTCTCGGCCGCCCCAAGTTCAGTCTTCAGCCGCTGCAGGCGTTCATCGGCCATCTGGCACCGCGTCACGGTTGCCTCCTGCGAGGCCTGAGCCTCGGCGGAGCGTATCTGCGAACTGATGCCGAGCTTGACAAGCCTGTCCATCCGGCCGGCGACCTCGTTCCGCTGCCGCGCTTCGGCGAGACAGCCGCCTCTTTCAGCCTCTGTTTCTCCGATCTCGTGGCTAAGGCGTGCTACCGCCCCCAAACGATAGTCCTCGCTGCGCTCGCCGAGCTTGCGATCGAGCTCGGCGATTTCCTCCAGCTGCCGACGCGCGAGCTCGGCACGTTTGGTGGACACGGCAAGCTGCTGATCGAGGTCCATCAGGTGCCGGCGATCCGGCGAGCGCGCATCGACCAGCGGCACCGATCGCGTGCGCGGAAAATACTCACCCTTGCGCGGAAGATCAGGCGAGAGCTGGCCTGCAAACGGTGCGGTCACTCGCATGAGCTCGGCATTGACAAAGGCGGAGGGAGCGATTCGGTAGGCCACATACGGCAACAGGGACCATCCACCCAGAGCGATGATCCCGAGCGCGAGGGCTCGACGAACAATCCGGCTGCGAATGAAACGTTCGACATGCAAGCGAACCACGACTGGATCTCCAATGGGCTTTGGTCGACTGCCCCAGCGAACGCAGACCAGTCGCCACTTGGCCCAGCGTTGGGATGAACTCTGCGTCTTGAAGCCCTGAGCAATTCGAATTAGCCGAAAATCAGGATTCGCCGCCGCAGACTCGTGTTCGCAACCAAAAGAAGCGTGTCTAGCTTTCACCACACTAGGTTACGTCATGTCAAAACCGGAAGATTACGGCTCCCGAACCGAAGATCAGATCAGATGTCGACCTCTCCGGCTTGAAGTTGCCGAGGCGCTCGCGATCGCAGCCGAAGGTGCGCAATTCGACCGGCTATTCACCGACACCGTGTTGGCCGGCGGCGTGAACGGACGGCAGCTCGCCGAACAGATGGCGGCCTCGCGGCCGTCCTTGCGGGTCGTCTTCACCTCAGGCTAAGGTCGAGCTGGCGCGCATGCTGCGCCGCTGCCTGGACACGGCGGTCGATTCCATCGGCGATCCGATCCCACGCCCTATTCCGTCGCGGTGGAGCGCGATCGCTTTCTGCGCACGCGGGCATCCGAGGACGGCTCGGCGCCACGGCGCACGCGGGACCGAGAGATGGATCGGCAAACCAAAGCCACGCTGTGGGTCGCCTTCATCGTGATCGCATCGTATTTCGTGTGGTTCTATCTCGGCTGCGCGATAGATGAGGCCTGCCATTTTGTCTGCGAAGGCAACGGCCGCCGCGGCTGCCATGCGCAATGGACGTCGGATGCAGGCAAGCCATAGTGACGGGCCGCTCCGATCATCGCATCACAGCGACGCGCTGCTGCAAACCTGCTCGGCGGGCAGCTCGTCGGCGTTGGGGTCGCCCGGTGCGGTCGCCCAGGCGAGTTCGACCAGCGTCACGATTCTCCGCCCGGTGCCGTCGAGCTGGCAGACGATCAGGCCCTGCTCCTCGATGTAGGTGAGAAGACGCTGTGCACGGCGCAGCGAGTGCGAGCCATAGGCGCGGGCGATTGCGGCATCGCCCGGGCACGGCCAGCCCTCCTTGGCGGCGCGGGCGATCATCATGAAGACGCCCTGCATGTCCTCCGGCAGGATCGAGGCGCGGAGCGACACGTCCTGCCAGGCGTCGTCCTCCGCCATATCGGTCGCAAGGCCGGCGCGGGCACGCGCCAGCATACGGCGGAATTCACTCAAGTCCGGCGCGGCCGAACCGAGACCTTCGATGCGGCAGCGGACCACGAACTCCTGATAGAGCACGCCGATCGCGCGGAAGCCGGCATCGGGCTCGGCCAGAATGGCGCGCAGGATGCGGTCCAGGCGCTCGCGCCGCTCCGCGAGCACCTCCGCGCTCGGCTGCTGCTCCACCGGTTCAGGACGGATCTCGGGCGCCGCCGACTTTGCCGCCATGAGCTGGCCGAGCAGGTCCGGCGCCGGCCGGCGCTGTGGCCTGTTCGCCTCGGACGGCGGGGCGGCGAGGATGATGGCGCGCGCGTCCTCCAACGTCGCTTCCGGCAGCGGCAGAAGACGCGGGGTCGCGTTGCGGGGCTTCGTCTCGGTCGCGCCGATGCGCAGGCCGAGGGGACGGCGGGAGAGTGCCGGGCCGAGCGCCATGAACTGCCCACGCTCCAGGTCGCGGAACGCGTCGGCCTGTCGCCGCTCCATGCCGAGCAGATCGGCGGCGCGCGCCATGTCGATGTCGAGGAAGGTGCGGCCCATCAGGAAATTGGAGGCTTCGGCCGCGACGTTCTTGGCGAGCTTTGCCAGCCGCTGGGTTGCGATGACGCCGGCAAGGCCGCGCTTGCGGCCGCGGCACATCAGGTTGGTCATGGCGCCGAGCGAGAGCTTTCGCGCCTCGTCCGAGACTTCGCCTGCGACCGCCGGCGCGAAAAGTTGCGCCTCATCCACCACCACAAGCATCGGGTACCAGTGGTCGCGCTCGATCTCGAACAGCCCGCCGAGGAAGGCGGCCGCACGGCGCATCTGATTCTCCGCGTCCAATCCCTCGAGATTGAGCACGGTGGAGACGCGATGGATGCGTGCGCGCTCGCCGGCGACCTGGAGGCCCCGCTCGGTGTGATCCTCTGCCTCGATCACGAGGTGGCCGAACTGCTCGGCCAGCGTGACGAAGTCGCCCTCGGGATCGAGAATCGCCTGCTGCACCCAGGGCGCGCTCTGCTCCAGGAGCCGGCGCAAGAGATGGGACTTGCCGGAGCCCGAATTGCCCTGCACCAGAAGGCGAGTCGCCAGCAGTTCCTCGAGGTCCAGGGTCGCCGGGGCGCCTGCCGTGGTGTGCCCCATCTCGATCGCAACGGTCATGTCTCGACTCAAAGCCCTTCCTTCGCGGAGGAGGGGCTTATCAAGCTGATGGCAAGCCGTCGAGCGCCGACCGCTCGGTGTTCAAAGGAACTAACATGCTAGCGGCGCCTCTCGTTGAGAACGAGATCGACCGTGTGCGCGGCAATCTTGCGGAGCTGGGCCTCGTCACCGAAGGCGCGTTCGAGCACCGCCAGTCCGCGCGTCACGGTCACGATGTGTAATGCCGCAGCCTCGGGGGCTCCGTTGAACTCACCTCGGACAGCGCCCGCCGACAAGGCGTCCTGAACGAGACCGGTGATGCGGAACACCAGCTCCGCAAATGCCCGCCGCGCATCCTCGTCCAGCCCTTCGCCTTCGTCCGATGCGAGCTCCATCAGCCCCCGCGTGGTCGGACATCCCCGGGGCGGCGAGCCGGACCGGAAGTTCTTGATCGTCAGATCGAAAAACGCGGTCAGGCGCTTTCGCAGAGGTCCCGAGCCGAGCACCTTCTGAATGGAAGAGAGATAGTCGCCAGCATAGCGACGATAGGCTGCGAGAAACAGCGCCTCCTTGCTGCCGAAGGCGTTGTAGAGGCTGCCGCGCTGGACACCTGCATCGCGCGCGATGTCCGAGAGCGACGTTCCACGCACCCCCTTTCGCCAGAATTGATCAAATGCGACGCGCAGCAGGTCGTCGTGATCGAACTCGCGCGGCCTCATGTGCTCATCCCTCCCTTTGGAAAGTATTTGACACGGCGTCAAGAACATGGCCTTAATTCTGGACACCGCGTCAAAAACCTAATGGGATCGACCACCGATTCCGTCAAGGAGGATCGCACCGTGCCGCTCATTCATATTTCGCTGCGCAAGGGAAAGCCGGACGCCTACCGGCAGGCGATCTTCGACAGCCTTTACCGCGCGATGCGCGAAGCGCTCGGCGTGCCCGAGGACGACCAGTTCATGACCATCACGGAGCATGAGCCGACGAATTTCCGGTACGGCGCTGCCTGCTTTGGCATCCCCCGCAGCGACGATGTCGTCTACATACAGATCACCGTGTTCAACACCCGCACGGCGGAGCAGAAGAAGGCGCTGTTCAGGCGGACCGCCGAGTTGCTCGGTGAAAGCCCCGGCATTGCTGCGGAGAACGTGTTCGTGAACGTGCTCGAGGCGGCGAAGGAAAATTGGTCCGTTGGCCACGGCCTCGCGCAATTCGCGTGAGGTGGCGCGCTGCCCGCGTCAGCTCAGCCGGCGCCTGAGTGTCGCCGAGGGCGTCTCGCCGAATTTCTCGCGATACGCCCCTGCCATGCGGCTCAGATGCGTGAAGCCGAGATCGAAAGCGATGTCGGTGATCGACGAGTCCGGGGCGACCTGCGACAGCCGCGCGTTGAGAGCGGCAAGGCGCATGTCGAGCAGCATCTCGGAAATCGACAGGCCGAAATGCCGGCGGAAGCCGAGCTGAAGCGCGCGGATGCCGATGCCGGAGGCACAAGCGAGCCCCGCGAGGTCGAGGGGCTCGGTCGCCTTGGCCGCAAGGCAATCGCGCGCAACGCGGAGCGCGCGCGGCAGCCGTTCGGCCTGCCCTGAAAATGTGCGGATGGCGTCGGACAGGCCGTGTTGCTGGCCATTGAGGAGAAGATCGAGCAGCGTCTCGCGCCAGTTGGCGATGGCGATTGCCGAAAGCCTGCCGGCCGGCCCCAGGCGTTCGGCAAGCGTCATCAGCTCGCCAAGCCTGGCCCAGAGGCCACGCGCTGCCTCGGCATTGAGATCGATCGCCGGATCGAACTCCACCATGCCGGCAGCACGCCCCGACAGCGCGGCGGCACGCTGCTCGACCAGGCGACGGTCGAGCAACAGGATGAGTTGCGCGCAATCCTCCCACACCATCTGGATCGGCATCGTCGGCGACAGGAGCGACGCGGTCGAGCCGGGGAAGGTCTCGAGATCGCGCGCACCGGCACGAATACGCGACGATCCTTGAAGCGGAATCTGCACGAGGAAGAAGCGCTCGAGGTACCCGGGGTCGATCGTGACCGAACCGCCATAGGCGACGAAGTTGATGGAAAAACCGTCAAAGGCCGCGCAGTTGTGCCGGGCATAGAAGCCGGGCGCCCTTGCCTGAAGTGGCTGCAGTTGATGCGGGCAGAAGATGCGTCCGATCTGGTCGGCCGCTTCGTCGACGTCGGCGGTCGCAACGCGGGCAAAGGCCGCGAGCCTTTCGGCTCCGGACCGGGACGCGCCCATTTCCAGCTCGGCTGCGGACATCGTCGATCACGCTTGGCACTAGGAATTGTTTTAAGCCTATAAGAGTTTGGCGATCCCGAAAAGACCTGCTTCCCAAAAACGTCGTGCTGCAGGGCAGCAGATTCGTTTAGCGGATAGACAGCTTCTCCGTCCGGCCGGATGCTCGTTCCCGCCGGTCTATTGACGGAGGAAGCCATGACTGCACTCGAAAAAGGCATTACTGCAAGCGGCACGGGTTTTGGCGGCAAGAGTTGGAACATCTTGGGGCAGCTCTATTTCCCCAAGGCCATCTGCGGCTCCACGTTCGCATTCGAGACCAACAGCGAGCCGGGCCAGTTCGTACCGGTGCACATCCATCCCACCCAGGACGAGTTCATCCTGGTGCAGGAGGGCGTGCTCGATCTCAAGCTCGACGGCCAATGGGTGAGGGCGAAAGCCGGCGACCTCGTGCGCATGCCGCGCGGCATCCCGCACGGCTATTTCAACAAGTCCGACAAGCCGACGCGCGCGCTGTTCTGGGTCTCGCCGACGCAGAAGCTGGAAGCGTTGTTCAACATGCTGCACAACCTGACCGACCCCGCCGAGGTGGTGCGCATCTCGGCACAGCACGAGGTGGACTTCTTGCCGCCCGAGGCCAACGACTAGCCGACACCGCCTCCTCGTTCTCTAGTCCCGTCGCAAGCCCAGCGGCCGCACTTCGCGGCCGAACGGGACCTGCTGCGCCCAAAACACCACCCAGTGCGAGCAAACCCATGGTCAACCCCAAGATGGTCAGCCCCAAGATGGTCAGCCCCAAGCATGTCTGCGTGATCGGCGCCGGCGTCTCCGGCCTCGCCGCCGCAAAAGCCTTCTCCACCCGCGGTCACAAGGTCACCATCACCGAGCGTAGCGCCGACCTCGGCGGCGTCTGGGAGCCGGCACGCTCCTATCCGGAGGTGCAGACGCAAAGTCCGAAGGATCTCTATCGCTACACCGACCGCGCCATGCCGGAGGCCTATCCGGAATGGCCCACGGGACCGCAGGTGCACGCCTATCTCAACGACTACGCCAAAAGCTTCGGTCTCAACCGCATGCTGCGCCTCAACACGAAGGTCGCAGGCATGGAGCGGCGCGTCGACGGCAAGCCCGGCTGGACGCTCGCGCTATCGGACCAGATCGGCGCAACGACGAAGGAGAATTTCGATTTCGTTGCCGTCTGCACCGGTCAGTTCAACGAACCGCGCGAGCTGCGCTGTCCAGGTGAAGAGACGTTCAAGGCGCAGGGCGGCCAGATCCTGCATTCCTCCAAATACAACGATCCCTCGATCGCGAAGGGCCGCCGCGTCGTGGTGCTCGGCGGTTCGAAATCGGCGACAGACATCGCGGTGAACGCGGTGAAAGCCGGCGCGCGCGAGGTCACGATCGTGTTTCGCGAGCCAGTGTGGCGCATCCCCTATTTCATCGGCGGGCTCGTGAACTTCAAGCGTATCCTCTACATCCGCGCCCAGGAGCAGATGTTTCCGGGCTGGGGCGCAAGCGCGCTGGCGCGCCTCGCGCATCGCGTCACGGCGCCCTTGGTGTGGGCGAACTGGCGCGGGCTGGAGAGCCTGCTCAAGGCGCAGCTCAAGCTGAAGCAATGCAAGATGGTGCCGAAGGAGCGCATCGAGGACGGCGTCAACTGCTCGGTGCCGATTGCAACACCGGGCTTTTACCCGATGGTCGCGGACGGACGCATCAAGGCCGTGTTCGGTACCTTCGATCACTACGAGGGCAATACCATCGTGACGAGCGGCGGCGAGCGCATTCAGGCCGATATCGCCGTGCTCGCGATCGGCTATAAGCTCGGCGTGCCGTTCCTGCCTGAGTCCTATCAGTCAAAGCTGGTCGACGCCGACGGCCAATACCGGCTCTATCGCCTGATCGCCAATCCTGATTTGCCCGACATGGGTTTTGTCGGCTTCAACTCATCGTTCTGCACCGTGCTCTGCGCCGATCTTGCCGCCAACTGGCTGGTGCGCTACGCCGACAGGCAGCTCGCGAACCAGCCGACGGCGCAACAGATGCACGACAACATCGAGATGATGCTGCGCTTCAAGCGCGTCGAGCGCCCGGCAGCCGGGGTCTATGGCGGGCTGTGCGTGGCGCCCTACCACTATCGGCATTTCGACGAGCTGATCGCCGATATCGGCGCGAAGAAGCAGAAGCGGAACGGGCTTGCAGAGCGCTTCCTGCCGCCGGATGCGGATGCCTATGCGAAATTTTTGGCGTCGGCGCCGGACTATCGCGCAGCGGCGGCTTGAGTTGCAACCGTTCGGATCGGCGCAACTCGATCGGATGACGGCCGCCGCCTGCGCCGCGAGCGACCCGCTCGCGAATGCCGCCAGGGCTCTGCCACCCCTTTAGAGCGATGCGCGCCTCGGCGGTCCGGCTGATAGCCGTCCGTCAAGCGGCCGATCATGCGCCCCGTGAAAAGCGGATTTGTCAGAATCACAGACAAAACTGTCACAGGCCGCGCCGCTCTTCGCAGTGCAAGACCATCAGGCGCCATGGCTATGGTGTTCCACGGCTCCCCGTTTGTTGCTATCAAATTGCAAGGCGGCTTGCCGCAGGCATACAACAGACGGGAACCACCGCAATGACGCGCGCGAATCTCGCTTGTCCCGTACGGCACGAACAACGGCCCGGACAGATCGGGCGGCTCCTCGCTGCGATGACGGCCGTCGTCGCGCTTGGGGGCTGCGAGCAGAAGAACGTCTACGCGCCGCCGCCGCCGCCCAAGGTGGATGTCGCAGTGCCCGTGCAGCGCGCGGTGACGCGCTATGTCGAGGCCACCGGCAACACTGCGCCGATCAAGAGCGTCGACCTCGTCGCCCGCGTGCAGGGCTTTTTGCAGACGATCGACTACCAGGACGGCACCTTCGTCAAGGAGGGCACCCAGCTCTTCACGATCGAGCCCGAGACCTACAAGCTGAAGCTCGAGCAGGCGCAGGCGGCGGAAGTCGGCGCGCAGGCCACGGTCAAACAGGCAGAAGCCGATTTCAAGCGGCAGACCGAGCTGGTGCAGCGGCAGGCGGTGTCGCAGTCAACGCTCGATACCTCTACCTCCACCCGCGACAACGCACAGGCGACTCTTCAGCAGGCGCAGGCCAACACCCGACTTGCCGAGATCAATTACGGCTACACCAAAGTCTCGGCGCCGTTCGACGGCATGGTCAGCGCGCATCTGGTCTCGGTCGGCGAGCTTGTCGGCGTGGCGTCGCCGACCCAGCTCGCGACCATCGTCGCGATGGACCCGATCTATGTGAACTTCACGGTCAACGAGCAGGACGTGCTGCGCATCCGTGCCGAAGCGTTGCGGCGCGGGCTGACACCGACGGATCTCAAGCAGTTCCCGATCGAGATCGGGCTCCAGACCGAGAGCGGCTATCCGCATGAGGGCCAGCTAGACTACGTCTCGCCCACCCTCAATTCTTCGACCGGCACGCTCGCGGTTCGCGGCCTCGTGCCCAACGACAAGCGCGTGCTGCTGCCCGGCTATTTCGTCCGCGTCCGCGTGCCCTTCGACCAGGACAAGAACGCGCTCCTCGTCCCCGACACCGCGCTCGGCAGCGATCAGGGCGGCCGCTATCTGCTGGTCGTCAATAGCGACAACACCGTCGAGCAGCGCAAGGTGCAGATCGGTGCCGTCGACAACGGGCTACGCGTGATCGAAAGCGGGCTGAAGCCGGACGACCGTATCGTGATCGCAGGGCTGCTGCGGGTGATCCCGGGCCAGAAGATCGACCCCCAACTGACGAAGATCGAGCAATCGCAGGCGTCTGCCAAGTAGGAGCCCGCCGGCCATGATCTCAAAATTCTTCATCGAGCGACCGGTCCTCTCGAACGTCATCGCGCTCCTGATGATCCTGATCGGCGGCGTCGCGCTGTTCAATCTCGCGATCGCGCAATATCCCGACGTGGTGCCGCCGACCGTGCAGGTCACCACCCGCTATCCCGGCGCCAGCGCCAAGACTGTGATCGACACCGTGGCGCTGCCGATCGAGCAGCAGGTCAACGGCGTCGAGGACATGCTCTACATGCAGTCCTACAGCGGCTCCGACGGCACCTACACGCTGACCGTGACGTTCAAGATCGGCGTCGACCTGAACTTCGCGCAGGTGCTGGTGCAGAACCGCGTTTCCAGCGCGCTCGCACAACTGCCGCAGGCCGTGCAGAACCAGGGCGTCACTGTCCAGAAGAAATCGACCGCGATCTTGCTGTTCGTGACGCTGACCTCGCCGGACTCGCGGTTCGACAGCTTGTATTTGAGCAACTACGCCACCATCAACATCCGCGACGAGCTCTCCCGCCTGCCCGGCGTCGGCAACGTCACGGTGTTCGGGGCTGGCCAGTATTCGATGCGGGTGTGGCTCGACCCGAACCAGCTCCAGGTCCGCGGACTGATGCCGTCGGACGTCATCACGGCGATCCAGCAGCAGAGCCAGCAGGTCTCGGCCGGCCAGGTCGGTGCGCCGCCGACGCCGCCTGGACAGGCGTTCCAATATACGCTGAACGTCAACGGCCGACTCGACGACACCACCCAGTTCGAGAACATCATCGTCAAATCGGGCACCAGCGGTGACGTCACGCGCGTACGCGACGTCGGCTGGGTCGAACTGGGAGCGCAGACCTACAGCCAGATCTTCTCGCTCAACAAGCAGCCCGCCACCGGCATCGGCGTGTTTCAGTCGCCCGGCGCCAACGCGCTTCAGGTCGAGCAGGCCGTCGAGAAGAAGATGGCGGAGCTCGCAAAGGCCTTCCCGCAAGGCATCAAATACGACACGCCGTTCGACACCACCAAATTCGTGCAGGCCTCTGTCCACGAGGTCTACATGACCCTGATCGAGGCCGGCCTCCTGGTTCTGGTCGTGATCCTCGTGTTCCTGCAGGACTGGCGCGCGATGCTGGTGCCGGCGACGACCGTGCCGGTGACCATCATCGGCGCGTTCGCCGCGATGGCCGCGCTCGGCTTCACCATCAACATGTCGACGCTGTTTGCGATCGTGCTCGCGATTGGCATCGTGGTCGACGACGCGATCGTCGTGGTGGAGGGCGCCGCCCACAACATCGAGCAGGGCATGAACGGTCACGACGCCGCGATCCGGGCGATGGACCAGCTGTTCGCGCCGATCGTCGGCATCACCTTGGTGCTGATCTCCGTGTTCCTGCCGGCGTCGTTCCTCGCCGGCCTCACGGGTCGCATTTATTCCCAATTCGCGCTGGTGATCGCCGCGACCGCGCTGCTCAGCGCCATCAACGCGGCGACGCTGAAGCCGACGCAGTGCGCGCTGTGGCTGCGGCCGGCGGTACCGCCGGAGCGGCGCAACTTCTTCTACCGCGGCTTCAACGCCGTCTATAACCGCGTCGAGCGGGGCTATACGCGGCTGATCGGCGCGCTGGTCAGGAACAGCGCCATCTCGGTTGCGGTCGCGCTGGTCCTTATCGGCATCGGCGGCTACGGCCTGTCACGCGTGCCGACCGGCTTCCTGCCGATCGAGGATCAGGGCTATCTGATCGCCGCCGTGCAACTGCCCGACGGCGCGGCGCTCGAGCGAACCCAGAGCGTGCTCGACAAGGCCAGCGAACTCATCAAGGACACGCCGGGTGTCCAGCAGGTCATCACCATTGCCGGCATCTCCGCGCTCGACAACAGCGCGAGCCTTGCGAATGCCGGCGTCGCCTACATCATCCTGAAGGACTGGGGGGCGCGCGGCAAAGGCGAGGATCTGCGCTCGCTGGTATACGGGCTGAACGACAGGCTTGCGACCCTGATGGAAGCGCGCACGCTGGTGCTGCCACCGCCGCCAATCCAGGGCATCGGCAACGCGGCCGGCTTCTCGATGCAGGTCGAGCTGCGCGACGGCAACAGCGATTTTGCAAAGCTCCAGGCAATCACCGGCGCGATGGTCGGCAACGCCCAAAGCCAGAGCGCGCTGCAGCGCGTCTCCTCATCGTTCCGCTCATCCGTGCCGCAATTCAATGTCGAGATCGATCGCGTCAAGACCCAGACGCTGCACGTGACAACGGACCAGGTATTCTCGGCGCTATCGACCTATCTCGGCTCGTCCTACGTCAACCAGTTCAACAAGTTCGGCCGTGTATTCCAGGTCTATACCCAGGCCGATCCGGCGTTCCGCGTCACCGAGCGCGACATCGCCAACATGCAGGTGCGCAACTCGAACGGCGATATGATCCCGATCGGCACCGTAGCGAAGGTCACGCCGGCCACGGGTCCGTCGCTGATCAGCCTCTACAATCTCTATCCCTCTTCGACCATCGTCGGCCTGCCGGCGCAGGGCTATTCCTCCGGCGAGTCCCTGCAATTGATGGAAGAGATCGCGGACAAGACGCTGCCATCAGGCACCGGCTATGAATGGACCGCGATGTCCTATCAGGAGAAGGCCGTCTCCAATCAGATTTACTGGGTGTTCGGCCTCGCCATGCTGCTGGTCTATCTCGTGCTGGCCGGCCAGTACGAGAGCTGGTACGCACCGATCTCGGTGATCCTCGCGGTGCCGCTGTCGCTGATCGGACCGATGCTGGTGCTCAATGGCCTTAAGATCGACAACAACCTCTATTGCCAGATCGGCCTGATCCTCCTGATCGCGCTATCGGCGAAGAACGCGATCCTGATCGTCGAGGTCGGCCTGGAGCTGCACGTCCGCGACGGCAAGCCGCTGATGGAGTCCGCGATCGAAGCAGCACGCGCCCGCTTCCGGCCGATCCTGATGACGTCGTTCGCCTTCATCCTCGGCGTCGTGCCCTTGGTGCTCGCAACCGGCGCCGGCGCCAGCGCGCGCAAGTCGATCGGCATCACCGTGTTCTCAGGCATGCTCGCCTCGACCTGTCTCGCGGTGCTGTTCGTGCCCGCCTTCTTCGTGGTGGTACAGCGTTTTGAGAACTGGCGCGCGTCGAAGAAGAAGGTATCGCCGGCCCCGCCGGCAACCGCGGAGGTGAAGTCCTAAGCTTTCTCTACGGGCGTCCGATGCGCCTCGCCGCTCGACACCAGCAGGACCGATACCTTCGACTGCCTGAGGACGGCATCGGCGACACCGCCGAAGGAGAGGTGATCGGCCTGGATGCGGTCGACACCCATGACCACGAGATCGACATCGGTGGTGTCGATCTCACGCAGGATCGCCGCCTCGGGCGCCCTGTTCATGCGCAGTGTCGTGGTAATGTCGACGTCATAGCGGGCGGCGAGATCGCTGGTGTCCTTGAGAATGCCCTCCTCCTGGATCAGGCCGCGGGAGGCGCCGCGCTGCGCGCCCTTGTCCCGCGTCGTCGCCACATAGATTACGCGGAGTGAGCCTGATCCAGCCTGCGCCAGAGCGACCGCGACCTCGGCTCCGCGTTTGGAAACGCCGCTGCCCGAGACCGGCACGAGGATGTTGAGCCTCTCGGGCATGGGCTGTTTCAAATGGCTTCCCTTGGCCGCGACGATCGCGAGCGGCCCATCGAACGCGGCAGCGATCTCCTCGACCCGCCCGTCGAAACGATCATTGATCGCGGTAACCCTTTCGATGCCCATGACCAGGAGATCGAAGCCTTTCCGCGCTTCACTGGCGATCGCCTCGCCGAGCTCCGCTCGTCTGGTCCGGGTGACGATATCGACGCCGCCGGCCTCTTCGTGACCCGACACCATTTCGGCCGCCCTCTTCACCACGGCTTCGTGGCTCACCTCTTCGTCCCGTCCCCCCTCCTGTTCCTTCGCAAGCCGGCCGACGCGCAGCACAGTGATCGGCAAGCCGCGCATACCGACGATCAGGCCTGCAATATGGGCCGCGAAGGTCGCATTGACGCTCTCGTCCACCGTTAGCAAGGGCCGCTCGAGATTGGCGACGAAGCCGCGCGTCTCGAACTCCTCGCGCTCCAGCCTTTCCTTCTCTTCCATGTTCATCGGCAGCCCGACGAGCACCGCACGCAGCATCGGCGGCATCGCCATTGTGGTCACGATCGCCATCGTCACGATCATTGTGAACAGGGTCTGGCTGAGTACGCCGATGGAGAGGCCGATCGTCGCGATGATGACCTCGGTCGAGCCGCGCGCATTCATCCCGCTGGCGAGCGCCAGCGATTCCCGGTAGTTCAGACCGCCCATGGTGCCGCCGACGAATGCACCGCCGAACTTGCCGACGCTCGCGATCACGACGAGCAGGCCGGTGAGCATCAGGAGATGGGGATCGCGGAGCACGGAGAGATCGGCGCTCAGACCGGCGAGCCCGAAGAACACGGGCATGAAGAAGCTCGATATCAGGCCGCGGAGACGCTCGTCGATCTGCCGGGTCAGAATCGGGGATTCGCCGACCAGAATGCCGGCGACGAAGGCGCCGAGCACCGTGTGCACGCCGATCAGATGCGTGAGCAGTGCCATCGCGCCCATCAACAGCAGAATGACGGTAATGACCGGCGCGGTGCTGACGAGGGTATCGTTGGCCCAGCGGATAAGCAGGGAAACCATGCGCCGGCCGATGGTGAAGCTGACGGCGAGGAAGATCAGCGTACCCAGCACGGCCTTGGCGACGGATGCGACATCAAGCGTGCCCTGCGAAGCGAGGCTGAAGATGACCGCGATGACGATCCAGCCGATGGTATCGTCGATGATGGCGGTCGCCACGATGATCTGCCCGACATTGCGGCGCATGAAGTTCATCTCGCGCACGACAACCGCGACGATCTTCACCGACGAGATCGACAGAGCCGTGCCCATGAACAATGAGGCCACCAGACGCTGCTGCGGATTGGGCAGAAGTGCATCGGGCAGAAATTCACCGAGCGCGAAGCCGCAAGCGAAGGGAACGACGATACCGGCAATCGAGATTGCAATCGCCGCCTTGCCGATCCTCCGAACCAGCTTGAGATCGGTTTCCATGCCGGTCAGCAGCAACAGGAGCAAGATGCCGAACTGGGCGATGCCGTCGATCATCGCCTTCTGCTCGGGGGTCTTCGGGAAGACGGCTTGTTGCGCTTCCGGCCAGATCCAGCCGAAGATCGACGGCCCGAGCAGGATGCCGGCAAGCAGTTCGCCGATTACGGAGGGTTGCCCGATGCGCTGCATGATCTCACCCAGACCGCGGCCCACGGCGATCAGGAGCACAATCTGCGCGACCAGGAGGAATTCGGACGGACCGGTGGATTTGCCGCCCTCGGCACTGGCCGCAATGGTCGTTAGGGCAAGCGCCGCGGGGACCAGGCTGACCGGTCGGAGCAGGCACCACTGCATGCAGCTATCTTTCCCCCGTCTGGCTGATCCGGCACGGTGCCGGCGGCTGGAGGTAGAACCCGCGAGAAGCGGAGCGAGTTCCCGCCTCCCGTGGGAGGCAAGCGGCACCCTCAGCCCGGCTGTGCCGCTGGCGTCCTGATTTCGCGGGGCAGGATGATCGCGGCTGCGATCGCCAGCAGACAGAGCGCGGCGAAGGCACGCAGCATGGTGACGAAGCCGCCCTGCTCGTAAAGCCAGGCGACCAGGCCGACCGAGGCGCCGGCCGCGGTGAAGCCGACGAAATAGCGCACCGCATAGGCGCGCGAGCGCCATTCCTCGGTGGTGTATTTGCCGACCATGGCGTCGTTTACCGTGACCTGACCGAACGCGCCCATGACGATGCCGATCGAGACCACGATCAGCGGCAGGTTGGACAGGCTCGCCGCGAGATACAGAAATGGCGCCAGCATGAAGGACAGCGGCAGCGCCACCGTCTTCAGCGAGTAATGGTCGAGCAGCCGGCCGATCGTGTATTGCGTCATCGCGCCGAACACGTAGACGCAGGCCGCGATGCCCCCCAACAGCGCCGGGCTCTTGGTGAGATCGGCGAGCCGCTCCGCGAACAGCTTTGGCAGCGCGACAGTGACGGCATTGAACGTCGTCGAGATCGCGATCACCACGATCAGCAGAGCAAGGACCACGCGCCACATGTCGTGTTTGGCGACGCGCGCCTGCGCCGCCGCTTGCTTGCTGCCCTTGCGGTCCTCATGCGCGACGGTCATCGCGAAGGCGATGCCGATCAGCATCGTAACGGCGCCTGGAACGATGAAGGCAAAACGCCAGCCGAGATATTGCCCGATCACGCCGGTGACCAGTGCAGACGACGCAACGCCGAGATTGCCCCAGACGCCGTTCAGCCCCATCTCGCGGCCGAGCCTGTCCGCATAGGACACGATCATCGCGGTGCCGACCGGATGATAGATCGAGGCGAAGATGCCGATCGCGAGCAGTGCCGCGCCGAGTTGCGCCGGCGTCTGCACGAAGCCGACCGAGACCATCGAGGCGCCGATGCCGATGAAGAAGATCACCATCATGTGGCGGCGGCTCCAGCGATCCCCGAGCCAGCCGGTGAGCAGCGATCCCGCGCCGAAGGCGATGAAGCCTGGCGTCGCGTAAGGCAGCAGTTCGGAATAGGCCATGCCGAGCGCCGGCCCCATGATGATCACGGCGGCGGCGAAAATCAGCATCGCATAGTGATCGATGAAATGCGCGGCGTTGACGAAACCGATCACCCGGCCGGGGCTGTTCATACGACGAATCCTCTCTTGCTCCGAAATGGGTTATAGGTCGGGGTCACAACGGGATGCCGCCAATGACTGTCGTCGAAACGCCAATCAAGGTAGTGCGCGGAAACCGCCACTCGACCGCGGGCGTACACCTCGTCGCGCGCGACTATCCCAAGGGCTTGCGCCTCGACCCGCACATGCACCGCGAGGCCCAGCTCGTCTATGCCGCGAAAGGCACGATGCAGGTGACGACGCCGAAGGGGCGCTGGCTGGTGCCGCCGGACCGCGCGGTCTGGGTGCCGGCCCATCTCGAACACGCCATCGACGTGCTCGCCGACATCGAGATGCGCACGCTGTATTTCGACCTGCCCTGGCTGAAGCGCGAGCAGCGCGCCAAGGGGCTCGCCAAGGAGTTCGTGGTGCGGGTGTCGCCGCTCCTGCACCAGGCGATCCTGGCGCTCTTTGATTCTCGCAATACGCCCGAGCGCACCGAGCTTCTGGTTCGCCTGGTGATGCTGGAACTGCACCAGGCCGAAGATTCCGCGACCTTCGTGCCGCTGCCGCGGGAGCCGCGCTGCCGGCGCGCAGCGCTGATCGTGCTGGACGATCCGACCGGGAACTACGAGATCGAGGCGCTCGCGCACGAGGTCGGAACCTCCGCGCGCACGCTGTCGCGGCTGTTCTCCTCCGAGACGCAGCTGAGCTTCAAGAGCTGGTGCCAGCGCGCCCGCATCGCAGCCGCAATCGAAAGACTATCGACAGATGCCAATGTCTCGATCAAGCAGCTCGCCGCCCAGCTCGGCTATGCCAGCGTGCCCGCCTTCTCCGCTGCCTTCCGCCAGGTCACGGGCCGGACGCCGACGGAGTTTGCGGGAAAGGGGTAAGCCCCAATTTTCAGTCTCATTGCCCGCGAAGGGTATTCCAGAGGTGGCCACAAATACGGAGAGGCAGGGCATACTGGACGCCCGGCGGAGCCTGTCATCGGGCTCGCCGGAGGCGAGACCGGGTGGCGGGGCGTGACAGCACTCATGACAGCTTTCTTGGCGCGCATGACACAGCTTAAGATGCCGAATTCCCGCGCTTGATTGTGATCGGCTTTCGCCTAAATCCCGTGTAAGCTTCCGCACCGCACAAACCAGATTCGAAAAGCCCAGATGGCCAACGCCTTTTTCTCCGATCTGCTCGCCACGATCTCCGAGCGCGGCCGTACGCTGCTTCGCCGCGGTGACGCCTCGGACACAAAACAGGACGCCGACGGCCTGATCGAGCTCTGCGAGGCGCTACTGTCCGGCCGGGGCGAGGCCTCGGGCACCGCGATGGCGCGCGAGGTGCTCGATCACTATCAGGATCTCGATGCGGCGGGACGCCGCGCCTTTTTCGCGGCGCTGGTGCGCGATTTCGGCCCCGATCGCGAGAAGCTTGCCCAGACGGTCGAGAAATGGCGCACCCAGCCGAGCGACGAGGACGCCAGCGACTTGCATTTCGCCTCGGAGCCGCGACGGCAGGAACTGATCCGCCGCCTCAACCGCGCGCCCGGTGGCACCGGCGATCTCGTCGCCATGCGTGCCGACCTGCTCGGCATGATGAACGGGCACACCGATCTTGCCGCGCTCGATCGCGACGTCGTGCATCTCTTGAGTTCGTGGTTCAACAGGGGGTTTCTCGTGCTGCGCAGGATCGACTGGTCGACACCGGCCAACATCCTCGAAAAGATCATCCGCTACGAGGCCGTGCACGAGATCAGCGACTGGGACGATTTACGCCGCCGCATCGATCCGGTCGACCGCCGCTGCTACGCCTTCTTCCATCCGGCGCTGGTCGACGAGCCCCTCATCTTCGTCGAGGTCGCGCTGACCGAGACGATCCCCGGCGCGATCGCGCCGTTGCTCGCGGTCGACCGCGAGCCGGTGCCGATCGAACGCGCGCGCACCGCCGTGTTCTACTCGATCTCGAACACCCAGCGGGGCTTAGGCGGCATTTCGTTCGGCAGCTTTCTGATCAAGCAGGTCGTCGAGGAGCTGCGGCGCGAACTGCCCAAGCTCGACACCTTCGTGACGCTGTCGCCGGTGCCGGGCTTCGTGCCGTGGCTGAAGCAGGACAAGGACCTGCCGTTGTCCGACGAGGATCGCGAGGTGCTGAAGCATCTCGAGGAGCCGAAATGGTTCGAGAATGCGGAGCTGACCGCACAGTTGCGCAGCGTGATCGAGCCGCTCGCCGCCTATTATTTCCTGAAAGCGCGCACGCCGAAGGGCCGGCTGATCGATTCCGTCGCCCGCTTCCATCTCGGCAACGGCGCCCGGCTCGAGCGCATCAACTGGCTGGGAGACCTCTCGCCCAAGGGCCTGCGCGAGTCCGCCGGCGTCATGGTCAACTATCTCTACCGCCTCGACGACATCGAGAAGAACCACGAGACCTATGCCAACGACGGCACGGTCGTCGCGTCGAGCGCCGTGAAGAAGTTGCTCAAGGGCGAGCGGCGGCTGCTGGATATGCGGCTGTCGTGAGGGACATGCACGTCGTCCCACATCGTCATTGCGAGCGCAGCGAAGCAATCCAGACTGTCACCGCGGAAAGTTTCTGGATTGCTTCGCTACGCTCGCAATGACGGAGCAAGTATCGACCGCCTGCCCCTGAGTGCCGCTGTTCTCCCAGCGGTCAGATCAGCGTCTCGTACAAATCCATCCAGTCCGGGTTGACGCTCTCGATCAAAGCCAGCTTCTTGGCCCGGTTGCCAGCCTTGATCTGCTTCTCGCGCGCAATCGCGTCGGTCATGGTCGCGTGCAGCTCGTACCAGACGAGCAGCTTGCAGCCGTACTTTGACGAGAACCCCTTCACCAAACCGTGGCGATGCTCAAACGCGCGGCGCGGCGGATTGGAGGTAACGCCTGTATAGATCGTCCCATTGCGGCGATTGGCAAACATGTACACGCAAGGCTGCTTCATGATCGTGCTCGGCTGAAGAGAGCTTCACGATAGCACAACCGAAAGGTGATTCCGAGCGGCGACCGCAATAGAGACGAAAGAAGCGCGAGGCTCTCCCCACACCGTCATTGCGAGCGCAGCGAAGCAATCCAGACTGTCACCGCGGAAAGTTTCTGGATTGCTTCGCTACGCTCGCAATGACGGAGCGTGAAACCGGGCTACTCCGCCAACGCCTTCATCTCCTTATAGAGATCCGACTTGCTCTCGAAGCCGATGCCCGGCAGGTCCGGCATGGTGATGTGACCGTTCTCGACTCGGACGCCGTCGGGGAAACCGCCATAGGGTTGGAACAGGTCTGGGTAGCTCTCATTGCCGCCGAGGCCCAGGCCGGCTGCGATGTTGAGCGACATCTGATGGCCGCCATGCGGGATGCAGCGGCTGGGCGACCAGCCATGGGTCTTCAGCATCTCCAGCGTGCGCTGATATTCACAGAGGCCATAGGAGAGCGCACAGTCGAATTGCAACCAGTCGCGATCCGGCCGCATGCCACCATGGCGGATCAGGTTGCGGGTGTCCTGGTGGCTGAACAGGTTTTCACCCGTTGCCATCGGCGCCGGATAAAATTCTGCGAGTGCGGCCTGCAGCGAATAGTCGAGCGGATCGCCCGCCTCCTCGTACCAGAACAACGGATAGTCCCGCAGCATTTTTGCGTAAGCGATCGCGGTCTCGAGATCGAACCGGCCGTTGGCATCGACCGCGAGTTGCGCCTCCTTGCCAATCTCCTTCAGCACCGCCTCGATGCGCGTGCGATCCTCTTCGATCGGCGCGCCGCCGATCTTCATCTTGACGACATTGTAGCCGCGATCGAGATAGCCGCGCATCTCGCCGCGCAGCATCGAGAGGTCCTTGCCGGGATAGTAGTAGCCGCCGGCGGCATAAACGAAGACGCGCGGATCGGCCTTGACGCCGTGACGTTCGGCGAGCAGGCGAAACAGCGGTTTGCCCGCGATCTTCGCCACCGCATCCCACACCGCCATGTCGATGGTGCCGACCGCGACCGAGCGCTCGCCGTGACCGCCCGGCTTCTCATTGGTCATCATCGCGGCCCAGACCTTGTCCGGATCGAGATTGTCGCAGGCGCTATTCAACAGCGACTTTGGCTCGGCCTCGAGGATGCGCGAGGCAAAGCGCTCGCGGATCAGGCCGCCCTGCCCGTAGCGGCCGTTGGAGTTGAAGCCGTAGCCGACGACGCGATTGCCGTCGCGCATGACGTCGGTGACGACGGCAACCAGGCTCGTCGTCATCTTGGTGAAATCGATATAGGCGTTGCGGATCGGCGAGGAGATCGGCTTTGTGATCTCGCGGACATCGACGATGCGGACGGACATGCGGGTCGCCTTCGGTGGTCGAGAGGAACCTCGTCATTGCGAGCGAAGCGAAGCAATCCAGTCTGACAGACCCTCACCCTGAGGAGCCGCGCTCGCGCGGCGTCTCGAAGGGCGAGGCCACCAGCGGGGCCATTCATCCTTCGAGACGCGCGTTCCGCGCTCCTCAGAGGCTGTGAATCTTTTTGACTGCTCGCAAGCGGTATAGCCGAAAGCTGGTGCTGTGTGATTCTCTTGCGGTGATGGATTCGCAGGAGGGATGATGGCCGCTGATGAATTGTTTGGGGATCTGCCGGAGCAGGCAAAGCCGCAAGCCGGTGCGGCGCCGCTCGCAGCGCCGCGACTTCGTGAGCCCCAACGCGATCAAATCGAGTTGCGAGCAGTGGATATCGAGAGCCTGATCGGGGAAGACCATCCGGTGCGCCTGATCTGGTCCTATGTCGAGGAACTCGACCTGAGTGAGCTGGAGAACCGGATCAAGGCGCGGGGCGATCGGCCCGGTCACCCCGCGACATCGCCGCGGCTTTTGCTGGCGCTGTGGCTCTATGCCACCAGCGAGGGCGTCGGCAGCGCGCGCGCGTTGGAGCGGCTTTGCGAGAGCCATGACGCCTATCGTTGGCTGTGTGGCGGGGTGTCGGTGAACCATCACACGCTGGCGGACTTCCGGGTCGGTTGCGCCGACCTGCTCGACCGGCTGCTTTGCGAGCATTTGGCGGTGCTGGCGAAGGTCGGCCTCGTCAATCTGGAAACGCTGGCGCAGGACGGTGTTCGGGTCCGGGCCAGCGCCGGGGCCGCTTCGTTCCGGCGGGAGGCGACGCTCGATCGGCACCTGGCCTTGGCTGAGGCGGTGGTGGAAGACCTCAAACGCGAGGTTGACGCTCGTTCGGATGCTAGCAATCAGCGCATGAAGGCCGCCAAGGAGCGCGCCGCGCGTGAGCGCAGAGCGCGCGTCAAAGCGGCGCAGACGGCGCTCGCCGAAATCAAGCAGCAGCGCAAGGAGCGCGAAGAAAAGCGCGGCAACGGCAAGAAGCCGAAAGAGCCGCGGGCCTCCACGACGGACGCCGACGCACGGGTCATGAAGATGGCCGACGGCGGCTTCCGCCCCGCCTACAACGTGCAGGTGACGAGTGCCGCCGGCCAGCCGATCGTCGTTGACATCAAGGTCTGCAACACCGGGTCCGACCGCGGCCTGATGCGGCCCATGCTGGAGCGGCAGCGCGCGCGTCCTGGCGGGTTGCCCAAGGACCATCTCGTCGATGGCGGCTTTGGCAGTGCCGAGGACATCGAGTGGGCGCACGCCGAGGGCATCGATATCTTTTGCCCGCCCACTCAATCCAAGCACGGCACCGATCCCCATCTACCGCGACGCGGCGACGGCCCGGGGGTGTTGGCCTGGCGTGCGCGCATGGCGAGCGAAGAGGGCAAGGCCCGATACAAGCCCCGGTCGATTTGCGAGTGCATACATGCCCGCTGGCGCAACTGGGACCTGCGCCAATTGACCGTGCGCGGCTTCGAAAAGGTCCGCGCCGTCGTGCTCTGGTACGCCCTCGCCAACAACATCCTGCAAGGCAACCGCCTCGCTAGCGCATAGAGGAGCGTTCATCGACATCCCCCAACCTCGCCACAGCCGCCCAGCCCACGCGTTGCCACGACGAGGAACTGCCACATCCTTCGATGACCACGCAAAACGAGAAAGATTGGCAAGCTCTCAGGATGAGGAACTCTGGATTGCCTCGTCGCTTCGCTCCTCGCAATGTCGAATGGAAAAAAGTGCGTGGGACTATTTCTTGTCCCTGAAATACGGCTCGACACTCCCGTGCACCTTGATCGTCAGCGGATTGCCGTAGCGGTCCTTGGCGTTGCCGGCGGTGACACGCACCCAGCCCTCGCTGATGCAATACTCCTCCACATTGGTCTTCTCGATGCCCTTGAAGCGGATGCCGACGTCGCGCGCCAGGATGTCGGCGTTGTAGTACGGGCTGTTCGGATCGACCGACAGGCGGTCGGGGAATTCGTCGCTCATGATTGTCTCGCTCACAACAATGTTTCGATTTGCCGACGCAATCCTTCGGGCCGAGCGGTCGGCGCGTGACGCGCCACCACCTTGCCGGTGCGGTCCACCAGGAATTTCGTGAAGTTCCACTTGATGGAAGCCCCGAGCAGGCCGGATTGCTGACGTTTCAGGTACTCATACAGGGGATGCGCATTGGCGCCGTTGACGTCGATCTTCTCGAACAGCGGGAAAGTGACGTCATACTGCGTCGAGCAGAACTCCTGGATCTCGCTCGCCTTGCCTGGCTCCTGACCACCGAACTGGTTGCAGGGAAAGCCGAGCACGGAGAAACCGCGCGGGGAAAAGTCGCGATAGAGATCCTCAAGTCCCCGATATTGCGGCGTGAAGCCGCATTTGCTCGCGGTGTTGACGATAAGCAGCACCTGTCCCTCGAAGCGCCGCAGCGGCACTTCGTCGCCGAGAAGCGAGTTGGCGGTGAATTCGTAGATGGCCGACATCGTTGTCCCTAAGCCACGGGATCGATCGGCGAAGCCGGCACGCCACCCGCCTCGATCGCCTCGCCGGCGAGCAGGCAGAGGTCCTCACGATATCGGCCGGAGACGACATGCACGCCGACGGGCGCCTTGCCGACGAGACCGGTGGAGACCGCAAGGCCCGGCAGCCCCATGAAAGGAATGGCGATCTGCGGCAATTGCGCGTCCCAGACCCGCTTGAAGGACGCCTCGTCCTTACGATCGAGATGATCAGGGAATGGTAGTTCGCCGGAGACCGGCGTCAGCACCACCGCGTATTTTTCGAAGAACAGCATCCATTCGCGCGTCAGCGTCGCCCGGCGCATCAGCGCCTTGGCGTAGGCCGCCTGGTCGAACGGGGTGACCTTGGCGCGGTTGCCGCGCAGGCAGGCGAGCGCGCCGGGGTCGCCCTCGCGCTCAGCGGCTTCGAGCGCGGCCTCATATCCGTCGCCAAGCCAGAGCTTCGTCTGCCATTCGGCAGCCTCCCGCATCGGCGGGGTGTTCTCGATCACCTCCACGGTCCAACCTGCGCGCTCCAGCCGCTTGCCGGCGTCGCTGACCGCGGCCGCCACTTCGGGCGCCGTCGCGAGTCCGTCCGGATTGAGGCACAGCGCAGCGCGCTTGGGCACTGCCGGCCCCTCGAGCGGCGCGGGCACCCACCAGGGGTCGCGCACGTCGCGGGCGGCCATCGCGGCGAGCGAAATCCTGATGTCATTGATGGTGCGCGCCAGCGGCCCGGAGACCGCGCTGATCTGCGGCCCGATTGGGCGTTCCGGCAGGGCCGCGTTGAAGGCGGGAATCCGGCCCATGGTCGGCCGCAGGCCGTGCACACCGCAGGCATAGGCGGGGTAGCGGATCGAACCCGCGATATCGGTGCCGTGGGCGATGTGGCCGATGCCCGCCGCAACGGCAGAACCTGCTCCGCCCGAGGAGCCGCCCGGGGTCAGCGAGGCATCGCGCGGGTTCTTCGTGTCCCCGTGGATCAGGTTGGTGGTGAACCAGCGGTAGGAGAAGGCTGGGCAGTTGGTGCGGCCGAGGATGACGGCGCCCGCCTTGCGTAAGTTGGCGACCACAGGATTGTCGGCCTTCGCGATCACCTCGCGCTGGATCTTCAGGCCATTGGTGGTAGCAAAGCCCTCCTGGTCGACATTGACCTTCACCGTGACGGGGACGCCAGCGAGCAGGCCCGGATCCTCGCCCCGGGCGATCGCCGCATCCACCGCTGCCGCCTGCTCGAGAACGTCCTCCGGCCGGTGGTCGATCACCGCATTCAGCCTGGGATTGACGGCATCGAGCCGGGCCAGGCCCGCCTTAGCAGCTTCGAAGGCAGAAACCTTCCTGGACCGAATGAGGGTGGCGAGGTCGGCGGCCGACAGGCGCCAGAGATCTTGCATGACATGCTCCGTGTGACCGGGTCTTTTAGCGCCGGTCAGGCGGCAAAGCCATGCGCATTGCGCAGGGAGACCCGGATGTCAGTGCCGGGTGGCGGATTGATCCGGCAGGTCCAGAAGCGCCTCTGTGAAGGGAAACTCCAGCACGATCTCACCATCGACGTCGGTGACCTCGATGACGGCCTCGAGCAGCGCCGGCTGGGTGCCTTCCGATTTCAGTACTTCCAAAATCATCTGGCGCGCCACTTCCCAGGCACGATCGGGATTGCGCAGGTCCTCGCCGTCAGGATCCACGATCAATTCGTCGCCGATGCGGGTGTTGAAGAAATATCTGGGCATGCCTGATCCAATGGGGTCGCCTGTAGCGGATTGAAAGCCGCTCTGCACTCACAACTGCTTTATCCGGACAGGGATCGCACCCTATCGTCGTTCTTTGCCTATCGTCGTCCTTTGCATGGGGTTGTTTTGCTGTTTTTGCGTCATCTCCACGGCACGATCGTGCCTTTCCGTGTTTGCAGCGCAGCATTTCAGTCCACCTACTACCTAGGTCGCGGAAGATTTAACTGGCGAACTTTTCCGCCGGCAGTAGTTTAACGGGGGGCGGACACGTCCGATTTTTCAGAAAGGGAGGGCCAAAATGGCCTGGAAAGCACCGAAGATCGTCGAAGTGCCGTGCGGCATGGAAATCAACATGTATGTGAGCGCCACCCGCAAGTAAGGGCGGCAAGTTTACGTCGAGCGCGGGTGGATCCTTCGGGCGCGCGACGTTCCCGCCGAAGGGAATTGTGCCGGCCTTGAGATCCACCGCGACACGTGCCTCCAGGAGACGGATTCATGCTTCGCGTCGTCGTCCTGGGTGCCGCGGCTGGCGGCGGGGTACCGCAGTGGAACTGCGGATGCACGGGCTGCCGGGCAGCGCGCGCTGACGCTCGACACTTGCAGAGAACCCAAGCTTCGGTCGCCTTCAGCGCCGACGGTGACAACTGGTTCCTGATCAACGCCTCTCCCGACCTCCGACAGCAATTCAACGCCACGCGACAGCTTCATCCGAAGCCGGGCGCGCTGCGCCACACGCCGGTCGCAGGCGTGATCCTGACCAATGGCGAGGTGGACGCGGTCGCGGGACTCTTGTCGATGCGCGAGGGCTCGCCGTTCACGATCTACGCGCATGACAAGGTGCTCGCGATCCTGAGGGCCAACAGCATCTTCAATGTGCTGAACGAGAAGAACGTCAAGCGCCAGCCGATCGGCGTCGACGAGCCGTTCGAGCCGCGCCTTCCCGACGGCGCACGCTCCGGCATTGAGGTGGTTGCGTTCGAGGTGCCCGGCAAATCGGCCTGGTATCTGGAAGGCAAGGTGCATCCCGGCGGGAGCGATGGCGCCGGCGATACGCTCGGCCTGAAGATCGCGGACAAGTCGACCGGCAAGAATTTCTACTTCCTCGCCGCCTGTGCCGAGGTCACCGACGCGCTGAAAGCGGAGATTGCCGGCGCAGCGCTGCTGTTCTTCGACGGTACGGTGTGGCGCGACGACGAGATGATCCAGGCCGGGCTTGGCCAAAAGACCGGCAAAAGCATGGGACATGTCGCCATGTCGGGCGAGGATGGCGCGATCGCGCGGCTTGCCGGCCTCGATATCGACAGGAAGATATTTCTGCATATCAATAACTCGAACCCGGCGCTGCTGCCCTCCTCGCCCGAGCGCAAGGCGGCCGAACATGCGGGCTGGCAGATACCCGCCGATGGAACGGAGATCGTGCTGTGAACGCCATGACGCTTCCCGGAATGACCGCACTCTCGATCGGCAAGGACATCAGGCTCAACTCGGCCGAGGAGCTCGAGGCGACGCTGCGCCACATCGGCGCGACGCGATATCACAGCCTGCATCCGTTCCATAAGCTCCTGCACGGCGGCAAGCTGAACAAGGGCCAGGTGCAGGCCTGGGCGCTCAACCGCTACTACTACCAGAGCACGATCCCGCTCAAGGACGCGGTGGTGATCTCACGCTTTCGCGACCGCGCCACGCGGCTGGAATGGCGTCACCGCATCGAGGACCACGACGGCGATGTCGGCAGCGAGGGTGGAATCGAGCGCTGGATCAAGCTGACCGAAGGCCTTGGGCTGGACACGGCCTACGTGGAATCGACCGAAGGCATTCTCCCCGCAACGCGCTTTGCGGTCGAGGCCTATGTGCATTTCTGCCGCGAGAAGAGCCCGCTGGAGGCGATCGCCTCCTCCCTGACGGAGCTGTTCGCACCGAGCATTCACGAAGAGCGCATCGTCGGCATGCTGGAGCACTATGATTTCGTCAATCCTGATATCATGAGTTACTTCAAGCGCCGCCTGACCCAGGCGCCGCGCGACGCCAATTTCGCGCTCGACTATGTCAGGAAGCACGCCAGGACTCCGGAGGAACGCGCGGCCGTCTGCAACGCGCTGATCTTCAAGACCAACGTGCTGTGGGTGCAACTTGATGCGCTCTATCATGCATATGTCGATGGGCACATTCCGCCGGGTGCCTTCGTGCCCAAAGCGAACTGAGAGGAAATAAGCGATGGCCGGGCCGCGTCACATCAGCGTCAGCGAGGCGAGCCGGCCCGTGCTGCCGCGGCATGCCAAACTGAAATACGACGAGACGCGCAACGTCTGGGTGATCCTGGCGCCCGAGCGCGTGCTGGCCCCGGACGAGATTGCCGTCGAGGTCCTGCAGCTCTGCGACGGCGTCCGCAACGTCGGCGATGTGGCGGACCAGCTCGCCGCGAAGTATGCTGCGCCGCGCGATGCGATCCTGGCTGACGTGACCGCCATGTTGCAGGATCTTGCGGACAAGGGCTTTTTGACCGAAGCCCGGGAGAAGACGTCATGAGTGACGTGCTCGGCAATCCGGCCATCCCCCCTGATGCAAGCGACAGCCTCGCTGTGCTCGAAAAGCAGCGCTCGACGGCGGAGACGTTTGGCATTCCGCTCGCGGTCCTGCTGGAAGTCACGCATCGCTGCCCGCTGCAATGTCCCTATTGCTCCAACCCGATCGAGCTCGATCGCGCCGGCAAGGAACTCACGACCGAGGAGTGGAAGAAGGTCTTGACCGAGCTCGTCGAGATCGGCGTGCTCCAAGTCCATTTCTCCGGAGGCGAGCCGACTGCGCGGAAAGACCTGGTCGAACTCATCAAGCATGCGAGCGGCGCCGGCCTCTACACCAATTTGATCACCGCGGCCGTGCTGCTGACGCGCGACAAGCTGAGCGAACTCGCCGATGCCGGCCTCTGCCACGTACAGATCAGTTTTCAGGGAACCGAGGACATCGCCGCCGATCGCGTCGCCGGCTACAAGGGCGCGCATCACAAGAAGCTCGAAGTCGCGCGCTGGACGCGCGAGCTCGATCTGCCGCTCACCGTGAACGCGGTGATGCACCGCCAGAACCTGCACCAGCTCCCCGACATCATCCAGATGGCGGTCGATCTCGACGCCGACCGGCTCGAGGTCGCCAACGTCCAGTACTACGGCTGGGCGCTGAAGAACCGCGCCGCGCTGATGCCGACGGTCGCGCAGCTCGACGAGACCACCCGCATCGTCGAGGAGGCGCGCGAGCGCCTCAAGGGAACGCTCGCGATCGACTATGTCGTGCCGGACTATTATGCCCTGCGGCCGAAGAAATGCATGGGCGGGTGGGGCCGGCAGTTCTTCAACATCTCGCCGGCCGGAAAGGTGCTGCCGTGCCATGCGGCCGAGAGCATCACCGGGCTCGTCTTCGAGTCCGTGCGCTCCAATCATTCGATCGCCTGGATCTGGCAGAACTCGGACGCCTTCAACCGCTATCGTGGTACCGGCTGGATGAAGGAGCCATGCAGGACCTGCGAATTCCGCGAAATCGATTTCGGCGGCTGCCGCTGTCAGGCCTTTGCGCTCACCGGCGATGCGGCCAATACCGACCCGGCCTGCGCGCTGTCGCCGCTGCACGAGACCATATTCAGGCAGGCCGAGCGTGAAGCCGAAGGCGAGATCAACCGCTTCCTCTACCGCAACTTTGCCGGTGGCACTTTGGAGCCTGACCCTGGGGAGTCCGGCAAGCATGGCGCCTGACGCCGACGCGGCCAAATCGGCCAAGGAATCGGTAAAGCGCGCCGATCCCTTCGCGCCGTTGAGCTCCGAAATGCTTGCCGTCTCCGACGGCCACGAGATCTATCTCGAAAGCATCGGCCGCGTCGACGGCATCCCAGCCGTCTATCTGCATGGCGGTCCCGGCAGCGGCTGCCAGCCCGACCATCGCCGGCTTTTTGATCCCGAGCGATTCCATGCCGTGCTGTTCGATCAGCGCGGCGCCGGTCGCAGCAGACCGAAGGGTTTGCGCGAGCACAACACCACGCAGCACCTCATCGCGGACATGGAATTGATCCGCCAAAAGTTCGGTTTCGAACGCTGGATGGTGGTCGGCGGCTCCTGGGGCGCGACGCTGGCGCTGGCCTACGCCGAAGTCCATCCCGAGCGCGTTTCGGGCATCGTGCTGCGCGCAACATTTCTCGGCACGCGAGCGGAGGTCGAGACCGGCTTCACGTCGCGGCTGCCGCAATTCTATCCCGCGCTCAACGAGGATTTCTTGAGCCTGCTGTCAGCCGAAGAACGAGGGCAGCCGATCGAGGCGTATTGGCGCCGCATTCTCGATCCCGATCCTGACATACATGGTCCCGCCGCGCGGGCCTGGTACGACACCGAGCGCACCCTGTCCGAACACAAGCCGGCGCGCACACGGCTCGATCTCGCCGCGCTCAACGTGTGGCGCACACTGCCCGCGACGCCGTTCATGGAAGCGCACTACTTCATCAATAACTGCTTCATGGCGCCGGATCAGCTGCTGCGAAATGCCGGCAAGCTCGCCGGCATTCACGGCATCATCATCCAGGGCCGCTATGATCTGTTGTGCCCGCCTGTGACATCTTCGGCGCTCGCGAAAGCGTGGCCGGGTTCCGAGGTCCGGACCGTGGAAGAGGCCGGACATTCGCTCTATGATCCCGGCGTGAGGGATGCCGTGATGAAAGCGATCGCGGACCTCGGCTCGAAAGCCGCACGATAAAGGGACAGCAGGAAAATGCCGCTTGCCGGGAAGGGCATGCTGCTGACGTCGATGAATATCGACGCAGAGCATGAGGCCGATTTCAACCGCAGATATGATGTCGAACATCTTGCGGAGCGTGTTGCGATCGACGCTTTTCTGAAGGCGCGGCGCTGTGTTGCGCACGCCGCCAGCCTGCCTGATGTGGGACCTTGCGAAGAGTGACATCACACGCGGCTGAACTCATTACACGCACCACGGGATGCTGCACCGCCACATAGAATGCGCGACTGTTAATGCTATGCGCGCGCAGCTCCTATGAAAGCGGGGTAACTCGCAATTTTGGCTTTGTGCACGCTTGGGATTGGCTCTAATAAGGCAAGTCTATGATCCAATTCGAAAACCATATGAACGCGGCATAGCGTTCGCCAAGCTCAAGAAGGCCGCTCGGGTCTTTGGGCCTGCGCGGACAGGGTAGGAATGAAACCGACCGATATCGCGGCCCCCGACTACTTTCACAAGGTAGTCGATTGCCAGTGGGCCTGTCCTGCGCACACTCCGGTTCCCGAATACATCCGTCTGATCGCACAAGGCCGCTACAGCGACGCCTATATGATCAATTGGAAATCGAATGTGTTTCCCGGAATTCTGGGGCGCACCTGCGATCGTCCATGCGAGCCCGCGTGCCGCCGCGGACGCGTCGAGGAAACTCCGGTGGCGATCTGCCGCCTGAAGCGCGTCGCCGCCGACTTCAAGGATGACATCAAGCAGCGTCTGCCGCGCCCCTCGCCGAAGAACGGCAAGCGCATCGCGCTGGTCGGCGGTGGTCCGGCGTCGCTGACGGTGGCGCGCGATCTCGCACCGCTCGGCTATCACTGCACCGTGTTCGACGCCGATCCCGAAGCCGGCGGCATGATGCGCTCGCAGATCCCGAAATTCCGGCTGCCCAACTCGGTGATCGACGAAGAGACCGGCTACATCCTCGAGCTCGGCGTCGAGTTCAGGGGCGGCCACCGTATCGAGAGCATGAAAGCGCTGCTCGCGGACAGATACGATGCGATCTTCGTCGGCTCCGGCGCACCGCGCGGCCGCGAGCTCGACATTCCCGGTCGCAAAGAAGCTGCCGCGAACATCCATATCGGCATCGACTGGCTGTCCTCCGTCTCGTTCGGTCATACCAACAAAATCGGCAAGCGCGTGATCGTGCTCGGCGGCGGCAACACCGCAATGGATTGCTGCCGCACCGCGCGCCGCCTTGGCGGCGAGGACGTCAAGGTGATCGTGCGTTCCGGCTTCGAGGAAATGAAGGCGAGCCCCTGGGAAAAGGAAGACGCCATTCACGAGGATATCCCGATCCTCAACTACATGGTGCCGGTGGCGTTCAAGCATGTGGCCGGCAAGCTCATCGGCGTCACTTTCCAGAAGGTGAAAGCGGAATATGACGCCAAGGGCCGTCGCAACCTGGTGCCCTCGGGCGAACCCGACCAAACCATCCCCTGCGACGACGTGCTGGTCGCCGTCGGCCAGGAGAACGCGTTCCCCTGGATCGAGCGCGACTGCGGCATCGAGTTCGACAAATGGAATATGCCGAAGGTCGATCCCAAGACCTTCGTCTCGACCAACCCGAAGATCTTTTTCGGTGGCGACGCCGCCTTCGGGCCGAAGAACATCATCTGGGCTGTCGCGCACGGCCACGACGCCGCGCTGTCGATCCACAGGTTACTCTCGGGCGAGGACATCAACGAGCGTCCGCTACCGGAGGTGCACGTCACCTCGCAGAAGATGGGCATCCACGAATGGAGCTATGACAACGACATCTCGCCGGAAAAGCGTTTCAAGGTGCCGCACCGCGACAAGGTGGTGGCCCTGAAGGACATCCGTGCCGAGGTCGAACTCGGCTACGACGTCAAGCTTGCGCTCGGCGAGGCGCATCGCTGCCTGAACTGCGACGTGCAGACCGTATTCTCGACCTCCCTGTGCATCGAGTGCGATGCCTGTGTCGACATCTGTCCGATGGATTGCATCACCTTCACGCAAAACGGCGAGGAGGCCGATCTGCGCCAGCGCCTGAAGGCGCCCTCGCCGCACCCCGACCAAGCCCTCTACATCTCCAGCGATCTCAAGACCGGGCGCGTGATGGTGAAGGACGAGGACGTCTGCTTGCATTGCGGGCTCTGCGCTGAGCGCTGTCCCACCGGCGCCTGGGACATGCAGAAATACCTCATCGATATGACTCACGCAGGATCATCATGTCCGACAAAAAGCCGATCAGCAGCGTAAACGACTTCGTCGTCCGCTTCGCCAACGTCAACGGCTCGGGCTCGGCTTCGGCCAACGAGCTGTTTGCTCGCGCGATCCTGCGCCACGGCGTGCCGGTCTCCCCACGCAACATCTTCCCCTCCAACATCCAGGGCCTGCCGACCTGGTACGAGGTGCGGGTGACGGAAGCCGGCCATCTCGGCGCCCGCGGCGGCGTCGACATGATGGTAGCGATGAACCCACAGACCTGGGACAAGGACATCGCCGGCATCGAGCAAGGCGGCTACCTGTTCTACGATTCGACCAAGCCGATGCCGTCGACGAAATTCCGCGACGATATCACCGTGATCGGCGTGCCCCTGACCGCGATCACCAACTCCACCTATACCGATCCGCGCCAGCGCCAGCTCTTCAAGAACATCATCTATCTCGGCGCGCTCTGTGCGCTGCTCGACATGGATCCCAAGGTGATCGAGCAGCTCATCGGCGAGCAGTACAAGGGCAAGGAGAAGCTGCTCTCCTCCAACGTCCACGCGCTGCATCTCGGCCGCGACTGGGCATTGCAGAATCTGAAATGCCCGATCGGGCTGCGGGTGAAGAAGGCCGACAAGGTCGGCGATCGCATCTTCATCGAGGGCAACAGCGCCGCCGCGCTCGGCGCGGTCTATGGCGGCGCGACGGTGTGCGCCTGGTATCCGATCACGCCGTCCTCGTCGGTTGCGGAAGCCTTCACCAGCCACTGTAAGAAGTACCGGCACGACCCTGCGACCGGCAAGGCGAGATACGCGATCGTGCAGGGCGAGGACGAGCTTGCTTCAATCGGCATCGTGATCGGCGCCTCCTGGAACGGCGCCCGCGCCTTCACCGCGACCTCGGGGCCCGGCATCTCGCTGATGACGGAGTTCATCGGTCTCTCGTATTTCGCCGAGATTCCGGCCGTGATCATGAACATCCAGCGCGCGGGCCCCTCGACGGGCATGCCGACCCGCACACAGCAATGCGACATCATTGCCTGTGCCTATGCCTCGCATGGCGATACCAAGCACGTGCTGTTGTTCCCGGAAGATCCGGCCGAGGCGTTCGAGTTCGCTGCGGCCGCGTTCGATCTCGCCGAGCGGCTTCAGACCACGATCTTCCTGATGCTCGATCTCGATATCGGCATGAACCACCGGCTCTGCCGTCCGCTGAAATGGGACGACGCGCGGCAATATGACCGTGGCAAGGTGATGACCACGGAGATGCTGGACGAGGGCCGCGACTTCGGCCGCTATCTCGACGTCGACGGTGACGGCATCCCCTACCGTACCTATCCCGGCACGCATCCGACCAAGGGTTCCTATTTCACCCGCGGCACCTCGCGCGACCGCTATGCGCGCTACTCCGAGGAAGGCACGGTTTATGCCGACAACATGCAGCGCCTGGTTCGCAAGTTCGAGACCGCGCAGGATCTCGTGCCGCGGCCGCTCCAGGCCAATGCGGAACGGCCGACCAAATATGGCGTGATCTATTTCGGTTCCACGGCGCCGGCGATGGACGAGGCGATCGGCCTTTTGGAGGCGCGCGGGCATCAGCTCGACCGGTTGCGCATCCGCGCCTTCCCGTTCCATTCGAGCGTGGCAAGCTTCCTTGCCGAGCACGATTTCGTCTACGTCGTCGAGCAGAACCGCGACAGCCAGCTCCGTCAGCTCATCGTCAACGAGAACGGCATCGACCCGGTGCGTCTCGTACCGATCGTGCATTACGACGGCTCGCCAATCACCGCCCGTTTCATCGCAAAAGCCATTGGCGACCACCAGGATCACCTCAAGGTGACCCCGCTCCGCAAGGCCGTGTCATGACCTACATTGCAAAGCCGAAATTTCATCACCCGGGCCTGAAGAAGAACGAGCTCGGCTACACGCATCGCGACTACGAGGGCAAGATCTCGACGCTGTGCGCCGGCTGCGGTCACGACTCGATCACGGCATCGATCATCGAGGCCTGCTATGAGCTGTCGATCGAGCCGCACCGGGTGGCGAAGATCTCCGGCATCGGCTGCTCGTCGAAGACGCCGGACTATTTCCTCGGCAATTCGCACGGCTTCAACTCGGTGCACGGGCGCATGCCCTCGGTGCTCACGGGCGCCAACCTAGCCAATCGGGACCTGATCTATCTCGGCGTTTCCGGCGACGGCGATTCCGCCTCGATCGGCTTCGGCCAGTTCGCACACTCGATCCGGCGCGGCGTCAACATGACCTATATCGTCGAGAACAACGGGGTCTATGGCCTGACCAAGGGCCAGTTCTCGGCCACTGCGGACCGCGGCTCGAAATCCAAGAAGGGGGTGACCAACACCGACAACGCCATCGACCTCGTCGCGATCGCGTTGCAGCTGGGGGCCACCTTCGTCGCGCGCAGCTTCTCCGGCGACAAGGCCCAGCTCGTGCCGCTGATCGCAGCCGCGATCCGCCACAAGGGCGCGTCCTTCATCGACGTGATCAGTCCCTGCATCGCCTTCAACAACCACGCCGGCTCGACCAAGAGCTTCGACTATGTCCGCGAGCACAATGACGCGGTGAACCGGCTCGACGTGCTGGTCGGCCGCGACCCGATCAGCGTCGACTACGCGCCCGGCTCCGTGCAGGTCGTCGAGCAGCATGACGGCAGCAAGATCGCGCTGCGCAAGCTCGATGCCGACTATGATCCGCATGACCGGCTCGGCGCGATGACCTTCCTCCAGAAGCACTCCGCCAAGGGGCAGATCGTCACGGGGCTGCTCTATGTCGATCCGGACGCGGAGGATCTGCACGAGCATCTCAACACGGTCGAGACGCCGCTGAACAGGCTGGAGGCGGACGATCTCTGCCCGGGCTCTGCGGTGCTGGACAAGATCAACGCCAGCCTGCGGTGATCATTTACTCCGCGCCGAAATCGCCGGCCTGACGCGTACGGTGATCTTCTCCGATACGACGGGCGGCTCGAACGGATAGTGCTTGGCGTCGCCCAGCACCAGTTGCAGCGTGTGCGGGCCCGGCGGCAGTTCGAGAAAGGTCTCGGTCTGTCCTGCTCCAAAGTGGAGATGCGACTTGTCCTGCGGAATCGGCTCTTTGGAATCGATCGGTTCGTTGACGTCGATCAGCAGGTGGTGGTGGCCGCTGTTCTGATAATCGTCGCCCGCATGCGTCACGCCCATATTGCGAAGTCCGAACCTGGCCCAGAACCCGCCCTTCATCCTCTGGCCGTCGTGCGGCGTGATGAAATAGAGCTTTGCGTCCTTCGGTGCCGTCTTGCCCTGCGAATAGGCTGCGTTGGAGAACAGTACGAGCGCCGCCGAGAGCGCAAACCAGCAAACGATCTTCATCGTTTCTCATCCAGCACTTAGGGACTCAGCGCGACGCGGAATCCATGGGTTGGATAACGAACATTGGTATCGTAGCCGTCGCGATTCGCAGGACGCACGTATCGTGCGTCGTTCTTCCAGGAGCCCGAGCGCAGAACATGCGAGGTGCAGTCGCCGCCGACCCAGGCGGAGCCGTCGGTCGGAGCCCCCTGATAATTCTTGTGCCAGCAATCCTCGACCCACTGATCGACGCCGCCGCCCATGTCGTAAAGCCCAAAGGGATTGGGCTTGAAGCTGCCGACGTTGACCGGCTGATCAGCCGAGGCGTCGCCGCAATCCTTGCAAGCCGCCATGCCCGGCTGCGGCTTGTCGCCCCACCAGTATTTCGTCTGGGTACCGCCGCGGGCGGCATACTCCCATTCAGCTTCGCTCGGAAGCCGATACGGCTTCTTTGTCGCCTGCGCGAGCCAGCCCGCATATTGATGCGCGTCCGTCCAGCTTACGTTCGTGACGGGGGCGTCGTCCTTTCCGATCGCCGTAAATTCGCAAGCCTTCGCCGCCGCACATTTGTTCCATTCACGAACCGTCACGGGGTATTTCCCGATCGCAAACGGTTTGATCACCACCTGGTGGATCGGCCTTTCCGTCGCGTCATCGTTGCTGCCCATCGCAAAACTGCCTGCACGGATCGCGACCATGTCCGGCTCCTGGATCGATGCCATGGACGGCAGCGGGACCGGTGAAGGCGAAGCGGCGGGCGACGGCATTGCCGTGGGCGACGGAGAAGCCGCAGGGGCGGCCTGCGGCGCCGGCGGGCTCGGCATCGACGGAGCGGATTGCGGGGACGGGGATGCCGAAGGAGCCACGATTGGGGGAGCTGCGGCTTGTTGCCCCACCCGGCTGCGTGGCTGCGCAAGCAGGTACCAAAGCACGTAGCCGGCAATCACCAACAAAGCGAGGCTCAGAAGAAACATCAGGATGCTCTCGCGCCGGCCTCGCGTCCTGCCGACGGCGTCAGCGTCCGGCAGCACGCGATAGACGCGCACAGGATCGGTGATGTTCTTGACCTTGCGGTCCCCGAGCGATTCGTAGCCGCACACCACCTTGTGCTTGATCTGCTCATAGATCGCGCCCGAGATGAAGACCTGACCAGGCTCGGCAATCCCTTCGATACGCGTCGCAATGTTGACGCCGTCGCCATAGATGTCGTCCGTCTCCACGATGACGTCGCCGAGATTGACGCCAATGCGATATTCGATCCGAGAATGCTTCGGAAGCGAGGCGTTACGGCCGATGAGGTTCTGCTGGATGACGATGCTGCATCGAACGGCCTCAACGGGACTATCGAAAATGGCAATGAAGCCATCGCCCGTCGTCTTCACCAGGCTTCCATGGTGCTCGGCGATGCTGGGCTGGATGAGATCCCGCTCGATCCGCTTGACGCGGACATGCGTGCCTTCCTCGTCGGCCTGCATCAAGCGGCTGTAGGACGCGATGTCACCGACGATAATAGCGGCGAGGCGACGAGGCATCGCGCTATTCGGCGGCGGCCCACCCTGATTCCCCGATTTGAAGTTGCGAATTTCACCCATTACTGGGGCTCCACAAACTTGCAAATGGTGGCTTGCACGTTCAACCCCAAAGAGCGCTGCGTGCAAGGTATAGGCTATCACATCGCGCGCGAGGGACAAGCAAAGTGCGACCGGGTCGGAGCGTCGGCGATCGGGTTCCCAGCCGGAAATGCCGCCAGGCGCTTTGAACTTTCTTGATGCCGCGAGCGACTAAAGCCCAGCAACGGAACTTCGTCGCACCAAGCGAGAGTTTGCTCACTCGATGGCTTCGTCGGCGCTCGCGAGCAGCGCGGACGGCACCTCGATCCCCAACAGCTTCGCCGTCTTCAAATTGATGACAAGCTCGAATTTTGTCGGCGCCTGCACCGGAAGATCGGCCGGCTTCGTCCCACGAAGAATCCTGTCCGCATAGGAGGCGACCTCGCGAAACAACTCCGGGAAATCCAGCCCGTACGACATCAGCGCGCCGCTTGTTGGAAAGCTGCGGAATGGATGGATGCTGGGAATGCGCAGCTCGTTGGTCAAGCCGACGATCAGGTCCTGATGCAGAATCGGCAGGGAGTCGGGCAGCGTCATCAGCCCGGCCCTGGGCAGACCGCCGGCGCCGCGAATGGCGCGTTCGATCTCGCCGGCATCGCGGACGTAGATCGTCTGCACGTTCACGCCGGTTTCGCGTCCGTCGCTCTCGATCTGGCGAGCGAAAGGCGCGCTGGTGTTATTGTCGGGATTGGCGATGAGGACGATGCGCTCGATCGTCGTATCGACGGCCTTCAGCAGATCGACCCATTTGCCCCCGACCGCGAGTTCGAAATTCGTGAAGCCGGTGAGGCTTCCTCCGGGATGAGACAAGGACGCCACCACGCCGAGCTCGACGGGATCGGCCACCAACAGGAATACGACGGGTATCGCGCCCGAGTACTTGCGCATGGCGTCGAGCGTAGGACTTCCCTGTGCGATCAGCAGGTCCGGCTGCCGCTGCACCAGCGAAGCCGAAGCCTCCGACAGGGAGGACGACATCGGTTTGGCCAGCCGCAGGTCGAACTCCAGATTATCGCCGTCGCGCCAGCCGAGCTCTCGCAGCCGGTCCAGCAGCGCGGCGCGGAGCGGCAGCAATTGCTGCTCGCTGAACGAGGAGACCATGCCGACGAGCTTCCTGCGCGGCACCGGCTGGGCGTTCGCCGCAAGCCATGACGTGGCGGCCAGGAGCCCTATTGCGCGGATGAAGGCACGCCGGATCATGTGCGGCCCGGATTGGCAAAAGTCGAGTGCATCACGCGCGTGTACCAGCATTCGGCCATCCAGGGGATAGGTAAATCCGGGCGCGCCAGGCGACCGCGGGCAGGTGAACGCATCCCGCCCGAGTGGCGACCAACCGCCAGTCGCCCCCGCCGGCCGCCAGCCGGATACCTCATCCGTTCGAAGCGTTCGGGACCGCACATGAAACTTCCCCTCCTCGTCGCCCTCACCCTCGCCGCTCTCGGCGGCACCGGCCATACCCAGGAGGCCACCAAGGCCCAATCCGATGCTTTTGACGCGCGAATGTTTGCCGGCGCGCCCGGCCACAAGGCCTATGCCTGCTTCGTCCGCCGCTACGATGCCGACCATCTGGCTCGCCATCCCAAGCAAAAGGTTGCCTCCATGAAGCTGCTGGTCTCGGCCGAATACGAGACAGAGGACAAGGAACTGCACTACGCCTTCCGCCTCGGCTTCCGATACCGGCATCGCTCCGGCGAATTCGATTCCTCCGGCTCCTGCGGCCACGCATTGTTTCAGGACAATGGCGACGAGGTCCGCTTCGACTGCGGCGTCGACTGCGATGGCGGCGGAATCGGGATCGCGCTGTCGAAGGACGACAAATCTGCGATCATCCGGCTCGAGCGCGTCAAGGTCTGGCAGAACAACAAGCTTGACGACGACGCCGAAGAATCGCTGGTCGCCGGTGCGGACGACAAGATTTTCCGTCTCGACCGCGCCGACAGCAGCGAGTGCGCCACGCTCGTGACCGACCGCAAGGAACTCGCTGCGCTTCGCCACAAGTGATAGGTTCGGACCGGGAGAAACGTCATGAACCGACGTAATATTTTGTGGAGCGCAGCATCGGCTCTGGGCACGGCCTTCGCCGCCTCGCGCGCGAAGGCCGCGACCGAACCGACGGCAGCGGACAGGCTGAAGGTCGCCTATCATCTGAGCGATGCCGAGAGGGTCAATTTCGTGCTCGGCAATATCCAGAACCACATCGACGGCGTGGGCGGACCCGAGCACGTGACGATCGCGCTCGTCATCCATGGGCCGGCGCTCAAGGCGTTTCACCGGACGCAGGCCAATCCGGACGTAAGCAAACGGGTCGGCGATCTCTCCAAGGACGGTGTGGCGTTCACCGCCTGCGCCAACACCATGAAAGCGCAGAACATCACGCTGAAGAACCTCTTGCCCGGCTTCGTCAGTGCAGAAAAAGGCGGCGTGGTCCGCCTCGCGGAGCTGCAGTCGCAGGGGTATTCGTATTTGAGGCCTTGAAGCCGGTACAAGCAGCCTTCCCGTCTCCTCTTCGGGGAGAAGGGTATGCGCATCCGCAAAAGTTGCTTAGGCCGCCGCGGGGATCGGCCGCGGGCTGACCACATACTCCCGCAAAACCTTGTCGTTGGCATCGACCTCGATCAGCGACACGTCATAGGTCCAGAGATCGGCCAGATGCTGGAGCACGCGCTTGGCGTCGGTCTCGTTGAGCTGCGAGCCCTTGATGACGTGGTGATGTAGGATCAGTCGGCGGTCGCCGGAGAGGTCGACGTCGACCACCTCGATATTGGCATCGATGAAGCCGACATCGTGCTGCCGCGCGAGTTCGCGGCGGACGCGGCGGAAGCCGCGCTCGTCGTGGATGGCGTCGACCCGGATGCCGGCGCGCTCCTCCGGATCGTCGTGGAGATGGAACATGCGCAGGTGCCGCATCAGCTTGGGACTGAGGAATTGCCCGATGAAGCTCTCATCGCGGTAGTTCGCCCAGACATCGCGCAACACGCCCATCGGATCGCCCTTGCCGGCGATGTCCGGGAACCATTCTCGGTCCTCGGCCTCCGGATTCGTAGCGATCCGCTCGATATCCTGCATCATCGCAAAACCGAGGGCATAGGGATTGAAGCCTGAAAAGCGCGGATCGTCGAATTCGGGCTGGAACACCACGTTGGTGTGCGACTGGAGGAATTCGAGGAAGTTGCCGTCGGTGATACGGCCCTGCTTATGCAAGGCCGACATGATGCGATAGTGGACGTAGGTCGCCGTCCCCTCGTTCATCACCTTGGTCTGGCTCTGCGGGTAGAAATACTGCGCGATGTGGCGGACGATGCGCAGCAATTCACGCTGCCAGGGCGCCAGCCGCGGTGCGCTCTTTTCCAGGAAATAGAGCAGGTTTTCCTGCGGCAGGCCGAGCAGCTTGCGACGCCGCTCGATGCTCAGCACAGATCGGCTCTTGGCTGCACCCTTGGGCACGGTACGCCAGAGGTCGTTGAAGACCTCCTCCTCGTGCTGGCGGCGGCGGCCGGCGCGCTTTTCCTCGACGCGCAAATCGAGCTTCTTCTTCCCGGGATAGCGGTCGATGCCGTGCGACATCAGCGCGTGGGCGGCATCCAGCGTTCGCTCGACCTCGACTCGGCCGTAGCGTTCCTCGCAATGCGAGACATAGTTCTTGGCGAAATCGAGATAGTCCAGAATGCCGTCGGCATCGGTCCACTGCTTGAACAGGTAGTTGTTCTTGAAGAAGTGATTGTGGCCAAAGGCAGCATGCGCGATCACCAGCGTCTGCATCGTCGCCGTGTTCTCCTCCATCAAATAGGAGATGCAGGGCGATGAGTTGATGACGATCTCGTAGGCGAGGCCCATCAGGCCTTTGCGGTAGGAGGCCTCGTGAAAGGCGAAGTGCTTGCCGAACGACCAATGCTTGTAGAACAGCGGCATGCCGACGGAGGAGTACGCGTCCAGCATCTGCTCGGCGGTGATCACCTCGATCTGGTTCGGATAGACGTCGAGGCCAAGCTCCTTCTTCGCGACATCCTCGCAGGCATCGTGGATACGCTGCAAGGTGTGGAAGTCCCAATCCGCGCCTTCGAACAATCGCCCGGTCTTGTCCGTCATGGAGCGGCCTTCTCCTGATTTTCGCGGCGCTGGAACAGGTCGTGGAACACGGGGAAGATTTCGCTGCGCTCGCTGACCTTGCGCATCGACAGCGGCGCCCCGCTGTTCCGCAGGCGCTCATAGAGCGTCCAGAGCGATGAGTCGGAGAGATCGAAGGCGCTGCCGCCGGACTCGCCGACCTCAAGATAGGCGAAGAACTGGCAGACCGGCAGGATCTTCTCGGTCAGCAGCATGCCGGCGAGCTCGCCGTCGGAATAGGAGTTGTCGCCGTCGGAGGCTTGCGCCGCGTAGATGTTCCAGTCGGTCGGATTGAAGCGCTCGCGCACGATCTCATGCATCGCCTGGAGCGCGCTCGACACCAGCGTGCCGCCGGAAGCCGGACCATAGAAGAAAGTCTGCTCGTCCACCTCCTCCGCGCGGTCGGTGTGGCGGATGAAGACGATCTCGACGTGCTTGTAGCGGCGCTTCAGGAAAACGTAGAGCAGCATGTAGAAGCGCTTGGCGAGGTCCTTCATGTGCTCGGACATCGAGCCGGAGACGTCCATCAGGCAGAACATCACCGCCTGCGCCACTGGCTTGGGCACCGTCTCGAAGCGGCGATAGCGGATGTCAAGCGGATCGATGAAGGGAATGCGCTTGGATTTCGCCTTCAGCATCTCGAGCTCGGTGACGAGCGCCGCGCGCTCGTCTTCGTCGGTGCATTCGGCGATCCTGGCTTCCAGCTCGTCCATCTCGTCCTTGCGCGGCCGGCGCAGCGCGATGCGGCGGGCGAGCGCGAGCTTGACGGTCCGGCTCACGGAGATGTTCGCAGGTGAGCCGGACGTGGTGTAGCCGGCGCGCTGGATGCCCTCACTCTCGGTCTGGGCGATCTTGCGCTTGGCGAGATCGGGAAGCTCGAGATCGTCGAGGAACAGATCGACGAACTCGTCGCGGCTCAGGACGAAGCGGAAGGCGTCCTCGCTGTCGCCTTCGCCGGGACCGGAGTCCTTGGCGCTGCCCTGCCCCGAGCGCTGCAGATAGTCGCCCTCGATGAACTTCTTGTTCCCGGGCAGCACCATGTCGCGCGTGCCGCCTTCGCGCCGAAACCGCGGCTCGTGCATTCCGTCAAGGGGAATCGTGACCTCACCCCCCTCCAGGACGTCCTTGATATCGCGTTCCTGCGAGGTCTTCTTGACGGCGCCCTGCACCAGGGATTTGGCCCGACGCAAGAACCGCTGGCGGTTCTCAAGACTCTTACCGCCCGGATTCAGGCGCCTGTCAATGATATGGGCCACTTTGTCATCCGCCTCAACCGGCCTGCTTCACACGCATGTACCACTCGACAAGCCGGCGAACCTGACGCTCGGTGTAGCCGCGCTCCACCATGCGTGCGACAAACTCGCCGTGCTTCTTCTCGGTCTCGCCGTCCTTCTTCGACCCGAACGAGATCACCGGGAGCAGGTCCTCGACTTGAGAGAATATCCGCTTTTCGATCACGTCGCGAATCTTCTCGTAGGAGGTCCAGTTCGGATTCTTGCCACCGTTCTGAGCCCTGGCCCGTAACGAGAATTTGACGACCTCGTTACGGAAGTCCTTCGGATTGGCAATACCGGCCGGCTTCTCAATCTTGGTCAACTCCTGGTTCAACAACTCGCGATCGAGCAGCTGGCCCGTATCCGGGTCCTTGAAGTCCTGGTCTTCGATCCACGCATCTGCATAGTCTACGTAGCGGTCGAAAAGGTTCTGGCCGTAGTCCGTGTAGGATTCGAGATAAGCTTTCTGGATCTCGTTGCCAATGAACTCGGCGTAGCGCGGGGCGAGTTCCGCCTTGATGAATTCGAGGTACCGCTTTTCGGTTTCCTCGGGCAGCTGCTCGCGGCGGATCGCCTGTTCCAGCGCGTACATCAGGTGCACGGCATCGGCGGCGACCTCCTGCGGATCGTGGTTGAAGGTCGCCGCCAGGATCTTGAAGGCGAAGCGCGTGGAGACGCCATCCATGCCCTCGTCGACACCGGCGGCATCGCGGTACTCCTGGACGCTGCGCGCCTTCGGGTCGGACTCCTTCAGGCTCTCGCCGTCATACACCCGCATCTTGCCAAACAGGGTGGAATTCTCGTGCCTGCGCAGGCGCGACATCACCGAGAAACGTGCCATCGTCTCCAGCGTCGACGGTGCGCACGGCGCCGATGCCAGCTCGGAGCCCTGGATCAGCTTCTCGTAGATCTTCTGCTCTTCGGTGACCCGCAGGACATAGGGCACCTTGATCACGCAGATGCGGTCGATGAAGGCTTCGTTGTTCTTGTTGGACTTGAAGCTCGCCCACTCGGCCTCGTTGGAGTGCGCGAGGATGATGCCGGTGAAGGGGATCGCGCCGATGTTCTCGGTGCCGATATAGTTGCCCTCCTGCGTCGCGGTGAGCAGCGGGTGCAGCATCTTGATCGGCGCCTTGAACATCTCGACGAATTCGAGGATGCCCTGGTTGGCGCGGTTGAGACCGCCGGAGTAGCTGTACGCATCGGGGTCGTTCTGCGCGTAGGTCTCGAGCTTGCGGATGTCGACCTTGCCGACCAGCGAGGAGATGTCCTGGTTGTTCTCATCACCAGGCTCGGTCTTGGAGACCGCGATCTGGCGCAGCCGCGACGGCTGGATCTTGGCGACACGGAATTGCGAGATGTCGCCGCCGAAGGCCTCGAGCCGCTTGTAGCACCACGGGCTCATCAGGCCGGTGAGGCGCCGGCGCGGAATGCCGTACTTCTCTTCCAGCATCGGCCCGAGATGATCGGGATCAAACAGGCTGAGCGGGCTTTCGAACACGGGCGAGAGTTCATCGCCGGCCTTGAGCACGTAGATCGGCTGCACCTCCATCAGCGACTTGAGCCGCTCGGCGAGCGAGGATTTGCCGCCGCCAACGGGCCCGAGCAGATAGAGGATCTGCTTGCGCTCTTCGAGGCCTTGCGCAGCGTGACGGAAGAAACCGACGATGCGCTCGATGGTTTCTTCCATGCCGTAGAAGCCGGCGAAGGCCGGATAGGTGCGGATCGTGCGGTTCAAAAAAATACGGCCAAGGCGTGGGTCCTTGGCCGTGTCAATCGTCTGAGGTTCACCGATCGCAGCTAGTAGTCGCTCCGCTGAGTTCGCGTATTTCATGGGATCGCTTCGACACGATTCCAGATATTCCGCCATCGACATGTCGTGCTGGCTTCTCGCCTCGAACGACCGAGCGAAAGCGTTGAACAAAGAATCGTTGTACATGATCCCTCTCCGCGTGATTTCCGCTTACTCAAGCTGAAACGAAAGCAGTTACCGGACCGTTCCTTAGCGCCCGTTTCGAATCAGCGTGAGCACATGACGATCATTGGACACCCGGGCACCATCTCGGCGCAACGCACAACGTAGGCACCTGGTGAGTTACGAACAGGCAGCTGCCTGTTATTTATGCGAATCTATACCCGTATTCGCTAATTTCCAGCAAATGTCGCCCTGCCGCAACATCCGGGCGTTACCGGGGATGCGCCCATCCGGCAGCGCAGCATAGCTGCCCGCCGGCGGCGAACTTGTGGCGCTTTGACGGCGAAGCTTTGCGCTTCGTGGTGGCGCTTCTGCTGCAATGCGGTGCGCCGTTCGCTCGCGTCGTGCAAGCCTGGCAGGTTCGCAGCAGCGTCGCGAAGTCCGTCGCCAGCCCAGCCGGATCGATGACAATGACATCCGCATCACTCTGCGGCGAGATCGCGCGCCTGCTCCTGACGCAGCCAACTTGCCGCCGCAGCGTCGACGTGAGCAAGACGGTTTTGCATCCGCGGATTTGGCGCACCGAAACGTCTTCGATCGAGTGCCGCAGCAGGAATTCATTACCACTCCGCAGATCGCGGATGCCGTAGCGGCTGACGATGACGACCAGCGCCGGCTCGGCCGGCAACATCCAGATCAGCCGGCAGGTGACGAGCCCCGCGCAGCCCACAGCACGCTCATATGCGCCGGGCCACCCCACAATAGCCGAAGGTAGCGACCCCCGGCGCAATCAACCCTCTGCGGCGGGAAGAGCTAGGGTCGACCTCGAGATTGTCGGGCACATCGAGATCAGCCGGAAAGGCCGATCGATGCGGCATGATGGCAATCGTAAGGCCGTCAGAATTTGCGTGTACGCTTATCCCTCAGCATGAGCATGGCAGTTCATGAATGAGCTAACGCCGGCCACACGGCAAATGCTTGAGCCCGCGATACGATACTCCGTTCAGCGAGGGCTGACGCCGCACTTCAGGCTCTGGCCGAACAGCTTGCGGCCAACTTTCACGCAACGGGACAACCCATCGGCCGGATCGCTATGATCTCAACAGAGTTATAGAGTTATGCTCAGAAGTATGACGCGGACACCCTTGGTTGGTTCCCTCCCGAGGTCATGCTAACACACCATAGCGCGTCAGGACGGGCGCTGGAACCCTCGCCCGCCACCGGCTCGGAGAAAAGAGAGATCATGAATCCCGTCAAAGAACTGGAAAAGCACGGACAGGCCGTCTGGCTGGACTTCCTGGCCCGCGGCTTCATCGCCAAGGGCGACCTGAAGCGACTGATCGAGACCGACGGCGTCAAGGGCGTCACCTCCAATCCGTCCATCTTCGAAAAGGCGATCGGCAGTTCGGACGAATATGACGCCCCGATCGGCAAGGCGCTGAAGCGCGGCGACCGTCCGGTCGCCGACCTCTTCGAGCAGCTCGCGGTCGAGGACATCCAGAATGCCGCCGACGTGCTGCGTCCGGTCTATAACCGTCTGAAGGGCCAGGACGGCTTCGTCAGCCTGGAGGTGTCGCCCTATCTGGCGATGGATACCAAGGGGACGGTCGCTGAAGCCCGGCGGCTCTGGAAGGATGTCGATCGCAAAAACTTGATGGTCAAGGTGCCGGCGACGCCGGAGGGCCTTCCGGCCATCGAGCAGCTCACCGGGGAAGGCATCAGCATCAACATCACCCTGTTGTTCTCCAGAAAAGTTTACCTGGAAGTCGCCGAAGCCTATCTCGCGGGCCTGGAGAAATACGTGGCCGGCGGCGGGGATCCGTCGCATGTCGCAAGTGTCGCAAGCTTCTTCGTCAGCCGGATCGACACCCTGGTCGACAAGCAGCTCGACGAGAAGATCGCCCGCGCCAATGACCCCAGTGAAAAAGAGCGGCTGGCCGCGCTGAAGGGCAAGGTCGCGATCGCCAATGCTAAGCTCGCCTACCAGGAGTACAGGCGCCTGTTCGCCGGGCCCCGCTGGGACAAACTGGCCGCCAAAGGCGCCCGGCCGCAGCGGATGCTATGGGCGTCCACCGGCACCAAGAACAAGGACTATAGCGACGTCCTCTATGTCGAGGAGCTGATCGGGCCGAACACCATCAACACCATGCCGCCGGCGACGCTCGATGCGTTTCGCGACCACGGCAAGCTGCGCGACAGCCTGGAGGATAATCTCGAGGACGCCGCCCGTGTGCTGGAGGAGCTCGAACGCTCCGGCATCTCGCTTGACGAAATCACCGAGGAGCTCGTCAAGGACGGCGTGAAGCTGTTTGCCGACGCCGCCGACAAGCTCTATGGCGCGGTCGCCTCCAAGCGCGCCACCGTGCTAGGGACGGCAATCAACCGCCAGCAGCTTGCGCTCGGCGACGGGCTCGGCAAGGCCGTGACCAAGAGCACCGAGGAGTGGCGCGCAGCGGCCAAGATCCGCAGGCTCTGGCAGCGCGACAAGTCGGTCTGGACCGGCACGGACGAGAACAAGTGGCTTGGCTGGCTCGACAGCGCGGCGAAGGCCGATGTCGCCGACTACGCCGACTATGCGAACCGGGTGAAGGGCCAGAAATTCTCCGACGCCGTCGTACTCGGGATGGGCGGATCGAGCCTCGGCCCGGAGGTTCTGGCCGAGACGTTCGCGAGAAAAGCCGGCTTCCCGAAGCTGCATGTGCTTGACTCAACCGATCCCGCTCAGGTCCGGGCGATGGAAGACAGGATCGATCTCGCCAATACCGTCTTCATCGTCTCCAGCAAATCCGGCGGCACCACCGAGCCGAACGCGATGAAGGATTATTTCTATGACCGCGTCGCCAAGGCGGTCGGGCCATCGGTGAAGACCGGCCACCGCTTCATCGCGGTCACCGATCCCGGTTCTTCGCTGGAAAAGGCCGCCAAGAAGCTCAGTTATGCCCGCACATTCCACGGCGAGCCCTCGATCGGCGGACGCTATTCGGTGCTTTCGCCTTTCGGCCTCGTGCCCGCCGCGACCGCTGGCATAGACGTCAAGAGCTTCATCGGGCATGCGCTCGCGATGGTTCGCTCATGCGGACCGGACGTGCCGCCGCATGAAAATCCCGGCGTGCAACTCGGCCTCGCGATGGGTCTTGCCGGCCTGGAAGGCCGCGACAAGGTGACGATCTACGCCTCGAAGAAGATCGCCGATTTCGGCGCCTGGGCCGAGCAGCTCATCGCCGAATCGACCGGCAAGGAAGGCAAGGGCCTGATCCCGATCGACGGCGAGCCGCTGGTCGATCATTCAGTCTATAAAAACGACCGCTTCTTCATCGACATCCGTACCGAGGGTGAAGCAGACGCCGTCCATGACGGGATGCTCTCCGCGCTCGAGGAGGCCGGCCATCCCGTCGTGCGCATCCTCATGAAGTCGGTCGACCACCTCGGCCAGGAGTTCTTCCGCTTCGAGATGGCGACCGCGGTCGCGGGCTCCATCCTCGGCATCAATCCGTTCGACCAGCCCGACGTGGAAGCGGCCAAGATCAAGACCCGCGAGCTCACCGCGGCCTTCGAGAAAACCGGCGCGCTGCCGCCCGAAGTGCCGGTCGTCAGCACCGCGGACGCCGATCTCTACACCGACGACGCCAACGCCGCAGCGCTCCGTGCCGCCGGCGCGAACGGCGACCTCACCTCCTGGCTGAGAGCGCATCTCGGCCGTTCCCGGCAAGGCGACTACGTCGCCCTGCTCGGCTACATCGCGCGTGACAAGGCCACGATCGAGGCCCTGCAGACGATGCGGACGGAGGTGCTCGAAAAGCGCCATGTCGCCACCGCCGCGGAATTCGGCCCGCGCTTCCTGCATTCGACCGGACAGGCCTACAAAGGCGGGCCCGACAGCGGCGTGTTCCTGCAAATCACGACCGACGACGCCAAGGACCTTCCGGTGCCGGGCCAGAAGGCGAGCTTTGGCGTCATCAAGGCGGCGCAGGCGCGCGGCGACTTCGACGTGCTGACCGAGCGCGGACGACGCGCGCTCCGCGTGCACCTGAAAGGCGGGCTGAAGAAAGGTCTAGCCGCGCTGAACGCCGCGCTCTCGCATGCGCTGAACTGAATGAGGATACGTCAATGCAGCTCGGCATGATCGGCCTCGGCCGGATGGGCGGCAACATCGTCCGCCGGCTGATGCGGAACGGCCATTCGGCCGTCGTCTATGACAAGGACGCCAAGGCTGTCGCCGACCTTGCCGCCGACGGAGCGCAGGGCGCGAATACGCTCGAAGAGTTCGTCGCCAAGCTCGACAGGCCGCGCACCGTCTGGGTGATGCTGCCCGCCGGCCGCATCACCGAGACGACGATCGAGACAGTCTCGAAGCTGATGCAAGCCGGCGACGTCATCATCGACGGCGGCAACACGTTCTGGCAGGACGACGTCCGCCGCGGCAAGGCGCTGAAGGAGCGCGGCATCCACTATGTCGACGTCGGCACCTCCGGCGGCGTCTGGGGGCTCGACCGCGGCTATTGCATGATGATCGGTGGCGACAAGGCTGTGGTCGACCGGCTCGATCCTGTCTTCGACACGCTTGCGCCGGGCGCAGGTGACGTTCCGCGCACGCCGGGACGTGAGGGTCGCGATCCCCGTATCGAACGGGGCTACATCCACGCCGGCCCTGTCGGCGCCGGCCATTTCGTCAAGATGATCCACAACGGCATCGAGTATGGCCTGATGCAGGCCTATGCCGAGGGCTTTGACATCCTCAAGAACGCCAGCATCGAGGCCCTGCCGGCCGATCATCGTTTCGATTTCGACCTCGCCGATATTGCCGAGGTCTGGCGGCGCGGCAGCGTGATCCCGTCCTGGCTCCTCGACCTCACCTCGACCGCGCTCGCAGGCAGTCCGACCCTGTCTGAGTATTCAGGGTTCGTGGAGGATTCCGGCGAAGGGCGCTGGACCGTGAATGCGGCGATCGACGAGGCGGTGCCGGCCGAAGTGCTGACGGCGGCGCTGTTTGCCCGATTCCGCTCGCGCAAGGAGCACACGTTCGCGGAGAAAATACTCTCCGCCATGCGCGCCGGCTTCGGGGGGCACAAGGAGCCGAAGCAACCGGGCGCAACCAAGCCCAAAGCCTGAAGGCCGGCCATTCGTGACAAAAGATCCGCAGCCCAAACGTAGACCCGAGAATTGCGCCTTCGTCATCTTCGGCGTCACCGGCGACCTCACCCATCGCCTGGTGATCCCTTCGCTCTACAATCTCGCCGCCGAGAACTTGTTGCCGGAGAAATTCTGCGTCGTCGGCGTCGCCCGCAAGGGCATGTCGAATGACGAACTGCGCGACAGCCTGATGAAGGGGCTGCGAGAGCACGCCACCCGTCCAGTGGACGACGTGGTGGCCCAGCAACTCCTGCAATGCGTGACCTTCGTCGAGGCTGATGCGAAGGATCCGCCTTCCTTTGATTCGCTCCGTGAGCATCTCGACGCGCTCGAATGCTCGCGCGGCACCGGTGGCAACCGGCTGTTCTATCTGGCGACGCCGCCGGCGGCGTTTGCGCCGACCGCGCGCGAACTCGGCCGCACCGGCTTGATGCGGGAGGATAACGGCGCCTGGCGACGGCTCGTGGTCGAAAAGCCCTTCGGCACCGACCTCGCCTCGGCGCGCGCGCTGAATGCCGAGCTCCTGAAGATCATGGAGGAGCATCAGATCTACCGCATCGACCACTATCTCGGCAAAGAGACGGTACAGAACATCCTGGTGCTGCGCTTTGCCAACGGCATGTTCGAGCCGATCTGGAATCGCAACCATATCGACCACATCCAGATCACCGTGGAGGAACGGCTCGGCGTGGGCCATCGCGGCGGCTTCTACGACGCCACCGGCGCGCTCCGCGACATGGTGCCGAACCATCTCTTTCAGCTGCTCTCGCTGGTCGCAATGGAGCCGCCGAGCCGTTTCGATGCGCATTCCGTGCGCTCCGAAAAGGCCGAGGTCCTTTCCGCAATCCAGCAGCCGAGCGAAGAGGAAGCGCTGAACAGCTCGGTTCGCGCGCAATATCTGGCAGGCCGCATCGGCGATGCCGATATTCCGGACTACTGCAAGACGGAGGACGTCAAGGCCGGCAGCACGACCGAGACTTACGTGGCACTAAAACTCCTGATCGACAACTGGCGCTGGGCGGGCGTGCCCTTCTATTTGCGCACCGGCAAGGCGCTGGCTCACAAGCGGACCGAGGTTGCGATCAAGTTCAAGCAGGCGCCGCTGTCGATGTTCAGCGGCACCACGGTCGATCGCTTGTCGCAGAATTTCCTGACCATCGGAATCGCGCCGACCGAGACCATCGAGTTGCAGTTCAATGCCAAGATTCCCGGACCGAGCGTCACGATCGACGGCGTCGAGATGAAGTTCCGCTATGGCGACTATTTCAAGGCCGATCCGAGCACAGGCTACGAGACGTTGATCTACGACTGCATGATCGGTGATAACATCCTATTCCAGCGCGCCGACGGCGTCGAAGCCGGCTGGCAGGCGGTGCAGCCGTTCCTCGACGCCTGGCGGAAGGAAGGCGGTAACGGCATCGAGACCTATCGCGCCGGCAGCGACGGCCCGGCCTGCGCCGACAAACTCCTGAAGCGCGACGGGCGAAGCTGGCGGAAGTTTTCCTGATGGCGACGGAGGACCAGCCAAAGTTGATGGTCGTCGCCGACGCCGCGGCGCTCGCTCATGCCGCGGCCGAACGGGTGATGGCGCGGATCTCTGCTAATCCCGGCCGCGTCGCGATCTGCCTCACCGGCGGATCGAGCCCGAAGCAGCTCTATCAGCTGCTCGGCACGGAGGCTTACCGCAGCAAGATTCGCTGGCAGCGCGTGCACTGGTTCATCGGCGACGAGCGCTTCGTGCCGGAGAGCGATCCCCTCAACAACATGAACGTGGCACGCGCGGCGTTTCTCGACCGCGACGCACCGTCCGCCAACATCCATCCGATCCCGACCACGGCCGGTGGACCGGACGAGAGCGCCGCCGCCTATGCGCGGGAGCTGCAAACGTTCTACGGCGCCGACCGGCTCGACCCGTCAAAGCCGCTGTTCGATCTCGTCCTGATGGGAGCAGGTCCCGACGGCCACACCGCGTCGCTCTTTCCCGGCTTCCCTGCGACCGAGGAGACCGACCGCTGGGCGGTCGGCGTGCCCAAGGCCAATGTCGCGCCCTTCGTGCCGCGGGTGACCCTGACATTGCCGGCGCTCGCCTCTTGCCGCGAAATGCTGTTTGAAATCGAGGGCGCCGGCAAGCGGCCGATCTTGACGCGCCTGCTCAATGGCGAGAATCTGCCCGCAACACGCGCGCGCTCGAACGGCGAGACCGTCTGGCTGGTCGACCAAGCCGCGCTTCCGGAGGGCTTTCGTGGCGGGCGCTGAACTACCCTGCGCGTTGATCGTGATGGGCGTCTCGGGCTCGGGCAAGAGCACGGTCGCGGAGGCGCTCGGCAAGCGCCTCGGCTGGCATTTCGAGGACGGCGACAGCTTTCATCCCGCGAGCAATGTCGCGAAAATGGCCGCCGGTCATCCGCTCACTGATGAGGACCGCTGGCCATGGCTCAATGCCATCGCCGACGAGATCGAGCGGACCTGCAAGGCGGACGGCCACGTCATCATCGCCTGCTCGGCGCTGAAGCACGTCTATCGCGACGTGCTTTTGCGCGGCCGCGACGACGTTCGTTTCGTCTTCCTGAAAGGCACCCAGGAGCTGATCGCTGACCGACTCGCCCATCGTAAGGGCCATTTCATGCCGCCGCAACTGCTCACGAGCCAGTTCAAGACGCTGGAGCCTCCCGACGCCGGCGAGCACGTCATCACCGTCTCGATCGATGCCGCGGTCGGTGCAATCGTCGACGATGTCCTGCGCCAGCTCAAGCTCGGCAGCCCCAAAACGCAACGAGCCATGTCATGACGCCACCCATCTCGCTCGTTGTCTCCGACGTCGACGGCACGTTGGTGACCAAGGACAAGACGCTCACCGATCGTGCCAAGGCCGCGGTGCAGCGGCTGCGTGAGGCCGGCATCGGCTTCACCATCACCTCCAGTCGTCCCAGCATCGGCATGCGCTTCCTCATCGAACCGCTGGCACTCACGCTGCCGGTCGGAGCCTTCAACGGCTCCTCGATCGTGGACCCCCGGATGAAACCGATCGAGCAGCATCTGATTCCGGCCGCTGCCGCCGAGCGCAGCCTGCAGATTCTCGACGATTTCGGCGCCGACATCTGGATCTTCACCAGCGATCAGTGGCTCACCCGCAATCCCGACGGCGATTATGTCCCGCACGAGAAGCGCGCGATCCGCGCCGACCCGACCATCGTCAGTGACTTCTCGCCCTATCTGTCGAGCGCATGCAAGATCGTCGGTGCCAGCGCCGACGCGCCGCATCTGGAGGCTTGCGAGAGGGTCATGCAGGAGGCACTCGGCTCGCAGGCGACCGCGATCCGCTCGCAGACCTATTATCTCGACGTCACCCCGCCCGGCTGCAACAAGGGCACCTTCGTCCAGTCGGTGGCGCGACGGCTCGGCATCTCGACCAATGCGGTCGCGACCATCGGCGACATGCAAAATGACCTTGCGATGTTCCGCGTGAGCGGCCTGTCGATCGCAATGGGCAACGCTGCCGACAACGTCAAGCGAGAGGCGACCTGCGTGACGACGACCAACGAGCAGGAAGGCTTCGCCGGCGCGATCGAGATGATCCTGAAGCGGAACGGGATCAGCTAAAGCGGGATGGGGTTAAGTTGAATCGATTTGGGATTCCCAAATCAGCTTGTTTCTGATTCATCATGCTGGCTGGACGGAGGCCAGCATGGATGGGCAAGCCGTATTCTCTGGATCTTCGCAAGCGTGTCGTGGCTGCGATCGAGGGCGGGATGTCCCGCAATCAGGCGGCCAAACAGTTTGGAGTAGCGATCAGCACGGCTATCGGCTGGATGCAGCGGGTCGAGCAGACCGGCAGCGTTGAACCCGGCCAGATGGGCGGTCACAAGCCGAAGGCTGTTTCGGGAGACCACGCCGTCTGGCTGTCGCAGCGGATCAAGGACGGCGATTTCACCATACGTGGTCTCGTTACCGAGCTTGCCGGTCGCGGTCTGAAGGTCGACTACCACTCGGTCTGGGACTTCGTACATGCCGAGAAGCTCAGCTTCAAAAAAAAGCGTGGCGGCTGGCGAACGGGATCGACCCGAGGTGGCGCGGCGACGAGCCCAGTGGGCAAAGTATCAAAATCGCGTCGAAGCTGAGCGCCTGGTCTTCATCGACGAGACCTGGACCAGGACCGATATGGCACCCTTGCGGGGATGGGCGCCGCGCGGGTGTAGACTTCACGCCAAGGTTCCCCACGGCCGCTGGAAGACTATGACCTTCCTGGCGGCCCTGCGCCACGACCGGATCGATGCTCCATGGTTCATCGAGGGGCCGATCGACGGCGTGAGCTTTCGCGCCTATGTCGAGAAGGTTCTTCTGCCCGTCCTTCGACCCGGCGATATCGTCATCTTGGACAACCTCGGCAGCCACAGGAGCAAAGCAGTTCGCCAGCTCATCCGTTCGGTCGGGGCCAAGCTCTTCTTCCTGCCAAAATACTCGCCCGACCTGAACCCGATCGAGCAGGTCTTTGCCAAGCTCAAGCACCTGCTTCGCAAAGCTGCCGCGCGAACTGTCGACGCAGTCTGCACCGCAATCGGCAACGCACTCGATGCCTTTACCTCAGAGGAATGCGCCAACTACCTCAAAAATTCAGGCTATCGAACTTAATGCCATCACGCTTTAGAGCATGATCCGGAATGGTGTGAAGCGGTTTTCCCTCGCGACAAACGCGGAACGCGTTTGCACGGAGATCATGCTCAAACAATAAGCCATTTATTGCGACCGCTGCACCGCCGGCTTCTCGCTGTGGGTCCTTGCGGCCGACAGATTGTGTGCGGTGTTGATCAGGGCGATGTGGGTCAGCGCCTGCGGGAAATTTCCGGTCTGGCGACACGCCACCGAGTCGTATTCCTCGGCCAGGAGCCCGACGTCATTGGCGATGCTGACCACGCGATCGAACAGCGCCTGCGCCCGGTCGAGGTCGCCAGCGAGCACATGAGCATCGGCAAGCCACAGGCTGCAGGCGAGGAACGCGCCCTCGATCGGCTGCGTCTCCTCGGACACTTCGCGCGGATCGTGCCGAAGCACGAATCCGTCGCGCATCAGGTGCTGTTCGATCGCGGTGATCGTTCCGCGCACCCGCGGATCCTTTGCCGGAAGGAAGCCGACGGCCGGCAGCAACAGCAAGCTGGCGTCGAGAACCTTCGAACCGTAGGATTCGACGAAAGCGTTCACCTCGGGATCGAAGCCTCTCTGACAGACGTCCCGGTGGATGGCGTCGCGCAAGGTGCGCCAGTGCAGCAGCGGCGCCTTGAAGCCGAAGGTCTCGGCACTCTTGATACCGCGGTCGAAGGCGACCCAGCTCATCACCTTCGAGAAGACGTAGTGCTTGGCCTGGCCGCGTCGCTCCCAGATGCCGTGGTCGGGATGATCCCAGACCTCGGCCAGATGCTGGAGCACGGCGCATTCCAGCGCCCAGCTCTCGTCATCGAGCTTCAGCTTCACCATGCGCGACTGGTGGAACGCATCGATCAGCTCGCCATAGACATCGAGCTGCAATTGCGCGTGGGCGGCATTGCCGACGCGAACCGGCTTCGCCCCCTCATAGCCGTCGAGCCAATCGGCCTCCCATTCGAGCAGCCGCCGCTGGCCCCAGATGCCGTACATGATCTGCATGTTTGCCGGCGAGCCGGCGGCGGCGCGCAACAGCCAATTGTGCCAGCTGGATGCCTCCTCGGTGTAACCGGAGTTCATCAGCGCCAGCAGCGTGAAGGTGGCATCGCGCAGCCAGCAGAAGCGGTAATCCCAGTTGCGCATCCCGCCGAGCTTTTCCGGCAGCGACGTGGTCGGCGCTGCGACAATGCCTCCGGTCGGACCAAAGGTCAGCGCCTTCAGGGTGATCAACGAGCGCATGATGAGATCGTGATAATCGCCGTCGCGATTGGCGTGGCCGCACCAGTCCTTCCAGAAGGCTTCTGTCTCCGCGAATGCGCGCTCGGGATCAATTGCCTCGGGCGGCGCGAGATGCGACGGGCCATAGGTCAGCACGAAGGGGATGGTCTCGCCCGCGGCGACCTCGAACTCCGCGATTGTGGTCAAGTCCTCGCCGCGGGTCTCGACGGGCGTGCGGAGCACCGTCATGTCCTGCCCGCAGATCGCAAGCACGGCGGAGCGATCCTCGGTCCGCCGGACCCAGGGGATATCGACGCCGAAGCCGAAGCGGATGATGAGCTCCATCCTGAGCTTGACGCGGCCTTTCAGGCCGCGCACCAGCCGCACGATGTCGGATGCCCTGCCGCGCGGCGGCATGAAGTCGATCAAGGCGACGGAGCCGCCGTCCGTCTCGAAACGGGTCTCGAGGATCAGCGTGTTGCCGAGATAACGGCGGGAGCAAGCCGTCAGGGCTTGGCTCGGCGCAATCTGCCAGCGCCCGTTCCTCCTGGTGCCGAGGATCGCGGCGAAGCAGGCGTCGGAATCGAAGGCAGGCCAGCATAGCCAGTCGATCGAGCCGTCGCGGCCGACGAGGGCAGTGGTCTCGCAATCGCCGATCAGCGCATAGTCTTCGATCTTTGACAATTCCGTGTGACCTACCTGAAATTGTCGCGGCTGGACTCTAACCGTGCGACCGCTCCCGCGTTGCGGCCTTCAGCGCGGCGCGATCGATGCTCGACGCGATCTTTTCCAGCACGACCGGCAGCCGCTGGCGCCAGTTGGGGTGCTCATCGATCGTGCCGGGAATGTTCGGCTGGTCGACCACGCCCAGGAGATCCTCGAGCGACACCGCGAGGAGGCGCGACGGCGTCCGGGACAGGAAGGCCAGCACCGAATAGAGGTCGTTGGCTTGAATGGCGTTGGAGCGCAGGATCTCGTCGAGCATGCCGAGCGCGTGCCAGCGCGCCTCCTCGTTCTCGCCGGGGTCGAGGCCGAGCGAGAGCTTCATCTTGAGATCGCTGAATGAGCGCCAGCCGGCATAGGTACACAGATCATGCGTATTCAAGGTGACCAGCGCGTTGGACCGGTAATGATCGAGATTATGGAAGCGCCCGGCGTCATCGCGCTCGAACATCATCACGAGATAGGACCAGATGCCCCAGTCCTGCATGGTCTCACGAAAGCCTTCCGGCACGGTGCCGAGATCCTCGCCGATCACGATGCATTTGTGAGCGGCGCTTTCACACGCGACCGCCGCCAGCAGCGCCTCGAACGGCATCTGCACATAGGCGCCGTTGTCCGGCTTGAAGCCACGCGGCACGAGATAAAGCCGTTTCAGACCCAGCACGTGATCGAGCCGGATCGCGCCGGCATGGCGCATCGAGGCCGCCAGCATGTCAGCGAACGGTACGAACGACTGCGCCTCCAGGCCGCCGGCATTGAAGCCGGCAAGACCCCAATCCTGGCCCACCGTGTTCAGAACATCGGGCGGCGCGCCGACCGCGAGGTGGCGGGAGATTGCGCCCTGCTCGTTCCAGGCGTCGAACCCGTCGGACTGCACGCCGACCGCGACGTCGAGATAGAGACCAACTTTCATGCCGAGCCGGCCTGCAAGCTCCTGGGCCGCAGCTAACTGCCAATCGGCCGTCCACTGCACGAACTCGACGAACTCGAGCTCGTCGTGATCGGGGCCTGCGCGCATCTCCGCGCATTTTGTTTCGTCCGGCCGCTGCCACTCCGTCGGCCATTCCCACCACGGTCGTCCCGTGAAGCGATGGCGCAGTACCTCGAAACAGGCAAAGCGCGACAACAGCGATCCCCGTTCGAGACGGAAGGCATCGAATGCCTGTCGGCGCCCAAGGCCAGCCTTGGCTTTGAACGCATCGAACGCGGCGCGCAGGCCGCGCCATTTCAACGGCCCCGCCTCGCGATACCGGACGCGATCGCCCTCGCGTAAGGATGCCGCGGTCGCGCGCGCATCCGGCAGCAGACCTGGCGAAAACTCCGGAATTTTCTCCACGTCGATGTAGAGCGGATTGAGGAACAGCCGGCTGTTCGGCGAATAGGGGCTGCAATCGGCCGGGCGGTCATCGAACAGCACGTGCAGCGGATTGAGTCCGACGCCATCGGCGCCGAGCTCTTTGGCAAGAACGACGAGATCGGCCAGATCCGTGAAATCGCCAATCCCCCAATTGCGCGCGGAGCGAACGCTGTAGAGCTGCACCGCAAGCAGCCAGCCGCGGTCGAAATCGCCAGTGAAAGCGCGCTCGGGCGCCACGATCAGCGGCGCCTCTTCCGCCGCGCCGGACGCATCGACGAGTTTCAGCCGATGGTAGCCCGACGGCAGATTGTCGGGCCAGACGATGACGCGCTCGCGCGCCTCGCCCTGGGCGACCAGCACAGTGTCGTTGACGACGGACCAACGCAGCGGAAGCTTGGCCGCTTCAGTAAGGTCGGTGTGTGGCTGCCGGCCGGAGCGGACCACGACAGCACCGCTGACGAAGCGGTAGGCGTGCTGCTCCGGCAGGGCCTTGAGGATCGACGCGAGGGCATCGGGCGCGGTGACCCGCAGCTTGCCCAAGGCATCGATGAATTCGGACTGGACGCCCTTGGTTCTGGCTTCAGCTAAAAGATCCATTCGGCACGCGGTTTGCAGGCCGCCTTAAATTGGGCGGCACCCATTTTTATGAGGCGAAGGAAGAAGATAGTCAGGCTCAACTCCGTGACCGCTGACGTCGTTCCGTGAGGGAACTAATGACACACAAGAGGCTTTCTATATAGGTATCAAGCGTCGGTTCCCGACAAGGGACACGAGACGATACTTTCTTGTCAATGGCATCACCGTGAACAAGACAATTCAAACTGTCGAGAGTGTCGCAACCGGCGGCGCCTTCCTTATTGAGGACGTCTATCCGCTGGTCGATGGCGGCCGCTTCCCGGTCAAGCGCGTCGCGGGCGAGCGCGTCGATGTCTGGGCGGACATCTATCGCGGCGGCCATGACTCGGTCAGCGCCGCGCTGCTCTGGCGCCACGAGCAGGATCGGGAATGGCAGCGCACGCCAATGCTTCATCATGGCAATGACCGCTGGGTCGGCGCGTTCACCCCGCCAGAACCGGGCCAATATGTCTACGCGATCGAGGCCTGGACCGACGAATTCGCGACTTGGTGCCATGGGCTCAAGCTCCGGCAGCGGTGCGGAGCCGATGTCACGCTCGATGCGATCGAGGGCGCGGCCCTCCTGACCAAGGCCCATGGTGCAGACGACGACGCCGCGGCAATCATCCTGCGGCAATGCGAGGATTTCCTGCAGACCGGCGAGGTCACCCCGCTGATGGCGGAGGAGCTGAGGAATGCCATGGCCGACAGCCAGGCGCGGCCCGACCTCACCCGCTCGCCTCTCTTCCCGCTGCTCGCCGACCGCGAGGAGGCCCGCTTCAGCACTTGGTACCAGATGATGCCGCGCAGCCAGGGCAAGGTAGCGGGCCAGCATGGCACACTCAGGGATTGCATCGCGCGTGTCGGCGATATCGCCGCGATGGGTTTCGACGTGCTCTACTTCACGCCGATCCATCCGATCGGCCGCACCCGCCGCAAGGGCCGCAACAATTCGCCGGTGGCCGCCGCAGGCGATCCCGGCTGCCCCTATGCCATTGGTGCGGCCGGCGGCGGTCACGATGCACTGCATCCAGAGCTCGGTACCAACGAGGATTTCCGTGTGCTGGTTGCGACCTGCCTTGAATACGGCGTCGAACTCGCGCTCGATTTCGCGGTTCAGTGTTCGCCGGATCATCCCTGGCTGACGCAGCATCCGGAATGGTTCAAATGGCGGGCGGACGGCTCGATGCGGACAGTTGACTATCCTGACATCGTCGTTCCCGATTTCTCCTGCCTGACTCGAGGCGAATTGTGGAACGCCTTCCGCGATGTCATGCTGTTCTGGGTCGACCATGGTGTGACCATCTTCGCGATCGACAATCACGACACTGCGCCCCTGAGCTTTTGGGAGTGGTTGATCTGCGACATTCGCCGCCGGCACCCCGAGGTAATCCTGTTCTCCAAGACCTACACTCGTCCGAAGCCGATGAAGGGCCTCGCCAAGCTCGGCTTCGCTCAGTCTTTCAGCTATTTTCCGTGGCGAACCCAAAAATGGGAGTTGGAGCAATATTTGACTGAAATGACCGGCTATCCCGAACGCGATTTCTATCGCCCCAACCTGTTCGTCAACACACCTGACGTCTTGCCGTATCACCTCCAGAGCGGCGAGCCCTGGATGTTCAAGTCGCGCATCGCGCTGGCAGCCATGTTGTCGGGCAGTTACGGCATTTATAGCGGCTTCGAGCTGCTCGAGCATCAGGCCGTTCCGGGGCTCGAGGAATATCTCGACTCCGAAAAATACGAGATCAGGGTTCGCGACTGGGACCGGCCCGGCAACATCAAACCCTACATCGCCGGACTCAATCGCATCCGCCGCGACAACAAGGCGTTGCAACAGACGTCGAATTTGCGCTTTCTCGGCATCGACGATGGCGACGTGATCGCGTTCGTCAAGGAGTCGATTGACCGGACCAACACCGTCCTCGTCGCCATCGCACTGTCGCCCGACGTGCGGGAGATTTGGCTCCGGCTTGACGACGTCACGGTCGACCTCAACGGGGAACGTCGCTACGTCGCACGCGTTGAGAACCTTCTTACCGGCGAGCAGTCCGCAATCGAATGGGGCGGAATCCGGCTGCGCATCGATCCCTATCGCGATCCGGCGCTCTTGTTCCGTTGCCTGGCGTGAGGATCTACGGCATGAACGTTCTTTCCTCCGTTGACGAGAAGAAGATCGAAGCTGCCGAGGTCGTGGACGAGCTCTGGTACAAGGACGCGATCATCTACCAGCTCCACGTCAAGGCGTTTGCCGACAGCAATCACGACGGCATCGGCGACTTCGCCGGGCTGACCGAAAGACTGCCTTACTTGCAGGATCTCGGCGTCACCACGCTGTGGCTGTTGCCGTTCTATCCCTCGCCCGGCCGCGATGACGGCTACGACATCGCCGATTACGGCTCGGTCAATCCCGATTTTGGGACGATGAAGGATTTCAAGCGCTTCATCCAGGAGGCGCAACGGCGCGGCCTGCGGGTAATAACCGAGCTCGTCGTGAATCACACTTCCGACCAGCACAGATGGTTCAAGCGCGCGCGACGGAGCCCGGCGGGCTCGAGCGCCCGCAACTGGTATGTCTGGAGCGACACGGACCAGAAATATCAGGGCACGCGGATCATCTTCACGGACACGGAGAAGTCGAACTGGACCTGGGATCCGGAGGCCGGCGCGTTCTACTGGCACCGATTCTTCTCGCACCAGCCTGATCTCAATTTCGACAATCCACGGGTGGTCAGCGCCATCATCCAGGTGATGAAGCGCTGGCTCGACGCCGGTGTCGACGGATTCCGGTTAGACGCGATCCCTTATCTCTGCGAGCGCGAGGGCACCTCGAACGAGAACCTTCCCGAAACGCATGCCATCATCAAGCGGCTGCGCCAGGAGCTCGATGCCTACTCCAAGGGTAAGCTGCTGCTGGCCGAGGCCAATCAATGGCCGGAGGACGTGCAGGAATATTTCGGCCGCGGCGACGAATGCCATATGGCCTATCATTTCCCGCTGATGCCGCGCATCTACATGGCGATCGCGCAGGAGGACCGCTTTCCGATCACCGATATCCTGCGCCAGACGCCGGACATTCCATCGAGCTGTCAATGGGCGCTGTTCCTGCGCAACCATGACGAACTGACGCTGGAGATGGTCACCGACGTCGAGCGTGACTATCTCTGGTCGACCTATGCCAACGATCCGCGGGCCCGCATCAATCTCGGCATCCGCCGGCGGCTTGCGCCATTGATGGACAACGACCGGCGCAAGATCGAGCTGATGAACTCGCTCCTGCTGTCGTTCCCGGGCACGCCGATCATCTACTACGGCGACGAGATCGGCATGGGCGACAACATCTATCTCGGCGACCGCAATGGCGTGCGCACGCCGATGCAGTGGAGCCCGGACCGCAATGGCGGATTCTCGCGCTGCGACCCGGCCCGCCTCTACGCGCCGCTGATCATGGACCCCGTCTATGGCTATGAGGCGGTCAATGTGGAGGCACAGTCGCGCAGCCTGTCCTCGCTGCTCAGCGCCACCAAGCGCCTGATCTCGGTGCGCAAGTCGACGCTCGCCTTCGGCCGCGGCAGCATGACCTTCATCCGCCCGGCCAATCGTTCCGTGCTGGCCTATGTCCGGCAATATGGCGACGAGGTCATCCTGTGCATCGCCAATCTCTCGCGCGCAGCACAGGCGACCGAGCTCGACTTGTCGCCGTGGAAGGACCGGGTTCCGCAGGAAATGCTCGGCCGCACGCGCTTTCCTGCGATCGGCGAGCTGCCTTACATGATCACGCTCGGGCCCTATGGCTACTACTGGTTCCAGCTCCGCGAGCGCGACAAGTCCGAGCCGGTGACGCCACGCGCCGTGCCCGAGTTCGAGACGCTGGTGGTGCCGGTCAACTCGACCTGGGTTTCGCTTGCGCGCGAGCGCGGCGTCTTCGAGCGCGAGGTGCTGCCGGGATTTTTGTCGCGGACCCGCTGGTATCCGGAGCGCAGTCCCAAGCAGATCCGGCCAACCCTGACTTCGGCTGTCCCGTTCTGCGACATCGGAGACAACCGGCCCTGGCTGGCGTTCTTCGAGGCGACGCAGCGCGGCGTCACGTCGCGCTATGTGCTGCCGATGCAGATCGAATGGGTTCGCTTCGACCGTGAACGCTTCAACCCGAGGGCACTGGCCGCGGTGCGCCAGGGCGCGCGCGAAGGAACGCTGCTCGACGTCGCGACCGATCAGATCTTCATAGGACTGTTCCTGCGCAATCTCAGCCAGTCCCTGATCGTCGAGGAGAACAATCTGCGGCTGGACTTCAAGCCGACCAGCCGCTTCGGTGCGGACACCGTCAAGCAGCCGGAGCAGATCCGCGCCATCGAGCAGGCCAACAGCACCGCGCTGGTCGACAATCAATATGTCACCAAGATCTATCGCCGGCTCGAAACCGGCACCAACCCGGAGATCGAGCTCGGTTACTACCTCACCGAGGTCGCCCAGTTCGCGAATGCGCCCGCGCTGCTTGGCAGCGCCGAGCTGGTGGAGGAAGGCCAGCGGAGCGCCGTCGGCGTCGTGCATGCCTATGTCGAGAACCAGGGCGACGGCTGGGCGGTGACGTCGGGCTATCTCAATCGCTACATCGATGAGCAGCGCCTGCTCGCCGCGAGCGAAGCCCCGCGCGAGAACAAGGACCAGGTGCCCTATCTGCATTACCTCGCCCAGACGGGCCGACGCCTGGCGGAGCTGCATATCGCGCTCGCCCGGGCCGAGGGCGCCGATCTCGCGCCCGAGCCGGTCGCCTCCACGCACGTCGCCCAATGGACCACGGATCTCCTGCGGCGCGCCGAACGTACCTTTGAAACGCTGGCCCAAAGCCGCAACGGCTTGCGGGAGGCCGATCGCCCGCTGGTCGACCAGCTCCTGGACCGGCGTCCGGCCCTTTCAAGCCTGCTCACGAGGCTATTGCCATCCGACGTCGGCGGGTTGAACATCCGTCATCATGGCGACTTCCGCCTCGGGCAGATTCTGATCGTGAAGGACGACATCTTCATCATCGACTTCGATGGCAATCCCCATCTCCCCCTGGCCGAGCGGCGGCGCAAGGCACCCGCTGCGCGCGACGTCGCGAGCCTCGTATGCTCGATCGACCTTGCCGTGACCGCGGCGCTCGACCGCGCGCTCAAGGGCGCGCCGGACGAGCGGGGACGGCTTGCGACCGCGCTCGGCGAATGGCGCGAGCGCGCCACGGCAACGTTCCTCACCGCCTATCGCGAGGCCATGACAGACCGGCGCCTGCAGACAAATGATCCGCATTCGGCGGACGGCCTGTTAACATTCTTCCTGCTTGATAAAGCATTCGATGAGGTGGAGTACGAACTGTCCCACCGGCCGGAGGCGCTCAATGCACCACTGACCGGGCTGCTTCGCATTCTGTCCAATGCGGAGAGCGAAGCACATGCCTAAATTGTCTGCCGAGGCCTATGCGATCATCGAGGGCCGCCACTCCGATCCCTTCCATTATCTCGGGCTCCATCCCGAAGGCGACAAGAGCGTGGTGCGCGCTTTCCTGCCCGAGGCCTCCAATGTCGAGGCGGTCGGCGAGCATGGCGAGGTGGCGAAACTCGACCGCATCCACGAGTCCGGCCTATTCGCGGGCGCGTTGCCCAATGGCGCCAAGCGCTACCAGCTGCGCGCGACGTTCGGCGGCAATGTCGTCGAGCTCGAAGATCCCTATCGCTTTCCGCCGATCCTGACCGATTTCGATCTCTACCTGCTCGGCGAAGGCACGCATCAGCGGCTCTATGACAAGCTCGGCGCGCATCCCATGACGCTCGACGGCGTCGATGGCGTCGGCTTCGTCGTGCTGGCGCCAAACGCGCGGCGGGTCAGCGTGGTCGGCGACTTCAATTTCTGGGACGCTCGGCGCCACCCGATGCGCGTGCGCGGCGTCGGCTATTGGGAGCTGTTCATCCCGCATGCAAAGGCGGGCGATCACTACAAGTTCGATATGGTCGGACCACACGGCCACAATCTGCCGCTGAAGTCCGATCCGCTGGCGTTTGCCGCCGAGCTGCGGCCGAAGACGGCGTCGATCGTGTTTGACGAAGCGCACCTGCCGCGCCCACGGCCGGCGCCGGACGGCATCAACGCGCTCTCGGCACCGATGTCGATATACGAGGTGCATCTCGGCTCCTGGCGGCGCAAGGGCGACAACGAATGGCTGACCTACCGCGAGCTCGCCGAGCAGCTTCCGGCCTATGCGCGGGACATGGGCTTCACCCATCTCGAATTCCTGCCCGTCAGTGAGCATCCCTTTGACGGGTCCTGGGGCTACCAGCCGACCGGCCTCTATGCGCCGACCAGCCGGTTCGGCCCGCCGGAGGATTTCGCCGCGCTGGTCGATGCCTGCCATCGCGAAGGCATCGGCGTGCTGCTCGACTGGGTGCCCGGACATTTCCCCGACGATCCGCACGGCCTCGGCCATTTCGACGGCACCGCGCTCTACGAGCATGCCAACCCCTTACAGGGTCGCCACCTCGATTGGGGCACGCTGATCTACAACTACGGTCGCACCGAAGTCACGAACTTCCTGGTATCGAACGCGCTGTTCTGGCTGGAGCGCTACGCCATCGACGGCCTGCGCGTCGATGCGGTCGCGTCCATGCTTTATCTCGATTACAGCCGCCCTGCGGGCGCGTGGATCCCGAACCAGTATGGCGGGCGGGAGAACATCGAGGCGATCGCGTTCCTGCGGCGCTTCAATACGGAAGTGTTCGCACGCTTTCCGCAAGCCACGACCGCCGCGGAGGAGTCCACCGCCTGGCCGCAGGTTTCCCGGCCCGTCGAATATGGCGGCCTCGGCTTCGGCTACAAGTGGAACATGGGCTGGATGCACGACACGCTGAACTACATCAGCAAGGATCCGATCTACCGCAAGCACCACCACGGCGAGATCCTGTTCGGCCTGCACTACGCCTTCTCGGAAAACTTCATCCTGCCGCTGTCTCACGACGAGGTCGTGCACGGCAAGCGATCGATCCTCGGCCGCATGCCCGGCGACGAATGGCAGCGCTTTGCGAACTTACGTGCCTATTACAGCTTCATGTTCGGCCATCCCGGCAAGAAGCTGTTGTTCATGGGCGGCGAGTTCGCGCAGGGGAGGGAATGGAATCACGACCAGTCGCTCGACTGGCATCTGCTCGAATACAAAAACCATTCCGGCATCCAGTCGCTGATCCGCGACCTCAACCGACTTTATCGCGCCGTACCTGCACTGCATCAGATGGATTGCGATCAGGCCGGCTTCGAATGGCTGATCACTGATGACGCCAACCGCAATGTGTTCGCCTGGCTCCGCAAAGGATTCGACGCCCGCGCGCGCTGTCTCGTGATCGTGAACTTCTCGCCGAACGTCTATCGCAACTATCGCGTCCGGGTGCCATTCGCCGGCAAGTGGCACGAGGTCCTCAATTCCGACTCCGCTCACTATGGCGGCAGCAATGTCGGGAACGTCGGAGAGGTGCAGGCGGTCGACGGCAAGACGCCGGAGCTGCGCCTGACCATTCCGCCGCTGGCAGCGATCTTCCTCGTTCCGGAAAGCTGAATCATGCGACTGACCGCCGGAACGCCCGCACGCCTCGGTGCAAGCTGGGACGGACGCGGCACCAACTTCGCGCTGTTTTCCGCCAACGCGCAGAAGGTTGAGTTGTGCCTGTTCGACAGCCAGGGCCGGCGCGAGCTCGAGCGCATCGAATTGCCCGAGCGCACCGAGGATGTCTGGCACGGCTATCTGAACGACGTCTCGCCGGGCCAACTCTACGGCTACCGCGTGCACGGCCCCTACGAGCCCGAGCATGGCCATCGCTTCAATCCCAACAAGCTGCTGCTCGACCCCTATGCCAAGCGGCTCGCCGGGCGGCTGGTGTGGAGCGACGCGCATTTCGCCTATCGCACTGGCAGCCCGCGTGAGGATTTGTCGTTCGATCGGCGCGACAATGCACGCGGCATGATCAAGGCCGTGGTCGTCGACGAGACCTTCAACTGGGGCCGGCGCGAAATCCGCCCGAACATCCCGTGGGACGAGACGATCATCTACGAGGCCCACGTCAAGGGGCTGACGCAGAGGCGCGATGACGTGCCGCCGAACCTGCGCGGTACGTTTGGCGGACTGTCCTCGCCCGCCATGATCGAGCATTTGAAGCGGTTAGGTGTGACCACCGTCGAATTGCTGCCGATTCACGGCTTCATCGACGACCGGGTGCTGGTGGAGAAGAAGCTCGTCAATTACTGGGGCTACAACACCCTCGCTTTCTTTGCGCCTGAGCCGCGCTACGCCCAGGACAATCCGCTGGATTCCTTCCGGACCACCGTGGCGCGCCTGCATGACGCCGGGATCGAGGTAATGCTCGACGTCGTCTACAACCACACCGCCGAAGGCAACCATCTCGGCCCGACGCTGTCCTTCCGAGGCATCGACAACGCGTCCTATTACTGGCTGAACCGCGAGAATCGACGCTACTACGACGACTTCACCGGCTGCGGCTCGTCGGTGAACCTCACCCATCCGCGCGTGCTCCAGATGGTGACGGATTCGCTGCGCTACTGGGTCGAGGTCTGCCATGTCGACGGCTTCCGCTTCGATCTCGCCACCACGCTGGCGCGCGGACCCAACGGGTTTGATCGCGGCAGCTCGTTCCTGACCGCGGTCCGCCAGGATCCGGTGCTCCAGGGCGTCAAGCTCGTCGCCGAACCCTGGGACCTCGGCCTTGGCGGCTACCAGGTCGGCGCCTTTCCCTCACAATGGTCGGAATGGAACGATCGCTACCGCAGCGCCCTGCGCCGCTACTGGAGCGGCGAAGGCAGTCTGATCGGCGATATCTCGAGCCGCATGACGGCGTCATCCGACCTGTTCCACCATGACGGCCGGAAGCTGCGCGCCAGCATCAACCACATCACCGTGCATGACGGTTTTACCCTCGCCGATCTCTTCAGCTACAACCAGAAGCACAATGAGGCCAACGGCGAGGACAATCGCGACGGCTCCAACGACAACCACAGCAACAATTGCGGCGTCGAGGGCCCGACCGACGACCCACAAATCCTGTCGCTGCGCCGCCAGCTCCGCAGAAACGTGCTCGCCTGCCTCATGCTCGCGCAAGGCACGCCGCTGCTGCTCGCGGGCGACGAGGTCGGCAACACCCAGTCCGGCAACAACAATGCCTATTGCCAGGACAATGAGGTGGGCTGGGTACTTTGGGACAATCTCGGCAGGAACGGCGAAGACATGGTCGAGTTCGTCGGCCAGCTCGCCGAAATCCGTCGCCGCTTCTCGCAGCTCCGCAGCCAGCGCTGGCTCGACGGCCGCCGCGCCGACGGCTCCTATGGCGTCCTGTGGCTGACACCGGCGGCCGAGGAGATGACGGAGAGCGACTGGAATTTCCCGGAAGGGAGATTCCTCGCCTATGTGCTCGGCCCGCTGGAACCCGGCGTGCCCGCGATCTTTATTGTCCTGAACGCGGCACCGGAAGAGATTGGATTCAAATTGCCCAAAATGGCCGAATACAAGAGCTGGCAGCAGATTCTGAATACGACCGATGCCAAGTTGAACACGGTCGATTTCCTGCCTGGCACCGACAGTAAGGCGCCGCCGCGCTCGGTGCTCGCCTTCGCGGGCGCGCTATGAGGCCATCCTTTGGCGCCAAGGCCAGCAAGGACGGCGTCTCGTTCCGCCTCTGGGCGCCCGGCGCGAGGCGGGTCGACCTCGTGCTCGATAAGCGCCATGCGATGCGGCGTCGCGAGGACGGCTGGTACGTGGCCGATATTGCCGGGCTGACGGCGGGCGCCCGCTACCAGTTCAGGATCGACGACGAGCTCGATGTACCGGATCCCGCCTCGGCTTTCCAGCCCGACGACGTGTTCGGGCCGAGCGAGGTGATCGACCACGACGGTTTCGAGTGGCGCGCCGGAGATTGGCGCGGCCGCCCGTGGCACGAGACGGTGCTGCTGGAAGCCCATGTCGGCACCTTCACACAGCAAGGAAGCTATCGTGCCATGATCGACAGGCTCGATCATCTCGTTGCGACCGGCATCACTGCGCTGGAATTGATGCCGCTGGCGGACTTCGCCGGCAAGTGCGGCTGGGGCTATGACGGTGTGCTGTGGTATGCGCCCGACAGCGCCTATGGCCGGCCCGAAGACTTGAAGACGCTGATCGACGAAGCGCACTTGCGCGGCCTCATGGTCTTTCTCGATGTCGTCTACAACCACTTCGGCCCCGAGGGAAACTATCTCGGGCGTTACGCGCCGAACTTCTTCACCGATGCGCATACGCCATGGGGCAGCACGATCGATTATCGCGTACCGCAGGTCCGCGCCTTCGCGGTCGAGAATGCACTTTGCTGGCTCGGTGACTACCGCTTCGATGGCCTGAGGCTGGACGCCGCCAATCACATCATGGCGTTCCCGGGCGAGCAGTCGGTACTGCACGATCTCAGCGTCGCCGCTGGCCAACTCGCGCAGGCCACCGGGCGGCACATCCATCTCGTGCTGGAGAATGGCGACAATCGCGCGAGCCTGCTCGATCCCACCGAGGAGCCGCCGAACGGAAAATATCGGGGACAGTGGAACGACGACTATCATCACGTCTGGCACGTGATGCTGACGCGCGAGTCCTCCGGCTATTATGGCGACTATCAGCGCTCGCCGCGCGGCGATCTCGCGCGTGCGCTGGCGTCGGGCTTCGTCTATCAGGGCGAAGTCTCCGCGTTCTGGGGCAACAAGCCGCGGGGCGAGCCGAGCCGGCAGCTTCCGCCGGACACCTTCGTCAATTTCCTGCAAAACCACGATCAGATCGGCAACCGGCCGTTCGGCGATCGGCTGGAGAGCATTGCGAGCCCCAGCGCGGTCGAGGCGGCGCTCGCCGTTACCCTGCTCGCGCCGATGGTGCCGATGCTGTTCATGGGCGAGGAGTGGGGCTCGAAGAAGCCCTTCCCGTTCTTCTGCGATTTCCACGGCGATCTCGCCAATGCCGTCCGCAAGGGACGGCGCCAGGAATATGCCTGGGCCTATGCAAAGTATGGCGACGAGGTGCCCGACCCGCTCGATCCGGCAACTCCGCAATCCGCCGTGCTCGATTGGGACTTGCGCAGCCCGGAGCACGACGCGCGGCTGACGCTGGTGCGCGAGCTCCTGCACATTCGCCGCACCGAAATCATGCCACGGCTTGCCGGCGCGGCCTTTGGCGAGGCCCAGGCTGAGGACAGCGGCCTCTTGACCGCGCATTGGCGCATGGGAGACGGCACGACGCTGCGCCTGACCGCCAACCTGTCCGATCGCGACGTCACCTCACCAAACTCGACTGGCACGCCGATCTGGGGCGGCGAACCCGGTGGCCGACTTGCGCCCTGGTCGGTGGTCTGGCGCCTTGCGAGGTGAGCATGCCTCCCGCCATCCCGCTCGCAACCTATCGCCTGCAATTCACCGCCGATTTCAACTTCGACGACGCCGCCCGGGTCGTACCCTATCTCGACGCGCTCGGCATCACGCATGTCTACGCCTCGCCGCTGATGAAGGCGCGCAAGGGCTCGACCCATGGCTACGACATCGTCGACCACAGCCAGTTCAATCCCGAACTCGGCGGCGAAGCCGGCTTCGTCCGCTTCAGCGATACGCTGAAGCGACATGATCTCGGCCTGATCGTCGACTTCGTTCCAAACCACGTCAGCGTCCACTTCGCCGACAATCCGTACTGGCTGGACGTGCTGGAATGGGGACAGGCCTCGCCGCACGCGGCCTCCTTTGACATCGACTGGGACCAGTTGCCGTATCGCGCCCGCGGCGGCGTGCTGCTACCGATCCTCGGCTCGGCCTATGGCGAAGCGCTGGAACGCGGCGAGATCGAGCTGCGCTTCGACGCGGGCGAAGGCAGCCTTTCGGCCTGGTACTTCGAGCACCGCCTGCCGATTGCGCCGGAGCGCTACGGCGAAGTCCTGCGGATGACCGTGAAGGAGGCGGATGCCACCGAGAGCGAGGCAGGAAAGCGTCTCCTGGCTGTCGCCGAACGCTACAAGGGGCTGCGCCATCCGAACCGCAAGGAAGCACCGGACTTCAAGGCCGAACTGAGTGCAATCGCCGGCGCTTCCGAAATCATGGAGCGAGGTCTTCGCGCCTATCGTTCGGCCAAGGACCGCCCGACACAAACGCTTGCCCTGCATCACCTGCTCGAGCGTCAGCACTACAAGCTCGGCCATTGGCGGCTCGCCTCCAGCGATATCAACTATCGCCGCTTCTTCGACGTCAATGGTCTTGCCGGCCTGCGCGTCGAGGACGCGAGCACCTTCGCGGCCACACACCGGCTGGTCAAGCAGTTGGTCGCAGACGGCAGGCTGCAGGGCATCCGGCTCGATCATATCGACGGCTTGCGCGATCCCGCGCAATATTGCCAGCGGCTGCGCCGGATCGTCCGCGACGCGCAGGGTACGGGAAAGCCGTTCTACACCGTGATCGAAAAGATCCTGTGCGAGCACGAGCGGCTGCCACGCTTCGCCGGCGTTCACGGCACCACAGGCTATGAGTGGATGAACGTCATCACTCATGTGCTGGCCGATGCCAAGGGCCTCGAAGCGCTTGACGAAACCTGGCGCCAGATCAGCAACCGCTCGCCGCGGCTTGCGCCTTATCTGATGGAAGCCAAGCGACGCGTGCTGGACACGCTTCTCACCAGCGAATTCACCGTGCTGTCGCGCCTGCTCGCCCGCATCGCCAATGGGCATTACTCGACCCGCGACTTTTCCGCCGACAGCCTGCGGCAGGCCCTCGAGCTCTACGTGCTGCATTTTCCGGTCTACCGCACCTACATCACGACGAGCGGACCAACCGCGCACGACCGCAAGCTGATCGAAAAGACCATAGAGCGCGCTCGTACGGAGTGGTTCGCGGCAGACGATGGTATTTTCGACTTCCTGCGCGATGCCCTGACCATGGACCTGCTCAAGCCGGATCGGCCGCCGCACAGCACCCCGCGCGTGCGCCGCTTCGCGCTGAAGGTGCAGCAGTTCACCGGGCCGATGATGGCGAAATCGCTGGAGGATACGACCTTCTATCGCTATCACCGCCTGCTCGCACTGAACGAAGTCGGCGGCGATCCCGCCGCAAAGGCTCTCGCGCCACCGACGTTTCACGAGGTTATGAAAACGCGCGCCAGGGAATGGCCACATGGCATGACGGCCACGGCCACGCATGACACCAAGCGCGGCGAGGACGCGCGGGCACGGCTTGCCGCGCTCAGCGAAATCCCGGGTGAATGGACGAGTGCCGTGGCACGCTGGAAGGTGCTGAACGTGCCGCACATCACGACGCATGGTGAGATGCGCGCGCCATCGGCGACGTTCGAATACATGCTCTACCAGACGCTGCTCGGCGCATGGATATTCGCGCCGCCTGACGCGAACTTCATCGACCGCATCCAGGCCTACGCGCTCAAAGCCGCCCGGGAGGGCAAAGAGGAGACGAGCTGGCTCAATCCGAACGAGGCCTACGAGCAGGGTTTGCGGAATTTCATCGCGAAACTCCTCGACCCCACCGTCTCCGCCGAATTCCTGGATGCGCTCCAGACCCTCGCCCGGCGCGTCGCCCTGCTCGGTGCGCTCAATTCGCTCAGCCAACTCACGCTGAAAGCAGCGCTGCCGGGCGTACCCGATTTCTATCAAGGCACCGAATTCTGGGATCTGTCGCTGGTCGATCCCGACAACCGACGTCCGGTTGATTTTGCCGCCCGAGGCGATGCGCTCGCCTCGCTCAAGAATCCGGATTGGGACAGCCTTGGCCGGCACTGGCAGGATGGCCGGCTCAAGCTCGCCTGGACACAGCGTCTCCTCGAATTGCGCGCCGAGCTTGCCGATGTCTTCACCCGCGGCGATTATCATCCGCTCGACGTGAGCGGGCCGCACGGCGACCACGTCATCGCCTTCGCGCGGCGCCACGGCCGCGATGCTGCCGTCATCCTGGTCGGACGATTGTTTGCTCCGTTCACGCAAGGCGGCCGCGAATGGCCGACCGCCCAGGCCTTCGACGCAAGCGTCAACGTGAAAGGATATGCGATCGCAGGGCAGGAAGGTAACGACCTGCGGCTCTCGCAGGCGTTCCGCACGTTTCCCGCAACGGTGCTCAAGGCGCGCGTTGCGAGCGCAGCAAGACTGGCGCGCCCCCGCGTCCAAGCCTGACGACAGGACCTACTTCCCGTCGCCTTTGGTCAGCAGCAACTGCCCGCGCTTGCGAATGGTGGCCTGCGCCAGCTCGGCGAAGCGGTGCAACAGCCAGGGCAGCACGACCTCGACGCGCACCTGATCCTCTCCGACATCGACCTGGCCGGCTGCGACCTGGCCGAGCGCGCGGATGCGGAAATTCATGCGGTCGCCCTCCCAGCGCTCTTCCTCGACCTGCATCACGGGAATGCTGGCGGCTGCGCGGCCAAGCCCGGACTTCAGACGACGCGCGGCCTCCGCGCGACCGAGCCGGTGCGGGATCGAAACGATGAGCGGTGCTGACATGGCCCTCCCCTCCTCCTCACTGATCCTCTTCACATAGTCAGGCTCGCCAAATTGCAAAAGGTTCCGCTTGCTAGCTGTCTTGTAGCGATCCGATTCAGGAACTTTCACTTCTGCGGCCAGTTGCTCCGAGGAACGTCAATCAATGCGCAACGTCCCTTGCAAAGGGCTGGAGGAAATTTGCATGTCCATCGGTACCATCATTCTGATCATTCTGATCATCGCACTGCTCGGCGGCTTCAGCGGGATCGGCGGCGGCCCTTTCTACGGCACTGGCTATTACGGCGGCGGCGGACTGGGGCTGATCATCGTCATCCTGCTGATATTGGTGCTGCTGGGACGGATCTAGCCCACACAGGGTGGGCAAAGGCGCAAAAGCGCCGTGCCCACGCTTCTGTCTCAATGTGCACAAAGGCGGTGGCACGCTTCGCTTGACCATCCTACGGCTTCCGCATCTGCGCTGCACGCAGCGCCTACTTCACCTTCCCCGCCAGCTTCTTGATCGCCGCCTTGATCGATGCGGCCGCGTCATCATAGCCATCCCACGCCTTTGACCGCGCCAAAAGGCCCGGCACGGTGCGCAGCGTGTATCGCCTCGGATCGAGATCGCTCTTCGCCTGGGCCCAGGTCAGCGGCATGGAGACGGTGGCGCCGTCGCGCGCGCGCGGTGACAGCGGAGCGACCGCGGTGGACATGCGGTCATTGCGCAGATAGTCGAGGAAGATCTTGCCCTCGCGCAGCTTCTTCGACATGTTGAGCAGATAGCGCTGCGGATCGTCGTCGGCCATCCAGCGGCATACACCTTGCGCAAAGGCCTTCGCCTCCTTCCAGTCGACCTTGTCACGCGCGCCGTGGAGCAGCGGGACCACGACATGCAGGCCCTTGCCGCCGGTGGTCTTGCAGAAGCTCCCCAGGCCGACATCGGACAGACGCTGCCGCATCTCCCTGGCCGCCTCGATCACATCCGTGAACGCAACGTCCGGCGCGGGGTCGAGGTCGAACACCAGCCGGCCGGGCGTCTCATAGGCGTAAGGCGCACAATTCCAGGGATGCAGCTCCACGCCGCCGATCTGCGCCACCGCCGCAAGCCCCTCAATGCGGTCGATCTGCAAATACGGCTTGCGATCGCCTGAGACCTTTGCGAGCTCCAGAAGATTCGACGTGCCCTGCATGGCATGACGCTGGAAGAAGCATTCGCCCTTGATGCCATCGGGCGCGCGGATGAGCGAGCACGGCCGGCCCTTCAGATGCGCGATCATCCATTCGCCGACCGCCTCGAAATAGCGCGCCAGATCGAGCTTGGTGGCGGGTTCGCCATCCCCGCCGTTCGGCCACAGCTCCTTGTCGGGCTTCGAGATGACGACGCCCATCACTTCGGCCGCGCCGGACTGTTTTGCTTTTGCCTTTGATGCGGCCTTCGTCTTGCCCTTCCGCGGCGAGGGCTCGGCAAGCTCGGTTTTTGCCGGTGTCTCGGCCTCGACTTCCTCGGCGGGCTTGTCCAGCCGCAGGCCCTTGAACGCAGCCTGGCGAATATTGCCGTCGCCGGTGAAGCCCGCGAACTCGATCTCGGCCACGAGCTCGGGTTTCAGCCAATGCACGTCGCGGGTCTTCTTCGGCGCGTTCTTACCGCCGAACGGGCTCTCCCTGGCCTCCGCCGCCTTCAACAGCGGCATGATGCGCTTGACCTTGTCGGCACCAAAGCCGGTGCCGACGATGCCGACAAAGGCGAGATCATCGCCGCGGTGCACGCCCGCCATCAGCGAGCGGAATTTGCCATTCGTGGTCTTGTAGCCGCCGATCACGACCTCGTGGCCGGCGCGGCATTTCGCTTTCGTCCAGCTTTCGGTGCGTCCCGAACGATAGGGCGCGTCGAGCTTCTTCGAGACCACACCTTCGAGCTCGAGCTTGCAGGCCGATTGCAGCACCGCATTGCCACCACTCTCGAAATGCTCGACATACCGGATCTGGCTCGACTTCTTCTTGCGCGCGCCGAGCAGCTTCTTAAGCCGCGTCTTGCGTTCCGCGAGCGGCAGCCGGCGCAAGTCGAGGCTTTCGGCAAACAGGAGATCGAAGGCGAAGAAGATGAGGTCATCGGACTTGCCGTTCGACAGCGCCGCCTGGAGCGCGGAGAAGCTCGGTGCACCATTGTGGTCGAGCGCGACGATCTCGCCGTCGATCAGCACGTCCGGTAGCGCGCCGGCTTCCTTGGCGATCGATGCGAACTTTTGGGTCCAGTCGAGGCCCTTGCGAGTCTTGAGCGTCGCTTCGCTGTCTTCGACGCGAAGCTGCACGCGGTAGCCGTCGAACTTGATCTCGTGGCACCAGCTCTCGCCCGCGGGTGGGCGCTGCACCGGCGTACAGAGCTGCGGCGCGACGAAGTCCGGCATCTCCGCCTTCTTCGCTGTCGCCGCCGTCACTTTGCCCTTCTTCAAAGCCGCGCGCGGCGCAGGCTTGATGGTGCGCACCTCCTTGTCCGCGCGGTTGGACTGCCAGACCGCGTCGGCCTTGCCCTTTGTCCCCTTCGCCAGCATGAACGGCTTTGGCGCGCGCCCCTTGCCCTCAGCAATCTGCTTCATCGCTCGGCCGGAGGCGACCGATTTGTCTTCCTCCAGGATGGTGTTATCCTCGCCCTCGCGGGCATATTCATCGCGATGCTTGATCAGCAACCAGTTGGTGCGCTTTTCGCCGCCGCGATTGCGCATGCGCACAAGCACCCAGCCACCGTGCAGCTTGCCGCCGTGCAGCGTGAACTTCAGGTCGCCCTTCTTGAAGCCGCGCTCCGGATCCTCCGACTCCCAGGTGCCGCGGTCCCACAGCATCACTGTGCCGCCGCCATATTGTCCTTCCGGAATGGTGCCTTCGAAATCGCCGTAGTCGAGCGGATGATCCTCGACCTCGACCGCGAGCCGCTTGTCACGCGGGTCGAGCGAAGGTCCCTTCGTCACCGCCCAGGACTTGAAGACGCCGTCGAACTCCAGCCGGAGATCGTAATGCAACCGGGTCGCGTCGTGCTTCTGGATCACGAAACGCCGCTGTTTCGATGGCGCAACAGCCGTCTCGCCAGACGGCTCCGGGGTGATCTCGAAATCCCGCTTTTTTCGATAGGTGGAGAGGTTTCGCAGCACGATCGGTCCCGCATTTTTGCAAGTGCATTCAAGCGTATCACAGCCAAAGTCCCACTCGGAACCAAAACCCATAAGATGGGTTGGAGTTCCGAAAACGCATTGAAAACGTTGGAGATTGGAATGGCTCCCCGCGCCTATTGGAAAGGAACGTTGAAGCTGTCGCTGGTGACCTGTCCGGTCGTCCTCTATCCCGCGACGACCGCTGCGGAGAAGACACGGTTTCACATGATCAACCGGGAGACCGGCAATCGTCTGAAGCAGCAGATGGTCGATGCCGAGACCGGCGACGTCGTCGAGAGGGATCAGAAGGGGCGCGGCTACGAGCTACGCAAGGGCAAATATGTCGAGATCGAGCCCGAGGAGCTGGAAGCGGTTCAGATCGAAAGCAATCATACGATCGACATCGAAAGCTTCGTGCCGCGCGAGGAGATCGACAAGCGCTACCTCGACCACCCCTACTATATCGCTCCCGATGGAAGGGCTGCGGTGGACGCCTTTGCGGTGATTCGCGATGCCATGAAGGACGAGGAGCGCGTGGCACTCGCCAGGATCGTGTTGACCAACCGCGAACATGTCATGAGCATCGAGCCGCTTGGCAAGGGTTTGCTCGGCACCACGTTACGCTATCCCTACGAGCTGCGCGACGAAGACCAGTTCTTCGACGACATCAAGAGCCCGAAGATCACCAAGGACATGGTCGAGCTCGCCGGCCACATCCTGCACACCAAGGCGGCGCATTTCGACCCCAGCAAATTCAAGGACGAATATGAGGACGCGCTGAACGCGCTGGTGAAGCGCAAAGCCAGCGGCAAGAAGATCGAGCTGCCCGCACCCGAGGAGCGACCGAGCAACGTCATCAATCTGATGGACGCGCTGAAGCAAAGCTTGAAGGGGCGTGGCCGAGGACGGGCGTCAGCGCGCTCCCATCCGCGGCGGAGCACGAGACGGCACCGCACCACACGCAAGACGCATCGCCCGGCGGCGAGGCATCGAAAGGCCGGGTGACCCCTCATGGTGAGGAGGCGCGAAGCGCCGTCTCGAACCATGTAGGCCCTCGCTGCTGCGTCCGGGCCTTCGTCCTTCGAGACGCCACGCAAGCCTGGCTCCTTAGGATGAGGGGATAGAGAAGCGTCTCCAGCGCGGTCTAATCCCCCGCCTTCAGCCGATATCCGATCCCCGTCTCGGTCAGCACATATTGCGGCCGCTCGGGATCGGCCTCGATCTTGTGGCGGAGCTGGCGGACGTAAACACGCAGATATTGCGCGTCGGTCAGTTCGTCCCACAATTCCTTCAGAAGAAACCGGTGGGTCAGCACCTTGCCGGCGTGCTGCACCAGCACACGCAGGAGATCATATTCCTTCGGCGACAGTTTTACCTCGCGCTCGCCAACCTTGACGATGCGGCGAACGAGATCGACGGAGAGATCGCCGGTGCGGAATACCGGGCGTTCGCCCTTGACCTGGAGTTGGTGCCGCAGTGCGGCCCGCAGCCGCGCCAAAAGCTCGTCCATGCCGAACGGTTTTGTCAGATAATCGTCGGCGCCGAGATCGAGCGCCTGCACCTTGCCAGCCTCGTCGCCGCGGCTCGACAGCACCACGATCGGCACGCTCTCGTTGCGCGCGCGGATGGTGCGGAGCAGCTCGTGGCCCTGGATGTCGGGCAGGCCGAGATCGAGGATGATCAGCGCCGGCCCCTCGGTGAGCTTCTCCAGCGCGGTCTTGCCGTTCGGCGCTTCCAGGATGTCATAACCCTGCGTGGTCAGCCCCATCCGCAGCAATTTACGGATCGGCGGCTCGTCGTCGATGACCAGAACCTTGATCGGGGGTGCGCTCATGCGGCGGTGTCCAATGCGTTGGTCTGCGCGGGGATCGGCAGGCGAATGGTGAGCACCGCACCGCTGCGATCCACGCGGTTCGCAGCCGTGATCGTGCCGCGCATCGCCTCGACGAAGCCGCGGGAGATCGCAAGACCGAGCCCGGTACCGGGCCGGACATGATCGCCCTTCTGCACGCGATAGAACTTGTCGAATACACTCTCGAGCTCGCCCGGAGGGATGCCTTCGCCTTCATCAGCGACCTCCAGAACGACCCGGTCCTTGTCCCGCCGGCTGCGGATTGCGATCGTGGTATCCGGCTGCGAGTACTTTGCCGCGTTGTCGAGCAGATTGAACAGCACCTGCTCGAACAGGACGGCGTCGAGCTCGAGCATCGGCATATCGGCGGCGAGCTGAAGCTCGATCTTATGACGCGTCAGGATCTTGCTCGCCCGCCTCAGCGCGCTGCCGACGATCTCGCCGACGTCGTGCAGCGCGGTGTTCGGCACGATGGCGCCGGATTCGAGCTTGGTCATGTCGAGCAGATTGGCGATGAAGCGGTTGAGCCTCTCGGATTCGTCGATCACGGTCGCCAACAGGTCACGCTTCTCGGTATCCGACAAGTCGCCGGCGAGATCGCGGATGGTCGAGGCCGCGCCGAGCACGGAGGCGAGTGGTGTTTTCAAATCGTGCGAGATCGAGGTCAACAGCGCCGAGCGCAGCCGCTCGGATTCGACCGTGCGCTTGACCCGATCCATGTCCTCCACCAGCAGCACACGCTCGATCGCGAGCGCGCCCTGGTCGACCAGCGCATCGAGCAGGCGGCGCTGATCGGGCGTCAGCAGAGGACCGGCGCGGTCGTTGTCGATGCCGATGACGCCGATCGGGCCGCGCCCGGTGCGCATCGGCAGAAACAGGCGTTTTGCGCCGGGCAGCGTGTCGGAGCCGCGGCCGGCAGGCCGGTCGTTGCTCCCGGCCCAGTTGGCGGCGGCAAGATCAGCCTGGTCGAGTTCATCCTCGGGTGGGTAGCCGGACTTCACCGTCAGCAGGCCCTCCTCCGGCAGCAGCAGCACCACGCGGACCTTCAGCATCAGCGCGATCTGATAGGCCGTCGCCCACAAGACATCGTCGAGGGTCGCGGTGCCCGCCAGCTTGCGGCTGAAGGCATAGAGCTGCTCGGTCATCCTTATCCGGCCGATCGCTGTGTCGGCCTGAGTGCGCACGCGAGCCGCGACATTGGACACCAGCATCGCAACCACCATGAACAGGACAAACGCCGCGATATTGGTCGGATCGGTGATCGTGAAGGTATAGATCGGCGGCAGGAAAAAGAAATTGTAGGCAAGCGACGCCGCGACCGTGGCAAGCAGCGACGGCCAGAGGCCGTAACGCACGGCAACCACCACCACCGCGGTCAGCAGCACGAGATCGACGTTCTCGATACCGAAGTACGGCTGGATCAGCTCGGCCGCGCCAAGTCCAAGCAGAGCGATCCCGAGCGCCTTGAGGTACGGGCGCGGATCGAACGGTTCCGTGCGGGCCGCCGTCTGCACCGCTGTTTTCGGCACCGCCTCGCCTGGTAATTCGTCACCGGAAATCACGTGCACCGTGATGTTGCCGGAGCGGCGCACGAGGTCGTGCACCACCGAGCCGCGCGTGATCTCGAACCAGCGCGATCGGGTCGACTTGCCGATCACGATCTGCGTGACATTATTGCCTTGCGCGAAGTTGATGACGTCGTCGGCGATGCGACGGCCGACGCCGGGGATTGTCAGCGCCTCGCCGCCGAGCGATTCGGCAAGCCGCAGCGTGTCGGCGAGCCGGTCGCGCTCGGCGTCCGAGAGCAGCAACGATCGCCGCGTCTCGATCGAGATCGCAGTGAATGGCGCGTGCAATCGATCGGCCAACCGCTTGGTGTAGCGCACGAGGCCCGCTGCGCGCGGATCCTCACTGACGCAGACCAGGATGCGTTCGCCCGCGGCCCATGGCCCGGCGATGGCATTGGCCTGCATGTGGGTAAGGAGCTGCTCATCGACGCGCTCAGCCGTGCGCCGTAGCGCGAGCTCACGGAGCGCCGTGAGATTGCCTGGTGAGAAATAGTGCTCCAGCGCCCGCTCGGCCTGCTTGGGCACGTAGACCTTGCCCTCCTTCAGCCGCTGGATGAGATCATCGGGCGTGAGGTCGATCAGCTCGATCGCGTCGGCGCGATCGAACACTGAATCCGGCACGGTCTCGCGCACCCGCACATGGGTGATCTGGGCGACGACATCGTTCAGGCTTTCGATGTGCTGGATGTTGACGGCGGTGTAGACGTCGATGCCGTTCGAGAGCAGCTCCTCGACATCGAGATAGCGCTTGGGATGACGGCTGCCGGACGCATTGGTGTGGGCAAGTTCGTCGACCAGGGCAATTTGCGGCCTGCGCGCGATCACCGCATCGAGGTCCATCTCTTCGAGGACCTGTCCACGATAGTCGAGTTTCTTGCGCGGGATCACCTCGAGCCCGCGGAGCAGCGCTTCGGTCTCCGCGCGGCCGTGGGTCTCGACGAAACCGACGACCACGTCGATGCCCGCCTTGCGCTTGGCGTGCGCGCTTTGTAGCATCTCGTAGGTCTTGCCGACGCCAGGCGCGGCGCCGACGAAGATCTTGAGCTTGCCGCTCGCGCTCTCTTCCCGGCGCGCCGCTTCAAGCAGCGCCTCGGGCGAAGGACGTTGTTCGGGATCGCGGCGCTCTCGGACCATCAGCGCATTATAATCATCCGGCCACGGGGAGCCTAGGCCGCTACTTGGCGGCGCGGTCGAGCGCCAGGTTCAACGCCAGCACGTTGACCCGGGGCTCGCCAAGCAGCCCGAATAGGCGGCCCTCGGTGTTCGCGGCTACGATCTTGCTGAGCGACTCCTCCGGCAGGTTGCGTGCTTTCGCCACGCGCGGCACCTGGAATTGGGCTGCTTCCGGCGAGATGTGCGGATCGAGACCGCTGCCGGATGTCGTGACCAGGTCGACCGGCACCGGCTGGCTCGGGTTTTCCGTCCTCAGCTTGTCCACATCTTCCTTCAGCCGGTCGGCCAGCGCCTTGCTGGTCGGGCCCAGGTTGGAGCCACCGGAATTGGCAGCGTTGTAAGGCGCGGACACGGTCTTGCTCGAATCATTAGGATCCGGCGCAACCGTCGCCGACGGGCGGCCGTGGAAATATCTGTCGTCCCTGAACTCCTGCCCGATCAAGGCGGAGCCGATGACCTTGCCGTCCTTCTCGATCAGGCTGCCTTGCGCCTCGCTTGGGAAGAGCACACCGGCAATGCCGGTCATCGCGAGTGGATAGGCCAGTCCCGTGAGGACGGTGAGCGCGAGCAGCAGGACGATGGCTGGGCGGATTTCTCTGAGCATTTACGTCTCCAATTCTTCCGTCATTGCGAGGAGCGAAGCGACGAAGCAATCCAGGCCTTCAACAGCGGGGCATTTCTGGATTGCTTCGCTTCGCTCGCAATGACGGTCTCAAGCCAGGTGCAGGGCGGTGACGACGAGGTCGATCGCCTTGATGCCGATGAAAGGAATGATGATGCCGCCGAACCCATAGACCATCAGGTTGCGGCTGAGCAGCGCACCGGCACCGACGGCGCGGTAGGCGACGCCCTTCAGCGCCAGCGGGATCAGCGCGATGATGATCAGCGCGTTGAAGATGATCGCCGACAGGATGGCGCTCTGCGGGCTCGACAGGTTCATGACATTGAGGACGTTGAGCTGCGGGTAGAACGCCAGAAACATCGCCGGGATGATCGCAAAATACTTTGCGACGTCGTTGGCGATCGAGAACGTCGTCAGCGCGCCGCGTGTCATCAGGAGCTGCTTGCCGATCTCGACCACCTCGATCAGCTTGGTCGGGTTGGAGTCGAGGTCGACCATATTGCCGGCCTCGCGCGCAGCCTGCGTGCCCGTGTTCATGGCGACGCCGACGTCGGCCTGCGCGAGCGCCGGCGCGTCGTTGGTGCCGTCGCCGCACATCGCCACCAGCTTGCCCTTGGCCTGCTCGTCGCGGATCAGCTTGAGCTTGTCCTCGGGCGTTGCCTGTGCAAGAAAATCGTCGACGCCGGCTTCCGCTGCGATCGCGGCCGCGGTCATCGGATTGTCGCCGGTGATCATGATGGTGCGGATGCCCATGCGGCGCAGCTCCGCAAAGCGCTCTCGAATGCCCCCCTTGACGATGTCCTTGAGCTGGACGATGCCGAGCAGGCGACCGTCCTTGGCGACTGCCAGCGGCGTACCGCCAGATTTCGAGACTTCATCCGAGATCGTCTGGATCTCACGACCGACGTCCGAGAGCGCGGCCGGCTGCAGCGCGCGTGCCGTGTTGCCGGAGGCGACCGCCAGGGGCACACCACCACCGATATAATTGAGCATGGCGTCGACCGCGCCCTTCCGCACCGATACGCCGCCAGCATCGACACCGCTCATGCGGGTCTGCGCCGAGAAGGGGATGAAGGTTGCGCCGAGCTCGACCATGTCGCGGCCGCGGATGCCGCATTTCTCCTTCGCCAGCACGACGATGGAGCGGCCCTCCGGCGTCTCGTCGGCGAGCGAGGCGAGCTGGGCGGCATCGGCAAGCTCCTGCTCGGTCACACCGCGCACGGGACGGAACGCGGTCGCCTGGCGGTTGCCGAGGGTGATGGTGCCGGTCTTGTCGAGCAAGAGGGTGTCGACATCGCCGGCAGCCTCGACGGCGCGACCGGACATCGCCAGCACGTTGAAGCGCACCAGGCGGTCCATGCCGGCGATACCGATCGCCGACAGCAGCGCACCGATCGTGGTCGGGATCAGCGTCACGAACAGCGCGACCAGCACGATCACCGAGATCGAGCCGCCGGCATAGGCCGCGTAGCTCGGAATGGTGACGGTCGCGAACACGAAGATGATGGTGAGGCCCGCAAGCAGGATGTTGAGTGCGATCTCGTTCGGCGTCTTCTGCCGCTCGGCGCCCTCGACCAGCTTGATCATGCGGTCGATGAAGGTCGAGCCCTGCGCGGCGGTGATGCGGACGCGGATCCAGTCGGACAGCACCTGCGTGCCGCCGGTCACGGCCGAGCGATCGCCGCCGGATTCGCGGATCACGGGCGCAGATTCGCCAGTGATCGCGGCCTCGTTGACGGAAGCGACGCCTTCGATCACTTCGCCATCGGAGGGAATGGTATCGCCGGCCTCGACGAGCACGATGTCGCCGACCTTCAGGCTGGTGCCGGGCACGAGCTTGAAGGTTCGGTCGAAACCGGTCAGCAGCTTGGCCTGGCTTTCGGTGCGGGTCTTGCGCAGCGATTCGGCCTGCGCCTTGCCGTGGCCCTCGGCGACGGCTTCCGCAAAATTGGCGAACAGCACCGTGAACCACAGCCAAAGGATGATCTGGAATGTGAAGCCGAGATGTTCGCCGCCGGTGACAAGGTCGCGCAGGAAGATCACCGTGGTGAGCGCGGCCACGATCTCGACCACGAACATCACGGGGTTCCTAATCATCAACCGCGGATCGAGCTTGACGATGGACGCGCGGATCGCGGGCACGACGACCTTCGGATCGAGCATCGCGGACATCGGAGCACGTTTTTGCAGTTTCATAGTTTCCATGGAGATCACTCCAGACAATTCGATCAGAAGACGTTGCCGGCATTCATCGCGAGGTGCTCGACGATCGGGCCGAGCGCGAGCGCCGGGAAGAAGGTCAGTCCGCCCATGATCAGGATCACTCCGGCGACGAGGCCGACGAACAGCCCGCCGGTGGTCGGGAACGTGCCCGTCGACGGCGGGATCGATTTCTTCTCCGCGAGCGAGCCTGCGATCGCCATCGCCGGAATGATCATGAAGAAGCGGCCGACGAACATCGAGATGCCGCCGGTGATGTTGTAGAACAGCGTATTGCCCGTGAGCCCCGCCAAGGCCGAGCCGTTGTTGCCGGTCTGGGAGGTATAGGCATAGAGCACCTCGGAGAAGCCGTGCGGGCCGGCATTGGCCATGGAGGCCACCGCCGAAGGCAGTACGACCGCCACAGCCGTCCAGCCAAGGATCATCAGCGGCAGCACGAGAATGGCGAGCATCGCCATCTTGACCTCGCGCGCTTCGATTTTCTTGCCGACATATTCCGGCGTACGTCCGACCATGAGGCCCGCGACGAAGATCGCGAGGACAACGAACAGCAGCATGCCGTACATGCCGGCACCGACGCCGCCGACGATGATTTCGCCGAGCTGGATGTTGATCAGCGGTATCATGCCGCCGATCGCGGTAAAGCTGTCATGCATGGCGTTGACGGCACCGCAGGAGGCGGCCGTCGTGATCACCGCGAACAGCGAGGACGCCACGATGCCGAAGCGGACTTCCTTGCCTTCCATGTTGCCGCCGGTCAGCCCAAGCGCCTGGAGCGTGGAGGTGCCGCTCGCTTCCGCCCAATAGGTGACGGCGACGCCGGCGAGGAACAGCACGCCCATCACGGCAAGGATGGCCCAGCCCTGGCGCTGATTGCCGACCATGCGGCCGAACACGTTGGTCAGCGCAGCGCCGAGCGCAAAGATCGAGATCATCTGCACGAAGTTCGACAGCGCCGTCGGATTCTCAAAGGGATGCGCGGCGTTGGCGTTGAAGAAGCCGCCGCCATTGGTGCCGAGCATCTTGATCGCCACTTGGGAGGCAACCGGGCCGACCGCGATGGTCTGCTTGGCGCCTTCCAGCGTGGTCGCCTCGACATAGGCCCCGAGCGTCTGCGGGATGCCGCCCCAGACCAGGAACAGCGTGTAGACGATGCAGATCGGCAACAGCACATAGAGCGTGCAGCGCGTGACATCGACCCAGAAGTTGCCGACGGTCCGCACGGATGCGCGCGCAAAACCGCGGATCAGCGCAAGCGCGAGCACGATGCCCGTGGCGGCCGACAGGAAGTTCTGGTGCGTGAGGCCCATCATCTGCACCAGATAGGACAGCGTGCTCTCGCCGCCGTAGTTCTGCCAGTTGGTGTTGGTGATGAAGGAGATGGCGGTATTGAAGGAGAGATCCTCCGCGACCGCCGACTGGCCGGCCGGATTGAACGGCAGCACGGCCTGAAGCCGCATAAGCCCGTAGATGATCAGGAAGCCACCGACGTGGAACAGCAGCATCGCGACCGTGTAGGTCAACCAATGCTGCTCGCGCTTCTCGTCGACACCGGAAATCCAGTAGAGCCCGGTCTCAACGGGGCGTAGCACCGGCGACAGAAAGGTGCGCTCGCCATTGAAGACGCGGGTCATGTACCAGCCGAGCGGCTTTGTCAGGACGAGGACGATGACGCAAAAAAGAATGATCTGGAGCCAACCGATAGCAGTCATGGCTTAGTCCTTGGCATTTGGTCCTTGAGATGCGACCTTCCACGCAGGAGCGGCAGAAGAACCGCGAGCTGCACCGCCGTGAGGGCGGCGTCGGCCAGAAGCAGTTTTGGATCACCAACGCCCCTAGAACCGCTCGGGTCGCAGCAGCGCGTAGGTGAGGTAGACGAGAAGGCCGAGCGAGACGGCGCCGGCGAGCGAATAGTCGAAGATCATGGCGCAGCTCCCGTCACAGCCGTTCGCAGGCGTAGGTGTAGCCGATCGCGAGCGCGAAGAAAGCAAGGCTCAGCGCCAGCATGATGATGTCGAGCATGAAAATGTCCTATGCATCCACGCGCAGTCCGTCGACGGCTGCCGCGCTGTCGGGCGGAGAAGTGCCACCCGAGGCATAGGTTTTCGAGATGGAGGCTATAACGACGATATAGGAATCTCATAAAGGTCGGAGCGGCCCGCGGAGGGCGTTCCAGCCCTTACGCGCCCCGCTCCGACCTTTATGAAATCCCTATATTTCTCTCCCCTGTCCCATCTCGTTTTCAAATGCCGTTCCCGCGATCCTGATGGCGTCGGCTGCGGACCTGCGGCCGGCCGAAGATCGAGACGCCGTCATGTCTTCCGTTCTGCAAAACTTCGACCCGGCTTCGCTTGGCGAGCAGCTTCGCGGCGCGCATGCGGTCACGCGGCCCCTGATGCTCGATCTCATCGACAAGGCCTGCCGTCGCTTCCCTTCGCTCGGACAGAGCGAACGAACCGCACGGCTATCGCGCCTGATCGATGCCGAAGCCTGGGCCGATGCTGCGCTCGTGCTGTTACAACTGGAACTGCCGCTGTGGCAGGTCCGCCGCATCGCCTATGACGAAGGTGAGTGGTATTGCGCGCTCTCGCGCGAACACGAGTTGCCGGATTGGCTGGAGAGCTCGGTCGAGGGACGGCATTCCGACCTCGCGCTCGCCTTGCTCTCGTTTCGCAGAGGCGCAAGCGCTCACCGCAGAAGCGACCCGGCCGAGCGTGCCGGCCGTTCGCCAGACCGCGAGCCCCCTCTACGAGCCGGTCAACTGCGATCATTTCGGCTGACCGCAATCGCCATCACACCAAGAGGACATTACCATGTCGATGCTTACGCATCGCTTCGAACAGCCCTATGATCCCCCGGAGAGAAATAACGCTCCCGAAGCCTGGATCTCGAAAGTTGACGCCGCAGCGGTCCGGCGTGCCTGCCAAGGCGCCTTGGCGCTCCTGTCGATGGGAAGCGTGCTATCCGCGCTGATCGCCTTGAAGACCTTGATCCATATGTCGCGACCTTATTTCTGATCGGCTGGCGCGGCTTGCGATAAGGTAGCCTTGCGGGAGTGCCCCCTGATGATCGAGCTCAAGATCATCGTCATGTTCGCCCTGATGGGAGCGCTGCTCGTCCGCATGCGTGCCGGTGCGGCACCGGGCAACTAGCGTGCAGCCCGTCAAGTCAAATCTCGAGCACGTGGTCACGGTCACCATTTTGACCATGACGCTGAGCCTGATCTGGGGCTCGATCCTGATCCTCGTGATCGCGCTGGTAGCCCGGGGATTGAGCGTCTAGCCCCGTATCATCCCTGGCTGCGGGTGCGAACGCAGGTCGCAGTGCCTGCGGGCTAGGCACCCGATGCGCAGGGAAAACGCTGCAGCCGATCTGGCGCAAGCTCAGGGAACCGTGTAGAGCGGGTACCATGGGTAGCAGCAACGTCTACGTCGTCGATCACCCCCTGGTCCAGCACAAGCTCTCGCTGATGCGGGAAAAGGACCGCTCGACCAAGAGCTTTCGCGAGATCCTGAACGAGATCGGGATGCTCTTGTGCTACGAGGTGACGCGCGACTTGCCCCTGGAGCTCGTGGAAATCGAGACGCCGATCTCGCCGATGCAGGCGCCGAAAATTGCCGGCAAGAAGCTCACGCTGGCGCCGATCCTGCGCGCCGGCGTCGGCTTCCTCGACGGCATGCTGGCGTTGATGCCATCCGCCCGCATCGCCCATATCGGGCTCTATCGCGATCCGGAGACCTTGCAGGCCGTGGAGTACTACTTCAAGGCGCCGCAGGACCTCTCCGATCGCACCGTCATCCTGATGGACCCAATGCTGGCGACTGGCAACTCGGCCCGCGCCGGCGCATCGCTGCTGAAGGCGCGCGGCGCCCGTGACATCCGCTTCGTGTGCCTGCTGGCCGCCCCGGAAGGCATCGCGCAATTCCAGGCGGAACATCCGGACGTGCCGATCTGGACCGCCGCGGTCGACGAGCGGCTCAACGACCACGGCTATATCGTGCCCGGCCTGGGCGATGCCGGCGATCGGATGTTCGGCACCAAGTAGACAGTTTTGCGCGATCGGGGTACTGCGGTAGCCATGCGCCCCAACGATCGCTCGCTGCAATCGCTGATCGGGATCGAGACCTTCTCCGATCCCGCACTGGTGTTCGACGGCAGGTCCGTCCCGCGCGCCGAATTGTCGGGCAGGATCGACCAGACCGCGGCGTGGCTCGCCGCGCAGGGTATCGGCAAAGGCGATGTGGTCGCGGTGTGGCTGGTCAACCGCATCGAATGGATCGCCCTGCTGTTCGCCGCAGCCCGGCTCGGCGCAGTCGTCGCCGCCGTCAACACGCGCTACCGCAGCGCGGACGTCGCCCATCTCCTCCGCCTCTCCGGTGCGAAGCTTCTGGTGATGGAAGCCGCGTTCCGCTCGATCGACTTTGCCGCCGTTCTCGCGGATATCGCTGGAAGCGACGTGCCGGCTCTCGAAAAGCTCGCCGTGGTGGGCGCGGATACGATCCCGGCAGACTGGCCCTGCGTGCGGTTCGACGCCTTCGAGAATACCTATCCTACGGCGCCATCACGCGGCGACGTCGACCTGCCGGTCCTGCTCTACACGACCTCGGGCACGACCAAAGGGCCGAAGCTGGTGGCGCATTCGCAAGCGACGCTGGCCACGCATGCAGTCGCGGTCGCCAAGGCGCTGGCGCTGTCGCCGCAACGCCATTCGCTGCTGGCGATGTTACCGTTCTGCGGCACGTTCGGGATGACGAGCCTGCTTGCCTTTCTCGCGGCCGGCGTCACCATCCACGTGCTCGGCGCGTTCGAGCCCGCGCCGTCGCTCGAAATCCTCGGCGATCACAGGGTCACGCATGCCTTCGGCTCGGACGAGATGTTTCGCCGTATCCTGGCGCTCACCGATGCGCCACGTCCGTTTCCGCACGCGGAAGTGTTTGGCTTCGCCGCGTTCCAGCCCGGTTGGCGCGAGTTTGCGGTGGAGGCCGAGGCGCGGGGCTTGCCCCTGTTCGGCCTGTATGGCTCGAGCGAGGTGCAGGCCCTGTTCTCGATCGGCCGGCGCGATGCCGCCTTCGCCGACCGCATCGAAGGCGGCGGCTGGCCGATGTCACCGGATGCTCGCGTGCGCATACGCGATACGGACGGCGGACAGCTGGTGGGGCCCGGCATCTCCGGCGAGCTCGAGATCAGCGCGCCGTCGTGCTTCCTCGGTTATTTCAACAATCCGCAAGCGACGCGCGAGGCAACCGCCGTCGATGGCTTCTTCCGCACCGGCGATATCGGCCGGCTGCGCGTTGACGGCTCCTTCGTCTACGAGACGCGGGCGGGCGATGCCATGCGGCTCGGCGGCTTCCTGGTCGCGCCCGGCGAGATCGAAGATGAACTCAAGTTCTGCGCCGGCGTTGCCGATGCGCAGGTGGTCGCCGTCGATCTCAGGGGACAGGCTCGCTGCGCCGCCTTCGTGATCCCGGCAGAAAAGCCGCCGCAAGAGGCTGCGTTGATCGCGCGCCTGCGCGAGCGGCTGGCCGGCTACAAGGTCCCCGCGCGCATCTACTTCGTCGACGCCTTCCCCGTCACCGACAGTGCCAATGGCGTCAAGGTCCAGCGCGCCAGGCTGCGTGCCATGGCCATGGAGAAGATCGCCGAGGAATAGCGCCGCCTACTTCACCGGGCACGTCTAGTACGATTTGGCGAGGCCCAGCACCTTTTCCGCAATGAAGCTGAGCGCGAGTTGCGGGCTCACCGGCGCGATGCGCGGGATCAGGATCTCGCGCAGGTAACGCTCGACATGGAATTCCTTGGCGTAGCCGAACCCGCCATGGGTCATCACCGCCTGCTCGCATGCCCTAAAGCCAGCCTCGCCCGCGAGATATTTTGCGGCGTTGGCGGCGGCGCCGCAGGGCATGCCCTTGTCGTATTGCCAGGCCGCCGACATCACCATCAGCCAGGCGGCTTCGAGTTCGACCCAGTTCACCGCGAGCGGATGCTGGATACCCTGGTTCTTGCCGATCGGGCGGTTGAACACGACACGCGTCTTGGCATATTCGGTTGCGCGCGACAGCGCGAGCTTGCCGAGGCCCACCGCTTCGGCCGCGATGAGGATGCGCTCGGGGTTCATGCCTTCGAGGATGTATTCGAAACCGCGTCCCTCTTCGCCAATGCGGTCTTCCATCGGGATCTCGAAGTCCTCGAAGAACAACTCGTTGGAATCGACGCTGCTGCGCCCCATCTTCTCGATCTCATGGACCTTGATCCGCTTGCGGTCGAAATCCGTGTAGAAGAGGCTGAGGCCATGGGTGGGCGAACGCACCTCCTCGAGCAGCGTCGTGCGCGCGAGCAGCAGGATCTTGTGCGCGACCTGGGCGGTTGAAATCCACACCTTCTGGCCGTTGACGATGTAGCGGTCGTTCTTGGCCACCGCTCGGGTCTTGAGCTGCGTGGTGTTGAGCCCGGTGTTGGGCTCGGTCACGGCAAAGCACGCCTTCTCGCGACCTTCGACCATCGGCGGCAACATGCGCTTGCGCTGCTCTTCAGTGCCGAACACGACGACCGGATTGAGACCGAACACGTTGATATGCACGGCCGAGGCCCCCGACATGCCGGCGCCGGATTCCGCGATCGTGCGCATCATGATCGCGGCTTCGGTGATGCCGAGACCAGAGCCGCCATAGGCTTCGGGCACGCAGATGCCGAGCCAGCCGGCATCGGCCAGGGCCTTGTGGAAGTCGTGCGGGAAGCTGCCCTCACGGTCCTTGTTCAGCCAGTAGGCGTCGTCAAAGCCTTCGCAGATCTTTGCGATGGCGTCGCGGATGGCTTCCTGCTGATCGGTGAGCGCGAAATCCATGATGGGTCTCCTCTGGTGGCGACTCGTAACGAGAGCAGCCGGAGGAGGATACCCGGGAACGCCACCAGGATCACGATCGCGAGCGATCGGCGCCTGTCGGTCGTGGTCGCCGGGCCCGATTTTCGCATCGGGCCCAAAGTGCCGGATGTTGCGGCTCTGATCGCAAGGACGGTCGACCGACTCCGGCCGAAGACGGCGCCGTAGCGCGCGCCTTAGTCGAATCCCTGAACGGGCGGCGTCGAAGTCTGCTGCGGCGGAGCAGGAGCTGCCTGAACCGGCGGGTCGTTAGCCGGCCCCATTTGAGCGACACGGCCATTGGCTTCCATTGCCCTACCACTGGTGGGACCCGGAGCCGCAGCTGCGGGCGTCGGAGCTACAGGGGCGGGCGCTGCAGGCGCCGAACCCGGGACGCGATTCGCTTCTCTGCGTGGCCGCTGCCGGCTCGTCGCCGATCGAGAACCGCGCAAGCCCCATGAGCGCGCGATGGAGGGACCTGCGGCGTAGCCAACAAAGGCGCCGGCTACGGCACCGACCGGACCCAGCACGATAGCGCCGGAGACGGCTCCAAGAGCCGCATCGCCTGCGCGTTCCTGCGCAATGGCACCTGCCGGAACCAACGTCAGCATCACGACTACGGCCATCAAAAATCTGTTCATCGGAGCGCCTCCCTCACGGGAAATTCACTCTTACGAAAATATGGCAGCAGGACGTTTGTTTATCGCCCAACACAGGGCAATCGGTCGGCGGAACTCCGGCAGTGGACGACACCCCGGAACATCGATATGGCGGCGTATCATTCGGGTCGGCGCGCTAGGATCGGCTTCCCAACGAGGTCGGATCAGGAATGCAGGCAGCCGGGCGGACCAGTCGGAACGGACATGCGCGTGTCGTCCGCGCCGCCGGCATGGCGCTGCTCGCCATTGCGGCATGGCCGGGGAGAAGCATCAGCGAGGAGATCGTCGCCCCCCAGCACATGGAGGCAGTCGGCACGGTCGATCTCCGTTTCCAATCGTACAATATCGAAATGGTGGAAATCACCGGCGGCCGATTCTGGAAGCCCTATCCGCGAACGGTACGGACACTCCGCGCGCGCGATCGTTACAGCTACCGGCCACCGATCGATCTCGCCAATAGGCGGCTGCGCATGCTCGCCGGCGCTCTCGGTCCGGCTTATGTGCGCGTCAGCGGCACCTGGGCGAACGCGACATTCTTCGCCGATACGGACAACGCGCCGGCGGCACCGCCTCCCGGCTTCGACTCGGTGCTGAGCCGCGCGCAATGGCGCGGTGTCGTCGACTTTGCACGCGCGGTGGATGCGGAGATCATGACGTCGTTCGCCGTCAGTGCGGGCAGCCGCGATGCAGACGGCCGTTGGACGCCCGACCAGGCGCAACGACTGCTCGCCTTCACGCAGTCACTCGGCGGCCACATCGCGGCCGCCGAATTCATGAACGAACCGACGCTCGCGGCCACGAACGGCGCGCCGGCGGGCTATGACGCAAATGCCTATGGGCGCGACTTCGCGATCTTCCGCGCTTGGATGCGCACGCATTCTCCCAATCTCCTGATCGTCGGCCCCGGCTCCGTCGGTGACACGTCGCCGCCATCGGCCAGCGGTATTCGGACGCGCGATCTGCTCGCAGCGTCCGGCGCGGGCCTCGATCGCTTCTCGTTTCACCACTACAACACACTCTCGCCGCGCTGCGGCTTCCGCGATGATCCGGCGCTGGCGCTGTCGGCGGATCGGCTCGCGCGCATCGATCGCACGCTCTCGATCTACCGTCGCTTGCGCGACGAGTTCGAGCCGGATACGCCGATCTGGCTGACCGAGACGGCCGATGCCGCCTGCGGCGGCAACGCTTCCGACGCGACCTTCCTCGACACGTTCCGCTATCTCGACCAGCTCGGACGCCTCGCAAAGGCTGGCGTCCAGGTCGTGATGCACAACACGCTGGCCGCGAGCGACTACGGCCTGCTCGATGAGACGACGTTTCGCCCGCGGCCGAACTACTGGGCTGCGCTGCTATGGCATCGCCTGATGGGGACGACGGTGCTCGACGCCGGCGCAACAGGCACGACCGACCTCCACGTCTATGCGCATTGCCATCCCAAGACGCCGGGCGCCGTGTCCATCCTTGCCATCAACACGTCGCGGAGCAAGTCGCACGGTCTGAAGCTGCCGATCGCGTCTGAGCGCTACACGCTGGATGCAGGGCGGCTGCAAAGCGCGACCGTGCAACTGAACGGAAGAACGCTCGAGCTTGCGACCAACGGCGGTTTGCCTGTGCTCGAAGCCCGCATGACGCCGGCCGGGACGATCGTCGTGGCGCCTGCCAGCATCACCTTCCTGGCGATACCAGGCGCCGCCAATCGCGCCTGTCGCTGAGAACACACCGTCTCTTCCGATCAGGTCTGCGCCGACCTCGCCGCCGGCATGTAGATCTGCGCGTAGCCTTCCTTGATCGCCGAGGTGATACGATCGAGCCGCCGGTCGATGTGCTTTTCCAGCACGGAAACGCACATCGCTTCGTCACGCGCCTTGAGGCCCTCGACGACGGCGCGGTGCTCAGCCTGCGTGTTGAAGCGATTGATGCTGTCCATGTCGATCCAGCGTACGAAGCGGATGCGGGCATTGACGTTGCGCAGCACACGCAGCATCTCGGCATTGTTCGACATCGCCATCAGCCGCTCGTGAAAGGTCTCATCCAGCTCGACCAGCTCGACCGATGAACGCTCGCCGGGATCGGGCCCCGTGGCTTCGAGGAATTTGAGCAGCGCGTCGATATCCTCATCCCTGGCTCGCTTGATGGCGAGACGGACCGAGGCGACCTCGATCGATTTGCGCAGCTCGTAGAGATCGAAGATCTCGTGCGCGTCGAGTTCGCGGCAGAAGAAGCCCTTGCCGGGGGCGAAGCGTAGGAAACCCTCGGTGTTCAACCGGTTGAGCGCTTCGCGCAGCGGCGTGCGGCTGACGCCGAGACGCTTTGCCAGCTCACCTTCGTTGAGCCGTTCGCCAGGCTTGAACTCGTAGCTCACGGCCATCGCCTTGAGCTGTTCATAGACGCGATCGACAATGCTGTCCGAGGCGAGTTCCAGATGCTTGTTCATGGAGCAGGTTTTCGACCTCTAGCCAAACCGACGCGGCCGCAGTCCGGTGTGAAACCACGTGATCATGGAATAAATATCGTAGACAGGCAGGCCCGCCTCAGCCTGCAATGCCGCAGCGTAAGGCGGCATGTTGGTGCATTCAAGCACGATGGCGCCGACATCGGGATGCTTCGCCACCAGCGCCTTGCCGGCTTCGACGACGTCGCGCTCGGCCTGGGCAATGTCCATGTCATCCTTCTCGGCCTTGATCAGGACGCGGAAGAACTCCTTGCCGTTCTCGGTGCCGACCAGCGGCGTGTCGAGCGGCACGCCGGCACCTTCCAGATGGGCCGGCGACAGCGTCGAGCCGGAGACCGTGACGAGGCCGACGCGCTTGCCCGGCGGCAGCGTCGCCTGAACCCACGGCACCTGCATCAACGATGACGTCGCAACGGGCACGCCGACGGCGGCGGCAAGCTCTTTCTGGAATAGCGAGAGAAAGCCGCAATTGGTGGTGATGGCTTCGGCACCTAGCCGCACCAGTTCCTTCGCCGCGTCGATGAAATCCGGCAGCAGCCCGGCCGCGCCTTTAAGCACCACCTTCTCCGGCGTCGCCCCGCTCACCACGCGATAAAGTACCGGGAACGGCCAGGTCGTGCCATTGCCCATGTCGCCGGGGATGCGGGGAAAGCGCGCTTCCAGCATCAGGATTCCGAGCGGCGCGCCATAGAGCGCCTTCCCGCCGCGGGCGATGCGGGAGGAGGACTTTTGCGGATAGGTCATGATGCGATCTCAGAGGAAACGAGTGGGTGAGAACGGTTCAAGCGGAATCTGCGGCTTCTTGCCGCTGACGAGCTGCGCGACGAGGCGGCCGGTGCGGGCGGAGCTGACGAGACCAATATGGCCATGGCCGAACGCATAGACGATATCGCGCGAGGCGCGGGCATAGCCGATGCAGGGACGGCCGTCCGGCATGCTCGGGCGATGGCCGAACCACATCTTGATGCGTGAGGCCGGAATGTCTTTCGGCAGTTTCGGAAACATGCCGAGGAGATTGTCGCGCAAGATCTCGGCGCGCTTCCAGTTCGGCTCAGCATCGAGTCCCGCGATCTCGACCGTGCCGGCGGCGCGCAGGCCCTTGTTGGTCCAATTCACGACCATTTTGGCGTCGGACACCATCATCGAGCTGCGCGGCCCTACTTCCGGATGCTCGATCATGACATGATAGCCGCGCTCGGTCTCGAGCGGCAGCGGATCGCCGACGGATGCGGTGAGCAGCCTTGAGCGCGCACCGGCGGCGACCACCGCGGCATCGCAGGCGATCTCACCGGCTTCAGTGAGAACAGCAACGAGCTTGTCGCCGTTGAGCCTGAAGCCCGTCACCTTGGCGCGCACCAATTTTGCGCCGCTGGCGAGCGCATGGTTGGCGAGAGCCGCGACATAGGCGCCGGGATCGCGACACCGCCCGGCCTCCTCGACCACGACACCAAAGGTGTAGCGCGGATCAAGATCAGGCTCGCGCTGGCGCATCTCATCCGCAGAAAGCTCCAGCCAGTCGACGCCGACGCGCTTGCGGATGCGCCAGCCGAGATCGCCGTCGAAATTCCCCCGCGATGGGAACACGTGCATCACGCCGTTGCGTTCGATCAGCTCGGGGACACCGGCCTCCTCCGCGAGCTTCCTGTGCAGCAGCGGCGCGTCCTTGAGGAGCGCGCGCAGCGCTACGGCCGTCTTTTCAACACGCGCTTCCGTCCAGCCCGACAGCAGATATTTGATCAGCCACGGCAAGGCCTTCGGCAAGTAAGACCAGCGGATCGCGAGCGGCCCGAGCGGGTCCATCAGATAGCCCGGCACTTTCTTCCAGACGCCGGGCTCGGCCGGCGGGATCACCGAATGCGACGACAGCCAGCCGGCATTGCCGTAGCTCGCCGCCTGCTCGCCACCGGGCTCGCCGGGATCGATCAGCGTGACGCGGTGGCCCTCGCGCAGCGCCTCGATGGCGCTGATCACGCCGACCGCGCCGGCGCCGATGATGGCAACGTGGCGAGCTTGCGACATCAGCGGGCCTTCTCCTGCGTCACAAAATCCTTGCCGACGGACATCGCACGAGGATCAATAAGGCAATGCAGGATCGACGGCTTGCCGGAGGCCAGCGCGCGCTCGAAGGCCGGCGCAAACTCTTCCGTGCGCTCGACCCGCTCGCCATGGCCGCCGAACGCTTTTGCGTACATCGCAAAGTCCGGATTCTTGAGCTGCGTGCCGACCACACGGCCGGGATAGTCGCGCTCCTGGTGCATGCGGATGGTGCCATATTGTGCGTTGTCGATCACCACGACGATCAGGGCCGCGTCATACTGCACGGCGGTCGCGAACTCCTGGCCGTTCATCAGGAAGCAGCCGTCACCGGCAAACGCGACGACGACGCGATCTGGATACTGCCTTTTTGCAAGCACGCCCGCCGGCACGCCATAGCCCATCGAGCCCGAGGTCGGCGCAAGCTGCGCGGCAAAGGCGTGGAAGCGGTGATGGCGATGCAGCCAACCGGCATAGTTGCCGGCGCCGTTGCAGACGATGGCGTCCTTCGGCAGGCGATCACGCAGCCACGTCATGACCTGGCCGTACTGGAACGTCCCCGGCAGCTCGCGCGCCTTCTCCGTCCAGGCGAGATAATCGGCATGCGCCTTGGCCGCCTCGCCCTTCCAGGCCGGCTGCGCCGCAGGCTTCAGCGCCTCGACGGCCGCCGCGAAGGCCACCGGAGGCGCCTGGATCGCCAGCGTGGGCTGATAGACGCGACCAAGCTCCTCCGAGCCCGGATGAACATGGATCAGCTTCTGGTTCGGCACGGGAATGTCGAGCAGCGAATAGGACGAGGATGGCATCTCCGACATCCGGCCGCCGATCAGCAGGATGACATCGGCGCCGGTGATGCGCGCCTTCAGGCTCGGGCTCGGCCCGATGCCGAGATCGCCGGCATAGTGCGAATGATCGGCGTCAATCAGCGACGCCCGGCGGAACGAGGTCGCGACCGGCAGATCGAACCGCTCGGCGAAGCGCGCGATGCCCTTGGCCGCCTCCGCGGTCCAGCCGGAACCACCGAGCACGACGAGCGGCGCCTTTGCGCCAGCAAGCATCGCAGCCAGCCGTTCGAGATCGGCGGGCGCCGGCCAGCTCACGGCGGGCTCGACGCGCGGCGCATCGGCAACCGCAGCCGTCTCGGTCAGCATGTTCTCCGGCAGTGCGATCACGACAGGGCCGGGACGGCCCTGCATCGCGACGCGGAACGCGCGCGCAACCAGCTCGGGAATGCGATCGGGACGATCGATCTCGACCGCCCACTTCGCCATGGTGCCGAACACCGCCTTGTAGTCGAGCTCCTGGAACGCCTCGCGCTCGCGCATGCCGGTATCGACCTGGCCGACAAACAGGATCATCGGGGTGGAATCCTGCATCGCGATGTGGACACCGTGGCTGGCATTGGTCGCGCCGGGGCCGCGGGTGACGAAGCAGATGCCGGGGCGGCCCGTCAGCTTGCCATAGGCTTCCGCCATCATCGCAGCGCCGCCTTCGGCGCGGCAAATCATCACGTCGATCGGGCTGTCATGCAGCGCATCGAGCGCTGCGAGATAGCTCTCGCCCGGCACGCAGGTGACGCGCTCGACGCCTTGCGCGACCAGCTGGTCGATCAGGATCTGGCCCCCGGTGCGGACGTTACGAATGGTCATGACGGCTCCCTAAAAGGCTTTGGCGATGCGCTCGAAGCATCTTCGCGCCAGTTTGCTGAGGTGGCGTAGGACAGGCTGCCAGAGCGCGCAAGATCGAAAGGCTTTGCGTATCCCTGCGCCGACATCATGCCCGCCCCCGCTGTTTGCAACTACCGGCCGGTCGCGATGATGCGGCGGCAATGATCCAGCGCCGCACCGATCAGGTTGTCGCTCGCCTCCGGCGTGCGGAATGCCGAATGCGCCGACAGCGTCACGTTCGGCAGCTTGGTCAGCGGGTGACCTGCCGGCAGCGGCTCGACGGTGAAGACGTCGAGACCGGCATGGCCGATATGGCCCGAGCGCAGCGCCTCGATCATGGCGTCTTCATCGACAACGGCACCGCGCGCGGTGTTGATCAGGATGCTGCCGGGACGCATCATCGCAATGCGCTCGCGGGAGAGGAAGTTCCTGGTCTCGTCGTTGAGCAAGAGATGCAGCGAGACGACGTGGCTCTCCGCCAGCAGCTTTTCCAGCGCAACGAACTCGACGCCCGGATGCATCTTCGGCGTCCTGTTCCAGGCGATCACCTTCATGCCGCAGCCCAGCGCCATGCGCGCGGCTTCCGCGGCGATGCCGCCAAAGCCGATCAGGCCGAGCGTCTTGCCGGTGAGCTGGACGGCGTCGCGGCGCAGCCAGTTGCCCTCGCGCATGCCGCGATCCATCTCGCCAAAATTTTTGGCAGAAGCCCACATCAGTGCGATCGCGCATTCGGCAACCGCGGTGTCGCCATAGCCCTTGATGGTGTGCACGGCGATGCCTTGCTGGACAAGCTCGTCCGGATTCATGTAGCTGCGCGCGCCGGTGCCGAGGAAGACGACGTGCTTCAGAGCCGCACACCTTGCGGCAACCGCGGTCGGTACGGCGGTGTGATCGACGATCATGATCTCAGCACCGTCCAGGAGGCGCGGCAGGTCGTCGGGCGATATCGCTGGGTCGCGGTTGATGCCGACGGGGAGGCTGTCCTTGCGCAGCAGCTTTTCGGTGACGGCGGCAAGCGTGTCGTTGGCATCGACGAACAGGGCACGCATAGACTGATCTTTCCTTTCCAGGCCGGAAATACCGTATTGCATTTTAAGCTGAATACAGAAATAGTCCAGAAGCCGGGGTTGGATGTTCAGGAGTAACTGCCATGAATCGCAGGGACGCACTCACCACCGTTGCCTTCGCCGGCGCTGCGATGGCCGCAGCCGGCCCGGCCAAGGCTGACATCGCACCAAGCTCCACCCTCGACCGGATCAAGAAGAGCGGCGTGCTCAGGATCGCGGTCATCGCCGGCCAGGATCCCTATTTCCACAAGGACCTCGCCACCAATCAGTGGTCGGGCGCCTGTATCGACATGGCGAACGACATCGCCGGCAAGCTCGGCGCCAAGGTCGAGACGCTGGAATCGACCTGGGGCAACCAGATCCTCGACCTCCAGGCCGAGAAGATCGACCTCGCCTTTGCCGTGAACCCGACGCCCGAGCGCGCGCTGGTCATCGACTTCTCCTCGCCCATCCTCGTGCACTCCTTCACCGTCATCACCAAGAAGGGTTTTGCCAAGCCGCAGACCTGGGCGGAGATCAACAAGCCCGAGGTCAAGATCGCCGTCGACATCGGCTCCACGCATGAGACCATCGCGCGCCGCTATTGCCCGAAGGCGACGATCCTCGGCTTCAAGGAACGCAACGAGGCGATCCTCGCCGTGTCCACTGGACGGGCAGACTGCAACATATCGCTCGCCGTGCTTTCGGTCGCCACGTTGAAGAAGAACCCGACGCTCGGCGAACTCGCGGTGCCACGGCCGCTGCTCACGCTGCCAACCAATCTCGGCATCCGTGCCGATGGCGATCGCCGCTACAAGGACTTCCTCAGCGCCTGGGCCGATTACAACCGCGCGCTGGGTCAGACCCGCGAGTGGATGCTCAAGGCTTTTGAAACTGTCGGCCTCAATGCGGAAGACATTCCGCCCGAGATCCAGTTCTGACGGGCGCGCGAACGGCATGACCAACAAGATTGTTGATATGTTTCCGGAGACGCGGCCGGTCTCTTAAAACACTTTTGACCCGCATTAATGAACGTGCTCGCCGGGCGCCGCAACGGTGACTACGGCGGGCGCCTTTGGCACCCACCGGACACTCCCTCCATCTCCCGGCGCATTGATCTATCCCACCGAGTGGTCTGCACACTCACTGACAAACCAGCACGGGGGTTTTCGCCTGCGTCAGCACCTTGTTTGTCACGCTGCCGATGAGGAGCATGGAAAGTCCGCTGCGCCCGTGCGATGACATGACAATGAGATCGCAGCCCTTGTCCTCGGCTGCTTCGATGATGGCCTGGTGCGGATGCCCACTTTCCACTTGGATCGTCTCGCAGGAAACACCAGCCGTCCTGGCCGCATTTGCCGCGCGCTCCAACACGCTCCTGGCCTGCTCCTTGCGCACCTCGGCATATGTCGCGACGGCTTCAAGGAACCGCCCTGTCAATTCTGAGAACGGTTCCACGACGAAGATGACGGACACCTTGGCCCCAAGGGATTTCGCCAGCGCCAAGCCATGCGCCATCCCATGCTCCGCCAGCTCCGACCCATCTGTCGGAATGAGAATATGCCGGTACATGCTTCACCTCCGATTGTCCTGACGTATCGTCACCTTCCGAAGGTTGCGCCCGCGTTCCGGAGACCGTCTTGAGATAAATCAATCTAATTGCGCGGCGCTGGCGGCCAAGTGGCCGGCCCTGAGGCCCAGGCGAGCGGACCAGGACCAGCACTCATAAGGCAGATGTCAGTTTCTGGCACCGCGCGGAAATTTCGCAATCAGTCGAAGCAGTTCCGCTCGTGACGCGAACCGTCAGAAAATCGCCGTGCAACGAATTGCGGTCATCAAAGTTGATCGTGGTCGGAAGTTGCATTGGAGCAACGTCATGTCGATGACCAGGATTCCCGCAGCGCTTCTCGTGATTGGCGCAATATCGCTCGGCGCACCTGCAAGGGCTGCCCCGATCACTCCTTTATCTACGAGCGCCAAGCCGATGGTGGAGGAGCGTGCCGTGGTCCAGGTGCGCTGGCACTGGGGCCATTGGCACGGCGGAAGCTATCGGTGCGCCCCCTACTGTCGTTGGGGCGGTTAATATGAACCAGGTAAACGCGCTCTATCCCGCGATAGCCGCGGCGTCGCGGGCGCGACGTTCGCAGGCGTGTGGAGATCGAGGCGGGCGCGGTTCTCTTCGCGCACGCTGGTGTCGTCACCGAATTCCAGATACTTTTTTTGCGCTTCTTGTTGCTTGCCGTAGTCCGCATGGAGCGAAGCGGAATGCGGGGCCGCGTTGCAAGACCCCGCATTCCGCTTCGCTCCATGCGCGCTACGCACTTAGCCCGCCTTCATGATAGTCTTCTTATCGACGTTGGTCGGGGTGGATCGACCCTCAAGCTCCGTCCACACGCGGAAGCGCTCGCCCTCGTTGAGGCGAACAATATGGAACGGCCGCATCGAAGCCCCGCCCGAAGTTGCGAAATTTGCCTTCACCTTCGAGGTGATCCATAGAAACGCAGGGAGAAACAGTGATGCTGAAGCACATGCCCCTGCCCGCAAGCGCGCTAACGACCCCGAGCGCACCAAGCGCGACATCATCGAAGTGGCGACGCTCAGCCAACCGGTCCGGGGATCCAATAGTCGCCGGCAAGCGGCCTAACTCTTACGTCAGAAATTACCCCGAACTGTAGGCTTGGATCGAAATGGCGCATCGTCCGCTCATTGAGATCAATGATGCGGCCAGGCTTTAGTGGTCCCACGTCGTTGATCTTGACGATGACCTTCTTGCCCACGGCCTCGACGAGGGCATACTTCGGCCTCGCGCCAAATTGGACCCCACCAAATTTCTGACGTAAACTCATCTTGATGGCAGCCGCCCAGACGGAGGGATCATAACGCTCGCCGGAGGCTGTGTTCGGGCCGCCCTCCTCCTTGCCGGGCTTGAACGGATTATACATGGATGCTGCGCCAACGATCGCATCACCACAGGCAGCATTGACTACGGCGCTTGAATGAACTCCACCCGTTTCACTTCGAGTAACAGAAACGGCAAACGCAACCAGGGCGCCGCAAATTGCGGCGCTCGAGCGGAACACCATCATAACTCCTTTGATTTTCTCGATCTTCCGGTTCCCCGATGCCGCAAAACATGGTCAAGCGAACGCGGAGGCGTTCACGAACTTGCGCCAATATTCGGCGGATTCGTGCCAATCCTGGCGACGGAACCGTTGCGGGAACCAGGGTGGTCCTCGCATATTGTTCTAAGTTCTTACTGACTAAGACAGAGATTACGTCAGCAGCATGACTGGATGGAGCCTGAGTGCCGCGCGCGACGTCGGCTAGAGGTCGCGAACGACGATGCTCCAACTGATCGCAAGATTCCGCTTACGCGATGATAGATTTATCTGCCTGATTTGCCCGACGTGTCAAGTCATTTCGCAAAATCAGCAATTTCGCGCACCGGAAGTCAGAACTCCTTTGCATGGGGTTGTTTTCGATATTTTAGTTGGAGCCGCCCGAGGGGGCCTCACGCGGCCCTTTTCTGCCGGGCGCTCGCCAGCAGGACCAGCATGAACGAGGCCGCCGTCATCAGCGTCGAGATCGCGGCGATGGTGGGGTCGATCTCGTCGCGGAGTGCGGTGAACATGCGCTTGGTCAGCGGCTGATACTGGCCGCCGGAGATGAACAACGCGATGATGGTCTCGTCCATCGCCGAGATGAAGGCGAAGATCGCGCCCGCGACCACGCTGGACTTGATCTGCGGCAGCGTCACCGCGAAGAAGCTGCGGAAGCGATTCATGCCGAGGCTGCGCGCGACCATCTCCTGCGCGGGATCGAAGCTTTGCAGGCCCGCGAGCACGGAGATGACGACGTAAGGCAGGCCCAGCATCACGTTGGCGAGCACGAGGCCCGGCAGCGTTGCGACCAGGCCGACGCGGGCATAGACGAAGAAGATGCCGACTGCGGTGATGATGATCGGCACCACGAGTGGCAAGAGCAACGCCATGTGGATCATCCGCATGACGCGCAGCTTCGACTGGCTGATCGCGTAAGCCGCGGCGACGCCGAGCGGCGTCGCGATCGCGACGGTGAAAGCCGCGACGATCAGCGTCACCTGCGTCGCCTGCATCCAGGCGGAATTTGAGAAATATTGCTGGTACCAGCGCAGCGACAGCGAGGGCGGCGGGAAGGTCAGGAAGCGCGCACTGGAGAACGAGATCGGCACGATGATCAGCACCGGGAGGATCAGATAGACCAGCACCAGCGCGCAAGCGACGATCAGGGCGATCCTGGCGGGCGAGATTGTTCTCATTTCTGTCCCAAGACGCGATCGAGCGAGATGAAGCGGCTGACGACGAAGAAGATCAGGAGGACGCTGAGCAGAAGGACAACGGCGACCGCGCTCGCCGCGCCGAACTGGTTGTAGAGCTCGACATTGCGGCTCACCAGCATCGACACCATCACCGTGCGCCCGCCGCCGAGCAGCTCCGGCGTGATGTAGAAGCCGAGACAGAGCACGAACACCATCGTCGAGCCGGCGAGCACGCCAGGCAGCGACAGCGGCAGGAAGACACGGAAGAAGGTGAGCGCGGGGCCCGCACCCAGGCTGGCGCCCGCCTGCATCAGGTCGTTCGGGATCTTCTGCATGGTGGCGTAGAGCGGCAGCACCATGAAGGGCAAGAGGATGTGCACGGTTGCGACCACCGTGCCAAAAGTGTTGTGGACGAGCGCAAGCGGCTCGCCGATCACATCGATATAGCGCAGGAACTGGTTGATCACGCCGGTGCGCTGAAGCAGCGCGAGCCAGGCATAGGCGCGCACCAGCACGCTGGTCCAGAACGGCAGCACGACCAGCGCCAGGATGACGAAACTCCACGCCTTCGGCACGGCGTTCGCGGCATAGGCCACGGGATAGCCGAGCACGAGCGCGAGCACCGTCACCAGAAGGCTGATTTCGAAGGTCAGCGCGAAGCTGCGCCAGTAGATGTCTTCGCTGAGGATGCGGCGATAATGCTCGAGCGTGAAGCCGTCGTGATAGATCGACTGCCAGGCGAGCCAGCCGACCGGCAGCACGATCAGCAGGAGGATGACGAGCAGCGCCGGCGACACCAGGGCCAGCATCAGGCCGTCCTCACGGCGCTGATGTCTTTGCGACGGATCTGGTTTTGACGTCGTCAACGCTGCCTCGCTTCGCTCACTTCTGCATGAAGGCGGCCCAGCGCTTCTCGGCCGCTTCGCCTGCCGGCGAGGACCACCAGGCATAGGACATTAGCGCCTGCTTGGCCGCATTCGCGGGCTCGCTCGGCAATTGCGCGGCGCGTTCCGGCTTGATCACACCGGTGTCGAAGGCTTTCGGGTTGCCCGGGCCGTAGTCGATGTTCAGCGGCAAATTGGCCTGATGCACGGGGTCGACGGCCTCGTTGAGGAACTTGACCGCCGTCTCGAGGTTCGGCGCGCCCTTGAGGATGCAGAGCGAGGTGCTCTGCAGAATGCCCTGGTTGTAGGTGAAGGCGACCTTGGCGCCCTCCTTCGCCACCGCGCTGACGCGGCCGTTCCAAGCCATCTCCATGTCGACCTCGCCGTCGTTGAGGAGTTGCGCCGACTGCGCGCCTGACGTCCACCACACCGTGATGCTGGGCTTGATCTCTTCCAGCTTCTTGAAGGCGCGATCGACATCGAGCGGATAGAGCTTGTCGGGCGCGACGCCGTCGGCCATAAGCGCGGCTTCCAGCGTCGCGATGGGGTGGTTGCGCAGCGCGCGGCGGCCGGGGAATTTCTTCACGTCCCAGAAGTCGGCCCAGCTATTGGGTGCATCCTTCGGGTACGTCTTCTGGCTGAAGGCGAGCACGCTGGAATAGAACTCGTACGACACCGAATAGGGATTGCGGTACGCCTCGGGCATCGCCGCGGCATTCGGGATCTTGGAGAAGTCGAGCTTCTCGATCAGCCCCTGTTCGCCGCCGCGCAGGCAATAGCCGGTCGGCGTGTCCACCACGTCCCAGATCGGCTTGCCGCTGCCGACCTGCGTCTTGATCGCGGGCCAGGCGTCGGGGATGGAGTCCTGGTTGATGGTGATGCCGAGCTTCTTGGCGGAGGGATCGAGGATCGCCACCGTCTGCGCCTGCTGATAGGCGCCGCCTTGCGAGACGAAGGTGATCTGCTCGGCGGCGACGGCGGCGGTGCAAGCCAACCCGAACGCGCCGAGCGATGCGCCCAAGAGGGCATATCCAAACCTGAAGCCCAGTTTCGTCGTCATCCTCGCCTCCTCTGTCGCCAAAAAGAAACTCACTGCCCGATCGCGTCCAGAAACTGATACCAGCCGGCGACCATGCGCACGGCGGGCTCGCGGAACGAATAGAACGGAATGACCTTGAGGCGGCTCGCATCGAGCAGCCCGACATCGGGCTTTTCGCCGCGAACGAAGGCAGCGAGATAGCGGCCCAGCAGGCTCGCCATCGCCACACCCGCGCCGTTGTAGCCCATCGAGAACAGCGTGCGGTCATCCAGCCGGCCGATATGCGGCACCGAGTCCAGCGTCATGCCGACGAGGCCCGACCATTTGAACGCGAGCGGCACGTCCGCAAGATCAGGGAAGATACCGACCATCGCCTTGCGAAGAGCCTCGAAGGCGGATTCCGAATCCTGCTTGCCGAAGGCGCCGCGGCCGCCAAAGATCACGCGGTTATCGACCATGCGGAACCAGCGCATCATGCGCTTGGTCTCGGTGTAGGTGCGCCCCGTCGGCATCAGGGAGCCAGCGAGATTGCGCGGCAGCTGGTCGGTCGCGATGATGGCGCTGCGGAACGGGATCAGCGTGTGCTGCATGTGCCGCGTCGCATCCGTCAGGTCGGAATAGCTGTTGGTGGCGATGATCGCCTGCTTCGCGCGCACCGCACCTTGCGGCGTCTCCGCGATGATGTCGCCTTGCTCGCGCCGGAGCTTCAACACCGGCGTCTCCTGGAAGACGGCGACGCCGCGGCGCGCTACGCCATCTGCGAGGCCGCGCACATAGTTGAGCGGATGGATGCCGCCCGAGCCGGGATTGAGCACGCCGCCGACGAAGACGTCCGAGCCGGTTTCCTCGCGCACGCCCTTGGCATCGAGAATGCGGACCTCGGCATCGCCCATCTCGCGCTTCATCCAGCCGGCTTCGTCGATCGCAACCTTCAGCGTCGTCTCGTTATGCGCAGCCTTGACCTGGCCGGTCCGCGTCAACGCCGCGCTGGTAATGCCGAATTCGGAGACCAGTTCCTCGACGATGTCGGTGGATTCATGCGCGATCTCGTACATGCGCTTGGCCACGGCGCGGCCATGCGCGGCGTCGATCTCGCGGAAGGACAGGCGGAACTTTGCGGTGATCACGCCGCCATTGCGGCCGCTCGCGCCCCAGCCGGGGCGGCTCGCCTCCAGCACGATCGGCGACAGCCCGCTCTTGGCGATGTGGTGCGCCGCGGACAGGCCGGTGTAGCCTGCGCCGATGATCACCACATCCGCCTGATGTTCGCCCGACAGGACCGGAAACGCGCGAGAAGGCTCCGCCGTGCTCGCCCATAGCGAGTTGGCGGATGGCGGCGCGGTCCAATTCCCTGTCATGCGTCCGCTCGTGCTCACGCAGCGCCGACGGCCGCGTCGGCGAAGGCCTTCATGGTTGGGAAATGGAAGTCGGGCTTGGTCAGGGTCGGCACCTCAGGCGTTCCGCCGAAACCGGCGAGACCCTGGCGACGCTCGATCCAGCACACCTGGTAGCCGAGTTTCCGCGCGATCCCGATGTCGTGGTACTGGCTCTGCGCGACGTGCAGGATGTCCGACTGCTTGTAGCCGAACGCCGACTGGCGGCCCTTGTTGTAGGCGAAGAATTCCGGATTAGGCTTTGCAACGCCGGTGTCATCGGCGCAGACAGTGTCGTCGAAGGGATTGCCGAGCGCGTGCGCATAACAAGAGAGTGCGACGCGGTCGGCATTGGTCATCGCAACCAGGCGGAATTTCGTGCGCAGGCGCTTCAACGCTTCGACCGAATCCGCGAATGGTGCCCAGCGCAGCACGGCGAGCTGGAACACATCGCAGGACGCATCGTCGGCCGGCAGCCCCAACTCCCTGGCGAGATGGCGATAGACGTGGAACATCACCTCGCTCGAGCGTTCGGGATGCGCATCGCGGCCGCGCTTGTAGGAGGCGAAGATCTTGTCGTCGCTGAGCTCGGCCGGCGTCTTGCCCGAGATCCTGCGCACCGCGGCGAGCACGCCGGTCTCGAAATCGATCAAGGTGCCGACGACGTCGAAGGTGAGGACCTTGAAATTGCTGAACGGGGCTTGGGACGACATTGGGCTTCTTCTCTTTGGTTGGAACAAGGTGGGAGCTAGTCCACCCTCGGCACGACGATGGTGTCCGCGGGGTGAAGGGTGACGGTGAGATTGCCGCCGACCGGCGGAATGCGACGATAGGCCTCGTGATAGGTCGGCTGGCGCAGGCTGAGCGCCGAGCCGTCGGCGAGGCTGAGGAAGATGCGCAGGCTTTCGCCCTGGTAGACGATGTCGGTGACGGTACCGGTCAGCCGGTTGCAGGCCCCATCACCCGCACCGTCGTGGATCAGGAGCTTTTCGCTGTGCACGGCCAGCATCAGCGCGTCGCCGGCGGGAATGGCCCGCGCGCTGCGCAACACGGAATCGCCGAGCGCGACGCTACAGGAATCGACACGGCGGACGGGCAAGAGTGTGGCTTCGCCGATAAAACTTGCGACGAAGGAATCCGCGGGGTGATCGTGCAGGCGTGCGGGCTCGTCGATCTGGATCAGTTTGCCGTCCTTCATCACGGCGACGCGATCGCTCATGGTCAGCGCTTCGCGCTGGTCATGGGTAACGTAGATGATCGTGGCGCCGATGCGCTTGTGCAGCGTCCGCAGCTCGATCTGCATGGACTCGCGGAGCTGCTTGTCGAGCGCGGAGAGCGGCTCGTCCATCAGGATCAGGCGCGGCTCGAAGATCATGGCGCGCGCCAGTGCCACGCGCTGGCGCTGGCCGCCGGAGAGCTGCGCGATGCCGCGATGCTCGTAACCAGTGAGCCCAACCATGGCGAGCGCGGCGCGCACCTTGTCGGGCCATTTCGCCTTCGGCAGGCGCCGGGCGCGCAAGGGAAAGGCGACGTTCTCGCCAACGCTCATATGCGGAAACAACGCGTAGTTCTGAAAGACCACGCCGATGTCACGCTTGTGCGGCGGCGTGTAGGTGACGTCGCGGCCGCCGAAATGGATCGAGCCGCTTGAGGGCAAGATGAAACCGCCGAGGATTCCAAGCAGCGTGGTCTTGCCGGAGCCGGACGGGCCGAGCAGCGAGACGAACTCGCCAGCGCCGACATTGAGGGACACGTCATCGAGGGCGCGAACCGCACCGTAAGCCTTGCTTGCGGACCTGATCTCGACGCTTTCCGCTCGTTTGTCCAACGATCGACCCTCGTCACGCCCCACGCGGCGCGCCTGGCTGCACGGCATAAGCCTGCTTTATAGACAGACCTCAGGATCAGCTTGCGATTGCAGCGCGGTCAGCGCGCAATCTTCTCTCCCAAGCCTTATCCTTGGCCTGTCATGCCGATGACACCAGAGTTGGCAAAACTCGGCAATTGCCAAATTCTCACCGGCCGCATAACATCATGTTATGCCCGAGCTCCGCCGGATGCTGCCCTCTTCCAACGCCCTGTTCGTCTTCGACGCAGCGGCGCGCAACGGCAGCTTCACGGGCGCGGCGGCGGAGTTGAACGTCACGCAGCCTGCGGTGAGCCGGATGCTCGGCCAGTTCGAGGAGCATCTCGGCGTCCGCCTGTTCGACCGCAAGGCGGGGCGCGCAGTCCTCACCGAAGAGGGCGAACTCTTGTATCGCCGCGTGCTCGAAGGCTTTCGCAGCATCGAGACCGGACTGATCGAGATCGAACGGCGGCGCAAGGGCACCGAGACGGTCACGCTTTCCGTCTCTTCCGCCTTCACCACGCATTGGCTGATGCCGCGCATCGACAAACTGCAACGGCACTTCCCTCAAGTCGATCTTCGCTTCCAGCTGATCTCGGGGGCGCTGCGCGGGCCGGTCGAGAACGTTGACCTCGGCATGCGCTTTCGCGACCGCGAGGAGCCTTACTCCGGCGGCACGCTGGTGATGAAGGAGGTCATGCTGCCGGTATGCAGCCCCACTTACATGAGCGAGGCGGAGCCCGCGGCGGGCAACACCGTCATCCGGCTCGCCGAGACGCCGGGCGACTGGGCAGCGGATTATCCGAGCTTCCTGACCAGGCGCCGCGGCCCGTCGAAGGCGCTGAGCTTCAGCGACTATGCTGTCGTGGTGCAGGCCGCCCTGCTCGGCCAGGGCATCGCGCTCGGCTGGCTGACGGTCGCCTCACACTGGCTGCTCACGGGCGCGCTGGTGCCGGCGTCCGACGCGCTCACCACCACGCGCCGCATCTGCGAATTTTTGCCGCCGCGCAACCGGCCGATGCGGCCGATTTCGGGAGAGATCCGCGACTGGATCATCGCGCAGATGCGCGACGAGATCGCGGCGATCGACCGGCTCTATCCGAAACTCGCTCTGATGACCGCCTGCTACTGATGAGTGATCGCGCGGATCGCGCCGCGCAGCTCGGCAAGGCCGCGCAGGCGGCCGATTGCGGTGTAGCCGGGATTGGTGCGCTTGGTCGCGGCAAGATCATCTAGCATACGATGGCCGTGGTCGGGGCGGAAGACGATCTGCTTGTCCGGTGCGCGCCGCGCGTTCTCCTTGAGCAACGCCTTCAGCACGGCGATCATATCGACATCGCCGTCGAGATGATCGGACTCGTAGAAGGACAGACCGTCGGCCTCGCGCTTGGTCGCACGCAAATGCGCAAATGCGATGCGCGGGCCGAAGCGCTCCGCCATTGCCGGCAGGTCGTTGTCGGCGCGCACGCCGAGCGAGCCCGTGCACAGGCAGATGCCGTTGGCCCTCGACGGTACGGCGTCGAACAGCGCCTGATAGTCGTCGGCCGTCGAGGCGACGCGCGGCAGGCCGAACAACGGACGCGGCGGATCGTCCGGGTGCAGCGTCAACGACACGCCAAGTTGTTCGGCCACCGGCGCGACGCGCGCGAGGAATTCAGCAAGATGCTGCCGCAGGACCTTTGGCGTGATGTCGCGATACTGCGCAAGCCGGTCGCGGAATTGCGGAATAGTCATCGACTCGGTGGTCGAGCCAGGCAAGGCGCTCGCGATCGCCATGACGAGATAATCGATGTCGGCCTGGCTCATCTTTTCGAAGAGCTTCTTCGCGCGCGCTTGCTGCTCAGGTGAGTACTCCTGCAGCGCGGCGGGCCGCTTCAGAATGTGCAGCTCGAACGCGGCAAAGCGATCCCCGTCGAAGCGCATGGCGCGGGCGCCGTTCGGCAACTCCCATTCGAGATCGGTGCGACACCAGTCCACTACCGGCATGAAGTTGTAGCAGATGATCTTGATGCCGGCCGCAGCAACCGCTTCCAGGCTCGCGATCCATGCCTCGATCGAGCCGGTTGCCTTATCACCGAGCCGCTTGACGTCGTCGGGGATCGGAATCGACTCCACGACCGACCACGTCAGTTGCGAGCGGCCGGGCTGGCCCTTCTCGATGAAGTTCTTGCGCTCTTCGACGCCCTTGCGCGTCCAGGCCTCGCCGATCGGCACCTGATGCAGCGCCGAGACGATGTCCGTCGCGCCGGCCTGCCTGACATCATCGAGCGACACGGGATCGTCGGGCCCGTACCAGCGCCATCCCTGTAGCATCATGACTTTTCTCCCGGATCAGCTCGCGGTCAGCACGACCTTGACGCTTTGCGAGCGGTCGAGCGCCAGCCTGAGCGCGTCCGGCGCAGTCGACAAGGGGCGCTCGGCGGTGACCAGCGACAGCACATCGACGCTGCCACTGGCGATCAGTTCCACCGCGGTCGCGAATTCGAAGCCGAAGCGGAACGAGCCGCGCAGGTCGATCTCCTTGGCCATCACGGCATTTGCCGGCGTCGGAATCTGGCCGCCCGGCAGATTGCCGATCTGCACCATAGTGCCGCCACGACGCACGAGACTGATGGCACTGGCAAGGCCCGCGGCGGTGCCGGAGACCTCGAAGGCGACGTCATAGCGACGCGCTGCTGCCTGCGCCTTCAGGCCTTCCTCGCCGCCCGAGACGTTCTCGACGTGGGAGGCGCCGAGCCGGGTCGCGAAGGCGAGCGGTGCAGGCGCGATGTCGGCGACCGTAACGTCGGCCATGCCGGCGCGGCGCGCGGCGAGCATGGTGAGGAGCCCGATCGGGCCGGCACCGAAGATGATACCGCGTTTGCCCTTGACGTCACCGGCGCGCGCGACGGCGTGGAGGCAGACTGCGAGCGGCTCGGCCAGCGCTGCAGCCTGATATGACACGTGATCTGGGATCTTCACACACTGTGCCGGGATCGCATCAAAATAGCTGGCAAAGCCGCCCTGCATGTGCGGGGTCTTCGAGGCCGAGCCCATGAAGAAGATGTTTTCGCAGAGGTTCGGCCGGCCTTCGCGGCAGGCGACGCAATGGCCGCACCAGCGCGACGGATTGACGGCAACACGGTCACCGATCTTCAGGTTTGGCGCGGATCCGGCGATCTCCACGACCTCGCCCGAGATCTCATGTCCCAGCACCAGCGGCGACTTCACGACGAAATCGCCGGTGCGAGCGTGGCGGAAGTAGTGCATGTCCGAACCGCAGATGCCGCCGGCGCCGAAACGGATGCGCACCATGCCTTGCGCGAGTTTCTCGAGCGGATGCTCGATCATGCGCAGGTCTTCAGGGCCGAACAGGGTTGCTGCGAGAGCGACTGAGGTCATTTGGAGAGTCCCATATATTTAGACAGCCGGAGCGTCAGGCCGATCATCCCGCGGCCTGTTTTTTCGGTTGTCGCCTTGGCTTTGACGGGGCCGCTCCCGATCGCGCCACCCCGCTGCGGGTGGGCGTCGGTGCCGCACCAGTCTCAGCGCCAAAATTTCGTGCAAAGCGCTCCTGCGAGCGGGCCAGATGATCGCGCATCGCGTCACGGGCAGCCTCGGGATCGCGCGCCGCAATCGCGTCGCGCACGACGCGGTGTTCATCGAGCGCGGCGCGCCAGGTGCGTGGGCTTTCGAAGTAATGCGCGAGCTGCGAGAAGTAGGGGTTGAGACGATGGTCGAAGAGCTCGCCGACCACGCGCACGAGAACGGCATTGCCGAGACTGCTTGCAATCGCATTGTGAAAGGCGCGATCGTGGAACATCGAGGCTTCGCCGGGATGCTCGACGTTTTCCATCGCGATCAGGGAAGCGTCGATGCGCGCGAGATCGTCCTTTGTCGCCAAGCGCGCGGCTTGCTCGGCGATGGCGCCTTCGAGGAATTCGCGAGCGCGGAGCAGCTCGAACGGGCCTTCGATCAGGGTTGCAGGAACGGACGTTGCGGAGCCTGCGGGCTCGACCACGTAAATGCCGGAACCGACACGGATGCGGACGCGGCCTGCGACCTCAAGTGCGATCAGGGCTTCGCGCACCGTCGGCCGCGAGACCCTGAGCTGCATGGCCAGCTCGCGCTCGGTCGGCAGCCGGCTTCCGACGGCGTACTCGCCGCTGTCGATCAGAGCCCGCAATTGATCGGCGACCTGGCGATAAAGCCGTCTCGCCTCCACAGCTTCCAGCGGCACGCTCGCCTCCTTGAGAGGGCTGCCCGGCGTGCTCCCCCGGGCGCCCGCCAATTTTGGGAAATTGGTCTTACCAATTGACCAGAGCATTGACCGAGGAGGGCCGGCATGTCAAGCAGCGGAAAAGTAAAGGGGGAGACGACCATGCGGCTTGGCCGCGCCAATCTCGACCGACTGCCGTCCGGCATCCGCCGTCCGGCCTATGACCGTTCCCGCGTCACGCCCGGCATCGTGCATCTCGGGCTAGGCGCCTTCCATCGGGCCCATCAGGCCGTCGTCATCGACGATTGCCTTGCCGCAGGCGCGCCCGCCTGGGGCATCATCGGTGCGAGCCTGCGCAGTCCCGACACCCGCGATGCGCTCTCCCCACAGGATCATCTCTATACCGTCGCGGTGCGCTCGGCCGAAGGCACCGACCATCGCGTGATTGGCGCACTGGTCGGCAGCGAGGTCGCGCGCGAAGACCCCGCGCGGCTGATTGCTAGAATGGCCGATCCCGCCATCCGCATCGTCTCGCTGACGGTCACCGAGAAGGGCTATTGCCACACGCCTCAGACCGGCGATCTCGATGAGCGGCATCCGGACGTCGTCCATGACCTCAACAATCTCGACGCGCCGCGCTCGGCACCCGGCTTCATCGTCGCCGCGCTGGCGCGCCGGAGAACGCAGGGGCTTGCGCCCTTCACCGTGCTCTGTTGCGACAACCTCGCCGCCAACGGCCACACCGTGCGCCGGATCGTGACGCAGTTTGCCGCGCTGCGGTCGAAGGATCTCGGCAAGTGGATCTGCGAGAACGTCGCCTTCCCCTGCACCATGGTCGACCGCATCGTCCCGGAAACGACCGATGCCGATCGGGCGGCTGTCTCAACCGCGCTCGCGATGCAGGATGCCTGGCCGGTGATGACCGAGCCGTTCACGCAATGGGTGGTCGAGGACCGCTTCTCCGCGGGCCGCCCCGATCTTGGCGCCGCGGGCGTCGAGCTCGTCACCGACGTCAAGCCTTTCGAGCTGATGAAGTTACGGCTGCTCAACGCCAGCCATTCGGCGCTCGCATATCTCGGCTATCTCGCGGGCTATGAGACCATCGCCGACACCATGCTTGATCCGCACTTCGCGCGGCTTGCCGCAGGCGTGATGGAGGATGCTGCGGTGACGCTGACCATGCCGGCAGGCACCGATCTTTCCGCCTATCGCGCCTCCCTGTTGAAACGCTTTGCAAATCCGGCGCTGCATCACCGCACCTGGCAGATCGCCATGGATGGCTCGCAAAAACTGCCACAGCGGCTGCTTGGCACGATCCAGGACCGGCTACGCCGGGACTTGCCGATCGATACGCATGCGCTCGCGGTTGCAGGCTGGATGCGCTACGTCACGGGAAGCGACGAGCAGGGCCGCGCGTTCGACGTGCGCGACCCGCTTGCGCGCGAATTCGCAGGCATTGCGCGCGAGCAGGGTCCGGCTGCGGAGCGTCTCGCGCCGGCGCTGCTTGGCATCGGCAAGGTGTTCGGCCCGCTTGGCACTGATCCTCGCCTGCGCGAGGCCGTGACCGGTGCGCTCGACAAGCTCTATGCGCAGGGCGCGCGGCAGACGGTGGCGAACTGCAAGCTCCTGAAATCCTGACGATCAAACTCCGAGCGCGGTTTCGCCCGGCTCACGCCCGGGGACACTGAGATGGACCTCGTGTCCCTGACGGATGGCGAGCGAGGCTGCGGCGGCGGCCGACTCGAACGCCGACTCCTTGGTTTCGTACTCGCCGTTGATGTTGCCGTCATGCAGCACGCCCCACTGGTCGCGCACCGGCACGATCGCGTATTGAGCAAGTCCCATGAGTCCCTCTCCCGAGGCTCGATCCTGTAGCGTTCGCTGGATACAACGCTGGTCATGAACCGCTGTTCCGGCGGGAACATGGTGGCCCGATCAGCGGAAGTTGCTCTTGATTTTTGCCCGCGCTTGGCTCACCCGAAGTATATGAGCAAAAGCGCGATCATCGCAGCCAACGCAGCCTTTTATGCCGCCTTCGCGGCCGGCGACATCGCGGCCATGGAACGGTTGTGGGCGGACGAGGACGGCATCTCCTGCGTTCATCCCGGCTGGCCCGGCATCATCGGCCGCGCCACGGTGATCGGGAGCTGGCGCGACATCCTGCAGAACCCGAGCCGACCGCAGATCGCCTGCGCGGAGCCGCACGCGATCGTCGAAGGCGACAGCGGACGGGTGCTGTGCATCGAGATCGTCGACGGCACAGCGCTTGCCGCCACCAATCATTTCCGGCGCATCGGCAACGCCTGGCTGCTCGTTCATCACCAGTCGAGCCCGATCGCGCAGATCGTCGAGCAGACGCACGACGATTCGCCGGGACCGAGCCGCAGCTTCCACTAGCAGCCTGGCCGGTCACCAGCTCGGCAGCACGGCGCCCTTGAACTTGGTCAGGACGAACTCCTTGACCTCGGGCGTATGATAGCTGTCGACGAGGATCTTGACCCACGGCTTGTCCTTGTCGGCGGCGCGGACGGCGATCAGGTTGACGTAAGGGCCCTTCGGATCCTCGCGCAGGATGGGGTCCTTCACCGGATCAAGTCCGGCCTGCGTCGCGTAGTTGGTGTTGATCGCCGCCGCGTCGACGTCGTCAAGCGCGCGCGGTGCCTGCGCCGCGTCGACCTCGATGAATTTCAGCTTCTTGGGATTGTCGGTGATGTCGAGCACCGTCGGCTTGAAGCCAACGCCGTCCTTCAGCTTGATCACGCCCTTGTCGCGCAACAGCAGCAAAACGCGTCCGCCATTGGTCGGATCGTTTGGGATCGAGACCTTGCCGCTGTCGGGAATGTCGGCCCAGGTCTTGTGCTTCTTCGAATAGACTCCGATCGGGAAATTGACGGTCAACCCCACCGCATCGATCTTGTAGCCGCGATCGGCCTTCTGGTTGTCGAGATAAGGCTGGTTTTGGAACGAGTTGGCCTGGATATCGCCGGCATCGAGCGCGGCGTTGGGCACGACGTAGTCGGAAAACTCGACGAGCTGGATATCGAGCCCATTCTTCGCTGCGATCGGCTTCACCGCCTCGAGGATCTGCGCATGCGGGCCCGGGGTCACGCCAATCTTGATGGTCTCCGCCGAAGCCGCTGCCGACCAGGCGGCAAGCACGGTCGAAAGAATCAGAACGGAACGAAACGACATTCTTGGTCTCCAACGGAATTCATAGTCACCGGCCTGTCATCTCTCGCTTGGCCGGCGAAATCAATGAAATGGAAGTTCAAATTTGCCGTTGCAATAGGGCGGCGCTTCTCCGCGCGGAGCCCAAAAGGAAATGGGGACAACGCCACAACGGTGGTTATTCCTCTTCCTGAGGAGCGTGGAACGCGCGTCTCAAAGGATGAAGGTCCGAAAGGTGCCCCTCACCCTTCGAGACGCTCGCAGGAGCGCGCTCCTCAGAGGCTGTGAATCTTTTTGACTGCTCGCAAGCGGTATAGCCGAAAGCTGGTGCTGTGTGATTCTCTTGCGGTGATGGATTCGCAGGAGGGATGATGGCCGCTGATGAATTGTTTGGGGATCTGCCGGAGCAGGCAAAGCCGCAAGCCGGTGCGGCGCCGCTCGCAGCGCCGCGACTTCGTGAGCCCCAACGCGATCAAATCGAGTTGCGAGCAGTGGATATCGAGAGCCTGATCGGGGAAGACCATCCGGTGCGCCTGATCTGGTCCTATGTCGAGGAACTCGACCTGAGTGAGCTGGAGAACCGGATCAAAGCGCGGGGCGATCGGCCCGGTCACCCCGCGACATCGCCGCGGCTTTTGCTGGCGCTGTGGCTCTATGCCACCAGCGAGGGCGTCGGCAGCGCGCGCGCGTTGGAGCGGCTTTGCGGGAGCCATGACACCTATCGTTGGCTGTGTGGCGGGGTGTCGGTGAACCATCACACGCTGGCGGACTTCCGGGTCGGTTGCGCCGACCTGCTCGACCGGCTGCTTTGCGAGCATTTGGCGGTGCTGGCGAAGGTCGGCCTCGTCAATCTGGAAACGCTGGCGCAGGACGGTGTTCGGGTCCGGGCCAGCGCCGGGGCCGCTTCGTTCCGGCGGGAGGCGACGCTCGATCGGCACCTGGCCTTGGCTGAGGCGGTGGTGGAAGACCTCAAACAGAGGTTGACGCTCGTTCGGATGCTAGCAATCAGCGCATGAAGGCCGCCAAGGAGCGCGCCGCGCGTGAGCGCAGAGCGCGCGTCAAAGCGGCGCAGACGGCGCTCGCCGAAATCAAGCAGCAGCGCAAGGAGCGCGAAGAAAAGCGCGGCAACGGCAAGAAGCCGAAAGAGCCGCGGGCCTCCACGACGGACGCCGACGCACGGGTCATGAAGATGGCCGACGGCGGCTTCCGCCCCGCCTACAACGTGCAGGTGACGAGTGCCGCCGGCCAGCCGATCGTCGTTGACATCAAGGTCTGCAACACCGGGTCCGACCGCGGCCTGATGCGGCCCATGCTGGAGCGGCAGCGCGCGCGTCCTGGCGGGTTGCCCAAGGACCATCTCGTCGATGGCGGCTTTGGCAGTGCCGAGGACATCGAGTGGGCGCACGCCGAGGGCATCGATATCTTTTGCCCGCCCACTCAATCCAAGCACGGCACCGATCCCCATCTACCGCGACGCGGCGACGGCCCGGGGGTGTTGGCCATGGCGAGCGAAGAGGGCAAGGCCCGATACAAGCCCCGGTCGATTTGCGAGTGCATACATGCCCGCTGGCGCAACTGGGACCTGCGGCAATTGACCGTGCGCGGCCTCGAAAAGGTCCGCGCCGTCGTGCTCTGGTACGCCCTCGCCAACAACATCCTGCAAGGCAACCGCCTCGCTAGCGCATAGAGGAGCGTTCATCGACATCCCCCAACCTCGCCACAGCCGCCCAGCCCACGCGTTGCCACGACGAGGAACTGCCACATCCTTCGATGACCACGCAAAACGAGAAAGATTGGCAAGCTCTCAGGGTGAGGGATCGACACCGTCATCGGCCGCCGGCGCTGACCCGTGTCACGATGCGCCGGAGCCGCCCTGCACGATCTTCTCGTTCAGCTTCTGATCGACAGTTTCGACCGTGCGGTCGATCTCGGCATTGGGCACGCCGAGCTGATGCGAGATCAGCTTCACCAGCAGATCGACCCGCTCGATGAACGGCGCGCCGGCGGCGACCGCGCGTGCGGCAGAGGACGGCTTGAGCGGGCTGTCAGCCGCCTTGGCGTATTTCTCGAACGGCACCTGATCCTTCGGGTCGGCTCCGAGGCGCCGCGCGAGCGCATCGACGTGATCGTAGATCGACTGCGAGCGCTTCAAATCAGTGTGCACGGCATCACGGATCGACTGCGGCTCGTGCGGGGTGATGCAGCGGTAGTTGCCGGTGAGCAGCATGGACCATTTCGCCAGCGGCACGAACAGCGAATCGAACACCTTGAGCTTCACTGGAACGTCGTGGCCGTCGAGCGTCACCGCATCGATATCGGTCTCGAGCTCGCGCAACACCTTGTTGTGCTTCTCGTCCTCGAACACCGACGCCTTGAAGTTGGTCGGCAGGCCGACATGCAGCACGTTCGCCGCCTCTTCCGGCGGACGGAAGGCTTGCGGATCCGGCGAGCAGAGCGTCACCAGCCCCGGCTTGAAACGCTCCCACACCTGCGCATTGGTATAGGCCTCCTCGAGGTCCATGCCTGACAGCGCCGGGATGCGCTTCAGATATGGCAAGGGCGGCATGTTCATGATCGACAGACAGGGCAACCCCGCTTCCGCGATCTTGATCATGAGCATACGCACGGTGTGGTTGGTGTATTGCGGCTCCTGCATCGCAAGGCCGACCAGATCATAGCGGGAGACGTCGACATTGGCGGGCGTCACCGCGTCGAGCTTGCCGCGCAGGTCGCGCGAGATAATCGCGCGGTGCACTGCCTCGTCGCGCAGCTTGATACGCACCTCGGTACCGTCGCGATTGATCAGCTCGGCCGTCTTTGCCCGGCACACCAGGGTCACGTTGTGACCCGCCATCAAAAGCTTCGTCCCCAGCAGGGAGCCGTAGGAGGCCCCAAGGATCAGTATGTTACGCGCCATGCTCCCTCTTTCACAAACGTTGTGCAGCCGAAGCGATCCCCAGATGTGCTGGGCAACCCGACCATTGCTGGGTCAGAGCGCTTTGCAGATTCGCGTCCCCGCTACGTCAGGTATTTGGTATGCCAGCAATGGACTGTGGTGTCTATCGCGAATTGATTGGCGCGGAGGCCGCTCGCGGGGCTTTGCTCTATCCACTACCCGCTCCCACTGCCCATCCCCGCCGACACTGCCTGCCCCCTCAACCCCGCATTTCGTGACAACCCGCGAATCGTCCTTTCCCTCGGACCATCGCGAGTGGCTCATTCCATCAATCAGAATTTCCTATAAACGTTACTCCGCCAACTGCGCTTGCACCCCTGCCGCAAACAAGCTCAAATTTGAGCTTTTCCGTTGCACCGACGTTAAGTCAGGTCTGAGGCGCGGGCCTGCGCTTTACCGCTCGTTCAACCCTGTGATGGCCAAGTGACGTCATTTCCTAGAGTAGTTTTGCTTTGAACATTTTGAAGCCGCGAGTCGCACCCATGATCGAAACCACATCGTTCTTGCTCGATTTGGAGGAGACCGTTGCAAAAGGAAATCCCGAAAGCTGTCTGCGGGCGATGTGGCACGCGACCGATCTCCTGATCGCGGGGACCTATTCCGAGGACCAGATCTGGACGTTCGGCGAGATCATCGGCCGCCTCGCCCAGGAGATCGAAACGACGGCACGCGCACGGCTGGCGGAAATACTCGCTGCCAGCAACAACGCCCCCTACAAGCTGGCGAGCCAGCTCGCCTCCGACGACTGCATCGACGTCGCCTCGCCTATCCTCAGGCAATCCCGGCGCCTGGATACCGAAACCTTGATTGCTTGCGCCAGGAACAAGAGCCAGCAGCATCTGCTCGCGATCTCCCAGCGACAGTCCGTTCCGGAGGCCGTGACTGACGTCCTGGTGGTCCGCGGCAGCAACGAGGTCGTCAACTCGGTCGCTGCAAACAACGGCGCGAGCTTTTCGAATTCCGGCTTCCTGCACCTGGTGCGGCGTTCAGAAGGTGATTCGATCCTCGCTGAATCCGTCGGACTGCGAAAGGACATTCCCCGGCATCTCTTCCATCAGCTGATCGCTAAAGCCTCCGCAGAAGTGCGCCAGAAGCTCGAGCGCGAACGTCCCGATATCGGGCCGCAGATTCACCGGGTCGTCGTCGATGTCACCGGCGCGGTGCACGCCAGGTTCGGCCCGGCTTCCAAGGACTATTTCATCGCTAAGCGGACGGTCGCAAAGCTGCACGAGCGCGGCGTACTGACCGAAGACAAGGTCTTCGAGTTCGCCCATTCGCTCAAGTTCAACGAAACGGCAGTCGCGCTCTCCTTGCTGTGCCCGTTGCCTGTCGACATCATCGAACGGGCCCTGATCGAGCGTGATCGCGAGCCCGTGCTGATCCTGGCCAAATCGCAGAACTTCTGCTGGCCGACCACGATGGCACTGCTGTTCCTCGGGGCGCCCAATTACCGTATCACGGCCGGCGAGCTCGAGCGTTTGAAGCTCGATTTTCATCGGCTCGACGTGAAGGCTTGCCGCGGCGTCATCGCCCTGTATCGCTCCCGCAGGGACGAAGTCGGAAGCGGCCCCTTCCAGCGACCCCGAAGCGCAATCTAAAGCGCGATGCGATCGAGATGAATCGTCATCGCGCTTTGGTTAATTGTTTGAGCATGATCTCCGCGCAAACGCGTTCCGCGTTTGTCGCGAGGAAAAACCGCTTCACGCTTTTCCGGACCACGCTCTAACTGCCCGCCGCCTCGGATGTCGATCCGACGACGTCCGGCGACGGGCGCGAAGTCGAGGGACCACGGCCAGCGCGGCATATTGAGAAATCGGTTGACCTGCTACAAAATATTTCGATAATCGTTGAAATATGGAAAAGAGGGATGCCGTCGCGGCCCTCGCCGCGCTTGCCCAGGACAACCGCCTCGACGTCTTCCGCCTGCTGGTGCAGGCCGGCCCGGAGGGGATGACCGCCGGCGCGATCGCCGACGCGTTGGATCTCGCGCCGAACACGCTGACCTTTCATTTCGACCGCCTTCGGATGGCGGGGCTAGCGACCGTTCGGCGCGAGGGGCGTTCGATGATCTACGCAGCGCAGTTCGAGACCATGAACGCGCTGCTCGGATTTCTGACCGAAAACTGCTGCGGCGGCGCACCGTGCGCCCCGGACGCGACCTGCAAACCCGCGCGAAAACGCACCAAGATACCAGCCCGAGAGGATCGACCATGAAGCGCCTGCACGTTCATGTCTCCGTCGAGAATCTTCCGCACTCCATCGGATTTTATTCGGCGCTGTTCGCATCCCGCCCCTCCGTCGTGAAGTCCGACTATGCGAAGTGGATGCTCGAAGACCCGCGCGTGAATTTCGCGATCTCGACGCGCGGGCGCCAGCCCGGCCTCGACCATATCGGCATCCAGGTCGAAACCACCGACGAGTTGAAGGAAGTCTATGCGCGCCTGCGCGAGGCCGGCGGCAAGGTGATCGAGCAGGGCCAGACGAGCTGCTGCTACGCGCGGTCCGAGAAGGCCTGGATCGACGATCCCGCCGGCATCGCCTGGGAGACCTTCCACACGACCGGCGAGAGCACCGTCTATGGCGACCGCACCGGCGAGAACGGGGTGCGCGTTGCGCGCGAGAAGCAGTCCGCCTGCTGCGCGTCCCCCGCCGCGTCGAAGCAATCCTCGGCCTGTTGCTGACGCCGGGGCATCGATGGACGCGTTCGACCTTCCACGGCGCCTCGCAGCCGAAGCGCTCGGCACCACCATCCTCGTCGCGACCGTCGTGGGCTCCGGCATCATGGCGGAAGCGCTGACCAGGGACGTCGCGCTTGCGCTCCTGTGCAACACGCTGCCGACCGGCGCGATCCTGGTCGTGCTGATCACGGTCCTCGGACCGATCTCGGGCGCGCATTTCAATCCGGCCGTTACGCTGGTTTTCGCGCTGAGGCGCGAGCTGCCGGCGAACGAGACTGCACTTTACGTGATCGTCCAGATCGCCGGCGGCATCGCCGGCACCATGATCGCGCACCTGATGTTCGCGCTTCCCCTGATCGACCTTTCATTGAAAGTGCGCACCGGCGGAGCACAGTGGTTCGGCGAGGCGATCGCAGCCTTCGGCCTGGTCGCGACGATCCTGGCGGGCATCCGTTTCCAGCGCAGCGCCGTGCCCTGGCTGGTCGGCCTCTACATCACGGCCGCCTACTGGTTCACCGCTTCGACCTCATTCGCCAATCCGGCGGTCGCGATCGCGCGCTCGCTGACGGACACGTTTTCCGGTATTCGTCCGGCGGACCTGCCTGGTTTCGTGCTTGCCGAACTTTGCGGCGCGATTGCCGGAATGGTCCTGATGAACTGGCTGGTCGGCCGCACGCCGGCACGCGGCCCCGCCGCAATCGCGGAGACATTACGATGACCGTCACCATCTACCACAACCCGGCTTGCGGCACCTCGCGCAACACGCTCGCGATGATCCGGCAGAGCGGCGTCGAGCCCGTCGTCATCGAATATCTCAAGACACCGCCGTCGCGCGAACGGCTCAGGGAGTTGATCGCAGAGATGGGACTTTCGGTCCGCGGGCTTCTGCGCGAGAAGGGCACGCCCTATCGGGAGCTCGGCCTCGACGACCCGAAATGGTCCGACGACCAGTTGCTCGATTTCATGATGGCCCATCCCATTCTCATCAACCGTCCGATCGTCGTGTCGCCGAAGGGTGCGCGACTGTGCCGACCTTCGGAGGCCGTGATCGATCTCCTGGACAATCCGGTCGGGCGTTTCGTGAAGGAAGACGGCGAGGTGGTCGAGCCGCGCTAGAGTTGTGGCCATTGCGCCGGCCAAAACCGACTTACGTCATGCGGCGCGCTGGTATTCTCCTTGCATGATGCTAAGCTCTCCTCGCTACCTTGGACGAGGTGCCGCCTGATGGCAGTCCCGACTTGCTGCTCATCAATTGGCACCGGAGGAGGGATGGAAGGCAGCATGGTTACGCCCGCGTCGGCACTGGTACGCTTTTCTGGCATTCAGAAGACCTACGACGGCGAACACCTCGTCGTGAAAAACCTCGACCTCGACATCAGGAAAGGCGAGTTCATCACTCTGCTTGGCCCGTCCGGCTCGGGCAAGACGACCACGCTGATGATGCTGGCGGGCTTCGAGGTCCCGACCCATGGCGAAATCTACCTCGCCGACCGGCCCATCAAGAACATGCCGCCGCACAAGCGCGACATCGGAATGGTGTTCCAGAACTACGCGCTGTTTCCGCACCTGACGATCGAGGAGAATGTCGCCTTCCCGCTGTCCGTCCGCAAGGTCAACAAGGTGGAAGCGCAGGAGCGCGTGCGGGCGGCGCTGCGCATGATCAAGATGGAGGGCCTGGCGCAGCGGCGGCCGGGACAATTGTCCGGCGGCCAGCAGCAGCGCGTGGCACTGGCCCGCGCGCTGGTCTTCAATCCCCAGATCGTGCTGATGGACGAGCCGCTCGGCGCTCTGGACAAGCGCCTGCGGGAGCAGATGCAGCTGGAGATCAAGCAGCTGCACGAGACGATGGGCATCACCATCGTCTACGTCACGCACGACCAGAGCGAGGCGCTCACCATGTCGGACCGCATCGCTGTGTTCAACGACGGCATCGTGCAGCAGATCGACAGGCCCGACGCACTGTACGAGCACCCGGTTAACAGTTTCGTCGCGCACTTCGTCGGCGAGAACAACGTGCTCAACGGCACTGTCGAGACGATCGAGCAGGGACATTGCCGCGTCGCGCTCGCCTCCGGCGGCTCAGTCATGGCCCGGGCGGTCAACGTGGCAGGCAGCGGCGCCGCCACCTCGCTGTCGGTGCGGCCCGAGCGGATCGCCATTATAAGAAACGGAGCGGCTTGCGAGGGACCGAACCGCCTGCCAGCCACGGTGCAGAGCAGCATCTATCTCGGCGACCACGCGCTGGCCGTGCTCGAGGTTGCCGGCAACGAGGAGTTCATGGTCAAGCTTCAGCCGGGCGCACATGACGGCTTGAGGCAGGGCGAAAGCGTGTCCATCACGTTCCGCCCCGAAGACTGCCTGGCCCTCGATCCGGTGTAATCGAACCTCTTCCTCCAACCGGATCGGGCCGGGACACATCACTTCCAAACGCAAACCACATCCAAGAAGAAGGGAACGAAGACGATGCTGAAGCTCAAGATGGCACTGGGATTCGCCGCGACGCTGACCGCGGGCGTCGCTCTGGCAACAGTCGCGCAGGCGCGCGACCTCACCGTCGTGTCGTGGGGCGGGGCGTATCAGGATGCCCAGAAGAAGGTTTACTTCGAGCCGTTCAAGAAGGCGGCCGGCATCCCCATGAACGACGAGTCCTGGGACGGCGGCATCGGCGTGCTGCGCGCCAAGGTGCAGGGCGGCGCCGCAACCTGGGACGTCGTCCAGGTCGAGAGCGAGGAGCTCGCGGTCGGTTGCGACGAGGGCCTGTTCGAGAAGATCGACTACACCAAGATCGGCGGCGAGGCCGCTTATCTGCCGCCGTCGGTCAATCCCTGCGGCGTCGGTGCAATCGTGTACGATTTCGTTCTCGGCTACGACAAGGACAAGCTGAAGGACGCGCCGAAGGGTTGGGCGGACTTCTTCGACACCAAGAAATATCCGGGCAAGCGCAGCCTGCGCCAGGGTCCGAAGACAACGCTGGAGATCGCCCTCATCGCCGACGGCGTCCCACCGGCAGACGTCTACAAGATTCTGGCGACCGACGAGGGCGTCGATCGCGCCTTCAAGAAGCTCGACACCATCAAGGGCGACCTCGTCTGGTGGAAGGCCGGCGCCCAGCCGCCGCAATTGCTCGCCTCCGGCGAAGTGGCGATGACTTCGGTCTATAACGGCCGCATCGACACCGCGAACAAGAACGAGAAGAAAAACTTCGGCATGGTGTGGGACGGCGCGCTCTACACGCTCGACAGCTGGGTCATCCTGAAGGGCAGCCCGAACAAGGACGCCGCCTACAAGTTCCTCGACTTCGCCGGCAAGGCCGAGAACCAGGCCAAGTTGTCGGAGAACATCGCCTACGGCACCTCGAACAAAGACGCCGCGGCGCTCATCCAGCCGGCCGTTCTGAAGGACCTGCCGACGGCGCCTGACAACATGAAGAACGCGGTGGAGATCAATGTTGCGTTCTGGCTCGAGAACATCGACCGCCTGACCGAGCGCTTCAACAAGTGGGCAGCGAAATAACGCACCCACAAGGCTAAAGCGATGACGGAAGCGTTCCTGACCAGCGCCGATGCGCCGACCGATGTGCCGCTTAAGCGCCGCCTCAAGCGGGCGGAGCGTGCGCGCCAGGTCAAGGCATTGTCGTTGGTTCTGCCGCTTCTCGCATTCCTGCTCTTTACCTTCCTGGGTCCAATCGCCGGCATGCTCTGGCATGCCGTCGACGACTGGGAGGTGCGTCAGGTCTTGCCGCACACCGTGGCTGCGCTGGCCGGGTGGGACGGTAAGGATCTGCCCGACGAAAAGGCCTATGCGGCGCTGGCGGACGATATCCTGGCGGCGCGCGCCGCCGGGACGCTCGCCATCGCAGCCAAGCGGCTCAACTACGCGGTCAATGGCTTCCGCACCATCCTCACCAGCACGGCGCGCAATCTGAAGGCACCGCCGGAGCCCGGCACGGCCAGGGAGACGCTCGGCAAGATCAACCCGGCTTGGCGCGAGCGCGGCACGTGGGCGGCGATCAAGGGCGCCAGCGGCCCGGTGACCAGCTTCTATTTGCTGGCGGCGCTCGACCTGACGCGAAACGTGGACGGCGCGATCGTCGCCGCGCCGCCTGATCAGGCCATCTACCGTGACGTCTTCGTCCGCACCTTCACCATCAGCCTTAGTGTCACGGTGCTGTGCCTGATCCTCGGCTTTCCGGTCGCCTATCTGCTGGCGACACTGCCGGCCGGCCAGTCGAATCTCCTGATGATCTTCGTCCTGCTGCCGTTCTGGACCTCGCTGCTGGTGCGCACCTGCGCCTGGATCGTGCTGCTGCAGAGCAATGGCGTGGTGAACGACTCCTTGCGCTTTCTCGGCATCATCGATGCGCCGATGCGCCTGATCTACAACCGCTTCGGCGTCTATGTGGCGATGACGCACGTGCTGCTGCCCTTCATGATCCTGCCGCTCTACAGCAGCATGAAGGCGATCTCCCCGGCCTATATGCGGGCCGCCGCCTCGCTAGGCGCGCCGCCGCTCCCCGCCTTCCTGCGCATCTACCTGCCCCAAACCCTACCCGGCGTCGCCGCGGGAAGCCTGCTCGTCTTCATCCTGGCGCTCGGCTACTACATCACGCCCGCCCTCGTCGGCGGCGGCGCCGATCAGATGATGAGCTACTTCATCGCCCTCTACACCACCGAAACCGCCAACTGGGGCCTCGCATCGGCCCTGGGCGCGCTACTCCTGGTCGCAACGCTGCTGCTCGGCGTCGTCTACGGAAAGCTGGTGCAGGGACAGCAGGTCACGGGAGGGATGAAGAATTGAGCGGCGATGCTTCCCTTCGCACGGCCAGCCAGCGCATCGCGTGGCGCGCGACGATCATCCTCTCCACGCTGGTCTTCATCTTCCTCATGGCGCCGATCCTCGCGATCATGCCGCTGTCCTTCAGCTCCGGGTCCTATTTGACCTATCCGCTACCCGGCTTCTCGCTACGCTGGTACGACGAGTTCATCCATTCGGCACGCTGGATGGCGTCGGTGAAGAACAGCATGATCATCGGCGTTGCCTCGACGGTGCTGTCGGTCGTGCTCGGCACGCTGGCCGCGCTGGGGCTGGCGCAGTGGAAGAGCCGGTTCAAGCCGCTGGTGCTGGCGATCGTGCTGTCGCCGGTCGTGGTGCCCGGCGTCATTACCGCTGTCGGCCTCTACTTCTTCTTCGCACCGATCGGGCTGACCGGCAGCTATCTCGGCCTGATCCTGGCCCACACCGCGCTGGCGACGCCGTTCGTGGTGATCACGGTCGGCGCGACGCTGCAAAGCTTTGACATGAACCTGGCACGGGCCGCCGCGTCCCTCGGCGCCCCGCCGCTCTACGCCTTCCGCCGCGTGATCCTGCCGCTGATCCTGCCCGGCCTCGCATCGGGCGCGCTGTTTGCCTTCGCGACCAGCTTCGACGAGGTGGTGATCGTGCTGTTCATGGCCGGCCCCGAGCAGCGCACCCTGCCCCGCGAAATGTTCAGCGGCATCCGCGAGAACATCAGCCCGACCATCACGGCGGCGGCGGTGATCCTGACCACCGTCTCCGTCATCCTGCTCGCCACCATGGAAGGCCTGCGCCGGCGCAATGAACGGCTGAAAGGCAGCAGCGGATGATATGGGCAGAATGGAGTCGTAGCCCGGGTGAGCACCGGGACGGCGCCGCGGGCGGATGCCCGGATGGCGCTTCCGCCTTCGCTCGCTGAGCTACGGCGGACGAGTCGCTCCATCCTGGCTACGGGACGATAAAGCTTGATCGAGGGCCGCGGCCTCGCCTTCATCCGTGATACGCGAACAGTTCGACGGGCTCGTTGAAGCCGCGCACCGGGTGTTCGCCGACGCGTTCGAGCTCGAAATCGTTCTTCACGAGGTCGGCAAAGGCGCGGGAAAGCAACACCGTTCGTCCCAATTGTTTGGTGAGCGTTTCCAGACGCGAGGCCATGTTGACGGCAGGACCAATGACGGTGAAGTCGAGTCGGGAGCGCGAGCCGATATTGCCGTACATGACATCGCCGACATGGGCGCCGATGCCGTAATGCAGCGGCGCGCGACCGGTGACGCTGTTGTTTTCGTTCAACACCGCCATGGCCTGACGGGCCTCGCTCACGGCCCGCAGCAGGTTTGCGCCAGCCGACGGCTGGCTGAGTGGAAAGATCGCAAGCAGGCCATCGCCGATGAATTTCAGGATTTCTCCGCCATGCCGCACGATCGGCTCGGACATCGCGTCAAAATAGTCATTGAGGAGATCGATGACGTCGTCGCGCGGCCAGTTGTCGGAGATGCGGGTGAAATCGCGCAAATCGCAGATCAGGATTGCGGCGCGCACCGTGGTGCCGCTGCCGCGCCTGGTGGCACCGGCCAGAATCAGCTCGCCGGCATGCGTCCCCACATAGGTTTCGAGCAGGGTGCGCGCCAAGCGGTTCTTGACCCGGATCTCGCTGACGAGAGCCAGAACCGGCAGCAGTCTCTTCAACGTGGCGATATGCGCATCGTCGAAACCACCGGGGCGGTCGGTTGCGAAGGTGACGAGATGCTGCTTGCCGAGCGTATGGTAGAGCGGCCACGCCACATAGTCGGTCAGGCCCTTCGCCCGCATCTCGTCGTAGATGGCGTGCTTGCGCCGCTCTGACGGGTCCCGTTCGAGATGCTCGCGCACCTCGCTCGCACCGTCAAAAATTTCGTTGGCGGGACTGCCGATGAATTCGGACCGTCCGCGCACATCGTAATCGACCCGCGAAATCTCCGCCCCGCGCATCCCGTCGGCCCACATCATTCGCGCACCAAGCCATTGCGGATGGTTGATCACGACATGAAGCGTCGCCCGCTTGACCGGAATGCCCGCCTGCTGGAGTCGGACGCACATCTCCGCGAAGATATTGTCGATGAAGCGCTGATCGCGCGTGTCGTTGGTCAGCCAGTGCAACACGTCGCTGCCCGGAAGCGCAGCGGCAGGATCGATGTTTTGCGGCGCATTCATGGGGTGCTCCTCGGCCGGGACACGGATCGGTGCAGGATATGTCGTGTCTCGGGCCGGCGGCGTCAATGGCGGCCGGCGCGATCGCGGGCCAGTCGCAGGACCCACCGCCGGATGCCGGCGAGACAACCGATCCTCGCCATCGTCTGCGTGCGGCTGCCTAAGCCATCGCCGCGACAGGATTGTCGAACTTCGGCAGGGATTTCGTGCGACTACACCGCCCTGACGGTCGACAGGAATCGATCGACCTCGGCTTTCAGGCGGCCACTCTCGCTCGAAAGGGATTTCGCCGCGGCGAGGACCAGCGAGGACGCATGGCCGGTTTCGGAGGCGCCACACTGCACGTCGGCGATGTTGGAGGAAACCTGCCGCGTACCGTGCGAGGCCTGCTGCACATTGCAGGAGATTTGCTGCGTGGCCGCGCCCTGCTCTTCGACCGCGGCTGCGATGCTGGTAGAGACTTCCGACAGCTTCCCGATTGTGGTGGAGATGCCCACGATGGCCGCGACCGACGATTGCGTCGCCACCTGAATTCCCGAGACCTGCTCGCTTATCTCGCAGGTCGCCTTCGCGGTCTGCTGCGCGAGCGCCTTCACTTCCGCAGCCACGACCACAAAACCCCGACCGGCCTCGCCCGCGCGCGCAGCCTCGATGGTGGCGTTGAGCGCCAGCAGGTTGGTCTGGCTTGCGATCTCGTTGATCAGCTCGACGACGTCACCAATGCGCGCAGCCGCCTTCGACAGATCGCCGACGTTTTCCGTCGTGCTACGCGCCTGCTCGACGGCTTCGCTGGCCATCCGCGCCGATTGCTGAACCTGACGACTGATCTGGCTGATCGAAGACGACAGCTGTCCGGTCGCCGAAGCCACCGACTGCACGTTGACCGAGGCCTCCTCCGAGGCGGAGGCCACCAAAGTTGCAAGTCCCTGAGCCCGCTCCGCCGTACTCGCCAGCGTGCCGGCAGAGGCTTCGAGCTGGCCGGACGATGAGGAGACGGTCGTGACGATCGTGCCCACCGCATTCTCGAATTCGTCGGCGAGCCTCATCAGCGTGGACCGCTTCTCTGCCTCGGCGCGTTGCTCACCAGCCTGCTTTTCCTGCTGGAGGATGTGAATGCGCGCAGCATTTTCCTTGAACACCTGCACGGTTGCCGCCATCTGCCCGATCTCGTCACGCCGCAAAAGGGCCGGCACCTGGATCGCGATGTCGCCGCCGGCGAGACGCCGCATCGCGCCACTGAGCGAACGCACCGGCACGGTGATGCTACGGGCGATCGCGAAGCCGACGAGCGCGGCGAGGACCAGTGACGTCAACGACAGGATCAACATCCATTCGCTGGCGCTGGTTGCGGCCTCCGCGACCGATGCGCGGGTCGCATCCTGGGTGGTGGCCGCGGCGTGTTTGACCTCCATCGCCTCGGCTCGCATCTTTTCGCTGAGCCGGTCGATCGTGTCCGCAAGCTCCTGCCGCTTGGTCAGCGCGTTGGATAGCCGGCCAAGATCCTCCTCATAGCGCTTCAAAGCGCCGATAAGATCATCGTAGCTGTCCTGGAGCTCATCGTCCCTGACCTGGGAGGCGAACCTGGCGCCGAGTTCGGCAACCTGGGCAAGTTCGGTGCGCAGCTTCGGCTCGTCCTTGCCGCTGGTCGCGAAGCGAATGGTCAACGCCCGCGCGCCCAGATAGCGATCGAGCACGAGCCCGAAGTCGCCTTTGCCCCCTCCGACCAGATTCCCCAGCGCCTTACGAATGTCGCGATCGTTGTAACTCAGACCATCCTCCACCTCCTGGCGCAGCGTCACGCGCTCATAGAGCGTCAAGAGGTTCTCATCGACCTCTTTGTTCAGCTCCCGGATCGCGTGGACGTGCTGCTGCTGGGCGGGATCGGAGATCCGCGCGCCGAGCGCCTCGAGGTGCTTGCTGACCGCTTCCGCCCGTTGGGTGACTTCGACCTTCTTTTCCGGCGATCCGACAGCGACGAATGCGATGGCTGTCCGCTGCAGATCGCCGACCTGCACCTGCAGACGGTTTGCGCCCTCGACGATGCCTGCGGATGCCGCGTAGCCATCGAACCGCGAGGCTGTGCCTTTCACCTGCAGCCATCCGTAGCCCGCGATTGTCGCGAGCAGAACCAGCAACGTCCCGAAACCCAAATAGATGCGCAGCGTGATTGAGCCGGCACCAAGCAGTGCTGAGAAGCGCTTCATCGGCAAATCCAATCTGAAATTTCGCACGAGGCAGGATCGCCACCAAAACGGGCGATAAGTTTAGTTTGTATTCGATCACTAAATTATCGGTTAAGAGGCAATTAGAGCACGCACTTTCATTTTAATCAGCAATTTCCCAGCCACCTTGCGATCATAGATCGTTCCTCCGGAACTCTCTCTTGTTTATTAATATGTTTAGTATTTCCGGATTGTTTAGCAGTTTGCCTCGGGGGCGATTTGGCAACCGGGAAGTAAGGCTCGCGGCTTCATGCACAACTCGCTCGCCACGCATGCGAAGAGGTCCGCCGCTTGCAGCGATCTGGATCGATGGGCATCTTTGGACGGTCACAGCGACGTCATCACCGCTTCGTCGATCGTTGCTGTGGTCGCCAGCCTTATGTGAGGGGCTTATGAGGCATCTGATCAACACACCTTCGTCCGATCGCCGGTCGATCCTGAAGGGAATCGCGGCCGCGGCGATGGCGCCGCTGGCCGGGTCGGCGATGGCGGCGGAGTTGCCGAAGGCGGCGACGGGGCCGGCGGCCTCAGTCGCCACCGACCGGGCGTATTGGGACGCGGTGCGCGGGCTCTATGCGGTGACACCTGACGTCATCAACCTGGAGAACGGCTATTGGGGCGTCATGCCCGAGCCGGTGCGGCGTGAGTTCATCCGCCAGACCGACATGGTCAACTCGCAGAATTCCTATTATGCGCGGCAGCGCTCCGCTGAAGGCGCGACGCGGCGTCGACGTCGTCAAGTTCGACGTGCCGGAGCCGGCGACCCGGCAGGTCGTGCTGGACGCCTACGCAAAAGCGATCGAGGCCAACCCGAAGACGAGACTGCTGCTGCTCACCCATGTCAGCCACCGCACCGGCCTCGTGATGCCGATCGCCGAGATCGTGCGCATGGCGAAGGCCAAGGGGATCGACACCATTGTCGATGCCGCCCATTCCTGGGGACAGCTCGATTTCAGGGTGGGAGAGCTTGAGGCCGATTTCGTCGGCTTCAACCTGCACAAATGGGTCGGCGCGCCGCTCGGCGTCGGCTTTCTCTACATCAAGAAGGATCGCCTGGCCGATATCGACCGCGACATGGGCGACGAGGATTTTCCGGAAGCCGATATCCGCTCGCGCGTGCACACCGGCACTGTGAATTTCGCGACCGTGCTGACGGTGCCGACCGCGGTCGCGCTGCATCATGAGATCGGCGCGCCCGCCAAGCAGGCCCGCCTGCGCTACTTGCGCGACTACTGGGTGAGCCGCGTCCGCGCGTTCCGGGATATCGAGATCCTGACACCGGACGAGGCCGGCTCCTATGGCGCCATCACGTCCTTCCGCCTATCCGGCAAGACCAGCAAGGCCGACAATGACGCCGTGGTGGCCAAGCTCAGGGACGGCTTCAAGGTGCACACCGTGCGCCGCGCGGGCGTCGCCAAGGGGCAGTGCATCCGCGTGACGCCGGCGCTCTACACCGCGGAGACGGATCTCGACCGCCTGGTCGAGGCGCTCGCAATCATCACCGGCACGAAGGCGGGTTGAACTTCGACGGTTCTTACCGAAGCGCCTCCGCTAGATCGGATCGAAGGCGCGGATCGGCGGCAAATTGCCGGTGAACCGCTCCACCTCGATCGTCGTGAGCTGGCCGGTGCAGCCTTGCGCGAAGGACGACGTGCCGATGTCGCGCGTGAGCACGTTCGGGTTGCCGTGAACGCAGAGCGGCGCTTCGTCCTCGGGATCCATCGGGTCGTACCACGCGCCGGTCGGCAGCTGGACGACGCCGGGCGCGATGCCGTCGGTGACATGCACCGCGGCAAGGCAGGCGCCGCGTTCGTTGAACAGGCGGATGATGTCACCATCCTTGATCCCACGAGCATCCGCGTCGCGCGGGTTCATGCGCGCGACCTCGCGGCCGCGGTGTTTTGCAGCCGAGGAATGTCCGCCGAAGTCGAGCTGACTGTGCAGGCGCGTCACCGGCTGGTTGGCGACCAGGAAACACGGCGAGTCAGGCTTCGGCACGTCGGTCTTCTCGAGCCAGACCGGATGGCCCGGACAATCCGCGTCGCCGTGGCCTGCGATCTTCGCCGAAAAAATCTCGATGCGTCCGCTCGGCGTCGGCAGGGCGTGAGCGACAGGATCCTCGCGGAAGCGGCGCAGCCTGCCGCCGTCGTCGGGCTGTTGCGGCACGATCAGGCTGCCGCGCTGCCAAAATTCCTCGAACGTCGGGGCCTCGAGGCCGCGCGCTTTGAGCGAGGCGCGGGTCGGCTCGTAGAGATGCGCCAGCCACTGCCGCGCGGTGCGACCTTCCGTGAAGGGCTCGCGTGCGCCGAGCCGTTCGGCGAGATCGGCGAAGATCTCATAGTCGTCACGCGCAAGGCCAAACGGCTCGGCGATCCGGTGCATGGCGACCATCAAGGGATCGTTGGTGGAATAGCCGATGTCCTCGCGCTCGAGCGTCATCGTGACGGGCAGGACGATGTCGGCGTGCCGCGCCGTGGCGGTCCAGGCGAGCTCGTGCACGATGAGCGTGTCTACTTTCGCGAAGGCCTTGCGCAGGCGGTTGATGTCCTGGTGATGATGGAATGGATTGCCGCCGGCCCAGTAGACCAGACGGATGTCCGGATAGGTGCGCGTCTCGCCATTGTAGCGATAAAAGCTGCCGGGGTTGAGCAGCATGTCGGCGATGCGCGCCACCGGAATGAAATCGGCGACACCGTTGCGCCCCTGCCCCAGCGTCGGCCCCGGCACGTCGTTGACGCGGCGGCCGTAATAGCCGATCGCGCCGAGCGAATAGGCGTAGCCGCCGCCGGCAAGGCCGATCTGGCCGAGTGCTGCCGCCAGCACCATGCCCATCCACACCGGCTGCTCGCCATGCTCGGCGCGCTGCAGCGAATGGGAGACGGTGATGAGCGCACGCCGTCCGGCAAGGCGACGAGCAAGCTTGCGGATCATGTGCGCATCGACGCCGCAGATCGCGGCGGCCCATTCGGCGCTCTTGGCTCGCCCGTCGCTCTCGCCGGTCAGATAGCGCAGGAAGACCGGCCACCCTTCGGTGTAACGATCGAGGAAAGCCTGATCGTGCAGGCGTTCCTCGACCAGCGTGTGGACGATGCCGAGCATCATAGCGGTGTCGGTGCCGGGCACGCATGTCATCCATTCGGCACCGGCCTCCGCGGGCAGATCGTCACGCAGCGGGCTGACAAGGACGAACTCGCAGCCGCGCCGGCGCGCCGCTGCCATGGCGCCGCGCTCGACGTGCTTGCTGATCGAGCCACCGGCCACCATGGAATTCTTCAGCGCCATGCCGCCGAACGCCAGCACGATTTCGGTCTCGATCGCGATCTGCTCCCAGCTGACGTTGCGCTTGGTGATGTCTTCATAGCCCGCCAAAATCTGCGGCAGCAGCACCGAGGACGCGCCCGAGGAATAGGTGTTGACCGAACGGACATAGCCGCCCATCGCGACGTTGAGGAAGCGATGAACCTGGCTCTGCGCATGATGGAAGCGGCCCGCGCTCGACCAGCCATAGGAGCCGCCGAACACAGCCGAGGGGCCGCGCGTGTCGCGGATGCGCGTCAGCTCGTCCCCTAATAAGTCGAGCGCCTTGTCCCAGCTGACGGAGACGAATTCGTCACGGCCGCGGCGATCGTCGGGGCCGGGACCACGCTCGAGCCAGCCGCGCCGGATCGCGGGCCGAGCGATTCGCGCCTGGTGGCGGAGCGCGCCGGGAAAATTGCCGATGATGCCGTTCGGATCAGGATCCCCCGCGTACGCCCTGACTTCCAACCCGGCCTCACTGTTACGCGCCGAGAACACGCCCCAGTGCGAAGTATGCGGCCTGAAGCCGTCCGACAGGTCGAGGCCGGGATCCGGGAAGCCAATTGTCTCGTTCATCGCTTCTTCCTCGTCGTGGAGCGCTGCTCGGGTCCGCTCCGGTCGTAACTATCGAGACTGTATAATGATCCGCGCCGCCGAGGGGCAGCGCATTGCCCCGCGGTTCCGCATGCCGGCAATGCAGGGATTGGGCCGCTAACATTTGCCTTCGTTGCGGTTGTGCGAGCGGTGGTATCTCCGCGTTGCTTGCGCTCGAGAGGCGCGGCTCAATGTAAGCTCGTGGACGAATGGAGCGGATCGTGGCTTCCGATTTTCACTTCACGACGAAGCCGTGAGCGAACGGATCGCGATCGTCGATGAATATCGTGTTGATGCCGGTCATGCGGGCCCAGCCGGCAATCGAGGGGACGATCGCGTGCCGGTTGGCGACCATGACATTGGCCTCGACCCGTCCCTTGAACAGCGAGCCGATGATGGACTCATGTACGAACTCGTCGCCGACCTTGAGCTTGCCTTTCGCGGCGAGCTGCGCCATGCGCGCCGAGGTGCCCGTGCCGCATGGCGAGCGGTCGATGGCCTTCTCGCCGTAGAAGACGGCGTTGCGGGCGTGCGCCTCCGGTTTCGTCGGCCTGCCCGTCCACTGGATGTGGCTGAGACCTTTGATCTCCGGGTGCTCGGGATGGACGAACTCATACTTCTCGTTGAGCGCAGCACGTAGGCGCGGCGACCACCGCACCAGGTCGGATGCCGTGTGGTCGGCCATGTCGCGGAAATTCCTTTGCGGCTCGACGATGGCGTAGAAATTGCCGCCATAGGCGACATCGACGACGATTTCACCAAGACCATCGACCTCGGCCGTCAAGCCCTCCGCGTAGAGAAAGCCCGGGACGTTGGTGAGCCGCACCTCCTCGACGAAGCGGCCTTCCTGCCGGTAGGTGATATCGACCTTGCCGGCCGGCGCATCGATCGACAGCTTGCCGGGTTCACGCGGCGTGATGAGGCCATTCTCGATGCCCATCGTGATGGTTCCGATGGTGCCGTGACCGCACATCGGCAGGCAACCTGACGTCTCGATGAACAGCACTGCAACATCGCAATCGGGGCGCGTCGGCGGATAGAGGATGGAGCCCGACATCATGTCGTGTCCGCGCGGCTCGAACATCAGACCGGTGCGGATCCAGTCATATTCGCGCAAGAAATGGGCCCGTTTTTCAAGCATGTTCGCGCCTTCCAGGCGCGGGCCGCCACCGGAGACGAGACGCACCGGATTGCCGCAGGTATGCCCATCGATACAGGAGAAGGTGTGGGTAGCCATGCTCAGAATCTCCGAGGCGAGAAGGGAGAGAGGTCGATGGCGGGTGTTCGCCCCGCGACGAGGTCGGCGACGAGCCGGGCCGTGCCGGCCGATTGCGTCAGGCCCAGATGACCATGGCCGAAAGCGTAAGTAACGCGCGATGTCGCGCGGGCATGGCCAATGATTGGAAGGCTGTCGGGCAGCGAGAGACGGAATCCCATCCATTCGATGCCCCCGTTGGTCTTTAAACCAGGAAGGAAAGTGCTTGCCTTGGTCAGCATGGCGCGGGAGCGGCCGAAATTTGGAGGCAGCGAAAGACCGCCGAGTTCGACTGCGCCGCCGACGCGGATGCCTGTCGAAAGGCGAGAGACGACGAAGCCGTGCCCTCCAAACGTAATCTGCGTGCGCAGGTCGAAGGCATCGGTCGGGAGCGTGGTGTTGTAACCGCGTTCGGTTTCGAGCGGGATGCGCTCGCCCAAGGTATGGACCATCTTGTGCGAGAAAGCCCCTGCCGCCACAACCGCACGATCCGCACGGTGCGTCCCGCCAGCAATCACCTCGACGCCGTTCTCGAGCGGCCGCAATGCGGTCACTTCTGAACGTTGGATGATCCCGCCATCGGCAGCGAAACGATCGGCGAGAGCTAACGTGTAGAGCTTCGGATCAGATATTGAATACCAACCTGGGGTGAACGTGCCGCGAGTGAAACGCGGGGCAATGCCAGGCTGGATGTCCGCCATCTCCGCCGCTGTCATGTGATGGAATGCGATTCCATGGTCGGCGCGCGCCTGCCACCCGGGCAGAGAGGCACGGAACTCAGCCTCATTTTCATAGACTTGCAGGTTACCTTCCTTGCGTAGCATGGCAAGCGTTCCCGTCTGCCGCAGGAAAGGCTCAAGTTCGGCTTTCGACAAGTCCATGAGCGATGTCTGCGCCGCTGTCGATTGAGCCACACGGCCGGGGGCGCAGGCCCGCCAGAAGCGGAACATCCATGGCGCGATCCGCAGCGCATATGCGGGCGGGATCGAGAGCGGCCCAAGGGGGTCGAGTAGCCATTTCGGCGCCTTGCGCAGAACACCGGGCGAAGCGAGCGGCAATATGTCGGTAAAGGCGAATGCGCCCGCGTTGCCGGCTGAAGCACCCGCAGCGGGACCTTCCCGGTCCAGGACGATAACGCGATGCCCCTGGGCCTGCAGGGCCAGCGCGGCAGACAGGCCGATGACACCTGCTCCGATCACGATCGTGCCGGGAACTGCCGTGTCGGACATCGTCTGCTCATTCAGCTCCCGTGGGAGGGTTTACCAAGCTTGCCGTCAGGCCGCGTACTTTTGCGACGCGCCGAGATCTTTCGACCATTGGGCGTACCAAGTTTCGAACAGCTTCAGCTGGGCCTCGACATAGCCGCGCTGGCTGTCGGTCAGGGCGTCGGTCTCGTTGAAGTGAAGCCTGTACTCAGGGTTACCCTTCAGCACCATCATGTGCTTGAAGTAAAGCACGAGGTCCGGACCTTCGTCGAAGGAGGAAAGGACCGCTAGCGCGCTTTCCAGCTCCAGCGCACGCCGGCGCGCTTCGGGGTCACCCTTCGCGGCTGCCTGACTGAGCGCGACCAGGTGCAACACTTCTTTCGGCAAAACGCAGCCAATGCCGGTGATGGCGCCGGTCGCGCCGCAGTTCACGTAGCCATGGAACACGTTCGTGTCGACGCCGATCATCAGCGACACATCGACATCGCGGCTGGTGATGTTCTCGGCCGCATAGCGCAAATCCGCCGCGCCGCCGAACTCCTTGAAGCCCACGAGGTTCGGATGCTCTTCACGCAGGGCGAAGAAAAGATCTGCTCGCGTCGCGAAGCCGTAATAGGGGCTGTTGTAGATCACGGCCGGGAGCTGCGGCGCAGCCGCGAGGATCGCCTTGAAGTGATGACGCTGGGCCGTCACCGATGGACCACGGGACAACACACGCGGTATGACCATCAGACCATGCGCGCCAACTTTCTGAGCATGTGCGGCGTGAGCCACGGCCTTGGCGGTGTTGACTGCGCCGGTGCCAGCAATGACCGGCACGCCAGCCTTCACCAGCCGCTCGACGCCTTCCATACGCTCTTCATCGCCAATGAGCGGCCAGTCACCCATCGAGCCGCAATAGACGACCGCCGACATGCCGGCGGCGATCAGCTCCTTCCCCTTGCGAACGAGGGCTTCGAAGTCGGGTTGGCGCTCTGCGGTGCAGGGTGTCATCAAAGCCGGAATGCAGCCGGAAAAGATCTTTGCGTTCATTTGAAATCTCCTTGGTTTGCCGTTTTTCCGGACCGCGGGTCCGGCAATTTTGCCCCGAGCATATCACTTGTATTTTATTTGTCGACATCAAGAATGCACGCGCGCACACGCGAGACGACAGTGGGTGAATTGTTGAGCTTTGGGAATAACTTACAGCGCGATGCGCTGTCGGCGGTCGCGTCCGATCATCTCCTGAATGTGCCGAACAATCTGGTCGGCATGGGCGGAGGCCAACTGGTCCGCCTTCTCAACGTCGCGGGCGTCGATCGCAGCGATGATATCCTCGTGCTCGAGCACGTAGCGGCGGGGCAGTTGATCGTCGAACGACGAGTAGTATATGCGCAGGATTCGCCGGCCTTCATCGAGAAGCCGGCCGAAAAGACTGATGTAATAGGGATTGCGCCCCGCCTCAGCGATGGCCGCGTGAAAATTGCGATTCGTGGCGATCATGGCGAGCGCATCGTGCGCGTCCACGGCACGGGTGAACTCGGCCTGACGCGCGCGAATGACTTCAAGGTCCGCTTCCGTACGACACTCGGCGGCCAGCCGTGTTGTCACGCGATACATCAGCGTGAGCGCGTCGAAGAAAGTGTGGAGGTTGAGGAAGTCGATGTTCGACACGATCGTCGAGCGATTTGGCAGCGCGGTGACCAGCCCCTCACCGGCCAACCGCACGAGCGCTTCGCGGATCGGCGTGCGCGACATTGAAAGCCGTTCCGCCAACTGGACCTCGTCGATCGGGCTGCCGGGCGGCAGGATGAGATCCAGAATCTCGTCGCGTAGGATGTCGTAAACCAATTTAACCCCTTCACCGCGTTTACGGTCGGTTGAAGGAACGATCGTCCTGTCGATCATGCAGCACCCTCTTGTCGACACGAAATATAGTGGCCCACTGGCGGGTGGAGCAACATGCAATGAAGACGGGGCTCCGGAGACAGCAAAGGAAAGCGACTCGCATCGATGCGTCCGATGTGGCCGGACCAGCTCTCGCAATGCGATCGCTCTTTCACGATGAAACTCAGCGACAAGGCCGGCATGCGGCTTCCGAGGAGTTCGAGCTCCCTGCGGAAAATGATATCCTGCGGCCGGCGTGCGCAGTTGACGAAAGCAACATCCGTACCTGGCGCAGAGTCCGAAAACCATCGCAGCATCGACATCATCGGCGTCGTCGCGCAACAGCGGCGCCCGCAGCGCTCGGAACTGACCGTTGGCATCGATCCGGAAGCGCGCCGGCAAGCCCGCCGCCTCGCATTTGGTCCAATGCTCAACCATCTCGGGGGCGATTTCGCCGCCGGAGATACCGGTAACATTGGGAGCTTCAGGATAGGTCTTGCAAAGCTCAGGATGATTGGCGACGCAATGATAGCACTCGCGATTGTTCTCCCATACGAGCTTCCAGTTGCCCTTTTCGATGATGGTCGGTTCATGGGCGACCTTCGCGTCGACCAGGCGGTGAGGAGCGAAATACGGCTCCATCAAACTGCGAAACGGCTGCAGGTCCGCCGGCTCATCAGCCAGGCAGATGAAGATGTAACCAGCTATCGCCTGGCAGGCGACAGGCTTCAGCGAGTGGGTGGTGCGGTCGAAATCGTCGGCCATATGGCGCGCGAAGAGCAGCTCGCCGTCGAGATCGTAGGTCCACTGGTGATATGGACATACCAGCCTGGCTTTCGTGCCTCTTTCGGTCGAGCAGATTCTGCTACCGCGATGGGCGACACGTGTTGTGGAACGCTCTGATCTCTCTCCGGGAGAACTTCCCCTGAAGCCGAGGAGCTAACCGGCATTGAGTCGCCGCAATTCTCTGAACTTCTGCTGACTCAAGTATGATGCCGCTGCGGCGTGAGAGTCGAAGCGGTACGGCGCTTCACTTTTTCGATCTCTCCCTCCCGGCTACGGCAACCTTTCCGCAGCGAACGCTTGAGCGCCGCCGTGCGAGGCTCGCCACGGAGCGCATATGGGCCATCATCGCCTCTCCTATCGAAACCTGGAAGCTAAACGACGTCGATCCGCTCGCCTACCTGACGGACGTTCTCGCCGGGATCGCCGAGGGCCATCCAAACAGGGTGAGATGCCCCCCTGCTTCCGTGGGCCTGTTGCCTGTCCCGGCCCGAGGTTGAAGCTGAGCGATACGGCCGGAATTGCGCCTGGTGAGAGATCGCAAGCGGCGACTAGGTGCCGTCAGCGTCGCCACCGCCGACAGCGGAAGCAGCCGGGCGGCACGCCGACGTTGCGCGAGAGGAATCGGTTGAAATAGGCCGGGTCATATTCCGGTGCGCCCGCCGATCTGGTTCACGGTCATGTCGGAATAGGCAAGTTGCGCTTAGTCTCGGTGAGCAGACGGTCGTTGATCAGCACCGGCGAGGCTCAAACTGCATCAAAAGTGATTCCAGAGCCAATATCGCAGGCCGAATGACACTTCATTCATACATGTCAAACTTGCATATCTACATGCACAAGTATAAGTTGCATACATCGCGAGCTTCGCTATAAAGTGACAGCAACAAAAGAGAAGAAAGCGCGTGCCGTAAGGTTGGACAAAACCAAACAAGGAACAAGCCGAGAGAATGCAACTGACTTGTTTAGAACATCGCACGAAGGTCACCCTTCTCCAGGGCGCAATTGATGGGAACGCTGGTGATCGTCAGGAGATGTCGGCGAATGCCCTACGTCGCCTCACTCATGAGAAAGGAAATGACAGTGAAAGCCGGTGGTGGGCGCAGGAAGGACTGATGGACGATCGCTAAAGTTAGCCGATTGGCCATCGAAATGTGGGATATTGCAGCATGACCGTCCTTACTCGTGATCCTTGTTGTCGGGGCCACCGGTTTCGGGGGGACGACGGAGAGGATTGTCGCACGGTTTGGCTGCATTTCTGATTTCCTTCGAGTCGTCGGATGATCGAAGATCTATTAAGCGGCTTATGAGATGATCGTTTCCCGCGGCTGTGCGCCTGCAATCCCAATAGTTTGGCGCGAACTTTGCCGGCAATATCCAGAAGCGAGCAGCTGGCAGTCGCTTTCGTGTGACGATCACGAACAAACTCCGATCACATGACGTGCGCTGCGACCGCAATTCTGGTTGCTGTTGCAGACGTGAGAGTCGGGCATATCGATGGGCCATGACCACGATCGATTTGCTTGACATGGCGAGGAGCGAGCATGACCTGCGGCATGGTCAGGCTACTCTCCGGGGAAAGTCATCATGAGAAATCCGTATTCAGTAGCACACCTGACGGCTCTAGGACTCCCTCCACCTCAGTTGATCGAAGCAGCAAGCGATGCTGGTTACGAATATGTGGGCCTGCGGCTCAACCGGACGACACCAGAGGAGCCATTGTACGATCTGGTCAATGATCGAATGCTTATGAGAGAAACCAAGGCGAGCCTCGCAAGGTCCGGAATAGAGGTTTGGGACATCGAGGCGGCGCGAATGGATCCCTTGCGTGATCACCTGCACTACCGGGCGTTTCTGGAAGCCGGCGCTGAACTCGGAGCCCGGCGCGTCCTTGCCCAGTTGCCCGATCCCGAAAAAAGTCGCGCGGTTGACCGGTTCGGGGCGTTATGTGACATGGCCAAGCCACTCAATCTCAATGTCAGTCTTGAGTTTGTCTCGTGGACGGAGACACCGAGTCTGGTCGAGGCCGCTCGCATCGTACGCGAGGTTGATCGTCCTAACGCCAGCATTCTGCTCGACGTGCTGCACTTTGACCGTTCTTGCTCCGATCTGACTTTTCTGAGGGCGCTCCCGCCCGAATGGTTCGGATGGATTCAGGTTTGCGACGCTCCAGCAGATCATCCATCTGATCCAGAAGAAGCTATCTATACGGCACGGTGCGAAAGACTTGTTCCCGGTGAAGGAGGAATAGACATAAAAAGCATCCTCGCTTGTCTACCAGAGGGCATTGTCTATTCGCTTGAGATACCCAGCGAGCCATCCGTAAAGAAGGTCGGATTTCGTGAATATGTTCGCCGAGCGTTAGATGAAACCAAGTTGCATCTGGAAGACGATCGGCTGTCCAACCGTCATTTCAACCAGCCTGCAAGACGTTAGTGCAACTCTCGCTGCCGAGATCAATCATGTTGCTGCATGCGCAATCGGAAACGAACTGCCCGCGAGCATCTCACCGTGCATCATGACAATGGCAAGGGTACGATGGTGCCTCAGCAATTCAAAGTGACGTCAAGGCAGTAGAGAGTGCAACGAATGCGCCATGAACGGATGCTCGAGTGTGATGTGCTGGTGCTTGGCTCCGGCGCAGGCGGCTTGTCGGCGGCGGTGACGGCCGCGACGTATGGCCTGCACGTGATAGTTATGGAGAAGGAAGACGTCTTCGGCGGCACAAGTGCCTGGTCGGGGGGCTGGATGTGGATTCCTCGCAATCCGCTAGCCACGCGAGCAGGCATCCGGGAGGAGATCGATGCGCCACTCACGTACCTGAAAAGCGAATTGGGAGCGCAATTCGATGCAGCCAAGGCAAACACGCTCCTTGAACGTGGTCCTGAAATGGTCGACTTCTTCGAACGTCACACCTCGCTTCGTTTCATTGATGGCAACCGCATTCCGGATTTCCACACCACGCCTGGTGCGGCGACAGAGGGGCGCGCGGTCTGTGCCATGCCGTTCGACGCGCGTGAACTTGGCCCGTTGATCGACAAACTGCGTGAGCCTTTATCGGTTATTACGATCAAGGGCATGGGGATTGCGGCTGGGCAAGACATCACGCACTTTTATCGAGCGACGCGCTCGATGAGTTCTGCCCTCTACGTGACCCGTCGACTGCTTGCATTTGCTTGGCATAAGCTTCGGTACGGACGTTCGATGCACCTCGTCAACGGCAATGCACTGGTGGCCCGGCTGCTGAAATCGGCGGTTAATCGCGGGGTCGACCTGCGCACTCGTGCCCGCGGTGTTGCCTTGCTGAGGGATGGCCGCCGTGTGACAGGAGCAACCGTAGTAGTCGCCGGTAGCGAGTATGAGGTGCATGCGAGGCGCGGTGTTGTGCTCGCCTGCGGTGGCTATCCACATGACGTAGAAAGAAGGGCTCGGACCTTCGCCTATACGCCGTCTGGGCTTGACCATTGGTCTGCGGCCCCACGCACAAATACCGGAGACGGCATACGCCTTGGGGAGTCCGTAGGCGGTCGCTTCAACAACACTCTTGACGCTCCCGCCGCATGGACACCCGTCTCGTTGGTTCCTCAACGCAGGGGCGGCGCGGATATCGTCTTTCCGCATTTGATCGACCGCGCAAAGCCTGGCGTGATTGCGGTGACGCGCGCCGGCAGACGTTTTGTCAATGAAGCCGAGTCATATCGAGACTTCACATCCGCACTGCTGGCCGCCACGCGTGACGGCGAAGAGGTCTGCGCTTGGCTGATCTGCGATCATCGTTTTCAGCGGCGATACGGCCTCGGCTTCTCCAAGCCATTTCCGTTTCCAGTCGGCCCATATCGGCGCTCGGGATATCTCGTACAGGCGGCTACTCTGGGTGAACTGGCGACGAAATGCGGCATCGACCCGGAGGCGCTGAAGAGCACGGTGGAAACCTACAACAAGCACGCCAGGGAAGGAACTGATCCCCTGTTCCACAAGGGCTCGACACCGTACAACCGAGCGCTGGGCGATGCCGAACATCAGCCGAACCCGTGTCTTGCCGCGATCGAAAAGGGCCCCTATTACACGGTCAAATTGTTGCCCGGCAGCCTTGGCACGTTCGCCGGATTGGCGACCGACACCGATGCGCGGGTGCTAGACGAGAATAACTGCGCCATTCCCGGCCTCTACGCAGTAGGTAACGACAGCGCCAGCATGATGGGTGGCTTCTATCCGAGCGGCGGGATAACGCTCGGTCCGGCGATGACGTTTGGATATCTCGCTGGCGTTGCGCTCTCCAAGACGAAGGTGACGCCGCAGGGCGCTTGCGCCGCTGAGGAAAACGCGTCCGCCTACAGCCCAGTTTGATCTCAATCGCGAAGTGGAAAGACCAAACATGAAGAATGTTGTCATCAATTCCCGCCAGCTGAACATGCCGAAACTCGGCTTGGGTACGTGGCCTATGGTAGGCGAGGACTGCACCAGGGCCGTGCTTCAGGCACTGGAAGTTGGATACCGTCACGTGGATACCGCGGCGGCTTACAAAAACGAAGATGCGGTAGGTCGAGCGCTCGTCGAATCCGGCGTGCCGCGCGAAGATATCCATGTGACAAGCAAGGTCTGGTGGGACAAGTTGGCCCCCACAGACATGCGTCAGTCATTTGACAATACGCTCCGCGCGTTGCAGAGCGATTACGTGGATCTGTTTCTGATTCACTGGCCGGCAAAAGACTGGGACATGGCGCGCACGATCGAGACGCTAATCTCGCTCAAAGAGCAGGGGCGGGCGCGCAACATTGGCGTAGCAAACTTTCCCTTGCCACTGCTGCGCCAGGTTGTTGAGGGGATGGGTGCTCCCTTGGCCGCCATACAGGTCGAGTATCACGTCACATTGGGCCAGAGAAACTTGCTTCAATTCGCCCGTAAACACGACATGGCATTGACTGCTTACAGTCCACTCATGCGTAGCAAAGCGCCCCAAATACCGGAGCTTGTTCGCATCGCCGAGAAGCATGGGGTGCTTCCGACCCAGGTGGCACTCAAATGGCTGCTCGATCAACCGAATGTTGCCGCCATTCCCAGAGCCAGCAGTAAGACAAACCAGTTAAGCAACTTGGCATCGTTTAATGTGCAACTCGACGATGAGGATCGCGCATTGATTGCTTCCTTGCCGAAAGACCAGCGGGTGGTTAGTCCGGAGTACGCACCACAATGGGACCCGCCGGTCTGATCTGCGTCCCGAGCGGCCTCGGCAGCGATCTGGCAGTTGGGTACAATGAATTTGGGATTCATTTACGCGCTGATTGCTTTCACGATCTGGGGGCTTTTCCCATTCTATTTCAGATTGCTGGAGGTTATCCCGCCCCTCGAAGTGCTTGCGCACCGGATGGTATGGTCACTTTTATTCGTAGCCGTAGCGCTTGCGGTACGTCGTGACAGTCGTTGGTTCGTCACAGCGCTTCGCGAGCCAAGCAACTTGGTGCGCTTCGGAGCATGCGCTGCACTGCTGTCTGCAAATTGGGGCCTATATATCTGGGCGGTCAACACCGGCCGCATCGTCGAGGCTAGCCTCGGATATTTCATCAATCCGCTCGTCAGCGTGCTATTCGGGCTTGCGTTCCTACACGAGCGTCTGCGGGGTCTGCAGTGGGGGGCGATCGCCATCGCAGTAGCGGGCGTCCTATGGCTTACGTGGGAAAATAGTACGCTGCCATGGATCAGCCTCGTGCTCGCAGTCACGTTCGGTGCATATGGCCTGTTGCGTAAGACCGCGCAGCTCGGCCCACTCGAGGGGCTCGCATTGGAAATCATGCTGCTCTTTCCCGCCGCGTTTCTCTATTTGCTATGGCTCGCAGCGCACGGCGATAGCCATTTCGGCAGCGTGCATGCCGGCATGCAGCTGCTGCTGGCCGCAGCCGGTCCCGTGACGGCAATACCACTGTTGCTGTTCGCGGCGGGAGCTCGCCGCATCCCGTTGTCAACACTGGGGATCATGCAATACGTAACACCTACGCTGCAGCTGCTACTCGGCGTATTTGCTTATGATGAGCCATTCGGTCGCGTGCAACTCGTCGGTTATGGCGCGATTTGGATAGCGCTTATGGTGTTCTCGGTCGAAAGTCTCTGGCGTCGCGAAGCGAAGTAAGTGGCGCGGACGCGCCGACCTTTGAGGAGCGAGAGAGCAGCGTTGGATATCTTCTGCAAGACAGAGGGTCTTCGCGCCGAGCACGCGGTCCTCGTTCAGCAGGAACGTGCATTTCTGATGAAGCTCAAACAACAACTTAAAGCGCGGTGACGATTGATCCCAAGCTCACCGCGCCACAGTAGCCGATGTCATGGCTATCCTTGGCGATCCGGTCCTTAGCGATCTAGTTGGCCTGGCCGTTTAAAGAGCTGAACCGTGCGCAAGCTTGTGCTCCAACCATCCGAAGATGCAATAGTCGGAAGTCACGAAGTTTTCGATCTCCCTCCCGGGGGTCTGGATCATCCGCGGTGTGACCAATTCCAAATCAATGTGCGCCACCATGCAATCAGCCTGCAATCTGATTGCCTCCGAAAGGCTGACGATGCCGCGGCCACCACGAGAATCTGGCGTTCTACCAACTGCAAGCGACGCGCCGACACCGCACCCTCGTCCAGTACTCCCGCAGCCTCCGTCATCCAGCCCACCGATGCCAGATTCCGCGCCCAATTCCAAAGGCCGCCGTCGCAAACCGCCGCAGCAAGGCGGCGATCGGATGCAGCGAAATCAGTAGCCAGAATTGCCGACAATCCTTCTCCGTAGACGCCGATCCGAGTGGCATCAATGTCGGACCGAACCGGCAAGTAATCCAAACAACAGGACAACAAGATCTCCGATCGGCCGTGCGAGTGATTTGAGAGGTCGTCGTGAGAGATGACGAGAACCGAGATGCCCCGACCAGCTACCACGGCAAAAGCCTTCCGAGCAGCGTCGCTCCTGTTTCTTGCTCCATGCTGATGCAAATCACCGCGGGAGCGCGTGAAGGGAGAGTACTGGCGGGCAAGTAGTAAGCTGGAAACTCGGCTTGATCGCCGCACGCAATCTGTACCCGCTCTATCTTCTGCTCATGAGATCGTTCGAACCGCCGAATGCCGGACTCAACTTTTGCCGAAACGTCTCCGCTTTGGTGATCGTCTTCACCAACTAGCCGCCTGGCAACCTCAAAGGCGGTTAGCGCGCGATGTTCATATTGGCGGTGGCCATGCACGCTCTCTGGAAACGGCGCCCCTCGGCGATGCGCGCTGCGCCTGAAGGATTGAAAGTTCAAAAATAACGCCGGTTCTTTCTTCCTCGTCCAACACACCATGCCGAGCGAAGAACGCGCAGTTCTTCATCCGGATTACACACATCGGCTCGTTTACTCCGACCATTATCGGCATCCTCGATGACGCATGCGATGGGCGAGAGATAACATCCCGCCGTGCAGCCTACCTGCGTTGATCGCGACATCGTGAGGGCGGAAAATTGACAGGCCTGCTGGAACGACAACCAAGTGCCTTCGAGGCGCGGTCACGGGAAGACCTGTATCCACTGAGTCACACGCATCGAACAGTAGGCTTTCGTAGTGTTCCCGACATAGGAACAACTAGGCCGCTGATGAAGGGCATGCGGGCCCAACTGGAGAAGCTCCGTCGGGACGCAGCGGAGTTCAACAACCGGATCGTGTTGTGGCTGCATGCGTCGAGCTTGAAGGCGCGATAAAAGTCGCGAGGGCGCAGATGTCCCGCGTAGGCACCGCCTCCGCTGGCCGCCATCGACAAAAGCGATAGCCCCGCCATGGCAAGTTTAGTAGGTCCGGCGCATCACCTGAAACAGCCGAGGCAGTTTCGGAGGAAACTTGTTGGCGAGGCCGAGAACTGCCATTTCGTCGGTCTCGAGCGCAATCTTTTGGGCGAGCATGATGTCGCCAGTCGCCAAGGTGCGCTCGGGAATGAAACACCATCCGATCTTCGGCTGTCCGTCTTCGTCGAGCTCCAAAACATTGCTCACAGTTCCTTTGTGAATTCGATATCGGCGGCCAGTGTGAGAGCCCGTGACTTCGAAATGCCCCTCGGCATCGAATTGCGCACGCTGCTCAGGAGATAACCATTCCCGCAAAAGACGTCGCGCACGCGCCTCCGGGCAATTTTGCTCGATGAAGCTCCAATATAGTTCACGGAGAGCGCGCAAACGCGCACTACTGCGTACGCCGCTGCGTCTGAACAGGAGCATTTGCCGTGCCGTCGAGATTTAGCCGCCGACAAGGCGCGGATAGAACAGCGTCTCATCGGCAGTCGGATCGAATGTCCGTACGACCTTGAGATCGCCGGCTGCCGTCCGGGCGGCAGCGGTAAATCCCTGGCCGATCAGCTTCTTGAAGCGGCGCTCAGCCCTGGCCAGCCCGTCGGGGTCGGTTTGGTCAAAAAAATGTCTGCTGTCGCCCGTGTGGTTCATAACGATCTGCGTAGCCATTGAAGATAACTCCGCAATTCCTAGCCCCTGAGCGGAGAAACCTCGCAGCGACAATTAGTGTTCCTACTTCCGAAAAATTTCGCTGTGCAGCGTAACGACGGTGCGCCAGCAACTGCTCCAGGTTTGCCTTCCAGGCAAGCAGGTCCCATCGGGGCCGGACTGGATTCACGAGGTTAGGCACGACGGCTACCAGATGTTGGTCATCAGCCGCAGGCAGGTGCCGGACTCCTGCGAGTTCGAGCCATTCGCGCCAACCGCCGGCAAGACGTTTTGATTCGACACTCAGGGCAATTTGCCAATCCGATTCACATAGGCAGGTGCGGAGGCCTTCGATGAGGCGCACGCTCTAGGCCCGCCACGCTTCGACATTGGCGCGGACAGCGGCCTCGGCCCGGCTTTGGTCTCCTCCGTGCCGCAAGTGCCGGGGCCGCTCGGGGCGATACTCAATGTAAAGGGGTCGCTGATCTGGCACAGCTCCGGATTTCAAATTATACGAGATAAGACTGTCTCAGCCTCCCGGACTTCCTGGTTGTCACGACCTTCTAGGTTCCAGCGAAATCACATGTGAATCGATGACCTTCTCTAATGACAAAAAGAGAACCCCACCACCGAGACGGTCAAGCTGGGGTTCAGGTTCGGCTCACGTGTACGTTCTCTACTGAAAACTTACGCCATTCAGTATCGTTCCAGCGGTCAGCCGATGAGCCGCTGTCGTTGGAGGACTCGGAAAGACGCGCCGCCAACAACGACCGCCCTACTTTGATGGCCGCGAGCCGGGCGACACAAGCCATTCGGTTATGTGAGAGGTGATTTCGGTCTGCCGGGCCCTCCTGAGGAGGCTATCCCGTTTGTGCCCTGGCGGACATGATTTGGCTTCATCGCGTAGCTGTTGAGCTTCTAGATCAAGCCGAGCCTTTAAAGAGGCTTTCTGTCGGAACCGCCGTCGTCTCATAGGGAGAAATTCATCCGTTAAGGGTCGCCCTTAACATATGTTATGACATTAACTCGGAAGAGTTAATGATAGAGCCCCAAAGCCCATCTAACCTCATGTAGCTCTTACCGGTCACTGTTCGTGTCAGTTCGATTGGGACCGTGAAAGGCGATCAGTTGAGAGGAGCTTTGCGGGCTCAGCAGGACGGGCTACGGAGCGGCGCTAAGTTCTGCCCAGATCGGATGGAACGGCGTGGTGCGCTTCCTTCATGTCGCGCCTCGCAGCTTTCTACCGATGCGAGCAATGCCGTCACTCACGTTGATCGCGGGCAAGGGCATTGAGGACGATCGCTACATGAATTCATGAAGGATTTTATTCCTATCTGCACGGAGAATGCGCAACTCACTATGTTCGAGGTCGAGACGCCGGTCGCAATCAAGCGCGACTGCGGGATCGGACTCGGCCCAGAGGAGCACCGGCGCAATGTGACGGTCGAAGGCGTGCCGCTGAACCACCTGATCGACCGTCAGTCCTGGCTCGGCGAGACCTTGCTGCAAGGCACCCGTCTGGTAGATCCGTGCAGTCATATTGAAAAGGTCACCGGCAAGGCGATTGCCAGACACCTGATCAATCGCGGCGGGCTCTACTGCAAAATCGTGCAAGGCGGCGTTATCAGGATTGGCGACACAGTGCGGAACGCTTGATGAGCGCGCGGCAGTCCGCAGGCCGGCGATCAGCCCGATAACTGGCACCGCAATAAGCGCTTTGCGCTTGCTGCGCACGGCCTGATATGCATCTGCGATATCGCCGAACCCGGGTTCGCGCGAACGATCCTTTGGCTCCGGCGTCTTACAGTCAGCGGAGCAGCATCATGGACCCGCGGGACGAACTTCAAAGGCTGCAACATCAGCTCGAATTGGCCAATCGCGTGATCCCCTTGATCCGCGACGCCGCCACGGCCGAGCCGCTGCAGAGCTTCGCGCAGGAGATCAAGAGCAAGCTCAATGAACTACATGCGCTCATTCTGCGCGAGGAGACCCGCAAGCGCGCGTTCGAGCTCTGGCATGAGACGGGCCGCCCCGAAGGCCGTGACCTGGAATTCTGGTTGCGCGCTGAAAGCGAGTGGCCGGCCAACGACCCGACTTCAACACACATGGGACCAGGGAGTTGGAACCGTCCGCCAGTCGACGACTTGAATCCGCGGGCCGGCCTCGCCACCGAAAGTCGGCCCGCACAGCCCTTGCCTCGATCCCCAAAAGCTCCCCAAGGCGAGGCGGTGTTTTCTCGGGAGGTTCGCATGGCTCACGTCTACGAGGACGATATCCGCGCGCGTGCCTACAAGCTGTGGGAAGCGGCCGGCAGACCTGAAGGGCGCGGGGACGAGTTCTGGAAGGAAGCCGAGCGCCAGCTCAAAGAGGAGCAGGTTAGGCACGAGCTGAAGACGCCGGACACGCTCTGAAGCTCTTCTTCGCGCGCATCGTTGAGCTCCGGCCTAGTCGAGAGCCTGGCCGCTTTCGACAGGAGAGATCGAGTACCGGATCAGGGTGGGCAGCGTCTGAGCGGACGGGCGAATCTGCCTCGGCGATATGACCGGCCGATGTTGTTCGACGTGGTCTAGCAGTTTTCGACATCTCCACGCGGCGGTCATTTTCCATTCAGGGACAGACTGATGCGCGTGACGATTTGGTCCCACGCGCGCTCCTCGCGCGCAGGATAGTTGATCAACACGCAATGGACGAAGCGCTCAGAGAAGTTGCATCGATTATACCAGACAATATCCCGCTTATAGCTCGATACTGCAAAGAACTGCGGCGTCACTCTTTTGTATTGAATGTGCGCGGGCGGATGCTTTTCCGCCAGAAAGGTAGCCGGCGTCTCGTTACCCCTTCTTGGCACCGACTGGACCGTCAGTTCGGCGCGACCATCAGCCGTTTCGAGCCGTTGTCCAAACCCATCCGGCTGCCCTGCCCTTTCGCTGAATATGGACGACGTGTTGGTTTTCAGCGACTGCGATGAAGATACGAAGCTGTTCCAGGGTCATGGCCCGCCATCCCGCAAGTTTGATCAGTCCGACATTAGCATCGTCGTCGCTGCGCTCAGAGAGAGAGAGAGAGAGAGAGAGAGAGAGAGAGAGAGAGAGAGAGAGTTGGCGCGTCAGTCGAACTCCGGGGTGGTCGCCGTCGATGAATTCAACCCCTGCGGCCTCTAAGGCACGTCTGACCGCGGCCAAGTTGTTTATCGAAGGGATCCTGCGGCTTTCTCGAAGTCACGAATAGTGCTCTGGCTCAAATTGGACCGAGCAGCCAATTCGGCCTGAGACCAGTCGAGCAGTCCACGGGCTGCCCGAGATTGATAGGGGGTCATCCAACCGCCATTTCATGAGACACGTTTTCCGTCTATCAGCCACGAAAAGCGTTGACAATCCGCGATTCGTTTAGCGCAGACGGTTTTCGTGTATTGGAGTTCAATTTGACCGACGAGCATCTTTGGGAGCATTTGCCCGAATTGTGATACGTCGTCAGACGCAGCTCTTTTGGTTCTTGAGAGGCGATTCATCGCCATAGCAGCAGAACTCGAACGCGAAGTTGGGGATCTTGAGTTTTCCGACGGCTACTCCACGATCGAACGAGCGATCATGGAAACCCCGGCACACACATAGCAGGCTTGGGCGTTAAGGCCCGCCATTTGGCCTACGTTGCATCAGAGTACTGGGAAGCCCCGATCGATCAAATCGCTTGGGAAGGACGAGCGGTACGTCTGCTAATCGAAACAGTCTGCAGTATCGCAAACGCGCCTTTGCGCATCGAATACGGTGACCCTGATCCTATGCTCAAACTGACAAATAGACCGGCTCAGGATCGAGTGTTGAACAGACAGCAACTCGGCGGCTTGCCGGATACTCCCATAATCGGCGGCTGCGACCACGAACTGGAGCTGCTGCAGGTCAACAGCGAGCCTCCGCGACATGCGTTGTCTTATCATTGTCTCGTTTCTCACAACTTTCGAAGCGAGGAAGAATGCGGCCCGCGAAATCGAGAGTTTGAAGCACTCCATACTCAATTGCGATTAGACGAGCCAGATGACTGGCGTTTACGCGAGCACACCGGCGATATCCTGTGAGCCGTCTTAGGAGTGTTCGTTATCGAGACAGATAGCGTAAGACCATCTCGGTCATGTTCTTGAGGCGATCTTTCAGGGTTTCTTCGGCGAACAGATCACGATCGAATACGATAGAAAGGGTGTGTCGGTTGGAGACGTAGGTGAAGCCGAGCGCTGAAATACTGATGTAGAGATCGGTTGCGTCGATGCCGGGCCTGAACTGTCCGTCGCGAACACCGCGATCGAGAATGCGCTGCAGCTTGGCGATGATCGACGTGTTCACCTTGGAAATGTGATTTGATTTTCTCAAATGCGCGGCTTCGTGCAGGTTCTCGTTGTTGATCATGCGCACGAACGCTGGGTTGGCGATGTAATAGTCGAACGTGAACTCGATCAGGCGGATGATGGCGTCCCGCGGCGGTAAGGCATCGAAATCGATCGCTGCCTCGCTGTCGCGTATATCGGCATAGACCTGCTCGAGAACGGCGATATAGAGACCTTCCTTGCTGCCGAAATAATGGAAAAGCATCGCCTTGTTGCTGTTGGTGCGGGCGATGATGCTGTCTGTGCGGGCGCCCCCGAATCCCTTGGTCGAGAATTCGAGAAGTGCGGAGTCGATCAACTCCTTGCGGCGACGCTCCGGTGCGCGCTCGCGCGGCTCGACCGCGCGTTGCGTGCTGTCAGTCTCCGAGGAGGCTTTGCCCTCGTTATCCCGTCCATCAGCCGGTTGTGTCGTCACTGAAATACACTCTGTCGTTGACATCAACCAAGCAGTTGATTAATCGTATTGTCAATCAATATCAAGCGCCATGGGGGGACCCCAGGCGGATTACGGGAGGACGGCGTGGCGTACGCCTTCGATTTCACTGCTGTCGTCGCGCATTGGCGCGAACTGCTGAAGGGCTGCCTGCTGACGCTGCAACTGTTGCTGCTCGCGATGCCGGTCACGCTCGCGATCGCCATCGCAGCCGTGCTGGTGCTGCAGATGCGGGAGAACATCAGCACCTGGCTCATCGGAACATTCGTCGAGATCGTGCGCAACACACCGTTTCTAGTGCAGATCTTCTTTCTCTACTTCGGACTGCCCAGTATCGGCGTGCGGCTCGATCCAAATGTCGCGGCGATCATCGCCCTTAGCCTGAACGGCGCCGCCTATACGATCGAGATCCTGCGCGCTGGCGTGGAGGCGGTGTCGCGCGGCCAGATCGAGGCGGGGCTCGCGCTCGGTCTCAGGCCGACGCAGATCTTCCGCTACGTCGTTCTCAAGCCGGCGCTGCGCACCGTGTATCCGGCGATGACCAGTCAGTTCATCTTTCTGATGCTGACATCGAGCATCGCCTCGTCCATCACAGCTGCCGAGCTGACGCACGTCGGTGCGGAGCTCGAGGCCGTGACCTTCCGCAGCTTCGAGATCTACTTCGCGATCGCCGGGCTCTACCTGCTGATGTCCTTTGGGCTCTCCAAGTTGTTTGCACTGATCGGGCGCGTCGGTTTTGCATATCCGGCACGGTAAGAGGCGCGCATGCGAGACCAGCCATGATCACCTCACTTGGGCCCGCACAGTTTCATCTGCTGCTGGTCGGTACCCTGTGGACCCTGGCCCTGTCGACAGTCGGTTTCCTGTTTGGAGGGCTCGGTGGACTCGCCGTGGCGTTATGCCGGACCCGCGGTTTGAGGGCGCTGGAGCGGTTTGCCGCCGCCTTCATCGAGATATTCCGTGGCACGCCGCTGCTGCTTCAATTGTTCATCGTCTACTACGGCATCGGGCTGTTCAACATCTCGGTGAGCCCCTGGATCGCGGTGTCGATTGCATTCATGCTTCACGCGAGTGCCGTTCTTGGCGAGATCTGGCGCGGATCGATCGAATCGGTCCCGCGCGGCCAGACCGAAGCCGCAAAGGCGCTCGGCATCCATTATTGGTTCCGGATGCGCTACATCATCCTACCGCAAGCCCTTAAGATTCCGCTGCCGGCGACCATCGGCTTCCTGGTTCAGCTTATCAAGGGCACGTCGCTGGCGGCGATCATCGGTTTCACCGAGTTGTCCCGGACCGGAACGCTGCTCTCCAACATCACGTACCGGCCGCTGCTGATTTACGCGATTGTCGGCCTGATCTATTTCATCGTCTGCTGGCCGCTGTCGCGGCTGGGACGAGCGATGGAACGTCGCCTCCGTTCCCTTTACCGTGCAATAAGCAGGACGCTCCACTGCGTCACCCACGAGATGGGCTTCGCACGGGCGGTGGCCGACCGAGTGGTCTTCATGGCCGACGGTGAAATCGTCGAAGAGGCGTCCCCCGAACAGTTCTTTTCGGCGCCCACACACAAGCGGACGCAGGCCTTTCTCGGCCAGCTTCTCGTCCATTGGAAGTCGCCCAAATAAGGAAAAAACATGAAGAAAATCTTCATTCTGAACGGATCTAACCTCAACCTCCTGGGCCAGCGCGAGCCCGAGATCTACGGGCGAACCACGCTCGCCGAAATTCGCGAACGTTGCATCGCCCGCGCCAAGCCGCTTGGCTACGAGATCGACTTCCGTCAGACCAATTTCGAGGGCGAACTGGTTGAGAGCGTACATCAGGCGCGCCAAGAGGCCGCAGGTATCATCGTCAATCCGGCCGCCTACACCTTCACCTCGATCGCGCTGTTGGACGCGCTGAAGACCTTCGACGGTCCCAAGATCGAGCTGCATATCACGAACGTTCATGCGCGCGAGAGCACCTACCACAACTCCCTGATCTCACGCACCGTGACCGGGATCCTGATTGGCTTTGGCGCGAACGGATACGAGCTAGCCATCGATGCCATGGGTCGATTCTTGGCCCCGGCTTGACCGATGGCGAGTGGAATCGGGTGAAGGATTTCAAGCTGCGATGAGGCTGGCGAGGTACTCGTCGTCACACGGTGAAGGAAGCGGGGAGGTAGAGATAAGATGAGCTACCGCTTGGACAACGCTGAGCCGGCAGGCGCCAATGGCGAGGCACAGGCTCGCGCAAAGGCCAGGAACAAGCGCGCAACGCTGGTCGCAAACTTGCGCGCGCTGGTCATGACCGTCCCCCTAATCACAGAGGGCGATGAAGGAAGCGGGAGGGAGAGATGAAGTCTGGTTCATCCACAATCGCGGCGTACCTAGTCGCGTGGGTCACAATTTTTTTTGTTGCTTTTGGAAGAGGGGCATCTTTCGTTTGCGCCCAGGAGGGCTCTCCAAAAGTTGCGACGGGCGGTCTCAATGAGTTCGACTTAGCGCAGCTTTGCGGCGAAGCAGGACGTTCTTCCGACAAGAATCCCCTTCCGCGCAGCCGATTTGGGTATGTACCGTCACAGACGGGGCAAGCTCCCGAATTCGCTTACGTTACTTCTCGTTACTATGTCCAGAAGGGGCCCTACGGGGATCCACAAGGTTGCGAATTCAAAAGATACCTCTATCGTCTAGATCCGGAGGGCGCGTTCAAACGAGAAGAGCTCGATGAGAAAAGATTCGCGCAAATAGAAAATGATATACGAGCTTATGCTCGTTCAAATAAGCAATTGAACGGTGGCGAAAGCCCAAGTGTGCCTGGCCCGTCCACGGCGGATTCTGTCGGAGGGTGCCTCTTTCCGATATCGTGGTACACGATTGGCGACCGAGACTATGCTTTGTTGTCCGTTGCGGCTAACGGCGGGATAGTCAACTACGTCATTCCACAATACCAGAGAACGATCGACGGAATTCTCTCAACTTGTGATGCGTGGGGAGAGCGACATCTCACAAATTCAAGCATCACTTCAAGCGAGCTTGCATTTCTATCCATCAATTCAGCCTTGTTGTTCGTCGAGTCGAAAGACTACCAAACGGGCTTTCTCTTTAAGCCGGGTCTCGATTTCCAGTGTGTCCGAGGCACTGATTCTTTTTCGCGCCATATTCTGATCAGTCGAAAAGCTTTCGATGCGGAGATGCGCGCCGGCCTGGAAAATGTTCTCCAGAAAAACAGCTACAAGTCGAAAATCTCAGAGAAAGGCAAGCGCAAGATGCTGTCGTTCTTTGAGTCTGTTTTTCTCAATCAACAGTTGGCGGCCTTGATGGCCAGGCTGACAGAAGACAAGGGATGCAAATAACATGGCGTCGGTTAACGGAGTTCAGGCTCTCGCAATTTTGACTGGCTCTGAAGGTGCGAAAGGCAATCTGGTCTCGCTTCCCGTTGCCTCCAGCACCGGAGAGCTAGGCAACTACTACAAGGGTAATAGCGCGGGCTTTTCGTTCGGGACAGTACCTGCTCTCGCCGGTGATGCAGGCGATGAAGGAAGCGGGGAGGGAGAGATGAGAAGGATTTGCATGAGGCTGAGTGGCCGGCGCATATCTGCTCAAGTAGGGGAATGGGAAATGGCTGAGCCATCTGGACTCATCTACAATCCAGGATCAACAAGGGGATGTAATCCCGGTTCGAAGGTCTTGCTGGTCGGATGCTGAATAAGAGTGACTACCCAGCTTGGTGGTGGCGCGTTTCGCTATGCGTCTGCGAGCCGAAAACACCTGCTTCGATGCCATACTGGACGATATTCGCCGCGGCCTGACCTCGGATTATTTACGTCAAACCACCCTCTCTCTATCGCACGTCGCCGAACGCCTCCAGTTCAACGACACGTCGGCGTTTACAAGGGCATGTCACCGTTGGTTTGGATCTTCTCCAAAATCTGTTCGCCAGAATTTTTTGGCCGAAGACACGCAGCGAACGACGGGAAGTCCATGGGTCCCTGGTTGGCGCGCTTGCTGACAACCTTAATCCGGTCGTTTCGGCTGACCACGCAACGTCGTCGTTTCTGACGCTATGTCCTCGACACCCCAGTGTTGATGCCTGTGCTGGTATCAAACCGACACGAGATCTCCGGTTTCCGCGGCGCGCTTGATCGCATCGATCACTCGAACGGTTTTCAGCCCTTCGCGCCCGCTCACCACAGGCTCGGCCGTGCCGCGGATAACCGCACAGAAATTGGCGATCTGCAGACCAAGCGGGTCTTCCTTCTCGTAGCTCAGCCGCTCGCGCTCGATCGGCGCCCACCAACTGGGGTGATGCCATAGATCGAGTTGCGGAAAGGCCAGCGATGCTCTTGTGCCGCCGATCTGGTAACAGGTCTCCTGCGTATGACTGTAGGCTGGGTTCTCACCAGCCGTGAATTCCCAACTCCAGGGCGACTGGATGGTGTCGAAGACATTGACCGTTCCCAGGGCGCCGGAGGCGAAGTGCAGGATGATCACCGCGGTCTCTTCGACCGCATTTCCACGCAGCCGATTGGATTGAGCGGCTTGCACCGCGACGATATCCCCACACAGGTACCGCAGCAGGTCGACATCGTGGATGAGATTCAGGAAAACAGGCTCCGCCCCTTTTTCGCGGCGCCAGGCCACATCGAAATAGTCGTCCGGCTTGATCAGCCAGAACATGCCATGTACCGACACGATCGGGCCCAGCCGGCCGCTGTCGATCTCCGCCTTGGCGCGTTGGATCATCGGATTGTGGCGGCGATGATGGCCGGTGAGCAGCGGCACGCCAGCCCGCTCGGAGGCTTCGACCACGGCCTGTGCAGCGACGACGTCATCCGCTAGCGGCTTCTCGATGAGCGCCGGGATGCCAGCTGCGATACAATCCATGCCGTTGGCCACGTGCATCTGATTGGGGGTGGCGACAACCACCCCGTCTGGCCGACTTCCGGAGAGCAAGTCCTGGAAGGACGGAAACCAGTCCACCTTCAGGGAAACCGCCAACTCTCGGGCCGCCGGCTCCGGATCGACGATCGACGACAGTGCCGCCTCCGGCCGCGAGAGAATATGTTCGATGTGTCGCTTGCCGATGAGACCCGCTCCCATCACCGACAGGCGGACTGGTGAACTCATACAATGCTATCCCTTCTTCTCATCAAGGAGCTTGGCCACACGACGCAAGCCGAGCAGATAACACTGGGTGCCGAAGCCTGAGATGACCCCATCAGCTCGTTTGGAGACAAACGAGTGGTGGCGGAATTCCTCGCGCTTGTGCATGTTGGAAATATGCACCTCGATCACTGTCCCCTCGAACGTGTTCAAGGCATCCAGGATGGCGACCGACGTATGGGTGAAAGCGGCGGGATTCATTACGATACCGGCGGCCGTCTCGCGCGCCTCGTGGATCCAGTCAATCAGCTCGTATTCCCTGTTCGACTGGTGAAAGCGAATCTCCAGGCCGAGCTCCCCGGCCAGCGCCCGGCAATCTCGCTCCACATCCGAGAGCGTCTCGTGGCCATAGATGTGGGGCTGGCGCTTGCCGAGCAAATTGAGATTTGGCCCGTTGAGGACGTAGACAAGACGACTCATCGAAGAACTCCGTTCAGTGATGGGCGAGGATCTCGCCAAGGAACTGCTTGGTGTGGGCGTGCTGTGGATTGCGGAAGAAAGCGTCGGGAGCGCCTTCTTCGATGATCTGCCCTTCAGCCATGAAGATGACCTGTTCAGCAAGCTGGCGAGCAAAACCCATCTCGTGGGTGACGCAAATCATGGTCATGCCTTCGTTGGCGAGGCCTATCATCGTATCGAGCACCTCCTTGATCATTTCGGGATCGAGAGCCGAGGTCGGTTCGTCAAACAGCATCACCTTGGGCTGCATGCAGAGCGCGCGCGATCGCGACGCGCTGCTGCTGACCGCCCGAAAGCTGAGCCGGATACTTCTCAGCCTGGTCACTGATGCGGACCCGCTCGAGATATTTTCGCGCGGTCGCTTCCGCCTCGGTCTTCTCATGCGGCGCGCGCGGATAGGCGCGATCCGCGCCAGGCGAGAGCTCGTCCAATAGGGGAAGGATCGCCTGCTTGCAGGGATGGGTGACGTTCAACCCGTCAAAGCCCATATGCCTTGCTGCCGCGAGCAATGCCTCCACGCCGAGCTTCAACTCTGCCAGATCGATCTTCTTGTAGAGATAGCGGATGCCGGCGGCGTCGGCTGCCGCTTCGCGCATGGGCGGAGTGCGGGACGCCGCGATGCCGCTCCCGATAAGGCCGACGAGAGAGCTGGACTTCGGATGCATGGTCGGCGTCGCCCGTCAGCTCAAAGGGACAGTCAAATCGGCGATGACCTGAGCCGTGCTCGGTCGAACGCCGCGCCACCAGGCAAAAGCTTCGGCCGCCTGCTCGACCAGCATGCCGACGCCGTCGGCGAGCTTGGCTACGCCTTCGGCGCGGGCCGCTTGCAGAAAGGGAGTCAATCCCTTGCCGTAGGCAAGTTCGTACGCCAACTCCGCACCACGGAAGACGTTGCCTGGAAGCGGCGGCATCTCACCTCGCAGGCTGGCCGATGTCGCGTTGACCACGACGTCATAGCCCTCGGCAAGATCGGCCAGTTCAGCATAGCCGCTGACGATCAGGGGACCACAACCGGCAAACTTTTCGGCCAATGCCACAGCCTTCGATAAGGTAAGATTGACGAGAACCAACTCGGACGGCTCCTGGCGCAGGAACGGCAGCAGCGCGCCACGCGCCGCTCCTCCAGCACCGAGCATCAGGACGCGGCGGCCGGCCATTTTGACGCCGAGATTGACCGTGATGTCCCGCACAAGGCCGATCCCGTCGAAATTCTCGCCAATGATCCGATCGCCGTCGAACTTCAGGCAGTTTACGGCGCCGGCTCGGTCGGCGCTCTCTGAAAGCTCGTTTGCGTAGGCGAAGGCATCGAGCTTGAACGGGGCAGTGATGTTCAGCCCCTTGGCGCCCTCCGTCCGGAATTGATCAACCCGTTCGCTGAAGCCATTGACGGGTCCCTCAATCGCCTCATAGACAAGGTCCTGCCCCGTCATTCTGGCGAAAGTGCCATGGATGAGAGGTGATTTGCTGAAGCCGATCGGATTGCCGATCACCGCATAACGGTCGCTCATCGCTCACTCCTGCACTGCGACTTCGTTGTAGAGCACGCCTTCGCGCACCATTGTCTCGACGAGCTCGGCCGAGAGTCCCAGCGAAGCAGCAATACGGCGATTGTCCTGACCGAGCAGCGGCGCCGGAGTACGCACCGTGGCGTCGCAATCGGAGAAGCGGAACGGCAGGTTCGGCAAAGTGACCTTGCCGAGGACCGGATGCTCCTGCTCAACCAGCATGCCGCGCGCGTGGATCTGCGGATCCTTCACGACCTCTTCGATTGTCTGCACCGGAGCCGACGGCACACCTGCTTCGTCGAGTGCCGCAAGACAGGCGTCCCGAGATGGTTGCGACAGCGTCCAGGTGCGCACAATCTCCATCGCTTCAGCATAATGGGCGTTGCGCGCAGCAGGCGTGGTGAAGCGTTCGTCGGATGCCAACGTGTCTCCCCCGATCAGGCTCGCCAATCGTCGCCACGCATCATCGACTTGCGCCGCGATGACAAGATTGCCGTCCTTTGCCGGAAAGACGCCGTAGACGGTCGAGTCTGGCTGTCCGCTTCCAGTCTGCTTCGGCAGGTCGGTCCCGCCGGAGAGGAAGTAGCGCTGCACCGCATAATCGTGCATCGAGACCATGCAGTCGTACAGCGCCAGATCGATGTGCTGGCCGCGCCCGGACGACGCGCGGCCGACCAGCGCGGCATTGATGGCAGCCACGCCGTGAATGCCGGTGTACATATCGGCCAATGGCATTCGCAGCAGCGGCGGCGCTTCACCGGGATTGCCCAGTTGCGCCAGAGCGCCCGACATCGCCTCTGCGATCAGGCCGAAGCCCGGACGGTCGGCATAGGGACCGGTGTGGCCATAGGCGGAAACCGAACAGTAGATCAGCCCGGGATTCCGCGCCGACAGCGCCTTGTAACCGAGCCCGAGGCGTTCAAGTGCGCCGGGCCGATAGTTCTCGATGAAAACATCGGCTGTGTCGGCCAGCTTCATCATCATGTCAAGACCGCGCGTATCGCGCAGGTCGATGCACAATCCCTGCTTGCCCATGTTCTGCTGCAGGAAGTAGCCGGATTGTCCGTCCTTGAAATAGCCATGGGCGCGGCCCGCATCGCCCGCCTTCGGGCGCTCCACCTTGATGACCTCTGCGCCCATCGCGGCGAGGCAACGGCCCATGAACGGCCCTGCGAGAAAATGGCTGTAGTCAATGACGCGAATGCCTTTGAGCGGCAGATCCTGGAGCGGCAGATCTTGCGTGGTCATGCCTGCTCTCCTGCGGCGTTGGTCTTCGGGCGCATCGGAATCATCAGCCGGTGCTCGCCGAGCTGCACCACTTCGCCGCGCTGATTGATCAGCTCCGAAGGCAGCACCACGATGCCCCACCCTTCGCGCTTCGTGGCGCGCATTGAACCAACGCGAAACTTGACGTGCACGGTATCGCCGAGCTTGATCGGCAGCTTGAAATCCCACGTCCAGCCCAGCGACATTCCCGGAAGGAAGCGGTAGTCGGCACGCGTCTTCAAACCGTCGGCCAGCGACAGGCCAAACAGCCCGTGCGCGACGCGCGTGCCGAAGGGTGTGGTCTTGGCGTACTCCTCGTCGACATGAACAGGCGTGAAATCACCCGTCAGTTCGGCATAGGCATTCACCATTGCTTCGGTGACCGTCACCGCGGGGGTGACGCATTCGTCGCCGACCTTGGCATCGTCCCAGTAGCGCTCATCGGTCATATCGCGTGTTCCTTAGGCCCGTGGATTGATCGCCAGCGCCGCTTCCACGGCGCCCGCACTGGCTTGCAAGATCTCGACGTTCAGCCCGCCCGGCAGCTCAAGCCAGTTTGGCCCCGCGGGTAACGCCTTGGCGCCCCAGGCGGCGGCGCGGGCAAGCACACCTTCGTAATCGTCGACCATGATGCCGAGATGGGCGAGGCGCCCCTCCGGTCCGACGAAGTTCGGATCCTCGATGAGTTGCACGCTCCCGAGCACCCATACCTGCCGCGGGCGCGCGCCATCGGCGGGCTGCTCGTCGCGAATGGCAAGACCGAGCACCTCACGAAAGAAGCCGACGTGACGATCGACGTCCGGCACGCGGATCGCGACGTGTTCGATATAGGCGCGGGGGAGCGTCATCGCCTCAGGCCTTTCCCGGATAATCGCTGCGGGCGTACTCAAGCCCTTTGACCAGCGCGACGAGGGTCGAATTGACGGGGGTCGGCACGTTGAGCTTGGCGCCCCAACGCACGACCGAGCCGTGAATGTAGTCGACCTCGGTCAGATTGCCGGACTGCAAGCTCTGCAACATCGACGTCTTGAACTCGGGCGGCAGTCCGGCAGACGCCATCGTCCAGGCAAGGCGCGGATCGGCAATCGAGATCTTGACGCCGGCAGCTTGCGCCACCGCGATGCCCTCTGAGATTGCGGCCAGCGCGCAATCTTCCAGGATCGGCAGCGAATAGAGACCGCCGTAAGTCAGCCCGGTCACGGCGGTGATTCCGCCGCCGGCGACGTTGATGAAGAGCTTGTCCCACATCGTGCCCATGATGTTGTCGCTGAGCAGTGTGAGAATGCCGGCACGATTGAACGTCTCGGAAATCCGCTGTGCGCGTTCGGTCAAGCGTCCATCGAGCTCGCCGATGATGGTTTCCTTGCCGACCACTCCGGAGCGAACATGACCGGGTCCGAGCAGCACGCCGCCAACATAAGTCTTGCCTGCCATGACCCTGTTACGACCAACTTCCTCGGAAAGGATGTCTTCGTGGCCAAGGCCGTTTTGCAGCGACATCACGACCGTCTGCGGCCCGATGATCGGCGCGGCCGCCCGGATCGCATCCCGCGTGTGGTAGGATTTGACGAGAACGATGACGAGGTCCGCCACATTGCCGACCTGGTCCGCGGAGGTGCAGGCAGAGACCTTCACGACGGACACGGCGCCACCTTCGAGCATCCGCAGACCACCGGCATTGATCGCGTCGACATGAGCCTGAAACGGATCGATCAACCAAACGTCGGCACCGCCGCGCGCCAGCGTGCCGCCAATGGTCGAGCCCAAGGCTCCCGCTCCGATAAAGCAAATCCTCATCCGAACGCCTCTCCCTCGCCGATTTTGGCGTTGGAAGCGTGCTAGCAGGTTGCGTAGTATTTGGATATGCTATGATCCTTATAACCATTATTACAGATCGCAATGAAGCACCAGGACCCGTCCGAGACGAACCTTTTGGAGCCGCGCCTACTCCGGCTGTTTGACGCGTTGTTCTCCACGGGTAGCGTCACCAAGGCCGCCGAGAAGCTCGGTCAAAGCCAGCCGACCATTTCCATCTGGCTGGCGCGCCTGCGAAAGGAGTTGGACGATCCGCTCTTCATCCGGTCGGCGCAAGGAATGCTGCCGACCCCGCGCGCCGAGGCTCTCATCGGCACGGCGCGGCAGGCGTTGGAGATGCTGCGACGTCTGGCGGAGCTTCGCCCTGCGTTTGATCCGGCGACTGCAAAGCGCCGCTTCGTCATCTGCATGACGGATGCGAGCCACATCACGCTGCTTCCCGCCATACTCGCCCACGTTCGCCGCGTTGCGCCGGGCATCCGCATCGAGGCGACACAGATCGGCGCCGACACCTCACGAATGCTGCAATCCGGCGAGGCCGATCTGGCGCTCGGCTACATCTCGGATCTCGACGCCGGACACTTCCAACAGGCCCTGTTTCCGCAAGATTGGGTCTGCCTGGCGAACGCAAACCATGCCCGCATCCGTGAACGCATCACCGCCAAGGATTTCAGACGCGAGGCGCACGTCCTCATTCGCTCCGGCACCGGACATCAGCTGCTCGCGGAGGCGCTAAAGGAACAGCAGATCATCCTCGATGTTGCGCTCGAGCTCCCCGGCTTTCTGGGGTTACCCGCAATCGTCGGAACGACCGACCTGATCGCCACCCTGCCAAGGCACATCGGCGAAACGTTGGCTCACTATTACGGACTGCGCGTGCTCGATTGCCCGCTGGCGATCGCCGGCTTTACGGTCAAACAATATTGGCACGCCCGCTTCCATCACGACCCGGCGAGCCAATGGTTGCGTGACGTATGCGGGGAGCTTTTTCAACAGCAGGACGTGCGCGGCCTGCATCGTTCCGGTCGACCAAAGCAGCGAAGGAGACGCGATTTGCTGTCGTAGTGGAGCCTTTGCTGATGAAGCTGTTCGACGCGGTGCAGCGGCGCAAACTGCCGACAATTCCCTCGTTTCGGCATTCTTTTCTTCGGAGGCGCCGCGGACGCCGACCTTGAGCTGTCCGTCTACGGCCATGTCGGCGACGGCAATCTGCACTACAACGTGCTCGTTCCTGCCGGCGTCGACCGGCTGGAGTTCACCAAGCGGATCGAAGGCAGCCTATCGCTGCAACTCTACGACACGGCCGCGGCGCTCGGCGGCACGTTCAGCGCAGAGCACGGCGTCGGCCGTTTCAAGAAGCACCTTCTGGAGCGGTACGGCGATGTCGGGCGTATCGCGGCGATGCGGCGGATCAAGACCGCCTTTGATCCGGCGGACATCATGAACGCCGGCGCGGTCGTTCTTCCGTTGGGAGAGAAGTCTGCCCGTTGAACCATCGGCCGGCGAGCTGGCGATGCTTTCGTCTAGGCCCAAACGGCGCATCTTCGGCCGAGTCACCTCGATCAGCCAAATCGTCTTGTCCATAAAGAAAGAGCCACTCCGAAGGAGTGGCTCAAGTTGGGGAGGAAACGCCCTTTAGGGACTGCTAAATCGCGATCAGGCCGCGATCTGTTCGATCGGTGACCATGGCAGGCCGGGACTTTCGGCCACGGGCCTTGAAGTTAGCCGTCCGCCATGGACATTAAGCCCCGCACGCAGATGGGGATCTTCGAGCACAGCTCCGAATCCTTTGCTCGCCACGGTGCGCGTCGGGCCTGACTTCCGGCTCGATCTTCAGATGGCGGCGATGTCCAGCTTCGAGCCGTCGACCAGACGCGACAGCCGGAATGGTGTGGGATCGACGCAAGGCGTGTCGTTTACGACGAGCTCTGCGGCCAGATAGCCGAGCCCCGGGCCCAAACCGAAGCCGTGACCCGAGCAGCCTGCCGCAAGGACCAGGCCTTTCACCGCCTCCACCTGCGACACCACGGGCACTGCGTCCGGCGTGCAATCGACGAAGCCGCCCCAGGCGCTATCGATCTCTATTTCGCCGAGTTGGGGGAAGGTTTTCCGGACGCTCTCCACCACTTGGCTCATCAGCCATTTCAAGGGCGCAGGATCCAACACGCGATTCTGTTCGAAGATCCGATCGTCGTTGGTCAGCAGCGCGGGCAATGAATCCGGCCCCGAAACGAACGACTGGCCGATGCCGAGCCTGACGTTCTTCAGGCGACGCAAGAACTGCGGCATGAATTCCCGGCTATACCGGAGAGCCTGGGGCGTGATTTCGAGGTTCGCCTTGCCGCTGATCGCAAGCGTGTAGCTGCCGTCCAGTCGGCGCGTGATCGTGCAGTAGGGTGTCGAGACCGCCTCGCCGATATTGATTGTGGGGGTGGAACGCAGCGCGGTCTGCCGGATGCTCGCTTGGGGGAAACTGATCCCGAGCGGCCGAAGGAAGCGCGAGGACCAGGCGCCGGCGGCGCACAACACCGCGCTGGTTCTGATGTAGCCCTTCTCTGTGTGCACGCCCGCGATCTTGCCATTGGCCAGGTCGAGCCCACGCGCAGCGCATCCCTGATGGATCGTAGCGCCCAGCACTCTGGCCGCATCGGCGATAGCCGGCGCGGCGAGCGCAGGTTCGGCCTTGCCGTCCCGCTCCGAATAGGTCCCCCCGACCCATTTGTCGCGCGCTTCGGGGACGCGCTCGGCCACCTCCGCCCGGCTCAGCACGCGGGTGTCGACGTCGTACTCCCTGGCGACCTCGCGCCACTTTTCCCAGTCGGCGAGCACAGCCTCGTCGTGGGTCGCATAGACGAGGCCGCAGCGCCGAAATCCGAGGTCCCGATTGATATCGCGCGTGAGCTCGTCCCACAGCCGCATGGAGATCACCGAGAGCGGCAGTTCGCGGCGATCGCGGTTCTGCTGGCGGCACCAACCCCAGTTTCGGCTCGATTGCTCACAGGCAACGTGGCCCTTCTCGAGCAGCGCCACGGAGAGGCCGCGCTTCGCCAGGTAATAGGCGGCTGTAGAGCCGAGGATGCCGCCGCCGACGACGACGACGTCGGCCTCGGCGGGGAGGCGCTCATCGCTGTGAATGCGCTCGACGTGGGGCGACATGTTTCAACGAACCTCGGCTGCCAGGAATGCGGAAGCAAAGTTCCGATCAGCCCCTTCATCGCATCGTGCGCGCGATAGAATGTGCTGAAATCATCTCGGACTTCGCAAGATGTACGGGTTTTTGACCGCTTGATTGAACGATGCTGCTCAAGCCCGACCGAGCTCGAGTTCGGCGCATGGCGGCGCGGCCTGCTCGTCCGTCGGATCGCACTCATGGGCCTCGTCCGCTTTGTCCCGGGCGAGCGCACCCTCGCCTGAACTGACTGTCAGCAATTCGCTGTGATAGCCTCTCTCGGCGGCCGACCTCATGGGTCGTTGCTACCGACGACATCGATAGAGGGCGGCTCATACCCGCCGCAGCTCGCACCCGGGTGCTGCCCCGATGACATCTACGATCTAGCCTGCGATATGATGAGCGCGCGCTCCATGGTTGCTAGGAAGAGGTCAACATGCTCGGCTTGACATACGAGCGGAGGGCGCACTTTAAGCGTATCTTCATTGGCTCCGGTCGTGCTGATAAGCACGCCGTCATCCCGCATTGCGTTGACCAGGTCCAAAGCCATCGCACGACGACCTGCCGCCGGGGTTCCCCCAGACCCTATGTCGACGCCAAAGAATAGACCGGCATTTCGGATGGCGCGAACCTCATAACGTTGCGTTGCAAGCTTCTCGAGTCCGGCGCGGAGGCGCTGGCTCGTCGCAAGCGCCTTTTGCGGGATTTGGTCGCGCTGCAGGATCGTTAACACGGCGTTCGCTGTTGCTATTCCGACTGTGTTTCCAGCGAATGTGTTCGAGTAGCGCGAGGTGGCACCAAATTGGTCCATCCATGCTCTGCGACCAACGACAGCGCCAATCGGAAATCCGTTGCCCATCGGCTTGCCCAGAGTAACAAGATCCGGAATGATCCCATGGCGCTCGAAGCCCCACATACAGGCGCCAGTTCGTCCGAAGCCTGGTTGAACTTCGTCGGCAATGACGAGACCACCAGCCTCCTGCACCGCAGCAACTCCGCTCGCGATGAAGCCAGGAGGATTTACCCATACGCCATCGCTGGAAAAAATGCTGTCGATGAGCAGGGCCGCAACGCCGATACCACGACGGTTCAGATCCATCATGGCTGAACGAATCTGTGTCTCGAAATAGTCCGCAGCCTGGGCTTCCGGTATGCCCGCCGGCCCGGGTAGGGACACCATCCGCACGAATGGGCTGAGCTTGACTGCGTCGCCCAGGTTCGGCGAAACCGCGGCCGTTGCAGCACTCGTGCCGTGATAGGCATAAGTGGAAACGATCACGCCTTCATTGCCGCTCGCACATCGCGCAATGCGAAGCGCCAGATCGTTGGATTCACTCCCCGTGCAGGTAAACACCACGCGGTCGAGCTCGTTTGGGAAAGTACCGACGAGCCGCTCGGCATAGTCGACAAGCTTTGGCTCGAGATAGCGCGTGTTGGCGCTTATTTGGCCCGCCTGCTCCGCCGTTGCGGCATTTACTTCCGGGTGGCAATGGCCGAGACACGGCACGTTATTGTAGAAGTCGAGATGAGCCCGCCCGTCCGGATCGTACAACCACATACCTTCGCCGCGAACGAAGTGCACGGGCCGGCGGTACTGGAGCCGATAAGAAGCGCCCAGAACTTTGTCACGACGAGCAATGAGCTCGGATTCGCGCCTGGGAAGGTCGGATTCGCCGGGCCTGTAACGATTGGGCATGAGATCCGTGGACATGAGCTGCTGCCTCTTTGAAAGAGTACCCTGATCACTTCGCAATTTTTACGACCCTGTCGATCGAACGAACCCAAACGGCGTTACGGCAAGGACGACGACACAGCCGCCAGGACTGCCGCCTTGGCCGAGGTGACATCAAGAGGCGTTAGGATAGAAAGGCCGCGCTCGGCACGCGCGACGTTCTTTTTGATGTACTGAGCGTCGGCCGGAAAAAGGTGGGCGCGCCAGTAGTTGACCAGGATCAATGCGCTTTGTCGCGCCCGCATCAGTCCGACCAGGAGTCTTGCTTCCAGCCTCGAAAGCGGAATGACAGAAGCATAGCCCGCAATGAGATGTTCGGCGCCCCCCAATGCCAGCGTCGGATCCGTCACGACGTGACTTGCCGCGATCGCCAGATCCTGGATCCTGGGGCTCCAGCAGCCATCACCAAAATCGATGAAGCCCAGTCCCTGGCCAGTCACAATCGTATTGAACGGGCTGGGATCGTTATGAGTGACCTGCCAGACGACGTTGGAGATTTGTGGCTCAACAAACTCCAGATACTCCGCCATGGCGGCGCGAACGCTATCGGCAACGCTCCCGCTTGGTAGGTACTGCTCTAGTTCCATCAGCCGCGACCAGCACCCGACATGCCAAAGAACGGGCCGATGGGCTGCAAGCACGTTGACTTGCGCAAGCGCCAAATCAAGCCGAGCGAGGGCGCGGCCAGTCCGAAAGAGCAGCTCGGGAGTGGGCACCACCTGGTGCAGCGGAATGCCCTCGATCCGGGTTTGCAGGTACCCGCATATCCCCTCTTCCTCAAACATCAATGCGACGCTGCTCGTGCGCAGCACTGCGGGTGCAACGAAGCCTGCAGCACCCTGCAAGCCTGCCATGGCCGAGGTCTGAAAACGAAAGCTGTCGAACGCCTCCGGTCTGGTCGACGTCTTCAGGATGCACCGGCGGCCGTCCAGGAGCTCGACCTCAACGGTGCGCTCGACCTCTGAGGACAAGGTCGCGATCGCGCCAGTCACTCCGTAGTGACGCTTCAGCAGTGCCGCCGAGATGTCCGGTTCCGAGGATTCGGAGCGCACGGCCAGGACTGCGGCAGCCGCGCGAAAATAGGTTTCGGTTGACGCTGACGCGCAAGAAAGATGGCCTGCTCTCGCAGCCACCGGTCCGGTGTACGGACCTAGTTGTCCATCGGGCACCAGATCACTATGAGCATCCAATGCGAGAAGTCCTGGCCTGTTGAAGATCGTGTTCTTCATGCTGCGCATGGTGGAGCGCTCCAATCGTGAAGCCTCGCTATGCCTGGTCTTGAAAGCGGCTTTCGGCGGCAGCTCGCGCAAGAATGGACAAGGTGCTCCGCAAGGCCACGATCCGTTTGCGCCATCAGAGCCCGAAAACGCCTGGCAGCTGCGTCAGATCGCCGATTTCGGCGTACTCGTAGTAGGGGTTGGCCGGCTCATGGCGCCGATTGACCCAGACTTTGCTCTTGATACCCAGATCATAGGCAGACATCAGGTCGTGACGGAAAGACGAGGAAACGTGCGTTACGTCCTCTGGGCCGCATCCCAGTATGTCGAACATATATTCGAACGCCTTGAAGTGCGGCTTATAGGCCCCCGCTTCTTCAGCGGTGTAGACCGCGTGAAATGGCGCGCCGAGCTTTGCCACATTCGACGGAATTTGAGCCTTCATCGAGTTCGAAAGGATGACCAACGGAACTTCCCTGGCAAGTTTAGCTAAGCCCTCGGGTACGTCCGGATGCGGCCCCCAGGTCGGAATGCGTCCGTAGATCGTTTCGGCCTCTTCGGCGCGGAACGGGATGTTGTTGCGGCGGCAGGCGCGCTCAAGTGCGTTGTGAACGACATCGGCATAGGGCTTCCAGTCCTGTAACACCTCATCGATACGGTAGGCCTGGAAGTTTCTGATGAATTCGTCCATGCGCGTTCTGTCCAGAAGATGTCCGAACAGATTCCGTGCGGCTTCCGCCATTTGGAAATTGATCAGTGTGCCGTGGCAATCAAACGTCACGTATTTCGGCCGGAAGCGCCCCATGTTCTTGGCTCCTATCCATCTGGCTTACTAACTAAGCCGAGCATAGCCGCGGGCATCTGGCAGAATGTGCTGCAATGCATGGTCATCCAGCAGAAGGCCCCCGACCTACCGCAAAACCCAGCACGACGTTTCGCGGGTATTGGCAGTCAGTTCAGCCAGCATCGGAAGCCTCATTCGGCGCAGCTACGCATCCCGCTGCCGCTTGGCTCCAACGAAGCGCAAAATTTAATGAAGCGTGATGGCGCAAGGCTTGATAGTTCCGAGCTTTGATCCGGCAGGAACGTTCTTCGGGGTGAAGGCACATCGTCAAGTGACCGGCCGATCACGGCGCAGACCGCATCAACAGTTTTCGTGCGGTGCTAAGCAGATGTTGCCGCAGCGTTCATCTGTAAAATCCGACGACGGCCTTGGTCTCGAGATACTCCTCCATGCCCTCTATGCCGTATTCCCGGCCGTTGCCGGAGCGCTTGTAGCCGCCAAAAGGTGCGTTGGGGTCCCAGTCGGGATGGTTGAGATGCACTTGACCCGACTGGATTTGAAGGGCGACCGCCCGTACCGTCTCCATGTCGGTGCCTTGTACATGAGCGCCAAGGCCGTAGACGGTGTCGTTGGCGATCGCGATCGCCTCCTCCACGGTGTCGTAGGGAACGATCGACAGCACCGGGCCGAAAATCTCCTCCTGCGCGATTCTCATGTCGCGACGGACGTTGGAGAAGATCGTCGGCCGTGCATAGAGGCCAATCTGAAGGTCGTCAGGCCGCCCCGGCCCGCCGATGACGAGCTTGGCGCCTTCCTTCAGACCGACATCGATCATGGTCTGCACGCGCTCGAACTGCGGCCGGTTGGCGATCGGGCCATGGGTCGTGCTTTCCGCAAGGGGATCGCCGACCACCAATTCAGAAGCGGCGACCGCCGCCAGGATCTCGACCTCCTCCACCTGTGAGCGGGACACAAGCATGCGCGTCGGTGCGCTGCAGGATTGGCCGAGATTGCGGAAGGCTGCGCCGACGCCGAGCGGAACAGCACGGCTCAGATCGGCATCCGGCAAAATAATGTTCGGCGACTTGCCGCCGAGCTCCTGGGCGACGCGCTTGACGGTGGGCGCCGCGGCCTGCGCGACGAGAACGCCGGCCCGGGTCGAGCCGGTGATCGAGATCATGTCCACCTGCGGATGCGACGCCAGACGAGCGCCGACGATCGGACCTGTTCCATTGACGAGGTTAAAGACGCCTGGCGGACAACCGGCATCGTCCATTACCTCAGCGAATAGCAAGGCGCTCAGCGGCGATAATTCGCTCGGCTTCAACACCACCGTGCAACCAGCCGCGAGCGCGGGGCCGACCTTGGCTGTGATCTGGTAGAGAGGCCAGTTCCAGGGGGTGATGAGACCGCAGACCCCAATCGCCTCTCGCATGATCGCGGTGCTGCCGCGTGGGGTGACGAACGGATAGTTCGCGAGATTGTCGCGTGCGACACGGATATGTTCGGCGGCCAGCGGTACCTGGGCTCGGCGCGCATAGGTGATGGCAGCTCCCATCTCGCACGTGAGGACCTGCGCGAACAACTCCAGCCGCTGGAGGAGCAAACCATGAACCCGGTCGAGCAGCGCCGCCCTGTCAGCAGGCAGTGTCATGGACCAGCCGACGAAGGCTCGTCTGGCAGCTGCTATGGCGCAGTCCACGTCATCGTCATCGCCGAGCGTAACCTCGGCGATCGGCTGCTCCGTCGCCGGATTGACGACGGTTGCTGCTGCCGCGACTGATCCGATCGGCTTCCGCCATTCTCCGTCGATGTAGAATTTTCCGAGGAAGCCGGCTTCCGTCAGGTGTCGAAGGGGAGAGGTCATTGGAAGCGATCCTTGATCCGATAATAGGCGGCGACCAGCAGCAGGAACCAGGGCGGACCGAGATGGCCCGGAATGGCCGGCTAGGCGAAACCTTTCCAGGGGTTGAGCTCGGCGCCCGTGAACGGCTCTGATGTGTCCAGAAAATAGGATGTAAGCTTCACAACCGGCCTCCGAATCTTGCTTGGTTGAACAGCCTACCAGCCGCGCATCCGTGGCCATCGCGCTTCGATCGCGCCGCTGCCGGCGGAGACGACGTTGTACAGTGCGTGTTGCGAGGCCGTTGCGCAGGCATGATTGGGCAGGATGCGGACCTTCGCACCGATCGAAAGGTCGGGCAAAGCCTGCGCCGAGCCGGGCCTGACGGCGAGGATGCCGTGCTCCTGGCTCGCTTGCGAAACGATCAGGTCGGGATAGATCTTGCCGGCCACATCGCAGACCAGACCGTATCCCTGGTCGACCCGCTGCGCCGCGGTGCCGCGGTCGCGCGACAGCGCCATCCATCCGGCATCGACCAAAATCCAGCCCTTCTCGGGCTTCTTGCCGATCACGGTGGCGAGCACCGAGATGGCGATGTCATCGGTGGTGCAGACACCGACGCCGTGCATGACCAGATCAAAGAACATGTAGACGCCGGCCCGCATTTCCGTAACGCCGGTCAGGTCTTCGGCGAAATGGGCGGTGGGCGTCGAGCCGACGCTGACCACAGGGCATTCATGCCCGGCCGCGCGCAATGTCGTTGCGGCGGCGACGGCCAAGGCGCGCTCGTTCTCCGCTGCCGCGACAAGGGTCGCGGGCGTGCTGAGGCCGTAGGATTCGCCGGCATGGGTGAGAATGCCGGCGAGCTTGACCCCGACCTCGGCAAGGGCGGCCGCGACGGCGATGAGCTTGGGATCGGTCGCCGTCAGCCCGCCGCGGTGACCATCGCAGTCGATCTCGATGAAGGCGGACGGTATCACACCGGCGGCGCGACCGGCCGCGCCGAGGATGATCGCCTGCTCCGGCGAATCGAGCAGCGCCTTGAGGTCGATGCCTGCTTTCCTCAGACGCATCGCCCTCGCGGCGGTGTGAGGTGCAAGTCCCACGGCATAGGTGATGTCCCGGAATCCATGCTGCGCGAAGTACTCCGCCTCCGCCAAGGTTGAGACAGTGATTGGTCCCGCCCCCGATGGATAGACGCGTTGGGCGACGTCAATGGATTTCGCCGTCTTCATATGGGGACGCAGCACGACGCCCTGCCGGGCCATACGAGATGACAGGCGGTCGAGATTGCGATGCAGCCGGTCCTTGTCGAGCAAGAGAGCCGGTGTTGCCAGCGCGCCGACCGCTGCGGCCGTCTCGCCGTTCCGGATGTCCGTTACGCGCATCTCCGGCTGTGGCATTTCGATCTCTCCTAGCCGAACGATTGATTGGCGAGCGCGAAGGTGCGCGCCGGCCCGGCTGCCGGCGACTGCGCTCCCAGGATCATTGTTGTTGCATCACTGACCCGCTGCAGGCCGATGCCCTCGAGCCACTCCCCAAGTTGCGATGTAGCGGAGGTGTCTATGCGGGCGAAACGACGTCCGAGATCTGCGAGCGCGGCCTCGATCAGCGCGCGTGCATCGGTCGGAGTTTCGGCAATGACAGGCCCAATGACATGCCCACGGCCGAAAAGCCGAGAGATGGCGTAGCCGCGAGCTATGCCATCTCGCTGCAGGAGATACCCGTCACCACTCCGGATGAGCCGATCCAGCATCCGTCGCCTCTCCAAACCGGTAGCCTCGCGATCAAGCTGCGCGACTGCCTCGAAATCCGATGTCGCCATTGACCTGACGAGGCCCGACCGCGGCGGCTCATGGCATTGGCGTGGAATGCCCTGATGCTGATGGATGACCCCGGTCGGCACAAAGCCGCGGCGGCGATAAAGCGTGATGCCTTCGGCCGTCGAATTCAGCGCGATGGTCCGCGGATGGGCCGACGCCAGCAACGCGTCCATCAGCCGCGCCCCGTAGCCACGGCCCTGAGCGGTCTTCGCGACGATGATCATGCCGGCGGAAGCATGAGTGTCACCATACGGCCACCAGGCCGCGGTCCCGATCACCGTCCCAGCGCGCTCCAGAACAAAGCCATAGCCCAGCTGCAGCGCAACATCCCAATCCTCGATCCGGTAGGGCCAGGACATCTCTTGCGAGAGTTTCAGGGCGCCTTCCAGATGCGATCTGGCGAAGGGAAGCAGGACCACATCCTCATTGTCGCGATGCCCGACTGGATAAGCTGCGGCTGTCATGATCGGTCGACGTCTCTTGCTCGGGTTGCCGGTCTGGTCGCCAGCGCCTGACAGCGTGAGGCCATCTCATGATCCCCGCGCAGTTCGCAGCGTAACTTCGGTCCGACAGCATTACGCAGCCGGACTGGCGCAAAGTTCGGCATAGAATTTCATTGATGATGCGGCAGCAGGATCAATCTGCTGTGCCGCGGCAGGCGGCCTCTCGGAGGGCGTATTCACGCCTTCCAGTCCAGGACGATCTTGCCGCAATTGCCGGTGCGCATGATCTCAAATCCGGTCTTGAACTCTGTGACCGGAAGGCGGTGCGTTATGATTTTCCGGATGTCGAGACCGCTTTCGAGCATCGCGAGCATCTTGTGCCAGGTCTCGAACATCTCCCGCCCGTAGATTCCCTTGACGGTGAGCATCTTGAAGACAAGCTTGGTCCAGTCGACCGTCGCGGGCCGAGCAGGGATGCCCAGCATCGCTATCTTGCCGCCCATCACCAGATTTTCGACCATTTGGTCGAACGCGGCGGGCGCACCGCTCATCTCGAGCCCGACATCGAACCCTTCCTTCATGCCGAGGCGCTGCGTCACGGTCCGGAGATCTTCCTTGCTCACGTCGACGGGAACGACGTCAGCGACATCAGATGCCAACGCCAAACGATGCGGATTGACGTCGGTGATCACGACGTGCCGCGCACCGACATGTCGGGCAACGGCAGCGCTCATGATGCCAATTGGGCCTGCTCCGGTGATGAGCACATCCTCCCCCACGAGGTCGAAGGACAACGCGGTGTGGACGGCATTGCCCAGCGGATCGAGGATTGCCCCGATCTCGTCATCGATCGCATCAGGAAGCGGCACGACATTGAAGGCGGGCAAACGCAGATATTCGGCAAAAGCTCCGGGAATGTTGACACCGATGCCCTTGGTTTCAGGATCCAGGTGAAACCGCCCTCCGCGCGCAGCGCGGCTGCTCATGCCGACAACATGGCCCTCACCCGAAACGCGCTGCCCAATCGCGAACTTCGTGACGTTCGCGCCCACCTCGGCGATCTCGCCTGCATACTCATGGCCGACGACCATCGGGACAGGGACGGTACGTTGCGCCCACTCATCCCAAGCGTAGATATGGATATCCGTGCCGCAGATCCCGGTCTTGTTGACCTTGATGAGAACGTCATCCGGTCCGATCTGCGGGATCCTCCGTTCGTCGAGCCAGAGCCCCGGTTCGGCGGCTGCTTTGACAAGAGCTTTCATGAGAGCACCTTTGTAACTATCAAATCACGCCAAGCGCTTTGCCGGCGTCCGCGAAGGCCTCGACGGCCAGTTCAACGTCTGTCTCGGTCAGAGCCGCCGACATCTGCGTCCTGATCCGCGCCGTTCCCTTGGGTACAACGGGATAGAAGAATGCGGCGACGTAGACGCCGCGTTCATCCAGCGCGGCGGCCATATCCTGGGCCAGCTGCGCGTCGTGCAGCATGACTGGAATGATTGGCGTTTCTCCCGCGAGCAGTTCGAATCCGGCCTTCTCCAAGCCCGACCGAAAGCGCCGCGTATGCGCAGCAAGAAGCTGCCGCCGCTCGTCGGCTGTTTCCGCAATCTGGATCGCCTTAATCGATCCCGCCGCCACTGCCGGAGCGAGGCTGTTGGAGAAGAGATATGGACGCGCTCGCTGTCGAAGCAGATCAACAATGGGTTGCGACGCCGCAACAAAGCCGCCCATCGCACCACCCAGGCTCTTGCCGAGCGTTCCCGTGATGATATCGACCTGCCGGCTTGTGCCTGTCAGCGTCGGCGTGCCGCGGCCGGCTTCCCCGAGATGACCGGTGGCATGGCAGTCATCGACCATGACGACGGCGCCATACCTCTCGGCCAAGGCGCAAATGGCGGGGAGCTTGGCCACGTATCCGTCCATCGAGAACACGCCGTCCGTGGCGATCAATTTGAACCGGGCTCCCTCCCTGTCCGCTTCCTTGAGCCGATCCTCGAGCTCGTTTATGTCGCCGTTGGCGAAGCGGTAGCGCCTCGCCTTGCAAAGACGCACTCCGTCGATAATGGAAGCGTGATTGAGAGAATCTGAAATGATGGCGTCGTCGGCCTCCAGAAGCGGCTCGAAGACCCCGCCATTGGCGTCGAAGCAGGCCGCGAAAAGGATGGCGTCGTCCTTGTCCAGATAGTGAGCGATCGTTCGCTCGAGCTCGCGGTGCAGGGTTTGCGTACCGCAGATGAAGCGCACGGATGCCATCCCAAAGCCGAACTCATCCAAGCCTCGCTTTGCGGCTGCGATGATTTCGGGATGATCGGCGAGACCCAGATAGTTGTTGGCGCAAAGATTGACGAGTTCGCGCTCGGAAGACTGCCAAACGACACGGATCCGGCCCGCCTGCGCGCCAGTGATCACCCGCTCGCGCTTGTAGAGGCCCTCCGCTTGGATTTGCGAAACAAGCTCGCGAATCCGGCCTTCTAGGGTCGGCACCATCGTACCCCCACCCTCGCTGCCGCAAATTGGACGATCATGATAATGCGAGCTCTCCCCGGAGCATGAGCAAGATGCGCTCGAAGTGGCTGGGATCATGTGGCTTGAGGAGCGCAGCCCGCCGCGGCTGGTGCACATCCCAGAGGCGCGACAGCCAAAACCGGAATGCCGCAGCGCGCTGCATCACAGGAAGCAGCTTGTGTTCGGAGGAAGTCAGCGGCCGGACGCTCTCATAAGTACCCAGGAAAGCGGCGGCTCGCTCGACATTGTGGCGGCGGGTGAGGCCATCGACGCACCAGTCGTTGAGGCACACCGCTATATCGAACAGAAACGCGTCGCATCCGGCGAAATAGAAATCAATGACGCCGGACAGGCGCCCCCTCTCGAACAACACGTTGTCGCGGAACAGATCGGCGTGGATCGGCCCCCTCGGGAGTTGCCTGTAGGTCGAGGACAAAGCGAGCTCGTTCTGAAAGTCCAATTCAGTCGAGAGCAGCGAGCGCTGTCCGGCGGATACGTAGCGGCCGAGCACCGACACGACCTCGTTCCACCATTGAAGGCCGCGCGGATTGGTCTGTTGTCGTGGGTAATCGCTCCCGGCCAAGTGCAGGCGCGCCAGGAACTCGCCGACCGAACGGCAATGGGCGGCCGTAGGCCGTGTTTCGCTTGCACCAGGAAGCCCGTTGACGACCACCGCGGGCCGCTCCCTCAGAGAGTGAAGGATCACGCCATGTGCGTCGGGAACGGGGTCCGGCACGGGCATACCCCGCGCCGCAAGATGTTTCATGAAGTGCAGATAAAACGGCAGTTGCTCGAATGTGAGGCGCTCGAACAAGGTGAGCACATACCTTGCGCCATCCGTATCGACGAAATAGTTCGTGTTTTCGATTCCGCCGGTGATCCCACGAAGGGAACGAGGCGCGGCGAGTCCCAGCGCTCGAAAGAACGCCGTCACCTCGCCGAATGACAATTCCGTAAACACGGCCATGATTGTCCTCGATCCCAAGCGACCGTTCAGCTGGCCACAATCTCGGCGATATGGTCCTTGACTGCCTGTGCGTCCGCGGGAAGGACTTTGACGCGCCTCGGCAGTTCTTCCAGGCCCTTGAACCGTTCTGGAAGATCCGGCTCGCGGCCCAACGCTTCCTTGATCGTCGCCGCGAATTTGATTGGCAGTGCAGTTTCGAGCACGATCATTGCCTCCTCGGGGGAGGCGTGTGTGCGCGCGACTGTGACACCATCCGCCGTGTGCGGGTCGATCACAGTGTGGTAACGCTCCCACGTATCGCGGATCGCCGCCAGCCGATCGGCATGGGTGCTCTTGCCGCTTCGAAAGCCAAAACTGCCGGCCGCCTCCGCGAAACGGGGATCTCCACTCAGGTCGAACCCACCTCGCTCCCTGAGCTGACCATCAAACAGCACCTTCGTCCGAGCGGAGTCGCGACCGACCAAGTCGAAGACGAACCGCTCGAGATTCGATGCCTTCGAAATGTCCATCGAGGGGCTCGACGTTTCGAGAGTGTCAGCCCGGCTCCGAACGCGATACACGCCAGCACGGAAAAACTCGTCGAGCACGTCGTTCTCGTTGGTCGCAAGGACCAGACGGGATATTGGAAGTCCCATCATGCGCGCAACATGGCCGGCGCAGATGTTTCCGAAGTTTCCTGAAGGCACCGTAAAGCTTACGCCTGCCGGTCCCCGTTCGGACGCCTGCAGGTAACCGGAAAAGTAATAGACGACCTGAGCAAGCAGTCTCGCCCAGTTGATCGAGTTCACCGCACCAATCTTGTAGCGCTGTTTGAATTCCAGATCACCGGACACGCGCTTGACGATGTCCTGGCAGTCGTCGAATACACCATCGATAGCGATGTTGTGGATGTTGTCGTCTTGGAGGCTGAACATCTGAGCTTGCTGAAAGGCGCTCATCCTCCCGCGGGGCGACAACATGAAGACCCGCACCCCTTTCTTGCCGCGCATGGCGTATTCTGCTGCGCTCCCGGTGTCGCCACTGGTCGCGCCAAGAATGTTCAATTCCTGATGCCGTCGGGCCAATTCATACTCGAGCAGATTGCCGAGCAGCTGCATGGCCATGTCCTTGAACGCCAGCGTGGGGCCATTCGACAATTCCTGGAGGTAAAGGTCGTTCTCCAGCTTTCGCAGCGGCGAGATCTTGGGACTTCCAAAGACCTCCGGCGTATAGGTCTTTCTACAAATGGCTTTCAGGTCGGCGAGAGGAATATCGCTGATGTAGAGCGACAGAACTTCGAAAGCCAGGCTCGGGTAGGACAAGGTACGCCACGCATCCCGCGTCCCATCGTCCACACGAGGGTAGGTCTCGGGTACGTACAGTCCGCCATCCGGGGCGAGGCCTTCAAGCAATGTCTCGCAGAATTGCTTTCGACCTGAATGGCCACGCGTGGAGACGTAGTACATCGATACTCTTCTTTCGAGAGGCGGCAGTGCCGGTGGTTGGACGCTATGCTCTGGCCCTTCAGCGGCTGGCGCGCCACAGCGCGATCCGGTCCCGCATCCGGTAGCCCTGAATGAAGGCGGGCATGAACCAGGGATCGCCTCGATAGAACGGGATGAAGGCCGGAGGGCGGAAGTCAAAGGCCGTGCGTGCCCGCTCCTCATGTCCCATGAGCTTGTGGGCTGCATGCATACCGACCCACGGCGCCCAGACCACGCCCGAGCCGCAGAAGCCGGTGGCATAGACGACGCCGTCCTTCTCGAAGATGCGAGGAATCATGTCGCGGTTCATCGCCACGTTGCCGAACCAGCTGTGCGAGAGGCGAACGCTCTCCAGTTCCGGAAACAGATTGATCAGGCCCTTGCGGAGAAGCAGCTTCGGGGCGACTGGATCGCCGACGCGGGAGCTATCGCGGCCACCGAGCAGAATGCGTTTGCCGTCCGGCGAAGGCCGGTAATAGAAGCCGACCTCCCGGTTCTCGGTGATCATCATCCGTTTCGGCATCAGCCGCGCCATGACGTCTGGCGCGAGTTGCTCTGTCGCAATGATCCGGCTGCGGACCGGGACCAACCTGCGACGTAGGAAGGGCACGGCACCATCGGTGTAGCCGTTGGTACAAACCAGCACCTGACGTGCCACCACCGCGCCCCCCGCGGTGACGACGCGGAAGCCAGCGCCATCTCCTTCGATTGAGATCACCGGCGTCCGCGCGTGGACTGTCAATCCCGAGGCGAGCGCGACGCGCAGAAGCTCGCCGTGGAATTTGGCCGGGTGCAGTCCGCCGATGTCCATCCGAACCGTGCCGCCGCGATAGACATCCGTGCCGATGTACTTTCGCTGCTCGGCATAGGGAACTGCGTAAGCCTCGATCCCAAGTCCCTTCGCGAGCCTCTCCGCGGTCCGCGCCATGGATTCGTATTGTTCATAGCCGAATGCGCCTTTGAACTGTCCCACCGGCTGGAAGTCGCAGGCAAGCCGTTCCGTCTTGATGAAATCGTACAGGAATTCGCGTGCGCTCTTGCCTTCGGCCTCGATCGCCAGCGCCCTCTCCTCCCCGAACCGCCGCGTGAGCGTCGCGAAATCCGGCCGAATGGTTCCGCTGGTGATCCCACCGTTGCGCGTAGAAGCTCCCTCTCCCGGATCCATCGCATCGAACGCCGCAACGGAGCGTCCTTCGCGCGCCAGTACCAGACCGGCCGAGAGTCCGGCATAGCCCGCGCCCACGATCAGCACGTCGAGCTTCTTGGGCAGTGGCTGTTGAGGCGGCGGTTTGAGCGGTGAGGCTTCCCACCAGTAGGGCGTCGCCTTCTCGTCAACTCTCGGCGCATGCATCGCGTTTGCTTCTCGTATGTTCAGCCGTGGCTCGGCTCGAAGTATCAAATGTGGTCGTCTCGAACGTCGAGGGCATCTCGCAGGCCGTCGCCGATGAAGTTGAAGCTCGTCACCGCAATCGTGATTGCGGCACCGGGAATGATGGCGAGCCATGGAGCGCTCGCCAGATATTGCTGGGCGCCGTTGAGCATGTTGCCCCAGCTGGGCAGTGGCGGCTGGATGCCATAGCCGAGGAAGCTGATATAGGCTTCCAGCAGAATTGCGCGGGCGACCGCCAGGCTTGCGGCGACGATGATTGGACCCATCGCATTGGGCAAGATCTCGCGGAACATGATATGCTTCCCGCTGAGCCCCACCATGCGTGCAGCCTGGACAAATTCGCGCTCGCGCAGCGAGCGGACTTCGGCCTCGACGATCCTGGCCGTCTCCATCCAGCTCGTGACGGCAATGATGACGGTGATCATGACGGGACTCGGCCGCAGCGTCGCGGCCAGCGCCAGGACGAGGAAGATCGAGGGATAGGACAGGAAGCCGTCCACGGTGCGCATCAGCGCCGCCCCGACCCAGCCACCGCGATAGCCCGCCGTGACGCCGACCAGGGTGCCGATCAGCGTTGACAGCAACATTGCGGAGAATCCCACTAGCAGAGAGATGCGCCCGGCCATCAAGAGCCGTGCGGCCAAGTCACGTCCCAAGGGGTCGGTGCCGAAGTAGTGGTGACCGCTGAGAGGTGGAGCAAAGCGGGCGCGCAGATCGATGTGGAGGGAGTCGTAAGGCAAGGCATAGGGGCCGAGCACGCACGCCAGCACGAGCAGGGTGATCATCGCGATCCCAACGAGCGCCAGATGATGGCGCATGAAGCGGTACACCGCACGGCTGTGCCACCAGCGAGTTGGAGTAGCGTGCGCGGCGATGACGGTCATATCTGCTGCCTCCTGTTATCAGGCATGAGCCGCGGGCTCAGCCCAGGCGAATGCGCGGGTCGACGGTGGCGATGATGATGTCTGCGATCAGGTTGCCCAACACGACCAGGATGGCCGAAAATATCAACAGCCCCATTACGACCGGATAGTCGCTGTAACCGAGACTATCGAGAAACAGCCGACCCATTCCGGGCCAAGTAAAGACCGTCTCTGTGACCAATGCGCCGGTCAGAATGCTGGGCAGCTGCATCCCTGCCAGCGTGATCATCGGCAGCAATGCATTGCCGACGACATGTTTCAGCAAAATGCGGCGCTCGCTGACGCCCTTAGCGCGCGCCGTCTTGACGAAATCCTGACTCAATGCATCGAGTGTCGCCGTGCGCATGTAGCGGCTCCAGATCGCGACGTGAACGAGCGAGAGCACCAAGCTAGGCAAAATCAGGTGATGCAGATAGTCCAGCACCGAGCCGTCGCCGATCGTGTACATGTTACCTGCAGGAACCCACCCGAGCTTCAGAGTGAAGATATAGATGCCGATGAGGCCGAACCAGAAAGTCGGGACCGACAGGGCGACCATGGCGCCGACGGTCGCGCAGTAGTCAAACAGGGAATAGCGGTGGGTGGCGCCGCGGATTCCAATCCAGGCACCGACCGCGATCGCAAATGCGGTGGACGTACCCATAAGCAGTAGCGTCGCCAGCAAGTGTCGACCAATCACCGCCAGCACCGAAGAGCCATCGCGGAACGAGTGTCCCCAATCGCCCTGGAGCAGCCGCCAGGCCCAATCGAGATACTGTATCCATAGCGGCCGGTTCAACCCGAGCTGCGTTGCGAGTCGCTCCACGTCCTTCTGGGTCATGCCCGGATCGAGCCCGAACTGCGCGAGAGGACCGCCCGGCATGAGGTTGAGAACCGTGAAGCCGATGATCGAGACGATCACCAGCAGCACGATGCTCTGCGAGAGACGATTGAGCAGGAACCCGGACATTCGAGTCACCATGTTGGCGTTGTAGCATCACCCCAGCGCCGACCTCGGCCACACGGGCTTCGGCCGGCAACACATCAGCTCGACCAATACCAGGCCAGCGCATTCCAGGATTCCGTGCGCGTATTGCCGTTCGGCACGAAACCGTTGATCCCCTTCTTGAGGCCTTCGACCGCATTGCTCTGGTACAATGGAAGGAAGGGGAGGTCGCGACGGACGAGTTCCTGGACGCGAGAGTAGATCGCGCGCCTGGCTTCAGGATCGAAGGTCCGCGCGCCCTTGTCGAGCAGGGCGTCGACCTCCGGATTTGTATACTGTGCATTGTTCGAGCCGCGACCGCCTTTCACTGCGATCGAACGCGAGTGCAGGCGATTGGTGACGTCCGGATCGGCGCCGATCAGATACGAGCTGCCGACGATCACGGAATCGAATTGCGATTGCGTCCAGAACTCGCCCCACATCACGGCAGCGGGCAGGTTCGATATCTTCATCTCGACGCCCAGCTGCGCAAAGGTTTGCTGCAGGAACTGCTGCACCTGCTCGCGCAGGGGATCGCCGGACGTGGTCGAATTGGTAAAGGACAGACGAACGCCATTCTTGGTACGAATGCCGTCGCCTCCCGGCACCCAGCCGGCCTGATCGAGGATCTTGCGCGCGCGATTCAAGTCGAATTGGTGCAGCGGCAGATTGGCGTTGAAGAAGAAGGACTGCCGTGGCATGAAAGTCTCTGTCGGCGTCGGCACTCCATAATAGAGCCCCTGGATGATCGCCTCCTTGTCGATCGCCGCGTAAAGCGCCTCGCGAACAGCAAGCTCCTTGAACTGCGGCCGCTCGAGGTTCAGGTAGAAGGATTCGAACGAGGTCCTTGGGACGAGGGTCACGACGCGGTTCGGCAGCGTCTTGGCTTCCCCGTAGTGGTCAGGGGTGATGTAGGGCTGACCCACCAGATCAACGTCGCCGCTCTTGAATTGGGTGTAGAGGACGGTGAGATCGGGAATGTATTTGAAGACCAGCCTCTCGATGTGAGGACCTTCACCGAAATAGTCGGGGTTAGCCACAAGCTCGAGATGATCGCCGGCGACCCGCTGGCCCCACTTGAACGGACCGGTGCCGACCGGCGCCTGATTGAAGGCGGCGTTGTTCGGATTGGCCTCCTTCTCGAGGATGTGCTTGGGGACGATGAAGGTTTCGGTCAGGAAGGACAAATACGGCGCAAAGGCCTCTTCCATTCGCCACGAGATCTCCGTCGGCGAGATCACGGTGATGTCGCGCACGAGAGCATGTCCGGCGGTGCGCCAACTCCGGAAGTTGGGGTTCATGATCAGTTCGAGAGTGAACTTCACATCCTCGGCGCCGAAAGGCGTGCCGTCGTGCCAGCGAACGTCGTCACGCAGGCGAATGCGCCACTTGAGACCGTCCTCCGAAATGCCGCCATTCTTCTGGTCCGGCACTTCCACGGCCAGGTTGGGCTGAATGACGCCTTGAGGATCGATGCGGAACAGCGCGTCGAAAACCGAGAAATGCACACCATCATCGACCTCAATGTGCACCATCAGCGGATTGAAGACGGTCGGCTCTTGTCCGAGCCCGACGATCACGCGGCCGGTCGGCTTTGCCGCAGAGGTGCGCGCGAAGGCAGGTTTGCCAAGAAGACTCGGCGCGATGAAGCCAGCAGCCCCTCCGAACGCCACCATTCGCAGGGCATCGCGCCGCGAGTAGTTCGATGTAGTCGCAGAACGCCTGGTCATAACGTCTCTCCTTGCTTGGGGTGTTCGACGAAGCCTTCATGTTGGAGCATGCTTCCCGGCTGCTCGCCCGGGATCGCCGCCACCAGTTCTCGCGTGTAACCGGATTTCGGGTCGAGAAAGATCTGGGACGGCGGTCCGCGTTCCACGATTTGTCCTCGATGCATGACGGCGATTTCATCGCAGATCTGGCTGGCGACGCGCAGATCATGCGTGATGAAGATCATCGAGACGCCCGTCTCCCGCTGAATCTGGTCCAGCAGCTTCAAGATCTGGGCTTGGATCGACACGTCGAGCGCCGAGACCGCTTCGTCGGCAATCAGCAGTTTTGGTTTGAACATCAGCGCCCGCGCGATGCCGATACGCTGGCGCTGCCCGCCGGAGAACTCGTGCGGATAGCGGTCAAAGGCACCTGAATCCAGACCGACATGGGACAGAAGCTCGCGCGCCCTCTCGGCAGCCTCGCTGTAGGGCATCCCATGTGCGACAGGACCGACCGTGAGAATTTGTCCGACCGTGGATCGCGGATTGAGCGACGCAAAGGGATCCTGAAAGATCATCTGAATTTTCGGCCGCAGGGACCGGAACTTGGCCTCGGAAAGCCCGGCGATGTCGCGGCCTTCGAACACAATCGAGCCGCTGTCGCACTCCATGAGCTTGATCAGTAACCGACCGAGCGACGACTTGCCCGAACCGCTTTCCCCCACGACGCCGAGCGTGCGGCCCGACGTGAGGTCGAACGTGACGCCATTGACCGCAGACACGATGCGCTGTTTGCCGAACAGCGCGCTGCCGCTGCGATAGGTCTTTCCGAGGTCTTCAACTTTCAGGATGGACACTCGGTCCGCCGCTTGCAAGGGAATGCGGTCTTTGCCGGTCAGGCGTGGCACGGCCGCGATCAGGCGGCGCGTATAGAGGTGGCTGGGCGACTTCAGGACCTGCGCGGCAGTGCCCTGCTCCACGCAATGGCCTTTCTCCATCACCACAACGTAATCGGCGATCTCGGCCACGACGCCGAAGTCATGGGTGATGAACATGACGCTCATCCCCTTGCGGCGCTGTATGTCGCGGATCAATTGAAGGATCTGCGCCTGGGTCGTGACGTCCAGTGCGGTGGTCGGCTCGTCCGCAATCAGGATCGCGGGCTCGAGGGCCAGAGCCATGGCGATCATGACCCGCTGCCGCTGCCCGCCCGAAAGCCGGAAGGGATATTGGTGATACATGAGCTGCGGATCGGGCAAACCCACTTCGATCAACAAGTCGATGGCCCGGCTGCGACGGGAAGCCGGCGTGCCGACATCGTGCGCGGCCATCACCTCCTCAATCTGCGCGCCCACGGTCATCAACGGATTGAGTGCCGAGAGAGGGTCTTGAAAGATCATTGAAACGACCCGGCCGCGCAGGCTGCGGAGCTTGTCGGGCGAGAGGCCTACAATGTTCATCCCATTCAGGTGGATCGCACCCGAGGAGACCCGGATCATCTTCGGCAGAAGCCCCATGATCGCATTGGCGGTGACCGACTTGCCCGATCCGGACTCCCCGATGATACAGAGAATCTGTCCACGTTTCAGATCGAAGGAGATGTTCTCGACGGCGTAGGCCCGCTCCATTCCTTCCGGCAGACTTACGGTCAGCTCGCGCACCGAGAGCGCCACTTCGGCGGGGGCTGCAGCCTGGATGGAGGCCATAGGAACATCCTCCCCTTTCAACCGAGCCCGGCCATCCTGTTGCGGGCCGCGCCTTCGGTTCTTTCCGCCACGCTCCTTCGACAGGTCGACAATTTGCCGTTCAACTTGCCATTCCCTCATTGGAGGCTGCGACATGATTCAGGCCTGCTCGTGCAAGAAGCAAGGGCTGTTGCTCAGAGTTCGCCGCCGACCACATCGGCCACCTCGATCGAAGCGAAGCTCCGATGGTGTCGACATCATCGCTTGCGCCAACGGCTTTTCCTCGACAAAGCTCATGCAGGCTGCTTCCATGGACTTCGCCCCATCGATCGGGTGGTTTTGCCGATCTTGACGATTTGAATCAGCCCAGAGTCGCCGAAAGGCGGCATCCGGGCAGCAGGAACTTCTGAAAACGAAGTCCGATTTAGCATTTCGGTCTGCGCCGCGAGGCCTGCCGAGGCGCCCTGCCCGAGAAAGGGCCGCTCAATTGCAGGAGCGCGTGCGTCCGTCTCGCCGACTGTGAGCTGCGGCGAAAGCAAAGTATTTTCGCAATAATAGCCTGTGTCAAAGGCAGCAAACCGCAGGATATTCGGTTTCATCACGAAAGTCCGTCGGACCTGCCGCAATACTTGGTTACGATACGGCAATCACCGGAGATCCCTGCCCGATGAGCGCGCCGCTCCTGCATATCGAATCCAGTCCATCCCTGCCGCGAGAGGCAGACGTCGTAGTCATCGGCGGCGGCGTGGTGGGCGTCTTCACGAGTTACTATCTCGCCCGTCGCGGTCTGAAGGTCGCGTTGCTTGAAAAGGGCCGTGTCGCCGCCGAGCAATCCAGCCACAACTGGGGATGGTGCCGGCAAAGAACCGCGATGCGCGCGAGCTGCCGATTGCAACCAAAAGCCTCGATCTCTGGGAGAGAGTTGCCCAGGAGACCGGCGAAGATACAGGTTTCCGCCGCTCGCGTCCGGTGGGAAAAGATGCTGGTTGATGCTATGTGAATGCTTATGACGCTAGACCTTCAAAGCCTTGACGCAGTTGTCGCCCCTCATCTCATGGCATTGCTATGAAGCTCGATAAAATCGACATCAGGATTTTATGCGAACTGCAGAAAAACGGGCGGATGTCCAATGTCGAGCTTTCCGAGCTGATAAATCTTTCCCCAAGCCCATGTCTGATGCGCGTCAAGAGGCTCCAGACGGAGGGCTTCATCACCGGCTATTCCGCCCAGATTGACGTCTCCAAGCTCGGACAAACTCTGACTGTGTTCGCCGAGATCACCTTGAAGAATCATCGGCAGATCGATTTCGCGCGCTTTCTCACGACGATCGAAAAGGTCGATTCCGTCGTCGAATGCCATCTCGTTTCGGGCGGATACGACTATCTCGTCAAATTCATCACGGCAGGGATCAGCGAATACCAGGCGGTCATGGAGCGTCTCGTCGAGATGGATATCGGCATCGACAAATACTTCAGTTTCGTCGTGCTGAAATCGCCAATCGTGAAGTCCCATTTGCCGCTCGAAAGCATCTTCAATAGCTGACAAGTAGGCGCAGCGATCAATCTTTCATCGCCGCGCGGACGTCCTTGTCTTCGAGCGTCTCGTCGAGCGTGACCCTTGTCCGTTCGATGATGCCGTCGATATCAGCATCGGTGCAGCAGAGCGGCGGCGCATAGCCCAGTACGCCCTGGGCAAAGGCGCGGATGACGAGGCCGTTGTCCCATGCGCGGTCGAAAATGCGGCGCGCCGCGTCGGCTTCCGCCGGCAGCGGCGTCTTGCGCTGCTTGTCGGCGACAAGCTCGATTGCAGCCAGCATACCGCGACCACGGACATCGCCGACAAGCGGATGATCGGCAAGCGCGCGAAGCCCTTCCATCAGACGATGCCCGGCCTTTCGGCCGTTTTCCAACAGGCCGTTTTCGTAAAGGTCAAGGCACGCGAGCCCGACGGCTGCACTGACGGGATGTGCGGAATAGGTGTAGCCGTGGCCGACGGCCGCCTTGCCGGCGCCATCGGCAATGGTGTTGTAGACGCGGTCGGACATCAAAACGGCTCCCATCGGCACATAGCCCGACGTCAGTCCTTTTGCCGTGGTCATGAGATCCGGCACGACGTCGTCCTCTTCACAGGCGAAGAGCGGACCGACACGGCCAAAGCCGGTGATGACCTCATCGGCAACGAATAGAATATCGTGCTCCCTACAAACAGCCTGCATCGCCCTCAGCCAAGACGGCGGCGGAACGAGGACGCCTCCTGACCCCTGTATCGGTTCGACATAGAAGGCGGCGACGCGTTCGGCGCCGAGCTCGGCGATCTTGGCCCGCAGAGCGGCGACCGATGCCGCAATGATAGCCTGGGGATGCGAACCGACGGGATTGCGATAGGCGTAGTGCGACGGAATTTTGTGCTGCCAGTTGTATGGCACTCCAAAGCCCGCGTGAAAGGCCGGCAGCGCGGTCAGGCCAGACCCTGCCGTCGACGATCCATGGTAGCCAGATTCGACGGAAATGAACTGGTCCTTCTGTGGCGTACCCTTGGCATAGTAATAGTACCGGATGAACCGGATCGTGCTGTCGATGGCGTCGGAGCCGCCCAAGGTGAAGTAGACATGGTTCAGATCGCCAGGCGCCAATTCAGCCAGCCTGGCGGCCAACCGGATGGCCGGGTCGGAGCCCAACCCGAAATAACCCGTCGCATAAGGCAGTTCACGGAGCTGCCTCAAAGCCGCTTCGACGATGCTGTCCTGTCCGTAACCGGCATTGACACACCACAGACCCGCAAAACCGTCCAGCAATTGACGGCCCGAGACATCGGTCAGCGTCGCGCCCTTCCCTGACTTCAGCACTCGGACGCCCGTCGCCTCGTGGCTGCGATAGGATGAGACCGGGTGAATCAGATGCGCGCGATCGAGCTCAATCAGCGAGTTGCTCAACATGTCGTCCTCCAGCTCAACCGCAAGGCTTGTGCGGCACTCCCGATGTCTTCCGAGCTCAACGTAAGACGCCCAGGACAGCAGTTGCTCCCAGGCATGACAAGGGCGGAAGGCGTTTTGACTTTGATTGACGATCGACGCGGCATCTTGTGCCGGCATCGGCCTGTGCCTGGCATTGGCGCTCAACTCGGAGGCGCCTTTTCGCACAACTCTCTGCCACAGCTTCGATCCGATACGACACAATCTGCTCCCCGTCGCCGCGACAGCGGTGCTTTATCCGGTCGTCTGCCCGCTATGATCCCTGTCGTACCGGAACGCGGTGCGTGAGGACCAAAAAGGATCGAGCCATGGCGACGTTTAGACCCAAATACATCACCTTCGACTGTTACGGCACGCTGACCAATTTCGACATGGCCGGCGCGGCAAGGAGAGTCTATGGCTCCGAGCTCTCGTCGACGGCTATGGCAAAGCTCATCAAGGACTTTTCTGCCTATCGCCTGGACGAGGTTCTCGGCGCCTGGAAGCCGTATTTCGAGGTCGTGCACAATGCGCTGGAGCGCGCGTGCAAGCGCAACGGTATCGTATTTCGGCCGGAGCATGCCCAGCGCATCAATGAGGAGATCCACAAATGGGGTCCACATCCCGATGTTCCGGAGGGCCTGGCCAAGGTCGCCAGGGAGATTCCACTGGTCATCCTGTCGAACTCCATGAAGAATCTCATCATGTCGAATGTGGAGAAGCTTGGCGCTCCGTTCCACATGGTCATCACCGCGGAGGAGACCGGCGCCTACAAGCCGCAGATGAAGGGCTTCGAGTATATGCTGGACAAGCTGGGGTGCGGCCCGGAGGATATCACCCACGTCTCCTCTTCCTTCCGCTACGACCTGATGACCGCTTACGATCTCGGCATCAAGAGCAAGGTCTGGGTAAACCGCGGTCACGAGCCCGCGAACCCCTTCTATGAATACACCGAGGTCGCTGGCATCGACGGGCTTGCGGCGGCAGTCGGCCTGGAGCCCCTGCGCAAGAGCGCGTGAGCGCAGTTCTCTCAGGTTCTCTCGTTGCGCTTCAGTTCTTCAAAAGCTTCAATCGAGATCGGTGCGCTGTGAAGGAAAAGGGGGCGGTTCGACCGCCCCCTTTTCTTGTTTCAGATATTGATCCGATGGGCCGCTCAGTCCAGCCCGCCGACATGAAGCGCCTTGGTCTCCAGATATTCTTCTATCCCGAGCTGCGATCCCTCGCGTCCGAGGCCTGACTGCTTGACGCCGCCGAACGGCGCCACCTCGGTCGAGATCAGGCCTATGTTCAGGCCGACCATGCCGAACTCGAGCGCCTCGGCAACACGCCAGGAGCGCTTGAGGTTTTCCGTGTAGAAATAGGCGGCAAGGCCAAAAGGCGTGCCGTTGGCGATCGCAATCGCCTCGTCCTCGGTCTCAAAGCGGAAAAGCGGTGCGATCGGCCCGAAGGTCTCTTCTGAAGCCAGGAGCATCTCAGTCGTCGCGCCGCCGAGCACGAGAGGGCGGGCATATTGCCGACCTTCCGGCACCGACTCACTCTCCGAGATGATCTTTGCGCCCTTATCCAGGGCGTCCATGACGTGCCGCTTGATCTTCTCGATCGCCGCGCCATTGATCATCGGCCCGATTGCGACCCCCTCTTCCGTGCCGGCGCCGACCTTCATTTTCGCAACCCGGCTGGCAAGCTTCTGGGCGAAGACGTCGTAAATGCCGGATTGAACGAGAATGCGATTGCAGCAGACGCACGTCTGCCCGCCATTGCGGAATTTTGACGCAATCGCACCCTCCACGGCCCGGTCGATATCGGCATCGTCAAAGACGATGAACGGCGCGTTGCCACCGAGCTCGAGGCTGAGCCTCTTGATGTTGTCGGCGGCGCCCTTCATTAGCAAAGCGCCGACGCGGGTCGATCCGGTGAACGAGATCTTGCGCACGGTTTCATTGGCCATCAGCTCCGCGCCAATTTCCGCCGGCATGCCCGTCACGATGTTGATCACGCCCGCCGGGATTCCGGCCCGCTCAGCCAGAACAGCGATGGCGAGAGCTGAAAAAGGCGTAAACTCAGATGGCTTGATGACGACTGTGCAGCCCGCGGCAAGCGCTGGTGCCACCTTGCGCGTTATCATCGCGTTGGGGAAATTCCAGGGCGTGATGATCCCGCAGACGCCGACTGGCTCTTTCAGCACCAAAATGCGGCGATGGACTGAGGGCGCCGGGATAGTCGATCCGTTGATCCGGCGGGCCTCTTCGGCAAACCATTTGACGAAGGATGCCCCATAACGGATCTCTCCGAGCGATTCAGCAAGCGGCTTGCCCTGTTCCAGCGTGAGCAGAAGAGCCAAATCCTGCTCATGGCGTCGCATAAGCTCATGCCAGCGCTCCAGCAGCGCGGCACGCTCTGCATGAACCTTGGTCTTCCAATGCTTGAACGCAGCCGCCGCTGCGTCGATTGCTGCCCTGGTCTCGTCTCGGCCCATATCGGGGATGGTGCCAAGCACTTTCTGGCTGGCAGGATCGATGACATCAACGCTGGCTTTCGTGCTCGCATCCCGCCAAGTGCCGCCGATCAGCGCTTGCTGGCGAAACAGATCTTTGTCCTTCAATGCAATCATGGGCTTGCTCCTTGTCTTCGGGCCCGACCCCACCATTACTGCCTGATTTGTGAGTGGCGAGACGAAGCCGTCTCAAGCGAGCAGTACAGGACCGCACGCCGCATTTTTCATCGATAATGAAGTGTCTGACCGCGTTGAATCTGGTCAGGCGCGACCCCTGAGGTCGAATATTCTGAGGGCCGCTCTAGTGCTGCCATGAGCATCGTCTCAGTCATAGTGGCAGACGTAGATCTTTCGCACGGTCTCGATCGTGCGCCAGACACCGACAAAGCCGGGTTTCATCACAAAGCTGTCGCCGGCGCGGTACCTCCTGGTCTCACCACCCTTTTCCTCGATTTCGATGAGACCCGAGAGAATGTGGCAGAACTCGAAGGTGGTGCCCTTGATGGAATGGGTCTCGCCCGGCGTTGCTTCCCAGACACCGGTCAGCACCTTCTCGCCTTTCGAGGCGTCCTGTGCCCAGGTCTTGAACGATGGATTGCCAGAAATGAGCCTTTCCGGGGCAGGCAAGGCATTCTTCGGTGCGAAGTCCGGATTCGTGTCGATGGTGACCAGAAGTGACATGGCGCTTTTCCTGTTAGTAGCCGAGTGTTCGATCGACAAGGCCGATCGGATTTCGTCCAGCGCGGTGGCGCCGGATGTTTTCTATGACGGATTGTGCTGCCGTATGCGGTTGCGTCGCGGACGCGATATGCGGCGTTATGATCACTTTCGGATGGGACCAGAGCACATGGCTTTCCGGAAGTGGCTCGGGATCGGTCACGTCGAGCATGGCTGCTGCCAGGCGGCCACTGTCGAGCGCCTCAACAAGTGCGCCTTGGTCAAGTTGAGGGCCGCGGCCAACATGCAGCAAACTCGCTCCCACCGGCAACAACGAGAAAAGCCTTGCATTCAGAATGCCGCTCGTTTGCTCCGTCAGGGGCAGAAGACAGACGAGAATATCCGTTGCCCCCAGAAAGCTGCCGAGCTGATCGTCGCCATGAAAGCAGGCGACGCCCTCAATTGCCTTTTTGCTGCGGCTCCATGCGGCAAGAGGGAATCGAAACGGCTTCAAGCGATCAATTGCAGCTTGCGCCAGCATTCCAAGACCCAGAAAGCCCACACGCCGATCGGCCGCCTGGGTCGTTGCAAGAGCCTGCCAGATGCCTCGTCTCTGCTGCTCTCCATATGCAAGCATCTGGCGATGGAGCGTCAGCACCCCGAGGACGACGTATTCCTGCATCATGCGTATGATGCCATCCTCGACCATGCGCACGAGCTTCACATGGTCCGGTAGGGTCTCCGGCTTGAATTGATCGACCCCGGCACCGATGGAAAAGAGCACTTCCAGATTGCGAAAGCGCGAGAGATCGTCTGGCGCGTGCCAGGTCAGCAGGTACCGTATCTTTTCCGGATCGATACATTCGCTACAATGGTAGAATTCCAGATTGGGAAGCTCGCGCGCGAAGATTTGCCGAAATATCGCACCCCGAGCGGCATCGGAATTGAAAAGGAACGCCATTGACGCATCCTTCAGGTGCTCGCCCGGGATGCTGGGCGCGGAAGCCCTCCTGCAGCCCGGCAGTAGTAGCAAAGCCGACCGACGACGGCGTGCTTTGGCAAACGCCCAAGGGTTGGAGAGGCAACCAGCCTTGCAACGAATTCTTCAAGATTCACGGGGCTCATCCTGCCTGTGCTATTGCCGGATATCGATAGGCTAACGGCAAGCAGCAGCTTTCCCTGCTGAATTCAGTTGCGCTATAGGCGGAACATTCCGAAAAAGGAGGGCCAAACAGGCCAAACCTGCTGGCTTTCGGCGCTATGCTGCTGCAAAACGAGGCTTGCGCGGTACGGCGGAAGGCCGACGGAGTAGTATGCCGTAAAGCCTTGGCGTCTCGCAAAAGGATGAACTGAATGGGACGAACGGTACGCGTGAAGTCCTTCGAACTGGTCGCGAGGGACATCAACGAGGTTGATGTGAAGCTGCTTCACGCGCTCTCGATTGCGGTCGGCTGGCCGCATCGGCCCAAGGACTGGGATTTCTTGCGCCGCGCAGGTCACGGCATCGTGGCGGTCGATGGCATCGGACGCGTTTTCGGGAGCGCCATGTGGTTTCCACATGGACGCGAATTCGCCACCGTGGGCCTAGTGATCACCTCGCCCCGCACCCAGGCACAGGGGACTGGCAGCTGGCTCATGCAACAGGTATTTGAGCGATGTGGCGATCGAAATTTGACCTTGAACTCGACCGACGCCGCCTATCACCTTTACCTTTCGCTAGGATTTACGAAGGAAGCGCTTGTGTATCTGTGGCAGGGCGAGGTCCTTTCGTCCCTCCCGGCGATTCCAGTTTTGGACGGCGAACTCGGGTCGCTGTCAGCCAAAGATCTTAAAGAGGTAGCAGCATTGGATGAGCGCGCGTTCGGAACGAGCCGATACAAGCTGCTTGCATTGCTTTCAGAAGGCGCGTCAATCTACGTCCTGAGACGCGGTGGCGAAATCGTCGGATACTCCATGAATCGCGAGTTCGGGCGGGGTCATGTGATCGGTCCGATCGTCGCCAGCAATGACCGCGACGCGATCCATCTCACCGCCGTGCATCTCAAGGAGCTCACGGGAGAGTTCGTCCGCGTCGATACGCGGGAGCAAACGGGCCTCTTTGCCGACTTTCTCCAGCAGAGCCACCTCGCAATGAGTGACACCGTCACAACAATGTCTAAGGGACGACGATTCCTGAATCGAAAAGAAAGCGAGCCGTGGGTCTACGGATTGGCCGGTCACGCCCTGAGCTGAATTTGAGGCGCGGCGTCCCCGGCAGGCAATGCCGCGCGTGATTGTGTAGCGCCGCGGGTGAACAGCCTCTTGCGGATTTCCTTGTTGCTCCGGCCGTTGGCGCCCATTCGGATCAATTAGCGAAACATGAAAGAAGAGTTCTCGACCTTTGTAGACCAGAATCCACTCTCGAAGCTACGATCAAAAGAGGGAATTCTGCCCGCCACGAATCTCAGGCGCTCGCGTCAAAAGCTTTCAGGCCGTCGCCGGTGCGCGCCCACGCAAGAATCGCGTAGGCGGTTTTCGGGGATCATTGGTAGGTGGACGACCCAGGCGCGCTTGGCCCATTCCGCGGGGACGTCGTAAACGTTCTTGGACGTATCTCCGACCAGGTTATCCATCGTATCCTCCCCTACGCGGCTGCGTTCCATCACGCCTGCAGAAACTGAGTGACCACATCAATCTGCTCGCGGACCATCAGCGGCGGCACGTGGCCACAATCATCGAACTGAAAAACATTGGCCATTCGGTTGCGCTTTCGCATCTCGGCCGCGAGGTCGAATGAGAGCAAGTCAGAGCGAGCGCCGCGCAGCACAAGCACCGGCACCTTGATCGCCTCCCAATAGGCCCAGAGATTGAGCGGCTGAAACCATGGCAACCGAAAGCCCTTCGCAATCTTGGGATCGCATAACAGCACGTATCCCTGTCGGACGTCGTCCCAACGAACGCTGTGCGTGGCGAGATGGCGCCAATGCTCGTCAAGCAGCTCACCATAAGGTGCCAGCACGGTTCGAAAGTACGTCTCAGCATCTTCAATCGTCGCAAACAGCGGCGGCATCTTGTCGATGTACTGGCCGATCCGCTGAAGCCCAGTCGACGAAACGAAGGGGCCGATATCGTTGATGACGAGCTTGCGGACGATACTGCCGGAGAAGCCGGCCATGATCATGCCGATCAACCCGCCGAGCGAAGTTCCGACCCAGTCAATCTCGGTGACACCAAGACGCGCAATGAGCGCATTCATGTCAGCGCAATATTGGGGGAGCGTGTAATGATCGGGATCGCCTATCCAGCCGCTGCGTCCACGGCCCGGCAGATCCGGGCAAATCACCCGTCGTCCAGCAGCCACCAACTGTTCAGCCAGATGGTCGAAATCCCGACCCTGCCGCGTCAGTCCATGCACGCAAACGACCGGCCTCTCGTCCTCGAGAGGCCCCCAATCGGTATAGGCCAATTGGTGAAAGCCGGAGGGCGAGAGCCCGAGCACGACGCCCTCCCGATCAGGCTGCCTGGATTTCGGCGATCCACCTGCCATGTCCCGTATTAGCCTGCTAGCCGCTTCAAACATGTCGCCCCTGCAACCTGATCAGCAGGTCCGTGCTCTCCAAACGGGCACGGACCATGCCGACATCGCCTACTTCTTGCCTTCGCCCGGGAGAAACGCCGTTCTCATCTTTTCGAAATCCTCGGTCATCCGCTGCTTCACGACGTTGAAAACCTCGGTGTTCGACTTGACCGTCAATTCGGCAAGCTCGCGTGCATTCGCGATTGCAGTTTCGAACGCCCTCCGCGCGAATTCGCCTTGCTGCTCGCCCGACAGCTTCATGTCGCGAATTGCGGTGCGCACCTGCTCGCCGGTGACACGCAGGATTTCCAACTGGCGATGCGAGATTGCGGCCGCTCCCTCGGCCGTCAACTGAGCTGCCTTCGACATTGCCTCGATGTTCTTGCGCTGGCTTTCGATTAATGCGTCGACATTCACGCCTGGTACTTTGAGATTCTCTGTCAGCTTCGCAAACTGCTCCTTCATCGCTTTCGTCGCGACTTCGATGTCCTGGGTCATGATCAACCTCCTCGGTTAGATGGCTTCTTCCTTGCGTAGCCCGCGTGCGAAGGCTTGCGCCTCGGCCCGGGTTTCGAAGATGTGCGGGGCGACGTGACGCTCGGCGAGACCCTCGCCCAGCTTGAGACGCATGAATGCGCTGGTGGTGTAGCGCGATGCCGAGCTGTAATAGCGCCGCTCGAGATAGGCGATCATCGAGAAATAGGTGTCGCTGACCGCTGGATCCAAATGGAAGCCGTCATAGTTGGCAACGAGCGCCACCGGTTTGCCGACGGCACGACAGGCGCGTTCGACCTCGCGGCGAACCAGGTCCACGTCCTCAACCGTCCTGACGTCGAAGCCCTCGAAATTGACGAACAGGGTGTTGCGTTCGGCATCGTAGCCAATCCGGTCAGCGAGGCTTCTGCCAAGCAGCATGTGATCCAGACCCATTGGTCCGTCGCGGAAGATGCGGGGATCCATCGGCTTGACGTTGCGGATGAGCAGCTCGAATTCCATGTGCGCCAAGATGTCGCGATCGAGATCGATGCCGGGAGCAACCTCGATCAGTTCCACACCGGCAGGCGTCCGCTGCAACACGCAGCGCTCGGTGACATAGAACACCGGCTGGCCGGTCGCCACCGCATGGTCGCCGCTAAATGTGATCTGCTCGACCGCGGAGACGAACTTCTTGGTTGTGCCTTCGCGCAGGATGTGGAGTGCGCCGTCCTCAACCGCGACCTTCAATCCGCCGCTGGTGAACGTGCCCGCAAACACAAGCTTCTTCGAGCTCTGCGAGATGTTGATGAACCCACCAGCACCCGCCAGCCGTGAACCGAAACGACTGACATTGACGTTTCCGGCAGCATCCGCCTGCGCCATGCCGAGGCAGGCAAGATCAAGTCCGCCGCCGTCGTAGAAATCGAACTGCTGGTTCTGATGAATGACCGCATCCGGGTTCAACGCAGTGCCGAAATTGAGCCCACCCTGCGGCATGCCCCCGATTATGCCGGGCTCGGCCGTGAGCGTCAGGAACGTCAGCATGTGCTCTTCCGCGGCGACCGCGGCGACGCCCTCGGGCATACCGATACCGAGATTGACGACGCCGCCCGGCGGCAGTTCGAAGGCACAGCGCCGCGCGATGATCTTGCGCTCGTCGAGTTCAAGCGGCTTGACGCGGTCCATCGGCACCCGCTGCCGGCCGGAGAAGGCATGGCTGTAGGTCGCGCCATAGGTCTGGACGTGATTGATGGGATCTGCGACCACGACGCAATCGACGAGAATGCCGGGAATCTGCACCTCGCGGGGGTTGAGCGAACTGCTGGCCGCGATGCGCTCGACCTGCACGATGACGAAGCCGCGCGAATTCTTCGCCGCCATCGCCATTGCCAGATTGTCCAGCGTCAGCGCCTCGCGCTCCATCGTGATGTTGCCGGCGGGATCGGCCGTCGTGCCGCGCAACAGCGCGACGTTGATCGGAAACGACTTGTAACGCAGCCATTCCTCATCGTTGATCCGCATCAGCTCGACGAGATCTTCCGTGGTGCTCTCATTGAGCTTGCCACCCTGTAAACGGGGATCGACGAAGGTCTTGAGGCCGACCTTGGAGATCACGCCGCAGCCGCGCGCGGCGATGTTGCGATAGAGATGCGAGATGCAGCCGAGCGGCAAATTGTAGGCCTCGATCCGGTTGGCGAGCGCGAGCTCGCCGAGCTTGGGCACCAGCGCCCAATGGCCGCCGACCACTCGCTTCAGGAGACCGTCATGGGCGAGCCGGTTGAGGCCGCGGTCTCCGGCATCGCCGGGCGCAGCCGCAAACATCAGAGTGAGGTCCGCGGGGTGGCGGGTTTCGCGATAGCGCTTCTCCAGTGCGATCAGGAGCTCATCGGGCGTGCCGATGCCGACGAAGCCGGATGTACAGACCGTATCGCGATCCCTGATGATAGCGACCGCCTCATCAGCGGAGACGATTTTGTCCTTGTTCATCGCGCTAGTCCCTGGCGGAGAGCCACTCCGAGATACCCTTGCTCAGCGAGCCCTGCGACTTGCTCGATACGAACAGGCCGACATGGCCGCCGGGCAGTTCGATTTCCGAATAGTCCTTGGTGCCGACATGCGCGCTGAGCGCCCGCGAGCAGGTCGGCGGAATGATGTGGTCATTCAGCGCGAAGACGTTGAGGACTGGCGCGGTGAGATTCGACAGATCGACGCGCCGTCCCGACAGCTCGAACTCGCCCTTCACGAGCTTGTTATCCTGATAGAGATCCTTCAGCCACTGCTTGGCGGCTTCACCCGGATGGGCGGGCCGGTCGGCAAGCCATTTCTCCATGCGCAGGAAATTCATCAGCTTGGCTTCGTCGTCGATGACGTCGATCAGGTCGATGTTGTACTTGGTCAGCGAGCGCATCGGCGTCATCAGAGAGATGACCGAGCTCATGAACTCGCCGGGTAGCCCGCCATAGACGTCGACCAAGCGGTCGATGTCGGCGCGATCGAGACTGCGCGTCCAGACGTTCAGGAAGCCGTGATGGGTGTCGGGATCGTCACGATCGGCATGGAAGTCGATCGGCGTGATCGTCAGCACCAGGCCCCTGACCTTGTCCGGATGCAGCGCGGCATAGCAGGTGGTGAATACGCCGCCCTCGCAGATGCCGAGCAGCATGATCTTGTCATGTCCGGTCTCGCGACAAACGCGCGTGACGGCGGCATGGATGTAGTCGTCGACATAATCGTCGATGGTCAGCCAACGCTCGCTGCGGTTCGGCTGGCCCCAATCGACCAGCCAGAGATCCAGCCCCTGCCGCAACAAACTGCGCACCAGCGAGCAGTCCTCCTGAAGGTCCGCCATGGTGTAGCGGCCGATCAGGCCGTACGCCAGCAGGACCGGCGTCTTCACCTTCTGCTCGGTCAAGGGTGTGTAGCGAAACAGCTCGACCTTGTCGCGCCGCATGACGAGCGTCTTCGGGGTTGCGCCGACATCGACGTCTTCGTCCTTGATGGACGACAGCAGCTTGCCGGCCTTGAGCAGCTTGTCGCTCATCTCAGCGAAGCCGTCGCCCTTCGGCGTCTGCGGGCTCATGCCTCACCTCCGGCGATCCGTCGCTCCAGGGCGCGGACCTCGCGCCTCAGCTCGGTGACCTGGCGGGTCAGATCGTCGAAATCGCGCTGTGTCGGCATTCCCAGCACGGCGGCGATCGCGTCCGATACGTCCGATTGCCGGGCCCTGAACTCGGTCGCGGCCTGCAACATTTGCTTCTGCGCGACCAAAAACTCCTCCGAGCGCTGGTTGGCGATCAGCTCCTCATTGGCAAGATCGTTCCATGCCCCGAGCTGCTCGCGCCAGCTGGGGCTGTCGCCCGACTGCGGCATCTTCATCTTGTATTGCTGCGCCGTGCGCATCCAGGGCTTTGAGGCGACGAGCTGGTAGGCGGCAAGCTTGCTTTGCAGCTCGCCCCAGGCCGCCGTCATGTTCGCCAGCTTGCGGTCGAAATCGAGGACGTCGGCGAGGCGCGGTCCCTTGGCCATGCGTTCGATCGCCTCGGCGAGGTCGTTGCCGGGGCCGACGCCGAACCCGCTCTCGGCCGCGCGCCTCATGATGAAGGGCAGCATCGAGCTCGACCAGTTTTCGCTGACGCCGGCGGCAGCGCCCGCCATCGCGCGCCAGGAATCCATCCATTGCGCGGCGAGCGGCCCGAAGGGATTTGCGCCAGAGCTTTCCTCAGTCATGGGCAACCTGAACATAACGGTTGCTACCGTCACCGAAGGCGGCGCTGTAGATCGCGTACGCGTCGTCTAGTGTCAGCTCCCTGGGGTTATTGACCAAGAGGCGCGTCTGCTTCATCGCGTCTTCCGCGAGCTTCTTCAGATCGTCGCGGCCGATCCCGACCGCCGCCAGCGATCCTGGCACCTGGCAATCGCGGCCGATCGACGTCATTTCGTCGATGAAGGCCCGCGCCTTCTCAGGCACGCTGCCGCGCAGGCCCGGCTTCACGATCTCGGCGAGCTCCGCATAGAACGGCTCGGCCGCGGTCAGGTTGAACTCCAGTACATGGCGCAGCACGAGCGCATTCGACAGACCGTGCGGCACGTGGAAGATCGCCCCGATCGGATAAGCGAGCGCGTGAACGGCAGCGACTGGCGCATTGGCGAAGGCCATGCCGGCGAGCATCGAGCCGAGCAGCATCTCCGAACGGGCTTCGAGATCTTTCCCATTCTCGCAGACACGCCGCACATTGGCCGACAACAAAGCCAGCGCCTGGCGCGCGAGCTGGTCGGACATCGGGTTCTTCTTGACCTTGCTGGTATAGGCCTCGATCGCATGTACCATGGCATCGATGCCGGTCGCGGCGGTCACTGGCGCCGACAGACCAAGGGTCAGCTCGGGATCGAGGATTGCCCAGTCCGGGATCAGGACCGGCGACACAACCCCCTTCTTCTCCGTGGTCGGCGTCGTGACGATCGCGATCGGCGTCACCTCGGAGCCGGTCCCGGCCGTCGTCGGCACCAGTAGCAGCGGCAGGCGTTTTCCTTTCGCCAGACCGACGCCGTAGATGTCGTCGAGACGATCCGGCGTCCGGGCGAGATAGGCCACGAGCTTTGCGGTGTCGAGTGCGCTGCCCCCGCCGATCGAGAGCACCAACTCGATCTGACCAGCCCGACACGCATCCGCAGCCGCTTCCACGATATGGGACGACGGGTCGGCGACTACGTCATCGAATATGCTGAGCTCGACGCCGGCTGCCGAGAGCGATGCCTCGGCGTCTTTGGTCAATCCGGCGCCCCGCACCCCCTTGTCGGTCACCAGCATTACGCGCCGTGCGCCGTAGCTCGTAACCAGCTCGTTGATTTTTCGCGAGGCACCGGCCTCGAACATGATGTTCGACGGGGCCTGAAAGGTGAATTTCCCGATCATGTTTCTGCTCCTCCGGGTATCGTCAAATGGCCTGCGAGGGGCTCAGGCGCGGCGATGCAGCACCACCAATTTTTCCTGGGTCATGTCGCGCATGGTGTAGGGAATGCCCCCAACGCCGTAGCCGGCCTCGCGGCGGCCTGCGAACGGCATCCAGTCCGTCCTGAACGTGGTGGGATCGTTGATCATGACCGCGGACGCATCGAGTCGTTCACTGGCGCGCAGGGCAACGTCGATGTCCTCGCTAAACACGCACGCCTGGAACGGCACCCGCAGTGAGTTCGCCCGCGTGATGGCCTCATCCAGCTGCGAAAAGCGGTAGACGCAGACCACCGGCCCAAACACTTCTTCGCGCGACACCCGGGCTCCGAGCGGCGGTTCGATCAAAACCGTCGGCTGCATCAGTGTCTCTGACAGGCGTTCGCCGCCGCTGACGCGCCTGGCGCCGCCCGCATCGGGCGCGGGCCAGCCGTCGCGGTCGGCGAGCACGCGGAGCGCCGCTTGCAATTTTGCTTCCATCGCATCGGCATCATCGACCGGAACCTCGGCAAACGGAGCCCGGTCGAACGCCTGAACAACCTGCAGCATGGCGTGCTCGTCAGATCGGTTCGCCGCCGAGCTTGCGATTGCGCAGCTCGTCGACCAGGACCTTCGTGTTCTCCGAATAGTCGATCGCGACATCGACGAGATGCACGCCGCCGCCCTTGAATGCTGCTTCCAGCGTCGGCAACAGCCCATCGACCGACGTGACGCGAGAGCCTTTGGCCCCGTAGGACTCGGCATAGCGGACGAAGTCCGGGTTGCCGAAGGTGAGACCGAAATCCGGGAAATCGTCGACGGCCTGCTTCCAGCGGATCATGCCGTAGGCGCCATCATTGAGGATCAGCACCACGAGATTCAGCTTGAGACGGACAGCCGTCTCCAGCTCCTGGCTGTTCATCATGAAGCCACCGTCGCCGCAGATCGCCATGACGCGGCGGTCCGGATAGAGCATCGCCGCCATCATCGCTGACGGCAAGCCAGCGCCCATCGTGGCCAGCGCGTTGTCAAGCAACAGCGTGTTGGCGACATAGGTCCGGTAGTTGCGGGCGAACCAGATCTTGTACATGCCGTTGTCGAGCGCGACGATGCCGTTCTCGGGAATCACCTGGCGAACGTCATGCACCAGCCGCTGTGGCGTGACCGGCCAGCGGCTTTCGGTCGCACGATCGGCGATGCGGCCGAGAATGCCATCGCGCAGCGGCAACAGCGCCTTGGCATTGTGCAGCTTGCCTTCGAGCCGATCGGCAAGAAGCTCCAGGCTCGGACCGACATCGCCGACCACTTCGGCATGCGGGAAGTAGACCTGCTCCACCGTCGCCGGCGTGTAGCTGACGTGGATGACTTGCGGTCCTTTGGGACCCATGATGAACGGCGGCTTCTCAACCGTGTCATGGCCGATGGCAATGATTAGATCGGCCTGGTCGATCGCTTCATGCACGTAGTCGCGCTCCGACAGCGCCGCGGTCCCCATATAGAGGTTCGTGCCGCCGGGAACGGTACCCTTGCCCATTTGCGTCGTGAAGAACGGAATGCCCGTGCGCCGCACGAAGCCAGCGATGCCGAAGGTCGAGCGCGGACGGCTGGCGGCGGCCGCGAGCATGATCAGGGGGCGCTTTGCCGCCAGGATCATCTCAGCCGCGCGGTCGAGCGCCGCACGGTGCGCGACAGGTATTTCGATCGGATGGATCGGCACCATTGGCACCGACTCGACCTCGTCGCCAGCGATGTCTTCGGGCAGTTCTAGCAGGACCGGGCCCGGCCGCTCCTCCGTAGCGACGCGGAAGGCGTCACGCACCAGCGTTGGGATGCTGGACGCGCTGACGATCTGCCGCGGCAGCTTCGTCAGCGGCTTCATCGAGGCGATAACGTCCACGATCTGGAAGCGCGCCTGGCGGCTGCTCATGATCGCCTTCTGCCCCGTCAGCAGCACCATCGGCATCGCGCCGAGGTGCGCGTAGGCCGCACCCGTCGAGAAGTTCAACGCGCCCGGCCCTAGCGTCGAGATGCAGACGCCGGGCCGACCGGTGAGTCGTCCGTGCGTCGCGGCCATGAACGCGGCGGCCTGCTCGTGGCGCGTCAGCACCAGCTCGATCTTCGAGTTGCGTAGCGACTCGACGACGTCGAGATTCTCCTCGCCGGGAACACCAAAGACCCGGTCGACGCCCTCATGTTCCAATGCCGCGACCAACAGGTCAGAGCCCTTCACCATGTCTTTCTCCTTTATGTCTGTCGGCGTCAGGCCAGGCGCTTGATCACGGCGCCGGCGAAATCAGCCGTCGAGACCTTGCCGCCGAGATCGGCTGTCCGCACATTGTCGACCTGCAAAGTCTGCTCGATTGCGGTTCGCAGCTTGGTCGCGAGATCGTCCCGCTCGACATGCTTGAGCATGAGGCCGGCGGCGAGCAGCAGCGCGAGCGGATTGGCGATGCCCTTGCCGGCGATGTCAGGTGCCGACCCGTGCACCGCCTCGAAGATCGCAGCCTTCTCCCCGATGTTGGCGCCAGGCGCCATGCCGAGACCACCGACCAGGCCGGACATCTGGTCGGACAGAATGTCGCCGAACAGATTGGTGGTGACGATGACGTCGAACTGCCACGGGTTCATCACGAGTTGCATGGCACAGGCATCGACGATGCGATCGTCCATCGCGATCCGCCCCTCATATTCCTTGGCGATTTCGCGGCCGGCCTGAAGGAACAGCCCGGTCAGGGCCTTCAACAGGTTGGCCTTGTGAACTACGGTCACTTTCTTGCGGCCATGGGCGAGCGCATACTCGAACGCGAAGCGGACGATACGTCGCGCTTCCGCATGGGTGTTGACGCCCGACGAGATCGCGACCGCGTGCGGATCGTCGCCCACCTGGATGAAGTGCTCGAATGCGACGTAGAGACCCTCGATGTTTTCACGGACGAGCACGAGGTCAATGTCCTCGTAACGACCGCCGGGCACCATCGTCTTGACCGGACGCAGATTGGCGTAGAGACCGAACTCTTCCCGCAGGCGCACGTTCACCGAGCGGAAACCGCCGCCAACCGGCGTCGTCAGCGGCCCTTTCAGAGCGAGCTTGGTCCGGCGGATGCTGTCGATCAGCGCGCCGGGCAAGGGATCGCCCGCGCTCTGGATGCCGGCCATGCCGCCCTGCTGGAGGTCCCACTCGAAAGGCGCGCCGAGCACATCCAAGATGCGGGTCACGGCCGCCGTGATCTCTGGGCCGATCCCGTCACCAGGTATCAAGGTTGCCGGAATTTTTCCTGACATGTTCGTTTCCCCGTGTTTGATCGTGTCCTGAGGATCACGCAGCAAGCTGGCGCAGCACGTAGGGCAGAATGCCGCCGTGCTTGTAGTAATTGGGCTCGTCGAGCGTATCGATGCGGCAGGTCAGTGGGACCTGCTTCACCGTGCCATCTGCCATCGTGATGTCGATGGTGATGCGCTGGCCGGGCGTGATGTCGGCGATCCCTTTGATCGAGACCTGCTCGGCGCCGGTCAGGCCGAGGCTCTTCCAGGAGGTGCCATCGTCAAAGACGAAGGGCAGGATGCCCATGCCGACGAGATTGGACCGGTGAATGCGCTCGAAGCTCTGCGCGATGACGGCGCGCACGCCGAGCAGCTTAGTGCCCTTGGCGGCCCAGTCGCGCGAAGAGCCGTTGCCATATTCGATGCCGGCGAACACGACCAGAGGCACATTATCGCGTTGGTAGTGCATCGCCGCGTCGAAGATCGACAGCCGCTCACCGGAAGGCTGATGCACCGCCCAGCCGCCTTCCGGCGTGACGCCGCCCGCGGCAATCACGACATGACCGTGGCTGAACTCCTTGCCCTCGACCGCGAATTGCTTGGTGGCCTGGTCTTGCTTGCCGTATTCGCCTTCGAGCGCGGTGAGGAAGTTGGTCTTGGCAATGGAAAGGCCGTCGCGCTCGGTGGTCCAGACCGTCTGCGCCAGATATTCGAGATTGACCTGGTGGCAAATACCGGTGCCCGGCGGCACCACGCGAAAATTGGCAAACGTCCCCTGCCCCCATTTCAGGAAGTTGTAGCGCTCGCCATTCTGCTCATACTCCCTGGCAACGTTATCGTGCAGAGCTTGCGGGTTGCCGAAATGGTCGACTACGACGGAATGGTCGATCACGAGATCGACCGGAACCAGCGGATTGATCTTCGCCGGATCACCGCCGAGCTTCTGCATGCCGTCCCGCATGGCCGCAAGATCGACCAGGGCAGGCACGCCAGTGAAATCCTGTATCAGAACACGGGACGGACGGAAGCCGATCTCCGCTGCCGCCGATCCGCGGTCTTCGGTCCACTTCGCCAGAGCTTCGATGTTGGCTCGCGTCACCGACTGGCCATCCTCGAAGCGCAGCAGGTTCTCCAGCAGAACTTTCAGAGAGAAAGGCAGCCGTGAAATACCTGCGAGACCGTTCTTTGCCGCTTCCGGCAATGAAAAATAGGTATACCGCCGTCCGTGGACGTCGAGGGTACGCTGACATGTAAAGCTGTCTAATGCCGTCATGATCACCTCCCTCATCCGCACGCGCCAGGCCCAAGAGGCCGGAGGCTCTACCCACGGAGGGAGGGGTGTCTGTGAATGCGCTTACCGTTCTGAGTCGGTAAAGCCATGACGTCCTCCCACTTTTTCAAATGCGTAATGGCTGCGCGTCCGCTTAGGGGCCAGCATCAACCCAGCACTGTTGGGGAGCAGGATAGAGGCGGTTACCTGTCAACAACCTGTCGCGGCTGCCAAGGCAACGAGATTGGGTCTTGGCCATCGCAACGTGATGTGAGGCGGAATTTCATCGTGACACGGAGGCCGCTACGGCGCTTGCCCTCGCCGAGCTCGATCGAGCCGCCCATCCGGTCGAGCAACACGCGAACGATGGAGAGCCCCAAGCCACTTCCGTCGGGCGCATCCGGGCGGGCGATTCTGTAGAACCGCTCGAATACCTTCTGCCGCTCGGCCGGCGGGATTCCGGGGCCGTCGTCTTCGATGTCCACAAGGCCATTCTCGCCGTTCCTGGACAGTCTCGCGATCACTACCCCGCCGGCAGCTCCGTACCGGATCGCATTGTCGATCACGTTACCCAAAATTTCGTCGACCAGAAGCTCGCTGGCTTCGACGAACATCTCTTCCTGCTCCACCTCCAGCTGCAGCTCGATGTTGCGAGCCGCCGCAGCTTGCGCCCGCAGCGCAAGGGCTTGTTTCGCCTTCATCACGAGCGAAATTCTCTCTGCAGGCGATCTGACAAATGCGTCCTCGTCGGCACGGGCGAGCGTCAACAGTTGCGAGATCATCCGATCCAGCCGGACGACCTGAGTGTCCACCTCCATGACCATCTCGGCCATCTCGCTCGAACCAATCAAGCGACGCTTAAGGAGATCCAGATGAGTCCTTAGCGCAGCAAGCGGGGTTCGCATCTGGTGCGACGCATCGGCGGTAAACTGGCGCAAGATCTGGGTCGCGAAGTTCACGCGATCAAGCAGTTCATTGATCGCCTGCGCGGGCGCAAGCGCCTCCTTCGGCACCATGTGCAGATCGAGCGGCTGGAAGTCTTTTGAGCCGCTGATTCCACGGCGATCGATCTGCCGCTTCAATTGGGCAAGCGGCCCGAGCCCGCGTTCGACCGCGATCCATGTGAGCAGGGCGATGACGGCGAGGAGCACTATCTCGGCCAAGGCAAGCTCGCGGATCATTTCGCGCCAGAGCTGGTCTCGCGCGTGTTTAGTCTCTGCTACGGCAACCAAGACAGGTTTAGCGATCCCATATACATGTCGTGATACGGCAGCTATGCGGACGGCATTGCCGCGATAGTTATCATCCCAGAACATCGGCTGTTCCGGCTCAAGTGCCGCACTCTTGGGCATAGGCAGGTCGTTGTATCCGGTGACCGTCTGGCCATCCACGCTCACCTTGTAAAAAATACTGTCGTCAGACTGCGTCTCGAGCATACCCAGCGCCACTCGCGGCAGATCGACAGTAACCTCTCCGTCCTCCACGGCCAGACGCTCGGCGATCGTCAGCAGCGAGCCTTGCAGCAACCGATCATGCGTGACCTCCACCACGTGAGAGATGACGAGGCTGCCGCCTACCGCCACAGCGATCGCAAGGCATGAAACAGGAACCAGAAGGCCGAGGAGAAACCGGGTTTTGAGGGACGGCTGACGTCTCGCCATCAGCGTGCTTCCAGAAGATATCCGAGCCCACGCATGGTGCGGATCCTCGGTCCATCAGAACCGAGTTTCTGGCGAAGACGGGCGATATAGAGCTCCAGCACATTTGGGCCAACCGGCTCGTCGAAGCCGAAGACCTCGGCAATAAGGCGGTCCTTTAGTACTAGCTTGCCATGGTGAAGCATCAATATCTTCAGAACCGCCATCTCCCGGCGGCGCAAGTCAAGCGGCTTATCACCGAGGGTCGCGCGGCCCATCGCTGGATCGATCACGAGGGATCCGCACGTCAAAAGCGGATCGGTGCGACCTTGACCGCGCCTGACCAGCGCGCGAACACGCGCTTCGAACTCCGACAGATCGAACGGCTTGCGAACGTAATCGTCCGCTCCGAGATCCAGTCCCTTTACCTTGTCTGCGGTGGCATCGCGTGCTGTCAAGATCATGATCGGCACCTTCGACCCGCTGGCGCGGACCTGACGCAGAACCTCAAAACCCGAGCTATTGGGCAAGCCGAGATCGAGGACCACAAGGCTGTAAGGTTCGGAGATGGCGATTGAAGCCGCTTCGGCGCCATCCGGTTCATGATCAACCGCAAAGCCCATCGACTTGAGCGAGGCCGAAAGACCCCGGACAAGTGCCATATCGTCTTCAACGATCAGGATCCTCACGGCGCCTCCCCCGCCATTGATTTCTTGGCTCCGGCGCTTGTTGCTTTATTTGCACCTTGCCAGACCTCTATCACAGAGCAGTCGCGATGGCATCTCCATCTTTGCAGACACCTTTTATCGTTCGGTAAATCCGCATACTCCCTGCCTGTGCGGTCCTGACGCGCCGCGGCGGCTCGCCGTGACAGGTTGACGACAGCTCAGCTGTCTACGCTATCTCATCGCTTTCGCTGCAGCAGCTCTGGACCACCTGCGCTTTTTGACTGCGCCAAATCGGGCGGTCCCAACGCAAAGCGCGATCGATGCGCAACACAAGAACCCGTAATCGGGTCAAACAACACGAGAACCACGGGAGGACAACATGACGGCATCCGGGCAATCGAAGATCGGGATGGTGCTGCGCGTCACCAGCGGCAACTTCCTGGAGATGTTCGACTTCTTTCTTTCCGGGGTGTTTGCGTCCTACATCGCCAAGGCATTCTTTCCGCTTGAAAGCCAGTACGCATCCCTACTGTTGACGTTTGTCGCTTTTGGAGCCGGCTTCTTGATGCGTCCGCTCGGGGCCATCTTCCTAGGGGCTTACGTCGACCGGATCGGACGTCGCAAGGGCTTGATCGTGACACTCTCGATCATGGCTTGCGGAACCGTCTTGATCGCTTTCGTCCCGAGCTACGCGACCATTGGCATCGCGGCTCCTCTCCTCGTGCTGATCGGAAGGCTGTTGCAGGGCTTCTCAGCGGGAGTCGAGCTGGGCGGCGTGTCCGTCTATCTCTCCGAGATGGCGACGCCCGGCCACAAAGGTTTCTATGCCAGTTGGCAATCGGCGAGCCAGCAAGTCGCGATCATCGTGTCGGCCGCATTCGGCTTTGCGCTCAACGCCTGGCTTTCTCCGCAGCAGGTCGACGACTGGGGATGGCGGATTCCGTTCTTCGTTGGCTGCATGATCGTGCCGTTCGTGTTCTTCATCCGACGTTCGCTGCAGGAGACGGAGGAGTTTCTCGCGCGCAAGCATCATCCCACCGTAGGTCAGATTTACCGCTCGATCCTCGCAAACTGGGCGATCGTGCTGTGCGGCATGATGATGGTGATCATGACGACCGTTTCGTTCTACCTCATCACTGTCTACACGCCTACCTTCGGGAAGTCAGTTTTGAAGCTCTCCGCGACCGACAGTTTGTTGGTGACGATCTGCGTCGGCATTTCGAACTTCTTCTGGCTTCCGGTGATGGGAGCCTGGTCGGACAAGATCGGCCGCAAGCCGATCCTCGTGGGCTTCTCTCTACTTGGCCTCGTCTCGGCCTATCCCGCTCTCTCCTGGCTCGCCGCTGAGCCGACTTTCGGCAAGATGCTGGCCGTCGAACTTTGGTTGTCTTTTATCTATGCGAGCTACAATGGCGCGATGATCGTCGCGCTGACGGAGGTCATGCCGGTCGGCGTACGCACGTCCGGCTTCTCCCTTGCCTACAGCCTGGCGACGACATTTGGGGGCTTTACGGCTGCCATCTGCACCTGGCTGATTGCGGTGACCGGCGATAATGCTGCCCCCGGCTGGTGGATGAGCGCCGCGGCAGCATGTGGCCTGGTTGGGACCCTGTTGGTGTATAGAACGCAGGCGGTTGCGACGGCATCCGAAGTCTCCGCCAGCTTGAACACCGTCGGGACCTGAGGAGGGCCACCTGTCATGAATGAACAGCCCCAACGTGACTTGATGCGTCCCATTCGTCCGACTTGGCTTCTTGCAGTAGCGGTCCTGGTTGCCACACTCTGCGCACCAGGGGCTGAAGCGGCGGAAATTCGGGTCATGATTTCAGGCGGCCTCAGCGCCGCCTACAAGGAGCTCGTCCCACAATTCGAAAAGGCGACCGGCAACGCCGTCATCACATCTTACGGGCCTTCGATGGGAAGTACTGAGAATGCGATCCCCATTCGTTTGGCCCGCGGGGAACCTGCTGATGTTCTTATCATGGTGGGTGACGCGCTCGGTGTCATGATCTCCAAGGGATATGCCGATGCTGGCAGCCGAGTGGACCTTGTGCGCTCCCCGATAGGCATGGTTGTTCGCGCGGGGGCTCCCAGGCCCGACATCTCGACAGCGGAGGCCCTCAAGGCAACCCTCCTCGCCGCGAAATCCGTCGCATATTCCGACAGTGCCAGCGGCGTCTACGTCGGGACAGAACTCTTCAAAAAGCTCGGGATCGCGTCGGAGATGGAAGGCAAGGCCAAAATGATCCCGGCAGATCCCGTCGCCGGCGTCGTCGCGCGCGGTGACGCCGAACTCGGCTTTCAGCAAATCAGCGAGTTGCTGCCAATCCCGGGCGCCGAGCTGGTTGGGCCGCTGCCACCAGAACTCCAAAAGATCACAATCTTCTCGGCTGCCCTCACCAGGGACACCAAGGCACGCGAGCAAGGCAGGGCACTCATCGACTTCCTCGCTTCGGCCGCGGCGGCGCCCGCACTCGTGAAATCCGGCATGGAGCCAATCGCCACCACCCGATAGAAATCTCTTGGATCCGGATTGAGCCCGAGCTTTTCTTCGGACGAGGGCCTCCTCTATACTGTCTGCTTTAGACGTCGGCTGGCGGACTGGTTACGATAACCGCCTCGGCCGGCCAACGTCCGGCAGATCGAGGCAGTTCGGATGCTGAGGAGTAGGTTACATTTCGTAGCCTTAACCGTCCTGTGCGCCCTCGCGGCCACACCGACGAGCAGCCAAGAGGACCAGGTCCGCACCGACCCACTTGACCGGGACCGACTGTCGGCGGGCTCCGGTACGGAGGGCGCGATACGCATCATCTCGACATCGGATACCGTCGAGGTGAAAGGCCTGCTTGGCGAGTGGCATCGCTTGCATCCCAATATTCGCGTCGATTACATCCATCAGAGTTCTCTGGAGATTTACGAGGACGTCGTCAAATGCCGCGAGCGCGGTCAATGCGCCGACATTGCGTGGAGTTCGGCGATGGACCTGCAGGTCAAGCTCGTGAACGACGGCTATGCGCAACCCTTCCCACCAACCGAACCTGATCGAATCCCCGATTGGGCAATCTGGAGGAAGCAGGCCTTCGGGATTACCGCCGAGCCGATCGCTCTCGTCTACAACAAGCGGCTGGTTCCGCCAGAGGACGTTCCGCGCACGCGAGCTGATCTGCTGAAGCTGTTGACCACAAAGCGCAGCACCTATCAGGGCAAGGTGGCCTCATACGATGCCGAACTGAGTGGTACCGGATTTCTCTTCTTCAGTAACGACGTGCAGATCACTCCGAACACCTGGAGCCTGATCCGAGGCCTTGGACAGGTCGGCGTTCGCCTTTACACCTTCAGTCACACGATCCTCGATCGGGTCGCGAGCGGAGAACATTTGCTGGCCTACGATATGATCGCTTCATACGCGCTGGAACGCGCGAAGGAGGACCCATCGATCGGTGTGACCCTGTTCACGGATTATACCGCGCTGATTACGCGTATCGCGATTATCCCGAAGAGCGCGCCGCATCCGGCAGAAGCCGCACTCTTCATGGACTTCCTGCTTTCCCGGAGCGGTCAGGAGAAGTTGGCGGCGCGCTCCTTTGGAACGGTGCGCTCCGATCTCCCAACGGGGATCCGCGCCACAGTAAGCGAGGACAAGCTCCGTCCTATCCGCGTCGGACCCGACCTCCTGGCGAACCTCGATCAATCCAAGCGCAAAGCCTTCTTCCGCGAATGGCGCCGCGCGCTGGATGGACGGTGACACTCCCAAAGCTTTCCTTGATCCGAGATAGGACGTGCTTTTCTAGCTGTCGACGCCATCGCTCGAGCTGAGGCGCTCGATGGCTGGCAGGTTATGAATCGTGACAGACGCGTATTTGGTCGTCGCAATTTCATCCTGCTCGAGACTCCTATGGCAAACGCATCATAGCCATAAGCACGCCCGTCAAGGGCCGAGGTTAAACCTATCCACGACCCAGGCGAGGAAATCAGAAGGAAGGATGGATTTCCAGACCGAGAAAAGCCCGTGAGGAGGACTTGCCCCGAAATCAAGGCAAGCAATCCGTCCCGGCTATCGGTGGCCGAATAGATCAACGAAAGTAACCTTCGAGACGCATCCATGAGAGCGCTTCTCCGCAATGTGAACACGTAGAGCGAGACCTAGGCGCGAACAGCGCTTTCCCGAAACCTCAATCGTCACATCGCGCTCGTTAAGAGTCAGCTGCAGGTTGAGAATAATCAATGACTTGGCGGTCGGACCTGTGGCTAATCCGGCCGGAAACGGGCATCCGTCGCACGATCGTAGTGCTTCGTTTTGCACTGCCTCTTAACCCTCATGCCGGGTGGCGCCTTTCCCCACACCCGTCGCACTTGCGATATCTTCTTCAATCTTCCGTATGATGTACGGCGCAAAGGACTGGGGCAGGTCAGTTTTGCGCGCGCCGCGCAGATCTTGGAAGCCCACAATGTCCGATATCGGCGGCGAGCAAACAATATCGCCGAAAATCGGACGAGAACGTGCCTTCGGCCGGCTAGTCGTAGAGCCCGACGAGCCTCGCCGCCCGCGCCGGCACCCGAAGCGCTGCGACAGCCACGTTTCGACCTAACCTCCAAACGTGCCATAGGGTGCGGCAAGCGAACTATAGGATGGGCTCTTGATGATATTGTGTAGATTCCTGCGGCGAGCCCCCATATTGCCGCCATCGTAGAGCGGGAAGCACATCGCATCATTCATCAATTCCGCCAGCGGGTGCATGTCGGTGTAGCTGTCGACACCGACCAGCCTCATGGCGTCATAGACGACATCGACGCAGGTTTCCGAGCAGAACACTTTTGTCATCACGGCAAGTTCGTGCTCCCTGCCTTTGGACAGGTCGAATTGCTGGCAGGCTTTCCAGGTCAGATACCGGCAGGCCTCGATCTTCATCTTCATGTCGGCCAGCATGTAGCCCACCGTGGAATATTCGATGATCGGATGCGGCCCGGAGCGGGCATCCTTCCGCGCGAACGCGACCGCATGGTCGAACGCGGCGCGCATGACCCCGACACAGGCGGCCCCGATCAGCGCCGCAGTCCACGCAAAATTGGTCGAGACGATCTCGATCCCGTCTCCCGGCTTGCCGATGATATTGCCGGCGGGAACGCGGACATTCTCGAACTTCATTCGCGGCGAGATCGTGGCCCGGTGCCCAGCCGTATCCAGGATCCCCGTCACCTTGACTCCGGGCGCGCTTCCCGGAACCATGATCACGGCGAGGGAGTCCTGTGCGCCCTTGCTCGGATCCGTCCGGCAGACCACTGCGTAGAGATGGCAATTCTTGCCGTCCCAGCCGGTGCCGTTGGTGGTGTAGTGCTTTTCACCGTTGATCACCCACTCATCGCCTTCGCGGATGGCGAAGGTCTTCACGCCGAAGCGCGGATCCGGGGCATCGAAATTCGCGCCACCCGTCACCTCGGTGAAGGCGAGTGCGCCGAGCAGGGATCCGTCCCGGATGAAATCGGGAAGCAGGCGCTGCTTCTGCTCCTCGGTCCCGAACATGATGACGGGCTTGACGCAAAGGCCGGTTCCGAGCATCGCACTGGGAACGTTGACGTCAACGACGCACAACTCTTCAGCCGCAAGCGCGAAATCGAGTGTCGAAACGTCGGTGCCGCCGACCTCCTTGGGAAACAATCCCTTCACGAAACCGGCGTCGACGCCCATCTTGTGGAACGGCCTGATGGCATAGAAGCGTTCATCGGGCTTGGCATATTTGCGGATCGTCGATCGTACGTCCTTGAGAACTTCCCTTGCGAATGCGCGTGCACCGTCTCGGAGTGCAATCTGGTCTTCGCTGAGCCTGAAATCGATACCCATAGCTGATCCTCCCGCTTGCCGATCTCATTCTGGCATCGGCAGCAGCACGCCTTCTTGGGCGGGAGTGACAAAAAAATTGGTCTGGAGTGCATTTTCGGGCGCCATTCTTCCCGGTAGGTCCATAGTCGGTGTATCTGCACCAATCCATGAAGGGCCTTATGGGGATTGATGGCCGGCCCAAATAATCGGCATCGGGCCGACATCTTTAGACTTGACCAAGGCAATCAAGGGACAGACCCTTGCCAAGGACGTTTCTGTCGCCAGTCACGGAGAGTTTCATGCCGTTCTGGACAACCCAGGACCTTCCGCACCATCAGCAATTCGGTTATTGGCGCGAGGTACTCTGCGAGGCCTTCATCACCCTCAACCCATCTCGTAAGTCGGGTGGCGGCTTCAGGGGTGATGTCACCGCCAATTTGTTGTCCGATATCAACGTGACCACCCTACTCACCGAAGAGCACCGCGTCATCAGAGGTGCAGCGGAGATCAGGAAGTCGCCGCTTGAGTACTATTTCGTCAATATGCAAATCAAAGGCGATGTTCTCGCCCAACAACGGGGGCGCGAGACTCTGATCCGACCAAACGAGTTCTACATTGTCGATTCAACCGAGCCATACGATCTTGATTATCGATCCGGCCTCGAAATCTATTCCTTCAGAATCCCAAAAAGACAACTTGAACCACTATTGAAGGACTCCCCGCAGCAGACGGCGGTACGGGTGTCCCGGGATACCCCGTTGGGCATGCTCGCCGTCGATTTCCTGCAATCGATCGTCAGGCTACCCGGCAACATCCCGACTTCGGCCAGACCTTCCGTTGCGCGCATGATGACCGAGTTGGTCGCCTTGTCGCTCGGCGGAAGCGCTGACGCGGTGGAAAGAGCTGAGGGCGCCGTTCAAAATGCGCTGCTAACGTCGATCGTTAGGTTCATCGACATGAACCTTGCCGACCCGGCCCTGTCTGTGGAAGTGGTCTGCCGCAGATTTGGAATATCGCGACGATATTTGCACCGGCTCTTTGAGTCTTGCGAAATGACGTTCGGAGAGCTGGTGCGAAGCCGTCGGCTTGAGCAGTGCGCCGCCGAATTGTCGCGCGGGTCTCGGCGGCCAATCAACCTCATCGCCCTCTCCTGGGGGTTCAGCGATATTTCTCATTTCAATCATGCGTTCCGAAAGCGCTTCGGCGTTTCCCCCCGAGAATACGCGGACTCGCCGAAGCCATAGTCCTCATGGCGGCGGCGAGCAGTTTTGACGCACGGAGGCGGTCGAGGTGACATTGACCGACGAAACTGGGCGTTCGTCTCGGCGAACGGGCACCGGGAGTTGCACGAAAAACCTTACAAGTCTTCGCCTAAGCGCTGGAAATCTCGCCGCGCTGCAGACACAACCACGCCGGTGCCCGCTCCGAAACCGACAGGCCAACTAGCGCGCGCACTCGAACAGAATCGTAGTCTGCGTACAAAAATCGGGAATATGGTAGCGGGGGAGGGACTCGAACCCCCGACCCCAGGATTATGATTCCCGTGCTCTAACGGTTTGAGTCCTTGATGAGTCCTTGCGGCGGGTCTTTTGTGCCGATCCGGCCCGAAAAGCCCGGAAAGCGCCACCCCGTCAGGCACTTGCAAGGGTGATTTTCCGCCCCCTCCCCGCCGCTCTATGCTACGATATTGCTACGGCAGGGGTCACGGAGGTGGCCATGTCACGCTCACCCAGACCAGCTGAGAAGTCGAAGCGAGTTCTGATCACCGACGAGGTGGTCACCGAAGCGCTCGCCCGTGCGGCAGGCGCCAAGGACTCGAATGAGTTCTATGACTACTGCGACACGGAGAAACGATTCCTGGTCCTGCGCCAACGCGGGCCCCGCGTCGGCTGGTTCGTCCGGGCCAACGGCCAGATGAAGCGGATCGGCAACGCCAAACGCGAGCGCGGCGACGACAGTTATCTCACTGTGAGGAAGGCGCGGGACATCGCCGGCGCGCGCTACTATGCGATGCGGTCGGGCCGCCGACCGCACACAAAGGGGTGGAGCGGGGCCGACCTCGACCGCGAATTCCAGGCCTCGCGACGCGTCAAGCGCAAGAAGGGCAAGCGCGTCAAACTGCCGGCGCCAAGCACGTTGAGCGACATCGCGGGTTGCTTCGACAAGCCCCAGTTCGCCCCCTGGCGGGCCAAGAGGCTCTCCAATCTGACCGACGTCGACCTGATCGAGCTGCTCGATGCCGTCCACCGCGAGCGAGGGCACGGCGCCTGCTGCAAGACGCTCGCCTGGGTGCGGGCCGCGCTGACCTGGGCCCGTTCCGAACGCACCATCGAGAGCGGACTCGCTGGCGTCGTGCCCTGGTGGGAGGAGATCAAGCCGCCGCAACCGACGGCCGATGAAATCGAGGAGATGGAGGAGCGCGACCGCGAGTTCAACGAGGCCAGGCAGGCGTTCAAGGTCGACGCGCTGGGCAAGCTGCTGGTGATTCACGAACGCTACTGCGCCGGTCGCAGCGGAAACCGGAAGGTCTCACCTGCGGTGCGGGCCAGCCTGTGGTGGCTGGTGTTCACGCTGAACCGGAAATACACCTGCACGCAGCTCCGGCGGAGCAAGCTGCAATATGTCGATCCTCTGAACCCGTATTCCACGGCGTCCCAACCCTGGGGCACGGCGGAATGGCCCGCCGAGGGCGTCAAGAACAAGCGGCGCTTCATGCTCCCGATTCCGCCCTTCCTGCTCCACATCGTGCGTTGTTGCGAGCGAGATTTTGAAGCGCTCATCGGCAAGAAGCGCGGCCTGCGCAGCAGGAGCGATTGGATGTTCGCCTCCTCCCGAAGAAGGAGCCGCCGCAATCACCCCCAAAATCCCGATCCCGGACTCTATCCAAGCAGCCTGAATGCGCATTTGCGCGCCATGGGCGGCAGGAAGAAGAACAGCAAAGGAGAGTACACGGAAAACTATTTGCGGGATCTGCCGCGCTTCTGGCCACACCTCGTGAGGACCGTAGGCACGGATTTCCTGAAGGAGCATCCCGACAAGGTGTCTGGAGCGGCCGTATCGGCCCTGCTCGGCCACGTCCTGCCGCACGACAGAAACGATCCGGACGACGAGATGTCGGAGGTTACGCGGGAGTTTTACCTTACGAGCCAAGAGATGCCGTTGAAGATCGAGGCGATGAAATTGTGGAGCGACGCCGTGCTGAGCGCCTATGTCGAGGCCGGCGGCACCTTGCCCATGCCGCACGAACTCGACCAGAATAGCCCGGAGAAGCTCGGCTGGCCGCTGCCGAAGCTGCCGCAGGTCGCAGGACCGCAGCAGCACCGGGGCCGCTCGCAGCCTCGCCGCGAGCACGGTTCGCGACCGGCGGCAAACCGCGGCAAACGGCAGCAACGCCAGAGGGGGCTTCGCAGCGCGTGAGCTTGGCGCGTGCCGGACCGCCGCTGTCGGAAACATCGGGCGGCCCTCCTGACCCGAGGCCAGCACTCCGCCATTCGCCGAGGGCATTGGCGTTTTGCGATGCCCGCCAACGCTTCGGTGCGCACCGCGCGCTCGTAAACGATGCCGCCATCCAGCTCGTCCGCACGCTTAACCGAGCCGCAGCGGCTGCTTTTGTTCACTGCGGAACGGAAAAGGACTAGGACGCGTACAAACGGTGACGAACGGTCAAGAGGCACTCACGCCACGATCTGCCCAGCGACCGCATCGTAGATTTTGACTTGCAGCATGGGAAATCGCCGCTTCAGATCCCGCGCCGCGATCTCCACCCCATCTCTCGTCGCGAACTCAGTCTTCACAAGGCCATCGATCATGATTGCGTAACCGCTGGTGGGCAGATTTCGGCTCGGCTTTGACATCTTCGGTTCACGTACGAAATTGCTGACTGAGTTCCTCACTTAGAGTGGGTCTCCCGCTGCGGACAAGCACAGCATCGATGTTCCGCAAATTTTCGATGTCCGTTTCAACGATCAAAAAAAATCAAAATCGTCCGCCGCAAGGATTCGTTCGACTTCCTCAAGTCGAACCATTCATCGAGAAACGCTATATTCCCAAAGATTTCGCCGATCTTCATTTGACCTAGTGAAAAGCGACTGTTGCACGTCGGGCCGAGCTGGGTTGATGTCTCGGAGACCTGTGGCCGTCCGTCTACTCTGTTATAGAGGTCGGGGGGACGAGCGAAATGCTCGCTCGGAAATGTGGCGCCGTCTCGCCTAACATGTCAAACTGCGGCCTTCCAAACCAAGGACTCCGGGAGTGAGCGCTTGGCGACATCTGAATCCTTCCTTGAGGCTCAATTGCAGCTGCGGGCAACGCTGGCCCGCAGGGTCAAGGAGCGGCGGCAGTTATCGAACTTGAGCCAGCGGGATCTGGCCGAACGAGCCGGGGTCCGCCAGGCACTGGTCAGCCAGATCGAGCTCAGCGAGGCCAACGTAACGCTGGACTCCCTTGTCAGAATTGCAATCGCGCTGGACGTTGATCTTGCCGGCTTGTTTGCGGCGAACAGCGGCGATCCGCGGGTCGGATCCGGGCATTCCTGAGCCACCGCCCATTTGGCGCGGAATTTGGGCTATCCGGATTGTCGTGTTGGAGGGCTCACGAGCCTGAGCCTTTTGCCCGTGTAGAGTTTCCGCGGAGAATCCACGCCTCTTCGGCATCGTCTCCAGCGATCTCATCGAGATCCCTAACAATCTCGTGCATTCTCTCCACATCTCTCAGCTGCATTTGGAGCAGCTCGTTTATGTAAGTCTCGACGTGTTTTCCTTCGCGCGATGCCGCAGTGGCCGCGCGCGCGTACAGGTCGGCGTCGATTTGAACCGGCTTTGGCATAGCTTGATCCTCGATCACACAAAGCGGGAGAAGGCGGCTGCACCAACTTAGAGAATACCACGCGATAATCCGAGCTGCACGATCGCTGGATCACCACGATCTCAACACGATCATCAGGATAGTCGAAATTTAGCTGGTCGATCAGTCAGATCGTCGACACTTTATAGCGTGTCATCGTATGCGCCAGTGGAACCGGGAGGAAAGACCGTTTTCGGAATCGTGTTGGATTGGCTAGACCCAGATCAGTCAAACCTCGGATTATCGTGTTGAAGCTTGGGGATTGGAACGGACTGTCGGCCGAACGCGGGCGGCGTCTATGAGAACGAGGACGGTTGCTACTGGAGTGGTGTGCGCGAGTGGCGCCGCCACACGCTACGGCCCCTGCCACCACGCCGCAGGGATCCGTCGGCGTCGCCCAACATTGCGGTTCGCACGATTTTCCGCTGTGGTGGCTGACCGCCATATCTTTGGCGCAATTTTGTGACACGCTTTAACGTGTCATCGACCAAACCTCCGAGTTGGCCTCTTGACATTTGGGTCCTACAGCATGCGACCCGGCAGAACAGCACTGTTGTTGAACTGACGCACTCACAAGTTCGCCTCGCATTCAGCACATCGAAAGCGCTCGTCCTGGGCAACCAGACCGCGCTCGTACTCGGCTTCGCTTGTCCGGCGCGGTCCGCCGAAATCAATTCACCTATGGAAGGAAGGCGCTCATGTTCATCGATCATCACCGTCTGGAACGTCGCCATCTACGCCCGCAACGCGTTCAGGACATCGTGTCATGCATGGCAACAACCCCCTTCGTAAGGCAGCAGCGACCACCTTCAACGGTCCGAAATGCAAGGTCGCCATTCCCGTTGAAAGCCTCCTGCTCCGTGACGCGCTCCAGGAGGCGAGCCTTGATGCGCAGGTACGCGCGCTTCAGTATCGGAAGGCTCCGAACCCATATGGTACGCCGCCCACGCTGATGAGCGTGGTGCTGCAAAGGATTGACGGAGATTTCCTGCTCGCCGTCTGCGAAAGGCGACCGCGGAGATCCGCAGCCGACTACCAGCGACTCAGCGAGGTGCTGACGTCGGAAGGGCTGCGCCTTCTGGAACGCGATGCCGAGGACATCCGACGCGAGCCGATCTACTCCAACGTGCGAGAAGTCTGGTCCAACGCGCGCTTCCACGTATCTATCAGGGATCGACTGAAGATCGCAGCGGCGCTCGCCGAAGACGGCCCGCAAACGATACTTGAAATCGAGGAGCGCGCCCGCCCGTGCTGCGACATCTTCGCCGCCGTGTGTGCGTTGGCGTGCGAAGGGCTGGTGGAAATCGAGATCCACGACGGCCCCTTAGGGCCGCGCAGCGTGGTGCGTGAGCGTTAGAGAGACACCTCGACGGCTGCACGAAAGAGCCGGGTCCGCACTGCGATCACCGGATCGATGTCGTTCGCCGGCTCGTCGACAGGCACAACTCTTTTCGTCACGAGACACTTCGATGGTCAATTCCAACGATTGGCGGGCCAAGCTGGTTGACGCTTATCCCGATAACTTCCACCCGGTCGGCGATCCGCCCTTGGCGCAGGGCTGGCCCGAGGTCGGCAACGGCTGGCGCGACCTCCTGGAGCGGTGCTGCGGCCGGATCCGGACGGCGGTCCAGGCCGAGGGCGGGGCGTTTTCAAGCCACGCAAATCAAGGAAAAGTTCGGCACGTTGCGATTCTATTGGCATGGCGCCCTGTCTCCGGACGCCGACGCCAAGGTCGAGGAAGCCATCGACCTGGCGGAAGCCCGCAGCGCCTGCTCCTGCGAGGTCTGCGGCGAGCCCGGCCGGCTGTACGGCCCAGGCTGGCTGACGACGCGCTGCACCGCGCACGCCGAGGGGCGCCGCCCCGAAGAGATCCGCCGGCTTCGAGAACGTCCTCATCGAGAAACGGTACGTTGGCGCCGGCGCGTGGTGCGCTGCCGTCGCTACGATCGCGAGAACGACGTCTTTATCGACGTCGACCCCGCCTCGCTTGGAATCGAGGAGGAGTGAGATGGCGGGCTTCTTCAAGGACTGGCAGATCGAGCTCATCGAGGCGCACCGCGGCCTATTCTGTCCACCGGCTGGGAATCCCGGGGCTGCACTCGGGTATCCTCGCTGCGAGGGCGGCTGGCGCGATCTGATTCAGCGCTTGTGCGTCAGGCTCGAGGCGGCGCTCGGAGACGACGAGCGGATCCACCTCTATCGAATCAGGGAAGCAGTCGGCCGCCTAAGAGTATCCTGGCGCGGCCAGGTGATGCCCGCGACCATATGCAGAATTCACGAGGCTATCGCACTCGCTGAAGCACGCAGCGCATGCACTTGCGAGCTCTGTGGGGAACTGGGGCGGCTCTATCTTGTCGATGGCGTCTGCATGACGCGCTGTGTCGCTCACGCCAGAGGCATGCCGGTCGCGGAAGAGCGCGAGGATAAGAAGATGCACATCATTCGCATGCTGAGGCGCGATGGTTCTGGCTATGAGTCCCGTCGTTACGACCGTGAGAACGACCGCTTCGTCGACCCGGCGCAAGATGAGGAGGAGTGAGATGACGCAGATCGCTCAGGACTGGCGGATCGAATTCATGGGGGCTCACCCTAGGCTATTCGACTTCATGCAGGACGAGCCAAAGGATACTTTCGGCTATCCGCTGTGCAGCGAAGGCTGGCGGGACGTGCTGGAGCGGCTGTGCGGCCGCATTGAAGAGGCCCTTCGGGAGAACGAGACCTTCGAGTTTGTCCGCATCAAGCAAAAGTTCGGGATCCTGCGTGTCGGCTGGGAAGGCAGGGTCTCGGAGGAGACCAGGGCCCGCATCGAAGAGGCCCTCGCACTCGCTCAGGCACGCAGCAGCTGCACGTGCGAGCTCTGCGGCGCGGAAGGCGCTAAGCATCACGCTTACGACAACTTGTTGGTCCGTTGCGAGAAGCACGCCGAGGGCCGGCCGATATTGGCAACCGGCGCCAATGAGCGCCTCCACATTGTACGTGTGGTCGGACCGACCGAGCCGCCCGTTTGCATACTGCGCCGCTACGACCGCGTCACCGACAGCTTCATTGGGCCGCCGGAGGACCGGTAGCAAGAGGATAGATAAGGAGTAGCAATGGCACGCTTTCGGTGCCGCACCTGCCAGTGGTCTACGCCCCGGATCGCTACGCATCTGCGACTCGATCGATGTGCAGTTCATCACTCGCGAGATGAGGTACCTAAGGGCGATCCATAGCGCAACATTGCGGATCTCTAGTCAGAGAACGGTAACAAGAGCTCCTCGCCGTCGAAGAAAGCGGCGGACCAGTACGGTCAGATTTCACTGCCGCCTCTTGGGGGAAACAACACCACTTTCGTGTACGAGCACCGCGGGCTGGAGGACTGACGTGCGTCTGCGGGTCTAGTCGATCGGCAAGCCAAGCTGTGACCGACGGTGGCCGGCACCGCCGCGGACAATAGGTATCGCAATTGGCCGGATTGGATTCGTCTCAAATGTATTTGAACGGAGCGAAGCCATGAAGCAGTACAGACCAGGTCGGCGCGACCTTCTCGCGCGGGCTTACCTTGACATGCTGGCTGCCAAAGCTGGCACCAACAGCGGACCGCTGCTGCGCAGCGGCGACGCGGACGACCCGATCGAGCACCTGATCAACGATTTGGCCACCGCACCTGAATCCGTCGGCCGGACCTCCATTCGAGCCGATCTGGCAGCTGCTGCGGTGCTCGTGGCGCGCGCGATTGAGCCGGTCGAGGGATTGACTCGCGAACTGCGGCGAGGTTGCCCGGTGGTCTCACTTGCAACTTACGGCGCCGAAGTGGTTTCCCTGGTTCGCCAAGTGCTAAAAACCTGCGCGTTCGGCGCCGAGGCCCAGGTACTCGACGAGCGAACCTTCAATCACGGACCGATCCGTCCGGTATTGCTGCTGGCAAGGGACGGCACCTCCAACGAGCACAAGGCGGAGCGTGGGAACGACACGATTGCACAGGCCTTACACGCCCGAGCTCCGGTATTCGGCCTGGCGCCCGATCCGCGCCGCCACTCGCCGCGCGACTTGCTTCGCGCAGCCGAGCACCATCTCGCGCTGAGTCAGCTCGACGGCGCCGGCGTCGCGCTGGTGATCGAAGCGGTGACCGGGAGATCCCCAAGCACGGCGCTGGACGACCAGCTCGTTCGAGCCGTCGACATCTCCGACCTTGTACTTTCGGTCCGCTCCGACCGCACAGCCGACGAGTGCGTCGAACGACTGCAACGGATCGTCGCAACGAAATCGTTCTTCGATCACCGGGGCCCCGCCCTGGATGAGCTCGCCGGCTACGGCGCAGCCCGGGAATGGGGCCTCAATCTCGTGAACGACCTTCGCGAATACCGCTCCGGGGCGCTGCCGTGGGAATGTATCGAAAAAGGGTTGCTTCTGGTCGGTCCGCCGGGTATCGGGAAAACGCAATTCGCCCGGGCGGTGGCGAAGTCGGCAAATGTACCCCTCGTGTCAACCTCCGTCGCTGACTGGAATGCCTCCCCTTACTTGTCTGGCACGTTGGCCGCGATCAAGGAGTCGTTCTCGCGGGCGCGCCAGCTCGCCCCCTGCATTTTGTTCATCGACGAACTGGACGGAATATCCGACCGCGCGACGCTGACAAGCGAGTACAAGGAATATTGGACGCAGATCGTCAATCTTCTTTTGGAGCTGCTTGCCGGTATCGAAGATCGGCCGGGCGTCGTGGTAATCGGCGCAACCAATCACCCCGAGCACATCGACGCGGCGGTGAAGCGCGCCGGTCGGCTTGATCGTACGATCGAGATCGACCTGCCCGATTCCGAGACGCTCGCGGCCATCTTCCGCTTTCATATCGGTCATGACGTGCTGCGGGGCGTGGACCTGATGCCTGCAGCGCTTGCTGCCGCTGGCAAGACCGGCGCCGACGTCGAGGCGTGGGTACGCCGCGCGAAGTCGCAGGCTCGCCGCGCCGAGCGGGACCTTGAGCTCGACGATCTGCTGCAAGAGGTCCGGTGCGGCCGCGAAGGAATGCCCAAGTCGTTGCGGCGAACGTGTGCGGTTCATGAGGCGGGGCATGTCGTCGTGGGCGTTGCCCTGGCGGTGTTCGAACCGCGCGCGCTGACCATCCTGGATCACGGTGGCGCAACTCGCGTCGAGCTCTCCAGGGCCAATTCGCAAACACTGGACGGGATCGAGAACTACATCACGGCCCTCCTAAGCGGTCGCGGCGCTGAGGAGATCATCCTTGGTGATTCTTGGGCGACCGCCGGATCCGGAATCGGAGAGGACAGCGACTTCGCCCGGGCAACCGAAGCTGCAATCGATCTCGAACTTCGTTTCGGCTTCGGCGCTCTCGGCGTGGCGCACTTTTCGGATCGCGCCACCGAGATGCTACTCCACGATGCTTCGGTGGTAGAGCTGATCAAGCAGCGCCTGGACCGATGCCTGGCCCGCGCCCGTGAATTGATCTCCGAGAACCGGACAGTCGTGGAGGCGGTGGCGCGGCGATTGGAAGAGACGGGATATCTGGATCGCACCGCGATCGACAACCTTCTCAAGACTCATCCCGTGCGCAGGAGGGCCCGCCGAGAGAATAGAGAGCCGGAAAGCTCCGCCTAGCCGGACGGGCGCCAGTTCACGTGCGCCGCCTGGACACAGGGGTTGTCTCGGCCCCCGAGCATCGCACTACAAGGACGCGCGCCAGCGCCGGGATCACTGTTGCATTGTGTATTACTAGCTCTGAGGTGAAAAACGATGAGATTGCTGGACGCCCATGTGCTCGATGGCGAACTGCTTCTGGTCCTGCACGGAAGTCCCGCGGCGATGTTCAGCGCCAAGGCGGGGATTGCCCACCTCCTTGGCTGCGGGGTTCATCTCGTCGCAGCGGGAATGATGCACAGGATACGCAACATCGAAAGGAGATCAGGCGAATCAAACATCGCGTTCCTCGCACGAGTCGCGATTATTGACACCATCGCAGGCCACACCTCGGCGGAGGCACCTGTAGTCGTGCGCCGGCCCGATGTCATGGGCGGCGCTCCCGTTTTCGCGGCACGCGAGTGCCGCCCGGCGCCGTGTTCTCCAACCTGGCCGAGAAGTCGGCAACTGAGATCGTTCGCATCGACTACCCCTCGCTATCGCGCGACCTCGTCAGCTCCGCTCTGCGGCAGGCCTGCCGCTTGCTGGAGCGCGAAGCACCGTGGGTGGACCGATGATGCGGGATTGCTTGGACTGAACGAGCGCAAGGGAGCCCGGTGCGGCACGAATGTGGCGCGGCCGCGTACGATCGGGAGCCTGATAGCTCGCCGGCAAGACAGAATTCGTTCCAATGATCAGAAACGAGGCCCAAGTCGGAGGGCATGATGAGATTCTCCAGGCGAGGCATCCTTCTCGGCACCTTGGCGACGGTGCTCACCTCGGTGTGGTCCCGCATCATCGGCGTGTGGCGGCTGCCGGCGCCGGCACCATCTGAGCGGCCAACCTGGCCTAGCGACGTCGTTGGCAAGCTCTACCGTGATGCGCACCGTCGGCTGATTGACCCAGACGCATTCGAAGCCGCCTTCGATCGAGCGATCGAGGTTCTCCACGCCAGCAATGCCGGCAAGATTAAGCGCGAGGAAGCGACCACGCGCATGCTCGCGATTCACGCGGAAGCGCTCCGGCATCCTCCTCCGCAGCACGAAATCGCCGCGCTTGGAGCGGACGAGGTCGGTGTTCATGAAGCGATGCAACTGTTGCGCCGCGCGATAGCCGGAGAGAGTCATATCGAGCTAGAGTACCCATGGGCAGAGGTCTTCCACTGCTATGGCCAATTTGTGATCGAGGGTTGGAAACTGACAGCTTTCAAGCGCAATTACGGCATCAAGTATCTCGACGCGGCGCTATCGCCGGACGGACGCATGGGGACGTACGCATCGTGGCAGGCCCGGGAGGGCAATCCCGTGCACCTGCTTTCTGACGAAGAACAGGACCGCCTGGACGAACTGATCGAAGGTGTCGATGCGTGAGGATTTTTGATCCGTCACCGCGCTCGCTGATGGCAGACCCTTGAGCCTCGGATCGTTTTTGGCCGCGCGACACCCCGCATGCGGTGAGACGGCGTGAATGACGGAGCACGGTTTTATGATCGAAAAAATGCAGGACGGGCGCGCGGACGGCGGCCGCGCCGAACCAGATGCATTGAGCTCCCGCCCCCGCGCGCTTACGGACGCAAGCTCAAGCCGCGACCGGACACTTCGATCGAAGAGACTGTGTCGACGCGAGACTTCTCCGATCGTGGACGGATCGAAATTGAGTGTGTGGCTCGATGCAATCCATTAGGCATCCGCGCATGAAGTCGCGTGCAGCATGCGGCCAAGCAGGTATTTCTTCGGGAGCCGAAATGACTGATGTTGATCCGGAATGCCACGACACATTGGCCCGTCGCGATCGCTATCAGCGCTACATCGCGAGCAGCGCCTGGCGCAACAATCCGGCGCGCCTGGCGGAGCTCAAAGCCTCCGGCATGCGTTGCCGCATCTGCAACGCAAGCGCGCAAGAGGCGGAACTGCAGGTGCACCACCGCACCTACGAGCGCTTCCAACACGAGCTTGCGGAGGATTTAACGACGCTCTGCGCCGATTGTCATTTCGACTTCACGCTGATTCTGCGCGGACGGCAGTACGGATCGCGCATTCCTAGGCGCGCGAACGTCCCGCGCCTGCTCGTCGATCAACCCGAAATCTCGGATCCGTTTCATGGAGAGGCCAATGGTGAGCGACTTCGTTTCGTTGCGCTTGATCGGCGTCCGACCGCTTTTGATGCATGCCGGCCGCTTGTGCGACCCGCTGGATCCGATCTCGCTCGAGCTCGCGAGGATTACGGGAAAGCGGCTGAAAACCGCCTCTGACCATCGCGAGATCGCGCGCATCGAATGGTTCGGCGGCCTTTGGCTCGCGAACGGGGCGCCGTGCATTCCCGCGGAAGCGATCGAAGCCGCCTTCATCGCGGGCGCGAAGATGCAGCGTCGGGGCAAACAGGCAGCAGCGGGTATCGAGGTCGACGGCCCGGCTCGGCTGTTCTACGACGGCCCGCAGGACATAGACGAATTGTGGAAGCAGGAACGCTTCCGGCTGCGCGTCCCGGTACGCGTCGGCACGGCGCGCACGATGCGGACGCGCCCGCGGTTCGACACCTGGAACGTCGATTTCCGAGCGTCCTTTCTGCCGAGCCTGCTCAGCCCGCCGTTGATCGCGGACATTTTTGCGGCCAGCGGCTTTGCGCGTGGACTTGGCGACTGGCGCCCCAAGTTCGGAAGATTTCGCGTCGAGTGTCTCGACTGACCGTTCGTGGTGGGGTGTGGCCCGGCCTGGCATGGCACGGTCCGGTGTGGCAGGGGGAGAGCCGGCGCAGGCCGGCTGCTCCGGCCGCGGGTGGCTGAAGGAGTCGTGAATCCGGCACTCTCGACGGTACAACCTGAAGGTGGGATCGAGTATTGGAAGCGAGCCCACCCCGTTGATCACAGAACGTGTTTTGGTACGTCGCCGGCGCGTCCGCGCCACTCCAAAACTCAATCCTTGCTCGGTGGACCGGGGACTAAAGGATTCGACCGGCTTCTTGGCGAGTCCACATGGAAAGGATTCCTGCTCGCAGAAGATGAGCTCGAGGGATGAAGAGCGATCCGCTGCCGGCAAGGATTACGCGCAGGCCGGATCAGTCGCAATGAAAGTTGAATGGACTGCTGAGGCTAGCGAAGGCGCCGGCTGTACCGGAGCCATAGCGTCCCATTGGCGCAAGCAATCTCAAGATTGCCGCGGAGTGCTGTTCGCACGGCGTCGTCACGATTCACGAAGAAGATGAGACGGCGCACCGGCAGTGCTGGAGATGATGCGATGCGAGAAAGCCGCGTTGACTCGTCAGCGCGAGATGCGGGATGAAGCAAGACGCGTGTGAGCGAACGACACGCATCCCTGTCTTCGGGAGCTGATCGATGTCCTACGTTATGCGATCGAGGCCGGATGGGATCCGTCCCCCAGAAGATTACCCGATTCATTGCGTTGCATTTGCTTGGTGTCGGCTCCTTGCTCATTCCATTGCGGCCGTTTTTCCTCAACCCGGGAACACGCGACCGCCGCCAGCGCCGCAGCCAAACGTACACGGCCCCTGATCATAAGCAAATCGTGCGGATAAGACCCTCAACGTTGCGTCGCTCAAGGCATGGGCCGTGGCGCTAGCGAGCTTGTGCGCTCACCAAAGATCACGACCCTTGGGAAACAATCAGGTCAACAGCAAAGCCCACGTGGAGGAATTTCGAATGCGCAGATCAGCTTGCCAAGGTGGTGATAAGACGAAAGCGCACCAGGAAAATATCGCGAAGATAAAGAAGTATCTCGCCACCATCCAGAGCGACGGCCGAGGGCTCCCCGCCGATCCTTCCCGCCCTCGTCAAATCTCCTACCCAATGGTGGCCCAAGAATCGGGCGTCAAGCTTCCATCGCTGAACCGCAACCACTCCAGATGCCGCAATCTGATCAAAGCTGCAGCCAACGGAGGTCTTCAAATCAGCGTCCGTCTCAAGCCAAGAGACCGACCGGATTATACCTTAGAGGAGGCGATCAACATTGCCGTCGCCTGTGTCCGGGACGAATGCGAGTCGAATCGGGTCGTACGCCGGCAAAAATGCAAAATGATTGACACGCTTCTGCGTTCGATAGCGCGGAGATGCCCCAACGGCTTGCATGAGGGCAGCATCACAGCGATTTCCGCGGCACTTGGCCGGCGCAGCTACGGCAAAAAAGAACGCGCGCTATTGGCGCACATTTCGGACATCCTGCTGCGAGCAACACGCGGCGAGCTGCAACTGCAGACATTTCATGGACGATTGAAGCTGGAATCCGCATTGGTTGGGTTGTCTCTGACAGCGGTATCCAAATTCACGAACGTCCGCTCTCAAACTGTAGTACATTGGGGGGCGGGAGTTAAAGTTCCGACGGAACGTTTCGTCGGAGAAATCGCAAAAATTGAAAAGGCCCTCGGGGTTCGCGACAACTATCTTTCAGAGGTGCGTCGGTCCAATCGGAGTGGACGATCGAATGTAAAACGGCATCATTTGCCCGCAGAAGTCCGGGCGATGCCGCTCGAGCAGCAGAAGCAATTCAGACGCCTAATCGACAAAAAGCTGGACGTCGCAGCGCTCGGCGAGAGCGAACGACAAAAGCTGATGGCTGATACGCTCCGCATCTACCATGAGGATCGCGACACTGACGACTTCAGACGCGCGAAGCTGCGCGCCCCCGACATGCAGTATGGGCTCGACACCCTCCCCGCCCATGTACAACAGGAATTCGACGATCTCGTTGAGAAGCGCACCGTTGTCATGGTTCGGGACAACGTGCCATCACGCCTGAAAGGATGGGACGAGGACTCCAAGCACATCTACTATCAGCGATTTTGCCTGTTCTTGGGATGGCTGCACTATCACCTGGGAGTAGCTTTGGAAAACCTATCGATCGCCTATCTGGCATTTGACCAAGTGCTCCACGAATACGACGTCTTCTTGATCGACCGAAAGGAATGCGTCGGCATGGAGCGGCGATGGGCGCAATCGAACCGGGACTGGTATATCTTTGCGGCAAGCCTCACCCGCGGTCCGATAGTGGATAAACGGCCCAAAGAACTCGCTAATTCCAATCCGAAAGCTGGTTGGCTTCGTCCCCGCCGGGACCTGCTTTCGAAAATCCAACCAATTGATTTGCCGCGCAACGTCGATCAACTCGCGTGCGGACGGGGCGAAAGAGACGATGTCAGGCCAATCTTGACCATGAAGGAGATCGACGAGGCATCTCGGAATTGGAGCAAACGGTTGGACGATACGACAGACGAGTACCATTGCCTAATAGCCGAGACGGAGGGGGAAACGACACAACCTGACAGCATCGGCCGCGTCCTGCCAATACTTCGTCTTTCAAAACCGCTGATGGCAATCGAATACGGTGCCCTGCAACTCCGCAACAAGATCGCGGGACTAAAGGTTGGCGCATACCACTGGTGCACGGCCATTCGCGAGTCGGTGATGCTAAAAATCCATGCTCAGGTTCCCCTGCGCCGCCAGACATTCTGCGCGCTCACCTACCATCGGGAACGCCGAGAAATGGTGCTCCAAGAGGAGGGATGCTGGTGGCTGCAGATACCGGCCGAAGTGTTCAAGAACGAGAAGAGCAAAGCGTTTCAGGATCTGGTGATCAACGGCTTCTATACCGTACGCCTCGAAGACCAATGGGGCCTGTATGAGGATCTCAACACCTACGTGACTGTTGCTCGCGACCGAATTTTGTCGGGCGTGGAAAGCCCCGCGTTCTATGTGACACGTGAAAATGATGGTCACGTCACGCCGGGCACCTTCGCAGGTCGGTTCCGCGATCTCACCCGTGACCACATTGCAGAAAATCGTGGCCGCCGCACCGGATTGCCAGGGATAAAGCCGTTTGGGTCGCAGGCGATGCGCCATATAATCGCCAGCGCCGTGTTCAAAGCGACAGGTAGTTTAGCTGCAGCCGCAGTCGCTATCCACGACAGCGAGCAAATCACCAAAAGGCACTATCAAAAGTATTTCCTGAATTCCAAAGCGCGAGGCAAAATCGTTGAAGACACCATGCGTACCGAAGCCTTTGAATGGTCGAAAGAAGCTGTTCTTCCCTACATCAGCAGCCCCTCCTTAGCACCGCTGTCGCAACCTCTTCTCGAAGAGTTGCTCTCAGACGCCCCGTCCGGTCAACTCAAGTCTCAAAGGCCTCGCAATCGCCCGCCGGGAACACCCCGCGCACGGAGCTGAACCAGCAGCAGGGGAGCGCCCGCTTGGCGCTCCCCTGCTGCTGGCCGACGCGTCAGGCGCCAGTCAAATGCGTCACGCGCAATGGTCATCCACCCCGCGGCTGGCATATGGGTTGGCGCTGGTTGTGCGGCATTGCAGTTGGGCCTTCCTCGAACAGACGCTGCATCCAACGCCTTCGTCGGGCGAACGCTCCAAGCCTCGTTTCAAAGCAATTCCGTTCCTCGTCATTTTAGACGAGGTGGGGTACTATACTGTCCAAGGGTTGGCCGTAATGGCCGCGCAAGCAAGAAGTCTCGGATTTAGCCTCGTATTCGCCACTCAAGATATCCCGGCTATGCTTCGCAACGACGACAAAGAAGCGAAGTCGATGATTGCCAACACCACCACCAAAATCTTCATGCGGGTGGAGGAAACCGAGATGACGGCGAAGCTCGCGGTCGACTCCGCCGGCAAGGGCAGCTTCGCCCGGGTCGCCGGCTACGCCGCCAAGTCCGGCGAGTTCTCGACCCCCTATCTCGACAACATGGAAGCCCGCTTCGAGGAGCAGGAACGGGTGACAGTCCGGAACTTACGGGCGCTCGGCGTCGGCGAAGCCTACGTCACCTGGCGGGACTCGGTGTTCAAGGTGAAGACCTTCCACGCCCATCCGGAGGGCGAGTACGGCAAGACGTTGAAGCAGCTCGAGCTGCGCGCCAACCACTTTTTGGCCTTCACCAAGCCCACCAAGGAGGAGGTCAAGAAAACCGGCGTGCTGGTCGAGGTCGCCGAGCGGCTGGCGGACTCCCGCTTTGCCCAGATCATCGAGGGCCGGGCCAAGGACGAGCGCGCCGCGATCGTCAAGCTGGCGGGCGAGAAGAAGGACCCGACGAGCCTGCGCAACGAGATCTCGGCGGGCTCGGTGGCCTTTCTGCGCGCCGCCTATCGTGACGGGAAGAGGGCGAGCTCGACCGACCTGATCACCGCCGGCGCCGCCTCGATCGCCGCGATCATGCAGGCGATGCAGAAGCAGGGCGACAAGTTCGCCCGCGACGTCCGCGCCATGGAAGGGCTGCCGGACCATCTGGCGCGTTCGGGGCGGGCCCGCGCACCCTCGCAGATGCCCGGCCTGGTCGATCCGACCTCGCTCGCGCCCGTGGCCCCGGCGCGGCCGCCGCGGCCCACCCAGCCCGTCTCTCCGTTGGCGGACGCCGCCCGCCGCGGCGAGGTCGGGCGCACCGCGCTGCCGCCATCCCTGGAGGCGCTGCGCGCCAAGGCGCCGGTCGCCCCGCCGCGCGACGCCTTCATGGAGGAAGAGTTCGATGACGTGCCGCCGGAGGGCGATGACGAGGACGAGCAGAACCAGACCGCCAGCCTGGCTGCGGCGCTGGACCAGCTCGGCTCGCCGGAAGCCCGCCGCGAGGCCGCCGCCTCGCCGGCGCCCTCGCGCATGAAGGAGGTCGAGCACGGGGTCAGCGTCGACAACGTCGCCTACGAGATGGCCAAGAAGATGCAGAGCAACGAGACCACCCTGCACTTCCTGGCCGCGCTCGACTTCGACGGCGAGCCCGGCGAGGAGGCGGTCGACGCGGCGCTGGACGAGGCCGCCAACGGCGCCGCCGAGGCGCTTGCCCCGGAGACCAGGCCGGCCGCCCCCGTCACCGCGGCCGATTTGGAGCGCGCCGACGTCGCCTCGGCCCGCGCCGCGCAATGGGTCGAGCGCGGCGAAAGGGAGAAACCGAAGGCGCCGGCGGCCGACCAGGACGAGCTGCAGAAGCACGTCGAGGCCGGCGATGTCACCGCGATGACCCAGTCGTTCCTGGCTGAGCTGCTAGAAGATTGAACATGAGACGGCTGCCGCCGGTATTTTCGATCTCGGAGAACGCCGCCAACACTTAGCGCGTGGCTCGAGCGATGGTCTCCTAGCCCCCTCCTTGCCAGGATTTCTGTCCGCGCCTCCGGGAGCAGCACGAACTCGGAACGACCTGCGCCGTTCCTTTGCGGGCCGGCGCACGCACTTGTGATCGATTTTTACCGCAATGCAAGGAAGCGGAACTGATAGTTCCGATCGGCGTGCCTGCCGGATCGGGGACAAGCAGGTCAGCGCATTTTCGCACGACGGCTCTCCCTTCAATGCGGCTTTTGCGCACCTCACAGCAGTTCGGATAGGCAAGGCGTTCACGCCAGCAATTGGTCAAATCGCGGCCGCGCGTCGTCGCCAACCACGCGCGCCCCCGCGCGCCGGATCCTGCGCGAATCCTTGGCCGTATCGGCATCGGGGGCTTCGCCATCCCGCCCAGGTCAAAGCCCCCAAAAACAAGGATTCGCAGGCGGATCGGCGGGGTGCCGATCTCGCGGCCGATCCGCCGACAGGCGCGCCGAGCAGGGACTAACCTCGGCGCCGCAAATTTTCCGCAGGAAAGGATTCGACGGTCGGCCCTAGAGGCGCTTCGCCGTCGCGCGAAACGTGCCGTTCTACCAAGGCGCGAACGGCCGGGAAATCGCGAGGTCCGAGCGGAGCGTTAGTAGATCAAGGATTCAGCAGGAACGATCTTGTCACAACAGCGGACGGCGAAGGCATCCACATCAACAACCGATTGGCCGGGACAAAGCCGGAGCGTCTCCACTAGCGCGATTTCGCCGCCGGCGCTGCAGCGAACAGCGCTGCGACATCCACGCCGAGCGCGAACGCGATCTTGTCCAGCGATTCCAATGTCGGGTTCGCGGTCGCGAGCTCGAGAGCGCTGATCAGCCCCTGACGCAAACCGGTCTCGTCGGCGAGATCGTACTGGGACCACGATCGCTCCAGACGAAGTCGTCGAAGATTGCGTGCAAGGAACCGCCTGGTATGTGCCGGATTACGCCGCCTCATCCGGCAGGATGATGCATTGTCTCGGCCCGAACAAAACACGCTTTAACGTGTTAAACACCTTAAAACGTGTCCTGATCACAAGAAGCGGCAGCCGACGGCCGGTTCGCGAACACCCTCGGGCCCACCCTAGAATACTAGGCCCCGCACGAGCAGAGTCCCAATGACGGCCGAAAGAATCGACGCACTAAATACGGCGATCCTAGCCGGAAAGTCGGTGGCGCTTGGAAACGCCTCCCCGGAGCGACAGTCGATATGGCAAAACCAGCATTCTTGTGACCTTCAACCGCGCGACTTTTGCGGGCGCTTCATAGTCAGAAGTTTCGTCACATCATGCAGATCATCTGCCGATGCGACGGCAATCGTTAGCCATTTTCCGTCGATGTATGTTTTCGCGTCATCGTAGAGTTTGATCAATTGCGGGTGCCAAACATAGCGCCGCTCCTCAAACTTTTCTCGCTCTGCTCTACCCATGACCACTACAGCTGAAACTCGTCGGAATTCCGGCACCAGATGGCAGAACGCCTTGGTCTTCTTGTAACGCAGGGACCAACCGCGGTTCTTTCCACCGTAGAGCCAATCCGGCGCGAAAACTTCTGGGTAGGATTCATCGATCCAGGTCCGCAGCTTGGCCCAGTATTCGAAGCCATCTGCTCCGATCCATTCGCGAACGGTGCTTTCATCGGGCGATGCTGATTTGTCGGTGATCCTGTCGCCGATTTGCGGAAGCGTACTAATCATCGGAAGACCTCATGTTTGATATTCCCGCGGGGGGCCGTAGGTTAAACGGGCGCTTGTCAAGGCTTGCCATGGACCTTCAGAATGCCGCCGGTGCGACTTTGTCCGGAGCACGGAGAGCATTGCGATACAGTCTGGCGATCCTCGCGAGCACGGCTGATCAAGCAGCTACGTCTCGAAGCTCTCGCACGACTGTCAAGTCGATAGCGTCAATTACCTTCTCGCTCGCTAGCGTAGCTTGGCCCTCTTCGATAAACGCGGTGGCCTGCAGCGGAAGGAATTGCAGCGTCTTTAACCCAATAGAGTTCAGTGCCAGCGTCAGATAGGGCGTGAGAAAATCGGGTTGATTTCCTCGCTGCCCGGTAAAGACGCCGCCGGAAGCGACGCCGATGAAGACCGGACGATCCGGAATCATTCCCACCTTCCCGGCGGGCGTTGACTCCATCGTGCGGCCCACGCGTAGGACCTGATCGATCCACGCTTTGAGAACCGAAGGGATAGTGAAGTTGTGCATCGGCGTTCCAATGACAATCACATCGGCCGCCTCGACTTCCCGAATGAGCGTTTCGGCAAGGTCCAAAGCGCCCTTTAGCGGTGCCGCCAGTGTGGCCGGCGATGACAGCGTATCCGCGTAGTCAGCCGTGGCGTGAGGCAGAGGATCAGCTCCAAGATCACGCCTCCTGATGCTCGCATCAGGCGCAACCTGAAGAAGCTTTTTGACGATCGCCGCCGAAAGCTCACGGCTATGCGATTTCGGGCGAGGACTGCTGTCAATATGGAGGATATTCATGCGAGGGATCCAAATGGCTAGGAAGGTCTTGCATCAACCGCCTCCATAGCTTCTTGGAGGCGGTTGATACCACTGGCAGGCTCAGATCGAGCCGGCCGGTGCGACTGCGGGGAAGTCCTTGTCGGGATTGAACACGTTGTTGAAGAAGTTCGTCAGCGAGTACATGGCCACAAGCGCGACGATCTCCATGATGTTCGCGTCCGTGTAGCCCGCATCGCGGACGGCCTGCAGATCGGCGTCTGTGACGTGGCCACGGGCCTCGATGATCTTGCGTGCAAGCTGGACGGCGGCATCCCGCTTTGGATCCCTGGCATGACCCTTTCGGGCGAGAACAATGTCTTCGGCCGGCAGCTTGGCCATATGCTCCGCCGTGAAGCTGTGCACCGACAGGCAGTAGTTGCAGCCGTTCACCTCGGAGACGGCAAGGCCGATGCTGTCGCGGGTCTTGACGTCCAGCACCTTGCTCAAGGAGCCCAGCAGAGCGGCCCATGCGTTGAACGCGATCGGGCTTTGCGCGAAAGTCGCCATCATGTTTGGCGTGAACCCGATGTTCTTGGTGAACGCATCGAGTATCGGTTTCGATTCAGCCGGCACCTGTTCGGGCTTCAGAGCGGTGGCTCTGGTCATGATATTTTTTCCTTGAATGATTGATTTCAGAGTTGGTTATGCGAAGTGCAGCACGTCGGCCACGGGCAGACGCGGCTTCTGCGGCCAGTTGCCGGCCCGCTCCGGCCCGACGGTCAACAGCATGACCGGAATTTCGTGTTCGGCCAGGCCGAACTCTTTGTGCACGGCTTCCGAATCGAAACCGATCATCGGTGTCGACCCCAGGCCTAGCGAGCGGGCCGCATAGATGATAGCTGCGGCGCCGAAGCTCGCGGAGCGCACGGCCTCGTCGCGCTGGCGCTGCGGATGATTGTCGTACAAGCCGCGGGCAGGCCCCTCCCATTCCGGCACCAGATGTGCCGGCATGATCCCAGCTTCCACGACCGGAGCCAGGCGCTCAGGGACCGTGCTGGCATCGGCCAATTGGCCGACGATGATGAAGGTCACGGCTGCTTCGGTGATTGCGGGCTGATTCCACGCAATCGGAAGCAGCCGTGCCTTTGCTTCGGGTGAGCGCACGGCGATGAAGCGCCAGTTCTGCAGATGGAAGGATGTCGGCGCTGACGTACCGATCCGCACGAGTTCGCGGATCTGATCGTCGCTGAGGACGGCCGTCGCGTCGTAATACTTCGCAGCACTGCGGCTCAGAATGGTTTCGATTACGGCGTTTGCCAGCGGCCGCCCAAGCGAACGGCAGGGCTCCGGATCGGCAGCGGCAACAGTTGTAGCGGCTTGGTTCATTGGGTTGCTCCGTTTATCAAGTGACGGAGCCCAATTTACCGTTGGGCATGATCGTTTCGAGCCTCTATTGGCTCAAATTGGTGCTCAAAAGGATCATTCTGGCGACGGTTCGGACTCATCCCCGTTGTGCGCCAGTCGGCGCCATTCCCCCGGTGTCATCCCCATCCTCTCCGCAAACACACGCCGGAAGGCCGAAACCGATTGATACCCGACCATCTCAGCCACAGCTTCCGTGCTGATCCTTGGCTTCTTGAGCTCGTTGGCCGCCATGCTCATGCGAAGATCGGTCAACAGGTCGAGGGCGGAGCGGCCTAACTTGTCCTGAAATTGGCGCATGAATGTTGCGCGTGACATGCCGCATAGATCGGCGAGGTCGGGAAGCTTCCAGGGTCGCGCCGGATCAGCGAACATCGCAGCAATGGCGGCTGCCAATCTCGGATTTCCAGCAAGGGCCAATAAGCCTTCGGTGGATTTGCCGGCTTCGCTCGCGGCGCGGAGAACGAGAGTGAACAAGACCGAAGAAAGGGCGTTCAGAATGGCGCGTCCTCCCGCTCTATCCTCAACGGACTCCATTCGCATTAGGCTGACCAGTCCGGAAAGTTGGCTCGATGCCGACGCGATGTCCTCTTCCTCGTGGTTTTTCAGAGCCCGCACGACCAGATTTGCTGGCAGGTAATTGCGAACTAATCGATCATGGGGTGGCACGACGAAAAATCGTCCGCACAGCAGATCTAGTTGCTCACCCCGTCCATTGTTCTCGCTCAACATCCATCCTGCGGAGCCCCTGCTTTCGTGCGTGTTGATTGGCGTTTTTCCGCTGCCGTCGTGCAGCACATGCGCCGAACCGTGAGGGAGCAGCACGATATCCCCGCTCCCAAGCTCCTGCACCGTTCTCGATTCAGGGTCCTCGAAAATCGCCCGGCCCTTGACTATGACATGGTAGGGGATCTCGTTCGCCGCCGCCCTAGGCCAGATAACACGCCATGGCGCGCCGTAGGCGCAGCGGACCTCAAGCTGGCCGGTAACGGTGATGATTTGCAGGAGATGACTCAACCAGTCGACTTGAGACATAAGACCTCGAGAACCTGAATTGCCACGCAGCATATCGTATTGCGCCGAGCGCGCTTCTGATTACTACGGCCCGGAGATCAGCTCGTATTTCCCACGATATGTGTTCCTGATCTCTTCCTGGCTCCCAAGGCGGATCAGCAAAGACATGAGCGGGAGAAAGAAGCCGTAAAATTGAAGTGGTTTCAATTCTGACGAGAGGAAGGACGGAATACCCCGGGCTCGTCGCACGGACCCGGTCGGCAATCATGGAAAACTCGTCATTTGCCGGTGGCGAAACCACGGCCCTCCATGAACCGGCATCCGCGGCGCTGGAACGTCGTGGTCGCAAAGCGCACGGCTGCCTGTGATCGAGCACAACTGAAGCGTGAGCGGCACCAATCGCTACAGCTGCTCGTCGCCACACCTCTTCGATTGCCGTGGACCGCGCAACAATTCAGTGCTCTTCGGTCTTGAGCCCGCCGACATGCTTCTGGGTGTAGAGCTCGAGGCCGATGCGGCCGATTAGATCGAGCTGGGTTTCGAGGAAGTCGATGTGATGTTCCTCATCGCTCATCAGCGTCTCGAACAGGTCGCGCGCGACGTAGTCCTTTACGCTGTGGGAATAGGTCGCCGCTTCCTCATAGAGGGCACGCGCGCTCATCTCCGCGGCGAGATCGCACTCGATAATCTCCTTGACGTTCTGGCCGATGCGCAGGGGATCGAGCACCTGCATGTTTGGGAAACCATCGAAGAAGATGATGCGGTCGGTGAGCTTGTCAGCGTGCTCCATCTCCTCGATGGACTCCTTGCGCCAGACCTTAGCCATCTCTAGGAGACCCCAATTATTCAGGAAGCGGTAGTGCAGCCAGTACTGATTAATTGCCGTGAGCTCGTGACGCAGTGCTTTGTTGAGATACTCGATGACTTTCGGGTCGCCCTGCATGATGAACTCCAAGACTTGAGGCCCGTTCTTGACCGTCGCAAGTCTAGAACGATTCTGACGAAGAACAAGCAGACAGGCATTCTCTGGGCATGAAACCGGGAGACGCCTGTCCAGCAAATCAAGGGAACCCAAGGCAATTTTCGACGCGAGTTTGGGCTCATTCATCCTTGGTCCCAGCATGCGGGCAGCCAGCCTGACAGGCTAGTGCACGCTCCCTGTACGCTTCGTCGATAATCGTCCTCATGGTGTGCGCACAGCGGCCGCATTCGGCGCTGCAATCGGGGTGCCCATAGATCTGCTTGGCATTGCGCAGCGCGGCGTCAGCCGTGTTCACTGCGTGGCGAAGATCCCCGTCGCTGAGGACACAGGAGCAGATGATCATGAAACTCGAAGGAAGACCCTCAGTGATACGGCTCCATCGATAGGAGACGGAGCCAGGCGTGTCGGAGGCTCCATGCGAGGAGATGGTTGCGTGTCGACCGCCATGGGAAGTCAGCCTTGACCTTTAATCTTTGGAGGTCAGCAAAAAATCTGCTTGGTCAATCGGGGGCGACCGGTAGCTGCGGATCGGACGGAGGACACAGAAGCACCGCTCTACGCCCGCCGAAGATCAACGCTTTCGGTTAACGTAGATGACACAGCCGCGGCTAAGCAACTTGTCTTGATCTAAGAACGGGATTGAGGACTGTCGCCGCACAATTCCCCCCGCTATGGAAACCATAAGTATTGGCTATTGGAAACTTGCGAGCCGCGCTGCGACCTTGACAGCCACTCAGTCGAATAACGACCAGGACAACCGTTTCAGTCAGCACGAGCAGGAGACCCTGATGTCCGGATCCAATCCGCTCGCTTCCAAACCCGAAGACATTCTGACGTCGCTGCTCGAGCGTTTTCACTCCGAAGGTCAGCGCGACGATGCCAGTGTATGACCCAAAGCCCATCTTCATCACGAGAGACGGACGAACTACTACCACCGAAATCGCCGCCCGACTCGAGTGCGAGCCGCTCAAGGCCAGCGCGCGTCACGTGTACGTTGCCGGCGATTTCGCCCTGATCGTGCTGGATCGGTCAATTGATGACAAAGGTCTAAGTCGCAAATACGTTGGAGGCTCAGCGAGCGGCGTCATACGCCGCGCGGATCGACGATGGCAGTACCTGATCGACAATAACCAAAGGACGGCTGTGGCAGCTCTCAGCGATGGAGCCACTCGTCAGCTTGGCACCAATATCACCGCCACCTAGTGAAGCAAACCAATCGGAGAACTCGGACCTGCGCGCCCGAATTCTTTGGAAGACGACCGATTCGCTACTCGATGCAAAACTTGCCACCAGTGATCAGCCAGTCTCACCGGAGCGGAATGCTCCCGCGGGCATTTTTATCAGCGGTAGTTTCCTTGGTGGTCTCATTCGCCGCTGCGGCCGCTCCGATCCCCCTTTACAACACCTACCGGACAGAAGACGGGTTCACTAACGCCGGTATTTCGATGGCCGTCGTCGCGTACGCCGTCGGCACCATAACCGCACTGTTGGTACTGGGACGGCTGTCCAATCATCTGGGCCGCCGGGTCACTGCGATCACTAGCCTCGGTCTTCTCCTGCTGGGGTGTCTGCTGTTGCTGAATGTGCACGACATCGACACTCTGCTGGCCGGCCGGCTCCTCGTGGGCCTCGGCACCGGGTTGGCTGGCAGCAGTCTGACCTCCTACATCGTCGATGCGGCACCCAGCAGACCGGAGTGGTTGGCGTCCGTTGTCACGAGCCAAGGACCGATGCTCGGCGTCGCTATCGGCGCCATAGCATCCGGCGCGCTCGTTGAGTTCGGCCCCTGGCCGCGCGAACTCATCTATCTCGTCTGCGTTTGCTTCCTATTACTGTCTGTTGCACTCGTCACAATCAGTCCGGAAACAGCAACTCCAACTCCGGGCGCTTGGCGATCGCTGTTACCCCAGGTCAGCGTACCGGCGCGGGTCAGGCATCTGCTCCCTGTCGCGGCGGCGGTCTTTCTGGCCACTTGGGCCAGCGGGGGCTTCTACCAAGCATTCATGCCTGCGCTTGTACAAGATGAACTCCACACCCGCAGCCCGTTGATCCTCGGGCTAGTGTTCGCTGCCTATATGACCCCCAGCGTTCTCGGCGCTCCCATTGGTGGCTGGTTCACATCCGCGGTAGCCCAACGCGTCGGTATGATCACCTTCATGGCCGGAATGATCGGCATCAGCACTGCAATCTTAGCCGGCACACTGGTGTTGTTCATCACCGCGACCATGGTTGCCGGTGCCGGCCAGGGCATCGCCATCAGCGCCGCCACACGCGGCCTGCTGCACGGCAGCACGCTCGCCGAACGGGCACCAATCTTCAGCGCGATCTACCTTCTCTGCTACAGCGGCGCCGCCTTCCCCAGCTTCATCTCCGGACAACTTTCCAATGCGTTCTCGCTACTGCAGATCACGCTCGGATACGCCGGACTTGCCGTCGTCGCCACCCTGCTCACCGTTCTCGGTGCACGCGATCCGCACACCGACAGGACGGGAAAGAGCACGTGCCACGGCTCGCACGCTGCCGGTTCACCAGTACAGGAAACACTGTCATGAGACTCGTCGCTGTCCTCGGCGCCGCCTTGTTCTGTTGAAGCGCAGATTATCGCCGCAACATACCAGCAATGAACCGATAAGGAGATCATTCCATGAAAGCGATCGTTGTGACGGATCAGGCTGCGGGAACGGCGGCTATGAAGCTAGTGGAACGGCCAGAACCGCAGGCAGCGATAAACGACGTCCTCGTTCAGGTTCATGCGTCTGGGTTCACCTCGGGTGAGCTGACGTGGCCTTCAACCTGGACCGATCGCCTCGACCGTGACCGGTCGCCGACGATTCCCGGCCAGGAGCTGGCCGGTGTCGTCACCGCTCTCGGCTATGGCACCACCGGACTGTCGGTGGGACAACGGGTGTTCGGTCTCTCGGACTCGTATCGCGGTGGCACCCTGGCCGAGTATGTGGCCGTGGAGGCACGTAATCTCGCACCGCTGCCGGGCGACGTCGATTTCTCGGTGGGGGCAGCGGTGGCCATGCCGGGGCTGACCGCTTGGCAGGGACTGTTCGTGCACGGTCGCCTTCAGGCGGGGCAGAGCATTCTCGTGCACGGCTCGGCCGGCGCGGTCGGCTCGATGGTGACGCAGCTCGCACGAGAGGCCGGTGCCTACGTCATCGGCACGGGACGCGCCGCCGACCGTCAGAAGGCGCTCGACTTCGGCGCACAGGAGTTCGTCAACCTGGAGAACGACGATCTCGAAGGCGTCGGCGCGGTCCATCTGGTTTTCGACGTTATCGGGGGCGAGATCGGGAAACGGTCCGCTGGCCTGGTGCGAAACGGAGGAACGCTGGTGACGATCGCCGGGCCGATCGAAGCGCGGCCCGCCGACGGCCAGGCCATCGACTTTGTTCTGGTGTCCGATCGCGCCCAACTAAGTGAGATCATTCAGCGGGTACGGGACGGACGGCTTCGTCCACACATCGGCAACATCGCGCCCCTTGACGAGGCTGTCGCCGCTTTCAATCCGACGCGGCGGATCAGCGGGAAAACGATCATCCGAGTTCGTCCGTGAGGAAGCAGCGAAGGCGAGCGGTTCTCCCCTCCCATATGGATTGTCGGCGCTTTCCCCGCGGGCCTGTGCGTGGGGCGGGCAGTGCCCATCCATCCCGTCGTCTCTCAGCTGGTTTCCAAGGTCGTGCCCGGGTACCCATGCCATACCGCGGCCGTATCGTTGCCTGCTTTTCTGGATGCACCAGCGGGCAAGCTCGGCTCGCATCCTGGCGGAGAATTCGCCTTTGCCCCGGCCCGGCGCGGCCCGCTTATCTAGGAGGAAGAAAGTGACCGTCGATCATCCAATTTTTGCGCGCTGGCCGGCGCAGTATCCCGATCGGCTGCAACTCTTTTCCACTTCCACGCCCAACGGAGTGAAAGTCGGCATCATGCTTGAGGAAACGAGCCTTCCTTACGAGCCGCACCGGATCGACATCATGGCGAACGAAACCCACGACCCGGCCTTTCTCGCGCTCAACCCCAACGGAAAGATTCCCGCAATCTACGACCCTGATGGGCCTAGCGGAACACCGCTCGCGCTGTTCGAATCGGGCGCGATTCTCCTCTACCTTGCCGACAAGACCGGACAATTCATCTCGGCCGATCCAAACACCCGCTATGAAACGATCCAATGGGTGATGTGGCAGATGGGCGGAGTCGGGCCGATGTTCGGCCAGGTCGGGTTCTTCAACAAATTCGCCGGTAAGGCCTATGAAGACAAGCGCCCGCGCGACCGCTACGCGACCGAATCAGCGCGGCTGCTCGGTGTCCTGGACCAACGGCTCGCGGGCCGGGACTCGGTGATGGGGACCGACTACAGCATCGCCGACATTTCGCTGCTCGGCTGGGTGCGTAATTTGATCGGCTTCTACGAAGCACGCGATCTCGTCGGCTTCCACCGCTTTCTTCATGTGCAGGCGTGGCTCACCCGTGGCCTTGCGCGGCCGGCGGTGCAACGCGGGCTGCAAGTGACAGCTGGCTAGAAGCGCTCGCGAAGAACAAGGAGATGGTATCTATGATTGAAATCACTGCCGACATGGAGGCAATCATCAAACAGGCGATATTGTCGTTTGTGGCGACAGTCAACGAGGATGGAACGCCAAATCTTTCCCCGAAGGCGTCTTTGACGGTGAGAAACGGCGTTCTTTACTTCGCCGACATCGCCTCGCCTCGGACGATATTGAACTTGAAGCGCAATCCCGCTGTCGAAATTAACGTAGTCGACATCTTCCAGAGGCGCGGCTACCGATTCAAGGGCCGTGCGTTGATACTGCCGCCAGCAGATGGCGAGTCCCTGATGATCGCCGACTGGGTTCGGGCAACGAATGGCCGAGAGTATCCTGTCGATCACGTTGTCAAAATCGAAACCACTTCAATCAGCCCGTTGCTATCTCCAGCCCATGTCTTCGCCCGCCCTCCTCGAAGTCAGGACGAAATCAGGAGCACCTACTATCAAAAGTACGGTGTGAAGCCCATCGGGGCATAAGTGCCGGCTCCGCAAAAAAGGCCGGTCGATACCCAGAGGTAGAAAGCCCGCGAAGATCCGAACCATTATCTCGACCGCCCGTGCGCAGCCTTATCGATGGCGGCCCCACGGTGATGTGAGTTCGGGCGCGAGGCTGCTCGCTGTCTACTGCCTGGACATCAATGACAAGGCGCTTACCGCGCTCATCAAATGAGGAGCGAAGGTCTTTCGTCGTAGGGCGGAAGCGGTCCATGTCGTCGAATTTACCTGCGACGCCTCAATCGCGACGGTGGGAGCTTCCATGGGCGCGTTTACGAAGTTTCTTTCTTTACTTTCTACTGGACGTGCCAGGAAGAGCCTGCAGCTCCTCGGTGGCTTATCGAAACAATATGACCGTCCCGCGACCGAAGGAAAGTAACCCGTGGAGATCGTGATCGGCGGCACAGGCATCATTAGCTCGAAGATCGTTCTACTCCAGCGGGCATGACATCGTCGCGGCGTCGTGGGCATCAACATCGTCACTGGAGATGCCAAAGAGCCACGGCGGGCGCACAGGTGGTGATCGACGTCTGTCGTTGACGTGACCGCTTAGCTGCGGCCTACGGCGAATACTTCGCTCCGACCCGATCATGACCGCCTTGGTCGAGCTCGGCCGCGCTTATCTCATCCCAGTCCTGGCAGATTTCCTCACGCCAGCCTGAACCCAAGCAAATTGACTCCTCGCGGATTGAGCGCGGAGTCGCGGAACCTATTTGAGGAGCAAAATCGGCCCGGGGGCTCTAAGCGCCCCTGCCATCCTTCTTACCGAGCACGCAACGCCATGCTGCGAGGCGCTCGGTCGGATGCTGATTCATCCAGTCGGCAAGCTGCGGTGCGCCCATCAGGCAGGACTGCATCGAGATGTCGGCGAAGTTCGAGGTGGTGACGGTCTGCTCGTGGCAATTTACCGGAGAAGACAAGCTGCAGAGTACGGCGATGATCGCGATCATGATGCGCCCCCATCGCCGTGATCGATGTCTGCGCCCACGCGCATGTGGCTTGCGAATGCATTGTCCGGTTGGTCGCAGGCGCATTCAGACGGCGGGAAGACGCTGTCATAGATCGCTCGAGCTTCTCGAACAAGGCGAGCTCGCTCTCGCTCCGACTTTGGTGCAAATCGAATGATCTCACCCATGTTTCACTCCTATCACAGTACATTGCCGTACTATTTAGCGATTTAGGTTCGTTGACGTCGATTTGAGCACCGGCGCAGTAGCAAACGACGGGGTAAGAACAAGTAACGGATCGGATGTTGTAGACGTCAGTCGTTTGGCCCGGTCGAGTTAGTACGCTATAGCGCGGCTTCCCACCGTGCGCCCCGAGCGATCGGCGTAGATGTAGAGCGGACGCGCCGTGCCTTCCACGACCTCGCGGGAAATCACGACTTCTTCCACACCTTCGAGGCCCGGCAGGTCGAACATGGTCTCGAGCAGGATCGCTTCGAGGATCGAACGCAGACCACGCGCGCCGGTCTTGCGCTCGATCGCCTTGCGGGCGACCGCGCCAAGCGCCTCGTCGGCGAAGGTAAGCTCGATGTTCTCCATCTCGAACAGCCGCTGGTACTGTTTCACCAGCGCGTTCTTCGGCTCGGTGAGGATCATCTTCAGCGAGGTCTCGTCCAGGTCCTCGAGCGTCGCCACGACCGGCAGACGACCGACGAATTCGGGGATCAGGCCGTACTTCAAGAGATCCTCGGGCTCGACGTGACGGAAGATCTCGCCGGTCCGGCGATCTTCCGGCGCCATCACCTGGGCGGCGAAACCGATCGAGGTGGACCGGCCGCGCGCCGAGATGATCTTCTCGAGGCCGGCGAACGCACCGCCGCAGATGAACAGGATGTTGGTGGTATCCACCTGCAGGAACTCCTGCTGCGGATGCTTGCGGCCGCCCTGGGGCGGGACCGAGGCCACCGTGCCTTCCATGATCTTCAGCAGCGCCTGCTGCACGCCCTCGCCCGACACGTCGCGCGTGATCGAGGGATTGTCGGACTTGCGACTGATCTTGTCGATTTCGTCGATGTAGACGATGCCGCGCTGGGCCCGCTCGACGTTGTAGTCGGCGGCCTGGAGCAGCTTCAGGATGATGTTCTCGACGTCCTCGCCGACATAGCCAGCTTCGGTCAGCGTGGTCGCATCCGCTATCGTGAACGGCACGTCCAAGATGCGGGCGAGCGTCTGCGCGAGCAGCGTCTTGCCCGAACCGGTCGGACCGATCAGCAGGATGTTCGACTTCGCGAGCTCGACGTCGTTGTGCTTGGTCTGGTGGTTGAGGCGCTTGTAGTGATTGTGCACCGCGACCGAGAGGACCTTCTTCGCATGACTCTGGCCGATCACGTAGTCGTCCAGCACCTTGCAGATTTCCTTCGGCGTCGGAATGTCGTCGCGCGACTTGACCAGCGAGGACTTGTGCTCCTCACGGATAACGTCCCTGCAGAGCTCGACGCACTCGTCGCAGATAAAGATCGTGGGACCTGCGACCAAATTGTGGAGTGTAGTGTTGGAGATTGAGTGAACTGCCATGGCGATCTCAAACCATATCCAGGTAGTTGTAAACGGGAATACGATCATCTGCGGCCCAGCGCCCATTGTCATTGTCAGAGAACAGTGAGGGTCAACCGCCGCATTTCGGCGCCAACAGATCGTTGAAAATATTGATCACGGAATCGAGCGCAGTTAACACCCTCGCGCCGTCGACGCCGCCAGCTGCGGCTTGCCGCAGCATCGCGGACTGATAGAATGAGGCGAGGTAGACGCGGCAAGCCTCGTCCTTGTCGGCCGCATTGGCGGGTTTGCTGTGCACCGTCGCCAAAGCCGCGCGAGCGGCGTTAACATCCTTGTTTAAGTTGGACTCTGCGGCAGGCCCGGCATTAGTAGATGCAATGATCAGAGCCGAGGCGACGAGAACAGTGATTCTTCTCATGATCAGGCTCCAGAATGGCAGGTGTTGCGAGGGACTTACATTTCGGCCGGGCGATAACGCATCCAGGTCTTTCTTTGATCTCCGTTGCGCCAAGCCTAAGGCGATTGTCACGAGCGGCTCAATTGAGCGCCGGTTGAGCTCGGGCACCCAAAAGGGCGCGGGACGACGATCCGAAGGTTTAATGCACTCGAACAAATCGTAGAGTTCGTCCGCTTCGACATCCTGCGACTGCTTTCCTTCCGGCGGACGCCCACAATCCATGCGGGATTTGCTTCGCAATCAGGCTCGCACCTTCGCGCGAAACCGATTTTCGGCCCGTACACGATGAGCGGGCGATGCTAGGTTCCATATTTTCGGTGAGGCCGGTTGAAAGAAAAACTATATTTCGTCTTGGAGTTGCCAGCCGACCGTCGCTGGGAGGGCTGAGGCTCGCCTTGCCGCGGGGAGAGGGCGCACTGGTCGATGAGGATCGGCTCGACGGAACTTTCGGATCAGATTCGTGACGCGGATTTTCGCCCTTGAGCTGCGGTCGCCATGGTGAGTATGGCGGGCAAATCCCTCATTCTTGCTAAAATGAAGAAGGGTCAATCATACAGCTTCCGAGGGTACTGTGGGCCCCCCGGACCACCTACGAGAGCACGGCACGCCCGACACGCTCTCGGACCTCGCGCACCACTCGGTGATCGTCAGTCCGGCGCACTCATCGCCGACCTTCTCCCCTTAAAAGACGGCCGTATCACCTCCGAGCGCGTTGGAGTCGCTCGCGATCAACACCAGCGAAGGAGCCACAGCAAGCGCCGTCGCCGGGCTAGGGATTGCCGCGTCGGGCGAAATCAGCGTGCGGGCAGAGCTGGAGAATGGGCAGCTCGTGCGGGTGCTGCCTGAATGGGATTTCGGCTCGATAGAACTGAATGCGCTTTTCGTGAAGGGTTTGCCGATTTCCTCGTCAGGGAGCTCCGCCACCTCGCCGCGCACTAGCCCAACTCTCAGAGCCTCCAGAAAGCGTGTCCGTGCGTCCAAACCAATAGACTGAGCCGTTCCAACGTGTGCATGCAAGTGGCACCCATATGCCGTGATTTCGGCGGCCCCCGTCACGGCGTCAAGTGCATAGACAGGAGCAAGTTATCGGAGACCCATGGAGCTTCATCAAGTTCGCTATTTCCTCGCGGTCGCGTCCACGCTTAACTTCACCCGCGCGGCCGAGCAGTGCAATGTAACACAGCCCGCTTTGACCAAGGGGATCCAGAAGCTGGAGCAGGCACTTGGGGGCCCGTTAATTTATCGTGAGCGCCAGCTGACGCAGCTCACCGACCTCGGGAAGGAGGTTCTTCCGATGCTGGCGCGCACACTGGCCTCGGCAGAAACAGCACGTCGCAGAGCTAAAGAATTTCAACGCAAGGAGATCGCGCCACTCAAGATCGGCCTCGCCCCCTCTATCTCGGCTTCGCTCATTGTCGATCTGATCACTGAGATTGCAAAGTTCGTCGCAGGACTTAATGTCGAACTGCGCGAGGAAACGGCGGAGAAGCTCATCGACCTGCTGCTTGAGGGGGAGATCAGCGCCGCAATCGTCGGGGACGTGCAGGACATACCCGCCCGCATCGACGACTGGTTGCTCTTCGAAGAGCGCTACGTCGCGGTTCTGGCGCCGACACACCAGCTCGCAAATCGCCCCTCGATCGGAATTGACGACCTCCGCGAGACCGTCTTGCTGGAGCGCGTCGGATGCGACGTCGCCCCAAAGATTCAACGGTCGTATTTCCCCAAGGAACCGCCGCATCTGGGCCACTGCAGCGGTCACGACTTGCACCTTCAGTACCTGGCCGCCGCTGGCTTCGGCGTGGTACTCGCGCCCGAGCACATGCCATGCCTTCCGACGCTCAAGACTATTCCGCTCGAAGGCGACCCGATTTCGCGGGAGGTGCGGCTGCTGGCCGTGCAGGGGCGCCGCTACTCGCCGGCGCTGGACGCTTTTATCAAGGTCGCGCGGTTTCGAGACTGGTCGATCGAAGTCCCCCAGAAGGAAATGCCGCACGAAAGGCTCCCGGAGATGGCGAGCGCGCCCGCGCCGGCGAGCTCGCAGAGGGCGAGCGGCTTCCAGCGCATCGATGCCACGGCCCGAGGGCTTACGCGGTGCAAACGAGCTAAGACGCTCGCCTGAATCCGCACCGAGCCTCGACTGGATGCGCGATACAGCCGTGGCGTCAACTCGTTGAAGGTCGGGATTCCGCAGAATTCGTTCTACGAGATGCCGGAGTCACCTCCACGAGCAGCGCGCCGCCTGAGATGTCGACGCTTCGCTCGCGCCCGACCCGAGAGGGCACTGAGTCGATCGAGCTCGGTGTCATCACAAGGCCGCTATGAGCTCGCCGGCGGCGGCACCAACGCTCTTGCGGACGAAATTCTCACGCGGCATCGGATTGCTCAATCGCATCTTCAGTTGGAGCAGCCCTTGAGGACCGTGCGCTCTGCGCTTTGGAGCGGTATTCTGAAGGGTCGCTGCCGTAGTACCGACGAAAACTGCGCGTAAAGCTGCTCCGGCTCCGGTAGCCGACGTTTAGGGCGACCTGGTCGATCGATAGCGCGTTGGCTGAGAGCAGGTCAGCAGCGAGGCGCATCCTAAGGCGGCGCAGGAGTGACATGGGCGCCTCACCGAAGGCAGTTGAGAACCGCGCCATGAAAGCTGAGCGGCTGAGACCGACGGCGTGGGATAGACTTTGTACGGTGTGCGGAAAGGAGGGGCGCGACGCCATCTCGGCGAAAGCTCGTGCGATCGGCGGGTCGCTTAAGATCGCGAAGCGCTCGACCCACGCTTTCGTCGAGACTAGGCAACGTCGAAGCAGCGCGAGCAACACGAGCTTCAGCAGCGACGCCGACATTGGCCCCACACCGACGTCCTGGGCCGCGAGCTCGGCTATTGCGCAGGCTATCACCTGGTCGAGTTGGTCATGTACGTCGAACGTCTCGACAATGGGCGTTGCAAGGGATGCGAACAAGTCCAGTGCTGGGCCGTAGGTGGCTCGAAACATGCCGCACGCAAGCACCAGTGTCGGCTCGCCATCGCCGATGGTGTGCCGGTACGACGAGCCGGGCACGAAGAGGCAGTCGCCGCCCTTGCCGACCTTCCGTAGTGCGGTCGGGCGCTCCGTGGCGACAATTGTCATTGCTCGTCCAGGCGGGACTATCACCAGTGTATGCGGCGTTAGGCGGATGGGCGTTTCACCGTCCAGGAGAATGAACCCGACGCCTCGAAGACAGTAGTGGATGGTGGTGGCATCCGCGCAGGCGACGGCCAGGTGAGCCCCCGTCGCAAGCACGCATTGCGATAGCCTGACGAAGGTGACGTCCAATGTGGTCATCAACTTGTCGAGGTCTTGTCGCGATATACGCCAGAATGGCCCACCTGCCACGTCGAAAACGCCTCTATGTTGCTCAGGTTCATGAGCTCAGCGCGGGCGGCGAGAGGACGCATCTCGCAAGCAGCCAATCTCGCAACCGAGCGAAGGGTCCTTCCGCGCCTTAACCTGATCCGGGATTTTGATTGGTTCGGTCTTCGTTGCCTCCGACTAAACACTCAGGACAAATAGCCACTTGCGGCTGACCCATTAGTGGTGACAGCCGAATTAGATATATTCAGCTGTAACATGAATGAGCCCGCTGAGCGTCTCAACGACTTGGGAAACTTTATGAATTCGCGTGAACGCTCGCCGACGCGCGTCAGGAAGCCCCGAGCCGCCATCGCACAGCTGGCTTCGTCACGGACCGATCGTACGCACGGGTGTCGGACCCGCAGGTCGTGATGTGATCGCGGACTGCTCGACCCCCTCGCAACTCGTATGCGACGAATCGTAAGGCGAGCAGGATGGGCACGTTCCAGATCAAAAGCCGCGCGCGGGTGAGTATAACCGCGGTTCAAGCCGCGCACTTGTCGCGATCTCGTCGTTTCGGTCGCGATCGTCACGCCGAAGCCAATCCGGGCCGATTGGGTGCTTCCCTACCTGTTTCCCCGCGAAGCGCTGGAGCCGGATCCAGGCTCGAGCTGGAAGGAGTGCTCGCGCATGACGATTCGAAGCAACCCAACGGGAAAGAGTGATCGCGAATTGCCCTTTTTATGTTCCTACGCCACGCCCACAGGCCTCTTGGACGATATCTCACGCCTATCGAATGCATGTCCAAAAGGAATTTCTCATTTTGTCCGCTGTATCCGATCTTTCGGTGTGGGCGGGCGGTCGAGCGCACGCGGCCGTCCCGTTAAGGACTGAAACTATCGCGCGATTCGCCGTGAGGCGCGCGGCCAGCGAAGGATGCGCGATGAAAGTACCAATGTAGGCCCGGCTGTAGCCGCGCGGATCTGGTCTGCTAGGCACACCACCCGCCTCGACTCGGAGACGATCTCAACGATTTCGCGCAGCCGCGCCACCTCTGATCCCGATAAAAAAGGATGTTCGTAATGAACAGCGCAGGAACACTTCGTGCGATTCTCGCGGCGCTCTTGTTTGCGGGAGCCGCCGCCAATCCGGGCCACGCGCAGGACGCCGCGCACGGAAAGACCATCTTCCAAGCTTGCGCAACGTGCCACGCTACGGATCAGGCCAATCGTGTGGGGCCTGGCCTGGGAGGAATCGTCGGCAGAAAGGCGGGTACGGCTCCCGGGTTCCCCTACAGTGACGCGATGAAGAAGTCCGATATTGTCTGGGATACGAAGATCCTCGATGCGTATTTGGAATCGCCCCAGAAGGTAGTTCCCGGAAACAAGATGCCCTACGCAGGGCTGAAGAACCCGACGGACCGGGCTGACCTCGATGCCTATCTTGCGACGTTGAAGTAGCGGATCGTTGGGCGAGACCTTGGCAGGGCACGGCCCAGTTGAACGTCTAAGCATCTTTTTACTGCCGCCTCGTCTGCGCAGGCAGCCGAATTGCCTGATCCCGTGTCTGATGAGCGAACGTGGAAAGAAAAATCCGGAACAAGCGGCCTGAGCCGCTTTGAATGCCCTCGGCGACGGTGGCCTCGCAGTGGCCTACCACAAAGTCGAAGACAGGCGCATCGTTCTGCTCCGCACCCGCAGGAGCTGAATGGCCTGGGACAGACATTACGATAGGCGGGTGGCGTTTTCGAAGCCTTGCGAGTCGATCGGGGAGCCAGTGATCGCGAAGCGCCCCTTCATGTCTTTCTACGCCGCCCTACACCGCGAGTATGGCGCACTTCTCGATGGCTAATCGATAAGGGCAAGATGCACGCGTGTCCTAGGCGACTTTTCCCTTAATCATGAAATGCATGCCCAAAGGATATTTCCAATTTCGCCGGCACCGTCCGATGTTGAGATCCGCTACGCAGGCCGAACAAGCACGGAGGCTCGACAAGGCTCCAAGACGTTGCGCCTCGCCGCGCGAGCAGTAAAGCGCCGGATCACTCTGCCAAGCGCATTCACGAACTCTTCCCCTGGAACTGGCGTCCGCAGAACGTCGCTCACGCTGCTTAAGCCCAATCAACTGTCCGGCAAAGATGACGAATGCCTACTTTCAAGCAAGCTTTCAGAGATGCTTCGTCTCCACGACTCGCATGGCGGCGGGGAATCGCGGTCGCAGTGCGACGCCGCTTGATCCGCCGCAGCGCACGGAGCAGATCAAAACTCAAGGTCGACGTCTTTCGCGACCTGGCCTTTGCGACGGATGAGTCTCGTGCCGAAGTCGTCTTCGAGCGCCACCGCCGCTAGCGCGTACTCGATAAGCTCGGTGTCGGACGATATGCCGGATTTTTTCTTCGCAGCTGCCACCAGATCTTGGCAAACGCGGCCGCCGATCCGACGGTTTTCGCCACCGAGCAGACCAAGTTTCCGTGCCGTTTCCAAAACCGTACGCCGCCTGACGTTCGGCTGTACCGGTATGTTTGGACTGTCGCGGGTCGACTTCAAAATGATAACTCTCCTGCTTGGAAAATAGAGATTTGGTCAACGGGTTCAACGTCACTATGGCCCAAAAGACGTCAATCTTTTCCGGCCTGATGAAAAATGCCGAACCCACGGGTGAAGGACGAGCTTGCGGGATCACCTCAAAGCACTCCGATTGGAGGCACGATTACAGCTATCCGGCTCGGATTGATTCAAACTTGACTCCAAGGAAACCACTAACCCCGGACTGAACATCAAAACCATCTTGCGGCGAACCCAGACCAAACGGAAACGACAGATCCAGCCAAGGGTCTTCACCGCATGCGTACGGATCACCCTGCCACGCGCATTGACGAACTACTACCTTGGAATTGGCAGCCCCAAAGCGTCGCTCACGCCGCTTAAGCGCGATCAGCCTTGCCAAAAAACGGCGTAGCCGGGGCGGTCGTTGGACGCGCACAAAAGCACTAGGGGGATTATCGACGGATTGACCTGCCGCGCGAATGGCAGGTGGGATCGTGGCCCACCAGATCGCGCAAGATGAGACTAGTATCGATTGCGAGCATGCCGCCGTTTCGCCTCCGCGGCGATCCCCGCCTCCATATCCGCGATCGACTTTGCTGGCCCCTTATATGGCAGCGACCCGAATACGCCTTTTGGTTGGGCGTGCAGTTCAACACCAAGAGAACCAAGTACTTTCATAACGGTGCTGAACTCGGGATGTCCCTCTGAACTAAGGGCCTGATAAAGGTTTTCGCGTGAAAGACCTGTATCCTTTGCAAGAGCGGACATACCGCGCGCGCGGGCAACAATGCGGATAGCGTCGGTGACGAAGCCTGGATCATTGGTTTCGAAGGCTTCGCTTAGGTAAGCGGCGATCGCCTCAGGACTGTCCAGATACTCGGATGCGTCAAATGGTCTAGTTTTGGCCATTGCTCTTCTCCAACGCCACTGGCGAGCGAGCCAAGTCACTAACGGATTAAGACAATTGGCCGGTTTCTCTAACCTACGCCACGCCGTATTTTAGGGGATGTCCCGATCGCTGTTGAACTACGTCGGGCCGACGTTGCCGGAATGAATGTTACGCGGCCCTCGTGACGTGGGCAACGGGGTTGATCGTCATGCGATTGTGGCGAGCTTGAAGGGCCGCACGCAAAACCGACAATTGCTTATGCGCCTTCAATCGTCGGAAGCCCTTGTTGGCCTCGATCATGCCGGCCGCGACCCATCGCAAGGCCATGCCGGCATCCCGCCAGCGTTTGACGTTGCGCGTGACGCGGCGAATGGTGCCCATCATGTTCTCGGCGATGTTGGTACAAGCGAGCGATCGACGAAGCTCCTTCGGCAGCTTCAACCGGACGACAGTCAGGATTTCGTCGAGGCCTTCGAGGATGCTGGCCGCTACGCCGGGCCATTGCTGGTCGAGTCGACGCGCGAGATTGCGGATCAATTTTTCAGCCTTGTCGGCGTCATCGAGCTCCCAGGCCTGGCGCAGCACCCGACGGGTGGCCGCATGATGCTCTTTCGGCAGGCGTTCCATGATGTTGCGCGCCTTGTGGATCTGGCAGCGCTGGATCGCAGCGGCCGAACCGAAGGTGCGGCGGATCGCCTTCGACAACGCCTTCGCGCCGTCGGCGATGAACAGTCTTGGCACCGTCGGGTCGAGCCCGCGCGAGACCAGGTTGTCCAGCAGGGCCTGAACCGTTGCGGCGTTCTCGGTCGCCCCTTCCACCAGCGCCAGCGGATGCTTGTTGCCTTCGCCGTCAACCCCGATCGCGGCCACCAGCACGAGATCGTCGCCGAGATGCAGCCCGTCGATTTGGACCACCAGAAGGTCGAGCGCGGACAGATCGGCAGCCATGAAGTCGGCCAGCCGCGCCGCCGACAGCGCTACGAACCTCCGCGAGGCCGCCGACTTCGAAACCCCGATCCGGGCGGTGCCGGCACGTCACCCTCGGGCAGCCGGACAGCGCGGCCGAACCGGCGCGTCGACACATTGATCAGCATCAGGTTCATCGCCCAGCGACCGAGCCAGTCCTCCTCCGCCGCCGTTTCCCAGCTCGGGATCGTGACCTCGCGGCCGTCCACGCCCCGGACCCGCGGGCGCTCGACCTCGATCTTGCCGCCGTGGAAGCCGATCCGTCCCCGCGTTCGGCCCCAACGGTGCGCCCGCCGCGCCGCGTCGCGACCGTGGCGCGGCCCGCAGGCCGCCGTGACATCCGCCTCCATCATCGTGCCGAGCGCCTCGATCCCTGCCGCAAGGCAGAACCGATCGAAGCTCGCCCGCACTTCTGCAAACGCTTCGTCCACAGCCCCGGTCGCCGGCCAACCAGCCGGTGTGATATCTCTCGTCATGGCGTTGCTCTCCTTTGTGGAATCAGCACCCCGAGCCTACCGGCTCAAGGTGGGCAACGCCGACCTCTTCAGAAATTCAACAGAACCCGGGACATCCCGTATTTTATAAGATACGAATGCCGCAGCAACAACTCAATGCCGTCATTTCTCACTCGATCTGGCTGCCAAACCACCGAGTCAACGGCGAGCTTGCGGGACCAGGGTCTTGCCCGGACGCGTACCTTGCTTTTGCGATAGCTTTCCACGATCTTCCAGCTGTGACTGGACACCACAGTTGGGATCACGACGAATTTGTGCTTGGCCAAGAGCACATCCCGAACGCCTGCTGGCCTGCGCCTGGGATTCCCGGTCGCAGCCAATTGGCGTTCGGAACGTCGACAGGGCGAACAATATGAACGTCAGACACGTCGACGATATGAAGCGCGGTCAGTACGTGCGGCAGAGTCTCGAGCGCTTTGAAGCCTTTGTGAACCGCCACTTCGAGTATCGCGGTAGCTGGAGCAAGCGCGCAATACACGACGCGAAGGCCTTTGCGTTCCACCGGCCGCCGACCTGGAATGCGCCTTCGCCACTATCCCAGATCGAGGCAAAGCGCGCCTGATCGAGGCGCAAAGCGATGAGCTTGCCGCCTCCCGATGGCTCTACAAAAGGCGTCATGCATAGACGCCGTATGCGAGCCGCGTGAGGTATTGCTCAACTAGCTCGATGCCCGCCGGAGTGGCAAGCAGGTCGATCGGACGACGCTGGTCAAGACCGATGGCCGGACGCTCGAGCCACTGCTCGGCTTCTTCCTGCGAACCGAACACGTCCGTGGCCTTGGCCAGGATTTCGGCAAACTTCCAGGTCCGCCCACTTTGCTCCTGGCTGAGCGGCTTGTCCGGAGCGTCCTTGCGTCGCTGAAAGGTGCGAAGGCTCATTCCGAAGGCTTTTTCCAGCGAGTCCGTTTGAATGAAGTTGAGGTGACTGGCGAAGTAGGTCAACGCAGAACCTGGCAGTCCGTCCAGCAGCAGTTCGTGGACGTCGAGAGCGCTTGTAATCCGGCGCGACAGGATGCGCGGCCCGCCGAGCAAATCGGCCACCTTCTGCAGATCATTGCCTGGCCCCTTTGGAGCCGGCTTCTCGGCTGCGGCAGTCATGGCAGCCCTCGCGTGACGTGTCACCTAGCATGTGCCACATGTCGCAATTAATCAAGCATAGCCCTCCAAGGTCTGGCGTTCGCCGCGATGAGGCTGTAGAGGGCGGCCGCACGCCGGCCGCCCTCATCTCATTCGGCAAGGCGGCCTTCACCGGGCTTCACCGGACGGATACGTTGAAAAGTCAGCTCTGGCTTTATGATGTCAACAACGCCAGCCATTAATACGGTGCGTAGCCATGGGGCAACTCACCCATCGACCGTTGCAAGATCCATCCAGCGCTCCTGCAGCAACTTCTTGCTACCACTCTCGCAGCGCCGCACCATCTGAGCCCAGCCCTTGAATGGTGCATTCCACGAAATCGTCTCGTTTGGACCCACTCGGCTCTGCACCATCGTCCCCGCGCACGCTGCAGCGCGCCGGGATAGGCAAGGACTATGACGACGACTTCAGCGAATCCGTATCGATCGGCAGGCTGCGCACACGCTTGCCGGTGGCGGCGAAGATCGCATTAGTCACTGCAGCACTGGCAATCGCTGTCGGAGCTTCACCGATGCCACCTGGAGCTTCTGCGTTCCTAATCAAGTGCGTCTCCACCACCGGCACTTCGTCGATGCGCATCGGCAGATAGTTATCGAAATTGCTCTGCTCGACGCGCCCATCCTTGAAAGTGATCGAGCCATGAAGCGCGGCGGTTAGCCCGAAAATCGTTCCACCCTGAACCTGTGCTTCGATCGTATCGGGATTGACGCACATGCCACAATCAACCGCACAGACGATCCGCTTGACCTTGACAGAACCGTCGGCCGCCACTTCGACCTCGGCGACCGCCGACAAGTAACTTCCGAAGGCGAATTGTACCGAAATCCCGCGGCCATTCCGGGCTGGAAGTTGCGATCCCCAGCCTGCTTTTTCCGCGGCAAGGGACAGAACAGCAAGCGCTCGCGGATTGTGACTAAGCAATTCTTTGCGATAAGCGACAGGATCCTGTTTCGCGGCATGCGAGAGCTCATCCATGAAGCTTTCGACTACAAAGACATTGTGAGTCGGTCCGACGCCGCGCCAGAAAGCAGTCCGAACACCAGGGGGTTCGACCCGGACATAGTCCACGTGGATATTGGGCAGCGCATAAGGCCCGACCGCGCATTCTACGGCATCGAGGTCTACTCCGTCCTTGAACCAAGAGGGAATATATCGAGCGGTAATCGAGGAGCCGGCGATCCGATGCGTCCAAGCGATTGGCTTGCCGGCCGCATCAAGCGCAGCCGATAGCCGATCGAAGTAGTACGGCCGATACATGTCGTGCTGGATGTCTTCCTCGCGGCTCCAGATCACCTTCACTGGGCCATCGACGTGCTTGGCGATCTTGACGGCCAGCACCGTGCCATCCGCCTCCAGCCGTCGGCCGAAGCCACCGCCAATCAGATGATTGTGAATCTTGATCGCATCCTTTGGCAGGCCGGTGAGTTCGACGACCAGAGACTGTGTGAGCGCCATCGCCTGCGTCCCAACCCAGATGTCGCAACGATGCTTCTGCAGATGAACGGTGCAATTCATCGGCTCCATCGCCGCGTGGGCGAGGAAAGGTACCTGATAAATGGCGTCAAGCCGTTGCGCCGCCTTCGCAAGAGTCTTCCCTGCATCGCCATCATTGCGGGCGACCGCGCCCGGCTTTTGGGATTCTTCCTCCAATTGTTTGACGATGTCGGTGTTGCTGATCTTGCCATTCGGCCCATCGTCCCACGTGATGGTGGCTGCCTTGAGCCCCTTCTTCGCCGCACCGAAGTGATCCGCCACCACAGCAACCGCTTCATCGATATTGATCACCTGTCGGACGCCCTTCACCGCCAGTGCTGCCTTCTCGTCCACGGTTTTCGCGTTGCCACCGAGTACGGGCGAAATAGCAACCGCCGCGACCTTCATTCCCGGCAATCGCGTGTCGATGCCGTAGAGCGCACGCCCATCGACCTTTATGGATGAATCCACGCGCTTGGCACGCGTGCCGATCAGGCGAAATCCTTTTGGATCCTTTAATTTCACGTTTGCCGCAGGCGGCACGGGCAATTTCGCCGCAGCCTTCGCTAGTGCGCCGTAGGTCAGATGCTTCGAGCCCGAGGCATTGAAAACTACGCCATCCTTGGCTCGGCAAGTCGCTGGATCGACATTCCAGCGCTTTGCGGCAGCCGCAATCAACAGATTGCGGCCCACCGCCCCTGCCTGACGTAGCGGCGTCCAGAAGGCACGTACAGAGGAGGAAGCACCTGTAGTTTGAATGTGCAGGAACGAGTTGGCGTAAAGCGTATCATTTGCCGGCGCATGCTGAACCTGAATTTGGTCAAGCTTCACTTCCAGTTCTTCAGCCAGAAGCATCGAGAGAGCAGTGTAAACCCCCTGTCCCATCTCGGCCATCGGTATGACCAGGGTCACGTCGCCGGTTGGATTGATCCGTATAAATCCATTCGGCGCGAACGCACCCGTGACCTCATCTTCGACCACCCGCGAAGCGGGTGCCGCGAAGACGGATACCTTGCTTGCACCGGTCAGCGCAAAACCAAGCAGCAAGCCTGCGCCCTGCAGAAGAGCGCGCCGCGACATCGCCGTTCCATCGACGATCTGCTCTCTCGTAATAGGCATGATGTCAAACTCCCGCAGCGTGTCTTATCGCAGCGCGGATGCGCTGATAGGTGCCGCATCGGCAGACGTTCCCCGACATGGCGGCGTCAATGTCGTTATCCGTCGGCTTCGGCGTGTCCTTCAGGAGCGCAGCCGCCGACATGATCTGGCCGGACTGACAGTAGCCGCACTGCGCCACCTCCAGCTCCAGCCATGCCTTCTGTAAGGCTGCACCCTGCGGCGCCTGGCCGATCGCCTCAATCGTGGTGACCGCGCTGTCGCCAACGCTGTCGACCAGTGTTTGGCAGGAGCGGACCGGCTGGCCGTCGACATGCACGGTGCAGGCGCCGCACAGCGCCTGGCCGCAGCCGAACTTGGTCCCGGTCATACCGAGCACATCGCGGAGCACCCACAGCAGTGGGGTGTCGCCGTCGACATCGACCTCATGGGGTTTGCCGTTGATCTTTAACGTGAAAACCATGGATACCTCGTGGTGGCTAGGGCTGATTAGACGGAGGCGGGCGACCCGGACCGCGCCGACCGACTGCATGCATCAAGGGGCACGGGTCCCTACGGACGAACGCCGATGATAGTCTTCCCCTTGCGTCGCTCGGTCCGGTTGAAAGAAGCGACGGCATCGTCGAGGGTCGCGATGTTGCCAATATTCGTCCGCAGTCGGCCGTCCCGTACTCGCTGGACGATCTCACGCAGTTGGGCACGATCGGACTCGACGACGAAATCGACTGCCAAGCCGTTGGCGGGCCGTTCCTCGCTTGGCCCGACGATTGAAACAAGGGTTCCTCCGGCTCGAACCAGCCGCGCCGACCGCTTTCCGATGTCGCCGCCGAAGACATCGAAAACCAGATCGATTTGGCCGACGTCTTCCAAAACATCGTTCTCGAGGTCGACGAACTCCTGAGCGCCGAAGTCGAGCACCTTCTGACGGTCGGCAGCGCGTCCGGTGCCGATGACGTAGGCGCCGGCCTCTCGCGCGAGCTGGGTCACCATCGAACCGACTACGCCAGCCGCGCCGTGCGCCAGGACGCTCTTCCCCGCCTGAAGGCGGCCGTGCTCGAACAGTCCCTGCCACGCGGTCAGGCCCGGCATCGGCAGGCTCGCGCCCACGGTGAAATCGACGTCGCCCGGGAGCGCCGCGAGGTTGCGAGCCTCGACCGCGACATACTCAGCCAGTGTGCCGTCGCGATACCAGTCCGTGAGGCCGAACACCCGCTGTCCCACCGACAGCCCCGTCGTGCCATAGCCGAGCGCGGTGACCACTCCGGCCAACTCGTGCCCAGGGATCGACGGTGTTCGGTCATGATCGAGGCGATCGGTCCAGGTTGGGGGCCACGTCAGCTCATCCCACGTGAAACCCGACGCACGAACCTGAACGACGACGTCGTTTATCGCTGCCTGTGGCTCGGGCTGCTCCACCAGCTTCATACCGGCCGTTCCCGCAGCCCGGTCCGTCACAATGATCGCCTTCATGGGAATTCTCTCCTCGGTCATTTGCCTCTTCGGCGGCGGCCGTTCTGGCTTCATCTCGATCGGCGTAACCGCAACTCACTCCGCCGCGGCGGCCATCGCGTGGGTCGGCTTGCCCTCATCCTTTCCTTCCGCGAGGTTGCGCACGACCATGTAGAAGATCGGCGTGAAGATTAGGCCGAACAGCGTAACTCCGAGCATACCGAAGAACACGGCCACGCCGACGGCCTGGCGCATCTCCGATCCGGGTCCGGTGGAGACGACGAGCGGCAGCACGCCGAGGATGAAGGCGAACGAGGTCATCAGGATCGGCCGCAGTCGCAACCGGCAGGCCTCGATCACCGCCTCCAGGCGCGGTTTGCCCTCAAGCTCGATGTCCCGCGCGAACTCGACGATCAGGATCGCGTTTTTGGCCGCAAGTCCCACCAGCACCACGAAGCCGATCTGGGTCAGGATGTTAATGTCCTCGCCCATGATGCGCACGCCGATGGTGGCCGCGAAGAGGCACATCGGCACGATCAGGATCACCGCGAGTGGTAGCGTCCAACTGCCGTACTGCGCCGCCAGCACCAGATAGACGAACAGCACACAGATCGGGAACACATAGAGCCCGGCATTGCCACCCGTCACCTGTTGATAGGACAGATCGGTCCATTCGAAAGAAAAACCGCTCGGTAATGTTTTGTCGGCCAATAGCTTGATGGTGTTGAGCGCGGTCTTCGAGCTCACGCCTGGCGCCGGCTCGCCCTGCAGCTCGGATGCTGAGTAGAGATTGTAGCGCGCGACACGATCGGGCCCGGAGATATCCTTGAAGTCCACTACGCTCCCCAGCATAACCATGTCACCGGCCGCGTTGCGGGTACGCAGCCGCGCCAAATCAGAGGCCTCTCTTCGGAATGGCAGATCTGCCTGCGCGGTGACATGATAGGTGCGCCCAAACAGGTTGAAATCGTTGACATAGGTCGAACCGAAGTAGGTTTGGATCGTATCGTTAATGCTGGCGATGGGAACACCGAGCTTCTGCGCCCTCACGCGATCGATGTCGACGAATAGCTGCGGCGTATTCGCCGTGAACGGCGAGAACACCGACGTTAGGTTTGGCGACTTCCGCGCGGCGGCCACGAGTTCGTCCGTGGCAGCTCCGAGCAACTCGGGACCGCGCCCCTGTCGATCCTGGATGCGGATGGCGAAGCCGCCGCCGGTGCCGATGCCTGGCACCGCAGGCGGTGGGATGACGATGATGAAGGCGCCCTGGATCGCCGACAGCCGCTTTCGCAGATCCGCAGTGATCACGCTGGCAGTCAGGCCCTTCCTAACTCGCGCCTCGGGGTCGTCGAAGACGGGGAACAGTGCCGCGGCGTTGCCCGCCTGCGTGCGGGTCGCGCCGGAGAAGCCAGCAAACGCCGCGACACGGATGATCCCTGGCGTATCCAGCGCAATTCGCTCGATTTCCCGCACCACCGCGGTGGTCCGCACCAGCGACGCGGCGCCCGGCAATTGCACCGAGATGATCAGATAACCACGATCCTGCGCCGGGATGAAGCCCTGAGAAGTGGTGGCGAGCAGCCAGCCAGCGCCGCCGATCAGCGCGAGGTAGATTGCCAGCATCACCACCGTGTGTCGGATCACGAAGGCGGTGGCGGCCGCGTAGCCATGCGCTAGGCGCTCGAAGATGCAATTGAAAAGCGCGGTGAAGCCGTCCCAACCCCGTGCAACGATGTTCCAGCGCGCCGTTGGACGATTCTGCTCATGCCGAGTAAGAATTCGGGAGGCCAGTGCTGGCGACAGCGTTAGCGAACAGAAGCAAGAGATCGCGGTCGCGACCGCGATTGTGACGGCGAATTGCTGGAAGAATCGCCCGGAAATGCCGCCGAGGAACGCGGTCGGCACGAACACCGCGCAGAGCACGAGGGCGATCGAGACCAGCGCGCCGCCGACCTCCTCCATCGTCTTGAGAGCCGCCTCGCGCCGGCTCATACCTGCCTGGAGATGTCGCTCGACATTCTCCACAACCACGATGGCATCGTCTACCACGATGCCGACCGCAAGTACGAGGCCGAACAGCGTAAGGTTATTGATGCCGAAGCCGAGCACAGCCATCGCTGCAAATGTGCCGACCAGCGACACCGGGATCGCAACAATTGGAATGATCGCAGGCCGCCAACCTTGAAGGAACGCCAGCACCACGATGACCACGAGCGCCATCGCCTCGTAAATCGTCTTGATTAGCTCATGAACCGACTGGGCGATAAATTCGGTCGGATTGTAGCCGATGTTGTAATCGAGCCCCTTTGGGAAGCTCGCCTTGAGCTGCACCATCGTGTCGGAGATATGTTTCGCGGTGGCGAGCGCGTTCGATCCGGGCCGCTGCGTCACCACCATCGCAACGGCTGACTTTCGTAGTATGAAGCTGTTGGTAGTGTAGGCCAGCGCGCCAAGCTCGATCCGCGCAACGTCGCGCAGCCGTACGGTACGGCCGTCGGAACCAGCCTTCACCACGATGTCCTCGAATTGCCTGATATCCTTGAGGCGCCCAGTGAAGACCAGGTTCGGCTGGAATGCGCGATCCGCAATCGGTGGCTCTGCGATCTGGCCGCCCGCGATCTGCAGGTTTTGGGCCCGGACCGCGGCAATGACGTCGCTAGAGGTCATACCGAGATTGGCGATCCGGTCAGGATCGAGCCACAACCGCATCGAATAGTCGCGCGCGCCAAACATCTGGATGTCGCCAATGCCATCGAGCCGCAGAAGCTGGTCGCGCACCTGCAACAGCGTATAATTCGATATGTAGAGCTGGTCGAAGCTATCGTCGGGCGACAGCATGAACACGACCATCAGGATGTCGGGTGAGTTCTTACGGGTGACTACTCCGTTGCGCTGCACCTCCTCCGGCAGCCGCGGCTGCGCGATCGCGACGCGGTTCTGCACCAGCACTTGGGCCTTGTCGAGATCGGTGCCAAGCTTGAAAGTCACGGTTATCGTGAGCTGGCCGTTGGAGGTCGCCTGGCTGTACAAGTACAGCATGTCCTCGACCCCATTGATCTCCTGCTCGATGGGAGCTGCAACCGTATCGGACACAGTCTGTGCCGAGGCGCCGGGGTATTGCGTGGTGACCGTAACCGTAGGCGGCACTACCTGCGGATATTCAGAGACGGGCAGCGTCTGGTACGCGATCGCGCCCACAATCAAGAGCACGATCGACAGCACCATCGCCAGAATGGGCTGATTGACGGAAAGACGTCCGAGATTCATGACTTACTGCCGCTGATCTCGACGCTGCGCGGGCTCACCTTAGCGCCAACGCGTGCTCGCTGGAGGCCGTCGATGATGACACGATCCTCCGGCTTCAGGCCTGTGCGAACAACGCGCAGTCCTTGATCCAACGGACCGAGTTCAACCGCACGCGCTTCCACAGTGTTGTCATCCTTGACCACGAACACGATCTTGCGCGACTGATCGGTCGCGATCGCTACATCTGGCAAAAGAAGCGCCTCATAGGGCGAGGAGCCAATTAGCCGCACGCGGCCGAACTGGCCGGGCAGGATGGATAGATCGTGGTTCGGGATGATCGCGCGGCTGCGAAGCGTGCCGGTGGAGACGTCGAGCCGATTGTCGATGAAATCCATATGGCCGTCGTGCGATGGTTTGGTCTCGCCGGTCAGCGCCACCTGCACTGGATTAGGCGTATCGCGTGAGCTCGGCCGCTTACCCTCAAACCACAGTTTGTTGTTCTTAAGATAGGTCGCCTCGTCAACGTCGAAATATACGTACATTGGGTCCATTGAAACAATCGTGGTAAGTAGCGTCGAGCCGCCGTTGTCGCTCCCCTGCACGAGGTTGCCGACGCTCACAAAATGACGGCTGACGCGGCCGGTTATCGGTGCCACCACATGCGTGAATTCGACATTAAGCTGGGCGGCCTTTAGCGCGCCTTCGGCAATAGTCTCAGCGGCGTGAGCGGCCTCCAATGCCGCGCGACGCTGGTCGACGACTTGCTCGGAGACAGCACTGGTCTTTACGAGGGTGAGCCCGCGCTCAAGCTCGCGCTTGGCCAGCTCTGTCTTGGCGCGCGCATCGGCAAGCTGACCGTCCGCTTGCGTCGCCACCGCCTCGAACGGGCGCGGGTCGATGATGTAGAGCAGATCGCCGGCGTGCACCATGTCGCCGTCTTTGAACTCGACACTGGTGACAAAGCCGCCGACGCGGGCACGGACTTGCACCTCCTGGATCGCTTCGAACCTGCCGGTGAACTCGTCCCAGTCGGTGACGGTGCGTTTGACCGGTTGCGCCACCGTAACGGACGGCGGAGGCGCGGCCACCTGCGACTGCGCCTTCTCGTTGCAGCCAGCGAGCGCAAGCGCAAACAGCATACAGATCGATGCGCCGACGCATCGGCGAAAGCGACGGAACAGACGTCGGATGAACCGGATCGCCACAGCCATTTCGTCAGCCGCACTCACTTCCGGCTCTCCCAAACGAGCTAGAACGCCGCATTGACTGAGACAGGTATCTTGCGGCCTTGCGAAGTTTGCGGTCATGTTCGATCGATACAAAGGCAATTACCGCACGAGCGGCAGCAATGTCTTGGAAGTAGATAACTTGGCTGACGGCACCGCCAAGAGACGCGACAGCCTCAATTGCGCCGCTGCATTGCATGTCGACTCTCCAATAGCATCGTGTTCCGCGTGTCGGTTCAGCGTTGAACGTTACGACACGAAGATGCTTTAGAGAGTGACCCTGCAGCACGGCGAAGGGAAATTACAATTCGACATCGACTTGATAAACGATGGTTATTGCTGCTTTCCGATTAGCATGATTATGTAGTCGGAATGCACGACCACACCGCACGCTGAGCCCGGCGCTTCGTTTCAGCAAAGACTCCTGAGCCGCGTTGAGGCGCAAGGAACGGCGTCACGACACGCACACCGTTGCCGCGACTTCGGTCGCGAGCTCGAAGAGACGCTCATCAGTAACCTGCGCGAGCGACACGCACTACGAACAGTAAAGGTGAGCCATTCATGATGCGCATGAATAACTCAAATACATTTTAGCCGGCTAGCGGCTCATAGGCGAATTGGGCAGCTTGTGTGCTAAGATCCGCCGTTCTATCAGGACATTACTTGCCTTCGGCGGAAGCTTCGACTGACGCCACCTTCTCTTGCTATGACACCGGTCGAACATTCAAAAGCACAATGAAGACGGTGATTGATCGAAAGAGACACTCCACCCGGCAATGAACGATTGATCGGAACACCGATGCGCGACGCAGACAATACTCGAAGCCCGCCTATCTCGGAAGTCGTCTCGAACCCGGTTTCTTAACCGTGACTCTGTAGGGTGGATGATGGACGCAATTGTTCACGGGCAAAATCGCAGTAGGCGTCTCGAGAAGCGCGATGGCTATGTCGCTCTTGCGCCGGCGGCGGCGGCGATTTGTTATCCATTTCTGCTCAATGCTTTCCATGCTATCGTCGGCACGCAAGCCGCAAGCCTGCCACCCGTCGCAATCGCCTGCGCGACCAGTGTTTTGGTCGTTGCGTTCGTGGTGCCGTTCCTCGGGATCGCTCTAGCTTGTCGACCAACGTCCGATCCCGGTTCAAGACGCCTCGCCTATGCGAGCGTTGTGTCGCCGACGCTCTATGTTTTTCTCGGCGTTGTGCAAGCCCTAATCAAGAGCCCTATTCCCGATGAGGTCATCTGGTGCGCGATCTGGCTCGCAATCGCGAAATGGTCGCAGTCTGCAAGAGGTCCGGCTGAATCAGCTGAGCCTGTGGTCGGAGGTTGGCGGGTTGTCCATGGAGTAACGGCCGTGGTCCTGAGCCTATATGTGGTGTTTCATCTAGCGAACCATCTGTTCGGCTTGATAGGTCCTGATGCGCACGCCGCAGTGATGAAGATCGGACGCGTGGTTTATCGCTCTGCCGTAGGTGAACCCTTGTTGGTTGCAACCATGCTTTTCCAGATAGGGACCGGCCTCCTTCTGGCGTGGCGGTGGAGCGCCTCGGCGCATGACTTCCAGAGGACCTATCAGGTCGCTTCGGGCGCCTATCTCTCAGTCTTCATTCTCGGCCACATGAATTCGGTCTTCGTCTACGCACGAAGCTTTCTCGGCATACCCACGGATTGGAACTTCGCGATCGGAGCTCCGACTGGGCTCATTCATGACGCTTGGAACATCCGTCTGCTCCCTCACTACGCGCTCGGAGTCTTCTTTGTCTTGAGCCACCTCGCTTCAGGATTAAGGGTGGTGCTGATCGCACACGGTGTCGATCAACGTACTGCCGGTCGACTTTGGGGTGTCTGCATCGCTATAAGCGCCGTCGTAGCATCAGCGATAATCGCCGGAATGTCTGGAATCAGAATTGGTGCATTCGCTTCGTGAGTTTCGACCACAAAATTGCCTGGCATGCGCCTTTTTCAGCGAGGCCCGTGGAAACCATACGTCTCATCGTGTGGCGCTGCCAAGCTATGACTACGATCCGGCGATCGCCGATGGGACCTGACGGAGAAGTCCCGACCCGCTTCCGTTTACGCTCCATCGCCCAGGTCATCGGCACTTGCGGTGCTGCAGCTACCCTATAACCAATCTAAGGCGTACTATCGCATTCTCCTACTGACGAGACTACCCGCTTCGGAAGATGGTGAAGAAGGGCAGTCGGTGGCATTTTCATTAACTGCCGGAAGGCAAACGAGAACGCGGCAACGCTGCTGAAGCCGACATCTGCCGCGACGCGCGAGATTGAACGCCCGACCGAGAGTTGATCGATCGCAAAAGCAATTCTTGCTCTTCGGACTAGCTAGGCCGAGATCATAGCACGATCTTTTGTTTGGTTGCAGGAATGACCTTCGCCCTGATGGGACCTGCTAGAGCAACGTTCGCCAACTTAGATAGCTTCCAAAACCGGAATGCCAGCACTTCGTCGAAAGTGTTGCCGTTATCTGACTAAGTGAGCCGCTGCAGACGTCGTGGCGGAACCCTAACCAACCACGCAAAACTTTCCTGAATCATGTCCCCGGCCAAGCGCCATCCAGACACGTGCGCCATCCATCGATCTCCCAGCTAATCCCCCGCTGCTTTGCTGCTTTCAATTTTTTGCCAAAGATTTGAGGTGGCGGACAAAACCGAGCACATCGTCAGGCATCAGACGGCCGATCGCGCGGGTCGAATAGACGGCCGTCACCACTTGGCCTTCCGGGTTCAGGACGAAGCCGGTTGCCTGGAGACAGACGGGATCGTCATTAACGAAGGCGCCGGTCACCGCGGAAACCGCTCGCGCGTCAGCACCGTAAGCGACGGGGAAACCGATTTTGTGCTTTTCGACGAGCATTTCCGACTTTTCCCGGTCGTCTACCGATACCGAGACGACCTTGATGCCTTCACCGACGAATTTGTCTGCCGCTCGCGCGAAAGCAGCGAGCTGAGCGTTGCAGTACGGGCACCAGGAGCCACGATGGAATAAAACCACGCCGAACCAACCTGCAAGATCGGCAGGCAGGCTGATTTTTCCGCCCCCGACGCGAGCGAAAGTAAGAGATGGAAAGGTGTCGCCGTTTTGCAGCATCATAATCGGCCTCACTGTTTGAACCGCAAGGCGCTCAAATCGCCCGCGGCTTCCTCAAGAACGGCCCCGCATCCGGTGACCAGGTCTCTTCGCTGATCCCATCTCCGGAAGGCGCGCCGATTCGATGAGGTCGTTGCTTCGCATTATCGAGCCGCCTAGCTTCTCAAGCCGACATTGTATGTCGGTCGCAGGATCGAATTATACGACGTTAGCTCGGAGATTGACCAAAGGACGTCGGCAACGCAAAATTGATTGTCGCCATAAAATCAATAAACGATAGTTATAGTCACTCGCGCAGTGCGCCCCGGCCGCGTCTGCAGAAACCCGCCGCCTCGGCAATCGATCAACGTCCCAGCCTGCGGCAAACGGCCGCCTATCCCCTCCTGGACTGACATTGCATGGCGCCAATGACGTCATGTGTAGCGTTGACGTGGCACACCTAATTCTCCAGGTGCGTGCGGCACGCGGGCTCCTCTCGCGTCGGACCTCATCAGCACAATGGACGCGTTGGAATGGAAACAATAACAGTCAGACATTTTCCCGTGAGGTGACGTCAGCTTAGCATCGCTCAAGCGAGCCCAACGTTCCACCACGAGTTTCAGATAAGATTTGAAATAGCCAGTCTCGTGACGACCTCTTCCCGCCCGTTATAACGGATACGATCGTGATTTTCCTATCGAGGATCATCATCTTTCCGACTTGTTGCTCAAAAGGACAAAGCCCATGAAGATCCAAACCATTATCGTCCTCAGCGCCGCTCTCGCCTTCTCGATGACCGGCCCTATTTGCGCCCATGATAGCGGGGCGGAAACCGTCACGAAGAACTTCGAGGCGGCTATTCCCAATATCCCTGGCAAGTCGCTGATTGCTGTGGAAGTCGATTACGCACCGGGCGCGGCCTCTCCGCCCCACACCCACGCGAACTCTGCTTTTGTCTATGCATATGTGATCTCCGGCGCGATCGAGTCGAAGGTAAATGATAGCGAGACGCGCATCTATCGGGCCGGCGAGAGCTGGTCTGAATCTCCGGGTTCGCTTCACTCGATCAGCCGCAACGCGAGCAAGACCGAGCCGGCGAAGCTGCTCGCCCTGTTCGTCCTTGACACCAATGACAGCCCGCTCACCACTCCTACCAACTGACGCTTCAGACGCAGTGAGCAACGAACGTCCTCAAGGAGCTAACGATAGACGAGTACAATGCGTTCACTCGGTTCGCCGGGCCTGCACCGCATCGAACGGATCTTAGCCACGCTCGCTAGCACATTCTACGACAAGCCAACTGCCCGCGCCGTCGGGGCTGTTTGCGGCAGGATCGGCAACCCCAACGCAGATCTTCACGCGCTACGATTGCGCAAACTACTTGCGCGACGTCGAACAAACGAGCCTCAATGTCGCTAGACTTGATTGGGTAATCGGCAATTCGGCGACTCAAATTGCACCAGCTAACAACGGCGGTCGAGGGCGACCTCGGCTTCCTGCAGGAGGCACGGACTTTGGCATCATCTACCGTATTTGTGTCAGTGCGCTGTCGCGACGAACTCCCGTCAGTTGGAGCGGCAGCGCATGAGATTCAGTGAATTTTGCAAGCAAACATCGCCAATTTCAGAGGGAATACGGCTCTCCGCGGTACTCGGACTGATCATTCATGCGCCGGGAATCATCGACTGAAACACTTCATCACGCAGATAAAAGTAGTGGAAGAGGGCCGCGGCCGTATGCGCGCCGGCAACCCAGAGGATGGCGTTACCTAGCGTGGCATGTATTTCCATCATCAGATGACCCAGACCATGCGCTTTCGTGATCTGCGGAGCGATGTCGAATCCGGGAAGAGTGACGGGAATCCCCTCAAGCCAGGTACCAACCACGGCCGTTGTTGGAATCGCAATGAGGAACACATAAAGCACGAAGTGGACGAGCTGCGCGATCAGGGTCATCCATCGCGGCATCGACTGCTTCGCTGGCGCGCTGTCGATCAGCCTCCATACCAACCGCAGTACGACGACACTGAAAACAAGAACTCCGAGCGTCTCGTGAATCCTCCGAAGCCCGTCCGCGGAGGCGGAATAGAGCGAGTAGCCATCGCCACTGCTCAGCACATAAGCGACAAGAACCAGCACGACCGTCAGCCAATGGAACAATCGGGCGCCGACGCCGTAGCGAGAAGAAGTGGTGCGCAAGCGATTACCTAACTTGGAAATTCACCACCGCGGCTTCGCCTCTGGCTCCGGGCCGCGTCACCCTGAAGGTGATTTCGACGAGCTGTTCAGTAAAGGCCAGTCTCGCCACACCGACCAGGTTGCTGGCGCATCGAGGCGTGCCGCACGCCTCCCAGCGCACGTTGCCCGCCGCGGCGAATGCGGCGACGACGAGGACATGAAGCCTCTCCCGAACCGCGGTGTCCAGCGTTGCTCCGAAGCGCGCTGAACTGTTGACGGCATTGGCGTCGGTCGCTCGCATCTGTCGTTCCATCATCGAAACCTCCGCCAGCCGACCGAATTCATCGAGAAGCAGGCGCTATCAGGTTGCCATTTTCTTGCCGGCTGAGTTGGCCAGAGACATGGATCGCATCACCGACCTCAAACTGTTGTCTTTCATATCGACCCTCGTTGCTTTTCACGCTGGTCGCGTCTCGTTGGCGGCATTTAGTATTTGAATGACGACGGTTGAAGAATGACCCTGCAACTGCGCCGAGTGAAATCACCTTTCGCCATAGAGTCGATAGACGATCGTTATTGCCGCCTCCGCGGTGTGACGACGCCATAGCGTGGAATGCCTGCAGGCGCATATCCAAGCGACTGGCGCTCGCGCCTTTGGACAAATCGAGTTTTGCTCGTTCCATAGCGACGCCCGCTTACCCTTGTCGCAACCTAGGCGATCAGCTCTCTGGAGATGCGACGGGTGGCATTCCTCACTACGACGCTGTTGGTGGGCGATAACGATCGTATATCGACTCTATATCGAAAGGTGATTTCCCTTGGCGGCCTTGCAAGCTCATTCTCCAACGCGTCGTCATACCGCAGCTTTCAAATGACGTCACCAACACGCGATCAGATCGAGAAGCCAGGAGGCTCGATATGCAAAGCAACGGCGTAAACCCGGCTTCAGTAAGTGGTAAAGCCGCCGATTTCGGCGAACCATGGGAAGATGGCTACCGGTACGTAACGGCAGACAGGATCGGCGAAACGATCCATGTTTCCGACCAGCTCAGCTACAAAAATAAGGACAAAGTGATCGCGCCGGATTCTCCCGATAACGCCGGCCCGGTTGCAATGCCGCTGACGTCACGCTTTTGGTGCGCCTCAGGGCAACGCTGAACAACGTCGTCGAGGAGACGGATGATGTCCGATAGCGCTGCAGCCATTCCACTTCGCGCGCTCCCTCCGGATGACCGTGTTTTGGCACGGGTGCTCGCGGCGTACGTGGCCTCGGCAACAATCTGGCTTGTATTCGCCACGGCCGTGGGGCTCCTCGTCAGCTTCAAATTCGCTTACCCGGATTTCGCGACCACGCCAGCGCTGTCGTTCGGTCGGCTGCGCGCGATACACACCAGCGGAACGTTTTATGCCTGGGCGAGCCAGGCGCTGATTGGGCTTGCGCTGTTTGTCGCCGCGCGCAGTTCTGGCGCAAGGCTCTACAGCGAGCGCCTCGCATGGATCAGTCTTGCGCTCCTCAATGTCGCCGCCGTGCTGGGCACGGTCACACTCGATCTCGGCTTCACCTACGGCCAGGAGTATCGCGAATGGCTGTGGTGGATTCGCGCAATCCTTGGACTCGGCTTGATCACCGCGGTCTGGAATATGATCGCCACTGTCGAGCGCCGGGATGACGAGCATATCTATATTTCTAACTGGTATACTATCGGGGGCACGCTGTGGACGATTGTTATGGTCGTGGTGTCGATGTTGCCCTGGTATCAGTACGGACTGGGTCAGGTCGCGGTACAAGCCTTCTTCATGCATAACGCCGTCGGACTATGGTTCACGCCTCTATCGCTCGGAGTGTCCTACTATGCGCTGCCGAAGCTCTTGAACCGGCCGATCTATTCATATTCTCTCGGCGTCTTTGCATTTTGGACCAATCTCATCTTCTATCCGATCATCGGAGCTCATCATTTTGAATTCAGTCCACTACCATGGTGGCTGCAGACTACGGCCATCGTCTTCAGTGTGGCCATGCTGGTTCCAGTGCTGAGCGGCACCGCAAACTTCCTTCTCACCTTCCGGGGGACTCACGAATGGATATATCGCTCGCCCGCGGTTTTCATCCTCGTCGGCGTCTACGGCTATATACTGGGTTCGACACAAGGCACATTCGAGGCGTTTCGCTCCCTGCAGCAGCTTTGGCATCTGACCAATTACACGGTAGGGCACTCGCACCTGACGATGTATGGCTTCGTCACTTTCGCGATCTGGGGCGGCATCTATGCGCTGTTGCCGCGCGCCACTGGCAAGTACCCCTACAACCTGACCATGGGCATACATTTCTGGCTGTCCGCCGTCGGCGTTGTCATATACGTTGCGGCGCTATCGGCCGCCGGCACCGTTCAGGGGCTCGATTGGTTTCGAGGACTCACCTTCATCCAGTCGGTCGAAGATGCCGCGCCATACTGGCTGTGGCGCTCCGTCGGCGGCTCGCTGATGTTCGCCGGCCATCTTGTCTTCGCTTTCAACGTCTGGACAATGACCTACGGTAGGTCCTGCACCAAGCTTGCGGCAGCCAAGACGGTGCCGGCATGAACAGGACATTGGCCATTTCTGGCGGTTCAACGCTGATCTACACTGGATTAGCGATTCTTATGGGCGTGCTGCCGGGGATCTGGCTGTCGAAGGTGCCACCGACGCCGGGCCTTAAGCCACTAACCTCGATTGAGGCGCGGGGTCGAGATGTCTATGTCTCCGAAGGCTGCTTCTATTGCCATACCCAGCAAGTACGCCCGCTCTCTGGAGATAAGCCGTTTGGCCGCCCGTCTGCGCCGGGCGATTATGCCTACCAGACTACGGAATTACTAGGTTCGGAGCGCACTGGTCCAGACTTGAGCAATATCGGCGCGCGGCAGTCGAGTAGCATATGGCAGTACATTCATCTCTATCAACCGCGAGCAGTTGTGCCTCAATCGATCATGCCGGCCTTCCCCTGGCTGTTCAAGATTGTGGACAAACTACCTCCGGGAGAGAAAGCGGTGCCATTGCCGCCCCAGTTCGCGCCAGGCGGGACCGTCATCCCCAACGAGGACGGCAAGGCGCTCGTAGCCTATTTGTTGTCCCTGAAGCAGCCCCCGCTCGTTCCGACGCAGTCCCGCGCCGCGACTGAGAGTCCTTCGAGCGGGTCCCTGGGGTTTGACGCCACCAAGGGTGCCGCATTGTTCGCCGACAACTGCGCATCCTGCCATGGTGCGGAAGGCAAGGGTGTGCCGGGAACGTTTCCGCCGCTCGCCGGAGATCCGGTGGTTAACGACGCCGATCCCACGGCACATATTGGCGCTGTGCTGCACGGACTTGGCGGGCGGGTAATCAATGGCCAGAGCTATGAAGCGCAAATGCCGGCGTTTGCCGATCAATTGTCTGATCAGCAGATTGCTGACATCATCAATTACGAGCGATCCTCGTGGGGCAATCGTGGTGCCTTAATCAGTGCGGCTGATGTCGTCGCGGCTCGCGCCAACGAACCACTGCAGAAGCAGGCAACGACGCCGAAACAGGTCTCGCCGGTAACGCCCCCGGCACCGACGTTCGATGCTGCGGAAGGATCGAAGCTCTTCGCCGACAACTGCGGCGTCTGCCACGGCGCCGAGGGCAAAGGCGTTCCTGGCACATTTCCGCCGCTTGCAGGCGATCCGGTCGTTAATGCCACGGACCCTGCCGAACATATCACCACCATGCTGCGCGGCCTTAGCGGTAAGGCAATCGACGGCCAGAAGTACGAAGTAGAGATGCCGCCGTTCGCTGACCGACTGTCTGATCAGCAGATCGCCGATATCATCAATCACGAGCGCACGTCATGGGGTAACCACGGGCCGTTGGTGACGCCTGCCGAGATCACGAAGCTCCGTGCTGAAAAATAGGAGGCGACGATGACCGATACGATTACCACCTGGATTCTCTCGGCGCTTGGCTACCTCTGCACTGCGCCGTCGATCGCTGGTGGCGCTGGCGGTCCTAGTCTTGGCGGACCACTACTCGGCAACGCGCTGGTGGCGGGCGGGGCCGGGCTCGTGACACTTAGCTGCATCGTGGCGGCGGTGTGGATGCTGGTCGCCCCCGGCGAACGGGATCCCTATCATCCAAAATATCGCGTCCTGCATGCCGACCGTTAGAGGATTGCAACACGTGTCCGATCCGCGCATCCGCATCTATCTCGACGAAGCGACCGATCCCGTCACCGATCAGCGGCCACCGGCGCAGATAGCGCTCGACACCAAGAGCCTTGCCGACGGCGAACACGGCCTGCGCATCGAAGCCCAGGACGCCACTGGCCAAGTCGGCGTCCGACGCCTTCGGTTCCAGGTCCGCAATGGGCCCGGGATCACACTCAGCGGGCTCGGTGATGGGGCCGTCGTTCACGGTACGCTGCGCTTCATGGTCAACGCCTTTGGAGCCGAAGAACCATTCGAGCCGCACCGGGCAGAATCGCCCTCGCCAATCCCTGTTTGGGTTTGGGTGCTAAGCCTGCTGATCGTTGCTTGGACCGCCTGGTATGTCGCGACGCTTTGGAACGTTCCCGCGAACTACGCCAAAACCCCGACCTATTCCACGTCAATGAATCCATTCAAATAGCGCGCCGCTAGAAAAGCGCGCTTAACAATGAGGGGCTTCGCCCCAGCATCAGGGATCAAGCTCACATGCCACGCACCATAGTCAACAAGCACGGCTTCCCCGGCGTCAGGAAGCGGTCGGACTGTGCTAGGCGGCGAAAACCCTACTATGCACGCATCAGCAATGGTTGCGAAAACTTCATCTATAGCAAGAACTTCGCGACGGCCGAGGAGGCCGCTGCGGAATATCAGCGAATGAGGGCTGAAAAGTCATCGCCCCTATCGTCGAAGGATTGCCGGTGAGCATCCTGCCCGAAGTGACCACCCCGGCGCCACCGATCCATCCGGATTTCCGCGACTCCGAGCGAATATGCGCGTTCACGACACAGTGCGTGGAGGCGACTAGAAAGCGACGCGATCCAATCGAGCGGCTTCGGCTCTTGATCATGGAGACTCCCCCTTGGCTTGGCATAATGACCACAGGATTTTTCGATCACCGTTCCTACCTTTATCGCTTCGTTATGAACACAAGTGACGGCAGCCCAGATGACGCCTTACAGGTCGATCCCTTCGACTTGGAAGGATGCAGGGAATCAATCGATGCACTCGTATCTAAACGCTCAAATTCCATTCTCGTCGAACCGGCATCCTCGTTCTCGACTTGGTCCAGCAACTTTCGAAGTTGCGATCCTAGGCTGCTATCCGTTTCGGGCGGCGTGAACTGATGAAATACGGACCGAGGAAAGATGCTCACGCACCAGAGTTCTGTCGTGCGGCTGAAACGAGCAGGTGCCGACCTTATTGCTACTTACGCAGCGCTAGAAGTCGGCGCGCTACACAACAATCAGAGTCTTGATCATGGAAATTCGCCTCGGCACCAGGCGAAGTGATTTGGCCCGCCGGCAAGCCAGTCACGTCGCCGATCTTATTCATGGCGTCGAGCCGGCCGCCGAGGTAAGACTCGTTTTCACAAGTTCGGTTGGCGATAGAGATCAACGGTCGTCCTTTCAACAGTTTGGCGGCCTCGGAGCATTCACGAAGGAGAGCGAAGACGCGCTTACGCGCAAAAAAGTTGACTTGGTCGTTCACTCTCTCAAGGATCTTCCGACCAGATTGCAGCCCGGTTTGGTATTGGCGGCCGTTCCCAAGAGAGCGGATCCTCGTGACGCAATTTGTGGCGTTACACTAGATCAGCTACGACCGGGGCTGCGCGTCGGCACTGGATCAATTCGCCGCAAAGCGCAACTTCTCGCTCTTTGCGGTGGTTTGGATGTTCGACCCATCCGTGGAAACGTTTATCCAAGGCTTTGTAAGGCAAAGAACCGAGAGGGAATAGACGCTACTCTTTTGGCAGCGGCGGGGTTGTCACGGCTAGGATTGCTACTTGAGGCCTCACAGATTCTAGACTCGAATGTTTTCCCGTATGCAGTCGGCCAAGGCGCCCTCGCGGTCGAAGCTCGCGAAGAAGATACGGCACTCATAGCACTGCTTCAAAAGATTGAAGATCGGAAATCGCGTACCGAAGTAGACGCAGAGCGCGCATTGATGAGAAGTCTCGATGCGGGTTGCAGCTTACCGCTCGGGGTTTCTGTCAGATGGGTCGCCGGGACATTAACGCTTCGAGGACAGGTGACTCATCCAGATGGCCACACGAAGATTGCTGATGAATGCGTCGGTACGGCCGATCAAGCCGACGCAATAGGCACACGTCTAGGAGACAAACTTCTTCAGCGAGGTGCGGAGGAGATATTGAAGGCTGTGCCTCGCATCATGGAAGAGCAAAGGCCAATCTGAATTCGATACCTGGCGTGACGAAGGACTTCGGTCTTTGGTCACCGCATGCGATTTCGGCGCGACCAGTTGCAAAGCCTGAAACCTGGCCCACCACCGAAACGCAAGGCTGGCGGCCGCGTTAGCTGCCCAGCGCGCGCAAGCACTCCTCCGCAATTCGTGCCGGCGCGTTGCGGCGCTGACGCTGAAGATAGTCTTCGTTAGGGCACCAGCGGCCTGCTTTTCAAGTGGACATATGCGCGTTGGTTCAAAGGAGCGCTTGGAACACGGCGACCTCAATTCGGCTCCCCGAGCACGAAAGTGAAGGGCACAACGAAGAGCTCATCGCCCTGATCATCGCTGACATGCAGAACCCAGTCACGCCAATCCTCGAGGCTGCGCTCTTTGGTGAGGGACTGCACGATGCGGTTCGCATGATCCCGCGCTTCAGCAAGATCATCCACGACGGCGCCGCGGCGATCGACGAAAACCTTCTTGGTGTTCGCGCAGTGGAAATATACGTGCGTCATTTCGACTCCTTCAAATGCGACGGTTCGCCGCGATAACTCTGCGTTGCTGGTGTCCTCGACGGCGGAATACCAGGAGGTCACGACCAAATGCCCCTAAGTTTCACGCCTGCGATGTGGAAGAGGCCGACCGCCTCGTCGCAGGTGGAATCATCTCCTTTCACGGTCAGGCATAAGCGGCGGCAAGCTACGATGATTTCATGCCGGAGCTCTGCGGCACATCTCCGATAAGCTCCTGACGCGAAGCTCCCCAGAGCAGGCCAGTCCCGACGACGGCAGAAAGACCCGAGGCGGCGAAAACAGCGATTTTTGCGGCCGAGAAGTCGGTGGCGCTTGGAAACGCCTGTCCGGCGATGAAGAGCGACATCGTGAAGCCAATGCCAGCGAGGGCTCCCGCCCCGCCCAGCTGCCGCCACGTGTATTCGGCCGGCTTGACGGCTATGCCTGTGCGCACTGCCGCTGCGGCCGCGAGGAAGACGCCGAGCGGTTTTCCTATAGCGAGACCAGCGACGATCGCAGCCGTGAGACGGCCATGGCCAGCGAGGACGCCTGGGTTGATCGTCACTCCGGCATTCGCCAATGCGAAGATAGGGAGGACGGCGTAGCTCGATCGCGCGCCGGCGTGTCGTAGCAGTCGATCGGCGGGCGATTCAATCCTATCGTAGATTGCGTCGAGCGCCTGCAGGGCTGGAGTGGAGGGGCCGCGCCTGAGAACTTCGCCCTCATGCCGAGCCTCGGACGCGATGATGGTGCTCGCCTGCGTCATCAGGGCGGCCAGATTGGCGGGCGGTCGCGTCGGAATGAACAAGGCAAGTAACACGCCGGCCAATGTAGCGTGGAGACCGCCCGCGTATACGAAGGCCCACAGCGCAGCGCCCATCAGGATGTAGGGCGAGAGATGGTACACCCCAGATCGGCTCAGCAGCACTAGCGCAACTACAACCATCGCCGCAGCAGCAAGGTAGGCCAGATGGATTTTGCCGGAGTAAAACACGGCGACGACGACGATCGCACCGATGTCGTCAACGATGGCCGCCGCGGTGAGGAAGATACGCAGCTCGACGGGGACGCGGGAGCCCATCACTGCAATCAAGGCAATCGCGAACGCGGTGTCGGTCGCCATCGGAACGCCCCACCCGTACGACCACGGCCCCGCGGGGAGAACCAGCGAATACAGACACGCCGGCACAACCATGCCGCCGAGCGCGGCCGCGATCGGAAGCGCCGCGGACCGACGGCTTGCGAGGTGTCCGACTGTCATCTCGCGCTTCACTTCCAATCCCACAACGAGGAAGAACAGCGTCAGCAGCCCGTCGTTGACCCAATGGAGGATGGACATCCGAAAGGCTGCGCTGCCCAAGCTCACGCCGAACTCCCAGCGCCAGAGCGCCTCGAATGCCGGCCCGATCGGCGAGTTCGTCAAGACAATCGCCGCCACAGTAGCGACGACGAGCATAATGCCGGCGGACGGGCCCCAGCTCGCGAAGTCTAGGGCAGCCGTACGGACGCGGTGGCCAAGCGTGCCAAGCATTGCATCAACGAGAGAACTTTCGTCCCAGGGTCCGTCGTAGCGCCGGCGGTTAATGTAAAATGTCGGCGTGAATCTCACGCCGCTCGCGCGTGCACTCGCGATGTCCGACTCCACCCTCGCCTTCGCGCGCCGAACCGCGTCGCTATCGCGAAGCGTGGGGTTGGCATGCACACCTAGGTCAGCGGCCACCGCCGAAAGGTCGTCCTCTGTGAGCTGCATCGACCTCGTCATCAGCTTGATGTGCGCGGACCAGAACGTCTCTGGCGTCTGAGCAAGCTCAGCGAGCTCCGCAGCACGGAAGGAAAGACTGTTGTCCGTGAGCGGCCTGTGGCGGAAGGCATAGCAAACGCGGTCGCCAAGTTGATCGCGCGCCTGCGCGATGCGCTCGTTGGCAGCCCTGCAGTGCGGACAGGCGTAGCTGCCGTACTCAACTAGCGAGATCTCGGCATCGGCGAGGCCGAGCACGTGCTCTGTCTTGTGATCGACTGCACGATCGAGGCGGCCGGGCGGGATCATAAGCTTCATCGCTGAATGGAGCCCAAGTGTTCGCGCGCCATTCTCACAGTGGGCCGCTCGCCAGCAGCGACCGCGGTTCGCGCATCGAACAGATTGGTATGGCACAAGACGTCCGACACCTCGCCGTTGGATCCGACGACTGGGATCTCCATACATCTCGACGCAATGCAGCCGGTATCGTCATCGCGCACGCAACTCACACTTGTGCTGAACGCACGCTCCAATCCGTTCGCAACACTCGCCGCCTCCAAGAGCACCACGGCATTCTCCAACGGCGGGTGTTCGACAGAGCGGGGCAAGGAAATGCGGGCCGTCTCTTCGATGTGCATGTCGGACCTCTTATGATCGTCCAACGGAAGGCCGACTTTGGCCGCAGCCGCGAGCGGGCGATGACTGATTAAGATTGGGTCAGGGACGGTGGAAAAGAAAATCACCTCTCGCCATGAAGTCGATAGCCAGCCGTTATCGGAACGGCTCAAAAGTAGTGCGTCACGTGCTGCGGGCCGGAGCGGAACTCTCGGCTGGCGCGAAGAGGTGTTCACGCGCTCATACTTTCGGCGGAAGGATTATTATGCGCGGCTCAGCCGATCTCTCGGCAAAAACACTGGTGCCGCGAGCGCGGTCGTAAAGCCCAAGCGCCCGTACACCCCGCCGCAATCGGAGCTGCGAGTAAACCGTGACCCAGAGCATTGCAGGAAGACCGGCCCCTCACCTCGCCGTCCCCCACCGCATCGATGCGGAGAGAAGAACGCCTGTCGCTCTGAAGGCACACGGCCCGACACGGCTTTGCGCTTTCTACCTGGTGCGGTGCCAGCCACTCGCACGGGTTTCCAACACTCGAGGCGTCGGTTTAAGCAAGCTCCGCGCACCGACGACGTCGAGGGCGCGGCCGTCCCGACCGGGTTCGAGGGTACCCACCATCAATCCGCGCAAAACCAAACGTCGCTATGGCGCCGGGGTCCCTCCGGCCACAAGAGCCCGTCGTCCACCGGCGTCCTTTACCACGACGGAAACTTTGGTTCTTCGAATGCATATCACGCGAAGTCGGTGCCATGACGCTCTAGCCCATGAGTTCGCCGCGCCATGGGTGGTACATGATTGTCTGCTCGCCACGTCCGCAGAGGCTCCTAACTCGCCGTCGCCGTTGAACTACCCGATGATGGGCCTCCTCACTGTAGTCTCGCCCAGCAAAGCGGCAATAATGGTCGTCTATCGACTCCATGGCGAGAGGTGATTTCCCTCGACCGAGTTGCAAGGTCATTCTCGTTGCGTGGTTTAAAGCGAAGAGGAGCTTCCATGAAGATTCAGGTCTGCAAGCTCGCGAGTGCGCTCGCAATTGCTGTTCCTATCGCGATCGCCGCCACAGCCAAATCGTCAGCCTCGCCGATCAATGGCACGTCGATCAGGGCGGCGAAACCAGATTTGACGACAGACGCGCACTTATTGGCGCGGCGGAGTCACCACTCTGCACCCGCAGCATACGGTTCATCGTCCTACGACGGCTCGTGGGACCTCGTCTTCGTGACGCAAAGAGGAACCTGCGATTCCACTTACAGCTTCACTGTCGATGTGACCAACGGAATTGTCACGCATCCCAATCTCGTGAAGTTTCGAGGATACGTTGGAAAAACGGGCGCGGTTCGCGCTTCCGTGACGGTCCAAGACAAATATGCCGCGGGCGCGGGCAAACTGTTTGCGACGTCCGGTCGGGGGACCTGGAGCGGCCACTCAGGATCAGCGCGCTGTTCAGGCTACTGGACGGCGCGACGGAATTGACGAGCAAGCGGAAAGGCGCGTTTCTTCGGAGACCATAATGGAATGAGATCTCCCACACTAATCGGCGTTGCACTCTCGCTCAGCTTGCTCTCAACCAGTCTCGACGGGATAAGGCAGCGGGAGACGCCTCGGCCCATCAGCGATCCCATCTGGTCGGGCAAATCCGCGCCCCTCGATACTAGTCGACTGGCGCTGGTGATTGGCAATTCGGCCTATCCCGATGCTGACTCTCCTCTTCCCATAATGACACGCGACGCGGAAGGCCTGACAAATGCTCTTCGCGCGCACGGCTTTCTGGTCGATGCCATTGAAAATGCCACGGGCTCGGACATGACACACGCAGTCGATCATCTAAGGGCAAGAGTACATTCGAACTCGACTGTGTTAGTTTATTTCGGAGGTTACGGAATCCAGTCTGACGGACACAATTATCTAATCCCAGTCGATGCGAAGATTTGGAGTGAAGAAGATATCCGTCTGCAAGGGCTAAGCATTGACCATCTCCTCTCGCAACTCCAGACTTCAGGAGCACGCGTCAGGCTCCTAGTTATTGAGGCTTCGCGCCGCAACCCTTACGAGCGACGCTTCAGGACTTATTCACATGGGCTTGCACCCATTCAAGGAGATGAGAATGCGCTGATCCTGAGCTCAGCCGCGCCTGGTGCGATCGTCGAAGACCCTGATGAACTACATAGCCGGCTGATGACCGCTCTTCTTACGCAGATGGATTCTTCGAGGGGGATAGAGGAGGTCTTCAACAATACCCAAAATGCAGTGGTGACTGCATCTCAGGGCCAGCAGACTCCAGTTGTGTCATCTACGCTAACCGAGAGTGTCGATCTTTGGGCGGAGCGGAGCGGCGTTCCCGTGTTCTCGGTCGGATCTGCGGCTAGCGGTCGCAGCGAGTGAACATACAAAGTTCTGCTGATCTGCAAGGAACAAAGGTCAGGGAAAGACTTCCAAGGGCGGGTCACCACTCAATCATCTCCGTGCTCTTTGGATTATTCTACGCGCCCGACCGCCGTCCAATATCGATCTCAACCGCCTTGCTGAAACGTCCTTTTAGGGCTTCATGATCGTTTGCTCCTGCAATGTCCTCACCGACCGCGATGTTCGCCACGCCGTGAACACGGCCGAGGATGCGCTGCGCAATGCCAAACAGATCTATGACTGTCTCGGCTGCAGCGCTGAGTGCGGCCGCTGCGCGCGCACCATCAAGACGATCATCGACGAGGCGTATAGGGAATGTGCGCTGGCCTGTCAGGCCGACTGTCCGCATCGCCGGATCAAGGATGACGCGCAGGATGAGCCCAGAGTTGGACCCGCAGCGACCAACTTTCTTGGTTTTTCTCGGTAGGTGCGTCTCGGTTTCGTCTCGGGGATGCTTGCTAGTTTTTCCTCAGAAGCGTTCTAAACTAGGACGCGGACTCATTAGGGCGCAGCCATAGCCTGATTGACGCGAGTTGAACGAAGGCAAGGTAGTTAGCGGCAAGCCTGTCGTATCGCGTCGCTACGCGACGACATTGCTTGATTCTGTTAAAGAACCGCTCCACCCGGTTGCGAGCGCGGTAGAGATACGGGCTGAAGCAGATCGGATCGCTGCGATTACTTTTCGGCGGGATATTGGCCCACGCACCCTTCTTCATAGCAAGCTCTCTGATCCAGTCGGCGTCGTAGCCCCGGTCGACAAGAAGCAATGACCCGGATTTCAGACGAGACAGCAGTTTTCCGGCGAGTCGGATATCGTGGGCCTCACCGGGGCTTAGCGCCAACCGTATCGGCAGACCTTTGCTATCGACCACCGCATGAATTTTGCTCGTCAAACCGCCGCGTGACCTTCCCATTGATTGACGGCGGTTTCTTGTGATGCAGGCTCCATGCTGATGCACGCGAACAACGGAGGTATCTATCATCTGGACAGCGGCATCATGAGCAGCGGCAAGTGCGTTTATGATGCGATCCCAGACACCGGCGCGCCGCCAGCGGACGAATCGGTTGTAGCAAGTGGTGTATGGGCCGAACGCCTCGGGCAGATCACGCCAAGGTGCTCCTGACCGCAAGATCCAGAATATGCCACTGAGGACACGACGGTCGTTCACCCGAGGAACGCCGCGCGGCTTGTTCGGCAGCATCGGCCTTATGACGGTCCATTCGTAGTCAGCGAGTTCGTAGCGCATGATTCGATCCCGGGGGGTTGGAGTTTGAATCACAGGCGTCTGGCCAAACGCAACTTCCCCCGTGCCTGTCAGCTCGGCGGTTACGAACATGAGCAGATATTAACTTGCCGTCCCCCGTGAGGCCAAGCGGACCTCGCGGCACTAGGCCAGAACGGCTTCTACCACGCTCACCGGTGATTGTGTTGCCACGACGCGACTGAGGCGGAAACCAGCCTTGTGCAGGAGACTGGCGTACTCGGCTTCGGTACGCTCCTGACCGCCAACCAATGCCAACATCACCATATCCAGTATCTTTCCTGGATGGGGAGCATCACCGAGCGGCAGGACCATTTCGACGACAAGCAGTCGTCCATCCGGCCTCATGGCTTTGCGACAATGCCCCAAGATCGTCAAGCTCTGGTCATCGTTCCAGTCGTGCAAGATATGCGACAAGACGTAGGCGTCGCCGCCCGACGGCACCGACTGGAAAAAATCTCCAGCCTCGACGGTCACACGACCCATCAAACCGTGCGCTTTGAGCAACTTTTCAGCATCGACAACGACGTGCGGCCGATCGAACAGCAGGCCTCGAGGCTCTTTGTATCGCCCCAGCACGGCGGCGAGCATGTTGCCAGATGCTCCTCCAACATCGACGATGGTCCGGAATTTGGAAAAGTCATAGGCCGCTGCGACCGCTGGAGGCTCTGCTCCATGAAGCCCAACCATCGCTTCACTGAACACTGAAGCGGCTTCGGGATGTTGAGCAAGATAGTCGAAGAACGGCATTCCCTGTGCCTTTTCAAAGCCCGTACGGCCTGTTTGCAAGGAATGAAGAAAATGGGCAAAGCCACTTGCGGCCCAGGAGCTTCCCGTCATGAGCAGGGTCGATCTTGCCGAGCCCGGAGCATCCGACTTCAATGCCTCGCCGAGCTCCGTCAACGAAAATCGCAGTTGGTCACCTTCGGTGAGAAGCCCCAGACTGGCCAGCGTCCTCATCAATCTGTGCAAGGACGGAGCGTGGAGAGCCGATGGGCCGGCCAGCTCCACGGCAGTTTTCGGTCTATCAGCAAGGTGATCGGCCAATCCCAGCTTCGCGGCGATGTGCACGATATTGGCGACCGCGCCGCCCATTCCCATCTGTATCAGCTGAACGTGCGCCGGCGGGGACTGAGCCGCTGCCTGATTCGATTCAGCCATAATTTGCTCCAAATTTCAGCACTGAGGGGACCAACATGCGCGATCAGAAGCCGGACAAACCCACAATTCTTGAAGATGCCGGTGGCACGCCGTCCCTCTTGGGAAGCGTTTTGTTCTGTAGAGCCGGCCAGTCAGCATTGCGCTTTGCCCTCGCTCGACATTCGAATGACGACCTTGACGCTTGTGTGGGGCCTCGCGGTTTGCAACATGACCAAGCGTTGCGACGGCATCAGAAGTGGACCCACCCGGACTGAGAGTCGTGAATCTCCCCCGAAATTATTGCAAAATAGCTCCGAATGGTTCCCACTACGCCCATGACGACGATCTATACATTCGGGCCCTTCCGCCTCGATACCGGGGCAAAAATACTGTTTCGGGAAACCGAACCAACCGGACTAGGCCAGCGCGCGGTGGCGCTGCTTTGCGCCCTGATCGAGCGCGCCGGAACGCCGGTTTCAAAAGACACGCTGGTGGAAGCTACGTGGCCGGGACTTGCAATCGAGGACAGCAATCTGACGGTTCAGATCGCGGCATTGCGGCGGGTCTTCAACGAAGCCGCCGGCGCTACCGATTGGATCGAGACGCTGCCGCGCCGTGGCTACCGCTATGTCGGTCCGCCGGTTGCGATCGAGACGCCGCCCGGCGAGACGTCCGCACCGACACCCGTTGCATTTACGGCCGCGAACAAGGCGTCGGTGGCCGTGCTTCCTTTTGCCAACCTGAACAATGATCCGGATCAGGAATATTTCGCCGACGGCATGGTCGAGGATATCATCACGGGATTGTCGCGTTCGAAGTTGCTGTTCGTAATCTCACGAAATTCGAGCTTCACCTACAAGGGAAGAGCCGTCGACATCAAGCGAGTCAGCCGTGAGCTTGGCGTTCGCTATGTGCTGGAAGGCAGCGTCCGCAAGGCCGGAAAACGGGTTCGCGTGACCGGGCAGCTGATCGACGCGTCGACCGACGCCCACATCTGGGCGGACAAGTTCGACAGCGATCTCGAAGACATCTTCGATTTGCAGGATCGCCTGACGAGCAGCGTGATCGGCGCGATGTCTCCACAGCTTGAGCGGGCCGAGATAGAGCGCGCACGGCGCAAGCCGACCGAAAACCTCCAGGCCTATGACTATTATCTGCGCTCCAAGTTCAGCATCTACCAGTGGACGCGGAAGGGCAGCGATGAAGCTCTCAGGATGACTAAGCTTGCCATCGCGCTCGATCCTGCATTTGCCGTCGCCTACGCCTCCGGAGCCAACATTTTCGGTCAGAGGAAAGGGTTCGGATGGACCGAGGACGCGGCAAAGGAACGGGCTGAAAGCCGACAGTTGGTCGAACGAGCGGTGCAACTCGACCAGGACGATCCGCTGGTCCTTGCGCACGCAGCGCATGTCTATTCCTATATGCTCGAGGAGCCGGAGACCGGATCAGCTCTTGCCGCAAGAGCCGTCGCACTCGATCGCAATCTGGCAATGGCACGTCTTTGGGGAGGTTGGGCACAGCTTTATCTCGGCAATCACGATGCAGCGATCGACCAATTCTCCGCGGCCCTTCGCTTGAGCCCGATCGATCCTCACTTGTTCATTCCGCAAACCGGAATGGCCTTCGCACATTTTTTTGCCGGACGACATGACGACGCTCTGTCCCTTGCCACCAGTGCCATCCAGCGCCAGCCGAACTTTTCGGGCGCACAGCGCATACTGATGTCGAGCCTGGCGATGGCCGGACGCATTGCCGAAGCGCGTCGTGTGTGCGACGCAGTCCTGCAGAGTGACTCCACCCTGCGCATTTCCGGCATCAAAACCTCGCCCTTTCGCCGGCTCGAAGATGTAGAGAGATTGGGCCAAGCTTGGCGAATAGCTGGCGTGCCCGAATGACCGCCTTCGGCGGATATTGCGCTGAGTATGAACTTGGTCGCTATAGCAGCAAAGCCGACATAGGCATCGTCCTATCACCCGTCGGGTTTATGGGTACACGGCCTAAGAAGGGCAAAGGCCCAACCTCAAGCCTTGGAGTTCATCATGAAGGGCGACCCCAGAGTCATCGAGTATCTTAACAAGGGACTGCGTCACGAGCTCACCGCAATCAAACAATACTGGCTGCACTACCGGTTCTTGGCCAACTGGGGCCTGCTGGAAATGGCCAAGGCTTGGCGCAGGGAGTCGATCGAGGAGATGAAGCACGCTGACCGCTTCACCGATGTTGGGCCTGTCGGAGGATCGCTCGCTAGCCACGTACGCGTTTGATCATCTGTTCGACATGGGCGATCGGCGTCTCCGGCTGGATGCCGTGACCGAGATTGAAGATGAAGCGCCCTTGCGAAAAATTCGCCAAGGTATTGTCGATCGCGCGGTCGAGTCCCGCACCACCCGTGATCAGCACCAGCGGATCGAGATTGCCCTGTACGGCGACCTTGCTCTGCACGCGCTCGCGGATGAAGGCGGACTCGGCGGTCCAGTCCATGCTGACCGCATTGATGCCGGTGGCCTCGACGTAACCAGACAGCTGCGCGCCCGCACCGCGCGGGAAGCCGATGATCTTCGCGTCAGGCACTTTGGCGCGCACGCCTTCGACGATGCGCCGGGTCGGCTCGGTTGACCAGCGCGCGAACTCGGCCGGCGGCAGCACGCCGGCCCAGGTGTCAAAGATCTGCAAGGCGTTGGCACCGGCGCCCAGCTGCGCCAGCAGATACTGGATCGAGCTCTCGACCAGCACGTCGATGATTTTGGAAAATGCCTCCGGATGCCGGTAGGCCATCATCCGCGCCGGCGCCTGGTCGGGCGTGCCCTGGCCCGCGACCATGTAGGTCGCAACCGTCCACGGCGCGCCGCAGAAGCCGATCAGCGCCACCTTTGGATCGAGCGCGCCGCGCACGATCCTGAGCGCCTCGAACACCGGCTTGAGCGTGCCGAAGTCGGCCTGCGCGGCGAGCGCTCCGACCTTGGCGGGATCATCGAGCGGCTCGAGCCGCGGACCTTCGCCGACTTCGAACCGGACCGAGCGGCCGAGCGCATAGGGGATCACCAGGATGTCGGAGAAGATGATCGCCGCATCGAAGCCGAACCGGCGGATCGGCTGCAGCGTAACTTCGGCGGCGAGCTCCGGGTTGAAACAGAGATCGAGGAAGCCGCCGGCCTTGGCGCGCACCTCGCGATATTCAGGCAAGTATCGGCCGGCCTGCCGCATCATCCACACGGGCGGGATGATTTGCCGCTGGCCGGAGAGCACGTCGATGAAGGGCTTTGTCGCAGACTGGGGCACGAGAAATCCTCATGCAGAGTTGAGGTTCCTGATACACCGCCGCGCGCAGAAGCGGAGCAGGGAAACCAGCGCAAATGCGTCGCGTCGGCTCAGGAGGACTCCATGGCTCAGACCTTCAATCCCGCGCCGCACGACAAGCACGCCGAGGACTTAGGCGAAGCGCTCGCGGCCGATCGCCACGCCAAGCTCGACACCGGGTTGGAAGATAGCTTCCCGCCTCCGATCCCGTCAGCGCCACGCAGCCGACGCCATCGAAGGCCGATGCAGATGCCGACAATGTCAAGTCGATCTTCAGCTAGCGGCCGCCGGTTTCCGATAGGCTTGCTAGACCTTGTTAGTGATCTGCGGAAGCCCCCGTCCGTAGGAGTACCCTGGTCCGTAGGAGTACCAAGCATCTTATCTGCGTTGTCGAGGATCGGCGTGGAGCCCGCAGGAGCGTCCTCGCGCTTCGGAATGGCAATACGGGGCACTTGATTCTCCTGCTGCGAACCGCAAGTCATTATTCGGTTGGTGACAATGGGGCGCGTCATTGACGTCAGCCGTGTCAGCCCCTGGTGGCAACTGGACTGGCTCGAAACATCGGGCCGATCGCGCCACGGCATTGAAGTGGACGGCAACCTGTCCTTCAACGCCGCAGCATCGGTCGCGATAGCCCGGCAGATTATCAAGGCCTACAAACAGAAGCGTCGGGTCCTAGCGCGTGCTCATCAAATTCGCATCGACGTGAGAGGGAAGCGTCGGTGGCTGCGAGACCGATTGCGCTTCCCGCATGAACGAGGGAGGCGCAGCTATGTGGCCAGGAGATTATTCATTGGTAAAGCCCACAACCGGACAATTCACTAGATTGCCCGTCGTCTTCACCGGCCCTCCCGCAGGGCTCACCAGTAAGCCCGCCGCGCTTTTGGCTTCAAGATCGTCGCCGTCAGTGATCAGTTTCCTTTGATCCTTTACGATAGCTTCCTTGGTCCACTCGGCTAGCCGCACGTCCCACATCGGAGAGTATCCGGCGCTGATCTCCGTGAAGTGCGCGAGGATGTCGAGCGAAGGCCCCTCTCCCTTGATCGCACTGTTGAGTCCCTGGCGATTCGGATCGTTCGCACCCATGGTGCCATTCACAATCGTGTAGATCACCTCAATCGCGCCGCTCTGTAGAATGTCGCTTTCCGCAGGCGCAAAGGTGGACGCCTCAAGGGTTGCCGACTCCTCGGAATTTGCGTCAAAACTAAGATAACGCAGGTGTTTTCCGTTCGCGAATCCAGACCGGAGTTTCAAGTCGACAGTGCCCTTATCAGGACAGATGCTCGCTACGGAGTCCGTCACCACGGAGTAGTCAGGGCTGCCGTTGCAGAATGAAATTTTGTCCGGCCCGACATCGAACGCGATGATCGGCGCATTGAAAACGATATTCATACTATTGGACACCCGCACCAGTGGGCTGTAGTGCGCATCCCCAATAGATCCGGCTCGGGCTGTCTTAGGAGGAAAGAAACTGGGCGCGTCCCCTCCGACCAACTTCTGCGAAGGTGAGAAATCGACCCGCCCTGATTTAAAGGTGAAGTTACCCGAGTCGTCCATTTCCGCAACCCGTGTGCTCTTCAGGTCCTTGGCATCAGTGAGACTCGGCGCCCACGTAAGTCCCATCTTTTGCGAAGTATCGTAATCGCTTACGTCGGTGAGAACGAACCAAACGGTCTCTCCCGAGGCAAGACGGCCGCGATGGAGCGGTAGCGTTACCACCTCTCGTACTAGGTCCACCTGGCCCGACGTGAGAAATTGCTTCGTGATCTTTTTGCCAGCAGCTGGATCGGCCGCTAGACTTACATGAGGTGTCGAAAACGACACCACAAACATCACCATCGATCCGCAAACGCATCTGACGAGCTTCCCGCTGGGCTTCATGACGCTACCTTCTTTGCATCCAGTCTGGTTTTGCACACGTGACAATGAAGCTAGTTCGCCCAGGGCCTGTCACTTTTTGAGCCCGGGATAGCCTTGAACATAAATCCAGTCAGTCGCTTTGGCAGGGATGTGGCAACCTAGACAATCTGAGCGGAAGTCGGTTGAGGTCGTTTTCACCGGGTCACCCGCGTCAAACCAGGACCAGCCCCAACCGTTGCCCCACAATTTATTATCGGGGTGACTGTTTTTCTCGTCCTTCACCATCATGAACCATCCTTTGAGGCTTTGTTGATGGCTGACGGTCCCAGTCGTCATTTCCGAAGTCGCCGCGGCGTACACTTCTTTCACCAGGATCGAACCGTCGGGAAATTTGCCAGTCGTCCGATAAGCTGCCGCAGTTCCGGGCGACCCATAGACCACGTGCATCTCCTTAGCACCTTTGTCACCTGCAACAGACCAGCTCCCAAGGAATTCGTAGGTCGTTCGGTACTTCTTCGGGACATGCATGTTGCCTGCCCCGTCGACGAGTTGTTCTTGCGCAGAGGCGGCCTGGCTAGGTACGACCTGCGATACTAGGCAGCCGACGCTCACAGCGATGAACGATGCGGACGCTATGGCCGCACTTCTGAGAATTTTCATCACGGTTGTCCCTACTTTTTGATAGACGGATTCTCGCTGGGCGGCATTTTCTTGGAGCCACTCTGGCCGGGCGGTAGCGGCACCTGGTCGAGCAGCGCGTAGAACTGCGTCCATACGTCATCCCGTTTCGCGCTTGCGATGTGGCAGTAGCCGCATTCCTCGACCGGCCGGACTTTGGCAGTGGCCGCTTTCGGTTCGTGGTGATTGAAGTTGAAATAACCCCAACCGTCGCTTGCCTTATATCTCTCAGTGTCCTTGACGGTCACATCCGCTCCGTTGAACGCCCCCGGGAAAAATCCTTTTCCCGATGGCGCGGTACTCGAACCGTCCGGATTGGTGGCAGGCTGCATAAGCTGCAATTCCTTCACGAAGATTGTTCCTTCAGGGAAAACGCCCGTTTTCTTGTAAATATCGTAAGAACCGGGCTCGATATACACGTTATGAAATTCCGGGAAGTTTGCTTGAGGCGGGTTCAAAAAGTTGGGCGTCAGTGGCGATCCAACGTAAACCCATTCGTGAAAGTTTTTTGGCAGAATAAGGTCCCCGTCTTTCGTGTATTCAGGAAGATAGCGGCCGGTGGCATGCCAATCGTCGGGTGGCGGAAGCTGTGGTTGCTGCGCGAAGGCCGCGGTTGCTAGAGCGCCAACGCCAAGGACCGCGGAAAGTGCCAGTACGGTGCGTCTCATAATCTCTCTCCTTTGACAGCTCGATATTGCCGATGAGGCAATGACTGCATTCTTGCGCAGGTGGTCTCATTAACTGCGCGCAGATCAGAGTAGGCGTGGATGCAAAAGTGCGAAAGCAACAAAGGGGCATGAAATCAATGCCTGATGGAAATGACGCTCTCGGACTATCAATGTTTGATCATCGGCTCTTTCTGTTTGCTCGCAACGCAACGCCCTGAGTTGCGGCCAATGGACATGTTCCAGTCCTTGCTCTGATGAGCTACACTCTTTGCTCATCTGAAGATTGGGCTTGCTGTTCCAAATGTCGTACGCGATCCCACGCAATCTCCCGACCGACACCGAGCCCTGATCATTCAATCTCTCTTAGCGTCGTCCACTCGCTCGCGGCTTGCCTCGCCTATTCCGAGCGATCGCCGCGTCAGCGCAGCTTACGAGCTCTTGTCCATCGTGTTTGGTGAAGGCACTTCTCTTCGAGAAGGCATAGTGTCTCGACTGTCGACACCTCACCGCGCTAGCGTTGGAAGAGGCCTCCTACGTCAAACATTGGGAGTGTGACACTACCAGTCGGCAGGAGAGCTTCGCCTCGGCTTTGTTTACTTCGGCCCGGCTGCCGATCCGGATCGCCCAGCTCTTCACTGGTGAACAGCCATCGAGCGTGTTGGACTATGATCTGGGCGGCATCTTCGAGTGCGGTGAGCGACGAACGATCTCGCTGATCTTGCTGATCTGGTCGTACAGCTGACTTAGCTTCCGGGGCCAAGTCGCGACCTTAGGGATTTTGCGTCCGGGCGGCGTACGCACCATGAAAAAAGGACAGGGGCTTAAGCTCCGTCTGAGCTGCCTCAGGCGGCGGCGCTTGATCATAACCGGAGGATTTTAAAATCATAACTGAGACGAGTGCGAAGTGCTCTGCGTGATGGGCTATGGTCGACCCATGCTCGAGCGACGGATAGGGAAGGTTGACATGGAAGATCTGGACATATCGGCTGAGCGTCAAGCGAAGCATCCAGCGCGCGGAAGCTCTGGTAATGGACATTCGTGTACGGACACACATTCGTGTGCGGACATATTGTGCATGAAACGAGCGTTGACGAGGCCCGCAGCGACGTTCGCTAGGGGCGCCGTCAATTGTGCGGCCGAAACATACGAACGGCATTTCCACGACTCTCTTGAGCGCCTGCGCGGGGAACAACGTTATCGCGTCTTCGCTAACATCGAACGCGTCTCCGGTCGCTTCCCAACCGCCAAATGGCGCCGCACTGACGGATCCGTTGCTGAAATCACGGTTTGGTGCTCGAATGATTATCTGGGCATGGGACAACATCCGGAGGTCGTGAGCGCGCTTACCGCGACGGCACACCGCTGCGGTGCAGGTGCAGGTGGAACTCGCAACATCGCGGGAAATAGTTCGCCCTTGGTTGATTTAGAGGGCGAACTTGCTGATCTGCACGGCAAGGAGGCCAGTCTCGTCTTCACCTCCGGCTACGTATCGAACCAGGCCAGCATCTCCACGATCGGTAAGCTGATCCCAGAGTGCGTAATCTTTTCTGATGCATTCAACCACAATTCGATTATCGAAGGCATCCGTCAATCAGGTTGCGAAAAGCGAATTTTCCGCCACAACGATCTTGGTCACCTTGAGGCCTTGCTTCGCGAGGCGGGAAGCCGCCCCAAGCTCGTCGTGTTCGAATCGGTCTACTCAATGGACGGCGATGTGGCGCCGATCGGCGCAATCTGCGACCTTGCCGAGCGGTATGGGGCGATGACCTACCTTGATGAGGTTCACGCCGTCGGCCTCTACGGCGCTCGCGGCGGCGGAATTAGCGAGCGCGAGGGTGTGATGCATCGCTTGACGGTGATCGAGGGTACTCTCGCCAAGGGATTTGGCTGCATTGGCGGCTATATCTCGGCGTCGCGATCTATTTGCGATTCTGTGCGCAGCTTCGCGCCCGGATTCATCTTCACGACCGCCCTCCCTCCACCGATTGCCGCCGCAGCGCGTGCATCTGTTCGCTATCTGAAACACTCGTCTGCCGAGCGCGAAGCACACCAACGACAGGCCGCTGCAACGAAAGAGGCGCTCCAAGCCGCCGGGCTTCCGGTTCTCCGGACCGGAACCCACATCGTGCCTGTGATCGTCGGCGATGCGGAATTGTGCAAGGCGGCAGCCGATCGCCTTCTACAGCGCCACGCCATCTATATCCAGCCGATCAACTATCCGACGGTCCCGCGTGGGACAGAGCGGCTGCGCATCACGCCGTCGCCATACCACGCGGATACCCATATAGCTGAACTCGCAGCTGCGCTCGCTGAGACCTGGGAGGCCCTTTCTCTTTACTGAGAGCCGTGATTGGGAACGCTCCCGCGACCGCCTGCGGCTTCGTCGGCAGAGCGTCGGCTAACCGACGGTGCAGCGTACAAGGGAAGGGCGTCGGGCGTTCCCGGTGGTGCAGCCGAGCAGCAAGCTGGGCAATGCAACATCGCTTTCACGTTTGTAGGGGCGATCGCGTGGCACATCCTGCCCTCAGCGTTCACAATCTGGCTCGCATCCGTTTAATGGGCAGCCCCGAAGAGCGAACCTCCTCGGCCTAATGGGCTGTTCTCCGTCGCCGCTCGAACACGTTTGTCCCGAACGGTCGTTCATTTCGATAAGCCCTCCAAATGAGGGTTCGTTGAAAACGATCACAACGAAACAACGGACAACGAGGACTGAACATGGATATTAGGCAGCGATCCCATCTGCTGATCGAGGATCTGTCCGTGGCGCGCGGCGAGCGCATCCTGCTCGACGGGATGTCTTTGCGACTAAGCGCGGGCCAAATCGCCGAAGTGACCGGTCCCAACGGAGTGGGCAAATCTACACTCTTGCGGGCGATCGCCGGCTTTTTTCCACTAGGATCCGGCCGCATGTCATGGGTGGAGTCCGAAGCCACGGATCCGGCGCCCCTGGCAGAACGCCTCCACTACGTGGGCCATCTCGACGGGCTGAAATCGTCGTTGACCGCCCGCGAGAACCTCGACATCGGCCTGGGATTTTTGGGGCGAGACCGCCGAACCCCGTTAGAGGCGCTGGACCGCATGGAGTTGGCCCACGTTCTCGATCTGCCTGTCGGCTATCTTTCCGCGGGGCAGCGTCGCCGGGTCGCATTGGCCCGGCTCTTAATCGTCGATCGCCCTCTATGGTTACTCGACGAACCGCTAACAGCGCTCGACCGGCACGCGCGCGCCTTGCTGAAGACTATCGTCGCCAGCCATCTCGAAGGCGGAGGATTGACACTGGCCGCGACCCACGAACCTCTTGGTCTGCGAGGAACAGTGCAAGTCAGACTTGGAACCAGGTGATGGCCATTTCGCTGAAGTGCGGTCGCACCCCACATAGCGGTCTGTCTCGAGGTCGGGAGAGAAGAGATCACGCTGCTTTTCCGATTTCAGCGGAGCGGTCTCGACCCAATGGCGATGCCGGATGGGCACCATGACCCGTATTCTCCTCGTCGTTTTTCTTCGCGACCTCATGCTAGCCCGCCGCATCGGTGGAGGTGGGATTCTGGGTCTGGTCTTTTTCCTCAGCCTTGTGACGGTCGTACCTTTCGCGATCGGGCCTGACCTACGCTTGCTGTCGCGGATCGGCCCAGCAATTCTATGGATAGCAGCACTTCTCGCGAGTCTACTAGGCCTCGACCGTCTATTTCAGGCGGATCAAGAGGACGGTTCGCTGGACCAGATGTTCCTGTCGCCGGCGCCCCTAGAACTCATTGTTCTTGTGAAGTGCATCGCCCACTGGTTTGTGACGGGGCTACCGCTCGTTATGCTCTCGCCTCTGTTTGGCCTGATGTTGGATTTGGATGGTTCCGCCCTGCGATCGGTTGCAGCAACGTTGTTGGTTGGTACGCCGGCCTTCACCTTTCTGGGGGCGATCGGGGCGTCTCTTACTGTCACCCTGCGGCGCGGCGGTCTGTTGCTATCGATCCTCGTCGTACCACTGGCCGTGCCGGTGCTGATCTTCGGTGTCTCTGCGGCGCAAAGTGCCACAACGCCCTTTTTGACACCGTTCTTGGTCCTCTGCGCACTCGGACTCGCGTCCATCGCGCTCGCTCCGATAGCTGCGGCCGCAGCACTTCGTAGCGCGGGAGAGTAATGAGCGCGTGCGACGACAGAGTTTTCTTTCGGGCGCCACCTATGTGGAACGACTTCGGCCTTATCCGAAGCTAAGGCCGCTTGACCTCAGGACGAGCCTATAGCGGAGTATCGGAGTCAAACACAGCGGCAAGCCGATCCCGCTCCGCTTGGCTCAATCGTGCCGCTGGCGTGGATTGTTGGCGGCGCAATCCGAACAGGAGAGCGATCGCGCCCGCCGCGAGCACGAACGCCGGCATTCCCCAAAGGAGAGCGGTTTCCAAGTCGAGTGGCGGTTTCAGCAGGATAAAGTTTCCGTAACGCTTCACCAGAAAATCGCGGACCTGCTCATCACTCTCTCCGAGCTTAAGGCGCTCGCGCACCAGCAGGCGAAGGTCCCGCGCGAGCTCTGCCTTGGAATCGTCGATAGACTCATTTTGACAGACCAGACAACGCAGTCCGGCGGAAAGAGCGCGCGCGCGTGCCTCGAGTTTCGGGTTGCTCAGGATCTCATCCGGCTGAACCGCCCTTGCCAAGCTAGGGACGACGCTTGCGAGTACGATCGAAAGCAGAAGAATGCGACGAAGCGACTTCATTCGGCGGGCTCCGGCGCTGCGGGGTTGCCGGCGACGCGGAGGCGAGCCGCGCGGCGCGCGAAGCCAACTCGGAGGCGTCTATCGGACAGCGACACAATCCCTCCGAACGCTATAATGACCGCACCGATCCAGATGCTCGTCACGAGCGGCTTCCAGAACAGGCGCACATCAATCGAACCATCCGCGTGGCGGTCCCCAAGTGAAATGTAGATCTGCCCAAGACTCAGCGTCACGATGCCTGCCTCGGTGACGGTTGTTTGTCGTGTGGGGAAGCTGCGCTTGGCTGGCTCGACGGCGGTCACGTATGCGCCGCCCTTGCTGATAACCGTATGGCCGACGAGTTCCGAGTAGTTCGGGCCCTGCCGCGATCGAAAATTCTCGATGGTGGCTTGATAAGGGCCGAGATCGATCCTCTGGCCTAACTTGACGGTCGCGATCCGCTCCACACCCCAACCCGTCGCCGCTAAGCCCATGAGTGTCAAGCCAAGGCCGGCGTGAGCGATCGCCGCCCCCCACGCGGAGCGCGGCAGCCCGACCGCGCGGGCTAGCATAACCCCGCCGCCTTGCCCTCGTGCCCAAATACGCGACGCCACGTCGGTGAACGAACCGACGATGAGGTAGACGGCGAGGCCGAGACCGGCTGCGGCGAAGACGGGGCCGCCCCGGACGACGGCAACCAGTACAATGGAGACTACAAGACCAACTAAGGCTGCGACCGTTACCCGTTGCGCTGCCCCGAGCAGGTCGCCGCGCTTCCAGGCGATCGACTGAGCGAGCGGCATCAGCAGAACGATAGGCACTACGAGCGGGCCGAGCGTTAAATTGAAAAACGGCGCTCCGACCGAGATCTTGTCTCCAGTCAGCGCCTCAAGCGCGAGCGGATAGAGCGTGCCGGTCAGAACCGTAACGCAGCAGGTGGTCAGCAGCAGGTTGTTGACTGCCAGCGCGCTCTCGCGTGAAAAGGGTGCGAACACGCTACGCTCGCTCAGCGAAGGCGCGCGCCACGCGTAGAGCGCGAGTGGCCCGCCGATGAATACGGTCAGTATGACCAGGATGAAGACGCCGCGAGCCGGGTCGCTGGCGAACGAATGGACGGAGGTCAGTACTCCGGAGCGCACGAGGAAGGTACCCAGCAGCGACAGCGAGAACGTGAGTATCGCCAGGAACAGTGTCCAAATCTTGAGGGCTTCGCGCTTCTCCATGACAGCAGCCGAATGGAGGAGCGCGGTGCCCGCAAGCCAGGGCATCAGTGACGCGTTTTCGACCGGATCCCAGAACCAGAATCCGCCCCAGCCTAGGGTGTAATAGGCCCAGTACGACCCCATGGCGATGCCAAGCGTCAAAAAGATCCACGCAATCAGTATCCAGGGCCGAACGTAGCGGGCCCAAGCGGCGTCTAGCCGGCCACTGATCAGCGCGGCTACCGCGAAAGAGAACACGATCGAAAAACCGACATAGCCGACGTAAAGGAGCGGCGGGTGTATGGCGAGGCCCGGGTCTTGAAGCAGCGGATTAAGGTCCAAGCCCTCAAACGGCGCCGGAAATCGTCGCAAGAAGGGATCGGAGGTGAACAGAATGAAACAGAGGAAGGCAAGCGAGATCCAGCCTTGGACCGCCAGCGTATTCGCGCGTAGTTCGTTCGCCATGGCGCGTTCTAAAATCGATACAGCCGCTCCAAAAGCCGCGAGAATCAGAACCCAAAGCAGCATGGATCCTTCGTGATTGCCCCAGACGCCTGCGATTTTGTATATTAGCGGTTTGGTGGTGAGTGAGTTCTCGGCGACGGTCACGAGACTGAAGTCAGACGCCACATGGGCGTAAGTCAGTGCTGCGAAGGCATAACCTAAGAGCAGGAACTGGGTGATTGCGGCAGGGACCGCGATTGAAGTAAGTGCCGAATCACGAGTACGGGTTCCCCAGAGTGGCAGAACTGATTGAAGCAGCGCGACGGCGAGAGCCAAAGCGAGCGCGTAATGTCCGGTTTCAATGATCATCTTGTGGTCCCATCAGCTGGGATGTTTCGTGGGCGCGGCGCTATTGCGCTCGCGCAGATCTTTCGTTGCGCCAAGTACCTTCTCGCTTGAGCTCGTCAGCTACCTCCTTGGGCATATATCGCTCGTCGTGTTTTGCTAGCACGGTGTCGGCATGAAAAAGGCTCGGTCCTTCCACGGTGCCCTCGGCGACAACGCCCTGTCCTTCACGGAAGAGATCCGGCAACAATCCGGTGTAGCTGACGTCGACATCGTGCTTTAGGTCTGTCACCGCGAAGATGACAGTCGACGAACCTTCATGGGTGAGTGAGCCACGTTTCACTAGCCCGCCGATGCGCAGCCGGGTGCCTGGCGGCGGCGCCTTTGCGGCCAGTTCGCTCGGCCCATAAAAGAAGACAATACTGTCTCGCAACGCGAACAGGATGAGCCCTATCGCGATCGTCAAAGTGACGCCAGCTGCGCTGATGATAGCGAGGCGCCTGCCCTTTCGCGTCAAGATCTACTCCTCTAAACGAAGCTGTCTGACGAGTTCATCCACGCGAGTCGACGCTTGCGCATCGCCTGCTAGCTGAGCACGTGCGCTTGCGACAGCCGCCTCGGCCTTCTCGCGCTCACCCAACGCCGCGTAAGACCTAATAAGTTGTAGCCATCCTTGAAGGTGATGGCCGTCCTTCGAGAGTTTCTCGGCGAGCTCCGCTACCATACCCCGGATCGCGTTGCTCCGTTGCTCTGGAGGAAGCCCTGCAATGTTAGCTCCGGCTTGGCCGGCGTGGATGTCAGGAACCGCGGCAGCGAGGCTAAAATCTCCATTGGACGGCCTCGATGCGATCGGCATGTCGGGTTGGCTGGGAGCGCCGACCTTGAGGTACGACGCGAGCGCGACGAGCGGCAGCATTAAGACGATCGCCAAAGCCGCCGCGCCGCGTCGCTCACCTCCACGACGGGACGCATGCGGCCGGCCCTCGCATGCCGAGTTGAGTGACGCGAGCAGCCGGCGCTCGATCTCGGCGCGAGTCGTCACGGCATCTTGAGATGCTAGCAGTCCGCAGCGCACGTCTTCATCCGCTTCAGTCAGAAGATCGCGATAGAACGTCACATTCGGATCGTGAGCGCGAACGACCACGCGCCGCTCGGAAAGCGACCTCGCCAGCGCCAGCGCGACTGAAGACGTCATCATTGCAAAAATGGCCCACAGCACGTTTCAAGACCTCCGTTTGTCCTCGCCACCGCATATCGCCCCACCCGCCGGTATCTGCCGCCGTTGAAGCTCGGGCTAACCGACTGTGCCGTTTTCATTGGCCGGTCGGACTTTGCGAACAATGTAAGCGGACGGAGCCCTACGACGCCGAGACAAGAACCGATCCGTCTTGCATCCATCGCGGAGTGCAATGGAGTCGTCATGGACGCGCCGCTTCGGCAATCGCCGCCATCAAACCAGGCCGACTTGCGTCCGAGATGCCACCAACCAGCTTGTAAGCGATTGTGCCATCGCCCTTGATCACGTAGGTCTCGGGAACGCCATAGACACCGAAATCGATTCCCGTTCGGCCCGAGCGGTCAGTGCCGACCTGTGCAAACGGGTTGCCGTGAGCGACGAGATAGGCCAACGCATTTTTTGGATCGTCCTTGTACACAATGCCGGTGAGTTTCACGCCCCGTCGCTGCAGAGCCGGGTCGCTCGCCAACGCCATTAGGGCCCCTTCTTCTTCCCGACACTCAACACACCATGATGCAAACACGTTCAAGATTGTCACGTGCCCTCTCCGCAAATCTGCGCTCGACAAGCCGGGTGGACCGGATGTTGAAAGCCCTTCGAGCGGCTTCAGCGCAAATTGCGGTACTGACCTGCCTATTAGAGCAGAGGGCACGAGTGAGGGGTCTCCGGCCCCGAGCCGCACTAGAAGTAGTGCCGCAATTCCGCAGAAGACCAATAAAGGGATAACCACCCACAAGCGGGCCACTCGGCGTTGAGGCGGCGTGGCACTCGATGATAGGTGAATTGAGGCCGGGATATTGCTCATGCGCGACCGCGCCGATCCGAGTGATCAATAAGACGAGACAAGGTACGGCGCTGAAAGCGGTAGTCGATAAGCACTGCTACAATCATTCCAGCTAGAACAGTGCCCGTCACCAGAAACGCCGCCATAATGAATCCGTCATGCCGCAACATGGTCTGCTCAGGAAGCTATTTCGGCAGACAGCATACGGGTCATCGCCGCCTCGCCATTTACCGCTAGCGTGATCGCAAGCCGCCGGGCTCGGCGTCGCATGATCTCGTTGCGAACCGCCATAACGTGGAGAGTCACGAACAAAAGTGTGTATGCGAGCGCCATAACGATCAGCGGCCATAGCATCGAGCCAGCAATCGCCGTGCCCTCCATCCGGAACACCGACGCCGGTTGGTGGAGCGTGTTCCACCAATCAACCGAGAACTTCACAATCGGAATATCGATAAAACCGACCAGGGTCATAATCGAAACTGCTCGTGCCGCTCTACTCGGGTCCTCGATTGTCTGCCAGAGCGCGATGAGACCGAGATAAATGAGAAGCAGAACCAGCATGGAAGTGAGCCGTGCGTCCCAGACCCAATATGTGCCCCACATTGGTTTGCCCCACAACGAGCCCGTGACCAGGCAGATGAAAGCGAAAGCTGCGCCTAGGGGTGCGGCCGCTTTTTGAGCCGCATCGGCGAGTGGATGACGCCATACCAATGATCCAAGCGAAGACACCACCATCAACGTGTAGGCGAGCATCGCTGTCCAGGCGGCGGGGACGTGGATGTACATTATTCGCGCCGTCTCACCTTGCTGATAGTCGGGGGGCGCACCGAACGTTCCAAATAGACCAAGCGCGAACGCGACGGCTGTCGAACCCCAAAGCAACGGAAGCAGCTTTGCGGTAATGCGCACGAAATTGCCCGGATTGCTATAGGCGCTAAAGCTGAGCTTCAAATTTCGCTCTCCTCGATGCCAACCTGCAGGCGGGGGGAGTTCGCTCGCTTCCGAACGCGGCTCGCGAAAGGACTCTGCTCTCGGGTCGCCTGCAAGCAGATGAGTATTGCATCACAAGAGGCACGGGTTCGCAAATTACCCTCAGTTATCATTTCGATGCCCGAAGGTCGGAGTTTAGACATGACTATCGAGACGTCGGCCCGATGAGGTTTGATCCTGGACGCTGATTTTGCACGAAGAATATTTGGCTACGCTTTGAGGCTCGGGTTTGTGCAGTCACGTAGTTGGCATTGAGGATGTGGAAAGCGTCTGGGGATGCGCGATCACTTGGATAAGTGGCCTCGCGTCTGACGCATGCCTGTCGTGGTAACGGTCGAAGCACTCAACGGCTATCCGTGCTCCTGGCTCGCCGCTTGATCCGGAGGCGGCAATTATGACCATGTCGATGTGGAGTGCGGTAAGCTAGCGGCTTAGGTCCGTAGAAGCGGTTCGCCGAGCGGCGAGCGTCTTGACCTTTCGTATAGGACCCTTGCTGCATTTGGATGGCTGACCTGTACCAGCGTTCAATTGAGCCGGCGATCGCGATCATCGTATGTATGAGGCTGCGATGGTCCTCTCCCCCCCCGCCATCGCTGCCCACCTTGGGCGCCTCCCTAGACTTGGGCCGCTTGTGGCAACGCAGGCGGCCCTTCTTTTGCGTACTCTCATTCCGGAGTAGACCAGCGTTCTATTCAACCAATACCTCTGCACTGTCACTTGATACCTGCGCCCAATGGCGTCGATCACGCGCTCCGTGCTAGCTGTTGATACGGAATGAAACGCAACGGAACCGGCCCGCGAGCAGGCAGTTGCAGGATAAGGTCGGCGGCGTAGCGCCCGACCGACCCTTCCCCTGACCGAAACGTGCTTCGCCGATCCCGCAAGCCCGTAGTTCGACGGTTCGCTGCGGAGAGCCGACCATGAAAAACATCGTGGATCTCCTAATCTGGTTTTGGCGAGGGAGCCCGCCCGCGCCCAACACACAACTTGGGGCTATGGCCGAAAATCGAGACCAATCCAGCACGGCCGATTTTGTCCGCATCTTGCAGGCCTACGATCAAGACCAGTACGGAGGGAGTTAGGGGTGTCCGCGTAGCAATCGGCTTCGCGGGTCTCAGGGGCCGGGATAGAAAATGCGGGCCACGGGGAGCGCTATCAAGCGGTACGTTTCCAAACGGCCATCGCGGTACCAGTGCATCCTTCGAGAATCGGCCACGCATCTTCAAAATCAAACCCGTGACCGAACTCGTGAGAACTATCTCGCACCAATCACGATAAGCGCATAGTGGCCTATGATGTTGTGACCGCGAAGATTAGGTACGCATTTCGATTGCACTCGCCACAAAGTCGCAAGCTCGGGCGGACGCGATGATCTACCACCTCCGAACGACTAATTTGCCGCGTCTGACGAGTTTGCTCGGCGACTGCATAGTTTGCCTCCGAGTAGGGCGTACGGAATTATTGATTTGCTACAGGCCTGACTAGCCGGCGCGGCAAACTAGAGCTGCACCAAAATTGGGTCCAGGCAAAACAATAGGCGCTTGAAGAACAGTCGTTCCAGGTTAGGACCCGCCGCCCGGTATTTCTGGTCTTGTGCTTCTCCCTAGCATGCGCGGGATCCTGAGGGACATCCAACCAACTCGGCGGCGCGCCCGACGGTTCAGGACTCCGAGTTGGCCATGTGAAGCTCCGCGTGAATTAAGTCGAAGCCTGGATATACGAAAGTCGCAGCTCGGCTCCGCGAAAGTTTATCCCCGTTTGGCCCTTCCTGTCAGACGCGCAAATGCGAGTGCAATTGAGGACCAAGGTATCACACGGCATGCTCACCTCGACCCGTTCGTCGCGGATTCGGGTGAAGAAAGCCGGCGCTCGGCCTAGTGCCCACGCAGAAACACCGCGACAACGGAATTAAAGAGTCCTGAATAGGCACCCGGAGGTCGACCCCATGTGTCTAGCAAATGACGGTCAGTTGACAGCACGAACCCACTTTGAGCGAACAGGAGAAGCCATGCCAGAAGGCCCCCTACTGCTTCCGACCTCCAAACTGGGAGCCGAACTCCACCAAGTCCGTTTACGGGAGTATTCGACGACGCTACGCCGTTCGCCGCGTGGCCCTAACGATCGGCACCAGCTTTCAAGATCGCAAGCGTTGCTCCCGATAACCCCGTCCCGAAACTTTGAAGGCGACCATGACTGCTCCATTTTTGATACAATTCGCCAATCAGATGGTCACCTCGTGGCGGACGTGATCCATCCTGTCGTTGAAATCTCTCCTTCCGACACCGTGGCGCGCTTCAAGGTAAATGGGCATGGCATGACGGCCGAATCCTTGCGATTCACCGGACGAGGTAGAATCCAGAATCATTTTCGGGCTGCAGTCCATATGCTCGTGATGTACGAGAAGGGAGAGCGCAGTGAAGGAGAGACATTCGTGGAAGGTCTGCCGCGATCTGCGCTCCGAAACCTCGAGCGGAAACTGACATTCGTGCCGGCTGGCCACAAATTTCACGATTGGCACGAGCTGCGCGGGTCGCAGATGCGGCTCATGTACTTCTACTTCGAACCTGAGAACCTGAAGGCTCTTTCTAGGCGTGGCATCACCGACCTACCGAACGCTCCACGTATACTATTTGAAGACGAAACGCTCTGGCACACCGCGCTCAAGCTGAAGACGTTCGTCGAGAGCCGTGCAGGAGACCCGATGTACTTCGGGAGTCTCGGTACTCTGCTCATACATGAAATCGTGCGTTTCACTTGCGGGACGCCCAGCATTCAACCTCAACTCCAAGGCGGCCTTGCACCGTGGCAGCAACGACTCGTCAGCGCCTATATCCAGGAACATCTCAATGAGCGGATACCGATTGGCACGTTGGCGCAGCTCGTTCGTCTGAGCCCATATCATTTCTGCAGGGTATTCAAGCAATCTCTCGGAATGCCGCCACATCGGTACCAAACTAAGCATCGTGTTGAGCACGCCAAGTTGCTGCTGGAAAAACGAGCGGGCTCGATGACGGAAATCGGTCGGGCGGTAGGCTTCAGCAGTCGTAGCGCGTTCGCCACGGCGTTCCGGAAGGCGACGGGAATTGCCCCGGCGGATTACCGCCGAAGCGTGGCTTCTCCTTTGACATATGAATGACCTGCGACGTCGCGACCAAGTTTGCTATTCGGAATGTGGAGGCATCTCGGCCTCTCATTGCGTCGAGGTCGGTCTGGCTTTCGGCGCTTTAGGAACGCAGCTCACGAGCCGGAAGAAGACCTGCATCTACGAGTGATGGCCTAGCAGTATCCATTCGCGCGACGTAACGGTGAGCACGGTATCCCACGTAAACGGGTCATTTCGGTCTTAATCCGCCGAACCGGTTAACACGCCGCAAATCGGAGATCTGCCGTACTCGATGCTCCCCCATAGCCCACCAGCAACCGGATAGGAGCCGGAAGACTCGTGGCGAACAGAACGCAGAAATCCCGCCGTGGGAGCTCAGCAAAGCGACCGAAAGCTGAAGCGGCGCAAAGGGGACCGCCCCGCCCAAACGCCACCGAGTGATCCCGGGTTCCCTAAATCCGTCGCTGCTAACGGAGCGTGAAGGTGAGCTGACATTCATCGGGCGGCTACAGCATGGAGGTGAGGACATCAAACTGGCGAACTTCTCGTGGCCCACCGCGTTCCACGCTGGAACCCTCTCATTTGTTGAACGGCCTTGGTGGAGATGATTTCGCGGTCATGATGGGTTTTCATCCGATTTTGCGCGCTGCAGAGCCGATTCGACGCATCCGAGCAGAACCTCTTCGTCAATGGGTTTGGTCAGGTAGCCAACGACGCCCTGACCCAGAGCTCGAGTTCGCGCGCCGTCATCGAGGTAAGCCGTGATCAGAATTGTTGGTATGTCATAGCCAGATCCTACCAAGCGGCTATGCAACTCAGTCCCAGTCATGCGCGGCATGTGGACATCAACGATCAAACAGGAGGTATGGCGGACGTTAGGAGACGCCAAGAAATCCATTGCGGATGCAAAGACCTCAGTCGTGAAGCCCACTGCCTGCATGAGACCCGCTAACGCCTCGCGAGATTGCTCATCATCATCGATGATCGAAATCTGAGTCTCGCTAGACATATCCCCGCCTTCTATGCTGGGGACGCGGACCGCCGCATTTCGCGTTCCGTATCTCAAGAAGCGCACCGCGCGGCTATCCAATCATCGTACTGTAACGACAAACGTTTGGAGCCGCGATTATATTGTGGACGGCCCATGCCAGACCTCGGAATAATCGATGCTATACTTTGGAATAATTGATCCAGAACTTCTGAATAGGTCAACCCGATTTGGGCCACTTCCGAACGCGTGCGCTGATGCCAGGTCATTGCGCTCGACGCGTCAGGGGGGCACTTCCGGCATCAAAAGCTTCAGTTGGTTTGCGCCTAAACAATTTTCGCTGATGGAGCCACCACGAAGCGATTAGGACCGTGGCGACTTTATACCGAGCGTCTCCGCTATTCTGACAAGCTCGGCTAGCGATTGCGCACCCATCTTCTGCATCACGTGGCCGCGGTGCGCCTTCACAGTGATCTCAGCTACGCCTAGCTGGAAAGCGATCTGCTTGTTCTTTAATCCAGAGGTCACGAGAGCCAGCACCTCTCGCTCGCGCGGGCTTAAACGTTCGAGACGCGATTTCAGGTCCGTAAGCCGCTGCTCGACCTTTCGCCGCGTCCGATCGCGCTCCAGTGCGATCGTCACCGCATCCAGCATGTCCTGATCGCGGAACGGCTTCGTCAGAAAATCGACAGCGCCTGCCTTCATCGCCTTAACCGACATCGGAATGTCGCCGTGGCCGGTCATGAAGATGATGGGAATGGAAGCGTTCATTTTCGACAGCTCGGTTTGGAAGTCGAGACCGCCCAAGCCCGGCAATCTAACGTCAAGTACAAGGCAGCTCGCCACGTCGGGTAATAATTCGCCTTCGAGCAGCTCCGCGGCCGACCCAAACAACTTGACCTTGAAGCCGACCGAGTTGAACAGATCTCCGAGTGAGTCGCGGAAGTCCCTGTCATCGTCAACGACGGCTATAGTTGGCTCCTCGGCTACTGCGCGTTTTTGAATAGAATGCTGCGCCACGAGATACTCTCCCAACTTCGTGTAAAAATATCAGCTGCCGGCGCTCCAGGTTCGGTCCCGAGTTTCAGCTCGAAGATCGTTGCTCTTTGAATGGGTCGCCGTGGATGTGATATCCGTTAAATTCCCATAAGCCCGGCGATTCGCGATCCAAAAACTCGATCCCGCGTACCCACTTCACGCTCTTATACGCATAGAGGTTTGGCACCACGAGGCGCAACGGGTAGCCATGCTCGGCCGTAAGGAGTTCGCCGTTATGCCGTAGGGCGAAGATCGTCGTCGGGCGCAGAAAATCCGAGATTGGCAGGTTTGCCGTGTGGTTATTCTCGCCATGGACCATCACATGCCGCGCCTCTGGCCGCAGCTTCACTCGCTTCATTAATTCTGTGGCGAGCAATCCTTCCCAATGGTTGTCGAACCGACTCCAGTGCACTACGCAGTGCATGTCCGCAAATACTTCGCTCTGCGGCAGATTGGAAAGTTCCTCCCACGAAAGCCGCAGTTGCTCCTCTACCAGGCCGAACACTCGAAAATCCCACGTCCTGGGACGAAAGACCGGCACCGGGCCCACATGCTTCACCGGCCACTCGAGCGTAAGCGACTGTCCTGGGGGCAGCCGCCCAGCGGCACGCAACTCACGCTCTCGTTCACGTCGCTCGTTCGATCGCACAGCTAGCTCCATCGCAAAAGTATGGCGCGCGCAAAAGCACCGCGCGCCTAGTTCGCGTACCTTGTAATTTCCAGGGCCCGAAAACGCGGTCAGCCGGGTGCGGCGGACAAACTTTGAGCTCCCGGTACGCCACATGCCGAGAAGGTCCCTATGAAGAACTACGGAACCCGAAGCGGCGAAGGGAGCCTCACTGCTCCTCCCCCTCACCGATCTCGGAATCGGAATTACTTGCAGACTCGGAGAGTAAGCCAGGGACAGTCTTGCTGGTATTGTGACGGAAAATGTTGACGGCTCCGATCACTTCGTCGTCGTTGTCACGAATCGGAAAGACATTAACGAGCGCCAGGAGACGATTGCCGTTGGGATGCTCGCAAATCACATCGGCGTTGCGAACGGTGGCGCCGTTGTTGATCACCACGGATGGTGGTGCAAGTTCGTGCGGCATCACTTCTCCTGAAGGGTAACGCAGAAGGTGTGACCCGCAATACTTCTCCGAGGCTCCCAGAGACGGCGTGCGTCCCCAACCCGCGATTGCAGCTTTGTTGCACTTGACGACAGTGGCATCCTTTTCGAGAACGTATATCCCTACTGGGATAGAATCTATTGCCGCTTGGTCTGCAAGAATTCCTTTTGTGACGAGGTGCCCGTCGACGACTTCTCCTCGGAAGTCCATTTTGTCGAAGTCGCCATCCAAAATCATCGTGCTTGTTGCGTTGGTTGCCATTTTCAACCTCCTTTGTGTACCCACCTTGTTCATAGGACCTACTCGGCCTTACACTCGAATTTGAGTAAGCATAGTCTCGCAGGTCACTACCGTCGTCTCACCGTGCGCCGCACGATGTCTCATTTTGCGCCGATCGCCATTCGGTTGTTGTTCAGTTAAGGCCGCGGAGAGGCGGGTGCGGTGATCAGCTCGCCCGCTGGAACCGAGACGCAAAGGAACTCTCCACATCCGCCCTTAAAAAGTGGCAGCCCCAAAGTCTGGTACCCTCGCTTTGCCCGTGTAACCGGTCTAAGTTAGGTTCCAAGGCATTTGGTCGGCCCACGGGATGATCATGCAAGTCCATTTTTCCACGGACCATATTGCGCCGCGCGACCGCGTGAGGTTCTGGTGCGACTATTTCGCGAAGCAGGCCCATAGCATCACGCCGGGCGAGATTCTGGATCCCGCTGCCTTTCGCGCGGAAGCGAGTGGATCGATTGCAGGCGAATTTGCGCTGCTGGAGATAAGTTCGGGACTTGAGAGGGTCCAACGGACGGCGGCCGACGTAGCCAGGGACAAGATTGAAGCGTTCTTCGTCCACCGATTTCGCGCGCCGGTCATCTGGAGGGCCGCGGCACGCAGCACGCCAGTCGACCTGATTCATGAGCCCGGTGATTTCTGCATAAGCTCGACCGAATGGCAATTCAACGCGGAATGGAAAGGCCCAGAGTCGTTCGACATGCTGGTCATCCCGTGGGCTGCACTCTCGCCGCTTATAAGCGGGGGTCGACTGGAACGCCCGTTTCGGTTGGCCGGTGCCTCGCCGCTCGGCTCGCTGCTCGGCGCAGCTATTGATGCGGTGAAGGGGCAAGCCCCGCTGCTCTCCAACGAACACGGTGAAGCCGTGCTGCGCAATCTCTGCGGTCTCGTGGCACTGAGCTGTAACATCTCCAACGAAGGCATCAATGGGGGGCGGGATTCGCTACAATCGGCGCGGCTCGCGGCCGCCAAGCGTTACGTCGACCTGCATCTCGCCGATCCTTCCTTGACCGCCGCCAGCGCCGCGGCCGCACTCGGCATCTCGGCGCGCCAGTTGCATCGCCTGTTCGAGGCAAACAATGTCAGTTTCGCCCGATACGTTTCGCGCGAGCGACTGCTCCGGTGCCGCGACGCCGTCGCCGACGCGACGGGAACCGGCCGATCGGTGATCGATATAGCTTTTGGCTGGGGGTTCAACAGTATGGCGACGTTTTATCGCGCGTTCGCAAGCGAGTTCGGTAGCCCGCCCACCATGCTGCGTGCGGCGTCGCAAGGACGAGAGAATGGCCAGCGCACGACAGGAAAGGACACATCGTGAATGCTCGGGGCGATCTCCCGCTTGGCGCTAAATGAGACGTTGCTTGGCGCTAAATGAGACGACCTCGCCACTGCTTCCGTGTGAATGATGTCGCGACCCACGGAGATGCGTCAGGTTGCACGACGCTTCTATGCGCCTGAGGTGTCGCATCCGATTGCTATCATGTGTCGCGCGCAGCCGAGTGAGCCGCGCCCGCACGCAAAGGAAATGACATCGTGGATGCTGTGCAGCAGGAGCTCGTTCAGACCACCTTCGCCCGGCTGGCGGCGATGCCTGAGGTCGCCGGGGCGTTGTTCTACGAGCGGCTATTCGCCACCAATCCGAATTTCCGGCCGCTCTTCAGAAACAACATGCGTATTCAGGGCGTCAAGCTAATGAGCATGCTCGCTATGGTCGTCTACAATCTACCCGCGCTGGATCAACTTTCGCCTGCGATCCATGACCTTGCCGTCCGCCATGTCGAGTACGGGGTTAAGCTCGCCGACTACGACGCGGTGCGGGAAGCGTTGCTCTGGACGCTCGAACAGGCGCTTGGAGAGGATCTCACGCCAGCTGTTCGTGAGGCGTGGACGGTCTGCTACGATGAACTCGCGGGTGAAATGAAAGCGGCGGCCGGCGTCTGATTTACGATCTCCCGCCTGGCACTAAGCGCCTTTTTTCCTCTCTGGAAGCGGTGATCCCGATATGTCCTTTCCGGGTCTTGGTTGTGTGCAAACGGATAGGATCGGCCCGCGGCCGTTGTCGACCGACGTTTATGACCTCGTGCGTAACAATCAGATGGTGTCGCGGTGTCCACCGCGACCTGGACATTTTAGCCGACGACACCCGATCCACGTCCGCTGGTGGCCATCGAGCGGGCATCCGGATCGGTCAGCGATATCTGTTGATCCGGCGTATTGCGCATCGCACGCATAGGACGAAGACCGCCTGATTGACGCATGCGCGCGAGAACCGGGTAGCGCTATGATAGCGCTGCGTGAAGGTTAGGCAGCTTGGTAAAGTGGTGATGCTGTGGCAACAAGAATGTCACCTATCCCGGGGCTCTCGGGGTACGTGCTGGTGCCCCTGCGGGAAAGCGCGGACTTTACCCTTTACCGCGGCCGAAAGCACGACGCCTCCTCGCCGGTCCTAGCGATCGCACTCTTCGAACAGCCGTCGCCTCAGAGTATCAGGCGGCTCATGCACGAATACTCGCTCGGAGCCGAACTCGATCCCGCGTGGGCTGCCAAGCCTCTGGCCATTACTCGTCACGAAGGGCGGACGATCCTCTTGCTCAAGGACCCTGGCGGTCAGCCGCTGGATCGGATTCTTGAGCGTGACCAGGGGCAACCGCTCGACTTGACTCGTTTCCTTAGCACCGCCATTGGGTTGGCAAGAACACTCGGTCAAGTCCATCAGCAGGGCCTCATACATAAGGATATCAAGCCTGCGAATGTCCTCGTCGACGACACCGGCAACGCGTGGTTCACGGGATTCGGGATTGCTTCCCAACTTCCGCGCGAGCGCCAGTCGCCCGAACCTCCAGAGTTCATCGCGGGAACGCTCGCCTACATGGCACCCGAGCAGACGGGAAGAATGAACCGTTCGGTCGATTCTCGGAGCGACCTTTACTCGCTTGGGGTGACCTTTTACGAGATGCTGACCGGGAGTCTTCCATTCACGGCCTCCGACCCGATGGAATGGGTGCACTGTCACATCGCGAAGCAACCAGCCGCGCCCAGTGAGCGGGTAGGAACCGTACCGGCCTCGGTCTCCGCGATCACAATGAAGTTGCTCTCCAAGACGGCGGAGGCGAGGTATCAGACAGCGGCGGGAGTTGAGAGCGATCTTCGGCGCTGCCTGTCCCAATGGGAGTCCCAGGGGTCGATCGATGACTTCACTCCTGGCGCTCACGACACCCCAGATCGCCTTATGATCCCCGAGAAGCTGTACGGGAGGGTCCGCGAGGTTGACGCTCTGCTGACCGCCTTCGACCGCATCGTTGGCGGTGGCCGAGTAGAACTGGTGCTGGTCTCTGGATACTCAGGCATCGGAAAATCCGCAGTCGTCAATGAGCTCCACAAGCCGCTCGTGCCGCCACGCGGCTTGTTTGCATCAGGCAAATCCGACCAGTACAAGCGCGACATTCCGCACGCCTCGCTGGCCCAGGCGTTTCAGAGCCTGGTCCGGCGGCTCCTCAGCCAAAACGAGGAAGACCTGCGCAAATGGCAGGACGCACTTCGTGAGGCGCTGGGTCCCAACGGACTGCTCCTCGTCGATCTCGTCCCGGAATTGAGGCATGTCATTGGCGAACAGCCGCCAGTGCCCGAACTGCCGCCGCAGGAAGCGCAGAGACGTTTTCAGATCGTATTTCGGCGGTTCATCGGCGTATTTGCGCGACCCGAACATCCGCTCGCGCTCTTCCTCGATGACATGCAATGGCTAGATGTCGCCACACTCGACCTCCTCGAAGACCTGTTGACCCGCGACGATTTAAAGCACTTGCTGCTTATTGGTGCGTACCGGGACAACGAGGTCGATGCCACCCACCCGCTCGTGCGTAAGCTGGAAGCGATCCGTCAGGCCGGAGCGGCAGTGCAGGACATCGTTCTCACACCACTCAGTCGCGATGATCTAGGCAAACTGCTTGTGGACTCCCTTCACTGCCAACTGGAGCGCGGCGCCCCACTGGCAGACTTGATCCACGAAAAGACCACGGGCAACCCGTTCTTCGCAATCCAGTTCATTTCTACTCTGGCGGACGATCGCCTACTGCAATTCGACTATCGCGAGCGCCGTTGGGTATGGGACCTGCTTCGCATTCGTGACAAAGGCTTCACCGACAATGTCGTAGAGCTGATGGTCGAGAAGTTGAAGCGCCTTCCGCCAGAAACTCAGAAGGTACTCCAGCAGTTCGCCTGCATGGGCAACAGTGCAGAGTTCGAGATGCTGCGGATTGGGTATCAGGGCTCGGTCGAGGACATGCACGACCATCTCTGGGAAGCCGTGCGATCGGGCCTCATCTTCCGTGCCGACAATTCCTACGGTTTCCTGCACGACCGCGTACAGGAAGCCGCCTACTCGCTGATTCCGAAGGAGCTTCGTGCCGAGGCTCACCTGCGCATCGGAATGCTCCTCGCCGAGCACACGCCCGTCGAAAAACGTGAGGAGGCGATATTTGAGATCGTCAATCAACTCAACCGGGGCTCCGATCTCATTACCTTAGTCGAGGATCGCGAGCGCGTCGCAGAACTTAATCTGATCGCAGGCCGGCGCGCGAAGCTCTCGACAGCATACGACTCGGCGCTCAAGTATCTCAGAGCCGGCAGAGCCCTTCTTGCAGAAGAGACTTGGAAACGTAATCACCAGCTCATCTTCTCGATCGAGTATCTAACAGCCGAGTGCGAGTTGCTGACTGTCACGGTTTGCCTCGCGGCCGGGGATCCACTCGCCGAAGTGCAAAAGGAATGCGAGAACGGCCTGGCATCCGCTAGGCGGGTGCGTTTCGGCCTCGCCATCGAGCGCTGCGAAGCACAACTCGGTTTGATCCTCACCTTGCGCGGGCTGACTGGAACTTTCGGATGCCTAGATCACGAGGGATACAGCGAACTCGATACCGAACGCCGCTTAGCCAAGAGCCCCGACCTGGTGCTCGCCGAGTTCTATTACTGGACGCGAAAGCTGCAGGCGCACTTTTTCGCCGGAGACCTTGCGTCGGCGGTTGACGCCTCGCTACACGCCGAACCGCTGCTTTGGACGTCGGCGGCAATGTTCGAGTCAGCGGAGTATCGACTCTATGGCGCGCTGGCGCATGCGGCGGTCTGGGATCACGCCACACCGGAGGAGAGACCGAGGCATTTCGACTCTGTGCTGGACCACTACCGGCAGCTCCAAATGTGGACGGAGGCCAACCCCGAAACCTTCGAAGATCGCGCCACGTTGGTCGGCGCCGAAATCGCCCGCCTCGAGGGCCAGGTGCAGAACGCTCAGGAGCTGTACGACAAGGCCATCCGCGAGGCTCACAAACAGGGATTCGTGCACAACCAGGCAATTGCCAACGAGATCGCCGGGCGCTTCTACGCAGAGCGCGGTTACGAGAAGATCGCAGCGACCTATTTGCGGGCGGCGCGGGCCTGCTACCTGCGCTGGGGAGCCGACGGAAAGGTCCGCCAACTCGAGGAGCTTTATCCGCACCTCAACGTGGACAAGTCGATCCGGGATTCCGCGGCGACGATAGTGACACCCATCGAGCAACTCGACTTGGCTACCGTACTCAGAGTGTCGGAAGCAGTGTCAGGCGAGATCGTCTTCGAGAAGTTAATCAACACCCTCATGAGTTCAGCAATCGAACACGCGGGCGCCGATCGAGGTCTCTTGATACTTTCGCGGGACGACAAATATCAAATTGAAGCAGAAGCGACAACCAGCAGTGACAATGTGAACGTGGTCCTGAAACAGGCACGCGTCACGGCCGCTGATCTGCCGGAGTCTGTGTTTCACTACGTCCTTCGGACAAAAGAAAGCGTTCTCCTGCACGATGCGTCCAGTCAGAGCTCGTTTTCAGCAGATGCCTATATTCGCGACCATCGCTCACGATCAGTGCTCTGCCTCCCGATACTTAAGCAGACCAAGTTGATTGGAATGCTGTACTTGGAGAACAACTTTGCGACTGCCGCATTTACTCCTGCTCGAATGGTGGTCCTCACACTGCTCGCTTCCCAGGCGGCTATCTCAATAGAGAATGCCAGCCTGTACCGCGAGCTAGCCGAGCGGGAGGCCAGGATCCGACGACTAGTGGATGCCAACATCATCGGCATCTTCGTCTGGGATCGCGACGATCGGATCATCGATGCCAACGAAGCTTTTCTCCGCATCGTCGGATACGACCGCGACGATCTCGTCTCCGGTCGACTGCGCTGGCGGGATCTAACGCCCACCGAATGGCGCGATGCCGACGACCGACGCGTGGCCGAGCTGGAGGCGACCGGAACCGTGCAACCCTATGAGAAGGAGTACTTCCTGAAAAACGGCAGCCGCGTGCCGGTGCTGGTCGGGGCAGCGACGTTCGGCGGGCGACACGACCAGGGCGTTGCCTTCGTGGTAGACTTAACCCAGCGCAAGCGGGCAGAGGAGGAAATTCGCGAAAGCGAGCGGCGTTACAGCGAGGTGCAGATGGAGCTCGTGCACGCGAATCGGGTCTCAACAATGGGGCAGCTCTCTGCTTCGATTGCCCATGAAGTCAATCAGCCGATCGGTGCAACGCTCAACAATGCCTCAGCGGCGTTGCACTGGCTAAGCAAAGAACCGGCAGATCTGGAGAAAGCTCGGCAGGCTCTCAACCGGATCTTTGCTAACGGCAATCGCGTCAGCGAGGTCGTCGGCCGGATGCGCGCGCTTTTCAAAAAAGCACCTCTCCGGAAAGAAGACGTGGACATCAACGGAGCAATCCTCGAGGTCATCGCCCTGACCCGTGGCGAAGTCGAGAAGAATGGCATTGTGGTGCAGTCACACCTCGTGGACGGCTTGCCGCTCATTCAAGGAGATCGGGTTCAGATGCAACAAGTGATCATGAACCTGATCATCAACGCGATCGAAGCTTTGAGCTCGATCTGCGAGGGGGCGCGAGAATTGGTGATCACCACCGCGAAGAGCGAGCCGGATGGCGTTCTTGTCGAGGTGCGGGATTCGGGTCCAGGTCTGAGCTCAGCGGATCTTGAGCGCGTCTTTGACGCCTTCAATACGACAAAGCCCGGCGGCTTGGGCATGGGTCTGTCGATCTGCCGCACCATCATCGAAGCGCACGGGGGACGACTATGGGCCACTGCCGCCGAACCTCGGGGAGCAAGTTTTCGATTCACGTTGCCCGCACAGTCAAATCGAGCCGCGTGAATCGGATATCCTGCAGCGAACCAACAGCGGAGCGAATATCTATCGACGGTGCGAATCTTGGTGTCTTTCGGCTTTTGCGATTTCAAGCACGTGCCCGTCGCTCACGTGACAGAGCTGCACCAGTTATTGAGTTGGCCCGTTGAGTCGCCTTGATGCAATGACAGATGGCGACCCCGGGGTGGCAAGCGCGCTTTAGTTGCTAATTCAAAAAGGGCAGCTACCAATCAACTAACCAAGGGCGACCTGTGCAATTTATTCTCACTTGTAGGCCGCGGCTCACTTTTAAGCCAACTTAGATTGATAGGTGATCGAGACCACGGAGCTGCCGAGCAGGCCAGAGACGAAGCGGAACTACTCACTCGATAAATCCGCAAGAATGAGAACGCCGCAACAAGAACCGAGCTTACCGTCACGCGCAATCTGCTCTATCTCTCGCGAGACATCAGGACAGCAGCGTCACGGATAACCAGATGCGAACCATATTCCCAGCGTCAACTGTATTGCCCACCGGTGTCGAAGTGACCGTGAGGGATACTAAACGCTGCGCCCATAACGTCGACATCCAAGATCGCTATCGGCATATCGAGATCGGATCGACGCAATGCAAGCTTCATGATCCGGGGTGTTTTCCGGACCCTCGAGTTGAGCTGATATCATCCTCCGCGGCGTTAGCAGGAAAGAGCGTCGGTAAGAGAACTTTTCGCACCAGGGATATCGAGAGCTCCGGGCCGATGCACAGCTCCCATTTCGTCGGAAACTCCACGACCAATCCTTTTGCCATCGCCCCTGCTTCCCATGGCGACGACCTGAAATGGTCCGGACCATGGCAAATCTCTCGAGTGTGAGCATGCATCTGCAGTTCCATCAGGTGCGATACTTCTTGGCCCTCGCAAGGACGCTCAATTTTACGCAAGCGGCAAAGCAATGCAATGTGACTCAGCCAGCACTGACAAAGGCGGTTCACAAGCTGGAGGAAGAGCTCGGCGGAGCGTTGATTCACCGTGAACGTCGTTTCACCCAACTCACCGAGTTGGGCAAGATGATTTTGCCCACACTCGAGCAAGTATTTGCCGCCGCGGAGGCGGTACGGCTTCAGGCGCGAAGCTATCAAAAAAAGACAATCGCCAGGCTCAAAATAGGACTGTCGCCATCCATCTCGGCCGCACTCATTACGGAAGTGCTCTGGGAGCTCACCACGACCATCCCTGATCTACGTTTCGATCTGCGCGAAGCCGATGCCAATGGGCTCGTTACGATGCTCTTGGATGGCGAAATCAATGCGGCACTCGTCGGCGACGCTATGGAGCTACCTGAGCGTATCGATCGCTGGCCGCTGTTCGAAGAGCGGTACATGCTCGTCCTCCCTCGGGAACATGTAATGGCGAGGAAATCCGTCATCCCGCTACAAGACTTGCACGAGTTGATTTTACTCGAAAGGGTAGGATGCGATGTCGCAAGTAGATTCGTGCGGACTTGTCTTGTCAACCATCAAGGTCCAAAAGTTGTGCACAGCAGCGATCAGGAACGGCATCTTCAGCAAATGGCATCCGCCGGTTTTGGAGCCATCCTAGCCCCAGAGCACGCTCCCAGGCTGCCATCGCTCGCCGCTATTCCGATTGAGGGCGATCCCGTCCGGTGCGAGGTGCAGCTCTTGGCCGTGGCGGGGAGGCGGTATTCGCCAGCGCTTGACGCCTTCATCAAAATTGCCCGTGCTCGCGATTGGACGGGTGTGCTGGACACAATCCGCAACGCATCTGCACCTGCCTCGAACAACGACAACATTCGCAGGCCCGATGCACAAGCCACAAGCTCCCTGTTTGAGTCACGGCTCCGAGCCGATCGCTCACGAGATCCTCGGATAATTCGGAGCGAAGATCGGGAAGCACGGAAAGTCTCGCACCCTCACTCAGTCGAGCGGCGGTGACTACTCGCGAGAAACGAGCTAGCTGGGCTGGTGTGTCCCCTCCGTACTGGAGGATCTTGACCAGCTTGCCGCTTTTACCTCGGAACACATAGAGATCGCCGCCGTGCGGGTCTCGCCTGAAGGCTTCCTGCACCAGTAAGGCCAGCGAGTTCATGCCGCAGCGCATGTCTGTATGGCGCCCGTGGCAATCTACACCCGTACGCGCGACGCAAATGAAGATCACTGCGGCCGTCCATCTGCCAGTGCCCGCAGACCGTTTGCGTCTGAAAGCTGTAGACGCACCACCGCCGGAGAGAATGAAAACGATAACGATACTGCATTTCTAACGGCGCGCGGACGAGAATACTGTCCTCATGCACCTCATCGATACTTGGTGGCAGCACGGGTCGCCCAATCACAACGGCTGGTCTGGGGGCGCCGCCTCTACTCTCGATGTCCCAATAACTCGACCGAGCAGCCCAGCACGCAGGAGTTGCGTTATGCCATTTTGCAACGTCACGAAGTCCATCTACACCTACTTAATCGACTATCCTGTAGCCATCGTCTTGATGGTCGCGCCGTTCCGGATAAACTTTGGCAAGAACAGTCCTGTCGCGCTCTGGTTTTCCGCGGTGACCCGCGCCACGGCGCTGCTGCCGCCGGCTTTCGTGGACTACGCGACGGGGATCGTCCGGATCATTCGTTACTGGCTGCATCTGTGGGTGGATAGCGCATTGGACGCGATTTCCATCACTGCCCCGTCTACCGCCCATTTTGGCGGGCCTTACGTCTGGTGCTGCTGGATTCTCGCGGTTGCGGTCTTGCTGACGACCTCAGTTCTCCGCGCGGTCGAAGTCGGCACTGTATTGGTGGCCGATCTCGAGACGCCGGCTATCAGGTGTCGATCGATTCGATTCTAACGCGGCATGCAGATTTGCCCCAAATAGGTACGTTACGCCGATCGTTGCTGAATAGATCGTAGCCGTCGAGACTACAATCGATACGATTTATATGTCCTCAATCAAAGAAGGCGGCGTGGGTCGGCCGAGATAGCTAGCGCCTACATCCTGCGCGGCGGCGCCTTGCCCGACACCGAGCTGTTCGCTTCATCGGGACGTTGCTTACAACGCTTACGCAGTTGGCGGTTGGCTGGTGATCAAGTAGTTGTCGATAGCGACTTTCTGGACTACCGGACTGATCAAGCGGTGAATTCCGTTCAGAACGGCTGGAGGACCGCTATTTGACTGGGCGGCATCCCATCAAGACTAATGTCGGTGGTTGCCGACAGTATGTAAGTCGGAGCATGTTCTTGGATCCCCGATTGGCCGCGGTAGACTCCGGGGAAGTGAGGACGGATTTTCAGCACTACAATCGCTGCTTTCCAGATCGCGGCGCAGCCACTAAGGGCCGCAGCTGCACCCCGGACGGCTTGACGTAACACCATATCACATTTTAGTTCCGCGATCGACAATGAGCGCACAGTAATCCGCGAGAGCCTGTCATGGCATTGGCTGGTTGACTTGCTCTGTCTAAGACCTTGCGCATTTATCGGTTCGCGCGGAAACTATTGGTCGCTTTCGATAAGACAATCTTCCGACTCCCACTATCAACGTCCCGTTCCGGTTCGCGAATGTCGTTTCTCATTCCGTCGGCGCTATAAGCTCAAGGGCATGCGATCTCGGCCCGATCCGTTCGACCGACGCAAGACAGCCAATCCGCGCAGCGCGGCCGAACGGCACCCACGTGCTTTCACTTCATCGAAGAAGGCAGCCTGAACTGGGCAATGCCGGTCGGCCACGTGCATCGATAGGCGCGTGCCGTTCACGGACGAACGAGGATGATTTTCTTCCCGTTGATCCGCTCGGTCTGGTTAAAGGCGGCCACAGCCTCGTGGAGCGGCGAGACGATACCGATGTTCGTCCGCAGCCGTCCGTCTCGCACCCGCTGGACGATCTCACTTAGTTGGGCGCGATCGGACTCGACAACAAAGTCGATTGTCAAGACGTTGGCGGGCCGTGTCTCGCTCGGCCCGACAATGGACACCAGCGTCCCTCCGGCTCTAACCAGCCGCGCGGACCGCTTTCCGATGTCGCCGCCAATAAGATCGAATACCAGATCGACGTCGCCGACGTCTTCCAAGGCGTCGTTCTCGAGGTCGACGAACTCTTGCGCGCCGAAGTCGAGCGCTTTCTGACGATCCGCGGCGCGTCCGGTTCCGATGACGTAGGCACCGGCCTCGCGTGCGAGCTGGGTCACCATCGAACCGACTGCGCCAGCGGCGCCGTGCGCGAGGACGCTCTGGCCCGCCCTGAGGCGACCGTGATCGAACAGTCCCTGCCATGCAGTCAGGCCCGAGATCGGCAAGCTCGCGCCAACCGTGAAGTCCACGTCGCCCGGCAGCGGCGCGAGATTGCGTGCCTCGACCGCGACGTACTCCGCCAAGGTACCATCGCGGTACCAGTCGGCGAGGCCGAACACTCGCTGCCCGAGCGACAGCCCTGTCGTGCCATATCCGACGGCGGTGACCACTCCGGCCAACTCGTGCCCGGGGACCGACGGCGTCCGGTCGCGGTCGCTACGATCAGTCCAGGTCGAGGGCCACGCCAGCTCAGTCCCAACGAATCCTGACGCATGAACCTCAACGACAACGTCGTTTATCGCGGCCTGCGGCTGGGACCGCTCTCCCAGCTTCATTCCGGTCGTTCCCGCGGCCTGGTTGGTCACTATAATCGCTTTCATCGTCCACCTCTTCGAGTGTGGTATGTCATCATGATCATATTTTCGCAGAGGATCGAAAATACGATGGGAAACTCGATGGTCCAATGACCTGTAGATATGGAATCGATGCCATCGATGCAGCGTGCGAGAAGTCAAAGATGTGGTACGAGTAGAAACATCTGCTTCTTACGACGAAGCGAAATTGTGAGTGGTTGGGAAGATGATTTCCGGTCCGCATTGGCGTCTTCAGCCATAGGTCGGCACGCTATGGAGGCCGGCGGGGCGTGGTTGACGTCTGCCATAGATCGTCTGCAAGACGTGCGCCGGCGCTGGTGTCGAGGACCGTGTCGGAGCGGCTCTTCCTTCTCGACGAGTAGCCCGAGCGGAACTCTCGATAATCGCCAAAAGTGTTGACGCGAGTATCGAAACATCGCTTTGCGGTAGACTCTTCATCAATAACGCGATCGCGGTGGGCGCGGTCGTCAGGGTGTGGTCGAGAGCGTACAGCTTAGGCCAGCTAGAATTGCGAGTGCGTTCATGGCCGGGGCACTCGACATCGAGATCGATTACGCGGCGGCACTGAAGGAGCGCGATACGACATGTTTTCAGTGATTTTCGAGACGCTGCCCAATAGAGAGAACTGGAATGACTATCTCCACAACGTTAAGATACTGCGTCCCGAGCTTGAGCTGGTCGATGGCTTCGTCGACAACGTCCGTTACCGTAGCCTGACCCGCGAGGGCTGGATCCTTTCACTGTCGAACTGGCGGGATGAGAAGTCGCTCGTGCGCTGGCGCACCTGCAGGTCCCATCATGAGGTTCAGCAGGAGGGCCGCGACAAAATCCTTGCTGATTACCGCCTGCGCATCGGCCAGATCACTGCTGACAATCAAGTGCCGCCGGGGTACGCCCTCTCCGAGCAAAGGCTCGATGAGACCGAAGTCGGCGAGGGAACGACGGTCACTCTGATTAACGCGACTCGCCCCGCGGAATGGAAGCGGACCAACAACGCCTACGAATGCGCCGAGCGGCTCGGCCTGAATCCATGGGCCGCCGAAAGCACGTCCTGGGATATCTTCGATGCTTTCACGTCCGGCGATCTGATTCTGCTCATGTCTTGGAAGAACGCGGCTGCAGCGCAGGCGTACGAAGACACTTCCGTGCTGGATGACGGCGCAAGGGTTCGGAGAGTACGGATTGTACGCGACTACGGGAAGTACGACCGTCGCGAGGCGCCTCAGTATTTCTCTGAGGCCAAGGGCGGCGAGGCCATCCACCCCTGACATTGCTTCGTCCTGGAGCCCGAGCAAAGTGAATCGTGGATTAGGCTTCGACCAGCCTCTCGATGCTTACCCCCCGCATTGTTGATCTCCGACGACTTGTTGCCAACCAGGTTCCTGAATGGGGCGTTGGCTTCACCCGGCGTCGTTCCTTCGGAGGCCCTACCCGCCTTGACACGACTGACGAGGCGTCAAGTGCGTACAGAGCCATCTAATGCCAAGGATGGTGAGGGAACAGCCCTGGCCCTGCGCGATCATTTTGGTCGGTGGCTTGCAACCGACACTCCCTCCCATCATTCGGTCCATAAGGATTGTAGCGAACGACCACCTTCGACTGGAATAACGGCGTGTGAAAGTGAGAGACGCTTTGCGCGAAGGTCGCCATCATGTTTGGGGTGAACCCGATGGTCTTGGCAAACGCGTCGAGGGTCTTTGTTTGCAATCGGCCGGTACCTGTTCCGGCTTTAGAACTGCAGTTCTTGGCACTAGTCTCCGAAATTCATATCACACGAGTTCGAGCACGTCGCTCACCGGGCGGCGCGGCTTCTGCGGCCAATTTCCCGGGCGCTCCGGCCCAACGGACAACAGCATGACCGGTACTTCGTCCTTACTCAGCCCGAACTCGCGGTGCACTGCCTCAGCGTCGAAACCGATCATCGGCGTCGAACCCAGCCCAAGCGAACGGGCCGCATAGATCATCGCGGCCGCGCCGAAGGTGCCGGTGCGTACTGCTTCGTCGCGCTGGCGCTGCGGATACTCCATGTACAGATCGCGTGCGGGGATCTCCCATTCTGGCACCATCTCCGCAGGCATGATGCCGGCTTTCACCAGAGGCGCCAGACGATCTGGTATTACGCCGGAGTCGGCCAGTTGGCCGCAGACGATGAAGGTAACGGCCGCCTCGGTGATCGCCGGTTGACTCCAAGCGATCGGACTCAGTCGCGCTTTGGCTTCCGGCGTGCGCACAGCGATGAAGCGCCAATTCTGCAAATGGAAAGATGTCGGCGCAGTGGTGCCGATCCGCACCAGCTCACGGATTTCTTCGTCGCTCAAAGTGGCGGCGGGGTCGTAATACTTGGCCGCGCTTCGGCTCAAGATACAGTCGATGACGGCGTTAGTCATTGGGATTCCATTGGTCATAGTCGTTCCGGCAATGTTGCGGCGATGAGGCTGTTCGACATCTCATTTGGGGGCAATGTGAGTTTCTCAGCTTGCCCCCGGCGGGTCTGATAGGACGCGGTCGGCGGATCTGGTTGTCGCCGGCCCGCCGTTCCCCCGCCTGGTATGTCGGAACGATTGTCTCTATACTCCACCCACTCGTGTGTGCGGTGGGCCGTCATCTTCCGCATTCTTTGCATACGAACGAAGCTATCGCGACGAAACTCGATGAACCAATGACCTTTGGTTATGGATTTGATGCCATCGACGCGGCGCGCAAGGATCAACCAGTGTCAATAATGTCCACTGCTTATGATGAAGACGAAGCTTAGTGCATAGGAGTGTTGATTTTCTCAGACCAATATCATTCGTCAGATGCGGACAGCCCTCGGCGAGAATACGAACGAGCGCCCCACTTTCCAACTCGGCCTCCGCACCGATGAGGCTTGAGGCGACGATGCCCAGCCCGGCCTTCGCTTCGACAACCTAGGAGTGACCTAACTCGACGAGGTTCCGATGCGAAACACTCCTCGCAGCTCTCCGGTGCCGCGAGCCTCGTGGTCGGCCTCCTCAAGCTCGGCCAGGATCGCCTCTACACGCATTAAGTAGATTGCTCCAGCGTCGGCCAGCGTGATCGCCCGGGTGTTCGGCTAAAGAGAGCCGCCCCGACTTCGACCTCCAAGGCGGCAATAAGGCGTGACGCGGAGGGCTGAGAGAAATCGAGTTCACGACCTGCCCCCGAAAAGCTCCCCACGCGTGCTGCGCGAGCGAACAGCTTCAGCGCTGTAAGTTGGTCGTTCATCTGTGAACGCAGTTCGGTACCCACCTCTTCTTGATGAGATCGCGGGTCCTCAAGTTAGTGAATGCTCCGTTCAGTCCCAAAGCAGTGAGCGGGAGTTTCACGCTCAAAAGTTTGCTCGTCTCCAAGAGATCTTCGAATGCGTCGGCGTCAAGATGACCGATCTGTCTAAGACTTCGTTAGATCGTGCGAATGCGGGGAGGTATTCACGCGCATCATGATGCCCAAAGCGTCACGCGCTCCTTGCCGTTCTTGTGCACCATCTGTGAACACCTCTCCGGGCTGACCGCACGAACTCGCAGCTTCAGTCGAGCATGCCGCGATGACATTCAAGGCGGGTTTGCCAACTGAAGACGGCTTATACCTCCCTGCAGAATAGAAGCGTCGGTCTTACGTCCGATAAGGCTCGCATCTTTCCTGGCTACGGCATCATGTATGCGGCGCGCGGCAATAACGATCGTCTATCGACTTCATGGCGAGAGGTCATTTCCCTCGCCCACAATGCAAGGTCACTGTCGGACTCGCAAGGTCCCATCAATCTCAGGATCAGGCACTACGATCGCGCGCCGCCGGCTAGGGGCGTTGAACGATACAGATTGGCGCAGAGAGAGAGAGAGAGAGAGAGAGAGAGAGAGAGAGAGAGAGAGAGAGAGAGAAAACGCTGATGTCTCAAGAAGCCTTCGATATCGTCGTTGTTGGTGCAGGGGCGGCCGGATGTGTGGTCGCGAGTTATCTTGCCGAACACACCGATGTTTCGATCGCGCTGATCGAAGCAGGCGACACGGACCGCGATCCGTTCATCCATATTCCTGCCGGCTTTGCCAAAATATTGGCCCAAGATCGGCATGTCTGGAAATACGAGACAGTGCCCCAGCACGGCACCAAGCGAGCATATCGCTCAGGCAAGGTGCTCGGCGGTGGTTCCTCGATCAACGCGATGGCCTATGTCCGAGGCCAGAAGCGCGACTTCGCCGCGTGGCAGGCCACGGTCGGCGATACCGGCAAATGGTCGTACGAAGATCTGCTTCCCGTCTTCATGGCGCAGGAACACAACGACACGTTCCACGACGAATATCACGGCATCAATGGTGGTCTGTCGATCCAGCAGCCCAAGGGCATCAACGAGCTGAACCAATACTGCCTCAAAGCCTTCCAGGAATATGGGCTTCCCTATAACCCCGACTATAACGGCGAGAGCCAGATCGGCGTCTCGCCGGTGCAGTCAACGGTCGGGCACCAGCGGCGGTGCAGCGCAGTCGACGCTTATCTCCGTCGGCACCTCGCTTCGGGCCGCGTCACTCTTCTGACCGGCAAGACCGTTGTTCGCGTCCTCGTCGAGAACAATCGAGTCGTCGGCGTCGAGCTCGTGGATGACGAGATGATCATGGCCGGCGAGGTTGTGCTGTCGGCCGGTTCGGTCCATAGCCCGAAGATCCTCATGCACTCGGGCATCGGGCCACCGGAGCAGCTTCGCCAGCACGGCGTCGCCGTTATCGTCGATTCTCCGGAGGTGGGCGAAAATCTCCAGGACCATGCGATCGTGCCGGTCCGCGCCTATGTAAAGGGCGATCTGGGTTACCAAGCGGCCGCACATGGCCTAGGTAGCGTGAAGGCGGGCCTGCGCTATTTCGTCACCAAGGATGGCCCGGCGGCGGGCAATGGCATCGAGACGGTTTCCCACTGGAATCCGTCGGACTTTACTGCCGAACCTACGATCCAATGCTATCACGTGCCCATCGTCGCAACTGGCGGCGTCAGCCCGACGGGAGACCGTTCCGGCATCACTTTCGAACTCGTGGTGCTTCAGCCCAAGAGCCGTGGCTGGGTGCGGTTGGCCGACAGCCACCCGACGTCGATGCCCCTCATCAATCCGAACTTCATGGGCGAGGAGGAAGACCTGAGGGCCGCAGTGGAATCGGTACGCGCGATCCGCGAGGTTATGGCGCAGGAGTCGTTGGCGCCGGTGATCGAGGAGGAGATCGATCCCGGCCCGCACATCCAATCCGATGCAGAGATCGGCGAATGGGTGAAGGGTGCAGTGACGACGATGTTTCACCCGGTTGGCACGTGCCGGATGGGGCAGGATGCGCGAGCAGTGGTTGACGCGAGGCTCAGGGTCCGAGGGGTCGACGGCCTCCGGGTAATTGACGCCTCGATCATGCCGAACATCACTAGCGGCAATACCAACGCCCCAACCCAGGCACTCGCGCGCCATGCCGCGGCGATGCTGGTCGAGGATCTCAAACAGTCTTGAGGAGCTCCGGCGCAGGCCGACGTAGGCAGACGTAGATAGTCATTGGGCGGAATCGACCACATCGGGCCAACGTCAAAGCGCCGTCTGCAACTGGGCAGTCTCTACTCGCGAAGCTTTTTTATTCAGAGCCATCCCCGACGAACAACAACACAGCAGCACCATGAAGGAGAGACCACAATGAGTTTAGAGGACACGAGAAAGCGCCGTGAGGCACCACTCCACACTCCGAGCAAGCTCGGCTTCAATGCCACCACAGATATTTCTGCCGCCCTCTCCGTGCTTCTGGCAGATGTGTTCGCGCTTTACGTCAAGTCCAAGAACTTCCATTGGCACATTTCAGGTCCGCACTTCAGGGACTACCACCTTCTTCTTGATGAGCAGGCGGCGCAGATTTTCGCGATGACGGACGACATCGCAGAACGCGCCCGCAAGATCGGGGGCACAACAATTCGCTCGATCGGCCACATCGCCAGAGTGAAACATATCAAGGACAATGACGCCGATTTCGTCACACCGGATGGCATGCTAGCCGAGCTGAAAGAAGACAACCTCGCGCTCAGCCAGCGCCTGCGCCAGACACGTAATATCTGCGACGAACATGGCGATGCAGCTTCAGCTAGCCTGATCGAGAACTGGATCGACGAGGCGGAACGTCGTACATGGTTCCTGTTCGAGTTGACTAGAAGGGCTTGAGAGCAACGTCAGCTCGCGAAATTCGGGCGACCGGATCGGCTGGACAAAGCAGAAGCCCTGTGGCCACACACGTTAGCCGTCGGACCGCGCTTGCCGGGCCTCTGTCTGCCCAATCGGGTAGCGTAAGATCTGCTCGACGCCGATACTTAATCCAAAATGCGACGCCGCGAGTCCGAAGTAACAGCGCGTGCGGTAGAACTCAGGGCCATTCGGCTCCGGAGTAGCTGCCGTCTAACAGGACATTTGCTAACGCGCCTGCGATCAACGCACGCATCTCGACCGGCCTCACAGAATGGACTGGATACCTGACTTGAATAATACAAATGGATTGCAGGGTCCACGAGACGGGTCGACGCCGGCGACCGACGCTTCAGAGCCTCCCCGCGACCCGGAATTCGACGTCGACCTGTTCGTCATCGGCGGCGGTTCAGGAGGCGTACGGGCAGCGCGCGTTGCAGCCGGGTATGGCGCGAAGGTGATGCTCGCCGAGGAGTACCGGCTGGGAGGGACGTGCGTTATCCGCGGCTGCGTGCCGAAGAAGCTGTTTGTCTACGCGGGTCGCTTCCGCAGCACATTCGACGAGGCTACACAATTCGGTTGGCACTTACCGGTTCCTCGCTTCGACTGGCCGTCGCTCGTGGCGGCGAAGGACCGCGAGATTGCACGTCTGGAAGGGCTGTATGGCGCCGGCCAAGAACGTGCAGGCGTCGGGGTCGTGAGGTCTCGCGCTGTGCTCGACGACGCGCATACGGTGCGCCTCCTCCAGGACGGCCGCCGCGTGCGGGCGCGCACGATTTTGATCGCAACAGGCGCACGCCCCGCACTGCCTCCCTTCGAGGGCATTGAGCTCGGTATCACCTCGGATGACGTCTTCGACATGAAGACATTCCCCAGGAAGCTTGTCGTTGGGGGCGCCGGATACATTGCAATGGAGTTCGCCGGTCTGTTCGCCGCGTTGGGAAGTGACGTCACCGTCGTCTGCCGCGGAAGCAATGTCCTGCGCGGCTTTGACGAGGATGTGCGCCAAGCGATAGCCGGGTCCTACACGAATCGTGGCATTAAGCTGATGTTTTGCGACAGCATCTGCCGCCTCAAGAGACGTCACGGGGACGTTGGCGGTGGCGACGACGCAGGAAGGATAGACGTTACGACCGAACGGGGCGGGAGGCTGGTCGCCGACCAGGTACTGCTCGCCTTCGGGCGCGCTCCGAACACGAATTCGCTCGGACTCGACCGCGCCGGGGTCAAGACTGCAGCAGACGGCGGAATCATCGTAGACGCTAACTCGCGCACGAACATCGATAATATCTACGCTGTGGGCGATGTGTCGAACCAATTCAACTTAACGCCCGTCGCTATCCGCGAAGGCCAAGCGTTCGCCGACACGGTGTTCGGCAAAAAGGCTTGGCAGGTCGACTACTCCAATATACCAACCGCGGTCTTCTCCAGCCCGGAGATCGGCACTGTTGGTCTGACGGAGCTGGAAGCCAGAGCTCAGTACCTCGCAGTCGACGTCTACAAGGTCCGCTTCCGCCCGCTGAAGGCGGCCGTAACGGGGGATTGCGAGGCCTCTCTTCTGAAGGTCGTCGTGGATAGCGAGTCTGACCGGATCCTCGGGATCCATATCTTCGCTCACGAGGCCAGCGAGTTGATCCAGGTGCTCGCGATCGCCATAGGCAGCGGAGCAACCATGAAAGACTTCATGTCGGTCATGGCGGTGCATCCAACAGTTGGCGAGGAGATCGTCGGAATGCGTACGCCGACCGTGCGTTACGATCGGCGCGACGCCGCATCACTCGTCTCAAGCGCCGCTGTTTGATTCAGCCGCAGCTGGCTCGGAAGGACCCGCTCGGAGCGCCGCGGGACGTTGCGCTTCCTAAATGCTAAAAGCTTAGAGCGACCGCGAAACAATCGATAAGGTCGGGCCGCCTCCATAGCGTCGAGAGCGCTGCGGGCTTGTGCCGCTTGCCCAAACCAGCCACTCGTCGAGCCGGCTCGCTTGCTTACGTCCGAACATCTGAAATCTCCGATCCAGGTCCATAATTCCCTTTTGTTCGACCCGACACTCGATCCTGCCAAGGTAGTCCGCTCCTGAAGGAACGGATAAGCGCATCAGCTGGTACTTTTGACACGAGCAAAGGCGAGCAAGACCAATCGCCATTTCGCTGGCCCATGGCGAGGCGCGAGTGGAATGGAAACGATAACGATCCGTCATTTCTAATGTTTGGCGTTCCGGCATACCTTTCGGTGCGTCTAACCGGACTCGCGACCGTTGTGCACAGTGCCCGCCGCCATGGGGAGGTCCCATCGTCCTCTTGGATGGGGGCAATCTCCTCGTCGCAAGGGCCGGCCCCAGCAATCGCGCAGGAGTCACCGATGTCATTTCGCTTCATCACCAAGTCTTTCCACGCATATCTGATAGACTATCCCGTCGCGTTCGTCCTAGTCGCGGCGCCGTTCGTGCTGAAGCTGGGCCAGAGTGGACCGTTCGCAATGTGGCTTTCGGTTGTTGTCGGTGTCGCCGCGCTGCTCTTGGCCGCCATGACCGACCATCCCACCGGGTTGGTCCGCATCATTCCTTATTGGCTGCACCTTTGGGTCGATCGTGCAGTCGGCGTTGTATTTGCTATCGTGCCGTTTGCCTTTAAATTCGCTCAGCTAGATGCCCAGTACTACTGGCTCCTCGCCGCCGCTATCCTGCTCACGACTTCAGTTTTTAACGCGCCTGAGGAGTCAGTTGTGACGCCTTCGGGATTGTATCGGCGGCACAGCAGTTGAACTCCCCATCAAAGTCGAGGGGGGATCGCGGCATCTCCGTCGCAATGGGGCAGCACCTCGAAAATACAGGATCCGCCCCAGCTCGTTTTGTGGCAACGTTTAAGAGGAGCTACCTCACCGGAGGTCAATGACGCGGCAGGAGCTTGTCGTAGCGCATCTGGAGTTGCTGACGAGCGATGGTGCACTTCTGAAGACCAACGACTCTCGTGGGGTTCCTAGATGGAGCAGCACGCAACGCTATCCCTCCGCTCATCCGTTTGCGGCGGGTGCCCGGATCTCGGTCAATAAAGCGTCCAACGAGCCTCCATGATTTCACTTGAGTTGCCGCGCGACTGAGGCGCGCGACATGCTGCACAGGTCTGCGAGATTGGGCAGCTACTATGCGCTGGCCGACAGATGTCGGTTAATCCGTTTCGAATTATTGACCCTTCTTCTCAGGCGCAGCTCCGCTGGCAGCCTTCAGCTGTAGACTTTGGCAGCATTCCACGACCGGTTCATCGAGATGTTGCTTCGCGGGTGCACTACGCGGATTGGGAGACACGCGCAAGCTACCCTGATTAGACACATTAGATCGACTTCTGTTTTGACTTCGCACCGATTTTGGGTCCCATAGCTGCGCTAAGTCCGGCCTGGGTGATCCGAAATCTCCCCCACCCACTCAGAACTATCCATCTGTGATCGCCGGCAAACCCAATTCCGCGCTCGGATTCGTAATCATTGAGACCTGCCTCTGTGAGCCACGACTGTGCCATAGCGTCTGTGATATCGATATCCGGTCCGCACCCATGGTCGATGAGAACCCGCATCACACGCAAAGCTTCTTGTTCTTCCATTCCCGTGCTCCTAATTCCCGTGCGGTCAGGTACCGCCGGGTCGTGCGCCTGCCTTGCCACTTCGGACAGCGTAGTCCTGCAAAAGGGACACAAATGCGCGTCTCGTCTACCAGCCCTAACGAATGTTGGAGAAACTGAAGGATACCTAACTCGTCTCGTCTCCGCATGCGAAGTTAATGACGGGTCCTCGAGGCCAATTGTGACGGATTCGCTTGAACAAGCAGATCGGCGAGTTGGGGGGGGGCCAACTGCAACAAACCTTGGCAACCAGCCATTTCTGGCGTGGCATCGCAGATAACTATCGGTTCCCATGCACCAACGATTTGCTGTTCGGAGTGCCAATATTCAGTAGTTGCCGCTCGTACTCGCGCTCGATCAAGCTCCAGCAATGGCAGGAGATCTGCGCCAGCCGAAAAGCGTCGCGGACGACGAGGCAGCCACGCATCATTTCGATAAGCCCATCCCTCCTGAGTTGAAGAAGGCAGTCCGTAACGCCAGCACGACGCACTCCGAGAAGCTGAGCAAGCACTTGGTGTGTGAGAGGGATCTCGTCAGATCCCAAGGCATTGCGAGCGAGCAGGAGCCATCGCGCAAGGCGCTGCTGTAGTTGATGGGACGTATTACATGCCCCTGATTGGGCGATCTGAATAAGCACGGAAGCGATATAGGCATGCACCACGCTGCGGAAAGTCGGCAGCCGAGCAATCGCCTCCTGAAATCGATCCACCGTGAGTCGATTAGCCTCGCCGGCGACCTGCACAATTCGACGGTGCATCGGCTGCGTTTTTGCCGTCAACGCGAGATGTATTCCCGCTAGCCCTTCTGAACCGATCAACCACACCTCAACGAACTCTTGCGGCCCCACCTTGGCACCGACCGACACAAGACCACTCTCAATGAAATAGACGTGTTGCATGCGAACGCCGTAGCGATGAAGAACTTGCCGCTTCGTAAGCGGCACCTCTTCAGAGAGCAACAGAACGTGCTCGAGTTCATCAGGTGGGAGCAGACGTAGTAATCTGTTGCGCACTTCATACATCAGATTCAACGTCCTAATACTTTCTGAGAAACGGAGCTATCCGACTGTACGTTTTCGTACCAAAAAAAATGAGACGGAAGGCGACGTAACGCTCGCGGATCAGCTGCTCGGACTTGGTGACGGACGGGGGACGTGGATTGTGCCGCTACCAGACCTGAGTGTGCGAGGATGGTGCACGACAAGTCGACCGTAGCAGCGGCGTCATGATCAAGATGGTCAAGGTCGATGCATCGGCACGCGCAACATCGAGTGGTCCACGGCGGCAACGGAGTCTCTGCAGTTGGCGTCAGTTGAGTTCTCGGCTATGGCACCTGCGGATCGCGGCGGCAATAACGATCGTTTATCGACTCTATAGCGGGACGTGATTTCCCTCGGCAGCGCTAAACGGTCATTCTCGTCGGTGGTGGACAGTCAGTATCAACACGAATAGGGGCCGCCATGAAGATTTAAGTGGGAAGCGTGGCAATTGCTATTCCTCTCGCACTGCCGCAGACCTCCGCTAAATCGTCTGCTGCACCGATTAACACCGGTTCGATCAAGGTGGCGGCACCGGCCGTGACAACGGACGTGCGCTATTGGACGCATCGGGGTCATCCCGATGCTTCCTGCTGAGGCTATCTCGCCGATAGTTCGAGTTGGGCCAATCCATTCTATGATTCATATCATGGAGCAGACCGCTACCGGTATTACACTTCAAGCTTCCCGCACCACACCTCGGCGCTTTTGCGACGGCGTCCTGGACCGATACGCCGACGTGTCCGCCATATGGATAAACTTCCCTGCGTTCTCCTGAGGAGAGATGCTGAAATGAACAAGGCTGCAGAACCCCAGCCGGCCAATCGACGGGATGTCGCATGGGCAATTTAGCGAACTGGCTTTATCTTATCGGGTCGCTGTGCTTTGTTCTTGGTACAGTGATCAACATGCTTCCGGTTTGAGGAAGGCGAACGCCTGTTTGAACAGTTTCAGCCTTCCGCGGTCATGCGCACTGGTTCTTGGGTCGTTCTCGACGGAGCCAGGCGGTCCGGCCTGCCAATTGCTGTCCACTGAAGCGACATGACCCTTGCACGTAGGTGAAACGACGCGAAGGTCAAAACTCGAAATTAGCCCCAGTGCAAAGTCGATGGAGGCGTTGAGTGCCCTCATTGGTCACCTCGCTCCACCCCGCGATCTCGCACGTGCTCTCGATGAAGAGCACCGTCGATAGCAGCCGCCGGACCAATGCGGCTTTCCCATCACTGGGAACGGCCCGGGTGGTCAATCGTATCCTTTGGTATGGTCGTTTCAGACAAATGCAGTGCGCAGATCGACCTCAGTGTAATGGTCCGGTCCATCTTTCCTGAATAGGCTTGGATAAGAGGGAACAGTCGTCTGGAACTCCCGTACAGGAAGGGCCGAAAGGAAAGGAAAGAGTGATGGGCTGGATGTTCGACAACGTCGAACGTTTGATCGCCCGGCTGCAGAAGCCGGCCAATCGATGTGAGCCCCTCACCTCGGACGCTGCAACGACTGCCCTACGCCACACTCTTCAACCCGGTGACGTCCTGCTGGTCGAGGGCAAAGGTCGTCTTTCCAGCAGCATCAAATATATCACTCAGTCGACATGGTCGCATTCGGCGTTGTACGTCGGACCGATATCGGGCGCCACAAATGGCGGCGAGCCGCACGTCCTGATTGAAGCCAATATCGACGAAGGGGTCGTGTCGGCCCCTCTGTCGAAGTATTTGCATTGCCAAACCCGCATATGCCGGCCAGTCGGCCTAAGCGATGCGGACCGCGAACAGGTCTGCCGTTACGCATTCGAACGGATAGGTCTCGGCTACGATTTCAAAAACGTCATCGACCTCATGCGCTATCTATTCCCTTGTCCATTCACGCAACGTTGGCGTCAACGAACCATCGCGCTCGGCTCCGGCGATTCGCGTCGGATCATCTGTTCGTCTCTGATTGCGCAGGCATTCGACTCCGTGCGTTACCCGATCCTGCCCAACATCACGCACATGGAGAACAAGTCCGGGCGGTGCGAGATCGCCGAGATCCGTCATTCGTCTCTATATGCGCCGCGCGACTTCGATCTATCGCCCTACTTCATGGTGGTGAAGCCCACACTACCCGCCGGCTTCAACTACAAAAACATGCGCTGGGCAGATCTCCAAGTTGACGCCGCACAGGCTACACTTGCGCCAGACATAAAACGCGGGATCGCGGCAATGATTCAGCCCGACATTACGTAAGGTGAGGGCCAGACTATTGACTTCGGAATCGGTTGTTCTGTTGTCATTAGTCGCCATCGTGCTCTTTCAATAGGCTTGGACTCCGACTACCACTCATCGGCAAATTCTTCGCTGCTCTCAAAGGTTCAAAGCAAGCACGACCGGTTCGGAATAGCGCGCCATGACCAGTGGCTACTGACGCGTCGGCAGCTCTTAACCCCGCGCCCGGAGAGAACTGGGGTCTTTTCCGCTCCAAGGATTGGGGCGGCTTCAGCCGTTTCGCCACCGTGCGTAGGCCGCACGCCGTACGTTTCGGCCGCCCTAGCCCTGATCGCCTCGTCGGGCTAAACACCGGGAGGCGTGAAGCTCACCGGCTTGTGAGGCTCGCCACTCATTCGGTTTTCGCATAAGTTGGATCCGGGACCAAGCTCGAACATGACCAATCTCTGCGCAAATACGAGATGACTGATCGCCTCCTTGCTCTAACACTCTTCGTCCGTGTCGCACATACCGGTAGCTTCTCGCGTGCCGGCAAGGATCTCGGACTTTCGCAACCTTCGGCGTCCCGACACATCGCGTCGCTCGAACGCGAGGTAGGCGCGGCCCTCTTCGCGAGATCGACAAGGGCCGTCGTGCTCACCGAAGCCGGGGCGGACTACCTCGCGAAGGTCGAGCCCGCGCTTGCCATTCTGGAAGAAGCGACACAAGCCATTCACGGCAAGGGCGTACTTCGCGGCGTGCTCCGGATAGGGTTGTCGCCTAGCATGGCGATCCGGGAGGTCATACCGCGACTTCCCGCCTTCATTTCGAAGCACCCTGCGCTGCGGATCGATTTGGCGATGGACGACGGTCGCCAAGACCTTATCAGGAGCGCGATCGACGTCGCGATCAGGTCCGGAAAGTTGGAGGATTCCTCCGCGACTCTAAGACGGGTAGGATCAAATCCTCTGCTCATCGCCGCCTCGCCGGCCTACCTGAAACGGGCTGGCTACCCGAAAACGCCGAACGATCTGTCAGGACATCCCGTGTTGATTGGTGTCCCGGGCTCGAATGGCGTCTGTTGCTTCGAGAAGAACGGGAGAACCGTTTCCATAAAGGTGGAAGCTCCTCTGTCGGGGAACATCAACGAAGCGGCAGTGGCTGGCGGCGTCGCCGGAATCGGGATCGTGGCCTGCAGTCTCTGGGGCTGTCGCGCCGAACTCAAGTCGGGTGCGTTAGTGCAGATCCTCAAGGATTGGAACATGGGCGCCGCCGACGTAAACGCCATATTCCCGGCCGGACGCGGAGCGAAACTCGCGGCGCGCGCGTTCGTTGAACATTTTGCGAAGAGCCTCAAGACCAATCCGTGAGTCCCGCCGTGCGTCGGCCTGTCGTCGTTCGCATAGCTTGAAATCGTGGAATGCGTCCAGCATCCGACGAGAGAACCTGGCGCATACGTTCACTGTGACTCCTCAAAAGCCACCTAAGTGCGTTACGCAGCTCAGCGGCGCCGTTTGCGTCGTGCCAACGGGCGTGCGCGAAGATAATGCGCTCGGGCTCCCATGACAGCATCGTCTGGACCTCCACCTCCAGTTCATGCCGGTGCTGCCACGTGAAATTAGCCGCAGATCACGCGACCCGCCGCTGTACGGCGGTGCGATGCCGCCGATCGGCGAGCGCGTGCAATCAATCATCTGGCGCCGTCGCGAGCGGCCGGCGTCCGGGCCCGCGCAGACGCTCGATCACGAACGCCGCGCGTCCCGGTCCACGCCCCTAGGGGAACGCCAGGCCGAAAGCGGCCGGATCCGGCTTCTCGCCGTCGCGGGGGACCAAGAAGCGCTCCAGCCCACCCGGCACGAAGCTGACCAGCAGGATCGCCTGATCGCCGATCACCTCGACCGTATGCGGCACATCGCGGGGAAGAGCCGCGTAGGCCCCCGGCCCCACCTCGACGCGGGCATCGCCGACCCGCGCGATTAGCTTCCCCTGCACCACGTAGAGCAGCTCGTCCTCGCGCGTGTGGGTGTGCAGCGGCGGCTCCTCACCGGCCCGCAGCGTCCACAGGACAGTGCCATATTCGCCTCCGGACTGGCTGCTCTCCACTTTCAGCTCGATGCTCGAACCCGCACTTAACTTCACCGTCTTGCCGCCCCCGGGCGGCGTGAGAACCGGCTGCTTTACTGGCATTTATGGCCTCCTGATCGTGGACATTATTCGAGTCGGAGTGCCGCGTAAGCAATGGCGCACACTCTGCGAACAAGTTTGAGGGTGTCGCCGCCGCCGGATAAAGGGAAATGCCCTGTGATCATCTATCCGATAACCATTTATCATCGATCTCAATTCAGATGCGATCGCATCGCGGCGGTTTTGGCTGCTGCGGCTGCTGTTGCCACCTCGCGCATCTTCAATCAGAGTTCTGTCCATCACGCTCAGATTCTCCCGCGACCTGTCCATACACTTGACGAAAGGCGCGGAGAAAGCTGCTGCAGCTCCCATAATCGACGGCGCGATCTACTTAACTGAAAATATTCTCACAGCGAGCATGTCGGCCGCACGCTTCATCCATTTGACGGAGCGCGGACTGCCAATCATCCCCCCACCACTCCCCGAAGCCATACAGATAGAACTGGTGAGTTCGTTGTTTACCCTGTGGTTCAACTCACACCACCGCCGCAGCGGTAATTCCGGCCTGGGTGATCCGAAACCTCTCCCACCCACTCAATGTATTCCGGCGAGCCCTTCCGAACCGATCAACCACACCTCGACGAACTCTTGCGGTCCCACCTTCGCACCGACCGACACTGGGCTAGTCTCTATCAAATAGACTTGCTGCATGCGAACGCCGTAGCGATGAAGAACTTGGCGTTTCGCCAGCAGCACCTCCTCAGCTAGCAAAAGAACGCTCTTGAGTTCATCAGGTGGAAGCAGACGAAGTAATCTGTTGCGGATCTCATACATCAGGTTGGACGTCCCGATACCTTCCGAATGATCGGACATCCAAGTGTACGTTTTCGCACCAAAAAAAAGATGAGAGAGGTATTCGCATTTGATTCACCGCCTGACGACAACATTTTCCTGATGATGTTAGATCAACTGACTCGGTGTTTCGTCCCGCTTCAACCGCGGGCACCTTCCAGCCTAGCATGATGAACGCAGGTCACACCTTAATGGCTTCCAGCTCCAACAAGATCGCGGTGTTCATTGACGGTTCCAATCTTCACTCAACCGCAAAAGCGCTTGGCTTCGATATCGATTACAAGTGCCTGCTTAAGGAATTCGAGAGCTGGGGGACGCTTGTGCGCGTGTGCTATTACACCGCGATCATTGAGAGCCAGGAATACTCGTCCGTGCGCCCGCTGCTCGACTGGCTGAACTACAATGGATTTACCGTGGTGACGAAGGCCACGAAGGAATTCGTAGACGCGAGCGGCCGTCGCAATGTCAAAAGCAACATTGACATTGAAATTGCGGTTGACGCGATGGAGCTCGCAGATCGCATCGACGAAATGGTGTTATGCTCGGGAAACGGTTACTTTCGTCCGCTGGTAGAGGCGGTGCAGCGTCACGGCGTCCGTGTTACCGTCGTATCCAGCCTCGCTACTCAACCGTCAATGATCGCCGATGAGTTGCGACGGCAGGCCGACGTCTTTTGCGATATAAGGGAACTGCAGTCAAGGATCGGGCGCGATCGTTCCGAACGAGCACTATCTCGTATTGCGCGGGATCAAGCGCCACGGTTGATGCAGCGCGCGATCGGGCGGTCGAGTGATGATAACGATGAATAGCGAACCCGCGGAATCGGGTGAAGTACAAAGAAGATCTGTTTCGGACCATCCATGGCTGGAGAAAAAGAACAACAAGGCCGACGGGTCATTTTCGAGCACCCGGTACACATGATGGCTATCGACGGCACCTGGCGTCGCACGCGTAGCCTTAAAGATGTTTCACAACGCGGTGCGAGACTCCAAATTCAAGCGTCGATTGAAGGACTTACACTGAGCGAATTCTTTCTTCTGCTTTCGTCCACCAGGCTCGCCTATCGGCGATGTCAACTCGTCCGCTTGAACGGCGAAGAGCTGGAGGTCCGCTTCATACGGCACAAGAACAAGACGAAGGGGGAGAAGGGACTTTCCGACCCGAAAAGGCAATGTCGCGAGCACCCGCAGGGAACGGCGCGCGCAACACGCACGCGAAGAGCGGAGCTTCCCTCGCGGGCGAGCACGACATACTAAGGGAGAGTCAAAAAGGGCAAGCGGCGCTCGGCAACAGACGGTCGCAATCCCCGGTGAGCTCGAGCACCTCGCTAGATCCACCCGATCATCGACAGTGGGAGCGCCGCGCGCGATCCCACATTGCGCTGGGCAGCAAAGCCGATCATCTCGCTCAGCAGCTCCGCATCAGGGGTTTCTCTACGAGCGCGCGGGGGTTCATCATCTCATCGTTCATCGGTGGTTCCTCGAATCAGGTTGGTGTCAGCGACCTGACCCTACCGGCAAACTGCCGGTGACCACCGCAAAGCTGCCCCCGCTAGGCTCCATGGGAGGGCGCGCGTGCGGACGGCTTTGCTCTACCGAGCTACACCATCACCGGGGACACGACCTTCTTCGTGGGTATGGAAGCTTCAAAAGTTACGCCTCGTCGCGCATTAGTGAATGCGCGCAACATTCCCCCGTGCGCTTCCACGATTGAACGGCAAATTGACAGACCCATTCCCATGCCCGATGTTTTTGTCGTGTAGAACGGCTCAAAGATCCGCTCAATGTCCGCTTGGGTGACACCGGGGCCCGTATCGCTCACAGCAACGGTAACACTTTCATCGTCGCGCCGACTGGTACTAATGACCAAATCCCTCGGACCGTCATAATTTTCGCTCATCGCCTCGATTGCATTGAATACGAGGTTTAGCACGACCTGTTGCAGTTGAACCTGATCTCCTTCAACGAGGGGTAGCGTCTCGCAGAGTTGCGTCTGCATAATAACGCCCTTGCGACTCGCTTCCGCCCGTGAAAGGGCGACGACATCGTGAATTGCCGTATTAATATCAAGTGTCTCCTTTTGCTGCGGTGCTTTTTTGACCAGACTGCGAATGCGATCAAGGACATCGTTCGCCCGAATTCCGCCCTGTCGGATACGGGAGAATACCTGACGTGCCTCGTCGACTTTCGGATCGGCGCCACCCAAAAAGCGCTGCCCCGCGTCCGCAAGTGTGATAGTCGCGGCGAGAGGCTGCTTCACCTCGTGACTGATCATCGCCAGGAGTTGCCCCATTGTCGTCAGCCGGTTTGCATGGGCAAGCGCCGATTGCACTTCCCGGTATCGCAACTCGCTTTCGCTGGCTTCAGCTTCAGCGCGCTTTTGCTCAGTCAGGTCCAGCACGAAGGCAACACCTTCGTCCATACTCCCTTCGAAGCTGGCGATGCCCAGCAATACCGGGACACGGCGGCCGTCTTTGCGAAAAAGCTCCTTCTCGAATGGAGGTAACGTTCCGTCGCGTTTCAGCTTGGAATCCCAAATCTGCTCGTCACGTTCGGCCCAATCCGGAGGAGTCAGATCTGTCCACCGCACTTCGCCGAACTGAAAGTCATCGCGGTCGCATCCGACGATCTGAAGAAATGCGTCATTGGCTTCAGTGATGGTGCCTTGGCTTCCGTAAATGAAAATTCCGATGATATTGGCGTCCACGAGACGCCGGATCCTGCTTTCGCGTTCGAACAAATCGCGGTACAGCCGGGCGTTCTCCAGCGTGATCGCCGCCTGCGATGCAAGCAGCTTGAGCACGGGAATCCGGCTAAATGCGAAGATTCCCGGGCCCAGGTGATTTTCGAGGTATATGGCTCCGATCAGATTGGCTTGGTTGACCAGCGGAAGGCACAACACCGAGAGTGCTTGGTGCGCGTTAATATAAGGGTCGGCGGAAAACGAAACGTCCGACACAGCATCGTCGAGTAAAACATTGCGCCTTGTGCGCGCAACGTAATTGAGAACCGATTCGGGCAAGGTCGTATCGTTCATGGGCTCATCACAGAGCCTCACCGTGACCGAGTCGCTCGAGGTGACGGCTTCGGCCTGGACATTTAAACCCGTCTTTCGCCAAAGCATCAGCAGACCACGTGCAGCACCGGTATGCTCCATCGCCATTCGCATGATCGTGTCGATCAATTTCTCGAAGTCCATTTCGACTGATAGCGCTTTTGACATCTTAAGCACAGTGCCGAGATCCAGACTTTCGACAGTCGCGCCGAAAGTAGTGTCGAGTGAGGTGATGGTTTCGTGTGCAACTAGATGCGGATGCGACTCCTCGAGCTGCCGGACCTTGATGTTGGCACCCCAACGAAGGTAGCAGCAGCGGGCGTTGCGCAGATAGGCGTGTGAGACAATCTCCACGCCGCGGTCAGTGTAAAAGCGCGCAGCGAGTTCGCTGGCAAGGCCCTCGTTGTGCGGAAAGCCGTTCAACTGCGCGGCGCGAATCGCCTTTTCGAAAAGGCGTTCCGCGTCGAGGTCTCGTCCCTCGAGGCGCGCTATCTCCGCACCGACGAGCGCGGCCCGATCCTCGAAGTTTTCCGGTCCATTCCGCGCCCAGATCTCAAGCTGATGATGATGAGCAGCAATTGTTTCGCACAGCTGCTGCCGTTCTTCGATCGGCTTACCGGTCAGGGACGCGCAGAGCGCAAGCGCCGCATAAAAATGAAAGTCCGCTTCCTCGAGAAAAAGCGGGGATGTCCATAGCAGCGTGCGTGCTTTTGATAGCGCATCGATCGCGGCCGTATAATCCCCGATCAGATAACGCAGCTGCAATTTGCGAATCCAGTACCAGCACTGAGCGATAGCCAAGGCAGGGCTGTTCGAAAGGTATTGCTCGACCTGGTGCTCGTCCATGTCCTCATAGCCGAGGGAAGCAGGTTGTTTACCTGACCTGCGTAACGCCTTGATCAATGCAAGTTGAGTCGCGATGATGTGTTCGACCAGCCCAAAGCGGGCGTTTCGCACGAAATGGAGTCCCCACTCGGCCTCGCGCTCGGCATGGTCCAATGGGTCGCCGGCAAAGAGAAGATGCGAATTCAGGTTGTTCCGAGCGTACGAGGCATACAGCAGGTCTCCAATATTGTTTGCATCCGTGAAACCGCGGTGGATCAAGGCATTACTCGACCGAACGTGCTTGATCCAGCGGAGGCCGGTGAACACAAACACCAAAATCGTCGACGCACGGAATCGCCTGTTTTCCTGCCGTTCGATGAGGTCGAATCCCACTTGACCAAGCCGGAAGCCCGCGTCGTAATGGCCGTAACGTGGGCCGGCAACGCGCGCGAACATTACATAGGCAAAACACGACGTATCGCTATTGCCATGCGCGAGACTGATACTTACTGCCCTGCAGACTGCTAGTGACGCGAGGTTCAGGTCCGTGAACATGGCAGGCGTCTGCGCCTTGATTAATACTTCCATGACAGCCAGCGATGTTGAATCCTCCATGGATGGGGCTCTGAGGATCTCATCAATAGGCCGGCTGTTCAGAGTATGCAGGATCTGGTCGTACTCCCGGCGCACCTCCTCGTCCGCAGGATGGGCAGACCAGTGAATGCCTTCGTGCGCCAGGAAGTCCAGCGCGATAGCAATCGCACAATCGCTCTGGCCATTTGCGGTGCAAATATCCATCCTCAGGCAGGTGACGGCGGCGCGCTCTTTTGTACCGACGGCAAGGATGTTCAACCTCTCGAGGCGCGCGTCCGCGGCCAGTAGTTCACCCGTCAGAAATTCGCATTCTGCACGCTCGAATTCGAGTGCGTATATCAAATCGCGTAGACGAAGCTGACTATTCTCCTCCAATAGAGCGGCCCCCGCGATGAGGTATTTAAGTGCAGAAGTGTGAGCTGACGATGCTTTGGCACGCCGGGCGGCGATCAGATTAAGGTTAGCCAGTCGCTCGCGTTCCTCGCCCGTCACGATATGACTGGCCCGATTGAGTTGCCCGACTATGTCGAAGATCGCTTTCTCGAGATGCGCCGCGGGAGTATGTGCAACGAGAAGCCTTCCTATTTGCAGGTGCTTCTGTGCGCGTGTTTGCTCGGGTATGAGCGAGTACGCGGCCTCCTGTATCCGATCGTGGACGAACTGGTACTTATCCGGCAAGCGTTCTATAAGTTCCAACTGGCATGCTTCCCATAGATCCGCATCCACATCTTTTTCAGTTAACTGTCGAATTCTGGAAATGACCAGAACATCTCCCGTGTTGCCCAGACATGCAAGCTCCTGTAGCGCCTCCTTGCACGAGTCCGGAAGACGCTTGATTTTTTCGGCCAGCAGTTCAATGACGTTCTCCGTGTGCCGCGACGCCTGAATCTTTTCGACATCCCAATGCCAACATCCCGAAGCGCGATCGGGAACAATAGCGTTGCGATCGACCAGAGCATTCAAGAACTGACCCACGAAGAATGGATTACCATTAGTCTTCGTATGCACTAGGCGCGCAAGCGATGCGGCGCGTTCGAGACCGCAGTGCAGCGCATCCGCTATTAACTGCGCTAGATGATGGTGCTCAAGGGCATCGACACGAATCTCAGTGACTGCGGTTCCTGCATCGCTCATTGATTTCAGCGTCCGTGAAAGCGGATGAAGCGCGTCGACCTCATTTTCGCGGAAGGCACCGATTAAAAGCATATGACGCGGGTCTAGCCGCGTTGTCATATCCTCAATGAGGTCCAGCGTTGCAGCATCGAGCCATTGCAGATCGTCGAGAAAAAGCACTAGCGGATGTTCCGGTCTCGCAAAAACCGCGACGAACCGACGAAATACAAGCTGAAAGCGACCTTTTTCCTGTTGAGGAGGGAGTTCTGGTACTACCGGTTGCTGACCGATAATGTGCTCGAGTTCAGGCACGAGATCGGTAATGAGCCTGCCGTTTGGTCCGATTGATTCCAGAAAAGCGTTGCGCCATCCTCGTAACTCGTTCTCGGTTTTCCCGAGCAATTGGCGTACAAGCCCCTGGAAGGCCTGTGCCAATGTCGAGTACGGAATGTCTCGCCTCCGCTCGTCGAACTTTCCTGATGCAAATAGCGCGTGCGTTGACATCAGGACCTTACGTAGTTCTCCAACAATCGCAGACTTGCCGATACCGGAGCCACCGGATACCAGTACCAGCTCGGGAGTGCCGCTCCGGACGACGCGATCAAAAGCCGTCGTAAGCGTTCCGATTTGCTCCTCTCTGCCATATAACTTCTCAGGGATGAGCAGACGGTCTGATAAATCTAGCTCGGCTAGCGGAAACGGAACAACCTGGTAATTCGTTTCAAATTCCACAAGACAGCGCCGTAGGTCATGTTCGAGACCGACTGCCGTCTGGTATCGATGCTCCGCGGGTTTCGCGAGCAGCTTCATGATGACATCCGAAACTTGGGCCGGAATGTCAGCTAGTCCCTGTTCTGGAGGTACTGGCGTTCGCGCTATATGGCAGTGAATCCACTCGCCAGGTTCTGACGCGATAAATGGGAGCGTACCCGTTAGCATGCGATAGAGGATCACACCGAGCGAGTACAAGTCGCTACGCGCATCAACGGAACGATTCATGCGGCCAGTTTGTTCGGGCGCCATGTAGGCAAGAGTGCCCGCGACATATTCGGGCAGTTCGGACATACGACGCATGCGCTGTAGCTGTGTCGCGATTCCGAATCCGGTCAACCGCACATGCTCCTCGCCGAGCGCAATGAAAATATGCACGGGCTTCAGGTCTTTATGGACGAGCCCCTGTTGATGAACACCAGCGAGCGCCTCAGTCAACTTGATGGCGAGCCGCAAGAAGCGGCCAAGCTCAAATGGTGTCCCGAGCAGAGCCTCGAGAGGTTCCTCGCCATTGTCCTCGAGGAGCAATGCAACGCGCCCACTTCGATTGACGAGCGAGAGAGGGCAAAGCGCCCATGCGCCGTGAAGCCGATCTTTTAATCCATATTCATGAGAGAGACGGGCCAGGCTGTCAGCGGATGGCATCGCGGCCAAGTTGCTAACGGTGAAAACGCTCGTTTGCTCGCCATTGCTGTTTGTTCGCCATTCTCGACAGAATATGCGTTCGCCATCTCTCCATAGGACATCTATTCCATTGTTTCTCACTGTCGATCTCGTTCGTTCAAGAGATTAACTCATCATCGGTCCACGGCCATCGGAGGCGTTGCCGTAGAGGCCAAGCCAGAGCTGTACCGCGTAGGAGACGGCCTGGGCTCCGCGGACTGCAACTTCCCATTGGTTATGGAATCGATGACAGTATGTTTCGCATCACCAGGCGGGTTGTTGGCTGACCACCCGGACCTCCTGCGTTATTCTCTAAACCGGTCCAGTTGCAGGAACGCCTGATATCATCTGGGTCGATCTAGTAGCTTGCGAACCCCACTCTTTCCGTCACATTTTGAGGCCGTTTCCGCACCACCCACAGCCGGCGCCATGACAAGCGGCTAAGTCGCTGGAACAATTAAGGGGGCTCGTAGCGCGTCTACGCCGCAATCCGAATATGTGAGCGGGAATTCGTACTCCGCCAGTGGACGGAAGTCGGGAAACGGGCCGCATGACGGGCAGTCGTATCGAAACGATAGCGACGAGGCTATAGCGCTAGAGGCCGTGCGTCGCTCTACCCTGAGCGGTGATGCGGACGACTTCCGGGTCACGTTGACGTCGGGGCATGGCGGTGAACGGACCTGTGTTTGGCGCGATCCGCGCCTGCGCCTTTGTCAGCAGCGTCTGCCAATCGAATCGCCTGCAAATCTTTATGAAAGCGTCGAGCGCAGGCGAATATTGACGTCCCCCGACAACAAAGAGCTCAACAGTGTGTTTGAAGTCGAAGTCCGCGATAGGACGGACGACAGCATCCGGCAGTGCTGGCGCGTGCTCCGGGGTTAGCATAACGCCAAGGTTTGCGCTAACTAGGTGCTGCAGGTGCTGCAGCCCTTGCGCGCGGTGCCCGGGCTGTGCGACCTGCCCCTCGCACAGCTGCTCGCGGAACGCACGGTAGATCTCGCAGTCAATCGCTTCAAGCCATTTTGCGGACCGCAGATCCTTCAGGCTAACGGTGGCCTCCTCTGCCATCCGGCTCCCCTCGGCGCATGCGACAAAGACTCTCTCGCGGAATAAGCTGAAACGCTCGATGCGTTCGGGCGTTGGCCCAATGCAGCTGCTACCCAGAGCGGCGCTGACGTCGCCGTTCAGTAAGCCTTCGAAGACGTTAGAGGATTCAGCATCGACCAGATCGACTTGGAGGCCCGGTAGCTGGGTCGTGAGCGCGGCGATCGGTTGCGCCAGGATCGACGCCGAGATCATCGGTGTCAGGGCCACCCGGAGTGTGGCGACCTTCTTCCGCTTGAATTTCTTAGCATTGGCGCGAGCATCCTCGACGGCGAGCAGCGTCCGCTCCAGCGCGGGCAGCATTAGCTTTCCAAGGTCTGTTAACTGGCTGAGGTGCCTTTCACGGAAAACCAGTGCCCCACCAAGTTCGTACTCCAGCTTCTGAATTGACTTGGTCAGCGCAGGTTGGGAGACGTTGCACTGTTCGGCCGCCCGAGTAAAATTCATGCACTTGGCAAGGGCTACGAAATACCGAATTTGGTGGAATTCCATGGTGGCTCCTTCTTATTTCGTCAGCTAGCCCGTCAAGCCGGCTTTCGTCAGGGGACTTCGTTCGTCAACGAGATCCGGCTGGACGTCCGTCATGCGGCAACACTCCGTTGAACGATGTCGAGCAGCGATTGCGTCTCGATTGGCTTTCTGAAAAACCCGGCCGCTCCGGAGTACATCGCGCGTTCGCGCCACGACTCCTCAGGGCGCCCGGTAATGAGAATGACCTTAGGTGGATCCGACATCTCGACGACGCGCTCGACCAGATCGATACCGGACAGCCCCGGCATATCGATGTCCGCGACCACGCAGTCACAGCGCTCGCTCTCCTCGGAATCGAGGAAGGACTCGGCGCTCCCGAAGCAGGCTACTTCGTGGCCAGCAGCACGCAGCAGGTAATTCAGCGACTCCCGGAGGAGGGCATCGTCATCGACGACGCAGATGAGAGCTTTCTTGTTCATGAAGCGAAACTGCGCCTATTCGACGCGCTCGCCTACTCTCCCTCGGCTGAGGTTAGTCCTGTCCTTTTGGACAGGCATCGATGAGCACCTACTCCTCGCCTTCCAGAAGTGCCGCCATCCGGGTCAATTCCGCGAGGCTGCTGGCCATCATCTTCATCATGACCGCGCTCCGATGAAATTTCACGGTGGTCTGCTGGATCTCTAATGCGCCCGCGATTTGCTTGTTCATTTGGCCTGCGCACACTAGCGCCATGACCTCGCGTTCACGTGCGGTCAGGCTTTCGTATCGTTTGCGCAATTCCGACAGCCGGTCCGGCGCCGCCGATGGCGGCTTCCACGTTCGGATGGCGTTGGCAACTGCCTCCAACATCTCCTGGTCCCGAAAAGGCTTTTCGATGAAGTCAACAGCGCCCGCCTTCATCGCCTGAACTGACATGCGGATATCGCCATAGCCGCTCATCAGGATAATTGGCAAACGGTTATTACGCTGAGCGAGCGACGCCTGCAGTTCGAGCCCGCTGGGCCCCGGCATCCTGACGTCGATGATCACGCAGCCAGGGACATCAGCTAGATCGGCAGCAAGAAAGTCCTCCGCACGACCGTAGAGCTTCACGGTGTAACCGACTGATCGCAGAAGATCGTCGATCGAATGTCTCATGAGGTCGTCGTCGTCGACGACATGGACGATAGCGTCGCCCAACATAGCTATTTCGTCTTCAGAGCAAGCGGTTGCCCTTCGGTCACGTTCACCGCTTATGGTCCCCAAGCTTCGGCTTCCGGTCGATCCGACGCGCTCGTCCCCTCTATCATTTTGTTGGGAGACATTGGTAGGCATCGAGTCAATTCCCAATGGGAATGGATGTAGTGCCGCTGCTGAAACGCGGACGGAACGCAATTTTCCATCATCCAGCATCCCAATATCCCGGCGGGCGCCGCCACAGGACGTCCGGTTAGAGGATAGCGTTCCTAGGTCATCTCCGACAGCCATAGATGCCCAAGAGAGTCACGTCCGAAGAGCTCGCGGGCCTGTTGATGACCATCACATGCAACTGAGATCAACGTTGAAGATCACCGGGCTTACCTCATACGCATCTGACTTCAGCGAGGCGTGCATCTTCACCGCCGTTATGGCCGCGCTCGCGTGCGCCCTGACCTATCGCTATTGTGTTTCGAGGATACCGCGCTCGTCCGGCGTCTAATCGGGCGCGGCTGTTCCCTTAAGGTCGATTGACTGTAAGGAGTGTCGCGAAGTCGGACCCGCGCCTCGCGAGGGGCCGCGATAACGTAGGGATATAGAACTTATGGCGACCGATGTCTCCAAATCGGTCCAAAGTCGTTCTCGTCGCGGTGTCGCATGTCGGCGCTGTGACGAGAACTTGAGGGAGACGCGAATGTCGGTCGTGAGCTTGCGAGAAACGTTGAAGTCAGCACTGGGAGCTATTCTTTCGCTACCAGATGCGGCCGCTGTTCCTATCGGAGACGGAGCGTTCGCGATAGATCTCTCCGCCGTGACAGAGGCGACATCTGCAAATGTCCGCAATGGTCGGGCGGAGATCCCTTTGCAAGGAGCAGATGGAGAGACCACCAGCGTCCTGTGCAAAATCATTTCCAACGATATTCCGATCTGCGGGCCCGCAGACATCGATCGAGACACCACGAAGATCTTCGTCCATGACATCGCAAATCTCTTGGCAGTTATCGATGGAGGCCTGCGGCTGCTTGATGTAAAGACTGACGCGCAAGATCGCGCTGTGATCATTGAAAGGCTCCGCCGCGCAGTCCAGCGCGGCGCGTCGCTCAGCCGCAAACTGCTGGACAGCAACCGTCCGTATTGCAGCACAGCTCGGACCGTCTCCCATGACCATATCGTGGACATCGGTGATCTGGTCGACCAGACGCTACGCGCTGACGTTGTTGTCGACACGCACATCAACCCGGGCCTCGGGCAGTTCCAAGCTGATCCGGAGGAGCTCCATCTTGCACTCCTCAATCTCTGCAAGAATGCAAGCGACGCGATGCCCGAAGGTGGGACGATCAGTATTAGCGCGCGGAACGTCTGCGTGCAGATAGACGCTCCCTGGGTCGAGATATCGGTTTCCGACGATGGGACCGGCATGAGCCCGGACGTGCTCGAACGAGCCTTCGAGCCCTACTTCACGACGAAGGAAATCGGCACAGGCACAGGGTTGGGCCTCACGCAAGTCAAACGCCTCGTCGAGCGCTGCAATGGAACGATTAATATCCAGAGCGCGGAAAACAAGGGAACTATCGTGCGTATGCTATTTCCCTGCGCGTAGAATGGCATCAGCGCGGCCGATCCGCAGGGCAAGTGGAGGACGGTCGGGCATATCGTCCATGAAGGCGATGGCGCCTTGGGGTCCTGAGCCAACGCGGTGCCGACCGCTAGGCACAGAACAGCCGACGCAGCGAGTTTGATCATCATGGCCGCCTCCTTAGTTGTACGCATCCGGCGTAGGCCGCAGGCTGGTTGGATCATTCCCGTTGCCAGCGCGTGAGCAGCTTGGGGTTTTCTTTGTAGAACCTGACGAGCTCGATCAGGTTTTCGATGCCAAAGTCGGTGAACGCCTGAACACCATCTTTGCCGACGCCATAGACCCAGATCAGGCCGTCCTCGATCTCCATTTCGACGGCAATGTCGCGCAGCCGGTCCTCGTCTTCGCCGAGGTCCTTTGCGACCTGGGTGATGGTGGTGACGTGATGAACCTTGTTGACGTGCGTGGTCATGCCGCTCGAGCGGAGAACGCTGATGCCGGCGTCCAATTCCAGGGCAGAAGCTCGTCCAGCCGGTGAGCTGGGTGGGCGGCGATGCGGGCAAGGATATCTGAGCCAGGCCTGCGGATCGACGCCATTCATTTTGGCCGTGATGATCAAGCTATACATGGACGCCGCGCGCCGTCCGCCGCGATCAGAGCCGCAGAACAACCAGGATTTTCGTCCAAGAGCGATGCCTCGCAAGCCTCTTTCGGCGGCATTGTTGGAGAGGCAAACCCGCTCGTCCTCCAGGAAGAGAGTGAAGCTCGCCCATCGCTTTAGGATGTAGTTGAACGCCTTGGCCAGGCCGTGCCCACGGGACAGCTTGGCGAGCTGCTCCCGCATATAGACCTGCAGGCCCTCGACCAGAGGCCCGGCTTAGCGTCCGTCGCATCTCCAGACGCTCTTCGGGCCTCCTGCCATTGATAGAGCGCTCGATCTCGAACAGCGTATCGATCCGCCGCACGACCTCGACCGCGATGGGCGAGAGCGGGATCTCCTTCTTGCCGGCGGCCTTGCGACGCGCATTCTCTTCGATATCGGCCATGGTGAAGACCGGGCGCCGCGCATGGACCCAACACGCCGCTTCCTGGATCGGTCCAGGGTGGCGTCCCGCCAGATAGGGCTGGTTGTACCCGTCATAGGCGTCCGCCTGCAGGATGCCGGCATACCCCGCCAGATGCGCCTGGGGATGCTCGCCCCTACGGTCGCGGGAGTAGAACATCGCCGCCGGCGGCCCGGCGCCGCCAAACGGCCGAGCGTCCCGAACGCAGATCCAGCACCGTGCCGTATCGGTTTTGCCCTTGGCCAGCACCGGCACCGTCGTATCATCGGCATGCAGGCGCTCGGCCGCCATGACATGGGCTTCGACCAGGCGCAGCAGGGGATCCAGCGCCGCACAGACCGACCCCACGGCGTCCGCCAGGGTCGACAGCGCGATCGGCACGCCTTCGACGGCGTAGCGCTCGGCATGACGGTTTGAGGGCTGATGTTGGCCGTGCTTCTCGAACATGATCATTGCCAACAGGCTCGGGCCGCGGATCGCCGACCGCCTTGAGATAGCGCGCGATGATTTCGTTGAACGGGGCTCGTTCCGGCGCTCGCCTGCAACCGGAGGCCGTCCGGAGTTTTCCTCGCTCCCCTAATGGCATCGCGTTGACGCAATGCCCCCCGGCGAGTCGGTCTAGATAGCGATACCCGCGCGTTCAAGCGGCGCTATGGCGCGCCAGGCAGCTATCGCACAAGGACGACATTTAGCATTGAGCGCCGCCATGCGCGTTTTGATGCAACCTGGTTGCACGACGCTAAAATTAGCTGCAATCTGTTGTTGTAGTAGTCGCCCTCGCCGGAGTTTTGCATGCTGGGGTATTGCTCTGTCGGAAATTGCGTTTTCGAGCCGTTCCGTTTTCTAAGCCAAAGGCTTGTCAGCGGCGGGAGATTGCGAGTTTCCTCAGTACTCGGCGCCATGTTGCTGGTCTGGCTCCTAGGTCCAGTCGCCGCGCAGAATGCGGATCGACCGCTTATTTTTATTCCTGGAATATTCGGCAGCAAATTATGCCAGGACGGCGACCCGAAGCACGTGATTTGGGGATCTGTAGCTGCACTAAGTCTTCTTCCGAAATTAAAATTACATGCCGACGGGAAGACGTCCGATGTGGTGGTCAAGCCTTGCGGCGAAATTGATGAGTTCGTCTATTTCGGCCCGCTCGGACAGGACATCTACGGTGATTTCCTGAAGGCCCTGGATACTGCAGGTTACAGGCGCGACAAAAATCTGTTCGTGTTTGCGTATGATTGGCGGCTGAGCAATTTCGAAAACGCCAAGATTCTCGAGGCGGAAATTGAGAAGTATGCCGCCCTCGCGAACCTCGGCCCATCTGATCAATTCGATGTTGTTGCCCACAGCATGGGTGGATTGATCATTACAATTCTGCAGAACTCAGCAAATCCAAGGATCGCCCGTGTCGTTACTGTGTCCACGCCATTCCAGGGATCTGTCAAACTGTTCTCCTCTCTCGAGATCGGTTGGGGTTGGATTCAGCGCAAGCTCGTTTCGATGAAACAAGTTCGAGAGACCGTGCTGAGTTTTCCGTCATTGTATGAGTTGTTGCCGACCTATCGAAATTGCTGCGCTCTCGGATCGGGAAGGCCGGGAAAAGCGCTTGACATGCGGAAAGCGGGCGACTTGCAGAGCATTGCTTGGTTGCGTGGAGTTCCAAGCGACGAGTTAGCCAAGAGGCTGGACTCGCTTTTGAAACTGCGGGCGCTCTCGGCAGCATCGCAGACCACTTCGGCCCGACTATACGGCGTCAAGGAAGAGACGCCGGAACAGATTTACCTTGCTCCCGGACAAGATGCCGATCCTGATCATCTGATCAGGAAGATCGTCCCCTCGTGGCTGGGTGACGGCACGGTGATGGACTACAGCGCTATGCGCGACAATGATCTTGGAAGGCTCCCTGGCGCTAGATTACACGAACGCATCATGTCCGACCCTCAGATTTTCGAGCAGATCAAGGCCGCGCTTGGCCGCCGGGGGCCGCCAGACGTGATTGCCGGCGCGCCTTTGGCAAAATGCGCCACTTCGAAGGGAGACCTTGAAATCGATGGGGCAACCATAGACGGGTCCGAAAGGCTGAACTTTCCCGAGCAGGATATGTCGGCAGTCTTCTACGTCCGCAGTTCGTCGGAAATGCAGGATCCGTCGGTGCTGCGTTCTATACCGATCGAAGGTCTCGTGGTTTCACCCGACGGCGAATCTTCCGTCAGGTTCGCCCCACAAGGGGCGCCGGAATTCGACAAGGAGCAAACAAAGGACGGGCCTCTCGACTTCTACACTCAGAAGTTCTCCGCAAGCTTTCGCGCTCCACGGCATCCGGGAGATGCAAAGATCGTAGTTCGTTGCCGCCCCCAACAAAGAGACGTTATTGCCTCGTGGGATTTCAGGGTTGCAGAATGATCGCTCGAACCTGGCTATTATCGTTGTCCTTCGGATTGGCCCTCGCCGGAGCGGCCGAATCTCAGACTCAGTCGTTCGACCGTGCTGTAGGTCTGGCGCGGAAATACACCGTGAAGGTGAAAGTTGAGGGCACGAGAACTGACAACGCAGAACCTGAGCGGTACGGGTCCGGCGTGATCCTGAGTAGCGACGGCTTCATTGCGACCGCAGCACACGTGATCGGTGCAAACTCGGAATGGGTACAAGGCGAAACTGACGGCTTGTTGAAGCGAACGGTCAAGGTCCGGATTTCGGACCCTTACGGAGAACTGGAGGATCGTTGGAGAAGCGCGATCGTAATTAAGGACTTGCCCGCCTCCGACGTGGCGGTGATAAAGATTACAGGAGGCGGGTTCGCTCGCGCCGAATGTAGATCCCTGCAGACGGTCCGCGGCACGGACATCTATAGACTCGGTTTCTCCGTGGGCGCCGCTTCGTCCGCTGATGAGAAACCCGGCACGACAGCGGTCAGCGAATTGCCCCAGAACTTCCGGGGAAACATGATATCCGAAAAGGGAATGAGCGGCGGACCTGCTATTGATATCAGCGGTAAGGTCGTCGGGATCGCCGTGAACCGCGAGGACAATCCACGTTTTGCATCTCAAAGCTATACGGAATTCGTCCGAATCGAAGAGGCCGCCGCACTACTCCCGAAGTCAGTCGGCGAGTCGAACTGCGCTGTCGGAGCGGATTCGGTCATCGGCGGCGGATCTCCGGTCGATATAACCGACAGGCTGAGGTCGCTCGGCTCGACTTCCACCCTCGTACTCCAATATCCCGATCAGACGGTTACCATCCGCGAAGGCGAGTATGTTCTTGACGGTCGGAGCCTTCGTCTGACAGCCAAGAGGTTGATCGTCTCAGGGAAGGTCACGCTCCGGTCATTCGCTGAAAATGCGTCGGCGCCTTTGGGGCAAACTGGCAATACCGGCGGCCCAGGGGGCCAAGCGGGCGGCGACGGACAGAACGGTGGGCCCGGTCTACAGGGAGGCCCCGGGTCGACCGGAGGCGACGGGCAGCCTGGCCGCGCGAGTGGCGCCTTTCTGCTCGATGTTGCCGATATAATCTTCGGAGCAGACGCCTCGCTCGAGATTTTCGCCAATGGCGAAGCCGGCGGGCGTGGAGGACCCGGAGGCGTAGGTGGGCCAGGAGGTGCGGGCGGCGCCGGCCGAAACCGTGGCGGCAACGCCGTCTGCGCCGGTAGCAAATCTCCAGGTAACGGCGGGCCGGGAGGAAAGGGCGGCACGGGCGGTAAGGGTGGTAACGGCGGCCGCGGCGGCGATGGAGGACAAATTGCATACTCGGCCTCGCTTGCAGACTATGTCGCTGACAAGAAACTGGTTCTGGTTGCTCCCGGCGGCCGTGGAGGACCAGGCGGCGCGTCTGGGGGAGGCGGCGCCCAAGGATCCGGCGGCGCAGCTGGCGCCGGTAGCCACTGTGGCGGTGGTGGAGATGCAGGAGCAACTGGTCCAGCAGGCGATCCTGGACCGCAAGGTCAGGTCGGCTCGACTGGCTCTTACGGAGATGTGCGCGGACTCTAAAGGGGTGGTGACTACTCTCGACCCTGAAAGTCACAGAGGGACATCGACTTTGTGAACCCTAGGACTTGCTGGAGTCCTTTTTTTTGCTGCTCGTCAACCTGATCTCGCCATCGCTTGACGAGATCGCGCCTGCGACCAGGATATCGCTCTTCGATCAGCTCCACCCGCTCGATACGGTCTGCACGGAACGTTCGAAAGTCCTCCCGGAGCTCGCACCAGCCGGCCACGAAACGCTTCGACTCGATGAAACTCAGCACGATCGGCCAGATGACGCGTAGCGTTTCGCTGCCCTTCGTATCGCGATAGGCGATCTGAAGCTTAAATTGTTCGCGCATGGCCTGGCGGACGATCCGCAGGTCCACGGCCGGCGCTCTGGTCTGTTGCGGCCGACGTGAAAAGCTTTTTCGGTGAGCAAGTGCCGCAACTCGGTCGGCGGCACTGCATCGATCTTCGCAATCGCGTTCTGGGCGGCGAAGGCAAGTCCGTCGTCCGTCTGGCGACCGACCCACTGTGCGCCGAGAGTCAGCGCCTGAAGTTCCTCCTGAGAGAACATTAGCGGCGGTAGCAGAAAGCCGGGCTTTAGCACGTAGCCGAAGCCTGGCTCTCCGTCGATATCGGCGCCCATCGCTTGAAGGGTCGCGATATCGCGATACAGCCTGATTTTCGAAGCTTGCCTTCGGCCCCGAATCTCTTGATCTTCGGCCGAAAAGGGAATTCGCAAGTGAATGGCGCTGGACCAGCTATCCGGACGGCAATCATTGAGGGATCACTCGCGTTTCATACGCATCGGCTTGCCGCTGCTCGCGCAGGGCTTTCAGGACTTCAGATCCTCACCCTCCCCCAACTTGCGGCAAGGCTAGCAGGCGGGTTCTCCACGCCAGTCACTCTTGAGCATCTCGAGCCCGCAATCCAAGCGGCCCTGAATCAAGGGGACTTCGTCGAGTTCGAGCCCGTGCGCCGTTTGCCTGGTATGGCGCGAGCCGTGGCAGGCACTCTGAGGAAGGTATGGGAAGCTGATCTCGATCTTTCTGCGGCTCGCTACGCCGAGAGTGCCCGTATTCGTGAACTCAGGCTCATTGGGGACCGCCTAAGAACCTTTCTGCCGAAAGCCATGCCCAGCACGCGCGAATTGCGCGACGCCGCGATGGAGCGGCTTCAGCACGCGCCGCGCCTGATCGGCCCGGTTCGTATCGAGGGTCTGTCCAACGTCGTGCCAGTCTGGCGGCAACTTATCAATGGACTATGCCGCGTCGTTCCCGTCGAATGGCACGCTCCCAAGGACGCGGATACTGGGTGGTTTCCTGGGACCGTCAGGTCTATCGAACATACTGCGCCACCCAGTGAGCCGAGCTTGGTCTCGTGCGCCGATCCTCGTCATGAGGCGGTCGAGAGTCTGCGGTGGGCGCGCGAACTCATCACATCAGGAATCGCGAAGCCTCACGAGATCGCGATAGCCGCCTCCAGTACCGGGGCGTGGGACGATCACTTCCTAGCGCTGGCCGCCGACACGGATCTGAAGATCCACTTTTCGCATGGCATTCCTGCTCTAGCCACGAGAGATGGACAGCGCTGCGCAGCCTTGGCCGACATCTTGATGCATGGATTTAGCCAACGGCGCATCCGGCGCCTATTCTCGCTCTGCCGTGGTCAGAACCCCGAGTTCGACGATTTGTTGGATCGATGGATGGCGGTCGTGCCGCGGGGCGCGAGCCTGCTGACATTGGAAGACTGGGGGCGCGCGCTCGATACGGCGAAGCTAAGAAACCCATCCCTCGGTCCGGCGGAAACTGTCCTCTCAAGGCTGGAAGTTCTCGCGAAGGGATCGCCGGCTTCTGCAGACGCAGCGTCCCTGTTCTTGCGCGACCGGTCACTACAGATCTGGGAAGCAGCGACGCGCTCCGCGCCGGTGGACGCGATAGAGTTGTCCCTCCGGAACACCCGCCTTGCGGCGGAAACCGATGCGACGGACTCCATCGCTTGGTGTACAGCGCGCGAGCTTGCAGCCGCGCCACGTCCCTATGTGCGTCTCTTGGGGTTAACCAATCGGGGTTGGCCGCGTCGGACGGCCAGCGACCCCATCCTTCCGAGCCACATCGTACGCGCGCGCGAGCTCGATCCCGATCCGGCCTCGCAAGCTGATCGTAGACACTTCGAGGTAATTCTCGGAGCCGCAACGGGGCAAGCCGTATTGTCCCGCAGCCGCCGGGGGGCTCAGGGTAGCCGTGTCGGACGAAGCCCTTTGCTACAAAATCGGCCTGAGACCGCGCTGTCGCGTGCGCGCATTCCCGAACATGCCTTCAGTGACGCTGACAGATTAGCGGCGCGCCCTGATGAGGCTCGCGAGGTAGGCCTGATCGCATCGGCAGGGCGATGCTGGCGTGATTGGCACGAAGAGAACCTCACAGCGCACGACGGGCGCTTCGAGCCAGGTAACGCCGTGATCAAGTGGGCAATCGGGCGGGTTCAATCCGCGACTTCGCTGCAGAGACTGCTGCGCGATCCGCTCGGCTTTGTCTGGCGATATGCGTTGCGCTTCGATGCGCCGCGCGAGCGAGCCAATCCGCTCACAATCGCACCGGATGAGTTGGGAAAGCTGGTGCACGAGCTCTTGCGGCGTGCGGTGGATTCTCTCGAGCCAGATCCTGGTTACGCGAGTGCTTCCGACGTGCAGATCGAAAATGCGTTGAAGGATGCCGCAGACGCAGTTCACCGGTCTTGGCCACTCGAACAACCCGTTCCACCAAGACTGCTATGGGCAAACACAGTGGAATACGCCTCGGCGATGGCGCTCGCCGGACTGTTGCGCAAGGAGATCGCTGAGGCGACCACGCGAAGTTGGACCGAGGTGCCTTTCGGCCAACCTGAGGACTTTCGTACGGATCGAGATCTTCCGTGGGATCCGACGATTCCGGTTCTTATACCCGGTACACCAATTCGTCTTTGCGGCTCAATTGATCGCCTCGATCTGAGGAAAAATCCCGTTGCCGCAAGAGTGACGGACTATAAGACCGGCAATCCTCCTAAGAATCCGGAGCGCGTCGTGATCGGCGGTGGCACGGAGTTGCAGCGCTGCCTCTATGGTCTCGCCTGCCGACAGCTCTTAGAGGATGAGCCAAGGGTGATAGCGCGACTGCTGTACTTGGCGGGAGACCCGTTTGCCGTAAAGCTTGACGATCTCGACGCGGCGCTCGAACAAGTCACCGGCTTCGTGAACGAAGCAGTTGCGACGCTAGAGCGCGGCACCGCGGTACCGGGGCGATTGTCGTTCGATTCGACCAACGATCTCCGGTTGGCACTACCGGCATCTCCGAGCTACGAGCGCCGCAAGCGGACGGTTTTCGGCAAAGCTGCGAACGATCTTTCCCGTTTCTGGAGCTACCCGTGACGGACGAGACGGACGACCGGAATAGACTTCGCGCCCTTGCTGAAATGCAATCGACCCTGCTCGTCGAGGCCGCGGCGGGCACAGGCAAGACTTCTTTGCTCGCCGGCCGAGTGGCCATGCTTCTTGCCGAGGGCACGGATCCGGCGTCCATAGCGGCCATCACATTCACCGAGCTCGCGGCAGGCGAGTTGCGGCAGCGCGTCGCGCAGTACCTCGACGCCTTGTTGGCCGGGCGAGTCCCCGAAGAGATGAAGCTTTGTCTGCCGAACGGGTTGAGCCCCGAGCGGAAGGAAAAGCTCAGGGCGGCAAGCGGCTGTCTCGACGAGCTAACTTGCTCGACCATTCACGGCTTTTGCCACGATCTCTTGAGCGCCTACGCAGTTGAAGCGGGCATTGACCCCGGCGCGGAGGTGATGGATCGCGACCAGGCGGATTTCGTTTTCGGTGCGATATTCGAGCAATGGTGGCGCGATCGTCTCGACGCGGCAAAGCCAGACCACGATCCGATCGCTTTGGTGGCACGAAAGGATCCCATCGGCGCCGAAGAGCTTCTACGCGATTTTGCCAACTTCAGGCGGCGCTATCGTAACGCACGGCCACTTCGACCTGACCTCGACAAAGATGCGATCATCGACTTTTCGGAGGCCGTCCGCGAGTTCAGGCGCTGGTGCGCGAGCGTCGCCGCTCCTCCGGAGGCCGAGCCGGAAATTGATCATCTGGAGGTGTTGGTATCGCATTTCGGCCCTATCTCCGCCGGCACGCTCAGTTTTGAACTCTTGTGGGACATGGCGCACCCTGCCTGGCTCCCGATTATGAGGAAGAACTCGTTCGATCTTCGTGAATACAGGCGCCGTTCGATGTGGAAACGCGTCGGTGGCAATGAACGCGGAGACCGTCTGGCCGATCAGGCTGAGGAGCATTACGCGCGCTGCCGCGCATGCTACAGCAGGCTCATGGGCCGGATTGCCACCTGCATCGTGAGCACCTTCTCCGCCGAGCTCGATGGTCTGCTCATAGAGTACGAAGCGTTCAAGCGCCGTGCTGCTGCGCTGGATTTCGACGATCTTCTCTTCACTTGCCGTGAGGTGCTCCGCCAGTATCCGCAAGTCCGCAAGGCGGCGGGCGATCGGTTCTCGCGCATTCTCGTGGACGAATTCCAGGATACCGATTCGGTCCAGGCCGAGATCATGTTCCTGCTGTGCGGTACCGACGATGACAGCGAGAGCGAGAGTTGGTACGAGCGTCGCCTTCAGCCTGGGCATCTTTTCGTGGTTGGCGATCCGAAGCAGGCGATCTATCGCTTTCGCGGCGCTGACCTCGCGATCTATCTCTTGGTCCGTGGTGCCATCCAAGCGCAATTCCCCGACAACATACTTCGTATCACCGCGAACTTCCGCTCTCGGGTTCAGATACTGAATCACATAAATCGGTGCTTTGCGGATCCGCTGGCGGCGCAAGAGGCTGGTTACGTAGCTCTGCGCGGCACTCGGGATGCTGCGGAACACGGATTTCCGTGCGTCGCCAAGGCAACCATTCAGCTCCTGCCCAACACCTGGCTCGACAGCAGCAGAGACGAAGAAGCGCGCGTTGTCGCTGAAATCTGCTCGCGGCTGATCGGAAACGTCGAACTGACGCTAAATGACGGAAAGCGCAGACGACTAACACCGGGCGACATCGCCCTATTGGCGCCCGTATCAACGGATCTGTGGCGCTACGAACGGGCCCTTGAGGAAGCCGGGCTGCCCTTTGCATCACAAGCCGGGAAGAATCTTTTCCGTCGGCAGGAGGCTCAGGATCTCGTTGCGTTGGTGCGCGCGTTGGCCGACCCTCGCGATACGATCGCTCTGGGCGCGTTGTTGCGCGGTCCATTGGCCGGCCTCACCGAGCAGGAGTTGCTCGAAATCACGCAAAATCTGTCTGGGCCTGACGATGCCGCTGGATTCGGCAGGTTGTCCTTGAACGTCGACCCGGCGAGCGTGTCAAACGCGGTCGCTCGAGAGGTTCTCGGGATCCTGCGCGAACTTCGCAAGCGGGTGCGTGGCACGACGCCGGCGCTGCTTCTTGCCGAGGCTATCGAGCGACTGCGGATCCGAGCGATCGTCGCCGCCCGGAGCCCGGATCAAGCCGCGCGTGCGCTCGCGAATATCGACGGGATTCTGGAACGCGCTCGAAGCTACGGCGTGCGGGGATTCGCCCAGTTCGCTGATGACCTGGATCGGGATTGGTCGAGCGGTCTTGGTTCAACCGAAGGATTGGTCGAAGCCGACGGGCAATCGATCGAAATCGTGACAGTGCATAGCTCAAAGGGTCTGGAGTGGCCTGTGGTGATCCCGATCAACCGTGCCTCCATGCCACGTCGGAGCGAACCGTTCGTCTATCGGCGGAGCGACGAAAGCTTGCATTGGGCATTAGGGCAGATCACTCCGCCGTCTCTCGAAAGCGCCCTTCAGGGTGAGAACCGGGAAAGACGCCACGAAAGCCTTAGGCTCCTCTACGTCGCATGCACCCGCGCTATGGAGCTGCTAATCATTCCGGACTTTACCTGGAGCAACGATTCGTCCTGGGCGAAGCTGCTGGACTTCCAACTCGCCGACATCCCCGAATTGGACCTGGAGCGGCTGCCTCGCGGCGCCTTTACCGCGCGAGGTCCAATTGAAAACCATCAGACGTCCGAGCTCTTTGCAGCCGAGCACGCGCGGCTCCAGGAGGCCTTCCGACCGGTGAAGTGGGTTCGGCCAAGCGACGCCGACCCTGACATCGTACCGATCCAATTTTCCAGTTCGCCTTCCGATGAGCCGCTTGAAGCTCCTGTCCAAGTAGACGGCAGCCGTGCTCGTGGCATTCTCCTGCACAAGCTGATGGAAGAGCTGGTGACGGGCGAACTCTTAGCGACCGTGGACGACGCGAGCGCGAGGGCGGCTTTCCTATATGATCAGCTGTTCTCGTCGCCCAAATCAGCACAAGGTTTGCCTGATCCGGGCGAGTTGGCTGCCACAGCCCTCCGGACCCTTGCTCTGCCGGAGCTCCAGCCGTTCCGACATCGACTCGTGGCAGAAGTGCCGATCTATGGCCAAGTTCCGGCTCGTCCGGACACGTTCATTTCGGGGCGGACAGATGCGATCGCTTTCACCAATGATGGCCACATGGTTGTATTCGACTGGAAGAGCGACGTTGCGCCGGACCATATAGCGAGAACGGAGTACCGGCGCCAGCTCGGCCAATATCTTCATGTACTAAGGGCCACACGCGGGGCTGTGGTTTACATGACATCGGGGCAAGTTGACTGGATCTCTTGGGCCTGAGTGCGGCTAGTAACGCAAACTGCGTGGTCGCACACGGCTACAGGCACCTCAGTACGCAACGCGAATAGCCGCACCTCTGGTACTTCCGCAATTTTACGGAAACCTGGGTTAGCACCGCTCGGCAGACTTCCCACCGATTAAAGCCAGCACCTCGAGGCAAACTCACCTCGACGATAGTCTAGTTCCCCATGCCCAACAAACACTTGTCGACAGGCGCTTTTTCCGAGGAGATTGCGAGTGATTCTTCACGGCCAGCCATCTCCCTGAATGTCTCCCCCTCTCGCTGCGTTTGTAGAAACCGAGCGGAGATAGTCAGGCTGGTTTTCCCCAACGCGTCACGAATATCCTCCGATTGATCCAGATATCCACTTGAAGTTGCAGGAATAATTGCGGAAATTGCTGAGGGGGTGGCACGCGCCGTCCACGGGGCTCTGCATCGGCACCTTAGCCGTACCGTTCCCTCACCCGTGACCATGTCCGAGTGCCGACCAAGTTTGGACATTTGAACTCAACAGGACACGATGCCCTCTTTCCTTGACGATTTTGCAGGCTTTCTTGAATTGGGCGCATGGACGTCTCGTCACGTCAGACCGTTGTTTGATCTATTTCGGGATGAAAACGTTGCGCCTGCCCTCGCGCTTATCATCTTCGGGAGCGCATTGATTTTTTGTGTCGCGTTCCTACTTGATTCGACCCTGATACGCATTCGCGTGTGGCGGCGCGTAAAATTTGTTCGAAGGATCAAGGATCGAGTTTCGTTCGCTGAACAGCTGCCCGAAATCGATAAACTGATGCTCGGGTACAAGTACCTGCGGCATTCTTGGCAAGAATTCCGCGAGACACTCATCGAGCCAGAGCCGAATAGTGAGAATCCGCGCGTAGTCCTCAACACCGATCGGCCGCAGAATTATTTTAACACTGCGGAAGCAGGTCTACGATTTCCGCTTTACCGTGCAATGCCGAACCTTTTCGTCGGGATCGGACTGCTACTAACATTCTTTGGTCTGGTTACGGCTCTTTTCTTTACCACTGCCGCCATACGAGGAGCCGCGGATCTTACGGCAAGCCAGAATGCGCTCCGTGATCTACTATACGCAGCGTCCTTCAAGTTCTACACGTCGATTGCAGGCCTTGCCGGCTCAATCGTGTTGACGCTTGTTATCCGGTACGGCGTCTCTGCGATCGAAAGAAGCTTCGATCACCTTGCGTCAGCCCTTGAAGCAAAACTCGTTTTCGTCACTCCGGTATCGATCGCATTCAGCCAATACCGGGAAGCGCGAGAACAAACTAGAAATCTCAAGCTCTTCAATACTGAAATCGCCATCAGCGTGGGTAAGCGGATCGAGGAAGCACTCGCCGCAACGCTGCCCGCATATTTGGCGCAAGCGATGGCGCCGATCGGCAAGAGCCTCGATGAAGTGGCAAACAAGCTTACTTCAATGAACGAGGGCGCGATCGGCGAGATGGCCGGGAATTTTGCCAATAAGCTGCAAGGTGCAACTGGCGATCACTTGCAGGGCCTGGCAGGCACGCTGTCTGAGCTGCGAACCTCCCTTGAGGAAATGAACCGAAATATGAAGGAGAGCGGCGCCACCATGGTTGCCAGCGTGTCACAATCGGCGCAGGAAATGCGCACGATTGTGGAGACGATGACTTCCAGCTTGGATAACGCAGCCGCTCGAATGTCCACTAGTTCGGAGTCGGCTGGTACCCGCTTCAGTTCCGAGCTAGCCGCAGCAAGCGATGCCTTCGAACAAGCCTCCACGCGCCTAACCGCTAACATTGAGGAGACGATTAACTCGATTAGCCGAGAGCTCTCAAGCAAGTCTGCTTCAATTGGGGAGCAAGTTGCGGAGGCTGCGATCAAAGCCGGTGAAGACTCTCGGGTCAAGATTGTCGACGCCGGAGACGATCTGACAAAGACATTCTCCGACATAGGGAACCGACTGGCCGATGCGGTCGCTCGTATGGAGCGGTGCTTCGTTGGCACCGTCGACGAGATGTCGAAAATCGAGGGCGCGATAGATCGGCACGTTCAATCATTAAGCCAGCTGACTAAGGCTGCTCAGCAAACTGAAGGTGCTATGAGCAGCAGCGCAAAATCTATTGTCGAAGCGGGCCACCCGATCGCCGAAGGTTCTCGGCTAATTGCCGTTGCTTCTCAACGAATCCTTGACGCGACCACCGGCTCCGAGAGGAGCATTTCCGGCGCCCAAACAGAGATCCGAAACATCAGCGAGCTTTTGCAAGCGACCCTTCGTACCACCACCGAGCAGTGGGAAAGTTACGAGCGGCGTTTCAAGGACGTTGATGATAGTTTGGGTGTCGTTCTCGATCGGATCATCAGATCGGTGCAAGAGAATCTGGAAGCACTTCGCGGATTTGTTGAGAAGGTGGACGAAAAGCTATCCGGTGCAGTCGATCGATTGGGCGGGGGAATAGATGAGTTGGGTGAATTTGCGCAGTCCATGGAGCATTTGACGGCGAATTTGAGTACCGCGCGCAACCTTAATCCAGATAGCGCAGTGAGAGGCTAGGCAAGATGGCAACTCGCCATTATTCCGATCACGCCGAAGAGGAGAGCTATTTCGCCTCAATGACCGACGTGTTCATCGGTCTTCTGTTCATATTTATTATTATGCTGATGTTTTTCGCCATGCGGTTTCAGGAGGCAACCGAGAAGCAAAAGGAAGTAAATCAGACGCTAGCCGACGCAACCCAAAGGCGGAATGAAGCCACAAAGAAGCAGAACGATCTCATTGAGGATCTCACCGCCTCAGAGGCTACGCGAGCGGAGGTTCTGCAGAACATCGGCAGTTTCCTTCAAAGTCGCGGCCTCAATGTCACGATCATCAGGGACGAAGGCATTCTGCGGTTGCCTGAGGAAATGTTGTTCGCCAAATCGAACTGGGAGTTAAGCGCGAGAGGCGTGGACGCATCCAGAGTTCTAAAGAACTTGGCGGAGGCGCTAGACCAAGTATTGCCTTGCTACACCCTCGGCTCACGCTCGCGCACCGACAACTGCCCTAAAACCAAATCAAAGATCGAAGCCATCTTCATAGAGGGGCACGCAGATGCGGACGCATACAATCCTCGACGCAAGCCACCGATCAATCCCGGTCCGGCGACCGCCAACGCGCCACCACCCAGCGGCGTCTTGTCTATGTTTCGACGTGACACTGCTCCCACCCCTCCTACATCCCCGGACAATCGCCCATCAACCGCTCTCATATCCGGCCCCCCGAAGGACAATCTCGACCTATCTGCTCTTCGGGCTACGAGCACTTTTCGAGAATTGATGCGTGTCAAGCGGGAGCTCAGCCTCTATTTGAACCCAAATGGGAAGCCGGTTCTCAGTGTTTCGGGATATGGAGAGTATCGGCCCGTGACTCCCGAATCAGGCGAAAATGCCGAGAGCTTGAAGCAGCGAAATCGCCGCATAGACCTACGCATCTTGATGGCTAGCCCGCGTTCCGAGGATGCGAAGCAGATCGAACACGACCTCAATAGCACTGAAGACGTACGATGAGCTTGAGTGAACGAGTCGAAGAACTTAAGGCGCTTAGAACATTAGTTCGCGCGCCACGGCTACCGGACCGCCCTAGAGTAGAGCGAATTTACGATGACTTATGCAAGCGCTACGAAGAAATTCGCCGCCTCGATAAGGTCGACTACGCCGTTCTGCTGGAGAAGCTACGGTCGGCGGCTCGCGCGGGAGATTTGTCGTCTCTCAGCTTGAGGGACATGCGGCTTTCTGCCAGCTGCTTATTCGACGGGGAGGCTAAGCTAGCGGACGATCCGCGATTTCTAGAGCTATACCTGGGTGCCCTCCGTTCAATACGAAGCCGCCTCGCGATCAAACGTCTCATTCATGCATATTGCGCCCACTTCGACGAAAAGCATCCTGGAATCCGTCAGATTGGGATGTTTCTGCGGGAGATAATCACAACCATTCCAACGAATGGACAGTGGTTGTGGCCTGAGAGGCACCAACTGTACGGACTTTTCAACCCAATGCAGGTTTCCGCGCGTCTGTGCGATGCCATCATGAAGACTTCAAATCCACGCAAAGAGATGGAGCTGGCGGGCCTTAGTGGACCATTGCTGTCCGGCGGACTCTCCTCGGCCGTATTTTTGAACGCACTTGTCCTTACCGAGCATCGCCTCAAAAGTGATCCAATGCTCGAGGATGTCGATCGCGTCATTGCATGGGCGAAGTCAGACACTGGCGGGCTTCATTATTCGGCGCATCGTGGCGCGATTGCCAACGCTCTCCTGACGCCTTGGGCAAGAAGCGATCCCGACCCAGCAATCAAGGATGTCATTCAACGGTTCTTGATCGAAAACCTAAGCGACCCACGAATCGATCGAGGAGCGTGGTTGGGCACACGTCAAGCAGCTCTAGAGACAATAATCAGATGGCTAGCGCAGGCCACCCTTGAGCAATTTCTTAAGGTCGTCGACCGCGTTGCCGAACGACACCAATGGGATTACCGACGTGCTTTCTGGAGCGCATACATCGAAAGAGGATTTGTTGCCAACGCGTGGGTTGCATTCGGAAGTAATGGTGCGCACGTTGCGCGCAAGATCGCGGAAGCAACGTCTGACCAACTTATGAATCGCTTCGGCACGCTGGGCGGCGCGGGTCCTGACCAAGCGGTACTGCTGCTCAGCATCGGCGATCTGATCGTCGCCGACTGGAGTCACAACGGTCGGCTCCGTATTTGGAGGAGAGGAAATGCTGCGGCCCCTAAATTTAACTCGTCGACCTACGTAGCGGTTGAGCTACGGAAAGATTCCGATTTCGATATCGTTCATAGTCCGCCCGATGGATGGCAAGGCAAAGCCGAGAGCTACATTCGAAGGCACACAGGAATCAGATTGGCAGAGCACGAATACCTACCGCGTAGAGGCAAGAGGTAAACCCATGGGTCGTCTCTCTTTTCAATACGGGATAACGCAGGGAGGTGTGGAACTACGTTTGGTCGAGAAGCCGTGGATCGGTCGTACCGAAACTCTGCCGGTTGAGATCTGGGCCGATCGTATGTCAAACCAGTCGTTCTCAGGACTTTCCCGCATACTTGCGTCGGCAGACGACACTGAAAGCCGGGTGGAAAGACGCGCAGACGCTCTCTTTATCGATGATGAGACGATTGCCTCGCTGTCCGAGCCGCAAGCCCTTGGCTTAGGGCTGCCGCCTTCCATGCGCTTTGTCCTGCAGGTAAGTACACAGAATCTGGTCACGGACGCGGATTTTTCCATTTCGTACCGATGGATCGACGAGGCAAACAGGTCTCTACGAGCGGAAAGACGAGGTGCTTTGGTATCTGTCGGCGGCGAAAACTACAGGTTGCCACAACCGTTGTTCTCCATGATTGAAGCCGTGGACGGCTTCTCTGCTGCGGATATTCGCGACGACGGCGCCCGCATGGAGCGTCTAGCGCGCTTGCAAGCCCTATTTCCTCAGGAGACAGTTGAGCAGCTTTCTATCAATATTTCTCCAATTTTCGGATCGTTCATGCGTCCGCGTTCTCGCTTAGTTTGAGAGTAAACAAAGGAAGCTTCGATTTTGATCCGGTTTTATTTGGACGACGCATTCGTGATCGTGGCCGCGAGGACGATATCGGGGCAGCGGTAAGCGAGACAGAAGGTGTTTTGACCGAGCATCAGCAATCTGTTTTCGCTAACGAACGCTTCCGATCATCACTTGCCGTAAAATCCTCCTACCTAATCGAGCGCGGAGTTTATCTGTATCTTGATCCGGTGCTGCAGTCCGCCATGACCGTGGTCCATCAAATGCAGCAGGCGGATGCCGAGACCCGCAAGCGCTTCGTCCAGGCCCCCCAACTTTACCTGAAGGAGGCTCTTGGAGAGGCTCTTGCCGAGGATGAAGTAGAGCGGATCTTCGTGGAAACGGAGCAGTATTCAGCTCGTGTCACTGGTATTGGCGTCTGGACACCTCCGGTACTTCCTTGGATCAAGCGAGAGCCTAATGCTTGGCTCCCGGAGAAATTTGGCCTGCAGGTTGGCGGACAATACCTAGAACTTAAGCCTGAGGACGTTGCAGCCCTCCGGGACTCGATCAAAAACGCCAAAGCGAAAGGTGAGGAGTTTGTCGAGTTCGGAGAACAAAAAGTCCGAATCCCAACTACAGATGAAACTGAGAAATCGCTGTCTGAACTGATGGGAGCCATCGATCCGTCGCCTAACCTGGTGACAGCCGACCAAACTACAGCGCGACCGACGGAGCGTGCGGGCGAAGACAAGCACGTTCTCCTCGTTGAGGAAAATTTCGACAAGCTCGGATTCACCAGAAAGCCATCACCGCGAAGTGGCCCGACCTTAGAGTTGCCAGTCGCGGTACGCCCAACTTTGATGAAACATCAAAGGACCGGGTTGCAATGGATGCAGCAGAACTGGATGCGCGGTACCGCGGGCGTGCTGCTTGCCGATGATATGGGCCTTGGGAAGACGCTCCAAGCGCTGTCGTTTCTCGCGTGGCTCAGAGAGCAAAGCCAACGTGTTTCGGGTCAAAGGCGGCCGATAATAATCGTCGCACCCACCGGCCTTTTGGCCAACTGGGGTAATGAACATGACCACCATCTGCACGAGCCCGGGCTTGGAGAGATATGCCGAGCCTACGGGCGACACCTTAAGGCCTTGAAAATATCGAGTACGCGTGACGTGGACCGCGGAGCTCCAGCTCTCGATCATCGACGCATGCAGCAAGCAGACTGGGTCCTGACAACCTATGAAACCTTGCGGGACCACCATCTTAGCTTCGCATCGATACCCTTTGCGTGTGCGGTATTTGACGAGATGCAAAAGGTGAAATCGCCCTCCTCGCTGCTGACTCGTGCGGCGAAGACGCTGAATGCAGACTTCATTCTTGGTTTGACAGGCACACCGATCGAGAACCAGCTTTCGGATCTTTGGTGTATTATGGACATAATAAGTCCGGGCTGCCTTGGCGACCTAAAGGATTTCAGCAAGAGGTATTCGCCAGACGACGATGAAGCCATGGTAACGCTTCACAAGGCGTTGCTCTCGAGTGATTCTGAGACTCCATCAGCAATGTTGCGCCGGCTAAAATCAGAAGAACTGGAAGGTCTCCCGGAGAAGCGGATTCACGTCCGTCGACGCGCAATGCCATTGGATCAGGCGCGCGTATACGCGAACGTGGTCAATCGCGCGAAGGATCCCGCGTCGGGACCTATGTTGGAGACATTGCACTTGCTCAGGGGCGTTTCACTGCATCCGATTTGGCCGCCGGCCGGTGAGATCAAGGATCCAAAATCATTCATCGAACAGTCTGCGAGGCTGGCTGAGACATTCTCAATTCTGGATGAAATTGCTTCGCGCAAGGAAAAGGCCTTGATCTTTTTGGAAAGCCTCGAGCTCCAGGAGCACTTGGCCCCCATCATTAAAAGTCGATATGGGCTCGCAAGGAGGCCCATGCAAATCAATGGTGAGATTTCAGGAGACAAGCGCCAGGCTTTCGTCGATCAGTTTCAGCAGCAGCGCGGAATGTTTGACGTAATGATTCTCTCGCCTCGTGCGGGTGGAGTTGGCTTAACGCTGACCGCGGCCAATCATGTTATTCATTTGTCGCGTTGGTGGAATCCAGCAGTTGAGGACCAATGCACCGACCGCGTGTACCGCATTGGTCAAGACAGGACGGTGCACATCTATTATCCGATGGCAATTCACCCAAGTTATGGCGACAGTAGCTTTGATGCCCTTTTAAACGCTCTTCTTGCTCGCAAGCGCAATTTATCAGCGCGCATGCTCGTTCCGCCGGTAAACGCCAAGCGAGATCAGGATTGGTTTACCGAAAATCTCGCTCGAGAATCTCCGGAAATCAGACTTAGTCCAGTCGAAATTGACGACCTTGATTTTATGGAACCGATCGCATTTGAACGGTGGGTGCTGAGCCGCTGCATCTCGCTCGGCTGGGAAGCATCGCGCACCCCGAAATCTCATGACGGCGGCGCGGACGGCGTGTTGCTGCATCGAGCTTCCGGTGCCCGCGCTATCGTTCAATGCAAGCACACTCAGGGGGACAATGTTGTTTGCGGTCCAGAAGCTATAGATGACTTGCTGCGAGCACGAACAAACTATTCGGAAGATGCTCGGCTCTTGGCAGTCACCAACGCGGCCCGGTTCTCGCGCTCAGCGGTCGAACGCGCCGAGAAATACGGGATTGAATTGGTTGGCCGCAAGGAATTGCTCGAGTGGCCGAGGCAATTGCTTGCTTAACGCGCTCAAGGTCTGATGGGCGAGACCGATTACCCCGGCCGCGTAAGCAAGTATGTCAACCTTCTTGCCGGTGAGGTGAAGCGCGTACGGGAAAACCGTGGTGTCCTGTCGCCGGTTCCTCGTTTGGCTAGAGGCATTCACGGATGCTGGAGTGTTCGATCCGTACGATCGCTTCTAGCAACCGTCGGGCCGCGTCCATGCCTGCTCCGGGATCAGTTGAAGTGGCGCACGAACAACGCGAGCGGCCGAGACGCCCAGAACCTCCCAGACCATGCTGAGGAAATCGGCGCGGATGTCGTCTAGCAGGATATTGAGCGGAGCCGATGGCAGTAGCCGCTCGGGGTCGCGACAACCAGGCTGACGCACGCTGAAAGCGTGCCGACCGTGTAGGCCGAGCAGCGTTCGAATTTCAACCGTTTCTGCGCAAAGTCGAATTCTTGCGGTTCCGCCCCTGGTTTTGCCCCTCCACGGAGATCGTGGTGCGCTGCAAAACTAAGAAATTTTGAGCAGGCCATTCCGCTTTCGATGCTTCCCTTCGTGCACCGGGTATGTCGCCTTTCTCAAGGCCGCTCCGGGAGAGCGCGTCGGAAAGGCCGACGCAGCTCGAAAGGAACCACAATGAACGGGAAGACCATCGGAATCGCGCTTGTCGCCGTCGCAATCAGCATGCAGACCGCAGCGGCACAGGAATGCCGCAAGATCTACGTCAACAACAAACCGGTTACGATTTGCCCGAAGAAGCAGGGGCCGATGACCCTGCCGAACCCGACGGTGCCACCGAAGAAGCCGACCTCGCACCGCACATAAATCTCGGCCGCCCGCCGGCTCCTCAGCCCCCGGGCGGCCTTTTTCAACCCTCAACCCACCTTAGATCAAGTTCAAACATCGTGTAGGTGTCCCATGCGCAAGTATCTTCGTGTTCTTGTCTGCTTGCTCAGCCTCGGCGTGACGACGACGGCAGCGTCCGCTCAAGCCCTCATCGTCGCTCGCGCCGTCTCAAGGGCGATCGTCGGTGATACAGCCGCGATCGCGGCGTCCAGGAGTTCGCTCTCTTTTGGCAGTTCGGCCATGGAGAGGGCGATGCAAGGTATTGCATCGCAGCGCAGACTTTCCTTGCTCGACAGCACGGCACTGAGCACGTCCGTGCTCGTCGGCGGGGGCATGTCGCGGACGTGGGCCCGGAGCAAGGACAACGACGTAACCATCGTGGATCCGGTCATCAGTTCGAACGTCAAGGAGTTCTGCGCCGAAAAGGCCGATACGCCCGAGCACAATCGAGCGAGTAAGGCTTTGCTCGCGGCCCTGAACGTAGAAGCTGACAAGCGTCTACGCCGCTATCCGTATCTCGGCTTGGAAGCGGATGACGTCTCGAGCGAGATGATGATGAAGATACTGGTCAGGTGTCCGTCTCTGTCCGCCCTGCCGGACGGAAGGCTTCGAGCCTACGTGCTGAGGGCGCTGAGAAACATGCTCACCGACGAGGGGCGGAGCATTCAATGGACGCCTATCGAAAGCATCGATGAGCGCGATGCCGACCCCAACCAACTTCTCTCGGAGGGCGTCGAGTACAGAGATGTTATGGCCAAGCTGCAGGATTCTCTCAATCCCAAGCAGAAGCAGGTCTTCGAAGGCCTCGTTGCAGGGCGCGATCAGAAAGCAATCGCAGCAGATATCAACAACTCGACGCGATGGGTGCGCACACTTCACGGGCAGATCGAAACCAAGTACCAGAACCTGAACGCTCATTAATCCGCCGCGAGTGACGGCGTCGCTCTAGCGAACCCTGCCGCCGGATCGACTGCTATCCGGCGGGCTTCCTGCAAGGGATGGGTCCAGAATGGCCGCGGCGCGACTGATCACCCACAAACGGACAGCGTTACGCCGACCATGCCGACGCCTCCCATGAGATCGAGATGTCCGGCGACGGCACATAGCAGCTCAGGTAGAATGGTCCGACGACGGAACGGATCGACCGTCTTGTCGACGCAAACGCGGGTGATTTGAAAGATGTCGGCGGAGTGTGGAAGGTCGTCCCGCACGAGGTGAGGCCAATAGCTCTCCATCATGTAGGGCCGGTCAGTGCGAAGCATGCGGATGAGACCACGCACGATCCGCTGTTCATCACGCCATACCAGGTATACCGCGGCAGGGGTGTCGAACTCGTCGAATTCTAGATCGCCGTGATGCAAATGGGGCAGCCCCGCTGCTGAACGAACACGCGGTATCTCAGGCGAGCTTGGGAGGCTAGTGCATCTTGGAAAAGGTGGGCAGTGGGGAGCGGAACGCAGCTATCGGCCGTTTTGAACAGGCGGTCACGTCGCGGCGTCGGACCGAGCTGGATCTAGATCAGTTTACTGTGAGACAGGACCCGTCGGTAAAGACCGATGAATTGGCTGACCAGCCCCCAGTTGCGATGCGCCGGTTTGTTGTCCAGCAGTATCGCAAGCGCCCACAGTAGATCGCGATATGCCACGGAAAATGACCGCTCGATGAGTTCGTCGAGTCGATCTGCCATCGCACCGTAGCCTGCGTCCGTCGCGTATAGGAGCGTATTGCGGAACTCGGCTCGCGCCGTGATGAACTGTCGAACGGTCATCCCGCTTTGCCTAGTGATCTCCGCCTCGAAATCGCGAAACAATTCCTCCACGACATCTTCGTGATCAAGATCGTCACAGGAGATGGAAACGTTGAGTGGGTTCAGCGCCACGAGCTCCTGACCATCCTCCTTGTGCATTCGCAGCTTGACTCGACCCTCGTCGACCACCGGTTCGAGCCGCATCGTGATTAGGTTCTCCCAACCCGGAAATGTGATCCCATTCCGGATCATGTCGCTCAGTATCCAGCGAAATTGAGAAAGCACTGGATGGAAGGAGAGTTTCACGTAATGGTTCTTGTATCGTCGGATGAAGTCTTCGTGCGCCGGAAGGTTTGCGGCGTTCAATTTGAGCACTTCAAAAATTGCGACTACAAGCTCCTCTTCGGCCGCAATACAGCGGATGGCACCCATTTCCTCGTCGACGCCAGTGAGCCGCATGGCTTTGGAAAAGTGATCGAGGGCCTTCGATACCCTCGAGGCCACTTTCCGCGGTGCCCGCTCGAAGATGAATTCGACGAACTCGGCGCCGATGAGGCGGACGAACGGCTCAAGTGTCTTTTCGCTGGATGAGGGATCGAGATCTACGTTCGTATTCAACTGAATGCTCGAGCGGGCGGATCGGCAGGCCGACCGAATGACTAGGGATTTTGCTAACAGGACGCAGGCGTCGCTTTGTCAAGGCGGCCCACCGGTCAATCGTAGGCTCCTCGCCAGGCCGTCCACATGCTGTTGTAGTCGATTGCCGTGGCCGGAAGGGGCATCCGCCTTTCGTCGAGGGCCCGCAGCCCGTCCAGGAAGAGCGGGACGTCGCGGAGGGGTATCGCCAACGGTCCCCCGGTGAGGTTCGCCAGCGCCATGCTGTCGGGCAATTCCGGGAAGTAGGTCGTCATGTTTCGGACCACGACCGAGAGCCGGGCCGGTTGGCGTCGGCGGACGAATTCGTAGGCGACCATCGCGGCGGCGATCGGATCGATCCACTTCAGGTTCAGCACGTCGTCCATGAAGTACGTCGGAACGCCGCCGCGCAGAATGTCGCGGCGGCTCCTGAAGGCCCTCTCAGCTTCCGCGATCACCTTCAGGTCCGCCAATTGATTGCGGTCTCTGACCAATGCGGCGACCGACGGATCGAGACGATCGACCAGGTGGCCGATGGGCAGCAGGTATTGCGAGATCACCGGGTTTCCGAATTCGTCGAGGGTCGCAACGATCAGGGTGGTTCGATTGGGCGAAGCCACCGAGGCGACCGTGTATGACGCGCCGCCGTTCGTACGGAGCGATAGCAGGATCGGCCCGGCGAGATTTCGGAAGACGGCCTCCTTCAGTCCGCGCAATCCCGCCGGCTGCGTCGCCGGCGACCAATCGACGCGCTTCGGATCCGTCGATGCGGCGACGTCAAGGACGGTGCCGGGATCTTCGAACCCCGCCAACACGTACACGGGCGCGGAGCCGGGAGGCTCGTGGGAGAAATCCTGCAACGGAAGCCGCCCGATTTTCGAATAGTCCGTATACGGCGTACCGGACATGATTCTCCCGCCTCCGACGAGGGCCAGCCACACGTTGAGGTCGGGATCGGATAGCGGTCCCAAGGACTCCGAAAAGTCAATCGCGCCGCCGTCGACGTCGAATTCACCTGCCAGGGAGGCGTGTGGGACGCTACCGGACCAGTCCGCGATCCTGACCGATTCCTGAGGCCCCACCACGATGTCGTGGGAATTGAGAACGCGGTCGTTTCGATCGAGGATCGTCGCCGCATAGCGCCCGCGAGGGACAACGATCTTCTCCATGCCGCGGAACTGCTCTCGCTTCCCCGTGGCGAGCTCCTCGAGCTCGAGCGTGAGGCTTTTGGGAATCGCGACGTCTCCCGTATTGGCGGCAGGTGTGCTGGTCGTCACGCCCGGGCCGGGAGGCTCGCACTGGAAGGTCAGCGTCGCATCGTCGAATACCACGACCTCGCGGTCGTTTTCGCGGACTTGGGCGCCGTTTACGTGGACGGAGACGGTGTACCGGTCGGGTTTAAGTTCGAACGACGTGGATTCTCCGACTATCTCTGTATCGATGCGCGCAGGCGCACGCTTGCCGGTCGTGACGATGGTGCCGGCCGGCGAGCCGACGTTACCTTCGATCTGAACGGTGAACCGGGACATCGGAGGCGGCTTGAGCCGAATGATGATGGCGTCGGTTTCGCCGTCACTGCCAGCGACGTTGTTGTGGACGCGCTGAGGCTTCATCCTTTCCTTCACGAAGCCGCGCAACGTGTCGAACCTTACCATCATCGTGTCATTTTGGTTCTCGTCCCACATCTTCGCCGTGCTTTTTCCGTTCAGCCCGGCGAGCAGCGAGGCCGCGAAACGGCCATCGACGGCAGCGGTAGCGGCGGGGGCAGTCGACTGAAGGAGAAAGGTCGTGGCTTCGTCCGAGGTTTGAGGGTCGCTTGGCGGAACGATGCCGCCAGGGTTAATCCGTCGTCCGTCGAGGTCGTTCCGACACGCATCGACGAAATAGTACTGGTGTCCCGATCCCAGGTGCTGCCGAAGCCAATAGATGGCTTTATCGAGCTGGAGGCACGAGCTTCCCGACAGATCCATAGACCTGTAGCTAGACGCGATGAGAACATCGGACCGCGCATCGGGCTGGACGAACGAGAAGCCATGACCGCTGAAATAGAAGAAGAACTCCTCGGTGGAATTCTGGCCTGCGACCCTTAGGTCCAGCAGCGCCTGCGTCAGATCTTCAGCAGCCGCGTGTCTGCCGCCGGCGACCGCCGGCTCTGAGCAGAAGATGATCTGCCTGTCGGCAGCCGCCACGCCTTCGGCATCCCATTTCGCCGAGAGCCAGCGTTGGAAATCCTCAGCGGATTTGAGAGTGCCTTCAAGCTTGGACACGATGCTGTTGTCGCTTACCCTGGCGTATTCTTCGATACCGATTATCAGCGCGCGCCGACCCATCGCGACGACCTCAAAGGAGCGCCCGGATCTCGGCCGAGCTGACCGCTTCGTTCCGAAACATGAAATACCCGGATCTGTGAATTCCGGTGACCTGCCCCGTGGCGATCGCGAAGACCGGAGATCCGGAATTTCCCTGCGTAGTCGAACAATCGTGGAAAATATCGGCTGCGGCAGATCCGTCAAGCACCTCACCCAGGGCGGCGCTTTTTACGCCAAACTTTCCGTCGAAGACGGACGTAAGGAAGAGCGGGTTGTTGGCCTCGTCTTTTCCAGGGAAGCCCATCGTAACGATGTTGGCACCAGCAGGAGGCACGTCGTCCGCGAAAGCGACTGGCGTGCGAGCCGCCGTATCCGCACGCAGGACCACGATGTCCTTGACCGGATGGATCGCGACCACTTCAACCAGAGCGGCGATGTCGGCGGTCGAGTTCGTTCCAAGGTACTCCTGCTTAAAAACAATACGGCCGGCTCCGGGAGCCAGGACCTCCGCGCCGCTGCTCAAGACGGCGAGTACGTGCCGGTTCGTTGCAACGAGTCCGGCTCCGACAACGAAGCCGGTCCCGACATGGCGGCTGCGAGCATCCTCTATCCGACCGACCGAACCCACATATTGCTTGGCGATCGTCTGAAATTTGCTCCAGGCATCCTTGAGCTCCACCGGTCTTAGATCCCGATTAGCGGTCTCGGGAAGGTCGTCGAGTAGGCCGTTTCGAAGAAGCACGACCGGTCGCAATAGCCGCACCACAATTTCAAGGGCCGTGAGCTGCTGAGGAGTGGGCGCTTCGCCGTTCCGCAGGGCCTCGAGCGCTAACTGAGCCTCGGCCTCACTATTGGGAATGTTGAGGGGACCGATTATGGACCGGACCTTGCGTACGGCCTCTACGGGCGAATTCCCGGCCAACGCGCGTTCCGCGCGTGCCAACAGTGCGGCGTGATCGGCGGGCACGACCTAGACCAGTCGTTTGGAATAGATGACTTCGCCAGTCGCGCTCCGCACTTCCTCCTCGAGATGGACGCCGTCGATATTCAGTACCGCGTATCCGTGCGGGGTGAACTTGTCCTCTTCACCAACGATAAACTCGTTGCGCCCCTCGAGCACCACCGCGCGCGGCAGGGGATTTCCTTCGACCGTGACGGCAGGACAGAATCGCCAGTCGGCTCGCTCGTAGGCCGGTCCGGTTGCCTTCGACAAGCCGATGGTCAGGTCGCGGCTTTGCGGCATACCGCTATGTCCGATGCATCGTGCCCAAATCCCGAAGTTGGTGTCCGGCGCCTCGTACACCGTGCATCGATGTTCATGTCCCCAATACCAGGCGAATATCCGCTTGCTGCGCAGCAATTCACCCAAGCCGGGATGCGACCACAGCTTGGTGCCCTGCTCCTTTTCGATGTTCGAGTACAACTGGTGATGTGAAAACAGCACAATCTTGCGGTCGCCGGCCTTGCGGACGACCTCGGTGAGCCATCTCACCTGTTCGTCGTCGATGGCGTGATCTTTATAGGCGACATCCAGCCCGATCAGGGTCCATTGACTGTTCTGATACGCGAAGTAGCTGCCTTCCTGACCGAATGCCGGCAGTGTCCGACCGAAATACGCATCACCGCCGGAATACATTTCATGGTTGGAGTTCAGGGCGCGGTTGATCGCCCCGCGACGCGTCGGCCAGATCTCGAGAAACCTCTGATCGACCTCCGAACTGGTACCGGAGTAATAGACGTCGCCGAGATGCAGCAGGAGGTCGAACGGATCGCGGTCCTGCCGGACCGCGGCGCCGATCTTCGGGGCTCCATATAGACCGGTCCCCCAATCTCCCAAAACCGCAATGCGGCACGTGTCCGGAAGCGATGCAGCGATGTCCGTCTTGGGCCGCACCATCGGGTGGGGGATGAGGTGCTTCAGCTTTTCCCACACAACGGTCGCCCATCCGGACCAATCGTTCGTATCGAACATGGCTTCCAGTCCGCCGCTGGGCAACTCCGCATATCGGAGTTTGGCGGCCTCCCCCGATGCGACCAGACTCTGCAGTCGAGCCGCGCGAGCATCATGCGGCGTGGTTAAGACCTTCGCGCCAGCGGTTCGCTCGGCATCCTGCAGCATTCTGAGTACATTGCCAACGCCGGCCATGATCGCCGCTTTCTGAACGGGATCGACGGTGGTATCTCGTCCCGACGCTTCGGCAAGGTTCCCAATCGCCTCGTCGGAGCCGATCGCCTTCGAAATCTGCGCGAACGTGACGACGACTGGTTCGGACGGCTTCGTTTCGGCACCCATCGGTCGACTCCTGCTGCCGTCGGCCCGCGACCGACATGCTGTCACGTCAATTCAGCCAGACAGTAAAGGCATCTGGCACCCGAGGCGATACCCTAGGTTTGACTGCTTGATTAACTTAGCATCGCTTGATATAACTTGCAACCCAACTGGTGATTCTTGAGATGGCGCGACTCGGAAAGACACTGACTGCGGCACGCGAGCGAAAGGGGCTGAGCTTACGTGACGTCGAGCGCGCGACCGGGCTGTCGAATGCTTATTTGTCGCAAATCGAAAACGGCAAGATCGCATCGCCCTCACCAAAGGTTCTTCACAAGATCGCCATCCTATATGAGCTCTCGTATGCTGCGCTGATGAGCCAAGCGGGATATCCTGCCGGAGAGTCGGACCGCGCCAGCGACGACAGGCTACGGTTGGCGGCAAGGCTGGGTCCGACCAGTCCCGAGGAGGAGGATGCCTTGGCGGAATACCTTGCCTTTCTTAGATCACGGACCGGCAGAACACGCTGATGAAGTGGTCGTTGTCAGCCGCAAAGACCTTCCGGAAGTGCCAACGGGAATGGTACTTCCGGCATTGTCTCGCGAGCCCGACGGCGAACGATCCGGCCCGACGCGACGCATTCAATCTCGGGAAGTTGCAGACGGTGGCCGGCTGGCGCGGGTCAGTCGTCGACGACATCATTTCCAGAACCGTGGTTGGGACATTGAAGGCCCGCAAGATGCCGGAGACCGGAGGCGTGCTCTCGGAGGCGCGTCGCATCTTCGACATGCAGCTCGATACGGCCCGCAAACATCCGTTGCGCGAACCCGATATGCCCGTCTCGTCATGGGGCCGCTCGTATGCCGCTCTCGCAAGCGTCGAATACGGCGACGGCCCGACGATGGACGAGATCGACCGCGCATGGACCGAAATATCGGAAGCACTCCGGAATCTGCTCCGGCGCCGCAACTTCCTCGAGCGTCTGTCGGCCGCCAAGATACTGATGCCGCAACGCACGTTGCAGTACGCCGACTACGGCGTCACGGTCGTCGTGGTACCGGACCTGGTCGCCTTCTACGAAGACGAGCCTCCCGCCATCGTGGACTGGAAGACGCACGCGGTTGGCACGAGTGACGCCTGGCTTCAACTCGCCATCTATTCTTCAGCGCTCAGGCGCTGCAAGCCGCACAAGGATTTTCCGGAGGCCCCTTCGGCCCGCGCTCCCGACGAGATCCGGTTGGTCGAGGTTCAGCTCCTGCTGGATCGGATGCGACGTCACGAGCTCGACGATGAAGACCGCGCGAGCGCCGACGACTACATCGCGGAGAGCGCGACGGCGATGCTCGCCGCGCTCGACGGCCGAAAGGGACACGAACTCGCGGTGGAAGATTTTCCGGCGTCTCCGTTCGAGACGGTCTGCGAAAACTGCGTATTCAAGAGGATTTGTTGGGAGCGGCAGGCATGAGCAGCGAGACCAACATCTTCCGGATCGCCAATCTGGAGGAATTGTCGACAACCTATCAGACTTACAGGATCCGGGGTCTCAATCCAGAGTCCGCCGAATTCTACAGGAACCGGCACCAGATCGTCGGCCGCCTCAGCCGTCTTCTGAAGCAGCCTGTGGAGATGTTCGAGGAAGACGACGGCATGTTTCTGGGGGTGCCCGAGGGTGCCGAAGAGCTCCCGACTTCGATGATCGTCACACGTGCGAACGTCCGTTTTGACGCGATGCCTGGCACCCGTGTCCTCGACTACACGGCGCGCAGTCCCGCGACGGATTTGCTCTGCACGAGATTTATCGACTTTATGGTCCAGGCGCCGCTCCGGTCTCGGCAGGCCTTGTGGCGACCGGGAGCGGGTGCCGCCTTTTTCGAGAAGGCTACCCTTCCTGGTGAAGGCCCGATCGGACGCCACGAGGGTTTTAGCGTTCGTGCGTTCATCATGGCGGACGGAGGTATTGGACTCTGCGTCGACTCGCGTAGCTGCTACGTCGATCGCAGGCCGCTACAGCGAAATATGACGCGAAATGACTTCAGGCGCATCAAGGGGAGACACGCGGTCTACCGAATGGGTCATGAATGGTTCGACATCCGGCTTCTCGCCATCTCCGATTTCAACGTCGGCGAAGTCGTGGTGCCTATGCCGGACGGACGCCAGGTTGGCCTGGCCGAATTCATCGAAACGCGGTCGCGTAAACCGATCTCTCCCGAGTTGGCCCGCCTGGATCCCGCCGGCCAGGTCGTGGTCTATCTGAATACGCGAGGAGAGGAGCGCTCGGCGCCGGCGGCGCTCTGTCACCTCACCTACGACACCGAGTCGCGCGAGGTCCGCAAGTCGCATGCCGACGCCATCCTGGCGCCCGGCGTACGTCGCGCCCGGATCACCGAGCTTTGTCGGAAATACATCGGCGAGGTTAGGATCGGCGGGGCCGCCCTAAGGCTGGAGGCTCGACCGCTCGAGATCGAACGCAAGACCTTCGCGGTTCCGGACCTGAACTTCGGCGGTAGCAAGGTTCTTTCGCTCAACGGACGCGGGAACGCCAAGAACGTGTCCGCAGCCGAGTTCGGCAAGAGCCGACGAGAAATGCTCCTTGATCGCAAGGCCGGGTTCTACGTCCGATCGCAATTGGACCGTCAGTACCTGATCCTGCCCCAGACCGTGGTCGACAGTTGGGGAGAGCCGTTCGTGGCCCAGCTCAAGCAGGAGGTGTCCGCGCTATATCCGCATGGAGGGTTCGAACCTGTTGTCGTCCCCTACAACGACGTCGGCGTCGGACACACCTTCGTGGATCAGGCGCGCGCGATCCTCGCGGCGGCGCAGGCGTCCTGCCTCCTTCCCGGTTTCGCCGCGGTCATGATCCATGAAATCGAGCGGGGAGGTAGACGGGCGCACGACCAACTGGAGGCCGCGGTCCTCCGCGAACTTCCCAAGCGGCTGGATGTCCGGGCAACGGTGCTGCATTCCTCGAAGGGCCGCGAGTGCTACGAGCAATACGTCGATTCCCAAGGAAACCCGGCCTATCGCGTCAGAGCGGACAAGACGAGCTTGTTCAACAGCTATGTCCGCAACGTCGCCTTGTCCAAGGTTTTGCTTGCCAACGAAAAGTGGCCCTTCGTGCTCGCCGAGCCGCTCCACGCTGATCTGATCGTGGGAATCGACGTGAAGCAGAACACGGCCGGCTATACTGTCGTGTCGAACGCCGGCGGCTCGATCCGGTTCCGGTCCGAGCCGTCTCGCCAATCGGAAAAGCTGCTGGCATCGCAAATCCGCTCGCAGCTCGAAAGTCTGCTTAGGGCTGAATTCGAAGATAGAGTCGATCGCTCGGGCGCATCGTGATCCACCGCGACGGTCGGAGTTTTCCAGAGGAGCGGCTCGGGGCAAGGGCAGCCTGTGACGCCTTACGTCTGGAGGGGGTGCTGCGCGACGACGCGACGCTGACGGTGGTCGAAATACACAAGACAAGCCCCTCGCCTCTCCGGTTCTTCGACGTGCAGCGCCGGGATGGCAGGGAAATCGTCGGGAATCCGCCTATAGGCCTTCACTACGTCAGCGGACAGGACGGCTATCTCGCAACGACGGGGATGCCCTTCCGTCGGCCGGGCACGTCCAGGCCACTGCATGTCAGACATGTCGAGGGCCCGCTGAGCTTGGTGCAGTGCATGGAGGATATATTCCGGCTTTCGAATCTGACCTGGAGCCGGCCCGAGGATTGCCTCCGCCTGCCAATAACGATCAAGTTGACCGACCGCGTGTTGGGCGAAGATGCCACCGACTATGACGAAGATCTGCTGAGATTTGGGGAAGGCTCCGAGAGGGAAAGCGCATGAGCAACGCTGGACTGCAGGGCACGCTTTACGGCGAGATCCGGTTGTTGTCCGAACTCGTCGACGCCGTGATCGCCGACTTGAGCATGGACGCGCGCCGGACTTCGCGTTCGCGGTCCGAGCTTTCGAAGACGTTGCGCGAGTTGACGACATCGGGCTCGACCGCCCTGCTCTTGCGCTACGTCCTGCCCGGCTCCGAGGACGCGGCCCGGGGGTGGTCGACCCTTCCGGACGCCTTGGATCAAGAAACCGCTCCGGCCGGTCTCGTCGATCGGCTCGAGACGCTCGCCCGGATTCTGGATCGCAGTCGGTCGGCGGCATTCGAGAGACTTCGCGGTGTCGGCGCTTGACGACTACTTTGCCGTTTCGGCGAACCAACTAGCCGCCCGCGGTCGCGTGTTGCTGGGTAAGATCCCTCGCGATCTTTCGCCCCATTATGGTGGACTCGTCACCATCACGCAGGATCGGCTCAACAGAGCGATCGAAGGATTTCTGGAATTCTCCAACCCGTCCGCAAGACCACTCCCCGAGGCGGTGAGGCAACGGCAGTTTCGGCGGATGGTCGAGGAACTCGATCTCATCGAGTCTACCGCGCTGACCGCGCTGAACCGCGCGTCGGACGACGATCTAATCCTCACGCATCTGGTGACCGAAATCTGCAGAGAGGTGAAGTATCCTTTGCTTTCTCCGGTCGTTTCCGCCACCTCGCAGCGATATTTCGGGATCTATCCCGGGTACAAACTCATGATGGTACCGTTGACGGAAGGTCATTTCCTGCTCCATCTGCCGGACATCTACCACGAACTTGCCCATCCGCTCCTAGCCCCTGACAATCGCAACGACCCGCGGATCGAACCCTTCAGGAAGGCATGGTTCGATATGATCGAGGACACCAGTCTTCACTTCGAGAGCGAGATTGCGACGGTCAGACGCGGACGATCCCCGGAGCGGCTCGCGACCCTCTTGAATCGGGCAGAACTGGCCTGGGCCGGGCCCTGGGGCGTCGAATTCTTCTGCGACGTATTCGCCACATGCACGGTGGGGCCGGCTTTCGCCTGGTCGCATCTTCATCTGCACTCCAAACGGGGCGCGCTCGCCTTTTCCTTCCCTCAAACGGGCAGCGCATCACACCCGGCGGACGACGCCAGGATGCAGATCATCGTTGCCACGCTCGATCGGCTCGGTTTCGCCGCCGACGCCCGCACGGTCGCCGATAGGTGGGCCGAGCTCGTTCAGGTGTCCGAACCGTCCGCACCGCCCGAATTCCGCCGCTGCTACCCTCCCGCGCTCCTAAAGTCCTGTGTCGCGAGCGCGATCGAAGCCACCGCGGCGATCGGGTGCGACTTTGCGGCCCCGTCGATGTCAGGAAGAATTCGGCGGGTGTTGAACGACGCCTGGACCGAGCTCTGGGCTCAGCCTACCGGGTATTTGAATTGGGAAAGGGGGATCGTGGGCGACCTCCGGTCGGCCTACAGCCCCAAGTAGCGGCCGTTGGGGGGCGCTGGCGCCCAAAGGGTCGATTTTTCCTGTATTTCGGGCCGAATGGCCTCCCGAATTGCACGAATCAGGCATAGATTCGGGGTTCCCTAAGGAATTCCGAGCTAGATCGACCCCAAATGAGCTCCCAGCGGATCCGATTCGGCAATCTGGCGTTGAGAAATGGTTCCGAGCGTGGTAATGCGTCGCGGACCCACCTAGTTCAGCCGTCGTCGGCCGCGCTATCAAGGATCGCTTACCCATGGCCGAGAATAACGCCACAAAGCGAGAGGAGTCGCCTGCTCAGACGCAGCAGACGTCGGCCCCGACATTCAGGATTCCACCCCTTACTCAGGACCAGAGGCAGTACCTGAGCCGTATCCGCACGTCCGAAGAAAATCCGGATCTCAGCATCCCGCTGGGCGGACCGCGCAACACGCCTGCCCTCTAGTTCATGGCAAGGTGGAGCGCGGCGCCGGTCGAGGCGGCCGAGTTGCCGGATCAGTGGCTGTGCTCCGCTCCGTTCTCGTTTTTCTCTGACGTCATCGAGCAGTTTTTTACTGCAACTACTAACCGCGCACCGATACATCGGATCTGCACACTAATGCGACAGCAGGGTGCCAACCTGCTCGTCGCTGAATCTGTGTTGTCCCGACCCGACGTGGTCGAAGAGATCACGGCCTTGGACGCGCGGTACAACGGCGGAGGCGACGCTCAGGCCATCGCGCTCTCCTTCTTCAAGGTCGCGCAGGGCGTCAAAAAGCTCGACGATGCCAGCGCTCCTCGGCTGCTGGCGCATGCGGTTCTTATCAACTATCGGGTCAAGGGCTATTCGAGCTTCACGCACTCATACGTCTACGAGGCCATTCTGCCTCCTCCCGGTAGGACGCTCGGCCGCCCCCTCGATTTCCCCAGGACCCTCGTGCTGCCCGTGCAGGAGTTCAGCTGTACGGTCCTCGACCGCACGTTCGGTGTCCAGGGCGTGTTGTACTGCCAGCAGAACGACACATTGCATGTGTGTGCCCATTCGTGCCTGCGCATGGCGATCGGCTCGTCGCAGCACTCCATGGGCAAGATCAGCAGCAACAAAATAAATCGGCTTCTCGGCATCAGAGAGCGGGTCAGCTCGCTGGACTCCGGTCAGATTGCCGAGGTCATCGACGCGTGTGGACTGAAGGCTGCGGTCAGGACGAAGCTCAAACCCGACGAATACCTGTCCGAGCTGGCCGCGCTGATAGATTCCGGATACATGGCCCTCCTCGGCTTCACCACGAAGCAGGAGAAGGGACGGCCCATAATGGGTCACGTCGTCACAGCGTTCGGGCACTCGCGGAATGCCAATCAGTGGCATGCACAGGCTGTACAGACGTACTCCGGCCCCCGATCGTCGAAATATCTAGCGAGCAGTTCCTGGATCGACAATTTCATCATCCACGACGACAACCTCGGTCCTTATCTTTCGCTCAGCGCGCGTTCGTTCATGCGTAATCCTGTGATGAAGCTGAACTGCATCATTGGTTTGCTGCCGGAGTCTGCGATCAGCAGCAACCACGCGGAGCTGATCGCGGTGGGCGTGCTTCGTCATCTGCTTCCGCTTCTCCGCGAGGACAGCACGAACTACTGGATTCGGTATCTGGCCGAGCAGCGCGACGTCCCGATTCTCAGGTCCGTCTTGATGACGAAAACCGATTACATCGGGCACTTGAAGTGCGCCAAGGCGCATGACCGAACACGAATGGACGCCTTGGCGCTGTCGAAGTTGGATTCGCTCGACGGATCCTTCTGGATGGTCGAATTCAGTCTTCCGCCTCTTTACACGGGCAACGGTTCCAAGCTGGGCGAGGTGCTGGTAAGCGCGAGAGAAGGCGTTGCCGGGGGCGGCGGCAAGGTTCTTGCCGTCAGACTGCCCGGAAGCGTCCTGTCGCTGGTGGGTGACGACACTCTCGAACTGGACAGCTGCGATCTCGCCTCGCATTCAGCTATCTACGAGAAGGCAATGGTTGGGGGACTGAGGTGATCTCCTAGGCACTTCCGCAGTTGCAGGCGACCGAGCGAGAGAGAAATCGTCCGTGTATGCTTGATCTAGGCGCAGCACCTTGTGAGGGGTCGTAAATGGCGAAAAAGACGTCTGCTAAACGTGGGCGCGGGCCTTCTCGCTCCCGAGCGAGGAAGAAGACTTCTCCGAAAAGGACTGTTGCCACCGTCGAGGCAGCTCGTCCCCTGCCGTTCGGCTTCAGCCCTCCACCCGGGTTCGAACTGCAGCCGGACGGGCTGGGATTTTCCCTGTTTCCAAATGTGACGACGACATTCCTGCCGAATGCCGCCGTGTCTCCGGATCTGCTCGAAACGCGTCTATCGCCAATTCCTGTCCGCCCGGCCAGCGATCTGAAACGGCTGCCGCTCGGACTCGAGCGCGGCCTGGATCCTCGCCTGCAACTCGCCGTCGCGAACTTCCGTATGGGCAAGACCGGCCCGGAGCTCGCGTCTACCGCAGGCGACGAGGTGGCCGTGATCGCGCGCGTGAATTCGGTCGAGGCTTGGGAAGAGATGGCCGACGTCGATCCCGGCGTCGTCCTTGGCACCGCCCGCGACGGCAAATCGTGGATCGTCACCGGCCGCGTTCCGATCAAACGCGTCGAGGCCGTCGGCCGCGGCGAAGGTGTCGTCGCTCTGACGGCTTCGCAGACGGTTCAACCTAGTTTGGCGGCAACGACGACGGCTATGGAGGTGGCGCCGAGCGCACTTCCGAAAACTAGCGCTCCCGACGGCGGCGCCGGCGTCGTCGTCGGCATCGTCGACTTCGGGTGTGATTTCGCGCATCGGAACTTCCGACTCAAGAACGGCAGAACGCGCCTCTTGTCGATCTGGCACCAGAGCGGAAAGACGCGGCCAGGCAGTTCGGTCAAATACGGCAGCGTCTATTCGCGCGCTGAGATCGACAACGCTCTCTTGGAGGCCAATCCGTACTTGGCTCTCGGCTACGGACCACGGAGCGACCGAGGCGGTACGCATGGCACGCACGTCATGGATATTGCAGTGGGAAATGGGAACGGCACGCGCGTTCCGGGCGTGGCGCCGAATGCGGACATCGTGTTCGTCGAAGCAGCGGTGACCGACATCGCATGGCATGGTCATGCGACCATCGACAGCAGCTTTGGAGATTCGGTCCAACTCCTCGAAGCCGTTAGGTTCATCTTCGACACGGCAGGTAATCGTCCTTGCGTCTGCAACATCAGCCTCGGTACCAACGGCGGACCACACGACGGGAGCACGTTGGTCGAGCAAGCGCTCGACGCGATCGTCAGGGAAGCGCCCAACAGAGCGATCGTGATCGCCGCCGGAAATGCTCAGGCAGACGACATTCATACCCAAGGCATCATCCGTAAGGGAGAAACGCGCGTCATTGAATGGCGGCAGCAAGCCGCCGGTGGCGGCGAGTTCGAATTGTGGTATCCGGGATCCCGCCGCCTGGAAGTCAGGCTCGTCGCGCCCGATGGCACGAAGTTCGATCCCGTGGCGCCGAACGACTACTTGGCCATGGGCAGCGATAGTCAAATGGCCGCTTTCATCAGCAGTCGTCTCAACGATCCCAACAACGGCGACAACATGATCGGGATCTGGATCGCCGAAGGATTGTCGGAAGAGAACTTCAAAGTCGAATTGAGGATCCTGGACGATGTGAATGAGGATCTCGAGTACCACGCCTGGATCGAACGCGATGACCGGAAGCAGGGCAGCTTCGTGGACGCGGTTGCCACGCATACGCTGGGGTCGATTTCGACCGGTCACGATACCTTGGTCGTCGGCAGCTACGATGGTCACAAGAAACACTTTCCCAATGCGTCCACATCAAGCGCAGGTCCCACCAGAGACGGGAGAGAGAAGCCGGAGCTGTCGGCCCCCGGCCAGTTCGTATTGGCCGCCATGTCCGGTACGAGGGACGGCGTTGTGAAGAAGTCAGGAACGAGCATGGCCGCACCGGCAGTAACGGGCCTCGTTGCTCTGCTGTTTGCCGAAGCCAGACGGCAGCGAAAGGATATTTCCATCGAAGACCTTCGAGAGAAACTCATCGCCGAAGCTTTGGTCTCGCCGCCCAATTTAAAGGCTAGTGAAGGATGGCATCCGACCTACGGGTATGGCCGGGCATGCGGTCGCAGCATCAAACTGTAGTAAGGATGCAACGCGCACCGATTTTTGATGCGACGCAGCGCCGCTACCCCTTAACGTTTCTTGAACCGTTCTCGGATAGTTCTAAACTAAGTGAGCACGAGGCGGATCGCCATGCCCATCGATTTCAAGTCGCTCCATAAATTGGAATCGGTACCGGGCTCCTTGTCCTCTCGGACCCGGAGCGCGAACGAGATCGTGCAGGTGCTCGTCAAGCTCCGCAAGGGAGCCAAGCGTCCATCGTTCATCAAGCCGCGGGCGCAGATAACATCTCGTATCTTTTCGGCCGACGTCACATTTGGCGACATGCAGCGCCTCGAGGCCGACCCCGCTGTCGAATCGATGGCCCTCGCTCGACGCATGCCCGGGATTAAATAGCACCTGCAATCATCGAAGTTCGCGCGGAGTGATCGGATGTTTCGCCAGCTCCGTCCTCGCCAGGGTTTGTCGTGCGTCAGCTCGCGATGCATGAGTACTCAGGGACGCGGTCCCGAGGCGCTGGCCGCGGAGTTCGCCCTCTCGGCGGCATCCGTCGTCCTGGACCAAGATGGGTGGCTAGAGCGTTTCGACGAAATTGGCACAAGTCTCGCGCGGCAGCGATAGAAGCCGTTGCGAGCCATTATCGGCTACGCCATTGTTGGAGCCGCAGACCGCTTGCCGGTCCCTACTTAGTTTTTGGATCCATGCCGAAGATCGCCATATCCGAGATCACGCGCCGCAACCTTTTCGATGAATTGAGATTGCGTGGTACAGCTTGGGCCGGACGTCTGGGCGAATCCGACTTTTTGGGCCGCGTATTCGATCTGAGCACGCTCCCCTCCCATGATCACCGCCAAAAGACAATGGCGGGCGACATCTGGATGCATCGCGAAAATTTTCGCGATTGGGACGATGACTGGGTCTATGACGATAACCGCTTAAAGCTACTGCATTGTCCTGACGAAAAGTTCCTTTCGTTCCTTTGCGAAATGATCCATCCACTGGTTCGCCAGGACGAGAGGGAGATTGAGGCTCTTCGACAGGTGTTTAATCGCCACTTGGGCGCGGATGGCTACGAAGTGGCAGCTCACACCTATATCTCGGGCAAGGCCATATACGCGGCGCGGCCGATAGCGGCCGGCGTATTGCAGATTGCTGCGGCCCGGGAGATCGCCGACGAGCTCGCTTCCGACCACGTTGCAGCCTTGATAACCAGAATAGAAGCGGCGGTTGAGGCGGACCCCGCCTTGGCCATCGGATCGGCCAAGGAGTTCGTCGAATCAATCTGCAAAGGCATTTTGTCTTCTCGCGGCTTAACGGTGCGTGCCGGCGACAGCCTGCCTCAACTGGTGAAGGCCACTCGCGACGCGCTGAACCTTTCAGGCCAAGGAAAGACCGGCGATACGTTGCGCCAGGTACTCAGTTCGCTTTCGACAATCACGCAAGGAATTGCAGAGTTGAGGGGACAGCTCGGATCCGGGCACGGCCATCACCCCTCGGCGGCGCGACCACTCTCGTCTGTTGCCCGGCTCAGCGTCAACACGGCGATCGCGCTAGGCGTCTTCCTGTACGAGACTCATCGCGAGATGTCAAAAGCGAATGACGTTTTCGGATTACTGGACAACTAAGTATTGCAATCGGAACTCGCTTCTCTCGAAGGATCCGAACGAATTGTGGCAACGAGCGCGCGCACAACTCTCAAACGGTTGGCCAATCTCGCGGCGAGGGCGTACCCCGTTGAGGTGACATTTAAAGACAGCAGGCCTGAGGACGCGACCGATTCACCACGGTATTAGCGTCCCGTTATTTGCGGCCGACGGTGCTCAGCGTCCATGTCTAAAAGAGAAAGGCCACCCTCTCGGAGTGGCCGATCCCGTTCAGAACAGCCGCACGATAACCGCCACCATCGAAGCCACTTGCGGGGGCACGAGGCACCCCAGGCCGAGACGGTAGACCCTACCGTTAGGCTGGCTGGCTTCGAGGACGAGGAAGATACCCATTTGGGCCTCCTGTTCTCGTGCGCGGGGTCCTAACTTAGCCGACATCGCGCGTTGAGCCAGCGAGCTTAGGGATTTTTGGGAGTTTAGATAGCCACCCGGTGTCCCCTACACGCTTCGGCTCTTTCGGTGTCGCAGGGGAGGTGGGGTTGAGCGAGCGCCGCACAAGATGCAAACGAATGATTTTTTGGCGTTGACTCTCAAGGAATCGGGTCCCTGGCTCCATAGCCATCCCAGTTGTCCGACAATAGCTCGACAACATCGTCATCATGCTTTTGGCGGGGATTTGTGCGGTGATTAGCTCGCCTGTATTCACGCTTGCGTCAGCCGCGATCGGCCTTCAGTGACCCAAACATCTCGGCAATGTTGCGATCCGCGTCCCGCTCGATGCCGTAGCGCTCCTTCCACTCGTCCTGCATGTGGTCCACGTAGGCGTCTTCGTGTTCCTCATACTCGCTTTTTGCCTGTTCGACACTCTCGATCAAGTGACTGACGTCTACGCCCAGTTCATCGCGGAACAGTTCCAGGTCCTCGATCAACCCGTCGAACTGTTCGCGTGATCGGCACTCGCGCAAATCGTCCCTAAAATAGTCTCGTCGATAACAATCAAAGCCTGCACGGGCAGTCAGGACGTTGGTATGAGCGTGGTCGGAAGTATCAACCACACTGATCAGCTCGCGGAGTTCGTCGGCTCGGCAGCCGCTGCTGGCTTCCTCCAGGATCGCGGCCTCGATGATCGCTTGCATCGAAATCGCATCTTGGCACAACAACGAGTTCGTCCGATCAAGCGCGCGATGCAATTCGACCGCATCGTTTATGTCGGGACGCTCCGTTTCCCACTCCTTCAACAGTCGAGCAAAGACCAGGGCGACGAGTGCATCGATGCCCGTGCTAGACAGCTGTTCCGCCATGTGAACAATGATCGCCAGCCGTTTTTCGAACGTTGGCCCCCGGAACGCGATGGAGCCATTACCCATGTCGATACGGCGATCAATCACTGCGACCTCGCCGATCCGCTGGGCGATCCGCGCTGCATCACGACGCAGAGTGGCTCGAATCGCTCCGGTTTCGTCGGCCTTTGCGAAGGTCCATAGGTGTTCGACTTGGTCGAACCCCGTAGCACCCGAGAACAGATCGACGGCGTTGTCTGGACTTTCGAGGACGACAGCATTCATCAGGTCGAGGACCGAGGGATCGATAACCTCGAATCCGTGAGGGCCGGATGGCTTTACGAAGCTGTTGGCCACCTCGCGAATAGCCAAAGCGAAGTCCTCTGGTCTTGTTTGAAAACCATAGCGGTCCGCTCGCAACTGGTGGAGTGCAGCAAACGACTGGGTGAGTCTGTCTCCTGCGCATTTGCCGCCGAGCGAATAAAGCGCAAGCAAGAGCGAACGCCCCGCGTCGGTGAGCTCCCGTTCATAGGCATGACGCCAGATTTCCGACGGGTCATGCAGCAAGCTTTGTACGAAGCCTCTATACTTCTCGACCTGAATCGAGCGCAGCCGCCGATAACTAGATAACCATTCAATTACCCGCGGATTGAATTTGTCGTGCTTTACTATTTTGAGATAGAAATCGCCGCGCAACAGTTCGTCCCGATAAGCATCCGGCAAATCGCTGAAATGCAAATGATTGTATAAGATCCGGGCGCGCTGCATTCGGTCGTAGCTGGGCATGTTGAGAAAGACCCGCAAATCGCCGAGGTCAGAGTGGCGAAGACGCTCGGAGCGGGAAAGCGCTTGCGAATAGACGTGTTCACGTGTGGTCAGAACCATTCGTGCGGTTGGTGACGCACGCACCATGGCGATGAAATTGAGCAGCGCACGGTCGTTCGAGCCGGCATGCACCCCCGCGCGATCGCCCAAAAATGTCGCGCCCATGAAATCGTCAAAATAGAAGATTTGTCGAAGACCCGGCTGAAATAGCTGCTCGCCCTCCTCGATATCCCGTTGAATTACTACCGCCTGATAGCCTTTCTCCAAATGTTCATAGAGAAGCAAATCGGCTAGCGTGGTTTTTCCGACACCCGGTGGACCGGCGATGACCACGACTCGTTCATCAATCAGCATCTTTAGCGCTTGCGGATAGGCGGCGCTCGCGACATAGCGCTTAGCCTTCTCATAGACCTGCTGTGCCTTGAATTCGCTGCGGGTCATCGCAGCATTATGCAGAACGCGATCCAGGACTGCCCGACTGGCCAACCAAAGCTTGTAGTGCCGCCCCTCGACGGCCGGGTATTGGCCCAAGAGATTGTTCAGATCTTCGGCGCCTAGAACGTCGTTCGTTTTGAGCGCATCAGCGCCGATTGTCTTAACAACGGCATCCTTGTTCGCGGGTGTCAGTTGCAAGGACGTCACCAGCAAATAGCGGCTCGGCTGCAACCTGCGCACCTTGGTTGCCTCATTTTCCAAATCACGCAGAAGGCCCGAAAGCCCGGTGCGCAGGTAATGCTTGACTTGCACAATTGTTTTCTGCGGGCCCATTGCGTAGCGCAGGTCGATGCCACCGTCGCGCCCGGTCTTGAAGCTCTCGATCGTAACCTGCCAATGCGCTTGCAGCAGATCCCGAACTAGCAATTCTAAGTCGTATGGCGAAAGCTGGTGAAAATCGTAGTCCGGCATCGATCCAAAGCCTAAAAATAAAGGCTGATTCGCAAGTCCAAAGGGATAACTTAGAAGCGAGAACTATAACTGTCGATCCTAGGCCGCACAACCCAGAGCTGGAACTAGATCGCTCGTGCGCAGCGTGCAGTGCCTGCACCGGAGGGGACACCCATGCGGTGGTTAGGCGCAGCACAATAAAGATAGCAAACAAAAGGAAATCGCGGCTGGAGCCGTCGCGATACCTTGGTCGTTGGAGGGGAAGGAGGAATTTGGAATGGCATGGACCAAAACGGACGATGGCTCGATCGTCGATCAGAACGGGAGGGTGATTTTCTTCAGCACCAAGCGATTCATTGACGACATCTGCCTCGGGAACTGCTGCTTCATTTGCGGTGCGGATCCCACCGAAAAGGAGTTCAACGACGAGCATGTTTTTCCGGAGTGGCTACTGCGGAAGTACGACCTCTTTGCCCGCACGATAACATTACCCAACGGCAGGAAGGTTCGGTACGACAGGCATACGGTGCCGTGCTGCGTCGAATGCAATTCGCTAATGGGAAAAACGATAGAGAAGCCGATGAGCGCCGTTGTAAACGGCGGACCGGACTCGATCCAGAACCACGTCGCGGCCAACGGTGCGCTTGAACTATTCGTCTGGATGGGTCTGATCTATCTGAAGCTCCACCTAAAGAACAAGACGAACCGTAAGATCCTCGATACGCGAGTGCCAGGCGGAATGATCGCCGATGACTACGAATGGGATCTCTTGCACCATATTCATACCGTCGTTCGGTGCTTCTATATCCCCACGATGATCGAGGCGCAGGTCTTCGGTTCGCTTCTCGTCTTACCTTGCCGTCAGGAAGGAAGTCCCGATGAGTTCGATTTCGGCGATCTTCACATCGCGCAAACGATGATGTTGCGGCTGGGACGCACCGCAATTTTCATTGTCTTCAACGACTCCACTGGTGCACTCAGTTTCTTCCGAGAGAACATGCTCGATAAGATCACGGGGCCGATATCAGAATTGCAGGCGCGCGAAATAATGACGGAGTTCGCAATGCTCAATCTGCACCTGAAGGAACGGCCGATCTATCAAAGCGAGCTCGATACCGTGAATGAGCAACACAGGATCATTGCGCGTCTCCCAGACCGGCCGGAACTGGAAGACTGGAATTATGAGGTTCGTGGTAAGTTAATGTGGAACGCATTCGGTCATGCTTGGCCGCAATTGCGTTTCGCCGGCACGACAGAAGAGGAAGTAAAGGAGGTTATTCTTACGGGCAAGCTGACTGTTCTATTCGATGACATCGGCAATTTCGTTAGCGGACCTGCGAATCTATAACGATGCTGTACCCGAGGCGAGGCCGGGCTATTAGCCTATAGTGAGGCCAACGGGTCCTTAGATTATTCGGGCGGGGAAGGGCAATGGACGAGAATAAGCGGTTTGTCGAAGATTTCGCAAACCCCCATTCGTGGTTACTCACCGCTGAGAACCTGCACGATCAGGCCACCGAAATGTACCGACGGCGCGACCAGTCGAGCATCTTGACGAAGACGAACGCGAAACAGGAAATTGTGCGGCAAGTCTGCGGCGTCGACAAGCCGATCTTCCTGCTGGGCGGCTTCGCGCTAGAGAACGCGATGAAGGCGTTTCTGGTTTACGAAAACCCCCACTGGATCTCGAACGGGAAACTGTCCAGCGAGCTCAAGTCTCACAAGCTGAGGGTTTTGCGAAGTCGGTCCAAATTGATCCCGTACAAGAATTCGTACACGCACATCCTCGAAGCCTTCGAATCCGGGCTCGACTCGTGGTTCCGTTATCCATGCGCCCTCACTGTCGAGGATACGCAGGAGGAGCGAAATCTGTACGAGTACTTATGGCATGGGTATTCCAGACTAATGAGTGCGTACGGCAAAAAGCTCGTGATGCTCCTCGACAAAGAATGGAAAGGGCCGCACGGGACCCGCGGACGCTGGAAGGTGCAAGGCGAGACGCTTGGATGGCGCGGAAAGCCCTTACCAGCGTACTACCGTCGCCCAAAGAGACCGCAACAAAGCTAGGCATAACCGGCGCGCCGCTGGTTTACTTCGAGCGCAAGCGCCTCGAGCTTGGATTGAGCGGGCGAAGGGCATCGAACCCTCGTATGCGGCTTGAGCTGTCTCAGCAACCTTACGAGCTTCTCACACGCTTCTTCTTGCGTGTCTCGTCACACCGCTTCAACGGCGGCGCGCCGACCTCGTAGCGCGGCAATTTCCGGAGCTCGCGCCGGGCCGTTTGTGGCCAGAGGTCGCCGTACTCCCGCGCCTCGTTAGCAGGCGCGTGTCCCTGGATGATGTTCTGAATGCGCTCGTCCATGTCCACATCCATTGCCACAAAACCGATGCCGCCAGCCGTGATTTGGCAAAACGCCTTTCGGAATTCCCAACCCGCGAACCCAACTCGCCAGCCGTTCACCGACTTTTTGCCACTGCGCATTTGCAGGCGTCCCGCCCCGCCCGCGCTCGGGATCGTAAAACAGCGGCCGGTCGCCGCGGGATTTCACGTAATCCAAGAGTCCCTGTTCGATCAGATGATCGTAGATCGGAACCTTCCGATACTCGTCAGCCTTCGTATTTTCAGCGCGTATACGAAACAGAGGAATGCCATCCTCGGTTTGAATGTCGGCGGGACAAAGCGGGGTGATCTCATTCACGCGCGCGCCGGTGTAGGCGCATATCCAGGGGACCCACCTGTGGGCGGCCGCCATCTCCTCGCTCATTTTGGCCGACCTTTCAGCAAGCGTTGCCTTCAGGATGATTTCGGCCTCCGCCCGCGTGAACCCTTTCTCGCGCTTCCTGGACTTCTTCTTCACGCGGACCTTGATGCCAACGACCGGATTGCTGGTGATCCAGTCCTGCTCCACCGCGTATTGGAGCGTGGCTTTTGCTGCGGCAATATAGCCATCCCGCACGCTTCGCGGCGCCAGGCCTTGCGCCAGCAATTGGTCCTTCCAGTCAATTAGAAGGGAGCGGGTGACAGCTGACAGGTCATCGCGACCGACGTGAACGACCAGGCGATCGATGATCGGTCCCCACTTCTTGACGGTCCTCGCGCCGAGCCCGGCTTCTTTTGCGTACGCCTTGAACGCCGCGACGATTGACGTCACCTGGGCCTTGGCGCGGTCCTGCCACTCGGGAAACCGCGAAGCCTTCGGATCGGGCGTGTAGTCGCGGCCTGCATTGCGCATCAGCTGCTGGTCGGCCATCTGACTCGCTTCCGCGAACGCCTTGAAAAACATCTCGAAGCTCGGCGGATCGAGACGCATGCCCATGTCGGTCAGGTACTGCTTCGCATGCCACCGATAATGTAGCCAAAGGCCAACGGCGTCGGGTCCCTTCTCGGGGATCAGCTTGCCGTCCTGTTTGAGCTTCTTGAATTTGTTTTCCCACTGGTCTTGCGAGCCGGGATTCTCATCGTTGGCAGCAATCCGCTCGCGATAGAATTTTCCCGCAAGCGCACTCGCCTGCTTGAAGGTGAGCGTCTGGACACCGCTCCTCAGGCTTGCCCAGCGCTTTGCGACTTCGGCGGCCTTCACAGCATGAAGCAGCTTCGCCTCGTCCGGATCCCGAGTCCGAAGCGAATGCTTCTCCTCCCTCTTTTTGAGGATCGGACGAAGCTTGGCCGGAACGGCCTTGCGAAACCAATAGATGCCGGTGACCGGGTGCGGCCAGGGGCGCGCCATTTTGAGGACCATTCCTTTGTACCAACCTTTTGTACCAACGGCTGGTAAGGAAAGCCCTTATTTTCCTGAAGGATTCGATTTTACAGGCACTTAAGGGGCTGCTTGGCGGAGAGGGAGGGACTCTCGTCCCCGTTGTCGCCCGGCTGCGCAATCGAATCCTTGGAATTTCATCCTATTCACGTGAGAGTCGCCGATCACAAGAACGGCTATTCGATTTGAGGGTTTGAGCGCAGGAAGCGGATCGGGCTCGATCGTCGAGTCAAAAGGAAAGCTTCAAGGATTAGATTAACAGTCCATCCGCAGGCCGACGCGGCGCTACCAATTTGCTACGAGATCGCGCGCCGAACGTCACGATCGGTGAGGTTGATGGCAAGCAACTGATTCGACGTGATTATTTGGTAGCGGGGGAGGGACTCGAACCCCCGACCCCAGGATTATGATTCCCGTGCTCTAACCAGCTGAGCTACCCCGCCACAGGGCTCGCGGGGCCGAAACGGCCGATCTCGCGAACGCGCGGCATATAAGGAAGGGGGCGGCGGCCTGTCAAGCAAAGTGGCCGAGATTGCCGGGGTGATTTCGGTGACGGAATCCAGCCCGTTCCACGCCAAATCCGTTTGCTTTCGGGCTCCAGATTCGTGGAGAGCCGCCCTCACCCGGAATTCGCGCCTCGCGCGGACTTCACCGCTCCCCGCCCGGGAGAGACGAAGCAACGAGCCTACTTCGGCCGGATCGTGGGGTCACCGCCGGGGCTGCCGGGGGTGGGATGACGGGGGTCCTGCCGACATCCGGCGCAGGTGCGCGCATTTCGGGGTCGACGCCCGCGGGCGGGCAGAGGACGCCGTCGGATTGCGCCAGTTTGTCGCCGAGGGGTTCCCGGGCCTGGCCGGTGGTCGAGCCATTGGGCGTCACCGTGCCGCGGGGGCGATCCGTCTGGGTCGGCGTGCAGTCGCTGGCGCGCTGCGGGGGCGGCGGCGCGGTCGCCTGCGGCGGCGTCGCCGGGCTGGGTGGGGCCTGCGCGATCGCAGGCGCGGCGGCCGCGATCAGCAGGCTTGCGAGCATGAGTTTTGATATCGTGCACATGAAACGGAAACGCCCAGCGATATGCGCATGTTCCAGCTAAAGCGCGACCAATTCGCACTCTAGCTCTTCTTGCACACGATCTTGTCGGAAAACCGCTACACACGTTTCCGAATCGTGCGCTGTCACGTTCACGATTTGCGGTAGCGGATCAGCGAAAAGTGGCCCATCGGCGGCATCGGCCGCCGCTCGGCGAGCGTGATGCCACCATGCCGCGCCGCCCAGTTGACCAGTCGTTCCCAGGGAAACTCGGGGCGCCAGCCAAGCCTTCTTGCGAGCGGCGCAAAGGCCAGCTCGAACAGTTTTCGCGGGCCGCTTTCCGCGCCGATGTGATTGACGAGGATGAGCTCGCCGCCGGATTTCAGCACACGCACGAACTCGTCGAGCGTGCCTTCGGGGTCGGGCACCGCGGTGATGACATATTGCGCGACCACCGCATCGAAGAAGCCGTCGCGGAATGCGAGGTTCTTCGCATCCATCACGCTGAGCACCTCGACATTGACAAGGTTTTCCGCACGCACACGCTGTTGCGCCTTGCGCAGCATCGGCTCGGAGATGTCGACGCCGCAGACTCTTGTCGAGCGCGAATAGTCCGACAGCGACAGCCCGGTGCCAACACCGACGTCGAGGATGCGGCCGCCGATCTTGTCGGCCTCTGCAATGGTCGACTGCCGTCCCGCATCAAACACCTTGCCGAAGACGAGATCGTAGACCGGCGCCCAGCGGCCATAGGCCTTCTCGACCCCGGCACGCGAGATATCTGCTGCCATGCCCCCTGCCCTGAAGAATTTAGATTTTCGTCTTGCGCATGATCTCCGCGCAAACGCGTTCCGCGTTTGTCGCGAGGGAAAATCGCTGCGCACTGTTCCGGATCATGCGCTAGCGCACCGCTTCTACCAGCGGTCTCGTCGTGCTGCTGGCGACTTTCGCGGCTGCGCTCTGAATAAAGCCGCCGCCGAGCACGCGCGCCTGCCCCGAAGGCGCATCGTAGAACACGCAGGCTTGTCCGGGCGAGACGCCCTCTTCGCCGGCGACCAGCTCGACCTCGTAGTGGCCGTTGCCGCCGCGCAGCCAAGCCGGCTGCGGCGCGCGGGTCGAGCGCACGCGTACGAACATTTCGAGGCCATTACCGATCGCGCGATCGATATCAGCGTCGCCGATCCAGTTGACGTCGCGCAGCACGATGCTGTGCATCTTCAAGGCATCGCGCGGGCCGACAACGACGCGGCGGGTCGCGGCCTCGAGTCGCACCACGTAAAGCGGCGAGCCGGAGGCGATGCCCAGGCCGCGGCGCTGACCGACGGTGAAATTGGCAATGCCGTGATGCTGGCCGATGACGCGGCCGTCGAGATCGACGATGTCGCCCGGCTCCATCGCGTTGGGGCGCAACCGGGTGATGATGTCGGTGTAGCGCCCGGTCGGCACGAAGCAGATGTCCTGGCTGTCGTGCTTGTCGGCAACGCTGAGGCCGAAGCGGCGCGCGAGCTCGCGCGTCTCGGTCTTGGTCATGTCGCCGAGGGGAAAGCGTAAATAGTCGAGCTGCTCGCGCGTGGTCGCAAACAGGAAATAGCTCTGGTCGCGCTCGCTATCTGCGGCGCAGACGAGCGCGCGGGAGCCGTCTGCGAGGCCGCGCGAGGCGACATAGTGGCCAGTCGCCAGCGCGACCGCGCCGAGCTCGCGCGCGGTCTTCAGAAGATCGCGGAATTTGACCGAGCGGTTGCACTCGATGCACGGCACCGGCGTCTCGCCGAGCGCGTAGCTGTCAGCGAAATTGTCGATGACGGACTCGCGAAAGCGGTCCTCATAGTCGAGCACGTAATGGGGAATGCCGAGCTTGGCGGCGACGTCGCGCGCGTCGTGGATGTCCTGGCCGGCGCAGCAGGCGCCTTTGCGATGGGTCGCCGCGCCATGGTCATAGAGCTGAAGGGTGATGCCGACGACGTCGTAGCCTTCGGCCTTCAGCAGCGCAGCGGTCGTCGAGGAGTCTACGCCGCCCGACATGGCGACGACGACCCTGGTGTCCTGCGGACGGCCTTCGAGATCCAGACTGTTGCGCATGGTTCCGGCTGTTGAATGCGACTGCTGCGGAAGCGTTCCGCTGTCCCCAGCGCCTATCGGGTCGGGAAAGGAGCGGTCTCAGGGAACGGAAATGGTTCCATGAGGTCGGCTTGCCCGGTCGAAAACGGCTGAGAGCTACCCTTTAATATAGGCCGTATTCCTGTGAAGCAATCGCGGGGGAGCCTTTCGCCGCGCGCTTGGGGGCAATTCTTGCCGGGAGGCAGAATTGGGCTGGGTTTCCGAGGCCTTTCCAGGGCCACAGGCGGCGCTTCAAACACTTGATTTTATTATGTAAAGCAACGTTGAGCCAGGCTGGCCCGCTCCTTGCTAACCTGTTGTCCCGAGTTCATTTCAAGGGGCGTGTCCGTGGTCAGCGTGACGTCAGATGTAGCCGCAAGCGTGTCGATCCAGACCGCGCCGCCAAAACCTGCCCGCTCGCGGGGGTCGACGGCGAACGACCAGTTCGGCGCGCTCGTCGACAGCAACACGGCCGCTGCCAGCGGCATGCCGCGCCAGACCTCGGATCCCGCGCCGCGCCGCACCGACAGCGCGTCCTCATCCTCCTCCGACAAGAGCACGCGCGACACGTCGTCGACGGACTCCTCGTCGCAGAGCAAATCGACAGACACGACCGATAGTTCGACCTCTGCCGCCACCGACGCGCCGGCCGATCCCACCAAGGCGACCGACAAGACCAAAGGCAAGCCGGACGCGTCCGGCACGAAATCCAGCGAAAAATCCGACGACGGCAAGGGCGACAAGACCGAGGACACTGATGCTCTGGCCGCCGCCATTCAGGCCGATCCCACGCCAGCAGCCGCCACCGCAACGCCCGATCCGAACGCCGTTGTCGCAGCCCCGGTCGTTCCGGTCGATTCGAACGCGGCCGCGAGCCAGGCGAACGGCAATTCAAGTTCGCCGCTGACGATCGCAGCCGCCGGCATTGCCGCAAGTGCCTCGACCGCCGCGCAGATCACTGCGCCTGCGGTCAAGACCGACGCAACCGGCGACAAGACCGCCGCGACCACCAATGCGGGTACCGCCGCAAAAGCCGCGCTGGATGCGGCCGCCACCGCAACGACCGACGCTTCGCCGACCGATCCGCAAACGCAGGGCGCACTGTCCGCCGCCGTCGCGCAGGCAACCCCCAAGACCTCGTTCAAGGTGGCGGCAACGACGCAGCAGAACACGGACGTTTCCGATCTCGGGCAGGATTCGACCAGGACGAGCGCGACCAGCACGACGCCCAACCAGGCGGCGGCGACCGCGAACCCGAACGCGGCCGCGCATCCGCAAGCCGCCAAGCCGCAGGTCGAGGGCAACACGACCGAGGCCAAGGCCGATGCATCTGACAAGCCAGCTCCTGCGGCAGCCGCCCCGGCATCGGCGCACGACCACACGGCCAACACTCAGGCGTTGACCAGCACGACGGATACCAACTCCCTGGCCGCCTCCGCGGTGCAGGCGCCGCTGACCACGACCACCTCGACCGCCAGCGCGTCGACAGCGACCCTGACCGCGACCGCGGCGACCGCCACCGCCGTGCCGATTAGCGGCGTGCCGGTCGAGATCGCGGCGGCTGCGCGCGCCGGCAAGACCCGGTTCGACATCAGCCTCGATCCCGCCGAGCTGGGCCGCATCGACGTGCGCATCAACGTCGACCGCAACGGCCAGGTTACCTCGCATCTCACCGTCGAGAAGCCGGAGACGCTCTCGATGCTGCGCCAGGATGCGCCGCAATTGCAGCGCGCGCTCGACGATGCCGGCCTCAAGACCGGCAGCAACGGCCTGTCGTTCAGCCTGCGCGATCAGAACTCGTCCGGGCAGAACAACAGCAACAGCAACAACAACGACAACGGCAGCAATGCCCGCCGGCTGATTATCAGCGACGAGGACGCAGTTCCGGTCGCGCCGGTGGGGCGCGGCTACGGCCGCATGCTCGGATCGAGTAGCGGCGTCGATATCAGAGTGTGAGGACTGTTCGATATGACCACCACGAATGCCGCCACCGCCCCCTCAGTCATTTCCGGCACGACCCAAACGGCATCATCGTCGTCCTCGTCGAGCTCCAGCCTGAGCTCGACCACCGGCTCGACGCTTGCGGGCAACTTCCAGACCTTCCTGACGCTGCTCACCACGCAACTCCAGAACCAGAACCCGCTCGATCCACTCGACACCAATCAGTTCACCCAGCAGCTCGTGCAATTCGCCGGAGTCGAGCAGCAGCTCAAGACCAACACCGAACTTTCGACCCTGGTGACCCTTCAGCAGACCGCGCAAGCGACCCAGGCGCTGAATTTCGTCGGCAAGACCGCGGTGGTCGACGGCACGACCGCCACGATGACCAATTCGTCGGCGACCTGGCACCTCAGCGTCCCCTCCAGCGCGACCGTCGACATCTCGATCGCCAACTCCAGCGGCCAGACCGTCTTCACCGGCAAGTACACCGCTGGCGCCGGCGCCGACATTCCGTTCACCTGGAACGGCCAGGGCAATGACGGCACGCAGTGGCCCGACGGCAAATACACGATCAGCGCGACCGGCAAGGACGTCTCGGGGAATTCGGTCGGCGTCGCCGCGCAGGTGCAGGGCACAGTGTCTTCGGTCGACCTGACGCAATCGCCGCCGTTGCTGACGATCGACGGCAGCACCTACACGGTCAGCCAGGTCAAGAGCATCGTCAGCACCAGCAGCAACTGAGGCTGGACGCACGCTACATTAGGCAGTGTCGTCCCCGCGCAGGCGGGGACCCATGACCCAAGGGAGTGGTTCTAGGGCAAGGTAGCAACCCCAAGTGTTCGCAAAAACCGCGCGCGGGCCAACTTGTTAGTAAAGTATTTACGAAATCGCCCGCTTGGCCGGTTGGAGACCCCCATCCCACCGGCCGGGCCGATCGCGTTCCAGCCATTTTCAACGAGAATTGTATTGAAGCCTTAGGCTTAGCCAATTTTTAAGCCGACCGGCGTAGGGTTACGGCGTGAGTTCAGTGGTTGAGAGTTTGTGAGTACGCCATGACAGAACCCCATCGCCCGAGGGTGAAATACGTCATCGGGCCGGACGGCAGCCCTTTGACGATCGCGGACCTGCCTGCACCGGGGACCAAACGCTGGGTCATCCGACGCAAGGCTGAAGTCGTTGCCGCGGTCCGAGGAGGCCTCCTCTCCCTCGAGGAAGCCTGCAGCCGTTACACCCTGACGGTCGACGAATTCCTCTCCTGGCAGTTTTCCATTGACCAGCATGGTCTGGCCGGACTGCGCACCACGCGCATCCAGCAGTATCGCCAGTAAGCGATCTGGAAATCCGCCAAGTTTGACGCAAATCGGCCTCGCTCTGCGAGGCCGATTTTTTTCATGTCGCGACTTTCGTCGCACCTCTTAACCTTCGTTAACCATATCGAAACCATCACCTAGGCAATAATTGCCCAGTCGGCCTTCGGATAGCGGCCGAATCTTCGGGGCGGTTGCTTGCAAGGTCTGTTGGACTTCCTGAAAGGTATCGGTGCCGCCAGGTTCGGGGCGATGATCGCGGTCACCGCCGCGCTCATCGGCTTCTTTGCCTTCGTCATCATGCGCGTGACCACGCCGCAGATGACGACGCTGTTCACCGACCTCAGCGTCGAAGATTCCTCCAGCATTATCAAGGATCTGGAACGCCAGGGCATCCAGTTCGAGCTGCGCAATGAAGGCAGCATCATCATGGTGCCCAAGGATAAGGTCACGCGGCTGCGCATGAAGCTTGCCGAAGGCGGCCTGCCCAAGGGGGGCGGCGTCGGCTACGAGGTGTTCGACAAGTCGGACGCGCTCGGCACCACCAGCTTCGTCCAGAACATCAATCATCTGCGCGCGCTGGAGGGCGAGCTCGCCCGAACCATCCGCGCCATCGACCGCATCCAGGCCGCTCGCGTCCACCTCGTGCTGCCGGAGCGCCCGCTGTTCTCGCGCGAGGCGCCGGAGCCGTCGGCCTCGATCGTGGTGCGGGTCCGCGGCTCGCTGGAAGCGCAGCAGATCCGTGCGATCCGCCATCTCGTCGCCTCCGCCGTCAACGGGTTGAAGCCGCAGCGCGTCTCGATCGTCGACGAATCCGGTCAGTTGCTCGCCGATGGCGCGGCATCCGACCCCGACCAGGCGCTTGGCGATGAGCGCCGCACCGCGTTCGAGAAGCGGATGCGCAAGCAGGTCGAGGACATCGTCTCTTCCGTGGTCGGCTCGGGTCGCGCCCGGGTACAGCTCTCGGCCGATTTCGACTTCAACAAGATCACCCAGACCTCCGACAAGTTTGATCCCGAAGGCCGCGTGCTGCGCTCGAGCCAGACCCGGGAAGAGAGCAGCCTCACCGCCGACAATAACGGCCAGGTCACCGTCAACAACGAGCTGCCGGGCAATCAGCAGAACAGCGGCGTGGTCGCCAAGGACCAGAGCAAGAAGACCGAAGAAACCAACAATTACGAGATCTCCCGCACCACCAAGACCGAGGTAACCGAGGCCGGCCGAGTCAACCGCATCTCGGTCGCGGTCCTGGTCGACGGCATCTACTCCAAGAACGACAAGGGCGATCTGGTCTATCAGGACCGCACCAAGGAGCAGCTCGACCGCATCGCCACGCTGGTGCGCTCGGCGATCGGCTTCGACCAGAAGCGCGGCGACCAGGTCGAGGTCGTCAACCTGCGCTTTGCCGACGCGCCGTCGACCGCCCCGATCGCCGAGCCGTCAGGCTTCCTCGGCATGCTCCAGTTCACCAAGGACGACGTGATGTACTTCGTCGAGCTCGGCGTGATGATGCTGCTCGGCCTTGTCGTGATGTTCATGGTGATCCGGCCGCTGGTGAAGCGGATCCTCGCCTCCGACGAGATCGCAGCCTTGACCAGCGCGCTGAGCGCCCCTGCGCTGACCGACGAATCCGCTTCAGCTTCGGGCGGCGGCCACGCGCTGGTCCCGAGTGGCAACGCCACGGCGAGCGCGATCGACGTCGCCACCATCCAGGGCCAGGTCCACGCCCAGTCCGTTCATCGCGTCGGCGAGCTCGCCGAGCGCAACCCCAATGAAACCGTCGCCATCATCCGCCAATGGCTGAGCGAACCCGCGAAATGATTCGAGAAGTGAATTGACATGGCTGCTTCCTTACAAAACGCCAACTCGCAAGACATCACCAGCGTGATCTCGACGCTCGGGCAGCGTGCCGGCAACCGGGCCAAGGACAAGTCCGAGCCGCTGGCGGGACCGAAGCGCGCCGCCATCCTGATGCTGGCGCTCGGCGAGCAATATGGCGGCAAGATCTGGTCGCTGCTCGACGACGATGAGGTGCGCCAGCTCTCGCTGGAGATGTCCACCCTCGGCACGGTCGAGGTCGACACTGTCGAGGACATGCTGCTCGAATTCGTCTCGCGCATGTCGGCATCCGGCGCGCTGATGGGCAATTTCGACGCCACCGAGCGATTGTTGCAGCAATACCTGGCCCCGGAGCGCGTCAACGGCATCATGGACGAGATCCGCGGCCCTGCGGGGCGCAACATGTGGGAGAAGCTCTCCAACGTACAGGAAGAGGTGCTCGCCAACTACTTGAAGAACGAATACCCGCAGACCATCGCGGTGGTGCTGTCCAAGCTCAAGCCGGAGCACGCCGCGCGCGTCCTCGGCATCCTGCCCGAGGAGCTGGCGCTCGATGTCGTCAACCGCATGCTGAAGATGGAGGCGGTGCAGAAGGAGGTCATCGAAAGCGTGGAGAGGACGCTTCGCGTCGAATTCATGTCGAACCTGTCGCAGACCCGCCGCCGCGACGCCCACGAGGTGATGGCGGAAATCTTCAACAATTTCGACCGCCAGACCGAAACGCGCTTCATCACCTCGCTGGAAGAGGAGAACCGGGAATCGGCCGAGCGCATCAAGGCCCTGATGTTCACCTTCGACGACCTCGTCAAGCTGGACTCCGGCTCCGCCCAGACGTTGATGCGCAACGTCGACAAGGACAAGCTCGCCGTCGCGCTGAAGAGCGCCAACGAGGACGTCCGCAACTTCTTCTTCGGCAACATGTCCTCGCGCGCCGCCAAGATGCTCCAGGACGACATGGCAGCGATGGGACCGGTCCGGCTGCGCGACGTCGACGAGGCGCAGGCGCTGCTGGTCAACCTGGCCAAGGACCTCGCCGCCAAGGGCGAGATCATGCTGACCAAGAACCGCGCTGACGACGAATTGGTGTACTGATGGCTGCGCCCGCGAAATTCCTGTTCGACAACGACTTCTCCGCGCCCGACCGGTCGCGCGAGAAGGCTGCGAGCGCAGCCGAGATCGCACAGAAGATCGCGGCCGCCGAGGCGCGCGCCTACCAGGCCGGCTTCGACGCCGGACAACGCGAGGCCAAGGCCGAGAGCGATCGCCGCGTCGCGCTCGCCATGGAAGAGATCAACATATCGGTCAGGGGCATCGCGTCGGGCATCGGCAATATCGAGGTCAGGATGGAGACCGAGGCGGTCGACGTCGCGGTCGCGGTGGCGCGCAAGCTGTGCGCCGATCTGATCGCCGCTGAGCCGCTCGGCGAGATCGTCGCGCTGGTCAAGGACTGCTTCTCGCACCTGGTCGCGACGCCGCACCTGGTCGTCCGCATCAACGAGGCGCTCTACGAGAGCGCGCGCGAGCGGATCGAGCGGCTCGCCAAGCAGAGCGGCTTCGAGGGCCGGCTGGTGATCCTGGCTGAGCCGGAGATTGCGACCGGCGACTGCCGGATCGAATGGGCCGATGGCGGCGTCGTGCTCGAGCGCGGCGCCATTCTCGGCAAGATCGACGAACTCGTCGGACGCTATATCGCGTCCCGCAAGGGGAACTAAGTCATGAGCGACACCGACGGACAGGTCCCGCTTCCCGATCTCAACGGCCCGATGGCGCCGACCGGCACCGATGTGGGCTACAACGAGGACGAATACGCGGCCCGCGTCGCCGCCGACCTCGAGGCCGTGTTCGACGTGCCGGTGCAGGTTTCCGCCGTGCTCGGCCGCTCCAAGATGGACGTCGGCGAACTCCTGAAGCTCGGTCCCGGCACCGTGCTCGAGCTCGACCGGCGCGTCGGCGAGGCCATCGACATCTATGTCAACAACCGCCTCGTCGCGCGCGGCGAGGTGGTGCTGGTCGAGGACAAGCTCGGCGTCACCATGACCGAAATCATCAGGACCGAACGCAGCTAGTTGGTTTGAGCATGATCTTCTCGGAAAACCGCTGCGCACTTTTCCGGACCACGCAATCGCAGGGAATGACGCGCGGCAGCGCGAACAGACGGACAGGAGACTGACATGCGGCTTCTCATCGTTGGCACATTGAAGGGCCAGCTCACCACCGCCACCAAGATCGCGATGGAGAACGGCGCCACCGTGACCCACGCCGAGGATCACGAGCAAGCGATGCGTGTGCTGCGCGGCGGCAAGGGCGCCGACCTGCTGCTGGTCGACGTCGCCCTCGACATCCGCGATCTCGTGATGCGGCTGGAAGCGGAGCACATCCACGCTCCCATCGTCGCCTGCGGCATTACCAACGACGCCCGCGCCGCGGTCGCCGCGATCCACGCCGGCGCCAAGGAATACATCCCGCTGCCGCCGGAGCCGGAGCTGATCGCCGCCGTGCTCGCCGCGGTCGCCAACGATTCCCGCGAGCTCATCTATCGGGACGACGCCATGGCGCGCGTGGTCAAGCTCGCTCAGCAAATCGCGGGCTCGGACGCCTCGGTCATGGTCACCGGCGAATCCGGCACCGGCAAGGAGGTGCTGGCGCGCTACGTCCATACGCGCTCGACGCGCGCCAAACGCCCCTTCATCTCCATCAACTGCGCCGCGATCCCCGAGCACCTCCTCGAATCCGAGCTGTTCGGTCATGAGAAGGGCGCCTTCACCGGTGCGGTCGCCCGCCGCATCGGCAAGTTCGAGGAGGCGACCGGCGGCACGCTGCTGCTCGACGAAATTTCCGAGATGGACGTCCGCCTGCAATCGAAACTGCTCCGCGCCATCCAGGAGCGAGTGATCGACCGAGTCGGCGGCACCAAGCCCGTTCCGGTCGATATCCGCATCATCGCGACTTCGAACCGCAACCTGGCGGAAGCCGTGCGCGAAGGCACGTTCCGCGAGGACCTGCTGTTCCGCCTCAACGTCGTGAACCTGAAGATCCCGCCGCTGCGCGAGCGTCCCGCCGACATCCTCGAACTGGCCCAGCACTTCGTGAAGAAATATGCCGAGGCCAACGGCGTGCCGCTGCGCCCCATTTCGGCTGAAGCGCGCCGGGTGCTCTCGACCAACCGCTGGCAGGGCAACGTCCGCGAGCTCGAGAACACCATACACCGCGCGGTACTGATGGCGCAGGGCGACGAGATCGGCGCTGACGCCATCATCACGCCGGACGGCGACCGCCTCGACGTCGCCAGAACAGCTCCCGCCGTAGCGCACGCCACGATGGCAGCCGAGCAGGTGACACGGGCACTGGTGGGACGTACCGTCGCCGACGTCGAGCGCGATCTGATCCTGGAGACGCTGAAGCACTGCCTCGGCAACCGGACCCATGCCGCCAACATCCTCGGCATCTCGATCCGCACGCTGCGCAACAAGCTCAACGAATATGCCGACGGCGGCATCCCGATCCCGCCCGCCGGCACGTCGGGCGAATATCCGCGCCTGCCGGCGATGGGGGCGTAGGGCTCCAGCGAATATTGAGAATGCGAATGCCCGGGCTCAGTCCCGGGCATTTTTTGGGTGCAAACGCAAGCCGTCGCCACACCCTCCGCCGTCGTCCTGGCGGAAGCCAGGCTTTCGCCAGGACGACGATGAGGAGACATCGCGGGGTCTCACCCCGCGAACTCTGACATGGCCGCACCGCATCCGGCGACTAGGTCCCGCCCGCGCAAAGTCCTATAAGCGCGAACGAGATGCAGCGAGGTGACTATGTCTGAAGCCCAAATCACGGAATGGCTGGCGTCGCAGAAGCAGGCGATGATCGACCTGTTGCGCGACGTCGTGAACATCGATTCCGGATCCTACGACAAGGCCGGCGTGGACGCGGTCGGCGCGCGCTTCGAGCGGCACTTTGCCGAGCATGGCATTTCGAGCTGGCGGGAGAGCCACGGCACGTTCGGCGACGCTATCCATGCCACCGTGGCCAAGCCCGGCAGCAACGAGAAGCCGATCCTCCTGATGGGGCATCGCGACACGGTGTTCGGCAAAGGCGAGGCCGAACGACGCCCCTTCACGATTCTGGACGGCCGCGCCTATGGCCCGGGGGTCGCGGACATGAAGGCTGGTCTCGTCATGAACGTGTTCGTGGCCGCGGCCTTCCAGAAATTCGGCGGCAGCCCGCACCCGATCAAGGTCCTGATCACCTCGGACGAGGAGATCGCCTCGCCCTCGTCGCGACCGGTGATCGAGCGCGAGGGACGGTCCGCGCGCGCCGTCTACAATTCCGAGCCGGGACGGCCGACCGGTAACGTGGTCACGAGCCGCAAGGGCGGCATCTTCATGCACCTTGCCGTCACCGGCAAGGCCGCCCATTCCGGCGCGAATTTTGCGGCCGGCGTGAGCGCGATCGGCGAACTTGCGCACAAGATCGTCCATATCCATGCGCTGACCGATCTGACCAAGGGGATCACCCTGAACGTTGGACTGATCTCGGGCGGCCAGTCTGTGAACACGACGGCGCCCTATGCCGAGGGCCAGATCGATCTGCGCTATGTCGAGCCGAGGGACCGCGACGCGGTGATGGCCGCGATCGAGAAGATCGTTGCCACTTCCCACGTGCCGGGCACGAGCGCCACGCTGACGATCAAAGGCGAGTTCGTGCCGGCGGTTCAGAGCGAGGCGTCGAAGGCACTGTTCGAGGGTTACCAGGGCGCCGCGCGCGACGTCGGGCTGACCACGCTCACCGGCGAGTTCTCCGGGGGCTGCGCCGATTCAGGCTTCACCGCCGCCGTCGGCACGCCGACGATCTGCGGCGTCGGCCCCGTCGGCGGGCTTGCACACACGGTGGAGGAGTATCTCGAGCTCGACAGCATCGTCCCCCGCGCGCAGGCGCTGGCGCTGGCGATCTTGCGGAGTTAGCTCTAGTAGGGCAAAGCGAAGCGTGCCCACCACTTCTATCGCCATCGTTTGGTGGGCACGGCGCAAGGGCGCCTTTGCCCACCCGACGGCTACACCTAGCTCACGTCAAGAATAGCTCGGCGCGTCGGGATTGCGGAAGATGTGGATGGGGTCGCCGGGCACGATGTGCCGGCCGGTGATCATCGCATAGGCGTAGAGCGCGAGATAAGCGATCGCGAGCGCGCCGACGGCGTAGAAGGCCCAGGTCGCAGCGCGTTTCATGCCGGCTCCATCGTCTCCTCGGGGAGGCTCTGGCAGGGCTTCTAGATCGAGAGAAACGAAAAGGCCAGCCCGGGAAGGCGCCGCGCGGTCAAATGACGCGCCGACCCCGCGCGGGAACACTGACTTCAGCGAGCCTCGCTGCGTCCTCATCCTGGTCGACCGCGACGTACTGTCCGCGCCAATAAGCGAGCGCCGCGCTGCGGGTCGAACTCCGAAGATCACGCACGCGGCCGATGACGATGCCGTGCGAGTGACGCTCGACGATCTCCTCGACCTCGCAATCGAGCGCGGCCAGCGCGCCGGCGAGCAGCGGGACGCCGGACACGGCCGTCACCCAGTCGCTGCCGGCGAAGCGGTCGGCGCCTTTCAGCCCGCCCTTGCCGGCAAAGCGCTCGGCGACGTCGAGCTGGTCAGCGTTGAGGATGTTCACGCCGAAGGCGCCGTGACGCTTGATCAGCGGGAACGATGAGGCGTCGCGGTTGATGCTGACGAGCAGTGTCGGCGGAACGACCGACAGCGACGTCACCGAGGTCACCGTCATGCCGGTGATGTCCCTGCCGCGGCCGGCCGTGATGACGCTGACGCCACCGGTGAGGTGGCGCATGGCGCCGCGGAAATCGGCAGAGGAGATAGCGGTATCGGTCATGATATGGCGGGCAATCACGTTCATGGCAAGCTCCCCGAAATCAGGGCCCCTGTTATCTAGGTACGATCATCCGCCGAGAGAAGATGGCGCAGGATGGCGCCTTCGAGGCCCCCGAGCTCCACTGAACCGCGCTCGCGCGGCCGTGGCGCGTTAACCGTAACGTCATGGGCGATGCGGCCTTCCTCGATCACCAGCACGCGATCGGCGAGTGCAACGGCTTCCGCGACGTCGTGCGTCACCAGGATCGCGGTAAAAGCCTGGTCCCGCCAGACGCGCTCCAGGAGCCGCTGCATCGAGATCCGGGTCAACGCATCGAGCGCGCCGAGCGGCTCGTCGAAGGCGAGCACGCGAGGGTGGCTGACGAGCGCGCGCGCCAGCGCCACGCGCTGCTTCTGGCCGCCCGACAGCACCGAGGGCCACTGGTCACGCTTGTCGGCGAGCCCAACCTCGGTCAGCGCGTGCTCGGCGCGCGGATGCGCATCAAGAGAGGCGCGGTCGCGCCCGAGGCCAACCTCGACATTCGACAACACGCGCGCCCAGGGCAACAGCCGCGGCTCCTGGAACATCACCCTGATATCCTCGGGCCGCGCCGCCTCACCAAAGCTGATGGCACCGGCATCGATCTTGTCGAGGCCAGCGATCAGTCGCAGCAGCGTGCTCTTGCCGCAACCACTCTTGCCGACGATCGCGACGAACTGGCCGGCGGGGATGTGCAGGTCTATGCCGCGCAGCACCTCGTTGTCGCCGAAGGATTTGCGCAAGTTCCGGATCGTGAGCGGCAGGCCAAGAGCCGGCCGGTCCTCGCGCGCGCGCCGGCGCTCCGGCGCGATACGGGTGCGCTGGTCGCGTTCGGTCTCGGGAAGGAGAAGAGCTGTCTGCATGTCATTCTCAACGTTTCTGGAAGGCGGGGTGCCAGGCAAGCGTCAGGCGCTCGAGCACGCGCGAGGCGCTGTCGGCGAGCTTGCCGAGCAGGGCATAGATCAGGATCGACAGCACGACGACGTCGATCAGCATGAACTCGCGCGCCTGCATCGCCATGTAGCCGAGGCCGGAGGACGCCGCGATCGTCTCGGCGACGATCAGCGTCAGCCACATGATGCCGAGCGCGAAGCGGATGCCGACGAAGATCGAGGGCAGCGCACCCGGAAAGATCACGCGGCGGAACAATTCGCCGTCGCTCATGCCGTAGATGCGCCCCATCTCGGTGAGCTGCGGATCAACGGTGCGAATGCCGTGCAGCGTGTTGAGATAAATCGGGAAGAACACGCCGAGCGAGACCAAGAACAGCTTTGCGCTCTCGTCGATGCCGAACCACAGGATGACGAGCGGGATCAGCGCCAGATGCGGCACGTTGCGCACCATCTGAAGCGTCGTATCGGTCAGCTTGGCCGAGAGCTGCGAGAGGCCGTTGGCCAGACCAAAGGCGAAGCCGATGCTGCCGCCGATCAGAAAGCCGATCGAGGCGCGCCAGAAACTGACCCAGATGTTGCGCACCAGCTCGCCGGAGAGCAGCAGCTTCCAGCCCGCGAGCGCAACGTCGCTCGGCGCCGGCAGTACCCGCGTCGGCACGAGGCCGGTAATGCAGGCGATTTGCCAGATCGCGATGATGGCGAGCGGCACGATCCACTGGATCAGGCCGTCGGCGCGCGGCAGGCGCAGGGGACGCGCAACGCGCGGAAGACTGTCGATGAGGCTCATGATTGCGCTGCTTGCCTGGAGGGACGGTAGTCGTTACCGACGGTCTCGCCGAACGGACCGTTGTTCGGATGCAGCCGCGTCACGTTGCTGCCGTGCTGGAGCGACAGCAGCGGGAAGACCAGCTCGGCAAAACGATAGGCTTCTTCCAGATGCGGATAGCCGGACAGGATGAACGTATCGATGCCGAGATCCTGATACTCCCTGATGCGCGCGGCGACCGTCGGAGGATCGCCGACCAGCGCGGTGCCGGCGCCGCCGCGCACCAGGCCAACGCCGGCCCAGAGGTTCGGGCTGATCTCGAGCCTGTCGCGGCGACCGCCATGAAGCTGCGCCATGCGCTGCTGGCCAACGGAGTCCATGCGGGCGAAGTTCTTCTGCGCGAGCGCGATGGTCTCGTCGCTGACATGCTTGATCAGCTCGTCGGCGGCCTTCCATGCCTCCTGATTGGTCTCGCGAACGATGACGTGCAGGCGGATGCCGAAGGACAGCTTTCGACCGCGCCGGCCTGCGACCTCCCTCACCTTCGCGATCTTCTCGCCGACCTGCGCCGGCGGCTCGCCCCAGGTGAGATATTTGTCGACGGTGTCGACGGCGACGTCGATGCCGGCATCCGACGAGCCGCCGAAATAGAGCGGCGGACGCGGCGACTGAATCGGGTGAAACAGCAAGCGTCCGTCCTCGATGCGGATGTGCTTGCCCTCGACATTGACGGTCTTGCCGGCAAGCAGGTCACTATAGACATTGAGAAACTCGCGGGTGACCTCGTAACGCTCGTCATGGGCGAGGAAGATGCCATCGCCTTTGTTCTCGACAGGGTCACCGCCGGTGACGACGTTGATCAGCAGCCGGCCGTTCGTGACGCGGTCGAGCGTCGCGGTCATGCGCGCCGCAACGGTCGGCGATTGCAGGCCTGGCCTGACGGCCACGAGGTAACGCAGCCGCTCGGTGAAGGGCGCGACGCTCGAGGCGACGATCCAGGAATCCTCGCAGCTTCGCCCGGTCGGCAGCAGCACGCCGAAGTAACCGAGCTGATCGGCAGCCTGCGCGATCTGGCGCAGGTAGTTGAAATTCACCTCGCGACCCCCCTGCGACGTGCCGAGATAGCGGCCGTCGCCATGGGTCGGCAGGAACCAGAGGATGTTGCTGTTCTGAGATTGGCTCATGGATGTCTCACGCCTGGATGATTAGTCGTAAGACGTCCCAACAGCGGCCGCCACGGTCCCTATCGACTGGACGATGGCCGCGATCACACGCTGAACGAGACGCCTCATGTTCAAACCCTTTGAAATCGGAAGATCGGTCGGCACGATCAGGTCGCCGTGCTGCGCCAGACGATGTCACGAATGACGATCGGCTTCGGTATCAAGCCGAGCAACGCAGCCAGCGCCGCTGTTCCATCGGAGATTTTCAAGAAGTCCAGACGCCGCATTCCAAACTCCCGACCGCGTGCGGCCGTGCATTCCATTGCGATGCGGGAATGATGGTGCGACTAGCAGGAAGTGTCGAGACGTCCGGGAAAATAGCGATGCCCACACTGCCGCGCGCGCGGCGCGCATGATTAATCTTTCAAACGGCCAGGCGAATGCAGAGAGAATCTTCCCGCACGCGAATGTGACATTTTGCGCGTGCTGCAAATGCGCGTGGCGGCAGCGACGAAAGTCACGATGAGGTCGGTCCGGCGCTCCGGTGACCGGACGACAAAATATCGAAAACAACCCCATGCAAAGGAGTGATCACTGCCGCACAATGTAATGCTGATTTTACGAAATCATTTGACACGTCGGGCAAATCAGGTGCATAAGACCATCATGGACCCGCGTGGGATAAGCGAGCCCTTGCGGAACTAGAGCCTCCATCTCACCGGTAGGTTCAGCAGCCCTCGGAACGCCCAGCCGCCAATCCGCACCGGCTCGTCGTCGGCCATCCGCAAGTTCTTCGCCTTCGCGAATACCGTCGGCAGCGCGACGTCGGCGATCATGGCGCGCGAGGCCCAGGCGCCGGCGCAGAAATGCGGGCCGGCACCAAAAGCGACGCTCTTCGACACATCGCGCCGCACGTCGAATTCGTCGGGGCCAACGACTCCTTGGAATGCCGCAACTGCCACAGCGCCGATTCCATGGACATCACCAAGCAGTCGCCGCGGGCTTCCGTCGCGCATCAGCGCTTCCTGTTCACGGGCGAGAAGACTTGCATCGACTGCCACAAGGGCATCGCCCACCACCTGCCCGACATGCGCGGCGTTCCCGGCTGGCAATAGGGTGCTGACAAGAGGACTTGGCCGCCGCTTGAACCGGCGGGGGGAATGGTTAGTTTTGGGGACGGGCGAATCGATCATTTTTCGCTCTCCCTCAAGACGAAAATGCCGACATTTACCCCGCATCAGGATGCCGCCCTCAAGTCCGTCGCCGACTGGCTCAAGGCAAAGCCAGGCCGAGGCGGCACGCCGCCGATCTTCCGCCTGTTCGGATTTGCCGGAACCGGCAAGACCACGCTGGCGCGGCACATCGCGGACGGCGTCGACGGCGAGGTCAAGTTCGCCGCCTTCACCGGCAAGGCGGCGCTCGTCATGCGCAACAAGGGTTGCGACAACGCCTCCACCATCCATTCCCTGATCTACCGCGCCCGCGAATCCGGCGAGGAGCAGCCGAGCTTCGAGCTGTGGGACGATGCGCCGGCCTCGAAGGCCAAGCTGATCGTGATCGACGAATGCTCGATGGTCGACGCCGAACTCGGCCGCGACCTGATGTCATTCGATTGTCCGTTGCTGGTGTTGGGCGATCCCGCCCAGTTGCCGCCGATCCAGGGCGGCGGCTTCTTCACCAATACCTCACCCGACGCGATGCTGACCGAGGTGCACCGCCAGGCGCAGGACGATCCGATCGTGCGGATGTCGATGGACATACGCGAGGGCCGCGAGCTCGAGATCGGCCGTTACGGCGAGAGCGAGGTGGTTTCGCGCAAGGAGCTCGATCCGGACCGCGTCATGAGCGCCGACCAGATCCTGGTCGGCCGCAACAACACCCGCCGCGCCTACAACATGCGCGTGCGCCAGCGCCAGAACATCGAGGACCAGTTTCCGGTCGCGGGCGACAAGCTGGTGTGCCTGCGCAACAACCGCAAGAAGGGTCTGTTCAACGGCGGACTGTGGCGCGTGAAGTCGCGCAACACCTCGCGGTCCAAGTCGCGCATCCTCAGCATGCGGCTGTCGCCGGACGAGGATTTCGGTCATAAGGTGACGAAGGTCTCGGTGCGCGCCGATTGCTTCGAGGGCGGCATCGAGCAGATCGCCTGGGAGCAGCGCAAGCCGTATGACGAGTTCGACTACGGCTACGTGCTGACCGTGCACAAGTCGCAGGGCTCGCAATGGGACGACGTCGTGCTGTTCGACGAGAGCTTTGCGTTCCAGGACAGCCGCGCAAGGTGGCTGTACACGGGGATTACAAGGGCGGCGAAACGGCTGAGCGTGGTGATTTAAAGCTCCGATGCCGTAGGGTGGGTTAGCCTTACTGTGTCACTAACCCTCATGGTGAGGAGCGCAAAGCGCGTCTCGAACCATGAGGCCCCGCCTGTGGCCCACATCCTTCGAGACGCTTGCTTCGCAAGCTCCTCAGAGGCTGTGAATCTTTTTGACTGCTCGCAAGCGGTATAGCCGAAAGCTGGTGCTGTGTGATTCTCTTGCGGTGATGGATTCGCAGGAGGGATGATGGCCGCTGATGAATTGTTTGGGGATCTGCCGGAGCAGGCAAAGCCGCAAGCCGGTGCGGCGCCGCTCGCAGCGCCGCGACTTCGTGAGCCCCAACGCGATCAAATCGAGTTGCGAGCAGTGGATATCGAGAGCCTGATCGGGGAAGACCATCCGGTGCGCCTGATCTGGTCCTATGTCGAGGAACTCGACCTGAGTGAGCTGGAGAACCGGATCAAAGCGCGGGGCGATCGGCCTGGTCACCCCGCGACATCGCCGCGGCTTTTGCTGGCGCTGTGGCTCTATGCCACCAGCGAGGGCGTCGGCAGCGCGCGCGCGTTGGAGCGGCTTTGCGAGAGCCATGACGCCTATCGTTGGCTGTGTGGCGGGGTGTCGGTGAACCATCACACGCTGGCGGACTTCCGGGTCGGTTGCGCCGACCTGCTCGACCGGCTGCTTTGCGAGCATTTGGCGGTGCTGGCGAAGGTCGGCCTCGTCAATCTGGAAACGCTGGCGCAGGACGGTGTTCGGGTCCGGGCCAGCGCCGGGGCCGCTTCGTTCCGGCGGGAGGCGACGCTCGATCGGCACCTGGCCTTGGCTGAGGCGGTGGTGGAAGACCTCAAACGCGAGGTTGACGCTCGTTCGGATGCTAGCAATCAGCGCATGAAGGCCGCCAAGGAGCGCGCCGCGCGTGAGCGCAGAGCGCGCGTCAAAGCGGCGCAGACGGCGCTCGCCGAAATCAAGCAGCAGCGCAAGGAGCGCGAAGAAAAGCGCGGCAACGGCAAGAAGCCGAAAGAGCCGCGGGCCTCCACGACGGACGCCGACGCACGGGTCATGAAGATGGCCGACGGCGGCTTCCGCCCCGCCTACAACGTGCAGGTGACGAGTGCCGCCGGCCAGCCGATCGTCGTTGACATCAAGGTCTGCAACACCGGGTCCGACCGCGGCCTGATGCGGCCCATGCTGGAGCGGCAGCGCGCGCGTCCTGGCGGGTTGCCCAAGGACCATCTCGTCGATGGCGGCTTTGGCAGTGCCGAGGACATCGAGTGGGCGCACGCCGAGGGCATCGATATCTTTTGCCCGCCCACTCAATCCAAGCACGGCACCGATCCCCATCTACCGCGACGCGGCGACGGCCCGGGGGTGTTGGCCTGGCGTGCGCGCATGGCGAGCGAAGAGGGCAAGGCCCGATACAAGCCCCGGTCGATTTGCGAGTGCATACATGCCCGCTGGCGCAACTGGGACCTGCGGCAATTGACCGTGCGCGGCCTCGAAAAGGTCCGCGCCGTCGTGCTCTGGTACGCCCTCGCCAACAACATCCTGCAAGGCAACCGCCTCGCTAGCGCATAGAGGAGCGTTCATCGACATCCCCCAACCTCGCCACAGCCGCCCAGCCCACGCGTTGCCACGACGAGGAACTGCCACATCCTTCGATGACCACGCAAAACGAGAAAGATTGGCAAGCTCTCAGGATGAGGAGTGAGAGCGTTTATGACGCAGTAAGATTAGCCGAAGGCGTAACCCACCAAGATCTATCCGCAGAGGCGTCGGCAAAGTCGGCGAGCGCGCCGTCATAATTCTTCATGAAGGTCCGCGTCCGCGCGCGGTTGGTGTGACCGACCAGCAGATTGGGTGTGTATTTGATCGCGAGATTGAAATCGTCGAGAGCGCTCTGGAGCGCGCCCTTGCGCAAATACAGCGTGCCGCGGTCATTATAGGCGCCGCCATAGTTGGGGCGCTTCTGGAGGGCGAGGTTGTAGTCGGCCATCGCGAGATCGTCCTGGCCCTTGCGCTGGTGGGCCTGGGCCTGGCCGTCGAGCGCGACCATGTTGTCGGGATCGGCGTCGCACGCCGCGGCGAAGGCTTCGAGGGCGTGGTCGAAGTCGCGCTTGTTCAGAAGCGAGAAGCCCCGCACGGTCAGCGCAATGGACTTGTCTTTCCCGGCCACGCGATCCGAGGCGAGCAGGTCTTCGCAGGCCACAAGCCGCGTCGGCAGGTCGAGCTTGCGCTCGCGGCAGGTCTCTAGATCATCGCCAGGCTTGGGGTCGGCCAGCGCGGCCGGAGCAGATGACAGCAGGATGAGAAGGGTCAGGAAAAAGACGCGCAACATTTTCGTCGAACAAGCTCCAGCGCCACTCATTCCCACTCATTCTATGTCGGTCAATCCAAGGGAGGGGTTCATCCCGGCCCGATTTTCCCCGTTTCCGGCGAGGCTAGCATGCCTTCTTCACGGGCTCGTGTCTGCCAGCGTGTAACATCCGGCCCTTCCGCCCGTATCTTGGGCAGGCCTGAATGCGGAGGCCCGGCGGGCTGTTCGCCTCGCCCCAACCACCCTAGACTGTCGCACCGACCGAACGAGGATCCGCCATGAGCCGACCCATCTTCCATCCCCTCCCCCTCCTCGCTGCCACCGCCGCGCTGGCGCTGGCCTTCGCCGCGCCCGCGCGGGCTGCGGAAGATGCGGTGGTGATCCCCGCCCCCACCGTGGACGCAGCGCCCGCAAGCGGTTTCCAGACCGCGGTCGTCGCCGGCGGCTGCTTCTGGGGCGTGCAAGGCGTGTTCCAGCACACCGCCGGCGTCATCAACGCGGTCTCCGGCTATGCCGGCGGCACCAAGGCGACGGCCGACTATCACACCGTCTCGTCGGGCATGACGGGTCACGCGGAGTCGGTCGAGATCAAATACGATCCGAAGAAGATCTCCTACGGCAAGATCCTCCAGATCTTCTTCTCGGTCGTGCACGATCCGACCCAACTCAACCGCCAGGGGCCCGACACCGGCACGCAATATCGCTCGGCGATCTTCACCACCTCCGACGAGCAGAAGAAGATCGCGGACGCCTATATCGCGCAGCTCAATTCAGCCAAGGTCTTCAGCAAGCCGATCGTGACCAAGGTCGGCGCGCTGGAGGCGTTCTATCCGGCGGAAGGCTATCACCAGGACTATCTGACGCTGCACCCGAACCAGCCCTACATCGCCTACAACGACATCCCGAAGGTCGAGAACCTGAAAAAGCTGTTCGCGGATAACTATATCGAGAAGCCGACGCTGGTCAGCGCCAGCAAGGTCACCAATTGATTGCAAGATCGCTTGCTAAACAACGGGAGATCCATGCCCGACACCAAGGCACCCACGAACGAAACCAAGGTCACCAAGAGCGAGGAGCAGTGGCGGCGCGAACTCACGCCGATGCAGTATGCGGTACTCCGCGAAAAGGCGACCGAGCGTCCATTCTCGGGCGAGTATGAGCACGACCACCGCGCCGGCACTTACGTCTGCGCCGGCTGCGGCAACGTGTTGTTCGAGTCCGACGCCAAGTTCGATTCCGGCTGCGGTTGGCCGAGCTTCACCCAGCCGGCGGTCGAGAGCCATATCGACGAGGAGACGGACTTGACCCACGGGATGGTCCGGACCGAGGTGCTGTGCTCCAAATGCAGCGGCCATCTCGGCCATGTCTTTCCCGACGGCCCGGCGCCGACGGGGCTGCGCTACTGCATCAATTCGGCGGCGCTGAAGCTCAAGCCGAGATAAGGCGGCACAAGCCGGTTCCGGCGTGGAACCCGGCGGCCGGATGTGCTTTTCTCATCTGGCGGCGCGGTCGTCAGAGGAGGATGTCATGAGTCTCGGAACCATCCTGATCATCCTCGTGATCATCTATCTCCTGGGCGGCATGTCCGGCCGGTTTGGGGGCTATGGCTATGGCATGGGCCATTCCGGCATGGGGATCGGCGGCGTGGTCCTGGTGGTGCTGATCGTGCTGCTGCTTCTTGGCAAGCTGTAACCACACAAACCATTGAATTTATTAAATTTATTTCCTTCGCGGGGCTGCCATGCGCGGATTCATCATCTGCGTTCGCAGGGGTCGCATTTTTGTCAAATCGGCCTATATTAGGGGGTGAAAATGACGTGGCCGCCTGATTGCGGCCCTCGATTAAAACCCCACACGCGCCTGAAACCGAAGAAGATCACGAGGTCTTTGACCATGCGTCCACTGCGTCCGTTCAACTTCAATACCTCCGCCGAGCTTTTCCCCGCCGCGATCCGCAAGAAGAAGCGTGCGGGCTTCACTTATCGGCGGTTCGGCACCGCGGCCGAAGCCGTGCGCTTCGCGATCGAGGAATTGCCGACGGACTCGCTGAACGGCGCGTACCTGCAGGTCGAGGAAGCTCGCTTCGACCAGAACGGCATCCGTTCGCTCTACGAGAGCGAGGCGTTCCCGTTGCCGCGCCGCCGCAAGCCGGCCGCGAACACCGACGCCGACGCGGCATAAGCTTTTTCTCATCCTCCGATGCGCGATGAGCGCGGTAGCCGAAAGGTTATCGCGCTTTTCGCGTCTAAAGCGCGACGAGGTTAGGATGAATCGTCATCGCGCTTCAGGTGTTGTTTGCGCATGATCTCCGCGCAAACGCGTTCCGCGTTTGTCGCGAGGGAAAACCAGTCACACTTTTTCCGGATCATGCTCTAGGGCGGCTGCTTGTCCAGCCAGCGGCGCAACAGGCGGACATTGCGCATGTTGGCGCGGAACATGACGTCGAAGGCATCGCCTGCGAACGGCACCATGCCGACCACACCGTCAACCGCGACATTGCCGAGCATCCGCGCCGTGATGTGCCAGGGGTGCGCCCAGCGCCCGCGCCTCACGCACAAGCCAGAGCGAAATCGCGGTGGTGATGATGTCGCCGATGACAGGGATCAGGCCGATCAGGCCGTCGATGCCGTAGCGGATATTGGTGCCTGGCAGGATGAAGGCGACGTCGAGCAGCTTTGCGATCGCCTCGAGCCGCGCCAGCCGCTGCTCGCGCGTCAGGCTGCCGAAGGGATTGGCTTTGCCAAACTCTTGGCCAAACTCGAAACCGAATTCGCGAAAGCCCTCTCCAAGCGTCTCGGGACGGATCTCGCGTCCGTCCTGATCGATGATCGGCCCGCGTGCCTCATCGTCCGAGAAGGTCGCGCGCGAGGTCGTCCCCGAACGGGGACGGCGTGTTGCAAGAATATCATCGTCAGACATCATCATCGTTTGGGCATCGTCGTCTAAGGCAAACGCGCACGCACCGCTTCGGTTGCTGCGCTGCGCCCAACCGCCATCCCCGCCCTCAGGTCGGCGCCGGAGCCGGTTGCGGCTCCTCGACATATTTATGTACGAGCCAAGATGAAATCACGCTCGGCACGAAACCGACGAGGCCGTAAAGGACCCATTGCACCGCGCCGGAATCCGCCCCGCGCGAGCCATAGGTGATGGCAGCGAGGATGAACGCGAACAGGCCGACCAGCAGCATCCGCAGCACCGGCCCGATGCGCTTGATGTGAACCAGGATGTCGTCGACCGCACCGATCATCAGCGACGGCAGGAAGCCGAACAAATAGCTGTATTGCAGGGTCTTGAAGAACACCACGAACAGCTTGCCGACCTCGCCCAAATTGGTCTGGGCCCAATAGCCGGACTGGTAGGTCGTCGTCAGCAGCAGCAGGAATCCACCGACAAACGGACCCACCAGCGCAAAAACCAGATAGCGTTTCATCAAGCACCCCTCACTCGAGACCCGCGCCCGTTATAGCAGCGCCTTGAGAACCTTGGATAGCGGGGTCGGAACCCCCGCGGAACAAGTGGCAGGCGGGCGGGTTCTGTGAACGGCTCTCATATCAAGAGATTGGATTTGGCCATGCGTTGGATGACCCTTTTCCTGGCGACGATCACGCTCACCGCATCCGGCCTCGTAAGCCTGCCGGCCTTCGCACAGGGCCATGCCGGAACCCAAGCGGAGCAGCAGGCCTGCTCGCGCGACGCCGAGCGCCTGTGCCGCAAGGATCTCGGCAATGACGGGGCGGTTCAGTCCTGCCTGCAGGCCAACCGCGCCAAGCTGTCGCGTTCCTGCCGCAAGGTGTTCGAGAGCCACGGCATGTGAGGCGCTTGCGGCGCTGCAAGACGGAGATGTCACCATGCTGCGCGATGAACAGCTCGCGATCCTCAAGGACATCAGCCAGTCCATCGCCTTCGCGGACGATCGCCATGGCGAGGTCGAGGAACTCATCATCGAAGGCTACGTCATGAAGGACGGAGACCTGTTCGAGCTGACGTCCAAAGGCATTACGGCAATCGAAGAGCATGCTGCGGCTCTCGCTGATGTGCCCTCGGCGCGCGCGTGAGGCGACCGTTGCCGTGACGAACGCGCAACAATCGTGAAATCGTTCACACGAACCATTGAAGCTTTGTGGCATTCGCGCATAATCGAATCGGGGCGGCGCAGCACTTTCGATTCGAAATCTCAAGCGTAATCGAGCAACCACACCGGGGGCACCTCCCCGCGTGCCGGATCTGACGTGCGGCAGCGCAAGCCGCGTGCGGCGCCTCCAATACACAAGCGGCCAACACCGCAAAAAGCTTGGGGATGCATCTCACATGTTTAGCTACCGTATCGGGAAGATCGCCACTCTCGCCGCCATTGCCGCAACTGCCACCGTGCTTCACGCCGCACCCGGCATCGCCTTCTCCTCCGAGGCGCAGCAGATGTGCACGGGCGACGCCATGCGCCTCTGCTCCAGCGAAATCCCCAACATCTCGCGGATCACCGCCTGCATGGTCCGCAATCGCCACCATGTCAGCCCGGGCTGCCGCGCCGTGATGGATCGCGAGGCCGCAGCAGCGCGCAAGCGGGAAGCCGCCGCGAACTGATCCATCGCACGCACTGCGAGTTGAGCGGCGTCCGCCGCAATCGACGCTATGCTGAGGCCCGGCCAAGAGAGCTGGAGCAACAGACATGGCGACCTAAACGCTAGAGCATGTGCGGAAAAGTGCGAAGCGGACTTCCCTCGCGACAAACGTTTGCGGGGTGATCATGCTCAATCAATAACCTGAGGCGCGATGACGATTCATCCCGATCTCATCACGCTTTAGCCCCTACTCCCCCCACTGCGCGAACGCGTCGTTGAAGGCGCGTTCGCCGGGCGCACCCTTCTCGATGGCAATGATAGCGCGGCGCTGGTTGGTGTAGACCAGCGGTACGTCGAACCAGGAGCGCTCTTTCAGGAGCTGGACGTTGCGCGAGCGATCGGCGTCGACATTGGAGAGGCCGACCAGGAAGAAGCCGTCGGTGACCTTGACGGCGAGGCCCGCGAGCGGCGTGCCGCGCGCCTGCTCGTTCGACTTCATCAGGATGCCAGGCACGTTGGCGACGCCGCCACCGGGGAAGTCCGGCGGCAGGATGAAGGTCAGCTCCGCGGTGTGGCTCGCCGGCAGCGATGAATCGGTGTTCCTGCGGAACGACATCGTCATCTTGAACTTGCGGTCGGGAATCTCGATGTCGGCGCGCACGGCGACGTCGGCCTTCTGGTTGCCCGAGGCCTTGATCGGTTCGGTCCGCCAGACCACGGTGCCGACATATTGCTTGCCCTTGGGATCGGACGGATCCTCGTCATAGAGCACGACCTTCTGCGCCACCGGCGCAGCCGGCTGCTCGGTCGACGACGGCTGGCCCACGCGATCGGGGATCTTGGGCTTCGGCGCCGGCTGCGACTCATCCTTCGGCGCCTCCACGACCTGCGTCGCAGACGGCTTGAACAGGACGCTCACGGCCTGGACCGCCTGCTTGCCCCAGAGAATGCCAGCGCCGACCAGGATCAGCACGATGCCGACGGCGATCGCGCTCTTGAACGGGAAGGCTGAACCGGAGCGACGCTTCTTCAACTCGCGGTCGGCCGGAATGCGCGGACGCGGCGATGGCGGCGGGTAGCGCTCAGCTTCCTCGACCGACTCGTCGTAGGAATAGGGCACGTCCGGCGGCTCGCCGCCCCGGTTCTCCAGGCTCGGCTCGAGCCGGTCGAACTCCGGCGAGGGCGACGGCACGTTGGCGTAGGTCCGGCGCGCGGCACGGTTGGCCTGCGCCGCCGCGCGGCCCAGGTCATCGGCATCCGCAGTGATGTCGCGAAAGCCGCGAACGCCCGGCGCCTGCGGCACCGGCGGCGGCGCGCCCTCCGGCGGCCGGCGCGAGGCGGAGCGATCGCGCGCCGCGGGCGGCGCCGGCGGCTCGGGCATCGGAGGCGGGGTCGGCCCCTGTGGGCGCTGAGGACGCGACTGGCGCTGGGCGTCGCGGTCCCCGAGATCGTCTCCACCAAGCGGAGGACGCTCATTGCGCGACGGCGGCGGCGCGGCAGGACGCGAGGGGCGCGGGGCGGACGATGAAGCCGAAGGCGGCGCGGCGGGCGAAGTGCCCTCGGCGGCGCGGGCGCTCGCACGGCGGAAGGCGTCGCCACTGCCGCTGCCGCCGCGGGGGCCGCCGGGGCGCGAGGCGTCTCGCGCGCGCTGGGCTGCTTCAGATTCGACCTTGCGGACGGCCTCTTCGAGTGACAGCCGCTCGCGGGTGATTTCGGATTCGGAGAGAGGCGGCTGCACGCTGCGGAGCTGCGCAATCAGCGCCGTACGCGCCCGTTCATAGAGCGCGCGGCGGCTTTCGCCGGGAGCATTGGGATCCAGGGCGGCAATAGCGCGGGCGATCAGCGGATAGTAATCAGCCATTTCAACTCAACTATGCGCCTGTCCCGGTAAGATACCGTTAAGCCTCAAACGGGTTTTGTACCAGAATAGTATCTTCACGTTCGGGGCTCGTGGAAAGAAGCGCGACCGGGCAGCCCACCAGTTCCTCGATCCGGCGCACATATTTGATGGCCTGAGCCGGCAAATCCGCCCAGGAGCGGGCATTTGCGGTCGGTTCCTTCCAGCCTTCGATGGTCTCATAGACCGGCTCAACCCGCGCCTGCGCGCCCTCGCCGGCCGGGAAATGGTCGATCTCCTTGCCGTCCAGCCGGTAACCGGTGCAGACCTCGATCGAATCGAAGCCGTCGAGGATGTCGAGCTTGGTCAGCGCCAGCCCATTGATGCCGCAGGTCCTGACCGCCTGGCGGACCAGGACGGCGTCGAACCAGCCGCAGCGGCGCGGACGGCCGGTATTGGTGCCGAACTCGCGGCCGCGCTCGCCGATCTTGCGGCCGATCTCGTTGTCCTGCTCGGTCGGGAACGGCCCCTGGCCGACGCGGGTCGTGTAGGCCTTGCACAGACCCAGCACATAGCCGACCGCGCCGGGCCCGAGGCCGGCACCGGTCGCAGCCTGCGCCGCCACCGTGTTGGACGAGGTGACGTAGGGATAGGTGCCGTGGTCGACGTCGAGCAGCGCGCCCTGCGCACCCTCGAACAACATGCGCTTGCCCTCGCGGCGCTTGATGTCGAGCAGCCGCCACACCGTCTCGGCATAAGGCAGAAGCTGCGGCGCCAGCGCGCTGAGCTCGGCCAGGATGGTCTTGCCGTCGAACTCCGGCAGATTGAGGCCGCGGCGCAAGGCATTGTGGTGAGCAAGGAGCCGGTCGATCTTGTGCGGCAGCGTGTCGAGGTCCGCGAGGTCCATCAGGCGGATGGCACGGCGGCCGACCTTGTCTTCATAGGCAGGTCCGATGCCGCGACGGGTGGTGCCGATCGCGGTTGCCGCATTGGAGGATTCGCGAAGCGCGTCGAGCTCACGATGCAGCGGGAGGATCAGGGTGACGTTCTCGGCGACGCGCAGATTGTCCGGGCTGACCGCGACGCCCTGTGCCCTGAGCTTGGTGACTTCGTCGAGGAAGGCCTGCGGGTCGAACACCACGCCATTGCCGATCACCGACAGCTTCTGGTCACGCAGCACGCCGGAGGGCAACAGCGCGAGCTTGTAGGTCTCGCCGTTGATGACCAGCGTATGGCCGGCATTGTGGCCGCCCTGGAAACGGACGACGATGTCGGCCTGCTCCGACAACCAGTCGACGATCTTGCCCTTTCCCTCGTCGCCCCACTGGGCGCCGACGACGACAACATTGGCCATTCGCGGGTAATCCCTATGCAGATGTCTTTAAGTGGCATGATCCTAGCGGAAAACCGGTACCCACTTTTCCTAAGATCATGCCGGCGCCCAGCTCAATCCACGGCCGGGGCCGCTCGCATGCGAGGCAGCCAACCGGATAACGGAAGCAGCCTCTCTAGGCAAGCAAGAACGGGGCTTTTTCGCGTCCTAAGGCGCGATCCAAGCCTTTGATATCCCCTTAAAATCCGGAAAGCTTCGGGGCCGCGCCGGCAAGCGCTGGAACCGCGGAATTGATACGCATCAACCACCCCTGTTCACCGCTCGCCTAAGGGATGCTGTCACCTCCGCCCCTTACCTTCTCCGGGCCACAACGCCCTTTCGGACATGCCGTGACCGAACCATCGGGAAACCAGGCCGGCCATTTCTGGCGCTTTTCAGCCGACGCGCTCGCCCGGCAGCTCGGCTGCGGCCTTCGGGGACTGACCACGCGCGATGCCGCCGAGCGGCTTCACCGTTTCGGGCCGAACACCGACGCACCACCGCGCATCGAGGGCGCGATGCGCGCGATCCTGCGTCGGCTCTTCGAGCCCTTGTCGCTGATTTTGCTGGTCGCCGGCATCATCTCGATGCTGACCGGCGACGACATCGGCGGGCTGATCATCGTGCTGATCCTGACGCTGTCGATCGGGCTCGACACCATCCAGGAGGGGCATGCGGTCCGGGCCGCCGAAATGCTGCGCCGCTCGGTGGCGCTAAAGGCCGAGGTCAAGCGCGACAGCGGGTTTGGCCAGGTCGACGTCGAACGGGTGGTGCCCGGCGACATCCTGCGCATCCGCGCCGGCGATATCATCCCGGCGGACGCGCTGATCCTCGAGAGCACGGCCTTCACCGCCGGCGAAGCGGCACTCACCGGCGAGCCTTATCCGGTGCAGAAGCGCGCGGGCGTCGCCGATGCTCCAGACGACACGTCGAATGCGCTGTTCCGCGGCGCTGTCGCGCAAACCGGCGAGGCGATCGTGCTCGCCGTGCGCACCGGCCGCGACACGGTGTTCGGCGCCGCCGCCTCCGCACTTGCGGAAGCGCAGGCGCCCTCGCCGTTCGAGCGTGACTTGCGCGAATTCGGCCTCGTCATCGCGCGCGCGACGCTGGCGCTGGTGGTGGTGGTGCTGACCATCCGCGTGGTATTCGGCCGTCCGGTGCTGGACTCGTTGCTGTTTGCGGTGGCGCTCGCGGTCGGGCTGACGCCGGAGCTGCTGCCGATGATCACCACGGTGACCTTGTCGCGCGGCGCGCTGCGCATGGCCCGCCGCAAAGTGATCGTCAAACGGCTCGCGGCGATCCACGATCTCGGCGCCATGACGGTCCTGTGCACGGACAAGACCGGCACGCTGACCTCGGCCGAGATCCGCCTTGCGCGGAGCCTCGATGCAGAGGGCAAGGAGGATGCGCGCGCCGCGCGGTTTGGCGCCATTGCGGCGGCGCTCGGCGGTGACCGCGGCTCGCTCGACGCGGCGCTGGTCGCGGGCTGCGCGGGGGCTGCGCAAGGATGGACACTCGCGGGCCGCCAGGCGTTCGACTTTTCGCGGCGGTTGGGATCGGTGCTGGCGAACGGTCCCGAAGGCGCGCGGCTGATCGTCAAGGGCGCGCCGGAGGCCGTGCTCGAACTCTGCACGATAAACGATGCCGCACGTGCGGCCGCAATGGCGCGCGTACGAGGGCTCGCGACCGAGGGCCTGCGCACCGTCGCCATTGCCTCGCGCCCGTGGACGGGCGCTACGCGCGAGGTCGAGACCGAAGATGAGACCCGCCTCGTCTTCGAGGGTCTTTGCGCCTTCGCCGATCCGCCGAAGCCGACTGCTGCAGCTGCCATCGCCGATCTCGCGGCAAGTGGCGTCAGGCTGAAAATCCTCTCGGGCGATGATCCCGTCGTAGTGAAGCGGCTCGCGGGCCTCGTCGGGCTGAACGCCGAGCGCGTGCTCTCCGGGCCCGATATCGCCGAGCTCAGCGACGAGGCATTGGCCGTACGGGTGCAATCCGCCGACGCCTTCGGGCGGCTCGCGCCGGACCAGAAGTCGCGCATCGTGAAGGCGCTTCAGGCGAGCGGCGAAGTCGTCGGCTTCCTCGGCGACGGCATCAACGACGCACCGGCGCTGAAGGCCGCCGATATCGGGCTGTCGGTCGAAGGCGCCACCGGCGTGGCGCAGGCCGCCGCCGACATGATCCTCCTCGCTTCGGATCTCGAGGTCGTCGCCGACGGCGTCCAGGAGGGCCGGCGCACCTTCGCAAACATTCTCAAATACGTCCGCATGGGCGCGAGCTCGAATTTCGGCAATATGCTGTCGATGGCGATCGCCTCCGTCGCGCTGCCGTTCCTGCCGATGCTGCCGACGCAGATCCTGCTGAACAATCTGCTCTACGATCTCTCCGAGCTCGGCATCCCCTTCGACCGCGTCTCGGCGCAGGCAACCGCTCAGCCGCAGGTGTGGAGCATGTCGCGCCTCGTGCGCTTCGCCGCGATCATGGGGCCGTTGTCGTCGGTGTTCGATTTCCTGACTTTTGGTGCACTGCTCCTCCTGTTCAAGGCATCACCCGATGAATTCCGCACCGCCTGGTTCATCGAATCCATGGCGACGCAGATCCTCGTGATCTTCATCATCCGCACCAATGGACGTCCGTGGCACAACTGGCCCGATCCCGCGCTGTCCGCCTCCTCGCTGATCGCCCTCGTCGTCGCGATGCTCGTGCCGCTCACGCCGGTCGGTGCCTGGTTCGGTTTCGTCGCGCCGTCGCCGCTCATGCTGGCCGGCATCGCGGCCCTGGTCGTCGTCTATCTCGCCTGCACGGAGCTGTTGAAGCCGCTTGCGATCCGCACCGCGCGGAAGACTTGAGGCAAGAGTTCCCGCCACATTGAAGGCGCGCATGGACGCGATGCGTCGCGCGCCATTGATATCAGGGCGAATTACGTGTCTGTGGAGGAGCCGGGTATGAGCCGGCCCGGACGCCACCGGGCCCGACGCCTTGGCGCACGAACCGGGGCCATAACAATCACAATGTCCGCCGCCGACCAGACCACGCGCCTTGCCACCCCCGCCCGGCACTGGATCGCCAACCAGCCTTATCTCCTGCTCAGCATCACGGCGCTGTGCTGGGCCGGCAATGCCATTGTCGGGCGGCTCGCCGCCGGCCACATCCCGCCGGTGACGCTGTCCTTCCTGCGCTGGTTCTTCGCCTTCCTTCTGGTGCTGCCGTTCGCCTGGAAGCATCTGGTCACGGACTGGCCGGCGATCCGCGGCAAGCTCGGTCTGATGATCGTGCTGTCGATCATCGGCATCGGCGCCTTCAACACGCTGCAATATTGGGCGCTGGAGCATACGCAGGCGCTGAACACGCTGCTGCTGCAATCGGCCGCCCCGCTCGTTGTTGCACTCTGGTCGCTGATCATCCTGGGCGTCCGTCTTACGGCGATGCAGGCCTTGGGCGTTTTGCTCTCGCTATGCGGCGTGCTGACGATCCTCTTGCGCGGCGACCTCACCACGCTCTCCAACATAGAGTTCAACAAGGGCGACCTGATCTTCATGGTCGCGCTGGTGATCTTCGCGCTCTACTCAGTGCTGACGTTGAAGCGGCCGGCGATCCACGGCCTGTCGTTCCTTGCCTTTACCTTCGGCTGCGGCGCGGCGTGCCTCATTCCGCTGGGGATCTGGGAGTTGTCGGCCCGTCCGGTGATGAAACTCGATCTGCCGAACCTGCTGACGCTGGTCTATGTTGCGGTGTTTCCCTCGACGCTCGCCTATCTCTGCTTCAACCGCGGCGTAGCGCTGATCGGCGCCAACCGCGCCGCGCCGTTCTTTCACGTGGTGCCGGTGTTCGGCTCGATCATGGCGATGATCTTTCTCGGTGAACTGCCGCAGGCCTTCCATTTTATCGGCTTTGCGCTGGTGCTGTCGGGCGTGTTCGTAGCCTCGCGCAAATAGGCGAGTTGAACGGGCGCCAGCCGATCGAGCCGCCCAAGCCTTCTATGTTCAATATATTAACCGCCAAAGCGGCCTCACTGATCTTCCGCTGCATTGTAGCATTGCGGCGGTGGGACTTGTGGTGCAGCCGCGATCCGACGCAAGCTCGCCTGCGAAAACCAATGACGATCGCTTCGCCCGCGCCACCGGCCTCTAATCCGGTCGGCTGGCTCAACAACCAGCCCTATCTGCTCCTGAGCCTGAGCTCGCTGTTCTGGGCCGGCAACATCGTGCTCGCGCGCCATGTCGGTGCGCATGTGCCGCCGCTCACCCTGACCACGGTCCGCTGGTTCGGCGTCTTCCTCATCCTGCTGCCGTTTGCAGGACCGCATCTGAGGCGCGACTGGAAGGCGCTTCGCGAGCATCTGCCGCTGATGCTGTTCCTTTCGCTGGTCGGCTTCGCCTTCAACAATGCGATCTCGTTCTGGGCCCTGCAATATACGGAAGCGCTGAACGCGCTGCTGATCCAGTCGGCCGGACCTTTGTTCGTGGCGCTTTGGTCGCTGGTGCTGTTCGGCGTCCGCCTGACGGTTGCACAGCTCGCCGGCATCGCGATCTCGCTTCTCGGCGTCCTCATCATCATCCTGCGCGGTGATCTCGCGGCACTTGCCGGCATCAGCTTGAACCGGGGCGACATCATGTTCGCCTCCTCGCTGGTAGCGTTCGGGCTCTATTCCGCCTTCATCCCGCGCCGGCCAAAGATCCATCAGCTCTCGTTCCTGTCCTTCACCACCTGCTGCGGAGCGATAATGCTGCTGCCGGCTGCGGTGTGGGAATTCTTCGCAGGCAACGTCTTGAAGCCCGATGCGACGACGCTGGCGACATTCGCCTACATCCTGATCTTCCCCTCGACCCTCGCCTATCTCTTCTTCAATCGCGGCGTGGCGCTGATCGGACCGAACCGTGCCGCGCCGTTCTTTCATCTGGTTCCGGTGTTCGGCTCGGCGATGGCGATCCTCTTGCTCGGCGAACGGCTGCAACTTTTCCATCTTGTCGGCTACACGCTGGTGCTCGCCGGCGTCGTGATCGCGTCGCGACAGGGCTCGGCGTCGAAATAATTCGGCGCCGCGAAAAGCTGATCAGGCAGGCCGGGATCGGGAAGCAGTGAGGCGCGGCCAAGCGTGACGCCGCCGTAGGGCAAAGCGCAGCGCGCCCACCATGAAGCTTCCAAGTCGTGGAAAGGAGCGGTGGGCACGGCGCTCGCCTTCGCCCACCCTAAAAATTCGCGGAAAGACCTAAGCCGCCCTTACCTTGGCGAGGAAGCCGTCGACGGCGCTTCGCAGTGCGCCGGACTGGTTGTCGAGCTCGCGAGCGTTCGACAGCACATCGGAGGCCGCCGTTCCCGTCGCCTCGGCCGCCGAGGTCACGCTGCCGATATGGGCGTTGATCTCGCTGGAGCCGGCTGCGACCGACTGGATGTTGCGGGCGATCTCGCGCGTCGCTTCGCCCTGCTGCTCGATCGACGCGGAAATGCCTGCGGTGATCTCGCTCATCTCAGCGATCGTCTGGGTGATGCCGGCAATCGCGGCGACCGCGTCGCTGGTCGAGGTCTGCATCGCCGCAACCTGGGCCGAGATTTCCTCGGTGGCCTTCGCGGTCTGGTTGGCGAGCGCCTTGACCTCGGAGGCGACGACCGCGAAACCGCGGCCGGATTCGCCGGCGCGCGCCGCTTCGATGGTGGCGTTGAGTGCGAGCAGGTTGGTCTGCGCCGCGATCGAGTGGATCAGCTTGACGACCTCGCCGATCTTCTCGGCGCCCGAGGACAGCACCTGCACGGTGGTGTTGGTGCGCTCGGCGTCGCTGACCGCCCTGCTCGCGACCTCGGTGGAGCGCGTCACCTGGCGCGAGATCTCGGCGACCGAGCTCGACAGTTCTTCGGCGGCGGCCGCAACCGTGCCGACATTGCCCGACGCCTTTTGCGAGGCGGCGCCGACGGTGGCCGCACGCGCGCTGGCATCGCTCGCGGTCGCGGTCATCGACTGCGCGGTGGTCTGCATGCCGGCGGCAGCCGAAGAAACCGAACGCACGATGCCGTTGACGCTTCGCTCGAAATCGCTGGCGATGCCTTCCATCGCGCTGCGACGTTCCGCAGCGGCGCGTTCCTTGGCAACCGCCTCCGTCTTCTCGAGATCGCGGATGCGGATCGCATTGTCCTTGAATATCTGCACGGCCGAAGCCATTGCGCCGACCTCGTCGCCACGGCCGACGCCGGGAATGTCGGCTTCGAGCTTGCCGTCGGCCAGCTCCTTCATTCGCGTGCCGAGAAGGTTGAGCGGCAAGCTGATGCTGCGGCCGAGCAGCCAGGCCACGCTGCCGGCGACGATGACGATGCCGAGCAGGGACAAGCCGAGGAGCCAGTAGACCGGCCCCATCTTCTCGTCGATATCCTCGAGATAGGCGCCCGTGCCGAGATACATGTCGAAGCCGGGGACGGCGACCGCATAGCCGAGCTTGCGGATCGGCTTCTCCTGGCCGGGCTTCTTATATTCGTAAAAGAGCAGGACGTCGCCATTGGCCTTGACGCCATCCATGATCTCACGGGACAGCTTGCGCCCGTTCGTCTCCACGTCCATCCGGTTGGTGCCGATCTGCTTCGGATCGGGCGCGAGCTGCGTGATGCCGTCGTAGGTCGTGCCGAACAGATAGCCGGAGCCCTTGTCGTAGGTCATGGCGTTGCCGTAGCGGCGGAATTCGGCCAGCGCGGCATCCTTCGTCATCTCGCCAGCATTGACCCGCTTCATCAAGGTGGCCGCATAGTTGCGAGCCATGTCGACGATCGCTTTGGTCTGGTCGATGCGCGCATCCACCATGCTGCGTTTCATCAAATATCCGGCCAGAAGCCCTGAGATGCAGAGGCCGAACAGGGTGACGCCGACAAGAATGCCAAGCTTGGGGGCGATCTTCAGATTGCTCAGCTTCACGAGGTGGCTCCGGACACGCGGGTGGGTCGATCGAATTTGAATCAATTTTTAGTGTGGGACCGATTAGCAACTTGTTACGATGCCTCCGTAGAAGCCCGTAGAGGAAGCGAAAACCCGCAAACACCGCAGTCTGCGAACAACCGATGATTGTACGCGTCAAGCTCGATTTCGCGTAAAAGACGCAAAGGCCCCTCCGCCAGGGAGCGGGCCCCAATAAGAACCGACAAACCAAATCGGAGCAGGAAATGCCGAAATACAGGGTGGTGACGCCGAAGGGCGCGAGCTTCACGGTGACAGGAAGCGATTATTCCTTCGAGCGGGAGGCGCTCGATCCGATCGACGCGGAGATCGTCGAGGCGCCGGCCAACGAGACCGAGTTCATCGCCGCAGCCCGGACGGCTGACGCGATCTACGCCAAGGGCATCCCGATCACCAAAGCCATCATCGACGCGCTGGAGAACTGCAAGGTCATCACGCTCGGCTCCGTCGGAGTCGACAGCGTCGATGTCAAGGCGGCAACTGCCCGTGGCATTCCCGTGACCAACATCCCCGACACCTTCATCGAAGAGGTCGCCGATCATGCGATGATGCTGCTGCTTGCGGGCTTCCGCCGCCTGGTCGAGCAGGACCGCATGGTGCGCAGCGGGCGCTGGGCCGAGGGCCGACCGGCACTTCTGAAGATCCCGCGACTGATGGGACAGACGCTCGGCTTCATCTCCTTCGGCCGCGTCGCCCGCGCAGTCGCCAAGCGCGCTGCCCCCTTCGGCGTGCGGATGATGGCCTTTGATCCCTTCATCCAGGAAACGCTGATGTACGATCACGGGGTGATGCCGGCGACGCTGAACGAAGTGCTGTCGCAATCGGACTTCGTCTCGATGCACGCGCCAGCCAGGCCGGAGGTTCACCACATGCTGACCGAGACACATTTCCGCCAGATGAAGAAGGGTTCGATCTTCATCAACACCGGGCGCGGCGCCACCGTGGACGAGGAGAGCCTGATCAAGGCCTTGCAAGAGGGCTGGATCGCGCATGCCGCGCTCGACGTGCTGGAGAAGGAACCGCCCTCGCACAACAATCCCCTGCTCGGAATGGAGAACGTCACCCTGACCGCGCACGTCGCCTCGGCCTCGGCACGCTTCGACGAAGCGCGCAAGCGGCGCGTGGGCTACGAATTGTCACTGGTGCTTCAGGGGATGTGGCCGGTAAGCTGCGTCAATCCGTCGGTGCTGCAGAACACTGCACTGCGACGCTGGCAGCCCGTCAGCATGGATCGCGGTCCGAACAGCTGAGCCTGCGAGGCGCTTTCGGATGAAATGGAGACCGGTTCGCGTGCAAGAATAAGCCAGATCGAAGACCCTTCACCGGCGATCAACGCCGGGAAGGCGCAAAAACAGGGAGGAACTGATGAGGAACGACATCACCCGTCGTGATGCAATCGGGTTTGGGCTGTCCGTTGCGGCGTTTGCAGCCACCGGTGCTGCAGGGCAAACGCCATCCAACATCAAGGCTGCGGACGTCGCGGCGCCGTCGCTGCCGATCGAGAAGGGCGCAAGCCTGCGCATGCTGCGACCGGTGCGCTTCGTCCAGCCTGACGAGGACGTGTTCCGCGCCAACGCAAAGCGTTTCAGCGATAGTACCGGAGTGGAGGTGAAGGTCGACTTCGTCGGCTGGGAAGACATCAACCAGCAGACGGCGGTGACCGCGAATTCGGGCGCGGGGCCCGACATCATCATCGGCTTCTCTGACGCGCCGCACATCTATGTCGACAAGCTCATCGAGCTCAGTGACGTCGCCGAATATCTCGGCAAGCGTTATGGCGGCTGGCTGTTTCTGGCGGAGAAATACGGCAAGCGCGCCAAGAGCAACAACTGGATCGGCCTGCCCTTCGGCGCCAGCGGCGGACCGCTGGTCTACCGCAAGTCGGCGCTGAAACAGATTGGCTATGACAGGGTTCCCGACGACCACGCCGGCGTGCTCGATGTTTGCCGCAAGCTGCAGAAAATCGGCAAGCCCGCAGGCTTTGCACTTGGCAACGCCGTTGGCGACGGCAATGGCTTCGCGCAATGGCTGCTCTGGTCGCACAACGCGGCGCTGCTTGATCCTGACGGAAACCTCATCATCAACAGCAAGGAGACGGTGGCGGCGCTGCAATATCTGAAGCAGCTCTACCCGACCTTCATTGCCGGAACGCCATCATGGAATGACGTATCAAACAACCGCGCCTATTCCTCCGAGGAGATCGCGCTTACGTCCAACGGCGTATCGCTTTATTTCGCGCTGAAGAAAGATCCGGCGACCGCCGCGATTGCGGAAGACACCGAGCATCAGTTTTCGCCGAAGGGACTCGCTGCGACCTATCCGATGGGCGGCCTGACGCTGAATGCCATGGTGTTCAAGCACAGCCCGTATCCGAACGCGGCGAAGGCGTTCCTCCAGTTCATGCTGGAGAAGGAGCAGTACGAGCCGTGGCTCAATGCCAACAGCGGCTACTGGGCGCAGCCGCTCGCAGCCTATGCCGATGCGGCGGTGTGGTCGGGTGACCCGAAGGTGGCGATCTTCAAGGACACCATGAAGAACGAGTACTGGGATGGCTACAAGGGTCCGATCTCGACGGCGACAGGCGCCATCCGCGCCGACTACGTGCTGGTACAGATGTGCGCCTCGGTGGCGACCGATGCGGCAACGCCGGAGCAAGCGGCGGCCGAGGCGGAGCGCCGCGCGAAGCGGTACTTCCGGAGGTAGTGCCTTGAGCGCCGTCATTGCGAGGAGCGGAGCGACGAAGCAATCCAGAGTGCATCCCCGTAGACAGACTGGATTGCTTCGCTTCGCTCGCAATGACGGTGTCATGACATTCGGACCAGGACGACTGCGATGTCCGTAACCACACTCCCACAGGTCCTGGCACAGCGACAGCCCTCATGGCTCGTGCGTTTGTTCGACTACAAGCCGTTCCTGATCGTGATGTGCCTCGCACCGGCGATCGGGCTGCTCACGGTGTTCCTCACCTACCCCCTCGGCCTCGGCATCTGGCTCGCCTTCACCGACACCACGATCGGCCGGCGCGGCATCTTCGTAGGCCTCGAGAATTTCCAGTACCTGCTGAGCGATCCCCTGTGGTGGAACGCGGTGTTCTACAGCGTGCTTTATACGGCCGTCGCAACGTTTGGAAAATTCGCGCTGGGCTTCTGGCTGGCGCTGCTGCTCAACAACCACTTCCGGTTCAAGAGCCTGCTGCGCGCGATCGTGCTGTTGCCCTGGATCGTGCCGACGGTGCTCTCGGCGCTGGCGTTCTGGTGGATCTACGATCCCCAGTTCTCGATCATCTCCTATCTGCTGGTCGACGTGCTGCATTGGCGCACCAGCAATATCGACTTCCTCGGCACGCCCTGGCCGGCGCGTTTCTCGCTGATCGCGGCCAATATCTGGCGCGGCATTCCCTTCGTCGCGATCTCGCTGCTTGCTGGCCTCCAGACCATCTCGCCCTCGCTCTATGAGGCCGCGATGCTCGACGGCGCCAGCGCCTGGCAGCGCTTCCGCTTCATCACCTTCCCGATGATGATGCCGATCCTCGCCATCGTCATGACCTTCTCGATTATCTTCACCTTCACCGACTTCCAGCTCGTCTATGCCATCACCCGCGGCGGCCCCGTGAACTCGACGCACTTGCTCGCAACGCTGGCCTTCCAGCGCGGCATCGCCGGCGGCGAGCTCGGCGAGGGTGCCGCGATTGCGGTCTCGATGATCCCGTTCCTGGTGTTCGCGACGCTGTTTTCCTATTTTGGCCTTGCGCGGCGCAAATGGCAGCAGGGGGAAGCCAATGACTGACGCCGTCGCTCGACCCACCGCCGTTGCGAATGCGGCGCCCGACACCATGGCCTGGGATACCCGCGCGCGGCGGGTGATGATGATCTATCTGCCACTCAGCTGCTTCGTGCTGATCCTGCTGTTTCCGTTCTACTGGATGGCGGTCACCGCGTTCAAGCCGAACGCCGAACTCCTGAACTACAAGGCCCACAATCCGTTCTGGATCACCTCGCCGACCCTGGCGCATGTCAAGCACCTCTTGTTCGACACGGCCTATCCGCGCTGGCTGAAGACGACGATGTTCGTCGCGATCGGCTCGACCACGCTGTCGCTGTTTGCGAGCACGCTGGCGGCCTATGCGATCGAGCGCCTGCGGTTCCGCGGCAGCCCCTATGTCGGCCTCGGCATCTATCTCGCCTATCTGGTGCCGCCCTCGATCCTGTTCATTCCGCTCGCGACCGTGGTGGTGCAGTTCGGCCTGTTCGACAGCCCATTGGCGCTGATCCTGGTCTATCCGACCTTCCTGGTGCCGTTCTGCACCTGGCTCCTGATCGGCTATTTCAAGTCGATCCCCTATGAGCTCGAGGAATGCGCGCTGGTGGACGGCGCGACGCGGCTCCAGATCCTGCGGCGGATCACGCTGCCGCTGGCGGTGCCCGGGCTGATCTCGGCCGGCATCTTCTCCTTCACGCTATCCTGGAACGAATTCATCTATGCGCTCGCCTTCATCCAGAGCGGCGCCAACAAGACTGTGCCGGTCGCGATCCTGACCGAGCTCGTCACCGGCGATGTCTATCAATGGGGAGCGCTGATGGCGGGATCGCTGCTCGGCTCGCTGCCGGTCGCGATCTTCTATTCGCTGTTCGTGGACTACTACGTGTCCTCGCTGACCGGCGCGGTAAAGGAGTAAATTCTCCTCAAGCCGCGAATCGAGCAAGTCCGATGATGTCGAGTTCGTGCTGCTCGAGTTGGCGGACTTCCTCTCCACATAACGCCGTCATCGCCCGGCTTGACCGGGCGATCCAGTACTCCAAGACGGTCGTGCCAAAATCGATAAGCCGCGGCGTACTGGATGCCCCGCTTTCGCGGGGCATGACCGAGGGATAGGAGAGCGGGACGATGTGGTTTCAGTGTCATCCCGCCGGCGCCATGACGATGCCCTTGTCCTTGGGCCAGCGCACGCGCCAGCCGAACTTGATCTCCTTGATTTCGGCGGGCTTGGCGTCGAACGCCCATTCCATCACACCGCGCTTGTCGCGCAGGTTGGTCGTCGTGGGCGGCGTGGTCGCGGGCAACACCTCGACCGCGATGTCCTCGTTCTCGCTGACCGGAAGCTGATCCTCGATCGAGATCCGGATCAGGAAATCATGACCGTTGCGAATGACGGTCCGGAACGAGCGCGCATCGGTCTTTGACGAAGAGATCACGCCCGCCGTACCCTCGTTCTGCCGGATCACCGAACGCTCGATCTTGACCTTGTCGTCGGCGCCGAAGCCGAGGCGGACCGCCTCGGTCCGTGCGGCGGTGGAGAACCTGCTGCGACCGACGAACACGCCGTCGCGAAAGATCGCGACCTTGCCGGGCAAAAGGGTGGTGTCGTCGGCGAGCTTGAATGAGGCCTCGAGATAGGCGGTCGGATCCACCACCGGCGCGGCGCGGATGGCGAGGTCCGGGGTGACGGTCATGGTGGAGATGAGCAGGCTCTTGGCGCCCTCATTCGCGCCGAGGCTGACGCGGCCCGCGATCTGATAGACGGCCTGGAAATCGCCGATCTCGGCATTGGCCTGCTGCTCATCCGCACGCTCGCGCGTCTCAGCCGGCTCGGCCTTCGCCATCGCAGGCGATTGCGCCTGTCGCGTCATGGGCGGCGCTGGCATGGCCATGTCCGACGCCGTTCCCAGGGCCAGCGGCTTCGCCAGTTGCGGATAGCGGACGACCAGCGAATTCAGTTCCGGCGCACTGCCGCCGCGGCTGACGCGAACGGTGGAAACGCCGAGACTGACATTCGACCAATCCTCGCCGGTCGACTGTGTGATTTCCGCGCGGCGGACCAGTTCGAGCTGCGGCTTGTGATCTCGGGCGCCGGTGTCGAGGCGGGCGTCGTAGAGCGGCGCCCAGCGCGCATTGCGCACATTGTAGGTCACCCGCAGCGTCGCTTTCGTCGCGGCCGCCGAGGCGATTTCGACCCGCACCTCCAACTTGCTCGGCGACTTGGCCGCGCGATCGGCTTCGAGCTGGGCGATCTGGCGATCGATCTCGCGCTGCTTTCGCATGGCATCGCGAATCGCGGTGTCGGCGGTGGCGATCTCCTCGGCAACTGCCGAGAAGGCCGCGCGCCACTCGGTCATCGGCCGGGCCTCGCCCTTTTCGCCGATACCGGCGGGAGAGGCCTCGGCAAAACGTTCGGCAAACTTGCGCCGGGCACTGGCCGCATCAGCCGCGCCCTGCAAGTCCGCGCGCTCGTCCTTCAGGGCCTCGATGCGCTTGTCGAGCTCAGGAAGATTGACCGGAGGGGCTGCGCGCGGCGGCCGCGCGTCGATGGCGCCGATGGTGAGCTTTGCACCCGCCTCGCCCTCTACCCGCAAGGAGGAAGTGTCGAGCCCGAGCGGAAAATCCTTTGCGACCAGTGTCGAGTCGCCCGGCGGCAAGTCCAGTGTGATGACGCGAGTGACGCTCGCGCCATCCGGATAGACCGTGACGGCGTCGATGGCCGACGTCGCATCCAGATCGGCCGCCCAAGACGGCAGCGCAATCGCCGCCGTCACCAGGACCAGGCTCGTCGTCGCCAGACCCCCTTGCAATCGTGCGCATCAAATTCCTCCTGCCAATGTCGCCGCATCGCCAGCCGGATGCAGCGAAAAACGCCTCGCCATCGTGGTGAGACGCAGCAGGTCAGGAACCGGTTCGATTTGGGGTTTCCGTGCGGCGCCTCCGCGGCAGGTCGGTGGCCGCTGGAGCGTCATCTGGCCGCGCGCAGGTGCTCCAGCACCTCGCTTTCGCGCCCTGTGAGTGGTTCGCAACTGGCGAGCCAGCGCTTTTTACTCGACGCACAGCGCGCCGAACTCGTCGTCCAGCGGCTCGAAGAACCCGGCCGGCCGCTCTCGACGATCGCCGAGCAGCTCGGCTTTTCCGCGCAAAGCGCCATGGCGCGCTGGTTCCGTCACCACTTCGGCCGCACCATCACCGACTGGCGCAAGGGCCTGCGGCCGGCAGTGGCGCGGGCGGAGGAGCTTGCCGTCGAGAGCTTAGGATTTCAAGCCGTGCGCACGGTATCCAAAAACTTGCCGAGCTCGAGCTTGAGGCGGTTGCTGTCGTCGGAGAGCGAATGCGCGGCGGAGAGCACCTGCGAGGAGGCCGAGCCGGTCTCGGTCGCGCCTTGCCGCACGTTGCTGATGTTGGCGCTGACCTGCGTGGTGCCGGCGGCAGCGTTCTGCACGTTGCGCGAGATCTCGCCGGTCGCGGCGCCCTGCTCTTCCACGGCGGCGGCAATGGCCGAGGATATCTCCGACAGCCGCTCGATCGTGCCGCTGATGGTCCTGATCGCACTCACCGAGTCCTGCGTCGCGGCCTGGATGCTGGAGATCTGCTGCCCGATATCGCCGGTTGCCTTCGCGGTCTGCTCGGCCAGCGCCTTGACCTCGGATGCAACCACCGCAAAGCCGCGCCCGGCCTCGCCTGCGCGCGCAGCCTCGATGGTTGCGTTCAGTGCAAGCAGATTGGTCTGGCCAGCGATGGTGTTGATGAGCTCGACCACGTCGCCGATGCGCGTGGCCGCCTTCGACAACTCGCCGACGCGGCTGTTGGTCTGGCGCGCCTGGTCGACTGCTTCGCCTGCGATGCGCGCCGATTCCTGCACTCGGCGGCTGATCTCGTTGACTGACGCGCTGAGCTCCTCCGCCGCCGATGCCACCGACTGCACGTTGGTGGCCGCCTCTTCCGACGCCGATTCGACCATGGTGGCGAGCTCCTCCGACCGGCCGGCCGTCGAGGTGAGAAAGGTGGCTGAGGCCTTGAGCTGGGTCGCGGCCGATGAGACTGTGGCGACGATCCGGCCGACCGCGCCTTCGAAATTATCCGCCATCCGGATCATGTCGTCGCGGCGGCGCTCGGCGGCGAGTTGGTCCTGCCTGACCTTCTCCTCGGCTTCGTCCCGCGCCTTCCGCTCGGCGTTGACCTTGAAGGTCTCCACCGCCTGCGCGATCTCGCCGATCTCGTCGGGACGCTCGAGGCCTGGTAGCACGATCGCGAAATTGCCGTTGGCAAGCTCGATCATTGCCGCCCGCATCGCGGACAGCGGCCTCGATACCGAGCGACCGATGACGAAGCCGAGGCCGAGCACGCCAGAAGCAATCAATGCGATCGCCATCGCGATCCACCATTGAATGCCGTCGCGCTCGACGTCGTTCAGACGATCCGCCTCGGCGCGAAGGGTGTCGACCGATTTTGACACCTGCTCGATCACCGGCTCAACGGCGGAGAAGGCTTCCGACATCTTCTTTTGTTCGACAGCGAGCGCCAGAGCCGTGTCCATCCAGGCCGAAAAATCGCGCTGGTAGTCAGCGAGCTTCGCACGCAGCTCGGCCTTCGCGCCGTCGGGAACGGCGGCCGCGTCGACGCCGGCGAGGAATTCGGACGCGCGCTTCTTCATCTCATCGCCATATTTGGGATCACGGCGCAGCATGAAATCCTTCTCGTGGCGACGCATCATCAGCATCGTCACGAGGAGCGGCACTTCGTGGAGCTGATCGACCTTCGCCTCGATATCGTGGACCGATGCGCGCAGCCGCCCTTCGAGGCCGGATTTCTCGTCGAGCCCGAGCTTCTGCTTCTGCTCGACCACGGCTACAAAATGAGCCTGATAATCCTTCAACGAGGCATTCATCGCCTCGATCTCACGGCCCAGCTCCGGCCGGCCGAGCGCGACGATCTTGCCCCGCAGCGTCTCGATGTCGTCGGCGACCTGCCGGGCGATCTCGATCTGGCGCTGCACCTTGGCCGCGTCATTGCGCAGCAAAAAATCCTTCTCGGCACGGCGTCCTTCGAGCAGCTCGACGGCGATCCTGCTGTTCAGCTCGAAGATGGTGCGCGCACTCTCAGCCGCGTCGCGATAGACCGCCATCGCCTTCTCGCCGTAGAGATGGATGCCGCCGATCAGGGCGACGCCGACGACGCCGATGATACCGATCGCAGTGATCTTGTGAGCGAGGCGAAGAGAGGGAGGTCGCATCGTGGTGGCAAGGCTGGTTGTGGCCGATGCGGTTCATGAAGCGATAACCGGGAAAAATTTCCCTTAATTTGCGGGTACGTATGACTACGTGTATTCACAAAACCTGCCGCAAAAATGTGCAGGAATCGATAAATGATTGCACGATGGCGTGCATACACGCTGCAAAAAACACGGCGCTCGAAGGCGCCGTGCGCTCATCATCCAATCATGGATGGACTTTGCATCAGCTATAGATCTCGAACAGGCCGGCGCCGCCCTGGCCGCCGCCGATGCACATCGTCACCACGCCCCACTTTGCCTTGCGGCGCCGACCTTCCTGCAAGAGGTGACCGGTGAGGCGTGCGCCGGTCATGCCGAAGGGATGGCCGATCGCGATCGAGCCGCCGTTGACGTTGTACTTGGCGGGGTCGATGCCGAGCTTGTCGCGGCAATACAGGCACTGGCTGGCGAAGGCTTCGTTGAGCTCCCAGAGATCGATGTCGTCGATCTTCAGGCCGGTCCGCTTCAAAAGCTTCGGGATCGCAAAGACCGGACCGATGCCCATCTCGTCCGGCTCGCAGCCGGCGGTCGCCCAGGCAACGAAGCGGCCCAGCGGCTCAAGACCACGCTTCTCGGCGTCCTTGGCTTCCATCAGCACGACGGCCGCGGCACCATCCGAGAGCTGGCTGGCGTTGCCGGCGGTGACGAACTTGCCCGGGCCCTTGACCGGCTCGAGCTTGGCGAGACCTTCCAGCGTAGTCTCCGGCCGGTTGCACTCGTCGCGATCGACGACGTAGTCGACGATCGATTCGGCCTTGGTCTGCTTGTCGACCACCTTCATCCTGGTCTTCATCGGGACGATCTCGTCCTTGAACTTGTTCGCTTGCTGCGCGGCCGCCATGCGGCGCTGCGATTCCAGCGAGAACTCGTCCTGATATTCGCGGCTGAGCTTGTAGCGCTCGGCGACGATATCGGCGGTGTCGATCATCGCCATGAAGATATCGGGCGCGACCTTGAGCAGTTCCGGATCGATCGATTCCTTCGGCGAGCCGCCGCCCGGAATCGAGATGCTCTCGACGCCGCCGGCGACGATGCAGTCGGCGCCGTCGGAGCGGATCGAGTTGGCTGCCATCGCGATGGTCTGCAAGCCCGACGAGCAGAAGCGGTTCACCGAGACGCCGGCCGTCGTCGTAGGCAGGCCGGCGAGCAGCGCGGCCTGACGGCCGATATTCGGCGCGCCATGCGCGCAATTGCCGAGATAGCAATCCTCGACATAGTCCTTCTCCACGCCGGCACGATCGACGGCGTGATGGATGGCGTGGGCCGCGAGAGACATCGGCGGGGTGATGTTGAACCCGCCGCGGGCGGACTTTGCCAACCCCGTGCGGGCATAGGAAACGATGACGGCTTCACGCATTGTTTTCTCCCTGTTCGGACGACTTGGACTGTTCGTTGTTGCGCCATTGGTACACAAACTTGGCGGTCGCAGGGAAGATAAAGGCGGCGTGGAGCAAAGAAAAACGCCGCCTCCGGAGACAGAGGCGGCGCTTGTTCCGCGGGTCGGAATATCTAAGCGGTAATCGTCAGAACGTCAGCGCCTTCGCCTGTTTGACCTGCGGCAGCGCCTGCACCTTGGCGAGCACATCCGCCGGCACGGCGCCGTCGACCTCGACGAGCGCGATGGCATCGCCGCCCTGTGAGACGCGGCCGAGATGGAAGGTCGCGATGTTGATCTTGGCATCGCCCAACAGGCTTGCGAACTTGCCGATGAAGCCCGGCTTGTCCTCGTTGGTGACGTAGATCATCGACTTGCCGAACTCGGCGTCGACGCGGATGCCCTTGATGTCGACCAGCCGCGGCTTGCCGTCGTGATAGACGGTGCCGGAGACCGAGCGCTCCTGACGCTCCGTCGCCACCGTCACGGTGATGAGGCTTTCATAGTCGCTCTGCGCGGCACGGGTCACCTCGTCGACCACCATGCCGCGCTCCTTGGCGACGACAGGCGCGGACACCACGTTGACCTCGCCCAGCATCGGCCGCAGCAGGCCGGACAGCACGGCGGAGGTCAGCGCCTTGATCTTCATTTCGGCGACGTGGCCCTCATAGGTGATTGTCACCTTCGAAATGCCGCTCTCGGTGAGCTGGCCGGCGAAGGAGCCGAGCTTCTCGGCGAGCGCGATGAACGGCTTCAGCTTGGGGGCCTCTTCCGCCGTTATCGAGGGGAAGTTGATGGCGTTGGAGATCGCGCCGGACAACAGATAGTCCGACATCTGCTCGGCGACCTGAAGCGCGACGTTCTCCTGCGCCTCGGTGGTGGAGGCGCCGAGATGCGGCGTGCAGATCACGTTGGGATGCCCGAACAGCACGTTCGAGGTCGCGGGCTCCTCGACGAAGACGTCGAAGGCAGCGCCGGCAATGTGCTTGGCGTTCAGCGCATCCACCACCGCCTGCTCGTCGACCAGGCCGCCACGGGCGCAATTGATCAGGCGCACCCCCTTCTTCATCTTGGCGATCGCTGCCGCGTCGATGATGTGCTTGGTCTTCTCGGTGAGCGGAGTGTGCAGGGTGATGAAGTCGGCGCGCCTGAGCAGGTCATCGAGATCGACCTTCTCGACGCCGATGTCCTTGGCGCGCTCCGGCGACAGGAAGGGATCGAAGGCGACGACCTTCATGCGCAGGCCGAGCGCGCGGTCGCAGACGATCGAGCCGATATTGCCGCAGCCGATGACCCCGAGCACCTTGCCAGTAATCTCGACGCCCATGAAACGGTTCTTCTCCCACTTGCCGGACTGGGTGGAAGCGTCGGCCTGCGGAATTTCGCGCGCCAGCGCCAGCATCAGGGTGATGGCGTGCTCGGCGGTCGTGATGGAATTGCCGAACGGCGTGTTCATCACGATGATGCCCTTGGCGGTGGCCGCCGGGATCTCGACGTTGTCGACGCCGATGCCGGCGCGGCCGATCACCTTCAGGTTGGTCGCCCTCTCGATGATCTTGGCGGTCGCCTTCGTCGCCGAACGGATCGCAAGACCGTCGTAGTTGCCGATGATCTCGGCCAGCTTGTCCTTGTCCTTGCCGAGGTTGGGCTGGAAGTCGACCTCGACGCCGCGATCCTTGAAGATCTGCACGGCAGCGGGCGAGAGCGCGTCGGAAATGAGAACTTTCGGTTTGGTCATCTGAACGTTTCCTTCACCCTCCCCTGGAGGGGGAGGGTCGGCGCTTTAGCGCCGGGGTGGGGTGAAACTGTCGATGCGATTTTCGATGGTGCGCCGCGTGGAGAGATCACCCCACCCCGACGCACCTAACGGTGCGTCGACCCTCCCCCTCCAGGGGAGGGTCAGAAACATCACGCCGCCTTCGGCAGCGCGGCCTTGGTCTCGGCAAAGGCCCAGTCGATCCACTGGGTCAGCAGCTCGACGTCCTTTGCCTCGACGGTGGCACCGCACCAGATGCGCAGGCCCGCCGGCGCATCGCGGTAGTACGCGAAGTCGAAGCCCGCACCTTCCTTCTCGACCAGCGCGACGAGCTTCTTGCAGAACTCGGCCTGCGCGTCGGACGATAGCGAGGTGATTGCGGGATCGGTGAACTTCAGGCACACCGAAGTGTTGGAGCGGATCGCCGCATCCTTCGCCAGGAAGTCGATCCACGGCGTCTTTGCCTTCCAGTCGGCGAGCACCTTGGTGTTGGCGTCGGCGCGCGCGATCAGCGCCTTCAGGCCACCGATCGACTTCGCCCAGTTCAGTGCATCGAGATAATCCTCGACGCAGAGCATCGAGGGTGTGTTGATGGTCTCACCGGCGAAAATGCCTTCGTTGATCTTGCCGCCCTTGGTCATGCGGAAGATCTTCGGCAGCGGCCAGGCCGGCTTGTAGGTCTCGAGCCGCTCCACCGCGCGGGGCGAGAGGATCAGCATGCCGTGCGCGGCCTCACCGCCGAGCGCCTTCTGCCAGGAGAAGGTGACGACGTCGAGCTTGGGCCAATCGAGCGGCTGCGCGAACGCGGCCGACGTGGCGTCGCAAATGGTCAGGCCTTCGCGGGTCGCGCTGATCCAGTCGGCGTTCGGCACGCGCACGCCGGAGGTGGTGCCGTTCCAGGTGAAGACGACGTCGCTCTTCTGATCGACCTTGGAAAGATCCGGGATTTCACCGTAAGCCGCGTTGAGCTTGGTGACGTCCTTGAGCTTCAATTCCTTGACGATGTCACTGACCCAACCTTCGCCGAAGGACTCCCAGGCGAGCGTGGTGACTGGACGCGCGCCGAGCAATGACCACAGCGCCATCTCGACCGCGCCCGTATCAGAGGCCGGAACGATGCCGATGCGATAGTCGGCCGGCACTTCAAGCACTTCGCGCGTCAGATCGATTGCGAGCTTGAGCTTGGCCTTGCCAGCCTTCGCACGATGCGAACGGCCGAGAGCTGCGTCTTTGAGATTTTGGGCGGTCCAGCCGGGGCGCTTGGCGCAGGGGCCGGAGGAGAAATGCGGCACGAGGGGCCGCGAAGCGGGCTTCGCTGCAGTCATCATCTACCCTTCCAGATAGTAAGCCTCCCGTTGGGGGGAGGTGTCCCGCGGCGGCTAATACGGCAAACGGGCAGAAGCGTCAAGGAAGTTTAGACGTCTCACGGTGGAGTGATGCGGTTTCCACCGTCTTCTCTGGAATTTCGACGGCAGCCGCTGCGTTGAGCAAGCCAGTCGCTTCGCTGATCAACTGCGCAGCTCGGCGCCGGCTGGCGACCTTCAAAATGCATTTGTCGTCGGCCTGCACAACGTAGTCGTTGCCGACCTTGATCAACGAATAGCTTGTCATTGAAATCCCCGAACCGACCGAGCCCGGTGTCCAGACGCAACCTAGCACCGATCGTTGCCCGGCGAGCATGAACGACCGCCCGGTAGTTTATCAGCCCTTAACCGAAACGGATGGGCGGGCAGATTTTGCAGACGATGCAACGGCTGCGGAAAGTTGCGTCAAAAGCGGACAGTCATGCCGACATGGCTCGCGGAGAATCCGAGCCGCTTGTAGAAACGTTGCGCGTCGACGCGGCTCTGATGCGTCAGCAACTCGACCAGGTTACAGCCCTTCGCGCGGGCTTCCGCGACTGCCCATTGCACGAGCTTTTCGCCGATGCCGCGGCTGCGGCAGTCGGAGGCGACGCGCACGTCTTCCAGGAGACCACGCGAACCACCTTGCGAGCTCAGGCCGGGCAGGATGGCGAGTTGCAGGCAGCCGACCACCCTGCCCGTGCCGTCCACCGCGACCACGAGCCTCAGACCGGGATTCTTGTCGACCGCATCGAATGCGCTGAAATAGGACTCCGGCAGCGGCTCCTCCAGGTGCTCGCGGGCGCGGCCGAGATGGTCGTCGGCGAGCATCGCGACGATCGCGGCCACGTCCTCGCGGCGGGCGCGGCGGATGATGATGGAATCGGCGCTCATCTCAGGCTCTCCCGTTCAGCGCGCCGACGGCAGGCCAAGATAGGCCTCGGCCTCGTCGATCCAGCGCCGCATGGCGTCGTAACGGCCGAGATCAAAGCCTCCTTCGTGGGCGACGCGGGTATAGGCCAACAGCGAGACGTCGGCGAGCGAGATGGCTTCGCCGACGAAGTAGCGGCTCGATGCGAGATGCTGTTCCATGCGGTCAAGCGCCGCATAGCCGCGCTTGACCTTCTCCGGGTCGAGCTCGGAGACGTCCTTGCCGAGATAGACCATTTGGAAACGGCAAACCGCGACATAGGGCTCATGGCTGTACTGCTCCCAGAACAGCCATTCGTCCATCTTGGCCGCGGCAAAGGCATCGCGCGGAATGAGATCGCTGTCGCGCGCGAGATAGCGGATGATCGCGTTGGACTGCGCCAGCGTGCGACCGTCGTCGAGTGCGATGGTCGGCACCTGACCGGCACCGTTCATCGCTAGGAATTGCGGCGTGCGTGTTTCGCCCTTGCGCGTGTCGATCTCGACCCACTGATACGGCAGGTCGAGCCTGTCGCAGACCCACTTGACCTTCAGGCAATTGCCGGAGTTCGTATCGCCGTAGATCTTCATCGCCGCTGCTCCCATCGCAGCGACAAAAGCATCAGGGCGGCGCCGTCCTGTCAACCGGCGCCATGCGCTGCGCTCAGAACCTGTAGCCGAGGCCGGCGCGGACGGTGTTGATGCTGGTGTCGACTTGGGAAGTGAAGCGGACATATTCCCACTCGGCGCGCATGAAGAGACCGCCCATGAGGTTCACGTCGACGCCGAGACCGCCCGTGTAGCCGTAGACCAGGTGGTTGTGCACGGCATCCGTCGCGCTCAACGGCGCGAGTGCGGTGAATGGCCCCGTCTGCGACGAGGCGATCGCATCATTGACGGTGACCGAGCGCGTGATGTCGGCATTACCGAGCGCAAAGCCGCCGAACATGTAGGGCAGGAAACAACCCCAGGCATAGGCGGCGCGGCCGCGGAACGTCGCCATGTCCTTGATCGAGATCGAGGCCGACGACGTCACGGCGACGTCATGGAAGTTGCCGTCGGATAGCTTGCTGCCGCTGACGAGTTCCTTGAACGCGTTGGACGAACCGCCGAAATTGCCGTGCAGGTAGCTGACCTCGAGACCCAGCACGACGTCTTCCCATTGCCCGTTATAGCCGAAGAAGGCGCCGTAACCTGCGGAGCGACTCGAATTCTTGCCGAGCCCGAGATTCCAGTTGGCGACATCCATTTGCTGGATCACGTTGTGGTCGAGCAGGGCGGCGAGCATCGTCGAATTGGAGCCGCTGAAGTTCTCGTCCGACGAGCCATAGCCGCCCTGGCCACCGACGTAGAAGCCCTGCCAGTTGACGCTCGACCGGCTGAGGCCATCGCTCAAGCTGCCGCGCAGGATCGGGAGATCCGGCATATCGGCGGCCTGCGCGGCGGACACCACGCCCCACATCACCGCGGCCCACAAAAGCCTACGCATCGCAACGCTCCATCGAACTCGGACTTGTCGCGCATGATCATGGCCCGTTAACCTTAACCAATGGTTGCGTTGCGCGATTTCGGCACGATCAGGCCATGAATTTTGCACAAAGCAAAACGGCGCGGGATGATCCCGCGCCGTTAAGATGTCTTAACCGATTGGGTACTGCGATCAGCCCTTGGTGACCAGCGGCGGTGGCGCATAGACCGGCGGGTTGTCGAGATTCCAGCGCACGCCGAGCTTCAGGTCTTGCGAGGTGATGTGCTTGAACGTCGTCGGGTTGACGACGGCATTCGTGCCATCGAAGGTCTTGAGGTCGCCGGTCAGACCATCGCCCATGTCGAGGTATCGATAGGCGAGTTCGACAGTGAAGGCTGGCGAGACCTTGTAGGCGAGACCGGCATGAGCCGCCCAGGCGAAGTTCCACTTCGCAACGTTGTCGCCGAAGGCCAGGCCCGGCAGCGCACCGGCACCAATATTCACGATGCCCTGGTCAGTGAAGCCGTTGATCGCGACCCGCGCCGTACCGATGCCAGCGCCGACGAACGGCGTGATGCACCACCAAGTACCGAGGTCGACATATGCGTTGGCGAGAACGACCCATTCGTTCTTGGTTGCGTGATAGGTGTCGGTGCCAACCCCACCCGGAAAGGTGATGCGGTCGGTGCCGAAGAATTGCGAGTTGCCGCGATACTCACCGGTAACGTCTGCACGGAACCAGTTGTTGAACCGATAGCCGGCACCGAGACCGAAGATGCCGGCGCTGTTGAAGTTGAGGGTCTGCACCGAGGACGTGGTGTTGGCATCGAGCACATTGTTCAGCCGGTCCACGCGCTGGTTGCTGAAGCCGATATCGCCGCGCAAATACCAGCCGCCGAAGTCGGCGAGAGCCGGCGGCGCGTACATGGGGGGCGCGGCGATCGGCATATCGGCGGCAAACGCCATCGACGAGATCAAAGTTGCCGCACCTGCGGCAAGGAATGACTTAACGCTACGCATTGGCTTCGTCCTTTTAACCGGTGAGGCAAAAATGCGGACGCCCCACTTTCTGGAAACTCACGGGCGGACGATGGCACTAAATGCTTAAGCGCCGCTTAACCCTAATTTTTAAGGTTGATTTTCCCTCACCCCACGCACCCGTGCGGCCGAAGCGTTGCAAAAATGCGGCACGCCGCGGCACAATCGCTAACGATGCATGAAGGCACGGCGTCCTGGGGAACGTCGAGTTAACGCGCGTGCTGCGGCAGTTTTGGCAGGAACACGGCCAGCAGGCCGATCGCCGGCAAATAGGCGCAGACCTGATAGACGAACTCGATCGAGGTATGGTCGGCGAGCTTGCCGAGCACGGCCGCGCCAAGGCCACCGATGCCGAAGGCCACGCCGAAGAACACGCCCGAGATCATCCCGAAGCGGTGCGGCACCAGTTCCTGTGCGAACACGATGATCGAGGATGTGGTCGAGGAGATGATGAGACCGATGATCACGGAAAGCACGGCGCTCGTGTAGAGCCCGGCATAGGGCAGCGCCAGCATGAACGGCAGTGCGCCGACGATCGATATCCAGATCACGATCTTGCGGCCGAAACGATCCCCGAGCGGACCGCCGAAGAACGCGCCGACCGCATTTGCTGCGAGGAAAATGAAGAGGTAGATCTGCGCCGCCTGCGTCGACACGCCGAAGCGATCGATCAGGTAGAAGATGTAGTAGCTCGACAGGCTCGATACGTAGAGCTGCTTGGAGAACAGGAGCGCCACCAGCACGAGAAGCGCGACCGCGACGCGCCGCGAGCTCGGCCCGTCAGGATGCACATGGATCGGCTTCTCCTTCTTCGTCGTGATCTGCGGCGCGTACCAGCGGCCGATGCGCCAGAGGATAACGATGGCGAGAAACGCGATCGAGGAGAACCAGGCGATGCTGCCCTGTCCGAACGGCACCACGATCAGCGCCGCCAGCACCGGGCCCATCGACGTGCCGAAACTGCCGCCGAGCTGAAACACCGATTGCGCAAAGCCGTAGCGGCCGCCGGAGGCAAGCCGCGCGATGCGCGCCGACTCCGGGTGAAACACAGCCGAGCCGAGGCCAACCAGCGCGGCCGCCACCAGGATGATGAGATATTGATGCGCGGCGCTGAGCAGCAGCAGGCCGAAGAAGGTCGAGGCCATACCGATGGCGAGCGAGTAAGGCTGCGCCTTCTTGTCGGTGTAGTGCCCGACCACCGGCTGGAGCAGCGAGGCCGTTAACTGGAAAGCCAGCGTGATCATGCCGATCTGCGCGAAGTCGAGCGCGTAGGTGTCTTTCAGGATCGGATAGACCGACGCGATCAAGGACTGCATGGTGTCGTTGAGGAAATGCGAGAAGCTGATGCCGGCGAGCACGATATAGGCCGGCCCGGCGCCCGGCTTGCGCGCCGCAGCCGCCACGTCGGCCACGACGACGGGCTCGGCCAGGCTTTCCTCAGAGACGACGACAGGCTTGTTCAAGGGATTGATTCCCGGCAGGCGCGGCGGACCGCCACGCCCCTCCCTACGACGGCAGGGATGAGCTGACCACCGTCAATCGCCGATGGCAGGGATGCACCTCTCCCATCGGGAGACGTCGGCGTAGACGGCCGACGGCCGTCGTTCTCCGAACCGCCGATGCTTCGCAGCGGCTACGGCCGGGGTGAGATGTTAAGGTCGCGCGTGAAGTTGCGGCCCCCTCACCTGGATTGCACTGGACGATGCTTGGCATCGCCAGGCGCAGTCCAACCTCTCCCCGCCCGGGGAGAGGTAAGAGGCGGCGTGAAAGGAGAGCGATGTGTTCTTCTAAGCCGCAGCCTGCCCGAGTGCGGAGACGATAGTATCGACGACTTCCTCGACCAGGATACGGTCCTCGCCCTCGCCCATCACGCGGATCACGGGCTCGGTGCCGGAGGAGCGGATCAGGAGCCGGCCATGGCCGTTGAGCCGCTTCTCACCGTCCGAGATCGCCGACTTCACGTCGTTGTCGTCGAGCGGCTTGCCGCTCTTGTAGCGGACGTTCTTCAGGATCTGCGGCAACGGATCGAAGCGATGGCAGACTTCGGAGACCGGCCGGCGCAGCTTCTGCACCACCGCCAGCACCTGCAATGCAGCGACGAAGCCGTCGCCGGTGGTGGCATAGTCGGACAAGATGATGTGGCCGGACTGCTCGCCGCCAAGATTGTAGCCGCCGCTCAGCATCTGCTCGAGCACGTAGCGGTCGCCGACCGGCGTGCGCACGAGATCGAGCCCTTGCCCTTTCAGGAATCGTTCGAGCCCGAGATTGGACATCACGGTCGCGACGATGCCGGGCCGCGACAGCCGTCCGTCTTCCTTCCAGCTCTGAGCGATCACCGCGAGCAGCTGGTCGCCATCGACGATGTGGCCGCGCTCGTCGACCAGGATGACGCGGTCTGCATCACCGTCGAGCGCGATGCCGATGTCGGCGCGCATCTCGCGCACCTTCTTCGACAGCGCTTCCGGCGAAGTCGAGCCGCATTCCTTGTTGATATTGAAGCCGTCGGGCTCGACCCCGATCGGCACGACGTCGGCGCCCAATTCCCACAGCGCCTCCGGCACCACCTTGTAGGCGGCGCCATTGGCGCAATCGACCACGACGCGCAGACCGTCGAGCGACAGATCGCGCGGCAGCGTGCGCTTGGCGAATTCGATATAACGGTCATGCACGCCGTCGATGCGGCGGGCGCGGCCCAAGCTCGCACTTTGTGCGAGCTTCTTGTCGAGGGATTCGTCGAGCAGTTGCTCGATCTGTCTCTCGACGTCATCGGACAGCTTGAAGCCCTGCGGGCCGAACAGCTTGATGCCGTTGTCCTCGAACAGATTGTGGGAGGCAGAGATCATGACGCCGAGATCGGCGCGCATCGACTTCGTCAGCATCGCGACCGCCGGCGTCGGCATCGGGCCGACCAGCAGCACGTCCATGCCGACGGAAGTGAAGCCCGCGACCATCGCATATTCGATCATGTAGCCGGACAGGCGCGTGTCCTTGCCGATCACGACCCGGTGGCGATGGTCACCGCGCTGAAACGCAAGGCCGGCTGCCTGGCCGACCTTGAGCGCGAGCTCCGGCGTGATCAGTCCGTTGGCGCGCCCTCGAATCCCGTCGGTCCCGAAATATTTGCGGCTCATATGAGTCCCCCACGGCGGCAACCAGGATTCCCCAATACAACTACCGGATGCCTTGCACGGCTCCGCCATCCCTGATTTCCGCTCGGCGTTCTTATAATGCCATCACAGCTAACTTGGCTTCAAAAAATATCATGAATCATTACGGAACCCGGCTGCCGGCCGGTCCGGCAACCCTTTGTTAACATTGGAACTCTCGTCAAACAAGCCCGAAGCAATGGAACTCTGAGGTTTAATCCGAGCGCTTCACGTGCCGGTCGCCACGACTCGGGGGAGGCTGGGTGACGTTGACGGGATCGGAGGCAGGAAAGGTCTCTTCGAGACCCTCCTCGAGCGCCTCATCGAGGCGATGCTTCTCGTCCGCATCAGTTGATTTCGGCCCGGGTCGCGGTCTGGTCATGGCTGCCTCTTCGCAAACGATTTGGCTGTGCACCCATCCATGCTAGATGACCCCTAAATCCGTTGACGCAAGGACGGGCGCCGGGGAACGTCATGAAGCATATCACCTGCATTGAAGACCTACGTGCGCTGCACAAGCGGCGCGTACCGAAGGCGTTCTTCGATTATTGCGACCGCGGCTCCTATGCCGAGGAGACGCTGCGCGCCAATCGCGACGATCTTCAGCAGATCAAGTTTCGTCAACGCATCCTGGTCGACGTCTCCAAGCGCGACACCTCGACCACGATCCTCGGCGAGCCCTCGACCATGCCGCTGATTCTCGCGCCGGTCGGGCTGCTCGGCATGCAGCATGGCGACGGCGAGATCCACGCCTGCCGCGCAGCGCAAGCCGCCGGCATCCCGTTCACGCAGTCGACGATGTCGATCTGCTCGATCGAGGATATTGCCGCCAATGTCGAGAAGCCGTTCTGGTTCCAGCTCTACGTGATGAAGGATCGCGGCTTCATCAAGGAGCTGATCCAGCGCGCGATTGCCGCCAAGTGCAGTGCACTGGTGCTCACCGTCGATCTCCAGGTGATCGGGCAGCGCCATGCCGACATCAAGAACGGCATGACGGTGCCGCCCGAGTGGTCGCTATCGAAGCTCATCGATTTCGCCACCAAGCCGACCTGGGTTTCCGGCGTGCTGCGCGGCAAACGCCGCACCTTCGGCAACATCGCCGGTCACGTGAAGAACACCGAGGATCTCAATCGCCTCGCGGAATGGACGGCTTCGCAGTTCGACACATCGCTGAACTGGAAGGACGTCGAGTGGGTCCGCAGCATCTGGCCGGGCAAGCTCGTCATCAAGGGCATCCTCGATATTGAGGATGCCGAGGAGGCCGCAAAGACCGGCGCGCAAGCCCTGGTCGTCTCCAACCACGGCGGCCGGCAGCTCGACGGTGCGCCGTCGTCGATCGAGGTGCTGCCCGAGATCGCGGATGCGGTCGGCGACAAGATGGAGATCATGTTCGACGGCGGTATCCGCTCGGGCCAGGACGTGATGCGCGCGCTCGCGCTCGGCGCAAAGTCCTGCATGATCGGCCGCGCTTATGCGTATGGGCTGGGCGCCGGCGGCCAGGCCGGCGTCGCCAAGGCGATCGACATCATCCATAAAGAGCTGCTGACGACCATGGGTCTGTGCGGCGTCAACCGGGTGGACGAGATCGACGATCACATCATCGCGGTCTAAGCGCGACGTATCGCGGTGTTACCACCAGCCCTGTTGCGGCTGCCAGTACTGGCCGCCACGCCGGCGAAGAGTGCCGGGCTGCGGGTTAGGATTGCGCTGGAAGAAGAAGCCGAAGCCGCCATTGTCCCAGCTGTCATCGCTCGCAACGAGATCGGGGGCCGTGGGCCGGCGCGTGATGAAGCCGCCCTGGGGCTCGTTGCTCAGCACCGCGACGAACTCGGTGCGGTAGTTGGTTTCGCTGCTCAGCGGCTCGTCGGAGATGATGATCGAGGATCGCGGCGCTGCGGTCGGCGCGATACGGTCGAGCACGTCCTGCGGGATGGTGATGCGGTCGAGCGCGTCCTTGGCGTCGTCTGCGTTGTCGATCGTGACCACGCTCCAGCGCAGCCCGGCATCGCTCTTCGCCATCGCGGTGAACACGTGCGTGCCGATCGGCCGATCGGGATTGCGGATCGTGACGGGAACCTCGATGGTCGTATCGAAGACCTCGCCGCCGCCGTCCGGCGCCGGCTTGTGTGTGTTGCGCCGCACGTAAAGTTTCTGCGTCGCGCGGCTGACGTAGATCGAGACCGGCTCGAGCGCCAGCTTCGCCTCGGTCGCAGCTTTGACGGCGTCGGCCTTCCTGGTCGCCGCCGCCTTGGCGGCGTCTTTGGCAGCAGCGGCGGCATCGCGCTTCGGCTGCGCGTTCGCCTTGGCGGTGTCGAGCTGCGTTGCCGCATCAGTGGCCTTGGTGGCGGCTTTCTGCTTCAGCCCCTCGGCCCGGGCCCTGGCCTGATCCGTCTTCGCGGCGGCGAGCACCTTGTCGGCGTAAGCGAGTTCGGCGTCGGCGCTCTTCTTGAGCCGTTCCAGATTGCGCAGCGTCCCCGGAAGCGATGCGGCCTCGCGCGCCGTCGTCGCGGCAGCTTTCTTCGTCTCGTCGGCTGCCCTGATGGCCTCCTCGGCCTCGCGGGAAAGCGTATCAGCCCGCGCCGGGGCCGCCGCAATCGCCTCCTTCTTCGGCACGAACAGCGCCGGATGGGAGAAATCGACCGGTGCGGCGTCGTTCGGCGAGATGATGACCCGCATCCCGATGTTCGTCTTGTCGAACAGATCCTCCGCAAAGCCGAAGGGCATCCGCACGCAGCCGTGCGAGGCCGCATAGCCGGGCAGCGGCCCGCCGTGTAGCGCGAGGCCGTTCCAGGTGATGCGCTGCATGTTCGGCATCCAGGCGTCATCATACATGGTCGAGTGGTGGTCCTTGTCCTTTTCGATCACGGCGAAGACGCCGGCCGGCGTCTCGCGTCCCGTCGTCCCCGTCGACACCGGTGCGCGCAGGATCCAGCCATCGGCGTCGTAGAAGGTGACCTGCTGGCTCTTGATCGACACGATCGCCATGATCGGCTCGCCTGCCATGCGCGGCGCAACCGCTTCGACTGCGGGGCGCGCCTGCTTCGCCGCGGCGACGTCGGGAGGTAGCACCGTCAGCGCGGCCATCGCCGCGATCGTTGCAAGGCCGGCAGGCCGCCAACGCCGCATCGCCAGAGTGGATTGCGCAGTCGTCAATCGATTTGCCATGCCGTACCCCGGTTGAAATAGTCGTCTGCGCTCGGCTTCGACTTAAAGTCAGATTGCGATCCTTGGATTAAATAACCGTCGCCATCGCAATTGGCTCCCGAGGATTATCGGCAGGTTCGATGGCAAATCTCTGATATACGACGGCCCGCACGGGAGGAAGGGCGGCTTTCCGTCAAAAAATGGGCCCGGGAGCCCAACAGCGCGCAAGGGTCACCGGCGCGTCCACGGTCTGTGGGCGAACCGGTGTGGATCGGCCCAATGCTGACGATTCCCTGCAGCCCAAACCCGGACGACGAGCCGTGCCGCCGGAAATGACGTCCGCAGTCGCATCGGCGGCGTCACTCCGTCGCGGCCGACCCGCGCAGCGGAGCTGCTCTACATCGGCGGCGTCAGACCGTCGCGGCCGACGCTGATGCGGCTGGCCTCGAAGGACCCGTCCGGCAGCGCCTTGATGGAGGCGATGATCTTGGCGCCCTCTTTCAGATCCGATTTCTCCCCGGCCACGTAGGTGACGACTGGCGTGTCCGACGAGACGAACACCTTCTTCTCGCCGTCCTTGTATTTGACGAGCAGCGTGTGACCGTCATTGCCGACCACGCTCTCGGTCACCGTCGCATTGGTCATGCTGGAATTTGGCCGCAAATCGTAGGGCCGCGAGCCTTCGCCGGTGCCGCGCATGCTTTCCGGAAAGACATGAACCTCGACGGCGTTCTGGCCGCCGTCCGGTCCCGGCACCGTGGTCGCTCCGACGAAGGAGCCGACCTTGATATCGGAAAGGGCGATCCTGGTGATCCCCGCGACGCGCAGGTCGGCGGCGATATGCAGCCTGACGTCCTCGCCGCTGCGTGACTTCACCGACAGCAGATCGCCGTCGACTTTTTCGATCGTTCCGCGCACCCGCGTCGGCACAGGCGCCTGCTGCGCAACGGCATAGAGCGTGGATAGGCCCACCATCGCGACAGCGACGAGCGGACGTGTGAAAGTTTCACGTTGAACAGGCATGACGTTCTCCGATTGTCCCACGAGAACAAACTCCGGAGGCCGCGCCCTATTCACTCAAGATTTTGTGAGATCGGCTTCGACGAGCGCGCGCAGTTCTGCCGTCACTTGCGGCCGCTTGCCGAACCACAGCTCGAACCCGCGCACCGCCTGGTGCAAGAGCATGCCGAGCCCGTCGGCGGTCTTCAGACCGCGCGCCTGGGCTGCCGCAAGCAATGGCGTGATCAGCGGGACATAAACGAGGTCGGCAACGACGGCCTCTTGCGGCAGGCGCGCGATGTCGAGTTCGAGCGCCGGCTGGCCGCGCATGCCGAGCGAGGTGGTGTTGACGAGCAGCCTTGCCCGCGGCATCACGTCGTTGATCGCGTCCCACGCCATGGGCTGCACGCGCGAACCAAACGCCGTCGCAAGCGCCTCCGCCCGCGCAATGGTGCGGTTGGCGAGATGGACGCGTCTGACGCCGCGTTCGAGCAGGCCGAACACGATCGCGCGCGACGAGCCGCCGGCACCCAGCACCAGCGCCTCCTCGGCCGCATCCCACCCCGGAGCGCTGGCATCCAGATTGTCGACGAAGCCTTCGACGTCGGTGTTGGTCGAATGCAGTTCGTTTCCCGCGAGCCACAGCGTGTTGGCGGCACCAATCGCCTTGGCGCGCGCATCCGGCGTCGAGAGCGCGAGCACGCCTTCCTTGTGCGGGATCGTGACGTTGGCGCCGACGAAACCGTGCAACGACAACCGCAGCACGAAGTCGCGCAAGTCCTCCGGCGGCACCGCCTCGATGACGTAGCCGCCATCGATGCCGAGCGTGCGCAGCCAGTAGCGATGGATCAACGGTGAGCGCGAATGCGCCGCCGGCCATCCGATCAGGCAGGCTACGGGCGTCTTAGACACGATAGAATCCGAAATTCCGATGCAGCACGGCGACCTCCCCGTCATGCCCACGCCTGTCGCGGGCAACCACGTCGTCTCGTGCATTCCGGAGACGTGGATGGCCGGGACATCCAGCGGAAGACACGCTTCGCGCTTTCTGCCCGGCCATCACGATCAATATGTTCAGCGAAGGCCTGTCAAGCACAAGGGCATCCACGGAGCCAGCACTTCTGGCGAGGCGCGATGTGCCAGACCGGGAGCACCGCCTGGCGGTGCGCCCGGAATGAGCGATCACGCCGCGTGCTGATGCGCGGCGATGATCTGGTCGGCGGCGCGACCCGTCACCTCGGCCATGTGATCGAACTGGCGGGTGAAGCTGCCGGAGCCGGCGGTCGCCGAGCGCAGTTCGACGATGAGTTCGCCGATCTCGGCCTCCGGCATCATGGCGCGCACGCAGTCCCAGCCGCTCCAGCCCTCGCGGGTATCGAAGCCGAGAATCTGGCCGCGCCGCGCCGACAGGATCGCGTTGATCTTGGCGGTGGCGTCCGTCGGGCAGACGATCTCGACTACATGGATCGGCTCCAGCAGCACCGGCTGGCATTGCGGCAGGCCCTCGTTGAGCCCGACCCGCGCCGCCGTGCGGAACGCGAGATCGGAGGAGTCGACGCTGTGATAGGAGCCGTCGGTCAGCGTCACCTGCACGTCGGTGACGGGGAAGCCGAGCGGGCCACGCATCAAGCCGTCGACGACGCCTTCCTCCACCGCCGGGATGTAGTTGCGCGGCACCGCACCGCCGACCACCTTCTCGGCGAACTTGAACCCCTCCCCGCGCGCCAGCGGCTTGATGTCGAGCACGACGTCGCCGAACTGGCCGTGGCCGCCGGACTGCTTCTTGTGCCGGCCGCGCTGGATGATCGGCTTGCGGATGGTCTCCTGGTACCCGATCGCCGGCGGATGGGACTTGACGTTGACGCCGAAGCGGTCACGCAGCCGCTCGCTGGCGACGCGCAAGTGCATCTCGCCCTGCCCCCACAGCACGGTGTCATGGGTTTGGGGGTTCTGCACGACCATCAGCGAGGGATCTTCCTCGTGCAGCCGGGCGAGCGCCTGGCCAAGCTTGACGTCGTCCTTGCGGTCGGTGGCCGCGACCGAGATCGCAAGCACCGGCGGCGTCGGCTCGACCGCGATCAGCTGAGACGGTGGGGTCTTGCCGGCCGAGATCGTGTCGCCGGTCTTGATCGGATCGAGCTTGCCGAGCGCGATGGTGTCGCCGACCTCCGCAGACGGACGCTTCGTATCATAAGCGCCGTTGACGGCGAGAATGCCGGAGATGCGCCCCGCGCCGCCCGAGGCGGACTGCAGCGTGGCGCCGTCGTCGAGATGGCCGGCAAGCAACCGCGTCAGCGACAGCTTTCCGCCATGCTGCGAATGCAGCGTTTTGAAGACATAGCCGAGCGCATCCTTGGTGTCGGGGGCGCCAAGCCGCTTGGCGGTCTCGGCAATGCCTGGCGCCTCATGGCGCAGCGCCTTCATCAGGCGCAGCACGCCGTTCTCGCGCGCGGCGGCGCCGAGCAGCACCGGGCAGATCAGGCCTTCGCGGAGTTCGCGCGAGAGATCGTCGAATACCGCATCGCGCGGCGGCTGGATGTCTTCGAGCAGTTGCTCCATCAGCGCGTCGTCGTGATCGGCAAGCTTCTCCAGCATCGAGAAACGGGCTTCCTTCTCGCGGTCGAGATTGCCGCCTTCGAGCGCGATGACCTCGGAGGCCTTGTGCTCGCGATAGACGAAGGCGCGCTCGAGCGCGAGATCGACGAAGCCTTCGATCAGCTCGCCGTTCCAGATCGGAATCTGGCGCAGCACCAGCGGCACGCGAGAGGCCGGTTGCAACGTCTCGAGCGTCTCGCGGATGCGCTTATTGGCGCGATCGATCTTGTTGAGGAACAGAAAGCGCGGGATCTTCATCTCCTCCAGCTCGCGCAGGATGATCTGAAGCTGCGGCAGCTTCTTCTCGTCGGCCTCGCAGACCACGACAGCAGCGTCGATCGCAGGCAGCGCCGCGCGCATGTCGTGAGCGAACTCAACGGAACCCGGACAATCGAGGAAGGTGTAGCTGTCGCCCATGAAACTCGTGGTCGCAGCCGTCAGGCCCACGGTCATCTTGTGAAGGCGGGCCTCTGGCGTCGCGTCGCCCACCGAAGTACCGGCGTCGACGCTGCCGGCACGCGGGATTGCGCCCGTTCGTGCCAAAATCGCTTCGAGAAGAGTGGTTTTACCGCTTTGGAAAGGGCCCACAAGCGCAATGCACCGTGGACCTCGGGGACTTCTGACGTCTTGTCCCATTCGCCGCCTCCTTCATGTGGAGCTCGGCCCGTGATTGGGTCGGCAAAGGTCGATGCTCTGCCGGTCCCTTCGTTTTGGCAAGCGCGAAACGTCGCTGCGGTGCGTCGTCGCCCAAACGTGTCTGACCGTTAACGACCCGGCCGCAGTTCCAGGCTTTCGAGGCCCGCGGCGACGTTGAGTCCGACCTGGCCCTGCACGCTGAGTGGCTGGAGCGCGATCGAATTGTTGGAGCCGCCGACCAGCACGTTGCCCCCTAAGCCGACGCCGACCGACGCGCTACCTTGCGCGCCGGCATAGTCGCCCGAGAGATCGCCCGGCCCAAGCCGATCGACCGGCGCGAACACGCCCCATGTCAGCGCCGTCTCCTGCGTGATGCCGAGGTCGAGACCGACTTTGCGAATGGTCGCGACGTAACGGTCCTCCGGCACACCGTCGGCGCGCAGCACGCAACCGAGATTGGTCACCGATCCCACCACGAAGCCGACGCTGGCGCCACCACGGCATTCGAGCACACCGACGCGCACCATCCGCTGCTGCTGCGCGCTGGCGCCGGCGACGAACGCCACGAGGCCGATTGCGGTAAGCCCGGCAAGGAGGAGTGAACGGTGCATGGAGGGTCTCCGGCTATGATGCGATACCATCAGAGATTGATAGCGGCGCGACGACGCACGCAACGCTCTATGCCACAAGAGTCCTGCTGGTGCCAGATCGGGTGCGATAAAAAAGGCCCGCTTCGACGCGGGCCTTTTCGTTCATCTGGCGGTTCAACGCAGGTTGCCGCAGAAGCGCTGGATGCGCTTGCAGGCGTCTTCGAGATCGGAGGTCTTGGTCGCGTAGGAGATGCGGAAGGCCGGACCGAGGCCGAAGGCCGAGCCCTGCACGACCGCAACGCCTTCGCTCTCCAGCAGTTCGGTGACGAACGCCTCGTCGTTTCCGATCACCTTGCCCGACGGCGCGGTCTTGCCGATCGTGCCGGCGCAAGACGGATAGACGTAGAACGCACCCTCGGGGCGCGGACACTCGATGCCGTTCGCCTGGTTGAGCATGGAGACCACCAGGTCGCGGCGCTCCTTGAACACCTTGTTGTTGGCCGGGATGAAATCCTGCGGACCGTTCAACGCTTCCACCGACGCCCACTGCGCGATCGAGCACGGGTTGGAGGTCGACTGCGACTGGATCGTCGACATCGCCTTGATGAGCTGCGCCGGACCGCCGGCATAGCCGATGCGCCAGCCGGTCATGCAATAGGCCTTGGAGACGCCGTTCACGGTCAGCGTGCGCTCGTAGAGCTTCGGCTCGACCTGGGCGACGGTGGTGAACTGGAAGTCGTCATAGACGAGATGCTCGTACATGTCGTCGGTCATCACCCAGACATGCGGATGCTTGACCAGTACGTCGGTGAGCGCCTTCAGCTCGGCCTTCGTGTAGGCGGCACCCGTCGGGTTCGACGGCGAGCACAGGATGACCCATTTGGTCTTCGGCGTGATCGCGCGCTCGAGGGCCTCGGGCTGGAGCTTGAAGCCGGTCGCGGCCGTGCAGATCACCGACACGGGCTCGCCGCCGGCGAGCGCCACCATCTCGGGATAACTGACCCAATAGGGCGCCGGGATGATCACCTCGTCGCCCGGATTGATGGTCGCCATCAGCGCGTTGTAGAGCACCTGCTTGCCCCCGGTGCCGACGATCACCTGGTTCGGCTTGTAGCTGACGCCGTTTTCGCGCTGAAATTTTGCGATGATCGCTTCCTTCAGCTCGGGAATGCCGTCGACCGCGGTGTACTTGGTCTTGCCGGCCTCGATGGCGTGGATCGCGGCCAGCTTGATGTTGGCGGGCGTATCGAAGTCGGGCTCGCCGGCGCCAAGGCCGATGACATTGCGGCCCGCCGCTTTCAGCGCGCGTGCTTTATCCGTGACCGCGATGGTCGCGGACGGCTTCACACGGTCGAGCGCAGCGGCAAGGAAGGACATCATCATCTCCTGGCGAGCGTCGTGAACCCTTGGGCGTCACGACTCTGATTGTGGGAATGATGCACCCTAGGACGGGTGCCGCTGCACCGCAAGAACTTCGGCTCAATCCGGCAAAAGTTTACGAATCCGAGCCGAAGACGCCCCGGATTTGCGCAATATTCCTAAACTTTTGCTGCCGGAATGCCTTATATCTGGCAAGGATTGTCCTCCGAGCAATTTCTACTCTTCGCCGAGCTGCAAGCTCGGCCGTTTCGGCGAGGCCGTGCAACCTGACGATGTGGGCGACGCCGGCTCGATTTTGCGGTTTGATATCGCAACCATTGAAGGCGGATGCGATCGCGGCGCAGCGATCGCAGCCTGACGCAAGCGTGATGCGAATTGTTCTGTCGTGTTGAAATGATTTTTTGCAGCGTTGCAGTGCAGTAGCGATTTCAAGTTTTTCTAGCGCGTGGGCCTTGCGGCGGATTCACAACGGCATCATTCTTTAGCCGCGTTGCGAGGCAACAAGCGGCGCGCCTTCCCGTCACCTGAGCAGACCCTCTCGAATGTACAAGCTCTATTCGATGCAACGCTCCGGCAACAGCTACAAGGTCCGCCTTGCGCTGGCGCTGTTGAACTTGCCCTACCAGGCAATCGAGATCGACATTCTGCGCGGGGAGAGCCGCACGCCGGATTTTCTTGCGAAGAATCCTTCCGGCCAGGTGCCGTTGCTCGAGGTTGGCGACGACCGCTACCTTGCCGAATCCAACGCAATCCTCTGGTACGTGGCCGGCGGCACGCCTCTCGCGCCGGAGCAACGCATCGACCGCGCCGAAGCGCTGCAATGGATGTTCTTCGAGCAGCACGCGCTTGAGCCCAATATCGGTGCCGCCTATTTCTGGTTGTCGCTGGTCAAGGGCGGCCGCGACCTCCAGACGCACGCGCTGGAGGACTGGATGGAGCGCGGCTATGGCGCGCTCCAAGTGATGGAAAATCACCTCAAGACTGCTGAGTATTTCGCCGCCCGCCAGCTCACCGTCGCCGACATCGCGCTGTACGGCTACACCCACCTCGCCGACCGCTGCGACTTCGACCTCTCGACCTTCCCCGCGATCCGGGCCTGGCTGAAGCGGGTCGAGCAGGCGCCGGGCTTCGTGTCGATGGACTGGCGGCCGGCCGATATCGACGATCCCGCGAGCATCGCAGCGAGCGCCTGAGCGGGCCGAGAATACCGGGCACAACGTTAATCCTTGCCACGATCTCGCCATATTCAGCTGGAGTGCGCCCCAATATTGCCGGTTGAAATTGTGACAGTTGTTGGCGTCGCGGGTGATTCGCTCGCGCGTTGAAGGATTTAGACCATGACTCGGGCGTCCGGCATGGTGGGCTTTCAGGGCCGACCTGCCCCCGTCGTCTCTTCCCGGCTGACAGGCGCCGTCGCGGCCTCGCTCGCGATCGCGGCGCTGTCGCTATGCCTGATCGTCGCTCTGACGGTGCTGACGACCCGGGCGACCATGGCGATGGGCCTTGCGGGCTGACCCACATCCTCGGCCCCTACCCGGCGCGGTCAGTGCGGCCCCGCGCTGATCGGCAACGCAGCAAGGACATCGATGAAATCACCGGTGATCATCGTTGCAGTGACCCTGACCGCGGCCATCCTGGTCGCTGCATCGCTGTTGATTTTCGCCGGCACGCGCAAGAGCACGGGCACCTCGACGCTGAACCTTCCGGCAGTGCGCAGCCAGGTGACGGGATAAGGCGCGAAGGCTTGTCTGGCATGTTCGCTCAAACGCGCATCGATTTGGCGTAAAATCCGTTGAAAGGTCTGCGCCCCACCGCAGCCACGCCTTAAGCATCCCGCGCGAAATCACACCGCAACGGTGCAACGATCGGCCAGTCTCGCGGCATTAGCTCGTCAGGGAGCGAGACAGGCCATGCGGTTCGGATGCCGTACGTTATCCGGTCCGGCGCTCACGGCAGCGACCGCGCTGCTGGCGCTTCTGCTCGATCGCTATCTTCCCGTCCCCTCACCCGTACCGCTGTTCGTCTGCATCGTTGCCTTCGCCGGCTCGCTCTCCGGCTTCTCCTCCGCCATGGCCAGTGCGGCTGTTGCGGTGATGGGTACAGCGCTGTTCTTCCTCAATCACAAGGCCGTTCCCGGCTACGCCACGATCGACCTCGTCCGGCTCGGCCTGCTGGCGATCACGGCGGCGGCCACTGCAGGGATCACCGGGCTGATGCGTGAGCGCCTGCTCGATGCCTTTGCGCTGGAGCGCCCGCATTACGCCACGGCGGAGCGTCTGTCGGCGGCGCTCGACCGGGTCGATATCGGCATCGTGCTGCTCGACGCCGAAACGCGCGCCGAGTTCATCAATCGCGCCTTCCGCGACTATTTCTCGCTACCCGACGAGAAGGCCGAGAGCCGGCCGCCTTTCGTCGCGCTGATGTATCACGGCCGCGACACCGGTGCGTTCGAATTGCCGGAGGATGAACTGAGCGCCTTCATCGCCGCACGCATGGAGATGGTCAGGATCGGCGACGCCACGCCGATCAACATCAAACTCAGCAATGGCGAGGTGCTGCGCTTCGTCTGTACCGCGCTGCCTAACGGCGGACGCATGCTGAGCTACACGCCGGTGACCGATCTCGTCCGTCACAGCGACGCGCCCTCGCGCGCCGATTACTATCGCTCGCTGCGCGATCCTACCGGCCGCAAGCTGATCCGCAATTTGCGCGTTGCCGAATAGCCTTACTGCGTCATAAACGCGCTAACTCCTCATCCTGAGGAGCTTGCGAAGCAAGCGTCTCGAAGGATGTGGGCCACAGGCGGGGCCTCATGGTTCGAGACGCGCTTCGCGCTCCTCACCATGAGGGTGACACAGTAAGGATAGTGCGATTGATCAGCGCCGCGATCATCCCGTATGAATGAGGCTCGCCTGGCGCCTCGCCCTGCATCCCTTGATCGCGGAATTTCGGTATGTCCCTCATCATTCGCGCCGCCACCCGACAGGACTACGATCAATGGCTGCCGCTGTGGGACGGCTACAACGCGTTCTACGGCCGTTCGGGTGCGACCGCGCTTGCGCCCGAGATCACGCGCATGACGTGGGCGCGCTTCTTCGATGCCTATGAGCCGGTGCATGCGCTCGTCGCCGACAAGGACGGCCGGCTGCTCGGCCTGACGCACTATCTGTTTCACCGCTCGACGACCGCGATCGAGCCGTCCTGCTATCTCCAGGACCTGTTCACGGCGGAGGCCGCGCGCGGCCAGGGCGTCGCCTCGGCGCTGATCTACGCCGTGTACGAGCGGGCGAAGGCCGCGGGCTCGCCCCGGGTCTATTGGCAGACGCACGAGACCAACCTCACCGCGCAGCGCCTCTACGACAAGGTGGCGGAGCGCTCCGGCTTCATCGTCTACCGCAAGATCTTCTGAGCTCCGCGGCTTGCAACCCTGTGGATAAGCGCGGCTGTCACCGGTACGTAACATTGCAGGATTAGGCTCGCGCTTGCGTCTGATCAGGCCCCCGTCACCGATCAAGCGCCCAAGCGGTCCCCGTCAGTCGCCGCGTCTGACCGGGGCCGCATTTTTTTGTACGCATGGCAGCATCGCGGCCGTCGCCTTGCCGGTCGAGCGCACGGCCGTCAGAATGGGATGTCGCCCCCACGCTCCTCTGACAGGACCTCCCATGGAAATCCGCAATCTCGGTGCCTCCGGCCTGCGCGTCTCCGCCGTCGGCATCGGCTGCAATAATTTCGGCCAACGCACCGATCTCGAGACCTCGCGCAAGGTGATCCACCGCGCGCTCGATCTCGGCATCACGCTGTTCGACACGGCCGACATCTATGCCGGCATGGGCGGCTCGGAAACGGTCTTGGGCACAGTGCTCGGCGACCGCCGCAAGGACATCGTGCTCGCGACCAAGTTCTCCAAGCCCATGGCGAGCGACGGCACCAAGCAGGGCGCCTCGCGCCGCTACATCATGCGCGCAGTCGAGGCGAGCCTGAAGCGGCTGAAGACCGACTATATCGACCTCTACCAGCAGCACGATTACGACCCGCTGACGCCGCTGGAGGAGACTCTGCGCGCGCTCGACGATCTCGTGCGCCAAGGCAAGGTCCGCTACATCGGCAACTCGAACTTCCCGGCCTGGCGCATTGCCGAAGCCGAATTCACCGCGCGAGCGACGAACGTCAGCCGCTTCATCTCCTGCCAGGATGAATACAGCCTCGTGGTGCGTGACATCGAGAAGGACCTGCTGCCCGCCGCGCAGGAGTACAAGCTCGGGCTCCTGCCATTCTTCCCGCTCGCGAGCGGTCTTCTGACGGGCAAGTACCAGCGCGGCGCGGCGGCGCCCGCAGACACGCGCTTTGCCAAGGCGCCGGCGCTTCGCGATCGCTACGTCACTCCGCGTAACGAGGATATCGTCGAGAAACTCCAGGCCTTTGCCAAGATGCGCGGCCATACCATGGTCGAGCTTGCCTTCTCCTGGCTCGCCGCGCGCCCGCAGGTTGCGAGCGTGATCGCAGGCGCCACCCGCGTCGAGCAGGTCGAGGAAAACGCCAAGGCGATCGCCTGGAAGCTCAGCACGGACGAGCTCGCTGAGATCGACGGGATCAGCAAAGGCTGACGCTTGCAGCGCGGCGCGCTATTTCGCGCCGCGTCCCACGGTCTGCATCACCTCGAAGCCTTCGAACTGGGGATGGCCGAGATAGAGCGGCTTGTTCTCGCCGGCCCGGTGATGCGCCGCGCGAAACGCCTCCGACTTGGTCCAGGCCTCGAACGCCGCGTAGTTCGCCCAGACGGTATGCGAAGCATAGAGCGTATGGTCCTCGGCCTCCGGCCCCCTCAGCAGATGAAACTCGATGAAGCCCGGCACCTTGTCCAGATGCGTGTCGCGCGACAGCCACACCTGCTCGAAGGCACCCTCCGACCCCTTGGCGACGCGGAAGCGATTCATGGCGATGTACATGAAGTTGGTCTCCTGATGCTCTGCAGATTATCTCGTCATTCCGGGATGCGCCGCAGGGCGCAGACCCGGAATCCATTTTTCCGCGGAGAGATGGATTCCGGGCTCATGCTGACGCGCGCCCAGGCATGACGGCTGTGCTTGGTTATGCGACGAGCCCCTTCATCGGCTTTGCGCTGGCGCTGTCCGGGAACACCGTCTCAGCCAGCACGCGATCCGACAAACCAAACTGGTCTTGCAGCACGCCTTTGATCACGGCCCGCAGGTCGGTCGTCGGCTTGAGATCGCGACCTTCGTAGAGGCTAGCGAGCTTCAATCCCGGCCAGTCGGAGATGACCCGGCCGCCTTTCACGGCGCCGCCGGCGAGCAACGCGATGGTGCCGGTGCCGTGGTCGGTGCCGTCGGTGCCGTTGATGCGGGCGGTGCGGCCGAATTCGGTTGCGACCAGAACGGCGGTGTCGCGCCAGCGATCTCCTAAACCGCTTTCGAATTCCGCGAGCGCGCCGTCGAGACCGCCGAGCAGGAAGGCGAGCCGCCCGACCGGACCGCCTTCATTGGCATGCGTGTCCCAGCCGTCGAAGGCGAGTGCGGCGATGCGCGGTCCGTCGTCGGCAGCCATCAGTTTTGCGGCGCCCTTCGCGACCAGCCGCATCTGCGCGACTGCGTTACCCGGCTTCGGCTTCATGTCGTCACCGCTTGCCGCCTTCTCGAGCTGCAAGCCTTGCGACAGCACGGACGCAAGCGCTGGGTCGCGGTGACGATAGAGATCGACGAGCCGCATAGCGGTGTCGTCATCGGCCTGCGGTAGCGCGACCGGCGCCCAGCCGACGGTCGGCGCGGTGCCGCGTAGCACCAGCGGCGTGGTCGGACCGACCGCGAGCCCGCTGGAGACACGCTCGCCGCGCGGCAGCGCTTCCAGTGCGCGATTGAGCCAGCCCGACTGCACGCGGCCGGGACCCGCATAGCCGCTTTCGAGCACGTCCTGGCCGTCGAAATGTGAGCGGTCGCGATAGGGCGTCGACACCGCGTGAATCACTGCGGCGTGCTTGTCGCGATACATGCGCCCAAATTCCGGCATCGACGGATGCAGCGCGAAGAACGAGTCCAGCATGAGCGCAGGGTGCTCGCCGTCGCGCGTCAGCGCGATCGAGCCGTGCAGACCGGCATAATCGGGATCACCGACCGGTGCGACGGTCGCAAGGCCGTCGAGCGCGCCGCGCAGGATAACCACGATCAGACGCGGATCGCGACCGTCAGTCGCGCGCGCGAATTTCGGCAAATACGCCCATGCGGCGAAGGAGGCGCCGCCGAGCAGCAGCGCGCGGCGCGAGGCGAGGAGCCGGTTCTCGGCGCAATCCATCGTCATCTCCTCTGGAGTTCCGGTGACATCAGGAGCAATGCCAGTGCCTGCTGGCGCGATTCCGCGCGCTCGATGGTCCGCCGCGTCTCGGTCGAGGCCGCATCCGCCGCTGCGAATTCCAGCAGATCGAGCGGGTCGATGTTGTTGCCGAGCCGCGAGCCGATCTGGACGGCGATGTCGAGTCTCAGCTTCATGCCCTCGGGCGCGGCCCACGCGGCGTTGGTGTCGGGGAATCCGTTCGGCCCGGCCGGCGACCACAGCGGCTGCCCGAGCAGATTGAGGCTGCCCAGATATTGTCCGGGATCTTCCGGCACGCGCGCGAGCAGCCTGCCGCTCGCGACCAGGAACTCGTAAGGGCTGCGCATCTTGGTCAGCGGCGCTGTCCAGGCCTCGTTGGAATCGACGAGCGCGGTCGCCAGCGCCTTGAGGTCGCCGTCGGTCCTCGTGAATACGTCGCGCAAACGCGCCACCAGCGCGGGCGGCGGATCGTCGGCGACGAAGTGACGGACGAACTTGGTCGCGATGAAGTTCGCGGTCGAGGGATGGCGCGCGATGTCGGCAAGCGCCGCTTCGCCCTGCGCGAGCCCCGCCGCGTCATAAGTCTTGCCGAGCAGCACCTGCGGTCCCGGCTGATGGGCGTTGGCGTTGAAGACGAAATTGCCGGGCTCGCCCAGCCGGCCCTGCCGGCCGGCAAAGGTCCACCCCGTGATGATGCGCGCGAGCGAGGTGACGTCCTCCTGCGTGTAACCGCCGTTTACGCCGAGCGTATGCAGCTCCATGATCTCACGCGCGAGATTTTCGTTGAGCCCGCGCTTGCGGTTCTGGCCTGCTCGCGAATCCGGTCCGAGCGATTGCTGGTTGTCGAGGAAGAACAGCATCGCCGGATGCTGCTCGACAGCCTTCAGTATGTCGGCGAAACGGCCGAGCACGTGGGGCCGGATCGCCTCGCGCTCGAAAGAGCCGGCCCAGATCCGCGCCAACTCGCCCTTGGCTGCGGAGATGCAGAAATGGTTGGACCAGAACGCAACAAGGCGCTCGGTGAAGCCGCAATCGGCGAGCGTGGCGCGTTGCAGCCGCGCCAACGCCTCGGCGCGAAACGTCTTCTGGATCACGTTGAGCGGCTGCGGCGCAGGCTTTGCGGCGGGTGGGGTCGCCGCACTGGGCTGCATGGCATCAGTGGGTTTTGCCGCCGCATCAGACGGCTTCATCTCCGGTTTCTCGCCGGCGATGTCCATCGCGACTGCATTGAGCGACAGGTTGCGGCGCGCGCCGGATTTCCGATCGGCTGGCGTCGGTGCGCCCTGGACTTGCGGCGGCCCTTCGCCTGGCTTCGCCTCTGGTTTCGATTCACCTGGCGTGCCGACCTTGGCGGCGGCTTCGCGCGCCGCTTTGACCTGCGCCTGATATTCGAACACGGCCTGGCCGAGTTGCGGTGTCGATTGCAGGCCCGGCGCTTCCAGCAGTACGCCGTTCGGACGGCTCAGCTCGGCCTTCACGAAACCGCGCGGATCGGAGGCCGCATTCATGAAATCGCCGGACGCACCGCCGCGCGCGCCAAGGCCGAACCGGTTGAGCGCAACGAGCGCGGCTTGCGAATCGCGGGCCATTGTTCTGTCCTTGCACTTCCTTGCGGCATGCGCGCCGATTACTATACCGCCGTCAATGATGAACCCGGTATGAAAATGTCGGCGAAGCCGCGGCGCAAATGATGACAAATCGGAAAGAAATCCTCACCTCACCCGCCGCGCCTTTGCGTCAAATCGTCTGTTCCCGCTGCGGCACAGCGTTTTCATGCGGATTGTCCGACGCCTGCTGGTGCGCCGAGGAGACGTCGCGGCTGCCGATGCCGGTCGAGGGCGAGGATTGCCTGTGCCGCGATTGCCTGCGCAAGGCGGTGGCGGAAGCGGCGAAGTAATGGCGCAGTCGCAGATGGCTACACCGCATGCCCCGGCGACTTCCGGGCCATGCCACCGAACGCGTCGAGCAGCTTTTCGCGCCAGGCGTAGACGGGGTCGTCCGCATCCAGCAGCTTGAAGGGGCTCACCACGCGCGCCCACTGGAAGCCGCCGAACACGATGTAGTCGGCGTAGTTCGGCGCCTGGCCGCCGAGAAAGGCTTGCGTCTTCAGAGTGAGGCGCATGATGTCGAGCGACTTGCGGAAGGCGACGACAGCGCTGTCGCGGCTCGCCATGATCTCCTCCAGCGGCTTGCCGAAACGCGCCTCGCGCGTCCGGCGGAAATAATCCGCATCGACCTTCTCCAGGTTCTTCGGGATGTCGGCGATGATGAGCGGAAAGATGCCGCCGATGATCGCGATGTCGCCCCACCCGTTCAGTATCTTCGCCATGGCGCGGCCGCCCTCCCCGCCGAACAGCGAAGGACGATCGGGAAAGGTGTCTTCGAGATAGTTGGCAATGGTCCAGGAGTCGACGACGGGCTTGTCGTCGTGCAGCAGCACCGGCACCTTCTCCGAGCCGTGCGGTGCAATCGCGGCTTTCTCGGTGAAGCGCCAGGGCAGCGTGTCCGCGGCGAGGCCCTTATGCGCAAGCGCCATGCGCGTGCGCCAGCAATACGGGCTGAAGGGCCGCGCGGCGTCGGTGCCGACGAGCTCGAAGAGTTTGAGGTTCATGGAAGGTCCCCGCTGCTGTGATTTGCGCAGAGAGTAGCCGTCGTTGCGAGGAGCGCAAGCGATGAAGCAATCCAGACTGCACCGCCAGGGAGACATTCTGGATCGCTTCGCTCGCACTGACAACGTGGAGGACACGCAGCAAGCTAGTTGGGGAAGAGGCGAAGATCAGCGGCCGTTGACGCGCAGGAACTTCTCGCCATCCTCGGTCACCGCGATGATCAGGCCCATGCCGGGCAGCGTCTCCCGGGCGACATAGCCCCGGTCGGCGGCGTCTTCCCAGATGGTCAGACGCGGGCACGAGGTCTTCCAGGTCGAAATCACCTCGGCATAGGTGCGCGGCTCGCGCGCGATCCATTCGACGAAATCGAGCACGAGCGGGTCTGCGCTCTCCGTCATTGCACGCCTCCGTTGTCAAAGGCCGCCATCACCGGTGTGCGGACCACGAGCCAGCTTCCATAGGCGAGATAGTAGCAGGCGATGGTGGTGATCAGCCGCGTCGCCCAGACGCGATACTGCTGGTCGCTCATCGCCTCCAGGATGCGCCGCGCCAGCGAGGTGCCGAGCATCGAGGCCGCGATTGCGATCCCCGCCAGCACCGGATCGAGCGTCGCCGCCTGGTCGACGATGCCGCCGAAATAGACGAGTTTCGTGAAATGGCTCGCGACTTGGCAGGTCGCTTTCGTCGCCACGATCTCGCGCCGGCCGAACCTCCCGCCGAGGAAAAAGGTGTCCATCAGCGGGCCGGAGACGCCGGTCATCAGCATCAACCCCATGCAGATTGAGCCGTAGAATGTGCCTTGCCAGATGCTGTCAGGGTTCGGCTTGATGCCGGAGGGCATCATCCGCGCCATGAACGGCGTGACGCCGAGCAGGAGCAGCGCGACCGGCTTGTCCGGCACGTAGCGGGTGAGCGACCACGCTGCGAGGGCAGCCGCGCAGCCGATCAGGTAGACGAACACGGGCCGCCAGCGGATATGCGCGCGCCAGAGCAGCGCGCGCCAGCCGTTCGAGGCCATCTGCGTGATCGCATGCAGCACCATCGCGGTCGGCAGCGGCATCAGCGCCAGCAGCACGCCGATCAGGATCAGCCCGCCCGCCATGCCGAACAGCCCCGACAGGAAGGCAGTGGCGACCATCAGCAATCCGAGGGCAGCGATCATGGTGGGCGTCACGAGAGGATCTCCTGTGGCTCAGGTAGGGGCGCAGGCTGTTCGTCTCCCTTGCCGCTCTTGCGGCGAGAGGGTGGGCCGAGGCGCTGCGTCCACAATCACGGTAGCAGTTCGCGGAGACTCGCCTTCACCCTGAATTTGCTTCGCGTAAATTCCGGCCTCTCCCCGCACGCGGGAAGAGGCGAAGGGCCGCAGCGCCTCTCGACAAATCAGCATGGATTACGCTGATATTTCTGCCTCGCTTGCCCCATCCGCGCAAACTGAGTTATCTTGGCCTGGCATCAGTTTTCCTGAGGGTACGGCATTTGCGGCGGCTGCTCTTTCTCAATGGCATCAAGGCATTCGAGGCGGCGGCGCGGAGCGGCAGCTTTGCCGGCGCCGGCCTCGAACTGAACGTCTCGGCCGCCGCGGTCAGCCGCATGGTGCATCTGCTCGAGGAGCGCCTCGGCGTCGCACTGTTCGAGCGCAAGGCCAACAAGCTCGTGCTGACGCAAGCCGGCCGCGCCTATCAGAGCGGGCTGACGCCGATCTTCGACGCGCTGGCGAGTCTCACCGCGCAGGTGACGGCGCCCTCCAGCGTGCGCGTGCTCACGATCGGTATCGGCCACACCTTTGCGATGCGCTGGCTGATCCCGCGCCTCTCCGAATTTCGCAGCGAGGAACCCGATATCGAAGTACGCTTCACCACCGGCGGCGCCACGGTGCCGTTCGGCGAGGACTGGAGCTGCGGCATCAAGCTCGGCACCGGCGACTGGCCGGGGCTCATTGCCGAGCCGCTGTTTGCCGGCGACCTCACGCCGGTCTGCGTACCCCGCCTAGCCGCCGGGCTGAAGAAGCCGGCCGATCTCAAGGGCCAGAATCTGATCCGCGTCGCGCATTCACCCGAGGACTGGCCGATCTGGCTCAAGGCGGCAAACCTCACACGCATCAGCGCACGCGGGCCGGAGTTCCAGTTCTATGGCCAGGCCTTGCAGGCTGCCGTCGACGGCCTCGGCATCGCCATGGGGATCCGCCCCTATATCGACGACGATCTCGCCGCCGGCCGGCTGGTAGCGCCGTTCGATCTCTCGGTGCCCAAGGGCATGCGCTGGTATCTGGTGTATCGCAGCTTCCAGACCGAACAGCGCGATTTTGCCGCGTTCCGCCGCTGGATCATGCGCGCTGCTGCGGAACCCGCAGCGCGCCCGCGCAAGACCGGCCGCCTCGCCGCGCGCGCCTGATGCAAAAGGCCGGCTCCGTGTGAACGGCTTCACACACGTTTTCGGCGAGACGTGGTCTTCTGACCCTCCAACGAGAAATTGGGGACCAGCAATGACGACGCTTTACGACGGCTTTGACATCGAATCGTTCGAGGCTGGCAAGGGCCTCTGGCACGCCCGCATCCGGCGCGCCGACTTGAGCCTGCTCGCCATCGACGGTGTGCTGTTTCCGGCAATGGAGGTCGGCTTCGCCTGGCCCGACCCGGAAGCCGCGATCGCCGATGCCAAGCACCATATCGACCGCTTCCGCCGGCGGACGGAGCAGGACGAATAGGATTTCTGACCAGGATCTTTTGACACAGCGCGGTGGCAGAAGGAGGATTGAAGTCATGTCGCAGATCGAGTTCGAAGAGACGCAACCGCTGGCCCAATCCTGTGAACGCGCGGTGCGGTCGAGCTGCCCGGAATGTGACGGCGAGCTCGCCGTGCTTCGCGTGATCGGCGGCCGGGCCGGATGCGAGTACTGGACCATGCGTTGCACCCATTGCGGTGGGATCCATCTCGACGTCCTCAAGCCGCGGGCGGCCGTCCAAGGAGACGGGTCGCTGCCGGCCGCGTGAGCCTGCTGCCAACCTGCTGTCAGCAGGCCGCTATGAGCGAAGGCCTTCGCCCTTTCCTGAGGGGCGGACTCGTCCCATATTCGGGGGATGGCGAAGAAACCTGCTCCTCCCGAAAAATCCGTCAAAACCCCGAAATCCAAAGCACATCGGCCCGACGTGCAGCCGATCGCGCCGGCATTGGCCGAACTGCTCAATCCCGCGATCAATCGCGGCGACGCGGGGCTTGGATCAGGCACCGGCTTGCAGCCGCCACCAGACAATTCGCGTGACCGCCGCGCCGGCGGCGAGGCCGCCGCACATCGCGCGCGGGCCTCGACGCCGAAGGATTTTCCGCAGGATTCGACTCGTGGCTCGCCCCGCTCCCCGGAGGCTGGTGCGCTGGAAGAGGCCCCGCAGGCCAATTACGGCACTGCCGCCACCGTGCCGTTCCTCGATCCGGAACTGGCGCGGCAGCTCGGGCTGCCGACGGAAGAGGACGATGCCGAAGCTCTCGCCCGCCCACCACGCAGCAAGATGGAGGCGCTCGGCGTCAAGGCGACCGCGGACGCGCTGGAGGCGCTGATCCGCGAGGGCCGGCCGGAGTTCCGCAAGGACGACGGCTCGATGCGGGTGTGGACGCCGCATCGGCCGCCGCGCCCGGAAAAGTCCGAAGGCGGCGTGCGCTTCGAGATCAAGTCGGAATACCAGCCCAAGGGCGACCAGCCGACCGCGATCGCCGAACTCGTCGAAGGCGTCGAGCGCAACGACCGCAGCCAAGTCCTGCTCGGCGTCACCGGCTCGGGCAAGACCTACACGATGGCCAAGGTGATCGAGGCGACGCAGCGCCCTGCCCTGATCCTCGCGCCGAACAAGACGCTCGCCGCGCAGCTCTATGGCGAGTTCAAGAATTTCTTTCCCGACAACGCGGTCGAGTATTTCGTCTCGTATTATGACTATTACCAGCCGGAAGCCTACGTCCCGCGCACCGACACCTATATCGAGAAGGATTCGTCGATCAACGAGCAGATCGACCGCATGCGCCACTCGGCGACGCGCGCGCTGCTCGAACGCGACGACGTCATCATCGTCGCTTCGGTCTCCTGCATCTACGGTATCGGCTCGGTCGAGACCTATACCGCCATGACCTTCGCGCTGAAGAAGGGCGAGCGCATCGACCAGCGCCAGCTCATCGCCGACCTCGTCGCGCTGCAATACAAGCGCACGCAGGCCGATTTCACCCGCGGCACATTTCGCGTTCGAGGAGACGTGATCGACATCTTCCCGGCGCACTATGAGGACCGCGCCTGGCGCGTGAATCTGTTCGGCGACACTGTGGAGAATATCGAGGAGTTCGATCCGCTCACCGGCCACAAGCAGGACGAGCTCGAATTCATCAAGATCTACGCCAACTCGCACTATGTGACGCCGCGCCCGACCCTGGTGCAGGCGATCAAGTCGATCAAGTTCGAATTGAAACAGCGGCTCGACCAGCTCCACGACCAGGGCCGCCTGCTGGAAGCGCAGCGGCTGGAGCAGCGCACGACCTTCGATCTCGAGATGATGGAGGCGACGGGAAGCTGCGCCGGCATCGAGAACTATTCGCGCTATCTCACGGGACGCCGCCCCGGCGAGCCGCCGCCGACGCTGTTCGAATACGTGCCCGACAACGCGCTGATCTTCGCCGACGAAAGCCATGTCACGATCCCGCAGATCGGCGCGATGTTCCGTGGCGACTTCCGCCGCAAGGCAACGCTCGCCGAATACGGCTTCCGCCTGCCCTCCTGCATGGACAACCGCCCGCTGCGGTTCGAAGAATGGGACATGATGCGGCCGCAGACCATCGCGGTATCAGCGACGCCCGGCGGCTGGGAGCTCAACGAGAGCGGCGGCGTGTTCGTCGAGCAGGTGATCCGCCCCACCGGCCTTATTGATCCGCCCGTCGACATCCGTCCCGCCCGCACCCAGGTCGACGACCTCGTCGGCGAGGTGCGCGCCACCGCACAGGCCGGCTATCGCTCGCTGATCACGGTGCTGACCAAGCGCATGGCCGAGGACCTCACCGAATATCTGCACGAGCAGGGCATTCGCGTGCGCTACATGCACAGCGATATCGATACCATCGAGCGCATCGAAATCATCCGCGACCTCAGGCTCGGTGCCTTCGACGCGCTGGTCGGTATCAACCTCTTGCGCGAGGGCCTCGACATTCCCGAATGCGCGCTGGTCGCGATCCTCGATGCCGACAAGGAAGGCTTTCTGCGCAGCGAGACCTCGCTGATCCAGACCATCGGCCGCGCCGCGCGCAACGTCGACGGCAAGGTGATTCTCTATGCCGACAGCATGACCGGCTCGATGGAGCGCGCGATCGCCGAGACCAACCGACGCCGCGAAAAGCAGGTCGAGTACAATAGCGCCAACGGCATCACGCCGGAGAGCGTGAAGAAGCAGATCGGCGACATCCTCAACTCCGTCTACGAGCGCGATCACGTGCTGGTGGAGGTCGGTGGCCACGACATGACCGACGACGTCATCTCGATCGGCCACAACTTCGAAGCCGTGCTCGCCGACCTCGAGACGCGGATGCGCGAAGCCGCCGCCGATTTGAACTTCGAGGAAGCCGCCCGTCTGCGCGACGAGGTCAAGCGCCTGCGCGCCACCGAACTCGCGGTGGTCGACGACCCCACCGCCAAACAGCGCATCGTGCAGGGCAAGGCCGGCGCTTATGCCGGCACCCGGAAATACGGCGACGCCGCCAACTTGCCGGTCAGCGCGATGAAGAAAAAGACCGTGACCTCCGCGCTGAAGGCCAGCGGCGGCAGCGGCTCAAAGGTCCACAAGCCGCATCTCGACGAGATGCACGGCCCGGAGTCGCTGCCCTACCGCGCGAACCGCGCGCTGCCGTCAAAACCGTTCGGCGGAGCTAGCAGGATCATCCTGCCAACCGACTCGCGGCAGTCTGGCCCGGAGTTCGGGCCCGCGCCGAAGTCGACCGGTGGGGCGCCTGGGCGACGGGGCGGGTGGAAGAAGAGATAGGGTTTGCAGCGCTGGCATCCGTTGCGGAACGAAGTGCGCAATGAATCCGGGACGCGCCGCTTTCGCGGCGCCCCGGAATGACGCGTTGAGAGAGAGATCACCGCACCGCACGCAGCTACCCCCTGAAAGCAATGGTTCGGGTTTGTGCCGTCACAAGCGCCGGATTTCATGCAGCAGGTTTTGAAGCCTGCGTTCCGAGCCGCAGGCGCAGAGGTCGTTGCGACGGGGCTTTTCGCTCAGCTCGACGTCGCCGTGAATGACGCGCCGTCCGCGCTTGCGAAGAACTTCCGCTGCTTACGCGTGATGCTGAAAGCAGGGAAAGTTTTCGAGATCGCGATCCCCGCGCATGGCGCCCTCCACTGGTTTTAAGAACGCGAGTCGACTGCTGCGGCGCTCAGCTAGGCCGTGTAAGTCGGCGAATATGTTGGAGTCCGGAGCGGCTTTTCGATTTGGGTAATCCTTCTGCGCACTCACTTTTGCGTTGCTCCCGAATACTCTGAACAAACCACCGGGGCCTCGGCGGGCTAATCGTGACGATCTGAAGAACAAGAACGTGACGGAGCTGCTTGGCCTGGTCCGCGAAATGGCGGCCGAGTTCGAGCATGCCAATGGACTGGACGATCAAACGCTGGACGATATTGAGCATCGCGCTCGAAAATTGGAGGGGCAGGCTTTTGACGGCGATGCTCGCGCCGAAGAATCGGAGCAAGTGTGATTGGATCGCGGGCGTGCACCTGGACGAGATATCGATCTTTTCCCAGCCCTGGTTCGTAGATATCGCGTACGGGAAGAAGCTCCGTGTAGCCAAAGCATTTAATAAAGCCGGCAAGCTAATATGCGCTTTTCCATATTGCCAAACAAACATAATGGGCATTTTTCCGAGGATAACAAGTTCAGATAACTGGAGACGCCTCAGCTCATTCGTCTTTCTCGACAAACACATAAGTGATGAAGAGAAGCGAGGCGCGATTACCGATATTATAAAGCAGCTTCCTGGATCGATTGGTTATTGCCAATTCATTCTGGATAACGATTCAGGCATCATTCGCGACGCGTTCATCAAAGCTGGGTTTGAATGCATCGAAATGCCAAAATACATCCGTCCACCCAGCAAACAAAATTATGAGCGTGTTGATGCGTATGCGCAAGCCAGAGACAACGTACTGAAAACCATTTCGAAAGACGGAAGAGCTAGATATAAAAAAACAGCAAGACAAGCAAAAATAGAAAGTATCTCGGCGTCTGACTTTTGCAGGTTTTACGAGAGCAATCTTATTAGTAATGGCGAGCAGAGCTATGCCCCGCTAAGCGTTGCAGAGACACTCATCGAGAACAGTGTTCGTCGTCAGAAAGCTTTCACGCTTGCGGTAAAAGATAAGGACGGCATGGAAGCCGCCGCCGCTTTCCTGTTTGATTCAGGAGCGATCTATGCATGGTTGGCAAGTAGAAAATATCACCCGCAAAGCACGAAATTTAGTGGCGATGATAAATATAAAAAATATTGCATAGATCTACTGATCATCGAAGCCATGATCTTCGCAGAATTGCATGGCCTGACTTATGATGCAGAAGTTATTGCTGTTGAAAGAAATGGCGCCCCCAGAAGTCCGCACAAAATTTTTGTCAACGAGAAGATACTTCACCTTTCGAAAACAGAAGCCAGATTTGTTTTCGAAAGAATGGGGTGGTGGTATCACGCAGCAAGGCAGGTCTTTTGCAAGGCAAGGGGCGTTTTTGCAAAAGCGGCCAGTTGATGTGATCGAATGACGCTCAAGTAGCCGTCGGGGATCGTTCCATGCGAGGCGCCGCCGCGCTTTCTGGAAACTGACTTTTAGGCTGCTCCAGAATAGCCACTCAAGCCTGACCCCCGGTCTTGCCGTTCGACCACGTGCCGCAAATCGCATCATCCTGTAGCTTTCCCGTCGCCCTCACTCGGCTACCAATACCATGATACCGATCGTCAGGCGATGGACGTCCGTCGGAGGACGCGTTCCAAGGAGCGCAACCGGCGGCCGAAATGCTTCGACTGTGGCTTGAACGTTACATCTGAGAGCAAAGAACCGGTTTAAGCTTTGGTTCGTTCGGCGAATGCTTGGGGCTTTTCATGAAAAAACTTGCTTTGGCGGTGTCCGTTCTCGCGGCCAGCGCAATGGGCGCATCCGCTGCCGATATGGCGGTGAAAGCGCCTCGGTACCAAGCACCCGAAGCAGTCGCTTCGACTTGGACAGGCTTTTATGTTGGAGCCTCGCTCGGCGGCGAGCAGGCCAACGCCAATTGGACGACGACGTCGATCGGCGTTGTCGCGCCGGGCTTTGTCATTCCTCCCCCAACGGTGGACGGTAGTTCGCCGAGACGCTTTAGCCCCTCAGGCGGTCGCTTTGGGGGCTTTGCCGGATACGACTATCAGTTCGCGCCTCAGTGGGTTGCAGGCGTTGTCGTCGATGCCGCGTATTTTGACAGAACCGTTACGACCGTGGGGGCGCCCGGCTGCACGGTCACTTGCATTTTGGGTGTCCCGGGACCGGGAGCCGATGTATCGAGTGTAAGAGCTCAATGGGATGCGAATGTGCGGGGTCGGCTCGGATATCTGGTCACTCCCAATGTGCTGCTCTATGGGACTGGCGGTATTGCCTTCCAGAAGTTCTCCAACTCCATCACCTGCGAAACCAGCCTGACTGATCCGCTTTGCGGACCAACTGCAATCCCCGCTGCTGCGACGGCGACGAACAGTTCCACGCGAACGGGCTGGACGGCCGGAGTCGGCATCGACGCGAAAATCTTCGCAAACTGGATGCTTCGAGCTGAGTATCGTTACTCGGACTTCGGAACGTGGAGCAATTCACTGTCGCTCGTATCGCCCGGTGTTTCAGTTGTAACGGTAGCCACGAATCTGAAACTCAATACGCACATTGGAATGATAGGACTGGCGTACCAGTTTGGTGGCCCCGTCGTTGCAAAGTATTGAGTTCTCCATCCATATTTTAAAGCCATGCGCCTGCCTTTGCGCCGCTTAGGGCAGTTGCCCAAAGGCACTTGGATCGAGCAACTTGCAGTGCCGGAGCTTTCGTTTTCGCGAAGCTCCGACATGCTGAGTTGGAAGGTCGTTCGCCGCCCGGCGGTTACTCCCTAAAAATAATAACCCCGGTTCGACCCGTCATACGCCCCGGACCGCATGCAGCAGGCCTTGAAACCTGCGTCCGGAGTTGCACGGGCACAAATCGTTGCGGCCGAGCTTTTCGGTGAGCTCGACGTCGCCATGGACGACGCGCCTGCCTCGCTTGACGTGCGTTTCGGAAGGGAAAGGAATTCCGCCGCTTACGCGTGATGCTGAAAGCTGGGGAGGTTTTCGAGATCGCTGATCTTGCGCATGACGCCCTCCATCGGTTGGAAACGCGGCCCGATTGCCGCTGGCCGTGTCGGTAGCATGGGAGTGGCCGGGTTCAAAGAGGCGCCGGTCGCGCATATCAACGAATGGTTGTGGTTGTGCCTTCCAGGCTTGCGGTTTCATCGCGCCCGGGAATTGACGCGCGGGGCGGGCGCGACTTGTTCATGTTATGCACGTTTTGATTGCACACAGGCTTGTGAAGCGAACCTGTGATCTGCCGCCTTGCCGGTGTGATCTACTTCACCTAACGATTTTCATATTTCAATTACGAGTTGCTGGGGTGGTTATTTAGAGGAGTGATAGACATGGCAATGGCAGTGAAGCGTGGTGCAATTCCGAGCCCGCGACACGAACTGGCAGCAGCGATGCCGCATGTGGCGCTGGCTCAGGTCCCGGCCCATCATCTGTTCTTCCCCAAACAACTTTCGATCTGGCACAACGACGTCCACGGCGACTGCGTGACCGCCGAAGAGGCCTTTGCCAAGGCCTGTCATAAGCCGGAGATCTTCATCAGCGACGCCGAGGTGGAGACATGGGCAAAGGCCCACGGCGTCTACGAAGGCGCGACCCTCATTAGCGTGCTGAAGTGGATGCAGAAGGAAGGCTTCAGCCAGAGCGACCACACCTATGACGACGGCTCGCACACTACGGTCGACTGGACCAACCCGGCGGTGCTGAAGAGCGCGCTGGTTCACGGGCCGGTCAAGATCGGCGTCGCCGCCGACCAGCTCGAGACCACCTGCAGCGCGAACAATTTCAAGACCGGGTGGGTCGCCACCGGCTACACGCAGGACAACAACGAGGACCACTGCGTCAGCCTGTGCGGCTACGGCACCATCAGCTGGCTGGCGCATCAGCTCGACACGTCCGTGCCGTCAGGCATCGACGGCACCAAGCCCGGCTATGCGATGTTCACCTGGGGCAGCATCGGCATCATCGACGTGCCGTCGATGGTGGCAATCACCCATGAAGCGTGGCTGCGGACGCCGACGACCGTCGTCGTCTAACCCAACCCTCGCGAACAATTGGTGGCACGCCGCTCCCGGCGGGCCACCAATCAATCGCGCTTTAAAGCTTGCCCTGCCCGTTCACCTGGCTCTGTTGCTGCTGCTTCTCCTTGGCATGATGCCGGCCATAGAGGCAGCCGGCTGCCGCGCCGAGGGCGCCGTGGTGGCCGGCATAGTGACCGGCGACGCCGCCGACAATGGCGCCCTTGATGCACCCCTTGGCATTGGCGGCTGAGGGCACTGCGAGCGAGAGCGCGACGGCGAGCATGAGAAGCGAGGATTTCATGTTGAAGTCTCCGGATGCGATGTCGCCTCCTCAACAAGCATAGGGGCGATGGAGTTCCCCTAAGACCAGGCATCGCGCGCCACACACCATGTCTGGCGCGCCATCGCAAAGGCGAATCCCGCGCACGAATCCGCGCAGGGAAGGAATCACATAACCTGCAATTGCGTGTCGTGAACCTGGTATTGCGCCGGCGCGTCAAAAGCCCTGCAATTCCCGGTGGTTTTGCGGATTGCCGGGATCGGGCAGGCCGCGATAGCGTTTGCGATGCGCGGGCCAAAGAGGGCGGCGGAGCATGACGGTTGAGAGTCTGAACAGGCAGCGCGTGCTGCATCTCCTCGACACTTTTGCGCGCGGCGATCGCGATGCGGCGCTGGCGTGCTGCACTGACGACGTCGACTTCCTCACCCACGCGCCGATCGACGTGCTGCCGCACATGGTGCCGCGACACGGCAAGGCCGAGCTGCGAAAACTCTGGCAGGCGGTGCGGTCGCGCTATTCGGAGATCCGCCACGATCCGGCACGTGTCGTCGCCGAAGGCAATCAGGTCGCAGCCTATTTGCGCGCCTTCTTCAGAAAGCGGACCAACGAGCGCGTCGTGCAAGTCGACATGGCCGTGTTCTATTCGCTGCGCGACGGGCTGGTGTCGGAGATCCGCGAGATCATCGATTCCTACGATCTGGTGCAGCAGGTGCTCGAGCGCGAGATCGGCCCGCTGATCGTGGGCGCGCCCGTGGAGGCGATGTAGGCCCCTTCTCCCCGCTTGCGGGGGAAGGTCGGGATGACGGACGAGTCTCCGCAAGGACGGCAACAAATGGACACGCGGAGACTCCCGCTCACCCGGAATTCAAGCTGCGCTTGAATTCCAGCCTCTCGCGCAGGCGGGGCAAAGCAAAGATGGCGCAATTGAACCTCCCTCCTCCCTCCCCAGACCCATCTCGGGGCGTTGTGGACGCCGGCTAACCGACTCCGGGCCGATGAGAATCGCGTTGCTTGCCGTTTTGGGGCTGTTTCTGGGATCGCTGGGCGGGGCCGCGCTCGGCATCGGGGCCGGGCTCGCCTGGGTCGAAATCTTCAAGACCACGAATTTCGAGGGCTATAGCGGCATGCTGGTGTTCTTCACCTTCATGCCACTGGGGGCCGTGATCGGTGGCGTCGGCGGCGCCGTGCTGTTCGGCCTGCTGGCGATGCGCGACGACGCGATCGCCGTCGAGCGGGAACCCGTCGCCCGGACGGACCGGTAAATTCTATTGTGAATGTCACAAAGCGCGCTCACTTGTGCATTTCGAAATTGTGAATTGCGTTCGGGCGAAAAACGCCTATTTGTTTGCGTACTAATGAATTCCGCGACCCTGCGGCGCTGACGGTGCATGGTTGTTTTCGTTTTTTTGCAATCCAGTCTCGGGAACGACCCAAATGACAGAGCACAGCCTCTGGCGTTTCTCGCGTGCATTGCATCGCGCGATCAACGACCGGCATTTCGAGGATATCGAGGCCCTGATCGACGAGGACGTCGACTGGGCGATCTACGGCCCGATCGACATGTTTCCGTGCCTCGGCGCCCGACGGGGCAAGGACGCCGTGCTCGACGTCATCCGCCGGATCGCGGACAATTTCCGCGTCCGCCGCTTCGACCGCGAGACCATCATGCTGGGCGTGGATTCCGCATCCTCCATGCTGCGCTATTCGCTGACGGCGCTCGATTCGGACAAGCCGATCTCACTGCGGGTGGCGCAGTTCGCGCAGTTCAAGGCCGGCCGTCTGCTCAACATGCGCGTGCTGGTCGACACCTTCGATCTCGTCGAGCAGGTGCTCGGCCGTCCCATTCATCTGCCGAAGATGAGCCGGATGGGGTGAGGGCACCAACGGGTCCCGTCTCTCCCGGGCCCGGCGACGCGCGCACATCCGGCCACCAGCCCCGCCGGGTCGCTTAGCGCGCACATTGTCGTCGGGCGCGCGCCGTTCGCGCGGCCCGTTGGTTTCGCACTTTGATGTGAGTTTCGTTCAGTGCTTGCCGCCACAATTTTGCGACGATATCTCCGCATCGTGGACGCGGAATGATTGGTCGCATGGCATCACCGGAAAACAACGCACGGTTTTCCCGATCATGCGTCGGGCTTGCGGGCAGGACGAATGGAATTCTCGACAGGGTTTGGCTGGACCAGGCTGCCGATGCTGGCGGCCGTGGTCATGTTGGTGTCCGTGACGGAGGCGCCGGCGCAGATCGTACCGATGCAGCCGGACCAGGCCACGGCCGCGCCCGAGGAGACCGACGAAGCGGCCGACGTCAACGATCCCGACGTGCTCAAGGACATCGACGTCGACAAGCTCGACTGGACCCAGCTCAACATCGACGCCACCACGCTCAACGAGCTGATGGCGGCGAAGAAGCGCGCGCAGGCGGCGGCCAATGGTGAGCCGAACTGGTCGAACGAGCGGCGCGCCAACGGCACATCGGCGGTGACGGTCAAGCAATCGGTCACCCCGTTCTGGGACACCCAGGTCGGCGCCGACATGACGGTGACGCACGAGCCCACCACGATGTCCGAGCTGCTGGCCGAGAAGGCCGCCAATGGCGGCAGCTTGCCGCAATCCTCCGGCAGCGCCTGGGCGAGGGCGACCGCGCCGGGTGCGGGCTCGATCTGGGACAAGACCGCGGTGGAAGCCCGCGTCGATCCCGGCGCCGAGAGCAGCAAGCTCGGTGCCTCGCTCAGCAAATCGGTGCCGCTGTCGGACGATCATTCGCTGACGGTCCAGAACGGCTACAGCGTCAACCAGCAGGGCACGACGCCGATCCCCGGCATCGCCGGCCGCACCACCCGCAACTACGAAACCGACCAGTCCGCCAAGGTCACCTTCGGCGAGACCGGCACGAGCATCGTCGCCGGACAGACCATGTCGACAACTGACGACAAATGGCTGCGCAAGGTCGGCGCCGAGCAAAAATTGTTCGACAACGTTACCGTTTCCGGCTCCGTCGGGGAGACCGCGCAGGGCACCACCAACAAGAGCCTGACCGCGGGATTCAAGAAGAGCTGGTGATGGTTCGCCTCTTCCCGCAAGCGCCGCCACGGCAAAGCCGCCGAATGGTCGATCCTTGCCGCATCTCGGCCTATATGCGGTCAAAATCGGACGCCCTGATGCTTCCTGCCTTACAGACGTCGTCGTGCGGGGGACACTCGCGCTGCGCTCAACGCGAACAGGGGAACAACGATGAACGCCATTCGTTCGGAAAAGATTGAATCAACTGAGACCGAGGTCGCCGACAGCAACCTTGCCGCGGTCACGGAGGTCGAGGCCGGCATCCGCGACTTCGTGCGCAACGACATCGCCTATCTGCGCCGCCCGGCTGCGGGCAGCGAGCCCGCACTCGATTCGAGCGCGGAAGCCACCGTCACCAACGTCAACTCGCTGATCCAGCGCGTCGCCGGCACTTCCCTTGCCGAGATCGAGAACCTGATTTCGGAGCTGGAGAGCCTGCGCGATCTTCTGCATGCCGAAGGCCAGCGCGTCCAGCGCGAGATCTCCGGCTACGCCCAGCTCAGCCAGGCCGCGATGAAGTCGACCCGCATGATTGCCGACAACGTCGCGCAGTGGAAGCGCGCCGCCGACGGCCTGCGCAACAGCTGATCGCAGTCCGCAACATTTCGACCGCCGCGTTCCCAAGGGAGCGCGGCGGTTTTCATTTGGAAGGCGTCCAACGTGGAGCGCCACAAGGCCAGGCGTCATCGCCCGCGAAAGCGAAAGCGGATGATCCACTACCCCAGAGACAGCGATGGGATACGGAGAAGCCGCGGCGTACCAGAGGCCCCCGGTCAAGCCGGGCATGACGGCGGCGAATGTGGCACGCCGACAGATCAAGATGATGATTTGAACTTGTTCCGTCTTCCCCGCGACCAAAGCCTAGCGCGGGCCGCATTCGCAGGCCTTGGCAGGGGACGGTTTCAGATGCAAAGCATTCGGCCCGAGAACACGGACCCGATCCCGCTGCGTCCCGCGCCGACGCAGTTCGGCACGATCATGGTCCGCTTTATCGGGCTGCTGGCGGTTGCGATCGCGATCCTGGCGCTGGTCTACAGCCGCTGAAACGGCTCGCCTCGCGCCGGCGATGTGATGGGTTAAGGAACGGTTAGCGATCGGCGGCGACGGTCGAGGCTTCGAGGGTATAGCCGCCATCGGCATAGCCCCGCACCACCATGCCGGCTATCAGCATCACTGCGACTGTCGCGGTGGCGAAGATGAATCCGACCAGCTTGAGTGCGCTGCGGTCTGCCATGGTCCTCGTTCCCTGTCCTCTATCCCGTTGGTTCAAATAGACAGCGACAGGTTCACAATTAGTTAGCAATTCAATGGTTCCGCGAAATGCTTCGCGACGAACCGCATGGCGAGGCTTATGGCAGCCAGTGCCGATCCCGTCCATAGCGCGCGGGCAACACTTGCCGCGCATTTTGGCCGTTCAGATTGGAACTGGTTTGACCACTCCTCACCCGCGCATCGGCACGAAGGCGGTCGCGGTGATCGCGTACACCTGTTCGCCGCGCTGGTTGGTGCCGGTGGTGGTAGCCTGCAGGATGCCCCAACCGGGGCGCGAAGCGGACATGCGCTTGTCGATGATCTCGCTCGCGAAGCTCACGGTATCACCCGCGAGCACCGGCTTGATCCAGCGCAGGTCGCGAAAGCCCGGCGACGGACCCCACACCGCGATCTTCTCGCCGCGAGCAGCAGCTTCCTCCGCAAGGCGCTGGCCGTCTGCGACGAGCAGGCTCATGCAGGCGGAGCCGACATGCCAGCCGGACGCAGCAAGCCCGCCGAACAGCGAGTTCCTGCCCTCTTCCTCATCGAGATGAAAGCGCTGCGGATCGAACTTCGCGGCGAATGTCTTGATGGCTTCCGCGGTGAATGTGTAGGAGCCGATCTCGCGGCGCAGGCCGATCGATATGTCCTCGAAGAACGGCATCGTTCAAGCCCCATCGCGCCGCTTGATCAGGATCGGCGAGGTCATCTCGCAGAGCGCCTCGCCTCTCGCATTGCGCGCGGTGCACTTGAACTTGACGATGCCGAGTTCAGGCCGGCTCTTCGAGGCGCGCGCCTCCACGACGTCGACGTCGAGGGTCAGTTCATCGCCGGGCCTTAAAGGAGAGAGCCAACGCACCTCGTCAACGCCGGGCGAGCCGAGCGAGGCGGCGCGGGTGATGAAGCCGTCGGCCATCATCCGCATCATCAGCGAGCAGAGATGCCAGCCCGAGCCGGACAGGCCCTTGAGCATGCTTTTGCCAGCAGCCTTCTCGTCGAGATGCATCGGCTGCGGATCGAACTCGGCGGCAAAGGCCAAGATCTCGTCGCGGCTGACATGGCGTGGGCCAAACGTGCCGAAACGGCCGGGGGGAAAATCTTCGAAAGTCAGGGTCATCTTGATGATACAAACGGGAATGACAGATTGTGGCCGCACTTTGCGGCAATCTCAACCCGCCCGCCCGCATGGCTCGTGCTACATTCGATGCGGCAGGGCTTGCCTGCCTTGAGTCGGATCGACGCGGGTCAGGTCCGATTTGCTGGGGGAGAGAGAATGTTCACGTTCAGCGACCTGTTTCAATGGGACCGCTTCATCGTTTCTGCCTCTACCGAAACAGAAAGCGGGGGCCCACCGTATCGGTACAGGCGGGCAGGCCTTAATGATCCAGCCTAAAGCGCAACAGCAAGGCGACCTTGTTTTCTTGGGCCGCTACAAGCTGGCGGCATGATCCATGCGGGGAATAGATGCACAATTGGCGAGAGATTTTCCAATGGGATCGGTTCATTACGCCGACCCTCGTTCGGCCGCTGTTCGGGATGATGGTCGGACTTGCGGCGCTGGCCGGGCTTGCCGGCATCGTATCAGGTCTAGCCATCATGGCGGTCAATCCATTTGCTGGCTTCCTATCCATCTTGCTCAGTATCTTCGGGCCGGTGGTCGCGATCACAGTGACCCGCGTCGGCTGCGAATTTGTCCTGATCGTTTTTCGAATTAACGAGCATCTCGGTTCAATCCGAGATCGGAACGGAGATTGAAACATTCGGCACGTCAGTATGGGACGGCCTTACCATTTACCCGGGCCGTAAACGGTCAGCCATGCGATTAGCCGGGGCCGGCCATTGAGCCCGGCGCGCGCTCACAGACTCACTCCCAGATACAAAGAGGACCCGCTCTCCGGCATTGGAGAGCGGGCCAAGTTTCGACGGGAAGCCCCCGACTGACCGCGTTGTGCGGGTCGGGGGTGCGTATGTGTTCCCCGCCGGTCGTGATTTTCTCACCGTCGGTTGCATGTCCGCGCGAATACCTAAAGCACAAATCCCCGACAGGATCAGTGAAAAGGTTCCGAAAAAACTTATCCGGCATAGGGGCTAAGCGCGCGCACCGTTTGCCTTTGCAACCGATGCGATTTTCCGTATTACGAATGCCAGACACGAACCGGGAATAACCGGCATGGCGCAGCAGCAGGGATCAACCCGGCGCGCGCCCAATAAAAATGCGTATGTGAAAGGACACAACCCCATGCAGCCGTGCGGGGATTGTCAGCTTTGCTGTAAACTTTTGCCGGTTGGCTCCTTGAGCAAAAGTGCCGGCGCGCTCTGCAACTTCCAAAAATACAAAAGAGGGCGCGCGGCGGCGATGCCGATTGAATGCGGCGTTTGGCACTGCCGCTCGCTCGTCAATGATAACGCCGATCCGGCTTATCCGCAGGCCCATGGGGCCCCCGCCTTGCGCCGCTGGCCCTACCGGCGCGCCGCGGACGGGGTCGCCGCCTTAATCCGCTTCAATGAACGAGCCGCCATCACGGTGTTCGCACCGCCCTTCGATCCGGCCGGCCAATGGCACGAGATCGACAGCGGCGTCTCGGTCAATCGCACCCATTCCCTTGGGGAAGTCGTCACGGCGCTCGGTGGTCGAGCGGCGGCGATCATAAGCGAGCCGGAGAAAGGCAACGATGGCAAAGCAAGCAGCGCCCCCAACACGCGATAGGTATCGGATCGTTTGCGAGACCGATACCGACGAGGATATGGGCCGCGTCATCGGCGCGCTTACGCGGATGGGGTTCAAGAACATCGGGTTTGAACTGATCACCGATGTCGTCACCTTCAATCGCAATGCGCCGACGCGCCCGATCACGTCGGAAGCTTTCGCCCTGGCATGGCTCGAAGCAAATCCGACCTTCGCGCTGACCGATCTGGTGGCGCACTTCAAGGCGGATAACCGCACGCCATCATCCGCCTATTATGCGGTGAAGAAGCTCGCCGACGCCGGCAAGGTGCGCAAACTGGACGGCGGCAATTATCAGCGCGCCGATGTCGCCGCGATCGAGGCGCCCCCGCCCAAAGCGGCCGAGCCGAAACATGAGCGCACGCACCGCGAGGAGATCGAGCGATTCATCGCCCGGCGCAAAACCTTCACCACCGCGCAGTTGCGCGAGCTATTCCGCGAGCAAGGCCGCAACGAGGTATCGGTCAGCCCGATCCTCGACAAGATGATGAATGCCAAAATCATCAAGCGATCGGGCGCCGCCGGATCGGGCGAATATGAGGTGGTGAAAAGGCCGGCGGCGAAAAAGCCGGCGACAAAACTCAATGGTGTATCGCAAGGAGAAATGACGAATGCCCAATAGGATCGGCCACAACTCGGGGACGCTATGGCTGACCCGATCCTATAATTTCATCGACAAGGACCCAGAGATCGATCGCTTCCGGACGCTCTATCAAAGGGATCGGATCAAGGAGGCCGATCTTGCGGTGCTTGCCGGCCTATCCGGATCGACGGTCAGCAACATGTTCGGCGGCAAGACGCGGCGGCCGCAGCATGCCACATTCGCTAAGATGGCCGGCGCGCTTGGCTACAAATACGATTTAGTCCGCGATGACCGACCAGACTACGCGAGCGAAATCCCGAAGGCGCGCGAGGAGCGAAAGGCTTATCGAGCCTTGCTCGCAAGAAATAAGGAACGCGCCGAAAAACGAAATGGCCATGCAGACGGCCACGGCAAATCCGGAAGGAGCAAGTAAACCAATGGGACGGGCTAAAAGCACCAAAACGAAAGTCCGCAGCGCCGGCAGTGCCGATCGCTCGCTGGGCGTCATGATCCGCACGCGCCGCAAGGAGGTCGGTCTGAGCCAGAGCGAGCTAGGCGAACGGCTCGGGGTCAGCTTCCAGCAAATCCAGAAATACGAGAAAGGCGTCAACCGCGTCAGCGTGGCGAGGCTTAGTGAAATCGCCACCGCGCTCGAATGCGACATTTCGCTCTTTACCGGCGCGGCGAAAGGCGATGTCAAAATCACGCCAGCGATGGAATTCGCGGCCTCGAAAGACGGACACGACATCATCGCGGCCATGATGCGGGTCAGCAATCCGGAATTGCGGCGCAGCGTCATCGCGCTCGCCCGCACGCTCGCGGAGCAATACCCGCAGTGACGACATGCCCATTCTGTCTTAAGCATTGCGGTTGCGCTCCGCCCAGGATGCGGCGGGACAGAATGGGCACTATCATTGCAATTCAGCGGGCTTGGGGGCTCGCGATGGGCGGAAAATGGAAATGAGGGATAGCGATAGCGGCGACAATCGCATCAAGTTGGTGAACGCGAAGGAAGCGGCGACGGCCGACTTCGTGGTTTGCGTGCTGTATCTAGCAGAGGAAGGTTTGCTGCTGCCCGACAACGTGCTCGACCGCTGCTGGAAATGCGGCCGGCGCGTCCAGTTGAGGCCCACGGTGCCGACCGGGCCAAGACGCATCTGCATCGAAGATGCGATTTTGGAGGTTGAGGCACATGGACAAGACGAACATTGAAACGACCGACTTGAAGTGGGCCGCCGGTTTTCTTGAAGGTTCGGGTAGCTTCTCATTCACGTCGTCGCTCGCGCTAACCGGCTCACAGGCTGACCTGTGGCCGTTAGAGCGGTTGCAATCCCTATTCGGCGGGACAATCAAACCGAGCGGCACGCCGAAAAACAAGGTGGTGCTCTCGTGGTACATCCATGGCCACCGCGCCGCTGCCGTCATGATGACGCTTTACGTTTTGATGTCGCCGCGCCGGCAAGCGCAGATTAGGTCGGCGCTGGCGATCTGGAAGCCTCTCAAGTTGCCGCGCGGAGGCGTTCGATGAACCCGAAACTTAATCAGGCCATTTGGTCCGTTCCGCCCCCCGATCGCATCAAGCGGCTGCCTATTGTCCGCGCTCAACCCCTGTTGCCGTGAGACGGCAGAGACGCAATCCAGCGAGCCGCGCGGATCATCGATCAGCATGCCTTCCGGCAATCCAACCCGACCGCATTGCGGCGCCAGCAAATCGCGATCCGCAAAGCCGGCGACGTGCTCTCCGATGCCATCGGCGAGCGCGACGATCTGATCGACGCGCTTGAGGCGGCGCACGACCAAATCAATGCGCTGCTCGCCATGCTCGCGGGCAGAGATTATTCCTTTGACCCATCGGAGACGGAGCTATGGCCCGAAATCGACCGCCGCACGGAAATCCTTCAACGTCATCGGAGGATGGGCGGGAAGAAGGCCGATTGAGGCCCGAAGCGATGCAAGCCGCGTTGCGGCAGTCGGATCATCTCGTCGATTTGATCCCTCCGTTCTTCGCGGGACAAACCCCGGAAGTGCAAGGCGCGACGATCGCGCAACTGCTCGCGATCTTCGTTGCCGGGCATGCGCCGCCGCTGCGCAGTGGCGCACGCAAATTCTTGATCGGTTGCGCCGAGGAGTTGGTGCCGATCATCATCGAGGAAATGATCGAGGACGGCTGAGCGCCGCCCGAGTGGCGCACTGAGACTACGGAGCAAGGTTAGCGGTGTCAGCCCGAGAAAGCGCCCGGCCATGCGCTCACGCACGTTCCGGATGGGTTATTGGTCCATCTTGCGGATTTCGTAACATAAACCGGGCACCAAAGCCGGAAACGCAGATCGCAAATATGCCGAAACCGGGCGGTCGCGCGTCCCCGCGCCGGATCACGCAGCCCAAAATACCTACGCCACGCCCCGTCCCGGACTTGGGCCGACGAACTTGTCGTTCTTGGGAACGTACCTGATAAAGGTTGGTTACCACTCGACGAGGCGGCAATGTGCGAAAAGTGCGATGAACTCAATGAGAAGATCGAGCACTACCGCAGCCTTCTCTCCCATGTCACGGATCAGTTGGCGAGCGAGGGAATAGCTCAACTGATTGCTGATTTGTTAGCCGAAAAGGCCGCGCTTCACCCGGAACAAGAAGGATAAGGCCGTCTAGTTGGCGGCCTCTGTTTCCTCGATCGGGCGCTTGGCAAAGCTCCGTTCGGAACCGAAACCTTCTTGACCTATATGAATTCTACCAACGGGGCGTGGCAGCGATGAGGCGCGCGATGGCCCCGTTCTCAATGGGCGACGTGTTTCTTACGGTCGCCATCATGTCCACCACCTTCCTGGTCGAGATTGGCTTTTTCATCTTGATTGGAATGTTCTGAAAGGAAACGCGCGCTCTGGGCAGCGCGCAGCCGATGCGGGGTCTAGGACTCCACAAGCTTAATGGTTGAGACCGGCCATCTTCCATCATGGCCTTTGATCGCAATCCGAAGCCCGTGCAATTCATCCAGCCAAACGTTCTCCACCGTGCCTGCCTTTCCGTCGGTAAGGACGACGGCTTTGCCGATCAATTCAGATTGCGCCTCACCGTACTCGTTCAAAATCGTTAACGCATGGCGTTTCACCGATGGCATCGCTCGTCCATGTTCGGCCGACCCGTCCGCGCGGCTCAATGGCGAGGTGTCTTCCAATGCTCCGCATCGGGAACGATTGACGGTGAGCGCTCCAATTCTGACGGTGAGCGCTCCAATTCGTTGAGCCGGTCGATTTGCGTTTTGAGGCGCGCTGGCAATTTAGGCTCTAGTCTTAGCGACACGCGTAGTCCCTTGCCGATCACTCGAAGGATGGCCCGGCTGTGTACGTAGTCGACGTCGACGCGGTTGCGCATAACGGAGCCTTCGGTTCGGCGCCACCTGCGCTCCTCCGCAACCGATCGGAGCAGGCTGGCCATTTTTGAAAGGAACCGGAGACCGCCGCTTTTGGCTATCTGCGCGAGCGCTTGTATTCAGAACAGCGGGTCGCTGGCAGCGACCTTTGGCTATCCCGCGACATGCGCCGTGTTAGTACCGGCGAGCGGCGGTCTTATGCTTTTCTAAAGCTTCGCAGGAGCTTTCGTTCCTTCGATCCTCATGATGGCGACGCGATGGTTCCATTCGGACGAGGAACTCGTGGCGTCGGGGCCCAACTGACAGCACTCTGAACCATTTCTGAGAGTGCCCGTCCATGAGACGATGAAGGGAGGGATGATCGCTATGAGGACCGAATATCTCGCTGCGAGCGCGATGGCTGTTCTTGCCGTTTGTACTGGGCTGGCCATGAATTCCCGCGACTCGCTACCTCTCGAAAAGCAGTCCACGCCAGCCGCCACGCAAGTTGCGGACCGATTAGCTGTGTCCGTGGAAGCTCTCGGGGCTTTCGACCGGCGTGAAGCAAGGTTGGACATGTTGATAGCACCAACCGGGTGGCCCTGATCCTGACCTCAGCCAAGGCATTTATCCACGGCGAATGGTCGTCCGTCTCGTCGTACCATTGGGGACGTTCGGTCACCATGACCGCCCCCCAAGACCCGACCCTTGACTGGCAGCTGCTCTTTCTTGAGCCGGTCTCGCTCGGCGCACAGTTCGTCGATCTTGTTGAGCATCCGGTCCAGAAGCGCCTCGGCCGACGCGGTCGAAATTCCCGCCCGTTGAAGCTGCCGGATTTCGCCGCGCGGGCGATGGATTTGGGTCCGCATGCGCTCGATCTCGCGCCGCATGACGTTCCCGCTCAGCCAAGACTTTCTCGATCTGCCGGAGAATGGCGGCCACCGGACGGCCCTGCCGCCCTGGGAGGCGCAGGCGGTGCCAAAGCCGGATGATTTCCCGTTCCCGATCGGCGTCCATGAACGTTCTCTCGCTAGGGATTGGGGTGCTCCCTGTAGACCGTACTAACCTCAACGGGCGCGACGCGATCTGATCGGATGAACAGGCTTGCCATTTGTTCTCATTTCGTTCACGGTGCGCCGTTCGGGTAGTGGGTCAGTTTGAAAAATGACCCGCGAAAAAACGGGGATGTCCCGGGTTCTGTTGAATTTCTGAAGAGGTCGGCGTTGCCCACCTTGAGCCGGTAGGCTCGGGGTGCTGATTCCACAAAGGAGAGCAACGCCATGACGAGAGATATCACACCGGCTGGTTGGCCGGCGACCGGGGCTGTGGACGAAGCGTTTGCAGAAGTGCGGGCGAGCTTCGATCGGTTCTGCCTTGCGGCAGGGATCGAGGCGCTCGGCACGATGATGGAGGCGGATGTCACGGCGGCCTGCGGGCCGCGCCACGGTCGCGACGCGGCGCGGCGGGCGCACCGTTGGGGCCGAACGCGGGGACGGATCGGCTTCCACGGCGGCAAGATCGAGGTCGAGCGCCCGCGGGTCCGGGGCGTGGACGGCCGCGAGGTCACGATCCCGAGCTGGGAAACGGCGGCGGAGGAGGACTGGCTCGGTCGCTGGGCGATGAACCTGATGCTGATCAATGTGTCGACGCGCCGGTTCGGCCGCGCTGTCCGGCTGCCCGAGGGTGACGTGCCGGCACCGCCCGGATCGGGGGTTTCGAAGTCGGCGGCCTCGCGGAGGTTCGTAGCGCTGTCGGCGGCGCGGCTGGCCGACTTCATGGCTGCCGATCTGTCCGCGCTCGACCTTCTGGTGGTCCAAATCGACGGGCTGCATCTCGGCGACGATCTCGTGCTGGTGGCCGCGATCGGGGTTGACGGCGAAGGCAACAAGCATCCGCTGGCGCTGGTGGAAGGGGCGACCGAGAACGCCGCAACGGTTCAGGCCCTGCTGGACAACCTGGTCTCGCGCGGGCTCGACCCGACGGTGCCAAGACTGTTCATCGCCGACGGCGCGAAGGCGTTGTCGAAGGCGATCCGCCGCACCTTCGGTTCGGCCGCTGCGATCCAGCGCTGCCAGATCCACAAGGCGCGCAACATCATGGAACGCCTGCCGAAAGAGCATCATGCGGCCACCCGTCGGGTGCTGCGCCAGGCCTGGGAGCTCGATGACGCCGACAAGGCTGAAAAATTGATCCGCAATCTCGCGCGTCGACTCGACCAGCAATGGCCCGGCGTAGCGGCCAGCATCCTCGAAGGCCTCGACGAAATCCTGACTGTCGTCCGGTTGAAGCTGCCGAAGGAGCTTCGTCGATCGCTCGCTTGTACCAACATCGCCGAGAACATGATGGGCACCATTCGCCGCGTCACGCGCAACGTCAAACGCTGGCGGGATGCCGGCATGGCCTTGCGATGGGTCGCGGCCGGCATGATCGAGGCCAACAAGGGCTTCCGACGATTGAAGGCGCATAAGCAATTGTCGGTTTTGCGTGCGGCCCTTCAAGCTCGCCACAATCGCATGACGATCAACCCCGTTGCCCACGTCACGAGGGCCGCGTAACATTCATTCCGGCAACGTCGGCCCGACGTAGTTCAACAGCGATCGGGACATCCCCGAAAAAACCTCTTGGTTAATTTTGCGGATGGCGCGGAGCGGGACTCGATCGGAACGCGAACCTGCGGCTAAAATTGCGGGATGGCAAAGATCGCGTCGCGATTCCGATGGCTGTTATTGGCTCTATGGTTTTTTCTCGGTCCACTGCTGCTGGCAGTCTGGAACGGATATATCGTTCGGGCAGATGTCGGAAACAACCCATGGGGCTGGGTAACCTGGTTGGCGGGACTGCCGGGTATACATGCCGGATCGCTGCTATTTACCGGACTTGTTGTGGGTGTCTGGGTCGATTGGATTCTCAGAAGGATTGACGGATCGCGCGCCGACGATCGTAGAGCGCTTGGGGTTAGATTTTGTAACTTGGCTCACACCATTGAGGATCGCTTTCGCTGCGATGATAGATGGCCTTCAAACATCGTCTCAGTGATTCCAAATATTACATCAGCGTTTATTGAAGCTGATAAATATGGGGTTTGGACGCCCGCCGATACACTCTATGAAAATCCGAACGGTGGAAACTTAATGGTATACTATCTACTGCACGTTGGAACGCTGCTTAGGGATGGACATTTTAGGGAGGCCAGAGTCCATTCACTGCAAGCTAAGGCCCTCGCTTCTCAATCAACCAGCGCTGCGATTTCTCCCTGATCTACTCCAGCGCGTCATGTTCGCGCTCAAATCCATAGATCGTATCAACCTCGCCGCCGCGCCAAAGAACGCTGACCGAATAGCCCTTGCCGATATCATATTTGCGGACCACGAATTGATACTCCGGCTTGTAATTGGCTAGCTCCCACCGCTCCAGCATCGCAACCAGATCGTCCATTTCCCAAAGCTTGTCAGTCACGCCAGCGGCCATCGCGGGCGTTACCTTGAGTGTCTGATGGATGCGCACGAAATTGTAGTACATCGCGTGCAGCGCGATTGCTGCGGCATGATTCTCAACTTTCTTTGAAAACGCATTCGTCAGTCGCGTGAATCGCCGCATATGCATGCGCATCGTCAGATTGCTGCGCTCTGCATATGACGTGCTGATGTGCTTGTACTCGGGATTGCCAATCTTCGGCTGACGCTCCGCGCCGATGCATTTAGCCGGGCTGTAGCGCGTTTCTGCTTGCGGATCAGATCCATAAATCTTGACTAGCATGGCGTAGTCAACGTCCTCGCCAAACACTGCGTCAACAGCCGTCAGATAGGGCCTGTGGCCGTCGCTGGTGAGCTGGACGCGATGAGTGAGGCGGCTGCGCAGGTCGCTAGTAAACGTAAGAGCGGCGTCTAGGCCGCGATCCGCAAGCAGCCAGCTAATGAGAAGCTTGGTGTCGGCGCAGATCGCGGTCCAGGTCCACACGTCAGCAGTCGCAGGAGCGGCCTTCGCCTTCGCTACATTGTCGTTCTTGGCGTAAACGAACGACCAGATTTCATCCATCTGGACGCGCTTGCCCGGCAGGTTGTGAAGCGTCTTGTCCTGATAGTCGGCACAGGCATGACCAGCGTCCACAAGTAGCTTGGCAACAGTGTTCTTGCTGCATCCGGTGAGCCGCGTAATGGCGCGGATCGATTGCCCCTCGCAAAGCAAATGAAGGATTTGGGCGCGGGTCTTTCGGTCCAGCTTGTTCATAGCCAGAGTATCTGACCCTTTATGCTTAGCGTCAAGCATTTTCCTTAATAGCCAATAAGTGTTTGTTCCGGCAAAACAAACGATTTGCAGGCCAAGATTCTTGCAATATTTACAGTTGGATAGTATAAGGACGTAACGCGGCCACCGATGGCTAGATCGGCACCGCGCCACGCCTACGTTACGTTATGGCGGTTGCATTGCTACCACCTCCTTCCCGGGGCTTCCGTAGCCCCCGGTGCTTAGACGAACGGGCCTCACAACCCATTCTTGCCCGGCTACCCGGGCTGCCCCCTACATCAGTGCTACGGCCTGATGCAGACGGGATTACAGCGGCGGGCCTCGGCCCGCCGTTCTCGTTAGAGGGCTAGTTGCCCCTCCGAATCTTCGTCGCCTTCTGTCACGCCAGATTTCGTGCGGCTGTCCATGTTCTTGACCGTCTTGGGAATGCCGCAGGCATTGGCGACCTGACGCCACCAGCGGCGAAACTCAACCGCTGACCACGGGATTCCTGACCACTCTGAAACGATGATCGGACCAGAGGAAGGAAGCGCAGAGCGCGCCTGTTTCCCAAGTTCAAATCCATACTGTGCGCGAAGTTCGTCAAGCACCATCGACGACTGCCGAAGATCGAATTCGATGATCTCTCGCTCGCTCGAGTGCCGTAGAGTCAGATTGTCATCGATTTCGTTCCAGCGAAGGCCGCGAATCCATTTCTCCCGACGGCCCTCGTCATCAGTGAATATCACGTCGGAAAACCCCTGCTCGTCCATCGGGACCCACTGACCGATAACATCGACCTGCAAAAGACCGACACCGGACTGAAACGCTTGCGCTAGGGCGATAGAAGGCCTTTCCAGTTCGCGCGCTTTGACCCGAATAAGATCCGCCTGAGCAACGGTGAGTTGTTGAGTGCGAGCCTTCGGAGGAGTGAATTTCTTTTTGCCGAGAATGCCGAACAGCCGTCCACACTCAGCATCCTCTAACTGCGACGTGCCAAAGCCGAACAAGCTTCGCGCCATCTGGATTTTGCTAAATGCGATGGCAACCTTGCCGCCCTCCGCCCATTTGGCATGCCATCCGTCGAAAGTGGCTGCATTGATGTCGGCTAGAAAAACGGTGCCGTAGTCGCGCTCGATCAATCTGAGCAGATTGTCGTAGTGTTCGCGCGACCTGTGCTTCAGGGACTTGTAAGGGGATTTTTCGTGATTGCGGTACCTGGCAATGAGATCGGTAATCGTCATGCCATTGCGCCGGGAGGTCGCCGTAGCGACCACAGCAACAGGTGTGCCAGCATTCCCGCCATACTTGGCCGCAAGCTCAGCCTGATAGCGATCATACTCCGCGATCTCACGCTCCACCGCTTCTAGCTGCTCAAGCAAGCTAGTCCTGCGGCGCTCCATCAGATCGCGGATATCGTGGCGATTGCCCATGGCGCGAATTAAGGCCACATCGCGGCGCGAAAGTCAATGAACCTTCTGGGTTTATACTATTAGCGCGAACTTAGCTTACCCCATCGGGTAGCTGCCGCCTTTTTGGCGATTTCGGCCCGCTTTTCGGGGCTCAGGTTATCCGCCCTTGCCTTGCCGCCCTTCTTTCCCATCGCCGCCGCGGCCGGGTCCTTGCCCTGTTCTTCGGGCGTGGGATCGCGGTCAGGCTTCTGCCCTGTCGCAATGTCGATAATCGACTTGGCGAGCTGATTGGGGTCCCTAGGGCGTTTGGGGGTCATTGGGTGATCTCCCGAACTTCACCCGGCTTGACCTTTAACACTTCCACCTCTCTCGGCGTCAGCCTGTTGGTCAGCAGTACGGCCGTCCAGCCCTCTGTCACCGCATCGTCCCGGCTACCGGCCGTTACGTAGAGCCGATGCTGTCGGTTGTCAGTGGTGACTTGTACCAAGTGGATACCGCCTGCAAAGGTGTTTGCCATCCATTCAATATGCGCCCCGCGGCGGCCGATTCCTAGACTGCGATTTCCGCCATAATCAAAGTGACCCACTACCGCCGTTCGTGACAGCGGGCGCTTCTCTTCGGCTGTCACAAACCTGTGGCATGCCCGTTGCACAGTGAAAATCAACTGGGATTTCAGCGCCCAGTTTGAGACAGAACGCTGCCGGGGGGACAGGGAATTTCGAGCCCGGCAGCGTCCTGTTTCGCGAAGTAGGACAGCACAGCGATGTGTCGCCAGCCGCTGCCTGTTGCGCTTCCTGTGCGATCGGAGCGGGGAAATGAGCGAAAATTGTTACAGACGTGGCCCGGACATTGGTTTATCGCCGCGGGGCGGCGTCTTGATCCTTTTCCTAGCTGGCCTACTCGTTAGCGCCGGAAAGAGATCGGAAGATAAGGGGAAAACCATGATGAGGATGCCGCTAATCCTCGTTGTCACCATCATTGGCTTTTCGGCAACTGCCTTCGCTCAAACCGCAGTGCCCAAGGCGACCGCAGCGTCCAAGACTGCCAACAAGCCGCACAAACAGCCGGCAGCACCGATGGGCTGTAAGCTCGTAGGAACGGTGAAGGGGACAAAGATTTGGGCCGGCGATTGCGCGGCACCGTCAGAGCTCAGTACACCCGCCGCCGAACCCACAGCGCCAGCAGTACCAGCCGAAGAGCCCGCCAAACAATAGGCGAAGATTGGTTCCAGGCCCCAGGTAAAGACGGCCCCGGCCGTGGCTTTCTGGGTATGATGGGAGGCCGGGGCCGTTGGAGGTCCTTGGCGGTATTTGGGATTCGCCAAGCGTCGCGACGCTAGATTGATTCGACCGCCAAATCTGTTCGCTTTCTTACTTTGGAACTGACGGCGGCGACACTACCGGCCCGCGCCCAATGACTGAGCCTCGTCGCTGAGGCTTCGCCTTCAATCGAACGCGACGCCGAGGCGTCTTTCCTTTCGCCAGACGACGTGGCAACGCCGCTTTAGGTGATCGCTTGGCACGCGGAGCGTGAAGCGGTCCGGGATGAGAAGCGGCGTGGCAAGCTCGAGCGCCGCGCCGGTCTCCGAAATGTTCTTGACCGTGCAGTCGATCCCGCCGCCGCCAAACTCGATCGTGCCGGCCTTCAGGATGCGACGACGTGGCGCTATCCTATGTTCCATAGGGCGCAGTTTAATCATCAGTTGCAATCTTTTCGTAAACCAACAGAGCGCCATTACTGTTCCAGTCGCGGAACTGCTGCCCGCCCATAGGAGGAAAATGGACCGCGAGGCCGCCGACCTTGGGGAAGGTTTGCTCCCGATAGGGGGGCATTTGTGGGGTTTGGTCGGGAGCTTGGATTCAACTCGGTAGTCGGGGGGCGTTCCGCTGCCATCATGAAAACGGCCTCAGTCTTAGGTGGCTGGGGCCGTTTGCATTTCCGAAAGCCGCTCCGGTCAGGGGAAGAACCGAAGCCGCTTTTCAACGCGCCCGATTGCGGCTTGTTCCTGATTCGTAAAATGCAGCCGAAAAGCTTATCTTCGGCTCATGCGCATGGCGTACGAGCTCTGCCTGGCGACCGCCGGACTGGATCCACGAAGTGAAGCACGACGGTTACCGGATGCTGATCATCCGGGAAGACAAGCGCGTGCGCCTGCTCTCGCGCAATGGCACCGACTGGACCAAGCGCTATCCGTGGATCGCCGAGGCCGCACTGAAGAACCGCCAGAAGCATTTCGTGATCGATGGCGAGGCGGTGATCCTTGGCGTCGATGGCATCTCCGATTTCAACGCCCTGCACTCGCGCAAGCACGACCACGAGGTCCAGCTTTATGCGTTCGACGTTCTGGCAATGGACGGAGACGATTTGCGTTCTTTGCCGCTGCACCTGCGCAAGACAAACCTAGAGCGGCTGTTGGCGCGTCGGCCGGACGGTATCACGGTTGCGCCGTTGCGGCGACTCGACTGCTACACGCTAGCACGCCGTTGCCTCTGCGCGGCGACGCCTCATATCCTTTCCAAGACCCTTTGCACCTGAACCGCCGACCACCTGCCGCCGCGCGCGGTTGGAATGCCGGCTTCGTTCAATCCGCCCGCGATAGCCCGCAGCGATGTAGCGCCGGCCGGCGGATCGATGTTCAAGGGGCAGTTCGACGTTCTGCGGTCACTTCCGGTTCACACCGAATTCCGGACATACTGCTGCATCGCCAAGTGAAGCGATGGGCCTTGGTTGTGTGCAAACAGATAGGTCGGACGCGGCCGTGGTCGCCTTCTTGCGGCCCGGCGAGGCGCTTGAGGTCGTGCCTGGCCTGATCGTTACCCAGATTCCGGAGAGGGTAAGGCCAACCAGTATTTCCTGCGCGGCTTCAACCTTGGCCACGGCACCGATCTTGCGATCAGGATCGATGGCATGCCCGTCAACATGCCGGCTCATGGCCACGGGCAGGGCTACGCCGATATCAACTTTCTGATCCCTGAACTCATTCAGTCGGTGTATGTCCGCAAGGGTCCGTACTACGCCGATGTAGGCGACTTCAGCTCCGCTGGCTCTGTCGAAATTGATTACCTCAACAAGCTCCCCAAAAACATCGCCGAGATGACATTTGGCAGTTTCGGCTATCATCGTGGGCTGGCCGCTGGCTCGACTACGGTTGGGGCCGGCACGCTGCTCACTGCCATCGAGAGCGTCCGATATAATGGCCCATGGGACGTGCCGGACAATGTTCGCAAGGTCAACGGCGTGATGCGCTACAGCCAAGGCACCGCGACCGACGGGCTTACTAAGCGCGTAGGCCCAGGACATCGCCGCCTGGGCGAACCATTCCGCCGATCAAGTGAGATCGTACACTTTCTTGAGTGCTGCCCAATGTCCAGATGGTCATTGAACAAGCAAAACGGCCTGAGTGCGCGCACACCTGAGGCCGTTTCAGACCTCCCGCCGGCAAAATGTCGACCGGTCGGTGGCTTAGCTTTCGGAGATAGGATCGCCGATTGCTCAGGACCAAGACCAGCCCAAGGTGAATCGTTCCGTCCCAATCTGAAATATTTAGCGCCCTGATCGCACCGCGGATGGCGCGCTGGCCCTGTTTGGACCGTTGAATCGCTCTGTAACCGCTAATTCGACAACCGAACACGAATTAACTGGCTATTTGGTTCGATCGGGATCCATATAGCTCCATCACCGCCGCACCACGGGCATTCACCGGTGACAGAGAGTATTGCGCTCCCGCCTATTCGAGGGGAAGCGTCGTTTGCCTTATCTCAACGCATGTCGTCCGCCATTCCGCCAGTTGCATTTGAGCGCCCCGCCTGTCCGAAGTGCAGGGCCAAGATGAGGCTTACCCGCATCGAGCCAGCACGCCCAGGCGTCGACTTGCATACGTTTGAATGTGCTGTCTGCAATCCTAGGCCTCGAGCTCCCGGGAAACTCCGATGCGACTTTCGACCCACCGACAAAGAATTACATAGTAAGCAAACGCAAAAGGAGGAGGAAATGAGGGATTACAGATACGAACGGAATGTGCCCACCGCCGCCTTGCGTAAGGCACGACAAGCCTTCAAGGAGGCGGACGTCAAGGTAGCGATGGCCGAGTATGAACGCACTCAAAAGGCGTTCCATGCAAACCACGAGCGGTTAAAGGCGGAGCGATTGGCTCGCGACGCCAAAGCAGCGCGGAAGCTCAAAACCTGATCGGAGGCTTTCGGTCAAATCTGAGTAGCTCCTCGAACCTGTTAGGCTGAAATATCTTGCCGTACTCGTCGGTGATCTGCACCTGCCACCGCCTAACTAGGGTGCGAGTTGCGTGTTCTTGAAATTTCTAACTGCGATAATTGACCGCAAAAAGGAGAGCGTGATGGTTAGATTGGTTACTCGCGGATGTTTCACCCACGATTATGCCAAGGGATTGGTGGCCGCACCGGAGGATCGAGAACCGGCCGTGCGCAAGCTGGTCGAGGGGGCCGGCGGCAAGCTCTTGAACTTTTACTTCACGACCGGAGACACCGACTTCACGCTGATCTCCGAGGCCAACGAAGCCGAGAGCATTATCGCCGCTCTATTTGCAGCAGTGGCCGCGGGCACAATTTCCAACGTGACCACTTCAAGGGCATGGACTGGTGCGGAATTCAAGGCGATTGCTGAAAAGGCTGCCAAAGCCGCAGGCAGCTACCGAGCCCCTGGCAAGAACTGACCGAATAGGTCTTTGGAGGCGCGGACTACTCGCGCCCGATCGGAAAACGGGCCGGGGCAGCCTCCCCGACCCGTTGACCCCGGCGACGAGCGGCACGCTAACCTTCGGCACAACGAATCTCCTTGGCCCAAACAGCCGACGCGGCCTAAACGGAGCGACCGGCTGCGGGGTCAAAAGCGCCGATTTAGCTTCGCGGGAGTCATGTCTGCTCTACCCCTGCCAGCCGATGTAAAGACAAGTGCCGAGGTTGGTCGATAGCGGCCAGAACCGGGCATAGCCCAGCCACGCACTTTACGCTGAGCAGCCGACGCAAGACCGGAGCTTTCAGACGGTCCGCATCGGGCCATGAGGAGTAGTCGCGAAGACGCGGCTCGTTGCTATCCTACTCGCTCAACAAGATGCGCACGGGAGGGTGCAGGGTCGAATGGATCGGCGAAATATTGCGTTTCGCTGGCCACCTGTCCTTCGCGGAGTTCCATGATGCTCACCGCGTATGACGGCACACCGTCATAGGTAAGAACGAATTCAGTGACCCAGAGTTCGCCGCTACCGACAATTCGCCGGCCCGTAAAACGCTTCTTGTTCGGCTGGACGAATCGGCTCTCCTGAATGTGGCGCCGGCCGCGGAGTTATGCACCGGCATCCGGCCCTCGATAGGTGCCGAGAAGCCTATCCCAGAAGAAGTGGATCACGGCAAAATTTCTGTTCGCGTGCCGGTGATGAATGAAGTGCAGCTCCTGCATCCGTCTGAACCACACAAATCGCTGAAGCCGCGATCCCTCGACGTGGTATTCCTTGTCGAAAAAGACGTGCGCATAAAACGATGCCGCGCTTCCGATGACCATCGCCACAAAAAGACTGAGCGGCAACAGGAAATAAGCGCATCCGCCGGCGAGAAACAAAGGGATAAAGAAAAAAGGTGTGTTGTTGCCCTCGTCACCGAGGTAGGTTCGTGAGACGAGATGATCCGTGGAATAATAGGTGTGATGGAAGTCGATATGATTGTGAAAGAATCGGCCACCCATGGGATGGTGACCGAGTTTATAATGCATCACCGTCTGCGCAAATGACATAACCAAATGCGTAGCGATGGCAGTCAGGAGAAAGAGCGGGACTTCAGGAAGTAGCCACGATGTCATTGAAGCATCAGCCTTCCGTCGCCCCAAAAGGGATTATAACCCACTTTGCCGGCGATTGGCGCATAGGACGGCGCTCGTAGTCAGCTATTTTTCGGCCCTTGGCGGATTTCACGCAAAGCGTCGTAACTTCCGCTTCTGATGCTGTTGTCTAATCGCTGCCGGGGCGTCAAGCATATAATCGCTGAGGACACTGCCGGGTGCATGGTTGTCTTCGCGGTCGGCATCAGCCGCCGCATGATGGAGCTTCGCGGGACGAGCCTTCAATGTGGACGACGCACTTTGCTGAGTCAGCAATGCAACAGCATCAGCGGAATGGCTCGGCTCACGTCCCGGCAGGGACGCCTTAGGCGTTCGGGTTCCGAACGCGATCGGGACTTATGCGGCGGCTCCGGCATTCGGGTTAAACAGCTCGCCGGTCTTAAGCATCGTATGCATTATTACCGCCAGTTTGCGGGCCACAGCCACGGCAGCTCTTTTGAAGCCGATCCTCTCCCGGAGCTGCAGACCCCACGTGCGCAGCGTGCTGTGAGTTGAGCTGCGCGTCAGAATGACCGCCGCCGCTTCGTAGAGAAGCCCTCGCAAATTGTGGTCGCCACGTCGGGATATATGGCGTCATAATCAACTTCTCCGGATTGGTAGCGGCGCGTTGTTAGCCCGATCCACGCACCGACAGATCGGGACTTCCTGAAGTTGTCAGGCTCCTCAATAGCGGTGGTAAAGGAGGTTGCGGTGATGGCACCGATGCCAGGAATCGACATGAGGATGCGGCAAGCCTGACTCTGGCGCGCGTCCCGCACCAATTGGCGTCCGAGTTCGGCGGCGCGGAGGCGAATGCCACGCCAGGCTTCCAGCATCGGCAGCACGATGGATGCAAGTCCGTCCTGATCGGCTAGAAGGCTCCGCACATTCTTCTCGAAGGTGCTTCCCTTTCCGGCGGGAACGAGCAGACCGAAGGTTTTCATGACACCGCGGATCTGGTTGGAAAGCTCGGTAGTGATTCGGACCAGGCGCGTCCGCGCTGCGACAAGCGTGCGGGTCAGCATGCTGTCGAATCCCTTCACACGCACCTCACGAAAGAAGCCGACTTCCGCGAGTTGCGCCAGACCATCGGCGTCGTTCGCGTCCGTCTTATTCGTTGCCATATCGAGCGCCGCTTTAGCATGGCGCGCATCGATGCAGATCGCCGGCAACCCTTCGGTGCGCAGAGAATGATAGAACCATACCGACAGCGGTCCGGTCTCGAATACCACGCGTTTCACGGATGGCGCCCGTTTGCGGATGAGCTCGGCGACGATGCTGGGATCAGATGCGCACTTGCCGCGCCAGATCCGTTCACCTGCTCGGCGGATCGAGACTGCCGTCTCTTTCATCGACACGTCGAGACCAATATACTCTTCCATGGCTGTTCTCCATTCGATGCTTGGGCCCGGCGTCCAGTCGTGAGCCCGTATTTCCATCCTATCGGGGAACAGCCACCAGCTTCCATTGTCGGTTGGGACTGACTCAGGGGCGACTCGCTCCCGCGATTACCCCATGTGGACGGCTCCTCCACGGGCACGAGAGTGCCAAGGAGTGGGCGCCGTTTGAGGCTCCCACTATTCGCAGGAGCAACCTATGCAGTCAATTTCGACAATCGGTCTGGATATCGCGAAGTCGGTCTTTCAAGTGCATGGCGTTGATGCAGCTGGCCAGGTGGTCATACGCCGTCAGTTGCTGGCGTGTGGCCAAAACGACGCGAATGACTCATTTGGGACATTGGTCGTTTCAGTCGTGACACCGAATCGACGGTTGCAGTGACCTCGTTGTCGTAAAGGACAGTGTGATTGTCACACCCATTGGTGAGAGGGACGAGGTGTCGAGCGCACGCATCTATGCTGGCTCTCGCTGAGGGGCAGATACCGACCAACGTATGACCAGGCGGCCGGGCCATCAGTGGTTGCAGCTAATAGTCCTGCAGAGCGGCGTAACGCCCGCCGGCCTTTCTCTATTGAGGATGCGATGACGTTCAGCATTCATGCGAGGAAGGAGGACGGGAAACCGTCGTTGCGAGCGACGTCAGTCCAATGCTGGCGGTTGCGAAAGCTCGCACCATAGTTAGGGCCGGATGGCAGGTGCAGATCACCGACGAGTACGGCAAGATATTTCAGCCTAACAGGTTCGAGGAGCTACTCAGATTTGACCGAAAGCCTCCGATCAGGTTTTGAGCTTCCGCGCTGCCTCGGCGTCGCGAGCCAATCGCTCCGCCTTTAACCGCTCGTGGTTTGCATGGAACGCCCTTTGAGTGCGTTCATACTCGGCCATTGCTACCTTGACGTCCGCCTCCTTGAAGGCCTTTCGTGCCTCACGCTCGGCCGCGGTGGGCACCTTCCGTTCGTATGTGTAATCTCTCATTTCCTTCTCCTTTTGCGTTTGCTTACTCTTTGTCGGTGGGTCGAAAGTCGCATCGGAGTTTCCCGGGAGCTCGAGGCCTAGGATTGCAGACAGCACATTCAAACGTATGCAAGCCGACGCCTGGGCGTGCTGGCTCGATACGGGTAAGCATCATCTTGGCCCTGCACTTCGGACAGGCGGGGCGCTCAAATGCAACTGGCGGAATGGCGGACGACATGCGTTGAGATAAGGCAAACGACGCTTCCCCTCGAATAGGCGGGAGCGCAACACTCTCTGTCACCGGTGAATGCCCGTGGTGCGGCGGTGATGGAGCTATATGGATCCCGATCGAACCAAATAGCCAGTTAATTCGTGTTCGGTTGCCGAATTAGTGGTTACAGAGCGATTCAAGGGCCAAAACGGGGTCAGCGCGCCATCCGCGGTGCAATCAGGGCGCTAAATATTTCAGATTGGGACGGAACGATTCACCTGGGCTGGTCTTGGTCCTCAGCAATCGGCGATCCTATCTCCGAAAGCCAAGCCACCGACCGGTCGACATTTTGCCCAATGCCCGGCGGGAGGTCTGAAACGGTCTCAGATGTGCGCGCACTGAGGCCGTTTTGCTTGTTCAATGACCATCTGGACATTGGGCAGCACTCAAGAAAGTGCACGATCTCACTTGATCGGCGGAATGGTTCGCCCAGGCGGCGATGTCCTGGGCCTACGCGCTTATGTTCAACTGCCGCAGCACGTCAGCGATGAGTTGCTCTTGATGGCCACCGTTGTTGAAGGTGATGCGCGTGCCTTGCCCGTCGGGCAGTGGTGTGGCGGTCACGATCCTATCCGTGTTGATGACGATGGGCTGATCGTCCGGTTGCGTGAACTGCACGAATGCCATGAAAGATCGATCCTGCCTGTTGGGCGCGCGTGCCGCGCCCCGAAACCTGCGACGCGCGGGCGTCAAGGTCAAGCCTGTGTACCGAAAACGGGGTCTTCAAATTTAGCAGGAAGATCGCCAGTCGTTTGTATGCGTCCGCCTAAGGCCACCTTGTCAGGTGAGGCTCAGTGTTGAGAACTGTCCTTATGGAAAGTGATAAGCGCAGTGCCCAGGTCGAGCGGCTTGAAGTGGTGGAGACGAGCCGGCGCCGACGCTGGTCCGAGGATGAGAAGCTCAAGATCGTCCTCCCCTTGCTGTGAACGACCTGTAGCGTTTGACCCCTACCGCACATTCGGCGTGACGCTTTCGCGCAACCACAGTCCGCGCCGGGTAGCCTCTCATTCAATTAGGAACTGAAACGACCGGCGGCCGTTAGGCAGCATCACCGCCCGATCATCTGCTGTTATCGGGGACTTCTTGCGCAACTTGAGTTGATCGCGGGCCGGCAGCCGGTCTCAGTTATGAAGGAGCTCACGAAGGAAACAATGGATTTTGCCGCCGCGCGGCACCTCGCGGATGGCTTCAACTTCCGCGCCTACACTCCGCATAAGACCGTCCACGCGCTGCTGCGCTGGGATCGGGAATTCAAAGACGCCGATTACACGGAGCTCGTTGCGCGCTGTGACGCTTTGGCAAAGTAGCTCGCGCGACTAGGCAAGGGCGACGAAAGTGGATTGCAGCCATAAGCACAAGCCAGCCACCCTTTTTTGGATGGGAGCGCAGTACACGCGACGGTCGCGCTTTGTGAAAGTATTGCACCAAATGCGATCGGTCGGACACTCAGCTCGTTAGTCATCTCTACCGAGCCGATTGGCTGTTTGGTCGAGGCGATGGCGCAGATCCCCCGAAGAGGACTACCACTGAATTACGATTGCAGCAACGATCAACAGCCCGAAAAAGATCGGCAGCAAGACCGGAGGTACGAGCCACGCACGAACACTGAATCTATCGATATTCGACATTGGGACCGCCTTCTCAAAACGGCGGGAGCGCAACACTCTCAGTCACCGATAACAGCCAGGGGACGCGCGGTGATATGGGGAATATGGTGACGCTCCGCGGAATCACGAGGCTGATCGTAACTTAATTGTCGTGGGCAGGTTGTAATCCGATTCCAAAGTAGCCATTTACGGCTTATCGCAGCCGGGTCGCTTTCAACATCTTTTCCCGTTGCGCAAACTTGATCGGACCCAACAATGATCGAGTTTCCAAATTATAGTCGTTCATATGACCGAACGCGGCATGCCGTGCGTTTTTGGGGATACGATAGCGCGTTAGAGGCATCGTTTTTCATAGAGGAAGACGCGCTGAGGCGACTTCAACCGGACGCTCACCCCAATGAAACGGGTTTCCTGAACGCATTCGATTCCAATCGTGATGTGATATGTGCCGCCGCTGCCAGGGTGTACGTCCGCGGCAGCAGGGGTTCTTACGATCTGGCCGCCGCTAATTTTTGAAACGAAAACTCACGTCTTAATGGACGCGGAAGACTCCGTTTACGGCACGTGGTTCATTACGACGGCCAATCCAGAAATAATCCCAAAAGCCAAGGAGAATCGCATGAAATTCCGTCCGCTTCACGACCGCGTCGTGGTCAAGCGCATCGACGCAGAAGAGAAGACCGCTGGCGGCATCATCATTCCGGACACTTCCAAGGAGAAGCCCTCCCAGGGCGAAGTCATCGCCGTCGGCCTCGGCGGCCGCGATGAAGCCGGCAAGCTGATCCCGATCGATGTGCAGGTCGGCGACCGCGTGCTGTTCGGTAAGTGGTCGGGAAACGAGGTCACGATCGGCGGCCAGGAGCTGTTGATCATGAAGGAGAGCGACATCATGGGCGTCCTCACTGATCTGCCCGCCGCCAAAAAGAAGGCCGCGTAAGCGCCAGCCAGCTTTCCTTGCCCCGGGGATTCGGCCTAGCCGGGTTCTCGAAGGATGAGGCCCGCAATTTAAATCGCATCCCTCAAGGAGCTCGCAAGTTGCGCGGTCTTTGGGATCTGACCAGTTGAAAACGGAGATCACTATGTCAGCCAAAGAAGTCAAATTCGGCGTCGATGCCCGCGACCGCATGTTGCGCGGCGTCGACATTCTCAACAACGCGGTAAAGGTGACGCTCGGTCCGAAGGGCCGCAACGTCGTCCTCGACAAGTCGTTCGGCGCTCCCCGCATCACCAAGGACGGCGTCACCGTCGCCAAGGAGATCGAGCTCGACGACAAGTTCGAGAACATGGGCGCCCAGATGGTGCGCGAAGTTGCCTCCAAGTCCGCTGATGCGGCCGGCGACGGCACCACCACCGCGACCGTGCTCGCGGCTGCGATCGTGAAGGAAGGCGCCAAGGCCGTTGCCGCCGGCATGAACCCGATGGACCTGAAGCGCGGTATCGACCTCGCCGTCGACGCCGTCGTTGCGGACCTCGTGAAGAACACCAAGAAGGTCACCTCGAACGAGGAGATCGCCCAGGTCGGCACCATCTCGGCCAACGGCGACGCCGAGATCGGCAAGTTCCTCTCCGACGCCATGAAGAAGGTCGGCAACGAGGGTGTCATCACGGTTGAAGAAGCCAAATCGCTCGAGACCGAGCTTGAGATCGTCGAGGGCATGCAGTTCGACCGTGGCTACATCTCGCCCTACTTCGTCACCAACGCCGACAAGATGCGCGTTGAAATGGACGACGCCTATATCCTGATCTACGAGAAAAAGCTCTCCAGCCTGAACGAACTGCTTCCGCTCCTGGAAGCAATCGTACAGAGCGGTAAGCCGCTCGTTATCATCGCAGAAGACGTCGAAGGCGAAGCGCTCGCCACCCTCGTCGTCAACCGCCTCCGCGGCGGCCTGAAGGTCGCGGCCGTCAAGGCGCCGGGCTTCGGCGATCGCCGCAAGGCCATGCTGCAGGACATCGCGATCCTGACCGGCGGCCAGGCGATCTCGGAAGACCTCGGCATCAAGCTCGAGAACGTCAATCTCTCGATGCTCGGCCGCGCCAAGAAGGTGATGATCGACAAGGAGAACACCACGATCGTCAACGGCGCCGGCAAGAAGGCCGACATCGAGGCGCGCGTGGCGCAGATCAAGGCGCAGATCGAGGAGACCACCTCGGACTACGATCGTGAGAAGCTCCAGGAGCGTCTCGCCAAGCTCGCGGGCGGCGTCGCGGTGATCCGCGTTGGCGGCGCGACCGAGGTCGAGGTGAGGGAGCGCAAGGATCGCGTTGATGACGCGATGCATGCGACCCGCGCGGCTGTCGAGGAAGGCATCGTCCCGGGCGGAGGCGTCGCCTTGCTGCGTGCCTCCGAGCATCTCAAGGGGCTGCGCACCAAGAACGACGACCAGAAGACCGGCGTCGATATCGTGCGCAAGGCGCTATCTGCGCCGGCTCGCCAGATCGCGATCAACGCCGGTGAAGACGGCTCGGTCATCGTCGGCAAGATCCTCGAGAAGGAGCAGTACGCCTACGGCTTCGACTCGCAGACCGGCGAGTACGGCAACCTGGTCGCCAAGGGCATCATCGACCCGACCAAGGTGGTTCGCGTGGCGATCCAGAACGCGGCCTCGGTCGCGGCTCTCTTGATCACCACGGAAGCCATGGTCGCCGAGGTGCCGAAGAGGAACGCAGGCGGCGGCGTGCCTGCGGGTAGCGGCGGCATGGGTGGTATGGATTTCTAAGTCAACCCGCTCATGGCCGAACGGCGGACAATGAAAGGATGGACCGATTTCCAAGAGGCAGAACGACTATCTGCTCAAAAGAAAGGGCACGTAAGTTGAGGCCCGCCTGCGTATCGCGCAGTCCGGCGAACTCTTCCAAGGAAACTTCTTGTCGCTTGCTGAGGCGCCGAGGCGAGGCTGCTGTTTTATCGGCATCGATAGCGAACGTCCTCCCTAAGCGAAAAGCCCGGCCACGAGGGCCGGGCTGATCGGTAATATATTCCAAGTCAGGCAATGCACGGAATAAATCGGGAAGAGGCGTCGCCGTCTGTGCAAAAAGGAACACCTGAACCGATTATTGGCACCGCCCGCGCATCAGGCCATCCCGAGAGTGTCGGTACGCGATTGAGTGAGCAATTTGGTACAGACACCGATCGCTCGAGGTGTCTACCCTTCTTAACCAATGAAGCTCAACATACCTCTAAGTCAAGGTGAAAATCATGGAAATCTCCCGGGAGACAAAGGCTGCCGTGAAGCCGGCACTGTGGGGAGCTGTGGCCGGAGCAATTGCTCTGGCAATCGTGGGGTTCAACTGGGGCGGCTGGGTGACGGGTGGGACCGCCGAGACGCTCGCGAAGAATAGTGCTGCGACGGCTGTCGTCGCAGCTCTCACGCCCATCTGCGTTGAGAAGTTTCGACAAGCCGCTGATGCGTCGGCGAACTTGGTCGAAATGAAGAAGGCGACCTATGCATGGGACCAGAGCAAGTTCGTCGAAAAAGGTGGTTGGGCCACGATGCCGGGAAGCACTGAGCCAAACTCAGCCGTCGCAAAAGCTTGTGCCGAATCGCTTGGTAGCATGAAAGCTGTGGAGCTGCGCGGATAGTTAGGCAAGTCGCGCGGCGGAAATCTGCCCACCCTCTCGACATGTCTGCATCTCGCGCAGTCGAGGGGGGCTCCTGCAAAGCAGACCAGACAGTCGTCGCTAGATGGTCAAGCATCGAAATTCGTCGTATCGACTTTTGAACGAAGAACTCCGAGGAGGCCGAAATCCGTGAAGCCCACGGAACGCTTCCTCCTGTCATTTCAGTTCCTAGTTTGCCGCACGCCACATCCAACAGGTGAATATCCTTTCAAATTGCGGTAGTATGATAGCGTGTTAACGGTCCAGCGAACGAGAATCCTGCCTTGGTGAAAGCGGCGAAGGGCTTGTTTGACCCCAGAACCTTCCTTGCCAAGGTCGGGGCCGGAAAATCGATTTCTAAATTTGGCAAAGGTCAGAACGTGTTTGCGCAAGGAGATGTCGCGGACGCGGTATTCTACATTCAGGAGGGAAAGCTCAAGCTTACGGTCGTTTCGGACCAAGGTAAGGAAGCCGTTGTCGGGATTCTAGAACCGGGACAATTCTTTGGCGAGGGCTGCCTCAATGGTCATCCATTGCGTATTGCCACTACTACGGCAATGGAGGCCTGCGTCATCACGAGAATATCGAAGACGGCGATGATTGCCGCGCTCGAAGGCAAGCCGAAGTTCTCTCAATTGTTCATGGCGTATTTGCTCGCGCGCAACAGCCGGATTGAAGAAGACCTGATCGACCAACTCTTCAATTCGAGCGAGAAACGCTTGGCGCGTCTGTTGCTTCTGCTGGCAAATTTCGGCAAGGAAGCCAGCTCGCAGCCCATTGGCGTCAATATCAGCCAGGAAACGCTGGCCGAAATGATCGGTGCGACCCGATCACGGGTAAGCTTCTTCATGAATAAGTTCCGCAAGCTTGGTTTCATCAGCTACAATGGAAAGATCGAGGTTCATAGCTCGCTCCTGAACGCGGTTCTGCGCGACAAACCCGAGATAGACCGGAAGGACTAATCGCCGCGCGGGCAAACCGGGCAATGGACCAAACGCGTGACATTAGCCCGGTTGAATTGCGCGCATTAGGGCGAACTGGACCCGCCGCCAGTTTGTCCTTGCTGGTCCCAGCGAATGACAGACCAGGCTCTTTCGTCCAGATAGTAGAGGATCATTTTCGTAATGGCCTCAGCGCCGGCGATCGAGCCTGCAACCTTGACGCTACCGGTGAAGATGAAACTCAGCACGAAGGTGTCGATACTACCGGTGATCCTCCAGCTGACGGCGTTGACTATGGAGCGAAAATGGGAATCTCGCGTCCGAATGAACGGCTTCCCTGCTACGCTCGATCATGTCGGCTACTCCCGCAAAACGCAGACTGGAGCTGACGCTCCCTCGGGGGCGGCGGAAATCGAAACCGTAGTCGTACTGACGGGCTTGGCGATCACGACGGAGTCCTATTCGGCGACGTTTTTCGCCGTATGCTCGTGGTGCAGATCTCAAGTCAGCCTATGAAATGCCGGCGGCAAAACCTCTCGCACGAGCTCACTTAGATCTAAAGCCTCGCCGCTTTCCGTAATGTCCGAGAACAGAACCTCGATAAAAGGATGTTGCCGGTTGAACGCGGCTCCCCGCTGGTATTTTGCGCTCACGATCCGTTGGATCGCCGCAAGGTTCAGCTCGCCAAGCGCATTGTATTGATCGCGGAGCAGACTTTGCCGTCCACCATGGTGCTCGGCAGATTCGGCCCAGACGTCCATCACTTTGCGGCCTACGAACGCCTCGACGCGTTCACTTCCATCCCGGGCAAAAAGCCGTAGCCCATCCATGCTATGAGGGCCGTCATCGACGCTAAATTGTGTAAGTGACATTATGCGTCCTCCTGCTTTTCCGCGTTTACTCACATCGGCAGTTTGCCATGGACTGAGCCTCCCTCGTTTTCCCACCGCGACAGAGCGGCAGCGCTCGCATCGCTAGGTGTATCCTTTGTTAAAGGCAGCTTGTTGCGTCCGACTTCATTCTTGTACCTCTGCTCCGTCAATAAGATGAAGCCAGTCCTCCAGGTCTTGAACTTACGGCTTTCCTCAGCCCTGGTCGAACCCTCGACGAGTTCGCCGGGCGCGGTTGCTCTTGCGTGATGCTGCTGAGATTTGAACATATGCAGAGCCCTTTCGTTGGAAGTCTCCGCGCACTCCGGCCAGTCTGATGGTTGACTCGGATAGACTTGGATATGGGGATCCAATGGCTGAATAACGAGCCCCAGGAATAAATAGTCGTCCGTGAAGAGCGACTAAGCGATGGCTGCGTGGAAAACTCTATTCCATCTTCGTCCGGGTAGAGCTCGTGATCGTCTCTGATATCGAAGAAATATCTGATCATCATGAGCGCCCCGTTTTAGAGAATGTCGGCGCCAGCGCGAGAGGACCTGAAGGCATGTCCAGGCCTTCCAGTTACAGTGGCGGCTGCAGGCCCGGGGAACTCAGCCACTTATTCATCTCCAGAGCAACATCGATCTGCCGAGCCTTCTGAAGAAGTTCGGCGCGCCGGACGCAAACAGGCATTCCTTGGGCCTGCTGGCGCAAGTTGACCGCCTCTTGAGTGAGACGGTATTCGAATGTTGAAGATTGAGACTCGCTAAGAACCTGCATGGCTTGCTCCCTTGAATGGGCGGGAGCGCGACAGGCGTTCTCATCACCGATGGTTGCCTCGGGTCGGGCGGTGACGACCTTCAAATAAGTACTCGAAGGCAGACCAGCCAGACTTGATTGAAGAAAAGTTTTTTGGATAGCATCCCGGCTGATGTTGAGCTTCAACGTATGGGAGCGATCCGTGCGAGATCGCGGTCTGTTCCCACAGGCCGCCTCAATGTTTGGTGCTCTCGTTTCGGTAGACTATCGATACGCAGAAAAGCCGTTCAGTCATCGAGCGCACCTCTACGGCCAAATCGGGACGATCGCCTTTGAATACAGACTCTCTGGCGATCCCGGTCAGCGTTTGCATCGCTTCAACCTCGGCAGCTTTTTGATTGGGCAGACGCAGTCCTTCCTCGTCGGCAAAGAACTCGCGGCCACTTTGAATGTCAAAGAAATAGCGTTCCACGAAAGCCCTCCAGTTCCATGCAGGCGGGAGCGCTCTCGGTCTCTCAGTCACCGACGCCTACGGGACAAGCCTCGCCGATGATCGGAGGACAATACGCCAGCTATCACTTGGTTGCCAGGGATTGCTCTGGCGACCGCACTGATCCATGCAAGCCGCTCGATTGAATATGCCGGCCTCGGCAAGCGTCGCAGGGAAGAACTCCAGCCATCGGCATCGATCGCATCACCTGACTTGGTTAAGATGGACGAGAAGCCGTCGGAGTAGATCCCGCGCCGTTTTCTCGGCCTTCTTGCGCCGGAAAAATTCCAAGAACGTGCGCGATCATTCCTCCCTTCTGGACGCACCTGTCTCCACCGGGGACACACAATTACCTTGTGGCCCGAGCGATTTAACGTCCGCTTGGTCGCGATCAATCCCATTCCCCATTGCGCGAGAATCAAAATGAACAGGCACAAGCCGACGGATGTCCGCAACTGGCCGCGAGGCCAATCGCGGATCTCGGTCTAGACCCATCGCGGCCAGCGCGCGCTGGACCTGATTGGCCGCATAGTCGACCACCAGCAGAATCAGCGTGGCGGTCATGAGGGTCGCAAGACCTATCTCTGTTGATTGGCCCCAGATTTCGAGCATTCGCGGCAGATGCCAATGGCGGACTTCGCCTCGAGTCATCTTCATGCCAGTCTCACAGGCCGCCTGAGGTCGGCAAGAGCACGCCGAACAGCGATCGCCTCGGCGCTGTACCAACCATGTTTGAGAGCGTTCTTATTCCCCTTTGGAGCGCCCGGTGAGGGACCCCCGTGCATCCGACAGCGGCCGTTCGGCATCGCTGGCGATTGGCACGGGCTCCCGTTGCGGGTCCTTGCCCCACAGCGCGGGCTGCATTGCATGTCCAAGAGCATGGGGTTGATCCTTGATTTCGGCTTGCGCCCCTCCCCCCGGGGCCTGGTTGACATCGCCAACGATGGCATTGTCTGCGTTGACGGTGACGTGCTTCACGAGGATCGATTGCTGTCCGGCGCCACGGTGGCGATCAAGGCGCTCTGTCAGCAGGGCGAGGCGGGCGGCTGCGACCAAGCCCGCCGATACATGTCGAGAGCAGCCTCATGCGCCACCACGATCTGTGACGTCAGCATTCTTCAAAGTCAGCAAACAGCGGGTGGCGGCAACAGCGTGTCCGTTCAGGGTCACAACTACAAATAGCTGCCATCGGCGCAATTCGTTTCGACGATGTCGAAACTTACTTGGCGGCGGGATGGAACACATCAACCGCAATCAGGACGACATTGTCATTTCCGATATTGCGGTGGTAGTGCGTCGTATCCTTGGTGGCCGTTGATGTGTCGCCGGGATGCATGATTCTTTTGCCGCCATCGGCGAGCCCGACCTCGTCAGTTCCTTGCATGAAATAGACCACGGCGGGTCGGTCCTCGTGGCTATGTAAGCCGATATAGCCACCTGGCTCGATGGTGAGCACGCGCATCCGCAGTTGTCGGCCTGCCATGCCTTCGATTTAGATCGACGACGGTGGTTTTGCTGGCGGTGAACCCCTTATTGCCTGTCGGAGCAGTGTCCTCTGAATTGGCAATCTGAGCACCCGATATAACGCTGATCGCCAGAACGGCGCTTATGGCGAGCCTCCGAACCATCTTGTTCCTCCTGACTAGCTTGTCTCTCACAACCATCTGGTTGGAGAGGGGGTCCGCTCTAACTCAGACAGCCAGCGTGCTCGTGGCCGGACCGGGTTCGGCTCAGGGCCACGAACCTACGTGACCAGCAAGGCTCTCTCCCGCAAATCGAGAAGAACATATCGCATCAACCGGATTGATGTGATGCAAGCGGATTATGCTCGGGCTGCACGCCGGCGACCCAAGCGAGCTCTTCGCCCTGGCGCGCCACCAACTCCAGCCGCATTGGTTTGAGAACGAAGATCGCCATCAGGGCGGCAACAACATTGAAGAGCGCGGCGATAATAAAGGCTCCTTTCCAGCCCCCAGTCTCCATCACCAACACGTTGGCGAGCGGCACCAGCAATGAGGCCGTTCCTTTCGCCGTGTAGAGCAAGCCCGCATTCGTTGTGGCGTACTCGGCGCCAAAGCAATCGGTGCAGGTCGCTGGAAAGAGGCTGTAAATCTCACCCCAGGCGAAGAACACAACTCCGCTCAGAAGCACAAACCCCAAGGGGTTCTGCCCATAGACGTACAGCGCCCAAATACCAATGCCCTCTAGCAGGAAGGCGATGAACATGGTATTTTCTCGCCCTAGGAGATCGGAAACCCAGCCAAAGAACGGTCGCGTCAGTCCGTTGAGGACTCGATCGATCGTGAGCGCAAATGTCAATGCAGGCAGAGTGATGCCAATGAGCGTGACCGGGACGGTGTCGAGATGGAAGTCCTTGGCGATGGGCTTGAGTTGTGCCGTTGCCATCAACCCGCCCGCCGCCATCAGCACAAACATTGCGTACATGACCCAAAACGTCGGCTCCCTGAGGACCTGCAGCGGTTTGTATTGAATACGACTTTGCTGGACGAGCCCGCTGGTCGAGGCTTCTGGAGTTTGTCCATGGCGCGGTGCGAACAGCAACAGCGACAGCACCACCACGATCAATCCCTGACCGATACCGAAGATGAAGAATGTGGTCTCGTACCCATGAGTTGAAATCATCTTTTGGATGGGAATGATCGTGAGGGCCGAACCAATGCCGAAACCCGCGGCGGTTAATCCAGCCGCGAGGCCGCGGCGGTCGGGAAACCATTTGAGTGCGTTGCCAATGCAAGTGCCGTAAACAGCGCCCGCGCCCAGACCGCCGATGATCTGAGCGACGTACAACATCGCGAGCGACTCTGCGATGGAGTTGAGAACCCAAGCCAGCCCGGTTAGACACCCGCCTGCAAACACCATGATCCGCGGCCCGAAGCGATCGACGAGATAGCCTTCGGCTGGCACCAGCCAGGTTTCAAACAGCACGAAAAGCGTGAACGCCACCTGGATCGAAGCCAGGTTCCAGCCGTGCTTTTGGCTGATGGGGATTGTGAAAAGTGTCCAGCCGTATTGGAGATTGGCGATCATCACCATGCAGATGATGCCGATAATCAGTTGGCCCCAACGGGTCGCTTCGGAGGCCTGTTCCGCAGGCCGATCGATATGTGAAATCGCAGTCATGGGGGCACTCCTTCACCCCCTGACCCTCCAAGTCTTGCTCAGGTTCTGCAGAATCGCCATTAGACGGAAGGATGAAGCGTACGTTCCCGATACCAATTCGGCAGTACGCCCCGACGCGGGCCCACCGTCAATGCTGCCCCTCGTGTACTCACAAAGCAGCCGGTTGCAATGCAGCGATAGTGGTTTGTCGTGCGGGCAGGACTGCTAGACTGTATGTCCCCCCACAAAATGAGGCGACTCACCCTCGATGCTGCGACGAGGGTTGTCCGGATGGACCGGGCAGAGCCTCAAACAAGGAGGGCGAGTCGTGGGTCATCATACCGAGGTCTTTGTCGGAATCGATACGTCAAAATCGCGCAATGCTATAGCCATTGCCGATGGCGGCCGTGGCGGCGAGGTGCGGTATCTCGGGGAGTTTCCTGCCACGGAGGCAGCGATCCGAAAGCTGGTGGCAAAGCTTGCAGCGAAATGCTGTCATTTGACGTTTTGCTACGAAGCAGGGCCGACAGGATATGGCCTCTACAGACTGCTCAAGAGCCTCGGCCATGACTGCCTGGTGGTGGCCCCCTCGCTCGTTCCGAAGAAGGCCGGCGATCGAGTGAAGACGAACCGGCGCGATGCGGTAAGCCTCGCCAGGCTGTTGCGCGCGGACGAGCTCACCGCGGTGTGGGTGCCGGACGAGCGCCACGAGGCTATGCGCGATCTCTCGCGCGCCCGTCAGGCAGTGAAGAAGGGCCTCCAGGGCAAGCGTCAACAGATCTCGTCATTGATGCTGCGGCTGGGACGCATCTATCCGGGCAAGACAACGTGGGGACCAGCCCACATGAGATGGCTGATGTCGCAGAAGCTCGAGCATCGCGAGCAGCGCATCGCATTCGAAGAGTTACTTGAGGGGATACGCCAGGAAAGTGAGCGGATGGAGCGTTTGGAAGATGCCATCCGCGAGGTCGTACCTGAGTGGTCGCTCGCCGAGGCTGTCGTGGCCCTGCAGGCGGTGCGTGGGATTGATCTCATTGCGGCTGTGGGGGTGCTGGCCGAGATCGGTGATCTCTCCCGCTTTCAAAATCCGCGCGAGCTGATGGGCTATCTGGGTCTGGTGCCCACAGAAAACTCGACTGGCGACCAGGTCAAGCGCGGCGGCATCACCAAGGCCGGTAACGGACGGGCGCGACGCATTCTTGTGGAGGCGGCCTGGAGCTATCGATATCCGCCGCGCGTGAGCCGAGACAAGCAGCCAAAGGTGGAGGCCGCACCGAGAGTCGCGCGCGAGATTGCGTGGAAAGCGCAAACCAGATTGTGCGGACGCTTCCGCTCACTCGAGCGGAAGGGCAAGCGGCGAACCGTAATCGTCACGGCGATTGCCCGAGAGCTATCCGCCTTCATTTGGGCGATCAATCGCGAGCTCATGCCACCTCGACAGGCATGACATCGTTGGGGGCTGTGGACCGCTCGAGTCGTGTGAGGTGCGCTCGACCGGCCCACAGCCCCCTTTGTTGCAATCAAGATCAGGGGCAGTCGCAGACATTAATCGTGCAGAAGTGAAGGCGGGACCATGGCAGGGGAAATCCTGAAATCCATTATGTGGCCGATTATCCGATCGACGCCCGACGCTAGACCAGGGACAGCCCCAGACGAAAAAACGGAAATGCGGTATCCAACCCGCGCATCAGAGCCTGTTCACCGACGTCTTTGGGTCCCGCCTTCTCCTCTGCACGATTCATCGGCGCAAGAACTTCACGCTGAGTCCTCGTGGAGATGGGAAACCGTGCGCTGTGTGCTTGACTGGGGACATCAGAATGGGATGGTCCGGCCGTGCTCCGGCCCTGCCGGTGCGAGAAGCTGGCAAGGGGCGCTCAAGACAAGGAGCACACCATGTCTCAGAAGCTCAACGCAGCGATCGCCGTGATCGGCATTGATATCGGCAAGAACTCGTTCCATCTCGTGGGTCATGATCACCGCGGTGCCATCGTGCTGCGGCAGAAGTGGTCGCGCGGCCAGGTGGAAACGCGGCTCGCCAACCTGCCGCCGTGCTTGATCGGTATGGAGGCCTGCGTCGGTGCGCATCATCTCAGCCGCAAGCTCCAAATGCTTGGCCACGACGCCCGCCTGATGCCGGCGAAAACGTGCGTCCCTATTCGAAGGGGCAGAAGAATGACTTCCGAGATGCGGAAGCGATCGCCGAAGCTGTCCAACGCCCGACCATGAAGTTCGTCGCGACCAAGACCGCCGATCAGCATCGACCTTCAGGCGCTGCACCGCGTCCGCGATCGATTGGTCGGTCAGCGTACCGGCGTCATCAATCAGATCCGTGCGTTCCTGCTGCGCCGTACGCCAAGCTGTTCGTGCAAGCCGCGTGGGTTGTGCTGGTCAAGGAGTTGCTGCAGCCCAGCAACATGTCGATGCCGAGCTGCAGCTGATGGAGCGCCACGATCATCGTTTTGCGCGTGCCGCCGCGGGCATCGGAAGTTCGCTTCCGATACCACGCGGTCAGCGCGCTGGCCTTCTGATGCACCAGATGACCCCAGGCGAGCTCGGCCGGCCGTCGTGCTGTCCTGACGTCTTGCTCTACCACTGCCAGGCTTCGCCTTGAAACGCGCCAGAGCATCCTTGTCCCTGCTGCGGCGGCCGCATGCGCATCATCGAGACCTTCTTGCGCGGGCAACAGCCCAAGCACCGCCCCTCGCCAGTTTCGCCAAAGGTCAGGATCGACACCTCATGAGGCCGACGCCAGTCCTCGACACACACGGCAACGCTCACCGCCTGTGTTGGCTCTTGCCCGACCGCGCCGCCGCTTGCCTCGCCACGCCGGATTGTTGCGCAATCACAACCAAAAGATACAAAACCTCGTCGCTCAAAACGCCCGCTGCTCGATCGTGCTTCAACCTACGCCCCGCCTACGTGGCAAAACGGGGCTCGCTGCCGCTTCGCGTCATCACGGGCGCACCTGAGCTCGTGGCCAAATCCCCATAGAACCCGCGGCACTGCTGACGCCCACATCCCGCGATTTCGTGCCTTGGCGCTTTTCGGACGCCGGCCACTGGAGCGCGCGGATAGTCCCGCCATCCCGGCATCCGAAAACCTGCACAGGTGCGGACTAATCCGCTGTAGCCAAGCGGCGCCGAAATCGTTCGGCCTCTCGCGCCAGACCTTTCTTACCATTCAATCCCAACGGCTCGCCGCGCGAAGCTCGCAACCGATCGGCCATTTGCCGATGCGGGCAGCGGGCTCTCCTAAAGACCCGCTATTTCTTTTTGTCAGGAGAGAAGCTTGGTTGCCAGGTCGCGGCTTTCTGGCTTGGCGCCGCGGCGATGACTTTCATCTTCTCTTTCTTGGGCTTATTGGCCTCCCGGTTGCCCCGCCGCTCGTCTTTGGCCATGTTGATCTCCTCCGGCTTTTCGAGATGATTGAATTCATCCGAGAATAAGAGCTGCCCGCGCGGCGTGCAGATCCTCACGTCGATGTAGCCTTCTTGCAGCAGCTGCCTGGCCTTCTTCAGCGCGGCCGCTGCCGTGGCGCGCGTGAGATTTTCGCGGGCCCCTTCATGGTTGCCGCAGACCAGGTATTTCATTTGCGTCCGCCTAGGCATTGAAGACGGCGACCGCGATCACCAGGAATAATGGGACGATGACCGGCGGCACGATCCACTCGGCCAGGTGAAATTGCCGCAAGGGAATTGCTCCTGCTCTTTGCGGCGGGAGCGCGCGGCCCTCAGTCACCGGTGGATGCCTTGGAAAATGCGGTGATGGCCAACCCTACGCCGATGTCCTGGGAATAGCGAGCGCAAAAGCGCTTCGCATCGGACGGGGGCAAGAGCGAGCAGGAAGAGACCAGCGGCGGCTTGTTCGCGGCGTGCGGCAAGAAAGCGGTGGCTATTGCGGCTTAAGGGGCGCATGCTGCCTTCCGGGGCTTGCGCCGGCGCAAGGCGTTTTCGCGAAAGGCAATGCGCGGATGACCATCCGCTCCCGACGTGAAGTTGTCACCTTCAAACATCCGTTCCGGATCAGGGGCATCGATCGCCTGTTGCCCGCAGGCGACTACGAGGTCATTACCGATGAGGAGACGATCGAGGGGCTTTCGTTCGAAGCTTTCCGCCGTGTCGCCACTATGATCAGCGTGCCCGCGGAAGGCTCGCGCGGATTGGTGACCGAGATAGTCTCGATCGGCTCGGTGGATCTTGCAGACGCGCAGCGCATCGATGCGAGTGCTTCCGATGGCTGACGAACCGCTCGACCTCGACAGCCACCGCGGCATGGCGGCACAGAAAGCGACCGACCTCCGCCGTGCGGTCGCGGAGGTCGAGAGCCATGCGAGGGAGCTGCGCGAGCGGCGGGCCGAGATCGAGCATCACCTGCTGTCGTTCCCCGCCGCGTCGTGGCCGGAGGCGGCCGCCAAGGCGCGCTACGTCCTGAAGCTGTACGCCGCAGGACTGGCGCCGGAAGACACAAGGCATCGTGATCTCGTCGCAGCCATCCTCGAGGAGTTTGACCGGCTGACCGAGCAGGGCTGTGCATGATTGCTGCGCTGCTTCGAAGGAGTTGGTCACATGACGCTCACACAGGGGCGCTTCATCAGCTACGAATACGACAGGATGGTCGTCCTGTTCTAGATGCTCGACGGCGAGAAGGAGATCCACTGCGCGATTTCCACTTCAGCCATGGATGACATGGAAGGTGTGGTGCGAGCGAGAACGAGCCAGCGCGAGGCGCAGTTCATGCGAATGCGCGAGATCGAAGCCTGCGCCGACGGCAAATACCAGGCCGACCGAGTTCGAGGGCACGCCGCCCGGCATTGTCCTACGCAGCATCGATTTCCGAAAGCCGCGATAGAACCGCGCGGCGCGAGCCGCGCATGGGGAAGTGCTGCTGTCGGGGTTAGCGACGCTCTATGTGCTCTAATGACTGCGAGCGTGTAGCACGCAAACGAGCGTCGGCTGGCCGATCCGCTTGAGGCGGTTAATCAACATCGTTCCCCACAGCGGGCGCGAAAGTTTCTAAGAGCTTCGAACTAGCCATAGGATAGCTCAAGCCCTATATTGTTAGTATCACTGATCGTAAAAAGGTCTTCAGTGACTGAGAGACCGTACTGTGCTCCCGCCGCCCAACAGGAGGGAGCCCATGAGTTCCATCATCTATCCATTGCATTTTCATCGAAGCTTCGAGCGCCGCTGGGCCTCTAGAATGGTCAGCGACGAGCCGCGCCGTTCTCCAGCACGAGGGACCAATACCTGTATCTGCGGACACCTCGTTACTGCCCCGGTCAGTTCAACCTATTTGCCCACGGGGGTTGTCAACGAATGGCGGTGTTCTGCTTGCGGCAACGACTGGGAGACGATTGCTGATCCCGGCGTGGGCTCAACGAAGCCAGCTCAATGAGCCATTGGCCAGCCTTGTGCACGGCAAAGGCAGCGCAGCGGCGAACTGAAGCCGTCCCATAAAGGCTCTGCACACCCGCGAAAGAGCGCACCGATGCGCACGGCTCGACCTCAAGCAAGGAGGCTCTTGTGAAAGGCAATATATTCAACAGCAAGGGTGTTCACGTCGGCGTTATAGTAGGCCGAGAAATTTTCGACCGTAATGGTACGAAGCTGTATGACCTCAAAGGGATCAACATCTACCGGCTGTCCGGAGAGTTGGTTGGTCATCTAAATGACGCGAGCGGTTCGGACAAGCTGCTCGATAAAGCGACCGATCGCTTGTTCACGTAGTCCCCCCAGGGGCGACCGGTCTCCCATTAACTTCGGACATTTCGTTGCACTGCGCTCACTGACGCGACGGGCCTAGGCTGTTCTCTAATTCCGGGCCTGCGGTCAAGACTCTCCAAACACATCCTTGCCGGGTTCATGGTTCTCTCCGCGGTAGGGGCATGCCCTCCGCATGATGGCGTAGGATGACGCTGGCGGATCAATGTGTGAAGCGCGCTTGCCTTTTGAGCATCGCAAAGCCTGGGGCGATCGCACCAACGCCAACGTCCCGGCAGGGACCTTGGATCCCGCCGGTGCTCGGCGGGAATTCGCTATCTGCTATGCTGTTTGCACGGCGGTCTCCTTTGACGACCATCTAAATTCGGTACCATCGATCCACATCCGATGCAGAATGACCGCGAGCTTTCGCGCGACCGCAACTTTGGCCTTGCGTAGCCCAGTTCGCTTTGCAAGCCGAATGCCCCAGGCTTTGAGCGCTGACCATTTTGCTACGCGTGTGAGCAGCACATTGGCTGCCTCATAGAGATAGCCGCGCAACATTTTGTCGCCGCACTTCGAGATTCGACCCGTCCAGTCGATCTCGCCGGATGCGTAGCGTCGGGTCGTTAGTCCGACATAGGCTCCGACGCTTCTTGACCTTTTGAAGCGCGTAGGGTCGTCGATCGTTGCAAGAAAGCAAAGAGCCGTAACAGGGCCGATGCCAGGTGTCGTCATGAACTGTCGCACTTGGGCATTGCTGCGTGCGAGCTTCATGACCTTACGGTCGAGATCAGCAATCTGCTGCTCGATGGCTGCTCGGGCGCTGAGTAGCGGCGTTACCGCAAGGGCGAGTTCCGGCCGCTCTTTGGTGAGCTCCGCAGCACGCAATGCGAATACGTTCATCTTTGCCGGACCAATAACCAGCCCGAGGTTCTTTAAGAGCCCGCGGATTTGGTTCTCGAGATCCCGCTTGATCTTGACGAGCAGAGCCCGGCTGACGAGGAGAGCCTTTACCGCATGACTGTCGAGGCCTTTGACGCACACCTCCTTATACCATCCACATTGCATGATGCGGGCGATGCCTACGGCATCGTTGCGGTCACTCTTGTTGATCTGCATTTTCAACACCGCCTTGGCGTGCCTGGCGTCGATGCAGATGACGGGCAGCCCCAGCTTATTCAACTCGGTCCACAGCCATGTCGACGTTGCCCCTGTTTCGAGTCCAATCCGCGCGACATGCGGCGCGTTTGACTTGATGAATGCTGCGATCGCTTCGGGGTCGGAACGAACAACGCCTTCGTGCTCAATCTTTCCCGTCCGATCAACGATGCAGATCGCTGTTAGCTTCAAAGAAACGTCAAGTCCGACATAGCGCTCCATTGCAGCTCTCCTATCATTGCAAGGCCCAAGAGGTGAGCCTCATCGATTCTTGGAGAGCTGATTCTCAGAGCTTCAGTATGGCTCCGGCCCGGAATTACCCCATGTGTGAAAAGTCGAAGTTCGCGGGCATCGAGAGAATCAAATTCCTTTTGATGAGTCGCCTTGCATGTTGTTGTTCTTCAGATGAGCCGACATAACCCTTCGGTTAGCAAGATATTCTAGCGAAACTCGCGGCGCCTGACTTTTCACACAGGCTGGGCCGTGAGCAGAAGTCGCTTTACTACTTATTCAATCACTTCGTCCGCACGGGCGAGGACGGTCGGGGGCAACGTGAGACCTAGAGCCTTGGCGATCCGCAGATTGATCCTGAGATCGAACTTAGTGGGCCTTTCGAAAGGCAAGTCGCCTGGCTTTGCGCCTTTCAGAACGCGATCAACTTGTGCAATCAAGAGACGCGTTGCGTCTGCAAAGTCCGGTCCAAACGACATAAGGCCGCCGTTGGCGACCCAGTCCGGTGCAGCAAAGATCGCAGGTTTTTTGCTTAGGCCCACCATCTTAATGATTTCGGCCATGTGAGCATTGAGTATGGCATCCGGAACAAAAACAAGCCCGTCAAATCGGGCGAGGAGTTCCGGGCTGAGGATTTTCGCGATATTGGCGGGATCATCGATGTTGATCGCTCCAACCTCGAAACCCAGCTTCCGGCCGGTCTCCAAAACGGGCGCAAGGCTCGTTGCGCCGCTCGTGAGTTTTGTCGTCACAGTCCCAAGGCGGACGGCCTGCGGGAGAACTTCCCGCATTAGCTCGACCCGCTTGACGGTGGTTTCTTCAGAAAAAACCGCGATGCCGGTCACGTTGCGACCCGGACGGGCGAGGTTATCGGCTAGTCCCGACACGACTGGATCAACTGCGGCAAAGGCCACGATCGGAATTGTCTGAGTTGCCTTGCAGGCCGCCAGAGCAGCAGGTGTGCTAATCGCGATGATCACGTCCGCGCGGCCCTCTCGCACGATTTCCTCTGCAAGTGCCGGCAGCGCGTCGGCATTCCCGGCCGTGTTACGAAATTCAAGCTGAATATTCCGCCCTTCAACGTAACCAAGCTCGGCCAGAAGCTTTCTGGTTGCGTCAGTCTGCCCAGGAATGTTGACTGGTCCCAGTTGGACAACGCGCGGCGTTGCAGCCAGCTTTTGGGCGTGGGCAACGAGCGGCCAACTTATTGCTCCTGTAATAAGCCCAATGAATCCGCGTCGTCTCACCTGACCTCGCTGGAGGCTGCCATTCAGTGGCTAGACTATCGCAATCTCCGAGTGCTCGCGAGTGAAAGGACCGCTGGTCTCGTCCGATTTGGGTCATTCTCGACCGGTTCAACCGGTTTTGCTTCCAGGTTCATGTCTGCGTCGCCCCCGAAAGCTGACCTGACGCCGGGGCGACAAGCCCCGAGGCATTTTTTGCCCTCAGTTTGGAGCGTGGCGGTCGCCGCTGCCGCGCCGCTGTGCCGAGAGGGGCCCCGGCCATCGCCTGCTTACCACGCGCTATTCACCGCACTGGCATCCATCGGCGAACGAGATGATCCATTCGTGCGGATAGTGCTTTTTGATCATCCGCAGCGCGATCGAGAGCGCGACCCCGGCTATTGCTCCTGCGACCAGCACCGTCCGCATCGGGATACACGTGCATGGCGGCCCTCCCATCGTTTCAAGATTTAGGTGCCGCCCTTGACCTCGTAATGACCTGGCACGCACTTATATCGATCAACTCGCCACGAGTCGGATCGGTAAATTGGATGGTTTGATTTCCAATGAGCGAGGCCAGCCTGGCCAGACCTCATACAACTCTGAAGGGTCACACCCTTGTCGAGTGACGAATTGGTGATGATCTCCTCGACGCAGTCATGGTGGCCGGTGACCATCAAGCGGCACATCACGGCGACCACGGTGACAAACATCGTCACCCTCCGACTGGCCGACACTGCTCGAAGGGCAAGTCTATACTTTTCAGCGATCCGGTCCGTCTCTTAGTGCACAGATCGCTGCGACAAATTGGCGCCTTGCCGATTCACGTCTGCGTCGCCTCGAAAGCTGACCTTGGGCGATAGCCCCAGGCTTTGTGTATCCTCAATTTGGAGCGTGGCGGTCGCCGCTGCCGCGCCGCTGTGCCGAGGGGGCTTCGGCCATCGCCTGCTTGCCACGCGCAATCCCGCGATACATGCTGGCGCCGCGCCGCTCGATCTCCGCATATGGGATTTCTTTGCAGGCGAGCCGCGCACGCGCGTCGGGATTGAGAAAATAGATATACCGCATCTGGTAGCCGTCGAGCGGCATGCCCTGGCCCGACCATGACCCGCCGGTTTTGGCGAAATGTGCCGCGCGGTTCTTTCCGGTTACTTGCGTCATCTTGTGCGTGACCGAGCCATCGGGCAATCGGAGCAAGCTTTTGTTCAACTTGACCCCGGTCAAGGTGAAGCCGGCCGCGCGATAGATTGTCCCATCGCCGCACTGGCATCCGTCGGCGAACGAGATCACCCATTCGATGTGCGGATAGTGCTTTTTGATCATGCGCAGCGCGATCGAGAGCGCGCGGCTTTCGCTGTTGCGCGGCAGCGCTTCCGAGAACGCCAGCCGGTTCAATTCGAGAAAACCGTTCCATGCGGTATCATGCACGAGCCCAAGGATGTTCGACTTATCCATCGACGGGCCGAACGTCATCGCGCCTTCAAGCCGGCCGTTCAAAAAGACGCCGAGCGCGAGGAAAGCATTGTTGACGGTCTTGTGGCTGTAGTGCAGCCGGATGATCAGCGCGTCTGCATCTTTCTTCGAGATCGGCGCGACGCGGATTGCTTTAGCCTGTCCCATGGCTAGTCACTGAGTTCGTAGCGCATCATTCGAGGCTCCGGTGCGGGAGTCACGGCGGTACCACCAACCCACAACAGCCCGTCGCAGAGCCGCCAACGCTCTGGATTTACTTCCGCTTTCGGGGCATAGCGAATATTGCCGGACTTGCTGCTGGCTCGACCCGTTCGAGAATGACCCAAGGCGGACGCTTGTCGATACGTCGCCGCAACTTCGGCAATTGCCCTGCATGATGCCAATGGATACGCTCTTCGCGTATCCTTCAGTCTTCGTAGGGGGCCACCATGCCTCATCAAAAACTGATTGCACGTCTGCAGGCGACCGGCGGCCTATCAGATGAAGAGCGACGCTCGCTGGCTGACATACCGAGAACGATCAGATCATTGGCCGACGGGGAGTACTTTTCGCGAGAAGGCGATGTTGCGTCGCACTGCGCCATCTTGGTCAGCGGGTTTCTGTGCCGCCACAAGATTGTAGAAACGCGGGACCAAATTTTGTCCTTTCACGTGCCTGGCGACATGCCTGATCTAAACACCTTGCACCTGCCAGAGATGGACCACGACCTGATAAGCATCGGGCGATCCACCGTCGCTTTAGTGCCTCACCGGTTCCTAAGCCAGATGCTGGACGAGTCTCCAAGGCTTACGCACGCCTTCTGGCGCGAAACCCTGATCGATGCTGCGATTTACCGCCAATGGGTAGCCAACTTAGGCGGGCACGACGCAATTGCAAAAATCGCGCACCTCATCTGCGAGCTTCTTGCTCGCTTGGAGGTCGTCAGCTTAGCGCAGGATAATAGGATCCAGCTTCCCTTCACGCAGAAGCACGTGGCCGACGCTTGCGGCCTCTCGATTGTCCACGTCAATCGCACGCTTCAGGAACTAAGACGTCGAAGCTTAATTGTTTGGGAAGGAGGAGAGCTGGCAGTGCTCAACCGCAAGGAACTGGAACGGATTGCTGAGTTTGTGCCTGACTATCTTCATCTAAAGCAGTAGGTATTGTTGTGGCCGCCTACAAGTTCATCATAGAAGGGAGATCAGGCTTCGAACCCGTCCTCCTCGAATTGCCGACCGACGTTACCGCGTGGCGAGAAGCCACGACTCTCTGCGGAGAACTTGTGAAGGACGAATTGGAGCCCTCCACCGGCTTTCGGCTGCTGGTCCTCGACGGGAATGGGGTGCAGCTATTCCAGATCAGTATTGCGGCGACCTGATCTCATGGGCGCTCAGCGGAGGCGCGCTCTCGCGGCGAGATGGGGGACCTTACCGATTCCATGAGCGAACGAGGGCATAGGGCGCCATGGGATTTCTTTTTTACAATCCGAGGGGCGGCTGGGAGTTTCCCGCGCTTTGGGCCGTATCAGCCATTGCTCTGGCTCTTATCGGTGATGGGCGCCGTGCACCATGACGATGGTCCCGGCAAGTTCTCCAGCAAACAAAAGGGCTATCCAGCGAACCAAAACCCCAAGTATTAGAGCTGCACCGCCGAGTACCTCGAACACGATGATTGCGTACGCAAACCATTCCGGCAGCCCAAGGCCACCGAAGTACTTGATGAAGCCTGCCGGTGTAAGCACGAAGATCTTTAGTCCCGCGTGGGCCAGTGCGAGCAAACCCAGCGTGATCCGAAGAAGAAGAGCGGCATAAGGCACGGTCCGTTCGTCAATCATCGATTCCCCCTCCCGTGTGTTTGCGTTGAGGCCAGGCACAGTCAAGCGTACTTTTGCACCAATTGGCAGCGATCGGTAGCAAATAAGATAGAGGCTTTTTGGAAGCCAAGCGGCTCGAGCAAATCATGCTGGACATCGCTTGTTGCAGAGCATGAGTCCGGAAATGGGCCCATCGCGTCGTTTCGCTTCGCTGCGGTATTTGGTGGGTATCGGGCCGTAGCGGACATCGAGTAAGCCGCACCAATCAAACTCGATTTATGAGACGCGCTCTAGATATTCTGCGCAGATCGCGGCGAGCGCATTGCCTTGCGGCGAGCGATTGGGATTGCTCGCCTCGCGCGGCTTGGTCGCCTTGGCGATAGCGCGCTCGACGATCCCGAATTGCTCCCCGTACAGAATGAACGTCATGTCCCGATAAGGCGACCGATCGCCGTCCGGCAATTCGGGCATCTGTTCAAGCTCGCCGACCCCTACAGACAGCCGCGATAGCTCGTCCTCGGTAATGCCGGTCAGCGCGATCTCGAAACCGCCTTCCACGAGGTCGGCCAATTCGAGCCGCAGCATCTCGTCATCCCAATCGCTGGCGTCGGTGAGCCGATTATCGGCGATGACATAAGCGCGCTTTTGCTGATCGCCCCATCCGCGCGCGACGATGACGGGGACCTCAGCCATCCCGAGCAGTTTGCCGGCGGCTAATCGGCCATGGCCGGCGAGCACCATGCCGTCATCGGCCGCGAGAATCGGCATCGTCCAGCCCCATTGCCGGATCGACGCCGCGATCTGCTCGATTTGCTCGGGCGAATGCCGGCGCGCATTGCGCTCATATGGCCGTAAACGGTCAACCGGCCATCTTTCCACGGCCGGCTTGCTCGCCAGTGCATCCATGATTTGGTTTTCCCGCAGCTAGGGTCAGCGTCCCTGTCGGTTTCTGAGCTTTGGGGCCTGCGATGATGGTAACGGCAGGAATTCAAATATCAGTTGACTGGTTCTCCGCTAAGAACAAGCTTTCCGTTCTGCCCCGAGACCTCGATCAAACCGGCACCCTAGCCTACTTGCCCTATTCCTTTAACAGAGGAGTGTCCTCCATGTCAGCAGAAGACAATAAGGCCCTCGTCCGACGCCTTTTTGAAGAGGTCTGTAATGAAAGAAAATTAGGTGTAGCAGACGAGCTGTTTGCTACCAACCACACCCATCACGATCCCTCTAATCCCTCAGTTGGACAAGGTCCTGAGGGGATGAAGCAACTGATCTCCACCTATCAAACGGGCTTCCCCGACGCCCATTGGAGCATTGATGCCATGCTTCTCGCCGAGGATGGAGAGACGGTTGTGGCGCGTTGGACCGGCGTGGGTACGCACACATCTGACCTCCCTGGTATCCGCGCGACGGGCAAGAAGGTGAGGGTTCCAGGAATATGGATATATCGCTTTTCTTCCGGCAAGATCGTGGAGAGCTGGAACATTTGGGATACGCTTGGAATGTTGCAACAACTGGGCATCGCCCCTGCAATGGGATAGGCGGGATTGAGTGTAGCTTAGCTTAGAGCTGGGCCCCTTTGGAGCTGGACCGCGCTCCTAAGAAAACGAACCGCTCGCCTGAAGCTATCGAGTGGATGCCTCGGCGATCATTCTTCGCGAATACAAAGGAGGATCCCCGACCGCCCCAGCTCGAAGGGCGAGGCCGAACGGTCGATATACATGCCCTGGCTAGCCCCGCTGACGGGGGATTTTGCGAGGAACCAAAGGCCAAAAACGCGACCCCGAAATACGCTAAAGGCGGGCGGTCCCGCGTACCCGCATTTAATTTTTGCACCCTAGGGGAACCACCGAAATTCCCGCTAGGGTCCAGCTGGGCGCTGTCCGGCCGGTTCGAGAATGTTCCCGGAACTCCGCTATGTCGTGTACCGTTAAGAGTCCGTCCCGGGCAGGGTCTGAGCCTGGAGAAGGGATATGGAACGACGTCGAGTGAAACATGCACAGGCACTTGAAGTGCGACTCGCCGATGAAGCCCAAGAGCTACGCCAACGGGCTAAACAACTTCCCCCAGGTGCCGAAAGAGAGGCTTTGCTCCGCAGGGCGCGATACGCCGAAACCGCAGCCCATATGACGGAGTGGCTGACCTCGCCCGGGCTACAGCCGCCAAGATGAAACAATGAAGAGCAAGGACTACTTGCGTTGTTCTCCGGCCGTGAACGGCCGCCGTGGGCGAGCTCGCATATGTTTTAGTTTCCTGTCCTGTCAGGGGCCGACCCGGCCGGTGCTGGATCATGCCAGGCATTGCTCGATGCTTTTCTCGGTGATGTAAATCACCACCAACATCGCACTTATGATCCACGGCCAATCGCCAAACCTTGCGCGCGACAGCACCCGAACCAACGACAATGCGCCCAGCGCCGTGACGGCAGTGCCGGTTAGCACGAGATCGAGTTGCCACCCGGTCATTTGCTCGCCGCCGAATTCTCGCCACGCCCAAAGCGTGCCGCGCGTGAGGACAAGCCCGGCCTTTATCGCAGCCATGGGCAGCGCCAGCGCGATTCCGGGTGGTGGATCGGTTAGGCATTTCCACCACGCCAGCTTGAGCGCCTGCTTTTGCTGGACAATGTAGAGCGAGAGGAACGCAAGGGCGGTCGCAAGCAGAATGACGATCGTCCCGTTGACGGTTTCCAGATAGAAATTCACGTCAATCGGACCGTATATCATTGCCGTTCCGCATTTGCCGCTGGTTGAACACGTCGGTCATGAGCGCAACCAGAGGATCATCGGCCTCGACATAGGGGCGCATTTTCGTCGCAAGCGAATGCACGTCTTGCCGGAGATCGCTCGCCGCTTCCGAGACTTTCTGTGCGGTGTAGTGCTGGTGTGGCTTGCCGCTCAACTTTTCCATCAAGCGCACGAAAAGGGTCATCGCCTGTTCCGATATTGCGCGTGAGGATCGAATATCGCTGACAGTTGCGCGACGACCGCCTTGAGTTCGATCATGGCGACCACGGAGTTCTCGGCGACCTCTTTCAGTTCCCGTTGCGCGTCCTGCCGCTCGTTCCGCTCAAGCCAAAATAGGATGGCGAAGATCGGCGCTGCAAGACCACCAGCCGTTTTGACGTATTCGAGCAGTTCGATAATCGTCATGTTCCCACCGCACGCTAGCGCAGGAGAATTCTGTCTAGTAGTCGCGCCGTTGTGCGAGATGGGCGGGAGCGAGCCGATTGATGGCACGGTCCCGCGCGATCGTTGGGAGGGCGGCCTCGCTAGCCGGCTTGAGGCCCCGTGCTGGTTTGATCGGTGCTCGTGCCAGTCTCAGTGCCGGTAGTCGTGCCCGGCGGCGGCCCGGGCGGCTGAGTGCCGGCCGTGACCGCAGACGCCACGATCTGCGCGTTCGACGTATCGAGATTTTTGATCGACAGCAGCGTGTCCGAAAGCTGCTGCAAGTCGGCTGGGCTCGCGCCGCCGGCCGCGACAAGATCATCGACCTGCTTTTTGAGCGAGTCGATCGTCGCGTTCTGATCATCGACCACTTTCTTGACCGCGTTGGCGACATCGGTTTCCGCCTGCAATTGCTGCAAGGTGGCGGCGGCTTGGTCTTGAAGGTCTCGGATGCTGAGTGCCATTGCATTCTCCGATCTGGTTACTTTGGTTGCGAGCGCGGCGATACGGTCGTTGATGTCGGCCAGATGCGCCACGATCAGCCGGCCAATCGGATCATCCACAACGATGTGGTGATAGACGTGCATTTCCATGTTGCGCGCTCCTATCGAGGGCGCCGCGTTGCCATCGCGCGCGCGACGTTTCGCGGCAAGCTTTCGAGGATCGCTCGTCGCATGGTGTTGGTGAAATCCTGATAGAACGGCACATCGCGCTTGATCGGCACGGCCGGATCGAGCGTGTAGACCATCTTGCCTTTTGCGAACAGGAAACGGCCACGCCGGGCCGCCTTGTCACCGAGCGCGCGCGGCGTTTGACTACGCGAGACCGCGCCGCTCGCGGTGCGCTTGACGTTCGCGGACGACGGGATCGCGAGATTAGCGCCCTTGGCGCGCCGCGTGCCGCCCTTCGCATGCAGCATCAGATTGCCCCGCCCGAGCTTGTCGTAAATCTCGACGCGCAAGTCGTACTTGTTCGCCCTGGCGCCACGGGTGGTCAGCGCGGCGCCGATGAATGAGCGGTTCTTTGCACTGATCGATGTCGGCCACGTCTTTTCGATCAGATACGACCGCGTTCTATCGGCCGCATCGTTGAGCGAGCGCGCGAGGATGTACGGCAGTTGATCCGCAACCGCGCCGAGCTCCATCGCGCGACCGGTGAAATCAGCCGTGTCAAATTCGACTTGGATCATGGGGCACAAAAAAGACCGACCTCGCCGCCGAGATCGGTTCAAAGTGTTTCGTTCGCGTAGTGAAGCGTCCTCGATGCGGGCATAGCTGTGCACATCGGGCGTGCGCGCGTAGAAAACCGTCCAAATTCCGGCCCGTCAACGTAAATTTTTCCGGGCCGCTTTGCGTAAATCGGGAAAGATCGCTGGGAGTAAATCAGTGCCGAAATCGAGAATGTCGAGTGTAATGAGTCGCTTAGTGACTTCTTTGCGCAATCGCGCGAGCGCTTCTGCGTAGCTCATGACGCGGCCGATTTTTTTTGCCTCGATCCGCCAATCCCGGTATGTGGCATTGAACCACGCTAGTTCCCCGCGCGCATTTGCTTCGCTGATCGTTTCCTCGACCCGCCGCACCGCCGATCGCACCCGCGCCATCGCCGCGTCGTGGTTGGTCAGCGATATTTTCCAATCGCGGGCGACTTGCTCGATCAGCCGGCACGCGGTTTCCGCCCGCACGGCGAGCCGGCCATCGAGATCATGCGGCAGCACGCCATTGACCTCGTTCGCTATCGCCTCGGCGGTGTCGCGATCCTTCACCCAAAACGCGCAAGAGATTTCCGACCACGGCCAGCGTTCGTGCATGGCCTCATAGGTCTTTTCGAGATCGCGCGAGGCGCCGACGATACACGGCTCGCCGCGCGGGATCGTGCCGACATAGATCGCGGCGACGCCGAAAACGATCAGGTACTCCCGATGAGCACCACGGGGAATTTCAAAGTCCATCATTCAAAAAACCGGAACATGTTCGGCGCGGAGACCAGCAGCGATAACATCGCACCCGCGATCATGATTCGCTCGCCACGTGTCGGCGTAGCCGCCGCGCTTGACAGCAACCCACCCCGCGTCGCGCTCTAACGAGTGCGCCAATGCAACCGCATTGACCGCAAGCAGGAGATGATCGATCCCGCGCAGATATCGCGCCGGCCAAATGATCGCCGTCTCCATGCGCGTCACGTCGCTGTAGGACGGCAGCAACCGCGTGCGGTTCTGCATGCGTTGCGTTTTTTCCAACTCGCCTTGCTTCTGTTGCGCGATCAAGTCCTCGAATTCGTAGCTATAGGCGGGCCATGATCCGCCAAAGCCGGCGACCGCCGACATCGGGATCATCCGCAGCGTCCGCATCGCCTCGGCCAATCGCTTGCCGACATGCGGGCCATCCCAAACGTTCGGCGGGACGTCATCCATCACCGCGTCCTCAAGCGGATTGAATTTCAGCGGTTCGCGCCGCGTCAGCATCACGTCACCCATACGGAAACTCCTGTTGCTCGCTCAGTTGCCGATATCGCTGCGATCGAACCTCGAATTGCATTCTGATCGCACCCTTAAAGCCGGTCTCGTCAAAACGAACTTTCGCGATATGCACGGTAGCTTGATCGCCCTCCGGCGCGCGCTCGATGACCACGCCGTGATCGCACTTGTTGAACCAATGCGCAGACCCCTCGATGTCGTACAGGGTCGCGGTACGAGCCTTGCCGTGCTCGAAAACATCTTTGGTCGGGTGCGCCAGGACGATCACCGCGACCTCGTATTGCCGGCCGAAGCGCTTTAGCCGGCGGATCGCCCGACCGACGTATTCGGTCGTGGTTTCGTCGCGGAGGCGCGCGTGCTCAATCTCGTTCCACGGATCGATCACCAGCACGTTGATGCCATCGCGCAGCACCGCGTCGCGGGCTTTCTCGATGATCCATTCCAGCGTGATATCGTCCTCGTCCGCGTCGTTTGGATCGTTGTCGATGAAAACGAAATTGCTCTCGATCAGGCGGTCGGCGTCATCGCCGCCGATGATCCGGCGCAGCTTGTCGCGCAGATACGGGACGGTCGGCATCTCGGGCGAGAAGATCGCTGCGCGCCAGCCGTAGTCGCGCGCTGTATTCCAAAGCATGTTGAGCACCCAAGTCGATTTGCCGTGGCTCGGGATGCCGGTAACCACCATGAACTCACCCGCGAACAGTTTCATCCATCCGTTGCCCGGGACGCTGCCATCGAACAGCGGCCAGCCGATCGAGATGGGCTGCAGCGCCGGCAGCGCCGGATACTCCGACAGCCGGTAAAGCCCACGCACCGGGTATTGTTTCGCGGTGCGCAGCACGTCATGCACCGCCTCGCGCCCGTGCTTGCGCAGCACGTCGTTCAAGTCTTTGCATCCCTCGGGATAGGTGACGAACATGCACCGCGCCGCGCCAAGGCGCCGGACAATCTCGGCCGCCAAGCGCTGGCCCGGCCCGTCGTCATCGACCGCGAGAATGAACCGCTTGATACGCCGCAGCCGATCGCGATTGAGCCAGAGAAATTCAAACTTGCCCGTGTGCTCGGTCTCCGGATCGAGCGGCGCCATTCGCCCATCTTTCGGCACGGGCGGCGCACCATCGGGCACTGAGACGGTTAGCGGCCAGCCGCAATCGATCGCGACCATCGCATCCTCGAACCCCTCAGCGATCACCAGCGCTTGCGTGCCCGCCTCAAGCTGCGGATCGTCGAGGACGTCCGAATTCCAGAACGTCCGCTTGCCGCCCTTGCGGTGCCAAAAGAACTTTTCGCCGTCGCGCTCGGCGCGATACTTTTCGTTGACGACTTGGCCGTGCTCGAAAAACGGATACGCGATGACGTTGCCGCGCGCGCTCGGCTCGACGTGCCGCTCGCCCGGTTTACCGACGACTGCACCCGTATAGACCTCGAACCGCGTCGCTGTTTCTGGCGATATCCCCCTTTGAACGAAAAACTCGACGTGCTGCGGCGCCAGCGTGTTCATAGCGATAGCTCCCGTGGAAGTCGTCACAGTGGAAACAGCGGAAAAAGATCTCGTCGCTCTCGGAGCGGATCGACAAGCATTTATTGGATTTCTTCCGGCGATGCGGCGAGCAGATGGGGCAGCGCGAAAACCGCGTGCCGCGAAAATCGCGCGGATCGGCGCCGACGCTCGCCAGCAGTCGCAATGCCTCGTCGATGGAATAGCGCCGCGTCATGGCTGCACCACCGTGGTCGGTTCGTTGCCGCGAATGATGCGGCCGATGAATTCGCGGGGATTTTCCTTCGTCGACGCTTGCTCGATCGCCGCGCGCGCGAGCGCGACGTTGCGGTCTTTCGCCTTGAGCAATTGCGAGATCATCCCGCCGGCTTTGTCGCCGAGGATTTCGCGCCCTCGCCGGAACAGCTCGGCCTCGGGATCGCTGGGTGGCGGTTTGGATCGCGGCGGTTCCGGTTCGCCTAGATCGAGCGAACCCGAGCGCGCGCCGTAAGGCGCGGCATCTTTCTTCTCTTCTCTACTCTTCTCTCCTCTACTCTCCTCTCCTCTACTCTTATGGTGTTGCTGTTCGGATAGTGGGCTTGATACCGACCCGTTAGAATTCAATGCCTTGTCTGGAACATCTCCGCTCGACCTTTGCTCAACCTCGCCCTGGCCCCGGCCAGACCCCTTGCGAACCCCGCGGCTACCTCTCCCCCCTTTGGCCGAGGTTGAGCGCCGGTCCTGCACCAGTTGAAGCTCGGTTTCGGCGCGGTCGTTGGTCAGTCGGCCGTCGATGATCCGCAGCTTACCGGCATCGAGCAGCGCCTTGAGGTTGCGGCGAAATGTGAGGATGTGCTGATTGCACCGGCCGGCGAGCCCCTGCTCGTGCAGAGCGATCGGGCCTTCGTGCAAATAGATCAGTTGGCAGACGACGTGATAAACGCGATACGGCCCATCATCGAGACCCTCGGTGCCGTCCATCCAATCGGGAATGTCGTGCTTGAACCACTCGACCATCACACCCTCCGGCGGAATAGCGGCGAGGTTTGCACCGCGACCGATGGGTCGAGGATCGAGGCTTGGTAGTGCCAGAGCGCAAGCGCGTCGGCCGCGTTGTCATCGTTCGGCGTCCAGCCCAAGCGATAGCAGGCGTCCATCGTGAGCGACTTCGCCTCTTTGCGCTTGTGTCGGTTCGATCCGATGAAATGGGCGCGGACGTCGGACACGCGCGCCTCGCGCACGTCATAGCCGCGCGCATAGGTTAGCTCCTCAACGACCGCGCAAAGGCCGATCAGCACGCGGATGATTTCCGCGCGCGTCCGGCCGGCCATGTGCTGCGGCGTCATCGGCGCCTCGAACACCACCAGCTTGATATCGTTCTCGGTCGCGAGGCGATCGTTGAGCCATTGCCGGCATCCGGCAAAGACCGCGCCCATGCTCGCGCCCTCGCGCGCGAAGCGTACCGAGCCGGAGCGCGGCTTTTCGTCCGCGGGGTAGCCGACAGCCCAGCCCGTGCGGGACGCGAGGTCGAGCGCCAGGATGCGCGGATTGTACGGCATGGGCGCACCCGATCAGTGGTGCGCGGTGCTGCCCATCGCCGCGTTCGCGGCCTCCATGGCCGCCGCCCGCCACAGCGGCAAGTCCTTCACGCCTTCGGCGGTCGCGAGCATCGAGAGCACTTGCTGCTGATCCTGCTCAAGCTCCTCGTAAATCTCGCGGTTCTTGTTCTCGTTCTTCCGAATTTTGACGAGCGAGCGCAATTCCTTCGTGGGAATGCCGCGCGCCTTGGCCTCCTTGAAAACGGTATTGATGCTCTCGCGAATGTTGCGGCACCGGGCCATCGATGACCCACGCTCGCTCGCGAGATCGGCCTCGAAACCGTCGATCTTGCCGAGCACCTCCTGCACCACTTCCGGGTCAAACTCATTCGTCTGCTGCGCTGCTTGCTTTGCCATTCGGCTTTCCCTTTCGATTGACGGGGCCTCGGCGAATTGGGATCGATCGCCGGGCCGCGCGTGGGCGGCCCATCACGCCCTCCCGACGTAAGCGGTGACGACGAACTTGCGCTTGTGCTTCGCGCACCATGGCGATCCCGGCACCTTGCGCGCGCCGCAGAACATCGCCAGCCCTTTCGGATCGCGCTCGTCGAGCACCGCGCGGCAGTGATGCGGTTTCGCGCGCAAGATCGACACGGGCTCGGAGACCGCCTCCGCGATGAATTTCGGGAGCGGTGCCGGCGGCGTTTTCTTCGATGGGCAGCTCGATCGCCCGAACTTCGTCATGATCGGCCCGCTCTCGCGATGGAGTCTTAGCCGCTTGATCTTGCCGCAGACGGCGCTGCGCGTTTTCTCGACCGCCTCGGCGATCAGCGCGGCCGACGCGCCGGCATTGAACAATTGTCGCAGGGTGATTTCGGCCTTGTCAGACCATTCGTTCGAATGAGCCATCGCACGCTGCCTTTGGTCGCGAAGCAGACAGCCACATCGAATAGGCAATAATTTGCGTGCGCGTCATCTGAAAAACGCGATCTTTGCCGGGCAATTTCGTAAACGGCATTTTTGCGGCTAGCGCGCGGTGCATCCGCGCGTGAGTAGAAAACTTTTTGCTGCTACCGAAAGTCGAAAGTTTCACTCTGCCGGATTTTTTCATGACCCTATGTTGACATCGGGCGCGAAGCGGCATGAAAATTTACGTGCGTAGGACGGGCGATCCAACAAACAAATAACAGCCCGGCGCGAGGCGTCACCGGCCGCCGATAGTAGCGGGCGGCACCACCAAAGATCGAATGGTTCCGAGCATCACCTTTGCGAAACGGCAGTTTCGCAGAGCACGGGAGGATTTTGTTTCGAGCGAACGGGGCTTCGGGAATGAAAAGCGCGGTGCAGTGCAATGCAATCAATTTCATGGGACGGCAAGCCGATCACTCGGCCAGGACTCTATCGCAACATTCCGCTCGGGGACTACCATCGTCACGATTTGTGCGATGCGGTCAGCGTCTCGTCGTCGATGCTTCGCAACATCATCCGTAAGTCGCCCGCGCACGCTTTCGCGAATTCTTCGCTCAATCCACACCGCGACGGTGAGCCGCAGACCGAGAGCATGGCGCTCGGCCGGTTTGTGCACAAGGCGGTGGCCGGCGAGCCGTTCGACGACGATTGCGTGCTCTGCCCGCCGGAAGTCGGCGGCAAGCCGTACAACATGCGCTTGAAGGTCTGGCAGGACTGGCGCGACGAGCAGCAAGCTGCCGGCAAATACGTCATCACGCCATCGCTCGCTACGCGCGCCAAAGGCATGATCATCGCGCTCGGCAAATTCCCGCTGGTGCAGCAGGGCATGCTCGGCGGCGCGCCCGAGCGCTCGCTGATCTGGAAAGACCCGCGCGGCTTTTGGAAGAAAGCCCGGCCGGACGAGATGCCGAACGACAGCGGCGATTTCGTCGACCTCAAGACCACCGCCTCGGTCCTGTACCGCGACACGCAATACTCGATCGCCGAATACGGCTACATGCAGCAAGCCGCGCTGGTGATGGAGGGTGCCCGCGCGATCGGCATGGTCGCGAATACCTTCACCTTGCTTTGGGTCGAGAGCGAGAAGCCGCATTGCGTGCGTGCTCAGACGCTCAAGGACGAGGATTTGGCGCGCGGGCACAATCTGAATGAGTTGGCTGCCAAGACCTTTTGGCAGTGCTACCAGAGCGGCGAATGGCCGGGTCCTGGCGACGACCGGCCCGACGCCGAATATGTCGACATGCCGGATTGGTGGCGCAAGTCGGTCGATGACCGGGCGAAATACGAATTGCGGGAGGCCGCGTGATGTCTGAGCAAACCGAGACCATCGACCGCCCGCAAGATGCGCCGCCGCCCCTACAGCAAGCCGGCACGGAGCGCGTGACCCGCCGCGATCTAGTCGAGGGTAACGCGGAGAAGGTCGTCACCGAGCGCACTGAGGCCGTGACACTGTTCAAGGGCGGCGGCGTCGACTACTCCAACCTCCGCGATATGGTCGATGCGGCCAAGCTTCTCGCGTCGGCCGGCCCGATGCTCAAGCCGTGGCTGCAAGGCAATGTCGGCGGGTGCTTCGCGATCTGTCTGCGCGCGCAGGAACTCGGCGTTTCGCCGCTCGCGCTCGCGGCATGGACCTATATCGTCGAGCAATGGCAGAACGGCCAGAAGATCGAGCAAGTCGCATATGAAAGCCAGTTCTTTCACGCGATCATCGAGGCCCGGGCGCCGATCACCACCCGCTTGCAAGTCGGCTACGAGGGGCAAGGCGACGCCCGCAAGTGCCGCGTTTGGGCGACCTTCAAGGGCGAGGCCGAGCCGCGCTATTTCCCGCCGCTCGACGCCGATCCCGATCAATTCACGCTCGGCAAGCTGCGGCCGGGCCGCAACGACAAAGGCAAGATCAAGGGCTCGCCGCTGTGGGACCTCAAGCCTGACCTTCAACTGTTCTACAACATGTCGCGCGATTGGGCGCGCATGTATTGCCCCGACATCATCGCTGGCATGTATGGCCGCGATGAAATGGAGGATGCCGGCTTCACCGTCGCCTCCGACCACGCAAGAGACGTTTCCCCCGGACTGACCGCGCGGCTGCGCGGATCATCGTCCGCGCTCGGTCAAGCCGCAATCGACGCGATCGACGCGCAGGCCTCCGCATCACCGAAAAGCAAGTCCAAGCCGGAAAGCAAAGAACCTCCCGCCGTGCCCTCCGGGTCCGACTTCCCGGGCGATCGGCCAATGGAAAACGACAAGTGATGGGAATGCCTGCAATGGGAATACCGCGGTCGGGAGATACGCACTTTCTGTGCGGGATGGCGCACGGTCTGGACATCGCGCGGCGCGTTTTCTCGCGCCCAAGCTACGCCGACATGGCCCGCGAGTTTCGTCGCATCTGCGCGGCGCGGCCTTACCTCAACCATTGCGTAGTGGCGCGCGATGTCGCCGCGCGCGCTTTCGAGACCAGCATTGACCATTTGCAGTCCACTACTCGTGACGCCGACAATGCGGAAGTCCGCCACAAGATCATGGCGTTCGTTTACGTGATAACCGGCGCAAAATTCAGTGAGATCGGCCGCGTCTTTAACCGCAACCATTCGGCGGTCTCCTACGCTTGCGGCAAGTATGCGGACGCGATCCGCGCCGCGATCGGCGGGTGATCCCATGCGCAAGCTGGTGCGGGACATCGTTGGCGACATCCGCGATGCTGGCGGGTCGGATGTGCGGATCACCGAGGGCGGGAGCCATACCCGGGTGCACTTCACCACGCGGCGCGGCTACCACGCCTGTCTGCTCATTCATCGCGGCACCGATGTCAGCAAGCGATATGCCGGCATGCTCCGGTCTCAACTCCGGCGAAAGATCGCACAATAGCGCGAGCGGCGCAGGACACTCACGCCGTCCGCATCTGAGATTATTGGGAGAGCACAAATGAAAATTCCGAAGGGCACCGATATCCGCGTCGACACCAGCAACGAACTGGTGGAATTGCACATCACGGCGGCGATCACCACCAAGACGCAGGCGAATGAACTGGCGGCGGCGATCAAGTCGTTCTCCAGCGTGCTCGAAGGCGAGAAGCGCCAGCGCAAGCCAAGGGGGCAGCCATCGCAGGCGCAGGCCGCGTGATGCTGAAGTTTCAGATCCCCATGGCAGACAACCGCGACGCTCTCGGCCGCACGCCAGAGCAATCCCAGCGTGATGCGGATGTCGGCCGCGAGGCCGCCGAGATCATCCTAAGCCAACTCGACGGCATCCCGGTCGGCGTCGCCTACAACGTGATCGGCAATCTAGCCGTCGCTGTCTTTCGCGCCGTGCCTTACCTCGATCCGGCGGATGCGCTCGCCGAGTACGACGAGTGGGCAGCCTATACGCGATCGATTATCGAGAGCGAGGTCAAGGAGCGGGTGCAATGACGCCAGCAACGATCAAGGCCCTGCGCTGGTTCGCTTCGCGCGGCGAGGTCGGCTGGTTCGATCGCACCGCGCCTGGGCATTCGATGCGCACGCGTCTGCTCAGGCGCGGCTTGATCGAGACCGTCAAAGACGGTCGGCCGATCCATTTGAAGCGGCTGCGACTGTCCGAGCAGGGCCGAGAGATGCTGCGGGAGAATGGCTGGTTATGAGGACTGCGCGCTCGCCCAACCTCCGGATCAGATGCGCCGCCGCGCTGCTGGCGCTAACCGACGAGCGCGGGAAGCGGCTGGTCCCGCACGAGCACGCGAAACAGATGACCGCGGACCAAATCATCTCGCTATTCCAGTTTGACCACTATCCGATCCGCGCCGAGGCCGGCGGGCCGACCGAGCCGTGGAATTTGGACCCGCGCTTGATTCCGGGCCATCGCGAAAAGACGGCCAAGCGGGACATCCCCGAGATCGCGAAAATCCGGCGCGTCTCGGCGGCTGAGGAGGAATTCCGGCGCCGCATGCTCACGCCGAAAGATCAGCGGGCGCTGCACCGATCGCGATGGCCGAAACGAAAGTGGCGTTCATGAGTGATGAGAGTACCCGAAGCCAACCCGCCCTGGCAGACATCCCCACACTGACTTGCAAGGCGTGCAACGTGGAGAAGCCCGAGACCGAATTCTACATGCAAGCGCGCGACGGCTATAAGCCGCGCCGCATGCGGGTCTGCAAGGCTTGCCATAAGGCCCGCGTGGTTCGGAATAGCCAAAGATATCGGCGGGAGGGCCGCCTGGCCGGGCTGACCCGACCGGGGCGCCCCGGCAAATCAGCTTGAGTGAAACGGGCCCCGGCCGAAAGGGGCCGAAACCCGACCCAAAAAATGTCGGGACTATCGCTAGATAGCGGGATTGTTGCCTTTTTTGCGATTCTCCCGCAGGTCCGACAGAGTTTCAGTAATGCATTCCCGAGTAGCCTCCCGGAAATCCGAAGGGCGCAAGAGGCAGTTAAAGGGCACCGTCCGACCGCTTGATCCTGCTGATCCCCGAAACCTCGACCATCCAAGTCATCGCGAGCAGTGGCTCGAATTAGCGAGGGCGCTAGGCCGGGCGGAAGCCCGGGAGGAACATCGCCAAAGGCAACTTAAGAAAGAACGACGCAACCAATGTCAAAGCATCACCATCGGGACGCCAAGCCGCTGAAAGCTGCGCTGTATGCCCGCTATTCCAGCGACTTGCAAAAGGACACCTCGATCGAAGATCAATTCGCGATGCTGGAGAAAGCCGCGAAGCGGCTCAATCTCCAGCTTGACAGGCGCCATTACTACGCAGACCGAGCCGTCTCGGGCAGTTCTCTTTTCGAGCGCCCCGGCTTGACGCGCGATCTGCTCGTGGCCGCTGAGCGCGGCGAATTTGCTGCGGTCTTGGTTGAAGCAACCGACCGGTTATCGCGCCGCAAGGCCGATATGTTCTGGCTCGCCGATCGCTTTGAGTTTCACCGCATCCGCATCTTCAACATGAGCGGCGAAGTCAGCGACCTTCAATTGCTGTTCGAGGGGCATAGCAACGAAGACTTCATCAAAAAACTTGCCATCCGCGTCAAGCGCGGCCATGACCAAGCGGCGTTGAAAGGGCGGATCACTACATGCGCCGCCTATGGTTACGATTGCGTCGAGCATCAGCCGGGCAAGCGCGCCATCAATGAGCAAGAGGCAAAGATCGTCCGGCGCATCTTCACCGAATACGCGAGCGGGATGACGCCGCGCCAAATCGTTGCCGGCCTCGCGAAAGACAAAATCCCATCGCCGAGCGGACAACCGGCGTGGAATTATCAAGGCATCGTCGGAGGTAAGGGTGCCAAGCGCGGCTTGCTCCACAACCAACTGTATATCGGCAAGTACGTTAAGAACCGTTTCACCGCGCCAAAAAATCCAGCCACTGGCAAGCGCGAAGTCCGCGCCCTCGATCCGGAGGATTTGATCACAGTCGATATGCCCGATCTCCGCGTCATCTCCGATGAACTCTGGAACGCCGCGCATGCGGTCCGCCTCAAACGCCAGCACGAAAAATTCGGCGCGAGCGGCTATGTCAAGCGGGCGACGATCCCGCGTAAGCAAGGTTTGCTGTCAGGTCTGATCGTATGCGGCGCATGCCATGGCCCGATGACGGTCATGGCTTCCTCGCGCAATGGTCAGCGGGTTGGCTGCTCCGGCGCGCTCTATCGTAAGACCTGCACCCACACCAAAAGCTACGACCTCAACGAATTGACGGCCGGCGCGATCAAGCACATGCACGCGCATCTGACCGACCCCGAATTTCTGAAAGAGAAAGCCAAGGCTAAGGCGGTCGAGGCGGCAAAACTCGCCCGTGAGGAAGGCGATGAGCGGCGGGCCGCACAAAAGCAACTCGATCGGCTCAATCTCCAAATCAAGCGGCTGGTCGACGCTATCGCCGAGTGCGACGGATCGGTTAGGGAATTGACCGACGCGATCAAGGCGAAGGAGATCGAGCGGGCGGCCCTACAGGAGCGCATCCGCCATCTACCGGGCGGCAATGTCATGACCCTCCACCCGGCGGCGCTCGCCAGCTTCAGCCGGAGCGTCGATCTCCTCCACGCCAAGCTGATCGAGGACCGCGCCGATCCGGAGGCCCGGCTAGCCTTCCAAAACGTCGTCGGTAGCTTGGTAGTCCATCCGACGGCCCCGGGCGCGCCCTACGAGATCAGTCTGTATGCGCGTTATTCCGCAATCGAGAGCGGCATCGATCTATTCCCCACGAAAAGGACGACCGAAGAAGTCATTGCAAATGAAGGGGTTAGGCGTATCGGTACAGGCAGGCGTAATTCATCACACCGACCATCATCAAGTCCTTCTACTGGCTGGTGATAGCGCTGATCTGCCTGTTCGGCATCTCCGGCATCTTCTCGGGCCTGGCAGCAATGGCCATCAGCCCGTTCGCAGGATTCCTGGTGGTGCTCTATTCGATTGCGAGCGTCGTCGTCGGCATCGTGTTCTCGCGCATCGTCGCGGAGTTCATCCTGATCGTGTTCCGCATCAACGAGCACCTCGGCGCCATCCGCGACCAGGGCGGGATGCGGTGAAGCAAGCGCAGGTGCGTACGGTGGATGAGAAGGCGTAACCCACCGCTTCCATCACCGGGAGAAGTGGTGGGTTACGCTTCGCTGACCCACTCTGCGAGTCCCGCAGAATCTACGTATTGAACCTGAAATGCATCACGTCGCCGTCGGCGACGGTGTAGTCCTTGCCTTCGAGGCGAAGCTTGCCGGCATCGCGGGCGCCAGCCTCGCCGCCGAGTGCGACGTAGTCGTCATAGGCGATGGTCTCGGCGCGGATGAAACCCTTCTCGAAATCGGTGTGGATGACGCCAGCCGCCGCCGGCGCCTTGGTGCCGCGATGGATGGTCCAGGCGCGCGCCTCCTTCGGCCCGACCGTGAAATAGGTGATGAGGTCGAGCAGCCGATAGCCGGCGCGGATCAGGCGATCGAGGCCGGCCTCTTCGAGGCCCAGCGTCTCCAGGAAGTCGGCGCGCTCTTCGCGCGACAGCGTCGCGATCTCGGACTCGATCTTGGCGGAGATGACGACAGCGACGGCACCCTCTTTCGCGGCCTGCTCCTCGACCGCCTTGGAGAAGGTGTTGCCGGTGGCAGCCGAGCCTTCCTCGACGTTGCAGACATAGAGCACCGGCTTCGACGACAACAGTCCGAGCATCGAAAAGGCGCGCTCTTCCTCTGCTTTGCGCTCGACGAGTCGCGCTGGCTTGCCGTCGCGAAGCAGCACGAGCGTGCGGTTGACAAGGTCGAGCTGCTCCTTGGCGTCCTTGTCGTTGCCCTTGGCCTTCTTGGTGAGGTTGTCGACGCGCTTCTCGAGGCTGTCGAGGTCGGCGAGCATCAGCTCGGTCTCGATGGTCTCGATGTCGGCGAGCGGCGCGATCTTGCCCTCGACATGGGTAATGTCGGAATCTTCAAAGCAGCGCACGACATGCGCGATCGCATCGACCTCGCGAATGTTGGCCAGAAACTGGTTGCCGAGGCCTTCGCCCTTGGAGGCGCCGCGCACGAGGCCTGCGATATCGACGAAGGTCAGCCGGGTCGGGATGATTTGCGCGGATTTCGCGATCGCCGACAGCTTGTCGAGCCGCGGATCCGGCACCGCGACCTCGCCGACATTCGGCTCGATGGTACAGAACGGATAGTTCGCCGCTTGCGCAGCCGCCGTCTCCGTCAGCGCATTGAACAAGGTCGACTTGCCGACATTGGGCAACCCGACAATCCCACATTTGAATCCCATCGTGTCCTCGTAGGGTGGGTTAGCGAAGCGTAACCCACCAATTTCATTGTCGTGACCAGGTGGGTTGCGCGGAGCGGACTGCGCTTGGCACAGCCGCAGGGGCTAACCCACCCACCCTACGCATCCATCCTCGTCGAAGCGATGGATCGCCGGGTCAAGTCCGGCGATGAAGAGCATCACTCTTTGCCGTTGTCGTCCTTGGTCAAAAATCCCTTCGCCAGCATGGCGAGATGCACCTTGTTGGCGAAGGTCGCGTCCGTGCCTTTGGCAAGCAGTGCGGCGTGCTCGGCGACGGCCTCACACAACGTCCTTACCCATTCGTCGTCGGCCTTGGCGAAGTCCGCCAGCACGTAGCTGTGGACCAGCGCCTTGACGCCGGGGTGACCGATGCCGAGCCGCACCCGGCGATAGTCATTGCCGATATGCGCTGAGATCGAGCGCAGCCCGTTGTGCCCGGCGATGCCGCCGCCGATCTTCACCCTGACCTTGCCCGGCGGCAGCTCGAGCTCGTCCTGGAATACGGTGACGTCGCCCGGGGCGATCTTGAAGAAGCTGGATGCTTCCTGAACGCTGCGGCCCGACTCGTTCATGTAGGTCGTGGGCTTGAGCAGGATGACGCGCTCACTGTCGAGCGTGCCCTCCGATGTCTCGCCCTGAAATCTGCGGCGCCATGATGCGAAACCATGACGCCGCGCGATCTCGTCGACGGCCATGAAGCCGATATTGTGCCGGTTGCGTGCGTATCTCGCGCCGGGATTGCCGAGCCCAACAAAGAGTCGCATGACGCGGCGCGCCCCTCGCCTGGCGCGCGGTGAGAAGCCGCGCGCCAGCGCCTTGAGAGATTACTTCTTCTTGTCGCCGCCGGCCGGAGCCTTGGCGGCCGCTGCCGGAGCAGCACCAGCTGCGGGAGCTGCCGCACCAGCCGCCGGAGCCGCAGCCGCGGGCGCAGCGCCCGGAGCAGCCGCACCCGCTGCAGCCGCAGCCGCCGCCCTCTGCTCTTCGGCGTAGCCGGAGGGCGGCACGATGGTGACGAGCGTTGCGTCCTCGCGCGTCAGCGCCTTCACGCCGGTCGGCAGCTTCACGTCAGACAGATGCAGCGAGTATCCGATTTCGAGCTGGCCGACATCCGCCTCGATGAATTGCGGGATGTTTTCGACCGAGCATTCGAGGTCGATGGCGTGGGCGACGATGTTGACGGTGCCGCCGCGCTTTACGCCAGGGGAGGTTTCCGCCTTCACGATGTGCAGGGGCACGCTGATGCGGATGGTGGCGCCTTCACCAAGCCGCATGAAGTCGACATGGATCGGGAAGTCCCTGACCGGATCGAGGTGGTAGTCGCGCGGAATCACGCGGTGCTTCTTGCCTTCGAGGTCGATGTCGACAAGGGTGGTCAGGAACCGGCCCGCGAGGATGCGCTGGCGCAGTTCGCGATCGTCAACCGAGATCGGGAGCGGGGGCTGGTTGTTGCCATAGATCACTCCGGGCACTCTCCCGGCGCGACGCTCAGCCCGGGCGGCCCCCTTGCCGCTCTTCGGACGTGCGGTCGCCTTCAATTCCTTGACGGTCGCCATAGTCGTAAGTCCTTGTTTTTGCAAAAGTTAATGGGCCGCAAGGCGGCCCATGGTTTTCGCCGCAGCAAGCCTCCAGGGGTGCGGGGGCCGCGGACGTGGCGGGCTTTTAGCCGGAAGCTGCGGAAATGACAAGGAGAATGGGCTGCCGGCCGATACCGGGTAGCCCGCTTATGCCCCGGGCGTTCCGCCGAGCTTGGCCTCCAGCGCCGCGATCCGGGTCTTCAGGGCCTCGTTCTCCTCGCGGGCGAGGCGCGCCATGTCCTTGACCGCCTCGAACTCCTCGCGCTTCACGAGGTCCATGTCACGCAGGAATTTCTCGGCCTGGGTGCGCATGACCGTGTCGAACTCGCGCTTGACACCCTGAGCGGCGCCGGCAGCGTCATTCATGAGGCGTCCGATCTCGTCGAAGAACCGGTTGGTGGTCTGTGTCATGGCGCTCTCCGGATGCCTTTGTGCGAAACTAGAGGTTGGGAAGACAATGGCAATCCGGACACCGCCGATCAAGGGCCGCGCGCGCCTGAGCCGTCCTTGTCATGCCCTGGTTTCCTTGCCATCGTATTGATCGGCCGGGCATAACAAGAATCAGAAAGCGAAGCGCGAGACCATGATCGACCAGCAGATCGAGATCCCGACCAAGGACGGCTCGACCACCACCTTCATCTCCCATCCCGAGCGCGGCGGCCCGTTTCCCGTCATCATTTTCTACATGGATGCGCCGGCGATCCGTGAGGAGCTGCGCGACATGGCGCGCCGGCTGGCTACGTCCGGCTACTACGTGATGCTGCCGAACCTCTATTACCGCTCCGGCGTGATGGAGATCGGGCCGGTGCCACCGGACCCGAATGCGCCCGAGCGCAAGCGCATGTACGAGCTGATGAGCTCGATCAACATTCCCCTGATCATGGACGATACCCGCGCGCTGCTCGCCTATGCCGAGGGCCAGGCGGCCGCCAACACCAAGCTGGTCGGCACCGTCGGCTATTGCATGAGCGGCCGTTACGCCATCAACGCTGCCACGCACTTTGCCGATCGAGTGAAGGCTGCGGCCTCGATCTACGGCACGCATCTGGCCACCGACCAAGCCGACAGCCCGCATCTCGCGGCGAGCAAGACCAAGGCCGAGCTCTACTTCGCCTGTGCCGAGACCGACATTTACGCACCGCAGGAGATCATCGACAAGGTGACTGAGAGCATGAAAGGCGCCAAGGCCGAAGTCGAGATCTATCCCGGCACTCATCACGGCTTCGCCTTCCCCAAGCGCCCGGTCTATCACCGCGACGCCGCCGAGCGGCATTGGGAGCGCCTCCTGGCGCTCTATCGCCGCAATCTTGTCTAGAACCAAGGCGCGATGCCGTTTCTTCTGATCAACTTCCCCTCCTTCGACCCGATCGCGGTAGCGATCGGGCCGTTCGCCATCCGCTGGTATGCGCTTGCCTATATCGGCGGGATCGTGCTCGGCTGGATCTACGCCCGCGCGCTGGTCAAGACCGACAGGCTGTGGAGCGGACCGGCGCCGATCTCGCTGGTCCAGCTCGACGATTTCATCCTCTGGGCCACGCTCGGCATCATCCTGGGCGGCCGCACCGGTTATGTGTTGTTCTACAACCTGCCCTTCTTCATGGAGCACCCCTCCGCGATCCCCAAATTGTGGGAAGGCGGCATGTCCTTCCATGGCGGCTTCCTGGGGTGCGTCGTCGCGGTGATGTGGTTTGCGCGCCGGAACGGCATCTCGATCCTGTCGCTCGGCGACATCACGACCGCTGTGGGGCCAATCGGCCTGTTCCTGGGGCGGCTCGCCAATTTCATCAATGGCGAGCTGTGGGGCCGCGCCGCCGATCCAGGCCTGCCCTGGGCGATGATCTTTCCGACCGGCGGCAACATCCCGCGCCATCCGAGCCAGCTCTACGAAGCCGGCATGGAAGGAATTTTGCTGTTCACCGTGCTCGCGGTGATGATCCGCCTCGGCGCCTTGAAGCGGCCGGGGATGATCCTCGGCAGCTTCATCCTGATCTATGGCCTCACCCGGATCATCGGCGAGCATTTTCGCGAGCCGGATGCGCAACTCGGATTTTTGTGGGGCGGGTTAACCATGGGCATGCTGCTGTCGATCCCCATGCTTATCGTCGGCGCCATACTTATTGTATTTGCAGTGCGGCGCGGTGCGCCCGAACCGCTCGAGGCCATTCGTTAATTCATTTCGAGAAGACAGGCTGTGACCGAATCGCCGCTGCTGAACGAGATCAAGGCGCTGATCAAATCCTCCGGCCCGATGCCGGTGTGGAGGTACATGGAGCTGTGCCTGATGCATCCGCGTCACGGCTATTACGTTTCGCGCGATCCGCTCGGGCGTGAGGGCGACTTCACCACCGCGCCGGAAGTCAGCCAGATGTTCGGAGAGCTCCTGGGGTTATGGACGGCATCGGTGTGGAAGCAGATGGGCTCGCCGCCTCAGTTGCGGCTGATCGAGCTCGGGCCCGGCCGCGGCACCATGATGGCGGATGCACTGCGCGCGCTGCGGGTACTGCCGCCGCTCTACCAGGCGCTCCAGGTCCACATGGTCGAGGTCAATCCGGTGCTGCGGGGGCGGCAGAAGACGACGCTGTCCGGCGTGCGCAACATCACCTGGCACGACACGATCGACGACGTGCCCGAAGGCCCCTCGATCATCCTTGCCAACGAATATTTCGACGTGCTGCCGATCCACCAGATGGTGAAGCGCGAGAACGGCTGGCACGAGCGCGTCGTCGACATTGATGCGAACGGCAGCCTTCAATTCGGCGCCGCCGCTGATGCGACCCCGCGCTTCGACGTGCTGCTGCCGCCGTTGGTGCGGGCGGCACCGGTCGGCGCGGTGTTCGAATGGCGGCCGGATGCCGAGATCATGAAGCTCGCCGCCCGCGTGCGCGACCAGGATGGCGCGGCGCTGATCATCGACTACGGCCATTTGCGCAGCGATGCCGGAGACACCTTTCAGGCGATCGCGCGCCACACCTTTGCCGATCCGCTGAAGACGCCAGGCCAGGCCGACGTCACCGCCCATGTCGACTTCCAGGCGCTGTCGCGCGCCGCCGAGGATGTCGGCGCCCGCGTTCATGGCCCGGTGATGCAGGGGGAGTTTTTGAAGCGCCTCGGCGTCGACACCCGCGCGGCCGCGTTGATGCAGAAGGCGACGCCAGATGTCTCCGCCGACATCGCCGCAGCGCTGAAACGGCTGACCGATACGGGCCGCGGCGGCATGGGCTCGATGTTCAAGGTGCTCGCCATCTCCGAGCCGCGGCTCACCTCGCTCGCGGCCTTGAGCGACCATGTTGAGGAAGGTGACGACGCGTCATGACTCTCGGCTCCTCGCTGCTCTCGGCCGTGCCTGGCCTGCGCCACGCCTTCTTCACCCGCGAGGGCGGCGTCTCCAACGGTATCTATGCCGCGCTCAATGGCGGGCTTGGCTCCAATGACGATCCGGCCCATGTCGCAGAGAACCGCCGCCGCATGGCCGAGCAGGTCGGCGTTCGGGCTGAGCGTTTCATCAGCCTGCACCAGATCCACTCGCCTGATGCGCTCGTCGCCGACGGCGCCTGGCCAAGCGGCCCGCGGCCGAAGGGCGATGCGCTCGTCACCCGCACGCCCGGCCTCGCGCTCGGCATCTCCACTGCCGATTGCGGACCGGTACTGTTCGTCGATCCCAACGCGCGGGTGATCGGCGGCGCGCATGCCGGCTGGAAGGGCGCGCTGACGGGCGTGCTGGAGTCCACGATATTGGCGATGGAAAAGCTGGGCGCCGAGCGCGGCCGCATCATCGCCGCGATCGGCCCCCTGATCCGCCAGCAGAGCTACGAAGTCGGCAACGAATTCGTCGCGCGCTTCATCGAGGCGGACGCGGACAATGCGGTATTCTTCATTCCCTCGGTGCGCGAGGGCCACGCGATGTTCGATCTCGCAGGCTTCATCCGCATGCGGCTGGAAGCCGCCGGCATTCTGATGATCGACGACCTCGGCCTCGACACCTACGCCGACGAGCGCTTTTTCAGCTATCGCCGATCCGTGCATCGCAACGAGCCCGACTACGGCCGCCACATCCACGCAATCTCGCTCGAAGGGTAACGGTCTCGTTTCCCGGACGCGGCGCAGCACGCAGTGATGCGCTGCAGAACCGGGGCCCAGTCTGCAGCGGGTCTGCGGGGCGTGTTGTGGGTCCGCCTCCGCTCAACAGCGCTACGCCGCCGCGGCGCGTCCGGGACACGAGACTTCCACATGACGCAAGCCCAAGTGACAACAAGCGAATTCGTTTGGTTGGCGAGATGTGGCGCCGCTGCCCTAGACGTTAATCGGTTTTAACGATATCGCTGCCCTCCATAATGAGGGAAGCGTCATCAATCTTGCGCCGCGCGGGCACGCGCGTGCTGGCAGCCATGCTGCTGGCGGCATCGTGCGCGCTTGGCGGCTGTGCCGGCGGCGGTGCGGCGAACAATTCCTATGCGATGGCACCGCCGAGCGGCGGCAGCGGGACGACCGTGGCCTTCGAATCCGTCGACGGGCCGCCGCCGCAGGTGTTCGACCGCATGGTCGGCGTGCTCGACAGCGAATCGAAGCTGCGTAGCCTGTCCGTCGTGTCCCGCGAGGGCCAGGCTGCCTATCGCGTGCGCAGCTACCTCTCCGCGCAGGTCGTCCGCGGCAAGACCATGATCGCCTGGGTCTGGGACGTCTACGACGCCAACCAGCAGCGGGCGCTGCGCCTGTCCGGCGAGGAACCGGCCGGCAAGGGTGGGCGCGATCCCTGGTCGGCAGCCGACGACCTGGTCCTGAGGAAGATCGCGCAGGCCGGATTCAGAGGACTTTCCAATATGATCAACGGCACGCCGCCAGATGCGCCGGACACCGTCCCGGGCCTGCGGGGGCCGGCGGTCGCAAGCGTCTCGTCGCCCGCGCCGAACGCGGAGATGCCCGCCACGGCGCTCGGTTATGCCGACCGATAACCACCGCTAAACCCTCATCCCAACTGGCGGCCAAACTCTTGGCCGGACTCAGGATTTTCGACAGGATATCGTACCTTCCCGGGTTGCCAGTGGAGCCTTCGGCCTGATATTGCCTCGCCCGTCGAAACCGTGCTCCGTGGGTATTTCGAGATGCTGAACGTCGTATCCAGAAAGGCGCGGGAGGAAGCGTCCATGTCGGCCAAAAACGGCTCAATCAAGCTTGTCGCCGGCAACTCCAATCCGGCTCTCGCCCAGGCGATCGCGCAAGGGCTGGACCTGCCGCTCACCAAGGCGGTCGTGCGGCGCTTCGCCGACATGGAGATCTTCGTCGAAATCCAGGAAAATGTCCGCGGCTCGGACGCCTTCATCCTGCAATCGACGTCGTTCCCGGCCAACGACCATCTGATGGAATTACTGATCATCACCGACGCGCTGCGCCGCTCCTCGGCGCGCCGTATCACGGCGGTGATCCCCTATTTCGGCTACGCAAGGCAGGACCGCAAATCGGGATCCCGCACGCCGATCTCGGCAAAGCTCGTCGCCAATCTGATCACCCAGGCCGGCGTCGACCGCGTCATGACACTCGATTTGCATGCCGGCCAGATCCAGGGCTTCTTCGACATCCCGACCGACAACCTCTACGCGGCGCCGCTGATGGTGCGCGACATCAAGGAGAAGTTCGATCTCTCCAAGGTGATGGTGGTCTCGCCGGACGTCGGCGGCGTGGCGCGTGCGCGCGGCCTTGCCAAGCGCATCAACACGCCGCTCGCGATCGTCGACAAGCGGCGCGAGCGTCCGGGTGAGTCCGAGGTCATGAATGTGATCGGCGACGTCTCCGGTTACACCTGCATCCTGGTCGACGACATCGTCGATTCCGGCGGCACGCTGGTGAACGCGGCCGGCGCGCTGATCGCCAAGGGGGCCAAGGAAGTCTACGCCTACATCACCCATGGCGTGCTTTCCGGCGGAGCCGCCGCCCGCATCGCTTCCTCGCAGCTCAAGGAGCTGGTGATCACCGACTCGATCCAGCCGACGGAGGCCGTGCTCAAGTCGACCAATATCCGCATGCTCCCGATCGCCAGCCTGATCTCCGACGCGATCACGCGCACCGCTGCGGAAGAGTCGGTCTCGAGCCTGTTCGACTAAACCGCCAGGATTTGCAGACAGGCAAAAGCGCGTAGCACCGCGCCCGCCTTTTCTTTGCGCGACACAAGCGGCGGGCACGCTTCCGCCCTTTACCTACCCTAGTATCTGCCTTTCGGGGCGAGGTGCCAGCGTTCTCACACGCCTCACGACGCAAAACTCGGAAGCACGACATCGCCCATGATGGTGCGGATTACGCCAAACTGTTCGGCGCCTGCCTTTGGATAGTTCCCGCAGTGGATCACCAGGACGAGATCGCGCGCGGGAATGACCGTGAGAATCTGACCGCCCCAACCGACACCACCGAACCAATGCAAGGGCTGGCCCTGAGCTGCGTTGTAGTCGCCCATGTACCAGTGATAGCCGTAGTTGCGGACGGCGCTGGTCGGGACCACGGGCGTGGTCACGCGTTTCACCCAATCGGCGGGAACGACGGACGTTCCGTTCCAGGTGCCGTCAGCGAGCATGAGCTGGCCGATCTTCGCGAGATCGCGTGGCAGCAGGCGCAGGCCTGAGGCGGCGCGCGGCTCGCCGTCCCTGCCGACATTCCACTCGGTGGGGCCGAAGCCGAGCGGATCGAACAGGACGCGACGGCAATAGGCCGGCAGCGCTTCACCCGTGCCCTTGGCGATCAGGCGGCCGAGCAGCGCAGTGGCGGCGCCGCAATAGGTCCATTTGACACCGGGCTCACCGATGATCGGGAGACCGAGGATGAAGCGATAGCGGTCCGGGGCCGCCTCCATCGCGCCTTCGCTGTTGCCGGGCTGGCCATAGGGAATCGTGAGCTCGTCCCATTCAAAGCCGAGCGTCATGGAGAGCACGTGATGAATCGTGATCCGGTCGCGGCCAGGTTGCCCGGCGAGATCGGCGTACTCCGGAAACTGCTCGTAGAGCTTGGCCTCGGGCGGCGGCACCTTACCGGCCGCAAGTGCAACACCATAAGCGAGACCGACCACGCTCTTGGAGACCGAGCGCAGGTCATGCAACACGTCCGGACCGAACACGACGTTACCGAGCGGACGCCCCAGCCGCTCATCCTCTCCCCGCCCATAATGCTCGAACACGAGCCTGCCGCCCTGGCTCACGAGCAGCACGTGCAGGCCGAACACCTTGCCATCGCGCTCGGCGTCCGCGAGGCGCTGCGCGATCGCTTCGGATGGTGCGGCAGCAAGCAATGTACGCGGCGCGGCGAGGCCGGCGCCAAGGACAGCCAAAAGGCGGCGGCGATCAAGATGGCTCATGGTCGCGTCTCCCATCAGAGTGCATATAAACAGGTACCTTGCAATGCATAGTACCTTGCTATATAAGTTCACTTCGAGGCGGTGTAGTCAAGTGGAGGAATGGCAGACTCCGCGAATCAAATTCAGCTCAAGAAGGGCGCGCTCGAACTCTGCGTGCTCGCGCTGCTCGCGCGCGGCGAAAGCTATGCCTACGAGATCGCCTCGACGCTGGCGGCCAGTGTCGGCATGGGCGAAGGCACGATTTATCCGCTGATGCGACGCATGCAGGATGACGGACTCGTCGACACCCGCCTCGCCGAATCCAGCAGCGGGCCACCGCGAAAATACTACCGGCTGACGCCGGCGGGCCGCGCCGCCCTGGCTGCGCAGAAGCGCGAGTGGCGAACATTCGCGGACGCCGTCAACGAGTTGCTCGGAGACACCAGATGAAACGTGCCGATTTCCTCCGCATCCTCCGCGACGGGCTCGCCGGGCTTCCCGCAGAGGAGATCGACGACATCCTCGCCGACTACAGCGCCCATTTCGAGGAGGCGCGCGCCTCCGGCCGGGCCGAGGAGCAGGTCGCGGAAGCGCTTGGCGACCCGCGGCGGCTGGCGCGCGAGCTGCGTGCCGAGACGGGGCTTCGCCGATGGGAAAATCATCATTCGCTGCAAAACTCCACGGCCGCGCTGCTGGCGCTCGGGGGCCTCGCCGTGGTCGATGTCATCCTGCTCTTGCCGTTGCTGCTCGTCGTCATGCTGATCCTGCTCATCATCGCCTTCGTGATGCTCGTCCTCGGGATCGTCGGCATCGGATTGCTGATCAGCCTCTACAAGCATTTGGGCGACGGACGGATCGTCGAGCTGGTGTTGCGCGGGCTTGCGGGCATCGCGCTGGTGACCACGGGCGCGGGTTTCGGTGCATTGCTGCTGCTTGGACTCAATGCCGCCGTCAGATGGCTCGGCGGCTACGCGCGGCTGCATTACCGGCTGCTCAAGCCGGAGCAGCCGATCGCGTGAGTCAGATGTCCGCCCCGGCCCTGGCGCTGACGATCTGGGCAAATGACGCAAAGAATTCGCCGGCCAGCTTCGTCGCCGTGGAGTTGATCAGCCGCGCCCCGAGCTGGGCAAGCTTGCCGCCGATCTGGGCGTCGGTCGGTCTTCTCCTTGTCCGTGAGCGGGTTGGCCGCGCGCTGCCCGCGGCGGCGCGCTTGCGTGATCTCGGCGAGGATCGACATCGCGATCTCCTCCGGCGTTATGGCGCCGAGGTCGAGCCCCGGCCGACGCCTTGCACGCGGTTACTGACGCCCGGCGTGTTGCGGATGCGCGCCGCAAGCGCAAAGCCGGTATAGCCGCCCAGGCTCGCGATCGCCACGGAGAGCGCAACGAGATAGGGATCGTGTCCTTCGAACATGATCTTGCCGGCCGCTCCGTCCCCACGGAGCGCCTCCTCCCGCCGCCGAGTTTATCGACGCGGCGGCGGAAATGACAATCAGCGGCGTGCGTGGCGCGAGGTTACACGATCCCCGCCGCGACCTGGCCGCGCAGCCGCTCCAACCCGTGCAGCGTGTTGGCGCAGGCCTCGGCGACCTCCACGCCCTTGATCGCAAAGTGCTTGCGGAAGAAGTCGTAGTGCACCTCGGTCTCGTGGAATTGCTGCGGCGTCAGCACGGCGGAGAACACCGGCACCTCGGTGCGCAACTGCACGTCCATCAGCGCCTTGATCACGGTATCGGCAACGAACTCGTGGCGGTAGATGCCGCCGTCGACGACGAGGCCGGCCGCGACGATCGCGGTGTAGCGCCGCGTCTTGGCGAGGATCTGCGCGTGCAGCGGGATCTCGAACGAGCCCGGCACCTGGAACACGTCGACATGGGTGAGGTGCCGCGCCTCGGCCTCCTTCAGGAAGGCAAAGCGCGCCTCCTGTACGACGTCGTGATGCCAGCAGGCCTCGACGAAAGCGACCCGCTGCGGCTTAGCGAAGCGGGGATGCTCGGGTGACGGCGGCTCGGGTGGAACCGGCGGATGTTGGGTTGGCTGGGAGGTTTCGACTTGCGGGTCTTGCAACATCTGATTCATGGCTTTCCTTCTTAAGGACCAGAATCAGGGCATACGGAACGACGAACGACCGCATCCTCGCGATGCGGACCGCCACCGACCGTTCTCTTTCATCCGGACTTTAACCGTCGGCTTCGGAGTTGCACCGAATCTGCTGACCCTTCCCCTTTGCGGAGGAAGGCGCTCGCGGGCTTGGACCTTACGACCCTTACCGCCGGTGGGGACTTTCACCCCGCCCTGAGAACGCGAGCATTTTTCAGGCAAAGTGGGAACCGGTTTGCCGTGGAAAAATGCTCAGATTTAAGATGCGCGTACTCTTGTCGCAAAACCGGTACCCACTTTTGCGGAATACGCGCAGCCGTTCGGGATGAACGGCCTGTCTGGAAATATGACGCCGCGGTGGGGTCCCGGCAAGCGCGTTCCGCATGGGAAAGCGCATTGCTCCATGCGGCCGGGGCGGTCCGGCCCCCCGTGGGACGGAATTTGGGACGGCATTAACGATTGGCGCGCCGGTCGCTCGATCCGATTCCGATTTGTTCTCAAATTAATAATTGTGACCGAGATGAGCTGTGGACGAGCAGGTCCGAGCTTGTGGACGGACTCGCGACGGAGTTGCGCAGATTCCGCAAATCACATCAGTTGATCCCCGACAGGCCCGCGCGATCCGAGAGGATCGCCGTCAGCGACGTTAAGGGAGCGCGCGCCGGGCCAACCGCGTGCGTATCAAGAGAAACAAGAAGGCAAGAGGTCGAGACGGCATGTCCCTGCTCGAAAGCAATATCGATTCCCGCAGCCACCCGCTCTCGGTGGTGGAGGACATCGCCGCCACCAACAACTGGGCATTCGAACGTTCCGGCGACGACGAGATCACGATCGTCTCCAAGGGGCAGTGGACCGACTATCAGCTCTCCTTCACCTGGATGGGTGAGATCGAGGCGCTGCATCTGGCCTGCGCGTTCGACATGAAGATTCCGGTCGCGCGCAGGTCCGAGGTGCAGCGGCTCGTCGCCGCCATCAACGAGCAATTATGGGTTGGTCACTTCGATCTGTGGACCCACACCGGCATGATCATGCACCGCCAGGCCTTGATGCTGCCGGGCGGGCTGTCCGCCTCGACCGCGCAATGCGAGGCCATGCTCGCCGGCGCCATCCACGCCTGCGAGCGCTATTTCCCCGCGTTCCAGTTCGTGGTGTGGGCGGGCAAATCGACCACCGAGGCGATGGACGCCGCCATGTTCGACACGGCAGGCGAGGCGTAAGGCTCGCTCGTCGTCCCCGGGACGCGCACAGCGCGAGCCCGGGCCCCAACCGCGTGATCTCCCCCTTAGTGCACGATGCTTGTTGCCAGCATCTCCATCCACTAAAACGCCTGTGGTAACGCGGCGAGCGCAAGCGCTCGCGCGGGGGTCCTGGCTTTCGCTGGGACGACACCAAGTGAGTGGCAACAGCGATGGCGAACGACGGCACCTTGAAGAACATCACCGGCACCATTCTCCTCGCCGGCGCGGGCAAGATGGGCGGCGCGATGCTGACCGGATGGCTGGCACAAGGCCTCGATCCGCGCCGCGTCGCCGTGATCGAGCCGCATCTGTCACCCGAGATCAGCGCGCTCGCTGCGAAAGGCGTTGCGCTCAATCCGGATGTGACGAGCGCCGGCACCGTCCAGACGCTCGTCGTCGCGGTCAAGCCGCAATCCTTCCGCGAGGCCGGCGCGAAGCTGAAGCCCTATGTTTCCGCAGGCACCTCGGTGGTCTCGATCATGGCGGGAACCACGATCGCCTCGTTGCAAGAGATCTGCGGCGGCGCCGTGGTGCGCGCCATGCCGAACACGCCGGCTGCGATCGGCCGCGGCATCACGGTCGCGGTGGCCGCGAACAATGTCAGCGACAAGCAGCGCGCGGTGGCCGACGCGCTGCTCCGCGCCACCGGCTTGGTCGAATGGGTCGAGGATGAAGGCCTGATGGATGCGGTCACGGCCGTCTCCGGCTCGGGCCCCGCTTACGTCTTCCTGCTCGCCGAAGAGCTCGCACGCGCCGGCATCGAGGCGGGTCTGCCGGAGGCGCTCGCCACCAAACTCGCGCGCGAGACGGTCGCAGGCGCGGGCGAGCTGCTGCACCGCTCGGAGCTTGCATCGAGCACACTGCGCCAGAACGTCACCTCGCCCGGCGGCACCACTGCCGCCGCGCTCGAAGTGCTGATGGGCGAGCCGGGCCTGCGCGACCTGATGACCCGCGCGATCGCGGCCGCGACGAAACGCTCGAAGGAATTGGCGAAGTAGGTGGGCAAGGCGCGTAGCGCCGTGCCCACCATGTTGCGCCTTACTTGAAAAGTGGTGGGCACGCTTCCCTTTGCCCAACCTACGGCACCGTCGCCCTACGACTTTGGCACACCAAACCGCTTGGTGAACTGCTCGTAGTTCACGAGCCCTCGCGCGTGTTTGCCCTCGCCGATCTTGCGCTCGCCATCGAAGGCTTCCACTTCAAACCGGATGACGCGGCGCTCGACCTCGATCACGCGCGCGGTGGTGCGCACGGTCGCACCGACACGCGTCGCCGCGAGATGCCGGACGTCGACTTCGGTGCCGACCGTGATCCACCCCGGCGCGAGATGTTTTGCGATCGCATCGCCCGATGTCATCTCCATTTCCAGGATCATCATCGGCGTCGCATAGACCAGCGGCATGTCGGACACGAAGTGGCCGACCGTGCGCTCCGGCGGCACCACGAGGGTACGCTCCGCGCTCATGCCTATCTTGATGAACTCACGTGCGTCCATGGGATCTTGCTCGTCATTCGGGGACGCGCGAAGCGCGGACCCGGAATCCAGAGGTCGTGGATCGAGATTCCGGGTTCAGCCCTGACGGGCTGTGACGCTCACGCGTCACTTCTTCGCTGCAGCCGCGCGTTCCACGAAGGTCTTGCCGCCCTTCATCTTGTGGCGAAGCGGAGCTTCGTTGATCTGAATGACGACGGCCTCGGCATCGACGCCGAGATTCGTCACCAGCGCCTGCGTGATGTCGCGCATCATGCCGGCCTTCTGTTCGTCGGTGCGGCCTTCGGCCATGCTGATGGTGATCTCAGGCATCTTGTTCTCTCCCTTGCGGCCGGACGGGCCAATCACGATGGCCTATCAAACAGGACGCAGATGCCCGGGACAAGCCCGGGCATGACGGCTCTCGCGAATGGCTAACCCCAGCTCACGTCATGGCGCGTGAGCACCTCGCGCACTTTCGCGACGAGGTCAGCCTCGCTGCACGAGAACTGCGCCGGGCGTGTCTCGCGCCATTCCTGATTGGAGGCGATCGCGGCCGCAGCCTTGGCGCCCTCGATCAGATCCTTGATCTGCACCTCGCCGCGCGCCTTTTCATCCGAGCCCTGAATGATCACGCAAGGCGAATTGCGGCGGTCGGCATATTTGAGCTGGTTGCCCATGTTCTTGGGGTTGCCGAGATAGAGTTCGGCGCGAATGCCCGCGGTGCGCAAGGCGCTGACCATCTTCTGATAGTCCGCGACGCGGTCGCGGTCGAACACGGTGACGACGACGGGCCCGAATTCGGGCCGCGTGGCGAGCTTGCCGAGCAGCGTCAGCGCGGCCTGCAAGCGCGACACGCCGATCGAGAAACCGGTCGCCGGCACCGGCTCGCCGCGAAAGCGCGAGACGAGGCCGTCATAACGACCCCCGCCACCGACGGAGCCGAAGCGTACGGGACGGCCCTTCTCGTCCTTGGTATCGAGCAGGAGTTCGACCTCGTAAACGGGCCCGGTGTAATATTCGAGGCCGCGCACGACGGAGGGATCGATAACGACGCGGCCGTCGTCATAGCCTGCGGCAGCGACTAAATCTCTCATCTGTGAGAGTTCAGCCACGCCCTCAAGTCCCAGCGCATTTCCTTCGACGATCTTCTCGAAGTTGGCCAACGTGACTTCGTTAGAGGCGTGCTCGCTCATTGAGCCTGAATCAGGGGCGCCCCAGCCGGTGAAATTGATGACGCGTGCCATATCTGAATCAGAAAGCCCGGCTCCCTTTGTGAAATCGCCCTTTCCTTCTTCGCCGCCGTCCCAACGTCCGGGTCCAAGAAGTTTGGCTACCTCGGCGATCGGAAATTTATCAAGCTTGTCGATCGCTCTAAGTACTGTAAGGCGCCTTCCCGCATTCTCCTCGCCGCCGAGACCGATACTCTCCATCAATCCGTCTAGAACCTTCCGGTTGTTCACCTTCACCACGTAGGAGCCGCGCGCAATGCCGAGCGCTTCCATCGTGTCTGCCGCCATCATGCAGATCTCGGCGTCCGCCGCCGGCGTCGCCGAGCCGACCGTATCGGCATCGAACTGCATGAACTGGCGGAAGCGGCCGGGGCCGGGCTTTTCATTGCGGAAAACGTAGCCGGCGCGGTAGCTGCGATAGGGTTTCGGCAGCGTGTCGAAATTTTCCGCGACGTAACGCGCGAGCGGCGCGGTCAGGTCGTAGCGCAGGGAGATCCACTGCTCGTCATCGTCCTGGAACGAGAACACACCCTCATTGGGGCGATCCTGGTCGGGCAGGAACTTGCCGAGCGCGTCGGTATATTCCATCGCCGGCGTTTCCACCGGCTCGAATCCGAAGAGCTCGTAGACGGCGCGGATCTTCTCGACCATCTGGCGCGTGGCCTTGATCGCGGCGGGATCGCGATCCTCCAGCCCGCGCGGCAGGCGCGCCTTCAGTTTCTGGGGTTTTTTGGGTTTTTCGGCCATGTCGCTCGTCGTAAGCTCTGTAAGTCAACGTTGACTTACAACATACACGTTGACTTACAACACAAACGTCGAGCTTTCAGCCACTCGGCCGGCAAATGCCTCTCTTTACCTCGCCCCGCTTGCGGGGAGAGGTCGAAAATTCGCGGTAGCGAATTTCGGGTGAGGGGGTACCGGTCTATCGATAAACACATGAGGGCCGAGAGAACCCCTCACCCCGCCCTCTCCCCGGGAAAAAACGGGGCGAGGGTGCGTACCGACGTGCCCGTCGCCCGTTACGCCGCTTCCCGCTTGCCCCGGGCTGCACCTCGGCCGCGTAGTCCCGCATCAACTGCTCCGAGATCGCGCCCGGAGTAAACGTCCACTCCGCGATCTCGGAGACCGGGGTCACTTCGGCGGCGGTGCCGGTGATGAAGCATTCGGCAAAACCGTCGAGCTCCTCCGGCATGATCCGTCGCTCGATCACCTCGATGCCGCGTCGCCTTGCGAGTTCGATCGCGGTGGCGCGGGTGACTCCGGCGAGGAAGCAGTCGGCGATCGGGGTGTGGAGCTTGCCATCGCGGACGAAGAAGATGTTGGCGCCCGTGCATTCGGCGACGCGCCCCTCCCAATCCAGCATCATCGCATCCGCATAGCCTTTTCGCTCGGCCTTATGTTTGGAGATGGTGCAGATCATGTAGAGGCCGCTTACCTTGGCAAGCGCCGGGATCGTGCGCGGATCGGGCCTTCGGTACTCGGCGAGGTCGATACGGATCCCCTTCAGCTTCTCGGCGGGATCGAAATAGCTCGGCCATTGCCAGGCGGCGATCGCGAGATGGATCGTGTTGTTCGGGGCGGAGACGCCCATCATCTCCGAGCCGCGCCAGGCGATCGGGCGCAGATAGGCATCCGGCAAATTGTTCGTGTCGATCACGAGTTGCTTCGCCGCGTCGATCTCCGCGACCGAGAACGGGATCTCGAAATCGAGGATGTTGGCCGACGCCTTCAGCCGTTCGGAATGGGCCGTGCTCCTGAACACCCTGCCGCCATAGGCGCGCTCGCCCTCGAACACGCAGCTCGCATAATGCAGGCCATGGGTCAGCAAATGAACGTTGGCGTCCTTCCACGGCACCAGCCTGGCGTCATACCAGATGACGCCGTCGATGTTGTCGAATGAAACGCCCATGTCTCTCTCCCGGTGCTGTTGAATTTTGCGCGCACGTGCCCACGCGCGCGTCCTCGCGAGGCGCGTGCTGGCCGTGCTCAACCTAAGAAAACGTCACAGGAACGGCGGAAAGAGTCCGCCGCCGGTCAAAAGACCTTTCTGATCCAGTCGTGCGGGTCGTTGGTCCGGCCGTACTGGATGTCGACCAGCTGCTTGCGCAGCCCCATGGCGACGGGGCCCGCGGCGCCGCCGCTGATGAGGAAGTCGCCGCTCGCCGAGCACACCTTGCCGATCGGCGAGATGACGGCCGCCGTGCCGCAGGCAAAAGCTTCCTTCAGCTTGCCGCTGGCCGCATCCTTGCGCCATTGCTCGATCGTGTAGGGCTCCTCGCGCACAGGCGTGCCGGCGTCCTTGGCCAGCGCGATGATGGAGTCGCGGGTGATGCCCGGCAAAATGGTGCCGAGCGGCGGGGTGATCAGTGAGCCGTCATCGAGCACGAAGAAGATGTTCATGCCGCCGAGCTCCTCGATATACCGGCGCTCGACCGCATCGAGGAAGACGACCTGGTCGCAGCCATGCTCGATGGCCTCGGCCTGCGCGCGCAGGCTCGCGGCGTAGTTGCCGCCGCATTTGACGGCGCCGGTGCCGCCGACCGCGGCACGCGTGTAGTTCTCCGACACCCAGATCGAAACGGGCGCGGGGCCGCCCTTGAAATAAGAGCCGACCGGCGATGCGATGACGGCGAAGATGTATTCCGCCGACGGCTTCACGCCGAGGAAGACCTCGCTCGCGATCATGAAGGGCCGCAAGTAAAGACTGCCCTCGCCGCCCGGGATCCAGGCGCGGTCGATCCGTACGAGCTGCTCGACCGCCTCGATGAAGACGTCCTCGGGCAGCGGTGCCATCGCCATGCGCTCGGCGGAATTCTTGAAGCGCCGCGCATTGGCGTCGGGGCGGAACAGATTGACCCCGCCGTCCTCGCGCTTATAGGCCTTCAGGCCCTCGAAGATCTCCTGCGCGTAATGCAGCACGGCGCCGGCCGGATCGAGCTGGAAATTGGCGCGGGCTTCGACGTGCGCGTCGTGCCAACCGCCCTTGGCCTGGCTGTAGCGGACCACGGCCATGTGGTCGGTGAAGACCCGGCCGAAGCCAGGATTTGCGAGCTTTGCCGTGCGCTCCTTCTCGGGGGTCGGATTGGTGGCAGGCTGGATTTCGAATTTCAGACTCATTTTTCCCTTGCCTCCCGCTGTCGCAATCGGCGCGCGGAATCGCGCCGGCCTGCCTCTTTCGGGCTTGATAACTTAACCAAGTCTGGCCCCGACCGTGACCAGCCTTGTTACGGCCGGTTTCCCGTGGCCAGCATGTCGCGACAGGACATGCTTTTGCGGAGGGCGGAAGTCCAGTATGTTTTGCCGATATGCCGCTCGACAATCGCACGGTAGATCTGGTCCGGCCGGCGCTGCCTGTCCGGCACTTCCCCCGGCCGCCTTGGACAATGTCAATCCCGACCGAAGCGATCTAAAATTTCGTCCGGGCCGATCGTTTTGTAACATTGAACCTAAGATACGTCAATATGCCTGACATAAATTTCGCGAATCCCTCACCTGACGCGGCCGCGGCCAAGTCCGCCGTTCCCGAAAGGGACAATTTGCGCTGGGATATCATCGAGCTCCTGTTCTTCGCCTATCGCGATTTCGTAGGTGATCCCGACCAGGAGCTGGAGGCGTTCGGCTTCGGCCGGGCCCATCACCGCGTCATGCATTTCGTCTACCGCTATCCCGGCCTCAAGGTCGCCGACCTCCTGGACGTCCTGCGCATCACCAAGCAGTCGCTCGGGCGCGTGCTCAAGCAATTGCTCGATGAGGGCTATATCGTGCAGAAGACCGGCGACAACGACCGCCGCCAGCGCCTGCTCTATGCGACGCCGAAGGGCGAGGCGCTGGTGCAAAAGCTCGCCGGGCTCCAGACCACGCGAATCAACCGGGCGCTCGCCGAGATCGGCCCGGAGGACGCCGAGACCGTGAAACGCTTCCTGCGCGCCATGATCGACCGCGAGGATCCCGACAAGGTGCTGGAGACGATCTTCGCCAACGTCAACCAAGCCACAAAGGAGTGACCGTGCCACTCGCTGCCACGCTCGCCCGTCCGCCGGTGGAGCCCGCCGACGACGCCCCGCATATCCTCCTCGTCGACGACGATCGCCGCATCCGCGATCTCTTGTCGCGCTTTCTCGCCGCCGAAGGCTATCGCGTCTCGACCGCAGCCAGCGCCAGCGATGCCCGCGCCAAGCTCATGGGCCTGCATTTCGATCTGTTGATCCTCGACGTCATGATGCCCGGCGAGACCGGCTTCGACCTCGCCCGCTTCATCCGGACATCTTCCTCGGTGCCGATCGTGATGCTGACGGCGCGCCACGAGGCGGAAGCCCGTATCGAGGGCCTGCAGATCGGCGCCGACGACTATGTGGCAAAGCCGTTCGAGCCGCGCGAGCTTGCGCTGCGCATCAACAACATCCTCAAGCGCACCGCTCCGCCGCAGGTCACCACGATCGAGAAGATCGCGTTCGGCCCCTACGTCTACCATCTCGATCGCGGCGAATTGCGCCAGGGCGAGGAGGTCATCCACTTGACCGACCGCGAGCGCGAGATGCTGCGTATTCTCGCAGACAGCCAGGGCGAGACGGTGCCGCGCGCCGCGCTGACCGGCAATGGCAGCGTCAACGAGCGTGCCGTCGACGTGCAGATCAACCGCCTGCGCCGCAAGATCGAGCGCGATCCCGCCAATCCCCTGTTCCTGCAGGCGGTGCGCGGCATCGGCTACCGGCTGGTGGCCTCGCCATAGAGACCGGATGAAGCGGACGCGATGAGTACGATCGACACCGGCCTGACGCTGCTCAGAAGCGCCGCCGACCGCGTGTCCGCCGCCAATGGCTGGATGGGCAATGCGTTCAAGAGCTGGATGCCGACCGGCCTCTATGCCCGCGCGCTGCTGATCATGATCGTGCCGATGGTGGTGCTGCAATCGGTCGTCGCCTTCGTGTTCATGGAGCGGCACTGGAACACGGTGACGCGAAGATTGTCGGCCGCGGTGGTGCAGGACATCGCCGCGCTGATCGACGTCTATAAGGGCTATCCGCAGGACAAGGACCGCGACCAGATCCGGCGCATCGCCCAGCAGCGCCTTGGCCTGGTGGTCGATTTCCTGCCCGCCGGCGACATGCCGCAGCCAGGACCAAAGCCGTTCTTCTCGCTGCTCGACCAGACGCTCTCGGTGCAGCTTGGCCGCCAGATCGGACGCCCGTTCTGGATCGACACCGTCGGCCGCTCCAACGTGGTCGAGATCCGCATCCAGCTCGACGACGCCATCATGCGCGTGTTCGCGCAGCGCAGCGCGGCTTACGCCTCGAATTCGGAGATCTTCCTGTTCTGGATGGTCGGCACCTCCTCGATCCTGCTGATCGTCGCAGTCTTGTTCCTGCGCAACCAGATCAAGCCGATCCTGAAGCTCGCGGACGCCGCGGAAAGCTTTGGCAAGGGCCGCGATGCGCCCAACTTCCGCCCGCGCGGCGCACGCGAAGTCCGCCGCGCAGCGATGGCGTTTCTGGAAATGAAATCGCGGGTCGAACGCTCGATCGAGCAGCGCACCGCGATGCTGGCCGGCGTCAGCCACGATCTGCGCACCATCCTGACCCGCTTCAAGCTGGAGCTGGCGCTGATCGGCGACAATCCCGAGCTCGAGGGCATGCGCAAGGACGTCGACGAGATGTCGATGATGCTCGAGGACTACCTCGCCTTCGCGCGCGGCGATTCCGGCGAGCAGTCGCAGCCGACCGACATGGCGCAGGCGCTGGAAGAGCTGCGCAGTGACGCCGAACGTCACGGTCATACCGCGACCGTCGCGTTCCACGGCCTGCCCGTGGTGACGGTGAAGCCGGCCTCGTTCAAGCGCTGCCTGGCCAACCTCGTCACCAATGCGGCGCGCTACGGCAAGACGATCGCCATCGCCGGTGCTCGCGATCACCGCTACCTGACCGTCACCATCGACGACGACGGACCGGGCATCCCTGCGCATTTGCGCGAAGAAGTGTTCAAGCCGTTTTTGCGGCTGGACAACGCCCGCAACCAGGACGAAGGCGGCACCGGCCTCGGCCTTGCGATCGCCCGCGACATCGCCCGCTCGCATGGCGGCGACATCACGCTCGGCGACAGCCCGATGCGCGGCCTGCGCGCAACGGTGCGGATACCGGTGTAAGCATTCGTAGCCCGGATGGGGCCTACTTCGGCAGCAGGTCCTTCAGCTTCGCGGCGTCCTTGACGTTCATCTTGAAGCCGCCGGGCATCACGATGTCGCCGGGCTTCTGGTCCGCCTTGCACGACCCCAACCACTTGGCCTCGATCGTCGTGGCCGAGTCGCGCCCCGCAGCTCCGGCAACGCCACCCTGGATGTGCGCGGTGCTCTTCACCGTATAGGCAGTGTTGAAGTCACCGGTGATCTCGGCATGCGAGGTCGTAGTGGTGCCCGCGACGTTGCAGACGGAATCGCTGACATAGCCGGTCGCGGTCTTCTGGATGTCCTGCTTGGTGCAGATCTGCTTGGCCATCGGGGAGACGTTGTTGTTCATCTCCTTGTCGACGGTCTCGTCGGTGCAGTGCTGCATGGTCATTTCCGGCATCGGCCCGCCGGTCCGGAGCATCTTCATCTCCCAGAGGCCGGCCTTGCGCACCGGCAGATCCACCGCATGCGCAGCCGTCGTCGCCGACATCGCGAGCGCGAGCAGGCTCGCGCAGAAAACAACAGGCCGTTGCGTCATGCGCCAACTCCCGGTCATCGCTTGCGGTCTAGAGGATCAGTACAGCGTGCGCAGCGGCTGCTCGGCCGCGCCATACGGCACCCAGCGGCAGGCGAAGGAGATGTAGCCGCCGTCATAGGGCTGCACAGCGAGGAATTTCACCACCTTGCCGTAACGGGCGCAGTGGTCGACCGCGGTCTGCCGCGCATCGACCTGCGTCGCCATCGAATAGGCAATGATGCCGCCGGTGTCGTTGCCCTTGAAGGGCGGCACCGGAAGGATGTCGGCGCGCGCCGGCACGCCCGCCAACAGTCCCGAGACAACCAGGCTGGCAAGAAGGCTCGCGGCCGCAATGATTCGCATTCCCGTCACTCCATTTGGCTGGCGCCAGTTTACGTTGCCGCGGACGTGCTGAAAAGAACGGAAGGCCTGCCAGGTGCGACGTTGCGTGCAACTCGCCGACGAGTGTTGCCGCCCTGCACTTGACCTCTCCCCACCTTCGCGGCACGGTTGATGCTTGCAGCCATGTCTCCTGGATTGCCCATGCGCGACCTCGCCACCGCCCTGAAATCGCTCCGCTTTGCCGCGGTATTCGGCCTCGTTCTGGGGGCGCTGTCGCTGACCGAGGCCAAGGCCGCCAATCCGCTGGAGCTGAACTTCTGGCTGGATGGGCCGCGCTATGACGGCCGCGTCGCCGATTGCGACAAGGCACTGCCGACGATCGCCACCCAGTTCTGGGAGAAAGAAAGCTCGTTCTGGAATTCCTCGTTGAAGATCACGGGCTTCGCCGGCATCCACGAAACCGCCTTCCGGCCCTGGCAGTCCGACAACATTCCGCGCCGCTACTGCACGGGCTCAGCCATGCTCAACGACGGCAAGGTGCGCCCGGTGCATTTCTCGATCATCGAGGACGGCGGCTTTGCCGGCTTCGGCCAGGGCGTCGAATGGTGCGTGGTCGGCCTCGACCGCAACTGGGCCTACAACCCGGCCTGCCGGTCGGCAAAACCCTGATTCGTGCGATTTGTCGCGCCAAAGCCGGCGGCGCTTCATTTTGTTCTTGAAATGTTCTCGTCGCCTGCTAGGCTCTCTTGCACAGTCTAGTTGAGGGGCGTCGCCATGTTTCATTTCAGATTGCATTCCCTGTCCCGCTTGCTGATCTGTCTCATGCTCATGGCCGGCCTCGTTGCGCTCGCAGGCAATGCAATGGCGCAGGACAGGCGGCAGAATGCGCCCGGCGAATTCGATTTCTACGTGCTGTCGCTGTCCTGGTCGCCCTCGTTCTGTGAGGAGGCAGCCGAGCGTGGCGGCCGCTCCCAGATCCAGTGCGGCGGACGGCCCTACGCCTTCGTGGTGCACGGGCTGTGGCCGCAATATGAGAACGGCTTTCCGGAATACTGTCAGCGGCCGGCGCCGCGGCTGAACCGCAACATCGTCTCCTCCATGCTCGACCTGATGCCGGCGCCGGGGCTGATCTTCAACGAATGGGACAAGCACGGCACCTGCTCGGGCCTGTCGGACCGCAATTACTTCGAGACCATCCGGAAAGCGCGCGCTGTCATCAAGATTCCGGCCGAATATCTCGATCTGTCGCAGGCCAAGACCGTGGCGCCCGCCGAGGTCGAGGAGGCCTTCATCAAGGCCAATCCGGGGCTGAGCAGCTCGGCCGTTTCGGTGACCTGCAACCGGACACGTCTGTCGGAGGTGCGCATCTGCCTGAACAAGGACCTGCAATTCCGCTCCTGTGAGGAACTCGACCGCCGCGCCTGCCGCCGCGACCAGGTGACGATGCCCCCGATCCGCGGCGGCTGAAGTCGCAGGTCTACATCCTCGTGATTCCGGGACGGCGCGAGACACCATCCCGCAACGACGCCAGTTACTTTCATCGCCCGATGTCGTAACTGTCCGACATGAACTACCGCCACGCCTTTCACGCCGGCAACTTCGCCGATGTCATCAAGCACATCGTGCTGGCGCGCATCCTGACCTATCTCCAGGAGAAGCCGGCCGCGTTCCGCGTCATCGACACTCATGCCGGCGCCGGCCTCTACGATCTCGAAAGCGACGAAGCGCGGCGCGGTGGCGAGTGGCTGACCGGCATCGCCCGCGTCATGCAGGCACGCCTGTCCAACGAGGTCGTCGCGCTCACAAAGCCCTATCTCGACATCGTCCGCGCCTTCAATCCGCGCGGCGAATTGAAGACCTATCCCGGATCGCCGCTGATCGCGCGCGGCCTGTTGCGACCGCAGGACCGCCTCGTCGCCTGCGAGCTCGAGCCGAAGGCGCGCAGGGCGCTGATCGATGTGCTACGCCGCGACACGCAGGCGCGCGTCGTCGATCTCGACGGCTGGGTTGCGCTGCCGGCTTTCGTGCCGCCGAAGGAGCGACGCGGTCTGGTGCTGATCGACCCGCCCTTCGAGGCCAAGGACGAGTTCGAGCGGCTCGGAGAGGTCTTCTCCGAAACGTTCGCCAAGTGGCCGACCGGCATCTACGTGATCTGGTATCCCGCCAAATCCAGGCGCGCCACCGACGCGCTCGCGCAAGCGGTGGCGCGGGCCACAGCCGCAGCCACACCCCAGGGGAAATGCCTGCGGCTCGAATTCAGCGTCGCACCGCAAAGTGCCGACGCACCACTCGTCACGACAGGGCTTTTGATCGTCAATCCGCCGTTTACGCTGCAGGGCGAGCTCAAGACCATTCTGCCGGAGCTCGAAAAGCCGCTCGGCCAGGGCGGCGCGGCCCGTTTCCGCCTGGAGGCACCGAAGCCCTAAAGTAGTACGCCTATCGGGAAAAGTATGCATGAATGGTAGTCAATCTGCAAAGAACCGTATTATGCTGTGCCCCGTGACTGGCTTTACGTTCCGCTTCCGCGAATGGTTGCGGCGGAGTGAGGGCCTAAGAAGGATCCAGGCGGACTGATACGTCCGCCCAAGGGTGGCCAGCTCCGGGGCTCGTATGTCGGGTCATGCCGAGGTGCGGGTGTGCATCACGGCGGAGGAGCAATGCGGGGGAGGAGTCCCGATGGCCATGACGGGCACGGTTAAATTTTTCAACGGCGAGCGCGGTTACGGCTTCATCAAGCCGGACGATGGCGGTCGCGACGTCTTCGTTCACATCACGGCGGTGGAGCGGGCGGGACTGAAGGACCTCACCGAAGGACAGCGTATCACTTTCGAAGTCGAGCCGGACAAGAAGGGCAAGGGACCCAAGGCGGTCAACCTGGTGATCCTCTCTTAGGCGAAGCCTGACGCAAAAAAGTCCCGGCCGCGAGGCCGGGAGGTTTAGGTCCGGTATTTTCTTCTTGGCTATCAGAAGTGATAGTTCACGCCGGCGCGCACCACGCTGGCGCTATAACCATTCGACACGCCGGTGATCGCGAACTGGCTCGAGGACAGATCGAGGAAGAGATATTCGATCTTGGCGCTCCAGTTCTGCGCGATGCCGAACTCGGCGCCGACACCTGCGGTCCAGCCCGCCGTGGTGTGCGATTCCGTCCAGCCAAAAGTCTCCGCACGCAGCTCGCCGAAGGCAAGACCGGCGGTGCCGTAGAACAGGATGTTGTTGAAGGCGTAGCCGGCGCGACCGCGCACGGTGCCGAACCAGGGATTGGAGAACTTCCATGGTGCGAACGTATCGTCGGCGCCGGCCGCCTGGATATCGCCCTCTATGCCGAACACCCACGGGCCGTTCTGGAAATTGTAGCCGGCCTGGATGCCGCCGACGAAGCCGGCCGGCTTGGCGGGATTGTTGCTCACCGAGCCCCATTCATAGCCCAGATTGCCGCCGAGATAGGGACCGGCCCAGCTATAGGCATTGAGCGGCTGGTTGACGGTGTAGGGCGCACGCTGTCCGTAATTGAGATCGGCGGCCCCTGCCGAAGTGCTCCAGCCCGCGGCAACCAGAGCCGCAGCGCCCATAACGAGCCTCTTCATCACTCACTCCAACGCAACTGCCGCAAGGCCATCACGATCTGCATGCGCCGCCGCGCAAGGCAAAACCGCATGGTTACGGAACCAAGAACTTTTCGCGTAGGATTTATCGAGAGTTTTAAGTTAAAGGGTTATTAAGCGCGGTTACCGCCCGCTTAACAGTCTTAAGGAAGCGTTACCGGGAACACCGCGCGCAGTCCGCGCAGCCGGCCCGGGCGAAACTTCAAATCGGCACTCCCAGCGCCTAAATTCGCACCATGGATCACGATACCTCCGACACCCCGGACACCGCACGCGCGCGGAAGGCGCGGCGCGGCGCAGCGCCGGACGCCCCGCCGCAGGAGCTGACGCCGCCCGACGTCGATCCTGCGACGAATGGCAGCGACGACGAGGACGAGGCGCGGCTGCCGGATATCCTGGAAGAGGCCGGCGCGGTCGGCGAAGGTCCGCTTGCGACCGGACATGACGCGATCGAGCGCGCGGTGCGGCTCGCGCCCACCTCGGCGGGCGTCTATCGCATGCTCAATGCGAACAACGACGTGCTGTATGTCGGCAAGGCCAAGAACGTCAAAAAGCGCCTCTCCAACTACGCGCGCGTGGGTGCGCCGCAGCCGGCGCGGATTTTGCGCATGATCGCGGCGACCGTCGCGGTCGAGATCGTCTCGACCACGACCGAGACCGAGGCGCTGCTGCTCGAGGCCAACCTCATCAAGCAGCTCCGGCCACGCTTCAACGTGCAGCTCCGCGACGACAAGTCGTTTCCCTACATCCTGATCACCGGCGACCATTGGGCGCCGCAGATCCTCAAGCACCGCGGCGCGCAGACCCGGCCCGGACGCTATTTCGGCCCGTTCGCCTCCGCCGGCGCCGTCAACCGCACCATCACCGCGCTGCAACGCGCGTTCCTGATCCGCTCCTGCACCGATTCGTTTTTCGAAAGCCGCACCCGGCCCTGCCTTCTGCACCAGATCCGCCGCTGCGCCGGCCCATGCACCCGCGAGATCGACTTCCCGGGCTATGCGACGCTGGTGCGGGAAGCGACCGACTTCCTCTCCGGCAAGAGCCACGCCGTGAAGCAGGAGCTGGCGGGCGAGATGGAGAAAGCCTCGGGCGAGCTCGAATTCGAGCGCGCCGCGCTTTATCGCGACCGTCTCGCCGCGCTGTCGGCGATCCAGTCGCAGCAGGGCATCAATCCGCGCACCGTGGAAGAAGCCGACGTGTTCGCGATCCACCAGGAGGGTGGTTTCTCCTGTGTCGAGGTGTTCTTCTTCCGCACCGGGCAGAACTGGGGCAACCGCGCCTATTTTCCGCGCGCGGAAAAGACGTTCACGCCGGAAGAGGTACTGGGCTCGTTCCTCGCCCAGTTCTACGACGACAAGCCGCCGCCGAAGGTCATCCTGCTCTCGCACGAGATCGAGGAGAGCGAGCTGCTCGCCAACGCACTGTCGATCAAGGCCCGCCACAAGATCGAGGTCTCCACGCCCAAGCGCGGCGAGAAGAAGGAGCTCGTCACCCACGCGCTGACCAACGCGCGGGAGGCGCTGGGGCGGAAGCTCGCGGACACCGCGACACAGGGCCGGCTGCTCGAAGCGATGGCCACGACTCTTGCCCTGCCTCATCCCCCGAAGCGCATCGAGGTCTACGACAACAGCCATATCCAGGGCACCAACGCGGTCGGCGCCATGATCGTCGCGGGGCCCGACGGCTTCGTGAAGAACCAGTACCGCAAGTTCAACATCAAGTCGGAAGGGCTCACGCCCGGCGACGACTATGCGATGATGCGGGAAGTCTTGCAGCGCCGCTTCAAGCGGTTGCTCAGTCCGCCCGAAGAGACAACGAAAGCCAAGGACGACGACTTTCCGCAATGGCCCGACCTCGTGATCATCGACGGCGGCCGCGGCCAGCTCAACGCTATCAGGGAGATTTTCGAGGGCCTCGGGCTCACCCAGGTGTCGCTGATGTCGGTGGCCAAGGGGCCGGACCGCGATGCCGGCCGCGAGACGCTGTTCATGCCCGGCCGCGAGGCGATCAAGCTCGAACCGCGCGATCCCGTACTCTATTTCATTCAGAGGTTGCGCGACGAAGCCCACCGCTTCGTCATCGGTTCGCACCGCAAGCTGCGCAAGAAGGACATCCGTGAGGCCGGTTTGCAGGAAATTCCGGGCATCGGCCCGTCACGCAAACGTGCCTTGCTGCATCATTTCGGAACCTTGAAGGAGATCGAGCGGGCGTCGATCACCGATCTCGGCAAGGTTCCGGGGGTGAGCGCGGAAAGCGCCCGCAAGATATTCGAGTATTTCCATCCCCAGCCGGGGTGAACTAAAGGGGACCAGCGGTCATATGGTCGTCGTGTCCGCACCTCATGAGGCCGGGACGGTTGACCTTGATGCCGCAGCGGTATTGGTAGAACGAATGAACATCGCCACGACACGGGGGGCCGCCAAGAGCTCGATGTCCCTTCCGAACATCCTGACCTATGCCCGGATCGCCGCGATCCCGGTGGTGGTGGGCTGCATCTACGCCCAGTCGATCATGGATGGGCCGCTATGGCTGCGCTGGGTGGCGGTTGCCATCTTCATCGCGGCGGGGGTGACGGATTACCTCGACGGCTATTACGCGCGGATCTGGAACCAGCAGTCGGCCTTCGGCCGGATGCTCGATCCGATCGCCGATAAGCTCCTGGTCGCCTCGTGCCTTCTGATGCTGGCCGCCGACGGCATCATCCACGGCTGGTCGCTGTGGGCCGCCATCGTGATCCTGTGCCGCGAGATCCTGGTGTCGGGCCTGCGCGAATATCTGGCGGCGCTGCGCGTCAGCGTCCCCGTGACCAAGCTCGCCAAATGGAAGACGACGGTCCAGCTGGTCGCGATCGGCTTCCTGCTCGCGGGCGAGGCCGGCGACCAGGTGGTGCCGGTGGTGACCCAGATCGGCCTGCTCTTGCTGTGGGCCTCCGCGCTGCTGACCATGTATACGGGCTACGATTATTTCCGCGCCGGCATCCATCACCTCATCAAGGAGGATGAGGGATGAAGGTGAAATATTTTGCCTGGGTGCGCGAGCGCATCGGCAAGGCGGAGGAGACGATCGAGCCGCCGGCCGGCGTGCGCACCGTCGAGGAGCTGATCGCCTGGCTCTCCGGCCGGAGCGAAGCCTATGCCCATGCGTTCGAGAGGCCGAAGGTGATCCGCGCCGCGATCGACCACGCCCATGTCAGGCCGGATGCGGTGATCGCCGGCGCCCGCGAAATCGCGTTTTTCCCGCCGATGACCGGCGGCTAGCGTCACGCGCATGTCGGGCCCCGTCACCATCCGCATCCAGCAAGACGATTTCGACGTCGCGCGCGAGATCGCTGCGCTGACGAACGATCGCACCGACATCGGCGCGGTCGTGAGCTTCTCCGGCATCTGCCGCGGCGACGAGGGCAGCGCGAAGATTTCGGCGCTGACGCTGGAACACTATCCGGGCATGGCGGAAGAGGAGATCAAGCGCCACGTCGATGAGGCCATCTCGCGCTGGCCGCTCGACGGCATCACCGTCATACATCGCGTCGGCCGGCTCACGCCCGGCGAAAACATCGTGCTGGTGGTGACGGCCTCGCAGCATCGCCAGGCTGCGTTCCAGGCGGCCGAATTCCTGATGGACTACCTGAAAACAAGCGCGCCATTCTGGAAGAAGGAAGAGAGCGCCACCGGTGCCGGCTGGGTCGAGGCTAACACCCGCGACGACCAGGCGGCTGCACGCTGGACCAAATCCTGATGGCAAAAGCATCCAGGAAGACCACGCGCGGGCGCGCCATACCGGAGCTTGCGAAGGTCGCAACCGGCGAGCTCGTGACGCTGCTCGATTTCGTCCGCTATGCGGTGAGCCGCTTCAATGAGGCCAAGCTTGCCTTCGCGCATGGCACGACCGATCCGGTGGCCGAGGCTGCCTTCCTGGTCTGCGAAGCCCTGCACCTCAATCCCGAGCAGCTCGAGACCTTTACCAATGCTCGCGTCACCGCGGCCGAAGGCAAGTCCATCCTTGCGCTGATCAATGCGCGCGTCACCACGCGCAAGCCGACCGCCTATCTCGTCAACAAGATCTATATGCGCGGCCTGCCCTTCTACGTCGACGAGCGCGTGATCGTACCGCGCTCCTTCATCGGCGAGCTCCTGGATTCGCATTTCGGCGGTGACGGCGAGGCCGGCTCGCTGATCGACGATCCGATTGCCGTCGAGCGCGTGCTCGATCTCTGCACCGGCTCCGGCTGCCTTGCGATCCTCGCTGCGCAGCACTTCCCGAATGCGCAAGTCGACGCCGTCGATATTTCCAAGGGGGCGATCGAAGTTGCCGCGCGCAACGTTGCCGACTATGCCCTCGAGGATCGCGTCACGCTCCATCGCGGTGACCTGTTCGCGCCGCTCGGCAACGCGCGCTACGATTTGATCATCTCAAACCCGCCCTACGTCGATGCGGAAGGGATGGCGTCACTGCCGCCGGAATGCCGCGCCGAACCAAGACTCGCCTTCGATGGCGGCGCCGACGGGCTCGATGTCGTGCGCCGCATCCTGCACCAGGCACCTCGGTACCTCACGCCCGAGGGCGGACTGCTGTGCGAGATCGGCCGCGGCCGCGACCGGATCGATGAGGCGTTCCCCGAACTGCCGCTGCTCTGGCTCGACACCGAGGACAGCGAGGGTGAGGTGTTCTGGATCGCGGCCGCCGATCTCGGCTGATGCGAGCCGCGGCCGGAACAAGTCAAACGCCTCCACGTTCATCCACCAATAATACCGTAAGCCTCGGCCGCTGGAGGATGTTTCGCATGCTTGCGCCATCGGGCGAATTGCTGCGCGCCGGAATGGCGCTCAAGCTCAACCACCTCAAGCGCGTCACGCGGTCGTATTTGCGCGATCGCACCAGCCAGGCCACCGGCAAGGCGACGTCCTATGCGGTGGCCGCCGGCCTCTTCGCGGTGGCAGGCCTGTTCGTCATCGCGGCCTTTTTCGTCGGGCTGATGGCGCTGTTCCGCTGGGTCGAGCTCACCTACGGAATGTTCTGGGCCTTCGGCGCCGTCGGCGCGGTGCTTCTGGGGCTGGCGGCGATCTGTGCCGGCTTCGCAATGGCCCAGATGAAGCGCCGGCCCAAAGCGGTCGTTCCGCTCGCAAGCCGGCTGCGGGTTGCGATTGCCACGCCCCGGATTCCGCGTGGAACGGTCAAGGAGGCCGTGAAGGAGGTCGCAACCACGATCCCGCTGGTGCCGCTCGCGCCGGGCGAAAAGGGCCATCGCAACAGCGGTTCGCCGGTCCGGGGCAACCGCTCGGTGCAGCTCGGCCTGATGCTCGCAGCCGTCGGCCTATTGGGTTTGACCGCGGCGCGCCGGAGGCGCCACAGCCATCGATTGGACGCATGATGACGCCACGGCGCGAGCAGCTCGACGATTGGCTGCTCGTCGGCGCCACGACGGTGTTGGTGCTGACGGCGGAACGCTACTTTCAGGACTACGTTTCGTCGCGATCCGCCGCTGTCGAGGACCGCCGCAACGCGGAAGGCAACTCGCCCGAAACCAATCCCGCTCGCGCCGCCTTGCAGCCCGGCCGTGGCCGCCGGTCCAGAAGCCCGTTCAAGATTCCCTTCGCCGGCTGGAAGGACATTCTCTGGCGTACCTACCAGCGCATCGACGAGGATCGCCTGCTCGCAACCGCCGGCGGCGTGGTCTTCTTTGGATTGCTCGCGATTTTTCCCGCCGTCACCGCGCTCGTCTCCTTTTATGGGCTGTTCGCCAACCCCTCCACCATCAGCGCCAACCTCCAGACGCTCGCGATGATGCTGCCCGAGGGCACGTTCCAGATCATCGAGGACCAGATCGGGCGGGTGGTGTCGAAGGGCAACACGGCGCTTGGCGCCACCTTTCTGTTCGGTCTGGTGCTGGCGATCTGGAGTGCCAATGCCGGCGTCAAATCGATCATCGACGCGCTCAACGTCGCTTATGAGGAGCGCGAAAAGCGCAGCTTCATCCGACTCAATCTGGTGTCGCTGGCTTTCACGGTCGGCGGCATTGCCGCGCTCCTCTTGATGGTCGGTGCCGTGGTCGCATTCCCGCTCGCGCTGAACCATCTCGGGCTCGCGCCGGACAGCAAGCTGATCGTCGCGATGGCGCGATGGCCGCTGCTGTTCGTCATCCTGCTGGTCGCGCTCGCCATCCTCTACCGCTTCGCGCCCAGCCGCGACGCCGCGCGCTGGGAATGGCTCAGCATCGGCGCGGTAACGGCATCCGTCCTGTGGATCGCCGGCTCGGCACTGCTCTCCTGGTATCTCTCGGAATTCGCCAACTACAACGCCACCTACGGTTCGCTGGGCGCAGCGATCGGGTTGATGATGTGGATGTGGATGTCCGCCATCGTCATCATGTTCGGAGCCGAGCTGAACTCGGAAATCGAGCGGCAGACCTTGCGGGATACCACCACGGGCAAGCCCAAGCCGCTCGGCAGCAGGCAGGCCGTCTCGGCCGATACGGTCGGCGCAGCCGCGCCGAGCTAAGTCGAGCCTGTCGCAAGATCACTGCCCCGCGAATCAACATTGATGCTAAGGTCGTGCCGCTTGGGGGAGCAACTGACGCGCCATGATCCGTATTTCTACGATCTTCATCGCCATCTGCATGGTGCTGGTCGCAGCTTCGCTCGGCCTCGTCCTGCATTCGGTGGCCGGCATCAACGGAACCGAATCCGCGATCGTGGCGCTGACCGCGCTGACCTGCCTGATCCTGTACAACGCGGTCTCGATGCGCCTGCGCGACCGCAGCGACGTCGGCAACCAGATCGCCGATCTGTCGCGCGGAACTGCCGATCTGGCCCGCCAGGTCGCCGAATTCGGCCGCCGCCTCGCGGCGGTCGAAGGGCGCGTCGCATCCGCCAATTCCGCCAACGCAGACCGCGTCCAGTCGGTGGTCGGCGAGATCAATGAGCTCGGCGGCCTCGTCAAGCAGCTCGCCGCCACCGTGGCGACGCATGATGACCTGCTGGCGACGGGCGCGCCCGCCGCGCAGCCGGAAGCCGGGACGGCGCATGAAATGCTGGCAGCGCCGGAGGCCAGGCCGGCCGCGACGCCCCCGGTTCCGCCGGCATCCCCGACTGCTCCCGTCGCGACCGCTGGTGTCCGCAACCAGACGCAACTGCTCGCGGCGCTGCGTAACGCGATCGACGAGAACCGTATCGACATCTTCCTCCAGCCGATGGTGACGCTGCCGCAGCGCAAGGTCCGCTTCTACGAGGCGGTGACGCGGGTGCGCGACGAGCGCGACCAGTTCATCGCGGCCGAGGAGTTCATCAGCATCGCGGAGGCCTCGGGGCTCATCGGACGCATCGACAACATGGTCATGTTGCGCTGTGTGCAGGTACTGCGCCGGCTGATGGTACGCAACAAGGACGTCGGCGTGTTCTGCAACATCGCGGCCTCCACACTCGGCAACTCCACGACATTTGCGCAATGCCTCGACTTCCTCGAGGCCAACCGGGCGCTCGCGCCCTCGCTGGTGCTCGAATTCAAGCAGTCGACATTCCGCAACCTTGGCCCGGCCGAAACAGAGAACCTCGCAGCTCTCGCCCAGCGCGGCTTCCGCTTCTCGATCGACCACTTCACGGACTTGCGCATCGAGCCGCGCGAGCTCGCCGACCGCGGCGTACGCTTCATCAAGGTGCCGGCAGCGCTGCTGCTCGATCCCAAACAGGCCTCCACCTCGGACATCCATCCATCCGACCTGTCCGACCTGCTCGGCCGCTTCGGCATCGACCTCATCGCCGAGCGGATCGAGGGCGAGCGCGCGGTGGTTGACTTGCTCGACTACGACGTACGATTCGGCCAGGGTTTCCTGTTCGCCCCACCCCGGCCATTGCGGCCGGAAGGTGCATCTGCTACCGCCGGAGCCGCGCCGGACCAGGCGCAGCAACAGGGATCCAATGGCTTTGCCCCGTCCAGCTCAGGCGAAACGGCTTCCGCGCCGCCGCCACAGCGCATCACCGGCAATGCGGCGCTCGCGCGCCGCATCTGACCGGCCATCCGTGTCATGACCGCGCTGCATTTCGTCGAGAGCCTGCGCGAGCTCGTCGCGGGCGTGGACGTCGTGCTCAGCGACATCTGGGGCGTGGTCCATAACGGGCTCGAGTCCTTCCCCGAAGCCTGCGAGGCGCTGCACAATTTCCGGCAGCGGGGTGGTACGGTCGTCCTGATCACCAACGCGCCGCGGCCGGCGGATTCGGTGCAGCGGCAATTGCGCAAGCTCGGCGTTGCCGACGAGACCTATGACGCCATCGTCTCCTCGGGCGATCTGACGCGGCTCTATGTCGCCGATCATCCCGGCCGCAAGCTGTTCTGGCTTGGCCCCGAACGCGACAGCTCGATCCATCGCGGGCTCGACCCAGTGCTCGCGCCGCTGGAGGAGGCCGACTACATCGTCTGCACCGGCCTTTATGACGACGAGACCGAGTCGGCGGAGGATTATCGCGGCATGATGTTGAAGGCGCGCGAGCGCAAGCTCACGCTGGTCTGTGCCAATCCTGACATCGTGGTCGAGCGCGGCGACCGGCTGATCTATTGCGCCGGCGCCATCGCCGAGCTCTACCGCGAGCTCGGCGGCGAGGTCATTTTCTACGGCAAGCCGCATCGGCCGATCTACGAGCGCGCGATGGCGCTCGCCGGCGAGCGCCAGGGCCATCAGATCGACCGCAGACGCGTTCTGGCGATCGGAGATTCCGTGCGCACCGACTTAACCGGCGCGCGCGAGTTCGGTATCGACTGCCTGTTCGTCACCCGCGGCATCCATTCCGAGGAGTTCGAGGGGCTCGACCAGCTCGATCCGGCCTCGGTGCTGGAGCTGTTCGGCCATCCGCCGAAGGCGCTGATGCGCGAATTGAAGTGGTGACGGTCTGACCTCTCGTCGTCATTCCGGGGCGGTGCGTCAGCACCGAACCCGGAATCTCGGGATTCCGGTTTCGCCCCTTCGGGCGCCCCGGAATGACAGTCGAAGAACGCAAATGCCCGGGATAAGCCCGGGCATTCGAATTTCTCTGATGATGATGGCGCGCCTTACGCGCTCGCCATGTCCGGGAAGACCGCCTCGATCTTGGTCTTCAGCGTCGCCGCGTTGAACGGCTTGACGATATAGTTGTTCACCCCGGCCTTCTTCGCCGCGATCACGTTTTCGGTCTTGGATTCCGCCGTGATCATGATGAAGGGCGTGGTGGCGAGGTTGGGATCGGCCCGCACTTCGCGCAGGAGGTCGTAGCCCGTCATCGGCTCCATGTTCCAGTCGGAGATCACGAGCCCGTACTTCTTGCCGCGCATCTTGTTCAGCGCCGCCGAACCGTCGCTGGCATCGTCGATGTTCTCGAAGCCAAGCTGCTTCAGCAGATTCCGAATGATACGGATCATGGTGCTGTAGTCATCCACCACCAGAACCGGCATCGACAAATCAACCGCCATCTCGACTCCCCCAAACGCAACAGGAAATATTAACGATCGAACTGCCGGGCCCGACGCCCACAGTTCCATTTCCAAAGGACTAGCACCAAGGCGTTAAACAGCGCGTTAATCGGGCCTTGCCGAAAAGCCCCGAAATCCTGCCCAATGGCGTCGCTTCCCCGGCTTGACTTCGCCTGGCGCGTCACGTCACGGTCCCGCGTCGATCCGCCCGCCCCAGAGAATTCCCCTGATGGCTCCGCATTTTACCGTTATCCGCGATTCCACGCTCGCCTCGGCGATCCCAAGGGGTGCCGTGGTCGCCATGGGCAATTTCGACGGCGTTCATCTCGGCCATCGGGCGGTGATTGCGGCTGCACTGGAGATGGGCCGGACGCATAACCGGCCGGCATTTGCGCTGACCTTCGAGCCGCATCCGCGACGGTTTTTCAGCCCCAACACCCCGCAATTCCGCCTCACCGATGAGCGGGCCAAGCTGCGACTTCTGGCCGGCACCGGGCTTGCCGGGGCCGTGGTCATGACCTTCGACAAGATCCGCGCTGGGACGTCGGCACAGGATTTCATTCACCATGACCTGATCGGCCGGCTCGGGGTCAGCGGGATCGCGGTCGGCTACGACTTTCATTTCGGCAAGGGCCGGGTCGGCTCGCCGAGCCTGCTCGTCAATGAGGCGCCCCGGCTCGGTATCGAGGTCGACGTCCAGCCGCATGTCGATATCGACGAGCGGCCGGTCTCCTCCAGTGCGATCCGCACCGCGCTCGCCGAAGGCCAGCTCGACGAGGCCAGCGCCATGCTGGGCGCGCCGTGGTTCGTGACCGGCGAGGTCATCCATGGCGAGAAGCGTGGCCGCGACCTCGGCTATCCCACCGCCAATATCCGCTTGGATGCCAATTGCGCCCTCAAGCACGGCATCTATGCGGTCCGGATCGGGTGCGGGGCTGAGCGGCTCGAGGGGGTGGCGAGCTTCGGGCGGCGTCCGACATTCGATAATGGCGCGCCGCTCCTGGAAATCTTCCTGTTCGACTTCCAGGGCGACCTCTACGGGCAAGAGCTCGATTGCGCGTTCGTCGGGTTCATTCGCGAGGAGCTGAAGTTCGACGGAATCGAGCCGCTGATCCGCCAGATGGACGAGGATTCCGCCCGCGCGCGGGTCCTGCTGGCGGCCGCCCCCAACGCCTTCCCGAAGCTGGGGAGCCTCGACTGAGGCCCCAAAACGGCCCCTTCCGGCCCTTTGCGATTTGGCCGCCCGGCTGCTAAGGAGAGCCCATGTTTGCGCGGTGCATCATAGGGATTAGCGGCCCGGCTTCCGTCTGAGCTTTGGCTCGGCGCAAGACCGGGATTTCGTCGTTTCACCCCGCGATCGTGATCGCATTCCTGCCGCGCCCCTTCCGAGCCAGACCATTCATGTCCGAAAAGCCGCAAAAGCCCGAAGCCAAAGACTATTCCAAAACCCTGTTCCTGCCGCAGACGGAATTCCCGATGCGCGCCGGCCTGCCGCAGCGCGAGCCGGAGATCCTCAAGCGCTGGTACGAGATCGGCCTCTACGAGAAGCTGCGCGAGACCGCGAAGGGCCGCGACAAATTCGTGCTCCATGACGGCCCGCCCTACGCCAACGGCAACATCCACATCGGCACGGCGCTGAACAAGATCCTCAAGGATCTCGTCACCAAGAGCCAGCAGATGCTCGGCTTCGATTCCAACTACGTGCCTGGCTGGGACTGCCACGGCCTGCCGATCGAGTGGAAGGTCGAGGAGGAGCACTATCGCAAGAAGGGCAAGCAGAAGCCCGACTTCCGCGACTCTGCGGCGATGGTCGACTTCCGCAAGGAATGCCGCGCCTATGCGACGCACTGGCTCAACGTGCAGCGCGACGAGTTCAAGCGTCTCGGCGTGATCGGCGACTGGGCCCACCCCTACGCCACCATGAGCTATCCGGCCGAAGCCCAGATCGCGCGCGAATTGATGAAGTTCGCCGCCAACGGCACGCTCTACCGCGGCTCCAAGCCGGTGATGTGGAGCGTGGTCGAGAAGACCGCGCTGGCGGAAGCCGAGGTCGAATATGAGGACTTCACCTCGGACATGGTTTGGGTGAAATTTCCGGTCACCTCGCCCGCGCATGGCGCGCTCGCCTCCGCAAGCATCGTGATCTGGACCACCACGCCGTGGACGCTGCCCGGCAACCGCGCCATCTCGTTCTCGCCGAAGATCGCCTACGGCCTCTATAAGGTCACGGACGCGCCTAGCGACAATTGGGCCAGGACCGGCGATCTGCTGATCCTCGCCGACGCGCTCGCCGCAGAGGTGTTCAAGCAGGCGCGCGTGACGGCATACGAGAAGGTCCGTGACATCCCCGGCGACACCATGGACGCGATCGAATGCGCCCATCCACTGAAGGGGCTTGGCGGCGGCTACGGCTTTACCGTGCCGCTCTTGTCCGGCGATCACGTCACCGACGACACCGGCACCGGCTTCGTGCACACCGCGCCGAGCCACGGCCGCGAGGATTTTGACGTCTGGACCGCGAATACGCGCGAGCTGGATGCGCGCGGCATCCCGACCGCGATCCCTTACACCGTCGACGAGAACGGTGCCTATACCGAACAGGCACCGGGTTTTGCCGGAAAGCGCGTCATCAACGACAAGGGCGAGAAGGGCGACGCCAACGACGCCGTGATCAAGGCGCTGGTCGATGCCGGCAAGCTGCTCGCACGCGGCCGGCTGAAGCACCAATATCCGCACTCCTGGCGCTCCAAGAAGCCGGTGATCTTCCGCAACACGCCGCAATGGTTCATCGCGATGGACAAGCCTATCGAGGGCGCCCCGGGCAGACCCGGGGCCATGGACATTGCGCAGAGCAGCAAGCCGAAGTCCGGCGACACGCTGCGCGCCCGCGCGCTGCACGCGATCTCGGTGACGCAATGGGTGCCGCCGTCGGGCGAGAACCGCATCAACGGCATGATCGAGGCGCGCCCCGACTGGGTGATCTCGCGTCAGCGCGCCTGGGGCGTGCCGATCGCAGTGTTCGTGCGCGAGAAAGGCGACGGCTCGGCTGAGATTCTCCAGGACGAGGCCGTCAACACCCGCATCGGCGAGGCCTTCGAGAAGGAGGGCGCCGACGCCTGGTACATGGACGGCGCCCGCGAGCGCTTCCTCGGGAGTCGCGCCAATGAGGACTGGAAGAAGGTCGACGATATCCTCGACGTCTGGTTCGATTCCGGTTCGACGCACGCCTTCGTGCTGGAAGATCCCGTGCATTTCCCCGGCCTCGCCGGCATCAAGCGCAAGGTCGACGGCGGCACGGACACGGTGATGTATCTCGAGGGTTCGGACCAGCATCGCGGCTGGTTCCACTCCTCGCTGCTCGAGAGCTGCGGCACGCGCGCACGCGCGCCCTACGACATCGTGCTGACCCACGGCTTCACCCAGGACGAGCACGGCCGCAAGATGTCGAAGTCGCTCGGCAACACCATCGAGCCGCAGGCCGTGATCAAGGAATCCGGAGCGGACATCCTCAGACTCTGGGTCGCGGCCTGCGACTATACCGACGATCAGCGCATCGGTCCGGAGATCCTGAAGAACACGGTCGAGACCTATAGAAAGCTGCGCAACACCGTCCGCTGGATGCTCGGCACGCTGCATCACTACAAGCCGGCCGACGCGGTTGCGCCGGCCGAGATGCCTGAGCTCGAGCGGCTGATGCTGCACGAGCTCGCGACCCGCGCCGATGTGATCCGCAAGGCCTATGAAGCTTTCGACTTCAAGAGCGTGGTGGCAACGCTATCGGCCTTCCTGAACAGCGAGTTGTCAGCGTTCTACTTCGACATCCGCAAGGACACGCTCTATTGCGATCCGCCCTCCTCGCTGACGCGCAAGGCGGCGCTGACCACGATCGATACGCTGTGCAACGCGATCCTGAAATGGCTGGCGCCGATCCTGAGCTTCACCGCCGAGGAGGCCTGGCGCATGTACCGGCCGGACGCCGAGCCCTCGGTACATCTGACGCTGTTCCCCGAAGGTCTCGAAAACTTCCGCGACGACAAGCTCGCCGCGAAATGGGAGATCATCCGCAACGTGCGCCGCGTCGTCACCGGTGCGCTGGAGCTCGAGCGCGCGGCCAAGAACATCGGCTCGTCACTCGAGGCATCGCCGGTGATCTACATCGCTGACCGGAACACACAGATGACGCTGTTCGACGTCGATCTCGCCGAGGTCTGCATCACCTCGAATTACGAGGTGCGCGAGGGCGAGGCGCCGGCCGCCGCGTTCCGTCTCGATTCGGTTCCCGGCGTCGCCGTCGTGGTCGAGAAGGCGGTGGGCACCAAATGCGCCCGCTCCTGGAAGATCCTGCCGACGGTCGGCGAGGACGCCGACTATCCTGACGTCACCCCGCGCGACGCCAAGGCGCTGCGCGAGTGGAAGGCGTTGGGAGCCCGCATTTGATGGCGGCCGGCTTGCCATGACCCCTCTCCGCGCTGGCATTCTATCGGCCGTGATTTCGCTCGTGCTGGACCAGGCCTCGAAGCTCTGGCTGCTCAACGTGCTCGACCTCGACCGTCGCGGCGGGCTGAGGCTGATGCCGTTCTTCGACCTGATGCCGGCCTGGAACAAGGGCATCAGCTATGGCTGGCTGCAGACCGAAGGCGCGGCCGGGCAGATCGCGCTGATGGCGGTCAAGGCCGTCGCGGTGGTTCTGCTGGCGATCTGGATGACCCGCGCGCAGACCCGGCTGGCAACGGTGGCGCTGGGGCTGATCATCGGCGGCGCCATCGGCAATGCCATTGATCGCCTGGCCTATGGCGCGGTGTTTGATTTCGCGCTGCTTCACATCGAAATCGCCGGATACACTTACAATTGGTACGTGTTTAACCTCGCGGACGTGGCCATCGTTGCCGGGGTGGTGGCCCTATTGTATGATTCTTTCCTGGGGGTACCCGCCGCAAAAGCGCCCTGATCCCGGCCGATACGGGCCCGGTCGGTGGAACCTTGCTTGCGAGGACGGGCCTGCGCATGGCGCGGCGATTGACAGCGAAACAGACAGGTACTGCGATGCGCGAAAGCGAGCCGAAAGGTTGGATGATGCGAAGCCCGGCGGAAGGGCTGGTGCGGTCGCTGAAGCTCGCTGCCGTCGCACTCGGCATCGGTCTCGTGATGGCCGCCGGCGCAGCCCGCGCTGGCGATGACGACGACGACGAAGACGACCGGACGTTCGAGGAGAAGATCATCGACAATTTGATGACCGGTCTCGGCGCCCAGAGCAGCAGGAGCCTGGAGAGGCCCGGCATCGAATACCGCGAACGTTCGCCGCTGGTGGTGCCGCCGAAACTCGACCTGCCGCCGCCTGCGTCCTCCGCCGAGGCGACCGCGCCGAACTGGCCGAAGGATCCCGAGGAAAAGCGCCGCAAGGAGCTGGCTGCTGCGAGAAAGAAAGCCGGCAACAAGTTCGTGCAGCCATGGGAGGCCGCCCGGCCGCTGTCCCCGGCCGAGTTGAACGCAGCCAAGACGAACGGGCCCACGCGGACCACGAGCAACGACCCGCCTCAACCCGGTCAGAACAATCCGACCTTGAGTCCGGCCCAGCTCGGCTACACCGGCGGCCTGTTTAAACTCTTCAAAGGTAACAGCAGCGAAGCCACGGAATTCAAGTCGGAACCGCCGCGGGGATCGCTGACCGAGCCGCCGCCCGGATACCAGACTCCCTCGCCGAACTACGCTTATGGCACGGGACCGGACAAGACCCGCAAGACGTATTACGACGTGTTGAGTGGCAAGGAAAAAGAGCAATAGCGCTCCTGCCGGCCCGCGTGCTTATGCTGAACTGCCGCAATCATCCGGTGTAGGCCGGATGCGGTACATGACCTATCTTTAACTTCACGATGACGGTGTTCTCTGCTTCGTGACGCAAAGCGCTAGGCCGCACGGTGTAGCATGCCGTGCTTTTGCACCCGGGCATTTGGGTCCGGGCTTTCACAAGGATTGCGATGTCCTCAACCCGATCGGCTGCCTGCCTTCTCGCCGCGATGCTCTCGACTTGTGCCCTCTCAACCGGCGGCGCGTTTGCCCAGACAACGGTAACATCCGCACCACCCAGCAGCTTCACGCTCGGTAACGGCCTCCAGGTCGTGGTGATCCCCGATCATCGCACGCCCGTGGTCACGGAGATGATCTGGTACAAGGTCGGCTCGGCCGACGAAACGCCCGGCAAATCGGGGCTCGCCCACTTCCTCGAGCATTTGATGTTCAAGGGCACCGAGAAACATCCGGTCGGCGAATTCTCCCAGACCGTGCTGCGCGTCGGCGGCAACGAGAACGCCTCCACCTCGGTCGACTACACCAACTACTATCAGCGCGTGCCCCGCGAGCAGCTGCCGACCATGATGGAGTTCGAGGCCGACCGCATGACCGGGCTCGTGCTCAAGGACGAGAACGTGCTGCCCGAGCGCGACGTCGTGCTCGAGGAGTACAACATGCGCGTTGCCAACAGTCCCGAGGCGCGGCTGAACGAGCAGGTCATGGCCGCGCTCTATCTCAACCATCCCTATGGCCGGCCGGTGATCGGCTGGCACCAGGAAATCGAGAAGCTCAATCGCGAGGATGCGCTGGCGTTCTACCGCCGCTTCTATGCGCCGAACAACGCGATCCTGGTGATCGCCGGCGACGTCGAGGCCGCCGACGTGCGCCCGCTGGTCGAGCGCAATTTCGGCCCGATCCCGGCACAGCCGGTGATCCCCGCGCGACGCATCCGCCCGCAGGAGCCGGAGCCCGCCGCTCCGCGCACCGTCACGCTGTCCGATCCGCGCGTCGAGCAGCCCGGCGTACGCCGGTATTACCTCGTGCCGTCGGCGACCACGGCGGCTGCCGGCGAGAGCGCCGCGCTCGACGTGCTCGCGCAACTGATGGGCAGCGGCAGCAACTCCTATCTCTATCGCGCGCTCGTCGTCGACAAGCCGCTCGCGGTCTCGGCCAGCGCCAGCTATTCGAGCATCTCGCTCGACCCGAGCCAGTTCTCGATCTCGGCCTCGCCCAGGCAGGGCGTGAGCTTCGCGGAGGTCGAGCAGGTCATCGACGGCGTCATCGCCGACCTTGTGCAGAACCCGATCCGCGCCGAGGATCTCGAGCGGGTCAAGACCCAGCTCATCGCAGAGGCGATCTATGCCCAGGACAATCAGGCGGTGCTGGCACGCTGGTATGGCGGCGCGCTGACCACGGGCCTGTCTATCGAGGACATCCGCAGCTGGCCCGATCGCATCCGCGCCGTCACCGCCGAACAGGTGCGCGCCGCCGCGCAAAAATGGCTTGAGAAGAAGCGCTCGGTCACTGGCTATCTGATCAAGGACATCACCACCGCAAAGCGCGAGGAGAAGCGTTCGTGACCTACCCCTTCCTCCGCGGCATCGCGCTCTCCGTCGTCACCTCGGTGACGCTCTCTTTGGCGTCCATCTCGCCGTCGCAGGCTGCGGCCAAGATCCAGCACCTGACCTCGCCGGGCGGCATCGAAGCCTGGTTCGTGCAGGACGCGACCGTGCCGCTGATCGCGATGGAGTATTCCTTTGCCGGTGGCTCCTCGCAGGACCCCAAGGACAAGCCGGGCGTCGCCAACCTCGTCGGCGATCTCCTCGACGAAGGCTCCGGCGATCTCGATTCCAAGGCCTTCCACGAGCGGCTCGACCGCCGCGCTATCGAGCTCAGCTTCAGTGCAGCCCGCGACGCGTTCCGCGGCAGCCTGCGCATGCTCCGCGACAACAAGGACGAGGCGTTCGACCTGTTGCGGATGGCATTGACCTCGCCGCATTTCGAAACCGCTGACGTCGAGCGAATCCGTTCCCAGGTGATCTCGGGCCTGCGTCGCGACACCACCAATCCCACCGCGCTCGCCAGCCGCAAATTCCTGGAGACCGCCTTCGGCGACCATCCGTATGGGCGGCAGACCAGCGGAACGCTGGCGAGCGTTCCGAACATCACGGTCGCCGACATGAAGGACTATGTGAGCCGCGTGCTGGCCAAGGATACACTGAAGGTCGCGGTCGTCGGCGACGTCGACCCCGCAACGCTCGGCACGCTGCTCGACAAGACGTTCGGCAGCCTGCCCGCCAAAGCAAACCTCGCACCGGTCCCCGACGTCGAGTCAGCCGCGCCGCCGCAGCGCGCCTTCGTGCCGCTCGACGTGCCGCAGACCGTGATCACCTTCGGCGGGCCCGGCGTGAAGCGCAGCGATCCGAACTTCATGGCCGCCTACGTCGTCAACCATATCCTGGGCGGCGGCGGATTGTCCTCGCGGCTCTATCGCGAGGTGCGCGAGAAGCGCGGGCTCGCCTATTCGGTGTTTGAATCGCTGTTGTGGATGGAGCACTCGGCCGTCTTCATCGGCAACACCGGCACGCGCGCGGACCGCGCCGGCGACACGCTTGACGCCATCGAGAGGGAGGTGCGCCGCATCGCCGAGGAGGGACCGACGCAGAAGGAGCTCGACGAGGCCAAGTCGTACCTCAAGGGCTCGCAGATGCTGGCGCTCGACACCTCCTCCAAGCTCGCCCAGACGCTTCTGCAGTATCAGCAGGACAAGCTGCCGATCGACTACATCGAGAAGCGCAACGCTATCGTCGATGCCGTGACGCTGGATGACGCCAAGCAGGCCGCGAGGCGGCTGTGGAGCCAGGGCCTGTTGACCGTCATCGTCGGCCGCGCGCCCCAGGCCGCCGCGCAGCCCGCCGCAGCGCCCGCGCCGAAGTCGAACTGAACTCGCGCTTCTCCGCATTGAATGGCCGGGCTTGCCCCGGCCATTCGCATTTTCCATGATGCAGCATTGCCAAATGAGGGTGCCCGCGATAGGTCGAGGCATCACGAATGGTGCCACCATGCTGCGGATTTCCCGCGATCTCGTCATCGACGAAGACGACATCGAGATCGGCTTCGTCCGCGCCTCGGGCCCGGGCGGACAGAACGTCAACAAGGTCGCGACCTCGGCGCAACTGCGCTTCGACACGCGCAAGTTGACCTTGCCGGAGGACGCTGCCTTGCGCCTTGCGCGCCTCGCCGGCCAGCGCATGACCAAGGACGGCGTCATCGTAATCCAGGCGCAGCGTTTTCGCACTCAGGAGCGCAACCGCCAGGACGCGATCGACCGTCTGCTCGAGATGCTGCGCGAGGCCATTGTGCGGCCGACGCCACGCCGCGCGACGCGCCCGACCTTCGCCTCCAAGCAGCGCCGGCTCGACGGCAAGAAGCGCCGCAGCGACATCAAGGCGGGGCGGGGCGGCCGTGGCTTCGACGATTGAACGCAGGAAGGCCTCCGGCCGCAGAGCGACCGGAGGTTTGCTGTTTCGCGTCTCGGCGTTAGTAGCGCTTGCCGGTGGCGGCAGCGCCCGACGTGGAATCGTCGACCGCCCCTTTATGCGTCGCGCTCCCGGTGGTGCCGACGGTGCCCTTCGTCCCCTTGGTCGATTTCATGCCTATCTTCTCGCCCGCAGCTCCCGACTGCGCGCCCGCATCATCATCTTCGCTGCCGGACAGGCCGCCCTGCATGGGCTTGCTTTGCACGGTGCCGCGCGTCTTGGCGTCGGTCGACGTACCTTGTGCAAGAACGGGTCCCGCAATGAGGGCCGAGAGAGCGCATGCGATCACAGAGGTCTTCACCAACTTCATCCATTTCTCCTGGATTTTATTCGCGACGGAACGGTGCGATGCTTCCTTGCGCCATTCGCCTGCACCGAACCGAGCGCGTCGCGTGGATAGCGCGAACGGCGCAGCCGTGATGCAATCCGCTTCGTGTGGTCTTCGTTGAGGGATTTCGGGGCGATTTCGCGGAATTGGTCACCGCATATGCGGCAGCACCGCACATGCAGCCCCACAACGATCTGGATCTGGTTTGTGGGCAGCTCGGACTTCCCCCATGCATTTGGGTCGCGGCGGGGATAAACTGCGCCGTCATTGAGAGAATCCATGCCCGTCCGCCAGCTTCCGGAGCAAGTTGTCAACCGCATCGCCGCCGGCGAGGTGGTCGAGCGTCCGGCGAGCGTGGTCAAGGAACTCGTGGAGAATGCGATCGATGCCGGCGCGAGCCGCATCGACGTCTTCTCCGATGGCGGCGGCCGGCGGCGGATCGGCATCACCGACGACGGCAGCGGCATGACCGCGAGGGATCTCTCGCTCGCGGTCGAGCGCCACGCCACCTCCAAGCTCGACGACGAGGATCTCCTGGAAATCCGCACGCTCGGGTTCCGCGGCGAGGCGCTGCCCTCGATCGGCTCGGTCGCACGCCTTTCGATCACCACGCGCCACGCCGGTGAGCCGCACGCTTGGGCGCTGTCGGTCGAGGGCGGCGAGAAGTCCGAGATCATGCCGGCAGCGCTGGCTCTTGGCACGCGCGTCGAGGTCAACGACCTCTTCTACGCGACACCTGCGCGGTTGAAGTTTCTGAAGACCGACCGCACCGAGGCCGAGGCGATCCGCGAGGTGGTACGGCGGCTGGCGATGGCGCGGCCCGACATCGCCTTCACGCTCGCGGGCGAAGAGCGCGCGCCGGTCACCTGGGCGGCAGCATTGCCCGGCGCCGCAGGCCGGCTGACGCGGCTTGGCGACATCCTGGGCGCGGAATTTCGCAGCCATGCGATAGAGGTTCATGCCGAGCGCGATGGCGTGGTGATCGCAGGCTATGCGGCCGCACCCGCGCTGACGCGCGCCAACGCGCTCGGGCAGTATCTTTTCGTCAACGGGCGACCCGTGCGCGACAAGCTGATCCTGGGCGCAGTGCGCGCGGCCTATTCCGACTATCTGCCGCGAGACCGCCATCCGGTGCTGGCGCTGTTCGTCACGCTCGACCCGCGCGAGGTCGACGCCAACGTCCACCCGGCCAAGTCCGAGGTACGTTTTCGCAATGCCGGGCTGGTGCGCGCGCTGATCGTGCACGGATTGAAAGAAGGTCTTGCGCGCGAGGGCCGGCGTACCGCCGCCAACAGCGGCGGCAGCGCGCTGTCGTCATTCCGTCCCGCGTTCACGCCGCGCCCCGGCAACTGGGACTGGCGGCAGTCGCCATCCGCCCCGACGATACTGCCGTCCTTCGAGGGCACTGCGGCGCCCGCTTTCGCGGAGCGCGTGCAGGCGGCCTTCGACGTCGGTGCGCCGACGGCGGATGTGAGAATCGAGACGCAGCCCGCCGGCGATCTGGTCGACCGTCCGCTCGGCGCGGCGCGCACGCAGATCCACGAGACTTATATCGTGTCACAGACCCGCGACGGTCTCATCATCGTCGACCAGCATGCCGCCCATGAGCGCATCGTCTATGAACGGCTAAAGGCGTCGCTGGCGAAAAATGGCGTGCAGCGGCAGATCCTCTTGATCCCCGAAATCGTCGAGCTGGACGAGGCGACGGTGGAGCGGCTGCTCGCACGCAGCGACGAGCTGGCTTCGTTCGGGCTCGCGATCGAATCCTTCGGCCCTGGTGCCGTCGCGGTGCGCGAGACGCCGTCGCTGCTCGGCAAGACCGATGCGGGCGGCCTCCTGCGCGATCTCGCCGAGCACATGGCCGAATGGGACGAGGCGCTGCCGCTGGAGCGCCGCCTGATGCACGTCGCCGCCACCATGGCCTGCCACGGCTCGGTGCGCGCGGGCCGCAGGCTCAGGCCGGAGGAGATGAATGCCCTGCTCCGCGAGATGGAGGAGACGCCGAACTCCGGCCAGTGCAATCACGGCCGGCCGACCTATGTGGAATTGAAGCTCGCGGATGTGGAGAAGCTGTTCGGGCGACGGTGAATTTGTAGGGTGGGTTAGCGAAGCGTAACCCACCTCTTTAGTTTCCGCGGAAACGGAAGTGGTGGGTTACGCCTTCGGCTAACCCACCCTACGAAGAAAAACGAACTCCGTGTCGTCATAAGCGCGCCGCTCCAATTCCTCGTAACCCTCAGGCACAGCGAATTGCGCTGCCTTCGCTTCTTCGACGACGAGCAGCGCGCCGGACGTCAGCCAGCCGCCATCGCGCAATGAGACCAGCGCCTTCTCAGCGAAGCCCTTGCCGTAGGGCGGATCGAGGAACACCAGCGAGAACGGCTCGACCGGATGCGCGGGTCCGAGATCGGTCGCATCGCGACGATAGACCTTCGTCACGCCGCCCAGGCCCAGCGCCTCGACATTGTTGCGCAACAGCGCGCGGGCTTCAGCGCCGTTGTCGACGAACAGCGTGAATTTCGCCCCGCGCGATACCGCCTCGATGCCGAGCGCGCCGGTGCCGGCGAAAAGATCGAGCACGCGCGCCTCCCGAATCGGATCGTCATAGGCGTGCACGAGGATGTTGAACACGGACTCGCGCAACCGATCCGCCGTGGGACGGATGTCGCGCGAGGACGGCGAGGCGAGATTGCGCCCCTTCAATCGTCCGCCGACGATGCGCATTAGTTTGCCCACCCTGTGGCCACACAAGCGGTGCGCTCCCCTCCCCCTTGCGGGGAGGGGTTGGGAAAGGGGTGCCACGAGCGTAGACCTCTCGTGGGGCACCCCCCTCCCCAACCCCTCCCCGCAAGGGGCGAGGGAAAGAGAGAGAGCTGAGTGAATGACGCAATGCCACGCGCATTTACTCGTCTTTCGGTCTGAGATCGCGCTTGCCGTGATAGCCACGCTTGGGACGGCGCGGCGGGCCGTAACCGCTCGCTTCCATCTCGTTGCGCTCGCGCGCTGCCTCGCTTCCGGTACGTTGCACCAGCACGCGGCGTCCCTTGCGGTCGTTGATCACGGCGCGCTTCATCGGCTTCTTCTCGCGCGGTGCATCATCATCGCGCGAGGCGGGCTTTTGCGGCACGTCGAACTGCGCTCCCGACTTCTCGATCACTTTGTCGCCGAGCTGCTCGCGCAGCACACGCGACTTGATCTCGTCGACCTGGCCTTCGGGAATCTCGCCAAGCTGGAACGGGCCGTAGGACACGCGGATCAGCCGGTTCACCTCGAGCCCGAGATGGGCGCAGACGTTGCGCACCTCTCGGTTCTTGCCTTCGCGGATCGCGAACACCAGCCAGACATTGGCGCCCTGGTCGCGCTCGAGCGTGGCATCGATCGGGCCGTATTTGACGCCCTCGACCTCGATACCGTTCTTCAAGGCATCAAGCTGGGCCTGCGTGATCTCGCCATGGGCGCGGACGCGGTAGCGGCGCAGCCAGCCGGTGTCGGGCAATTCGAGCGTGCGCGCGAGCCCGCCATCGTTGGTGAGCAGCAAGAGCCCTTCGGTGTTGAAGTCGAGCCGGCCGACGCTGATCAGCCGCGGCAGGCCTTCCGGCAGATTGTCGAACACGGTCGGACGCCCCTCGGGGTCGTCATGCGTCGTCATCAGCCCGCGCGGCTTGTGATAGAGGAACAGCCGCGTGCGCTCGCGCGGCGGCAACGGCTTGCCGTCGACGGCAACGACGTCGTTCTGTGTGACGTCTAGCGCGGGCGAGTTGATGACGCGGCCGTTAACGGTGACGCGGCCCTGCGTGACCATCTCCTCGGCGTCGCGGCGCGAGGCGAGACCGGCGCGCGCCAGCACCTTTGCGATGCGCTCGCCGGCCTTCTTCGGCTTCGGCTCTTCCTCATGACGCGGCCGCCGGTCGAAATCACGATCGCGCTCGCGATAGGCGCCGCGGCCCCCGAAGGCCGGACGCTTGGTGAAGATCTGGCTGTCGTCCTCATTGTCACGGCGCGGCCGATCGCGGAAGCGGCCTTCGCTGCGCGGATGCTCCTGCCAGTCCATGCGGCCCTCCGGCCGCTTGTCCCGCGGCCGGCCGAACTTGGGACGGTCTTCGCCAAAGCGTTGCTCGCGCGAGTGCGAGAAACGCGGCCGATCTTCGCCGCGGCCACCCTCACGCCTGTCGTCGCGCTGGCGCCACGGCTTTTCGTCACTGCGATCGCGGCCGCCAAAATCCTTGCCAAAGCTCTTGCCAAAGTTCTTGCGAGGCCGATCGTCACGGTCGCGCGGGCGATCGCCAAAGCTGCGCTTGCGGTCTCCGCCTTCGAAGTTGCGCTTGCGATCCCCGGAGTCGCGCTTGCGATCTCCAGAGTCGCGCTTGCGATCTCCGGAGTCGCGCTTGCCTTCGAAATCGCGATCTCGGCCAAAGTCCCTGCGCGGCCGGTCGGAGCCGCCGCGCGAAGACTTCCGGTCCTCGAACCGCCGCTCGGACCGCTCGCCGCGCGGCGCGCGCTCGTCGGACGCGAATTGCGGACGGTCTCCGCGGGGCTTGAACGGGCGATCGCCACGCGGCTTGAAGCTGCGCTCGCCGCGGTCCTCGCGACCGCGGTCATCGCGCTTGAAGCGCGGCCGGTCGCCATAGTCGCGGCGCGGTGCATCGCCGTCCTCGCGGCGACGGAATGGGCGGCTGTCGCGGTCGCCGCGAGAGGGGCGCTCGTCGCGATCGCCCCTGCCGGCAAAGCCGCGCTTGGCGAACTTCTTCTCGGGGCCGCGCGGCTTGCCGCTGCGGCCCTTAGGCGGGCCTCGATCGCGCCGGCCGCGGGAATCGTTGTCTTTGTCGCTGTCGCGAGGCATGAATAATCTCACTTAAGGGGTGGCCAGAAAGCATTGTGCGCGCTCGTTCCGAGCCGCATGCTCAGGCAAAATCGGTATCCACTCTTGCTGAAGGCGGAGCTAGTAGCAGGTTTCTGGCGATGATACGAGGCATGAAAGCCCCTTCTTTCATGGATTTGGCACTCAAAACGGCCGAAAATGCCGGAAAATCGGGCGAAGTTCCGATCGGATGCGTCGTGGTGCGCAATTACGAGGTCATCGCGACCGCCGCCAACCGGACGCTGACCGACCATGACCCCACGGCCCATGCCGAGATCATCGCGCTGCGCGAAGCCGCCAAGAAGATCGGCAGCGAGCGGCTGGTCGATTGCGACCTCTACGTGACGCTGGAGCCCTGCACCATGTGTGCGGGCGCGATCTCTTTTGCAAGGGTCCGGCGGCTCTATTACGGCGCGGCCGACCCCAAGGGCGGCGCGGTCGAGTCGGGGGTGCGGTTCTTCGCCTCCCCGACCTGCCATCACACGCCCGAGGTCTATTCGGCGGTCGGCGAGAGCGAGGCCGCGCGGCTGTTGCGCGAGTTCTTTCGCGAACGCCGCTAGTTCGCGAGAAAAAACATGCGCAGCGCCTTTGCGGTGACTGCCGGATTCTCCTCGGTGAGGAAGTGCCCGGAATCCACCGGCATGCCCTCGACATTGGTCGCCCATCGCTTCCAGGTGTCGAGCGGCGTAGCGGCGGCTTGCGCGACACCGGCATTGCCCCAGAGCGCGAGCATCGGGATCGTGATCTTGTTGGCGGCCTCGAAATCCGCCTTGTCGAGCTCGTAGTCGAAATAGGCGCCGGCGCGATAGTCCTCGCACATCGCATGCACGCGCGCGGGATCGCGGAACGGCGCGAGATAATGTTCGAGCGCGCGCTTGTCGATGGCGTCCAGCGTCTTCGACTTGGTCTGGCTCGCCATCTTGAAACGGAGGAAGAACTCGCCGTTGCTCGCGATCAGCGTTTCCGGCAAGGGCGCGGGCTGCGCCAGGAAGGTCCAGTGATAGATCTTCAGCGCGTATTGCCGGTTCATGCGCTCCCAGTAATCATAGGTCGGCAGGATATCGAGCACCGCGAGACGCGACAGCCGGCCGGGATGATCGAGCGCGAGGCGATAGGACACACGTCCGCCGCGATCGTGGCCGGCGAGCGCGAAATGCACGTGGCCGAGCTGCTCCATGGCCTCCACCATGCTCTTGGCCATCGCGCGCTTGCTGTAGGGCGTATGCTCGGCATCGCTGCCCGGCATGTCCGACCAGCCGTAGCCCGGCAGGTCGGCGATGATGAGCGTGAAGGCGTCCGCGAGTTCAGGTGCCACGCGATGCCACATCACATGGGTCTCGGAAAAGCCGTGCAGCAGCAGGAGCGGCGGACCCTTGCCGCCGACGCGCGCGAAGATGCGACCCGAGGAGGTGTTGATCCATTCGGAGGCAAAGCCCGGGTAGAGGTCGGCGAGATCGGACATGAGTTTCATCCCCTTGGCTGTCGTTCCCGGGCGCCCACTGGAGCGGCCGCGGGCGCCGCCAACCAAAATATCAAAAACAACCCCATGCAAAGGAGCCCGGGCGTTGCCGATAAGGAGGCTTCCCGATGCGCGCCGGCCGGAAAAACCGCTGTCAGTCCTTGGACTTCTCCGCTTCCACCGCCTGCCAGCCGATATCGCGGCGGCAAAAGCCGTCCGGCCAGCGGATCCGATCGACAGCCTGATAGGCGCGCGCCTGCGCCTCGGTCACGGTCTTGCCGAGCGCGCAGACGTTGAGCACGCGGCCGCCATTGGCGAGGATCGCACCGTCCCTGGCGACGGTGCCGGCGTGGAAGATCTCGACGGTGTCGACCTTAGCGGCTTCATCCAGCCCATCGATGCGGGTGCCCTTCTGGTAATTCCCCGGATAGCCCTTCGCGGCCATCACGACCGTGAGCGCGGATTCCGGGTACCAGCGCAGATCGAAGTTCTTGAGTTGCCCGTCGCAGGAAGCCAGCAGCGCCGGCACAATGTCCGACATCATGCGCAGCATCAGCACCTGGCACTCGGGATCGCCGAAGCGGACGTTGAACTCGAACAGCTTTGGACCCTGCGTCGTCAGCATGATCCCGGCATAGAGCACGCCGCGGAACGGCGTGCCGCGCTGCTTCATGCCGGCGACCGTCGGCAGGACGATCTTTGCCATGATCGCGTCGTGGATCGCGGGCGTCACCAGCGGCGTGGGCGAATAGGCGCCCATGCCTCCGGTGTTCGGGCCGACATCATGGTCGAACACGCGCTTGTGGTCCTGTGCGGTGGCCAGCGGAATGGCGGTCTCGCCGTCGCACAGCGCAAAGAAGCTGATCTCGCGACCGGGCAAGAATTCCTCGATCACGACCTCGGCGCCGGCTTCGCCCAACGCGCCGTCGAACATCATGGCGACGGCGTCCTCCGCCTCGCGCATGGTCTTGGCGACCACGACGCCCTTGCCGGCGGCAAGACCGTCGGCCTTGACCACGATCGGCGCGCCCTGGCTGTGGACATAAGCGAGTGCGTCGGCAGCGTTGGTGAAGCGCTTGTAGGCGCCGGTGGGAATGCCGAATTCGTAGCACAGCGCTTTCGTAAATGCCTTCGAGCTTTCGAGCTGCGCGGCAGCCTTGCTCGGGCCAAACGCCTTGATGCCGGCGGCGGCGAGGTCATCGACGATGCCGGCCGCAAGCGGCGTCTCCGGGCCAACCACCACGAGTTCGACCGCATTCGTCTTGCAGAAATCGATCACGGCGGCGTGGTCGGCGACGTCGAGCGCGACGCATTCAGCCTCGCGCGCCATGCCGGCATTGCCCGGTGCGCACCAGAACTTGGTCACCAGAGGGGACGCCGCGATCTTCCATGCGAGGGCATGTTCGCGGCCGCCGGAACCGAGCAGGAGAATGTGCATGCGAGTCTCAAAACGGGGGTGTGCCGGACGCGTCGGTCGCACGAATCCGCGCCCGTCTCAAGAGGGGCGCCCAGACTCTCGTCATTCCCGAGGCGTGCCCGCATGGGCGCGAGCCCGGAATCCATTCAGCCGCAGAGTTAGTGGTGCGATGGATTCCGGGATCGTCGCTTCGCGACGCCGCGGAATGACAAGAGGCTAAGGCTGCTTTCCCGCAATGATCTCCTGCAAGGTCGCCACATGCCGCGCGAACGCGCCGCGGCCGGCGGCGGTGGCGGTGACGGTGGTCTGCGGCTTCTTGCCGACGAAGGCCTTGTCCACCGAGACGTAGCCGGCCTTGGCCAGCGTCTCGATATGGGCACCCAAATTGCCATCGGTGGCGCCGGTCAGCTTTTTCAGCCGGGAGAATTCCAGGCCCGTCGCCCCCGGCAGCGTGTTCAGCGCCGCCATGATCTTGAGCCGCAGCGGCTGGTGGATGATGTCGTCGAGCTCGGCCATGGCACTAGCTCCGTCGCATCCAGAGGCCGCCGACGATCATGATCTGGCTGGCGATACCGTAGATCCGCGACTGCCCTACGCGCTGGACGATGTCGTCGATCTGGGCGAGCGCTTCGGAGGCCTGCTTGCTGTCGATCATGACTGGCCGCTCCCGTGTGTTGCGGCGTCTTCGGCGATTGCCGAGACGGCCTTCGGATTGGTGACGATCCCCATGTGGTTGATGACTTCGAGCACCTTGACGTCGACCGTCGGTTTGATCGCCTGCACGGCCTCGGCTCCATGGCTCAAATTCCGTCGGACGAACCAAAACAGATAACTCTATAATACAGAGTACTCTTTCCATCAATCTGCCGATTGGCGCTTCCGGGCGAAAATCCTTAACGTCAGTATCGATCCCCAAATGCCGAATCGTTTGCCGATGCCCGCGGAACCCCTGCTCAACACGCCCGAATTCACCGTCTCTGAGCTCTCGCTGTCCCTGAAACGGACGGTCGAGGACACCTATGGCCATGTCCGGGTCCGCGGCGAGATCTCGGGTTTTCGCGGCCCGCATTCCTCCGGGCATTGCTATTTCGCGCTCAAGGACGAGAGCGCCAAGATCGAGGCGGTGATCTGGAAGGGCATGCACAGCCGGATGCGCTTCAAACCGCAGGAGGGGCTCGAGGTCATCGCGACCGGCAAGCTCACCACCTATCCCGGCACCTCGAAGTACCAGATCGTGATCGAGGCGCTCGAGCCCGCCGGCATCGGCGCGCTGATGGCGCTGATGGAGGAGCGCAAGAAGAAGCTCGCGGCCGAAGGCCTGTTCGACGCGGCGCGCAAACAGCTTCTGCCCTGGCTGCCGGAAGTGATCGGCGTCGTGACATCGCCGACCGGCGCCGTGATCCGCGACATCCTGCATCGCCTGGAGGACCGCTTCCCTCGCCGCGTGCTGGTCTGGCCGGTCAAGGTGCAGGGCGAAGGTTCGGCCGAGCAGATCGCAGCTGCCATCCGCGGCTTCAATGCGCTGCCGGAGGGCGGCAAGATTCCGCGGCCCGACGTACTGATCGTGGCACGCGGCGGCGGCTCGCTGGAGGATCTGTGGTCGTTCAACGAGGAGATCGTGGTGCGGGCAGCCGCCGATAGCATCATCCCGCTGATCTCGGCGGTTGGCCACGAGACCGACATCACGCTGATCGATTTCGCCGCCGACAAGCGCGCGCCGACGCCGACGGCAGCGGCCGAGATGGCGGTGCCGGTGCGTAGCGATCTGTTCGTCGAGGTCGCCGACCTCGCCCGGCGCACCCGCGCCTGCTGGCAGCGTGGCCAGGAGAGCCGCCGCAACGAGCTGCGCGCGGCGGCGCGCGCCCTGCCCGCGGCGAGCGATCTCCTGGCGATCCCGCGGCAGCGGCTGGATTCCGCGGGCGCCGCCCTTCCCCGCGGGCTCAAGGCCAATACGCATGCGCATTTCCGCCGTTTCGCCGCGACCAGCGCGCGGCTGACGCTGCGCGTGCTGCACGGCCAGATCGCGCAGGCCGATCATCGCCTCACCGTGTGCGGCGAACGGCTCGGCCTCTCCGCGCGATCCTTGTTGCGACAGCGGCGCGACCGCTTTACCGGGCTCGAGGTTCGCCTACGCGCCTCGATGTTCTCCAATGCGCAGGCGCAGCGCAATGCGATCGCTCGCCAGCGCGAGCGCACCCACCGGCTTTCCGAGCGCGCCCAGCGCGCACTGACAACGCTCTTGCAGCGGCTCGATGCGCGCGTCGAGAACAGCGGAAAACTGCTCTCCGCGCTGTCCTACCGCGGCGTGCTCGCGCGCGGCTTTGCGCTGGTGCGCGATGAGGCCGGACATCCCGTGCATGCCGCGGATGCCATCGGCCCGGCCGCGCGGCTCGAGATCGAGTTCGCCGATGGACGCGTTGGCGCGACCGCGGACGCGGACCGGCCGGCGCCTGAGGCACGCACGCCCGCGCAGCCGAAGCCGGCGTCGCGCGAGACAAAGCCGGCACCGAAGCGCGTTGCGAAGCCGGTGGATCAGGGAAGCTTATTCTGAGCGCAGCGGCGGCGGGACGATCTCAGTTTTCGTCGCAACGAAAATCGGGTACTCGCCGCACTCACCGCTGCGATCCCTCCCCCCTTGCGGGGGAGGGTTAGGGAGGGGGTGCCACACGGCACGCTCTCTCCGGTGTTGAACGACTCCGGTGTTGCTACTACTAGCGTGCAGCCAACACCTTTTCCTGGGCTACCCCCCTCCCCAGCCCTCCCCCGCAAGGGGGGAGGGAGCACAGTGAGCGCTGTGGCGCGATATCGTGTTCCTCAGCGGCAGGACAATCCCGCATCCATCGTGGTCCAGAAGCCGCAATGTTCCGGTGCGGCCATCGGCACGCCGGCGTGGGCCTCATAGAGCAGGATCGCGATCGAGAAGACGACCAGCGCGGAAGAGAACAGGAAGAAACGGTTCATCATGGTGAATGGCGTTTAGCCGACATCGTGGTCGAACTATGACAGGCTGCGGGATTTGCGCTGAAACCGGCGTCTGCGCAATCCGTAGCTCTACCTGTCGGCCACGACGACCTATGCAGGGCGGTGGTCGATGCGGGGCTGTCCGCAACGACGCTGTTCCTCGGGCGGCCCCGCTTGAGGAACTGTCGCGAGTAGCCCGGACGGAAGCGTAGTCCGGGATTCCCGGATTTCGCTACGCTCCGTCCGGGCTACGGGACCTACAGTACGTCCCTCACCGCGCCAGCCACTCCGCGACCAGCTTCTGCGAATCCGCGCGGGCCTCGGTGTCGGTGCCGACATGGCCGCGATCGGGCGTTTCCGCCTCGGTCGCAGACGCATGCAGCGGCAGGTTGGCGCGGTCGAAATCGTGATAGGCGCCGGGATAGACCACGATGCGCGCCAGCGCGCTGCGGCCATAGGCACCGTCCACCATCTGGCGGCAGGCCGGCGGCGAGGAGATGTCGTCCATGCCGCCGATCAGGAGCAGGGTCGGCACGCGCGTGCTCCACCCGAGCCCCGCCGAGATGCGACAGTCCGGATAGAACGCGATCGCGGCGCGAAAATCCGGCGCAGCGTCACGGCCGGCGTTCTGTGGGCGCACGGCCCAGAGCAGCGCGCTCGCGCCGTTGGCCCAACCCATCAGGCTGACGCGGTCGCGCGCGACCCAGGGCTGCTTCATCAGCCAGCCGCGCGCGACCGCGATGTCGGCAACGCGCTCGCGCCGCGCCTTGACGCGCACCTCCTTGACGCGGCATTGCGGCCCGAGCTCACGCGAGCCGTAGCTGTCGGGCCACAGCACCGCATTGCCGGCCTTGAGCAATTGCTCGCTCCAGTCGCGATAGCGCGGCAGCACGGGATCGGAATGGCCGCCAAGGCCGCCGCAGCCATGCAGCGCGATCACGGTCGGAAACGGGCCATCGCCGTCGGGCTTGTAGAGCTGCGCGTGCAGTGTTCCCGATGCGAGCGGAATCTCGATCGCCTGCGGCGCGAGCGCGGGCGTGGCGCGCGCGGCCGACATCAGGAGCATTGCGAAAAGGAGGGTGAACGGAAGGCGCATCGGAGACTGCCGGGTCATGAGCGGACCGGGACCAACGATCCTTCGCCGCAGAACTAACACGCGGGAATGCCTGCAAAACATCACAAATCAGTGGGTTTAACGGGCGGACAAGCGACCCTATCTATGCTAGATCGAAATCCACCAACTCACGCCCGGATCGCGGGCTTCCACGGAGACGATCGACCGTGCTGAACAAGTTCGGCCCCTCGGGCCACGGCGAAGCGCAAGTGCAATATCTGGACGGCGATTTCCGCGTGATCTCGCCGGGGACTTATGTGCGTTGCGCCCTGACCGACGCGCGGATCCCGCTCGACGAGCTGAAATACTGGAGCGTCGACCTGCAAGAGGCCTACGCCCAACCGACCGCCGTGCTGCAGCGGCATTTTCCGCGCGCGCTGAAGCCGCAGGAGTGATGGCCGCGGACCGCGTCTACTGCTCCGCACTTTCCATCCCCACACAGCTCTTCACGAAATTCTTCCTGGGCGCGCCGACGACCTTCTGATCGATCGCCTGCTTGAGGCAGTCGAGGCGCGCCTGCGCCATGCAAAGCTGCATCTGGTCGCGCTTGTCCTGGCCCTTCAGGCTCTGCGTCGTGGCGAGGCACGTGACGCGCTTGGTCGCCGGAACCGGCGCCGTGCTCGGCGCAGCGACCTGTGGCGACGACGTCTGCGCCGATACGGACGCAACGATCAGACAAACAAGACTGGCGGCAACGGCGACGGACGAGAGTTTCACGCGAGTTCTCCTGTTCGAGCTTGCATCGATAGGAGCCGTTCGATGAATGTCGGCTGAATGGTCTTTCCAGATTGTAGGGTGGGTTAGCGAAGCGTAACCCACCACTTTCTCTCGCGGCGGCCAAAGCGGTGGGTTACGCCTTCGGCTAACCTTACTGCGTCATAAAACGCTCTAACTCCTCATCCTGAGGAGCTTGCGAAGCAAGCGTCTCGAAGGATGTGGGCCACAGGCGGGGCCTCATGGTTCGAGACGCGCTTCGCGCTCCTCACCATGAGGGTTAGTGACACAGTAAGGCTAACCCACCCTACACGCTATCGCGTCGCGAACCGGTCCTCGCGCGCCTTGAACAGGCGGTCGCTGACGAAACGGCGCAGGGCTGCTCCGTCGTCGAATTCGAGCGTGACCGCAAACGGCACGATGGCGGCGGCAAGACCCGCCATGCCGCGCAGGCGCGCAAGGTCCTTCTCGGTGGTGACGAGCGTGAGCTGCTCGCGTCCTGCCTCCTCCACCATCGCATCGATCTCGGCCTTCGAGAACATGTGATGATCGGCGAAAGGACGCGTGCGCGCGACGTGGATGCCGCTGGCGCGGAGCGTACGGAAGAAGCGCTCGGGATCGCCGATGCCGGCAAAGGCAAGCACCGACTTGCCGAACAGACCTGCCACCGACGCAGCTTCCGGCTTCAGGCGCGCGCGCAGCACCGGCTTTCCGCGGCCGGCGATCGCGGCGGCGATGCCGTCAGCGGCGTGTCCGTCGCCGATCAGAACAAGCGCGTCGGTGCGCGACATCTGCATTTTCAGCGGCGCGCGCAGCGGACCTGCGGGAAACACCTTGCCGTTACCGATCCCGCGCGCGCTGTCGATCACGATGAGCGAGCCGTCCTTCAGGATGCGCGGATTCTGGAAGCCGTCATCCATCAGGATCACGGTCGCGCCCTGCGACCTCGCAAGCGCGACGCCGCCGAGGCGATCGCGCGCCACGACGACCGGCACCTCGTGCACCATCATCAGCGGTTCGTCGCCGACATCGGACGCACTGTGCCGCTCGCGGTCGACCCTCACCGGGCCCTGCAAGCGCCCGCCATAGCCGCGGCTGAGCACGACCGGAGTTTCGCCGAGTGCGCGCAAGAGTTTGGTCAGCGCCAGCACCGTCGGCGTCTTGCCGGCGCCGCCGACATGGTAGTTGCCGACGCAGAGCACGGGAATGCCGGCATCAAAGCCCTTGCGCATCATCCGGCGCTCCGCGATCGCGCCGTAGAGCGCGCCGAGCGGCCGTAAAAGATGCGACTTGAGCGAACGTGGCCGGTACCAGAAGGCCGGCTCACGCATTGGCGGCTCCCATCTCCAGCCGGAGCTGAAGCAGATAGGGCTCGAGCGCGAACAGCGTACGCTCCAGCGCGCCACCGAGCTGCTCGACCACGCCGCGGCCGGCACGCTGCATGGCCTCGCACGCGGCAGGATCGGCCAGCAATTGCCCGAGTTGCTTCACCAGGGCTTCCTGCGTCGCGGCTGAACGCGCACCGCCGCTCCTGTCGAGTGCCTCATAAAGTTCGCTGAAATTGGAGACGTTCGGCCCATGAACGATCGCGGCACCGAGCTTGATCGCCTCGATCGGGTTCTGGCCGCCGTGCCCGATCAGCGATTTGCCCACGAAGACGATCGGCGACAGGCGGTAGAACAGGCCGAGCTCGCCCATGGTGTCGGCGACATAGATGTCGGTCGCGGCCGTCGGCAGCTCCTCGCGCGAGCGCAGGCTGGCTTTGAGGCCCGAGGTCGCGACCAGTCCCGCGATCGAGGAGCCGCGGTCGGGATGGCGCGGCACGATCACGGTGAGCAACTGCGGAAAGAAGCCGGCGAGGCTGCGATGCGCGGCGATCAGCATCTCGTCCTCACCTGGATGGGTCGAGGCCGCGACGACGATCGGACGGCCCCGCGTCATCGTCATCAGCCGCTCGAGCTTGGCGGGGTCAGCGGGCGGCGCAGGCACGTCGAGTTTGAGATTGCCCGTGATGACGACGTTCCCGCTGCCCAGCGCGCTGAAGCGCTCGGCGTCGGTCCTCGACTGCGCAAGGCAGATGTCGAACCTGGAGAGCAGAGCCGAGATCGTGCCCTGCACCCGCCGCCAGCGCGGGAAGGAGCGCGGCGACATCCGCCCGTTGATCAGGACCATCGGCACGCGCCGCGCGGCGCCCGCCAGGATCAGGTTCGGCCACAGGTCGGATTCGATGAACAAAGCGAGCGACGGCTGCCAGTGATCGAGGAAGCGCGCGACGTAGCGCGGCGAGTCGTACGGCACGTATTGATGGATGACGTCGGGCGGAAAGCGCTTTGCCACCACCGCGGCCGAGGTCACCGTGCCCGATGTCAGCAGGATGCGCAAATTGAGGTCGCGCAGCCGCTCGACGAGCGCGGCTGCGGCCAGCACCTCGCCAACGCTTGCGCCGTGGATCCAGACCAGCGGGCCGTGCGGCCGCACGTCGTCACTGAGGCCGCGCCGCTCGCCGACGCGGGCCGGGTCTTCCTTGCCCTGCTTGAGCCGGCGCTTGATCAGCGCAGGCGCGAGCGGCACCAGACCGGACGACAGCCGCTGGTACATCCGCAGCGTCATCGGCAGCGAGTTAGCCATGGTCCGGTTCCGGGCGGCCGAGTTGGGCATAGGCGCGGCGGGTCGCTTCGTTCAACGTCTCTTCCAGCTCGTGCCGCAGCGCCTCCATGGTGGCGGCGTCGGCGTCCGGAGGGACGATGATTTCCTTGATGCCCACCAATGCGCCTCGCCCAAATGGCAAATTGATGGTCGTGCGATCCCAGTTCCGGAGCCGGATGAAGCGGCTGGTCGCCATCGCGAAAGGCATGATCGGCCGCCCCGATTCCCGTGCCAGCATGATGATGCCGAGCCCGGCCACGCGCGCGCGCTTCGGGACATCGGCGGTCAGTGCCACATTATAGTTGTCCTGGAGCGCCTGCACCATTTCCCTGAATGCCCCCACACCGCCCTTGCGATGGAAGGCGCCGCCGTGGTCGCCGGAGCCGCGAATCGTGCCGATGCCGAGCCGCTCCACCGCGATGGCGTTGAACTCGCCGTCGCGATGCCGGGAAATCAGCACCTTGGCGCGGTAGGACTCCTTGTTCTTGATGAACGGGGTGAGGAAATGCTGGCCGTGCCAGAAAGCGAAGATCGCCGGGATCCGCGGCTCGACCTGGCCGTAGACGTCCGGCGGATCGAAGGTGAACTTGTTGGTCCGCCAGACCAGACGCAGATATTCGGCCGCCAGAAACCCGACGGCACGCTGAACGAAGCTGCTTCGCAGCGTATTGCGAAGCAGTCTTTTCAACGCGCCGGCTTCGGTTCTTGACCCGGGTCGAGCAGCCGGTGGAGATGGACGATGAAATAGCGCATCTGGGCGTTGTCGACGGTCATCTGCGCCTTGGACTTCCAGGCCGCGTAGGCGGTCGCATAGTTCGGATACAGGCCGACGATGTCGACGTCGTCCAGGTTCTTGAACGTGTTGTGGTCGAGGTCGACGAGCTCGCCACCGATGACGAGATGGAGCAGTTGCTGCGGGGCATTATCTGGCATGAGTTCTCTTCCTAACGGGGTGCCCGGCAAGCAGTGATCGATAAGCACAACGGACACGCTCAGGGCAAGGGGCGCTTTCGAAAATGCGCGACAATGTTCGCATGACGATCGCGGCCCGCGGCCACCAGCACCCCGTGCGCCACTTCCCGGCGATTATAGAGGAGGGGATCTCCGGAGAGGTCGCTCATCCTACCATCCGCTTCCTGCACGATCAAATCGGCCGCCGCAAGGTCCCAGTCATGGCTGTTGCCCCCCGCAAAAGCCGCATCGAGCGCGCCGTGGGCGACCCGGCAGAGGCGGAGCGCCAGCGAACCGATTCGCGGATGCAGCGTGATCTCGCCCAGTGACGGCTTGAGGCGCTCGACCAGCGGCTTCGGCCCGGCAACGCGGGAGAAATCGAGCTTTGACCCTTCGGTCGCCCGCACGGGCACCTCGTTCAAGGTCGTGCCTTGTCCACGCACGGCAAAGAAGAACTCGCCGGTCGTCGGTGCGAAGACCGCGCCGAGAACGGGCGATGCATTCTCGACCAGCGCCACGCTGACGCACCAGTCGTCATGGCCATTGAGATAGTTGCGCGTGCCGTCGATGGGATCGACGACCCAGACCCGCCGCCGCTCAAGCCGCGCCTCGTCGTCGGCGCTCTCCTCCGAGAGCCAGCCATAGTCCGGTGTCGCACCGCGCAGGCGCGCTTCGAGGAGATCGTTGACGGCGATGTCGGCTTCCGAGACCGGTGAGGAGGCGCCCTTGATCCACTTCTTCAGCTCGGTGCGGAACATCGCATGAGCGAGGCTGCCGGCTTCCCGCACCGTATCCTTCAGCAGCGCCGCATCGCGTGTCAGGATGGTCTCGTCGATCGATATCGCGTCAGCGTCCGCCAAGCGTCAAACCCTCGATGCGCACCGTGGGCGCATTGATGCCGTAGCGGAACTTGAGATCGTTGGCCGGCTGCATCGACTTGAAGATCTCGAACAGATGGCCCGCGATCGTGACCTCGCTGACGGGATAGGTGGTCTTGCCGTTCTCGATCCAGAAGCCGGAGGCGCCGCGGCTGTAATCGCCGGTGACGCCGTTGACGCCTGAGCCGATCAGGTCGGTGACGTAGAAGCCCTGGGCTATATCGGAGATCAGCTCAGCCGGAGTCGGCGTTCCAGCTTCGAGATGCAGATTATACGGGCCCGGCGAAGGCGAGGAGGAGACGCCGCGATGGGCGTGGCCGGTGGTCTGGAGCCCGAGCTCGCGCGCGGTCGCGCAGTCGAGCAGCCACGTCGTCAGCACGCCCTCGTCGACCAGCGCGTGGCTCTTCACCGCGACGCCTTCGGCGTCGAAGGTCTGAGAGCGCAAGCCGCGCTTGCGCAGGGGATCGTCGATGATGCGGATGTTCCTGGCAAAGAGCTGCTGGCCGAGCTTGTCCTTCAAAAAACTGGTCTTGCGCGCGATCGAGGCGCCGTTGATGGCGCCGACGAGATGGCCGACCAGCGAGCCCGCGACGCGCGGATCGAACACGACGGGCACCTTGCAGGTCTCGACCTTGCGCGGATTGAAGCGCGCCACGGTGCGCTCGCCGGCGGAGCGGCCGACGGTTTCCGGCGACAACAGATCGGCGGCATGCGGTGCCGAGGTGAAATCGTAGTCGCGCTCCATGCTCGTGCCTTCGCCGGTAATCGCGGTCGCCGAGATGCCCTGGCTGGAGCGCAGGTAAGAGCCGTGGAAACCGGTGCTCGTCACCAGCACCATGCCGCCGATGCCGGCGGAGGCCGACGCGCCGCCGGATTTCGTCACGCCTTTCACGGCGAGCGCTGCGGCTTCGGCTTCCAGCGCGCGGCGCTCGAGCTCGGCGGTCGCAGGCACGTCGGGATCGAGCAGATCGAGATCGGGGAAGTCGCGCGCGAGCAGCGCGGGATCGGCGAGGCCGACATATTTGTCGAGCGGAGCGACCTTCGCCATCGCAACCGCGCGTTCCGCGAGCTTGGTCACGGCGTCGCCGCTGACGTCGTTGGTCGAGACCACCGCCTGGCGCTGGCCGACCAGCACGCGCAGGCCGACATCGTCGCCCTCGGAGCGCTCGGATTCCTCGACGCGGCCGTCACGGACCTCGACGCCTTGCGAGATGCCGCGAACGGCAACGGCATCGGCCGCGTCCGCGCCGGCACGCCTGGCTGCCTCAACCAGCCGCTGCGCGAGATCTGACAGCGCGGACTGATCGAACAGGTCGCGGTTGGCTTTGGACGAATCCTGGGGCGAAGGCGTCGAGCTTGGTGAAGCGTTCACGAACGAAATCCTGTCGGGATTGGCGGTTTCGAAGCCTGTAGCGGCCAAACCCACCAGATGTGCCCAATTGGAGCGGACTTCAAGCATTTTCGGGCCATGAAAGACTCAGATTCTCGCCTTTCGCGCAACGTCCCGTCAATCATGTGCGCCAAGGTCTTGTCAATCATGAGCGACGGTGACGCCTCCTTAACCAGCCTTTTTAAGCGGTTTCGGAAAGGGCCGCGCTAAGGTCCTCGCATCGACCGGGAACATAATCCCGGCGGGGAGAACTAAAAGCCGTGAGGCGTCAAACATCAACATGCGGGGTCGCACCCGCGGGGTCGAGCCACTCGCTGCGGCTCGACCCCCTTTCCCTTCCGGTCCGCTTCGACGCGCATGATCCGCGCGCCGACGGATGCACCAGGCAGATCGAGCTTCATCGCGAGCGTGTCGTGCTGCGCCGTGCCGTCCGCGGCATGCAGATGGCGATCAACGTCCGCGTCAGCGATTTCACCGGCATCGCGCTGCGCGGCAATGACGAGGCGCAGGCGCTCGTCCTCGTCCATCGCGACCCTTCGCTCTCCGTTCCGCTGCTGGTCGGCGCCGAAGCCAATGAGCTTGCCGAGGCCTGGGCGATCTGGAGCGAGATCTTCGCGCTTCCGCAGCTCGACGAAGGTGCGCGCAAGCCCGCAGCCCGCCGCCGCCGCGCCAACGCGATCCGCGCCCGCCGTCCGAAATTCTTGATGCGCCGGCGTACCGGCATAGTGCGCGAGCTGCCGGTGCATCGCGACGAACGCGAGATCATCGCGCGGAATTGACAGTGCCGTAGGGTGGGTTAGCCGAAGGCGTAACCCACCAAGATCTATCCGCATGGAAAGTAAAGTGGTGGGTTACGCTTCGCTAACCCACCCTTACGCATTTGCGTCAGGCCGCCCGCACCACCGCATCCGCGAGCAATCCCGCAAACAGCAGCAATCCCGCATCGCGGTTCGACTTGAACAGGCGCAGGCACAGCGCGGGGTCGCCGATGTTCAGCCGCCTGATCTGCCAGGCCAGATGCGCGGCAAAGGCGGCGAGGGCGAGCCAGGCCGGCCAGCGCACGTCGGCGGAGGCAAGGGCGACGCCGATCAGCATCACCGCGAGCCCGTAGAACATCATCAACGCCTGATGCGTGTGCGCTCCGAACAGGCGCGCGGTGGACTTGACGCCGATCAGCGCATCGTCCTCGGCATCCTGATGCGCATAGATCGTATCGTAGCCGATCACCCAGGCGATCGAACCGGCGTAGAGCACGAGCGCGGTCAGATCGAGGCGCGCGAAGGTGACGGCAAAGCCCATCAGCGCGCCCCAGGAGAAAGCGAGCCCGAGGAAGACCTGCGGCCACCAGGTGACGCGCTTCATGAAGGGATAGACGGCAACGATCACCAGCGAGGCGATGCCGGTCATGACCGCAAAGCGGTTGAACTGGAGCAGCACGGCGAGGCCAACCAGTGCCTGCGCGACCAGGAAGGCCAGTGCCTGCTTCACGGTCAATTGCCCAGCGGGCAGCGGCCGCGAGCGCGTGCGCTCGACCTTCGCGTCGAGGTCGCGGTCGGTGATGTCGTTCCAGGCGCAGCCCGCGCCGCGCATGACGAAGGCACCGATGAAGAACAGCAGGATCGTGAGCGGCAGATGACGGATGTCGCGCGCTATGCCGGCGGCGAGTGCCGCCGACCACCAGCACGGCATCAGCAGCAGCCAGGAGCCGATCGGACGATCGAAGCGGGACAGCCGCAAATAAGGCCGCGCCCATTGCGGCGCGAGCGTATCGACCCAGTTGCCGGTGGAATCGGCAACGCGGGCTGATGTGCTAGTGCCCCGTTTTCGAAGTTCGTATTCCATCGCGGTGCATTCCGGTACGAACTTCGAAAACAATAAGGGCACTAGCAAGAAATCATAGCTCACGTGCCGCTCATCGATTTGAAGTTCCTATGACGAACTCGCAGCAAGCGCTGTAGGAACTTCGAATCGGCGGCACGTGCCTCATCGGGTCAGGACGTTGCCGTTGAGCGTGTCGAAGGTGTTGCCGCCCTTCTTGGCGACATTGGCTTCGGGCGCCGACGCGGAGCCGAGCACCTCGCTCAGGGACGGGCCGGCCGGCCCGCGCTGCTTCATCTGCTGCGCCACCTGGCAGACCCTGCCCTGCATGGCCTCGGTGTTCTTGTGCCCGGCCTTCAACTGCTCGCCGATCTGCGGCGGAATTCCGCATTTGGCGGCATTGGCCTCGACATATTTCACCATCTTCACCTCGGCCTGGGCGAAATTGCCGATCAACTTGCAGGCCTCATCCGGCGGCGCCTTGCGGTCGCTTGCGGCCTTGATCATCTTGCCGCGCTTCTCGGCCTCGTCCCGCAGCGCCATGAAGTTTTTCATGCACTGCTCGGCACCGGCGCTGGGCGCGCTCGGCGGCGCGGCGCCAACGCCCGCGCCGACCGGCGGGGCACCATTGGTGGGGAACGAGGCCTGCGGCGGGGGCGCGCCGATTCTGGCGACCGGCGCGGAGCCATTGACCGGCGGAAAGGCAGGATCGTTCGCGGGGGCCGCAGCCTGGCCGGGCAGCGGCGCGGGAAACGCGCTCTGCGCCTGGACACTGGCTGCGCCCATCGTCACCATGGCGGCAGTGATCGGAACCATCAAACGACGGATCATCAAGGCAGTATCTCCGGCAGGATCCACAGGGGGTCGGCGCCTTCCCAATTGAAGCGCAACCGGCGTTTTCGCGCTTTTACGATTCCTGCCGGCTCTTAACAACCCGTCGAATAGGGCAAGAGCGCGGCGCGGAGACGCACGCTGGAGGCAATATTTACCCCCAAATCCCTGCTTTCGGTTAAGAACGGCGGCAAACCGGACCCTGAACGCATGCCTTCCCACGACTTCCGCGCCCCCCGCCTGTTCGTCGAGGCCGACCTCATCCAGGACGCCAGGGTCGCGCTCGACCGTGACCAGAGCAACTATCTCGGCAACGTGCTGCGGCTTGGCGCCGGCGATGCCATCCTGGCGTTCAACGGCCGCGACGGCGAATGGCAGGCCGCGATCGAGGGCCGCAAGCGCCCCGACGCCCTCGTGATCCTCAAGCAAACGCGCTCGCAGGACGGACTGCCGGACCTTGCCTACGTCTTCGCGCCGCTCAAGCATGCGCGGCTGGATTACGTCGTCCAGAAGGCGGTGGAGATGGGCGCTTCCACCCTCCAGCCGGTGCTGACCCGCTTCACCCAGGCCTCGCGCGTCAATGGCGAGCGGATGCGCGCCAACGTCATCGAGGCGGCCGAGCAATGCGGCATCCTCTGCATTGCGACCGTGGCCGATCCGGTTCCGCTGGAGCGTTTCCTCAGCCAGCGAGCCGCGCAGCGGCTCCTGGTGTTTTGCGACGAGGCGGCGGAGACGCAAAACCCGCTCAAAGCCCTGCAAGCCGCGCGCGATGCGGCGCAGGGCATCGACGTGCTGATCGGCCCCGAGGGCGGCTTTGCCGAGAAGGAGCGCGCCCTGCTTCTGCGCCAGCCCCATATCCTGCGCCTGGCCCTGGGGCCGCGGATCCTGCGGGCCGACACGGCGGCGGTAGCGGCCCTTGCGCTGGTGCAGTCCGTGCTCGGCGATTGGGGCGGCCAGCCGGGCTAGCCGACCGTTAAGACATTGAGCCATTGGAGGTCGAAACCGCGGACGGGCCATGCTAAGGGGCTGCGCCAACGCGCATCGCCACCTTTGCCCGCCCCGGTTTCGCCGGGACAAACGGACCCCATCATGACCGCGACTGCCACCTCAAATGCTGCCGGCTCCGCCGCCTGGGCGGATACGCTGCTGTTGTCGTTCGCGCAGGCCGGTTACGTCCATGCCGACCCCGCGATCCTCCAGCCGGCGGAGCCGTTCCTGGACCTTTCCGGCGAGGACATCCGCAAGAGCCTGTACCTGACCACCGATGCGACCGGCGAGGAACTCTGCCTGCGCCCGGACCTGACGATTCCGGTGGCCCGCGACTACCTGGCCTCGGGGCGCGCCGGCGAGCCCGCGGGCTTCAGCTATCTCGGCCCGGTGTTTCGTTACCGGAGCGGCCGTCCGAGCGAGTTCCTGCAAGCCGGCATCGAATCCTTCGGCCGCCAGGACCGCGCCGCGGCCGACGCCGAGATGCTGGCGCTGGCGCTGGAAGCGACCGCGGCCTTCGGTGTGCGTGACGTCGAGATCCGCACCGGCGACGTGGCGCTGTTCAATGCAGTGATCGACGCGCTCGACCTGTTCCCCGTCTGGCGGCGCCGACTGATCAAGGATTTCAACCGCAAGATCAGCCTCGAGCAGGATCTGGAACGACTGTCGATCGCAACCGCCGCCACCCGCAACGAGTATGAAGGCGTACTGGCGGCACTTGCAGGCTCCGACCGCAAGGCGGCGCTCGCGCTCGTCACCGACCTGATGTCGATCGCCGGCACCACCAATGTCGGGGGCCGCACCACGGCCGAAATCGCCGACCGCTTCCTCGAGCAATCCACCCTGAAGAGCGGCGCCCTGCCGCGCGAGGCGCTGACCGTGCTCAAGCGCTTCCTGTCGATCGCAGGCAATCCGGATCAGGCGGTCGCCGAGTTGCGCGCGCTCGCCGCGGATACCAGGCTGGATATTGCGGCGGCGATCGACCTGTTCGAGAACCGCGTCGGCTTCATGGCCGCGCGCGGCATCGACGTGAAGGAGACACGCTTCTCGACCTCGTTCGGGCGCGGTCTCGACTACTACACCGGCTTCGAGTTCGAAGTGCATCACAGGGGCAACGGCGTCGAGCCGCTGGTCGCGGGCGGCCGCTACGACGGCCTGATGACGCAGCTCGGATCGCAGACGCCAATCCCCGCGGTCGGCTTCTCGGTCTGGGTCGATGCGCTCGCCAAGATCGGCCGCAAGGGAGCTTAAGTCATGAGCGCGCCGTTCGTTCTGGCCGTTCCGTCCAAAGGCCGCCTCCAGGAAAACGCCGAAGCCTTTTTCGCGCGCGCGGGGCTGACGCTGTCGAAGGCCGGCGGCGCGCGCGATTATCGCGGCACCATCGCAGGGCTCGACAATGTCGAGATCGCCTATCTGTCGGCGAGCGAGATCGCCTCGCAGCTCGCCCGCGGCATGGCGCATCTCGGCGTCACCGGCGAGGATCTGGTGCGCGAGAACATTGCGGATGCCGACAAGCGCGTGGCGCTGATCGAGCGGCTCGGCTTCGGCTACGCCGACGTCGTGGTCGCCGTGCCGCAGGCCTGGATCGACGTCCGCACCATGGCCGATCTCGACGACGTCACCACCGGCTTCCGCGAGCAGCACCACCGGCGGATGCGGGTCGCGACCAAATTCATCAATCTCACGCGGGCCTTCTTTTCGAGCCACGGCATCGTCGACTACCGGATCGTCGAGAGCACTGGCGCGACCGAAGGCGCGCCTGCGGCCGGCACCGCCGAGCTGATCGTCGACATCACCACGACCGGCACGACGCTTGCCGCCAATGGCCTCAAGATTCTCGACGACGGTGTCATCCTGCGCAGCCAGGCCAATCTGGTCGCCTCCAGGGACGCCGACTGGTCGCCCGAGGCGCGGGAGACAGCCCGCATCATCCTCGATCATATCGCGGCCCGGGCGCGGGCGAACCAATACCGCGAGGTCCGCACCCGCTTCCGGCAGTGCGACGCGGCGTTGCTGGGCGAAGCCCACCAGAAATTCGGTGTGGAGGCACCGTTCGGCGGGCCAACCTCGTCAGGCATGTTGACGCTGCACTGCCCGCCCGCAAAGCTCTATGCGCTGGCGAGCTTCCTGCGCGATCATGGCGCCGAGACAGTCTCGGTGGTCTCGCTCGACTACGTCTTCGACCGCGAGAACCCGCTGTTCGCCAAGCTCGAGGTGTTCCTGCGCACGTGAGCTGCAAGGATTCCTCAGGCCTGTTCAGCGTAGCGACAGGTAACGGCCGCTACCATATGCTGTTCGATGGACCGCCTTTGATACCTGGAACCTGATCGATGACGCTCGGCTCTGATGTTTCCGGCCTGACGACCACCACGGCGAGCGCCGCGGCGAAGGGGCTGTCGATCGTCGTGCCGGTTTACAACGAGGCGGCGGGGCTTGCTTCGCTGCACCAGCGGCTCTGCGATCTCGCCAAAACCTTGCGGCAGCGCTATCGCCTCGGCTGCGAGGTGGTCTATGTCGACGACGGCAGCGCGGACTCGACGCTTGCGATCGCTCGTGCGCTGCCGGCCGATGCGATCGACGTGCAGGTGGTGTCGCTGTCGCGCAATTTCGGCAAGGAGGCGGCGCTGATGGCCGGCCTCGACCATGCAAGGCGCGGCGCCGTGATGTTCATGGACGGCGACGGCCAGCATCCGCCGGCGCTGGTGGAACAACTCGTCGGGCACTGGATCGATGACGGCTATGACGTCGTCTATACCGCCAAGGCGCATCGCGACAACGAACCGTTCCTGCGGCGGCTCGCCGTGCACGGCTTCTATGCACTGATCAATTGGGGCGCGCGGCAGAAGATCCCCGAAGACGCCGGCGACTTCCGCCTGCTCTCGCCGAGGGCAGTCGCAGCGCTGCGGCAACTGCCCGAGCGCAATCGCTTCTTCAAGGGGCTGGCGAGCTGGATCGGCTTCCGCCAGATCCGCGTCGACTACGAGCCCGCGGCGCGCGCCCATGGCGTGACCACCTTCAATGCAGCCCGGCTGCTCGGCCTCTCGATCGAGGGCCTGACCTCGTTCTCGGTGGCGCCCTTGCGCTTTGCCAGCCTGCTCGGCGTGGTGCTCGCGGGCGGCGCCTTCCTGTTCGGCCTCTCCATCCTCTGGGAAGTCTGGACCACCGGCAAGCAGGTGCCCGGCTATCCCTCTCTCGTGGTCGGCCTGATGACGATCGGCGGCGTGCAGCTCATCATGATCGGCATCGTCGGCGAATATATCGGCAAGATCCTCTCCGAGCTGAAGGCGCGGCCGATCTACTTCGTCGCCGAGCACAGCGAGAAGCGTTTCGAGACCGACAAGGCTGACGACGCCTCGAGCAGGGCAGCGGCGGAATGAACGAAGCGGCGAAGCCGCGGCGTATCTGGCTCTGCGCCGACGATTACGGGATCGGCGCGGGCGTCAACCTTGGGATCCGCGACCTCATCGAACGCGGCCGTCTCAATGCGACATCGGTGATGATGCTGGGACCTACGATCGGCCGCGGCGAGGTCGACGCGCTGGAGGCGTCCCGGACAAAGAGCCCGCGCTGCGCGATCGGCTTGCATGTCACGCTGTCGGCGCCGTTCCGCCCGCTGACCATGCATTTCCGCCCGCTCGAAGGCGACATGTTCTTAGCCTTTCCCAAACTGTTGCGCGCGGGACTGCTGCGGCGGCTCGACCGCGAGATCATCCATTCAGAGGTGAAGGCGCAGCTTGCGGCGTTCGCGCAGGCGTTCGGACGCGCGCCTGATTTCGTCGACGGCCATCAGCACGTGCAGCTCTATCCGCAGGTGCGCGACGCTTTCATCGCTGCCGTCGGCGAGGCCGCGCCAAAAGCCTGGGTGCGCCAGGGCGGCCGCGAGTTGCCGCTGATGCAGCGGCTCGCCTCGCCGAAAGCGCTGGTGCTGGATGTCCTGAGCGCGCAATTCCGCCGCCGCGCGCGGCAGGCCGGTCTCGCCTTCAATCCTGTCTTCGCCGGCGCCTATGACTTCACGCGGGACGAGGCCGATTTCGGCAAGCTGATGGGCGAGTTTGTCGCAGGCTTGCCTGACGGCGGCCTCGTGATGTGCCATCCCGGTTTCGTCGATGACGCCCTGCGCAGCCTGGATCCGATGACCGAGGTCCGCGAGCGCGAGCACAATTACCTCGCAAGCGAGGCGTTCCCTCAATTGCTGGCGGCGAACAACGTGACATTGGCATGAAACCGCCGGGCGCAAGGCACCGGGCAGCTTGTCGCATACGGAAATTTAATCCGCCGCCTACTGTTGGCGCCACAATGGAACCCTACATCTTCGGCGCGCTTGGTTCGCGCAAGGGAGATCGATCATGACGCCGCAAGAACGCCAGCTCGTCGACGAGCTTTTCGACCGGCTTTCCAAGCTTGAGAACGCACCGCGCGATCCGAACGCGATCGCCGCGATCAATGACGGCCTGAACAAGGCGCCGAATGCCATGTACGCGCTGGTGCAGACCGTGCTGTTGCAGGACGAGGCGCTCAAGCGCGCCAATGCCCGCATCCAGGAGCTGGAGGCGGCGAACGCGCCGCAGCAGCAAAGTCAATCAGGCGGTTTTCTGGACTCCATGCGCGAGTCCCTGTTCGGCGGTGGCCAATCGCGCGGCTCGGTCCCGAACGTGCCGCAGCGCGAGCAGCGGCCGGTCTGGAACTCCGGCCAGGCGATGCAGCAGGCGCAACCGCCCGGCTACAGCCAGCCTCCTTACGGGCAGCAGGGCTACGGCGCCCCGCCCTTCGGCGGTGGCGGCGGCTCGTTCCTCGGTACGGCGGCTGCGGCCGCGGCCGGCGTCGTCGGCGGCTCGCTATTGCTCTCCGGCATCCGCAACATGATGGGCGGGATGGGCGGATCGCATCAGGCGTTTGGCGACACCACGATCATCGAGGAGCGTGGTGGAGGCAGCGGCGGCAGTCCTTGGGGCGGCAGCGACCAGTCCGGTGGCTCGCTCGCGCGCGATGCCGGCCTCAACGATATCGGCTCCAGTCGCGACCGCGACGAGTCCCGCCAGGGCCTCCTCGACCAGGCGTCGAACGATCGGAACGACGATCAGCAGGACTATGACGACGCCAACGACATCGACATGCCCGACGACAGCGATTTCGGCGGCGATGACGACGGCGGCAGCGATTACGCTTAAGCAGCATCACCTTCAAATGCAAAACGGCCGCCCTTGCGGCGGCCGCGAGCTTGGCTCAGTCACACACTTCCGCTTGTAGACCGCCCCCACAGTAGTTGGCTCCGCACTTCATGGGAGCAACCCGACAGCCGGCCCTTACCGGCCGACAGCCCGCGTTGTTACAAATCATTTGACCAGATGCAGGACGGCTTCGCCGGTGCCGCTTCGATCTGCTTCCGCACCGCGTCTCGCTTCTGTGTATCATCGCGGGTCGCAACGGGCTTTTTGTCCTGAACCTTCTCGCACTCGTTGTCGTCGTTCACGCGGTAGCCGGCGCGGCAGGATATCTTTACGCATTGATCTCCATCAGCCTTGAAGCCGCGCTCGCAGACCAGCGGACAGACGCGTCCTTGCTTCGCTTTCAGCGCGTCTAACGCATCGACGCTCGCGAGCTCACATCGAACTTGGTCCCGGCATATTTGTTGAACATCGAGAGGGACCGCTGCGACGATGCGTTCCAGTCGCCATCGGCAGGGGTCGCCAGCACAGCGATTACGCGCAACGCCCGATCTTCTTGCTCTCCGTGTTCTTACGGCGAAGGTCGGGGATCTATCCGCAAAGCCGGTGAAAGTTGAAGGCGCCGAGACTCTCCTTTCATCAGGAATTCGAGCTGCGCGCGCATTCTTCGCCTCTCCCCGCAGGCGGGGAGAGGCGAAGAAAACCATCACATCACCACCACCCTGGTGCCGACATTGACGCGGCCGTAGAGGTCGATGACGTCCTCGTTGCGCATCCGGATGCAACCGGAGGAGACGTTAGTGCCGATGGTCCAGGGCTCGTTTGAGCCATGGATGCGATAGAGCGAAGAGCCCAGATACATGGCGCGCGCGCCAAGCGGATTTTCAGGGCCGCCTTCCATGTGCCGCGGCAGATCGGGACGGCGTGCGATCATTTCGGCCGGCGGCGTCCAATCCGGCCATTCGCGCTTGGCCGTGATCGCCTTCACACCCGACCAGGTGAAGCCGGGACGGCCGACGCCGATGCCGTAGCGCAGCGCCTTGCCGTTGCCCTCAACGAGATACAGGAACTTGTTGGGCGTATCGACGACGATGGTGCCGGCGCCTTCCTTGCCCTCGTAAGCGACGAGCTGTTTTTCATACTTCGGATCGAACGGACGCAAGCGCGGATCGGCTGCCTCCTGCTCCGGCACCGCGCCCGGCATCCGCGGCTCGCCCATCGGCGGCAAACGGCGCTGGTCGTAATAGGCCGGCTGCTGTTGATACGTCGGCTGTTGCTGCGGATAATAGCGCTGGCCGCGCTCCTCGCCGCCGAACAGAAATTCGATGAAGCCGCCGCCCATGTTGGCATTGGAGGCGACGCGCATCGGCTGCGGCTGAACCTGCGGCGCATAAAGCACGGCGGGCGGATCGGATGGCGCGGTATGGTCGAAGGCGGCGGCGCGGTCGATCCCGGCGACAAGGGTGCAAGCGCTGCCGAGCAGCGCGACAGACATATTCTTGAACATCGACGTACTCTGTACTGTTTCGTCTGGTGCGTTCATCGCGGCGGGCGCAGCACTGACGTGCCCTGGCGATGAAGCTCACTTAAGATCAAAAGCCGTTTGGTTTGGTAAACGGAAACGGCGTCTTGATTCACCACGTCGCGAACATCAGCGCCTTTTGTCCGCTAGCGTTTATTTTCGGTGAACAGCTGATACGCATGGTTAATCGGCGGTGGACATGCGCATCGCGAGCGATCGCAAAGCAGCTGCTGCCGTGAACGTCGTGTTAAATCCCTTCTGTCTACAAAGGCCGCATGAGTGAGGTGGGGGGAGTTCCAATATGGCTGTTCACCGCAAGCGTTTTCGCGTCGAGGAAGCTATCGTCGGCGAGATGCCAATTCCCGAGATGATCGACGAGGCTACTCCGATGCACAGCGAGATCATGGCCGAGCTGCGCGCGATCCGCGCGCAAATGGCGCGCAACAGCCACGCCGGGCAGGCATCGATGGCGCCGGGCGATGCCGTCGTGGCGCAGGAAGTCGCTGAGACCCGCGCGATGCTGGAAACCTATCGCGCTCAGATCGAGCAGTGCGAGAAGCTGAAGGTCGAGCTCGACCTCATTCACGACGCCATCAACCGCACCAAGCGCGAAATCGCGACGCTGCACGGCAAGAGCTTTGACGGTGGCGAAATGGCCAAGGTCAATGGCGAGCTCGGCGCCGTCGTCGGCGGCACCGAGCAGGCGACCCAGCAAATCCTCGAAGCAGCCGAGTCGATCGACCAGGCCGCCAGCGCGCTCTCCAAGGTGGATTCGGTGGACCAGCAGAAGCAGCTCGCCGACGACATCCAGGAGCGCGTCATCTCGATCTTCGAGGCCTGCAACTTCCAGGACCTGACCGGCCAGCGCATCAGCAAGGTGATGGGCACGATGAAGTTCATCGAGCAGCACATCAATGCGATGATGGAGATCTGGGGCGGCGTCGATGCCATCAAGGCCCACGCGGCGCCGATCGTCGACACTCGCGACGAGGACGCCAAGCTCCTCAACGGGCCCAAGCTCGCCGGCGACGTCGGCCACGCCTCGCAGGACGACATCGACGCCCTGTTCGACTGAGCAGACCGGAGTTACGGAAAAGCAAAACGCCGGGCCGAGCCGGCGTTTTGTTTGGAACCACCCCCGCCGTCATCGCCCGGCTCGACCGGGCGATCCAGTATTCCAGAGAGGGCGAGGCTGGAGTCGAGAAGCCGCGGCGTACTGGATGCCCCGCCTTCGCGGGGCATGACGAAGGGAGAGACTACGCCCGTGGCGCGCAGCGGACGTAGACCATGTTGCCGTAGCGGGTGGCGGCATCCTTGTCGATGAAGCGGGTGACCATGACGCGGCCGTCGAAGGAGACGATCTCACGGTCCTGCTCGCCGGGGGTCGCGCCGGGCGGTCCGATATAGTTCTTGCCGCTCGGTGAGCCCTTCAGCCGCAGTTCCTGCGGCGTCGCCTGGTCGGCCAGGTGCATGATCACGCCGCCGCTCGAGCCGGCGCCGATCACATAGGGATTCTTGCACTGCGCGCGGGCCGCGGCCTCGGTACGGGCGCGGTCGGCCGGGTTCTGGAACGAGGCAAGGCCCCAGCGGCCGACGATCTCGTCGGCGCGGATCGAGGCCGGCATTTCCGGCCCGGTGCCGGGCTCGGCCTCGGGCGGCGGCGATGACGACGAGAACGACGGCAGGCTCATGCCGCCGCCACATGCGCCCAGCAGCAGCGCCAAGGCCGCGGCGGCGCCCAGCTTGGCAACCGTCCCAGCGTGAGCTGAACTGATCATGGCATTCCCCCGAGCAAAGCGCCCCCCAAACACGAGCCTGGCCACACCGTCCTGCAGCCAAGCGCAAAACCACCGTCGGGGCAATGACGTCGTAGAATACGCCAGCGTCCCCAATTCGTTTCGATCGTCAACATCCTATATCCGTCTCACCAATGGCTTAACCACCTTTGCTTGACAGGATCGCGGCCAAGCCATATTTCCGGGCGCACTATTAGCACTCGGGAAGCCCGATTGCTAAAGCGCGCCGTTCGATCCTGGCATTCGATCCTGACAGAGGTCGGACGGGGGCGCAGGCCCCTCACCTACTTCCGCTGCTTCCGAAGCGAGCTTCCAAAGGGAAACGTCATGGCTAAGTCCAAATTTCGTCCGCTGCATGACCGTGTCGTGGTCAAACGTATCGATGCCGAGGAAAAGACCAAGGGCGGCATCATCATTCCCGACACCGCCAAGGAGAAGCCGTCCCAGGGCGAAATCGTCGCCGTCGGCCCGGGCGGCCGCGACGAGGCGGGCAAGCTGATTCCGATCGACCTCAAGGTCGGCGACCGCGTGCTGTTCGGCAAGTGGTCGGGCACCGAGGTCAAGATCGACAATGAGGATCTCCTGATCATGAAGGAGTCGGACATCATGGGTGTCCTGGCCTAAGGCCGACCGCCTGAACAGCCGCTGAATATCGTGCCCGGACCTTCGATCCGGGCATCGTTCATGATTTCGCCACGGATTGCCGCGCCTTGCCCGGCAACGAGCGGCGAGCACATCACCAAACATCAAGGATTGCAGAAAATGGCTGCCAAAGACGTCAAGTTTTCCGGAGACGCGCGCGAACGCATGCTGCGCGGCGTCGACATTCTCGCCAACGCCGTCAAGGTGACGCTCGGCCCGAAGGGCCGCAACGTCGTCATCGAGAAGAGCTTCGGCGCGCCCCGCATCACCAAGGACGGCGTCACCGTCGCCAAGGAGATCGAGCTCGAGGACAAGTTCGAGAACATGGGCGCCCAGATGGTCCGTGAGGTCGCCTCCAAGACCAACGACCTCGCCGGCGACGGCACCACCACCGCGACCGTGCTGGCCCAGGCCATCGTGCGCGAAGGCGCCAAGGCCGTTGCCGCCGGCATGAACCCGATGGACCTCAAGCGCGGCATCGACACCGCGGTTACGGCTGTCATCAAGGACATCGAGAAGCGCGCCAAGCCGGTCGCCGCCTCCTCCGAGGTCGCCCAGGTCGGCACCATCTCGGCGAACGGCGATGCCGCCATCGGCAAGATGATCGCGCAGGCGATGCAGAAAGTCGGCAACGAGGGCGTCATCACCGTCGAAGAGAACAAGTCGCTCGACACCGAGGTCGACATCGTCGAGGGCATGAAGTTCGACCGCGGCTATCTGTCGCCCTACTTCGTCACCAACGCCGAGAAGATGACCGCCGAGCTGGAGGACGCCTACATCCTCCTGCACGAGAAGAAGCTCTCCGGGCTGCAGGCCATGCTGCCGGTGCTGGAAGCCGTGGTGCAGTCCGGCAAGCCGCTCGTCATCGTCGCCGAGGACGTCGAGGGCGAGGCGCTCGCCACGCTCGTGGTGAACCGTCTGCGCGGCGGCCTGAAGGTCGCCGCCGTCAAGGCCCCGGGCTTCGGTGATCGCCGCAAGGCCATGCTCGAGGACCTCGCGATCCTCACCGGCGGTCAGCTGATCTCCGAAGAGCTCGGCATCAAGCTCGAGAACGTCACGGTGAAGATGCTCGGTCGCGCCAAGAAGGTGGTGATCGACAAGGAGAACACCACGATCGTCAACGGTGCCGGCAAGAAGCCGGACATCGAGGCCCGCGTCGGCCAGATCAAGGCCCAGATCGAGGAGACCACCTCGGACTACGACCGTGAGAAGCTCCAGGAGCGTCTGGCCAAGCTCGCCGGCGGCGTCGCGGTGATCCGCGTCGGCGGCGCCACCGAGATCGAGGTCAAGGAGAAGAAGGATCGCGTCGAGGACGCACTCAACGCCACCCGCGCAGCCGTGCAGGAAGGCATCGTGCCCGGCGGCGGCGTCGCGCTGCTGCGCGCCAAGAAGGCGGTGGGGCGTCTGTCCAACGACAATGCCGACGTGCAGGCCGGCATCAACATCGTGCTGAAGGCGCTGGAAGCCCCAGTCCGCCAGATCTCCGAGAACGCGGGCCTCGAAGGCTCGGTCGTCGTCGGCAAGATCCTGGAGAACAAGTCCGAGACATTCGGCTTCGACGCCCAGACCGAGCAGTATGTCGACCTGGTCGAGAAGGGCATCATCGACCCCGCCAAGGTGGTACGCACCGCGCTCCAGGACGCCTCCTCCGTGGCCGGCCTGCTGGTGACCACCGAAGCCATGGTCGCCGAGCTGCCGAAGAAGGAAGCAGCTCCGGCGATGCCGGCGGGCGGCGGTATGGGCGGCTTCTGAGCCCGTCGCGACCAGCCCAAGAATCACACGAAGGCCGCCTCCGGGCGGCCTTCTTTTTTGCGGACCATGGCGTTGCCGACCAAGCCTTGCGCATTCCGATTCAACCGCCGGTCAAAACCCACTACGGTGGCGCGCCGATTCTAGAGCGCGATGAGCTGGGGATGAATCGTCATCGCGCTTCAGGCTATTGTTCGAGCATGATCTTTCCGGAAATCCGCTTCACGCTGTTCCGGATCATGCTCCATCTCTGAGGATTTCGTCGATGCGCGCGCTTTCGTTCTGCTCGATAGGCTTTTTGGCGGTTTTGGTTGCGGTTGCGCCTGACGTCGCGTCCGCCCAGATGAAGCTGTCGCCGAAGGCCACGGCGCCCGGCGGAACCGAGACGCGCTATTTCACCTCGATCGACGGGCTGATGGACGGCAATGCGGACGTCATCCTGAAGGAGACCCGCCAGGGCAAGACGGTCACCTCGGCCGTGCTCGACGTCTGCTATCCCGCCGCGAAGAATTCTGACCGCAAGGACCGCTTCGTCGTCAATCTCACGGTCGCCGGCCAGCTGATGACGGGCACGACGCAGAGCCTCGGCGGCAAGGCGCCGGTCACCGTCAAGCTGACGCGCAAGCAGACCAGCGACACCTTCGAGTTCCGCGGCCAGATCTCGATCGGCGGCAACGTGACCGTGGTCGCCTCCCCCGACAATTCCGATCTCAGCGAGAAGGAGTTTCTGGACAACCAGACCTCGGACGACGGCATCACGCCGCAGCCGAAGGACTTCACGGAAGTCTCGCCGGAGGCGATCGCGGTCAAGGTGAAGTTAGAGGCGGCGACCGATTTCCTGAAGAGCCTGAAGGGTCAGGATGTCGAGGTGACGCTGGCCAGCCTGTCGGTCGGCTGCGACGCGCTGCGCGCCGGGGAGCAGACCATCAACATGTCGGTCGACCCGGAGCGGGCGAGCGCGCTGCTCGCCAAATTCAAGGCGATGCCGGGCGTCACCGCGGCGGGCTGGACCGCCGGTATGATGGAGATGGACCGCACAATCCGCCTCTCCGCCGCCGACTGGCGCGACGGCGACAAGATTGGCCGGGACCGGCTCGCCGGCACCGTCGCGAACGTACTGGCGCGGACGCTGGCGGCAAAACCCGTCTCGCAAAGCTTCAACCCCGTCACCGGCAAGCTCAAGGTCCTGTTGAAGCGGCCGAACCAGGATTTCCCGGCACTCGAGCTCACCGACACGATCGAAATCGCTGGCCTCGTCTCGGCCGACAGGCCCGGCAACAGCGACCGTCTCCTGCTTTGGGTCGGCAGCCCCGCGATCACCACGGCCGACGAGAGCACCGGCGCCAAGCTCAATCTGTCGGATGAAACGAGCACCGATGAAGAGGGCGATCAGACCGACGACAACGGCGCGATCGAGGCGCTGGCGAAGGAGTTGAAGGGCCAGCGCTGGGACGCCGACAAGTCGGTGTGGAAATAGTCAGGCGCCGCCGCAGCCGTTTTGCTTGATCGTTAAGATTCGATTCAGTTTAAGCGGCCATCATCGGGTAACCGAACGTGGGTCGCATCATGCAAGACCACGAGCCGAGTACCCTTGAAAACATCTGGTTGGGGAATGTGGCTGGCGGCCAGTTGCCGAGGCAGCCGGCCAGGCTGCGGGATCTCTTGAGCCACGATCGCGAAGAGGTGCTGGTGCTACGGGACCCGCATGGCGTTCGAGTGCGCAACTTTCTGCTGTCCACGATTGCGCTGACGGCAAGCTTTGGACTGGGATGGGCGGGAGGCGTGAATTGGCCTGAACTCGCAAGCATGATCAGCCTCCGTCCAGTGATCCAGAAACAAACGGCTTCATCGCAGCCTTCTGAAACGAGATCCGGTGGCAAGGTCGAGGGCGCTCGAAAGACCGCATCTCACTCGGATCTGCAAACAGCGGCCCCCGCCTTTGTAGGAAGCGTTCCCAAGCCGTCCGCTACATCGCCCGCCCGCCTGCCGACTGGCTTAGCCTCTCAGGCGAACACGAGCCTCCCCTCGCCGGCAGCCGTCATGCGGCAACCTCTGGCGCCAGCACCGGAGACGCGACCGACAACCATTCCCGGATGGACGGTTGTTGACGTTCGGGACGGAACTGCCGTTCTCGACGGCCCCGACGGAATTCGGATGGCCGCACGCGGCGACACTGTTCCCGGACTCGGGCGCATAGACTCCATCGTGCGGTGGGGCAGCCGCTGGATCGTGGCCACCGCCAACGGGTTGATCGCGACGCCGTAACCGCCCAAGGAGGGCGCCGCCGCACCGGCTGCCGCGAAGCTTAATTCCCGTTCGTCCGGAAGCGCAGCGGTTTGGGACCGATCAGCGTGAGGGAGTCGCCCTGGCGCTTCCAGGTCTCGACGCTGCTCAGCGCCGCGACGAGGTCGTCATCGGCCTGCGCCTTGGCGGGCGGGCAGGAACGGTCCTGGATCTGGCCGGGAACGAAGATGACGGTGTTGCCGGCAACCGAGAACTGGCCCTTGCCGCCCTTGCACCAGAGCTCCAGCACCACCTCGCCATTGTCGCCGATCTCGATGTTGGGAATGCGCTTCGAGCCGGGCTGCGGCAAGGCTTCGAGCGTCATCTCGGTCCCGAAGGGAAAGCCGTCCTCGGCATGGGCCGCGCCTGCCATCAGCACCACCGCGGCAGCCGCGCACACCATCCGCTTGACCGAAACCATGAGACCTCTCGACCGTCTAGAGCATGATCCGGAAAAGTGCGAAGCGGTTTTCCGAAAAGATCATAACAACAACCTAAAGCGCGACGACGATTCATCCCAATCTCATCGCGCTTTAGAACCGCCGCACCTTCTATAAGACGGAGACGGCGTTGAGAAGGTTCGCCGTTCAAGCAAATCCCCGCGGGACTCTTCCCGCGGGGATTTCGTGACGCTGCGATGCGCGAGGCTACTTCAGCACCAGCGCCGTGAACGGCCATACATAGGCCTGGAGCGTCACCAGCACGCCGACCAAGCAGGCCAGCACGATCGAATGCCAGAACACGAAGCGCAGGATCGTGCCCTCGTGCCCGTACCACCGCGTCGCCGTGGAGGCGACCACGATCGACTGCGCGTCGATCATCTTGCCCATCACGCCGCCGGAGGAGTTCGCCGCCGCCATCAGGATCGGTGACAGGCCGATCTGCTCGGAGGTGATCCTCTGAAGGTTGCCGAACAGGATGTTCGACGCGGTGTCCGATCCCGTCAGCGCCACGCCCAACCAGCCGAGCAGCGTGCCGAAGAAGGGATAGAGCACGCCGGTTGCCGCGAAGGCGAGACCGAGCGTTGCGTCGACGCCGGAGAGGCGGGTCAGCGTGCCGATCGCCAGCATCGCCGAGATCGTGATCAGCGAGATGGCGCACAGCCGGATGGTGCGGCCATATTCGGCGAGCAGCCGGCCGGGACCGACCCCCATCAGGAAGCCGGAGATGATCGCCGCGATCAACATGCCCGTGCCCGTGAAGGACAGATAGGTGAACGCAAACACCGCGCCTTCCGGCGTCGGCTTCGCCGCCACCGGCGGCATCTTGTTGATCATCTGGTGCAGCTCGGGAACGGCGTAGTTCCAGGTGAATATCCCATTCGCCCAGGTCTTGAACCACCCGCTGCCCCAGATCAGCATGACGATACAGACGATGATCCACGGCAGGAGCGCGCTCCACAGCTCGGACTGCGTCAGCGGCGTCTTGTCGAGCGGCGTCGCCTTTTCCATTTGCGAGGCGGATTCGTCGCGGCCCCGCAGCGCCGGCGACAACCAGAGCTGCTTCGGCTGCCACACCTTTAGGAACAGGATCAGCGCGCCCATCGAGATCAGCGACGCCCCGATGTCGACGATCCAGGGATTGATGAAGTTGGAGATCACGAATTGCGGGATCGCGAAGCTCAAGCCGGTGACCAGGATCGCCGGCCAGACGTCCTTCATGCCTCTCCAGCCAGCGAAGGCCCACACCACCCAGAACGGCACGATGAGCGAGAAGAACGGCAATTGCCGTCCGACCATCGCGCCGAGGATATAGGGATCGAGCCCGGTGACGGAGGCAAGCCCCTGGATCGGCGTGCCAAGCGCGCCATAGGCGACCGGCGCGGTGTTGGCGATCAGCGACAGGCCGGAGGCGGCGAGCGGCGAGAAGCCGAGCCCGATCAGCACGGCGCCGGTGATCGCGACGGGTGTGCCGAAGCCCGAGGCCCCTTCGAAGAAGGCGCCAAACGAGAACGCGACCAGCAGCAGTTGCAGGCGCCGGTCCTCGGTGACGCCGCCGACCGCGCGCTTCAAGAGTTCGAAGCGGCCGGTCGTGACCGTCACCTGGTAGAGGAAGATGACGTTGAGGACGATCCATCCGATCGGGAAGAAGCCGGTGACGATGCCGAGCACGGAGGCGCGGAGCGACATGTTCACCGGCATGGTGAAGACGACGATCGTGATCAGGTTGGTGATGATCACCGCGATCACGGCCGCGATATGCGCCTTCACGCGCCCGCTCGCGATCATGATCAACAGCGAGACCACCGGGACGGCGGCCGCGATGGTCGACAATGCCGCATTGTTCAGCGGATTATAGATTTGATTCCACATGCTCGTCCTCCCCCACGCGTTGGTGCGGCAGGGCGGCCAGCGTGGACAGCCGAACCTGCTTGACGTGGGGCGCGATAAGCTTTGGTCCTGAAACGGTCATGTCGCGAATTGCGGAGGTTCCCATCCGCTCACAAGCTCGCGAAGTCCCGGCGGCCCCCACCCCGCGGCCGTTGTGCCCATGCTAGGGTTGCCGGCCCGGACAACGCAAATCGCCGGATTTGCAACTTTAGTCTAAGCGCGCTTATTTGCGGCATTGCATCAGGCGTTTGCGCCTACCCGCAGGAGACCCCTATCTGTGAAGAACATCCGCGCGACGCTCGCGATCGTTTGGCGAATCGCCAGCCCCTATTTCCGATCGGAGGACAAATGGGCCGGCTGCGGCCTGCTTGCCGTCGTCATCGCGATGGAGCTGGCGCTGGTCGCGATCAATGTCCTCGTCAATCAGTGGCAGAACCGGTTCTACAGTGCCCTCCAGGCATATGATCTGGATCAGTTCGTTCGCGAGATCTGGATCTTCCTTGGCCTCGCTTTCACTTTCGTCGCACTGGCCGTCTACAAGCTCTATTTGAACCAGTGGCTGCAGATCCGCTGGCGACAATGGCTGACGCGGCACTATCTCGGCGAATGGCTCGACAGCGCCACGCATTACCGCATGCAGCTCACGGGCGATGCCGCCGACAATCCGGACCAGCGCATCACTGAGGACGTCAAGAACTTCGTCGAGCAAACGCTGACGATCGGACTGGGTCTGCTCTCATCGATCGTGACGCTGGCGTCGTTCATCGTCATCCTGTGGGGTCTGTCTGACAAGGCGCCCCTGCACATTTCCGGCACCGATATCGTCATCCCCGGCTTTCTGGTGTGGAGTGCGCTGGTTTACGCGATCCTGGGTACGGCATTGACGCACTGGATCGGCGTACCGCTCGTCAATCTCAATTTCGAGCAGCAGCGCTTTGAAGCCGATTTCCGCTTCAACCTGGTCCGGGTGCGGGAAAATTCCGAACAGATCGCACTCCTGAGGGGTGAAGGCGCCGAGCGAGGGCGGCTGTTGCACCGCTTCGGTTTCGTCATCGCCAACTGGTACGCGATCATGAGTCGGACCAAGCGTCTCACCGCATTCACGGCGAGCTATCAGCAGGCGGCGGTGGTCTTTCCCTATGTGATGGTGGCGCCCGCTTTCTTCGCCAAGAGGATTCAGCTTGGCGACATGATGCAGACCGGCTCGGCATTCGGCAGCGTGCAGGAGGCGCTATCCTTCTTCGTCACCGCCTACCGGACGCTCGCCGAATGGCGCGCAGTGGTCGCCCGTCTCGACGGTTTCGAGATGTCGGTCAGCTCGGCCGCCAATCTCCCCACGCACGAGCCGACCATCGGCTTCACGCCGTCCGCAGGCAGCGAGGCCATCGCTCTCGAGCAGCTGCTGGTGAAACTGCCCAACGGCAAGCCGCTGGTCGCAGCCAACGCCTTTGCGATCCAGCACCCCGAGCGCGTGTTGGTGACCGGCCCGTCGGGCTCGGGCAAGTCGACGCTGTTCCGCGCCATCGCCGGGATCTGGCCGTTCGGCACCGGCAAGATCGCCATCCCCGGGAAATCCAGCCTGATGATGCTGCCACAGCGGCCGTATTTCCCGATTGGCCCGCTCGGCGACGCCGTGATCTACCCGGCCGAGCATGGCACGATCGCGCCCGACAAGATCCGGGAGGCGCTGAGAACGGTCGGCATGCCGAGACTTGCCGAGCAGCTCGACGAGGAAGCGCACTGGAACAGGACGCTGTCGCTCGGCGAGCAGCAGCGCCTGGGCGTTGCGCGGGCGCTGCTGCATGCGCCCGATTACCTGTTTCTCGACGAGGCGACCGCCTCGCTCGACGAGCCGTCGGAGGCCCTGCTCTACCGCCTCATGGAAGAGAAGCTGCCGTCGACCACCATCGTGTCGATCGGCCACCGCTCGACGCTGGAGGCCTTTCACACCCGCAACGTCAGGCTGGTCCCGGACGGCGATATCCACGTGCTCGGCGGCATCAGTGCACCGGCCCGGGCGGAGCCGAGCGAAGTACGCTGAGTTCATTAAAGCGTGGTGAGATTAAGTACGATCAGCCGCATGGGGACACCTCTCCCCAGCGGGGAGAGGTGAATCCTCGGCATCGCACCGATTCAACCAAAACTGATCCCGCTTCAGCGATGGTGGTCCGCTCCCTCTCCCGCTTGCGGGAGAGGGCTGGGGTGAGGGTGCTGCCGCAATCGATACCCCTGACGTGGAGAGAGTCCCACCCGGATCGTATCTTCGATGCGATCCGACCCCGCAAGCGGGAGACGTGAAGCGAACCTGCGGCCCTGTCGTCCAGCCAAAGACCAATTAGACTAACGGCCGGGCCGCACCCCCAAAAGCAAAAGGGCGGCAGGTTGTCCTGCCGCCCTTCAGTCGTCCAGGGAAAGACGCTTACTTCAGGTTGGTCATCGCCGTCAGGTCGAACGACAGCTTGGCGATACCGGCCGCGCCGCACCAGTTGGAGCCGACACCCGACGGGTTGATCGGGGTTACGAAGGTACCGGTGGAGGCGGTGATGTTGCCGCGGGCCGACCAGTCGCTGGTGAACGCGTTGCAGTCACCCTTCGAGAGGTTGGTGTCGGAGTAGCGCAGGTCCAGCGTGAAGACCTTGTAGGTGAAGCCGATGCCGACGTTCCAGGTGTTGTAGTCGGCATATTTGATGCCGTTCGGGAACGCGGCCACACCGTAGAAGCTGTCGGAGGTACCGAGCCACTGACGGCCAAACTCACCCGACACGTACATGCCGACGCCGCTCGAGCCGAAGATGGTGCTGGGCGCGGTGTACTTGCCGGTGACCGAGGTGTAGTTGCCCCAGGCGCCCGAGTTCAGGTAGCTCGGGGTGTAGTATTCGGTGATGCCGAAGGCCCAGTTGTCGTTCACCGTGTAGGTCGCCTTGCCGTAGACTTCGAAGAAGCTCAGGTCCTTCTTGATCACGTTGGCATTGATCAGGGCCTGCGAGGCGCACTCGGCGCCCTGGAAGTTGCCCGCGAAGTCGATTCCGGGCGCGCCGAAGAAGCAGCTGCCACCCGGATACAGGTAGCCCCAGACACCGATGTCGAAGGCGAAGGCGCCGAAGGTCGGGCGGATACCGCCGTAGACGTCGATTTCGGCCGCGGCGCGGTTCGGGAACGAGATGCTCTCACCGGACACGCCCACATAGAGCTGGAGGTCCTTGGTGACGTTGTAGCGCGGCTCGAAATAGGCCGTAACCGACGGCTTGTGGTTCGACTGCGTGATGCCGCGGAAGATGTAGTCGCTCATGATGCCGCCGCCGAAGGCGATATCCCAGGGCTCAAAGGCGGGCGGCGGAGGCGCTTTCAGAGCCTTCACCGGCATGTCCGCCGCCAGAGCCGAACCCGTCACCATTGCCAGCGCGGTTGCCAACAAAGCCGCTTTTTTCATTTCAATCCCCATCACCGATCTTAAGGCCAGTCCGATCCCGGCGCCCCCCGGGGCATGCGATCCCTGACTGCAACACTCTTAGCCGCCGCAATCTGGAGCGAGGCGCTCATTCAGTGAAGCAAAAAACACATGCATCTGCCGACTTTTTAGGCGTTATGGCAATTCCACGAAAGGTTGTCAGGATGTGTTGCTTCTCGACAACATTATTTGCATTGCAAAGGGCTTGCGGCCCCCGCGTTGTTACGGGCCTGCAGCACAGGCTGTGCGCGCCGACCCGAATCAACGCACAGCCCAAGGGGCGCTAAATGAAGCCAATGACGGGGGCGCTTTGATGCAATCTGTCGATCGGCATAGGGGCGCGGAGGTTATCTCCGCGTCCCCGGCGACACCACCCGGCATGCGGGTCCGCACCGGGCGGTTCGATGGGTTGAGGTCAGCTGGCAAGTTTGGGGACTCCCAGCCGTTTGAAGAGATCGTTCGGCAGCGCCATGTTGAGCGCCATCGCCGAGTTGTGCCACCAGCGCCGACTGTTGGCGGCAACCCGTCTGGCGGCTTCGGGAGGCACCCCGCGAGCGAGCAACTCGCGATAGATGACCTCACCGCGCTTCCAGTGCTTGAGTTGCACCGCCCGGAGGCGGTGACGGACCCAGCCGTCGATGTCCGCAAACGCCCGTGGTGTGTCCGCAAGTTGGAAGTAGGCCTTCCAGCCCTTCAGATACACCCCGAGCGGTTTGCCGAGTTGCGCAAGGCTTCGTCCGGCGCTGCGCCGGGTCAGCTCTCGCACGCGCTCCTTCATACGCTTGATGGCCTGTGGTGCGACGCGCCGCCGGATCGTCCGCCCCGCGGCCACCCAGAACGAGAAGCCGAGGAACTTCGATGCCGTGGCACGTCTCACCTTGCTCTTGGCCTCGTTGACGCGGAGCTTCAGCTTTCCGAACTGCTTGCGCAGCGAGGCCATCACCCGCTCGCCCGCGCGCTGCGTCCGAACATAGACGTTCCCGGTTCCTGTTCGTCGGCCCGCAGCTTCGCTCCACGCTTCCTTCACGCCAGCCTCACGGTCCGACGCTCTGCGCTTCACTTCGCTCGCTGTGACCAGCTCACGGGAGGACTTCCACCTCCAACTCAATGCCCATGCCGGGCGCACACGCAAAAAGGCCGCAGCGTCGCCGCCGCGGCCTTCCGGATTGCTGGTCGTCGTTTGGAGGGCGAAGCGGGAGCTAGCCCTGCCCTTCGGCCGAAGCCGACGAGCCGTTGCCGGAGGACGACGGGGTCGCCCAGCTCGCCTCCGGTGCGGGCTCTGGAGCGGGAGCTTCCACGGCCGCCGGCGGCTTGGGGGCCGGCGCCGCCTTCTTCGCGCTCTTCTTGGGAGCCGCTTTCTTCGCGGATTTCTTTGCGGTCGCCTTTGCAGCCTTCTTGGCTGCCTTCTTTGGTGCGGCCTTCCTTGCCGATTTCTTCGCTGCCTTCTTGGCGGATTTCTTCGCCGATCTCTTCTTGCCGGCCTTCTTCGCGATCTTCTTCGCCGCTACGGCTTTCTTGGCCTTTTTGGCCTTCTTGCTTTTCTTCTTCTTCGCTTTCGCCATCGTGATCCTCCTGTTGCCGCCGAACAATGGTCGATCGGGCCTTCAGTCGTCCACCTCCGGGCACGGTGCAGTCGGCTAGTTAAATACGACTAGTTCAATGCCGGCCGCGAGCCGCCCGTCGCCCAATCGAGAAGCTCAATCGTGTGCACGACCGGCACTGATGTGCCGCTGGCAATCTGCACCATGCAGCCGATATTGCCTGCGGCAATCATGTCCGGCTTGACGCTCGCGATGTTGGCGACCTTGCGATCGCGCAACCTGCCCGCAAGGTCGGGCTGGAGAATGTTGTATGTCCCCGCCGAACCGCAACACAAATGGCTCTCGGGGATATCTTTCACCACGAATCCGTTCTTGGAAAGCAATTCTTTCGGAAGCGCAGTGATTTTCTGCCCGTGCTGCAGTGAACAAGCCGAGTGATAGGCGACGACGATGTCGTCGTGTCGCGTCGTCGGCTGAAGCGCAAGGCCTGCGACATACTCCGTGATGTCCTTGGCGAGCGCGGAGACGTTGGCCGCATCGCTGGCGAAGTCACGGTCCTCGCGCAGGAGATAGCCGTAGTCCTTGATGACCGTGCCGCAGCCGGACGTCGTCACCAGGATGGCATCGAGACCATCCTTTGCCGCCTCGCGACGCCAGGCCGCGACGTTTGCCCGCGCCCGCGCGAGCGCGTCGTCGTCACGGCCGAGGTGATGCGTCAGCGCGCCGCAGCATTGCTCGTCCCGGACCAGCACGACCTCGATGCCGTGGCGGGTCAAAAGGTTGATGGCGGCCTGGTTGATCCGCGGCGCCAGCACCTGCTGGGCGCAACCCTGCAGCAGCGCGACCCGCCCCCGCCTCCTGCCGAGCGGCGCAAAGACACTGCCCGCGGCGGGCCCCGGCGCCGGCAGCCGGCCTGGCGCGAGCGCCAGCATCGCCTTGATCCGCGGGGTGAGGCCAGGAATGGCCGACGGCCGCGGCGTCGGCAGCAAAGCCGCGAACGGCCGGGCAAACCGCGCCAGCGACATGCTGATGCGAAAGCGCTGCGGGTCGGGCAGGACGAACGCCAGCACGGTGCGCAACAGCCGTTCGGCAAGCGGCCGCTCGTAACGCTCTTCGATCCTGACCCGGGCCTGGTCGACGAGGTGCATGTAGTTCACCCCGGATGGACACGTGGTCATGCAGGCAAGGCACGACAGGCAGCGGTCGACATGCTTGACGACCTCGGCGGTCGGCGCCTGGTCCTTCTCCAGCATCTCCTTGATCAGGTAGATGCGGCCGCGCGGGCTATCGAGCTCGTCGCCGAGCAGCACATAGGTCGGACAGGTCGCGGTGCAGAAGCCACAATGCACGCAGGCGCGCAGGATCTTGTCGGCTTCCGCGATATCGGGATCGGCGAGCTGAGTGAGCGAAAATTCGGTCTTCATGCCTCGCCCCGCTTCAGCCGCCCGCGATTGAGGATGGTCTTCGGATCGAAGCTGACGCGAACCCGCTCGCTGAGGGCGGCGACACCAGGAGCTTGCGGATGGAACACGTCGACATTGCGCCGCACCTCTTCAGTCGCCCGGACCAGCATGGCGTGCCCGCCGGCGGCTTCCGCGCGCTGGCGCACGATGGCGGCTTGCGCATCGTCCTTCGGCGGTACGGCCGCCCAGATCAGCCCGCCACCCCAGTCGTAGACCACGTCGCCGCCGGTCTCGCGCGCGAGCTGCCGGCCGAGCGCACCGCCCGAGGCCGGCGGACAGACGATCCGCCATACCGGCCGGGCGCCAAGCGGGCCATCGGCCGCGAACGGCAGCACGTCCCGGATCGCGGCCCACAACGCCGCCGAGGCGGCATCCTCCACGATATCAGCGGTTCCGAATGGCGCGAGCGCCTCGCGCAGCGAGACGGCGCGGTGGGCGGCAGACGCGGTGATGCCCTCCAGCCGCAGCACGGTGAGTGTCTCGCCTTGGGTGGCGATGTCGCCGAGCCCTTCGGCTCTCTCCCGGAAAGCGCATTTCGGCAGATGCGCCGCGCCCGACACGTCGAAGGGCGAACCGAGCGCCGTGGTCATGGCCTTGTTGGCGGCCGCGTCCTCCAGCCCCCGCAGCAGCAGCGTCCGTTCGCTCTCCGGCTTCGGCATGACCTTCAGCGTCACCTCCGTCATGACCGACAGCGTGCCCCAGGAACCGGCGAGCAGCTTGCAAAGGTCGTAGCCGGTGACGTTTTTCACCACCTTGCCGCCGGTCTTGAAACTGTCGCCGAAGCCGGAGACGGCATGCGCGCCAAGCAGATGGTCGCGCACCGCCCCGGCCTTGATGCGGCGCGGCCCAGCGAGGCTAGCTGCGATCATGCCGCCGATGGTGCCGAGCCCGGGCGTCCCGAGCAGGGTCGCGGTGTTCATCGGCTCGAAGGCGAATTGCTGGTTCTTGGCATCGATCAGCGATAGCACGTCGGCCAGCGGCGCGCCGGCCTGCAGCGTGATGATCAGCTCGTTCGGCTCATAGGAAGTGATCGCATTGAGCGCTGAGACGTCGAGCACGGCGTTGGTCGCCATCACATGGCCGATGCCGCGCTTTGAGCCATGGCCGATGATCTCGAGCGGCTGCTCGCTCGCAATCGCCGCGCGCACCACCTCTTCGACGTCTTTGGCGTCTCTGACCTTGAGCGTATCCACGCTTCTAGCGGGTAACGAAATTCGGCTCCAAAATCAAATGCGGCGTGACGTCCCCGCGACCAGCGTCACCGCGCTCACACGCGGCTGTGAAAAGGGACGCTTGCGGACGAAGTGATCAGGCGTGGATAGCTCCGCGAGCCGTCACCTGCTTTCCTCGTGGGAGAGCCAACCCGGCCTTCGCAACGTGTCGCAGGCCTCACATCGGTTCGGTCAGATGTTTCAGCATGATGTTGCAGGCTCCCTCGGCCTCCGCGAACGTCCTGAACGGCGACCCGCCGATCTTGATCGCGCCGCGGCTCCGATAAAGCGGCCGCCATGACGCCACATAGCCAGGCTGCCCGCGAAAGCCGGGGCCGCTCGGACTCCCGTGGGTGATCACAAATGAAAAGCCGTCGCTGCTTGCGCTCCATATTTGCATGGTCTCGACGGTACGGTGAAACTGAAGAGACATCAGGATATGCCCGCGCACTCACTTTCAGCAGAGCCACGGAATCTCCGGTTCGGCCTGCAGAGGAACGGCCCCGACCGTGTGGGGTGTCGCAGGGACGGACGGGCCAGGACCGCCGTTCCGGATGTGCCGAAAATCAGCCGGCACATATCCGCTCGCAGCTGGGGCTGTTCGTTTCTCGCCCCCGACCTCGTTTGATGTGACAACGGGTAAACCGCGATCAAATCTAGAGCCGCGGACAAATCCCACCCTCCCCCTGATACCTTACTCCCACCAAGGCACGCAGCTGCGGACGACATTTCCGGCGAGGACTCCTTCGCGTGTGGCACCCGGGTGACACGATGTACGGGGAAAAATGTTAGGTTGCAAACTGATTGCGCTGCAATTGATTCGGGTCGATCAAAATGAAAAAAATCCTCATCGGCGGATTTCAGGGGATCAAGCCCCAACCTCGTCTTCGCGGGCGTCCGGGATAAAGCCAAGATTGGTCTTCCGGCCGGCATTTTTGCAGGGGCTGCCCGTATCGGTCAGGACGTCGACATCGGCCCCGTTCGTGCGGTGGCCTGCTTGAATGCAGGTTGAGCGAGATTGAATCGCGACGACGATCCTTCAACCGCCTCGTTCGCGAGGCTCCTCTCCCGCAAGCGGTCTGCGAGAGCGGATCGACCGCCGATGCGGTCGCTCAGAATCGTGGGATATCCGGAAACGCCAGCTTGCCCGCGTGCACATGCATGCGGCCGAGCTCGGCGCAGCGGTGCAACGTCGGGAACACCTTTCCGGGGTTGAGCAGGCCTTGCGCGTCGAAGGCGCATTTCAGGCGCTGCTGCTGGTCGAGGTCGATCTCGCTGAACATGTCGCCCATCAGATCGCGCTTCTCGATGCCGACGCCGTGCTCGCCGGTGAGCACGCCGCCGAACTCGACGCAGGCGCGCAGGATGTCGGCGCCGAACGCCTCGGCACGCTCGATCTCGCCCGGCTTGTTGGCATCGTACAGGATCAGCGGGTGCAGATTACCGTCGCCAGCGTGGAACACGTTGGCGCAGCCGAGCTGGTATTTCTCTGACAGCTCGCGGATGCGCGCCAGCGCTTTCGGCAGCGCGCCGCGCGGAATGGTGCCGTCCATGCAGAGATAGTCGGGCGAGATGCGCCCGACGGCAGGGAATGCCGCCTTGCGACCGGCCCAGAACAGGTTGCGCTCGGCTTCCGAAGTCGAGATCTGGCAGGTGGTCGAGCCGCAACCTTGCGCGATGGCCTCGACGCGCTTGATCAGCTCGTCGACCTCGACGCCGGGACCGTCGAGCTCGATGATCAGGAGCGCTTCCACATCGAGCGGATAGCCGGCATGGACGAAGGCTTCCGCGGCGTGGATCGCGGGCTTGTCCATCATCTCCATGCCGCCGGGGATGATGCCCGCGCCAATGATCCGCGCCACGCATTCGCCGGCCGCCTCGACCTCTGCAAAACCGACCATCAGCGCGCGCGCCGTCTCCGGCTTTTGCAGGATGCGCACCGTGATCTCGGTGATGACGCCGAGCAGGCCTTCCGAGCCCGTGATCACGCCCATCAGGTCATAGCCGGGGTTTTCCGCCGCCTTGCCGCCGATGCGCAGGATCTCGCCGCTCATCAGCACGATTTCGCAGCCGAGCACATTGTTGGTGGTCATGCCGTATTTCAGGCAGTGCACGCCGCCGGAATTTTCCGCGACATTGCCGCCGATCGAGCAGGCGATCTGCGAGGACGGATCGGGCGCGTAATAGAATCCGGCATGCGCGACCGCCTGGCTGATTGCGAGGTTGGTGACGCCGGGCTCGGTGACGACGACACGGTTGTCGAAATCGATCTCGCGGATGCGCTTGAACTTGCCGAGGCCCAGCAGCACGCCGTCTTCCAGCGGCAATGCGCCGCCCGACAGCGAGGTGCCGGAGCCGCGCGGCACCACCTTGATGCCCTGCCCCGCACAATATTTCAGGATCAGGGAGACCTGCTCGGTGGTGTCGGGCAACACCACGACCATCGGCGGCTGCCGGTAGGCGGTCAGGCCGTCGGATTCATAGGCCCGCATCTCGGCGGCGCTGTCGATCACGCCTTCGCCGGGAACGATCGCGCGCAGGGCGGCGACGATTTCGCTGCGGCGCGCCAGCACCGCCTGGTTGGCTGCGGGCATCACGATGGCCATGTTACAAAACCTTCGTCCAACGGAGGAAATTGTCCCGCCAAATCAATCATGTCTTGCTGTCCTTGGGTAGGTCCTCCGAAGGTCGCATTGCTTTGTTGCAGCGCAAGTTCTCTCTGGGGCAAGTCTGCTATCGCGAAACCTGTCAAGGTTTCGCAGCTTGTCCACCTGTACCGGACCTGCCAAAACCACGACATCAATCTGACCCGGGAAGAGACGAAGAGCATCCTATGACAAAACTGACTTTCGGCGCGCTGGTTGCCCTCGCCGTGACTGCCGCAGCATCCACCGCCATATCTTCCAAAGCGATGGCGCAGGACGTCGCAGCCGGCAAGACGTCGTTCAACAAGTGCCTCGCCTGCCACGCGATCGGTGAAGGCGCGAAGAACAAGGTCGGACCGGAGCTCAACGGCCTCGACGGCCGCAAGTCCGGCACCGCACCGGATTACAATTATTCGGACGCCAACAAGAATTCCGGCATCACCTGGGGCGAGGCACAGTTCAAGGAATACATCAAGGATCCGAAGGCCAAGATCCCGGGCACCAAGATGGCGTTCGCCGGCGTCAAGAACGAGAAGGAGATCAACGATCTCTGGGCCTACGTCTCCCAGTTCGACAAGGACGGCAAGATCAAGCAGTAACGGGACGAGACGTAACGCAGCGAGATTTGGCGGCCGCTAATCGGCGGGCGCCGTCTCGGCCGCGATCGCGGCGATCATCGCCTCGATCTCGGCCTTCACCAGGTCCGGCACGGTGTTCTGCACCATGTGGCCGAGATCGGGCAGCACGATCAGCTTCGCATTCGGCACGGTCGCGGCGAACGGGCGGGCGTGGATATTGGTGGACACCGTCTTGTCGGGCTCGCCGGCGATGACCACGGTCGGCGCGGAAATCTCGCCATAGCGCGGAGCCTGCGCGGCCACCGACTCCTTCAGCGTCACCAGATCATAGGCATTGGCGATGAACTCGCGCGGGCGCAGCAGCAGCGGCGTCGCGGAATCCTGCACGAAGCCGTCCGGCATCATCTGCGGCAGGAAAACGTTGCGCGCGCCGGGCGTTGCAAGCAGATAGCCGAGCGGCAGCGTGATGGTGTAGGCGAGTAGCGGGCCGATCACCGGCGTTGCAATGATCTCGTTGTAGCGCCCGACGCCGCCGCGCCAGGGATGGGTGACCGGCGCCAGCATGACGAGACCGGCGACACGATCGGCGTGATCGAGCGCAAGCCGCGCACCGAGCGCCCCGCTCCAGGAATGCACCACGAATACCGCGCGACCGATGCCAAGCTTGGCAAGCGCCTCGTCGACCATTCGCGCCTGCACCTCGGCCGTCGAATCCTCGAGCCGCGCGCGCGTGCTCCAGCCATGGCCGGGGCGATCGATCAGGATCACGCGATGCTTTTCGGCAAGCAGGTCGCCGAGCGGACGCCGCATCACCTCCAGATTCGAGCTCGCGCCATGCAGCATGACGATCGGCAAGGGAGCGTCGCGTGGACCGAGATCGACGACGTGCAGCCTTGCACCGGCGACCTCGATCATCTCACCCTGCGGCGGGAAGGCGCGCTCAACGACCCAAACGCCGGCCAGCGTGACGACGACAAGTGCAACGAGCGCCGTCACGACAAAAAATACGATCATGGAGATGGTCCGGGCGATCCAGGGCACATGGCGGTTACGGTCTCAACGTCCGGCAGTTTCTTTTCGATGCGCGCGGGCTTTGCGTCCCGCTGACAGTCCCTGCCTGTGGATATCAATAAAATTCAACTCGGGAAAATATCAACAAAATCAATGGACGGCTGGAAGCGTGCGGCCAACCGGGCCGGTTCATGCGGCCGTCATCACCGCCTCCATATAATCGCCACGGTCGGTTCCGTCTCTTAAGCGCGGTGGGCGCCGATCCTCCACGCAGTCCACAGGAACGCGGGAAAGAGCGGCAGATTGTTCTGTTTTGGATTGGAGGTTTTTCGATGAGTTTGCGATCAAAAGATGCTGCGATCGACGAGATCGTCGCGAGCTGCAGTGGTGACCTGCGCGGCGCGGTACGGGCGCTGCTGCTGATCAACGAGCATCTCGAAACCGAGCTTGCAAAACTCTATGCCGCTGCCGCGGACCGGAGCCTCGTCGAGCGCGGCGACCACATCCTGCACTAGGCAAACCTAGTCCGCGTTGTCGTCGTCGTCCTTGTCTTGGTCGGGATCGGGCCTCGGACAGGCACGGATCGTCGACCGCGCAAGCTTGGCGTCGGCCTTGGACCTGTAGGGACCGTCGCCGAACCAGATGTCGCCGATGATGACGGGATTGCTGGTCACGATCTCGCATCTGCCGGTGGCACGGTTGCCCACCACCCAGAACAGCCCATCGGCGAGACAGGCCGTTGCGGACGTCAGCAACAACGCCCCCGCTAGGATCTCGCGCTTCATCGCACAGCTCCAATTGCAGCTGTCATGCAGCTAAGCCGGCGCGAAGAGGAAAGACATCCCCTCGCTCGACGGCTCCGCACTGCGTGGTTAATGGCGCCGCTCCGCCTTCGCTCAAAAGAGCGTCGACTTGGGGCTAGATATCCCGCCCTTCGACCTTCTCGGTCAGAGACTTGACCTGGTCGGGGATCTTGTCGAGGTGCGGGTTGATGGCGAGCGCCTTGCGGTAGGCATCGAGCGCGCGCTTCTCGTCGCCGATCTCCTGCATGATCATGCCGAGCCCTGCGAGTGCGCCGAAATGGCGCGGCTCCCGGATCAGCACCTCGCGGATGTCGGCGAGCGACCGGCCATAATCGTTCTGCATATAGTAGAGCGTGGCGCGCCGGTTCCAGGCCTCGACATAGTCCGGGCGGAGCTTGATGACGGCATCGAGAAGCTTGATTGCAACGTCGATCTTCTGCGCATCCACGGCCGCCTTGGCCCGCGTCATCAGCAGCGCCGCCGTATCGCTGGGCGTCTGGAGCCAGATCGCCCAGATCCGCGCCTCGACGTGCTTGGCGCTGACATCATCTGGAGCCGCCTTCAGCGCGCCGAACAGGAAATCGAGATTCTTGGTGCGGTCGACCTTGGGCAGTTTCGCCGGCGCCTCGGGAAGCTTCTTCTGCTTCACAGGCGGACCTGAGGGATCATCCTGCGCGAAAGCGGGCGCGACGACCATCAGCGCAGCCAACAGGGCGGCCAGACGGAGGGGGTGCGCAAACAAGAATCTCACTGCCATGGTGAAAGTGTAAACGCGCAAAGCCGCCCTTGCATAGCAAGGACGGCGTCAAAGTCGTGTGAGACCGTGGTCTTGCGGGGCGCAGGCCCGGCAGGGAACTCAGCCCTTGCCGATCAGCCCTGGCGAGCCTTGAAGCGGCGCTGCACCTTGTTGATCACATAGACCCGGCCCTTGCGGCGGACCAGGCGGTTGGCGCGGTGGCGACCGCGCAGCGATTTCAGCGAGTTACGGACCTTCATGGCAGAATCCTGAACGTTCGAAAGGCCGTGTTCGGCACTACCGTTTCGGCACGCGCGAATGTGGCAAAATGAGATTTTTCCCGCCGGCGGACCAACCGCCCGGGATGCGGCGGGTTCTAAGCCATGGCGAATGCCGATGTCAATGCGATCGGCCCGGTCCGCGCCGACTAAATCTGGAAAACAACCCCATGCAAAGGACCCTCGAAACGGCCGGATCGGTCCCTTTGCCCGGCCGGGGCCTCGCCTTTCGACGACGCCTTGTTTCGACGATGCCTCGGTCCGACGATGCCTTGGTCCGACGAGCCTTGGTCCGACGAGACTTGCCAAATTCGTTATATCATATAATCAATTTGCAACGGTCGGGAGAAAACCAATGCCCAAGCTGAAGCTGCCCAATATCGACGACGTCATGGCGATCGACATCCACACCCACGCCGAGGAGCCCTGCGGTTGCCACCCCGACGACGGCTATGACGATTTCCAGGCGCAGATGGCGGAGTACTTCAAGTCGCCGAACAAGCATCCGCCGACCGTGCCCGAGACCGCGGCCTACTACCGCTCGAAGAAAATCGCTGCCGTGATTTTCCCGGTCGATGCCGAGCGCGAGACCGGCTTCCGCCGCTACAACAATTACGAGATGCTCGAGGTCGCCTCCGAACATCTCGACGTCCTCATTCCCTTCGTCTCGATCGACCCGCACAAGGGCAAGCTCGGCGCGCGCGAGGCGCGCAGGCTGATCGAGGAATACGGCGTGCGCGGCTTCAAATTCCACCCGACCATGCAGGGCTTCTATGCCAACGACCGCATGGCCTATCCCCTCTATGAAGAGATCAACAATGGCGGCGCGATCGCACTGTTCCATACCGGCCAGACCGGCGTCGGCTCGGGCATGCCCGGCGGCATGGGGATGCGGCTGAAATATTCCAACCCGATGTACATGGATGACGTGGCGGCGGATTTCCCCGACCTCAAGATCATCCTCGCCCACCCCTCCTTCCCCTGGCAGGAGGAAGCGCTGTCGGTCGCGACCCACAAGCCGAACGTCTATATCGACCTGTCCGGCTGGTCGCCGAAATATTTCCCGCCGATCCTGGTGCGCTACATCAACTCGATCCTGCAGGATAAGATGCTGTTCGGCTCGGACTGGCCGGTGATCACACCGGACCGGTGGCTGGCTGATTTCGCCAAGATCGACATCCGCGACGAGATCCGGCCGAAGGTGCTCAAGGCGAACGCAAGGAAGCTGCTGGGGATCTAGGCGCATCCTCGTCGCAACGCATTGAGGGCTTCGATCCCAATGACCGAAGCCCTCATGCTCAGGCGCTCAAGTCCTCAGACTTGTGCGAGGCCTCCATCGACGAAAACCTCGCCGCCGGTCATGAAGCTGCTGTCCGATGACGCCAGGAACGCGGCCACGGCACCCGTCTCAATCGGGTCTCCAACGCGCCCGAGCGGCGTCATGCTTCCGAGCGCATTGAACGCTTCCTCGCCCACGACCTCCAGTGCCAGCTCAGTCTTGGTCGGCCCCGGCGACAGCACATTGACGCGGATGCCGGTGCCGCGCAGGTCCTGCGCCCAGCTGCGCGCCAGATTGCGGATCGCGGCCTTGGTCGCGCTGTAGATGCTGAACTGCGGCGTCCCCATCACCCCCGTGCTCGAGCCGGTGAGAATGATCGACGCCCCCTTCGTCATCAGTGGCAGCGCCTTCTGCACCGTGAACACCAGCCCCTTCACATTGACGTCGAATATCTGATCGTAATGCTCGGGCGTGATCTCGCCGAGTGGCGCAAACGACCCTGTCCCGGCGTTGGCGAACAGAATGTCGAGCCCGCCTCGTTCGGCTTTGACCGCCGCGTACAGCCGGTCGAGATCGGACAGATCCGTCACCGAGCCCCTGACGGCGCGCGCCGAGGACCCGAGCTGCGCCACGGCGGCATCGAGCGGCTCCTGCCGCCGCCCGAAGAGATAGACGAACGCGCCTTCATCGACGAACCGTTTCGCCGCGCCAAGTCCGATGCCGGTTCCGCCGCCGGTCACCACTGCCGTCTTGCCCTGTAGTCTGCTCATGATGTGCTCCTTCATTGAGGTTGCACTGAGCTGGCGGCGTACCCACCTATCGACAAGTATGCACCTTTTGGTAAGTACCCAGAAAAATGTCCTCAGATCGTTCAGACCCGACCTCATCGCTGGCGCAGATGCCACCACCTGTCCAGAGCTGCACGCCGAATTTGCCGGGCTTCACGTGCGGGCTCGATGCGACGTTGCGGGTCATCGCCGGCAAGTGGAAGCCGCTGATCCTGTACTTCCTCGCTCAAGGCGGCCCGACCCGCTACGGCGAACTCCGGCGGGCAGTACGCCACGTTAGCGACAAGATGCTGATCCAGCAGCTCAAGGAGCTGGAGGCCGATGGTCTCGTGAAACGGACTGACTACAAGGAGGTGCCTCCGCGGGTAGACTACAGCCTCACCGCTTTGGGCCGCAGTCTGGCCGAAGCCCTCGTGCCACTCTGCTCCTGGGGCACGGAGCACATCGCGGAAGTCAGCCGAGTCTTCGCCCAGCGCGACGCCTCGAATACCAAAGCACGGTAAACTGACCGTCCCGTTCGAATGAGCGGGGTATGGTCCTTGCCCCGCAACGCCTGGGAGGAGCGGCCAATGAGCCTCAAAGCCGTCGTCTTCGACGCCTACGGAACGCTTTACGACATCCAGTCGGTCGCTGACATCACCGAGGATGCGTTTCCAGGCTACGGCGAGATCATCACGCAGGTCTGGCGTATCAAGCAGCTCGAATACACCTGGCTGCGCTCGCTGATGCGGCGCTACCAGGATTTCGCCGCGGTGACGCGCGAGTCGCTCGCCTACACGCTGCGCGTGCTCGGGCTCGCTTACGAGCGCGAGACATTCGAGCGCGTGATCGAGAAGTATTTGCATCTCGATCTCTATCCGGATGCAGCAAGCGCGCTCGCAGCGCTGAAGCCGCGCAAGCTCGCCATCCTCTCCAACGGCAGCCCGGACATGCTTGATGCGCTCGTGCGCAATTCCGGCCTCGATCATCTGCTCGATGCCACGATCAGCGTCGATGCGAAGACGGTCTTCAAGCCGAGCCCGGAGGCCTATGCGTTGATCGGCGAGGTGCTCGGCACGCAACCCGACGAGGTGCTGTTCATCTCCTCGAACCCGTGGGACGTCGCCGGCGCCAAGGCATTCGGGCTGAACGTCGCCTGGATCGAGCGGGTGACGCCGGAAGCCATGGCACTGGCTTGCGTCGAGAGCGATCTCGTGGCACCGCTGACGATGTTCAAGGCGATCCGGACCCAGATGGACGAGCTGGGCCTTGCGCCCGATCATCGTGTCCGCTCACTATCCGAACTGCCCGAGATTGCCGCCCGCCTATGAGCCTTCAATCCGTTCGCGACTTCTTCGCCGAGAAAGCCCCCGATATCACCGTGATCGAATCGCCGATCAGCTCGGCGACGGTGCCGCTTGCCGCCGAGGCCTATGGCGTCGAGCCCGGTCGCATCGCAAAGACGCTGTCCTTGCGGATCGGCGAGCGCGTCATCCTGATCGTCGCGGCCGGAACCTCGCGCATGGACAACAAGAAGGTGAAGACACAGTTCGGCGGCAAGCCGAAGATGCTTGGCCTCGAAGAGGTCGCCGACATCACCGGCCACGAGGTCGGCGGCGTCTGCCCGTTCGGGCTGAAGGCGCCGCTGCCGATCTATTGCGACATGTCGCTGAAGGCGTTCGACATCGTGGTGCCCGCCGCGGGCTCGACCCACAGCGCGGTGCGCATCGCACCTGACCGGTTGGCTGAGCTCGTCGGCGCCGAATGGGTCGACGTCTGCGAGCATCGGCCTTAAGAAGACACGTTGAGATAGCTTAAAGAGCGAGCCCCGCAGGGTTCCAACCTGCAAACAGACCGCTAGAAGTGATAGGATGGTGATAGGATAAAGGTCGGTCGCCTCGCAGGCGACCATTTGCCCGTATGGGGAGCCAACGATGCCTCCTCTTGATACTGCGGTGATCGTTCTCGCTGGCATCGCTTTTCTTGCAGCCTTCGTAAATGGCGCGCTCGGCTATGGGTTTTCCTCGCTCACCGTGCCGGTGGCTCTCGTTTTCTATGCAAATCGCATCCTGAATCCCGCCGTCGTCCTCGTCGAGGTAGTCACCAACTTCTACGTTCTATTCATCAATTTGAGCGGCGTTGCTGCTGTATGGAAAAGGGTGTTTCCAATCATCGCCGGGCTCCTGCCCGGCATTGGAATCGGAGCCTGGATTCTCACTTCGGTTCAGCCAGGCTGGATCAAACTCGGGACCTACGCACTCATTCTGCCCCTCATCCTGATTCAGGCAGCGGGTTGGCGGAGACCAATTCGGCAGACATGGTTGGTTGGTCTTCCCTTCGGAACTGCGCTGGGCATCCTGTATTCGGTCACCACCATCTCGGGACCGCCGCTGGCGATCCTGTTCAACAACCAAGGGCTGGTCAAAACCGAATTTCGGGCCGGTCTCGCATTGGTTCGCGTGGCCGAGTCGAGCGTGACGGCCATCGTCTATTACCAGCTTGGCCTGTTTACGGCTGAAAGCCAGAACATCTTATGGGTTCTTGTTCCCTGTGTTGCCGTTGGTGTACCGCTCGGCGCCTATGTCATCCGCCATCTGGATGCGGAGACGTTTCGTCGGATATGCATGAGCTTTGATGCGTGGGTCGTGGGATTCGGCTTCTCCCGGGTGTTGATCGAGCTGAATTTGATCCAAAGCCCTTGGGCCTATGTCGTCCTGGTTCTCACATTTTTGATCGATGGCTATCTGTTGTACATCTTTTTCAGACGGAGAGCGGCTTCAACCCGCTCGCAAGGAGCGCTGCCTACGCCCGGCGCTCCGACTGGGTCGGATAATCGCATCACTTCGGACGTGACCGAGCCTCCCCACGACCCGCTTGCTCGGCTTAACACCGACGTCGGTTACGTTGTGGCGATCCTTGCAATCGCAATGCTGGTCTTTGCAGTCTTTCCTCCAAGCCGCTTGCCATAGAGTGCGGCATACCATTCTCACCTGAGATCGGATCAGCGAGGCTCAGGCGGCACGACATCAACGCGACTCGGGTGGGAAGCGGTCTCTTGAGAGATGTCCGAGATGGGCCCATAACCGGAAGTCAGTCGGTTATTCGATCACCTCGTCAGCGCGGGCGATCACGCTCGAGAAAGTGCGAGACCGAGTGCTTTCGCCATCTTGATATTGACAGCGAGTTCGAAGTGCGTCGGCTGCTCAATCGGCAAGTCAGGCGGACATCACGACAAAACCGGCGCGTGGGAAATGCACACAGACCTCTCCGACCGCGGGATCGCTGCGTCGGATGACGATCTCATGGACGCCCGAGGCGACCAACTCGCCGACGACCGGGTCGCGTCCGGTGTCATCCGGCGTGACGGTCACTGTCTGACCAGGTTTCCGGCCGATCGGATCTCGTGGATCGGGGATTACGCTGGCGATCGACGTAGCGTCCCTCGCCGCATCGAGCGCTTTTTTCGAGGTCATTGGGCTTCGCCTGCCGTGGCCGATTGCGGCAATGCGCTCGGTCCAACTCAGCAGGCTCGGAAAGCCGTCGAGCGGCACCGCCGTTGGCCCGAAATTTTGTTTCAAGAACCAAATCGGATGGTAGGCGGCGAGATCGGCAAGGCTCGCGGCAGAGCCCTGCAAGAATGAGCGACCGTCGGTGAGCATCTGATTCAGCCAATCGAAATGCGCGCGCAACTGATCGAGCAAGTTCGGTACTGCCGCCATCATCGCGGCCGGATCGATATTTCGGCCGGAGAATTTGGCCCGGTCTTCGAGAAATCCCTCGGGCAACTCGTCGGGTCTCTTCGCAAACTTGATGCTAACAGCCGGGCTGAATGTTGTCTTCTCGGCCCACCAGGCAAGCGCATCGGCCGCGCCGTGGCCGGCGGGATAGAAGCTCGGGGTGGGATGCCGGCGCTCGAGTTCGCGCATGATCAACTGGCTATCGCAATAGATGTCTGCACCGATCTGCAACACGGGCGTCTTGCGGTAGCCTCCGGTCAGCGCCGTCAGGTCGGGTTTTGGCATGATGACGGGGATTTCCACCGATCTCCAGGCCAAGCCCTTCAGACCAAGACCGAGTCGCACTTTCTCCGAATAGGGAGAGATCTCGTAGTGGTGCAGGATGATATCGGTCATCGAGACGGCCTTCGGCCACGGTTCCGCCCCTACAAGAGAATGATCGTCCCCAACTTGGAACCAACCTGAGGGGCAGACCGCTTGTTCCTATTGTTCCAAAGTGAACATGGCAAATCCTGCTAAGTTCAAACCTCCGTTCAAATGTCGACAGCGCCCCGGCTCGCACTCGGCACCGAGCCCCTGCAGTCAACATATGCCAATAGAGTGTCCGTTCAGGGTCAAAAATGCGAAGAACTCAGTGTGAGCAAATCTCGTCCGCTTTGACCAAACACCAGTGAGAGTACGTCAATGAGCGGTGTCGCTACTTCGCTGATGGGCACACATCCGGACTCATGCAGCGCAGCAACGCGGACGACCTTGGTCTGTCACCGCGGTTGGTGCAGCTACCTCGCGGGTCTATCCTAGAGGAAAGACTTGCCCTACCTTCTCCGCTGCAGGCGGGGAGGCAACCGTGGAGGAAACCCGATGCAAGAGGCACTCGTCGTCCGCCGCGAGACGCACATCCCGGCGCCGCGCGCCGCGGTGTTCGCGTTCCTGACTGATCCGGAGAAGATCCTTCGGTGGATGGGAACGGAGGCGCAGGTCGAGCCTCAGTCCGGCGGGCTTTATCTCGTCAATGTCACCGGCGCTCGCTTTGCTCGCGGGTCCTTCCGCGAGGTGGTGCCCGTGCATCGCCTCGCCTATAGCTTCGGCTGGGACGGTAGCGAGGTGGTGCCGCCGTCATCAAGCCTGGTCGAGATCGACCTGATGGAGCAGCCGGACGGAACGCTGCTGCGCCTGACCCATACGGGCCTGCCCAGTGCCGAGCAATGCGCCGGCCACGCAGAAGGCTGGGCCCATTACCTCGACCGGCTGGCCGAGGTTGCAGCGGGACGCGACCCGGGCCCGGACCCCTGGCACGGCCGTACTGGCAACGAGTGAACGCCGTCGCACTTCAGCCGATGCACGCGATCGTCGCCGCCTGCGCCGGCATCGCCCCTCCCGATGATTGCCGGCTAGCGTTGAAGTTGCTGCGAACGAATTCGACGACGGCTGTTTAGCGGTGCACGGCGCGACGGCTTAGCCGAACTGCCCACATTCCGCGCCAATGTCTGCTCCGTGCAGCTCTACTGCAGTTGTGTTTGTGCACAGCGTGCCAGGTTGGCCCTGACCACGAGGTGATGAAAAGGCCTGATCGCGTTGAGATAGGTGAAGCCCAAGGCATTGTGGGTATGCACAACGGTTGTCGCGATGAGCAACGTGCCTATTGGAGAATGGCGTCGGAGCAGAGATAGCCGGAAGTCCAGGTGTCGATCATCCGTACCGAGCACAATTTCGTCCTTGCCCTCCCAGTGCACCGGGAAGAAGTCCACCCGTTCATGGCTGTCCCGGGACGTCCTGACCGTATCGGAGGTTTTGATGCCAAAGGGCGTGACCATGGCGTCGCGCAGCGCGATCAACGCCTTTTGCCACGCGGGTGGATTGACGAGTGTCCGCGTCGCCAGCTCGCGCATGCTCGACTGTTCCGATGCACTCAAGTCAATGCTGTAGCTATCGAGTAAACTGGCGTTCTGATACCAGCTCGCAACGACACTTTCCGACGGCGGCGTCGTCCGGCGTACCTGCGGTTTGCGGTCTAAACCCATGCTCATGATGATGTCACCTATTCAAGGGGCCATCAACTGCGCGCGTGAAGACAAGCAAATCGCCTCTGGTCGAGGCACGCGCCGAACAGTCCCGATGACCTCACATAGACGACGTCGTGACACCTGTTGCGCTGCTCGGCACTGGCCCGGAAGGGTGCCTCACGCCACGCTCGTATTGGCACTTGGCTGACCGCATTCGCTGGACGGTTATGACCGTCTCGGGCCAGAACCGGTCGTTCAACCACGATGGCGCCGGATGCGATGCTTGATGCACAAGCGTTAGGGAGGCTACCATATGGACCATGACCGATGACAAAGTGAAACGACGGCTGACCACGGTGCTGTGCGCCGATGCGTACGGCTATTCTCGCCTCATGGAAGCAGACGAGACGGGAACGTTGGGGACGCTGCGCCGCTACCGCACGGCCATCGCGGGACTGGTGGAGCGTCATGACGGGCGAATCGTGAATACCTGGGGCGATGCGGTGATCGCCGAGTTCGCCAGCGTCGTCGAGGCCGTGCAATGCGCCGTTGAGATTCAGCAGGAGATTTCCAACCAGGATTCGGACCCACCGAGCGCGCACCCGATGCGTTTTCGAATCGGCATCAATCTCGGAGACGTGATGGTGGACGGTTCCGACATCTATGGCGACGGAGTCAATATCGCGGCTCGGCTGCAAGAACTGGCCGAGCCCGGTGGCGTCGTGATCTCCGGCTCCGTCTACGATCAGGTGCACAACAAATTATCAGTTGGCTTCGACTGTCTCGGCCAGCGCCCAATGAAGAACGTTGCTCCCGTGACCAGCTATCGCGTGACCTTGAGCGGCCGAGCCGCCGCGCGTGGGGGCTTCCCAGCTGACGGGAGCCCCATCTCCCAGGGGGAAAAAGTTGCAGCCTCGGAAGCTGGTGCCTTACGGATTGGCGACAGACGCGAGACCTCCACAGGGATGCGTTTCGTCTCGGATTGGTTCGCGAACCTGCCTCGCCCGATTGCGGTGGCTCTCACGGTTTCGGGCTTTCTGATTCTGATCAATGTTTTCACCGGCATGCACAAGATCTGGTTCCATTGGCCGGTCGCAGCATTGCTGTTCGGCGTCGTCCTGCGGACGGTGCTCCGGCATGGACATGCGTCGGATGGAGGAAGAAAGCGCCGAACGAGTCGTGACTGAGACGGCGCAGCTGTTGCGACCGTACCTTCGCGCCCACGCTCTCCTCTAATCATCGTCATCGTAATAAGGCCGTGGCGGAGGCATCGCGGCAGCGGGCGGCGGCACGTTGTTGTACCGCGGCGCGACCCGGCCGCGCGGCGGAGGTTGTCGCGGCTGCGCCCGGTTGTTGGTTTCGAACACGGCGCGGCATCCGCTCGAAAGTTGCGGGGTGTTCTGCCGTAGGCAGGCGACGATGCGGTTCACATCGGGAATCTGATCGCTGCACAGGCGCCAGACATCCGGCGTGCAGGCCATCTGTTGTTCCATGGTGCCGCGATATTCCTGGGCAGAGACGGCGCTCGTGGCGACCGTGCCGCCGATCGCAAGCGCCAAACCGAGCGCAATCGGCCCTGTTCGCATGTCCGGATCCTTCCCATTTTTCTCTCAAACGCTCCTCAATCAATGGGGCGTGCGAAGGTTCTGGACCAACAACAAAACGTGAAAGCGGGAACGGAACCTATTCCACCCCGGCAGCAAACGGCGCGATGGTGATGTTGCGCGAGGGATAGCCTTGCGCGAAGGCAGCGCGCGGCAGCGCTACTTGTGCAAGCGGCGCAAGCGCAGCAGTGCACAAGAGATCGCGGCGGCCCCCTCGCCGGTCTTTGTTGTTGCATACAGAGTAGCGCGGCGAGGCGGACGAACGAAGGCGTCTCCGTATCCCCTTCTGTGCATTTGGTGCCAAACGACGGCAACATTTACGAACTGTTATCCCTGCGCCTCGCCGTGCAGGAACGTCTCGCGCCACGCGCTGTTGGCATTCCGGGAGAACGCGGGATGAACAACCTTGGCAAGATCGATGTTGCGCTGGACGAGATGCTGGTCAATCTCGCCGGCATCTTGCTGCGGCTGGCAAAGCCGGATCTGACGCGAACACCGCAGGCGCGACGGGCACTGGTGCAGTCCGTCAATCAATATTCAGTCTGTGCCTCACGCTCGAGCGATCCGCGGGTTCAGGAGTTGAAGACGAAGCTGGAAGAGACGCTGAAGCCGGACCTGCGCGTAGTTGCGAGAGATGGGGCGGAGGTGCCACGGGCAACGGTGCAGTAGGGTGGGCAAAGCGAAGCGTGCCCACCATCATTCCTTCGCGCGCTTCTTCGTCTGCCGCTTGCATGTGCCCGGCAATTTCGCGGCGAGAAACTCGGCAAGCACTTCGACACGCGCGGGGCGCGGGCCGCCGGGCGGCGTGACGAGGTGCACGGCGCCTTCGGCCTGCTTCCAGTCCTTCAGGATCACCTCCACGTCGCCGGAGGCGATGGCGTCGCCGACGATGAACTCGGGCAGATCGGCAATGCCGAGCCCTGCGAGCAGTGCCGGCATCACAGCCTCGCCGTTGTTGACGCGCAGCTGGCCCGCAGGGCGGATGCTCGCCTGCTCGCCGGCCGCGTTGGTGTAGTGCCAGACGTTCGGCGTCGAGAGATAAGCGTAGCTGAAGCATTTGTGCTCGGCGAGATGCATCGGATGCGTCGGCCGGCCGTGACGCTTGAGGTAGGACGGCGCGGCGACCGTGTAGCGCGGCATGGTGAACAGCCGCCGCGCGATCAGCGAGGAATCCGGCAGCCGCGCAATGCGTAGCGCGGCGTCAAAGCCCTCGCCGATCAGATCGACGGTGGCATCGCTCAAATGCAGATCGACCGAAACCTCCGGATAGGTCTGGAAGAACTCCGGCAAGAGCGGCGCAACCGCCTTCACGCCGAAGGTCATCGGCACGGCGAGCCGCACCAGCCCGCGCGGCGCGACGGACTGCGCCAAAGCCTCGTTCTCGGCCGCCTCGCCATCGGCCAGCAAGCGCGTCGCCCGCTCCGCGAGCTTGTGCCCGGCATCAGTCAGCGCGAGCCGCCGCGAAGTGCGGTTGAACAGCCGCGCGCCGAGACGCTCCTCCAGCCGCGTCACCGCCTTGGAGACGGTCGCCTTCGACATCGCAAGCTCGCCGGCGGCGGCGGCAAAGGACCGTAATTCCACGACTTTTGCGAAGATGGCGAGCGCCTCGAAATCCGGGAGTTTTGCCATGAGGTGTGGCCCATCAGTGACGCTTACGGAAACAATGCGTTTCAATAGTTTCTATTTCTATACCACATCCGGAGACATATCCAAGGACCATCAGACATTCAGGGAATGGAGAAATCCGATGACCAAGAAACTCTCAGGCAAGGTTGCCCTCGTCACCGGCGGCTCGCGCGGCATCGGCGCCGCCTCCGCCCGCGCTCTCGCCGAGGAAGGTGCCGACGTCGCCATCAGCTACGTTGCTTCGCCCGACAAGGCCGACGCCGTTGTCGCCGAACTGAAGGCCAGGGGCGTGAAGGCGCGCGCCTTTAAGGCCGACCAGGCATCGGCCGCCGACGTCGAAAAGCTCGTCAAGGACGTCGCCAAGGAATTCGGTCGTCTCGACATCCTCGTCAACAATGCCGGCGTCGCCGCCGGCGGCGCCATCGACGATCCCAAGGCCGACACCGCGGCGCTGGCGCGCCTCGATGCCGTCAACGTGCACGGCGTGATCGCGGCGATCCGCAGCGCTTCGCAGTTGATGGGTGAAGGCGGCCGCATCGTCACCGTCGGCTCGATGCTCGCCGACCGCGCCTCGTTCCCCGGTCTTGCCGACTACGTCGCCACCAAGGCCGCGGTGGTCGGCTACACCAAGGGCGCAGCCCGCGATCTCGGTCCGCGCGGCATCACCGTCAACGTGGTGCAGCCCGGTTCGATCGACACCGACATGAACCCGAAGGATGGCGGCGAGTTCGCCGAAACCCAGCGCAAGCAGCATGCGCTGCAACGCTTCGGTCGGCCCGAGGAAGTCGCAGCCGGCGTCGTCTTCCTGGCGAGCCCGGAAGCCTCCTTCGTCACCGGCACCGTGCTCAACGTCGACGGCGGCTTTGGCGCCTGATCGGGCCCGCAGCAGTTCAAGCAAGGAATCATCACATGATCGAACTCAGACCTTTCGCAAAGCTCGGCGGCGCCGACCACGGTTGGCTCAAGGCCAAGCATCATTTTTCCTTCGCCAGCCATTTCGATCCCGACAACATGGGACACGGTGCCTTGCGTGTCTGGAACGACGACGAGATCGCGCCGGACTCCGGCTTTCCCGCTCATCCCCACGCCAACATGGAAATCATCACCTATGTGCGCGAGGGCGCGATCACCCATCAGGACAGCCTCGGCAACAAAGGCCGCACTGAAGCGGGCGACGTGCAGGTGATGAGTGCGGGAAGCGGCATCCGCCATTCCGAATACAATCTCGAGCCGACGAAGACGAAGATCTTCCAGATCTGGATCGAGCCTGTCGGGCGCGGCGGCCAGCCGACCTGGGGCTCAAAACCGTTTCCGAAGGCAAACCGCAACGGCAAGCTCGTCACCATCGCAAGCGGCTTTGCGGCCGACAAGGAGGCGCTGCCGATCCGCGCCAACGCGCGCGTGCTCGCGACAACGCTGAAGGCCGGCGAGAGCGCGGAATACGAGCCGCAGGCATCGCGGCACCTCTATCTCGTGCCGGCCACCGGCGCGGTCGAGGTCAACGGCGTGCGCGTCAATGCGCGCGACGGCGCCGCGATCAGCGATGAGGCCAGCCTCAGGATCACGGCACTCGAAGACTCAGAGCTCGTGCTGGTCGACGCGGCGTAACGACGGCCGGACTCACAGCGCCTCATGTCCGGGTTCTACCCGGGTGTCCATCTACATCGGAACAGCTTTCCTAACTCGACCCATCACACACGGAGACCATCATGGCTAAAGTTCTCGTTCTCTATTACTCCGCCTACGGCCACATCGAAGCGATGGCCAATGCCGTCGCCGAAGGCGCGCGCGAGGCAGGCGCGACCGTCGACATCAAGCGCGTGCCGGAGCTCGTGCCGGCCGAGGTCGCCAAGGCTTCCCACTACAAGCTCGACCAGGCCGCCCCAGTCGCCAAGGTCGATGATCTCGTGAACTACGACGCGATCATCGTCGGCACCGGCACCCGCTTCGGCCGGATGTCGTCGCAGATGGCGAACTTCCTGGACCAGGCCGGCGGCCTCTGGGCCAAGGGCGCGCTGCACGGCAAGGTCGGCGGCGCCTTCTCCTCGAGCGCGACCCAGCATGGCGGCCAGGAGACGACGCTGTTCTCGATCATCACCAACCTCCTGCACTTCGGCATGGTCGTTGTCGGCCTGAACTACGGTTTTGCCGGCCAGATGAAGCTGGACGAGGTGACCGGCGGCGCGCCCTACGGCGCCACCACGATCACGGGCGGTGACGGCAGCCGTCAGCCCAGCGCCAACGAGCTCGCCGGTGCGCGCTATCAAGGACGGGTGATCGCGGAGACCGCTAACAAGCTGCATGGCTGATGCGTTCGGGGCGGCATTCTCATTCGCGGATGCCGCCCCATCTGTTGGAGGCAGGAACGACAGGTCATGGCTTTCGAAATTCTCTTGATGGCGCAGATGATCCGCAAGCCCGTCCAGGCGCTGGCGCGGCGCTGGTATTGCCGCAGCCTGTTCCGCGCCTCACGCGGCCGGCTGCACTGCGCTGGATGCATAGGACAGTGAAGCGCGCTGATTAGCGCGCAGCCTTGTTAGCGCGCAGCCTTGCCCATCGCGCGGTTTGCAAGGGCGGCGACCCGCGGATGGCGGCGCACGCCCTGCGCTGCATGATCGCGCAACACATAGGGCACGCCGCGCCAGGACAGCGCGACGCTGACGTCGGTCAGCGGCAGCGGCACGGCGCCGAACCGGCGCTTGTAGTCGTGATTGCCGATGCTGAGATCGAAACGGCGCACGCCGACTTGATGCAGCCTTTCCATGGTTCGCTCGGTCACGAGCAGGCTCGGCGAGCAGGCCGACCACGGCCTGCCGGCGTTGCTGGTGCGCAGCAGATAATAGGTCGCGCCATATCTCAGGCCCAGCGAGGTCGCAATGATTCCCTCCTCGCACACCAGCGCAGAGACGATCGCATAGCCTTCGGCAACGCCCTGCCGGACCACGTCACGATAGAATTTTGCGTGGCTCTGGTCGCTGAGGACGAACTTGACCCCGAGCTGCTTCATGCGTTGCTGCTGCTGGATGTCCATCGCATCGAGCAACATCAGCGCATGGTCGACCTCGGTCGCGATCTCGAAACGCGCGCCGGCGTGACGGCTGAAGACGCGCCAGCAGCGCGGCAGTTGCATGCGCTTGATCGAGGTGCGGTAGTCCGAATAATCGTCGCTCGTGAGCACCAGATTGCCGTTGAGCGAGCAGGATCCGACGCGGCCGAGCGACACCAGCGGGTTCGGCTTGCCGCCCACATAGGCCGGCATCTTCTGCAGGCGCAACAGATCGAAGCGATCCGGCAACGCGCGCAAGCCATTGACCAGCGCATCGCCGATGGCGCGCGCGCCGGCCGCATCGCATGCGGCGTCGCGCGCCAGGATCGGCGCGTTGTTGTCGGACACGCCGAGATCGGCGAACTCGACGATGCGCACCCCGCCTTTGCTGCGGCTGATCATCGGCACCAGCGCGATGTCGCTGCCGGTCGCGGCATCCGAGATCGCAGCAATCAGCGGTGTAGCGTCGCGGAATGCGTCGTACCAGGCCGCGAGCCAGTCATCATGCTGGAATGCCGTGCGATGCCCCGCGCGCAGGCGCAATGCGGCCTGCTTCCAGTCGCGCACGAAATCGATCGCGATTCCTGACGCGCTGGTCACCCGACCGTCTAGTTGCTCGACGCTGAGGAACGCCATCCGCCCCGGGGCATACAGTTGCTGAACGTTTCCAGATCAATAACGTTTTGTCGCCAGCCACAAGTTACGTCGCTGCTTATCGTTAAGCCGATACCATTGCGCCTTACGCGCAGAACGGGTCTGTCCCGATCTGAGACGTGCGGCTCCGCCTGCGACAAGCTGTCGCCGGCTCAGGACCTCGGTTTATCCACGCACTGGAACCTGGCGAGAAAATGCAGGCCGGCGACCGCGAGTACGAACAAGAACCAGGTCGGATTCTGCCGGTCGAGCAGGAATGTCTCGGTCGTTCCGTAATACAGACCGAACAGCCAGATCGTCAGAAAGAGCTTTGCAAGAGCCCCGCTGCGACTGCCGCGCTGCGCCGCCTGGAAATTGTTGAGCGGGCTGAAGACGAAGATCAGGATGACGAGCAAAAGGCCGGGCAGGCCGATGGTGACGGCGAGATCGAGGTAGCTGTTGTGGCTATGCGCCGCGGTCACCGCCCATTCGGCACCTTTTGCAGTCTGCCGCTCGGTGACGTCATCCCAGAACGCCGCGTAGCCATGGCCGAGGATCGGCTTCTCCGCGACGGCAGCGAGCGCAAACTCCCAGATGTCGCTGCGGCCGGTGAAGGTTGGATCGACCGGGAGCGCCCGGGTGATCGCCGCGAGAGTGGGACTTGCCACGCTGCCGACGGTGAGCAGGTTCATCACGATCAGCGGTGCAAGGCAGATCAGCCGCTTCAGCCAGAGACTGCGGGTAAGGTAAACGAGCGACGCCAGCGCGTAGACGACGAGACACAGCACCGACGAGGTCTTGCCGCCGGTGAAGATCAGGAAAATGCCGGCAAGCGCCGCGATCACAGGCCCCATTACTAACGAGCCCATGGCGGTGAGATAGATGCCGAGATAGACTAGGCAGCTCATCACCGACGAAGCGACGTTCTTGTGCCCAAAATTGCCACGCCAGTCGCCGGCAAGCTGCGGCTCGGCGATATCGGCTGCGGTGTGGATTGAAAATTGCGGCGCAAGCACGACGCCGAGATAGCACAAGGCGAGCAGCACGAGGGCGGCGAGGGCGAGGCATCGATTGAAGCTCTTCTGCGTCGGCGGCAGCAGCGGCAGCAGGATGGCGAGCGCGGACGCGCTCGCCGTCAGCACGAAACGCTGTGCGGACACGCCGCGGCTCTCCGAGAAAACGATATTGATCAGCATCCAGCCGATGAAACAGAGATGCAACGGCGTCACGAGGGTCTTGAGCGACGGGGCGTCCTGCGCGAACGTCAGCAGCAGTGCAGCAGCGGCAAGCCCCGCAAAGGCGATATAGGAGAGCGCCATCCGGCCCGAGGCGGCGGTGGCGATGTCGGGATTGCGCAGGTCAGGGAACGGTTCCAGCGTCACCAGCACCAGGAGCAGCGCTGCGATGGCAACGACGCAGCGCGCGGCTTCGAGGACATCGAGCCCAGTGACGAATGCGCGCAGCCCCTGACCGAGCGGCCGGGCTCCCACGCCAATCATGTCAGCAGCACTGCGATCCATCGGTCAACCCTTAGCCGACCCATGCTAACCTTTCGTCAACCAGCAGGCTTGCCGGACACGCCACCGGTGGGCTGTTTAACGCTAATATGCAAAAGGCGGCTTTGAGCGGCCTTTGCTGCAAAGCTTTGACCCTTATCTGGCTATCATCGGAGGCGACCCCAGCCGCCATCACGCGGCACCCGGCCCGACATGGGCCTGGTTAACGATCCGTTAAAGCGCAGCTCCAGACGACGAGGCGTCAATTGATCACCGCCGGCGCCATCCTTGATCCACCGCCCGGCACGCCGTCGTCCACCGACAAGCGCGCCGACAGGATTGCGCGTTCGGCGAGCTTCGTCTCCATCATCATTCCCGCCAAGAACGCCGTTGCCTATATCCGCGAGACGATCGACAGCGCGCTCGCTCAAAGCGCGGATGTCGGGGAAGTCATCGTCATCGACGACGGCTCGAGCGACGATACCGCGGCGATCGTCCGATCCATCGGTGACAGCCGGGTGCACCTGATCACGAACGAGCGGGCAGGCGTCTCGGCCGCGCGAAATCTCGGCGCGCAGACGGCGCGCGGCACGTGGCTGTTGTTCCTCGACGCCGACGATCGTCTGCGCTCCGGCGCGGTGGCTACGCTGGTCGCGGCCGCGAAGGCCGCGCCCGACGCCGCTCTCGTTTATGGCGACTACGATCTGATTGACGGTGACGGACGGCCCATCGGCCGGCGCGGCCTCCTGCAAGGGCGCAAGAAGCCGTCAGGAAATGTGCTCGCGCGGCTCGCTCGCGGTAACTTCATCGTCAACGGCGGCATCATGCTGGTGCGCACCGTTGCGTTCCGGGCGGCGGGCGGTTTCGACGAGCGGCTCAGCTTGTGCGAGGACTGGCATTGCTGGTGCCGCCTGGCCGCGACCGGCGAATTCCAGTTCGTGCCCGTGCTGCTCCTCGACTATCGCGTCCACACCGCGAATACCATGAATGCAGCCGCGCGCTCGCCGCGCGATTTCTTTCCGGCGGTGGAGCGCGTCTTTGCCGACGAGTTGATCCTCGGCAAGCTCGCGCCGGAGAGCCGGCCGGGCTTGCGGCGGGCGGCCGAAATCCATCTCATCACCTATGCGGCGACCCAGGCGGTCCGCTTCGGCCATTATGGCGATGCCCTCCGCTATATGCGCATGGTCGGGCAACGGTCGCTCGCCGCGCTGCCGCGATCCTTCGCAAAGCTCGTTCTCGCCCGGCTTGGCATCTAGAGCGTATTGGCGTTGAGTTGAATCGTCATCGCGCTTTGGCCCCGTGTTTGCGCACGATTTCCGCGCAAACGCGTTCCGCGTTTGCGCGGAAATCGTGCTTCAGGCGTCAGCAGACGATCTTCGAGGCCTCATACGGCCGCTGCTCGATGCCAAACGCTGCGAGCGCGCTGCCGAACGCGACCATCACGGGATGCATCGCCACGACGGCTTTGGTCGTGAACGACAAGCGCGCCGCGCGGACCAGCGACAGCGGCAGTCTTCCCAGCATCGCCGCAAACACACGCGTCCGTGCCGTCGCGGTCTTTGCGGCCTTGAACTGCACCCGATAATTGATCGCTCCGATGCGCAGGCCACGTTTTGCGATCCACCCCAGGCTCGTGCGGCTTTGCGGCACCGTCTCGGTGATCACGGCTTCCGCGGTCCAGTGGAACGCCATGCCGGCATTCCGGCATCGCACGAAGAAATCGCAGTCGCCACCACCGAGAAAATTGAAACGGAGATCGAAAGCCGGACTGCCGAGCCGGTCGAACACCGAACGCGTGATCAGGCAGTTGCCACAGCCATAGATCAGCGGCACCGCGCCGGTGTAGTCGTAGGCCGGGCAGAAGGCGGGATGGCGCGCGAGCCAGGGCTTGCTGTCGTCGTCGAAAATCGGCAGCACCGGACCGCCGACGACATCGGCGCCGGTCGCTTCCGCGCTACGAATCATCAGCTCGAGCCAGTCGGGCGAGGCGATCTCATCGTCGTCGATCATCAGGAAACGGTTGGCTAGCGGAAACAACGCATGCGCGGTTTCGAACGCGGCGTTGATCGCCTGACAATTGCCCTGCCGCTTTTCGACCAGGCAGATGCCCTGAAGTTTTCCGGTAGCCAGGAATTCGGCTGCGATCGGCGCGCTCTCGCGCCGCGCAGCGTCGTTCTCCACCATGACCACGGCGAAGGAGCGCGCGGTGCGCTGGCCCGCCAGCGACTCAAGCGTCAGCCGCAAATGCTGAGGCCGGCGAAAGCAGGGAATGCACACGACGATGCCGAGGGACAGGTCGAGCACGCGCGAGCTAGCGGCGATCTCCCGGTTGGGATCGCGCACGGCATCGGTGATGCAACTCGTGGAGAGGTCGGTCGGGATCAAGTTCATGATATCGTTGAATGGCCGAGATGTGTTGAGAAACCCCTGCGCCGGGACGGCACAGCAAGGCTGGAGCGAAACACAGATGTCCCAATATGGCGCCGTCCCGCGGCACCTTGCGGCGTACCGGCCAACGCCACCACGCCGCCCGCAATTGCGCAAACCGCTGAATCTAGCCTCGCCTGCAAGCCAATCATCATCCACATCACCGCTTTTCACGCGATTTACCTCGCGAATTTGCGTCGAGGTGCTTCTGCAATATCCGATCCAGCGCGCCGCCGCAGTACGATGCGGACGATGCCGTAGTTAACGGCCCCTCGCATTAACCCAACCGTAAGCACCGTAACCGTTGGCACGGCGGCGGCATCGAATTTGCTCTTCGGGCGTGCGAGAGATTCCCTGTAATTTGAAACGAACCCGCGCGATTGAGGAACATGAATAAACAAGCCACGATCGATTTCGCGACTGCGATCCGCACTGATGCGAGCATCATCACTGCGCCGGCACACACCCAGGCACTGCTCGACCTCGTCTCGGGCGAGGCGCGCGACAGCCTGCTCGCCGTTCACGACGTCCTGCGCCGCGAGCTGCCACCGGGCGAGCTCGCGATCTACGAGGCCGGCGGCGGCTCCAGCAGCTTCCTGCCGCTGGAAATCCTCAACCGCGGCCACGTCACCGTCGTCGACATCGACGAAGACCAGATCCGCAACAACGACTACGCCCAGGAAGCGATCCTCGGCGACGTTCAAACCTACCGCTTCGAGCCGGAGAGCGTCGATCTTGTCATCTGCTACAACGTGATCGAGCATCTGCCTGACGCCGAGGCCGCGCTGAAGAATTTTTGCGAGGCGTTGAGGCGCGGCGGAATGATCCTGATCGGCGCGCCCAATCCACGCTCGCTGTCCGGCGTCGTCACCAAATATTCGCCGCACTGGTTCCACGTCTGGTTCTACCGCCACGTTCGCGGCATCAAGAATGCGGGCGAGCCCGGCGAGCCGCCGTTCCCGACCTTCTTCCATCCCCTGGTGACGCTGCCCAATCTCGAGGCGTTTGCCGCCGCGCTCGGGCTCGAGACGATCTACCGCCGCGAGGTCGAAAGCCCGCGCTATGCCGAAATGCGCAAGCGCAAGCCGCTGTTCGCGGCTCTCGTCGATGCCAGCGCAGCGGTGCTGAATTTCCTGCTTCCGCGCGGCACCGACGTGCGACGCGGCGACTATCACGTCATCCTGCGAAAACGCTGACAACCGTGACGACGGCGCACCTGCAATTCGAAGATGCGGGCCCTGCCCGCGACGCTGCGCCGTCGCACGCGCGCACGCTTCGGAGAGTGCGCGGTAACGAACCGTTAATCTCTGGCGGACTGCGGCTGTGGAAGCGTCACAACGACGCGCCGCGCCCTCGCATGCGCTTAAACGCTTTGTTTGCCATTTCGGTGAATAGTCCCTCAATGGGTATGGTTAATTTTCCCTGTTGCGTTTGTTCAGCGCCCATATCGGCGGCGCAGCGCGTAACCCGAAGACTAACCCTCAGCCTACGGCAGTTGGATTGAAAGCTGGGGATCATGCTTGACTATGACCAGCCGATAGAGCGATCGACGCGCGAGGTCAGGCAGCCAGCGCCATCGGCCGGCTTCAACGTGCTCGAGCTCGCCCGGCTGCTCTGGCAACGCAAGGGCGCGATCGCGGCCGCCGGTCTGATCGGAGCGAGCCTCGCCGTCGCCGTCGGCAAGAGCCTGACGCCCCGCTACACCGCAACCGCTCAGCTCTATGTCGATCCGCGCGAGCTGCAGCTCGTCGATCGCGAGCTGACGCCGCGCGCGCAGGACGTTTCCGGCATGTCCATGGTGGTGGAGAGCCAGGCGCGCTTGATCACCTCCAACAGCGTCCTCCTCCAGGTCATCCAGCAGGCCAATCTCGAGCAGGACCCCGAATTCGGCGGCAGCGACGGCAGGAGCCTGATGTCGTCGTTGCTTGGCCTGATCGGTCTACAGGGCCGTGCTCCTTCCGCGGACGAAAGGAAGGAAGTTCAGCTTGGCGCGCTGGAAGCGCTGAACCGGCACATCACGATCCGCAAGACCGAGAAGAGCTTCATCGTCGACGTCGAGGTCTGGTCGACCGATCCGGCGAAGGCGGCGATGCTCGCCAATACGCTGACCAACGTCTATCTGGCGGAGTCGCGCAACTCGCAGGCCTTGGCGGCGCGGCGCGCCACCAACGACCTGTCCGGCCGGCTGAAGGAACTGCGCGAGCGGCTGCGCACGGCCGAAACCGCGCTTGCGACCTACAAGGCCCAGAACAATTTCGTCGGCACCCAGGACACGCTGATCAGCGACCAGCAGCTTTCCGCCAGCAATCAGCGGCTTGCCGCGGCTCGCGCCGCGACGCTGGACGCACAGGCGCGGTACGATCAGATCGAGGCGAGCCGGCGCACCGCGACCGATGCCGGCGCCATTCCGGAAGCGCTGCAATCGCCGACCATCGCGAACTTGCGCGCGCAATATGCCGATGCGCGCAAGAAATACGCGGAGCAGACCGCCGAGCTCGGGCCGCGCCATCCGGCGCTGCGCCAGACCGAGAAGCAGGTCGAGGATCTCAAGCGCACCATCAACGAGGAAATCGACCGCTACGCCCAGGCCGCCAAGAACGACCTGACACGCGCGCGGGACTACGAGGCGTCGCTGAACAGGGCGCTGGAAACGCAGAAGCGACAGAGCGTGCAGCTCAGCCAGGCCGCGGTGCGCCTGCGCGAACTCGAGCGCGAGGCCGAGGCCAGCCGCGACGTCTATCAATCCTTCCTGAAGCGCTCGCGCGAGACGGAGGAGCAGGAAAGCCTGAACACATCGGCTGCCCGCGTGATCGGCGAGGCCACGGTGCCGCAGCGGCGCTCGTTCCCGCCGGCCATGAGCCTGTTCGCCATGATCGGCTTCTTGTTTGGCGCGCTCGCCGCCGCCGGCTGGTTCGTCGCCGCCAGGCAATTGTCCGCCGGCGCAATGGAGCCCGAGCCGACCCGCCGCGAGCGCACGACAGTTCCGGAGGCTGCAACAGCTTCGCCCGACAATGCGGCCGTGCCACAGGCGCCGCCGCTGACGCTGGTCGAAAAGCCGCTGATCGCACGCCTCCAGGAAGCCGACGTCATGCGTACGCTCGGTGCCATCCTCGCTGTCGACAACACGGTCGATCTCACCCGGCTGGGCTGGCCGACGCTCCATCCCGGATTTCCGTTGACGACGCTGATCAACGCGATGCGCGATATGCGCGCTGCTGCGACGCGGCATGCGGCAGGCAAGACCATGCCGGTGATTGCGATCGTCGGCGCCGGCGCCACGGCCGACCGCAGCGTCGCCGCGTTGAACTTCGCGCTCGCCGCCGCTCGCGACGGCACGCGCGTGCTGATGATTGACACCGACCACCAGGAGCGCAGGCTCTCCGGCAAGATCGACCGCCCCCGCAAGAGCGAGCCGGGCCGGTTCGGCTGGCTCTCGATCGGCAACAAAGCCTCACGCGAGATCAAGACCGCGAACGGCATTTCGGTGCTGCCCGTCACTGGCGGCGATGCCGGCAAGGCCACTGATGCCATCCGCAAGGCGGTGGCACGGACACGTTCCGCAGGCGGCACCGATCTCGTGATTCTCGATGGGCCGGCGATGCCGCTGACCGCCGACCGCAAGCTGCTCGACGCAGCCGACGCCCTGGTGGCCGTGCTGCCCATCCACCTCGACATCAACGACGCCATGGAAGACATCCTCACCGCGCTCGGCGGAGCCGAACGCAAGCTCGTCGGCGTCATCCTCAACGAGCTCTATCCCGCGACCCCATCGCGCCAGCGAGGCAAACAATATGCTTGAGCGCCGCGTCAATCTGGTCGGACGCACCGCGACCGCCGACGTGCCCCGTATCACGGTGGGCGGACTTCGCATGGCCGCGCTCGACCTGGAAGCGACGGCCGATTTCATGATCGCGGCGACCGACCCGCGTCATCGCGTCGGCCGCCCGCTCTATCTGACCTCCGCCAACGGCGAAGTTCTGGCACGCTGCTCGACCGAGCCGCAGACCGAGCGCCTGTTCCGCTCCGCCGATCTGATCAATGCCGATGGCCAGCCGCTGGTTGCCGCCTCAAGGCTGCAATCATGGTTCCCGCTGCCCGAGCGCGTCGCGACCACCGACCTCTTCCATGTCGTCGCCCGCAAGGCCGAAGCCGCGGGCCGGACGTTCTACATGCTGGGTGCCAGCGAGGCCGAGAACACCGCCGCCGTCGCCAAGGTTCAGAGGATGTATCCGGATCTCAAAATTGTCGGACACAGCCATGGCTATCTGCGCGGCGATGCGCTGCGAGCCAAGGTCGACGAGATCAACGCGCTCGCGCCCGATTATCTCTGGGTCGCGCTCGGCGTTCCCTTCGAACAAACCTTCGTCGAGGAGTACACGCCACATCTCACCAATGTCGGCGTCATCAAGACCGCCGGCGGCCTGTTCAACTTCCTGTCCGGCAGCCGGAGCCGCGCGCCGAAATGGATGCAGACGATCGGACTGGAATGGGCCTGGCGCACACTGCTCGAGCCGCGTCGCCTGTTCTGGCGCTATCTGACCACCAATCCCCGCGCACTCTACCTCCTGTTCAGCCGCAAGCAGCCGTTCAATCGCTAGCGTGGCGGCACGGCGCGGCTTCTGCTAATCTCGGGTTAGGCATCCGTAGACCCGTGGCTTGCCGGCGCTAGCCTTGGCGGCTAGAACACGCCAACGCGGTCGGCGCCGGCAAAAGCCCAGTCGCCCGTTACCCGCGTGGCTGACGATGAGGTCGGCCTGAATGGCTCGCCAGGATTTGCGCGAGCGAATTTCTCACCGCGGGCCGTCATGGAGTCTGTGCGTCGTCGGCCTGTTTCCGGCGCTGGACGGGGAGCACCGAAGCAATGCATCAGGCTCAACGCCTGGAGTTCGAGCGCGTGATGGACGAGTTCGTCCGCTGGCGCGCCGTGCCGGAGGAGCAGCGCTCGCCGGCGCCGGCCTGGTGGTGGGGGCCCGCCATGGCGGTTTTCGACGACCATGAGCCGATGAGCGGCACGTGGTGTCGCGCGCTGGGCTTGACCGAAAGCGCCAGCTTCGCCGAAGGCGCGCACACGATCCTCGCACTGTTCGTCGAGCAGACGTCGCTGACGGGGGCCCAGGATTTTCCAAGCAGGTCCGAGGGTGACGATCACGCCATCCGCGAGTTGCACCCGTTGCCGTCAGACGACAGCGCGTTTCAGCCGTGAGGCGGCATCCGTTTCGTCGCCTGTGTCCTGCCCGGGCTGGAGCGGCGGCGCCTTGGGCCGCAGCAGCTCGGCCATCTGCCGCGCCGGCAGCGGCTTGGCGATCAGGTAGCCCTGCATTTCGTCGCAGCCATGGGTGCGCAGGAACGCCACCTGCTCGGCATTCTCGACGCCCTCGGCGACCACTGTCATGCCGAGGGTCTTGCCCATGCTGATGATCGCCTGCGCGATCGCCTGATCCTCGCTGTCATGCGGCAGGTCGCGCACGAACGAGCGGTCGATCTTGATGGTGTCGATCGGGAAATGCTTCATCAGCGACATCGACGAATAGCCGGTGCCGAAATCGTCGATGGCGAGGCGAATGCCACGGCTCTGAATGGCGTCGAGCACCTTCAACGCGCGACCGACGTTGCGCATCATCATGCTCTCGGTGACTTCGAGCTGGAGCAGCACGGGCGACATGCCGCTCGCCGCGAGCGCCTCGTCGACGTCCTGCAACAGGTGCTCGTCGGCGAACTGCCGCGGCGACAGGTTGACCGCCATCGACAGCGGCAAGAGGCCGCTGCGCTGCCAGGCCATGGCCTGCGCACAGGCCTCCTTCAGCACCCAGCGGCCGATCGGAACGATCAGGCCGGTCTCTTCGGCGAGCGGGATGAACTGCGCGGGCGATATGCTGCCGAGCTCGGGATGCGTCCAGCGCAGCAGCGCCTCGACGCCGGTGATCTGGCCGGTCCCCATGTCCACCTTGGGCTGGTAGTTCAGCGTGAACTGCTCGCGCTCCAGCGCCCTGCGGAGCGCGCTTTCCAGCGACAGCCGCTCGATCGACTGCGTCTTTACTTCGTTGGAGAAGAAGCGGTAGCCGTTCTTGCCGTCTTCCTTGGCGAGATACATCGCCATGTCGGCGTTCTTGGTCAGCGTCTGCGCGTCGGCGCCATTGGCCGGATACATCGCGATGCCGATCGAGGCCGTGGTGTGACACTCGTGACCGGCAAGCTCCATCGGCTGCGCGAGGGTCGTTAGAAGGCCAGTTGCGATGCGCTGGACGTCGTCGATCTTGCCGCACTGGTCGAGGATGACCACGAACTCGTCGCCGCCGAGCCGCGCTATCACGTCGCTCGTCCGCAGCGCGCTGCGCAGGCGACCGGCGACTTCGAACAGGAGCAGGTCGCCGGCCTCGTGGCCGAGCGAATCGTTGATGACCTTGAACCGGTCGAGGTCGATGAACAGCAGGGCGAACCGGTGCTCGTGGCGCTGCGCCGTATCGATTGCTGCGCGCAAGAGTCCGTTGAACGTCTCGCGGTTCGGCAGCTTGGTCAGGCTGTCATGGGACGCCAGATATTCGATGCGCTCGTCGGCCTTGTTCTTCTCGTCGGCGCGATCGAAATTCTCCATGGCAAAGGAGACGTTGTCGGCGAGGCGCTGGAGCAACTCGACGAACTCGCCGGTGAATGCCGCGTGCTCGGTCGACATGTAGATCATGACGCCGACGGCCTGATCGTGCGCGATCAGCGGGAATGCGGCACCCGACCGTGCCCGGTGGTTGCGGATGATGGCATGGAACGCGGCGACCCGGTCGTCGTTCAGATAGTCGTTGCTGATGCAGGGTTTCCGGGTACGGAACGCCGTACCGCTCATGCCACGGCCTTCGGGGCGCGCGGCGTCGATGGACAGCCTGACGTTCCGCGTCGCCTCGGAGGATGGACCCGCAGTAGCGACAATCTCGAGGTGGTCGCTGTCGCTCCTGGCGAGCGCGATGGTGGTCGAGGTGAACTTGCCGCCGAGCACCGCCGCTTGGCAGACCAGCTCGTACAACTCGGCACGGGACTTCGCCCGCATGATCGCCTCGTTGGTCGCGCTCAGCGCCGCGAACATGAGCGTCAGGCGCTCCTTCTGCTCCTCGGTACGAGCCTTCTCTTCGGCGCGGTCGAAATTGTCGAGCGCGAAGGCAACGTTTTCGGCGAGGCGCGCCAGCAGCTCGACGAGGTCGGGCGTGAACGTGTTTTCCTCGGGGGCCAGGAACAGCAGGATGCCGATCGGCTCGCGACCGGCTTGCAGAAGCGGGAAGCTGGCAGCCGCACGAGTGCCGTCGTCGATCGCCTTGCTGCGCCAATGTTCGGAACGCGGATCGTTCAGATAGTCGTTCATCACGCAGGGCTTGCGAGCCCGCACGGACGCCCCGATCAGGCCGCGGCCCTCGGGGTGATCGGCGGAGATGACGCAGATCCGGCCTATCGTCGCGTCGTGCTTGGGTCCCTTGGCCGCGACGACGCGGACGAATTCGCGCTTCGGATCCATGATCGCGATGGTGGCCGAGGCGAACATGCCGCCGAGGACGGCGGCCTGGCAGGCCACCTCGAACAGCTCCTCGCGCGTCTTGGCGCGCATGATGGCTTCGTTGGTCGCGCACAGCGCCTCGAACATGCCGCTCAGCCTGTCGCGCTGCCTGTCGGCCCGCGCCTTCTCCTCCGTGCGGTCGAGATTTTCCAGCGCAAAGGCCACGTTCGCCTGCAGCCGCTGGAGCAGCTCGACGAACTCGGGAGTGAATGTGTCGCGCTCCACGGCATTGAAGAGGAAGGCACCTTCAACCCTGTTGCCGTTGAACAGCGGCAAGGCGGCTGAAGAATGTATGCCGGCGCGACGCGCGCTCTCGTGCCATGGCTTGATGCGCTCGTCCGCCAGGACGTCGTTGCTGACACAGGTCTGGCAGGTCCGGAAGGCCGTTCCGGTCAGCCCTCGCCCCTCCGGCACCTTGTCGGACGTGGCGAAGGTATAGCGGCGCAAGTCATCCGCATGCGGCCCACAACTTGACGCGACACGGAGCAGTTCGGCCTCATGATCGGCCACGAAGATCGTGGTCGAGGCGAACTTGGCGCCATGCACGGTCGCCTCGCAGACCAGATCGAACAGCTCGGCACGCGATCGCGCGCGCAGGATCGCCTCGTTGGTGGCGCTGAGCGCGGCATACATCCGCGCCAGCCGTTCCTCCTCGGCGGCGATCCGTGCCCTCTCCTCGTCGCGCGCAAAATTCTCGAGCGCGAAGCCGACGTTCTCCGACATGCGCGTGAACAGCGAGACCATCTGCTCGTCGAGCGATCCGGGCTCGGTGCGCGAGGCGAACAGCACGCCTACGCTCTTCCCGTTGCAGATCAGCGGCAGCGCCGCGGCCGCACCGACGCCGGCCTTGATGGCGCCTTCGCGCCAGGCCAGCGAACGCGGATCGTTCAGGAAGTCGTTGCTGATGCAGAGCTGCTGCGTGCGGAACGCCTCAGCGCCGACGCCTGATCCTTCCGGCGTGCCTTCCTCGGTCGTGATGTCGATAGACCGCAGCCGGGCGACGTCCTCGCCGCGGCCGGCCGCAAAGCGCAGCCGCCGTCCATCCGGCTCGACCAGGAACACCGAGACCGCCAAAAAGTCCCCGCTCGAAAACCCGGCGTCGCAGACCTTCTGGTACAGCTCGTCCGGCGATCTCGCATACAGGATCGCTTCGTTGATGGCGCTCAACGCTGCAAATGTGCGCGCGAGGGTCGTCTGCAAGGTCTCATCTCCTGGGCATTCCTGCCGTTTTTCCGGGAACTTTATCGGAGACTATCGCCTAAGTGGTCGTTATTGCGGCCTGCAAACCCGCAATCAAAGTGAACGAGCAGCGAACGAACGATGCAAAACCCCTCGCAAAACTACGGTGGAAGCGGACTCTCACGCCGGTGGGCGGCTTGCTCGCACGGCTCCTTTACGAATTTGCAGCCCTGATTTGGTTTACGGGAGATTGATATCGCGCCTGCGTTTTGAGACGATGACGCTCAACAACCAACGCCCGCCAATGGCGGGCATCGAAGGAACGCTATGCCGATCGTCTCGGCCGGTCACCTCACGCGCGTCAGCGCCGCCCTGGCGCGTCGCCCGACATCAGGCATGGCGACGTCGTGGAGATCGCGATCACCGGCATCGGCACCCTGCGCAACCGGTTTGTGCGGGACGGGCAGTAAAGCTCGCCCGATACCGCAGTGCTGTGAGCGCCCTCTCAAAACGGCAGCGCCACGCCGGTCTTGATCTCCTTGAGGATCACGTTGCTCCGGACGTAGCGGATGCCGGGAATCCGGAACATGAACTCGTCGAGGAATTTGTTGTAGGCTGCCATGTCCTGCACCACGACGCGCAGGTGATAGTCGGCATCGCCTGTCGTCGCAAAGCACTCCAGCACCTCGCGGCGCTTCGTCACCCGCGAGACGAACTCGTCGACGAATTTTGCATCGTGCCGCTCCAGCGAGACATGCAGGACCGCTGACATTGCAAACCCCGCCCGCTCGCGCGCGACCAGCGCCGCATAGCCCTGGATGATTCCGGCCTCCTCCAGCGCGCGCACCCGGCGCCAGCATGCCGAGGTCGACATGCCAATCTCATCGGCAAGCTGCTGGTTGGTGGCGCGGCCATCCTTCTGAAGATGGGCGAGAATCCGCGAGTCCTGCTCTTCGATCATGGAGGCACTCCAATTCGGATGAATTTACCACAGAAGCTATATTTATGCAAAAATCTACCGAAATCGGCATCTAAACGGGATGAATAGGTAAGACCTACCAGCCATCAGGGACTAACCTTCCCTATCCGGCAGGGACGGCACGCGAGGTCCGCCATGGACGCCATTTCATCACTCGACGTTTACGAGCTCTCCGACCGCTACGACCGCGAGGACGGCCGCATCTTTCTCACGGGCACGCAGGCGATCGTCCGCATCGCACTCGAGCAGGCACGGCGCGATCGCGCCGCGGGGCTGAACACCGCGGGCTTCATCTCCGGCTATCGCGGCTCGCCACTCGGCGGCGTCGACCTCGAACTGTGGCGGATCAAGGAGCGCCTGAACAGAGATCGCATCGAGTTTCTGCCCGCGGTGAACGAAGATCTCGCCGCGACCGCCGTGCTCGGCTCGCAGCAGGTCGAGACTCAAGCCGAGCGCGAGGTGCAGGGCGTGTTCGGGCTCTGGTACGGCAAGGGCCCCGGCGTCGACCGCTCCGGGGACGCGCTGAAGCACGGTAACGCCTACGGCTCCTCGCCGCATGGCGGCGTGCTGGTGATCGCCGGCGACGACCATGGCTGCGTCTCCTCCTCGATGCCGCACCAGTCCGACGTCGCCTTCATGAGCTGGTTCATGCCGACACTGCATCCGGCCAGCGTCAGCGAATATCTGGAGTTCGGCGAATATGGCTACGCGCTGAGCCGCTTCTCCGGCATGTGGGTCGGCTTCAAGGCGATCTCGGAGATCGTGGAATCCGGCGCCTCCGTCACGCTGCGTCCGCCGCGCAACTTCCGCGCGCCCGACTTCACGCCGCCGCCGGGCGGCCTGCACTATCGCTGGCCGGATCTGCCGGGACCGCAGATCGAGGAGCGGCTGGAGGCGAAGAAGCACGCGGTCTACGCCTTCGCAAAGGCCAATCCGATCGACCGGCACATCTACGACATTCCGCACGCGACCTACGGCATCGTCACGACAGGCAAGGCGCATCTCGATTTGATGGAGGCGCTGCGGCTGATGGGGCTCGATGAAGCCGCCTGCCGCAACATCGGCATCGACATCTACAAGGTCGGCATGGTCTGGCCGCTGGCGCTGCACGATGCCATGGAGTTCGTGACGGGCAAGCGCGAGATCCTGGTCGTCGAGGAAAAGCGCGGCATCATCGAGAGCCAGTTCAAGGAATATTTCTACGACTATCCCGGCGCAAAGCCGGAGCGCATGGTCGGCAAGCACGACGAGCGAGGGGCGCGGCTGATCTCCTGGACCGGTGAACTGTCGCCACGCGCACTCGCCGGCGTTTTGGCGCGGCGGCTCGACCCGATGTTTCCTGGACTGAACCTCGCCGCGCGTGCGGCCGCGCTGTCGCCGGAGGCACAGCGCGTGATCACCGTGAGCGGCGCGACGCGTACGCCCTATTTCTGCTCGGGCTGCCCGCACAACACGTCCACGAAAGTCCCCGAAGGCTCCAAGGCGCTGGCCGGAATCGGCTGCCATTTCATGGCGAGCTGGATGGACCGCGAGACCTCGTCGCTGATCCAGATGGGCGGCGAAGGCGTGAACTGGGCGGCGTCGTCAAGGTTCACCGGCCACAGACACGTGTTCCAGAATCTCGGCGAAGGCACCTACTATCACTCCGGCTCGATGGCGATCCGGCAGGCGATCGCCGCGAAAGCCAACATCACCTACAAGATCCTGTTCAACGACGCGGTGGCGATGACCGGCGGCCAGCCGGTCGACGGCCCCGTCAGCGTGCTCGCGATCGCGCACAGCCTTCGCGCCGAAGGCGTCTTTCGCATCGCGCTGGTGTCGGACGATCCCGCGCAGTTTTCCCCGGCCGATTTGCCCAGCGGCGTGACCATCCATCCGCGCGAGGAGATGGACGCGGTGCAGCGCGAGCTGCGCGAGATCCCCGGAGTCTCGGTGCTGATCTATCAGCAGACCTGCGCCACCGAGAAGCGCCGCCGGCGCAAGCGCGGCCAGATGACCGATCCGAAGCGCTTTGCCTACATCAACGACCTCGTCTGCGAGGGCTGTGGCGATTGCTCGGTCGAGTCCAACTGCCTGAGCGTCGAGCCGAAGGACACGCCGTTCGGCCGAAAGCGCCAGATCAACCTGTCGGCCTGCAACAAGGATTTTTCCTGCCTCAACGGCTTTTGTCCGAGTTTTGTGACCGTCGAGGGTGCCACGCGCCGGGCGAAGACCGCAAGCAGCATTGACGCGACAGGCCGTGCGGCCACCCTTCCCCTGCCCGCACCTGCAACACTCGACCGCCCCTACGACCTGCTCGTCACCGGCGTCGGCGGCACCGGCGTGATTACGGTCGGCGCGCTGATCGGCATGGCCGCGCATCTCGAACGCCGCAGCGTCTCGGTTCTCGATTTCACCGGCTTTGCGCAGAAATTTGGCCCCGTGCTGAGCTACATCCGTCTCGCCGCGAGCCCGGAGGCCTTGCATCAGGTGCGCATCGATCAGGGCGCCGCCGATGCGCTGATCGGCTGCGACCTCGTCGTCAGCTCCTCGCCAAAGGCCTCCGGCACCTATCGCCGCGGCACGCGCGCCGCGATCAACACGGCGGAGATGCCGACCGGCGACGTCGTCCGCTTCCGCGACGCCGATCTCGCCTCGCCCGCCCGCCTGCGCGCGATCCGCCAGGTCATCGGCGAGACCAACCTCGACACCATCAACGCGAACGCTCTGGCCGAACGCCTGCTCGGCGATGCCGTCTATGCCAACATCATCATGCTCGGCTTTGGCTGGCAGCAGGGACTGGTGCCGGTCTCGCTGCAAGCGCTGCTCCGCGCGATCGAGCTCAACGGCGTCTCGGTCGAGCGCAACAAGCAGGCTTTTGCCTGGGGCCGGATCGCCGCGGCCGATCCGGATTCTCTTCCCAAGCCAGAAGGCTCTCCTGCCGCCGAGACGCTCGATCAGATGATTGACCGTCGTGCCGAATTCCTGACTGCGTATCAGGACGCGGCGTATGCGGCGCGCTATCGGGCGATGATCGCGAAGGTTCGCCGCGCCGAATCCAGGTTTGGCAACGCTGCGCTAACCGACGCGGTCGTGCGCTCCCTGTTCAAGCTGATGGCCTACAAGGACGAATACGAGGTGGCTCGCCTGCATATGCAGACCGGCTTCCTCGACACTCTGAAGCGCGAATTCGACGGCGATTTCAGGGTCAACTATCATCTGGCGCCGCCCTTCCTCCCCGCAAAGCGGGACGCACGCGGCCGTCCGCGCAAGCGCGCCTTCGGGCAATGGATCCAGATGCCGCTCTCCGTGCTCGCCCGGCTAAAGAGGCTGCGCGGCACGCCGTTCGATCCGTTCGGCTACACGGCCGAACGGCGCGCGGAACGCGAGCTGATCGCCTGGTACGAGGGACTGATCGACGTGATGCTCGGTCGGCTCGACACCGCGCATCTGCCTGATCTCGTGGCCATCGCCAAGGCGCCGATGGACATTCGTGGCTACGGGCCGGTGAAGGACGCCGCGATCGCGAAGGTCAAGGCCGAGGTCGCATCCTTGCTGGCGCAGCCAGCAACTGCCCGGGCTGCCTGAGGAGGCTCTGCGTCCACGAAAATGAGGACAGGCACCGCCGCCGAAGGCTTCTGATGCGTGGCGCAGGAAGCGCCCATGCAGGGGAACCGGCGTCACGTCTCCCACCGCTTTAGGAGTAGGGGTTGATCAGCTTTTGCTGCTCTGCACTGTGATGCACCAGCATGTCGAGGAAGGTTCTGACCTTCGCCGACAAATGGTGCCGATGCGGATAGACCGCATTCATCGAGAGTTCGACCGTTCGGTATTCAGGCAGCAGCCGTACCAGACGGCCGGCTTCGAGGTCGTCACTGATCAGAAATCCGGCCATCAGGCAGACCGCAGCGCCCGCCAGCGCCACTTCGCGCAACGCCTCCCCGCTGTTGGTGATGAGGCTGCCTGAGATGCGCACCGATGCCGGCGTTCCCTTCCGATCGAGGAAGCGCCATTCGTCGCCGAACGGATAGTTCAGATGACGACCGCAATTGTGCCCGGCGAGTTCATCGAGCTGCTGCACGCGTCCATGCTTGTCGAGATAGTCGTGCGAACAGCACAGCACGTGCCGCCAGGTCGCGAGGCTTCGCACGATCAGGCTTGAATCCGGTGGCGAGGTCATGCGCAAGGCGATGTCATAGCCCTCCTCGATCAGGTCGACATTGGCCTCGCCCATGCGCAGGTCGACCTTCACCTCCGAATAAGCCGACAGGAATTCGGCCACCACCGGCGCGACGAACGGCACCATGTGGGTGGCGGTGTGGACGCGGAGCGTGCCGCGCGGCGTCGATTGCAGCGCGCCGGCGATGTCGTCGGCCTGTTCGAGGTCGGCGAGGATCTGGGTCGAGCGGTCGTAATAGGCCTGGCCGATTTCGGTGAGGCTCACTTTCCGCGTCGTGCGGTTGAGGAGACGCACGCCGAGCCGGTCCTCCAGCGCCTGGACGTGGTTGCTCACCATGGTCGTCGACATGTTGAGGCGGCGGGCGGCGGCGGAGAATCCGCCGTTTTCGACCACCCGGACGAAGGCCGTGAGGCTGGTGAAGCGGTCCATGATCGAGGCCTCCGATTATCCGCTGTGGCTGGATAATGCTTCCAGTTCTTTGGGGATTATCACAATGGACGGGACAGCGCATCTTACCGTCACAAGACGCCTCCTTTCGCAAAGGGGCGCCCGGAAATGTCGTGAGGATGCCATGTCGAACGTCGCTTATGTCACTGAACCCACTGCCAAAATCGGCCTTCGCCCGTCGCGCCAGGCAATCAAGCGGGCAGCCATCGCGCTCGCCCTGATGCTCGGCGTCGCGGCAGCGGGCGATTTTGGCTACGACTACCTGACCACCGGGCGCTATCTCGAATCCACTGATGACGCCTATGTGAAGGCGGACTCCACGATCATCGCGCCAAAGGTCTCCGGCTACATCGCCCAGGTGCTGGTCGGCGACAATGAGAAGGTTCGGGCGGGCCAGGTGCTGGCGCGAATCGACGAGCGCGACTTCAAGGCTGCGCTCGACCAGGCCCGCGCCGACGTTGCCGCCGGCGAGGCCTCGGTGCGAAATCTCGATGCACAGATCGAGCTGCAACAGCCAATCATCGAACAGAGCATGGCGGATGTCGCTGCGGCAGAGGCCAATCTGAAATTCGCGCAGGAGGAGCGCGCGCGTTACGCCGAGCTGATGAAGTCGGGTTCCGGTACGATCCAGCGCGCACAGCAGACCGACGCCGCGCTCCGCGCCAGCGACGCGCAATTGCAGCACGCGAAATCAGGCCTCTCAGCCGCGCAGCGCAAGGTCGACGTGCTCACCACCGAGCGCGCCAAGGCCGTGGCACAGCTCGAACGCGCCCGTGCCGTCGCGGAGCAGGCCTCGCTCAATCTCTCCTACACCCAAATCACCGCACCGGTGGACGGCACGGTCGGCGCCCGTTCGCTACGGGTTGGCCAGCTCGTGCAAGCCGGCACGCAGTTGATGGCGGTCGTGCCGCTGGACGCGGTCTATGTCGTCGCTAACTTCAAGGAGACGCAGCTCACCCATGTGCGCGCCGGTCAGCCGGTGCAACTGCACGTCGATAGTTTTCGCAATCAGACGCTGCACGGCCGTGTCGACAGCCTGTCGCCGGCGAGCGGTCTGGAATTCGCGCTGCTGCCGCCTGACAACGCCACCGGCAATTTCACCAAGATCGTGCAGCGCGTGCCGGTGAAGATCGTGCTCGACGATCACAGTTTGAGCGGCCTGCTACGCCCCGGCATGTCGGCGGTGCCGACCGTCAACACCAAGCAGGCCGTGCTGGCTGGGCAAGAAACGGGCACGCGCGTCATCGGCCACGTGGCAGGCGGCGGCTAAGGCCGCCGCTGTCACCCGATTATCAAGCTTTGCCGGACGATCCTTCCAGAACTCGCGCAATTATCAAAACTATCCGCCTAATGCATCCTGTCTCCGCAAACGAGACGAGGCTTCCATGAGCACGCTCCAACCCGCCCTGAACACCGCTTCCGCCGCATCCATTCCGGCTCCGGCTGCGCCCGCCACGTCCGCGGCTTCCGCAAGAACCTGGATCGCTGTGATTGGCGCAACCCTCGGCGCCTTCATGGCAGTGCTGAACATCCAGATCGTCAACGCTTCGCTTGCCGACATCCAGGGCGCGATCGGCGCCGGCATCGACGACGGCGGCTGGATCTCGACCTCCTATCTGATCGCGGAGATCGTCGTGATCCCACTCTCCGGCTGGCTCGCGCAGGTGTTCTCAATCCGCGTCTATCTGCTGACCAACGCGATCCTGTTCCTGGTTCTCTCGGCGGCCTGCGCTCTAGCACAGGACCTGCCGCAGATGATCGTGCTGCGCGCAGTGCAAGGCTTTACCGGCGGCGTTCTGATCCCAATGGCCTTCACGCTCATCATCACGCTGCTGCCGCGCGCCAAGCAGGCGGTGGGCCTTGCGCTGTTCGCGCTGTCGGCGACGTTTGCCCCTGCGATCGGCCCGACCATCGGCGGCTATCTCACCGAGAACCTTGGCTGGCAGTACATCTTCTACGTCAACCTGGTGCCGGGCGCGGTCATGGTCGGCATGCTCTGGTACGCGCTGGAACCGAAGCCCATGAAGCTCGCGCTGCTGCGCGACGGCGACTGGGCCGGCATCATCACCATGGCGATCGGCCTGTCCGCGCTTCAGACCGTGCTGGAGGAAGGCAACAAGGACGACTGGTTCGGCTCGCCCTTCATCGTCAAGCTGTCCGTCATCGCCACCGTCGCGCTGACCGCGTTCCTCATCATCGAGTTGACCGTCGAGAAGCCGCTGCTCAATCTGCGCCTCCTGGTCCGCCGCAATTTCGGCTTCGGCATGCTCGCGAATTTCCTGCTCGGCGTCGCGCTCTACGGTTCCGTGTTCATCCTGCCGCAATATTTGGCACGCATTCAGGGCTATAATGCCGAGCAGATCGGCATGGTGCTGGCCTGGACCGGGCTGCCGCAGCTCGTGCTGATTCCGCTGGTGCCGCGCCTGATGCAGCGTTTCGATGCGCGGATCATCATCGGCATCGGCTTCGTGCTGTTTGCAGGCTCGAACTTCATGAACGTCTATATGACCAGCGACTATGCCGCCGATCAGCTGATGTGGCCCAACATCGTCCGCGCGATCGGCCAGGCGCTGGTGATGGCGCCGCTGTCGGCCGTCGCCACCGCCGGCATCGAGCCGGAGAATGCGGGCTCGGCCTCGGGCCTGTTCAACATGATGCGCAATCTCGGCGGCGCCGTCGGCATCGCGCTGTTGCAGACCGTGTTGACCAAGCGCGAGCAATATCACTCCAATGTGCTGACGCAGTCGGTGTCGGTGTTCGAGCAGGCGACCCGCACGCGGCTGGAGCAGCTAACCCAGTATTTCGTCAATCACGGCGTCGTCGACCGCGCCGACGCGGCGCATCGCGCCTACGTTGCGATCGGCCATGTCGTGCAGAAGCAGGCCTTCATCCTCGCCTTCAGCGACACCTTCTATTTGCTCGGCGCGGCCCTGATCGTCGCCTTGATCGCGTCCCTCTTCCTGAAGCAGCCCGGCCATGTTTCGGCGGGCGGAGCCCACTGACCAACCCAAGGAGAACCACCATGAAGCCGCGCATGAATTTCTACCAGGCCGCCCCCGAGACCATCAAGGCGTTGACCGCGCTGGAAACTCACATCCAGTCAACGGGCCTGGAAAAATCGCTGATCGAGCTCGTCAAGATCCGCGCATCGCAAATCAACGGCTGCGCCTTTTGCATCAACATGCACACCGAGGACGCGCGCAAGCGCGGCGAGACTGAGCAGCGCATCTACCTGCTCAACGCCTGGCGCGAATCCCCGCTCTATACCGACCGCGAACGCGCGGCATTGGCCTGGACCGAGTCGGTGACGCTGATCTCGCAAACGCATGCGCCCGACTTCGTCTACGAGCAGGTGCGCGGGCAATTCTCCGAGGAGGAGACGGTCAACCTGACGATGCTGATCGGGGCCATCAATGCGTGGAACAGGATCGCGATCGCGTTCCGGGCAGTTCATCCTGTGAAGGTGAAAACGTCGGTGGCGTGAGGGATGCCGTCGATGATGTGATGAGCGCGACGCTGCTTCCACACTCTCAACTGTCATGCCCCGCGCAGGCGGGGCATCCAGTATTCCAGAGACAGCGAGATTCACGATAGACGCCGCGGCGTACTGGATCGCCCGGTCAAGCCGGTGCGATGACGGCGGAGTGTGTGGCGACCGTGTCGCGCCCCTCGTTCGTTTGCGAGCGAAGTTCGCTACACCCCCGTCGCCTTCGCGAACTCCACGTAGATCTCGCGCAGGCGCGCCGCCATCGGGCCGGGCTTGCCGCCGCCGACCTGCTTGCCGTCGATCGCCACCACCGGCTGCACGAACAGCGAGGCGGAGGTGATGAAAGCTTCCTTGGCGGCGAGCGCCTCAGTGACCGTGAAGGCGCGCTCCTCGACCCGGAGCTGGCGTTCTTCGGCAAGCGCCACCACGGCCTTGCGGGTGCAACCCGGCAAAATGGAATTCGAATTCTGCCGGGTCACGATGACGTCGTCCTGCGTCAGGATGAATGCCGACGACGAGCCGCCTTCAGTGACAAAACCGTCCTCGAGCATCCACGCTTCGCCCGCGCCGGCTTCGGCCGCGGCCTGCTTGGCCAAGACCTGCGCAAGCAGCGCCACGCTCTTGATGTCGCGCCGTTCCCAGCGGATGTCGGGCACCGTGATGACGTTGATGCCGGTCTTGGCCGAGGCCGCGTTGATGATGTCCTTCTCGGACGTAAACATGACCAGCGTCGGCTTGACGTCGCCCTTGGGGAAAGCGAAGTCGCGCCCCGTGTCGGCGCCGCGCGTCACTTCGAGATAGACCAGACCATTGGCGAGCTTGTTGCGCGCGACGAGCTCCTTCTGGATCTCGGTGATGCGCTCGACCGTCTCCGGCAGCTTCAGCTTGATCTCGCCGACCGAGCGTTCGAGCCGGGCAAGATGCGAAGCATTGTCGACCAGCTTCCCGTCAAGCACCGCCGCGACTTCGTAGATGCCGTCCGCGAACAGGAAGCCGCGATCGAGGACCGAGATTTTGGCGTCCGAGAGCGGGACGAATGAGCCGTTGACATAGGCGATCGAGTCCACGAGAGGTCTCCTGGTGGGAATGGGGGATTACCCGTCCGTATACGGGATTTGCCGATGTCGCGAAACCCTCAACCCGTCATTCCGGGGCGGCGCGAAGCGAGCCCGGAAACCATTTCACCGCGAGTACTGCCGCCCGATGGATTCCGGGCCTGCGCCTTCGGCGCATCCCGGAATGACGACGGAGTTAGTGCGACAGAATCTTCGACAAGAACTTCTGCGCGCGGTCGCTTCTGGGCTTGCCGAAGAAGTCGTCCTTCGGGGCATCCTCGACGATCTCGCCGCGGTCCATGAAGATCACGCGGTTGGCGACCTTGCGGGCAAAGCCCATTTCGTGGGTCACGACCATCATGGTCATGCCTTCGCGGGCGAGGTCGACCATGACGTCCAGCACCTCGCTGATCATCTCGGGATCGAGCGCGGAGGTCGGCTCGTCGAACAGCATGGCGATCGGGTCCATCGCGAGCGCGCGCGCAATCGCGACGCGCTGCTGCTGACCGCCGGAGAGCTGCGCCGGAAACTTATGCGCCTGCTCTTTCAACCCGACACGTTCCAGGAGCTGCATGCCCTTCGTCACCGCCTTGTCGTGCGCACGCCCGATCACCTTCTCCTGCGCGAGGCAGAGATTGTCGATGATCTTGAGATGCGGGAACAGCTCGAAATGCTGGAACACCATGCCGACCCGCGCGCGCAGCTTCGGCAGATCGGTCTTGGGATCGTTGACCTTGGTGCCGTCGACGACGATGTCGCCCTTCTGGAACGGCTCCAGCGCGTTGACGCATTTGATCAGCGTGGATTTGCCCGAGCCCGAGGGGCCGCATACCACTACCACCTCGCCCTTGGCGACACTGGTGGTGCAATCCTTCAGCACCTGAAACGAGGCGCTGTACCATTTGTCGACGTGACTGATCTCGATCATGACGGGGCTCTAGCGGATGATGGCGATGCGCGACTGGAGGCGGCGAACGCCGAAGGACGCGATGCAGGAAATGGTGAAGTAGACGACGGCCGCGAACAGGTACATCTCGACGAGACGCCCGTCGCGCTGCGCGACCTTGCTGGCGGCGCCCAGGAAATCCGTGATCGACAGCACGTAGACCAGCGAGGTGTCCTGGAACAGCACGATGGTTTGCGTGATCAGCACCGGCAGCATGTTGCGGAAGGCCTGCGGCAGCACGACATAGCGCATGGTCTGCCCGTAGGTCAGGCCGAGCGCGCTCGCCGCGGCCGGCTGCCCGCGCGAGATCGACTGGATGCCGGCGCGCATGATCTCGGAGAAATAGGCCGCCTCGAACATGATGAAGGTGATGAGCGAGGAAGCGAACGCGCCGACCTTGATCGGCCGCGGCGCGCCGGTCAGCCACTGCCCGATATAGGGCACCAGGAAGTAGAACCAGAAGATGACGAGCACCAGCGGCAGCGAGCGCATGAAGTCGACATAGAGCCCGGCGATGCGGCCGAGCAGCCTGTAGCCTGACAGCCGCATCAATGCGATCGCCGTGCCGAAGATCAGGCCCCCGAGCGCGGCGAGCCCCGTGAGCATCAGCGTGAACGTCATGCCCTCATAGAACAGGTATGGCAGCGCGCGGCGGATGACGTCGAAATCGAAACTGCCGAGCATCGCTATTTCCCCGTGATGTAGCCGGGGATCGCGACCCAGCGCTCGAGGAAGCGCATCGCGGTCACGACCACGGCGTTGACGAGGAGATAGAGGATGGTCGCGGCCGTGAAGGCCTCGAACACCTGGAACGAGAACTCCTGCATCGAGCGCGCCTGTCCGGTCAGTTCCAGCAGGCCGATGGTGATGGCGACCGCGGTGTTCTTGATGGTGTTCAGGAACTCCGAGGTCAGCGGCGGCAGGATGATGCGGAAAGCCATCGGCAGCAGCACGTAGCGATAGCCCTGCACGGTCGTCAGACCGAGCGCGGTCGCCGCCATCTTCTGCCCGCGCGGCAGCGAGCCGATACCCGCCTGCAACTGCACAGCGACGCGGGCCGACATGAACAGGCCGACGCCGATCGACGCCGTCCAGAACGGCGCGTTCGGCAGTTGCTTCAGCCACAGGCCGGCGGCCTTCGGCAGCATTTCCGGCAGCACGAAGTACCACAGGAAGAGCTGCACCAAGAGCGGCATGTTGCGGAAGAACTCGACCCAGCAGAAGCCGAACCAGTTGGCGGCCTTCGACGGCAGCGTGCGCATGACGCCGACGATCGAGCCGGTGATCAATGCGATGATCCAGGCCAGCACCGCGGTCTCGAGCGTCAGCACCAAACCCGACAACAGCATGTCGAGATAGGTACCGGTACCCATCGGGTTCGGCTGGAAGAAAATTCCCCAGTTCCAATTATAGTTCACGAGTCCCCCGCGCGAACAACCCAGCTCTTGCTGGATGAGATCAGTCTCGTTGCAGCGATCAGCTACCTAGCCCCCTTCCCCGCTTGCGGGGGAGAGGGTTGGGGTGAGGGGACTCTCCACGAGGGAGTTGCTAGCTGGACTCGCGGAGACTCCCCTCACCCGGATCGCATCTTGCGATGCGATCCGGCCTCTCCCCGTACGCGGGGAGAGGCGAAGAGTATTGCGCCGCTCATGCAATGTACGAGCCACTGCTTGGGCGGAAAGATCGAGCCTTACTTATAGTCGTCCGGGTTCGGCGAGTCCGTCGGCTTGGCGAACTCGTTCTTCAATTCGGCCGAGATCGGCGTGTTGAGGTTCAGGCCCTTCGGCGGGATCTTGTCCATGAACCACTTGTTGTAGATCTTCTCTCCCTCGCCGGAGGTATAGAGCGCGGCGGTCGCTGCATCGACCACCTTCTTGAAGGCGGCGTCGTCCTTCCGCAGCATGATGCCGTAGGGCTCGGGCTTGGAGAACGCATCCTTGGAGATCACGTAGTCGGACGGGCTCTTGGAGCCGGCAACGAGGCTGGCGAGCAGGATGTCGTCCATCACGAAGGCCACGGCGCGATCGGTCTCCACCATCAGGAAGGCTTCGGCGTGGTCCTTGGCCGGGATGATGTTGGCACCCAGGCTACGCGCGACATTGGCTTCGGTGAGCTGCTTGATGTTGGTGGTGCCGGCGGTCGAGACCACCGTCTTGCCCTTGAGATCATCGATCGATTTGAGGCCGCTCGACTTCTTGAACACGTAGCGACTCGCGGTCAGGAAGTGGGTATTGGTGAAGGCGACTTGCTTCTGCCGCTCGGCATTGTTGGTGGTCGAGCCGCATTCGAGGTCGATGGTACCATTGGCCATCAGCGGAATGCGCGTCGCCGAGGTCACCGGGTTGAGCTTGACCTCGAGCTTGTCGAGCTTGAGCTCCTTCTTCACGGCGTCGACGATCTTGTAGCAGATGTCCATCGCGAACCCGATGGGCTTCTGGTTGTCGTCGAGATAGGAGAACGGGATCGAGGAGTCGCGGAAGCCGAGCGTGATGGCGCCCGTGTCCTTGATGTTCTTGAGCGTCCCGGTCAGCTCCTCGGCACTGGCCTGGCTCGCGACGGCCAGACTGGCGGCGAGCACGAGGCCGAAGTTACGGAAATGTTTCACTTTTTTCTCCCCTTATGGAATGGCCGGCGGATGCAAGCACAAATCGGGCCGGAATAGAATGTGACTTTTGGCTGGATTGTGGGCTCAGGTTAACGGCTGGGGCAGCTCGCCCAGATCCCAGAATAGGCCAGCCATCACAGTCAAGGCCTCTTCGGTCAATGGCAGCAGGATGTGCTCATTGGGCGCATGCTGGGAGCAGCCGGGATAGGAATGCGGCACCCAGATCGTCGGCAAACCAAGAATCTCGGAGAACACGTCGTTCGGCAACGAGCCGCCGAAGTTCGGCAGGATCGCGGGCGCCTTGCCGGTGGTCGCTTGCACGGAGTCCGCGGCCCATTTGATCCAGGGGCTGTCGAAATCGGTCCGTGAGGCGGCAAAGCTCTGCGCTGCCCGCACCTCGACCATCGGAAATCCCTTTGCGACGAGATGCGCGCGGATCGCCTCGACGAGGCCGTCGATCCCTGTGCCGACCACGAAGCGCAACTGCAGCACCGCGTTGGCATGGCCGGGGATCGCGTTCGCGGGCTTCTCGATATTGCCCGACGACATCGCCAGCACCTCGAGCGTGTTCCAGGCGTAGAGGCGTTCGGCTGCCGACAATCCGTCCTCGCCCCAATTCTCGGCGAGCGATGGCTCGTCCTCGGTCGGCTCGACTTTGACATCGGCAAGGAAGCTGCGGATCTGGTTGGTGAGGCGCGGCGGCTTCAGCGCGTCGAGCTGCAGGCGGCCCTGACCGTCGACCAGCGTGGAAATCGCGTTCACCAAAATGGTCGCGGGGTTGGCGAGCACACCACCCCAATTGCCGGAGTGATGTCCGCCATCACGCAAGTTAACGTCGAGATGGATACGGATACCGCCGCGGCAGCCGAGGAATAGCGTCGGGCGATCGGCGGACAGGCGCGGGCCATCGGAGGCCATGAACAGATCGGCCCTCAGCGCCTCGCGATTGAGATCGCAGACCTTCGCCAGATCCGGCGAGCCGATCTCCTCGCCCATCTCGACGATGAATTTGGCATTGAAGCCGAGCCTGCCGCCGCGCGCCGCGCGCACGGCGCGGAGCGCGGCCATGTTAATGCTGTGCTGGCCCTTGTTGTCGGCGGTGCCGCGGCCGTAGACGCGATGGCCTGACGTCGTCGCGCGCCAGGGATCGCGATTGTCGCGCCACTCGCCTTCCATGCCGTCGACGACATCGCCATGGCCATAGACCAGCACGGTCGGCGCGGACGCACTCTCGATATGCTCGGCAATCAGGAATGGCGCCTTGCCGCTCGGCGACTCCACCAGCCGGCTCTCGAAATCGAGCGCGGTAAAGGCGGGGCGCATCTCCTGTTCCAGATAGGCACGCAGCTCGGCGCCGCGCGAGGCATTCTGGCTTTCGGTGCGATAGGCGACGCGGCGGTCGAGCTCTGCGAGGAACGTCCCGGATGAAAAATCCTCAACTGCGCGGGCGATGGCGTCGGCTCTGGTCATTTCGTTCTTCTTCAAGCCCGGATTTGGAACAAGCGTAGCGGGATACGCCGTCTTTCGGAAGTGGCGGGAGCTGGCGATTGACTCTGGCCAACGGCCGGCCGAAAGCAAGAACCTGGCCAGCTGCCGGGGACCGATAGCATCGAGATGAGCCCGGGGATAGTGGCGCCGAGGGACAAGCATGGCGAAAGAAATTCGGCTCAACGCATTTGCGATGAATTGCGTCGCGCATCAATCACCGGGCCTATGGACCCATCCGCGCGACCGCACCGCCGAATACAATCGCCTGCCCTACTGGATCGATCTGGCGAAGACGCTGGAGCGTGGCCGCTTCGACGGATTGTTCCTGGCCGATGTGCTGGGCGTCTATGACGTCTATGGCAATAGTCCCGATGCCGCATTGCGCAACGCCGCGCAGACGCCGTCGAACGAGCCGCTGCTGCTGCTCTCGGCGATGGCGGCGGTGACGCAGAATCTCGGCTTCGGCGTCACCTCCAACCTCTCCTTCGAGCCGCCCTATCCCTTCGCGCGACGAATGTCGACGCTCGATCATCTGACCGAAGGGCGGATCGGCTGGAACGTCGTCACCGGCTATCTCGACAGCGCCGCGCGCGGCGCCGGCAAGGACAAGCAGACCGCGCATGACGACCGCTACGACATTGCCGATGAATATATGGAGGTCGTCTACAAGCTCTGGGAAGGAAGCTGGGAGGATGACGCGGCACTGCGTGACCGCGCGCGGGGCATCTTCACCGATCCCGCGAAGGTCCATCGCGTCAAGCATCAGGGCCAGAATTTTCGGCTCAACAACACGATTCATCTGAGCGAACCCTCGCCGCAGCGCACGCCCGTGCTGTACCAGGCCGGCACCTCGCCGCGCGGACGACAGTTCGCGGCCCAGCATGCCGAATGCGTGTTCATGTCCGGACCGTCGGCGAAGGTGATCGCACCGCGCGTTGCGGCGATCCGCCAGACGGCGGCCGAGCTCGGGCGCAACCCGACCGAGATCCTGATGTTCTCGATGATGACCCTGATCCTCGGGAGGACCGAGGCGGAAGCCAAGGAGAAATACGCCGACTATCGCCGCCACATCAGCCCAGAAGGCGCACTCGCCCTGATGTCGGGATGGACCGGTGTCGATTTCTCCGGCTACGAACTCGATCAGCAGGTCCGTCACGTGCAGAACGATGCCGGCCGCAGCGCGATGGACAACGTCACCCGCGCCGATCCCGACCGCGTCTGGACCGTGCGCGACGTCATCGAGCATGTCGGCATCGGCGGTGCCGGGCCGGTCGTGGTGGGAACGCCGGAGACGGTGGCAGACAAGATCGAGGAGTGGTTCGAGGCAACCGACGTCGACGGCCTGAACGTGGCGTTTGCCATCTCGCCCGGCGATTTCGAGGATATCGCCGACATGCTGGTGCCGGAGCTGACCCGGCGCGGCCGCTACAAGGCGGACTATGCCAAGGGCACTCTGCGGGAAAAGCTGTTCGGCGCCGGCCGCGCCCGGCTCACCGCACCGCACCCCGCGGCGGGCTATCGGGTGGGGTGGAAGGGGTAACAGCTCGCCACATACGCTGTCATGCTCCCGCGAAGGCGAAGGCGGGGCATCCAGCACGCCGCGACCTCTCCGTAGCCAACTGCCGTCTCTGGAATACTGGGTCACCCGCTTTCGCGGCCGATGACGACTGAGAATGCGGTGAGGCAGTCGCTGCCCTATACCTTCCCGTCCACAATCACCTCGATCAGCTTGGTGCCGGCGCGGTTGAAGGCGGAGGCGAAGGTTGGCTTCAGCTCCTTCGGGTCACTCACCTTGATCGCCTCGCATCCGAGTGACCGCGCAATCCCGACAAAATCCACCGGCGGGTCGACGAAATCCATGCCGACATAATTGTCATCGCGATGGAAGGCGAGCAGGCGCTGCTTGATGATGCGATAGCCGCCATTGTTGGCAATGACGATCGTGAGCGGCAGCCTGTGGTGGGCGGCGGTCCAGAGCGACTGGATCGAATACATCGCGCTGCCGTCGCCCGAGAAGCACACCACCGGCCGCGTAGGATTAGCCAGGCTGACGCCGACGGACGCCGGCAGGCCCCAGCCGATGCCGCCGGAGGCGAGGCCATGATAGCCGTAGCGGTCGCGATGCGGGCGCAGGCTCGCGAGCTGGCGAGCTGAGGTGAGGCCCTCGTCGACGAGGATCGCGTTGTCCGGCATCGCCTCGACCAGTTGCAGTGTCAGCCAATCGGGATCGATCGGCGTGCGGTCCCTCGCCTTCGTGATCTGCTCGACCAGCGCCGCGCGGCGCGCGGTCCAGTTCTTCGGCGCAAGTTCGGCGAGGCGTTCCTTCGCACGCCGCTCCAGCGCGGCGCCGCCCATCTGCTTCAACACCGCGATCAGCGCGCGCAGTGTCTCCTTCACGTCAGCCTTGAGCGCGATTTCCGTGCCAAAATTCTTGGCGATCTCCCAATCGACGAGGCCGACCTGAACGATGGGGAGTCCATCCGGCAGAGGATCGCCCTCGCTATAGACCGACATCCGTACGGGATCGCCGCCGAGCGCGATGAGCAGATCGTAAGGCGCGAGCGTATCGCGCGCCACCTTCTGGAGGCGCGCAAGCGTACCGACGAAGCTCGGGCTTTCCGAGAGGAAGTGCGCACCATAAGCCGTGGAGGATTGGTAGGCGGCCGCGCCCAGGAGCTCCGCGAGCTCGGCGGCCTCCTTCAGCGCATCGCTCTTGACCACTTCGTCCATGGTGACGATGACGGGACGCTCGGCCTTGAGGAGACGTGCGGCGAATGCCTTCATGGTCTCATCGGACGGCCTTGTGCGCGCATCGATGCGGGTGGAACGGCCAAGATCAATGCCCGCTTCGCTGTTGAGGATATCGCCGGGCAACGAAATGAACACCGGCCCCGTGGGCGGCGTGGTCGCGACTTTCGCAGCGCGGCGCACGATGCGCGGAAGATCCTCCAGCCGCGTCACCTCGACCGCCCATTTCACCAGCGGCTCGGCCATGCGCACCAGCGGACCATACAGCACCGGCTCCATCAGGCCGTGGCCCTGCTCCTGCTGGCCTGCGGTCAAAATCATCGGCGTGCCCGTGAACTGGGCGTTGTAGAGCGAGCCCATGGCATTGCCGAGCCCAGGCGCGACATGGACGTTGCAGGCGACGAGTTGTCCGGAGGCGCGGCTGAAGCCGTCGGCGATCGCGACCACCAGGCTTTCCTGCATCGCCATCACATAGGTGAGATCAGGATGGTCCTTCAGCGCATGCATGATCGGCAATTCGGTGGTGCCGGGATTGCCGAACAGATGCGTGATCCCTTCGTCCCGCAGCAGTGCGAGAAAGGCGGAGCGGCCGGTGATGCGGTTCTTCATGTTTCCTCCGGGCCTCGCGGACGTTGCCGGAGGGTCGGGGCATGATGGCCGAAGTCGAAGCATGCGCGCAAGGAAGCGCGGTCATGGCTGCGTTGCACCGGAGCGCGTAGACTGGGAACATCTGCTGCAGCGTGAACTCTTGAGGGGGACACAATGGCCTATGACGAGACCACCGCCGCACGCGTGCGCAAATTGCTGGCAGGCCAGCGCTACGTCGCGGAAAAGAAGATGATGGGCGGCCTCTGCTTCATGGTGAACAACACCATGTGCTGCACCGTCAGCGGGCGCGGCGGGATGCTGATCCGCGTCGGCCCCGAGGCGCATGCGCGCATGCTGCAGGAGCCGCATGCGAGCCCGATGGAGATGCGCGGGCGCATCATGACCGGCTTCGTCCGCGTCGCGCCGGAGGGTTACCAGATCGATGCCGAGCTCAAGAAATGGGTGAAGCGCGGGCTCGACTTTGTCGCTGCGATGCCGGCAAAGACCGCAGCGCGCAAAACTCCACCGCGAAAGGCCGCTTCAGCGAAAGCCAAGATCACGGCAAAGCCTAAAGCGCCTCCTCGCGGCCGAGCTCAAAAGGGTCCTCGCCGCTAGCGCGCTTCTTCGTTTTCGAGCGCTGCCAGACCACGCCGGGAAAGCCCTTCAGCGGCACCAGCGGCTCGCCGGTATAGGCCCATTCCTGGAGCTCCTCGATCGCGATGTGATAGAGCGGCTGGCGGCCGGTACGCTCGTTGAAGAGCGCGCGGGGAATGTTGACCATGTGCGGGCCGCGCGGGCGCTCATAGGCGATCGGCGTGCCGCAATGCGAGCAGAAGCTGCGCGCCGTCTTGGTCGCCTTGTCCTCGTAGCGGGTCAGCGCGGTCTTGCCCGACGTGATGCGGAAACGCTTCTTCCAGCTTCCGACGTAGGTCGCATAGGCCGCGCCGTGGGCACGGCGGCTCGATGCGGAGTGATCGTGCCAGGCCCAGCGCGCCGGCACGTCGATTTCGAAGGTGACCTTGCCGCAGAGGCATTGGCCGGTGGCGGTTCCTGCGGCGACTGCGGCTTTGGCCATGGTGTATCTCTCTCAACTGTCATTCAGGGAAGCGCCGAAAGCGCAGGCCCGGAATGACGAAGCAGGCTCATGCCGGCGTCAGCTCATCATAGACCGGATAATCCGTATACCCCCGCCGCCATAGAACGTCGCGCGATTGTAGGGCGTGACCGGATAGTCGTGTTGCAGGCGGCGCGGCAGATCGGGGTTGGAGATGAAGATGCGACCGAAGGCGATGAGGTCGGCACGGCCGTCGGCGATCGCGGCATTCGCAGTCTCGCCGGAGAAGCCGCCGGCGGTCATGAGGACGCCGCCATAGAGCGGACGGAACAGCACCATCGCCGATGGCACATTCTGCCAGTTGACCTCGGCGCGACCCGAGCCACTCGAGCGCGGCTCGATGAAGTGCAGATAGGCAAGGTCGTGCTTGTCGAGCGCAGACCGCCCCCTGCAGCGAATTTTCCGTCCCGCGAGATGCGGGAAGAGAATGAGGATTACGCTGTCTTGATCCAGACGGCCTTTACATTGAGATATTCCTCGACGTGCTGCTTGCCGGATTCGCGGCCATAGCCGCTCATCTTGTAACCGCCGAAGGGCACGGCCGGGTCCATCGCCTGGTAGCAATTGACCCAGACCGAGCCGGCACGCAGCGACTTGGCAACATGATGCGCCTTGCTGACGTCACGCGTCCACAGACCCGAACCGAGGCCGAACATCGTGGCGTTGGCGCGCTTGACGAGCTCGTCCATGTCCTTGAACGCGATCGCGGAGATCACGGGGCCAAAGATCTCCTCCTGCGCGATGCGCATGTTGTCCTGGACGCCCGCGAAGACGGTCGGCGAGACGAAGTAGCCTTTTGCAAGCGCACCCTCGGTCACGCGGCCACCGCCGGCGAGCGCCTTGGCGCCTTCCCTCTGGCCGACATCGAGATAGCCGGTGACGCGCTCGAGCTGCTGCTCGGAGACCAGCGGGCCGATCTGTGTGTTGGGATCGAGGCCGTTGCCGACTTGCAGTTTCTTGCCGAACTCGGCGACGCGACCGACGAACTCGTCGTAGATCGCCTGCTCGACGAACAGCCGCGTGCCGGCGCTACAGATCTGACCGGAATTGGCGAACACCGCCATCGCAGCGCCCGGCACGGCGGCATCGAGATCGGCGTCGGCAAACACGATGTCCGGCGACTTGCCACCGAGTTCGAGCGAGACGCGCTTGAGATTGCCGGCAGAAGCGCGGATGATCGACTGGCCCGTGATGTGCGAGCCGGTGAAGGCGACCTTGTCGACGTCGTGATGCGAGGCGAGCGCCGCGCCGGCGGTCTCGCCATAGCCGGGCACGACGTTGATGACCCCGGGCGGGACGCCCGCTTCCAACGCAAGCTCGGCGATGCGCAGCGAGGTCAGCGGCGCTTCCTCCGCGGGCTTCAGCACCACGGTGCAACCGGTCGCGATCGCAGGGCCGATCTTCCAGATCGTCGCGGTGAACGGGCCGTTCCACGGAATGATGGCGCCGACGACACCGACCGGCTCCTTCAGCGTGTAGGAGAAGATCTCGCCCGGCAGCGAGTTCTCGATGGTCTCGCCGTGGATGGCGGTCGTCTGCCCCGCGTAGTAGCGCAGCATGCCGAGCACGCGCAGCTTGTAGGAGCGCGTGCGGCTGACGGGCGCGCCCATGTCGAGCGTGTCGAGCTGCGCCAGTTCGTCAAAATTCTTCTCGATGAGATCGGCGAGCTTGAGCAGCAGATTCTGCCGCTCGAACGGCTTGACCTTGCTCCAGGACCCCTCGAAGGCGCTCCGCGCAGCCGCGACCGCGCGATCGATGTCTTCCTTGTCGCCCTCGGCGACGGTTGCGAGCAGTTCGCCGGTCGCGGGATTGCGGGTCTCGAAGCGCCTGCCAGAAGCCGCATCGACCCATTTGCCGTCGATCAGCATCTGCTTGTAGGACCCGTTGGCGAACGGATGGCGCGTGATCGGAATAGCCTGCGACACAGCCATGGCTGCACTCCCTCTGACGTCGTTGATTGGGCTCGATCTGGGCGGGATCGTTAGGTCGATAAAAATACAGCGATGCCAAATGGGCGTAAAGCCGGTCCGGAACGAAGACCTCCCATGCCGACTTGTGCATGGTCGCAAGATTGCCGTGCTATAGGTGGAGGCTGCTCTCGCCCCGCGCACTGTGATCAAGAGTGTCTCCATGCCGCACCCTGCCCTGTCAGCCAATAACGTTGCCGTGATAACGGGTGGCGGGTCCGGCATCGGATTCGCCGCCGCGGAACAGTTTGCGCGGCTCGGCATGAAAGTCTGCATCGCGGACGTCGATCCCGTGCGGCTGACGCAGGCCGAAACAAAACTGTCATCGATCGCATCCGGCGGCGCCGATCATGTGATGGCCGCCGTGGTGGATGTCAGCCGGCCGGAGAGCCTGACGGAACTGGAAGCCGCCGTGCAGAAACGCTTCGGCGGGACGGACGTGCTGATGAACAATGCCGGCATCCAGCCGGGCAGTACGATGTTCGGCAAGCCCGATACCTGGCAGCGCATCATCGGCGTCAACATGTGGGGCATCATCAACGGCGCGCGTATCTTTGCGCCCGGCATGATCGCGCGCGGCAAGGCCGGCCTCATCGTCAACACCGGCTCGAAGCAAGGCATCACCACGCCGCCGGGCGATCCCGCCTACAACGTCTCGAAGGCCGGCGTGAAGGCATTCACCGAGGCGCTCCAGCATGAGCTGCGCAACACCCGGGATTGCCGCATCACCGCGCACCTCTTGATCCCCGGCTTCGTCTTCACTGGACTCACCGCGCGCGGCCGCACCGAAAAGCCGACCGGCGCCTGGACGGCGGAACAAACCGTCGATTTCATGATGACGCGGCTCGAGGCCGGCGACTTCTACATCCTCTGCCCGGACAATGACGTGCCGCGCGAACTCGACGAGAAGCGCATGCTGTGGGCTGCGGGCGACATCGTCGAGAACCGGCCCGCGCTGTCGCGCTGGCACCCGGATTATGCGGAAGCGTTTGCCAAGTTTGTGAAGGGCGGTTAGTCCGACTGCGCGACCCTCATGGTGAGGAGCGCGGAACACGCGTCTCGAATCATGAGGTCCCACCACGGCCTGCATCCTTCGAGACGGCCGCTGCGCGGCCTCCTCAGAGGCTGTGAATCTTTTTGACTGCTCGCAAGCGGTATAGCCGAAAGCTGGTGCTGTGTGATTCTCTTGCGGTGATGGATTCGCAGGAGGGATGATGGCCGCTGATGAATTGTTTGGGGATCTGCCGGAGCAGGCAAAGCCGCAAGCCGGTGCGGCGCCGCTCGCAGCGCCGCGACTTCGTGAGCCCCAACGCGATCAAATCGAGTTGCGAGCAGTGGATATCGAGAGCCTGATCGGGGAAGACCATCCGGTGCGCCTGATCTGGTCCTATGTCGAGGAACTCGACCTGAGTGAGCTGGAGAACCGGATCAAAGCGCGGGGCGATCGGCCCGGTCACCCCGCGACATCGCCGCGGCTTTTGCTGGCGCTGTGGCTCTATGCCACCAGCGAGGGCGTCGGCAGCGCGCGCGCGTTGGAGCGGCTTTGCGAGAGCCATGACGCCTATCGTTGGCTGTGTGGCGGGGTGTCGGTGAACCATCACACGCTGGCGGACTTCCGGGTCGGTTGCGCCGACCTGCTCGACCGGCTGCTTTGCGAGCATTTGGCGGTGCTGGCGAAGGTCGGCCTCGTCAATCTGGAAACGCTGGCGCAGGACGGTGTTCGGGTCCGGGCCAGCGCCGGGGCCGCTTCGTTCCGGCGGGAGGCGACGCTCGATCGGCACCTGGCCTTGGCTGAGGCGGTGGTGGAAGACCTCAAACGCGAGGTTGACGCTCGTTCGGATGCTAGCAATCAGCGCATGAAGGCCGCCAAGGAGCGCGCCGCGCGTGAGCGCAGAGCGCGCGTCAAAGCGGCGCAGACGGCGCTCGCCGAAATCAAGCAGCAGCGCAAGGAGCGCGAAGAAAAGCGCGGCAACGGCAAGAAGCCGAAAGAGCCGCGGGCCTCCACGACGGACGCCGACGCACGGGTCATGAAGATGGCCGACGGCGGCTTCCGCCCCGCCTACAACGTGCAGGTGACGAGTGCCGCCGGCCAGCCGATCGTCGTTGACATCAAGGTCTGCAACACCGGGTCCGACCGCGGCCTGATGCGGCCCATGCTGGAGCGGCAGCGCGCGCGTCCTGGCGGGTTGCCCAAGGACCATCTCGTCGATGGCGGCTTTGGCAGTGCCGAGGACATCGAGTGGGCGCACGCCGAGGGCATCGATATCTTTTGCCCGCCCACTCAATCCAAGCACGGCACCGATCCCCATCTACCGCGACGCGGCGACGGCCCGGGGGTGTTGGCCTGGCGTGCGCGCATGGCGAGCGAAGAGGGCAAGGCCCGATACAAGCCCCGGTCGATTTGCGAGTGCATACATGCCCGCTGGCGCAACTGGGACCTGCGCCAATTGACCGTGCGCGGCTTCGAAAAGGTCCGCGCCGTCGTGCTCTGGTACGCCCTCGCCAACAACATCCTGCAAGGCAACCGCCTCGCTAGCGCATAGAGGAGCGTTCATCGACATCCCCCAACCTCGCCACAGCCGCCCAGCCCACGCGTTGCCACGACGAGGAACTGCCACATCCTTCGATGACCACGCAAAACGAGAAAGATTGGCAAGCTCTCAGGATGAGGGTCAAAGCATTGATGACGTTGAACCGCCTACAGCGTCTCTTGCCGATGCCCGCATTCCTTGCACGCGAACTTGACGCGGCTCTGGCCCTTGGGGGCCTGCACCCGGTTCGGCGCGCCGCACTTGCCGCAGACGGCCTCGATGCGGGTCGTGCCCTGCTTGACGACGATGTTCTTCTTTTCCATCGTCTCGCGGATCAGGCGCTCGGCCTCCTCGCGCAAGGATTGTTTCGACAAAGCTCATCTCCGCCATGAATGCGGGCGAGCCTTATCGCACCTGCGTTGAAATCACAATCCGCAAAGCACCCTCACACCTCTACGATCACATAACTGTCTTCAATATGTACCGGGAAGGTCTCGGCAACATATGGGCCCTTCTGCAACTCCCCGCCGCGCTCCACCGCGACCGGATAGGAGCGCACCTTCACCCGCGTCGGATCGAACCAGGACTGGCCGTTGCGCATGTCGAATTCCCAGCCGTGCCAGGGGCAGCGCAGCGGTTCGCGTCTTCGCACCCGCAACACGTGTTCCCCGGCAAGTTCACGCGCGCTCAAGAACGCTCCAGCGATTGACTAAAATTTCACCTGTCGCACGACGCCACCTGCGCTTAGCTTTCGCACGGCATCCAGCCCTACCCTCCCCGGAGTCTCCCATGCCCCTCCTCATTCGCGGCGGCACCGTCATCAACCATGATCATTCGCGCCGTGCGGACGTGTTGGTCGACGGAGAATCCATCGTCGCAGTTGGCGCGTCGATCGATACGCCGGCGGGCACCGAAATGATCGACGCCGGCGGCTGCTTCGTGATGCCGGGTGGCATCGATCCGCATACCCATCTCGAAATGCCGTTCATGGGCACGGTCACGGCCGATGATTTCGAATCCGGCACGAAAGCGGCGCTCGTCGGCGGCACCACCATGGTGGTGGATTTCTGCCTGCCCGATCCCGGCCAATCGATGCTCGCGGCCTACCAGGAGTGGCGTCGCAAATCCGAGAAGGCAGCGAGCGACTACGGCTTCCACATGGCAGTGACGTCATGGTCGAAGCAAATCTTCGACGAGATGGAGACCGTGGTCAAAACCTACGGCATCAACACCTTCAAGCACTTCATGGCCTACAAGGGCGCTCTGATGGTGAACGATGACGAACTCTACAACTCGTTCGCGCGCTGCGCCCATCTCGGCGCCATGCCAGTGGTTCATGCCGAGAACGGCGACGTCGTCGCGCTGATGCAGGAGGCATTGATCGCGCGCGGCATCACCGGCCCCGAAGGCCACGCCTATTCGCGGCCGCCGGAGGTCGAGGGCGAAGCCACCAACCGCGCCATCATGATCGCGGACATGACCGGCACGCCGGTTTATATCGTGCACACCAGCTGCCGCGAAGCGCACGAGGCGATCGCACGGGCGCGCGCGGCGGGAAAGCGGGTCTATGGCGAGCCGCTGATCCAGCACCTGCTGCTCGATGCCGGCGAATATGCCAGCAAGGACTGGGACCATTCTGCGCAGCGCGTGATGTCGCCGCCGTTCCGCGACAAGTCGCACCAGGACAGCCTATGGGCCGGCCTGCAATGCGGCTCGCTCCAGGTGGTCGCGACCGACCACTGCGCCTTCACGACCGAACAGAAGCGGTTCGGCCGCGAGGACTTCCGGAGAATCCCGAACGGCACCGGCGGCCTCGAAGACCGCCTGCCGCTGCTGTGGACCGCGGGCGTTACGACCGGGCGGCTGACGAAGGAGGAGTTCGTCGCGGTGACCTCAGCCAACATCGCCCGCATCCTCAACATCTATCCGCGCAAGGGCGCGGTCGCGGTCGGTTCGGATGCCGACCTCGTCGTATGGGACCCCAAAGCGCGCAAGACGATCTCTGCAAAACGCCAGATGAGCCGTATCGACTACAACGTGTTCGAGGGATTCGAATGCACGGGCGGACCGGCCGTAACGGTCTCGCGCGGCCGGATCGTCTGGAAGGACGGAAACCTGCGCGCCGAAGCCGGCGACGGCCGCTATGTCGAACGACCGGCGTTTTCGCCGGTGCATGTGGCCAATTCGACCTGGAAGGAGTTGACTGCTCCGCGCGGCGTCGAACGCGGTGCGGTGACGCCGTAAGGATGCGACGCCATGAAGCGTGGCTGATGGCAATGCGCCTTGCTACTTGATGCGAAATCTCCTTCGCTGAGGTAATGATGAGTGTTTCGTCTTTTGATCTGACCCGCCGCAACGTCGTGCTTGGTGGCCTGGGCATTGCCGGACTGACGGCGATCACGCCGCGCGTTGCCTGGTCGCAGGCGCGTTCGGAGACACTGCTGGTCGTGCAGGAGCTGGGACCAAACTCGCTCGACATGCATGGCGTCGGCTCCAACCAGACCGTCAACGGCCTGTCCTGGAACTGCTACGATCGCCTCTTGACCTATGCGTCCAGGACGCTGCCGGACGGCATGCCATCCTATGATCGCGAAAAGCTCGCGCCTGAACTCGCCGAGAGCTGGGAGGTCGCAGCCGACGGAATGTCGTGCACCTTCAAGCTAAGGCAGGACGCAAGATTTCACGACGGGACACCGGTCACGGCGAAAGACGTCAAATGGTCGTTTGACCGTGCGGTGAAGGTCGGCGGCTTTCCGACCTTTCAGATGTCGGCGGGATCGCTGGAAAAGCCCGAGCAGTTCGTGGTCGTCGACGACCATACTTTTCGGATCGACTATATCCGCAAGGACAAGATGCTGCTGTTCAACGTGGCGGTCGTCGTTCCCTTCATCATCAACTCCGAACTCGCCAAAAAGAACGCAACGCCCGAGGACCCCTGGGCGCTGGCCTGGCTCAAGAACAACGAGGCTGGCGGCGGAGCCTACAAGGTCGAGAGCTGGAAGCCCGGCAGCGAGACCGTGTTGAGGCGGTTCGACGACTGGAAGAGCGGACCGTTGCCACAGATCAAGCGCGTGATTGCCCGCGACGTTCCTTCCCCCGGCACGCGCCGCGCGATGCTCGAGAGGGGTGATGCCGATCTCTCGAGCGGATTTGCGCCTCGCGATTTCGAGCAGATCATCAGGGAAGGCAAGGTCAAGGTGTCGGGCGTTCCGATCCCCAACGCGCTCTGGTACGTCGCGCTGAACACCGCAAGACCACCGTTCGATAACGTCAAGCTGCGGCAGGCACTCGCATGGGCAATGCCCTACGAGCAGATCCAGACCAGCGCGTTCTTTGGGCGCGCCGTCCCGATGTACGGCGGACCAGCGGATGTCTCAAAGGCGGTCTGGCCGCAACCGTTTCCTTACGTCACCGATCTCGACAAGGCCAAGGCCCTGATGAAAGAGGCTGGATTTGAGGCAGGCCTGGAAACGACACTGTCGCTCGATGCGGGCACCGCCACGGTCGGTGAGCCGACGGCCATTCTGATCCAGGAGAGTCTCGGCAAGATCGGAATCAAGGTATCGATCGACAAGATTCCCGGTGCAAGCTGGCGCACGACGTTGAACAAGAAAGAGCTGCCGCTCGCGCTCAACCGCTTCAGCGGCTGGCTGGATTACCCCGAATACTATTTCTACTGGAACTTTCACGGCAACAACTCGATCTTCAACATCTCCTCGTACCAGAACAAGGCCATGGACGCGCTGATCGACAGAGCGCGGTTCATCGCGGATGCGGCGGAGTATGAAAAGACCGTGAAGGATTTCATCGCGCTCTGCATGCGTGACGTTCCGGTCGTTCCGCTCAACCAACCGATTCACGACGTTGCCATGCAAAGGGGCGTCACCGGCTACGAGTTCTGGTTTCACCGTGAGCCGGACTATCGTCAGTTTGCGAAAGCCTAGTTGACTTCGGCCCAGCCCCTGAGGACATCCGTTCCAGCCGCGCGTGCAGGACGTCATGCTTGCGCAGCTCGGCCCCAGATGCGCAGCTGACATCAACAGCGACGGCAAGCACCAGAAGATGACGAGCAGCTTGCCCGTGGCCCAACCCCAATGCCCGCGGCGAACGAGGGCGATGGCGATCGCGATGCTCGCGGCGACGAGCGCGATGTTTCCCGCGCCACGCACTGCGAGCAGATATGGATCGTTCTTGTTCGCCGCAGCGAAAGCCAGCGCGAGCGGGGCCAGCCAGAGCAGGATGAGACCGATACGACGTGACGTGTGAATTGCATGAAAGGTGACACGTGCGAAGCAAAGGATGCATCGCACCTATCAAAGCGTCCTGCGCAGCGCGAGCGGCGAAACCGCGTCTGCACGAAAACTGCACGAAACTCCTGAAGACGTGCAGAGCGCATTCCCGACATCTGCACATCGCCCGTCCAAGCTCATGCCGTCACCATCCGCGAGAAGGTCTTCGACATGTCAAGCCCGGCATCAGCCGCCATCGCCGGCGTCCGACAGGATCTTTGATGCCTTCTTCACCACCCGACGGGAATCGGGCGGTACCGGAATGGGGCTTGCGATTGCGCGCGCCGTGATGGCGAGCCATGGCGGATCGATCGAGCTGAAGCCGACCGACGAGGGCGCGGCGTTCGAGCTGCAGTTTCCAGCGGCTTAAGCCGCGATGAGATGGGGCTGAATCGTCATCGCACGTTAGGCTGTTGTTCGAGCATGATTTCCGCGCAAACGCGTCGCGCGTTTGTCGCGGGGAACCGCTGCACACTTTCCGCTAGCACGGCCCTTCGGGTCCTGATGATGCCGTGCCGCCTCAGATCGCGAACACCCAGGCGGCGACGATGGTGCCGATCGTGACCAGGCCCGCGATGGTCCAGCCCGCGGCATATTCCAGCTCGGGATGTCCGGTCGCCCGCATGATCTCGCTTGGATCGGCCGTGTGCCTCCACTGCTCTGCCATGACAGCCTCGCACGTTTTTGTGCTTGTCCCATTAAGTCGCGCGAGGGGGGATTTGGTTCCATCACGGAAATGCGAGGAGCCGCGCAGTGACGTGTAGCAGGACTGCTTTCCTACCGCCGGTAGCGTGCCAGACTGCGTGGGCGCATTCCCCGGCAGGAGGGACGCATGGCCGACAGCAAGTCCAAACGGGGCAGGGCGGACTGCGCCCTGGTTGCGTTCGGCGAGCGCTACGAGGTCGCCTACTGGTCGAAGAAGTTCGCCGGCGTGCCGGCGGATGGCGCCGCGGGATCGAACTTCGAGAGCCTGTCGAAGCTGAACTGCACGATCGATCTGAACGCCATCCGCCGGAAGGACGGCAGCGGCGCGAGCTGCTCGTTCCAGCCGGGGAATTAGGGCGCGCCGTCAAATCGCCCCAACGGCAATCAATAAGGCTCATTGACGGGCCAAGCCGGAACGCGAGCCGGCGCTTGAGCGCAGCACGGCACATAACAATGAAGCACTATCTCGCATTTTTCCTTTTGCTGACCAGCACGACGGCCTTCGCGCACGGACTGTTTCCCGCCCCGTCGCAACCGCCATCCGATCTGATGCGCACGGGCCTCACTGATACGGACTCCTCCGCCGGCGGCACGGGGCGGCTGTGCGATCAGGTTTCGTTCTCGCGGGGCCTGCGTTATGGCGACAGCGAGCAGAATGTCCTTGACGTCGCGACCAGCGAGACCAAGACGGCAACGTTGCAGCCGATCCTGCTGTTCGTGGCCGGCGACAGCTTCACCGGCGACGGCGCCGCACCCGACACGGCGCGCGAGTTCCAGGACGAGGCGATGTGCTTTGCCGCGCGCAACGGCATGGTCGGCGTGCGCGTGAACTACCGCCTTGCACCGGCCGCCCCTTGGCCTTCCGGCGCACGCGACGTCGCGGCCGCCCTGTCGTGGATCCACCAGAATGTCGATCTCTTCAACGGCGATGCCCGTGAGATCGTCGCGGTCGGCTATGCCGCCGGAGCCTTTCACGTCGCGAGCCTGCTCGCGCATCCGGAATTGCAGGGCACCGACACAGACGTTGCCGGAGTCGTGCTGATCTCCGGCATTTATCGCGCGGGTAAGGACGCGAGTGACAGCGAGAGGGCCTATTTCGGCTCCGACCCCGCCCAATATGACAAGCGCTCCGCCTTTCCGGGCATCCTCAATGTCGAGGAACCGATCGTGCTGGCCTGGGCCGCGGTCGACCCGGCGGGCCTGGTGACGCAGGGCGAAGCGCTGAAGCAGGCGCTTTGCGGCGCCGGCCACTGCCCGCGCACGACCATCCTGCGCAGCCGCGATGGCATCGCCTCCGTCTTCGGACTCGACGGCTCCGCCGACAGCCTCGCCGAGCCGACGCTGCTGCTGGTCCGCCAGCTCGAGGCGCGCGGATTGCCGTAGCCGGCCGCCCTCGACGTGTCAGCACGGCTGCCGCTTGCGTAGGCGGCGCTCGGGACACAGGAATGACAAACCCTTGACCTAGATCAAGCGACTTTGATGCCGATTGAGCCGACCTCCATGAGGGTCCAACATCCAGGTGTCGAACATGCGTGTGACCGGCAGGATGCTGTTCGCGTTGGTGGTCGCCGTCGTCTCGCTGGGCGCCATGTCACAGCAGCGTGCCGAGGATCCGGCGACCGACTCCGAGATTCGCATCGGCAACATCATGCCCTATTCGGGCCCGCTTGCGGAATTTGGCGCGATCGGCAAGGCGGAGGCGGCCTATTTCGACATGATCAACGAGCGCGGCGGGATCAACGGCCGCAAGGTCCGCTTCATCACGCGTGACGACAATTCAGATCCTGCGACCGCGCTGGAGCTGACGCGCGGACTGATCGAGAAGGACGACGTGCTGTTGATGTTCGGCTCGTTCGGCACGCCCGGCAATCTCGCCACGCGCTGGTATCTCAACCAGCGGAAGATCCCGCAGCTCTTCGTCGCGTCCGGCGACGAGGAGCTGAGCCGACCCAGGGCGTTTCCCTGGACGATGGGCTGGCAGCCCTCCTACAAGGCGGAGGGGCGCATCTATGCCAATTACATCCAAGCCTATTATCCCGCGCGCAAGATCGTCGTGCTCTGGCAGAACGACCAGTTCGGGCGCGATCTGTTCAAAGGCATCGAGGAAGGCTTGGGCGACCTCAACCGCTTCGTCATCGTCGATATCGCCTTCGACATTACCGACGAGCATCTCGAAGGGCACGTGTCGATCCTGAAGCGCGCGGGCGCGGACATCTTCGTCTTTCTCGGCGTATCCTCGACGGCATCCCAGGTGATCAAGCTCGCGGCCAGTCTCAACTGGCACCCCGTCTTCATCGTGAACGACGCCTCCGCCTCGATCGCCAACGCGCTGGCCCCGGCTGGCATTGAAAATTCCGCTGGTGTGATCTCGGCGGCCTTCCTGAAGGACCCGAGCGACCCGGCCTGGCGTGACGATCCCAGCATGAAGGACTGGTTCACCTTCATGGACAAGTACCATCGTATAGAAAGCACGAACAACAATGCCGCGCTCTATGGCTATGCTGCGGCCGAATCACTCACGCAGGTGTTGAAGCAATGTGGCGACGATCTGTCCCGCGAGAACATCATGCGGCAGGCCTCGTCTCTCAGGGACAATCAGCCCTCGGTCGCATTGCCCGGCATCAAGATGAACACGTCCCCGGACAACTACCTGCCGATCAAGCAGATGCGGCTCGAGCAGTTCGACGGCCGCTCCTGGCAGTCGTTCGGCGATGTGATCGAGACCGCGTTCACGGAAGGCCGCAAGCACTGACCGGCCTTACGCAGGCTTGAGCGCGGCCAGCGCGCTTTCGAGCAGCCACGCAACATGCGGCGGCACAGCAAACGCGGGCCAGCGCACCCCCATTTTTGGGAGTCGCAGCAAGGCGCCTTTTCGTTTCATGACAGATGTTTAAGATCGGCACGGACCTGCATCCGCTCCGCCGGGAGACACTCTATGACCGAGACCATCCGCATCACGCGCTTTGTCGCGCGCCCCGTCATCGTGCCGATGAACCTGCCGCTCCAAACCTCGACCGGCGCCGTCGCCAGGGCACCATTGGTGCTGATCGACTGCGAGACCGACCTAGGCGTGCGCGGCCATGCCTATCTGTTCTCGATCACGCCCTCCGCCTTGAAGCCGCTGACCGCGATGGTCGGTGAGATGGCCGATATGATCGCCGGCGACGAGCTCCTGCCGTTCGAGATCGAGCGCAAGCTGACCCAGCGCTTCACGCTGCTGGGGCTGGCCGGCCTGCAACGCCTGGCGCAATCCGGCATCGACATGGCGGCCTGGGACGCGCTGGCCCGCACCAAGGGCCTGCCGCTCGCGCGCCTGCTTGGCGGCGCACCGAAGCCGGTGCGCGCCTATAATTCGAAGGGGCTCGGCATCATGCCGGCCGGTGCCGCCGTGGACGACGCGCAAAAACTGCTGGCCGAAGGCTTTCACGCCGCAAAGATCCGCGTCGGTCGCCCCGAAGCGCGGGAGGACCTCAGTGTGGTGCGCGCGGTGCGCAGGGCGGTCGGCGATCAGGTGACGCTGATGTGCGACTACAACCAGGCGCTCACGGTTGCCGAGGCCATCCGCCGCGGCGAGATGCTCGACGACGAGGGTCTGCTCTGGATCGAGGAGCCGATCCGGCATGACGACCATGCCGGCTGCGCCCGCGTCGCGGACGCGCTCCGCACTCCCGTTCAGATCGGCGAGAATTTCGACAGCGCCTTTTCGATGCTGTCAGCGCTTTCCGCCGAGGCCTGCGACTTCGTGATGCCCGACGTGCAGCGCATCGGCGGCGTCACCGGCTGGCTGCGCGCCGCCTCTCTAGCGCATGCCGCCGGCATCGAGATGTCGACGCACCTGTTCTCGGAGGTGAGCGCGCATCTGCTTTGCGTCACGCCGACGGCGCATTGGCTGGAATATGTCGACTGGGCCGACGCCGTGCTGGCAACGCGACTGACGATCAAGGACGGTTTTGCATTGCCGAGCGAGGAGCCCGGCAACGGCATTGCGTGGGACGAGGCGGCGGTGAGGAAATACTTGGCCGCTTGAGGTTCAGTTTGACTCTCGGCCAATAGGTCAAGGGTACTGACCGATGGCTCGAGTTCCGAAAATTGACCAAACAGGCCCGCACTGACCATCGTGCGGCCATGCTTTGGTCAAAACTGGATTGAGTGCTTGGCGGGGTCTTCGACGCGGTGAACCGCAACCGCCCTCTTTCGGATGACACCGGACCGCGGTTAGGTCCCGCCACCGCATATTGAGGTGGTCACCGCAAAAGGTTTGTGATGGAAAGGGCAAGGTTTGGCAAGGCCGAGATCATCGCTTTTGGTGGCATTCGGGATGCGGCATCTTACTTGGTCGAGCTCTTAGTAGTCGCCGCGATTTACATTGGCCTTGCCGAGTCCGCGCTGCTACTACCCGCGATGAACCCCGCCGCGACCCCGTTGTGGCCACCGACCGGGTTTGCGCTCGCACTGGTCCTGCTGCGCGGCTACCGCATTTGGCCCGCGATCTTGTTGGGGGCCGTTTCTCCTTACCTCATGGCCGACCGGTCGCTCCTGGAGTCCGGCTCCGTCGGGATTGGCGCTCTCCTCGCTGCGTTTGCCGGGACATGGCTGATTAGTCGCTGGTCGAATGGTCGCCAGACGTTTGCCACTCCCTCTGGCATCGCAAAATTTGCAGTCATTACGTTTGTGCCGACCACGGTGATTAGTTCAACCATCGTCGTGGCGGGATTCGTTCTCGCCACGACACTCAATCTTTCCGATTCTGTCGTCACATGGTTAGCCTGGTGGCTTGCAGACGCGGCTGGGACATTGGTGATTGCGCCGGTCGTCGTGCTCTGGGCGATGCTGCGTCCACGCAGCTCTTCGAAGTGGGATCCATGGGAATCGATCGCGCTCTCTGCTCTCGTGAGCATCATCGGGATCGTTGCTTACAGCCCGCTCATCGGCAGCGACCTCATCAGCAATGACCTCAATGTGCCGCTGCCGCATCGGAGCCTTCTAGGGTTTCTGGTTTTGCTGCCCCTGATGTGGGCTGCTTTGCGTGGTAGTCGGTGTGGCGTGGCTACGGCCGCGCTTATTTTCCTCGGAACCGCCGTGTGGGGTTTCTCGGCGGGTAACGATCCATTTCCGAAAACGGATCCAGATGGATCGCTATTGACGCTGTTCGTGCTTTCGATTGCCGTGTCCGTGCCGCCTCTTGCTTTGGCCGCTGCAATCGCGACACGCCAAGACGTTGAAGTCCACTTGCTTTCGCTTCAGGACCAACTGAGCCGTCAGATTGAGCGGAAAAACCTGGCACTCGACAGCGTTAGACGCCACTTCCAGATTCTTATCGAGGGCGTCGTCGATTACGCAATTTTTGCCCTTGATAAAGAGGGGCACGTTACAAGCTGGAACAGCACCGCACAAAAAATCATCGGCTACACCCCGGAAGAAATTATCGGCAAGCATTTTGGGATTTTTTACCGACCGGATGAACGCCGCGCAGGTTCCCCAGCCCGTGCATTGGAGTCGGCGATCCAAGAAGGCAAGCACGAAGTCGAGGGTTGGCGGATCAGGAAAAATGGCACGCCATTTTTCATCACCGGCTCGGTGTCTGTGAGCGTTGACGAGGCAGGGAATCTGATCGGTTTCATCAATATACTCCGCGATGCAACCGAGCGACGTGACGCGGAGGAAAAACTGTTCCAGGCTCGCGAACAGCTCGCGATGTCGCAGAAGATGGAGGCAATCGGCAAACTGACCGGCGGGATTGCACACGATTTCAACAATCTATTGATGATCATTGGAGGCAGTGCTCAGATCTTTGCCCGCCTGCTTGATCCAAAATTACCAAAAGCGATCGAGGCCATTCAGACCGCAGCCAAGCGCGGAGAGAGTCTTACTCGCCAATTGCTGACATTCTCGCGCCATCAGCATCTTAGCCCGACGGTCGTTGATCTGAATGCTTCCATAAAGAACATGCGCACGATGATCGAGAGCTCACTGCGCGGCAATATTGTGTACAACGAAAATATTGGCGAGAATGTTTCGCCGGTTAAGGTGGACCTTGCCGAACTGGAGCTTGCGATTGTCAACATCGCCGTTAACGCTCGCGACGCAATGCCAAACGGCGGCACGTTCACCTTGTCTGTGAATGCCGTGACCGCAGATCGAACAATTGGCGATCGTCGACCGGGAGAGGCCTTCTTTGCGATAGCGTTTAGCGATACAGGCACCGGAATTCCGCCAACTCTTCTGTCCAAGATGTTCGATCCATTTTTCACAACCAAAGAAGTTGGCAAAGGAACCGGACTCGGCTTGTCCCAAGTTTATGGATTTGCCCACCAGGCTGGCGGAACGGTGACTGCGGACAGCAAGGTTGGACAGGGAACAACGATCACGGTGTACCTGCCGTCATGTGCAGACGAGCAGATCACCAGCAAAGAGCATTCCGCTGCCAGAGCGAAATCACGGCATCCACAGCGCCAGACTGTTCTCGTTGTCGACGACAGCGCTGATGTGGCGGAAGTGACATCGTCGCTGTTCGAACATCTGGGCTATGAGACCATCTATCGAGATTCAGCCGAAGCGGCGCTAAAACTGCTCGAAGCCGGCACGAAGATCGATCTCGTCTTCAGCGATATCGTCATGCCAGGCACCATCGATGGCGTCGGTCTCGCGAGAGAAATACGGTCGCGTTATCCGAACTTGCCCATAGCCCTTACGACCGGGTACAGCGACGCGGCAAAAGCAGCTCCTTCAAGTCTAAGAATACTTCGCAAGCCGTTCGATACCGAGGCACTAAGAGAATTTATCCAGGAGATTGCGCCGCCGAGATCAATGAAATCACCCGGCTTGTCTTTGGCGTCAAGCACAGCCGACGCCTCGCGCAGAAATTGATCAGCCGCGCGCATTGGGGCCTGGAATTGATCAGGGCGATTTCCTGGATGTCGCAGACGTCACGGCAGCTCGGCTGCCCTCTTCAAGCCGCAATTTGCCAATGCCGTGCCGTAACTTTGTGAGCGCACGAGATCGTGCAAGGCCGACCGGCCCCGCCAATCGAGGTTGACATGAGCGATCCGATCTTCCGCAGAAGCGACGGCGTGTGGCTGAATGAACCGGAACGATGGACCGCGCAGGGCGAGGGCCTCCAGATCGTCACTGACAACGCCACCGATTTCTGGCGGGAAACACATTACGGCTTCAACCGCGACAGCGGGCATTTCCTGGGCTTCCCGACCGGCGAGGCGTTCACTGCCGAGTTGCATGTACGGGGCGACTTCCAGGCGCTTTACGACCAGGCGGGCATCATGGTGCGCATCGACGCGGAGCATTGGGTGAAGGCCGGTATCGAGTTTTCAGACGGACGCGCCATGCTTGCGAGCGTGCTGACCGACGGACGATCCGATTGGGCGACGGCGCCCTATGAGCGGGATCCCCGTGACTTCCGAGTGCGCGCAACCGTCGCAAACGGTGTCCTTCGCCTCCAGGTTTCGGCCGACGGCGAGCTTTGGCCACTGATGCGCCTGGCGCCATTTCCCAGGGCGAACTCCTATCTGGCGGGTCCGATGGCCTGCACGCCCGAGCGGGCCGGGTTGAAGGTCGCTTTCCCGACATTCCGCCTGACACCGCCGCTCGGCAAGGACCTGCACGATCTCGGGTGAGCGCCGGCCCATCGTGCCGCGAGCAGGTTTCACAGCATGCCTCGGCCCGCTGCGTACTTCTGGATCTCGACGGAACGCTCGTTGATTCGTAGACGCAAGCGCGCCGGAAACAGGCTAAGTGCTACCGCGCTTCCGCGCCGGGAATTCGCTTGCGCGCCGCCCTTCGCTCGATCCACATGCAGCGGCGGGCGGCTCGGCCCGAGCGCGCAACGCCGGACGTCCCCTGGCCGGCCAGCAGCAGCGGCGCGACGTTTTCGCGCAGCGCGCGGCAGCGCTCGAGCTCGGCCCGCCAATCGATGATCCGGGCCTCGGCGCCCGACGCAATCAGCACCGCTACCGCAACATATGCTGCTTTCATTGATCGCTCGCCGACGCGCATCGTGGAAGAAATGACAAGTGCAGTTTGTGCCAGACCGTCACGCCCTGACGGAACACCCCGTGTCATCTGACGAACACCTTGCGATGACCACAATAGGTGCATTCGATATCACCTTCTACCATAATGTGTGCGGGCGATTCGAGGGGGGAGATGAGCGGGATTGGGGACGATGCCGAGCTGGAAAAAATCGTGGAACGAGGAAGACATCAGGAAACTCAAGTCGCTCGCAGGCACCATGCCGGTGACGATGATTGCGAAGGAGCTCGGCCGCACGACCGGCACGGTACTCGCAAAGGCCTTGGAGCAGAACATCTCTGTCAGGCACCGGGCGGACGAGGTGGCTTAACGCCCGTCAGCGCGCGGAATCTGGCCTACTAGATAAGCGAGGTGTCTGCCGGATAGGTCAGATGGCCTGCGGGCTGGATGCATGCGGCCGGATTGATCTCTGCCGGTTCGACCTGGCCGGGACCAAGGATGTGATACACGCTCTCGCCCGCTGCAAGCAGATAGTCGGTGATGATCCGCCGGTGACACCGCCACCACAGCGTCTCCGCGCACATGATGGCACAACGGCGCTTGCGCCCGAGTGCGCGTAGATGCGCAAGGCCCTCTCGAAAGGTCTCGCTTGTGGCGTAATCGGCGTAGTTGTGAAAGCTCTGGTTCTGCCAGAAGGCATTGGTCTCTTGCGGCAACTCGGGCTGACGGCCGCGCAGTCCGCCGAGCGAAGCGATGTGCTCGTAGCCGATGGAATAGGCCTCGATCGATTGCGGCAGGATGTCCCGATTGTATTGCGGATTGGTGCGCGAGCGTGGAACGGTGCGAACGTCGGCAACGAGCGCAACGTCGGCATCTTGCAACAGCTGGACGAACACATCGATGGGCCGGGTCGCGTGGCCGATGGTGAAGAATGGATGAGCCATGCGCGGCCCCGGTTCCTCAGCTCGCCCCGCTCACGTGCGCAACAGCCGCAGCGCCCGGCCCTTGTGGAGCGCGACGTGATCGGTCTTGTCGCTTCTGATCTCGTATTGCGGATCGTCAGGGCTCGCGTGATGGACATAGCCCTTGTAGGTCACGTCCTTCCGGTGCACGCGCAGGATGTGGCCACGCACGCGACCGGCCTCGGAATTCCAGCTCACGTGATCGCCCGTCTTGAAGGTTTTCGGCATGGCAAATCAATGCCGGGTGCCGTCAGCCAGTTCCAAGCGGCCGCACGCCCCGTCAGTCTTCGCTTTCGCTTCGCTCAAGCTACACCGGACACGCTTCGTATTGATGAATTTGGCTGTCGCAAGGAAAGTCGGGGCTCGCCGAGCCGTAGCTCGCGGACAAAAAGCCCGCCTGCGCCCGTTTGGGCTTCGGCGCGGCATCCTTCTCTCGCTTCGCGAGCGAAGGATGGTGGGCACGACAGGGATCGAACCTGTGACCCCTACCATGTCAAGGTAGTGCTCTCCCGCTGAGCTACGTGCCCTAGAGGTCCAAAGAAAATCGGGTGCGGTCCCTATAACGGCTCAGGGGACCATGCGCAAGGACGGAAGGCGACCGACTTAGGCCGCCAGCATCTTATTCACTTCGCTCACCAATTCCCGCAGATGGACCGGTTTGGACAGGACCTTGGCGTTCTTGGGGGCCTCCGAGTCCGAGTTCAGGGCCACCGCGGCGAATCCGGTGATGAACATGATCTTCATGTCGGGATCGAGTTCCGAGGCCCGCCGGGCGAGCTCAATGCCGTCCATCTCCGGCATTACGATGTCGGTCAGCAGCATCTCGAACGGCTCTTCCCGCAGCCGCTGATAGGCCGACATGCCGTTGTCGTGGGAGGAGACCTGAAAGCCGGCGTTTTCCAGCGCCTTGACCAGGAAGCGGCGCATATCGTTGTCGTCTTCGGCGAGCAGGATTTTTGGCATGGCAGGAAACGTCGAATCCCCGGAAGCTACTGTCGTGTTCACTAAGCCAGACAGAGGGTAAATTTCGGGTGAAAGATGCCCCTTGGCCCCCGCACGGCGCGCCCTTTGTGAACCGGAATGGGGCACGAATCAATCGAGTCCCGCACCCGTATGCTTGCACGGTTACGTCACGTTCCAGCGCCGCATCCGTACTTTTCACTTGGCAGAATGGTTGCGATTCCTGACAATGACCGCACATAAGAGCCTCGCTTTGCCGGCCTGTTCGAGTCCAATCCGGATTGTCGCGGATACAGAGGGACGAAACTGACCAAGATGACCCGGTTTGACGGCGACTTGTCGCCACCGTTCGAGATCATCGAGCCTACCGTGTGGCGGGCGCCGATCATCTTCAACTCGCCCCATTCCGGGTCGGTCTATCCGGACGATTTTCTGGCGGCCTCGCGCATCGACCTGCCGACGCTCCGCCGCTCGGAAGATTCCTTCATGGACGAGCTGATCGGGCATTTGAGCGCGCGGGGCTTTCCGGTCGTGCGCGTCAATTTTCCGCGCTCCTATGTCGACGTGAACCGAGAGCCCTACGAGCTCGATCCGCGGATGTTCGCCGGTCGGCTGCCGAGCTTTGCCAATACCCGTTCCATGCGCGTTGCGGGCGGGCTCGGCACCATTCCGCGCGTCGTCGGCGACGGCCAGGAGATCTATCGCGACCGGATCGCGGTCGACGACGCACTGGCGCGAATCGAGACGCTCTACAAGCCGTATCACCGCGCGCTGAGGCGGCTGATCAACAAGGTGCACCAGATGTTCGGCACCGTGGTGGTGGTCGACTGCCACTCCATGCCGTCGGTCGGCGTCTCCCGCGACGAGCCGCGCCGGCCCGATGTCGTGATCGGCGACCGTTACGGCACGAGCTGCACGCCGCTGCTTCCCGATCGTGTGGAGGAGACCTTGAGCGGGCTCGGCTATTCGGTCGGACGCAACAAGCCCTATGCCGGCGGCTTCATCACCGAACACTACGGCAATCCAGCGAGCGGCCTGCACGCGGTGCAGCTCGAGCTCAACCGCGCGATCTATATGGAGGAACGGCGGCGCGAGCGCGGCCCGCGCTTCGATCAGGTCGCGGCAGATTTCGCGATTCTGTCGGATGTGCTCGCCACGACCATTCCGTTCGGTGATCTCGGCCCATTCCAGGCTGCGGCCGAATAAGCGGCTATATTTTTCCAGCCCATCGCAGGTCGCGACGGCGGCCACATCAACACGCGATCCGATTTTCGCTTCGCGCCGATGCGCGCATCGAAACGAAAACGATCGACGCGAAAAATGGGCAAGAAAAAAGGGCCGCTTGTTATGAGCAAGCGGCCCAAGTCTAGGGAGGAAACGCCCAAGGAGGGCAGCGGTAACGCGAGGCGCTACCGCACCGCAACAATATGAGGCTGCGCTGCACAAAGTGCAAGGGCTTTTGAGCCGTTTCCCATGCAAAAAACACAGAGCTCCAATACCCCCGCAGAAACCCGGATTCAGTTTCTTTGATAAGGAATTTCAATTGGTTGACTGTCGTTTGCATACCAACAAGGCATGCCGGGAACTAAGTTCTCAAACCCATGATCGATATTTGGTCAGCGGATGGCTCGACAGGCTGGCCAGAGGCTGCATCCAAAATACCGGGGTGCAATTCAAGAGAGCGCTGCCAGAGCCCCTCGATTTGAGCTAGGCAATAGCCCAGTATTCGTTTTGCTTTCGGGTCCAAGGGACGGGTTCGTGACGGTGATCGATTTCTCAGCCTTCATCGGACGGCTTGCCACCGCCTCCGGCGAAACCATCCTGCCGTTCTTCCGCACCTCGCTGTCCATCGACGACAAGAGCAAGACCAAGGATTTCGACCCCGTCACCGAGGCCGACCGCGCCGCGGAGGCGGTGATGCGGCGGTTGATCAAGGCCAACTTCCCCCAGCACGGCATCGTCGGCGAGGAGTTCGGCAATGAGCGGGAGGACGCCGACTACGTCTGGGTGCTCGACCCCATCGACGGCACGAAGTCCTTCATCGGGGGCTTTCCGATCTGGGGCACGCTGATCGCGCTATTGCACAGGGGCATGCCGGTGTTCGGCATGATGCACCAGCCCTTCATCGGCGAGCGGTTTTACGGCGACAACGGCTCGGCCAATTATAAAGGCCCCTCCGGCGAGCGCCGCCTGCAGGTCCGCCGCTGCGCCTCGCTTGCCGAAGCGACGACCTACACCACGAGCCCGCTTCTGATGAACGAGCGCGACCGCGCCGTCTTCGGCCGCATCGAGCAGGGCGCGCGCCTGTCGCGCTATGGCGGCGACTGCTACTCCTATTGCATGCTGGCCGCCGGCCACGTCGACCTCGTGGTCGAGACCGAGCTGAAACCTTACGACATCGCGGCGCTGATCCCGATCGTCACCGGCGCCGGCGGCATCGTCACCACCTGGGAGGGCAAGCCGGCGCAAGGCGGCGGCCGCATCATCGCCGCCGGTGATCCTCGCGTGCACGAAGAAGCGCTAGGACTCCTCAACCAATAGCAAAGCCTGACGCGGTGGTGAAGCGGAAGCTCCGGCACAAGGCGCGACACTCATCGGCGATAGCCCGGAGCATTTTGGGCAGTTCTTAGCGGACGAAACCGCGAAATGGGCGAAGGTGATCAAGGACGCTAGGCGTGGAAACGGCCAAGTAGCCACGAGCACACATGCGTTCCCTCCCCCCTTGCGGGGGAGGGTTAGGGAGGGGGATGCCACACGGCGCACTCTCTCCGTCTGCGTGAACCCACGCGCGTAGTTCTTGACGACTGATAGACCTTTTCCTGGGCGCCTCCCTCCCCTACCCTCCCCGCAAGGGGGGAGGGAGTCGAGAAGAGTGCGGCGGACCACCGTTCTCACATCGCCGCTGCACGGAGATGCTCAACCAGCATCTTCGCCGGCCTTGCCAGCGTCTTGAAACTCCGCGCGCAGATCACGAGCTTGCGGTTGGCCCAGGCATCGCGCAGGCGGACCATGGCGATCGGCATCGTTTTCGCGCAGCGCCGGACGGCCGCTTCCGGTACCAGCGCGACGCCGACATCGGCGGCGACCATCTGGCAGATCGCATCGAAATCACGCAAGCGCGCGCGGAAATGCGGGCGCATGCCGAGCCGCGCGGCGTGTTTGGAGATGTGCACCTGGAGCGCGGTGGCGCTGGTCAGTCCGACGAAATCACAGCTGCCCGCCTCCTCGAAATCGATCTGGCGGCGGCCGGCGAACGGGCCGCGCCGCGACGTCACCAGCGTCAGGCGGTCCTCGCTGAAGGGGAAGCGCTCGATGTGATCCGGCAACGCGTGCTCGGCGGCGAAGCCGAGATCGGCGGCGCCCGCGGTGATAGCGGCCGCGATATCGGTACTCTCGCGCTCCTCGATGTCGATGGCGACGTCGCGATGCTCGCGCAAGAAGCCCGCGAGCGCCTTCGGCAGATGCTCCGACAGCCCCGAGGTGTTGGCGAGGAAATGCACGCTCGCCCTGACCCCGCTGGCAAAGCCAGCAAGATCGCCGCGCATTGCCTCGACCTGGTGGATGACGAGCCTTGCGTGATCGAGCAGGCTTTCGCCGGCAGGCGTCAATTCCACCCCGCGCCGCCCGCGCTTCAGAAGCGCAACGCCGAGAGCGTCCTCCAGGCCCTTGATCCTCGCGCTTGCGGAGGCCAGCGCCAGATGTGAGCGCTCAGCGCCGCGGGTGATGCTGCGCTGATCCGCCACCGCGATGAAGAGCTGGAGGTCGACGAGGTCGAATCGCACGGAACACATCTCCTTTAGCCTTCGCTTTGAACGAAGGCTGTCTCCGTAACCTCCAGATTGTGCCTTGCCCGCCCATCGGTCAATGTGGCCGGCATGATCGACCCGCTCATCATTCTAATTGCCGCCGTCTTCCTGCTCGCCGGATTCGTCAAGGGCGTGATCGGGCTCGGCCTGCCGACCGTCTCGATGGGGCTGCTTGCGGTGACCATGGCGCCGGGCCGGGCGATCGCCATCGTCATCGTGCCGGCGATCATCACCAACATCTGGCAGACCTTCGTCGGCCCCTACCTCCTCGACATCCTCAGGCGGTTGTGGCCGTTGATGCTCGGCACCGTGATCGGGAGTTGGCTCAATGCCGGCGCGCTGACCGGCCCCTATGCGCGCTACGGCACGGTGGTGCTCGGCCTGTTGCTGGTGATCTACGCGATCATCGGGTTGAATAAGTTCCAGTTCCGAGTCGCGCCGAGGAACGAGAAATGGGTCGGCGGCGCCGTCGGCGTCGTCACCGGCGTGATCTCAGCCTCGACCGGCGTGCAGGTGATCCCATCGATGCCGTTCATGCAGGCGATCGGCATGGAGAAGGACGAACTGGTGCAGGCGCTCGGCGTATTCTTCACGGTCGCAACGCTCGCGCTCGCATTCAACCTCACCGCGGGCGGGCTGCTCACGCCGGCCAACGCCGTGCCGGGCGTCGTCGCCATGGCGTGCGCTTTTGCCGGCATGTTCATCGGCCAGTCGCTGCGCTCGAAGATGCCGGCCGAGACATTTCGCCGCTGGTTTTTGATCGCGATGATCCTGCTCGGCCTCTACCTCGTCGGTAGCGCGCTCGCGAAGGTGTTTGTCTAGCTAACGCACGATCCGGAAGAGTGTGCAGCGGGTTTCCGAAAAGATCGCGCGCGAACATTCAACTCAACGCCGTCGCGCTTTAGCGCGCTTGAAGCATCGCGACGCGGAAGCCGAGATAGACGAAGAGCCCGCCGAGCGCGCGGTTGATCCAGCCGATGATTCCGTCAGACCGCCGGAGCCGCAGCGCGGCCTTCGCGGCAAACGCCGCCAGGAACAGCGACCACAAGGTGCCCGTGCAGATGAAGATCAGGCCGAGCGCCAGGAAGGCGAGCGGCTTGTGCGGGGCATCGGCTGCGACGAATTGAGGCAGAAAGGCCAGGAAGAACAGTGCGACCTTGGGATTGAGCGCGTTGGTGAAGACGCCCTGGAGGAAGACCCGCCGAAGCGGCGTGCGTCCGTCCTCGCGCGTCAGGGAACCGGTGAGCACCGGCCGCGACCACAGCATCTGCAATCCTGTCAGCACCAGATAGGCCGCCCCGACCAGTTTTATGACCGAAAACGCGGTGGACGAGGCCATCAAGAGCGCCGAGAGACCGATTGCCGCGCCCGTGACGTGGAATAAGCAACCGCAACTGATGCCGAACGCCGCCGCGGCCCCGCCGCGCCAGCCCAATTGCATGCTGCGGCCGATGACATAAACCGTATCCGGCCCCGGCGTGATGTTGAGAGCCACGCCCGACAGGACGAAGAGCCAGAGTTCGTGAATGCCGAGCATGTCCCTCGCGTCCCTGAACGCCACCCAAGCGGCTTAGTTGGTTCGGTCGCTCGCGTCCACCACCGGATTTGCGTAGCATTTGCAACGAAATTGCAGTGCGGATCATACTTCCGCTTGCCCGCGCGTGCTCTATAAGGATTAGGTTCTGGAAATGCACGGATTCGCGGAAGACCGTCACGCCGGTGGCCGGTGCCCGATCCCTTGGAGCCCGCGAGGATATGGAGAGACGCCTGGCCGCCATCGTCTGCGCCGACGTCGCCGGCTATTCGCGCATGATGGGCGCTGACGAGGCCGGCACCCACGCCGCCTTCAAGGCCCATCGCAGCGCGATCCATCCCATCATCCTCAATCATGGGGGCCGCGTCGTGAAGAACACCGGCGACGGCTTCCTGCTGGAATTCCCCAGCATCGTCGGCGCCACCGAAGCCGCCATCGCGATGCAGATGCTGATGGCGGAGCGCAACGACCACCTGCCCGCCGACCGCGCCATGCAGTTCCGGCTTGGGATCCACATGGGCGACATCATCGTCGACGAGGACGAGGTGTTCGGCGACGACGTCAACATCGCCGTCCGTCTCGAATCGGTGGCGAGCCCCGGCGGGTTCGCGATCTCGGCCAAGGCCTATAGCGAAGCCGGCAAGCATCTCAACGTACCTCTGGCCGATGCCGGCGCACACCGCTTCAAGAATATCATGGAGCCGGTCGGCGTCTTCACCTGGACGCCGGATGGGACGTCCACGCAGGCAAAGCAGACCAGAGAGGTCGCGGCGCTGCCGCAGCAATATCGCACCGCGATCGTCGGCGTGCTGCCCTTTGCCAATTTGAGCGACGCCGGCGACGAATATTTCTCCGACGGCCTCACCGAGGACCTGATCCACGCGCTGGCCCTGCAATCCTTCTATCGCGTCCTCAGCCGCAACTCGACCTTCGCCTTCAAGGGCAGGAACCTTTCGACCCGCCTGATCGCGCGAGAGATCGACGCGACCTACCTGATCCAGGGTTCGGTGCGGCGCGCCGGCAGCAAGATCCGCGTCACGGCCGAGCTGATCGCGCCGGAGACCGGCGAACAGCTCTGGACCGGCCGCTACGACCGCGACATCGGCGACCTCTTCGCCATGCAGGACGAGATCACGACCAACCTGTCGGCTGCGATCGCGACCGAGATTTTTCGCGCGGAAGCCTCGGCTCCGGCGCGCCAGACCAACGACGTGACGGCCTGGGACCGCTTCCTGAAGGGGCTGTCACATTACTACCGGCAGACCAACGAGGACTTCGACACCGCCATCGCGCTGTTCAAGGAGGCGATCTCGCTCGACCCCAAGCTATCAATCGCGCATGCCTATCTCGCGACGATCCAGCTCCAAAGCATCCAGTTCGGCTGGGTCAAGGGCTCGCGCGAGATGTGGGTCGCGGCGATGCATCTGGCCGAGACCAGCGTCCGGCTCGACCCGCGCTCCTCCTTCGCATTCTCGATCCTGTCCTGGGTCCATGCGCAGGACGGGCATTACGAGGCTGCGATGGACGCCGCCAAGCGCGCCGTCGCGCTCAACCCCTACGACATGGGCGCGCGCGGCGTGCTCGGCATCTGTCACTTCGTCATCGGCGAGCATCGCCAGGCGATCGAGCTGTTCTCGATGGCGGCGCAGCGTGGCAACAGCGATCCACGCTACCAATGGGCGGCGCTGAACGCGTTCAGCCATTATATGTTGGGCCAGTATGACGCGACGTTGTCGTGGGCCCGGGAGCAGCTCTACATCAATCCGAACCACATGCAGGCGCTGGCGATCCGAGCCGCGGCGCTGGCGCAGCTCGGACGGGCCGAGGAAGCCACTGAGGCCGCCGATATCCTCATGAGCAACTACCCGACCCTGACGGTCGAGCGGCACTTGAGGAATTTTCACTGGAAACAGGCTTCGGACCTCGCCCATTACCGCGAAGGCCTCCTGAAAGCGGGCGTCCCGCTCGTCAAGCTTAGCCTCGTCCAGAGCGACGTCAAACGCGCCGCCGATTCCTGAAGGGCAAACCGAGACGCGGTGCCGCCGCCACGCGCGCTTCTGTTGACAGGACAATTAATTCGGCCACACTTCGCTACACGTTGTAGTAGTATGGGCTGCCGGTCCAGCGCTTTCGCTTTTTATTAGGACTTTCTGCGCTCAAACGGCGCGTTGCCTCTCCATGATTCGTTGCTTTCAGGATTTTGCGCCATGGTTGAACCCGCAAAGCCGTTCACCCCGCCGATCGAGGTGTCGCCGGACAACCCCTGCCCGTTCCTGCGCGGCCTCGTCGGCGAAGGCTTCGTCAAGGGCGGCACCGTGCCGCTCGGCACGCTGTCGAAGACCATCGGGGCGGCGAGCGGCGAGACGGGTTGGCGGAAGGTCAAGGCGCAGTTCGAGATCTACCAGGTCGCGCTGATCGCGAATGGACTCAGTCCCTGGCGCCTGCTCAAGAGCTGGTGGTCGGGCGCGCAGCTCGATCACCTGCGCAACGGCCCGCTGGACAAGCACGGCGCCGGCTCGCGCATCCTCGATGAGCATGCGCGCGTGCACGAGGGCGAGATCGATCGCCTGGCAAGCTTCGGCCGCGACTATCCCGATCCCTGCGGCGGCGTCGAGCGCGGTCTTAACGAGGCCGAGATCACCACCTATATGCGCGCAAACTTCGAGCGCGCGGACAATAAGCGCTGGTACTATCCGATCCTGATGAAGGGCGAGTGGCCGGTGCTGCTGCGCATCATGGGCAAGGGCAGCGGCAAGAACCGCTACCTCAGCGTCGCCGAAGTCAGAACGCTGTTCGAGAGGCGCAAATTCCCCAGCCGGATCGTGCAGCGGCTGGCCGACCAGCCGGCGCCGTCGCGCGGGCAGCGCGTTCTTCGCGGCTTCGTCAAGGCTGTCGCAGTTCTCGCACTCCTTGTGGTCGCCGCCGTCGTGGCGGTCGCCGAATTCCCCAACCAGGTCCGCGCGATCCTGCCCACCAAATTGCAGGCCGTATTGCCGCCACCGCTGCCCGCGCTGCCTCAAACCAATACGGCCTACTGGCTCGACCAGAACTGGTCACTGGAGGACCGGCACTGGTTCCACCACGTCAGTCAGGGCACCGCGACCTTCCCGGTGCCTTACGCCTGGTTCGTCGCGCTGGAGCAGCCGACCCTCAACCTGTTCTTCCGAAACGGCATGCTGAAGGACAGCGCCTATCTCGAGCGTTTCGGCTTCATCCCGAGCCCGCAGACCATCCACACCGACGAGACCACGCTGCGCCGTTACGGCTATGCCAACACTTACGACGCGGCGCAGCCAGTCGCCTCATCCGGCCTGTGGAAGACGCCGGTCGAGAACGTCGACGGCCTGCCGGTCGGCTTCGCGCGACTGACCGGCGTCGTCGATCCTGCCTCCGGCCGCCGCGAGGACGACAAGATCGGACTCACCTGTGCGGCGTGTCATACCGGGCATATCCGTTACAAGGGCATCGACGTGCGCTTCGACGGTGGGCCAGCGATGACCGACCTGAAGAAGCTGGAGCTCGTGACCGGCCTTTCGATCGTCTACACCTGGAAGCTGCCGACCCGCTTCAAGCGCTTCGCCGATCGCGTGCTCGGCGCCGGCGCCAGCGACGTCGAGCGCAAGGAGCTCAAGCAGAGGCTCGGCGAGGTCGGCCAGTTCCTGCTCGATTGGCAAGGCAAATATGACAAGACGATCGAGGGCAAGAAGCAGAAGGACACCGAAGAAGGTTTCGGCCGGCTCGACGCGCTCAACCGTATCGGCAACCAGGTGTTCTCGCAGGACTTTGCGCTCAGCGGCATCGACGGTTTTGAGAAGAACCTGCATGCCCAGGATGCGCCAGTGAGCTTCCCGCCGATCTGGACCGTGCCGTGGTTCAAATTCGCGCAGTATGACGCCTCGATCGAGCAGCCGCTGATCCGCAATGCCGGTGAAGCCCTCGGCGTCACCGCGCTGCTCAACCTGTCCAACGACTACGCCGCCGACAAGCTGTTCCGCTCCTCCGTCTCGCTCCAGGACCTGGAGTGGATCGAGCATCTGCTGGCCGGCAAGGATACGCTGGCTGAGAAGAAGTTCAGCGGGCTCCAGGCGCCGAAATGGCCATCGCAGCTGTTCGGCGACAGCGCCTGGAAGATCGAGGGCAAGCGCGTCGAGAAGGGCCGCAAGATCTATGCGGAGATGTGCGCCGGATGCCATCTCGGACCGATCAACGACGCGGAGTACCATGACGACAATCCGCAAAAGATGTTCTGGTCCTCGTCGCACTGGGAGGACAGCGGCAGCAGCAAGGTGCTCAATCCCGTTCAGATTCCGGTCAGCGAGATCAAGACCGATCCGGCGCAAGCCGACGTGCTGACGAATCGCACCGTCGAGGTGCCGGGCTTTCTGAACGTGAAGCCGGCGCAGCAGCTCGCCCAGTGGTGGGGATGCAAGGGCCTGACTGACAAGGCCGAGATGCCCTACTCGCTCGCGCTGATGACGGTGGTCGACCTCGTCGCGCGGAAATGGATGAACGAAGCGAAGATGACCGACGAGCAGCAGAAAGCGTGGTGGGGCGCGCGCCAGAATTGCCCCAACCCCGCGTCTCCCCCGCCGCGCTATCGCACGCGCCCGCTGAACGGCATCTGGGCGACGGCGCCTTACCTGCACAACGGCTCCGTGCCCTCGCTCTACTGGCTGCTCAAGCCTGCTGCCGAACGGCCGAAATCATTCTGCTTGGGCGCGCGCGATTTCGACCCCAAGCAGGTGGGCTTTGCCGTCGTCGACGGCGAGAAATGCGCTACGGGCGAAACGCGGTTCATTACGACCTGGCCCGACGGATCGGCGGTCAACGGCAACAGCGTCGGCGGCCACTCCTTCGAGGGAGAACCGGGTGCGCAACGACCGCCGGGCGTGATCGGCCGCGGCTTCCGGGACGACGAAGAGCGCTACGACCTGATCGAGTATCTGAAGACACTGTAGGCGGTTCGTTTGGCCTGGAGGTGCGCTGCCCTCTTAGAGCGGTAGCCCATCTTACTGAATCGTTGGGGATTCCCAAATCAGCGGTTTCCTGATTCAAGCTGTTGGCCGGGACCGGAGGCCGGCGAGCATGGCGAAACCGTTGTCGATGGATCTTCGCGAACGTGTTCTTAGCTGTATTGAGAGCGGCGTTTCAGGCCGGCAGGCTGCTGAGCGATTTGGAGTGAGCCCGGCCAGCGTAAGCCGTTGGCGAACGCGCGAGCGGGAGCAAGGCGATGCTCTGCCAAAGGCTCAAGGCGGTGATCGCAAATCGCACCGGATCGATGCTCACCAGGCGGCGATCATAGCTTTGCTCGAGGCGTCGCCCGATATCACCATTGAGGAATTGCGGCACAGCTTGAGCAAACAAGGCCTATCCTTTGGCTATGGCACGATCCGCCGCTTCTTCGAACGTCACAAGATCACGCGCAAAAAAAGACTGCCCATGCCGCAGAGCAGAACCGTCCGGACGTTTTGAAGGACCGCGAGGCTTGGCGCGAGAGCCAGGACAAGCTCGACCGGGATCGCCTCGTCTTCATTGATGAGACTTGGGCATCGACCAACATGGCGCGAACACACGGCCGCTGCCGGCGCGGTGAACGCCTGCGGGCCAGCATTCCTCACGGTCACTGGAAAACGACAACCTGCGTAGCCGCCCTCACCACGAACGGCATCATCGCTCCATGGGTGCTCGATGGCCCCATCAACCGCGACGCCTTTGAGACCTATGTCGAAAAAGTGCTCGTCCCCGAGCTGCCGGAACACGCCATCGTCATCATGGACAACCTGTCCAGCCACAAAGGACCACGCATACGCAAGATGATCGAGGCGGCCGGCGCCACGCTCCTCTATCTCCCGCCCTACAGCCCCGACCTCAATCCGATTGAGAACGCCTTCGCCAAGCTCAAAGCACACTTGCGAAAGGCCGCCGAACGGACCATCGGCGGCCTTTGGGATGCGATCGGGCGCATCGTCGACACCTACACGCCCGCAGAGTCTAGGAACTACTTCGCCGCCGCCGGCTATTTGCAATCTGATCGGCTAACGCTCTAGCCGAACAGCGGCGTGCCCGGCACGAAGGCATCGAAAGCTGCCCAGAACTGCGCGCGGTAGCGATCCTGCTCCTGGAGGATCTCGTGCTTGGCACCGGCGATCACGAGGTGGGAGCCGGCGCGCAAGTGATAGGCGAACTCCTCGATCGCGGCGGTGGAAACGATGGTGTCATTGGAGGCCGCCAGCATCAGGATCGGCTGGCGGATCTCGGACGGATAGGACATGCCCTTGAAGGTGTGCATCGCGCGGCACGCGGTGTCGGCCCAGGCGATCGTCGGTGAGGCAAGGCCCAGCGTCGGATCCTCCTCGAGGATCGCGGCATTGCGCGCATAGCGCACCGGATCGCTGGTCAGGGGATTGTTGATGAAGGGATCCATGCCGGTGATGCGATCGTTGCCGCCCGGAATGTAGTTGCCGCCCTGCCCGAGCAATCGCAGGGTCTTGAGCAGGGCCCGTGACGGAAACGAGGTGGCGCGGCCCGGCAGGTCGATCATCGGCGCCGACAGTACCATGCGGTCGAACCAGCGCTTGCCCGAATGCGCAATCCTGAGCATCACGGCACCGCCCATGGAATGGGCGAGCGCGAAGAAGGGCGGCGGACAGTCCGGCAGCACCACCTGCTGCACGAAAGTCTCGACGTCGATTTCGAAATCGGAGAAAGAGCGCACATAGCCCTTGCGCGGATCGCGCAGGCGGCGCGAGGAATGACCCTGCCCGCGCCAGTCGATCATTGCGACGGCAAAGCCGCGGTCGCGCAGATCACGCACGGTCTCGAAATATTTTTCGATCTGCTCGCTGCGTCCGGTGAAGACGCAGACCGTGCCCTTACGCCCCGCGGGCGGCGCCCAGCGCGCAAAGCGCAACTCGGCACCGTCGGGCGTCTTGATGGTGCCGCTCACGACGTTTTCGGGAACGGGATTGGCGGGAATCGAGACCAGCGTCATGGGCAGGAAATGCCAGGAATCAAGGGGCGGGAGCGCCGAAAAGGCGCTGCTATCGCCCTCTTGAACGCTGTTTCGACCCACCCATATCATTTTCGTGCAGGCCGCTACCAGTGCTTCGGGAACCCGAGCACGAGGCTGCACACAGACTAAAGCCCGGCCCGATTGGCGGGCGGGTTACCAGATCAGTCGCTCAATGGAGGACTAACCATGCGTTCCTACGACCTTACTCCTTTCTATCGTTCCACAGTCGGCTTCGACCGTCTCTTCAGTCTGCTCGACCAGACGACGTCGGACGGCAGCCCCGGCTATCCCCCCTACAACATCGAGCGCACCGGCGAGAACGCCTACCGCATCACCGTTGCGGTGTCCGGCTTCTCCAAGGACGAGCTTTCCATCGTCGCGAAGGAAAACACGCTGACGATCAAGGGCGAGAAAGTCGCCAACGAGAACAGCAAGTCCGAAGTGCTCTATCGCGGCATCGCCGCACGCGCCTTCGAGCGCGCCTTCCAGCTTGCCGATTTCGTGCAGGTGAAGGATGCCTCGCTCGAGAACGGCCTGCTCCATGTCGACCTCGTGCGCGAGATTCCCGAGGCCAAGAAGCCGCGCCAGATCGCGATCAACACCAGCACGCAGGCCGCGCAGGTGATCGAGGGCGAGAAGGCCGCCGCTTAAAGCGCGCACACCACTTCCAAGTTACGAGAACGCCCCGGTGCCCCGGGGCGTTCTTTTGTTTGCGCTTGCCGTCCTCCCCAGCGTCGTCCCGCATCCAACCCAGGACGCTATGGGTGGAGTGCGCGCCGTCGCGTCCAACGAGCGGCGCGCGCCGATGCGCTCACTCCAGCCCCTGCGCCGCGGGCATCTCGCGCGTCGGCAAAATCGTTGGAGCGGGCTTGGCCTCTCCGACGGTGGGGGCAGCGGACGGCGGCGTCTCGGCGGGCATGGCCTGCACAGCGGCAGCTTGCTGCGTGGTCTGCGCCTGCTGCGCTTGGGCCTGCTGTGGCGCGGGCTCGGGTGCTGCTGGGCTGGCGGCGACCACAGGCGTCTCGCGGCGCGGCGGAGCCGCCTTCGGAATCGCAACGGTGCGGCGTGCGACGTGCGGGATCGGAGCCGGCGGCCGCGGTGCAGTGCTGCGGATCACGGTCGGCGGCGGCAGCGCGCCTCGCGGCCCATAAGAGGCCACCGCACCTTCGTCATAGGCCGGCCCCATGCCGAAACCGGGGCTGAAGGCCGGCACAAAGCGCAGGATCCGCCCGTCACGGGCGTCGATCACGAGCCGGCCGTCGTCGCCACGGCGGTCGATCACCGCGATGGTGTAGACGAGCCCACGCAGGCGCGGGATGCCGAGCGGCGAAAAGCCGTTTTCGCGTAGCACGGCGTAGACCTCGGTTGCCGGCAGCAGCTCCGGCGCAGGGGCGTGCTCATACCCGTAGCCGTAGCCATATCCATAGGCCTGGGGGCGCGGCGGCGGCGCCTCCGGCGGACCATAGGGCCCGTCGAAATCCGAGACGGTGGTGGCGGGCCCGTGCAGCCCACCGTTCGCCAGCACCTGCGCGTCGGCAGCAGATACCGCCAGCACACATGCAGCGGCAGCCACCCATCCTGTGAACAACTTCATGGTCGAAACGCTCCTGTCAGGCCCCCGGACGGCATGCGCTCTTTCGCTTGTTCAGCCATGGCGCGCCTTTCGAAAGGCTGATCCGAAGCTTCCCTCGGGATTCCGACGGCCTCAGGGCCGGATCGCGGCGCGTTTGCCTCAAATCGGGCTGGCCTGAATGCGGGAAAGCGCCTGATTGACACCTTGGGAATCGGGACTTTTGCGTGCTTGTGTGCTAGACAAAAGTTTGGCAAGGTGACAGGTAGGACAGGAAAGCTGTCTCAATTTTGCTTGTGATCCCGGCACAGGGATTGCAACGAAAAGCGGCGCTCTCGAGCGCCAAGAAGATGCAGGCCAAAGCCGTTCTCGGGGACGTGGAACGCCTAGGCCTGAATTTAAGAAAATGCGGCTCGCAACGGACGAGCGGTGGCCCGACAGAAGGGTGCCCGCGGAACGCCCAAGGTGCGCCGAAGATAGCGGTGAGGCAGCTTGCCGCATGGAGAGGACAGGAACAATGAACGGGTCGCAATTCGAGCGCGCAAACATCGTGGCAGAAGAGCTGTCGGCGACGGTCGCCTCGAAAACGACCGATCGCGAGCATACATTCCGTCCGCCCGCCGAAGGTCTGTACGACCTGAGCATGGAGAAGGATTCCTGCGGCGTCGGCTTCATTGCCAACATCAAAGGCAAGAAGTCGCACGAGATCGTCTCGGACGCGCTCAACATCCTCTGCAACCTCGAGCACCGTGGCGCGGTCGGCGCAGACCCGCGAGCCGGCGACGGCGCGGGCATTCTGGTACAGATCCCGCACGCCTTCTTCACCCGCAAGACCAAGGCGCTCGGCTTCACGCTGCCGGCGCCGGGCGAATATGCGATCGGCGCGCTGTTCATGCCGCGCGACACCGCCTGGCGCAACGTCATCAAGAGCATCATCGCCGACCAGATCAAGGCCGAGGGCCTGAAGCTGCTCGGTTGGCGCGACGTGCCGACCGACAATTCTTCGCTGGGTGAGACCGTCAAGCCGACCGAACCCGCCTGCATGCAGGTGTTCATCGGCCGCAACGGCGCCGCCAAGACCGAGGACGAATTCGAGCGCCGGCTCTACATCCTGCGCAAGTCGATCTCGCAGGCAATCTATCAACGTCGGGATCGCGGGCTCGCCGGCTATTACCCCTGCTCGCTGTCCTGCCGCACTGTGATCTACAAGGGCATGTTCCTCGCCGACCAGGTCGGCAAGTACTATCCCGATTTGCAGGAGAAGGACTTCGAGAGCGCGCTCGCACTCGTGCATCAGCGTTTCTCGACCAACACCTTCCCGACCTGGTCGCTGGCGCATCCCTACCGGATGATCGCGCATAACGGCGAGATCAACACGCTGCGCGGCAACGTCAACTGGATGGCGGCGCGTCAGGCTTCCGTGAGCTCCGAGCTCTATGGCAAGGACATCAGCCGGCTCTGGCCGATTTCCTATGAAGGCCAGAGCGACACCGCCTGCTTCGACAACGCGCTCGAATTCCTGGTGCAGGGCGGTTACTCGCTGCCGCACGCGGTCATGATGATGATCCCGGAGGCGTGGGCCGGCAATCCGCTGATGGATGAGAAGCGCCGCGCCTTCTACGAATATCACGCCGCCCTGATGGAGCCGTGGGACGGCCCGGCCGCGATCGCATTCACCGATGGCCGCCAGATCGGCGCCACGCTCGACCGCAACGGATTGCGACCGGCGCGCTACCTCGTGACCAAGGACGACCGCATCGTGATGGCGTCCGAAATGGGCGTGCTCAAGATCCCCGAGGACCAGATCGTCACCAAGTGGCGGCTCCAGCCCGGCAAGATGCTGCTGGTCGACCTCGAACAGGGCCGCCTCATTCCCGACGACGAGATCAAGGCAGAGCTCGCCAAGAGCCATCCCTACAAGGAGTGGCTCGACCGCACCCAGATCGTGCTGGAGGAGCTGCCGAAGGCGCCGACCACCGGCGTGCGCTCGAACCTGTCGCTGCTCGACCGGCAACAGGCGTTCGGCTACAGCCAGGAAGACATCAACATCCTGATGACGCCGATGGCTTCCACCGGCGAGGAAGCCACGGGCTCGATGGGCAACGACACGCCGGTCTCGGCGCTGTCGGCCAAGCCCAAGCCGCTGTTCACCTACTTCAAGCAGAACTTCGCGCAGGTCACCAACCCTCCGATCGACCCGATCCGCGAGGAGTTGGTGATGAGCCTGGTCTCGATCATTGGACCGCGGCCGAACCTGTTCGACCTGCAAGGCCTCGCCACCACCAAGCGCCTCGAAGTGCGCCAGCCGATCCTGACCGACGCGGATCTAGAAAAGATCCGCTCGATCGCCGATCTCGGCGATTCCCACTTCAAGTCGCGCACGCTCGACACCACCTTCCACGCCGGGCTCGGGGCGGCCGGCATGGACCAGGTGCTCGATGAGCTCTGCGCGCGTGCGGAAGCCGCGGTGCGCGAAGGCGTCAACATCATCATCCTGTCCGACCGCATGGTCGGCACCGACCGCGTGCCGATCCCCTCGCTGCTCGCCTGCGCCGCCGTGCATCATCACCTGATCCGCGTCGGCTTGCGTACCTCGGTCGGCCTCGTCGTCGAATCCGGCGAGCCGCGCGAAGTGCATCACTTCGCCTGCCTTGCCGGCTACGGCGCGGAAGCGATCAATCCCTATCTCGCGTTCGAGACCATCATCGCGATGAAGGACCGCCTGCCGGCGGCACTCGACGACTACGAGATCGTCAAGCGCTACATCAAGTCGATCGGCAAGGGCCTTCTCAAGGTGATGTCCAAGATGGGCATCTCGACCTACCAGTCCTATTGCGGCGCGCAGATCTTCGACGCGGTCGGCCTGAAGGCGGACTTCGTCGCAAAGTTCTTCGCCGGCACCCACACCCGCATCGAGGGCGTGGGTCTTGTCGAGATCGCGGAAGAGGCGGTACGCCGCCATGCCGATGCGTTCGGCGACGCGCAGGTCTATAAGTCCGCGCTCGATGTCGGCGGCGAATATGCCTACCGCACCCGCGGCGAGGACCACGCCTGGACGGCCGAGTCGGTGTCGCTGCTCCAGCATGCCGCCCGCGGCAATTCGCAGGATCGCTATCGCGCCTTCGCGAAGATCCTCAACGAGCAGTCCGAGCGTCTTTTGACGCTGCGCGGCCTGTTCCGGATCAAGAGCGCGGAGGAAGAGAAGCGCAAGCCGGTGCCGCTCGACCAGGTCGAGCCGGCCAAGGACATCGTCAGGCGTTTTGCCACGGGTGCGATGAGCTTCGGCTCGATCTCGCGCGAGGCGCACACCACGCTCGCGATCGCCATGAACCGGATCGGCGGCAAGTCGAACACCGGCGAAGGCGGCGAGGAAGCCGATCGCTTCAAGCCGCTGCCGAACGGCGATTCCATGCGCTCGGCGATCAAGCAGGTCGCCTCGGGCCGCTTCGGCGTGACGACGGAATACCTCGTCAACTCCGACATGATGCAGATCAAGATGGCGCAGGGTGCCAAGCCCGGCGAAGGCGGCCAGTTGCCCGGCCACAAGGTCGACGCGACGATCGCCAAGGTCCGGCATTCAACGCCGGGCGTCGGCCTGATCTCGCCGCCGCCGCACCACGACATCTACTCGATCGAGGATCTGGCGCAGCTCATCTATGACCTCAAGAACGTCAATCCGACAGGCGACGTCTCGGTCAAGCTCGTCTCCGAGATCGGCGTCGGCACGGTCGCGGCCGGTGTCGCCAAGGCGCGCGCCGACCATGTCACCATCGCTGGTTTCGAGGGCGGCACCGGCGCTTCGCCGCTGACCTCGATCAAGCATGCAGGCTCGCCCTGGGAGATCGGCCTCGCCGAAACCCACCAGACGCTGGTCCGCGAGCGGCTGCGCAGCCGCATCGCCGTCCAGGTCGACGGCGGCTTCCGTACCGGCCGTGACGTCGTGATCGGCGCGCTGCTCGGCGCGGACGAGTTCGGCTTTGCGACCGCGCCGCTGATCGCGGCCGGCTGCATCATGATGCGCAAGTGCCATCTCAACACCTGCCCGGTCGGCGTCGCCACGCAAGACCCCGTCCTGCGCAAGCGCTTCACCGGCCAGCCCGAGCACGTGATCAACTACTTCTTCTTCGTCGCCGAAGAGGTCCGCGAGATCATGGCAAGCCTCGGCTTCCGCAGCTTCAACGAGATGGTCGGCCAGACCCAGATGCTCGACCAGACCCGTCTGGTCGCGCACTGGAAGGCCAAGGGCCTCGATTTCTCGAAGCTGTTCGTCAAGCAGAAGGAAGAGAAGGGCCAGAAGATTTACCACTCGGAGCGCCAGAACCATCATCTGGAGGCCGTGCTCGACCGTAAGCTGCTCGAGAAGGCGACGCCCGCGCTCGACCGCGGCGCACCCGTGAAGATCGAGGCCGAGATCAACAACACCGACCGTTCCGCCGGCGCGATGCTGTCGGGCGCGGTGGCGAAGATCTACGGCCATGCGGGGCTGCCGCACGACACGATCCATGTCAGCCTCAAGGGCACCGCCGGCCAGGCCTTTGGTGCGTGGCTCGCCCACGGCGTCACTTTCGAGCTCGAGGGTGAAGGCAACGACTATGTCGGCAAGGGCCTGTCGGGCGGCAAGATCATCGTCAAGCCGCCGCACAACGGCGGCATCGTGCCGGAGGAGAGCATCATCGTCGGCAACACCGTGATGTACGGCGCGATCGAGGGCGAATGCTACTTCCGCGGCATCGCCGGCGAACGCTTCGCCGTGCGCAACTCGGGCGCGGTCGCGGTGGTCGAGGGTGCGGGCGATCATTGCTGCGAATACATGACCGGCGGCATCGTGGTCGTGCTCGGCAAGACCGGGCGCAACTTCGCGGCCGGCATGTCCGGCGGCATCGCCTATGTGCTCGACGAGACCGGCGACTTCGACAAGTTGTGCAATCTCAGCATGGTCGAGCTCGAGCCGGTGCTGTCGGAAGAGCTGATCAACGCCGGCACCTACAACCACTCCGGTGACCTCGAGGCGCATGGCCGGGTCGACGTGTTCAAGAACCTGCTCGAATCCGATGTCGAGCGCTTGCACGTTCTGATCTCACGCCATGAAAAGGCGACCGGCTCCAGGCGCGCGATCGAGATCCTCGCGCACTGGAAGGAATGGCTGCCCAAATTCCGCAAGGTGATGCCAGTCGAGTACCGGCGTGCACTGCGCGAAATGCAGGCCAACGCGGACGCCGAGCCGAAAATCGCGATCGGGGCGTAGGTCATCAGAACCCGTCATTGCGAGCGCAGCGAAGCAATCCAGCATCTCTCCTCAGGCGACAGTCTGGATTGCTTCGTCGCCTCGCTCCTCGCAATGACGGTGAGGAAACAACAAACGAATTAAGCGGCAGGGACTACGGGTTTAATGGGCAAGGTCACGGGTTTTCTCGAAATCGAACGGCACGATCGCAAGTACACCCCGGTCGCCGAGCGCTTGAAGCACTTCAAGGAGTTCGTCATTCCGCTCTCCGAGAAGGAGACGCGCGATCAGGCCGCGCGCTGCATGAATTGCGGCATTCCCTATTGCCACGGCACCGGCTCGGTCGCGCCGGGCACGCCAGGCTGCCCGGTCAACAACCAGATCCCCGACTTCAACGACCTCGTCTATCAGGGCAACTGGGAAGAGGCTTCGCGCAACCTGCACTCGACCAACAATTTCCCGGAGTTCACCGGCCGCATCTGCCCTGCGCCGTGCGAAGCTTCCTGCACGCTCAACATCGACGACAACCCCGTTACCATCAAGACCATCGAATGCGCGATCGTCGATCGCGCCTGGGAGAACGGCTGGCTGAAGCCGGAGGTCAATACCGAGAAGACCGGCAAGAAGGTCGCGGTGATCGGCTCGGGTCCGGCGGGGATGGCCTGCGCGCAGCAGCTCGCACGCGCCGGCCACGACGTGCATGTCTACGAGAAGTACGCCAAGGCCGGCGGCCTGCTCCGCTACGGCATTCCCGACTTCAAGATGGAAAAGGGCATCATCGACCGCCGCGTCGCGCAGATGGAGGCGGAGGGCGTCACCTTCCACTACAACAGCCATGTCGGCGCTGATGGCAGCGTCGATCCGCGCCAGATGCTCAACGAGTACGACGCCATCGCGCTGACGGGCGGCGCGGAAGCGCCGCGCGACCTGCCGATCCCCGGCCGCGACCTCGACGGCATCCATTACGCGATGGACTTCCTGCCGCAGCAGAACCGTCGCAACTCCGAGGAGCCCTTGGGCGGCGTCACCGACATTCTCGCCGGCGGCAAGCATGTCGTCGTCATCGGCGGTGGCGACACCGGCAGCGACTGCATCGGCACCTCGTTGCGCCAGGGCGCCAAGACCGTGACCCAGCTCGAGATCATGCCGGCGCCACCCGAGCGCGAGAACAAGGGCCTGACCTGGCCGAACTGGCCGCTCAAGATGCGCACGTCCTCGAGCCAGGCCGAAGGCGCGATCCGCGAATACGCCGTGCTGACGCAGAAGTTTTCCGGCGAGAACGGCAAGGTCAAGAAGCTGCACTGCGTGCGCGTCGACGACAAGTTCAAGCCGATGGCCGGCACCGAGTTCGAGCTCGACGCCGAGCTCGTGCTGCTCGCGATGGGCTTTGTCCACCCCGTGCACGAGGGCCTCTTGAAGCTGCTCTCGGTCGACCTCGACCCGCGCGGCAACGTCAAGGCCAACACGCTCGACTACCAGACCTCGCGCCCGAACGTCTTCTCTGCCGGCGACATGCGCCGCGGCCAGTCGCTGGTGGTGTGGGCGATCCGCGAGGGGCGCCTGTGCGCGCGGTCGATCGACACGTTCCTGATGGGGAAGACGGACCTGCCGCGGTGAGTGAAACTCACTCCGCCGCCAGTTCAACAAGCGGTGTCATCGCCCGGCTTGACCGGGCGATCCAGTATTCCAGAGAGAGTTGTAATTGATACGATAGGCCGCGGCGTACTGGATGCCCCGGTCAAGCCGGGGCATGACAGCGTGTGTGGCGAGAGCGCACTCACACCGGCGCCGGTGCAGTCAAGCACGCCTCGCCGCCCAGCTAATTCTGCAGCCTCACCCCCAGCATCACCACGGTCGCCTGGGAGCTCGACAGCGGGACGTTCGAATCCAGGATGTCGTGGCGCAGGCTGCCCTTGATCCAGAGGTTGCGGTTGAGCCTGTAGATGATGTCGCCTTCGATCGAGTAGGTCTTGTCGTTGCGGTTCTGGCCCTGGTAGTCGAGCGTGCCGTAGGTGAACTTGCCGATGGCCGTGAGCCAGCGGCGGAAGTCGTGGTCGACCTCGGCGGTGTAGGTGCGCACCAGGACGCCGGAGGCACCGGGCATCGTGGTCTCGGCGAGTTGCGTGTCGGTGAAGAATTTGACCGTAGTGAGTCCGCTCGCGTTCCAGACCAGCGAGCCCGTGGTCAGGAAGCCGCTGAGCTGGCTGAGCCGCGGGTCGACATAGTTGCGCGCGGCATAACCGACCGAGATTTCGCCGGTGAGGATGCGCGAGAACTCGAAGGACGTGCCGACCTTGGCGTAGCCGCCGTTTGAATCGCGGAAGTAGCCGTTGCGGTCGGCGGCCTGGTCGTGCACGCGGGTGTCGCCCTCGATCTCCAGGAACGGCTTCAGGCCGGGCTTGAGGTCGTAGGAGAAGCGGCCGATGCCGCCATACTGGTTGAAATTGCGATCGTCATTGCTGGAAACTGTACCGTCGGTAAGCTTGGAGTTGGTGTAGGCCGTGCGATCGACGGTGGCGCCGGCGGCGACTTCGAGACGGTTGAAGGTCTGGTCGACGCCGAGCGTCGTGCCGTAGGCGGCATAGATCGGATACTTCTGGAGTCCCGCCTGGATGTTCGGACTGCCCGGATTGTCGGTGGCAAGCCGCAGCCGGAGCTCCGAGGTCAGCTTGAGGTCGCGGTCGACGTCGATGCGGCCGTCGACATGGCCGGTGAAATCCGGGCGATTGATCTCGACGGGCGCGGGCGAGGCAACGCCGTCGATCGTCGCAGGCAGCTGGTTGCCATAGCCGGTGAAGGAGCCGCGCAGGTCGGCGACCAGCGCGTGGCGCTCCCAGTCGGACATCACGACGAGCTCGGGCGCGACGACATAGACCGGCGAGCCGATCGGCTTGTTGAGCCGCGCCGGATTGGTGTCGTAGCCGCCGGAGAGCTCGAGCGCGCCCTTGATCAGGAAGCTGCCGGCATAATCGCCGACGGGGCCAAAGGGATCGTCGTCGAGCTTGAGGCGGCGGCGCAGCGGCTGGCCGGGCACGGTGCCGGCCATCGCCGCCGGCACCGGCGTCTTGTTGGCGGTCTCCGACGGCGGCGGTGCGATGCGCGGCTTGCCGATGCCCGGTGCGGGAGCGCTTGGCGGCGGCGTGCCGGGACCGGGCGCGCGCTTCTGCTTCGGCTGACCCGGATAAAGCTTTGGCTGCTGCCGCTTGCGATTGAGCGAGTCATAGCCCGAGGCGCCAGAGCCATTGGCGGCGGGCAAGCCATAGGTCGGCACCTGGCCGACGCGCGAGGGCGCCGGTGTATCCCTGCTCTTGCGCGGATCGGCGCCGGGATCGGGCAGCGCCGGCAGAGCGTCCGACGGCGGCTGCGCAAATGAGGTGGTGGCCGTGCGGCGCGTGGGCAGCGTATCCGGCGAAACGAAGCCGCCGCGATTCGGATTGAAGAGGTCCGGCGTCAGGCTCTGGGCGGCAGCGGGCGCGCTCTCCAGCACGGTCAGCGCAAGGCATGGCAAGACGGCGCGCACGACGTGCGCGCGTTTGCTCCGGCCCCTGCCTGGAGACGACCCCACGATGGGAAAAACTCCAACTAATTCAGCAACTTCTGCGACGGATTTCCGCGGCGGACGCTGGTACCATCGTTAATGGAGTTAAAACAATTATGGTTAATGAGCAGTTGAGGAAGGAGGTCCTCGCGTCGCCTCCCCGCCGCGGCCGTGCTAAGCAGGCGGCCACGGGCAAACCGGGTTTGCCGCTCTCTTCCCTGGATCAAAACATGCCGAGTTCGAAACCGCTGATGACCCCATCATCCGGCCCCGTCTCACCCGACATCGAATCCGCGCTGCGCACGCTGGAGACGGAGAGCGGCGGCATCGGCGCGCTCGCGACTGCACTCAAGGGGTCGCTCGGCGCGAGCTTTACGGCGGCGATTGACAAGATCCGCAACGCCAAGGGCCGCGTCGTCGTCACCGGGCTCGGCAAGTCCGGCCACATGGCGCGCAAGATCGCAGCGACCCTGGCCTCGACCGGCACGCCCGCCTTCTTCGTCCACGCCGCCGAAGCCGGTCATGGCGACCTCGGCATGATCACCACCGATGACGTCATCATGGCGCTGTCCTGGTCCGGCGAGCAGCCGGAGATGAAGAACCTCGTGAACTATTCGGCGCGCTTTGCGATCCCGATGATCGCGGTGACGTCGAACGCGGGGTCTGCACTCGGACAGGCCGCCGATATCGTGATCGAACTGCCCAAGGCGCGCGAGGCCTGCCCGCACAATCTGGCGCCGACCACCTCGACGTTGATGCAGGCCGCAATCGGCGACGCCATCGCGATCGCGCTGCTCGAAGGCCGCGGTTTCACGGCGCTGGAATTCGCGCATTTCCACCCCGGCGGAAAGCTCGGCGCGATGCTGAAATTCGTCCGCGACTACATGCGCACCGACGCGGAGATCCCGGTCAAGCCGGTCGGCACGATGATGTCGGAGGCGGTGGTCGAGATGTCGGCCAAGGGCCTCGGCTGCGTCTGCATCGTGAGCAGTACGGGCGAAATCGCCGGCATCATCACCGACGGCGACCTGCGCCGCCACATGCGGCCCGATCTTCTGACCGCGACAGTCGACGACATCATGACGAAGCAGCCGAAGACCGTGCCGCCCTCCATGCTCGCGACCGAGATGCTGGAGGTGCTCAACACGCGGAAGATCACGACGCTGATCGTGGCCGAAGCGAACAAGCCGGTCGGAATCGTGCATCTGCACGATCTGTTGCGGGCCGGCGTGGCGTAAGCTTTTCTCCGTCATCCCGGGGCACCGCGAAGCGATGAGCCCGGGATCCATTCATCCGCATCACCGTGGCGAGATGGATTCCGGGCTCGCGCCAAGGGCGCGCCCCGGAATGACGGTCAGTGTGTCGGAAATCGCGCCGCCTTCTCCTCCAGCGGCAATCTCAGCCCGTTCGCCAGATACGACACCGTGCGATAGACCCCGCACAGCATCATGACCTCCCGCGCCTGCGACGAGGCGCCCCCACGGTGCTGCAAGCGCGGCTGACCGAATTGCGCGAGGCGGCCTTCGTGGAGCTTAGGGATGCCGGCGGCTACCGCCTGACGCCGCTGGGGCGGGAATTGTGCGAGACGTTCTTACCGCTGCATCGTTTCGCGGAACGGTGGCGGAGCAAGTGCGGTGCCTGAGCCTGGCGACATCGCCCAACAAACCCGTCGTTGCGAGCGCAGCGAAGCAATCCAGGCTGACTCCGCGGAAAGACTCCGGATTGCTTCGCTTCGCTCGCAATGACAGCGGAGCTACGCCGCCGCTACCGTCAGGTTGGCACCATCCACCTGCACCACTTTCACCCGCGTCCCAGCTGGCGTATCCGGTCCCGCCACGCGCCAGACGGTGTCACCGATACGGACGGTGCCGCTTCCGTCGATGATCGGCTTCTCCAGCGTGAACTCCCGGCCGAGAAGCGCCTCGGTGCGCTTGTTCAGATGCGGGCTCGCGCTCGTGTCGATCCTGCCGCGCGCAAGGCGCCGCCATAGCGGCACTGCGGCGGCAGCGAACAGCGCAAACATCACGAGCTGCGCCTGCCAGGCGGGATGGGCAACGAAGGAGACCAGCCCGACCAGCAGCGCGGCGAGGCCGAGCCAGAACAGGAACACGCCCGGCGCGAACACCTCCAGCGCCATCAGGATGAAGCCGAAGATCAGCCAGTTCCAGGTGCCGAGGGTGACGAACATGTCGGTCATGAGACGACCTCTGGGTTACCTTATTGCTGCGGCGGCACGGCCGGCGGCGAGCTTCCTGCCGACGGCACCGAGCCGCGGCGCGCGGCGGCGGTTGCGGAGGCCGCGCTCTCGCCGAACGTCGCCTTGGCGATCTCACCGATGCCGGCCAGCGAACCGAGCAGACTCACGGCTTCAATCGGCAGCATGATGACCTTCTGGTTCGGTGCATCCGCGAACTCTCCGAATGCCTTGATATATTTGTCGGCGATAAAATAGTTCAATGCGGTGACGTCGCCCTCGGCGATCGCGTCCGACACCATCTGCGTTGCCTTGGCCTCAGCCTCCGCAAGACGCTCGCGCGCTTCGGCGTCGCGGAACGCGGCTTCCCGGCGGCCTTCTGCCTGAAGGATCTGGCCCTGCTTGGCGCCCTCGGCGCGCAAAATCTCGGACTGGCGCTGGCCTTCAGCGGCCAGAATGTCGGCGCGCTTGACGCGCTCGGCTTTCATCTGCCGGCCCATGGCCTCGACGAGATCGGCCGGCGGCACGATGTCCTTGATCTCGATGCGGTTGACCTTGACGCCCCAAGGCGAGACCGCGGCGTCGACGACGCGCAGCAGGCGCTCGTTGATCTCGTCGCGATGCGACAGCACCTGGTCGAGATCCATCGAGCCCATCACCGAGCGGATGTTGGTCATGGTGAGCACGGTGATCGCATTGTTCAGATTGGCGACCTCGTAGCTCGCCTTCGCAGCGTCGAAGACCTGGAAGAAGGCGACACCGTCCACGGTCACCGTCGCGTTGTCCTTGGTGATCACCTCCTGTTCGGGAATGTCGATCACCTGCTCCATCATGTTCATCTTGCGCCCGACGCGATCGAAATAGGGCACGATCAGGTTGAGGCCCGGCGACAGCGTCTGGGTGTATTTGCCGAACCGTTCAATGGTCCAGTCGTAGCCCTGCGGCACCGTCTTCACGCCGGCAAGCAGCGTGACGATGACGAGCAACACCAGTGCAACTGCAAAAATATCGAAACCGCTCATAGCTCCTCCAAGGCGGGAAAAGGCTTTTCCCGCGCCGTTCATTGGTCGGATTCCCGTCCCGACCGGTTCAGCGGCACGCTCTAGGTCAGCCTCTCGCGATCATTTCACAAGACGCACGAAGCCGGAACGACGGCCATTAAGTATTGGCGGGGAGGCTCTTGAAAGGCCGCGGCGCTCACCTAGCGAGGGTGCGCTTCATTCGATGACCTGATCGGCGATCGCAAGCAGCGCCGGCGGGATGGTGACGCCGAGCGTTCGTGCGGTCCGCAAGTTGATCGCAAGCTCGAATTTGGTGGGATTTTGCACCGGAAGATCGGCGGGCCTTGCCCCCTTCAAGATGCGGTCGATATAGGCGGCGGCGCGCCGCACCTGCTCGGCGCTGTCGGTGCTGTAGGACATCAGGCCCCCCTCATCGACGAAGGTCCGGCTCCAGTAGACTGCCGGCAGATGCGCCTCGGCGACCGCCGCCCGAAGGCGCGCGCGGTTCGCCAGCGTGAAGAAATCAGGCAGGACCAGCAGGCCTTCGCCCTTGCGGGCCGCGAGCGCCGCGATCGAGGCCTCGTCATGGACCGGCGCCGGCTCAATCGACACGCCGAGCGCGCGCGCAGCCTGTTCGATCGCGTGCAGCATGAGGCCGGCGAACGGCGCCGTCACCGGATTGTAGACCACGGCGATGCGGGAGACCTTTGGCGTGATCTGCGTCAGCATCTCCAGCCATTTGCCGGCCATCGGCCCGTCATAATCGGTGAAGCCGGTGATGTTGCCGCCCGGATGTGAAAGCGCTTTGACAAAACCCTGGCCGACGGGATCGGTGACGACGGCGAACACGATCGGTGTTGCCGCGGTGCGCTTGCGCAATTCCTCGACCGACGGCGTGCCGATGGCAAGCAGGATGTCGGGATCGAGCGCAACCAGCTCGCCGGCCTGCCGTGCAATCAGCGCGCGGTCGCCGCCGCCGCTGCGCCAGTCGATCCGCAGATTATCCTGTTCCCTCCAGCCGAGCGTTGCGAGCGCATCGGTCAGGATCGTCGTGCGCATCTGCGCGATCGTGTCATCGGCCGCCGTCACCGTGAGGACGCCGAGCCGGCGCATCGCGGCCGACGCCGGCTGCGCGACTGCGGGCGTCGGCAACAGCGCGGCGCCGCCGAGAAGTGCCAGAACCTCGCGCCGCTTCATCGAGCGTCCCTCAGATCCAGCCCTGCAGCTCACGCAGCACCAGGGTGCGGATCACGTCCATGCCGGGCTCGCTGTCGTTGAGGCAGGGGATTGCGGCAAACGCCTCGCCGCCATTGTGCCGGAAGATCTCGTCATTCTCCCGCGCAATCTCTTCCAACGTCTCCAGGCAGTCGGCGGCAAAGCCCGGCGTCACCACCGCGATGCGGCGCACCCCCTCCTGCGCCAGGCGCTTCATGGTCGCATCCGTATAGGGCTGGAGCCATTCATCATTGCCGAAGCGCGACTGGAAGGTGAGCAGCAGCTTTGAGCCGTCCATACCGAGTCGCCGGCGCAGCGCCTCGGTCGTCGCCATGCAGTGGCTCTGATAGGGATCGCCCTGCTCGACATAGGATTTCGGCATGCCGTGGAAAGAGGCGACGATCAGCTCCGGCTTGAACGGCAGGCTCGCCAGGCTCGCCTCGATCGAGGTCGCGAGCGCCTCGATGTAGGCCTCGTCCTCGTAATAGGGCGGGCTCACCCGCAGCGTCGGCTGGGCGCGCAGGCGGGCCAGCACGCGAAACACCTCGTCGCAGACGGTCGCTGAGGTCGATGCCGAATATTGCGGATAGAGCGGCACCGCTAGGATCCGGTCACAGCCTTGCGCGATCAGCGCCTCGATGCCGGACCTGATCGACGGATTGCCGTAACGCATCGCCCAGTCCACCACGACATGCGCGCGGTCGGCGAGCGCGGCGGCGAGCTTCTCGGCCTGCGAGCGGGTAATGGTCTTGAGCGGCGACTCGTTCTTCTCGGTGTTCCAGATCTTTTGGTAGTCGAGCGCCTTGGTGCGCGGGCGCTTTCGCAGGATGATGCCGTTCAGCACGAACTGCCAGACCAGGCCCTGGTCCTCGATGACGCGGGCATCGCTCAGGAATTCCTTGAGATAGACGCGCACGCCCGGGGCATCGGCGGTGTCGGGCGTCCCGAGATTGACGAGCAGCACGCCGACACGCGAGGCGCGAGGCGCTGCGGTGGCCTTCGATATGTCGATCGGGAGAACGCGCGTCATGGCCCAACGGGTTCGCGCGTTGGGCCGAACTTGTCAAGATTGGGCCGACTTCGCTAGGGTTTCGGGGTGCAAGGGGAAGGAACCATGACGCTCGCGGAATGGTGCGTATTTGGAGCGCTGCTGCTCTATCTGGCGACGATCGCCTCGATCAAGTGGATCAGGTTCGGCCGTTTCGACAATTCGAAGCCGCGCGACCCGGCCTTCTATGAGGATGCCATCTCCCAACGCGTACTGGGCGCGCACCAGAACGGCATCGAGACCTTCCCGTTCTTCGCGATTGCCGTGCTGCTCGCCGAATTCCGCGACTCCCCGCAGCGCCTGGTCGACGAACTCGCCGCGCTCTTCCTGATCGTGCGGATCGCCTACGTCTTCACCTATCTCGGCAACCGCCCGACGCTGCGCTCCATCCTCTGGAGCATCGGTTTTGCGATCAACGTCGCGATCTTCTTCATGCCCGCCTTGAAGCGGTTTCTGCCGGTGTGAGGTTTCTCTCTGCCGTGTCCCGGACGCGGTGCAGCGCTCTTGCGCTGCTCCGCAGAGCCGGGACCAAGAAAGCCAACGCGGAGACATGGGCCCCGGCTCTGCAGCGCATCGTCGAAGAGACGCTGCGCTGCGTCCGGGGCACGAAAGCTTCACTCAAAAACACGTCGTGCGTTCGGCGGCGAGGTAGCCGAACAGCAGGCCTGCGCCGAACAGCAGCACCAGGCCGGCAGCGGCGAATTCGATGCCGCGCATGACGAGCGCGCCACCGCCGTCGCGGCCTGCGCTCAGGCGCCGGGCGACGTCCTTGGCGGAGACGGCGATGACCGCGATGGTCGCAACCGTGATCGCGGTGCCGAGACCCATCAGGAAGGTCGCGGCAATGCCGGCCCAGAACAGGCCCTGCGCGAGCGCGAACACCAGGACCAGGATCGCGCCCGAGCAGGGGCGGATGCCGACGGTGAGGATCGCGGCCAGCCCGCGCCGCCAGCCGCCGGGGCCGGCAAGCTCGCTCGGCGCGGGACCGTGGGAATGGCCGCAATGCTCGTCATGAACGTGGTCGTGCGCGTGGGCATGAGCGTGGCCGTGATGGTCATGGCCATGGTGGTGGTCATGGTGATCGTGACCATGATCATGCTCGTCGTGATGATGGTGATGGTGGCCGTGATCGTGGCGATGCGGCACGCCGGCGATCGCAGGCACGGGCTGGGAGGCCTGGAGCGCTCGGATGAAGGCGCCGCCCTTGACCCAGACGAGGCGCAACCCGAACGCCGCGATCAGGGCGTAGCTGGCGATCTCGATCACCTTCTCGGCGCTGCACATGGTCCTGGCCGTCGCATTCAGCGCCCAGGCCGCGATGCCGACGATGAGGACTGCGACCAGCGACTGCATCAGCGCCGAGGCAAAGGACAACACGATGCCGCGCCGTGCCGTTTCCTGATTGGCGACGAGGTAGGACGAGATCACCGCCTTGCCATGACCGGGGCCGGCGGCATGGAAGATGCCGTAGAGGAAGGAGATCGCGAGCAGGGTCCACACCGCCGAACCGTCGGACTTCGCGGCGCGGATGGTCGCCGACATCTCGCGGTAAAACTCCGACTGCTTGGCCAGCAGCCAGCCGACGATGCCGCCAGCCTCCGGCTCGGCCGCAGGGCGCGGCGCGCCGAACGGGTTTTGCGCCAGGAGATCGTGAAGCGCGGCATCGACGGCCCAAGCGGCGACAAGAACGGCCGCGCCGGTTGCAAGCCCCCGCGCAAGCGGAGAACGAAGCAGAGAGGTCACGGGCAATCCACGGTGATCTTGTTGGCGAACATCATGCCGAAGTTCGAGTTCTCGCCATTCATGAAGGTCTGTTCGTTGAGCTTCTGGGCGCTCGCGGTGCCGTCATTTGGCCGCTCCAGCTTCATCTGGCAGCCGGCCGGCGCCCCGACCAGCTTGACCGGGTTGTCCTTGGCCATCTGGAAGTCGATGAAGAAGGAGCGGTCGAACACTTCCAGCACCAGCTGCCTCGGCTTCAGCGGCGCCTTCAGCGGCAGCGTAAAGTGCAGGGTCAGCACCTGGTCCTTGTAGTCGAGGAAATAGTCGATCGGCTCATTGAAGCGCTCCTTCTTGCCGTCGGCCTTGGCGAAGGTGAAGTAGGCATATTCCTTCAGCGATTCGACGTTGGTCTGGGCGAGCGGAGCCAGCTCCTCACGCGTGTAGCTGCCCTTGGTCTTGCCCTCGAGCCCCTGGGTCGCATAGGCCGAGAACATGTCGTCGAAGGTCCAGGCGTGGCGGACGCCGGTGATCGAGCCGTCCTCCGCGTAGATCAACTCGCTGGTCGCGGTGATCCAGACATGCGGGTGCGCCTGCACTTCGCCCGCCGCAAGCGAGAGGCCGGCGGCGAGCAGCCATCCGAACAGGGCGCGCATGCCCATCAGGCCGCCTTCGCGGCGTCGAGCAGACCGCGGCGGCGCAGAAGTGCATCCGGCTCCGGCGGCCGGCCGCGGAAGGCCTCGTAGGCGGCCTGCGGATCGACCGATCCGCCGGTGGAGTAGATGTCATCGTGCAGGCGCCTGGCGACATCAGGATCGAAGATGTTGCCGGCCTCCTCGAAGGCGCCGAAGGCGTCGGCGTCCATCACTTCCGACCACATGTAGCTGTAATAGCCCGCCGCATAGTGGTCGCCGGAGAAGATATGGCCGAATTGCGTGGGCCGATGGCGCATCGCGATCTCCTCGGGCATGCCGATCTTCTCGAGCTCCGCTTTCTCGAAGGCGCGAACATCCTGCGCGGCTGCGGCCGGCTGGGTGTGGAATTCGAGATCGACGAGCGCCGAGGATACGAATTCGACGGTGGCAAAGCCCTGGTTGAACTTGCGCGCCGCGAGGAAGCGCTGGAGCAGGTCGTCAGGCAGCGGCTCGCCGGTCTGATAGTGGCGGGCGAACTGCTGGAGCACCTCGGGCCGCTCCTGCCAGTGCTCATAGAGCTGCGAGGGCAGCTCGACGAAGTCGGTGAACACGGAGGTGCCCGACAGCGACGGATAGGTCACGTTGGAGAGCATGCCATGAAGGCCGTGGCCGAACTCGTGGAACAGGGTGCGAGCATCGTCCGGCGACAGCAGCGAGGGCTCACCGCCCGCACCTTTGGCAAAGTTGCAGACGTTGATGATCAGGGGCGCGATTTCGCCATCGAGCTTCTGCTGGTCGCGCAGTGAGGTCATCCAGGCGCCGGAGCGCTTTGACGGCCGGGCATAGTAGTCGCCGTAGAACAGCGCCTTGTGCTTGCCGTCCGGGCCCTTCACCTCCCAGACCCGGACATCCGGATGCCAGGCCGGGACGTCCTTGCGCTCCTCGAAGGTGATGCCGAACAGCCGCGTGGCGCAGTCGAAGGCCGCCGCGATCATGTGGTCCAGCGTCAAATATGGCTTGATCGCGGCGTCGTCGAAATTGGCGCGCTGAAGGCGCAGCTTTTCGGCGTAGTAGCGCCAGTCCCAGGGCGCGAGCTGGAAATTGCCGCCTTCCTCCGTGATCAGCGCCTGCATCTCGTCGCGATCGGCGAGCGCGCGGGCGCGGGCCGGCTTCCAGACCCGCTCCAGGAGGCCTCGCACCGCATCCGGCGTCTTGGCCATGGAGTCCTCGAGCCGATAGGCGGCGAAGGTCGGATAGCCCAGCAGCTTGGCGCTCTCCTCGCGCAGCTTCAGGATCTCGACGATGGCCTCGTTGTTGTCGTTGGCGTTGCCGTTGTCACCGCGTGCCGTGAAGGCCTTGTAGACCTTCTCGCGCAGGTCGCGCCTCGCCGAGCCCTTCAGGAACGGCTCGACCGAGGAGCGCGACAGGGTGACGATGGCCTTGCCAGCCATGCCGCGATCTTCTGCCGCAGCCTTGGCGGCCGCAACGAAGCTCTCGGGCAGGCCCTGGCGGTCGTCCTCGCCGAGCTCCATGAACCATTCCTGCTCGTCGCCGAGCAGATGGTGGCTGAAAGTGGTGCCGAGCTGGGCGAGCTTCTCGTTGATCTCGGCCATCCGCGCCTTGGCGTCCTCGGAGAGCCCGGCGCCGGCGCGGTGGAAGCGGGTGTAGGTGCGCTCAAGCAGCCGGAGCTGCTCGGGCGTCAGCTTGAGCGCGGCGCGGTTCTCGTGGAGCTGGGCGATGCGGCCGAACAGCACCGCATTCATCATGATCGGATTCCAGTGCCGCGCCATCCGCAAGGAGACCTCCTTGTCGATCTCGAGGATCGCCGGATTGGAGTGCGCCGAGACCAGGTCGTAGAACACCGCTGCGACCTTCGTCAGCAGCTTGCCGGAGCGCTCCAGCGCCGTGATGGTGTTGGCGAAGTCGGGCGTCGCCGGATCGTGGACGATCGCGGCGATCTCGGCCGAGTGGTCGGCGAAGGCCTGCTCGAAGGCCGGCAGGAAGTGCTCCGGGCTGATCGCATCGAATGGCGGGGTCGCAAATGGCGTCACCCAGGCCTGCAACAGCGGGTTCGTCTCGGCCGGCGGAGCATCCGTAGTCTGGCGGGTTTCTGACATCGTTTGTCCCGATTTTTGAGCTCGTTCGTTGAGGCCAGCTATAGCACGCGATGGGCCTTTTTTGGGCCATTTGCGCTTGCTACCGGCCGCCTTTTCGGGGAGATTGCGCCCCTCAAAGACCAGGGATCGAGCCCCATGAACGCGCCTGCCTCCTCCTCCCGCCAGATCGTCTGGCGGAGTGTCATTACCGTCATCAGCGCCGCGATCCTGATCGGCGCCGAGGTGTTCGGCGCGGCGTTTGCCGGCGGCTGGGCGCTCGCCATTCTGTTCGGACTCGACGACACCGGCGCGCACATCGTGCAGGCCGTGCTGTTCACGCTCGGCGTGCTCGTCATGACCGCGTTCATCCGCGCGGCTCAACGCGTCGAGCCGTTCACCAAACGCGCGTGAGGCGACGCGCGCGAGCAACACACGCTCGCAAGGTCGCGCAAACTTAACAGCCGTTCATCTTCGAGCGTCGCTCGCGCACACAGCGCAAGCAGGCGTTAGGCAATTTTGTCGCCAGCCTAAAAAAATTCTTGCGAAGCAGAGTCAAAACGCTTATGTGCGGAATTGCCCAATTTCGCACGTGCCTGTGGTCGTGTGTCAGTCGGTAGGTATCCGGACAAGAGGCCGGACAGCCGCCAAGGGGTGAAGAAGCCGAGGGGCTCTTCGGAAGCGCGGAAGTCGAGAGACTGATGCAAACCCGAACCGCCCAGCATCTCTCTCAAAGAGATGCCTTGTCGAAGGTGACTTTGCTCTTTGCAACCGTGACTGGCAGCCGGAGGCGAACCGGCGCACCCCGCTCTCAACGGGGGACGCGACTTAAAGCAACGACGGATCGGGCTTTTTTGGTCTCTACCGGCATTCCAACGCCGGCGCGGGCTACTGAAAAGGCTTGTCCTTCATTGCCAGGTGAGCGGGCGGGAAAATTCCCAACCAATCCACGGCAGCACAACTGGTCTGAGTTCTCTGGCTTTGTCGCGTCTCCATCGTGCGGCATCGCCTAAGCGCTTACGGCCAAGAACATTTTGAACGGGTCCTTGTCGCAAAGGGCCGTTTGGAGGGTGCTATGACCGATCGCATCAGGGAATTTCTGCGCAACCGCCGTACCGAAGGTCTCGATAACGAGCCCTGCCTCGTCGTCGACCTCGAGGTCGTGCGCGACAACTACCAGAGCTTCGCCAAGGCGCTGCCCGACAGCCGCGTGTTCTATGCCGTCAAGGCGAACCCGGCTCCGGAAGTGCTGGCGCTGCTCGCCTCCATGGGCTCCTGCTTCGACACTGCCACCGTCGCCGAGATCGAGATGGCGCTGGCCGCGGGCGCGACGCCCGACCGCATCTCCTTCGGCAACACGATCAAGAAGGAGCGCGACATCGCGCGCGCCTTCGCACTCGGCATTCGGCTGTTCGCGGTCGATTGCGCCGCCGAGGTGGAGAAGGTCGCCCGTGCCGCGCCGGCTGCGAAGGTGTTCTGCCGCATCCTCTATGACTGCGCCGGCGCCGAGTGGCCGCTGTCGCGCAAGTTCGGCTGCGACCCGGAGATGGCGGTCGAAGTGCTCGACCTCGCCAAGCGTCTGGGCCTGGAGCCGTGCGGCATCTCCTTCCATGTGGGCTCGCAGCAGCGCAAGGTGAAGGCTTGGGACCGTGCGCTGGCGATGGCCTCGCAGGTGTTTCGCGACTGCGCCGAGCGCGGCGTCAACCTCTCGATGGTCAACATGGGCGGGGGTTTCCCGACCAAGTACCTGAAGGACGTGCCGCCGGTGGTGACCTACGGCCGGTCGATCTTCCGAGCGCTGCGCAAGCACTTCGGCAACCAGATCCCCGAGACCATCATCGAGCCGGGCCGCGGCATGGTGGGCAACGCCGGGGTGATCGAGTCCGAGGTCGTGCTCATCTCGAAGAAGAGCGACGAGGACGAGGTGCGCTGGGTTTATCTCGACATCGGCAAATTCGGCGGTCTCGCCGAGACCATGGACGAGTCGATCCGCTACGCCATCCGCACCCCGCACGACGGGGCGGACATGACGCCGTGCGTGCTCGCAGGTCCGACCTGCGATTCCGCCGACGTGTTGTACGAGAAGAACCCGTATCCGCTCCCGGTGACGCTCGAGATCGGCGACAAGGTGCTGATCGAAGGGACCGGGGCCTATACGTCGACCTATTCGTCGGTAGCGTTCAACGGCATCCCGCCGCTGAAGACCTATCACATCTGATCCGCCTCGCCGTCGAGGCCTGATGAACCGGGAGCCGGCTCGCCGACTCCCTCCCTGACATTTCGATTTCTGACGACGCTTGGCTGCGGATGCATGTCCTCAGGCTCCAAGCGAGGACTGACGTGTCATGACTGCTCTTCGGAAGCCACAAGTCGCCCCCACCCCGAAAGCTGCTCCGTTCGCGATCCGTGCGGAGCGTGCTGCCGACGTCGCGACGCGTGAAGCGCTGCTCGATGCCTGCTTTGGCGAGAACCGCCATGGCCGCACCTGCCAGCGCCTGCGCAACGGACGCGCTCCCGCCGCCGGCCTTGCGCTGGCTGCCGAGCGCGAGGGGAAGCTCGTGGGAACCGTGCGGCTGTGGCACGTCAGCGCCGGAGGCAGGGCCGCTCTCGTCCTCGGACCGCTTGCGGTCGATCCTGCCTGCCGCGAGCTCGGGATCGGCGCCGCGCTGATGCATCAAGCGCTGGCCGCCGCCCGGGCGCGCGGGCATGCCGCCGTGGTCCTGCTCGGCGACGCGCCCTACTACGCCCGCTTCGGCTTCTCGCCCGAAAAGACCGGCGCGCTTTCGCTACCCGGCCCGTTCGAGCGCGAGCGGCTGCTCGGTCTCGAATTCGAGGACGGTGCGCTGGACGGCGCCAACGGCATGATCGTCGCGACCGGCGCGATGCTGCCCAAACGGCGGGTAGCACGTCCGCACGCCCACGCGGCCTGAGGGGAACGTCATGGCGAAGACCCCGGCCGCATCCAGCGGCGATGCCCGCCCGCGCCTGCGCAGCCTGATCACATCGGTGCTGTTCGTCCTGATCGCGATCATGATCGTCAGGGACATCCTGGTGCGGCGGTGGAGCGGCTCGCCGCCGCCGTCGCAGGATACGATGCAGCAGCCCCTCTGAACTCCTTTCACCGGGTTCTCGGGGGTTGCGCAGGGCCGCGAAAGGCCCTTTAACCCCCGCGAAACTCCCTGCAGTCGAGGTCGAACAGATGTCCCGTCGCCTGATTTCCACCGGCTCGCCCTTCGAGAAGACCGCTGGCTACAGCCGCGCCGTGATCGATGGCGACTTCGCCTTCGTCGCCGGCACCACCGGCTACGACTACACGACCATGACGATGCCGGCAGATGTCACGAGCCAGTCACGGAACTGCTTCAAGACCATCGAGGCCGCCCTGAAGGAGGGGGGATTCGAGATGGCCGACATCGTCCGCGCGACCTACTACCTCACCGACGCCAGCGAGGCCGATGCTCATTTCGCCGTTTGCGGCGAGGTCCTCGGCGAGATTCGCCCGGCGGCGACGCTTCTGATCGTGAGCGGGCTCTACAAGCCCGAGATGAAGGTCGAGATCGAAGTGACCGCGAAGCGCCGCACCTGATCCACCCCTCACCGTTTGTCCGCCAGCACTCTCTGGAGAAACCATCCCATGAGCCCCGCCTCGCAGATCTACGCGAAGATTACCGGTCCCACCGTCATGGTCGGCTTCGGCTCCATCGGCAAAGGCACGTTGCCGCTGATCGAGCGGCATCTCGATTACGACAAGTCGCGCGTCACCGTGATCGATCCCAAGGACGAGGGCCGCAAGGCACTTTGCGAGAAGCACAATGTCAGATTCATCCAGAAGGGCCTGACCAAGGACAATTATCGCGATGTGCTGACCCCGCTGCTCACGGAAGGCGGCGGGCAGGGTTTTTGCGTCAATCTCTCGGTCGATACCGGCTCCACCGACATCATGGAGCTCTGCAACGAACTTGGCGCTCTTTATATCGACACCGTCAACGAGCCCTGGCTCGGCTTCTATTTCGATGCTTCGAAGGGCCCGGAAGCGCGCTCCAACTACGCCCTTCGCGAAGTGACGCTGGCGGCCAAGAAGGCGCGCCCCGCGGGCTCGATGACGGCCGTCTCCTGCTGTGGCGCCAATCCCGGCATGGTCTCCTTTTTCGTCAAGCAGGCGCTACTCAATGTCGCCGCTGATCTGAAGCTCAACGCCCCCAAGCCGAAGACCAGAGCCGAATGGGCGGACTTGATGCGGCAGGCTGGTGTCAAGGGCATCCACATCGCCGAACGCGATACCCAGCGCTCCAAGTCGCCGAAAGAGCCTGATGTCTTCGTCAACACCTGGTCGGTGGAAGGTTTCCTGTCCGAAGGCGTGCAGCCTTCCGAACTCGGTTGGGGCACCCATGAAAAATGGATGCCCGAGAATGCGCGTACCCACGAAGCCGGCTGCGGCGCTGCCATCTATCTGATGCAGCCCGGCGCCAACACGCGCGTGCGCACCTGGTGCCCGACCCGCGGCGCGCAATATGGCTTCCTCGTCACCCACAACGAGTCGATCTCGATCTCCGATTACTTCACGGTGCGTGACGCATCGGGCACGGCGATCTACAGGCCGACCTGCCATTATGCCTATCATCCGGCTGACGATGCCGTGCTGTCGCTGCATGAAATGTTCGGCCGCGCAGCGAAGATGCAGGAAAAGCACCACATCCTCGACGAGAACGAAATCGTCGATGGCATCGACGAACTCGGCGTGCTGCTGTTCGGCCATGACAACAATGCCTACTGGTACGGCTCACAGCTCTCCATCGAAGAGACCCGCAAACTCGCGCCCTATCAGAACGCCACCGGCCTGCAAGTGACCTCCGCCGTGCTCGGCGGCATGGTGTGGGCGCTGGAAAACCCGAACGAAGGCATCGTCGAAGCCGACGAGATGGATTTCGATCGTCTGCTGGAAATCCAGATGCCGTATCTCGGCCCGGTGAAGGGTTTCTACACCGACTGGACGCCGCTGACGGATCGTCCGGGACTGTTCCCGGAAGATATCGACACGTCCGATCCGTGGCAATTCCGGAACATCCTGGTGCGTTGAGGCGCGCCACCGTGATGCCCCGCCAAGGCGGGACGTCAAAAATATCGAAAACAACCCCATGCAAAATAGCCGGTGACGGCTGGCGCGCGCTCCCCACTCGTCATTCCGGGGCGCGCGAAGCGCGAGCCCGGAATCCATTCATCCTCGGGCTCTGCGGCCAGATGGATTCCGGGCTCGACGCTGTCGCGTCGCCCCGGAATGACGGCGGTGGTTACTTTTCCTTGATCGGCGGGGCGATCTTCTCGGCTGGTGCCGGTGGCAGCGCCGGCTTCGCCGTACCGGCTGCGCCCTGCGTTTGCGGATCCGGCCGCGCGGGCTCAGGCGCCGGCGTGGTGGGGCGGTCGCCGCCGGGCTTTGACTCCGCGGGCGTCTTGCTCCGATCATCCGGCGCGGGTGTGCCCTGCAGCGGCTGTGTTGCCTGTGCGGTCTGCATCCGGCTCTCGGCCCGGATCTGCGCCAGCGACAGGCCGGAGATCAGGACGCCCGCCCCGAACAGGAAGCAGGCGATCAGCAGATCCCGTTGAAATCTGAGCTTGTCTTGCTTGCCGGCCATGACGCTACCTGCGAATTCGTCTGTAGTATCAACGAAAGCGTCGGACCGCAGTTCCGCGTGATGTCGCCGCAGGGAACCCGCGGGAACAGCGCGCTCAGTCCGTGGTGCTGACTTCCCAGGTGGCGTGGCGCACGCCGGGCTGGCGCTGCATATCGACCGCCACCCCGTTCAGCTCATTCGGATCCACGGCGGTCGCGACCAGCTTTGCAACGATTTCCAGGATGTCGTCGCCGATCTCGACGACCTCGACATCCGCGACGGGATACTTCGCACGCTCGAGGCTGTCGATGAGGCGGTCGCGCATGTCGGGCAAGGCTTCCGTCGTGACCGCGACTTTGAAGTAGTAGGTCGCCTCCAGTGCCTTCTCGTTCAGCGGGATACGGTTGATCGCGTTCACCAGCGGGCGCAGCAGCGTGTTGCCGGCGATCACGAACACGGTGAGGGCTACGGCCTGCGCGACCATGTCGGCACCGGCGCAGGAGCCGACCGCGGCCGAGGCCCACAGGGTCGCCGCGGTGTTCAGCCCGCGCACGTCCATGCCCTGCTTCATGATGACGCCGGCGCCGAGGAAGCCGATGCCGGAGACGACATAGGAGATGACGCGGACCGCGCCGTCGGCGCCGGTCAGATGCATGGCGAGATCGACGAACGCAGCGGCGCCGACCGCGACCAGCACGTTGGTGCGCAGGCCCGCGGTGCGCTGGCGATATTGCCGCTCGGCACCGATCAGCGTGCCAAGCACGAAGGCCGTGAACAGGCTGATCAGCGTGTCGAGGAAGTCAGCAAGCTGGAAGGTCGCCAGAAACCGCATGGCCCCTCATACGGTCGGAATTTGACCGTTGATCAAAGCTCGAGGAGCCCTCCATCGCCGGTCTCGTCGGCGAATGCAAGCAGCGTCCCCTTGGCGTTCCAGGCCAGCGCCGCGACCGGCGCGGTGCCGTTGCGGCGAACCAGGATTTCCGCACCGTCCTCCAGCCGCACCATCAGCACGGTGCCATCGCTGTAGCCGGCCGCGAAGATGTCGTTCTTCGGATGGCAGGCGACCACCGACACACGTGCCTGCAAGGGCGCGAGCATCGCCGGCTCCTTGCCCATCGGGCCGTCCTTGCTCGCGAACGGCCACAGAATCACGGTGTCGGCACCAGACGTCGCCAGCGCCTTGCCGCCCGCGCTCCACGACATCGAGCGAACGCGGCCGGGATAGCCGGTCATGCGCATGTGCCTGTTATCGGCGAGCCGCCAGCCATGCAGCGCTGGCTCATGCATCGCAGTGACCAGAAACTTGTTGTCCGGGCTGAATGTGACGCCGAGATGCGAGCCGGCCCAGGGCAGGAATTCGGCTGACCCCGCCATGTTCGGAAACCACAGCGTTGCGCCGTTGTAATGCGCGATCGCGAGCCGCAGACCCTTCGGCGCAAAGGCGAGCCCGCCGACCGTCGAGGGCACCTCGATCGACTTCTCTTCGGTCTTGCCGCTCTTGACGAAGGCAAACTTGCCGGCCGACCAGGCGAAAGCACCGTCCGGATGCAGCGCCACCGCGTCGATCCAGCGCCGCTTGGGATCGGTCGCGAGCAGCGTCACCTCGCCCTTGGCGTCGAGCGAGACGACCTTGCCGTCATCACCACCCATCACCAGGCGCTTGCCGTCGCTGGCCGTGGAAAGAATGCCGCCGCTGTGAACAGCGACGGTGCTGATCTCACCCTTGGCATCGACCAGCGCAACGTTCTCCTCGCCGCCGACGAAGGCCGCGCGCGGGCCAAGAAAATGCACCGATGTCACCGCCATCCCCAGCGCGACCGGTTTGACGCGGTCGGTAATGGAGACGATCGATGGTGAATCGGGAGCCGGGGAAAACTCTTTCATCACGAGACGATGCAGCTCTCAAAACCTTCGCGGATGGCCTGTTCCGGCAATTCGCGACCGATGAAGACGAGACGGCTCTCGCGCGGCTCGCCCTCCTTCCATTTCCGCTGATGATTGCCCTCCAGCATCATGTGGACGCCCTGGAAGACGTAGCGGTCGTCATCATTGTGGAAGGCGAGGATGCCTTTGGAGCGCAGTATCTTCTGGCCCTCCACCTGCACGAGGTTCTGGAGCCAGGGCATGAACATGTTGGGATCGAGCGGCTTGTCGGACTTGAGCGAGAGCGACTGCATCTCCTCGTCGTGATAGTGCTTCAGGCCGTGATCGTGGTGATGATGGTCATGGCCGTGATGATGGTGATGATCGTGGTCGTGGTCATGATCATCGGCCTCCAGAAAGTCCGGCTCGATATCGAGGATGCGGTCGAGATCGAACGCGCCACGGTCGAGCACGTCGGCCAATGCCACCGAGCAGCGTTCGGTGCGGTGCAGCTTCGCATAGGGATTGATGCCGCGGATGCGGGCCTCGACCTCGACGAGCTCTCCCTTGGAGACGAGGTCGGTCTTGTTGAGCACGATGACGTCGGCAAAGGCGATCTGGTTCTTGGCCTCGGGCGCGTCCTTCAGCCGGTCGGAGAGCCACTTGGCATCTGCAACGGTCACGACCGCATCGAGCCGCGCGTTCTTCTGCACGTCCTCGTCGACGAAGAAGGTCTGGGCGACGGGCGCAGGGTCCGCAAGACCCGTGGTCTCGACGATGATGGCGTCGAACTTGCCCTTGCGCTTCATCAGGCCGTCCATGATGCGCACGAGATCGCCGCGCACGGTGCAACAGATGCAGCCATTGTTCATCTCGAACACTTCCTCGTCGGCGCCGATGATGAGGTCGTTGTCGATGCCGATCTCGCCGAATTCGTTGACGATGACGGCGTATTTCTTGCCGTGGTTCTCCGACAAAATGCGGTTCAACAGCGTGGTCTTGCCGGCCCCGAGATAGCCGGTCAGCACGGTCACGGGAATCTTTGGGGAGGTCACTTCAGACATAACTACTCCGACATCGGGCTTTTTCGCGCGACGCGAGGCGGGGTGGCCCCTGCCCTAATGGTCAAGCGCGCTGGATAGGGCCTTTATATTGTGCCTGACCATCTCAATGTAAGTGGGGGCAGGCCCCTTTTCGCCGGTCAAACCGTCCGAAATCAGGGTCCCGCCGACCTTTGAGCCGGTCTCGGCGGCGATTCGCCGGATCAATCGGTCGTCGCTGATATTTTCGAGGAAGACCGCCGGGATCTTTTGGGCCCGGATCTGGCTGATGATGCCGGCGATGTCGCGGGCGCTGGGCTCGGTTTCGGTGGAGACGCCGAGCGGGGCGATGAACTGGATACCGTATTCGGCGGCGAAATAGCCGAAGGCATCGTGGGTCGAGATCACCTTGCGCCGCGCGGGCGGGATTTTTGCGATGGCCTCGCGCACCTCGCGGTCGAGCGTTTCGAGCTTTTCCAGATAGGCCGTGGCCTGGCCCCGGAAGAACTCGGCATCCTCGGGCGCGGCCGCGGCCAGCGCGCCCGCTATGTTGGTCACATAGACTTTCGCGTTGGGGATCGATTGCCAGGCATGCGGATCGGATTCCGAGCCGAGCTTGAGCGGCGCGAGGCCGGCGCTCGCGGTCACGACGGTCGCCTTGCTGCCTGAGGATTGCACGAGCCGCGGCAGCCAGCCCTCGAGGCCCAGGCCATTGACGATGACGAGCCTTGCGTCCGCGATCCGCTTCGCGTCCCCCGGCGCCGGTGCGTAGACATGGACGTCGCTGTCGGCGCCGACCAGCGTGGTGAGGTTGATGCGATCGCCGCCGACGTTGCGGACGAAGTCGGCGAGGATCGAGAAGCTCGCGACAACGTTGAGCCGCTCCGCCGCTTGAAGCGGCGAGGCGATCAAGAGGGACGCAACGACGAGGAGCAGGAGGCGACGCATCACGCCTCCAGATGCCGGCCGGGAAACATCTGCCGGACCAGCCCGCCGACGCTGCCGAACAGCACGGAGACGACGTAGAACGCGGTCGCCACCAGGATGATCGCTGGCCCCGAAGGGATCCGCGTCTGGAACGACAGTACGAGCCCGGCATAGCCCGACAACGCAGCGGCAACGACGGCGATGCAGATCATCGCGGTGAGGTCGCGCGACCAGAACCGGGCGATGCCGGCGGGCATGATCATCAGGCCGACCGCGAGCAGGGTGCCGAGCGCCTGAAAACCATTGACGAGAGTGATGACGACGAGGGCGAGGAAGGCGAGATGCGCAGGTCCTCCCGCGCGGCTCACCGTGCGCAGGAACAAGGGGTCGACGCTCTCGATCACCAGCGGACGGTAGATCACCGCGAGCACCAGCAGCGTGATCGTGGCGTTGAAGGCGACCACCAGCAGCGTCTTGTCGTCCATGGCAAGGATGTTGCCAAACAGCACGTGCAACAGGTCGATATTGGTGCCCTTGATCGAGACGATGGTGACGCCGAGCGCGAGCGAAGCCAGATAGAAGGTCGCGAGCGAGGCGTCCTCCTTCAGGCCCGTTGAGCGCGCGACGACACCGGCGAGGATCGCCACCGCAAAGCCCGCGATCAGGCCGCCGGCGGTCATCGCGAACAGATTGAGGCCGGAGAGCAGGAAGCCGATCGCGGCACCGGGGAGGATCGCATGCGCCATGGCATCGCCGACCAGGCTCATCCGCCGCAGCATCAGGAATACGCCGATCGGCGCACCGGCGAGCGACAGCGCGATCACCGCGGCGAGCGCGCGTCGCATGAACTCGAATTCGGTGAAGGGGCCGATGAGCGCGTCATACATCGTGCGTCATGCCGCCTGTGAGCGCTCATCATCGTCGGCGCAGGCCGCTGCAGTGTCGTCGAAGGCTTCGCACATCCGCATCGCGACCATGAGGTTCTCCGCCGTCAGCACCTCGGTGGTCGCGCCCCAAGCCACTGGCCCGCGTGCGAGCAACAGCGCTTGCGGAAAGTGCGCCCGCACCATCTCCATATCGTGAAGCGCGGCGAGCACGGTGCGGCCCTCGCCATGCCAGCGCGTCACCAGCGCAAGCAGATCGACCGTGGTCTTGCTGTCGATGGCGTTGAAGGGCTCGTCGAGCACGATGAGCGCAGCATCCTGGAGCAGCACGCGCGCGAACAGCACACGCTGCATCTGCCCGCCCGAAAGCGTACCGATCGGACGGTTCTCGAAACCGTTCAGCCCGACGGCCGCGACCGCGCCGAGGATCTTCTCGCGCGCGGCTTTGCCGATGCCGCCGAACAGACCGATCCCACGCCACAGGCCGGTGCCGACGAAATCGAACACCGAGATCGGGAAGCTACGGTCGATATCGGTGGTCTGCGGCAGATAGGCGATATCGCGCGGATCGAGCCCGCCGAGATGGATGGCGCCTGCGAGCGGCTTCAGGATGCCGACGATGCCGCGCAGCAGCGTCGACTTGCCGGCGCCGTTCGGTCCGATCACCGCGACCAGCGCCCCAGGCGCGATCTCGCCCTTGAGGTGGTGCACCGCGGGATGCCGGTCATAGCCAAAGGTGACGTTGTGGAAACCGAGCCCCGCCATGGTCACCTCATCGCCAGAAAGACAACGCCCCAGAGCAGCGTGCAGACGCCCAGCGCGGCTGCCAGACGGCCCGCCATGGTCATGCGCAGGATCGACCAGGGCGCAGCCTGGGCCGGGTGCGGCGCGGCGGGATCGTGGACATGGGCATGCGTATGGTCGTGCCCGTGGGAATGGGCGTGGTCGTGGGTGTGGTCGTGATGATGGGCGTGGGACACGGCGGGAACCATTTGGGAACGTTATATTATAACATTACCCCTGTCCACGCCGGATCAGGGCTTGCCGATCACCATGGCGATGGCTGCCGCGACGAACGGGAACGGCACCGAGACAGCTCAGCGGAACGAGTAGCAGCGCGCTTGCCACAGGATAGGCAGTGAAAGGCCCGCCCGGCAGGATCGCACCAAAGGCAGTGCCGATCGGAAGGCCCATCAGGCCGGAGCTCGGCCCGAGCGAGCGCGACACTTTCTGTGCGGCAGAATCTCCGAGATGAAGGCCCCGAGCAGGCATCCGGCGAGCACCCGCGGCACATGCCGCCGAACAGCGAGAGATCGTGGGTGAGAATGTCGAGGACGCCGTCCGTTCCGTCACCTCTGGGCGTGAGGAGAGAGAATTCCGCGCAGCAAAAAAGGCGGCCGCGATGCGACCGCCTTCGCGTTTGTCAGGTAACGTGGCGGCTTACGCCTTGTCGAACAGCGACTCCACGTATTCCCAGTTTACGAGGTTTTCGACGAACGCCTTCAGATAGTCCGGGCGGCGGTTGCGATAATCGATGTAGTAGGAGTGCTCCCAGACGTCGCAGCCGAGGATCGGGGTGGCGCCGTGCACCAGCGGATTCTCGCCGTTCGGCGTTTTGGAGATCTCGAGCTTGCCGTTCTTGACCTGGAGCCAACACCAGCCGGAGCCGAACTGGCCAACGCCGGCCGCCTGGAAGTCCGCCTTGAACTTGTCGAAGCCGCCGAGGTCCTCGTTGATCTTCTTCTCGAGCTTGGCCGGCAGCTTGGTGCCGCCGCCATTGGGCTTCATCCAGCTCCAGAAGTGGATGTGGTTGTAGTGCTGGCCGGCATTGTTGAAAACCGCCGGGTTCTTCCCGAAGGAGCCCTTCACAATCTCCTCAAGGGATTTGCCTTCCCATTCGGTCCCCTTGAGCGCGTTGTTGCCGTTGGTGACATAGGCCTGATGATGCTTGTCGTGGTGATATTCAAGCGTTTCCTTCGACATATACTGGCCGAGGGCGTCATAGGCGTAAGGGAGTGGGGGGAGCGTAAAGGTCATGGGTTCTTGTCCGCAACTGGGTGGGGAACGTGTTCTAACGGTCACCCCTTATAGAAGGTTCCATGACTATTAAATACCGCAATTTGCGCAGAACGGTGGACCGAAATGAGCATCGAAGTCGACATCCTGAACGGCGACGCCTCCTGGCCGACCGCGGAGCCTCTGTTCAAGGCAGTCTATCCGCGCGATGTGGTTGAGAAGCTGTCCTGGCGCCATATCAAATGGGCGAATCCCGATTTGCGCGTGCTGATCGCGGAACCATCGGGCGGCCTTGCCTGCCATGTGGGCATTTACTTCCGGACCCTCACCTGGAATGGCCACAAGATGCATGTCGGCGGCATCGGCGGCGTCTGTACACGCGAGGACTGCCGAGGACGCGGTTATGCGACGCTGGCGCTTGAGGCCGCCACTCAAACCATACGCGCCAACGAGGCGGCGCGTTTCGCGCTATTGTTTTGCGAGCCGCACAATTTCGCATTTTATCAGACGCGCAACTGGCACCCCTTCACCGGCGAGGTCTATGCTGAACAGCCAGAGGGCCGGATCCTGTTCGATCACATGGCGCCTTTCGTGTTCGACCTCGGCCGGGCACCGCGACTGGGCACCCTCGACCTATGCGGCCTGCCGTGGTGAGCCCAGCAGCCTCCATGCTTCTTACCCGCTGGGGCAAATGAACGCAGGAATGTGATTGCAGCCGCGCGTTGCATGACGGCGATTTGCTGCTATTGAGACGCCTCCATTTTTCCAGGGGCTCTCTCCATGATCCGCAGTTTAGCCGTTCTCATCACCTGTCTCGCTGCGCTGTTCGGCGTGCCAACAGCACGCGCGCAGACTCCGGATGCGAGCGGGACCTGGCTGACCCAGGCGGGCGATGCGCGCGTCAAGGTCAGCAAATGCGGCGGCGGCATCTGCGGCGTCATCGTCTGGCTGAAGGAGCCCTACGACACCGCGACCGGCCAGCCCGCCAGCGACAGCAAGAATCCAAATCCCGCGCTCGCCAGGCGTCCTTTGATCGGCTTGCCGCTCTTCAACGGCATGCAGGTCACCGGTCCAAATAAATGGTCGGGGCAGATCTACAACGCCGATGACGGCAGCATGTATGCGAGCAACATCTCGGTCACCGGCACTGATACGCTCCGCGTCGAAGGCTGCGTCGGCGCGCTCTGCGGCGCCGAGACATGGACGCGAGTCAGCCGCTGAATTCCCCTCATGCCCCGGACGCCGCGACACCGAAAGCGCGTTCGCGCGTCTCGACGGTGTCGCTGCGCAGAGCCGGGATCTACGCGGCGTCTGCGCTCGCGGGCCCCGCCTGCAGCGCATCACCCTGGACGATGCTTCGCATCGCCAGGAGTGCTGCGCCGCGTCCGGGGCACGAACATGGCATCAGGCCGCGGTCGCCTTCAGCGCCGTTGCAGCCGACGCATAGCCTCCGCGGGCACCGTCGATGAAGTGGACGTGGTCGCTGCGCAGCGCCGAGGGCGTGAAGCAGGTCATCATCGCCGCATCCTGTCGGTGTAGGCCGTAGCGCACGATGCCGCTCTTCGCCGCCGCTGCCAAACGATCGCTCAGATCGCGCTCGAGCTCAGGCGTGCAGTCGAGGATCATGCGCAGGCCGTCGTCATATTTGCGGAAGTCCGAGTTCTCGACGACCTGCTGCGTGTAGGTCTTCGGCACGAAACCGCCGACCTTGATGTCGAAGCGCACGATCATGTAGGCGAACAGCGTATAGGCCAAGACGCCGACGCGGCGCTTGAGCAGCGAGCCGCCGCGTCTGGCGCGCGCCTCGTAGCCGAGCCCCTGAGGCGGCCATTTCAGCGGCGGCCCCTGCGGCGGCACGGGACGGCCCGCATCCGGACTGCGCTCGACGAGGTGGATCACGTCCTCGATCACCTTGCGAAACGCTTGCGGATCGGCGCCGCGCGCCGGCACCACCAGGACGGACAGGATGAGTCCGCGCGAGGCCGGAATCTCCTCGAACCGGCAGGACAGGCCGGACAGATCCGGCTGCGCGCCGTCGGGCGCATCGGCGACGGCGAACTCACCGCGCTTCATCGCAGCTTCGGCCCAGCCGAGCCCGCCGCCGGAGAACATCGCATAAGACAGGTTGGCCGACGGCCCGAAACGCGCGACGCGCACGTCCAGCCCTTGCGCGCGGATCGCGCTGACCGGCACCAGCGCGACGCGCATCGTCAGATCGAGATCCTGCCTGACCCAGGTCGCCGTCGCGGCTAGCGCCTCGCGGGCGCGATCGAGATCGCTGGGCGCGACCGCAAAGCTAGCGCCATCGCCGCCGAACACGAAGGGGAATTCCCGTCCCTCCAGCGCGTTGGTGACGGCTGCGATCACCGCGGCGCCAGCCATGTTGACCGCCTTGTAGCGCTGCGCCGCAATCGCCTTGGTGGAATCGACGATATCGGCCACACCGATGCTCCAGTCGTCCGGCAGCGGCGAATAGAGGGATGGGTCCATCAGGCTGGTGAAGCCGCGGAAGACGGGGATGCTGCCGTAGAAGGAGACGCCTGGTGTCATCGCCTGAGGCCGGATGTGTTTCGCGCAATCAAAGGTACGGGAACGGAATGAAAAAGGTTCGCTGGCCGGCTCACCTCGGAAGGTCCCGCAATAATTGGCTGAAACAGGCCGAGACAACAAGAGTCCGCGCATCGCCAAGACGCCTTCCGCGCGTGGCCGGCACGGCGGAACGGATTGGATGTCCAGCGATCTGATCGATCGATACGAGCGTGTGCGCAAGCGCGCTTAGTGCAGCTTCTCCTTCTCCGCCGCCGAAGGCGCCTGCACATCATGGCAGCCGACGAGCCGGACGAGTTGCTGCGGATACATTTCGTAGCCGTGATCGCCGGAATTCTGATGCGACATCGGCTTGCAGCTGTTGATGCTCTCTCTCGCTTGAGATGGCTGCGCTGACACCCGGGGAAGGTTCGAAGCGGTCATGCACTGCTCCCTGTCGATTAGGGCAGATCGATTGACGTAACCCAACCGATCGCGGGGCATCTTAGAGCCAAACGCGCTGAAATGAAATTGAGCCCGATCAACTCAATTGTGGCGCTGCTGCGGTTCCCTGAAGCGCCATGAGCGCCTTAGGTTTTTGTTTGAGCATGATCTCCGCGCAAACGCGTTCCGCGTTTGTCGCGAGGGAAAACCGCTTCACACTTTTCCGGATCATGCTCTAAGCAGTATTCCCCGCATCGATCGTGAATACCGTTCCCGTGACGTTGCGTCCGCCTTCGCCGAGCAGATACTCCACCATCCGGGCGACGTCGTCGGTCTCAGGCAAACGGCGCAGCGCGCTGCGTCCGGCGATGCGCTTGCGGCCTTCGCCGGAAAGCTTGTGCGTCAACTCGGTGTCGATGAAGCCGGGCGCAATCGCATTCACGGTGATGCCGAGCTTGCCAACCTCGCGCGCCAGCGAGCGCGTGAAACCGGTCGCGGCCGCTTTGGTCGCGCCATAGACCGACAGTCCGTTATAGCCGGTGGAGGCGATGATCGAGGAGATGTTGATGATGCGGCCCGCGCCGTCGGCCATCATGTGCCGCGCGACATACTTGGTGAGGATGATCGGCGACAACACGTTGAGCCGCACCAGCGCCTCGATCTCGGAATTGTGCATCGTCGCAAGCAGGCCCTCGGTGCCGAGGCCGGCATTGTTGACGAGGCCATAGATCGCGCCGAACTCGTCGCGCACCAGCTTTGCGAAGGCCGGGATCACGTCGATCACCGCAAGGTCGCAGGCGCGGAAATGCAGACGCTTCTCCGACGCACGTACCGCATCAGCGAGCTCCTCGGTCTCGCGCCGCGCCACCGCGATCACGTTGTAACCGGCGACCGCGAGCCGCGTCGCGATCGCAAGGCCAATACCGCGGCTGCCGCCGGTGACGAGGACGTTATGCATCGGTGCGGGCCAGCTTTCCGGCAGGAGTGACGTCGAGCGTCTCGACGAAGCGGATCACCGCCGGCACCTTGTGCGAGGCAAGCTGCGCCCGGCACTGGTCCAAAATCTGCTCGCGGATTTCCTTCGCCCGCGCCGGATCGGTGCCGTCGGCAAGAACCACGTCGGCCACGACGATCCCGCCGGTGATCGGGCTCTTCCGCGATTTCGCACAGGACATCCGCACGTCCGGATGATGGTTGATGACTGCCTCGATCTCCTCGGGATGAACCTTCAAGCCCCCGATATTGATGATGCCGCCACGGCGGCCGACGAAATGATAGCGGTCACCGCGCAGCTCTATCATGTCGCCGGTGTCGACGAAGCCGTCGTCCTCGGCGAGCCTCGAAGCGTTGCGGCCGATATAGGCGTGCGCGGTGCGCTTGGAACGTATCCGCAACGAGCCGTCGACGATCTTCATCTCGACGCCGCCCGTGTTCACGCCGATATAGCCGGCGGGGAAACCTTCGAGCCCGTCATTGACGGCAAAGCCGACGCCGGCTTCCGTCGAGGCATAGGCATGGCCGATGGAAGAATTGGGGAATGCCGCCTTCAGGCCGTCGAGCACGGCCTGATCGGCGATCTCGCCGGAGAGGCGGACATAGCGCGGCGCAAATTGTGCGGCCGAGCCGCTCATCAAGAGCTTGCGCCAATGCGAGGGCGTGCCGGAAATGTGCGAGACGCCGCGCGCGTTCAGCCGCGCGACATGGTCTGCGAGGACTTCATGCGCGTCCGACAGCACCATCGAGCCGCCGGAAAGGATCGCGCGCAGGAAGATCTGGAGGCCGCCATAGCGGCGGATGTCGTAAAAGGTCGCCCAGACCGGTGCGGGACCGTGCGCAGGCGCCTCGGCACGGATCGCGCCGGTCAGCGCTTCCAGCGTGTGGGCGGCGATCTTCGGCACGCCGGAGGTGCCCGAAGTCAGCATCAGCCACTCCGTGTCCCGCTCGGTCTTCGCAGGCGCGGCCTGCGTGAGCGGCAATTGCGCGATCACGACGAGCGGGATCCCGCTGTCTTTCCAGAACTCCGGCTCGTCGGTAACGACTGCATCGATCTCCGCATCCGCAATCAGCTCGTTGAGATGCGCGGGATTGAGATCCGGCGGGCACAGCAGCATGCGACGGGCGATGCCGTCGAGCTCGATCATGGCAAGGCCCGATTTGAGCTGGTCCGACAGCTTCAGCAGCGCCGACCGGCCGGACAACTCGCCGAGGCGGCCGCCTAGGACCGTCTGCGACAGGATATCGGTCAGCGACACCAGATTGTGCGCATCCGAAAGCGTGCGGTCTTTCAGCTCGGCGCCTAGATAGTTGCGGAGTGCAAAGATCTCACGCGGGGACATTTTCGTAGGCCCGCACGAAATCCCCGACGGTCGCGGGGAAGGCAGCGTCCTCGGAAATCGTGAAGGGATCGACGCCGATCTCGTCCTCGAGGCGCGCGACCAGGATCGCGAAGGCAAGCGAGTCGAAACCCGTCTCATGCAGCGACAGATCGTCCGTCAGTTCCGGCAGCGTGACGTGCTGCTCTCTGGCAATCTGCTTGATCGCTTCCGTAACCCTTAACCTTACCGACATGGCTGCGCTCGCTTCATGGTTGTTATCGTTTGATCGTCTTCGGCGGAGTGCCCGCCTCCCATAGCTCCGTGGTTTACCGGACAGAAGTAAATGCCTTCTTGGACAATTCAGATAAAATTGGACCTATCTGTGTTTTTTGCTAGAGCCTCATCGAACCGTCGAGAATCCGCGCATACACCTCCTGATCGAGCGCGCCATAGGCTCCCGACCTCGGATCAGCCATGTATAGCGGATCCGAGATCATTCCCGGATCAAACCCCTCGCGCGCGAGCAGGTTCTTTTTCTGCTTGAAGGTCTCGGTCGCATCGAGCTCGGCCGAAATGCGGATGAAGACCGGACGGGCATAAATCGGCAGGCGCGCGGCGAGATGGTCGGCCAGCGCGGTGAGATCAAAACCCTCGTTGACCACGATCGCGCTCATGCCGGCGCGGCCGTCGGTGCCGGGAATGCTGACGCCGTAAGTCGTTGCGTCGACCACGCCGGCGCAATCACGCACGGCGTCGTTGACCTCGGAGGTCGCGACGTTTTCGCCCTTCCAGCGAAAGGTGTCGCCGATGCGGTCGACGAAATGGAAGAAGCCCTTGTCGTCGAGCTGCATCAGGTCGCCGGTGCGGAACCAGGCATCGCCGCGAGCGAAGACGTCGCGCAGGATCTTCTTCTCGGTCTCGCCGGCGTCGGTATAACCCTCGAAACGGCCCCCGCCCTCATTGGCGGTGCCGATGCGGCCAATAGCTTCGCCCGCCTCGCCGCGCGCGCAGGCAACGCAGAGGCCGTCGGCATTGCGCAAGGGCACGCCGGCATCGGTATCGAGCTTGACGATTGCCGCCGGGAAACGATGCGCCAGCAGCGGCGGGATGCGGCCGATCGCGCCTGGTTTGCCCTCGACATTGAACAGCGAGAAATTACCTTCGGTCGCTGCGTAGAATTCGAGGATACGGGGGAGCGCAAAGCGCGCCTGGAAGTCTTCCCAGATGTCGCCGCGCAGGCCATTGCCGCAGACGAGCCGCAGGCGGTGACGGTTCTCATATTCCGACGGCGGCGCCTTCAGGAGGTAGCGGCAGAGCTCGCCGATATACTGGAACAGGGTGCAATCATGGTGGACGATATCAGGCCAGAAATTCGTTGCCGAGAATTTCTCTGCGATCACCACCGAGCCGCCGGCGGCGAGCATGCTACAGGGCGCGACGATGCCGCCGACCGAATGAAACAGCGGCAGGCAGTCATAGAGCCGGTCCTGCGGCGTCGCACCGGTCAACCCTGCGAACCAGAAACCCCAGTTGAGGATGCGGCGATGACTGATGCTGGCGGCCTTCGGCAGGCCCGTGGTGCCGGAGGTGTAGATCAGCAACGCGCGATCATTGATGGTGACGTCGCCATGTTCGTCCTGCGAGAGCGGGACGTCGTCGAGCGCGGCCAGCGCCACGTCGATCGAGCGATCGCTGCGCGCATCGCCATGGGTCCAGATCTTTGCAGCCGAATTCAGGTGCGGCGTGGCGTCCGCAAGCACCTCGGCCAGATCATGCGCGACGATGATGTGGGCTGGCCTTGCGACATCGATGCAATGCGCGAGCGATTGCCCGACCAGCCTGGTGTTGATCAGGGCGACGACGCCACCGACACGGCTGATGCCGAGCCAGGCGGCGACATAGTCGACACCATTCGGCATGATCATACCGACGGTGTCGCCTTTCGCCACGCCAACCGAGCGCGCCCAGCGCGCGTAGCGGTTGATCCGCCTTGCGAGCTGATCGTAACTGATCGTTTCGTCGTCGGTGACGAGCGCCGCGCGGTCGGGCTGGCGTCTCGCCCAATCCTCGACGACATCGGCGAACAGCCGGCCCGGCAGCGTCTCGATGCGCGCGGTGAGCTCGATCGCCTTCAGCCAGATTTTTGAGGCCGAGGGCGCGTGCGAAGATTTCGCCTGCTCGATGACGCCGGTGCTCATGTTGTTGGTGCTTTCGGCTGGTCACTCGTCTGTCACGGCAGCTATAGAACGCGAGCCCCTGACCAGGTGTTAAGAGACAAGGTAAAACACGGTTAGTCCGCGATTAACTCTGGTCATCCTTTACCAAGCCGACGGGAAAGGTGTACGGCAGTGGACTATTCTTGCGATATCGAGTTCGTCGTGCGGGCACGCTGCGCGTGTCGCCTCGCCGGCTTTCGAGGGGAGACAGCGGCACAGCAGTTTCCGTGCGCGATCCACGCTCGGAATGGTGGCCGGACGAGCGGCGACGCCGCAATAACGCAGCCTGCTAGTCGATCCGCTTGGGGCGGCGCCGCGGCTGCGGCTGGTCGTAGGCGTAGTAGGGATTGACATCGCATGATGCGGCACGGCCGGAGGCCGAGGCGCGGCACTGCTCCAGCGAGGTGAACGAGCAGTCGAACCAATCGCTGCCGCCGCCACGGATGCCTCCCGTGTAGACGTGCATGCACACCGGATAGCGCGGGTCGTAGCGCTGGGCGCTGGCGGGCGTCGCAGCCTGCAGCGTGGCGATCGCGATGACGGTCAGGAGCGGTAAGCGCATCGGAAATTCCTTCGAATCGGCGGCGACGGCGGGCGTCGCACCGGTCCGATATGGCATAACACGGCGGCGGAGGCGACCGTTTCGCAACATACCCCTCCCGCTTGTGACGTACGTTCGAAAGAGCAGACGAGCTACCTCTTTTGACTTGCAGAAAGCGCATATCTGCGGGTCGCCCCTGTTCGACAAAGGTCGCAATCATCCGGCGCAGGATTCCGTTCGCAAGCCGACGCGAAGGGACTAGTCTTACTGCCACAACGCCGGCCCCGAACCGCCGATGGCTCGGGGCAATCAACGAATATACGGGCTGAAGGAAACGCACATTCGCGCTCGGGCCCTCGGGCGCGACTCCGCTTTTCGCGAGGAGAAGATGCGCTGGCCAGTCGATGGTTTCAGGGCATGCAAGAGAGTTTCTCGTCTCTATTCATCCGTTACCCGATCGGCACCTCGCTGCTGATGGCGGGTATCCTGTTCGTCGGCCTCGTGGCCTATCCGCTGCTGCCGGTTGCACCGCTGCCGCAGGTCGACTTTCCGACCATCCAGCTTTCCGCGTCACTCCCCGGCGGTAGTCCGGAAACGATGGCCTCCTCGGTGGCACAGCCGCTCGAGCGCCAGCTCGCGCAGATCCCCGGCATCGCGCAGATGACATCGACGAGCTCGCTCGGCTCGGCCTCGATCACCATCCAGTTCGATCTCAACCGCCAGATCGACGCCGCCGCCAACGACGTCCAGGCCGCGATCAACGCGGCGAGCGGCCAATTGCCGAAGAACCTGCCCTCGCCCCCGACCTATCGCAAGGTCAACCCGGCGGACTCGCCGATCATGATCCTGTCGGCGACATCGGACACGCTGCCGCTGATCACCGTCAGCGACCGCACCGATGCCCAGCTCGCACAACAGATCAGCCAGATCTCCGGGGTCGCGCAGGTCTTCGTCGGTGGACAGCAGAAGCCGTCGGTGCGCGTCCAGGTCGATCCGGCAAAACTCGTTGCCAAGGGCCTGTCGCTGGAGGACGTGCGCAACCAGATCGCGATCACCACCACCGACAGCCCGAAGGGGAACATCGACGGCACGCGGCGCGCCTACACCATCTACGCCAACGACCAGCTGGTCGAAGCCGCGGCCTGGCAGGACGTCATCATTGCCTATCGCAACGGCGCTCCGTTGCGGATCCGCGACATCGGCGAGGCAGTAGCCGGCCCTGAGGACATGAAGACCGCGGCGTGGGCCGATGGCAAGCGCGGCGTGTTCCTCGTCATCTTCAAGCAGCCCGGCGCCAACGTCATCGACACCGTCGACCGCATCAAGGCGCAACTGCCGCGGCTGGTCGCGGCGATCCCGCCGGCGATCGCCATCAAGATCATCAGCGACCGCACCATCACGATCCGCGCCGCGGTCGAGGACGTGCAGATCACGCTCCTGATCACCATTGCGCTGGTGGTGATGGTGATCTTCATCTTCCTGCGCAGCTTCTGGGCCACGATCATCCCGACCGTGACCGTGCCGCTTGCGCTGCTGGGCGCCTGCTCGCTGATGTGGGTGTTCGGCTATTCGCTGGACAATCTCTCCCTGATGGCGCTGACCATCGCGGTCGGTTTCGTGGTCGATGATGCGATCGTGATGCTCGAGAACATCACCCGTTACGTGGAGCACGGCGAGCGACCGCTTGCCGCGGCCTACAAGGGCGCGGCCGAGATCGGCTTCACCATCGTCTCGATCAGCATCTCCTTGATCGCCGTGCTGATCCCCCTGCTGCTCATGGGCGGCATCATCGGCCGGCTGTTTCGCGAGTTCGCGGTGACGCTGGCGATGGCGATCTTCGTCTCGCTCGTGGTGTCGCTGACCCTGACGCCGATGATGGCCTCGCGCTTCCTGCGCGCCGATAACGAGGCACGGCACGGCCGCGCCTACCAGTGGAGCGAGCGGATGTTCGGGCGCCTGCTCAGCGCTTACGAGCGCGGCCTCGACGTCGCGCTGCGGCACAGCTTCATCACACTATGCATCTTCTTCGCGACGGTCGCGCTTTCGGTCTACCTTTTCATCCTGATCCCAAAGGGATTCTTCCCGCAGCAGGACAACGGCTTCCTGACCGCCGTCTCCGAGATGCCGCAGGACATCTCGTTTACGGAGATGAAACGGCGCCAGGAGGAGCTCAACGCGATCGTGCAGGCCGATCCCGCCGTCGATTCGATCGCGATGTTCATCGGCGGCGGCGGCACGGCGCTGAATTCCGGGCGGATGTACATCACCTTGAAGCCGCGGGAAGAGCGCGATGTCAACGCGCAGCAGATCATCGCGCGACTGCGGCCGAAGCTCGCGGCGGTCGAGGGCGCCCGCCTCTACATGCAGGCCTCGCAGGACGTGCGTCTCGGCGGCCGCGCCACGCGCACCCAGTTCGAGTTCACGCTCCAGGACGCCAATCTCACCGAGCTGAACGCATGGGCGCCAAAGATCCTGGAGGCGATGAAGACGCTGCCGCAGCTTCGCGACGTCGCAACCGACCAGCAGACCGAAGGCACGACGCTCCAGCTCACCATCAACCGCGACACCGCCGCGCGCTACGGCATCCAGCCGCAGCTGATCGACGATACGCTCTATGACGCATTCGGCCAGCGCCAGGTCGCGCAGTATTTCACCCAGACCAACAGCTATCACGTGATCCTCGAGATCACGCCCGAGCTGCAGGGCAAGCTGGATACGCTGGACAAGCTCTATATCAGGTCGCCACTGACGGGCGAAGAGGTGCCGCTTTCGGTCTTCTGCAGCTGGACCAACGTGCCGGTGCGGCCGCTCGCGATCGCGCATCAAGGCCAGTTTCCGGCCGTGACGATCAGCTTCAACCTCGCCGAGGACGTGGCGCTCGGGCAGGCAACTGACGCCGTCTCGCAAACCGTCACCGAGATGCGCGCGCCGCCGACGCTGACAACGAGCTTCCAGGGTACCGCGCAGGCTTTCCAGCAATCGCTCGGCACCGTGCCGCTGCTGATCCTGGCCGCGCTCGTCGTGGTCTACCTGATCCTGGGCGTGCTCTACGAGAGCTACATCCATCCCCTGACCATTCTCTCCACCCTGCCCTCGGCCGGCGTCGGCGCGATCGCCATCCTGATGATCTTCGGCTTCGACTTCAGCCTGATCGCCTTGATCGGCATCATCCTCCTGATCGGCATCGTCAAGAAGAATGGAATCATGATGGTGGATTTCGCGATCGCCGCCGAACGCGAGCAGCATTTGACGCCGGAGCAGTCGATCCGCCAGGCCGCGCTGCTGCGCTTCCGCCCCATCATGATGACGACGATGGCGGCGCTGCTCGGCGGCGTGCCCTTGATGCTCGGAACCGGCACCGGTGCGGAGATCCGCCAGCCGCTCGGCTATGCCATGGTCGGCGGCCTCCTGGTCAGCCAGGCACTCACGCTGTTCACGACGCCGGTCGTCTATCTCTATCTCGACCGCTTCTCCAACTTGCTCTCACGCTGGATGGCGAAGAAGCCGAAGCCGCAGGCAGAGGCCGCGAGCGACGAACAGAAGGACGCGGCGGAGTAAGCGGTGACGATGCATCGGACTCCGTCATTGCGAGCGCAGCGAAGCAATCCAGGTTATCGACGCGGAGTTAGTCCGGATTGCTGGCTTCGTCGCTTCGCTCCTGGCAAGGACGAGCCGTGTGGGAAAGCGCACCTCGCCTAGCCGCCCAGCCCCTGCAGCACCAGGCGGTTCAGCCTTGCAGCGAAGGCAGAGGGATCTTCCGGCAATTCGCCGTCGAGGATCTGGGCCTGTTCCAGCAGCAGCAGGCAGAGATCATCGATCACTGACGAGCCGGCCGGCGCCTTGGTGATCGCGGTGACCAGCGGATGGCGCAGATTGACCTCGAGGATCGGCCTGGAGCGCTCGCCTCGGTTCTGCTGCGCCAGGATGCGCTCCAGTTCGCGGCTTGGGCCATGGCTGTCGGCGACGAGGCACGAGGCGGAGCTGGTGAGGCGCGTCGACGCCTTCACGTCGCTGACGCGTTCGTTGAGGGAAGCCTTGATCAGCGCGATGGTCGCGGCTTCATCAGCCGCCGGCTCGTCCTTCTGCTCGTCGTCGACGCGCGGGATCAGGTCGAGATTGAGATCGCCCTGGCCCAGCGACTTCAGCGGCTTGCCGTCGAACGACATCGGCATCGAGGTCCAGAAGGCATCGACGGGATCGGTGAGCAGCAGCACCTCGATGCCGCGCGCAGCCGCCGCCTCCAGGCGCGGACTGGACTTCAGCCGCTCGATGCTGTCGCCGACGAGATAATAGATCTCGGTCTGATTCGGCTTGAAGTCGGCGACGACGTCCTTCAGCGAGCGCTTCTCGCCTGTGGTGGTCGTGAAACGCGACAGCGCCAAGAGCTTCTCGCGACGCTCGAAGTCCTCGTAGATGCCCTCTTTCAGGACGGCGCCGAAGGCCTCCCAGATCTTCGCAAAATTCTCCACGTCCTTCTCGGCGAGGCTTTCGAGCTCGGAGACGACGCGGGTGGCGACCGCTTTGCGGATCTGCGCGAGCTGCGGGTTGTTTTGCAGCATCTCGCGGGAAATGTTGAGCGGAAGGTCCTCGCTGTCGACGACGCCGCGGATGAAGCGCAGATAGCCCGGCAACAGATCCGCATCGTCGGTGATGAAGACGCGCCGGACATAAAGCTTGACTCGGCCCTTGCGCGACGGCTCGAACAGGTCGAACGGTTTGCTCGACGGCGCGAACAGGAGCACGGCGTAGGAATAGCGGCCCTCGGCCCGATAATGCAGCGTCATCGCGGGATCGTCGAAGGCGGTGGCGATCTGCTGATAAGCCTTCTTGTAGTCGTCAGCCGTCAATTCCGATTTCGAGCGCTGCCACAGCGCGCTCGCCGAATTGATCTGACGCGGCTCGCCTTCTGCCGGCACGAGCTCGATGGGGAAGAGGATATTGTCGGAATAGGCGGAGACGATGCGCTGGATCTCGTGGTCTTCCAGATATTTCTTCGCGTCCTCCTTCAGGTGCAGCACGATCTCGGTGCCACGTGTCACGCGCGCCGCATCTTCGTCGCCCGCGTGCGCGATCTCGAAACCGGAGCCGCCCGACGAAGTCCAGGTCCAGACGTCGCTTTCGCCGGCCCTGCGGCTGATGACGAGGATCCTGTCGGCAACCATGAAGGCGGAATAGAAGCCGACACCGAACTGGCCGATCAGGCCGAGGCCGTCCTTGGCCTCCTTCAGCTTCGCCACGAAAGCCTTGGTGCCCGAGCGGGCGATGGTGCCGAGATGGTCGATCAGCTCCTGCCGCTCCATGCCGATGCCGTTGTCGGCGATGGTCAGCGTGCCGGCCTGCTTGTCGGGGATGATGCGGATCCTGGGGGCGTCGCCCTCGCCGAGCAGCGCCGGGGTCGCGATCGCCTCGTAGCGGAGCTTGTCGCAGGCATCCGACGCATTGGAAACAAGCTCGCGCAGAAAGATGTCGGTCTCTGAGTAGACGGAATGCACCATCAGGTGCAGGAGCTCGGACACCTCGGCCTGGAAGGGCTGCGAATGCACAGCTGTATCTGACGTCGTCATGCGTTTACCCGGATCAAACTGGATGAGGAAAAACGGGATATAGCGCACGGGCGCAACAGATCAAGAGGTTGTGATGGCGCATTCTTCAACCCTCGTCGGGCGCGCGGGTCGAGGTCGACGGACCTGCCCGGCCTCTTCCCGCGGTCCCGTATCGCCTGATCGATCCAGCGCGGCGCGAACATCGTGGCTTGGCGGTTGCCCGTTCACGGAAACGCTACTCGGATCGTGCGATCCTAGCCGTTAAAAGCGTCGCCCCTGATTCCAACTGCTAATTTTTGATGAAACCGTCCGTCAAGGCGGCCCTCGCCGCACATAGCCACGATGCCAGGCTCTATCTCACGCTCGGGATTGCCAACTGGTCGATCTTCCTCGACCACGTTCCGAACAATGTTGTCAATCTGCTGACCTTGCGCAATTTCGGCTTCAGTGGCGCCGCCGACCTGTTCGTGTTCGTGGTGGGCTATGGCGTCACGATCATCCATGGCAAGATGGCGCTGGAGCGCGGCTTCGTCGTCGCTGCAACCCGCATCTTCCGCAGAGTCTGGCGGCTCTATGCGGCCTACGTCGTGCTGTTCGTGATCTATATCGACGCCATCGCCTATGTCGCCTCACAATCGACCGCGCCGGAGATCATCCACGAGTACAATATTTCGGGGATTCTCGAGCATCCCCTGCGTATCCTGGTGCGTGGGCTGGTGCTCCAGGAAGAGCCGCTCAACCTCGACCTGCTGCAATTGATGATCCCGCTGATGGTGTTCTTCCCGCTGGCACTGTGGGGCCTGCTCCGCCGTCCGCACCTGACACTGCTCGCCTCGATCGCGATGTACTTCGCGGCGAGGTATTTCGGCTGGACGTTCCGGATCTCTCCGGACAGCGAATGGACCTTCAATCCGTTCTGCTGGCAGATGCTGATGGTGCTCGGCGGCTGGTTCGCGGTGACCGGCGCGCCTGCCCGCGCGCTACACGGCATGTCCTGGCTGCGCGCCCTCGCAGGCGCCTATCTCGTGTTCGCGATGGCGGTCACGCTGGCGCGGCATTCGCCGGCGCTGTCCGCCTATCTGCCGGATGTCGTGCTCGACATATTCACGCCGAACGACAAGGAAAACCTCGCGCCGCATCGCGTGCTGCATTTCCTCGCACTCGCGTTCCTCGCCACGTATCTGGTGCCGGCCGATCATCCGGCGTTGCAATGGAAATCGCTGCAACCGGTGATCCGGAGCGGCGAGGAATGGCTCGCAGTGTTTTGCATCAGCGTATTCCTGTCCTTCGCCGCGCATCTCATCCTGATCACGGGGCCCAATCTCGTCGCAATGCAGATCCTGGTGAGCCTCACGGGCCTGGCGGTGATCGCGGCGGTTGCCTATTACATCTCCTGGTCCAGGTGGCAGGATCTGCCCGCAGCCTTGCGTCAGCGGGCGTAGGCGTCGGTCAGGCGATCGCAGCGAGGTAGCGCGCGACTGATGCGTCGAACGCCGACTTGGCGCTAACAGCGATATTGCGGCCCCACCAGGCGCCGTAGATGCGGTCAAAGGCGAGCGGCGCGACAACGTCGGCGATCCGCCGCACCGCGGCTGCGTTCAGTGGGGTGTAGTTCGGATAGGAATACATGAAGCTGACGAAGCGGCGATCCATCGTCACCTGCGCGATGTCGCCGGTGAGCAGCGCACCCTTGCCGTCGGCGCCGCGCGTCCAGTGCAGCATGGTGGCGCCGGCAAAATGGCCGCCGCTGCGCAACAGGGTGATGCCGTCCGAGAGGCGATGACTGTCGCCGGTCCAGTGCTCGATTGCGCGATGCGGCCGCGTCACCCATTGGCGGTCATCGGCGTGGAGATAAACGGGCACGCCGCCAAAAGCCTCGCTCCAATCGGCGAGAGCGCCGTAATAATGCGGATGCGAGATCGCGATCGCCTTCAGCCCGCCGAGCGATCTGACATGCGCAATCGCTTGGGTCGTCGCCAGCGGAACGCAGTCCCACATCACGCAACCGCTGCCGTCGGGAACGAGCAGCGCCCGCTGGCCGATGGCAAAGCTCGGCTCGAGCGCAAGACCAGTCAGGTCGAGATCGTCGCGCCACACCACGCGGCAGCGTTGCGCCAGAGCCTCGCGGGACAGAAAGGCCTGCCCGTTCCAGTTCACGAATTGCCGTTCGTCCTCGCAGATCGGACAGGATGACGGCGGCCGTTCGCTCGAGGGAAATTGCGCGCCGCAGGTTTCGCAGGTCCAGAGTGGCATGGCGTACTCCAGGAAAGACATCCGTCAACAACGATCGAAGATGTGACGTGCAGATCGCTTCTCCGCAAGAGCGGCTGGAACCAACGGGATCACCATCCGTTACGCTTTGGTCCACACAAGATCAAGGCAACCCTGTCAGCACCGGATTTCGGTTGAGACCACGACCTATCGATGACATCGCGGTCCCCATCCTCGCCTCGTCTCTGGCCCCTCTTCGCGCTCAATTTCTTCATGGCCGACATGCAGTCGGGCATCGGGCCGTTCGTCGGCGTGTTCCTCCAGGAGCGCGGATGGGCGAGCGGGCTGATCGGCACCGCCATGACCGTCGGCAACGTCGCGGGCATGCTGATTACGACGCCGATCGGCGGCTTCATCGATGCCAGCCGCAACAAGCGCCTTTGGGTGGTGATCCCCGGCGTCTGCGTCGTCCTCGCCTCCGCAATCATCCTGATCTCGCAGAACTTCTGGGCGGTGACGTTCTCGCAAGTGGCGCAGTCGCTGGCGAGCGCCGCGATCGTGCCGGCGGTGACCGGCATCACGCTCGGCATCGCCAAGCAGAACGGTTTCAATGCGCTGAACGGCCGCAACCAGGCGTTCAACCACGCCGGCAACATGGCCGGCGCGGCGCTGTCGGGCTGGCTCGGCTATATGTATGGCTATGTCGCCGTGTTCCTGCTGGCGGCGGCGTTCGGCGCCATCGCGATCGCCTGCGTGCTGATGATCCCGGCGAAGTCGATCGATAACCGCGCCGCACGTGGCTGCAAGGAGGACGACTCCAAGGCTCCGCCGGATGCGATGAGGATGCTGCTCAGGCATAAGCCGCTGCTCGTCCTGGCGCTGGCGCTCGCCATCTTCCATCTCGGCAATGCCGCGATCGTTCCGCTGTATGGTCTCGCGGCGGTCGCCGAAGGCCAGGCCAATGGGCCGAGCTTCGTCGCCACGACCGTCGTGATCGCGCAGGGCGTGATGATCGTGACGTCGCTGATCGCCATGAAGGTCGCGAGCAAGCGCAACTACTGGCCGGTGATCCTGGTTTCCTTCATGTTCCTGCCCATCCGGGGCGTGCTCGCCTTTTTCCTCACGGGATGGTGGGGCGTAGTGCCGGTGCAGGTGCTCGACGGCATCGGCACGGGATTGCAGACGGTCGCCGTGCCCGGCGTGGTCGCGCGCTCGCTGAATGGCACCGGCCGCATCAATCTCGGCCAGGGCGCCGTCATCACCGTGCAGGGCGTCGGCGCAAGCCTCAGTCCCGCGCTCGGCGGCTGGATCGCTGAATGGATCGGTTACGGGCCGACCTTCCTGCTGCTGGGCAGCTTTGGACTGGCGTCGATGGCGCTATGGCTGGCGTTCGGCGCGGCGATGAAGAAGTATTGAGTAAAAGCGATTTTGACCGACCGCGCACTTCTGTTCGGCCCTTTCGTGCAGTACTCAGCGCGCTCGTCCATCACGCGGGCTCTCTTCACTGATCGCCGGTCCGGCATCGGACACGCGCAGGCTCGTCTTCATGAACGCGTGCGCCGGCAACACGATGATACAGCCGACTCCAACCGCCAGATGCACCCACTTCGCGACCGCCTGCGTCTCTTCGCCGCCATGGTAGTAGCCGCCGTTGGACGTGCGCCAGGTGTTCGGCTTTCCCGTGCTCGTGAACGAGGCACCCTGGAAGCGCCGTTCTGTTGGCTTCCCCCGTCATTCTGTTGTTCGTTTGACCTTGGGGGGAAGCTATAATTTCAACGGCAAGTGCGGTCGATTTTGCCGCAGGCTCAGAGCTTGTGCCCCTTCTGGCGCAGCGCCTCGGTCAGGCGCTGCTTCAATTCATCGGCGGCCTTGCGGCTGACATCCTGGGTGATCTGAGCGCTCGCCTGCGCAAGCGCGTCCGATTTCTCCAAGAGCTTGCGCCCCGCAGGCTGGGCGTAGAAGGCCTCGATCTGACGCAGCTCGTCCACGTTGAAGGTGCCGGCATAGACAGTGGCGATCTGCTCGATCATCTGGTCGACGAACGGCGCGTAAATGTCCGAGCTTGCCGCCGTCATGGCGTCGAAGTCGCGCTCGATCTCGGGCCTGTCCTGGGCCAGGACGGGGCGCAGCTTGAGCAGGAGCTGCGGCAGGAGCGCGCGATATTGCTCCGTCGTCTTCATGGTGGCCACGAGCTTGCGCGCCGCGCTCATCGCCTCGGGCGACGGCGCTTGTGCAGCGGCACTGCACGTGAGGAACAGCAGCGCCCCTGCAATCGTCAACCAGCCTCTCGACATGAGCCTCTCCATGAGATTTCGCCAATCCATGCGAATTCGCCAAGGCGCGCCGTCACCTCAACCGCTGGCGCGGACCGCCGCAGCAGCGGCAGTCTTGTCGCCATCGAGTGCCGGTTCGGGCACCTCGACCTCGAGCACGTCCACGAAGAGATCCGGAACCCTTTTCGCCCGGTCGAGCAGCCATGCGGCGGCGATCATGACGGCGATGCCGGCAAAGCTGACGGCGAGCTGCTCCCAGGCGCCCTTGGTGTATTGCGTGAGGATCCAGTGCGCCGAGAACGACAGGAATACGCCGAGACAGAAGATCGGCAGCGAGTGCTGGCCGCACAGGATGACGGGGCGCAACCATTTCGTGTGAAGTGCCTTCCAGTGGCGCGGCACGAGCTGCGTGACCCAAACCGCCAGCGCGAGAAAATGCGTGAAGCGCAGCATGTCGAGATCGGTCTTGTCGATCGGGTAGATCGCCTTGATCATCCACTTCGGGATCATCGCCTCAAGCGCGTGAACGTGCCAGGTCATAACGATCAGCAACGCGAACGCGATCCAGGCGGCCGCGATACCCATCACGGGCTTCGACCAGACCCAGTTCGCGATCTTGTCCACCTGGCCGGAACCGCACCAGGCCGCGAACACGAACATCAGCTGCCAGCAGAACGGATTGAAGTACCAGGTCGCACCGGGCGGATACGAGGCGACATTCCAGTCGAACCAGCGCGACAGCACGTAGAGCACCGCGGATACCAGCAGCATGAGGTTCGGACGCCGCACGAGGCACCACACGATGAAGGGCGAAACGAACACCAGCGTGATGTAGAGCGGCAGCACGTCGAGATTGACCGGCTTGTATTTCAGCAGGATCGCCTGTCCGATCAGCTCGTCCGGATGCGCGAGGAAATTGAAGACGTTGAACTCGTGCTCATACATCGGATTATCGAACCGCCGCGCGGTGCGCGCGATCTGGGCCGTGAACAGCAGGAACAGCATGATGTGGGCGACATACAGCTCGGCCGTGCGTTTCCAAAGCCGCTTGAGCGCCGCGAGGAAGAAGCCGCCCCGCACGATCGGCGCGTAGATCCAGCCGACGAGATAGCCCGAGATGAAGACGAAGAACTCGGCGGCGTCGCTGAAGCCGTAATTGCGCAAGGTCAGCCACGACACCACGTCGTGAGGGATGTGATCGAGGAAGATCATCCACAAGCCGATGCCGCGGAAGAGATCGAGCCGCAGGTCGCGCTCGACCGGAGACAAGAGAGCTGCCGAATGCCGGTTGATCATGGCTCCGCCCCGTTTTCCAAGGACAGTCTTGCGGCTGAAGCGCCGCCCAATCAATCAATGCTGAAATTGACGCGGCTACGCCACCTAACCCGGTGGCTAGCAGCGAAGGTAGCTGACATCGGCTCCGCGGAAAAGAAGGTTTGTCGGGGTGAAGGCCGATGGGATCGCCTCATCGGGCTTTCCCACGGCGCTCTGATCTGATCTCCTATCGTCTCGTCCTGGGGGAGAAGCCACGCGATGAACGTCGCCATCATCTGTACCGCCCTGCTCGGCCTGCTGCTGTTCGGCCTGGGGTTTTATGTCTCGATCCTTCGCGGCAGGTTCAGGCGGGGCATCGGCCATGACCTCGGCCCCACCGATCCCATTCACCGCGCGGTGCGGGCGCATGCCAACACGGCCGAATACGCGCCGTTCTTCGCGGCGATGTTTCTCTGGTTCGCGACGCGGCCGGCCCCTGGCTGGATCATCGCGACGATTGTGGTGGCGACGATCGCGCGCTTTTCCCTCGCCGCCGGGCTGTTGTGGGGCAAGTCGCTCAACCGGCCCAACCCGGCGCGCTTTGCCGGCGCATTGTTCACCTATCTGAGCGGACTGGTGCTGGCGGTCGGACTGGTGGTCGCCTGACGCAACCCTCGTTGGCCGACGCATCGGCGGGTTTAGGTGCTAACCTACCCCCTCCTCGTGATTCCCGCTGAAGGACGGATCGTGCGTGAGCTCGGTGGCGACATGGTCAAACGCCTCATGGACAAGGGCTGCCCGGGCGCGGCACGGGCGCTGCTCTGGATTTTGCGGCGCACATGGATCTCTGGGACAATCGCGCTCGTCGTGCTGACGCAGGCGCTGGAGGCTCGCGCCGACCCTGCTTTCAATGCCTGGCGCGCGCAGCTCTGGCTGGAGGCTCAGGCGCGCGGCGTGAGGCAGGCAGTGTTCGACCGAGCGACCAATGTCCAGCTCGACCTTGGCCTGCCGGATCTCGTCATCCCGGGCCGCCCCGTGAAGGAGCAGGCCGAGTTCGTGAAGCTGCCGGCCGACTACCTGCCCCGGCAACAGCTCACAGGGCTTGCAAGGACGGGCGCACGGCATTTCCAGACCTACCGCGGCCTGCTCGCGCGCATCGAGACCGACTACGGCGTCCCCGGCAACGTCGTCATCGCGATCTGGGGCCGCGAGACCGATTACGGCGCCGAGGTGCAGCGCCATCCCGTGTTCCAGGCGCTGGTGACGCAGGCCTATCTCGGCCGCCGCAAGGACCTGTTCCGGAGCGAACTTCTGATCGCCCTCGATCTGGTCCAAGAGGGCACCATCAGCATGGATGCGAAGGGCTCCTATACGGGGGCAATGGGCCACACCCAGTTCGAGCCCTCGGATTTCCTCAAATTCGCGGCCGATGGCGACGGCGACGGCAAGATCGATCTCGAGCGCTCCATCCCCGATGCGCTCGCCTCTGGCGCCAAGCAGCTTCGCGACTATGGCTGGCAGCGCGGCAAACGATGGGGATTCGAGGTTCGTCTGCCGCCGACCGTGAGCTGCGTGGAGAGCTCGCCCGACATCAAGCGGCCGCTCACCGCCTGGCTGAAGCTCGGCGTCACGCCGGCTGGCGATGCCCCTGTTCCCAGCGGCATGCTGCAGGACCAGGCCCAGCTGGTCATGCCTGCCGGCACTTATGGCCCGGCCTTCCTCGTCTTCGCCAACTTCCAGGCGATCCGCAGTTACAACCAGTCCGACGTCTATGCGCTGTTCGTCGGCCATCTCGCCGACCTCATCGCGGGCGGCGCCCCGTTCGAAAAGCCCTGGGCCAGGCTCAAGCCGCTGCGCAACAGCGAGGTCGCCGCGATCCAGACGCAGCTTAGCAGGAGCGGCTATTATTCCGATGCGATCGACGGCCGGCTCGGCACGGTCACGCGGCGGGCGATCGGACAATACCAGCAGCGCGTGGGCGGGAGCGTCGATTGCTGGCCGTCGCAAGACCTGCTTGCGGGCGCGAGACCGGCTTCCGACTAAAATCTCGAAAACAACCCCATGCAAAGGAGAATGGCGGCCGGCGCGACGGCTTACGGATTTTACGAAATCGTTTGACGCGTCGGGTAAATCAGGGGTAGAAGGCTATCCTCGCGCAGTTTGCAGATGCGGACGCATCGTCAATCTCATTGCAGGGGTTGTCGTGCGCGATGACTTCGCTGATCGTTCTCGTCATCGATGCCTTCCAGCCATTGGATGCGGGGTTGGATAGTGAAATCCCAGCATGGCTACGACGTTGGAGCCATCCGCAACCAAATCTCATGACCAAACAGCTTCAACATCGCCAATCCGTCGTCTCCGGTATCTGTACGATCAAGCGATCGAAATCATCGTACCGAAGATGTCCGTCATCCGAAGTCCAGGGATGGCGCCAGCGCAGGCCGGTTTTGGTCTGCGGAGCTAGAGCCAAAAATAAGAAAGCCGCCCGGAGCGCGGCGTTCTAAAACCCCATAAAATCAGAGGTTTATTTGGTTGCGGGGAAGCGCAACCACCGAGACCGACAATTGCTGATGACGGCCATTTGACGCGATTGGCGCCCAACGCGGGCCTCAAGAAGCTAGCTTTCCAAAATCGCGACCGCTCGCGTCCAGCCTGCCGAGGCTCGCTCGATCTTCACGGGGAAGCATGACACCTTGAAGCCGGCTGCCGGCAGCAGTTCGAGATTGTGCAGCTTCTCGAGATGGCAATAGCCGATATGGCGTCCGGCCTTGTGGCCTTCCCAGATCAGGCTGGCGTCTTTCGTCTCGGCATATTTCTTCGCGGTATGAACGAACGGCGCATCCCAGCTCCAGCCATCGGTGCCGGTCAGGCGCACGCCGCGCTCGAGCAGGTACATGGTTGCGTCATAGCCCATGCCGCAGCCGGAGGTGACGTAGTCCTGCCGGCCATATTTGGCGCCGGCGCTGGTGTTGACCACGACGATCTCGAGCGGCTTCAGCTCGTGGCCGATGCGCTTGAGCTCGGCCTCGACGTCTTTGGCCGTTGCGACGTAGCCGTCCGGCAGGTGCCGGAAGTCGAGCTTCACGCCGGGCTGGAAGCACCATTCCAGCGGCACCTCGTCGATGGTCCAGGACCGCTCGCCGCGATTCATGGTCGGGTGAAAATGCCAGGGCGCGTCGAGATGCGTGCCGTTGTGGGTGGAGAGACTGACCTGCTCCACCGCCCAGCCCTGACCGTCCGGCAGATCCTCGGCCTTCAGTCCATCGAAGAACTGCAGCATGCGCGGCAGGCCCTGCTGGTGATTGATGTACTGAATCGTCGGATGATTGCCAGGCGGGTCGGCCGGCACGTCATTTTGCAGCGGGACAGAGATATCGATCAGCTTGGTTGTCATGGCGCTTCCTCGTTGATTGTTCTCGTTGGCGGCGTCAGGCGTCGCTCCAGACGCGCCTTCAGACGACCCCTTCAGGTTTCTTGCCGCTCGACGCGGTTCTTCAAAATACCGATCTTCTCGACCTCGAGCTCGATCGTATCGCCATGCTCGAGAAACCAGCCGAGCTCGAGACCGCAGCCATTGCCGACCGTGCCGGAGCCGATGAACTCGCCGGGCATCAGCGTCTCGTCCTGGGTGACGTGGGCGATGATTTCCTCAAAAGAAAACAGCATGCCCTCGCTCACGCCTTTCGAGCGGGTCTCGCCGTTGACGCGCGCTTCCATCTTCAGCTTGTAAGGATCGCCGATCTCATCCGGCGTCACGATCCAGGGCCCCAACACGTTGCCGCCGTCAAAACTCTTGCCCTTGGCAGGGCCGAGCCGTCCCTCCATCTCGATGCGCTGGGCGTCGCGCGCGGAGAAATCGTTGAAGATGGTATAGCCGAAGATGTGATCCCTGGCCTTCGCGGCGGAAATGTTCGCGCCCTTGTTCTTGGTGATGATCCCGAATTCGAGCTCATAGTCCATCACCTTGCTGTAGCGCGGCCATTTCACCGTGGTGTTGGTGCCGCGGACGCTGAAGCGATTGGTGATGTAGAAGATCGGCTGCTTGCGATAAACCTCGGGCAGCTCGCCGAGCGGCTCGGCGTCGATGCGCGCCAGTTCCGCCATGTCCCCCTTGGCGCGGGCGGCGAGCTTCCGCTGCCCGCGCGGCGCCTGCAGGATGTGCAGGGGAAACGACATGCCGTCGCGCATTTGCCTGGGCTCCGGCACCGGTGCGAGGATGTCGACGGTGCTGACCGCCGCCGACAGCGTCGCGTCCTGGCCGTGCTTGTCCAGCAGAGCCCGTGCCCGATCGAGCGCACGGGGCCCGGCGTCGATCAGCGCCAGCATCGAGCCGAAGGCCGGGTCAGCTTGACCATCCCGCGCCGCGGCGGCGGCGAGGTCAAACAATTGGCTGTCATTGCTGTGGACGGCGCCGATCTTCTCCTGACCGGCCGTTCTGAATGTTGCGAGCTTCACCTTGGGCACCCCTTGCTATCGTTTATAATATATGATCAGATAAAATATCGATAAACAAGCCTGAAAAATACAAACTAGGGAGAGGGCGGTGAGGCGAACGCAGATGAGGAGCATGCTGGCAGGTCTCACGCTCGGCATCGGGGTGTCGGTTGCCCTGACGGCAACAGCGCTGGCGCAAGCCAAAATCCAGATCGGCTGCACCGCGACCTCGGACTGCGCCTCGGCCATGGTCGCGGTCGACGAAGGCATTTTCAAAAAGCACGGGCTGGACGTCGAGATGACGCCGATCGCGATCAACTCCAACATCCCGGCGGCGATCCTTTCGAACTCGATTCAAGTCGGCGGCCCCACCTCCACCGTCTTCCTCCAGGCCGTCGACGGCGGCCTCGACCTCGTCGCGATCGCCGGCGCCTCGGTCATGAATCCGACCTCCAACACCGCGATCGCCGCCTTCGTCCGTAACGGCATCACCATCAAGGAGCCGAAGGATTTCATCGGCAAGAAGGTCGGCGCGCCAGGCCTGAACGCCTTTCTGCACGTGCTGTTCGTGAAATGGCTGGTGGAGAAAGGCGTCGATCCCAAAAGCGTCAATTTCGTCGAGGTCACCTTCCCGACCATGGCCGACATCATCAAGTCAGGCGGCGTCGATGCCGTGCTCACCGCCGAGCCGTTCGTCACGCGCATGACCAATGCGGGGCTCGGCTCGGTGGGCGCGCGGTACGGCGCCGAGCTCGGCCGTACCGATCCGATCATCTTCTATGCCGCCTCGCGCGATTGGGCGGAGAAAAATGGGGCGACGGTGAAGAAGTTCCGCGAAGCCATCGCGGAGGCTGCCGCGATCGTCAACAGCGACCGCGAGAAGGCCTCCGCCTCGATCGCCAAATTCACCAAGCAGCCGCTCGAGCTCGTCAAGGCGACGCCGCCGAACCAGTCCGAGCCGAACCTCAAGCCGGAAAATCTCACCTGGTGGATCGACGTGATGTCGTCGCAGAAGATGCTGCAATCGAAGCTCGACACCGCGAAACTCGTGCTGAACTAAAGGGATATCGACGATGCCTGCTCCCGAGCGCACTCTTGAACGCCCGCCGACGGAAGCCGGCACCTTGAGCGAGCGTGCCGCAAACCTCATCGAGCAGGACATCCTGGCCGGAGATCTCGCGCCGGGATCGCGGCTCGGCATCGTCGACCTCGTGCAGCGCTACGACATCGGCGCTACCCCCTTGCGCGAAGGCCTGTCGCGGCTGATGTCGCGCGGCCTGATCGTCGGCATCGGCCAGCGCGGATTTCGCGTCGCCGAGGTCAGCCGCGAGGATCTCGCCGACATCACCTGCATGCGCACGGCGGTCGAGATCGAGGCGGTCAGGCTCGCCATCCTCCATGGCGATGTCGCCTGGGAGGCCGGCATTGTCAGCGCGCTGCATCAGATGCGCCGGCATATCGAGCGCACCGGCAACGAATTCCGCGAAGGCGCGGCCGATTTCGATCGGCTGCACAAGGGTTTTCACACCGCGCTGCTCGCCGCCTGCGGCTCACGGCGGATGCTGGCCGCCCATTCCGATCTCTACGACCAGGCCTACCGCTACCGCCGTGTGATGATGAGCGCCATCGACAGCGGCGAGGGCTTCATCCGCAGTCACCAGATGCTCGCCGACCATGTGCTCGCCCGCGATGTGGCCGCCGCGCAGAAGATGCTGGCGGCGCATCTGCACTCGACCATCGATTTCGTCTATCCGCAGGTGGGCGGGGAGCAATCATGAGCGTTGTTGCAAGGCTCATTGAGGCGCGCGCCGCGCGGCGGCAGAAAACGCTGATCGCGTTCAATGCCGCGACGCTGCGGCTCGGCGGCAAGACCATTATCGAGAATCTCGATCTTCAGGTGCGGCCGGGCGAATTCCTCTGCATCGTCGGCGCCTCCGGCTGCGGCAAGACCACTGCGCTGCGGCTCGCCGCAGGCCTCTATCGCCCCACGAGCGGCGCGGTGACGTTCGACGGCGAGCCGATCACCGAGCCGCGGCGCGAGGTCGCGATCGTGTTCCAGGATTACGGCAAGGCGCTGTTGCCGTGGCGGACCGCGGCCGGAAACATCTCGCTGGCGCTGGAAGCCTCGCGTGTGCCGGCGCGCGAACGCGGCGCGCGCATCGAGGCGCTGCTGCGCAAGGTCGGATTGCCCGGCCATGCCGACAAATATCCGACGGAAATGTCGGGGGGCATGCAGCAGCGCCTGCAGATCGCGCGCTGCCTCGCGCAGGAGCCGACGACGCTGCTGATGGACGAGCCGTTCGGCGCGCTGGATGCGATGACGCGTCAGGGCTTGCAGGACGAGGTGCTGTCGCTGACGCAGGCGAGCCAGACCACCGTGATCTTCGTGACCCACGATCTCGACGAGGCGATCTACCTCGGCGACCGCGTCATCGGCCTCTTGCCGCATCCCGGCCGGATCGGGATCGAGCTCGAGGTCGACCTGCCGCGCCCGCGCGACCAGCTCGCCACCCGCGAGCATCCGGAATTCCTGCGGCTGCGCCGGCAATTGTTCGACTTCATCAAGGCGACCGAGCATTGAGCCTCGACCGCACAAAACCCTTGCTGCTGCCGCTGGCGCTGATGCTGGCGTTCGAGCTCTGGGCGCGCCTCACCCATCTGCAAAGCGACAGCCTGGCACCGCCGAGCGCGATCCTCGCGGCGTTGGCCACAGCGCTCGCCGATCTGTCGATTCCGATCGCGACCCGCGACACGCTGTTCGCCGCCTTTGCAGGCCTTGCCATCGGCGGCGCCATCGGGCTTGCGCTCGGCATCGCCTTCGGCATTTCGCGTCCCCTCGACCGGCTGATGGAGGTGACGGTCGAGGCGATCCGCCCGATTCCCTCGATCGCGCTGCTGCCGATTGCGTTGATCGCGCTCGGCTTCGGCTACCGCATGGAGATCGCGATCGTGGCGTTCGCCTGCGTCTGGCCTATGCTGATCATGACGCGCAGCGCGGTGCGCAGCATCGAGCCGCGATTGATGGAAGTGTCGCGGGCCTTGCGGCTGAGCGCGCCGCAACGGATCGCGAAGATCGTGATCCCGGCTGCGCTGCCGCGGATCTTTGTCGCCTTCCGCCTGTCGGCCGGGATCGCCCTGATCGTCGCCGTCACCGTCGAGATCGCCATCAATCCGATCGGCCTGGGTGCCGGCATCATGCTGGCGCAGCAGGCCCTGCGCGCCGACCTGATGCTCGCCTATCTCTTTTGGATCGGCGCGATCGGCTACGCGCTGAACATTCTGTTGATCGTGGCGCAGCGCCGCCTGTTCGGCCGCGCCGCGCTCGCCGGAGACAATCCATGAAACGCGCGGCGATCCTCTGGCGTGTCGCAAGCGTCCTCGTCGCGGCCGGCTTCATCGCGGCGTGGCAGCTCGTCGCCAATCTGAAGCTGGTGTCGGCGGTGTTCCTGCCCGGTCCGGACCGCGCCTGGGCCGCTTTGGTGCGCGGCTTTTCGAGCGGCGATCTCGCGGGCAAGCTGATCGGCACGCTCGAGCACATGGCCTATGGCTGGTTCGCCGCCTCGATCGCCGGCATTGCGCTTGGCGCGCTGATCGGTTCGTCCAAGATGATGCGCGCCTATGTCGCGCCGTCGCTGGAATTTCTGCGGCCCCTGCCGGTCTCGGCGATCATCCCGGTCGCGATCGCGATGCTCGGGCTGACGCAGGGCATGGCGCTGTTCGTGATCGCCTTCGGCGCGGTCTGGCCGATCATGCTCGCAACCATTCACGGCTTTGCCGCAGTCGAACCGCGGCTCTATGAGGTCGCCCGCTCGCTGCAGATGTCGCGCACCGCCGTCATAGGCAAGATCGCCCTGCCTTCGGCATTGCCGGACATCCTCGCGGGCATGCGGCTCAGCCTGACCGTCGCGCTGATCCTCTCGGTGGTCTGCGAGATCCTGGCCGGCCTCGACGGCCTTGGTCACTGGGTCCTGCTCTCGGCACGCGCGTTCCGATCCGCCGACCTCTTCGCCGGCGTCATCCTGCTCGGTGCGACCGGATATTTGACGTCGATTGCGATGTCACTGGTCGAGCACCGGCTACTCGCCTGGCAGACCGCGGCGAGGTAGCGCGGCGATCACACCGCCCAACAAAAATGGCCCGCTTGGCGCGGGCCGTTTTCGTCTCGGGTCCGGTCAATCCGAATTTGGTTGCGGGGAGGCGCAACCACCGATACCGACATTCAGTTCAGGTCGCGATCTAACCGAGGGCTTTTCGTCCCCTTCGCGTCCGAGGTCGAGTGGCTTGAGCTTCGCGCGCGACCTCTTTGGTGCGAAATCCGCACGAACCCACGTTCTAGACTAAATAACACGCGTTGCCTGGCGACCAGGTGAAACATCACGGAACTGGCCGCAACAGCCGCTGTCGGGCGATTCATTGGTTCATTGCCATAGCGAACAGCCAGATACAGTGGAGAGGCAGTGCGGCGGAGAGAGCGTCGGTCAATCCTCGTTGAAAGATAAAGCATTTTCGCCATTTCCAGGCCCAAACCCACTGTTTGAGCCACGGCCCCAAAAGGGATTTCACCGCCGACAACCTCTACCGTGTCCGCCGTTGCCCGCAACGGTACGCGCAAGACCCAGCGTCTCGTCGTCCTGCGCGGATTGCCCTCGCGTTCGAATACTTCCAATTCACCAGTTCATCGCGCCCGAGAAATGAATCCCGGCACGCCGGTCTGCACCACTGCATTGAACCTGATCTTTGTGGTGATGCGGTCCCGAATCTCCTCCATGGCGTCGTCAGGGAGAGCGGAAATGTCGAAGCTGTCCCGGATTCGCTGAGGTTTGGTAGAGGTGGTCAGGAAAGCGGTCCCGCGCTGCACGGCCCAGGCCAGGGCCACTTGAGCAGGTGTCCTGCCCAGGCGTTGTGCGATGGCTGTTATGACGGGGTCGGCCAGGACATTAGGCTCCATCGCATGGCCCAAAGCTGCAAACGCTTGCAACACGATTCCATGTTCTCGACAGAAGTCGAGCAGATCCCATTCGGGCAGATAAGGATGCGATTCGACCTGCACCATCGCGGGCCTGATCCGCGCGACCGCGACGATCTCGCGCAGCTTCTCCAAAGTGACGTCCGATAGACCGATCGACTTGCAACGACCATCCTCGACCAGGCGCTCCAGCGCCTGCCAGGTTTCAGCTAATGTAACGCCGGGATCATAGATCACCTGACCGCGGTCGTCCCTCGGATCCTGCTCGTCACCGGGTTGGAATGCAAAAGGCGTATGGATGATGTAGCAATCGATGGTGTCGAGTTGGAGCCGCCGGCGACTCGCGTCGAAGGCAGGTTTGACCCGCTCTGGACGATGATTGGTGTTCCAGAGCTTCGTGGTTACGAACAGATCCTCGCGCCGAAGCGTTCCTGCCTTGAAGGCGTCCTGGATAGCTTCGCCTACCGCTGCCTCATTGCGGTAGCGTTCCGCGCAATCCAGATGTCGAAATCCCGCTTCCAGTGCAGCCCTGGTGGCCTGTTTCGTTGCGTTCTGATCCGGAATGAGTGTGCCAAATCCCACAGCGGGAATTGTCCCGGATTCGTGGGTGGAAATCCTCGTGTAGCGGAGCGCATTCGATGGTGTCATATTCCTGCTTCCTTGTTGAGGCTCGGCCGCCGCAGATGCGGCGTCCGTCGAGTGCGACAGACTGAGACTGTTCGATGCGGTGTCATCTCACCATTCCACGGTCCTCAACCTGCCGGCCGCGGTTTACGAAGAAAAAGCACGAGCGGGCTCACGACGAGCATGGCGAACATCAGAATCTTGAACTGACCGATGACCGCGACGACGGCCGCCTGGTGGGTGACCATGCCGTTGAGCGCCGCAAGGCCGGGCTTGGCCATTGATCCGGCGACATGCGCGGCGGTCCGGTAGGGCATGAGGTCCTTAGCGAGCGCGACATGCATGGCCTGGGTGTTGCCGTAGAAGAAGATCTGCACCACGGCGATGCCGATCGTGCTGCCATAGAGCCGCGACAGGTTGATGAGCGCACTACCTTCCGGGCGGAGCTTCGGATCGAGCGTACTGAACGCGGCCTTGGCGAGCGCCGGAATCACCATGCCGAGCCCCGCACCTTGGAGGAAGCCGGCCTCGGCCACCGCGCGCCAATCCATCGCCGGTGAATATCCGAGCATCAGCCAATTTGCGTAGACCACCAGTGCCATTCCGCCAACCAGGAACGGGCGGTAGTCGACTTGCGCCGGGACCAGGCTCGTCAACAGCACCCCTCCCACGAGCGCAACGCCCCGCGGGATCGTCATGTAGCCCGTGGTGTCGACAGGGTAGTTGAGCAGCTCCTCCAGCATCGGTGAGGTCAACGCCAGGGTCGGCAGCAGGACGAGGCCGACGGCAAAGGAGATCATCGTCGAGAGGACGAGATTGCGATCCCTAAACAGTGCCGTGCGGAGAAAATGCTCCTTCGTCGTCATGACGTGCACGACGAACAGATAGAACCCCAGAATGGAGACGACCGCCTCGATCCAGATTTCCATCGAGTCGAACCATTCCAGGCGCTCGCCACGGTCAAGCAGCACTTGCAGGCCGATCATGCCGAGCGAAAAGGTCGCCAAACCGAAAAAGTCGAAGGGTTGCCTCCGCTCCGCCCTCTTCTCGCGAAGCCAGATCGCCATCGCGAGAAAGATGAATGCCGTCATCGGCAGGCTGACATAGAAGATCGAACGCCAGCCGAGATATTCACTGAACCAGCCGCCGATACTCGCTCCGCTGCTGATGCCGAGAAGAGAGCACACCGTCCACGCCAGGCTCAGGCGGGCATGCCGGGCGGGTGGCTGCACATCGAGCAGGATCGCCAGCGAAAGCGGCGCAAGCGGGCCGCTTGCAACTCCCTGGACGATCCGGGCGAGCACGAACTGGACGGACGTCGTCGCCAGCGTATCCAGCACAAGACCTAGCGCGAAGATGATGAGGGAGAATTGGTAAACCGACTTCCGTCCATAGCGTCCCGCAAGCCAGCTCGTGACCGACATGGCTACGGCGCTTGCCGCGATATAGGAGGAAAACACCCACCCGACCTCGTCATTGGCCATCGAGAGGGTTCCCTGGATATGCGGTAACGCCGCATTGGGCAGTGAGATATTGACGGCCTGCATGTAGGTTGCCATGAGAGCCGCGAGCGAGATGGCGCCATGGCCATCCGCTGCAACGGTCGATGGGACGACGGCACTCATCTGAACCCCGCCGCGTAGGTTGGCTGCAGCAGGTGGCGCAAGCTGCCGCGATAGCCGGTATCGACCCGCGCGGTGACACTGATGCCGGAAAACAATGGCCTGCTCGCATCAACGTCATCGAGCTCGAGACGCACCGGCAGGCGCTGGACCACCTTGACCCAATTTCCGGTCGCATTCTCGGGCGGCAGGACCGAGAAATCCGATCCGGTGCCGGGACTCATGCTGACGATGTGCGCCCTGAATTTGCGATCGGGATACGCGTCGACGTCGATCGTTGCCTCCTGACCCGGACGCATATGGGTCAGCCCTGTCTCGCGAAAATTCGCTTCGATCCAGACGTGACGGCTCGACAGCAGCGAAAACACCGGCGCTCCGGCATTGACGAAGCCGCCGATCTGTAGATCGTCGACCCTGGTGACGACACCGTCGTCGGGCGCCGTCACCGTCGCATAGGAAAGGTCGAGCCGGGCACGGTCGAGCTGGGCCTTGGCCGCACGAACCGTCGGATGGCGATTGACGTCAATGTCCGGATCGCCGTCCAGAGCCACGATTGTGCTGGCGATCTGCTGCTCAATCGACGAAATGCGCTGGCGCGAGACCTTGAGATTTGTCTCGGCTCGCTCGAAGACCGCACGCGGGGTAAAATCGGAGGCGACCAGCATCTTCTTGCGGTCGTACTCGCGCGCGTCGAAGTCGGCTGAATCCCTCGCTGACTGCAGCTCGGCCTGTTGTTGGCGGTAGGTCGCCTTGAGCCCCTCGATCTGGAGGCGCGCGCTACCGAGCCGCGCCTCCGCCTGATCGACTGCGATCTGGTAGGGCTCCGGGTCGATCCGGAACAGGACCTGGCCCTGCCGGACACTCTCGTTATCGTGCACGGCGATCTCAACCGCTTGGCCGGAAACTCGGGCGTTGACGGTCACTTTCGCGGCCCGAACGAACGCATTGTCGGTCGAGACGTAAGGTTCTTGCACGAGATACACGGCGGCTCCGAGTGCCGCCACCATGAGAGGCAGAGCGAGCATGAGCGGTCGGCGCAGCCGCTCCATCACGCTCCTTCGGGGTAGCGCGACCGCGCGATCGGGCGGCGAGTCGTCGACAGTTCGATCAAATCGCGCTTCCGCAGAGCTCTCGCGAAACTCTTCGCGTTCTCCCTTCGAGCCGGCGACTGGCAAAAGATCTAACCGCATGGAAACCCCTCACGTCAATTCTATTTCATAACGTTCGTTACAATTAGTTTACCCCTGCACGACAATCAAGGGGCTCCCAGTTGTTTTTTTATAACGATTGCTATAAATATGCCTCAACATCCAACGACCGAGATTTCGACATGCCCCGAAGAAAGAACGAAACGGCAGCGGCACCTCGTGGGCGGCCGCGCGCCTACGACGCGGAGGCAGCCCTGAAGCAGGCGACCGAGACCTTCTGGAGGACCGGGTATTCGGGCACCCCGCTGGACAAGATCGCGGCTGCAACTGGAATGAACCCGCCGAGCCTCTATGCGGCATTCGGCAACAAGCACGCACTCTATCTCGAGGCTCTCGCACGCTATTGGGAGATGACCCTGGCTGCGACGCGCGAGGCCCTCGCGGGGGACCGTCCCTTGGCCGAAGCGCTGATGCTTGCCTATGAGGCGGCGTTGTCCTTCTATTTTTCGCGCAAAGGCTCCGCGCGCGGCTGCTTTGTGATCGGGACAGCGGTAGCCGAGGCGGTCGAAGATGCAGAGATCCGGAAGAGTGTTGCCGCCGGGCTCCGCATGCTCGACGCCGATTTTGAAGCTCGCCTTCGGACAGCACGCGAGAGGGGCGAGCTGAAGCATGATGCCGATCCAGCGGCACTTGCGGTTCTCGCGTCAGCCACGATGCACACCATCGCCATCCGCGCCCGTGCCGGCGCTCGCCTGTCCGAGCTGAGGGAGATCGCGCGGAAAGCGACGAGTGTGATCTGCGGATGTCCGGTCGAAGCGGATTGAGCCGCAACGCATCCTCAGGCATCGAACGAATGCGAAGGAGAAAAATGTCGAAGCCATCGCCCTCGATGGATTTCGCCGTACGCTCCTTCGGTTGAGCTGACGTCATCGCGGTATCCTCTCGTCGGAGGGAGCGTCGTCCTTCGGCACGAGCCGTGCGGGCTCATCGTACCCGGCGCGGCTGCTGTAAAAGACCAGCGCCATCAGGCCGAAGCCGACAGCAAGAGAACAAATCACGCCGATTACGAGTGCAATATATCCCGAGGCAGGAACGTCAGTTCCGGCTGCGCTCGTCCAACCCAGATAGGAAACGAAGACAGTACCGACTAATAATGTGATCAGAACGACGACGATTAACCAGGCGCCTATTCCCATCGACCGCATCGAGATGGCGATCGAATCAATCGTCGCGGGCGGCTTCGTAGGTACGCGCAGCGCTTTGATAGTCTCGGCTGAAGATCCGTGGAGGCTCATGTCGGGCTTCATGGTCATTCTCCCTTGCGAAGTTCTTTGCAAACCGGCTAATGCGCCCCGCCTGCTTCGAGGTGATCGGGCCTCTTGAGCATCAGGCCAGCCACCAGCGCGACGATCAGTGCCACGCCCAGCGCGTAAAAGGTGTCGCTAAAGGCAAGGATGAAGGCCTGCTTCTGGATGATCTTTCCGATCGCGACGTAGGCGCGGTGCGCGGCGTCAACGCGGTCGATCACGCCATGGCTGATGAAATATTCCGTGAGCTGATCCAGCCGGGTCCGGGTCGCCTGCTCCAGTAACGAGACCGACGGCGAGAGCACATTGGAATGATACTGCTCGCGCTTGGTCAGCAACGTCTGCAGTGCAGCAATCCCGATCGCGCCGCCGAGTTGGCGCATCATATTGAACAACGCAGATGCGGACCCGGCATTCTCCGGCTCGATTCCGGCAGTTGCGACCGCCGAAAGCGGCGCAAACATGAGGGCCTGACCCACAGCACGGACGACATTGGGCCAAAACAACTGATCAGCCGCATAGTCGCCGGTCATGTAGATGTTCATGAAGTTTGAGGCGGCGAAGAGCGCAAAGCCAAAGCTGATCATGATGCGCGGATCGGTCCGCTTCATCAGCCGCGGCACCAGAGGGATCAGCACAAGCTGCGGTAACCCGGTCCACGCCAGCACCGCGCCGATCTGCTCGGAATTGTAGCCCTGAATGCGAGATAAATAGACGGGCAGAATGTAGACCGAACCGTATAAGGCGACGCCAAGCAGAAAATTCGCGAGGACGCCGAAGCCGAAACTGCGACGGGACAGCAGGCGCAGATTCAACAGCGGCTTCTCGCTAGTCAGTTCGATCGCGACAAACAGCGGCAGCGCGATCGCGGCAATGACCGCGAAACGGACGATGAATGGCGAGCCGAACCAATCATCCTTGTTGCCCTCCTCCAGCACGGTCTGCAGCGCCGAGAGCCCGATCGCCATAGTGACGATTCCAGGCCAGTCGCCGTCGCGCAGCAACGACAGCTTCATCGGCGTTGCTTCCAAGGAGAAGTAGAGCATCCCGATCATGATCGTGCCTGGCACGACGTTGACGTAGAAGATGTATTGCCAGCCCCAGTTCTCGGTGAGATAGCCGCCGATGGTCGGCCCGATCGCCGGCGCAAACGTCGCGGAGATCGCGAACAGCGCCTGACCGATGGGCTGCTTGGCTTTCGGCAACAAGGTGATGATCAGCGTGAATGCCAGGGGAATCAACACACCGCCGCTAAAGCCCTGCACGGCGCGCAACGCGATCATCTGCGGCAAATCTTGCGCGAACGCGCAGGCCGCCGAGAACACGAGGAAAAGGAAGGCGTTGGTCAGGAGGTAGATGCGGATCGAGAACACCTGGGCAAGCCAGCCGCTCAGGGGGATCACCACGATCTCTGCGATCAGATACGACGTCGAAATCCAGCCGCCGTCATCGATCCCGGCGCCGATCCCGCCCTGGATGTCGGCAAGCGAGGCGTTCACGATCTGGATGTTGAGCACTGCCATGAATGCGCCCAGCGTGGCGCCAATCACCGCGATCCACGTCTTCAGAGGAACGGCGGGAGTGCACGGCGCCGCCACGGCCGGCCGGCTTTCGCCCGCCGGAATGGCATCGATGGTGGCCTGCCGTGCGGTCATCGTCCTCTCCTTGGGCGCGAGGGAGCATGCCCTTCACGACGCGCATTCGCTCAACTGCGGGGCTTGGGTCCGCCCGATGCGAGCCGCCGTGTTTCGTCCCGCTCGGCGATAACGGTCGATTTGGTATCGATGGTCGGCACCGCCGACATTCCGGGGCGCAACAAACCTTTGAGGTTCCCGCCGTCGAACACGATCTTCACGGGAACGCGCTGCACGATCTTGGTGAAGTTGCCGGTGGCGTTGTCGGGCGGCAGCAGGGCGAACTCCAGACCGCTCGCCGGCGACAGGCTGTCGACATGGCCTTTCAGCCTGGTCGAATGGAAGCTGTCGATCCTGAGCTCGACCGGCTGGCCGTTGCGCACGTGGGTGAGCTGGGTCTCCTTGAAATTCGCGACCACATACACCGCATCCAGCGGAACCACGGCCATCAATTGCGTGCCCGCCTGGACATACTGGCCGACCCGCAGCGAACGGGCACCGACGGAGCCTTCAACGGGCGCAGTGATCTCCGTGTAGGACAGGTTCAGCGCCGCCTGCTGCTCCACGGCACGGGCATGGTCGAGCTGGGCGAGCGCCTGGGCGCGTTGGGTCGAGAGCACCTCGACCTTCTTGTTGGCGGCAATCAGCCCGGCCTTACCTTGCTGGAGTTGCGCGCTTTGTGCACGCAAGGCCGCGTCGGTCTGCTGGGCGCGTTGTACCGTGCCGGAGCCCGACTTCATCAGATCGTCATAGCGGGCTCGCTCTTCCCGCGCGAACTTCAGATTGGCTTCGGTGGCGTCCACCTCGGCGGCCTGCTGCTCGATCAAGGGCGACTGCAATTCGATCTGTGCGTTCAGATTATTTACCGCAGCTTCCGAGGCCGCGACGTCAGCGCGGGCCTGATGCAGCGCGGTCCTGAAATCGCGGTCGTCGATCCGCGCCAGGAGCTGGCCCGCTTTGACCGGCTCGTTGTCGGATACCAGCACCTCGCCGATGTAGCCGGAAACCTTCGGCGCGACGATCGTGGAATCGGCCTTGACATAGGCGTCATCGGTCGTTTCCAGATAGCGCCCGGTGGTGAGATAGTAATCGCCGGAAGCGGCGGTCGCGGCGACCGCAAGTGCTCCGGCGAATGCCATCGCCGTACGCCGGAGTGCCTGGCGGGACGGATGAAGGCCAGTCTTCGCGCGAGGTCCAGAGACATAAGAAGCAGAAACGTCGGACATGGTTAGCTTCCTCGTGATTTCCGAGCGCTACTGCGTCGAGAGCGCCCTCTCATAGTGGCAACCGAAATCTGCCGATGACGTCGGGATCCGACGCGGATCGTCGTGCGCGTCGTGATATTCGAGACCGAGCGGGCCGATCGCCGAGACCTGCGTGACGTATTCGCCGGACTTGGCCCAGTGGTAGTGCCAGGTCTCGCCAGGCAGAACGACGACGCTACCCGGCGGATAGGCTTGCACCTTGTCACCGTCGAAGACCTCGCCGAGCCCGATGTAGAAGACGCCGGACATCACGGTGTAGATGCGATCCTCGGGATGCTTGTGCGGCATCAATTTCGTGTCGCCCGGCACTTTCACCCTGACCACATAGGGGCCGGGCTCGGCGGGACAGCCGACCATCACCGCGAGGCGAGCGCCGGGCGGAAACGCGGGGAACGGCTTCCAGTCGATCTGCTCGGGCAGGATCGCCCTGAAATCGGCCTGGTCGGGCTGATGTTTGATGGTCATGACGTCATTCTCCTGAGGTCAATCAGACGAGTTTCGAATCCAGCGTGATTGTCGCGTTGAGAACCCTCGACACCGGACAATTCTTCTCGGCATCGCCGGCAATGCGAGCAAACCCCGCCTCGTTAAGGTTTGGCACCTTGCCGTGTAAGGTAAGCGCCGACTTGCTGATCTTGAATCCCTTGCCTTCGGGCTCGAGCGTGACGGCAGCTTCCGTGGAGAGCTCGGTCGGCTTGAAGCCCGCAAGTTGCAGGCCGAAGGCAAGCACCATGGTGAAGCAGCCGGCGTGGGCGGCAGCGATCAGCTCTTCCGGATTGGTGCCCTTCTCGTTCTCGAAGCGGGTCTTGAACGAATAGGGCGTCTCCGCGAGCACGCCGGACTCGCTGGAGAGCTGGCCGCTCCCATCGCGACCAGTGCCGCGCCAAACTGCTTGTGCCTTCCGGATCATGTCACTTCTCCTCGTTGGTTCGAGCGCGCTCGCTTTCGCTCACGCCTTGAGTGCGGCGGGATCGATCGGCATCCGGCGGAGCCGCCTTCCCGTCGCGGCAAAGACGGCGTTGGCGATCGCTGGGACAATGCCCGACGTGCCGGCCTCTCCCATTCCACCGGGTGGTTCGGCGCTGCTGACCACGTGCACCTCGACCGCCGGCGCCTCGTTGATGCGCAGCATCTGATAGGTGTCGAAATTGGCCTGCTCGACGCGGCCATTCTTGAGCGTGATTTTGCCATACAGTGCGGCGGTCACACCAAACATCACGCCGCTCTGGATCTGCGCCTGCACGGTGTCGGGATTGATCACGGTGCCGCAATCCATCGCGCAGACCACACGGTGGACACGAACGGATCCGTCCTTGGCGACCTCAACCTCGGCGATCTGGGCCAGATAGCTCCCGAATGCGTGTTGCAGGGCTATGCCGCGGCCGCGCCCTTTTTGCAGCGGAGCGCCCCACTCGGCTTTTTCCGCCGCCAGATCGAGGACCGCCTTCGCCCGCGGATTGTGATCGAGCAGCCCACGGCGATAGGCTACAGCATCCTGCTTCGCCGCCGCCGCCAGTTCATCGATGAAGCTCTCCGTGACGAAGACGTTGTGCGAGGGACCAACGCTGCGCCAGAACGCCGTCGGGATGCCGGGCGGCTCGACGCGAACATATTCGACGTGGAAGTTCGGCAGCGCATAGACCAGGTCGATCGCGCCTTCGGTCGTGTCGGGATCGAGGCCGTCCCTGAAGGCGGACGGAAGCCAGCGGGCGATCACCGAAGAACCGGCGAAGCGATTGACCCAGGCCACCGGCTTGCCGTCCTTGTCGAGGCCGGCTGCGATGCGATCGACCCAGGACGGACGATACATGTCGTGCTGGATATCCTCCTCACGCGTCCACACCACCTTCACAGGACCATCGACTTGCTTGGCGATCTCGACTGCCCGCACCGCGCCATCGGCCTCGAGACGTCGGCCAAAGCCGCCGCCGATGAGGTGATTGTGAATGATCACTTTTTCGACTGGCAGCCCGGCGGCTTTCGCCGCCATGGCCTGTACACGCGCGATCGCCTGGGTGCCGACCCAGATCTCGCATTCGCCGCCTCTGAAATGCACCGTGCAATTCATCGGCTCCATGGTGGCATGCGCCAGGAACGGCAAATGATAGCTCGCCTCGATCCTCGTCGCGGCGTTCGTCATCGCCTCCTCGGCGTCACCAATGTTCTGGGCGACTGCTCCCGCCCTCAGCGTTGCTTGTTCCAGCTGGCGTGCGACGTCCTGTGTGCTCAGGCCAGCGTGGAGACCTTCGTCCCACTCGATCTTGAGTGCCTCGAGGCCCTTTTTCGCGGCGCCCATGTGATCGGCGACGACGGCAACGACGTCGTCGAGCCTGACGATCTGACGCACGCCTCTAGTTGCCCTGGCTGCACTGTCGTCCAGGCTCTTCAGCCGGCCACCGAACACGGGCGACTGGGCCAGCGTTGCAATCTTCACACCAGGCGGCCGAGCATCGATGCCATAGACCACGGTGCCGTTCACCTTGCCGGCAGCATCGAGCCGTTTCGCCGGGGTCCCGATCAGCTTGAATTCTTGCGGCCGCTTCAGCGCGACGTCCTTCGGAACCGGCATCTGCGCGGCCTCGGCGGCAAGCTCGCCATAACGGAGGTGCCGACCGCTGGGCGTGTGAATTACCTCGCCGTCCTCCGCTCGGCAGGACGCAACATCGACGCTCCAGCGCTTGGCAGCAGCCGTGATCAGCATGATCCGCGCAGTCGCGCCGGCTTCGCGAAGCGGCTTCCAGGCACCACGGATGGCATTCGAATTGCCCGTCGCCTGTACCCCCAGCAGCGGATTGGCATAGAGCTTTTCGTTCGGCGGCGCGTGCTCGAGACGAACCTGCTTCAGCGCGACCTCCAACTCCTCCGCGATCAGCATCGGGATCGAGGTGTAGGTGCCCTGCCCCATCTCGACATAGGGCATCGTCAGCACAACCTGTCCGTCGGTGCCGATACGAATGAAAGCGTTCGGCGTGAAGCTCTCGGCACCAAGAGCTTTGCCTTGGCCGAACGGTAGGCTAAGGCTCAGGATCAGCCCGCCGCCGGCCACGGCACTGTTGACGAGGAAATTGCGGCGCGACAGGTCGGCATATGATGCGGTCGGCGCGACACGATGGTGAATCATGGTCAGCCCTCCCTCGCCGACGATTGCGCGGCAAGCTTGATTGCCTCGCGAATGCGGACGTAAGTTCCGCAGCGGCAGATGTTGCCGCTCATGGCATCGTCGATGTCTGCATCTGTGGGATGAGCGTTACCGGCGAGTAGGGCGGAGGCCGACATGATTTGCCCGGACTGGCAGTAGCCGCACTGCGCGACCTCATGTTGCAGCCATGCCTTTTGTATCTTGGCGCCCGCGGCCGTCGAGCCGACCGCCTCGATCGTAGTGATCTTCGAATCACCAACGCTATCGATCGTAGTAATGCAGGAGCGGACGGCAGAGCCGTCGAGATGCACGGTGCAGGCACCGCACAGCGCCATGCCGCAGCCGAACTTGGTGCCGGTCATGCCGAGCACGTCGCGCAACACCCAAAGCAGCGGCGTATCGCCATCGACATCGACGCTGCGCAGAGTTCCGTTGATCGTGATATTGTAGGCCATGCTACCTCTCCTCGGTTTTCCGCAACCGGCGCGGCTCACGGTCGCGCCGTCGCTGTTGTTGCCGGATCCTCCTCAGTCGCCGAGTTGGCCGACGTGGAAGCCGAGCCGGTTTTCGACGTCGCCGGCCCGATGGAAACCCCGCGCCATCAGCGCCTTGATCCTGTTCTGACTGGCGGGACGGCCGAGGGAAGCCAGAAAGGCGTCCCATTCGGGCCGAATCTCCAGGTCGGCAGGCAGACTTGCGACGTCGACGAGACGCTTGGTCTCCGCAATAGCTTCTTTGTCGAACGATGCGATGCGCATCGCGAGCGCCTCGACGAAACCATCGAGCTCGGCGTCTGGCAGCGACCGATTGACGTAGCCGTAGCGCTCGGCGAGATCGCCGCGGACATCGTCGGCGCCGAGCAGCACTTCGAGCGCGCGTCCCCGGCCCATCAGACGCGGCAATCGCGCCATCGGGCCGCCACCGGGTACCAGGCCGGCGCCCACCTCCCATTGCGACAGGATGGCCTTTTCGCGGCTCGCGAAGCGCATGTCGCTCGCGAGCGCTAGTTCACTGCCGACCCCGGTCGCGCGGCCGCGAATCGAAGCAATGGAGACCGCTGACGCGCGGCTGAGACGCACGAGCATGTCGGGAAGTGCCTGAAGTCCAGTCGGTCCCGGCGGGATGCTCAGGGAATCTTCGAGCGGCGCGAGGAAGTCGTAGTGCGTGATGAAAAACCCCTCGACGGCACTATCGAACACCACGACCTTGAGCTCCGGATCGTTCTCGATCGCGGTGATCACGTCATTGAGTAACGGAAGCTGCTTCGGACCGAAGATGTTCACCGGCGGCATGTCGAAAGTGACGCGCCAATATGTCGGCAGGCGACGCTCGAGCCGGATCTGATCACTCGCAAAGCTGCGTTCGGGACGATTCATGATATGCACTCCTGGTTGGTGGGGTTGGAGAGGAAGGCCGCGCGATCCCTCAGGTCGATCGTCGCAAAGTACGGAACGCGGTGCGCATTTCCGCACAGAACAGCTCGGGCTGTTCCCAGGCCGCAAAATGGCCGCCCTTCTCGAGCCGGTTGTAGTGGATCAGCTTGGGATAGGCCCGCTCGGTCCAGCTGCGCGGGGCGGCATAGATCTCGTCGGGGAAGACGCTGACGGCCACCGGGATGGAAACGTGCTTCGGTTCAAAGAAAGCGAGCTTGTTTTCCCAGTACAGCCGTGCCGACGAAATCGCCGTATTGGTCAGCCAGTAAAGCGTGATGTTGTCGAGGATGTCGTCGCGGGTCAGGCCTTCGCTCTTGCCGTCGAATACCCGCGCGATCAGTCCGCTGCTGCGCGCGTCGTGATCGAGGATCCAGGACGCAAGGCCAGCCGGCGAATCCACAATGCCATAGAGCGTCTGCGGCCGGTTCGCCATCTCGAGGGCATAGCCGAGACCATGCTTGTAGAAATCATCGAGCTGGTTGTAGGCGTTCTGCTCCTCGACGGAGAGACCGGCGGGCACCGCGCCGTCCGGCTGCAATGCCTTAGCAATGTCGGCGGGCACGGCGGCAGGCATGTTGGTGTGGATGCCGATCAGCTCCGGTGGCGCTTGCAGCGCCATCTGCTCTGTGACCGCATTGCCCCAGTCACCGCCCTGCGCCACGAAGCGGCTGTAACCGAGGCGCTTCATCAGCACGATCCAGGCGCGCGCGATCCGCACCGGGTCCCAGCCAATCGTCGTCGGCTTGCCCGAGAAGCCATAGCCGGGGATCGATGGGATGACGAGATCGAACGCGTCAGACGCGCTCGCGCCGTAAGCCGTTGGGTTCGTCAGGCGATCGACGATCTTGAGCTGTTCGATGATCGAGCCGGGCCAGCCGTGCGTTACGATCATGGGCAGTGCATTATCGTGTTTGGATGGAGCGTGGATGAAATGGATGTCGACACCGTCGATCTCTGTGACGAACTGCTGTAGTGCGTTCAACCGCGTCTCCACCCCTCGCCAGTCGTAGTCAGTCTGCCAGTAGCGTACGAGCTGCTGCATCGTCGCGAGCTTCACGCCCTGGGACTGGTCGGGGACGATCTCGCTGTCTGGCCAACGGGTCGCCGCAAGCCGCTGGCGCAAGTCGATAAGGTCTTCGTCGGGAATGTTGACATGGAATGGCCGAATTGCGTGGCTCGGGCTTCCAGCCGCTCGATGAATGGGCAAAAGACTGGCCATACCTGCGGCAACAACGCCCATCGCGGCTGCGTTCAGGACTTGACGTCGGTCCGGGTTGATGAGGTCGACGCTCGATCGTGCGTTCATTGCCGTTCTCCCTTGCTTCGTTCGATCGGAGGGCCGCGTTCGGACTCAACAGGCCCGTGTTTGTACGCACACTGTGACGGAGGCGCCGCGCGTTTGCTCGTTATGGATTGTTAGGCGTCGTTAGCCGTTGCGAGTCGCGTGTGGGACATTGCGGCGTTAGGCGGGCGAGCATTCATCGCGACGGCATCTCGGCAACGATCGCGAAAGGTGCAGGCTCGATGCCATCGCAAGTGCAATGCGTATCATGCGCGACGACGCATCCCGCCTGAGCGGTCTCACGATCTGCGAGATGAGCTTTCGTGTCGACGTCACTTCGCAAGCGGCGCCGCATCAGCGTGCATGTCAGGAAGCGATGCGGGCTCGCAGATCAAGATGGCAATGGTTCGCCGGCTTGCTCGCGAACCATGAAATCGGCGTACCAGTCCGGCCAATTGTCGTCAGCCGCTTGCGCGGTCAGTGTCTGACACGGGAATGACAACGACCTCAAGCTTGAGGTCAATAGTATGAGGTTTCGACAACTCGCCGTGCGCTTGGTTACGCATCTCTGCGACCGTCATGGCAAGCTCCTTGGTTTGAGGGATAATCCCAGGATCCCGAGCAAAATCGCGTGATTAGCTTCGCTCAAACGAAGGATTAGTGCTTGTTATGGCTTGTTAGAGCCCGTTAGCAATGCGAGCAGGGCAACCGTCTCACTCAGCCGGACAAAGCCTACGAACTACTGACCTGCATCGTTACGATCTACTCTGATGCCAGCGCCGGCACCGGCGCAAATATTGAAGCTAATTCAAAGCGCTAAAGAAGAAGCACGCCATGGCAGCGCCGCCTGCGCAAAGCAATGAAACGGTCTCGTTTGGCCCCTTCCTCCTGGTTCCCGGCGAGAGAATGCTGACCAAGGAAGGCGCCCGCGTCGAGCTCAGCGCCCGAGCCTACGACATTCTTGTGACGCTGCTGTCCCGTCCGAACGAAGTGGTCAGCAAGAACGACCTGATCGCCGAGGTGTGGCCCGGGCTCAATGTCGAGGAAGGCGCCTTGCGCTTCCACGTCGCCGGTCTGCGCAAGGCGCTCGGGGACGGAAAGGATGGCGCCAGGTATATCTCCACATTATCAGGACGGGGCTATAGTTTTGTTGCCGCGACTTCACGCTCGGGCATTACAGCCCAGTCTCTCGTTGCCCCCTCCCCAGGTTTTCATCACTACAATCTGCCGAGCCGGCTCGGCGCTATGATCGACCGCGAGGAAGATCTTGAGAAGCTGTCGCTGCGGCTCAATGCCTACCGGTTTGTCACGATCGTCGGATCAGGCGGCGTCGGTAAGACCACCGTTGCCGTGGCGATCGCGCACCAACTGCACACGACCTTCGACGGCGCAGTTCTCTTCGTCGACCTGAGCATGGTGAGCGATCCTCGCCTCGTGACAACTGGCGTCGCGTCGATGCTGGGCCTCTCCGTCCAGAGCGCGGACGCAATCTCCGGCCTGATCGCCTTTCTCAGAAACAAGCGCCTTCTGCTTGTGCTCGATACATGCGAACATCTGGTCGACGCCGTTGCAACCCTGGCCGTGGCGATCTTCAGGACCGCTCCTCAAGTTCACATTCTAGCGACGAGCCGAGAAACGCTGCAGGCGGACGGAGAACATGTCTATCGGCTGGAGCCGCTCGCCTATGCCCCCGAGGGCAGCAAACTTTCCGCCGAGGTCGCACGAACATTCCCCGCTACGCAATTGTTCGTCGAACGCGCCGTGGCAAGCGGCGCCAACTTGAAACTGAACGACGCTGAAGCCGCAATTGTAGCCGACATCTGCCGGAAGCTCGATGGGGTCGCGCTCGCCATCGAATTGGCGGCGCGCCGCGTCGAGGTCTATGGTTTGAGCGAGATAGCCGCCCTGCTCGACCAGCGACTCGCCCAATTATGGGCAGGTCCACGCACCGCTCCGCCCCGGCAAAAAACGCTCCAGGCGACGCTCGACTGGAGCTATAGCCTGCTGCGCGAAACAGAGCGCATCGTGCTGCGCAGATTGGCCATTTTTGTCGGAAATTTCACCCTCGACGCTGCGCTTGCGGTCGCCACCGGCAACGGTCTCGACCAGGCGGAAGTTTTTGAGGCCATCGACAGCCTGGTTGCCAAGTCCATGGTCGCCACGCGTTCCCTCGATGCCGTCATGCGTTATCGTCTGCTTGATACGACGCGGGCCTACGCGCTTGAACTCGAGGCCGACGACATCGAAACAGCCTCCCTGGCCATCCGTCATGCGCGTTACCACCGGCAATGGCTCGCGCAAGCTGCCTCCGAATGGTCCACCCTGATGTCCGGCACGGAGCGCGCGCCCTATTTCGCCGGCGTCAGCAACGTCCGCACTGCCCTGGAATGGTGCTTTGGAGCGAACGGTGATCTGCCGACCGGTATCGGCCTTGCCGCGGCCGCGGCACCCGTCCTCCTGGCGATGTCGCTGCTTCCTGAATGTCATCATTGGTCGCAACGCGCTCTGGCTGTTCTCGACGATCAAGTCTGCAGCAAATCCGAGCAGATGCACCTGCAGGCAGGCCTTGGGATCTCGTCGATGCTGCTTTATGGAGAAAACGCGCAGGCGCGAGGGGCATTGGACCGCAGTCTGGCATTGGCCGAAGCGGAGCGTGATGTGGCCAACGAAGCCGGCCTGCTCGGCATGCTCCACATGTTCCACTTCCGCAGTGGCGACTTCAATGTCGCGTTGTCGTATGCAAAACGCTGCCGAGCGCTCGCCGCCAATGTCGACGACCCCGCAGCCCTTGCGTTGGCCCATTCCATCCTCGGACGCTCCCTTCTCATGATGGGAGACCTCCGCGGCGCGCGCGGCGAGCTCGAGGCGCTGTTCGCAGATTGGTCGCCGTCACAGCAGAGCGACACGATCTATCTGGTCCATGATCGCCATTTCCGGGCCGGCATTGCGCTCGCGAGGACGCTTTGGATGCAGGGACATCCGACCCAGGCTGTTGAGCGCGCCCGGGAATTCATCGATGGCGCGAAGCGAATGGATCATCCGGCGTCGGTCACCGTTCTGCTTGCCTGGGCCGCGTCGATCTTCCTGTGGACCGGGGATTTTCGGAGTGCCCAAGAGTATATCGACGCCTCGATCGCGATCTCCGAATCCTATTCCCTTGGCTCGCTGACTGCGGTCGGGCGCGCAAGAAAGGCGCAGCTGGCCATTCGCCAGGGCCAGAACGCCATCGCGGACCTTCGCGCGTCCCTGGCAGAGATTCATGCCGTCCGCTACGAGCTGATCACGACCGAGTTCAACATCTGCCTCACGCAAGGCCTGATCGCCAACGGACAGCGCGATGACGCGATGGCACTCCTGACCGACACGATCCTGCAAGTCAGCACAAAGGGCGATACCTGTTACATGCCGGAGTTGCTACGTATGAAGGGGGGACTGCTCCGCGCGATGGTCCCTTCTCACCTTGAGGAAGCCGAAGCGTGTCTCATGCAATCGCTGGAGCTCAGTCGCAGTCAAGGCGCGCTCGGCTGGGAATTGCGCACGGCGATCGACCTTGCAGCGCTCCTGGCTGCAAAGGGCCTTCGCCAACCTGCGAAGGACGTTGTCGGGCGGACGTATGGTCAGTTTACAGAGGGGTTTGACACTGCCGACCTCAAAGCAGCTGAACGACTGCTGGAGCAACTGTCATGACGGCCTCCTGCGCGCCAAGGGTCGACCATATCAAAGGATACTGCGGATTGTGCATCGCGCGTTGCGGTACGATAGCGACCGTGGCCGACGGGCGGTTCATTCGCCTGGATCCCGATCCCTCGCATCCGACGGGGGCGGCCATTTGCGCCAAGGGTCGGGCGGCCCCCGAACTGGTCTATCACAGGGATCGGCTGACACGGCCGCTTCGCCGTACCCGGCCGAAAGGCGATCCTGATCCCGGGTGGGAAGAGACGTCCTGGGACATCGCGCTCGATCAGATCGCGTCCGCAATGCGGCGCACTGCTGCACAATATGGCCCTGAAGCAGTCGCTTTCAGCCTATCGTCGCCGTCGACAACGGCCATCGCGGATTCTGCGCCTTTCGTTCGCAGGCTGATGAACGCCTTTGGCACCCCGAATCTGGTCTGGGCACTCGACTTGTGCGGCTGGCGCCGCGGCTTCGCCACGCGATATGTCTTCGGGGTCGGCAGCGTTGCGACAGGAAGCGCGGGCGGCGCGATGCCGGAGATCGCCAAAACCGGATGTCTGATCCTGTGGGGCTACAATCCTTCGTTCTCACGTATCACGCACGCGACGGCTGCGGTGGATGGTCTCAAGCAGGGCATGAAGCTTGTCGTGATCGATCCCCGCAATGTCGGCCTCGCCAACAAGGCAGATGTCTGGCTGCGGGTGCGACCAGGAGCTGACGGCGCGCTTGCATTGGGTCTCGCCAACATCATGATCGAGCGCGGATGGTATGATCAGGAGTTCGTGCGCACATGGACCAACGGGCCGCTGCTGGTGCGCTCCGACACCAACAGGCTGCTGAAAGCCGAAGACGTATTTCCCGACGCCGGTCGTGGGTCGCTTGTTGCCTTGGATATGTTGTCGAAATCCATTGTCCGCTACGATCCGACCACGGGGCAGTACGATGCCTCGCCTGGTCATCTGTCCTTAAGAGGCGAATACACCGTTGAAACGGTCGACGGGACCGTCAGTTGCCGGCCGGTCTTCGACCACTACGCCAATCTGTGCAGACACTACTCACCTGAGACGATCGCAAGGACGTGCTGGATTCCTGCGGCGCAATTGACAGAGGCGGCACGCACGATCTGGGAATCGCGGCCGGTCTCATATTATGCCTGGAGCGGACACGAGCATCACGCGAACACGACGGAAACCGCGCGGGCGATTGCCATGCTCTATGCCCTGACCGGCAGTTTCGATGCGCCCGGCGGCAACGGTCTTCTTCCGTCGATCCCGACAGCGCCGATCGCCGGAGAGGATCTCGCTCAGCAGCTTGCGCCGGCCATCGGCGTCGCCGAACGTCCGCTCGGACCAGCACGCTGGGACAACGTGTCGACCCACCCATGACTTCTATCGGGCGGTTCTCGAAGGTGATCCCTATCCGGTGCGCACGCTGATTGGATTCGGCGCGAATCTACTGCTTGCCCAGGCTGATCCTGTTCGCGGCCGCGCGGCACTTTCGTCGCTGGATTTTTATGCACATGCGGACCTGTTCATGAATCCGACAGCCGCGCTTGCCGATATCGTGATTCCCGTCGCGTCTTGCTTTGAACGCGAAGCTCTCAAGATCGGATTTGAAATCAGTGAAGACGCACAGTCTTACGTCCAACTCCGATCAAAAATCGTGCCGCCGCCCGGAGAGGCCTTGCCCGATACCGACATTGTCTTCAGCTTGGCCAAACGGCTGGGGCTCGAGATGAAGTTCTGGGATGGTGACGTCGATGCGGCCTATCGAGAACAGCTTGCCTTAAGTGGCATCTCTCTTGAGCAACTCAGAGCCGAACCGGCCGGACAGCGAAAATCGCTGTCAACGACTCACTATAAATACAAGATACCGGACGAGCGCGGCATCGCGCGCGGTTTTCCGACCCCGACGCGAAAAGTCGAGTTCTGGTCGGAAACGTTCGCTGACAAGGGCTATCCGGCGCTGCCTGATATCGAAACTCCCGTCTTTGGAACGCCACATCCTGCAGATGTGTTCCCGCTGGTTCTGACATGCGCAAAGCCGAGCTTGTTCTGCCAAAGCCAGCATCGCGCGTTACCACTGCTGCGCAAGCGCTTACCCTACCCCGAAATCGAACTGCACCCGACCACGGCAGCTGCCAGGAAGATTCGGCACGGAGATTGGGTCGAGGTCAGAACCTCGAGCGGCGCAATGCGCGCCAAGGCGCGCTTTAACGATACGTTGGACGACCGTGTCGTCGTTGGCCAACATGGCTGGTGGCAAGCTTGCGCTGAACTTGGGATCGCGGGTTCAGATCCAACGGATCCAAATGGAAGCAACTTCAACCTGACGGTCGACGCTGCAATGCGTGATCCCATCAGCGGAACCCCCTCTCACCGCTTTAACATGTGCGAAATTCGACCACTCCGTAGTGACGAGATCACCGAGGCATGGCCTCAGGAGAGATCTCAAGAAGTCGGCGCGCGGCGCGGAGATCTGCCGTGTCGGAGCCCTCCGTAAAGCGAGCCAACGTATGGCTCAACTCAAAGAGAGCCTGGGCCGAGGTAGGACCAGAGCCGGCGAGGCGAACATAGCTGATGGCCGCGCGCAATCTCCAGGAAAGCGCCGACTGCCGCTCGGCCAGCTCCATTGCTGCGCCAATATCCTGCTCTGCGCCTAAGCTGGCACCGCAGCCGGCGCGGAGCTCACTGCGCACGCGCAAGAGCTCCGGCATCTCCCAGCTGTCGCCCTGGGCGGCCACAGCGTCGATGCGCGCCTCGATCGTGGAGAGCGCCTCCGCAGGCAAACCCTGCGCAGCCATCCCCTCGACCAGCGCGATGGTCGCTGCCCCACTGTAGAGCTCCAAGCGGTCGGCGAGCATGCGGGGTAATGCAGGCCGCAGCAATTCGACTCCCTGATCCACGGAGGTCGGCTTTGCCGACAACTTCGCCAGCCCGATGGATCAACAGACAGAGAAGATCGAACGCGCGGCTGCCAACGGGAACGGACTGACCATCGCGCTCTAGCAGGCGTTCATTCGGAACAACGCGGAATGGCCCGAAAACTAATGCATCCGGGGGAGGTAACCGATCGTGAAAACGGGTTGGTCTTATCGAAGCTCGCCACAGATCACCCAAGACCCTTTGAGGGCGGGTCACCCCTCGATCAAAAGCCCCGAGAATCCCACCAAAGCAGGTGCAGACCCAATGCTCGATGCCCGACAGCCAGACTTCGTTATCCGGCCTACCCGGCAGCGGCCGCCGGCGTCACAATTGTCATAGTTGTCCGCGAAGCGATTGACGGTCTTGCGCCTGACGGATCGCATCGCGTCCGAACCGTCCCAAATTTCGTCCAAGATCTTATCTTTTAAGCCAAATCTGACGACTCAGGCCAGCTTTTCGGCTCGTTTCGAGACGTAGCACAGATATTCGCCAGCCGGGCCAGTTTACTCAAACCCTCGTTCTGATAAACCAAGTCGTCTCTGGACTTCCCTCAGCGGGGCAATGGCGCGTGCCAGACAAGACCAATCAAGGTTCGGCCATTTCCTTTGGACCGTTCCGGCTGCTTCCCAGCTCGCGGTTGTTGGAGAAGGACGGCACACCGCTTCACATCGGGGGCCGCGCGCTCGATATCCTCATCGCCCTCGCCGAGCACCCCGGCGAAGTCGTCGACAAGAGAGAATTGGTTAGGCGCGTCTGGGCCGACGTGAATGTGGACGAGGGCAGCCTTCGCTTCCACATCACCGCTTTGAGAAAGGCGCTCGGCGATGGTGCTGCGGGTGCCCGCTACATCGTCAATGTTCCCGGGCGCGGCTATTGCTTCGCCGCATCTCTCGCGCATGACTCGTCGGCGACGCAGCCTCCCGGCAAGGTCTCATCCGCTCGAGCTCTTCCCGCCCCGCTCGCGAGAATGATCGGTCGCGGAGAAGCCGTCGACAAGATTTGCGCCGAGCTCTCTCTGCACCGCTTCGTGACCGTTGTCGGCCCTGGGGGCATTGGCAAGACCTCGGTCGCTATTGCGGTCGCGCACCACCAACTGACCGACTTTGAGGAGCAGGTTTCTTTCGTCGATTTCGGTGCTCTCAGGGACGAGAAGCTTGTCCCAGCCGCCATTGCTTCCGCGCTTGAACTACCCGTCAGCTCCGATGACCCCGTACCGGGCCTATTAAAATACCTGCAGGGCTGCAAAAGGCTTCTGATCTTTGACAGCTGCGAGCATGTGCTCGATACGCTGGCGCCGCTGGCGGAACGCCTTGCTCGGGACGCGCCGGACCTTCATATCCTTGCAACCAGCCGCGAGTCCTTTCGCACCGAAGGCGAGCGGGTCTTCCGTCTGTTCCCGCTAGATTGCCCACCACAACGCGATGGACTGAGCGCCTCCGAAATCCTTGCCTATCCAGCGGCCCAGCTTTTTGTCGAACGGATCGCGGAAAGCCTGAGCGAATTCCAGCTTGGCGAGGAAGAGGCGCCTCTGGTCGCCGAAATCTGCCGGCGCCTGGATGGTATCGCACTTGCGATCGAGCTTGCCGCGGGCCGGGTCAATGCGTACGGCATTGCCGGGACCGCTTCGCTCCTTGACAGCCGCTTCTCCCTGTTGTGGCGAGGACGGCGTACCGCGATCCCGCGGCATCAAACGCTCAGCGCCGCGCTCGGCTGGAGCTACGACCTGCTGCCTTCAGCTGAAAGCACGACGCTTCGCAGATTGTCGGTGTTCGTCGGGCCATTCACCCTGGAAGCTGCTCTTGCCGTCGCATCATTTCAGGGCGTTAGCGAAGCCGAAGCCGTCGAGGCGATCTCCAACCTGCTATCAAAGTCGCTGATCGCGACCGCGCCGGGAGAGCGCCGGCTGCGATATCGTCTGCTCGACACGACCCGGGCCTTCGTTGCGGAGAAGCTGGCCGAAAGCGGAGAAGCAGATCAGGTCGCTCGCGCCCACGCCGATTATTTTCGCGACTTCCTGCAGGACATTTCTCTCAAATCCGCGGGCCCTCAAAGTGCCGGCGGTTTCCTACTCTATGCAGACCATCTACCCAACGTGCGCGCCGCTCTGGAGTGGAGTTTCTCCGATCGTGGTGACCGCAGGATCGGCATCGATCTGGCTGCCTCGGCTGGGCAGCTTTTTCTCGAGCTTTCGCTGCTGATGGAATGCTATCGTTGGACAAGTCAGGCTCTCGCGTCTCTTGAGAATACGCCGATAGATCGCCGTCAGGAAATGCAGTTGCAGACGGCGCTTGGCATTTCCGTGATGTTTACGCAGGGTAACACCGAAGCCGTGCGCGCGGCCTTTACGCGAAGTCTTCACCTTGCGGAGGAGCTCGAAGATCTCCACTGGCAATTGTGGCTGCTGCGCGGGCTGCACATCTACCTGACCCGCATCGGAGACTTCCACGGCGCGCTTGGAACCGGCGAAAAAGGTGAACCGATTGCACGCAAGCTGAACGACCCGACCAGCACGCTCAACGTCGAGTGGATGCTGGGGGTGGCGCATCACCTGATTGGCCATCAGGACAAGGCTGTCCCGCTCTGCGAAAGCGCGATGGTGCACAATCCAAGCTCGCAGCGTCTGAATATTGGTCACCTCGGCTATGACGACCGCATCGTCGCATTGGTCGCCTTTGCCCGCGGGCTATGGCTCACGGGCAAGCCGGAGCGGGCGATCGAGGCCGCGAGATTTACGGTACGTGAGGCCGAGCAGCTCGAGCAGCCGCTGACGCTCGGCATTGCCTTGATCTGGACGATCTATGTCTTTCTCTGGGTTGGCGATTGGACCAGCGCGGAAAGCATGATCGAGAGACTTATCGATCATGCGGGGAAGCACTTTCTCGGCCCCTATTACGCGGTCGGCATCGGGCAAAAAGGAGAGCTGCTGTTGCGCCGCGGCGACGTCGCTGGCGGCATGGAATTTCTCCGCCGCAGTCAGGCCACGCTACACGCGACCAGGCATCGGATCATGACGAGCGTGTTTGCAACTGCCCAGGCAGAGGGCATGGCGCTGCAAAATCAATTCGAGGAGGCGTTGCGCCTGATTGACGATGCCATCGCCGATGTCGGCGATCATGGCGAGTCCTTCGACATGCCGGAAATGCTCAGGATCAAGGGCGACATTCTGGCACGTTCCGGGTCCCCTGCCGAGGCAGAACGCTTCCTTCAGAAATCGCTTGACCTGTCACGGCAGCAGTGCGCCCTCGGCTGGGAGCTGCGCGGTGCGATCAGCCTTGGCCGGCTCTGGCGCGTCAGCGGCCGCGCCGGCCAGACTCGAGCCCTGATCGAACCAATCGTTGCGCGCTATCACGAAGGTCTGGCGACACGCGATCTCGTCTCTGCCACGGACTTTCTGGCTGCTCTGAATTGAAAGCAATTTCAGCGGGATACCGCGGGTCTCATCCTCTCGCAAATCCTAACAACTTCTAACACGCCAAGCCGCCAATACCTCGCCATGGTGCAGAGACCTTATGGCGGATCCGGCGAAACATGGCACTTCTAGATGACGCGCTTGATGCCAGTGGGGGCTTGGCCCGCTGGATGAGGTTGAGCCGGTTTACGCTTCATCTTTCCTTTGGCGGAATGTTGTTCACCGAGGCCGGACATGCCGGTCATTTCACGGACGTCATTGCGGAAGGATCGACACGAATCCAATCCGTTCGATTTACCGGCATGACCGGCGGCCAGGGGTGCGCTTCATTTCAACCGGATTCCGTCACGATCGAAAGCATCGACGGCGAAATCCTCCGGACTTGGCGTCACCCACAATTACGATTCCCCAATCACGCGATACACCCGCTCGCGGATGAATTGCATTTGGTCTTCTTCTGCGGCTTCGCGATTTGGAGCTACCTGACCACGCCATTTCTCCTTGCCCGTCCTGACGTCCAGGTCGAAGAACTTCCGCCGTGGCATGAGAACGGAGCACTCTGGCATCGCCTCCGCGCGCGATTTCCGTCGGACATCGTGACCCACAACTCCGAGCAGATATTCTACTTCGACGAAAACGCCTTGCAACGGCGTGTGGACCACGACCTGCTTGGAACGAGAGTTGCGGATTATTCGTGGGCGCACCAAACGTTTTCCGACATCATGGTTCCGACACTCCGGCGCTCACAGATGCTGCGGCCCGACGGAACCGTTATCGCCAAACCGGCGCTCATTGACGTCGAGATCTTCGACGCTGCCTTCGACTAAGCGATCGCGCGGCCACGTCCCCGCTCGCAACGTCTAACAACGCATAACGTGCTAACAGCCGGCCTTCCGCGCAGAGTGTCGTGACGAGCAACGAAGAGGGTCACGGGCTCAGCGAGGTCGTGCGATCTGCATCGCCGTGCTCGGAGGGACTTCACAGAAGCGCGACAAAGGGAGACGGTCATGAAGGTCTTGATGGTCATCACATCCCACGACCAGTTGGGCAACACCGGGCGCAAAACGGGTTTCTGGCTCGAAGAGCTCGCGGCCCCCTACTATGTCTTCAAGGATTCCGGCGCCGAGGTCACGCTCGCATCCCCGAAGGGCGGCCGTCCGCCGCTTGACCCCAAGAGCAACGAGCCTGAATTCCGGACCGAGCTGACGCTCCGGTTCGAGAACGACGAGGATGCAGAAGCGCAGCTCGACAACACCGTTCGCCTGGACAGCGTCAAGCAGGAAGATTTCGACACCGTTTTCTATCCCGGCGGGCACGGCCCGATGTGGGATCTCGCCGAAGACCAGGATTCCATCAAGCTGATCGAGTCGTTTCTTGCGGCTGGCAAGCCGATCGGCATTGTGTGCCATTCGACGGGCGCGCTGCGTCACGTCAAGATCCCCGATGGCAGCCTTCTGGTTCACGGCAAGGAAGTGACGGGCTTCACCAACGGCGAGGAAGAGGAGGTCGGGCTGACCAAGATCGTGCCCTTTCTCGTCGAGGACGAGATGCTGAAGCTGGGCGCCATCTTCTCCAAGAAGGCGAACTGGACACCTCACGTCGTCAGCGACGGCCAATTGATTACAGGACAAAATCCACATTCGTCGGGCCCAGCCGCGAACACTCTGCTGGCGAAGCTGGGTGAGATGGGCAACGCCCATGTGAGCACCGCCTCGCGGAAGACCGCTTAGACCAGCGTTCATTCCGTAGAAACTGGCCTGCGCGCTCGCTGAAAGCGGCGCGTCGGCTGTGGCCATGTCGTTGCGATTTTGACTTGCCTGGGAGAGATCACATGACAGACCAGATTGACCCGCTCGCCAAAGCGAGACGCACGGATATGCTTGACTCCTATCCCGACGACTGTCCCACGGCCTTCAATCTCGCTCGCCGCGACGTGTTGGTGGGCGGGTTGCTATTCGGTACGTTGGCCGCTCTGCCAACGCTGCCGGCCGTTGCAGCGCCGGCCTCGTGGTCGGACGAAGCTGCGGCCCGGTTCATGGAGATTTCGTCGCTGCTGGTTCCCCATCGCCTGAATGCGGAGGTAGGTAGGCGCATGGGCGCTGCGATGGTCGCTTTGAATCCGGCGCTGTTGCAGCAAATTGGTGGCCTCCTTTCTATCGCCCGAGGGAAAAACGCACGGATCGTCGAGGACTTCTTCGCCGACATACCGGATGGCCCGCTCAAGGAGACCGCGCTTTCGATCATTTCTGCCTGGTATCTCGGCGTCGTCACAAGTGCTTCCAACGCCGAGGTGTTCGCCTACGAATACGCGCTCATGTACGGGCCGACGAGTGACGTCATGACCATTCCCTCCTACGCCATTTCCGGGCCGAACCGATGGACGGCCACGGCGCCGCCACTGAGCAACATGCCTGAATTTTGAACGCGGGTACTCTCGAAAGAGGAATTGTCCAGATGGCAAGCGAGCATAGTGCAGACGTCGTCGTTGTAGGAACGGGCGTAGTCGGTTGCCTGATCGCGCAACAGGCTCTTGACGCGGGGCTATCCGGTCTGATGCTCGAAGCCGGGCCTCGCGTTGACCGCTGGCGGATCGTCGAGAACTTCCGGAATCTTCCGCCGAGCCTGCGGCTGTTTCACTGGAATGCACCCTATCCACCGAAGCCATGGGCGCCGCATCTCGAAACCCGCACGCCCAGGGAGCAGGAGCAATACCTCCAATTGGAAGGGCCAAATGCCCGCGCCTATCTCCAGGGCTACGTCCGTTACGCAGGCGGCGCGACCTGGCACTGGGCCGGAATTTGTTGGCGCTTGACGCCCGAAGACATGGAGCTGAAGAGCCTTTATGGAGTCGGCCGGGACTGGCCCTTCGGTCACGAAATCATCGAGCCGTACTATACACGCGCGGAATACGCGATCGGCGTCAGCGGTCCGTCCGACCCGGCGCTGCAATGGCCGACGAACGCGAAGCGCTCAAAACCCTATCCCATGGGACCGATTCCCTTCGGCCCTGGTGAGCATCGGTTCACGGAAGCTGCCGCGAGAATCGGGATGATCAACCTGCCGGCGCCTCAGGCCCGCAACAGCGGTGTCTCCTATGACGGCCGGCCGGCCTGTTGCGGCAACAACAACTGTTTTCCGGTATGTCCGATCGCCGCCAAATATGACGCGGCAACGGCCTTGCCGAAGATCGAGGCAAAGGGCGGTAAGATCTTAGCCAATGCCGTCGTCTATCGAATCGAGACGGGCGACAAGAACGCGATCGAGGCGGTTCACTTCTTCGATCCGGACAAGCAATCGCACAGGGTGACCGGCCGCCTCTTCGTGATTGCCTGCAATGGCATCGAAACGCCAAAGCTGCTGTTACTGTCAAAGAACGAACGCAACCCGAACGGCGTGGCGAACAGTTCCGATCAGGTTGGTCGCAACATGATGGATCAGCCGAAGCTCACGGCGGAGCTGGAGCTGGAGGAACCCCTCTGGACAGGCGTCGGGCCGGTCCAGAGCAGCAGCATCCTCAACACCACACAAGGTGACTTCCGCGGCCGCCACGCCGGCGCGATGTTCCGTATGGAGAATTTCGCTCGTAGTCCGCTCGGCGCAGCCGCGGCGCTGAAGAAAGGCTTGGTGGGCAAGGCCCTGGACGCGGAGATCCGGCGGCTTTCCGCCTGTACCGCAAGATTGACCGTGGAGCATGAGATCCTGCCCTCGGCAAATAATCGTTTGACGCTGTCCACTCAGAAGGATTGGCTCGGCATCAACAAACCGAACATCTATTACGACGTCGGCGACTATGTGCGCCAAAGCGCCAAGGAATACACGGTGCCGCGACTGCGGCGGTTGGCAGCCGAACTCGGCGCCACCAAGTTCCAGCTGTCCCCCGAGTTTCTCAACAGCGACCACATCATGGGCGGCTGCATCATGGGAACCGAACCGGCGACGGCCGTGGTTGATCCTGACTGCCGCGCACACGATCATGCCAACCTATTCCTGCCTGGTGGCGGCGCGATGCCCAGCGCGACGGCTTCGAACAGCACGCTCACCATGACAGCGCTGGCGCTGAAAGCGGCGGACGCAATCGTCGTCCAACTGAGGCACGGCTGATCATGGGCAACTCCCGTCACCACCTTGGTGCGCTTCTGATCTGTCTCGCCGCAACTGCGGCGGCCGGGATTTGTCGGGCCGCTGATCAGCCGGATCAAACGGCTGCAGCGATCCAGCGTGGTGAATATCTCGCGACGGCCGGCGACTGCAGCGCTTGCCACACGGCGCCTCGTGGCAAAGCCTTTGCGGGAGGGCTGCCCATCGGCACGCCGCTCGGGACCATCTATTCGACCAACATCACTCCCTCGGCAGATTTCGGAGTTGGACGCTACACAGAGGAGGAGTTTTCGCAGGCGCTCCGGCGCGGCGTTCGGCGCGACGGCGCTAACCTATATCCTGCGATGCCGTACACATCTTATGCGAAGTTCACCGAAGAGGACATCCACGCGCTCTATTTGTACTTTAGCCAGGCAGTAGAGCCGGTCGAACGACGCCCGCCATCGACGAGGCTTCCGTTCCCGATGAATATCCGCGCCTCAATGATCGTCTGGAATCTGTTTTTTCTGGACTCGGCAGCTTTTGTGCCCGACCGAAATCAATCGCCAGAGTGGAACCGAGGCGCGTACCTCGTGCAGGGCGCGGCGCATTGCGGCACATGTCACACGCCGCGCGGCCTTCTCATGCAAGAGGAGGCGAGCCGTGCCTTGTCAGGCGCACAGGTCGGGCCTTGGTACGCGCCCAACATCACGTCGGATCCGATCAGCGGCATTGGACGCTGGACCAGGACAGAACTGGTCGCATATTTGCGCACGGGACACTTGTCCGGAAAGGCGCAGGCGGCCGGCAGCATGGGCGAAGCGGTCGAGTATAGCTTTCAGCACCTTGCTGCCGCGGACCTCGATGCTATAGCGACGTATATCCAGGCTGTCCCGGCCGTTCGCGATCCGGCCGACCAGGTTTCGCGTTTCTCGGCCGGGAAGATGTTCTCCGCGCTCGCCGGGCTGCGTGGACGCGACGGCGTGAAGTCCGACAGCAAATCCGATCCCAGCGGGGCGGAGCTGTTTCAAGGCAATTGCGCCTCTTGCCATTCGGCTGAAGCCCAAGGCAGCAAGGACGGCTACTATCCAAGTCTGTTCTCGAACTCGGCCACTGGCGCCCGGAATGCGACCAACCTCGTTGCGACCATCTTGTACGGCGTGAATCGCACGACATCGGAAGGACAGGCCTTTATGCCGGGCTTCGGCGGCCATCCGAGCGACGCCAATCCACTCAGCGATCGCAACATCGCGGCGTTGAGCAACTTCGTGCTCGCGCACTATGGATCGGCCGACACCGCCATCACCGAACAACAGGTCGCCGAAGAGCGCCAAGGCGGGGCCTCCTCGCCGCTACTCGCGCTTGCTCGCGGGAGCACGGCCATCGCAGCGGCCGTTGCATTCTTGGGTATCGCCCTTCTCCTCGTCCGGAGACGAAAACTGCGCCGAGTTGATGGCGAGTCGCCTGTTCAGGAACCCGGCTACCATCTTTGGAGAAAAACGTGATGGGACGCTTGCTTTCAGTCAACGTAGGTCTGCCGCGCGATACGACTTGGCAGGGGAGAACAGTGCATACCGGCATTTGGAAGACGCCGGTCAGAGGTCCACGGATGGTGCGCCGCCTCAACATCGAGGGCGACGGACAAGGAGATTTGGCGGGCCACGGCGGCGAACACCGCGCTGTATTGGTCTATCAGCACGATTCCTATCGATACTGGCAGAATCAACTGAGCCGATCCGACTTCGCTTACGGCCAGTTCGGCGAGAACTTCACCGTTGATGGCCTGTCGGACGCGGAGGTGTGTATCGGAGACCGTTACCGGATCGGCAAAGCCTTGTTCGAGGTGACGCAGCCGCGGGTCACCTGCTACCGGCTGGGCATCCGGATGAACGAGCCTGACATGGCTGCGCTGCTGGTCAAGCACGGAAGACCCGGTTTCTATTTGCGTGTGCTGGAGGAAGGCGCAGTTGAGGCCGGCGACGCGATCATGCTCGTCGACGCCGGACCCGAGCGCATGAGCGTGTCCGAAATCGATGCCCTGCTATACATGCCCGGTCACCGCCGCGATCAACTTGAGCGCGCGCTGCGCATCCCGGCGCTGAGCGCCGGATGGCGCAAATCCTTCGAGGCGCTGTTGAAACAGGAGCGCAAGGATGGTGCAGCGACAGGGAATGCCGGGCTCACCACCGCGCCCGGCTCGGCACCGGCATGGCAAGGATTCCGACCGTTTCGTGTCTCAGGCAAGGTGCGCGAGAGCAGCAACGTAACGTCGCTTATGCTCGAACCGACAGACGGGAAGCTGATCGCCGCGGCACTTCCCGGACAGTTTGTCGTGTTGCGGCTCGGGGCGACAGCTGCACCTGCCCTGATGCGAAGCTATTCGCTGTCGGGCGAGCCCGGTGCCTCGTTCTTTCGCGTGAGCGTCAAAAGGGAAGCCCATGGCGCGGCCAGCGCCTATATTGACGACGAGTTGAAAGTTGGCGACATCGTGCAGGCGAGCGCGGCGCGCGGCAGCTTCACGCTGCGGCCGGGCAACAGGCCTGTTGTGTTGGTGAGTGCCGGCATCGGAGTAACGCCGGTGCTCGCGATGCTTCATGCGTTGGTGGCCGAAGCATCGACGCGGGATGTCTGGTGGCTGTACGGGGCCCGCAATGGCAGCGAACATCCGTTTGCCAGCGAGACGCGCGAGTTGCTGGGCGCCCTTCCCCGCCATCACAGCCAGATTTGCTACAGCGCGCCCGCCTCTGAGGACCGACTCCATATTGATTTCGACGTTCGTGGTCATCTGGATGTGCGAGTGATCGAACAGCTCAACTTGCCGCGAGATGGTGATTTCTACATCTGCGGACCGACCGGGTTCATGAGCGACCTGTCCGCCGGCCTTGCGTCCTTCGGCGTCGCCAAGGATCGCATCCGCACCGAGATATTCGGCACGGGTCCGTCCATGACGCCAGGTATCGCCGCTTCGCCCCGCCAAACGCCCGATGTGCCGGCGGGACTTCCGGGCTCGGGACCTATGGTTTCCTTCGCGCGTTCCGGTCTCAATGTCCGCTGGGGATCATCGTTCAAGAGCCTGCTCGAGTTGGCCGAAGCTTGCGACGTTCCGGTGCGCTGGTCGTGTCGAACGGGGGTGTGCCACAACTGCGAGACCGGACTGGTGGCAGGAACCGTCAGCTACCACCCGGAACCAATCGATGCACCGGCTGACGGTAACTTGCTGATTTGCTGCTCACGGCCCGAGGGCAACGTCGTGATCGACTTGTGACGGCAGCGGCTTAAGTGCATCCCATGATGGAGAATTCAAATGCGATCCGACGTCACGCAGGGAGCTGCTTTCCCGGACTACGAGTTGAGCGACCACACCGGGAAACATCGAAAATTATCCGAACTGCAGGGTCAGGACCCGATGGTGGTCGTGCTTGGTCGCGGCGGCTACTGTCCAAAGGATCGCCGCCAGGCTGAAGGCTTGCTGGAATTGCATCGGGAGATGGAGGTTGGCTATTGCCGGCTGGTCACGATCACGACCGATAACATCAGCCAGACAAACGAATATCGTAGCGGTGTAGGGGCGCACTGGCCCTTTCTCTCCGATCCGCGGCGCATCGTTCAGAAGGATCTCGATATCGCGGAATATACCGACCCAGCCCATGATCCAATGATTCCGCACGTGATCGTGCTGGAGCCGAGTCTCATCATTCACAAGATCTACAACGGCTACTGGTTTTTTGGGCGTCCCACTATGGAGGAACTTCGCCAGGATCTGCGCGCTGTGTGCAGGAAATGCCGGCCGGACTGGGACATTACAGCACCCGAGTTTAGAGCTGCGTGGCAGCAGGGGCGCAGAGAGCTCTTCTATCCGTACGGCAAAGGCTATCTTCAAACTCTCGGATATCAGGATTAGCAGCAGACGCGCAAGCAGCCGCTGTGGGTGAGAGCAACCTCGAACTTGGAGACCAAAGCGGTCCGAGGGGCATCGGTGGGAAGGGCCCTCGCAAAGTGGGACACGAGTCGCGCCTGCCCCTTGGCATTCTGAAAGCGCTCGCGATAGATCCAGTATTTGCCGGCCATGCCAGTTTGCCGCATCGCTTCGCTATTCGTCGACATATCCTCCGGCCAGCCGCGGTCTTGCTTCAAGCCGGTGATTCCGCCGCTAGGCAAAGAACGCCGTTGGTCTCTCGAAGGGTCGACGTTTCGCCCGGTCAGGAACAGTAAACACGTCCCGTGAACGCGTCATCGAGCAAAGCCAGAACACCCTCGTAAGTCACTGGCCTCGGATTGTGGTACGGCAGCTTCATGACGAGCGAGGCCGCAGCCCCAAGATCAGCGCGTTGCATGCCAAGCTCCTTTAAGGAGGTTGGCGCACCTAGAAGCATGTTGTTTTTTGCCGGAATCGGGATTCCACGCCGCCGCCTGGTGCATGCCGTTTCCTGCTTTAGCTCGCTCAACCACCACTCCTCCCGCGAATCTCGAATAGAGCGCCGGCAACACCACAAGCGTCAGCACCGTCGCGGTCAGCAGCCCTCCGATCAGGACGGTAGCAACCGCGAAAACGGCAAGCGGCGGGTCGTCGCCACCGGCTGATCTGGTTGGCCCCCTCGGTCTGCTCGAATGTTGCGACTGCGGTCAGCGGTACGGTTGCGGCCCGCACGTTCCGGCTCGAATGCGGCAGCGGCACCGGCGGGTTTTCGAGCGCGGCGGTCAAGCCGAAAAGCGATTGGCCGGATCGTTCGCAGCCGATCGAGATGAGATTTAACGAGCTCATCGCGGGTGTCCGCGAGGATCTCGGCGATGAAGTAGGTAGCGGACGCGCTCGGCGGCATCGGATCGACTGCCAGGTCCGGCGTACCGGTGCGCGAACACTAACGCGACCTGCGGAAACTTGCTGATCACCTTCTCGATTTCGAACTGAATGGCCTGAGCCTGACGGTGTTCTTCTCATCGAGCGTCGGCGTGAACTCCTGCCTCAGGCGCGAGAACATGACGAGCGAGGCTGCGAAGAGGGGGCGGCAGACAGCCCGAAATCGCTGGAACGCGAACCCTGCTGATGGGGTTGGAACAGCGGCAGCCCAAAACAATTTGGAAGCCCTGCTCTGTCCTAGCGGTCGGAACGAGCAACCGAGTGCGAAGATTCGTCCTTGGCGGAAGAGGCCTCGATGCCAATGACGAAGGAGAGGCGAGGGTCAAACCGCACGCGACGCGGAAACGTGGCTTCGGCACCGAACGAAATCCAGCCCATGAGCGAACGCAAGGGGCACGGGGAGGGACGAGCTGCTCCGCTTACTTTCGATGGCACCGATCCCCCTATTCCAATCCGCGGAGATCAGGTCCTCAGAAAGCTTGCTCGCCTCATCGGGCGCCAGATGGCACGCGAGCAGTTGAATCAAGCCAAAGCGCACGGGCTCGGCTATCTCGCAGAGAAAAATCAATCGCCCCTCGCGGGCAGCACTAAGCCGGGTGCGCGACACCTCTTCGCTCTTGTGGGCAACGTGTGTGGTTGCAGGGCGATTTGAACCCATGAGCTAAGCCATTGATCGTTGGAGGCAAAATCGGCCAAAATAGCAACCCCAGCAAACCATTCAGATTGCTGGGGTTTTTTGCTAACTTGGTTGCGGGGATAGGATTTGAACCTATGACCTTCAGGTTATGAGCCTGACGAGCTACCGGGCTGCTCCACCCCGCGTTAAACCTTTGCAAGGCCTTCGATTGACGCCCGGGGACGGTGAATTCGGACCAGCGCGGGTGGCGTGGCTTGCTTTCGCGTCCCAAAGGCTTCCTTGGAAGGCAACCCGGGGCACGAAGCCCGTCGGGTGCGTGGGCTATGTATCAACCGGAGCCCGCTTTGGAAAGGCCTTGAGCTACGTTTTTTCGAGTTTGTGACAGGCAAAATGCACCCGATTGGGGGCGAAAAAGCCTGCACTTGCCATAAGTTCCGCAAACGGCCAGCTTGCGGCAACAAGATGACGGAGAAACGCCACGTCATTTCCGGGGGGCCTCGAAGGGCGGACCCCGGAATCCATTTCACCACCAATCACGCGGATGAATGGATTCCGGACTCGCCAACCAAGTCGACTGTTGCCGATTTGGCGTCTTAAATTCCGAACTCGAGTCAAACTAATTAGCCGAAGGCGTAACCCACCTCTTCGCTCGCCCGCGGCTGCTGACCGTTCCTGCATTGCACCCCTCACCCTGAGAGCTTGCCAATCTTTCTCGTTTTGCGTGGTCATGTGGCAGTTCCTCGTCGTGGCAACGCGTGGGCTGGGCGGCTGTGGCGAGGTTGGGGGATGTCGATGAACGCTCCTCTATGCGCTAGCGAGGCGGTTGCCTTGCAGGATGTTGTTGGCGAGGGCGTACCAGAGCACGACGGCGCGGACCTTTTCGAAGCCGCGCACGGTCAATTGGCGCAGGTCCCAGTTGCGCCAGCGGGCATGTATGCACTCGCAAATCGACCGGGGCTTGTATCGGGCCTTGCCCTCTTCGCTCGCCATGCGCGCACGCCAGGCCAACACCCCCGGGCCGTCGCCGCGTCGCGGTAGATGGGGATCGGTGCCGTGCTTGGATTGAGTGGGCGGGCAAAAGATATCGATGCCCTCGGCGTGCGCCCACTCGATGTCCTCGGCACTGCCAAAGCCGCCATCGACGAGATGGTCCTTGGGCAACCCGCCAGGACGCGCGCGCTGCCGCTCCAGCATGGGCCGCATCAGGCCGCGGTCGGACCCGGTGTTGCAGACCTTGATGTCAACGACGATCGGCTGGCCGGCGGCACTCGTCACCTGCACGTTGTAGGCGGGGCGGAAGCCGCCGTCGGCCATCTTCATGACCCGTGCGTCGGCGTCCGTCGTGGAGGCCCGCGGCTCTTTCGGCTTCTTGCCGTTGCCGCGCTTTTCTTCGCGCTCCTTGCGCTGCTGCTTGATTTCGGCGAGCGCCGTCTGCGCCGCTTTGACGCGCACTCTGCGCTCACGCGCGGCGCGCTCCTTGGCGGCCTTCATGCGCTGATTGCTAGCATCCGAACGAGCGTCAACCTCGCGTTTGAGGTCTTCCACCACCGCCTCAGCCAAGGCCAGGTGCCGATCGAGCGTCGCCTCCCGCCGGAACGAAGCGGCCCCGGCGCTGGCCCGGACCCGAACACCGTCCTGCGCCAGCGTTTCCAGATTGACGAGGCCGACCTTCGCCAGCACCGCCAAATGCTCGCAAAGCAGCCGGTCGAGCAGGTCGGCGCAACCGACCCGGAAGTCCGCCAGCGTGTGATGGTTCACCGACACCCCGCCACACAGCCAACGATAGGCGTCATGGCTCTCGCAAAGCCGCTCCAACGCGCGCGCGCTGCCGACGCCCTCGCTGGTGGCATAGAGCCACAGCGCCAGCAAAAGCCGCGGCGATGTCGCGGGGTGACCGGGCCGATCGCCCCGCGCTTTGATCCGGTTCTTCAGCTCACTCAGGTCGAGTTCCTCGACATAGGACCAGATCAGGCGCACCGGATGGTCTTCCCCGATCAGGCTCTCGATATCCACTGCTCGCAACTCGATTTGATCGCGTTGGGGCTCACGAAGTCGCGGCGCTGCGAGCGGCGCCGCACCGGCTTGCGGCTTTGCCTGCTCCGGCAGATCCCCAAACAATTCATCAGCGGCCATCATCCCTCCTGCGAATCCATCACCGCAAGAGAATCACACAGCACCAGCTTTCGGCTATACCGCTTGCGAGCAGTCAAAAAGATTCACAGCCTCTGAGGAGACCGCCGAAGGCGGTCGTCTCGAAGGATGGCCACTGGCGAGATGCGGGCCTTCATGGTTCGAGACGCGCGAAGACGCGCTCCTCACCATGAGGATCGAGCAGCTTCATTGCCGTAGCGACACGAACTTGAACGCGTTTCCTTCGCGCCTGATATGCCCGCCGGAAAAATGCCCGCCGATCACCAGTGTCGGGGTATCGGCGAAGCGCGAGAACAACTCGCGCCGCGTCCTGGTTGATTGTTGCGGGTCGGAATCCACCGTCGAGCACCAGTCGAGATGCGCCATCTGGCAGGGGTGATGGGCCGCATCGCCCGCGAGCAGCGCCTGCTCGCCGCCGGAGCGGATCAGGACGCTCATATGGCCGGGGCTATGGCCGGGCGTCGGGATCATGCTGATCTCCTCGCACAGCCGGTAATCGCTCGGGATCAGATCGGTGAGGCCGGCGTCCACGACGGGTTTCACGGAATCGTTGAACACGGCCGCCTTGTCCGGTTCGGTCGAGTGGTCGCGCCAAAACTCGTACTCTGTCTTGCCGAATACGTAGCGGGCGTTCGGGAAGGTCGGCACCCATTGGCCGTCAACGAGCTTCGTATTCCAGCCGACATGGTCGACATGGAGATGCGTGCACAGCACCGTGTCGATGCTATCAGGCGCAAAGCCCGCCGCCGTCATCATCTCAGGGAATGGCGTATTGCGGTTGTTCCAGGTTGGGACGTTGCGGCCCTGCTTGTCGTTGCCCAGGCCGGTGTCGACGACGATGCGGCGCGACGGCGTTTCCACCACCAGCGAATGGATCGACATTTTCAGCCGGCCCTCCTCATTGGCGAAATGCGGGATCAGCCAGGGCAGTTTCCGGATTTCCTCATGGCTCGCCAGCGGCAGGATGAAGCGTGTCGAGCCGACCGTCTCCATTTCCACGAATTTGGTGATCCTCACCTCTCCCACCGTCCACTGCATCCGGCGCGTCCTCTTGATCTGGTTGAGGCCGACATTGCGGGTTTCCGCGAGGTGCCGCAATGGATCATCCGGTGCGATGCGGCGTTATCGATGGAACCCGGGAGGGAGCCATGCCGGAGCTAGCGATTTCCGCCGACAAAGTCGCCTTCTTGATCGAGAAGGCGCGCGAGTACGACGTCAAGGAGACGGAGTCCGATCCGGACTCCGGATCAAATCCGACCGATGACGATGCGATCGACGTGCTGCAGGACAACGGCTCCGATCCGGTCGGCCGGGAGCTCACGAGCTTCATCATCACCCTGAACGAGGACGAGCAGATCGATCTCGTCGCGTTGATGTGGCTCGGACGAGGCGACGGCGGGCCGGACGATTGGGACGATCTGCGCGCCCGCGCCGTCGAGGCGCGCACCGAGTATCAAAATCCCCGACGGGAAATCGCGCACTATCTGCTGGGCGAGCCGATGCTTGGCGATCTGCTCGCCGATGGCCTCGACGCCTTCGGCATCGACTGGACCGACGAGCGCCCGAGCGCGGATTCATCGGGCCTCAGCGAGCGCGACGAGGACGAGCCGACGAAGCGGCGGTGAGCTGTCACTTAACCCTCCCCGCCAAGGGCGGGGAGAGGGAGAACATCACAGCGTCCCCGGGAATGCGCCGCCGTCGAGCAAAATGTTCTGCCCGGTGATGAAGCCGGCCTTGGCGCCGCAGAGGAAGGCGCAGGCGTAGCCGAACTCGTCGGGATCGCCGAAGCGGCCGGCGGGATTGAGCTTTGCGCGCTCGGCCAGAAGCTGCTCCGGCGTGATGCCGCGCTTGTCGGCTTCGGCCTTCGCCGTACCGCGCAGACGATCCGTTTCGAACGGACCTGGCAGCAGGGCATTGATGGTGACGTTGTTGATCACCGTCTTGCGCGAGAGGCCGGCGACGAAGCCCGTGAGGCCGGCGCGCGCGCCGTTGGACAGGCCCAAAATCTCGATCGGCGCCTTCACGGCGGCCGAGGTGATGTTGACGATGCGGCCGAACTTGCGCGCCATCATGCCGTCCACAGTTGCCTTGATCAGTTCGATCGGCGTCAGCATGTTGGCATCAATCGCCTTGATCCAGTCGTCGCGGGTCCAGTTGCGGAAATCGCCGGGCGGCGGGCCGCCGGCATTATTGACCAGGATGTCCGGATCGGGGCAGGCCTTCAGCACGGCCTCGCGGCCCGCAGGCGTCGTGATGTCGCCGACGATCTCGGTGACCGTCACGCCCGGGTGGGCCTTCCGGATCTCCTCGGCCGTTGTCTTCAGCGCGTCCGCGCCGCGCGCGGTCAGCGTGACATGCACGCCCTCATTGGCGAGCGCCATGGCGCAGGCGCGCCCCAGGCCCTTGCTGGATGCGCAGACGATGGCGCGGCGACCTTTGATCCCAAGATCCACTGTTTCACTCCCGTGATGTCTGGGGTTTCGATGCGATACTCTAGCCAACGGCGTCCGCTGTGGTAAGTCCCGCGCTTTGCGTCAGCGGAAATCGTAGGTATCAATGCACGCATATCAGCTCGCCGGGGAAAAGTGACATGTCCGATCCGTTCGACGTCGCCCACGAGACGATCCTGATCACCGGCGCCAGCCAGGGATTGGGGCGCCAGTTCGCGCGCGTGCTGGCCGCGCACGGCGCTGCCGTCGTGCTCGCCGCGCGCCAGACCAACAAGCTGAGGGCTCTCGAGGAGGAGATTCGAGGCAAGGGAGGCCGCGCCGCGGCGATCGCGCTCGATGTCGCCGACACGGCGTCGATCGCGAAGTCGGTCGATGCCGCGGAGGCAGCGCTTGGTCCCATCACCGTGCTGATCAACAATGCGGGGATGGCGATCGAGAAGCTCGCGACCGAGCAGACCGAGGCAGACTGGGACGCCGTGGTCGGCGCCAATCTCAAGGGCGCCTATTTCCTCGCAACCGAGCTGGCGCGGCGAATGATCGCACGCAAGCAGTCGGGCAACATCATCAACATCGCCTCGGTGCTCGGCACCGGCGTGCTGAAGGCGGTCTCGCCCTACGCGATCTCCAAGGCCGGCATGATTCAGGCGACGAAGGCGATGGCGCTGGAGCTGGCCGGCAACAACATCCGCGTCAACGCGCTGGCGCCCGGTTATATCGACACCGAGATGAATCACGATTTCTGGTCGACGCCATCAGGCGAACGCCTGACCAAGCGCATCCCGCAACGCCGCGTCGGCGCCGAGTCCGATCTCGATGGCGCGATCCTGCTGCTGGCCTCGAAGGCGTCGCGGTATATGACGGGCAGCGTGGTGACGGTGGATGGCGGGTTCTTGCTGAGTTGATCTTTGCTTCGCCTCTTCCCGCTTGCTGGGAGAGGCCAGATGCGCCTAGCGCGGCCGGTGAGGGGGGAGTCTCCGCGAGTCCAAACTGTGCCGTGATTGCGGATGCAAGAGGGAGAACAATCAACGCATCTCCGCCCGGATCATATCTGCGGCCTTCTCCCCGATCATGATGCTCGGGGCATTGGTGTTGCCGCCGATCAGGGTCGGCATGATCGAGGCATCGACGACGCGCAAGGAGCCCAGGCCATGTACCCTGAGCTGCGGATCGACGACGGCCAGCGCATCGGTGCCCATCTTGCAGGTGCCGACGCGGAAATTCGCGCGCCTGTTCATGTGAGGATGGACGTAGGCGCGCGCCGCGCTCCAGCGCTCGCCGTTCTTCTGCGTCACCTGGTAGATGCCGAGGCCTTCATGATCCTCGGCATTGAAATCCTCGCGGATGCGGAATTGTGCTTCCTGCGCCGCTTGCAGAAACGTCTGCTGGACCGGGGTGCCGGAGCGCAAGCGATTGACCGCGAGCAGGCCGCCCTTGCCGTGATACTTGCCGCCGAAATCGGCGTTGTCCTCCGAGCGCTTGAAATAGGGCAGCACATCGGCATAGGCCCGGCCGGCGTTGCCGAGCGAGGCCCAGTGGTCGTAATCCCAGCGATGGCCGCGGATATAGACCATCGCGTTGATCGCGGAGGAGCCTCCGAGCCCCTTGCCGCGCGGCTGATAGCCGATGCGGCCGTTCAGCCCCTTTGGCACGGTGTTGAAGGCCCAGTTGTTGACGTTGCCCGCCACCATCAGCACCAGCGCGCCGGGCGTGGTGACGACCCAGTTGTCGCAGGGCCCGCCGGCATCGAGCAGCGCGACCGAGGTCTGCATATCCTCCGACAGCCGTCCCGCCACCGCACAGCCGCCCGAGCCCGCGCCCACGACGACTTAATCGAATGTGTCAGTCACCGTTGTTTCCCCCTGCCGTTTTTCTCTCGTCATTCCGGGGCGCCCCGGAACTTAACCCTCATGGTGAGGAGCGCGAAGCGCGTCTCGAACCATGAGGCCCGGCCTGTAGCCCACATCCTTCGAGACGCTTGCTTCGCAAGCTCCTCAGGATGAGGAGTTAGGGCGCTTATGACGCAGTAAGGCTAACCCACTCTACGAACGAAGGGCTGCAATGCATCGGCCCATAGGCGGTTGAAATTCCCGCCGCCCTGTTCCATGAAGCTAGTTAACCGACCAGTCCATCCCAGGGAGAGACGAGAATGAAGCTTGTTCGTTATGGTGAAAAAGGCGCAGAAAAGCCAGGGCTGATCGACAAATCAGGCCAGCTGCGCGACCTCTCGGCCCATGTGAAGGACCTGGCCGGCGAGGCCTATTCGCCGGAGTCCCTGAAGAAGCTCGCAGCCCTCGATCCGGCCTCGCTGCCGGCGGTCTCTGGCAAGCCGCGGTTCGGCGCCCCCGTCACCGACATCTCGAAATTCGTGGCGATCGGCCTCAACTACACCGATCACGCCAAGGAGACCGGCGCCGCGATCCCGACCGAGCCGATCATCTTCATGAAGGCCAACACGGCCCTCTCCGGTCCGAACGATCCGGTCGAGAAGCCGCGCGGCTCCACCAAGCTCGACTGGGAGGTCGAGATTGCCGCGATCATCGGCACCCGCGCCAAATACGTCTCTGAAGCCGATGCGCTGAATTACGTCGCCGGTTACTGCGTCTGCAACGACGTCTCCGAGCGCAACTTCCAGACCGAGCGCCTTGGTCAGTGGACCAAGGGCAAGTCGCATGACACGTTCGGTCCGCTCGGACCGTGGCTCGCCACCAAGGACGAGGTCAAGGACGTGCAAAACCTGGCGATGTGGCTCGACGTCAACGGCCAGCGCCGCCAGACCGGTTCGACCGCGACCATGATCTTCACCATGGCCAAGTGTGTCTCCTACGTCTCGCAGTTCATGACGCTGCTGCCCGGCGACATCATCACGACGGGTACGCCGCCCGGCGTCGGCATGGGCATGAAGCCGCCGACCTTCCTCAATGTCGGCGACGTCGTCACACTTGGCATCGAAGGCCTCGGCGAGCAGCGTCAGGAGATCGTCGCGGCGTAATGCTCAATCGCGACTGCCGCCACGCCGTCATTGCGAGGAGCGGAGCGACGAAGCAATGCAGATTCTTTCTGCGGAGACAGTCTGGATTGCTTCGCTTCGCTCGCAATGACGGAAATCAACTGCCCGATTTTCCGTAAGGCATCTCAATGAAACTCACCTTCTCCCCCGCCTCGCCTTTCGCGCGCAAGGTGCGCATTGCCGCGATCGAGCTTGGGCTTGTCGACAAAATCGAATTCGTGCCCGCGACCGTCACGCCCGGGCAGGCGAACGAGGACTATTCGCGCATCACGCCGCTGAAGAAGCTGCCCGTACTGATCACCGACAACAATGACGTGATCCTCGATTCCTACGTCATCGTCGAATATCTCAACGAGCTCGCCGGCGGCAATCTGATCCCGGACTATGGTCCGCGCCGCTGGTCGGCCAAGACCGATCATTCGCTGATCAACGGCATGCTCGATTCCATGCTGCTGTGCCGCTACGAGAGGATGGTGCGGCCACAGGGCCTGCAATGGCAGGCCTGGTCGGACGACCACTGGAACCGGGCCTGGAGCGGCATGGCGCGGTTCGAGAACCGGCCCGAAGTCCTCAACGGTCCGTTCGACATCTCGCAGATCGGCCTCGTTTGCGTGCTCGGCTACGCCGACTTCCGCTTCACCGATTGCGGCTGGCGCAAGGCCTATCCGAAGCTCGACGCCTTCCATCAGAAGATGCTGGAACGGCCTTCCGTGAAGATCTCGGTGCCGCCAGCGGCTTAGGACCGGGACGGCGGGGAGAAGAACGATGAGCGATAGATTCCCCCGCCTCAGCATTCTCGGCGCGAGCCTCGTGCTCGCGTTGACCGTCTCAGCCACTTCCGTGCAAGCCGACGGCATGGCGCCCGGACAACAAAACAGCGCCTGCGGATCGCCATCGTCAATCGACGACGGTTGGATGACTGCGTCGCCCGACAGCGTCGGCATGGACGGCGCGCAGCTCTGTGGCATCGCAGCGCGGCTCGAGCAGCGCGCGACCGCAGTCCATTCGGTCGTCGTCGCGCGCCATGGCAAGCTCGTCTTCGAGCAATATTTTCCCGGCTACGACCAGCCTTGGGGACAGCCGGAAGGCCAGCACGAATTCACCGCAACGACCAAGCACGACATGCGCTCGGCAACCAAGAGCATGACCTCGATGCTGGTTGGAATCGCGATCGATCGCAAGCTCATCGCAGGCGTCGACGAGCCCGTGCTGAAATTCTTCCCCGACTACACAGCGGTGAAGCACTGATTCTAGGGAAAACGAGCATGAGCCTCACATTCTCGGTCGGCGATCTCACCATCCATCGCGTCATCGAGCAGGAAGCCCCCTTCTTCCCGGCGCTGGAATTCATGCCCGGGCTGACACCGGAGGTGCTGGCCGAGAACCGGGCTTGGATGCGCGAGGCCAAGGCGCTGGATGACCAGGACGTCCTGATGCTGTGCTTCCAATCCTATGTGGTGAAGACGCCGCATCACACCATCCTGATCGATAGCTGCATCGGCAACGACAAGCAGCGTCCGCTACGGCCGAAATGGCACATGAAGACTGACGACACATACTTGCGCGCGCTCAACGGTGCCGGAGTCTCGGTCGACGACATCGACTTCGTGATGTGCACGCATCTGCACGTCGATCACGTCGGCTGGAATACGCGATTGGAGAACGGCCGCTGGGTGCCGACCTTCCCCAAGGCGCGCTATCTGTTCGCCAAGCAGGAGTTCGACTATTGGTCCGAACAGAACGCGAAGGCAGAGGTGCCGCCCTTCGCCGACAGTGTCTTGCCGGTGGTCGAAGCGAAGCGCCACGAGCTCGTCGGCAATGATCACCAGATCGGCGATCACGTCCGCATCCTGCCGACGCCGGGCCACACGCCCGGCCACGTCGCGTTCACGATGGGCCGTGGCAGGGACGACGTCGTGTTCTCCGGCGATCTCATGCACTCGCCGCTGCAGACGCTTTATCCGGAGCTGTCGATCAGGTTCGACGTCGACCAGGCGCAGGCGGCGAAAACCCGCCGCAGCTTCCTGGAGCGCTATTGCGACACCAACACGCTGTGCTGCACCGCGCATTTCCCCTCACCGTCCGGCGGCATGATCCGGCGCAAGGGCAACGCCTTCGTCTGCGCGGCGGTGTGAGGCGAGATGCTGTAGGGTGGGTTGGCCTTACTGCGTCATAAACGCTCTCACTCCTCATCCTGAGGAGCTTGCGAAGCAAGCGTCTCGAAGGATGTGGGCCACAGGCGGGGCCTCATGGTTCGAGACGCACTTCGCGCTCCTCACCATGAGGGTTAGTGACACAGTAAGGTTAGGGAACGTAACCCACCTCTTCTCTCGCGGCAACGAAAGTGGTGGGTTACGCCTTCGGCTAACCCACCCTGCGATTTCCGTGCCTCAATCAAACAGGCTCGGCGTGTGGTTGACCAGCGCGCCTTCGATCTCGAGCATTTTCAGCTTCGTCACCACACCGCCATTGGCGGAGAAGCCGCCGGGCTTGTTGCCGGCAGCCAGCACGCGGTGGCAGGGCACGACGATCGGGCATGGGTTGCGGCCGAGCGCCTGGCCGACATCGCGCGACAGCTCCACGCCGCCGAGGCGTTTTGCGATATCCCCGTAAGTCATGGTCTTGCCGGGCGGAATGGTGCGGGCGATCTCGTAGACGCCGCGGTTGAAGTCGGGAACGCCGTCGAGATCGAGCTCGATGTCGGTGAGATCATCCGGTTCGCCCGCCAGCAATTTCACGATGCGGTCGATCGCCTGCTTCACTTCGGTCGTCGGCTCGACCTCGCTGGCATCGGCATGACGCTGGTGGATGCGGGTGCGAAGCTTGTCCTCGCCGCCCATCGGCAGTTGCACGCCGTTGATGCCGCGCGGGCCCCAGGCGATAGCACACAGGCCGATTTTGGTTTCGAACAGGGCGAAATGCTGGTCCGTCATGGCTTGCTTCCTCGTCGCAGGCCCCCGCTTGTGATCTTCCTGCGAAATCTAGGCTTGGAAATAGTTGCGATCCACCCGGTTTCCGGGAATCTTGCACAGGAGTTCCGGCCCTTTCGAGCGCCTCCATGCAGAGCCTTCGCGTCAGCGGATATGACATGCCCTATCTCGACGTCGGAGAAGGCCCGCCGCTGGTCTGCGTGCACGGCACGCTCGGCGATTTCCGCACCTGGTATTCGGTGCTCGGCCCGCTGTCGAAAAAGCATCGCGTGATCGCGGTGAGCTTGCGGCATTTCTTTCCGGAAGCCTGGAACGGCGCCGGCGAGGACTACAAGATGGCGCAGCATGTCGCGGACGTGATCGGCTTCATCGAGCAGATCGGGTGCGCGCCGGTCGACCTGATGGGACATTCGCGCGGCGGACACATCGCGTTTCGCGTGGCGCAGGCGCGGCCTGACCTGTTGCGCAAGCTGGTGTTGGCCGAACCCGGCGGCGATCTCGACGCCAGCCTGCCGGTCCCGGCAGGCGCGCCCGCCCATCCGCCGCTCGCCGCGCGCACGGCGCGCTCTGTCGAGCTGATCCATGCCGGCGACATCGAGGGCGCGCTCCGGCATTTCTATGAGGGCATCGAGGGCGACGGCGCCTGGCGGCGCGTGCCGGCGGCGGCAAAACAGCAACTGCGCGACAACGTCGTCACCTTCCTCGGCCAGCTCAACGAGCAGCGCAAGCCCTACACGCTGGCCGATGCACAGGCGATCAAGACGCCGACGCTTCTGATCGGCGGCGACGCGACGGCGGGCAGCCTGTCGGTGATCTGGCGCGTGCTGGCTCAGCACATCGCCGGCGCGAAGACCGCGGTGATTGCGAATGCCGGCCATTGGATGTTCGAACAGGCGCCGCAGGAGTATGGCAAGGTGGTGAGCGAGTTTTTGGCGGGATAAGGCGGGCACTGACAGCGACCTCCCTCGCCCCGCTTGCGGGGGAGGCGAAGAGAAGATCTTCGGCGGACAGTTGCGGATCGCCTCCGCCTCACCTTCGACGGCGACAGGATCGCAGGCCACGAGGCGATCGCCAACCCGGACGCGATCGACGCATTGGACGTGGAGGTGCTCGAACAGTCGTGTGGGGCGCGTCTTGGTGCCGACAATGCGGCAGTGCTATGCTCGTGCGCAAGCGCGCGATAACGGCTTTCCAAGACGCGAAAGGACAATCGATGAAATGCCGCCTCATTCCCCTCCTTGCTTGGCTGCTGCTCGCACTTTTCAGCGGCACCGCCGCGGCGCATGCGGCCGCCGACGAGAAGCTGAAGGCCGCAGCCGAGCAGGAGAAGGCAGCCCTTATCGAAACTCTGCACGACATGGTGATGATCGAGAGCGGCAGCAGCGATGTCGCGGGCCTGAAGAAGATGGCCGACTTCACCGAGGCACGCCTGAAGGCGCTTGGCGCCACCACGGAGCGGCGCAGGACCACCGCAGGCGCGGGCGCCGACATGGTGATCGCCACCTTCCAGGGTACGGGCACGCGCAAGCTGATGCTGATCGCGCACATGGATACGGTCTATCAGCGCGGCATCCTGACGACCGAGCCGTACCATGTCGAAGGTAACCGCATCTATGGCCCCGGCATCGCCGACGACAAGGGCGGCGTCGCCGTGGTCCTGCACGCGCTCAAGATCCTGAAAGATGCAGGCTGGCAGGACTATGCAAAGCTCACCGTCTCCTTCAATCCGGATGAGGAGGTCGGCTCGATCGGGTCCGGCGAGATCATCGCGGCGCTCGCCGACGAGCACGACGTCGTTCTCTCCTGCGAGCCGACAGTGGCCTCGCCGCATGCCAAGAATGACGGGCTGCTGCTCGGCGCGAGCGGCACCGCGACCGGGAAGCTGGAAGTGAAGGGGCGGGCCTCGCATGCAGGCGCTGTCCCCGAGCTCGGCCGCAATGCGCTGATCGAGCTCGCACATCAATTGCTACAGACGAAAGACGTCGCCAAATCGATTCCGGGCACGCAGCTCAACTGGACCACCGCGCAGGCCGGCACCGTGCGCAATCAGATTCCGGAAAAGACCGAGGCGGGCGCCGACATCCGCCTCACCGTCCCCGACGCCATCGTCAAATTGCAGGCGGCGCTCGACGAGAAGGTGAAGAACAAGCTCATTCCCGACACTGAAACCACGGTGACGATCACGCCGGGACGTCCGCCTTTCGTCGCTACCGACCGCGGCCGCGCACTCGCGCAGGAGGGGCAGGCGATCTATGCAGAGATCGATCGCAAGCTCGAAATTGCCGAGATGACGGGCGGCGCCACCGACGCCGGCTACGCCAACCGCAGCGGCAAGGCCGTCGTGGTCGAAAGCTTCGGTCTCGCCGGCTTCGGCTATCACGCACGCGACGAATTCATCGACACCAACTCGATCGTACCTCGGCTCTATCTGATGACACGCCTGCTGATCGAGCAGGGCAGGAAGAAGTAGGCGGCGGTTCTTCACCTCGCCCCGCCTGCGGGGAGAGGTCGAATTCGATCGCGGAACGAATTCGGGTCGGGGACTCTCCGAGCCCAACTGTCGCCGTCCCCGTGAAGACTCCCTCACCCCACCGTCTCAGCGCAAGCGAAACTCGTCTCGAGGAAGCGGCAGCGATCGGAAGCGGGTCGATAGCCCGGCTGGAAGGAAATATGCGCAATTTCAATAACTTAAATTGATCGCCAGGAATCCCGGTCCCGATCGCCGTTCGCTTGACGCCCCCGCCCTCCCGCAGTAGCTTTCGCATACGGAATTCTGTATTCCGAAAGGAGCCGGCGTGATCCCGCTCGACCCGCTGCCCAATCTGATCGACCAGGTCTATGCGCGCCTCCTTGAGGCGATCACGGATCGCACCCTGCAGCCGGGCCAGCGCATCCGGCAGAACGAGCTCGCCGACAGGCTCGGCGTGTCACGCCAGCCGGTGTCGCATGCGCTGCATCTGTTGCATCGGCAGGGACTGGTTGCCGAGAGCGGCCGGCGCGGATTCGAAGTGACCCAGCTCGACCCCGCACGCATCCGCCAGCTCTACGAGGTGCGCAGCGCAATCGATGCGCTCGCGGCGCGGCTTGCCGCCGAACGGATCGCGAGCGATGCCGCGGGACGCGAGCGGCTTGCGGCCGCGCTGCGGGCCGGCCGCGCCATCAATCGCAAGACGCCGTTGAACGAGCTGATCGCCCTCGACGTCGAGTTTCACCGCGCGGTCTATCACCTCGCCGGCAATCCCGTGATCGAGGAGACGATCGCGCCGCAATGGCCGCATATGCGCCGCTCGATGGCGACCGTGCTGTCCGAGCTCGACTATCGCGACCGCGCCTGGGCCGAACATGCGACGATTGCCGGACACATTCTTGCGGGTGAAGCCAAAGCGGCCGAACGCGCCGCGCTGGCGCATGCGCAGACGGCAGGGCGACTGACCGAGGAGAGACTGAGGGCGATGGAAGAGGCAGCGTAACAACATACGCCGTCATTCCGCGGCGATGCGAAGCATCGATCCCGGAATCCATCGAGCCACAGCGACTGCGGATAAATGGGTTCTCAGATGCGCAATTGCGCATCATAGCTCGCGACTTCGTCGCGCCCCGGAATGACAAAAACAAACAACAGGAGGACGACCCATGAAACTGTCCGAAGCACAATTGGAGTTCTTCCATCGCGAGGGCTGGCTGTTCCTCCCCGAGCTTTTCAGCCAGGAGGAGGTCGATTTCCTTGCGCGCGAGGCGATCGGCATCTACGACGCCAACCGACCCGAGGTCTGGCGCGAGAAGAGCGGCGCGCCGCGCACCGCCTTTGCCGCGCATCTCTACAACGAAGGCTTCGGTGTGCTGGGCAGGCATCCGCGCATGATCGAGCCGGTCGAGCAGGTGTTCGGCGAGCCGGTGTACATGCACCAGTTCAAGATCAACGCGAAATCGGCCTTCACCGGCGATGTCTGGCAATGGCACCAGGACTACGGCACCTGGAAGCGCGACGACGGCATGCCCGAGCCGCGCGCGATGAACATCGCGATCTTCCTCGACGAGGTGATGCCGATCAACGGTCCCCTGATGCTGGTGCCGCGCAGCCAGAATGCCGGCGACTTGGAGGCCTCGCACGATCTTGCGACCACCTCCTATCCGCTGTGGACGCTGGACGAGGAGACGGTGACGCGATTGGTCAAGCAGGGCGGCATCGTCGCGCCGATCGGCAAGGCGGGCGGCATGCTGATGTTCCACGGCAATCTCGTGCACGGCTCCAGCGGCAACATCACGCCCTACCCGCGCAAGATCGTGTACCTGACGCTGAACGCGGTCTCGAACTACATCCGAACCCCGACGCGTCCGGAGTACATCGCGCACCGCGACTTTACGCCCATCAAGACGGTCGACGACGACGCGCTGCTGCGGCTGGCACGCGCGCCGCGGCAGGCGGCGGAGTAAACAGCTCTCGTGCCCCGGGACGCGACGCAGCGCGAAACGGTGCGTCGCAGAGCCGGGGCCCATGCCGCACGGAATCCTTCCTCCTGGGTCCCGGCTCTGCGGTGCAGCGTTACACGCCGCACCGCGTCCGGGACACGATACCCATCGGATGTAACATGAACCTTTTCTCCCTCCTGCAGGCCCGCGCCGCCGCCGGCAAGCCGGTGCGCGTGGCGCTGATCGGCGCCGGCAAGTTCGGCTCGATGTTCCTGTCGCAAGTGCCGCATGTGCCGGGGCTGGAGGTGCCCGTCATCGTCGATCTCGATCGCGACCGCGCGCGCGCGGCCTGCCGCGCCATCGGCTGGGATGCGGAGCGCATCGCAGCGACCAGCTTCACCGAAGACGGCGTGCGCGCCATCAATGGCCCGATCGACGTCGTGGTCGAGGCGACCGGCAATCCCGCCGTCGGTATTCGCCACGCGCGCGCGGCGATTGCGGCCGGCAAGCACATCGTGATGGTCAATGTCGAGGCCGACGTGCTGGCGGGTCCCCTGCTCGCGCAGGAGGCACGCAAGGCCGGAATCGTCTATTCGCTTGCCTATGGCGACCAGCCGGCGCTGACGGCCGAGATGGTCGACTGGGCGCGCGCCACCGGTTTTCGCGTGGTCGCGGCCGGCAAGGGCACGAAATATCTGCCGGCCTATCACGACGTGACGCCCGATGGCGTCTGGCAGCATTACGGCCTCACCGCGGGCGAAGCGCAGTCCGCCGGCATGAATCCGCAGATGTTCAATTCCTTCCTCGACGGCACCAAGTCGGCGATCGAGATGGCGGCGATCGCCAATGCCTGCACCCTCGACGTGCCGACGGACGGGCTGTTGTTTCCGCCCTGCGGCGTCGACGATCTGCCGCACATCATGCGTCCCAGCGACAAGGGCGGCGTGCTGGAGCGCTCGGGCGTGGTGGAAGTCGTCTCCTCGCTCGAGCGCGACGGCCGGCCAGTGTTTCGTGACTTGCGCTGGGGCGTCTATGTCGTGCTGGAAGCGCCGAACGATTACGCCGCCGACTGCTTCAGGCAATACGGCCTGAAGACTGACGCGAGCGGACGGTATGCTGCGATGTACAAGCCCTATCATCTGATCGGGCTGGAGCTGAACATCTCGATCCTGTCGGCGGCGTTGCGGGGCGAACCGACCGGACAGGCGAAAGGTTTCCGCGGCGATGTCGCTTCCGTCGCGAAACGCAATTTGCGCGCCGGCGAGATGCTGGACGGCGAAGGTGGCTACACGGTGTGGGGCAAGCTTATGCCGGCGGCTGCGAGCCTGAGGGCAGGCGCGCTGCCAATCGGGCTGGCGCATGGGGTGAAGCTGAAGCACGACGTCGCGCATGGCGAGATCGTGCGCTGGAGCGACGTCGAATTCGACGCCAATGACGAGACGGTCAGGACCCGCAAGGCCATGGAAGCTGCGTTCGTAGCGCAGCACTGATACAGGTCACGGAGCTGGGCTTCGACAGCCTTATGATGCGGATGCGGACGAGAACGTGAAACGCACCGCTTTGGCGAAGCCGGAAACGACGAAGGCCCCGGAGATGTCTCCGGGGCTTTTTGCTTTGTCGTTGCGAGCGTGCAGAACGCGCCGTGTCTTGCTCCGCCACACGCGCGACTCTCGTCATCGCCCGCGAAGGCTGGTGATCCGGCATTCCAGAGGCATTCGCTGCAGAGCTCGCTCTTGCAACGACGGCCGCGGGTTACTGGATTTCCCGCTTTCGCGGGGAATGACAGCAGAGCACGTGGCGCGCGACGACCGATTCTCGACAGCGAGGCCTCGACAGCGCGCTCAGTTCTGGTCGTCGCCGAGCGCTGCGATCAGCTTGTCGTAGTACTTGCCGACGAGGTCGATGTTGCCCTTGTTCTCGACCGCGGGCGCGGGCGACTTCAAGGCCTCGTTGAGCTCGTCGAGCGCTTCCTTCTTGTCCTTGGCCGGCATCTTCTTGTCGGCCTCGACCTGCGCGATCTGCGACTTCAGCACGGCTTCATTGCCGACATACTTCTTGGTCGCGGGATCGAAGCCGCCGAGCACCAGGCTGATATTGTCGACGACGTTGTTGTAGTCGTCATAGCTCGCAAAGCCGTGCTTCTTGGCGACGCCGTCGAGCTGGGCGATGACCTTCTGGTCCGGCGCGGTGTTCTCCGGCAGCTTCTCGGTGATCGCGTCCATGTCCTTCTGCGCGGCGAGCACGCCATCGATCTGCTTGTCGGTGAGCGCGATCTGCTTCAGCGCGGGTGGCTGTGCCGGCGCGGCCTGGCTGGGGGCGGCCTGCTGCTTGGCCTGGGCGAGCGCCGTGCCGGAGGAGGCAACCGATGCTGCCGATAGAAGGCACGCGACGCCGAGCGCAGTGAGAGCGGGACGAAGCAACGCACGCATGGAAGTCTCCTCGTTGGGACAGTTTGAGTTGGTGGTTCGACGCTAGGGAACCGCAAATGAACTAAGGATGAACCCCAGTGAGCTCTGTTAGCCAATGATCATGGCTGAATGATCACAAAGTGGTTGGCACCGCTCGAGCGGGGATGTCCCGGGTTCTGTTGAATTTCTGAAGAGGTCGGCGTTGCCCACCTTGAGCCGGTAGGCTCGGGGTGCTGATTCCACAAAGGAGAGCAACGCCATGACGAGAGATATCACACCGGCTGGTTGGCCGGCGACCGGGGCTGTGGACGAAGCGTTTGCAGAAGTGCGGGCGAGC